>NZ_JBMHMD010000001.1:2657500-7322552 GCF_049179115.1 Solwaraspora sp. WMMB762
TTCAGCTGGCAGACAGCGACACGCACGGGCGGTGCTCCCTGGTTGTGTTGCGGCTAGGCCGACTTCTCCTCGCGGTCGCGCCGACGCCGGCCGGTGAACTCCCGCGGCACGATCGTCGGGTTGACGTTCTCCAGTACGGCCTCGCGGGTGATCAGCACCCGGGCTGCGTCCGGGTTGCTCGGCACCTCGTACATCACGGAGAGCAGCACCTCCTCCATGATCGCCCGCAGGCCGCGGGCACCGGTGCCGCGAAGCATCGCCTGATCCGCGATGGCCTCCAACGCACCGGGATCGAACTCCAGTTCCACGTTGTCCAACTCGAATAGACGTTGGTACTGGCGGACCAGGGCGTTGCGGGGCTGGGTCAGGATCCGGACCAGGGCCTCGCGGTCCAGGCTGCGGACATTGGTGATCACCGGGAGCCGGCCGATGAACTCCGGGATCAGCCCGAACTTCAGCATGTCTTCCGGCATGACCTGGGTGAGGATGTCGTCGGTGGACCGCTCGGACACTGCCCGGAGCCGGGCCCCGAAGCCGGTGCCGCCCTGCCCGGTGCGTGACTCGATGATCTGGTCCAGGCCGGCGAACGCACCGCCGCAGATGAACAGCACGTTGGTGGTGTCGATCTGGATGAACTCCTGGTGCGGGTGTTTGCGCCCGCCCTGGGGCGGCACGTTGGCCACCGTACCTTCGAGGATCTTCAGCAGGGCCTGCTGGACGCCCTCACCGGAGACGTCCCGGGTGATCGACGGGTTCTCCGACTTACGGGCGATCTTGTCGACCTCGTCGATGTAGATGATCCCGGTCTCGGCCCGCTTGATGTCGTAGTCGGCCGCCTGGATCAGCTTGAGCAGGATGTTCTCGACGTCCTCGCCGACGTAGCCGGCCTCGGTCAGCGCGGTCGCGTCCGCGATGGCGAACGGCACGTTGAGCATCCGGGCGAGGGTCTGCGCGAGGTGAGTCTTGCCGCAACCGGTGGGCCCGATCAGCAGGATGTTCGACTTGGCGACCTCGACGGCGTCGTTGGACCCGGGCGCGCCGGCGGCGTCCGCCTGGATCCGCTTGTAGTGGTTGTAGACCGCGACCGCGAGCGCCTTCTTGGCGTGGTCCTGGCCGACCACGTACGAGTCCAGGAACTGGCAGATCTCCATCGGCTTGGGAAGCTCTTCCCACTTCACCTCGCCGGACTCGGCCAGCTCCTCCTCGATGATCTCGTTGCAGAGATCGATGCACTCATCGCAGATGTAGACCCCTGGGCCCGCGATGAGCTTCTTGACCTGCTTCTGCGACTTGCCGCAGAAGGAGCACTTGAGTAGGTCGCCGCCGTCGCCGATCCGTGCCACCTACGTTCTCCCTGCGCTCTCGGCCGGTCTCGCCGGCCCTGGCCTAAGGACGGTCTGCCTCGTCAGTGTCGAGCACCTGCCGCCGGTCAACTCCGTCAGACGGTGCATCTCGACGTTACCCGCTGGCGGGGCAAACTCCGACCCCCAAAATCGGGTGTGTCAGAGGTCGGCCAGTCTACTCACTGCCTGGCCGACCTCTGACCGTGCGTCGTCAGCTGGCCGAGCTGGCGGCCAGCACACCCTTCTTCCGGCTGGTCAGGATGGTGTCGACCAGGCCGTAGTCGCGGGACTCCTCCGCCGTCATGATCTTGTCGCGGTCGATGTCCTTACGGACCTTCTCGACCGCCTGGTTGCAGTGCCGGGACAACATCTCCTCCAGCTGGGTCCGCATCCGGAGGATCTCGCGGGCCTGGATCTCGATGTCCGAACCCTGCCCGTACCCGCCCTCGGTGGCCGGCTGGTGAATGATGATGCGCGAGTTCGGCAACGCCATCCGCTTGCCGGGGGTGCCGGCGGCGAGCAGCACCGCGGCCGCGCTGGCCGCCTGCCCCAGGCAGACCGTCATGATGTCCGGCCGGACGTACTGCATCGTGTCGTAGATCGCCGTCATGGCGGTGAACGAGCCACCCGGCGAGTTGATGTACATGATGATGTCCCGGTCCGGGTCCGTGCCCTCGAGGGTGAGCAGCTGGGCCATCACGTCGTTGGCCGACGCATCGTCCACCTGCACCCCGAGGAAGATGATCCGGTCCTCGAAGAGCTTGTTGTACGGGTTCGACTCCTTGATCCCGTACGAGGTGCGCTCCACGAACGACGGCAGGACGTACCGGTTGTGCACCGGAGCGAACCCGGGCGGCATGGTCAGGTCAGTCATCGTCGCCTTCCTCAGTTGCGGGTGCCAGCGCCGGTCGGGACCTGCGTGGCTCCAGTGATCACCCGGTCGATGAAACCGTAGTCGAGCGCCTCGGCGGCAGTGAACCAGCGGTCACGGTCCGAGTCCGCCTCGATCTGTGCCGGCTCCTGCCCGGTGTGAAACGCCACCCGCTCCTGGAACATCCGCTTGGTGTAGAGCATCTGCTCGGCCTGGATGGCGATGTCGGAGGCGGTACCGCCCATCCCGCCGGACGGCTGGTGCATCATGATCCGCGCGTGTGGCAGGGCGTACCGCTTGCCCGGCGCACCAGCGCAGAGCAGCAACTGGCCCATGGACGCGGCCATACCCATCGCGATGGTGGCCACGTCGTTGCTGACGTACTGCATGGTGTCGTAGATCGCCATGCCCGAGTAGACCGACCCGCCCGGCGAGTTGATGTACAGGTTGATGTCCCGGTCCGGGTCCTCGGCGGCCAGCAGCAGCAACTGGGCGCAGATCCGGTTGGCCACCTGGTCGGTCACCTCGCTGCCCAGGAAGATGATCCGTTCCTTGAGCAGCCGGTTGAAGACCGTGTCGTCGAGGTTGCCACTGAGTGAGTCACCGCCGCGGGCCTCGCTCACCCGGATGGGCATAGCTGGGATGTGCAGATCGGTCATGGCAGCCCTTCGCTCTCCGTGCGTCGTTAAGCCCGACATTAACCGTTGCGAACGGGCCGGGCGCCGTTCTCAGGGTGCTGTTCGCTCACAGCGCAGGGGGCCGCGACACGTGGTGCAGCGGTCACCCCGGTTGAGCAGGCGGGTGGTCCGCTACGACGAACGGGCCATCGGCCGGGCGTGTGCATCCCGGCCGACAGCCCGCAGTCGGTCACGCTCAGTGCTCGTGGTTGTGCTCGGCTTCGTTGGCTTCCCGGATGGCGTCCATGCTGATCGGGTTGCCGGCCGCGTCCTTCATCGTGATCCGCTCCATCACCAGGCCGAGTGCCTTGCCCCGGCGGACGTCGCCGTAGACCGCCCCCGCCACACCCGACCGGGCCAGCTGGTCGTAGTACTGCTGAGGCGCCATCCCGGCCCGCTGGGCGCGGTGCACGATCTCGTGGCCGAACTCGTCGTCGGAGACCTGGACGTCCTCGGCGTCGGCGAGGGTGTCCAGCAGCAGTTGGATCTTGACCGCCTTGCCGGCCGCCTCGGCCAGCTCCGCGTCGATGTCGGACTCGGACTTCTCCTCGGAGCCGAGGTAGTCCTCCCAGGAGGCCCCGATCCGCTCCAGCTGGTCGGTCATCGCCTGCTTGCGGTGCTCGACCTCCTCGCGGACCACGCCATCGGGTGCCGGCACGTCAGCCGCCTCGACCAACTGGTCGAGGGCCTTGTCCCGGGCGGCGTAGATCTGCTCGACCCGCTTGACCCGCTCGACCTTCTGCCGCAGGTCGTTGCGCAGCTCCTCCAGGGTGTCGAACTCGCTGGCCAGCTGGGCGAACGCGTCGTCCAGCTCCGGCAGCTCCTTCTCCTTGACGGTACGCACGGTCACCGCGACGTCCGCGTCCCGGCCGGCGTAGTCACCGCCTACCAGTTGGGTGACGAAGCTGGTCGCCGCGCCGGCGGCCAGCCCGACCAGCACCTCGTCCAGGCCGGGCAGCAACTGCTTGCTGCCGACCTCGTGGGAGAGGTTGGACGCCGAACCGCCCGGCACCTCCTCGCCGTCGACGGTCGCGGCCAGATCGATCTGGACGTAGTCGCCCTCCTGGGCCGGACGCTCGACCGTCTTGAGGGTGGCGAACCGCTCACGCAGCCCGCCGATCTGGTCCTCGATTTCCTTCTCGTCGATCTGCAGTTCGTCGACGGTGACCTCGATGGTGCTGAGATCCGGCAGGCTCAGCTGCGGACGTACGTCCATCTCCGCGGTGAACTTCAGCGCCTCACCGTCGGTGAAGTCGGTGATCTCCACCTCCGGCCGGCCGAGCGTCTTCACCTCGTGCTCGCGGACGGCGGCCAGGATGTTCTGCGGGATCGCCTCCTGGACGGCCTCGTTGAGCACCGCGCCCCGGCCGATCCGCTGGTCGATCACGGCCGCCGGCACCTTTCCCTTACGGAAGCCGGGGATGGTGACCTGCTGGGCGATCTCCCGGTACGCCTTCCGCAGGCTCGGTTCGAGCTCGACGAACGGCACCTCGATGGCGAGCCGGACCCGAGTCGGGCTCAAGGTCTCGACGGTGCTCTTCACAGGCGTACTCCTTGATGCATGTCAGTCTTTGTCCGGTCGTCGCTGTCGGCTCCGGGCACTCGCCCGGGGCAGCCACCCCCGCCGCGTGGCATGGCACAGCCCATCGAGTGTAGGCCTGCCGGCAGGCCGGATCGTTCTCGCCCGGTGCCGAGCCGGCGGTTGACAGTCGGGGTGGCGGGATTTGAACCCACGGCCCCTCGCTCCCAAAGCGAGTGCGCTACCAAGCTGCGCCACACCCCGTGGCACCGGTCAGTCTATGCCGTCGGCAATCCGCCGCGCCGCCCGGTATCCCGCCGGCTGTCGGATCAACCCGCCGCGCCGGCCGGCGGGACCCCCGTGCGGCAGACCCGCGACAACTTGTACGCTAGACGGCGCGCCCTGCCCGCCGGGGCGCACGCGGGCGTAGCTCAATGGTAGAGCCTCAGTCTTCCAAACTGATTACGCGAGTTCGATTCTCGTCGCCCGCTCCATCAGCTCCGCCGCAGGTCACCGGCGGTTTCTCTGGCCGGTGACCACTCCCCCGGTCAGCCCTTGTCGATCTTGCGTGCCATCCGCGTGCCATTGGCCCCAGCCGGGCCGTCAGCCGTGCCGTCCGGAGTGCTCTCCTCACGGTCAGCGGGACGCGGCAGCCCGGCGGCGATCACCCGATCCATGCCGGCCGCGATCTCCCGGTCCCGCTCGCTGTTGGCGTGCTGGTAGATCAGCGCCGCCCGCATGCTGGCGTGCCCCATCCGGGACATCAGGTCACGGGTGCTCGCACCCGTCGCCGCAGCCAGGTTGTTGCCGGTGTGCCGCAGGTCGTGAAAGTGGAAGTCGGCCGGCAGACCGGCTGCCGCCAGTGCCGCCGACCACCGGACCGCACGGCGGAAGTTGCCGGAACGCAGCACCGCGCCCTTGTCGCCGGTGAACACCAGCGTTTCCGGGTCGTCGTCGACGAACGCGGCCAGGTGGTCGACGAGCGCCGACCGGGCAGCCGCCGGCAGCGCCACGACCCGGTTGCCGGCTTGCGACTTCGGCGGGCCGAACACCAACCCGCCGCTACGCAGCACGGCGAGCTTGCGCGGTACGCGGATCGTGCCCGCGTCGGTGTCGACGTCGCACCGGCGCAACGCGGCCAGCTCGCCCCAACGCAGCCCCGAGAACGCGGCGACGATGATCAACGCCGAGTACCGGGCCGGCATCGCTTCCGCGAGCGCGACGACCTGGGCGACGGTCGCCACCGGCCGCTCAGGCGTGTGATAGCGGTCATAGCCGGGGATCCGGCAGGGGTTCTGCCGGATCAGCTCGTCTTCCTTCATCGCCGTGTTGAGCACGGCCCGCAGCAGTGAGTACGCCTTGACCGCTTGCGGCTCGGAGACGCCGTTGCCGAGCAGCCGGGCACGCCAGTCCCGGATGGTCGCCGGCTTGATCGTGCCGAGTACGAGAGCGCCGAGGTACGGCCGGACGTACAGCCGGAACAGATCCTCGTAGTTCTCCCGCGTACGCGGCTGGAGTCGACGTTGCGCGATCCAGCGCGAGCCGTACTCGCTGAGCGTGATCTGACCCGCTTCCGGCGCGTTCCACTCGCCACGGATGATCTCCGACTCGACGACGGTCAGCCACTTCGCCGCCTGTGGCTCGGTCGGGAACGTGTCGGGCGCCTTCCGCTCGACGCCGTCCGGGCCGAAGTACCGGGCCTGGTACCGCCCTGACGGCAACTTCCGGATGCTGCCGAACCGACGCCGGCCAGGCTTGTTCGCCATCAGGCCACCTCACCCAGGTAGTGACGCAGGTTCGCGCGGGTCAGCGGCGCGATCCGGTTGCGTTCGACGTACGCGGCCACCGCAGATTCCTCGAAGCGGACCAGGCGGCCCACCTTCACGTACGCGATCCGGCGGTCAGCGACCAGCCGGCGCACGAATCGCGGCGTTGCCCGGAGGCGAGCGGCGACCTCATCAGGGGTCAACAGCCCGTCTGCCATCCATGTCCTCCCGTTCACGATCAAGCTGCGAGGGTCAGGGGTCGAGTCGTTGCCGAAACAGCGCCGGTGGCGCGTTGTCGGGCGTTGGTGAGGGTGGTGCGCCAGCGGATGCGTTCGGAGACGGCGCGCAGGATGCGGTGTTGCAGGGGTGGGACGTCGGGGTCGTCGGGTCGGGCGAGTTCGAACCGGTAGCGGTCCGGGTTGTCGGCCTGCCCGTCCGGCTGGCCGTTGTCGGTGTCGGCCTGGTCGTCGGTGTCGGCGAGGTTGCCGGCGAGGATGGCGCGGACCCAGGCCCGGTTGTCGGCGCGGTGGTCGGCCAGGGTCTTGCCGGACCATTGCCGGGAGACCAGCACCCGCCGGCCGGTGAAGCCGAGGGTCGCTCGTTGGTGGACCTTGCCGGTGCAGCGGCCGGGGGTGAGGCCGGGTTTGGCCTTGTCGGGTTGGACGCCGTAGAGCAGCCAGTTGGCGCAGGTCGGCGAGCACGGGAGTACGGAGAGTTCGGCGTGGAGTCGGTCGAAGTGCGCCTTCTGGGGGTCGGAGCGTGGTCGGGCCTGGTCGGTCAGGTCCTTGGTGACGTACTTCGTGACGTAGCGGATGGAGCGTTCCGCGTCCTTGGTGCCCTGGTCGATGCCGCGCGCGTCGATCCGACCCAGCCGGGCGACGTAGGCGGGTGGGGTGCCGGGTTCCTCCAGCTCGTCGAGTGCCTCGGCCCAGGTGGGTAGCGGCTCGCGGGTTTTCGGGTCGACGTACGCCTGCCGGTCGGTATCCCACAGCGGTGGTGTGTCGACCCGGTAGACGGGCTGGTCGAAGCGTGGCCACCACACCTGGTGATACGTGGCGGCCGCGATCTGCTTCAACAGCTTGCGCGGCAGCGTCCCTCGAATGGCGAAGTGCGCGTGTGGGGCGAGTCGGCGTTGCAGCTCGACGGCCCCGGCGTACTGGACGTTCCAGCCCGCCGCCCGGCGCAGGTTCTGCCACCACCGGTCCAGCACGCGGGCGAAGTGGATCGAGTCCAACGCGGCCCGCCGATAGTCGTAGCTGTCCGAGTCCACCGGCGTGCTCAGCAACGGATCGTGTGGTTGGTGGCGTTGCCCGCACTCGCACGGCACCACGTAGCCGCCGCGCCGAAAGTGCGAGTGCACCGGGCCGTGACTGTCGAGGGTGAGCGTGAGCAGCATCGACGGCCGATACGTTTTACCCTGCCGGCCGGTGTAGGCCCGGCCGACCGTACGCGGGTCGACGGGCAGCCGGGGCAGATCGGGGCTGTCCTGGCGGCGGCGGGTCGACCGGCGACGCCGAGGCCGCTTATCCCGCTCGGTCGGGGTCAACCGGCCGCGCAGGTTCGATTCCGCCAACGCCTCATCGACCTCGACGATCGCAGCATCGATGTCGGCGACCTGCGCCGCCCGCGCGTCCGGGTCCATCGGTTCGTAGGCCAGGGCGTGACGTTCGAATTCGAGGTGCGCCCGCAGCCGGACCAGCGACAGGACGTCCTCACCCGGCTTGTCGGGGCGGACGGCCGGTTCGTCGGCCAGGTGCCAGCCTTCCCGGATCTGCTGGATGCGTAGCCGTCGGCCGCGTTCCGCGCACGGCTTGCACTTCGCGGCGAGGGTCGCCCCGCAGGGCACTTCGACGACGTCGGTTCGGCCGGTCACGGTGTCGGTGCGACGCAGCACCACTGGCCGCACGCACACCTGATGCTGCTCGGCCAGCTGCCGCAGCGCGTCCTTCGCGAGGGGTTGAAGCATCCGGGCCGCCCGCGACCCCGGACGCGGTTGCGCCTCGATGTCAGGGGTTGGAAGGGTCATCGGTCGGACTCCGATCGGGAGACCGGCATGGCACGCTGCCGGGCATGACGACTGATCAGGGACCGTTCGTCAACGTGTTCCGAGGTCCAGAGCACGGCCCGCACGCGTGTCCGTGCTGTGGCTACCTGACGTTGGCTGAGCGTGGTAGCTACGAGATCTGTCCGGTGTGCTTCTGGGAGGACGACGGCCAGGACGAACACGACGCGGCTCGGGTACGCGGCGGCCCCAACCGAGGGCTGAGCCTGCTCGATGCCCGGAAGAACTTCGCCACGATTGGCGCAAGCGATCCCCGCGACCTGAAACACGTACGACCGCCACGACCCGAGGAGCATCCGCCGGCCGTTCACGACAGCACCTGACCAGCCGGGGCACCGTTACGGGTGGGGAAGACACCCGCCGCGACCGGCACAACAGCGGTCCGAACGGGCACCGCCGGTTGCGGCCGTACCGGGGCAGCGTGGTCGGTGTCGACCTGGTCGACAGCAGCAGCCGAGGGATGGCCCGGCTGGACAACGGCAGCCGCCGGCCGCTGGTTGTCCGGCTGGTCAACACCGGCCGGGACCGGGGCGGGGGTGGTGGGTTTGGTGGACAGGACGAGCTTCGACAGGCCCAGGAACGCCAACGCCGGCACCGCCGACAGCAACCAGCCCGAGATACCCGGTTTGGCGACAGCGAGTTGTGCGGCAAGGGACAGGCAGACCGCGCAGACGAGCAGGAACATCGGATAGCCGACCGGTCCACCCGTACGACGCCGCCGCCGGATCGTCAACAACGCAGCGAGGGGGATCAGTTCGGAGATCGCGGCGTTGGCCCAGCCGAACCACTCCCCCGTACCCGCCGGGGAGTTGTCCATCGTCCAGTCGTGGACGTGGGTGAACGACGCCGCCCCCGCCAGGCCACCGACGACGAGCAGGATCAGCACCAGGACGACGCCTTCCGCCCGCTCCGCGCGGGTCGGCCCGCTGGTCGACGCCATCACGCCACCACCCCCGGCACGTCGCCACCGGTGTCGGTGTCGTCGAGATGCCGGTACATCCGGCCCAGGCCGCGAATGTCGTCGTCGGACAGGTAGGCGAACCGGACCCGCACGGGTTCCCTGACACCGTCGAGGACGACATAGCCCACCCCCGGCAGCGTCTCCGGAACCCGGTCACACACCGCACCCCGATCGCGGGCACCGTCGCCGAGGACCATGTCAGCCTGCTCCGGCTCGGTCATCCGCAACGCGATCCGCGTCGGGAACAGATCCCGAAACGGCAGCACGTCCTTACGCGGGTCCTGCAACGCCGCCACCACATGCACACCCACCGCCCGGCCCTGCGACAACAGCAAACCCAGGGCCTCTTTGATGCGGTCGCGGACCTTGCGGTCCGTCAGATAGGCGGTCAACGCCGCCAACTCGTCGACGACCACCACGATCAACGGCTCATCCCGACTCGGCGTGTGCTGACGGGTCACCCCACGCAGCCGGTCCGCCCGCAGCCGCATCCGTTTCACGGCCTCTTCCAGGACACCGGCCATGGTGTCCGGGTCCTGGTAGCAGAACCGGGCGAACAACGGCAGCCCCGCCGCCAGTTCCATGCCGCCCTTCGGGTCGAACACCCACAGCTCAACCAGGCCGGAACGGACGCCGCCCGCCAACGCGGAGATCAGCGACCAGATCACCGACCCCTTGCCGGAGTTCGTCGCCCCCGCCACCAGCACATGCGAACCGGCCAGCCGCAGCCGATACGGCTCCCCGCCCTCCTGAACGCCGAGAGGGAGGGCGGCAAGGTCGGGTTCGGCCGGGACCGGCAGCGGCGCCACCACCCCGGCGAGGGGATCCCGGCGGGTGAACCGCACCGCCACCAGATCCGGCCGCACACAGGCGGATGCCCGTGCTTCGCGTTGGTGGAAGCCGTGCGCCAACCGGTCCGCGTTACGCGCCCAGTCATCCGGCACCTGACCAGGCAGCATCCGCACCGTCACCGTGTCCCCGAACCGGTCCGACACGACCCGGACCAGACGGGGCACGTAGCGGACCCCGTCGAAGATCACCGCCAGCCCGCAGGTGGCGGTGACCGCGACCCAACGCCGCCGGTACACCCACAACCGACGCCACCGCCCCACGAGCGGGTACCAGCCGAACCGCCACCACGACCCCGGATGCAGCCGCCACCACACCGCGCACAATCCGGCGAGGCCGGTGACGACGGCGGCCAGGACGAGCGGCCCGTACTCCAGATGGACCCACGCGACCGCGACGGTCGGGCCGGAGATCCACCAGTAGCGGACCGCGAGGACCGTCAGCCGGACCAGGCCACGGGCCAGCCACCACAGCAGGAGCAGCCAGCCCGGCATCCGCCACGACGGCAGCCGCACGTTCATCGGCGCGACCGGGACCTTCTCCCCCGGAATGATGTTGATCAACGGCATGACGTCGTCACCGCCCCGACCAGCGGACCGGACGGCCCAGGGTCGCCATGCAGGTACGGCACGCCATGTGCAGCAGATCGAACCGACGTGGACGCACCCACCGCCCGCAACGCGGACAGCGGATCTCATCCACCAACGCCGGCAGATCCCGCAGCCCCACGACCCGGCGGGCCACCGCCAGCCAGGACCACAACACACCAGCGAGCAGACGACGACGCCACCTCACGCCGACCACCCCCGGCGGATCCGGTTCGCCTGTTCACGGGCGATCTCGGCCAGGTCGGACGCCTCACCGGCGACATCCGGCGACGACGACTCAGCGGCAGCACGGCCGAACAGGTCGGCCTTCCGGTCGTACCAGGCAGCCCGCTCCTCAGCGGACGCCTGCCAGGTCGGCCGACTGTTGAGCAGCGCCGCCAGCTCAGCGGCGAACGACTGCGTTCCGTCAGCCACGGTCATCACCGCCCGCCGGCTGGTCGAGGAAGACGACGAGCGCGCAGGCGTCGCAGATGAACGTGTGCGGCGGCATCGCGGCCAGGTCGTCGCAGATCTCGCAGTGCCGCCAGACCTCACGGCGGCGCGGCGTGTCCGGGTCGAGGTTCATTAGCATGGGCGTCACAGCCCGGCCCCCTTTCACGAGGGGTTGAAGGGTTGGGAACGCGGGACGGGCCGGGACTCTTGGCGGGGAAACGGCCCGCCCCGCGTGGAAGAGGGAGCGGTCAGGCAGCGGCGGGAGCGAGGGCCGAGGCCGGCTGCATACCGGTGGCCCGCAGCGAGTACGCCATCCGCGCCCGGCACTGACCCGACGCCCGACACCGGTGCGAATCCACGTACGGGGTCAGGGTCAACCCGTCGAACTCCACCGCCGGCGGATACCCCGGCACGGTCGACGGCGGCGGCACCGGACGCTGCCCGGCAACGATCTTCACCTTGACCTCAGTGGACCGACCGAACTTGCCCGCCTCAGCGTCCAGGTCCAGCACCCGGACCACCCAGACCCGCTCACCGGTCTCCTTGTCCCGCGCCTGGTTGTCCGCCTCGCCACGCCGGTCGAAGTCGACCTGAGCGTCGACGCCGAGGAACAGCGCACCGGCGGGGAACACGTACTCGAACGGGACCGGGACCTTGATCGACGCAGGAACCACAGCAGATACCTCCGAGGGGAAGAGAAACCGACCCAACAAGCCGGCAAGTTGACTTGTTAAGTAGATCGAAGGTAGCTCCGCCAACTCGACTTGTCAAGTGATCCAGTAAGCACGACGCCTCACGCTCGACTGTGGTCAGTCGAGCGGGTAGACGTCTTCCAGGTCGTGACGGGAAGCGGGAAACAGCACGTCGACCGCGAGCAGTGGGGTTGCCGTGCGGTCGCAGATGGACAGCAGCGCGGTTACCACCGGATCGGTCGGGCCGACCTTCAACAGGGATGCTTCGTCGTCGCGAGGCAGCCGGGCCGAGATCCGCTCGGCGACGTGATCGAACTTGACGCCCTTACGGGCCGACAGGTGCCGCAGCAGCCCATCGGACAGCGAAGCCGTTCCGCCCACGTCCGTACCCGCAGCGAGATCAACGGGAAGGTACGCGGTGGCCAGCTCCACCGGCCCCAGGTCGTCGACCGTGACCAGTCGACGACGCGCGACGACCGGCGTTCCCGGTTCGATGTCGAGTGCGGACGCCGCCCGAGGTGGCGCAGGGATGACCTCAGCCGCCAGGACGGTCGAGCCGGCCGGTTCCGGCTGGTCGAGTACGGCGTACCGCTCACGGGCCGCTCTGGTCGACGCACCGCCGGGACGGCCGATGACGAACCGACCCTTGCCCTGACGGGACTCGATCCAGCCGTCCTGACGCAACATGTCCAGCGCCCGCACGACGACCGGCCGAGACGCGCCGAACTCCCGTACCAGCTCGGTTTCACTCGGAAGCATCGCACCGGGCGGGTAGGTGCCGTCGCCGATGCGTTGCTGCATCGCGTTGACGATCACCACGTACTTGGGTTGCGCGACTTCGATCGGCACCCAACCCACCCCCAAGACGACAACTCAGCTTGTCAAGAGGCTATCCAGGTAGGCGATGATCTGTCCATCACCGCCGGGTGCCTCACGTCCGGCCGTTCGGCCATCGTCGCGGCAGGTAACCATACCGACCGAACACCCGCAACGCGGCCCGCCGCCGGTCGCAGCCCAACACGCCGCACCCCCGACACCGACCATCACGGCCAGGTCCGGCGTGCCGGTCAAGCAGGAGTTGCGCCGCCCGAAGCTGGTCACGGACCGACGCCGGTCGCACCATCGGTCAGCGCGGCCCAGGTGCCAACAGCGCCGCCCGCGCCATCACCAACGCGTGATCACCCCACGAGCCGTCACCGTTGAGCTTCACGCCCTCCAGCCAGATCCACTCGTCACTCTCCGGCCGGTTCGTGATCAGCCGTACGCCGGTCAGCCGCATCACGACCGGGCCGTCCGCCGGCCGGTACCGATCCCTGGGTTGTAGCCGGATCGTGTCGCCGAGCTTGACCCGGATATCGAACGCCACGGTTTGCCTCCATCCTCGCCACCACCGGTGGCGGTCCCGCCGCCGGTCTCCTCGCCTGTTTCGCCGGTCGCCGGCCGGACAGCAGGCGCAGCCCGTCCCGCTGGACGAACACCTCACGCCGCTCGACCGCGTCGCCGTGCCGGTCCAGGACGTACCCGGTCAGCCAGCACCAGCCCTCGTACGTCGGTTTCCGGCACACCGCCGTCACCCGCAGAATCACCGCCCGGCTACCGGCGAACTGCACTGACGCTTGACCGGCGATGTGCACCACGTCGCCGACCTCCGGATTCACCATCGACCCGTCTCCCCCGGTTGGATTGGATGGGCGCCGAGCCGGGCGGGGATCGGCAGTCCCCGGCAGCCCGTGTCGTTCTGCCGGTCGGGCAAGGAACCGCCTACCCGGCACCCGGCCCGGCGCCCTGTCTCGATCACCTGGTGGCCGGAGCGCTCCCAGGTGTGCCGCCGCCGGTCGTGCCTTGCCCGCCGCAGTCCGGACAGGTTCGCCGCTGCAACCGGTGCGGATCGCCCGGAGCCCGCAGCGCCCGACGCGGAGAAGCCAGCTTCCAGCCCCGCCCTTCACACGCCGGACACCCCGACCCGGCCGACCCGGACGGTGCAGGGTCGGGTGTGCCCGTGTCGGACTGGCAGCGCACGATCGGGACCCGGCCCCCGGCGAACGCCGCCGCGCCGACACCCACCAGCCGAGGCGCGATCAACAGCCCGCCGCCGGTCGGGCAGACCGCACCCGCTCCCGTCCGAGATAGCCTCACGTCATCAGGCGTAGCAATCCGTAGCCGGTTCACGACAAGAATCGTGTACCGGTCTAACAGGACAGATCGAGGACCCGGCCCGGCACATCAGACGGACCTCAACAGGACCGCATCAGGACCTGTCTTGCCGTCCGGACATCCACCGGACCAGCCTTGACAGCAGAGCCCCACCGTCCAGGAAGGCACACCGGATGGCACCGCCACGGCGCGAACCCCGAACCGTGCTGGAGTACCTCATCCAGCACAGCGACCGCACCTACGAAGAACTCGCCGACGAGTTCACCCGCCACGACCCACACGCCGTGATCAGCGCCCGCCACCTCGCCCGCCTCGCCCGAGGCGAACGCGACCTCACCGGCGCCAACCCCGCCACCCGTCGCGCCCTACAAGCCATGTTCGGCCGACCCGTCGACGAACTCCAACGCCCCTGGACCGGCAACCACCCCGTACCGCCCGCGCAGCGCACCCCGACCACCCCTCAGCCGCTGCTGCCCGGCACCGGAACCGAAAGGAACCTGCTCGCCATGGCCGCCGAACGCGCCCGCCGCTACGCCCTGCTCGCCGCCGAAGCCACCACCCCCGCCGCCATCACCAGCCTCGCCGAAGACGTCCAACGCCTCGCCCTGGCCTACCCGCAACAGCCCGTCAACCACATCATCGGCGACCTCACCGAGACACAGGACACCCTGTTCACGCTCCTGGAACGCCGCCAACCCCCGGCCCAATCACGGGATCTGCACTTCCTCGCCGGCATCACCAGCGGCCTACTCGCCAAGGTCTCCCACGACCTGGCCGACCCGCACTCAGCGATGCTGCAAGCCCGTACCGCCGTGCTCTGCGCCGACCAGGCCGGACACCCCGGACTGCAAGCCTGGCTCCGCGGCCTCCAATCGTTGGTCGCCTACTGGGCCGGCCGATACGCCGAAGCCGTCCGCTACGCCAACACCGGCACCCACTACGCCCAGCAGACCGGCGGCACCACCTCCGTATGGCTTCCGATCAGCGCCGCCCGCGCGTACGCCGCCCTCGGCAACGCCGAACAGGCCAAGGCCGCCATCACCGAAGCCGAACAAGCGTGGACACGCGTCCAACCCGACGAGATGGACGAGATGGGTGGCATCTGCACCTTCTCCCACCCGCGCACCCTCTACTACGCAGCCGACGCCCTCGCTTGGCTACCCGAGGAAGCCGCCACCGCCGAGGAGTACGCCGCCCAGGCCGTCGCCGCCTACGCCGACCCCCACGACCCCGCATGGGCCTTCGGCGACCAGGCCGGCAGCCATGCCGACCTCGCGATTGCCCGCGTCGCCGGCCGGGACCTCGACGCCGCCGCCGACGCCATCGCGCCCGTGCTGGACCTGCCCGCCGAGCAGCGCATCAACGGCATCATCCACTCCGTCCGCCGCGTGCACCAGGCCATCACCCGCTCCGGATACGCCACCGACGCCCGCGACCTGGTCGACGGCATCGAACACTTCACCCACACCCCCGCCAACGCCCTCCCCCGGTAAGGCACCATCAGCGGCATGGACCCGATCCACCTCACCGGCCGACTCGTCGACCTTCGCGACTTCCGCACCAGTGACATCCCCGACGCGGTTGGGATCGTCGGAGACGAACGCGTCACCCGCTGGCTGTCCTTCGACGCCCGCGACCAGGACCAGACCGCCGCGATGATCGACGGCGCGATCAGCCGAGCTCAGCACCAGCCACGCACCGAGTACTACCTAGCCGTCGTCGACAAGCAGGACCGGATGATCGGGTTCGGCCGCCTCGGGCTCAGCGGCGTGCAGGCCGCGAAACTTGGGTACGCCATCCACGCCGACCACTGGGGCCACGGCTACGCCACCGACACCGCCCGCACCCTCATCGCCTACGGCTTCGGGCCACTCGGGTTACACCGGATCACCGCCGCGATCGGCCCCGACAACGCCGCCTCCATCACCGTCGTGAAGCGGCTTGGGATGACGTACGAAGGCCGCCTCCGCGACCACGTCCACACCAACGGCGCATGGCGAGATTCCCTGCTCTACTCCATCCTCGCCCCAGAGTGGACACCGCAGGCAGAGCAGCCGTAACACTGAACGGCGGCAGGACCAGGACCAGCGGACGCAAGATCACTCGCAGTCCCCGCGCCGGTACCATCACGGCATGCGAGACGACCCCACCCCGGAGACGCACCCGGACCCCGAACGCCTCGCCACCCACGCCGCCGCCATCCGCGCCGCAGCCGCCGAGCTCCTCACCCGCGTCCACGAATGGCGCAACTCCCCACACTGGCAAGACACCCCCGCCAACCAACACCGCTACCGCACGACCGTAGACGCCTGTGCGCAGCTCGACGCGCTACCCCACCCCACCACGCCAGACCAACTCGCCGCCATGGCCGCCACCATCCGGCCCGCATCCACAGTCTGGCTTCCCAGCCGCCCAGGACCCCAACAGGCAATCCACGCCGCCGCAGAACGTCTGTCGACAACCGCCGTTCGCAGCGGTAGGTCTGACCGGCCGCAGACACTGTAAGCGGTTTCTGTATAGTTGCAAGGCAATCCGCAGCGAGTCGCAGGCACCCACCGCCTGAGTTATGTCTCAGACCGGCGACGGTCCCGTTGCTCAGCAGCATGCATGCACACTACGCCAGCCAGCAACGATGGCCCGCGTTGAATAGCGCAGTCTTCAGAATGGGCCATTTGCATATTCCGAATAACAGCAAGTAAACGACTCGGCACTCGGGGACGCACCTCAACGAAAACGCCACCTAGAAGCAAGCGTCGACGGAATCGCTTTGATCGCCCCCTTAGTAGCGCATTACGGCGTGACCAACTAAGCCGGCATTGGACCACTCAAGTACTCAAAGCAGATTTTACCGAATTCCGTCACGGACCAGACGGGGTCCGAACTACCATCAGGCGCCGTTGCCGCAAGTCCACCGCCATTCACAATACCGTGACGCTCGAGGCCCGCCATTATTGGCGCAAGGCCGGCAGCAAAAGACGGAAATCTGACCTTGAGTCCAGACAGTGGCCAAGCATCATCGACGAACCTCTCAGAAGTGAGGCGGACTGGATCGTCATTAACCATCGCAGATAAAACCCTCACATGCGCCGGCTCCAAGTCCTCCAATGCAGCCACAATGACGATGGCAAGATCCAGCTTATCGTCGTCTCCCAAGGTATTACGGAGAACTCGAGATAGCGCATCGACCTTATTCTTAGCCATCGAACTGTAGGCAGCTTGTACAGCGCTAGTGAAAAGCATCGTTCGGTCATCCCTGGCGCTCGCCCATGCCGTAAATTCTTCGGCCGAAAGTCCAGTTACCTCCATGGCCACCTCAGCCAGGATCTCCGCATTCCGAAGACCACGTCGCTCCCGGATCGATACCAACTCCACCACTGGTTTGATGGCTCCCGCAATCAACGCGCCAGCTGGCCCTGCTATGGCGAGGCCGAGTCCGACCGCGCCCACCTCGATGGCAGAACGGGTAGCAACCTGCTTCGCCTTATCAGCATCAACCATAATCACCTCTCGTGACTCAATTCCGTTGAGATCCTAACCGATGGGAGTTTATGTATGACTTTAGAGTCGCACTGAAATGGCCACCCCAGCCCGCCGGGTACCCGGATGACAGTTTCCATGGTGACTCGAGGGCTACGGTTTGCCGCAGCGCGAGAGGATTTCGTCAGTGAGGAAGCCTTCCTTGCGACCGCAGCCAATTGACCATCTCCTCACACTGATTCTTCAGAAATGGTTCTCGAAGAACTAAATCTGTTATCGCACGAATTACTGGACGAAGCCCTCCGAACTCGTCCGCCAGCTCAAATATCCAGTCGTGCAGATCTCGCCCATCAAGCCGCTCAAGACACAACTTTAGACCATCGCTCCCACCTGGCAGCGGAGAATCCCAGTCGTCAAACTCGCCTGAACGCCACCGGTTGATGGTTTGTCGCAGTAGGACCTCGGGCGCTGAATCGCCTACTAGGTAACCGATCAATCCTTCAGATGCTTGCCCACCTCGAGGACGTTGGTCGCCGTCAAGAACTCCAAGGATTCGAACCTGATCAGCGGCGCTACTGGAAATATCGCTGACGATGCGCTTCACACCTGATTGCCCACTCGCCACGGCTCTGACATCAAGATACCGGAGCGCATCGCGATCTAATGACGACAGGATTGCATGCAAGAACTCAGCTGCGACCTGGTCCTCAACTAGAACCACCGCAGCGGTACGGGGTTGGACACCGAGATGATTAGCCACTTCTGCGGCCGGTAGTCCACAGCGAATGGACGGGGAAGGCAACGATGAAACTAGTACAACATGCTCGGCGGGTAGCTTTTGGAAGAAGCCTGGGGAGTGACTAGAGACGACTAGACAGAGGTCGCGTTTGACTACGATCGAGACGATCGCATCTACTAGCTTCTCTTGAGAGAACGCCGCAAGATGGCTTTCCGGCTCCTCTAGCAATACAACGGCTCCAGGTGGAAGTTCTTGCAACCTCCATAAAAGGTAAGCTGCAACTAGTTCCCCTCGCCCCATCTGCTGCAATGCGTATCGCTTACCCATCGAAGCGACTTCAAAGTAGGGCAACGGAGTGTCGTCTACACTGAATGCCGTCACCTCATAGACGAGGAACTCTGAATACTCTCGGCGAAGAATATATGCAAGGGCTTGGAGCTGGCTGCCGTCAAAAGACGCTGGCTCAACCCCCTCAAGCAGATCGAAGGATTGTGGATCTGATCTGAAGTGCCTCAGCACATCCTCGGTCTCCGCCGCAGGATCAACATAGAAGACAGACGATGGGAACGTCGAGGATGTTGTTTGTGACCCAACGTCGAGTTCTGCCTCGAACGGAACGTCGGCATGGGTTCCTGCGATCTTCAGCTGGCATAGCCATGGAGGCACGTTCGGGATCGTTGAACCTTCTTGCGGTTCTTGTCCAGCCAGGCATCTCCAAACGGCACCGAGGAGCGTCGACTTTCCTGCGCCGTTTCCGCCGGACACGATGCTGATGCCTGGTGAAAAGATGAGGCTTTGGGGCAGGCCGGCGGTGGTGACGAAGGTGCCGACGGTGAGGCGAGTAGTATAATTGCGCCTTGCAAGACTTTCGATCTGCTGCCGCCGTTCTATGAACCTCAGAACCATCCCGAGTCACCCCAGCGCACGACGCCGCTAAATGATGCTAGTTCTCGACCGGCATCATCGCCCGCCTGGTCAACAATTTGCCACGCATCCTCGACTGGCGCAATAAATGACCGCTTTCGAATGATTCCCGGCTCGGCACGATAGAGCACCATCCAAGCGGTAAGATCGCGCAGTACTACGGACGAGACATCAGCCACGCGGGCCGTCGCCCGATCATGGAAGACGGCTAGCGGAACGTTATACATACTTCGGCCATGCAACCGCGTTCCCCGCCAGCTCTCTACCTGTTCGATTGTTTGATACAGCGCTGGACCTAGCTCCAAGAGAAGGCCCTCCTTCAGTAGTTTTGCTACGAGACAAAGCCAGGTATGAACGGTGGCTTTGTTCCATTTCAGCCGGCGCTCGGCACGGTCTAGAAGTTCGAGCTGAAGGAAGTAGTCAAGCGCTTGGGTTGCGAGGCTCATTATCGGCTCAGAAAACGCACCCTTATCTCTATAGCGGGTAGTGATTCTGAGCGCTGTCACCTTCTCGGTAAGGCGGCCCTGTTCCAGGGTGAGCAGAAATCGGGCGAGCAAATCATCATATGCCATACGCGCATTCGAAAATCCAAGGCGCTGCGCCGACATTCCTCTCGTTCCGGCCCACTCCACCAGTTCTTTCACCTGGTTTCTAGCGGCACCCACGAAGGCGTTCCGCTTTTCCGCCTCGGTCAGGGTCATTGGTTGATTCAGACGGAAGAAGAGTTCATGAGGCTCTTCTGGCGTGTAATCATGAAGCTCGAATACTCGTATCGCAAATGATTCAAACTCATCCTGTACACCTCTAGGGAGTTGCGCGAACCGTCGGCCATCCAGGACTGCGAAGCCTGCGTCAATGGGTTCGATAAAGCCATCTACCGCAAATAGTCCCTGCATGAAGTCTCGGATTGCAGTGAGGCGCTGTTGCCCGTCCAGAACGTCGAACTTGCCCTCGCCCTTGGCGACCAGATGTATGGGCGGCACATGCCAACGGCGAAGAATGGTATCGATGAGTCTCTGCTTCTTGGCGGTGCTCCAGACCTCGCCGCGCTGGAAATCAGGCTGCAAGTCGATCGTCTTCCGCTCGATGCGCCGAAAGATCGTTGCGATGTCGGGATCACTTGTCTGGAATCTCAAGGTCCGCAGTCCACCTGTCCTGATGCGAGCCGGAAGAACGTCTGCGGACATCCTTGATCAGGGAAAGCCTGATGTCCAGACGTAACCGGACAGTTGCTCGCTGGGTTACCGGACGCGGCATACAGACGAGCGCTGACAGGGACAGAGCCTCGAGCGTTCCGCCCAACCCCGGGCGGGCGGGGACGCGACGCACGGCTTAGAGCTCCTAACACGATCTTGTTGATCGACGGTGGCTAGCGTGACGGCAGTGGATCTGGTTCGTTCCACACGGCGTGACCAAGCCGTGGATCATCGATGACGACCTGTGGGAGTTGATCGAGCCGCTACTGCCGCCGTGGCCACAACGATCACCCGGACCACGACCGGTACCCGACCGACTCTGCCTGCAAGGCATCCTGTTCGTCCTCCACACCGGGATCGGCTGGGAGGACCTGCCCCAGGAACTGGGCTTCGGCTCCGGCATGACCTGCTGGCGCAGGCTACGCCGCTGGACCGACGCCGGCGTGTTCGACCGGCTCCACCAACTCCTGCTCTCCGAACTCAACGCCCACGGCCGCATCGACTGGTCCAGAGCGATCATCGACGGCGGACACATCGACGCGAAAAAGGGGGCGACGGCACCGGCCCATCCCCGGTCAACCGCGGCAAACCCGGCAGCAAGCACCATGTGATCACCGACGGAGCGGGCACCCCACTCGCGGTACTCACCACCGGCGCCAACATCCCCGACATCAGCAAGGCCGTGGACCTGCTCGACGCGGTACCACCGATCGCCGGCCGCCCTGGTCGACCACGACGACGGTTCCCCGTCCTGCTCGCCGACAAGGGCTACGACAGCGCCGGGTTCCGCGCCGCCTGCCGCCACCGGGGCACCGAGCCGATCATCCCGCAACGCGGCCACAAGCGCATCAAGGGCCTGGGCAAGCTGCGCTACGTGGTGGAACAGGGCATCGCCCTGCTCCACCAGTTCCGCAGACTGGCCATCCGCTGGGAACGCCACCTCGACCTCCACGACGCTCTCGTCAGCCTCGGATGCGCTCTGATCTGCTGGCGCCGCCTCACGAAACAGACAACCCCAAGATCGTGTTAGGAGCTCTTATAAGTGTGAGCTCACGGTCCTGGCAGAGATGCGATCGCTATGCTACACCAACTGCCGAGACGCTCTCTTCTGGATCAAGGTGCCGCGCGAGCGCGGCACGCCCGCCGTGCTCGGCCTGCTGGCGGCCTCCGGCCGGCATCGGCCGGCACGGCGGGCGAACACCAGGACCACAGCATCTGCAGCAGCGCGTGACGTCGTACAGTCCCCTGCTGTGGAAGCCGTACGGCTCACGTGGCATCTGGTGGTCACCGGCAAGCATGAGCGTTCAGCCCAGCGCATCCTTCAGCGGGTACAGGCCGCCATCGGCAGGACCATCGAGGTTCAAGCTATCGAGCGCTACCACAAAGATCCGGGCCAGTTCTCGATCAGGTTCACGACCCCGCTCGACGAGGCAGCCCCAGCCGATGCCGTGTTTCAGGCCCTGACAGACGCCCAGCGGCTCGGTTCCGGCTGGACCGTCATCGGACCGATGATCTGCCAGAACAACCGCTGGACATTCGAGATGGTCGCCGCCGCCAACGCCAACGGCCGCTTCCTGGTACCTGGCGTCGTCTGGACACACATCGAGGTCCGACCCGCCGACCAACCGGCCGACGAGGCCCCACCGGAGCCGTGACGATCGCAGGGGTGGTCGGCCGCCGTCGAGGTTAGGGCGATCGGCTGCCGCGCCGCTTCGCGGCTTGCCACCGGGCAACGTAGTCCAGGTCGCAGAGCGCCGCCGGCACGGCAAGCCGCCCCGGCCCGAAGGCCGGGGCGGGAACCCGTACGACGCCGGCCGGCCGCGCCTTGGCCGCCGTGCCATCCGCGTGCCATAACCGGGTGCCGTAGGCGGTCACCGGCGGGCGCGAGCGGACACCAGCGCCGGCACCGTGAGCAGGACGACCAGCAAGATCACGCCCGAGGTGGGCGATCTTCCAAACTGATTACGCGAGTTCGATTCTCGTCGCCCGCTCCAGACGCTCCACCGCAGGTCAGCGGCGCTACTTCCCTTCCGGCACGCCGTCGGCGGTCAGCGCGCCCTGCCCCGGCGCGGCTGGAAGGAAGACGTGGGTGTGCCCGTTGCCGGCGTCAACGTTGAGGACGTCAAGTTGCGTCGCGGCAACCGACCAGGTGGTGACCGCGATGTCCCGCTGACGGCCGGCGAGCTCCAGCAGAGTTCCACGGGCATCCTCTGGTAGGGCCAGCGCCGCCGCGTATGTGTCGACCGCGGCGTCGAGCGCCCGTACTGCCGCAGCCAGACCGGAACGGGCGATGTTGACGTCGGTGCCACCGGACGGCGGGTTGGCGAAGTCCTCGACCACGTTCCTGGTGATGCCCCGCCACCCCTCGACGTCTGACTGGGGAGCTGCCGGACCGGGCGGTTGGCCCGCCGGCACCGCACCGGCCAGCCCGTCGAGCACTGGCAAGAGGCTCTCCTGCGTACGGCGGGCAAGTGAGGTCAGCTCCACGATCTGGGCAGCGTTCCGCTCCTCCTCCTGCGCCTGCAGTTGTGCGACCCGGTCGTCGGCCGGTGCGGAGTCACCTGTGTCAGTGGAGTCGCCTGCGGTCACGGCTCCGATCGGCGCAGCGAGTAGTGCGCCCAGCGCGAATGCGATCACCAGCGGAGCCAGGCGACGAGCCAACGGCGTCCCCGGCGGGGCTGCCCGGGTGGCCGGCCGGGCGGACGATCTGGCGGAGTCACGGGCGCTGCGGCTTCGGCGATCTGCCGGCATGGTGGAGCCTCTCCACTGCTGGTGACGGGTGGGGTCACGCGTTGGCTCGCCGAAGGCCGCTGCGTCTTGCAAGGTGGGCCCGGCACCGGCCCGCCGAGGCTGGCACCAAGGTTGAAACCACTTTAACGGACCAGCCGACCACACCGGGGGTGCCGACGTGTCGGCGCCGCTGGCCGGCAGCACGGGAGCGCCGCCCCGGTTTGATGCCACAGGTGCATCTTGATGCACCTGTGGCATCAAACCGGGAAAGCATCTCGGGGTATCCGGGAGCCGGTCGCCCGAGCAAGTCGTTGGCCGGCTGGTCGCCCGGAATGATCCGCCGCCCAGCGTCGTTGTGCATGGTCGCGCCACCCACTCCAGCCCGCAGCCGCCGGGCTCAGGCCGCCGGCCACCAGGCATGGGCCCCACAGGCCCGTAGCCGTTAAGCGCCGGCCGGGCGGCCCGGCGGGTGGGCCCGGTCGGGAATCGGCGGCGGGCCGGCGTGGTTGTACATGGTCACGGCGCGCAGCAGCGCACCCGCGCCCGATCCCGTACCACCCGGATGACCGTTTACCGCGCACCCGCCCGCCCGTGACGGGTGCGCCCCCTCGGCAAACGGAAGGTGGACCCCCCATGACCACGATCATCACCCGTACCCTGCGTACCAGCCTGCGCACCACCGCCCTCGGCATCGCCGGGCTCACCCTCGCCGGCGGCGCGATCGCCGCCCCCGCCCTGGCCGCCGACCACGCCCCCACCGCCCTGGCCGCACCCGTGTCCGCCGCCGCCGCCAGCAGCGGCGTCGACACCGGCACGCTCACCCCGCACGGCGTGCAGGGCGAGCAGTCCCGCATCACCCTGTCCGGCGAGCAGACCGACAACGTCAAGGGCATCATCGCCGCCACCAAGAAGGCCGGCATGGACGAGCGGGCCGCCGTGGTCGCCATCGCCACCGCCCTGCAGGAGTCCAAGCTGGAGAACCTCGGCCACCTCGGTGACCGCAACGACCACGACTCGCAGGGCCTGTTCCAGCAGCGTCCCTCCTCCGGCTGGGGCACCGTCGAGCAGATCACCGACGTCGAGTACTCCACCACCGCGTTCCTGAACGGGCTCAAGGCCGTCGACGGCTGGCAGGACATGCCGCTGACCCAGGCCGCCCAGACCGTCCAGGTGTCGGCGTACCCGGACCACTACGCCCAGTGGGAGACCCAGGCCGCCGAACTCGTCGCCCAGCACTGGAACAGCTGACCAGAAACACCCCAAGCTCAGCGCGAGGGCCGGACCCCGGGTACGGGGTCCGGCCCTCGGCGCACCCCGAATCGGATCAGTCGAACCGTACGGTTATTTCGATGTCCAGCCAGTCTGGCAGGTCACCGGCGGTCCCGACGCACGCGAGGAAGCTGAGCGGCTGCCCGCTCGAGAATCGTGGTTGAGACTGGCCGAAGATGTCCTGGATCTGATCCGGGGTGGCCGACTGCCCCTCGTCCAGTGCCACCACCGCGGCGGGGTTGTTGCACTCCGCTGTCGAACGACCGGCCTTGACGAAGAGAACCGTCCGGTCCACCAGCCCGATCCGGGGAACCTCTATCCCGACGAGTCGCCCCGGTGACACGACGCCGAAGGCCGGGAACTGGCCGAGATACGGCACAAAGCCCTCCCAGATGATCTGCCGCTGCAGTCGCACGGTCCTGGTCTGTGGGCCCGGCGGTTCGCTTGGCGCGTCGACGAAGCTGGCGAGCTCGTTGACCTTGGTGTTGTCGTAGTAGTAGACGCGCGGATCGGAGCCGGCCACGAGGAACGCCTCGATCGTGCCACCGCCGCCCCAGGTGGGAGCGTCTGCGCTGTCGGTGACGTCCTGGTAGTGCCAGCCGCCGTCGTAGAAGGCGTACTCGTAGATGTGTCCGGTGTATGTGCCCTTCGAGTAGACCCGCGCGTCGCCACCGCTGCCCATCGGAAAGCCGGCCAGTCCGGCGGACTCCGGACGGACAGCTCCCACATCTTCGGTGAGATCGCGGTGGTGCCAGCGGCCCTGCCAGTACGACAGTTCGCGCACGTGCTCCGACGTGTCCATGTAGTAGATCCGCGAATCAGGGCCGCCCACGGTGAAGCCAGCCAGCAGATTGCCGTCCGCAGCCGGGGCGCCGATGTCACGGACGAGATCTCGGTGGTGCCAGCGCCCCTGCCAGTACGACAACTCGTGCACGTGCCCGTCGCGGTCCAGGTGGTAGACCCGGGAGTCGGCACCGCCTGCGGTGAACGCGACGAGTGCGAACAGGGCCGCCTCCGGGGCACCGACATCTGCGGTCAGATCGCGATGGTGCCAGCGCTGTTGCCAGTGGGAGAACTCGCCCACATGCCCGTCGTAGTTCATGTAGTAGACCCGTGGATCCGTGCTGGTCGCCTGGAACGCTGCGATGGCTGCGATGGAGCTCGCCGGCGCGCCGGCCTCGGCGGTCAGATCGCGATCATGCCAACGGCCATCGTGGTACGCGAGCTCGTGCACATGGTCGTCGTAGTCATCGTGGTAGACCCGCGGCTCCGTCCCGTTCATCGCGAACCCGGCCAACCGCCCTCTCCTGACCACCCGGGTGCCCGCAGCGGCGGTGATGTCACGGTGGTGCCAACCGCCCTGGTAGTAGGCAAGCTCGTGCACGTGATGGTCGTCGCCCGGGTAGTACAGCCGGGGATCGGTGCCGTTCACCGGAAAGGCGACCAGATCTCCCGCAACGTCCGGGGCACCGGTCTCATGGGTGAGATCGCGGTGGTGCCAACTCCTTGCCTGTGCCGCAGAGACGTCCCGCGCCGAGCCGGCATGCTCCCGCGCCTTGTCCCTGGCCTCGTCCAGAACCTTGTTCCCGAGTTTCACGTCGACCTCCCGAATGCGCCCGTACAACGTGCCCGTACGCGGATGGGACCCGCCGGTTTCCTCGCGGCCTACCCACGAACCGCCTGGCTATCCCCGCCAGCCGCAGTAGCTGTCCTCGATCTGCTCCGACCAGCTCAGCTGCGGCCGAGCAGGTCGGCGTTGAGGATGGTGCCGCCCAGGCTCCAACCACCGTCGGTGACCTCTTCGAGGATCACCAGCGTGGTTGGCCGGGCGCGTTCGCCGTACACGGTCACGAAGGCGTCGGTGACGGCGTCCTGCAGCTTCTTCTTCGACTCCGGGGTCAGCGTGTCGGCGGGAACCTTGAGGTTGGCGTAGGGCATGGGTTTCCTTTCTGTCGGGCAGGTGATCGGCCTGGTCGGGCAGGTCAGCGGGCGTGCGGGTCGGCGGCGTTGAGGGTGGCCACGACCTGGTCGTAGTCGCCGCGTACCTCGGCGTACCGAAGGAACTTCACTCGCTCGACGAGGATCTCGTGAGCATGCGGGTCGGCCTTGATCAGAGCCATCACCTCGTCGGCGTACTCGTCGAGCGGCATCGCGAACTCCGACGTCTGCTGGCCCGGCAGCAGCCCGGTCCGCACGGCGGGCGGGACCAGCTCCGTCACCCGTACGCCGATCGGCGCCAACTGCAGGCGCAGCGTTTCGCTGAGCAGGTGGATCGCCGCCTTGGTGGCGTTGTACGTCGGGGTGACGCGCAGCGGGACGTGCGCCAGCCCGGAGGAGACCGTCATGATCGTGGCATCGGGCCTGGTCTGCAGGTGCCCGGTGAACGCGGCGATCAGCCGGATCGGGCCGAGCAGGTTGGTGGTGACGATCTCCTCGGCGTCGGCGAGGAAGGCCAGGTCCGTCCAGTCCTCGCGCCGCATGATGCCGGCCATGGCGACCAGGACGTTCAGCTCCGGGTAGCGGCCGACGACGGAGGCGGCGGCCTGCGCGATGGACGCCGGGTCGGTGACGTCGATGGGTACGGTGCCGAAGCCGTGCTCGGCGGCGAGTTGGTCGAGCAGGTCGGTGCGGCGGCCGCCGATTATCACGGTGTTTCCGTTGGCCTGCAGCCGCTCGGCCAGGGCGAGTCCGATTCCGGATGTGCCACCGGGCACGAAGATGGTGTTTCCAGATGGGTTCATGCCCACTACGTTCGGCGTCGCCTGCGCCGGGCGGCAGAGACCCGGTGATCGGGGGACCGGCGATCCCTGGTTGGGCCGGGCCCTGCGGTCGCAGGATGGGGACATGGACCGTACCGGCCTGGCCGATTTTCTCCGCCGCCGTCGTGCGGCGCTGCGTCCCGCCGACGTCGGCCTGGTGTCGGGCCCTCGTCGGCGTACGCCCGGGTTACGGCGCGAGGAGGTAGCGGCGCTGACCGGGATGTCGGTCGACTACTACGTACGGCTGGAGCAGCGGCGCGGGCCGCAGCCGTCGGAGCAGATGCTCGCCGCGCTCGCCCGTACGCTGCGGCTGACCGCCGAGGAACGCGACCACCTGTACCGGTTGGCCGGCCACAACGTGCCGCGTCGCACGCCTGAGGACGGGCATGTCGCCCCGGCCCTGCTGCGGGTGCTGGACCGGATGGCGGACACTCCGGCGCTGATCCTGTCGTCGCTGAGCGAGGTGCTGGTGGCGAACCGCCTGGCGGTGTCGATCTTCGGTGATCCGGCGACCCGCACCGGGCTGGCCCGCAGTGACGTCTACCGCTGGTTCACCGACCCGACCGCCCGGTCGGTGTATCCAGCGGAGGATCATGACCGGCAGGGCCGGAGCCTGGTCGCTGCGTTGCGGGTGGCGTACGGTGCGGCGGGTCCGCGGTCACGCGCTGGCGAGTTGGTGCGGGCGTTGCTGGCCGGGTCTGGTGAGTTCCGTGACCTGTGGCAGCGGCACGAGGTGGCCCGCCGGTTCGCCGACCACAAGACGCTGGTGCATCCCGAGGTCGGCGACATCGAGGTGGACTGTCAGGCGCTGTTCACCGAGGACCAGGGGCAGGCGTTGCTGGTGCTGACGCCTCGGCCGGGCAGCGAGGCCGAGGAGAAGATCCGGCTGCTCGCGGTGCTCGGTCAGCAGGACTTCGCCGGTACGGCCCGGTAGCGCACCAGCGTGCCCCTTGAAGGCGGCGAAACAATCTGGCAATGTTACGCACATCGATGTTAGCGCTCTCAATGTCGAGTGGCCGTCGTCCAGGTCGCTCACGCGGTGAGCAGTCGGTAGCGCTAACACCATGTCCATATCGACCTAGAAGGTCACCGTCGCACCCGGGAGCCATCGTGACACCACTGGTCCGTCCCAGCCCCAATAGCACCGGCAGGCGTGCCGTGCCTCCGGCCGTCCGGCGGCCCCGCCTGCCCAGACGGATGCTGCTGTCGTTGGCAGCCGTCGCCGCGATGCTCCTCGGCGCGGTCGCGGTGGCCAGCCCGGCCAGCGCGGCGTCGACGTTGGGTGCCGCCGCCGCCGAGAGCGGCCGCTACTTCGGCGCCGCCACCAACTCGTTCATGCTGAACCGCCAACCCCACGCCACCGTCCTCAACCGCGAGTTCAACTCCATCGTGGCCGAGAACGAAATGAAGTGGTACCACACCGAACCCAACCAGAACCAGTTCAACTTCACCGCCGGCGACCAACTCATCGCCCACGCCCGCGCCCGCGGCATGACCGTCCGCGGCCACACCCTCGTCTGGCACGCCCAACAACCCCAGTGGGCCCAGAACATGTCCGGCAGCGCCCTACGCAACGCCATGATCAACCACATCAACCGGGTCGCCGGCCACTGGCGCGGCCAGATCCACTCCTGGGACGTCGTCAACGAAGCCTTCGCCGACGGCGGCAGCGGCGGACGCCGCGACTCCAACCTGCAACGCACCGGCAACGACTGGATCGAGGTCGCCTTCCGCACCGCCCGCGCCGCCGACCCCAACGCCAAACTCTGCTACAACGACTACAACACCGACGGCATCAACGCCAAGTCCACCGCCATCTACAACATGGTCCGCGACTTCAAAGCCCGCGGCGTCCCCATCGACTGCGTCGGCCTGCAGTCCCACCTCGGCACCAGCCTCGACCCCACCTACCAGCAGAACATCCAACGCTTCGCCGACCTCGGCGTCGACGTCCAGATCACCGAACTCGACATCCAACAGGGCGGAAACCAGGCCAACATGTACGGCCAGGTCACCCGCGCCTGCCTCGCCGTCGCCCGCTGCACCGGCATCACCGTCTGGGGCGTCCTCGACCCCGACTCCTGGCGCACCGGCGCCAACCCCCTGCTGTTCGACGGCAACGGCAACAAGAAACCCGCCTACGACGCCGTACTCAACGCCCTCAACTCCGCCGGCGGCGGCGACCCCGGCACCGGCCCGGTCGACCCGAACGCCTGGTACGTGCTGGTCAACCGCAACAGCGGCAAGGCCCTCGACGTCTACGGCCTGTCCACCGAGGACGGGGGTCGGATCACCCAGTGGACCCGCAACGACGGCGCCAACCAGCAGTGGCAGTTCGTCGACTCCGGCGGCGGCTACTACCGGCTGAGGTCCCGCCACTCCGGCAAGGTCCTCGACGTCTACGAGTGGTCCACCGCCAACGGCGCGGCCATCGTCCAGTGGACCGACCACAACGGCACCAACCAGCAGTGGCGCCTCGCCGACTCAAGTGGCTACGTCCGACTGATCAGCCGGCACAGCAACAAGGCCCTCGAAGTCCAGGGCGCGTCGACCGCCGACGGCGGCAACATCGTCCAGTACGACGACTGGGGCGGCGCCAACCAGCAGTGGCAGCTGGTCCGCGTCGGTTAGTGACCGGCGTCCCGGCCGGCACCGTCCACCGGCCGGGACGCCCCGCCACCCACGAATCCAGCCCGGCATCGTCCCGGTCAGCCCAGCATCGTCTCAGTCAGCCCAGCATCGTCCCGGTCACTTCAGGATCGTCCGTAGGGCGTCGACCACCCGGTCCTGGTCGGCGTCGGTCAGGTCGGGGTGGATCGGCAGGGACAGCTCCTCGGCGTAGTACGCCTCCGCCGTCGGGCACTGCCCCGGCCGGTAGCCGAGATCGGCGAACACCGGATGCCGGTAGACCGGCAGGTAGTTGACCTGGACACCGATGCCCGCCGCCCGCATCCGGTCGTAGACCTCACGTCGGCGACCAGCGAGTACGCGTACCGGGTAGAGATGCCAGACCGGGTCGACCCAGGGCCGCCGCTCGGGCAGCCGCAGACCCGGCAGATCGGCGAGCAGTTCGTGGTAGCGGGCCGCCAGCCTGGCCCGGTCGGCCTTGAACCGGGGCAGCCGGGTCAGCTGGTTGAGCCCGAGCCCGCAGAGGACGTCGGAGAGCCGGTAGTTGAGGCCGAAGCTGTGCACCTCCTGGTGCCAGCCGCCCTCGTCGCCGTACCGCAGCTGCTGCGGGTCGCGGACCATGCCATGGTTGGCGAACCGGCGTACCCGGTCCAGCAGGTCCGGATCGGTGCCGGTCACCGCGCCGCCCTCGCCGGTGGTGAGGTTCTTGGTCGGGAAGAACGAAAAGGTCGTCAGGTCGGCGAGCCCGCCGACCGGCACCCCACGGTACGTCGACCCGATCGCGTGCGCCGCGTCGTCGAACAGCAGCGCCCCCGCGTCGGCGGCGACCTTGCGCAGCTGCCCGTACTCGGCGGGATGGCCGGCGTAGTCGACGGCGGTGACCACCCGGGTCCGGGAGGTCACCGCGGCCTGTACGGCGGCCGGGTCCAGGTTGCCGGTGGCGTCCTCGACGTCGGCGAAGACCACCCGGGCGCCGTGCAGCGCGGCGGTCGCGGCCGTCGCGACGAAGGTCAACGGCGTGGTGACCACCTCGTCGCCGGGGTGCAGGCCGACGGCACCGTACGCGGCGTGCAGCGCGGCGGTGCCGGAGCTGACGCTGACGCAGCCCACCCCGCCGAGGTAGCCGCCCAGCTCGCTCTCGAACCGGCGGACGGTCGGGCCGGCGGTCAGCCACTCGGTACGTACGGCGGCGGCGACCGCTTCGGCGTCGGACTCGTCCAGACAGGGACGCCCGTAGGGAAGCATCGACATCACTCCATCACTGGTCGGTGGGTCACACCCTGCTGAGCGGCGCAGGTCGTGGTTGGGCGTCACCGGCTGCCTCAGGGCGCGGGTCGTCGGCTCCTCCGGGGCGCGGGTCGTCGGAGTCCGCAAGGCGGGGCCGGTCGGGTCCCTGCCGGCGGACGGTCCAACGGGTCAGCAGCAGCCAGGACGACGCCGAGATGCCGGCGTACACGGCGACGCAGGCGACCGCCGCACCCGCCGCACCCCACAGTTGGACGGCCAGCAGGAACAGCACCAACGCCGCCGCGCTCCAGGCCAGGCCGAACGCACCGACCGCGCCCATCCGGCCGGCGCCGAGCAGCGCCCGGCTCGCCACCGCGTACGGCACGAACGCGACCTCGGCGACCAGCAGCACCACCAGCAGCGGTCCGGCGGCGGCGAACCCGGGGCCGAGCAGCGGGATGACCACCAGCCAGCCCAGCAGCCCGGTCACCGCGCCGACGGCGGTCACCACGCCGGCGGTCGCCGCGACCGTGCGGACCGGGCGCAACGGTCCGGACGCGACGGCCGCGTCCCGGTTGACGAGCTGGCCGATCGCGTTCGGCACCATCCTCGGCACCTGGCCGAGGGTGGACGCCACCGAGTAGACGCCGACCGCCGCCGCCCCGGTGAGCGCGCCGAGTACGTAGCGGTCCAGCCGCAGCGCCAGGGCCAGCCCGAGGGTGAGGCCGAGTGCCCGGCAGCCCCGGCCGAGCAGTCGGGACAGTTCGCGTCGGGTCGGCGCCTGGAAGCAGAGCAGCCCGGTGGCCCGCAGCGCGACGACCTGCGCGGTGGCCGCCGACAGCATGCCGGTCCCCTGCCCGAGCAGCAACGCCCAGACGTTCGGCGCGACGGCGACCGCGACGAGCAGGCCGAGCCCGCCGCCGAGCGTGGTCGCCATCGCCCAGAGACTGCCGGACCGGAACAGACCGGCCGCGTACCAGCCGTCGGGTAGCTGGGTGTGGGCGACGTACCCGCAGGTCAGCACCGACAGGGCGAGCAGGTAGCGGGGGTCGGCGAGCGCCGGGTCGATCAGCGGCGCGGACAGCACCGACACCGCGACGGCGAGAACGGCGGCGCTGACCGTGGCCGCCACTGACCACCAGGTGTAGCTGGCGACCAGGTCGCGTCGCCGGGCACCGCCGCCCGCCGCCGGATACGCCGCCCGCAGCTGGGGTCCGGTGCCGAGGCCGGCGAGCAGCGGGACGATGCCGGCGGTGGACACGCCCAGCACCATCAGACCGCGGCCGTGCGGGCCGAGCACGCTGGCGGCCAGCAGCGCCGCCACCATGTTGCTGCTCATCTGGACGGCGCTGGAGCCGGCCAGCAGGGCCAGGGTGGACCGCCGGTCGCGGGTCACCGCGCCTCGGCCCGCCACAGCGACCGCCACTGTGCCGCGGCGTGCCGGGTCTGGAACGGTGAGGTCGCGAAGCTCTCCCGGATCCGGTCGCGGTCGGCCGGGCCGTTCCGGGCGCTGCGCAGCACCGCCTCGGCCCACCGGTGCGCGCCGGCCGAAAGGTCGACGAGGGTGAGGCCGTCGACGTACCGGGACGCCTCACGCAGGCAGGGCAGATCGGTGGCGACGACGGGCAGCCCGGCGGCGAGCGCTTCGAGCACCACGCCGGGCAACCCCTCCCAGTGGGAGGGCAGCACGAACACGTCGGCGGCGGCGAGCACCGGGGCGATCTCGTCCACTTCTCCGCCGAGGATCACCGTCGGGTCGTCCGGCACGTCCGGGTGGGCCGACACCACGTCGTCGACCCCGCACGGCCCGACGATGAGCAGCCGGGTATCCGGCGACGCCGTACCGACCGGCGGTGCCGTACCAGCCAGGGCGTCGGTCCGGGCCTGGACCGCACGGTGCACGTCGACCAGGAACGGCCGGTTCTTCTCCGGCGCGGCCCGGCCGATGTAGCCGATGACCATGGCCTCGGGTGGGATGCCCCACCGTCGGCGGGCCGATGCCCGGTCGCCGCCGACGACCCGGGTCGCGTCGACACTGTTGTAGAGGATCCGGCAGCCGGGCATGCCGACTTGACGGCCGGCGTACGCCATCGCCGCGTCGCTGACCGCGACGATGTCGGTGGCGACCACATGCAGCAGCCGGCGCAGGACGGCGCGCAGCAGCCGGCGGGCGACGGTGTCGCGGCGGCCGTCCCCTTCGCTCCACATCCGGGCGATGCGCACCGGCACGCCCGTCGCGGCGGCCACCGCCAGCACCACCGCGCTGAACAGGCTGATGTGCGACACGACGACGTCGGGCCGCCGCCGGCGCAGGCAGCGCCGCAGCCGCAGCGGGAAGGTGACGGCTGGGCGCTGCGGGACCTGGACGACCGCCGCCCCGGCGGCCCGGAACTGCGGTGCCAGGCTGCCTGCCCGTCCGCCCATGGTGATGAACGTCTGGCGCACCTCGGTGGCCGGGACGGCCCGGCACATGTCGAGCGAGAGCGTCTCCGCGCCGCCGCGGTCCAGCGTGCCGATGACGTGGACGACGTGCACGGATCCGCCGGCCGGGCGGTGCGATCCCGCCTGTGGTGGAGCTTCGGCTGGAATGGCAGTTGGGCGGGTCACGCGTAGCTCCTCTGGGTGGCTCGGCTGGGTTCACCGGCGCGGCCCCCGGTACGTCCTCCGGTGCGGTCACCGGTGCGCTCGGCGGTCGCCTCGGCGACGGCCTGGTAGTAGGCGGTCCGCCGGGCGGTGAGCACATCGGCCGAGAAGTCCCGGGCCCGGGTGAGGTTGCGGGCGGACGCGGCGGCCATCAGCTCCGGGCGGTCCAGTAGCGCCGCGACGGCGCCGGCCCACCGGCCCGGGTCGTCCGGTGGGACCAGGAACCCGGGTGGCAGCAGCTCGGGAATGCCGCCGACGGGTGAACCGATCGCGGGCAGTGCCCGCGCCATCGCTTCGATCAGCGCCCGGGGCAGCCCTTCGGTGCGGGACGGCATGACGAACAGGTCTGCGGCGTCGAGTTGCCGGCGGACGGCGTCGCCGCCGGGCAGCGCGCCGGTGAATACGGTCCGGTCGGCGACGCCGTACCGGCGGGCGAGGTCGGCCAGCTCGGCGCGGTGCCGTCCGTCGCCGACGTGGACCAGCCGGACCGCCCGGCCGTCGGCGGTCAGGGTGGCGAGCGCGGCGATGAGGGTGTCGATGCCCTTGTACCGCTGTTCGAGCGAGCCGACGGAGATCAGGGTGGCCGGCTGCCGGGTCGGTGCGACGGTCCCGGTCCGTCCGATGGTCCGGGCGGTGTCGACGTACGCGGCCGGAGTGAGGTCGACATCGGACACCGCGACGCTCACCGCGCCCGCCGAGGTCGGGTACCTGTCCTGCAGGAAACGGTCGGTTACGTAGGCGGCGCCGATAGCGCGGCGGCACTGCCGGCGCAGCCGGTCGACGTACAGCCGCCGCAGGACGGGCCGCAGCGGGTGGTCCACCACGCCGGGGGCGAACAGGTCGTACGGATCACCGACCACCTCCATCGCGTACGGCAGGCGACGGCGGTCCCGGGCGGTGGCCAGGAGCGTGCCGATCGGCGACGGCGCCCGCAGGATCACCGCGTCCTGCGGGCCGGCGGACTCGCGCACGGCCCGGCCGATCGCCGCCCGGTGGGCGAGGTAGCGGTACGGCCCGAGGTAGTACGGCACCGGCCAGACCTCGACGCCGGGTCCGTCGACCCGTTTCGCCTCGGCGGCCGGCTCGGCCGCGTCTTGTACCCGGGCGACGACCCGGACCTCGTCGAACGCCGCCAGGTACCCGCTCCAGAACTGGTGGTCCTGCCCGGTCCGGGCCCAGATCGCGCCGTCCGGGGTACGGGCGAACCGCGCCTCGATGGTCACCACCACTCGCATCGTTCCTCCACAGGCACCCGTCGGAAACACCCTTGTTCAGGGCGGTATCTACACTTTCAGTCGGTGATGTGCCTCGGATCCGACCGCCTCGGATCCGACCGCCTCGGTCTCTGGCGCTGACGGCTCTGGCGCTGACGGGTCAGGCGGCGGCGGGCGGTGGAAGCCGTACCGGCGTAGCAGCGGCGCACACAGTCCGGTGACGGTCCGGCGGGCAGCGACCGGCAGGCCGGTACGCCACGCGTCGTCGACCCGCAACGTCAGGCGGCCGGTGGTGAACCGCATCCGGTTGCCGGAGACGCTGTGCAACTCGCCCAGCTCCGCCTCTCCGCCGGACAGGTAGGACAGATCCAACCCGGTCTGCGGCAGACCGGCGAGCCGGCTCAGCGTCCCGGCCGCACCCAGTGGATCGGCGAGGAACTCCTCGTACCGCATCCGGTGCACCAGCCGCCCGGCGACCGCGCCGTGCCGCCGCCGGCCCAGCCGGCCCAGCAGGTCGTACGCGGCGTTGTGCCCGCTCCAGGTCAGCGCGCACCGGGCCGCCGGGAACCGGGGCACCGCGACGTCGGTGCCGGACTCCGGGTCGTGCACCCGGCGCATCCAGGAGTACGCCACCCCCCTCGGATCCCGCACCAGGTGCAGGATCCGCAGATCGGCCGGTCCGGCCCAGCGCAGGCCGTACGCCAACGCGGTGTCCTTGGACGAGTCGACGACGACCCGGGCCCCGGTCACCGCCGCCGCCGCGGCGTAGATGCGCGCGTGGTAGTCGACGTACTCGATCACCCGGGCCCGACGCCGCTCGCCGAGCCACGGGGCGGCGAGCAGCCCGACGTGCCGGGTCCGGCCGACGACGGCGCGCAACCGGGCGATCCGGGCGAGGTCGACGTTGTCCCAGCCGCCGAAGGCGTACTCGCCGATCCTGCTCCACAGCGGACAGTCTCGGAACGCCGCACCGCACCCGCAGAGCCGGTTGTCCCGTACCCCGTTGTCCCAGACCTGCGCGACCTCGCCCAGCCCGCACACCCCGGGCATTTCGTTGAGCACCCGCTCGACCAGGGTGCTGCCGCTGCGGCCGATCCCGCCGATGTAGAACAGCCGCATCAGTGCCTGCCCCGGGAGGCGTACACGTAGTACGGGATCCACGGCCGGGGGTCGGCCGGTCGGGTGGTGATCGTGTACCCGGCGTCGCGCAGCAGCGCCTTGACCGGCGCGAAGGTGCGCATCCACGCGTCGGCCGGGCCCTCGGCCTTGAAGTCGTGGCAGGACACGACGAGGTTGTCGACCACGTCGAGCACGTCGCGGGCCCCCTCCAGCACGCTCAGCTCGGCACCCTCGATGTTCATCTTGAGCAGGTCGACCCGGTCGACCCCGCAGGTCCGCAGGATCTCGTCCAGCCGGCGGCCGGTGACCTCGATCCCGCCGGTGCCCTCCTGGCTGATCCCGTTGCGGATGTGGCTGAGCGCGTCCTCGTCGATGCGCACCGGGCCGGCCTCGCCGACCACCGCGCACTCCAGCAGCGTCACGTTGGACAGCCGGTTGAGCTCGACGGTGCGACGCAGGCAGCGGAAGGTACGCGGGTGCGCCTCGATGCTGAGTACCCGGCCCCGCTGACCGACCACTCGCGAGAACAACCGGACCTCGGTGCCGACACCGGCGCCGATGTCGACGACGGTGTCACCGGGACGCGGGTGGTAGCCGTGCAGGAAGGTGTCCCGGACCACCAGGTCCTCCCGCTCGGCGGACAGCCCGCCCAGCTCGGTGTTGACCACCGTCCCGCCCCGGTACCGGTGAATCCAGGTGTCCTCCTCGTACCGCACGACGCAACGCGAGCGGGACCGCAGCGACAGCGCGATACCGCCGAGCCCGGCGATGATCCGGGGGTCGACACGGTCGTCGACCACATCGAGGATCCGGCGACGCAGACTCACCGCCATGACGGCACCCGCCCTTCGGTTCGGTCCGGCGCATCTGACGGCGTCGGATCTTCGGCACCGGTCGGTCGGCCGTGGTCGCGGTACCAGGCGAAGGTCCGCCCGACGCCCTCTTCCAGCGCGACCGCCGGCTGGTAGCCGGTGAGCCGGCGCAGCCGGCCCAGGTCCGGGCAGCGCCGGTGCACCGAGCCGGCCGGCGCGGGTTCGGGCCGCAGAGTCGCGTGGCTGCCGGCGGTACGCAGCACCAGCTTCGCCAAATCGGCGATGTTGGTCTGCTCCGTGTCGTCGCCGATGTGCACGATCCGGCCGGCGGCGTCGGGGGTGGCCATCAGCCGGACCACCGCCTCGACGGCGTCGTCGACGTAGCAGAAGGCGCGGTACTGGTCGGCGCCCGGCACCCGGAACGGGTCCTCGCCGCGGAGCGCCCGCAGCGACATCTCCGGTACCACGTGGTCGGTGCCCATCCGGGGCCCGTACACGTTGTGGAATCGACCCACCACGGCGTGTGCGCCGACCGCGCGGGACCCGTGCAGCACGGCCGCCTCGCCCAGCAGCTTGCTGGTGGCGTACGCGAAGCGGGGTGCCGTCACGTCGGCCACCATCGCCGGGACGTCCTCACCGGTCGGTACGGCGGCCACTCCGGCGTCGACCGCGCCGGCGTACACCTCACTGGTGGAGCTGAAGAAGACCCGGTCGGCGGCGTCGATCCAGTCCATCAGGTGCAGCGCGACGAGCGCGTTGATCCGGACCACCCGGGCCGGGTCGGCCTCGACGTTGCGCACCCCGACCACGGCGGCCAGCAGGTAGACCTGGTCCCAGTGACGGGGCAGCGCCGCCCAGGTCGCGGCCCGGGTGAGGTCACCGGCGACCACCTCGACCGCCGGGTCGGCGCAGACCTGAGCGAGTTCGGCGTCGTCGCGGCCCCGGGAGAAGTCGTCGACCACGGTGACCGCGTGACCGTCGGCGACCAGCCGGCGCACCAGGTGCAGGCCGATGAACCCGGCACCGCCGAGGACCAGCGCGCGCATCACACCAGCTCCCCGGCCGGCCGGTAGCCCAGGCTCTCGTAGTGCACCCCGGCGGCCCGCACCGACTCCTCGTCGAGGATCCGCCACGAGTCATAGACGAACCGGACGGCGGTGCCGGGCAGCAGCGTCCCCACCGGCAGCCCCCGGTAGTCGGGGTGGTCGTTGAGCACCAGCACCGCGTCGGCCTCGCTGAACGCCTTGTCGAGGCTGACCGGCTCGCCGCCGTGGGCCCGGATGACCTCGTCGGCCACCAGCGGGTCGTGGCCGAGCACCCGTAGCCCGGCCCGGTCGAATGCCGGCAGCATCGCCACGATCGCCGCGCCGCGCATGTCGTCGGTCGGCGGCCAGCCCTTGTACGCCCAGCCGAGGACGGCGAGGGTCGCTCCGGCGGTCGCGCCGCGCAGTTGCCGCAGCCGCCCGATGACGGTCTCCGCCACCTGCACCGGCAACTGCTCGTTGCGTTGCCGGGCAGCGGCGACGAGCAGTGGGGTGTGCGCCGGTGCGCTGGCACCGAACAGGTACGGGTCCTTGGACAGGCAGCTCCCGCCGACGAAGCCGGGGCGGGCCAGGTCGGGTCGCGGGTAGTCGTGGTTGGCGGCCCGGACGACCTCCAACGGGTCCACCCCGTGCGCCCCGGCGAGCAGGGCGATCTCGTTGCCGTACGCGTAGATCAGGTCGGTGTGGCAGTTGTTGGCCAGCTTCACCAGCTCGGCGGTTTCCAGGCTGGAGACCGGGACCACCTGCCGGGCGAGCCGGCCGAACAGGGCCACCCCGGCGCGGCGGCTGTCGTCGTCGAGACCACCGACCACCTGGGGCAGTTCGGTCAGCTCGCGCAGCGCCTGCCCCTGGATGGTCCGTTCCGGTGCCATCACCAGCCGGGCCCGGCCCCAGGCTGCGGTCAACGCCGGCAGGACGACCCGCCGGCTGGTGCCGACCGGCACGGTGCTGCGGACCACGACCAGGGTCTGCGGTCCGCAGCGCCGGGCGATCTCGGTGGCGGCGGCCGCGACGTTGGTCAGGTCCGGCTGCCGGGTGCCGTCGCGGACCGGGGTCGAGGTGCCGTCGCGGACCGGGGTCGACACGCAGATGACCGCTGCGTCGAGATCCGGCGGAAGGGTCGGATGGACGAACAGGTTGCGGCCGAGGGTGTCCCGCAGCGCCTCGGTCAGGCCCGGCTCGTACAGGTGGACCCGGCCGGCCGACAGCGCCTCCCGGACGCGCGGCTCGCTGTCGACGCCGTGCACCTCGAATCCGTTGCGGGCCAGGCCGGCTGCCAGGGTCAGCCCGACGTAGCCCATGCCCACGATGCCGATTCGATTCACCATTGTCGCTCCTTGTCGGAGATCGAGGTCTGTCCGGTCCGGGCGCGCGTTCATGCGGGCTCCCGCAGCGCGGCCGGCAGCAGGATCGGTTTCAACGTCTCGAAGCTGCGATTCGCCTCGTCGTAGTCCTCGGGCCGACCGATGTCCAGCCAGTAGCCGTCGAAGTCGTAGGCGGCGGGCGGGTTGCCCTGGTTGATCAGGTCGATCATCAGCTGGTCGAAACCGAACGCGATGCCGCTCGGGTACGCCGCGATCGTCTGCCTGCTGAGCCCGTACACGCCCATGCTGACCCGGTAGTCCAGGGTGGGTTTCTCGTTGAACTCGACGACCTTGTCCCCCTCGACGGCGAGGACACCGAAGTCGACCTTCACCTTGCGCCGGAAGGTCGCCACGGTCACCGGGGCGCCCGAATCGGTGTGGGCCCGCAGCAGGTCGGCGTAGTTGAGGTTGGTCAGGATGTCGCCGTTCATCACCAGGAACCGCTCTGGCAGCCGGTCGCGCATCGTGAACAGTGGTCCGACGGTGGACAGCGGAGTCCGCTCCTGCGCGTAGTCGACCGACAGTCCGTGCCGCGAGCCGTCGCCGACGAACGCCCGGATCAGCGAGCCGTGGTGGTTGATCGCCATGGTCACGGTCCGGAATCCGCAGACGGCCAGCTGGTGCAGGACCACGTCGAGGATCGCGAAGTGCTCGCCGATCGGCACCAGTGGCTTGGGCAGCGCCGTGGTGTACGGCCGCAGCCGTACCCCTTTGCCGCCCGCCATGATCACGACATGCATGTCGTCCACTGGTGTACCCCTTCGGTTATTTGAGATGATTTGAGACTAGCAGCGCGTTAGGCACCGATTGTCGGTATTGACGATGACCGACGGCCGGCCGTGACCGGCGCGCGATCGCGCAGAGCACCACGAGCGCCAGCGGCAGCGCCTCACCGAGATAGAAGGCCAGGATGTTGTCCAGGTCGGCGGTGACCAGGATGACCGTGATCGCGCACAGTGGCAGGCAGAGCAGCTTCGCCGCGAGGGCGTCACGACGCCTCGCCTGCGCGTAGTACCGGGTGGCGAACCGCAGGAACAGTCCGAGGAACACGAACGACAGCAGGCCGCCGGCCGGACCGAAGTTGAGGATCGCCTCGCCGGTGACGCCGAAGACCCGTTGCGACCGCAGGCCGGAGTCGTACACGCCCGGCCCGTACAGCACGTCGGTGCCGACCGCCGACTTGCTCCGCACCTGCTCGGCGCCCACGCTGCCCGGCACCAGCAGTAGCGGCGCGGCGACGTAGGTGCTCCCGTAGCTCCAGCCGGCGGCACCAGCGCGCTGCCGGTCCAGCAGCAGCGCCTGAACGTCCGCCCGACCCAGATCGGCCAGCAGCACCGTCGGCAGGTCACGGCCGGTCTCCGCGGAGACCTCCTCGACGGTACGGGTGCCCTTGGCGATGTCGACGACCTCCACCCCGGCGCCCTTGTAGAGCCCGTACGCGTACACGAACATCACCACGGCCGCCGCCGAGGCGACGAACGCCTTGCGGCTGATCGGCCGCACCAGCAGGTGCACCAGGACCAGGCCGAGCACCAGCGGCCACAGCACCGCCGACCGGCTGCCCCGCAAACCGCCTACCAGGAACTGGACCGCGACCAGGCCGACCAGCAGCAGCAACACCAGGTCGACGCGGCGGCGCAGCAGCTGTCGCCAGCGCACCAGGACCAGGCAGAACAGCAGCAGCGGGAAGGACTCGCTGATCAGCAGCAGCCAACCCAGCCCGGCGAACGCCTCGCGGTCCTGGGTCATCGCGGTGAGGAAGCCGCCCGGTCCGCCGAGCAGCACCACCTCGACGCCGAACGCCAGGACACCGATGACGACGGCGACCAGGGCGACCGACTGGTAGCGCGCCGGGTCGAGCCGGGGCGCGGACCGACGCGGACCACGGCCGGGCAGCGACAGGACCAGCCGGTAGACGGCCAGCCCGGCCATGTTCAGCAGCGCCATCGCGCCCAGCGCTGATCGCCAACCGGACGCCGACGGGTGCAGCAGCGCGGGCCAGTAGTCCACCAGGACGTGCAGCACCGGCGCGAGGTAGTAGAAGTGGACGCCGAACAGGCCGAGGATCGCCTGCGGGTCGAACACGTCGCGCCGGCGCAGCAGCCACTCGAAGGCGTCGACGCCGATCAGTACGCCGCAGACGGTGACCGGGATCAGGAACCAGTGCCGCAGCCGGGGATCCACGCAGGCCAGCACCGCGCTGGCGGTAGGGATCAGGGTGGCGGCCAGCAGCCAGCTCGTCGCCGCCGTACGCGCGTCGTCACCCGGGCCACGACCGGTCACGGTGTCCACTAGGCGCCCAGCAGCCCGATCCGCTCGTCCAACGCCCGCCACAGCAACCGCGAGTAGGTGGCCGAGATGTGGTTGCCGTCGCGCAATGTGACCACGTTGCCGACCAGCGCCGGGCAGACCGTCGACGTGCAGAACCACGGGGTCGGGTCAACGACCCTGGCACCCTGGACTCGCACGGCGTCGGCGATCATCTGCCGTCGACGGGGCTCCAGCACCACGTCGGACACCGCACCGTGACAGGTCCGCGCGTCGGTCAGGTGCAGCGCCAGGCAGTCGACCACGGTCGCCGGCAGCCACGGTACGTCACCGATCAGCACCACCTCGCTGCCGGTGGACCTGATCGTGTCGATAGTCCGGGCCCAGCCGTCGGTCCAGACCTGATCGCGGTCGGGGTAACCGCCGACCGGGTCACCGAAGGTGTAGTTGGTCGACGAGGTGATCACGATCGCGGGTCGCAACTCGCCGATCCGTCGCAGGGCCTGCTCCCGCCACTGGACGCACTCGTCGTACGGCCGGTTGACCGAGTCCAGGTGGAAGCGCACCGACGCGGCGCTGCAGAACCCCTTGACCATGACGACCAGTCGCCAGCCGCGCTCGTCGGCCAGCCGGCGCACCGCCGGGAACCAGCTGCCCGCGTGCGAGTCGCCGAACAGCACCATCGTCTGCCGCGCGGCCGGGTCGCCGTACTCGCACGGGTGGTCGGTGCCGGTGTCGGTGATCCGCAGCACGACGCAGCCGTCGTGGAACACGGCCGGAATGTCGGTGGTCACCTCGGGCAGCGGCGGGGTCAGGTTGGCCGGCACCGGGCCGGCCTCGGCGCTTGCGGCGACCAACCGGGCCAGGTCACGCTCGACGTCGGTCGAGGCGGCCAGCGTGGCCGCGGTGTCGACCGGCCGGCCCGGCCCCACCAGCGTCGGTTTCGTCGCCAGCGCCGGCACCGCCACCGCGACGACGGCGGCGGACGCCACGGCGGCCAGGCCGATCGTGCGCCACGGCCGGACCGTGCGCCGGCGCCGCCGCAACGGGGCCTCGACGAGCAGGTACGTGCCGGCGGCGGCGACCAACGCACCGCCGACCAGGCCCAGGTTCTGCCAGATCGTGCCGTGCCCGCCGAGCAGGGCCGCGCCGATCACCAGGAACGGCCAGTGCCACAGGTACCACGAGTACGACAGCCGGCCGATCCACTGCATCGGACGTAGCGCGAGCAGCCCGCCGGCCCCACCGCTGTGTGGCGCGCAGCCGGCGGCGATCACCAGCGCCGCACCGGCCACCGGCAGCAGCGCCGGGTAGCCCGGGAACGGGGTGGTGCTGTCGAACAGCAGGGCCGCCGCCAGCACGGCGGCCAACCCGGTCCAGGCCATGGCGGCGGCGAGCCGGGCCGGGAGCCGCGACGCGGCGCCGGCTCCGAGGGCGATCAGCACGCCGGCCAGCAACTGCCAGGCCCGCGCCGGGGAGCCGAAGTACGCGTACCCGGGCGATGTGGCGGTCAGCCAGACGCAGAGCGTGAAGGAGAGCACGGCGACGCCGGCCACGACAGCGGACACCAGCCGCAGATCGCCCGGACGCCACCAGGACCTGGCCTGCCGCCAGCGCAGCAGTCGGGGCAGGCCGAGCAGCGCGAGCAGCAGCAGCGGCCAGCACAGGTAGAACTGCTCCTCCACCGCCAGCGACCAGTAGTGCTCCAGTGGCGACTCCCGGCGCATCGTGTCCAGGTAGTCGACGCTGTTGCGGGCCAGCAGGAAGTTCACGCAGTACGCGGCGCTCGCGATCGCCTGGGTGGCGATCCACTGCAGTTGCAGCGGCAGCCACCACCAGGCGGCGATCAGGGTGGTGAGCAGCACCAGGACGGCGGCGGGCAGCAGCCGCCGGGCGCGCCGGGCGTAGAAGCCGAGGATGGAGATGGTGCCGTCGGTGGCGTACTCGCGCAGCAGCACCGAGGTGACCACGAACCCGGAGATGACGTAGAAGACGTCAACGCCGACGTAGCCGCCGCCGAACAGCGGGACGCCCGCGTGGTAGAGCACGACGAGCAGTACCGCGACCGCACGCAGCCCTTCGATGTCCCGCCGGAACGTGCCGTGCCCCCGGCCGCCGATGATGACCGGCCGGGCCGGCCCCCGAGCCGCGCCCTCGGCCGCCCCCGGCGGCTTCTCCCGGACCGGAGCGGTGGTAGCGGTGCCGGCCGCATTGGCCGCGCGCCCCGGCACGCCCGTCGTGGCCAGCTCGGAACTGGTCATCCGCTGCGCACCCACTCTCCGAACCCTGACAGGTACGGACAGTTCTATCAGTGCTTTTTGTGGCAAGAGCGATGTTTGCCGAATTAACTCATGAAAGCGGAAAAATCACCCAAGGATGATGAAGCGGCGCACCTGCTGGTCATCTGCTGGCCGGCTCCGGATCCGACTGCTGCCGTACGGTGGTCATCGGCACCGCGCCGAGTCGCGCCCAGTCGTGGCTGATCTCGGCGGCGGTGCTCAGCAGGCGCGGGAGGTGCTCGCCGGTCAGCTTCTCCATCGACGTCTCGGCGGCGTGCACGGTCACGTTCACCGCCGCGACGACCCGGCCGTCACCGTCGCGTACCCCGGTCGCCACCGACCGGATGCCGGCGGCCAGATCCTGGTCGGCGGCGGCCCAGCCGCGGGCCCGGACCTCGCGCAGCACCCGGTCGAGCTCGGCGCGGTCGGGCCGCCAACGCGGGGTGATGCCGGACCGACCGGGTTGGGCCAGCGCGGCGGTCAGCTCGTCCGGTTCGAGCGCGGCGAGCAGCACCTTTCCCATCGAGGTGGCGACCGCCGGGAACCGGGTGCCGATGGTCACCGCAAGGGTGACGATCTTGGGTACGGCGACCCGGGTGACGTAGACGATGTCGCTGCCGTCGAGCTGCGCCATTGACGTCGACTCGCCGGTCTGCCCGACCAGCCGCTGCATGTGCGGGCGGGCCACGTCCCAGATGCTCAACGCGTTGACGTAGGTCATGCCGAGTTCGAGCACCCGTGGGGTGAGCGAGAACCCCCGGTCCGGGCTGCTGCGCACGTACCCGAGCTCGTCGAGGGTGAGCAGGATCCGCCGTACGGTCGGACGGGCCAGCCCGGTGGCCGCCGCGATCTCACTCAGCGTCATGGTGGGGCGGCCCGGCGGAAAGCAGCGCAGCACGTCGAGGCCACGGGCCAACGCCTCGATGAAGTCTGCTCCGGCCTCGCGCGCCACGGCGGCCCTCTCTCGGTGGTGATCGGCGGTCCGCCCCGGCGGGCGGTCGACCCGCCGGGGCCCGTCAGACGGTCAATGCTTCCATTGGGCGCTGCCGGCGTCCCACTGGGTGTAGGTGTACGGGTTGTCCAGCACCTTGGTCTCTGGGATGTCCGGGTTCATCCCCTTGGTCCAGGCGTCGTCGCCCATCTCGGCGGTGAGGTGCTCAATGGTGCGCGTCACGGCGGCTCGGGCGGCGGCCAGGTCGACGTCGACGAGGCGGTGCTCGTGCTTGACCAACCGGCCGTCGATCACCACGCTGTGCACGTCGCCGCGCTGGGCCTGGAACGCGACATGGCCGTACGGGTGCAGGACCGGGAACATCACCGGCGAGGCCTCGTTCTTGATCAGCACCACGTCGGCCTTGCGGCCCGGGGTGAGCGCACCGACCAGGCTGTCCATGCCGAGCGCCCGCGCCCCGCCCCGGGTTGCCCAGTCGACGACCTGCTCGGCCCGCAGGTGGCAGTGGGTGACGGTCTCCTGCCGGCCGTGCGCCTCGAGGTGTTCGCGGGAGCGGTCGGCGCTGAGCGTGGCGCGCATCGCGGAGAACAGGTCGCCGCTCCACCAGACGCTGGTGTCCATCGACAGCGACACCGGGATGTCGTGCTGGCGCAGCTGCCAGGTGGGTGGGTAGCCCTGGCCGGCGCTCTGCTCGCTCTCGGTGGAGACCGAGGCCGATCCGCCGGTGGCGGCGATCCGGTTGTACGAGTCGCGGTTGAGGGTGGCGGCGTGCACGTAGACGGTCGACTCGGTCATGAAGCCGTTCTCGTGCATCAGCCGGATGCCGTCGTCGTTGGTGGCACCCCAGACGCCGGCGTGGGTGGTGACCGGCACGCCGAGCTCCCGGGCCACCTCGAAGGCGGCCTTCTCCGGGAAGGTCGGGTCGCCGGTGACGTCGAAGGCCATCTGGAAGCCGAGCATGTCGCCCCGGCCGTGGATGCGGCGGGTGACGAAGTCGCGGAAGTCGGGGCTGGTCGCCCACTCCCAGGGACCCTGCTGCAGGTTGCCGTAGGCCAGGACGAACCGGCCGGGGACGGCTTCCAGGGCGTCCACGGCGGCGTCGGCGTGCTGCGGGGTCTGCAGCCCGTGTGACCAGTCGACGGTGGTGGTGACCCCGGCGTCGATGGCCTCGATCGCGGCGAGCAGGTTGCCGGCGTACACGTCCTCGGGTCGGAAGAGTTTGCCGGATTCGAGGTAGTACCAGACGAAGTACTGGGTCAGCGTCCAGTCGGCCCCGTACCCGCGCATCGCGGTCTGCCACATGTGCCGGTGGGTGTCGATCATGCCGGGCATGACGATGCCGCCGGCCGCGTCGATCTCCAGCGTCCCGTCCGGTACGGCGAGCGCCTCGCCGACCTCGGCGATCCGGTCGCCGACGATCAGCACGTCGGCGCGGGGCAGCACCGTGTGGCTGTCGTCCATGGTCAGCACCAGGCCGTTGCGGAAGACCACCGGCCGGCCGGCCGCCGCGCTCCGCTGCGCGTCTGTGCTCATCAGCGCCTCTCCCATCCGCTCCACAGGTTTTCGGACCACTGTCCGCTAGACGGTCAATCACGATTCCTGCCAGTGTGTTCCGGGTCACGAGCGACGTCAAGAGAAGATTTCAAACTTGTTTCACCCCAACCTTGAGTAGCTTGAACAGGAAGTTTGCTGAGAGCTTGTCGGTGCGGGTTGACACGCCTGGGCCCGCGACCGAGACTCGATTCTCGGACGATCGTCCGCTGTACGGGCATGAGGGAGGCGACCAGAAGATGACCGAGCACCACCCGCCGGGGGCCGACGCGCGACCAGCCGGCGGCACCGGGCCGCTGCACGGGCTGCTCGTCGCCGACTTCTCCCGGATCCTCGCCGGCCCGTACGCCACCATGCTGCTCGCCGACCTCGGCGCCGAAGTGATCAAGGTCGAGGGGCCGGGCGGCGACGACACGCGTACCTGGATGCCGCCGACCCGCGACGGCGTCTCCACGTACTACCTGGGGATCAACCGCAACAAACGGTCCATCGCCCTGGACCTGAAGGACTCCGACGACCTCGACGTCGCCCGCCGGCTCGCCGACCGGGCCGACGTCATGATCGAGAACTTCCGGCCCGGCGGGCTGCGCCGGTTCGGCCTGGACTACGACAGCGTCGCCGAGCGCAACGCCAAGATCATCTATGCGTCGATCAGCGGATTCGGCACCGGTGCCGGCGCCGCCTACCCCGGCTACGACCTGATGGTGCAGGCCGTCTCCGGGCTGATGAGCCTCACCGGCGACCCCGACGGGTCGCCGTACCGGGCCGGGATCAGCGTCTTCGACGTGATGTCCGGGCTGCACGCCAGCATCGGCATCCTCGCCGCGCTGCACCACCGCGACACCACCGGCACCGGCCAGCACGTCGAAGTCAACCTGCTGTCATCGGCACTGTCCGGGCTGGTAAACCACAGCAGCGGGTACGTCGCCGGCGGCGTGGTGCCGTTCCGGATGGGCAACGCCCACCCGAGCCTGTTCCCGTACGAGCCGCTGCCGGTCGCCGACGGCGAACTCATCGTCATCGCCGGCAACGACGGGCAGTTCCGCAAACTGTGCGAGGTGCTCGGCGTACCGGAGCTGGTCGACGACCCCCGGTTCGGCCGCAACCAGGACCGCACCGCCAACCGGGAGGCGCTACGCCCGCTGCTGGTCGAGCAGCTGATGAAACGCACCCGCGACGAATGGTTCGACGAACTGCTCGCCGCCGGGGTGCCGTGCGCACCGATCAACACCATCGACGGCGGAGTGGCGCTCGCCCAGCGCCTCGGCCTCGACCCGGTGGTCACCGTCGGCGACGGCGCGGCGGCCGTGCCCGGCATCCGGCACCCGATCACCCTGTCGCAGACCCCGGCACGCTACGCCGCGCCGCCGCCCGCACTCGACGAACACGGTGAGGAGATCCGCGCATGGCTGACGAGCAGCTGAGCTTCCCGACCTCGATCGGCACCTCCGACCGGACCACGATCCGGCTGCTCGGCCAAAACCTCGCCGAGGACCTGATGGGCAAGGTCGGCTTCGGTGAGCTCGCGTACTGGCTGGTCGCCGGCCGCCGACCCACCCCCGGGCAAGTCCGGGTCCTCGAAGCGGTCCTCGTCGCGCTGGCCGACCACGGCTTCACTCCGACGGCGATCGCCGCCCGGCTGACGTACCTCAGCGCCCCCGAGTCGCTGCAGGGTGCCATCGCCGCCGGGCTGCTCGGCGGCGGCTCCCGCTTCCTCGGCGTCACCGAGGACTGCGGCCGGTTCCTCGCCGACGTCCTCGCCGGGCTCGACACCCACCCCGACGACGACGCCGGCTGGGACGAGGTCGCCCTGGCGGCGGTACGCGACGCCCGCGCCGCCAAGCGGCTGCTGCCCGGCCTCGGCCACCCGGTGCACAAGGACGTCGACCCGCGTACCCCGGTGTTGATCCGCATCGCGGACGACGAAGGGCTGCGCGGGCCGCACCTGCGGCTGTTCGAGGCGATCGGCCGGGTCCACCCGCAGGTGCTCGGCCGTACCCTGCCGCTCAACGGCGCCGGGGTGTGCGGTGCCGCGCTCGCCGACCTGGACCTGCCGGTCGACCTGCTGCGCGGCTTCGCCCTGCTGGCCCGCACCGCCGGGCTGCTCGGCCACCTCGCCGAGGAACGCCGCAACCCGCTCGGCATGGACATCTACCGCACCGTCGACCGCAACGCCCGCTACGTCCCCCCTGCCACCTCCTGATCCCCACTCTTGGAAGGAGCGGCCATGGCCAGCATCGTCGCGGTCATCGCCTCCACCCACCACCCGTTCTACTACCGGGCCACCACCGCCACCGGGGAGGACCGGCCACCCTTCGCCGACGAGTGGCAACGCAAGATCCTCGCGTTCCGGGAGACCCTCACCAAGGCCAACCCGGACGTGCTGGTGATGGTCGGCTCCGACCACTTCCACCAGCTGTGGCTGGACAACATGCCGCAGTTCCTGGTCGGCAAGGCACCGTTCTACGACGCCAACTGGTACAACGAGGAACGCGAGTTCGGCCTGCCCCGGATGCTACTCAAAGGCCAGGAGGACCTGTCGGGCCATCTGCTGCGGGCCGGCCTGGACGCCGGGTTCGACCTGGCGTTCAGCAACGAGCTGCGGATCGACCACAGCATCACCTGCCCGATCATCACCCTGCGGCCCGAGGCCGACCTGCCGATCGTGCCGATCTACACCAACATCTTCGCCCCGCCGCTGCCGCAGCCGAAACGCTTCGTGCAGCTCGGCGCGGCGATCCGGGACATCGTCGAATCGTGGCCGAGTCACCTGCGGGTGGCGATCATCGGCACCGGGCACCTGTCGCTGGAGCTGGGCGGGCCCCGCCAGTTCGGCCCGCACGGCCCGGACCCGGAGTTCGACCAGCGGGCGGTGGAGTGGATCGCCAACGGTGACCTGGACGGCTGCCTCGCCGAGGTGACGCTCGACAGCCTGCACTCCCCCGGCAACGCCACCCACGGCTTCATGGACTTCATGCTGATGATGGGCGTCGCCGGAGCCGGTGCGAAGGCGCACCACGTCGACACCCTCGACCTGTTCCACACCATGGAGGCCTACTTCACCTGGTACCCGAACGGAGCGCCGGCATGAGCAAGTACCTTGTGGACAAGTTCCTCTACACCGTCGACCGGGACCCGGAGCTGGTCGAGCGCTACCGGTCCGAGCCAGCCGAATTCGTCACCTGGTGGGAGACGGAGCGGGCGAACTCCGTACTGAACTGCCACACCGGCGAGGCCAGCACCTGGCTGCGCTTCACCGACGACGAACGCGACGCGCTGGCCAGCCACGACCACGTCCGGCTGTTCGAGCTGGGCGCGCACCCGTTCCTGACGTTGACCCTGTTCATCGCCATGTTCGAACGCGACCACGACGAGCCGTTGGCCTACCAGAAGCAGTACGGACTGCGGCTGGCCCACTTCTCGTTGCCGTACCCGGACATCGCCACCTGATGGCCACGACGGACCTGATATCGGCGGCCGTGCTCACCGGGTACGGCGAACCACCGGTCGTGCAGCGCCGGCCCCGGCCGACGCCGGCCGCCGGGCAGGTGCTGGTCCGGGTCAGCGCCGCACCGATCACCCCGCTGGACCTGCTCTGCGCCTCCGGCAGCTCCTACCTGGGCCCGCCGGCCCTGCCGTACGTGCCCGGGGTGCAGGGCGTCGGCACCCTCGCCGACGGCTCCGGGGTGTGGTTCCCGACCCGCGCCGGGATGGCACCCGGCGACGGCGGCCTCGCCGAGTACGCCGCCGTGGCCGTCGCCGACCTGGTGCCGCTGCCCGACGGGGTGGACCACCGGCTGATCGCCGCGCTCGGCTACTCGGCGGTCGCCGCCTGGTCGGCGCTGACCCTGCGGGGTGGGCTGCGCCTCGGGGAGGACGTGCTGATCCTCGGGGCCAGCGGCACCGTCGGGCAGGCCGGGGTGCAGATCGCCCGGCTGGCCGGGGCCCGCCGGATCACCGCCGCCGCCCGGTCGGCCACCGCCGCCGAGCGGCTACGGGCCCTCGGTGCCGACGCGGTGGTGCCGCTGCGCGCCGACGACGACGTACCCGGGCTCGCCGACCGGCTGCGGGAGGCCGCCGGCGGCCCGGTCGACCTGGTCCTCGACCCACTGTTCGGGGTGCCGGCGGCAGCGGCGTTGCAGGTGCTGCGGCTCGGTGGCCGGCTGGTCAACCTGGGCAGCTCGGCCGGGGCAACCGCTCCGATCGACTCGGCCACGCTGCGCGGCGGCTCGCTGCGGGTGCTCGGCTACACCAACAACGAGCTGACCGGGCAGCAGCGGGCGGCGGCGGTCGCCGCGATCGCCGGCCACGCCCACGCCGGCCGGTTGACCGTCGACCACCAGGTGCGGCCGCTTGACGAGGTGACCGACGCCTGGCAGGCCCAGTCCGACGGGTCGGCCGGCGCCCGGATCGTCGTCACCCCGTAGGCGCCTGTGCCACCGTCAGACCGTGGTCTCCTCGGCCGGGGTGGTGAAGAAGGTGGCGAGGACGGTCAGAGCGGTACGCGACCCGTCGGGCACACCGTCGAGCACCGAAGCCGAGCCGCGGCCGGCCAGTGCGTCGGTCACCTCGGCGGCCGGCGGGCCGGCGGTCGCCGCCCGGGTCGCGGTGAGCGTCGCGGTCAGCGTCACCGATTCGTCGGAGTTTAGCTCGAATACGCCACCGCCGTCGCCGCCAAGTTCGAGACGCTGGCGTACCTGGGCACCGAACTTCTGCGCCACGGCCGCCGCGATGAGCAGCCCGTACGCGGTCGCATAGCTGGTCGCCTCGGGGTCGGCCGGGCGGTCGACGCCCAGCGGCAGGAAGATGTCGCGTTCGTGCAGCCACGAGTCCCACAGCACGTGCAGCGCCTGCACCGTCCAGTCCATCGGCCCGTACGGCAGGACGACGTCGAACCGGTCGTCGCGGGCCAGCCGGTCCCGGGCCACGGCGAATGCCTTCTCCGTCGTCGTGGCGAGCCGGTCGAGGGTGTCCGCCGGTGACTCACCGGCCGACGCCGCCAGCCATTGGCGAGGGGTGGTCCGGGGGTCGAAACCGGCCGTCACGTCGAACATCCGGTCACCCGGGCCGGCGGCGACCGCGCCGGTGACGTCGCCCAGGTGCCGGACGGTGTCCTGCACCGACCATCCGGGGCAGCGGCTCGGCGCGGACCACTGTTCGGGGCTCAGACTCCGCAGATCGTCGCAGAGCCGCCGCCGCTGAGCGGCGAAGACGTCGAGCAGCCGCGCCGGATCCAGATCGGACCGACCGGCGGTCCGCAGCAGCAGCGTGTGTGGTGGGCTGTTCCCGGTCATCGTCGCGTCCCCTCCAGTCGCCGAAGGCACAGCATATTCCGGAGTTGGTCCATCAGGGATCGACGGTCGAGGCGGATGCCTAGCCGGGCGGCGACGCGGTGGTGACCATGGCGTCGACCTCGCGTAGCAGCGCGTCGTAGCCGGCCGGGCTGGGCTGCTCGTCGCTGACCAGGGCGACGGTGAGCAACGTCTGTACGGTGATGTTCTCGGCGGTGGCCGGCAGCGTCTCGTGACGGCCGAGCGCGGCAAGCAGCAGGTTCTCCGCGATGACCGGGTCGACCATGGTGCGGTCGGGGTCGAAGCGTTCCCGGACGCTGGCCACGAACCGGATCACCGCGCCGTGGTCGTCGCGGCGGAACCGCCGGTCGGCGCAGAGCACGAACAACGCGCTGAGCAGGTCAAGATAATGCTGGCGGTCGGCTTCGGTGAACCGCTGCACCCAGCGGTCGTGGGCGTGCACCTGCCCGGCCATCAGATATGTCAGCGCCGCCACCGGCTGGTTGGTCGTTACCGGCTTCTTGGTCGTCACAGGCGGATCTCCCGCTTCACGTTGTTCCACAATGTCTGGCGGAACACCTGCCAGCGGGTCCGGAACCGCAGGTGCCAACGGTTGGCGGCCACTACCGTCGCCGCCATCCGAGTGCCGATGGCAAGGGCGTCCCCGTTGGGGCTGGCTATCGGCCGCACCGCAGCCAGCCGGGCCGTCCGGGCAGCCGGCGGATCGGCACCGGTGTCGAGGGCGTCGACGTAGCGGTCCACCGCGCCGGTGCCGACGCTCAGACTGACCTCGACGTCACGCAGTCGGCTCAGCGCGACGGCCAGCCGGTCGGCGGTCGTCTGGGCGTGCGGGTGTTCGCTGCGGTGCAGCCGGTCAGCGGCATATGTGAGCCGTTGCCGCAGGTCAGGCAGCTGGGCGGCGGCGTGCGCAGCGTGCTGGCGAGCGGTCCGCAGGCCGTACAGAATGGACGCTACCGCGACCGGCCGGCCACCCGGCAGCTGCGGGCGGCCGGCGCTGACCGCATCGAACACTTCACCGTACGCCTCCCACGCTTCGTGCAGTGCGGTCTGGTAGCGGTCGGTGGCGAGTCGCGCGTCCGGGTGCCGGGTGCCGTCGAGCTGCTCCTCGGCGTGGGTGACGGTGGTCTCCATTGCCAGGGCGACGGTCCGCAGCACGTCGATCATGTCGGCGGCCACCTGTAACGCCTGCCCGTCAGCGGTGTCGGTCCGCTCAACTGGTGCGTCGGTCATGCCGACCTCCGCCACCAGGTGAACCGCGCCGGGTCGGCGTCGGTGGTCCGGGTCGGGTCGAGCAGGGTCGCGCCGGGCCGACGGAACGGCAGCCGGTGGTAGCGGGCCAGGGTCATCTCGGCGGCGGCCAGGTCGGCGCAGGGGCCGGGCCGTCCGCAGCCCAGACAACACCCGTTGTACGCCGATGTGATGTGCGTGTCGACGGCCTGTTGCGCCGCGACGACCCGGTCGCGGGCGTACGCCGTGTAGACGGCGCCGCTGGCGGAGGCGGTCACCGGCTGTCCGTCGGGTCGGATCTCGGGGTGCTGTCGTTGGCGGTCGGGCAGCGTGGTGGCGGGTCGGGGGTCGGATATCACCGGTCGGTGCCTCCCGTTCAGGCGTGGAGAGGGCGCACCTGGTCAGCCGGCGGGGGTTGCCGGCCGACCAGGCTCCTTGCGGGGAACCAGCTCCGGGTTTGCAGACCTGGGAACCGGTCAATGGGAGCTTTGCACACCCGGATGCACCAAGCAAGACACCGAGGCCAACTTTGTACATCTGGTCGCACAGAGCTTTGCTGTAGTAGCTGTGTCTTGTCGTACATAGCTGGGCTGTGATCCAATGGCGGGGCAGACCTGGGAGTCCAAAATGCCCGTGAAGCCCAAGTGGGAACAGCTCGTTGATCATCTCCGCTCGCAGATCGAGTCCGGCGAGCTGGGCCCAGGTGATCAGCTGCCGTCAACGGCGCAGCTACGCGAACAGCACAACGTGTCCACCACAGTGGTCCGCCGCGCCATCCTCATGTTGCAGATGCAGGGCATCGTGCAGGGCGTACACGGGCTTGGTGTGTTTGTCGCCGACCGCGACGACGCCGCCGGCTCGTAGCGCTGGCGTGCCCACTGCCGGCTGTCGCCAGGAGGGCCAGTGACCGTAGCGCCGCAGTGGAAACAGGTCGCGGACGACATCCGGGCGCAGGTCGAGTCCGGTCAACTGCCTCCCGGCGATCGACTGCCGCCCACCGACCAGTTACGGGAACAGCACCGGGTCGCGACGTCGGTCGTCCGCCAGGCCATCCTCGCCCTGCAGGCGGAAGGTGTGGTCCGAGGCGTACCCGGGGTAGGCGTGCTAGTTGCTGACCACGAGGGAACCGTCATTGTCGTCAACCCGGCGGTTTGACGACAATGACGGTTCCCTCGTGCTGCCGATGCCCAGTTCGGCGGCCGACGATAGGCTGCGCCGATGCAAGATCCAGCGCAACCATCGACGCAGTTGCCGGCCCGGCCACTCGTACGCCGCGCGACACCGGCCGACGCTCCCGCCCTGGTGCGGCTCCGGGCGGTCATGCTGCAGGACATGGGCGCACCGGTCGGCGACGAGACGGCCGAGTGGCGGTCAGCGGCCCTCGACTGGTTCACCCGGTCGCTCGGCGACCCTGAGATGTTCGCGGCGTTCGTGGTCGACGACCCACAGCACGGCATCGTCAGCAACGCCGTCGGCCTGTGCGACCGGCACGCCCCCTCCCCCGGCAACCCGGGCGGGCTGCGCGGCCACCTGTTCAACGTGTGCACTGAGCCGGCCCATCGTGGCCGCGGCTACGCCCGTGACTGTGTGCGGGCCCTGCTGGACTGGTTTGCCACGGACACCACGGTCAGCGTCGTCGATCTGAACGCCACGGCGGGCAGCGGCAACCTGTACCAGTCGATGGGTTTCGCCCCGTCACGCCACCCGGCGCTGCAACTTCGCCGCGACCAGATGAGTGCGCCAGCACCAACTGCCCGCTGAACATCCCACGCGTCCTGCCGGGTCTCCGGCACCCCATCGCTCCCGGTGAGGTGATGCCACAGATGCATCTTGATGCACCTGTGGCATCAGACTCGGCCTGCATCCCCGACCCGACAATCAATGTCGGTCAACGCTGACCAGGCTACAGATTCGACAGGTACGCATTCAGGCTCTTGACTGCTTGGTGAGTCAGGATCGCTGCTTCCTCGACGTTGGCGCGGGACAGCTCCGACCAGGTGTAGATCTCCTGCGTACGGTCCTGCCGGCCGCCGGCGAGCAGTTGTGCCACGCCGAGCTGACTCGCCCGCATCGCGTTCGCGACGTTCGCCAGCTTCACCTGCTGCGTCTCAATCTCGTCCAGCAGCCGACGCAGCTGTTGCAGGTAGGAGCCGGTGCTTCCGCCGGCCCCACCACCGCCGCCCCGGCTCGCCGGGCCGCCGATGGTGATCGTACGGTCGCCGCCGCCCCGGCTCCGGTGGCCGGGATAGCGGCGGCGGACGCTGCTCAACGGTCTCGCACCGCCACCACCAGCGCCGGAGCCGCCCGAGGTCGTGCCGTCGCCCGCCCGAGCCTCACGTCGCCGGTCCAACACCGTGTTGACGAACCCCTTGCCGACAGCACCGAGAGCATGACCGATGAAGGCACCAGCGATGGCGACCGGCGCGGGCGGCAACCCCCATCGGGTGGCGGCAAGCCCGATCAGTGCGCCCAGCCCGGCACCGAGTTGCTGGACCAGCGTCCCGCTGCCTTCCTTGGCCACCTCGTGCTTGAAACGCGACGCGAACGAGCGGTCCGGTGTCGAGCGCTGATGTGCCTGCCGGCGGTACCTCATGACGCCACGATCGGATCCAACGCGGCGCAGGCCGCCGAGATCATCAAGGGCAGCACTTCCGCCACCTCACGCGCCAAGGACTCGGCTGTCAGGTTGAGTGGCTCCCCGCCAGCAGCGACGTGCTCGGAGTCATCGGCGTAGAAGGCGCACGCGGTCCACAGGTCGGGATGCAGGAACGAGAACGACCACTGGGCATACACATCGCTCGACACGGCGACGAGGGGTTGGTCGCCGATGCCGATGCGGTGCTGGTGAGGGGCGTCCGGTGTGGAGCCGAGGCCCTGGGCCAGCGGCAGCAGCTTGTGCCGGCTGAACACCGGCCGCAGGTCGCCGTCCGGGTCGAACTCGACCAGCAGACCCCGAGCGATCAGGTCGTCGACGTACCGGGCGGCCTGCGGCTCCGGCTTCGGTGCGGTCTCCAGCATCCGCACCAGCGACTCCCGGTTGACCGACAGCTTGGCGTGCCGGTCCGGGTAGAGGAACGCCGCCGCCCACACCGCCGCCTCGGTCTCGGTCAACTCGACCAGGTCGTCGCCGAGGTGCACCTCGTAGCACTCCGGCGTCGGGTCCGGCGGTCGAACGTACCGGTAGCGCGGACCCATGCTCAACCCGGCGGGCACGATCACAGTCGACATACCGCCCAGTCTCCCAGCCTCAGCCAAGCCGACGCCGGCGGCCAGAGCCTGGCCCAGCCCGCCGGCACCGGCGGGTCGGGCGACTCGTCAGGCCGCCATCTTCGCCACGTCGTACGCCTCGACGAAGTCCCGTGCCGCTGGCACCTGGTCAGCCACCTGACCAAGGTCGGCCCGCAACCCAGCGAGCCGCTTGCGGCCACGCCCGGACTTCAGCTCGGCGATCTCCGGCAGCGCGTCCAGCGCGACGGTGCCTGCTGCGGTGGAGTCGCCCTGCTGGTGCAGCGCGATCGCCAGGCTGACCTTGCCGAGAATCTGGTTCCGCCGATAGACCGGATCGTGGTGCGCCAACCGGGCTTGCAGGCAGGGAACCGCCCGCTCGGGGCGACCGAGCGCCATCTGCGACAGCGCCTCCACCGCATTGACCTCGTTGTCGTTGACGAACCTGATGTAGAGCGGGTCGTCGTCGCTGGGGCCACGGTCGTACGCGGTCTTTGCCCTGGCCAGGGCTCGGCTGGACTCGATGCCGTCGCCCATCAGCGCGGACGCGTGCGTGGTCCGCAGGTGCAGCAGGCTGGTCAGTCGAGGGGTCGCCCACGGGCCGGAGATGCGTCGGGCTGCCTCGGCGATCTGCACAGACTCGACCGGCCGCACCTCCCTGACCAGCATCGCCATGACCACCATGGCGTGGACCTCAAGGTGCGGATCGTCGCGCAGCCGGGCGCGGACGATCGCCTCCTGCAGGTAGCGGCGCGACTCGGCACGCCGCTCCGCGTCCAGCGCGAGCCAGCCGATCCAGGCCTCCAGATCGCCGAGATTGCTCTGCACCGCATCGCCGACCTGCCGGGGATAGGTGGCCTCCCTATCCCAGCGGGTCAGCCGCCGGTGCATGGCGATGGCGATGTCGCAGAGCCTGCCGCCACCGGCCGCCGCGTCGGCCCGCTCAAGGCCCGCGATGGTGGCCGACACCTGCTGCAGGTGCTCCATGCTCAGGTGCTGCGGTACATCGGGCGCGGTGACCCAGTCTCGCAGCGGGCTGGCGATGCCCAGGCCCGCCAGAGCGGCATTGATCGTGAACGCACGCCGGTCCGTAAGATCACCTCCATTGTCGTCCCCCGATGTAACGGTACCGCCCCAATCGTCGATGTCCAGAGATCGGTTTTCCGGCTCCCCGGCGAGCAGGGCATCGAGTTGATCGACCGAGGTGCCGAGCGCTTCCGCGAGTCGTGCTCGGGTGTACGGTTGCGGCTCGGCCTTACCCCGCTCCCACCGGGCAACGGTGGTGCGATCGACCTGCAGGCGCTCGGCCAGCCCTTCCTGGCTGAAGCCGGCCGCCCTGCGCCTCCTGATGAAACTGTCCCGCCGTCCGGTCAACTGGACGCCCTCCCGTCGCGGCCCGTGTCCACGGTGCACACAAGTAACGCAGATCGGAAAGATCAATTCAACGGTCTGTCGACAACTCGCACGCGCCACCTTCGTGGAATTTCCACGGCCCTCCACCGACGAATGGCACCCAGCTCTTCGGAAACTCCGTACCGGATGGCAAGCTTTCTGGGGCACCATGCCACGCATGGACGACGACACCAGCATCGACGGACTCGCGCCGGTCACGGTGGTGCGCAACGGCGAGATACGCGCAGCGGGACGGCGGCTCGACGACGTCATCGTCTACGACTGGGGCTTCCGGCTCAACGGACGGCACCACGAGCAGCGCAGCTACGTACTGCTCGATGACGGGTTCCAGATCAACCAGCCGGTGATCTTTCCACCGGCGCAGCAAGGGTGGTGGTACTGCGACCTGGTCCGGGTGTCAGGCACCGACACCGAGATCGTCGTCGACGACCTATGGATCGATGTCATCGTCGGACCACCCGACCATCCATACCGGGTGCTCGACCTCGACGAGTACGCCGCAGCGGCCAGAGATGGCGCGTTGACGCCGGCCGAGGCGGCCGACGGGCTCGTCCGTACCCAACGCTTCCTCGACCGCCGGCTGAACCGACGCCACGAGACCCTGCGGACCTGGCCCGACTTCCCGCCGGAGACCGTCACCAGGCTCGCCGCCCTGCGTTTCGACCGCAGTTGGACCCGACTCACCTCGCCACGTCATGCTCCTCGGCGAAGTCCCGCGCCCTGAGGCGGCGTGCAGCGCGGCGTCGTAAGCTCTGAGTGTGACGCTCTGGACCGCAGCAGATGCCGCCCGCAATGCCGCCGCCGAACTGGCAGGCGGCGGCGGTCCTCAGCACGCCTTCCGCTGTCTCCTTCAGCTCCTTGACGACTACCAGCGAGCACTGTCCACGGATGGTGTTGCCGCTGGAGCGGAGCTGTTCGCAACGGTGCCGCCCGAAACTGGCGACGTTCGGGTGGACGCCGCTCTCGCTGGATTGGCCGAACATCTCGCCCGCCGGGATGGCTGGCGGCCACCGGCCTGGGCCTTCGACCAGAAGCGGTACGCAAAGCCCTGGTGGTTCGTATCGGGACTCAAGTCCTGGCATGCCACCGCAATCGTCGAGTCACCGCTGGCATTCCGCAAGCGCGGTGTGTTCATCACAGAATCGGCGTTAGTGCGAGTATGAGCCTTCTCGATCGCAGCCAGATTCTGCATCTGTTCAACGAGCTCTCCACAGAGCTGCGCAACCAGGGCATCCGCGCGGAGGTCTTCCTGGTCGGTGGTGCGGCGATGGCTCTCGCCTACGACGCTCGCCGGGCGACCCGGGACATCGATGCCATCTTCGCCCCAAAAACCGGAGTGCACCTGGCGGCCGCTGCCGTGGCAGCCAGAAACGATCTTCCCGACGACTGGCTCAACGATGCCGTCAAAGGGTTCCTCCCTGGATCGGATCCACAAGCACGCCAGGTGTTCGAAAACGACTCCCTTCGCGTCGACGTCGCCTCACCTGAGTATCTCCTCGCCATGAAACTCCTGGCAGCAAGAGAACAGGACATTGACGACATAGCCATCTTGTATCGGCTTTGCGGGTTCACTACAACGGCGCAAGGACTTGACCTGGTCGAGTCCGTGTATCCAGGACGACCGATCGCCCCCAAGGTTCAATTCATGCTTGAGGAGCTGTTCCCGGATCCAGCCGAACAGTAGCGACGACCACTACCGGCCAGCCCACCGCGTTCCGCCGACCAGACCAGGTGAGGTGTCAACCGGCTCGGCGAGGGTCCGGGCCGTACACGAGCGGGCCGAGCGGCGAGAAGCACCTACTCGATGTGCTGTCGCAGCCGCAGACGCCGCCCGCGAATACGAGGGTGACCTGCTCGAACACATCGACCGTACGCTGGTGTGGTTCCGACCAGAGGATCTTCTGGAACCAGTGGACGAAATCGCGGGAGGCGAGCCAACAGCGTCAGGAGGTACGGCAAGTGAACGGAGCGGGAAGCGGTTGGCAGGCGTACCCGGGGGCCGTCGACGACCAGGTGGACCTACCTCCGGTCGGGCCCGGCCGCGTCGTCGGCGTCGGTGCCATCTGCGACCTCCGACCACAGCGGGCCGATGCAGCGGACACGCAGAGCTTCTCCGTCGGCGAGTTCGTCCTGCTGGACGACGGTCGGAGGGTGTTGCTGCACCAGGACCGCGGCTTCACATTCAGCCGCCGGTCGGCGGGCGACACGCCTGCAGGTGCCGAGCCGGTCGGCGACGCCCCGGACGAGGCGCGGGAGAGCGTCACCCGGTCCGTGTTGACCGTCGTGCTCCCCGACGACGACGAGACCGCCGAGGAGCATCCATGGTCGTGGCTGGCTGACCTCGCACGCTCCCGTGGTCTGGACGTGAGCGCCGGCGACCTGCGGGCTCTGCCGTACGAGGTGGTCCTCACCGACGACGTGACCCACTGGCTCGCACGCGGCTGACGCTCGACGGCGGTCCGTATCCGGCACCCGGGATCCGCCGCGTTCCGGCCGGTCGGCCCAGGTGGGGTGTCGACCGGCTCGGCTAGGGTCTGGCCGTGCTGATCACGGACGGGCCGAACGGCGAGAAACACCTGCTCGATGTGCTGATCGCAGCCGCCGACACCGCCCCCGATCAGACGATCACGCACGTACGCGGCGACGGGACCGAGCACGTCGTCACACACCGACAGCTGCGCGACGAGGCGCTGAAGGTCGCCGGTGGGCTGCACGAGGCCGGGATTGCGGCCGGCACACCGGTGATCCTGCTGGCCGATGCCGGTGACGACTTCCAGCCGATGTTCTGGGGCGCGCTGGCGGCCGGGCTGGTGCCCGTACCGCTGCCTGCGGAACCGACCCGGGTGGCCGGCGTGCGTGACCTGCTCGGCGGCGTACCGGTGATAGTCGACCACGCCTGCGCCCCGGTTGCGCAAGCGGCCGACGCGCCGGCACTGCACATCGCCGGCCTACGCACAGGGTCGACCCGGCACCGGCTGCCGACACCCGACCCCGACAGTCCCGCGTTCCTGCAGTTCTCCTCCGGCAGCACCGGCACCCCACGCGGCGTCGAGCTGCGGCACCGCAACGTGCTGGCCAACCTGCGGCAGATCGGCCAGGCCGCTGCGCTGACCAGCGACGACGTCTCGGTGAGCTGGATGCCGTACTTCCACGACATGGGGTTGATCGGCACCCACCTGGCACCGCTGGCCGCCCGGCTGCGGCAGGTGCGGATCGGCCCGCTGACGTTCGCGAAACGGCCGCTGCTGTGGTTCAGCGTCGCGGATCGACACCGGGCCACCCTGCTGTCGGCGGCCAACTTCGCCCTCGCCCTGGCCGTCCGGCGGGTGCCGGCCGAGGCCCTGGCCGGGCTGGACCTGAGTACCGTACGGCTGATGATGGTCGGCGCGGAGCCGATCTCGCCGGTGGTCTGGCGGGCGTTCGTCGAACGGACCCGGCCCGCCGGGCTCGACCCGGCCGCACTGCAACCGGTGTACGGGCTGGCCGAGGCGACCCTCGCCGTCACGGTCCCGCCGCTGGGCGAAACCGCCGCGCCGGTACGGGTGGACCGAGCGGCGCTCGCGGCCGGCACGGTGCAGCCGGCTGGCGCGGGTGACACAGACGCGGTGGAGTTCATGGACGTCGGGCCGCCGGTGCCCGGCTGCCAGGTGCGCATCGTCGACGACGCCGGCAGCGCCTCCGGTGACGGCCGGGTCGGCCGGATCGAGGTACGTGGCCCGAACGTGGCCGCCGGCTACCACCGTGACCCGGCTGCCACCGCCGAGGTGTTCGTCGACGGGTGGCTGCGTACCGGTGATCTGGGATTCTTGCGCGACGACGGCCGGCTCTGCGTGACCGGCCGGGCCAAGGACGTCGTGTTCGTCAACGGCCGTACCTTCCACGCCGCCGACCTGGAGGAGGTCGTCGCCGGCACGGCCGGGCTGCCGGCGGGGCGGGTCGCGGTGATCGGCTGCACCGACCACGACAGCGGTGCCGAGCGGATCGTGGTGTTCGTGCAGTGGGCCCGGCCGCCGGCCGACGCCGCTGCGGTGCTGGCGCAGGTGGCGGCCCGGATCGTGACGGCGACCGGCCACGACCAGGTGCGGGTGCTGCCGGTGCCGGCCGGGGCGTTCCCCCGTACCACCAGCGGCAAGCTGCGTCGGCCCCGGCTGCGCCAGCGGTACGCCGCCGGTGACTTCGCCGCCGTCGAGCAGCGCTGGGCGGCAACGACTCCGCCGACGTCGGCGATCGCACCGACGATGAGCGCTGTTGCCGGTGGTGGGAGCCGCGACGAGGTGGAGCGGGTCGTGCGGGCGGTGTGGGCGCGGGTGCTGCGCCGGCCCGCCGACGAGATCGGGCCGCACGACCGGTTCACCACGCTGGGCGGTTCGTCGCTGCAGGCGATGGAGGTGCTGGCCGGCTTGGAGGACGCGTTCGGCCGCGAACTCGACCCGGCCGAGCTGCGGGAACGGGCGACGGTGGCGGCACTGGCCGACCATCTGCTCACCCCGGTAGCGGACGGGAGGGTGGAACCGGCCGGGCCGGCGAGCGGTCCAGCGGCCGGGCCGACAGGCGGGCCAGCCGCCGCTGCGGCTGCCGGGCCGGCGGATGGGGTGGCGATCATCGGGATGGCCTGCCGGTTCCCCGACGCGGACAGCCCGGACGAGTTCTGGCGGCAGTTGCTCGACGGGCGGGACAGTGTCGGCGAGATCCCGGCGCAGCGGTGGCGGCCGGCCGAGGGCGACACCGCCCGCTGGGGGGCGTTCTTGGACGACCCAACCGGCTTCGACGCCGGCTTCTTCGGCATGTCCGACACCGACGCCGACCACACCGATCCGCACGCCCGGATCTTCCTGGAGTTGGCGCACGAGGCGTTGGAACGTGCCGGGTACGCCGGGCCGCGTCGGCACGGCCGCCGGGTCGGGGTGTTCGCGGCGGTCGGCGAGAGCGGCTACGCCGAACTGCTGCGCGCGCAACCGGAGGATGCGACGCAGCCGGCCGCGCTGGTCGGCAACCTGCGCAACCTGATCCCGGCCCGCGTCGCGCAGGCCCTCGACCTGACCGGGCCGGCGATCGCGGTCGACACCGCCTGCTCGTCGGCGCTGGTCGCGCTGCACCTGGCAGTACGCAGCCTGCGGGAACGCGAATGTGACCTGGCCGTCGTCGGCGGGGTCAACCTGAACCTGACGCCGACCGGACACCGGCTGCTCGCCGCCGCCGGGGCGCTGTCGGCCACCGGCCGATGCCGGGTCTTCGCCGCCGACGCCGACGGGTTCGTGCCCGGCGAGGGCGGGGCCGCGCTGGTCCTGGCCCGCGTCGACGACGCCCGCGCCGCCGGGGCCGAGCTTCTTGCCCTGGTACGCGGGACCGCCGTCAACAACGACGGCCGCTCGTTGAGTCTGCTGGCCCCGAACCCGTTACGCCAACGGGACGTGATCGTCCAGGCGTACCGGGACAGCGGCGTCGACCCGGCCATGGTCTCCTATGTGGAGGCACACGGGACGGGTACGGAGCTCGGTGACCCGGTCGAGGTGCGGTCGCTGGCGTACGCCTTCCCGCCGCGCCCGGACGGCCGGCCCCGGCTGATCGGCTCGGTCAAGTCGAACCTCGGTCACCTGCTCAACGCCGCCGGGATGCCGGCCCTGGTCAAGGTGGTGCTGGCGCTGCGGCACCGGCAACTGCCGCCGTCGCTGCATGTCGACGCCCCGTCGCCCCGGCTGGACCTGCCCGCCGCCGGCTTCGAGGTGGTCACCAAGGCGACCGACTGGGACTGGACGGCCGGCGACGACGCTCCGCTGACCGCCGGGGTCGACGCGTTCGGCTTCGGTGGCACCAACGCGCACGCGATCCTGCAGGAAGCCATGCCGGCGACAGCACCGCGGCAGGCCGCGCCGGCAACAGAGCAGGCTGCCGGGGCAGCCAGCGCCGGGCCGTACCTGTTGACCTGCTCGGCGGCGACCGAGGCCGCGTTGCGGCAGTCGCTGCGGGACCTCGCCGCCTACCTCGACGCGCACCCGCAGCTGCACCCCGACGACGTATGCGCCACCGTGAACACCGCCCGGGACGACCGGCCGCACCGGGTCGCCGTCGTCGCCGACAGCACCGCCGGGCTCGCCGCCGCGTTGGCCGCCGCCGCGTCCGGCCCGGCCACCGAGGTGGTACGCCGGCCGCGCACCGCCGTGGTGTGGCCTGGCGACGAGACCGACGGCGAGACCGGGCCGACTGCGGTCTGCCGGCGGCTCGCCGACTGGGGGGTAATGCCCGACGCCGTCACCGGCGACGACGCCGACCAGCTGCGGGCGCTGCTCGACCAGGGCTACGACGTGCTGCTCGGTGCCGACCCGGACCGGCTGACCCGGGCGGTACGCGACGCGTCGCCACAGTCGGCGGACCGGGTCGAGGTGCTGTCGGTGCCGCCGACCGACGCCGACGGCGGGCTGACCGGGCTGGTCGGGGCGCTGTGGCAGCGCGGGGTCGCCGTGGACCGGGTCCGGCTCTCCGATGGTCGGCGGCGGGTCGCCGTGCCGACGTACCCGTTCCAGCGGCGCCGGCACTGGCTGCCGGAGGCGGCGAAGGACCGGGACGGGCTGGTCCATCAGGTGTGCTGGTCGCCGCTGCCGCTGCTGGCTGGCCGCTCCCCCGGCTCGGTGCACCTGACCGGGCCGGGTGCGGCCCTCGGCTGCCCGCTGGCGGACGGGCTACGGGACCGGCTGGCCGCCGACGGCATCGAGCTTGCCAACGGGATCGGTGACGCCGACCTCGTCGTGTACCTGGCCAGCGGCGACGCGTTCGACATCGACGGCGGCGTGGCCGGGCTGGACGCGGCCGTCGACGCCACACTGCGCGGTGTGACCGGACTGGTCGCCGCGCTGCCCGAACGAGGGTTCCGGCTGCTGGTGGTCACCCAGGACGCGGTCAGCACCGGGGCGACCGGTGAACGACCGGACCCGATGCAGAGCCTGGTCACCGGGTTGACGGCGGCGCTCGCCGACGAACACCCGGACAGCACGGCGTCCGGAGTAGACCTGTCAGCGACCGATGACGTACCGGCCCGGATCGTCGCGCTGGCCACCGAGCTGGCGACCGTGGGGGCACAGCCAGACCCGGCGGCGGTCGAGTCGCGGCCGGTGGAGTCGCGTCCGGTGGCGTGGCGGGGCGGGCAGCGGCTGGGTCGGCGGCTCGTACCCACCTCGCCGATCGGCGAGGACACCACGGACTCGGTCGACGCCGACGGCGTACAGCTGATTGTCGGTGGCACCGGCGGTGTCGGCGCCGCGCTCGCCGCGGACCTGGCCGCACGCGGACACCGCCGGATCGTGCTCGCCGGCCGCGCCGACGCCGCGCCGGACGGTCTGGTGAACCGGCTGCGAACCCTCGGCGCGCAGGTCGACTACCGCCGCTGCGACATCACCGACGCCGCCGACGTCGACGCGCTGATCGCCGGGCTGCCCGACCTCGCCGGGGTGTTCCACGCCGCCGGGGTGGTCCGGCCCGGCCCGCTGCGGTCGAGGTCCGTGGCGCAGCTGCAGGCCGTGCTGGCGCCGAAGGTACGCGGCGGTCACCTGCTGGTCCAGGCGCTGCGCCGGTACGGTCGACGCCCGGCGACCGTGGTGGCGTTCACCTCGGTCAGCGCGCTGCTGCCCGGACTCGCCGGGGCGGTCGGCGACTACGCCGCCGCCAACGCCTTCCTGGACACGTACGCCGCCGTCGAGCGGGCTGCCGGCCGGCCGCTGCGTACCGTCGGGTTCTCGGCCCTGGCCGACGCGGGGATGGCCGCCCATCCGGGGCTCGCGGCGCGGCTGGCCGCCCGGGGCCTGCCGGCGCTGCCGTTCGACGACGCCCTGCCGGCGCTGCGGTCGGCGCTGCGCCGGCCCGGCGCCCACCTGGTCGTCGCCCGGCTGACCGCCGCGAGCGCGGTCCCGGTGGCTGCCGCGAGCGTCGCTGCGCCGACCGCTCCGGCTGCCGCCGTGCCGCAGCAGCCGGCCGCACGGAGTGGTGACGCGGGTCGGCAGCCCCACACCCCGGGCGAGATCAGGGACGTGCTGCGGCGGCTGCTCGCCGACGCGCTGGACTGCGACCCGGCGCGGATCGACGACGAGACGCCGTTTCTCTCCCTCGGCCTGGACTCACTCACCGCCATCGACCTGGTCAAGACTCTCGAAGGCGAACTCGGCCGGCCGCTGCCGACCATGCTGCTGTTCGAGCACGGCACCATCGCCGCGCTCGTCGACCGGCTAGCGGATCCGCCGCCGGCTGTTGCTCCGACCGCCGTCACCGGGGACGACAACGCGGAACCGTTCGCGCTGTCCGGGGTGCAGTTGGCGTTCCACACCCTGCACCGGCTCTACCCACAGGTGGCCGCGTACGGGTTCGTCCGGCACGCCGTCACCGGGCCGCTCGACGCCGACCTGCTCGGGCAGGCCCTGGAACACCTGACGTACCGGCACCCGATGCTGCGGATGCGGTGGACCGACGACGGCACCGCGCCGCCCCGCCAGCTGATCGGCCCGCCGACGCCGCTGACCGACTGGTACGCCGTCCACGACGACGGCCAGGGCGACAGCGATGGACAGGATGACGGCGCCGGTGACGTCGACGCGCTGACCGAACGGCTGTGCAACGAGCCCATCGACCTGACCTGCCGGCCGCCGCTGCGCGCCGCCCTGATCCGGACCGGTCCCACCGACGCCCAGCTGCTGCTGGTGCTGCACCACGCCGCCGGGGACGGGGCCAGCCTGAGTGTGCTCAGCGAGGAGCTGTGGCAGGTGTACGGCGCGCTGGCCGCCGGCCGCGTACCGCAGCTGCCGGCGGTGCCGGCGACGTTCCGCGACCACCTGGCCGTCGCCGCCCCGGCACGCGCGGAAGACCTGGCCTTCTGGCGGGAGACCCTGGCGTCGTGGCCGACCGGGCTGCGGCTGCCGTGGCGCGACCCGGCCGCACCGCCCGCGCCGCCGTACGCGGCCCATCAGGTCAGCGTCGACCCGCCGACGGTGGCCGCGCTGACCAGGGTGGCCGCCGCCGCGCAGGTGTCGCTGTTCCACCTGCTGCTCGCCGGGTACGCCCGCTGCCTGGCCCGATCCAGCGGGCAGCGCACCGTCACCGTGTCGGTGGCGCGGGCCGGCCGCGACGCCCGGCTGCCCGGCGTCGACCGGGTAGTCGGGCCGTTCGCCGACACCCTGCCGGTGACGGTCGACGTCGACCCGGCCGAGCCGGCGGTCGACCTCGCGCGGCGGGTCCTGGCCGCCTGGCTGGTCGCGCAGCGGCACGGCACGGTCGACGCGGTCGACCTGGCGCGGGCGACGCCGCGACCCGACGACCCGGCTGGCGGCGGCCGGCCGGTCACCACCAGCCCGGCCAGTTTCAGCTTCGCCCGTTTCCCGGTCATGTCCGACGCCGACCTGCCGGTACGGGTGTCGCCGGTCGCCGCCGGCACCGCGTCGGCCGGCACCCGGCTGGGGCTGCTCTGCTGGCCCGACGGCGAGCGGCTGCGGTTCGCCTGGAACCATCCGGTGGCGTCGCTGGACCGGGCCATGGTCGCCGGGCTGGCCGCCGATTTCCTCGCTGAACTGGCTGACCTGGCCAACCAGACCGACCCGCCCTTTACGGAGTCCACTTTGGGGGTACTGCCGTCGGTGGTGGAGCGAATCGGGCAGGTGTGCCGCCGGCACGCCGACGCCGTCGCAGTCGAGGCGGGCGAGCTGCGGATGACGTACCGACAGTTGGACGCCGCCGCCGACCGGGTCGCCGCCGCGCTGCGCCATCACGGCGTACAAGTCGGTGATCTGGTCGGATTGCTGGCCGCGCGCGGACCCGCCGCCGTCGCCGCCATCGTCGGGGTGCTGCGCGCCGGCGCCGGCTGGGTGCCGTTGGACGTCGCCCACCCGGCGGTCCGCCACCGCGATCAGCTGCGGCGAAGCGGCGCACAGGTGCTGTTGCACGACACCGAGTCGACGACGTTGGCCGATGCGCTGGCCGGGCTGGTCACGGTCGACATCGACACGATCATCGTCAACGGGACCGCTGTCGCCCCGGTCACAGACGGCGCGGCCGCTGCCGACCCGGACGGTACGGCGTACGTAATTTTCACCTCCGGGTCGACCGGCCGACCCAAGGGCGTGCCGGTCAGTCACCGCTCGACTGCCAACTATCTACACTGGGCGGTCGACACGTTCGGCTACCACAGCGGTGACCGGCTGGCGCAGACCTCGTCGTTGTGCTTCGACGCCTCGGTCCGGCAACTGCTGGCGCCGCTGCTGGTCGGGGCGACGGTCGTCGTACTCGCCCCGCAGGTGCTGCGCGACCCCGACGAGATGCTGCGCCGGGTCGAACACGACCGAATCACCGTCTGGAGCTCGGTGCCGACCCTGTGGGGTCAGCTGCTGGCGGCGGCGCAGCGGCGTACCACCTCGGGCGGGCGACCGGACCTGTCGGCGCTGCGCTGGATCCACGTCGGCGGCGAAACGCTGCCTCCCGGGCAGGTGCGGAGCTGGTTCGACCTGTTCGGCCCCGGGCACCGGATCACCAACCTGTACGGGCCGACCGAGGCGACCATCAACGCCGCCTGGTTCCTGATCGACCGGCGGCCGGCCGACGGCCTGCGGCGGGTGCCGATCGGCCGGCCGGTGGCCGGCACGACGCTGGCCGTGGTCGACGCCGACGGGCGGCCCTGCCCGCCGGGAACCGCCGGTGAGCTGCAGATCAGCGGACCCGGGTTGACCAACGGCTACCTGGACGATGCGGCGCAGACCGAGGCGGCGTTCGTCCACCGCGACGGCCGGCGCTGGTACCGCAGCGGCGACCGGGTCCGCGTCGGACCCACCGGGGATCTGGAATTCCTCGGCCGGCTCGACGACCAGGTAAAGCTGCACGGCCACCGGATCGAGCCGGCAGAGATCGAAGCGGCGCTGGGCAACCACCCGGCGGTCGCCACGGCGGTGGTGCTGCTCCAGACCGAGCCCTATCCCCGGCTCGTCGCGTACGCGCAGCTGACGGACCCGAGCGCGGACGCCGCGACGGACGCCGCCGACCTGCGCCGGCACCTCACCGACCGGCTGCCGCCGCAGTGGGTTCCGGCCCGGATCCACCTGGTACGGGAGCTGCCGACGACGACCACCGGCAAGGTTGACCGACTGGCATTCACCGGGCTGCCGAGCGAGGATGCAGACCCGGCCGACGACGCCCCGCCGCCTGTCGTTGGCGAGGCACCGCGCACCGGCACGGAGCGGCGGTTGGCGCAGGTGTGGCAGACCGTGCTCGGGTTGCCCGCCGTACACCGCGACGACGACTTCTTCGCCATCGGTGGCAACTCCATCGTGGCCCTCGACGTCTTCGCCCGGCTGCGGGAACACTTCCCGGCCTTGCCCCGCCCGACGGTCATCTACGACCACCGCACCCTGGCCGGCCTGGCTGCGGCGATCGACGCAGCCGCCACCAGGGTTCCGACAGCGAACACGGCGGCTGCGGACGTACCGGGCCCGGATGCGGCCGCTGCGGACGTACCGACGGTCGGCTACGACCCACGGCCGTTTCCACTCGCCCCCGCCCAGCGTGGCTTCCTGCTCGCCGAGGCCGTCGCGCCCGGCAGCAGCTCGACCTGGCTGGCCCGGCTGCGGCTGTCCGGTCGGCTGGACCGGCGCCGCTTCCAGCAGGCGGTCGACGTCACCGTGGCCCGGCATCCGATGCTGCGTACCGTGTTTCCGGCCGGGGCCCGGCCACCGGTGCAGCAGGAGTTGCCGGCGACGCTGCGGCTGCCGGTGCTGTTCGAGACCATCGAGTCGGCCGACCAGCTCGACAGTCGGGTCGCCGACCTGGTCGACGACCGGGTCGCGCGGGAGCGTCAGCGGACGTTGGAGCCGTGGGCCTGGCCGTTGCTGCGGCTACTGGTGCTGACCGTCGGGCCGGACGAGCATGTCCTGCTGGTGCACGCCCACCATCTGATCGGCGACGGGTACAGCGCGGCGCTGCTCGGGCGGGAACTGCTGGCTCTGCACGACGCGCTGGCGGCCGGAGCGCCGGTAGACGGCGCGCCGCTGCGCACGACGTTCCGTGCCTACGTGGCCTGGCAGCGGCAGCGGCAGCGGCAGGATGATCCGGATCCGCAGGCAGACCGCTGGTGGCGGGAACGGTTCGGGCAGCCGTACCGGCCGCCGACGCTGCGCGCCTCGACCGGTGCCGCAGCGACCGACGTCACCGGGCGGACGCACACCGCAGGGTTTACCTTGGACGGTGCGGTGTCCGCCGCGCTGGGCCGGCTGGCCGCCGCCGCAGGCAGCAGCGGGTACGCGCCGGTGCTCACCGCGTACCGCCGGGGGTTGGCCCGGCTGACCGGCCAGGACGACCTGGTGATCGGTCTGACCGTGACCGGCCGGGATCACCCGCTACCGGACCTGCATCGGCTCTTCGGACCGTGCGCGGTGCTGCTGCCGCTGCGGCTGACCGGTGCCGGGCGGGCATTCGACGACGATCTGGCCCAGGTGGCCGGCGAGGTCGCCACGGCCCGCCGGCACGGCGCCGAAGGGGAGCTGATTTCGGCCGAGTCCGCTGACAGCCGGCCGACGGCGATGCTGGCCGGGGCGCAGTTCATCTTCAGCTCCCTCGACTTCACCGGGATCGGACCGACCGGTGACGGCGCACCGGGTGGGTTGACGCTGCACTGGGACGACGGCGACAGCGAACTGGAACCGCCGCCGGTCGGCACCGACGTGCTGCTGACCGTCCGACCGGTCGAAGCCGGGCTACGGGTCACCGTCCGGGCCGCGTCGGCAGCGCTGGACGCCGACCGCTTCGCCAGTCTTGTCACTGCGATCGAAGCCGACCTGGTCTGCGCCGGGGCAGCCGGCACCGGGCGGGTCGCCACTGCGACCGGCACCGGGCGGGTCGCCACTGTCGGCACCGTGCTGGACGCGGCGATCGTCGGCTACCTTCCGGCACCGGCCCAGTTGGCGGCGCTGGCCGGGATACCGGCGGCGGCGCTGCCCCGTGAACAGATCCGCGAGCTGCTGTTCCCGGCCGGGGCACCCCGTCTGTTGGAGGAGCTGGTCACGCCGTTCGGCCGCTCCGGGTTCGTCTGCCTGCCGCTGTTCGCCGACGAACTCGGCCCCGGCCTGGCGCCGGTGACGGCTGCCGCGGTCTCGCTCGCCGCCCAGGCAGGTGCCCGGTGCGTGTCGCTGGCCGGCATGCTGCCATCGGTCACCGGCTACGGCTTCGACGTCCTGCGGCAGGTGAATTCGGCGGTACGGGTGACGACCGGGCACGCCGCGACCGCCACGTCGGTGGTGCTGACCACGCTGGCTGCGCTCGACGCCGCCGGGCGTGATCTCGCCACCGGCCCGCTCGCCGTGGTCGGACTGGGCTCGATCGGCCGGTCGGCGCTGGAGCTGCTGCTGAGCCAGGGCGGGCCGCAGCCACCCCGGATCGTGCTGGCCGACCTGCCGGCCAGCCGCCGCCGACTGGCCGACTACCCGGACCGGTTGCGGCGTCTCGGCTACCAGGGTGAGCTGGTCTGGGCCGATTCGACGCCGACGGCCGCGACACAGGTGTACGCGGCGGCGACCATCGTCGCGGCGGTGAGCAGCGCCACCGAGATCGTCGACGTGGACCGGCTGCGCCCGGGGACGGTGCTGGTCGACGACTCGTTCCCGCACTGCGTGAAAACGGCCGACGCGCTGCGGCGGATGCGCCGCGACGGCGACGTGCTGGTGGTCGGTGGCGGGCTGCTCTCCTGCGGCCCGGTGCGGCGGGTCCTGCCCGCCGGTCTGCCGGCGGCGGCGGTCGCCGGGTACGCGGCACGCGGCGCGTTGCCGGACATGGTGGCGTCCTGTCAGCTGGAGTCGCTGCTGCAGGCGGACCGGCCGGAGCTGCCGCTGGTGCATGGTCTGGTGGACCCGGAGCTGGCGGCGGCGTACTGGTCGGCGGCGCGCGCGGCGGGGATAGCGGCGGCCCCGCTGCATCTGGGCGACACCGCCGTCGCGGAGCTGGTCGACGGGCGGCTGCCAGCGCCACTCTGATAGGAACAAGAGGGAGTTGTTCGCCGCCACGACAAGCGGGCGGTGCCGGCGACAAGGAGCAGCATGGCCACCACCGAGCACCGCGCCGACCACCTGACGGCCGCTACGCCCGAGCAGCCCGGACCCGGCATCGACCGGCTGCTCGACCAGGTACGCGAACGGCTGGACCGGGTCGACCCGGTGGCTGCCCGGCACGCCCAGCGGGACGGTCGGGCGGTGCTGGTCGATATCCGGCCGGCCGCCCAACGCGCGGAGTTCGGGGAGATCCCCGACGCGCTCGTGATCGAACGCAACGTCCTGGAATGGCGGCTCGACCCACGAAGCGCGGCCCGGATCGACCTCGCCGACGATCCGCAACTGTGGCCGATCATCTTCTGTCAGGAGGGGTACGCCTCCTCGTTGGCGGCCGCTTCACTCCAGAATCTCGGCCTGCCCCGGGCCACCGACCTGACCGGCGGTTTCGCCGCCTGGCAGGCCGCCGGGTTACCGGTGATCAACCCGCACCGGTGAGTGCCGCCTGATCGGCTGGCTGGCCGCCTGATCGACTGGCTGGCCGGTCGGGCTCAGACGAGGCCGTGCCGATGCGCCCAGATCACCGCGTGCACCCGGTCCCGCGCCCCGAGCTTGGCCAGGACCCGGCCCACGTGGGTCTTGACCGTCGACTCGGACAGGAACAGCTCGCCGGCGATCTCCGGATTCGACAGGCCGCGGCCGATGGCCACCAGGACCTCCCGCTCCCGGCCAGTCAGCTCGTCGAGTAGTCGCGCCTGCTGTGGCGCCGGTCGGCGAGGGTCCCGGTAGTGGTCGAGCAGAGAGCGGGTGATCCGGGGCGAGACCACCGCCTCGCCTGCGGCCACCGTACGGACCGCCGCGACCAGCTCCGCCGACGGCACGTCCTTGAGCAGGAAGCCGCTGGCACCCGCGCGGAGCCCGTCGAACGCGTACTCGTCGAGGTCGAACGTGGTCAGGATGAGAACCTTGGTCGCCGGGCAGTGCGTCACGATGTCGGAAGTCGCCTCGATGCCGTCCATGATCGGCATCCGCACATCCATCAGCACCACATCCGGTTGCCGGTCGCGGGCCAGCAGCGCGCCGGCCCGCCCGTCGCCGGCCTCCCCGACGACGCGCAGGCCCGATGCCGCGCCGAGAACCATCGCCATGCCCTCGCGCACGAGCTCCTGGTCGTCCACGAGCAGCAGCGTCGTCTCACTCATCGACGTCCTTGCTCATCGGGGTTCTTGCTCATCGGGGTTCTTGCTCGGGTGGGGCAGGGTGACCCGCACGGCCCAGCCGATCGGCTGGCGACCGGTCTCGACCGTACCGCCGTAGAGCGCGACCCTCTCGGCCAGGGCGATCAACCCCTGCTCGCTGCCGACCGAGGGCGCTGGGGCGCTGCCCCGACCGTCGTCGGTGATCTCGACCCGGATCGGATCGGCGGAGTAGTCGAGGTCGACGCGGACCTCGGTCGGCTGCTCGGCGTACCGCAGGGCGTTCGTCAGCGACTCCTGGACCACCCGGAACACCACGCGTTGCAGACCGGCCGACTCGACATCGGACCCCCGGCGGCGCAGTGTCACCGGCAGGCCGGCGATCCGGAACGTCTCGACCAGGGTCTCCAGGTCGCCCGGGGTGTCCAGGCCGCCGTCGCGCAGGACACCGAGCAGCCGGCGCATGTCCTTCATCGCCTCCCGGCCAAGGTTGGCGAGCCGCTCCACCGCTGCGCGCGACCGTTGTGGATCGGAATCGGCCACGGCCGTGGCTCCGTCAGCCAGCCGTACCATCATGGTGAGGTTGTGCGCGACGATGTCGTGCATGTCGCGGGCGATCCGAGCCCGTTCCCGGCCCGCCGCCAACTGACCCTCCTGCTCCTTCTCCCGGGCGAGCCGGGTCGCCCGGTCGAGCAGTGCGTGCAGGTAGCGACGGCGGGTGGCGACGTTCACTCCGACCAGCACCGAGCCCACCGCGGCGGCGATCAGGGGAAGCGCGACGGGCTGCAACGCGGCGTACCCGTTGCGCACGACGTTCTCCCCGGCCATGACCACGACGGTGACCACCCCGCCGATGATCCCGGCGCGGGTCGAGCGGTAGACGGCCAGTGAGTACGACACGACCATGAACGGAATCAGCTGGGCCGACTCGCTCACCAGGTCGCCCGCCACCACCACCAGCAGCACCCACCACGGCCGCGACCGCCAGGCCAGCAACGACAGGGCCACCAGCGTGTTGACCCCGATCGCCCACCAGTCCCAGGTCTGCGGCAGGCGGAACCCGATACCGGTGTCGAAGCCGAGCGCCAGACAGAACAGCACGACGGGCCAGATCCCCAGCCAGGAGTGGCGTGCCCAGAACGCGCGCATCGCGCCCGCCGGGGACGACGGACGCGATGCTGCCTCGGAGCCGGTGGACACCGTCAGGCGTCCCTGCGGACCAGGGCAGCGCCGCCGAACACAGCGGGAACGCCCAGCCAGGCCAGCACGACCGGCAGATCGGTGGAGACCGGGTCGGTCATCACGCCCGACACCGCCTGCGGGAACGCCAGGCCGGTCAGGTCGATCTGCAGCATGGCGTTCAGCAGAGCCAGCATGATCGGCAACAACAGGACGACGCCCAGCGCGAGGCTGACTCCGAGCGCGGTGCTGCGGAACGCGAGGGTCACGGCAAAGGCGAACAGGGCCACGATGACGCAGTATCCGACCTCCGTGCCGAGCACCGCGACACCGGGTCCGAACGGTATCGCGGAGAACCCGACGCCGCGCAGCAGCGGGACAGCGGCCATGAACACAATGGTCAGCACGATGGCCGCCAGCAGGGCCGCAGCGACAGCGACGACGGCGGCCTTCGCGGCCATCACGGCAAGCCGCCGGGGCGCGGCGATCAGGGTGGTCCGGATCGCGCCGGTCGCGTACTCGGAGCCGACCGCGAGGACCGCGAGAACCACGACACCGATCTGCAGGCCGGCTCTGGCCATACCCATCGAGTCGGTCAGGGCCCGCGTGGCGTTCAGACTCCCGATCTCACTCGCCGGTCCGTAGGAGAGCAGTTGCAGAAGCCCGCCGGCCAGGCCCAGCCCGACCGCGCAGAGCGCGGCGACCGCCACCGACCGGAGAGTACGGAGCTTGGTCCACTCCGCCGCGGCCAGACGTGACAGGCTCAGCCGGACCTGCGGGCTCCCGGTGCTCGATGCAACGGTGCGGATGGTGTCGTTCATGCCAGTGCTCCCTCTGCGGTGTGGCGGGCATGGCCCTGGGTGAGGGCCAGGTAGGCGTCCTCCAGCGAGGCGGGGACGGTGGTGTTCTCGTACAGCAGGATGTCGTGACGGTTGGCCAGCATGGCGATCTCGCGCGCGGCCATCCCGGTGATCTCCAGGGTGCCGTCCGGCCGTTGCAGGACGACCGCACCCCTGGTGCGCAGCACGGTCCCCAGGTCCTCCGACCGGTCCGTGCGTACCCGGGTCGACTGGGTCGCGTAGCGGGAGATCAGGTCGTCGACGGTGGCGTCGGCGAGCACCCGCCCGCGGCCGAGCACGATCAGCCGGTCCGCGGTCTGCGCCAGCTCGCCCATCAGGTGGCTGGAGACCAGGACCGCCCGGCCTTCGCTGGCGAACGACCGCAACAGCGACCGGATCCAGATGATGCCGTCCGGGTCGAGACCGTTGACCGGCTCGTCCAGCAGCAGAGCGGCCGGGTCGCCGAGCAGGGCCGAGGCGAGACCGAGTCGCTGACGCATGCCGAGGGAGAAGCCGCGTACCCGCTTGTTCGCCACGTTCGCCAGCCCGACCAGTTCAAGTACCTCGTCGACGCGGCGGTCGGGGATGCCGTGGGTGTGGGCGAGCACCCGCAGATGGTTCCGGGCACTGCGGGCCGGATAGATCGACTCGGCGTCGATGTGCGCGCCGACCATCCGCAGCGGGGCGTCGAGTTCGCGGTAGGGGCGGCCGTCGATGTGGCAGTGGCCGGAGGTGGGCCGGTCCAGACCGACCATCATCCGCATCGTGGTGGACTTGCCGGCGCCGTTCGGTCCGATGAAGCCGGTGACGACGCCGGGGTCGAGCCGGAAGGAGACTCCCTCCACCGCTGCCGTGGCGCCGAACATCTTGGTCAGCTCGTGCACTTCGATCATGCAGATGACGCTACGGCTGGCCGGGGTCACCGCCATCGAACCGCAGTTCCCTCCGCCGGTGGTACCCAGGTACCACCCGGTGCGGGCGACAACCATTGATCGCCGGGCCGGCGGCTGATCGAATGTAATTCGGCCGGCCCGGCGAGAGCACCGCGGCCCGATCGTCAAGGAGCCTCATGAGCATGTCCCGTCGGAGGGTGGGTCTACTGGGTACGGTGTCGGTCCTGGTGGCTGTCGCCGGCTGCTCGCCGCAGCCGGAGGACCCGCCGGTCGACCCGCCGACGCCGGACGCGTGCAACCCACAGTGGTTGGACACCATCGTGCCCGGGACGTTGACGGTCGGCACCGACCAGCCGGCGTACCCGCCGTGGTTCGTCGACGACGCTCCGGAGAGCGGCGCCGGGTTCGAAAGCGCGGTGGCGTACGCGGTCGCCAACCAGCTCGGCTACGAACCGGACAAGGTGAGTTGGGTACGGGTGCCGTTCAACAACGCCATCGCCCCCGGGCCGAAAAACTTCGACGTCGACATCAACCAGTTTTCCATCACCGAGGAGCGCCGCGCCGCCGTCGACTTCTCCAGCCCGTACTACGACGTCAGCCAGGCGGTGATCGCGCTGGACGGGACGCCGGCCGCCGCCGCGACGACCCTGGCCGACCTGCGGGACGTCAAGCTCGGTGCCCAGGTCGGGACGACAAGCTTCCGGGCGATCACCGAGGTGGTTGTCCCGACGGCCGAGCCGGCGGTGTTCAACAACAACGACGACGCCAAGGCGGCGCTGCGCAACGGCAGCATCGACGCGCTGGTGCTGGACCTGCCGACCGCGTTCTACGTGACCGCCGCCGAGATCGACGACGCGACGATCGTCGGGCAGCTGGCGCAGCCGTCCGGCCAGCCGGAGCAGTTCGGCCTGGTGCTCGACAAGGGATCGCCGTTGACCGGCTGCGTCAGCGCCGCCGTCGACGAACTGCGCGGCAACGGCACCCTGGACAGTCTGCAGGCCGAGTGGCTGGCCGACGTGGCCGGCGCGCCGGTCCTGTCCTGACGGTGCGCGGGTCCACCGCAGCGGCGGCCGGCAGCGCCGACGGCTATCAGCCCAGTGAGCTGCAGCGGCGGCGGGACGCGTACCGCCGTCGGCAGAGCGTCCGGTCGGTGCTGATCGCCGCCGGTTCCACCGCCGTGCTCGGTGCTCTGCTGGTGGCAGCGGTCGCGAACTCCCCCGGCTGGCCGCGGGTCCAGCAGTCGTTCTTCGACCCGGCCGTCGCGGTGCAGGCGCTGCCGGCGGTGCTACGCGGACTCTGGCTCAACGTACGGCTGCTGGTGTTCTGCGCCGCCGGGGCGCTGGCGCTGGGGTTGGCGATCGCGCTGGCCCGGACCCTGCGCCCGGCGGTGTTCTTTCCACTTCGGGCCGCCGCGACCTCCTACACGTACGTGTTCCGGGGTGCCCCGCTGATCATCGTGTTGTACCTGTTCACCTTCGGGGTGCCGGGGCTGCGGCTCGCCGGTACCCCGTCGGTGCTGGTGCTCGGCGGCTGCGCGCTGGTCGTCACCTACGGCGCCTACCTGGCGGAGGTGTTCCGGGCCGGTATCGAATCGGTGCACCCGGCGCAGCGGGCCGCCGCCCGGTCGCTGGGGCTCAGCCACGCGCAGACAATGCGGCACGTGGTGCTGCCGCAGGCGGTCCGGCGGGTCGCGCCGCCGCTGCTCAACGACCTGGTGGCGCTGCAGAAGGACGTCGGGCTGATCTCCCTGGCCGGCCCGGTCGACGCGATCCGCGCCGCCCAGATCGAGACTGCCACCAGTTACAACTTCACCCCGTACGTGGTGGCCGGGGTGCTGTTCATCCTGATGGCGATCCCGCTGGTGGCGGTGACCGACTGGGTGACCATGCGGGCCGCCCGGCGGCAGACCTGGGCCGGCGCGGCGTGACGCCGGCGGCGGATCCGGCCCGGCCCGGCGAGCCACCGGTGGGCGTACCACCGGTGCTGGCCTGTGCCGGGGTCCGCAAGGTCTTCGGCGACCGGGTCGTGCTGCGCGACCTCACCCTCGACATCGCCGAACACGAGGTGGTAGCGCTGATCGGCGGCAGCGGCTCCGGCAAGTCGACCCTGCTGCGGTGCGTCAATCTGCTGGAGACCGTCGACGACGGCACGATCCACCTGGACGGTCGGGACATCACCGACCCACGGGTCGACCCGGACCAGGTGCGGCAGCGGATCGGGCTGGTGTTCCAGTCGTACAACCTCTTCCCGCATCTGACCGTGCTGGACAACGTCACGCTGGCGCCGCGCAGGGTGCACCGAACCGGGCGGGCGCAGGCCGAGCGGCGGGCGATGGAGCTGCTGGACCGGGTCGGGTTGGCCGATCAGGCGAGGCAGTACCCGGACCGGCTCTCCGGCGGCCAGCAGCAGCGGGCGGCGATCGCCCGGACCCTGGTCAACGCGCCCCGGCTGCTGCTGCTCGACGAGGTCACCTCGGCGCTGGACCCGGAACTCGTCGGCGAGGTGCTGGCCCTGATCCGGGAGCTGAAGGGTGACGGGATGACGATGCTGATCGCCACCCACGAGATGGGCTTCGCCCGGGAGGTCGCCGACCGGGTCTGCTTCCTGGCCGACGGCGTCATCTGCGAGCAGGGGCCGCCGCAGCGGGTGCTCGGTGCGCCCGAGCACCCGCGTACCCGGCAGTTCCTGCGCCGGGTCACCGACTACGGGACAGGCTGATCGCGAACCGGCCGGCCGGGTCGGTCCACCAGTGGGTCAGCTCGAATCCGGCGGCGGCCAGCTCGGCGGTCACCCCGGCCCGGCGGAACTTCGCCGACACCTCGGTCCGGATCTCCTCGCCGGCGGTGAAGCTCACCGGCAGGTCGAGATCGGCCACGTAAACCTGCGTGTCCCGGTCGGCGCGCAGCCGCATCTCGATCCACTCCCGGTCGGTGTCCCACAGTGCGACGTGCCGAAACGCCGCCGGGTCGAAGTCGGCACCGAGCTGCTGGTTCAGCACGCGCAGCACGTTGCGGTTGAACTCCCCGGTCACCCCTTGGGCGTCGTCGTAGGCGGCGACCAGGGTGGCCGGGTCCTTGACCAGATCGGTGCCGAGCAGCAGCCAGCCGCCGGTGCCGAGCACCCCGCGCAACGCGGCCAGGAACTCGGCCCGTTCGTCCGGCACCAGGTTGCCGATGGTGCCGCCGAGGAATGCGACGAGCCGGTCGTTGCCGGCCGGGATCCGCCCGAGGTGGCGGGTGAAGTCGCCGACGATCGCGTGCACCGGCAGACCCGGGTAGTCCCGGTCGATGGCGGTGGCGGCGTCACGCAGCGCCGCCTCGGAGACGTCCAACGGCACGAACAGGTCGAGGCTGCCCTGCCGACGCAGCGCGTCGAGCAGCAGCCGGGTCTTCTCCGACGAACCGGAGCCGAGCTCGACCAGGGTCCGGGCCCGGGTGACGGCGGCGATGTCGTCGGCGTGGGCGGCCAACGCGGCCCGCTCGGCCCGGGTCGGGTAGTACTCCGGCAGGGCGGTGATGCGTTCGAACAGTTCGCTGCCGTGTTTGTCGTAGAACCACTTCGGGGGCAGCCATTTCGGGTCGGCGGTGAGTCCGGCGCGGGCGTCGGTCCGCAGCGCGTGCCGCTGGTCGGCGTCGGTCAGCTCGATGTCGATCCGCACAGATCCTCCACGGTGTAGGTGTGCCGGTCGGCGACGACGAGCCGGCGGTCGGCGACCGGGTGCCAGGCCGGGTCGTCGTCGGATGGTTCGGAGGCGATGGTCAGCCGCTCCGGCCCGGCGAGGACGGACAGGGAATGGCCGACGGCGCTGGCCCAGGCCCGTTCGCCGTCGGTGAGCAGCAGGTTGAGCCGGGACGCCGGGGCGGCGGCCAGGACGCCGGTGACGGTGTCGGTGATCGCCGTACCCGGGTCGGCGCCGGACCGCAGCCGGTGCCGCAGCAGCGCCCACAGCAGCGCCGAGTCGGTCGGCGCGTCGAGGGTGAGCAGGTCGGTCACCGGCAGGGCGGCGGCCAGCGCGGCGACGCTGTCCGGCCAGCCGGCCACCACCCCGTTGTGGCTGAACAGCCAGCGCCCGTCGGTGAACGGCGCGCAGGCCGTCTCGCCGAACGGCATCCCGGGAGTCGCCGAGCGGACCGCGGCCAGCACCGCGCCGGCGGCGGTGGCCCGGCCCAGCTCGACCAGGCCGGGATCGGCCCAGATCGGCCCGGCCCGCCGGTAGCGGACCGGACCGGTCGGGGTGTACCAGCCGACGCCGAAACCGTCGACGTTGACCGTGCCGCCGCCGCGCATGTCCCGGGGTGCCCAGGACTGGCGGTACAGGCCGTACGGCGGCTCGACCAGCAGCTGCGTCAGGCTGACCGGCGGGCCCAGGTAGAGCTGGTGGCGGCACACTAGGCGGTCTCGCCGGGGTGCGGGTCACGGGCGGTACGGAAACCGCTGAAGATCTGCCGCCGGATCGGGTAGTCCCAGTTGCGGAAGGTGCCCCGGCAGGCGGCGCGGTCGGTACCGAACGAGCCGCCGCGCAGCACCCGGTAGTCGCGGCCGAAGAAGACCTCCGAGTATTCGCGGTACGGGAACGCCGCGAAGCCGGGGTAGCCGGTGAACCAGGTGTCGGTCCACTCCCACACGTCGCCGATCAGCTGGTGCACCCCGGCCGGTGACGCGCCGGCCGGGTAGGCGCCGACCGGTGCCGGGTGCAGGTGCAGCTGGCCCAGGTTGGCGTGCTCGGGGCCGGGGTCGTCGTCGCCCCACGGGTAGCGGCGGGACCGGCCGGTCACCGGGTCGAACCGGGCGGCTTTCTCCCATTCGGCCTCGGTGGGCAGCCGGCGGCCGGCCCAGCTGGCGTACGCCTGCGCCTCGTACCAGCCGACGTGCACCACCGGCTCGTCGGGCACGATCGCCGACCGCCGGCCGAACCGGGTGTAGCTGCCGTCGCCGTGCCAGTGCGCCGGCCCGCTGAGCCGGGCCTGCAGCCGGTGGGCCCAGCCCTCGGCGCTCCACCACCGCTCATCGTGGTAGCCGCCGTCGTCGATGAACTGCTGGTACTGGGCGTTGCTGACCGGCGCGCGGTCGATGAAGAAGGCCGGCACGTCGACGGTGTGCGCCGGGCGTTCGTTGTCCAGCGCCCACGGCTCGGTGGAGGTGCCCATGGTGAACGGTCCGCCGGGGATCAGCGCCTCACCGTCGACGCCTTCGGCCGTCGCCGACGGCGTCGGTGCGCCGGTGAGCACCGGCGGGCCGGCCCGCAGCTGGTGGGTGGCGAGCATCGTCTCGTCGTGCTGCTGCTCGTGCTGCACGATCATGCCGAAGGCGAAGCCCTGCTCGACCAGTCGGCGGCCGTCGAACGTCACCGTGTCGAGCAGGTCGAGGACCTTGTCCCGGACGGTACGGGTGTACGCACGCGCCTCGGCCGGGTCCAGCAGCGGCAATGCCGGACGGTCGGCGCGGGCGTGTTTGAACGCGTCGTAGAGGTGGTCGATGTCGGCACGGACCGGTTCCCGGCCGCCGACGTCGCGGACCAGCCAGAGCTCCTCCTGGTTGCCGATGTGCGCCAGGTCCCAGACCAGCGGCGACATCAGCCGGGAGTGCTGGCGGACGAGGTCGTCGTCGTCGACCGGGTCGGTCAGGGCGCGGCTGCGCCGCCGGGCCCGGTCGAGGTCGGCGGCGAGTGCGGTACGCAGGTCGGACGCGGTGGGGTCGTGGGCTGTCTCGGTCACCTGGTTCCTCCCCAGGGGTGGGTTCGCTGGTGCAGCCGTCGGCGCAGGGCGCGTACCACGGTGCTGGTCGTCTCGTCGGGCAGGCCGGTGTCGGTCAGGCGTTCGCAGGCCAGCTCGGCCAGCGAGTGGGCGGCCGACGCGACAACCGGATCGGCGAGCCCGTCGCGGGCGGCGGGCAGCCAGCGGTCGGCCGCGTCCATCACCGTCGACGTCGCGGTCCGCAGGGTCTCGTCGCGGGCGAACAGCGCGGCCAGCACCGCCGCCGGGACGATCCACTCGCCGTCCGGCTGCGCGTCGAGGTAGCGCAGCTCCAGGTAGCCACGCGGGCGGACCGGCGGGAACATGGTGCTCAGATGCAGGTCGAGGTCGGCGTAGGTCGGCGGTCGGGGCGTGCCGGTGAGGATCCATTCGCCGAAGGTCGCCGGCCCCGGCAGCCGCCAGCCGGTGGGCTCGTCGACGAACAGCGGTGGCGTGTCCAGCACCCGCCGGGTCCAGTCGGCGACCGGATCGGACGGCCGCATGTTGGCGGTCGGATCGGCCGGTGCGGCGGTGCGGACCGGGTCGAGGGTCAGCCAGGTCGCCATCCGGCTCGACACCCAGCCGGTGCGCCGGCCGGCCCGCGACGGCGAGTTGGCGAACAGGGCGAGCAGCGGCGGACCGAGCAGGTGCGCGGCCGACCAACGGAGGGAGAGCTGCCGTTCGCTGCCGGTGTCCAGGCAGACCTGCAGGCCAGCGGTGCCGCACATCATGTCGGCACCGGCCTGACCCTGCCGGGCGAAAGCCGCCGCCATCGCCGTGTAGCGGCGGTTGCGCAGGATCTGCCGGGGCGGCCGGTACGGATCGCATCCGGTCCGGCCGAGCAGCAGGCCGGCCCGGTCGAGTCGGCGGGTCAGCGCGACGACGTCGGCCGACGCGGCCCGGTGCAATGTGGTGAGGGATTCTGTCGGCGGGGTGGAGATCTCCACCTGCCCGCCGGGTTCGACCGTCACCAGTCCGCCCTGTGGAAGCGGGTCGTGCGGGCTGGTGGGGCGTAGTGTCCGCGGGGCGTGGTCACCGAGGGCAGTCGCGAGGTCGGCGGGGTCGAGCGGTCTGGTGGGGTGGTCTCGGTAGTGAACGGTCCATTCGAGTTCGACGCCGATCCGTCGGGGTGGGCCGGTCTTGAAGCAGATCCGGGTGATGTAGCCGGCGGCGGCGGTCGGATCGACGATGGCGGTCCCGGCCGGGGCGTCGGCCACGACGCTCGGACCGGCCGACGCCGCAGACTCGGCGGCCACCGGCAGCACGTCGGGCGGATGGGCGGATGGTGGATGGGGAACTGGTGGATGGGGAGCTTTGGTCATCGCGTCTCCTCCAGTGAACGATCGATCGCGGGTAGCGATCGATCTTCGCTACCGTATCGTCACCGTCCGACATTTGCCGAGACACCGGCGGGGCGCGGGGCGGGCGGCAGGAGACGTTCCCCTTTCCGCAACCCGGCGGTCACCTGCGGATTCGCCTCACCCAGGAGGTGGGATCGCGTCACCCGGGGCATGATCGCCGCCGGACGGGGTACCGGCACGGTCGGCGCCGACCGGAGGGGAGCCAACGTGGCCGACGGGGCAAGGACCGACGATGACCAGGTGGTGATGCGGGCGGCCCGGGCCGCGCACGCCCACGCCGACGCGACCACCCAGACCGCCCGGTTCCTGGACCGGGTCGGCGCGGTCCCCGACCCGGCGGTGATCGCCGAGTACGCGGCGCTGCTGGCCCGGGAGGAGTCGACCCGCGACGAGCGGGCCGACGCGCTCCGCGACGCCGGGCTGGACGTACCGAGCCTGGACACCGACGCGGCGTGACGCCATCCTGATTCCTGCCGCACGGTGGTCGAGCACGCCGCTGTGAAGTTCAGCGACGGTACGCGTCCCGGCGGTGATCTACGTCGAGGACATGTACCTCGCGGTGCTTGTCGTCGGGGTCCGTCTCCTCATTCGGCCTGTTCACGAGCCCGCCGTTGCGCCATGAGTAGTGCCATCTCCTCGGCGCTGGTGCTCTCTCCCCTGACGAGAGCGTCGTCTGCCTCCGCTATCCGCGCCATGGCGGTCGGGTCGGAGAGCAGTTCGATGGTGGCCTCCAGCGATTCAAGATCCTCGGCGGAGATCAGCACCAGCGGCAACACCGTCATGGACAACAAGTTAGCCCTATGACACCGCCTGTATCCACGGTTGGCCAGATCGGACAGGGCGGAGACGAGGTCAACGGGCCCCCGAGCTCGGCGAAAGACTCCTGGGATCCGTACGGGCGGGTCAGCGCACAAGTTCGCGGCCGCCCGCCAGGGACAGGATCTGACCGTTGACGTGTCCGTTGGCTGCCGAGGCCAGGTAGGTGATCGCCGTGGCTACGTCGTCGGGGGTGCAGATGCGGCCGGTCGGGGTCTTCTCCGACTCGGCCGCGACCGCCTCCGGGCCCAGGAAGGGGGCGTTCAAGGCCTTTTCGGTGAGGGTGAATCCGGGACGGACGACGTTCGTCAGGATGCCGTGCCGGGCTTCCCGGACGGCGAGCACACGCGCGGCGGTCTCGAGCGCTCCCTTCGCCGTGGCGTAGGCGAGCGGTCCGGCCATGGGTTGCTCGACGATGTCGGTCGACACGGCGACGATGCGTCCCCAGCCGGCGGCGCGCATCGCCGGCAGGGCCGCGTCGATCAGCGCCACGGGGCCGACCGTGTTGACGGCCAATGACGTGGTGAGGCCGCCGATTTCATCGGCGTCGAAAGCGGGCCACTGTACGGCGTTGGCGATCAGCACGGATATCGGCCCGAGACGCATGGCGACCTCCTCGACGACGCTCTGCACGGTGGCGAGGTCGCCGTGGTCCAGGCGTACGGCGCAGGCGTCGCCGCCTGCCTGCGCGATGGCGTCGACGACCTCCATCGCGGCGGCGCGGTTGGTGTGCCAGGACACCGCCACGGCGGCGCCTTCGGCGGCCAGATGCCGGGCGGCGGCCCTGCCTATGGCGCCGGAAGCGCCGGTGACCAGGGCGACCTTGTTCAACAGACCGGTTTCCATCACCACTCCATAGCCGACTATAGGTTAGCCGACTATGAATCAGGATCGAGTCGTTCGTCAACTCGTACACTCTCCAGGTGGAACTCTCGGACGTCCTGGCGACCAACAAAGCCCTGGTCAAGGTGGCCAAGCTGTACCGGAGCGCGCAGGCTGACGTACTGGCCGGGCTCGCGCTGCACCCGGGGCAGGACGTCCTACTGTGGATTCTCGGGCAGGAGCCCGACGGCCTGACGGTCTCCGAGGTCGCCGCCCGGCTCGGCGTGGAGCAGCCGACGGTGACCCGCAGCCTCAGTCGTCTCGAACACGGCGGCTGGTTCGTCCGGGAATCCGTACCGGGCGACCGGCGCCTCACCCGGATCGTGCTGACCGACAAGGGCCGGACCGGCGTTTCGCAGATCGAAGCGGCCTGGCGCACCCTCGCCGAAACCGCGACCGCCGGAATGGCGAACGATCAGCGAGCGACGCTGGTCGAGCTGCTCGAAAAGGTACGCGGGAACCTGCTCACCCTCACCACCGAAACCGGCTGAGCAGACCGCCGTACGCCGTGGCGCCCGCCCGCCGGCAAATCGGTGGCGGCACCGTTCTCCCGACTGCGATGCTCACCACCGTGCCCGACCTCGCACTGTTCTCCGCCGCACTCGGCGAACGCGCCGCGAATGACGAGTTCACCGGCTCGGTCCTGGTGACGTTGGGAGACCAACGGCTGCTGGCCGGCGCGTACGGCTACGCCAACCGGGCCTGCCGTACACCGTGCACCCTGGACACCAGGTTCGACACCGCGTCGGTCACGAAGCTGTTCACCGCCGTCGCCGTACTCCAGCAGATCGAGCGCGGCGCGTTCACGCTGGAGACCTCGGCGGTCGAGTACCTCGGGCTCACCGGTACCACGATCTCGCCGGACGTCACCCCGTACCACCTGCTCACCCACACGTCCGGGATCGCCGACGACGCCGACGAGTCGGACGGTGAACGGTACGAGGACCTGTTCGTCGACGAGCCGACGTACGCGTTCACCGAGACCGCCCACCACCTGCCGCACTTCGTCGACAAACCGCCGAGGTTCGCGCCGGGCGAGGGCTGCCGGTACTGCAACGTCGGGTACATCCTGCTCGGCCTCATGGTCGAGCGGGCCGCCGGCGGCTCCTACCGCGAGTACGTGCGCGCCAACGTCTTCGAGCCTGCCGGCATGAGCCGGTCGGCGTTCCTGCGCATGGACGTCGTCGCACCGGACGTCGCCGAAGGCGTGGAGGCGATCCGCGACGCCGACGGCACGATCACCGGCTGGCGGCGCAACATCTTCTCGCACCCGCCGGTCGGCGACCCGGCCGGCGGCGCGTACACGACGGTCGGCGACCTGACCGCGTTCCACCGGGCGCTGGTCGAGGGCCGGCTACTGGGGCCGGAGTCGACCGCCGCGATGCTCGTCCCGTACGCGCAGGCGGAGGGCTACCTGGCGACCGGGTACGGGCTGGAGTTCAGAGCCGACGCCGACGGCCGGGTCCGCTACTACGGAAAGGTGGGCGTGAACTTCGGCGTCAGCGCGCTGCTGCGACACTACCCCGGCCACGGCGCGGGCGACGGCATCACGCTGGCCATGCTCGGCGTCGGCGAGGACAGCATCTGGCCACTGGTCCGGCTGTTCGACGAATCGATGCCACACGCCTGACGAATGCCTTGCGCTCCCGAGCGATACCTATCAGCCGTGGGTCCAACGCGAGATGTACGGAGAGGGCTGGAGCGTCTACGGACTTGTCGCCTTCGGGGAACGGATCGAGGACGCGCTCGAAGCATGCCCGGACACCGCCTCAGCGTTGGCGAACGTCCCTCACCTGACGACCGCCGGGTTCTCTCGGATGGCTCCTAATACCCACATCAAGCCGCATCAGGGATGGGTGACGACCGTCTACCGCGCGCATCTCGGGCTGGTCGTGCCGGAGGGCTGCGCGCTCCGGGTAGGCGACGAAACCCGGCAGTGGCGCGAAGGTGAGACCTTCGTCTTCGACGACACCGTCACCCACGAGGCGTGGAACTACGGCACCAGCGACCGTGTCGTGCTTCTGTTCGACTTCGCCCGTCCCGGCTACGAGAACATGCCGCAGGACCAACTGCCGGCCTCGGTGGCAGGCTTCGTCCGGAGCAGTGGCTGAGCGGGGCATCGGGAGCACCTCAAGTCCGGACGCCAAAGTGGCGACGCCGCATCGAGGTGACGCTGAGACACCTCATCTCGCAAACTTGACGTGCGTCAGCGTCACCTCGTACGGGTGGCCGGGGTTCCGAGGGCGTTACGGGAAGGGAAGCGGGTCAGGGGGTGGCGCTGGTGTCCTTAATCGACGCGACGAACGCCGACCAGGCGGCCGGGCCGAAGGTCAACGTACCGCCGGCACGGTCCTTGGTGTCGCGCACCAGGACCCGACCGGAAAGGTTGTCGGCCACCTCGACGCAGCTGTTTCCGCCGTTGGCCGATCGGCTGGACTTCCGCCAGCGCGGTTCACTTGCGCTCATCGATCATCCTCAGCATCAGATCCCGGGACTGCACCACCGGCAGCGCGAGTCCGTCCACGGATTCCCAAACTAGTTCCAGCTCGGTCACATCGCCATGGCTGGACACCACGGTGCCCTTCAACTGGTTGTCCAGGTAGCCACAGCGCCGACCGTCCGGCAGGCTGGCGATCACGAACGCGCCACCGAGACCGAGGTGCAACCCGGCGTCGTCCGGCAGCACCCGGATTTTGACCGCCGGCCGATGGCCGAGGTCCACCAGGTGGCCCAGTTGCTTCGTCATCACCTCGCGGGGGCCACGGCTGAGGGCAAACTCGTTGACGATCGCCGAGATCACCACCGGGTTGTCCCGGCCCAGCGTCGCGGCCTGCCGCTCCAGCCGGGTGCGCACCAGTTCGTCGACGCGCCCGTCGTTCATCGTGGAGGTCGCCAACACCGCCCGCATGTAGCCCTCGGTCTGAAGCAGTCCGGGGATGAGCAGCGGCTCGTAGCTGCGCAGCAGCAGCGCCCGTCGCTCGTGCTCGACCCACGGACGCATCCACGGGTACCGGTCCTCCCGCGCCTCCGCCGACAACTTGGCGAACTTGTCATCGGTGCCGAACACCCGGTCCAGGTTGGTGGCGGTGTCGGCCTGCGGGATGTGCCGCCCCGACTCGAATCCCGCGATGAGCGACTTGGACACCCGCAGCGCGGCGCCAAGCTGGCTCTGATTCATCCCACCGGGGCCGTCTTCCACTGATCCGGACAGATAGTCCAGGATGGAGCAGAAACTCGTGCAGATTCCTTAGCTGTGCAGAAATTCCAACGGTCGAATTGATCAACAACCAGATGCCGTCGAACCACGAGAAAACGACCCCCGGGGAGGATTCCCGAGGGTCGTTCACCTTTTCGTACGATGATGATCAGAAACGACCCCAGTCGTCGGCGGCCGGGCGCCACACGTCGATGTTTCGCGGGTCGACGGCCATCCGCCGGGCCCGGTGCGTGGCGTGCTCCTCCGGGGTGAACACCCGGTGCCGGTCGCACAGCTCGTAACGCGGCCCGTGCTTCGGGTCGTGCATGTAGAACGCGATGGACGTCGACGCCGAGTGGTTGACCAGATCGGAGGCGATCGGCACCTTCTTGTACTGGGCCCGCGCCCGGCCGCGCATCACGTGGTCGAAGCTCTTCATCTTGAAGCACAGATGCGCGGCGTAGAACTCCTTGTTGCGCTGCAGCGCCAGGCTGTGGTGGTAGCGGTCCTCGCAGCGCAGGAAGACGGTCACGTCGCCGACGTAGTCACTGGGCAGGAAGCCCAGCACCTTGGTGTAGAAGTCGAGCGACTCCTCGTACTTGTCGGTGGCCAGGAACGGGTGTACCAGGTCGACCGGACGCAGCTCGATCAACGGCGGTTCGGCGTACTCGACGAACTCGGTGAACAGTTCGACGATCAGCCCGTTGGGGTCGCGTACGGCGAATCCGCGCTGGCACAGGCCCTTCATCCGCTCGTGCAGTTCGAGCACCTCGTGGCCGGCGGCGACGACCCGCTCCCGCAGGTCGTCGAGGACCTCGTCGGACTCGACGCTGAACCCGACCGCGGTGGTCCACGACTCGGTACGGTGCGGCGCGGCGATCAGCTCGATGCTGTGGTGTTCGATGTCGGCGCGCAGGAACGCGTACTCATCGTCGTGCTGCTCCAACTGCAGGCCGACGTGGTACTGCAGGAACTCGATGGAGGCGGCCAGATCCGGCACCTCGATCCGGGCGTACTCCATGCCGTAGGGCCCGCGACGGCGGGTGGCGGCCTCGGTGGACATCTGCGACCCCTTCATGGTGAGTTACGCGTCCCCGGCGGTGGGGAGGCTGACGATGACCTGGCGTTCGACGACCGGGCGCCAGCGTTCCCGGACGAACCGCTCGTGCGACTCGCTGTGCAGGTAGTCGAGCAGGTCCTGCTCGGTGGCGAACTCCACGACGAAGCCGTGCGTCATGGTGGTGTCGCGGGTGCTGACGTTGACCCCGCTGCGCCAGTTGCGCATCGCCGGGTACTTCGCCGGGAAGGTGTCCAGCTCGGCGAGGACCGACTCGGCGACGCCGGGCGGCAGGTCGTCGCGGAACTTGAACGCCAGCATGTGGGTGATCACGACGGCGGTCCCTTCTACAGGATGAAGCTGAGCCGGGCGCCGGGGTCCATCGACTCCATCACCGGGATGGAGCGGCGGACCCGGAAGCGCAGGCCGTCGTCGTCGACCTTGAGCACGTGCTCGTAACGGCCCACGTAGGTGTAGGCGCCGCCGTCGCGGTAGCGGTGGATGAGGAAGTTGGCGCTGATCCACACAGTCTCCGCGCCGGCCTCCAGCAGGATCACGTTGGTGACCATCCGGTGGGTACGCGAGTGCGGGTTCTCGGCGTGCGCCTTGCGGCTCTTGAGCCGCTTCACCCGGGCCCGGATCAGGTCGTAGTCGTCGCAGACGAAGAACCCGGCGGTGGTGGCGTCCCAGCCGGCCCAGTCGGTGGTCGGCACCTCCATCCGGCCGTCCGGCTCGAACATGGTGAACCACTCGTCGAGGCGCCACTCGTCGAGCAGCTGCGCCTCCCGGTAGAGGAAGTCCTCCACGTCGGCGCGGGTCACCTCACGGGCCCCCACGTTGAGCACTGCTCCACTGGTCGTCGCGGACATCGGGTCACTCCTTCCCGCTGGTGGTGGGCGCGGCGGATCCGGCGGTGGCTGCGGATCCGGCGGCGAAGACGGTGGAGGGGCCGGGCGCGCCGGGGTCAGCGGGCGGGTCACCGGCGACGGCGGTGGCCGCCCCGACCCGGTCGGCCCAGTGCCGCCAGAAGCTGCGCATCGCGCCCTCGTCGATGGAGCGGCCCTGGTTGCCCTGCTTCTCGTTGGCCATGCCCCGGGACATGTCGGACCAGTCGTGGGCCGGGTCGGCCGAGTCGGCGGTGGCGACGATGCCGCGCTGCACCGCCTCGTACGCCTCGATGTCGTCCGGGGTGGCCAGGCCGCCGGGGCCGACGAAGCTGACCATGGTCTTGATCCGCAGCGCGCGCACCGATTCCGGCTCACCGGTCTCGACGAACTGCCAGGCCCGCACGTCGGTACGGTCGGCGGCGACCGGTTCGAGCTGGCGGATGGTCAACGCCTCCAGGTCGAACAGCAGCAGGTTGGGGAAGACGAAGAGGATCCGGCTGGCGTCGGCGATCTCGGCGGCCAGCTCCGGCCCGAGTCGGGCGATCATCTCGTTGCGCTTGGCGACGGTACGGGCCTTCTCCTCATCGCCGAAGCGTGGCTCCCAGACCATGCCGATCCGGCCGTTGTGGCCGGTGAGCACCAGCAGCCCGTGGCCGCCGCCGAGGTCGTAGGCGTACTGGTCGTCGTCGGTGACCGCGAAGCCGGTCTCCCGCAGGTAGCCGACGAAGGTGTTGTGGGTCGGCGCGAAGTGGTAGCCGTCCATGGCGTTCTCGACGGCGAGTTTCCAGTTGCCCTTGACGCTGTAGAGCTGCACGCCGGGCAGGGTCTGCATGCCGTGCGCGCCGATCTTGGCGGTCAGCGACATGTAGTGCGCGGCCGGGCCGAGGTGGGTGAGCAGGTCAGGCACGTCGGGGTCGAACGCGACGAAGACGAAGCCCTCGTGGATCTGCAGCCGGGGCACTTGGCGCAGCCGCATCGACTCGCGGAATCCCGGGTCGTCGGGGTAGCTCTCGTCGCCGGGCAGCGCGGCCAGGTCACCGGAGTTGCTGAACGCCCAGGCGTGGTAGAAGCACTGGAAGAACTTGGTGTTGCCCTCGTTGTGCCGGCACAGGATGGTGCCGCGGTGGGTGCAGGCGTTGAGGAAGACCTTGACCTCGCCGGCGGAGTCGCGGCAGAAGATCAGCGGACGGCCGCCGAGGGTACGGGTCTTGAAGTCGCCGGCGTTGGGGATCTCGGTCTCGTGGCCGAGGTACAGCCAGGTGTGGCCCCAGATCTTGGCGATCTCGTCGCGGAACACACCCGGGTCGCGGTACGCCGAGCGGTGCACCCGGAAGCGCATCGCCTCCCAGTCCTCGTCGATCAGCGCGCCACCGTCGGCTCCGCCGAGCGGTCGCACCGGCGTCTGCTGCGTCATCACCCCACCGCCCTCTTTCGTCCCGTCCGCCCGCCTCGGCGGTGCTACGTCATGCGAGACAGTGTCTCGCACTCCGATGCTGCTATCAGAGCCCTCCACCTGTCAAGAGCAGGGCATTTTCCGTGATCGGGTTACTCACTGTTAACAGGACAGCAACACGTTTCTGCGGGTTCGCCGGAAACGATCCGGTCATCCACCCGTCACCCCGGCCCACCAGCGGCACGCACCGCCGCGCGCCCTGCGCCCGCCGGCCGGGTACCCCTTCCGGAGGAACCGATGCTCCAGCCGCACCAGGGACCGATCGCCGGCGCCCACTACCTGCCGACCACGCCCGAGACCTGCCTGTGGGGCCGGCTGCCCAACCGCAGCCACGCCCCGGTGCTGCGGGTCCGTTCCGGTGAGACCGTGACCATCGACACCCTCAGCCACGAAGGCATCCTCGAAGACCAGGGCCGCGACCCGGTCGGCTACCTCAAGCAGTACGACGTACCCGCCGACGGCGTCCTGACCGACGCCCGCGACCTGGCCGCCTCGGACGTCGCCCACGACTACGACGACGACGGCCCGCACGTGGTCACCGGCCCGATCACCGTCGACGGCGCACAGCCCGGCGACCTGCTCCGGGTCGACGTGCTCGACCTGGCGATCCGGGCCCCGTACGGCTTCGTCAGCAGCCGGCACGGCTACGGCGCGCTGCCCGGTGAGTTCCCGCTCACCCCGGTCGACACCGGGCCGGACAGCGACCCCCGCGAGTACGGCAGCGTCTGCCACTTCACCGAGGTCGTCTCCAGCGGCGGCCGGCTGTACGGCGTACTGCCGTTCGGTGCCGGCCGGGCCGCCCGGTTCCCGCTGGCGCCGTTCCTCGGCCTGATGGGCGTCGCCGTCGACACCGACGAGATGGTGCACTCGGTGCCGCCCGGCGGGCACGGCGGCAACCTGGACATCAACGAACTGCAGGTCGGCTCCAGCCTCTACCTGCCGGTGCAACTGCCCGGTGCCGGCTTCTACGCCGGTGACCCGCACTACGCCCAGGGCGACGGCGAGGTTGCCTTGACCGCCCTGGAGGCGCCGCTGCGGGCCGCTCTGCGGCTGAGCGTCATCCCGGCGGCGCAGGCCACCGCGCTGGTCGGTGCCGGGGAGGCCCCGCTGGCCGAGACCGACACCCACTGGATCCCGGTAGGCCTGGACGCCGACCTCAACGAGGCGATGCGCCGGGCGGTCCGGGCCGCGGTCGACTTCCTGGCCCGCACCCAGGGCATGCCCCGCGACACCGCCCTGGCCTACCTGAGCGCCGCCGCCGACTTCGAGGTCAGCCAGGTCGTCGACGCGGTCAAGGGCGTGCACTGCATGATCCGCAAGGCCGACTTCCCCGCCCAGATCTGACCACTACAGGATGAACGAGACATCACTCTCCGGGCTCCCAGACCGGGGTCAAGGTCAGTCCGTTTCTCGCGGATGGCCGGTGCCTGCGTAGGTTATCCAGGCAGTACGCCGGTCATCGTCCACCAGGTACCAGATCCGGCCGCCGCCGGTGACCTCGTACTGCCACCGCTCGTAGACCTGTCCCTTCCAACTGCCGGTTGCCAGGGAGCCCTTCAGCCGGTGGTGGCGCTCGGTTGGCTGCCGGGCACGCGGTTGCGCCCGGATGGTGTCGTACGCCCGCCGGAGGTTCGCCGCAGCCTGCCGGGCCAACGCCTCCCAGCCGTCGGCAGCCGACGACGTGCCGAAGCGCAACTCGTACTCGGTTCCGACAGCTGGAGGCGCTGCCCGGTCGCCCCGTTTGGGGCTCATTGCCGCTCTTCGGGTGGGTCGACCACGCCCAGGTCGCCTTCCGGTTCCCGGTTGATGATCTCCAGCAACGCCGGGTCGCTGTAGATCTCCGCCGTGTGCCGCCACTGCCCGAGCAGGGTGGCGATCGGAGACAGATTTTCCAGCGAAGCCGCTCCCTGCGCCACGGTGATCAGCTCCGAGAGCAGCTCGTCGACATCTGACTCCGGGAGGAACGTCACCCAGGGCAGCGCCTCCTCGAGGACCCGCCGGACCGCCTCCACCGCCCCGGAACGAACCAGGCCCGCCAGCAGACGGGCGGTGAAGTCGACGACGACGGCCTCTCGTTCAACCTGGTCAGCGCGGACAAGGGCCAGGTCGTCCGCATCGCGACGACGCAGCCGCAACGTACGGACCTCGTTCAGCCGTTCCGCAGCGGCGCCGGGCCGATGCAGGAACTCGCTGAACGGTACTTCCTCATGTACCGCCGCCATGACATCCACACTACCGTGGATGTCATGCGGCTGCCTGGAAGGATCGCCGAGATGAGTCGAGCGTCAGCACCGCGAGCGTCAGCCAGGTGGTACCGGGGCGACTGCCACCTGCACTCGGTGCGGTCGACCGGCGGTGAGCTGGCCCCGGCCCAGCTGACCGCCGCCGCCCGCGCGGCCGGGCTCGACTTCGTCGCCGTCACCGAGCACAACACGACCGACGGGTACGCCGACTGGGTCGACCGCGCCGACGGCCTGCTGGTGATCTGCGGCCAGGAGGTCGTCACCCGTACCGGGCACTGGCTGGCCCTCGGCCTGCCACCCGGGCACCTCGTCGACTGGCGGTACGGCAACGACAACAGCGACGGCGACGACCGGATCGGCCGACAGCTCGACGACGTGCACCGGGCCGGTGGACTGTGCGTGGTGGCGCACCCCTACGCGCCGTACCCGTCGGGCACGTTCGAATACCCGTACCAGGGGTTCGACGCCGTCGAGGTCTGGAACGGACAGTGGGCGTCGGACCTGCCGTGGAACGCCGACAACGAGGCGGCGCTGGCCGACTGGGCCGCCAGCCTGGTCGACTGGGCCCATAGACCCGCCGCCGGTGTCGGCGCTGGCGGTTGGCGGCCGGCGATCGGCAACAGCGACACCCACCTCGCCGGTCAGATCGGCGTCCCGCACACCGTGGTCCGCGCCGCCGGGCGCACTGTGGACGCGCTACTGGCCGGGATCGCCGCCGGTCACAGCTGGATCGCCGGATCGACCAATGTCGACCTGTCGGTGACCGTGTCGGCCGGCGACCGCCGGGCCGACATCGGTGAGCGGCTCGACACCGGCGGTGCCACGGCCACCGTCGAGGTCGAGGTCCGTGGCGTGCCGTCCGGCACGGTCAGCGCCCACACCGACCGGGGTACGGCGTACCGCGTCGTGCTGTCCGCCGACGGTGCCGGCAGCCTCCGGTGGCGCACCGACGCCACGGAGTCGGCGTTCGTCCGAGTCGAGGTGCGCCACCCCGACGGGCGGCCGGCTGCCCTCACCAACCCGGTGACGCTGGTCTGAGCTGGCCGTGGCGTACCGTCGGGCGTGATCTGTTCCGACGCCGACCGGGGTGCGCCATGCGCCGAGGGCTGACCTTCCTGTTCGCGGTGGCCGCCGGTGCCGCCGTCGCCAACCTCTACTGGGCGCAACCGCTGCTCGACCTCATCGCCGCCGACCTCGACGTCACCACCGCGACCGCCGGTCTGCTGGTCACCGCCACCCAGATCGGCTACGCCGCCGGGATCCTGTTCCTGGTGCCGCTGGGCGACATCCTCGACCGACGCCGGCTGGTACCGGTGCTGATGCTCTGCGCGGCGGGCGCCCTGGTGGCGTGTGCGCTCGCGCCCTCGTTCGGCGTACTGCTCGTGGCGATCACCGTGCTCGGGGTGGCCACGGTCTCCGGGCAGTTGCTCACCCCGCTCGCCAGCGATCTCGCCGACGACAGCCGGCACGGCAGCGCGGTCGGTACGGTTGTCGCCGGAATCCTGACCGGCATTCTCGCCTCGCGGACCATCAGCGGGCTGGTCGCCGGCATCGCCGGCTGGCGGGCGATTTTCCTGCTGGCGGCGGTGGCGGCGGTCGGCTTCGCCGTGGTGATGTACCGGGCGATTCCGTCGCTGGCGCCGAAGACCCGGCTGCCGTACCCGGCGCTGATCGCGTCCGTCGCCGCTGTGGTCGCCCGCGACCGCTCCGTCCGGTGGACGTTGGTGCTGTCCGCGACCGGCTTCGCCGCGTTCACCATGTTCTGGACGGCGTTGACGTTCCTGCTCAGTGGCCCGCCGTTCGACTATCCGGTGTCGGTGATCGGGCTGTTCGGCCTCGCCGGTCTGGCCGGCGCGGTCGCCGCACAGCGCAGCGGTCGGCTGCACGACCTGGGCTGGTCGCTGCCCGCCACCGGCGCGGCCTGGGTCGCGGTGCTCGCCTCGTTCGTCACGGCGATCTTCGCCGGACGCAGCGTCCTGCTGGTGATCGTCGTGGTAGTCGCGCTCGACGCGGCGTTGCAGGCGGCCGGAATCCTCAACCAGTTGCGGGTCATGGCCGTCTCACACGAGGCGCGCAGCCGGCTGAACACGGCGTACGTGACGGCCAACTTCGTCGGTGGTGCCGCCGGCTCGGCTGCTGCCGCGATGCTCTGGTCGGCTGGCGGCTGGACGGCGGTGTCGCTGGCCGGGGTGGCGCTGAGCTGTTTCGCCCTGACCCTGTGGGTGGTGGGCCGGCGGCACGCGCTCGTCCCGGTCGACCGACTGGCACGATAGTCAAATCATTTGTATATTCAACCGCGTGACACGTCCGATGAGAGAGCCGACGTTCTGGATCCTGGCCGCGCTGGTCGACCAGCCGCGACACGGATACGGAGTGATTCAACAGGTCACCAAGCTGTCCGGGGGTGAGACACGGCTGCTGGCGGCGACCCTCTACGCCGCGCTGGACCGGCTGGCCGCCGAGGGCCTGGTGGCGGTCGACCGGGAGGAGGCGGTCGACGGACGGCTGCGCCGCTACTACCGACTCACCGACTCCGGCGGTGCCGCGTTGGCCGCCGAGACGCAGCGGCTGAGCCGCAAGGTGGCGACCGCGAACCGGCTGCTGGACGCGCTGCGCCCACCGGCCGGGCCGGCCACGGTGACGTTCGGTTGAGCCCGGCCACGGCCGCGCGGTACCGGCGCTACCGGCTACTCGCCCGCGCCTACCCGCCGGGGCCCCGCCGGGCCGAACTGCTCGACACGATGTTGATGATCGCCGAGGCCACCGGCCGTCGGCGACCGAGCACCCGCGAGGTCCTCAATGTGCTCCGGCACGCCCCCCGGGCCCGGCTGGGCCGACCGGGCAACCGCCTCGTGGTCCCCGTCGCCATCGTCGTCGCGATCCTCAGCGGCTTCGTGGCCGCGTCGCTGACCGCCCGGGCCTTCGGCGAAACCGACCGGCCGCTGCCCAGCACGGCGGAGATGACCGCCATCGCCGAACTGGTCACCCCCGACGTCGAGGATCCACCGCTGCAACGGCACGACCGGGTCTTCGTCAATGGCAACGGCGAGGCCCAGTTCGGTCAGGTCCGGTACCAGGTCGACCACGCCGACCCGGTCCCTGACCTGCGCGCGTACGACGCCGAGGTAGCCGACCGGCTGGCCGCCGACGGTTGGCGGCTCGGCCCGCTCGTCTACTCGGGACACGCCGATCAGCGTACCGCCGAGTTCCTGACCGCGACCAAGGACGGCTGGCTGCTGACCTTCGGCAACGTCTACCAGGCACTGGAGCCGGAAGGCGGCGGTTGGTTCGAGGTCTCGGTACGCCGGATCGAGCCCGCCGGGATGCCGGTCGGATTCGCCGCCGGCGGGCTGGCCGGCATGGTCCTCGGGTGGTTCCTCACCGGTTGGGCGAGTCGCCGTACCGAGCAGCACCCGCAGGCCAGCGGCGTCCTCGCGCTGCTGGCCATCATCGCCGCCGGCACCTCCGCCCCGATAATCAACTCCGTCGTGCAGGACTATCTGACCATCGTCGACCAGGGGTTCACTCTGAGTGAGGGACCGATCTGGTCGTGGACGGTCCCGGGCGACGAAGGACTCCTGCTCCTCGCCCCGACGATCCTCGTCACCGTCGTCGCGGCGGCCATCGTCGCGCTGTGTCGTCCGCCCCACGGCAGTCACCGGCGCCGGCCGGCTACCGACGACCGACCGGGGCTGGCCACCTATCCGACGGCGAGCACCTCGGCCCGGCGCGGGGCACTGGCCATCGCGCCGGGCCGGGTCACCGTCACCGCCGCCGCCCGGCTCGCCCACCGGGCCGCGTCGTCGATCGCCGCGCCGTCGAGCAGCGCGTCGGCCAGCGCCGCGCAGAACGTGTCCCCGGCACCGGTGGCGTCCGCCGCGACGACCGGCTCGGCCGGCACCAGATGCTCCCGGTCGGCGGTCACCACCAGGGCACCGTCGGCGCCGAGGGTGACCACCACCGGTCCCCGGGTGCCCAGCGACCGGGCCATCGCGGCGAGCGAGTCGACGCCCTCCGACGGCCCGGTACCGGCCGGCACCGTCGCGCCGGCCAGCGCGGCCAACTCCCCCCGGTTGGGCACCAGCACGTCGACCCGGGCCAGGGTTTCCGCGTCGATCGGCCGGGCCGGTGCCGGGTTGACCACCACCAGACCCCGGGCGGCGGCCACCACCGCGGCCACCACCGCCGCGTCGACCTCCTGCTGCAGCAGTACGGCCGCAGCGTCACCGATCAGGTCGGCGTACGGCCGCAGGTGCTCCGGGGCGAGCCACATGTTGGCCCCGGAGCTGACCGCGATGGTGCTGTCGCCGTCGGCGGTGACCAGCACGATCGCCTGCCCGGTGGGGCGGGGTGCGCGCAGCACCGCCGAGGTGTCGACGCCTTCGGCGGCCAGCAGCCCGGTCAGCCACTGCCCTTCCGGGTCGTCGCCGACCGCGCCGACCATCGCCACCGACCGGCCCAGTCGGGCGGCGGCCACCGCCTGGTTGGCGCCCTTGCCGCCGCCGGCCCGGGAATGGTCGGCGGCGCTGAGCACCGTCTGCCCGGCGGCGGGCAGCTCGTCGAGGGGCACCACCACGTCGACGTTGAGGCTGCCCACCACCACGATGTCAGTCATCGGCTCACCCCTGAGCGGCGGCGGGACGCCAGGCGTGCGCGAGGAAGTCTGCGCGCGGCGGGGCGAACACGTCCAGGTTGATGCACGGGCCCTCGGTCGGCTCGATGTAGTGCTCGGCGCCGCGCGGAATCAGCAGCATCGACCCGGGACCCATGTCGTGCGGTACGCCGTCGACGTAGTAGTTGCACCGCCCGCCGAGGATCATCACCAGCTGGTCGAAGTCGTCGTGGGTGTGCGGGTTGAGCGCCATGCCGACGGCGAGTTCGTGCCAGGCGAGGACCACCTCGTCGGTGGCGTACACCTTGCGTCGCACGCCGGGGCGCACGTCGGTGGCGGGGATCTCGTCCCAGTTGACCGAGGTGCGGTAGAGCTGCGGGTTCAGCACGTCCGGGCTCCCTTCGAGGGCTGGCTCAATTGTCAGTGGCGAGTTGGCGCAGGCCGGCACCGAGCAGCTGCAGGTCGGAGCCGGCGACCAGATAGTTGGCACTGGCGAGGCCGTACCGGCGCAGGATCTCGTCGGACCGGCCCGGCGCCCACCCGCCCAGGGTGACCCCGGCGGCGCGGGCTGCGTCGGCGATCTCACCGACCCGGCGCAGCAGCGGTGCCTGGTCGTCGGTGGTGGCCAGGCCGAGGCTGACCGCCAGGTCGGTGGTGCCGGCGAACGCCACGTCGACGCTGGGGCTGCCGTCCGGGCTGGCAAGCAGGTCAGGCAGCGGGTCGTCGGTGTCGGCGGTCTCGATCTGGGCGACCAGCAGCGGCGGGTCGGCTGTCTCGGCGGCCAGGTAGGCGTCCAGGCCGGCGGACCCGTAGCCGGCGGCCGGGTGGGCGAGGCTGATGCTGCGCCGGCCGGTCGGCGCGTACCGGACGGCGGCCTGCAGTGCGTCGAGCTGCGCGCGGGCGCGGACGGTGGACAGCTGCACCCCGGCAGCTCCGGCCTCCAGCAGCCGGTTCACCTGCGCCGGGTCGACCGCTGCCAGCCGTACCAGGGCCGGCAGGCCGAGCAGCGCGGCGTGCCGCAACTGCCCGGCGGCGGTCCGCTCGTCCAACCCGGAGTGCTCCAGGTCGACCACGACGAAGTCGAGGCCGGCCTGGGCGGCCAGCTCGACCGCGTCGGTGCCGGGCAGTTTGAGAAACGTGCCGACCACCCGCCGGCCGCGCCGCAGCCGCTCGCGCAGCGCGGCCCGGCCGGTGTGCACCCCGGTGCGCATCGGGTCGGTCCTCAGCTGGCCCGGCCGGCGGCACCGGCCTGGTCGGTGGGCAGGCCGCGCCACGGTACGGTCGGCACCCGCTCGCCGGCGAGCAGCACCACTTCCGGTTCCAGCCGGGGGGCGGTGATCTGGTTGCCGGCCGCGTCGGGCAGCACCGCCTCGTCGGCGTCGGCGAGCACGGTGACGTGCGCCGGGCCGCCTTCGACGAGGCTGCCGTAGCCTTCGGCGTCCAGGCCGGTCAGCCGGGCCGGGGCGCTGGTCACCCGGGGCACGATCTGCTCCATGCTCATGCCCAGCGCGCGCAGCTTGGCCATGCTGGTGACCAGGTCGAACACCGGGCCGCGCCAGTTGCGGGCCGAGGTGTCCGAGGTGATCACGTCCGGGTAGAAGCCCTGCGCGATCGCCGGTTCGGCCACCTTGAAGCTGAGGTTGCTCTTGCCGTGCGCCGACTCGAACAGCACGCCACGCTCACGGGCGGCGTACACCTCGGGCAGCACGGTGCCGTCGGCCAGGATGCCGTACGGCTTGCCGGTGTAGCAGTGCGCGACGACGTCGCCGGGGCGCAGCATCTCCAGCACGGCCGGCAGCGGCTCCGGGGTCTCCCCGATGTGGATCATCAGCGGCAGGCCGGCGTCGGCGGACAGCTCCAGCGAACGCTTGAGCAGCGGTCGCCAGTTGTGCCCGACGACGTCCTCGGAGAGCCGGATCTTGAAGCCGCGGACCCGGTGCGGGTTGGCGGCGGCGACCGCGAGGGCGTCCTCGGGGACCAGGGTGTCCGGGTTCATCAGCTCGCCGAACCGGAAATCGATCAGCCCGAGCACGCTGACGTTGAGGAAGTTGACCAGCCGCAGCTTCGCCGGGGCTGCGACGTACCGCTCGAAGGCGGCGAAGGTGGAGGCACCGACGGTGCCGGCGTCGCAGGCGGCGACGACGCCCCGGTGCAGGTGCGCCTCGTCCGGCGGGGCACCGACCTTGGACACCTCGGCGAAGATGTGGGTGTGCCCCTCGACCAGGCCGGGCAGCACGTACCGGCCGGCGCAGTCGACCACCTCGCGGGCGTCGGCGGCCAGGCCGGGGGCGATCCGGGCGATCCGGTCGCCGGTCACCGCGACGTCGACGACCTGGCTGGCGCCGGTGGCGGAGTCGAAGACCTCACCACCGGCCAGCACCAGGTCGTACCGGGGAGCATTCTCAGTCATCGGTCAGCGGACTTTCTGTGCGAAGGAGAGACGGGGCCACCGCGTCGGGGGCGCCGTCGGAGGTTGCGGCAGGCTCGTCGTCGGAGATTTCGCCGTCGGGGGTTTCGGCGCAGAACCGGGTACGCAGCGGCAGTACCCCGCCGACGGAGACCTCGACCAGGTCGCCGGGGCGCAGGAAGCAGCCCCGGTCCTGGCCGGTGCCGGCCGGGGTGCCGGTGAGCACCACGTCGCCCGGTTCGAGGATCACGTACTTGGTGATCCAGGCGAGCAGCTGCGGCACCGGGAAGATCAGGTCGGCGCTGGTGGCCTGCTGGCGTACCTCGCCGTTGACGGTGGTCCGCACTTCGATGGCGTCGCGGTCGGCGACGGCGGCGATGTCCAGCACCGACGTGCCCAGCGCGCCGAAGCCGGGGAAGCTCTTGGCCAGCGTCGGGTTGGCCGAGGCGGCCATCACGTCCCGGGCGGTCAGGTCGTTTGCGGCGGTGATCGCGGCGACGTGCGACCAGGCATGCTCGGCCGGCGTACGGTGCATCCGGGCCCCGATGACCAGCGCGATCTCGCCTTCGTAGTCAGGCTGGGTACTGATCGAGCTGGGCAGCGCCACGGTGGCGTCCGGGCCGGATCCGGCGCTGGCCGACTTGAGGTAGAGCACCGGTTCGGTGGGGACGGCCCGGCCGGCGGCCCGCGCCTTGCAGTGGTAGTTGAGGCCGACTCCCCACACCGCCCGGGTGCTGCCCAGCGGGGCGACCAGCTCGGCGGTGACGCTGTCCAGTGGCAGCCGGTCGCGGGCCGGCGCGGTGGCGGCCGGGGCCAGACCTCCGCCGGCCCGCAGCAGCTCGGCGACGTCGCGGTACGGCAGGTCGAGCAGTTCGACGGTGCCGTCGCCGCAGATCCGGGCCAGACCGCGCCGGGTGGCGAGCAGTTGCAGGCCGGGGGCGCTCACGTGGCGTCCGAGGAGTGGCCGGGTACGGTGCTCAGCGCCGGGTTGACCAGCGGTGCCAGGTTGTTGACGGCGGCGGCGGCCTCACCGAAGCCGACCGAGATCAGCCGGACCTTGCCGGGGTAGTCGGTGACGTCACCGGCGGCGTAGACCCGGGGCAGGTTGGTCCGCATCGACCGGTCGACGGTGATGTGCCGTTTGGTCATCTCCAGCCCCCACTGCCGCATCGGGCCGAGGTCGGCGATGAAGCCGAGGGCCGCCACCACCGCCTGGGCGGGCAGCTCCTCGCGGCCGTCGCCGCGTACCTCGCTGATCGTGACCGAGGTGAGCTGTGGGTCGCCGGCGACGCCGCTGACCTCGTACGGGGTGACCACCCGCACGCTTGAGGCGTGCAGTTGCTCGACGCTGCGTTCGTGGGCGCGGAACTGCGGCCGGCGGTGCACCAGGGTGACGCTGGCGGCGTACGGCTCCAGGGCGAGCGCCCAGTCGACGGCGGAGTCGCCGCCGCCGACCACGACGACCTGCTGTCCGGCGAGTTCCTCCAGCCGGGGCACGAAGTAGCGCAGCCCACGGCCGAGGTAGTCGCTGCCGACCGGCAGCTCACGCGGGGTGAAGGTGCCGATCCCGGCGGTCAGCAGGACCGCCTTGGCGCGTACCCGGCTGCCGGTGTCGGTGCCGATCAGCACGTGGTCGGTGGCGTTGGTCAGCTCCACGGCGCTCTCGCCCAGCAGGAAGGTGGGTTTGGCGGTGGCGGCCTGGGTGAGTAGGTCGTCGACGAGCTGTTGACCTTTGATCGCCGGCAGGCCGGCGATATCGTAGATGTCCTTTTCCGGGTAGAGGGCAGCGATCTGTCCGCCCGGTTCGGGCAGCGAGTCGATGATCGCCACGGTCATCCCACGGAAGCCGGCGTAGTAGGCGGCGTACAGGCCGGCCGGGCCGGCGCCGATGATGGCCAGGTCGACGTCGTGTTCGGCGGTCATGAGCCGGTGCTCCCGGCGACGGCCGGGTGGTCGCGACCGACCCGGCCGATCTTGCGGGCGCCGCCGGGGGCACCGAGCTCGCTGAAGAACTCGGCGTTGATCGGGCCGAAGTGTGCCTGGTCGGCCGGCAGGTCCTCCAGGTGGAAGATCGAGGTGACCGGGCAGACCGGTTCGCACCGGCCGCACTCGACGCACTCGTCGGGGTTGATGTACATCATCCGGTCGCCCTCGTAGATGCAGTCCACGGGGCATTCCTCGACGCAGGAGCGGTCCTGTACGTCCACGCATTCGTCGGTGACCACGTAGGTCATCGGTCCTCCCGCATCAGTGGGGCCTTTCGCCGTCCTGCTCGCGTCTCGCGCCTCTGCGACCTGCGGTTATCTGGTTGGACAGCGGCGTCGTTGATGTGACGTCACGCTAGAGACCCCACCCTGGCTATGTCAACATGCGAGACGTCATCTTGGATAACTGTCACGGGAGTGATGGGATGAGGCGATGAGCGAGAACCGGATCGTCGACGCCCTGACGGTGCTGGCCGCCGGGCCGAGCCCGTACGGGCAGGAGTTGGCCACCGCCGAACGACTGGCCGGCTGGGGCAGCGCCCGCTGGCCGGAGCTGGCCTGGCGGGTCGACCGGCTGCCGGCCACCACCGAGCTGCCGCGCAGCGCCAACCTCGTGGTCAGCGCCGGCCACGGCGACGCACCGGAGCTGCTGATCTGCTCCCACCTCGACACCTCCCTTACCGGTGACCCTGAGTTCGACGAGCCGGTGACCGGCTCGTCCGGTCCGGCGGGTGGACTGCGCCGCTCGCTCGGACCGAACGGCGATGCCCTGGTAGACGGCTTCGGTCTCGGGGTCGCCCGAGCCGCCGCCGCGACCGCGCTGGTCGGTTTCGTCGCCGCCGCCGAGGCGCTGCGGGCGGCCGACCGGCCGCACCGGCTGACCCTGCTGCTGGCCGCCGCCGGGACCCACCGGTACCACCTGTCGCATCCGCCGGCGGATCCCGATGCCTTGCATCCGAACGCGAATGCCGGCGCCGTGACCCGGCAGCAGCCCGGCGGTGTGGCCCGGTACCTGGACCGGTACCCGCCACCGGCGGCGGCGGTGCTGGCCAAGACCAGTCCGCCGGGCGTGCTGACCGCCGAACCGGGCGCCCTGTACCTGCGGGTACGGCTGACCGGCCAGTTCCATCCGGTGCTGGCCCGCGAGCACGCGGTGCCGCCCGGCGGCCTGATCACCCATCTCGGCGTGGTGATCGAGGCGTTGGAGGCCTTCCGGCGGCGGCACCTGGCTGCCCGGGCCGATCCGACCGCTGCGGTCGGCGCGGAGGTCGGCATCGGCGCGGTACGCGCCGGCCAGCCGGCCAAGCCGGATCTGCTGCCGGGCCGGCTTGACCTGCACCTGTACCTGGTGACGGTGCCCGGTGACGATCCGGCGCGGATCCGCGACGAGGTGCAGGCCGTCGTCACCGCCGCGACCGCCGGCACCCCGCTGGCCGACTGCCCGGTCTCGGTGGACGGGCAACTGGTCCACCCGGCTGCGGCGACGGCACCGGACGCGCCGATCGCCCGGCACGCGTACGACGCATGGACGGCGGCGTACGGTGAACAGCCACCGCCGGTCCTCGGCTGGACCGGTTCGACCGACGGGGTGGTGCTGCGCGGTCGGGGCGTGCCGACGGTACGGCTGGGACCGCCCGGTCGCGGCGCCGATCCCGCCGATCCCCGACGGGACCGGTACGCGCTGGCCGATCTGCGGATGTTCGCCGGTATATATGCGGACATCGCGGTACGGCACACCGGCACCATCGACAGCGCAGGGTACCGTATGGCATGATGCTGTCTCACTTTCCGTACGCGTTCCGGCCGCCCGCACCTACCCCCGTCCGGTGCGCACGCCCCGCCGCTTCCGACCAGGAAGCCAGATAAGGAAGCCAGATGGCGGACGACAGCTCTCCCGCCGAGGTGAGCCCCCCGGTGCTCGCCGAACCGAGCACCCCGGCGATCCAGACCGTGCAGCGTGCCGCGGTGATCCTCAACGCGTTCACCGCCGCCCGTCCCCGGCTGAGCCTCAACGAGCTCACCGCCAGCCTCGGCACCAGCAAGGCCACCGCGCACCGCTACACCAAGGCGCTGCGGGAGAGCAACCTGCTGCGCTACGACGAACGCGAGGGCCTCTACTCCCTCGGCCCGCAGATCCTCACCCTGTCCGCCGCCGCCCGCGCCGCCATGCCGGTGATCAGCATCGCCGGGCCACACATGCAGCAGCTGGTCCGCGAGGTCGACGAGACCGTGGTGCTCAGCGTCTGGGACGGCGACACGGCGGTGGTGGTACGCGCCGACGACAACACCGACCGGGTGATCCGGGTCAGCGTCCGCACCGGGTCCCGACTGTCACGCACCGAGTCCGCCCAGGGCCGGGTGTTCTGCGCGTTCCTGCCGGCGGAGGACGTCCCCGGGCTGGCCGCCGATTTGGCGGCCTCGGCCGAGCTGCGCCACGAGGTCGACAAGATCCGCCGCACCGGCATCTCCGCCAACACCCCGTCGGTCAACGGGGTACGCAGCATCGCCGCGCCGATCTTCCGGGGCCAGACGCTGATCGCCGCGATGGCGATCGTCGGCACCACCACGTCGGTGCCGGAGGGCACCGACAGTCCGCTGGCCGCCGCCCTGCAGCGCGCCGCCGCCGTGGTCACCGCCGAACTGGGCAGCGTCGCCGGCAACGGCCACCAGCCGCCGGGCGATCCCGGGCGCAACGGCCACCAGCAGGGTGGCAACGGGCGGACCAGCCACCAGCAGGGTGGCAACGGGCGGATTAGCCGGCGTTAACCGGCGATCGCCCCCAACGTCTCGGACAGCTCCCCCGCGACCTGCCGCAGATGATCCGCCGCCTCGGCCTGTGCCGTACCGGCCAACGCCACGCTGGTGCCGAGCACCGCGAGCGCGGCGACCACCTGGGTACGTTCGAACACCGGGGCGGCGATCACCCGTACCCCGAAATCCTCCGGTGAGTTGACCGCGACGCCGTCGCGGCGGACCTGCGCGACCACCTCCCGCAGCGCGGCGGACAGCCGCAGCTGCCGGGCCACCACCGGGTTCTCGGCGGGCGGCAGGTACGCGCAGAACACCCGGCCCTGGGCCGAACGGGTCAGCTCCAACGGCGAGCCGGTACGCACGCTGAGCCGCACGTCCCCGCTGGTGTTGTCCATGCACCGGACCACCGTCGGCGCCTCGCCGTTCCAGATGCTCAGCACCGAGGTCTGGTTGGTGTCGCGGGTCAGCCGGTCGAGGTAGGGCTCGGCGACGGTGACGATCGGCAGCGCGGCGCGGGCCGCCGCCTCCATCGCCAGGATCTGCGGCCCCAACGTGTAGGTGGCGGTGGCGACGTCGAACCGCAGCAGATTGGCGGCGCGCAGCGCCCGCGCGTACCGGTGTGCGGTGGCCCGGCTGATCGCCAGGTCGGCGGTCAACTCGGCCAGAGTGAGCCGGGGCCGTTCCACGGTGAACGCCCGCAGGATCGTCGCGGCGCGCTGCACCGTCTGGATGGCCGGCCCGTCGCCGGTCACCTCGCTCGCCTCACCCGCCGCCCGACCCGTGACCACCACGGCGCCACTCTACCGAGCCCTACGCCACCGGCGGGATAAGCCGGCCGACGGGACCAGCCAGTCGGCAGGAATCAGCCAGCCGATAGGAATCAGCTAGCGGCGGCGATCTGTCGGTGCACCTCGGCGCTGTCCCAGTAGTCGACCCGGCGGGCGATCAGCCCGTCGGCGTCCACCTGGAAGCGGAACATGCCCCGGATGCGGACCGGCGCGCGGCCGGCCGACACCAGCCGGAACGACATCCGGTACGCCACCGCCGCCCGGTCGCCCTCGACCAGCAGGTCCTCGACCTCGTAGTGCAGGTCGGCGAACTCGGCGAGAAAGCCGTCCAGCCGGGCGCGGTACGCGGCCCGGCCGGTGACGGTGCGGCCCAGCGCCGCGGTGTGCTCGTTGACGAACCCGGGACTGACGCAGCCGGCGACCGCGTCGGCATCCCGCGCGTTGAGCGCGGCCAGGTACCGCCGCACCGCGTCGCGGGTGCGTCCGCCGGTCAGCTCCCCCACAGCCGCCGTACGGTGTCGAACACCTGCTGGTCGTGGGAGATCTCGATGACGTTGCCGTCCGGGTCCTTCAACGCGCAGATGTAGCCGACCGGCGGCGGCATCTGCCGCGGCTCCCAGTGCAGGCAGCCCAGCTCACGGGCGCGTTCGGCGATCTCGTCGACGTCGGACCGGTTCGGCACCTCGATGCCGATGTGCGCGAACGGGTGCAGCAGCCCGAGCTGGCCGCCCTTGTCCTTGTTGAACGAGACCAGCACCAGCACGAACGGCGTCTCGACCTGCTTGTCGTTGGAGAGCCAGACGCTCTCGCCGTCGGCGTCGGCGAAGCGCTCCACCACCACCAGCGGGGTGAGCGAGGTGTAGAACGAGATGGCCTTGTCGAGGTCGCCGGTGGGCAGTGCCACGTGCGTCCATCGGGCGTGGGTAAGGCCGGTCGCCACGGGAACCTCCAATTGCCGAAATGTCTGTTGCAGCGCGTCTACCAGGCTATTCGGCACGCTAGCCGGGATCCATGTGCCGGGGACACAAACCCGGCGATCGGCCTTCGAGCCGCGGCAACGGTGCCGCCGTCGGTGGTCGGGTGACAGGCTGGCGGCGGGAGGTCCTGATGCAGTACCGCAGACTTGGCGGCACCGGCGTCGAGGTGAGCACGCTCTGCCTCGGCGCGATGATGTTCGGTGCCTGGGGCAACAGCGATGAGCAGGAATGCCGGCGGATCGTCGGGGAAGCGCTCGACGCCGGGATCAACGTCGTGGACACCGCCGACGTGTACGCGCACGGCGAGTCCGAGCGGATCCTCGGCCGGGCGCTGCGTGGGCGGCGCGATGACGTCGTGCTGGCCACCAAGTTCCACGAGCCGATGGGGGACGACCGCAACCGACGCGGCAACTCACGGCGTTGGATCCGGCAGGCGGTCGAAGCGAGTCTGCGCCGGCTCGGCACCGACCGGATCGACCTCTACCAGGTGCACCGGCCCGACCCGGGCACCGACATCGACGAGACCCTCGGTGCGCTGTCCGATCTGATCCGCGAGGGCAAGGTGCTGATGGTCGGCTCCTCGGCGTTCCCCGCCGAGGAGATCGTCGAGGCGCAGTGGGTCGCCCAGCGACGGCAGCGGGAACGGTTCACCACCGAACAGCTGCCGTACTCGATCATGGCGCGGGGGGTGGAGGCCGGGGTGCTGCCGACCTGCCGGCGGCACCGGCTCGGGGTGCTCGCCTTCAGCCCGCTCAACGGCGGCTGGCTGACCGGCAAGTACCGCTCCGCCGAGGTCCCCGCCGACTCACGGGCCGGACGCAACGCCGACCACTTCGACTTCCGCGACGCGGCCGCCCGGCAGCACAAACTCGACATCGTCGGCGAGCTGGAGAAGCTGGCCGCGCAGGCCGGGCTGAGCCTGATCGAGCTGGCCCTCGGTTTCGTGCTGAGCCACCCGGCGGTGACCAGCGCCATCATCGGCCCGCGCACGCTGCCCCAGCTGCGCAGTCAGCTCGGTGCCGGGGAGCTGACCGGGCTGCCCGCCGCAGTGCTGGACCGCATCGACGAGCTGGTGCCGCCAGGACACAACGTCAACCCGGCCGACGCCGGCTACCGGCCGCCGGCACTCACCGACCCGGCGTTGCGCCGCCGGGACTGACCCCGCCAGGACAACGGTCAGGCGGCGCGGACCAGCAGCAGCACCACCGTGACCAGGTAGACCACCGGGATGGCGACGCCCTCGAAGCCGACCCCCCGGCGTTCGCGCATGATCAGGCCGGCGGCGAGAGTCACAGTGAGCAGCGTGGTCGACCCGGCGAGGAGCAGACCGGCGGAGGCCGCGTCGGTGTAGACCGACCCCGGCCGGTACGCCGCGTCGGCGAGGAAGATCATCAGTGAGTCGAACGCGTTGCCGCCGAGAATGTTGCCGATCCCCAGGGTCAACGCTCCGATCCGGACCGCCGCGATCAGGGTGACCAGTTCCGGCAACGACGTGATCGCGGTGGTGACGGTGAACCCGACGAAGCCGCTGGGCAGTCCGGTCGCCGCGATCACCCCCAGGCCGCCCTGCCCGATGAGGTAGCCGGTGCCGCCGACGACGGCGGCGAGCGCGGCCAGCCGCCACCACAGCCGGCGGGTGCTGGGCGCACCGTCGGCGTCGCCGTCGGCGTCGCCGTCGGGGTCGTCCGGGACGTCCTGCCGGGTGTCCGAGGTCTGCTCGGCCCGCCACATCGGGTTCTGTCGCAGCCGGCGGACCAGGTGCAGTCCGTACAGGTAGAGGACCGGAATCAGCAGGCTTGCCGGATGCACCCAGCCGAGAGTCAGGCCGGGCGTGGCGTAGGCGACGATCGGCAGGCAGAGCAGCGCCACCAGCACCAGCGCCTGCATGATGTTCTCCAGCGAGGCGGCCGCGTGTTCGATGTTCGACCGCCGGTAGAGCAGATCGGCGATGGCCAGCCAGACCGTCTGTACGGCGATGCCGCCGATCGGGTTGGCGATTGCGAACTGGGCGTCGCCCTGCCAGGCACCGATCGCGGTGGTGGCGATGCCGGGCAGCGAGGTGACCGCGCCGAGCAGCAGTGCTCCGGCGACGGCCTCGCCCATCCCGGTCCGGTCGGCGAGGGTGTCGGCCGTCGCCGCCAGGGACTTGCCGGCGAAGACGATGACCAGCAGGGCGACCGCGAGCGCCGCGATGCTCGGTGCCAGCGGCCAGGTCGACCCGGTCATCGGTGCCGGCGATCGGCTCGCGGTCGGGCTGAGTGGCGCTCGCCCTGCCGCTGCGCGGCGGAGCGCTCGCCCTGCGGCGGGGCGGCGGTCGGTCGGATCATGCCGGTCCTCTACCCCGGCGCGGTGACGGCGAACCGCCGCCACCGCGCCGACCCGGGGCCGCAGACCGCCACCGCACCCGGGCCCCGGATTCCGGCCCGTACCGGGCCGGGGTCAGGTGGTGCCGCGCTGGAACGGTTTGGCCAGCGCTCTCGGTTCCCGGTGCTGGGTGGCGAAGACCAGCATGGCCAGCAGCGCCAGCAGGTACGGCGCGGCGATGAGCAACTGCGAGTTGATGGTCACCCCGAGCGCCGGCAGCGCCAGCCGCATCGCGTCGGCGAGGCCGAACACCGCGCAGCCGACCATGGTCCGACCGAGCCGCCAGGCACCGAAGATCACCGCGGCGATCACCAGGTAGCCACGGCCGGCGGTCATGTTCTGGTTGAACGAGCCGACCTCGCCGACCGCCAGGTAGGCGCCGCCGAGCCCGGCGAGCAGACCACAGAACAGCAGCGCCTGCCGGCGCCGGTGGTTGACCCGGATCCCGCTGACGTCGGCGGCCTGCGGGTTCTCCCCGACCGCCCGTAGCTCCAGGCCCCACCGGCTGCGTTCCACCAGCCACCAGGTGAGCGGTATCGCGATCAGCAGCAGGTACGCCGGCCAGCGCTGCACGAACAGCATCGGTCCGATGATCGGGATGTCGCGCAGCACCGGGATGTCCACCCGCCACACCTGGTGCCCGGTGAAGCTGCTGATGGTGATCAGGTAGCTGGTCAGGCCGAGCACCAGCGCGTTGAGCACCAGACCGACGACGAACGTGTTGATCTGGGCCCGGTGCGACAGGTTGGCGTGCAGCACGGCGACCAGCACGCCGACGAGCGCGCCGGCGGCCAGCCCGATGGTGGCGCTGCCGGTGGCGCTGGCCACCGCGATCGAGCCGAACGCCGCGCCGAGCATCATGCCCTCGACCGAGATGTTCAGCGTGCCGGCGCGCTGCGCCACGTACTCGCCGCAGGCGGCGAAGGCCAACGGGATGGTCAGCCGCGCCCCACTGGACAGAATGGTGGCGATGTTGTCGGCGGCGCTCATGCCGGCCTGCCTTCCATGGTGGTCTTCTCGCTACCGGTCGACCCGTTACCGGTCTTGTCGCTACCGGTCTTGTCGCTACCGGACGCCTCCGGGACGTCGATCGCCGGCACCTCGGTGCCGGCTGCCGCCGGCTCTCCCGTCGACGGGGTCGGGGTCGGCAGGCCACCGGTCGGCGGCGGGGTGCCGGCCGGCTCACCGCCGGCCCGCCGCCGGCGCAGCAGGGCGATCACCGCCGGCGGCGCCACGAACGCCAGCACCAGCAGCGCCTTGACCACGTCGACCAGGAACGACGGCACCCCGGTGGCGGCCAGGAAGCTGGCTCCGGCGCGCAGCACGCCGAACAGCACCGCCACCGGGATGGCCAGCAGCGGATTGTTCCGGGCGACCAGGGCGACCAGCAGGCCGTCCCATCCGAGGTTCAACGACATCCCCGGCTGCAGTCGGTGGCTGCCGATCGGGCTGGTCAGCAGCAGCGCGCCGGCCAGCCCGGCGAAGGCTCCCGAGATGGCCAGCGCCATCCCGCCGAGGGCGCCGACCCGGACCCCGGCGTGCTGGGCGGTGACCGGGTTGAGTCCGAGCATCTTGAGCCGGAACCCCCACCGGGTCCGGGTCATCGCCAGGCTGATCGCCACCGCGATCAGGACGGCCAGGATCAAACCACCGTTGACCTGCAGGTTCGGGTACTCGCCGAGGGAGGCGAGCCGGGCGTTCTCCGGCAGCGGGTTGGACTGCGGCGAGACCACCCCGGTGCCCAGTCGCGACTCCTGCAGCAGCCACGGGGTGTTGACCGCGAACGCCACCAACTGCTGGGCCAGGAAGGTCATCAGCAGCGTGCTGACCACCACGTTGACCCCTCGGAAGCGGTACATCAGCGCGCTCAGCCCGGCCCAGCCGCCGGCCGCGAGCAGGGCCGCCAGCAGCACGACGACCAGCAGCAGCGGCCCGGGCAGGGCAAGTCGCAGGCCGACCCAGGCGCCGGCCAGCGCCCCGATCAGCACCTGGCCCTCCTGGCCGATGTTGAAGAAGCCGGACCGGGCGCTGACGCAGGCGCCGACCGCGACCAGCAGCAGCGGCGCGACGTAGAGCAGCGAGTTGCTCCATGCTCGCGGGCTGGCCATGCTGCCCTGGTAGAGCGCCTGCACTGAGGCGCTCGGTGAGCCGCCGGTGACCGCGATCAGCAACGCGGACAGGCCGAGGGCGACGGCGACCGTGACCACCGTCGCCGCGGTGACCTGCCAGCCGCCGGGGCCGGGGGTGAGCCGGGCCAGCAGCCGCCGGCCGGCCGGGTCCGGGCCGGTCAAGGTGGCCATCAGTGGCTCACCCCGCCGACCAGCATCCCGAGGCGTTCCGCGGTGGCCTCGGCGGGGTCGAGCACCCCGACGATCCGACCCGAGGAGATCACCGCCACCCGGTCGGACAGGGCCATCACCTCTTCGAGTTCGGTGGAGATCAGCAAAACCGCCACCCCTTCCGCGGCGGCCTGCCGCAGCCGCACGTACATGTCTTCGATCGCGCCGACGTCCAGCCCGTGGGTGGGCTGGGCGGCGATCAGCACCTTGGGTCCGGCGGACAGCTCCCGGGCCAGCACCACCCGCTGCTGATTGCCGCCGGAGAGGCTGCGCACCGGGGTGTCCGGGGACGGGGCGATGATGTTGAACTCGGTCATCCGCTGCCGGGCGATCTGCTGGATCCGCCGCCGACTGAGCACCCCGCCGGTGCCGGAGACCCCGGCCAGCGACTTCATCACCAGGTTCTCGGCGATGGTCATGTCCAGCACCACGCCTGAGCGGTGCCGGTCCTCGGGCACGATGCCGAGTCCGGCGGTGTGCAGCGCGCCGGCCCGGTCGAGCTCGACCGGCTCGCCGCCGATCTCGACGGTGCCGGAGTCGGGCACCACCAGCCCGGACAGCAGATCACCGAGGGTGGCCTGGCCGTTGCCTTCGACGCCGTACAGGCCGACGATCTCCCCCGGTGCGACGTCGAGGTTGAGCGCGTCGAGGATCCGCAGCTCGCCGAGGAGCACGGTGACGTCGCGCAGTCGCAGCACCGGCGGGGAACCGGCCGTCGCCGGCTCGGCCGGTCCGTCGGCGGGTTGCCCCGCCTCCTGGTCACCGGCCGGCCGGTCATCTACTGGCTGGTCCCCTGCCGGCCGGTCGCCGGAACGTTCGACCGGCAGCATGCCCAGCGCGGCGCTCTCCGCGCGCAGCGACACCTCCCGGCCGACCATCTGCCGGGCCAGCAGCTGCGGGGTGGTCTGCGCGGTCGGCCCGTGGAAGACGACCGCCCCTCGGCGCAGCACGGTGACCTGGTCGGTGGCCGCGATGATCTCGGCCAGCTTGTGGCTGATCAGGATGACCGCCCGGTTCTCCGCCTGCACCACCCGGCGCAGCACGGTGAACAGTTCGGCCGACTCGGCCTGGGTGAGCACCGATGTCGGTTCGTCCAGGATCAGCACCGACGGGTCGCGGCGCAGACACTTGATCAGCTCGACCCGCTGCCGTTCCCCGGCGGAGAGCCGGTCCACCCGGGCCATCGGGTCGATCGGCAGGCCGTACCGCTGGGCGACCTGCTCGACCTGGGCGCAGGCCGCGCCCTTGTCGACCCGGCCACTGTCGCCCATGATCACGTTCTCCCAGACGGTGAGCGGGTCGATCAGGCTGAAGTGCTGGTGCACCATGCCCAGCCCCAGATCGGCCGCCCGCTGCGGGGTGTCGATCTCCGCCGGCTCGCCGTCGCGCAGGATGCTGCCGGCGTCCCGGTGCACCAGCCCGAGCAGGATCTTCATCAGGGTCGACTTGCCGGCCCCGTTCTCGCCGAGGAGGCCGTGGATCTCGCCGGGTCGTACGGCGAGATCCACGGCGTCGCAGGCGACGACCGGACCGTAGCGCTTGCTCACTCCGCGCAGGGTGAGCGCCGGCGCCGTGTGGTCGTCGGTGTGCACAGTCCGTTCCACCTCGATAGTCGGGTCAGCAAGTGGTTTCCGATGTGCGGTCGGTGGCGGGTCAGCCGCCGAGCCGCTCCACCTCGGCGGCGGTGTCGATGTTGCCCTCGGCCACGTCGGTGACGAAGGCCTCCATCCGCTCGGTCTGCTCCGCCGTCGGGTCGCAGATCTTGATCGCCGGGTACGGGTCGATGCCGATCTGCCACACCTTGGTGGTGCCCATTTCCAGCTCGCCCTCGGCGAACAGGGTCAGCGCGGCGGCGAAGTAGGCACCCGGGTCGAAGATGACCGAGATGTCGAACTCCGGCTCGGTCGAGTCACACCGGTCGGTGCCCGGGGTCAGGGTGATCGCGCCGCCCTCGTTGGCAAGTTCGGCTGCGGCGTCGGTGGCCCCACCGAGGTACGGGTAGACCACGCTGACGCCCTGGTCGATCTGCGCCTGCACGGCCTCCCGGGCCTTTGCGGAGTCGTTGAAGTCACCGGTGTAGGTGATCACCAGCTCGGCCTCGGGGACCACCATCCGGATCCCGGCCTTGAAGGCCCGGGCGGCGTTGATCGCGAAGTCGACCTCCATGCCGGTGACGAAGCCGGCCTTGGTGTCGCCGTTCTCCTCCATCAGCAGACCGGTGGCGTACCCGGCGGCGAGCATGCTCTGGTTCGGGTCGTCGCTGGAGATGACGATCTCCGGGGTCTGCGGGATGTTCTCCGACGACGGCACGTACCAGGCGACGTTCTCGCAGGCCGGCTCCTCGGAGGCGGGGATGGCGTCCTTGAGCTCGGAGGCGCCCAGCGCCACCATGTCGACGCCCTGCTGGCACAGCGCCCGGGCCGAGCTGAGCGCCTCGGTCGGCGGCACCGAGCCCCGCTTGATGACCTCCCAGCCCTGCTCGTTGGCGAACCGCTCGGCTTCGGCGACAAAGCTCTCGTAGTAGCCGTTGTCATTGATGTCACCGGGGCTGAGCACCCCGATCAGCACCTTGCCGTCGCCGTTGACGTCCGGCTGGCCGGCGATGACGGTGCCGCCGCCCTCGGAGCCGGCCGGGTCCGGCGCGGTGGCGTCGTTGTCGGCGCAGCCGACCAGGGCGAGGCTGACGGCGCCGGCGAGCAGCGCCGCCGCACCCTTTCCGATCCTTATTGTCACAGCTGTTCCTTTCACCTTGGGGGCGTCGCGCCGGCCGGTCCGGTCCGGTGCGCGCGGTACTCGGTCGCCGGCACGGCAGGCCAGCGATGGGGGATGTCGATGCCGGCCCGGCAGAGCAGGTCCGCGCCGCGCGACGCGACCTCGGCCCGCAGGGCGTCGACGTCGACGGTGGTGATCCGTCGGTCCCGGACCACCGGCCGGCCGTCGACCAGTACGTCCCGCACGGTGTGGCTGGCCGCGCCCCAGACGAGCTGGGTGGCCAGGTCCCCGCGTGGGGTCCACGCGATGGTGCGGGTGTCCAGTACGACCAGGTCGGCGGCTTTGCCGACCTCGATCGAACCGGTCAACCGCCCCAGCCCGACGGCGTCGGCGCCGTCGACGGTGGCCAGGGCGAAGATCTCGTCGGCGGGCAGCGGCTCGGCCGCGCCGCGGTCGCGGTCCAGCCCGGCGAAGAGCCGGGCCGCCCGCCACACGTCCGGGGTGTCGCCGGCGTTGTGCGAGTCGCAGCCCAACGCCAGCCGGCCGCCGGCCCGCCGCAGCTCGGTGTGCCGGCCCGCCCGGGTGAAGCCCTGGCCGAGCCGCAGGTAGGCACCGGGGCAGGAGGCGACGGCGGTACCGCTGCCGGCGAGTACGTCGAGTTCGTCGTCGTCGAGCCAGACCGCGTGGCCGAGCAGCAGGCGGGGGCCGAGCACGCCGAGGTCACGCAGGTGCAGCACCGGACGGGGACGGCCGGCGACGGCGTACCCGGCCGGGTCCTCGGCGCTCGGCGACAGGTGCCAGGTCATCGGCACGTCGAGCCGCTCGGCCAGCTCGGCGGCACCGGTGAACAGTTCGTCGCTGACCAGGTCGTGGCCGACCAGGGTGACCCAGCCGGTCACCAGCCGGTCACCGGCCAGCGCGGTGACCGTCTCGGCCTGCGCGGCGAGGGTGTCGGCGGCCGGCATCGCGTACGGGGCGTCGGCGGTGTCCCAGCCCCAGCGGCCGACCCGGCCCCGGATGCCGGCGGCGCGCAGCCCGGCGGCGACCCGCAGCGGATGCGCCACGGTGCCCGGTTCGAGCAGGGTGGTCACGCCGTAGCTGAGCGCCTCGACGGCGGTGAGGGTGGCCGAGAGTTCGTCGTCGTCGCCGGTGACGGCGGCGTGCAGCGGCACGATCCAGTCGAAGATCGCCTGCCGGGCGGGGACATCGTCGGGAATACCGCTGCGGATCAGCGGGTCGGCGGTGGTGTGCTGGTGGGCGTTGACCAGGCCGGGGACGACCAGGCAGCCGGCCGCGTCGAGCTCCGGGGTGTGCGGGTACGCGACCCGCAGCGCACCGGTCGGGCCGATGTCGGCGATCCGGCCGTCGACCACCGCGATCGCACCGCCGGTGACCACCTCCCGGCCGGGGGCCATGGTGACGATGTCGGCGTCGACGACCAGCAGGTCGGCGCGGGCGGTGCCGGGTCCGGCGGCGGTCGGGGCCGCAGGCGTGGCGGCGGCGGTCGGGGCCGCGAGCGTGGTCATGGCCGGATCAGGATCTTGCCGACGAGGTCACCGGACTCCAGCCGGGCGTACGCCGCGGGCAGGTCGGCGAGCGGATATTCGGCTCCCCGGACCACCCGCAGCCCGCCCGCGAAGTAGGCGTCGAGCATGGCGGCGAAGTCGGCCGGGGCGTACGCGCCGGCGCCGAGCAGGCGCAGACCCTGGTGGTAGACCTGGGCCAGCGACAGACTGACCTGGTCGCCGCTGGTGTTGCCGAGCAGCACCAGCCGGCCGCCGGTGCGCAGGCTGGCCAGGGAGCTGTCCCAGGTGGCCGCACCGACGTGGTCCAGGACCAGGTCGGCGCCGTGCCCGCCGGTGTGCTCCCGGACCTCGGCGGCGGTCCGGTCGTCCAGGTCGAGCGCCACGTCGGCGCCGAGTTCGATGGCGGCGGCCCGTTTGGCCGCGCTGCGGGCCACCGCGATCACCCAGGCGCCGCTGGCGCGGGCGAGCTGGATGGCGGCGATGCTGACCGCGCTGGTGGCGGCCTGGATAACCACGGATTCGCCGGAGCGCAGGGTGCCGACCCGGTGCAGGGCGTGCCAGGCGACGCTCCAGGCGGTGGGCAGTGCGGCCGCGTCGGCGAGGTCGACGTGGTCGGGGACCCGGTGGGCGACGGCGGCCGGTACGGCGACGTATTCGGCGAAGCCGCCGGGTCGGTTGCCGCCGACGACGCGCAGCGTGGCGCAGTAGCCGGGGTTGCCGCCGACGCAGGCGGCGCAGTGCCCGCAGCCGATGGTGGGGTCGAGCACGACCCGGTCGCCGGTACGCAGCGTGCCGACCTCGGCGCCGGTGGCGACCACCTGCCCGGCGACGTCCATGCCGGCGACGTGCGGCAGCGTGAAGCCGGGGAGCAGGCCGGGCCCGCGCAGCTGGAGCAGGTCGAGCCGGTTCAGCGCGGCGGCGGTGACGGCGACGACGACGTCGGCCGGGCCAGGCTCGGGGTCCGGCAGGGCGCGCGGCCGTACGACTTCGGGGCCACCGAAGTCGGTCTGAACCATCGCTCGCACCCTTGCCTCCACCGGTCTACCAAACAATATGCCGTCTTGCATTGTGATTCGTGCTGCTTAGCGACGTACTTTGCCTGCGCTCCGGCGGCCTGTCAACGCCTCGACCGAAACTGGCTCAGCTACGTAACGTGCCCGTGATCCGGGCCGGCGCAACCGGGCGGAAGTCGCCATCGACCTGCGGTTATCCGCCGTCGACGGCGACGATCAGCAGCTCCCGCGCGACCAGCGCGGTACGCAGCACCGCAGCAGTCGACGGATGCAACGGATCCACCCCCAGCAGCCGCTTGATCAGACCCACCCGGTAGCCGACGGAGTTACGGTGCAGATGCAGTTGTTCACTCACAGCTTGCCTGCTCCCCCCGGTCGCCAACCAGTGGTCCAGGGTGCGGAGCAGGTCGTCACGCTGCGCGATCGGCCCCAGGTGCCGGTCCACGTACCAGCGCAGCCGCTCCTGCGGCACGGCCAGGAGCAGTTGCGCCAGACCCGCCCGCTCGAACGGCAACTCGGCCGACTCCGCCGCCGCCGGGCTGCGGCGCAGCAGCAGCCGCAGCAGCAGCCGGGCGTCCCGGAACGAGTCCGGGGTCGCGGCCGGGCCGGTCACCGACCGGCCGCCGGCCACCCGGACCTGGCCGGCACCGACAATCTGCTCCAACCGGCCGCGCAGCCGGGCCACCTCCCGCTCGGCGTCACCCTGCAGCAGGGTCCAGCCCAGCCGGCCATCGGCCAGCACCGGCCGGTCCAGCCAGGTCAACGCGGATGCCCACCGGCGGCGCTGGGTGCCGGTGTAGCCGAGTGCCACCGCCGCATGCGGCTGGTCCAGCCGCCACCGGTACGCCGCCGCGGCGCGCACCAGGTCGGCCTGACCGGCCGGGGACCGGTCACCGGTGCCGTCCCGCAGGGCCAGTAGCAGCCCGTCGGCGCCCACCGGCGCCGGCGGCTGCGGCGGCTCCCGGCGTACCGCCTCGATGAGCAACGCGGTGACCGCGGCCCGGGCGTAGTCGAGCTGGCCGGTCCCGACCGGCTCGGCCAGCAGCAGGACCCCGAGCCGACGGCTGCCGGAGCCCACCGGCACCGACCGGCCGAGCCAGCCGTCGACGCACCGCACCCGGTCGCCGCGCAGCTCGACCGGGTCGGCGACGGCGCTGCCGCTGGTGCTGTCGCTGGTCGCCAGCAGCTCCCCGGTCTCGGCGACCAGCCGGCAACCACGGCCGGTAGCCTCGGCCAGCCGGGCCAGCAGCACCGGCCAGCCGGCACCGCCGAACGCGAGGTCGGTCAGCCACTGGGCGAACTGGGCCGGCGTCGGTTCGGCGGCCACAGCCAGCCGGGGCCGGACCGGCACCGGAAGGTCGGCCGCCCCGGTCACGTCGGCGATCGATCGAGCAGCCGGACCGCGACGGCCTTCTCCTGGGTGTATTCGCGCAGCGCCGCATACCCGCCGCCCCGGCTGAACCCGCTCTCCTTCTGCATGTTGAACGGGAACCCGATCACCCCGGCGTCGTGGAACTGGTTGACCGCCACCTGGCCGCTGCGGGCCTGGCCGGCCACCCGCAACGCCCGGGACACGTCGGAGGTCCAGACGCAGGTGAGCAGGCCGAAGTCGGTGCCGTTCATGATCGACACCGCTTCCTCGGTGGTCCGGAACCCCTGCACGGCCAGGACCGGGCCGAAGATCTCCTCGCGGGCCAGCCGCATCGTCTCGTCGACCCCGTCGAACACGGTCGGAGCCACGTACCAGCCGTCGCCGAACGCGGCCGTGGCCGACTCCCCGCCGGTGACCAGCCGCGCCCCGGCGCCCGGCGCCTCGGCCAGGAACCCCCGGACCCGCTCATACTGGGCCTGGCTGACCAGCGGACCCATGTCCAGGTCCTGCTCCCACGACCCGACCCGGACCTCGGCCATCGCGGCGGCCACCCGCTCGACCACCTCCGCCCGGATCGACTCCTCGACCACCAACCGGGAGCCGGCGTAGCAGTTCTGGCCGGCGTTCTCGGTGATCGAGGTGACGATCGCCGGGACCGCGGTGTCCAGGTCCGCATCGGCGAAGACCACGTTCGGCGATTTGCCGCCGAGTTCGAGCTTCACCGGGACCAGGTGCTCGGCGGCGGCCCGCATCACCGCCCGGCCGGTGACGGTCGAGCCGACGAAGCTGATGTGGTCGACGTCCGGATGGCCGGTGAGCGCCACGCCGGCCTCCGGGCCGAGCCCGGTCACCACGTTGAGCACCCCGGGCGGCAGGCCGGCCCGCCGGGCCAGCTCGGCCAGGGCGAACGGGGCGAGCGGGGCGATCTCAGACGGCTTGAGCACCACGGTGTTGCCGGCGGCCAGCGCCGGGGCGACGTTCGCGGCGGTGAGCACGGCCGGCACGTTCCACGGGATCACCACCGCGCAGACGCCGTACGGCTCCGGGCGGGTGTAACCGAAGTAGTCAGGGGTACGGGTGGGCAGGGTGACCCCGGTCAGCTTGTCGGCCGCGCCAGCGAAGTAGTCGACGATGCCCTGCGCGATGTAGATGTTGAGCCGGCCGCCGGAACGGGGTTTGCCCACGTCACGGGCCTCATGGGCGGCGAGCTCCTCGACGTGGGCGGCGATCAGGTCGGCCCACCGGCGCAGCGCGGCGCCGCGTTCGCTCGGCGAGGTCGCGGCCCAGCCGGGGGCGGCCCGACGGGCGGCGGCGACCGCGCGGTCCACGTCGACGGCGCGGGCCCGGGCGACCGGCTGGATGCTCCGCCGGGTCGCCGGGTCGAGCACCGGAAGTTCACCACCGTCGGCGGCCGCCTCCCAGGCACCGTCGATCAGCTGGCGGGCAGCGGGGATGTCCAGGTCAGCCATGGTGGAATCCTTGACCCTCCATGTTCCGCATGTCAAGATGCAGTCTCGCTTTGTGAGTACACCGGGAGGATTTGCGTGCGGGTCACGGCGGCGGTACTGGACAGCGCGGGTGCACCGTTCACCCTGCAGGAGCTCGACCTGGCCGGACCCGGCCCGGACGAGGTGCTGGTACGCGTACACAGCGTCGGTATCTGCGGCACCGACCTGGAGTTCGCCAACTTCTTCCCCACCCCGGCGGTGCTCGGCCACGAGGGCGCCGGCGTCGTCGAGCAGGTCGGCGAGCGGGTCACCGGGGTCTCGGCCGGCGATCACGTGGCGATGAGCTTCACCTCGTGCGGCAACTGCCCGCTGTGTCTGACCGGCAGCCCGGCGTACTGCCGCAGCTTCGACGCGGTCAACTTCGCCGGCCGCCGCCCAGACGGCAGCAGCGCACTGTCCCGCGACGGCGAACCGGTCAACGGGCACTTTCTCGGCCAGTCGTCCTTCGCCAGCCACGTGGTCGCCCCGGCCCGCGCCGTGGTGCCGATCAGCAAGGAGATCGATCTGCGGCTGGTCGGCCCGTTCGGCTGCGGCTTCGGCACCGGGGCCGGCGCGGTGCTCAACGTGCTCCGCCCGCCGGTCGGGTCGTCGATCGTCGTCTTCGGTGCCGGCTCGGTCGGTGTGGCGGCGATCCTCGCCGCCCGGATCGCCGGCTGCACCACGATCGCCGCGGTCGACGTCAACGCCGACAAGCTGGACACCGCCCGGCTGCTCGGCGCCACCCACGGCGTCGACTCGCGCACCGGGGACGCGAAGGAACTGCTCGCCGCGATCGCCCCGTACGGCTTCGACTTCGCGATCGACGCCACCGGACGCGAGGAGGTGCTGCGGACCGCGGTCGAGTCACTCGGCCCGCTGGGTCGGTGCGGCGTCGTCGGGGTCGGCCCCAGCGAACAGATGAGCTTCGACTGGCGCAGCATCCTCAACGGGCGCAGCGTCACCGGGATCATCGGCGGCGACAGCCTGCCCCAGGTGTTCCTGCCGAGGCTGCTGGACCTGCACACCGCCGGCCGGTTCCCGGTGGACCGACTGCTCAGCTACTACCCGTTCGAGCAGATCAACGAGGCGGTGGCGGCGGTACGCTCCGGCACCGTCGGCAAGGCCGTCCTGACGCTCTGACCCGACCGTGTCCCACTGCGAAACGTTGTCTCGCCATGTGAGTGGGATTACCCTCGGCTCCAGACACCCAGTGGCGCGGCTGGGAAACACCGCGCGGCAGTCAGCACATGTGGAGCTCGCCCGCCATGACTGAATCTCGTATCGCGGGTCCGTCCGACCCGCAGTCCGCGGCACCGTTCGACCACCACTCCGCCGAGTGCAACGCCGACCCGGTCGGCTACTACCGGGCGTACCGCGACAGATGCCCGGTCGGCCGGACCGACGCGCACGGCGGCTTCGTCTACACCACCCGGTACGCCGACGTGGTCCGCGTCGCCCGCGACGACGACACCTTCTCCTCGGCCCGCGCCACCGCCGGCGGCGACGGCACCGCCATCGTCATCCCCCGCGGGCCCGGCCTGGAGCAGTACCCGATCGAGCTGGACCCGCCGGCCGCCGGCGACTACCGCGACCTGATCAACCCGCTGCTCACCCAGGACGCGGTCGCGAAACTCGCCCCGATGATCGCCCGGCACACCACCCGGATCATCGACGACTTCGTCACCGAAGGCTCGGTCGACTTCGTCCGCGACCTGACCAACCCGCTGCCGGCCGCCGTCACCCTGGACTGGCTCGGCTTCCCCGAAGCGGAATGGCCCAAGCTGGCCAAGCCGATCCACGACATCTTCGCCGCCCTGCCCGGCAGCGAACGCGCCATCCGGGGCGGCCAGGGCCTGGCGTACATGGACGAACGGATCCGGGAGCTGATCCACGCCCGACGCGCCGAGCCGGCCGACGACGCGGTCAGCTACCTGGTCGCCCAGCGCCGGCCCGACGGCGAACTGTTCGGCGTCGACGAACTGGTCTCCGTCATCGGCCTGCTGGTCGCCGGCGGGGTGGACACCACCACTTCACTGACCGGCTCCACCCTGGTGCACCTGAGCCGCAACCCGGAGCAGCGGCAACGGCTGATCGACTCACCCGACCTGCTCGACGGCGCCACCGAGGAGTTCCTGCGGGTCTTCGCGCCGTCCCAGTCGATGGCCCGTACCGTCCGCGCCGACGCCGAGGTCGGCGGCTGCCCGGTCAGCGCCGGCGAACGGATCCTGATCCCCTGGGTCGCCGCCAACCACGACCCGGCGGTCTTCCCGGAGCCGGAGCAGGTCCGGCTGGACCGCGACGCCACCCGGCACCTCAGCTTCGGCATCGGCAGCCACCGGTGCGCCGGGGCGCACCTGGCCCGGCTGATGTTCCGCGAGATGATCACCCAGGTGCTGACCCGGCTGCCGGACTACCGGGTCGTCGAAGACGGTCTCGTCGGCTACCCCACCAAGGGGAACCAGACCGGCTGGGACGCCATCCCGGCCGTGTTCACCCCCGGCCGCCGGGCCGCCGACGCGGCGGCCGGGGGCACCCCGGTGGCCACCCGCCCCGGCGGCGACCGGGAACTTGTCGTCGAGGCGGTCGCCCGGGCCGCCGACGAAGTTCTGGAGGTACGGCTGACCGCCGCCGACGGCGCACCGCTGCCGACCTGGGCGCCCGGCGCCCATCTGGAGGTGCGGCTGCCGTCCGGCCGGGTCCGGCAGTACTCGCTCTGCGGCGACCCGGCCGACACCGGCGGCTACCGGATCGGCGTGCTGCGCGAAGCCGCCGGGCGCGGCGGCTCCGTCGAGCTGCATGCCGTCGCCGCCGCCGGCGCGACGCTGACCGTACGCGGCCCCCGCAACCACTTCCCGCTGGTCGACGCCGACGAGTACCTCTTCCTGGCCGGCGGGATCGGGATCACCCCGATCCTGGCCATGGTCCGCGAAGCCGTGCGGCGCGGTACGCCGTACCAGGTCGTCTACGGCGGCCGCAGCCGCGCCTCGATGGCCTTCGCCGACGAGTTGGCCACCCTCGCCGGCGACCGGGCCGTGCTGCTGCCGCAGGACGAGGCCGGGCTGCCCGACCTGGCCGGGCTGATCGGTGGCGTCGGCGACGGCACCGCCGTGTACTGCTGCGGACCCGGCGCGATGATCAACGCGGTGGAGCAGGTGTGCGCCGACGCCGGCCGCACCGGGCAGCTGCACGTGGAACGCTTCGCCGCCGGCGACGACCTGGAGGTGGCGTTCGACCCGGCGGCCAACACCGAGTTCGACGTCCAGCTGGCCCGCACCGGGGTGACCCTGCGGGTGCCGAAGGACAAGCGGATGATCGAGGTGCTGCGCGAGGCCGTGCCCGGCCTGACCTACGACTGCGAGAAGGGCTACTGCGGGGCCTGCGAGACCCGGGTGCTGGCCGGTACGCCGGAGCACCGCGACTCGCTGCTCACCGAGGACGAACGGGCCGCCGGCCGCAGCATGATGATCTGCGTCGGCCGGTGCAGCTCCGACCGCCTGGTGCTCGACCTCTGACCGCAGTGGTACGACGAAGGGCGGGACCGGTCGACCGGTCCCGCCCTTTCTGCCATGTCACCGGCGCCGGTCAGCTGAATGCGGACGGCCCGCCACGCTGCGACATTGAAGCGTGACGGGCCGTCCACGTACCGGCGGGTGAGGTCAGTTACCCCACTCGATGTTCACCTCGGCCGCCTCGGCAATCTTGAACCGGCCACCTGGCACCACGGCCACCGCGCTGCGGTCGGTGACCACGTTCTTGCCGAAGCCCTCGACCAGCGGTCGGCCGACGTCGCGCTTGAGCCACAGCCGCAGCAGGTGACGGCGACGCTCCGGCTCGGGGTAGTCGACGTAGCCGGTCCGCGAGTGCAGGGCGGCGTAGTTCAGCAGCCACTGCACGTCGCCGGGCTGGAAGTTCATGTCCAGCGCCAGGCCCGGCTCCTGGGAGATCTCGTCGTAGAGGTGCAGCAGCTCGATCTGCGCCTCGGTGAGTCGGGGCACCTCGGGGTAGTCCTGCGCCGAGAAGATCATCGAGCTGCCGGCGTAGGTGCTGAAGATGCCGTCGACGTAGCTGCAGATCGGCGACAGGTAGGTCTTCGCCGGGGCGTCGTGGTCCTGCTTGTACCAGTCCCAGTGCCACGGCTCGAACAGCAGCGGCGCCAGGTCCGGCCGGCGGCGCAGGATCTCGTTGTAGATGGTGGTACCGCTGACCAGGCTGCTCGCCCCGCCCTCCTTCGCCGCGCGCAGGCACATCAGCGCGACGACGTCGGAGCTGTCGGAGTGGAACGGCAGCCGGTCACGCACCCGCGACGGCAGCGCCGACGGGTCGTCGAGGGTCTTGTTGGAGGTGGCGATGACGTGGTCGAGCACGTCACCCATCTGGTTCTGCCCCATCGGTACGCCGAGGTGCAGCCCCATCAGGAAGAAGATCGCACCGGCGAGGGTGTCGCCGTACTCCTCGGTGCGCAGCCCGCGCACCAGGATGAAGCCGCGGCCGGAGTCCATCTGCTGGGCACACTCGGCGTTGAGGCCGGCGCAGACCGGCAGCGGGTAGTCGGCGGCGGTGACCGTACGCAGGTCGGGGTTGTCGGCGACGAACTTACGCCCGACGGTCTCCAGCTCGGTCCGCTCGGCGTCACTGAGGTGGTAGATCCATTCGGTGGACTTGCTCAGCTCGTCGCCGCGCCAGGCGGACGGGCCGGAGATCGGGGCCAGGTCGATTGCGGTCGTCATGATGATGCGCTCCGAGGGTCGTCGGTTCTGATGGAAGAGTCGGCCGGTGTCCCGGGTGCGCCGCGCGGTGGCGTGCGCGGACCGGTTCGGTCAGGACAGGGCTGGCGTGCCCGCCGTGTCGCCCCGGCGTGTCAGGTGCCTGGGTGCGACAGACGGGCGTACTCGAAAATCAGAACGGGGTCTGCGGGTCCCCGGCAGCGGTCCCGGGGCGCATGCCCTCGCGCGGCGGGTGGACCCGCAGCGGCTCCTCGTAACCGCGCACCAGCAATCCAGCACCTTGCGGAACTCGGATCATGGCGTTCTCCTGCGGCTGGGTGGTCGTGTCCGCCAGCCTAGGCCAGCACAAGTCGACCGTCAACAGAGACGCCATCTCGCAATACGATCAAACTCTACGCAGCTCCGTCGAAGCGCGACGGCGGCCTACTGCTCGGTGACACACCAGATACCTCAACGGGTCCGCGTGAGGTATCTGACGTGTCACCGAGCAAGGCTCCGGCGGTCGCGGATAGCGGCTGCGACGTGGCCGATGGTCCGAGCCGGTTGCCGGAGCACATCGTCAGCAGTGAAGCGCAGGACCAGCCAGCCGAGATCACGCAGGGCGTTGAACCGGGCCACGTCCTGCTGATAGTGCGCCCGCTCCCGATGGTGGTCACCCTCGTACTCGATGCCGATCCGCCACTGCCGGTACGCCAGGTCGATACGGGCGACGAACCGGCCCAGCCGATCGGACACCTCGTGCTGGGCTACCGGGCGGGGCAGCCCGGCGTCGCAAAGCAGCAAACGCAGCCGGGTTTCCATGGGCGATTCGGTGAGCGGCTCGGCCAGCGACGCCACCTCCCGCAGCAACGGCACACCAGGCCAGCCGGCCCGGTCGGCGCACAACCGGGTCAGCAGCGGCAGCCTGACCACCCGCCGGTGCGCCAACGCGTCGACGGCGACCACCGCATCCAGCCGTGGCGGCCGCCGCCCCAGGTCGAAGGCGGTACGCAGACCCGTGGTGACCGGCAGTCCGGCGAACCGAGTCACCTCCCTCGGCCGTAGAGGCGACCGCCACACGGCCAGGCCGGCGTGCTCACGCAGCCGCAACGGCGGCGGCACCACCAGCGTCACCGGGACCGCCGTGCCGGGCAGCAGGTTCACCCCCCACAGGTACGCCGCGCTCAACCCGCCGATCGCCGCCCCCGGCGGCAGCAGCAAGGCAGCAGCCTCGCACCAGGTACCGTGGTCCGCCTGGTCCGCGGCGGCGGCATGCAGGTAGACGTCGGGTAGCAGACGTCGCCATGCCGATCCGTGCAGCATCCGCTTAGTCAACAGACCGGCAGCGACCGCCCGGCTGCCCCGGAAGGGCCTGAATCGCAACTGCGGCGGAACGTGAGCGGAGCCCGGCATCCGGTCGATGTTGCCGCCCGACGCCACGAGCCGCTGTCCTGCTCACGACAACCGCCTACGCCAGTTGGCCGAGTCGCGACGCTCGAACCCGGCAGCCAGCAGGCCGCTGGACAGCGGTCAGTGGCGGACGGCAGCCACCGCCTCGTCGTAGAGGGCTTCGAGGTCGAGTCGACCGTCGCTGCGTACCCATGCCGCGGTCGCCACCTCCAGGCAGGAGATCGCGGCGGCGACCACCGCGCCGGCCCGCAGTTGGCTGATCGGCTCCGGCGCGGTGGTCGCGGTCCGGGCCACGACGCCGGGCGTCAGCACGTCGATCCACTGCTGCTGCTTCTCGACGTGCCGGGCGCGCAGGGCCGGGGACTGCTTGAGCATGCGGTTGATCCGCAGGAACTCCGGCAGCGAGTACGGCATGGTGTCGAGGAGCGTCTTCAGCGCCGCCCGGATCGCCGTCCACGGGTCCTCGTCGGCAGGTCGGGCCGCCAGCGCGGCTCGGACGGTTTCGCCCTGCTCGGCGTGGTCACCGAGGACGATGTCCTCCTTGGTGCCGAAGTAGTGGAACAGCGAGCGCCGCGAGATGCCGACCTGCCGGGCGATCTGGTCCATCGTGGTGGCTTCGAACCCCTGCTCCAGGAACAGCCGCATCGCCGCAGCAGCGATGTCGGCGCGGACCGCTCGACGGGTACGGTCCCGCAGCCCTTCCCGATGAGCCGGCTCGTCAACCATGTGACACAGCGTACCTTCTCTGCACTCGAAACATGTGTTGCACCGAGTGCAAGGCGTGGATAGAGTGCAAGGCAGCCGCGAGACTTCGAGGAGACGCCCATGCCACCCGTCAACTACCGTGCCCAGACCACCCTGATCACTGGCGCAAGCTCCGGCATCGGTGCCGAGTTCGCCCGCCAGTTCGCCGCCCGCGGCTCCGACCTGGTACTCGTCGCCCGCCGCGAGGAGCGCCTACGCCGGCTGGCGACCGAACTGACCGCCGCGCACCGGGTCCGGGTCGAGGTGATCCCGGCCGATCTGAGCCTGCCCCGCGCCGGCGAGCACCTCGCGGAGCAGACGAACCGTCGGGCAATCGCGGTGACCAGCGTGGTCAACAACGCCGCCTTCGGCACCGCCGGCCCGTTCCATCAGCAGGGCCCGGACCGGCTGCGGGACGAGATCGCGGTCGACGTCACGGCCGTGGTCGACATCAGCCGGGCCTTCATCGATCAACTACGCGCCGCAGGCACCGGCGTGCTGGTCAACGTCGCCAGCCTCGCCGCCTACCAGCCCGGGCCGAACCTGGCGGTGTACTCGGCGACGAAGGCGTTCGTGCTGCACTTCACCGAAGCCCTCTGGCACGAGAGCCTGGGCACCGGCCTACGGGTGCTGGCGCTGTCCCCCGGCGTCACCCGGACGGAGTTCTTCGACGTGCTCGGCACCGACGAAGTCAGCGGCCCGTTCCCCCGGCAGTCGGCCGCCGACGTGGTCACGGCGGCGCTGCGCGCCCTCGACCGGCGTACCTCCCCGCCGAGCGTGGTCTCGGGCCGGCTGAACTGGCTGGCCGCCAACAGCGCCCGGCTGTTCAGCCGCCGGCAGGCCGTACAGGCGATGGGTCGGGTCAACGCACGTATGGACGCCGCCACGGCCGGCCCCAGCGCCAGCAGCACGGCGGCGTGAGTGACGGCCGGGGACGTGATCAACGGCCGCCGCACCGCGATCAGCGGCGGTCGAGAGCGGCGCCGCGGTCAGCCGGCGGCGTACCGGACCTCGCCGGCCACCACAGTGGCCAGTACGGTGCCGGCGAGCAGCGCATCGGCGTCCGGGGTGAGCGGGTCGACGTCGAGCACGGCCAGGTCCGCCGGCTCGCCGACCCGGAGCACTCCGTTACCCCAGCCGGCCGGCTGACTGCCGGCCACCTGCGCCGCGCCGGTGGTGAACAGTGCCAGGGCCTCGGCGGCGGTGACCGCCTGGTCCGGCCCGAGCGGCTCGTCGCGGCCCCGTATTCGACGGGTCCGGGCCTGCCAGATGCCGTGCAGCACCGACATCGGCGGCCCCGGCCCGTCCGAGCCGCCACCGACCGTCACCCCCGCGTCCAACCAGGACCGCAACGGGTTCGCGGCGGCCGCGACCGGCTCGCCGAGCCGGTCGATCAGGTTGAGCCCGAACGCCCACTGCAGCGCCGGATGCGCCGACACCGGCACACCGAGCCGCCGGGCGGTGGCCATCGCCTGCGGCCCAGGGCCGAGGTAGGCGTGGATCAGGTGAAAGCCCAGTCCGGCGATCGGCGTACCGGCCGCGACCTCGGCGAAGACCGACAGGGTGAGGTCGATCGCGGCGTCGCCGACGGCGTGCACACCGACGCCCCGCCCGTGCGCCGCCGCCGACGCGCAGTGCGCCCGCACCGTCTCGGTACGCAGACTCTGGTTGCCGTGGTAGCCGTCGGTGCCCGGCCAGGGTGACGACAGCAGCGCGGTGCCGAGCGAGCCACCGCCGTCGAGGAACAGCTTCGTCGGCCCGGCGCGCAGCAGACCGGGCGCGGCCCGGTCAAAATCACAACCATCGAGGGTACGACGCAGCTGCGCGTCGTCGACGTCGTCGCCACCCAACGGCATCGCGACGGTACGCAGCCGCAGCGCACCGGCCCGGCCCGCCGCCGCGTACGCGGCCAGTTCGGCGGCCGGCACCGCCGGGTCGACGGCGGTGGTGATGCCATGGGCGAGCAGCGCCGCCTGCCCGGCGGTGATCCAGTCGATCCTCGTCTGCTGGTCCGGCTCCGGGACCACCGCACGGACCAGGGCCACCGCCGGATGTTCGACGAGCAGCCCGGTCGGGGTGCCGTCGGCGTACCGGTCGATCCGCCCGCCGGGCGGGTCCGGGGTGTCGGCGGTGACGCCGGCCAGCCGCAGCGCGGTCAGGTTGGCGATGCCGTCATGGCCCTTGCGGTCCAGCAGCACCGGCCGGCCAGGAGCGGCAGCCTCCAACTCGGCGGCGCTGGGTAGCCGGCGTTCGGCCAGGTCACCGGGGTCGAAGCCGGCATCGGCCTCGATCCACCGGCGGGTCGGATGCCGGCGGGCGTACCCGCTGATCCGGTCGCAGATGTCGCGGACGCTGACCGCGTCGTCCAACCCGACCCGGGCGGCGGCCCGGCCGGCCCAGATCAGATGGACGTGGCTGTCGACGAAGCCGGGCAGCACCACCGCGCCGGCCGGGGCGAGCTCCGGCGTACCGGTGGGGACGGCGGCGCGGGCGGCGCGCAGGTCACCGACGGCGACGATCCGACCGCCCCGTATGGCCACCGACTCGGCCCGTAGGCCGGCCGGGTCCATCGTCCGCACGTCGCCGACGACGAGCAGGTCACCGCCGGTCACCGGGTCACCTGCCGGAAGGCGAGGGCCTCGTGCAGGGTCCGGGCGGCCTGCGCCCCGGCGTGCACCGCGTCGTGCAGCCGCCCCGGGCGCAGCGCGTCGCCGCAGCGCAGCACCGGCCGGCCGGTGGCCACCTCGACGGCAGCCTCGTACAGGTCGTGGTGGGGTTCGCGACCGACCGCCGCGACGATCAGCCCGGCCCGCAGTACCGTTCCTGCCACCTGTACCTCCTGGTCGTCGGTGACCCTGGCCCGGTGGCCGAGCACGGTCCGCACCCCGACCGAGGTGAGCAGGTCGGTCCAGGTCGGTGGGTCGTCGGGGGGTTCGTCGTCGAGCACCTGGGGGGTGTCGCCGAGCAGTGTGACGTCGGCACCGCGCCGGGCCAGCGCGGCGGCCGTGCTGGTGCCGGTCCGGCCGGCGCCGATCACCAGCACCGGACCGTCGGCGGGCAGCGGCATCAGGCCTCGCAGCACGTCGAGCGCGGGCACCGCGCCGGGCAGCGACCGCGCCACGCCACCGGTGGCGACCAGCAGCCCGGCCCACTCTCCGCCGAGGTCCGCCGGGTGCAGCGGCGCGTCAACCACCTCGACGGCGCTGGCCGCGAGCCGGTCGGTCAACCAGCGCAGGTACGGGGTGAAGCTGTCATGCACCCCGCTGTCCACCGCGTCGCGCAGGGCACCGCCGGGCCGGCCGCCGGTGTACAGCCGGACCCGGTGGCCGTGTTCGGTGAGCCGGTGCGCGGCTTCCAGGCCGGCCGGACCGGCACCGGCGACGAGCACCGGCGCATCCGGTCGCCCCGGGCCGGACGACCCTGAGGCGGGCGGAACCGGGCCGGACGACTCTGAGGCGGACGACACGGTGGCGGGCGGCAGGCTCAGCGACGGGTTGACGGTGCAGGCGACCGGCCGGCCGACCAGGGCGGCGCGGGCGTGGCAGCCGTCGTTGCCGCGTACGCAGGGTCGGATCCGCCCGGCGGCACCGGACAGGGCCTTGTCCGCCCAGTCGGGGTCGGCGAGGAAGGCCCGGCCGAGCGCGACCAGGTCGGCGGTGCCGTCGCGGAGCAGCCCGGCGGCCTGCGCCGGTTCGGTGATCCCGCCGCAGGCGATGGTGGGCAGACCTGCGGTCCGCAGGGTCCGGGCCGAGCGCCAGGCGGCGCCCGGTGGCACGGCGGCCGGCGGCACCTGGCGTATCCGCGTGGCGTGGTCGCCGGACGACACGTGTACCGCGTCGACCTGGCCGGTGGCGGCCAGGGCCGCGACCAGCTCGGTGGTCTCGGCCAGCTCCTGCCCACCGGGTTCGTGGTCGCGGTCGGACAGCCGTACGGTGAGCGCCACGTCGGCCGGCAGCGTCGCACGGCAGCGGGCGACGACCTCCAGCAGGACGCGACGTCGCCGGGCCGGATCGCCGCCGTAGTCGTCGTCGCGCCGGTTGGTGTGCGGGGAGAGGAACCCGGCGAGCAGGTAGCCGTTGGCCGCCTGGATCTCCACTACCTGGAAGCCTGCCTGGGCGGCGCGGGCTGCGGCCCAGCCGAACCCGGCGACGACCCCGGCGATCTCGTCGACGGTGATCGCGCGGGGCCGCAGCCCGAGTCGGCGTTCGATGGCGGGCCAGGGCACCGCCGACGCAGCGAGTGCCTCCCCCGGCAGGGTGCGCTGCCGTCCGGCGTGGGCGATCTGCAGCCCGGCGACGCGACCGTCGGCCCGGATCCGCTCCGCGACCGGGGCCAACGCGACGGCGTGGTCGTCGCTGGCGATGCTGAGATGGCCGGGGAAGCCGAGGGCGGCGCCGTCGTCGATCGCGGTGAACTCGACGATGGTCAACGCGCTTCCCCGGCCGACCCGCGCATAGTGGTCCCGGTGCCACGGCCGGGCGTACCCGCCCGCGTCGGCCGCGCCGGTCGAGGTGGGTCCCTTGACGATCCGGGACCGCAGCGTGACCGGCCCGACCCGGTACGGGTCAGCGAGCAGCGTGGCCGCTTCGGCTGCGTCCATCAGCGGCCCCGCAGGACGGTGGCCGCACCGTCGGCGCGGGGGTCGCTGGCCGCGTCGAGGCCGGCCGGGGTGAGCCGGGACAGTTGGACGTGCCCGGCGTCGTCGTGACGCCGCGGCAGCTGCACCACCCGCAGGCCGAGGTCGGTGGCGGCGGCCCGCAGCGCGTCGGTGGCCGGGGTGTCGGGTTCGAGCAGCAGGCTGGGCCGGTCCTGGCCGACGTCGCGGGCGCCGATCACCCAGCGGGGGCGGGCCAGCAGGCCGGCCGGGTCGGCGGTGGTCAGCGCGTCGGCGGCGACCTGGGCCAGGATCCACGGCTGGGCCCGGCCGCCCTGGCAGCCGAGCGCGACGACCCGGTCCGGGCCGGTGGCGATCGCCGGGCAGAGGGTGTGCGGTGGGCGGGCACCGGGGCGCAGCCGGCCGGGGTGGGTCGGGTCGAGGCTGAACACCGACCCCCGGTTGTGCAGCACCAGGCCGGTGCCGGGTTCGCAGATGCCGGCGCCGAACGTCTGGAAGACGCTCTGGATCAGGGTGACGGCGGTGCCGTCGCTGCCGACGGCGGTGACCGCGACGGTGTCGCCGGCCGGTTTCGGGCCGGGCGGTGGCACCGGCCCGGCCGGCGGGTCGGTGCGTAGCAGCAGCCCGTCGAGGTCGATCGGACCGGTCCGGGGATCGCCGAGCAGGGTGTCACGGCGCTGCTCGGCGGCCCGGGCGGTGACCAGCGCGGCGGCCGCGTCAGCGGGCCGGGCGCTGGTGGCACCGGCCGCCGGGTTGCCGTCGGCGGTGCGGCCGGCGGCGGCGAGCATGGCCAGCAGGGTGGCGCCCTGGCTGGGCGGCGGCGCGACTGACCAGGTCACCTCGGAGCCGGCGGCGGCGTACCGCAGTGGATCGGTGAGCTCGGCCGCGTGCCCGGCCAGGTCGGCGGTGGTCAGCGGGCTGCCGAGTGCGGCCAGCCCGGCGGCCAGCGCCTCGGCGAGTTCGCCCTGGTAGTAGTCGCGCCAGTCGGCGCCGATGGTGCCGAGGGTGCGGGCCAGCGCCGGCTGGCGCAGCACCGCTCCGGCCGGCAGCGGCGTACCGTCGCCGTCGAGCAGCAGCGCGGCCAGACCGGGATCGGCGCGGACCACGTCGAGCCTGCGCAGGATCGCCGCAGCCAGGCCGGGGCTAACCGGGACACCGCCAGCGGCCAACTCGACGGCGGGTGCCAGCACCCGGGCCAGCGGCAGCCGGCCGCCGAGATCGGCGAGCGCGGCCCAGCCGGCGACGACACCGGGCACGGTGACGGTCAACGCCCCGCCGGGTGGCATCCGGTCCCCGGCTGCGCGCAGCGCCGCGACGTCGACGCCGACGGCGGCCGCGCCGACCGACAGCACCGCGCGTACCTGGTCGTCGGCGGTGCGGACCAGGGCGATCAGGTCACCGCCGGCCGAGCACTGGTGCGGGTAGGCGACGGTGAGCGCGGCGGCGGCGGCGAGGGCGGCGTCGACGACACCGCCGCCGGCCGCCACCACGTCGGCGGCGGCGTCCAACGCGGACGGATGTGGTGCGGCGAGCGCGATCTCGATCGACATGTAGGTCAGTCTCGCCGGGTCAGTCGCGCTGGATCAGGATGGTACGGGCGAACGCCCCGTCAGCGCCGACCAGCTTGGTCGGCAGGCAGACCAGTTCGTACTCCCCCGGTGGCACCGCGTCCAGGTCGGCGTTCTCCAGGATGATCACGCCGGAGCCGAGCAGCGCGTGGTGGGCGTCCCAGGTGTCGGTGCGCCGGTGGCTCTCGATGGTCAGGTAGTCGATGCCGATCAGCGCGACCCGCTGGTCGATCAGCCAGCGGGCGGCCTCCGGGGAGAGCCCGACCCAGGATTCGGCGCGTTCGGTCTCGCGCAACGGGCCGGCCGAGTTGCTGGTCTTGAGCAGGACCCGGGTGGCACCGGCGACTCCGGCGGCGACCAGGTCGGCGACGGTCACGTCCCCGTCGACGGCGGTCAGGTCGGCGACCACGGCTGGTCCGACCAGGGTCTCCAGGGCGACCTCGTCGATCGGGGTGGCACCGTCGACGAAGTGCGCCGGTGCGTCGACGTGGGTGCCGGTGTGCGCGCCGAGCCGCCACCGGGTGACGTTGGAGGCGTCGCCGTTGGCCAGCGACTCGACGATCTCCACCTCGGGTTTGCGGCCCCAGTGCAGCATCTTCGGGTGGATCGGCAGGGTGATGTCGTAGATCTTCACGCGGAGTGCTCCTTCGCGGCGCCGGTCGGGGCCGGTGGGCGGGACGGTCAGGGCCGGTGGGTGGGGTCGGGCCAGGGTTCACGCACGGCGGCGGCGACAGCCCGCGCGGTGGTGGCCACGCAGCGGTCGAACTCGGCCCGACCGTGCTCGCCGGTGGCGTCGGCGACGTCGCGGCCCCACACGCCGGTGTCGCTGACCTGGTCCATCCGGTAGTCCCAGAACGAGTCGACGTCGCGGTGCGAGGTGGCCTTGTCCATCCGGACCAGGTCCGGATACAGGTGCAGCATCACCGAGGTTTCGAAGTAGTTGGCGTGCATCAGCCCGCGCCCGTGGTAGACGTGCCCGTCGACCTCCGGCCCGGGGTACATGGTCACGTAGGCCAACGCCCGTACCCGCGAGTCGCGGTGGCGTACCCGCAGCTTCTCGGCGGACACGTCGAGCGAGCCGTTGTTCCAGATATGCCCATTGAGGAGGATGAACTGCCGTACGCCGCTGGCGTGCAGTGAGTCGATGACGTCCTCGACGACGGCGATCAGGGTCTCCGGGCGCAGCGCGATGGTGCCGGCGAAGTCGCCGTGCGAGGCGGAGACGCCGTACCCGATCGGCGGCACCACCGGCACGCCGGTGAGCGCGGAGACGTCGCGGGCGACCGCGTCGCAGATCAGCGTGTCGACGGCGAGCGGCAGGTGCGGGCCGTGCTGTTCGGTGGCGCCGACCGGGATGATCACCGAGTCGACGGCGGTCGCCGTCTCGCCGGCCTCCGGCCAGGTCAGGTCGGCCCAGGCGACCGGCGTGCCGGGGCCGTCGAGCTCGGCGGCGAGTGCCGCCCGGTCAAGGTCGGTGCGGGACGGTTCAGACACGGTGTTCCTCTCTCGGTACATGGACGGAGTCGGGCGCGGCGCGGTACGTGGACGGGGCCGGGTCACCAGGCCCGGCGGGTCTTCTCCGGCAGCAGGTCGATGGCCTCCATCGCGGTGACGGCGCCGTCGACGGTGGTGATCCAGACCCGGGCCTGCGGGCTGTAGTCGCTGATCAGCTCGCGGCACACCCCGCACGGGGCGATGACCCGGAACCGACCGGCCGGCTTGATCTGCACTGAGACAACGCTGTCGACGGTGAGCGGCGTACCGGCGGGCAACGCGGCGCGGGCCGCGCCGAGGGCGACACCTTCGGCACAGATCGAGCTGCGCCGGCAGGACCCTTCCAGGTGCACGCCGGTGTGGACGGCTCCGTCCGGGGTGCGCAGCGCGGTGGCGACCTCGTGCCGGCCGGCGACCCAGACCTTCGACAGCAGCCGCTGGGCGACGTCGAGCAGCTCGACCTCGCCCGGGGTCATCCCGGCCGGCGCCGGTACGGGCGCGACGTCCTCGGTGATCATGCGGTGATCCCGAGCAGCTTCGCCATGTTGCCGCCCTCGACGAGTGCCCGGTCCGCGGCGTCCGGGATCGCCTTGGCGATCTTCATCCGTTCCAGGTCGAAGTCGGAGCCGGGCCACTCGCTGCCCAGCAGGATCTGCTCCGGGCCGAGCCGGGCGTACGCCCGCTTGACGTCGCTGATCAGGGTGGCTGAGGTCTCCAGGTAGATGTGCGGGTTCCGTTCGGCGACGATGATCGCCTCGGGAACGTTCCAGACCGCTCCCATGTGGGCGATGATCGTCGGTACCTGTGGGTGGCCTTTGGCGATCTCCTCGATCGCCAGCGGCGCGCAGAACGCGTCGTCGAGGGCGTTGATCAGCACCATCAGGCCGTGTTCGGCGCAGGCGGCGAAGACCGGGTCGAGCAGTCCGTGGTCGGCGACGTGGTAGCCGTGCAGGCTGGGGTGCAGTTTGAGCCCTTTGAGGCCGGCGTCGGCGATCCGGGCGATCTCGTCGAGCGCGTCGTCGTCGGCCGGCCGGACCTGCCCGAAGCCGAACAGCCGGTCCGGGTGGGCCTTGGCCAGGCCGATGATGAAGTCGTTCTCGATCCGCTGGGCCAGGGAGCAGACCATCGCCATGTCGACCCCGGCGGCGTCCATCCGGTCCAGGATCCGCCGCGGGTCGAACGGCGTGTACGGCGGCGGTGCCTGCCCCGGCCGGGCGCCGGTGAGGTAGTCGGACCGGCCCCGCACGTCCTGGGTGGTGTTGTACGCGTCGATGATCACTGTGTTGTGCCTCCGGTGGTGACGGTCGACGGTGCCGGGATGTCAGCCGGCACCAGGGGCAGATGGCAACGGACCGTGCGGCCCGGTTGGATCGGTCGCAGCGCCGGCGCTTCGGCGCGGCAACGATCGACGGCGTACCGGCAGCGGGTATGGAACAGACATCCGGCCGGTGGGTGGGCGGGGTCGGGCAGTTCGCCGGCGAGCACGATCCGTTCCCGGTCGGACTCCTGGTCCAGGGTGGGCACGGCGGAGAGCAGTGCCTCGCTGTACGGGTGTGCCGGCCCGCCGAAGAAGGTGTCCCGGTCGGCGACCTCGATGATCTGGCCGAGGTACATGACGGCGATCCGGTCGGCGATGTGCCGCACCACGCCCAGGTCGTGCGAGATGAACAGCATGGTCAGCCCGCGCTCCCGGGTCAGGTCGGCGAGCAGGTTCACCACCTGGGCCTGGATGGAGACGTCGAGCGCGGAGACCGGCTCGTCGGCGACGATGAACCGGGGTGACGGGGCGAGCGCCCGGGCGATGCCGATGCGCTGCCGCTGGCCGCCGGAGAACTCGTGCGGCCGGCGTCGGCCAGCGTCGCGGCCGAGCCCGACGAGGTCGAGCAGTTCGTCGACGGCCCGGCTGGCGTCGGCCCGGCTGGCCCCCCGGCCGCGCAGCAGCGGCTCGGCGACGCTGTCGGCGATCCGCCGCCGCGGGTTGAGCGAGCTGAACGGGTCCTGGAAGACCATCTGCAGGTCGGCGCGGATCTGCCGGAACACAGTCCCGCGCAGGCCGGTGATCTCCCGGCCGAGTAGTCGGATGCTGCCGGCGGTGGGTTCGGTGATCCGCAGGATGGCCCGGCCGAGGGTGGACTTGCCGCAACCGGACTCACCGACCAGGCCGAGGGTCTCGCCCTCGCGGATCTCCAGGTCGACGTCGCGCACGGCGCGGACCGGATCACCGCCGCGCCCCGGGTACTCCACCCGCAGGTCGGTCAGCTGGATCAGTGGCACGCTGGTCACGGTCGACCTCCGACCGCTGCCGGGGTGCGGGCGGTGTGCCGGGCCGACGCGTCGAGCAGGCACGCGTCGATGTGGCCCGGTTCGCCGTACCGGTTGACAAGCTCAGGCGGCGACGTGTCGCAGTCGGCGTGGGCGAAGGCGCAGCGTGGGGCGAAGCCGCAGCCGGGTGGTCGGTCGACGCCGGTGAGCGGGCTGCCGGGGATGGCCGGCAGCCGCTCGGCGACCGGCCCGTCGACCCGGGGCACCGAGTCGAGCAACCCCATCGTGTACGGGTGCTGCGGTGAGTACAGCACCTGGTCGCGGGTGCCCTGCTCGACGATGCGGCCGCCGTACATGACGGCGACCCGGTCGGCGACCTCGGCGACCACTCCGAGGTCGTGGGTGATCAGGACGATCGAGGTGCCGTGCTCGGCCTGCAGCCGTTTGAGGGTGGCCAGCACCTGGGCCTGGATGGTGACGTCCAGCGCGGTGGTCGGCTCGTCGGCGATCAGCACGGTCGGGTCGTTCGCCAGCCCGATCGCGATCATGACGCGTTGCCGCATGCCGCCGGAGAGCTGGTGCGGGTAGGCGCGCGCGTTGCGGGCCGGGTTGGCGATGCCGACGTCGGCGAGCAGCTCCTCGGCCCGCTGCCAGGCCCGCGCCCGGCTGATCCGTTGATGGGTACGGATCATCTCGGCGACCTGGGCCCCGGCCCGCTGCAACGGGTTGAGCGCGGCGAGGGCGTCCTGGAACACCACCGAGATGTCCCGGCCCCGGACCCGGCGCAGGTCGGCCTCGCTGGCGGTGGTCAGGTCCCGCCCGGCGAACTCCACCCGGCCGGTGATGTGCGTGCCGGGCGCCCGGTTGAGCCCGACCAGGCTCATCGCCAGGGCGGACTTGCCGGAGCCGGACTCGCCGACCAGGGCGAGGATCTCCCCGGCGTGCAGGTCGAGGTCGACGCCGGCGACGGCCGGCAACCGGCCGGCCGGTACGTCGAACTCGACCCGCAGCCCGCGCACGGACAGTACCGGTGCCGGCGGGTCGGCCGGGGCCGGGTTCGCCGAGGCCGGGCCGGTCGGGGTGGAGGTCACCGGGGCGCTCCGGTGATGCTGGCGACGGCCTGCTCGACCAGGTCGGCGACGGCGCGGGGCCGCACGCGGGGAGTGAAGTGGCTGCCGCCGACCTCGGAGACGGCAGCGCCGGCGCGGGCCGCCATGTCCCGTTGGGTGTCCGGTCGCAGTGTCCGGTCCTCGCTGGCGACCAGGTACCAGGACGGCTTGTCGCGCCAGGCGGGCACCCCGGTGGGCTGCGCGAAGATGGCGTCGGCGCTGGGGCGCGAGTCGGCGTCGAAGTTGTCCCGTTCGGCTTCCGGCACGTCCCAGCCGATCTCCGCCCAGTACTCGGGGCTGTGCTCCGAGGCCCATTCGCCGTTCGGACCGCGTCGCATGTGCCGGCTGACCTCGGCGGGCGGGTAGCGGCCGATGATGTCCTGGATCGACTCGCCTTCGTCGGGGGCGAACGCGCAGACGTAGACGAGCCCGGCGACCCGCTCGTCCCGGCCGACGTTGGTGATCACCGCGCCGCCGTAGGAGTGACCGACCAGCAGCACCGGCGCGGTGCACTCGGCGAGCACGGCGGTGGTGTTGGCGACGTCCTCGACGAGCGAGTTCATCGGATTGGTGACCAGGTGTACCCGGTGTCCGGTGGCGCGCAGCAACGGTGCCACGTGGGCCCAGGTGCTCGGGGTACCGCCGGCACCGTGCACCAGCACGATATCCATGATGGGCTCATCCTCTCCGTAGGCGCGGGTCCAGGACCAGGTAGAACAGATCGACTGCGGCGTTGACCAGCACGAAGAGCAGCGCGATCGCCAGCGCGGCGCCCTGCACCACCGGGTAGTCGCGTTGCAGCACCGAGCTGACCAGCAGGTTGCCGACGCCCGGGTACGAGAAGACGGTCTCGGTGATCACCGAGCCGCCGAGCAGCGAACCGAACTGCAGACCGAGCACGGTCACGATGGGCAGGCCGGCGTTGCGCAGCACGTGCCGGCGCAGGATGGTCCGCTCCCGCAGCCCTTTCATCCGGGCGGTCCGCACGAAGTCGTCGCTGAGCACCTCCAGCACCGAGGCCCGCACGATCCGGGTGATGAAGCCGGCCATCGCCAACGCGAGGGTGGTGGCCGGCAGGATCAGGTACTGCAGCCACGGCCCGACCAGTTCGGGCCGGTCCTGCAGGATCGCGTCGAGCAGCACGAAGTTGGTGGTGGGCTGGTAGTCGAGCTGGCTGGGCAGCCGACCGATCACCGGCATCCAGCGCAGCCACACACCGAAGATCACGATGCTCAGTACGCCGAGGGCGAACCAGGGCAGCGAGAAACTGACCGTGGCGATGGACCGGGTGGTGGTGTCCACCCAGGTGTCCTTGCGCAGCGCGGCGATCACCCCGGTGACGACCCCGATGAGGATGGCGATCAGCATCGCCGCGACGGTCAGCTCGATCGTCGCCGGCAGTGCCCCGCCGAGCAGGTCCAGCACGCTGTTGCCGCCGTAGAAGGAGCGCCCGAGATCGAGGCCGAGCAGGTCGCCGAGGTAGCGCAGGTACTGCTCCCAGATCGGCTTGTCCAGGCCGAGGGCCTCGTTGATCCGCGCTTCGTTGGCCGAGATCTGCTCGGCGCTGAGGCCCTGGGTGCCGCTGGCCGCGAGGGTCGACGACGGCGAGCCGGGCAGGCGACGGATGGCCAGGAACACCAGGGAGGCCAGGACGAACAGCACCACCGGCACGCTGGCCAGCCGGCGCACCGTGAGCATCGGCAGCGACCTGCCGCGCAGCAGCCGGATCATCGACGGCTCCTCGGGTCCAGCGCGTCGCGCAGGTCGTCGCCGACGAAGTTGCTGGCGACCACGAAGATCAGCGTCAACGCGGCGGGCAGCACCGCCATCCGGGGTGCCGAGTAGATGAACTCCTGCCCGGCCTGCACCATGTAGCCCCAGTCCGGGGTCGGCGGCTGGATGCCTAGGCCCAGGTAGGACAGGCCGGCGGCGAATCCGGCGGCCACCGACAGGGTCATCACGACCTGGGCGAGCAGCGGGCCGGCGATGTTCGGCAGGATCTCCTGGACCATGATCCGGGGCGACCGGGTGCCGCCGAGCCGGGCGGCGAGCACGTAGTCGCGGGCGGCCTCCCGGGCGGTCAAGGCCCGGGCCAGCCGGGCCAGACCGGGTGACAGCGCGACACCGACCCCGACCACCAGACTGCGTACGCCGGGTCCGCTGGCCGCCACCACCAGGATGATCAAAAGCATCGATGGGAAGGCCAGCCCGACGTCGGTGACCCGCATCAGGATCTGCTCGCCCCAGCCGCCGAGGTACCCGGCGAGCATGCCGACGGTGGTGCCGATGGCCGCGGCGACGGCGGTGGCGAGGAACGCGACCAGCAGCAGCGGTCGGGCGCCGTACACGAGCCGGGCCAGGAAGTCGCGGCCGAGATCGTCGGTGCCGAGCGGGTGCCCGGCGGTGCCGAACCCGGCGAGGGTGACGTTGGACTGCCGCTCCGGGTCGGCGCCGATCATCAGCGGCCCGACGGTCGCCATCAGCACGAAACCGACGACCACCAGCCAGGAGACGGTGGCCAGCCAGGACCGGGCGATGGAGCGCCGCGCGTAGGCGGCTCTCCATCGCCCGACCGGCCGCGCCCCGGCGACCGTCACCGGTCCCCCGGACGGGCCGACGTGGGGGTCGGATCAGACACTGGCGTTCTCCATGAAGCAGCGGTGGTTGCCGAGCGCGGCGACGTTGGCGCCTTCGACGTTCGCCCCGGTCACCACCGGGTTCGCCGAGTAGCAGAGCATCGACAGCACCATGTACTGCTCGGCGAACCGGCGCTGGATGTCGGTGTACGCGGCGGTGCGCTCGTCACCGTTGGGCAGGTTCTTCGCGGCGGCCAGGTCGTCAGCGAACGCCTCTGAGCCGGGCAACGTGTTGAATCCGGAGGTGAAGTCGCCGTACACCCCGGATGGCAGGCCCATCGCCCCGATCATGTTGTCCGGGTCCGGGATGTAGGAGTTGCGCTCCCAGATCATCAGCTCGTGGAACTCGTCGTCCGGGTCGAGCAGCCGGCTGAAGTAGGTCGCCGGGTCGACCGAGTCGCTCACGACGGTCAGCCCGATGTCGGTGAGGTTCTGCGCGACGATCTGCGCCGCTCGCGGGTGCCAGGAGTCGCTGGCCGCCATCAACGCCACCTGCCGGCCGGTGGCGCCGGCCGACTCGATCAGCCGCCGGGCCTCGTCCGGATCGAACCGGCTCAGGTCGGCCAGGCTCGGGTCGTAGCCGTCCTGCGACGGCGGGATCGTGTAGCCGTCGGGTGGCGCGCCGATTCCGAAGAACGCCTGGGCGATGATCGCCTCGCGGTCGATCGCCAGGTTGATCGCCTGGCGCACCTCCAGCTCCGGGATCCGCCTGGCATCGATCATCATCATCGCATCGAAGCTGTACGGCGTCTCGTGGAAGGTCACCGCGTCGTCGGCCTTGAGCTGCTCGATCGCCGAGTACGGGGCGAACTGGGTGGCGGACAGGTCGCCACTGAGCAGCGAGCTGACGATGGTCGACGGGTCCTGGACCTGTTGCATCACCAGCCGGTCGACCTTGGGCCGGCCGGTGCGGTAGTCCTCGAACGCGGTCAGCACCACCTGCTGCCCGGCAGTGGCCGAGGAGAACTGGAACGGGCCGGTGCCGACCAGGTTCTTGCCGATGTCGGCGCCGTACTCGGCAAGTGCGGCGGAGGAGATGATCCGACCGCCGATGTCGGAGAGCCGGTTGAGCACGGTGGCGTCGGGGCTGTTGAGCACCATCACCACGGTGTACTCGTCGGGGGCGTCCAGCGAGGCGACGTTGGCACCGAGGCTGCGCAGCGGCCGGGACGACCCCTCGGGCAGGGTCGGGTCGTCCTCGTTGAACTGCCGACCGAGGCTGGCCAGCACGTCCGCCGAGGTGAAGGTGGTGCCGTCGTGGAAGGTGACACCCTGGCGCAGGGTAAAGGTGTAGGTCAGCCCGTCGTCGGAGATTTCCCAGCTCTCGGCGAGGTCGGCCTGCGGCTCGTTGGTCTCGAAGGAGATGAAGGTCAGCCCACGGCAGATGCAGTCGACCGCCATCCAGTCGCCCAGTGAGGTGTAGAAGGCCGGGTCGTGGACGGCGCTGGTGGCGTCGATGCCGAGCGTGAGGGTGCCGCCGCTGCTGGTGCCGTCGTCGCCGTCTTCGCTGCCGTCGGAGGCTACGCCGCAGGCGGCGAGCAGGCTGCTGGCGCCGAAGCCGAGGCCGAGCAGTCCGGTGCCACGCAGCATCGCGCGGCGGGTTATCAGGTTCTGCGGGAGGTTGCGGGGATCGTCCGACATAGTGCGCTCCTCGGCAGGGTATGGGACGAAGATGGATGAAATTTCATTTGGATTGGATCCAAAACCATCATCTGCGGTACCCAATTCGGGTCCGTATCGCGATTGTGAACGTCTGGTGTCGGGATGTCGAGAATGGACAGGGTCCCCCATGGCCGGCGCGCTGGCCGACGTACCGGCCGGGTCAGTCGGCCGGCACCACGTCTGTTCCGGTGGAGCAGCAGGCACTGCCCGCGCCGCGGGCAGTGGCCGGATCCGGAACGTCCATCGCCGGATTGCGGTCGAAGAAGCCGTCCGGTTCAAGGATCATGTGGATCGCGTCCACCGGCATCACCGGCCACTGCTCGGGACGCGGGAAATGGTGGGTGCCGAGCACCGGCCACAGCACCAGCTCCGCACCGTCGATCGACCGGTCCTGGCGCTGCCAGACCTGCACACCGTCGTCGCCCGGCTCGGCGTGGTTGGGATAGCGGCCACCGAGGAACTGCTCCTGCGGGTCGTACGGGGTGGCCCACAGGTGCTGGTGGATGAACGGTGCGCGGCGGGCCATCACCGAGTCCGGCCGGGCGAACGACCGGGTGGTGTTCGGCAGCAGCAGCCGGTAGGCGGTCGGTTCACCGTACCGGTTGGTCCGGGTGGTGCTCTCCACCCGCCAGCGGCGGGCCGACGACGGATCGGTGCGGCGCGCCGCCTGCGACTCACGCAGCAGCGGGGTACGCACGTTGCGTACCGCGTTGCCGTACGGGTCGAGCGCCGCGTCGGTCTCGCCCTCGGCGTGCTCCTCGACCAGCCGGTTGCGCGGTCCGTCCACCGCCATGTCCAGGCGTAGCCCGAAGTAGTGCTGGTGGGTCGGGGTCTGCACGTTCGGCGCGACGACCCGGCCGTAGCGCACCTCGTCGCCGTCGGCGATACCGGAGGCGGAGAGCATCCCGGTCAACTTGACCTCCAGCTCGATCCGGCCGTCCTGGTAGAGCGACCAGTAGAAGCCGTAGTCGTAGTTGGCCACGGTCTGGAAGTTGGAGATGACCAACCGACGCGAGCGGCGCACCTGGCTGACCCCGCGCCGCAGGTCGTTGTGCTTCCAGAGGATGCTGTGGTCCTCCTCGTGCATGCAGATCGCGTTCGGGATGGTCACCGGATCGCCGTCGCCGCCGAGGTAGGCGGTGTCGAAGTAGTAGATGACGCCGAGGCAGTCGCAGCCGAGGGCAAGCGAGTTGGTCAACGGCCCGGCCCCGTACTCGCCCCAGTCGAAGAAGTTCTTGCGGTACTGGGTGGAGTTGGGGTCGAGGTACGGCACGTACATCTCGTTGCAGGCGGCCCGCTTGACCACCGGCCGGCCCTGGAACTCCAGGTCGTACAGGACCAGGCCCTCGCGGTGGGTGAAGCCGACCCGCAACTGCCAGCCCTGCCAGCTGACCTGCCAGCCGTCGACGTCGAAACTCGGACCGTCGGGCTGCACGACGTCCAACGGCCGTAGCCCGGGCCGGGTCGGCCAGGCCTCGGCCTCCAGCGGGCCGGCCTCGTCGGAGATCGGCACCACGCCGTGGTCCTCGACCTCAAGGACCTCCATGGTCGCCATGTCGATGATCGGCACCACGCCCTGCACCGGGCGCACGTAACCGTTGTCGCCCTCGTCGACGCGGTGCCAGACGGTGCCCCAGGTGAGCCGCCGGTCGGCGTACCGCTTCGGCTCGAAGCCGCCCATCGACTCGGCGTCGACCATCACCAGGGAGACGTCGTGGATGCCCCGCTTGGCGAGCACCTCGCGGAACACCGGGCTCTGCCGGCAGGCCTGGGCGGCCGCGCGGGCCTCCTCGGAGGTGATGCCGGGCCGACGCGGGTCGAGCGGACGCCAGTCCAGGCAGCGGTCGGCGGCACCGTCGCCTTCGGCGTGCTCCGACCCCGCACCGTCACTGCGGCTCCCGGCGCCCAGCGCGACGTCGATCTCCCAGGCGGTGCCGGCGGCGTGGTCCATGGCCACCAGTCCGAGTCGGACCTCCCCGGCCGTGGCCGCGCCGGCCAGGACGGCCCGGGCGTGCGCCTCGTCCAGGGTGGCTCCCCAGAACCGGGTCCGCTCGCCGAGCCGACCGTCGGCGCGGGCGACGGCGACGGCCCGGGCGATCTCCGCCGGGCTGGGTGGGTCGAGCGGATGGTTGCGGTGGTTGCGCCCGTCCGGGCTGGGGTGGCACGCGCTCACGATTGCTCCTGTCGCCGTCGCGGGAGTCGTTCCGATGCGGTCCGGCTCGTCTGGGGTCGGTCTGCGTCGCGTCGTGGTGGCTGCGGCGGGCCGGTGCTTCCTAAGAACTCCCTGGCCAAGGTAGTCTCGGATACTACCGCAGGATCTTTGGATCCAAAACCGGGATCCAAAGCGAAATGTACGGGACCCGCAGGGTCGCCGGCCGGCTTGCTATCGTGACACCCACATCGCACCACTGTGGAGACGATGGCAGCCGGGCCGGAACCCGGCCGGCTGGGCCGCACACCGATCAGACAGGGGCACCGGGCATGCCAGTCAGCTCGACGGAAACCACCAGCAGTGCCCTCGTCGACGCCACCGCGGCCAAGATCCGCGCCAAGATCATGTCCGGTGAGATCCCGATCGGCGCCCAACTGCGCCAGGCCGAGCTGGCCAAGCTGCTCGGTGTCAGCCGCACCCCGGTCCGGGAGGCGCTGCGGCAACTGCAGACCGGCGGGCTGATCGAGGTGGTGCCGCACCGTGGGGCGGTGGTCCGGGTGCCGGCGCCGTGGGAGGTCCGGGAAGCCTACGAGGTCCGTGCGGAGCTGGAGGCGCTGGCCTGCGAACGGGCGGTCAGCCGGATCACCGACGACGTCCTGCACGAGTTGCGGGAGGCCAACTCGCTGCTGCGACGTACCGAGCAGGCCGCCCGGGGCAGCATCCCGCAGCGACGGGTCGACGACGACCCGGGGGTCGCCCGCGCCCGGGTGGCCCTGGCCGGCTCCACCAACGCCGCCAACGACCGGTTCCACACCCTCATCCACCAGGTGGCCGGCAACGACTGGCTGGCCAGGGTGATCAAGGAGATCAACGAGGCGTTCCCGCGCAACGTCTCGGCACTGGTGCTGCAGGACAATCCGCGGCACCGCGACGACAACTTCCACGAGCACGAACGGATCATCGCCGCGCTCACCGAAGAGGACGGCGAACGCGCTCGGCGCGAGATGCAGGCCCATGTGATCAGCGCCGGTGAGCAGTTGGCTCGCTGGTACGAGCGGCGATCGGCGACGGTGTTCCGGGGTTGACCCGGTCGGCGGCCCAGTCCCCGGGTGGCACCCCGTCGATCCCCATCGCCGCCGGAGCGAGAAACTCCAGATCCGGCCGGGGCACCCCGGTCGCCAGGTCGGCCAGCGCGGCGCCGATCGCCGGCCCGAACTTGAACCCGTGCCCGGAACAGGCCGCCGCGATCAACGCCTGCGGATGCGCCGGCAGCGCACCGACCGCGAACCGGTTGCCCGGTGCCATGGTGTAACGGCAGGCCAGCTCGGCGGTGACCGGGCCGTCGGCGGCCGGCAGGAACCGACGGGCGACGGAGAGCAGCTCGGCCCGCTCGGCGGCGGTCACCGGCCCGGGTGCCCGGCTCAGGTCGTCGACCGGCCCGTGGTCGAACCCCACCTTGACGGCGTCCGGACCGTACGCCGGGATGCCGTAGAGCAGACCGACGCCGGGGACCTCCACGGAGAACGGGCCGAGCGCCGGTGGGGCCAGCAACGCCGGGGTCGACGAGCCGATATGGATGTTGACGATCCGTACGGTGGTCAGCCGGCCGGCGAACTCCGGCACCAGGTCGGCGGTCCACGGTCCGGCGCAGATGACCAGCCGGTCGGCGAGAACGTCACCGGAGTCGGTGTGCACCCGGACCCCGGCACCGTCCGGATGCCAACCGGTCACCCGGCAGCCGTCGCGGCGGTGCACCCCGGCGGCCCGGCCGAGCCCGGCCAGCGCGTCCATCGCGGCGGCGGCGTCGATCACGCCGGCCGCCGGATCATGTACGGCCACCATGTCGGCGCCGAGCACCAGCCCCGGCGCGATGCCGGCGGCCTGGTTGGCGTCGACCAGGACACAGTCCGGCCCGCGCAGGGTGCTGCTGGTCCGGGCCGGTCGCGCGTAGAGGCCCCCGACGGTGCTGACCAATCGGCGACCAGCGGCCTGCTCCAGCTCGCGCCAACCGGTGTACGCGCGGTCCACCAGGTCGTCCCAGACCGGCGACGGGTAGGCGCGGCGGATCATCCGGGTCCGTCCGTGTGACGATCCTTCGGTGTGCCCGGCCGGCAGCCGGTCGAGCTGGATCACCCGGACGCCGCGCGCGGCGAGCGCCCAGGCCGCGCTGCGACCGTGGACGCCGGCGCCGACGACGACCACGTCGGCCCGGCGGTCGGCACCGGTCAGCAGCGCGGGAGCCGGAGCCGGCGCGGCAGTCGGCCCGGGTGGTGGGGTCGGTACGGGTGGTGGGGTCGGCACGCCGGTGGCCGCCGGGCGGGCCAGTCGGGCGAGCAGCGCGTTCACCTCGGTGTCGTCGTTGTAGACGTGTACGGAGGCACGGACCACCGCCGGCAGGCCGCGTCGGCCCAGGTCCCACTGGCCGTGGCTGGCCGGCACAGCGACCAGGTGCAGGCCGGCGGCGCGCAACGTGCGTACCGTGGTGGTCGGTTCCTCGCCGTCGCGAACGAAGGTGACGATGCCGCCGCCGGCCGCCGGCGGGTCGACCACGGTCACTCCGGGCAGCTCGGCCAGCCCGGCCCGCAACCGGGCGGCCAGCCCGCTGACGTACGCCGAGATAGCGTCGATGCCGAGGACGAGCGTCTCGGTCAGCGCGGCGCCCAGGCCGAGCCGCAGCGCGTGCGACGCCTCCCAGGTCTCGTACCGCCGGGCGCCGGGCAGCAGGTCGTACTCCTCGTCGCCGGTCCACCGGGCACCACGCACGTCCGGGGTCAACGGCCGGGCGCGCTCGCGCAGCGCCGGGTCGAGGTAGAGCAGCCCGGTGCCGCGCGGTCCACGCAGGAACTTGCGGCCGGTGGCGACCAGGATGTCGGCGCGCATCGCGCCGACGTCGACGGGCAGTTGGCCGACCGACTGGGTGGCGTCGACCAGCAGCGGAACGCCGACCGCGGCGACCCGGGCGCCGATCTGCGCGACCGGCTCGATGAGTGCCGACGAGGTCGGTACGTGGGCGACGGTGACCAGCGCGGCCGGCTGCCGCAACGCCTGCTCCAACTGGTCCAGGTCGACGCCGCCCGAGCCGTCGGTGGGCAGCACCTCGACGCTGATGCCCCGGGTGCGGCGCAGCTCGAGCAGGTGCAGTGCCGAGCTGACGTAACTGGACGCGGAGGCGAGGATCCGATCGCCGGGGCCGAGACGCAGCGCGTCGATCGCCCGGTGCCACGCGACGGTGGCGCTCTCCACCAGGGCGACGTCCTCCCCGGTCGCGCCGAGCAGCCGGCCGGCCAGGCGGTAGACGTCGGCGGTCCGCTCGGCGGCGGCCTCGGCCGCCTCGTAGCCGCCGAGCCGCGATTCGAGCCGCAGGTGGTCGATGACCGTGTCGAGGACGGCGAGGCTGGGCAGTGCGGCGCCGGCGGCGTTGAGGTGGTGGGCCAGGGTCGCGCCGGGAGTGGCGGCCCGCAGCGCCGCCGGGTCCAGCGGCTCAGGCGACGGGTCGGCGGGCTCCGCGCCCGCGCCCGCCGGTCCGGTCTGGGATGCAGTGTCTTTCAAGATGGATCCCATCGGTGATCGGGGCGGTACCCGGTCTGGCGAGGTGCCACCGACCGGACCGGGCACCGCCGGTCAAAGCGCGACGACGACGCCCTTGCGCTCGCAGTACGAATGCAGGGCGTCGTCGCCCAGGTCCCGGCCCAGACCGGAGTCCCCGACCCCGCCGAAGGACAGCGCCGGGTCGAAGATGTTGTACGTGTTCACCCAGACCGTGCCGACCCGCAGCGCGGCCGCCATCCGGTGGGCCCGGGACAGGTCCCGGGTCCACACCCCGGCGGCCAGCCCGTACGACGTGTCGTTGCCGATCGCGACCGCCTCGTCCTCGTCGTCGAAGGCGATCACCCCGGTCACCGGCCCGAAGATCTCCTCCCGGGCGATCACCATGTCGTTACGTACCCCGGTGAACAGGGTCGGCTCGACGAAGTAGCCCGGCCGGTCCGGCACCCCGCCGCCGACCGCGACCGTGGCCCCCTCCCGGATGCCGGTCTCGATGTACGACAGCACCTGCTGGCGCTGCTCCTCGGAGACCAGCGGACCGACCGTCACCCCGCCGTCCAGGCCGTTGCCGACCGGCACCCGCCGGGTCGCCGCCGCCAGCCGCTCGGTCATCTCGTCCAGGATCGACCGCTGCACCAGCAGCCGGCTGCCGGCGGTACACATCTGCCCGGAGTGGCCGAACGACGCGCGCATCGCGGTCAGCACCGCGGCGTCCAGGTCGGCGTCGGCGAAGACGATGTTCGGGCTCTTGCCGCCCAACTCCAGGGTTAGCCGCTTCATCGTCGGCGCCGCGCCGGCCATCACCAGCCGACCCACCTCGGTGGAGCCGGTGAAGGACACCTTCGCCACGCCCGGGTGGGCCACCAGCGCCGCGCCGACCTCGCCGTCGCCGGTCAGCACGTTGAACACCCCCGGCGGTACGCCGGCCTCGGCGGCCAGGGCGGCCACCCGCAACATGGTCAGTGGGGTCTGCTCGGCCGGCTTGACCACCACCGGGCAGCCGGCGGCCAGCGCCGGGGCGATCTTGAAGCAGCCGGTCATGATCGGAAAGTTCCACGGCAGGATCAGCGCCGCCACGCCGACCGGCTCCAGCACCGTGTAGACGTGGTGGCCGCCGCCGTCGATCGGCACGACGGTGCCGGTCAGCCGGCTGGTCGCCCCGGCGAAGTGCCGGAACGCCCGGGCCGCCGCGCCGGTGTCGGCCCGGGAGCGTTCGATCGGCTTGCCGTTGTCCCGGGTCTCCAGCACCGCCAACTCCTCGAGGTGCGCCTCGATCAGGTCGGCGAGCCGGTACAGCACCCGGGTGCGTTCCAGCGGGGCCAGCCCGCTCCACCGGCGGTCGGCGTACGCCCGGGTGGCGGCGGCCACCGCGGCGTCCACGTCGTCGGCGGTGGCCTGGGCGACCCGGCTGATCACCGCACCGGTGGACGGGTCACGCACCTCGATCAGCGCGCGCCCGCCCGGGGCGATCCACTCGCCGTCGACGTGGAACGGCTCCAGGTCGGCCAGTGGGGCGACAGACGACGTCATCGGGCGACTCCCTCAGATCAGGTCGAAGTACTCGCGCTGCTCCCAGTCGGAGACGTGCGCGAGGTAGCGGGCGAACTCGCGGCGCTTGAGCGTCGCGTACCAGGAGATCACCGGGGCGCCGAGCGCGGCGGTGAACGCCGGATCGGCCTCCAGCGCGGTCAGCGCCTCGGCCAGCGAGGCCGGCAGCCGGGGCGCGTCGGCGGCGTACGGATCCTGCACCGCCGGTGGCGGGGCAAGCCGCCGGTCGATCCCGTCCAGGCCGCTGACCAGCTGCGACGCGATATACAGGTACGGGTTGGCGGCCGGCTCGCCGCACCGGTTCTCCAGCCGTACGCCGGTGTCGGAGCCGGCGCCGACGGCGCGGACCATGGCCCCTTTGTTGTCGACCCCCCAGGCCACCCGGTCCGGGGCGAGCGAGAACGGCAGGTAGCGCTTGTAGCCGTTGACGGTCGGGGTGGCGAAGGCGGCGGCCGCGCCGGCATGCTCCAGCAGACCGGCGAGATAGTGCCCGGCGACCGGGGAGAGCGCCTCCCCCGGCACGGTCGGGTCGAACGCCGCCGCGCCGGTGGCCAGCTCACGCAGCGACTGGTGCAGGTGCCAGCCGGTGGACGCGGTCTGGGCGCCGGCCGGACGGGACATGAACGTGGCGTGGTAGCCGTGCCGGCGGCAGAGCTGGCGGATCGCCGAGCGGGCCAGCAGCACCTGGTCGGCGGCGACCGCCGCGTCCCCGGCGGTCATGGTGATCTCGAACTGGCTCGGCCCGAACTCCAGCTCCAGGGACCGCAGCGGCAGGTCGAGCCGGGTCAGCCCGTGGTGCAGCAGTTGGACGACCTCGTCGGCGCGGTCCAGCCCGTCCTCGTGCAGCAGCTGCGCGCCCCGGCTCAGCGGCCGGGTGCCGCTGGCCTGGCCAGGGGCGCCGGGCCGGCCCACCTGGTCGTCGTCGAGCCCGCCGTCGGTGGGACCGTCGGCAGCGAAGACGTGGAACTCCAGCTCGGCACCGACGGTCATCGCGTACCCGGCGGCGGCCAGCCGGTCGAGCTGCGCGCGCAGCAGGCCACGGGTGCAGAACGGCACCGCGGCACCGTCCGGGAACCGCAGGTCGCACAGCACCCAGCCGGTCCGCGGCGCCCACGGCAGCACCCGGAACGTGGTCGGGTCGGGCACCAGCACGATGTCCCCGGCACCGGCGAACCCGCTCACCCCGACGCCGGTGTCGGCGGCGAAGACCGGAAAGACCGACGCGCCGGACGGGTCCTTGAGCAGCAGCGACGACGGCGCGGTCACCCCGGACCGCAGCGCCGTGGCGGCCGCCTCGCGGGTCAACGTCTTGCCGCGCAGCACGCCGTGCTGGTCGGCGAAGGAGAACCGGATCAGCTCGATGCCAAGCTCGTCGACGACCCGGCGTAGCTGGCCGGCGGCGGCGTACTGGGCGTCGGTCCACAGTTGGTGACGATCGATGAAGCCGCCCCGGTCGGCGGCGAGCATCGGCACGGCGCGGCGGCCGTCCCCACCGTCGGCGACGGGCCGTTCGTCGAGGCTACGCATCGCTGGCCGCCGACCGTGCCGGACCGCCGACCGCCGACCGCGCCGGGGCGCCGGCCCACGGTGAGCCGGCCCGCCGCTGCGCCTCGCGCTCGCGCCAGGTCTGTTCCCAGCCGTCGGTCGGGGCGACGGTGTCGACGGCGAGCGGGCCGGTCAGCTCGGCGGCGGCGGCCTCGTCGGCCGGGCGGGCCGGGACCGGGTTGCCGGCCTCGAAGGCGTCGATGGCGCGCAGCAGCAGCCGGCGGTTCGCGGTCACCGCCCGGTCGGAGACACCGAGCCGCTCGACGGTACGGTCCTGGATCGGGCCCATGCTCTCCACCGCCCACTGGTCGTGGACGTTGATGTCCAGGCCCATCCCGGTGTAGGTCAGGTCCCGCTGCTCGGCCGGGTCGAAGCCCCAGTTGTTGGCGCGGTTGCGCAGCGGCCGGTAGTCCGGCAGGGAGACCTCGTCGAGCCGCTGGGCGAGCAGGGTCTGCTTGTCGGTCGGCTCGGCGAAGTCGTAGAAGATCATGTACCAGTAGTGGTGGTAGTCGTCGATCGGCACGTGCCACTGGCAGAAGACCTTGTCGTTGCCGAACGGCACGACGAACGCGTTCGGGAAGACCAGGTTCGTGATGCGTACGTGGCGGATCTCGTCGGTGAGCTGGCGCAGCGCGTACACCCGCAGGCCGTGCTCGGCCTGCTCGACCTCGATGTCCGGCCGGTAGGCGTCGCCGACCAGCTTGGACAGCTTCTGCCCGGTGCCGGCGACCTCCTCGCTGAACTGCTGGCCGTAGACGTCGCGCGGATCCTCGTCGATGAATCGGTGCAGGAACGAGACGTGACTGGGGTCGATACCGCCCTCGACGCCCTGCAGCCAGTTGCACTCCCACAGTCCTTTGAAGGCGAAGGTGTACTCGTCGGGGGCCTGGAAGCAGTCGTAGTGCGGCATCGGCGGCGGGTCGCCCTCGCCGAGGTAGGCGAAGATGATCCCGTTGCGCTCGACGCACGGGTAGCTGGGGATGCGCACCTTGCTGGCGAAGGTGCTGTGCGGCGGCTCGGCCGGCTGCTCCAGACAGCGCCCGTCCGGCCCGTACAGCCAGCCGTGGTAGAGGCAGCGCAGCCCGCCGTCCTCGTGCCGGCCGTACGCCAGGTCGACGCCCCGGTGCGCACAGAACCGCCCGACCAGCGCCCAGCCACCGTCGGCCTGCTTGAACAGCACCAGGTCCTCGCCGAGCAACCGGACGGGCTTGACCGGCCGCTGCGGGTCCATCTCCGACACCAGCGCCGCCGGCTGCCAGTACGCGCGCATCAGCCGACCGAGCGGCGTGCCCGGCCCGGAGCGGGTGATCCGCTCGTTCTCCTCGCGCCGCAGCATGGCACCCCTCCCAGCTAGGCATCCGATCCATCAAGCATTGGATCCAATCCTGGCATAGATGTGGGCAGCGCGATAGATGCAGCATCCCGCTATCTGCGGAATCGCGGACGGTTACTCCAGCGTCACGCCGTGCCGGTTCAGCTCCGCCGCCAGCTCCGCCAGGCCGGTCACCTGGTCGATGTGCACCACCCCGGCCGGCACCCTGGCCGGGGTGCCGGCCGGTGCCCCGGTGCCGCCGGTCAGCACCTGCCGGGCGACCACCGCCGCGACCGCCCCGGTGACCTGGCTCGTGCCGCGCCCGGCCACCGCCCGCGTCACCGCCGGTCCGCTCGATCTGCTGGCGCTCGCCCGCACCACGAACCGGTCGGCGCCGACCCGCGCCCGGACCAGCGCCGACACCAGCACGTCGTCCAGTCGCAGCCGGCGGGCCAGGCGGAACAGCCCGGACGACCGACCCGCGAACAGCGTCCAGGTCAGAGCCCTGGAGTCGAGGCACATCCGGGTGGTGGCCCGGATCCCGTGACGGGCCGCCAGGACATGCTGGTCCGAGAACGGAAAAGGGAAGACGGTACGGCGACCGGCCCCGGGCAACTCGACCCGCGTCCGACGCGGCCGGCCGACGTCGCCACCGCCACCGACGTCGCCACCGGCACCGGCACCGGCACCGGCACCCACCGTGCCCGCCGACGCGCCTGCGGCCTGCTCGACGATCCACCGCACCGAGTCACGACCGTGCGGGTCGCCGGTGCCGAGCATCAGCGCCAGCTCCACGGTGTCCGCGCCGGGCAGCTCCCGCAGGCACTCGTCGGCGAGCAGGTTGGTCAGGCCGGGAGCCACGCCGACGCTGAGCACGACGGTCGATCCGGTACGGACGGCGAGCTGATCGAGGTCGGTGAGCGGCCGCAGCAGCTGCGGCGAGGCGGTGATGTCGACGTAGTGAACACCTCGGCGTACCGCCTCCTGGGCCACCGCCACGTTCGCCCGTTCCACCGCCATCACCACCAGCGCCGCGTCCGCTGACAGCCGGGCGCGGTCGGCCGCCGACGTCACGTCGACCTGCCGCCAGGTGGTGCCGCCCCCGATGGCGTCGGCTGCCCGCGCCGCCCGGGCCGGGTCCCGACCGGCCACCACCACCCGGCCGGGGAACCACTCCGCCAGCATGTCGGCGGTCGCGTGGCCGACCGCCCCGTACCCGCCGACCACGACGACGGCACCGCTGCCGGCGGTCACCGGTCCACCGCCGGGCGACCCGTACGGATGTTGACGATCTTGGTCACGATGCTCTCCGACGAATGTGCGTGCTGCGGACTCCCCTGCCCGGCTGGCAGGCCCGTTGTGCCTTCTGCCAGGTTTCAGCTATCGCGCCATAACCACAAGTACGGGTTGGTCCTGGCTGCCATAAGCTGGATGCATGCTTGACACGTGGACCCTGCGGGTGCTCGTCGAGGTCGCCGAACAACAGTCCTTCTCTGCGGCGGCCCAGGCGCTCACCATGACCCAGCCGGCGGTCTCCCGGCAGATCGCCGGGCTGGAGCGCCGGCTCGGCGTACCACTGTTCCGCCGGCTGCCCCGGGGCGTACGGCCGACCCCGGCCGGCATCGCTGCCGTCACCCAGGCCCGCGAGGTGCTCGCCCAGCTGCGGGATCTCGAGTCGCGGGTGGCTGCCTTCGGCGGGCTCTCCGGTGGCGAACTGCGCATGTCGGCCTTTGCCAGCGCCAACACCACCCTGGTGCCGGCGGCGATCAGCCGGTTCCGCGACCGGCACCCGGACGTCACGCTCCGGCTGGCCGCCGTCGACCCGGCAGCCCCGATGTCAGCGGTCCGCGACGGGCTGGTCGACCTCGCGCTGCTCACCGGATGGCAGTTGCCTGCCGACCCGCCGACGAACAGCACGATCGCGCACCCGACCACCCGCACGTCTTCGGCCGATCCTGCTGGTGTCGCGCCTGCTGGTGTCGCACCCACTGCTGTCGCGCCCGCCGCCGGCGACGGGGTCGACCTGGTCGACCTGACGGACGAGGAGCTGCAGGTCGCCCTCCCCGCCGGGCACCGGCTGGCCGGCGTCGACCGGGTGCAACTGCCCGACCTGGCCGGCGAGACGTGGATCGACGGCGCGTACCCGGACTGTCTGGGGCCGCTGACCGCACTGGCCGACGCCCTCGGCGGCCCGCCCCGGATCGCCTTCCACTGCGATGACTGGCACGGCAAGCAGGCTCTGGTGGCGGCCGGTGCCGGCATCATGCTGGTGCCCGCGCTCGCCTGGGGCACGGCCCATCCAGGGGTGGTGCTGCGGCCGACCCGCCCGGCGTTACCGCCACGGCGGCTCTACGCCGCCGTAGCCACGCCGCCGCTGCGGCCACCGGCCGTCACCGTCATGCTCGCCATGCTCCGCGCGCTGATCGCCACCCGTCCTACCTGGTCATCCGACGAGCAGGCCGTCCACCTCGGCGGCGAACAGTTGCGCCGGGTCGATGCCCATCCCGCCGAAGTGGCCGGCGAGTTCCAGCGAGAGCACCCCGTGTAGCCGGGTCCAGAACGCCAACGCGCGCCGCATCGCGGCCGGTGGAGCCGGATGCTCGCCGGCCCACTGCCGATGGTCGGCGAGGTGGGTGTCCAGCGGAGTCGGCGTACCGTCCGACGGGACCGCGGCGCTGGCGTCGAGCAGGACCGCCATGATCTCGGCGGCGATCTCCGTGATGTCGTCGGGTGCGTGGTACCCCGGCACCGGGGTGCCGTAGATCAGCAGGTAGCGGTGCGGGTCGGCGAGCGCCCAGTCACGCAGGGTGCGCGCCAGCGCGGCCAGGTCGGCGCCAGCGTCGGCCGCTGCGCGGGCCGTGTCGGCGAAGCTGCGGTACGCGTCGCGAATCAGCTCGGTGATCAGGTCGTCCCGGTTGGCGAAGTACCGGTAGAGCGCCGGGCCGCTCATGCCCATCTGTCTGGCGATGGCGTTGAGCGACAGCGCGGACGCCCCGGCGGTGGCGATCTGCTGCCAGGCGTGCTCCTTGATTTCGGTACGCACCTGGGCGCGGTAGCGCTCGCGCGGGGTCGTCGGGCCAGCTGTCCGGGTCATCACCGCAACCTTCCCGGCCAGACGCGAGGGCGTCAAGTCCCAGCTACAGGCTCTAACTCTAGTGATTGACACACGCGATGGCGACTGTTAGAACTTATAACAGACGCGAGAACGGCTCGCGATCACTCTTCCAATCACGACAAGTCGCAACAAGTCGCCACACCAGGAGGTCGTCGTGGGTGCTGCTGGATTCGTCGAGGTCGTCCTGCCGGGCGCGGTCGAGCCGGACGGGCTGGAGATCCGTCAGGGCGCGATCCCCACCCCCGACGCCAGTCAGGTCGTCGTTCAGATGGAGGCAACCGGGGTCTCCTTCGCCGAGCAGCAGATGCGCCGTGGCCGGTACTTCGACCAGCCGCCGTTCCCGTTCGTTCCCGGCTACGACCTGGTCGGCACGGTCCACACGGTCGGGCCCGGCGTCGAACAGTCGTTGACCGGGGCCCGGGTCGCCGCGCTGGTCAAGACCGGCGGCTGGGCCAGCCACGTCGTCGTCGACCGGGCCGACCTGGTGCCGGTGCCCGACGGGATCAGCGCGACCGAAGCGGAAACCGTCGTCCTCAACGGGATCACCGCCTGGCAGATGCTGCACCGCAAGGCACGGATCCGGGCCGGACAGACCGTCCTGGTGCACGGCGCCAACGGTGGCGTCGGCTCGATCCTGGTGCAGCTCGCCGCCAGCGCCGGCGCGACGGTGATCGGCACCGCGTCCGCCCGCCACCACGACGCCCTGCGCCAACGTGGCGTCACCCCGATCGACTACCGCACCCCGGACCTGGTCGCCCGGGTCCGCGAGGTCGCCCCCGACGGCGTGGACGCCGTCTTCGACCATGTCGGCGGGCCGGGCATCGTCGGGTCGTGGAGCCTGGTCGCCCCCGGCGGCACCCTCGTGGCGTACGGCAGCGCGTCGACCCGCGACGACACCGGCAGCAAACAGTGGCCGGTGCTGAAGCTGCTCGGCCGGGTGTGGCTGTGGAACGCACTGCCGAACCGCCGCCGCGCCTACTTCTACAACATCTGGGCCGGCCGGGCACTGGCCAAGGAGCGGTTCCGGACCCGGCTGCGGGCCGACCTGACCCAGGTCCTCGCCGCGCTGCGGCGAGGTGACGTCACCGCTCAGGTCGCCGCCGAGCTGCCGCTCACCCGCGTCGCCGAGGCGCTGCGGCTGGCCGAGTCCGGCACCGTCGCCGGCAAGGTCGTCCTGACCCCCTGACCGATGCCGGCGAACGCACGTACCGCCGCTAGCCGCCGGGCCGAGGCACCCACCAGTCGCCGAGCACACCGTGCAGCACCATGCTCAACAGGCTGACCGCGAGGGCCGCGAGCAACCCGAACGCGAAGCCGAGAACGCCGGTGTACCGACGCCGGTCGACGCCGACCACGCCAGACAACGCCGCCGCCCTGCCCGACCAAGGACGCTCCAGACCCAGCCACCACAGCAGACCGAGCCCGAACGGGGCCAGGAAGACCAGCCAGAACCAGTACCACCGGGTACCCAGCACCGGAGCCGGCCCACCGACCAGCACCACCAGGAAGATCACCAGCAGCACGAAACCGAATTGGGTACCGACCCGCACGGCGGACTGCACGCCGCCGGCCCGCTGTTCCAGGCCGGCGGCGCGCAGGTCCCGGGCCAGGGCGGCCGCGCCCGGTCCTGCGTAGCTGCCGCTGCCGCCGTCGGCGGCGGCAGCGGTCACCTCACCGAAGGTCGCGGTGTTGGTCCAGCGCACCCGGCCGTCGGCGGTACGCCAGCCGAACAGCGGGCCGAGCTGACCGGACGAGCGCAGCTCGGCGACGTCGAACCATCCGCGTCGACTTTGGTCCCACCTGTCGCCCCACTGGTACGCCACCACCCGACCCGCCGCAACGTCCGCCTTCGCCTGGTCGTAGTCGTGCTGCCGGGGTGCCGTCCACCAGGCGGTCGCCGCCGCGACCAGCCACAGCAGGACGATCACCAGTCGCAGCACCGTCCACCACGGAACGGCACGTACGATCGCCAGCCCGCGTAAACCGTCGCTCATGGACGCATTGTCGCAACACCTGACCAGCAGCCGCCGGCCTCGTCGAGGGCCGAGACGCAGGCGTTGGATGCCGGCCTCAGCCGACGCGGCCCCGCTGGTACTGGGTCAGTACCACGCAGGCCAGCACGCCCAGCGCGGCCATGACCGAGGCGGCGCCGACCGTCTCGCCGAGCAGCACGGCGGACCAGAGCAGGGTGAGCACCGGCTGGGCCAGTTGAACCTGACCGACCCGGGCGACGCCGCCCCTGGCCAGCCCGGCGTACCAGGCAAAGAAGCCCAGGAACATGGAGACGACGGTGAGGTAGCCGAACGCTGACCAGGTGAGCGCGTCGGCGCGCGGAGGCCGGACGACAGAGACCGCCAGCGTCACGGCCACCGTGGCGGGCAGTGACAGCAGCAGCGCCCAACAGATCGTCCGGGCACCACCGAGTTCACGGGCGAGCGCGCCGCCCTCGGCGTACCCGAGACCACACAGGACGACCGCGACGAGCAGGAACAGGTCGGCGGCGGTCAGCGCGCCGCGTACCGCGCCGCCGGCGGCGAGGAAACCGAGCACCGCGACCAGCCCGCCGCCAACGGCGGCCCAGAACAGCGGAGGCGGACGCTCACCCGCCCGTAGCACCGCGAACACGGCGGTGACCGCCGGCAGTACGGCGATGACGACCGCGCCGTGCGCCGACGGCTGGGTGGTCAACGCCAGCGAGGTGAACAGCGGGAACCCGACGACGACGCCGAGGGCGACGACCGACAGCCGCCGCCACTGGCTGCGGGTGGGTCGCGGGGCGCGGGTGAATCCGAGGTACGCCCAGGCGAGCAGCGCCGCGCCGACGGCTCGGCCGAAGGCGACGAACCACGGGTCGAGGTGCTGCACGGCGACCCTGGTGGCGGGTAGCGACATGCTGAACGCGAGCACCCCCAGCGCGCCGAGGGCGAGCCCGGTGAGCCGGTCCGCTGTTACCGGCCGGACCGCAGTAACGCTACTCTCGTCTTTCATGAATGACGGTAACGCAGCCGAACGCGTTATCCAAGATCTGCTCCGGTCGGTCGCCGCGGCGGCCCCTGGGACGCGGCTGCCTTCGGTACGCGAGCTGACCGCCCGGCACGGAGCCTCACCGGTGACCGTCGCAGAGGCGGTCCGGCGGCTGGTGGCCCGTGGGCTGATCGAGGCGCGCCCCGGCAGAGGCACCTTCGTCGCCGCCCGCCCCGACCACCGGCACTCGCCTGAGGCGGCACCCGACCTGGCCTGGCAGACGGTGGCGCTCGGTGCCCGCCGACCGGGTGAGGACGAGATGCATGCGCTGCTGGCCCTGCCGAGGCCGGGTGCGATCGCGCTGACCGGCGGCTACCTGGACGCGGAGCTGCAGCCGGCGGCGGCGCTCGGCGCGGCACTGGCCCGGGCCGCCCGCCAGCCCGCTGCCTGGCAACGCGGCCCAGTCGAGGGGCGGGAGGACCTGCGTGCCTGGTTCGCCGGGGCGGCTGGCGGCCGGCTACGCACCGACGACATGATCATCTGTTCGGGCGGGCAGGCCGCGCTCTCCACCGCGTTGCGGGCGCTCGCCGCGCCCGGTGACACGCTGCTCGTCGAATCCCCGACCTACCTGGGAGCGTTGGCCGCCGCGCGCACGAACGGGCTGCGGGTGGTGCCGGTGCCGGCCGACCCCGATGGCGTACGCCCGGATCAGCTCGCCGCTGCGTTCACCCGCACCGGCGCGCGGCTGTTCTACTGCCAGCCGCTGCACGCCAACCCGACCGGAGCGACCCTGGCCGCGCACCGCCGGGCGGCGGTCATGGCGGCGGTACGCGACGCCGGAGCGTTCCTGATCGAGGACGACTACGCCCGCGACCTCACCATCGACGGCGAAGCCCCACCGCCGCTGGCCGCCGACGACGTCAACGGGCACGTGGTCTACCTGCGGTCGCTGACCAAGTCCGCCGCACCTGGCCTGCGGATAGCCGCGCTCGGCGCGCGCGGCCCAGCCGGTGCCCGGCTGCGGGCCGCTCGACTGCTCGACGACCTCTTCGTCGCCGGCCCACTACAACAGGCCACTGTGGAGCTGGTGACCGCACCGGCCTGGCCACGGCACCTGCGCGCGCTGCGGACCGCTCTACGGGCCCGGCGGGACGCGCTGCTGGCCGCGCTACGCCGGCACCTGCCCGAGCTCGTTCCGACCACAGTGCCCGGTGGCGGGCTGCACCTGTGGGTGACACTGCCCGACGGCACCGACGATGTCGCACTTGCCGACGCAGCCGCAACGGAGGGCGTGGTCGTCTTCCCCGGCCGTCCCTGGTACGCGGCCGAACCACCGGCACCGCACCTGCGCCTGACGTACGCCGCCGCCCCACCCGACCAGATGGACGAGGCCGTCCGCCGCCTCACCACGGCAATCAGGTGATCAGCCGACGGCCCAGCGCAGACGTCCAGCACGTAGTCATCGGTGACGTTGAGCAATACTTCACGCACCCAGCATCACCTTGCCGGGTCAGGGCTGCCGGTTGAGTCTGATGCCAGAGGTGCATCAAGATGCACCTCTGGCATCAAGCCGTCGAAGGCACCATGTACCCCGGGAGCCGGCACGGCACCGAGGCACGTCGCTCAGCGACGAGCCCCGCACCGCGTCCGGTACGGGGCCGTCGCCGTGATGGTCGGGTCAGCGGGCCTTCGCCAGCTCGACGAACGCCGACCAGGCCGCCGAACCGAACGTCAACGTCCCACCGTCGCGATCCTTCGTGTCCCGGACCAGGACCCGCCCAGGAAGGTTGTCCGCCACCTCGACGCAGGACCCACCGTTGGGCGTGGACCGGCTGCTCTTGCGCCATTGTGGCATCAGGATGTCCATCTCTTTGTCACTTCCTTCATGAGGGCTACGGACTGATGAGCGGGGAGCGCTACAGCGCTGACAGAGTCCCAGACCGCCTGGAGCGTGGTCATTGGCCCCGGCCCGATGGCCACTTGCCCTTGGAGGTGGTTGTCAAGGTATCCAACATCCTCCGCGTCGTCGAAGCTAGCGATATCCACCGGGCCACCCCATCCGAGGTGCGGTGGAGCGTCTGCTGGCACCACGCGAATGATGATCATCGGCCGCTGCGCGAGCGAGATCAGATGCTCCAGCTGCGGCGCCATCACCTCCGCTTCGCCTCGACGCAGTGCCAACTCGTCGAAGATCGCCACGACCCGGGGCGGCGTCTCCCTGGCGAGGGCCAGTTGACGACCCAACCGAAGCTGCACCTGCCGCTCAACCTCGTTCGCGAGCAGGCCGCCGCTGGACAGAACCATTCGCGCATAGTCCTCGGTCTGTAGCAGCCCTGGCACGATCAGAGGCTGGTACAGCCGAAGCGCACTCGCCCGCTCCTCGTACTCCAACCAGGGTCGTAGCCATGTAGGAGCGAGCTCGCCCACGACGAACTCGCGGTAGAACTTCACCAGGGCGGTCCCGAAGACACGATCTACTGCCTTCAGATAGTCCGGCAGCACTGGTCGCTCACCACGCTCGACGGCGCCGACATGGCTCGCCGAGAAGTGGATGCGCTCGCCCCACGCCTCTTGCGTGAGGCCGACGATGTTCCGCAATCGACGAAGTTCCTCTACCAGATACTCGCTTCCACTCATAGCCTTTCACGTCCCCCATCTCAATACGCGACACCACACCGCCGTGTGGTTCTCTCCTCAACCCCACTCTGGGCAGATATCGGTGACCACCACGTCACCCCGGGTTGTTTTTCATCTTCCGCCAACACGGCTTGGCAGTCCAGGGTGGAGTTCTACGAATACCCCGGCAACTCTCCATTCGAGGGGGATCAGTGATCAGGAACGATGGGATCGGCGGAACACCTCGCCTCGCCCGGTACACATCTATCGGCACACCGCGCGACGGGGCACGGTACGACGTCGACCCGACGCCGAACCGGCCGCCGCTGCCGAAGCGGAACCCCGGCGAGACCGACCCGGATCAGGACCAGCGCTTCCAGTTCGCCGGAGCCCGCGCCACCGCCCCGGCCCCGGCCAGTGCCCGCAACGGCCCGGCCTACGACGGCCCAGCCCGCTCCCCGGAGCTGTCCCGGGCGGTCCACGACGCCAACTCGACCGCCCGCACCCACATCCCCAACCGCACTACCGGGGAATGCCACCGGTGCGGCGGCATCGTCGCACCCTGCCGACCGTTCCTCCGGGCCATGGCCATCCTCGACCGCTGGGACCCGTCCAGCGCCCGACGGATCCGCGCCGTACTGCAGCTGTCCGGCCTGTGGCCCGTCGGCGACGACCACGAGGCCGACGACGGTGGCGACAGCTACGGCGGCGACTCCACCCAACCGGACCAGGCGCCCGACGGTGCCTGAACCGGAGCCGGAGTCGCTGGTCCGCGCCGGCGACCGGGTGACCCTGGCACCGACGGACCACCAGGGTGGACGGCGGCCGCTCACCATCGACGTGTCCAAGGTCAGCCCCGACATGCCCTGGTGCGACTGGATCCTCATCGTCGGTGCCGAAGCCAGCGACCGCCCTGACCGGGACGGCATGCCGGTCAGCGCCCGCGTGTTCAAGGAGGCGCTACGCCGCCCCGGCGTCGTCGCCAGAGGCCAGCCGCCGGGCCCGTACCCCGGTTTGGTGGAGCTGGCCCGCCGCAACCGCGAGCAGTACCCGCACCGCTGGACGCGGACCTGAAGCTCCCCGGGGCGCGGACCTGAACCCGGATCGGTCCGCGTTCCGGGGCCCCGGTGCCTACCGGGTCAGCACCGGTTTGCCGACCGGTCGGTGAACCGGTCGGCGGCGTCGCCGACGAGTCGGCCCGGCGGGAGGCGACGGCCGGACAGCACCAGCAGCAGATCCTGCGCCGCCCCGCGCATCGGCGTTCCGGTGCCGTGCCGCCAGTCGAGGTCGGTGGCCTGCAACTGGACGCCGGTCAGATCGACACCGAAGTAGGCCAGGTTGCGGGGCCGCATCCCGGCCAGCACCAGTTCCAGCCGGTCGAGCGGCACCCGGTGACCGAGCCCGAGTCCCACGGTGATGTCCAGTCCGTGGATGACCTCGTGGGCGAGCGCCCCGGCCGGGCCACCGCCGGGCGGTGTCCACGGGTGGGTGACGTTGTCCCGCAACGTGGCCAGCAACTGCTCGTGCGACATGGCGGCGGCGGCGCGTCGGGCACTGCGGTCGGCCATCCGGTCGAACCGGCCACCGGCGCGGACCAGGTCCAGCATCATCCGGCCCGGTGAGGTACGGAAGGCCATCGTGATGTGGGCGACCACCTCACGTACCCGCCAGCCGGCGCACAGCGTCGGCCCGTCCCACTGACCCGGGCCAAGTCCGGCGAGCAGCGTCACCAGGTCCCGGCGGTGCGCGATGACCGCTGCCCGTACCTCGTCGGTGTATTCCATGATTCGTCCCTCCGTGACCGACGCGACGATCGCGCCCTCCGGGAGGGTGTACGGCGTGGGCCGGCGGAACTCATCGGTCGTCGCCGGATCTGCCCGGCCGAGCGGCGGCCCGTATCGTCGGGCGGGTGGCACCGACCTCGACCAGCGACGCGGAGCAGCTGGAGCCGTTCCGTGTCGAGCTGACCGGCTACTGCTACCGCATGCTCGGCTCCGGTTTCGAGGCCGAGGACGCGGTCCAGGAGACGATGGTCCGCGCCTGGCGTTCGTTCGACCGGTACGACGGGCGACGCGCCTCGCTGCGTACCTGGCTCTACTCGATCGCGACCAACGTCTGCGTCGACATGCTGCGCAGCACGCAGCGGCGGGCGTTGACCATGGATCTCGATCCGGCGGCGCAGGCCGGCGGCGGCCTCGGCCCACCGGTGCCGGAGCACGCCTGGGTGCTGCCGGTCCCGGACGACCTGGTCGTGCCGGTCGACGCGTCCCCGGAGAGCGTGGTGCTGCAGCGGGAGTCGCTGCGGCTGGCGTTCGTCGCCGCGCTGCAGCACCTGCCGCCCCGGCAGCGGGCGGTGCTGATCCTGCGCGACGTGCTCTGCTGGCGGGCCGACGAGGTGGCGCATCTGTTGGACAGCAGCGTCGCGTCGGTGACCAGCGCGCTGCAACGGGCGCGGGCCACGCTGCGCACCGCCGCCCCCGACCCGGGGGAACCGCTACGGCCGGCCGACAGCCGGCAACGCGACCTCCTCACCCGCTACTGCGCTGCGTTCGAGCAGCATGACGTCTCGGCCCTCGTCTCGCTGCTGCGCGAGGACGCCACGATGACCATGCCGCCGTTCCGGTGGTCGCTGCGGGGTCGCGAGCACATCCGGACCGCGTTGCTCGACCCACGGTCGGGCTGTGCCGGCGCGCGGCTGCTGCCAACCGCCGCGAACGGATCGCCGGCGTTCTGGCAGACCCGGCCTGGCCCGGCCGGGCACGTACCGTTCGCCCTGGTCCTGCTCGACGTGACGGACGGCCAGGTCGCCGGTATCACCACGTACCTCGAAGCCGATCGACTGTTGACGCTGTTCCGGCAGCGACCGGCGTGGGCGCTCGCGCCCCAGGGGCAACCAGGGTGGCGGTAACGCCGGAAGGTTGTACGCTATGACGTACAACCATTGGAGGGGTCATGAAGGTCATAACCGCGTCCGACCTGCGCGCCAACCTCGCCGAGGCGTTTGACGCCATCGAGAACGACGCCGAAGATCTCGTGGTCACCCGCAGCGGACACGAGCCAATGGTCGTCATGCGTAAGAGCGACTACGACGCGTGGCGCGAAACGGAGTACCTGTCCCGGGGCGCCAACGGCCGCGAGCTACGCCGACGGATCGCGGAGATGGAAGCCGGCGCGGGCGTCCCACGCGAGTTGATCGAGCCCGACGATGAGGCCACCGCGTGAAGCTCGTGTGGCACCCCGACGCGTGGGACGACTATGTGAGCTGGCAGGCCGACGATCGTAGGATCCTTAAACGGATCAATGCCCTCATCAAGGACATCCAGCGCGGTAGTGACGGAGGCATCGGCAAGCCCGAGCTCCTCAAGGGTGACCTGTCCGGCTGGGCCTCACGGCGGATCGACGAAGAACACCGGCTGGTGTACCGGATCGTCGACAGCCCCGGTCACATCAAGATCCTGTCCTGCCGTCACCACTACAGCGATCGATAGCGACTGTTCACGGTTCGACGTATACCGGCCGGCATCCGTCCCGGACCATCCCGACAGATCGCGCAGATGGATCAGTAGGTCAGTGTCGGCACCGGCGACAGGTGGGCGCGTTCGCCCTGGGCGCCGAAGAGGGTGAGCGTCTCCGCCGGTTGGGCGTCGGCGCTGCCGATCCAGTGCGGCGTACGGGTGTCGAACTCGGCGGCCTCGCCGGGGCCGAGCTGGAACTCCTGGTCGCCGAGGACGAACCGGATCCGCCCGTTGAGCACGTAGAACCATTCGTACCCGTCGTGGGTCTGCAGTTTCATGGTGGGTGACCGGCCGGCCGGCGGGTAGACCACCTTGTAGGCCTGAACGCCGCCGGCCCGCCGGGTCAACGGCACGATCGTCAGGCCGGAGCGTCGGATCGGCCGCAGGTGGATCCGCGGGTCGCCGGTGGGTGGAGCCGCGACCAGGTCGTCGAGCGGTACGCCGTGTGCCCGCGCCAGCGGCAGCAGCTGCTCCAGCGTCGGGCGGAGCTTGCCGTTCTCCAGGCGGGAGAGCGTGCTCGTGGTCAGGCCGGTCTCTTCGGCCAGGCCGGCCAGGGTGACGCCGCGTGCCCGGCGCAGGGCGCGCAGCCGTGGGCCGACCCCGGCGAGGACGTCCGCTGCGGTGACGTTCATGGCACCCATGATGCGGATCGGCAACTTTTCTTGCAACCTCGTCGCGGTGATCCGGATGCTGGCGGCGGAGGTAACGAAAACGATGATCACCACGACAGCACCATCGACGACCGCCGTACGGTGGTCACGCCGCCTGGCCGCGCTCGCGGCCGCGCTCGTCCTGACCGCCGGCTGCACCACGGCGGACGGATCGGCGCCGGACGGATCGGCGCCGGACACGGCCTCGGGTTCGTCGGCGACCGGCACGGCGGCAGCGGGCGGCGCGGGTCCCGTCGACGCGGCCACCCGCGACGACGCCGAGTTCAACCGGCTGTTCCGGCACGAGAGCGCCGACGTCGGCGGCGTACGGATGCACTACGTCACCGGCGGGACCGGCGAGCCGCTGGTCCTGCTGCACGGCTGGCCGCAGTCCTGGTACCAGTGGCGTCCGATCATGCCGGCGCTCGCCGAGCGGTTCACGGTGTACGCGCTCGACCTGCCGGGTCTGGGCGACAGCGAGGGCGCGCCGCCGAGCTACGACAAGGCCACCCTGGCCCGGTACGTCCACACGCTGCTCGCCGACGAGCTGGGGCTGCGCCGGGTCAACCTGGTCGGGCACGACCTGGGGGCCGGGGTCGGTTTCCAGTACGCCGCGCAGTTCCCCGACGAGGTGGTCAGGTACGCCCACCTGGACTACCCGCTGCCCGGCCCGGCGCTCGACGCCGCGACCTACCGGACGTTGAGCTGGCATCTCGCCTTCCACGACCAGGACACGTTCCCGGAGACGATCGTCGCCGACGACGTACGCGAGTACCTCGACCTGTTCTTCGGCTACGTCGCCTACGGCGGGACGAGCTTCGGCGGGCCCGGCGCGGAGTCGCCGTACAGCGACGCGCAGATCGACGAGTTCGCCCGCACCTACCGCCGCCCGCAGGTGCTGACCGGTGGATTCGAGCTGTACCGCACCCTGGATCAGGACGAACGGGACAACACGGCTGCGGCGCCAATCAGCATGCCGACGATGCTGATGACCGCCGAAGGCCTGTTGGAGTTCACCCGGTCGACCGTCGAGCCCCGGATGACCCGGATCACCCGCGCGGTGGAGGTGCCGGCCGCCGGCCACTGGCTGCCGCAGGAGAACACGACGTTTGTCACCACCGAACTGCTGGCGTTCTTCACCGAAGGAGAAGACCGATGAATGGATGGCAGGGCCCGAAGTTGGACGCCGGCCCCGAGTCGTTCTGGGAGGAGCTGCACCGCAACCTGGCCGGCTCGGCCAAGCCGCCGAACCAGCGACTCGTCGAGATCGCCGAATCGCTGAACCCTGGCGTGGCCCTGGATCTGGGGTGCGGCCCCGGCGGCGACGCCATCTGGCTCGCCCAGCGCGGTTGGCGGGTCACCGCCGTGGACATCTCCGCCACGGCGGTGGCCCGCGTCGAGGCGGCAGCCGGCGAGCTCGGCCTCGGCGACCGGGTCACCGGTGAACGGCACGATCTGGCGCACAGCTTTCCGGCCGGGACGTTCGACCTGGTCAACGCGCAGTACTTCCACACGCCGTTCGCGCTGGACCGGAGCGCGGTGCTGCGTACCGCCGCGCAGGCCCTGCGGCCCGGCGGCCGGCTGCTGGTCGTCGACCACGGCTCCACCGCGCCCTGGTCGTGGAACCAGGACCCGGACACCCACCTGCCGACGCCCGACGAGGTCGCCGCGAGCCTCGATCTGGATCCGCAGCAGTGGACGGTGCTGCGCGCCGAGATGCCGCAGCGGCGGGCCACCGGGCCGGGCGGTCAGACCGCCACCGTGATCGACAACGTCCTGCTCATCCGGCGCACCGAAGGGGACGGCTGATGCCGGCAACGGAGCGGCCGACGTCACCAAGGGCACGGCGCAGGCGCAAGGACACCGGGCCGGCCTGGACCGCGCCGGGCGAGCAGGCCACCCTGGTGGGCTTCCTCGACTACCTGCGGGACTCGATCGCGGGCAAGGTCGCGGGCACGCCGGAGCCGCAGGTCCGTACCGCCGGGGTGCCGTCCGGCACCAGCCTGCTGGGGCTGATCAAGCATCTGGCGCACGTGGAACGGTTCTACTTCCTCGGTGAGCCGATCGTCGACCTGCGCCGCACCCTCCGACCGGACCCGCAGGAGACGGTCGACGGGCTGCTGGCCGACTACCGGGAGACGATCGCGCGGGCGAACGAAGTCGTCGACGGCTGGATCGACCTGGCCGGTCCCGCGCCCCGGCCGCCGGGCCGCGGCCTGCCGCCGACCCGGCGGTGGGTGCTGGTGCACATGATCGAGGAGACCGCGCGGCACGCCGGTCACGCCGACATCCTGCGGGAGCAGATCGACGGCTCCACCGGCCGTTGACGTCAGATCGACGGCTTCGCCCGCCGTCGATGTCAGCTGTGGTTACGCCCGCCGGGCGATGGTCGCCAGTCGAAGTAGCGGCGCAGCGTGCGGTTCCAGCGGTTCGCCGGCAGTGCCGGGTCGAGTACGGCGAGCCCGACGCAGTACTTGCTGATCCGCGCCGGGCGGATCCCCTGGCGCCAGAGCAGCCGGTCGACCATGGTCGGCGGGCCGGCCGACTTCGACTCGACGACGACGTGGCCGCATAGCCCGGTCCGACCGCCGGTCGGGTCGGCGCAGATCAGGTCGGCGTCGATGGTGAGGCGGGCCCCTTCGGCCGGGTCGACCAGGGTGCTGCGCAGGTAGGTGGTGGTCAGCGCCGGGGTAAGTTCGCGTCCGGCGTCGGGCAGCGCCACCCGGCCGGCGACGAAGGCGAGTCCGTCGGAGTTCAGCCGGTTCCGGTCGCCGATCGGGTAGTCGAGGCGGTCCTTCACCGTCTGGTCACGCCCGCCGACGGTCTTGACCTCCAACGCGCACTGTCCGGAGTCCAGGTAGGAGCGGGTGCGGATCTTGAACCGGCGGCGCCTGCCCCGGGCCGCCTGCTGGTAGGCGAGCAGCTCGGCGGTGTCGAAGTAGACCGACTCGTAGCGGAACGCGCGCCGACCGTCGATGTCCAGCACCAGCAGGCCATCGGCTGCGGTGAGCAGCGGCGACACCTGGTCGGCCCGCAGCAGATACTTGCGGTCGGTCCGGGTCTGCAGTTCGGCGGCGGCGAGCACGTCGGCCAGGCTGATCGGCGGCAGTTCCGTGAGCGGGTCTCGCCCGCTCCGGTCGGCGCGCAGGCCGGCACCGACGATGGCCGTACCTGCGCGGGTCATCGCGCGGGCCCGGCGGCGGCGACGGATGGGACCGAGGCGGCGACACCGCCGGGCGCGGGGTCCGCGACCGGAGCGGCGGTACGCGGCCTGCGCGCCAGCCGGAAGCGGACGTCGACGGTGGTCTGGTCGAGCACCAGGTTGACCTCGGTGACCACGACATGACTGACCTTGGCGGCGAAGAGGTCTTCGATGCGGGCGATCAGCTGGGCCTCGTCGGTGTAGGCCGCGTCCAGGGTGATCAGCTGTTGGCGGTGGCGGCGCAGCAGCCGGGGATGGTCGGCGACGTACATGACCATGAGCAGGATCGTCGCCAGCAGCGGCGCGACCCACCATGCGCCGGGGCGTAGCCCGCAGAGCAGCCCGAGGGCGAGCGCGGCGAAGTAGTAGGCGACCTCTTCCTGGGTGAGCTGGGACGAGCGGAGCCGGATGATCGACAGCACGCCGAACAGACCGAGGCCGAGGCCGATACCGGCGCCGGTGCTGGCCGAGGAGAGCGCGACGGTGACGGCGAGCACACCGACGTTCAGCGCCAGGTACGCGACGAGCATGTCGCGTCGGCGGTGTCGGCGGAAATAGATGCCGTACACGAGCACGATGGCCGCCACCAGATCGAACAGCAGGATCAATGCGACACCAACGTTCATATTCTGTTCCCCTCTCCGTAACCTTCCGAGCAATTCGAGAGTAGCGATCAGGAAGACGGGACAACGATTTGCAGGAAGAAGGAATCCGATTACCGCCATGAATGATATTCGATGCATGAATAGCAGCTCGCCAGTAAAGCAAACTCCGCCGATGTTGCCCATTTTGCGCCTGACTTGCCCGGGTAAACAGCGATTCATGATGTTTTGCCCGCTGCCGCGTCGGGCTGCTTACCGCCGCGAAACACCGCGGAAGCACGACGCCCCTACGTTCCGTCCATGGATCCGGCGTTGGATACAAGACTGGACACACCTCCGCGAGCACAGGCCGGTGAGCACGCCTACACCGAGCTGAAGCGGCGGCTGCTGGTCGGCGACTTCCCGCTGCGGATCCGGCTCGGCGAGGAGCGGCTGGCCACCCTGCTGTCGGTGTCGCGTACCCCGGTCCGCCAGGCCCTGGCCCGGTTGCACGCCGAACGGCTCGTCGAACGCCTGCCGGACGGCGGTTACGTGCCGGCGGCGTCCAACCTGGTCGAGGTCCGGCAGCTGTACGAGGTACGCCGCGCCCTGGAGCTGGCGGCGCTGCACCGGCCGGCCGAGACCGGCGAGCCGCACGATCTGTCCGTCGTCGAGCCGCTGCGGGACGACTGGCTGGTGCTGCGCCGCGACACCCCGGACCCGGATCCCGGGTTCGTGCTGCTCGACGAGAGCTTCCACGTCCGGCTGGCCGAGTCCGCCGGCAACAACGCCCTCGCCGGGATGCTCGGCGTGGTCAACGAACGCATCCGGGTGGTCCGGATGCACGACTTCCTCTCCGCCGAACGGATCGACCGGACGATCACGCAGCACCTCGGCATCCTGGAGGCCGTCCTCGGTGGCGACCTCGACACCGCACACCGGAGGTTCACGATGCATCTGGGGGAATCCGTCGCCGTCGTCGAGCAACGGGCCGCGCAGGCCCTGACCCGGATGATGGCCGTCGAGACAAGGCCGCTGCAATGACCGCCGTGGCCACGCCGGTGGACAACGCCACCGCGCTGCTTTCGGTCCGCGACCTGACCTGCCGGTTCGGCGCGGTCGTCGCCAACGACGGCGTCGACTTCGACGTCGCGCCCGGCGAGGTGCACGCCGTACTCGGCGAGAACGGCGCCGGCAAGAGCACACTGATGAAACTGATCTACGGCGTGTACCGGCCGGACGCCGGTGAGCTGCGGGTGGACGGCGTACCGGCGACGATCGACTCGCCGGCGACGGCCCGCGCAGCCGGGATCGGCATGGTCTTCCAGGACCTGCGGCTGATCCCGGCGTTCACCGTCACCGAGAACATCGCCCTGGCCCTGCCCGGTCGCGGGCTGCGGTTCCAGCGGCGGGCACTGTCCGCGCGGATCGCCGAGCAGGCCCGGCGGTACGGCCTGCCGGTGCACCCGGACGCGCTGGTGGCGCACCTGTCCATCGGGGAACGTCAGCGGGTGGAGATCCTCAAGGTGCTGATGGCCGGGGCGCGGCTGTTGATCCTCGACGAGCCGACCAGCGTGCTGGCCCCGCAGGAGGTCGACGCGTTGTTCGCCGCGGTGCGGGCGCTGCGGGCCAACGGACTGTCGATCGTCATCATCACCCACAAACTGGCCGAGGCGCGGGCGATCGCCGACCGGGTGACCGTGCTGCGCGGCGGCCGGGTGGTGCTGCGCAACGCCGACCCGGCCGGGCACACCGACGCGGAGCTGGTCGAGGCGATGGTCGGCCGCTCGGTGCCGGGCCTGGCCAGCCACCGCCAGCCGCCGGGCGCTGACGTCGAGCCGATCGTGCGGCTGCGCGGTGTCGACGTCACCGGGGACCGGGGTGCCCCGGCGCTGCGCGCCATCGACCTGGACCTGCGTCCGGGTGAGCTGGTCGGGGTGGCGGGGGTGGCCGGCAGCGGGCAGCGCGAGCTCTGCGAGGTGATCCTCGGCGAGCGTCGGGTGGCCGCCGGTTCGGTGCACATCGGGGACGTCGTGGTGCACGGCCGGCCCCGGCAGGCCCTCGCCGCCGGGGCGGTCGGGGTGCCGGAGGATCCGCTCACCGACGCGGTGGTGCCCGGGTTGACCGTCACCGAGCACATGGCGTTGGCCGATCTCGGCGCGGTCCGTCGAGGTCTGGGCATCGACTGGCGGGCGGTGGCGGCCGGCGCGGCGCGCCGGGCGGAGCGGGCCGGGCTGCGGATGGCGGCCGGTGACCGGGTGGTGGCCGAGCTGTCCGGCGGCAACGTGCAGCGGGTGCTGCTGACCCGGGCGCTGGGGGTGCCGGCGACGGTGGTGGTGGCCGCGTACCCGAGTCGTGGGCTGGACATCGCGACCACCCGGCGGACCCAGGAGCTGCTGCTGGAGCAGCGCGACGCCGGGGCGGCGGTGCTGGTGGTCTCGGAGGACCTGGACGAGCTGCTGGCGATCAGCGACCGGATCGCGGTGCTGCACAACGGGGAGCTGGCCGGGGTCGTGGCTCCGGCGAGCACCGACCGGTACGCGATCGGCCAGCTGATGCTGGGCGGCAACCACGCCGAAGCGGCTGGTAGGAGTGACCTGAGGTGACCGACACGTTGGTACGCCCTGCCCCCGAACAGGCAAAAACTGTCGACAATCGAGCAAAACTGTGGCTGCGGGTCGTCGTCGCCGTACTCGCCGCTCCGGTGATCTTCGGCGCCTTCGCCGCCGCCAAGGGCGTGGACCCGGTCGCCATGTACGCCGACATGGTGAGGTCGCTGGTCGACCCGGCCCAGGCGCAGACCGTACTGGTGCGGGCCTCGGTGCTGGTGCTGGCCGCGCTCGCCGTCGCCGTACCGGCACGGGCCGGCCTGCTCAACGTCGGCGGCGAGGGCCAGATCGTGATCGGCGCGGTCTGCGCCGCCGGCGTCGGCCTGGTCGCCGACCAACGACTACCCGGCCCGCTGGTGCTCGCCCTGATGATCGTCGCGGCGATGGTCGGCGGCGCGGCGTGGGCCGGCATCGCCGCCGGCCTGCGGCTCGCCGTCAAGGTCAACGAGGCGATCACCACGCTGCTGATGAACTTCATCGCCATCGACATCATGCTGCTGCTGATCTACGACCCGTGGAAGGACGCCTCCGGCTTCGGCCAACCCGCCAGCCGACCCCTGGAAGACACCGCCCGGCTGCCACTGTTCGTGCCCGGCGGCACCCTCAACACCGGCATCGTCGTCGCCGGGATCGCGCTGGTCGCCATCTGGTGGCTGATGTCGCGTACCGGCTGGGGATTCCGGCTGCGGGTCGTCGGCGGCAACCCGGAAGCGGCCCGCCGCGCCGGCCTGCGGGTCGGCACCCTGCTGGTCACCTCGATGCTCGTCGGCGGCGCGCTCGCCGGCCTGGCCGGGCTGGTCCACTTCGCCGGTACGGAGTTCAAGCTGCGCCCCGGCATGACCGCCAACTTCGGCTACGTCGGTTTCCTGGCCAGCTGGCTGGCGTTGCACCGGCCGCTGCGGGTCGCGTCAGCCGCATTGCTGCTGGCCGCGATCGCGATGGCCGGCGACAGCCTGCAGATCGACGCCAACCTGCCGGCCGCCTCGGTCAACGTGCTGATGGCCATGGTGCTGCTGGTCGTGCTCGGCTTCACCCGAAGGAGCAAGAAGTGATCGTCGACGTCCTCACCGGCGGGGTGCGCGGCGGCACCGCCATCCTCTACGCCGCCCTCGGCGAGACCATCGCCGAACGCGCCGGGGTGATCAACCTCGGCACCGAGGGAAGCATGCTCACCGGCGCGCTCGCCGCGTACGCCGTCACCGCCGAGACCGGCAGCCCGTGGGCCGGGGTGGTGGCCGGGGCCGCCGCTGGCGGCCTGCTCGCCCTGGTCCACGCCGTGATGGTCCTCGGCCGGGCCGCCAACCAGCTGGCCACCGGTCTCGTCGTGCTCTTCCTCGGCCTCGGGCTGACCTCGATGTTCGGGGCCGCGTACGTGGGCCGGGCGATCAGCCCGTTCCAGCCGTACCCGGTGCCGCTGCTCGCCGACATTCCGTGGCTGGGGCCGATCTTCTTCCAGCACGACCCGCTCGTGTACGGCTCCTACCTGCTCGCCCCGGCGATCTGGTGGCTGCTGTACCGCAGCCGGGTCGGGCTGACCATCCGGGGAGCCGGCGAACGCGGCGAGGTGCTCACCGCGTACGGGCACTCGCCGCAGCTGGTGCGGTACCTGGCCGTGGTGACCGGTGGGCTGCTCGCCGGGGTCGGCGGCGCGCATCTGTCCACCGCGTACGCCAACGCCTGGTTCGAGGGGATGACCGCCGGCCGGGGCTTCATCGCCGTCGCCCTGGTCATCTTCGCCGCCTGGCATCCGCTGCGCGCCGTCGGCGGGGCGTACCTGTTCGGTGCCGCCCTTGCCCTCTCCCCCGCGCTGCAGGCCCGTGGCCTGGGCTTCAACCAGTTCGCCCTGGACGCACTGCCGTACCTGGTGACCATCGCCGCGCTGGTGCTGCTCGGCCGCCGCCGCAGCAACGCCGCGCCGGAAGGACTGTCCCGGGTCTTCGAGTTGACCCCCGCCAAATAGATCACCGGAGGAACCCCAGATGAGTATCCGAGGACTGTCCCGTCGCAGCGCGCTGGCCGCCACGGCCGCCAGCACGCTGGCAGCCGTACTGCTGGCCGGCTGCGCCACCAACACCACCACCGCCGCGTCGACCGGGGACGCCGCCGAGGCACCCGGCACCGGCGGCACCGCGATCGGTTTCATCTTCGTCGGACCCAAGGACGACTACGGCTACAACCAGGCCGCGTACGCCGGCAGCCAGGCCGTCGCCGCCGCGTACCCGGATCTGGAGGTGCTGACCGCCGAGAATGTGCCGGAGGACGACAACGCCACCCGGGTGATGGAGAGCATGATCCGCAAGGGCGCGAAGATCATTTTCGCCACCTCGTACGGCCACAAGGACCCGGCGCTCAAGGTCGCCGCCGCCAACCCCGACGTGGTGGTGCTGCAGCAGGGCAACATCGTCGACGGCGACGTGCCACCGAACTTCGGCACCTACTTCGGCACCGTCTACGAGCCGGTCTACCTGGCCGGCATCGTCGCCGGAAAGACCACGAAGACCAACAAACTGGGGTACGTGTACGCGTTCCCCATCTCGCAGACGCTGGACAACATCAACGCGTTCCAGCTCGGTGCCGCCTCGGTCAACCCCGACGTCAAGACCTACGTGGTGAACACCTCCAGCTGGTGCGACCCGGCCAAGCAGGCCGAGGCCACCAGCAGCCTGCTCTCCCAGGGCGTCGACGTGATCAGCCAGCACCAGGACTGCACCGCCACCATCATCCGCACCACCGAGGCGGCCGGCGCCTACACCGTCGGCTACCACGCCGACGCCAGCGAACTCGCCCCGACCGGCTGGCTCACCGGCTCCGAATGGGACTGGGGACCGCTGTACACCAAGATGGTGCGCACCGTCCTGGACGGTGAGTTCACCGGCAGCGAGTACAACGCCAACTTCCGGGTCGGGCTCAAGACCGGCGACAACCCGTTCGTGCAGTCGGCGTACGGTCCGGCGGTCGACGACGCGACCAAGGACCTCGTCGAACAGGCCAAGGCCAAGATCAGCGCCGAGGACGGCTCGCCGTTCGCCGGGCCGGTCGTCGACCAGGCAGGCACCGTACGGGTACCCGCCGACACCATCCCCGACTACCAGACGATCGAGTCGATCGACTACTTCGTCGACGGCGTCGTCGGCCAGATCCCGTCGTCCTGACCGACCCGCCCGGGGTACGGCCGGTGTGCGCGCCCCACCGCGCGCCCGGTCCCGCATCGGCCGTACCCCCGGCGCCACCGGAGGTATCCCCCGTGACATCGACCGCACCGGACGACGTGACCGCCGCGACCCGCACCGCGCGATCGGCCGCCGCCACCCCCACCGCGATCCTGGCCGCCGCGACCCGCGCCGCGCACCTGGCCGCCGACCCTGCCCAGCCGATCTGGATCACCCTGCTCGACCCGGCCGAGGTCGACGACGCTGCCGCCCGCGTCGACCCGGACGCCCCGCTGGCCGGCACCGCCGTCGCCGTGAAGGACAACCTCGACCTGGCCGGGCACCCCACCACCGCCGGCTGCCCGGCCCTGGCCGACCGGCCGCCGGCAGCCACGTCGGCCGCAGCGGTACGCCGGCTGACCGACGCCGGCGCCGTGGCCATCGGCAAGACCAACCTGGACCAGTTCGCCACCGGGCTGGTCGGCACCCGCAGCCCGTACGGCGCCTGCCACAGCGTCGCCAGCGCCGCACACGTCAGCGGCGGCAGCAGCTCCGGCAGCGCCCTCGCCGTCGCCACCGGACTGGTGCCGCTGGCGCTGGGCACCGACACCGCCGGGTCCGGCCGGGTACCGGCCGCCTTCAACGGCATCGTCGGAGTCAAACCGACCCGGGGGCTGGTCTCCACCGTCGGCGTGCTGCCCGCCTGCGCCGGACTGGACTGTGTCACCACCTTCACCCGTACCGTCGCCGAGGCCCGACCGGCGCTGGCCGCGCTGACCTGGGCCGATCCCGACGACCCGTGGTCCCGGCCGGTGCCGACCCAGCCGCCGCCGGGGGTCGCCGACCGGATGCGGGTGGTCGCGGTCCCGGACCGGCCGCTGGACCTCGACCCGGTGCACGAGACCGCCTGGCGGGCGGCGCTGCGGCGGCTGCGTACCGTCGCCGCGCATGTGGTCGAGGTCGACGTCACCGCGTTCCTGGCCGCCGCCCGGCTGCTCTACGACGGGCCGTGGCTGGCCGCCCGCTGGGCCGCGTTCGGGCACCTGCTGGAGCCGGACGGCCCGCACCTCGACCCGACGGTACGGACCATCGTCTCGCGGGGCCGCGACATCGCCGGGCCGGACGTCTTCGCCGGGCTGGACCGGCTCGCGGCGCTGCGCCGCCGCACCGAGGGCGTCTGGTCCGACGTGGACGCGCTGCTGCTGCCGGTCACCCCCGGCCACCCGACCCTGGCCGAGGTCGCCGCCGACCCGGTCGGCGTCAACGCCCGGCTGGGCCGGTTCACCAACTTCGTCAACCTGCTCGACCTGTGTGCGGTCGCCGTACCGGCCGGGGCCCGCACCGACGGGCTGCCGTTCGGTGTCCAGTTCGTCGCCCCGGCCTTCGCCGACGCGCCGCTGCTCGACCTGGCCGCGCTCTGGTGCGGTGAGTCGGTGACCACCCCGGCCGACGAGCCGACCGGGACGACCACCGTGGCGGTGGCCGGCGCGCACCTGACCGGGCTGCCGCTGAACCCGCAGCTGGTCGAGCTGGGCGGGCGGCTGGCCTACCGGGCCCGGACCGCCCCCGGTTACCGGCTCTACCGGCTCGTCGGGCCGGGGCTGCCCCGCCCCGGGCTGGTCCGCACCGGTGACGGACCGGCCGGCGGGATCGCCGTCGAGGTGTGGCGGCTGCCGCACCAGGCGGTCGGCGCGCTGCTCGGCACCGTACCGCCGCCGCTCGGACTCGGCTCGGTCGAACTCGATGACGGCAGCCGGGTCACCGGTTTCCTCGCCGAGGAGCACGGCGTACGGGACGCGGTCGACGTCACCGCCGCCGGTGGCTGGCGGGCCGCCCTCAGGCCAGTCGACGCAGGATCTCCTTGACCAGCGGGCCGAGCCGGGCGGCGGCACCATGACCCGGGTCCCAGGTGCAGGCGACGCCGACGGCGGCCACCCGCCCGGTGTCCAGCACGGCGGTCACCGCGTCGGCGACCTCGGCCAACTGCGGGCCGCCCGGTGCCGGGAAGCGCAGCCCGGGCAGCTCGACCGGGTCGACGACGTCGGCGTCCAAATGCAGGTAGATCGGCCGGTCCGGCAGCTGGCCGACCGCGTCGGCGACGTCACCGACCGGCCGGTGCCGGATCGCCGACCGCCGCAGCTGGTCGGCCTCCGGCGGGTCGAGGTCCCGGCCGTCGGCGAGCACGACGTCGGCCTCGGCGACCGGCCGCAGGTCCAGCGCCGTCGCGATCAGGTCGCGGCGATGGCCGGTCAGCAGCCGCAGCGGCATCCCACCCAGGTAGCCGCTGCTGGTCGTCTCCGGGGACTGCAGGTCGCCGTGGGCATCGAACCAGACCACCATCGGGTCGACGCCGGCACGTTGCAGACCGGCCACCACCCCGAGGGCGGTGGTGCAGTCGCCGGAGAGGACCAGTGGCCGGTGCCCGGCGGACACCGTACCGGCGACGGTCACCGCGACCGCCCCGTACAGCCAGGCCATCCGCGCCCACCGGGTGCCGTCGGGCAGCGACGGCATCACGGTCGTCTCCGCCGACCCCGGCACGTCCAGCTCGGGCAGGTACTCATCGAGATGGTAGGGCACCAGGATGCTCGTCACCCGGCAGAGACTACCGTGGACACCGCCTCTCCACAGGGGACCTGATCGGTCAGGATGCCGGTGCCAGCCCGGTCCCGAGCATCGCTTCGGCCCGTTTCACCAGGTAGTACCAGGCGGTTTCGCTGTGCTCGGTCACCTCACCGATCGGCATCTCGGGGTTGTCGAACGGCTGGGTCTGCAACTTGAGCAGATAGCCGGTACGCGGGTCGAAGCCCCACCAGATGCTGCCGGCCGCCTGGTAGTCAGGGGTCTGTTCCACCGCGTTCCAGACCAGGGTGACCGCCGGATAGTCCTTGGCGGTCACCACCGGACCGTATTCGGTGTAGTCGGCGGCGGTGCGCTCGGCGCGGCACTGGACGGAACCCAACTGCCGCAGATACTCCTCGACGGCGGCCCGCTGCCCGGCCGGGACGTGCGACACCTGCACCTGGGCGCTGATCAGGTCGCTGGCCCCGCCGAGGTACAGGTAGCCGACACCGTGCGGGGTCGAGCTCCAGTCCAGTTGCCACTCCGGGTCCCCCGGGCAGCCGCGGAACGGGCCGAACGGGGCGAACTGGCTCTCCTGCGTCACCACGAAGTCGGTCGGTCCGGTGCCGGCCCGGTAGTTGCCGTCACCCGGTCTCGGCACCACCTCGTGCAGCCGGTCCAGCGGCGGATCGGTGACGGTCAGCCGCGCCGACCGGCGGCCGCTGTCGCCGGTGAAGCTCTGCCGGGCCAGCTCCACCGTCCCGGAGAGCAGCTCCCGGATCGCCCCGGCGTTACGCCAGACGGCCAGCACCGCGTCGAACCGGCGCTTGACCAGGCCGCCCAGGCTGTTGCTGATCGCGTTGAAGATCCCTTCGACGTACGTTTCCGCCGGCTTCTCCATGAATTTCAGCACGAAGTCGACGATCTGCTCGGCACACCGCACCACGCCTTCGTAGTAGGCGTTCGCGGCGGACAGCACCCAGCCGGTGATGTCGTTGCCGGTCGGGTTGCCGATGATCCGGCCAAGTTTGATGCTCTCGGTGAGGATGCACTCGGCGGTCTGCAGGTACTTCTCGGACTGCCGCCACATCTGCAGCGCCCTGCTGTCCGGGCTCAACGGCAGCAGCAGCTGCAGTAGTAGACCGGAGGCGTCCAGCAGGACGTGGCCGTAGTCCAGTCGGGCGCTGAGGGTGATCGTGCCGGACTCGGGCAGCTTCGCCGGGTCGAGCCGGAAGGTGACCCGGGTGCCGGAGCTGAGCACCACGGCGGTGTCGCCCATCAGCGTCCGGACGTCCTCGATCAACGCGGTGTAGATGTTGTCCCGCCCGGTCGGGCCGGTGCCCGAGTCGGGGGCCGTCTCGACGGTGAGCGCTGGCGGGAACTCCAGCAGCAGCGGGTAGCCGACGGTGTTGCCGATACTGAACTGGTAGGTGCCGTCGCGGTCGGGGTGGAAGGTCGCGCAGGTCTCCAGCCCGGGGACGAAGTTGTCCAGCTCGACCCGGACCGGCAGGGCCTGGTATCGGCACTCCAACGGCGGCGGTACGGACAGGATGCCGGCGATTCCGGCGACGTACCGGTTGGCGTTGATCTCGCGTTGCAGCGCCAGGGCCGCCTGCGCGGCGGTCTCCTCCTCGTCCCAGGCGGCGAGCACCCAGTGGGAGAAGTGCCGGGTCTGGGTGGTGATCGTGCCGGCGTCGGCGTCGATGTCGCCGCCGAGCGGCAGCCACTGCCCCCAGTCGTCGACGTAGACGGCGATGAACATGTCGTCGACCGGGGCGTCCGCCGGATAGTCGAAGGTGATGGTGGCCGGCCCGGTCAGCTCGCCGCCGTCGAGTTCGACGCTGGCCACCTCACCGAGCGGGGTGATCATGCTCGGCTCCGGGAAGCCCGGAGCGTCGTCGGCGACACCGACCCGCAGGCTGGCGCCACGGCCGTCGACCGACGAGCCGTCCACCCGGACGGTCACCCCGGCCGCCGGGTCGCTCGCGGTCAGTGGCTCGCCGGGGCGGTTCAGCACCACCAGGGTGATGGTGACGGCCACGGCGAGGACGGTGACCACGGCGGCCACGACTGTCACGAGACTGCGACGACTCATGATCACGCAGTCTCACCAACCGACGGCGGCCGGAACAACCACCCCCGGGGCCGGCTTGTCCCGCCGACCGGCCAGGTCGGCGGGACTATCGTCACCGCGCGGCGATCATCCGGGTCGCCCGGTCAGCCCTTGGTCGCACCAGCTCAGCCCTTGGTGGCACCGGCGGTGAGGCCGCCGATCAGCTGGCGCTCGGCGATCGAGTAGAAGGCCAGCGCCGGGACCATCGCCAGCACGACGTACGCCAGCACCTTGGCGCTGTCGTCGGCGTACTGGCCCTGGAACTCCTGCACGCCCACCGGGATGGTCCACCAGTTCGGGTCGTTGAACACCACCAGCGGGAGCATGAAGTTGTTCCAGCTGGCCACGATGGCGAGCACCGACACGGTGGCGATCGCCGGCCGGGCCATCGGCAGCAGGATCCGCCAGAAGAAGCCGAACGGCGTACAGCCGTCGAGGATCGCCGACTCCTCCAGCTCCCCCGGTATCGCCCGGAAGAACGACCGCAGGATGATGATCGTCACCGGCAGGCCGAACGCGGCCTGGGGCAGGATCACCCCGAGCGGGTTGTCCAGCAGACCCATGGTGCGCAGCAGGATGAACAGCGGCAGGATGGCGACCGCGAACGGGAACATCAGCCCGATCGTGAAGAACAGGAACAGCAGTTCCCGCCCCCGGAACGCGTACCGGGCGAAGACGAACGACGCCAGCGCCGCCACCCCGACCACGATCACCGCGGTGGCCAGCGCGATCAGCGTGCTGTTGAACAGCTGCCGCCAGAACGATCCGGAGCCGAGGATCTCGAGGTAGTTCTCCGGTATCCACGGCGACGGCAGACCGAACGGGCTGTTCGACAGCTGGCGGTTGTCCTTGAACCCGCCGAGCAGCGCGAAGACGATCGGGACCACGATGATCAGCCCGACGATGATCGAGACGGTGTGCAACGACAGGGACCGGGCCGGGCCGAGCAGCCGCGACACCCGGTCGCCACCCCGGGCTGCCCGCTGCGGCCGGGGCCGTGCGGTACGGGTCGGGGCGCTCATCGCTGATCCCCCATGGTGGTCATCGCTCCTTCGAGGTCGCGGCGCAGGATGAAGCGTTGGTACAGCACCGCGAAGATCAGGCTGATCAGGAACATCGCGATGCTGATCGCACTGGCGTAGCCCACCTCGAAGCGCCGGAACCCGTACTGGAACATGGTCACCGCCATGGTCTCGGACGCGTTCAGCGGACCACCGCCGGTGAGCACCCAGACCAGGTCGAACAGCTGGATGCTGCCGATCACGGCCAGGAACATCGAGATCCGGATGGTCGGGGCCAGCAGCGGCAGCGTGACGTGCCGGAAGATCTGCCAGCCGCCGGCGCCGTCGGTCGCCGCCGCCTCGTGCAGTTCCCGCGGGATGTTCTGTCGGCCGGCGAGCAGCAGGATCATGTGGAAGCCGAAGTACTTCCAGGTCATCACCAGGAACACCGAGTACAGCACGGTCGACGGGTCGGACAGCCAGGTCGAGCTCAGGCTCTCCAGCCCGACCAGGGCCAGCACGTGGTTGGCCAGGCCCCGGTTCTGGCTGAAGACCATGTCGAACAGGACCGCGGTGATGACCTCGGACAGCACGTACGGGGCGAAGAACAGCACCCGGTAGACCGCCCGGCCGCGCAGCTTCTGGTTCAGCAGCAGGGCCAGCCCCAACGCGAGCGGCAGCTGTACGGTGACCGACAGCACCACCAGCAGGGCCCCGCGTCGCAGGTCGCCGATGAAGACCGGGTCGTCGAGCAGCCGGACGAAGTTGTCCAGGCCGATGAAGTCGGTCGGTAGGCCGCCGAACCCGTTCCAGCGGAACAGACTGGTGTACGCCGCGACCAGGATCGGGGCGACGACCAGCACGCCGAACAGCACCAGCGCCGGCAGCAGGAACAGGCCGATGGTGATCCGGTCGCTGATCCGGCGGCGTCTCAGGTTGCGGTCCATCGTCGCCGGTCAGCGCTGAGCGACGACGGTGACGGCCTCGGCGACCTGCTCCGGGGTCATCTGCCCGGCGATCAGTTCGGCGACCCGGTCGTTGACCTCCTGGCCGACCGCCGGGGCGTACGCCTGGTCCAGGTAGAGCTGGAAGTTGCTGGCGTTGGCCAGGGTCTCGGCGACGGCGGCGAGGTTGGGGTCCTCGATCGCGTCCTCGGCGCCGATGGTGACCGGCAGGAACGCGCCGGTGGCGGCGGCCCGGCGCTGCTTGTCCACCTGACTGATGAACTCCAGGAACCGGATCGCGTCCGGCGAGGCGTCGCGGCCGATGGCGAACCCGCCGCCGCCGCCGAACGCGTCGGAGGCCGATCCCTGACCGCCGTCGACCGCCGGGAACGGGAAGAAGCCGAGGTCGGTGCCGATCCCGCCCTCGACGCCGGACGCCTCCTCCTGGACGGCCGGGGCCCACTGGCCCATCAGCTCCATCGCCGCGTCCCCGTTGCCCATCGCGGCGGCCTGGCCGTCGGGCTCACCGTACGACGCGCCGAGGAAGCCTTCCTGGAACGGTTCGAGGGCGACCAGCTCGGCCAGCCGTTCGCCGGCGCCGATGAACGCCGGGGTGGTGAAGTTGTTGTCCTCGGCCGCCCGGCTCAGCGCCTCGATGCCGCCGATGCGCATCGCCAGGTAGGCCCAGTAGTAGTGGCCGGGCCACTTCTCGCCGCCGGCCAGCGCGATCGGTGTGATCCCGGCGGCCTTGAGCCGGCCGACGACCTCGAGGTACTCGGCCCAGGTCTGTGGCGGTGCGGTGATGCCGGCGTCGGCGAAGAGCGCCTTGTTGTACCAGAAGCCGACCATGCCGATGTCGAACGGGACGCCGTACAGCCGTCCGTCGATCTCGTACGGCAGCGTCGAGGCCGGCTGCAGGATGTCCCGCCAGGGGGCGACCGCGTCGGTGATGTCCTGGCACAGCCCGGCCTCGACCTGCTGCCGGAGCACGCCACCGCCCCAGGTGTGGTAGATGTCCGGCGGGTCGCCGGCCTGGGTGACCGTGGTCAGCCGGGCCTTGAACGCCTCGTTCTCCAGCGGGGTGATGGTGATGCCGACGCCTTCGTTCTGCGCCTGGAACTCCTCGGCGAACGCCGCCCAGACGGGCAGCATCGGGTCGGTGTTCTGGATGTGCCACCACTCGATGCCGGCACTGTCGCTTCCGGAGTCGCCGCACCCGCCGAGCGCGACCGCGCCGGCTCCGAGGCCGGCGAGGCTCAGCAGCGTACGGCGGGAAAGGTGGATCGGTGTCGCCATGTGCCGTCCCCTCAGGTAAGCGGCGAGCGTGGTCCCCACCCACCGCTGGATGCCGAGCAATCGACCGATGTCACCGAAAATTTCACCTGCGGAACGCCATGAGTTGGTGACGTTGCGCACGCTACGACGGCGTTACCGCCCGGTCAAGACCCGATTTCCACACAACGACCGTCGTCAACGGACCGCAGAAGCCTCCGCGGGTGGCATACTTTCCGGAAAACTGCCGAAGCTTTCGAGAGCCGAGCCCGGAGGACCACCGATGCCGACCGACACGACCGACGTGGCCACCTCGGCCCGGGTCATCACCAACCCCGTGCTGCGCGGGTTCTACCCCGACCCGTCGGTGCTGCGCGTCGGCGACGACTACTACCTGGCCACGTCGACCTTCGAGTGGTACCCGGGAGTGACCCTGCACCACTCTCGGGACCTGGTGCACTGGCGCCCGCTCGACGGAATCCTCACCGAACGACGGCTGCTGGACCTGACCGGTGCCGGGGACTCGTGCGGGGTGTGGGCACCCGACCTGACGTACGCACACGGACTGTTCCACCTGGTCTACAGCGACGTCGCCAGCTTCGCCAGCGGCTACTGGGACCCGCAGAACTACCTGATCACCGCCCCGTCGATCGACGGCCCGTGGTCCGACCCGGTGCCGCTGCACGCCCACGGCTTCGACGCGTCGCTTTTCCACGACGACGACGGCAGCACCTGGCTGCTGGCGATGACCGCCGACTGGCGGCCGGGGCGCGACCGGTTCGGCGGCATCGAGATCCAGCGCTACGACCGCGACGCCCGGCGGCTGGTCGGCGACCCGGTCACCATCTTCACCGGTACGCCGACCGGGCTCACCGAAGGACCGCACATCTACCGGCACGACGGGTGGTACTACCTGGTCACCGCGGAGGGCGGCACCAGCTGGGAGCACCAGGTGACCGTCGCCCGGTCCCGCGCCCTGCTCGGGCCGTACGAGGCCGACCCGGCCGGACCGATGCTCACCTCCGTCGGCCGCCCCGAACTGACCCTGCAGAAGGCCGGGCACGGCAGCCTGGTGCAGACTCAGCGCGGCGAGTGGTACCTCGCCCACCTGGTCGGTCGGCCCTACACCCCGCTCGGGCGGTGCGTCCTCGGCCGGGAAACCGCGATCCAGCGGGTCGACTGGTCCGCCGACGGCTGGCCGCGGGTCGCCGGCCAGGTCCCGGCCGAGCAGGTGCCCGCCCCCGACCTGCCGGCGCACCCCTGGCCCACCGAGCCGTCCACCGACCACTTCGACGCCGCGACCCTCGGCCCGCGCTGGTCGACCCTGCGCCGACCGGCCGGGCCGGACTGGACCGACCTGACCAGCCGCCCGTCACACCTGCGGATCGTCGGCGGCCAGTCCCCGGTCGGACGGCAACGCCCCAGCCTGGTCGCCCGCCGGGTGACCGCACCGAACTGCGTCTTCGAGACGCTCGTCGAGTTCCGCGCGGCCACCCCCCGCCAGCTCGCCGGGGTGACCGGCTACTACAACACCGAGAACTGGCACTACGCCTACCTGACCCGCACCGACGACGGTCGCCAGGAGCTGCAGCTGCTCAGCTGCGACAGCGGCCGCCGACAGTCCCACCCTCAGGTCAGCGTCGACGTCACCGACGTCGCGCGGCTCGGGCTGCGGGTGGTGTTCGACGGCCCGGTGCTGCGGTTCGGCTACCACCGGGGCGACCACTGGCGCGAGCTGCCGGTCGAACTCGACGCCACCATCCTGTCCGACGAGTACGCCGCCCGGATGACCGACGGCGAGCCGGAGGCCTGGGGCTTCACCGGCGCCTTCGTCGGGCTCTGGGTGCAGGACATCGGCAACGACGGCGGGTACGCCGACTTCGACCACGCCACCTACCGGGAGCTGTGAGCGGCGGGCCGGATCACCGGGCACCACCGTTGACGTACAGCGTCTGCCCGCTGACGTAGGACGCGTCCTCGCTGGCCAGGAAGGCGATCACCGAGGCGATCTCGGCCGGCTGGCCGACCCGGCGCAGCGGCGTCTGCTCCGCGACCTGCCGGCGGTGCTCGTCCGGGTCGACCCCGATCCGGGCGGCCACCGCCGCGGTCATCGACGTCGCCACGAAGCCGGGTGCGACCGCGTTCACGTTGATCCCGTACGGCCCCAGCTCGATCGCCAGGGTGGCGGTGAGCCCCTGCACGCCGGCCTTGGCGGCGGCGTAGTTGACCTGGCCACGGTTGCCCAGCGCGGACCGGCTGCTCAGGTTGACGATCTTGCCGTAGCGGGCCGGCACCATGTGTCGCTGCGCCGCCCGGCAGCAGTGGAACATGCTGGACAGATTGGTGCGCAGCACCGCGTCCCAGTCGTCGGCCGGCATCCGGAACAGCAGGTTGTCCCGGGTGATCCCGGCGTTGTTGACCAGGATGTCGAGCCGCCCGAGGTCGGTCACCACCCGATCGACCATCGCGTCGACGGCGACCGGGTCGGTCACGTCACAGCCGACCGCGACCGCGCCGCCGCCGGCCGCGACGATCTCGTCGACCACCGGACCGGCCCGCTCGACGGTCAGGTCGACCACCGCCACCGTGGCGCCCTCGGCGGCCAACCGCCGGGCGGTGGCGGCCCCGATACCCTGCGCGGCTCCGGTGACCAGGGCGACCCGGTCGGCGAATCTGTCCATCGAAGCGACTCCTTCGGCGCTGGGGTGAACCGACGGGGGGTGTTCGCCGGTGCGGACCTGCGGGTCGGCACAGACCCTCGGGTCGGCGCAGACCATTGTGCCCGGTGCCGGAGGTCCGCTCACGGAGTGGGATCCCGGGCGTCGTAGTGAGCGAACGTCGGCTGGTGGCGGGCCAGCGCCGCCAGCACCACCAGGCAGGCCAGGCCACCGGCGACCGCCGCGACCGCCTCACCGGTCAGCTGCGCGGTGGCGCCGAGCACCAACTGGCCCAACTGCGGGCCACCGGCGACCACGACGATGAACACCCCCTGCAGCCGACCGCGCAGCGCGTCCGGCGTCGCCGCCTGCAGGATCGTCATCCGGAACACCGAACTGACCGCGTCCGCCGCGCCGGCCAGCAGCAGCACCGCCACCGCCGCCCAGAGCAGCGGATGCGCACCACCGCCCGGTGCCGGCCCCGGCGCCGCCACGACGATCAGCCCGAACACGGTGATCGCCACCGCCCAGCCGGCCACCGACACCAGCACCGCCAGGCCCTGCCGGCGCACCGCACCCAGCGGCCCGGAGAGCAGGCTCGCCGCCATGGTGCCGAGGGCGATGCCGGCGGTGAGCAACCCCACCGTGGTGGCCCCGCCGCCGAGCGCGGTCGCGCCGATCGCCGGGAACAGCACCCGGGGCATGGCCAGCACCATCGCCGCCAGGTCGACCAGGAACGTCATCCGCACGTTCGGCCGGGTGCCGAGGAACCGCAGGCCCTCCCAGACCGAGGCGAGCCCGGCCCGGCGGACCTCGCCCTCCGGCGGGATCGACGGCAACGCCACCAGGGTGGCCAGGGCCACCGCCACCAGCCCCACCTCGATCAGATAGGTCCCCGGGTAACCCCACCAGCCGATCAGCACCCCGGCCAGCAGCGGACCCAGCGTGTGGGACAGCCCCATGGACAGGTTGGTCAGTGCGTTCGCCGCCGGCAGCAGACCGATCGGCAGCAGCCTCGGCACGATCGCGGTACGGGCCGGGTTGTTGATCGCGAACAGCCCGTTCTGCGCCGCGACCAGGCCGTACAGCAGCCCGACGCTGCCGACGTCGAACAGCGCCTGCCCGGTGAAACCCACCCCGACCAGCAACAGGCCGGTGGAGGTGGCGACCACCACCCGCCGCCGGTCGTACGCGTCGACCACCGCACCGCCGTACAGGCCCAGCGCCACCAGCGGCACCAGCGCGAAGAACCCGACCAGGCCGACGTTGAATGTGGAACCGGTGAGGTCGTAGACCTGCAGACCGACCGCCACCGTGGTCAGGCTGGTGCCGATGCCGGACAGCGAGGCGCCGAGCCACATCCGGCGGTACGGCGCGCTGGCCCGCAACGGGCCGAGGTCGATCAGGAGACTGGGCACCCGTGGATCATGCCCCGCGCCGCCGCCCGGAATGACGTGTGCCGGGTCACCCGCCGGCGACCGAGGGAATCACCTGCACCTGGGCACCGGCCGGGACCGGGGTGTCCAGACCGCCGCTGTGCCGGTGGTCTGCACCGTCGACATAGACGTTCACGTACCGCCGGATCTGGCCCTGCTCGTCGCGGATCCGGCGGGCGAGTCGCGGCCAGCGGCGGGTCACCTCGTCGAGGACCGCCCGCAGCGTGCCGTCGGCGTCGACGGTGAGCCGGGCCTGCCCACCGCTGTCCGCCCGCAGCGCGCCCGGCACCAGCAGCGTCACCACGTCACACCACCGCGGCCCGGACACAGAGCACGTCCGGCAGGCCGGTGGCGACCGGCTGCCAGGAATCGCCCTCGTCACGGCTGGCGAACACGTCCCCGCTGCGGGTGCCGAAGTAGACCCCGGCGGTCGACGCGTCGTCGGTGGTCAGCGCGTCACGCAGCACCGCCGGATAGTACGGGTGCTGCGGCAGCCCGGCGGTCAGCGGCTGCCAGGTGGCACCGGCGTCGGCGGACCGGAACACCCGGCACCGGTCGTCGACCGGGAACCGCCGCGAGTCGGCGACCAGCGGGAACGTGTAGATCACCCCGGACCGGTGCGGGTGGGCGGCGATCGGGAAGCCGAAGTCGCTGGGCAGGTCGTCGGCGATCGACGACCAGGTGGCGCCGGCGTCGTCGGAGCGGTAGACGCCGTGATGGTTCTGCGCGTACAGCCGGTCCGGGTCGACGGCGTCCCGGGCCACCTTGTGCACGCACTGGCCGAACTCGGGCCACTCGTCGGGCAGGAAGTACGCGCGAATGCCGGTGTTGCCGGGTGCCCAGCTCGCCCCGGCGTCGGCGGAACGGTAGACGCCGCCGGTGGACATGGCGACCAGCAGGGCCGCCTGGTCCCGCGGGTCGGGCAGGACGGTGTGGATCGCCCGGCCGCCGAAGCCGGCCTCCCACAGCGGCCGGTGCGGGTGCTCCCACAGCGGCCGGACCAGCTCGAAGCTGGCCCCGCCGTCGGTCGACCGGAACAGCGCCGAGGGTTGGCTGCCGGCGTACACCACGTCGGGCTCGGCGGCCGACGCCGGCGTGAGCTGCCAGACCCGCTCCAGGGTGGCCCCGGTGTCGGCCGGGAAGGCGACCGGCGGCTGCTCCGGCTCGGACCAGGTGCGCCCGAGGTCGTCGCTGGTCGCCACGCTGGGCCCGTAGTGCGGGCTGGCCACCGAGGCGAGCAGCCGGGGCACCGCCCGGCGTTTGTCGATCGCCACCGCGTACACCGCGGTCATCGGGAAGTGCGGGCCGCTGACCTGCCAGCCGCGCCGGTCGTCGGTGCTGGTCGCGAGGAACAGACCCTTCTCCGTGCCGATCGCGAGCAGCGCCCCGGTATGCGGTGTCCCCATCGATCCCTCCTGGTCACCTCTGGTCACCGGCCGGCGACGTCGCCGGCCCGAACCGGAGTATGCCGAGGCGGACCGACAATTCCGGTCAGGTCGGCTGGGGTGGCGAGCTCGGCGTCAGTCGGGATCGGCCGAGCGGGCGAAGCCGTACCGCTCGGCGTGGTCGGGATCGGCCGGGTCGATCTGGCGCAGCCCTTCGTCGGCCAACCGCTTGTTGATTTCGTCGAGGTGGTCGCGGACCAGCCGGGCCTCCTCGTCGGTGGTCTTGCCCCGGTGCGGTTTGCCGGCGTGCTCCAGGGTCGCGTAGTCCACCCGCTCGGCGGCCTTGCGGCTGGTCCTGGCCGGTTTGACCCGCTCGGCGGTACGCAGCAGCTGGGCCATCGGCACGTCGGTGGCGAGCGAGTCGAACTCGCTGGCGGTCAGTACCACCCGACGTGGTTCGCCGTCGCCCTGTCCGTCGTGGATCTCCACGACGGCGACGTCGAGCGCCGCGTCGTCGATGCTCTCCACCTCGTCCGGCCGGGCCTCCAGCCGCACCGGACCGGCGACCAGGTCGGGATGTTCGAGGACGACGATCCGCACCAGCTCGTCCGCCGAGTCCAGCACGGCACCGCTGAAATCGGAGACGTACACCGTCTTCCTGCCCATGTCGATAGATCTCCCGTCGGTCCGGATGGCTGCCGGCGTCCGCTGGCGGCGGAGCCGGTCACCGAAGCTACCCGACAGGTGTGCGAACACCGCAACAGCCGGGCGGCGGGTGTGTCCGACCGGGCCGGCTAGAATCACCCGGGTGCCCGGACCGGGCCACGGGTAGGATCACCACGAGGTCGAGAGGCGCTGCGACGGGCCGCGAGATGCCCGCCACGCTCGGCCACGATCACGGCCCCTGATCGGGCGTGACCACCAGACAAGGGCGCCTCCGAGCTACCAGCGGAGGTGTCAGGTGAAGCATTTGTCACGCGCCAGCGACAGCGAGCGGGCGCTGCGGAAGTTGCTGAGTCAGCGGATCGCGGTGCTCGACGGCGCCTGGGGCACCATGTTGCAGGGTGCCGGTCTCACCCCGGCCGACTACCGTGGCGACCGGTTCGGCGACCACCCCCGGGACGTCACCGGCGACCCGGACCTGCTCAACCTGACCCGCCCGGACGTGATCCTCGACGTACACCGGCAGTATCTGGCCGCCGGCGCGGACATCACCACCACCAACACGTTCACCGCGACCAGCATCGCCCAGGCCGACTACGGTCTGGAGGCGTACGTGCCGGAGATGAACCTGCGCGGCGCGCAGCTGGCCCGGCAGGCAGCCGACGAGTTCGGCGGCCGGTTCGTGGCCGGCTCGGTCGGCCCGCTCAACGTCACGCTGTCGCTGTCGCCCCGGGTGGAGGATCCGGCCTACCGCGCCGTCACCTTCGACCGGGTGAAGGCGACGTACGCCGAGCAGCTGGCGGCGCTCGCCGAGGGCGGCGTCGACCTGCTGCTCATCGAGACGATCTTCGACACGTTGAACGCGAAGGCGGCTATCGCGGCGGCCCGCGAGGTGGTGCCGCAGCTGCCGCTGTGGATCTCGGTGACCATCGTCGACCTGTCCGGGCGGACCCTGTCCGGGCAGACCGTCGAGGCGTTCTGGCGCTCCGTCGAGCACGCCCGGCCGCTGGTCGTCGGGGTGAACTGCTCGCTCGGCGCGGAGGAGATGCGCCCGCACGTCGCCGAGTTGGCCCGCATCTCGGACAGCTATGTCGCCTCCCACCCGAACGCCGGTCTGCCGAACGCGTTCGGCGGCTACGACCAGACCCCCGACGAGACCGGCGCGATGCTGGCCGACTTCGCCGACAGCGGGATGGTCAACCTGGTCGGCGGGTGCTGCGGCACCACGCCGGCACATATCACCCGGATCGCCGAGTCGGTCGCCGGCAAGGCACCCCGGCCGGTGCCGCAGCCGGCACGGACCAGCCGGTTCAGCGGGCTGGAGCCGTTCGAGATCGGCCCGGACACCGGGTTCGTGATGATCGGTGAGCGGACCAACGTGACCGGGTCGGCGAAGTTCCGCCGGCTGATCGAGGCCGGCGACTTCCAGGCCGCCGTGGACGTGGCGCTGGACCAGGTCCGGGGCGGGGCCAACCTGCTCGACGTCAACATGGACGCCGACCTGCTCGACAGCGAGCAGGCGATGGTGACCTTCCTCAACCTGATCGCGACCGAGCCCGAGGTGGCCCGGATCCCGATCATGATCGACAGCTCGCGGTGGAGCGTGCTGGAGGCCGGCCTCAAGTGCGTACAGGGCAAGGCCGTGGTCAACTCGATCAGCCTGAAGGAAGGCGAGGAGGTCTTCCTCGACCAGGCCCGCAAGATCCGCGAGTACGGGGCCGGGGTGGTGGTGATGGCCTTCGACGAGCAGGGCCAGGCCGACACCACCGAACGCAAGGTCGACATCTGCGCCCGCGCGTACGACCTGCTCACCGGGAAAGCCGGGTTCGACCCCACCGACATCATCTTCGACCCGAACGTGCTGGCCGTCGCCACCGGGATCAGCGAACACAACGGGTACGCCAAGGCGTTCATCGACGCGCTGCCGCTGATCAAGCAGCGCTGCCCGGGTGCCCGCACCAGCGGCGGCATCTCCAACCTGTCGTTCTCGTTTCGGGGCAACGACGTGGTCCGCGAGGCGATGCACTCGGCGTTCCTGCTGCACGCCGTGCGGGCCGGGCTGGACATGGGCATCGTCAACGCCGGGCAGCTCGCCGTCTATCAGGACATCCCGGCCGACCTGCTGGAGCTGGTCGAGGACGTACTGTTCGACCGCCGCCCGGACGCCACCGACCGGCTGGTGACCTTCGCCGGCACCGTCTCCGGCTCCGGCACGAAGCGCGCCGTCGACCTGTCCTGGCGGGACGCCCCGGTCGCCGACCGGCTGTCGCACGCGCTGGTGCACGGCATCGTCGACTTCATCGAGGCCGACACCGAGGAGGCCCGCCAACTGGCGGCCCGGCCGCTCGACGTGATCGAGGGGCCGTTGATGGACGGCATGAAGGTCGTCGGCGACCTGTTCGGCTCGGGCAAGATGTTCCTGCCGCAGGTGGTCAAGAGCGCCCGGGTGATGAAACGGTCGGTGGCCTACCTGGAGCCGTTCCTGGAAGCGGAGAAGGAACAGGCCCGGCAGGACGCCGCCAACGCACCGGCCGGGCAGGAGACCGCCGCCGAGGGCGGTGGGGAACGCGGACCGGGCACCGTGGTGCTGGCCACCGTCAAGGGCGACGTGCACGACATCGGCAAGAACATCGTCGGGGTGGTGCTGGGCTGCAACAACTACCGGGTCATCGACCTCGGGGTGATGGTGCCGGCCGCGAAGATCCTGGACACCGCGGTCGCTGAGAACGCCGACGCGGTCGGGCTGTCCGGCCTGATCACCCCGTCGCTGGACGAGATGGTCACCGTCGCCGGCGAGATGCAGCGGCGTGGGCTGAAACTACCGCTGCTGATCGGCGGGGCCACCACCTCCCGGCAGCACACCGCGGTGCGGATCGCACCGGCGTACGACGGGAGCACCGTGCACGTGCTCGACGCGTCCCGGGTCGTCGGGGTGGTCTCCGACCTGCTCAGCGCCGACCGGGTGGAGCAGTTCGACAGCGACAACCGGGCCGAGCAGGACCGGCTGCGCGAGCAGCACACCAACCGGCGGCAGCCGCTGCTCACCCTCGCCCAGGCCCGGGCCAACGCGGAGCCGGTGTCCTTCGAGGATCTGCCGGTGCCGGCGTTCACCGGCGTACGGTACGTCGAGCCCGGCCTCGACGAGCTGCGGCCGATGATCGACTGGCAGTTCCTCTTCCTCGCCTGGGAGCTCAAGGGCAAGTACCCGGCGATCCTGGAGCAGCCGGTCGCCCGCGAACTGTTCGACGACGCCAACACGATGCTCGACCAGATCATCGCCGACGGTTCGTTGCGGGCCCACGGCGTCTACGGCTTCTGGCCGGCCCACTCCGAGGGCGACGACCTGGTCATCGCCGCCGGACAGGCCGACCCGCCGGGCGGCGGCACCGACCAGCCGGTACGGATCCCGATGCTGCGCCAGCAGACCACCAAACCCGCCGGGCGGCCGAACCGCTGCCTCGCCGACTACGTGGCACCGGCCGGGGACCATCTCGGTGGCTTCGCGGTGGCCGTGCACGGCGCGGAGGAGCTGGCCGCCGGATACGAGGCCGCCCAGGACGACTACCGGGCGATCATGGTGAAGGCGCTGGCGGACCGGCTGGCCGAGGCGTTCGCCGAGCACCTGCACCTGCGGGCCCGACGGGACTGGTACGAGCCGGACGCCGACCCGGACGTGGCCGACCTGCACGCCGAGCGGTTCCGCGGCATCCGGCCGGCGCTGGGCTACCCGGCCAGCCCGGACCACAGTGAGAAGTGGCAGTTGTTCGACCTGCTAAACGCCGGGCGGGCCGGCATCGAGCTGACCGAGTCCGGGGCGATGACCCCGGCGGCCAGCGTCAGCGGCCTGCTCTTCGCCCACCCGGCCTCGCGGTACTTCACCGTCGGGCGGATCGGCCGGGACCAGGCCGAGGACTACGCGGCCCGGCGTGGGATGCCGCTCGCCGAGGTGGAGCGCTGGCTGCGCCCCAACCTCGGCTACGAGACCGACTGAAACCGCACCGCGCGGGCTGGGGAGGAATCAGCCCGCGGCGGTGAGGTCCGAGCAGTCCGTCTCGTCCGGCAGCAGCGGGCGCAGGGTCACCGTCCACCGCTTACCCGCCGACGTCCACGGGGTGGCGGCGGTCGCGTCCGCCGCTGCGGACCGCAACTTCTCCAACGCCTCCCCGGTGACCGTCACGCAGCCGAGATCGAGCGTCTCGGACAGCGATTCGCCGGGCAGTTCCGGGCCGGGCCAGGCCACCTCCGGCTGGCTGGCGTCGACGGACTCGTCGACCGCCACCCACGGCTCGGCGACCGCGGCGATCGCGTGCGCGACGTACGGCTCGGAATCCTCCGGTGCCGCGCCGACAGCGCCGGACAGCTCGGTGAGCGAGTCGGCGAAGTCCCGCAGCTTGTCCCGGGCGGCGACCTGCTCGTCGGTCAGCCCGGCGTCACCGGAAGCGTCGTCGGACAACGCGTAGACCTCGAGTTGTTCGACGCCGTTGTCGGTCAGCACGGTGAACCGGGTCGACGTCGCGTCGGCCACCGGCGGCCGGCCCAGGTCCTGCTCGGTGCCGACCCCGGCGGCCAGCGCCTGCTTGACCAACTCGTCGACCTGCTCCGCGCTGATCGTCTGCACCTGCAGGTTCGGCATGGCCGGACCGGGGTAGACCAGGATGGTGGGGCCCTGGGTGATCACTCGGCCGTCGGCGTACACGCTGACCACCGGTAGCCGGGTCAGCAACGCCGCCGGCATGGTGAAACCGCCGGTGTGGTCCACCCGCAGGACCAGCGTGTCGGCCGGCAGCGACGACCCGCCGGCGGTGCCGTCGGTGGACGAGTCGGTGCCCGGGTTCTGTCCGCACGCGGCGGTGAGCAGCAACAGGGAGGCGGCGGTGGCCGCCGCCCGTACGCCTCGAAAAATCGTCATGTCTGCTGAGACGTCGCTCTATCCCGATCGGTTCCACCCCAACCGGTTCAGTTCCCTCCGGCCGGATCCGGGCCGGTGGACACCGGGGCCGGTACGGCGTAGCCGGCCGTCCCCAGCACCAGGGCCATGGTGACCGCTGCCGTGCCGGCGATCCCCGCCGCGCTGCCCGCGTACGCCACGAACAGCCGCCGCCGGCTCAGCGCCTCCAGCGGCAGCCCGGTCACCTGGTCGGTCACCGCCATCGCGGCCCCGGCCGCCGCCAGCAGTCCGACCCCGGCGAGCAGCAGCAGCGCCAGTGACATCGGGTGGTGTCCGCTCGGGCGCAGCTCGTCGTCCGGCGACCGGGCCAGCGTGAGCGCGAGCATCCCGGCCGCCGCCCACCCCCCGACGACCAGTAGCGCCGCCACCGCGTCACTGGGCCGGTGCCAGCCGGCGGACAGGGTGGCCACCCCGGCGGCCGCCGCGTAGCCGGCACCGGCGAGGGCGCCGATGCCGCGCAGCGCCGCCGGCAGCACCAGGACCAGCGCCACCGCGACCGAGGCGGCAACCGTGGTGTGCCCGCTGGGCAGGCTGTTGGCCGGGTTCGCGTCGACCGGATCGACCCCGAACGACGGCCGGGCGACGGCGTACTTCACCCACTGGGTGGTCAGGTTGGAGCCGGCGATCACCCCGGTGGCGACCACCGCCAGCAGGACCCGGCCCCGGATCAGCGCGATGAACCCGATCACCCCGGTGGCCAGGGCGAGCGAGGCCACCGAGACCACACCGAGCACCGTGCTCGCCGGCCCGTACGCCTCGTCCTGGCCGATCGAGTTGCCGGTCAGCGCGATGGTGTCCAGCCACTGGCCGCGCCAGGTCCGCACGAAGACCCACCAGACCACGCCGAAGGCCGCGGTCTGGCCGGCGGCCAGCAGAAGGCACCAGACGCCCAGGAGCACCGCGCCGCGACTGCGCATGCCGTCACGGTAGCCGCCCGGCCCGGCTCCCGCGCTCGGTCAGAACGTCCCGCGCTCGGTCACAACGTGGGAACCCGGAATCCCAGCACGTCAGAACCAACCAGCGAACCAGTTCCAGACGCTGACCACCCATTCGGTCTGCCGCAGGTAGGCGAACCCGACGACGATCAGGTACGCCCCGGTCACCATGTGCGAAACGCGGGCACCGTGCCGGACCCGACCCAGCTGGCGTTCCAGCACCACCCGGCCGATCACCCGGCACAGCGCGAACAGACCCGCCCCGACCAGCATCGTCAGCACAAAGGTCAGCACCGGGCTGGCCAGGTTCCCCCGGGCGGAGATGGCCCAGACCCCCCAACAGACGAAGGCGAACAGGCCACCCAGCACGCTCCACTCGCCGCCGCGACGGAGCTGGGCGAGCTGCTGACTCAGCGGTGGCCGGGGCGGCCGGATCCGGCCGTCCGACCAGCCCGGCCCGGCGTCGGACGGCCAGCCCGTGCCGGTCGGCTCGTGCGGCGCGGTGAACTCGGCGGTCGGCGGCGGCCCGCCCCGGCCGACCTGCGCCACCCCACGCCGGAAAAGGCCGGCGACGCCCGGTGCCGTCGGCTGGTCCGCGTCCGGTGCCATCGGCTGGTCCGCGTCCGCTGCGCCGGGAGCCGTGCGCTGCGGCGGCACCTCCACGGTCCGCTCGGCCCAGGGTGTATGCCGATCTGCCATGTTTCCTCCCCACGGGTGCGGGCGGACCCCCGTACCATTTAGACGCTCACATCCGAGAGTAGCGAGCCGGCAAATGGGTCGCCGACCCCGCCACCGATCGGTTAGACAGGGCAGATGGATGCACCGTTTCCGATCCGGGCCGGCGTGCCGCAGGACTTCGACCCAGTGATGGAGTTGCTGCTGGCGGCCTTCCATCAGAACCCGGACCCGGACCTGCACCACGTCGAGCGGGGCGTCTTCGAGCCGGACCGGTCGCTGGTGGTCACCGACGGCGACCGGTTGGTCGGGCACGCGGGGGCGTACACCAGGGAGTTGACCGTGCCCGGCGCGGTGCTGCCCGCCGCCCACGTCTCCATGGTCGTGGTCGCCCCGACCGACCGTCGGCGCGGGCTGCTGACCCGGCTGATGCGCCGCCAGCTGCGCCAACTACGCGACGGCGGCGAACCGGTCGCGGTGCTGTGGGCCAGCGAGGGCCGCATCTACCCGCGGTACGGCTACGGGATGGCCGCCCAGCGGCTGGAGCTGGACATCGACCTGCGGGAGACCCGGGTGCTCGACCCGGCCGGCCCGGGCGCGGGCGCCGACCCGTCCGCTGGCCCTGGCGTCGGGTCGCTGCGCGTCGGCGACCCCGGGCGGCTGCGGCCCGAGCTGGCAGCGGTGTACGAACGGCTGCGCCCCGGCCGTCCCGGCTGGTCCGGCCGGGACGACCGGTGGTGGCGGTACGTGCTGGCCGACAGCCCGGCCCGCCAGTCCGGCCAGACCGCGCTGCGGGTGGTGCTGCACGACGGTCCGACCGGCCCGGACGGCTACGCCCTGTGGCGCACGGTGAGCGACTGGGACGCCCGTGGGCCGAAGGGCCGGGTACGGGTGATCGAGGCGGTGGCCGGCAGCGTAGACGGATACCGGGCCCTGTGGCGGTTCCTCACCGGCATCGACCTCAGCCGGGCGCTCTCCTTCCGGTTCGCGGCGCTGGACGAGCCGCTGTTCCAGCTGGTCGACGAGCCCCGGCAACTCGGTGCCGCGCTCGCCGACAGCCTCTGGGTGCGGCTGATCGACGTCGCGGCGGCACTGTCCGCCCGCCGGTACGCCACCGGAGTCGACATGGTCATCGACGTCACCGATCCGCTACTGCCGGAGAACTCCGGCCGCTGGCGACTGACCGGCGACCGGGAACAGGCCCGCTGCGTACCCACCGACGAGCCGGCGGACCTCGCCTGCGGGGTGGCCGACCTGGCGGCGGTGTACCTGGGCGGCCCGTCGCTGCGGTCGCTGGCCGACGCCGGCCGGGTACGCGAGCTGCGCCACGGTGCGGTGGCCGAGGCCAACACCGCGTTCGGCTGGGACCGTGCCCCCGCCGGCATCGAGATCTTCTGAGCCGGTCGCGGTACGGTCGGCGGATGGCGGACTTCGAACGGCGCAGGCGACGGCACCGGCACGGCGCCCCGACGGAACGCCCCGACAGCGGACCGGCCAGCGCCAGCACCGCCGAGGTGCACGATCCGGAGCAGGACAGCACTCCGAGCACTCCGGAGCCGGACGGCAGGCCGGTACCGGGGCCGGGGCCGCGCCCGCAGTCACTGGGACCGCGTGCTCCGGAGCCGTCACAGCGCGTCCCGGAGCCACCGCCGACGCACCGTCAGCGCCGGCAGACGTCGGGCCGTTCCGCCGGCGGCGGGTCCGGCGGCGACGACCGGGAAGCCGACCGTGGCCTGCGCGGACTGGTCGGTTCCGGCACCTCACAGGTCAGCACCTCGGCGGCGCTGCGGGCGCGGGACGCGTCCCGCCCCAGTGAGGACGACCTCGCCCGGGCCGAGGAGACCCTGACCATCGTCCGCCGGCACTGGGTGCCCCGGGAGGAACTGCCCCGCCGGGAGCGGTGAACCGGCCGGTCCCGACGTGACCCACCGGACACCGAGAGGTGCCGCTGCGGACCGACGGGGTCAGGGCAGCGCCGGCAGCTCCCGGTCGACCTCGTACGCGGCGACCTGGGCGATCCGGCGGGCGTGCCGGTCGTTACCGGAGAAACCGGTGGCCAGGAACGCCTCCACCAGCGTGGTCGCCTCGTCGAGGGTGTGCTGGCGGGCGCCGATCGCGACGACGTTGGCGTCGTTGTGGGTGCGCGCCAGCTGCGCGGTCTCCAGGTTCCAGGCCAGCGCAGCCCGCACCCCGGGCACCTTGTTGGCGGCGATCTGCTCGCCGTTGCCGGAGCCGCCGATCACCACTGCGAGGCTGCCCGGGTCGGCGACCACCCGGGTCCCGGCATGCAGGCAGAACGCCGGGTAGTCGTCGTCCGGGTCGAACTCGTGCGGCCCGACGTCGGTCACCTCGTACCCCTGCTTGGCGAGGTGGTTGACCAGATGCACCTTGAGCTCGTAGCCGGCGTGGTCGGCTGCCAGGTAGACGCGCATACCCGCAGTCTCTCAGCGCCGACAGGTAGGCCGTACAGCCGGGTCAGCCGGTCCCGTGTAACGGCTCAGCCGATCTCGGCCAGCACCAGGCCGCCGCGCGCCTTCGGGGTGAACCAGGTGCTCTTGCGGGGCAGCTTCTGCCGGGCCAGGTTCACCGCGACGAAATCGTCGACGGTGACCGGGGCGATCAGCACGGCCAGCTCGGCCCGACCGGCGTCGACCTCGCCGGTGAGCCAGCTGGCCGGATAGTCGCCGCCGACGTAGGTGATCCGCTTGTCACCCGGGTCGAGGCCGAGCACACCGCGCAGCAGCACCCGCTCCACCAGGGCGTGGTCGAGGTTGTCCACCCGGTCACCGCCGCCGGTCGGCAGGGTGACCTGGTAGCCGCGTCCGGCCAGGTAGAGCCGTACCTCGCCGCCGGCAGCCGGAACCGTCGGCGCGCCGTCGAGCGCGGTCACCGCCGCACCGGCGGCCCGCAGCCCGGCCAGCGTCTCGTCCGGGCTCAGGGTCAGCTCGCTGACCAGCCGGTTGTACGGCTGGATGGCCACCGACGCGGGAGTGGTGACCACGGCCAGGAACCGGGACAGGCCGCCGGTCTGCGCGGCCAGACTGCGGTGGTTGCCGTCGGCGACGACCAGCTCACCGCCACCGGCCAGCGCACAGAGCCGCTGCTGCAGCTCTCCCGGACCGACCGGCCAGATCGCGTGGGTACGGCCGGCCTGATCCAGATCGGTCGCGGCCGGCGCGCCGGCCGCCTCCGCTGCCTCGGCGAGCGCGGCGTGCAGTTCGTCGCCGCGCCCGGTCTGCAGCAGCAGCACCGGGGAGAGCAGATGTCCGACTGCCTCGGCCAGTGCCACCCGCTCCCGGACCTTGGCGATGAACACGTCCTCGTTGCGGATCACCAGGCCCGGTTCGTCGGCGCTGGTGGAGATCTGGTCGGTGTCGACCATCACGAACAGGCCGTACGCGGCCGCGTCGCTGGCCGGCTCGGTGATCCGGTAGAGCACGGCGACCTGCTCGGCCGGTGTGTAGCTACCGTCGGCGCGGGCCTCGCCGAGCCGTCGGGCGGCCGCCGGCAGGCAGTCGAGAAACGACCGGCCGAGGCTGTCCGGCGCCCGGTGCGGCATCTCCACCGCCAGCGCGCTACGGGGATTCGCCTCGATGATCGCGGTGATCTCGGCGTCGTCGGCGAACTCGTCGTAGTTCTGCGCACCGGTCTCACCGGTGGTGATCCAGGCGCGGGAAATCGGGTGAACGACCGTCATGGCGCGGACGCTACCGGCGGGGTCCGCTGTGACGACCGATACATCGGCCGTGTCCACCGGATGGACGCCGACCTGGTCGCCGGACCAGCGCGACGGACGCCGGCCCGGTCGCCCGGGCAGGTGGAACGGACAGCGGCCCGGTCGCCCGGGCCGCTGTCGACGGCGGTGGCCGCAGTGACCGGCCGGACCGGATCACCCGACCGGGGTCGGGCGCCGGTGCCGGCCGCCGCCGGACCGGGCCGCCGGGACCGCGCCGACCGTCGACGCCGGCAGCCCCGACGGTACGGCGACCGGCACCCGCTCCACCTCGTGGACCGACGGTTCCCGCCGGTGCCGGCTGCCGTCACTCGGCGCGCCCCAGACCTGGGCGGCGATCGCCTCGCGCAGCACGGGCAGATCCCAGTAGTCGGAGTCGATGTCGACCAGCATGTTGACCTCCGATGCGTCGGTGTGGCCCGGTCTCCTACCGGGCCGGCGGGGTGAACATCCTGGGCAACGACGTGGCCTGGGACGCGTCACGTGCGCCGCGCAGCGACACGCCGGGCGACGTGGAACTCGTCCCCGACACCGACGAATTGGTCAGTCGAACGTGGGATCCACCTCGCGGGACCGCTTCAACTCGTAGAATCCCGGCGTCCCGGCGACCAGCAGCACACCGTCCCAGAGCCGGCCTGCGGCCTCCCCGCGCGGCACCGGGGTGATCACCGGGCCGAAGAACGCGACCGGGCCGGCACCCTCCGGGCCCGGGGCGTGGATCACCGGCGTACCGACGTCCATCCCGACCGGGGCCATCCCGGCGGCGTGGCTGGCCCGCAGCGGGCCGTCCCAGGTCGGATCGTCGGCGGCGGCGGCCAGCGCCGGGTCCAGCCCGGCCTCGGTCAACGCGGCGGTGTAAAGCTCCGGTCCGGTCGGCTGCTTCTCCAGGTGGATCCGGTTGCCCAGCGCGGTGTAGAGCGCCCGTACCGCAGCGTCGTCGTGGTCCTGCTGGACCGCGACGGCGACCCGGACCGCACCCCAGGCCCCGTCGAGCAGCTTCCGGTAGCTCTCCGGCAGGTCACGGCCCTCGTTGAGCACGGCCAGGCTCATCACCCGGAACCGCACGTCGACCGGCCGGACCTGTTCGACCTCCAACAACCAACGTGAGGTGATCCAGGCCCACGGGCACAACGGATCGAAGTACATGTCCACGGTCTGACGGTCGGACATCAGACTCCCCTTCTTTTTTCGTCCGGCGGCTGTCCGCCGCCATTGTCCGGGTCACCTCGCCAGATACCGCCCCAACCCACCAAGTCCAGGATCTGGGCCGGCCTCGCCAGGCCCCCACGACGTGAAAGACTTGGCCGAACGGGGTCATTCCCAGCTGTCCCCGACGCCGCCGACGTCGACGTCGGCGGTTGAACGATTGGACGGAGGCACACGGTGGCTGGAGTGCGCAATCTGACCCAGGTCGAGGCGGCCGAACGCGCCCGCCTGCTCGACGTGACCGGGTATGACATCCACCTCGACCTGTCCGCCGCCGGCAGCGCAACGGACAACCGGGTGTTCCGCTCGACGACAACGGTCACCTTCCGTTGCGCCGAGCCCGGAGCCAGCACGTTCATCGAGGTGGCGGCGGACCAGCTGCACTCGGCGACGCTGAACGGCCAGCGACTCGACCCGTCCGGCTGGTCGGCCGAGTCCGGGCTGGCCCTGCCGGACCTGGCTGCGGAGAACACGCTGGTCGTCGAGGCCGACTTCATCTACTCGGCCAGCGGGCAGGGGCTGCACCGCAGCGTCGACCCGGTCGACGGCGAGACCTACCTGTACAGCCAGTTCGAGACCGCCGACGCGCAGCGGGTGTACGCCTGCTTCGACCAGCCGGATCTGAAGAGCGTCTACACCTGGCACGCCGTCGTACCGGCCCACTGGCGGGTCATCTCGAACATGCCGGTGGCCGCCGAGGAGCCGGCCGGGCCGGACACCAAGACCGTCCACTTCGCCGAGTCGGCCCGGATGAGCACCTACATCACCGCGCTGTGCGCCGGCCCGTACCACGAGGTCCGGCGCAGCCACGACGGCGTCGACCTGGGCTACTTCTGCCGGGCCAGCATGGCCGAGCACCTCGACGTCGACGATCTGCACCTGATCACCGCGCAGGGTTTCGACTTCTTCCAGGCCCAGTTCGGGGTCCGCTACCCGCTGCCCAAATACGACCAGATCTGGGTGCCGGACTTCAACGCCGGCGCGATGGAGAACTTCGGCGCCGTCACCCACGCCGAGGCGCACTACATCTTCCGTTCCCAGGTGACCGACTTCGAGTACGAGCAGCGGGCCAACACCGTGCTGCACGAGTTGGCCCACATGTGGTTCGGCAACCTGGTGACCATGCGCTGGTGGAACGACCTGTGGCTGAACGAGTCGTTCGCCGAATGGGCCAGCCACTGGTGCAACTCGGAGGCGACCCGGTTCACCGACGCCTGGACCACCTTCCTGTCGGTCCGCAAGAACTGGGGCTACCGGCAGGACCAGCTCTCCTCCACCCACCCGGTCTACTGCGAGATGCCGGACCTGGAGGCGGTCGAGGTCAACTTCGACGGCATCACGTACGCCAAGGGCGCCAGCGTGCTCAAGCAACTCGTCGCGTACGTCGGGTTGGAGCCCTTCCTCGCCGGTCTGCGGGCCTATTTCCAGCGGCACGCATGGGGCAACGCCACCTTCGACGACCTGCTCTCCGAGCTGGAGACCGCCTCCGGCCGGGAGCTGCGCAAGTTCGCCGCCCAGTGGTTGGAGACCGCCCAGGTCAACACGCTGCGGCCGGAGCTGTCGGTTAGCCCGGACGGCACCTACCAGCAGGTCACGGTGCTTCAGGAGGCACCGGCCGGGCACCCGACGCTGCGTACCCACCGGATCGGGGTCGGCCTCTACGACCTGGTCGACGGCCGGCTGGTCCGCCGGCACCGGGCCGAGGTCGACATCAGCGGCGAGCGCGCCGAGCTGACCGGCCTGGCCGGGCTGCCCGCCGCCGACGTGCTGCTGCTCAACGACGACGATCTGAGCTACACCAAGCTGCGGCTCGACCCGGCGTCGATGGCCAACGTGGTGCAGCACATCAGCGCGTTCGAGTCGTCGCTGGCGCGGGCGCTGTGCTGGGCGGCGGCCTGGGACATGGTCCGGGACGGGGAGCTCGCCGCCCGCGACTACGTCGCCCTGGTGCTCACCGGGCTGCCCAACGAGACCGACATCAACCTGGTGACCGCGACCCTGCGGCAGGCCACCAACACGCTGACGTTCTACGCCGAGCCGGGCTGGGCAGCGCAGGGCTGGGCCGACCTGGCTCGGACGGCACGGGCGGCGCTGCAGGCAGCGGAGCCGGGCAGCGGTTTCCAGCTGGCCTGGGCCCGCAGCTACGCCACGGCGGCCCGCTCCGACGGCGACCTGGCGGTGCTGCGTGGCTGGCTCGACGGGGCAGACGTGGTGCCGGGGCTGACCATCGACACCGAGCTGCGCTGGACGGTGCTGCAGTCGTTGGCCGCCAACGGTGCCGCCACCGGCGAGCAGATCGACGCGGAGCTGCAGCGGGACCGGACCGCCAGCGGTGAGCGGGAGGCAGCCCTGGCCCGCGCCCTGCTGCCGGACCCGGCCAACAAGGCCGCCATCTGGGCCAAGCTGACCGGGCCGGACAGCCTGCCGAACTGGCAGCACCGGGCGTTGCTGCAGGGTTTCCAGCACTCGACGCAGGTGGAGCTGACCGAGCCGTACCGGACGGCGTACTTCGACGTGTTGGGCCGGATCTGGGCCACCCGGGACAGCGAGCCGGCGCAGGAGTTCGTCATGCTGGCCTACCCGGCGTACCTGGTCTCCGAGGAGACCGTCGCGGCGACGGACGAGTGGCTGGCCGGCGAGGGTCACCCGGCTCCGCTGCGCCGGCTGGTCGCTGAGGGCCGCGACGGGGTGGTCCGGGCGTTGACCGCACGGGCCACCGACACGGCCGCCGCCAGCTGAGCGACGCCCGCGCCAGCCGCCATCGAGGTGAGGCTGAGACACCCTACGACGCAGATTTAAGGTGTCTCAGCCTCACCTCGATGCGGCTCTCCGGTCACCTGGTCAGCCGACGCGCAGTGCGGCGGCCATGGGTGGTTGATCGACCGGGTCACCGGAGCGGTGCATCGCCCACAGCGGTGGGCCGTCGGCCGGCAGGTGGGCCACCCGGACGATCCGGTAGCCGTGGCGTTCGTAGAACCTCTGCTGTCGCTGGCTGCTCGCCTCGACCACCGCCGGCATGCCGATCCGGTCCAGCTGGGTGTGGTGGGCGGCCAGCAACGCCGACCCGATCCCCTGCCGTCTCAGCCAGGGTGCGGCCGCCAGGAACGCCAGATGGTGGTGTCGGCCGGTCGCTTCCACGCGACCAGCGGTGAATGCGTAGTGCGCGTACGGGCCGTGCCGGTCACCGCAGGCCCGCAACCTGCGCCGCTGATGCTCCGCACCGAGCAGCCGGTCCGCCGGGTGCGGGTACCAGATCGCCACCCCGTCGCAGTGCCCGACAACGTCGACGATCCCGTGCCGGACGGCGAACTCCAGCTCGGCGGTGAAGAACTGGTGCATTGTCAGGTACCGCAGGGCGTGATCATTGATCAGCCAGGACACCACCGGATCCAGCACACACGACTGCGCCAACAACTCGGCCAGGGGTTCGACGTCGGCGGCCGTGGCGGCCCGTACGGTCAGCATGGCCGTCACGTCCACACCAGGAACCGGTCGAACAACTTCGCCGAGGTGACGTCGGGCAGGTCGAACGCCGCCTCGGTCATCCGCTCGACCACTTGACAACCGCACCCGCCCAGCTCCCGTAGTTGTTCCATCACCGCGACCACCGGCCCCGGTTGACCCGGGCAGCATCCACCGCCGCCCGACCCACAGCGGCAGCCGAACCGGCACCGACCGCACCAGTCAGACTGGACGGCCCGGTCGGGCTGAACCGCATCGAATGCCGAGGTGCGCACTCCGGACACCACAAGATCTGCCCGCACCTCGGACACCACCGCTGCTTCAACCGGAACGTGAAGAAGCCGACGCACAACCCACCCAGCGCCGCCAACACGACTCCCACCAAGGTCAACACTCCTGGTCCTCCCATCCACGCCGACGTAGTCGTGCTCCGCCCGGCGCGCTCTTGAGCGGTTGGGTAATTCCTGTCACGGAATCGCGACGACCCGCAGCTTTGCGATCACGGATAGTCAGTGCCACTCACGCCGGCATAGGGGCCAAGATCTATACCTCCAGGCATACGCCTGGGACGACGAGACGGCATAGTAGAGGGGTCCAGTTCGCTCCCCGGGCTGGACGGATGCCCAGCAGGCACGGAGGGCCGTAGATGCAAGAACCTGGTTCAACGCCAAGCTGCGCAGGCATAAGCAGGTGATCAAACTGCCGCCCGAGGTCCTGGATCGCGCAGATGTTCGCCAGGCGTTGAGAGCCGGCGACTGGGCGACCGTCCTGCAGGTCGTCACGGCAGAAGCTCGGGTGTCGCAGACGGAGATTGCGCAAGCTGTCGGCATATCGCAGCCCCATGTCTCTCGGCTGCTCAGCGGACGGAGCCGAGATCCAGGGCTTCGCACCGTACGGGCGCTCTGCGATGGTTTGGGGATACCTCGATCCCTGGCCGGCTTGCTAGATGAACAGGAGGATGACACGAACCGGCGCCAATTCGTCGCCGCAGCGGCAGCGGCCACAGGGGTTACGCTGATCGGCACTGCCGCAGGAGATGTTCCCCTCGAATCACGCGACGACGAACAACTACTGACTATCCCCTCGACCACCTACCGCAGGTTGGAGCAGCGACTGCCTGCACGCAGCCTCCTTCCACCTGTCAGCGCGCACCTCGCACTCACCCGCCAACTCGCATCGCGGAATGAACGCTCACCTGCACATACCCGTCAGCTTTACTCGGTGCTCAGCGAAACCGCAGGGCTGACCGCCTGGTTGTACGTTGATGTCGACGATCAAGCCAGTGCCCGCCGCCACTACAAGCTGGCGGTCCATGCGGCGGAGCGGTCAGGACACCCGCTGCTACTTGCGTACATGCGGGCCAGCCTGGGCCAGTTTGCGGCAAACTGCGGCGACGCACACGACGCCATCCGGCTTGTTGCCTCCGCCAGGCATGCCCTACCTCGTTCAGCTCCCACTATCTCCACGATTTGGATAGACGCGATCGAGTCGCTTGCACTCGCTGAGGCCGGCGACAAGAAGGCGATCTTCCTGTTAGGCCAGGCCGATGATCGGCTAGCGAAGGCTCGGAACGATGAACCCATCTGGCCTTGGATTTTCCGCTTCGATCACCAGAAACTAGCATCGTTTCGAGCGCAGGCCGCAAGCAAATTGAATCAGCCAAGCGCCGCCAGCCACGCGCTTTCCATTGCAGCCAGTGGTCCAGCTCAGAGCCCGAAAGCAAAGGCCCTGTCCGACGTCCTTCAAGCAGAGATCCTGGCGAAGTCCGGACACCTCGACGAGGCTTGCAACATCGCCTGCCAGGCTTTCGACGCAGGCAAGAAATACGAGTCAGAGAAGATCCTCCAATCAGTAGCTCGATTCCGCAAAAACCTAGGAGGACAGACAGGAAAACTGACGCTCAATCTCGATGAGCGACTTTACAGCAGATACCAGGAGGATCGATAACTTGCGGATCGCTATCACCGGGCATCGCGGGCTCAACGACGAAGTAACAGCCAAGGTCATCAAAGCTATCGATGACAAGTTGTCCCTGGTTCAGGGGGAAATCGTCGGCATCACCTGCCTCGCCGACGGGGCAGATCAACTCTTCGCTGAGGCGGTGCTCCGGTGCGGCGGCCGGCTTGAAGTCGTCGTACCCGCCCAGGAGTACCGCGACGGCCTGCCCGATACCGCTCACGCCACGTACGACAAGTTGATCAACCAGGCCAAGGCCGTCCACCGCTGCGACTACCGCATCTCCGACTCGGACGCCCACATGGCGGCCAGCAGGTTGATGGTCGACAACTCGGATCGGCTCTTCGCCGTGTGGGACGGCCAGCCCGCCCGAGGCTACGGCGGCACCGCCGACGTCGTCGCCTACGCCGAAACCAACGGCATCCCGGTAACAGTCATCTGGCCTCCTGGCGCCCGCCGTGACTGACCTACCCCGCCGGCCGGGCGTGGGCCGGGCTGCATGCAGCGGCGACCACCAAAAGCGAGGAAGCTTAGACGCAGTGTCACCCCGCCGGGCCAGGAGTACCGGTCGAGCTTGATGCCAGAGATGCATCAAGATGCACCTGCGGCATCACGTCCCCGGAGCACCATCGGATCCCCGGAGCAAGCCCGAGCACGTCGCTGGCTGCCGGCCGTACCTCCGCATGCGGCGGTTCAGCCGCAGGGGGTGATCCGGGGCGGTTCGGCGGACGCCGTGCGCGAACCTGGCCGACGCTGAGGGCATGCGTGCCATCCAACTCACCGCGCCCGGCACCCTCGAACTCGTCGACGTGCCGACACCGAAGCCCGGTCCGGGCGAGATCCTGCTGGCCACGGCGGCGGTCGGCGCCTGCCACTCGGACCTGCACATCCTCGACGCGCCCGCCGGGGTCTTCCCGACCCCGATGACCATCGGCCACGAGATCGCCGGCCAGGTCGCCCAACTCGGTCCGGGGGTGACCGGATGGGCCGAAGGGGACACTGCGGCGGTGTACGGGATCATCGGCTGCGGGCGCTGCCGGGCCTGCCTACGCGGGCTGGAGAACCAGTGCCGCACCGTACCCGTCGGCGGGGTCGGCATCAGCCGCGACGGCGGACTCGCCGACCACGTGGTGGTGCCGGCGGACCGGCTGCTGCCGCTCGGCGGGCTGGACCCGGTGCAGGCGGCACCGCTGACCGACGCCGGGCTCACCCCGTACCATGCGATCTCCCTCAGCCGGGACGCGCTGCGGCCCGGCACCCACGCGGTGGTGATCGGCGTCGGCGGACTCGGCCACATGGCGGTGCAGATCCTGGCGGTGACCACCGCCGTCACCATCGTCGCGGTGGACACCAGCGACGCTGCGCTGCGGCTGGCCAAACGGATGGGCGCGCACCACACCGTGCAGGCCGGTCCGGCGGCGGTCGACCAGATCCGTGAGCTCACTGGCCCGGCCCCGGACGGCGCCGACGTGGTGCTCGACTTCGTCTGCGTGGACGCCACCCTGGACACCGCCCGGCAGGTGGTCTCCACCGGCGGTCACCTGACGATGGTCGGCCTGGGCGGCGGCACGCTGCGGATCGCGGCGACCGTCGAAGGCCCACCGCCGGTGCCGATGGAGACCAGCGCGGTCATCCCGTTCTGGGGCACCCGCGCCGAGCTGGCCGAGGTGATCGCCCTCGGTCGCCAAGGCCTGCTCCGCGCCGAGGTGCAGACCTTCCCGCTGAGCGAGGCGGTGCAGGCGTACCAGCAGTTGCGGGACGGGAAGATCCACGGCCGCGCCGTGCTGGTCCCCTGACCGGCGATGGTGACTGGGAGATCCGGTAAGGCCGGATCTGTCAGGCGCGGCCGGCCCGGGACGCCAGCTGGTCGATCCCGCTGACCAGGCCGCCGGCCAGGTCACCGCCGCCGAAAGAGGCCACCATGGACAGCGCGGCGAGCTTCGCGTCCCGGTCCGGGATCCGCTTACGGGCCTCGGCGCCGGTGACGACCTCCAGCACCCGCTGATTCGGCGACACGGCGATGAGCACCGCGTCGTCCGGGTCGGTGAGCTGCCGGTGCAGCGTCACCGCGTACTCCCGCGTCGGCTCCTCCAGCTCACCGACGTAGATGCTGAACGCCAGGCCGGTGGCCGAGTCGGCCAGCCGCAACGCCTCGTCGAGCCGGAGCAGCTGTCGGGTGCCGAACGGCCCCGGCAAGGTAGCGCTCGTCCGGGTGGACTCGCTGGACTGCTCGTGGGCCTGCTCACCAACGGTCACTTGCGCCTCCCGTCGCGCCTGGACGCGGCTGCCCGCCGCCGAGGTTGGCCGACTCGATCGCCGCCGGCTCGGTGCCGGCCGGCAGCGCCGCCGCCGGGGTTCCGGTGGACCGGTCGCCGGACGAGACGTACCAGACCGGGCTGAAGTCGAACTGCCGGCCGGGCCGGTAGCGGCGGTCCGCGCCGCCACGCCCGCCGATCATCGCCAGACCGGCCACCACGAGCACGATGACCGCCGGGATCACGACGAAGAAGAGCACCGTGTTGGTAACAGACAATCTCAACGCCCCCCGGCATCGGTTCAAGGGACTCAGCGGATGTCTGGAGTGGTGGACCTGGCCACACCGCCAGCCCGTTCCGGCTCAGACGCCTTCACGGTAGCGGAGGGCCCGGCCCGCCAGATCTCCGGGTGCCGACCGGGCCAGCCGGTCCGCTCCTCCAGCTGAGCGGCCGCGGCCAGCACGGTGGCGTCCGCGCCACCGCGGCCGGTCAGCAGAACTCCCACCGGTTGCCCGGCCGTACTCTGCGCCACCGGGACGGACACCGACGGTTGCCCAGTGACGTTGAACACCGCACAGTACGGCGAGAAGCGCCGCTGCCGGTCGAAGTCCTCGGCCGGGTCACCCGTTTCGGTGAACCAGCCGACCGGGGCCTGCGGAGCGCTCAACGTCGGGCACAGCAGCAGGTCCAGCCCGACCACCGCGTGCATCGCCCGGCGTACCTGGACCTGCAGCTCGGCCAGGGTGGCGACCAGCGTCGCGGCGCTGATCGCGTTGCCCCGGCGACGCAGCAGCCGGGTCAACGGCAACAGCCGCGCCTCCCGTTCCGGTGGCACCGGGGCCAGCGCGAGCACGTACCAGACGGTCTCGAACAGCGGCCACAGGTCCGGGCCGAGCGGCGCCGGAACGTCGACCACCTCGTGGCCGGCGTCGGCGAGCAGCGCGGCCGCCGTGTCCACCGCCGCCAGGCAGTCCGCATGCACCGGTTCGTCGGCGAGCATCGGGGTGGTGAACCGGCCGATCCGCAGCCGGCCGGGGTCCGCGCGACGGGCCGCCGCCAGATAGCCGCCGGACGGCGGTGGCGGCGCCAGGTACGGCTCACCGGGCACCGGCACCGCCATCGCGTCGAGCATCGCGGCCGCGTCGGCGACGGTCCGGGCGATCGGCCCGTGGCTGGGCAGGCCGAAGCCGCCAGCGCCGAGTGGGCCGCCGGAGACGACCCCCCGGGTCGGCTTGTAGCCGACCAGGCCGCAGAGCGCGGCCGGGATCCGGCACGACCCGCCGCCGTCCGAGCCCTGCGCGAACGGCACCAGCCCAGCGGCCACCGCCGCCGCCGCTCCCCCGCTGGAGCCGCCGGCGGTGCAGGCCAGATCCCACGGGTTACGCGCCGGCGGCGCCACCTCCCCCTCGGTGTAGAGCGAACAGCCCAGCTCGGCGGCGGTGGTCTTGCCGAGGCTGACGGTGCCGGCGGCACGCAGCAGGCGGACCACGTCCGCGTCGACGCTCGGCACGTAGTCGGCGAACGCCGCCGAGCCGAAGGTGGTGCGGACCCCGGCGGTGAGGGTGAGGTCCTTGATCGCCACCGGTACGCCGTACAGCGGGCCGGGGTGCTGCCGGGGCCGGGTGCCCGGCGGGACCCGATCGAGGGCGACGGCCTGCTCCCGGGCGTGATCGGCGGTGACCGTGACGAACGCCCCGACGGTGTCCGAGTGGGCGTCGATCCGGGCCAGGTAGTGCTCGACGATCTCGGTGCCGCTCAGCTCGCCCCGGCGGATCGCGGCGGCCTGCTCCAACGCGGTCAGATCATGGATCTGCGACATTGGCCGATCCTGGCAGGTCACTCGCCGGCCGCAGCGGCCAGGTACGGGTGACCTGACCGGGCGCCGGTTCACCCGGGAGGGGGAGGCATAGCCGGCGCCGGGACGGGAAGTCGGGCCAGCGGGCTCCGGCCGTCGGCACGGCACACCGGTCGCCGCCGACGCAGCCGGCATCGCCGGCCGGCCGGAGCGTAGTCGGGGGGAGATCATGCCAGGAGTGAGCCATCCGGTCCGGACGCTGGCCGGACTCGCCGCCGCCGTGCTGATCGGCACGGTGGCGGCCGGGGTCGACGCGTCGCCGGCGTACGCGGGCAGCACCTACGTGGAGGCCGATCCGAGCACCGTGAACGCCGGTGGCCGGGTGACCATCCGGGCCAGCTGCGGGGACGACAACACCAGCCAGGCGACCGTCGAGTCGGACGCGTTCGGGCGGGTGATCGTGATGCCGGACCAGGACGTGCTGACCGGCCAGGTGACGGTGCCCGGCAGCAAACGTCCCGGGCGCTACCCGGTCGACCTGCAGTGTCAGAACGGGAACACGGCGACGACCACCCTGACCGTGACCGGCACGGCGCACCCGACCAGAGGCCCGGACGCCGGAGGCGGCGGCACCGCGTCGGCCAGCACCGGCTCCGGCGGCTCGGCCCTGCTGGTCGGCGGTATCGCCGCGATCGGGCTGGGCGCCGGGATCGCGCTGTTCGCGATGCGCCGTCGACGCGCCGACTCCGGCGCGTAACCAGCGGGCGGCCAGATGGTCCGTCCTACCCCGGCTGGCGGCCGCCCGGGCGGCTGGGTGCTCCCGTTCCTGACCCAGGTCACGGCGGCGGGTACCACGACGCACACGGTGGCGCCCCGGGTGTCGACCTACGGTCAGCCGAGGCCGACACCGCCACATCGGCCGACGGACGAAGTGGGGGATCCGCCGGCGGACGGGGCGACGGATCCGCCGACGGACGGGGCGGCGTACCCGGCGTACCCGGCGTACCCGGCGATCCCCGGCACGGCCCGCGGGGTGGCCCGTGCCCCGCTGCGTGGGGTGGCCGCGGTGCCGGGTGCCGCCGGTCGCCGCAGCGTCAACGGGCCCGCCGCCAACCGTCGTGCACCGCACGGCCCACCCCGGCGACGGCGGGGCTGGCCCGGGTTCGGGTCGCTGCGCCCGGGTCGACGCCGGGCCGAGGCGGCTGCCGCCCAGCGGGTGGCGGTGGGTGGCTACCGGGGTCGCCCGGACGCGCCGTCACGGTGGAGTCCGGTCGCGCTGGTGCTGATCGTGGCGGGCGTCTTCGTCGCCGGGTTCGGCTTCGAACGGGTGACCGGCACCCCGCTCGGGCAGTGGCTGCCCGGAGCGCACCGCGCGACGCCCGAGACGCACCCGCCGTTGGGTGCCAGCGACCCGGTCAGCCTCGCCATCCCGGCGTTGAACCTGCAGGCCGCGGTGCACGACGTCGGGTTGGCCGAGGACGGCACGATCGCGGTTCCGGAACTGAACCGGCACAACGAGGCCGGCTGGTACGTGGCCAGCCCGACGCCGGGTGAGAACGGCCCGGCGGTCATCGTCGGCCACGTCGACACCAGTACCGGTCCGTCGGTGTTCCACCGGGCCGCCACGCTGCACCCGGGGGCGCAGATCCAGGTCCGCCGGATGGACCGGTCGGTGGCGCTGTTCGAGGTCACCTCGGTAGAGCAGTTCGACAAGTCGTCCCTGCCGGTGGACCGGGTGTACGACGACTTCAGTCACCCCGGGCTGCGTCTGATCACCTGCGGTGGTCAGTGGGTCGGTGGTTCCACCGGGTACGCGGACAACGTCGTCGTCTTCGCGTCACTGGTCGGCGCCCAGCACGGCTGACCGCCGCAGCCGGGTCAGGCGACGGCTTCTGACTCGGACGACAGGTCGAGCCAGTCGGCCCAGCGCGGATCCGGCGCACGGTGCCCGAGCACCCGCCAGGCGGTGCCCTTCGGGGCAGCCGGCGGCGACGGCAGCCGCCAGCCCAGCTCGGCCGGGGTCCGGTCGCCCTTGCTGTGGTTGCAACGGGCGCACGCGGCGACGACGTTCTCCCAGATGTGCCGGCCACCACGGCTGCGGGGAAAGACGTGGTCGATGGTCTCCGCCGGACCCCGGCAGTACGCGCACCGCCAGCCGTCGCGGGCGAAGATCGCCCGGCGGGAGAGGCCGACGTGGGTCCGGTAGGGCACCCGAACGTAGCGGGTGAGCCGCACCACCGACGGCACCGGCAGGCAGTGCCGGGCACTGTGCAGCATGCCCTCGCCGTCGGCGACGCAGACCGCCTTGGCGGACAGGACCAGGATCGCGGCCCGGCGTACGGATACGACACACAGCGGCTCATACGTCGCGTTGAGCACCAACGAACCGGAGCCCACCGTGGGTCGTATGTCAGGCATCCCGCTCACCCTCTCGGTTGTGTTCCCACCCGCTCCTAGTGCCGACTGCGACTCGACGCGGACCGACGGTCGGACCGCGACCGGCGCTGGCGAATCGCCAGCGCCCGTGCGCCAATAGTCCCCGATAGATGACCCAAATGCACGTACTATTCGGGCCTGACCCCTCGGGCGTTCGGCCGATGGCTGGTCGCTGGCCTGTTCCGCCTGGTCAGGCCGACAGTGTGGGTCGGCCGCCGACCGGGCAGGGCGGTACGGTACGAATTGACGGTGACCGCACGATCGCCCGCCCGCGCTGACCCCGAGCCTCCCGACCCGGCGGCCGGGGCAGCGGCGACCGACCCGCCGTACCAGTGGGCTCAACCGGAGCCGCAGCCCTCGGTGAGCCCGGTGTGCCCCGACGACGACCCGGTCTGCAGCCAGGTGCTCGACTGGACCGGGCTGCCGTGGCTGGCGGAGGGGAGCTTCTGGCTACTGGTCAAACCCCTGCGGATCGTGCTGATCGTCGTGGTGGCGGTGGTGCTGCGGTACCTGCTGCACCGGGCCATCCGCCGGCTGGTGACCAGTACCTCGACGGTCGCCGGGCCGACCATCCTGCGGCCGCTGCGAGAACGGACACCGCCGGCTGGGACGGTGGTGATGCCGGAACGGCGGCGGCAACGCGCCGAGGCGATCGGCTCGGTGCTGCGCAGCACGGTGAGCGCGACCGTGTTCGGGATCGCCGTACTGCTGGTGCTTGGCGAACTGAGCTTCAACCTGGCACCGCTGCTGGCCAGCGCCGGCATCGCCGGCATCGCGCTGGGTTTCGGGGCGCAGACCCTGGTGAAGGACTTGCTCGCCGGGCTGTTCATGCTGCTGGAGGATCAGTACGGCGTCGGCGACATCGTCGATCTGGGTGAGGCCACCGGCGTGGTCGAGGCGGTGGGTCTGCGGATCACCACGGTCCGGGACGCCCGGGGCGTGCTCTGGTACATCCGCAACGGGGAGATCATCCGGGTCGGCAACAAGAGCCAGGGCTGGGCCATGGTGGTGGTCGACATGCCGGTCGGCTTCGCCGACACCGAGCAGGCCACCGCGGTGTTGCGTACCGCCGCCCTGGGCGTGGCCGCCGACGAGGAGATGGCCGGTCACTTCGTGGAGCCGCCGGACGTGCTCGGCGTCGAGCAGGTCACGGTCGACGGCGCGGTGATCCGTACGGTCGCCAAGACCACCGCCGAGGGGCAGTTCGTGGTGGGCCGCGAGTTGCGCCGTCAGCTGGCCGCGGCACTGCACACCTCCGGGATCTCGGCACAGATCGTGGCTGGGCGGATGTTCGTCACCCGTGGGTCGGGAGGTGGGCAGGAGGAGCCCGGCCAGGGCGGAACGACTTGACCGGTCACCGGGACGGCGTGTCCGAGTACCGGGACGACGTGTCCGCCTCGGCCGACTAGCAGGGACTATGCACCGTATGGCGAACTGGTTGTCATCCGAATGTTTAGTCGGAGTGACGACAAACCAGCCGTTCACACTAGCCAGATGTCACCCGATCGGGCATGATCCGGGACGAGTGTCATCGGAGTGTCACCACCACTTCGCTCAGCCGTACGTCCGGGACGTTCCCCGGTAGCACCCGCCACGAGCGGGTGCCGCCGAGAACGATGGAGGCGCCGTCCGTGTCCGACGAGGCACAAACCGCCGGGAGTCCGGCGACCTTCCGCGAGGTGTTCGCGGCGGATGAGTTCCGCTTTCTTTTCGTCTCGGTGGCGCTGTCCTGGATCGGCGACTACATCGCGAAGGCAGCGGTCACCGTCCTGGTCTACCGGGAGACGGAGTCGGTGGCCCTGTCGGCCGCCGCCTTCGCGGTCAGCTTCCTGCCCTGGTTGATCGGTGGTCCGCTGCTCACCACGGTCGCCGAGCGGCACCCGTACCACCGGGTGATGATCACCACCGATCTGATCCGGATGGCCCTGATCGCCGTGGTCGCCACCCCCGGCCTGCCGGTCTGGGCGATGATCAGCCTGCTGTTCTGCACCACCCTGGCGAATCCGCCGAACCAGGCCGCCCGGTCCGCGCTGATGCCCACCGTGCTGACCGGTGACCGGCTGATCGTGGGGCTGTCGCTGATCGCCAGCACCGGCCAGCTCGCCCAGGTCGGCGGCTACATCGCCGGCGCGGCGATCGCCTCCGTCAACCCACGGGCGGCGTTGCTGTTGAACGCGACCACCTTCGCCGTCTCGGCCCTGGTGATCCGGCTCGGGGTCCGGGCCCGGCCGGCGGCCACCACCCCGGACCGCCGCCAACACCTGCTCCGCGAGACCGCCGAGGGCTTCCAGCTGGTGTGGCGGACCGACGTGCTGCGGGCCATCGCGATCCTGGTCTGGACGGTCCCGCTGTTCGCCATCGTGCCGGAGGGGTTGGCCGCCGCCTGGGCGGCGGAGCCGGGGGTGTCCGACTCCGAGCGGGGTCTCGCCCAGGCGATGATCATGGCGGCGAGTCCGACCGGCTACATCGTCGGCGGGCTGCTGATCGGCCGGCTGGTCCGTCCAGGCCGCCGCCGCAGACTGATCCGACCGTTCGCGGTGATCGCCCCGCTGGCGCTGGTCCCCACTCTGCTCGACCCGTCGCCGCCGGTGGTGGCGGTGCTCGCCGGGGTCTGCGGCTTCGCGGTGGCCGGTTTGCTGCCGGTGACCAACGGGCTGTTCGTCCAGGCGTTGCCGCACGGTTACCGGGCCCGCGCGTTCGGCGTGATCGCTACCGGCATCCAGGTCGGCCAGGGAGCCGCGGTGCTGGTCACCGGCCTGCTCGCCGACCGGTTCGACATCCCGACCGTGGTCGGGTTGTGGAGCCTGACCGGTGCGGTGGTGATCTCCCTGGCGCTGCTGCGGTGGCCGGCCGAGGAGCGCTTCGACGCGGCGATCGCCGCCGTCGCAGCCGCTCCCGGTGCTGCGACCGGTGCCGCTCCTGGTGCCGCGACCGGCGGTGGTTCCAGCGCAGCCGGCACAGGGACCGCCGACACAACGGAGACACCGGGCACTTCCGCCGCCGGCTCTGCCGCTGGCGCGGCGGCCAGCAACGGCAACCCCGTACCGCAGGCCCGTGACGCGCAGCAGGCCGACGAGGTCGGCAGCGCCTGAGCCCGCGCTGGCGCTGGCGCCGGCGCCGGCGCACACCATGCCCGCACGCCCGCGCCATGCCGCACCGGGGACCGCCGGGCGCGGACCGGCTGGCAGGATGGAGTGGTGACAGCGTCAGATCCTGCCAACGACTCGGCCGGCGCGGCGCCCGCGGCCGGCGGTCCCGCCCCGACCTTCTTCGCCGCCATCGGCGGCGAACCCGCCTTCCGCCGGCTCGTTGACGAGTTCTATGCCGGCGTCGCCACTGATCCGCTGCTTCGCCCGATGTATCCGGAGCAGGATCTGGGGCCGGCTGCGGAGCGACTGACCCTGTTCCTGATGCAGTACTGGGGCGGCCCCGGCACGTACTCCGAGCAGCGTGGGCACCCCCGGCTGCGGATGCGGCACGCACCGTTCCGGATCGGTCCGGCGGAGCGGGACGCCTGGTTGACCCACATGCGCCGGGCGGTCGACCGGCTGGACCTGCATCCGGAGCTCGCCGGGATGCTCTGGGACTACCTGGAGCGTGCCGCCTACTTCATGGTCAACGAGATGGACCCGTCCGATCCGCCCCGGCGCGACCTGGCCGGCGGCTGACCGGCCGTCAGAGCAGGGCACCCTCGTCGTGCAGCCAGTCGACGAAACTGGTCGCCACGGCCGCTCCGCAGTCCAGCAGTTCGACCAGCAGCGCGTCGTTGGCTCCGGCGGCGAGTGGGACCTGCAGCTCGGCGTAGATGGGCAACTGGCCACGGTCGGTGGGGTCGCCGACGTACGCCTTGCAGAACCGTCTGGTGTGGTTCCACTCGTTGACCACCCGGTAGGCACGGTCTGCCCAGTCGGGCGGCACGGTGGAGTGCGGTCGGGCGCGGACCACCAGGATCTCGTCCTCCGGCCCTTCGAGGGTGAACAGGACGGCGTGCCGCTCCCACATCGCCAGCAGGCTGCCGTCGCCGTCCGCGAGATACCGGATGTCCAACATGTCCAGTGCGGTGCCGATCCGGCGGAGGGTCACCGGCACCACCTGCGGCGATAATTCCTTGCCCGCTGCCGCGGCCGGCGACGAGATCGGGCAGGACGGCCCTACCGGCCTGGTCGGCCCGAGTTCAGCCGACGACGACCGGGGCGTCTGCTCCGGCGTTCGTGGCGCGGGCGGGCCAAGCCGGACACCGCTGTCCACTCCGGTCCTGCTTCGGGTATCCGGCTCACCGCCATCTGCGTGACCGGAGCGCCACGACCACCATGGCATTATCCGCACCTCACTCCCCAGCGGATCCGGGCGCCTACGTTGCGTCGGATCCGAGGCCCGACGGTACCCGGATAGCCGTTCCTAGGCACCCCCCCAACGGACCCCCCGAACCAGAGGGATGAGGGAGCATCATACTTTCGGCTGAGTGATCGTCGGCGTGAGTGCAAGATTGTTAACTCTTTGTGTCCAGGCCACTCCGAACGGCGCATCAAGCGCTACCCAATTGCCTACTGTCCCGACCCGTACCACCGACTGAAGTGGATCCACGGGGCGGCCCGGCAGGTCGGTCCGGTCCCGACAGTCGACCGGCTCCGACCGACCGACCGGCCCCTCGGCCGTGCCGAGGAAGCCCATCCGGGCCACTGCCTGTACCAGCCCCTGGCGGATCTCGATCCGCTCGCCGGTCGGACCGTCGACGGTCACCACCACGGCCACGTGGTCGAGCAAAGCGTCCCGTACCGACCGCTGGCCCACCGCCCGTCCACCGACGCCCTGCGTCTCGGCGGCCCGCAGGGTGCCGGCCGCCGCCACCGCGACCCGTCGCAGATCGGCCGCCGGCACCACCTCGACGACCCGCGCCGGGCCGGGCGGCAACGGCCACCGCCACGCGCTGTCCCGGCGCGGCGGCAGCCCGGTGGCGACCGCCGTCAGCCGGGCCAGCAGCTCCGCGGCGGACACCGTGGCGTCCCCCGGGCCGGGCCCCGCCACGGTCCGCTGCACCAGGACCGCCCACGGCAGGCGGGCCCAGAGCTCGGTGTGGTCCCGACCGACCGACCGCAGCCGCACCGGCGCGCCGGGGTCCAGCCGTACCAGCCGGGCCAGGAACGCGCCGGCGTCGGCCAGCCCGGTCAGCCGGTGACCGGCCGACGCCGAGTCGGCCCGGGGCGTCCGGGGCGTCCGGCCGGCCATCATGCGGCGGCGGCCGGCCGGACGTACGGCAGCAGGAAGGCCCGCTCCGCCTCGGTCAGCCGGCGCGGCCGCCCCTGCTCCAGGTCGAACGGCACCAGCACCGAACGGGCCCGGCTGACCAGCAGGTCGCCGTCGAACATCTCGTAGGCGACCGTGAACCGCGACGGACGGACCTGCTCGATCCAGAGTTCGATCCGGACGGTCGGTGCCTGATCGGCGGTCGACCGGCCCATCCGGTAGTCGACCGGGCGCAGGTAGTCGACCTCGTGCCGGTGGATCAGCACCCCGTCGGCGAACGAACCGACGCCCCAGGCCCGCCCGCCGGAGAACATCAACGCGACCCGGGCTTCCTCGTACAGCGTCAGGAACCGGGCGTTGTTGACGTGCCCGTACGCGTCGAGGTCGGACCAGCGCAGCGCGGCGTGGAACGTGTAGCGCTGGCCACCGCCGGCGGCCGGGACCTCGCCGGTCGTCGACGAGCCCCCGGCCAGTGCCGCATCAGTCACGGGTCAGCTTGCGGTAGGTCACCCGGTGCGGCCGGGCCGCTTCCGCGCCGAGCCGGTCGATCTTGTTCTTCTCGTACGCCTCGAAGTTGCCCTCGAACCAGAACCACTTCGCCGGGTTGGTGTCGTCGCCCTCCCAGGCCAGAATGTGCGTGGCGACCCGGTCCAGGAACATCCGGTCGTGGGAGATGACCACAGCGCAGCCGGGGAACTCCAGCAACGCGTTCTCCAGGCTGGACAGCGTCTCCACGTCGAGGTCGTTGGTCGGCTCGTCGAGCAGGATGACGTTGCCGCCGATCTTCAAGGTGAGCGCCAGGTTGAGCCGGTTACGTTCACCACCGGACAGCACCTTGGTCGGCTTCTGCTGGTCGGGGCCCTTGAAGCCGAACGCGGCCACGTACGCCCGGGACGGCATCTCGACCTTGCCGACCATCAGGTGGTCCAGCCCGTCGGAGACCACCTCCCAGACCGTCTTGCTGCTGTCCAGGCCGGAGCGGTTCTGGTCGACGTACGACAGCTCCACGGTCTCGCCGACCCGGACCTGGCCGCTGTCCGGCTGCTCCAGCCCGACGATCGTCTTGAACAGCGTGGTCTTACCGACGCCGTTCGGGCCGATGATGCCGACGATGCCGTTGCGCGGCAGCGAGAAGCTCAGGTCGTCGATGAGGACCCGGTCGCCGAAGCCCTTCTTCAGGTTCACCGCCTCGATGACGGTGTTGCCCAACCGCGGCCCCGGCGGGATCTGGATCTCCTCGAAGTCCAGCTTGCGGGTCTTCTCCGCTTCGCTGGCCATCTCCTCGTAGCGGTCCAGCCGGGCCCGGGACTTGGTCTGGCGTGCCTTGGCGTTGGACCGGACCCATTCCAGTTCCTCGCCGAGGCGCTTCTTCAGCTTGGCGTCGCGACGACCCTCGACCGCCAGCCGGGCGGCCTTCTTCTCCAGGTACGTGGAGTAGTTGCCCTCGTACGGATAGGTCCGGCCGCGGTCCAGCTCGAGGATCCAGTTGGCGACGTTGTCCAGGAAGTAGCGGTCGTGGGTGATCGCCATAACGGTGCCGGCGTACTTGGCCAGGTGCTGCTCCAGCCAGTGCACGCTCTCCGCGTCCAGGTGGTTGGTGGGCTCGTCGAGCAGCAGCAGGTCCGGCGCCTCGAGCAGCAGTTTGCACAGCGCGACGCGACGCCGTTCACCGCCGGAGAGCTGGGTCACCTCGGCGTCCGGTGGCGGGCAGCGCAGCGCGTCCATCGCGAGTTCGAGCTTGGAGTCGATGTCCCAGGCGTCAGCGTGGTCCAGCTCCTCCTGCAGCTGACCCATCTCGGTCATCAGCTCGTCGGAGTAGTCGGTGGCCATCTGCTCGGCGATCTTGTTGAACCGCTCCAGCTTCGCCTTGGTCTCGGCGACCGCCTCCTCAATGTTGCCGAGCACCGTCTTCGCGTCGTTGAGCGGCGGTTCCTGGGCGAGCATGCCGACGGTGTAGCCGGGCATCAGCCGGGCGTCGCCGTTGCTCGGCCGGTCCATACCCGCCATGATCTTCAGCAGGCTGGACTTGCCGGCGCCGTTCGGGCCGACCACACCGATCTTGGCACCCGGCAGGAAGTTGAGCGTCACGTTGTCCAGCACGACCTTGTCGCCGTGCGCCTTGCGCGCCTTTTCCAGGACGTAGATGAACTGGGCCACGGTGCGGCCTACCTCCAGAACTCTCGTGGGACCCGTCGGTACGGGCAGGTCACGACCCCGCGTACCGGCCGCCGGCACCGACCGGAGCGGCTGCGGGTGGTACGCGGTACGCGGTCGTGCGCGGTACGACGGTCCGATCGGTGCGTACGCCGTTGTCAATCCTGACAGGTCCGACGCCCCAGCCGCACCTCACCCCACCGGACGGCCGGGATCTTCGCGCCAGTGTTACCTGCCTCATTGCGCCCGGCCGGGTTTCGATGTCCTGATCAGCTGGGCACCAAGAGGGGGACGGGGGTCCGCCCGTCTGGCCCGCACAGTACGCTCATGGCGGTCCCGTAATCACCGGAGGTGTACGGAACGTGACGGTTCGGAGCTCGTTCGTAGTGGTCGCCAACCGCCTGCCGGTGGACGAGGTGACCACGCCGGAAGGTCGCCAGTGGCGGCGCAGCCCCGGCGGTCTGGTGACCGCCCTGCACCCGGTGCTCGCCGCGCACCAGGGCACCTGGGTCGGCTGGGCCGGTGGCGCCGGTGCGGCACCGGAGCCCTTCGACCTCGAAGGCATCCGGCTGCACCCGGTCCCGCTGAGCGCCGAAGAGCTGGAACGGTACTACGAAGGTCAGTCCAACGCCACCATCTGGCCGCTGTACCACGACGCGGTCGAGACGCCGGCGTTCAAGCGCCGCTGGCGGGAGGCGTACCGGGTGGTCAACGCCCGGTTCGCCGAGGCGGCAGCGGAGGTCGCCGACGAGGGTGCCACGGTGTGGGTGCAGGACTACCAGCTGCAGTTGGTGCCGGCCATGCTCCGGGAGATCCGCCCGGACCTGCGGATCGGCTTCTTCCTGCACATCCCGTTCCCGCCGATCGAGCTGTTCATGCAGATGCCGCAGCGCGCCGAGATCCTGCGCGGGCTGCTCGGCGCCGACCTGGTCGGTTTCCAGCAGCGACTGGCCGCGCAGAACTTCGTCCGGCTGGCCCGCCACCTGCTCGGGCTGCGGTACGAGGGCCAGATGATCCAGGTCGACGGCCGCAAGGTCAAGGCGGGTGCATTCCCGATCTCGATCGACGTTCCGGAGATGGAACGGATGGCCCACGACGCGACGGTGGAGGCGCGGGCGAAGCAGATCCGCGCCGAGCTGGGGGATCCGAAGACGGTGATCCTCGGGGTGGACCGGCTCGACTACACCAAGGGGATCGAACTCAGGCTGAAAGCGTTCCGGGAACTTCTTGCTGACGGAAAGCTGACAGTTCCGGACGCGGTTATGGTGCAGGTTGCCACCCCCAGCCGCGAGCGGGTCGAGCACTACCAGGCACTTCGGGTCAAGGTTGAGCGCGAAGTTGGCCGGATTAATGGTGAATTCGGCCGGGTGGGTGTGCCCGCCGTGCACTACCTGCACCAGTCGTACAGTCGCAGTGAACTCGCCGCGCTCTACCGCGCGGCCGATGTGATGATGGTGACACCACTGCGAGACGGAATGAACCTGGTGGCCAAGGAGTACGTCGCGGCCCGCGCCGACACCGGCGGTGCCCTCGTGCTCAGTGAGTTCGCCGGCGCGGCAACGGAGCTGCGTCAAGCGTTCCTGTGCAACCCGCACGACCCGGACGGCGTCAAGGATGCCCTGTTGCGGGCGGTGCACGTCGACAGTTCCGAGGCCCGGCGGCGGATGCGGATCATGCAGCGCCATCTGCGGACCCATGACGTCGGCCACTGGGCCCGCTCCTTCCTCACAGAACTCGGTGTGCCCGAGACGGAGGAATGAATGAGAACGTCCGTCCTTGACGGGGACGTACGCGCGGCCGCGGATCAGATCGATCCCGAGCTGCGCGCGGCGATCGGGCGGATCGCCCGGATGCCGATACTGCTGGTGGCCTGCGACTACGACGGCACCCTCGCACCGATCGTCGAGGACCCGACCCGAGCCGTACCGCTACCGGAGTCGGTCGCGGCGGTGCGGGCGCTGGCCGCGCTTCCACAGACCACCGTCGCGGTGGTCTCCAGCCGGGCGCTGCGCGACCTCGCCGCGCTGTCCCGGCTGCCCAGCGAGGTCCATCTGGTCGGCAGCCACGGGTCCGAGTTCGACATCGGCTTCGTCGAACGGCTGGCCCCCGAGCAACTGCAGGTGCACTCCCAGCTCAAGCGGGAGCTACGGCAGCTGATCAAGGACCAGCCCGGGGTACGGCTGGAGGTCAAACCGGCCAGCGTCGCGGTGCACACCCGGGGCGCCGATCCGGCGGTCGCCGAAGCGGTCGTCGCGGCGGTCAACACTGGACCGGCCGCCTGGCCCGACGTCACCGTCACCCAGGGCAAGGAAGTCGTCGAACTGTCGGTGGTCGCCACCGACAAGGGCACCGCCCTGGACCAGATCCGCACCCAGACGTCGGCCAGCGGCGTGCTGTTCATCGGCGACTCGATCACCGACGAGAGCGCCTTCGCCAACCTGCACGGCCCGGACGTCGGCATCAAGATCGGCGACGGCGACACCCGGGCGCCGTTCCGGGTCGCCGAACCGATCGACGCCGCGCGGGTGCTCGGCGTCCTGCTGGAGACCCGGCGCAACTGGCTCTACGGCGAGCACGCGGTGCCGATCGAGCGCCACTCGATGCTGGCCAACGGCCGGACCATCGCGCTGCTCACCCCGGACGCCAAGGTGACCTGGCTGTGCCATCCCAAGCCGGACTCGTCGGCGATCTTCGCCGATCTACTCGGCGGCGCACCGGCCGGGCACTTCGCCGTCGCACCGGCCCGCGGCGGGTTCCCGCTGGGGCAGCGCTACCGGCCCGGCACGATGACCGTGGAGACCCGCTGGTCGGGGCTGACCGTCACCGACTGGCTGGACCACCCGCCGGCCGAGTCCTCCGCCGGCGACACGGTGCTACCGGGCGCCGACTCCACCCTGGTCCGGGTGCTCACCGGCACCGGGCAGGCACAGCTGGAGTTCGCCCCGCGCCCCGAGTTCGGCCAGGTGGCCGTGCAGCTGCAGCCGCTCGGTGACGGGCTGCTGGTGCTCGGCTCCAACGAGCCGGTGGCGCTCTACTCCCCCGGGGTGGAGTGGAAGGTCGTCGACGACGGCGGTCGGGAAACCGCCCGCGCTCTGGTCGACCTGGCCGCACTCGACGGCATGCTCACCATGGAGCTGCGGTTCGGCTCGCACAGCCTGGAACACCACACCGTCACCGTGCAGCAGCGCCAGTCCACCGCAGAACAGCCGTGGCGGGAGTGGGTCCGGCAGCTGAAGCTGCCGAACACCGGCCGGGAGCTGGTCGCCCGCAGCGCGCTCACCCTGCGGGGGCTGTGCCACGAGGCGACCGGCTCGATCCTCGCCGCCGCGACCACCTCACTGCCCGAGGAGCTCGGCGGGGTACGCAACTGGGACTACCGGTACTGCTGGCTGCGGGACGCGGCGATGAGCGCCCGGGCGTTGGTCGACCTCGGCTCGCTGGCCGAGGCCGAGGCGTTCCTACGCTGGGTGGACGGCTGCGTCGAGCGCACCGGCGGCCACCCGGAGCGGCTGCACCCGCTCTACACGGTGGAGGGTCTGGAGCTGGGCGCGGAGGCGGTCATCGACACCCTCCCCGGCTACGCCGGCTCCCGCCCGGTGCGGGTCGGCAACCTGGCCAACCACCAGCTGCAGCTCGACGTGTTCGGGCCGATCGCCGACCTGCTCGCGGTGGTCGCCGACGCCCGTGGTGCCGTGCACGACGACGAGTGGCGGGTGCTGGAGGCGATGGTGCAGGCGGTCGAACGCCGCTGGCACGAGCCGGACCACGGCCTGTGGGAGGCTCGGCTCGCTCCCCGGCACCATGTCTTCTCCAAGGTCATGTGCTGGATGACGGTGGACCGGGCGCTGCGGATGGCGGGCCGGCACGGCGGCGGCGAACGGCCGGACTGGGTCGAGCTGCGCGACCGGATCGGCCGCAACGTGCTGGAACACGGCTGGCACGCCAAGGCCGGCGCGTACACGGTCGCCTACGGCGACGAGGAGATGGACGCCTCCTCGCTGTGGATCGGGCTGTCCGGGCTGCTGCCCGACGACGACCCGCGGTTCCTCGCCACGGTGCTCAAAGTGGAGGCGGACCTGCGCAGCGGCCCAGTGGTGTACCGCTACCGGTGGGACGACGGGTTGCCCGGCCGGGAGGGCGGGTTCCACATCTGCACCGCCTGGCTGATCGAGGCATACCTGCGCACCGGGCGGCGCGGTGACGCCGAAGAGCTGTTCGAGCAGATGATCGACACCGCCGGCCCGACCGGTCTGCTGCCCGAGCAGTACGATCCGCTCGCCGAACGCGGGCTGGGCAACCATCCCCAGGCGTACAGCCATCTGGGGCTGATCCGGTGCGCCCTGCTGCTGGACGACATGCTCAAGCTCTGAAACCGGGGCTGGTCCGGCGCGCCGCTCCCCCGGCGCGCCGGACCGCTCAGTCCTCGGTCCGGTCGGCTCGATCGGTTGGCCGGTCGGCTCGATCGGTCGGCACGTCCAGCGTGCCGACCACGTCGCCGACGACCACCACGGCCGGCGGCCGCAGCCCGGCGGCTGCGGCCTCGCCGGCCACCGCACCCAGGGTCGACGTCAGCGCCCGCTGGGCACCGGTGGTCGCCTCCTGCACCACCGCCGCCGGGGTCTCCGCGCCACGGCCGTTGGCGAGCAGCGTCTCGGCGATCGCCGGCAGGTTCTTCAGCCCCATCAGCACCACCAGGGTGCCGCGCAGCCGGGCGAGCGCCGGCCAGTCGACGAGCGACAGCCGGTGCCCCGGCGGCAGGTGGCCGGAGACCACGGTGAACTCGTGGGCCACCCCCCGGTGGGTGACCGGGATACCGGCGGCGGCGGGTGCCGCGACCGAACTGCTCACGCCGGGCACCACCGACACCGGTACGCCCGCCCCGACGCAGGCCAGCAGCTCCTCGCCGCCCCGGCCGAACACGTACGGGTCACCGCCCTTGAGCCGGACCACGACGGACCCGGCCCGGGCCCGGTCCACCAGGATCCGGTTGATCTCCTCCTGGGCGGCAGCCGGGCCGTACGGGATCTTCGCGGCGTCGACCAGCTCGACCCGGGCGGGCAGCTCGTCCAGCAGCAGCCCCGGCACCAGCCGGTCGGCGACCACCACGTCGGCTTCGGCGAGCGCGCGGCGGCCCTTCACGGTGATCAGTTCCGGGTCGCCGGGGCCGGCGCCGACCAGGACCACCCGGCCGGTCGGGCCGGGGCCGGCGGTGGCCGGTGCCTCCCCGGCGGTGCCGGCAACCGGGATGGTGCCGTCGGCCAGCCGCTGGTCGATCGCGTCCCGGACCCGGACCGCCCGCTGCGGGTCCCCGCCGCCGAGCACCGCCACGGTCACCGGGCCGTGCCGGGTCACCGCCGGGGTCCAGGCGGTCGCCTCGGTCCGGTCGTCGGCCCGTACGCAGAACACCCGCCGGGGCTCAGCGGCGGCGCTGACTTCGGCCGCCGCCGCCGGGTCGTCGACGGCGACCTGGACCAGCCAGGCACCGTCGAGGTCACCGGGCTGGAACCGCCGCTGCCGCCAGCCCAGCCGACCGGCGGTGACCAGGCCGTGCAATGCCGGGGTCAGCTCGGGTGACACGACGAGCACGTCGGCTCCGGCGTCCAGCAACGCCGGCACCCGCCGGGTGGCGACCGTGCCGCCGCCGACCACCAGCACCCGCCGGCCGTCCAGCCGCAGCCCCAGTGGGTAAAGGTTCACTTCTCGGAAACTCCCGCCGCGTCGAAGGTGGCCACCTCGTGCAGGACCCGGACCGCACTGGCCACCATCGGCCAGGCGAGCAGGGCGCCGGTGCCCTCTCCCAGGCGCAGCTCCAGGTCGACCAGTGGGTGCAGGCCGAGCTGGCGCAGCCCAACGGTAGCCCCCGGCTCCACCGAACGGTGCCCGGCGACCATCGCGGCGGTGGTGTGCGGGGCCAGGGCCGCCGCGGCCAGCGCGGCGGCCACCGCGCTGACCCCGTCCAGGATCACCGGGATCCGCCGGGCGGCGGCGCCGAGCAGGAAGCCGCAGAGCGCCGCGTGTTCCAGCCCGCCGAGCGCGGCCAGCACCCCGACCGGGTCGGCCGGGTCCGGCCGGTGCCGGCGCAGCGCCGCCTCCACCACGGACACTTTCCGCTGGTACGTCTGCTCGTCGACCCCGGTGCCCCGGCCAGTGACGTCAGCCGCCGTCGCACCGGTGAAGCCGGCGATCAGGGCCGCCGCCGCAGTGGTGTTGGCGATTCCCATGTCACCGGTGAGCAGGCTGGCGGCGCCACCGTCGTGCAGGTCGCCGGCGACCCGGATACCCACCTCGATGGCGGTACGGGCCTCGTCGACGGTCATCGCCGGCCCGCTGGACAGGTCGGCGGTGCCGGGGCGTACCCGGGCCGACACAAGCCCGTCGGCGGGCTCCAGCGGCGCGGCCACGCCCACGTCGACCACGGTGACGCTGGCCCCCATCTGCCGGGCGAAGGCGTTCACCACCGCGCCGCCGGCCAGGAAGTTGGCCACCATCTGCGCGGTGACCTCCTGCGGCCAGGGGGTGACCCGCTGCCGGTGCACCCCGTGGTCGGCGGCGAAGACGGCCACCGCGCCGGGCTCGGACAGCGGTGGCGGGCAGGCCGCGGCGAGGCCGGCGAGCCGTACCGAGAGCTCCTCCAGCGCGCCGAGTGAGCCGGCCGGCTTGGTCAGCCGGGCGTGCAGTGCGCGGGCCTGCGTCATCGCGTCGCCGTCCGGTGGCCGGATCCGCGCCAGGGTCGCCTCGATCAGTGAGCCGGTCGGGCCGTCGGGCACAGGACCTCCAGAGCCGTCGGGCATCAGTCCTCCACGACCATCGGGCATCAGTCCTCCACGACCGTCGGGCATCAGTCCTCCAGGGTGGTCGACAACACGGAGACGAAGGCGTCGGTGGTGGCAGTGTCCCGTACCGCGATCCGCAGCCAGTCGACACCCAGCCCGGGGAAGGTGTCACCGCGGCGTACCGCGTAGCCCCGCTCACGCAGCCGGTGCCGCACCCGCTGCGCACCGGCGACGTGGATCAGGACGAACGCGCTGGCCGGGGTGCCGGCCACGGTGACCCCGGGCAGTTCGGCGAGCCGTCGGACCAGGTGGGCGCGCTCGGCGGCGAGCGCGGCGGCGAACCGGCGTTCGGCGCCTACCGCCCGGCGGCTGGCGCACACCTCGGCGGCGACCAGCGCCGGAGTGGCGACCGGCCACAGCGGCGCCGCGGTGGCGAGCCGGCGCAGCAGCGGCTCCGGGCCGAGCAGGTAGCCGATCCGCAACCCGGCCAGTCCCCAGGTCTTGGTCAGGCTGCGCACCACGACGAGTCCGGGCAGGTCGCGCCGGTCGGCCAGCGACTGCGGTTCGCCCGTAACGCCGGCGGCGCAGGTGGTGTCGGCGAACGCCTCGTCGACGACGACGACCCGGCCCGGTCGGGTGAGCGCGGCGACCGTCTCGGCGGGGTGCAGCACCGACGTCGGGTTGGTCGGGTTGCCGATGAGCACCAGGTCCGCGTCGGCCGGGACGAGGGCGGGGTCGAGGGTGAACCCGGTGTCGGCGGACAGCAGCGCCCGGTCGACCCGGTGCCCGGCGTTGCGCAGGGCGGCTTCCGGCTCGGTGAACTGCGGGTGCACCACTACCGGGCGGCGGGCGTCGCGCAGCGCCTGGGCGATCAGGACGAAGCCCTGGGCGGCGCCGGCGGTGAGCAGCACCTCGCTGGCGGGCCGGCGGTGCCGGGCGGCGACGGCCGTGACAGCGGCCCGCTGGTCGGGGTAGCGGGCGAGGTCGCGCAGGCTGGCAGAGACCGGTTCGGTCAGCCAGCGCGGCGGTTCGCCGACGCGGACGTTGACCGCCAGGTCGATCAGGCCGGGGGTGGCCTCGACGTCGCCGTGGTGCCCGAGATCGTACTCCTGCATGGTGGCGATCATGCCGGGCGGGCGGGATGAAATCGACGAAGGGTGACGCTTGTGACACGATTCGTCTTATGGTGTTAATCCTTTTGGTCACTTTTTGTGGCTGTCCGGCTTAGCTTTGGGCCGTGAGGAAACGCACCCGCCACCCAGCTCGCAGTGGCCGCCTCGTCCAACTGCTCCGGGCCGGTCTGATCGCCGGTGTCGTGGTCGCCGCCGCCGCGTACCCGATGGCCGCCGTCGCCGGTCTCGGCGTCATCGCCAGCACCAAGGCGATCGACCAGATCCCCAGCGAGCTGCGCGAGGCCCAGCCCGCCCAGACGTCGTACGTCTACGCCGCCGACGGCAAGACCCTGGTGACGATGTTCTACGAGGAGCACCGCAAGTACGTACCGCTGACCGAGATGTCGCCGTTCATCCAGCAGGCCATCGTCGCCTCCGAGGACAACCGGTTCTACCAGCACTCCGGCGTCGACCCGAAGGGCGTCGCCCGGGCGTTCGTCGCCAACCAGCAGGCCGGCGGGGTGTCCCAGGGCGGCTCCACCCTGACCATGCAGTACGTCCGGCTCGCCCTGCAGCAGACCGCCCAGAACCCGCTGGAGCTGCAGGCGGCCACGGCACAGACCCCCGGCCGCAAGATCCGGGAGATCCGGATCGCGATGGAGCTCGAGAAGCAGATGTCCAAACCGGAGATCCTGGAGCGGTACCTCAACGCCGCCTACTTCGGTCACCGGGCGTACGGCATCTACGCCGCCGCGGAGATCTTCTTCTCCAAGCACCCGAAGGCGCTGACCGCCAGCGAGGCCGCGCTGATCGCCGGACTGGTCAAGGCACCGTCGGAGTACGACCCGGCGACATCGGACCAGGCCGCCGCCACCGAGCGGCGCAACTACGTGATCGACCGAATGGCCGACCTGGGCTACCTCTCCCCGGTCGCCGCCGAGCAGGCCAAGGCCGAACCGATCCGGCTCAACCTGAGCACCCCGCCGAACGAGTGCGTGTCGGTGCCGCAGGAGCACAACGACTGGGGCTTCTTCTGCGACTACCTCAAGTCCTGGTGGATGAGCCAGAAGGCGTTCGGCGACAGCCCGTCCGAGCGGCTGGCCAACCTGCGTACCGGCGGGTACCGGATCGTCACCAGCCTCGACCCCGGCATCCAGAAGGTCGCCCAGGAACAGGTCACTTCCCGGGAGTCGATCGGCAGCCCGTTCGCGCACGGCCTGGTGGCGGTCGAACCCGGCACCGGACAGGTCAAGGCGATGGCGGTCAACCGGGTCTACTCGCTCGACCAGACCGACAACGGCCAGCACTCCAACCCCAACCTGCGGGAGAAGGTCAAAGGCAACTACCCGAACACGGTGACACCGCTGCTCGGCGGCGGCGACCTGCCCGGGTACCAGGCCGGCTCGACCTTCAAGATGTTCACCATGCTGGCCGCGCTGGACGCCGGGATGCCGTTGCGCTCCGGGTTCAACGCGCCGCACCGGATCAACTCCATCTACGACGGCGGCCAGGGCTCCAGCAGCTGCGGCGGACGGTGGTGCCCGAGCAACGCCGACGGGTCGATGGCCGGTTTCCACTACATGTGGTCCGGGTTCGGTAAGTCGGTCAACACCTACTTCGTCTGGTTGTTGCAGCAGGTCGGCGCGGAGAAGGCGGTGCAGATGGCCGAGCGGCTCGGGCTGCGTTGGCGCACCGACGTCGACCGGCGCAACGCCTCACCGGAGTACGCCAGCAAGTGGGGTGCGTTCACCCTCGGCGTCTCCGACGTGACCCCGCTGGAGATGGCGAACGCGTACGCCACCATCGCCGCCGACGGCAGCCACTGCGAGGACTCCCCGGTGCTGGCGGTGGAGAACCCGGACGGCAGCCCGGTCACCTACCGGGCGTTGACCGGGGTCGACGTCGAGGTGGCAACCCCGCGCTGCCGGGCGGCCTTCTCGCCGGACGTGGCCCGGGCCGCCACCGACGCCGCCCGCTGCCCGGTCGGTGACCGCCCGGCCGCCGGCGGCTGTGGCGGCTGGGCCACCGCCGAAGGGGTCGCCAAGGCGGTCGGGCGGCCGGTTGCCGGCAAGACCGGTACCACCGACAGCACCCGGTCCGCCTGGTTCACCGGCTACACCCCGGACCTCGCCGTGGCCAGCTTCATCGCCGACCCGGACAACCCGTTCAACGCGGTCGGCGACTGGCAGTCGCAGAAGCCGGTGGACTCCGCCGCCGGCACGTTGAAGAACGCCCTCAAGGACAAGCCGGTACGCCAGTTCACTCCGCCGTCAGCCGAGATCGTCGGCTGAGGCCACCAGCACCGGCTCGGTGTCCTCGTCGTCGCCGACCGACGGCGGCCGCGGCCCGGCCGGATGCGGCGCGGCCGGATGCGAAGCGGGCGGGTAGGGGCCGGGCGGATGCGGGCCGGACGGGTGCGGCGGCACCGGCGGTCCGGGCTCGCCGGCCGGTGAGCCCGGACCGGGTGAGCCCGCCCCCGGGCGGCCGTCGGCGGCGGCGACCACCAGTCGCCGGGCGATCTCCGGCGCCCCCGCCCAGTGCAGCGTCAACTGGGAGGCGTGCACCCGACGCCAGACGAAGCCCTCCGGCACCCCGTTGCCCCAGGTCCACGCGGGGGTGTGGCCGGCACGCGGGGAAACCACCATCTGGTGCTGCTTGTAGCCGATCAGTCGGCCGCCGAGCGGCGCGACCGGGGTGGCCGCCCGCGACGTCGCCTCCCGGTAGCCGACGATCATCCGGTCGGTGGTCGACGCCGCCGCGTCGAACACCTCACCCATCGGCCGCCCGTCACACTCCCGGACCAGCCAGAGCAGCCCGGTCCCCTCGGCAAGCACCGGCCGACCGGACCGGGCGAGGTCGGCCACCGCGAGGGTCAACGCCCGGTTCGCCGACAACTCCGGCAGGTAGGTCTCCGGCAGCCCGCCGGGCAGCACCAGCGCCGCCGTCGCCTCCGGCAACGACTCGTCCCGCAGCGGATCGACCGGCACCACCGCGGCACCGGCGGCGGTGAGCAGTTCGACCGTCTCCGCGTAGCCGTAGATCAGCTCGGCGGTGCCGGCGACCGCGATCACCGGACGCCGGGCCGGCGGCGGCGCCGGCGGCACCCCGGCCGCCTCGGCCTCGGCCGCCAACGCGTCGCCGGCGGTCCACTCCGGCACCGGCAGCGGCGGCGCTGACCGGGCCATCGCCAGCACCAGGTCCAGGTCGACGGCCGCGTCCACCGCCTCACCGAGCCGGCGGATCAGCCGTACCGTGTCGATGCTGTGGTGGGCGACCGGCACCACCCCGGCCGGGCGCGGAATCCCCGCCGGCAGTTCGCCCCGGTGCAGCGCACCGAGCACCGGCACACCGATCTCGTCCAACGCGGTACGGAGCACCTGTTCGTGCCGCGCCGAGCTGACCCGGTTGAGGATCACCCCGCCGAGCCAGAGCAGTTCGTCGTACGCCCGGAAGCCGTGCACCAGCGCGCCCACCGACTGGCCCATCGTCGCCGCGTCCACCACCAGCAGCACCGGGGCGCGCACGGCGGTGGCGACGGTGGCCGTGGACGGGCTGTCCGGTCGGCTACCGAGACCGTCGAACAGCCCCATCGCCCCGGCGACCACGGCGATGTCGGCTCCGGCCGCACCGTGCGCCAGCAACGGACCGATCCGTCCGGAGCCCACCAGCATCGGGTCCAGGTTGCGGCCCGGACGCCCGGCGGCGGCACCCAGGTACGCGGCGTCGGTGTGGTCCGGCCCGACCTTCAGCCCGGCGGTGCTCAGCCCTCGGTGCCGCAGCGCGGCCAGCAGGCCGATCGCCACCGACGACTTGCCGTGGCCGGACGCGGGGGCGCTCACCACCAGGCGGGGCAGGGACGGCATCTACGACTCCTCTGTACGTACGGGTGGCGGGCGGTCCCGGGCCCGACGGACGCCCGGTGGGGTCGGCCGGACCGCCACCGACGGCATCGGTCGAACAGCCGCAAGACGATACCCGGTAGTCTCCGCAATGTGTACCGGTTCCTGCTGACGCCCCGGTGGCTGGGCTACCTCGCGGTGGCCTTGGCCGCTGCGGCGGTGATGGTACAGCTGGGAAACTGGCAGCTCGACCGCTACCACCAACGCAGCGCGGTCAACGACCGGATCGACGCCGCCGGGCAGCAGACCCCGGCCGAGCTGACCCAGGCCGCCGGCCGCCCCGGTCCGGCACCCGGGCAGGCCGGCGACGCGCCGCCGGAGTCGGCGACCTGGACCAGGGTGACCGCCGTCGGGCGCTACGACAGCGACAACCACGTGCTGGTCCGCAGCCGTACGGTGAACAGCCGGGTCGGGTACCAGGTGCTCACCCCGCTGGTGCTGGCGGACGGCTCCGCGGTGCTGGTCGACCGGGGCTGGATCCCGCCGGACGACAGTGGGCTCGCCGTCGCGCCGCCGGTGCCGCCGGCACCGACCGGCGAGGTGAGGGTGACCGGGCTGCTGCGCCAGCCGGAGCCGATGTCCGGCTCGGTGACCCGCCAGGACGGCACGCTGCAGACCCGGCGGATCGCCACCCCGGTGCTCGCCGCCGAGCTGCCCTACCCGATCTACGGCGGTTACGTGCTGCTGCAGCAGCAGGACCCGCCGGCCGACCCGGTCTTCGTCGCCGTGCCGATCCGGCACGAGAACAGCTGGCAGAACGGCGGCTACGTGGCCCAGTGGTGGATCTTCGCGGCGATGACCCTGGTCGGTTTCGGCTGGCTGGCCCGGCGCGAGGCACACCACCGGCGGCGGCCGGCCGCCGGTGGCGGTGACCGGGCCGCAGACAGCGGCGGTGACCGGGCCGATGCCACCGGAGGCGATGCCGACCCGGTCAACCAGCGTCCGACTACCGTGCGGTGAGCCCGACCGACCCGTCGCCCGGCGGTCTGGCCCGTCGGCTCGGCACCGGCGACGCGGTGGTCGTCGGTCTCGGCGCGATGATCGGCGCCGGGGTGTTTGCCGCGTTCGCCCCGGCGGCGGCGGCGGCCGCCGGCGGCTGGCTGCTGGCCGCGCTCGGCGTCGCCGCCGTGGTGGCCTACTGCAACGCGATGTCGTCGGCGCGACTGGCCGCCCGCTACCCGGAGTCCGGCGGCACCTACGTGTACGGCCGACAACGCCTCGGCGACCTCTGGGGCCACCTCGCCGGCTGGGGGTTCGTGGTCGGCAAGACCGCCTCGTGCGCGGCGATGGCGCTCACCGTCGGCAGCTACCTGGCACCGGGGTACGCCCGGCCGGTAGCGGTCGCCGCGGTGGTCGCGCTCACCGCGCTGAACCTGTTCGGCGTACACCGGTCGGCGCTGGCCACCCGGATCATCGTCGGTGTCGTGCTGGTGGTGCTGGCGGCGGTGGTCGTGGCCGGCCTGCTCGGCGGCACCGGGCCGGTCGTCGGCGCGGCGGGCGGCGTACCCGTCGACGGTTGGGGGGTGCTGCAGGGCGCCGGGCTGCTCTTCTTCGCCTTCGCCGGCTACGCCCGGATCGCCACCCTCGGCGAGGAGGTCCGCGACCCGCGGCGCACCATCCCGCAGGCGATTCCGATCGCGCTGGGCATCACCCTGACGGTGTACGCGCTGGTCGCGATCGCCACGTTGCGGGCCCTGGGCCCGGCCGGGCTGGCCGCCGCTCCGGCACCGCTGGCCGCCGCCGTGTCACAGGCCGGTGCCGGTTGGTTGGTCCCGGTGGTACGGATCGGCGCGGCTACGGCGGCGCTCGGCGCGCTGCTGGCGTTGATCCTCGGGGTGTCCCGGACCGTGTTCGCAATGTCCCGGGGCCGGCACCTGCCGGCCGGGCTGGATGCCGTACACCCACGTCGGCAGGTGCCGCACCGGGCGGAGATCGCGGTCGGGGTCGCGGTGGTCGCCCTGGTCTGCGTCGCCGACCTGCGCGAGGCGATCGGCTTCTCGTCGTTCGGCGTACTGATCTACTACGCGGTGGCCAACGCCGCCGCGCTGACCCTGCGCCGCGACGAGGGCGCGCTGCCTAAGGCCGTACCGGTCGTCGGGATCGCCGGTTGTCTGCTGCTGGCCGCCACCCTGCCCGGCACGGCGGTGCTCACCGGACTGGTGGTCTTCGCCGTCGGCGGCGTCGTCTGGTGGGCCGGCCGCAGCGTCCGCGCCCGCCGCTGAGCCATCCGGCCGCCCGCGAGCGATGCCCGGCGGCGAGGGAACCCACATGGTTGTCTTGGAGCCGATTTGACGACAATGACGGTTCCCTCGACGGCCCGGACCGTGGCCCCGCCGGTCCCGCTGCCCGGGGCGCCAGCACCCGGGCAGCGAGACCGGCAGGCGTCAGAAGCCGCGGGCGAGCCGGTGGTACGCCTGGTTCCAGCGCAGCTCGGCGGCGAACCGCCGGACCGTCGTGTCGGCGTCGATGACCGCCAGTTCGGTGCCGGTCATCTCGGCCAGATCGTGCAACTCGTCCACCCCGACGGCCTGGGAGAGGACGGTGTGGTGCGGGCCGCCGGCGGTCAGCCACGCCTCGGCCGACGTCGGCAGGTCCGGCTCGGGGCGCCACACCGCCCGGGCCACCGGCAACTTCGGCAACGGCTGTGCCGGCGGCACGACCTCTATCTCGTTGGCCACCAGGCGGAACCGTTCGCCCAGGTCGACCATGCCGAGCACGACGGCCCGGCCGGGTGCGGCGTCGAAGACCAGCCGTACCGGGTCCTCCCGGCCGCCGATGCTCAGCGGGTGGATCTCACACGACGGGGTGTCGGCGGCGATGCTCGGGCAGACCTCCAGCATGTGCGCTCCGAGGATGAGCTCCTGGCCAAGGGTCAGGTCGTAGGTGTAGTCCTCCATGAACGACGTACCACCGGAGGTGCCGACGGACATCGCCTTGAGGGTGCGTACCAGTACGGCGGTCTTCCAGTCGCCTTCACCGCCGAAGCCGTAGCCGTCGGCCATCAGCCGCTGCACCGCCAGGCCGGGCAGCTGCCGCAGCCCGCCCAGGTCCTCGAAGTTGGTGGTGAAGGCCCGGAAGCCGCCCTCGGTCAGGAAGCCGCGCAGGCCCAGCTCGATGCGGGCGGCGTAGCGCAGCGAGTCGTGCCGGTCGCCACCGGCCCGCAACGCCGGGTCCACCCGGTACCGCTGCTCGTACTCGTCGACGAGGACCTTGACGTCGGGGTCCGGTACCGCGTCGACCGCCTCGACCAGCTCGTTCACCCCGTACGTGTTGACCGAGACGCCGAACCGGACCTGCGCCTCCACCTTGTCGCCTTCGGTGACCGCGACGTTGCGCATGTTGTCGCCGAACCGGGCCAGCTTCAGTGACCGCAGCTCGGTGTGGCCGATCGCGGCCCGCGCCCAGCCGGCGATCCGGCCGACGACCCGGGGGTCGCTGACGTGGCCGGCGACGGTCTTGCGGGCCACCCCGAGCCGGGTCTGCACGTAGCCGAACTCGCGGTCGCCGTGCGCGGCCTGGTTCAGGTTCATGAAGTCCATGTCGATCTCGGCCCACGGCAGCGTCACGTTCGCCTGAGTGTGCAGGTGCAGCAGCGGCTTGCGCAGCGCGTCCAGGCCGGAGATCCACATCTTCGCCGGGGAGAACGTGTGCATCCAGGCGACCACCCCGACCACGCCGGGTTCGGCGTTGGCGGCGAGGCAGACCCGCAGGATCTCCTCCGGGCTGGTCAGCACCGGCTGCCAGACGATCTTGACCGGCAGCCCGTCGGCGTCGTCCAACCGCCGGGCGATCTCCTGGGACTGCTCAGCCACCTGCTGCAACGTCTCCGGACCGTACAGCCCCTGGCTGCCGGTCAGAAACCACACCTGCGCCGACCGCATCGATGCCTCCATCACCACGGATCCCCCCTGTGCCACACTTCTCGGTCCCATCTGGACAATCTCTGCCGGCTGCGGTTCACCGCTGGCCGTACACGTTCTGGTAGCGCTCGTACAGCGCGTCGACCGCCGCCTGCGGCAGCGGCTCGACCGGACCGAGCTGGCGGGCCAGGTGGATGGTGCGGGCCACGTCCTCGCACATCACCGCCGCCTTCACCGCCGCCTTCGCGGTCGCGCCGATGGTGAACGGGCCGTGCTGGCGCATCAGCACCGCCGGTGACCGGTGTCCGGTGAGCGTCGCGACGATGCCCCGGCCGATCGCGTCGGAGCCGATCAACGCGAACGGCCCGACCGGGATCTCGCCGCCGAACTCGTCGGCCATCGCGGTCACCGCGCACGGGATCGGTTCGCCGCGTGCCGACCAGGCGGTGGCGTACGGGCTGTGCGTGTGCACCACCCCGCCGACCTGCGGCATGTGCCGGTAGACGTACGCGTGTGCCTCGGTGTCGCTCGACGGCGCGTAGTCGCCCTCGACCAGCGAGCCGTCGAGATCGGTGACGACCATGTGCGCCGGGGTGAGCTCGTCGTAGCTGACCCCGGACGGCTTGATCACCAGCAGGTCGGCGCCGGGCACCCGGGCCGAGACGTTGCCGCTGGTCCAGGTGACCAGCCCCCAGCGGGTCAGGTGCTCGTGCAGCCGGCACACCTCGGCACGCAGCCGGGTGATCTCGGCGGCCACGTCGGTGGCTGCGACGTCGGTGGCGGAGCCGGCGGTCGTTGCGGAGCCGGCGGTCGTTGCGCGGGCGGTGGTGCTCATCAGGCGGATACCTCCCGGTCGGAGCGGGCGAGCGCGGCGTTGCGGATGTCCCGCAGCCGGTGCATCGCCTTGTCGGCACCGGTGCCGAAGTGGTCGTGCAGCAGCTGGTACTCGGCGTACAGCCGGTCGTAGCCGGCGGCGGCATCGGGGTCGGGGCGGTAGACGGCGGTCTCCACCGCGCCCATCACCCCTGCCGCGGTGACCACGTCCGGGTACGCCCCGGCGGCGACCGCCGCGTGGATCGCCGAACCGAGCGCCGGTGCCTGGTCGGAGCTGGCCACGCTGACCGGCCGGCGCAGCACGTCGGCGTAGATCTGCATGATCAGCTTGTTTCGTTTCAACCCACCGGCGACGACGAACTCGGTCACCGGCAGCCCGGCCCGTTCGAACGTCTCCACGATGGTCCGGGTGCCGAACGCGGTCGCCTCGATCAGCGCCCGGTAGATCTCGTCCGGCCGGGTCGCCAGGGTCAGCCCGACGATCAGCCCGGACAGGTGATGGTCGACCAGGACCGACCGGTTGCCGCTGTGCCAGTCCAGGGCGACCAGCCCGTGCCCGCCGACCGGCTGCTCGGTGGCCTGCCGGGTGAGCAGGTCGTGCACGCTGAGTCCGAGGCGCGCGGCCTCGTCGTGCACCGCCGGCGGTACGCCGTTGTCGACGAACCAGGCGAAGATGTCACCGACGCCGGACTGGCCGGCCTCGTAGCCGTACGCCCCGGCGGTGATGCCGCCGTCGACGACGCCGCAGATGCCCGGGACCTCGACCAGGTCGGTGCCGTTCATCACGTGGCAGGTCGAGGTGCCCATCACGGCGAGCAGCTGTCCCGGTGCGACCGCGCCGGCCGCCGGCGGGGTGACGTGCGCGTCGACGTTGCCGACGGCCACCGCGATGCCGGCCGGCAGCCCGGTCCAGCCGGCGGCCTCGGCGGTCAACCCGCCGGCCCGGGCGCCCAGCGGCAGGATCGGGTGTTCCAGCCGGGTGGCCGCGAAGTCGGCGAAGTCGGGGTGCAGCGCGGCCAGGTACGCCGGGTCCGGGTACCGGCCGTCCTGGTAGATACCCTTGTAGCCGGCGGTGCAGGCGTTTCGGGTCTCGGCGCCGCACAGCTGCCAGACGATCCAGTCGGCGGCCTCGATCCACCGCTCGGTACGGGAGTAGACCTCCGGGTCCTCCTCCAGCACCTGCAACGCCTTGGCGAACTGCCACTCGGCGGAGATCTTGCCGCCGTACCGGCCGATCCACGGCTCGCCGCGCTGGTGGGCCAGGGCGTTGATCCGGTCGGCCTGTGGCTGCGCCGAGTGATGCTTCCACAGCTTCGGCCAGGCGTGCGGCTGCTCGGCCAGCTCGGGCAGCTGGCACAGCGGGGTGCCGTCGGCCAGGGTCGGCAGCACGGTGCACGCGGTGAAGTCGGTGGCGATGCCGATCACCTGCGCCGGGGCCACGCCGGCGTCGGCGAGTGCCGCCGGCACGGCGTGGCGCAGCACGTCCCGGTAGTCCTCCGGGTCCTGCAGGGCCCAGTCGGGCGGCAGCGGTTTGCCGCTGGTGGGCAGGGCCCGGTCGATGACGGCGTTGCGGTACTCGTGCACCGCCGAGCCGGCTTCGGTGCCGTCGGCGACCCGGACCACGACGGCCCGCCCGGACAGGGTGCCGAAGTCGATGCCGATGGTGTACTGGTCGGTGTTCACCCGTTCTCCCTGTGGTGGATTCTGGCCTGGCCACTATGGTGAGTCATCTGCGCCGCCGGGTGACCAGGCGTTGCAGGATGATGAAGGCGAACAGCAGCACCCCGATGACGATCTTCGTCCACCAGGAACTCAGATCCGCCTGGAAGGCGATGATCGTCTGGATGAGACCGAGCACCCCGACGCCGAGGACGGTGCCGAGCAGGTACCCCGATCCGCCGGTCAGCAGCGTGCCGCCGATCACCACCGCGGCGATCGCGTCGAGTTCCATTCCCTGGGCGTGCAGGCTGTAGCCGGAGAGCATGTAGAAGCTGAGCAGCACGCCACCGAGGGCCGCGCAGAACCCGCTGACGGTGTAGACGGCGATCCGGGTCCGCCCGGCCGGCAGCCCCATCAGCAACGCGGACTGCGGGTTGCCGCCGATCGCGTACACGTTGCGGCCGAACGGCGTGTACGCGAGCACGAAGGCGGCGATCAGCACGACGACGAGCGCGATGACCACGCTGATCGAGATGAAGTAGCCGTCGCCGAAGCGGATCCGGTGTTGCGCCGCCGCGGTCCAGAACGCGTCGGTGATCGGGATCGAGTCGCTGGTGATCAGGTGGCAGAGCCCACGGGCGAAGAACATCCCGGCGAGGGTCACGATGAACGGCTGGATGTCGAAGAAGTGGATGATCAGGCCCATCAGCAGCCCGAGCGTGGTGCCGATGAGCAGGACCAGCGGCAGCACCACGCCGGCCGGCCAGCCTTCGCGCAGCAGCACGGCGGCGCAGACGGTGGTCAGGGCGACCACCGCGCCGACCGACAGGTCGATGCCGCCGGTGAGGATCACGAAGGTCATCCCGACCGCGACGACCAGCAGGAAGGCGTTGTCGACGAAGACGTTCAGCAGGATCTGCGGCTGGGCGAACCCGGTGTAGTTGAGCGCGCCGAGACCGTACATGGTGGCGAGCAGGGTGAGCGTGGCGAGCACCGGCAGGTGCCGTTGCTGCGGCAGGTACCGCCGAGGGCGCACGGTCGGCGTCGGCGCGGTGGCCGTCGCCTGCCGGGGGTCGCTGACGTCGATCATGCCCGTACCTCCGCCTCTGCCGGTGCCGCCGGGCCGGCCTGCTGGGGCAGCCCGCCACCGGTGCCGTCCGGTCGCTTCCCGGACGGCGAACCGGGCGGGGAGCCGGGTGGGCGGTCCGGGCCGCCCCGGCGGGTGATCCCGGCCAGTCGGGCGCGGAACGCCGACGACTGGGCCAGGCACAGCACGATGACCACGACCGCCTTGAACAGCAGCGTCGCCTCGCTGGGGATGCCGATGGTGTAGATGGTGATGTCCAGCGCCTTGATGATCACCGCGCCGAGGACGCTGCCGGCGAGGGAGAACCGGCCGCCGGTGAGCGCGGTACCGCCGATGACGACGGCGAGGATCGCGTCGAGCTCGATCAGATTGCCGGCGTTGTTGCCGTCGGCGCTGGAGACGTTGGAGCTGAAGATCAGACCGGCGATGCCGGCGCACAGTCCGGCGAAGACGTACGCCAGGATGACGAGTTGCCGGGCGCGGATGCCGGCCAGTCGGCTGGCGGTCGGGTTGCCGCCGACCGACTCGACCAGCATGCCGAGCGCGCTGCGCCGGATCAGCAGCGCCGCGGCGGTGACCACCGCGACGACGATGAGCACCGACACCGGCAGGGTGAGCGCGTAGCCGGCGCCGATCACCTTGTACGGCGCCGAGTTGACGTTGATGATCTGCCCGTCGGTGATCAGCTGGGCCAGCCCTCGGCCGGCCACCATCAGGATCAACGTGGCGATGATCGGCTGGATGCCGATCGCGGCGACCAGGGTGCCGTTCCAGAGGCCGAGCAGCACCGACAGCCCGAGCGCGAGGACGACGGCGAACAGTACGCCGCCGACGCTGTTCTGGTCGGCCAGACCGCTGATGTGCAGGCAGGCGAGCGCGCCGGAGATGGCCATCACCGAGCCGACGGACAGGTCGATGCCGCCGGTGGCGATGACCACGGTCATCCCGACGGCGACCAGGACCAGCGGGGTGCTGGCCCGCAGGATGTCGATCAACGACCCGTACAGGTGCCCGTCGCGAACCGTGATGGAGAAGAAGCTCGGGGTGAAGAACAGGTTGCTGACCAGCAGCACCACCAGGATCAGCACCGGCCAGAACAGCCGCTGCCGAACCAGGCCGGTCAGTCGTCGATGCGTGTCGCTCATGCTGCCGCCTCCCCGGCGATGGTCCGCATGATCCGGTCCACGTCGACGCCCGCGCCGTTGGCGAGCTGGTCGATCATCTGCCGGTCCCGCAGTACCGCGATCTTGTGGCTGAGCCGGAGGACCTCCTCCAGCTCGGCGCTGATGAACAGCACCGCCATGCCGCCGCCGGCCAGCTCGACCACCAGGCGCTGGATCTCCGCCTTGGCACCGACGTCGATCCCCCGGGTCGGTTCGTCGACGATGAGCAGCTTGGGCTCGGTGATCAGCCAGCGGGCCAGCAGCACCTTCTGCTGGTTGCCGCCGGACAGGTTGCGGATCGGCAGCTCCGGGTCGGCCGGGCGGATCTGCAGCGCGGCGATGTACTTGGCGACCAGCTCGTCCTGGCGGCGACGCGGGATCGGTCGGGCCCACCCCCGGGCGGCCTGCATGGCGAGGACCAGATTCTCCCGTACGGTCAGGTCCTCGACGACGCCCTCGGCCCGCCGGTTCTCGGAGCAGAAGGCGATGCCGTTGGCCATCCCGGCGCGTGGGCCGCGCAGCGCGGTCGGCTTGCCGGCGATGCTCACCCGGCCCCGCTCCGCGCGGTCGGCGCCGAACAGCAGTCGGGCCGCCTCGGTACGCCCCGATCCGAGCAGCCCGGCGAAGCCGACCACCTCGCCGGCGTGGATGGTCAGGTCGAACGGGGCGATCGCCCCGGACCGGCCGAGTCCGGTGGCCTCCAGCACCGGCTGGCCGCCCTCCAGGGTGGCCAGGTCCGGCTTGGACTCACCGTCGAGCTGCTCCAGCACGCTGAGGTCCTTGCCGATCATCTTGGCCACCAGCTCCAGCTGGCTCAGCTGCGCGACCGGCCACTCACCGATCAACCGGCCGTTGCGCAGCACGGTCATCCGGTCGGCGATCTCGTAGACCTGGTCAAGGAAGTGCGAGACGAACAGGATCGCCACGCCGGACTCCTTGAGCTGGCGGATCACCGCGAACAGCTGTTCCACCTCGGAGGCGTCGAGGCTGGAGGTCGGCTCGTCGAGGATGAGCACCTTGGCCGAGATGTCCACCGCGCGGGCGATGGCGACCATCTGCTGTACGGCGAGCGAGTGGCTGGACAGCGGCGCCGTCACGTCGATGTCGAGGTGCAGCCGGTGCAGCAGCTCGGCCGAGCGGCGCCGCATCGTGGCCCACCTGATCGCGCCGAACCGACGGGGCTCCCGCCCGATGAAGATGTTCTCCGCCACCGACAGGTTGGGGCAGAGGTTCACCTCCTGGTAGACGGTGCTGACGCCGGCCTGCTGGGCCTGCAGCGGACCGGCGAACCGCACCTGCCGGCCGGCGAGCCGGATCTCGCCGCGGTCGATCCCGTAGACCCCGGTGAGAACCTTGATCAGGGTGGACTTGCCGGCGCCGTTCTCGCCCATCAGGGCGTGCACCTCGCCGGGGAACATCCGGAAATCGACGTCGTCGAGCGCGACGACGCCGGGGAAGGTCTTGCCGATCCCGGTCATCTCCAGGATCGGCGCCGCGTCGGTCATCCGTACCTCTCACTGCTGTCGCTGCGGCCGGCCACCGCCGGCCCGGTCGGCGCCTGCGAGGGCCGACCGGGCCGGCGGCCGGCGCCTGCCCCCGTCGTTCCGCCCGGCGCGGTGGCCGGGCGGGGCGACGGCCCGGCTCAGTACTCCCGGGTGGGCAGTGCTTCCTTGGCCTGTTCCTGGGTGAAGGTGGTCTCCTCGGTGACCACCCGCTTGGGCACCGACTCGCCGGCGTGCACCTGCTCGACCAGCTCCATCAGCTGTGGCCCGAGCAGCGGGCTGCACTCCGCGATGAAGTTGATCTTGCCGTCGGCGAGCGCCTGCATGCCGTCGCGGACCGCGTCGATCGTGATGATCGTGATGTCCTGGCCGGGCACCAGACCGGCGGCCTCGATCGCCTCGATCGCGCCGAGACCCATGTCGTCGTTGTGCGCGAAGAGCACGTCGATGTCGTCGTGGGCCTGGAGGAAGGCCTCCATGACCTCCTTGCCCTTGGCCCGGGTGAACTCACCGGTCTGCGACGCGATGATCTCGAACTTCGGGTCGGCCGCGATCGCCTCGCCGAAGCCCTGCTTGCGGTCGTTGGCCGGGGCCGAGCCGGTGGTGCCCTGCAGCTCGACGATCCGCACCGGTCCCGACTCGTCGGCGAACTCCTCGACCAGCCACTCCCCGGAGAGCCGACCCTCGAGGACGAAGTCGGAGCCGATGAAGGTCTCGTAGAGCGTCTCGTCCTGCGAGTCCACCGCCCGGTCGGTCAGGATCACCGGGATCTCGGCGTCCTTGGCCTCCTTGAGCACCGTGTCCCACCCGGACTCCACGACCGGGGAGAAGGCGATCACGTCGACCCGCTGGGCGATGAAGTTGCGGATCGCCTTGATCTGGTTCTCCTGCTTCTGCTGGGCGTCGGCGAACTTCAGCTCGATCCCGGCCTCGGCTGCGGAATCCCGGATCGACTTGGTGTTCGCGGTACGCCAGCCACTCTCGGCACCGACCTGGGAGAAGCCGAGGACGATCTGGTCGTCGCCCCCGCCACCCCCCTCCGCGCCCGAGTCACCACAGGCGGCGGTGGTCGCCACCATCATCGCCGCGATCATGACGGCGGAAAAACGTCTGAACACTGCCTACCTCCCGCTGAGGCTGATGTCGTCCGCCGGTTGGCCGGACGACCGGCGGTCGAAACGGCCCACGGATGCGGTGGACCGATTGTTAGCGTTAACTTCGTGGCCTGGTCAAACACCCGGCATGCGCCGAGCTTTCACCCTGCCGACACCCTTCCCAGGTGGCCAGATTGGTCGGGATGCCATCGACGGCTGGGGCTCAACCGCCGCGTTTCAGGAGTGTTACCGTTCTCATCAAGCACGTCAAGGGGGTGGATCGCGGCCGTTACCGCTCTGTTGCGACAACTTTCCTCGGCGACACCGAGTGGGGCTGGACGATCAGATGAGCGATAACATCGACAACTGTCGCAGACAAGGATATCCGGTCGGGTCCCCGTAGTGGGCTACCACTGCCGGATCGATGGGACCAGGTTCTCCCCTCGGCTCGCCGCCAGCCCATGGCGGCTCCCGGCGGGTGACCGCTAACCTCGCTGTTGACGGAGCTGGCACGGGCACCGGAAGACAGCCCGGCCCACCCGGCCGGTCCAGTTCCACGGCCCTGGCACCACGCCGGGTCTGAAAGATCATCGGCAGTGCCGGCACGTCCCGGCCGGACTTGAGGTGGGCAGCGGTGAGCAGCAGAAGCGTCCGGGAACCGGCGATGACGGATGTGGCCAGACTGGCCGGGGTTAGCCACCAGACGGTGTCCCGGGTGCTCAACGGTCACCCCAACGTGCGCGAACAGACCCGGCTGCGGGTCCGGGCCGCCATCGCCGAGCTGGGCTACCGGCCGAACCGCGCCGCCCGCGCCCTGGTCACCGGCAAGTCACAGGTGATCGGCGTTGTGGCACAGAACTCGACGCTCTACGGCCCGGCGTCCCTGCTCGCCGCGTTCGAGCAGGCCGCCGGGGCCGCCGGGTTCGCGGTCAATGTGGGCAGCGTCCGCAGCCTGGACCGGCAGTCCATCGCCGGCGTCGTCGACCGCCACCTCGACCAGCGGGTCGCCGGCCTGGTAGTGATCGCACCGGTGGTCTCCGCCGGCGAGGCCGTGGAACAGGTGCCGGCCGGGGTGCCGCTGGTCACCATCGACGGTGACCCGCAGCGCAACACCGCGCTGGTCACCGTCGACCAGGCGGCCGGGGCACGGGCCGCCACCCGGTGCCTGCTGGACGCGGGTCACCCGACCGTCTGGCACGTCTCCGGTCCGGGCGACTGGTTCGACAGCGCCGGGCGGATCCACGGCTGGGAGCAGACCCTGCGGGACGCCGGTGCCGAGGTCCCGCCACTGGTGCCGGCCGACTGGAGCGCGGCGTCCGGCTACCGGGCCGGGCAGATGCTGGCCCGGATGCGCGACGTCACCGCCATCTTCGCCGCCAACGACCACCTCGCGCTGGGCATCCTGCGGGCACTGAGCGAGCGGGGCCGGCGGGTGCCGGACGAGGTCAGCATCATCGGCTTCGACGACGTGCCGGAGGCCGCCTACTTCACCCCACCGCTGACCACCGTCCGGCCGGACTTCGACGCGGTGGCCAAGGCGAGTCTGGCGCTGCTGCTGCGGCAGATCGAGTCGGGCGCGCGCAGCGACGAGCGGCACACCATCGAGCCGACCCTGGTGCACCGGCGCAGCGTCGCCGCACCCAGCTGAACCGGCCCCGGGCCTAGCTGACGACACCCCAAGTCAATCCTCTGAGCTGCGGGAACGTGCTCCGACGGAGGAGTCGGGGTGGCTGCGGTTGAGTCGCCGACCAAGCCGGTCAGATGTTTCGCATCGGTTTCCCCAGGATCGCGTAGGGGCTCTTGACAGCGATCTTGTGAGCGATAACACTGCGACTCACATAGCCACCGATAGTTGCAGCAACCCGACAGCGTGACGGGGCCGCATGGCCAGCGGCCGTCCGCCGTACCGGGTCACCGCCCAGCGGCCCGGCACCTCATCGCCCACGGCACCACAACCTCCCGCCTGCGGCGCCACCGCCCGCAGCCCATCCCAGAAGAGGGAGACGTCCGTGCAACTGCGCACCAGCACCATGATTCGACGGCTGGCCACGATCGGCGCAGCCGCCGCCCTGGCGACCGGTCTGGCCGCCTGCGGTTCCAGCGAGAAGACCATCAACCAGGAGACCGGCAACGGCGACAACACGGGGGCCCTGGTCGGTGTCACGATGCCCACCCGGTCCTCCGAACGCTGGATCAGCGACGGCGACAACGTCAAGGCCGCGCTCGAGGAGCTGGGTTACGAAGTCGACCTGCAGTACGCGGAGAACGACATCCCGACCCAGGTCAACCAGATCGAGAACCAGATCACCCAGGGCGCCCGGCTGCTGATCATCGCCTCGATCGACGGCAAGGCGCTGACCACTCAGCTGCAGCAGGCCGCCGACCAGGGCATCCCGGTCATCTCCTACGACCGGCTGATCCTCGGCAGCCCCAACGTGGACTACTACGCCACCTTCGACAACTTCCAGGTCGGCGTACAGCAGGCGACGTCGCTGCTGGTCGGGCTCGGCGTACTCAACGCGGACGGCTCCGCCGGCGAGGCCGACGGGCCGTTCAACATCGAACTGTTCGCCGGATCGCCGGACGACAACAACGCCACCTTCTTCTTCGACGGCGCGATGTCGGTGCTGCAGCCGCACATCGACTCGGGCAAGCTGGTGGTCCGCAGCGGCCAGACCGACTTCGACACCGTCGCGATCCTGCGCTGGGACCCGGCCAACGCGCAGCGACGGATGGAGGATCTGCTCACCCGCACCTACCAGGGCGGCGTCACCGTCGACGGGGTGCTCTCACCGTACGACGGGCTCTCCATCGGCATCCTGTCCGCGCTCAAGAGCAGCGGGTACGGCACCGCCGGCCAGCCCTACCCGGTGGTGACCGGGCAGGACGCCGAGGAGGCCTCTGTCAAGTCGATCCTGGCCGACGAGCAGTACTCGACGATCTTCAAGGACACCCGCGAGCTGGCGCAGAAGACCGTCGAGATGGCGCACGCCATCCTCAGCGGCGACGAGCCGGAGGTCAACAACACCACCGACTACGACAACGGGGAGAAGGTCGTCCCGTCCTACCTGCTCGAGCCGGTGATCATCGACAAGAGCAACTACGAGGTGCTGATCGACAGCGGCTACTACTCGGCCGAGCAGCTGGGCTGAGTCCACGATCATGCCGACCGACGCCATCCTGCAGATGCGGGGCATCACCAAGACGTTCCCCGGCGTGCGTGCTCTGCACGACGTCAATCTGACCGTACGCCGGGGCGAGATCCACGCCATCTGCGGCGAGAACGGCGCCGGCAAGTCGACCCTGATGAAGGTGCTCTCCGGCGTCTACCCGCACGGGTCGTACGCCGGAGAGACCACCTTCGACGGCCAGCCGGCCCGGTTCGCCGGGATCCGGGACAGCGAGCACCGGGGCATCGTCATCATCCACCAGGAGCTGGCGCTCTGCCCGCAGCTGACCATCGCCGAGAACATCTTCCTCGGCAACGAACAGACCCGCCGTGGGCTGATCGACTGGAACCACACCAACCACCAGGCGGCCGAGCTGCTGCGCCGGGTCGGGTTGACGGAGAATCCGACCACCCTGGTCACCGAGATCGGGGTGGGCAAGCAGCAGCTGGTCGAGATCGCCAAGGCGCTGTCCAAGCAGGTGAAGCTGCTGATCCTGGACGAGCCCACCGCCGCGCTCAACGACGAGGACTCCGCGCACCTGCTCGACCTGCTCCGCGGGCTGCGGGACACCGGCATCACCTGTGTAATCATCTCGCACAAGCTGAACGAGTCACCCTGTGCCGAGCACGCCGCTATGGCGTGAAAAACTGCGGTACGGTCGCCCGCCGACGCCGATGGGATCTTGGCACTTGAAGCCGTTAACGAGTCTGGCGCGGGGCCCGACCTCGATGGGTCGCACACTGTTGCTTCGAGCACGCCGGTCAGATTTCTTGGTTCCCGACCGTGGCCCACGGGCGACCTCCCACCCCCTTCTGCCCGTATGGAGCCCGGTGGCATGTCACGAGAACCTGAAGAGATCCACGACCCCGACCATGAGATCCGGTTGAGCCGGGTCGCGGCCATCGACGTCGCGAAGGCATCCGGCAAGGTCTGTACCCGGCTACCGCATCCGACTCAGCCTCACCGCAGGGTGACGCTGGTCTGGGACGTCGTGTCCACGACCAACGAGCTCTGCGCCTTGGCCCAGCGGTTGGTCACCGATCAGATCGAACGTGTCGTTCTGGAGTCGACCGGCGACTACTGGCGACCGTTCTACTACATCCTGGAAGCCCACGGGGTGACCGTGTGGCTGGTCAACGCCAACGACGTCAAGCAGGTCCCGGGCCGACCCAAGACCGACAAGCTCGACGCGGTCTGGCTGGCCAAGCTCAACGAGCGTGGGATGCTGCGGCCCTCGTTCGTGCCGCCGAAGGCGATCCGGGACATCCGCGACTACACCCGGCTGCGCCACGACCTCGTCGCGGACCGGACCCGCTACAAGCTGCGCTTGGACAAGCTGCTGGAAGACGCTTTGATCAAGCTGTCCACGGTGGCTACCAACTTCCTCGGGCTGTCCGGAAGAGCGATGATCGACGCTCTCGTCGCGGGTGAACGCGATCCCCGCCGACTGGCCGAGCTGGCCCTGGGCAAGCTACGGGTCAAACGTCCCGCTCTGGTTGAGGCGTTGACCGGCCGTTTCGACGACCATCACGCCACGATCGCTGCCGTCCTGCTGCAGCAGATCGATGCCCTTGACGTCGAGATCGACAAGCTCACCGTGATCATCGACCAGCTAATCGCCGCACTGCCTCCGACGGGTACTGGTGAGGACTGTCCTCCTGCGGCCCATCAGCCTTCGGTCTTGGAGCGGCTCGACGAGATCCCTGGTGTCGGACCTCGGGTCGCTCAGATCATCATCGCGGAGACCGGCGGGAACATGGCCCAGTTCCCCACCGCTGGCCACCTGGTGTCCTGGACGAAACTGTCCCCACGCACCATGCAGTCCGGGTCAAAGACCCGCCGCGGACCCACCGGCCGTGGCAGCCCCTACCTTAAAAGTGTGCTCGGTGACGCCGCCGCGGCAGCCGCCCGCACCGACACCTTCCTCGGCGAACGCTACCGGCGCCTGGTCAAACGCCGAGGCAAAGCCAGAGCCCTGGTCGCGATCGCCAGATCCATCCTGACGATCGTCTGGCACATCCTGGCCGACCCGACCGCTAGCTTCATCGATCTCGGCCCGGACCACTACGCCACCCATATCAACAAGCACCGCAAGACCCGTAGCCTCATCCGCCAGCTCGAAGCCCTCGGCCACACCGTTCAGCTCAACCCGGCCTGACCAGCACCACACCCAACGGACAAATTCAGAACCTCGTCGGGGCTGCGCCCCGACGCTGCCGCCTGCCCACTCACGGTTGTTTTTCCGGTCAGATCCTCGCCGTCGCCGACACGATCAGCATCCTGCGCGACGGCGAACTGATCGAGACGCTGGACCTGGCGAACGACGAGGTCACCGAGGACCGGCTGATCTCCGGCATGGTGGGCCGGTCGATGGAGCACCGGTTCCCACCGCGCACCCCGAAAATCGGCGCCGAGGCGCTGCGGATCGAGGAGTGGACGGTGCGGTCCCCGGACGGGGACCGGGTGGTCGTCGCCGACGCCAACCTCACCCTGCACCGTGGGGAGGTCGTCGGGCTGGCCGGGCTGATGGGAGCCGGCCGCACCGAGCTCGCGATGAGCGTCTTCGGCCGGGCGTACGGCCGGGACATCAGCGGCCGGGTCTACAAGGACGGCCGGCAGATCCAGCTGCGCTCGGTCCGCGAGGCGATCGACCACGGCATCGCGTACGCCACGGAGGACCGCAAGCGGTACGGGCTGAACCTGATCGAGGACATCCAGCGCAACGTGTCGGCGGCCGGGCTGACCCGGCTGGCCCGTCGCGGCTGGGTCAACGAGGGCGCCGAGCACCGGACGGCGCAGGAGTTCCGCCGCAGCATGAACATCAAGGCGCCGAGCGTGGCGAGCATCGTCGGCAAGCTCAGCGGCGGCAACCAGCAGAAGGTCGTGCTGTCCAAGTGGATCTTCACTGAGCCGGACGTGCTGATCCTGGACGAGCCGACCCGGGGCATCGACGTCGGCGCCAAGTACGAGATCTACTCGATCATCAACCAGATCGCCGACAACGGCACGGCGGTCCTGGTCATCTCCTCTGAGCTGCCCGAGCTGATCGGGCTGTGCGACCGGATCTACACGTTGTCGGCCGGCCGGATCACCGGCGAGGTGCGGCGGGCCGACGCCACCCAGGAGCGACTCATGCAGCACATGGTGCAGGGACAGGAGCAGGGATCGGGGGCCGACCGGTGAGCGTCGCCCGGATCAACGTTCGCGAGAGCGGCATCTACATCGCGTTCGGGCTGATCGTCGTGCTGTTCGCGGTGCTGACCGACGGGGCGCTGCTGCAGCCGCAGAACCTGTCCAACATCATCGTGCAGAACTCGTACGTGCTGATCCTGGCGATCGGCATGATCCTGGTCATCATCGCCGGGCACATCGACCTGTCGGTCGGCTCGGTGGTCGGCGCGACCGGGGCGATCGCCGCCGTACTGATGGTCGAGCACGACCTGCCCTGGCCACTGGCCCTGCTGATCACCCTGATCGCCGGTGCCGCGATCGGCGCCTGGCAGGGCTTCTGGATCGCGTACTTCGGAATCCCGGCGTTCATCGTCACCCTCGCCGGGATGCTGCTGTTCCGGGCGCTGACCCTGAGTGTGCTCGGCAACCAGGGCATCGGGCCGTTCCCGGATCCGGTGCGTACCCTCGCCAACGGCTTCACCGAGGGCTACCTGGGCAACATCGGGTTGGGTCCGCTCGGCGGCGCCGATCTGGTCAGCCTGCTGGTCGGTCTGGTCGCGGTCGGCGGTATCGCGGTCAGCCAGTGGCGGGCCCGGGTCGCCCGGCTCGGCTACGACCAGGCGGTGGAGCCGCTGCCGGTCTTCCTGTTCAAGATCGTCGGCGCCTCGGCGGCGGTGCTGTTCGTGATCGTGCAGCTGGCCCGGTTCAAGAACCTGCCGTGGGTGCTGGTGCTGCTGGCGGCACTGGTGCTCGGCTACTCGCTGCTGACCAAGCGGTCGGTGTTCGGTCGGCAGATCTACGCGGTCGGCGGCAATCTGCAGGCCGCGGTGCTGTCCGGGGTCAAGGTCAAGTCCGTCGTGTTCTGGATCTTCGTGAACATGGGGGTGCTCTCCGCGCTGGCCGGGATCATCTTCGCTGGCCGGCTCAACCTGGCTGGACCGACCGCCGGCAACACCTTCGAGCTGGACGCGATCGCCGCCGCGTTCATCGGCGGGGCGGCCGTGCAGGGCGGGGTCGGCAAGGTGGTCGGCGCGGTCACCGGCGGTCTGATCATGGGCGTGATCAACAACGGGATGTCGCTGATCGGCGCCCCCAGTGAGAACGTCATGCTGGTCAAGGGTGCGGTGCTGCTGGCCGCGGTCGCCTTCGATGTGTGGAGCAAGCGCCGCGCCGGCGTCGCCTCCCGCTGACTCCGCCGATCCACCCGTACCAGCTGAGTTGTCCACCGGGGTGCGGCGCAGCTCACCATCGACCAGCGCAGCAGGGCCTCATGCCACGGGCGTCGCTAACCTGCTGGGGCTCAGTAGCTCCGCCAGCGCCGGCCAACCCGGTGACGGTGGCCGATCCGGCCGCCTGCGGTGGCCACCCGTATCCGTAGGTAACCACGCCTACCGTGATCTGCCCTGCCCCCACACGACGGGGGCGGGGCAGATCTGTCCGCCGGCCCGTCCAGCGCCCCGGTGCCGTACGGCGGGTCAACTCCGCCCACCGGCGCGGCCGGGCTGCCAGGGCCACGGCACGTCCCGGTACGCGGCCTCGATGAGCAGCGCCTCCAGGTCGCGCAGGTACGGCTCGATCGTCTCCGGTGCCAGGAACCGGGTGTCGACCGTGTAGGTGAGGCCGAGCGCCTCCGGCTCGTCCACCACGTGCAGCAGGCGGTGCCAGGAGGCGGCGTCCAGTCCGTCGGTCCGGGAGAAGCGACTGTCGTCGGCGGCCGCCCGCAACTGCTGCTCGGCGACCGGCGGCGCGTCGTCCACCAAGTCCCCGCCGGGCAGCCGGACGTCGTTGAAATAGTAGTGCGGCAGGAATGCGGTGGTGTAGTCGTAGCCGAGTTCCTCGAACGTCGTCCGCATCGCGACGGCGTCGTAGTAGGCGTGCAAATAGCCGTCTAGCGCGACCCGATAGATCCGTGGTAACAGCTCAAAGAATCCCGGCCGATCGGCGATGTCCAGCACGCAGAAGCCGATTTGACCGAGATTGGCGATCGCATTGACGTACTCGGGCCGGAAGCGGTTGTGCGACATGTTGAACAGTCCGCAGACCTGACGCCCGGTCGCTCCGGCGGACAGGGCGGTGGTAGCGGCGAGCAGCACCGTCGAGACGCTCACCCGGTGCCGGGCGGCGACCATCCGGGCGGCGGTGGCGGCGGCCGACGAGACCAGCGTGCCCCGGTGCAGCCGCGGGGTGGCCGGCGGCGCCGGCTCGTCGAGCGAGACGTCGGCCAGCCGGCGGTACTGCCGGAGCCAGTACGCCACGGTACGGCCCGAGCGCCGCTGGTCCGGCCCGTGCTGGCGGCGGGCCACGTCCACCGACTGCAGCCCGGCCGGGGTGCCCAGGTCGCCCCGGAGCAGGATCAGCCGCAGGTCCCGCAGCACCACCTCGGCGGCGTACGCGTCCACGGTCGAGTGGCTGAAGACCAGCACCAGCTGGCGTACCACGCCGTCCACCTGCACCACGGCGAAGCGCACCGGCCACTCCCGACCGTGGTCGAAGGCGACGTCACCCAGCCGGCGGGTGAGCTCGGCGGCCGCCGCGGCGCCGTCGCCGGTGCCCGCAACCACCAGGACCGGGACCTGCCCGGCCGCCGCGGTCTCCTGCCGCGACGTGCCGTCCGCCGTCGGGCATACCCGGGTACGCAGCCCGCCGTGCCGGCCGACCAGCGTGCCGATCGCCCGCACCACGCTGGACAGGTCGGCCGGGGCCCGGCGCGGCACCGCCAGCACCCGGCGCAGGTTGAGAAACAGGTGCTGGGTCCTCGACAGGGTGGCGGCCCGCCACATGACCTGCTGTGCCCAGGTCATCGGCGCGTCCTCGGTCCGACCACCGTGGAATTCCGCGTGGATCAACTCGTCCATGGCCCACTCGGCGGGCACGACGGCATCAGCGAATCGCATTCCCGACGGTACGACGGCACGACGTGCATCGAATCGATCGTTCGTCCGCACCACTGTGCACCAAAAGTTGATTCCGCCGTGCCGACGACGGGAGTCAGGCTGATGGTTCATGTAGACAAATCAAAGGCAATCCGGGTGACGAATCTCGACGTACCAGCGCAGGATGTCCCGATCCAATCACAAGTGATTCAGCACCGAAATGGGGAAAGTCCGGCACTGTCGTTCGGGCAGGAGCGGATCTGGTTCACCGAGCAGTTGACGCCGGGCACCGCCGGCTACGTCGTACACAGCACGGTACGGATGGGTGGCCCGCTCGATGCCGACCTGCTGCGCGCCGCAGTGGACACCGCCGCGGCCCGCCACGACAGCCTGCGGATGCGGTTCACCGAGAACCTCGACGGCGAGCCGCGGGTCGAGGTGGTACCGCAGGTCACCGTACCGTTCACGGTGCTCGACGCCGACGACGAGACATACGCCCGGGAGCTGGTCGACGCCGCCGTGCGGACCCCGTTCGACCTGGCCGTCGCACCGCTGCTGCGGGTGCTCCTGGTCCGGCTCGGCGACGACGACCAGGTGCTGCACGTCGGGATGCACCACATCGTCAGCGACGGCTGGTCGCTGAACCTGCTGCTGGCCGAGGTCGCCGTCCTCTACGGCGCGCTCACCGACGGTCTGCCGGTGCCGTCGGCACCGGCCATCGACTACGCCGACTACGCCGCCTGGCAGCGGGTACGCGGTGACGGACCGGCCGCCCAGCGGGAACTCGCCTACTGGACCGGGGCGCTCGCCGGAGTACCGCCGCTGGAGCTGCCGACCGACCGGCCCCGACCCGCCGTGCAGTCCTACGCCGGCGACGTGCACCGGTTCGGCTTCGACGCCGAGCTCACCGCCGCGCTGCGCCAACTGAGCCGGGCCCACCGCAGCACCCTCTACATGACGCTGCTCGCCGGCTGGCAGGCGACGCTGTTCCGGTACAGCGGGCAGCGGGACTTCGCCGTCGGATCACCGGTCGCCGGCCGGGTGGTGCCGGAGGTGGAGAACCTCGTCGGGCTGTTCGTCAACACGGTGGCGATCCGGGCCGACCTGTCCCGGGCACCGGCCGACAGTGCCGATGGCGGCGGTGCCGGCAGCGCCAGCGGCAGCAATGCCGGCGACCGTGAGCCGGGCTTCGGTGAGCTGCTGCGCCGTACCCGGGGGCGGGTGCTACGGGCGCTGAGCCACCAGGAGGTCCCGTTCGAACGTCTGGTCAAGGAGCTCAACGTCGCCCGCGACGTCAGCCGGGCACCGGTGTTCCAGGTGCTGTTCACCCTGCAGAACTACTCGCGGGCGCAGAGCAGCTGGCCGCGCGGGATCACCACCGGGGCGTTCGGCAGCGACGCGGCGGCGGCCCGGTTCGACCTGTCGCTCTACGTCAGCGAGACCGACGACGGGCTGCGGGCCATGCTGGTCTACAACACCGACCTGTTCGACGCCGCCACCGTGGCACGGCTCACCGGGCACTACCGGGCGTTGCTGCGCGCCGCGGTGGCCGACCCGGACCGGCCGGTGGTGGACCTGCCGCTGCTCGACGACGCACAGCAGCGGCAGCTGACCGCGTTCAGCACCGGCCCGGTGCCCGCCGCCGACCGACCGCGACCGGCCACTGCCGGGGCGGACACCCTCGGCGACCTGGTCACCCGGCACGCCACGGCCACCCCGCAGGCACCCGCCGTGGTCTACGGCGACGACCTGGTCAGCTACGCCGAGCTGGACCGACGCGCCAACCAGCTGGCCCACCAGCTGCGGGAGCACGGCGTCGCGCCGGGCCACCTGGTCGGCGTCTGCCTGGACCAGTCGGTGCAGTTGGCGGTCGCGCTGCTCGCCGTACTGCGGGCCGGCGGGGCCTACCTGCCGCTCGACCCCGAGCAGCCACCCGCCCGGCTGCAGCTGATGCTCGCCGACGCCGCCCCGACAGTGGTACTGACCAGCAGCGAGATCCGCGGCGAGCTGGGCGGCGACGCCGCCCCGCCGGCTCTCGCCGAGGCGATCTGCCTGGACCGGATCGCCTCGGTCGTCGCGCGACAGCCGACCGGGCCGCCGGCAGGGGCGGCGGGCGGCGACGACCTGGCCTACGTCATCTACACGTCCGGCTCGACCGGCGTTCCCAAGGGGGTCGCGGTCGCCCACCGGCAGGTGCTGAACTATCTGGACGGGGTCGCCGAGCGGTTCGACGTCGTGCCGGCCGGCCGGTACGCGCTGCTGCAGTCGCTGTCGTTCGACTTCAGCGTCACCGTGTTCTACCTGGCGCTGGCGACCGGCGGCAGGGTCCATCTGGTGCCGAGGCGGTGCACCGGTGAGGAGCTCGCCGACGCGTTGCGCACCGGGCGGATCGACTACCTGAAGATGACGCCGTCGCATCTGCGGGCGCTGGCCGCCGAGGTGGACACGGCGCGGCTGCTGCCCCGGCGGGCGCTGATCCTCGGCGGCGAGGCGGCCGACCTGGACTGGGCGGCGGACCTGGCCGGGCACGGCGTGCCGGTGTTCAACCATTATGGACCGACCGAGGCAACCGTCGGGGTGACCACGTACCGGGTGTCGGCGCACGAGCGGGGGCCGGGCAGCGTGCCGGTCGGCCGTCCGCTGCCGTACGCCCGGGTGCACGTGCTCGACGCCCGGCTGCGGCCGGTGCCGGTCGGCGTAGCGGGTGAGGTGTACCTCGGCGGCGACCGGCTGGCCCGCGGCTACCTGAACCGGCCCGGACTGACCAGTCAGCGGTTCGTCCCGGACCCGTTCGGCCCGCCCGGCTCCCGGCTGTACCGCACCGGTGACCTCGGCGCGTGGCGCGCCGACGGCGAGCTGCTCTTCCTGGGCCGCACCGACCACCAGGTCAAGATCCGCGGCTACCGGGTGGAGCTGGGTGAGGTGGAGGCGGCGCTGCGCGAGCTTCCCGGGGTACGGCAGGCCGCCGTACTGCTGCGTGACGACCGGTTGGTCGGCTACCTGGAACGTGCCCCGCAGGGCCCGGCGCCGGAAACGGCACCCGGGCCGGCGCACGGGCCGGCGCACGAGCCGGAGCCGGCCGAGCTGCGCCGGCTGCTCGCCGACCGGTTGCCGGACCACATGATCCCGAGTCGGTACTGCTGGCTGGACCGGCTGCCGCTGCAGGAGCACGGCAAGATCGACCGCAGGGCGCTGCCGGATCCGAGCGACGATCAGCCCGCCCGGGAGTACGTCGAGCCGGCCGGTCCGGTGCAGACGCTGATCGCCGCCGTCTGGCAGGCGGTGCTGCAGGTGCCCCGGGTCGGCGCCGACGACGACTTCTTCGAGCTGGGCGGGCATTCGCTGCTGGCCACCCAGGTGGTCGCCCGGCTGCGCCGGGAACTGCCGACGGTCCGCGCCGGTGACGGCGCGCCTCCGGCGGTCAGCGTGATGGACCTGTTCCGGCACCGGACCGTACGCGAACTCGCCGCCCTGCTGACCGACGGTGACGCCGAGCGGGGTCGGCTGCTGCATGAGCTGACCGCACCGGCCTCCGCCGCCGAGCGGGTCGCCACCCTGGTCTGTGTCCCGTACGGCGGCGGCAGCGCGGTGGTCTACCAGCCGCTCGCCGACGCGCTGCCGGCCGGCTGGCGGCTGCTGTCGGTGGCGATGCCCGGGCACGACATCGGGCTGGCCGACGAGCCGGCGCCGATCGACGAAGTTGCCGAGGGCGTGGTCGCGGAGATCCTGGACCGGGTCGACGGGCCGCTGATCCTCTACGGCCACTGTGGGCCCGGCGGGGCGCTCGCCGTCGAGGTGGCCCGCCGGCTGGAGGCGGCCGGGCGGGAGTTGACCGCGGTCTACCTCGGTGCGATCTTCCCGTTCGGCCGGCCGACCGGCGGGTTGCTCGGTCCGCTGCTGCGGCTGCGGTTGGTGGAGCGGGTCCGCAGCGACCGGATCTACCGCACCTGGCTGCAGGCGCAGGGCACGTCGATCGGTTCCCTCGACCCGGAGGAGGCGGCGTTCCTGATCCGGGCGATGCGTCACGACGCCCGGGCCTCCGAGGACTACTTCACCGCGCTGATGCGTGACCAGGTGACCCCGCTGCACGCCCCGGTGATCTCGGTGGTCGGGGAACGCGACCGGGGCACCGACTTCCATGAGGAACGCTTCCAGGAGTGGCACTTCCTGTCCGACCGCACCGCACTGGCGGTGATCGACGAGGCAGGGCACTACTTCCTCAAGTACCGGGCCGGCGAGTTGGCGGAGATCGTCACCGGCGTCCACCTGCGGCTGGACTCGCCGCCGGCGGGCGAGACGCCGCTGGACGCACCGGTCGAATCCGACGTGCCACCCACCGACGGCGCGGGGGTGGACGACCCGGCGTGGCGGCTGCACGCGGTCTCCGACCGAGGCCCGGCCGCCGACCCGCCGGGGGCCCGGTCCGGACCGTCGGCACCGGACCGGGCGGCGACCGGACCGGACCGGGCAGGCGGGCCACAGCCCAGCCTGCGCCGGTTCGGTCTGGTCGCGGCCGGCCAGATCGTCACCACCACCGGCACCGCGCTGACCAACTTCGCCGTACCACTGTGGATCTACCTGGAGACCGGTTCGCTGGCCCGGTTCGCCCTGTTCTCCATCGTCAGCCTGCTTCCCGGGCTGCTGATCGCCCCACTGGCCGGGGCGTTGATCGACCGGACGAGTCGCCGCCGAGTACTACTGGCCGCCAGCGTCGCCGCCGGCGGCGCCAAGGCGGTGATGGCCGGGCTGCTGATCGCCGACCGGGCCGAGATCTGGCACTTCTACCTGCTCGTCGGCTGGCTGTCGGTGGCGTTGGCGTTCCAACGGCTGTCGTTCGTGTCGGCGGTGCCGCAGCTGGTGCCGAAACGCTTCCTCGGCCACGCCAACGGCCTTACCCAGACCGCGGTCGGGTTGACCCAGTTCATGGTGCCGCTGCTGGCGGTCGCGCTGCTGGAGGCGGTCGGACTGCGCGGCATCATGATCATCGACGTGGTGGCGTACGTCTTCGCCGTCGCGGTGCTGATCGCCATCCGGTTCCCCCGCACGCTGGCGCTGCAGCGGCGGGAGAGCCTGGGGCAGGAGATCCTCGGTGGGTTGCGCTACTCGCTGCGCCGCCAGGAGTTCCGCGGCATGCTCGCCTTCTTCGCCGCCCTCAACCTGTTCCTGTTCCCGGTGCTGTTCCTGCTCTCCCCGTTGGTGCTGGGCTTCGCCGAGCTGGCCGAGGTGGCCCAGATCGCGCTCACCGGCGGGGTCGGCGCGGCCGTCGGCGGGCTGGTGATGCTGGTCTGGGGCGGCCCGCGCCGCTACCGGATGCGGGCGGTACTGATCGGCACGCTGGGCATCGCGGTGGCCTGCACGGTGACCGGGCTGCGCCCCAGCCTGCTCGTCATCGGTGCCGGGGCGTTCGGCATGTACTGCGCGCTCGGCCTGGTCAACGGCATCTACAACACGATCATCCAGATCAAGGTGCCGCCCCGGTTCCACGGTCGGGTGTTCGCGCTCAACCAGATGGTCGCCTGGTCGACGATGCCACTCGGCTGGGGGGTGATCGCCCCGCTGGCCACCAGCCTGATGGAGCCGCTGCTGATGCCGGACGGGGCGCTGGCCGACACGGTCGGGCAGGTCATCGGGGTCGGTCCGGGCCGGGGCATCGCCCTGCTCTACATCGCCTTCGGCGCCTGCATCGCGCTGACCGCGATCGTCTCGATGCGCACCCGGGTGCTGTCCCGGTTCGACGACGAGGTGCCGGACGCTCCGCCGGACGACCTGGTCGGCATCGAGACTCGGCAGGCCCGGGTGGCGGCGTCCCCCGGCGGAGGCCGGCAGGCCCGGATGGCGGCGTCCCCCGGCGGTGGCCGATGAGCCCAGCTACCGGTGTCCCCCGGCGGCCGGCCGCCGCGCCGGCCGCTCGGACCGTACCCGAGCTGCTCGACTGGCGCTGCGCCCTGCACCCCGACCGGGTCGCCATTGAGGTCCACGGCGTGGACCAGCTCACCTTCGCCGACTGGCGGGCCGGGTCGCTGGCGGTCGCCGCCGCGCTGCGACGGACCGGGGTGGCCCCCGGTGACCGGGTCGCGCTGGTGTTCGCGGCGCGGGAGTGGACCGGCTACGCCGTGGCGTACTGCGGGGTATTGCGGGCCGGCGCGGTCGCGGTGCCGCTGTCCGACCGCCTCGCCCCGGCCCAACTGGAGTACGCGGTACGGCACTGCGCCGCCCGGCTGGTGCTGCACGGCCCGCTGACCGCTCCGGCCGGGCCGGCGCCGGCCGTACCCACCGGGGTCGCGCCGCTGGCGCTCGCCGACCTGGTCGCCGACGGCCCGGTCGCCGACGGCACCGGCGCGTCCGCTCCCCCGGTGCGACCCGCTGACCTGGCTCAGATCCTCTACACCTCGGGCACCACGGGCCGGCCCAAGGGCGTCGGCGCCAGTCACGCCAACCTGGTGGCCGGGGCACCGAACCACCCGCGCCGGCTGGCCCTGGCCCACTCGGAACGCTTCCTGCACGCCTTCCCGATCGGCACCAACGCCGGGCAGACCATGCTGTTCAACGCGTTGACCGCGAAGCCGGCCGCGCTGACCCTGCCCCGGTTCACCCCGGCACGGTTCGCCCGCCTGGTGACCTCGCCCGGCACCGGCACCGTCTTCCTGGTCCCGTCGATGGCGATCGAACTGCTCGACTCCGGTGCCCTGCGGGGCCGGGACACCTCCGGCGTGATGCTGATCGGGTCGACGGCGGCGGCGCTCGCACCGGCGGTCGCCACCCGGCTGGCGACGACGTTCCCGGCCGCGACGATCGTCAACTACTACTCGTCGACCGAGGCCGCCCCCGCCCAGACCGTGATGATCTTCGACCCGGCACGGCGGGCCGCCGTGGGCCGGCCGGCCGACGGTCAGCTGATGATCGCCGACGAACAGCGCCGGCCGCTGCCGACGGGCAGCGTCGGCGAGGTCTGGCTGCGCTGCCCGCATCCGCGCTCGTACTACCGCGACGGCCCGGCCACCGAGGCGACGTTCCGTCAGGACTGGGTCCGGATGGGCGATCTCGGCCGGCTGGACGCCGACGGCTACCTGTACCTCGCCGACCGGCACCAGGACATGATCAAGTCCGGTGCCTTCAAGATCTCCTCGCTGGAGGTGGAGGCCGCGTTGCACGAGCATCCGGCCGTCGGCGAGGCGGCGGTGGTCGCCGTCGCGCATCCCGTGCTCGGGTCGGCTGTCGGGGCGGTGCTGGTGCCCCGCGCCGGGCAGCCGCCGCACGAACTCACCCTGCCCACGGTGCGCGCATTCCTGGCCGACCGGCTCGCCGACTACCAACTGCCGGCCCGGGTGCTGGTCGTCGAGACGCTGCCCCGAAACGAGGCCGGCAAGGTCCTCAAACGGACGCTGGCCGCGCTGTTCGACCCGTCGGGCTGAACAGGCTCCGACCCGGCCGCACCGTCCGACATCGACAAGCAGCAGCATCAGGAGGATCCCGTGGGCACCGCCGAAGCGACGTACGCGCAGCACGCCGTCTGGTTCACCGAACAGGCCGGGGTGGCGGGTACGGCGTACCACATGGCTCTCGGAGTGTGGTTCGCCGCCGGCCTGGACCAGGCGGCGCTGGCCACGGCGTGCGCCGCCGTCGTCGACCGGCACCCGGTCCTGGCCGCCCGGGTCGACGACAGCGACGGCGTACCGCGACTCGCCCCGGCCGCCGACCGCCCGACGCTGCGGCGGCTGACGCCGCCGGCCGGTGGCGCGGACGTCGACCGGCTGATCGCGGCGGAGATCGCCCGCCGCCACGACCTGCGCACCGGTCCGCTGGCCAGGTTCAGTCTGATCCCCGCCGCCGGCGGTGGCCGGCACCTGCTGCTGATCACCGCCCACCACCTGGTCTTCGACGGTACGTCCAAGGACGTGCTGGTCCGGGACCTGGCGGCGGCGTACGGTGCCGCCCGCGCCGGTCGCCCGGTCGAACTGCCGGCGGCCCCGACCGACGGGTACACGGCCCCGACCGACGGGTACGCGGCACGTGCCGGCACCGAACGGGACCGGGTCGCGGCCGAGTCGGCGGCGGCCGCAGACCACTGGGCCACCCGCTGGTCCGGCCCGGGTGGGCTGGTGCTGCCCGGTCTCACCCGGGTGCCGACCGGCGCCGAACCCGGCGACGCCGTACCGGTGGTCCTGGAGCCGGGTCTGGTCGCCGGGCTCGACCAGGCCCGGCGCAAGCTCGGGGTCACCCGGTTCGAGCTGCTGCTGGCCGCGGTGCACGCGCTGCTGCACAGGTACGGCAACCAGCAGGTCCCGGTCGGTGTCGGGGTGTCGACCCGTACCGCCGACGACGCCGACGAGATCGGACTGTTCGTCAACGAACTGCCGGTGACCGTTCCGGTGACCGACGACGCGGGTTTCCGCGACCTCGCGCACGCCGTCCGGGACGAGACGCGGGCGCTGAACCGGTTCCGGGCCGTCCCGCTGGCGCACGTGGCCACCGGGCTGCGGCCGGCGCCCGCGCTCACCCCGGTGTCGATCGGCTACCGCCGCCGCGCGCCGGAACCCACGTTCGCTGCGGTGCCGACCACCGTCGACTGGGCGATGTTCAGCGGCGCGGCCCGCAACGCGCTGCACATCCAGGTCGTCGACGGGCCGGCACCGGACAGCGACCAGGAGCACCTGGGAAGCAACCTGGAGATCAACCTGCAGTTCAGCCCGACGGCTGTTCCCGCCGCCGCCGTCACCCGGATCGGCGACCACCTGCGGACCCTGCTGGCCGCCGTGGCCACCGACCCGGAACAGCCGGTCGCCGACCTGCCGGTGCTGCCTCCCGCCGAGTCCGAGCTGGTCTGCCGTGGCTGGAACGCCACCGGCCGCGACTACCCGGCCGACGCGACCGTGCCGCTGCTGTTCGCGGCGGCGGTACGGCGGACACCGGACGCCGTCGCGGTCGTCGACGGTGGACGTACGTTGAGCTACGCCGAACTCGACGCGGCCAGTGCCCGGCTCGCCGGGCTGCTGCGGGCCCGTGGCGTCGGGGCGGGATCGCTGGTCGCGGTGCTGCTGGACCGCTCCTGGCAGGCGGTCGTCGCGCTGCTCGCGGTGCTGCGCAGCCGGGCCGCGTACGTGCCCGTCGACCCCAACTATCCGCCGGCCCGGCAGGCAATGATTCTCGACGACGCCGCGCCGGCGCTGGTACTGACCACCAGCGGTACGGCGGCCGCCCTGCCCGCCGGGTCACCGGTGCTCACCCTCGACCAGCTCGACCTGACGACCGCTGCCCCAGAAACCGCAGACCCGGGGTCCGCTGACCCGGGGACTGCGGACCTGCCCGGCCCGGACGAGCTGGCGTACGTGCTCTACACCTCGGGTTCCACCGGGCGGCCAAAGGGGGTGCGTGTCCCGCACGGTGCGCTGGCCAACCTCCTGCTCGGCATGCGGGACATGTTCGACAGTGGGCCGGCTGACCGGTGGCTCAACCTGACCTCGCCGTCGTTCGACATCTCGGGGGTCGAGGTCTACCTGCCGCTGACCACCGGCGGCCAGGTGGTGGTGGCCTCCGGCGTCAGCGCGCTCGACGGCGCCGGGGTGCTACGGCTGGTGCGCGAGAGCCGGGTGACACATGTGCAGGCGACTCCGTCGGGTTGGCGGGTCCTGCTGGAGGCCGGGCTCGACGACCAGGTGGTGGCGGTCACCGGCGGCGAGGCGCTGGCGGTCCCGCTGGCCCGCCAGTTGCGCTCACGGGTGGCCCGGCTGGTCAACGGGTACGGCCCGACCGAGGCGACGATCTACGCGACGATGGCGGAAATCCCGCCGGAACCGGCCGAGGTCACCATCGGCCGGCCGGTGCCGAACACCACCGCGTACCTGCTGGACGGGCGGCGGCGGCCGGTGCCGATCGGAGTGCCCGGCGACCTGTACCTGGGCGGGCGGGGCGTCGCCGACGGCTACCTGAACCGCCCCGAGCTGACCGCCGAGCGGTTCGTCCCCGACCCGTACGCTACCGACGCCGGCTGTCGTCTCTACCGCACTGGCGACCTGTGTCGCTGGCTGCCCGACGGCCGGCTGGAATTCCTCGGCCGGGCGGACGACCAGGTGAAGATCCGCGGCCACCGGGTGGAGCTGGGTGAGATCACCGGCCGGCTGCTGGAGCATCCGGCTCTCGCCGAGGCCGCCGTACTACTGAACGGGACGGACGAGGCGTCGCCGCGGCTCGTCGCCTACCTGGTGCCCCGCGGTGCCGCGCCGACCATCGCCGAGCTGCGCCGGCACCTGACCGAGACGCTGCCCACGGCGATGGTGCCCACCGACTGGGTGCTGCTCGATCGGCTACCGGTGAGCCCGAACGGAAAACTGGACCGGGCCGCGCTGCCGGCACCGACGACCGGCGGTACGGACCCGACGGCCCCGACGGACCTGGTCGACGGCGCCGCTGCGGTCGTCGAGGCCGACCCAATCGTCGAGGAGATCCGATCAATCTGGCAGGACGTGCTGCAGATCGCCGAGATCGGCATTGACGAAGACCTGTTCGACCTGGGCGGGCACTCGTTGACGATCACCCGGATCAGTAGCCGGATCCACCGTCGGCTCGGCGTCGAGGTGCCGTTGGACGCGTTCTTCGACACGCCGACGATCGCCGAGATCGCCGACCTGGTCCGCGAAGCCGGCGGCCGGTGCTGAACCAGCGGCCGACGCTGAACAACGTGGAGACGAAGGAGGACTCGGTGGACACCACGACGCTGCGGCAGCGGGTGATGGAGCTGGTCGACGAGGCAACCGGCGGCACGGTGCCGGTCGACCAGCTGACCGACGGCGGATCGCTGATCGCGCTGGGAGTCGACTCGCTGGGCCTGCTCCGACTGGTCGACGCCGTCGAGGCCGAGTTCGGCGTCGAGGTGGAGTTCGACGGCCCCGGCCAGCGGATGGACACTCTGGATGACCTGGTGGCCGCGATCGTCGACGCCCGCGACGAGGCGGAGCCGGACCGGGCCACCACCCCCGGGTGAGCCGGCCACTCGACTAGGCTGCGTTCGTGTCGGTCGAGGGTGGGAACGCGGACGAGCGCCTCAAACGCATCGAGGCGATCACCGACCCTGCCCTGTCCCGGCTGGGTTTCGACGCGCTGCTGGTCGAGTCGCTGGCCCGCACCGGCGGGCTGCTCGGCGTCGACTCCGCCGCCGTCTGCCTGCTCGACGCACACTCCCAGCAGCTGGTCACCGCCGCGGCCTGGGGTATCGAGGCCGGCCACGAACCGCCGGCCCGGCTGCCGCTCGGTCGCGGGTACGCCGGCAAGGTGCTGACCACCGGTGACACGGTCACGCTGACCGACCCTGACGACGACGCGCTGGCGCATCCGGCGTTGCAGGGGCAGGGCATCCGGTCACTGCTGGCGGTGCCGGTGACGATCGGCGGCTCGGTCGGCGGGGTGCTGCACGTGGCAACCCGACGACGCGGGCCGGCCTGCGACGACGAACAAATGCTACGGCTACTGGCCGACCGGATCGCCCTGGCCGACCAGGCCCGCGAAAGCCAGGTCGACCGCGCCGCCACCCTGGCGCTGCAGTACGACCTGCTACCTACCGAACTACCGACGGTCACCGGGCTGGAGTTCGCCGCCCGGTACGTCGCCGGCCACGACGCCGGGGTCGGCGGCGACTGGTACGACGTACTGCCGCTGCCCGACGGGTGGGTCGGCGTGGCGATCGGCGATGTCACCGGACGCGGGCTGCACGCGGCGACCGTGATGGGCCGGCTGCGCAGCGCGCTGCGCGCGTACGCTCTGGAAACCACCGACCCGGCCGACGTGCTCGCCCGGCTGGACCGCAAGGTGCAGCATTTCGAGCCGGGCATGATGGCGACGGTGTGCTACGCGACGATCGACCCCACCCGGACGGTCGTGTCGGTGTCGACGGCCGGCCATCCGCCGCCGGTAACCATCGGCGGTGGCCACGCCGCACACAGCTTGCCGGTGCCGGCGGACCTTCCGCTCGGCACCCGCATCCACCGGCCACGCCGGGTGCGCAGGCACGCCCTCGAGCCCGGCGCATTGCTGTTCTTCTTCACCGACGGCCTGGTGGAGCGGTGCGGGCCGACCATCGACAACGGCCTGCGTCAGTTGTCCGACTCGTTGGTCGCCACCAGCGCCGAGACGGCCTGCGCCGAGACAATGGGCGCGCTGGTGGACGGCCGACCACTGGTTGACGACATCGCCATGTTGGCGCTCCGCCGCCGGTAGCCACTGTTGGCGCTCCGCCGCCGACAGCTGCAGTCGATGTCGCGGGCGTTACCAGCGGCCAATCGACGGCACCCCGGCGGCGTCGTGCGGGGTACGGGCACCGGCGTCGTCCGAGGTACGGGAGGCGGCAGCGGTGTCCGCCCAGTCGCGTGGGCCGGTGCCGTCCCCGCCGATCGTCGGGGCGTCGGCACCCCGGGGCTGCGCGTCCGGGCTGGTCTTGCGCCCGTTTGCGAACGTCACCTGGTCGAAGCGCACCTCGACCGGAGTCGCGTACCGCTTGCCGTTGACCGGGTCGTGCCGCATGAACTGCGGCGGCGCGATCCGGACCGTCACGTCGTACGGGCCGGGACCGGGCACCGAGGCGTTTCCGCCATAGTGGTACAGGAACGGGTGCCACAGGAACGGCAGGCCGGCGGTGGCGACCGGTTGACCGTTCCGGCTGACCGTGATCCGCACGTCCAGACCGGGAATGAACCGGCCGTCGGCGGCATCCGCGACCGCGACCTCCAGATGCACGTTCGCATCCGGGGCAGCCTCCCGCCAGACCAGCTGACCGCCGGAGAGCTCGTACATGCCCTCCGCCTCCTCGTTGACGAACGCCACGAGGTAGTCGCCGGCCAGCTGGCTCAGCGCGCCGTCCTCCTCGGCCATGGCGCGCAGCGCGCCGCCGTACGCCTGACCCTGCCGCCGGGCGACGGCGAGCTGCTCCTCGGTGGCCTCGTTGCTGGTCCGCATGGGCGGCTGCGCCGCTGGTGTCGTCATGGTGACCCTCCGGGTCGATCTGGTTGCCTTCTCACCTGGGTCTACCCCGCAGCGGCCGCGCTATTACTTCACCCCGCCGGGCAGGCTGGGTCACCTGGTGGGCGGCACCGGTCACCCACCGGCAGACGTTAGCCACGCCGTCGGCCGGGAAGCCGATGGACATCGGGGCACGCCGGACGCGTGCCGTACCGGACCCGGGAGGTCGAGATGGGTAACCGCGATCAGCTGCACGATCTGCGGCGGCAGGCACACGAGGCCGGCATCGAAGGCAACTCGAAGATGTCCGAGGCCGAGCTACGCCAGGCGCTGAAGAAGGTCGGCAAGGGCGCAGACCCGCAGTCAGCCAAGCAGACCGCGAAGCAGGCCATGAGCCGTTGACCAGCGGCCGCGCCAGCCCGCTTCCGGCTCCGTGCTGTCGGCGGGCTGGTGCCGTTGCCGTGTTTGTTGCCGTCGTCGCGTCAGTGGGTCAGCCGTTACCCGGCGGCAGGTCGTAACCGGTCGCGACGCACTGCGCGTTGAGCGTGCCGTCCGAGACGGTCCAGTAAAGGTGCGCCGCGCCGCGGCTGCCACTCGTACGGGTGAAAATCAGAACGTCGTCGTTGGTGGTCGCGGCGGTGCCGTTGTCGGAGATCACCACCGACCCGAGGGGCGCACCGCCGAACACCCCTACCAGAGAGATCGGGGTCAGGTCAGGATCGGCGGCGTGGTCGGTGACCGGGATGGTGACCGTCCCGCCGACCGTGGCTGGCAGGTTGAAGCCCACACTGTTGCAGATTGGGCGACGGTTGGCTGCCGTGGATCCCGTGGCGCTGGCAGAGCTGGCTGCGGTGAGCGAGACGGCGGCGAGACCGACAACCGTCGCCGTTGCCACCCGAGCCGCGTAAGGCATTCTCACATGTTCTCCTCTGGATCGGTCCGCCCGGCGGAGGGACAGCAGAATGCTACGGCCGTCGATCTCCATCAGGACACCTACAGTGATGGGACGTCACCTTTCCGTAAGAACTTGGCCCGGGTACGGACCGCTTGCCGACCGAGCCCGGCGACCGGCGACGACGCCCACCGGCCAGGACGAGTCACCGCCACCGGGCGCTCCGCTTATGCCCGTGGGCGATGGCCTCTCACGACCGCGTCAGGTCAGCGGGATCTGCCGCATCGTGGTTCGGGTGGCTGCGTAAATGTGGCTGCGTAGATGAAGGGTCGCGGCTCGGAGGCCGGCGAGGACGCGCGCAAGGCCGATGAGGTCGGCATCGATATAGAACCGGACCTCGGCAGGTTTGATCCTGCTCACGCGGCGCGTTGGGAGTTCTCGTACGCCAGCGCCCACCGCACGTCGGGCACGTCGAGCTGGTACGTCTCGGCAATCTCCTCGACGCCCAGCCCTGCCTCGTCCTGCTCCCAGAGCACCTCGGTGCTGATCCCCTTGATCGACGGCCGACCGAACCGGACATCCGGCAGGATACGCACCGGGGACTGGGGGTTGGGGTCCGGTCGCCAGCCGGCAGCGACATCGCCGTCCCAGGTGACCCGCTCGACGAACGCCGCCGACGGAGGAGTGAGCAGCAACTGGTTACCGACTGCGGCCACCAGGCAGTATTCCGGGTCGAGACCGGCCTCCGCCTGAGCTTGCAGAACGAGTTTTTTGCCGGCGACGTACGGTCGGCGGTCGGCGAGTGGGTAGGGCACCCCGAATTCCTCCCGGAGCAGGTCGATGAACGCCCGCAGCTCGACCATCGGCACCCGGTGGGTACGGCGGTACTCCCGCAACAGCCCCGCCTCGACGAACTCGGCCCACGTGACCGAACGGGCGCCGCGCGGCTCGGTGCGTAGCACGGGTTTGTGCCGGCGTCCCTTACGCTCGTCGCCGTCCAGCCAGTAGTGCAGCGTCGACTGCGCCACCCGCAGAAGTCGGGCAGCCTCCGCCTCCGAGAAGATCTCACGCTCCAGGACGCTCACCACCGTGCCAGTCTCCCACGCATCAGCTTCTCCATGGGTATGCCAGACGGCCCTGTGCGACGCCTTCATGGCTGTGCAGCCCGCGTAGGACGGACCGCCGGTCGCAGACCGGGATTCGTGTACTCGAGCTGTGGTCCTGGCCTGGGAGAACGGGGGCGGGGGACGTGGGTGAACGTGGGCGACTCCCTGCCACCCAAGGTGAACCCCAGGTCGCTAGACTGGGCCCTCGCGCCCTCGTAGCTCAGGGGATAGAGCAACGGTTTCCTAAACCGTGTGCCGCAGGTTCGAATCCTGCCGGGGGCACCCCAGAGATCAGCGAAAACGCCAGCTGACCAGCGCGTACGCATATCGCGGTCGTAGGCAGCAGGATCTGCAGCCAGCCGGACTCGGCTCGTACGCCCCAGATCCGCTCAGCGTCGGCGTCCGCGCGGTCCTGCGCCGCTTCCAGCTTCGCAAGCTCGTCCGCGCCCCAGCGGCAGCGCCACCTAGCCCAGGGCAGTCGCCAAGCGCGCTCGATCACGAGTACACGTTGTGACGGCAGGCACAGCAGCCCGGAGAGTCGTTTCGGGGTGCCACAGCCACAGTGCCGGAGGCCCGTCACCATACGCGGGTGTTTCGCGACTGGTGCGTAGGGTGGAAGACGCTACCAGCACCAGCCCAACCTGTGAGTCCAAAAATGACTGTTAGGCGAGTTTCATCCCGTACGCTCGGCGCGGGCGCGCGCGCGTCGTGGCTGACCGGCGTTGTCGCGTACGCGGCCGCGGTCACCATGGCGCTGGGGGTCCTTGTGACGCCGGCTCCGGCGACCGCAGCTCCGCCGTACACGCTGGATGAGCGTGCCCTGGCGATCGCCTCGCCGTCACTGGTCTACGTCGAAGTGGTCTACACCGGATACCTGCGGGACAAGCAGTCCAACGCACCACTGCGCGCGTCGCCGATCACCTTCACCCGGCGGTGCAGCGGCTTCGTCGTCGGCACCGGCGGCGAGGTGATCACCAACGGGCTCTGCGTTCGGCCGGCGAAGGACACCGCAGCGCAGAACGCCCTCTACTCGCTCGGACGCATCCTCATCGCGGAGGAGACTCTCGAGTCCGACGCGCTCGACCGCTACGTCGCCGACAACCTCCGCCAGAGCGTCTTCACCGGCATCGAGGCCGCAGACGAGCCGGACCATCAGGTGTACGGGCAGCTCGGCGTGGCACCCACGGGCGGTCTGACGGAGAGCCCGGCGATCCCCGGCGAGGTGGTCGAGGTGCTGGACGCCGACGCCGGCAACATCGCCCTGGTCAAGCTGGAGCAGCAGAACCTGCCCGCGGTCGAGCTGGCCTCGTCGGGCACTCTCGACCCGGGGGCCTCGCTGGTCGTGGTCGGCTACGCCACCGACGAGGTCGATCCCCGCACGGCGACCTACTCGCTGCGCTCCAGGCCGGTGAAGGTCATCGGTACCGGCACCCGCGGCTCCGCGTCGCTGTACCGGGTCAACGAGGACGTCGGCATCCACTCGCTTGGCGGGATGGCTATCGACACGAACGGTCACGTCGTCGGTGTGCTCGACAACGACCTGGAACTGCCCGACCGGGCGAACCGTGCGCTGGTGCCGATGACGACCGTCACCGCGCTGCTCACCGAGGCGGGCGTCGACAACGCGTTGGGCGAGACCGACCAACTGTTCCGCAGCGGGCTCGACGCCTACTTCGCCGGTGACTACGAGACCGCCATCAGCCAGCTCGGCACCGTCGTAGAGAACTCGCCGGTGAACTCGGTCGCCCAGACGTACCGGCAGAACGCCACCGAACTGCAGAAGATCGAGGACAAGTTTGCCGACGGAGCCGGCTGGCTGATCTGGGCCAGCGGCGCAGCGGGCGGTGCGCTGGTGATCGGGCTGATCGTGCTCGTGGTGCTGCTTCTGCGGCGCCGTGCCCGCCGCCGGGCCGCGTCGGTCGAGCTGGTGTCGCCGGCCGCGACGTACCCGTTCTCGCCGGTGCCCGGATACCCGGGCCAGCCCACGCCCGGGTACCCCTCGGCACCCGCCTATCCGGCACAACAGCCAGCGCAGGAATACCCGCCCGCACCCATCTACCAGCCGTCCGCACCCAACTACCAGCCACCCGCACCCACCCACCAGTCGCCGCCCGCCGCGCGACAGGGGACAGCACCCGACGACGAGACGTGGCCCGACGACGAGGCGTTGCCCGACGAAGTCGGGCCCGACCCGCACGGGCCCAACCGCCACCACTAGCTACAGCGCGAGCAGGGACAGTGGCTTCGGCTGGTATCCCTCCAGGTAGCGGGCCGGATCGGCGTGCAGTACGGAGGCGAGCAGCGTGCCGAAGACGTCCCGGAAGTCGGTGGTCGCCTTCAGATCGCCGTCGTCGAGGTCGGTGAGGCTGGGCTGTTCGCCGTGGAAGCCCCCGGCTACCCGGGGACCGAGTACGAAGACCGGTCCGGCGGTCCCGTGGTCGGTGCCATCGGAGGCATTGGCGCGCACCCGGCGGCCGAACTCACTGTAGACAACGACTGTGACGTTGCGCCCGGCCGGGCTCGTCGCCAGCCGGTCCATGAACATGGCCAGCGCCCCGTCGACCTCCTTGAGCAGCCGTTCCTGCGCGGGCCGCTCGTCGGCGTGCGTGTCGAAGCCGCCCAGGCTGACCGAGTAGACCCGGGTGGGCACACCTGCCTCGATGCACCGGTGCACGAGCGCGAGTTGGGTGGCCAGTGACGTCTCACCGCCCGTGCCGGTGGCCGGGAGGTGTCCGGCCTCGCCGGCCTCGAACGGCTGATCGGACTCCCGTACCCGTCGGATCAGGCCGTCGACCCGCAGGAAGTCGTGCAGCGCGGTCGCCGCCCGCGCCTGCAGGACGTCCTCGCCCCGCTGTTCGCGCCCGAGCGCGCGGACCATCTCCGCGCTGATCCCGGCGGGCAGTTGGGGTGCGCCGAGCGTGACACTCGCTCCCGCCCGCGTCTCGCCTGCCAGCAGTGGCGGAAGCACCGGCTCGAAGCTGACGGCCGCTTCCGGCGATGCCTGGATCCCGTCGAGCCAGCGCCCCACCCAGCCGGTCCGGATCGGCGCGTCGGGCGACGCTGTCTGCCAGATGTCCATCGACCGGAAGTGGCTGCGGTCCGGCCGGGGGTATCCGACGCCGAGGACGACTGCCAACCGCTTGTCGTCCCAGAGCCGCTTCAGTCCGCCCAGCGCGGGGTTGAGGCCGAGCACGCCGTCGAGGTGCAGCACCTCCTCGGGGGCGTAGGCAAGCTCCGGCCGGGCAGAGTGGTAGGCCGGGTCGGCGTACGGGATGACCGTGTTCAGCCCGTCGTTGCCTCCGTACAGCGTCACGATCACCAGCGTGTCGGCCGGTCCGGGCTCGCCGTCCTTGTCGCCCTTGGCCAGCAGCTCAGCGATGCCCAGGCCGGCTGCGGCGAGCGCACCGCCGCCGACCGCGCCGGAGGCCAGCAGGAACGTGCGTCGGGTCAACGGATCCATGCTAGTTCACCAGGTATTCCGGGCTGGCCAGGCCGAGTGTGATCAGCTCTTGCGGTGTCGTCGCCTGTTTCAACGCCGCGTACGTGCGGTTGGTCCAGGTCGGAACCACGAGTACGTCGGCCAACCGCTCCACCGTGATCCACGAGCCACCGGCCAACTCGGCGAGTACGCCGGCGAGGCCCAGCCTCACCTGGGCCGCCGAGGAGGTCAGCCAGGCGGTCCCGCTCGGCCAGCCGGCCACACTCGGCGGCGCGAACGGCACCTGTCCGAGACCTTTGAGCCCACTGACGACAGTGTGGAAGGCCTCGCCGGAGAGTCGCGCCGGGCGGATGCCGAGCTGCCGCATTGCCCCGACCAGCCACTCCATGGGCTGCTTCACCATCCGGTAGCGCCCCGAGCGGAACTGCTCGTCTTCGACCAGGGCGCGCAGCATCGAGATGCCCACCGGAAACGCCGCGACCATCTTCCCCCGGGTGGACTCCGGAATCGGTTCGGTGGCGGAGGCGTACCGGAACCACAGCCGGTCCGCGATGAACCGGGGGCAGGCCGGCCGGGCGGCGAGGTGGTCCACCAGCGAAAGCGCGTCGAACTTCGCGGTGGCGCCGAGGATGGTCTTGGGACCGGCATCGTGGTCCTTGGGCACGAAGATCGCCGTCGCCGGCACGCTGAGGTCGGTCTTCCAGCCGGTCAGTGCCCGGCCGGCCGCCTTGACGTCACGTTCGCTGTACTGCCCGATGCCGAGCATGAACAGTTCCATCAGCTCTCGGGCAAGGTTCTCGTTCGGCGCCCGTCTGGTGTTCGTGTGCCCGTCGAGCCAGTAGACCAGCGCCGGGTCGGTGACCAGTTTGCGGGCCATTGTGGTGAACGTCGGCGAGCTCCGCATCTTCTGGTGTTGCGCGAGCATGAACTGTGGGCTTCCGACCTTTCGTATCGAGGTCGCCCAGTGCCCGTGCCAGAAGAACAGCAGCTTCTCGGTGGCCTGGTGGTCGGCGACGGTCAGCCGGTCGAGCCACCACCGGATGATCGTGTCGGTCTGCTGGCGGCGGAGCGCCTCCGCGGCGGCGCGCCGCTCGGCGCCCGGGTCGGGCAGATCGTCGAACGCGTCGGGGCCAAGCTCCGGCATCGGCGCCGCCGCAGCACCCCGGTCCTGCTCTCCGGGGTCCATCAGGCGCGCCACGGTGGCCGCGTACCCGGCCTTCGACGCGGCGGCCAACTCGGACGAGGTCGGACCGAACCCCACACGTCGCAGGAGCAGTGCGACGCTATCGCTCATGTGGATTAACGTACGCGACTGTGCCGGCGACCGGGTAACGCCTAGCGCCCGCGCCGCATCGCCGCCCCGCGCCGCGTCGCCACCAGGCCCACCAGGTTGACAGGTAGGGCACGCAGCACGTCGGCGGCGGCGGCCAGCTGATCAGCGCGAGTGAAGCCGACCCTGGCCACCAGCAGCGTCGCGTCGGTCGCGCTCGCCAGCAGCAGCGTCTCCGCATCGGACAGTAGCGATGGCGCGTCGACCACGACGAACCGGCCGCTGAGCCGCATCGACTCCAGCGCCGGGGCCAGCGCGTCCGAGGCCAGCAGTTGCTCGCTCGGCCCAGGCCCGGCCGGGCCGGCCGGCAGGACGTACAGCGGCAGGTCCGGGTGCCGGTGCGTGGCCTGCTCGGCCGCGACCTCGCCAAGCAGCACGCTGGTCAGGCCGACCGTGTTCGGCACGTCGAAGAGCCGGTGTACGCCGGGATCCCGGACGTCCGCGTCGATCAGCACGACCGGCTCGCCGGCCCGGGCGAACGCGATGGCGATGTTCGCCGCGGTAGCCGTTTTTTCTTCCCCCGGCACCGAGCCGGTGACCGTGAGGCTGGCGAACCGGTGCCCGGCGGCGCGCAGCCGCAGGTTGGCCCGGATCTGCCGGAACGCCTCGACGCGCGGCTCCGGGTCGTCGCCGGTCACCAGCGGCGGTCTTCCCCCGCCGGCCGCGACGGCACCGAGCAGGACGGTGCCGGCGACCTCGGCCGCGTGGCTCTCGTCGCGTACGGTGCGGTCACGCGCGTAGCGGACCACCGCGACGAGGACTCCGATCGCCAGGCCCCCGGCGACGCCGAGCCCGGTGTCGGCCGCGACCTGCGGCGTGGCCGGGGCCGAGGGCGTCGTCGCCGGCCGGGTCACCGAGACCTTGACCGGTGACTCGTCGATGCCGGTCGGCTTCTCCAGGCGCGCGACGTATGCGGGAAACTCCGCCGCGATCGCGTTGGCGATGTCGCGGGCGCGTACCGGGTCCGGGTCACGGACCTCGACGGTGAGCACCGCCGTGCCGGCCGCGCCGGTCACCGTGACCCGCTGCGTCAACTCCGAAGGCTGGTACGGCAGCCCGAGCCGCCGTACGACGGCTTCGGCCACCTCGGGGCTGTTGCCCACCTCGGCATACGAGCGCACCCGCTGCAGGATGTAGTTGCCGCCCTCGTTGAGTTGGCCGATGTCGCGGGTGGTGAAGTTCGGCGCGAAGAACAGTTGGGCGTCCGCCCGGTACATGGGTTCCTGCTGGGCGGACGCGAGACCCGCGCCCGCGCCGCCGAGCAGCACCAGCGCCAGCACCAGCCACCGCTGCGACCACACGGCTCGCAGATGGCGCTCCAGCGTGAGCTGCTGCCACTGCTGGTGCCACTGCTGGTGTACGGATGGCGCGCCGTCGCCCGGCCCGTCGGAGGCAGGCCGCCTGAGCAGCCGAGCCGGGGCGAACCGCCCGGAAAGCTTCACGCTGAACCTCACACCCCGCCGGAATAGCGGCGCAATGTTAACAGCAGGTCCGCTCCGCTCATCGTCGCAAGGCCGTCAGCGCCGGGTCGGGGAGCCTACAGTCGACGGGTCGCAGCGACTCGGCGGCGCCGATGCCGACGGCGAGCAGCAGCGTCCCAGCGGCGGCCGGCCACAGGTAGAAATCGAAGAACCAGATCTGCACGGCGAAACCGACGATGAGCATCCGTGCGGTCAGCGATCTGAGCTTGACCAGCACGACCGCCAGGATGGACACGAACACCAGCAGCGCGAGCACGCCGAAGTCGTACCAGAGGGTGAGGTAACTGTTGTCGAACGCCTGTGCCTGCCCGTCGGAGATGCCGACCTGCTGGAAGAACCGCACGTGCGCCTCCGGACCCAGGCCGAACAGCGCGCTGCCGGCACCGTCCATGATGCCGGACCACGCCTCTTCCGTACGGCGATAGCGCGCCGTCGCCGAACTCGACCCGCCGACGTTGGTCAGGCGGGCCCGGACGAGGTCAGTCAGGTCCCGCACCGGCTTGGGACCGACGGCCACCAGCACGGTGCCGGCGGCGGCGAACGCCGCGACCAGACCGACGCCGCGCCGGGTGAGCTTGCGCGGCTGGGCCAGGTACCAGATGCCGAGCGCGCAGGCCGTGCCGATCCACGCGCTGCGCGACCCGGACAGCAGCAGGCCGACCGCGCCCGCGGCGAACGGCACCTGCCAGAGCCGGCCGCGCAGGCCAACGGCCACGCACATCGCCAGCATGCCGTACGTGCCGTACACGATCGGATGTCCCATGGTGCCGGCCGACCTGCCGGCTCCCGCCTGTGCCGTGAACGCGTTGCTGATGGCCAACTGGTCGAGAACCGGCCAGGTGCCGGACATCCGCTGGTAGACGGCCAGCAGCGTGATGGGTACGGCGACCCAGGCGAACGCCCGCGCCAGGCGGATCACCGGCGCACCGGCCCGCGCCTCGGCCACGACATGCCAGCCGACCAGCGCGTAGCAGGCCAGCGGCGCGACGGCGATCACAATGTCCTTCGGGCCGGTCCACCACACCAGGCCGGTGAGCACACAGACCGCCGGGACCGCGAATCCCAGCATCCCGACGGACGGCAGCGGCGCGTACGGCTGGAAGCGCTGGATCCGGCCGAGTGCGGCGATCGCCGTCGCCGCCAGCAGCACTGTCCATACCGGATCGACCGGGTATCCGGGATCGGCGGTGACCGGGACGAGCAACAGGACCGCGAACAGCGTGTAGTTGAGCCGGTCCGGGGTCCACAGCCCCCAGGCGAGCAGGCCGACCACGGCCACGGCGGCGAGCGCGAACGGCTGCCAGGCCGCCACCACCCCGACCGCGACGGCAGCCGCCCCGGCGACGACCGCCACGGCCGGGTCCGCCGGCCGGGACGCGCCGCGCAACGTGGGCAGGTGCGACATCAGCTGACCGCGCCCAGCTCTTCGAGGTACGCGACGAAGCGTGCGGCGGGGGACGGTTCGGTGGCGAGCTCCCGCCCGCGCCGTGACGCCTCGGCCGCGAGCCGCCCGAACGCCTCCCGGTCGGCGGCCAGATCCAGCAGCGCCGAGGCGAGCGCACCGGCGTCGGGGTCCACCAGCAGTCCGCCACCACCGGCGAGGATCTCTGTCGTGGCGCCCGCCCGGTAGCCGATCACTGGTGTGCCGGAGCGGAGCGACTCGAACGTCACCCGGCCGTAGGCCTCGTTGCGGGACAGCATCAGCGTCGCGTCGGCCCGCGCGTACAACGCGGCCGGGTCGTCCGTCCACGCGACGGTTTCGAGCTGCGTCTCGACGCCGTACCGGCGGGCCAGGTCGACGAGGCCCCGCCGCGCTTCACCGTCGCCGACCCCGGCCAGGGTGAGGGTGAACGTGCGGCCCTGGCGCGCGCAGATCGCCAGCGCCTCCACCGCGTCCTGCTGACCCTTCTCGGCGCTGTGCCGGCCCAGCAGCACCAGCCGCTCCAGTGCGACCGGACGGTCCGCACCCGGCCCGGAAACACCGTCCGGCCCGGACGGACAGTCCGTGTCCGGCCCGGATTCGACCGGCGGCGGGATCACCCGCAGCTTCGCCCGCGCCATCGGCACGGCGCTGGTCACCTGACCGGCGGCGTACGCGGAAACCGCCACGACGCCGTCCGAGAGGCGCGCGATGAGCCGGGCGATCGCGGCCCGGGGCAGCACGGACCGCAGGCTCGGGTTGCTGAGCAGGCTCTCCCGCACCACCCAGACGTGCGGCACCCGGGACATCCGCGCGGCGATCGCCCCGGCTGGTACCACCGCCGAGTTGGTTACCACGACGTCCGGCCGCGTTCGGTGCAGCAACCGCCGGTATCGGGGAACCGAGGCGAGCGCTTGGAGCAGCCGGACCGCGCCGACCGCAGGGCCGTACCGCCGGCCCATCCACAGCCGGGTCGCCAGCACGACCACGTCGGCGCCGGCCGCAGCGAGCTGCGCGCGCAGCGGCCCGTCCCCGGGCACCGTGACGGTGACCTGGTGACCGCGCGCCCGCACCGCCTCGCCGACCAGGGCGAGCAACGAACGCTCCGCGCCCATGAGATCGGCGGAGTGGCTGACGAACAGGACGTGCACGCTAGAACCTCTCCGTCGGGCCGTGCACTCCACGTAGCCCGTCCCAGTAACCGGCGAGGACGGCGAGCGCCCGGTGCCGGTCGTTGCGGCCTCCGGCGACGAGGCGGAGCACCGACCTGGCCAGGTTCTTGTAGTGGACCGGCTCCCCGATCAGGATCCGCCGCAGCGGACGGGGGTAGTGCTTGCGTACGTAGAGGATCTCGTTGCGGTGATGGTAGTACTGCGCGCGAGGACTCGAACCGGCCAGGCTGCCGCCCCGCCGGTGCCACACCTGCGAGGCGCATACCAGGCCGATCCGACCACCCGCTGCGGCGATCCGCCGTACCAGGTCGAACTCCTCCTTGTAGTGGAAGAACCGCTCGTCGAACAGGCCGACCTGGACGGCCCAACCGACGCCGAGGAGGATGGCCGCGCCGGTCACCACGTCCACATCGTGCGCACCGACCTCGCACCCGGCGCAGCGCAACGGCCGTACCCGGCCGCCCGGCAGCATCGCGGCGACGACGTACGGCTCCGGGTCGGGGTCGTCGGGTCGCGCGGACGTCGTCTGAGCTGATGTGGACACCGCGAACCGGTCCGCATGCGCCAACAGCGCCGACAACGTGTCCGGCCGGGGTACGCAGTCCGCGTTCAGCAGCCAGACGAAGGCCGCGTCCCGGTCGTGCGCGACCCTGATGCCGGCGTTCATCCCGCCGGCGTAGCCCAGGTTGGCGTCGAGCCGCACCAGCGTCACCGCGTCACCGAGCGCGCGCAGTTTGTCGATGGAGTCGTCGGTGGAGCCGTTGTCGACGACGACCATCTCCGGCACGACGCTGCCGGCGGCGACCGCCCGGACGCAGCGGATCGTGTCGTCCGCGCAGTTCCAGTTGAGCACCACCGCGACGACGCGGGTTCCGTCGCTATCCACGCCCACTGACCCTGTCCCCCGCCACCCGATGACCGGCCCCGGACCGGACGGCGAGGCCCAGCACCGTGCTGTGCGCGGCGAACAGAGCCACCGACAGCGCGGCGACGCCCCACGCCCCGTACGGCGCGGCGACGAGAGGATAGCCGACCACCGCGGCCAGCGCGGTACCGAGCGCGATCACGGCGGTGGTGCGCTCGCCGCCGAGGTTGACCAGGCGCGCGCTGAGGACCTTACCGACCGACACCGCGACGCTGCGCGGCACCAGCAGCGCGCCGAGCAGCACCGCCGCCGCGTACCCGCTGGTCAGCACCCCGATGCCGGCCAGCCCGACGAGCACCAGCACTCCCATGCCGACAGCCAGGTAGACGGCTCGGCGCAGCACCCCGCGCAGCCGGTCGGCCGAGCCTTCCTCGTGGTCGCGCAGCGTCCGCTGGGCTGCGACGACCGCGCCGGCCTGGGAGAACTCGATCGCCGCTACCGCCAGGGAGTAGATCGCCAATGCGTCCGCGCCCTGGTAGCGGGCCAGCGCGAGTTGGTCGAAGCGGTACGTGAAGATCTGTGCCACCGCGCCGGTGTGGGTCAGGCCCAGCCGGGCGAGGCGTTCGGGCTCCGCCGAGGCGCGCCGCGCCATCGCGCCCAATGGTGCCCCGTGCGCCGCCCACATCGCGACGGCCATCACCGCCTGGCAGCCCAGCCAGGCCAGCAGCCAGACCGTCGCGTCGTCGACCGAGGCGAGGATGAGCACGAGGTAGAGCACGGGCGCGACGGCGGCGAACAGCGCGCGCTGGCGGTAGACGGCGACGAACCGCCCGAGGGTCAGGCCCGCCGCCGCGGGCATGGTGCCGGCCGCGACGCACGCCGCACCAGTCGCCGCGAGTGCCGGTGACGCCGCCTCCGCGTACCAGGCGAAGACCCAGCCCAGCGTGGCCGACAGCGGCACCGTGGCGGCGTAGACGGCGAGGCTGCGCCGCCCGGACCGCTCCCGTAGCCAGTCGCTGCCCTGCGCGAGCATGAACGTCTCCAGTGACAGGCCGCCGACCGCGACGCCGACGGTCGCGCTGGTCGTCGTCGCGACCAGCAGGCCGCGCTCTGCCGGCGGCAGTGCGACGCTGAGCAGGATGGCGAACCCGGACATGGCCAGCGCGGCCACGTACATCACCGTCGCGCTGCCGACCGCGCGCCGGATCGCGTACGCGGCCAGCGCAGCCCGACCCGGACTGGACCGGCCCGGGCTCAGCCCTCGGCTCGTCAAGCCCGCAACCCGGCGACGGTGCCCCGGATGACGGCGGTCGCCGCGTCGGGGCGGCGGGCGAGCAGCGCCTTCGCGGCGTAGCCGAGCCGGGCCGCGGCGGCGAACGGCACCCGGTGCCGGTAGTGCTTGCGGAAGAAGACCATGCAGCTGCGGCTGGCGTGAAAGTACGTCGTGGTCGACTTGGCCGCCATGTCCGCCGTCGCCCCGGTCGCCACGCCGCCGGTGTGCTCGACGGCCAGGTCCGGGACCGCTGTGGTCGGGATGCCCATCCGGGCCGCGCGTAGCGCTATGTCAGCCTCCTCGTAGAACAGGAAGAAGTCCTCGGAGAACCCGCCCAGATCCTGCCACGCGCGGCGGGTGACGAGCAGCGAGTGGCCGGCCGCGTAGACCAGTTTGCTCGACCCTGCCACCCCGCTGGCGGGCGGTCGTCCGCTCTGGCCGGTCCACAGGTCGACCATGCCGAGGTCCGGCCCGCCGCCCGGTGCGACGCTGGCCGTCGCGCCGATCGCGCGGTCGCCGGCGTGCAGCACGTCGAGGGCCGAGGCGAGTCCGCCGCCCGCGATCCGGATCCGGGTGTCCGGGTTGAGCACCCAGATGACGTCGGCGCCCTCGGCCAGCAGCCAGGTGGCGGCGAGGTTGTTGCCGGCGGCGTACCCGACGTTGCCGTGCCCGGCGATCACCCGGACCGTCACGCCGGCACGCTCGGCGTACCCGGCGATCTCTGACAGTTCGGCGGCCTGGTCGCTGTTGTCGACGATCGCGATCGCGACGCGCGGACCGGTGGCCTGCGGACCGGCGGCCCGGCCGGCCACGATGGAACGGATGAGGCCGGCGGTGTCGCCCGCACTGCGGTAGTTGACGATCGAGATGCCGAGCAGACCGCTCACCGTGCCCCCACCGCACCATCGCCCGCCACACGCCCAGGACAGGAGTACGAAACAGGCTCTCGATCAACCTGTCAAGTGGCCTCGGAACCGACTCCTTCCTGGACCGGGGTCGACCAATCCAACTGGATCATGCCGGCCCCGCCGAACCCGACTCACTAATTTGGAGCAATCGCATTTTGTCGGGCACGGCTGGCGTCTCCGGGGTGATGGACGCGGGCAGTCACTCGCTACGATTCTCCAGCAAGGAGTACGGGGAGGAATCGATGGCGCGCGTACTTGTCGTCTCGACGCAGCGTTCGGGAGCCTACCCGAGCATCCGCGATGCTCTGGAGGTCGCGCCCGACGGTGCGACCATCTCCATCGAGGCGGGCGTCTACGCCGAGACGGTCCGCATCAGTGGCCAGCGGCTGAGCCTGGTCGCGGCCGGTGAGGCCGGCTCCGTGACGATCGACGCGGGCGACGGCGCCGGACCGGCGGTCGGCAGCGACGGCGCCGACGTGACCCTGCAGGGACTGGTCGTCAGGTCGGGGCACTATCCCGGCGTGCAGGCACGCGGCGGCCGCATCACCATCGAGAGGTGCGAGGTCGCCGCGCAGTACGCCGCCGGTGTCAGCGTCACCGACGGCGCGGTGCTCACAGCCACCGATGTGAAGATCACCGCAGGTCAATCCGGCTTCGTCATCGAAGACGCGGGCGGTGTGATCGACAAGTGCGAGGTCCGCGACATTGCCGAGGACGGGATCATCGTCCGGCTCGGCGCGGACCCGGCGATCCGGAATTCGACAGTCAGCGCGTGCGGATACCGGGGCATCTACATTTACCAGGCCGGCCGGCCCACGATCGAACGGTGTGACATCTCATCGACGGGCGACGCCGGCATCTCGGTGGCGCACCAGAGCTCGCCGACCATCACCGGTAGCTGGGTGCACGACACTCGCGGCGTGGGCATCATGATCGGTCGCGGTTGCGGTGGCCTGGTCGAGGGTACCCGGGTGGAGGGCACGGCCGCGCCGGGCATCCAGCTCGACGAGGGTGCCACCGCGACCGTACGCAAGGCCGACGAGGGCGGGCACCAGCCCCGGGTCGGCGTCAGCGCGATCGAGGGCGCGACCCAGCAGGACACCGAGCGGGTCGACAAGCTGCTCGCCGAACTCGACTCGATGATCGGCCTGGCCGGCGTCAAGAGCGAGGTCCGCGCGCTCATCGACGAGATCCAGGTCAACGAGTGGCGCCGCAGCGCCGGCCTGGCGGTCGGCGGGACGAGTAACCACCTGGTGTTCACCGGTGCACCGGGCACCGGTAAGACCACCGTCGCGCGCCTCTACGGCCAGCTTCTCAAGGCTCTGGGCGTACTACCCAACGGCCAGTTCCGCGAGGTGGCCCGGCGTGACCTGGTCGGCCAGTACATCGGACACACCGCGGAAAAGACCACGAAGGTCTTCGAGGAGGCGTTCGGCGGTGTGCTCTTCATCGACGAGGCGTACACCCTGTCCCGCGCCGGTGGCGCCAGCGCCGACTTCGGCCAGGAAGCCATCGACACCCTGGTGAAGCTGATGGAGGACCACCGCGACGAGGTGGCCGTCATCGTCGCCGGCTACACCGACGAGATGGTCGACTTCCTCGACGCCAACGCCGGTCTGGCATCCCGGTTCGCCAAGACGCTGGAGTTCGAGAACTATGCGCCCGACGAGCTGGTGCTGATCGTCAACCGGATCGCCCGTAACGACGACTACCTGCTCGAACCCGGGCTCGACGACGCGCTCCTGGAGTGGTTCGGCCAGATCGAGCGTGATCGCAACTTCGGCAACGCGCGCGAGGCGCGCAAACTGCTGGAGGGCATGCGCAAGGCCCAGTCCGGTCGCCTGCGGGCGCTGGGCCGGATGCCGTCGCGCGACGACCTGCGCACCCTGGTGCTCGATGATCTGTTGGCCGCCACCCGATGACGAGTTCCGATGTCGACGGAGCGCCTGGCGGCGCCGCGCGGGTCAGCGCCGAGACGCCCGACGCCTCCGGCCCCGCGATCCTGCTGCCTCGCCGGCGTCCCGGCTACCTCGGCCCCGTACACGTGATGCAACTGCTGCTGGTCGAGGCGGTCATCGTCGCCGTCCTCGCCGTCCTCGGCCGAGGCGTGGCGCTGACGACGGGCGCCAGCGCCGCAGGCCTGCTGCTGCTCGCGGCGACGCTGGGCCGGCGCCAGGGCCGGTGGTGGCTGGAACGACGCGCGATGACGCGGCAGTACCGGCGGCGCCGGCAGGGCACGTCCGGCACCCCGCGAGCCGACGATCCCCGGGTGGCCGCGCTGCACCGGCTCGCCCCCGGGCTCGTGGTGGAGAACGTCGCGGTGGCCGATGGCGCCCAGGTCGGCGTCGCCCGTGACGACGCCGGCTGGTACGCGGTGGCCGCGGTGACGCCGAGCACGCCGATGCGCGGTGTGGCCGGCGGCCTTCCGCTCGAAAAGTTGGCCGACGCGCTGTCCGAGGCCGACCAGCCGGGCACAGTGCTCCAGGTTGTCACCCAGACGGTGCCCGCGCCCAGCGTCGACATGCACCCGTCCGCCCCAGCCGGACAGTCGTACCACCAGTTGCTGGCCCGGTTCGGCGGTGTGCCGCTGCCCGCGGACCGGGCGACCTGGATCGCGGTACGGCTGGACGCGCGGGCGCTGGCCGAAGCCGCAGCAACCGGCGACGCCGACCTCGACGCGGCACCCGCAGTGGTGGCGGCGCTTGTCCGGCGGGTCACCAAGTCGCTGCGCCGGGTCGGTGTCTCGTGCCGCCTGCTCGACGCCGACGGCCTGCTCACCGCGCTGGTGCGCTCCTGCGACCTGGAGCCGGCGGCGCCCGACACGCAGCGGGAGGCGGCGCCGCCCCGCGAGGAGTGGTCCGACTGGCACTCGTCGCGGCTGGCCCACCGCTCGTTCTGGATCCGCGACTGGCCTCCGGTCGGGCAGGTCTCCGGCCTGCTGGACTGGGTGTCGACCGTGCCGGCCGCGATGACGAACGTAGCGTTGATCATGGCGCCGGACAGCAGCCAGAAGATGATCGACCTGCGCGGCCTGGTTCGCGTGTCGGCGCCCGCCGCCGACCTCGGCCAGCTCTGCCAGTCCGTCGCGCATGGCGTCGAACGGGCCGGGGCCGACCTCTTTCCGCTGCACGGCGAGCAGGGCCCCGCCGTCTACGCGTCGGCCCCGACGGGCGGTGGCGCACGGTGACCAGGCCGCAGGACGAGGAGGACAGGCCCAGGCCGCGGGACGAGGAGAACAGGCAGCAGTCCCAAGCGCCACAGCACCCGCCGGCGGTCCCGGGCCGGCCAGCCTCGGGCTATCCTGCCGCCGACCAAGCCTCGGCGGCCCAGCAGCCGGCGTCACCCGTACCGCGCACCGGGCAGCCGCCCGTACGGCAGGTCCACGCACCATCGGCGGCCCAGCAGGCCAAGCCGGCGCAGGCCCAGGCACCGACGGCCGAGTCCGCTACTGTCGCCCGCCCCGCCACGCAGGCCGGGGTGGCGGCCGCAGCTGCGGCCGCCACCCCCGCCAGGGCGCAGCCGCTCGCCGCGCCGGACGCCGCAGGCCAAGGCCCACCGGGGACGGTGTACGACGGCGGCCCGCCGCCCGGTCCCAACGGCAACGGCCACGGCGGCGTCTCGGGGCGGCTGGCGCGGCTGCGTATCGGCTGGCACACGTTGTCCCGCCCGGCGCTCGCCCAGATGCGCATCTCCGCGCCGGGCACCGGGCTGATCCTGGGCTCCGACCGGCAGCAGAAACCTGTGGCCGTACGGATGTTCCGGCCGGAGTCCACTCGCGTCACGCTCGTCGGTGGGGCCTGGGCCGGGCAGTTGGTCGCTTTCCGGGCACTCGCCCTCGGCGCGCGGGTGGCCCTGGTGGCCGCCGATCCGCAGGCCTGGCACGGCTTCGGCGAGCGGGCCACGGGCCGCAGCGACCGCCTGACGGTCCTCGGCGCCGAGCAGCCGCTGGCACTGGCCGCGACCCCGCAGCAACCGGTGCTGGTGGTTTACGACCTTGGCGTGGTCGGCGCCGCGACGCCCCAGCCGCTCGGGCCGTGGCAGACGCAGCTCACCGTCCTGCGCCGCCTCGACCAGCCGGGTGTACCGGCGATTCAGGACTGCAACCTGGTGATCCTGCAGCGGCTGGCCGGCGCGGAGGCGGCGCAGGCCGGCGGGGCGCTGAAGCTGCCGTCGAACAGCACCCAGTTTCTGCAGGTGATGGCCGAGGACATGGTCGCGCTGGTCGGTGACGGCACGCTGCGCTACATCTCGCTGGCACAGACCGACATCGAGCATCAGCACCTGGGTGCCCCGCGCCGCTGACCGCCCCGCCACGAACTCCCGCTCCGTCCCCGCGAGATACCGTCGATGTCGGCTGGCCGACGGACCTGCCCTGCGGGCGGCCTGAGGCGGGTCAGTGGGCCGGCGGGGTCCAGGCGAGCTGGACGAGGCGGGCGCCCTGGCGGCGGGTGAAGAGCCAGGCCCGGCCGGGCGGCAGGAACTGCGGCTTGACGGTGCCGAACAGTGCGCCCTCTTCACGGGGGCCGGACATCATGATGCCCGGCGAGGCCAGCTCCCGGATCCGGCTGATCACCGGGTCGAACATGGCCCGGCTGGCGCCGCCGATCCGCCGGGTCAGCACCAGGTGCAGCCCGATGTCGCGGGCCTGGGGCAGGAACTCCAGCAGCGGGGTGAGCGGATTCGTCATCCCGCCGGAGAGCAGATCGTAGTCGTCGATCAGCAGGAAGAGCTCCGGCCCGGACCACCAGCTCCGGTCGCGGAGCTGCTCGGGCTTGACCTCCGGGCCGGGCAGCCGCTCCCGCATCACGGTGGTCACCTGGTTCACCAGATCGGTGGTGCTCTGCTGCGACGTGCCGTACCCGATCAGGTGCGGCGTGTCGACGCAGCCGAGCAGGGTCCGCCGGTAGTCGACGAAGATGAGCCGGGCCTGGCTGGGTTCGTAGCTGGTGGTGACCATCTTGGCCAGGCTGCGTAGGAACGAGCTCTTGCCGCTTTCGATGTCGCCGAACAGCAGCGCGTGCGGCTCGGCGTCGAAGTCGAGCAGAACCGGCTGCAGGTCGGACTCGGCGATGCCGATCGGCAGCTTCCCGCCCTGCGGCGCGGGCAGCGCGGCGTACGGCAGCTCGGCGGGCAGCAGCCGCACCGCGGGCGCCGGCGGGTTGGTCCAGTACGTCTGGGCGAGCTTGACGAACTCTGCCACCGCGTCGGAAAGGTCGTCGACGCGCTGCTCGGCGTCGATGCGGGGCAGCCCGGCCAGAAAGTGGAAACCGTCCGGGGTGAGACCGCGGCCGGGTGTCTGCTCGGGCACGTTGACCGCGGCCCGCCGGTTGATCACCGAGTCGCTCGGCTCGCCCAGGCGCAGCTCGATCTTGGTACCGAACATGTCGCGGACCACCGCCCGCACGTCCATCCACCGGTTGGTCGCGGCCAGCAGATGGATGCCGTAGCCGAGGCCTCTGTTGGCCAGCTCGTTCACCAGCGGTTCGAGGTCTTCGAACTCGCTGCGCAGCGCCGACCAGCCGTCGATGACCAGGAACACGTCGCCGAACGGGTCTTCGGTGAACCGCCCCTGCCGCTTGGCTCGACGGTAGGCGGCGATGCCCTCCACACCGTGCGCGGCGAACAGGCCCTCGCGGGCCTGCATGAGCCCGTGCATCTCGGCGATCGTGCGGCGTACCTTGTCCACATCGCGCCGGGCGGCGACGCCACCCGTGTGCGGCAGGTCGGCCATGGCGGTCAGGCCGCCGCCACCGAAGTCGAGGCAGTAGAACTGCACCTCGCGTGGGGTGTGCTGCAGTGCCAGACTGCCGAGCAGCGTACGCAGAAAGTTGCTCTTGCCGCTCTGCGGCCCGCCGACCACCACCAGGTTGCCACCGCTGCCGGACAGGTCCAACCACATCGGCTCGCGCAACTGCTCGAACGGCTTGTCGATGATGCCGACCAGGCCGTGCAGCGCGCGCTGCGGGTCAAGGTCCGGTGCGCTCAGTCCGCGCTCCGGCGACTGCACGATCGGCGCCATCAGCTGGCCCAGGGTCGGCGGTTCGGCCAGCGGCGGCAGCCACACCTGGTGCGCCGGCGGACCCTGCCCCTCCATCCGGTTGACCAGCACGTCCAGCAGGCTCTCGCCGACCGCCACGTCCTCCTCCGGCTCGGCCTCCTCCGCGACGGGCTTGTCGTCACGCGGCGACGCCACGTAGTACGTGGGGTACTCCCGCACCGGGTCCGTGGCCCGGCCGCCCACGCTTGCGCCGGAGCCGTCCTGGCGCACCACCCCGGAGACGTACGCTGCCTTGAAGCGGATCATCCCCTCGGTGCCGGTGCGCAGGTAGCCGTGACCGGGCGCCCGCGGCAGCTCGTACGCGTCGGGCACGCCGAGCACCGCCCGGCTGTCCATGGAGGAGAAGGTACGCAGGCCGATGCGGTACGACAGGTGCGTCTCCAGCCCGCGCAGCCGGCCCTCCTCAAGGCGCTGCGAGGCGAGCAGCAGGTGTACGCCGAGCGACCGGCCCACCCGACCGATCTGCACGAACATGTCGATGAAGTCGGGGCGCGCGGTCAGCAGCTCGGAGAACTCGTCGACGATCAGCAGCAGACTCGGCAGCGGGACGAGCGGCACCCCGGCCGCTCGGGCACGCTCGTAGTCGCGCTGCGAGGCGTAGTTGCCGGCTCGGCGCAGCAGCTCCTGCCGGCGCATCAGCTCGCCCTGGATGGCACCCAGCATCCGGTCCACGAGGGACAGCTCGTCGGCGAGGTTGGTGATGACGGCGCTGGTATGCGGCAGCCGGTCGAGCGTGGTGAACGTCGCGCCGCCCTTGAAGTCGACGAGCACGAAATTGAGGATCTCGGAGCTGTGGGTGATCGCGAGGGCCAGCACCAGCGTACGGAGCAACTCGCTCTTGCCCGACCCGGTGGCGCCGACCAGCAGGCCGTGCGGGCCCATGCCGTCCTGCGCGGACTCCTTGAGGTCGATCTCGATCGGCCGCCCGTCCGGGCCCACGCCGAGCGGCACCCGCAGCCGGTCGCGGTTGGGTCGGCTGGCCCAGGCGTGACCGAGGTCGAAGTCGTACGGCGAGCCGAGGCCGAGCAGCTCGGCAAGTCCGAGGTCGAACGTCACTCCGGCGGGCTGGTCTGCGTACGATGCGGCAGACAGCCGCAGCGGCGACAGCTCCCGGGCCAGCACCTCGGCCTGCGCGACGTCGAGGCGGTCTGCGGTGCCCACCTGGATCAGCCCGTCCATCGTGGTGCCCGAGATGGTGCCGTCGTCGGCGACGTCGAGCACGACGGAGGTGTCGTCGAGCAGCCGCGGCGGCGGGTTGGACAGGTCGAGGATGGTCACGCCGGCGACGCCGCCGTCGGTCATCAGATGGTCGGAGCCGGTGGTGGAGCCGCCGTCGATGACCACCACCACGTGCGGCCCGGGAATCGAGTTCGCCATGGCTGGTTCGAACCGGGGACGGTTCGCCAGCACGTCGTCGAGCATCGCCTCCAGCGCGTTGACGGCGGGCGCGAAGAGCCGTACCGGCCCGACTGCGTCGAGCTTCGCCGGGTGCTGTGCGTGCGGCAGCCACTTGGCCCATTCCCAGTTGGGCCGCTGCATGTCCGGCACGCACAGACCGATCAGCAGGTCGTCCGGGGAGTGAAAGGCGGACATCTGAGCGAGCAGCGCGCGCGTCAGGTCGCGCACCGCCCGCTCGGAGCCGCGCAGATAGACGTGGGAGAAGTCGCGCAGTGCGATGGCCACCGGCAGGTCGGGGACCACCGAGTACGTCGCCACGAACTTGCGCAACGCCATCGCGCACAGCGGCTCCAGCTCGTCGACCGGGCGGGTCTGCGGCGGTATCAGCGGCGTGGCGACCTCCAGTGCCCCGATGCCGATGCGTACGACGCTGAAGTCCGCGTCGGCGCGACGGCGCTCCCAGAGCCGTCCGCCGGTGACCGTCGACCACAGCGCGTCGGGCTCCGGGTGCCGGTAGTGGATAGCCTCCCGCTGCTGTCTGATGGTGGCGCGGATCTGCGCACGCTGCTGTGCCAGGCGGCGCATGTACTGCCTGCGGGCCTCGATCATCTCCTTCTTGCCCGGGCCCGTCTGATTGAGCATCATCATCCCCATCATTCCGAGGATGGAGATGCCGAACATTCCACCGGCAACATAGGTCAGCGGTCCGCCACCGCCGCGCTGGCCGGCCATCATCAGGCCCATGGCCGCACCGCCGGCCGCCATCGGCAGAATCATGAGCATTCGGGTCCACGCCTTGCCGGCGGGTGGGGGAATCTCGGGCGGTGGATCCAGCACGACCTCGCCGGTGGGCAGCGGCGGCGCGGGCCGACGCGGCGGCCGCTTCACGATCACCGATGTCACCCGATCGACCTCCGCCGCGCCGGCTCGTTCCCTTTGTGTGCAGGGCAATTCTATAGACCGGATCCACCGTGAAGAATGGATCAGTCGCGTGGCAGGGACATGCTAGTTTGGCGCTCGACGAGCGGCGGCGGGCTCCGGTGGAGGTGACCAGCGTGACTGCCCCGGGAGGCCTCAGCCTCGCCAGAGTGACGGTGGCGGCGCCGAAGCGGCGCATGGACGTCGCGTTGCCCGACAACATGCTCGTCGGGGAGTTGCTGCCGCATCTGCTGCGACATGCCGGCGATGACCTCGGCGAGGTCGGCGAGCGGCACGGCGGCTGGGTGCTGCGCCGCGCCACCGGCGGCGTGCTCGAAGCCACCCGCAACCTCTCCGTGCAGGGCGTACGCGACGGCGAACTGCTGCACCTGGCCCCGCGCCGGGAAGACTGGCCCGAGCTCGCGTACGACGACGTGGTCGAGGTGATCGCGAGTGGCGCGCGGCGGGCCGGGCGTTCCTGGGGAGGCTCCGCGACCCGCCGGTGCGGCCTCGCGGTCGCCGCCGCGGTGCTGAGCTTCGGTCTGCTGACCCTCGTGCTGTCCGGACCGCCGTGGCCGCTGCCGGCGGGCGTGGCGCTGGGGATGGCAGCGGTCCTCGCGATAGTCGGACTGCTGCTGTCCCGGGCCTTCTCCGACGCGACCGCCGGCGCTGCGGTGGCCGCGTCCGGCCTGCCGTACGCGTTCGCGGGCGGCGCGCTGCTCGCTGCGCCCAGCGACATCGGTCTGCTCCGGCTGGGTGCGCCGAGCCTTTTGCTCGGCTCGGCGGCGCTGCTGGTGTTCAGTGTCATCGGCTACACGGGCGTTGCCGCCGTGCAGCGGCTCTTCATGGCCGGGCTGGCGATCAGCGTCGCCGGCCTGCTCGCCGCGGTGCTGTGCCTGGCCGGGATGTCGCCGTCCGGCTCCGCCGCTGTCACGCTCACCACGGTCATCGGTCTGCTCCCCGGCTACCCACTGTTCGCCAGTTGGCTCGGCCGGCTACCGGTGCCCGAGCTCCCGGACCGCCCGGAGGAGATCCTCGAAGACCGCCCGGTGCCCAGGCGGTCCGACGTGTTCGCCGCCGTCGCGCGGGCGACCGAACTACTCTCCGGAATGCTGCTCGCCGCCGCCGTCACCGGGGTCTGCGCCACCATGATCTTGATTGCTGTGGACGGAAGCATACCGGCCCAGCTCCTCGGCTTCGCGGCCGCGGCGGCGCTGCTGTTGCGCGCCCGCCTGTTCGCCCTTCCGCAGCAACGGGTGCCGCTGCTGGTCAGCGGTGTGGTCGGGATGGCGCTGCTGGCCTTCGGCAACACACTGGACGCCGACCACGGCGGTCGGCTACTGATCCTGCTCCTGATCGTGGTCGCCGCCGCAGCGGTGCTCGCCGCCAGCCTGGTCTACAGCCGGCGCAGCCCGTCGCCTTACCTGGGTCGCGCCGCCGACATCGTCGACGTGCTCGCCATCCTGGCGCTGATCCCGCTGGCCTGCGCGGTCGCCGGCCTTTTCGGCGCGATTCAAGGACTGTTCTCGTCGATCGGCGGGTGACCCGGACATGGCCACACGACGCGACCAACTCCACTCGTACCAGTTCCTCACCCAACGGGTCATCTCTGCCTTCGTGATGCGCGAGACCGACCCGCAGCAATCCCCGCTGCGCCGCGGTATCGGCGCGATCTTCGGCGGCCTGATGATCGCCATCCTGGTAGCCGCCGGGTTCGGCATCTACGGCATCATCACCAAGGCCGGCAGCGACAGGTGGCAGGCCGACGGCGCGGTCGTGATCGAAAAGGAGACCGGCGCCAGCTTCATCTACCTGCAGGGCAAACTGCACCCGACGCTCAACTACGCGTCGGCGGTGCTGGCTTCCGGGCGCCCCGACGCGCCCGTGTTCCGGGTGCCGGGCAACTCGCTGGCCAGCGCGCCCCGCGGCGTCACGATCGGCATTCCGGGCGCACCCAACTCTCTGGCACCGGCCAGTAAGCAAGCTGGTCTACCTTGGACGATCTGCTCGGCGCCCAGCGGGGACGACACCGGCCGAATCGTCGAGACCGTCTCCCTGGTCGTGTCTCGGGCACCGGTCGGCGGGCGGTCGCTGGCGGAGGAGGGCGTGCTGGTCCGCGACTCCCGGCAGGACGCGACGTACCTCGTCTGGCACGGCCGCCGGTTCCTGGTCCGCGACGCCCGCAACGTCGTACCCGCCCTCTTCGGAGCGGTCGACGCCGCACCGGTCGGCGCGGCGTGGCTCAACGCGCTACCCGCCGGCAACGCCATCGAACGGGTCGCGTTCAGCGGGCGCAACCAGCCGTCCAGCGAAGTGGACGGCTGGACGATCGGCGACGTGCTGGTCACGCAGACCGGCTCGGGCCCGCAGTATTACCTCGTCCTCGACGACGGGCTCGCTCCGATCACCGAGCTGCAGCAGAACATCCTGCGCGCCGAGTTCACCGTGGAGCCGGTCGAGATACCTGTGTCCCAGGCCACGTCGGCACCGGTCAGCAGCCAGGTGCGGCCAGCGACCGGAGACAGCGCGCCGCCTGCGACGCCGCCCGTGCTGATCCGACCGGCCACCGGCGACGCGCTGTGCGCGGTCACCAGCGACGCGCGCGCCGTACCAACGATCACCTCTGTTGCCGGTACGGAGGCCGGCCTCGACGAGGCCGTACCGACCGGCTCGGTCACCCGCGACGGCGTGATCCTCGCCGACTATGTGCTGGTGCCGCCGGGCCAGGTCGCCGTCGTACGGGTGCTTGGCGCGCCGACCGCCGATGCCGGCCCGTACTACGTCGTCACCGACCTCGGCATCAAGTTCCCGGTGCCCAACGCGACCGTCCTCGGGCAGCTCGGCTACCCGGCGACCCAGGCCACCGACGTGCCGACCACGCTGGTCTCGCGGATACCCACCGGACCGACGCTCGACCCAGTCGCGGCCACCCGCCCCGCCTCGGCCGCCCCCGCGGACTGACGCCGGGGGCGCTCAGTCGAAGAGCATGACCGGCGGGCCGGGTTCTTCGGACTCGTCCCGCCGCGCCGGCGCGGGAGCCACCGCCGAGCGCCAGAACCGCCGCCGGCCCCGCGGCAGCGCGATCGACAGCGTCAGTACGGTCAGCACCACGGCGACCGCCAGACCGGTGCCCACCAGAGCGAGGTCGCGGCTGCGCGCCCAGGCGGGTGACCCCCCGCTGGACGGCTTGCCGAGCGCGGGCAACGGCTGCGCTTCACCGCCGTCGGCCAGACTGTCGTGCACCGCCGAGTACGGGTTGACGATGCCGTGGCCGTACGCGGACCCGCCGGGTCCCGGGACGGTAGTGGTCAGCAACTGTCGGGCGGCCTGCTCGGCGGTCAGGTCGGAGCGCCGGGCGCGCAGCAGTGCCGCCGCGCCGGCCGCGAAGCCGCAGGCCACCCCCGTGCCGTCGACCACCGCTCGGCCGCGCGTCCGTTGCAGCGTGACCACCCCGACGCCCGGCGCGACCAGGTCGACGTAGTCGCCGCGCTGCGACTTGGTCCAGACCTCGCCACTGTCCTGGATCGCGCCGACGCCGATCACGCCGTCGTAGTCCGCTGGGTACGGAGTGGGGTTCTCGCCGTCGCCGAGGTCACCGACGGCGGCCAGGACCAGCACGTCGCTGGAGAACGCCCGGTCCACCGCCGCGCGCAGGGCCGGCGAGTCGCGGTACGTGATGGTCGACACCGCTATCACGTCGGCGCCGCCGTCAATGGCCGCATTGATGCCCTGCGCGAGCACCTGCGGATCGGCGCCCTCGCCGGAGAGCCGGTCGGCCACCACCCGGACCGGCAGGATCCGGGTGGTGGGTGCCACGCCGGTGAGCCCGCCCGAGCGCTCCTGCTGGGCACCGATCACGCCGGCGACCTGCGTGCCCGTACCGAGGCAGTCGCTGTCCGCGGACCCGCCGCCGGCCACCGCGTCGAATCCGGATTCGACGCGGCCGGCCAACTGCGGGTGGCCGGCGTCGACACCGGAGTCGAGCACCGCGACGGTCACCCCACCGCCCCTGGTCAACGGGAAGATCCGCTCCGGCCCGAGCATCCGCTGCGGCCAGGGCACCGGATCGATGGCCTCGCCGGGATCGGCGCAGCTGGGCGCGGCCAGCGCCGAAACCGGCGTGACGACGCCGGCCACGGCCGGAGTCGGCGTGACCTGGCCCGCCGCGACCACACCGGCCGCCGCGACCACGGCAGCGCGGGCCAGCCGCCTCATGAGGCCTTCACCGCTCGTCCTCCTCCGCGTCTTCAGGTGCGCCGAGCAGCAGGAGCATCTGTACGTGCTCGCTCGGCACCGTCAACTCCTGCGCGGTACGCGGGTCGACCGCCAGATTGTGCCCCTCCGGCCACAGGGACAGCACGAACGGAAACGCCACGGTCACGGCGGGCACCGGCTCAGGGTACGCCTCGGCGAACGTCTCCTCGGACGTGAAGACCTCGATGAACGGCGCCTCTTCCGTGCCGACCGGCCGCCAGGGGAAGCCGTCCGCCAGGATCTGGTTCGCGTCCGGCACCTCGCCCAGGGTCGGCAGCAGCACCACCGTGTCGAGCAGGGCCTGGATGTAACCGTCGGGGTCGACGTCGCCCTCCGCCGGCGCCTGTTCGGCCTCGGCCACCACCTCTGACACGGTCGGGACCACGATCTCTCCGAGCGCGGCCGCCTGCACCGACTCGATCGGCAGGTACATGTCGATCGGCGAGCCGACGTTTACGGCGAGCCGCCACTGCGGGTTGGGCCACTTGCGCCGCAGCTCGGCGCAGTTTGTCACCGCGTACCCGTCGGCGGCACCGCCCACCTGCGCCGCCATGCCCTCGACCGAGGTGAACACCGGCAGGAACGTCTGCCCGAACAGTTGCATGGTCATCAGTCGCTGCGGCCCGCCCCGGTCGGTGGTGCGCTGCGGCAGGTAGAGGTCGCTGAACGCCAGGATGCGGAAGAAGTCCTGGCGGTCGCCGTCCAGCAGGGCGCGGACCATCGCCCGCTCGGTCTCGTTCGCGGGCTCCCACGACTGTGTCATGGCAGGACCTCCGGCGCTCGTCGGGCGGTGGGCAGGTCGGCACCCATCCGTTCGTCCCACACCGGCCGCGCGCGACCGCCGGCCGCGCCTCGCTCGGCGATCGCCCGCAGCGACGGGGGGGACCTCGCGCAGCGCACGCCAGAAGTCGGCGAAACCATCGGCGCACCGGTGCAGCAGCCGGTCCGCCACGTCAGCCGCGCCGTACGCGTCCGTGTCGCGGGGATCGTCGTCGTCCCAGTACCAGACGGAGCCCTCGTCGCCGCCGCGCACCCGGACCGCGATCAGGCCGCCCTGCACGTACCCGACCGCGAGAAACTCGGCGGTGAGCCGGTCGCCGAACCACGCGTTGGCGTAGACCAGGTCCTGCAGCCAGTCCTGCCGGGCGACGCCGAAGAACGGTTGGTCGACCACGAACCCGAAGCGCGGGTGGACGGCCGGCCACGCCGGTCGGCCGCCGTTCGTGCGCACCAGAAAATCACGGTACGCGGGCGGCAGCGCGTACCCCAGGTGCTCCTCCACCTTGCCCACCGCCTCGGGTGACAGGCGCGCGGCGAAGTGGATCGGCGGCGGCGGTCCGTTCTCGACGGGCAGCCCGCGCCGGCTGCGGTCGGCGGCCCCGGTGCTGACCCCGCCGAGGTGCCGGGCGGCGCCGTGCAACTCGATCGGCACCAGCGCGAGTCGCCGCGTGCCGGCCAGGTGTGCCCAGGTCCAGCCAACCGGCGTGCCGGTGCCCGCCGCCCATAGTTGATCACCGGTGCGGGTCATCGTCTCGTTGGCGGTCAGCACGTTCAGCACGCGCGCCTCGTCCATGCCGAAGTCGGACGGGGCCGGCGGCAGCTCGACCAGGGCCCGGGCGTACGGCGTCCAGTCCGGGAAGCCGTGCGGCCCGAACGCCACGCCGCGCCGGTACCGGATCCGCAGCATCGGCGATCCGGCGTGAACCACCCGGAACGCGTGCCGCGCGCCCGGAATGGGCGGCAGCGCCGGTTGGGTCATCTCGGACACCTCCCCGGGTTCGAGCCTACTGAGCGCGCGCCCGGCCGGCGGCGCGAACCTTCGCGCGGCGGTGCCACAGCAGCGCGCCGACGACGAACGTGTGCCGGCCCACGTTCTCCACCGGGATGTCGGCGAACGCGTGCCGCGCGGTCCGGATCCAGCCGCCGCCGGGCCCCCGGCGCCGGTTCAGCGCCAGCCCGAGCAGGTAGCTGACCGCGCCGCCGGCGAGCAGGCCGACCGCCAGGCCGCCGAGCGGAACACCACTATGGTCGATGCCGCCGTCACCCTGCACGGCCAGGTCGTACAGCAGCCGCACCGCCAGGTACGGCCCGCCACACACGGACAGCACCCAAATCGGTACGATGATCACACCCCAACCGGTCCACCCCGCATTGACGTACACCTCTGACAGAATAGGTGGCCAGCCCGTGACCCGGGTGGGATGGCATAGGCTCCGAGGAATGCGACGCCTCGCCTTCCCGGCCGCCGTGGTGACCGCCTTCGTGCTGGCGGTCTCGGGCTGCGGTGGCCCGGATCCGGTGTCCTACCAGGTCCGCTACGACCTCAACATGGTGGGCGACCGAGCATTTGCCGACATCTCCGCCTACTACACCCAGGACACGGGGTTCGAAACGGGAGTCACGGAGTTCGGCGCGTCCTGGACGCACGAGGTCACCGTGCGCCATCCGGACGTCGAGTGGGTCCGCCTCAACGGCTCCTTCCGCTTCGACACCGAGGTGCCGGGTACGCACCCGAACCCGTTGCTGTCGAAGATCCGCTGCCAGATCCACATCGACGGCAAGCTTCTGGTGGAACACACCGGTCAGAACCCGTCCTGCGCGGTCCGGCTGACCGAGACCGGCCCGACACCCGGCGTGGGCTGATGCCCGACGCGCTGGCCAGCGGGGACACGTCCGGCTAGGACGACGGCAGGGTGAGCCGCTGCGCTACCGGCTCACGCACCCAGGAGGCCGGCTGGCCGGCCGAAGCGGCTCGGCAAACCGCTTCGCCACGTCCTCACCCGGCTGGAACACGTGCCGTCGCAGCCCCACTGTGTTGATCATCGCACCCTATCCGCCCCTCAGCCGAACAGTCGCAGCGCCGACTGGTACGCGTCGCGCACCGCGATCAGCCGTGGGGCCCGGAACCGGCCGGGCTCGCGCAGGTATACCGGCGCGCCGACCCGGCTGCGGACGGCACCCTGCGGCACCCGGTCGTCGCCCGGCGGGATCAGCTTGAGCACCTCGTCGATTGCGGCCGCTGCGCTGGCCAGCAGGGTGCGGGCGCGCCGGCGGTCGGGCTCGGGCAACCGATGGGGCTGCGGCGGCACCAACCGGGCGTACGAGTCGGCGACCCAGAGCCACTCGCCGGCATCGAGCAGCTCGGACGGCTCCGCGTCGCCGTACCGGATCTCGCCGGTCTCCAGGTCTTGCGGCTCCTGCGGCAGGCTGAACACGAACTCGCGCTCGGCGCCGCAGCTGGGGCACCGGCCCGTGTACCGCCGGGCAAGGTCGCCGCCGGGCAACTCCTCCACGACGCTGGCCCGATCGAACCGGGTCTCCCCGCACGCGCACGGGTGCAGGTCCATGTAGAGGTGGGCCTCCAGGCTGGAGCGGGCCAGCGGTGGCCGCGCGGCCAGCTCGGACGGTATGTCGTCCCCCAACGGCCGTCGCCTCGACTCGCCAGGGTGCCACGGCGCCGAGCGCCCGCGCGCCTCCCGGATGATCGCTTCACCCTCGCGGCGGATCGCCGCCACGCGCTCCTGATCGCCCGGGCTCAGGCTCTCCTGCATCCGCACCCACCGGCTTATCTCGGCGCGGAGCAGTGTCACCGCGACGGGATCGTCGCGCCGCTCGTGGTACTGTGCGGAGTAGACGGCGATGACCCTGTTGATCCGGTCGATGGCGATCTCGAAGTCGCGCACCTCTTCGGGGGTAAAGCCGTGCGGCCGTACCTTGTTGAGGATCCCGTCGTCGTCGGTCACTGTGTCTCCTCTCGCCCACCTCGATGGTGCCGGCACCACCGGGCCGACGCGTCGGCGAAGCTCGCGCACTCCAGGGCCGAGGCACCCACTATGCCCGGTCATCTCGACGCCGCTGCTCGGCCTCCGCCAGCACATCGCGCAGCATGGCCGCGATCTGCCGCAGGAACGCCGCCGCCCCCACGTCGGATGGGTCGTCCAACACCCAGTTGGCGTCCCACGCCACCAGCTCGGCCAGCACTCCCGGCGGCTGCGGCTCGACGAGGAGCTGGTCAAGTGCGCGCATCTCGCGCTTCAGCCCAAAGGTGCCGGACGCCGCGACCTGTCGCATGCCAGCCTGGACCTCGTCCAGGGACACCATGTCGGCGACAAAGGCGCCAAGGAAGCTTCGCACCTTTTCCACCGTTGGCAGGCGCTCGAGCTCCTCGGCCCGCCTACGCAAGGGCTCCGGCAGACGCGAGATGTCCACGGTCTAGAACCCCCTACCGGTCGGGAACACGGTAATGATGAAGAACTGTGCGGGATCGCTGCCCGGCACCATACGGAGCGTTATGCTCATCATGCTCGTGACATGGTATCGCGCGACCGGCTGCCCGGGCTGGTACCCCGTGCGGTTGTAGAAGCCCTCGCCGATGGCGCGACCCATGTTTATAACATTCTTGTGGTAGCGGTTCAGGGCGAGATCTTCGCGAATGGCCGCCCAGTTCTGCTGGAGGTATTCGTTGATCGTGCGGTTCATCGTCGATGGGCCGAGCCACCGGTACGAGAAGTTCTCCCGGCCCGGCCACGGCGGGTCGCCGTAGATGCGGCCCTCGATCGTCCGCGTGGTGGGATCCCGGTGCAGCGGCACGGTGGAGTCGTGCCGCTCGACGGTGTGCGCGCCGTGGGCCCCGTACGTCGCGTCGTGTTCGGCCAGGTTGATGCGCGGCGGCTCGGGGCCGAGATCGTTGTAGATCATCGCGGCCTCGGCCGTCTCCACGCGATCGGCCGCCTGCTCGGGCGTCTCGTCGGGCCGGGGATTGGGGTCAAGGTCACTGCGGTCGAACGGGAGATAGTCACTGGACTGCTCGCCGCGCAACGCGTTGACCACGTCGGCGGAGCCGGGTGTCGCCGATCCCGGGTCGGTCGGCGGCACCTGCGCGGGATCCCTCACCGCCGGAGTGGGGTCCCCGGGCCCGTGCGCCGGACCGACGAGCACGGAGGTGGGATCGGCGGCGGCCGGGGTCGAATCGGCCGGCCGCCCGGCCTCCTGCGGCGGAGCGGTCTCCGGCGGCGGGCCGGTCTCGGGCGGCGGAACTTCGGCGCGCGCGGGCGTGCCCCCTTCTGGCGCGGCCGGAAGCGCCGGTTGCGGGGTCTCGGCGGCCTGCATCGTCGGCGAGAGCGGCCGGCCCAGCTCGGCGATCTGGTCGACCTCGGCCCGGTAGCGGGAGGCGATCTCGCCGCGCAGCCGCTCGACGGTGTCGATGAACCACTGCTCCTCGGTCGCCGTCCAGGTGCGGGTACGCTCGGCCTGCACCGCCTCGGCTGTGGCCGGGGGCCGCGCCCACTGGCCCTCCGGTGTGAGGTGGTTGCTGTAGAGCTGCTCACCGCCCCGGCGGAAGACGAACACCTGGTCCGACAGGTGTGTCGCGTCCAGCGCCCTCGCCGCTCGGATCACACCGTTGTACGTCGCGTCGTGGCTGGCCTGCTCCACGTACCGGCCAACGCCGCGCTCGGTGAACTCGCTCCAGTAGCGATCCAGTACGCCCAGTCGGCTGCTCGCCTCCGGCACCGCGACGATCGCCGTCTCGACGCGGTAGCCGGCCGCCTTGAACTTCGCCGCGATCGACTCGAACTCGGCCGGGGTACGCATCGCGGTCTCCAGCACCACGTCGTTGCGGTTCGCGATCGCGTAGTTCTGTGCCTTGTCCCACCAGACGTCGCCGTCCGGGCGTACGTACGCGCTGGCTGTCGTCTCGTCGGCCGCCTGGAGCCGCTCCATCGCGGGATGGTGGGGGTTGTAGTAGTCCATGTTGACGTTGATGTACTCGCCTCGCGTGGCCAGCGCGTTCTTGATCATGTTGGTGATCGCGGTCTTGCCGGCGCCGGTCTGCCCGCCGACGAAGACCACCACCGGCTGTTCCTGCGAGGTCCTGCCCGCCAGGCGTTCCGGCACGATCAGATCTCGGAAGATCCGCTCGTTCTCCGCCTCCGAGAGCTTGTACGGCTCCGCCCCGTCGCGCGGTGGCCCCATGTTGTCCAGCGCGGCACGGGCCTCCGGGCTCAGGTTCGGGTCGACCATCCCGCGCCGGCCCGCCGCGCCCGGATCTTCCGGGCGCAGGCCGAGGTGTTCGCGGAGTGCGCCGATCTCGGCGTGTGCGTAGCCGGCGTGGCGGGGGTCGGAGAGGATCCGGGCCAGTTCTTCGATCTCGGCCAACCGGCCCACGTCGTGCGGGCTGAGCTGTGAGCCGTCGATGAACTCGCCCGGCCGCAGCACGTCCGACGAGGTCCGGTCCAGCCCTTCGGCCGCGCGGTGCAGGGTCGCAGAGAGTTCGGAGACCTCGTGTGCCATCCCGCGGCGGATCGCGGGTTCGGAGGCCCGGTCCGAGACCTCGATACGGTAGCCACCCCCGTCGGACGGGACGGTGCCGCGGGGCAGGTCGTTGCCGAGGTCGTCGACCGGCACCGAACGCGCCACCGCCCGCTGCGGCAGGCTGTCGGCGGGGACGGCGGTCAGGCCGAGGCGGAGGCCACGAAGCGGCGCGTCGCCCGGTAGCCGGTTGACAGCGCCGTCCAGCGCCTCCTGCCCGACGCGCAACACGGCCGCTGGATCGGCGTCCGGGCGCCCGTACCCGTGGAACTGGGATCTTTCGACGCGGGAGGCGGTGATGTCGCGCGGCGTGGCGGGCTCGGGGCCACCGACAGCGCGGGCCGCCTCGGCTTGGAGCTGGGCGATCGCTGCGGCGATCTCGTCCGCCGACCGGGGCAGGTAGGTCCCGTCCGCGGTGCGTACGGCCAGGTTGTCGCGCACCCAGCCGACGACCGGCTCGGCAAGCATCGGGTCGGCGAGCATCCGCTGGACCGCCTCGGGCGCCAGCGGCGAGGGCTCGAGCGGCACCGCCGGTGTGGTGTCCAGGAAGGTCACCCGTTCGGGCCCGAGCACCGGCGCATCCGGGCCACCTTCCTCCAGCCCGGCCAGCGTGCCGTCCTGGCGCGACGGCCCGTCGGCGGGTGGGCGCAGGTCGGACAGGTCACGCAACTCGTTGTGCAGGGTGCTCCACGCGTTGCCCAGTTCCCGCTGGACGAGGCCGGCCCGGGCCATCGGATCCGCTGGGGCGTGCGCGGGCAGGATCACACCGGCGGCGTCGGCCTGCCGCCAGGCACCGTGCACGAACTCCATCGTCGGGCGCAGCACCATGGGATGGCCGGGCGGCAGCGACGAGTTGACCTGGAGTACGACGCGGGCTTCCAATCCGTCCGGGTAACGCACGGTTAGCGTGCCCGACTCCGGATTCCACATGGCCCGGTGCGGCTGGTCTACCACGTCCACGTTGCGCCCGTCGAGCAGGCCGGTGACGTGCTGGTCGATCACGGCGGCCACCGCGTCGGGCACCTCGGCGACCCGGGTCGTGGGCACCGGCTCGACCGGCACCAGCCGGTAGGGGACCTGCTCGCCCGCTACGCCGCGTACGAGCCCTTCGCCGGCCACCTGTTCTGCGCCTTGTGATAGCGCAGAATCTTCACGAACACGGCCGAGAACTGGTGGTTCCGGTCCCCGTCCAGTGGCCTCCCCTGTTCCGACGCCTTCTCGATCACCAACCGGCGGTCCATCTTCTCCGGGATCCCGAGAATATATTCGACCTCCCGACTGTCTTCCCTGGTCTTCTGAAAATCGAGCAGGATCGCCACCTAGGTTCTCCCGTCCCCTAAAAATCTCCAGGTCTTCTCCGGTGCGATCTGGAAAATAGCCCTCGTGGTCCCGTTCCGGGACGAACTCGTCGCCGCCCCGCCCCGGCGCATCCGGGTCGCGCGGCGGCGGCGCGTCGTCGCCGACCCGTAGCGGCTCGACCGGCACCGGCGTCCGCTCGATGGTACCCGGCCTGGCGCCCCCCTCGTCGCGGACCTGATCGGCCGCGCGCGGCGACGAACCGCCGCTGGGAGCGGGTGTGGCAGGCTGGCGCGGGCCCGGCCCCGCGCCGCCGTCCCCGCCCCGGGCGGGCAGCGCCTCGCCGCGCGTCAACGCGTCTACGACGGGCAGCGCCGGCGCCACGACCCCGCGTGGCGTCTCGGCTTCCGGTGCGCGCGGCGCGGACTCGCCGTCGCGCCGAAGGCCGATCCCGTCGCCGTCCGGCAGGCTCCCGACGCCGTCACCGAGCCCTGGGGCGAAGCCCTCACCGCTGCGCACGCCGGCGAGACCGCCGGGCAGGCCACCGGATGTCCGGCTCCCGGCGGCAAGTGAGTCGGGCAAGGTGCGGATGTCGGCGCCGCCGATCCGCGAAGGCGCGTTGACGCGTACCATCTCCAGGTTGTTCTGGGCCCCGAAGATGGCACCGGCCATGCCACCTTTCGCGGCCTCGTGCCCGACCTTCGCCCAGTCGTCGGGATCCCTCCAGTCAAAGCCTTCCTCGCTGGCCATCGCGGTGCCCAAGCCGACCATGCCGCCGGCGGCGGCGCCGCCGAGGATGTGGCCGCCGAGCCCGCCCCACATGCCGAGGCCGAAGGCCGCGCCCTGCGCCGCCGTGACCGCTGTCTGTGTCATGTCGATGCCGCTGCGGTTGCCGTCGAGCACCTGCAGGCCCTGGCCGAGCAGGTCGCCGCCGCCGAGGAAGCCGGCGCCGAAGGCCACCCGGATGCCGAGGTACTTGGCCAACTCTCTGCGGAATGCCACCTCAGTGGCTTCGGTCGCCGCCCGGGCGAGTCCCTGCTGGACGGCGCGCTCCAGCATCTGGTTGCCGGCGTAGCGAGCCGCCGAGTTGGCCGCCGTCCGGCCCGCCGCCTGCGCTGCGGTCCGCGCGCCCCAGCTGACAAGAATTTGCTGCTGCAGTTCGCGGGCCACCTGTGAACGCGCGGCGTTGGCCGCGGCCCGGCTGCCCAGACCGCGGCCTAGTTGGTTACGCAGCGCCGTGCGGGCGGCACGGTTCATGGCCTGACCGGCCAGCCGGTCGGCGACGGTACGCGCGACGACGTTGCGCGGGGTAAGCCGGGTGAACGTGTTCCTGGCCACGGTGCCGAGGCCCCGGCCGGTGGTGGTGGCAGCCCGGGGCACGGCCCTTACCACGGTTGGCAGCACCCTGGGTGCCGCCCGCACGGCAGCGGGCAGTGCCCGGGTCGCGAACTGGCCCAGCCCTTTGAGGGCGGTACGGAACGTGATGCCGGTGATCGCCTGAACGATCTTGCGGACGGCTGCCCACATCGCGGTCCGGCACGCCGCGAGGGCGGGCGGCACCCCGCCCATCGATGTGCCGGCGCTGGGGATCAGGGCGGCGATGATGATGTAGAGCGAGACGGCCAGCATGATCAGGTTGATCACTGCCATGAACTTCATCATCTCGACCTGGAGCGCGAGGCCCTGCACGCCCTGCTGCATCGAGGAGACGCTGTCGGCGGTCGTCCGCAACGCCTCCAGGTAGCTCATCCACTGCTGGGCGAACTGCATGGCCGCGGCGTCGCCGCTCCACGCCTCGATGATGCTGTCGGCGGCGGGGCGCACCTCCTCGTACGCCTCGGCGAGTCCGTTCGCGACCTCGCCCCAGGCCTCGGCCAGGTCGTAGAGGCGCGCCCCGTCCGACAGCGGGATAGGCCCGAAGATGATCTCACCAACGGTGCTGTGGATCCCCGGAATCCACTCCTCTATCTCCCAGAACCAGTCCAGGATGTCGGAGAGGACGTGGTCGCTCACCCGCCACCTTCCCTGCTCACCGCCGTCGGCGAGCCCGGCGTGGTCGACTGTGACGCCGGATCAGGTGCCCGTCTGCCTGATGTCCGTGGCGTTGTCGTCGTCGGTGCCGGCGTAGCTCCACATCGCGGTGGAGACCTTTTCCCCCAGGTCCTGCAGCGCCTGGCCGAGCCCGATGGCGCTCTGCTTCATCGCCTGGTTGGCGGGGATCGTTTCGCCGTCGCCGTTGTCGACGGCCTGGTGGTAGTTGGCCAGGAACGGCTCGGTGAACTTGTCGGGCGGCAGGCACTCCTCGTGGTTCTCCAACTCGGTGACCCGATCGGTTGCGCCCTGCATGTCGTCTCTCAGGGTGCCGCCCCGATCGCTGAGCCGGTTGGCGATGCCGACGATGTCGCCGATGCTCGTCTTGATCTCGACGAAGCTACCCACGGTCCTCGTCCTCCTTCAGCCGTACATCGGCGTCGTGGCTGCGTACGAGCTTGGTGATGTCGAGGCCATCGGCGAGCCGGCCCGAACGCAGGTCACTCGGCAGGGTTTCGTCGATGATCTCGGCACTTTGCCGCGTCGCGTCCTCGACAGCGAGCCGCACGGTCTGCACGATCGCGGCAGACAGCGCCTTGGAGTTGGGCTTACGGAAGACACGCGGATCGATGTCGAGTTCGAGCAGGTGCCCACGCGGGCCGACCACTGCCTTGATCATGCGGTCGTCGGACCAGGCGGTGCCGGTGACTTTCAACATTTTCTTGTGTAGATCGGGCAACTCGGCAGTGGCACGCTTCAAATCGCCGATGATGCCGCTCAATGAATTCCAGTCAGGACGCTCCACCGCAGCAACCTCCCCCGACAGCCACGACAGCGGTACCCAGAAGGATAGCGGGTACTGGCAGTACCCGGCGCAGCCGTCATCCCGGCGATCACCCCGGACGCCCGGGTACGTCGCCGGGATGCCGACCCGCGTGCGCTTCTTCGTTCAGGAGCCGGCCGATTCGTTCAGAAGCCGGCCGAGAGCTGGTTGTCGACCTGCTGCATGCGCTCAGCCGAAGCACCCACCGTGGTGCCGAGGCGCATGAGCGCCTCCTTGATCTCGTCCGCACCCTGGTTCCACTTGATCCGGGCCTCGTCGCACGCCTGACCCGCGGCGCCCGACCAGTCGTTTGCGAAGAGCTGGGTGAAGGACTGGTACAACTCGCCCAGCATACGGTCCATATTGCCCTGGTAGGTGCCGATGGCTGTCGCCACGTCGGCGATCTGGCCGAAGTTGTAGGTAATGGGTTGACCCATGGATCTATCGCCTTTCGGCTCTCGACGGGTGGAACAACGACGGTCAGCCGCGCAGCGCGTTGATGACGGTGCTGTTGCCGGTCGCCTCAGCGGCGGCACGGATTTCGTTCGCGGCGTCCTCGTCGTTCACGCCGTACTGCGACGAGGCATTGCTGATCTTGCCGGAGAGCTCGTCCAGCGCGTTCAGGATCGTCGTGAGACCCGAGTTGAGGTCAGCCGACACCCCCTGGAGCGCGTTGTTGGCGGCACCGCTCATGCCGCCACCACTGAGCGACTGGATCCGGTCGAGCAACTGCGCCATGCCGGTGGCCAGCGTCTCCCCGGTGTCCTGACACCGCTGCGCCATTGCGTTGAGCTGTTCCTGCGTGGCGTGTACCTGGCCAACGCCTGGAGTACCTGTCAAGGTGCGTTCACCCCGCTCCTCTGTCCCGCCCCCCGCTTCAGGAGAGCCTCCCCACAGGACACACGAGACCCATGGCCCTGTCTCCGTAACCGAGGGTAGCGCCACTTGTCCACTCAGGCCAGGTCGAGGGCGGGGCATTTGCCTGTTATGCAGGCTATTACCACGTCTCGCGCCGACGTGCGCTAACCGGTATCCCCACGTGCGGCGCCCGGCTACGCTCGGTTCGGGGACAACACCGGGGAGTGTGGTGGACCGCGCGTCTGCCGGAACCGACGGGGAGGGCTGGTGCCGGACGAGGAGCTGCCGTACGAGGGCTGGGACAATCCGTACGAGAACGAGACGAGCGAGAACCTGAGGTTCGACTGGAGTGACGGCCGGGCCGACATCGACGTCGACCTCGACGGCATGGCCGAGTACGCGCAGCACGTGGTCGACATCCAGAGACACCTGCTGGACAACATCGGCAGCCTCTCGCTGCTCGCCTCGCTGCCGGGCAAGGCGTGGGAGGGCATCGTCCTGCCCGAGGGCGCCTACACCATGACGAGGATGCTCAACAACTACAACGAACTGCAGGTCTACCTCAGCCACCTGGCCACGGCGCTGATGAACGTCGGGTCAGCCGCGCAGACCGTCGCCGACTCCTACGGCGGCACCGATGGCTGGTCCGCCGCCGACCTCAACGCGATCGAGTTCGCATTCGGTGTCTCGGGCACCGAGCGGCCGTCCGGGCTGCCCCCGATGATCGAGGGCACCACGTACTGGGACGCCTACTTCGACAGCCTGGACAACGGCGACACCGCCGCGCCGCCGGCCACGAGCCCCTTGTGGACAGATGCCGGCCGGACCACGAACCCGGACGGCAGCGTCACCCGGACGGCTACCGGCCCCAACGGCCAGCGGATGGAGATCCGGACGTTCACCGTTCCGGGCAGCTCGCAGACGGTCACCACGACAACGGTCTACGCGGCGAACGGCACCCAGCTCAGCTCCAGCAGCACGACCACGTTGACGTACCTGAGCGGCAACACGGTCGTGAAGCGGACCACGAACCCGGACGGCAGCACCACCGAGGAACGCACGGCGTACGAGGGCGGGGAGGTGTCCTCCCAGAGTACGGTCAACCAGGACGCTGACGGCAACACCACGAGTTCGACCGAGACGGTGACCAACCCCGACGGCTCGCAGACCACGACCAGGGAGGACGCCGAGGGCGAGGAGAGCCACGTCGTCACGATCGGCGAGCAGACCGAGGGCGGCACTGGCACACCCGACGACCCGGCCAACGAGGCGATCGAGCGCATTCAGAGCGGCGAAGGATGGTAGGCAGCCATGGCTGAATACTGGGGCGCCCAGGCGTACTACTTCTCCGGTCCGAACGGCGAAGGCACGCACTACGTGAGGCCCGAGCCGACAGAGGTCGACTTCACCATGCCGGCGAGCGAGGACAACCCGAAGACCATCGACGTCATCCGCCAGCAGATCATGGGCCAGCACCCGGAGGACATCGCCGCGTTGGCCGATCAGTGGATGAACGCGTACAGCCTGATGTCCCACATCAAGAACCTGCTCTTCGAGCAGAGCGACCTGCTCTACCAGGAGAAGTGGACGAACGGCGAGGCCCGCGACGCGTTCATGAAGCGCGGCCCGGGTGAAACCCTCGCCTATCTCGACGAGTGGATGGACAGCGCGCTGAACAACGTCACGGCACTCCGCTCGCTCGTCCACATCGCACGGGAGTCCCGCAGGGAGATGGAAGATCTCTGGCAGGAGTACGAGGGCGCGATCAGGGAGGCGGCGCAGCTCGACTGGGGCACGCGTTTCGAGGTGGCGTGGCAGGTCTGGCGCTGGGACGTGGACGCCGCGCGCAAGGAAGAGAAGATCGAGGACGTCAACAACAAGAAGAAGGAGTACAACCGGGAGGCGCAGGCGCTCGCCTGGAGGTACGCCGAGCAGTACTGGGACGTGCAGAACAAGATCGGTGGCGGCCACGGCCCCCTGTTCGTCCCCATGGACGCGGTGATGAACCCGCCGCATCCGCCGTTCCCCTCGCTCCCCGGCGGCCCGCCCCCGGTCGCGCCGCCTGCGGTCCCGCCACCCCCGGTCCCGCTGGCCACCCCGCCGCCCACGGCGCCGGTCACCACCCCGACCGCTCCCCCGACACTTCCGCTGAGGCAGCGGATCCTGAACCTCACGCAGAACCCGCCCGCGCCGCCCTCGGCCCTGGGCACGCAGAACCAACCCACGCCGAGCGCCGTACCCGATCCTGACCTGCCGCCCGCCTTGCCAGACGGCCTGTCGGCGGTGAACCCCGCCACCGTGCCCGGCTTCGTCCCGCCACCGGTGCCCGGCACCAACCAGGGCCTGCCCACCGCGCCACCCGCGACGAGCCCGAGCACCGTACCGAGCGCCCTCAACAAGCCGCTGGGGCAGCCGTCCCTCCCGCCGGCCCCGGGCATGGGCGGGCTCAAGAAGGGCGTCCTGCAAGGGAAGACCGGCGCACCGGGCCTGCCGCCGGGGATGACCCAGCCACCAGGCCGTACGCTCGGCCGCAAGCCGCCGGGCACCGGCCAGGAGGACCGCACACTGGTCCCCGGCCCGGTTGAGACCGAGGACGCGTTCTCCCGGCCACCGGGCAGCACCGCGCCGCCGGTGCTGAACAACCAGCGCCCCAACCAGCGCCGGCCCGGCAGCCGGGAGGAACTGACGCCGCCGGCCCGGGCCGGGGGTCCGCACGAGCCTGGTACGCCGCTGCATCCCGGAGCCGCCCCGCCGGTACTCAACCGCCCCGGCACCACCCCGCCGCAGCAGAAGCCGACCGGGCCCGGACGACCGGAGCGGGGAAGAACCGGTGCCACCCGGTCGCAGCAGCCGCCGCCCGGCTCGGAGTGGACGGGCGTGCGGACCGCGCGCGACGACGCCGGCCCGCCGGTCCTCGGCGCCCCCACCCCGCCGGCTCGCGGCGCCGGCTTGTCCCGGCTCGAAGAGGTGCCTACCCAGTTGCGCGGGCGGAGCACCGAGGCGGCGGCGCGCCAGGCGCCCGGCACGGTGTCGCCAGAACTGGCGGCGCGGCGTTCCGTGTCGCAAACCGGTGTGCCGGGTGCCGGCGCCGCCGAGGACGGCCAGAAGATCGTCACCGACGAGGAGGCGTTCAGCGTCGAGACGCCCGGCGGCGGCGTGGTCAAACAGCAGCAGCAGAACACCGGCTACCGCGCCGAACCCCCCACCGTCCTGGGCGGCAACTAGGCTGAGTTGGTGGCGGTGAAGATGTTGCGGGAGGCGGCCAGCCCGAGCAGGGTCGCGCCGAAGACGACCACGCCGACCGTGCTGACGCCGCCGACGGCGACCAGCGCGCCCACGGCGATCGGACCGGTGGTCTGACCGACGCTGCGGGAGAGCGCGTCGGTGGCGGCTGCGGTCGCCCGCAGCTCCGGGTTCCAGTTGACACTGATCGCCATGGACAGCGGCATGAGCGCGCCCAGGCAGGTGCCGAGCAGGACCAGGGTCAGCGCGACGGCCACCACATCCAGCCCGGCGAACGCGACCGCCGCGTATGCGGCCGCCGCGAGCGGGATGACCAGGTAGAGCCGGGTGAACAACTGTTCGCGGCTGATCCGTTTCAGCGACATCCGGTTGATGAAGCTGCCGGTGAAGACCCCGCAGGGGATGAGGATCGACACGCCGATCCGTTCCAGTGTGCTCAGGTCGGGTAGCCGGTCGAGGAGCACGCTGATGCCGAAGTGGCTGCCCTGCATGACCAGGCCGATGCCGATGCTGGACAGGATCAGCCAGCGGCGGCGCCGTTCGCCCAGCATCCGGCGGATCGCCCGCAGGGTCAGCTGGATCCGTTGTCCGAACGGGACGTCGGCCGGATGGGTGGCGGGCGGGCGTTCCCGGCCCAGTCTGGCAACGAGTACGACGGCCAGCAGGACGGTCGCGTAGCCGGCGCCGACCGCGAACACGATGACCGGCTGCTGCAGCGACGCGGCGAACGCGCCCAGCGCGAGCGCCGAGGCGGCGCCCATGCTGACGAACGTCTGCAGCATCGAGTAGCCCCGGTCGCGGGCCTTTGGGTCGCCCTGGGTCAGGTCGGCCACCAGCGCCTGGCCGCAGAGCGCCACGGCGCCGCTGGCGAAGCCGGTGAGCAGCCGTCCGACGGTGAGTACGGCGTAGTTCTGGTACAGGCACAGCAGGATCGACACGACGGCGTTGACCAGCATCCCGGGGAGCAGGATCCGGCGGACCGGAACGAGGTCGAGCAGCGGGCCGGTGAGCACACCGGCGGCCGCCGTGGCCACGCTGTGCGCACCGATGGTGATGCCGATCTGGGCCGGGCTCAGGTCGAGACTGCGCCCCAGGCCAACCGAGATCGGTATGTACGCCAACTGGGTGAGCGGGTTGAAGAACACCAGCAGCGGGGGTACGGCGGCGGCCAACGGGGTCCGGGCCGGGCGGCCGGCACCGCCGCTCACGGCCGGCCTCCGCCGAGGTACGGCCGCGCCGGCTGGGGCATCCGTGCGAGCAGCGGCCGCCGGGACGGCCGGGGCGTCAGGCGGTCGGCTGGCGTTCCAGCAGGGCCGCCATCTCGTCGAAGGCAGGAGACGAGTGGGTACGGAAGATTGCCTCCGCCGCGTCGAGGTCCCGGTCGCGGCAGGCCTTCAGGAAGCGCCGGTGCTCGTCGAGCCCGTCGAGTCGCCGCTCCTTGGACCGGGTGAACGCCACCGAGAGCATGCCCGGGGTGGCCGACCGCAGCGACACCAGCATCTGGGTGAGACGCGGCGACCGTGCCGCGTTGTACAGGAACACGTGGAACGTCCGGTTCAGCTCGACGTACTTGCCGAGGTCCGGGTCGCGTTCCATCTCCTCCTGCATCCGTTCGGCCTCGGCGAGCTCCGCCTCGGTGATCCGTTCGGCGCACAGTCGGGCCGCCAGCGCTTCGAGGGTTTCCCGCAGTTGCCGGATGTCGCGCAGCTCGTCCGCGTCGATGGCGGTGACCGTGGCCACCTTCCTGGCGTGCACCTTGATCAGGCCCTCGGCGGCCAGGTCGCGCATCGCCTCGCGTACCGGTGTGGGGCTGACGCCCAGCAGCTGCGCGATCTCGGTCTGGACGATCCGCGACCCGGCCTTGAGCGTTCCGTCGACGATCGCCGAGCGCATCCAGTCCCGGACGCGTTCGTGGACGGTCCCGGAGATGCCGGCGAAGGACGTCGCCTCGTGGTTGTCGGACACCACTGCCATGCCCTCGATTCTCCTCACCCCGCGGTACACCCACCGGCGTACCGTCCGATGGCTCGATTCTACAGAGTCGAGTCGTCAGACAATCGCGGTTGCGGGGTCTCGTGCGTTGCGCCACGTCAGGTCCCGTCCTCTCGGCGTTCGGCACCGGCTGCGGCACTCGCATCGGCGACGGTCTCGGCATCGGCGAGTGTCCACCGGCGCAGCGCGGTCAGCCGCCAGCCGAGGATTCCCATCACCGCCGCACAGGCCAGCCCGCCGGAGACCATCGCAAACGCCGGACTGCTGAAACTCGCCGTCGCCCCGGCCCGCGCATCGCCCAGCAGCGGCCCTCCGGTGACCACCCCGATGTGCACGGCGGAGAGCCGCCCCCGGAGGTGGTCCGGGACGCTGAGCTGCAGCACCGTCTGGCGGAACACCGCCGAGACCACGTCGGCGGCACCGGCCACCATCAACAGGGCGATGGTCAGCGGCAGCCAGTGCGACACCCCGAACCCGGCGATCGCCAGGCCCCACACGATGATCGAGATGATCACGGCACGCCCGTGGCGGGTCACCGACCCGACCCAGCCGGAGGTGAGGGCCCCGATAAGTGCCCCGGCGCCCGGGGCCGCGTGCAGCAGGCCGACGGTCACCGCGTCGCCGCCGAGCTGGCCGAGGGCGATCGCCGGGAACAACGCACGAGGCATACCGAAGAACATCGCGTTCACGTCGGCGAGGAAGCAGCCCATCACCGCCGGCTTGCTCCGCAGGTAGGTGAGGCCCTCGATCACCGACTTGAGCCCCGGCTTGGTCACCTGGTGGGCGGGCGGCATCGGCCGCATCCGGGTGAGCACCGTGATGGACACCAGGAACGTGACGACGTTCAGCGCGTACGTGGTCGACAGGCCGAGCGCCGCGATGACCACGCCGGCGACGGCCGGGCCGACGATCGCCCCCACCTGGGTGAGGGTCTGGTTCAACGCGAACGCGGACGGGAGGATCTGCCGACGGACCAGGCCGGCGACCGCCGCGCTGCGCGCCGGGCTCTCCAGCGCCGAGAGTCCGGCCGTGACCGCCACCAGCACGAAGATGGCCCAGATCGGCGGGCTGTCGAGCAGCGCGAGCAGCGCCAGGCCGCCGACCACGACGGCGAGCAGACCCTCGGTGACCACCAGCAGCTTGCGGCGGTCGACGGCGTCCGCCACCGACCCGCCGAACAGCGAGCAGACCATCAGCGGGATGAGCTGCGCCAGGCTCGCCAAACCGACCATCAGCGTCGAGTCGGTCAGCACGTAGACCTGGTACGGCACGGCGACCCTGGTCATCTGGGTACCCAGGATGGCGACGGCGTGGCCGGTCCAGAGCCGCCGGAAGTCCGGTGACTCGCGCAGCGGGGTGACGTCGATGACCAGGCGGCGACGGACGGCCCCGCTGCGCTGCGTGCGTCCCTGGTTGTCGGTGGCGGTCACGCGGTCAGCCGCACCGGAAGAACTCGCGCGGCACCGAGTGCAGCGATTCGAGACCGGACGCGGTGACGACGAACATCTCGCCGTACTGGACGCCGGCGAGGCCGTCGGCTGTCACCACGTTCGGTTGCACCACCAGGCACATGCCCTCCCGGTACACGAAGCCCTCCGGCTCGCCGCGGTAGGTCTGGCGGGTGCGGACGATGGCCGGCAGCTGTGCGCAGCCGTGCACCAGGTCGTCGTAGATGGTGTAGCCGTGTCGCTGGGCGACCTCCGCCGCGTCGAGAATGTCGGACACCGTCGCGCCCGGCTTGATCACCGAGCTGACGGCGTCGAACACCTCGAGCGCGACGTCGTGCAGCCGGGCGTAGAGCGGGGTGGGGTCCGCGCCGATGGTGTAGCTGCGCAGCACCTGGGCGGAGTAGCCGGCGTAGTTGGTGCTGAGCTCCGCGACGAGCGCGTCACCGACCTGGAGCCGGCGGTCGGACTGGTGCTGGCACGGTACGCCGCCACGCGGGTCGGCCATCTGGGTGGCCACCATGAAGTGAATGCCGTTGATCCCGCCGTCGGCCAGGTAACTGTCCTCGATGATCCGGGCCAGCTCGTGCTCGGTCATGCCGGGCCGGGCCTGCTCGGCGATCGCCATCGCCGACGCGTCGCACATCCGCGCCGAGACGGCCAGCCGCTGCAGCTCCTCGGCGCTCTTGATCTGACGCTGATCGGCCAGCTGCCCGCCGAACTCCACCCACTCCACCCCGGGGAAGGCGGCGGTGAGCCGGGCGTACTCGCGCCAGGTGACGGTTCCGGCCAGGCCGACCCGGCCGGTCGAGACGCCGCGTTCCCGCAGGCATTCGACGAGGGTGGGGGTGGTGTCGACCGAGCCGGTCGGTGCCGAGCCGCCGAAGCGTACGTCCGGGAACCGGGACATCCGCCGGGCCAGCGGCAGATGGTTCGACAGCTGGATCAGCATCGTCGGGTCGCCGTGCCGGGGGAACAGGACCCAGGCCTCCCGCGTCGACCACCAGTCGCTGAGGTACAGCACATTCGGGTCCCGCCCGCCCCGGCCGCAGACGACGACGAGTTGCAGGTCGAGGGCGTCCATCCGGGCGCGGATCTCGGCGTCGCGACGGTCGAACTCGGCGGCGGTGAAGTGGGGATAGTCACGGTCGGTCAGTGGCAGCGCGGCGGTGGTGGTCATGGGTCCTCACTAGGGTGTTACGAAGGGTGGGTGCCGGCCGGCGGGATGGACGCCGGCCGGCAAAGGGTGTTGGGCCCGGGGCCCGAGGGCGGCCTCAGAGGCCGCCCTCGAGTCCCATCCGGGCGTTGAGGCGGTTGTAGCCGACCAGACCCACCAGCAGTACGGCGAAGGTGACAATGCCGAACGCCGCCACGGTGGAGAACTGTCCGTCGCCGGCCATGTCGAACATGACGACCGCCGCGGTACGGGTCTGCGGACCCGCGAGGTAGAGAGTGGTCTGCAGCTCACGGAAGCTCATCACCATCGTGATGAGCGCGCCGGCCAGCAACGCCGGCGACAGCAGGGGCACGACGATCGTCCAGATCGCCCGCGCGAAGCTCGCCCCGGCCACCTGCGCGGCCTCCTCCAGCTCGGAGCTGATCTGCAGCATCCGTGCACTGACCAGGCGGGACACCACCGCGATGATGATGGTGATGTACGCGATCACCAGCGCCCAGTGCGTCGAGTAGATCGGCAACGGCGTGATCAGGAAGATCCACAGGAAGCTGACACCGACGATGACGTTCGGCAGCGCCATCGGCACCGACGTCAACAGGTAGAGCAGCCGGCCGCCGGGAACCCGCCGGGCGGAGAACCACGCCGCCAGGGTCGACAGGGTCAGCACCCCGACGCTCGCCAGTACGCCGACCAGCAGGCTGTTCACGAACCCCTGCATGATGTTGGGCGTCTGCAGGGCAGCCACGTACGAATCCAGTGACAGCGATGTCACGGCGTCCCAGCTGAACTGCCGGAAGAACGGGTTGAGCGACATCCACAGGAGCATGAACAGCGGCAGCAGGATCACCAGGGTCAGCACGGCGAAGGTGAGGATGGTCACCGGCATCCGCCACCGGCCGAGGTCCATCCGGACCGAGGAGAAGTTCTTGCCGCTGATCACGGCGTACCGCTCCCCCGCCTGGTTGAAGCGGTCGTACCACCAGATCATCACCACGGCCCCGAGGAGCATGAAGACCGCGTAGGTGGAGACGAGACCGACGTTGCTCGGCGGCGTACTGGTCCGCAGGTAGATCTCCGAGGCGTAGGTGAAAATCTTCTCGTTGACCCCGAGGAACCACGGGATCTCGAACGCCTCCCAGGCCCGCATCAGGGCCATGATCGCCACGGCGGCGATGCCGGGCGCCGCGAGCGGGAGCGAGATGTCCCGTACCGCACGCAGCTTCGAGGCGCCCGACACCTCGGCGGCCTCCTCCAGCGAGGAGTTCATCGAGGAGAAGACGGTGACCACGAACAGGTAGACCATCGGCACCATGGTCAGCCCGTTGACCAGGATCAGACCCTGCATCGAGTAGACGTTGAACAGGGTGCCGTCGGTGCCGGTGAGGTTGCGCCAGGCCACGTTGATCGCCCCGATCTTCGGGCTGGCCAGGAACGTCCAGGCGACCGGGACGAGGATTCCCGGCACCGCCATCTGGACGATGGTCAGCACTCCGACGAGGTTGCGGAACGGTGCGTTCGTGCGGGCGACGATCCAGGCCAGGAACGTCCCCAGCGCCAGCGCGACGAGCGTGGATCCGCCAGCGAACTGCACCGTGGTCCAGGTGACGCTGAGCAGCCGGCCGGAGGCGAACGCGTCGCGGAAGTTCTCCAACGTGAAGCTGAGCGAGAAGAAGTCCGCGTCGGTGGGTCTGGCGTCCTTGAAACTGGTGAACAGCAGGATGGCGATCGGCAGCGCCACCTGTGCCAGCAGAATGATCAGGACCAGGCCGTAGACCACGCTGCGGGGGGTGAAGACCCCCCGCAGCGCGGGGAAGCGGGTGACCCGACCGGTGGTGAGCCGGGCCCAGCTGTCCACGAGGGTGGTCATGTCGATCAGCCCGTCACAAAGATCGACTGGTGCTGCTCGACGCGGGTGTCGTAGTCACCGAAGTTGTCGGTGGTCTCGAAGAACAGCTCGCTGTCCAGGATGCCCTCGGCCGACGAGGGGATCGGCGACCCTTCCTTGATCGGCACCTTGACGACGGCCTCGCCGACCTTGTTCTGCCAGTCGTCGCTCATCAGCCACTCCATGTACAGCCGGGTGGTGGCCGGGTGCGGCGCGTTCCTCAACGGGAAGTACATGTCCGGCTGGGCGATGGTCACCGGCGTGGTGACGATCTCGATCGGTGCCCCGTCGGCGATCAGGTCCCGGACGGTACGGGTCGCGCTCTGTGGGAACGCGACGTCGAACTCGCCCGCCGACAGCTTCTCCAGACCGTCGGCCCCGGCGTAGACGACCGGCTCGTTGGCCGCGATCGCCTCCATCAGCGCCAGGCCGTCCTGCTCGCCCATCTCGGCCAGCATCCCGGCGAACCAGTCGAGCTGGTCGATGTTGATACCGAACCGTCCCCGCCACTTCGGATCGGTGAGGTCCTCGTACGACTGTGGGGCCTCGGCTGCGGTGACGTTGTTCGTGTTGTAGGTGATGTGGAACGTGAAGAAGTCGGCCACCGAGCAGACGCAGTCCGGGTAGGCGCGGTCGGCCGGCAGGTCACCCTCACCCCGTGGGTCGTACGCCAGGCAGAGCCCTTCGTCGCGGCACAGTGTGTTGTCCTCCAGCGGGCCGCCCTGCAGCACGTCCGCGCTGGGGCGCCCGGCCGCGTTCTCGGTGATGACGCGCTCGATCAGCTCGAGCGTGCCGCCGGAGGTGTACTCCAGCTCCACCCACGGGTACTCCTCGATGAACAGGTTGATCTGGTTCTCCGCGGCGGCGGCGGGAGCGCTGAAGTAGTAGCTGAGTACGCCACCCTCCGCTTTCGACGCCTCCTCCAACGCCGTCATGTACTCGGCGTACTCCTCGTCGGTCATGTCGACCGTCGAGGCCACCGCGAGCTCCTCCGGCAACGCCGTCGTCGCGGCGTCGGCGTCGTCACCGCCGCCGCAGGCGGCCATCACGAACGCGGCCGCCGTCAGCGGAGCCGTGACCTTCAGCAAGGTCGGGTTGCGACGTCTCATGCCGGCACCTCCGTCGCGGCCGGGGCGGAGTTGAGCTTGCTGGCCAGCTCCGCCAGCGACAGCACCCAGCCCTGGCAACGTCCGAGCTGCTGCAGGCCGAGCTCCTGCAGGTCCTCGCCGAACCAGGTGGCGACGCACTCCGCGACGGTGATCACCTTGTACGCCTTGCAGCTCGCGTCGTACGCGGTGGACTGGATGTCCGCGTTGGTGTTCGCGCCGGCCAGGATCAGCGTGTCGACGCCGAGCGCCTTGGTGAGCCACTCCAGGTCGGTCTGGTAGAAGGCGCTCAACGACTTCTTGGTCTTGATGATGTAGTCGCTGTCGGCGACCGAGACCGCGAAGTCCGGCTTGAACGTGCCGTCCTGCACGTCGACCGACTCGTCGGGCACCGGGCCGTACGGGCTCATCGACTCGCCGATCGCGGCCCAGGCCCGGCCGACCCGGGTGTTGGCCCGCGCCTGCGTCTCGACCGGCCGCAGCGCCGACAGGACGTGGATCACGGCGGTGCCGCTGGCCCGCGCCAGGGTGAGCAGTTCCTCGGTGTTGGCGAGCAGTTCGTCGCGTACGCCGGGCGGGAACGGCGCGGTGGGCGTGAGCCGACGCTTGGTCATCTCCACCGTCACGACCGCAGAGCGGGCCGGGACGATCGGAACGGCGTCGTTGATGACCTGAAGAAATTCCTTACGGTCGTAAACGTCGACCGTGGGTCCGGTGAGCATATGTCTTCCCCTCGATTGGTGTGACGATCAGTCGGCGGGCAGGTCAGATACCCGCCATCGCGGTGTCCGCGGCGGCGGCCTTGGCGGCGCTGAGCCGCTCGACGGCCTCGGCCGAGGACATCGCGAGCCCGATGGTGCGGGGGTAGTTCTGCAGCGCGAACTCGTGCAGGTCCTTGCCGTGGGTGGAGCCCACCGCGTCGGTGACGATGATCGGCGTCCACATCCGGTTGTAGGCGTCGAACGAGAAGTTGGAGACGCAGTTGTTGGTGTTGATGCCGACGACGAAGAACGTGTCGACGCCGAGGCACCGGATCAGGTGCTCCACGTCGGTCGACAGGAAGCTGCTGGTCATCTGCCGCTTGGTGTTGATGATGTAGTCACCCGGCTTGGGGCCGAGGATCGGCATGACGTCCCACTCGAAGTAGCCCTCGGGGGCATCCGGGTGGTACCCGGGCCGGGGTGCCTGGCCGTACGGCGTACCGTGCCGGCCGGTGCTCTGCACGATCGCGGTGCGCGGCTGCATGCCGCGCTCGACGAGCCGTTGGTAGACCATGACGTGGATGACCGGCAGCCCGAGTTCCCGGCCGGCGTCCAGAAAGGCGGCGGCGTTCGGCAGGATCCGCTCGGCCACGTTCTGCGGGAACGACGACCAGTCCTTGTCGATCTGCCGTACGTGCATGTCGATCTGCACGACGGCGGTCTTCGCGAAGTCGATCTCCAGGGCGTCGTTCAGCTTGCTGAGCGTCGCGCCGCGGTCGATGATCTCGACGGCGTGGCTCTTGGGGTGCACCTGGTTGTATGTCATTTCGTTCTCCTTGAGTCGCTGGCTCATCGCACTGGTCTTGGTCGTCTTGTCACTGCATGTCGTGGCCCGCCGGCGAGCGGTCCGGGTGCAGCACCACGTGGTGCGGCTCGATCCGCACGTGCACCCGGCTGCCCAGTGCCGCGCCCGCGCCGCCGGTCACCCGGGCGGTGACGAGGTGGCCGGACTCCAGCTCGACGACCAGTTCGGCGAACGGGCCGAGGAAGGACGCCGAGCGCACCGACCCGGCGATCGCCGGCACCGGGGTGTCCGAGGCCGCCTCCCGCAGTTGCAGGTGCTCCGGACGGACGGTGAGCACGACGGATTCGGAGACCCGTACGGTGTCGTGTGGCTGTCGCGCCACGTGAAGCTGGCCGATACCGGTCTGTACCAGCCAGTGATCGTCGTCGGCGTCGACGACGGTGCCCGGCAGCGTCTCGCTTTCGCCGACGAAGTTCGCCGCGAACACGTCGGCGGGGCGCGAGTAGACCCGCGTCGGGGCGCCCTGGTCCTTGATCTCGCCGCTCTCCAGCACCAGGATCCGGTCCGAGACCGCCATCGCCTCTTCCTGGTCGTGGGTGACGTAGAGGACGGTGATGCCGAGCCGCTGCTGCAGGTCGCGGATCTCCTGGCGAACTTCCTTACGCAGCTTTGCGTCGAGGTTCGACAGTGGTTCGTCGAAGAGGATGAGTTCGGAACGGGACACCAGGGCGCGGGCCACCGCGACGCGCTGCTGCTGTCCACCGCTGAGCTTGGTTGCCGGGCGCTGCGCCGCGTGGTCGAGCCCCAGCATTTCCAGTACCTCGGTGGTCCGGGCATTGATCTCGGCCTTGCGCAGCTTGCGCCGCCGCAGCGGGTAGGCCACGTTGTCGAACACCGACATGTGCGGCCAGATCGCGTACGACTGGAACACCATGCCGATCTGGCGCTGCGCCGGGGTGAGCCGGATCCGACGGTTGGATGAGTAGACGGGTCGGCCGCCGATGGCGATCTCGCCGGAGGTCGGCGTCTCCAGGCCGGCGACCGAGCGCAGGATGGTGGTCTTGCCGCAGCCGCTCGGGCCGAGCAGCGTGACGAACTCGCCTTTGGCGATGTCGAAGCTGATCCCCCGTACGGCGTGAACATCGCCGTCGGCGGTGCGATATTGCTTGTGGAGGTCGACGATCGACACCATGGGCGCAGGTTCAGGGGCACTCGACGCCAGCACCTCGTTGTGGGTGCCGGCCGCCTCAACGAGGGCCGCACTCTGCGTAGCGGTCATCTCACTCCCTTCTCTATAGACTAGAGACGAGATTAGGTAGACCTTGTTACGACGATGTCGCCCTGGCTGTTGCGGTGCGGTTAGCAAGTCATGACGGAGCCGATACACGACGAGGTCGCCCGGGGGTTGCGCCGACCTCCATCGGCGCGGTGCGCGCCGCGACGTAGGCTCGCCTAACCTAAGGAGGAGTAGCGATGGAGAGGAACATGGGATGGCTACGGCACAGCGGAAAACACCGAATCAGCACGTACTCACGGTCGAGTCCACCGAGTGGCTGACGCCGCACCTGGTACGGGTGGTCCTCGCCGGTGCGTCGCTGGCCGGGTTCAACTGCGACGGCAATACCGACGCGTACGTGAAACTGCTGTTCGTCGACCCCACGCTCGGGCTCGAACCGCCCTACGACCTCGCCGCGCTGCGAACCACCCTGCCGGCCGGGCAACGGCCGGTGACCCGTACCTACACGGTCCGCTGGTTCGACCAGGCCACCCGGCGGCTGGCGATCGACTTCGTGACCCACGGCGACGCCGGGGTGGCGGCGGTATGGGCGGCCCGAGCCACACCGGGCGACCGGCTGGTGCTGTCGGGTCCCGGCGGGGCGTACGCGCCCGACCCGGCGGTCGGTTGGCACGTGTTCGCCGGGGACCTGTCCGCGTTGCCAGCGATCGCCGCGTCCCTGCGGGCACTGCCGGAGCACGCGCGCGGCGTCGCGCACCTCGAGATCACCGATCCGGCCGACATCATCGACCTCGAACACCCCGCCCAGGTGACGGTGAACTGGCTGGTCAACGCCGACGACGGCGACACCGTGTTCCTCGCCCGCGCGATGGAGGACTGGCCCTGGCCGCCCGCCGAGGACTCTCCCGGTGCCGTGCAGGTCTTCGCCCACGGCGAGCGTGAGTCGATCAAGGCTGTCCGCAAGGTGCTCCAGGCACGGGGCATCCCCCGCGAGGCGATCTCCATCTCCGGCTACTGGGCCCGCGGCCGCACCGAGGACGTGTTCCAGGCCGAGAAGCGCGAGCCGGTCGGCCGGATCGACTGACCGTCGTACCCGGCCAGGGCCGTCGTACCCGGCCAGCGTCAGCCCGGCCCGCCGTCGGGCTCCCGGGCCTCGCGCCTGCGGCGTTCGGCGGCACGGCGCTTGCCTTCGTGCATGGCGACCACCCGGGCGATCGGGATGCCGTGGCCCTGCTCGACCAGGCCGGGGTCGAGGCGCTGTGGCGGCGGCATCAGCGCCGCCCACGGGTCGTCGCCGCCGAGCAGGGGTGGCACCGTACCGATGGTGTAGTCGGTCGGCACCGCCGACTCCAGCGCCGCCCAGGCCAGCGGGAAGGACACCGGCAGACCCGGCCGCAGCCGAGGGCTGTACGGTGCGACCACCGTCGCGCCGCCGGCCCGGGTCGAGTCGAGAAAGACCTTGCCCTCCCGCTGCTCGACGATGAACGCCGTCGTCGCCAGCGCCGGATCCAGGCGTTCGGCGCGGGCCGCGATCGCCCGGGTCGCCGCGGCGACGTCGTCGTGGCCGGCGTCACCCGCCAACGGCACGAACACGTGCGCGCCCTTGGCACCGCTGGTCTTCACCGCCCCGGCCATGCCGCACGACGTCAGCACCTCACGGACCAGCAGGGCCGCCTGCGCCGCCGACCGGAACGAGCCGCCCGGCGGCGGGTCGAGGTCGAGGATCAGATGCGTCGGGTACGCCCGTTCGCCGGCTGTCGTCAACGTCGGATGGAACTCGACCGCCCGCTGATTGGCGAACCAGAGCAGGGTCCGCCGGTCGTTGCACAGGCCGTAGGTCAGCATCCGCCGGGAACGGTCCGCCCACACCTCGGCGGTGGCGATCCAGTCCGGTGCGTACCCGGGCAGGTTTTTCTGCATGAACGGTGGCTGGCCGGGTCGGACCCGGACCACCGACAGCGGCCGGTCGCGCAGCGCGGGGACGATCCGATCGTGCACCGCGTCCAGATAGTCGACCAGGTCACGCTTTGTCGCGCCGGCACCGTCGAACAGCGGCTGGTCGAGGTTGGTCAACGGCACCCCGGCCCGCTCCCCACCCGCCTTCGCACCTCGTGGCATCCGCCCATCGTTCCACGCCGATCACCGGTCGGCCTAGGGCTCAAAGTTTCCATCGATGATCTTCCAGGATGCCATGAAGCCCAGATGTCCACCGACCTTGTATCCGAGGGACAATGCCGTCCCATGCCAGATGCCACCGGCAGACTTCGCACCACCCGAGTAGCAACCCCCACCGAAAAAGGAGGCGCACTCCATATGGTAGCCACTACCGTTCATCTCGGACGGAGCAACCGACGTGGCACCGTAATTCGCAGCGATACCACAGCAGCCCAACCCGCCCATCTCGAAATAGAGCCCTTCTTCATTCCCTGAGATCCCATAGCAGACGATGCCACAGACAGACAGACCCCAGAACTTATGGTCCGCAGAATGAATGTCATCCAGGGTGCCTGCCGCACAGGCAGGACTGAGGGGGCCGTAGGCCTCGCACAAGACATCGTTGGCCTTCTTGATCTCCTCCGAGTTCTCCGAAAGCCGGTTCATTGAGTTGTTGAAGGTGGGGTTCACCGACGAACCTACGCGGCACACCCAGGACCAGGCCCAGCAGTCGTCCTTCGGCTCTGGCTGTGGGGTCTTACCTGGCGGCGGGGGCGCGCCGTTGCTCTGACATGGGCCCATGCAGACGTCGTTGACCGGATCGCCCCGTACGGTGTAGCCCCCGCCCGGATTCGGATATGCCACCTGGTTGCACCCGTTGTCCCCGCAATGGATCAGGCCGGTCGGGTCCGACCAGGTCACCGGGTTCGAATTCGAATAGGCGTAGCCGTGCATCTGCTGTGGGTCACTCACATCCATGACCGGATCGACGCTGACGAACCGGCCGAGGAACGGGTCGTACTCCCGGGCACCGATGTTTGTCAGGCCCGTGTCGTCGACGGTCCCGCCGACGAAGCCCTTGTCCATCGTCGCCGGCCAGGTCCCGACGGTGGCGCCCCGAAGCTCGCCGTAGGGCAGGGTCCGGCGTCGCGCCACGGCCAGACTGGTCGCGTCGACGGTCAGCTCCGCGGTGCCGTGGTGGTCGGCGACGATCCAGGACAACCCGGCACCGGTACGGACCGCCACGACCTCGTCGGCGTGGGAGTAGTACCGGGTGGCCGTGGTCGAGCCGGTGGCGTTGTCGTACCGGACCTCGGTGCCGCCGGGCAGGTAGAGGGTCCTGCCCGCCGGATCGGTGCGAATCAGCCGGTTGCCGTCGACGTCGTAGAGGTAGCCGGTGACGTCGGCGCCCTGGGTGAGGGAGACCAGATTGCCCTCGCGGTCCCAGACCAGGGTCTGCCCGGCACCGGAAGCACTAGGCCTGGTCCTGGTGTGGCCGCCGTCGTCGTAGGTGTAGCTGCGGCTCCAGGACTGCCCTCCCGACGCGGTCATCCCGGTGACGGTGTGCGGACGCACCGATCCCGGTCCCGACTGCGGGTACGAGTACTGGTAGGTGGTGCTGGTCGCGGCATGTTCCGTCTGGGACAGGCGGTTGCCGATCTCGTCGACGGTCCAGCTGCGCCAGTACGGCGCCGGCCCACCCAGCCCGCCCAGGCTCGGCGCGGTGGCGCACAGGCCCGACTCCGGCGTCCACGCCTCGGTCAACCGGCGCAGGTGGTCGTACCCGAAGCACTGGGTGTCCGCGGTCTGCCCGGCCGGCTCCTCGTAGATCCGGGTCACGTTGCCGGCGTCGTCGTAGCTGTAGGAGTAGTCGGCGATCTCCGGTTGGCCTTCGGCGACCACGTTCATCCCGGTACGCCGGCGCGTCGACTCGTCGGTGTCGAAGTCCACCACCAGCCGGGAACCGAACGGCCCGGAGAGCCGCTGGTCCAACAGCCCCAACTTGTCGTACGTCGCCTGCGCGTAGACCGCCGCCGCCGACAGCAGACCGGCGTCGTCCCCGACGTCGTTCGTACTGTGGGTGAGCTGCTCCGCCGGCAGGTCGGCGACGGCCGGCATCGTGGTGCGGAGTTGTTTGCCGTTCGGCCAGTAGGCGCCGGTGCTCGTGTAGACGCACGGCTGCGCAGCGGCGGCCGCGCACAGGTCGGCCTCGGCTGCCGGCAGCACCACCGAGTTCGACGTCGGGCGGCCGTAGCTGTCGTAGCTCTCCACCCGGTTGGTGTAGGCGTTGCCGTCGTGGTAGCGGATCGCGGCGGAGATCAGACCTTTGGCCAGGGCTCCGCCGGGCAAAATCGGGGTGGCGTCGTAGGTCCACCGGGCCCGCACCGCTCCGGTCGGACTGTCGTCGCGCATGCTGGTCTTGCGGCCGATCTCGTCGTAGGTGTACGCGAGGGTCTCCGTGGCCGAGCCGACCGGGCTGGTCGAGGTCAGCACGTTGCCGGCCGCGTCGTAGGTGGTCGTGGTGGTGCCACGGTCCGGATCGACCGCCTGGACCCGCCGGCCCCGCAGGTCGAACTCGTACGACCAGACGTTGCCCTTGGCATCGGTGATCGTCTCGATCTCGTCGCGCAGCGTATGGGTGTAGCGGGTCCGGTGGTAGTCGGCCGGGTCGGCGCTGCCGACGTCGGCGGGCGACCGGTACTGACGCAGCTCGACGGTCCGGCCACGGGCGTCGGAGATCGTCGTGGTGGCGGTGCCGCCGGCCGGAGGGGTGGTGTGGACCCGGTCGCCGCCGTGTCCGGTCGTCGTGCGCCACTGTTCGACGCCGTACGCCTTCTCGATCTGTGTGGTCTCGCGACCGGCTCCGTCGTACAGGTGCTCGGTGACCGCCGGGACCGCGCCCTGCGGGCTGCCCAACGTGGTGCCGGGCGCGGCACCGGTGGAGTCGTAGTACGGCTTCGAGGTCCAGTCCACCTGTCCTGCCGTGGTGTGGAACGTCTCGGTCAGCAACCGACCGCCGCCGGTGGCCTGCAGCTGGTTCTGCCGCAGCCGGAGGAATCCGTCATGCAGGTCGACCGACTTGCGATAGCCGGCGCCGGTCGGCAGCAGGGTCTCGGTGGTGACGGCGGTCGGTCCGGCGGCGCCCCGCAGCAGGTAGGCGAACTTGATGCTCGGCGTCTGGGTGGCCCTGGACCGTCCCGGTAGCCAGACCTCGGTCAACCGGCCGAGTCCGTCGTACGCCAGTTCGGTCGCCACGCCGTTCGGATCGGTGACCTTGGTCGGCAGCCCCCAGGCCGGTTCGTGCACCGTGCCGGTCTGGTGTCCGAGCGGGTTCGTCACCACGGTCTGGGTGACCAGTCCCCCGTTGGCGGTGGTGTAGGCCGTGTCGGTGGTGTGCCCGCGCGCGTCGGTGGCCGCGATGATCCGGCCGTTGGCGTCGTACCCCGTCGTCGCGGTACGGATGTAGACAGGGTTACCACCGTCGAAGTGGTCGAGCTCCTCGGTACGGACCGGGTTGCCGCGGGTCGGCGCGGCACCGAATGACGCTTCGCCGGTGTAGCTGTCGTAGAAGGTCCGCTCGCGGGAGAGCACCGTGGCCGGGACGGCCGGGTCGGTCGCGTCGGAGCACGCCACCGAGAGCGTCTCGGTCTGTGCCACCCGGTCGATCATCCAGTCGCCGTCGTTACGGGCGTACGTCGTCCGGGTGCACGTCTCGTCCCCGGTGTCCGCCTCGTCGCCCGTCTCGTCCCGGGTGACCGGGAGCCCGTCGGCGTTGAAGCTGGTGGTGACCCGGGTGGTCCGCTGGCCGCCGGCGGCCAGCGCGGTCCGGTTCCGTTCGGTGCCGACCGCGACCCGCCACGCGTTGGTGGTGACGCCGTTGCGGCTGCGGGTCGCGGTCGGCCCGACCCGCCACGGTTCGTTGCGGGTCGAGGAGATCTCGTCGCCGCCGGGGCCGTCGTAGGTGATCTCCTGGAGCAGGAAGCCGGCCAGCGCCTCGTGGTCGGTGATGGTGCCACCCCAGGAGTCGGTCACCGACACGGTCCGGGTGCCACCGCCGGGCTGCCGGTCACCGTGCATACCGCGCAGGTAGCGGTACTCGACCGCGGTCTGCTGCCCGGTGGCGTGACCCTGCCGGACCCGGACCCGCCCGTAGCCTCGCCACTCGCCCCAGGTCCGGAACTTGTCCTTGGTGATCTCGTCCCGGCTGTAGTGCCAGGCCGGGGTGTCCAGGTAGTCGTAGTAGGTGGTCTGGGTCGGCTGGTCGGTCACCAGGTCGTCGAGGTTGACCTCGGTGACCACGTACTTGTGGAACCAGTCGATGGTCGGGTCCCCGGTGCCCGGCCAGGAGTAGTACGACGGCATGCACCGTTTGGTGTTGCTGTGCGGGGTGGGCAGTGTGGACCGGGTGCACTGCCTGTCGGAGTAGCTGACCAGGATGTCGCCGCCGGTCTCGGTACGGATCTGCTTGATCCGCCACCGGTTCAACGCGGTCCGCTGGTCCTGTGCGCCGTCGACCCGGTTGGCCAGCGGCTCGGCCCCGGGGTTGAAGGTGATCTGCGGATCGGTCACCGACTGGCCGCCGGCGGTGGTGACGTGCCCGGTGCGGGTTACGCCCCGCAGCCACATCGGGATGCCTTCACCGGTGCCCGCGCTGAGAAACTCCTGCTGCAGGGTCCAGGATTCGACTGTACGGTAGGTGTCCGGGCCGTTGCGGACCTGCGCGGTGACGCCGGTGAGCCGGCGCGCCGACCAGAACGTCGGTGCGACCGCGTCCTCGCACGGCGCCGCAGAGCAGTCCTGGTCCCATGGCGTGTCCGGCCAGGCGGAGGGGATCGGCTCCGAGTCCCAGGCGGCGCCCTCCCAGCAGTCGTCCAGGCAACGCTCGCTGGTGCCCAGCACCACCCGCAGCGGCGCGGTCTGGCTGTGGACCGTGTCGTGGCGCAGCCCGTACTCGATCCGGCGCAGCCAGCCGCCCCGGGTGTAGGTGGTCCGCTGGTCCGGGTCGAGGTCGCGGCCGTACGCTCCGGTCTCCTTGCCGTAGTAGTAGGCCATCGCGTTGTCGTTCGGGTCGAGCACGTAGTCGAGGTTCCACCGCCACGCCTGGCGGCACCACGAGTCGGCGAACGCGCCGTCCGCACACGGCTCGCCGTCGTCGTTGCCGTAGACCGGCACCGTCCAGGTCGAGTCGGTGACCGGCTTGCCGGAGGTCCAGCCGGGCAGCTTGTGGTAGCCGAAGAAGTACATCACCCCGTCGGTGGTGGTGACCTTCCAGTACTCGTTGTCGTCGTCGCCGTTGTCGCGGGCCGCGCCGGTCAGCCGCTCGACCTTGGTGCCGTCGTCCTCGGCCAGCCGCCACACGTTGCCGGAACGGATCAGCTCGGTCGCCATGCCGTTGAGTGACAGCGTCGCGTTGTCGCTGAACCAGCAGAGGTCGCCGGTCTTCCGGCTGGGGTTGTCGTCACTGCAGGCGGCGTACTTGCGCTCGATGTAGCCCGGCCACATCGACCAGCCGTCACCGACCCAGCCACCCTGGTTGTTCGTCGACCCGGTCCGGCCATCGACGCTGCCCGACGAGTAGCTCAGCGCCAGCGACGGCTCCGGACCGCCCAGACCGGGCGGCGTTCGCAGCGGGTAGGTCCAGCTGAAGTCGCCGGTCTGGGTGGAGACCTGCCAGGTCCCGGCCGGGGACAGGTCGGTGGCGGTGTAGTCGCCGTTGTCACCGCTCGGGCCGGACTCGGTGGCCAGCAGCGTCGCGCCCGTACCGGCGAGTGGCACCGTCGCGGACAGGGTGCCGGCGCGGGCGTCGTTGGTGGTGGCCACCGGGGTACGGGTCCGACAGGCCGGGTCGTCCGGCGTGGTCAGCGCGCAGGCGGGCCGGCGCACCAGCCGCAGCCGGGACGCCCAGTCACCGCCGTAGGCGGCGGCGAATCCGGAGTAGTCGACCTGCACGGTGACCCGGCCGCTGCCGCGACCCGGCCGGTCCAGGCTGATCAGGACGCCGGCCACTCCGGCCAACTCGGCGGTCGTCCGGTCGTGGACGGTCACCGAGACCGTGCCGGGTCCGGTCCGGGCCTTGGGCGGCAGGTCGTCGGCGGTCACCGAGCCGACCCGGACCGGCAGTTCGCCAGCGGGTGCCAGCCCGTCGGCGGCGATCCGGGCCGCCGTACCGCTGCTCAGGTCGACCCGCGCGGTGCCGGCCGCCGGCCAGGTCACCTCCGCCGCGCCGCGGACCGCGTGCCGGTCCGCCGACCAGGCCGGCCGGGCGGGTTCCGGCGGATGGTCCCGGACTCCGACTCCGGTCACCTCGTCGGGGACCGGCGGCTGCCAGGCGGTCTCCCTCGCCGTCGCCGGTACCGCGAGCAGCGGCACCGTCACCACCGTGAGCAGCGGCGCCGCCGCCCACCTGGCCCGGCGGGCGAGCCCGGCGAGCCACATCCGGCTCGTGGTGCCAGTTCTCATCGCGCTACTCCCCACGTGTTCGTACAGCGACGGCGGCGGAACGGACGGCGATCCGGTGCGGTGCGGCCCGGGCGCCGGCCGCACGAGGTGGTCAGGACGGCGGCGGGCCGCTCGTCCGCAGGGCCTGCTGGCAGATCTCGTACGTCGACAGCAGTCGTTGGTAGGCGAAGACGTCGTCGACGTCGCCGTACCACTGGCTGCTGGCCGCTCCGGCGGCGAGGCCACGGCCGACGACGAACGACCCGGTCGCCGCCCAGTCACCGGTGAACGCCGCCTGCGCCGTCTCGCCCGCACAGGTCTGCGTGTCACCCATGACGTAGACGGAGATCTGCCCGGTCACCGGGTCGTACGCGCCGGCCAGATGGACCCAGACGTCCTCGGTCGGCGGTGCCTGCAGGACCCCGGCCGCACAGGCCGACACCGGCGTCCCGGTGGTCTGCGCCGCCCGCATGGTGAAGCACCAGCCGCCGGCACCTCCGTTGACGTCCGCCCGGTACTGCAGTTCGAACCGGCTGGCGGTCGCGCCGTCCTGGCTGAGGAGGGTCTGCACAGTGCCGGCGGCCAGATCGCTGGCCCGGGCCCAGGCCAGCACCGTGAAGCCCCGGGTGGTGTCGAGCACCGGTGCGCTGGTGGTCAGCTGCGCGCCCGGTCCGGCCAGGGTGAGTGCCCCGCCGATGCGACCGGGGCCGAAGCTGGCCGGGCCGGCGACAGCCCCGGGTGACAGGGCGCTGCCCTGGGGGTTGCCGGCGTCCGCCGCCACCGTGCCGGCGGCCTCGTCCAGCGGCCAGTGGGCGTACTTGTTCGGTGGTGGCGAGACCCAGAACTGGTGCTCCACCGGACCGGCCACGTTGCCCGCCAGGTCGAGCGCCCGCGCGTACAGGGTGTGCACCATGTCGGTGGCCGGGGTGTGGTCGACAGTCGCGGTCCGCGTGCCGGTGCCGGTGCCGGTGCCCGTGGTGGTCGGCCCGGCGTCGACCCACCAGACGAAGTCCTCGACGTCGGCGGTGCCGACCAGGTCGAACGTGCCGGCGGTGCCGACCTGCGCGCCCCAGTCTTCCAGCGGGAAGTCGGTCGAGGCCGGCGCCGAGATGGCCGGCGGCTCGGTGTCGACGGTCAGGGTCTGCCAGGTCGACCAGTCACCCCAGAGGAAGTTCTCGTCCCGGGACTTGGCCCGCCAGTGGTACGTCCCGCCATGCACGAACGCGCCGGCCGGCACCTGCCAGGCGGCGGTGGCGGGCAACGCGGTCCAGGTCATCCCGTCCCGGTTGTCGGTGACCACGGGTGCGGTGTCGGATTGGGCGGTCCGCACCTCGAAGATCGTCGGGCCGCTGCCGTCGAACGGGTCGGAGACGTCGGCCCGCAAGGTGGGGCGGGTGGTCCGGACGATCGCCGAGGCGCCGCACCGCTGGTAGCAGTCGGTGGTGGTGGAGAACGGCTGGGCCACCGGCGGGTTCGGTGGTTTGTCGTACGTGGCGATCAGGTAGGTCTGGTTGGTGCGGAACATCTTCCACCGGTCGGTGGTGGACTCGTACTCGTTGGAGCTGTTGCAGGCGCACAGGCCGACACTGTAGTTGCTCCAGTTGCCGTCGGCGTAGTACTGAAGGTCGTCGATCAGGTTCTGTCCTTCGAAGACGGCGTCGGCGTTCTGCTGCACCGATCCGCAACCGCCGGCCTCGTTGGCGTTGCCGGCCCAGGCGTCCAGGTAGACGGCACCGGACCCGAGTGGTTTCGCCCCCCAGGCCAGCCGCGAACCGCTGGTGCCGGACATCGCGGTGGTTCGGTAGAGATGCACCCAGGTCGGGCCGCAGGACCAGGAGTGTTCCAACTCCATGGTGATGTCGGCGGCGAGGATCTGCGCACCGTGCATCGCCGAGACGCTGAAGTTGAAGTACGACCGGTAAAGCTGTCCGTTGCTGCTGTACTGGTCCGGTGGCTGCTTGCCGACCCGGGCGGCGGAGCCGTCGTTGTTCTCGTTGTTGCTACTGGCGTACTGCCAGAGGGTGCGCAGCTTGTTCAGCGGCGGGTCGATGAAGATGGGCAGCACCGCGTCGGGGTCGTCCAGCATGCCCGGCGCGGGGGCGAGGATCAGGTCGGTGCCGGACGTGGCGACGCCGACCTCGGCGGAGTTGGCGCCGACGCCGGGCGCGGCCGATGTCGACCGCAGCGCGGCCGGCAACTCGGGGTTCACCGCCGTCCAGCCCTTCGCCGCCGCGACGGATCGGGCGGCCGCCACCTCGGGAAGGACCTCCCCGGTGGCGGCGGGATCGGCCGACGAGTCCCACATCCGGGCACCGGAGCTCTCGGCGACGAATGCGCCGGTGGAGTCGACCAGTCGGAGCGCCTCGTCGTCGGTCCGCTCGAGCCGCATGGTGCCGCCGGCGTGGTAGCGGATTTCCCGCAGCGCCGGGTCGGCCGCAGCCGTCCGGCTGTTGACGACCAGGGCGTGCCGGAATCCGTCGACGGTGGCGATCACCTGCAGGTCGACATCGGGGTGGACATCGGGGTAGACGGCGGTGTCGCCGTCCAGGACCGGTGCCGGCAACGGCTGCGGCCAGGAGAGGGTGAAGATTTCGTCCCGCTCCCGCCAGGTCACGAACGGGCCGGCGCCACCAGCGGAGAACCGCACGTCGGCGAGGGTCGCGGTGGGGACGATTGCCCCGTCAGCCGGTCGCAGCGTCGGGTCGACGTCGGCCCAGCCGCCGTCGTCGCGCCGTACCCGCTGCGGCGCGGCGGCGCTCACCAGGGTGCGGGTGCCGGTGGGGTCGGCGAAGACCTGCGAATATTCGGTACGGGCGTCGAGCACCTCGACCTGCCGCCCGCACTCGGCGGCCGCCGCCACCGCAGCGGTCTCGTCCGGCGCGGTGGCGGCACAGCCGGCCCCGGCCGGTGCGCTGGCCGCCTCGCCCGCCTCTGCCGGTGCGCTGACCGCCGTGCCAGCCTCGCCCACCGTGGCCGCCGCGGCCCTGACCGGGCCGGTGGTCACGGCGGGCGACGCGGCCCCGGCCAGCAGGACAGCCAGCGTCGCCGCCGCCCACCGGCTCCGAACTCGCGTCCGCTGCGTGCGTACGCGACTTGCAGGTACGTGCCGGGTACCGATCAGCACTGTGCACTCCCCCGTCAGGCCTCGCTGAGCTGGCCTACGAAGGATGGGCGCGGCTTCCGTCGACGGTCAATGGCATCGATGGAAGCCGTTGCAGAAATGTGCAACCGCGCTCCGGCGACCGGCTCCGGACGCTGCGGGCGTCAACGCATCAGCTGCAGTACCAGGACGACCACGCCGAGGGAGAAGAAGAGCGGGAAGTCGGGCGGCAGGATGCCACCGAGGTTTCGGTAGAAGCGCAGGATCAGCATCATCCCGAAGAAGGCCACCGTGTAGCCAGCGGCGATGGCGCCGATCTCCGGCCGCCAGATGCCGATCACCAGGCCGGCGGCGGCCAGGGTGTCGAGGACCGCGATCAGCAGGGTCAACGCCCGGCTGGGGCGGAATCCGAAGTGGTTCTGCAACGGCTGGATGCCTGCCTCCATGCCGATGTACATGGCGAGGCCGTGCAGGACGAACTCCATGATGAGCACGGCTGAGCAGATGATGACGATGATCCGCACGGACAGTCTCCAGTTATTCGGGCGTGGTGTGGCGCGGTGTTCGGGCGTGGCGGCGTTCGGGCGTGGTGTGGCGGGTCAGGTCGGCAGTCCGGCCAACTCGGCCAGGCGGGTCAGGGCCTGGTCGAACAGGGCTGCCCGGTCGTCGATGATGTTGTTGAAATGGCCGAACAGCTCCAGGTTGAGCATCCCGAACAGCCCGCTCCACGCGGCCAGCGCGGCGATGACGGACTCGTCGGGCACGGCTGGGAGCACGGCCGACCGCACCCGCTCAAGATCACCGCCGAGCGACTCGGGCGTGGCCTGGGCGGTCGGCGGGGTACGCAGCGCTCCGGCCCGGTGCGCGTCGCTGATGATCCGGCCGAGCACCACCTTGTCCCGCATCGCCGCCTGCAGAGTGGTCTCCGGGGCGTGGTAGCCGCGTACCGGTGAGCCGTAGAGGAGTGCGTACTCGTGCGGGTGCTCGATCGCCCAGCTGCGCAGCGCCTGCCCGACCGACCGCCACCGGCCCGCGAAGTCGTCGGCCGCCGCCGCCGCGTCGGCCTGCTCGACGGCGGTGCCGACGGAGTTGTAGCCGTCGGTGACCAGCGCGGTCAACAGGTCGTCACGGCTCGGGAAGTAGCGGTAGACCGCCGATGAGACCATGCCGAGGTCCCGGGCGATCGCCCGCAGGGAGAGGTTCTCGGCTCCCCGGTCGGCGAGCTGCGCCTTGGCGATCTCGACGATCTCCTCGGTCAGTTCCTTGCGGACGCGTTCCCGCAGCGCGCGTGCGGAAGCCAAGGCCTCTCCTCCTTCGAGCGGTCCCGTCGGTCCCGGCACCAGGCACCACCGCACCGATCGTGCAGGTCAGTACCGCCGAAGCTTACCCGACCGGGTACCACGAATTAGAGCATGGGTCGTACTCACGAGCAATAGTCTTGACAGAGAGCACCGCTCCTGTCAGCCTCGTATCGAACCTCACCACCCTCGCAGGTCGGCATCAACCGCCGGTCCTGTCAGCTCTGCGGCACAGCCATCCCCGAATCCATCTCAGGTCGAGAGGAAGCCATGACAAGCCAGAAACAGAAGGCCGCTGCGCCGGTCGGAGCGTCCGGCGGGCCCGTCCCCGACAGCCGGCGCTGGCTGGTGCTGGTCGTCGTCTCGGTCGGGCAGCTGATGATCGCGCTCGACACCACCGTGGCCAGCGTGATGGGCCCGGAGCTGCAGCGCGACCTCGGGTTGTCCCCGATCGGGCTGCAGTGGGTCTTCAACAACTACATCATCTTGTTCGGCGGTCTGCTGCTGCTCGGTGGCCGACTCAACGACGTGATCGGCCGGCGCCGGATGTTCCTCGGCAGCCTCGCCCTGTTCACCGCAGGGTCGCTGCTCGCCGCGATGGCGCAGACCGACGACCAGATCCTGATCGCCCGGGCCATCCAGGGTCTGGCCGCCGCCGGTCTCTCCCCGGCCTGCCTGAGCCTCCTGGTCGTCTCCTTCCGGGACCCGGCCGAGCGGGCCAAGGCGTTCGGCGTCTGGGGCGCGGTCATCGGCGTCGGCGCCGGGCTGGGCACCCTGCTCGGCGGTGCCATCGTCGACGTCAACTGGCGGCTGGCGTTCTACATCAACATCCCGATCGCGGTGGTGCTCACCATCGGCGCGCTGTGGCTGATCCGCGGTGGCGCGCCGACCGGGCCACGCCCCAAGGCCGACATCCTCGGTGGACTCACCGGCACCCTGGGCCTGGGTACGTTGGTCTTCGGCATCGTCAGCGTCACCGACCACGGTTGGACCGACGTCCGTACCCTGGCGGCGTTCCTGGTCGCGGCCGTGATGTTGCCGGCGTTCATCGCCATCGAGCACCGGGCGGAGGCGCCGCTGCTGCCGCTGCGGCTGTTCAAACTGCGCGGTGTGGTCGCCGGCAGCCTGGGTGAGTTCTTCACCGCGGGTCTGATGATCCCGTGCTTCATGCTGCTGCCGATCTACATGCAGACGATCCTCGGCTACTCGCCGCTGGAGACCGGGCTCGCGTACCTGCCGACGACCCTCGCGATGATGATCGTGGCCGGTCCGCTGTCCAAGGCGATCCCGAAGATCGGCGCGCAGATCCCGTACGTCGTCGGCACCGTGCTGCTGGCCGTCATGCTGGTCCTGCTGATGCGCACCCCGACCAGCGGGTCCTACTGGACGATCATGCTGCCGATCACCACGCTGCTCGGCGTCGGCCTGGTCCTCTGCCTGATCCCGACCCCGACGGTCGGGACCTCGATGGCCACCGAGGACGACGCCGGCACCACGTCGGCCGTGCTGAACGTCGCCACCCAGGTGGGCGGGGCGCTGGCCCTGGCCATCTCCGCGTCCGTGCTGCAGGGCCGGCTCACCGACCTCGCCGAGCAGGGCCAGGTCGGGCCGGAGGCGCTGAACGAGGCACTGCACCTCGGCATCGCCACTCTGTTCGTCTGGGTCGGGCTGAGCCTGCTGACCGGTCTGATCGGCTTCCGCGGTCTGCCGGCCGCACCGCCGCCGGCCGCCGGCACCTCCCCCGACGGGTCTGCCACCGACGGTGCCGACGCACCGGCCGATGCCGGCGGCAGCGACGCCAAGCCGGTCGCGGCACCCGCCGCGTCCTGAAACCGTCGGACGGGGCCGGGCACCACGTCGGTGCCCGGCCCGGTCCGACGTACCGGCTCAGGGTCCGTCCGGCATACCGGCTCAGGGTCCGTCCGGCATATCGGCTCAGGGTCCGTCCGGCATACCGGCTCAAGGTCCGGTCGAGTGGCAACCGGTTTGCTGTCGGTGGACCGATTTTGCCGAAGGAGGCACCGTGCGTTGGGACAACATCTATCTGGCCGGCACCGGGCTGTACCTGCCGGAGCAGCAGTACACCGCAGAGCAGGCGGTCGCCGACGGCGCCTATGACGCCTCCGCCGCGGAGACCAACGGCATCCGGGCGGTACGGGTGGCCAACGACGACGAGGCCGGTGTGGTGATGGCCGCCGCAGCCGGACGGCAGGCCATGTCCCGCTCCGGTCACGACCCGCAGGACATCGACCTGGTGTTGCACGGGTACGTGTCACACCAGGGCCGGGAGATGTGGAGCCCGGCCCACTACGTCCAGCAGGAGACGGTCGGCGGCGGCCCCTCGGTCACCATCGAGATGCGACAGGGCTGCAACGGTCTGCTCGCGGCGCTGGAGCTCGGCGCGTCCTACCTGGCCGCCCGGCCGGACACCACCGCCGCACTGCTGACCGCCGGGGACGCTTTCCGGCTGCCGTACATCGACCGCTGGAAGAGCGACGACCAGACCATCTTCGGCGACGCGGGCAGCGCCCTGGTGCTGTCCAAGCGGCAGGGCTTCGCCCGGCTGCTGGCGACGGCGAGCACCACCGAGCCGAGCCTGGAGCCGCTGTACCGGGGTGGTGGGCCGTGGACCTGGGCGCCGTTCGACACCGGCAAGCCGGTCGACCTGACCGCGCGCAAGGACGAGTGGCTGATGCGCTACGAGGACGCCTACGACGACGCCCTCGAGTTGGTCAACCAGAAGCTGACCAGTGTGCTCGACCAGGCAGTGACCGAGGCGGGGACCAGCGTCACCGAAGCCGACTGGTTCGTGCACGCCAATCTGATCCAGCCGATCGTCGAGTGGGGCTTCCACAAGTCACTCGGCCTCGACCCGGCCCGGACGACCTATGAGTGGGGGCGCGACCTCGGACACATGGGCAACAGCGACCAGATCGGCGGGATCAACCACCTGGTCGAGACCAACCAGCCGAAGTCCGGCGACAAGCTGATCACCGTCGGCGCTGGCATCGGATTCATGTGGACGGTTGCGGTGCTGGAGTTCGTCTGATCCGCGCCCGGTCCGGTCCCGGTCCGCGGGTACCGGGCCGGCCGGGGCGTCCGGCCCGGCGTCGGGATGCCGGCCGGATCAGAGAATCCAGCCGGCATCCCGGGCGATCCGCACCGCGTCGACCCGGGTACGGGCATCGAGTTTGGTGGCGATAGAGGTCAGGTGGTTACGGACGGTTCCTGCCGAGAGATAGAGCATCGCGGCGATCTCCTTCGCCGAGTGCCCGTTCGCCGTCAGCTTGAGGATCTCGATCTCCCGGGGCGAGAGCGGGCTCGTGGACCGCTCGTTCAACGCGGCAAGGGCGATCTGCGAGTCGACCACCCGTCGCCCGGCGGCAACCTCGCGCACCGCTTCGGCGAGACTGGCGGGTGGGGCGTGCTTGAGCATCAGACCGGTCACCCCCGCTTCCAGGCTGCGCCGCAGCATCCCCGGCCGGTCGATACCGGTGAGGATCAGCGTTCGGCAGCTGGGAAGCTGGTCGTGTACCAGCATCGCCGCCGAGAGGCCGTCGATCCCGGGCAGGTTGACGTCGATGATCGCCACGTCCGGACGGTGGGTCAGCGCGGCCGGCAGGATCGCGTCGCCCCGCTCGACCTGAGCGACAACCTGGATGTCCGGTTGCAGTTCGAGCAGGGCGACCAGCGCCCCACGGACCATGTGGACGTCCTCAGCCAGTAGGACCCGCAACGGGCACGTCTGCATGACTCGTTTCCCGCCTCCTGCACGACCGCTGCGTCACGGTCGACGACGCACCGTACTAATGCCGCGATCAGCCACGCGGGCGGGGCCACCATTTCCGGCACGCCGATTTCAGGCTCCACCGAAAAGGGCTGAAGACCTCACCCGCGCTTCCCTCCCAAAACCGACATCAGGTCCGCGTTCCGACATTGGGTCCGCGTTATTGACCCCATCCGCCGACTCAGCGACCGACCACAGGGTACCCCCTGCCTTCAACTATTGCCGGCAACGGAAGCGGGTTAGGCCGGAATATACCGAATTTACCCGGACCCATGTGTCGCTCGGGGTGCGGCTCTGCCGGCTACGCCGCGCCGACCAGGTCACGCCCCGACAGCGGAACGCCTCCACTGAGGATCACCTGCTGCAGCTCGTGCAGCCGACGCGCCGGCTCGACACCCAGCTCGGCGACGAGCAGCGTACGGATCCGGCGGAACTCCCCGAGCGCCGTACCGACGTCACCGGACAGATAGAGCGCCGTCATGTAGTGAGCGGCGAAGCTCTCGTTGAGCGGATGCTGGGCGGTGAGGGCACGCAGCTCCCCCAGTACCTCCAGGTGCCGGCCCAGCTGCAGGTCGGCCTCGATCCGCCGGTCCAGTGCGGCGAGCCGCAGGTCGCCGAGGGACAGCGCGTGCATGGCCAGCTGCGGTCCGAACTGGATGTCCGACAGCATCGGCGCCCGCCACAGCGCGAGGGCGTCGCCGAGCCGGCTGCTCGCGGCGTGGTAGTCACGCCGCTCGAAGGCCGCACTGCCGGCCCGGCCCAACCGTTGAAACTCCTGCACGTCGGTGAGGCCGCCGGACATCCGCAGCGAATAGCCACCACGTTCGGTCACCAGAACGTCACGAGAATCGCCCGACGGGTCGCCGGCCATCGCCCGGCTGATCTGCCGCCGGAGCTGGTGGATGTAGGTATGCAGGGTGGTCGTGGCGCTGTGTGGCGGGTTGTTCTCCCAGAGTTCCTCGAAGATCGCGGATTTGGTGACCAGCCGGTCGCCGTTCAGGGCCAACAATGCCAGAATCTGGCACGGCTTGGCCGCAGACGGCACGATCGACGTCTGGTCAATTGTCGCCTGCAATGGTCCGAGCAGGTTGATTCGCATGACTCGTTCCCCGATTCGCCATCAGACTTGGCAACTCATTGAAAACAGTCTGCGACGGATCGGGGCACGGATCCAGTGACACCATCACCTGCCGACCGTGAAGAACTCATGCCGTTGCTCGGCCGCGCCCCGCACGGCCGTCACCTCGGTACGGATCTCCCGGGCGAGGTGCGGGTACGCCGTGCCGTGGAAGTAGAAGTGTCCACCCGGGAAGAAGCACTGACGCAGCTGGTGAGCGGTCTCCACCTGCCAGGCCGGCAGGCAGTCCAGCGGTGCCCAGGAGTCGGTCAGCCCGCTGAACACGGTCAGCGGGCAGGGCAGCGGCGAGCGGTCCGGCTCGGGCCGGTACGAGTCGACCGCCTGCAGATCGGCACGCGCGACCCGGAGAAACTGCTCCCGCATCTCCGGCAGCTCGAGCAGCCGGTGTGGCGTGCCACCGAGGCCCAGCAGGACCTCCAGCAGCTCGGCGTCGGCCAGGTCGCCGAGCCGACCGAGACCGGGCACCGGCGGGGTGGGCGTCGTCGGGGCCGCCCGCCCGGACACCCCCACCCACAGCGGTGCCGCGCCGACCGTCGACAGCCGGCGCCCGACCTCGACCGCGACGACCGCACCCATGCTGTGCCCGAACAGCACGTACGGCCGATCGGCGTGCGGTGACACCGCTCGGGTCGCCTCGTCGACGACGGCGGTCATCGCCCGCAGCGGCGGTTCGGCGTACCGTCGGCCCCGCCCCGGCAGGTCCAGCAGCAGCACCTCCCAGTCCGGCGGCAGTTCCCTGGCCAACGGGTGGTAGCCAGCGGCGGATCCACCGGCGTGGTGGAAGGCGATGAAACGCAGGGTGGCGTCACCGGCCGGACGGGGCCGGACGAACCGGCTCATCCCCGCACCGCCGCGCTGGCGACGTCCCGGGCCAGGCCGGCGAGCAACGCCGACAGCGGCTCGTCCACGGCGAGCTCGGCGCTGGCCCCGTCGAGCTGGTAGCACTCCTGCACCCGGCTGAGGAACAGCATCGCGGTGAACGAGTCGCCACCCAGCTCGGCGAAGGTCAGCCGCAGGTCCAATTCGCCGTTCGCCTTCAGCACCTCGGCCAGCTCCGTACGTAGGAAGCTCTCCACCGCGGCCTGATCGGCCGCATCCGGGGCCGGCCCGACGGCGTCCGCAGCCGGCCCGACGGCGTTCTGGGACGGCGGCCGGACTCCGTCCGGCAGCGCGGCGGCACCGGAGTCGCGTGTGGCTGGCGACGGTGCCACCGGCTCCGGCACCCAGCAGCGGCGTCGCTGGAACGGATAGGTCGGCAGGTCCCCGACGAACCGGGCGTCCGGCGCCCGCAGCCGGTCCATCCGCAGTTCGGCGCCGGCCCGGAACAACGCCGCCAACGCATCGAGGAACACGGCGGTCGCCCGGTCCGGATCGGCCGGCACCAGCGCCACCCGCTGGTCGCCGAGATCAAGCAGCGCAGGGTGGACATGTTCGGCGCCGGGGCCGGCAGAGTCCGCGTTCGGTTGCCGTACGACCGTCGGTACGCCGAGCAGGTCCAGCGCCCCGGTCAGCCAACCTGCCGGGTCGAGCTCCGGTGCCCGGCCCTCGTCGGTCAGCAGCGGCAGCTCCGAGGCGATCGCCGCGACCCCCTTGACCAACGCGTCCGCGGCCGCGGGGTGCAGCACCAGGGCCGCGCCGGACAGCGGACCGGCCGGCTCCGGCACGGCGTCGACAGCGAGACTGACCTTGCGGGCGAGGTCGCGCGCCGACGTCCCGGTGACCGCCAGCCGGTACGCCAACGGCGCCCGCCCGGCGCGCAACGTGTGGCACACCGAGGACAGCTCGGCCGGGTCGCTACGGAAGAGGTAGGTGCCGACCGAGGCGGCGAGCGTCTGCAGCGCCTGCGGGCTGCGGGCGGACAGCACCAGCAGCTCCGGACGCCCCGGCTGGGCCGTCGGGTCCGACGGCCGGGCCGGGGCCGGGTCCGCCGCCTGGACGATCACGTGCGCGTTGGTACCGCTCAGCCCGAACGCGCTGATCCCGGCGATCCGCCCGGCGCCGGACCAGTCGGCCGCCCGGCGCGGTATCTCGATCCGACCGTCCGCCCACGGGACGAGCGGGTTCAGCGGCCCGTCGGCCTCCGGCACGTCGGCGACGATCCGCTCGTGACGCAGCATCAGCACCAGTTTGATCAGCCCGGCCAGGCCGGCGGCCGCCTCCAGGTGACCCAGTCGGGCCTTGACGCTGCTCACCAGCAGCCGGGGCCGGGCGTCGGACCGCCGCCGGCCGTACACCGCGTCGAGCGCGGCGACCTCGATCGGGTCGCCCAACGCGGTGCCGGTGCCGTGCGCCTCGACGTAGCTCACCTCGGCCGGATCGGCCCCGGCGTCACGCAGGGCGGCCCGAATCACCTCCTGCTGCGCCGGACCGTTCGGCACGGTCAAGCCGGACGAGGCGCCGTCGTGGTTGACCGCGCTGCCACGCACCACCGCCAGCACCGGCCGGCCCTCAGCGACCGCGTCGGCCAACCGCATCAGCACCACCGTGGCGACACCCTCGCCGCGGCCGTAGCCGTCGGCGGCGGCGGTGAACGGCTTGGACCTGCCGTCCGGGGCGAGCGCCCGACTCTGGCACAGCGACACCATCAGCCTCGGCGAGAAGATCAGATTCGCCCCGCCGACCAGCGCGTACCGGCACTCCCCCGACCGCAGGCTGCGGGCTGCGGAGTGCAGCGCCACCAGCGACGACGAGCAGGCGGTGTCGAGGGTGACCGCCGGGCCGCGCAGTCCGAGCGCGTAGCTGATCCGGCCGGCGGCGAAGCAGTGCCCGCCGCCGGTGCCGAAGTACGGGTCGAGCCGGTCCGGGTCGGCGTCGGTGAACCGTTCGCCGTACTCGGCGGCCATCAGGCCGACGAAGACGCCGGCGTCCAGCCGGTCGGCCCGGCGGACCGCGACGCCGGCCCGTTCCAGCGCCTCCCACGAGGTCTCCAGCAACAGCCGCTGCTGCGGATCCAGCGACTCGGCCTCCCGTTGCGAGATACCGAAGAAGTCCGGGTCGAAGCTGGCCACGTCGGCCAGGAAGCCGGCCCGTTCCACGTAGGAACGGCCGGGCCGACCCACTTCCGGGTGGTGCACCGAGCGTAGGCCCGGCCGGTCGGTCGGGATCTCCTGCGGCCCGGACGCCGGGCCGGTGAGCGACTCCCAGTACTGCTCGGGGGTGGTTACGCCGCCGGGGAAGCGCAGCGCCGTCCCGACGACGGCCAGGGGTGCCGCGCGCTCGGCTTCCAGCTCGCGGATCCTCGCCCGCAGCCGGTGCGACAGTCGCAGTTGCTCTTCGACAAGCGTACGCAGGTCTGTTGTCTCCACGTCGATCCTCGATGTCCGTTGGCCGGGGATGGTGATCGAAGCTGGCCGAACGTAACCGGCGGCGCTTGAGTGGACCTTGGGACCGCCGGCCGCACCGCCGGCCTGCGAGAGCGTCAAGGTTCACTCAAGCATCCCCGGCAAGACTCGTTGCCGTTCACGCCTGAACCGCAATGCGTACGCGGTCCGAGGTGACCGGTCGGCACGAATGGCGCGACCAGAGGGGGCGACGTGACCCAACGCACCGAGCAAGGGGTTCAACGCAGCGTGCAAGGGATTCTCGGATGTATCGGGGATACGCCGCTGGTCGAGCTGAACGGCCTGCTGCGAGACATTCCGGCGCGGGTGTTCGCGAAACTGGAGTTGGCGAATCCGGGCGGCAGCATCAAGGACCGCACCGCATTGAACATGCTGCTCCACAAGATCCACGCGGCGGAACTGGTGCCGAACCGTTCGGTGGTCATCGAATCCAGCTCCGGCAACCTGGCGATCGGCATCGCCCAGGTCTGCCGCTACTTCGGACTGCGCTTCATCTGCGTGGTCGACGCCAAGACGACCGCGCAGAACATCGCCATCCTCCGGGCGTTCCAGGCCGAAATCGAGATCATCGACCGGCCCGACCCGGTCACCGGAGAGTACCTGCCGGAACGCATCCGCCGGGTCCGCGAGCTGCTGGCCGAGCATCCGGAAGGTTACTGGCCCAATCAGTACGCCAACCCGCTCAACCCGGCCGCGCACCACCGAACGATGCGGGAGATCATCGCCGCTCTGCCGGCCCCGCCGGACTTCATCTTCTGTGCCACCAGCACCTGCGGCACGCTGACCGGGGTGCTCGACTACGTCCGGGAGCAGGCGCTGGCCACCCGGGTGGTCGCCGTCGACGCGGTCGGCAGCGCGATCTTCGGTGACGAGAGCCGGCACCGGCTGATCCCGGGCCACGGCGCGTCGGCGCGACCGCCGCTGCTGGCCACCACCGGGACGTACCCGGTGGTGCACGTCTCCGACCTCGACTGCGTCGTCGGCTGCCGGCGGCTGATGGCCCGGGAGGCGATTCTCGCCGGCGGATCCTCCGGCGGGGTCATCTCGGCGTTGGAACGGTTCCGCGACCACATTCCGGCCGGCGCGACCTGCGTTCTCGTCTTTCCCGACCGCGGCGAGCGCTACCTCAACACCATCTATTCCGACCAGTGGGTTCAACAGAACTTCGGCGACGTGTCACACCTGTGGAAAGAGTCCGGGATCGCCGCCGCCGGCCGGCACTGATCAGCGAAGGGGAAACCATGTTGGTAACCGCACTGCCGGGGCAGAGCCTCCCCGCAGTCATCGAACCGGACAACGGCCTGTCGATTCTCGACGTCATCAAGGAGAACCGGGCGGAGATCCGTTCGCTCATCACCCGTACCGGGGCGGCGATGTTCCGTGGCTTCGAGGTGGGTGGCGTCGACGGACTGCACGACGTGGTCCGAGCGCTGTCCGGCGCTCCGCTGGACTACACCGAGCGGACGTCGCCGCGCAGCAGCCTCTCCGGCAACGTCTTCACTTCGACCGACTACCCGCCGACCGAGGAGATCTTCCTGCACAACGAGTGCTCCTACCAGGCGCAGTGGCCGATGAAGGTGTTCTTCTACTGCCTGCAGCCGGCCGAGACCCAGGGTGCTACCCCGTTCGCCGACGTCCGTGAGGTCTACCGGCACATCGACCCGTCGGTGGCCGAGGAGTTCATCCGGCGCAAGTGGATGTACGTGCGCACGTTCAGTGAAATGGGCGGCAGTTGGCAGTACTTCTACGACACCGAGGACCGGTCGCAGGTCGAGCGGTACTGCCGCAGCCAGGGCATCGACGTCGAATGGATCGGCACCGACGGGCTGCGTACCCGGGCGGTCCGCGAGCCCGTGCACCCGCACCCGGTGACCGGCGAACCGGTCTGGTTCAACCACGCCACGTTCTTCCACATCAGCACCCTGCCGCAGGTCTACCAGGAGGAGATGCTGGAGATGTACGGCGAAGAGAACCTGCCGACGAACAGCTACTACGGCGACGGCGCGCGGATCCCCGACGACGTGATGAAGCACCTGCAGGAGGCGTACCGCGCGGCGCTGACCCGGTTCGACTGGCGGGCCGACGACCTCGTGGTGATCGACAACATGCTCACCGCGCACGGTCGGGAGCCGTTCACCGGCGGCCGCCGGATCGCCATCGCGATGGCGGAGGCCTCCGACGCGCCGGTCGAGCCGTAACCGCCGTGGCACCCCCCACGACGGACGTCCCGACCGAGTTCGGCGTCCGGCCGGCCACCGTCGACGAACTCGACGCGCTGGTCGGGATCGAGCAGGGGCCGGAGACGACCCGGTACCTCGGCATCACCGGCCTGGCCTATCACGAGCGGGCCCACGCCGATCCGGACCAGGAACAGATCGTCGCCGAGGCCGGCACCTCGGTGGTGGGTTTCGTCGTGCTGGCCGGGCTGCGCCGGCCGGACCGCGTCGTCGAACTGCGCCGCATCGTGGTGTCGCACCGGCACCGGGGCGCGGGGTACGGGCGCCGGCTGTTCCGCGCCGCGGTGGACCGGGCCTACCGGGTCCACGGCGCCCGCCAGGTCTGGCTGGACGTCAAGCCGGACAACACCAGGGGCCGCACGCTGTACGCGTCCGAGGGCTTCATGCCGGACGGGACGATCCCCGACCCGATGTGCCCCGACGGGGTGCTGCTGCTGATGCGGCACACCCCGCAACCGCCGACCACACCGAGACAGGAGTAACGATGCGAGAGAAGCTCGCGGTTATCGATCCGCAGGCGGCGCCGCTGGCCGGTGCGGCCGCCCCGCAGACCGCGTTCACCGCCGGCCAGGCCGGTGACGCGGGATGCCCCCGCTGTGTCGCGGAGCTGACCGTCGCCGGCGAGGAGTTCGACCGGGCGTTCGCCGAGCGGGACTACGACAAGTTCATCTCGTTCTTCATCAACGAGAACGCCACCGGGCTCGGCGCCGACGGGACCGTCGGGATGAACCGGGATGCGTGGGGGCGCATTCTGCGCGAGTACTTCGACGAGCCGACCTGGACGCTGCACGTCACGCCGATCAAGTCGGTGGTGCAGAACTGCATCAGCGGCCAGATCCTCGAGGTGGTCCGCTTCGACTCGGCCGAGACCACGATCACCTTCGTGCACGTCACCTGCTGGCTGCGTGACCACGACCGGTGGCGGGTGGTGCTGCAGACCGAGGCCGGTCCGCTGCAGGACACCGAGGCGCTGCTGGCGCAGGTCGCCGCGCAGCAGGAGGCGGCCACCCGATGACCCAGACAGTTGAAGCGCCCGCCGCGGCACCCGCCGACCGGCGCGGCCGGCCGGAGTGGCACGGGTCGGCGATCGCCGCGTTCCAGGAGGTGGTCGCCGCCCACCCGGACCGGGACGCGGTGATCGCGACCGACGGCCGGCTCAGCTACGCGCAGCTCGACGACCGCAGCGACCGACTCGCCGGCATCCTGGCCGGTCGGGGCGCCGGCCCGGAACGCGCCGTCGGGGTGCTGCTGCCCCGGTCGGTCGACCTGCTGGTGGCGATCCTCGGCATCCTGAAGGCCGGTGCCGTCTACGTTCCGTTCGACCCGGAGCAGCCGGCGCAGCGGCTGGCCCGCATCGCCCGGGACGCGGACCTGGTCACCACGATCACCCACGCCGACCTGATCGGGTCGGTGCCGGACACCGGCGTCGGCGACCCGGTGGTCCTCGACCGGATCGACTGGGAAGCGCATCCGCGTACCGCGCCGGTGCCGCTGCATCCGGACAACCTGGCGTACGTCATCTTCACCTCGGGGTCGACCGGCCGGCCCAAGGGAGTGGAGATCTCCCACCGGGCGCTGGTCAGCTTCCTCAACGGCATGGAGCAGGGCGGCTTCTTCGGCCCGCCCGGCGCCCGGTTGGCCTGGAACGCCTCGGTGGCCTTCGACGCGTCGGTGCAGGAGTGGGTCCGGGTGCTGCGGGGCGACACGGTCGGGGTGCTCACCGACGACATGCGCCGCGACGCGGAGGAGTTCGCGGAGTTCATGGTCGAGCACCGGCTCAGCGAGGCCGACATGACGCCGTCGCACGCCCAGATGCTGATCGAGGAGCTGGCCACGGTGGCCGCCAAGGACCGGTTCCTCCGGCTGTTCATCGCCGGTGAGGCGGTGCCGCCGCCGCTGTGGGCCACCCTGGAGCAGTTGATCTCCGACGGGGTGCTGACGGCGATGAACCTGTACGGCCCGACCGAGGCCGCGGTGAACGTGGCCGGCACCCCGATCGTGCCGGGCGAGCCGCCGCACATCGGCCGCCCGCTGGCCGGGGTGCAGGCCCGCATCGTCGACGCGACGCTGTCACCGGTGCCCGACGGCACCCCCGGTGAGCTGTGCGTCGCCGGCCCGTACCTGGCCCGTGGCTACTCGGGACGGCCGGGGCTGACCGCGGCGAAGTTCGTCCCGGATCCGCTCGCCGACGACGGTGCCCGGATGTACCGCACCGGTGACCGGGTGGTCCGCCAGCCGGACGGCACGCTGCGCTACATCGGTCGCACCGACGACCAGATCAAGATCCGGGGACACCGGGTGGAGCTGGGTGAGATCGAGGCGGTGATCGCCGACCATCCGGGGGTCGCCCGCGCGGTGGTGCTGTACCACCCGGAGGTGGACAGCGGCCAACTGTCCGCCGTGGTCCGGCTGCGCCCGGGTGCCGACCTGGCCGCGGTACGCGAACACGCCGCCAGCCAGCTGCCGTCCTGGATGCGCCCGGGCAACTACACGGTGGTCGACACGATCCCGTTGACCGTCGGCGGCAAGGCCGACCGGGGCGCACTGATCAACCGCCTGACGTCCGGTCCGGACGGACCAGGACCCGACAACGACGAGGAGCCTCCGATGCCAGTTGACGCCGCCGAGACGGTACGCACCGTCTGGTGCGAGATTCTGAAGATCGACACGATCAGCGACACCGACGACTTCTTCGACATCGGCGGTCACTCGCTGAGCGCGATGCAGGTCGCCAGCCGGCTGCGGGCCGAACTGGGTGGCGTCAAGGTGCCCACCCAACTGCTGTTCCGCAACCCGACCTTCGCCGGTTTCACCGAGGCGGTCAACGAACGGCTCAACCAGGTGGCCCCGGCATGAGTGGCGAACCCGTCGAGCGGTGGGCCGTGCTGGTCAACGACGAGGAGCAGTACGGGCTCTTCCCTGCCGCCCGACCGGCACCCGGCGGGTGGCGACCGGCCGGATTCGAGGGCACCGAGGACGAGTGCACGGCACACGTCGACGAAACCTGGACCGACCTGCGCCCGGCCGGTCTGCGCCGGGCGATGGCGGCGCGCTCGACCGACTGACCGGACCCGACGACCGGCCGGGTGCCCGACCCGGCCGGTCGTACGCCGACGACCGCCGCCCCGACGAGGCGGTCCCGAACGACGGAGCACACCACCCCATGGCAGAGATTCCGCCCTTCGCCGTCATCTCCGGCGCCCAGGTGCACGACACGATCAGTGGACGTGAGCCGGAGGTCACCGAGCTGATCGAGTCCGCGTACCGGCTGCACGGAGCCGGGGAAACCACCAACCCGGACTCGTACTTCCTGCGGTTCCCGGACCGCCCGAACAGCCGGATCATCGCGCTGCCCGCTTCGGTACGGGGCAAGGTCGAGGTACACGGCATGAAGTGGATCTCCAGCTTCCCGGACAACGTCGCCGGCGGGATCCCCCGGGCCTCGGCCGTGCTGGTTCTCAACGACTACGAGACCGGGTATCCGATCGCCTGCCTGGAGTCGTCGATCATCAGCGCGACCCGGACCGCCGCGTCCGCCGCGTCCGCCGCGCTGCGGCTGTCCGCCGCCCGCGGCGGGGTGCCGCGCCGGGTCGGCTTCGTCGGCACCGGCCTGATCGCCCGCTACATCCACACCTACCTGGTCGGCAACGGGTGCGAGTTCGACAGCGTCGGGCTGTACGACCTGTCCGCCGAGCACGCCGGCGGGTTCCGCGACCATCTGGTCCGCGGCGGGCACGACGACGTCCAGCTGTACGGCAACGCCGAGGAGCTGGTCCGGTCGTACCCGCTGATCGTCTTCGCCACCGTCGCCGGCCGGCCCCACCTGTCCGACCCGCAGCTGCTCGCCCACCATCCGCTGGTGCTGCACGTCTCGCTGCGTGACCTGTCCCCGGAGCTGATCCTCGCCTCGACGAACGTGGTCGACGACGTCGAGCACTGTATGAAGGCGGACACCTCGGTGCACCTGACCGAGCAGCGGGTGGGGCACCGGCGGTTCGTCGCCGGCACCTTGGACGACGTGCTGACCGGGCGGATCGACGTACCCGCCGACCAGCCGGTGATCTTCTCCCCGTTCGGGCTCGGAGTGCTGGACCTGGTGCTCGCCAAGCACGTCTACGACAGCATCGCGGCGGCCGGCGGACTGCACAGCGTGCCCGGCTTCTTCCACGACGTCAGCCGGTACGGCTGACCCGGCCCCGGCGCCGTAGCCGGCAGGTCGCAACCTGACCCGCCGGCAACCCGATCCCCGTACCCGCACGAACCGACGTAAGGACGCAGCCGTGCGACTGGTATCCCTCAGTGAGGTACTTCCCGGCGAGCCGGTCACCAACGCGGACATGGCCGCCCGGTTCGGCCTGCACGAACGGTGGCTGGACGCGATGACCGGCAACCGCACCCGATACTTCTGTCGGCCGGACGGCCCGCCCGGGGTGCCCCGGTCCACCAGCGACCTGGCCACCGCCGCCGGCGAGCAGGCCCTCCTGCGGTCCGGTCTGGACCCGGCCAGCCTCGACTTCGTCATCCTGACCACCGCGTCGCCCGACCACCTGATGCCGGCCACCGTCAACCTGGTCGCCGACCGGCTCGGACTCAACGACATCCCGACCTTCCAGCTCACCTCGGGATGCGCCGGCGCCCTGCAGGGCCTCTACACGGCACGTGCCCTGCTCGCCGCCGGAGAGCTGCGGCGCGGCCTGGTCATCGGGGCCGACACCTGCCGCAACCTGTGGCCGTCGGACGGTGCGATCGCCCAGCTGCGGCCGGCCGAGATGGTGAGCTTCGCGCTGTTCGGCGACGGGGCCGGGGCGGCCGTGGTGGACGCCGGCACCGACGGGCCGGGACTGGTCGTCGAGCACCTGTTCACCCGGACCGTCGGCAAGGGCCGGTCGCCGGCGCAGATCGTCCGCTGGTACGGCGCGGAGGGCGCGCCGACGGTCGCCGGTCCGCGCGGCGAACCGGTCCGCGAAGCAATGTCCGAGGAGGACTACAAGGCGATCGAGCAGCACGTGCCGGAGGCCGCCCGGGCGATCCTCGACGAGCTGGTCGCGGTCACCGGCTGGCCCGTCGACGACGTCGAACACCTGCTGATCCCCCAGCTCAACGGGGTGATGACCGAGAAGATCCGGCGCTACCTCGGGGTTCGGCCCGAGCAGGCGGTCAGCTGCGTCGCCGACACCGGCAACAACGGCAACGCGCTGCCGTTCATCCAGCTCAACCGGGCGATGCGGCGGATCGCGGCGGGCACCGGCATCGGCGGGCGGCTGCTGGTCACCACCGTCGAGTCGTCCAAGTGGGTGCTGACCGGAATGGCGCTGCGGCACCGGCCCGAGGAGGCCGACGATGTCCGTTGACAGTATCTCCGCGCCGACGTCGGCCGGCCCGCCGCTGGCCGAGCTGCGGGCGCTGATCCGGGCCGGGTCGGCCGGCGACGTCCGGCGGCTACGGCCGCTCCTGGACCGGCTCACCGACCCGCTCGACCTGGAGGCCGCCGGCTCGCTGCTGCGCGGCCGCCGGGCCGCTGACCAGCTGCGCGCCGAGCTGGCGCCGACCCGGATCGCGCTGCTCGGCAGCGCCACGCTCGACCCGCTGCCGGCGCTGCTCACCGCGGCTGGCGTGCGGTACGCGATACTGCCCGAGATCCGCACCGCCGGCTTCGACCAGTGGCGGCTGGAGATCGCCGCCGGCGCGCCGGACCTCGCCGAGCTGCGGCCCCGGATCGTCGCCCTGCTGCTCGACGACTCTGCCGTACTGTCCGGGCTGGCCGACCCGGTCGACGTCGACGAGATCGCCGCCCGGTGCGCCGCGTTCCCGGCCGAGCTGGCGTCCTGGCTCACCGCGTGCCGGCAGGTGCTCGGCGGGCTGACCGTGCTCGGCACCGTACCGCTGCATCCGCTGCGCCGGCACCGGCTGATCAGCTACGCCGCCCGGGCCCGGCTCGACGCGGTCTGGTCGCGGATGAACGCCGCGATCGCCGAACTCGCCGCCGACCATCCGGCGACGGTCGTCCTGTCAACGGCGGACCTGGCCGAGCGGGCCGGGAGCACGTTCGCCGACGACCGGATGCGCCACGTCGCCGGCCACGCGTACTCCCCCGGCTATCTGTCGGCCTTCGCCCACGAGCTGGCCCGGGTCGCCGCCGCTGACCTCGGCCGGGCCGCCAAGTGCCTGGTGCTCGACCTCGACGAGACGCTGTGGAGCGGGGTGGTCGGTGACATCGGCCCGGACGCCGTCACGGTGGGTGGCGGCTACCCCGGTTCGGCGCACACCGAACTGCAGGAGCTGGCCCGGGACCTGGCGGCGCAGGGCGTACTGCTCGCCGTCGCCTCCAAGAACGACCACGACGTCGCGGTAGAGGCGCTGGCCCGGCACCCCGAGATGGTGCTCCGGCCGGACACCTTCGTAGCTACCCGGATCAACTGGGAGCCGAAGCCGGACAACCTGCGGGCGATCGCCGAGGAGCTCAACATCGGTCTCGACGCGCTGGTGTTCGTCGACGACAACCCGGCCGAGCGGGACCTGATGCACCGGCTCGCACCGCAGGTCGGCACCGTCGACCTGCCGGGCGAGCCGGCCGGGTACGCCCACCGCCTCGCCGCCCGGGGCGACTTCACCGTGCTCAGCCTCACCGACGAGGACCGCCAACGGGTCGCGATGTACCAGGCCAGCGCCCGCCGACGGGAGCTGGTCCGGGACGCCGGCAGCCTGGACGACTACCTGGCCGGGCTGGAGTCCCGGCTCACCGTGCAGCCGCTGGACCGGCACAACGCGGGCCGGATCACCCAACTGTTCGCCAAGACCAACCAGTTCAACCTCACCGGGATCCGGTACGGCACCGCCGAGCTGGGCGACGGGGCCGACCCGTCCGGCGGCGACGTCGGCGGCGACAGTGGTCCGGCCGGCAGCGGCGCCACGGCCTTCTACGGTGCCCGGTTGACCGACCGGTTCGGTGACAACGGGCTGATCGCGGCGCTGGCCCTGACCCGACGCACCGACGGCGCCTGGAGCATCGACAACCTTGTCCTCAGCTGCCGGGTCTTCTCCCGGGACGTGGAAGGAGCGATCGTCGGCCTGGTGCTGCGCAGCGCGGTCGCCCGGGGGGTGCCGGCCGTGTACGGCAGCTTCCGCCGCACCGAGCGCAACGCCCGGTTCGCCGACTTCTATCCACGGCTCGGTTTCCACCCCGTCGACCCGACCGACACCGCCAACCGCACCGTTGACGCCGACCGCACCGTTGACGCCGACCGCACCGCCGCCGCCACCGAGCCGGCGGGTGCCGCCGAGTTCCGCCACGAACTGCGCGACCTCGTCGAGCTGCCCGGCTGGATCGAGATCACCAACAACGAGGAGCCCTTCGATGTCCGCTGACCGGCCTGACTCCGGCGTCGATCTGATCGCCGACATCCTCGCGGACCTGCTGGACCTGGAGTCCGAGCAGGTCACCGCCGACACCCCGCTGACCGCGATCGACGGCTGGGACTCCGTGAACGCCCTGCGGGTGCTGGTCTACCTGGAACGCAGCAGCGGCGCGTCGGTGGACTACGAACGGTTCACCACCGCCACCACCGTCGCCGACCTGGCGGCGCTGGTCGCACCGGTCCCGGCGAGCGAAGGGCCGGTCCGGTGAGCGACCAGACGATGCAGACCGACGTCCTGGTCGTCGGCGGCGGACCGGCCGGCGCGCTGCTCGGTCACCTGTTGGCCCGGCGCGGGATCGACGTGCTGGTGGCCGAGCGGCAGACCAGCCTGGAGCGCGAGTTCCGCGGCGAGACGATCGCCGCCCCGTCGGTGGTGACCCTGCGCCGGCTGGGCTTCGGCCCGGCGCTGGACGGCCACGGCTACCTGCCGACCGAGGGCGTCACCATGCGGATGGAGGGGCGGCGGGTGATGCACGTCGACTACCGCCGCTTCGGCGTCGGCGAGGTGCCGATCGACATCCCGCAGCCCGCCCTGATCAAGATCTTCATTGACGCCGGGCAGCAGCATCGCGGGTTCGACTACCAGTTCGGGACCACCTTCACCCGGTTGATCGAGCAGGACGGTGCGATCCGCGGTGCCTGGCTGCGCCGCCGCGACGGCTCGTCGGTCGAGGTCCGGGCCCGGCTCGTGGTGGGCGCCGACGGACGGTTCTCCAAGGTACGGCACGCCGCCGGGCTCACCGCCGACGTGCAGCAGATGGCCCGCGACTTCCTGTCGTTCCGGCTGCCCCGGCCACCGCAGTGGGGGCAACAGGCCGAGCTGGTGATCAACCGGGACCGGCACCTGGTGGTGCTGCCCACCTTCCCCGACTCGCTGCGGATCGGCACCAACCTGCCGAAACGCAGCCTCGGCGCGCTGCGCAAGGCCGGCTTCGACGCGTTCCGTTCGGTGGTGGCCGCCCTCGACCCCCGGCTCGCTCCGCTTGTCCAGCAACACCTGCGGACCTGGGACGACACCTCGTTCCTGGAGATCTTCACCGCCGAGGTGCCGCAGTGGAGCCGAGACGGGCTGATCCTGGTCGGCGACGCCTCGCACACCTGCACACCGATCCTCGGCCAGGGCGTGAACGTGGCCATCCAGGACGCCGTCTGCCTCACCCCGGTGATCGCCGCCGCGCTGGCAGCGGACCGCGGCCCGGTCGTCACCGCCGCCGACACCGCCGACTTCGTCACGCAACGGCAGCGGCACAAGGCGTTCGTCACCCGGTTCCAACGGATCCAGGAGTCCGCTCTGGCTCAGGGCGGCACCGTCGGCGTACTGCTGCGTCGGGCCCGCTACCGGACCCTCGACGTGCTGCCGCTGAAGTACCGGATCTTCGGCAGCGTGCTCAACGCGCCGCACCAGATCGACCCGGCGGATCTCGCCGAGGACGTCCGGACCGGACCCGCAGTGGGCACCGGCGACTGACCTCACCCGGCCCGTACCCGTACCACATCAGACCCGAACCTGCTCCCGCACCCCTGTCTCCCGAGGCGGTCTCGCTATGTTCGACAACGACGGTACCGACCCGACCCAGCTCATCGCGGTCGTCGGCATGGCCGGCCGGTTTCCCCAGGCACCGGACGTGGACAGCTTCTGGCGGCTGCTCCGCGACCGGGGCGACGCGATCGCCCCGGTGCCCGGCGACCGGTGGGACGCCAGCGCCCAGCTCGACCCGGAACGGCACGTTCAGGACGTCGGCGGATTCGTCGACGAAGTCGACCTGTTCGACCCCGGCTTCTTCGGGATCTCCCCCCGGGAGGCCGAGGACATCGACCCGCAGCAGCGGCTGATGCTGGAGACCGTCTGGCGGACCCTGGAGGACGCCGGCCAGCCGGCGGCCGGACTGCGCGGCTCCCGTACCGGGGTCTACGTCGGAGCTTCCTGGCACGACTACGAGATCCTGCGCAAGGAACGCGGCCTGGGGGCCACCACGCACAGCGCGGTCGGCAACGCCCTGGACGTGATCGCCGCCCGGGTCTCGTACTTCCTGCGACTGACCGGGCCGTCACTGGTCGTCGAGACCGGGTGTTCGTCGTCGCTGGTGGCGTTGCACCTGGCCGGTCAGGCATTGCGCGCCGGCGAGACCGACGCGGCGCTGGTCGGCGGGGTCAACCTGATCCTCGCCCCCGACGTGTCCATCGGGCTGACCGCCTTCGGTGGGCTCTCCCCGGAGGGTCGGTGCAAGGCGTTCTCGGCCACCGCCGACGGGTTCGTCCGGGCCGAGTGCGTCTCGGCGCTGATGCTCAAGCGGCTCGACCGGGCGATCGCCGACGGCGATCGGATCCGCGGCGTCATCGTGCGCACCGTGGTGAACAACGACGGCGGCGGGGAGAGCCTGGTGACCCCGAACCCGGCCGGTCAGGAGGACCTGCTGCGCCGGGCGTACCAGGGGCTGGACGGCGTGGTCGACCGGCTGCGCTACGTCGAGGCGCACGGCACCGGCACCGGCCGGGGCGACCCGATCGAGGCCGGCGCCATCGGCCGGATCCTCGGCCGGGCCGGCGCCCGCGCCGGTGACGGTGCCGGTGACGGCGGTCAGGTGGGTACTCCGTTGGCCATCGGCTCGGTGAAGACCAACATCGGGCACGCCGAGGCGGCCGCCGGGCTCGCCGGCCTGGTCAAGGTGCTGCTCGCCATCGAACACCGGGTGGTGCCGCCCAGCCTGCACTCCGCCGAGCTCAACCCCGCCATCGACTTCGCCGGCCTCAACCTGCAGCTGGTCCGCGAGCCGCTGCCGCTGCCGGTCGACGAGGCCGTCTGCCTCGGCGTCAACTCGTTCGGCTGGGGAGGCACGAACGCACACGTCGTGGTCGCCGACCCGCCGGCCGGCACGAACCGCCGCGCGGCGCCGGCCACCACCGCGACCGGTCCGGCGGTGCCGGCCGTCCTGCCGGTCTCCGCGCACACCAACCAGGCCCTGACCCAGCGCCTGCGTGACCTGCGTGACCGGCTCGCCGCCGGGGCCGAGCCGCAGCGACTCGCCGGTGCGCTGGCGCACCGCCGCGACCACTTCCCGCTGCGTACCGCCGTGGTCGCGGCGGACGCCGAAACGGCCGTGACGCTGATCGATGCCCACCTGGACGATCCGCAGGCGGACCTCGCCGGGGTGGCCGCCGGACGAGCCGACACCGCCGGCCGGACCGCGTTCGTCTTCCCCGGCCAGGGCGCCCAGTGGGCAGCGATGGGACAGCGGCTCTACGCCGAGGTGCCGACATTCGCGAAAGTCATCGACCGGTGCGCCGACGCGCTGCGGCCGTACGTCGACTGGGACCTGGCCCAGGTCGTCTCGGGTGCCGCCGGGGACGGCTGGCTGTCCCGGGTGGACATGCTGCAGCCAACCCTGTGGGCCACCTCGGTCGGGCTGGCCGAGCTGTGGCGGGCCAACGGTGTCGTGCCGGATGTGGTCGTCGGGCACAGCCAGGGCGAGGTCGCCGCCGCCACGGTGGCCGGCATCCTCAGCTACTCCGACGCCGCGATGGTGGTGGCCCGGCGCAGCGCGCTCGCGCTGCGTACCTCGGGCAACGGCCGGATGCTCGCCGTCTCGCTGGACCGGGACGCGGCGCTCGACGCGCTCGCCGGCTTCGAGGAGCTGGTCTCCCTGGCGGTGCACAACGGTCCCAACTCGTGCGTGCTGTCCGGCGAGACCGAGGCGGTGCTCACCCTCAAGGAGCTGCTCGACGCCGACGAGGTCTTCTGCCGGCTGGTCGACGTCGACTACGCCTCACACAGCCCGCAGATGGACGCGCTCACCGACGATCTGCTCGCCGCGCTGCACGAGGTGCGGCCCGGTCAGGGCGAGGTCGAGCTGATGTCGACGGTCCGGGTCGCCCCGCTGGCCGGGCCGGAAATGGACGCCCGCTACTGGGTGGACAACCTGCGCCAGCCGGTGCAGTTCCACGACACGATGGGTCGACTGTTCGACGACGGCGTCACCCACGTTGTGGAGATCAGCCCGCACCCGGTACTGGTGCCGGCGTTGGAGCAGCTCGCGGCGGCCCGGCAGGATCCGCCGCGGGTGCTGTCCACGCTGCGCCGCGACCAGGGCACCCCGGCCGACCTTGCTGCCGCGTTCGGCCGCGGCTACGTCGCCGGGCTGGCCCCGTTCGCCGCGCTGCCCGACGGGTTCGGCGTCGACCTGCCCGGCTACCCGTGGCAGCGGTCGGCGCACTGGCCGCCGGCGGCCCGGCGACGCTCCCGTACCGCCGGCACCGAGATCGCCCTGGTGCCGTCCCCGTCGGAGACCGACCTGTGGCAGGCGGAGCTGGAACTCGGCGTCGACGACCAGCCCTGGCTCGACGACCACCGGGTGCACGACGCGGTCGTGGTGCCGGGTGCCGCGATGATCGTGCTCGGTCTCGGGACCGGCCGGGCCCGTACCGATCAGCTACCGACCACCCTGCACCGCATCACGTTCCACAGTGATCTTACGCTGGCCGACGGACCGGCCCGGCTCGGCCTGCTGTGGCGCGACGACGTGACCGAGGGCGGTTCGTTCGTGCTGCAGTCGCTCGGCGCTGACGGCGCCAGCTGGTTCCGGCACGCCACCGCCCAGGTCCGGCACACGACCGTGGCGGTGGACCCGATGGAGTTTCCCGGGCAGCGGCTCACCGACCAGGCGACCGAGGTCGACCCGGAGACCTTCTACGCCGGCTGCCACCAGCGCGGGCTGCGCTACGGGCCGGCCTTCCAGGGGATCCGGCGGCTACGCCACGGCGCCGACTGGGCACTCGCCGAGCTGGCGCTGCCCGCCCGGTGCCGGGCCGGGGCGGCGGCGTACCCGCTGCACCCGGCGCTGCTGGACGCGGCGCTGCAGGTCAGTCTGGCACTGCACGCCGGCCCGGCGACCGTGGTACCGACCGGGGTGGACCGGATCGATGTGCACGGCGAACTCGCCGAGCCGACCGTCGCGGCCTGGTCGTACGTGTTCCGTCACGACGACGGCCGGTACGACGTGCACCTCTACGACGCCGACCGGACCCCGCTGCTCAGCCTGCACCGGCTGACGTTGCAGGAGCTGGACGTGTCCGGGCCGGCCGATCCCGACGGCGGGCTGCTGCACCAACTGCGGTTCCTGCCCCGACCGGTGCAGCAGCCGGGTGCGCCCGACGGCCGCTGGCTGATCGTCGGCTCCGGTGACGCCAGCGGCACCGCCGCCGACGGCGTCGCAGCCGAGCTGCGCCGGGTCGGCGCCGACGCGGACGTGCCGGCCGCCGACGGCGATGTCGACGCGGTACGCGACGGCGACCTGACCGGCCTCGTCTACCTGGCACCGGCCGCCCCGGCCGGCCTGGACCGTCAGCGGCAGGCCCTCGCCGAGCTGGCGGACCTGGTCCGGGCCTGCCTGGGCCGCCCGGTGCCGCCCCGACTGGTGCTGGTCACCGTGGACGCCCAGACCGCGACGGCGGCCGACCGGCCGGACCCGGGCGCCGCCCTGTTCTGGGGTTTCGCCCGGGTGCTGCGCCGGGAGCACCCGGAGCTCGCCGCGACCGTCATCGATCTGCCCGGGACGGCCGGCACCGCCGGTTCCGCCGGCACTCAGTCGACCGACACCGCCGCCGCGCTGGTCGCCGAGCTCGGTGCGGCCGACGGCGACGACCAGGTGGTGCTGCGCCCCGACGGCCGGTACGTCGGCCGCATCCTGGCCACCGGCCGGGCCGACCTGGACCGGGTCGCCGACGGTACGCGGCCGCGCTGGCGTACCCCGCGTCAGCCGTTCCGGCTCATCCCGGCCCGCGCCGGCGGCTGGGACGGCCTGGAGTTCCGCCCACTACGCCGCCGACGCCCCGGCCCCGGTGAGGTCGAGGTCGAGGTAACCGCTGCGGCGCTGAACTTCATCGACGTGATGAAGGCCGTCGGCACCTACCCCGACCCGGTCGGGGCCGGGCTGCTCGGCGGCGAATGCGCCGGCCGGGTCACCGCAGTGGGTGCCGGGGTGACCGGCCTCGCCGTCGGGGACCGGGTGGTCGCCTGCGTCTTCGGTGCCCTGGCCTCGCACGTCACCGTCAGCACCGGCCGGGTCCGGCCGATCCCGCCGGAGCTGTCCGATGAGGACGCGGCGGCGCTGCCACTGGTCGGGGTGACCGCCTGGTACGGACTCGTCGAGCTGGGCCGAACCGGCCCCGGCGACACCGTCCTGGTGCACTCGGCCGCTGGCGGGCTGGGGTTGGCCGCGATCGCCGTCGCCCGGCACCTCGGTGCCGAGGTGATCGCCACCGCCGGCACCGAGAGCAAACGGGAACACCTGCGCCGGCTCGGCATCCGGCACGTGTTCGACTCCCGCGACCTGTCCTGGGCCGAGCAGGTGCTGACGGCGACCGGCGGACGCGGCTGCGACGTGATCCTCAACTCGCTGACCGGCGCGGCGATCACCCGTGGCCTGGACGTGCTGGCCGAGGATGGCCGGTTCATCGAGGTCGGCAAGAAGGACATCTACGCCGACCGCACCATCTCGTTGAGCGCGTTCCGTAAGGGAATCTCGCTTGCCTCGGTCGACGTGGCCGGTCTGATGCAACGCCGGCCGGCCCGGTTCACCGAACAGTTCGGGCAGGTGTGGGAGCTGGTCCGTACCGGCCAGCTCGGCCGGCTTCCGGTGATCGGCTACCCGTTCGACCAGGCCGCCGAGGCGCTCCGGGAAATGTCGCAGGGGCGGCACATCGGCAAGTTCGTGCTCAGCCGGCCGGACAGTGTGGCGTCGGTGGCGCCCGAGCCGCTGCCCGACGGCCGGTTCCGCGACGACGGCACCTACCTGATCACCGGTGGCCTCGGCGCGCTGGGGCTGTCCCTGGCGGAGTTCGTCGCCGCCGCCGGCGGCGGGGCGATCGCGCTGCTCGGCCGCTCCGCGCCGGACGCCGACGCCGCCGCGCGCATCGACGCGGTCCGGCGCGGCGGCGTCCAGGTACGCACCTACCAGGTCGACGTCGCCGACCAGACCGCGCTGGCCGACGTGCTCACCCAGGTACGCGCCGACCTGCCGCCGCTACGCGGGGTGGTACACGCAGCCGGCGTACTGGACGACGCCACCATCGCCACACTGCACAGCGGGCAGCTCGACCGGGTGCTCGCCCCCAAGGTCGACGGGGCCCGACACCTGGACGCCCTCACCGGCACCGATCCGCTGGACCTGTTCGTCCTGTTCAGTTCGGCCGCCGCGCTGGTCGGCAACGCCGGGCAGGCGGCATACGCGGCCGCGAACGCGTACCTCGACGGGCTCGCTGAGGACCGTCGCCGACGCGGGCTCGCCGCGCTGTCGGTGCAGTGGGGGCCGTTCGCCGGGGTCGGGCTCGCCGCCCGGGACGGCAACCGCGGTGACCGGCTGGCGGAACGCGGCATGGGCAGCTTCCCCGCCGAGCAGGCCTGGCCGGCGTTGACCCGGCTGCTCACCACCGACGCCACGGTCGTCGGCTACCTGCCACTCAATCTGCGGCAATGGTTCGACGCCTACCCCGACACCGCCGCGCTGCCCAGCTGGCAGGAGCTGCGCGCCGGCCGGGCAGCGGCAGCGGCCGGCGGTGATGGCGGGCAGTTCCTCGACCAGCTGCGCAACACCCCGGCCGACGACCGGGCCCCGCTGGTCGAGGCCAAGGTACGGGAACTCACCGGCCGGGTGCTGCGGATCGACCCGACGGTGATCGACCGGGACACCCCGTTCAAGGCGCTCGGCCTGGACTCGCTGATGAGTCTGGAACTGCGCAACCGACTGGAGGCGGCCTTCGACCTGAAGCTGTCGCCGACCCTGCTGTGGACGTACGGCACGTCGGGCGCGCTGACCGGCATGCTCTGCGACCGGCTGCCCGCCGGCGGCGACGAGCGGCCGGTGCCGGCACCCGACGCCGTGCCCGCATCCGACGCCGTGCCCGCCACCGAGTAGCGACCTGCGACCTGCGGAGGAACCGCTGTGACGACCACATCGAACGGCACGACGCCGTCCGCGCCGACGCCGCTGTCGCGCGCCCTCGACACGATCCGCAAGCTGCGGGCGCAGCTGGAGGCCAGTGGCGACAACCAGCCGATCGCGGTGATCGGTGTCGGGCTGCGCCTGCCCGGCGGGATCGACACCCTCGACGGGTTCTGGCAGGCCCTGGCGCAGCGCCGGGACCTGATCGGGCCGCTGCCGGCCGCCCGACGGGCCCCGTTCGAGCGGGAGTGGGCACAGCTGCCGCAGCTCGGCGGGTTCCTCGACGAGGTCCTCGATTTCGACGCGGCGTTCTTCGGGATCAGCCCACGGGAGGCCAGGGCTCTCGATCCGCAGCACCGGCTGCTGCTGGAGGTCTGCCATGAGGCGCTGGAGCATTCGGCCCGGCCGGCGGAGCAGCTACGCGACACCCGTACCGGCTTCTTCGTCGGCATCACCCACCAGGACTACCGGGACTGGGAGCCGCACGGCGCCGACGCCTACTGGGCCACCGGAAACGGGCACTGCTTCGCGGCCGGGCGGGTGGCGTACGCGCTCGGGCTGACCGGCCCGGCGGTCGCCGTCGACACCGCCTGCTCGTCGTCGCTGGTCGCGATCCACCAGGCCAGTACGGCGCTGCGGCGCGGCGAGTGCGAGGTGGCGCTGGCCGGCGGCGTCAACCTGATCATGTCCCCCCGCTCCACCCGGCTGCTCGGGCCGCAGATGGGTGCGCTCTCCCCGGACGGGCGGTGCAAGGCGTTCGACGCCCGGGCGAACGGGTTCATCCGGGGCGAGGGCTGCGCCGTGCTGGTGCTCAAGCGGCTGGACGCCGCCCGGCGCGACGGTGACGTGGTGCACGCCGTCCTGAACGGATCTGCGGTCAACCAGGACGGGCGGTCGTCCGGGTTCACCGCGCCGAACGTGCTGGCCCAGTCCGCACTGATCGGGGCGGCGCTGGCCGACGCCCGGCTCACCCCGGCCGACATCGGGCTGATCGAGACCCACGGCACCGGCACCGCGCTGGGCGACCCGATCGAGATGGAGGCGGTCACGACGGCTCTGGGCCGGCCCACCGAGGCCGACGACCCGTTGTACGTCGGCGCCGCCAAGACCAACGTCGGTCACCTGGAGGCGGCCGCCGGCGTGGTCGGTGTGGTGAAGGCGATCCTGTCGCTGCGGTACGGCGCCGTACCGCCGCTGGTGCACTTCTCCACCCTGAACCCGCGGATCGATCTGACCGGCACCCGGGTGCGGATGCCCACCGGGCTGCTGCCCTGGACGGGCCGGCCGGGCGGGCTCCGGCATGCCGGCGTCAGCTCGTTCGGGATGAGCGGCACCAACGCGCACGTCATCGTCGGCGAACCGGAGCCGGCCGACGCACCGGCCGGCCCCGCCGGCTCCGCGCCAGGCCACCACCAGCCGGTCGCGGGTGACGCCGTGCCGGTCACCGGGTTCGAGATCTCCGCCGGCAGCCGGCCGGCGCTGCGGGAACTCGCCGACCGGTACGGCCGGCGGCTGGCCGAACTGCGGCCGGAGCAGTACGCCGCGTTCGCGTACACCGTCACCGCTGGCCGGACCCGGCACGCCGTCCGCGCCCGGGTCACCGCCGCCGACCCGGCGGCGGCCGCGGCCGCGCTGGCCGCGCTGGCCGACGGCACCGACGCCCCGACGGTGCAGGTCTACGAGGGGGATCTGCCGACGGCACTGCCCGACCTGCCGCGACAGGTGGTGGAGCTGCCGCACTACCCGTGGCAGCGGCAGCGGTACGCCCCACCGGTCGAGTCCGGACCCGCGTCGTCCGACGTGGCGTCGCCGCCGGCACCCCTGTACGAACTGGACTGGCAGCCGATCGCCGGCCGCGAACCGGACGGCGCCACGCTGGTGCTCGCCGGTGACGACGGCGAGCTGCTGACCGCGCTGGCCGACGTGGCCCGGACAGCCGGTTGGCCGACGGTCGTCCTCGGCCCGGCCGGGCTGCCGGCCGCGACCGAGCCGCTGCCGGCCGACGGCCAGCAGTGGCAGGCGTTCTGGCAGCGGCGTGACCCGGCCGAGAAGGTGCTGGTGCTGCTCGCCATGGCCGCCGAAGCGCTCCCCGCCGAGCTGGCTCCCGCCGAGCCGACCGCCACCGAGCTCGCCACCACAGGCGACGGTGGGCTGGCCGGTGCCGGCGCGGCGCTGTGCGCGGCGGTGACCACCGCCGTACGGGCGCTGCCCGGTGGTGCGCCCGACCGACGGGTGGTGGTGCTGACCCAGGGTTCCCGACGGATCGGTGCCGACGATCCGGTCCGGGCCAGCACCCACGGCCTGCTGCACGGGCTGGCCCCGGTGCTCGGCCTGGAGCTGCCGGCCTGGGGCGGCCTGGTCGACCTGCCGGTCGACCCCGGGCCGGCGGACCTGCGGGCGGCGCTACGGGCACTGCCCGGCGCCGGCGAGGAGGACCTGCTCGCCGTCCGCCGGGGCACGGCGGCAGCGGCCCGGCTGCGTCCGGTGTCCGCCGACTACGCCCCGCAGCTGCCGATCGACCCGGACGGCAGTTACCTGGTCACCGGTGGGCTCGGCGGGGTCGGTCGTTGCCTGGTCCGCGACCTGGTACGCCGGGGCGCCCGTCGGCTGCTGCTGACCGGCCGCCGGGCCGCCGACGACATCGCGCCGGCCGCTGCCGAACTGCTCGCCGAGCTGGCCGACGCCGGCGTAGAGGTGCGCTACCGTACGGCGGACTGCGACGACCCGGCGGCGCTGACCCGAGCGCTCGACGACGACCTGCCCCGGCTGCGCGGTGTCGTACACGCCGCCGGGCAGCTCACCCGTACGCCGCTGGCGGACGCCGACCGGGCCGCCTTCGAGCAAACCCTGCGCGGCAAGTTCACCGGCGCCTGGTGGCTGCATCTGCTGCTGCGGGACCACCCGCTGGACTTCTTCCTGACGGTCTCGTCGGTGTCGGCGCACTGGGGAGCCGACGGCTACGGCGGTTACGCCGCCGCCAACGGTGGGATCGACATGATCGCCAACCACCGGGTGTCCGCCGGCCTGGCCGCGACGAGCATCGCCTTCGGACCGTGGACGGTCGACGGCATGGTGGACGCGACCGATCTGGCCGAGCTGGCCCGCGGCGGTGTCGACCCGGTCACCGCGCAGACCGGTGCCGCCAGCCTGACCGCCCGCACGGCCGGGCCGGACGCGGTGCTGCTCTGCTGCCCGGTCCGGTGGGACCGGTTCGCCGCAGTGATGTCGGCCCGTCGGCCCCGGGCGCTGTACCGGGACCTGACCGCCGGATCCGCCGCCGGTGGCGGCGCCCTCTACCCCCCGGCCGGGCCGGCGTCGGGACCCGCCGACCCGGCCGGGGCCCGCGCCGCCGAGCCGCCCGCCGGTACCGGGGGGGCGGGACGCGAGCGTCTGCTGGCCCTGCCCGTGCTGGCCCGACCAGCGGCGCTTCGCGACCAGGTCGGTACGGTCGTCGCCCGGATCCTCGGTTACCCGGACGGCGAGCAGGTCCGCCAGGATCAGGGATTCTTCGATCTCGGCCTGGACTCGATGATGGCGGTCGATCTGGTCGACGCCCTTACCGGCGAGTACGGCGTACCGCTTCAGGCGGCCGACGTCTTCGACCACCCGACGATCTCCGACCTGGCCGCACTGATGCTGGGTCGGGTCGACTCCGGCGCCGTACCGCCGGCCGGCGGGCAACGGCAGCATCCGACGGACCGACCGGCCGAGCCGGGCACCCCGGAGCCGACCCGGCCACCGGCCCCGGCCCCGGCACTCACGCCGCAGCCGGCCGGCACCGGGACCGGCACCAGGGCCGATGTCGACCGTCACCCGGTGGCCGACGCCGACGCTGCAGCCGCAGCCGCGGCTGGGGAGCCGATCGCGATCATCGGAATGGCCGGCCGGTTCCCCGGTGCCGACTCCATCGACGAGTTCTGGCAACTGCTGGTCGACGGCCGCGACGGAGTGGGCCCGGTCCCGCCGCACCGGTGGAACGGCACCGCGCTGCACGACAGCGACCCGATGAGCACCGGCACGATCACCACCGACCAGGGCGGCTTCCTCAGCGACGTCGACCGGTTCGACGCCGGGTTCTTCGGGATCCCTGCCCGGGAGGCGCAGAGCCTGGACCCGCAGCACCGACTGCTGCTCGAGTGTGCCTGGCACGCGCTGGAGGACGCCGACGTCGACCCCGCCGGCCTGGCCGGCGGCCGGACCGGTGTGTACATCGGCATCTCCAACTCCGACTACGCCCGGCTGCTGCAACGTGGCGGGCTCGACCAACTGGACGCGTACTTCGGCACCGGCACCTCGCTCAACGCGGCCGCCGGCCGGATCGCGTACCTGCTCGGTCTGCACGGGCCGGCGATCGCGGTCGACACCGCCTGCTCCTCGGCCCTGGTCGCGCTGCATCTGGCGATCCGGTCGCTGCGCAGCGGTGAGACCGACACGGCGCTGGTCGGCGGCGTGAACGTGATCGTCTCGCCGGAGGCGTCGGTCGCGGTCAGCCGGGCCCACATGCTCTCCCCCACCGGCCGGTGCAAGACGTTCGCCGCCGACGCCGACGGCTTCGTCCGTTCCGAGGCCGCCGCGGTGGTGCTACTCAAACCGCTGTCGGTCGCGCTGCGTGACGGTGACCGGGTGCTGGCCGTGGTACGCGGCAGCGCGGTCAACTCCGACGGGGCGTCGTCCGGCCTGACCGCGCCGAACGGGACCGCGCAGCAGGCGGTGCTGCGCGCCGCGCTCGCCGACGCCGGAGCGTCCGGCCCGCAGGTGTCCTACCTGGAGGCGCACGGCACCGGCACCGCGCTGGGCGACCCGGTCGAGGTCCGGGCCGCCTGGCAGGTGCTCGGCGACGGCCGGGCACCTGGTGAGCCGCTGCACCTCGGGTCGGTGAAGAGCAACGTCGGCCACTGCGAGTCGGCCTCCGGCATCGTGTCGGTGGTCAAGACCGTCCTGGCGTTGCGGCACGGCCGGCTGCCGGCCAACCTGCACTGTGCCGAGCTGAACCCGCAGATCGGCTGGGCGGAGATGAACGTCCGGGTGCTGGACGAGCCGGTACGGTGGCGTTCCGGCGGCCGGCCCCGCCTCGCCGGGGTGTCCAGCTTCGGTTTCTCCGGCACCAACGCGCACGTCGTACTCGCCGAGGCACCGCCGCAGGAGCCGGCCGGGCGACCGGTAGCTGATGAGCCGGCCGGGCGACCGGTGCTCAACGGGCCGGCCGGGGACGAGCCCGGCGGCCCGTGGCTGCTGCCGCTGTCCGCGCCGGACGAGGCCGGGCTGGACCGGTCGGTGGCGGCCTGGGACAAGGTCCTCGCCGGCAGCACGGACGCGGACCTGCCGGCGTTGGTCGGCAGCGCCGGAGCGGGCCGGGCCCACCTGCCGGTCCGCCGGGCCGCGCTCGGTTCGTCCGTCGAGGACCTACGCCGCGCACTGGCCCAGCCCACAGCGCCCGCCGGGGCCGGCCGACCACCCCGGGTGGCTTTCCTCTTCTCCGGCCAAGGCAGTCAGTACTTCGGGATGGGCGCCGAACTGCACCGGACCGAACCGGTGTTCCGGGAGACGTTCGACGCCTGCGACGAGATCCTGACTCCGCGACTGGGCAGCTCGCTGCCCGAGCTGATGTGGCACGGCGCGCGGCCGGAGCTGCTCGACCAGACCTGGGCGACCCAGCCGGCGCTGGTCGCGCTGGAGCTGTCCCTCGCCGCGCTCTGGGCGAGCTGGGGGGTCCACGCGTCGGCGGTGATCGGCCACAGCGTCGGGGAGATCACGGCGGCGATCCACGCTGGCGTGCTCGATCTCGCCGACGGACTGGCGCTGGTGGCCCGGCGGGCGCGGCTGATGCAGGACACCCGGCCGGGCGCGATGCTGGCCGTCGCGGCCGAGCCGGACCAGGTCGCCGAGTGGCTGGTCGGCACCACGTTGGACGTCGCCGCGATCAACGGCCCTCGCGCGGTCGTGGTGGCCGGACTCGCCGAGGAGATCGCAGCCTTCGCCGCCGGCTGCCGGGCGAAGGGGGTCCGTTGCCAGCAGCTGGTGGTGTCGCACGCGTTCCACAGCCGACTGATGGAGCCGATGCTCCCCGACTTCGGGCAGACCCTGGCGTCGCTGCCGAGCCGCCCACCGGCGCTGCCGATCGTGGCGAACCTGACCGGACGGCTCGCCGGGCCGGACACCTACCTCGGCGACTACTGGTGCCGCCACGTACGTCAGCCGGTCCGCTTCCATGACGGCATCGGCCAGCTGCGCCAGCTGGGCGTCGACGTCTTCCTGGAAATCGGGCCGGGACGTACGCTGGCCGGCCTGGTCACCGGCGCCGGGTCGGCACCGGACGGCGGGGTGGTCACCTCGCTGCGGCGGGGCGCCGCCGACCGGGCCACGCTGCTGGACGCGGTACGCAGCCTCTACCTCGCCGGTCAGCCGGTCCAGTGGGCGGCGGTGCAGCCACGGCGACCGCGACCGACCGGGCAGCGGGCCGCGCGGTACCCGTTCGCCGACACCCGGTACTGGACACCGCTGGCTGACCAGCCGCCGGCAGCGTCATCGTCAGCTACGGGTACGGCTACGGTGGACGAGCCGCCGACGGGACAGCCGCCGGCAGCGGCAACCGGGCAGTCGACCCAGTCGCACGTCGGGCGGGAACTACGTTCGCCGGCGCTCCGTGGGCGGGTCTTCGAGTTCACCCGCAGTGCCGCGTTCCCGGCCTACCTGACCGATCACCGGCTCTACGGCACGGTGGTCACCCCGGCCGCGTCACATCTGGCCACCCTGGTGCAGGCGTTGGCGCCAGACGGCAGCCCGGTGACGCTGACCGATCTGGTCTGCCCCCGGGCGCTGGTGATCACCGAGCAGGAACGGTACGAGGTCCAGCTGACCGTCGACCGGTCCAGTGGCCGGCTCGCGGTGAGCAGTCTGGTCGACGCCGACCGGGACCTCTGGCAGGAGCATCTGGCGGCCCGGGTACGGCCGACGGCGACGACCGGCCCCGCAGCACCGGATTCCGCAGTGGCGGATTCCGCAGTGGCGGACCTCGCGGCACCGGACCCGGCTGCCGACCGGGCCGCCTTCATCGCCTCGGCACAGCGGCACGTCACCGGCGGAGAGTTCTACGCGTACTTCCGCGACCTCGGCTACACCCTCGGTCCGTCGTTCCGGTGGATCGCTGACATCTGGCTGGGCCGGGACGAGGCGCTGGTCCGCTACGTTCAGCCGCCGCTGCCCGACGACCCGGCGGACTACCAGCTGTACCCGGGACTGATCGACTCCTGTTTCCAGAGCATCGCCGGTTTCCTCGTCGACGAGGTCGCCGAGGAGGCTCCCGCACTGGCCATCCCGTTCGCCGCGGCCCGACTGGAGTTTCCGGCCCGGGACCGGATCGACGGGGAGCTGTGGGGGCGGGTCCGGGTCCGCGACGCCGAGCCGCTGCCCCGTGGCCGCAGCCGGGTCACCGCCGCCGATCTGCGGCTGGCCACGCCGGACGGGACGACGCTGCTCGCGGTCGACGACTTCCGGGTCCGGCACGCGCCCCGGGAGCTGCTACGCCGGAGCCTGCGCGACGACCGGGCCGGCCTCTACACGGTGCGGTGGCAGCCGGCCGACGACGGCCGAATCCCGGGCACCGGGCCGGTGGTTTCCGGCGGGCGCGACACGACCGCACCGACGGGAGCGGCCCTGTCGGGCGGGTCCCGGTCGGTGCTGCTGGTCGGCCCGGCGACCGACTTCGCCGAGGCGCTGGCGGCTGAACTGCGCGACCTCGGGCACACGGTGGACGTCGACCGGTCCGGACCCGGGTCCGGGGCGGACCTCGTGGTTGACCTCAGATTCCTGGCCGTAGGCCGGCCCGGCACGGACCCGACCGGCGACCACCCGAACGGCGATGCTGTCGGGTTGGTGCCCGCGCCGGTGCTGGCGCTCGGCGAGTCGCTCCGGAGCCAGTCGACGTCGACGCCGTACGTGGTGGTCTGCCCGGCCGGCGACGAGGCCGCACCCGACCGGGAGGCACTCTGGGGGATGCTGGCCGCGGTCGAAGCGGAGGAGTCGCAGCGGCGGCTGCTGCGGGTCGACCTGGTCGAGCCGGACACGACGGCAGCGGCCCGGCTGGTCCGGCAGATCGACGCGGTGCTGGCCAGCGGCGTCACCGAGCCCCGGCTACGGCTGCACGCCGACGGGGTCGAGGTGCCCCGGCTGGCCGCCGTCGAACCCGGTCCGGTGTCGAGCTGGCCGGACGGTGTCCTGATCAGTGGCGGTCTGGGCGCGCTGGGGTTGAGCATCGCGCGGATCCTGGCCGACGGTGGCACCCGGACGATCACGCTGGTCGGCCGGTCAGCCCCGGGTGCCGACGCCCGGGCCGCCATCGACGAGCTGGTCGCCCGGGGGGTACGGGTCGAGGTGGTCGCCGCGGACGTCGCCGATCCGGCCGGCTGTGCCACGGCCGTCGCCGCGGCGGGCCGACTCGGTCCGCTGCGGGCCGTCCTGCACCTGGCCGGCGCAACCGACGACGGCGCTTTCGCGACGCTGCCTCAGTCGGCGTACGAGAAGGTCTTCGCCGGCAAGGTGGGCGGTGCCCGCGCACTGGCCGACGCGGTACGCGGCCTCGACCTGACCGCCTTCGTGCTCTTCTCCTCGGTGTCGAGTGTGTTCGGCTCCGCCGGTCAGGTGAACTACGCGGCCGCCAACGGTTACCTGGACGGGCTGGCGACCGCGCTACGCGCCGACGGCGTACCGGCGGTCAGTGTCAACTGGGGTCCCTGGGAACCGGCAGGGGGCAGCGGGCTGGCCGCCACCGAGGCGGTCCGCCGGGCCGCCGGTCAGCTGGGCGTGCGGGCTCTCACCGACGCGGAGGCGGCCCCGCTGCTGGCCGCCGCGCTCGGCGCGCGGCGCACCCGGCTGGTCGCGGTCGCCGTGGACCTGGCCCGGTACGCCGGGCGGGCCGCCGGGCACCCTCGGGCTGCGCTGGTCCGCGAACTGGTAGCGGACGTCTCCGGTGCGACCTACGACCGGTCGGCGGGCGGCCCGGCCACGGGCCGACCGGCGGAGGCCGGCCGACCGGCGGGTTGGCTGCGCGGCATGCTCCTCGGGCTGGCCGGCCCGGACCGGCAGGACCGGCTGCGTTCGGCGATCTCGGATTTGGTGGGTGAGACGATCGGCGACACCGGACGGATCGACGACGGTCGGGGCTTCGCCGAGCTGGGCCTCGACTCGATCATGGCGATCGACCTGCGGGCCCGGTTGTCACACGCGCTCGACGTCGAGTTGCCGGCAACCGCCGCGTTGGACCACCCGACGGTACGGGCGATGACCGCCTTCGTGGACAGCCGGCTCCCGGCAGCGGACCAGCTGGGCGGCGCACCGGGGCCAGCAGAGCCGGCGGAGTCGGCGCGGTCGGCGGAGTCGGCAGAGCCCGCGCGGCCGGCGGAGTCGGCGGTGGACGCCGCCGATCTGGCCTCGCTCTCCCTCACCGACCTGATCGAGGCGGCCCGGGCCGATCTCGCCGCCGGGCCCTGACGATCACACCGGTGGTGTGGTGCCACGTCGTGGCACCACACCACCGGGGCGACGGCCGGCGGCCGGGTGTCCGTCGGCGGCCGGTCCGGTCAGGCCGGGACCAGCTGGCGGATGTGGTCGATCACGTCGTTCCACAGATCGCGGGGCAGGATGCCGTGCCCGAGCCCTGGATAGGTGACGAGCCGGGCGCCGGGAATCGCGGCTGCCGTCGCCTCGCCGCCGGGCAGCCGCCAGATCCGGTCCGCCTCGCCGTGCACCACAAGCGCCGGGATGCGAAGCTTCGCCAGGCCGGCCCGCCGGTCCCGGGAAGCCATCAGAGCCGCCTCGTGCCGTAGTCGCCCGGCCTGGTCGTAGCCGCGGTCGAAGGCCCGCCGGCCCATTTCGCGCAGCCAGTCCACGTCCATGTCGTGGCCGGGCGAACCGATCAGGTCGTACAGGTCCACCATCAGTTGACCAGCGTCGTCGCGGTCGGCGACCGGCCGGTCCTGCATTCGCTGCAGCTTCATCGCGGTCCGCATCGAAAGCCGGCCGATCCGGGGTGTCGCGGTCGCGGCGATCGACGTGAGGCTGAGCAGCCGGTCCGGATGTTCGATCGCCAACTGCTGGGCGACCATCGCGCCGAGGGAGATGCCCACCACGTGCGCCCGCGGCCAGCCGAGCGCGTCGAGCACGGCGAGCGCGTCGCCCGCCATGTCCTCGATGCGGTACGTCGCGGCACCCGGTCGAAGCATCATCCGCAGGATGGTCGGTCGCCCGTCGGCGTGCAGATGGGTGGAGGCGCCGACGTCGCGGTGGTCGAATCTGGCCACGGCGAAGCCCCGCTCGGTCAGCGCCGAGCAGAAGTCGTCGTGCCACATGATCATTTGCATGCCGAGGCCCATGATGAGCAGCAACGGTTCACCCTGCGGGTCACCGAGACGCTGGTACGCGATCTCGATCTCCTCGGGACGCGTCGCGCTCACCCGCGACGTCGCCGTACCCGTCACCTGGGCAGGTCCTGGTCCAATCGTCATGCGTCGAGCGTGCTGCGCCGCCCTTGAGCACCGGTTGATCCGGCCGCCGCCAGCCGGTGCCACCGGAGCCGGCGCTGCTCCCACGCTGCTCAAGGGCTTCTTTAGCGCCGATCGTTAGCGTCACAGCAACAGCAACCGACCACCGCAGCCGGGTCGGACGCCAGGTAGCGATCGGCCGGCAGGTGACTCGCAGAAACCCGGAGGTGCCGATGTCCGACCACCCCAACCCGGTCCACCCGGCCGGAGTGGACCCCGCGATGGTGACGGCCGTCCTGCACGGCGGTCCGGCGAGTCTCACCGCCGAGCAGCGCCGCCGGCTGGTGACTCCCGAGCAGCGGAAGATCAAAATTCCGTGGCTCGGCGGCTACGAGCACTTCGAACGCGATCTCGTCACCGGCGTAGACCACGGAGCGGCCGTGGTCTTCCAGTGGACGGCCCGCACCCGGGTCGCCGAGTAGCCGCCACGTCAGCCGACGCGGAGCCGGTCAGCCCCGGACCATCGGCGCCACGGTCTGCGGCAGCTCGGCACGCAGCACGAACCAGCCGTCGCGGGGACCGACGCACAGGTCCCCGCCGACGAGCTCCACCCGTTCGGCCAGGCCGGTCAGCCCGGTACCGGACGGTGGCGCGCCGGTCAGCCCCGCGCCCACCCCGTCGTCGTGTACCTCCAGGATGAACCGTCCCTCGCGGCGGGTCACCGCGATCGCACAGCGACGCGCGTGGGCGTGCCGGACGATGTTCGTGGCGGCCTCCCGGATCAGCCAGGCCGCGCACTCCTCGATCGGCTCCGGCAGGTCGTCGAGGGTGCCACGGACGCTGACCACGACCCCCGACGCCTGCAGCAACGCCTCGGCGGACTGCGCCTCCACCGCCAGGGAGACCTTCCGGTAGCCGGAGACCGCTGCCCGCACCTCGGCCAGCGCGTCCCGCGCCACCTCGGCCACCTCGGCCATCTCGGTCACCGCCCGGTCCGGCGCCGAGTCCACCATCCGGGCGGCGAGATCGGCCTTGAGGGTCACCGCAGACAGCCGTTGGCCGAGGATGTCATGCAGGTCGCGGGCGATCCGGAGCCGTTCCCTGGCCACCGCCAACTGGGTCAGCTCGGCCCGCGCCTGCAGTAGCTGCATCGAGGTGTCGATCTGGTTGTAGATCGCCACCTGCACGCCGCTGGTGATGGCGATCAGCAGGATCAGGATCACGACCGAGTCGGCGCTGACCCGCAGCCAGCCCACCGCGATGGCCACGAAGACCACGGTGTGGCCGACCACCAACGCCGGCCACCACCGCAACGGGCAGTTGATCAGCAGCATCACCAGGCTGAAGAAGGCCAGCCCGGACAGCCAGTCGTAGCGCAGTTGCGGCACCATCGCCAGGCCACAGATCAATGTCACGGCGACGGTCACCGGCGCACGGTTGGTGTGCAGCTGCGGAGTGTTACGGACGACCACCCGGGCGTAGCCGAGCACGAACAGTGCAAGTCCTACGTAGAGTGCCTTGTTTCGGTCGTGCACGACGCTCAACGGAAAGGCGAGAAACGCCAGGCAGGACAGGGCGAACAGGCGTACCTGGATGCCGCGTCGGCGGAGCCAGAATTCCCGTCCAGGAGAGACCTTCGCCTCCGCAACGGCGCTCATGCCGGCAATTCAACCACGCGACGTCCAGAGGATCCGCCAGCTGATCGTCCAGCGTCGATCGGGACCGAACGGTTCGATCGACGTCGAACGGGCGGCGGCCCGGGTCGGTCGTTGCGGCCACCCGACGGTGGTCAGTCGGGCGGTGATCCGACCACCGACGCCGGGTCGGACCGACGCTGGTCAGACGCGGACCTGGCGGTGCCACTCCACGTCGTACGCCAGCAGCCAGGAGGATGCCCCACCCCAGAAGTACCGGCGGTAGAGCGGCGCGAGAGCGACGTCGAGCCAGCCGCGGCCGGGCAGGTTACGGAACCGGCCGTACCGTGTGCCGGCGCGCAGCGCCCGCTCCGTCCGGGACCGACGCATCGACTCGTACGCGGTCAGCGCCATCGGCACGTCGTCGATGTCGCGCAGACAGCGACCGAGCACCACGGCGTCCTCCAGGGCGAGCCCGGCACCGAGCCCGTACCCGACGGGGTGGGCGGCGTCGCCGAGCACCACCATCCGGCCCCGCCGCCAGTGCGCCAACCGCTGCGGCAGGTAGAGCGGCGCGGGGCGGCCCAGCGTGGTGCACTGCGCGATCAGTGCGGCGCACGGGGTGTCGCCCTGGCCGTACTGCGCGGACAGCCGGCTCCGCCAGCCCTGCTCGCTGATGCCGGCCAGCTCCGCCGGGTCAAGGTCGCCGGTGGGCACCAACGCGTTCCACCAGACGGTGCCGTCCGGCTTGGCGGTGTACTGGAAGCAGCCCTGCCGGCTGACCACCAGATGCAACGTCCCGGCCGCGATGCCCGGCAGCCGGGTCACCCCGTCGATCGCGCAGTGTCCGCCGTACTCAGGCGGTGGCGCCGCGTTGCTGATCACCCTGCGCACCCGCGAATGCGTCCCGTCGGCACCGACGAGCACGTCGCACTCCACCCGGGCCCCGTCGATGAACTGCGCAGTCACCCCACCGGTGCTGCTGGTGGCACCGGCCAGCCAGCGGCCGGTGTGGACCTCTGCTCCGGCCCGGACCGCTTCGTCACGCAACACGGACACCAGGTCGCCACGCATGATCGACAGATTCATCGGCCGGTTGGCCAGGCGACCGGCCCGAGACAGTCGGCCCAGCAGCCGGCCTTCGCCGTTCCACAGGCACAGCCGGTTCACCACGATCCCGCGTGCCTGTATCTGCTCCAGACAGCCGACCGAATGCAGCGCCCCGAGCGCGTTGGCGGTCAGGTTGAGAAAGCCCCCGGTCGTCCCGGCCGGATCGAGGTACGCCTCGTAGACGGAGGTTCCGACGCCGGAACGGGCCAACGCGACCGCGGTCAGCGATCCGGCGAGCCCGGCACCGACAATCGTGGCACGAAGTGTCATCGGAATCCTTCCGTCGTGACTGTCACGCACCGAGAAGTGTGCCGCCAGGTACTGCAGCGCCCCTTGAGATGCGGCCGGCGAGGGCCGGCCGCCGTCAGCCGGCTGCCGCCGTTCATCGTCGCATCCTGCCCGGGGTGCGTGTCCGACCCGATTTGGCAATCCAGGGCGTGCCCTGGACTCGATCGGCCGGTCCGGTGCCGGTAGGCGACCCGAGGATTGGCCGGGACGGCGGTTGGGCAGGATCCTCGTACCGTACCGATCGGAGGTCGCCACGATGTCGACAGCGGGCACCACAGGGACTCAGCCGGACCGGGACGGGCCGGCGACCGACCGCCGTGACCCGGACGATCCCGGCCGGCCGCCGGTGGGGCCGGACGACGGGCCGGCCAGTCCTGCCCGGCTGTCAGCTGCGTCGCTGTGGGCGGCCGCTCGGCGTACGGTCCGCGAGGTCACCGCCGACGCGGTACCTGACCTGGCCGCCGGGCTCACCTACTACGGCGTACTGTCGATCTTTCCTGGTCTGTTGGTGCTGGTGGCGGTGCTCGGGCTGCTCGGCGGCGGTGCCACCGATGACGTCCAGGGCGTGATCGGCGGTCTCGCGCCGGGCGAGATCGGTGGCTTCCTCGACGAGTCGATTCGCCAGGTCCGGGCAAATTCCGACACGGCCGGCCTGGTGGCCGTCGTCGGTCTGCTCGCCGCCTTCTGGTCGGCGTCCAGCTACATCGGGGCCTTCATGCGGGCCGCGAACGCCATCTACGACGTGCCGGAGGGCCGCCCGATCTGGAAGACGTTGCCGATCCGGCTGGGCGTCACCGCGGTCATCGGGCTGATGCTGATCGCCAGCGCGCTGATCGTGGTCTTCACCGGGGAGTTGGCCGCCCGGACCGGGGAACTGCTGGGTGTCGGACCGGAGGCGGTCGCCGCCTGGGACGTCGCCAAGTGGCCGGTGCTGGTGGTCCTGGTCAGCCTGATGTTCTCGATCCTGTACTGGGCCACGCCAAACGCCCGGCAGGGCGGGTTCCGGTGGGTGAGCCCGGGCAGCGTCCTGGCGGTGCTGCTCTGGCTGCTGGTCTCTGCCGGATTCGCGTTCTACGTCGCCAACTTCGGGTCGTACAACGAGACCTACGGTGCCATCGCCAGCGTGATCGTCTTCCTCGTCTGGTTGTGGCTGACCAACATCGCGATCCTGCTCGGCGGCGAGTTGGACGCCGAGCTGGAGCGGGGCCGGGCGATCGCGGCCGGTCATCCGGACGACCGCGAGCCGTACCTTCAGCTGCGGGACACCCGCAAGTTGCCCGCCAACCGTCAGCCGTCGGCCGCCGAGACCGACGGCTGACGGCTGACGGCTGACGGCTGACGGCTGACGGCTGACGGCTGACGGCTGACGGCTGACGGCTGACGGCTGACGGCTGACGGCTGACGGCTGACGGCTGGATTGTCGGACGGCCGCGACCGCCGCTGGCCGGTCAGGCCGCCGGCAGGTCCTCCCGGGAGGCCGCGGAGCGGACGTACGTCTCGACATCGGGCTTGGTGACTCCCAGATCGGCCAGCGGGCCGACCCCGGCGGCGTACTCCAGCAGGGCGAGCAGGATGTGGGCCGTCCCGACCATCCGGTCGTCGAACCGTAGCGCCTCGCGGAAGGTCAGCTCCAGCACCTTGCGCACCTGGGCGTCGAACGGGACGAGCTCCGGCACGTGGTCGACCGCCGGCGGCAGGGCGGTCGCCGCCACCTGACGAATCCGATCCGGGTCGCCCACCCGGTCGGCCAGAACCCGGGCGGCGAGGCTGTCCGGTTCGGCCAGCAGGGCCAGGACGAGATGCCCGGTGGTGATCTCGTCGTTGCCGGCCCTGCGGGCCTCGTGCTGGGCGGCGACCACCACGTTGCGGGCCTGCGGAGTGAACCTGCTGAACCCCTGCTGTGGGTCGAGGTCGTTGGGTTCCTCCGGGGTCCTCGGCACGAACCGCTTCTGCGCGGCCTGCTTACTGACCCCGATGCTGCGCCCGATGTCGGTCCAGGACGCGCCGGACCGGCGGGCCTGATCGACGAAGTGGCCGATCAGGTGATCGGCGAGCTCGCCGAGGTGGTCGCCGACGACGACGGCGTTGCTGAGCTGGGCGAGTCGATCGTCACTGGCTCGTTTGATCCCGGCGATCAGGTCGTCGAGGCGGACCGGATTGCCGAGCGGCAGGTATTCGGACATGCGTCAACCATAGGTTGACGCATGTCTTGCGTCAACCATAGGTTGACGTTCTCTCAGAGCCGCACCTGATTGGCCAGATGCTCGTCGAGCATGGTGGTCAACCGGCCGGCCACCCCGCGCGCCTCGATGTGCAGCCGGGCGACGTTCAGCCCGTCGGCGCCGAGCACCGCGAGCAACGCTTTGTCGTTGATCGCGTACACCGAGAAATATCCCTTGTGGCTGCGGACGGTGGACTCCCGAAACGGGCCCTGCCGCAGCGCGAGGCCGGTCTGCCGGCCGAGTCCGAAGGTCGCCGCCGCGAGCGCCGCCAGGTCGTGCGGCTCTGTCCCGTCGGTCAGATCGTGCAGCAGCAACAGCCCGTCGACACCGGCGATCACCGAGCCGATCACGCCGGTGACGCCGTGTTTCAGCGAGGCCAGTTCAGCGGACGCCGGATCCGGAGGTGACGGCACGCTGCCGTTGGTTCCAGACATGACTGATCTCCGTTCGACGGTACGGTGCGGGTGTCGTCGTCCCACCCGGGCAGCGCACTCGCCGGGGAGAGCGACCGAGCGCACCCGGCCGCCCACCCCGGCGAGCAGACGAGACTCCTACTGATCCCGGTCAGAGCTCGATCGAGGCCTCGATCTGTCGCAGCTGGTGCCGGGCCAGGGCCAGGTTCGACCGGGAACGGCTCAGCGCCAGGTAGAAGAACAGGCCCTGACCGGACCGGGAGGAGACCGGACGAATGAGGTGGTACTGGGTGTCCAGCGTGATGAGAATGTCCTCGATACCGTCAGGGATCTTCAACATCTCCAGGGTGCGCATCTTGGCCCGGACCACGTCCGTGTTCCCTGCCGCGGCCACCGCGAGGTCCATCTCAGCAGAGCCACCGGCGGTGCCGAGTGTCATGCCGCTGGAGTAGTCGACCAGCGCGGCACCGACTGCACCCTCGATGCCCATCGCGTCCTTGAGTGCCGTGTCGAGTGAAGCCATGCCCTGCCTCCGGGGTGATTTCAGGTGGGTCAACGCCCACCGGAGAGTTGCACGACGATGAGCCAGGGTGCACGTCGCCGGGCGATAACTGGCTGAGCAGACTACCAATCCCCGTCCGACGTCCACCGAAGTCACCGGCATGACCGATACCGCACGGTGAGCTGTCGCCGCCGGCCCGGCTGCGTCCGGACCAGGTGCGGCGCGCGTCGAATGGGTACGGTGCAGACATGGCGAAGACGGCAGACGGCAGCTACGTCAACCCCGGCGGTGAGTTCACCCGCGACCAGCGGTACATCGCGACCCGGATCACCGCCGACGGTCGCGACGGTTACCCGGTGGAGCCGGATCGATACCGACTGGTGGTCAGCCGGGCGTGCCCGTGGGCAAACCGGGCAATCATCGTCCGCCGGCTGCTCGGTCTGGAACAGGCTCTGTCGATGGGCGTGGCCGGGCCCACCCACGACAAGCGCAGCTGGACCTTTGACCTCGACCCGGACGGACGCGATCCGGTACTCGGTGTTGAACGGCTACAGGACGCCTACTTCGCCCGGTTCCCCGGCTATGAGCGCGGCATCACCGTGCCGGCGTTCGTCGACGTGCCGACCGGGCAGGTGGTGACCAATGACTACGCCCAGATGACCCTCGACCTGTCCACCGAGTGGACCGCGTACCACCGCAGCGGCGCGCCGCAGCTCTACCCGGAGCCGCTGCGCGCCGAGATCGACGAGGTCAACTCAGTGGTCTTCGCCGACGTGAACAACGGGGTCTACCGCTGCGGGTTCGCCGGCAGCCAGCAGGCCTACGAAGCGGCGTACCGACGGTTGTTCGACCGGCTCGACTGGCTCTCCACGCGACTGGAGAACCAGCGTTACCTGGTCGGCGACACCATCACCGAAGCCGACGTACGGCTGTTCACCACGCTGGTGCGCTTCGACCCCGTCTACCACGGACACTTCAAGTGCAACCGGCAGAAGCTGACCGAGATGCCGGTGCTCTGGGCGTACGCCCGGGATCTGTTCCAGACGCCAGGGTTCGGGGACACCATCGACTTCGACCACATCAAACGGCACTACTACGAGGTCCACCGGGACATCAACCCGACCGGGGTGGTACCGGCCGGCCCGGACCTCACCAACTGGCTGACCCCGCACGGACGCGACAGGCTCGGCGGGCGCCCGTTCGGCACCGGCAGCCCGCCGGGGCCGCCACCGGCCGCCGAGCGCGTGCCAGCCGACCACACCCCGCTGAGCTGAGACCGAGCTGGCCAGCGACCGACGCAAGGAGCGGCATTGATCATCATCGCCGGTGCACTGTACGTAGAGCCCGCCGGCCGACAGGCGTACCTGGCTGAATGCCAACCGGTGGTGCAGGCGGCCCGCGCCGCTACCGGCTGCCTCGACTTCAGCCTCAGCGCCGACCTGGTCGAGCCGGACCGGATCAACGTCTACGAACGGTGGGAATCCGAGGCAGACCTGCTCCGCTTCCGGGACTCGGGCCCGTCGGCAGAGCAGACGGCGGCGATCCGCGACGCCCGGGTCGAGCGCTTCGAGGTGTCGTCCGTCGGCTCGCCGTGACGCTCTCCGTCAGCCGGCCGTGACGCTCTCCGTCAGCCGGCCGCAGCCTGGGTCACGGCCGACTGACGGACCAGGTCACGACCGGCCCGAGACGCCAGCCGTGGCCGGCTCCTCGACCCGCAGACCGTGGGCACGCACCTCGTCGGCCACCCGGGCCAACGCGGAATCAATGGCGCAGAGGGCGACCGAGACCTCGCCGAGCTGGGCGCGCAGCGACTCCTCGGACCAGGCGGAGACGCTGACGCCCCGCAGAGCACTGACCGCGGCGTCGAGCCGCGCAATCACCTCGTTCGTACTCATGTTCGAAAGACTAGCGTACCGACGGAAGCTCGCGCAGCTGAATCGCCGGATCCGCGACCGCCGCGAGCAGGAACGCCTCGGCCAGGCAGACCCGGGCGAACTCGCCCAGGTGCAGGCTCTCGTTCGGCCCGTGCGCGGCGGTGTACGGGTCCTCCACCCCGGTCACCAGGATCGCCGCGTCCGGAAACATCTCCTGGAACGTGGCGATGAACGGAATCGAACCGCCGACACCGACGTCCACCGGTGCCGTGCCGTCCCAGGCCGCCGCGAACGCCGCGCGGGCCGCGTCGAAGTACGGACCGGTCGCGTCGATCACACAGGCGTCGCCGTCACTTTCCAGGCTCACCTCGACCCGCGCCCCCCACGGGGCCTGCGCCCGCAGGTGCGCGGTCAGCGCCGCGTACGCCGCTGACGGGTCGTCACCCGGGGCCAACCGCAGGCTCAGCTTGGCCCGCGCCGCCGGCACCAGGGCGTTCGGGGCGCTGTCGGTGGCCGGGGCGTCGATGCCGAGCACGGCCAGCGCCGGCTTGGTCCACAGCCGGTCGGTCAACGCGCCGGTGCCGGTGAACCGCACCCCGTCGACCATGCCGGCCTCGTCCCGCAACCGTTGCTCCGGCAGGTCGACGGCGGCGCCGGTCCGCCCGACCAGGCCCGGTACCGCCACGTCCCCGGCCTCGTCGTGCAGGGTGGCCAGCAGCCGGCAGAGCGCGGTCAGCGCGTCCGGCACCGGACCGCCGAACATGCCGCTGTGCACCGCCTGCTCAAGGGTGCGGACCTCGACGAAACAGTTCACCAGGCCCCGCAGCGACGTCGTCAACGCCGGTACGCCGATCTCCCAGTTCGCCGAGTCTGCGATCACGATCACATCGGCGGCGAGCTCGTCGCGGTGGGCGTCCAGCAGTCGGGACAGCGACTCGCTGCCGTACTCCTCCTCACCCTCGACGAAGAGCACCACGCCGACCGGCAGCGCGTCGCCGAACGCCCGCAGCGCGGCGACGTGCGCCATGACTCCGGCCTTGTCGTCGGCGGCGCCCCGCCCGTACAGCCGGCCGTCCCGCTCCACCGGCTCGAACGGGTCACTGGACCACAGCGCCGGATCGCCGACCGGCTGCACGTCGTGGTGGGCATACAGCAGCACCGTCGGGGCGCCGGGCGGCGCCGGCCGGCGGCCCAGCACCGCCGGCTGCCCGCCGGCCCGGACCACCTGCACGTCCAGTCCGCAGCCCCGGGCCAGCTCGGCGACCGCCGCGGCGGACCGCTCCACCTGGCTGTGGTCGAACCCGTCGAAGGCGATACCGGGGATGCGGATCAGCCGCTCCAGGTCGGCGCGGACCCCGGGCAACTCCCGGGCGATGGCGGAACGCAGATCGGCGGCGGTGGGAATGGCAGTCGTCATCCGACGATGGTAGGGGCCGGCCGGCGCGGGGTCACCGCCGTCCGGTGCTCACCCGACGACACGCCGGGGGCCTCGCCCTCGCGCCGCCGCAAGCGGACGGGCACACTGGCGCGATGGACGGCACCGACAACCCCGAACCGTGCGACTGCCCCGGCTGCAGTGAGGAGACCGGCGACGTCATCGGCACCCTGCTGAGCGGCGCCGCCGCCCTGGTCGACGACGACGATCCGATCGCCGCCGAACTCACCGGGGCGATGTTCGTCGCGATGGTCGGCGACGAACCCGACCCCGACGGCGTCCGCCCGCTCCGCGACGGGCTCATCCCGCAGCTCGCCGACCGAGGCGGCCCCGAGGCGGTGGCCCTGCTGACCGCCATCGCCGCAGTGTCCCCACCGCCCGCCGCCAAGGTGGCCAGAGCCGCAGTGACGGCCCTCGCCGGGACCGGCGTACCGATGCCGAAGTGGGCCGACGAGGTCGCCGCCGAGGTGACGGTGGACGACTGCTGGCGGATCGACAGCCCCGACGGTACCGACTCGGTCTTCACCGTCGCCTTCCGACGGGCCGGCCGTACGCACGCCATGATGGTCGTCGTCGACCACGCCGACTGCGCGGCCGCCCAGGACATCCTGCTGTTGGACGGTGACCAGTTGCCGGCGGCCCTGGACGAACTGACCCGGGATCCGGGCACCACCCGGACCCGACTCGACCCGGCCGACCTGCGGTGGCACGTCGAGCAGGCGTTGGACGCCCGCAGCGTGCACGACGAGGCCGACGCCGAACTCGACGACGAACCGGAGCCCGACGACGACGAGGGGCCGCCGTACCCGGTGCTGGCCACCCTGCTGGACGCCCGGCTGGCCACCATGCCGGAGTCGGACCGGCCGCCGGCCCCGCACCACGAAGCCGGTCCCGACGACCTGGCGGACCTGCTCCCCGGCCTGCCCGGCGGCGGCGGGTTTCCCGCGCAGCACCGTCCCGGGTCGGTCCGGCCGGCACCGACGCGCAAGCTGCCGGCCAAACGGAAGAAGTCACAGGGACCGGCGCCGGCCTACCGGGTCGACGTGGTGCTGGCTGGCAGCGAGCCGCCGGTCCGGCGGCAGCTGGAGGTCGTGGGTGACACTCCGCTGGAGGACCTGCACCACGTGATCCAGTCGGCGTTCGATTGGGACGACAGCCACCTGCACCTGTTCGAGACGCCGTACGGCGAGTTCGCACCGCCCGGCGACCGGACCGGGCGCCAGTCGGAGCGCAAGGTCACCCTGGAGCAGGTCGCCCCGGCCGTCGGCGACATGATCACCTACCGGTACGACTTCGGCGACGACTGGACCCACGAGATCACCGTCGTGGCGGTCACCGACCGCGACCCGACGGCGGTCTACCCCCGGTGTACGGGAGGCGAGCGGGCCGCCCCACCGGAGGACTGCGGCGGCGTCTGGGGCTACGCCCATCTGCTCGACGTGCTGGCCGACCCGTCCCATCCGGAGTACGCGGACCGGCGCGACTGGCTCGGCCTCGACGACGGGCAGGCACCGCTGGACCCGGGGCGGTTCGATCCCGACGTGATCGAGCGGCGGCTGGCCGCGCTGCGCTGACCGGCGGCTGGCCGCGCTGCGCTGACCGGCGGCAGGTCGGCCCCGCCGGCCACCAGGCCGGCCTGAAGTCAGCTCCGCCGGCCACCGGGCCGGCCGGTGGAGCTGGCCGCGCCCATCCAGGACCGGGCGCGGCCGGCGGCGCCGCTGGCCCACTCGCCGACATCGGCCGCGCCGGAACCCAGCCGACGCAGCAGGCCGACCAACGGATCCTGGCTGCGGCCGAACTCCTCGCGGTACGCCTGCGCGGCCGCCTTGATCTCCTCGGTCACCGAAGCGGCCGGGTCGTCGGCACGGCGCGGGTAGTCACCGGCCAGCACCTGCGCGTAACCGCCGGAGTCGATCCACTGCCGTAGTGCCGCAGCCCGCGCCACCGGCACCGGGTGGGTGCTCCACGCGGTCATCCGGAACTTGTGCAGGCTGTCCCGCAGGTCACCGCCGCCGTCGTACTCGGCAGCCTGCTCCAGGAACGCGGCGGTGTCGATCTGGCTGAGGTCGCCGCCACCGGCCAGCTTCATCAGCAGCCGCTGCGCCGCCGCCGGGTCCTGACCGGCGAGCAGCCCGGCACGGTCGCCGGACAGCTCCGCCTTGCGCCACCACTCCAGCATCGCTGCGATGATCGCCCGCAGCGCGATCGCGCCGACCGGCAGCCAGCTCAGGTTCGCCGCCCATCGGGTCAGGATGGTGAGAATTGTCTGGTAGACGGCGTGACCACTGCGGACGTGCCCCAGCTCGTGGCCGAGCAGCGTCCGCAGCTCGGCGTCGTCGAGCTGCTGTACGCAGGCGGTGTTGACCACGATGAACGGTTTGTCCAGGCCGATGGCCTGGGCACCGAGCACCGGGGACTGGGTCACGAACAGCTCCGGCAGCTCCGGAACGTCCAGCGCGGTCGCCGCCTCGGCGAGCAACCGGTGCACCCGGGGGTACTGACGGTGGTCGACCCGGATCGCCGACGCCAGGTAGCTGAGCCGGAAGGCCCGCTCGTTCCACATCCCGAAGAACGTCCGGACCACGTCGTCGAAGCCACGCAGCTCGCGGAGCGCGGTCAACGCGCCCCGGTCGGCCGGGTGCTCCCAGGCACGGGAGCTGATCCCGGTCAACGTGATCCGCCGCCGGTCCGGCGGGGTGGTGGCGTCCGGCGTACCGCCGCTGGCCGCAGCCGTGGGCGTGGTGCCGTCGTCGTCTGCGGTCATGGCGGACGCTCCCCGGGATCGGCTGACTGGCCTACCCGGCCGATGGTGCCCCACCGGCGCCACCGGCGTCTACGTCCGGCCAGTCCCGGATCCACCCGTACGCCAGCTGGCCGGACGGGAGCTCAGCAGCGCCGTCGACGAGCAGGTCGACCGCACCGGGCGTACCGTCGGCGGAGAAGAACCGCTCCTCGGCCCGCCGCCAGCGGTCGAGCGTCGGCTGTATCGCGGCCCCGTCGCGGGTGAGCGACCGGGCCAGGCGCACCGGTTCGGGTGCGGTGACGTAGACCGACAGCGTCGCGGCCGGCCGGACCGCCGCGCGGGCCGCGCTCACCCCTTCGATCACGAGTACGGCGGGCGGTTCGATCACGGTCCAGCCGGCGCCGAACCGTCCGGCGGCCCAGTCGTATCGTCGGTAGCGGGCCGGCCGGCCGGTCCGCAGCGGGTCAAGCACGTGGGTGCTGAGCCGGGGCCAGAAGGTGAACTGGTCACGCCAGCCGTCCAGCAGGTCGTCGGTGTGTACGACGGCGACGGCCGGTCCGGCGACGGTGCTGGCCGGATTCGCAGCCGGGGGCATGGCCGGGTTCGGGCCCCTCGCTGCGACCGTCGCACAGGCAGTGGCCAGGCGGTCGGCGAAGGTGGACTTGCCGGCGCCGCTCGGGCCGTCGATGACGACGAGCCGGACCCGGCCGAGGCGGGCCGGGGCGGCGTACACCCGCCGGGCCAGACTTTCGAAGGTCGAGATCCCCCGCGTCACCGGGGAGCTCCGGGTAACCGGGGAGCTCCGGGTGGGATGAACGGTAGTCCGGCCGGCGGCCCGGACTCGATCAGCCGCCACAGCGCGGCGGTGTCCAGGTGCTCCTCCACCAGGTCGCCGAGCAGATCGAGTCCGCGTTGGCGCAGCGCCGCGAAGCTGGTGTCCGGCGCGACGGTGAAGCCGTGCCGGCCGGCCTGGCGGGCCACGTCGGTGAGGTAGCGGCGACGGAACTCGTCGGACTCGAAGGCACCGTGCCAGTGGGTGCCGCACACCGGACCGAGCCGTACGCCCTCGGTGCCGCCCGTCGCGCCAGGGCCGGTGCCGGTGCCCACCTCGGTGCTGGTGCTGGTGCCGGTGAACAGCGGCGAGGTCGACCCGTCGGACCGGGAGACGTACCCGTGGTGAATCTCGTAGCCGCGCACCGGGACGTCGCTGTAGGCCCGCCCCGCGCTGCGGGTCACGGTCTTGCGCTCGGCGAAGGTGATCTCGACGGGCAACAGGCCGAGCCCCGGTACCCTGCCCCGGCGGCTCTCCACCTCGTCGTGGATCACCCGGCCGAGCATCTGGAACCCACCGCAGATGCCGAGCAGCGGGCGGCCGGCGCCAGCGTGCGTGGTCACCGCCGCGGCCAGCCCGGTCCCCCGCAACCAGGCCAGATCGTCCACGGTCGACCTGGTGCCGGGCAGGACGACGAGGTCGGCGGCGGCGACCTCGGTCGGGTCGACGGTGAGCCGGACCTGCACGCCCGGCTCGGCAGCGAGCGCTTCGAGATCGGTGGCGTTGGAGATCCGGGGTAGTCGCACCGCCGCGACCCGCAGGATGTCGCGGCCGCGCGGCGCCGTGGCTCGTCCGATCGTCTGGCCGTACGCCAGCGAGTCCTCGCCGTCCAGCCAGAGATCGGGCTGCCAGGGCAGCACCCCGTAGGTGGGTCGGCCGGTCACCTGGTGCAGCATGTCGATCCCGGGCCGCAGCAACTCCTGATCACCACGGAATTTGTTGATCACGAACCCGGCGATGTGTCCCTGATCCTCGGCGCTGAGCAGGGCTACGGTGCCGAACATGGCGGCGAAGACGCCACCCCGGTCGATGTCACCGACGACGATCGCCGGCAGCCCGGCATGCCGGGCCAGCCCGAGGTTGACGAAGTCGCCAGCCCGCAGGTTGATCTCGGTTGGGCTGCCGGCTCCTTCACAGATCACCACGTCGTACTCGCCACGCAGCTCGGCGAGGGTGGTGTGCACGGTGTCGGCGAGGCGGGAGCGCATCGCGCGGTAGTTGGTCGCGGTGACGGTGTCGACCGCCTCCCCCAGCAGCACGACCTGGCTGGACCGGTCACTGCCTGGTTTGAGCAGGACCGGATTGAACCGTACCTGCGGCTCCAGCCCGCAAGCGGCTGCCTGCACCGCCTGCGCCCGTCCGATCTCGCCGCCCCGGCCGTCCGACCCGACGACCACCGCCGAGTTGTTGGACATGTTCTGTGCCTTGAACGGCGCGACCCGCACCCCACGCCGGTTCAGCCATCGACAGATTCCGGCGGTGAGCAAGCTCTTGCCCGCGTCGGAGGTGGTCCCGGCGACCAGTAGGCCGCCACCACCGGCGGGGCCAGCACTCCCCGGCACCCCGGACTCCCTTCCACTCCTGGTCCTGCCGCTACCGGCGGCGGATGGTCCGCACGACGGCTCTGACCATCTGTACGGTCAGCTGTGCGGCGGTCACCTGCACGACGGGCGCCGCGAACACAGACGCGACGGCAGCGGTGTCGCCGACCCGCCGAGACAGGGTGGCTGCCCGGCGGATCTGCCGAGGCGAGGGACGCGGACCGTCACCAAGATACGGACGCACCTCGGAACGCCCGAAGTAGATGTTGCGCCCACCGAGCCGGACCCCGAGCGCCCCGGCGAACGCCGCCTCGCACTGACCGGCGTTGGGGCTCGGATGGTCGGCGCGGTCCCGACGCCACACCCGCCAGGCCCGTGCCCGGTCGCCCTTGATTGCCGGCGACCACCACACGGCGGCCAGCCCGGTGAGCCGCGACGGAACGAAGTTCAGCACGTCGTCGAGTCGCGCCGCAGCCGTGCCGAACCGTTCGTAGCGCGACGACCGGTGCCCGACCATAGCGTCCAACGTGTTCGCCGCCCGGTAGCCGACCAGGCCGGGCAGACCTGCGACGGCACCCCAGAACAGCGGCGCGACCACGGCGTCCGAGGTGTTCTCGGCGACTGACTCGACGGTCGCCCGGGCCAGCTCCGGCGCGTCGAGCGCGGCTGGGTCCCGGCCGCAGAGATGGTTGAGCCGGCGTCGGGCCGCTGGTACGTCTGCCCGGCGCAGCGCCCCCGCCATCACATCCGCCTCGGTCCGCAGCGTACGACCGCCGAGCACCGCCCAGGTGGTGCCGGCGACGATTGCCGCCCGGGCGATCGGATGCCGCCGGGTCAGCACCGACGCCGCCACGGCGGCGATCACCGGCCCTCCGACGGCCACGGCCGTGTAGGCGACGCCGGCCCGACGGGTCGGCCGGTACAGCCGGCGCTCGGCGGCACCAGCAAACCGGCCGTACCCGGCGACCGGATGCCAGCGGCGGGGGTCGCCGAACAGGGTATCCAGGGCGTAGCCGGCGACCAGACCGCCGGCCGTGGCCGCGGCGGCCGACGCGTTGACCCTGCCAGCGCTGGTAGCCACTACGGCAGCCTACGTGGAGCCGGTGACGGGTGACGGGTCGGCTGACGGTCACCGGTCGGTCGACCGTCGGCGCGGTGGTACGGCAGACGGGCCCGTACCACCGCGCTCGTCGGTCTGGGCCGGCCAGGGTCAGACCGGCACCGCCGTCCGGCTCCGCGACCGCCGGGCCCGGCCGGACGAAACCGGCCGCTCCTCGGCCGGCAGATCTGCGGCCCGCAGATCCTCGACCGCCAGCGGATCGCCGGTCGGGTCGTCGGGATCCCGGTCGCCGCCGGGCGACCGCGACGACGGCGTGTCCATCAGCATGTCCGATGGCTCGTCGCGGTGACCGGCGTCGCCGTCGGTCGTCGTGGTGCCGGCTCCGGGGTCCTCGGTCGAAGCGGCGGCGGTGCCGGCCGGGACCGAGGCGGCCTCGGCCGCCCCGGCGGCGAGCACGTCCACGGCGAGGGTGACCGGCCGGCCACCCGGACGGTTCGGTTCCCCTTCAACCGGCGACGGCACCGACGGTTCCAGGAACATCGGGTCGTCGTCCCCGTCGAACAGCTCGTTGCGGGTCGCCGGCACCTCGTCGGCCGGCACCTCGGCGGTGGCCTCACCCTGCACCCGCCGCTCCGGGTCGTCCCCGTCGACCTCGCTGGTCGCCAACGTCGGCCGGTTGCGGGTGAACCGACCCCGTCCTCGGGCCAGGTCATGGCCGACCGCCACGGCCTCCATCTCGTACTGCAGGCGGTTGTTGCCGTCGCCGTCCACCCAGTCGCGGGTGTAGAGCCGGCCGACCACGACGACCGGGTCGCCGAGCATGACCGAGGAGCAGACCCCTTCGGCCAGCTTGCGCCAGCAGTTCACCCGGACCCGCAGGCTGTTGCCGTCGACCCAGCGGTTGCTCTCCCGGTCGAGCCGGCGCGCCGTCGAGGCCACTTTGAAGTTGGCGACCAGTGTGTTGGTCTGGGTGGTACGCCGCCACTCCGGCGTGGTCAGCACGTTACCGACAACCGTTACGTACGTATCGAACATCGCATCTCCGCAGGGGCTCGTCGGATTGATCTGATCGAGTCGACTCGACGCTCAGCATTGATGGACGGCACCCCTGCCGGCCAGCCACGGTCCGGCGGCGCTGTGGACAGATCCCCGGCTGTGGACAACCGCTCCGATACCGAGTTGATCTGCTAAGGCGCGAAACGGAACCGGCGGGTGGGCCGCTGCTCAGCGGCCCACCCGCCGGATGGAAGTCGGATGGTGTCCGGTGGTGACCGGTAGGCTCAGCTACCGACCTCGGACCGGCTCTTGGCGATGAACTTGGGAAGACTGTCCTTGACGTAGTATCCCCAGGCGTCGCTGCAGCCGTCGTAGCACTCGAACTGTGGCACGAGCCCCTCGTGGGTGAACGTGACCTCCGTCTTGCCGTCCTTTTCCGCGATGTCGAAGACGACCCGGGTGTCCTTCCACTCCGTCCGGTCCGTCACGAAGGTGATGTCGGCCTCGGTGACGAGCCAGACGACCTTCTTGCCGGGCACGAACTCGGTGACCTTCTGCTTCGAGTAGTGCAGCGCGCCGTGTCGGTAGGTGAACTCGGCGCCGAGACTGTCGGCCGTTCCCTCGATTTCCCCGTCCCACCACCCGCGTACGTCGTTGATGGCGTGGAAGACGTCCTCCGGGTTCTGGTGCACGGTGAAGGACGTCGTGTAGCTCTCGCTCATGTTCTTCCTCCTGGTTGGGATGTTGCGGTGGACGCAGGCGGCCTCGGATGTGAACACGACGCTGCGTCGGGCGGGCCATCGGTCCTCGCCGCCCGGCGAGACTCACGCCTTCTTCTCGCCAGCGTACGGCGCACCACACGGTCCCCGGGGATCCTGCTCTACATTGGGCAAAATCGGAGAACCGCGAGACCGGTCGCCGGCCCGGTGACGTTCGCGGTGCCCTTGCCGCCGCGCCGGATCGGTACCGTGGAAATCCGGAGCAGCTGCGGATGCCGGCAGTACGGCCCCTCAGCCCACGAGTTGGAGTGAACCCATGCCACTGATGCCCAGGGACGAGGCCATCGACTTCAACCGAAGGGTCATCGAGGAGTTCCGCGCGAACGCGGGCCGCGTCGGCGGGATCCTGGCCGACTCCCTCGTGATCCTGGTGCACCACGTCGGCGTCCGGACCGGGATCGCCCGGATCACGCCGCTGATCTGCTTTCCGTTCGACGACCAGCGCCGCTACGCCGTCATCGGATCCAACGGCGACTCTCCGGTCCGTCCAGCCTGGTGCGCGAACCTGGCCGCGATGGCGAGCACGACCGTCGAACTGGGCGAGGAGACCTTCCGGGTGACCGTCGAGCCGCTCGGCGATGAGGCCCGCAGCCGGCTGTGGTCGGAGCTGTTCGGCGAGACCACCGGCCCGGACGAGTTCGCGGCCAGGACTGGACGGCGGCTGCCGATGTTCCTGCTGACCCGGACGGACTGACGGCGCGACTCCGGTCAGCGGGGCGGTCACCCGGCCAGTTCAACACATCCGCTTGCACCACGCAAGCCGACATGCAAGACTTCGACTTGTGCTGGGACGCCTGTACGCCAACGAGGTCTGCTCTGCCGCGCGGACACTCGAGGTCGTCGGCGAGCGTTGGAGCCTGCTCATCATCCGAAACGCGATGTTCTTCGGGATGACCCGGTTCACGGACTTCCAGCGGGACCTGGGTGTGGCCACGAACATCCTGGCCAAACGGTTGAGCGAGTTCGTCGAGGCGGGCGTCTTCGAGACACAGCCGAGTGCCGGTGGTGCCCATGTCGAATACGTGCTCACCGAGAAAGGTCGCCAACTGCAACCGGTCATCATCGCGCTCACCGAGTGGGGTGACCGCTGGGCCAATCCGGACGGGCGGCCGGTCACCTTCGAGCACGAAGGCTGTGGCGGCCACGTCAGTCTGCAGGCCGGGTGCGCCGGGTGCGGCGGCTCCCCGGCACCCAGCGACGTAGCGGCGCGCGCCGACTCCCGGTTCATCGCGCTGCGCGAACAGCGCAGACAGCGACGCTGACCCGCCGCAACCTCGACCGTCCTGCTGACTCGACCAAGTCTGCTGGCTCGACCAGGTCTGCTAGTGCGACCGTGCGGCTGGTGCGGGGAACAGCTGCGGGAAACCGCGTGGTCCGCTGGTCTCGCACAAACGAACGCGTGGCCGGAACCATGAGGTCCGGCCACGCGAACGAGGCACCGTCTACAGGAACATCGTGTTGGGCTCCAGGCCGCACAGAACACGGCCGTAGGTCTCCAGGTTCGTGTTCGGGTGCATGATGCCGTGCAGGTTGATCGTCTGGACGTCCCGCTCGATCCGCTGGATCGGCACCTCGGAGTACACCGACGAACCACCGCTGGCGTTGTTCAGGATGTCCACGGCCTCCTTCGCCCGTGCGCACACGGCACCGGCGTCCATCCGTGCCGCAGCGCGGTCCTCCAGGGTCCACGGCTCGCCGCTGAGGGCCTTCTCATCGAGTCGGCGCACCGCCCGGTGCAGGTGGAACTCCGCTTCGTCGATCTTGACTCGCGCCTCGGCAACCTGCAGGTGGGTCAGCGTCGCCTCGATCTGCTTCTCGTAGTTGGTGTAGGTGATCCGCCGGCTCGGCAGCCGCTCCATGAAGGCGTCCCAGGCGGCCCGCGCCATGCCGAGCGCCGGGGCGGCCGCCACGGCGACCGCGAACTGCAGGAACGGCACCCGCCATGCCTGATAGTCGGCGTTGATCTTCGACGCGTGCTGGTTGTGCATCATGACCGGCACCATGTTCAGCACCCGGTTCTCGGGCACGAACAGGTCCTGGGCGATGGTCGTGACACTGCCGGTGCCGCGCAGGCCGACCGTGTGCCAGTCGTCCACGATCGTCAGGTCCGAGACCGGAACGACCGCCATACCCGGCACCATGTTGCCGTCACCGAGGTCGATCATGATGGAGTGCGTGTCCCACTGTGCCTGCGGGGCACCGGTGTTGAAGTGCCACCGACCGTTCAGGATGTAGCCACCCTCGGTCTTCACGGCGACCCCGTTCGGGCCGACCGAGCCGCAGAACCGGTCCTCCGGGTTCGCGAAGATCTCGTCCTGCGCCTCATCCGGCAGCAGGCCGGCCAGCCAGGCACCGATAGTCATGGTGCTGATGGTCCAACCGGTGGAGCCGTCGCCGTGGCCCAGCTCGGCGACCACGTCCACCACCGTACGCGCGTCCGGCACGGTACCGCCGTACCGCGCCGGGAACCGCAACCGGAGCAGGCCGGCCTCCTTCAGCGCGTCGAGCACCTCCGGGTGCAGGACGCGGTTCTCCTCCTGCCACGCGGCATGCTTCTGGATCAGCGGGACCAGGTCCCTGGCTCGCTGTACGAGTTCGGGCTGTGGCGCGGACTCGATTACCGTCATCTTTACTCCTCCAGACGATGGCAGAAATGGGTGCCTGGCGCAGCTACTGCGGCAGGATGCCGGGGGGACGTCCCGTCGTCACAAACTCTGGCATGAGGCCCCTACGGTCCACATCTCTCACGTTGCTCAGGAACGAACTGCATACCGATCCTCCGGCTGAGTTCCAGTCCAACAGAACATTCGCGGGCTGAACGCAGAAGGGCAGTGGACGCCATTCCGACGGCGTCCACTGCCCTTCTCTGACCCGCATCGGGCGGTACCGCCCGTCGTAGGTTGTCGCTCAGGCGGACTGAGCTGCGGCGATCTGCGCCGCCATCTGCGCGTACTGGCGCTCCAGGTTCTTCCCCCCGCCCGAACGCCAGCTGTCGGCCAGCGGCTCGGCCATGGCATCGGGGAAGATTTCCTCCTCGCCCTTCTCCAGCCCGTCGTAGACGTTCTTGGCCACGTGCTCGGGCGCCGCCTTGGCCATCACGTCGAAGCCTTTGGTCATGTCGGTGTCGACGAGCCCGGTCATGACGGCGTGCACGCCGACGCCCTTACCCGCCAGCAGACCACGAAGCGACTGAGACAGGTTGAACGCCGCCGCCTTGGCTGCCGAGTACGAGGAGACCAACGGGAACGGCGCGAACGCGTTCACCGAAATGTTGTTGATGATCGCGCCCTGGGACCGGATCAGCGCCGGGAGGAACGCCTGAATGGTGTCGTACACCCCGAAGAAGTTCACCGCGAACATCTTTTCGAGCACCGCGCGATCGCTCAGGTCGTCGAACGTGACCTCGCCGGCGTTGTTCACCAGCACGTCGAGTTCGCCGACGGTCTTCGCGGCCTGTGCGATCTGCTCCGCGTCGGTAACGTCCAGCGTCACCGCGGTGACCCGCCCGTCCGGGTGGTCGAACGGCTGACGGGTCCCGGCGTACACCCGCTTCGCGCCCCGGTTGAGCGCCTCCTCGAGCAGCGCCCGGCCGATGCCACGGTTGGCGCCGGTCACCAGGACCGTCTTACCGGTGATCGTGTGCATTCCGTACTCCCTTTCGTCTGGACTTCTTCTGACACCCGTCCGATCAGGACGGGAGCTCGACCGACTGGCGGTGGTTGAAGAAGTTCCGCGGGTCGTAGGCCTTCTTCACTGCCTGCAGCCGGCGGTAGTTCTCCTTGTAGTAGAGGTCGTGCCAGGCGAAGGCCGACCCGTTCCAGGCCGGATCGCTCAGGTCGGCGTCCGGATAGTTGACGTAGCAGCCGTCGGTCTGATCGTTCGGTACGGGTACGCCACCGGTGTCCGCGAAGGTGTCCCGATAGGTCTCCCGGGCCCACGCGATGTTCGCCGCATCGTCCGCCGGATTGGCCCACTGCGCCTGCCAGAGCAGTTTGTAGGCGGCCTCCCGGTGGGGAATCGCCGTCGCGGCGTTGGGCACGGCCGCGGTCCTGCCGCCGTACGGGCTGATGACGATGTTCAGATTCGGGTTGTTGATGTCCGACCGGGTCATCGCCCGGTAGATCGCTGCGGCCTGCGCCGTGGTGAAGGTGTCCTTCATGAAGGCGGACTTGTACTCACCGCGTAGCGTCGGGTCGTTGTTCAGCGTGTTGGTGGTACCGGTGAGCTTGCAGAACTGCAGCCACGGCATGGTGCTCTGCGCGGCGAACACGGCCGGCGTCACACCGTTCTGCAGATGGGCCAGGTAGCTGTCCAGCATCTGTTGCGCGTTCGGCACGGCGGAGTCGACGAAGGCGTACATGTGGATTTCGCCGTTGGACCGGTGGAACGACTGAATCAGACTCGTCACCTCGCGGGTGGGGCTGTCCGGCGAGATGTTCGCGACGTGCCAGCTGGCGTAGTTCTGCAGCAGGCGGATGTAGTCGGCCTCGGTCATGGTGCTCCAGCTCCACAGGGCGAAGCTGGACAGCACCTTGGACGGCGGTTTCGGCAGGAGTTGCGCCGGGCTCCGACCGTGGGCCCCCGGTGAGCGGAAGAAGTAGCGGGTGACGACGCCGAAGTTCCCACCGCCGCCACCGGTGTGGGCCCACCAGAGATCGCGGTGCGGGTCCCGCCGGTCCCGGGTGGCGATGATCGTGTTGACCCGGCCGGCGGCGTTGACCGTGACCACCTCGACGGCGTACAGATGGTCGACGATCAGTCCATTGCGACGGACGAGCCAGCCCCAGCCACCGCCGGCGACGTGGCCGCCCATCCCGACGGAGTAGCAGACGCCACCAGGCAGCGTGACGCCCCAGGTCTGGTAGAGCTTTTCGTAGACGTCGAGCAGAATGGCACCGGCCTCCACCGCGACAGCTTTCATCCTCGTGTCGTAGTAGATCCGGTTCATGTTCGTCATGTCGATGATCGTTTCGACTTCGCTGTTGTAGACGAAGTCTTCAAATCCGTGACCGCCGCCTCGGACGGTCAGCTTGGTTCCGCGACGCACCGCGCGTCGGACGATCGGGGCAACCTGGTGCGGGGAATCCACCACGTACACCGAATCGGGCGTCGCAGTCCACCGGTTGTTCAGCCCCATCACGAGGTCGGGGTACTGGGGGTCAGCCGGGGTGACAGGCGCCACCAGCGCAATCGACTCACCATTTCCGTGGGCGTGTGCCGTGCCGGGCAGCGCGGCACCGGCCAGGGCGACGCCTCCGGCCCCCGCTGCACCGGCAAGGAACGTACGCCGTTCGAACTTCCGCTCTTCGTCAGTCATGGCAATCCCGTCCTCTCGGAATCAGAGACAGTGAGAGCGGACGACACCAATGTTCGCCGGCCACGTCCGCACATCGGTCGCCAGGCTATGAGCCGGCGGCACCCGCTTGCTTCCTTGAAATTGCCCTCTCCCGGCGACCGCTTCTTTTGCCACTACTCGTTGCGGTTGATTGAAAAATTCCGCGGGAGGATCGCGATTAGACCGGCGATGACGGCGAGGTCGGTAACCAACAGGGCAACACAGAAGTGGCCGAGGAACCTGAAAGATTGGCACAGTCGAGCGCGCGTCCCAGTTCCGGGCAACGACCCGAACCCACCATCCGACGTGGGTGACCAGTAGTCAGGTGACCGTCCCTCGGGGCGGACCAGCGTCGCACCGACGCTGCTGCGTCACACCATGGTCCGCGCCTGGAGAGGGCTGGAGGCGGCCGCGGAGAGACAGCAATCGAGAAGAATACATTCTTCGCTAATCGTCATAGCTTGGACGCAACCCGCCACATGCGGTCGACGAGAGGAAGAGGTAGAGCCATGTCGTCACGGTTGGTCGATGCTCGGGTCAGGGGATCGCGGTTGACACTCAAACGGATGATCGTCGGAGGGATCACCGCCCTGGCAGTCACCGTCGGTAGCGTCGGGGCAGCGGTGGCTCATGACGCGAACGGCGCCGCCGACGCCACCGCGGCGCGAGGTGGACACGCCCAGCGCGAGCCGGTCGTCGGTCGCGCGATCTTCGACCGGACCTTCCGCCACGGTCTGGTCCACACCGACGGCGGCAAGGTGCACTACGTCAAGGGCGGTTCCGGGCCGGCCCTCGTGCTGCTGCACGGCTGGCCCGAGACCTGGTGGGGTTGGCACCTGGTGATGCCCGAGCTGGCCAAGACGCACACCGTGATCGCGTTCGACCTGCCCGGCCTCGGCTACTCCGCGATCCCGCGGGACGGCTACGACCAGAAGACCACGGCCGCACGTCTGCACCAGGCGGTGAACCGGCTCGGGTACCGCGAGGTGAAGGTCATGGGGCACGACATGGGCGTGCTGGTCGGCTACGCCTGGGCCCGGGACTACCCCCGCGAGGTGACCCGCCTGGCGGTGCTCGACTCGCCGCTGCTGGGCTTCGGTCTGGAGGACGCGTACCCGCTCAGCTTCCACTTCAAGCTCAACATGGCGCCGTCGCCGGTCCCGGAGAAGATCGTGGACAACAGCGACGTCGCCACCTACCTGAACTACGTCTTCGAGTTCGCGGCGGTCCCGGACGCGATCGACCGTGACAGCCACATCCGCGCCTACCTGCACCCGGCCCGGCGCAGCGCCGGCTACAACTACTACCGGGCCTGGCCGGAGAACGCGGAGGACACCAAGGCCAACGCCGAGTCCAAGCGCCTGACCCAGCCGGTGCTCGCGATGGGTGCCGAGTTCGTCTTCGGGCTCGGTGTCGCGGCGTCGTTCGAGCAGGTGGCCGATGACGTGCGCGGTGTCGTGGCCCCCGGTGCCGGCCACTGGATTCAGGAGGAGACCCCGGAGTTCCTGATCGACTGCGCCAACCTCTTCTTCGGGCCTGAGGGCGTCCCCGCGCCCACCGAGTCACTCTCGAGCTGCATCGCCTGACCTGCCTCGCGGGCACGGTCCACCGGCACCCGGTGGACCGTGTCCGCGTCGTGGCCAGCGACTTCAGCGGCGCAGGCGAGCCGGTTACATCGATTGGTACCACTGTCGGAAAGTGCGTATTGCCAGCATGTGAACCTTGCTTGACGGCACGCCAACACGCTCCACACGTGACTTGCGTGACACAAGTGGACGCATTAGCCTAGGTCAGTGGGTGCGCGACACATGCCGGTCATCCAAAAAGGATGCCGACGTTCCGACAGCTCCGCCCGATGCGGAGCATTGCCGACTTCCGCGACACACGGTCGCGGGACGTCGCCAACCCCTTTTCCGCATATCACGAATGCGAGGAAGTCATGACCGGGCCGAGTTACACCACCGAGTTCTCCGTGGACCAGTCCCCGAAGGAGGCGTACGAGGCCATCACCAATCCGCAGGGATGGTGGTCGGCCGAGATCGAGGGCAGCGCCGAGAAGGCCGGCGACGAGTTCCGGTACCACTACGAGGACCTGCACCGTTGCACGATCCGGGTGACCGAGTCGGTCCCCGGCGAGAAGGTCACCTGGCACGTGGTGGACAACTACTTCTCGTTCGTCAAGGACAGCTCCGAGTGGGTCGACACGACGATGACCTTCGACATCTCGGAGGAGGGTGGCAAGACCAAGGTCGTCTTCACCCACCACGGCCTGGTGCCCGAGTTCGAGTGCTACAACGCCTGCCAGGAGGGGTGGGGCAACTACATCAACGGCAGCCTCAAGGACCTGATCGGCAAGGGCCAGGGCGCCCCCAACGCCACGGGCCAGGCGCAGACCACCGCTGAGGTGGAGCTCGGATCGGCCAGCCGCTGATCCACCGTGGGGCCCCGGTCAACCCGACCGGGGCCCACGTGCCGGCCGTCCAGGCTGTCACCCTGGTACGTCCGAGCCGTCACCCGGTACACGCCGGAGCCGTCACCCGTGCACGTCCGGGCCGGCATGCGTGACGCTCACCCGGATCGCCACCCGCTTGTCGCGGCGCATCGCAGCCCGGTAGTCGTCCCAGTCGGAATGCTCCCCCGAGATCCGCCGGTAGTAGTCGACCAGCACGTCGAGCGCTTCGGGCAGCCGTACCACTTCTGCCTGTCCATCGATCTGCACCCAGTCTCCGAAGAACCGGTCCGTCGTCACGCAGAACGTGACCCGTGGATCGCGCAGCAGGTTGCGCACCTTGACCGCACCTTCCCTGGTGCTGACCAGCACCCGGCCGGCATCGTCGACGGCGACCAGCACCGGGCTGGTCTGCGGCCGGCCGTCCGGATGCCGGGTCACCATCACCGCCCGATGGTTCGCCCGCAGGAACGCCGTCGCCTGTTCGGCCTTCATCTCGCACCTCCTCGCACCACGCACCGCCGCTCGGCCGCCGGCAGTGCCGCCTTCGATTGTGCGACGCGCAGCGCGGTCCTACCCGGAGGTAACCATCCGGCGGTACGGTCAAGGTCGTGCAGCCTGACATCCTCGGACTCCCGTACGAGCAGCAGGTCATCGAGCTGGACCCGGACGACGAGGGTCCGGTCGTCGCGACCCTGGTCCGTCGCCGGGCGGACCGCCCGGCCGGGCGGGCGGTGCTCTACCTGCACGGCTTCGTCGACTACTTCTTCCAGACCCATCTGGCCGACCACTTCGTCCGCGGCGGCTGGGACTTCTACGCCCTCGACCTGCGCAAGTACGGCCGGAGCCTGCTGCCGCACCAGACCCCGAACTTCTGCCGCGACCTCAGCGACTACTTCCCGGAGCTGGACGCCGCCGCCCGGATCATCCGCGAGCAGGACGGCAACGAGACGTTGCTGGTCAACGGCCACTCCACCGGTGGGCTGATCGCCGCGATCTGGGCCGACGCGCGGGCCAGCCAGGGCACCGCACCGGACGGGTTGTTCCTGAACAGCCCGTTCTTCGACCTCAACGCACCGTGGCTGCTCCGCCGGCCGGTGGCGGCGGCCATCTGCCACCTCACCGGCCGCTCGCCCTACCGCGTCGTCCCGGTCGGGCTTTCCCGGGTGTACGGGCAGAGCGTGCACGCCTCCCAGAACGGAGAATGGGACTACGACCTGGAATGGAAGCCGCTCACCGGGTTTCCGGTGCGGGCCGGTTGGCTGACCGCGATCCGCCGCGCCCAACGGCAGCTGCGTGCCGGACTGCACATCACCGCGCCGGTCCTGCTGGCCTGTTCCTCCCGGTCCTACCGCAGCCACAGCTGGCACGATTCGGCTACCCTGGCCGACGCGGTACTCGACGTCGAGCACATGGCCCGGTGGGCCCCCCGGCTCGGCCGGCACGTCACCGTGGTCCGCATCGACGGCGGCCTGCACGACCTGACCCTGTCCCACCAGCCGGCCCGCGACGAGCTGTTCAGCGAGCTGGACCGCTGGCTGCGCGGCTACTTCACCACCGAGCCGTTGGGCCCGGACCCTGGTCAACCGGTGGAGGCGCAACGCCCGGTCGACCGAGGGTTACCGGAGACCGACTGACTCGTCACGGCAACCTGCGACCACTACTATGTGCACGCCAGGACGAAGATCAGCAAGCGCCCGTAGCTCAGCGGATAGAGCAGGGGACTTCTAATCCCAAGGTCGTAGGTTCGAACCCTACCGGGCGCACCACCCCAGGTCGGAGCTTCGACGCTCGCGGGCAGGCTGTCCGATGGACTCCTGTCCTCACGGTCACGTCAGCGGAGGTTGACCCAGATGTCCCCAGCGGCGTCGACGTCCGCACGAAGCCGATGGATACTGCACTTCACCCACATCGACAATCTTGCCAGTATCTCTACAGAAGGCCGGTTGGCCTGCGATGTTTCCGCCCGCGCCGGCCTCATGCGCACGGAGGTCGGCGATCCCGCGATCAAGGACTCTCGCCGCCGGCGGCGGATCCCGATCGGCCCACGGGGTTACGTTGGGGACTACGTCCCGTTCTACTTCGCCCCACGTTCACCCATGATGTATCGGATTGCCTGCGACCATCGCGACAGCATCGCCGGCCGGTACGCGGACGGCGACCGCCCGTTGGTCTACCTCGCTGCGACAGTCGGTGCAGTCGTGGACGCTGGTGCGGCGTGGGTCGCGACCGACGGCAACGCGGCGAACGCAACGTCAGCCTTCACCACAGCACTCGACGACTTGGACAGCATGGTGGACTGGCCGCTCATGCAAGCGGAACGCTGGAACAGCACCGTAGACGATCCAGACCGGCAGCGTCGCCGGATGGCGGAGTTCCTGGTTCACGAGGAAGTTCCCTTGGCGGTGTTTCACCAGGTAGCGGCGTACAGTTCAGCGTATGCAGCCAAGGCGCAGGCGACACTGGGTGATCATCAGCTAGCCGAGAGCATTGCTGTCAGACCGACGTGGTACTACGGGTTCCAGCGGACTGGGAGGTGACGGAGATGATCGAGGTCGGCCACGGCAACCTCCTCACCGCAGACACGGATGCCCTCGTCAACACGGTAAACACGGTCGGAGTAATGGGCAAGGGCATCGCTCTGCAGTTCAAACGCGCATACCCCGACAATTTTCGCTCGTACCATGCCGCCTGCAAGCGCGGCGAGGTACGACTGGGGCAGATGTTCGTGATGGATCGTGGTGTTATCGGCCCTCGCCGGTACATCATCAACTTCCCCACGAAAGAGCACTGGCGCAGCGCCTCCAAACTTGACGACATCCGTGCCGGACTGGCAGATCTCGTCGCTGTCGTCTCCCGGCACAACATCAGCTCAATTGCGATCCCGGCGCTCGGCTGCGGCAACGGCGGGCTGGACTGGGCCAAGGTCCGGCCACTGATCGAGGAGGCCTGCCGAAAGATGCCCCAGGTCCGAGCCGTGGTGTTCGCACCGGAGGGCGCGCCGCTTCCCGCGAGCATGCCGGATGCCACGCCCCGCCCGAAGCTGACCGAACTGCGCGCTCTGCTGGTGGCGACAATCGGCGCCTATCTGGCTCGTGCCCGACTGCAGGAATTCCGCGACGGGATCAGCGAGTTGGAGGTGCAGAAGCTGGCCTACTTCCTGCAACTCGCCGGCGCGCCGCTGAAGCTGACGTTCGTCCGGGGCCGGTACGGTCCGTACTCTGAAAGCCTGACACAGGTCCTGGCCACGCTTGAAGGCCACTTCCTCACCGGTCTCGGTGACCGGTCCTCGCGGGTGACGGACCTCGCACCGATCAAGCCCTTTGCCGAGGGCTACGAGGTCGCCAACGAGTCAGTGCAGCGAAATCCGGAGCACGTCTCGCAGCTCACCAGGGTGCTCGACCTGGTCGACGGATTCGAAGCCCCGTACAGTTTGGAACTTCTGGCCACCGTCCATTTCGCCGCTGTGCAGGACCCACCGACCGCCGACGTCGCGGAGCTCACCAACCGCGTGGCAAGTTGGAGCCTACGGAAGGCTCGCCTCTTCACCGATGCGCACATCAACCTGGCCGCCAACCGCTTAGCGGACCATCGCCTCTTGCCTGCATAGGCCACCTCCCGCCAGGCTTCGATAAGACTCGGGCGTCCTTCGATCGTTCAGTCCGGGTCGCCGATGGCGGCGACCGGGCTGACCCGGGCGGCCCGGCGGGCCGGCGCCAACCCGGCCATCGCGGTGATCACCGCCAACGCCGCGACGATCACCAGCAGCTGCCCGGCCGGCAGTACCGGCGGCATGCCCAGCCGCAGCGCCTCGATCGACAACCAGGCCAGCGGTACGCCGAGCGCCAGCCCCAGCACCGCGCCGACCACCCCGTACAGGCCGGATTCCACCAGGATCATCGCCCGCAGCCGGGGCCGGCTCAGACCGAGCGCCCGCAGCAGTCCGACTTCCTGGGTGCGTTCCAGCACCGACAGCGCGGTGGTGGTGCCGACCCCGACGACCGCGATCAGCACGGTCATCGCCAGCAGCCCCACTGCGATCAGGAACAGCGACGTCACCTCGGCGTCGGTCGCCTCGCGGTAGTCGGACAGCACGGCCACGTCGGCACCGACGGCGACCCCGAGCTGCCGTACGGCGGCCACTGTCGCGTCGCGGGTGCCGGCGCCACCGGCGAAGTCGGCGAGCAGCCCGGTCTGCGTGCCGCCGAGCCGGTCCAGGTCGCCCGATGCCAGCACCACATCGGACTGAAGTGGTGCTTCACCGCCGAGCACCGCCGCGACGGTCAGGTTCAGCTGCCCGGCCTCGCCCCGTACCGCGATCGGGTCGCCAGCCTGGGCGGCCAGGTCCCGGGCGACCGCCTCGCCAAGCACGACCCGGCCCGGCCCGAGGTCGGTCAACGCGCCGTCGGTGGTGACCAGCGTCGTCAGCCGGGGCAGGGCGGCGAGGTCGACGGCGATGGCGGCGTACGACCGGTCGCCGGTGGTGACCTGGGCCTGCTGGAACGGGGCGACGTGGCGGACCGCGTCGAGCGACCGGAGCTGCTCGACCACGGCCGGGGTGATCGGCTGGTCGTGGGCGAACAGTGCCAGGTCGGCAGGGGCGCGGGCGGCCAGTTTCTGGTCGGTGAAGGCCCGCAGGCTGGCAGTGCCGACGGTGGCACCGCCGACGAGGGCCACGCCGAGCGCGACCACCACTGACACGGCGGCGGCCCGGCGCGGCACCCCGCCGACGGTGCTGACGGCGAGGGCACCGACCGGCCGGAGCCGCCGCAGCGGCCAGCCGACGACGGCCAGCACCGGCCGGACCAGCAGCGGGCCGAGCGCGACGAGCGCGCCGAACGCGAAGGTGCCGATTCCGACGATGGCCAGCAGCGTGCCGGCGGAGTCGCTGGCGGAATCAGCGGAGTCGGCGGTAGCCAGGTCGGTGATGGTCACCCCGACGACACCGGCCGACGCGGCGGCCAGCAGCAGACCGACCAGGAGGCGGCCGGCGGTAACGCCCGGTTCGGCGGTCACCGTCGCGGCGCTGCGCAGCGCCTGCAGCGGTGGCACGTTCGCGGCGGCGAGCGCCGGCACCAGGCCCGCCCCGGCGGTGAGCGCCGCCGCGCCGACGACGACGGCCAGCAGTACGCCGTACGGCAGCCTGGGGGCGGACAGCTGCTGGCCGGCAGCGGCGGCGAGCGCCGGTGCGGCGAGGCTGGCAGCGACCGCGAGCAGCACCCCGACGGTGCCGGCGAGCAGGCCAACCACCGCCCCTTCGACGGTCAACGCGACGACGAGTTGCCGGCGGTGCGCGCCGATGGTGCGCAGCAGCGCCAGCTGGCGCATCCGCTGGGCGAAGACGATGCGGAACGTCGACGAGGCGACCAGTACGGCGGCGATCACGGTGACCGCAAGGAACATCGCGGCGAGCGCGAAGATCTGGTCGAACCGGGCGACGGCGTCCTGCGCCTCGGCCAGCCGCTTCGCGTCGCCGGGAACCACGCTCGGGTACGTGTGCGGGTCGACCCGGTCCAGGTGGCGCATCAGTTCGTCGGTGAGCCCGTCGAGGTCGGCCCCGGGTACGGCGACGATGTCGATCCGCGACCAGTCGACCGGGGTCGCGACCACCGTCGCCAGGATGATGTCCGGCGCGTACGCCTGCTCCACGCTGGTGTCCGGGCCGTCGACGACACCGGTGACGGTGGCGGTGACCGGTGCGGCTGTCGGGTCGCCCCCGTACAGCCGCAGGGTGCCGCCCGGTCCGACGCCGAGCCGGTCGGCGGCGCGCTGGTTGACGGCGATCTCCCCCGCCGCGGCCGGGTACCGCCCGGCGCGCAGCACGACCCGCGACAGCGCACCGGAGCCGGGGTCGGCGACCAGGGTGATCGAGGTGCCGGCGGCCGGGTCGCCGACAGCGAGCGTCAGGTCGGCGCGGCCGGCGACCTGGGCGACGCCGGGCATGGCGGCGATCGCGGTGCGTTGGGTGTCGGCGATCGGCTTCCCGCCGGCGGTGACGACCAGGCTGGTCCCGGTGGGGGTGTCGCTGTACGTGTCCAGGGTGGTGCGGGCGATCATCTGGTAGGCGAGCACCGCGCCGGCCACCACGAACGCCGCGACCAGCACCGACAGGCCGGTGAGCAGCAGCCGACCGGGTCGGGTCAGGATGCCGCGCAGCTGGGTACGCAGCACGCTGGTGTTGACGACACCCATCTCAGAAAGCCAGCTCGGGGATGGTCAGCTCAATCCCGCTGCCGGCGCAGTGTCCCTCGGCGTTGCGGCGCATCTCGGCGACCTGGTCGGCGGTGGGCCGCTCCCCTGCACCGGTGGCCTTGACCCGGGACCAGTGGATGAACCGGCCGACCTCGGTGCTGATGCCGTCGTTGACGAACTCGGCGTACCGGATCCGGCGCAGGTCCTGTTCCCACTCCTCGGCCTCGGCGGGGTCGGCCGGTGCGGTGCTGCCCCGGTCGAACAGTTCCTGGGCCAGCCGGCAGTCGGCCGCCGACGCCGGGGTCGGGCCGAAGCGCAGCTGCCACAGGTAGTTGCCGCCGAACGCGACAGCCGCCAGCACCACGACGGTCACCGCGCCGAGAACGATCAGGCGCAGCGCGGTGGTTCGGCGGGAGCTGGCGTCGGATGAGATGGACATCGGTTGCCTTCCGGACGATCTGGTTCGCTTTGCAGGGACCATCGTCGGCCGGCGAGGGTGTCGGACGCATCGGCGCACGATCGGACTTGCGGGCCTGGCCGGGTACGACTGCGGTCGTACGTCCGATCCGATGCCGGTCGCAACGCCCCCGGTCAGGAAGCGGGGACGGACCGGTCAGGACCCGGGTCGGACCAGACCGATCCGGTACGCGAAGACGACGGCCTGAACCCGGTCCCGCAGGTCGAGTTTGGTGAGGATCCGCCCGAGATGGGTCTTGACGGTCGCTTCTGCGACGTACAGCTGGGCGGCGATCTCAGTGTTGGACAGGCCGGCGGCGACCAGGGCCAGCACTTCGCGTTCCCGGGCGGTCAGCACGGCGAGCCGGTCGTCGGCGACCGGGTCCGGGGTGAGCTGTCGGGCGAAGCGGTCCAGCAGCCGGCGGGTGACCCGGGGCGCGACGACCGACTCGCCGCTGGCCACCACCCGGATCGCGGCCAGCAGTTCGACCGGTCGGACGTTCTTGAGCAGGAAGCCGCTGGCCCCGGCCTGCAACGCGGCGAAGGCGTCCTCGTCGGTGTCGAATGTCGTCAACGCCAGCACCTTCGCCGCGTCAGCCCGGTCCTGGGCGCAGAGCCGCCGGGTGGCTTCGATGCCGTCCATCACCGGCATCCGGATGTCCATCACCACCACATCGGCGTCGGTGCTGGCCAGGGCGGCGAGCGCGGCGGCACCGTCGGCGGCCTCACCGACCACGGCCATGTCCGGCTGGGCGGCGAGCACCATCGCGAAACCGGCACGGACCAGCTCCTGGTCGTCGACGAGGAACACCCGAATCGTCACGACGTCACCTCCGTCGGCACCGTCCCGGCCCGCGTCCGGGAGCTGATCGGCAGTACGGCGGCCACCTGCCAGCCGCCGTCGGGGCGCGGTCCGGCGGTGAACTCGCCGCCGTGCACGGCCACCCGCTCACCCATCCCGAGCAGCCCGTTGCCGCCAGGTGTCGGTCCGGCAGGCGTCTGGGCGGTTGCCGTCCGGGCGGTGGCCGTCCCGCGGCCGTCGTCGATGACGGTCAGCTCGGCGGCGTCCGCTCCGATCCGCACGGCCACGGTGACGGCGGTGCCGGGTCCGGAGTGTCGCAGCGTGTTGGTCAGCGATTCCTGCACCACCCGAAACATGGTCAGCTCCTCGGCCGGCGACAACCGGGCCGGGTCGCCGTCGATGCTCAGCTCGACGACGAGACCGGCTCCCCTGGTCCGCTCGACCAGGGTACTGAGCTGGGCGATTCCGGCCCGACGCCAGTCGGTGTCGGCGGGCCCGGCCGCCTCGGGCTCCGCAGCGCCCGGCGACGCATCGACCCGACGCAGGACGGCGACGATGCGACGCATGTCCTCCAGCGCGTCACGGCCGGTGTCGCCGATGGTGACCATTGCCTTGCGGGCCTGCTCGGCGTCCAGGTCGATCATGTAGCTGGCGCCGTCCGCCTGCACGGTCATCACCGCCAGGCTGTGTGCGACGACGTCGTGCAGCTCGCGGGCGATCGCCGCCCGTTCGTCGGCGGCGGCCAGCCGGGCCAGCTGGTCGCGTTCCCGCTCGGCGGCCGCCGCCCGTTCGGCCGCGACCGCCGTCTGCTCCTTGCGGGTCCGCAAGGTGTACGCGGTCAGCCAGATCGCCACGCAGCCGAGGGCCAGCACGCCGTACTCGCTGAAGTCGGCGAGGCCGACCGGGTGCCGGTCATCGGAGAGCAGCACCCGGTCAACAGCCACCACCGCGACTCCGACCAGCACCAACCCGCCGGCCAGCCAGCCGTACACCGGTGGGCCGGCGTGGGTCACCACCGCGACCATCGCGATCAGCACCGCGACGTCGTAGAACGCCGGCACGCCCGGGGCGGCGAGCAGTTGCGCCGCGCCCAGACCGGCGACGACCAGCATGACCGTCATCGGGCGGCGGCGGCGCCACACCAGCGCCGCCGCCATGCCGAAGCCGATCGCCAGGTCCGCCAGCGAGGCGCGGTACTGCCAGGCGACGGTGGCCACCGCCGTCGCGACGACCAGGTCGAGCAACGTCCAGCGGTACGGCGACGCTGGCTGGTACGGCGACGTCGACGCGGGCGGCATGCCGCCCAGCCTAGGTCGCGGCCCCGATCAGCTGGTCGGGAAGTCCTCGCCGAGGACGGTACGCAGCCGCTGCAGCGCCCGCATGCTGCACATCTTCACCGCCGAGGCGGTGATGCCGAGGATCTCGGCGACGGTCTGCACGCTCTGGTCCTCCCAGTACCGCAGCACCAGCACCGCCCGGTCGCGCACCGGGAACTCCGCCAGCGCCCGCAGCAATGCCACCTGCAGCTCGGTCGAGCTGCCAGCCGCCGGCCGGGCCGCCGGCTCGGGCGGCTCGGCGAGCACCACCTCGGTGCGGCTGCGCCGCTTCATCGCGTCGGAGACCGCGTTGATCAGGACCCGACGGCTGTACGCGTCCAGGTTCGCCGTGGGCCAGATCCGGTTCCACGAGGCGTACATCCGGGTGAAGGTGATCTGGGTGAGGTCCTGCGCGAGATGCCAGTCCCGGCACATCAGGTACGCGACGCGACGCAACCGGGGAGCCGCGTCGACGACGAACGCGGTGAACGCCTCGTCCCCGGCCACCCGCTGCTTCCGGCGGGCGGCTGACCAGCGGGTCAGCGGTCCACCGACTGACTCAGACCTCGTCGGTGCCGGCTCCGCCGGTAGGTCCGCAGCGACCGGCGCTACGACCCGAACCCCACTCACTCGTCCACCTGCGGCGAGGCTCCACGCGGACAGAACTCGCCGATGACCTCGACGACGCCGGTCATCATCAGCAGGCTCGCGCTTATTTGCGGGTATGTCGCCGGGTCTGCCAGGGTGATCCGGAAACGCTCCGGCATCTGGTTGACGGAGACCCGATCCAGCAGGTCGGGCTCGGTGAAGACCACCTCGGGAGGCGGATCGCGGTACAGCTCCAGGAACCGTTCGTACGCGTACTGCTTGCTCTCGTAACGCACCGTGAGAAGCCGTGGGTCGTCGCGCAACGCTGCCTCAATGGCGCTCCTCTGCTCATCGGTGACCGGCTCGCCCAAGAAGACTGATGCCCCAGTGGCCGCGCCGTCGGTGGAGACCCCTCGGCACAGCACCGGGGTTGCCGACGGCATGGCGGCCTGCGCCGGCACGGGCACGGGCACGTCCCTGACCGGGAGCAACACGCCCACCGCGACGAGCGCCACGGCAGCGACGGTCGTCGTGGCGGCGTACCCAATCTGTCTGCGTCGACGTAGTCGGCTCCCGTTGACCATGGCCGCTCGGGCCAGGTCGTCCAGTGGCGCCGGTGGTGCCGGCTCGCTGTCGAGCGCCCGGTCGAAGTACGTCCGCAACTGTTCCATGCAGAAGTAGACCGGTCGACGTGGCGGACCGGTCACGGCCCGAAGCCGGTGATCCGCAGATCGATCCGGTCCGGCGGGTCGTGCGTATTTGTGGGTGTCCGGTGGTACGGATATCGTGCTGAGTCCGGTCCGGCAGGGCGCACCGCCTGGCCGACTACCAGGAAGGCCCGAACTTGTCCTCCGCCACGAACTCCGCCCCGGCCACCGCTGACGACGTGACGGACCAGGACGCCGCAGCAGAGGCGGCTGACCAGACGGCAGCGGACCAGACACCGACCGAGCCGCCGACGGCGGAAGGCGAGACCGACCAGGCGACGGCGGCGGACGGGACGGCACCGCCGACCGACGGGTGGCGTCAGCGGGTACGGCGTACCGCCCGATGGTCGGCCGACGTGCTGGCGGTCGGCGGCGTGCTGGCCGCGATGACCCTGCCGTACCAGCTGGATCTGGTGGTCCCGGTCGCGTTCGCCCGCATTCCGGTCGAGGCGCTGGTCGGCGCCGCGCTGCTGCTGGTGCTGCCGGGCCGGGTCCGCACCCCGGTGGCCGCCACGCTCGGCGCGCTGCTCGGCGTACTGATCACGCTGAAGGTCGCCGACATCGGCTTCTTCTCGGTGCTGGACCGGCCGTTCGACCCGGTCCTGGACTGGGGTCTGCTGGCCGACGGGTACCGGTTCGTCGACGCCTCCTACGGCCGGGCCGCGGCGGTGGGCGCGGCGGTCGGCTCCGTCGTGCTCACGATCGCGGTGCTGGCGTTGATGGTCGCCGCAACGCTGCGGCTGGCCCGGCTGTTGGCCGCGCACCGGCGGATCGGCGGCGGTACGGTCGGCGCGCTGACCGCCGGCTGGCTGGTGTTCGCCCTGCTCGGCACGCAGGTCGTGGTCTACCAGGACGAGTGGCGCACGATCGGGCTGCCAGTCGCCGACCGGGCGACCGCCCGGCTGGCGTACGACCACACCATGCAGATCGGCGCGAGCCTGCAGGACCGGCAGGAGTTCGCCGAGCTGGCGGCGGTCGACGCGTTCCGGGACGTGCCCGGCGACGAGCTGCTGACCGCGCTGCGCGGCAAGGACGTGCTGCTGGCGTTCGTGGAGAGCTACGGCCGGGACGCGGTCACCCACCCCGACTTCAGCCCGCTGATCGGCGACCTGCTCGACGACGGTACGCAGCGGCTGGCAGCGCGGGGGTTCCAGTCGCGCAGTGCGTTCCTCACCTCGTCGACGGTCGGGGGCAGCAGCTGGCTGGCGCACGCCACCACCCTGTCCGGGCTGTGGGTGGACAACCAGCAGCGCTACCGCAGCCTGGTGGCCAGTGACCGGCTGACGTTGACCCGGGCGTTCGGCCGCGCCGGCTGGCGGGTCGCCGGCTTCTTCCCCGGCAACAGCCGGGCCTGGCCGGAGGGGGCGTTCTTCGGCTACGACCAGGTCTACGACTCGCGCAACATGGGGTACGCGGGCGACAGGTTCAACTTCGCCTCGGTCCCCGACCAGTACGTGCTGTCGGCGTTCGACCGCTTCGAGCGGCGCGACAACGACCAGCCGGTGATGGCCGAGGTGGCGTTGCTGTCCAGCCACGCGCCGTGGACCCCGCTGCCGCAGCTGGTCAACTGGAACACGGTCCGGGACGGTTCGGTCTTCGACCGGGAGGCGATGGCCGCCGGCCAGGCCAACAAGTCCGCGGAGGACGGATTGCGCAGCGACTACCCGAAGGCGGTGGCGTACTCGTTGAGCACGATCATCTCCTACATCGAGTCGCAGGGCGACGACGATCTGGTGGTGGTCTTCCTCGGCGACCACCAGCCGGCGCCGGTGGTGACCGGTCCGGCGGCCAGCCACGACGTGCCGGTCACCATCGTCACCAGCGATCAGGCGGTCCTCGACCGGGTCGCCGGCTGGGACTGGCAGGAGGGGCTGCGCCCGGGTCCGCAGGCCCCGGTGTGGCAGATGGACTCGTTCCGGGACCGGTTCCTGACCGCCTTCGAGTAGGAGCTCCGCTCGTCACGTGAGTCGGTCTCATAGACCGGCCATCATGCACTGTCTCAGCCGTACGGCTGATGGCTGTACCCGCTGCTCGGGGCCTAGCGTCGACTTTCGACCCTTGAGATCCATGGCCCGGCGGCCGGGACACCCCTGGCCGTTCGGGTTGTGGTTCGTCACGGACTCCCGAGGAGACATTTTGAGGAAGCCCTCGACGAGGCGCCACTCGCCGCCGAACGGCCGTCCGCAGCCACCGCCCGGAACCGGCCGGTCCGGCAACCGCCGTCTGATCGCCCTGCTCGTCGCCGTCGTCGCGGCCGCGCTGCTGCCGGCGGTCGGCCCGACCACGGCCGCCAGTGCCGCGCCGCAGGAAGGTACGCCGATCGCCGGCACCCCGTGGGCCGTGCTCGACGACGTACCGACGGCCAGCCGGTCCGGTCGCGCGCCGGACATCCAGGCGCACCGGTTCGCGGCGTACACCCTGGACCGGGAAGCGATCGCCGTCCAGCTGGACCGGGCGCCGGACGAGTCGGACCGGGCCGCCGCGACGGCGCCGCTGGTGCTGACCGTGCCGGATCCGGACGGCGTGGTGCAGCGGTTCGCGGTGGTCGACTCTCCGGTGATGCAGGACGGGCTCGCCGCCCGGCACCCGGACATCCGGACGTACGCCGGGACCGGCGTCGACGACCCGACGGCGACCATCCGGGCCGACCTGACGCCGCTGGGCTTCCACGCCTCGGTCCGCTCGTCGACCGGGTCCTGGTACGTCGACCCGTACCACCGCGACCAGAGCGTCTATGCCAGCTACCACGCCGGTGACCTGGTCAACCGGCACGGCCCGCTGACCGAGCGGGGCGATGTCGACGCCGCCGCCGAGCAGATCGGCGCGCAGATCGACCAGGCGCAGGCCGACGACCCGGCCGGGGCGCTGGTCAAGCTGCGCACCTACCGGCTGGCGTTCCTCACCGACCCGTCGTACGCGGAGTACTTCGGCGCGGCGAACGTGACCGCCGCCAAGGTGACGCTGGTGAACCGGGTCAGCCAGATCTACGAGGACGAGACCGCGATCCGGCTCGTGCTGATCAACGACACCGACAAGACCAACCTGAACACGGTGGCGGCGGCCACCGGCCCGGACGGGCCGTGCGGGTCCGCGCCGTGCTTCTCCGAGGCGCAGCTGACCGGCTGTTCCGGCGCGACGCTCAACCGCAACCGGATCGTGCTGGGCCAACTGGTCGGGGCGAGCAGCTACGACGTCGGGCACATCGGCTTCGGCCTGCCCGGTGGCGGCGTCGCCGGGCTGGGGGTGGTCGGCGGCGACGGCAAGGCCCGGGGCTGCACCGGCCTGCCGAACCCGATCGGCGACTTCTACGCCGTCGACTACGTGGCGCACGAGATCGGCCACCAGTTCGCCGGTAACCACACCTTCAACGGCACCCAGTGGAACTGCTCCGGCGGTAACCGCAGCGCCACCAACTCGTACGAGCCGGGCAGTGGATCGTCGATCATGGCGTACGCGGGCATCTGCCAGCAGGACAACCTGCAGCCACACACCGACCCGTACTGGTCGCAGCGCAGCTACCACGAGATCACCACGTTCGTGAACTCGACCCGGCCGGCGATCAACGAGGTGCAGACGGTGTCGCTGCGCGGTTTCGACACCGACGGCGACGCGTTCACGATCGTCTACGACGGGCAGTCGTCGGCGCCAATCGTCCGCGGGGTCAACTACACCACCGCCGGCATCAAGGCGGCGATCGAGGCGACCACCGGGTGGCCGGCCGGCGCGACGGTCAGCGTCGCGGCGTTCGGCGGCGTCGGTGCGCTCACCGACGCCGGTTTCCAGGTGACGTTCGACGGTGGCGCGGTGGCCCGGACCAACGTACTGCCGCTCGGGTTGGCCGACCTCGACGGTGCCGCCGGTTTCGTCGCCGAGACCGCCAAGGGCGGTCCGGTCGACAACGGCGGCTGGCGGGTCGCCGAGACCACCAACCACGCGCCGGTGGTGACCGTGCCGGACTCGTTCACCGTTCCGGTGCGGACCCCGTTCGCGTTGACCGGCAGCGCCACCGACGCCGACGGTGACGCCCTGACGTACATGTGGGAGCAGAACGACCGCGGTGGCATCGCCGGGGTCAGCACCGCCGGCACCGCGTTGACCGACAACGTCAAGACCAACGGCCCGCTGTTCCGGGTGTTCGGCACGGCGGCGTTGGTCGGCCCGGACGACACCGAGCAGTACTACTCCCCTGGGCTGAACGTGGTCGACGACGACCCGACCCGGGTCTTCCCGGACATGGCGCAGATCCTGGCCGGTAACACCAACGCGGTGACCGGAGCCTGCCCGGCCGCGCCGGCACCACCGGCCAGCGGCAGCGCATCGAACCTGCCGCAGGCGCTGGTCGACTGCTACTCGGAGTTCCTGCCGACGGCCGACTGGGTCGGCTACGACAACGACCGGACCATGCATTTCAAGCTGACCGCCCGCGACGGTCGGATCGGCGGCGGCGGGGTCGGCAGCGCCGAGACGAAGCTGGTGCTGGCCCCGCAGGCGGGCCCGTTCCTGGTCACCTCGCAGTCCGAGCCGTCGTTCTACCTGGGCGACTCCGAGCAGGAGGTCACCTGGGACGTGGCCGGCACCGACGCGGCACCGGTGAACGCCACACAGGTGCGGATCTCGCTGTCGACGGACGGGGCGAAAACCTTCCCGTACGTGCTGGCCGAGGCGGTGCCGAACAACGGAACCGCCATGGTCACCCTGCCGAACATCGACACCACCACCGGTCGGATCAGGATCGAGGCGGTCGGCAACGTCTTCTTCGACGTCAACGACGCCGACATCCGCATCGACCAGGTCCGTGCGCTGCGGCGGCTGGAGTACGCCGGTGAGACGGTGGTGCACCCGGTCGCCGGGGCCGCCGACGCCGAGGTGCTGTTGCGGGCTGTCGTCACCGGCGAGGCCGGAGACGTACGTGGTACGCAGCTGACTTTCGCCACCGGTGGTACGCCGCTGTGCACCGCCGAGGTCAGGTTGTGGGGTACCGACCCCACCGGTGGCACGGCCAGTTGCCGGGTGAGGCTGCCGCTCGGCGTACACGAGGTGACGACGACGGTCACCGGCCGCCACACCGGTGGCACGACCGCCACGGTGACCGTGTCGCCGACGAACGGCTGGAGTGTCGACGGTGTCGGGTACCTGCGCAGTGACCGGACCGCCGGGGTCTATCCGCTGGACCCGGACCACCGGGTCGAGTTCGACTTCGATGGGCGGTTCACCGCAAACGGGGCGTTGGCCGGCAAGGCACTGGTCGGCTACCGGTCCGGGGACCAGCGGTACAAGTTCCAGGGCGCGACGCTGGAATCGCTGGGTACGACGACCGGGCGCGACGATCACCGGGTGGCGCAGCTGCGCTACCGGGTGACGCTCTACGACCTGTCCACCCCGCAGCAGCCGGTGCTGGTCGCGACCGACCTGACCATGCTGGTCGAGGGGTACGACGTGCGGTATCTGGGCCGTCACGACCTGGCGGCGATCACCGTGTGGGATGGTGACCAGCTGTTGTTCTCGTCGCACTGGGGCTACACCGGCACCACGTTGAAGGGCATCACCGCCTCCGGCGGGGACGTCGTCATCGAGTGACCGGGGCCGCGACAGCGGTCGTCACGCGGGGCGCCGGGCAGTTGCCCGGCGCCCCGTCCCGCTTCCACCCGGTCGTTCGGGCCGGCCGGCGCCCTGGCAGAGTCCGGCGAACAATCCTCAGGGTCGGCGGACGGCGTGCAGCACCGCGTCGTGAACCGTGACCGGGTTGCCGTCCGGGTCGGTGCCCGGCCGGGGCACCGTCTCGGCCCGGATGCTGGCCCACTCCTGCGGGTCCAGCACCGCCGCCACCTGCTCGGCGGTGAACAGCAGGTCCCGCATCCGGGGCCGGCGCAGCCCCGGCACGTCCAGGTCGGACGGGTGGTGGCCGACGATCAGCAGGGTGCCGCCGGGGCGTACCGCCGCCGCGAGCCGGCGGTGCAGCATCGCCCGGTCCGGGTCCGGCAGGTGCATGAACTGGGCGGTGACCAGGTCGAACCGGGCCGTACCCGGATCCCAGGTCCGTAGGTCGGCCGGCTGCCAGGTGAGCCGTCCGGCGATGTCGTCGCCGGCCGTCGCCGCCTGCTCGGCGGCCCGGCGCAGCGCGACCGCCGACACGTCGACGGCGGTCACCGACCAGCCTCGGCCGGCCAGCCAGATCGCGTCGGCACCCTCGCCGGCGCCGACGTCGCAGGCGGTGCCCGCGGGCAGTTTGTCGACGACGGTGACCAGTTGCGGGTTCGGGTTGCCGCTCCACACCCGGTCGACCGAGCCGTACCGTTCGTCCCAGAACTCCTGGCTGATCATGGCGGCGACGTCCGCCGGGCCGTGGTGCACCGGCAGGCCGGAGTCGTCCTCGCCGGCTGCGGCGGCCCGGTGCCGGTGTACCGCGTCGGCGGTGTCCTCCTCGGCCAGGTCGCCGTTGACCGCTGCCGCCGCCATCGTGCCGGCCGCAGCCGCCGCCATCACCTGGGCGAACGGGTTGGTCAGGTTGCCGGCGGCCCAGACTCCCGGGATCGGGGTACGCCCGGTCGGGTCCGCCTCGACCTGTTCGGCCATCCCGCTCGGATGCCTGTTCACCGGCACACCCAGCTTGGTCAGCAGCCGGTCGTCGACCCGCAGCCGGGAGGCGACGGTCACCGCCGCCCGGGGCACCACGGTCCCGTCGGCGAGCCGTACCCCGGTGAGCCGGTCGTCGGTCACCTCCAGCCCGACGACTTCGCCCGGCACCACCCGGACACCACGGGCCGCCAACTGTTCGGCCTGTTCGTCGGTGAGGTCGACACCGGTGTGGGTGAACAGCACCAGGTCCGAGGTCCACTGCCGGAACAGCTGCACCTGGTGCAGCGCCATCTCGCCGGTGGCGAGCACCCCGACCGGCTGGTCCCGGATCTCCCACCCGTGGCAGTACGGGCAGTGCAGCACGTCGCGTCCCCAGCGGTCCCGCAGCCCGGGGATGTCGGGCAGTTCGTCGACCACGCCGGTGGCGAACAGCAGCCGCCGGGCGGCCACCGTACGGCCGTCGGCCAGGCGGACCTCGAATCCTCCGTCGACCCGCTCGACCGCCTCCGCCCGGCCGGGCAGCACCACGCCGCCGTACCGTTCGACCTCCTGCCGGCCGGCGGCGACCAGCCCGGCCGGGCTGATGCCGTCGCGGCTGAGGAAGCCGTGCACGCCGGCCGAGGGCGCGTTGCGGGGTTCACCCGCGTCGATCACGATCACCGCCCGCCGGGCCCGGGCCAGGGTCAGCGCCGCACTCAACCCGGCGGCACCGCCGCCGATCACCGCCACGGCGACCCGGTACGTGGGTCCCCCCACCTTGTTGTCAGCCATCCTGACCACCTCCGGCACCCACGATCCGCCGCCGTCAGCGTAGCGGCAAACTTCCTTGCCGTTTCAGCAAACGCCGGTGGTCAGCAGGCTCCGAGGAGCTTCACCACCGGTCGTGGTGCAGGGCGTCGGTCACCGGTCGGCGCCGCCGCCAGCCGTGCCGTTCCAGGTCGGGTTCGTCGGCCAGCCGGCTGACCGGCCCGACGCAGAGCCAGGCCACCGGTCGGATGCCGGCCGGGATGGCGAGCAGGTCCCGCAGGAACGGCTCCCGGTAGAAGGAGACCCAGCCGACCCCGAGACCTTCCGCGGTGGCCGCCAGCCAGAGGTTCTGAATGGCCAGGCAGACCGAGTAGAGGCCGGCGTCGGCGATGGCGTGCCGGCCGAGCACCGCCGGACTGCCCCGCTGCGGGTCGTAGGTCACCACGATCGACAGGGTGGCCTCCCGTACCCCGTCGATCTTGATGTGCGCGAACCGGGCCGCCGCGACCGGGTCGAGGGTCTGCGCGAACGTCCGCCGTTCCTGCTGCACATGGGCGTGGAAGGCGTCGCGCACCGCCGGATCGCGCACCAGCACGAAGTCCCACGGCTGGGTGAGCCCGACACTCGGCGCGGCGTGCGCGGCGGTCAGCACCCGGTGCAGCACCTCGTCCGGCACCGGCGCGCCGGTGAACTCGGCCCGCACGTCGCGGCGCCGATGGATGACGTCGTACAGGTCGATGAGCATCGCGTCCCATTGTCCCAAGCCGCGCCGGGAATCCGGTTGCCGGCCGGGGCCCGGCCTGATCGGATGGCGGCCATGCTGGTCAGACGGGAACGAGCCGGCGACGTCGCGGCGGTCCGGGCGGTGGTGGCGGCGGCCTTCAGCCGGCCGCCGGCTGCGGACCGGCCGGAGCCGATGGACCGGCCGGGGACCGTGACCGAGACGCCGGTCGAGGTCGGGCTGCTGGACGAACTGCGTGCCGACCCCGCATGGATCCCGGCGCTGTCGCTGGTCGCCGTCGACGCCGGCACCGGACGCGGGCAGGACGGGCACGGGCCGGGCCCGGACGCCGCCGGCAAGGTCGTCGGGCACGTGGTCTGCACCCGAGGGCAGCTCGACGGCCGGCCGGTGCTGGGCCTCGGCCCGCTGGCGGTACGCCCGGACCGGCAACGCGCCGGCGTCGGCTCGGCGCTGATGCACGCGGTGCTCGCCGCCGCCGAAGCCCGCGACGAGACACTCGTCGCGCTGCTCGGCGAACCGTCGTACTACCACCGGTTCGGGCTGCGGCCGGCCAGCGAGTTCGGCATCGTCGCGCCCGATCCGCAGTGGGGAGCCTACTTCCAGGCCCGGCCGCTGGGCGGGGCCGCGCCGACGCCGGGCCGGTTCCGCTACGCCGAACCGTTCGAGCGGCTCTGACCGCTCAGCTGTTCACCGGCCGGCGGGCCACCAGCAGGACGTGGGTGACCGGCCAGTCCATCGGACGACCATCGATGGTGGACAGGGATGCGACCGGGGCGATCCGGTGGTCAACGATCCAGTCGTTGCGCCACGCGCCGCTCGCCGGGTCGATCTCGAACCCGACGTCGGCCAGCAACGCCTTCCAGTCGGCGTACTCCAGTCCGCAGAACTGCTCGCGGGTCTCCGACAGCCAGTTGTCCGGGTAGTCCTTGCGGGTGAGGAAGTCCATCGCCGCGCCGAGCGTCGTCTCGACGACCTCCGGTGCCCCGTCGACCGGCCGATGGCCGAACGGGAAGGCGAAGTCGACGGCGAACTGGTCCAGCCGGGCCCGGGTGGACAGCCCACGCAGGTACGCGGCGACCTCAGCCGGCGGGGCAACGGCGAGGTCGGTCCGGGGTTGCGCCGGGTTCGCACCGTCGGCCGTCGACAGTCGCAGCCGCACCGGGCGGTCGGCGCCGTCCGGGCCGCAGACATCGCTGTTGATCCACACCCCGCCGGGCACCGTGTGGTCGTAGATGGCCTGCACGAATCGGCGTACGGAGGCCATCCGCTCCCCGTACGACCAGATCTCGTGGGTCAACGCGAAGGTCAACGTGGTGTCCACCGACCGGGGCGCGAAGACCGCCCCGCCCAGCACGTTGCGCTGGTAGAAGTAGACGTTCGGGTTGCTGAACGCCCCCTGGGCCTTCTTGTGCACGCACTCCTCGAACAGGTGCCGGGCCACCTCGACACCGATCAGGTCGCTCTCCCGCAGCGCCGGTTCCCGGTCGGCCAGTTCGAGCACCGCACCGGCGCCGCAGCCGATGTCGACGATCCGGCCGGGTCGCACGTACCGGCGTACCGCGTCCCACTTGCGCCGGGCGGCCTCGGCGAACGCCTCGGCGTAGCTGCGGTAGTCACGGGTCGCGGTGAGCCCGCCCTCCGCACCGACCACCGGATCGTCGACCACCGACCGGACGTGGCCTTCCAGCCCGTACCGGTCGAAGACGTCGACGCTCGCCGGGTGGGCCAGGTCCCGCCAGCTGTCGTCGCCAGCGGCCAGCCGCAGCAGCACGTCCCACGGGCGCGGCGGCGGTGGGTCGACGTCGGCCTCCACCCCGGCCACCGGGAATCCCAGCCGCCGGTACATCGCCGCCACCTCCGGGGTGGAACAGGCCAGCACGGTGTCCGCCGGGGTCAGCTCCAGTCCGGTCACCGCCGCCACGGTCTTCACCGTCACCTCGGCGAACCGGTCGGTGGCCACGACGTCGAAGACCGGCACCACCACCGAGCGCAGCCCGGTCAGGACGCTGAACCGCTCGATCGCGGCCTCCCGTCGGTGGTACGGCACCGGGTTGCGCCGGGTGTTGCCGTGGTTGGCCGACGTCACCGCCCAGACGACGGTGCACGGCCCGTCGGACGCCGCCGCCTCGCGGGCGGCCAGCCGGCTCAGATAGTCGGCCTGGAACCGGGTGAGAACGTGGTGCCGACCGGGAAAGAGCAGGTAGCGGGCCATGGCACGTTGATAGCCTACGGCCGCCGTGACCGGCCGGGCAGGGTCGCCACGGCCCAGGACCGGGGACCTCGACGCCCCAGGGAGGAGACAGGCACGGTGAACGCGAGCGCCCTGCTGGTGGAGACCTTCGACCGGCTGCCCGAGCTGGTCCACGCGGCGGTCGACGGCCTGGGCCCGGAGCAGCTGCGCTGGTCACCGGCGTCGGGCACGAACCCGATCGGCTGGCTGGTCTGGCACCTGACCCGGGTCCAGGACGACCATCTGGCCGAGGTGATCGGCGAGCCGCAGGTCTGGGTCGGCGACGGCTGGGCGCGCCGGTTCGGCCTGACCGCCGATCCGGCGGACACCGGGTACGGGCACAGCGCCGAGCAGGTGGCGGCGGTGGCGCCGGAAAGCGCCGCCGCGCTGGTCGACTACTACACGGCGGTCGCCGACCGGACCCGGCGGTTCCTGGTCGGCCTGACCGACGCCGACCTGGACCGGATCGTCGACGAACGGTGGGACCCGCCGGTCACCCTCGGCGCACGGCTGGTCAGCGTCGCCAACGACGACCTGCAGCACGTCGGTCAGGCCGGGTGGCTCCGGGGGCTGCTGAGCGCGACCAGCTGACCGCGACCGGCTACCCTTTTGACACGGTGTGCCGCAATAGGCATGCTGTGTCTCCGGCCCGAGGCATGCCCTGTCTCCCCGGCTCGCCGGAGCACCCGCGCAGAGGAGTTCCCCTCATGTCCGTACCCGTGTCGGAGAGCGCCACCACGCCGCAGCCCGCGCCGGTTCCGGCTGCCCGGCGCGGCGGCGACGCCGGGGCGTTCCTCCGCGAGTTCCTCCGGTCGCCCACCCGGATCGGTGCGGTCGCTCCCAGCTCGCAGCGGTTGGCCGAGGCGATCACCGCGCCGATCCCGGAACGCGGCGACCCGGTCGTCGTCGAACTCGGGCCCGGCACCGGCGCCTTCACCGGGGTGATCCAGCGGCGGCTCGGCGGCCGGGGTCGGCACCTGGCGATCGAGCTCAGCCCGACCCTCGCCGACCTGCTGGCCGGCCGGCACCCGCAGGTCGAGGTGATCGTCGGCAACGCCGCCGACTGCCGGGCCCTGGTGGCCGGGCAGGGCCTGGCCACCGCCGACGTGGTGGTCAGCGGGCTGCCGTGGGTCTCCTTCCCGCGTGATCTGCAGTCGTCCGCCCTCGGTGCGGTGTGCGACGTGCTGGGACCGGACGGGGCGTTCACCACGTTCGCGTACGTGCTGACCGCGCAGACCCCGCCGGCCCGTCGGTTCCGGCAACTGCTGCGGGACCGGTTCGAGGAGGTGGTGATGGGGCGTACGGTGCTCGGCAACCTGCCGCCGGCCTTCGTCTACCACGCCCGCCGGCCCCGCCGCTGACCGCTCTTCCCGGCCGCGCCGCTGAACCGCTCGCCCGCTGGGCGTCAGCCGGACTCGGCGAACCGCTCCACGTCGTCGATCCTGCCCAGCACCAGGACGATGTCGCCGTACATCAGCACGGTGTCCGGGGTGGCGTAGGTAAACCTGGCATCCGGGCCCCGTGCCTCGCTCTTCACCGCCACCACCGTCACGCCGTACCGGGACCGGACCCGCGACTCGCGCAACGGCACGCTGACCGCGTCCTGCGGCGGGGTCGTCTTGACCATCGCGAAGTCCCGGTCGACCTCCACGTAGTCCAGCAGCCGCCCGGTCAGCAGATGGGCGACCCGCTCACCCATGTCGTGCTCCGGCAGGATCACGTGATGGGCGCCGACCCGTTCCAGGATCCGGCCGTGTTGCCGGCTGATCGCCTTCGCCCAGATGTCCGCCACGCCGAGCTCGGCGAGCAGCGAGGTGGCCAGGATGCTGGCCTGGATGTCGGTGCCGATGCCGACCACCGCCCGGTGAAACTCGTTCACCCCGAGCTGGCGCAGCGCCTCGACGTCAGTGGCGTCGGCGGTGGCCAGATGCGGCAACTGCCCGCTGTAGCCCTGGGTGGTCCGGGCGTCGCCGTCGATACCGAGCACCTCGGTGCCCCGGTTGTTGAGTTCGACGGCGAGCGCCCCACCGAATCGGCCGAGCCCGATCACCACCACCGGTTCGTTGCGTGAGTCAGCCAACGATGATCCTCTCCTCCGGAAGTTCGTAGCGCCGGCCCCGTTCCCGCAGCGCGAGTGCCGACGCCACGGTCAACGGCCCGATCCGGCCCATGAACATCAACACGATCAGCAGGACGTCGGCCGCTGGTGGCAGGCCGGCGGTGATGCCGGTGGACAGCCCGACGGTGCCGAACGCCGAGACGACCTCGAACAGCACCTGGTCGAGCGGGTACCGGGTCATGGCGAGCAGGGTGAAGGTGGCCACCGCCACCGCGCCGAGGGACAGCAGCAGCACCGCGAGCGCCTGCCGCTGGTTGCCCTCCGGCACCCGACGGGAGCCGACGTTGACCCGGGTCTCGCCGCGCATCTCGGCCCACAGCACGAAGGCCAGCAGGCCGACCGTGGTCACCTTGACCCCACCGGCGGTGCCGGCGCTGCCGCCGCCGATGAACATCAGGATGTCGCTGAGCAGCAGGCTCTCCGGCCGCATGGCCGCGATGTCGACGCTGTTGAACCCGGCGGTACGGGTCATCACCGAGGCGAAGAAGCCGGCCAGCACCTTGTGCGCGCCGTCGAGTGGGCCGAACGTCGCCGGGTTGCGCAGCTCGACCAGGGTGAACACGATGGTGCCGAGGGTCAGCAGGCTGGCCGTCAGCACCACGGTGATCCGGGTCAGCACCGACCAGAGGCGGGGGCGGTGCCAGCACCGGAGCAGTTCGAAGACCACCGGGAAGCCGAGTCCGCCGACGATCACCGCCAGGGCGACGGTGGTGGTGATCCAGGGATCGGCGACGAAGCGCATCAGGCTGTCGGCGTACAGGGCGAAGCCGGCGTTGTTGAACGCCGAGACCGCGTGGAAGACCCCGTGGTACGCGGCCCGGCCCCACGGGTAGTCGTAGCCGACCGCGAACCGTACGGTCAGCACCACCGCGACCACGAGCTCGCTGGCCAGGCTGAACAGCACGATGTTGCGCACCACCCGGCGGACGTCGCGCAGGCTCAGCGTCTTGGTCTCCGCCTGGGCGAGGAACCGGGCCCGCAGGCCGAGGCGGCGGGACAGCAGTACGGTGAACAGCGTCGCCAGGGTCATGATGCCCAGTCCGCCGATCTGGATCAGGCCCATGATCACCAGTTGGCCGAACGCCGACCAGTGGCCGGCCGTGTCGACCACCACCAGCCCGGTCACGCAGACCGCGGAGGTCGCGGTGAACAGGGCGTCGATCAGCGGCGGCGAGGTGCCGGACCGGCTCGCCGCCGGCAGCATCAGCAGCGCCGTACCGAGCGCGATGGCGGCAGCGAACCCGCCGGCGATCACCTGGGCAGGGTGCTGGAACCGGTCGGCGCCGCGCCGCCACATCGGTACCCGCCACCGGCGACGCCGGCCGGCCGGTGCCGACGGCCGGCTGCCGGGCCGGATGCCGCGCCAGCGCTCGGACCGGCGGTCGGCCGAGGTCGCGGCGGGGCCGGTGGCGGGTTGCTTGCCGCCATCAGGCAGCCTGTCGGGCATGTCTCTCCAGGATCCGGGGCCCGGGCCCCACCGCGAGGACCGAACCGCCAGGTGGGAGCGCCGGACAGCGGCCGGGTTGACCGTGCTCGCCGTGGCGTTCCTCGTCGTCTATGCCGCGCCCATTCTCTACCCGCAGATGCCGGCGCGGTGGCGTGCCGTGTGTGTCGCTGCCAACATCGTGATCTGGGCACTCTTCTGGATCGACTACCTCGTCCGGCTGTGGCTGACCGGCGACCGGTGGCGGTTCGTCCGCGCCAACCTGTTCGACCTGATCGTGCTGCTGCTGCCCATTCTCCGGCCGTTGCGGATGCTCCGGCTGGTCACTGCGGTGCTCCTGCTGACCCGGCGCACCGAGGTCTGGGCGCGTGGCCGGCTGGCGCTCTACGTCGGCTCGACCACTGTCCTGCTGGTGATCGTCTCCGGGCTGGCGGTGCTGGACGCCGAACGCAGCCACCCGGACGGTGCGATCAACACCTATCCGGACGCGCTGTGGTGGTCGGTGGTCACCATCACGACCGTCGGCTACGGCGACTACTACCCGATCACCAGCACCGGCCGGTTCGTGGCGCTGGCGCTGATGATCGGCGGTATCGGCCTGATCGGTTTCGTCACCGGTTCGCTGGCCAGCTGGATCGTGGAACGCATCTCCGCAGCTGGCGAGACCGACACCGCGAAGTCGCCGGCGACCCGCGCCGATGTCGTCGCGCTCACCGAGGAACTCGCCGCGTTGCGGGCCGAGGTGGCCGGGCTGCGGGCCGATCGCCAGCCCGGCACCGCACTGCCCGACCCACGGCCGGCCGACCGGGCCGGTTGACGCTGCACCCGGCCGACCGGCCCGGGCGTCAGCGCAGGGACGGCAACACCTCGGTGGCGACCTCGGCCAGCACCCGCTCGTCGCCGGCGTACCAGCTGCTCCGGCGCGGCCAGTGGGTGATCACATCGGTGAAGCCGAGCGCGGCGGCCCGGCCGACCGCGTCGGCGAAGAAGTCGGCGCTGGTCAGCGAGAAGACCGGTGCCGAGTCCAGCGACAGGTACCGGCGCAGGTCGTCCCGGTCCCGCCCGGCCCGGTCCACCGCCGCGTCACACCGCCGCGTCAACTGGGCCACCGAGGCCCACCAGGCGGCCTGGTCGTCGAAGACGGTGCCGGTGGTCACCCAGCCGGCGCCGTACCGGGCGACCAGGTCCAACGACCGGGGCCCGTTGGCGGCCATGACGAACGGCACCCGGGGCCGCTGGCGGCAGCCGGGCGTGCTGCGGGCGTCCACCGCCTGGAAGTACCGGCCCTGCCAGGTCACCCGGTCGGTGCGCAGCAGCAGGTCGAGCAGCTCGACGAACTCGGCGTACCGGTCGACCCGGGCGCGCGGGGTCAGCGGCGGCGTGCCGAGGACGGTGGCGTCGAACCCGAGCCCGCCCGCGCCGACCCCGAGCAGCAGCCGGCCGGCGGAGATGTCGTCCAAGGCGGTGACCTCGCGGGCGAAGTGCACCGGGTGCCGGAAGTTCGGCGAGGCGACCAGGGTGCCGAGCGGGATCCGGGAGGTGACGGACGCGGCGGCGGCCAGCGTCGGGACCGCGTCGAACCACGGCCCGTCGACCAGGTCCCGCCACCCCAGATGGTCGTAGGTCCAGGCGTGGTCGAAGCCCCACTCCTCGGCCTGGCGCCAGCGGCGCGACGTCACCGACCACGGCTCGTCCGGCAAGATCACGATCCCTACCCGCACGGTCGACACCCTACGCCCCGATGCCCCGGGCCGGCCGGACACCGGTCAGGGCTGGGCGGTCAGGGCCGTACGCCCCGGGTCAGGCCGGCTGGCGCTCCTTGCGGTGGATGTCCATCCGACCGCGACCGAACGCGTCGATGTGGCCCCACCTGCCGGGAATGTCGAGCAGTTCGATCCGGCCCATGCTGATCGGCAACGCCGGATCGATGACCAGGTGCTCGCCCTGCGGCTCCAGGCCAAGCAGAGTCCGCAGCAGCAGCAGCGTCGCCCCGGTCGACCAGGCCTGCGGGCTGCAGGAGGTCGGGTACTCCACCGGATACTTGGTCAGCGCCCGGTCGTAGCCGCCGAACGCCTCCGGCAACCGGCCGTTGAAGTACTGCGCGGCGTTGATAATGCCGTCGGCGATCCGGGCCGACTCCTCGACGAAGCCGTACCGGCGCAGCCCCCAAGCGATGAACGAGTTGTCGAACGGCCAGACCGTGCCGACGTGGTAGCCGATCGGGTTGAACCGGCCCTCCCCCTCAGCGAGGGTCCGCACCCCCCAGCCGGAGAACAGCCGGGGACTGAGTAGATGCCTGGCGACGCTCTTCGCCCTGTCATCGTTGACGATACCGCTCCACAGCAGATGACCGGTGTTCGACGACAGCGCGTCGACCTGACCACCCTCCGGGTCCAGCGCGAGTGCGAAGTACCCCCCGTCCTCAACCCAGTAGTCCCGGTTGAAGCGGGCCTTCAGGTCGGCCGCCTCCCGCTCCAGTTGGTCGGCGTACCCCGGGTCGTGCCAGATCTCGCGGGCCAGCCGGGCAGCGCGTCTCTTCGCGTCGTACGCGTACCCCTGCAGTTCGCAGGTTGCCCGGGGAAAGCCGGGCAACCGGCCGTCGCGGTAGCAGATCGCGTCCCAGGAGTCCTTCCAGCACTGGTTCTCCAGACCGGTCTCCTCGTTGCGCCGCTCATACCAGAGGTAGCCGTTGTTGAGCAGATCACCGTAGGTGTCGATCCAGTTCAGCGCGTTCCGGGCTTCGGTCTCCAGGGCCCGGACCAGCTTGACGTCGCCGCTCCACCGTTCGTACTCGTCGAGCAGTACGACGAACAGTGGGGTCGAGTCGGCCGCGCCGAAGTACGGGGTATGCGGCTGTTCCTCGAAGGCCGACGACTCGCCGTACCGGATCTCGTGCAGGATCTTGCCCGGTTCCTCGTCCCGGAAGTCGTCGAGCTTGCTGCCCTGCAGCGCGCCGAGCAGCCGCAACGTCGCCGCCGCCAGCTCCGGCGCGAACGGCAGCGCCTGCAGGCTGGTGAAGATGCTGTCCCGGCCGAACATGGTGGCGAACCACGGCACACCGGCGGCCGGCACCGACTGCCCGGCCAGCGACAGCGGGGTGTAACGCAGCGCGGCCAGATCCACCAGACTCCGCCGGTACGTCGACGCGAGCGGCTCGCATTCGCAGGCCAGCCGGGGTGCCCGGGCGATCCACTCGTCCAGTTCCCGGCGCATCTCCGGCTTGGCCCGGTCGAAGTGCTGGCCGAGCAGGCCCTCTCGCAGGTCCCGCCCGTCCGGACCGATCGCGGTGGTCTTCACCTTGATGTGGGTGATCCACTTGCCGTGCGGCTCGATGGTGATGGTGAAGCTGAGCCCGTATTCGTCGATCGCCGCCGGCTCGCTGCTGGTGATGATCGTCTCCCGGTGGAAGCTCTCCCGCTGGTAGCCGAGCCGCAGACAGTCCCGGTCGACGTGGGCGTAGTGCTTGCCGACCTTGTGCCGGACGTCCTTGATCTCGAACAGGTCGGCGAAGTCGCTGCCCGCTTCCAGCCGGACGTTCAGCTCCATCGGCTCCTGGGCGTGGTTGAGGATGGTGATCTCCTCATCGAAGCTGCCGCCCACCCAGCGTTGCCGGATCACCGACATCTCGGCGTCGACGTAGTGGGTCGGTTCGCCGGGCACCAGGAAGAACCGTGCCTCGAAGTACTGCAGGTCGTCGACCGACAGTGAGGACAGCCGCTCACCGTCGATGGTCAGCTGCCACTTCGACAGGAACCGGGTGTCGAACGAGAAGAGCCCGGTGGGTGCCGCCGGAGAGGCGTCGATGTCGCCCTGACTGTCGCTGACCACGAAGGTGTTGCCGTCCAGGATGCTGACCATTCCCTCGGTCATTGCTCAGTCCTCTCCCGCCGGGCGAACGCGCGTGGATCGTGGGAACCGGGTGGGCCGGGCATCATCCGCTCGATCAGGATCAGCAGGCGAAGATCGCCGAGCACCATGATCTGGCCCCGGAGCATCGCCGCCATCGGGTTGATCTCGCCCCGGGCCATCCCCTCGAAGACCTCCTGATCGGTACGCAGCACGCTCTCCGCGTCCCGCTGCTCGCGCACCAGGTTGGCCCGACCGTCCTCGAAGGCGACGAACCAGTAGTCCACCTGTTCGTCGTGTGCCAGGTCGAACCGCACCGTCCCGGAGATCTGCCGCAGCAGCGACGCGTTCTCCTTACGGCCGAGGCGGTCGAAGAACTCCCGCGTCGCCGGCATCGGTTCCCGCGCCGAGGCGGTCCGTGTGGTCTGCGCCCGCTGCGTCGTCTGCGGCATCATCCGCTCCCTCCACCAATGGCAGGGTCGCGGCTGATCGGGTGGTACGGCATCACCCGTACCGGGTGAAGCCGGCCCGGGTGTCAGGTCACAGCTCCGGCCTCGATCAGTCGGCGGAGATGCCGTACGCGGTCCAGCCCCGGTCGCGGAACCCGGCGGCCGAGGCCACCTTCGCCGACGCGGCGTTGCCCACCGCGTGCAGGTAGGTGGGGACGGCGCCGCCGTCGAGCACCCGACGGGCGGCCTGGGCGACCAGCCGGCGGGCCAGGCCACGACCACGCGCCGCCGGTACGGTGCCGACCGCGATCTCCTGGCCGTGCGCGTCGTGCCGCTTCAGCCCGACCCCGGCCAGGAACGTCCCGTCGGCGTCCCGGGCGACCAGCACCGGGTTGGTGAACTGCCGCAGCCAGGGCGGCAACGACTCGTCAGCGGAGTCGATCCAGTCCCCGGCGTCGGGCAGCGGCGCCGGCGCCAGACAGTACCGGAACACGGTGCGCTGCGCCCGCCAGCCGGGCCGGCCGACCGCGGTGGGCAACTTGGCCAGCAGATCGGTGAGCGGCAGGTCGGTCAACGCGCGTACCGCCTCGACCTTGTCGGGTGGCACGGACAGCACCGCGCCGCCGGGCGCCCCGACGCCGACCACCGGATGCGGCCGGCCGTCCCAGCCTGGTCGGACCCGTCGCTCCGAGCCGACCACCTGCAACGCCCGGCCGGCCGGCCACTGGCCCAGCCAGCTGACCAGATGGTGGTAGAGACGCTTGTCCAGCATCCTGCCTGCCTCCTGCCGTACGGGACGGCCCGCACGCCGCCCTGATGGAGAAGCCGTTCACCCGCCCGGAAATGCCTCTGTCTACCCTGCCGAAAGTATGCAGCTTTTCCGGCCGATGTGGTCAGTTGGCCGAAGATGTGCGGACCAGTGTCCGGATCTGGCGCAGCAGCACCGACAGTGCGGCGAGGTCAGCCGGCGAGTGGGCGAAGTCCTCCATCGCCCGCCGGACCCGGGCCACCGCGCTGGCGTTGTCCTGCTCCCACTGTTCGGCCCGGTCCTGCACCGCCAGCTCGCCCGGGGTGGCGGTGAGCACCTCGACGGTGAGCGCCGCCAGCGCGGCGTACAGGTCGTAGCGCAGCGCGGTGCGGGCCAGCGTCTGCCAGCGGTCCCCCCGGGGCAGCAGCGAGATCTTGCTCAGCAGCCAGTCGACCCGGAACCGTTCGGACAGCATGAAGTACACCGAGGCGACCTCGGTGACGTCGCAGCCGGTGTCGGCGGCGGTCTCCACCACGTCGAGCAGCCCGAAGCTGTACATGATCCGAGTGGCCCGGTCGGCGAGATCCGGCGGCAGACCGCGACCGGTCATGGTGTCCACGTGGGCCCGCAGCGACTCCCGCTCGTCGCCCCGGAAGTAGTCGCCCAGCTCCGGCAGCAGCCGCGACACCCCGTCGCGCAGCCGGGCGGTCTCCCCCGACACGTCCAGCGGGGACTTGCGGTTGGTGACCAGCCAGCGGACCGCCCGGTCCAGCAGCCGCCGGCTCTCCAGGTAGACCGAGACCTGCGCGGCGGTGCCGACCACGTTGTCCAGTGCGTCGATGTCGGCCCACAGCGTGTCGAGCCCGAACACGTCGCGGACCACCACATAGGCCCGCAGCACGTCGGCGGCCGACGCCCCGGTCTCCTCCATCGTCCGGTAGACGAAGGACATGCCACCCCGGTTGACCGCCTCGTTGACCAGGCTGGTCACCACGATCTCCCGGCGCAGTCGGTGATCGGTCATCCGGGCGGCGTACCGCTCGCGCAGCGGCGTCGGGAAGTAGTCCGCCAGCACCCGGTCGGTCCACGCCTCGTCGGGCAGCCCGTCGGCCAGCACCTGCCCCTCGATGGAGATCTTGGCGTAGGCGAGCAGCACCGCGAACTCGGGCAGGGTCAACCCGTCCGCGCCGGCGCGGATCCGCTCCGCCAGATCGTCGTCGGACGGCAGCGCCTCCAACTCCCGGTCCAGCTGCCCGGACTGTTCCAGGTCGGTGATCATCCGCCGGTGCACCGGCAGCAGCGGACGCGCCTGGGCGCAGGCGTTGGCCAGGGCCCGCGCCTGGTCGTAGTTGTCCCGCAGCACCAGCGCGGCGACCTCGTCGGTCATCTCCACGAGCAACGCGTCACGCTGCGGTACGGTCAGCTCGCCATCGGCCACCGCGCCGCCCAGCAGGATCTTGATGTTGACCTCGTGGTCGGAGCAGTCCACGCCTGCCGAGTTGTCGATGAAGTCGGTGTAGATCCGCCCGCCGGCGGTCGCGTACTCGATCCGGCCACGCTGGGTGAGCCCCAGGTTGCCGCCCTCGCCGACCACCTTCGCCCGCACCGACCGGCCGTCGACCCGGATCGGGTCGTTGGCCTTGTCGCCAACGTCGGCGTGCGACTCGCCGGAGGCCTTGACGTAGGTGCCGATGCCACCGTTGAACAGCAGGTCCACCGGGGCGCGCAGGATCGCCCGGATCAGCTCCGGCGGGGAGAGCAGGTCGACCCCGTCGTCGAGGCCGAGCGCCGCGCGGACCTGCCGGCTGACCGGCACCGACTTGGCGGTACGCGGGTACACGCCACCGCCGGCCGAGATCAGCCCGGTGTCGTAGTCGGCCCACGACGACCGGGGCAGGTCGAACAGCCGCCGCCGCTCGGCGTACGAGGTGGCCGCGTCCGGATCCGGGTCGAGGAAGATGTGCCGGTGGTCGAAGGCGGCGACCAGCCGGACGTGTTCGGACAGCAGCATCCCGTTGCCGAACACGTCGCCGGACATGTCACCGATGCCGACCACCGTGAAGTCCTGTCGTTGGACGTCCACCCCCAGGTCACGGAAGTGCCGCTTGACCGACTCCCAGGCCCCCCGCGCGGTGATTCCCATCTTCTTGTGGTCGTAGCCGGCCGACCCGCCGGAGGCGAACGCGTCGCCCATCCAGAAACCCCGGGAGATCGAGATCGCGTTGGCCACGTCGGAGAAGGTCGCGGTGCCCTTGTCGGCGGCGACCACCAGGTACGGGTCGTCGCCGTCGTGGCGCACCACCCGCTGCGGCGGCACGATCTGCCCGGCGACGATGTTGTCGGTGACGTCCAGCAGACCGGAGATGAACTGCTGGTAGCAGGCCACCCCCTCGGCCTGGGCCGCTTCCCGGTCCGGTGGCTCGGCCGCCGCCCGACCGCGCGCGGTACCGCCGGGCTGCTTGACCACGAAGCCGCCCTTGGCGCCGACCGGCACGATCACCGCGTTCTTCACCATCTGCGCCTTGACCAGGCCGAGCACCTCGGTACGGAAGTCCTCCCGCCGGTCCGACCAGCGCAGCCCGCCCCGGGCGACCTCACCGAAGCGCAGGTGCACGCCCTCGAACCGGGGCGAGTAGACGAAGATCTCGTACGCCGGCCGGGGCGCCGGCAGGTCCGGGACGGCCTGCGGGTCCAGCTTGATCGCCACGTACGGGACCGGGCGGCCGTCGGCGCCGCGCTGGTAGAAGTTGGTCCGCAGGGTTGCCAGGATCAGCGTCAGGTAGCTGCGCAGGATCCGGTCCTGGTCGAGGCTGTCCACCTCGTCGAACTGGCGGCCGATCACGGCGACCAGCTCCTGCCCGCGCCGGCGGCGGCGCTCGTCGTCGACATCGGGCCCCGGCGCGAACCGGGTCTCGAAGAGTTGGATCAGCAGCGCGGCGATCGCCGGGTAGGCGACGAAGGTGGACTCCATGTACTCCTGGGAGAAGACCGCGCCGGCCTGGCGCAGATACTTCGCGTACGCCCGCAGCACCACCACCTGCCGCCAGGTCAGCCCGGCGCGCAGCACCAGCTCGTTGAGGCCGTCAATCTCCGCCTCACCGCGCCAGGCCGCCGAGAACGCATTCTCCACGTGCGGCCGGACCTCGGCCATCGCCCGGGCGCCGACCGGCAGCCGCAGCCCGAAGTCGTACAGGTAGATCCGCTGGTCGACCCGGTCGATCTCGTACGGCCGTTCGTCGATCACCTGCACGCCGAGCGAGTGCAGCACCGGCAGCACGTCGGACAGCACCATCGGTTCGCCGTACCGGTAGACCTTGAACCGCACGTCCCGCTCGTCGACCCCGGTGCCGCCCGGCGGCCGGAACAGGTGCATCTCCAGCTGGCCGGGCTCCTCCAGCAGCTCCAGCTTGGCCAGGTCCTGGACCGCCTCGTACGCGGTGTGCTCCTCCTTGTACCCCTCCGGGTAGGCGTCGGCGTATCGCCGGTGCAGCGACTTGGCCGACTCGTCGCCCAGCTTGCGTTCCAGCACCAGCCGGAAGTCGTCCTCCCACAGCCGGGTGGCCTCGGCGAGCAGTTCGGCGAGCCGGTCCGGGTCCAGCTCGGCGGGCGGCGACGCCGGGTCGGTACGCACGATGAAGTGCACCCGGGCCAGCATCGACTCGGTGACCCGGGTGGTGTAGTCGACGCCGACGCCGTTGAGCTCGCGCAGCAGGATCTGCTGCATCCGCAGCCGGTTGTGGGTGGTGAACCGGTCCCGGGGCAGGTAGATCAGGCAGGACAGGAACCGCCCGTACCCGTCGGAGCGCAGGAACAGCCGCAGCTGCCGGCGGCCGGCCATCCGCAGTACCCCGAGTACGGCGTGGTAGAGGTCGTCGGTGCGGATCTGGAACAGCTCGTCGCGCGGGTAGGTCTCCAGGATCTGCAGCAGGTCCTTGCCGGAGTGGCTGCGTGGGCTGAGCCCGGACCGCTCCAGCACCTCGGCGACCTTGCGCCGCACCACCGGCAGCTCCTGCACGCTGGTCCGGTACGCGGCGGTGGAGAACAGCCCGAGGAACCGGCGCTCGCCGACCACCGCCCCGGCCGAGTCGAAGACCTTGACGCCGACGTAGTCGAGGTAGGCGGCCCGGTGCACGGTGGCCCGCGAGTTGGCCTTGGTGATGATCAGCAGCCGCTGCTCCAACGCCTTCGCCGCCGCCTGCGGGGTCATCGAGGTGAGCGGGCGCGGCCGGGTCTGGTCCTGGCGCAGGATGCCCAGCCCGGAACCGAGCACCGCTACCAGCGCCTTGTCCCCGTCCGCGCTGTCGACCAGCCGGTACTCCCGGTAGCCGAGGAAGGTGAAGTGGTCGTCGGCCAGCCAGCGCAGCAGCTCGACCGAGTCGGTGAGGTCCTTCTCCGGCACCGGCGGCGCGTCGGGTGATCCGGGCTCGGCCCGGTTGAGTTCGTCGGCCAGGGCCAGCGCCCGCTGCCGCATCCGGGGCCAGTCCTCCACCGCTTCCCGCACGTCGGTGAGGACCCGCTGCAGGTCGCGGCGCAGCCGGTCCAGGTCACCGGCGATCCGGATCGGGTCGATTTCGATCCGGATCCAGCTCTCCACCAGGTCGCCGTCGATCGCGTCGTCCGGCTCGACGTCGGCCGCCACCTCGGTGAGCTGGCCGAGTGGTTCGCGGCGGACCACCACCAGCGGGTGGACCAGCAGGTGGACGTCGAAGTGCCGTTCGGTGAGCAGCGCGGTCACCGAGTCGACCAGGAACGGCATGTCGTCGGTGACGATCTCGACGATCGTGTACGGCCGGCCGTCGCCGGGTGGGGTCAGCCGCAGCTTCAACTCGCCGGGCAGCCGGTGCCCGGCCAGCTCCCGGTGTGCCCGGGCGGCGTCGAGCATCTCCTGCGGGCGGCAGCCGACCAGCTCCTCGTCGGCGGCGAACCGCCAGAACCGGTCCACCAGGGAGGCGGCGTCGTGATCGGTGTCGGCCAGCGACACCGCCTGGGCGATCAGCCGCTCGGCGCTGGGCATCGGCTCGTCGTACCCGGTGTCGTCGGTGTCGTCGACCACGGCGGCCAGCGCCGACTCCGGCGGCGCGAACGTCTGGAGGTCGAACACCTCGTCCGGGTCCGGCTCGGACTGGCGGTGCGGCCCGGCGCTCTGCCGGCGACGCTGCCCGTCACCGCCCGAGGCCTGACGTTTCGACTTCGTGACCGGACGGCGGTTCATTGGCGCAGACTCCCCTCGGCCCCACCACGCTGTGGGGTCAACCTCGGCCAAGCCTATTCCTCCCGGATCGTGGTTCCGACGGCACACCGGCACCCCGTCGTCAGCTTGACGACACTGTCTGACCACGTCGGGTGACATGGCCTGGACGAAACGGGACAACAGTTCATCCGGTACCCCGGGGGACAGCGGTCCATGCGCGCACGTACTACCGTTCCGGTGTCCGCCATGCGTCCGGAAGGGGGCCGTCGCATGCGCCGCAAGGCGACCGTCGCGACCGCGCTGCTACTCGCCGTCACCGCACTGACCAGCTGCTCCTCCGACGACGGGCCGGACGCCACGGTCTCGGCCTTCATCGACGGCTGGCACTCCGGTGACCTCACCGACATCGGCTTCATCACCCCGGCCGGCGAACGGGTGCCCGCCGCTGACGTCGCCGAGGAGCTGACCGCCCTCTCCGGGGACTTGAAGGACACGCCGCCGCAGCTGCGCCCGGACGGCGACGCCGAGGTGACCGAGGACATCGCGACCGCCACCATCGCCGTCGAATGGACGCTCCCCGGCGACGTCCGGTGGAGCTACCCGACCTCGGTCCGGCTACGCCGGGGTGCCGACGACGCCTGGCAGATCATCTGGGAGCCGGCGATCGTCCACGAGCGGCTCGGCAGCGGCGACCGGCTGGCACTGAACCGGCTCGCCCCGCCCCGCGGCGCCATCCTCGACGGGGCCGGGCAGCCGATCGTCGCGCCGCGCCCGGTGGTGGTGGTCGGCGTACAGCCCAGTGAGGTCGACGACCCGGCCGCCCTGGCCGCCCAGCTCGACGCCGCGTTCCGGGCGATCCGACCGGCGATCAGCCCGCCGGTCGACGTCTCCGGGCTGGCGGACCGGCTCGACGCGGCGAAGCCGGACGCCTTCGTCGAGGTGGTCACCCTACGCGAGGAGGCGTACGAACAGATCCGCGACCGGATCTACCAGCTGCCCGGCACCAAGTTCCGCCGGCAGGAGTGGGACCTGGCCCCCACCCGGGAGTTCGCCCGCGCGCTGCTCGGCACCGTCGACCCGGTGCAGCGGCAGGACATGGAGGCGCACCCCGGCCGGTACGAGGTCGGCGACCTGGTCGGCCACGGCGGCCTGCAGGGCGGGTACGAGGAGCGGCTACGCGGCGTACCCGGGTATTCGGTGCAGATCGTCGGCACCGCCCCGGACGGCAGCGTCGCCGGCGACGAGGTGGTGTTCCGCGCCGACGCCCGACCGGGCGAGCCGCTGCGGACCACGCTGGACACGGCCGTGCAGACCGCCGCCGACGCCGCGCTGGCCGACGTGGAGCAGCGTGCCGCGCTGGTGGCGGTGCGGGTCAGCGACGGCGCGCTGGTCGCCGTCGCCAACGGCCCCGACGGTGGTACGGAGAACCTGGCGTTGACCGCACAGGTCCCGCCCGGTTCCACGTTCAAGATGGTCAGCGCGCTCGGCCTGCTCGAAGCCGGCGCGGTCGACCCGGACGCACCCGTCGACTGCCCGAAGACGGCCACCGTCGACGGGCGCTCGTTCACCAACTCCGACGGCTTCGAGCTGGGCCGGGTGCCGTTCCGGACCGCCTTCGCCAAGTCGTGCAACACCACTTTCGTCGAGCTGGCCCCGCAGCTGGAGGCGGACGGGCTGGCCGAGGCGGGCCGGCTGCTCGGGCTGGAAGGCGAATGGCGGCTCGGCGTGTCCGCGTTCACCGGCGCGGTCTCCGCCGGTGGCCCACCAGCGGAACGGGCCGCCGCCGCCTTCGGCCAGGGCACCACGCTGGTCAGCCCGGTGGCGATGGCCGGCGCCACCGCCGCAGTCGCCCGGGGGCAGTGGCGCCAGCCGACGCTGATCGTCGAGCCCGCGCCGCCGTCGGCGGTGCCGGACGGCCCACAGCTGGACCCGGCGGCGGTGCAGGCGCTACGGACGATGATGCGTGAGGTGGTCACCGACGGCACCGGGCAGGCGTTGCGGGACGTGCCGGGCGAGCCGGTGCACGGCAAGACCGGCACGGCCGAGTACGACGACGACCCGGCGAACACGCACGCCTGGTTCGTCGGCTGGCAGGGCGACCTGGCCTTCGCCGTCTTCGTCGAGCAGGGCGGATCCGGCTCCGGCCAGGCGGTGCCCATCGCCGAGCGGTTCCTACGCGGCCTCGCCACCGACTGACCCAACCCACCGGGTACGATCCGGCCTTCAAACTGCTCCTGCCCGGCTCGTCGTACGGCCGCTGACAGCCGCGCCGTCGGGCACTTCGCGAGTCGCGGCGGATCAGTGCTTCCTGACCAGATTCTCGATGACGTCGGCCAGCTCGGAGATCGTTTGACGTCCGGCAAGCTCGATGGTGGCTCCACGTCTGAGAAGCGGCTCAACGGTCCGGACGTACTCGGCGATCTCCGCGTGCTGATCGGAAGTTCTTCCATAGGGGTTCGTCCGACGAATCACTCGCTGGAGAAGAACCCCAGCGGCGCGCTGAGGACGACATGGTGAAAGCGGTCGTAGAAGCGGACCTGGGTGGTCTTCCCTGCGCCCGACGTGCCGGCCACCGGTACCCGCGCCACCTCCCCACGGTAGATGGTCGGGGCCTGGCGCTCCTAGCGTCATGACCAGGTCTTCTTCGTCTCGGTTGTGGTGAGGGCGTGGGTGCCGTCGGGGTGGAGGCGGATGGTGGCGGGCTGGCCGGGTCGGGTGGCGGCGTGGCGGCGTAGCTGGGTGATGCAGGTTGTGGTGTCGGGGAGGGTTCCGGCCGTCGCGGGCTGTTGTGGGACGGGTATCGGCGTGGCCGGGTTGGTGGGGATGGTGGCGCGGAGTGCGCCGTGCAGGTAGCGGTAGCAGAGTGCGACGGCTTCGGGCAGGCTGGCGCTGGTGGGGACGGGGTCGACGGTGTGCGGTGTGGTGGGGTCGACGACCCGGATCGACCAGGAGTGGCCTTGGGACAGTTCGGGTCGGCCGATGGTGTTGCGGTGGTCGATGACGGTGATGTCGAGGGCGAGGCCGAGGCCGCGGATCAGGGCGGCGACCTGGTCGAGGGTGGGGCCGGGCCAACCGGTGGCGAGGACCAGGATCCGGGCGCCGTCGTGGGTGGCGCCGACTTCCCCGAGGTACGCGTCGAGTGGGTCGCCGCCGCCGTGGGGGACCTGGCTGACACCCAGGCGTAGGTGCTGGTCGATGCTGTGTTCGCCGTCGATGTCGGTCAGGTCGGTCGGCTCGACGCCGAACTGTGCCGCGAGCGCCCCGATCTGGTAGTGCTCGGGCAACTGCCAGACGGTGGAGCCGGACAGCCGGTCGGCGGGTACCAGGGCGGGTGGTGGTTGGTCGGGGTCGTCGGGTCGCCAGTTTCGGTGCACGGTCCGGCCACGCAGGTCGGTGACGGTGAGCACCGCGCCGCGCCGGACCTGCCGGTGCCGTAGCAGTCCAGGCAGAACGGCGGGTCGGGCCGGTCGGCGCACCGGCCGCAGGGGTGGGTGGGGATCGGTTCGCCCCAGTACTTCGGTGCCGGCGGTTCCCAGCCGCGGACGAATGTGCCGGGGGTGTCGGCGGGTCGCAGGCTGGTGTGCCACCAGTGCCGGTTACGCCAGATGGCCTGCGCGCCGCCGTGCTGCTCGGCGTCGGCTGTCATGCGGCGTTCGACCTGGTCGAGGTCGTGGCCGCCGGGGTGCCCGTCCAACCCGACCGGCACCGCACGCCCGGTGAGGGCGTCGTCGGTCAGGTAGTGGGCAGGCAGTCGCGGGTTGGCGACGGTCAGGCCGGTCACCGCCCGTTCGGCCGGGATGGTGGCGAGCGCGGTCGGCAGGTCGGCGATCCACCGGTGCTGGTAGTCGGGGACCGTACCGCCGGCCTGTTCGAACCGGACGTCCCAGCTGAGCCCACGCCCGATGGAGCTGGGCCGGACTTCGAGGACCAGGTCGACGTGCAGCTGGTCGGCGAGCGCGCACAGCCGGCCGAGCAGCCGGCCCGGGTCGCCGGGTGGCGGCGGCTCGACGCTGCGGCCGATCAGCACCAGCCACGGCGTGGCGGGCCGGTCGGCGAGCGCCGCCGCCTCCCACCGCAGCCGGTCCCGCTCCGAAACGGTGGGCTGCCACTGCCTGGGCAGCGTCAACCCCGAAGACGGCAGCCGGCCCGGTTCGTCGGGGAAGTCCGGGTCACGCAACGTCGCGGCGGCGACCCCGGCGCGGGCGGCGAGGTCGGTGACGATCGGGGCGTACGGCAACCACCACGTCCCACCCGGCGTCGGCAACGGCGTGAACGAGCCGGGAACGAGGCTGGTGGAGGCCACCTGCCCGGTGTCGAGGTTCGCGACGGTGAACACACGTTGCGCCCGCCGCCGGTCCGCGCCGACTCCGACGATGTGCAGCGAGCTGGGCGGCACCGCGTCGACGCCGTTCACGCCGCCACCCCCGCCCCGAACCGGTGGGTCCGCTCGAACTGCTGCGACTGCCAGTCCCGCAACGCCTGCTTGAGCCGGGCGTTCTCCTCCCGGGTGGAGCCAAGTTCGGCGCGCAGCGCGGTCAACTCGTCGGCGACCAGGTGCAGAAACGCCCGTACCTCGACCGGGTCGCAGCCACGCCGGACACGGTCGGCGAACGCGCGGTCGCGGACCAGGCCGGGGCTGATCGACGGCCGCACCGGCCTGCCGTACAAGTGACCGGCAGCGTTCGGGGCAGGCGTCACCGGCCGGCGCGGCCCGGCAGCGGCGTCGGTCGGCCGCCGGTTGTGGCGGGCGATCTCGGCGAGCAACCGCCGGTTACGCCGACTCCGCACCGGAGCCCGCCGGAACAGGTCAAGAAATCCACGCACAGCAGAAACCACCTTTCACACAATCGAAAAACCTTCAGAGGTACGGATGTAGAGCGCGCGGTTACGTCGCAGTTGTGCCGCCACCCCAGTCAGATGGGTCAGTGGTGCCGGCGCGGGCGGGGAGCCCAGCGGAGACCGTCACGCTCGACGAAGATCTCCCGACGCTCACGGGCCTCACTGTCCGGCGCCAACACATACCCGGCCAACCAGACCCAGCCCTGATACGTCAGCTTCGCGTCCACAGTCGTCACTCGGAACCGGAAACCCCGCCCCGCCGCGAACTGCACACTCGCCCGACCATCGACGATCAACTCGTCACCGGGACGGGGATCCGCCGGGGACCGGTCCGCCGGCACGCTACCGACCAGCGGCCGGCACCGTCGTCCGACCGCAGTCGGGACACCACCGCGATTTGACCTTGAAACTGAACAACCCGACGAAGAAGCCGAGCAGGATTCCAGAAGTCAGGGCACCAAGCGCCACCATGATCAACCCTTCTGATTGGGCTGGGACGACCGGGCGAGCCGTTACCGCGACTCGCCCGGTCACCTGGGATTTCAGCGATACGCAGCGGGAAATCGATCATGAACTCGCCGTTCCCCGCTACCCAGCAGCCGGCCAATTGATCAACCGTCCACGAAGGTCGTTCCGGTACGGAGTCAACCACCGATCACGCAAAACCGCAACATTCAATTTTTGACTTCATAGTTTTGCCAGGTGGGCGGGAGAGGTAGCCGCAGTGGGCGGCTACGCTCGGACAAGATCGTTCGGATGCAGTGTTAAATTTTTGCCGGACACAGTCGGCAGGGGCACAACAAGCACCGGAGGGAGGGCTCCACAGTGGCAGTCGACGGATACGACGCCGGCGCAGCCGTGGCTCGTCAGCGCCTGGCGCTGATGCTGCAGAACCTGCGCAAACAGGCACGGAACAAGGACGGGACCCCGATCACGATCGAGCAGGCCGCGCAGCACATGGAGCGCGCCCGTCCCACCGCCCACCGGATCATCAACGGCCTGCCCGGCGTACGGGTCAAGGACCACGACGTGAAGTCCCTGGCCGAGTTGTTCGGCGCGGACGATGAGACCACGGCAACGATGCTGGCGTTGGCAGCAGCCACCAGGGTCAAGGGCTGGTTCTCACGATTCCGCGACGTGCTCCCACCCGGCTTCGACATGTACATCGGCCTGGAGGCCGCAGCCCAATCGGTATGGGCCTACGAGGGCGAGCGCGTCCACGGACTCCTACAGACCGAGGAATACGCGCGGGAGATCCTTCGGATCTCGGCTTCCGACGGCCCGAAAGCCGCAGATGCCGAGTTCGAGCGTCGCGTCGCTGTCAGGATGCGCCGGCAGGAGATCCTGACAAGATCAGACAATCCCGTCGACTTCACCGTCGTGCTCGGCGAGGCCGTGCTGCACCGCACCATCGGTGGACCAGCTGTGATGGCCCGCCAACTGCAGCAGATCAATGAGCGGGGTGCCCTGTCGAACGTCTCCGTCCGGGTCGTGCCGTTCAGCCTCGGTGCGCACTACGGCATCGACACGGGGCCGTTCGCGGTCATAACGTTCCCGGAGCAAGGCAGGCCGGCAACGGCCTACATGGACAACTTCACCGGCCACCTCCTGACCCACAAACCATCCGATATCGTCCGATTCGAGGCCGCCGCGGCAGCCATCAACCGCTCCGCCTTGAACGAAACCGCATCCAGGAACCTGATCAACCAGAGAGCGAAGGAGCTATCCAGTGCCCAGTAGTCGTGACGCGCTCTCCCCAGAGGTCCTGGCCACAGCGAAGTACCGCAAGTCAACGCGTTCGGACAGCACAGGTTCGTGCGTCGAGGTCGCCACCAACGTCCCCGCCACAGTCCTCGTACGCGACAGCAAAGACCCCGCCGGCCCGGCACTCACCTTCTCCCCCGCCGGCTGGACGTCCTTCCTCTCCACCCTCACCCCCGACACCCACTGACCGACTAGCACGTGGGTCCGAGCGTCACCGCCGAGCAGCTTGCCGAGGCCCTACCCGCCAAGCTGCTCCGCGCACACCGGGTCCAGATCCTCGATCGCCGAGCCGACGACCGTCCAGCTCGCAAGCGTCATCCATGAGCGGCTGGCCACGGATAGCAGGCTACCGAACTACCGCCGCATGCCTTCACCGATATCCGGCGGGACCCGCAGGCTGCTCTGTTCGTCTCGGTGCGCGAGTCAGACGTCCGGTAGGCAGCCGCGTCTCAGCTCAGGTGTCAGTGGCGGGCGGCGCCGGCGGTTGTTGCGCCAACGGCCCGGGAGATTCAGCATCAGGTGGTCGCGGAGACGGCGTCTGCCGCCGTAGCCGTCCGGGCTTGGCCGCCCCACCATTCGGTGCGCTCCGATCCGCAACCGTCAAGGTCACCGCTGGAGGCGGCACCGCCGGCCGCAGCCCGGCAACCGCCGGCGTCTCCTGCTCGGCAGGGGCGGCGACAGTCGAATCGGCTGCCGGTGACGGTGCCTGCTCAGCCGGAACGCGGTCGGCGTGCACCGGACGCAGCCCGGCCACCAGGGTCGAGACGATGTCGGCGGCGTAGCTGCCGTCCGGGTCGTAGTCGGGGTCGAAGACGGTCAGTTCAACGCCGAGGCAGTGCGGGGTGTCGACCAGGTCCGCGAGCAGCAGCTCCAGCTCGGCGAAGGCGATGCCGCCCGGATCCGGCGCGTCGACCGCCGGCATCACCGCCGGGTCGAGCACATCCACATCGACATGCACCCAGTAGCCGGCGCAGTCGGCCAGCTGGTCACGGGCCCACTGGGCGCTGCGCGCCGCCCCCTCCGCGCGCAGCTCCGGCACCGGCCGGGTGACGATCCCGGCCGCCTGCAGATCCAGCCGGTACTCGTCCTGGGCCCGGATGCCGAGCACCACGACGTCGATGTCGCGGAAGTACGGCCGGCGGCCCTCGATCCCCGCCAGGTCCGGCTGGCCCCGGCCGGTGACCAGGGCCAGCCCTTCGCCGGCTGCCGCACCGACGTAGGAGGCGTTGCCGGGATGCCGGAAGTCGGAGTGCCCGTCGACGTAGACCAGGCCGATCCGCCCACCGACCGCCTCGCCGAGCCGGTGCATGGCGAGCGCCCCGCCGAGCAGGATCGAGCAGTCGCCGCCCAGTACCACCGGGAACTCCCCGGCGTCGATGACGGCACCGATCCGCCCGGCGAGGGCGATCGTGTACGCCGAGATCGACCCGGCGTGGCAGACCCCGTCACCGGGTCGCCAGTCCGCCGGGTCGTACCGGGGCGGGGTCAGGCACCCGGCGTCGCGGGCGCCGAGCCGACCCACCAGCTGATGGTCCCGCAGTGCGCCGGGCGCTTTCGCGCAGCCAGGCACCGACGTCCCGGTCGGCGGTCGCAGACCGAGGTTCGACGGTGCGTCCAGTACGGCGATCCGGCGCATCGGCGGGGCTCAGAACAGTGCGCTGGCCAGCGCCCGGCGGGCCCTGGTCACCGCCGGGTCGTCCGGACCGGCCATGGTGAACAGCGACACCAGGTGTTTGCGGACGGTCTCCCGGTCGTCACCGGCGCTGCGCCGGACCAGGTCGATCAACCGCTGGTACGCCTGCTCCGCCTGACCGCCGAGCACCTCCACGTCGGCGGCGAGCAGCTGGGCCGGTACGTCGTCCGGTGCCGACGCCGCCGCGTCGAGCGCGGCCGCCGGCTGCACCCCCTGCACCCGGCGGGCCAGGGCGACCTGGGCCAGCCCGGCCTCGGCGGCGGTGTCCGCCGGCGCCTCGTTGAGGATCTTCCGGTAGGCCTGCTCCGCGGCGTCCAGGTCGCCCATCATCAGCGCCTCGTCGGCGGCGTTGAGCAGCGGGTTCTCCGGCTCCTCGACGGTGACGCCGCCGGCTTTGAGCACCGCGCCGAGCCACTGCCGCAGCTGGGCCTCCGGCACCACGCCGGCGAACGCGTCGACCGGCTGGCCGCCGACGACGGCGTACACCATGGGGATGCTCTGCACCCGGAACATCTGCGCCAGGCGCTGGTTGCTGTCCACGTCGATCTTGGCCAGCGTCCAAGCGCCGCCGCCCTCGGCCGCGAGTCGCTCCAGCAGCGGCGACAGTTGCTTGCAGGGCTCGCACCACTCGGCCCAGAAGTCGATGACCACCGGTGTGGTCATCGACCGTTCGAGAACCTCGGTCTGGAAGGTCGCCTCGGTGACGTCGATGACGGCACCGGCTGCCGCCGGTGCGCCGGCCGCCGGGCCGCCACCGGCCCGGGTCGGGGTCCCGTCCGGCCGGTTCCCGCCGGCCGGCGCTGCGCTGCGCAGCGAGCTGAGGTCTACCGCGCCGCGAGTGAAAATCGACGGGGTGGTACGTGGGTCGCTCATGGTTACCTAGTCTCGCACGCGCAGGGCGCGTCCCAACGCCAGCGCCACCGCCCCGAACAGCAGCATGACGCCGATCACGGGGAGCAGCACGGCGACCGGCTGGGGCCAGCGCACCGGGGCCAGCGGGACCGCCTCCTCGACGGCGACCGGCAGGTAGCTGCCGCTCAGCCACCAGGCGAGCAGCGCACCGCCGAGCCCGGTCGCCGCGGCCAGCAGCACTGCGGGCAGACCGCTCCAGCGCAGCGAGCCGGCCGCCGACCGGGACGGCAGTCCCTGGGTCCGCAACGCGGTCAGGTCCTCGGCACGACGGCGCCGTTCGACCATGGCCAGCAGCACCATCCCGGAGCCGGCGAGGATCACCGCCAGGACGGCGGCGAGCAGGTGGAACCAGATCGCCAGGGCCGGTGCCTGCCGGTCCAACCCGGCCCGGACCTGCTCCGGGGTGAACTCGCCGGTAACGGTGAGCCCGGCCGCGTCCAGCTGCTCGGCGATGTCGGCCGGTGCCCGGGGACCGAGCCAGACCTGGGCCGTTTCGAGCCCGGTCTTCTCGGGCACCGCCCGTACGGCGTACTCCATGTCGACCAGGAAACCGCGGTCGCCCAACGCCGGCAGCGCCGGGACCGGGTCGACCTCGGACGTCAGCTGCGCACCGGTGGGTAGCAGCGCCGTGGTCGGGTTCAGCCCGGGCGGCCGGTTGTCGGCCAGGGCGGTCACCGCCGGCAGCGGGTACGGCGTGTCCGCCGGCAGCGCCCACGGGTCGGGGGCGGCCCCACCGGCGAGCAGTCGCAGCCCGTCCGGCCCGGCCTCGGACGGGCCACCGGACGGATCACGCCAGCGCTGCTCGTCGGTGAGCTCCGCCGGCCCGAGTAGCCGCTCCCCGTCGACGGAGAACTCGGTGAGGGTCACCTCACGGACCCGCGGGTCGACCTCGGTGTCCGGGTCGACCGCACCGGCGGTGTCCGGTTCGAGCCGGACGGACAGCCCGGCGAGCTGGCATCCGTCGGCGCACTCCACCGGAATCCGGTAGGTGTGCCGTCCCAGCCGGGCGAACGTGGCCTCGGCCGCCGCGCCGCCCGACGGCGACCGCAGGTGGACGGTGAACCGCACATCGTCGGCCGGACCGGTGCCCCGCGGGTCGGGCTGCCCCGGCTCCGCCGACGGGTCGGGCTGCCCCGAATCCGCCGTCGGGTCGGGCTGCTCCGGGGCGGCGTCGACGACGACCAGGTCCACCGAGATCTCCGTCCCGTCGACGGTGATCGGCGCCGTGGCGGCCGGTCGGCGCAGCGCCTCGGCGACGTCAGCGGGGCCGGCCGGGCCGAACTCGGGTCGCCAGCGGGCGGTTGCGGCCAGCGCCGACGTGTCGGCGAGCAGCGCCGGGGCGTCCGCGTCGGTGTCGGCGAAGCCGACCGCCATCGCGTACTCGCCGGTCGGGTCGACCGTCCGTACGGCCGTCAGCAGCGTGCCGGCGTCGACGGGCAGCAGGGTCAGCACCCGGTCCGCGCCGCTGCGCACCTCGGCCAGCGCCGCCCGTGATTGTCGGGCCACGTCGAACGCGCTGGCCGCGTAGCCGGTCAGCACCACGGTGACGGTGAGCAGGGTGAACAGCCGTTGGCTGGCCGGCTGCCGGGCCAGGTGCAGCAGCCCCAGCGCCGGGCCGAGCCGGCCCCGACGCAGCGCGACCGCGCCGAGCCGGCCGGTCAGCGGCGCCACCACCCGCGCCGCCAGCAACGCCACCGTGACCCCGATCAACGCCGGCACCAGCAGCGACACGCCGATCAGCTGGCTGTCGAACAGCCGCAGCTGCACCACGGCGACCACGGTCAGGGCCACCATCACCGTCTCCGCCAGCAACGAGGTCCAGAGACGGGACCGGGCCGGCACCCGGCGCAGCAGCTCGACGACCGGGCTGGCCAGCTCCCGGCGCTGGGCGGCCAGCACGGCGAGCAGCGCACCGACGAACGTGGCGCAGCCGGCCAGCACCGTCGCGCCCGAGGTGACCGGGGCGAACCGGCCCTCCTCCAGGCGCAGTCCGGCGAGCAGCCCGACGGCGACCGAGCCGAGCAGGTAGCCGACCGGCGCGCCGAGGGCGATGGCGGCCGCCGGCTCACCGGCGGCCAGCGTCCACCGGGTCCGCCGGGGGATCCCGCGCAGCGCGATCAGGCCCAGCTCGGTGCGGCGGGCCATGGTACCGGCGGCGACCGCGACGAAGACGACGAACAGGCAGAGGATCACCAGCGGGACGGCCGCGACCGGCACCACCTGCCGGGTCAGCGCCTGGGCCGACGAGATCCGCTCCAGCAGCGGTCCGACGTCGTCGGACAAGTAGACGTACCCGGCGCCGTCGGCGCGAACCTGCTCAGCGAGCCGGGTCAACTGCTCGCTGAGGCCCGCCAGCCGGTCCGGTCCCAACGCGTCGGCCTCGGCCAGCGCGTCCACGCCCCGGTAGTCGCTGCGCCGGTCCATGGCGTCGACGACGTACCGGCTGGTGAATACCGGTTCGCGGTAGGCGTCCAGGGCGCCGGGTACGAAGTACGGCGTCCGGCCCCAGTAGAGCGCGTCCGGGTCCACCGGTTCGTAGACGCCCACGACGGTGATTTCGGCCGGCGCCCCGCCCGGGCGGTAGATGCGCTGCGGCGGGACGTACTCGGCCCAGGTGATGGTGACCGGGGTACCCGGGGCCAGGTCCAGCCGGCGGGCCGTGTCCGCCCCGATCACGACCTCGTTCGGCGACATCAGACAACGCCCGGCGACCATCCGCAGGTTGGCGCAGACGTCCTCGCGAAAGACCAGGTAGGAGATGTCGGTGGCGACGGGTTCCAGCCCGAGCATCGGCATCTGTACGGTGTAGACGGTGCGGAAGCCGGGCAGGTCGAGCACGGCGCCGGTGACCGCCAGGAGGCCGGCTTCCTCCCCGGGTAACACGTCGGGGATGGACAGGCTGACCGTGCGGTCGCCGCGGTCGGCCGCGTCGAGCTCCGCCGCCACGACGGCCCGGTCGGCGGCGGCCAGGTACGCCGGGCCGGTCACCGCGGCGGCGGTGGCGAACGCGCTCAGCAGGAAGACGACCAGCGCCTGCCCGCGCCGGGCGGCGAGCATCGACAGCAGCAGGGAGATCATCCGACGTCTCCGTCCCGGTCGCCGGCCGTGGGCGGGTTCGGACCGGCCGGCGGACCGACCCGGGAACCGGCCGGCGGGCCGACCCGCAAGTCGACGGCCCGGACCAGCCGGGCACCGGCGAACGCGGCCGCCGCACCGAGCACCCCTGCCGCCACGAGCACGCTGACCAGCAACGGGACGGCCTGCGGACCGATCCGCAGCGGCAGTGCGGCCCAGTTGTCGACGAAGATCGGCATCGTCTGCCGGATCGGCAGTTGGGCGAGCACGGTGGCCACCAGGCCGACGACCACCGCGAGCGTCACGGCGACGGCGTATCCGCCGTAGGCGATCCGGGTGACGGCGCGGGCCGGTAGCCCCTGCGCCCGCAGAGCGGCCAGCTCGGCGGCCCGGTCGTCGCGTTCCACCGCGGCGACCACCGCGAGCGCCCCGGCCGCCAGCAGCAGCCCGATCAGTCCGGCGGCCAGCTGGAACCGCAGCGCCGATGGCGGACCCTGGCGGCCGAGCTGCTCAATCACCGCCGCCCGGGAGTCGGTGCCGATGATGGTCAACCCTTCGGCGGTGAGCCGGTCGGTCAGGTCCCCGGGCGCGTCGGGGGCGAGCCAGACCTGCGGCACGTCGCCGGCGCCCGCTCCGTCGGCCAGCCGGTCGGCCCGTTCCAGGTCGACCAGGTAGCCGCGCTGGCGGGCCTGCGGCAACGCGGCGGCCACCGACACGTACCGCACCGGCAGCTCGGCACCGCCGAACACGGCGAGCCGGGGCTCGCCCGGGACGTCCGGGGCGAGCTCCGGCCCGGAGCGCACCACCGGCACCGGCACCGGCGCGTCGATCGGATGGATCCGGGTGGACCGCTCCCGGTACACCCCGCCCGGTGGCGGGGTGGTGAGGGTCACGCCGTCCGGCCCGGCGCTGATCCGGGGGCCGAGGGCGCCACCGGCGACCGCGCCGCGCCAGTTTCCGATGTCGCCGAGGTACGCCGCGTCCAGCCGAGGTGTGGTGGCCCCGGCCAGATCGTGCAGGGTGATCGTGAGATCGGGTTCGGCCAGCACCGGTACGCCGTTCCAGGCTGGTTGGACCAGTTCGAGTGACGCCAGCCGGCAGCCGTCCGGGCCGCATCCGGTCACGGTGGCGGGATGCTCGGCACGATCGGTGCCGAGCGGGCCGAAGACCACCTGCACCGGGTCTCCGGCCGGGTCGACCAGGTGCGCGACGACGCTGACCGGCACCTCGTCCGGCCCGGCGGCGGTCAGGACCAGGGGTCCGTCGCCGACCCGGACCTCGCTGGCCGGCGGGGTGAGCGCGGCGGCGACCTCGGCGGCGACCTGGCCGTAGCCGGGGTGCCAGGCGGCGACCTGGGCGAACCGGGAGGCGTCGACGGCGAGCACGTACTGGGCCGACCCGGGATTGTTGCCGACCACCGCCATCGCGTACCGGCCGGACGGGTCGGCGGCACGGACCGCGGCCAGCAGGTGGGCCCGGCTGCGGGCCTGCACGGTGAGCACCTGGTCGGCGCCGGTGGCGTGGGTGGCCCGGACGGCCCGCGCGGAGACCGACTCGGTCCAGCCGCCGATCGCGGTGCCGAGCAGTGCCACCCCGACGGTGAGCAGGGCGACCAGCCGCGCGGTCCCCGGCCGGCGGGCCAGGTGCAGCGCGGCCAGCGCGGCGGGCAGCCGACCGGCGCGCAGCAGGGCCGCCGCGGCCCGACCGGCCGCCGGGGTGGCCGCCCGGCCGGCGATCAGCGCGATTGCCAGGGCCAGCAACGCCGGGGCGAGCAGCACCAGAGCACCGGCCTCGTCCGGCTCAGCCGCGCCGACGTACGCCTGGTAGAGCCCGGCCCCGGCGACGGCCACCGCGATCAGGTCGACGACATCGGCCCGCCAGCCGCGCTGCCGGGCCGGCACGTGCCGGAGCAGATCCACCACTCCGGCCCGGGCGTTGCGCAGGTCGGCGGCGATCGCGGCGACCAGCGCGCCGGCGACGGCGGTGCCGGTCGCGGCGAGGGCTAGCCGGGCGGCGGAGCCGACCTGCTCCGGGTCCGGGCCGGCACCGGCGAGCAGCCGGGCGACCAGCAGGCCGGCGGCGGCACCGACCAGCGCGCCGACGATCATCGGCAGCCCGCTCTGGCCCACCGTGAGCAGCCACACCCGCCACCGGGCACCGCCGCGCAGTTTGACCAGTCCCAGGTCACGGCGGCGGTGTTCGGCGGTGTGTCGGACGGCGAAGAACAGGGCGAACCAGGACAGCAGCAGGAGTTGCCCGGCGGCGACGGCGACACCGAGCTCGACCAGTTGGCGGTGGCGGGCGATCTGGTCCACCAGGATCGCCGCGTCGGTGCGGACCTGCCAACGGCCGACGACGCCACCACCGTCGGACCGGCGGACCTCGGTGGCCAGGTCGACTCCGGCGAGGTAGGCGGCGGCCGGCAGCACCAGGTGGTGGGCGGCGAAGAGGTTGTCCGCCGGTACGGCGGCCAGCGTGCCGGCGGTGGCGAAGACCGGGTCACCGTTGTCGGCGTCGGTACCGCCGCCGCCGAGGTCGTCGAACGCCCAGTACGGCTCGCCCGGATCGGTCACCTGGTAGGTCCCGGTGACGGTGAGGAGCACCGGGGCGCTGCGGCTCGCCCGATGGGTGACCTGGTCGCCGACCCCGACGCCGAGCCGTTCGGCGCTGCGTGCGCTGAGCAACGCCTCGCCGGGGCGCTGCGGGCAGGTGCCGGTGACGGTCAGGTGTTCGCAGACCTGCTCCCGGTGCGTCAGGTTGGCGGCCAGCGCGGCCTGGCCGCTGGCGACGGTCCCGGTGCTCCACACCGAACTGCTCGCCGCCGAGCCCGGATAGCCGATCCGCTCGGCGCCGGCGTCCCGGGCCCGGTCGATCAGGTCGGCGCCGGTGGCGTCGAGTTCGGTGCGGTCTCCGGCGGCCGGGTCGACCTGCTGGTCGGCGGCGACTTCGGCGGCGGTGGCGGCGACCCGGCCGGTGGCGCGGGCGGCCAGCAGGTTGGGGCCGGCCGCGTCGACCGCGGCCTCGGCGACGGTACGGGTGGTCGCCGCCGCGTACCAGGGGGCGGCGGTGGTGGCGGTGACCGCGAGTGCGGTGAGCACCAGCAGGGCGACGGCCTGGCCGGCCCGGGCCCGGACCGCGCCGACGAGCAGTGCGAACACTCAGACTCCTGTGCCGTCGACGCCGTCGGGCAGCAGACCGGGCGGGGCGGCCCCGCCCACGACCAGGGTTACCGCGCCGTCGGCCTGGGCCACCCGCAGCAGGGTGCCGGGTGGGAAGTCGCCGAGCACCTCGGGCGGTAGTTGCACCGTGCCGTCGCCGGCCACCACCGCGAAGTCCTCACCGTCGCGGCCCTCGGCGCCGACCCGGCCGTCCCGGATGGTCACCGCCCGACCGAGCCGGGCACCCACCTGCGCGTCGTGGGTCACCACCACGATCGTGGTCTCCCGTTCCCGGTTGATCGTCTCCAGCGCGTCGAGCACTTCGTCGCGGCCCCGGGTGTCGAGTTGGCTGGTCGGTTCGTCGACCAGCAGCAGGCCGGGCGAGGCGGCGACGCCGACGGCGAGCGCGGCCCGCTGCCGGGCGCCCGGCGTCAGCTCGGCGAGCCGGTCATTGCCGCGGCCGGGCAACCCGACCAGGTCGAGGATGCGGTCCGGGTCGTCCAGGTCGATGCCGGCGGTGGCGGCGGCCCGCCGCTGGGCCAGCCAGACGTTGCGGCGCAACGTCGCGTACGGCAGCAGGTTGCGGGCGGCGCCCTGCAGCACCACGCCGATCTGGGTGCCCCGCAGCCGGGCGACCTCCCGGTCGGAGAGCTTGCCCAGGTCGTAGCTGCCGACGCTGACCCGCCCGGCGGACGGGCGCATCAGCCCGGCGAGCAGCGCCACCAGGGTCGATTTGCCGGAGCCGGACGGGCCGACCAGGGCGAGCATCTCCCCGGGGTTGATCCGCAGGTCGACGCCGGAGAGCGCGACCACATCGCCGGCCTCGCCCCGGTAGATCTGCACCACCCGTCGGCAGCTCACCGCAAGTCCCGTCACGGCGTACTGCCTACCATGAATCCCCCGGAACCGCTGCCCCCGGTCGGCGGCCGGCAGCGGCCGGGCGCAGGTCAGGAGCGCGGGGCCGGATCAGAAGCGGGCCGGCTCCCGGTAGACGCCCCACTCGGCGCGCAGCGCGTCGCAGATCTCGCCGAGGGTCGCCTCGGCGCGGACCGCGTCGAGCATCGCCGGCACCATGTTGTCGCCGCCCCGGGCAGCGGTGACCAGGTCGCCGAGGCGGCGGCGGACCAGCGCGTCGTCCCGGTCGGCCTTACGGGCGGCCAGCAGCCGACGCTGCTCGACCTCCACCTCGTGGGAGATCCGCAGGATCTCCAGCTCCTTGGCGACCGTACCGGTGTGGCAGTTGACGCCGACGATCTTCTTCCGGCCGTCCTCCACCGCCTGCTGGTACGCGAACGCCGCCTCGGCGATCTGCCCGGTGAACCAGCCGTCCTCGATGCCCCGCAGGATGCCGGAGGTCATCGGCCCGATCGGGTGCGGGCCGTCGCCGCCGAGCTGGCGGATGCGGGCGAAGATCTCCTCCGCCTCGGCCTCGATCCGGTCGGTGAGCGCCTCGACGTACCAGGCGCCGCCGAGCGGGTCGGCGACGTTGGCCACCCCGGTCTCGTCCATCAGCACCTGCTGGGTCCGCAGCGCGATCTCCGCCGACTCGTCGGTGGGCAGTGCCAGGGTTTCGTCGAGGGCGTTGGTGTGCAGCGAGTTGGTGCCGCCGAGCACGGCGGCGAGCGCTTCGACCGCCGTACGCACCACGTTGTTGACCGGTTGCTGCGCGGTCAGTGACACCCCGGCGGTCTGGGTGTGGAACCGCAGCCACAGGGCCCGTTCGTCGGTGGCGCCGTAGACCTCGCGCAGCCAGCGGGCCCAGATCCGTCGGGCGGCGCGGAACTTGGCGATCTCCTCGAAGAAGTCGACGTGCGCGTCGAAGAAGAAGCTCAGGCCGGGGGCGAACCGGTTGACGTCCAGCCCACGGGAGAGCCCCAGCTCGACGTAGCCGAAGCCGTCGGCGAGGGTGTACGCCAGCTCCTGCGCGGCGGTGGAGCCGGCCTCCCTGATGTGGTATCCGGAGACCGACAGCGGCTTGTAGCGCGGGATCCGCCGCGCGCAGAACTCCATCAGGTCGCCGATCAGCCGTAGGTGCGGCTCGGGGCCGAACAGCCACTCCTTCTGGGCGATGTACTCCTTGAAGATGTCGGTCTGCAGGGTGCCGTCCAGGGTGGCCAGGTCGGCGCCCTGGCGTTCGGCGGCGACCAGGTACATGCAGAACACCGGCACCGCCGGCCCGGAGATGGTCATCGAGGTGGTGACCGCCGCCAGGTCGATGCCGTCGAAGAGCACGTCCATGTCGGCGGCGGAGTCGATCGCCACCCCGCAGTGGCCGACCTCGCCGAGTGACTGCGGGTCGTCGGAGTCGCGGCCCATCAGCGTCGGCATGTCGAACGCCACCGACAGTCCGCCGCCGCCGGCACCGAGGATCATCTTGTAGCGCTCGTTGGTCTGCCGGGCGTTGCCGAAGCCGGCGAACTGCCGGATGGTCCAGGTCCGCCCCCGGTAACCGGTCGGATACAACCCCCGGGTGTACGGGTACTCGCCCGGCCAGCCGATCCGCTCGAAGCCGGGGTGGTCGGTGCCGTCGGGCGGACCGTAGACCGGGTCCACCGCCGCGCCGGACAGCGTGGTGAAGTCCGCGTCCCGCTTCTTCGCGGCGTCGTAGCGGGCCTGCCAGCGGGCGCGACCGGCGGCGATCTGTTCGGCGTCCATCGAAGGGCCTCCTCGGGTCCGGGCGGATCCGAGTCTAGAGCCCGTACTGAACGATCGCTAAGCCCACTGGCTGAGATCGTCGACGGACACCACCTCAGCCGGCCGGCCGCAGCCGCCGCCGGACATGGTCGGCCGCCTCGTCCACCGGCACCCGCGCCGTCTCCCCGGTGGCCCGGTCGGTCACCTCGACCACGCCCTCGGCCAGCGACCGCTTGCCGACCGTCACCCGCAACGGGATGCCGACCAGCTCGACGTCACGGAACTTCACCCCGGCCCGCTCCGCTCGGTCGTCGATCACCACATCCACCCGCTCGTCGCGCAGCCACTGGTAGATTCGCTCGCCGATTTCGGCCGCCGGACCATCGTCGACCTGGGCGACGACCACCGCCACCTCGAACGGGGCGACCGCCGCCGGCCAGACGATGCCCTTGGCGTCGTGGTGGCTCTCCACGATCGCCGCCATCGCCCGCTCCACCCCGATCCCGTAGCTGCCCATCACCACCGGAATCCGGTTGCCGGCCGGGTCGAGCACCGACGCGTCCAGCGCCTCGCTGTAGCGCTGGCCGAGCTTGAAGATGTGCCCGACCTCGATCGCCCGGCGTACCCGCAGCGGCTCCCCGCACGTCACGCACGGCTGGCCGGCGGCCACCTCGCGCAGGTCGGCCCAGACGCCGACGCCGACGTCCCGGTCGACGTCGACGCCACGAAGATGGACGCCGTCGACGTTGGCGCCGGTGAACATGTCCCGCCGGCCGCGCAACGCCTCGTCGGCGATCACCGGCAGACCCGTCACCCCGACCGCACCCAGGCTGCCCGGGGCCGCGCCCAGCGCCGCCCGGATCTCGTCGGGGTGCGCCGCCCGCAGCTGCGCCGCACCGGTGGCATCGGCCAGCTTCTGGTCGTGCAGCGGGTGGTCACCGCGCAGCAGCACCAGGGTCAGCTGGCCGTCGAGCACGTACACCAGGGTCTTGATCTGCCGGTCGGCCGGCGCGGCGAAGCGCACCGCGAGGTCGTCGATGGTCCGTACGCCCGGGGTGTCGAACGGCTGCGGGGCGGCGGACCCGGCGGCGTCCGACGATGGATCGAGCCGCGAGGTCGCCTTCTCCAGGTTCGCCGCGTAGCCACAGGCCGGGCAGTCGACCACCTGGTCCTCGCCGGTCGGTGCCGGGCACATGAACTCGACCGACGCCGACCCGCCCATCGCGCCGCTGGACGCCTGCACCGCCACCGCCGGGATACCCAGGCGGTCGAAGATCCGCCGGTACGCGTCGTGATGCAGGTCGAAGGACCGGTCCAGCCCGGCCCGGTCCAGGTCGAAGCTGTACGAGTCCTTCATGGTGAACTCGCGGGTGCGCATCAGCCCCGCCTTGGGCCGGGGTTCGTCCCGGAACTTGGTCTGGAACTGGTACCACAGCTGCGGCAGCTCCCGGTAGGAGTTCAGCTCCCGGGCAAGGGTCGTGAACACCTCCTCGTGGGTCATGCCCAACGCCAGATCGGCGCCTCTGCGGTCACGCAGCCGGAACATCTCCTCACCCATCGAATCCCACCGGCCGGTCCGGCGCCAGATCTCCGCCGGATGCAACGCGGGCAGGCTGAACTCCTGGGCTCCGATCCGCGTCATCTCGTCGCGGATCACCTCGATCACCTTCGCCCGTACCCGCACCGCCAGCGGCAGCAGCGAGTAGTGGCCGGCCATCAACTGCCGCAGGTAGCCGGCCCGCAGCAGCAGCCGGTGGCTCGGCGCGTCGGCCTCCGCCGGGTCCGCACGCAACGTAGGCACGTGCAGTTGGGACCAACGCATGGTCGCTCTTCCTCACTTCCGGCGGCGGCGTTCAGCAACGACACAGGGTAAACCGGGTTGGGTTCCAGGTAGCGCGGTGCTGGCCGGTCAGGTCCCCGACGACAACGTCTCCTACCGTGCGTACCGGTGCGCCCGGCCCGGTCGTCCTGACCGGCCTATGCTCGACGGCGTGGACTTGCGGATCTTCACCGAACCTCAACAGGGCGCCAGCTACCAGCAGCTTCTCGCGGTGGCCCGATGCGCCGAAGACGCCGGATACGACGCCTTCTTCCGGTCCGACCACTATCTGGCGATGGGCGACAGCGACGGGCTGCCCGGCCCCACCGACGCCTGGACGACCCTTGCCGGGCTCGCCCGGGACACCAGTCGGATCCGGCTCGGCACCCTGATGACCGCCGCCACCTTCCGCTACCCCGGCCCGCTGGCGATCACCGTCGCCCAGGTCGACGAGATGAGCGGCGGGCGGGTCGAGTTCGGCATCGGAGCCGGCTGGTTCGCCGCCGAGCACACCGCGTACGCGGTCCCGTTCCCGTCGCTGGCCGAGCGGTTCGACCGGCTCGACGAGCAGCTGGCGGTCATCACCGGCCTGTGGGAGACCCCGGTCGGCGACACCTTCGACTTCCAGGGCAGGTACTACCAGGTCACCGACTCACCGGCGCTGCCCAAGCCGGTGCAGCGGCCCCGGCCGCCGGTGCTGCTCGGTGGGAAGGGCCGCCGTCGGACCCCGCAGCTGACCGCCCGCTACGCCGACGAGTTCAACGTGCCGTTCGAGAGCCTCGCCGAGTCGGCACGGCTGTTCCAGCAGGTGCGGGCGGCCTGCGCCGAGACCGGCCGCGATCCGGACGGCCTGCGGCTGTCCAACGCGCTGGTGCTGTGCTGCGGTCGCGACGACGCCGAGGTGGCGCGACGGGCGGCGGTCATCGGCCGGGAGCCGGACGAGCTGCGCGCGAACGGCCTGGCCGGCACGCCGGCCGAGGTGGTGGACAAGATCGGCCGGTACGCCGAGATCGGCACCCAACGGATCTACCTGCAGGTACTCGACCTGGCCGACCTCGACCACATCGAACTCGTCGCCGCGCAGGTGGCACCGCAGTTGTGACCCGCTGCTGGGCCGGCCGGTGTCGGAATGCCGGCCGTGTCGGCTTGGTGGCTGCCGCAGCCGGCGCAGCGCCGAGAATCACCCGATGTGGTTGCCACGGAACCTTCCCGCTCCGTACGCGGATGATCTTGACTGGGTGTTGTTCGAGCAGTCCGGCGTGCTCACCTCGACGCAGGCCACTCAACACCTGGGCCGGTCCGGGCTGCGCCGACGTATCGATCGTGGGCAGTGGCGGCGGATCTGCACCGGAATCGTGTCCACCAGCAACGGGCCGCTGACCGCCGAGCAGACGCTCTGGGTGGCCGTGCTGTTGGCTGGCCCGACTGCGCTGCTGGGCGGGCTCACCGCGGCCCGTGAGGGAGGGCTGCGCTTCGCGGGCGGCGCGGGTCCGATCCAGGTACTGGTCGACGGTGATCGGCAGTACCCGGATCTACGTCGTCGGTTGCCCCTCGACATGCCGGCCGTGCTGGTCCGGCGGACCACGGTGCTGCCCGAGGAGCACCGCCAGGTGGGTCGCCCGATGCGTACCAGCATGGCGCGGTCGCTGGTCGATGCCGCCGGATGGGCCCGTTCCGACGACGAGGCGCAGGCGATCATCGCCGCCGGATGCCAGCAACGCCGGGTCGTTCCGGCGGAGATCCTCGCCGCCCTACGCTGGCTGCCCCGGGTCCGGCGACGCCGGCTGATCGCCGCTGCGGCGGCGGACGCCGATGGTGGGGCGACCGCGCTGTCCGAGATCGATCTTGTCCGGCTCTGCCGGCGGCACCGACTGCCGCCACCGGATCTGCAGCAGCGGCGCAAGGACCGGGCCGGACGGGTGCGCTACCTCGACGCGTACTGGCGTCGGTGGCGACTGCACGTGGAGATCGACGGAGCACACCACATGGACGTACGCGAGTGGGCGGCGGACATGCGGCGGCAGAACGACGTGTGGATCGCTGGCGACCGGATCCTCCGTTTCCCGGCCTATCTGATCCGGGTACGCCCAGCCGAAATCGTCGACCAGTTGAGCGCAGCGCTCCGAGCGGCGGGGTGGCCGGGCTGAACCTGCCCGCGCCGCCCGAGTTCGCCGCGGCACCGCCCGAGTTCGCCGCGATCTAGAAGAATCATGGTCGATATACCGGCCAGATCCTTCTAGATCACTTGTAGATCGGGCCACGGCCGGGTCAGTTCCGCCCGCCCGTCGAGCAGGTGCAGTTCGGCGTCGCAGGCGGCAGCCGCCTCCGAGTCGTGGGTAGCGAAGACGACGGCTGCACCCCGGTCGGCCTCGGCCCGTAGTAGGTCGAGAACCAGCTGCCGGTTGGCCGCGTCCAGCTCGCTGGTCACCTCGTCGGCGAGCAGCACGTCACCGCGTAGCGCCAGTGCCCGGGCCAGCGCGGTCCGCTGCTGCTGGCCGCCGGAGAGCTCCTCGACGAGTTGGTCGGTCTGACCGGCGAGGCCGAGCCGGTCGAGTGCCGCCGCGCCGGCCCGCCGCGCTTCCGCCGGGCTCATCCCGACAGCGATCAGCGCCACCTGCAGGTTCTCCCCTGCGGTCAGTACGGCGGCGAGGCCGTTGTCCTGTGGGACCAGCACGACCTTGCGGTCCACGGCGTGGTCGCGGTCGCGCAGCGGTTCACCGCCGAGCGAGATGGTTCCGCCGATCGGCCGCAGCAGGCCGGCCATCGCCGACAGCAGGGTCGTCTTGCCCGCGCCGGACGGCCCGGTGACTGCCAGCAGGTGGCCGGGTCGCACGGTCAGCGTCACGTCACGCAGCACCGGCTCGGCACCGAGGTAGCCGACGGAGGCAGCCGCGAGCTTGATGATCGGCAGATCGACGGTGGTAGGCACCCGCCGACCCTAGCGGACCTAGCATCGGCGCGCCGACCGCGCGTGCGGGAGCAGCCGGGCCAGCCCGGGGCGGCATACGGAGCCGGGTCAGCACCGCGCGGAAGTGCGGGGTCGGCCCGGTCAGCTCGGCGTCGGGGCGGGCCCGGTCAGCTCGGTGAGCAGCCGGTCGGCGGCGGCGTACGGGTCGAGCCGGCCGGCGAGCACCTCGGCGGCGAGTTCGGCGGGCAGCGTACCGCCGCGCAGTGAGCTTATCCGCCCGCGCAGCGTGCCGAGCGCGATCGCCTCGACCTCGGCGGCGACCCGCCGGGCCCGACGGGCGGTGAGCTCGCCCCGGCCGGCCAGCCAGTCGCGGTGCCGTTCGATCGCGCCTACCAGATCGTCGAGACCGTCGCCGTTGGCGGCCACGGTCCGCAGCACTGGCGGACGCCAGCCGCCCGGGGCGGTGGCGGTCAGCGCGAGCATGCCCTTCAAGTCCCGTACGGTGCCGTCGGCGCCGTCCCGGTCGGCCTTGTTGACCACGAAGATGTCGGCGATCTCCAGGATGCCGGCCTTCACCGCCTGCACGGCGTCGCCCATGCCGGGGGCGAGCAGCACCACCGTGGTGTCGGCCAGCCCGGCCACCTCGACCTCGGCCTGCCCGACGCCGACCGTCTCGATCAGCACCACGTCGCAGCCGACGCCGTCGAGGACCCGCACCGCCGCCGGGGTCGCCGACGACAGCCCGCCGAGGTGGCCCCGGCTGGACATCGAGCGGATGTACACGCCCGGGTCGGTGGCGTGGTCCTGCATCCGTACCCGGTCGCCGAGGATCGCCCCGCCGGTAAACGGGCTGGACGGATCGACGGCGAGGACGCCGACCCGCAGGTTCCGGCCACGCAGCACCCGGACCAGCTCGCTGGTGGTGGTCGACTTGCCGACGCCGGGAGCGCCGGTCAGCCCGACGACCAGGGCGTGCCCGGTGTGCCCGGCGAGCTCGGCGGCGATCTGCGGCAGCTGCGGCCCGCCGGACTCGACCAGCGTGATCAGCCGTGCGACGGACCGGGCGTCGCCGGCGCGGGCCCGCCGGACGAGATCCGGTACGTCGCGGGAGCCGCCCCTGCTCACCTGGCGGTCGGCGCCCGCAGTCACCTCGCGGTCAGCGCCCGCAGTCACTTCGCGGTCGGCACCCGCAGGATCAGGGCGTCGCCCTGCCCGCCGCCACCGCAGAGCGCGGCGGCGCCGGTCCCACCGCCGCGCCGACGCAGCTCCAGCGCCAGGGTCAGCGCCAGTCGGGCGCCGGACATGCCGATCGGGTGACCGAGAGCGATCGCGCCGCCGTTGACGTTCACGATGCCCGGATCGACGTCGAGGTCCCGGGTCGACTGGACGCCGACGGCGGCGAACGCCTCGTTGATCTCGATCAGGTCGAGGTCGGCGACGGTCATCCCGGCCTTGCCGAGGGCGTGCCGGATGGCGTTGGACGGCTGGGAGTGCAGCGAGTTGTCCGGGCCGGCGACGTTGCCGTGCGCTCCGATCTCGGCGATCCAGTCGAGGCCGAGCGCCTCGGCCCGGGACCGGCTCATCACCACCACGGCGCACGCGCCGTCCGAGATCGGTGACGAACTGCCGGCGGTGATGGTGCCGTCCGGGGTGAAGGCGGGACGGAGCCGGGCCAGCGTCTCGACGGTGGTGTCCGGCCGGATCCCCTCGTCGTTGAGCAGCCGGACCGGGTCGCCCTTACGCTGCGGCACCTCGACCGGGGTGATCTCCTCGGCGAAGACGCCGTTCTTCTGGGCGTCAGCGGCCCGCTGGTGGCTGGTGGCGGCGAAGGCGTCCTGCTCGGCCCGGCTGATGCCGAGCCGGGTGCCGTGCCGCTCGGTCGACTCGCCCATCGCGCAGCAGTCGAACACGTCGGTCAGCCCGTCCAGGGCCATGTGGTCGGCGACCACCACATCGCCGTACTTGTAGCCGGCGCGCTGGCCGCGCAGCAGATGCGGCGCGTTGGTCATCGATTCCATCCCGCCGGCCACCACGACGTCGAACTCGCCGGCCCGGATCAACTGGTCGGCGAGCGCGATCGCATCGAGACCGGAAAGGCAGACCTTGTTGATGGTGAGCGCGGGTACGCTCATCGGGATACCGGCGCCGACCGCGGCCTGCCGGGCCGGCATCTGGCCGGTGCCGGCCTGGAGCACCTGGCCCATGATGACGTACTGCACCTGACCGGGGTCGACGCCGCCGCGACCGAGAGCGGCGGAGATCGCGGTCGAGCCGAGGGCGGTGGCCGGGAAGTCCTTCAGGTTGCCGAGCAACCGGCCCATCGGGGTGCGTGCGCCGCTGACGATCACCGAGGTCATGGGGTTCCGCCTCCGCACAGTGGGACAAGGCCGGGGTGCCGGCAACAACTTAACGATGGTTCGGTCAGACTATCGCCATGACGGAAGAAGCTCCCGCCGAGGCCGCTGCGGACTATGTCACAGACATCGGCCTGCTGAAGATCGATCATGTCGGGATCGCGGTGGCGGATCTGGACACCGCGCTCGATTTCTACACCCGGACCTTCGGCATGCGCTGCGTACACCTGGAAGTCAATCACGCCCAAGGGGTACGCGAGGCCATGCTCGCCGTCGGGCCGGTGCCCGACGGCGGCCAGGTGCAGCTGCTCGCCCCGTTGTCTCCCGAGTCGACCATCGCCAAGTTCCTGGACCGCAACGGCCCCGGGATGCAGCAGTTGGCGTACACGGTGGTGGACATCGACGCGGCGTGCGCCGCGCTGCGCGAGCGCGGACTGCGGCTGCTCTACGACGCACCCCGGCCGGGCACCGCCGGTTCGCGGATCAACTTCGTGCACCCGAAGGACGCCGGCGGCGTCCTGGTCGAGCTGGTCCAGCCGGCCGCGGCCCCGGCCCAGCCGGCCTGAGCCACGGACCGGCCCGGTCGGCCCTGGGCCACGGACCGGGCCGGTCGGCCCTGGGCCACGGACCGGGCCGGTCGTGCCGACCGGGCCGACCAGTTCCGGTCCACTGATGGCGATCGACGGACCGGAACTGGTCGGTCGGTAATGCCGAAAGGAAGCGGACCGACAACTTCACCGGTTTTCAGGTACGGCGTCCCGGCGGCGGGCCACCCGGCGTGACACCGGCGGCGGAACGGTTCGCTGGCGGGCGGCCCGCAGTCCGGGCATGACCCCACCCGACGTTGCCGGCGTTGCCCGGAGCCACCCAGAGGAACCGCTCTGAGCTGGGCAGACGTCGCCCTGACCGGGCTCCGGACAGGGTGGACGGCGATGACCCGACCACCAGAAAGACTTCGTTCCGTACGCGGACGCCTACAATTCGTATACCGATCGCCGGTCGGTCAGGAAAAGATGACCATGTCGGCTATCGTGGTGACGGGCAGTTCGCTCTTGCGAAACACCCAGGTACGTCTGCCACTATGTCTCAATGCCCCAGCAGCAGTCCTCCCTTGCGTTCTTCGATAACGCCAGCGCTCCGCACGACTTCACCGTCGTGCTTCGTGGCTACGACCGCAACCAGGTGGATGACCACCTGCAGCGGCTGGTAGCCGCCCTCACCCAGTCGGAGCAGGCTCGAGCTGAGGCCGAGCAGCGGATGAACGACGCGCAGCGCCGGCTCCGCCAAGCCGAGCAGCGGCTCAACGCGGTCGAACAGAAGCTCACCGACACGAACAAGCAGCTCGAGGAGAACAACCGGCCCACCCTCTCCGGCCTGGGGACCCGGGTGGAGCAGATCCTCCGGCTCGCCGAGGAACAGGCCAACGACCACCGCGGTGAGGCCAAGCGGGAGTCCGAGGGCATCCTCTCCGCGGCCCGGCTGGAGGCCCGGGAGATCACCGACAAGGCGCGGGCCGAGGCCGCCGCGATGAAGGCCGGGGCCGAGCGGGAGGCGGGCAGCGTCCGGACCGCAGCCGAGCGGGAGGCGGCCGAGGTCCGGGTGCAGGCCCGGCGCGAGGCGGACACGCTGCGGGCCGACGCGGACCGGGAAACCAAGCAGCTGCGCGCGGTCACCGCACACGAGGTCGCCGAGCTGAAGTCGACCGTGGAGCGTGAGGTCGCCACCCTGCGGGCCACCGCGGAGCGGGAGATCACCCAGCTGCGGGCCAAGGCGGCCCGGGAGGCCGAGGAGAAGCGGGCCGAGGCCACCAAGTTGCTCACCGACGCTCGCGACAAGCGGGACAAGGATCTGCAGGCGCTGGAGCTGCAGCTGGCCGAGCGCCGGGAGAAGGCCGAGCGGGAAGAGTCGGAACGGCACGCTGCCCAGGTCGCGCAGACCCAGCGGATGGTCGCCGAGGCCGAAGGGCGCGCCCGAGCCGCCGAAGACCGGGCAAAGGAGATCGAGCAGCGCGCCGAGGCACGCCGGATCGAGTCGGAGCGGTCCGCCCAGGAGACCGTGGACAAGGCGAAGTCGCTGGCGGACAAGACCCTCAGCGAGGCGCGCAGCGAAGCCAACCGGCTGCTCACCGAGGCCCGGACCGAGGCCGAGCTGACCACCCAGGCCGCTCGCCGCGAGGTCGAGGACCTGAACCGGCAGAAGGACGCGGTCACCTCGCAGCTGGGCCAGATGCTCTCCGGCCTGGCCGGGATCGTTCCCGGCGTGCCGCAGGGCGGCGCGGACAGCGGCAAGGCCAAGGCCGACGACAGCGCCGAGCCGGTCAACGCCAAGTCGGCGAGCTGACCACCCGGTGCCGCACCGTTGCGGTGCACTGACCACCTGAACCACACCGACGAAGGGCCGCGCCGTACCACCGGCGTGGCCCTTCGCGTTCGGTGCCCGGTCCCCTGCTGTACGTGTCCCTGCCAGCCTGCCGCCCGGGGGCGACGCGCCTGGTCACCGCCGGTGTTGCGGCATACCCGCTGAGCGAATGGTTCACACCTGGCAAATCATCCGAAGTGACGCGCGTCCTGTCAGGAGCATGGGTATCGCCCCGCAACAGGGCGTTGCGTGTGAGGATGGAGCCATGGCGCAAGGCGAAGAACTCTTCAACCTTGACGGGGACTCCGGGTCCGGGCCCAGCTTCGAGCTGGCGCTGCGGGGGTACGACAAACGTCAGGTCGACCGTTACATCGCCCGTACCGAGAACGAGCTGGCCACGCTCGGCGCGGAGCGGGAACAGATCTACGTGCAGATGCACACCCTGGCCGCGCAGATCGAGCAGCTCCAGGCGGATCTGACCGAGGCCCGGCGGGAAACCAGCTTCCTGGACCAGGTGTCGTTCCGGCACCTCGGCCCCCGGGTCGAGCAGATCCTCGGACTCGCCGAGGACCAGGCCGAAGAGATCCGGTTCAACGCCGCCGAGGAGATCGACTCCCGCCGCGCCGAGGCCGAGCAGGTGCTCGCCGACGCCCGGCAGCAGGCCGACACCGCGATGCGCGACTTCGAGCTGGCGCTCTCCGCCCGCCGCGCCGAGGAGGACCGCGCCAACGCCGCCCGCCGCGCCGAGGCCGAGGCGACCGTGACCAGCGCCCGCGAGGAGTCGGACAACCTGCGGGCAGCAGCCGAGGCGGCGCTGGTAGCCGCCCGGGAGGAGGCCGACCAGCTCATCGCCACCGCCCAGCAGCAGGCCGACGACGCGCTACACGCGGCGCGGCGCGAGGCCGACGACACCATCAAGGCCGCGCAGCGGGAAGCCAGGCAGACCGTCACCACCGCCCAGGAGCAGGCCAGCAACGCGGTCAGCACCGCCCAGGAGACCGCCGACCGGACCCTGGCCGACGCCCAGGCCGAGGCCGAACGGCTGGTCACCCAGGCCCGGATGGACGCCAGCCGGATGGTCACCACCGCCCAGGAGGAGGCAACCAACCTGCGCGAGGCCGCCGAGGCGGCGGTCGCCGCCGCCCGGCAGGACGCCGAACGGATTCGCACCGAGGGCGAGGCCGCCGCCGAGTCGGCCCGTCGGGAGGCCGCTCAGGCCGTCGAGCAGGCCACCGAGTACGTCACCCGGACCCACGCCGAGACTGACGCGTTCGTCGCGCAGACCCGCGCCGAGCTGGACCAGGAGCTCACCGCCCGACGTGACCAGGTCGAGCAGGAGGTGACCGCGCTGCGCAGTACCGCCGAAGCGGAGGTCGCCGAGTTGCGCGACGGCGTACAGCAGGAGGTCGACCGGCGCCGCGCAACGATGGAGCAGGAGATCGGCGAGTTGCGGGCCGCCGCCGAGCAGGAGGTGGAGCAGTGGCGCGACACCACCCAGGAGATCATCGCGAACCAGCGCGGTGAGGCCGAGGAGTACGCCACCCACATCCGCTCCCGGGCCGAGGAGCAGGCGGTGACCATCCGCCAGCAGGCCGAGGAGTACGCGTTGAGCACCCGGGGCAGCGCCGACGAGCACGCCGCCAGCGTTCGGCGCCTCTCCGAGGAGCACGCCGCGATCGCCCAGCGTCAGCTGGCCAGCAGTCAGCAGCAGGTGGCGTCCGCCCAGCGTGAGGTCGTCTCCGCCGGTCAGCAGCTCACCGAGGTACTGCAGGAGGTCGCCGAGGCGCAGCAGGCCCTCGCTGACCTGCGGCACCAGATGGTGCTCACCCGGCAGGAATCCGACGAGGCACGGCGCACGCTCAGTGCGGTCCAGGCCGAGCTGGCCACCGAACAGCAACGGCTCGCCGGGATGCGGGAACCAGAGCCGGCGGCGCAGGAATTGGCGCGGGAGCCAGAGCCGGCGGCGCAGGAGCTGGCACAGGAACCAGAGCCGGCGGAGCCGCAGCCCGAGACGGCCGCGCAGCAGGCCGAGCCGACAACGACGACTGTGCAGGCCCCGGAGGAGGCGTCGGAGGAGACCCTGCCGGTCGACGCGGTCCCGACCGAGGCGGTGTCGGTCGATCAGACCGCCGAGAAGGTCGCGGCGGGCGCGTCCGAGCGCAAGCGCCGTACCCACGCCTGACCCGGCCAGCCCCGACCGCCTATGATCCTGCCGTGCGGCCCGTCGATGATCCAGCGCCGACCGGGACGCGATGGATCAGTTTGGTGGGAACCGACCAGGTCGCGGCGCTGCGCGATTTCGTCGCCGGCTGGTACGCCGACATTCCGGTTCACCCCACTGAGCCCGGCGACGCCGATCTCGGTGGCACCGCGATACCGCCGCCGCTACGCGAGTTCTACCGGGCCGCCGCCGGGCGGGCGGTCGTGCACGGCGTGCAGAACTGCATCCGACCCGTCAGCCGGCTGATCCCGGACGCCGGCTGCTGGGTGAGCTTCGCCGATGAGAACCAGGGCGCCTTCACCTTGCGGTACCGGCCAGGGTCCGTCGACCCACCAGTGCGGTGCGACGACGGAGTCACGATGCGTGATGAGGCGCAGCCCCTGAGCGGCGTACTGCTGCAGTTCGTGCTCTCGGAGGCGGCGGTCGGCGCACGGGTCGGCGGATCCGGCTGGCTCGGACCGGCCGCGCTACGCCAGCTGACCTCGACGCTGCTGCCGGTGCCACTCGCTCCGGCCGGTTGGCGCGGCGGACCGGACAGCCTCCATGCCGGGCCCGGCCTGGTAGTGGCCGTCGCGGCCGCTGACTCCGACGGCGATCACCACGTGTTCGTCGGCGCCCGCCACCGGTCCGCGCTGGGCCTGCTGCGCCGGCTCGACCTGCCGTGGGAAGAGTTCGACGGCCCGGCGCCCACGGAGTAGGACAAGCAGCCCGGGGCCGGGCCGGGCTCACTCCTCGGTGAGCTGCCCGTCGCGCTCGACGTGGCGCTGCCCGGTGCGGGGGCAGACGTACCGGCCGTCGCCGTCCGCGACCAGCGGTACGCCGGCCCGGCCGACCCAGCCGACCCGACGCGCCGGCACCCCGACGACCAGGGCGAAGTCCGGGACGTCCCGGGTGACCACGGCACCGGCGGCGACCGTTGCCCAGCGGCCGATCCGCACCGGGGCGACGCAGACCGCCCGGGCACCGATCGCCGCGCCGGTGCCGATGGTGACACCGACCGCGGTCCAGTCGTCGCCGGTCTTCAGCCGCCCGTCCGGGGTGACCGCCCGGGGGTACTCGTCGTTGGTCAGCACCGCCGCCGGCCCGATGAACACTCCGTCGTCGAGTTGCGCCGGCTCGTAGACGAGGGCGTGGTTCTGCAGTTTCACGTTGTCGCCGAGCCGGACCCCCGGACCGACGTACGCCCCCCGGCCGATGATGCAGTTGCGGCCGACCGACGCGTCCTCGCGGACCTGGGCCAGGTGCCAGACGCGGGTGCCGGCACCGATACTCGCCGTGTCGGCCACGTCGGCGGAGCCGGCGACGGTGGCGGTGGCGGTGGCGGTGGCGGCGGTGGCGGTGGCGTCCGGGCGCGCTGCGGTTGCACTCATAAGCCGTGATCCTCCCTGGTCACCGGCAGTGTGTCAGAGCTGCCGGAGGTGCGGCGCACACGGTAGGGGGTCACCGGTGGCCACCAATGTCGGGAAACCGACCCTGTGCTGCGAAGCGGCCGACTCTCCGGCTGGAAGGAACCGACCATCCGGGCCGGCACTGGCCGACAGGTGGACCCGGGCCAACGAAGGTACCTCCTGACCGCGCGGTTGTGCCGGGTTTACGTCACAGTGCTGGCGTCGGCGTGGCAACGCTCGGTAGCTTCCCGAACGGACCCTCTCCGCCGGGCCCACCGGTGGGCCGCGCCCATCCGGCGGTGGCCCGGGTCGGCCCGGCTCCGCCCGGGTCAGCATGCCCCCCGACGAAATGGACATCCGTGACTCATCCGCCTGCCATGCCGGACGAGCCCATCGGCGTAGCCGTCATCGGCGCCGGCTACTGGGGCCCCAACCTGGTCCGCAACTTCATGTCCAGCCCGGCGTTCCGGCTGCGCTGGCTCTGTGACCTCGATCTCGGTCGGGCCCGCACGGTGCTCGGCGACTACTCGACGGTCGGTGCGACCGACGACCTGGCCCGGGTGCTCGCCGACGACTCGGTGCGTGCCGTGGCGATCGCCACGCCGGCCGGCACCCACCTCGAGGTCGCCCTCGCCGCGCTGCGCGCCGGCAAGCACGTGCTGGTCGAGAAGCCGCTCGCCGCCAACCACGCCGACGGGTCGCGGTTGGTCGCCGAGGCCGAGCAGCGCGGCCTGACGCTGATGTGCGACCACACCTACTGCTACACCCCGGCGGTGCTGCGGATCCGGGAGATGCTGCACTCCGGCGAGCTGGGCGAGCTGCACTACCTCGACTCGGTACGGATCAACCTGGGCCTGGTGCAGCGCGACATCGACGTCGTCTGGGACCTCGCCCCACACGACCTGTCCATTCTCGACTTCGTGCTGCCGCCGGGGGTACGGCCGGTGGCGGTCGCGGCGCACGGCGCCGACGGCATCGGCGCCGGCCGGGCCTGCGTGGCGTACCTCACGCTGCGGCTGAGCAGCGGCGCGATCGCCCACGTGCACGTCAACTGGCTGTCCCCGGTCAAGATCCGTACGACGATCATCGGCGGGTCGAAGCGGACCCTGGTCTGGGACGACCTCAACCCGGGCCAGCGACTCGCCCTGTTCGACCGGGGCGTCGACGTCGCCACCTCCGACGAACTCGGCACCGAGGCCCGCCGGGACATGCTGGTGTCGTACCGCTCCGGCGACATGGTCGCCCCGGCGCTGACCGAGCGGGAGGCGCTGCGCACCATGGTCGACGAATACGCCCGCGCCATCCGTACCGGCACCCCGGCGTTGACCGACGGCCGCTCCGGCCTGCGGGTGCTGGCCATCCTGGAAGCCGCCACCCGCAGCCTCGCCGCCGGCGGCACGATGATCCCGCTGGACGAGGAGCCCGCCGCATGACCGTCGCAGCCACTGCCGGGTCCACTCCCGGTGCCGCTCCCGCCGTCGACCTGGCCAACTCCACCGTCCTGGTCACCGGCGGCGCCGGCTTCATCGGCTCGCACCTGACCGAGCATCTCGTCTCGCTCGGCGCGCAGGTCGTGGTGCTGGACAACTTCCGCAACGGCACCCGGGAGAATCTGACGTTCCCCGGTGCCGAGTCGGTCCGGGTGATCGAGGGCGACATCTGCGACCCGCAGACCTGCCATGATGCGATGGCCGGGGTCGACGTGGTGTTCCACCTGGCCTGCCTCGGGGTACGCCACTCGCTGCACAGCCCGGTGGAGAACCACCAGGTCAACGCGCTCGGCACACTCAACGTGCTGGAGGCGGCGCGGGCCGCGCAGGTGTCCCGGCTGCTGTACGTGTCGACCTCGGAGATCTACGGCCGGGCCCTGGAGTTCCCGATCACCGAGCAGACCACCCCCTGGCCGCTGACCGTCTACGGCAGCAGCAAGCTCGCCGGTGAGCACTACGCCCGCTCGTACCTGGAGTGCTGGGGGCTGCCGGTGGTCTGCGTCCGGCCGTTCAACAACTACGGGCCGCGGTCGCACTTCGAAGGTGACTCCGGCGAGGTGATCCCCCGGTTCATCCTGCGGGCACTGGCCGGGCAGCCGCCGGTGGTCTTCGGCGACGGCAGCGTCACCCGCGACTTCCTGTATGTGAAGGACTGCGTCGAGACGCTGGCCCGGGTCGCCGAGTCGACCGAGCTGGTCGGCGAGGTGGTCAACCTCGGGTACGGCGAGGAGCTGGCCATCGGCCTGCTGGCCCGCACAGTGCTTGAGGCGGTCGGCCGAACCGACCTGCAACCGGTGTTCGAGCCGCCGCGCCCGGCCGACGTCCCCCGGCTCTGGGTGGACACCTCCAGACTGCGCAAGACGGTCGACTTCGCCCCCCGGGTGTCGTTGGCCGACGGCATCGGCCACACCCTCGAGTACTTCCAGCGGTTGCTGCGCGAGCAGCCCGGTGCGCTGGAGCGGATGCAGACCAGGAACTGGAGCCAGCCGGCATGAGCGAAACCAGTCCGCGCCGCATCCAGGTGATGCTGCCGATGCTCGGCGAAGAGGAGGAGCAGGCCGCCGCCGCGGCGATCCGCTCCGGCTGGGTGGCCCAGGGCCCCCGGGTGGCGCAGTTCGAACGCGAGTTCGCCGCCGTCGTCGGCGCCGACCACGGGGTGGCGGTCAGCTCCTGCACCACCGCGCTGCACCTGGCGCTGGTGCTGCACGGCGTCGGCCCCGGCGACGAGGTCGTCGTGCCGTCGCTGTCGTTCATCGCCACCGCGAACGCGGTCCGGCACGCCGGTGCCGAGCCGGTCTTCGCCGACGTCGACCTGGCCACCGGCAACCTGACCGTCGAGACGATCGAGGCGGTACGCACCCCGCGTACCCGGGCGGTGATCGCGGTCCACCAGGGCGGTATGCCGTTCGACACGGCCGCGCTGCGTACGGCCGCCGCCGGCTGGGGCCTGCCGCTGATCGAGGACGGTGCCTGCGCGGCCGGTTCCCGCGCGTACGGCCAGCCGGTGGGCGCCGGGGCGACGATCTCCGCCTGGTCGTTCCACCCGCGTAAGGTGATCACCACCGGCGAGGGCGGCATGCTGACCCTGGCCGACGCCGACGGTGCGGCCCGGCTGCGCCGGCTGCGCGAGCACGGCATGAACGTCTCCGCCGCCGACCGGCACGCCAGCGCCCAGCCGGTGCTGGAGGCGTACCTGGAGCCGGCGTTCAACTACCGGATGACCGACATCCAGGCGGCGGTCGGCCTGGTCCAGGTCGGCCGGCTGCCCGGTCTGGTCGCCGGCCGGCGGGCGCTCGCCGCCCGCTACCACCGGCTGCTCGCCGGCATCGACGGGCTGGTGCCGGTGGTCGACCCGGTGTACGGCGAGACCAACTTCCAGTCGTTCTGGGTGCGGATCGACCCGGAGTTCGGGGTCGGCCGTGACGACGTGCTCACCGGGCTGTCCGACGCCGGGGTGTCGGCCCGGCGCGGCATCATGGCCGCTCATCTGGAGCCGGCGTACGCCCACGTCACCCCGGCCCCGCTGCCGGTGACCGAGCGGCTGACCCGGGATTCGCTGATCCTGCCGCTGCACCACGCGCTCACCGAGGCCGACCAGGACCACATCGTCGCGGTGCTGCGCAAACTGGCCGGCCGATGAGGGACCTGCTGATCGTCGGGGCCGGCGGTTTCGCCCGGGAGACCGCGGCCGCTGTCGCGGCGGTCAACGCGGCGGCACCGACCTGGCGGCTGCTCGGTTACCTCGACGACGATCCGGCGTTGCACGGCACCCGGCGGGTCGGCGTACCGGTGATCGGCGGCACCGACCTGGTCGCCGAGCTGACCGACGCGGCCGTGCTGGTCTGCGTCGGCAACCCGCGTAACTACCGGTCCCGGCGGCGGCTGGTCGAGCGGTTCGGGCTGCCCCCGCAGCGGTACGCCACCATCGTGCACCCGGCCGCCCGGATCGGCGTCGGCTGCACCGTCGGGCCGGGCAGCGTGCTGCTGGCCGGCGTGGACCTGACCGCCGAGGTGGCCGTCGGTGCGCACGTCGCGGTGATGCCGCAGGTGGTGCTGACCCACGACAACGTGATCGGGCCGTACGCCACGATCGCCTCCGGGGTGCGCCTCGGCGGCGGGGTGCGGCTCGGCGACGGCGTCTACGTCGGTGCCGGCACGCTGCTGCGCGACGGGATCACCGTCGGTGCCTGGTCGCAGCTGGGCATGGGCTCGGTGGTGCTACGTGACGTACCTGCCGGCGAGGTGTGGGTCGGCGCGCCGGCCCGCTTCCTGCGCCGCGCCAACGCCCCGGTTGACGCCCCAGCCGACGCCCCGGTTGACGCCCCAGCCGACGCCCCGGTTGACGCCCCGGCCGGTCACCCCGCCGATCGAACGAACGAGTCGCAGTTGAGGAGTCACGCGTGAGCAGCATCCCCCTCGTCGACCTGGCCGCCGCCCACACCGAGGTGGCCGAGGAGGTCGACGCCGGTTTCAAGCGGGTCCTCGCCGGCACCGCGTTCATCGGCGGCACCGAGGTGGCCGCCTTCGAGGCCGAGTACGCCGCGTTCAGCGGCGTGCCGCACTGTGTCGGGGTGGCCAACGGCACCGACGCCCTGGAACTGGCCCTGCGGGCGGTCGGGGTCGGCCCGGGCAGCGAGGTGATCCTGCCGGCCAACACGTTCATCGCCACCGCCGAGGCGGTCGCCCGGGCCGGCGCCCGGGTGGTGCTGGTCGACTGCGACCCGGCGACGTACCTGATCGACGTGGACGCGGCACTGGCCGCGGTCACCCCGGCCACCCGGGCGATCGCCCCGGTGCACCTGTACGGTCAGCTCGCCGAGGTGGACCGGCTGCGCGCCGGGCTCGCCAGCTTGTCCGCTACCGGGCAGGAGATCGCGATCGTCGAGGACGCCGCGCAGTGCCAGGGGGCCACCCGGCACGGCCGGGGTGCCGGCGCCGACGGGATCGCCGCCACCAGCTTCTACCCCGGCAAGAACCTCGGCGCGTACGGCGACGCCGGCGCGGTGGTCACCGCCGACGCCCAGCTCGCCGCCGACGTCCGGCGGATGTCGGCGCACGGCAGCGTCCGCAAGTACGTGCACGAGGTGGTCGGCTTCAACAGCCGCCTCGACGGGCTGCAGGCGGTGGTGCTGCGGGCCAAGCTGGCCCGGCTGGCCGGCTGGAACGACCGACGGCGCGCCATTGCGGCCCGCTACCACGAGCTGCTGGCCGGCCTGGACGTGGTCCGGCCGGTGACGTTGGACGGCAACGTGCACGTCTGGCACATCTACTGTGTCCGGGTGCCCGGCGGAGCGGCCCGGCGGGACGCCGTGCTGGCCGCGTTGAACGCGGCCGGGATCGGCGCCGGCATCCACTACCCGGTGCCGGTGCACCTGACCCCGGCCTTCGCCGACCTCGGCTACCCGGCCGGGTCGTTCCCGCAGGCCGAGTCGACCGCGCCGGAGCTGCTGTCGCTGCCGATCTACCCGCAGCTGACCACCGGGCAGCAGGACCGGGTCGTCGAGGTGCTGGCCGCCGCGCTGGCGGGCTGACCGGAAAGTCCACCGTGTATGTCACCCTGCGCGACCGGCCCGACGCGGACCCGGGCGCCCCGGGCCGGGCCGTCGGCCGGCGGGTGTCCGGCACCGTGCTGCTGCTCGGCGCGGTCAGCCTGCTCACCGACGTCTCCTCGGAGATGGTCGCCTCGGTGCTGCCGCTGTACCTGACCGCGGTGGTCGGGCTCAGCCCGGTGGCCTACGGCTTCGTGGACGGCGTCTACCAGGGGGTCAGCGCGCTGGTCCGGATCGCCGGCGGGTACGCCGGGGACCGTGGTGGGCACCCGAAGTGGGTGGCGGTGGTCGGCTACGGGGCGTCGGCGCTGAGCCGGATCGCCATGTTGCCGGCGCAGGGGTTCGCCGCGATCACCGCGGTGATCACCACCGACCGGCTCGGCAAGGGGCTGCGCACCGCGCCCCGGGACGCGCTGATCGCCGCCTCGTCAGACCCGGCGATGCTGGGCCGGGCGTTCGGCGTGCACCGGGCGTTGGACACCTTCGGCGCCGCGCTCGGGCCGCTGGTGGCGTTCGCCCTGCTCGCCGCAGTCCCGGGCAGCTACGACTCGGTGTTCCTGGTGTCGTTCGCGTTCGCGGTGGTCGGCGTGGCGGTGCTGGTGCTGTTCGTGCCGAACCTGTCGACCACGGTGGGCGCGGTGCGCTTCGGCGTACGGCGGATGGTGGCCGAGGTGACCGGGGCCCGGCTGCGCCGGCCGCTGCTCGCCGCCGGCCTGCTCGGCCTGTCGACCGTCGGCGACGGGTTCCTCTACCTGACGTTGCAGGACCGCGACGACTTCGCCGCGTTGTACTTCCCGCTGCTGTTCGTCGGCACCAACGTGGCGTACCTGCTGTTGGCGGTGCCGATGGGCCGGCTGGCCGACCGGGTCGGCCGGGCGAAGGTGATGGTCGCCGGGCACGGCGCGCTGCTCGTCTGCTACCTGCTGGCCGCCGCGCCGGCCGGCGGCGTCGGGTTGACCGTCGCGGTGCTGCTGCTGCTCGGCGTCTTCTACGCCGCCACCGACGGGGTACTGCCGGCGCTGATCGCCCGGTTGGTGCCGGCCCCGGCCCGGGGCAGTGGGATCGCCGCCGCGCAGACGGTGGTGGTGCTGACCCGGTTCGTCTCGTCGATCGCGTTCGGTCTGCTGTGGTCGGTGACCGGTCCGGCCGGTGCGGCGCTGGTCTTCGCGGCGCTCCTGGCCGGCGGCATCCCGGTGGCCTGGTGGCTGCTGCGTGGCGTGGACCGCGCTCCGGCAGCCGGCGACGCCGTCGTACCGGCGGGTGGGAGGTCCTGATGGGGCTGCGGGTCCGGCTGACGGTCCTCGTCGCGATCGTGCTGCTGGTGACGTTCGGCGCCGGCGGGTACGTGTGGCAGGTCCGGCAGTCGCAGGCCCGGGTGCAGGCCGACGCCAGCCCGGTGCCGGTGCGGGCCGACGTGGCTGCGGTACGCGCCGAGGCGCACCTGGTGTTCCGCTCCACCGCGCTGGGCACCGGCTACGGCGAGGTCGCGATGACACCGCTGAGCGACCCGGACGGTCCACGGGCGCTGACCGGGGCGAGCTGCGAGCGGGTGTACGCCACCGACTCGCAGACTCTCTGCCTTTCCGCCGAGCGTGGGCTGCTCACCGTGTACCGGGCGCGGCTGCTGGACGCGGGGTTCGAGCCGAGGCTGGACCTGCCGTTGACCGGGATCCCGTCCCGGGCCCGGCTGTCGCGCGACGGTACGTTGGCCGCGACCACATCCTTTGTGGCCGGCGACTCCTACGCCAACCCGGGCGAGTTCTCCACCCGTACGGTGATCAGCCGCACCGACGGCGAGGTGGTCGGCGACATCGAACAGTTCCCGCTCTACGTCGACGGCGAGCCGGTCACCGCGGTCGACAAGAACCTGTGGGGGGTCACCTTCGCCGACGACGACCGGTTCTACGCCACCGCCGCGTCGGGCGGCCGGACCTGGCTGGTCGAGGGGAGCATCGGCGAGCGCCGGGTCGACGCGCTGCGGGAGGACGCCGAGTGCCCGTCGTTGTCGCCGGACCGGACCCGGGTGGTGTTCAAGAAGCGCGGCGACCTGCCGCCGGGCCAGTGGCGGTTGGCCGTATACGACCTGGCCACCGGCGCCGAGACCATGCTGGCCGAGACCCGCAGCGTCGACGACCAGGTCGAGTGGCTCGACGACGGGAACGTCGTCTACGGGCTGCCCCGCGACGCGGACGGCGGTGCAGCGACCAGTGACGTGTGGCAGGTCCCGGCGGACGGTTCGGGCGCACCGCAGGTACTGGTGCACGATGCCTGGTCACCGGCGGTGGTCCGGTGACCCGACGAAGGAGATCATCTTGACGGAGCTTGCCGTGGTCACCCCGAGCTTCGGCCCGGATTTCGAGTTGTGCGCCGCGTTGCACCGCTCGGTGCTGGCCCACTCCCCCGCCTCGGTGCGGCATCACATCATCGTGCCCCGGGCGGACCTGCCCCGCTTCGGGGCGCTGCGGGGCGACCGCACGGTGCTGCACGACGAGGCCGAGTTCCTGCCGTCGTCGGTCCGGTCGCTGCCGGGGACGAAATACTCGGTGAACCTGCGCCGGCCGTTCCCGCCGCTACGCGGCTGGATCCTGCAGCAGGTGATCAAGTTGTCGGCGGCGGCCCGGATCCCGGCGGACGTCGTGGTGCTGGTCGACTCGGACATCGAGTTCGTCCGGCCGTTCTCCGCAGCGACCTTCCGCCGCGACGACGTCGTACGGTTCTACCGCCAACCGGACGAGGTCGACCAGCGGCTGCCCCGACATGTCCGATGGCACGAGGTGGCCCGCGCGTTGCTGGGGTTGCCGGCGCAGTCGCCACCGTACCCGGACTACGTCTCGTCCCTGCTGGCCTGGGATCCGGTGATCGTCCGGGGGTTGCTGCAGCGGATCGAGTCGGTCACCGGGCGACGGTGGGCCGATGTCGTCGGGGCACAGCTGCACTTCTCCGAGTGGACGCTGTACGGGGTCTACGTCGACGAGGTGCTCGGCGGTCAGGCCGCGACCGGATTCGCCACCACCGACAGCCGGTGCCACGCGTACTGGGAAGAGGTGCCGCTCGACGAGTCGTCGGTGGCCCGTTTCGTCGCCGGGATCGGCCCGGACGACGTGGCCGTGATGATCTCGGCGAAGTCGCGGACGCCGCTGGAGCTGCGCCGCGCGGCGATCACCGCGCTCACCGGCTGAGCGGCCGGTCAGTACGCGCCGCAGCTCGAGCCGCCGTCGACCCGGTAGACATGCACGGCGTTGCCGTCGATGAACGAGTCGGTGAACTGGCCGTCGTCGGCGAGCAGGGTGCGGTCCTCGTCGAGCACGGTGATCCGGGCGTCACCGACGCACGGCAGTTGGAACGTCGCCTCGGCGACGCTGCCGCCGGCCGAGCTGGCAAGCAGGTAGAAGTGGCCGTCGTACCACTTGGTGGCCAGGTCGACTCCGGTGGAGACGCTGGCCACCCCGTCGGCGTACGGGGCGTTGAGCACCGGCGCGAGCCGGGTGATCCGGTCGTTGACCGCAGCCACGGCCGACCGCACCGGCGCGTAGCAGGGTTCCCGCAGGGCGTGCTGGCTCTGGCAGGGGCCGCTGAAGCTGTGGTTGAAGTAGACGATGCCCCGGGCGCCGTGGATGATGCTGCTCCAGACCGCCGCGACGACCTGCTCCGGGGCGATCGTCGGATAGTGCTCCTCGTTGAACGGACGCCCGACCTCGACGAAGCTCCAGACCGGTCGGCTGCCGGGCGGCGAGACCAGGGACCGGACCCGGTCGACGGTACGGCCGTAGTTCGCGGCCCGGTGGCACAGCTCGGCGGGCAGCCGCTCGGCTCCGTCGACGGTGGTGAGCTGATCGGGGTCGAAGAACCGGCCGCCTTCGCTGTGCCCGCAGATGCCACGGTCGGTGAACCAGTAGGTGTCGACCGACACGATGTCGGCGAACTCGTTGACGAAGCGGGCGGCATCGGCGTCGCTCTGCCAGAACGCTACGCCCTTGCCGTAGTTGACCATCCGCAGCCGCTGGTCCTCCGGCAGCCGGTCGAGGATGTCACGCTGCACGGTGTAGCCGCACTCGCCGTCGGCCGGTTGGCAGATGTCGCCCTGCCCCGGGAAGTTGCCGGTCCAGGGGTCGTCGCCGGGCCCGGCCCACATGTCGGCCTCGTCCGAGATCAGCCAGCCGCCGGTCTCGTCACCGTGTTCGCCGATCGGGCTGGTGATCGTGTGCATCCCGGCGGCCCGGACCAGGTCGAGGTTTGTGGTGCCGGTCAGCTCGACGTAGGTATTGAGGCCGATCTCGGCGTCCTTGGCGGTGTCGGCGGGGTCGGTGACGCTCTCCAGCCAGACGCCGATCGGAAAGAACTCGGGACCGGTGGGCAGTGACGGGGAGAAGCGGTCGTAGAAGTCCGGGCCGCCGTCGACCGGGTGCAGCGTCGCACCGGCGCCACCCGCGGTGGCGACCGTACCGGGGGCGATCCCGGCGGCGACCGGACCGCGGACGGTGCCACCGATCGCCCACGCTGTACCGGCGACGACGAGCGCGCCGACGACGATGCTGGCGATCAGGATCCAGCGCCGGCGCGGGCGGGGTCCGGTAGCGACGACCATGGACGACCTTTCGAACGGTACCTGCCAGCACCGAGGGCGGCGCCGACCAGCAGTAGTCGGACAACCACCCTGAGCGGAACATCCGATGCTAACAACAGCCGGCGTCGGCAACCGCCCGCTTTGTCCACTACAGTCCGTGTTCGGTGGCCACCTGTCCGGCAACCGACAGTAGTCGAAGCGGTGGTGGCGGCCGGGTACGATCACGCCGGTACCCGACCCCCGCTGCGGAGTTCTCACGTGATCAACCGTCTCGCGGACCAGGCCAAGGGCCTGGTCCGGTCCCGCCTTACGGCGGCAGAGCTCAACCGGCGGCAGGTCCCGACCTTCCGGACCACCGACGTACGGACCGGCACACCGACCGTCTACTACCTCGCGCCGGACAACCCGCGGCCCAGCGGCGGGGTACGGGTCATCTATCGCCATGTCGACCTGCTCAACGACATGGGCATCCGGGCGTACGTCATGCACAAGGACCCGGCGTTCCGCTGCACCTGGTTCGCCAACCAGACACCCGTCGTCGCGGCCACGAACGCCACCCTCGGCCCGACCGACATCCTCGTCGTCCCCGAGTGGTACGGACCCGGTCTGACCACGATCCCGCGCGGGCCACGCCTCGTGGTGTTCAACCAACGGGCGTACGACACCTTCGACCACATCCCGTACCCGGATACCAGCCCCGGTGCGCCCTACGCCGGCCTGCCCGGGATGACCGCGCTGCTGGCCGTCTCGCACGACAACGTCGAACTGCTCAGCCACGCCTTCCCCGACATCCCGGTGCGGCTGACCCGCAACGTGGTCGACCCCGACGTGTTCGCTCTCGGCAGCTGGCCCCGGCGACGGCACATCGCGTACGTCGGGCACCGGCGGGCCGGCGAACGCGACCAGTTGCTGCACATCCTGCGGTCCCGCCGGGTGCTGGACGGTTGGGAGGTCACCCGGATAGCCGGACGCACCGAGCAACAGACCGCGGAGATCATGCGCGACTGCGCCATCTTTCTGAGCTTCAGCGACCGGGAGGGGTTCGGTATGCCGCCGGCCGAGGCGATGTCCTGCGGCGCGTACGTGGTCGGCTACCCCGGCCTGGCCGGCCGCGAGTTCTTCGACCCGGCCCACTGCGCGCCGGTGCCCGACGGAGACCTGTTGGCCTTCGCCCGCGCCGTCGAACACGCCTGCGCCGCCTGGGCCAGTGAACCGGAGACCCTGGCCAAGCGGGCGGCGGCCGCCTCGGCGGCGATTCGCGACCGTTACACCGTCGCCGGCCTGCGCGACGACCTGACCGCCTTCTACCGCCCGCTGCTGACCCCCGGCTGACCGCCCCGCACGGCCCCCGCCCTGCCGGTCCCCCGCACGGCCCGCCCTGCCGGTCCCCCGCACGGCCCGCCCTGCCGGTCCCCCGCCCGGCACCGGGGCCGCACCGGCCCGCTCGGTCGTCAGATGCCGTGCCGGGTCCAGGTGCGGTAACGGGCGTCGTTGCGCAGTCGACGCTGCACCACGCTGGCGGCGAAGCCCGGCACCAGCGGGGCGAACCGTGGACCGACCGCCCGGCGCCGCTGCAGCCCGGCCCAGTGCGGCAACTGCTCCGCAGCCGGATACGTCTCCCGGGCGAACTCCACGTACCACTCGACCGGCTCGCGGTCGGTCAGCCGCCGGTCGTAGGCGTGGCATGCCGATTCGAGAGCCTCGGTGGCCAACGCCCGACGGGCCAGGTCGTGCAGCTCCCGGGCCCGGGGCAAGCCGCCACCGGGACCGTCGAACAGCACGTCGAAGGCGGTCCGCCGCTCGATCAGGTCGGTCCGCCGGCCGGACGCGGCGGTGACGCTGACGCTGGCCGCGTGTTCCCGGTGCCAGGCCTGGTCGGCACCGTCGACGTGGCCGACGTCGGAAACCGCCGCCACCCGCATCCAGGCCTCCATGTCGCAGGCGTAGCGCATCCGGCTGTCCCACGGGCCGACCTCGGCGTAGACGCTGGCCCGGACCACCGCCTCGGGAGTGGTGATGCAGTTGACGCCCAACCGGCACCGCTGTGCGATCCAGTCCTCGCCGGACCAGATCGTCCAACCGGTGACCTCGGACCGGAACTCGGTCGGCACCGCCCCGTGGAAGTGCACCGGATGGCCGTACACCAGACCGACCTCGGGGAACTCGTCGAACAGCCGCGTCGCGCGGGTCAGCGCCCCCGGGGTCAGCAGGTCGTCCGCGTCGAGCCGGACGACGAACTCCCCCGTCGCCACCGCCAACCCGTCGTTGAACGCCACGCAGGGCCCGTGGTTGGTCTCGTTGTGCACCACGACCAGCCGAGGTTCGTCGGCCCGGAGGGTGGCCAGCACCTGCCGGGTGTCGTCGGTGGAGCAGTCATCCACGACGACCACCTCGACCTCGACGCCCTGCTGGGAGAGCGCGCTGCCGATGCTCGACGGCAGGAACCGCCCGTAGTTGTAGCTCGGGATGATCACCGACACCCGTGGCGTACGGGCCGGATCACCGGCCGGGACCGGTGCCGGCACCCGGGTGCGGGGCAGCAGCGCGCGGCGGGCTGGCAGAGACACGTACACCTCTCTCAGGGTCGGACCGCCGTGGCGAGCGGCGTCGTCGGGGCAGGCGGCACCGGCGGGGGCGGATCCGTTGCCGGGCCGCCGTCACTCGATCCACGGTCGTCTGGCTCGCCGCCGCCCGGCTGGTCGGCCACCTGGTCGGCGACCTGGCCGGCCGCCTTGAGGTCCCGCAGCCGGCGCCGCAGCCAGGGCAGCAACGGCCCGGCGAACGCCACGGTCATCACGGCACCGCCGGCCAGCAACTGCCACAGCGCGCCCGGCACGGTACGCACCACCAGCAGGCCGAGCGCCACCGCAGGCACCGCCACGGCCAGCGGCAGCACCAGCGCGCCGGCCAACGCCCGCAGCCGGACCCCGTGCCGACGCAGCGCGAACGCGTACATCGGCAGGATGATCAGCGCGCAGACCAGCGCATGCCCGAACCCGGCGCCGACCAGGCCGTACCAGCGCACCCCGAAGATCACCGCGGGGAAGAGCGCGGCCAGCCAGACCACCTGGGCGACGAACAACGCCCGGCTCGCGCCGACCGCGATCAGGAAGGTCGCCACCAGGTCGAACAGCACCCGGAACGCCCCGAAGAAGGCCAGACCGGCCAACGCGTCGGCCGCCATCGACCAGCGTTGGCCGTACAGCAACGGCACCACGACACTGGCCAACCCGGACAGCAGTACGCCGACGAGCAGCGCGACGGTCCAGGTCAACGCGGCGGCCGAGACGAATCCGGCGGCCTTACGCCGGGGGTCGGTCACGGTGGCGAAGGCCGGCAGCGCCACCGCCCGGATCGCCACCCCGAGGGCGCTCATCGGCCACGTGGAGATGTTGAACGCCAGGGTGTAGAGGCCGAGCATCACCGTTCCGGCGGTGGCGCCGACGGTCAGGTGACCGACGTTCATCACCACCCAGGACAGTACGTTGGCGCCGGCCAACGGCACGCCGAACCGGATCAGGCTGTGGGCCACCGCCGAGTCGAACCCGAACGTCGGCCGGGACCGGGTCAGCACGAACTGCAGTACGGTGACCATCGACTGGGCGACCACCCGGGAGATCGCCAGCGACATCGCCCCGAACCCGAGCAGCACCAGGGCGACCGTGACCGTGGTGCTCACCACCAGGCTGGCGCCGTCGAGGCCAAGCTGGGCCCGTTGCCGGAACTCCCGCTGCATGACCGCGTACGGCACCACCGACAGGCCGCTGAGCACCAGGGTCAGCGACATCACCTGCACCACCGGGGTGGCCTGCGGGCTGTCCATCGCCGCCGACACCGGCCCGGCGGCCAGCGACATCGCACCGGCCAGGCCCAGGCTGGTCAGCAACGAGATGGTGGTGACGGTGCCGGCGCGGCCCTGCACCCCGTGCCGGATGATGTCCGCGCTCATCCCGAGGTCGGCCAGGGACATCACGATGGTCTGCACGGTCAGCGCGACCGCGAAGACACCGAACTCCTCCGGAGCGAGCAGCCGGGCCAGCAGGACGCCGACGCCGAGGCTGCCGATCCGCAGGGCGATGCTGTTCAGGGTGCTCCACGCGAGGGCGCGCTTGACCCGGGCACCGAGCGGGGCCGGTGCGGCTGCGTCAGCTGTCACTACCGCTCCCGGCCGCGGTCCGCCCGGCGGCGAACCGCTGTCGGGCCAGACTCGCCTTGAAGTTGAGCAGATGGGCGGTCGGATGGGCCATGGCTCCGGCCCGGCGCGGCAGGTTCAGCCGTTGCTCCACGGCGCGGGCGTAGATGTCCGTCTGCCGCCGGCCGGCGGCCTGCAGACTGAACCGCTCGACGACGGTACGGCGGCCGAACTCGCCCAGCTCGGCCCGCTGCCGCGGGTCGGCGGTGCCGAGTTCGGTGAGCGCGGCGGCGACCCGGCCGGTGCCGTCGGTGCCGTCGCCGAGACCGTAGAACCCCTGGTCGAGAAAGACCGGCAGGGTCTGCGGGGTGAGCGGTAGCCAGAACCCCTGCTCGCCCTGCACGACGACCGGCTTGGCGAAGGCCATTGCCCGCAACGCCGACGACCCCATGCCGATGACGATGTCGGCGGCGGCGTACGCGTCGTGCGGGTCGAGCATCGCGCCGGTGAGGGTGACCACCTCTGCGCCCCGCTCGGCGTTGGCCTTGTCGGCCGCCTGCTGGATCTCGGCGCGGGCCTCGCCGTCGCCGACGATCAGCAGCCGCATCCGCAGCGCCGGGTCGATGCCGACCATCGCCCGGGTCGCGGCGAGCAGTCCTTCGAGTTTGAGTGCCGCCGCCAACCGGGACACCGACACCACAGCGATCTCGTCGGCGGCGATGCCGAGGGCATGCCGGGCCGGCCCGGGATCGGTGACCGGAGCGTTGGCGTCGGTGTCGATGGGCGGTTCGATGACGTGCACCTCGGCCCGGTGTGGGCGTTCCTGGGCGGCGATCTGCTCGGTGCCGACGATCAGCGGCAGGTGCCGGGGCACCCAGGCCGGGACCTCCATGGAGAGCACGGTGACCACGAGCGGCACCCCCTGGCGCAGGTACGCGCCGTAGGCTGCCTCCAGGCTGGGTGCCCACTCGTAGGCGTGCACCAGGTCGATGCGGCGGTGCCGGACGACGTCGGCGATGGCGGCGACGTTGCGCGGTGACGGCGCCTCGCCCTTCGGCGGTGCCTGGACGAACTCCAGGCCCCACTCGTCGACCATGCTCCGCAGCTCGCCGTCCGGACCGTAGATGATCACCTCGTGCCCGAGCCCGGCCACTGTCGCCGCGATCTCGATGGCGTTGATCTGGCTCCCGCCGATCTCCATCGTGTGCAGGCAAGTGAGGATACGCACCTAGTGTCCCTTTCAGTCGCGGCGAAGCCGCCCTGCCGATGATTCAACGGCTTCGCCGCGACTGCCCTCAAGAGTTAGGCGTGAACACGACATCTACCCAGTAGTTGTGGTTGACCGAGTGGCCGGGGAACACCCAGCCGTACGGGTCGTAGTGGTAGACGCCTCCGCCGACCAGCACGTGCAGCGGCGCCCGGTCCAGTTCGGTCTCGGCGAACTGGTTGGCCGTCACCGCGTACTGGCCGACCGATGTGTGGTATGAGGCCACATAGGTGGTGTTCGCGAGAATGGGCACCGGCTGGTCGAAGGTGACCGTCTGCCAGCCGGACTCCGTTTCGTCGGTGAACACGGCCGTGGCCAGCCGGACACCGTCCGCCGTCCAGAGCGAGCCACGGTGCGTGCCGGTGTTGGCCGGCCCCTTGTAGAACCGGACGCCGGTGACCTGGCCGGCGACGTCGGCGCGGAACCGCACCCCCACCTCGACCGCGTCCTGGTCGGCCCAGTTCACTGCGGCGGGCACGTCCTGCGGGCCGAAGATGCTGACCGGCGGCGCCGACGGTTCGGTGGGGCTCGGGGTCGGCTCGGGGCTCGGCGACGGCGACCCGGTCGGGGTCGGTGACCCGGTCGGACTCGGCTCGGTCGACGGCGACGGCGACGGGCCGGGAGTCGGCGACGGGCTGGTGGTCGGCGTCGGGTCTGGGTCGGCGTCGCCGGTACCGGGGACGTAGAGCGGGTCGACCCAGTAGTTCGCCGAGTTGTACGTCCCGGTGGGGAACCCGCCGCCGGAACCGTACCGGTAAACCCCGTTGTCCCCCGCCGGGGCGCTCAACTGGCCACGGCTGTAGCCGGAGCCGAAGAAACCGCCATCGAACGCATAGTTGCCGTTCGGCGCATAATATGACAACACGTACGTCGTACCCGCCGACACCGCCACCGGCGCAGCGAACGCCGCCGACTGCCAACCCGTGACGCCGCCCTCCGGGAACGTCACCTCCGCCAGCGGCGCACCACCACCGACCGGCCACAACCGGCCTACCTGACTGCCGGTGTTCCCGGGGCCACGGTAGAACCGCATCCCGATCACCTCACCGTCCGCCGACGGGGTGAACTTGAACCCCACCTCCACCGGGTCGCTCTCGCCGACCGAGGACTGCTGCGGAACCGCGTCCGGCTCGAACAGGGTCACCACGTCGTCGCCGTAGGTCGTGGTGAACGACCAGGTGTACGGCTGTGCCATCGTCGTCCCGTCGCTGCTGGCCCGTACCGATGCGGTGTAGGTGTGCAGCGACCGCAGCGGGGTGTCCGGGGTGAACGTGGCGAGTCGGGTCGCGCCGTCGTAGGCGACCGCGCCGGCGACCGGCTCGGCCGCCGCGTCGACCAGCTGGAACTCCAGCGACGACTCGTCGATGTCGGTGTTGAAGAGGGCGGAGGCCACCGCCTCGGCCGCCACACCGGTGGCCCCGGGCGTCGGCACGGTCGCGGTGACCGCCGGTCCGGTCTCGTCCGGCCGGCCGGTCGGCGACGGGGAAGGTGTCGGGAACGGGCCGTCACCGGTCGGCAGGAAGTACGGATCGATCCAGTAGTTCGCCGAACCGTACGTGTCGGTCGGGAATCCGCCCCCGGAGCCGTACTGGTAGACACCGTTGTCCCCGGCCGGCGCACGCAACGGACCCCGCACGTACTCCGACCCGAAGAACCCGACATCGAACGCATAGTTGCCGTTCGGCGCATAATATGACAACACGTACGTCGTACCCGCCGACACCGCCACCGGCGCAGCGAATGCCGCCGACTGCCAACCCGTACCGCTGCCCTCCGGGAACGTCACCTCCGCCAGCGGCGCACCACCACCGACCGGCCACAACCGGCCGACCTGACTACCCACGTTCCCCGGCCCCCGGTAAAACCGCATCCCGACCACCTGACCGTCCACCGACGGGGTGAACTTGGTCCCCACCTCCACCGGCAGGCTCTCGCCGGACGCGGTGGTCTGCGGGGTGGCCCCGGTCTCGAACAGGGTCACCACCTGATCGGAGAAGGTCGAGGTGAACGACCACGAGTACGGCGCGTTCATCGGCACGTCGGCCTCGTCGCGCGCGGTCACCGTCGCGGTGTAGGCGGTCTGCTCGGTCAGCGGCACCGCCGGGGTGAAGGTAGCCCGCCGGGCTGCACCGTCGTAACTGACGGCGCCCGGCACCGGCTCGTCGGCCGGGCCGACCAGTGTGAAGTCGATGGTGGTCTCGTCGACCGGCTTGCTGAACACGATCGACGGGGTCACGTCCGCCGGCACGTTCGCCGCGTCCGCGATCGGCACCGTCGACGACACCGTGGGCGGCGCGTCGTCGGCGGTCACGAAGGTCACGTCGGCGTAGTAGTTGGTCGAACCCCACGAGTTGTTCGGGAAGCCGGGCCCGTCCTCCCGGTAGACGCCGTTGCCCACCGTGCCTTCGGTAGCGGGCGCCAGCAGCGGACCCGAGACGTGGTCGGCCAGGAAGTAGCCGCCGTCGCTGGCGTACCGCCCTTCCGGCGCGAAGTAGGAGACCACGTAGCTGGTGCCGGCGGAGACCGGGACCGGGGTCGGCAGGCTCACCTGCTGCCAGCCGGTCTCGGTCTCGTCGGTGAACACCGCCGTGGCCAGCACCGAACCGCCGTTGGTCCAGAGCGTGCCGCGATGCTCGCCCCCGTTGCCCTCGCCCTTGTAGAAGCGCAGGCCGGTGATCAGACCGTCGATCTGGGGGGTGAACCGCACGCCGACCTCGACCGCCGGCTGGGTGCTCAAGGGCTCGCCGTCCGGTCTGCCGTTGTCGGTCTCGACGAACGCCGGGGTGTCCGGCACCGCCTGGCCGAACAGCGAGTACGGCCCGGAGACCGACAGGGCGACCGGATCGGACGGGGCACCGAGGTTGCCGCTGTCGTCTACTGCCCGCGCCAGCACCACCTGGGTGGCGATGTCGGTGGGCAGGAACTCGTACGTCCAGGTATGTGTGCCGGTGGTGGCCGGGTGCCAGGTGCCGCCGCCGTCGGTGGAGACCTCGACGCCGGCGACCAGCCCGCCGCCGGCGTCGGAGGCGGTACCGGTGACCGTGACCGGCGCGCCGTGGGCCACGGAGCTGCCGTCGGTCGGTCCGGTGATCGTCGCGGTGGGTGCCAGCACGTCGGCGGACTGGCTGGTCACCACGATGCCGCTCATCGGGGTGGTCGGCGCCGCACCCATGTCGGCGAAGAGGTTGACCGTGGCCTGCTGGATCGCGTCGTCGGCGGGCGCACCCGAGCCACCGTCGTGGTAGGCGTCGAGCCCCCACGCCCACTGGATGGTGCCGGCCCCGAAGACCAACGCACCGCTCGGTGCCCGGTACATGGTCATGTGGTGGGTGGTCTCCCCCGGCTTGTTCTCCGGGCCGTAACCGACCAGGTATTCAGGGGTATGGCCGGTGGTGGTGGAGAGCCGGAAGGTGCCGGCCGGTCGGAAGCCGTTGTCCAGGTCCTCGTTGGACTCGTAGCCGACGGTGTGCGGCGCCAGGGTGGCGGTCTGGCCCGGAGCCAGCTCGGCCACGCCGGTGTGCCGCCAGAACCGCAGCCTGCCCTGCTCGGCGGGGACCTGCATGGCCAGGTCGGTGTTGTTGGCCATGTAGAGGTTGCCGACCAGCGCGTTCTCCGGCTCGCGCACCTCGCCGGTCGGGAAGCGTGGGTCACGCCACACGCCGGTCCACTCGTCCGACGGGTCGATCCGCGCGTTGTTCCAGGTCTCCTTGTAGCAGACCAGGGTGCGGTACGGCGTACCGTTGCCGTCGACGCTGTCCTCCCAGCGGATTTTCCAGTAGACCTCGTTGCCGGTGAAGAACGCCAGGTGCACTCCGGCGTCGCGGGCCGCCTCGACGTTGGCCCGCTGCTGCGGGGACCAGTACTCGTCGTGCCCGACGGAGACGTACACCTCGTGGTTGAGCAGCAGTTCACCGCGGACGTCCGCGTCGAGCCCGCTGATGTAGCTGACGTCGTATCCGTTGCGCTCCAGGAAGCGGATCATCGGATACTCGTTGGCGAAGAGGAAGTCGCGCCCCTGCTGAGCGCCGCGGGTGGCGAACGGCCGGTTGTAGCTCAGCTTGTAGGCGCGGTACGCCGGACCTTCGCCCCAGTAGAAGTCCGCTCCGCCGTAGCGGTTGTACGCCTGCCAGGTGGTGTCGGAGGTCTGGAACACCAGCTGCGAGGTGCTGGTGTCGTCTCGCACGATGAACGGGATGTGGCTGTCACCGCCGGTGTCCGAGCGGATGAGTCGGGCGATGTAGACCCCGGAGACGGCGTCGGCCGGCACGTCCCAGGTAGCGCCGACCTGCCAGGTGCCGCAGTCGAAAATCTGGGTGTCGGTGGCGCGCACGCAGTCCGCGTCGGTGTTGGCCGCCAACGGCAGGCTCGGGGTCAGCGTGGCCCACTCCCGTGCGCCGTCGCCGCCGTACCAGCCGAGCCGGTAGACCTTGATCGTGTACGCGGACGCCTCGGTGCGCACCTTGAAGCCGATTTGTTCCCCTACGTTCACGCTTATCGAGGTCGCGAAGCCCTGGATCGTGGGATCGCCGACCCCGGAAATGTCCCACACCGAACTCGGCGTTCCCGACTTGCTGTTCTCACAGGCAATCACGTTGACCGGAGGTGCACACGGATCAGTGGACGCGGATGCCGCTGGCATCGCGATCATCAGGGTCGCCATCATGACGATGGCGGTCGCGACGGCGACGAAGTGCCGACTGCCACGATCAAAAAATCTAAATACGCCCGCCCTCACCGAATGTCCCTTCAGGAGCCAGCCCGACGCGATACCGCGTGCCTCCCCCAGCTACGCAGCGCCGACGCTACCAGCGTGAGTCAAGCTCACAACCGGGCATGTATCTGACCCTCGACGCGACCCGGACAGCCCACCCATCGCCCATTCGGACAACTGGCCCCAGGCAATGCGTAATGATCTGCATTCACACGGTTAATCGATAGACAATCTTTGAGATGACGGATCGACGACCGACGGCGGTTGACCGCCCCGGGCGCGGGCGCCGGTGCCGACGCTACGAACCGAACCACCGAGGGGTCGACGTGCGCACCTTGAGCGCCGGGTGGCTGAGTCGCCACACCGCACCACACATACCCACCATGAGTGACATCGCCGTGGCATAGGTGCTGAAGCTCAGTGAATCGAAGGTGAAGCCTGCCGCGATCGCCACCAGCTGCACCGCGACGAGGATGGAACAGAGGTGCCGGTCACGCTCCGACGTCGACCTGCGCCGGGCGAGCAGCGTGACGACGATCGCGGTGACGTGCAGCGCGACGAGGACCGCGACCCCGATCACGCCGTTGGTGAGCGCGAAGGCGAGCCACTGGTTGTCGAGGTACTGGTACTGCGGGGAGACCCAGGTCCCGGTCCCCCGGCCGAGCCACGGTCGCTGCGCGAAGTAGTACCCGACCATCTCATACCGCTCGGTCCGCGAGGTGATGCTCGGGTCGGTGCTCGCCCCAAGGAACATGTTGGTGATCGTGGTGACGAGGGACGGCTTCACCACCGCCATTCCGGCGAACATGACCAGACCCAGCGCCATCATGTTGTAGCGCATCCGCCACGCCCAGGTGGGCATCAGGACGAGCAGCACGATCGCCAACGCCACGAATCCGGTCCGGGACATCGTCGCCGGGATCGCCGCCGCGATGAGCAATGCCAGGAATGCGAACATCTGCCGCTGCCGGGAAGTGGCCGAGAAGCGCGCAAAGTGGATCGCGAACGGCAGCGCCATCGCCATCAACAGACTGAACTCGATGTAGTGGAAGGTTGTGCTGGGCACCCGTACGCCGCCGCCACGGATTTCCAGACCGACGACCCACCCTTTCATCTGCAAACCGGGCACCCGCATGTACTGGGTCAGATCAAAGTACAAAAACGCCTGAATCAGCCCGACCACGGCGACAAAGGCACAGCAGTAGACAAACACCCGCAGTACGCCGTCGAGACGGTCCCAGTTGGGCATGCCGTCGGCGGTCAACAGGATCACCCCGGAGATCGCCGCAGCGGTCAGCATCCAGCGGTCCGCCGAGTTCGCCTCCATCACGGTCAGCCCGCGGAGGAAGCCGACGGCGTACGACAGCAGCATCGACAGCAGGAAGGCCAGGATCGCCCACCGCAGCGGCTGCGGGCCGGTGAGCACCAACCGGGAGTTGAGCCGGGCGGTCATCCACCAGAACCACATCAGAATCGCCACGACCAGCGCCGGACGCCCCAGATCGGTCATTCCGGGCACGATGAGGTGCGACGGGATCAGCGTCAGCAGACAGACCATGAGCGACAACATGACCGGCGCGTCGATCCTGGTCAGCCGGCGGCGGGTCACATAGGTGCGCTCGCTGATCCACGCCGGTTCGAGGTCTGCCGGGTGCACCCCGGATGACATCACCGGGTCCTGGCCTCGGTCATCGTGCCTGGCTGCCGTTCTTGGACGTCTCCGGCGACGTCCACTGCTCACGGCCGGCTCCGGCCTTGGGCAGGATTATCGTCGCGTCGTCGCGGACCGCGCGGATCACCGCGGTCTCGTCGTTGGCCGACGGCGCAGCCGGCTGGTGGGAGGCCGACTGCGGCGTGCCGGGCGACGGTGTGCCGGGCGACGGTGTGCCGGGCTGCGGCGTGGCCGGCTTCGATCCGGTGCGCTCCTCGCCTGCCCCGTCGGCCCGGTCGTCGACCGCGCGGAAGGTCAACGAACCGTTGCCGACCAACCCGCCGACCGGTACCTGACCGCCGGCCAGTCCGCTACCGGCCACCGGTGCCTCGCCTGATGAAGACCCGGCACCCTGGCGCTCCTCCGGACGGTTCTCCCGCCGGCCTTCCTGCCGCCCCTGCGAGGCGTTGCCGGAGCTGTAGACACCGCCGGGCTTGCTAGCGCCGTCGCGGTCGCTCGCCCTCGGGCGCGGGACCGGTTGCGGGCGCGACACCGACCGGGTCTGATCGACCCGCCCGGCCATCGGTGGGATGGCGATCGTCTCATCGGTGCCAGCGGTGAACTCGGTGCCAGCGGTGACCGGCACACCGGCCGCGGGTCGCGGCCGGCGGCGCCGCAGCAGGCCGTCGATCCCGATGGTGAGCGCCGCGCTGAGCAGGACGCCGACCCCGGCGACCGCGATCATCGCCCGGTTGACCTTGGAGTTGGCCTCCTGGATGTTGTCGCCCCGGTCGAGACGGCGAGCGGTGATGAAGCTCTCCTCGCTCGCGCCGTAGTCGGCCTGCAGCCCGACCACGCTCGCCTCCAACCGGCGGACGACCTCCTCGGTCGTCTCGGTGGCCTGGTCCTCGGACTCGCCGACCACCTCAATCGTCATGATCGGCTGCTGGTTGTCGAGGGTGATCGCGACGTTCTCGCTGAGGCCGGCGCCGTCCAGTTGCTTGAGCACGGCCTGGTCCTGCACGGTGAGGGCAGCGGCCCGGCTCAGCGATCCCAGCCCCAGCTCCAACCAGGGGTTACGGGGCGTAACCGGGGCGTCCTCGTCCGGGGCGGTGTTGGCCGCGGTGGGCGGGATCAGCTGAACGTAGGATGTCGCGATATAGTCCGGTTCGACGCTCATCCGGGTCCATCCGGCAGCCGCTACCGAGATGAGCAGCAGCGGCGTCGCAACGTACCAGCGCCGGAACAGCAGTTTGGTGAGATCCCAAAAGTCCACTGCTGTCCTTCCATTGGGTGGCGAGGTCGGGGCGCTCGTCTTCCATCGTATGGCCAGCCGAGAAGCATGAAGGTACGGCGTGGCACGTCGAGCCCTCCGCCGGGTTCAGTGTCCGGCCGGGCGCGGCGCCTCCGCAAGCCTCCGACCGCCGTCCCATCCCGGACATATGTCCTGTTACGCCGCACCGAACGACCGAGCCGCGCCCTGAGTCGCCAACACGACAGCGCCGACTCGGCCGTCAGGGGGACCAACCAATGGGCCGGGTGGACGCCCTGCAGCGTCCACCCGGCCCGTCGGATCGAACCTTACGGCGTGATCTTGTAGATGTGGTACGTGTGTTCCTTCGCGAAGGTGTCCCGGATCGCACCACCGCTGATCGGCACCGAGCGATTCTCGAACAGCACCTCGGCGGTGTCACCGGTCACGCCGGGCGGCAGCGCCAGCGAGTGGCCCCCGGTCGGGGTGTCCTTGCCGAGCATCGCGAAGACGTAGAACGAGCCATCGTGGGCCTTGAGCATCGTGTCCAGCCCGTTGTTGAACTCCCACTCGTACGACTGGGTGTTCAGCACCGGCGCCAGGCTGGTGATGCGCTTGTTCACCTCAGCGACGGCCGGCCGGACCGCGTCGCCGCACCGCTCCCGCAGCACGTGCTGGGAGATGCACGACCCGCCGAAGTTGTGGTTGAAGTACTGGATGCCCCGCGCCTCGTTGATCACCGAGTTCATCACCGCACCGGTGATCTGCTCACCGGTGATGGTCGGCGCCCAGTCCTCGGTGAACGGGTGACCCACCTCGACGAAGGCCCACACCGGCTGCCGCTTGCCGTCCATCGCGTCGAGTTCACGCATCCGCTGCATGGTCAGCCCGTAGTTGGCCGCCCGCCGGCAGTTGTCCTTGTTCACGCCGTACGTCGGGCCCTCCGCCGGGGCGGTGCAGACGTGCGGGTCGGTGTACCAGTAGATGTCGTTGGAGACGACCGAACTGAAGCCGTTGACGAACTTGCCGGCGTCGGAGTCGGACTGCCAGAACATCACGCCCTTGCCGTAGTTGGCGTAGCGCAACCCACGGTCACCGGACGGAACGGTGCCCGACTCCTTCTTCATCACGTCCAGTCCGCAGCCGTCCCGGCTTGACGTGCAGATCGGGCCCTGGCCGGGGTAGTTTCCGGTCCACGTACCGTTGCCCGGCCCGCCCCACATGTCCGCTTCGTCGCCGATCACCCAGCCGACGCTCTCGTTGCCCCGGTCGCTGAACGGCTGCGGGATAAAGGCGTACATGTCGTTGCGCCTGATCAGCGCGACATCCGACTGATCGGTCAGCATGACGTAGGTGTTGAGGCCGGCCGCCTTGTCCCGGTCGATGTCCTGCTGGGTGTACACACCCTCGTACCAGACGCCGATCGGGAAGAACGACGGATCGGTCCAGCCGGAGGCACGGGCCTGCGGGAAGTTCGCGTAGTACGCGGGGCCACCCTCCCACGGCACCCGGGGCAGGTCGAGCACGGCCGGCGTACCGCCGGTCGGCGAGGCCGACGGGCTGGCCGACGGGGTAGCGGTCGGGCTGGCCGACGGCGACAGCGACGGCGACGGCTCAGCGGAGGCCGTCGGCGACGGCGTCGGTTCCGGCTGTTGCGACCCGGTCGGCTCGAAGGCGAGATCGACCCAGTAGTTGCTGGCCTTCCAGGTCTGGCGGGGGAAGCCACCCGATCCGTAGGCGTAGACGCCGGCGGTGCCGTCGGCCCGCAGCGGCCCGGCGGACATCGGCCGCTCGAAGTAGCGCTGGGTGGCCCGGTACCGGCTGGTGTGGTAGGAGGCGATGTACACCTCGCCCGCCTCGACCTCGACCGGCTCGGGCAGCGCGACATGCTGCCACCCGGAGCGGGATTCCCGCTTCGGTACGGCGGTCGCCAGCCGCTCGCCGTCCGCGGTCCACAGGTTGACCCGGTGTCGACCGCGGTCGCCCTTGGCCTTGAGGAAACGCACCGCGGTGACCAGTCCGTCGCGGTCGGCGGTGAACCGCACGCCGAGCTCCACCGGCCGGGTGTCCGGGTCGACCGGCACCCGGGACACGTCCGTCTCGGCGAACAGGGTGAAGCCGTCGACCTGCTCCCCGGCGACCGAGGCGGTGACCACCGTCGCGGTGGCGAGGAAGCTGACCACCACCGCGCCGATCATCACCAGCCGGCCGCGCCGGCCGGTGGGGCGACGCAGCATCCGACGCCGGCCGCGACCCGACCCCGCCGAGCTCGCGTGCCGGCCGGTCGCGCCCGGGCCGGATTCGGCGGTGGGGCGCGGCGACGGGCGACCAGCCCGACGGGCACGCGGCGACCCGGGTAAACCGGGCGAACTTGCCGTAAACGATCCCGGGAACGGATCGTCCCGCCCCCCGTCCGGCTCGAAAGAATCCTTGCTCACCACGAGATGTACACCTCTCGGGACATGGTCCGTTGTCGGTACTACGTTCGGTGGATCTCCCCCAGGCACTCCCCGTCCCGACCGATCGCAGCGCGCTACGCCGCCCCGTCGGGACCGAGGCTGACGTTAACCCAGGCCACGAACCTTCCCAAGGAACTTAATGCTCTCTTATGGCAAGCCGGCACGGCCCTGAGCTCACCCGCAGCCGACGTGAATGGTGAAATTCACTCACCTCGAACATCGACAGATCGAGATCGTTTACCGGCCGCTCGGGCCGGCTCCGGAGGCGTCGACCGCCGAATGTGGATCAGCGGCACCACCGGTCGGCACAGCGGCAGTGGTCCGCCCCCAACCGGAGCGCACGCTCCAACCAGGAGAACGCCGCCTTAACTCTGCGGCAACGGTGATCGCCACATAACAGAACGCGGCCGGAACAAGGTGTGGCGCTGTGAGTACGACCCGCCGCAACCAGGACCACGGACGGGAACCGGGCACCGGATCGAGCGCCAACTCGGTGCCCTGTGGATCCGTTCGGACGAACTCCCAGAACTCTGCGTTACCGGCCCGAGACCTGGCCACTCGTCGGACCAACTCACCCGTGCGCCGCGGTGCCACCACCCGTACGGGCAGGTCAACGTCCCGCTTTTCGTCGGCTCTGACCACCGCGTCGAGAAACATGTCGTCGGCGATAATGTCCGGAAAATTGGTGAATCGCGCCCGCGCAGCGGCGGAGATCGCGATCAACCCACGGCCGAAGAGGCGGCCGCTGAATATCGGCAACCGCGCATTGATCGCGTAGTAGGCCCGCACCGGCCAGGTACTCGCCGAGGTGTCGATCACCGGTCGCGGCGCCGCCGCCTCCACGCCGGGTTCGGCGATCACTGCGGCGAGCGCGCGTAGAAGTTCCACCGATACCGCGATGTCCGCGTCCAGATAGATCCGGACGTCTCCTCCGGCGATCTCGTCGGCGGCGTTGAGCGCGGCGATTTTCGACGGCGTGGTGATCTCCAGCACCCGGGCGCCGCAGGACCGGGCGACCGCCGCCGTCCGGTCGGTGCAGCCGTTGGCGGCCACGATGATCTCGACGTCCGGCCCGAAGGACGGCGATTCGGTCATTGCACGCAAGACCGGGCCGATCCCTTCTTCCTCGTTGAAGGCCGGCATGATGACGGTAATCTGCACAACCACGATGCTTCCATTCACGGACGATGCGACAACCAGTCGAATGGGCAACCTCACTATCGCCTAGCTGACACCGATTGGCCCATCCGGTGGACCACTACGCCGAGTACGGTGCAGCTTGTGCCTCGTGACCAGTACCCCGTTACCGCAAATAGGCATCGGATCACTCTGAGCAACGTCGCTTTTGATCCCGTTCGGGAAGAAGACGTCATCCGCCACGTCGTCGCCGCACTGGACGCCGGCACCGGCGGCCAGATCATCACCCCGAACGTGGACATTCTGCGCCGCGCCAACCGCGAAGAGGAGTGCCACAGACACATAGAGTCATCAACTCTGGTGGTCGCGGACGGTGCGCCACTGATCTGGGCCAGCCGGATCAGCGGTGACCCGCTGCCGGCCCGGGTCCCCGGATCCGACCTGATCTGGAGCCTGTCCCGGGCGCTCGGCGAACAGCGCCGGTCGGTCTACCTGCTCGGTGGCGAGCCAGGCACGGCGGTGCAGGCCGCCGCAGTACTCCGCCGCGAGTTTCCCCAGCTCACCATCGCCGGCCAGCTCAGCCCGCCGTTCGGGTTCGACCGGTCCGAGGAGCAACTCACCCAGATCTGCGCCGAGGTGGCCGCCGCCCGACCGGACCTGATCTTCGTCGGGCTCGGCTTCCCCAAACAGGAACGGCTCATCGCCCGGCTCCGGCCGATGCTGCCGAACACCTGGTTCATGGGTTGCGGAGCGGCGATCGGCTTCGTCGCCGGGGTACACCGTCGGGCCCCCCGGTGGATGCAGCGCACCGGGTTGGAGTGGATGCACCGGCTGCTCCGCGAGCCACACCGGCTCACCCGCCGCTACCTGCTGCACGACGTACCGTTCGCGCTGCAGTTACTCGGCGGCAGCGTCCGGACCCGGTTGCGGCGCGGTGACCAGGCGACGAACACCGGCGGCGTGCCGGCGCTCCCGCCGACCCGGCACATCCCGGCCCCCCGGGGCGGCCAGAACAGCCAGGACAGCCGGGACGCCAACCGTCCCGACCCGGTCGGCTCCGGGAACCGCCCGTGAGCCGCCCCGACGTCTCGGTCGTCATCGTCTCGTACAACACGAGCCAGCTGATCGTGCGCTGCCTGACCGAGCTGTACGCAAGCCTGACCCCGGACGTCACAGCGGAGGTGGTGGTGGTCGACAACGCCTCCACCGACGGCTCCGCCGACACCATCGCCGACCGGTTCCCGCAGGTCCGCCTGGTACGGCTGACGGAAAACGTCGGTTTCGGCCGAGGCATCAACCGTGGTGCGGCGGTCAGCACCGGGCGCTACCTGCTCTGTCTCAACCCGGACACGGTTCCGGTCGGCCATCCGGTCACCGAACTGGTCACCTTCGCCGACCGGCACCCCGGTCACGGCCTGTACACCGGGCGCACCCTGCACCCCGACGGCACCGACGACAACTACTCCTGCTGGGGCATGCCCACGGTGTGGAGCATCTTCGGCTTCGCCAGCGGGCTGTCGACCGCGTTCCGGGGCCGGGCCTGGGCGGATCCGGAGGCGCTGCCCGGCTACGACCGCCAGTCGGTACGCGAGGTGCCGGCTTTGTCCGGCTGCATGCTGCTCATCGAGCGGGACCTGTTCGGCCGACTCGGCGGCTTCGACCCGCAATACTTCCTCTACAGCGAGGACATCGACCTCAGCACCCGGGCCCGGGCGCTGGGTGCCCGCCCGGTGCTGACCCCGACCGCTCAGGTGGTGCACCTGGTCGGCGCCTCGTCCAGCTCCGAGGGGCAACGGATCCGGATTCTGCGCGGCAAGGCCACCTACGTCCGGCGGCACTGGTCGCCGCTGCGGGCCTGGACCGCCGTCCGGCTGCTGGTCGCCGGGGTCGGCCTACGGGCGGTGGGCAAGACGCTGCTCGGCCGGGACCGGTCCCGGGGCGTCGACTGGATCGAGGTCTGGCGCTCCCGCCGGGACTGGGCGGCCGGCTACCCGCCGGTCGACGAGGATCGGCCGACCACCGAACGGCTCGAACCGGCCGGCTGACCGCCCCGGCCGGCCCACCCCGCAGGCACGTCGTGCGTCGGCCGCACCCGTGCGGTCATCCTTCGTCGGCCTGCCGCTGCGCCGGTCCGGCGACCGGGACATCGGCGAACGCCGCCACCGTCCGGTCGGCGTACGCGTTGGCGTCGCCGAACTCCATCGGGCCGTCCCAGCTGGTCGGCAGCGGCACCGTGACCTGCGGCGCGACCCGGCGGACCACCTCGTCGAGCACCCGCTCCACCTGGCCGACCCAGAGATGGCGGGCACCATCGACCCCGACCACCTCCGCCTGACCGACCACGGCGAACCGCCGGGTCGCCTCGTCCGGCCGCAGGTAGTCGTCCAGCTCCGGGACCAGCGCGGTGAGTGGCTTGCCGGACGCCGACCAGGTGGCCAGGTCGGCGTCGGTGGCGAAGCGCAGCGGCGGCGACAACAGGATCGCGCCCTCGACCGCCGGGTCGCAGCCGTAGCGCAGCGCCAGGTCGGTGCCGAACGACCAGCCGAGCAGCCAGACCCTGGGCAGCTCGGCGAACTCGGCGTACTCGATCGCCGCCGCGACGTCGAACCGCTCCCCCTCGGCCGAGTCGAAGCTGCCGCCGCTGGTGCCGCGCTCGCTGCTGGTGCCCCGGGTGTTGAACCGGAGCACGGCCACACCGGCCAGCGCCGGCAGCCGCCAGGCGGCCTTGCGGAACACGTGGCTGTCCATCATCCCGCCGTGGGTCGGCAGCGGATGCAGGCAGACCAGCGTGGCGACCGGCGGACGATCGGCTGGCAACGCCAGCTCACCGACGAGGGTGAGCCCGTCGGCGGTGTGCAGCTCGATGTCGCGGCGCTCGGCGGGCAGGATCGACATGGACCTGATCGGCTCGCTCACCCGGCCAGTCTCGCACTGCCCTGACCAGCCGGCCCGTCGGGGATCAGCCGTAGCGGGGCGCGGAGCGGGACCGCTCGACCGCCGGCCGCCGCTGCTCGCGTGCCCGCCAGCAGCCGGAGTGCCAGTGCCGCCGGTCGGTCAGGTCGCCCCGGCCGTCCGCCGGCCAGGCGACCACGTGCGGCACGCCCGGCCGGATCTCCTGCACGCAGCCCGGACAACGGTACGTCTTGGTCGCCGCCGGACCGGGCACCGAGCGCACCATCCAGTCGCCGTCGCTGAACGACTGCACGGCGGCGACGCCCCGGCGCACCCGCTCCGGGTCGACCGGCTCGGGCTGGCCGGGATCGCCGTGGCCGGCGCGACCGGCGGACCGGCGGGTCGGGCGGTTGCGGCGCGGACTCATGATCGCAAGGGTACGTCGCCGGCGCGGCGCCCTGCTCAGCCGACGTGGTCGCGGAACCCGCCACCGGTGCGCCGGCCGAGCCGACCGGCGGTCACCAGGTTGCGCAGCAGTGGGGCGGGTGCCAGACCGGGCTCGGGCAGCTCCCGGTGGATGGCGGTCTGGACGGCCAGCGCCACGTCCAGGCCGACGGTGTCGAGCAGCTCGAACGGCCCGGCGGGGTAGCCGCAGCCGAGCTTCATCGCCGCGTCGATGTCGTCCGCCGTCGAATAGTTGCTCTCCAGCATCCGGACCGCGTCGTTGAGGTACGGCAACAGCAACGCGTCGGCGATGAAGCCGGCCCGGTCGCCGCAGGTCACCGCGGTCCTGCCGAGTGCCGCGCAGAGTTGGTGCGCGGCCCGCACCGCGGTCGGCGAGGTCCGGACGCTACGCACCACCTCGACCAGGCGGGCCTGCGCCGCCAGACCGCCGACGAAGTGCAGCCCGACCACGTCGGCTGGCCGGCCGGTGGCCATCGCCACGTCGATCACCGGTGCCGTCGACGGGCCGGCCACCACCACCAGGTCGACGGCGGCCAGGTCTCGCACGACCCGGTCACGCACGACCCGGTCGCCGGGGCCGGCCGCCGGGACGCCACCGGGGTCGGCTACCGCGACGACGTCGACTCCGGCGGCGGTGAGGACCTCGGCGACGTCGGTCGCGACCGTGCCCGACCCGACCACCCCGACCGTACGCGGTGCCGGCGCACCGGCCTCGGCGCCGGCCACCGGGGTGAGTTCGTCCGGGGCGAGCCGCGACGAGCCCGGTGCCTGGTAGGTGTAGAAGCCCCGGCCGGACTTGCGGCCGAGCAGCCCGGCGGTGACCATCTGCCGCAGCAGCGGCGCGGCCGCGTGCCGGCGGTCGTGGCCACCACGCTGGTACATCGTCTCCAGCACCTGGTACGCGGTGTCCAGGCCGATCAGGTCGAGCAGCGTCAGCGGGCCCATCGGCAGGCCGTGGCCCTGCTGCATGGCCGCGTCGATGTCCTCCCGGCTGGCGTACCCGGCCTCGTACATCCCGATCGCCTGGTTGAGGTACCCGAACAACAGCGCGTTCGCGATGAAGCCGGCGCGGTCGGTGACGCTCACCCCGACCTTGCCGAGCCGGGCACAGAGCGACTGGACGTCGCGGGCCACCTCCGGCGCGGTCACCACGGTGCTGATCACCTCGACCAACCGCATCACCGGTGCCGGGTTGAAAAAGTGCAGCCCGATCACCTGGCCGGGACGTTCGGTGGCGACAGCGATCTCGGTGACGCTCAACGACGAGGTGTTGGTCGCCAGGACGGCCCCCGGTGGGCACACCCGATCGAGCTCGGCCAGCAGGCGTCGCTTGAGATCGAGCCGCTCCGGGACCGCCTCGACGGCCAGGTCGACGTCGCGGAGTGCGTCGAGTCCGACCGCGAAGGTCACCCGGGCGTGCAGTGCGTCCCGGTCGGCCGGGTCGAGTTTGCCGCGGGCGACGGCCCGGTCGGTGGAAGCCGTCAGGTTGGCCCGGCCCTTGTCCAGCGCCGCCCCGTCCACCTCGACGGCGACCACGTCGACGCCGTTGCGGGCGAAGACCTCGACAATCCCGGCACCCATCGTGCCGAGCCCGACCACTCCCACAGTTTTGAACTCGCGCGCCATCTGGTCTCCGTCCGTCACCTGCGCCGGCCCTGGTGCGACGCGAGTCTGTCACGAACCGCCACACCATCGTCAGGAGCACCACGACCCGGCGTCGTTCAGGAGAGCACCACGACCAGCCAGGTCAACCAGCCGACCAGGAAGACCCCGGCCAGCCCGGCCATCAGCAGCGTGCTGGGCCGGCGTCGGGGACGCATCGGCTGGGTGGGCTCACCGAGCGCGGTGTGCAGCGGGGAACCCGGTCCGGTGGTCGGCCGCACCGGTGCGCCGGGCAGTGCCGCCGTGGCCGGCCGAGGGATCCGGGTGCCGACCGGGTCGGTGAGCGCCGAGGCCGGATCGTAGAACCGCAGTTCCACGCCGCCGATCCGGATCCGGTCGCCGTCGCGCAACTCGGTCGGCTGCCGGATCCGCAGATCGTTGACCCAGGTCCCGTTCGTCGACTCCTGGTCGGTCAGCACCGTACGGCCGCCGCCGGCCGCTATCACCGCGTGGCACCGGCTGACCTTGATGTCGTCGATGGTGATGTCCAGGCCGGCATCCCGGCCGATCACCCGGTTGCCGGGCGACAGCCGGTAGCTGGCCCCGGGAGTCGGGCCGGTGATCACCTGCAGGAGAGGTAGCAGCGACTGGTGTTCGGACATCAGCTGGTGAAGTGCCTTCCCCCCTCGACAGCGACGCACGTCGCGCCACCCATTGCAGCAGCCTGCCAGCTCGCGCCGACCCAGGACATGGTCCCTTGTCCGGTGTTGGTCGCCGGCCGGGTCAGGTCCGCGCCACCGGTTCGACGGTGGTCCGCGACAACCGGACACCCGCCCTGACGCCAGGTGGCCAAGGCTGTCATTACATCGCCAGGAATCGAAGTCTCGCTACCCGCGAGTACCCTTCACGGCTAACCTCGGACAATACTGCGCAGCGGGCGGGCGAAGCGATCCGGGGCCGGTGCGCAGCCGCAGCTGGCGAAGGAGGCCATGGTGACAGTGGTACGGATCCCAGGCCGACCGGTGGTCGACGACGGGCATCTTCTCTCCTCCCACCCGGCGGCCGGTGCGCAGGTGGGCCGGGTCCCGATCGCCGACCGCGATCAGGTCGCGGCGGCGGTGGCGGCGGCCCGGACCGCGGCCGACTGGTGGGTCGGGATCGGCCACGCGCAACGCCGCCGCCGGCTGCTGCGCTGGCGGTCGCTGCTCGCCACCCGGATCACCGAACTCGCCGATCTGGTCAACCGGGAGTGCGGCAAGCCGGTGGCCGAGGCGATCGTCGAGATCGCCGCCGCGATCGAACACATCGACTGGGCGGCCCAGCACGCAAGGCGGGTGCTCGGGGTGCGGCGGACCCGCACCCGGCTGATCACCGCCGAGTTCAGCGGCCACCTGGAGTACCAGCCGCTCGGCGTGGTCGGGGTGATCGGCGCGTGGAACTATCCGGTGCTCATTCCGATCGGCCCGATCGCGTACGCCCTGGCCGCCGGCAACACGGTGGTCTTCAAACCCAGCGAGTACACCCCGGTGACCGGACAGTGGCTGGTCGACACGCTCACCGAGGCGGTCGGCGCGGAGTCGGTCCTGACCGCCGTGCACGGGCTCGGCGACGTCGGCGACGCGTTGTGCCGGTCCGGCGTGGACAAGCTCTCGTTCACCGGCTCACCACGGACCGGCCGCCTGGTCATGGCGGCCTGCGCCGAGACGCTCACCCCGGTGGTGATCGAGGCAGGCGGCAAGGACGCGATGATCGTCGACGACGACGCCGACATCGACGCGGCGGCGGAGGCCTGCGTCTGGGGGGCGATGACCAACGCCGGGCAGAGCTGCATCGGCATCGAGCGGGTGTACGCGCTGGCCCCGGTGTACGACGCGTTCGTCACCGCGGTGGCGGACCGGGCCGGCCGACTGACTGTCGGTAGCGGACCGGAGGACCAGGTCGGGCCGATCGCCATGCCCGGCCAACTCGACGTCATCCGACGGCACATCGACGACGCGCTGGCCGCCGGTGGGCGGGCGGTGCTCGGCGGTGCCGCCGCGGTACAGCCGCCGTACGTCCATCCGACCGTCCTGGTCGACGTGCCGCCCGACTGCGCCGCCGTCCGTGAGGAGACCTTCGGACCGACCGTCACGATCCACCGGGTCGAAACCATCGACGAGGCGATCGCGGCGGCCAACGACACCCGCTACGGGTTGGGCGGCGCGGTCTTCGGCAAGCGGCGGGGGATCGCCGTCGCCCGCCGGATCCGCAGTGGAATGGTGTCGATCAACTCGGTGCTCACCTTCGTCGGGTTCAGTGAGCTGCCGTTCGGTGGGATCGGTGAGTCGGGTTTCGGCCGGGTGCACGGTGAAGACGGGCTGCGGGAGTTCTCCCGGTCAAAGGCGATCACCCGACGCCGGGCACCGTCGGTGCTGCCGACGATGACGTTCGAGCGGACCCCGACCGACATGGCCCGTATCGTCAAGGTGATCAAGCTGCGGTACGGCCGCGACTGATCGCTCCTCAGCCGGCGATCGGCTGGTGCGCGCCGAGGCTGGCCTGGTCGGCGGCGGTGGTGCCGGCGATCCACCCGGCCCGGTTGTGGCCGGCGATCGACCGGCTGGTCACCGTCGGGAAGAGCCGCTCGGTGGCCCGGTCCACCTGCTCGTCGCGGGCCGCCAGTACCGGCACCAGCGCGGCGCCGGTCCGCGCGGCCGCCTCCCGGCCGACGTCGTCGGCGGCGGTACGCAACCGCTGCCCGATCCGCACCGCGTACGCCTCCAGAAAGGACTGGCGGAACGACCGGGTGGTCGACTGCCCGCCCCGGCCACGCTGCGGGCCGTTGCGCAGCATCGCCGCGGTGGCCTGTACCAGCAGCGAGGTGTGCAGCAACTCGACCGACTCGCAGTCGGCGGCGAACCCGACGACGGTGGCGAAGCCGAGATTGTTGGACCACACCGACCGGCAGCCGTTCGCCTCGGCGACCTGCTGCAGTAGCAACGCCTTGGCCTGCTCGTACGGTGCCTCCAGGCCGATCCGTACGGCCACCGGGTCGGCCTGTGGCCCGCCGGCACCGGTCTGCTGCGCGGCGAGCAGCGCGTGGTCGATGCGGTGCCGGGTCATCAGCTCCTGGGCCTTGGCCGACAGTGCTTCGGCCTCCTCCGCGAATTCGGTCGACTCGGCCTTGGCCAGCAACGCCCGGATCCGGCCGAGCTGGCGCTCGTCCACATCGTCGGTCCCGACCGCCCCGGCGGGGGTCGGCCGCCGACGCTGCTGCGGCCCGTCGTCGCCGGGGCGGACCGTGCCGGGCAGCGGGGCCACCAGCTCCAGTCTCGGCAGGCCGATCAGCAGCCCGGCCACCCGCACCGCGAGCAGCACGGCAGCGGCCCGGTCCAGCTTGGACCCGGCCGCCCAGGCGGTCAGCCGGTGGTCGGGCGGAGCAGCACCCCACACGTCGAGGTCGAGATCACGCAGCTGGCGGTGCCAGCGGTCGGCGACCGTCGCCGGCGCGTACCCGCGCAGCTGCGCCGCGACGTACCCGGCGGTCAGGCTCACCGCCCGCTTGCCGAGCTCGCGGCCGGCCACCCGCAGCACGTCGGCCGGCATCCAGCCGTGGCCCCACAGCCCGGCGGCCACCTGCCGCAACGCCTCGTCCACCGACTGGTCCACCAGCCGGTCGTCGGCTGCGACCAGCTCGGCCACGCACTCGTCGAGGTCGTCCGGTCGGTCGACCGTCGCCATTCGGGCCGCCCGGCGCAGCAGCTCGTCGATCCGCTGCGCCTCGGTCGGCGGCGCGTAGAAGCCGAACCCGTCGGGGTACGCCGCGCCGGCGGCCTGCGCCCGTTGGCGTTGCCGCTGCTCCCTGGCCTTCTTCTTGGCGGCTCGACGTTGCTGGTTGCGCATACCCATCGGCGGACTCCAGGAACATGGTGTCGGAGCTGGTCAAAGGTTTCTGCTGGTCAGAACAGGGTGAGTTCGTCCCGTTCGATGCCCCGTAGCTTGTCGTAGTCGACCACCACGCACCGGATGCCACGGTCCTCGGCCAGCACCCGGGCCTGCGGTTTGATCTCCTGTGCGGCGAAGATGCCGGTCACCGGCGCCAGCAGCGGGTCGCGGTTGAGCAGTTCGAGGTAGCGGGTCAGCTGCTCGACGCCGTCGATCTCGCCCCGACGCTTCACCTCGACCGCGACGCTCGCTCCGCCGTCACGACAGAGCAGGTCCACCGGGCCGATCGCCGTCATGAACTCCCGCCGCACCAGGGTGAAATCGTCACCGAAGGTAGTCGGGTTGGCGGCGAGCAGCTCCTGCAGGTGCGCCTCCACCCCGTCCTTGCGCAGACCGGGGTCGACACCCAGGTCGTACGACATCTCCTGAAGAATCTCCTCCAGGGTGATCCGCAGCTCCTCGCCGGCCTTGTTGACCACCCGCCACATACCCGGCGTCTCCTCCAGCCGGCATGGTGGGCTCATCCAGTTCAGCGGCTTGTACGCCCGGTCGTCGGCGTGAATCGAGACCGATCCGTCCGCTTTGACCATCAACAGCCGGGTGGCCGGCGGCAGATGTGCCGAGAGCCGACCGACGTAGTCCACCGAGCATCGAGCAATCACCAGCCGCACCCGACGAGGGTAGCGCCAGCGGTGCCCGCGTACCGCGCAGGGCTGGCGTGGCGGTGCGATCCTGGTGACGTGTTCGAACTGCTGACCGGGACCGGGCTGGCCGCATCCGCAGGGCTCAACGCCTACATCCCGCTGCTGACCGTCGGCGTGCTCGCCCGCTACACCAGCCTGATCACGCTGCCGGACGGCTGGCAGTGGATGTCCGACGAATGGGTGCTGGGCATCCTCGCCGTCCTGCTGGTTGTCGAGGTCGTCGCCGACAAGGTGCCGGTCGTCGACCACGTCAACGACGTGGTGCAGACGGTCGTCCGGCCGACCGCCGGCGGGCTGGCGTTCGGAGCGGGGTCGGCGTCGGAGACGGTGACGGTCAGCGACCCCGGGGAGTTCTTCTCCTCGGACCAGTGGGTTCCGGTGCTGGTCGGTGTGCTGATCGCGCTCGGCATACATCTACTCAAGGCGACCGCCCGACCGGTGATCAACACCGCCACCGCCGGGATCGGCGCGCCGGTGGCGAGCACCGCCGAGGACGCCACCAGCGTGGTGATGTCGGTCGTCGCGATCCTGCTGCCCGTCCTGGTGCTGGTCTTCCTGGTGGCATTGCTGATCGGCGGGCCGCTGCTGATCCGCCGGGCCGGGCAGCGCCGCCGGGAGCGGCGGGCGGCCCGGGCCGCCGGATACCGGGTCTGACCGGACACCCTGCGCCGGTCTGATCGCGTCGACGTGCGGCCCGAACGGTCGGGATCCTGCGGGCGGCCCGACACCGGTCCGGGTCGCCTGCGACGATCTGCGCCGTGCGCTCACGTTCGACCACTTCGGAATCGCGTCCGGTCGCCCTGGCGGTGGCGACCGTGATCGCCCTGGCCGGGGCTGCCGTACCGGTCGTCACCGGCTGCGGCGCGACCGCCGGACCACCCGCCGTCAGCAGCACCGGTACCGTCAGTCCGGCGACGGTACCGACCGGTCCGGCGATGGTACCGACCGCTCCGGCGGCCGTCGCCGGCAACCGACCCGCCGGATCGCCGCCGCCGGCCGACCCGGCGGGGCCGCCGCGGACAGTGCCCGGCGCGACCCGTCCGGGTACCCGACCACCCGTGGTCGACCACGGACCGCGCACCGGCAACCTGGTCGCGTTGACCTTCGACGCCGACATGACCGAGGCGATGCGCTACGACCTGCGCAGCGGCGCGGTCCGCTCGTACGCCAACCTGGCCGTCATCGAGCTGCTGGAGCGTGAGCAGGTCCCGGCGACCTTCTTCCTCACCGGGATGTGGGTCGAGCAGTACCCGGAGCTGACCCGACGGCTCGCCGGCAACCCCCGGTTCGAGCTGGCCAACCACACGTACGGCCATACCGCGTTCACCGCCGACTGTTACGGCCTGCCGCAGCTACCGCCGACCGCGATGACCGCTGATGTGGCGAGGACGTTCGACGTGATCGAGCCGTACGGTGGCCGCCAGACCCGCTACTTCCGGTTTCCGGGCCTGTGCCACGACGGAGCCGCGCTGGCCGCGCTGGCCCCGATCGGGCTGACCGTGGTCGACGGCGACGTGATCAGCGGCGACCCGTTCGCCACCGCCTGGGAGCCAATCGTCGACGCCGTCCTGTCCGGCGTACGGCCCGGCTCGGTGGTGGTGCTGCACGTCACCGAGGCCAACGCGGCGCTGACCGACGAGGCGTTGCCGCACATCCTCGTCGGCCTGCGCGACCGGGGTCTGACCCCGGCCGCCCTGTCCGAGGTGCTCGCCGAGTAGTGGTTCTCACCGCCAGCGGAACAAGCGGGCCGCCAGGGCACCGACCACCGCCAGGTAGCCGACCATCACCAGCAGGTGCAGCGGGCGAACCGCATGCCCGGCCCAGCTGGCCTGCAAGGCCTGGCTCAGCGCGCCGAGCGGGGTGAGGTCGCTCAACCGGCGGATCGTCTCGGGCATCATCGGCCCGGGGGTCCACACCCCGGCGAAGAACAGCATCGGGAAGTAGACCAGCATGCCGATGGCGTTCGCCGCCCGTCCGGTCGACGCCAGCGCCGCGATCAGCAACCCGACCGTGAAGGTGGCCGCCCCGCCGAGCAGGAACACGCCGAGGAAGCTCACCGGGTGCTCGGGCAGCGGCACCCGGAACGCGACCGTCGCCGCGGCGACGGCCAGACCGACCGCGAGCGTCGTCGCGGCCACCGAGACCAGCAGCTGGGCACCGAGCAGCTTCGCCGGGCGTACCGGGGTGGTGGCCATCCGGCGCAGCACCCCGCGTTCCCGGTACCCGGCCGTGGTCGTCGGCAGGGAGTTGATCGCGACGCCGGCGACCGCCAGCGCGACCACCACCGGCAGGTAGATGTCGATCGGACGCAGGCCGGCAAGCTCCGCAACGGGGGTACGGAAGCCCGGCATCACCACACCCAGCACGACGATCAGCAGCATCGGGAAGGCCAGCGACATCACGATCGCCGCCGGGTCCCGCAGGAACAGTTTGGCCTCCATCACGGTGAGCCGGCGTAGCGCGGTCACCGGTCACCTCCGGTGAGGGCGAGGAACGCGTCGTCCAACGTCGCCTGCTGCAGGCGCAGCTCGCGTGGCGTGACGCCGTGCCGGGACAGCACCGCCGCGACGGCGAAGAACAGCTCCGCACCACCGTCGACGACGACCTCACGACCGTCGATGGTCGCGGCGGTGACCTGCGGTAGCTCGGTCAGCAGGGCGAGGTCGAGCGGTCGGTCCGGGACGAACCGGATCCGCTGCCCGCTGTCGACGCTGGCGGCCAGCCCGGCCGGGGTGTCGAGGGCGACCACCCGGCCGGCGTCGATCACCGCGACCCGGTCGCAGAGCCGCTCCGCCTCCTCCATCAGATGCGTGACCAGCACCAGGGTGACGCCCCGGTTGCGGACCGATTCGACAAGTCCCCACGTGTCCCGGCGGGCCGCCGGGTCCAGCCCGGTGGTCAGCTCGTCGAGGAACGCCACCTTCGGGTCGCCGACCAGGGCCAGGGCGACGGACAGGCGCTGCTTCTGCCCGCCGGAGAGCTGGCCGAAGCGGGCGTCGTGCCGGGCGGACAGGCCGAGCAGGTCGAGCAGCTCCCGCCAGTCGGCCGGCTGCCGGTAGAAGGAGCTGTAGAGCTCCAGCGCCTCCCACACCTTGATCCGCTCCGGCAGCTGGCTCTCCTGCAGCTGCGCCCCGAGTTGCTGGCGCAGCCGCGCGCCGTCGCGCTGCGGGTCCAGGCCGAGCACCCGTACGGTGCCCCGGTCCGGCCGGCGCAGCCCGAGCGCGCACTCCACAGTGGTGGTCTTGCCGGCACCGTTACGGCCGAGGATCCCGAAGATCTCCCCCTCATCGACGGTGAACGACACGTCGTCCACCGCGATTAGGTCGCCGTACCGCTTGTGCAGATGCTCGATCTCGATGACGGACATGGCGTCGCTCCTCAGCTCTCCTCAGCCGGAGATCTTCTTCAGTGGCAGCCGGCGGACCAGCAGCCAGGTGACGGCACCGGCGACCAGCAGGGTCAGCAGCGCGATCGCCGTCCCGGTGCCAGCGTGTGCCTCGTCGTCAAGGCCGAGCATCCGGGCGAGGCCGAACCCGGTCCATTCGGTACGGAAGCCGATCTCGACGACGAACGCCGGCAGCAGCACCACTGGCAGCAGCAACGTCCCCCACCACGGATTGAGCAGGTGGTAGACGATCGCGGTCAGTACCCCGGCCGCCATGTAGCCCAGGTTGACCAGGCTGTACTCCAGCCAGATCGCGGCGGCGTCGCCTGCCGAACCGACCAGGTACGGCTCGGTGAGCCCGTCGAGCAGACCGAAGACGTCGAGGGTCAGGTATTCGAGGCCGAAGCCGAGCGTCGTCAGGGTGGAGAAGCCGAGGGCGTACGGCACGAGGAAGCCCCAGGAGCCGATCAGCGCGTCCCGCCGGGTGACGCCGTGGGCGACGAACATCGGCAGGTAGGTGCCGACGGCGATGATGCCGAACACGAAGGTGAACCAGCGCGGTGCCTGCAGGCCCATGTTCTGCCACATGCTCGCTTCGACCGTGCCGAACCGGGCGATCAGGCCGATGACCACGGCCCAGACCAGGTAGATGATCGTCCAGTACCACCCGGCCAGCGGCAGCGACCGGCGCAGCAGCGTACGGGTGACCTTCCAGGCGGTGGCGTTCATCGCCGGGCCTCCTTGTCCGTGGTGTCCGCCGTGAGGTGTACGAACAGGTCCTGCAGCCCGATCGGGCCGAGCTCCAGGCCGGCGGCGCGGGCGGCGGCCCGGTCGCCGTCGTCGATGGCGCCGAAGACGGTGGTGGACCGGGTGCCGCCGAGCTGCTGGCTGCCGAGCACGGTGCGTCCGGTGACGAACGCGTCGACGGCGGCGGCCGGGCCGGTCACCGCGGTCCCCCGGGCCCGCAGCGTCTCGGTCTCCTCGTGGGCGACCAGCCGGCCCCGGTGCAGCACCACCACCTCCTCGAACAGCGACCCGACCTCTTCGATCAGGTGGGTGGAGAGCACGATGGTGCGCGGGTGCGCGAGGTAGTCGTTGAGCACTTCCTCGTAGAAGGCGTACCGGCTGGGCGCGTCGAGGCCGAGGTAGGCCTCGTCGAATATGGTCAGCGGTGCCCGGGCGGCCAGCCCGAGGGTGACGCTGAGCGCCGACTTCATGCCCCGGCTCAGCCCGTTGAGCCGCTTACGCATCGGCAGGTCGAACCGCTCGGCCAGGCGGGCGGCGTAGTCGGCGTCCCAGTTCGGACGCAGTGTCGCGGCGAGGTCCAGGATGCAGCTGACCCGGTCGGTGTCCTGGGCATCGACCTTGTCCCGGACGAACGCGATCTGCGACATGACCGCCGCGTTCTCGAACGGGTCAGCGCCGCCGATGCGTACCGTGCCGCTGGTGACGGCCCGGAAAGCGGACAGTACGGCGAGCAGGCTGGTCTTGCCGGAGCCGTTGCGGCCGAGCAGTCCGTAGATCTTGCCCGGGGCGAGGGTGAGGTCGAGCGAGTCGACGGCGACGGTGTCGCCGTAGCGGACGGTGAGGTTGCGGGTCTCGATGCCCAGGCCGGTCACTGGTGTTCCTCCCCTGTCTGCTGGTCCGAAGCAGTCCCTGTCTGCTGGATGCGGGCGACGACCTCGGTCAACGGGATGCCGATGATCCGGGCCTCGGTGACCATCGGGTCGACAACCTCGGTGAAGAACCGGTCGCGGCGCTGGCCGCGCAGCGTCTCGCGGGCGTTGGGGCTGACGAACATGCCGATGCCCCGCTTCTTGAACAGCACGCCCTCGTCGATGAGCTGGTGGAAGCCCTTGGCGGCGGTGGCGGGGTTGATCCGGTAGTAGCTGGCGTACTGGTTGGTGGACATGACCTGCTCGCCCTCCTGCAGCGCCCCGCTCAGGATGTCGTTTTTGATCTTGTCGGCTATCTGCTGATAGATCGGACTTCGATCATCGAACACGGGAGCACCTCTGGTTCACTGGTTCGTTACTCGTGTAATGAACCGTAGCACCGAGGAACCAGTGCGGTCCAGCCCGCCAGCGGTGTCCGTCACCACCACGACACCCGGACGCCTCCCCTCGCACGGCAGGGGCGATAGTTGACGCCATGAGCGACAAGGCGGCGGACGCGCCGGCCATCGAGGTACACGGGCTGCGCAAGATGTACGCCGGGACACCGGCGGTGGACGGGGTCGACCTGACCGTGCGGCGGGGCGAGGTGTTCGCTCTGCTCGGCCCGAACGGCGCCGGCAAGACCACCACCGTCGAGATCCTGGAGGGCTACCGCCGCCGCGACGCCGGCGAGGTCCGAGTGCTCGGCGTCGACCCCGACCCTGGTACGCCGCAGTGGCGCTCCCGGATCGGCATCGTGCTGCAGGGCACCGGCGAGTTCGACGAGTTGACCGTCGCCGAGGTGGTCGGCCACTTCGCCGCCTTCTACCCGGCACCGGACGACCCGGCGACGGTGATCGACCGGGTCGGCCTGGCCGACAAGGCGAAGGCCCGCACCCACACCCTGTCCGGCGGGCAGAAGCGTCGCCTCGACGTGGCGCTCGGCATCGTCGGCCGACCGGAGCTGCTCTTCCTCGACGAGCCGACCACCGGATTCGACCCGGAGGCCCGCCGCGAGTTCTGGGAGCTGATCCGGTCACTCGCCGGTGCCGGCACCACCATCCTGCTGACCACCCACTACCTGGACGAGGCGGAGGCCCTCGCCGACCGGGTCGGAGTGATCGCCGCCGGCCGGCTCGTCGAGGTCGCACCGCCGGCCGAGCTGGGCGGCCGGCGCGACGCCCTGGCCACCGTCTCCTGGCGTACCGCCGACGGGACGGCGCATCGCGAGGAGAGCGCGACGCCGACGAAGCTGATCGCCGACCTGGCCGCGCGCTTCGACGGCGAGGTCCCCGGCCTGACCGTCACCCGACCCACCCTGGAAGACGTCTACCTGCGGATGATTGGACACAAGTGAACGCGACCACCGGCGGCACCGCCGGCACTGTGACCTCGCCGTCGGCGGGCGCTTCCAGCACCTCGGCGGCCGTGTCCCGGGTCGGCCCGGCGCGGCTCGGGCTGCGGCAGGGCAAGCTGGAGATCCGGCAGTTCATGCGCAGCCGCGAGTCGGTCGTCTTCACGATGGCCTTCCCGGTCATCATGATCCTGATCTTCGCGTCGATCTTCACCGGGGAGATCACCGACGGCGTACGGTTCACCCAGTACTTCATCACCGGCATGATCGCCACCGGGCTGATGACCGTCGGCTTCCAGAGCCTGGCCATCCAGATCCCGATCGAGCGGGACCGGGGTGTGCTCAAGCGGCTGCGTGGCACCCCGATGCCGAAATGGGTCTACTTCGCCGGCAAGGTCATCATGGTGGCGGTGATCGGGTTCGCCGAAACGGTGCTCCTGCTGGCCGTCGCGACCCTGCTGTTCGATCTGCAGCTACCGGATACGGCGTTCAAGTGGTTCACCCTGGGCTGGGTGTCGGTGCTCGGCATCACCGCCTGCACGCTGTGCGGCATCGCGTTCTCGTCGCTGGCCCGCAGCGGTCGCAGCGCCTCGGCGGTGGCCACCCCGGTGTCACTGGTGCTGCAGTTCACCTCCGGCGTCTTCTTCGTCTTCACCGCGCTGCCCGGCTGGATGCAGCAGATCGCCGCGCTGTTCCCGCTCAAGTGGATGTGCCAGGGGCTGCGCTCGGTCTTCCTGCCGGAGGCGTTCGGCACCCAGGAGCCGGGCGGCTCGTTCGAGCTGGGCATGGTCGCGCTGGTGCTCGGCGTCTGGTGCGTCATCGGCCTGGTGCTCTGCCTGACCACGTTCCGCTGGACCACCAAACGCGACGGCTGACTCCCGGGGCACCAAGGTGCGCGCCGAAGACGTGATGCCTCAGGTGCATCTTGATGCACCTGAGGCATCAAGCTCAACCGATACCACCAACCCCGCGAGGCGACACAACCGCCGACACCCCAGCCGTCGACACTGCGAAGTGGCGCGTGTCAAGGGTCTACGGTCTCTTGATCTCGTAGTCGCCCCAGGCACCCAGATGGCGCGGATCATCATCCTCGCCTTGCCGTACCGCTATCGAGGTGAGGCCTACGCACGTTATTTTCGCGTTTTAACGTGCGTAGGCCTCACCTCGATGGGCCAGTGGAGTCGCTGACATAGACGCCGCGTCCCTGCTGGCCGTACACGAGGCGTTCTGCCTTGAGCTGGATCATCACAAAACGGATGACCGTCTCGCTCACGTCATAGTGCGCCATGAGTTGACGGGTGGTCGGCAACCTGTCGCCAGGCTTGAGGACTCCGCTGCGGATCTGCTCGGCGATGTCGGTGGCGATCTGCTGGTACAGCGGCGTAGCCATCGGCGCTCCCTCGGTCGGCAGCCACAAGACACCACACGCCGGGGGAAAGATGCGTTACGGGGTAGCGTTACGTTACCCAGTAACGTAAGTTGTGGACGGAGCTGCTCGGTCGGCGCTGAGCGGTTTCACCCGGTCGGGGCGTGTAGCGAGTCACGCCGTTGGGCGTCCCGGCCACCAAGGTTCGCCCTGGTCGCCGTACCGCCGAGGAGGGCTGCGGTGATCGGGGTGGGGGTGGCATCGGCAAGCGGCAGGGCCGCCCCGTCCACCCACCAACGACACCCAGATGAGCGGAACCAGCAGCAACACCAGCGGAAGCAGCAAGCAATGGGGAGGAAAGACGAGATGCGTGAACTGTGGCGCCGGTGGCAAGTCCGCCGGCAACGACGCACCATGTCCGCCACACCACCGGCCGCCTGGCCACCAGCGGGGATCCGAACTGGCCACCGACACCCCGCCGAGTGGCGCGGATGATCATCCTCGCCTTGCCGAACGCTATCGAGGTGAGGCCTACGCGCGTTATTTTCGCGTTTTAACGTGCGTAGGCCTCACCTGATCATGAACTACGGCCGCCCGAGCCACCCCGGCCCGCCCAACGCCGACACGCAGTCACTTTGGTTCGGCCACGAACACTCCGACTCCTTCGAGGGTCTCGGTCAGCCCGGTGGCACGGAGGATCATCATCGCCTTGCCGACGACGGTGTCCGAGACGTCGTACTCGCGGCAGAGCTGTGAGCGGCTGGGCAGCTTTGTGCCCGGTGGCCACTCGCCAGACTCGATCTTCGCTCGTAGCTCGTCGGCCAGAACTTGGTACTGCTGCTTGGGCATACACACTCCCCGGATGGCATGCCCATTTGATCACGCTTCTACCTCCGACCTCAACCAGTTGTACGTTGCTCGTTGACCTACAACTGGTGGCGATTGTAGGTTGATGGCGAACGCCCCCCGGATGGCTCTTGGGGCGGTCACCTCCGGTCGGGGCGTGTAGCGAGTCACGCCGTTGGGCGTCCCGGCCACCAAGGTTCGCCCTGGTCGCCGTACCGCCGAGGAGGGCTGCGGTGATCGGGGTGGGGGTGGCCCCGCCGGCATCGGCAAGCGGCAGGGCCGCCCCGTCCACCCGTCACCGGCAACCCGGATGAGCGGAACCACCGGCAGCAGCGAGCAATGGGGAGGAAGACGAGATGCGTGAACTGTGGCGCCGGTGGCAAGTCCGCAGCCACCGCTTCCCGACGGTCCCCCGGCGCGGCGGCGGTCGGGGCCTCGACCCCGGCGAGGTCAGTCCTCGCGCTGGCTTGGCCGGTTGGCCGCGATCCAGGCCGCCACCTCGACGCGGCTCCAAATGCGCATCCGGCCGTTGCCCACCACATCGATCGGCTCAGGGAAGCCTGGCCGGCGAACGATCTCCACAGCCCTCGTCCTCGACACGCCGCCGAGCATCGTGGCGATGTCTGCCAGGGCGACGAGCTTCACGACCTGAACGTAGGTCGGCAAGGTGTTACTACTTCAGCACTTACCGACTTGACACTGTCGAAGTGATAAGTGAGGCTGTTGGGCACATAGATGAGCCCGTGAGTGGCAGCGGTCGGGGCGTGTAGCGAGTCACGCCGCTGGGCGTCCCGGCCACCAAGGTTCGCCCTGGTCGCCGTACCGCCGAGGAGGGCTGCGGTGATCGGGGTGGGGGTGGTCCCGCCGGCATCGGCAAGCGGCAGGGTCACCCCGTCCACCCGTCACCGGCAACCCGGCACAACGGATGAGCGGAACCACCAGCAGCAGCGAGCAATGGGGAGGAAGACGAGATGCGTAAACTGTGGCGCCGGTGGCAGGTTCGCCGGCAACGACGCGCGATGGCCGCCACACCACCGGCCAGCTGGCCCGCCGGCAGCGCCACCGGCGTCTACCGGACACCCGGCAACCCCGCCGGCCACAACCAACGCGGGTCGGCGTACCGGCCAATCCGGCCCTGGCAGGTCCGCAGCCACCGCTTCCCGACGGTCCCCCGGCGTGGCGGCGGCCGGGGCCTGGACCCCGGCGAGGTCGCCGCGTTCCTCGACCGCGTCGCTCACGATCTTGGCATCGTGTACGCCGAACTCGAACGCACCTGGGAACAGAACGACCGGATCAAGGACGCGCTGCGCCGCTGGCAGTCCACGCAGGCAACGCCCACTCGGCACGGCGTCTACCAGGCCGGCGCGCGCCGGTGACTGGGTCGACGCCAGCGGCCGGCAGCAGTGGCGGTCCGGCGCTGACCGTACGGGCCGCCACCGCTGGCGACGTCGAGCCGTTGGCGGAGTTGTTGGCACAGGCGTGCGTACTGGACCCGGTGGTGTCCTGGCTGATCGACGACCACGCGTTGCGGTACCTGACGATGCACCGGTTCTTCACCGCCGAGCTGGAGTACGCCGTACGGCACGGCATCGTCGACGTGGTCGGGCACTGCGACGGCGTGGCGATCTGGTACCCGCACCCGGCAGACCGGCTCCTGTCGGCGGAACATCAGCGGCGCCGGTTGCGGGCCTGCGGTGACCGGCGGCCCGTACGCGCACTTACACCTTCACCGCCGACCGCCTGGAACCGACCGGCCGACACCACCATCTGGCGTTCCTGGCGGCCGCGCCCTGGCTACGCCGCCAAGGCATCGGGTCGGCGCTGCTCGCCGCCCACCACTCCCGGCTCGACCGGATCGGCATGCCCGCGGTGGTCGAGGCGAGCAGCCCACGGTCCCAGGCGTTCCACCTGCGCAACGGCTACCGGATCGTCCGGGTGGCGCACCTGCCGGCCGGCGGGCCGCCGCTGTGGGCCATGCGCCGCTCCGGCGACCCGGTCGACCAACCACCTCTGGCAGCAGCACTACGCGTCAGCTGAACCGATGCGATCGTTACGGGCGGTAGACATCCGTTCGGTGATCGATGCGGGTGACATGCACCGTTCGGTTGTCCTCGTCGATCCGGTAGATCACCCGGTACGCGCCGCGTCGTGCCGAGTGATAATCGGTCAGTTCGCGGGTCAACGGCTTGCCGACCACATGGGGCCTTTCCAGCAACGGGCCAGTGAGGAACGCACCGACAGCCGCCGCGACGGCCAGCGGCAGACCGACAGGCGGTCCCTCGGTCAGGGCTCGCCGGGCAGCGGGCGCTACGGAAAGTCGGTACGCCTCGTCGCTCACTGCTGTTCGCGCTGCGCGCGGTCAGCAAGCTGGCGCAGTAGTTCGTCAGCGTCGACGCCATGGCCAGCGGCGATGTCAGCCTCAGCCTGCCGGATCTCCTCCACTGCGTCAGGCGTGGACAACAGGTCGAGGGTCTCCTCGAGGGCCTCCAGGTCAGACACCGACATGATGACCGCTTCAGGTCGTCCGTTTCGGGTGATCACCACCCGCTCATGGGTATCACGGACCTCATCGAGAACGGCAGACAGCCTTGCCTTGGCGTCCGCGAGCGGAATAGTAGTCATGACTACTATTCTAGTCACGAACCTCGGTCACGTGGCCATGTCAGTAGCTGTAGAAGCCCTGGCCGGTCTTGCGGCCCAGGTCGCCGGCGGTGACCATCCGCTGCAGCAGCTCCGGCGGGAAGAACTTCTCGTCGGCGGTGTCGGCGTAGATGTTCTTCGCCGCGTGCAGCAACACGTCCGCGCCGGTCAGGTCGGTAGTGGCCAGCGGCCCCATCGCGTGACCGAAGCCCAGCTTGCAGGCGGTGTCGAGATCCTCGGCGGAGACCACGCCGGACTCGACGAGCTTGACCGCCTCGACGACCAGCGCGGCGATCAGCCGGGTGGTGACGAAGCCGGCGATGTCCCGGTTGACCACCACGCAGGTCTTGCCGATCTCCTCGGCGAACGCCTTCGCGGTGGCCAGCGTCGCGTCCGAGGTCTTGTAGCCGCGGACCAGCTCGCACAGCTTCATCATCGGCACCGGGGAGAAGAAGTGGGTACCGACCACTGATTCGGGGCGTTCGGTGACCGCGGCGATCTGGGTCACCGGGATCGCCGACGTGTTGGTGGCCAGCACCGCGTCCGCCTTGCAGATCTTGTCGAGTGCCCGGAACACCTCGTGCTTGATCTCGATGCGCTCGAAGACGGCCTCGACGACCACGTCCGCGTCGGCCGCCGCCTCCAGCTCGGTGGTGGTGGCGATCCGACCCATCGTCGACTCGACGTCGTCGGCGCTGATCACGCCCTTGCCGGCGAACTTGTCCAGCGAGGCGCGGATGCCGGTGACGCCCCGGGAGGTCGCCGTGTCGTCCAGGTCGCGCAGGATGACCTGCCAGCCCGCCTGGGCGGCAACCTGGGCGATGCCCGAGCCCATCAACCCCGCGCCGATCACTGCCAGCTGACCTGCCATCTCTGCATCTCCTCGTCCACGCGCCTCGACCGGATGTGCCAGCTGGCAGCTTATCCGGCGCACCTGAACGATCGCTAACCCGGTAGGGGCGGTCGGCCGCTGGCCGTACAGCACACCCAGCGGTCAGCCGGCCGGCGCCCCGGACAGCCGCTGCACCTGGACGCCGAGCGAGCACAGGTCGGCCACGTAGTTCGGGTAGCCCCGGTCGATGTGGTGCACGTCGGCGATCTCGGTGACCCCTTCGGCGCACAGCCCGGCGATCACCAGCCCGGCTCCGGCCCGGATGTCGGTCGCCCGTACCCGGCCGCCGACCAGCCGTTCCCGGCCGCGTACCACCGCGTGATGGCCGTCGGTCCTGATGTCCGCGCCCAGCCGCAGCAGTTCGTCGACGAACTGGAACCGGCCGTCGAAGATGTTCTCGGTGACCAGCGACGCGCCCTCGCTGACCGAGGCCAGGCCGATCGCCATCGGCAGCAGGTCGGTGGCGAAGCCGGGGAACGGCAGGGTGACCACGTCCACCGCCCTCGGCCGACGTTCCATGCGTACCCGGAATCCGTCGCCGCTGGTGTCGACGGTGGCCCCGGAGGCCGCCACCTTGTCGAGGGCGACCGCCAGGAACGACGGGTCGACGCCGCGTACGGTGACGTCGCCGCGGGTCATCGCGGCGGCGAACGCCCAGGTGCCGGCGACGATCCGGTCGCCGATGGTGGAGTGCCGGACCGGCCGCAGCTCCGGCACGCCCTCGATCCGCAGGGTGGCGGTGCCGGCACCGTCGATCTGGGCGCCCATCTCGGTGAGCATCGCGCAGATGTCGACGATCTCCGGCTCGCGGGCCGCGTTGTCGATCTCGGTGATCCCGTCGGCCAGTACCGCCGCCATCACCAGGTTCTCGGTGGCGCCGACGCTCGGGAAGTCCAGCCAGATCGTCGCGCCGTGCAGGCCCCGCGCGGCCGAGGCGACGACCAGGCCGTCGGCGGCGGAGATCTCGGCACCCATCCGGGCCAGGCCGGCCACGTGCATGTCGAGCCCGCGCGAGCCGATCGCGTCGCCGCCCGGTTGGGCGACGGTGACGCGTCCGCACCGGGCCAGCAGCGGGCCGAGTACGCAGATCGACGCCCGCAGCCGGCGGACCAAATCGACGTCGGGCTGACAGCTGGGTGCCGGCGGTACGTCGATGACCACGGTGTCGGCGCGCGGCGAGCCGGCAACCGGCCGCAAACCAGCAGCCGACCGCGAGCCGGCGGCCAACGACGGTCCGGCAACCGACAGCGGGTCGGACTCGCTCATGGTGACCTCGCAGCCGAGTCCGCGCAGCACGTCGGCCATGATGGCGATGTCGGTGATCCGCGGCACGTTGCCGATCACCGTCCGGCCCGGTGCCAGCAACGCCGCCGCCATCAGTTTCAACGCCGAGTTCTTCGCGCCCTCCACCGGCACCATCCCGGCGAGCCGACTACCGCCGCCGACCCGGATGACGTCCCCGGACGCGGCCGGCAGCAGAGCCGGCTCGACGGTGGCGCTGCCGGCGCGGCTGAGAATCCGTACCCTGTCGCTCATGGCCGTCCACCTCACCCGCATCTACACCAAGGCCGGGGACACCGGCACGACCAGGTTGAGCAACAACGAACAGGTCGCCAAGACCGACCCACGCATCTGCGCGTACGCCGATGTCGACGAATGCAATGCCGCGCTCGGTGTCGCCCTCGCCCTCGGTGATCTCGACGAGACGCTGCGCGGGATGCTCGGGCAGATCCAGAACGACCTGTTCGACGTCGGCGCCGACCTGGCCACCCCGGTCGAGCCGGAACCGGCGTACCCGCCACTGCGGGTGACCGAGGCGTACGTCACCCGGCTGGAGGGGTGGTGCGACGAGCACAACTCACGGCTGGCCAAGCTCGACTCCTTCGTCCTGCCAGGCGGTACCCCCGGTGCCGCGCTGCTCCACGTGGCCCGCACCGTCGCTCGGCGGGCCGAGCGTTCGGCATGGGCGCTGATCACCCACGAACCGGAACGAACTAGTGCTCTTCCGGCAAAGTATCTCAATCGTCTCTCGGATCTGCTCTTCATCTTGTCCAGAACCGCAAACCCGGACGGCGACGTGCTGTGGAAACCGGGCGGCGGGCGCTGATCCTGACAAGATCGCGAATCAGCCGATGGCCGGACTGCACCACGTGGAGCTGTGGGTACCCGATCTGTCCGGGGCTGAACCGGGCTGGTCCTGGCTGCTGGGTGAACTCGGCTGGCAGGCGTACCAACGCTGGCCGGCCGGCCGCTCCTGGCGGTGCGGCACGACGTACCTGGTGTTGGAGGAGTCCCCAGCGCTCACCACCCGGCGGCACGACCGGTGCGCGCCGGGGCTGAACCATGTCGCGTTTCACGCCGGGCCCAGACAGCGGGTGGACCAGCTGGTCGCGGCGGCGCCGGCCCACGGGTGGTCGCTGCTGTTCGCCGACCGGCATCCGTACGCGGGCGGGCCGGACACCTACGCCGGGTACCTGGCCGACCGGTACGGCTACGAGGTCGAGCTCGTCGCCGACGGGTAACCGCCGGATGCGCCTTGAGAGGTCAGGCGGCGAGGCTGCGCGAACTCCCGCCCGGCAGGCTGGCCTCGAGCCAGGAGCTGAAGCCGGTGACCGTCGACTCCGCCATCGCGATCTCGACCGGCGCGTGGTGGCTGGTGCACCGCAGGATCACCCAGTCGTGCGGCAACGCGAGCCGCTCCTGCCCCCGCGGGCTGCGCCGGCTCTCCACGGCCAGGCCGTGCCGGGACAGCACACGTTTGGGTCGCAGCGCGAAACTGAACATCCGGTACCAGCGCAGCTCATCACCGGCAAAACGGCCGAATCCGGACGACCAGCCACGGCCGTCGACCATAGTGGAGACCCGGAAGCTCAACTTGATGGTGCCGCGCACCCGGACGACCAGCGCCCGCCGGACGAACAGCACCAGGATCGCGGCGAGCAGGATCAGTACGCCGATCCCGAACCATTGGATGGTCGACATCGACGCAGCCCGCTCAGTGTCCGGATGCGGTGGCGGGGGCGGCCGGAGTGGCTTCCTCCGCGAGAATCGTCACTCCGTTGGTGGTCACCGAGAGGAACCCGCCGGCGACGTCGTAGGCGAGCTGTTCCCGCCCCGGCAGCGTGATCCGCACCTGGCCGGGCTCGGCGAGCTGGCCGAGCATCGGCGCGTGGCCGGGCAGTACGCCGAGCTCACCCTCGGTGGTGCGGGCGATCACCATCTCGGCCTCACCGGACCAGACCATCTCCTCGACGGCGACGAGTTCGACGTGCAGTTGCTTGGCCAACGCGGACTCCTTTGATGGCGAGGACCACCCGAGTTTAATCGGGGCGATGCGCGGACTCCCAGCCGGGTGCCCGCCGGAGCACCGGTTACTTTTCGCGATTGACCAGTTCAGGACGGGTCAACACGAACTGGTCGAGAGTGCCGGCCCGCAACGCGGCGAGGCATTCGTCGGCGTCGTCGGTGAACCGCTCCCCCTGATACCCGCCGCCCGGGTCGGTGACAGCCACGCCCGGCAGGTCCAGCATGACGATGTCGTCGGCACGCAGTTGGCGCAGCGCCAACGCGAAGTCGACCAGCGACCGGCCCCGGGTGCCCACCACCACCGCCTCGCCAGCGGCCTCCAGCACCGCGGTCAGCCGGCCCGGCTCGGTGATCAGATCCCGGGTGATCACCTGCTCGGCCAACGCCCGGACGAGCTGCCGTTGGTGCCGCTGCCGGCCGTAGTCGCCGTCCGGCAGGCTCTCCCGCTGCCGGACGTAGTCCAGCGCCTGCCAGCCGTTGAGCCGCTGCTCCCCCTGCTTGTACTCGGCCTGCGGACCCACGTACCCGGGGCCGTCGGGATTGCCCGGCCGCAGCCGGCCGTCCGGTTGGCGGTGCGCCGAGCGCACATCGACGTCGATGGTCATCCGTACCCCGCCGACCGCGTCGACCAGGCGTTCCAGGCCGGCGAAGTTGACGATCACACCGGCGTCGAACCGGTCGATCCCGGTGCGGGCCGAGACCGTCGCCGCGAGCAGTTGGAAGCCGGTCACCGGGTCCGGGTGCTCGGCACCGGGCACCCGGCTGCCGTACGCCATCGCGGCGTTGATCCGGTCGACGCCGCCCGGATGGCCGCTGACACCGAACGCCGGGACGTCCACCAGCAGGTCCCGGGGCAGCGAGATCAGGTACGCCCGGGACAGCCCGCTCGGCACGTGCACCAGCAGCACGGTGTCCGCTCGAGGCACCTTCTCCGGCTGGTCGGTCGGCCGGTCGATGCCGGCCACCAGCAGGTTGACCGGGCCGGTGAGCCGGTCGTCCGGAGCGCTGTCCACACCGGTGCCGACGCCGACGTCGCCGAACAGGTCCGCAGTGGGTACGGCGGCCGCGTACCGGTCGGCAACGGTGCGGCTCAGCACCACCACGGCCCCACCGGCGAGAAGCAACCCGACGAGTACGGCGAGCAGCGCCAGCCGTTCCGGACGGCTCAGCCTCGCTGGGCGTGCCCGGCTCCGATCCGGCTGCGTCATGCTCCGACCCCCGTCCCCCGCAGAGCCGGTCGGGTACCCCGGCCGGTTGCCGACAAACGCGGGCCACAGGTGAGCGTCGGGTGAAACGCCACGGGCGTCGGGTGAGTCTCCGACGGGCGTCGGGTGAAACGCGACGAGCGCCCCGCCGCGATGGCGGGGCGCTCGTCAGGCGCAGAGCGGGTCAGCCCTTCCTCCAGGCCGACGGCTTCGCCGTCGTCAGCCCTTCATCAGCTCCTGGGCGTTGCGCTCCAGGTCGTCGAGCCCACCGCACATGAAGAAGGCCTGCTCGGGGAAGTGGTCGTACTCCCCTTCACTGATCTTGCGGAAGGCTTCGATGGTGTCCTTGACCGGCACGTACGAACCCTTGATGCCGGTGAAGACCTCGGCCGCGTAGGTGTTCTGTGACAGGAACCGCTCGATCCGGCGGGCCCGGGAGACGGTGATCTTGTCTTCCTCGGAGAGCTCCTCCATACCGAGGATGGCGATGATGTCCTGCAGGTCCTTGTACTTCTGCAGGATCCGCTTCACCTCGGAGGCCACCGCGTAGTGCTCCTGGCCGACGAACTCCGGGGCGAGGATCCGCGACGAGGACGCCAGCGGGTCCACCGCCGGGTAGATGCCCTTGTCGGAGATGGACCGCTCCAGGTTGGTGGTGGCGTCCAGGTGAGCGAAGGTGGTGGCCGGCGCCGGGTCGGTGTAGTCGTCGGCGGGCACGTAGATCGCCTGCATCGAGGTGATCGCCTGGCCCCGGACCGAGGTGATCCGCTCCTGCAGCTCACCCATCTCGTCGGCCAGGGTGGGCTGGTAACCCACCGCGGACGGCATCCGGCCGAGCAGCGTGGAGACCTCGGAACCGGCCTGGGTGAACCGGAAGATGTTGTCGATGAACAGCAGCACTTCCTGCTTCTGCACGTCCCGGAAGTACTCGGCCATGGTCAGCGCGGCGAGTGCGACCCGCAACCGGGTGCCCGGCGGCTCGTCCATCTGGCCGTAGACCAGCGCGGTCTTGTCGATGACGCCGGACTCGGTCATCTCGTGGATCAGGTCGTTACCCTCACGGGTCCGCTCCCCGACGCCGGCGAAGACCGACGTACCACCGAAGTTGTTCGCGACCCGGATGATCATCTCCTGGATGAGCACCGTCTTGCCCACGCCGGCACCGCCGAACAGGCCGATCTTGCCGCCCTTGACGTACGGGGCGAGCAGGTCGAGCACCTTGATGCCGGTCTCCAGCATCTCGGTCTTCGGCTCCAGGTCGGCGAACGCCGGCGCCTTCTGGTGGATCGACCGACGCTCGGTGACCTGCAGCGTCTCGCCCTCGGCCAGGTTGAGGCACTCACCGATGGTGTTGAACACCCGGCCCTTGATGCCGTCACCGACCGGCACCATGATCGGCGAACCGGTGTCGCGGACCTCCGCGCCCCGGACCATGCCGTCGGTCGGCTGCATCGAGATGGCCCGGATGACGTTGTCGCCGAGGTGCTGGGCGACCTCGAGGGTCAGGGTCCGCTCGCCGCCAGCAAGCGCGACGTCCACGTGCAGGGCGTTGAAGATGTCGGGCATCGCGTCGCGCGGGAACTCGGCGTCGACGACCGGGCCGATGACCCGGACCACGCGGCCGGTAGCCGATGCGGTCGCTCCGGTTGCCTGGGTTTCTACAGAGGCAGTCATCACACTTCACTTCCCGCCGCCGCGAGCGCGTTGGCGCCGCCGACGATCTCGCTGATCTCCTGAGTGATCCCGGCCTGACGCGCCGAGTTCATTAGCCGCGTGTACTTCTCGATCATTTCCTCGGCGTTGTCGGTGGCGCTCTTCATCGCCCGCCGCCGGGCCGCCGATTCGCTCGCCGCCGATTCGACCAGTGCCGCGTAGATCCGGGTGTTGATGTACTTCGGCAGCAACGCGTCGAGCAACGCCTCGGCGTTCGGCTCGAACTCGTACGCCGGCAGGACTTCCGTACCCTCCCTCGGCTTGTCCTTGACCTCCATCGGGCCGAGGATCCGGGGCACCGGGGTCTGCGTCATCAGCGACTTGAACTCGGTGGAGACGATGTGCAGTTCGTCCACTCCGAGCACCTGGTCGGCCCCACCGCCGTCGGTGTCGTCCGCGCCGCGCTGGAACGCCGCGATCAGCGTCTGGCCGACCTCGCGGGCGTCGGCGAAGCCGGGCTGCTCGGAGAAGCCGGTCCAGCTCGCTTCGATCGGCCGGTTACGGAACCGGTAGTACGAGACGCCCTTGCGGCCGATCACGTACAGCACCGGTTCCTTGCCGTCGGCCTTGAGCCGCGCGATCAGCGACTCGGCGGTCTTGATCGCGTTGGTGCTGTATCCGCCGGCCAGGCCCCGGTCACTGGTGATCACCAGCACGCCGGCCCGGCGCACCTTCGGGCGCGCGGTCAGCAGCGGATGGTCGACCGAGGCGTTGGAGGCCAGCGCGGTGAGCACACCGGTGATCGCGTTGGCGTACGGCAGCGAGGCCGCCACCCGCGCCTGGGCCTTGGCGACCCGACTCGTCGCGACGAGCTCCATCGCCTTGGTGATCTTCTTCATCGACTTCGCCGAGCGAATCCGCTGGCGGAGTACCCGAACCTGCGCTGGCATCCGGAACCGCCCTATTCCTTCTCGGCGTCAGCGTCGGCGACGTACCGGGTGACGCTCTCGCGTTCCTGCTCGCCCTCCAGGGCCTCGGCCGGCGCCTCGTTGACCACCCGCTCCGGGTCCTTGGACAGGAACATCTGCTTGAACTTCTCGACCGCGTCGGACAGCGTCGCGATGATCTCGTCGTCCCAGTTGTGCGCGGCGATCGAGTCCAGCGTGCCGGAGTGGGAGTGCCGCAGGTACTCCAGGAACTCCGACTCGAACCGCCGGATCTCGCCGACCGGGATGTCGTCGAGCTTGCCCTCGGTGCCGGACCAGACCGAGACGACCTGCTCCTGCACCGGGAACGGCGAGTAGTTCGGCTGCTTGAGCAGCTCGACCAGGCGGGCACCGCGCTCCAGTTGGTTGCGCGACGCCTTGTCCAGGTCGGAGGCGAGCGCGGAGAACGCCTCCAGCTCGCGGTACTGGGCCAGGTCCAGCCGCAGCCGGCCGGCGACCTTCTTCATCGGCTTGACCTGCGCGGCGCCACCGACCCGGGAGACCGACGTACCGACGTTGATCGCCGGCCGCTGGCCCTGGTTGAACAGGTCGGTCTCCAGGAAGATCTGCCCGTCGGTGATCGAGATGACGTTGGTCGGGATGAAGGCCGAGATGTCGTTGGCCTTGGTCTCGATGATCGGCAGACCGGTCAGCGAGCCGCCGCCCAGCTCGTCGGAGAGCTTCGCGCACCGCTCCAGCAGCCGGGAGTGCAGGTAGAAGACGTCACCCGGGTACGCCTCACGGCCCGGCGGACGGCGCAGCAGCAGCGACACCGCGCGGTACGCCTCGGCCTGCTTGCTCAGGTCGTCGAAGACGATCAGCACGTGCTTGCCGGCGTACATCCAGTGCTGGCCGATCGACGACCCGGTGTACGGAGCGATGTACTTGAAGCCGGCCGGGTCGGAGGCGGGCGAGGCGACGATGGTGGTGTACTCCATCGCGCCGTGCTCCTCCAGCACGCCCTTGATCGAGGCGATGGTGGAGGCCTTCTGCCCGATCGCCACGTAGATGCAGCGGACCTGCTTGGCCGGGTCGCCGGACTCCCAGTTGGCCCGCTGGTTGAGGATCGTGTCCAGCGCGACGGTGGTCTTACCGGTCTTGCGGTCGCCGATGATCAGCTGCCGCTGGCCGCGACCGATCGGGGTCATCGCGTCGATCGCCTTGATACCGGTCTGCAGCGGCTCGGACACCGACTGGCGGGCCATCACGTTCGGCGCCTGCAGCTCCAGCTCACGGAAGCCGTCGTTGGCGATGTCCCCGAGGCCGTCGATCGGCTCACCGAGCGCGCTGACCACCCGGCCCAGGAAGGCGTCGCCGACCGGGACGGACAGCACCCGGCCGGTGCGCTTGACGCGCTGGCCCTCCTCGATGCCGGCGTAGTCACCCAGGATGACAACACCGATGTCACGTACGTCGAGGTTCAACGCCACGCCCAGCGTGCCGTCCTCGAATTCCAGCAGTTCGTTTGCCATCGCCGAGGGCAGGCCCTCGACGTGGGCGATGCCGTCCCCGGCGTCCGCCACGGTGCCGACCTCTTCACGAGACAGCTCCGGCGTGTAGGAGGAGACGTAGCGTTCTAGGGCACCACGGATCTCGTCCGACGAGATGGTCAGCTCGGCCATCCTCTGCTTCCTCTATGTCTAGTGGCCCGGATGAACCCGGAACGGCATGGACTGAATCAGCGCCCGGCGAGCGCCTTGCGAGTGTCGATGAGGCGGCGCCGAACGGTGCCGTCGTACAGGTCGGAACCGATCCGTACGCTCATCCCGCCGAGTACGGCGGGGTCGACCGTCAACTTGACGGATACCTCCCGACCGTACATCTCGGCCAACGTGGCGCCCAGCCGCTGCTCCTCGGGCTGGGTCAGTGGTGCGGCGACCGTGACGTGCGCGACCTGACGGTCCCGCCGGGCGGCGGCCAGCTCGACCAGCCGGCCCAGCCCGGCACCGACGGATCGCCCGCCGAAGCCCCGGACCGCCTGCTCGGCGAGGCGCACCGTGGCCGGCAGCGCCTTTCCGGTGAGCAGCGTGCGGACCAGTTCGACCCGCCGGTCGGCCGGCACGGCGACGTCACCGACCACGGCACCCAGCTGCGGGTCGCCGTCGATGATCTTGCCGAACCGGAACAGCTCGTCCTCCACCTCGGCCAGCTCGCCGGCCGACTCGGCACCGGCCAGTGCCGTGTCGACGCCGAGTCGCTCGGTGGCGTCGAGCAGCTCCGACGGCGCCGACCAGCGGGCTGCGACGACCGCGTCGAGCAGGTCGAGGCTGTCCGCGCCGATCTTCCCTTCGAACAGGCCGCGCAGCAGCCCGGTCCGGTCGTCGGCGGGCCGGGCCGGGTCGGCCAGCGCCCGCCGCAGCCGGGGCTGACGGCGCAGCAGGTCGGCCACCGAGAGGATCTCGTCGGCCGTGGTCGCGACCGCCGTCGGGGCGGCACCGGCGACGTAACCGACCAGTCGCTCGGTCACCGCGGCGTAGGACTCCCGGCTGGTGGCGGACTGCATCAGCGGGCCCCCGCGTTCTCCAGGTCGGCCATGAACCGCTCGACGGTGCCCTTGCGGCGGGCCTCGTCGGCGAGCGCGTCCCCGACGATCCGGCCGGCCAGGTCGACCGCGAGCGTGCCGACCTCGGCGCGCAGCTCCCGGATGATGGTCTGCCGCTCGGCGGCGAGCTGCTCCTTGCCGGCCGCGATGATCCGGTCGGACTCCTCCCGCGCCTTGGCGAGGATGTCCTGCCGGATCCCTTCGGCGTCGGCCCGGGCGTCGTCGCGGATGCGGGCCGCGTCGGTACGCGCCTCGGCCAGCTGGGCCTTGTACTGCTCCAGCAGCTGGTTCGCCTCGGCCTGGGCGGCCTCGGCCCGCTTGATGCCGCCCTCGATCGCCTCGACCCGCGCCTGGTACATCGCTTCCATCCGCGGGAACACGAACTTCAGCAGTACGGCGACGAGCAGACCGAAGGCGATCAGGCCGACGATGATCTCGGACAGCGGCGGGAGCAGGATGTTCCCGCCCTCTTCCGCGGCGATGTACGTGGAATCTTCGTACATGGACACTTCCCTTCGCCCGGACCGGCGCTCGCGCAACCGGTCACCGAGTCAGACCGCCAGTGGGCCTAGAGCGCGAACGCGAGCACCAGACCGAGCAGGGCGAGCGCCTCGATCACGGCGAAGCCCATGAACATGTAGACCCGGGTCAGGCCGGCGCTCTCCGGCTGGCGGGCGGTCGCCTGGATGTAGGCGGCGAACACCAGACCGACGCCGATGCCGGGGCCCAGGGCGGCGATGCCGTAGCCGATGGCGTTCAGGTTGCCGGTGATCTCCATGGTTGTTTTCCTCCTGCGTTGAACGCGTGTCCATCACGCGCACGTTTAGGTGAATGTTCAGTTGTCGCCCGCGTGACGCGCTGCGGACGTGTGTCGATCAGGGGGGATCAGTGCGACTCGGCCAGGGAGTGCTGCAGGTAGGTCGCGCTGAGCAGGGTGAAGACGTACGCCTGGAGGATCATGATGCCGAACTCGAAGAAGGTCATCACGATCGCCATGCCCCAGCTCAGGACGGCGATGGGCTTAATGAACAGGCTGTCGGCCTGGAACAGCGCCACGCCACCGAGGACGAACACCAGCAGGATCATGTGGCCGGCGAACATGTTCGCGAAGAGCCGGACGGCCAGGGTGACGGGCCGCAGGATCAGGTTCGAGACGAATTCGATCGGCACCAGGATCGGCTGCACCCACAGCGGCGCGCCGGAGACCCAGCAGGAGTGCTTGATGTAGCCGACGAAGCCCCACTTGGCGATGCCGTGTCCGATGTACATCAGCCAGCTGATCACCGCGAGCACCATCGGGAAGGCGATGTGCGACATCGGGGAGATCTGGGCGAACGGAACGATGCCCCAGAGGTTGTTGAGCAGGATGAAGCAGAACAACACCGTGAGGTACGGGGCGAACCGCACGCCGTCCTTGCCGATCACGTCCCGGGCGATGTTGTCGCGCACCATGCCGTACACCGACTCGGCCAGCCACTGGCCCTTGGTCGGCACCAGCTTCGGGCTGCGGTAGGTGACCAGGAAGAAGATCATCACCAGCGCGGCGGCGATCCAGAGCAGCAGCGTGATCTTGGTGAAGGCGGCCGCCCAGGCGGTGCCGTCCAACCCGGGGATCAGACTGCGGAAGTCGAAGGCATCCACGCCGGGAGGGAACTCCGCGGCGAGAACGGTCGGCTGCTCAATCAACGCGCATCCTCCGTTGGTCGGGCCTGGTTCACGCGCCCAGCTTCTTAACGGTCAGGTAGACCCCGGCCGCCGTCCCGCCGATCAGCCCGATCAGCAGCCCGACGTTGGGCAGGTCCAGCCAACGGTCGACGAGCCACCCCGCGCCGCCCCACACGGCCATCCCGCCGAGCAGGTAGCCGATCGCGGCGAACCCGGTGTCGGCCCCCGAGGGACCTGCGGGTTCGGAAGGTGGTTCACCGGCCATGACGCCGGAAACATATCAGGGCAACGATGGAGGCTGTGCGTCACCCCCCGCACAACCCTCGTTGTGTGGGCGACCCGGTGGCACGTCAGATGGGTGCACACGCTACTCCTCTTCCGCCCCGGTCGGTATCCACTCCCCACACCACCGGCGATCCCGGCCTCATCGTAGGTCAAATCCGACAAATCTTCGCGAAAATCGATGCTTCTCGCCGCCGGCACACCGGCCGGCACACACCCGGGGTCACCGGAGGGTCAGCGCGGGTCGATCTCCACGTACGGGATCCGGGCCCGGAAGGTCCACCACACCTGGGCCGTGATCCATCCCACTGTGGCCACGATGATCGCCACCGCCAGCATCCGCTGCCCCGGCCAGTCCGACGCGGCCACCGCGAACACCGCCACCCCGAGCAGCGCGAACTTCAAGCTGTAGGTGAGCAGGCCCACACTGAGCACCATCCGCGGATGCACCGAGTCCGCCCAGGCCAGCGCCAGGCTGGAGGCCACATAGCTGGCCGCCACCAGCGTGACACCGACGGCGGCGCCGACCGCCCCCGGGACTCCGTCCAGCCAGCCGCCCACCCCGGCGAGCACCACCAGCAGCACCGCCGACACCATCGACGGCACCGGCAGGTGCCGCAGCCGACTGCGCATCATCGGACGACCTCCGCCTGCATCCGCTGCCCGTCCCGCCGATCTCAGGGCAGCAGCGCCACGCCGAGCGCCCCCACCGTCTCCTCGATCTCGTCGGCCACCCGGGCGAAGGTGTGGTCGCCGCGCCCCCACGGGTCGTCCAGATCGTCCCCCGGCTGCGGACCGGCCCCAGCCCGGACCGCGGCGACCGCAGCGACCAGTGCCGCGCCCCGGGCGTGCACCGCCTCCGGGGTCACCGCCGCGTCCGGACCGGACCGGACACCGGGCAGCCCGGCCTGGTCCACCGCCGGCAGCAACCGGCCGAACTCGCCGAGCACGAAGGTGCGTTCGGCGGCGTCCGGGCGCAACGCGAGCACGTACTCGAGCTGGTCGGCGGTGGCGGTAAGAACCAGATCGGCGGCGTCGATCTGGTCGGACCGCAGCTTACGGGCGGCGAAGCCGTCGACCTGCCCGCCCCGAGCGAGCACCTGGCGGGCCGCCGGTGGGTTCATCTCCTCGCCGGCGTGCCAACCGCCGGTGCCGGCGCTGTGGCTGTGCAACAGCTCCTCGACCGGCGGCGCGACGGCCGGACCGAGGCGGTCCAGCCGCTGCTCGAGCGCCAGCACCAGCAGCCGCTCGGCCATCGGCGAACGGCAGATGTTGCCCATGCAGACATGAAGGACGGTGAACGGCGGCACTAGGACTCCGTACCGATGATGTCCGGGACCACGTCACGCAGCTTCTCGATCGGGATCGCGCCGTCACGGACCACCCGGGGCACGTCGCCGGTCAGGTCGACGATGGTGCTGGGCACGGGGTCCGGACACGGGCCGGCCTCCAGGTACGCGCGAACCGAGTAGCCGAGCTGGTCCCGGGCCTCGGCAGCGGTCACCGCCGGCGGCCGGCCGGTCTTGTTCGCCGATGAGACCGCCATCGGCCCGGTCTCCCGCAGCACCTCCAGCGCCACCGGATGCAGCGGCATCCGGATCGCCACGGTGCCGTCGGTGTCCCCCAGATCCCAGTTCAGGCTGGGCGCGTGCTCGACGATCATGGTGAGCGCTCCCGGCCAGAAGGCGTCGGCCAGGTCGCGGGCGGGCTGCGGCAGGATCAGCACCAACCCGTCGAGGGTGTGCCGGGAACCGACCAGCACCGGCGGCGGCATCTGCCGGTCCCGGCCCTTGGCGTTGAGCAGCGCGGTGACCGCGTACGAGGTGAATGCGTCGGCACCGACGCCGTACACGGTGTCGGTAGGCAGCACGACCAGCTCGCCGTTCTTGACCGCCTCGATCGCCGCGGCGATGCCTTTGTCACGGTCGGCGGCGGACCGGCAGTCATAGAGCATCACGGTGTGCCAGTCTGCCACGTGCCCGCCCGCTGATCCGCACCGATCACCTCCAGCTGCCGTCAGCCCGTCCGGCGGGCGGTCACGAAACGCGGCCGGCCGGCCAGGTCGCGGTGGCTGGTGACAGCGTCGAACCGGCCGTCGGCGGCGACCAACGCGACGACGGCGGCGGCGTGACCGTCGTCGTGCTCGACCCCGAACAGCCCGCCGGGACGCAGCAGGGTCACGGCGCGGTGCACCACCGGTCGGATGACCGCCAGGCCGTCCGGCCCGCCGAAGACCGCCTCGGCCGGGTCGTGCCCGGCGACCTCCGGCGGCACCGGGGTGCCGTCCGGTACGTACGGCGGGTTGCACAGCAGCACGTCCACCCGGCCGGCGAGCTCGCCGAGCAGGCCCGGATCCCGGACGTCGCCGGCCAGCACCTCGATCGGCCGGTCCCCGGCGGCGGCCTGTCGCCGGGCGTTGCGGCGCAGCCAGCGCAGGCTGTCCGTCGAGCGTTCGACCGCGACCACCCGCGCCGTCGGAACCTCGTGCGCGACCGCCAGTGCCACCGCGCCACTGCCGCTGCACAGGTCGACGACGACCGCCTCGCCGGGCTGGTCACGCAGCGCGTCGACGCCCGCCCCGGCGAGCAGTTCGGTCTCCGGCCGGGGCACGAAGACCCCCGGCCCCACGGCGAGCTCCAGATAACGAAACGGTGCCGATCCGGTGAGGTGCTGCACCGGTTCTCCCGCCGCCCGGCGGGTCACCAGACTGTGGAACCTGCCGATGTCGGCCTGGTCGAAGTCGCCACTCAATGCCAGCCGGCCACGCGGAATGTCCAGCACCGAGGCGGCAATCAGCTCCGCGTCGACGCGGGCGGCGGCGACACCGGCGGCGGCCAGCCGGGCGGCCGCGGCGGCCACCGCGGCTCGGACCGGCGTCCGATCCGGCAATCCGGAGGTGTTCTCTGGCAAGCGGTTCACGACATAATCATGGTGCGTCCACCCGGGCGTCCGTGGAACAGGTCGCGGATCGGGTCGGGTGTGTGCTCCGCCAGATTCCAGCGGGCTCCAGGGGAGGTTGTGCGTGGGTTGGCTCGACCGGCTCACCGACCAGGCCGAGGCGCTGATGCAGGCCCGGGCGCTGATGGAAAGCAGCCGCTCGGCCGAGGCCTGCGTCGCCTTCGAGCAGGTGATCCGGAGCACCAGCAACCGGTACGTACGGGCCGACGCGCTGGTGCAGCGGCTCTCCGCGCTGCTCAACCTCGGCCGGTCCGCCGAGTACACGGTGGCCGTCGACCGGGCGTTCGAGGCCGCCCGGGACGTCAGCGAACCGTACCTGCACGGCCACCTGCACGCGCTGGCCGCGCTCGCCGCCCACCAGCAGGGCGCGTTCGACCGGTGCGTCACGCATCTGGTGCACAGCGCGCGGGCGCTCGGCGCCGCCACCGACGTGGACCGGGAAACCGCCTGGGGCTGGCACGACCTGGCGATGGCCTACTCCTACCTCAGTTTCCACGGGTACGCGTTGAGCGCCATCGAGCACGCCCGGCAGCTCGCCAACGCCACCGGCATTCCAGAGGAGACCTTCGCCGCGCCCGGCATCCGGCTGCGCAACGCGGTCGCGTTGGACCATCATGGAGACACCGACGGCTGCCTGCGGGTGCTCCGCGACATCGGCAGCGACCTGGCGAAGTTCGTGCACGCCGACCGGGCCGGGTTGCTGCGCCCGAGCAGCCGGGTGGCCTACGGGTACGCCCTGGCCCGGCTGGCCGCACTCGGTGAGCCGGCCCGGCTGCCCGCCGGTGCCCCGGAGGCGACCCGGTTGATGATCGACGGCGGCGACAGTGCCCGCGCCCGCGACCTGCGCCAGCTCGGGGTGGTCTGCCTGACCATCGCGGCGGACCGGCCGGCGGAGGCGTTGACCCGGCTGTCCACGGCGGTGGTCTCCGCCGAGACACTCGGTGCCGCTGAGACGGCCCGGCTGCGCAGCGTCGCGCACACCCGGGCCGGCGACCACGCCGCCGCGCACGACGCCGACCGGTACGCGTTCCGGCTGGCTACCCGGCGCAACGACCGGCTGCGCGACATGTACGTCGACGGCATCGCCGCCCGGCTGGACCAGGAGGAGATGCGTCGCTCCGCCGCGCAGTACACCCAGGAGGCGCTGACCGACCCGTTGACCGGGCTGGCCAGCCGCCGCCACCTCGACCTCTACGTCACCGACATGGCCGGCCGGGGCGATCGGGCCGTGGTGATGGTCTGCGACCTGGACGGTTTCAAGTCGGTCAACACCGTGCACGGCCACCACTCCGGGGACCTGGTGCTGCAACGGGTCGCCGGGGTGATCAACCGGGTGATGCGCCGGGGTGACTTCGTGGCCAGGTACGGCGGCGACGAGTTCGTGGTGGTGCTGCCGGGCGCCGGCCCGGCCGAGGCGGCCGACGTGGCCCGCCGGATCACCGCAGCGGTGGCCGGTGAGGAGTGGGAGTCGCTGGTGCCTGGCACTCCGGTCGGGGTCAGCGTCGGCTACGCCGAGATCAGCGGTTCCGGTCCGGGGTTGCGCGAAGCGCTCAGCCGGGCCTTCGAGGTGGCCGCCCGGCAGATGCGCGAGGCCCGGCAACGGCCCCATCCGGTGCGCTGACCGCCAGGCCGGTGCCGGTGTGGCCGCGGTCAGCGGCACGGCCGGTGCCGGGGCCGGTGGCGCCGGTCAGCGGCGGGTCAGTTCGGTGTCACCGGCGAGCCGGGCGGCCCGGTCCGCCTCGGCGAGCGCGTCGAGGACGCCGTCAAGCTCCCCGCCGACCACCAGGTCCATGTTGTACGCCGTGTAGCCGATCCGGTGGTCGGTGATCCGGTTCTGTGGGTAGTTGTAGGTGCGCACCCGCTCGGACCGGTCGACCGTACGCACCTGGGAGCGGCGGGCGTCGGACGCCGCCGCGTCGGCCTGTTCCTGGGCGGCGGCGAGCAACCTGGCGCGCAGAATCCGCATCGCCTGCTCCCGGTTCTGCAGCTGGCTCTTCTCGTTCTGGCAGGAGACGACGATGCCGGTCGGCAGGTGGGTGATCCGCACCGCCGAGTCGGTGGTGTTGACCGACTGCCCGCCGGGGCCGGAGGAGCGGAACACGTCGACGCGTAGTTCGTTCGGGTCGACGTTGACCTCGACGTCCTCGGCTTCCGGCAGCACCAGCACCCCGGCGGCGCTGGTGTGGATCCGGCCCTGCGATTCGGTGACCGGCACCCGCTGCACCCGGTGCACGCCGCCCTCCCACTTGAGCCGGGACCAGACGCCGTTGCCGCCCTCGGGCATCCCCCGCGACTTGATCGCGAGCGAGACGTCCTTGACCCCGCCGAGGTCGGAATCCTGCGAGTCGAGCACCTCGACCTGCCAGCCGCGCCGTTCGGCGTACCGCAGGTACATCCGTAGCAGGTCGCCGGCGAACAGCGCCGACTCCTCGCCGCCCTCGCCCGCCTTGATCTCGACGATGACGTCCTTGGCGTCGTGCGGGTCCCGGGGGATCAGCAGTTCGGCGAGGCGGGCCTCCAGGTCGGGCAGGCTGGCGGCGATCGCCTCCGCCTCGACGGTGAACGCCGGGTCCTCGCCGGCCAGCTCCCGGGCGGCGGCCAAATCGGCCCGGGCCTGGGCGAGCTCGCCGGCGGCCTTGTGCAGCGGGGCCAGCTCGGCGAACCGGCGACCGACCCGGCGGGCGGTGGTCTGGTCCGCGTGGATCGCCGGATCGGACAGCTGCTTCTCCAGCTCGGCGTACTCGTCGAGGAGCCCGGCCAGACGCTCGCTGCTCATCAGATGCCTTCCGTGGATACTCCGGCCTTGCGGCCGGGGAGGAAACGGTCCGCCGGGTTGAAAAGACCAGTACCGTCCAGACACCGCGGCGCCCGCCCCCGACGTCGGTCGGAAGCGGGCGCCGCGTGCACAGCTACTTGGCCTTGTTGGCCTTCGCCTTGGCGTACTTCTGCTGGAACTTGGCGACCCGGCCGGCGGTGTCGAGGACGCGCTGCTTGCCGGTGTAGAACGGGTGGCAGGCGCTGCAGGTCTCAGCGTGGATCTTGCCGCCGGGTGCGGTGCTGCGGGTGGTGAACGACGCGCCGCAGGAGCAGGTGACCTCGGTGGTCACGTACTCCGGGTGGATGTCCTTCTTCACGGATGGTCCTCTCTTCGTCGGTCGCCGGGTCGCCGTCGACGTCGGCCGCGCCGTTGCGCGGGCCGACTCTGGCGTGAACCGGAACCTGGCCTGTTGTCAGTCTGCCACGGGCCGTGGCGGCGGGTCACGGTGGGCGGAGCGAACCGCCCACCGCGACCGTCACGAACACCGCCGGACGCAACGCCCGACGGACCTGCCGGATTCCCGACCGCGCGGGGCGGCCGGTGCCGGGGTCACTCCCCCGGCGTCGACTTCGCGATCTGCATCAGGAACTCGATGTTGGTCCGGCTCTGCTTGAGCCGGTCCAGCAGCAGGTCCAGTGCCGCCTGGGAGTCCAGCGAGTGGAGCACCTTGCGCAGCTTGTGGGTGATCGCCAGCTCCTCCGGCGCGAGCAGGATCTCCTCCTTGCGGGTGCCGGACGGGTGGATGTCGATCGACGGGAACACCCGCTTGTCGGCGATCTTGCGGTCCAGCTTGAGCTCGGCGTTGCCGGTCCCCTTGAACTCCTCGAAGATCACCGTATCCATCATGGACCCGGTCTCCACCAGTGCGGTGGCGAGGATGGTCAACGAACCGCCGTTCTCGATGTTGCGGGCCGCGCCGAGGAACCGCTTCGGCGGGTACAGCGCTGTCGAGTCGATACCACCGGACATGATCCGCCCGCTGGCCGGCGCGGCCAGGTTGTACGAGCGGCCCAGCCGGGTCACCGAGTCGAGCAGCACGACGACGTCGTGGCCCAGCTCGACCAGCCGCTTGGCCCGTTCGATGGCCAGCTCGGCGACCGTGGTGTGGTCCTGCGGCGGCCGGTCGAACGTGGCCGCGACGACCTCGCCCTTCACCGACCGCTGCATGTCGGTGACCTCTTCCGGACGTTCGTCGACCAGCACCACCATCAGGTGGCACTCGGGGTTGTTGTGCGTGATGGCGTTGGCGATCGCCTGCAGCACCATCGTCTTGCCCGCCTTGGGCGGGGAGACGATCAGCGCCCGCTGGCCCTTACCGATCGGCATCACCAGGTCGATGACCCGGGTGGTGAGGATGTGCGGCTCGGTCTCCAGCCGCAGCCGGTCCTGCGGGTAGAGCGGGGTGAGCTTGTAGAACTCGGGACGCCGCCGGGCCTCCTCCGGCTCCATGCCGTTGATGGTGTCCAGCCGGACCAGCGGGTTGTACTTGTCGCGGCGCTGCTCACCCTCGCGGGTGGCGCGCACCGCGCCGGTGACCGCGTCACCGCGCCGCAGACCGTGCTTCTTGACCTGCGACATGGAGACGTAGACGTCGTTGGGCCCGGAGAGGTAGCCGGTGGTACGCACGAACGCGTAGTTGTCCAGCACGTCGAGGATGCCGGCCACCGGGACGAGTACGTCGTCCTCGGTCACCTGCGGCTCCCGGCCGCCACCGCCGTCGCCGTCACCGCGGTCTCCCCGCCGCCGACGGTCGCGGAACCGGCTGCGTCGGCTGCGCCGACCGCCGCCTTCGTTGTCGTCGTCGTCGTTGTTGTCCCGCTGGTTCCGCTCGCCGCGGTCACCCCGGTCGTTACGGTCACCCCGGTCGTTACGGTCGCGACCACCCCGGCCGTCACCGCCCCGGTCGGCCCGCTCGCCACGGTTGTCCCGCTCGCCCCGGTCGGCCCGCTCGCCACGGTTGTCCCGGCCATCACGGTCACGGTTGTCCCGGCCGTCACCGCCCCGGTCGGCCCGCTCGCCCGACTCAGTCGGCGTGGTCTGCGCGGTCGCGGTCTCGTCGGTACGCGACTCGGCTGCCGACCGACGGCCCCGGCGGGTGCTGCGCTCGCGGGCCGGCTCGTCGCGGGCCGGCTCGTCGACGATGGCGAGTTGCTCACCGTCGCCGCCGTCGCGCCGCTCGGACCCGCCGTCGCGCCGCTCGGCCTCAGGACGGACCTCGGCGCGGACCTCCTCCCGAGGGGGTGCGGTCGCCGCCGCGACCTCGGCGCGCGGCCGTGGGGCACCCCCGCCGGCCTGGCGCTCGGTGATCGCGGTGATCAGCTCACTCTTGCGCATCCGGGCGGTGCCGGAGATGCCGAGCGACGCGGCGAGGCTCTGCAACTCCGGCAGCAGCATCGCGGACAGCCCGGTGCCGGACCGCCGACGGCGGGCAGGAGCAGCGGTGGTGTCGTCAGCGACGTTGGAGACATCCGACGTCACGTCGGTGGTGTCGCTCAATGGATTCCTTCCCTCGATAGGCCGGGCAACCCGGGTCAAGACGCTAGGTGGCCGGGTGGCCTCGGTGCACCCGCCTCGCATGACACGTCGCGGGAGTCTTCGCGCAGCTTTGCCGGACCCGCTTCACCAGCCTCGGTGGGCAGCTCTCGACATCTGCAGCGATCCGTGGAGACTGCGGTTTGGCGGTGGCCTAGGCAGGGGTGAGACGGGCTTACCGCCGATAGCTTCGGGGGTGCGCCGCCCCGCAGGAGATCGCGTGCTTCGCGGCTGTGCTTGGCCTAGAGCGTAGTCAACTCTTCCGACCTGCGGCAACAGGGTCCCGCTCGGCGTGTCCTACTATAGCGCCTTCGATCCGCGCTCCGGCAACGTCTACCGGAAACAAGTGAGTCTGCCAGTCCATTCCCGGACAGAAGCCCGCCGGGACTTCGGTCAACGCCAGGACGCTCGGACCCGCCCCACTGATCACGGCAGCCACACCGGTTGCCCGCAGTCGGCGAAGCAGTTCCGCACTGGCCGGCATCGATGGACCCCGGTAGTCCTGGTGCACCCGGTCCTCGGTCGCGGCCAGCAACAGCGTCGGGTCGGCGCTGATCGCGTGGCTCAGCAGGGCGGCCCGACCGGCGGTGAACGCGGCGTCCGCGTGCGGGACCTGGGCGGGCAGCGCCGCCCGCGCCGCCTCGGTCAGACCCCGGTTACCGGGTACGTAGACGGTCGGCGACACCGCCGGATGCACCGGCACCGACACCGCGCGCGACCCGGACGCCTCGGTCCAGGCGATGGTGAAACCGCCGAGCAGGCAGGGCGCCACGTTGTCCGGGTGACCCTCCAGCCGCGCGGCGATCCGCAGCGCGGCGGCGGTGTCCAGCAGCTGCGTCCCGCCGACGACGAGCCCTCGGGCCAGTTGCACGCCGGCCACGATCGCCGCCGACGACGAACCCAGGCCGCGTGCCTGGGGGATCCGGTTCACGCAGCTCAGCGCCAGGCCGGCCGGCCGGCCGCCGAGCTCGTCGAAGGTGGCGTGCATGGCGCGGACGACGAGATGGCCGTCGTCGAGCGGCAACTCCCCGGTGCCTTCGCCGGAGATCTCGACCCGGCAGCCGGCGGGCACCACCTGGGCGGTCACCTCGTCGTGGTGACCGAGCGCCAACCCGAGCGCGTCGAACCCGGGGCCGAGGTTGGCGCTGGTGGCCGGGACCCGCACGGTCACCGGCCCGGGAACGAAGCTGATAGCCATCGCCCCATGCTAGGTCCTGGCAGGTCGTCCGGTGTCAGGGTGCCGGCGGTCGGTCCGGGCCGGCGGCCGCCGGGCCCGATCCAGGCGCCCGATCGGACCCGGGTGCCCGCTCGGATCCAGGTGCCCGCTCGGATCCAGGTGCCCGGCCGGCGGCGCGCAGCGCGAACCGCAGCGCGTACTCGATCTGGGCGTTGACGCTGCGCAGGTCGTCGGCGGCCCACTTGGCAATCGCCTCGTGGACCGCCGGATCGAGCCGCAGCAGCAGCTTCTTGCGTTCGGCCATCAGCCGTGGACCGCCTCAGCTGTAGAGAGACCCGGTGTTCACCACCGGCTGCACCGCCCGGTCGCCGCAGAGCACCACCAGCAGGTTGGCGACCATCTGGGCCTTGCGTTCCTCGTCGAGGTCGACCACGTGCTCGTCGGCCAACCGTTCCAACGCGTTGGAGACCATGCCGACGGCGCCCTCGACGATCCGGAACCGGGCCGCGACGACGGCGGCGGCCTGCTGCCGGGCGAGCATCGCGTGGGCGATCTCGGGGGCGTACGCGAGGTGGGTGACCCGGGACTCCAGCACCTCCACGCCGGCCAACTCGACCCGCTCCCGCAACTCCTCGGTGAGCTCGTCGGCGACCACCGCACTGTCCCGCAGGCTGGCCCGCTCGGCGTCGTGCGCCTCGTACGGGTAGCTGGTGGCCAGGTGCCGGACGGCGGCCTCGGCCTGGACGGCCACGTACTCGACGTGGTCGTCGACGGCGAAGACGGCGCTCGCCGAGTCGACCACCCGCCACACCACGACGGCGGCGATCTCGACCGGGTTGCCGTCGGCGTCGGCGACCTTCAGCCGGTCGGTCTCGAAGTTGCGCACCCGCAGGGTGACCTTGCGCCGGGCGGTCAGCGGCCAGGTCCAGTGCAGGCCGGCGACCCGGATCGAGCCGAGGTAGCGGCCGAAGAACTGCACCACCTGCGCCTCGTTGGGGTTGACCACGGTGAACCCGGTGGCGGCCAGCGCGATGACCCCGGCGTAGACCACGGCGGCGACGGCCATCCAGACGTCCACGTCGGCCACCGAGTTGATGCCGGGCGCCACCACCGCCAGGCCGAGCAGACCTGGCACCACCAGGCCGCTGATCGCCACGAATCCGGACATCCGGAACACGGCTCGTTCCATGCTCGTTCCCTCCACCACCAGCTCGCTATCAAAGTGATATCACGATGCTAGCGGCTGGCCGCAACCACCGAGTCCAGCCGGCGGGTCGCCAGCCGCCAGCCGATCGCATAGGTGACGGTCACCAGACCGCACGTCGCCAGGATGATCCGGGTGTCCAGAGTGTCGATCACACTGGCCACGATCAACTGGCTCACCGAGATCGACAGGGTGGCGAGCATCAGATCGGTGGCGAAGACCCGGCCGCGCAGCCGGTCCGGCACCACCGCCTGCAGGGCGTAGTTGGACAGCACCCAGTTGCTGCCGCCGCCCAGGTGCGCCAGGAAGACCAGGGCGAGCACCAGCGGGAACCAGGTGACCAACGAGATGCTGGCGTAGGACAGCCCGTACACCGACATCGACGCGGCCAGCCCGGTGAGCAGCCAGGACCGCCGGTTCAGCACCGGGCGGGTCAGCAGCGGCCCGATCACCGCGCCGGCACCCCGCACGGCGAACAGCAGGCCGGTGCCGATCGCGCCGACCCCGTACACCCCGGCCAACAGCGGAAACAACGTGAGTACGCCGTTACCGAGGCCGACCGCGCTCTTCGCGGTCACCAGGGCGAGCACCTGCGGACGGCCACCGATGTAGGCCAGCGCCTCCCGGATCGCGGTCAGCGTCCGGGGTGCCGGCAGCGTGGCGTCGCGCGGGGCCTGCATCGGCCGGCGGATCGACATGGTGACCACCGCCGCCAGCAGTAGCGCCGCGGCGGCGATCCAGAAGCACGCGTACGGGTTGAGAGCCGCGCTGATCAGCCCGCCGAGCGACGCGCCGACGATCGCCATGGTGCCCCACGCGGAACCGGCGAAGACGTTGGCGGCGGGCAGCTCCGCCGCCGAGACCACGTTCGGTAGCGCGGCCTGGGCGGCCGGCGAGTAGCAGGACTTCGCCACCGCGAGCGACGCGATGGCGAACAACGCCAGCCAGGCGGTACCCGGGGTGCGCACGGCCAGCAGCAACAGCACCGCGACGACGGCGGCCAGGTTCGCGGCGATCAGGATCCGACGGCGGTCGAAGCGGTCGGCGAGCGTACCGGTGAACGGCAGCATCAGGGCGTGGATGCCGGTGTCCACGGCGAGCACCAGAGCACCCCAGACGCCGCTGCCGGTCAGCTCCGGCAGCAGCACCACCAGCGGCACCATGACGAACCAGTCCGCCCCGAAGACGACCAGCTCGGCGAGGAGCAGCCGGCGGAAATCCCGGTTTCCGGTAAGGACCGCTAACGGTGAGGACACGTACCGACACCTTACCGACCGGAAACCGGGCAGTGGACGAAGTGTGATCTGCGCGACGGGTCGTCGCGGGTCCCCGGGACCGGCGCCCCGGGGACCCGCACGGTCACTTCTCCGTCGGCGGATCCGTCGGCGGCAGCGGCGAGGTGCGGCTCTTCGGCAGTTTCAGCACCTCGAACTGGTCGGTGCCGTCGACCAGCGCCGCCGACGGGCGGGCCGGCGGCGCGGCGACCGGCGACGTACGGCCGGCGGCGTCGGAGCCGTTGCGGCCATCCGCCGCGTCGCCGCCGGCGCCTCGTGCGGCATCGGCGCCGGTAACGGCTCCCGACGGCCGGTCCGGTGCCGCGGCGACGTCACCCGCGTCGCCGGCCGGGCCGGCCGACCGGCGGGCGGCCCGGCGCTGCCGCAGCCGCTCCTTGGTGCCCTCGACCATGGTGTAGAGCGTCGGCACCAGGACCAGGGTGAGCAGCGTCGAGCTGAACAGGCCGCCGATCACCACGATCGCCAGCGGCTGGCCGATGAAGCCGGCCACCCCGGTCAGGCCGAGCGCCATCGGCGTCAAGGCGCAGATGGTGGCGATCGCGGTCATCAGGATCGGCCGCAGCCGACGCCGGCCGCCCTCAACCACCGCCTGGGACACGCTCATCCCCTGCTCGCGGTACTGGTTGATCAGATCCATCAGCACGATCGCGTTGGTCACCACAATGCCGACCAGCATCAACGCGCCGATCAGCGCCGGCACACCCATCGGCGTACCGGTGACGACCAGCAGACCGATCGCGCCGGTCGCCGCGAACGGCACCGACACCAGCAGGATCAGCGGCTGGATCAGGCTGCGGAACGTCGCCACCATGATCACGAAGACGATGGCGATCGCGGCGAGCAGGGCCAACCCGAGGTCGGCGAACGCCTCCGCCTGATCGGCGCTGACACCGCCGATGGTGTACGTCGCACCGGCCGGCAGGCGCAGGTCGTCGAGCCGCTGCGACAAATCGGCGCTGGTCTGCCCGACGTTCGAGCCGGTCGCGGTGCCGGTTACGGTGGCGCTGCGTTCACCGTCCACCCGGTTGATCTGCACCGGCCCGCTGACCTCGACGATCTCACCGATCTCGGCCAGCGTCACCGACCCGACCGGCAACGCCTGCAACTCCTCAATGGAGGTCGGCCGGGCAGTCGGGCTGAGCTGCACGTTCATCCGCTCACCGTCGATCGTGAGCTGGCCCAGCGGGCTGCCCCGGAAGGCCTGCGCGACGAGCCGGCCGACGGCAGCCTCGGTGAGCCCGACCTCGGCGGCGGCCGCACGGTCGACGCGCACCTCGATCCGGGTGGCGTCGGCCGCCAGCGTGGTGGTCACGTCGGCGACGTCCGGGGTCTGCTCCATCGCCGAACGCACCCGCTCGGTCGCCGTCGCCAGGTCGTCCGGGTCGTTGGCCTGGACCACGACCTGCAGCTGGTTGGTGCTGGCCCCGCCCGGGCCGCCACCGGCGGCCCCGACGGTGATCTCGCCGAGGGAGTCACGACCGTCGAACGCGTCGCGCAACCGCTGCTGTACGGCCAGGTTGTCGGCCCCCTCCGCGAGGGTGATCGAGTAGCTCGCGCTCGTCGCGCCACCGCCACCACCGGCGAACGGGTTGGCGCTGCTACCGATCGACACCTGGTAGGACTCGATCCCGTCGGTGCGGGCCAGCTCCCGTTCGACCTGGCGGGCGGCCCGGTCGACCGCCGCCAGGCTGGTGCCCACCGGCAGCTCCTGCTGCATGCTCAGGGTGTCCTGGCCGGCGTCGTCGATGAAGTTGGTCTCCAGCCGGGTGCTCAGCGCGAAGGTGCCGAGCAGCACCGCCAGCCCGATGCCGACCGTGGCCCACCGGCGGGTGGTGGCGAACCGGATCACCGGCAGGTAGCCACGCTGCAGCGGGTTGCGCAGCTCCTTGGCCTCGGCCTCCTGGCGTACCTGCTCCATGTCGGTGCCGGCGGCGGCCGGCTTGAGGAACCAGTAGGCGAGCACCGGGATGATGGTCAGCGAGACCAGCAGCGAGGCGAGCAACGCGACGGTCACCGTGATGGCGAACGGGGCGAACAGCTGGCCGACGAAGCCGCCGACGATGGCGATCGGGGCGAAGACGGCGACGGTCGCCAGGGTCGACGAGGTGACCGCGCCGGCCACCTCCCGGACCCCGGTGAGGATCGCGGTACGACGGTCCTCGCCGTACTCCAGATGTCGTTTGATGTTCTCCAGCACCACGATCGAGTCGTCCACCACCCGGCCGACCGAGATGGTCAGCGCGCCGAGGGTGAGCAGGTTGAGCGAGTAGTCGCCGACCCACAGGGCGATCAGCGCGATCAGCACCGACAGCGGGATGGAGACCGCAGTGACCACGGTGGACCGGATCGACAGCAGGAAGACCAGGATGACCAGGACCGCCATCACCAGACCGAGCAGACCTTCGGTGGTCAGCGCCTCGATCGAGCGCTCCACGAACGGTGCCTGGTCGAAGACCACGACCAGCTCGGTGTCGGCCGCCTCGCCGAGCTCGGCCAGCCGGTCGCGGATCTCGTGCGAGATGCCGACCGCGTCGCCGTCCGGGCCGGCGGTGACCGCGATGCCCAGGCTGTCGGACCCGTTGGTACGGGTGATCGACGTCGCCGGGGTGGTCTGTTCGCTGATCTCGGCGACCTCGTCGAGCCGCACCGGCGTCCGACCGGCGGCGGTCAGGTAGATCGCGCCGAGTTCGTCGATGGACTCGATCCGGCTGCCGACCTGGACGGTCAGCGTCTGGCTGGTGTCGGTGATCGCACCGGCCGGGACGGTGACCCCGTTGGCCTGCAGCGCGCTGGCGATCGCGGACGGGTCGTAGCCGGCGGCGGTGAGCGCCGGGTAGTCCGGGGTGATGATCACCACCTGCTCGCTGCCGCCGGTGACGTCCACCGCGCGTACCCCGTCGATCCCTTCCAGCTCGGGCACGACGGTCTCGCTGAGCCGCTGGGCGAGCGCCTGCTGCCCGCCTGCGCCCGAGGTGGCGGCGAGCACCACCGCCGGAAGGTCGTCGGTGCTGCCGGCGAAGACGGCCGGATCGACGTCGTCGGGCAGTTGCCCGCTGATCCGGTTGAGGGATGTCTCCAGGTCGTTGACGGCGCTGTCGAGGTCGGTGCCGAACGCGAACTCGACCTCGATGGTGGCGAACCCTTCGCTGGAGGTGGAGGAAATGCTCTCCACGTCCGACACCGCCGAGATCGCGTTCTCGATCGGCTCGGTGACCTGCGCTTCGACGATCTCCGGCGCGGCACCGGGGAAGCCGGCGCTGACGAACGCGGCCGGGAACTCCAACGAAGGCAGAAGCTGCTGTTTGAGCGTCGGGATGGTGACGGCGCCGAAGATCGTGATCACGACCGCGACGAGCGCCACGAGCCCCCGGTTAGCGAGGCTGAGTCTGGCGAGCAACGACATGTGCGGGCTCACTCCTGGAAGAGTCCGGCGGCGGGACGACGGGAATTATTTCGGCCAAGGCTAACAGTTAGCCTCACGCGAAGTTATTGGGATAACGTCTGCGCACGGCGGGCAGCCGGCCCGCCACCGTGCCGGACCAGAGGGAGCGCAGGTGGCCCAGCGGGACGAACTGATCGACCAGATCATGGCGACCCATCGCCGGCTGCAGCTCCTGTTCGCCTCCGACCGCTCCGACCCGCTGTTCGACTCGCAGCTCACCGTGCCACAGCTGAAGATACTGCTCCTGCTCTACCTGCACGGCAGCGCCTCGGGACAGGAGCTGAGCCAGGTGCTCGGGGTACGGATGGCCACCGTCACCGGGATCGTCGACCGGCTCGCGGCCCACCGGCTGGTCGGCCGCCGGGAGGACCCCAGGGATCGGCGGGTCCGCCGGATCGAGCTGACCGACGACGGACGGCAACTGATGGACCGGATCGTCACCGCCGGCACCGAACGGCAGGCCCGGCTGTTGGCCCGGCTGGACACCGACGAGCTGCGTACCGTCGCCGCCGCGGCCCGGCTGCTGGTCGACGCAGCGGAAGCCGACCTGACCGAAACCGACACGGCCCAGGCCGGAGCCGGACCGGCCGGCAGCGGACCGGGTTGCACCCGACCGGCGACGTCGTCAGGCCAGGTCGAGGGCGCGGGCCGCGAGTAGCGGATCGTTGCCGATGGTGGTCGGCGCCGGCGCGGTGGAGATCGCCCACTCCGGGTCCTTCAAACCGTGCCCGGTGACCGTGCAGACCACGGTGGCACCGGCCGGCACCTTGCCGGCGACGGCGGCCTGCAGCAGCCCGGCGACGCTGGCCGCGCTGGCCAGTTCGACGAAGACCCCGACCTCCCGGGCCAGCAGCCGGTACGCGGCCAGGATGTCCCGGTCGGTGACCGCGTCGATCAGACCCCCCGAGGCGTCCCGGGCGTCGAGCGCCTTGGTCCAGCTCGCCGGGTTGCCGATCCGGATCGCGGTGGCGATCGTCGACGGTTGGCGGACCACTTCACCGGAGACGATCGGGGCGGCACCCGACGCCTGGAAGCCGTACATCTTCGGGGCGCGAGTGGCGTTGCCGGCCTCGACGTCCTCCAGGTAACCCATCCAGTAGGCGCTGATGTTGCCGGCGTTGCCGACCGGCAGGCAGTGGATGTCCGGGGCGTCGCCGAGCCCGGCGACGATCTCGAACGCGGCGGTCTTCTGCCCGTGCAGCCGGAAGATGTTCACCGAGTTGACCAGCGCCACCGGGTAGTCCTGGGCCAGCTTGGCCGCCATCGACAGGCAGTCGTCGAAGTTGCCGTCGACCTGCAGCAGCCGGGCCCCGTGCACCAGCGCCTGAGCCAGCTTGCCGAGCGCGATCTTGCCCTGCGGCACGAGCACCGCGCAGGTCAGGCCGGCGCGGGCGGCGTACGCGGCGGCCGACGCGCTGGTGTTGCCGGTGGAGGCGCAGATGATCGCCTTGTTGCCCTCCTCGACCGCCTTGGAGACCGCCATCGTCATGCCCCGGTCCTTGAACGACCCGGTCGGGTTGGCCCCCTCGACCTTGAGGTAGACGTCGGCACCGACCCGGGCGGAGAGCACCGGCGCCGGCAGCAGCGGCGTGTTGCCCTCGTAGAGGGTGATCACCGGCGTGGCGTCGGTGACCGGCAGCCGGTCCCGGTACGCCTCGATCAGGCCCCGCCACATGACAACCTCCTCGGTTCGCGCCGGCACAGCGTACCGGGCGGCTACTGGCCGCCCTCGACCCGCAGCACGCTGGCGATGGAACGGACGACGTCCAGGCCGCGCAGCTCCTCGACGGTGGCCGCGAGGGCGGCGTCCGGCGCCCGGTGGGTGACGATCACCAGGCTGGCGTCGGCGTCCCGGCCGGACTGGCGCACGGTGGCGATCGACACGTCGTGCCGGGCGAACACCCCGGCGACGGCGGCCAGTACCCCGGCCCGGTCGGCCACGTCGAGGCTGATGTGGTAGCGGGTGACCGCCTCCCCCATCGGCCGGATCGGCAGGTCGGCGTAGGCGGACTCGCTGGCCGTGTGCACCCCTGCGAGCCGGTTGCGGGCCACCGCGACGATGTCGCCGAGCACCGCGCTGGCGGTCGGCGCCCCACCGGCGCCCCGGCCGTAGAACATCAACTGCCCGGCCGCGACCGCCTCGACGAAGACCGCGTTGAACGCGTCGCCGACGCTGGCCAGCGGATGGCTGCGCGGGATCATCGCCGGGTGGACCCGGACGCTGACCGACTCAGCACCGTCGGCACCCGGGCCCCGCTCGGCGATGCAGAGCAGCTTGATGGTGCAGCCCATCGCCTTGGCGCTGGCCATGTCGGCGGCGCTGACCTCGGTGATCCCCTCGCGGTGCACGTCGTCGGCGCCGACCCGGGTGTGGAAGGCCAGCGAGGCCAGGATGGCTGCCTTGGCGGCGGCGTCGAACCCCTCCACGTCGGCGGTCGGGTCGGCCTCGGCGTACCCGAGCGCGGTCGCCTCCTCCAACGCCTCGGTGAACCCGGCCCCGGTGGCGTCCATCGCGGAGAGGATGAAGTTGGTGGTGCCGTTGACGATGCCGGTGACCCGGGTGATCGAGTCTCCGTGCAGCGAATCGCGCAGCGGGCGCAGCAGCGGGATGGCGCCGGCCACCGACGCCTCGTAGAACAGGTCGGCACCGCCCTCGGCGGCGGCGTCGTGCAGGGTGCCGCCGTCCTCGGCGAGCAGCGCCTTGTTGGCGGTGACCGCGCTCTTGCCGCTGCGCAGCGCCTCCACCAGCCAGGTCCGGGCCGGTTCGATGCCGCCGACCACCTCGACCACCACGTCGACGTCGTCCCGTTTGACCAGGCCCAGCGCGTCGGTGGTGAACAGCGCCGGGTCGACCGGCAGGTCACCACGGGCCCGGTTGGGCCGGCGGACCGCGATCCCGGCGATCTCGATCGGTGCCCCGACCCGGGCGGCGAGGTCGGCGGCCTGCTCGTGCAGCAGCCGCACCACCTCGGAGCCCACCGTGCCGCAGCCCAGCAACGCCAGCCGTACCGGCTTACCCATGCTCACCCCATACCTCGCGACCGCGCGCCGCGCGCGCTATCCACGTCGTCCCGCCGTCTGCGGCGCTATCCCACGTCCAGTGCCAGCAGATCGGCCTCGGTCTCCCGACGGACGATCACCCGGGCCGCTCCGTCGCGGACCGCGATAACCGGCGGCCGGGGCACATGGTTGTAGTTGCTCGCCATGCTCCGGCAGTACGCCCCCGTGCCCGGCACCGCGAGAAGATCTCCCGGCTGCACGTCGGCGGGCAGGAATTCATCCTTCACCACGATGTCCCCGGACTCACAATGCTTTCCCACGACGCGGGCGAGGATCGGCGCCGCGGTCGATGCCCGGGAGGCGACCGTCGCCGAGTAGGAGGCGTCGTAGAGGGCGGTACGGATGTTGTCGCTCATTCCGCCGTCGACGCTGACGTAGCTACGGATGCCGTCGACGTCCTTGACGGTGCCGACCTGGTAGAGGGTGAACACCGCCGGGCCGATGATCGCCCGGCCCGGCTCGACCGACAGGTGCGGCACGGCGAGCCGCAACGCCTCACACTCACTGTCGACGATCTTGTTCATCCGCTTGGCCAGGTCGTGGGCCGGCGCCGGGTCGTCCTGAGTGGTGTAGGCGATGCCGAACCCGCCGCCGAGGTCCAGCTCGGGCAGCTCGACGCCGCGCGCGTCGCGGATCTGCGCCTGCAGCGCCAGCACCCGCCGGGCGGACACCTCGAACCCGCTGGTGTCGAAGATCTGCGAGCCGATGTGCGAGTGCAGCCCACGCAGCTCCAGCACGCCCTCGTCGAGGATCCGGGCGGCCGCCTCGAAGGCCGCCCCGCCGGCCAGCGAAAAGCCGAACTTCTGGTCCTCATGGGCGGTGGCGATGAACTCGTGGGTGTGCGCCTCCACCCCGACGGTGACCCGGACCAGCACCTTCGGTCGGATCTGCCGGTCGCGGGCCAGCGTGGTCAGCCGGTCGATCTCGTCGAACGAGTCGACGATGATCCGGCCCACCCCGGCGTCCAACGCCCGGGTCAGCTCGGCGAGGCTCTTGTTGTTGCCGTGGAACCCGATCCGCTCCGGCGGCATCCCGGCCGACAGCGCCACCGCCAGCTCACCGCCGGTGCAGACGTCCAGGTGCAGGCCCTCCTCGGCGATGATCCGCACCACCGCCCGGCACAGGAACGCCTTGCCGGCGTAGTAGACGTCCTGGCCGGCGAAGGCGGCCCGGAAGTCGCGGCAGCGGGCCCGCAGGTCGTCCTCGTCGAGCAGGTATGCCGGGGTGCCGTACTCGGCGGCCAGCTCCCGCACGTCCCGACCGCCGACGGTGAGCGCCCCGGCGTCCGCGCGGGTCACCGTCCGTGGCCACAGCTGCGGCAGCAGGGAGTTGACGTCGTCGGGGGTACGCAGCCAGCCCGGCCCCCGGCTGCCGAGGTCACCGTGCAGGGCCCCGGCCTCGTGTGCGCGCACGGCTCTACCGTCCTTCGTCGCTCATGGGTCGTGTCAGCCGATTCACATCCGCTCGGGCGCCGAGACGCCGAGCAGGTCCAGGCCGTTGGCGATCACCGTACGGGTGGCGTCGTTGAGCCACAGCCGGGCCCGGTGCCGGTCGGTGATCTCCTCGTCGCCGAGCGGCATGATCCGGCACTTGTCGTAGAACCGGTGGTACGCCCCGGCCAGCTCCTCAAGGTAGCGGGCGATCCGGTGCGGTTCGCGCAGCTCGGCGGCGGAGGCGACCACGGCGGGGAACTCGCCGAGCGCCTTGAGCAGCTCGTTCTCTTTCTCATGGTCGAGCAGCTCGGGCCGGAAGTCGTCCGGTGCGCCCCGCTGCAGCCCCACCTCGGCGGCGTTGCGGGCCACGCTGGCGGTCCGGGCGGCCACGTACTGGACGTAGAAGACCGGGTTGTCGTTCTTCGCCCGGGTCCACCGCTCCACGTCGATGTCGATCGGCGAGTCGGACGAGTAGCGGGCCAGCGCGTACCGGGCGGCGTCGACGCCGATCGCCTCGACCAGGTCCTCCAGGGTGACCACGGTGCCGGCCCGCTTGGACATCCGCACCGGCGTCCCCTCGCGCACCAGGCTCACCAGCTGCCCGATCAGGATCTCCAGGGTCTGATCCGGGTCGTCGCCGAAGCAGGCCGCCATCGCCCGCAACCGGCCGATGTAGCCGTGGTGGTCGGCACCGAGCATGATCACGACCTGGTCGAAGCCACGCTCCCGCTTGTCCAGGTAGTAGGCGCAGTCGGCGGCGAAGTAGGTCCACTCGCCGTTGGACTTGCGCAGCACCCGGTCCTTGTCGTCACCGAAGTCGGTACTACGTAGCCAGGTCGCGCCGTCGCGCTGGTAGGTGCGCCCCTGCTCGCCCAGCCGGGTCAACGCCAGCTCCAGCTCACCCCGGGCGTGCAGGTCCTTCTCGTTGAAGTACGTGTCGAAGTGCACCCCGAACCCGGCCAGCGACGCCTTGATCTCGTCGAACATCAGCGCCACGCCCTCGACCCGGAACAGCTCCCGGGCGGCGTCGTCGTCGAGTTCGCGGACCTCGGGGTGTTTGGCGGCCACGGCACCGGCGATGTCGGCGATGTACGCCCCGCCGTACCCGTCCTCGGGCGCCGCCTCGCCCCGGGCGGCGGCGAGCAAAGACTTGGCGAACCGGTCGATCTGGGAGCCGGCGTCGTTGAAGTAGTACTCGGTGCCGACGTCGGCCCCGGTGGCCCGCAGGATCCGGGCGAGCGCGTCACCGACGGCCGCCCAGCGGGTGCCACCGAGGTGCACCGGGCCGGTCGGGTTGGCCGAGACGAACTCCAGGTTGAGCCGGCGGCCGGCCAGACGGGTGCTGTGGCCGTACTCCCGGCCGGCCAGGACCACGGTGCGGGCCAGCGCCCCGGCGGCGGCCGAGTCGAGTCGGATGTTCAGGAAGCCCGGACCGGCGATCTCCACCGAGGCGATCCCGTCGGCCTCGCTGAGCGCGGCGGCCAGCGCGGCGGCCAGCTCACGTGGGGCGGTGCCGACTCGCTTCGCCAGTTGCAACGCCAGGTTCGAGGCGTAGTCGCCGTGGTCGGGGTTGCGTGGGCGCTCGACGGTGACCACGTCGGGGAGTAAAGATAGATCGAGGTCACGGTCGACGAAGACCGACCGGGCCGCGGCGCGGACGAGCTCAGCGAGATTGGCGGGAGTCACCAAAGCATGTTACCGGGGGTAGACTCGTGGCCTTGGCGGCGACCCTCACCTGCTGTGTCCCCGCTGAATGCCCCTTGACCGACCGACCTGACGAGGCACCACACCATGAGCATCAGCACCCAGGGTGGCGACAACCGCAACCCCTCCGTGGTCAGCACCGGCAAGCCGGCGGCCGGCGGCAAGCCAAACAGCAAGACCAGCGGCAAGGCCGGCAGCAAGGCCGGCGGCGGGCGGCCGACCGGGGCGAACCGACCGGGCGGTGGCAAGCCGGGCACAGCCGGCAAGGGCGGCCGCAAACCCGTCAAGCCGGTCAAGGTCACCCAGGAGCGCAACTGGGGTCCGATTGCGCTGATGGTCGGCGTCGGCGTGCTGGCCACCGCGATCATCGGGTACGGGGCCTACGCGGTCTCCCAGGAGGCCCGGTCATGGCAGGACCGCGCCTCGGACATCACCGACCTGGTCAACTACCGGGACTCCAACCCGGCGGCGCTGGACCCGATGGCCGGCAAGCAGTCGCACGAGTGGGGCCCGTTGGAGTACGAGATCCAGCCGCCGGTCGGCAGCAGCCACAACCCGAACTGGCAGAACTGCATGGGTGACGTCTACGACGCGCCGATCGCCAGCGAGCACGCCGTGCACAGCATGGAGCACGGCGCCGTCTGGCTCACCTACCAGGAGGGTCTGCCTGCCGACCAGGTCGAGACGCTGGCCAGCAAGATCCAGGGCAACGAGTACACCCTGATGAGCCCGTTCGAGGGCCTGGAGTCGACGGTCTCGCTGCAGGCGTGGGGCTACCAGCTCGCCGTCGACGACGTCAACGACCCGCGGATCGACGAGTTCATCCGGGCGCTGCGACAGAACGCCACCGTCGAGCCGGGTGCCACCTGCTCGGGTGGGATCACCGCCACCGGCACCACCCCACGTGACATCGGCGCCCAGGAGCAGCAGATGGACGGCGGCGCCGGATCGTGACCGCCAGGACGGATACGGACGCGATGGCCGACACCGAGCGGGATCCGGTCGACGGGCCGTCGACGCAGGACCGACCGGCGGACCCGGCCGGCGGGGAGCCGACCGATCCGCCGACGCCCGGTGGCGATGCGGCCGAACCCAGCCGCCGTGGCCGGTTCGGCACCGCGTGGCTGGCCGCAGCCGTCGTGGTCGGTCTCCTGCTCGGGTACGCCGCCGGCCTGCTCACCCCCGGTCTGCTGCGTCCCGGCGACGCCTCGCCGGAGGCCGGGTTCGCCCGGGACATGTCGACCCACCACGCGCAGGCCGTGGAGATGTCGATGATCGTGCTGGAGCGCAGCGAGAACCCGGCGGTGCGTACCCTCGCCAGCGACATCGCGCTGACCCAGCAGAGCCAGATCGGCATGATGCAGACCTGGCTACGTGAGTGGGGCCTGGAGCCGACCGGCACCCGGCCCCGGATGGACTGGATGGAGACCACCGGCGAGTGGGCGGTGGTCGACGGTCTGATGCCGGGGATGGCCACCGACGCGCAGCGGGCCGAGCTGCGGGCGGCCACCGGCACCGAGGTGGACCGGCTGTACCTGTCCCTGATGCTCACCCACCACCTGGGCGGCATCCACATGGCCGACGGGGTGCTTGAACTCTCCGACGACGAGGATGTGCGCTGGCTGGCCGAGTCGATGGTGAGCGGCCAGCAGAAGGAGATCGAGCTGATCCGTACCCTGCAGTCCCAGGTCGGCGGCTGACACCGCACCGCCCGACGGCGGCCCTGTGCCTGCCGGCATCACCCCGCCCGTCCCGGCCTCCGCCGGGGCGGGCGGCGTCGTATCTGCTCGCCTCCCGGTGCACCCCGCCGGTTATGTATACCTATAGCATGACTTCGCATACTTTGACGGACTCTACCGTCTCAGACGTTTTCTAGGCACATATCGCTACCGTCCTGATACAGCCTCGTTGGTCCTGACGTGGGGGCACTTCTTAGCGATACTCGGAGATCGATCACGAGCTGGTGCCGACGGCACACACTCGGCGGTGACGGCGCGGTGGCGGCCCGCCGTCGCGGATCACCCACCGGTGACGCTGGCGGGCTGACACCGGAGCAGGAACTCGAGCTGATCGACCTGTTGCGGGGCCGATGGCCGGAGGACCACGCGCTGGACGACGAGCTGTGGAGCCGGCGTACCGTCGCGACGCTGATCGAGCGGCGGTTCGGGCTGACGCTGAGCCCGACCGACGTCGGCCACTATCTGGACGCCTGGGGGCTGGCGCCCCGGCGGCCGGAGGAACGCGCCTGCGGGCTCTGCGTCGACGCGGTCAAGGAGTGGGTGGAGCGGGTCTACCCGACGGTGCTGCGCGCGGCCCGGGAGCACCGGACGGACCTGTGGTGGCTCGGGCGGACCCGGTTGCACGGCACCACCCCGGCCGCCGACGTGCTGTCGGCCGCCTCGGTACGCGGCCAGACCCGGTTCATGATCCTGACCCCGTCGATAGATCCGCCGCTGCCGCGCGAGTTCCTGCTGCGGCTGTGCGGACCGAACCGGCGCGGGGTGCATCTCGTGGTGGACGGCTCCTGGGCCAGCTCCGAGCTGCCCCGCCGACTGCCTCGGACCATCGTCACGCACCTGCTGCCCAGCTGCGCCCGCCCGGCCCGGTCAGCCTGAGCAACTCCGGTCCCGGCCGGCGACCGGACCACCGCGCCGGCCGGGACCGGACACGGCGGATACCGATTCGGCGACCCGGTGCTGGGTTTGCTAATCTTCCTGGGTCGCTGAGCCCCCGTAGCTCAGGGGATAGAGCACCGCCCTCCGGAGGCGGGAGCGCAGGTTCGAATCCTGCCGGGGGCACCCTTTCTGACCTGCACGACAAGGCCGCTGACCAGAGCAAGCCCAGTCAGCGGCCTTCATCGTCTGTCCGGCCGTCACCGGCCCTTGGCGAGCATCTGTGCCGAATACGTGCCGAAGTTCGGCACGGTCTCAGCCGTGGCCCAGCGCCCGTTCGATGCGCTGCCGCAGCGCCGCCTCTCCCCCGTTGAGCCACGTCGACACGGCAGCGTGCCGCAGGTCGTACGGCATAGGCCAACTCGTCGAGGACGGACTCGCCGTAGGCGAACGGATCGATCAGCACCCGTACTCCTAGCCTCAGAATAGACCCAACTGGCTTGAGCCAGTTTTGGAGTGCAGCGAACGCTGCACAGCCGCTGGCTTGAGCCAGTTGCGGTAGGGTGGCGCGTGATGGGACCACCAGTGACAGGCAGGCAGACATGGACGAGCCGACCAGCATTGACAGGCGACCACCCAGCCGACGGATAGCCGATGACCTGCGCCGGAGCATCCAGGCGGGCGGGTTGGCACCCAGTGACAAGCTGCCATCGGAGCGGGACCTTGCCGCCCGGTACGGCACGGCACGCAACACCGCCAGGGAAGCGATCAGCATCCTGCAAGGGGAGGGCCTGGTTGTCGCGCAGCACGGGCGAGGCGTCTACGTCCGCCCGAACCGGCCCCTGATGCGCCTCGGAGCCAACCGCTACTCCCGCCAGCTCCGTGACGAAACGGGACTGTCGCCGTTCCGCGTCGAGGTCACGAAACAAGGCCGCGTGCCTCGGACCGAATGCCGGTCGGTCACCCGCGACACCCCACCGCCCGACGTCGCCGAACGCCTCGGCCTCGACGCGAACACCGCGACCGTCATCCGGCGGGAGAACTGGTACTTCGCCGATGACGAGCCGGTACAGGTCGGCGTGACCTACATCCCCGTCGACGTCGCCGAGGGGTCGCCGCTGGCGACCGAGCGGACCCTCGGCAAGGGCAGCATCTACGCCAGGTTCGAAGAACTCGGCCACCGGATCACCCGCATCCGCGAGGAGATCTCGGCGAGGATGCCGTACCACGACGAGTCGACCGGGTTGGGGATGCCACCCGGCGTACCGGTCATCGAGGTGCTGCACACCAGCTTCGACGAGCAGCACACCCCGTTCGAAGTCACCAGGTTCGTGATGCGCGGTGACCTGAACGGCCTGGACTACGACATGCCCGTAGAGGACTGACAGGACCGTCTGATGAGTCGAGGCAGTCTCGTACGGCTGGTGATGCTCGCGTTGCTGTGGGGGTCAGGATTTCTCTGGATCAAACTGGCGCTACGCGGCTTCACCCCGGTGCAAATCGTCCTTGTCCGCCTGGCCCTCGGTGCACTGGTGCTCATCCCCGTGGCCTTACACCGGGGGCTGCGGTTCCCGGCCGACCGGACAACGTGGGGGCATCTGTTCGTCGCGGCGCTGGTCGCCAACGCCATCCCGTACACCCTGTTCGGTATCGGCGAGCAGACCGTTGACTCCGGTGTCGCCGGGGTACTCAACGCCACCACGCCCCTGTGGACGACGCTGATCGCCTTCGTCGTCGGGACCGACCGCACAGCGACGTGGTCGCGGGGAGCCGGACTGGCGCTCGGCTTCGTCGGCGCGGTGGTCATCTTCACGCCGTGGGAGTCGGCGAGCGAGGTCGCTAGCTGGGGAGGGCTGGCGATCCTGGCGGCGTCCGCCAGCTACGGGATTTCCTACGTGTACATGGGCAAGTTCCTCACCAACCGGGGAATTCCGCCGATCATGCTGTCGGCCGCGCAGCTCGCGGCCGGAACGATCCTGATGATCCTGGCCTTGCCCCTCGGCGGACTGACCGCTCCTGACTTCCGCTTGGACGCGGTGGTCAGCCTGCTGATCCTGGGTGTGCTCGGCACCGGGGCCGCTTACGTGCTCAACTACCGGCTCATCACCGACGACGGACCTACCCTGGCGTCCACGGTCACGTATCTGCTGCCGGTCGTCGCGGTGATTCTCGGCTTCCTGGTCGCCAACGAGCAGGTAACGGTGTCCGGGGTCCTCGGCATGCTCCTGGTCCTGGCGGGCGTCGCGCTGGTGCAGCGCCGAACCTCACGTGACCGGCCCAGCGTGCCGGATTCTCTGCCGGCAGGAAGGAAGCGGGGATGATCGTCGTCGACCCGGACTTCGTCCGACTGATGCGCCGACTCCGACAACAACAGGGGATGTCGTTCCGGGACCTGGCGAAGAAGGCGTACTTCTCGCGCTCGTACCTGTGGGAGATCGAGAACGGTAAGAAACAGCCCAGCCTGCACCTCGCAAAGGCGTTGGACACCTGCCTCAACGCCGAAGGACAGCTCATCCGGCTCGTGACCACCGCCCCGGACGACCAGGAAACGCCGCCCCTGTCCCGACCAAGGTCGTCCGGCGGCAGCCCGAACCATGACGCCGAGCCGTGGCGAACGCCTCCGATGTGGTCGGCGCGGATGGGTGGACCAGCGCTCGTCAACGAATACCGGTGGGCACAGGTCGCGATCATGCTCTACGACGTCTTCGTCCGTAGTCGACCACCGCTCACGCGCCTCGGACCAGACCGGTACGCCAATCCCTCCCTACGGCAGAAAGACCTGACACCGTTCGCTGTCGAGGCAGCCATGCAGGGACGTGCGCCACGAGTCGAATGCCTCGCCGTATCCCGCCAGCAAGCGCCGCGCGACATAGCCGCCCTACTACGGCAGCCGCCATTAGGGCTGTGACCAGGTAGGACGGGTCGGCAGGGGTGGTGCAACGTGGACGCAGCCGCCTGTTGATCATGTGTTTGTGAGGACTACAAGATCGAAGGCGGCTGCTGCTGCCAGGGTAGCGGCTGACCGGGCGGTGCGCGCACAGGGCGACTGTTGGAGCGGGTGCGGTCGTGTTTCGTCCAGGCGCGGACGTGGCGGCACGTCGGCCGGTACATGTCGGCGCTGGTCAGCAGAATCCCGAAACGCAACGGGTGGACCATCGCCGAGCATGTCGGGGACGCCACGCCGGACCGGACCCAGCGGTTGTTGAACCGGGCGGTGTGGGACACCGAGGGCGTGGCCGGGGAGGTGCGGCGGTACGCGGCCGCCGGGTTGGACACCGCGGCGGCCGCCCGGCGGCGGCGTGGGCTGGCGGTCGGTGCGTTGGACGAGACCGGACAGCCGAAGCACGGCACCGGGACGGCCGGGGTGAAACGGCAGTACATGGGATGCGCCGGTCGGGTCGCCAACGGCATCAACACCGTGCATCTGGCCTACGTGCGGGAACGGACCGGCCACGCCCTGATCGCCGCCCGGCAGTGGATCCCCGCCGAGCAGATCACCGACCCGGACACCGCCGCGCGGACGGGCCTGCCCCCGGACGCGGAGTTCCGCACGAAGGGCCAACTCGCGATCGACCTGTGCACCCACGCGTACGCCGACGAGCTGACCTTCGACGTCATCTGCGGTGACGAGGTCTACGGCAACCGCACCGAACTGAGGGAGTTCCTCGAAGCCCGCGGGCAGGCGTACGTGCCGCGGGTCGCCTCCACGTTCATGGTCCGGACGCCGTCGGGTGACAGGTCGACCAGCGCGCAAGCCGTTGACCTGCTGGTCGGTGGGGCCGGTCGGGGCTGGCAGGTCCGCTCGGCCGGCACGGGGTCGAAGGGACACCGCTGGTACGCGTGGGCGTGGATCGCCACCGCCTCACCCCGCCACCACCTCCTCGTCCGCCGTCACCTGGCCACCGGCGAACTGGCGTTCCACTACTGCTACGTGCCCGAGGGTCAGCCGGCGGTCGTGTCGCGGCTGGTCCGCGCCGCCGGGCTGCGGTGGCCGGTCGAGGAATGCTTGTGCGCCACGAGGCGCCTTGTCGTATCCCCAACGCAGTTGGGAGGAACTCGGAGGGAGGTTTCTGGGTCTGAATGGCTTACCCGAAGCCGAAAGGTGAACGGGGACAAGAGCATGCCAGGAAACCAGTGGCCGGGCTCAGGCGTTAGGGGCGGTGCACTGGGAGACCCGCGTGATATGGCGAAAGCTGGATTGCCTGAAGTCCAATCTCCAGTCGATGTAACTTCCCATCCACCGGAAAGGCGTCTGAAACCGGTGTCGCGTTCTGTTGCGGTGATGAAGCATAGCCGCGGCAACCTTCGGAACGCGAAGCGATGCCCAGCGAGGGTATTCAAGGAGATGAGTGGGCCGCCTACGTCACGCTCGGACGTACGACAAGGATGAACGTGGGATCGCCTACGGGACGCGAGTCCTATGGCGACGCAGGTCCCGTAGTAGTCGCAGGAGTCACGCCCTGCCAGGGAGGACGGGAAAGCCGTCCGCATGGGCGAAGGGGACCAGGTGATCGGATGCCAAAGATCGGGAGGTATGCGAAATGCAGAACGCCGAAACGGTACTGGGTGTCCTCCGTGAGCGCGGCAGGAAGGGTCTGCCGCTAACAGAACTGTATCGACAGTTGTTCAACCCGCAGTTGTATCTGCTGGCCTACGGACGCATCTACGCCAACCACGGCGCGATGACTCCGGGGGTCACGCAGGAAACCGTGGACGGCATGTCGCTGGACAAGATCGGACGCATCATCGATGCGATGCGCCATGAGCGTTACCGGTTTAGCCCAGCCAAGCGGGTATACATCCCGAAGAAGAACGGCAAAATGCGCCCGCTCGGCTTACCGACCTGGTCGGACAAGCTGGTGGGCGAGGTGGTGCGGCTACTGTTGGAGTCGTACTACGAACCGTCGTTCTCCGACCGTTCCCACGGATTCCGTCCCGGTCGGGGCTGCCACACCGCGCTGCGGGAGGTGGCGAACACCTGGAGGACTTCCCGAAACTATTACCGGGCTTTCTCAACGTAATCCGTAAACGCGAAAGATCTCCAACTTCATTACCGTACGTAATGTGGCAGGAAAGTGTTCCAACGATCTGCGGAACCCGGTCTTGAGAACCTTCCAACACTTCAGATGGGCGATCGCGCGTTCGACGGCGGCGCGGAGCCGGTTGAGTGCGGTGTTGCACGCGCGTCGGACCCCGGTCAACTCCCGACCCCGAGGCTTCTTGTACGGACTCACGATGCCGGCACCCTGGTACCCCTTGTCACCGATCATCCCGGGCCCGCCGGGGGCGTAGTGGCCGGCCCACCCGGCGGCGATCCCGGACACGTCGAACGCCTTCCGGTCGTGCATGCCACCCGGACACGGGTCACCCACATCGACCACCCGCCCGGCGAGATTGGCCACCACCTGCACGTTCTGCCCACAGAAGCCCTTCTTCTCGGAGAACAGCCCGTCGACGTCGTCGCGTTCCCCGACCGGCGCGACCAGACCATCGACCAGGACCGCGTCCCGGCGGGCCTGGTCACGGACCTGCTCGTACAGCGGGGTCAACACCACGTCCACCAGCGGCTCCAGCTCCTCCTGATACCGCTCCACGGTCGTCGAACCGCAGCCGAAAACCTCACCGATCACGTCCGGCGCCAGATTGTGCCGCAGCCCGAACAACACCAGCACCAACGCCGTGTACAGCGGCAACGCCCGAGGGCGCCCCACCGGCAGGTCCCAGTCGACCAGCGCGTCCACCTGCTCGTACAGCCAGTCCAGTTGATCGGAGTCCAGTCCGGTCATACGCTCACAGCGCGGCGGCCGGCCGTCGATCGTTTGAGTCCACACAACCCAGATGATCCAGACGTCGCCGGCCGCCGTTTCCACAAACGACACGCCCACCTTGGTCACACCACAGGCCGTCACCCCACGTAATATCGACGAACCTCGGTGCCAATCGGCTCGAAGCCTATTGGGAAGTCCTCCTGGTCCGGGACGGCATGGTTCATCGAGGGTGACATCTCCGACTGCTTCGGGTCCCTGGATCACCAGGTCATGCTCGACGCGCTGGCAGAGAAGATCCACGACAACCGCTTCCTGCGGCTGCTGCGCAACATGCTGCAAGCCGGATACCTGGAGGACTGGACCTGGAACGCCACGCTCAGCGGCGCGCCGCAGGGCGGGGTCGCTTCCCCTACTGAACTGCCATGGCGTCGGATCGCAACGCGATCCGCAGGTTGGTGTTGGCGCGGATGTCGGCGGTGACCACACCGGCCGGGCGTTGGGTGGCCAGCACCAGGTGGATGCCGAGGGACCGGCCCCGCTGCGCGATCGAGATCATGCCGGTGACGAACTCGGGCATCTCCCGGATCAGGGTCGCGAACTCGTCGATGACCAGGAGCAGCCGTGGCAACGGCGGAAGCTCGGTGCCGCTCGCCCGCCGGGCCCGGTACGCCGAATGGTCCTTGACCGCCGCCTCGGCGAGCAGATGTTCGCGCCGGCGCAGCTCCGCAGCCAGCGATTGCAGGGCCCGCTGGGCCAGGTGCGCGTCCAGGTCGGTGACCATGCCGAGGGTGTGGGGCAGCATCGCGCACTGCCGGAACGCGCTGCCTCCCTTGTAGTCGACCAGGACGAAGGTCATCTCGTCCGGCCGGTTGGTGGCGGCCAGGCCCGCCACCAGCGACTGGAGCAGTTCCGACTTGCCCGATCCGGTGGTACCGGCCACCAGCCCGTGCGGCCCGTCGCGGACCAGGTCGAGAACCAGCGGCCCGTCGTAGCCGAGCCCGATCGGCACCGCCGTGCTGGCCGGGCGCCGTCGCCACCGTTGCACGACGGCGGCCGCCGTGGGTGGTTCGAGCGTGAGGAGGTCGAGCAACCGGGCCTGCTCGGGAAGGCCGCCGTCGCTGTGCGGGCTGACGTCGCGCAGCGGTGCGACGGAACGGGCGACCTGCTCACACAGTTGCCCGGTGACCCGGTCGGGACGAATGTCGGCCAGGTCCGGCACCCCGCCGCGCCGCAGCACGAACCCGTCCGCGTCGGCGGCCACGACGGCGGTGCACTCCTCGGGGAGGAGGCGTTCCCGCTCGTCGAGGCAGACACTGAACACCCGCACCTGCGGCCCGGCGGTGAGGACCTGCACCAGCCCCGGCACGTCACGCATCCGGCGGGCCCCGTCGACGATCACCAGCAGGTCCGGATCGGTGAACATCGCCCACGACATGGAGGAGCCGAGGGCCCGTTCCCGGTTCTCAATCTGCGACACCAGTTCGGCGAGCCGGTTGGCGACGCTCTCCGGGTCGGTGCCGACAGCGACCAGCGGGCCGTTGGCGCCGATCGGCGCCGCGTGCGGCAGCCAACGCACCCAGGCGAACCCGTCGGCGCGGTCCGGCTCGGTGAGCACCACCACGCGCAAATCCCGGGGGCTGTGCAGGACCGCTGCCTGCAACAGCCACCAGCGGGCCAGTTCCCGGGTCGCGGCCACGGTGCCGGCCACCCCGATCACGCCGGACTCGGCCACGTCCACGGCGATGCCGACGTCCGGCACGTTCCAGCGCACCTCGCCGCCGTCGTCGCGGGCCGGGTCGTCGACAGCCTTCGCGGACGGCTGGTCGACGGTGCCGATCCGCAGCACCAGATGGTCCGGGTCGCGGCGGCGACGTTCCCACAACCGGCTGCCCGGGCCGGTGGCGATCAGGGCCACCGTCGCCGGGTCCGGGACGGTGTGGTTGCGTACCTGCCGTTCGTGGCGCACGGCCCGGTGGATGGCGCGGTAGGTGCGGCGCAGCCGGGCGCCGTAGCGGCGCCTGCTCTTCACCGCCTCCCTCCGGTTGGTCCGGCGGCCACCGATCCAGTTGGCCACCCCCATGACCGGGCTGAGCACGACGAACATGAAGTACAGGTAGGACTGAAAAAGCCACACCATGCCCAGGCCCATCACCGCCGGTGCGGCGACCAGCAGCAGCGGGAACCGCGGCGGCGGCTGTGGGCCGGGTGGGGTCGGCAGCCGCACCCGGTCGGTGTCCAGGTGCGGAGCGATCCGCGGCGGGCGGTTGTAGTCGAGGCCGAATCCGTCGGCCGAAGGCACCACGGCGGCGTCCGGCTCGACCGGCGCGGTGAGGCGCAGCAGCACGGACCCCACGACCAGGTCCTCCCCGCAGGGCCAGGCGGTGGCGCCCGACGGCACGTCGGCCACGTCGACGTCGGCGGTCGTCGACGCCACCGGCAGGTGGGCCTCGTCGGGATCGTCGGGGTCGTCCTCGCCGGGGTCGGGTTCGCCGATGGGACGCCCGGTGAGCGGACTCGCCTGGGCGGGCGCGACGACGGATGCCGCCCGGACCTGTCCGTCGATGTCGGCGGTGAGGTGCCAGTACGCGCCGCCGTGGACCGTGACGGTGACCCAGAGGCCGCCGGCCGGGCCGTCCGGGTCGGGGATCCGCACCGCGCACCGCGCGTCGTGGCCGATCTCGTGGCTGCCGGCGGCGAGCTGCCAGGTGCTGCCGGCGCCGGGGCCGCTGACCAGGTGTACCTCGGCCAGCACCGGTTCGTCGGGGTGGGGCACGGCGCGCCGGACCTGGTCGACCGGTTCGACCGGGCCACCGACGCCGATCAGGGCACCGGCCCAGATTCCGCTGTCACCCACCGTGGTGGCCGGGTCCAGTCGGCGTCCGCCGAGGAACAGCGGCCGACCGACCGGACCCCCGACGGACCGGCCGCCACCGGTCGGGGCACGGTCCGGAGCGCCGGGGCGGCCGGCGGCGTCGGGTGTGTCGGCGGCTGGTGGGTCGGCGGCGGGTCGGTCGAACGCGGCGGCCAGTTCGCCGACGGTCATGGTCTGCGCGGCGTCCACCACCCGTTCCCGACGGTCGCCGTCGACCGCGTCGACTGTGGTGATCATCAGTCTCACCGGTCGGTCGCCCCTCTTCCGGCCGACACGGAGTACGCCGCGTTTGCCCGCCGGGCGGCGGCCTCCTGCGGGGTGGCGGCCAGCAGATCGGTGGGGACCGTCCCGGCTGCGGCGGAAACACCCAGGCCGGCGAGGTGCATGGTGTCGGCGCCGGCCAGGGTTTCCGACCCGGAGCCGGAACCGGGGTCGTGGAGCGCGGAGCGGCCGAGAGCCGTGTCGCGCCATTCCCCGACCGGTTCGAGCGGACCCGCCGGTGGGGTGTACGGCGGAACGTGGGGCAGCACCCGGGCCAGCGCCGCGGGCAGTGCGGTGACGGCGACGGACAGTGGTGTGCCGTGGACGGTCAACCATCCCGCCCCGTCGACGGTGAGCATCCGTACCCGGCCACGCCCCGGGCCCCGTACCAGCAGCCGCGCATTCGAGTCGGGCGGTGGGTCGACGGACGGGTCCGTCGCGCAGACCGCCCACCGGGGCCCTGGCTCTCGCCGGGTGAGCACCGCGCTCGCCAGCTCTGCGGTGGCGCCCCGGTACCGCGGGTGGACCCCCTCGGTGACCAGCACCGATCCGGCAGGCAGGCGCCGGTCGAGCTGCGCGGCGAGGGCCTGGAGCAGCACCGTCGCCGTCCGGGGATCGCCGTCCACCGACACCCGCGCGGGCCCCTGTGCGAGGTCGAGCAGGGCGATCCTTCGATCGGCGAGGCCGAGCCCGACAAGCAGGACCGTCGGGGCGCCGGGCTGCTCCTGGGCGAGCGTGGCCGCGTCCGGTCGGGACAGCCACCACAGTCGCGGGTCCTCCTCGTCGGCCGTCCACGGCACGGGCGGAGCCGGAACGTCCCGGCCGAGCACCAGCACCCCGACCCGGTCCTCCTCGATCAGCGCCCCGTACGGCTGGGCAGGTGGGTGTCCACCCGGGCCGGGCCGCCCGGCGGTGGTCCGGTAGGCGTGTCGAATCGCCCGTTCAGCGTCCTGCCACACGTCCGGGCGGCGCAGCACCGCCCCGAGCAGCCGCCGCTGGCTGCGGTACCGCAGCCAGCGGCGGACCGGGGTGACGTAGGCGGCCACGGTCAGTGCCGTCTCGCTGCGCAGTCGCCGAACCACCGCCGCCCACCCGCCGAAGCGCGACGCCAGCCGGTGCGCGAGGACGACCGCCAGGATCAGCAGCGCCGCCAGGCCGAGGACCCGGGTGAACAGGGCGGTGTCCCCGAACAGGCCCGGGGTCCTCACGCGGCCATCCCACCGTCGAGCTGGGCGCGCAGGCAGCGAACGGCGGTGAAGGTCCGGGACTTGACGGTGCCCGGCGGAATGCCCAGGTGACGAGCTGCCTCGTCACCTCCCCTGCCGAGCAGGTAGAGCTGGGCGATCACCTCCTGCTGCGGTCGGGAGATGCGCCGCAACGCGTCGACGAGGACATGACGGTCCACCACACCGTCGGCGACGTCGCGGACCCGGGGGGCGGTGACGAACGCCTCGGCGGCGATGCCGACCGGCGCGGCGCGGTCTCGGCGCCGACTGTCCACAGCGAGGTTGTGCGCGATCCGTAGCAGCCACGGCAGGATCGGGCGGGTCCGCCACTCGATGCGGTCGGCGTAGATGAACGCCCGCAGCAGTGCCTCCTGCGCGATGTCCTCGGCCAGATGCAGGTCCGGGGCGAGCATCTTGGTCAGGTAACGCAGCAACGGCTGTCGTTGCGCAATCAGATGTTCACCCAGTGTCTCGTCGGGTGCCGGTTCTTGCGTCGGTGACCCTTCGGCGTTGGAAGTCACCATGTCCGCCGCTCGTCGGTGGTGCCCTTTTTGGACGATAGAACGGTTCATGCCCACCACCCTCATCCCCTGGTCACTTCCCTGGCCGCCGGACCGGGTGAACGCGACCGCGCGGCACCCGCAAGACGGCAACGACCTTCCAGGACGGCAACGGCCTTCGAGGGATGGGACCGCTGCCGCCAGCCCCGCACATCGCAACCCGGGGCAGACCTGCCCAGCAAGCGCCGTCGTGGGCAGGCCTGCCCACGACGCAGTGGCGGACATCTCACCATCTTCGATCATGACGAGCTGCACAGGCGTTTGTCGTCTCTGCCAGAATCCACGTACACCACAGATAGAGGACCCACCGGCGGGGCTCGGAGAAGGGCGAGGGCTCGGAGAAGGGCGGTACCATGCCACCCTGGCGGGAACAGGAAATCACCACCCCGCTGCTGACGGTTACCTACGTGGCGGCACCCGACGATCCCAGGCAGAACGAAGTGTTCGAGTTCTTCGTCGACGGTCAACGCCGCACATTCGGTCGGGACCGCTCGTGTGACATCGTCATCTGGTCGGCGATGAACACCCAGAAACTGACCCGGGTCGCCGGAGAGATCTGGCGGTCCGAGGGTGAGCTGTGGCTGCGCAACCTCTCCACGTCCCACGAGCTTTTCGTCACCGAACCCGGCCAGCCCGCCGAGGAACCGTTGCGTCGCCGCCCGGACCGGCATGCCCGCGGGTACGCCTGTTCGATTCCGGCACCGGTCGCCACCGTCACCGCCCCCGACGGGTGCCGGCTCGACGTCCATCAGTTGCACCAACCCTCGCCCGCGGTGCTGCAACCGGTGGACGAGGATCCGACGGTGTCGGTGGTGCCGGACGTGCCACCCCAGTTCCGGCGGCTGGCGGCCGCACTGTGCGAGCCGTTGCTGTCGGGCAGCGTGCTGCCCGCCGCGTACCGGGAGGTGATGGCCAGGATCGGTCAGCCCAGTCTCAAGATCGTGCGCAACGACGTCGCCCATCTGTGCTCGGTGTACACGAAGGCCGACCCGCGGCTGGCCCGCCGGGTCAACGAACGACGCAACGCCAACGCCCACCAGGCCCGACGCCTCACCGGCCTGACCCTGCCCGACTACTACGAGGTGGCTCTGCTGCTGGTCCGGTACCAGCGGATAACCCGGGACGATGTTCACCTGTTGGCGATCTCGGAGGGTGGATGAACAGCCGGGCCGGGGAGCCGGACCATGCAGCGACGGACCCGCACCCGCCGCTGACGGATCCGGTGGCACCGCAGCCGGTGACGAGCCACGAACGACCCGACCCGCCGCCCGGATACCGCTTGGACCGGCTCCTCGGCAGTGGCGGCCAGGCGCAGGTGTGGGCGGCGCGCAGCGAGCCGCTGGACCTGCCGGTCGCGCTGAAGTTCTGGCCGCCGGATCTGCACGAGCACGATCGGGGCCGGATCCGACGTGAGATCGACGTGCTGCGCCGGCTCGCCGGACACAACAACATCGTGCGTCTTCTCGACGCGGAGACCCGTCCGGACGCGGCACCGTGGCTGGCTACCGAGCTGTGCGACACGTCGCTCGCGGCGGCGCTGCGGTCCGGTTCGATCCCGGTCGACGACGCGTTCACGGTCGCCGACGACATCCTGACCGGCCTGGCCGCGGTTCATCAGATCGGCCACCTGCACCGCGACGTCAAGCCCGCCAACGTGCTGCTGCACCACGGCCGGGCCAAGCTGTGCGACCTGGGGCTGGTCGGGCAGATCGACCACTACACCCGGATGCACTTCTCCGGCACCGCCTACTTCCTCGCCCCGGAGCTGCGCACCTGCCAGCCGACGGTGGCCAGCGATCTGTACGCGGCCGGTCGCACCCTGGAGGCCCTGTTCGAGGTCGCCTACGGTGCGTCGGCGGTGCCGCCGGCCCTGGAACGGCTGCTTACCCGGGCGACATCGGCCCGCCCGCACGACCGTCCCGCCGACGCGGAGACCTTCCGGCAGGCGGTGGCGTCGTGCCGGTTCGCCGACGGCACCGGTCCCACCACGACCCGGCCGGACGGCGCTGGGGCCGGGCGGCGGCCCGGCCGGTACCTCGTGACGATCGCGGCGGTCACCGTCCTGGCACTCGGGGTTGCCGGATGGGCGGTGACCGAGGACCGGCGGTCGGCATCAGCGGTGCCGGCGGTGACCGCGACACCGACCGGGCCGCCGGCACCAACGGCACCGGGCGCGCCCCCACCGTCCGCGACACCGGGCCGGCTCACGGCATCGGCGACGACGACCAGTTCCGCAGCGCCCAGCCCCGCCGTGGTGGTCGCCCCGTCGAGTGCACCGCAGCAGATCCAGAGCCTGTTCGCCAGCCGCTGCGTCGACGTGCGCGGACCCGATACGCGGGACGGCACCCCGTTGCAGCTGTGGGACTGCATCAACGCACCGGAGGAGCGCTGGGTCTGGGACGGCGCGCGGCTGCGGGGGTTCGGCGACAAGTGCATCAGCCTGCCCGACGACACGGCCCGCGACGGCACTCCCGTCCAGCTGTCCACCTGCACCGACGAGCCCCGGCAGCGGTGGCGCCTGGAACCGTCCGGGGAGCTGCGCGGGCTGCACGACAAGTGCCTCGACGTGCGTGGCCCGGACGAGGGAAACGGCACCCCGTTGCAGATCTGGACCTGCGTCGACGTTCCGCAGCAGCAGTGGCGCCTGTTCTGATGAGAACCAGCTGACCAACTCTCCGAAGAACCCGGGGCTCGACACCGGACGCCAGACGCCGCAATTTTCGCCATCTGCCGATCCCGCCACCCCACCACAGGTATTTCTGTCCATCGATCTCTCTCGGTAGAGGTATCCGCCCCGCGCGACCGTGACCGTCACGGTCTGCCGTCCACACCCCTACCTCGGGAGGAATCCTTGTCCACGCGACTGACGCAACGCGTACGTCGATCAACGCTCGCCCTGGTAACCGCTGCCGCCGTAGCGCTGCTGCTGCCGGTCACCTCGGCAGGAGCGGCAGCCCTCGACCGATCGACCGGCAGCGGTGCAGCCGGCACGGCCGCCGACGTCTATATGATGGACAACTCGTCCGACGTCGGACTCCAGCCGCACAACATCGGTTCGATCTGGCAGAGCCCAGACATCAAGGTCTGCAACACCGCCGTGGAGTGTGCGGTCAGCCAGAACCCGATCATCGGGCAGACCAACTACATCTTCGTCAAGCTGCGCAACCCCGGACCGTACGGCAACCCGGTGACCGAGCAGGGCGAACTCCACGTCTACCGGACCACCCCGGGCGGCGGCGCGTCCTGGCCCACTGACTGGACCGAGATCGGCTGGACCTCGGTGTCGGTCGCCCCGGGCATCACCACGGTCACCATCCCGTGGAACGGGGTCCCCGGGCCGGGGCACTTCTGCCTGCTCACCCGGTGGGTCTCCGCCAACGACCCGATGACCGTCGAGGGCCCGGACACCCCGCAGAACACGCGAAACAACAACAACATCGCCTGGCGCAACGTGGACTCGGTGGCGCTGGCACCCAACGGGCCGACCGAGGTCCGGCCGTTCGCGATCGGCAACGTCCTGCGGGAGCCGACCCGCAACAGTGTGGTCTTCAACGAGGACGGCGCGCCGCTGCGCACCGCCGGTGGCCGACTCGTGGTGGATCTCGGGCCGACATTGTTCGCGCGCTGGGTCGAGGGCGGCATGGCCGGCAAGGGCATCCGGGAAGCGGGCCGCAACCGGGTCGAGATCGTCGATCCGGGCCAGGCCAGCCTGGACAACCTGATGCTGCGCGGCAACGAGCGGCTGACCATGCGACTGCTGTTCACCGCCACCAAGCCGGTCGAGAAGCCGATCGCCGTACTGGTGACGCAGTTCGGCCCGGACGTCGACGGCACCGACCGGGCCGACCTGGGTGGTGTGCGTTACGACGTGACCGTCGGCAAGCAGGACCGTTAGCCACCTCGCAGGGCAGGGACGGAGGTGACGTCCGGGACCCGTGACCTCCGTCCCGCCGAGGTCCGGATCTGCTGGCTCAGCGAAGACTGACCCAGCAGGTCCGGACCTTGTACGTCGCGGTGCTGGCCCGCAGCTGCACCGGGCCGGTCGGCGGTACGCCCATCGAGAAGAACCCGGCCTCGTCCACCGGCACGTCCTCGTACTGCCCGGCGGCGGACCGGGCGCTGAGCCGGCCCGGCGCGGCCGGCGAGAGCTGCCCCACCACGCCGCTCGCGGTGACCTCGACGGCGAGGACCACCGGGCCGGACCGGAAGGTCAGGGTCCGGTCGGTACCGCCGGACCGGGTCGACCCGGCTGGCTCCAGGTCACAAGCCGAGTCGAAGGTCAGCTCGGCGACCGCCAGCTCGGCGTCGACGGTCCGCCAACTGAACGCGGCCAGTGCCGCGGCCAGGAAGTGCTCCGGCACCGGTCCGGAGTCACGCAGGGCGGCACCCAGCTCGATCAGCAGCTCGTCGTCACTGTGTGGTGGCCACTGCCGCATCACGTTCACCTCCGTTCCCCTGCTTCTCCCCGGGCGGGCCGATCCTGACGTACGGGGCGAGGGCTGGGCAGTTGCGCAGCTTCGCCAGGCATCGGGCCTGGGTCGGACCGACGCTTCCAGTGGGCATGCCGAGTTGCTCGCCGATCTCACGGTAGCTGGCCGGCGGGTCGGCGACGAGTAGCGCGAGTAGTTCCCGGCAGCGCGGCGGCAACTCGGCGAACGCGTCACGCAGTGCCTGGCGCCGCTCGTCCCGGAGCAGATCCTCGTCGGGAGTCGTCGGGTCGACCAACCGGAAGACACCGACATGCGCGTCGGTCGATTCGTCGTACGGGTCGAACGGCTGGGTACGCCGACCGAGCCGCAGCATCCGGTGACACTCCCGTCGGGTGGTGGTCACCAGCCAGGCGGGCAGTGCGTGCGACTCGCGCAGCCGGCCCAGGTGCTCGACCAGCCGCAGCCAGACGGTCTGGTTGACGTCGGCGGCGTCGGCGTGGCCGAGTCCGTAGCTGCGGATCACCGTCGCCACCAGCGGGCCGTACCGGTGGACCAGCGCGGCCCAGGCGGTCTCGTCGCCGGCGGCGGCAGCGGAAACCAGGTCGGGGACGGTAGCCGGCGCCGGATCGGGAGCAGGCGCCGGATCGGGAACGGCGTCGGGGCTACTCATCCGACCAGCACGCCGTAGTCGGGGTGCCAGGCCGGGCCGGCGGTCAGCACCGCCGCGGCTGCCGCCGCGTCCAGCCCGGCGCTGGTCATCAGGGCGGCGAGCCGGCCGGAGACGTGGCCGGTGGCGAAGGAGGTGCCGGCCCAGGCGGCGAAGCCGCCGAAGTGCAGCACCGGCTGGCCGGGCAGGACCATCTCCCCGTCGACGTACGTGCTGGTGCGGTCGCCGTACGCGCTGGCGTCCACCCAGGAGCCGTAGTTGCTGTAGTCGGCCGGCACCGGGACGCCGTCGGTCGCGTCGAGGGCGGCGACGGCCAGCACCCCGGGCAGCGCCGCCGGCCAGGACGGGCGGCTGGTGCCCGCATTTCCGGCGGCGGCGACCACCTTCGTCGTCTTGGGCAGCGCGGCGAGGGCGTTGGCCAGCGGCAACGGCGGCTGGTCGTGCTGCGTGAAGTAGCCGAGGGAGAGGTTGATGACCGACACCTGCTGGCCGAGCCGGCCGATCGCGGCGATCAGGCTCTCCTCGTCGCCGATGCCGTTGGCGTCCAGTGCGGACTCCGGGTCGACCCGTACGCCGGGGGCGGCCTGCCGTACGACACCGGCGACGAAGGTGCCGTGCCCGCCCTGCAGGGCCAGTTGGGTGCCGCCGAGGTACAGCGGGTCCTCGTCGTCGGGCTCCGGCAGGTAGCTGCCGCCGAGCCAGTCCGGGTGCACGTCGCCGGCCAGCCGCCAGATGCCGGTGTCGCAGACGCCGACCGTGACGTCGGCCCCTTCACCGAGCCGGGTCGGGTCGGGCGGTGGCAGCGCGGCCGCTACCCGTGGTGGTCCGCCGGGGTTGCCCATGATGTTGCCGAAGCCGAGCAGGACGTGGTGTGGCTGCACCTGCGGGGCCCGCCCGCCGGGCCACTGGCGCGGGTCGCGGAGCTGGTCGACCACGGCCGGGATGTCGGTCTCCCGGTCGAAGCGCAGCCGGCCGACCTGAGCGAAGCCGTCGTCCTCGGTGACCTGGTGGCCGTCGGCGCGCAGCCGGGCCGTCACCCGCTCGACGTCGGCCGGGGCGACCAGTAGTTGCCGGGGACGGTAGAGGAACTCCTTGCCGGCTGCCGCGGTGTACCGCCGTACCGCCGGGTGGGCGGCCAGGATCTCCAGGAACGCCCGCTGGTAGCTCCGGTCGAGGGACCGGTCGGCGGGTCCGGGCGTGCCGGCCCGGCCGGTCGGGTGCGACAAGCTGGTCGCCGGACCGAGGGGCAGCAGCGCGGCGGCCAGCGCGGACCATCCCATCAGCCGCCGACGGGAGACCGGACCGGGGAGACCCGGCACGGGGTGACGGTGGTCGGACGACACCTGACCCTCCAAGCGGGTGGGAGACGGGGCCGGCACCACGAGGGCGACCACAGAAGGTTACGGGACCGACACGATTATTTCAAAGGATAGTTATGTGTCAATTAAATGACTGGCGTCCGGGTGCCGGCGTTGACCCGGGGTGCACGGGTGGGGAATTCTCTCTCTCGTGACCGAACGCACCGATTCCGGTGTCGACCTGGCACAGCGGGCCCTGGACACCGTCCAGCGCTACCCACACGAGGCCATCTCGATCGCCCACCGGGTGCTCGCCGACGCGCCGGACGCCCGCACCCGGTCCACTGCGGAACGCGCCATCGGCCTGGCGTTACGCGAGCTCAACGACCTGACTGGCGCGGCACGCCACCTGCGCCGGGCGGTACGGGCCGGGGACGACGCCCGGCTTCGGGCACTGGCCCGGATGAGCCTCGGCTACGTGCTGGCCAGTGCCGGCCGGACCACCGCCGCGCTGCGGGTCGTCACCCTGGCCCTGCCGCAGCTGACCGGCGCCGACGCCGGCCGGGCCCGGATGCAGCGCGGCGTGGTGCTGCACTACCGGGGCCGGTTCGACGAGGCGGTCCGCGACTACGATCAGGCGGTGGAGATCGCCCGCCGCGAGGGCGACCTGCTACTGGAGGCGCGCGCCCGCAACAACCGAGGCCTGCTCAACGCCCACCTCAACGCCCACCTCGATGCCGACACCGACGACGACCTGAACCGCGCCGCGGCCATCTTCAGTCAGCTCGGGCTGGACCTGGCCGCCGCCGACGCCCGGTGGAACAGCGGCATCGCCACCGGACAACGCGGCGACGTGGCCGGCGCGCTGCACTGCTTCGCCGAGGTCGACAGCGAGTACCGCCGGCTCGCGGTGCCCCGCCCTGCGCTGCTGCTGGACCGCTTCGAGCTGCTGCTGTCCGTACCGCTGATCGACGAGGCGGTCGCGGTGGCCGAGACCGCCGTGACCGAGCTGCGCCGGCTCGGGATGGCCTCGGACCTGGCCGAGGCGCTGCTCGCCCAGGCGCGGGCCGCGCTGCTCGCCGGCGACCTGGCCACCGCGGCCGACACCGCTGCGGCGGCGCGCAGCCGGTTCCGACGGCAGGGCCGGCGGGCCTGGGCAACCCTCGCCCGGCACGTCGAGCTGCGGGCCGGGTACGCCCGGGGCACCCGGTCCCCCGCACTGCTCGCCGCGATGATCCGTACCGCCGACCAGCTCGACGCCACCGGCTGGCCCGGACCGGCGTTGACCAGCAGGATCGAGGCCGCCCGGCTGGCCACTACGCTGGGTCGGCACAGCCGGGCGGTCGAGCTGCTGGAGATCGCCGCTGACGCCCGGCGGCGGGGTACCGCGCCCCGCCGGGCCCAGGGGTGGTACGCCCTGGCGTTGCGCCACCGGCTGGCCGGCGACGAGTCCGGGGCAGCCCGCGCGCTGCGCCACGGCCTGGCCGTACTCGACGGGCACCGCGCCTCGCTCGGCGCTACCGAGCTGCGGGCCAACAGCGGGACGTACGGCAAGGAGCTGGCCGCCGAAGGTCTGGACATCGCCATCCGGCGGGGCGCGCCAGCGCAGGTGCTGACCTGGGCGGAACGCTGGCGGGCCAACGCGCTGCGGATGCGGCGGGTCTCACCGCCACCGGATCCGGACCTGGCCACCGCGCTGACCGAGCTACGGATGGTCAGCGCCGCGCTGGAGGACGCGCTGCTGGCCGGCAACCCGGTGCAGACGCTGCGCGGCAGTCAGGCCCGGCTGGAGCAGCGGATCCGGGAGCTGGCCCGAGGGGTCAACGGTGACGGGGAACTGCTCGCGCCGCCCGGGGTCACCGACCTCGCCGCGGCGCTCGGTGCCGCCGTACTACTGGAGCTGGTGGCGCACGGCGAGCGGCTGCTCGCGGTGCTGGTCCGCGACGGCCGGCCGACGCTGCACGATCTCGGGTCGCTGACCGACGCGGTACGGGTGGCCCGGCTGCACCGGTTCGGGTTGCGCCGGCTGGTCACCACCGGCGACAGCGCCGACGCGCGGGCCGGGGTGCGGCACACCGCCGGTGTGTTGGACCGGCAACTGTTCGATCCGGTACGCGAGCTGATCGCCGACTGTCCGCTGGTGATCGTGCCGATCGGCGACCTGCACGCCGTACCGTGGTCGGGTCTGCCGACCTGTGCGGGCCGGGCGGTGACCGTGGCGCCGTCGGCGACGGCGTGGCTGCGGGCCGCCGGCCGGCGGTCCGGCGGGGTGGACCCGCAGCCGGCCGGCGGACCGGCGGCTGGGGCGCAGCCGGACGGCGGGCCGGCGGTGCTGGTGGCCGGGCCGCGGTTGCCGGCCGCCGAGACCGAGGTACGGCAGCTCAGTGCGGTGCTGCCCGGCTCCCGCACGCTCACCGGGGCCGCCGCCACCGCCGACGCGGTGACCGGGGCACTCAACGGCGCGCGACTGGCGCACATCGCCGCGCACGGGCGGTTCCGGGTGGACAACCCACTATTTTCCACACTGGAGCTGGCCGACGGACCGCTGACCGCGTACGAACTGGAGCGGATCACCAGCCCGCCCGGTTGTGTGGTGTTGTCGGCCTGTGATTCCGGGCTGGCCGGGGTCCGCCCCGGCGACGAGGTGATGGGCTTCACCGCGGTGCTGCTGGCGCTGGGCACCCGCTGCCTGATCGCGACGGTGCTGCCGGTGCCGGGCGAGCTGACCACCGCGCTGATGCTGGAGCTGCACCGCGAGATGCTGGCCGGACATGCTCCGGCGGTGGCGCTGGCCCGGGCACAGCAGGCGTTCGCCGCCGGGCCGGACGGTGCGGCCGGGGCCCGGCACGCGACCGCCGCCGCGTTCGTCTGCTTTGGCGCCGACTAGCCACCAACCCATTGACACGTTTCGTTGTATCGTTCGAAACTTATCGCTGTGACATCCGCGATCTTCGATCGATGTCGCGACCATCACCTAGCCGGAAGGGAGAGCCCTGGTGACCATCAACTCGGGCCGCTCGATGATCCGTTCGGCGGTCGTCGTGCTGTCCACAGCAGCCCTCGCGGTCGCTGGAGCCATGACAGTACTGGCGGGAACCCACACCGCCGACGCCGCCGTCGGCAGCCTCGCCTTCGCCTCGGATGTCGAGGACGAAGGCGCCGACTGCCCTGTACCCAATCCAGGTTCCTTCAGCCCCAACTCCCGACTTCCAGATCCGTTCCGGAAAATCGACGGTTCGCGGATCACCACCAAGGCCGAGTGGGTCTGCCGGCGGGCCGAGATCCGGGAGCAGGCCGAACGGTACGTCTACGGTGACAAGCCGGCCAAGCCGGCCACCGTCACCGGCACCGTGACCAGCTCCACCATCACGGTGAACGTCTCGCACAACGGCCGCAGCTCCAGCTTCTCGGCCGGCGTCCAACTGCCCAGCGGATCCGGACCCCACCCGGCCGTCATCGTCTACGGTGGATTCGGTGCGGACACCGCCACCATCCGGTCTGCCGGTGCCGCCGTGATCAGTTTCGATCCCTTCTCCGTCGGCCAGGAGGGCACCGGACGCAGCAACAAGCAGGGGGCGTTCTACAGCATCTACGGCTCGTCCAGCAGCACCGGACTGCTGATGGCCTGGGCGTGGGGGGTCAGCCGGATCATCGACGTCATCGAGCAGTCCGGCGGCAACATCCTGCGGACCGACATCGGCGTCACCGGCTGCTCCCGGTTCGGCAAGGGGGCCTTCGTGGCTGGCGTCTTCGACCAGCGGGTGGCGCTGACCATGCCGATCGAGTCGGGCAGCGGTGGCGCGCCGGCCTTCCGCGCCATCCCCCAGGAAGGCGGAGCACAGCCGCTGAGCAGCGCGTACGGCGAGCAGCCATGGCTCGGCGACGCGTTCGGCTCGTACACCGGCAACCCGGCTGGCCTGCCGGTGGACACCCACCAGATGGTCGGCATGGTCGCCCCGCGTGGCCTGTTCATCATGGAGAACCCGCACATCGACTGGTTGGCGGCCCAGTCCGGCAGCGTCGCCGCGCTCGGCGGCGCCGAGATCTACCGGGCGCTCGGGGCGTACGAGAACATCACCTACTGGTCCGCCGTCTCCGACGGCACCCACTGCGCCAGCCGGTCGGAGTGGCGTACCCCACTGCAGCAGCACATTCAGAAGTACCTGCTGAACACCGGCAGCGCGGCCGGCACCTTCCGGATCGCCAGCAACAAGTCCGGCAACCTGGCCCAGTGGCGGGACTGGACGACGCCGACCCTCGCCGACGGCCCGACCACTCCGCCGCCGACCACGGCTCCACCGACGACTCCGCCGCCCACCACCCCGCCGCCGACGACTCCGCCACCCACCACCCCGCCGCCGACGACTCCGCCACCCACGACCCCGCCACCCACGACCCCGCCACCGGCTGGCGGCTGCACGGCGACGGTGTCGGTCAACCAGTGGCCGGGCGGCTTCGTCGCCACCGTACGGGTGACCGCCGGCTCCTCGCCGGTCAACGGCTGGTCGGTCACGATGACCCTCCCGTCGGGTGCCAGCGTGACCAACGCCTGGAACGCCAGCCGTAGCGGCAACAGCGGCACCGTCCAGTTCGGCAACGTCAGCTACAACGGCAACATCGGTGCCGGCCAGTCGACCGAGTTCGGCTTCCAGGGCACCGGTACGGGCACCGGCATGACCCCCACCTGCTCCGCCGGGTAGTCCGCTTGTGAAACCGGCGAGGACCTCGTCGCGGGCGTGGCCGGCGTCAAGCCGGCCACAACCACGGCGAGGTCCTCGCCTTGGCGCCTGGATCAGGCTCGGGCAGCTGTCAGCGAAATGCTCAGAGCCCGCACCCCCACCGCTCCTGGATCTTGATCAGGACCGGCATGCGCTGGGTTACAACACCATCCGTCAGCGTCATCTCGGCCCGGTACTCCCCGAAATCCAGCGGCGGCAGGGTCATCATGACCCAGGCAATACCGACGTAGCGGTCGCCGTTCGATCCCGGCGGGATCGGCGCGTGCGGCAGGCTTGCGTCCGTGCCCTCGGGCAAGCCGTGCATGTCGACATGCAGAGGTGTCGACCACGAGCCAGCGACGAATCCAACAAAATAGGTGAAGTTGGACTGATGGGCCGGGAGACAGGCTCGCTGCTCGTAGTCGGACAGGTGCCAGGTCGCCTGCGAGGTCCCGGCTGCAGGGGCCGGAGCCGCCGAACCTGCACCACCGGCCGCCGACGCGGTCGATGGACTGATTGCCAAGGTCAGCGCCAGGCCGGTTGCCACGGCGAGCGCCATCTTGACCGAACGGGACGACAATCTCACGATGAGCCTCCTTCGGTGATCCTGCCTCGGACGACCTCCAACCCCAGAACCCGGTCCGCACCCGGTTCGCCGCCCCTTGTGCACGGAGTATCACGCGGACGCCCGTCGACCACCATGCACCTCTCGGGTATCCCCTACCTCCCGAGATTCATCGATGTTGCTGAATTGGGTTCGGTCGTGCTGAAATGACTCACATCGCCGCAGTGCGGGGGCAACCGCACTGAGAACGGCCAGCCGGGAGCATCGCGGTGTCGGCAGCGTCCCCTGGCAGACGCCCGCACCCGCACCACCCGACGGCATCATCCACGGTGGTCTGTCAGCGCAACGGATTCGGCGACGAGGTGAGAAGTGGTCATGGTTTCCCGGGAGAGATTCGCGAGGTGGTACCGGAACCGCTTCGTCTGGGTGGGGGTGATCCTGCTGGCGACGTCGGCCAGCGTGGTGGTGCTGGTCAACTCGGCCGGCCCGGAACTGGCACCGGCGGATCTGCGCGGGCAGATCATGACCCGGATGCGCGCCACGCTCGAACAGGCCGACCCGGAGCAGCACAACCACGCCGGACACATCGTGCAGGCGGCCAACGGGGACGAGCCGGCACCGACTGTGATCTGCGGGGTCCACGTCTACGGCCACGAGCCGGCCGACGTCGACAAGCTCGCCGACGTGCACACCGTCTACGGCTTCCACCTCTGCGGGATCGCCGGACCCGACCGCCCCTGGGACGTCGCTCCGAAGCTCGCCGGTCCGGTGATCATGGACCTGTCCACCGAGCCTCCGGGCATCCAGGTGGTCGAGGCCACCGCTGAGATCATGTTCGTCGACCGGCTGCGGCAGATGTTCCCGGCCAAGTACGCGGAGCTGGCGATGAAGGAGGCCCTGGCCGAACCGGAGATGGCCGATCTGCGTCGCCGCTACGACGCCGCAGCCGGACTCTGACCACGCCGAACGGAGCGCCGACGGCGCCGACGGACGTCCCGTGGTGGTCGGGACCAAGGTCCCGGCCACCATGGGTGTTCCGCCTCAGGCGCCGGGAACCGCCAACGCGGGAAGCTGATCTCGTCACAGCGAGATACGAGTCGCGGAGGCGACGATGACCACCACCCAGCACACCAGCCACCGGTCGATCGAACGGCCCCTCGAGCGCGCCGAACTCCCCGGCGCGATGCTGACCACCACCGCCGCCCGGGCCCTGGCCGTGCTGCGGATCTCCACCGGGTTCGTCTTCCTCTGGGCGTTCCTCGACAAGACCTTCGGCTTCGGCTTCGCCACCCCGGCCGAGCGGGCCTGGGTCAACGGCGGCTCGCCGACCAAGGGCTTCCTCTCCTCGGTCGAGGTCGGCCCGCTGCAGTCGTTCTTCCACTCGATCGCCGGCACCTGGTGGGCCGACACCCTGTTCATGACCGGTCTCGGTGCCATCGGCATCGCCCTGATCGCCGGCATCGGGCTGCGCGTCGCCGCCGCTTCCGGCGCCCTCATGATGGTGTTCATGTGGCTCGCCGAGTTCCCGCTCGACCGCGTCACCGCCAGCGGCGAACCCGCCCACGCCACCAACCCGCTGGTCGACTACCACATCGTCTACGCGGTCGTCCTGGTCGTCCTCGCCGCCGCGTACGCCGGCCACACCTGGGGTCTCGGCCGGCTCTGGGCGAAGCTGCCCTTCGTGCAGCGCAACCGCTGGATGATCTGACCTTCCCTCCCCCCAATCGGTGTGCCGGACCGCTCCCCCGCGGTCCGGCACACCGGCGTCTATGGACGACCTCCCTCGGCCAGGGCTCCTGGGCCCAGCCCGGAATCGGTTGAACATCACTCACGTTGCGACGCTCGCCGCTGGTCGGACAGCTTGCCAGCCCGCACAATGACCTGATGCGCCTGGTGTCGTTACTGCCGTCGGCGACGGAGATCGTCTACGCGCTCGGGCTGGACGACGATCTCGTCGGGGTGACCTTCGAGTGCGACGAGCCGCCGGCCGCCCGGCAGGACAAAGCCGTCGTCGTCGGCGGCCGGGACACCCGGGGCATGACCCCGGCGGAGATCGACAGCTACGTCAAGGGCCGGATGGCTGCCGGGGACGACCTGTACACGCTGCACGCCGATGCGCTGGCCGACCTGGCACCGGATCTGATCCTCACCCAGGACCTGTGCCGGGTGTGCGCGCTGCCGTCCGGTCAGGTGTCCGACGCACTCGACTACCTCGGCTGCCGCGCAGACGTGCTGTCGCTCGACCCGTACACCCTCGACGAGGTGCTCGACACCATCGTCGCGGTGGGCGAGCGGACCGGCGTACCGGATCGGGCCGGCGTGCTGGTCGCCGGCCTGCGCCGCCGACTCGCGGCGGTGGCCGCTGCGGTCGCCGGTGCCGACGCACCCCGGGTGGCGGTGGTGGAGTGGGTCGACCCGCCGTTCACCGCCGGCCACTGGGTGCCCGACCTGGTATCGGCGGCCGGCGGCAACCCGGTCGCCGCCCGTCCCGGTGCCCGCTCGACGCAGACCACCTGGGACGCCTTCGCCGCCGCCGACCCGGACGTGGTGCTGGTGGCACCGTGTGGCTTCCGTCTCGACGGGGCCGCCCGGCAGGCCCGGGTGGTGGCGGATCGGCTGCCGGGCGTACCGGTGTGGGCGCTCGACGGAGACTCCCTCATCGTCCGGCCCGGACCACGGCTGATCGACGGGGTCGAAACCATCGCCGCCGTGCTGCACCCCGACCGGGTGCCGGCCGCACCGGCCGGCACGGCCACCCGCGTCGCCTGATCTGGAATCCGGTGTCGGACCCGGCGGCCACGCACGCAGGGCTGAGATCTTCGTTGGCTGGGTATGGGTGCCAGCAGCGCACAGACTTGCCGCCGACCCGAGGAGAACTCGTGACCGACCAGCGACAACGCCCACCGACCACCACCGACGCCGGGGTGCCGGTCGCCAGCGACGAACACTCGCTCACCGTCGGCCCGAACGGCCCGCTGCTCCTGCAGGACCACTACCTGATCGAGCAGATGGCGAACTTCAACCGGGAGCGGATCCCGGAGCGGCAGCCGCACGCCAAGGGCGGCGGCGCGTTCGGCACGTTCCGGGTCACCAGCGACGTCAGCGCGTACACCCGGGCGGCGGTGTTCCAGCCCGGCACCGAGACCGAGGCGATCGTCCGGTTCTCCACCGTCGCCGGGGAGCGGGGCAGCCCGGACACCTGGCGTGACCCACGCGGCTTCGCCGTCAAGCTGTACACCAGCGACGGCAACCTGGACATCGTCGGCAACAACACGCCGATCTTCTTCATCAAGGACCCGATGAAGTTCCAGCACTTCATCCGGTCGCAGAAGCGCCGGGCCGACAACAACCTGCGCGACCACGACATGCAGTGGGACTTCTGGACCCTGTCGCCGGAATCCGCGCACCAGGTCACCTGGCTGATGGGCGACCGGGGCATTCCGCGTACCTGGCGACACATGAACGGGTACGGCAGCCACACGTACATGTGGATCAACGAGCGGGGCGAGAAGTTCTGGGTCAAGTACCACTTCAAGACCGACCAGGGCATCGAGTTCTTCACCCAGGACGAGGCGGACCAGATGGCGTCGGCCGACACCGACTACCACCAGCGGGACCTGTTCGAGCACATCGCCGCCGGGCAGTTCCCGTCCTGGACGCTGTACGTGCAGGTGATGCCGTTCGAGCAGGCCAGGACGTACCGGTTCAACCCGTTCGATCTGACCAAGGTGTGGCCGCACGGCGACTACCCGCTGCACGAGGTCGGCCGGCTGACCCTGAACCGTAACGTCACCGACTACCACACCGAGATGGAGCAGGCCGCGTTCGAGCCGAACAACGTGGTGCCGGGGACCGGGTTGTCCCCGGACAAGATGCTGCTGGCCCGCGGGTTCAGCTACGCCGACGCGCACCGCGCCCGGCTCGGCGTCAACTACCGGCAGATCCCGGTCAACTCGCCGAAGGTGCCGACGCACAGCTACTCCAAGGACGGCGCGATGCGCGTGCGCAACGTCACCGACCCGGTGTACGCGCCGAACTCGTACGGCGGACCGCAGGCGCAGCCGAATCTCACCGACGACGGCGGCACCTGGTACGCCGACGGCGAGATGGTCCGGGCGGCGTACTCGTCACACGCCGAGGACGACGACTGGGGTCAGGCCGGCACCATGGTCCGCCAGGTGCTCGACGACGCGGCTCGCGACCGCCTGGTCGACAACATCGTCGGCCATCTGCTCAACGGGGTGAGCGAGCCGGTGCTGCAGCGTGCCTTCGAGTACTGGCGCAACGTCGACAAGAACATCGGCGACCGGGTGGCCGCCGGAGTGCGGGCCAAGCAGGATGAGAAGGACCCGAAGGCGGCCAAGCAGGCCAATCCCGCCCGGTCCAGCATGCAGGCCAAGGCCTGACCCATGGCGGTACGGCGGACCGGCGGGCCGCCGTACCGCTCGGCGCGGCGCCGGTCCCGCCTGGTGTTCACATGTCCACCGCGAGGCAGCCCGTTAGGATGCGAGCATGAGTTCAGAGGCTGTCGGCAGGCACATGCCCCCGATCGTAAGTCTCGACGACCTCACCGCGATGATGGCTGCCGACGAACACCACCGGTACGAGATCAGCCCCGATGGAGTCCTCTCGATCATGCCGCCCCCGGGGTACGCCCACGCGATCATCGCGACCCGGCTGATGGTGTGGCTCGCCGCAGCCGGTGTCCCCACCGATCAGATCGCACAGGCGGTGGGACTACGCATCCCCGGCCGCGCCGGCATCGGCGGGCGCATCCCCGACCTTGTCGTCTGGAGCAAACCTCAGGCCGATGCGGTCTGGCTGCCGGTCGCCGACGTACTCCTCGTCGCCGAGATCGTCTCACCGGGCTCCGAAGGCACCGACACGGTGACCAAACGCAATGAGTACGCGGCAGCCGGCATCCCCCAGTACTGGGTGGTCGACCAGGACACGGCTCAGACCGTGACCGTGCACCGGCTGGACGGCGACCACTACGCCGTACAGGCAACCATGCCGCTCGCCTGGCTCCTCAACACCAGCCCGGCCGAGCACGGCCTCGGCTGATCCCGGTCGGGGTACCTTGCTCGACCCGACGCTGTGGATCATCAGCGGTCCCGCGACGGGGCGCGGTACAGGCGGACGGCGAGCCACAGCCCGCTGACGGCGAACATCGCCCCGCTGGCCAGCAGCCAGCGAGTCAGATACGGCTGCTGGGTCAGGCCGGTCGCGGCGGTGAACGTGCCGCCGCCGAGCCGCAGAATGCCCGGCAGGTAGACGACGAACAGCAGCGCCGACCCGAGCGCCGGCACCCGGACGTGGTTCACCACGGACAGCCGCGCCGGGCGGCTACCGTTGCCGACGTCCGCCTGGATCGCGGTGGCGGACCGGGTCGCGGTGGCGGACCGGGTCGCGGTGAGCAGCGCCCGGTCGGCGGCCGCGTAGACCGGCCACATGACCAGGTCGTGCACGATCACCGCGGCCACGAACCAGATCAGCATCCGTACGGCGGTCGTCTCGCCAGCCAACCTCAGCACCACCCAGCCGGTGACCGCGAAACAACCCACCAGCACCAGCAGGTGCCACAGCGGCGCCCCGTAGCCGGCCCGGAACCGGGCGACCACCGTCTGCGTGCTCCGGTCACCCATCGCCGTCACCGTCCCCGCTGAACTCGATGGTCGCCACCCACTTGGTGCAGTGCACGCCGGGCAGGGCCGGCACGATGATCCGGGCCGGGAATCCGTGGTCGAGCGAGAGGTCGACCCCGTTGACCCGCAACGCCAGTAGCGAGTCCGGGTCCAGCACCTGGTTGGCCTGCAGGGTCGCCCTGTTGAACAGGCCGCCGCGCTGGATCGAGGTGACCCGGGCCGACGCCGGCTCCGGCACCCCGGCCTCGGCGGCCAGGTCGCGCAGCCGTACCCCGGTCCAGGTCTGCAGGGTCGACCAGCCCTCCACGCAGGCGATCGGCAGCCGAGCGGTGTGCGACGGCATGCCGAGCAGCTGTTCCCGGCTCAGGCTCACCACCCGGCCGCCGTCGCCGAGCAACTCCAGCCGCCAGCCGTCGCCGGTGTCGGCCGGCCGGATCCCGGCCGCTGCGGCGGTGCGGTTGACCGGGAAGCCGTTCGGCCCCTCACCGGCCGGCCGACCACGGGGCAGCAGCAGGGCCAGCCGCCGCCACGGGCCGTCCAGGCTCTGCCCGACGGTGAGCACCGCCAGCAGCAGCGACCCGCAGCCGACCAGGGCGAGCGCTCCCCGGCGGCTGATCGTCGCCGGGGCGGGGCGCGGAGCGACCAGGCCGTCCGGGTCGGGCGGCTCGGGCCGGGTGTCGGCCCGCGAGGTGCGCAGTTCGGCACGCAGCGACCGGGACCGCAGCGCGGTGACCATCCGGGGCAGTTTGAGTACGACGTGGACGACGAGCGCGGCGGTGAACACCCACGCCCCGAAGTAGTGCGCGGTGTAGAAGTCGAACCCGAACAGGTACGCGTACTGCACGTTCAGCACACCGGTGACGGTCTGGAACAGGATCCCGCCGACCAGCAGCAGCAGCGAGACCCGCTCCAGCGCCTGCGCCACCGACCGCACCGGCGGCCAGGCGAACAGTTTCGGGATCACCGACCACAGTTTGGCCAGGATCACCGGAATCAGCGCGATCCCCAACGCCACATGCAGGCCCTGGCTGGCCCGGAACAGCCAGGACGGGCGGGTCGGCCAGTCGAAGTACGGCAACCGCAGCCAGCCGACGTCGCGCGGAAACGCCTGCCCGAACTGCGGCCCGTAGGCGATGTAGTCGAGCAGCCCGGTGATCATCACCACCGGCAGGCCGATCAGCAGAACGAGGCCGAGGACCGAGGTCAGCCAGGGGCCGCGCAGCGGGCTGCGCCAGCGGTGGGCAACGTCGAACGGCCCGGCAGAGGCGGGGCCGGCAGAGGCGGGGCCGGCAGAGGCGGGGCCGGCAGAGGCGGGGCCGGCAGAGGCGGAGCCGGGGTCCGGTGCCGGATCGGTGGTGGCGGCCATGTACCGGGACGCTAGTTCGCGACGACCCGGTCAGGCCCCGGTTCGACGATTACGGAATTCTGACGGCTGGCCGGAACCGGACCGGCGACCCACCGACCGGCCCTACCGTGAGCGGATGCGGATACTGCTCACCGGCGCGGCCGGGTTCATCGGATCGCACGTCGCCGACCTGCTGGTCGACGAGGGACACGAGGTGGTCGCGCTGGACGCGCTGCTGCCGCAGGCGCACGGCGACGAGCCACCCGACTGGGTCCGCCGGCACGACCTGGTACGCGGCGACGTCCGCGACGGCGATCTGCTGGACCGGCTGCTGCCCGGCGTCGACGTGGTCTGTCACCAGGCGGCGATGGTCGGCCACGGCCTCGACCCGTCGGACGCGCCGGCCTACGCCGGCCACAACGACTACGGCACCGCGGTGCTGCTGGCCGCGATGCACCGGGCCGGCGTGACCCGGCTGGTGCTGGCCAGCTCGATGGTGGTGTACGGCGAAGGCCGCTACACCTGCGCCGCCCACGGCGTCGTCCGGCCGGCACCGCGCCGCCCCGACGACCTGGCCGCCGGCCGGTACGACCCGCGCTGCTTACGGTGTGCCGGTGAACTCCGCTGGACGCGGGTGCCGGAGGACGCGCCGCTTGAGCCGCGCAGCACGTACGCGGCGAGCAAACTCGCCCAGGAGCATCTGGCGGCGGCGTGGGCGCGGCAGACCGGCGGCGGTGGCTGGGCGCTGCGCTACCACAACGTCTACGGCCCCCGGATGCCGCGCGACACCCCGTACGCGGGAGTGGCGTCGCTGTTCCGGTCGGCGTTGGCCGGCGGACGGGCGCCGCAGGTGCTCGAGGACGGCCGGCAGCAGCGGGACTTCGTGCACGTCACCGACGTCGCCTGGGCGAACCTGCTGGCCATGGTCGCCGACCAGCCGGCCGGCATGGTCCCGGTGAACGTCTGCTCGGGCGAACCGCACCCGGTCGGCGAGCTGGCCCGACAGTTGTCGGCGGCGATGGGCGGACCGGAGCCGGCGATCGTCGGCGGTGCCCGGCCGGCGGACGTACGGCATGTGGTGGCCGACCCGGGCCGGGCGGCGCGACTGCTCGGCTTCACCGCCCGGGTCGGTTTCGCCGACGGAGTGACCGCGTTCGCCACCGACCCGCTGCGGGAGCCGGCCGCGCTGCCGGTGCCGGCCTGAACCCGGTCAGGAGAAGGTGAGCAGCAGGTGGTTGACGGCGAGCGCGGTCGCCGCCTGCCCGGCCAGCCACCAGCGGCGTGTGCCGGCCGGTAGGTGGGCGGTGGCGACCAGCAGCCACACCACGAACGGCAGCCAGATCCGCTCCACCTCGGCCTTGCTCAGCCCGGACAGGTCGGCGGCGAGGATCGCGGCGGCCGCCGTCAGCGGCAGTACGACCGTCGGCCGTGCGGCGGCCCGCAACCCGGTGCGCAGTCGCCGCCCGCGCGGCTCGCCGGCCGCCCCGGTCGGGTCGGCCCGGCGTACCGCCTGTCGGGCCGCCCCGATCGTGCGCCGCAGCGCCGGCCCGACGACCAGGCCGGCGGAGAGCAGCATCGCCGCCAGGTTGGCCCACACCCAGTAGCTGTACGGACGCTCGGCCGCCCAGCCCTGGTAGTACCGCTCGACAACCAGCTGATAGCCCTCCCACCACCAGAAACCGGCGGCGGTGAACGCGACCACGACGGCCACCACCCCGGTGCCGGCGATCAGCAACGCCGGCAGGAACCGGCCGGGCCGCATCACCAGCACCGCCAACGCCAACGGCCCGACCAGCACGAACCCGTACGACAGGTAGAGCGCGAAGCCGAGCAGCAGGCCGCCGGTGAGCAGCGCCGCCGGGTGGCGGGCGGCCAGCAGGGCCAGCCCGGCGGCGACCACCCCGGTGAACACCCCGTCGCCGGACGAGCCGATCCACACCGCGCCGGGCAGCAGCACCAGGAACGGCAGTACGGTGCGGGCGGCGTCCTCGGCGCCGAGCCGGCGCAGCGTCGCCGGCACGCTGACCACCATCGTCGCGCCGATCAGGATGCAGGCCAGGCCTGCCGCGGTGCCACCGCCGAGGCCGATCCGGTCCAGCCAGACGAAGACCAGCAGCGCCCCCGGCGGGTGGCCGGCGGTGTGCGTGGACCAGGAGCCGGGCTGGAAGTCGATGATCCGGTCGCTGAACCCGGCCAGCATCACCGGGATGCTGGTGATCCGGTGCACCTCGTGCAGGTACTCGGCCTGGTTGGTGAGGCGTTCGGTGACCCCGGCGGTCCAGCCGTCGATCAGGGCCAGCGACAGAATCCAGGCCACCGCGACGAGGTAGCCGACACCGAGCAGCCGGCCCCAGCTGGCGGTGCGCGCCCACCGTACCCCCCAACCGACGACCACGACGGCGACCGCGACGGCGAGCGGCGTGCCCCAGCCGACGTGCGGACGCCAGAACGCGTACAGCGGTGCGGTCTCGGCGTAGAGTCCGACTCCGCGCCGGTTGAGCACCACGCCGACGACGACGGCGGCGGCGATCAGCGCCAACTCGACCCCGAGCACGATCAGGTCGGCGCGACCGGACCGCCGGGTGGCGGATTCTGGTGTCATGACCACCGGACGGTACGGCCTGCGCCGGCACCCGGGCCGGGCAACGGCCGGACCGTAACCCTCCGGTAAGAATTGCCGCCCGTAAGACTTCCGTAAGCGCGGAACGCCAGCCGGTCGGGGGCGGTTCGTCCTAGCGTCGGCGGTATGCCGACACCGATCGACGTGGTGCTGCCCTGCCTCGACGAGGCAGCCGCCCTACCGGGCGTACTCGCCGCGCTGCCGCCCGGCTACCGGGCGGTGGTGGTGGACAACGGGTCCCGGGACGGGTCCCCGCAGGTGGCCGCCGAGCACGGCGCCCGGGTGGTGCACGAGCCCCGGCGCGGGTACGGGGCCGCCGTGCACACCGGCCTGCTGGCCGCCGAGACCGAGCTGGTCTGCGTGCTCGACGCGGACGGGTCGTTCGATCCGACGGAGCTGCCGGCGCTGGTGCGTCCGGTGGCCGACGGGCACGCCGAGCTGACCGTGGGACGCCGCCGACCGGTGTCGGCGCGGGTCTGGCCCTGGCATGCCCGGGCCGGTACGGCGCTGGTCGCGGCGCTGCTGCGGCAGCGCGGCGTACCGCTGCGGGACCTGAGCCCGATCCGGGTGGCCCGCCGCGAGGCGCTGCTCTCGCTCGGGGTCACCGACCGGGCCTTCGGCTACCCGTTGGAGCTGATGATCCGGGCCGCCGGTGCCGGGTGGCGCATCGTCGAGCTGGACGTGACGTACGCGCCCCGGGCGGCCGGCACCCGGTCGAAGGTGTCCGGCTCGGTACGCGGCACGCTGCGGGCGACCCGCGACTTCGGTCGGGTGTTGCGCACCGTGGACGGTGCCCGGTGACCGTCCTGCTGGTGATGGCGAAGGCACCGGTGGCCGGGCGGGTGAAGACCCGGCTGTGCCCGCCGGCCACTCCCGGGCAGGCCGCCCGGATCGCCACCGCCGCGCTGTTGGACACGATGGACGCGGTCCGCGCGACCGGCGCGGCCGGTGCCGTGACGCCGGTGCTGGCCCTGGCCGGCCGGTTGACCGAGGCCGACGCGTACCCGGGTGCCGCTGAGGAGCTGGTCGTGGCGACTGCCGGCTGGCGGGTACTGCCGCAGCGCGGGGACGGGTTCGCCGACCGGCTGGCCAACGCGCACGCCGACGTGGCGGCGGCGTACCCGGGTCGGCCGGTGCTGCAGATCGGGATGGACACTCCGCAGCTGACCGGCGCGGCGCTGACCGCCGCCATCGGGGTGCTGACCGGTGCCGACCGGGCGCCGACCCGGGCCGGTGGGGCGCGGGCCGGCATCGGCGCGGTGCTCGGTTGGGCGGCCGACGGCGGCTGGTGGGCGCTGGGTCTGACCGATCCCCGGCACGCCGAGGTGCTGCGGCGGGTGCCGATGTCGACCTCGCACACCGGGCGCGACACCTGGTCGGCGCTGCGCGCGCGAGGGCTGCCGGTCGCGCCGCTGCCGGTGCTGTGCGACGTCGACGAGTGGCGCGACGCGCTGGCGGTGGCCGACGCGGTCCCCGGCAGCCGGTTCGCCGGTCAGGTGGCGGCGGTGGGCGTGCCGGCTCTGGCCCGGATACCGGTGCCGGCCGTCGGGGCGCGACGGTGACCGCCAGCGTGCCCGGCCGGTACGCGGCGGACCACGGTTTCGCCGCCGCGCTGCTGGCTCCGGCGTCCGGCGGGCACTGGCTGGTGCAGGGTGACGGGGTCCGCTGGCGGCTGCCGGTGGAGCGCTGGCATGGGCCGGTGGAGCCGACAACCGATGCGGTGGTGGCCCGGTGCTGCGGCCCGACCCTGGACCTGGGCTGCGGGCCGGGCCGGGTCACGGTGGCGCTGACCCGGGCCGGGGTGACCGCCGTCGGGGTGGACGTGTCGGCCCGAGCGGTGGCGCTGACCCGGGCCCGGGGCGGGGTGGCGATCCACCGTGACCTGTTCGACCGGCTGCCCGCCGAAGGCCGGTGGCGGCACGCCGTACTGCTGGACGGCAACATCGGCATCGGCGGCGACCCGGTGGCGCTGCTGCGCCGGTGCCGGTCGTTGCTGCATCCGCTGGGCACCCTGCTGGTGGAGCTGGATCCGCCCGGGGTCGGGCTGTGGCGCGGGTACGCGCACGTGGTCAGCACCGCCGCCGGGGGCCGGCCCCGGTTGGGGCCGGCGTTCCGGTGGGCGCGGCTGGACACCGACGCGGTGTGGGCCGCCGCGACCGCCGGTGGGCTGACCGTCCGGGAGGTGTTCCGTGACACCGGCCGGTGGTTCGGTGAGCTGACGGTGTCGCGGTGAGGGGCTACCGCCCGCCGGCCGACACCGCGCCGGCCGACACCGGGCCGTCCGGCAGCGGGTAGCGCAGCACCAGTGGATCGGTCGACAGATTGTGCCGGGCGAGGAACTCGCGTACCTCCGGTTCGACGGCCGGTCCGGTCAGCGCGGCGAACCGCTGGAGCATCGACGCGACCGCGCAGACCACGGCGAGCTCGACCAGTTCGTCGGCGTCGTAGTGGTCGATGGCCGGCTGCACCTGCCGCCGAGGGGTCACCAGCGGCACCTGGGCGGAGAGCCAGGCCAGCCGCAGCGCCGCCCGTTCCCGGTCGTCGAAGACGCCGCCGTCGTCGGCACGGCCGGTGGCGGCGGCCACGCAGCGGTCGATCCGGGTCACCGCGTCCGACCGGTCCGGTGCTGCGGTGAAGGCGAGGTAGCCCTCGGCGGCGGCCAGGTAGCCGTGGTCCCGGGCAACGGCCGACACCCGGGCCATCAGGTGCTTGAGGTCGGCCGGGATCCGCGAGTGCGGCCGGTCACGCATCAGTTCGACGTACAGGTGACAGTGCCGGCGGCGCTGCGCGGCCGGCCAGGCCCGCACCCAGGCCGGGACGAAACCCAGCTCGCGTTCGGCGTAGGCGTCCGGGTCGCCGACCAGTTCGTCGTAGCCGGCCATCAGCTGCGGCAGGGTCGGTCCGCCGGACGGCAGCTCGTGGTCGAGGTTGCGCGGGTTGGTGTCGCCGACCGCGTGCCGGCCGGCGCTCACGCCCCGGGCACTGGCCGTCGCCGCCCAGTCGCCCTCGATCTCCAGGCCGACCAGGTCGTTGAACACGTTGAGGAAGCCGAACGACGCCACCACCATGGTGAGCGCGTCCATCCTGGCCTGGGCGTCCCCGTCGCCGTGGCGGGCCTGGTCGGCGGTGGCCCGGACCTTCGCCAACGCCTGCGGGGTGACGGCGTTGCGGGTGGCGCGGGCCGCCAGGTCGGTCAGGGCGGCTTCGTGCGGCCCGGTCGCGCTGTCCGGGCCCGCCGGCCCGACCGCGCCGGGTACGGCGACGGCGTGGGTCATGCAGTAGGAGCAGCCGTGCGCGCGGGACGTCGCGTAGGCGACCTCGGACATCACCGCCCGGCCGAGCCGCTGCCCGCCGGCCTGCACGGCCGCCGCGTTCTGGCAGTAGACGAACAGCTTGTACGCTGCCGGCCAGCGGTGCAGGTAGGCGAAGGTGTTGGGCCAGAAGCCGAAGAACCTCCGGTACAGGTGCAGAATCGGCCAGGTCTGCGGGTCGGGGTCGTGGGTGCCGTCGCTGGTGGGGATGACGGTGGACAGTGCGAGGTCGGCCGCCCCGTGGGCCAGTTCGTCGTCGGTGTGCGCGTCCAGGTCGAGGTCGCCGCGTGGCGGCGCGCCGGTCAGGGCGACCAGTCGGCCGGTCGCGGCCAGCCGGTCCAGGTCGTCGGCGCTGCCGACGTGGTAGTCGCCGAGGAAGATCTGCGGGACGGTGTACGCGCCGGAGAAGTAGGCGCTGGCGTTCGCGGTGCGGGCGTCAGTGGTGACGTCGTACGACTGGAAGTCGATGCATTCGCCGGTGAGCGTCCGCTTGGCCCGGGCGCAGAAGACACAGTCGGGCTTGGTGAACGCGCGCACGGTCGGTCGGGTGGGCAGGGACGGGTGCACGATAGAGCCTCCTTTGGCTGCGGTTACCGGGCCCCGGGGCGCTTCATTGAGCATACACTCATTGAGTTTTTACTCAACGAATCTGGTCGAGGATGTGGAGGACCATGGCAACCAGTCGGCAACAGGCCGCCGAGCAACGGCGACGGCAGCTGCGTGAGGTCGCGGTACGCGTCTTCGCCCGGCAGGGCTTCGCGGCCACCACCACCAAGCAGCTCGCCAAGGAGGCCGGTGTCGCCGAGGGCCTGCTGTTCCACTACTTCCCCACCAAGCTCGACCTGCTCCGGGACGTGGTCTCCGAGTACGGCGGCTACCGGCTCGCGATCGGCGACGTCCTCGACCCGCTCGACCCGGACGACCCCCGGTCCGCGCTGGCCGTCTATTGCCGGGCGCTCCTCGCCCACCTGCGCGAACACGCCGACCTGATCGCCGTACTGGCCGGGGAGAGCCAACTCGACAGCGACCTGTCGAACGTGTTCTGGGACGTGGTCGGCGACATGCGGGCCGGTCTGGCCGGGTGGCTCGACCGGGCGGTGCGGGCCGGTTCGGTACGCCCGGATGCCTCGACCACCGTCGCGGCGCACCTGGTCACCTCGACGCTGTCGCTGTTCTTCCTGGAACACCGGCGACTGCCGGAGCGGCAGTGGCGTACCCGGGCGGCGGAGCACGTCGCCGCCGTGGTGGACAACACGCTCGCCGGCATCGGCGCGGCACCGGTACCCGGCACCGGCGCCCGGGTGGCCCGGCCACCGGCCCCGCCGAGTTGATCTTCGGTTGGTCGCAGACCGTCGTTCAGCCAGCTGACGCCCGGCGCTCACCGCCGGGCGCGACGTTGCTCGGGTGACTGACGATCCCGTACGCAGTACCCACCAGCCGGAACACTCCGAGGATCCGCCGCACGGTGCAGCGCCCGGCCGTCTGCAGCGGCGTTCCCTGCTGCAGGCGGCGCTCGCCGCGCCCGCCGCCGGAGCCGCCGCCACGGTGATCGGCGCCCCGGCCACCCCCGCCGTGGCCGCCGCCAGCGGGCCGTTCGACCCGGCGAGCCCGAGATTCGCGCTCGCCGTGCTGCCCGACACGCAGTATCTGTTCGACGAGGACAGTTCCGATCCGGAGCCACTGAAGGCGACGTTCCGCTACCTCAACCAGGAACGGCGGGACGCGAACATCGCGTTCATGACCCACCTCGGTGACATCACCGAGCACGGCAGCGAACACGAGATCGACCTCGCCAGCGACGCCTTCCGGACCATCGACGGCCGGCTGCCGTACAGCGTGCTGGCCGGCAACCACGACATCCGTGGCGGCGATGACCAGCGCGGCGACAGCGTCTACCTGCGCGCCTTCGGACCGCACCGGTTCACCGACACACCGACCTTCGGCGGCGCCTCGCCGGACGGCTACAACAGCTACCACGTGCTGCGCGCCGGTGCCCGGGACTGGCTGATCCTGGCGCTCGACTGGCGGGCCTCCGACAACGGCCTCGCCTGGGCGCAGGGCGTCATCGACGCACACCGTACGCTGCCGGTGATCCTCACCACCCACGACCTGGCCTGGGCCGACGACGCCGGTGCGGCCCAGCTGTCCGGCCACGGGCAGCGGCTGTGGGACCGGTTGATCCGCGACAACGACCAGATCTTCCTCACCCTCAACGGCCACTACTGGCCGCCGGGGCGGACCACGCTCACCAACGCCGCCGGCCACGACGTACACGTGCACATCGCGAACTACCAGGACCGCTACTACGGCGGGGCCGGCATGATCCGGCTCTACCATTTCGATCTGGTCCGCAACGTCATCGACGTGGAGACCTTCGCGCCCTGGTTCCTCACCCGGGATCCGGCCAGGCGCACGCCGCTGCAGGCCGAGACGGTCGAGCTGACCGGCCCGGTCGACCGGTTCAGCGTCGAGGTCGACTTCGCGGCCCGGTTCGACGGGTTCGCGCCGGTGCCGCCGCCCGCACCCCGGCCGCCGGTCGGGGTGCTGCGCCACACCACCGTCGGCTACTGGCGGTTCGACTCGGCCGGCTTCGGCGCCGGCACCGGCAGCCCGGTCGCCGGCAACCCGGTGCTCGACGGCACCGTGGTCCGCGACCTCACCGGCAACGGCAACGACCTGACCGTGGGCCGGATCGGCGCCGGCAACGCCGAGACGTTGACCTTCTCCGACGAACACCACAGCGGCCAGCCGGCGCACGCCAGCCTGCGCTTCGACGGCGGCAAGGGCCCGGACCGGGGTGCCATCCTGCGGGCCGGGCCGGACGCGCCGATCAACAGCATGAAGTTCCGCGACGGGTACACCATCGAGGCGTTCGTCAAGCTGCCCGACCCGTACCAGGGTGACCACGCCTGGATGGGCATCCTGAGCTGGGAGGGGCGCAGCGGCGACGCCGGCAAGACCACCGGCTGGTCGCCGTTGGAGTGCACCTGCAGCCTGAACATCTCCCCCGAGCGGTTCCTGCAGTACGTCGTCTACGCCGACGTGCAGGACGCCGACCCGACGTCGTGGAGCCACGCCCTGCCGCCCGGCCGGTGGATGCACCTGGCCGTGGTGAACGACTCCGAGCAGACCGTCGTCTACGTCGACGGGTCGAAGATCGCCCGCAACCCGACCCAGACCTCGACCGGCATCGCCACCCTCGGCCTGCCGTTCGTGATCGGCGCGACCTCGTTCGACCTGCAGTACGGGCAGGGCTTCTACGGCTGGATCGGTGACGTGCGGATCACCGCGAAGGCGCTACGCCCGCACCAGTTCCTGCACCCGTACGGCTGACCGGACGCCGCCGGCGGCTGACGACGCTCAGCCGCCGGCGGTCGGGTCGGCCCAGTGGTCGGTGGTCGACGTGAGGGCGCTACCGATGAGAACCTCGGCGGCGGCGCGCGCGTGAGCGGCGGCGACATTGTCGCCGGCGATCGCGGTGGTGGTCTGTACGCCCTCGGCGAGGATCGCGAGTTGGGCGGCCAGGGTCGCGGATCCGCCGGCTTCGGCGACCAGTGCCGCCACCCGCTGCTGGAACTCGGCCTTCTGCGCCCGGACGAACTCGGCCACGCGGGGCGTGGTCCCGCCCAGTTCGCCGAAGGTGTTGATGAACAGGCAGCCACGGAAGTCGTCGTCCGTGGCCCACTGCGCAAGCCCGTCGTAGATGGCGAGCAGCCTGTCGCGTGGCGTGCCGCCGCTGGCCACGGCGGCGTCCACGAGGTCGTTCCACATCCGCTGTCGGCGGGTCAGCACCTGCTCGACCACGGCCTCCTTCGACCCGAAGACCTGGTAGAGCCGTTTGAGCGGGACTCCCGCCTCGGCGCGCAGCGCGTCCATGCCGACGGCCTGCACGCCCCGGGCGTAGAAGAGCTGGTCGGCGGCGTCGAGCACCCTGTGCCGCACCTCGTCGTCGGTCAACGCCGGCATGTCTCCTCCTTCGGGTCGGGCCGCCACCCGGCTGACGGCTGTCGCCGGTGACGAGGGTCACCGGCGGATCGTCGACTTCCGGCTGGCGGAGAGAACGGTCGTTCTCTACTGTATTACACAGCGAGTGAGAACGACCGTTCTCGCACCGAGCGACCGGAGGTCGCCATGCCGTACATCACCGTCGGCCAGGAGAACAGCACCAACATCGACCTCTACTACGAGGACCACGGCCAGGGGCAGCCGGTGGTGCTCATCCACGGCTACCCGCTGGACGGGCACTCCTGGGAGAAGCAGAGCGCGGCGCTGCTCGCCGCCGGCTACCGGGTCATCACCTACGACCGGCGTGGCTTCGGGCAGTCCAGCCAGCCCACCGTCGGATACGACTACGACACCTTCGCCGCCGACCTGAACACCCTGCTGGAAACCCTGGACCTCACCGACGTCGTGCTGGTCGGATTCAGCATGGGCACCGGCGAGGTGGGCCGCTACCTGAGCCGGTACGGCTCAGCCCGGGTCGCCAAGGCCGCGTTCCTGGCCTCGCTGGAGCCGTTCCTGCTGGCCACCGACGACAACCCGACCGGCGTGCCGCAGGAGGTCTTCGACGGCATCCTCGCCGCCGTCACCGCCGACCGGTACGCCTACTTCAGCGACTTCTACCGCGACTTCTACAACACCGACGAGACGCTCGGCGGCCGACTCTCCGAGGAGGCACTGCGCAACAGTTGGAACGTCGCGGCCGGCGCCGGGTGGTTCGCCTCCAGCGCGGTCGTGCCGACCTGGCTGACCGACTTCCGGGCCGACATCGACCGGATCGACGTGCCGGCGCTGATCCTGCACGGCACCGCCGACCGGATCCTGCCGGTCGAGGCCACCGCCCGCGAATTCCACAAGCGGTTGCCGAAGGCCGACTACGTGGAGATCGACGGCGCCCCGCACGGCCTGCTCTGGACCCACGGGGCGGAGGTCAACACGGCACTGCTCGCCTTCCTGAACAGCTGAACCGACCCTGTCGGGTCCCCGGTGCCGTGCCGCGGCCAACGCCTCACGGCACCGGGTACGCGACCACATCGGCCAGCGCCAGGGCCCCCGGCACCCGGGTGTCCTGGCGCTGGACCTGCACCACCAACGGGGTCGACGAGGTGAGCACGCAGCCGAACGGTCGGCCGAGTCTGATCGGCTCCGGGTCGACGAGGTCGTTGAATCGGATGTGCCGGATCCGCCGAGCCCACACCCGCAGCTGGTACGGCCCCACCGGCTCCTGGTCGGCGTAGTAGACGGTCAGTTCCACCTCAGCGTCGGAATCGTCGGCGTTCAGCAGGCAGAGCTGGTCGAAGCTGGTGAACTCCGGCTCGTCGCCGGAGCTGTCGACCGGAATCCGACCACCGGCCACCACCCAGGTACGGGCCCCGACCGTCGCCATCGCCCCTCCCTCTCGGACGTCGCTACTCGCCGGACCACCGCGACGCGGCTACCCGATGTCGCACGCGGCAAACACCGCCGGCGAGGGTCACCCGCGCTGCGCAACCGGCACGCCGGCACGCAGCCGGGCCGCGTCACGACCCGGCGGTACGCCGTACGCCCGCCGGTACTCCCGGTTGAACTGCGTCGCGCTGACGTACCCGACCGTCCTGGCCACTCCAGCGGCCGAGTCGGCGCCGGTGACCAGCAGTCGCCGGGCCTGCTGCAGCCGCAGGGCCTTCTGGAACCGCATCGGGCTCATCCCGGTCACCGCCTTGAAGTGCCGGTGCAGGGTCGCCACGCTCAGGTGGGCCGCCGCCGCGATCTGCTCGACCGTCAACGGCTCGGCGTACCGGGCCCGGATCAGCCCGGCCGCCGCCCGGACCTGCGACAACCGGGACTCGGCGACGGTGAGCTGACGCAGCGCCGGCCCGAGCGGGCTGCCCAACAGCCGGTACAGAATCTCGCCCTCCATCCGGGCGGCGAGCGGCCGGATGTCGGCCGGGTCGTCGAGCAGCCGCACCCACCGGGTGACCGCCTCGACGATCCCCGGGGTCATCGCCGCGGTGGTCAACGCGGCCGGCTCCGGCGACCCGGCCGGCGGCGTCGGTGGCTCGTCCAGCTCCAGCAGCAGGTCGGCGAGCATCCGTCCGTCCAGACGCAGCACCGCCGACCGGTACGGCACCTGCTCGAACACGGCGGTCACCGGCAGCTCCACCGAACTGAGGAACATCGTCCCACGGCCGACCAGCCAACTGCGCTCACCAGCGGTGCTGCGCTTGGCACCTTGAGCCACGAAGCAGATCATCGGCTCGTACAGCAGATCGGTCGGCCCGGCCTGCTCGTCGTCGAAGCGGACCAGCCGCAGCCGCGGCACCGCGGTCTCGACCGCCCGCGCCGGGCAGTGCCGGGTGACGACCCGTGCCAGCTCGTCGATCATCGGTCGCTCCGTTGTCGGTGAGAGGATCAGGCAAGAGTACGCGGAGCGCGCCCCATGCCGGCACCCCCGGTGCGGACATAGCGTCGGGGCATGACACAGACAACGAACGGCCGGCAGCTGCCCCGGCGCAAACTTGGATCGCAGGGGCTCGAAGTCGGTGCGATCGGCCTCGGCACGATGGGCATGACCATGGCGTACGGTCCCGGCGACCCGGCCAGCGGCATCGCCACCATCGGGCGGGCGTACGAGCTCGGTGTCACCATGTTCGACACCGCCGAGGTGTACGGCATGGGCACCGGCAGCAACGAGCAACTGCTCGGCAAGGCGGTCCGCGACTTCCGCGACGACGTGGTGATCGCCACCAAGTTCGGCTACGACCTGACCGACCCGAGCCGGTTCGGCATGGCCTTCGACAGCCGTCCGGAACATATCCGCGAGGTCACCGACACCAGCCTGCGGCACCTCGGCACCGACCACATCGACCTGCTCTACCAGCACCGGGTCGACCCGGACGTGCCGATCGAGGACGTCGCCGGCACCGTCGGTGAGCTGATCGCCGAAGGCAAGGTGCGCTACTTCGGGCTGAGTGAGGCCGGCCCGGACATCATCCGACGGGCGCACGCCGTCCACCCGGTGTCGGTGCTGCAGACCGAGTACTCGGTGTTCGAGCGGACGGTGGAGCCGCAGGTGCTGCCGACGGTCCGTGAGCTGGGCATCGGGTTCGTGGCGTACTCGCCGCTCGGCCGCGGCTTCCTGACCGGCGCGGTCCGGCCCGCCGCCGAATACCCGGACGGTGACATGCGGACCTGGGACGAACGCTGGCAGCCGGGCAACTACGAGCAGAACCTGGCCGCGGTGCGTGAGCTGACCGCGATGGCCGCCGCCAAGGGCGTCGCGGTCACCCAGCTCGCCCTGGCCTGGCTGCTCGCCCAGGGCGAGGACATCGTGCCGATCCCGGGTACCCGCAACCCGCAACGGCTCGCCGAGAACGTGGCGGCGGCCGCCGTACCGCTCAGCGCGGCCGAGGTCGACCGGATCCGCCAGATCCTGCCGCACGGCGCGGCCGGCTCCCGCTACCCGGCCGCCCGGATGCCGGTCTGGTGACTTCGACGCGCCGCCCGGTCTGCTCGTGGTTCAGGCCACGAGCAGGCCGAGCAGCCACAGTCCGGCAATCGCGAGCGCGGCACCCAGCTCGATCAGCATCGCCAGCCCGACCGCCAGCACCGCCCGCTTCGTGGCCGGCCAGGCGGCGGCGAAGTCGCCGAGCCGCTGCCGCTCGGCCAGCCAGACGCCGAGCACGAAGCCGATCACCAGGCCGAGCACCGGGACGACGAAGAAGCCGACCAGGCCCAGCGCGCCGCCGACCAGCAGCGACCGGTTGGGTACGCCGGCCCGTTTCAGGTCCCGTCCCGGCCACAGATATTTGATCACCGTGCCGCCGACGGCGATCAGGGTCGCCACGGCGACGATCAGCCACCGGCCGCCACCGGCGTCGCTGAAGACCGCCCAGCCGAGCACCCCGGCCCAGCAGAGCAGCAGACCGGGCAGGATCGGCACGATCACGCCGATCAGCCCGACCAGGATGGCCAGGCCGCTGAGCAGGGTGACCAGCGTCTGTGTGTCGTCGAGATCCACACCGACAGGGTGACCGACGGCCGCCAGCAGGTCGAACCCGGCGTCATCCGAGGGCTGCGATTCGGCTACGGATCCGAAACAATGTCGGAAACCTCGGGAGGATCGCGTGGCCGTTGCTGCACCGGCAGACCATGTTCATCCGGCCTGGCTGCCCGCCCAGGCGTGGCGCGCCATCGGGTCGCGGCACACTCTGGTCTCCGGCACCGAAAAGTCCGTCGCCACCGTGTACGCCGAGGTGCGGGCGGCCTGCGACCGGTTCGGCGGATCGGTGACCCGGCTGTCGGTCGACGGCGAGGCGGACCTGATGCTGGCATTGACCGGTGCCGCCGGTCCCGGTGCGACAGCCGGTGCGGTCGACGACCTCGGCGAGGAGGGCTACACCCTCGGCCGGACCGGCGGTCTCACCACGGTCACCGCCGACGCCCCTGCGGGGCTGCTGTACGGGCTGTTCCACGTGGTCCGGCTCGGCGAGTCGGCGTTCGGCGACGACATGGCGACGCGGACGCACCGGCCGGCGATCCGGCGGCGGATGCTCGACCACTGGGACAACGTCGACGTGCACCCGGTGATGGGGCAGGTGGAGCGCGGCTACTCCGGCGGGTCGATCTTCTGGCGGGACGGCGCGATCACCGACGACCTCGACCGGGTCCGGGCGTACGCCCGGTTGCTCGCCGCCAGCGGCGTCAACGCGGTCACCATCAACAACGTCAACGTGGGGCGTACCGAGGCGCGGCTGCTCACCGACCGGCTCGACGACGTCGCCACGTTCGCCGACATCTTCCGCCCGTACGGCATCCGGTTGCACCTGTCGGTGACCTTCGCCGCGCCGATGGTGCTCGGCGGCCTGGCCACGGCCGACCCGCTCGACGAGGCGGTACGCGACTGGTGGGCGGCCACCACCGCCCAGGTCTACGCCAGGGTGCCCGACTTCGGCGGGTACGTGGTGAAGGCCGACTCAGAGGGCCAGCCCGGCCCGTTCGCGTACGGGCGCAGCCACGCCGACGGCGCCAACCTGCTCGCCGACGCCCTCGCCCCGTACGGCGGGGTGGTGCACTGGCGGGCGTTCGTCTACAACCACCGGCAGGACTGGCGGGACCGCACCACCGACCGGGCGCGGGCCGCGTACGACCATTTCGCCCCGCTCGACGGCCAGTTCCGTGACAACGCGATCGTGCAGGTCAAGTACGGGCCGGTCGACTTCCAGCCCCGCGAGCCGGTGTCGCCGGTGATCGGCGCGATGCCGGCCACCCGGCTGGCCGTGGAGCTGCAGGTCACCCAGGAGTACACCGGGCACCAGCTGCACGTCTGCTATCTACCTCCGCTGTGGAGTGAGGTACTCGGCTTCCGGTTCGACGGCGACAGTCTGGAAGCCGACGGTGACGTCAGCGGTGACCTGGGTTCGTCGGTCGCCGCAATCGCCGGGCGTGGCGGCACCCTGGCCGCCGTGTCGAACGTCGGCGACGACCCGTTCTGGTGCGGACATCCGCTCGCCCAGGCCAACCTGTACGCGTTCGGCCGGCTCGGCTGGGACCCGACCGCCGACCCGACCGCGCTGCTCGACGAGTGGATCGACCTGACCTTCCCCGCCGGCGACGCGGCCGGCACCGTCGCCGATCCGGGGCGGTTGCGGCAGACGCTGCACGCGATGATGGACGGCTCGTGGCGTACCTACGAGCGGTACACCGCGCCGCTGGGTGTCGGCTTCATGGTCAACCCCGGCAACCACTACGGCCCGTCCGTCGACGGGTACGAGTACTCCCGATGGGGCACCTACCACTTCGCCGACCGCGACGGCGTCGGCGTGGACCGGACCCGGGCCACCGGCACCGGCTACACCGGCCAGTACCCGAAACCCTGGTCGGAGGTGTACGAGTCGTTGACCGACTGCCCCGACGAGCTGCTGCTGTTCTTCCACCACGTGCCGTACGACCACCTGCTGCACAGCGGCTCGACGGTCATCCAGCACATCTACGACACCCACTTCGCCGGAGTCGACGAGGCGATCGCCATGCGGGAGCGGTGGCTGGACATCGCCGACACCGGCCTCGACCCGGCCCTGTACGCCCGGGTCGCCGACCGCCTCGACGAGCAGGTCCGCTCGGCGCGGGAGTGGCGCGACCAGATCAACACCTACTTTTTCCGCAAGTCCGGCATCCCCGACGCGCACGGCCGCCGCATCCACTGACCGGCGGTCACCCGTCGTGCCCGGTCACCCGCCGTCTTCGGTCACCCGTCGAGCCCGGTCATCCGTCGAGCAGTGCGCCGGAGTCGATGCGGAGCGGGAACAGCCGCAGGGTGACAGCGGAGCTCCCCCGCGCCATGATCACTTGATGCCCTGCTGGGCGACACGCCGGGATTCTTCCAGCAGGGCATCAAATGATCACGAGAACGACGAGCCGCTATGCCGACCGGTTCCAGGCTCGCGGGTCACGGCCCTGCAGGGCGAGCAGTTGGATCTGGCGGTCCTTGGTGGGACCCACCTCCGGCGCCGTCGCGAAGTACCGCCTCGGCAGGGAACCCGCTACCGGTGCGAGATACGCGTGGGCGGCTTCGACCAGCACCGGGTCGAGGGTCGCGTCGACGCCGATCGCCTGGGCCAGATCCCAGCCGTGCACCAGGTTGTCGTTGAAACACAGCCCGGCCAGCCGCCGGCCCCGCATGTCGCCGGCCGGATGATGGACGACGGTGTCGAGCACCCCGGGGCGGGCGAACGCCTCGACCGCGACGTCGACCGAGCGGCGGACCGCCGTGAGCGGATCGTGGCCCAGTACGTCGAATCGAGGATCGCTCGGTCGTAGCGCTGACTCGACGACGATTGACTCGACGACGATCGTGCCAGAGGCACAGCCACCCGCCACATCCCCTGCGGGTGGGCTGGCTGCCCACCTCGGTGAGACAGACACCTCGCTCTCTTGACCGTACGGTCAAGTTTCCATAGGCTGTTGACCGGACAGTCAAGAGATGAGGAAGCCGATGGCGAGAGACACCCGGGAGCGCCTGCTGCGCACGGCACGCGACCTCGTGCACGGCACCTCGCTGGCCGAGGTGAGCATTGAGGACATCTGCGCGGGAGCCGGCGTCCACCGGGGCAGTCTCTACCACTTCTTCCCGTCGAAGGAGGCGCTCGGCCTGGCGGTGCTCGACCTCAACTGGACGATGATGCAGGCCGTGCTGGACGAGGCGTTCCAGGCCGAGGTCGAGCCACTCGCCCGCATCGACCGTTTCATCGACGGCTTCGCCCGAATGCTCAGGCTGATGCGCGAGAAGATGGGCGCGACGCCCGGCTGCCCGTTGGGTGATCTGACCACGGAGTTGTCCGCCCAGCCGGGGCCGGGCCGCGACCGTTCGCAGAACGTCCTGCGGGCCTGGACCCGCTACTTCGTCGACGCCATCCGGGAGGCTCGGGCACGCGGCCAGTTGACCCGGACCACCGACCCGGAGGCGGCGGCCCTGCGCGTCCTCGCCTACCTGCAGGGTATGGCGCTGCTGGCGAAGGTCTACGACGATCCGGCCCTCGTGGCTACCACCCGTACCGCCGTCCGGTCACTCATCGACCAGACCGACTGAGCCGCACGTCAACGGTGACGTGCGGCTTTGCGTACCCGCTCAGTTGACCGAATGGTCAACTACCGTACGGCACGACGCCCCAGGAGGACCAACCATGGACAGGCCAGCGACCACGACCGGCAGCCGACCCACAGCCACGCCACAGTCCACGTACCGGTTCGAGCGCTTCACCACCGCGTTGCTCATCGACGACATGTTCTTCCGTGCCGACGCGCCCGGCGCCGGCGACCCGGTGCCGGCCTTCGATCTGCCCACCCTGGACGGTGGGCGGTTTCGCAGTGACGACCTGGGGCCACTGCCGGTGCTGATGATCTTCGGATCACGCACCTGCCCGGTCACCGAGAGCGCCGGCCCGATCCTGCGCGCCCTGCACGCCGAATTCGCCGGACAGGTACGGTTCGTGCTGGTCAACACCCGCGAAGCACATCCCGGTGACGTGTTCGCCCAGCCACGGACCACGCCGGAGAAGTGGGCACACGCTCAGGAACTGCGTACCCACCACGGGTTCACCTTCGAGGTCGCGGTCGACGACATCGACGGCGACCTGCACCGGGCCATGACCCCGAAACCGAACTCGGCCTACCTGCTGAGCCCTACCGGCGTCATCATTTACCGGGCACACTGGGCCAACGACGAGCGCGGGTTGCGGTCCGCACTGACCCGGGCATCCGCCGGCCAGCCGCCCGTACGGGGTGCCAGCAGGGCGATGGTGCGACCGTTGCTGCGGGCGGTCGGCCACCTGCCCGGCGTGGTGGCCTTCGCCGGACGCGGCGTCGAACGTGACGTCTGGCGCGCGGCGGCACCGCTGGCGGTCCTCGGTCGACTGTCACGGCTGTTCCGCCGGCTCCCCGCCGACTACCGCGGCCCAGCCGCAGCGGGGCTGCTGCTGATCATCGTCGCAGTCGTCGGGGGTCTGCTGCTGCGGTGAGCGCCGCCGCCCGCCGTCGTGTCCGGCGGCGGGCACCCGATGGCCAGTCACGCTCCGGCTGGATGGTCCGGGACGCGGGCATCCTCGCCGGTCAGGAACCGCTGGACGAATCCGGTGTACCCGATGGGGATGTGCCCGGTGCCGGGCAGCAGGACGACGGCAGCATGCGGCAGCAGTCGGCGCACCCGGCGGGCGGTCTGCCGGGAGTCCAGCAGCCGGTCCTTCGCTCCGGCGACGACCAGCACCGGGACGGCGAGACGGCGCAGTCCATCATCGCTGAAGATCGGTAGCCGGTTGCGTCGCGACCGGCAGCTCCGCTGGATGAGCAGCAGGAAGTCGGCCAGCTCCGCCGACTCGGACGTAGCCGTGACACCGGACGTAGCCGAGACACCGGACGTAGCCGAGACACCGGACGTAGCCGTGACATCGGACCTCGCCGTGACATCGGACGTCGCCGGGGACGGGCCGAGCACGAGTCGGACGGCCGCACGCCGGCCCCACTCGCCGAACGGCAGGAGGAAGAGCGACCCGATGACCGCGCCGTACCTCTGCCGACCGATGCCGCCCGGCACGAGCAACGCGAGCCGGGTGATCCGCCCCGGTCGACGCTGCGCGTAGTCGAGCGCCAGCCACCCGCCCAACGAGGCGCCGACGAACGCAGCCTGGCCGATGTCGAACGCGACCAGCACGTCGTCGAGCCAATCGGCGTAGCTACCGGAGGTGAGCGGGGGTCGCGACGGTGCGCTGAGTCCGGGTTCGCCGATGACGTCGACGGCGTACACCCGGTGGGTCTGCGCCCAGGTCGCGACGTCACCGGTCCACGCCGCCGAGTTGAAGCTGCCGCCGTGCAGCGCGACGACCGGCGGGCCGTCCCGGGGACCGCTCACGATGACGAACGTATCGCCGTGCCGGGTGGGGACCGTCGCCTCCGTCGCCGGCACCGGCCAGCGCCGCAGAAACGCCCGGTACCGCTGCTCGACCGCGCGGCGCGCGTCCTCGGACTGGTAGATCGGGCTCATCGCCGACCTCGGCGAGGACCAACATTTAGCAACACCATGAGCGCCAAGTTACCCTATGCTTCCCAACCGAACAACAAGATAAGGAAGCATAGGGAATGATGGGCCGCTCTGGTCTGGCTCGTCTAGGCACTTACCAGGCAGAAGCCGACGACGAGCAGGACAGTGCCGAGGAGCAGCAGCAGCCAGAGTCGCTGGGGCAGCACGATCGCCCGTGCGACGTGCGCGCGGATCTGCTCGGCGGTCGCGGTCGTCGCGCCGCTGCCACCCCGGACCGGTTCGAGCGCCACCGTGTCGCCGTACGGTCGGGGCCGACCGATGGCGAGTACGGGTCGATCGGCCCGGACGACGTACTCGGTGACCATGAAACCCCGGGTGTCGCGCCCGGGTCGCAACTGCTCCGGACCGATTGCGCCGGACCGTTGCAGCTCGGCCAGCCGAGGAGCCGGCGGTACGGGGTCGGAGCGGGTCCGCGCGGTGTGCTCCGTCACGCTGACCTCGAACAACGAACCGGCCCACGGCGCCAACGCCTGCCCGGCCAGCTCCACCGTGACGTGCAGCAGCAGAGTTTGCGGCCCGTCGACCACCGGGATCGGATCGGTCCCACCCGACGTGGCGTAAAGCTCGAACGAGCCGACGCCCTCGTTGGAGCCGACGGTGTCCTGCCGGGTGACGACGATCCGGTACCAGACGCAGCCGATGCCCGACAGAGGGGCCGGCACCAGCCCGCCGGGCCCGGCGACCGTACGTCCGACCACGGCCACCCGCCCCGCCGCAACCTGCTCCGCCGCCACCGCCGACCCGCCATCCTCGGCGGTCAGCCTCGGCGTACCGGAGACGAGCTCCGCGAGCCTGCGCAGCCTCCGTATCCGGCCACCCAGATAGAAGGACACCACTATCGTCAACACGCTGACCGCGAGGACGGCCAGGACGATGATCTCCACAGGCACCGCTCCGTTGACTCGAACATCCGCCGGTCAGGTACCTGCCGGCGCCGGGTCGTCGGTGCCGGCCGTCGACAGCGCGGTGGCGAGTTCGATGGTGGCGGTCAGTCGTTCGCAGATTGCCGGTAGCCGTGGCCAGCCGTACAGGACGACGCGCATCGCCCGGCCTTCCAACCGGATCGGCTCATGGTCCAGCCCACCCAACTCGTGCAGTCGATGCAGGGCGCGACGCACCGGGCCGGTCGACAGCCGACGGAGGGCATCGGGATCGGCGTACGACACGATCTTGAAGGTCCGCTCGAACCGAGCGTCCTCGTCGGTTTCCTGACCGGTCGGCCTGGACCGGGGCAGGGAGAGAATATTGAACCGGCGGCGGATCTCCATGGCCGGCACCGGGACGGCCAGCCCGACGAGCAGCACCGTGTAACGTGTCGTCCCGTCGTTGTCGTCGTGCACGCACCAGACCAGGGCTGCCGGTTGACCCGCCTGCTGGCTGGCGAGCGAACAGCAGCGCTTCTCGTCCGGCACGACCGTGCCGAGGCCCCACCGGGTCAGCTCCGGAACGGGCTCGGACTCGACCCATCCGGTCCGGGCGGCCTCCGGTAGCAGATCGGCCCGCAGCTGCTGGACGAGCTGGGCGTCGCGCGACTGCTCGCCGCGTACGAGCAGCCAGATCAGCCCCAACACCAGGAGACCGCCACCGGCGGCGATCGCGACGACCCACCCGAACGCCGCCCACCCCGATATCGCTTCTTCGGCTGCATGGACCATTGGCGCCGACCCACCTTCACACCGGTGACCGCTCTGCGCCCACAGTGACGCATCGATGCAACAGCGCATGCCAGGATGTGGCGATGTCGTACCCCCCTCACCATCCCGGCTACCCGCCGATGCCCGGTGCCGTGTCTCTCCTGGTCGCCTACCCGCAGCCGATCGCACCGCCACCGGGCTGCGCCGTGCTGGTCGTCTCGGTCAACCGGGGACCGTACCTGGTACCGGCGACGGCGGCGGGCAGGTTCAAGGTCGACGGCCGCGACGTCCCGATCCCCCACGAGGGCACCTGGCACGTGGCAGTGCCGGCCGGGCAGCACGACGTCCGGTACACCGACTTCATGGGCGTGCCGGTGATCACCACGACGGTCGTCGCGCACCCCGGCGCGGCGCATCCGCTGTCGTTCCGGTTCGGCGGCTGGCGCAACCGCGTCCACGACGGGTACGGCACCGACATCACGAAGTTCGGGATGTGGTCGAACTACCTGATCGCGTTGGTCGCGCTCGTCGTGGTCGGGGTGCTGTGCTGCGGCGGCTTCGGGCTCATCGGCGCACTGTCGGGATCTCCCTGACCGGCTGAGGCTACGCGGCCGCTGGGCTACGGCCGCTGGCCAGGGAACCGAAGTCGCTGCGTACGCGTCCAATCGCTGTCTGATCCGACGCCCCTCGCCAAGGAGGTGGCCATGCAGCACCATCGGAGGTACCCGGGAAGGCTCGCTCTTCTCCCGCTCGTCGTGGCGCTCGCCGCCGCTGGCTGCGCGGGCCCCGGCGCAGGTAGCTCACCCGGCACGGATGGGTCTCCCGGTCCGGTCGAAGCTGCCAGCTCCGGACCGGTTCCCGAGGAGGGGGCGACCATCAATCCTGCTCCGTCCGCCAGCACCGACCCGCTCGGCTGCGGGCAACCGTTCGAGACGCCGGGCGACGACGTGCTGACCGTCGATGGGCGGTTCCCGTTGACGGCGTCCGGCACCGACCGCGCCGTCACCGGCACCGTCGAGGTGACCAGTCGACGCGCCGTCCGTGGCGTGGTCAGCCCCCGGGCCGAGGTGTTCCTGGTCCGGCAGGGCAGGGTGGCGGCGGTGCCGGCGGCGCAGGACCTGATCGGCGTCCAGTGGGATCTGGCGGCCGGCGACGTCGAGCAGTTGCCCGGCGACGTACCGCTGGTTTCCTGCGACCCGGCCGGCGGACCGGTTCCGACTGGTGACTACGAGCTGTACGCGCGGGTGGTCATCTTCCCGGACGGCGGCACGGACCGGCTGGTGTCCTTCGGTGGCCCGTGGCCACTGCGGGTCACCTGAGGACGCGACCGAGGGCCGGACGAGGCTGGGCCGGGGACCGCTGGATGGTCCCCGGCCCTTTCAACGGTCGGTACGGAGTCAGCCAGTGACGATGCTGATGCCGTACGCGGCAGCGACGTCGATGTAGCGCTCCGCGTAGCTGGTGACGCCGTTGCCGGCGATCACGTTGCCCCGGATCCAGGCGCGGCCCGAGGAGTCCTTCACGTAGAACGGGCTGCCGGAGTCGCCGCCCGCCGGCTGGGTGCCGCCGTTGAAGACGATGACCGGCGACTTGCAGCCGGTCGAGGTGCACACCTGGCCGGTGATGCTGGTCGCGGTGTGCCCGCAGTGCTCACCGGTGGTACGGCCGCTGTGGCAGTAGTCGGAGAAGCCGACGTACGCGGTGCCTGCCGCCACCACCGGGACGCTGGAGGTGCTGGTAACCCCACCGGTGAAGATCCGACCCGAGTAGGACCGGCCGCCGACCAGCTCCATGTCCTGGGCGTGGCCGCTCACCGTGGGCAGCCGCCGGTTCGACACCACGCCGTACGGGTTGGCACCCGACTCGGTGAGCACGTTGACGCCGTTGGCGAAGCAGTGCCCGGCGGTGACCGAGAACCGGGTGCCGGCGCCGTTCTGCACCGCGTACCCGGCCGAGCACCAGGCGACCCCGGCGGTCTGGGTGATGCCGCCGCCGCCCCAGTACGGCTGGATGTCGTCCCGGCGGTGCCAGAAGTCGCTGATGGTGGACCGGCCCACCTGTACCTCGCTGGCCGCCCGCAGGTGCGCCGCCGTGGTGCCGGCCGGCTTGATCAGGGTGGCCACCAGGTCGGCGGGTGCGTCGGTGTCGACGACGATCCTGCCGGTGGTGGCGTCGAGGTAGCTGCCGAACGTGTACTTGGTGCCGTGGGTGGCGACGTAGTCGGCGATCCGGCGTTGGATCGTCTCCAACGTCGCCGTCGCCGCAGCGGAGGCGGCGACCGTGGCGCGGGCGGTCCGGTCCGGTGCCAGCCGGTCGTCGAGCCGGGCGACGGCTGAGCCGGTGGATTCCTTGCCGACCTCCGGCGCGGCGTGCGCCGCACTGGTGCCGAGCGTGGCCAGCGCGACGGCTGCCGCCGCGACGGCGCCGACGAGCGTTCTCTTCCTCACGTACATGACTCCTCCGTATACATTGCGGCCGGTTACCGCAGCTTCTCGAATAAGAGTCGACGAACCAGCAAGATCAATAGCGATATGTCAATGTTGAGACAGTCCGGATACACCAACCGATGCGAACGTGACAAAACATTCTCATTTATGACCGCGTCGGCGACCACTGGAAAGCAATCATGTTCCTGCTCGCCGAGCGAAGAAATCTGTCACACCGCGATCGGAAACGCGCCATTCGCCGTCCAGAACTGCGGCGTACTGTCCCGATCCGGGCGACGGGCCGGGCCGCCGGCACCGCCGGTAGGGTGGCCTGATCCGCCGGTAGGGTGTCCTGATCCGCGCGGGCATCCGCGCGACCGACAGCATCCCGCGCAACCAGCAACTGGAGGACGAGTTGGCGCGACCGTCGGATCCTGCGGCCGGGTCACCGCTGGCCGACATCGAGGAGCTGTTCCCCGAGCTGAGGGAGTACGCGGCCACCGCCACCCGGCTGCACCCCCGCCCCGGGCAGCCGGGCCCGCTCGACAGCTCGATCGGCGGTCCGCTGCGCTGGCCGGCCGACGAGTCCTGGCCGTACTGCACCGGCCGGGAGCACTACGTCGATCGGCTGCTGACCCCGGAGACGGTACGCCGGATGCGCCGGGTCTATGCGGCGGCGACCGCCCGCGCGGCAGCCACCGGCCTGCCGTACCGGCTGACCGACGCGGAGGATGCCGACGTGCCGGAGTTCGACTACACCGAGCCGGTGTCGTTGGCGAAGACGCCGATCGCGCTGGTACCGGTGGCCCAGCTGTACCGGCACGATGTCGCGGGCCTCACCGGCCCGCCGGACGCGGACCTGCTGCAGGTGCTGTGGTGCCCGCTGGACCACCCCGACAACGGGTACAGCCCGTGGGTGGAGCTCCGCTGGCGGCGGACCGCCGACCTCGGCGAGCAGCTGGCAACGGCGCCGGAGCCGGTGGTGGTCAACGAGAACTACCTGCCGACGCCGTGCCTGGTGCGCCCGGAACAGGTCCGCGAGTACCAGTACGTCGGACTTCTGCCGGAGAATCTCAAGAAGCGGCTGTACGCCTGGGAAAAGCAGTCCGGGCACAGTTATCAGACAGATTTGTCGCTCGCACCGGGCTGGAAGATCGGCGGTTTTGCCAACTGGTCACTCTCCGACTGGCACCCGGTCGACTGCACCGAGTGCGGGGCGGCCATGACGTTGCTGCTCACCGCGAGCTCGGGCGAACAGAACGGCAGCGCCCGCTGGCGGTCCGCCGACGATCCGGACGGCAACCCGGTTGATGTACTCATCGGTCGGGGTTACGCCCTGCACGTCTTCGCCTGCCCGACCGCACCGGCACACCCGCCGGCCACCGTCATGCAGTGAGGGCGGTCGCGCGGCGGGCAACCCCGGCGCAGCTGTCGCCTTGTCCTGCTACTTTCCGGTAGGGATCGTCGAGCGATGGAGGCCGAGTGGGCTATCGAGGGCCGTTGCCGCAACGACTCGTCGGCCGAGTAAACGCCTGTGCCGTGGCGCTGCGTTCGTCGCCGCGGTGGGGGCGGCTGGTCCGCCGGCACCTCACGGTGGTCACCTACACCGGACGCCGATCCGGGCGCACCTTCAGCACCCCGGTCGGCTACCGCCGTACCGGCGGCACCGTCATGATCGCCGTCAAGCTGCCGGACGCCAAGAAGTGGTGGCGCAACTTCACCGGTGCCGGTGGGCCGGTCTCGCTGCACCTGGACGGGGTCGACCGAGCCGGTCATGCCGTCGCCCGCCGCGACGACCGTGGCCGGGTCACGGTGACCGTCGAACTGGACTCCTGACCGGCGGGCGACTCCCGACCGGCGGGCGTCACAAACTGCGTGGCGGCGGTGCTTAGCAGATGTGAGCAGGCAAGCCGAGCAGAGGGACGCCGCGACCGTGCCGAAACCTTCGGCACCGGGTGCGGTCCGACCCGACCTCGAACAGGTCTTCCGCGCCAGTTACCCACGGGTCGTCGCGGTGGCCGCCAAGGTTCTCGGCTGCCAGAACGAAGCTGAGGACGTCGCGCAGGAGGTGTTCCTGGCCTTCGGCCGGTCCTCGGTGCCGGCCGGGGCAGCGGCCGGGTGGTTGTCCGTCGCGGCCGCGCACACCGCGCTGAACCACATCCGTGCCGGCCGGCGGCGCGCTGACCGCGAAGAGGCCGCCGGGGTCGACGGCCTGGTGGCCCCGGACGTCGCCGACACAGTGGTGGCCTCCGAGGACCGCCGCCGGGTACGGGTCGCGCTGGCGCGGCTACCCCGCAGGCAGGCTGTCGCCCTCGTGCTCCGGCACAGCGGACTCAGCTACGCCGAGGTCGCCGCAGCTCTCGATCTTTCCCCTGGCAGCGTCGGCACCACGATACGTCGTGCCGAGACCGCCCTACGTGAGGAGTTGGAATCCTGATGCCTCATCCAACTGACGGCACACTTCGCCGGCTGCTGGACGAACCGGTAGGCGTCGCCGACGTCGACCGGGCGCACCTGGCCGGCTGTCCCGGATGTTTGTCCCGCCTCGCCGCCACGCAGCAGGATGCGGCAGTCGCCGCTGCGGCCCTGCACGTCGAGACCGCCGCCGACGTGGACGCGGGCTGGCAACGGCTGTCACACGCGGTCACCGCTGAACGAACCCGACGGGCGGTGTCGGCGGCCGGCTCCGGCGCTCGGCGGCGGCCGGCCGGGCGGTGGCGGGCGTGGCGCAGCCCGATCGTCGCCGTGGCCGGGGTCGTCGCCCTGCTGGCCGGCGCCGGCACCGCTGCCGCCACGAACTGGCTGCAGATCTTCCACACCGAGCGGATCGCCCCGGTCACCGCGCCCCAGGCCGACCTGATCAGCATGCCCGACCTGTCCGACTTCGGGGAGCTGGTGGTGACCGAGCCGGTCGACGTTCGCCCAGTCGCCGACGCGGCCGCCGCCGCGCAGGCAACCGGACTCTCCGTCCCGCAGGTGAGCGAGCTGCCCCGTGGTGTCACGGGTGAGCCCCAATATCACGTCAGCGGCCGGGTGAGCGCGGTTTTCACCTTCTCGGCGGAGCAGACCGCACGAACCGCAGCGGCGGCGGGCGAGACGGTGCCGCCACCGCCACCAGGCCTGGACGGCAGCCAGTTCCGGCTGATCGCCGGCCCCGGGTTCGCGGCGTTCTGGTCGCAGGACCGGCCCGTGCCGGCGTTGGTCGTGGCCCGTGCCGGTGCCCCCACCGTGCACTCCGCAGGCGTACCGTTCGACACGGCTCGGGACTATCTGCTCTCGCTGCCGATCCTGCCGGAAAACGTCGCGACTCAGTTGCGCGGATTCTCCGCCGACGGGACGACGTTGCCATTGTTCATGTCGGCCGAGAAGCTGACCAGCTCCACCACCGACGTCAACGGAATGCCGGCCACCGTCTTCGCCTCCCGGGCCGGCACGATGGCCGGCGTCGTCTGGGTGGACGACGGCACCGTCAGCGCCGTGGCCGGCTCGCTGAGCAGCGACGAGGTACTGTCAGTGGCCCGGAATCTAAGGTGGCGACGGTGACTGGTACGCCATCGCTGGACGCCGCGCGGCAGCTGCTCGCCGAACTGCCACCGGCGCCAGCGGTGTGGTGCTCCGGCCTAGGCAAGCGGTACCGGCGGCGAACCGTCGTGACCGGGGTGTCCTTCACCGTCGACCGCGGCGAAGTCGTCGGTCTGCTAGGTCCAAACGGTGCCGGCAAGACCACCGTCATCAAGATGCTGCTGGGCCTGGTCCGGCCCGACGCCGGTGAGGTGATGCTGCTGGGACGGCCGGCGCAGGACCATCGATCCCGGGCACGCGTCGGCTACCTGCCGGAACTCTTCCGCTATCAGCCGTGGCTCACCGCCGCCGAGGTGCTGGACCTGCACGTACGCCTCGCCGGCGAGAAGGTGCCGGCCAGCGAGCGGCGGGCTTGCCTGGCCATGGTCGGTCTCGCCGATCGAGCCGACGACCGGGTCGGCGGCTTTTCAAAGGGCATGCAGCAGCGACTCGGGCTGGCGGTCGCCCTGGTCGCCCGCCCGGAACTGATCGTGCTGGACGAGCCGACGAGCGCCCTCGATCCGGTCGGTAGGGCCGACGTACGGGACCTGTTGCTGGCGCTCCGGACCCGTGGGGTCGCCGTCCTGCTCAACTCGCATCTCATCGGCGAGGTGGAGCGGGTCTGCGACCGGGTCGTCATCCTCGACAAGGGTCAGGTCGCCGCTGCCGGCACTCTCGCCGAACTGCTCGGCCAGCGGGAGCTGCGGCTGCGGCTGACCGAGGTCGGCCCGCAGGCGCAGGCCCGGCTGGCGGCGGCCGGCCGGCTGACCCGCAGCGGCGACGAGTTCACCGTGACGCTGCCCGCCACGCCAGCCGAGGTCGACGACGGTACGGTGCCCGACCTGGTCGCCGGCCTGGTCGGTCTCGGGGTGCGGGTGCACGCCGTGGAGCAGACACGGATCAGCTTGGAGGAACGGTTGCTGGCCATCCTCCGTACCGAATCGGGCGAGAAGGACCAACATTGACGCTCCGGACCGTATTCGTCGTCGCCGCGCTCACCCTCCGGGAGGCCGCCCGGCGGCGGGTGCTGCGCTCGCTGGCCGTGCTGACGGCGGTGCTCCTCGGGCTGAGTGCCTGGGGTTTCACCCGGATCGACGCCACATTCGGCGGGCTGACCAGTGGTGAGTCCCGGTTGGCCGCAGCCATGGTGCTCAACCTGGTGATGTTCGGCCTGAGCCTGATCGCCGCGCTCGGTACGGCGTTCCTCGCCGGCCCTACCCTCGCCGGCGAGACCGAATCCGGGATGGCGCTGGCCGTCCTGGCCCGGCCGGTACGCCGCTCGGCGGTACTGGTCGGCAAGTGGCTCGGGTTGGTGGCATTCGGCAGTGGCTTCGTGGCGGCCGCCGGATCCGCTCAGCTGTTCATCGTCTGGGTCACGGTGGGCTACTGGCCGCCCCGGCCGCTGGCCGGCCTGGCGTTGCTCGCCGCCCAGGCCATCGTGCTGCTCACCCTCGGCCTGCTGTTGTCCACTGCCGTCTCGCCGATGGCGTCGGGCATCGTCGCGGTCGGGCTGTTCGGCGCCGGGTGGGTCGCGGGCGTGATCGGCGGGGTCGGCGAGGCCTTCGGCAACGACGGCGTGGCTCGGGTCGGTGCCGTGTCACAGATGCTGCTGCCGACCGACGGCCTGTGGCGCGGGGCGATGAACGCCTTTCAGGACTCCACCCTGCTGACGCAGCTCGGGCCGGCATTCGAGGGCCACCCGTTTCTGAGCGCGGCGGCTCCGACGACCACCTACCTTGTCTGGGTGGGCCTGTGGATCGCGCTGGTCCTCGGCCTTGCCGTGGTGGTGTTCCAGCGGCGGGATCAGTGACGGTTGATGCAGTGGCTCAGCCCGCCGGCAGGTCCGCCCCGTCCGGGGCGCGCATCCGCCAGGCGTCAGTGACCAGCTCGGCGAGCCGGTCGACGTCGACCCGCGCCAGCCGGAGCATCACCAGCGGCAGTCCGTCGTAGCCGGGTGTGGTGAAGAACAGGTCGGGCTCGCCGAGCAGCAGCGCCTGCTTCTCCGCCTCGTCGCCGACGTACAGCACGGCGACGTCGGTCCGGATCACCCGTGGCTTGCCGGGCCGGCGCTCCGGATAGGACCAGACGAAGCCCTTGCCGGCGACCCGGAAGTCGAAGCCGTCGCTGTCGATCTCGACGACCTGCGGCAGCGCCGACGCCAGTCGGCGCACGTCGTCCGCGTCAGCCATCGAGGCACCCGCACCGCAAAGCGCTCCGCACACCCACAGGTTAGCCAGCCGGCTTCGTCGCCACCACGAACACCCGTCGGAACGGGAACGCGACGAGCCCGTCCCGGACCGGGTACCGAGCCGCCAACTCCTCGCCGAGCCGTCTACGGAACGCGGCCCACCCCGCGTCGTCGAGGGCGGCCCGGACCGGCCGGGCGGCGGTCCCCTCGACCCAGGCCAGCACCGGATGCGCCGCCGGGTCGGCGTCCACGGCCGGCAGCAGATGCAGGTACGTGGACTCCCAGGCGTCGACCGTACAGCCGGCTCGGAGCAGTCGGGTGGCGTAGCCGGCCGGGTCGAGCACCACGTCACCGCCACGGATGTCCGGCAGCCGCCCCCGCCAGCGAGCGTCCGCCGCGACCGAGCGGATCGCCCGGTGCGACGGGGCGTCGAAGTTGCCCGGCACCTGGAAGGCCAGCACCGCCCCCGGCCGTAGCCGCGCCGCCCACCGGTCGAGCAGGGCGGGATGCTCGGGCACCCATTGCAGTACGGCGTTGCAGATCACCACATCGACGTCCGGGCCGGGCTCCCAGTCGGTCACGTCGCCGACGTCGAACCGGACCGGTGACCCGAGCGCCCGGGCGGCGGCGATCATCTCGGTCGACGAGTCGATCCCGGTCACGACGGCTCCCGGCCAGCGGTCGGCCAGGTGGACGGTGAGGGTGCCCGGCCCGCAGCCGAGGTCGACGACCACGGCCGGGTCGGCGACGGCGGCCCTGGCCAGCAGGTCAGCGAACGGGCGGGAGCGGTGGTCGGTGAAGCGCAGGTAGGCGGCCGGATCCCACATCGTTGTCTCCTCCCGGCCGATCCGATGTCCGACCGGCGTCACTGCCGATCCGGCGTCCGGGCGTCACGGTACGCCGCCCACTCGTCGGCGAGCATCGCGAAGTCGAGTTCCGTACTCCATTCACCTTTGAACAGTTCGCTGCGCACCAGCCGGGCTTCCTGACGCATTCCGAGGCGCCGGGCCAGCCGGGCCGACGACTCGTTGCGCTCGTCCACCCGGGCCACGATCCGGTGCAGGCCGAGCTGATCGAAGCCGAGAGAGAGCAGCGCCCGTGCCGCCTCGGTGGCGTAGCCCTGGCCGGCGGCGTCCGGATGTACGACGTACCCGATCTCGCCGCCGCGATGGACCCGGCTACGCCAGAAGAGCACGACGTCACCGATCAGCCGGCCGGTGGCCGCAACCTCGACGCCAAGAGTGAGGGCCTGACCTTCGTCGGTGAGGCCGGTGTTGGCCCACTGGGTGGCGAGCCGTTGGACGACGACGTCGCGGGTCATCGGCTCGAACGGCACGTACCGGCAGACGTCCGGCAGGCTGCGGTAGGCGAGTAGCGCGTCGACGTCGTCGCCGGTCAGCGGTCGCAGCAGCAGCCGCTCGGTGCGGACCGGATATTCGGGATGCAGGGCAGAATATTCGGGATGCAGGGCGGACGGCTGCACGGTCGGCACGCCGCCCATCCTGCCACCACGCCCACCGTCGATGGCCCTGCCACCACACCCGCCGCCATCCGATTTGCCGGGCCGTCCAGCGGTCAGGCCAGCCGGTCGACAGAGGTGAGATCCAGCTCACACCGATGCCCAAAGCCGGGCCCGTTGCCCGGTCCGTCTTGCCGGTTGTGAACGACGACAGGAACGACGACAGGAACGGTGCGACGACGTGACGGGTCGGATTCTCTTCGTGGAACTGCGCCGTACCGCGGTGGTGTGGTTCGGTGTCGGGTTGGCGTTCGCGGCGGCCTGGTGGGCCGCCGACGGAGAACGCTGGGACGGGTACTGGATGGCCGGGGTACTGGCCCACCACAGCGCGCTGGACCTGATCTGGCCGCTCGCGGTCGCGGTCGGCGCCTGGCACGGCCGCCGGGACCAGGCCAGCAGGATGACCGAACTGGTCGCGACCAGCGCCCGACCGGGCCTGGTCCGGGTGGCGCCCCGGGCGGTCGCGGTCGTCGGCTGCCTCGCCGGCGGGTACACCGGCGGAGTGCTCGAGGTGCTGGCCCGCGCGGTGCTGGCCGCCGACCATCAGCCGACCGGCTGGGTGTGGCCGATGCTGCTCGGCGCGGCGAGCGTCGCGGCGGCCGGTCTACTCGGCCTCGGCCTGGGGCAGCTGCTGCCGTCCCGGCTGACCGCCCCGCTGCTCGCCGTGGGTGCGCTCGCCGCCGTCGTCGGGCTGCAACTGCTCACCGACGGCTCCGACAGCCGGGCCGCGCTGCTCAGTCCGGCGTCCCTCGGGCCGGCCGACGGCTACTCCACGATCGACGGCCGGGCCGTCGCGGGCAAGCTGGTGTGGTCCGTCGCCCTGGCGGCCACCGGATGGGCGCTGTACGCCGCCGCAACCCGCCGCTCCCGGCTGCTCGCCACGCTACCGACCGTCGCCGGGCTGCTCGTCGCCCTGATCGTGCTGCCACCGGTCGATGAGGCAGCCCGCCCCGACCTGCAGGCCACCGGGCTGGTCTGTGCCGACGGGACGCCCCGGGTCTGCGTCAGCCGGGTCGACGCGTCGGTCCTGCCGGAGCTGGTCGGGCCGGCCCGGCGGGCGTTGACTCTGCTGGCCAAACTGCCCGACCCGCCGACCGCCGTGGTGCAGCAGGTCAGCCCGCACGGCGCCACGATCGCGCAGCGCCGGGACACCGTCCACTTCGAGCTGCTCATCTACGGCGACGGGACGATCGCCACCGGGCTGCCCTCGCTCGAAGCCGAAATCCTCGACGGCGCCGGCACCTGGGCCTGCGGTGCCGCCCTCGACGACGTCGAGGGCTGGGAGCCGATCCAGGCGGCCCGGGCGGCGGCCGGCCTCTGGCTGCAGGGCCGGGACGCGGCACCGGACGAGTTCTGGCAACCCGTACAGGGCATGGTCGAGGAGGCGCTGGCCACGCTGCGGTCGCTGCCGGCGGACGAGCAACTGGCCCGGGTCGCCGCACTGCGGGAGGCCGCGCTGGACTGTCGACCCGACCTCTACGAGGTGCTGACCACCAACTGACGCGGACCGGCGGTAGACCCCGTTTCGGATCGTGAGGGGTTGACGGCGGGGAGTCATCGACATCAACATGTTCGCCATTGGCGTTCAGCGATCTTCGATGCCAACCGGTTGATCCCGGCCCTGCGATCCAGGAGACGATCGATGTCAGGACGCAAGCCCTCCCTACCACGACTATTGCCCCGGGCACGCCGCCTGCTGGCCGTCACCGCTGGTGCCGTGCTGGCCGGCGGGCTGCTCGCCGTACCGCTGCCCGTCTCGGCCGCGCCCACCGACGGCGGTGCCGACGCCCCCGGTGCCGGCGCCGCCGCAGTCGCCGAGGAACTACAGGCCACAGTCGCCGAATCGACCGGCGACCGGGTCCAGGCGCTGCTGATGCTGCCCAACCCGCAGCGCTATCCGACCAACCCGGACACCGCCGTCGACCAGCTTCGCGCCCACTCCGAGGAGATCCAGGCCGAGGTCGAAACGGCGCTGGAGGAGCACGCCGAGACCGCCGGCGACGTACGGGTGGTCAACCGCTTCTGGATCACCAACATGCTGCTCGTCGAGTTCACCGCCGACGCCGCCCGGCTGTCGGCGCTGGCGAGCCTGCCCGGCGTGCAACGGGTGCTGCCGAACTTCACCCTGAGCGTGCCGGAGACCGAGATGACCGCCGCCGCCGACCCGGCCGCGTCGATCATCGACGACCGGATCACCTGGGGCATGGACCGCATCGGCGTCGAAAAGGTCTGGACCGAGCTCGGTCTGGACGGCACCGGCGTCCGGGTGGTCACTCTGGACACCGGGGTCGCCATCGACCACCCCGACCTGGTCGGCAAGATGGCCACCGACGACCCGACCGACCCGACCTACCCGGGTGGCTGGATGGAGTTCAGCTCCGCCGGCGGTCTGGTGGCCTCGGAGCCACACGACTCGTCCACCCACGGTACGCACGTCTCCGGCACCATCCACGGTGGTGCGGCGTCCGGCGTGATCATCGGCGGCGCGCCCGGTGCCGAGATGGCGCACGGCCTGGTGATCCCCGGCGGAAGCGGCTCCTTCGCCCAGGTCGCCGCCGGCATGCAGTGGGCGGTCGCACCGACCGACTCGGCCGGCAACCCGGCGGGCCGCCCGGCCGACGTGGTCAGCATGTCGCTCGGCGCACCGAGCTACTCGACGGAGATGGTCGCCCCGACCCGGGCGATCGTCGCCGCCGGTGCGTTCCCGTCGTTCGCCATCGGCAACGAGGACATCCTCGGCAGCTGCGGCGTCGGTTCGTCCAGCCCCGGCAACGTGTACGAGGCCGTCGGCGTCGGTGCCACCGACATCGACGACAACGTCGCCGACTTCTCCTGCGGCAACGTGGTCAACAAGTCCAGTTGGGCCAGCCCACCCGCGGACTGGCCGGACAGCTGGGTCACCCCGGACCTGTCCGCCCCGGGCGACGAGGTGTGGTCGGCCCACCCGGACGGCAGCTACCGCTACGCCAGCGGCACCTCGATGGCCACCCCGCACACCAGCGCGGTCGCCGCGCTGCTGCTGCAGGGCGCGCCGGAGCTCAGCGTCGACGCGACCCGCACCGCACTGATCGACACCGCGTTCTGGGACGACCGGTACGCCGACGTGGCACCGGACACCCGCTACGGCCACGGCCGGATCGACGCGTACGCCGCCGCCGTGCAGGTGGCGCTCGACAGCGGTGTCACCGGCCAGGTCACCACCGCCGGCACCGGAGCCCCGGTGGCCGACGCCACGGTCACCGTCACGCCGGGCGGGGCCTCGGTGCGTACCGGTGACGACGGCACCTTCACCCTGCGCCTGGCACCCGGCAGCTACACGCTGACCGCCACCGCGTTCGGTCACGAGACCGCCAGCGTCGCCGACGTCGTCGTGGTCGAGGAGTCGTTCACCACCGTCGACCTGGCGATGGTGCCACTGCCGATCGGGGTGGTCACCGGTGCCGCGACGTTCAACGAGAGCGGCCACGGCGTACCCGGGGTGACGGTCACGGTCTCCGCCGACGGCGCGCCGGTCGGCAGCCCGGTGGTCACCGGCACCGACGGCAGCTACCGGCTCGAACTGCCGGCCGGCAGCTACCGGATCACCGCCGACCATCCCCGGTTCGACGTCTCCCCGGCCGTCGAGGTGACCATTCCGGAAGGCGGCGCGGTCACCGCCGACTTCACGCTCAGCCCGCCGCCGCAGACGGTCGCCCTGGTCGGCAGCTACGTCGACACGTACGCCGACGAGATCTTCGCCCCACGCGGCATCGAGACGGTGATCTACGACTGGGACGAGCTGGTGGCCGCCGCCGACCATCCGGTCGTGGTGCTCGGCTACGGGGTGAGCAGCGACTACGACGAGGCGACCTTCCAGGCGTTCCTGGACGCCACCGACGCCGCCGGCACCGGGGTGATCTTCACCGACCACGCCTACAGCACCGGCAACGGCATCCGGCAGCTGTCCCAGCACACCGGGCAGCCCGTCTCGACCGGCTCCAACACCGGCGGTACCGGCGTGGCCGAGTCGTACTACGAGGTGACCGCCGAACACCCGATCCTCGACGGGTACGCCGTCGGTGACCGGATTCCGCTGGACAACAGCACCCAGGCCAAGTGGATCGCCTGGTTCGGCGACTACTCCGGCGACGGCCGGCAGACCCTCGCCGACCTGGGCCGCAGCGACACCACCGGGATCTACGGCGGCGGCATCGGCGTCGACCAGCGGGCCACCAACCGGCACGTGCTGCTGTCCACCCACGGCGTGTCGGTGACCCGTGGCCCGGTCGACTGGACCGAGCAGGCCACCCAGGTGTTCCTCGACGCCATCGACTGGGCGGCCCGACCGGCCGAGGAAGGGCAGCCGTACTTCGCCGTGCACGGGTTGACGGTCGACCCGGAGGTGGTGAAGAGCAACGAACCGGTACGGGTCACCGCACAGGTGAAGAACATCGGCGCGGCCGCCGGGCCGTACCAGGCGGTGCTGCGGGTCGACGGTGAGTCGGCGGCGACCACCACGGTCAACCTCGGCTCCGGCGTCAACCAGACGGTCAGCTGGACGGTCCAGCGGGCAGAGCTGGGCAACTACGCCGTGACGCTCGAGTACCTGACCGGGTCGTTCCGGGTGCGTCCGCCCCGGGTGAGCCTCACCGCGCGTACCGTCGATGCTCCGGATGCCGAGCCCGGCCCGCTGGCCGGCGCTGCGGTCGAGCTGGTCCACGACGGCGCGGTGATCCCGGTCGGTGCCACCGACGACGCCGGCACCCTCACCTTCGAGACGCCGGCCGCCGTCGACCGCTACACCCTGGTGGTGCGCAAGGCCGCGACCGACGGTGGTACGTCGTACCTGCTGCACAAGGTGATCACGGTGTTCGACGACGACGAGGTGCTGTTCGCGCCCCGGGTGCTGGCCGGTGGGCCGGCCGGGGCCGAGGCGGCGCAGGATCTGTCGACCCGGGTGGACCTCGCCGCCGACCTGGTCGGCGGCAACCATGCGGCGACCGTCTACCTGCGCCCGGCCGGCACCGCGCCGTGGGCGTACTCGTTCGGGCCCGGACCGCTGGTCGCGACGCTGGACAGCTACCAGGCGGTCACCGTGCACCAGCTGCCCCGGTTGGAACGCGACTGGTGGCTGGTCAGCGAGATCCTGCCGGAGATGGACTGGATCGACCCGTTCGACGCCACGTTCGGCTTCGGCGGTGCGGCGCAGGTCGAACTGGCCGCGTCGGCCCCGGAGCCCGGCTCGGTCGAGGTGGACTGGTCGGTGACCGACGCGCACGGGCACCCGTTCGCGACGGTCCGCGCCACCGACGTACGGCCGTTCGCCGATCTGCCGGCGGTGACCCGCCTGGAGGACGTCGTGCCGGCGGTCCGGGCGTTGGCGCCCAACGAGGCCCGGCCGGTGCTGCGGCTGTCCGACCCGGCCGGCACCGAGATCCGGGCCGGCTACCTCGACTGGGCGGCCCAGCCGTACGGGTTCGAGGTCGACGACCCGCAGCCCGGTCGGTACCAGCTCCAGCTGGAGCTGGACACCGGCTGGTACAGCGGGCTGGTCGACGCCGAGTCGTCCCTGGTGCTGGCCGAGGCGGCGACGATCACCTCGACCTACCCGCAGACCGCCGAGGTGGACGGCTGGTTCCACCCGGAGGTCCGGGTGGTCAACCCGAGCGGGGTCGACCAGGGCACCGCCGAGTCGACGCTGACGGTCACCCACCCCGACGGTGACCTGCTGGCCCGCGACGTCGCGGTGCAGCTGCGGGTCGACGGTGCCTGGGTCCGGGTGCCGATGTCGGTGCAGGACGGTGCCCTGGTCGGGACGATCTCGCCGGAGGTGGCGCTGACCGCCGGCACCGACCTGACCTGGGAGCTGCACGTCCGCACCCGCCGGCCCGGCGACTTCACCTTCACCCACCAGCTGACCGGCGGTGCGGTGGCGGTGACCGCCAGCTCGGCGGTGACGGTGGGCTGATGATGTCCGACAGGTGAGCATCCGCGCTGGCCGCGCGACCCCCGGGCCAGGGGGTCGCGTGGCCGGTGAGGATAAGGTCTGGCCGTGCGGACCAAGCAGGAGTTGAGCGACGCCATCCGGCAGCGACGGCGGGCGGTGCTGATCGTCAACGCCAAGTCCCGCCGGGGCCGCCAGTTCTACACCGACGCCGTCCGACGGCTGACCGACGCCGGTTTCGAGCTGATCGCCAGCTACCCGGTGGACGAGCCGGGTGAGCTGGAACGCAGCCTGGACGAGGCGGTCCGGATGGCCCCGGACCTGCTGATCGCCGGCGGTGGGGACGGCACCATCGGGGCCGCCGCCCGGCTGCTCGCCCACCGCGACATCGCGCTCGGGCTGCTGCCGCTGGGCACCACCAACAACTTCGCCCGTACCCTCGGGATCCCGATCGACCTGGACGCGGCGGTCCGCGTGATCAGTTCCGGCAAGGTGATCGACGTCGATCTCGGCCTCGCCGGTGACCTGCCGTTCGCCAACCACGTCGGCATCGGGTTGTCCGCCGAGGTGATGCTGCGCACCCCGCCCCGGCTGAAACGGGTGGTCGGCAAGTTCGCCTATCCGGCGACGGCGGCAGCGTTGATGGCCCGGCACCGTCCGCTACGGGTCAGCGTCCGGACCGCCAGCAGCAACCGGGACTTCCAGACCCACCAGCTGTACGTCGCCAACGGCGGTCACCAGGCCGGTCGGCCGATCACCGCGGACGCCAACGCCGACGACCGGCTGCTGGTGGCGTACCCGGTGGGTGGTGCGGCCCGGCACAGCCTGCTGGGCGCGACGGTACGCAACGCGGCGACCGGTCACCGGCGTACCCTGCGGCACGACCCGTTCCTCGCGGTCGGCGAACTGCTGGTCGAGACGGACCGGCCGGCGCCGGTGGAGATCGACGGTGAGGTGTGCGGCGAGACCCCGATCAGGCTACGGGTCGACGCCAACGCGCTGCGGGTGATGGCCGCCGCCGGGACCGTCGACCACTGACCCGACCGCGCGGCCGGGCAGCGCGAGTCCGGCCGGCAGCGCGAGTCCGGCCGGCAGCGCGAGTCCGGCCGGCAGCGCGAGTCCGGCCGGCCGCCGGGTGGGCCGGCCGCCGGGTGAGGGCGGCCGACCCGAGCCGGTACGGGTCAGACGAACCGCCAGAGCGTGTCGTTCTGGCCGTAGTCGTCCGAGGTCACGATCTGTGCCCCCTGCGCGGTTGACCCGCCGCTGACCCCGAGCACCTTGCCGCCGTTGGCGCACTGCAGTCGGAAGTAGCCGTCACTACGGTACCGCAGCCGCCACCGGTGGTCGGCGGTGCCGTTGTCGTCCCACTGCAGCACCCGGGCCCCGGTCGCCGTCGACATGTTCTCCACGCCGAGCACCTTGCCGCTGTGCGAGTTGCGCAGCCGCAGGTAGCCGCCGGTGTCGGTGACCGCCGTCCAGAGATGGTCGGCGGTGCCGGTGTCGCCCCACTGGATGGCCAGGCCGCCGTTGGCGGTGGACATGTTCTGCACGCCGAGCACCAGTCCGCTGGCCCGGTTCTGGATCCGCCGGGTGCCGTTCGGCAGGAACCGCCACTGGTTGTCCAGGCTGCCGTTGTCCGGGTCCTGCACCGCCTGGGCGCCGAGGGCGGTCGATCCGCCGGCGATGGCCAGCAGCTTGCCGGTGTGCACGTTGCGCAGCTTGTGGGTGCCGTCGCCGACATCGACCACCGTCCAGCGGTGGTCGGCGGTGCCGGTGTCGGACCACTGCAGGACGCGGGCACCGTCTGCGGTGGACATGTTTTCCACGCCGAGCACCTTGCCGCTGTGCACGTTGCGCAACCGGATCGCGCCGCCGTCGACGATGATCTCCCAGTCGTGGTCGGCGGTGCCGTTGTCGTCCCACTGCAGGGCCAGGCCGCCGTCGGCGGTCGACATGTTCTGCACCCCGAGCACCAGGTTGCTGCTGGCGTTGACCAGCCGGAAGCTGGCCGTACCGGGGTTGCCGCCGCCGGAGCCGACGCTCCAGTAGACGGTGTAGTTGTGCCCGTGCGCGTCGTGGAACGGGCCGAGGCCCACCGACGAGCCGTTCGCGGTGGCGGTGAAGGCGAGTGAGCTGGCGCTGGTCCGGGTGATCGACGCGGTGTCGAGCGACGGAAGCCCGCTCAGGGTGCTGTTGCCGTAGTTGCCGGAGAGCACCACCGGACCGTAGGTGATCGCGGCGACGTCGGGGTTGTCGTTGGCCGGCACCATGATCACCCGCATCGGCAGCTGTACGGTGACCGTGTCGCCGGCGGACCAGGACCGGGTGAGGCTGGCGTAGCTGCCCGGTGTGGTGGCGATGCCCTGCTGGACGCCGTTGACGCTGACCGTCGCCCCGCTGGTCCAGGCCGGGATCCGGATCCGCATCGTCCACGACCCGGCGACGTTGCCGGTGACCGTGAGGGTGGTCGTGTCGCTGGCCGGGTAGCTGGTGGTCTGGGTGACGGTGATGCCCCGCTGCGACCAGTTCAGCACCGACGGCATGAACAGGTTGACGGTCAGCGTGCTGCCGTCGTGGAAGTAGATGGAGTCGGTCAGCGCGGTGTTGACCTCCAGGCCGGTGCCCTGGCAGCACCAGAAGGAGTTGTAGTCGGTGCTGTAGGTCCCGCCGCCCCAGGCCGGGCCGACGCCGCGCCGCCCGCCCGGGTTCAACGGGGTGAAGTAGGTGATGTGTCCGTGGTCGCTGGCCGGGTTCTGGATGCCCATCACGTGGTTGAGCAGCGCCCGTTCGTAGAAGTCGAAGTACGCCGCCCGGCCCGGGTCGAGCAGCCACAGCTCCCGGGTGAGTTTCAGCATGTTGTACGTGTTGCACGCCTCGCAGGTGTCGTTGCGCAGGTAGCCGGCGATGGCGTCGGGTGCCCGGAAATGCTCGGCCTGGCTGTTGCCGCCGATCACGTAGGTGTGCGCGTCAACGGTGATGTTCCAGGCGTTGCTGGCGATGTCCCGGTAGCGGGTGGTACCGGTGGCCTTGTACTCGCGGGCGGCACCTATCCACTTCGGCACCTGGGTGTTGGCGTGCAGCCCGTTGAGCTGGTCGGAGTTGGCGGCGAGCGGGTTGAACACGGCGGCGTGGTCGAACCGCTGCGCGGTGGTGAGCCAGCGGCTGTCACCGGTCTGTTGGTAGATGTCGGTCAGGACGGCGTTCATCCCGCCGAACTCGGTACCGAGCATGTTCTGCATCTGGCTCGTGGAGAGCCGGCCGGTGCGCCAGTCGACCCAGCCGGCGAGCGAGAGCAGGACGTCGCGGGCCTGGTTGTTGCCGAGGTAGCGCCACACGTCGAGCAGGCCGGCGAGGGTCTTGTGGATGCAGTAGTACGGCACGTTGCCGTTGTTCAGCGTCCGGGCCTCGAGGCTGGTGAAGTCGGACTCGGGGAACCCGGACAGGTAGCCGGCGGCGAAGCCGGCCGCCCCGTTGTTGGCCTGGCACTTGGCGAGTTCGGCCACCATGTAGTTGGCCTTGTCCCGGAAGACGCTGTCACCGGTCACCGCCCACGCGAATGCCCAGGCGCTCAGGAAGTGGCCCTGCATGTGGGTACGGAACGGAAACGTCGGGCTGTCCCAGCCGCCGTTGGACGCGGCGCCGTTGGTGGACAGCCGGTGATTGGCCCGAAAGTTGCGCAGCATCCGGTCGACGTCGACGAAGCGCAGGTAGTTGATGGTGCGGTTCTGGTTGTCCAGCCACCGGCTGGTGGTCAGCCTGGCCTGGCCGACGTCGAATCCGTAGGCCCCCACGCCGATGTCCGGGCGTGCCGGTGGCAGGGCCGCGGCGGCCGGAGCGGCACCGACGACCGCGCCGGTGGTGACGCCGGTGGCGGAGACCACCGCGGTCGCGCCGGCGGCCTGCAGCAGCCGACGACGGCTGAGAAAGGACGAGCTCATGATCGTCTACTCCAAAAATCAGGGGGTCGAGAGTTCGAACCGTCGGACGGTGACGGCGCCGCCGAGCGCCTGCGTCGCATAATTGAAGATCCCGAACCGGTAACCCATGAAGAACTGCCACTCATTGTTCAACGTGAACGCCGGCCCGAACGACGTGAAATTCACCCCGTCCGTGCTGTACGAGAACCGCGCCTGCCGCCCCGCACCCGGCCGGATATCAGCATTCGCCCGCAACCAGACCCGACCACCCGACACCGGCGCACTCGCCACCTCAGTCCCGGTCCCGATGGTGTTCCAGTTACTGTCCATCGTCAACCCGTTCGTCATCACCACCCGGGTCGACCCATTGTCCCGACGCACCCCGACCCACGCCGACGACTGCCGCAACATCACCAACCCCGACCGGTCACCATCCCGCATCGACGAATAATCCAACTCGACCGTCGCCGTCGACGTCGGCCCCTGAATCCGATGCGTCAACGTGTTCCGCGCACTGTAGAGATCATTCGTCACGGTCGCGGTGGACAACCGCAGCCCGTCGTTCACCGACCACCGCGAGTTGTCCGGATTGTGGTTCCACTCCCACTGCGGCCCCAACGTCGTCCCCGCGAACGTGTCCACCCCGGTCAACGGCTTCACCACCCGCGGCGGCGCCGGCAGATTCGGCCGCGGGTAGTTCACCCCCCACCGACCGTTCACCGTCCGCAACTGCGGCCACCCGTCACCCGTCCAGGTGATCGGCGCCAACGCCGGCATCCGCCCACCCGGATACGCGTCCACGAACGCCATGTAGTACCAGTCACCGTTCTGCGTCTGCACCACACCACCCTGATGCGGCACCCCACCACCCGAGATCGGCCCCGGCAGATCCAACAACACCTGCCGCATCTCGTACGGCCCGAACGGCCCGTTCGTCGACCGCAACACATACTGACCGTTCGCCGGCCGCGTCAGCCAGATGTAATAGTTGCCGTTCCGCTTGTAGAACCGGGCACCCTCCAGCGTCCCCACACTCGACGGCGTCTGGAACACCTGCTGCGCCCGCACCTGCGACCGACCATCCGCCGACAACTGCGCCACACTGATCGTCCCGTTACCGTACGCCACATACGGCGTGTCATCATCGTCGAACAACAACCCCGCGTCGTAATAACACGGCAACGTCGCATGCTTCGTCCACGGCCCCTCCACCGACCGCGACGTGTACATGTGCGTCTGACTGAAATCGATACAACCCGCCCAGTAGTACGTCCCGTTGCTCCGCCGGTAGTTCAACGTCGACGCCCAGATCCCCCGCACATACCCCCGCTGCGCCCCCGACAGGTCGTACTTCGACCCGAACTCCAACCTCGGCACCGCATGCCCCGCGAACTCCCAGTTCACCAGATCGTACGACCGCAGAATCGGCGCACCCGGCGAATAATGCATCGTCGACGCCGTCATGTAGTACGTGTCGTCGACCCGGATCACCTCCACATCCGCGAAGTCCTGCCACACCACCGGATTCGTGTACTCCCCCGACGGCGGCGGTGTCGTGGGGTTGGGGTCGGGGTTGCCGCCGCCGTCGACGCGGACGAGTTGCCACTGCTGGTTGGCGCCGCCCCAGTCGTCGTACTGGACGATGTTGCCGCCGTCGGCGGTCGACGCGTTCTGGACCTCGAGGGCCTTGTTGCTGTGTCGGCTGATCAGCCGGACGTGACCGCCGTCGGAGTCGGCGAGGCGCCACTGCTGGTTGGTGCCGTTGTGGTCGCTCCACTGGACGATGGCAGCGCCGTTGGCGGTGGACCACTCGTAGACGTCGAGGACCTTGCCGGACAGGCGGGACTTCAGCCGGTAGTAGCCGCCGCCGGAGTCGACGAACTGCCACTGCTGCTGGTTGCCGTTGTTGCGGGACCACTGGGTGATCCGGGCGCCGTCGTTGGTGGCGAGGTTGTACACGTCGAGGGCTTTGCCGCTGTTGCGGTTGAGCAGCACGTACCACGCGCTGGTGTCGACCGTCGCCGCCGATGCCGCAGTCGTCGTCAGCGCGACGAGGCCGCCGCCGACCAGGACCGCTGCGGTCGCCGCCGCGATACGGCGGATCCATTTCCGGTCGGTGGCCCGACCGGCCTGGGCTGTTTCTGCCATGTCTTCCTCCGTCACCGCAGGCCCAGGCGGTCGGCCGCACGCCTGGCGGCACCACCCGGCCCGCTGGCCGCTGTAGGCCTAGCCAGTGAGCGTTAACATGCGGCCCCACCAGCCCGGTTGGCGGAGCTGGCACCCGGTCGGGGCAGCGACAGCCGGCTCACTCCCGATCGCGCCCCAACGGGTGTCCATCGACTGTGAACGATAACACCACGGTCGTCAAGAGGTAACAGGCGTGTTTCGTGACGCCGAGGCAGTGGCCGTCACCCGGCTGGCGTTTCGCACGGAGGGCAGCAACGTTTCACCGGACCGGTACCGGACGGCAGGCGCCCAACCGGGCACCACTGTTATCGATAACATCGTCCATCGACGATGCAAGGCAAAAGCCTGGCGGCGGACCCAGCCAGCTACCAACGCCACCGCCAGAACCGGTACTCGTACCGCACCGACAAGGTGCCAGCCGCGATACTGCCTCGGCCTGCGCAAACAACTCGATCTCCACCACCCGGTGGCCGAAGACGGCGTGCCGCATGTCCAGCAGCACCGAACCCGCCTTCGCGAGCACCACGAGCCGCCGCGGCACACTCCACCGACCGGTACGCCGCAACTGGCCTGCCTGGCTGCGCAACTCGACCACATCGGCGGCGACGATCGGGACGACCGCAGGCAGATCGGCGATGAAGGGTTCCACGTCGCCGAAGGTCCGCGCCCGCAACACCACCCCCGGCCGCTCGCGGCGCGGTCCGGCCCGCAGCCTCGGGCCGGACCACGCCGACGTCAGTGCCGGATCGGCATCAGCAGCGAACAGCTCCGGTCGTCGTCGGGCAGTCGCACGGCCAACGGCCGGATCGGCCCGTCCAGGTCCAGCACCAACTGACCGCCGCCGGCGGCCGCCACCGCCTGCAGCAGAAACTCCCGGTTCACCGCGACGCACCGATCCGGTGCGGCGTGCCAGGCCGCCTCGTCGACGCATTCGACGGTGCCGTCGTCGGTCGCCGCCAGCACCGCGACCGGGTGGGTGACGCCGAGGTGTTCGCGTACCACCGCCGGGGCCCGGCCCGGCTCCAGCGCCCGTCGCAACTCGGTGGCGTCCACAGTGACCTGCCGTCGGCCCTCGGCGCCCCGGACCGGCAGCAACGGCCGGTAGTCGGGAAAGTCGTGGTCCAGCGGATCGGTGGTGATCCGCCAGCCCGGGGCGGAGGCGTCGACGCCGTCCGGACCGAAGGCCAGTTCCGCTGTTGGGTTACGGTCGACCTGGCTGCGTACGCCGGTCACGAAGCCGCCGGGCACCAGGACCGTCACCGCCGGGCCGTCGACCGCCGTCGGGACGAGTTCGGCGACCGCCATGCGGTAACGGTCGGTCGCGGCGAACCGTACGGTGTCGGCGGAGACCTCGACGTGCACTCCGGCCAGGGCGGGAATCTCGGGGTCGGTGCCGACGGCGAACCGTACGGCGTCCAGCGCGTCGGCCAGGGCGGCGGCGTCGACGGTGACGTGAGTGGTGGTGGTGGTCATGATCGTCCGGTTCTCCTCGGCATCGAGCAGGGCATGGATGCGGGAGAGCTCCCGACGGGCATCGGCCAGCCCGTCCTGCAGCCGGCGCAGGTGCACGTCGAGCAGCCGTCGGGCCACCGTGACGTCGGGCAACGCCCGGACCGTCTCGGTGATCTCGGCCAGCGGCAGGCCGACCCGGCGCAGCCCGGCCAGCAGCCGGGCGGCGCGCAGCTGACTCGCGGCGTACCACCGATAGCCGGTGTGCGGATCCACCGCAGCCGGCACCAGCACGCCAGCGGAGTCGTAGAACCGCAGCGCGCTGGTGGTGAGCCCGCTGGCGCGGGCCGTCTCGCCGATGCTGTGCATGTCGCTCTCCACGTCCATGGACTCTGCGGCCTCGACCAGGTCGAGGGTCAAGACCCAGCCGGGGGTCAAGACCGGCCGGGGTCAAGACCGGCCGCGTACCGGAGCCGACGGGCCGGACCAGCGGCGGGATGCCGGCCCGTGGCAGCATTGCAGTTCCGACCAGATCGATGTGCGCGTCCAACGAGACCGACGTGCCCCGCCGGAGGCAGGATGACACCGCAGGCACCTGCACCGCCCGCGATCGCCGGGCTGCCGCCGCTCGCCTGGCAGAACACACCGGTGGCGGCGGAGCATCCCGCCGGTCGGCAGGCCCTGGCGCTCACCGCCGGCGCCGGCACCGACTGGTTCGTCGACCCGGTCGGCGAGTACCGCACCCACAACGCACCGGCGCTGCTGTTCGACTGCCCGGACGGCGAGTTCGCACTCTCCGCCCGGGTCACGGTCGACTTCGCAGCCGCGTTCGACGCCGGGGTGCTGTGTCTGCGTATCGACGAGGAAAACTGGGCAAAGCTGTGCTTCGAGTACTCGCCGCAGGGCCGGCCGATGGTGGTGACCGTGGTGACCAACGGCATCTCCGACGACGCCAACGCGGTCACCGTCGATGCGTCCAGCGTCCATCTCCGGGTGCTGCGCAAAGGGTCGGCGTACGCGTTCCACTACTCCCTCGACGGCATGTCGTGGCAGTTCGCCCGACTGTTCCGGCTGACCGATGCCGCCGACGCGCCGACCCGGGTCGGCTTCCTAGCCCAGTCGCCCACCGGTGACCGCTGCACCGCCACGTTCGAGCAGATCAGCCTGGTCGACGTGGTCCCCGACGACCTACGCGGTGGCCAGTGACCCGGACGGTGGTCCCGGACCGGCCGGCCGAGTCACGCATCGACGAGCTGGTCGGCGAGTCGGTTGACCACAGCCGACGGGGCGACTGGTCGACGGCGGTCCGCTGCCAGCGGCAGGCCGTCGAGCTGGCCGGTGAGCTGCTCGACGACGCGCCGGACGACGTGTCCCGGCGGAGCGGGCTGGGCGGGCTGTGCTACCGGCTCGGCGCGCTGCATCTCGCTGACCGGGACCCGGCGGCGGCGGTAGCGGCGCTGGACGACGCGGTACGCGCGTACGCCGGACTGGTCGGCACCGTGCCCGACGCGGAGCTGTCGTTGGCCGACGTGCTGGCCCGCCGTGGTCTCGCCCAGTCGGTACGGGGGTGGGCTGCCTCGGCGGAGGTCGACGCCGACGCGGCGGTCCTGGCCTATCTGTCGGTGACCGGCGGCGATCCGGCCCATCCGCGACGCCGGGACCTGGCCCGGGTGCTGGCATCGAACGCCGCAACGCTGGCACCGGCCGGTGACCCGCAGCTCGCGATCGCCTCGGCCAACGCGGCACTGGGCTACTACGGCCACGGCGACTCGGCCGACGAGGCCGACGAGGCCGACGAGGCCGACGAGGCCGACGAGGCCGACGAGGGCGGGGACGGATCGGACGGCACCGTCGACAGTGGGTACGTACACAGCGCAGCGGTGGTGTCGGCGCTGCTGAACTTCGTCGACGGCCGGGTCGTCGAGGGCTTCGTTCCGGCGGCGGTGATCGCCGCCGGCCTGCCACCGGGCCAGGCGCGGCAGGCGCTGGAGGCCGAGTTGCGGGTGGTCGACGGGCTGCTCTCGATGGCCGGCGGACCGGTGCCGTTCCCACCGGAGATGGGTCGCAGCCTGGCGCGGCTGGTGCTGCCGACCGTGCGGGGCCGGGGCCTGCTGTGGGTGCCGGCGGACGACTGGTTGGACCGGGCGGCCCAGCCGACGCTGACAGCGGTGATGCAGCGGCACACCGCCGGAGCCGGGCCGGCGACGCCGCTGGCGACGGCGACGCCGGGCAGCGATCCGGCGTTGCTCTGGACCACTTCGATGCGCTGGCTGTCCGGGCTGCCGTTGCCGGCGGCAGTGCAGCTCGTGACGGTCGCCGTCGACGTGCTGCTCACCGGGTCGGCGTACGCCGACGGACGGCGGCTGGCGCTGGCCGCGCACGCGTTGCTCGCCAGCGCGTACCGGGCTGCCCCTGACCGGCCACCGCAGGATCCGGCGGCGTACCTGCCGTGCTGGCAGCGGCTGCTGGAGGTGGCCACCGACAGCTGCCGGGCGGCCGGTGACCACGCGCTCGCCGACGACTTCGACGCATGGCGCGCCCGGTTGCGGTGACCGGGCGCGCACCTGCGCGGCGGTTACCCTGCAGGACTCGCACCTGCACAGCGGCTACGGTGCAGGACTCGCACCTGCGCGGCGGTTGCGGTACAGGACATGTCCGCAGGCCGCGCCGAGGACCAGCTCGGCGACGGCAGCGGCGATCAGACCGGTGGCCGGCATCCCGTCCAGTGCGATGCTGAGCAGCCGGGACAGTCCGTACGCCAGATAGACGGTCGCGCCGATCAGTGCCGCGGCGAAGGTCAACCGGCGGACGAACGCCCCGAGGGTGACCAGGATCCCGGTGGCCAGCAGTGCCCCGCCGGCCGCCCGGATCTCGCTGAGCAGACTGCTGTTGCCGGCGAAGTCGATGCCGTTGCCGGCGTGGAAGGTGTCCGGTGTGGTCAGGACCGCGCCCCCGATACCGACCACGACCAGGCCGGCGACGACGAGAATCACCTTCTGACTGCGGCTGCCGGTGCGGGTGTTGATGTGGGGCGCCTCCGGCACCCGGCCGGCGACGGTGGTCACTGCTGCCACGCCCCGCCGGCGGCCGCTTGCCGGCAGAAGGCGGCGAAGTCCCGCGGCGCGCGACCCAGCGCCCGCTCGACGCCGTCACCGAGCGAGGCGTTACGCCCGTCGAACACCTCGACGCACAGGTCGGTGAGCAGCCGCGCGTAGTCCGGACCGACCTGCGACACCAGGGCGAGATGGAACTGCTCGGCGGTGACCGGCAGGTAGCCGACGGCCCGGCCACTGGCCGCGGCGATCTCCGCCGCCGCCTGCGCGAAGGTGAGCAGGCGTGGCCCGGTGACGTCGTACGTCCGGCCGTCGTGCCGGCGGTCGGTGAGCACCGCCACTGCGACGTCGGCGACGTCGTCGACGTCCACGAACGGCTCGGCCACCTCGCCAGCGGGCAGGGCCACCGTCCCGGCCAGGACCGAGCCGAGCAGGTGTCCTTCGGTGAAGTTCTGGTTGAACCAGCTGGCCCGCACGATGCCGTAGGTCAGCCCGGAATCGGCGACGATCGCCTCACAGCGGCCGGCGTTGGTCTCGCCCCGGCCGGAGAGCAGGACCAGTTTGCGGACACCGGCGTCGCGGGCGGCGGCGGTGAACTTTTCGACCACAGTGGGCGCTTCAGGTGCGGCGAGGTCCGGGTAGTACGACAGGTACACGGCGTCCACCCCGCGCAGCGCGGCGGGCCAGCTGGCCGGCTCCGCCCAGTGAAACGGCTGCTCGCCCTGGCGGCTGGCCCGGACCACGGGGTGGCCGAGTGTGGTGAGCTGGTCGGCGATGCGCCGGCCGGTCTTGCCGGTCGCCCCGGTGACGAGCACTGACGGTCGTGACATGGCGTGGGAACTCCCGTTCGGTCTGGGTGTCGTGGACGGCCTTCTACCGCCCGCTGCTGGCCACCGCCCGGATCGGCGAATCGTCCGACTCGGGCAGGTGATGTCTTGTCGACCAGCCTGCCGGGGTGGTGTCGGCGGAACAATGATCCTGATTCCTGATTTCTTTGCTCATCGTCCAGGGCTGTGGACGTTCGGCATCCTCTCCGGGAAGCTGGGCAGGGTGTGGACGACACCGAACTGCGCGATCCCGGCGATGAGCGACCCGCTCGGCGAGACCCTGCACATGTTCCGGCTGACCGGCACCCTCTACTGCCGGGCCGAACTGACCGCCCCGTGGGGCATCGACGTACCGGCCCTGCCGGGCTGCATGACGTTGCAGGTGGTCACCGCCGGCCGGTGTTGGCTGGAGGTGGGCGATGCCGAGCCGTACCTGATCGGGCCGGGCAGTCTGACGCTGATTCCGGACGGTGTCCCGCACCGGTTCCGCAGCGCCCCGGACGCAGCGACGCGGCCGTTGTTCGACATCCCGGTGCAGCAGCTCAGCGAGCGCTACGAGATCATGCGACACGGTGGCGGCGGCGAGCTCACCCAGGTGACGTACGCAGTGCTGCGCCCGGACCACGTCGCCGCCCGGCGGTTGATCGCCCAGCTACCGCCGGTGCTGCATCTCGACCGGTTCGACGACGACGAGTCGGGGTGGCTGCACAGCACGTTGCGGCTGGTCGCCCGGGAGGCACAGGCGCTGCAGCCGGGCGGTGAGACGATGCTGACCCGGCTGGCCGACGTACTGGTGATCCAGGCCATCCGGTCCTGGTTGGACGCCGCTCCGGAGGCGCGCCAGGGTTGGCTGGCCGCGCTCCGCGACGACCAGATCGGCCGGGCGCTGACCGCGCTGCACCGCGAGCCGGGGCAGGACTGGACGGTCGGCACCCTGGCCCAGCAGGCCGGCATGTCCCGGTCGGCGTTCGCCGCCCGGTTCACCGAGCTGGTCGGCGAACCGGTGATCCGCTACCTGGCGACCTGGCGGCTGCAGCTGGCCCACGACCACCTGCAACGGTCCGCCGACCCGCTGCCGGTGGTCGCCCGCCGGTTCGGCTACCACTCGGAGGCGGCGTTCTGCCGGGCCTTCAAACGGGCGTACGGGGTTGCGCCGGGCCAGGTCCGTCGGGAACGACTGAGCGCCGGGAACGACTGACCCGACGCGAGGCCGCAGTCCGGTGAACCGGCACACTAGGTGGATGGCACACCTGCGGGTCGACTTCTACTCCGATGTGCTGGAGCAGGCCACCTCGATGACCGTCCTGCTACCCCAGCACACCAGGACCCGGATCGGCGCCCCGGCGCGGGCCGGCGACACCGATTCCCCGGTGCTCTATCTGCTGCACGGGCTTACCGACGACGACACCGCGTGGACCCGGTACAGCTCCATCGAGCGGTACGCCGAGGAGCGCGGCCTGGCCGTGGTGATGCCCCAGGTGCACCGCAGCATGTACGCCGACGAGGTGCACGGAGCACCGTTCTGGACCTTCCTGTCCACCGAACTGCCGGCCGTGGTCGACTCGTTCTTCCGGGTCTCCCGACGGCGGGAGGACACCTTCGTCGCGGGCCTGTCGATGGGCGGGTACGGGGCGTTGCGCTGGGCGCTGCGCCAGCCGCACCGGTTCGCGGCGGCGGCCAGCCTGTCCGGCGTACTCGACGTGGCCGCCCGCCAGCACGGGCCGTCGGTGTCCGCCACCGACCCGCTGATGCGGCGGGTGTTCGGCGAACAGGACATCGCCGGCAGCGACGACGACCTGCTCGCGGTGCTCGACCGGGCCGACCCGGCGGCGTTGCCGCAGCTCTGGCTGTGCTGCGGCACCGAGGACGTGCTGTACCCGGACAACGTCCGGTTCCGCGACGCCTGCCTGGCCCGGGGTGTTCCGCTCACCGTCGACTTCGAAGCCGGTGACCACGTGTGGAGCTACTGGGACGCCAAGATCCGGGACGTACTCGCCTGGCTGCCGCTGTGACCGATGGCACCGACGCGGCGCGAGTGGCCGCCGGGCTGGGCGATCAGTTGGCCACGCTGACCTTCACCGATCTCGGCACCGAACAGGTCACCAGAACGATCATCGACGCCGTGGTGCGGTGGGGTATCGAGCAGGGCTGGCGGGTGTACCGGCGGGCAGCCAGCGTACTGCCGCTACCACCGCCGATGCACGGCCGGCACTCGGTCGTCGACGTGGCCTGCGCCCGGACCGGCGCGCCGCCGCTGGTGGTCGAGGTGGACCACACCGACCGGCACCGTACGGTGGAGAAACTGCTCGCCGAAGCTGCCGCTGGCCGAGTGGCGATCTGGGTCCGATGGGGCAGCCGTGGCTTCACCGCCCCGCCCGAGCCGGTGCGGATGGTGACCCTGCCGGTCACCGTCCGGACGACCGCGGCACGATCGGGCGTACGGTTGTTCAGCCGGCGACCGGAGCGGCCGTTGGCACCGCCCAGTCACCGGCCCGGCCCAGTGGCTGCGGCCGGGCCTCCGTCGTCCCTGTTCGACCCGGCCGACGGGGAGCCGCCCGTCGGCGGATGACCGCCTGGCCGGGCGGGTCGGGCACCGAACCATCCCGCTGCGGGTACCGGAGCCATCCCCGTTGTCCACGCGCTGACCACGTGAACCGGTCCCGGCACCCACAGATCGGGACACGGAGGCACGGTGGCTCACGCCCTTCCGCGCAGGAGCGGACCACGTCGGATCTCGCTCTGACCAGTCTCGGCCACCGTGAACGTCCGCAAAAGTCGCATCGCGTGACAGAATCTGGTGCTGATGTCACGGCGAGGACAAGGTGACTCGCCCAGGAAGGACGGTGACATCCGTGTCCGCTGTGGAGGTCAAGTCGGAGCTCCGCACCCTGCGGGCCGGTCGCGGCGTGTCGGCACCCGATCTGTCCGGTCGGCTCGGCGACCACCTGCGTACGCTCTGCGGCAACAGTGCGGTGAACCGCGACGACGAGCCCGCTGAGTTGCGCGAGCGGGTGATAGCCGAGCTGAACAGCCAGGTCCGACGCCTACCGGACGACATGGCGCTGGCGGCGCGGGTCGCGCTGGGGCTGCACCCACAGGCGCAGGACGCGCACTTCCGTGGCCGGGTCGCCTGGCTGGCCCGACGGCTGGGTCGCGAGGACCGGACCGCGCTGCGCCGGATCAACGAAGCGGAAGTGCTGCTGGCCGAGGCGATCGGCCAGGAGCTGGGCCGACGCAGCTCCAGCCCGGTCGGAGCCGGCTGGCACGTCGCCGGGCTTCGGGTACTGGTCCGGCTGGACACCCCGACGATGGAGGCGTACGAGGAACGGCGGATCGTCGCCGACCGGGACGGCGTCGACGAGATCATGCTCGGCATGTCGCTGCCCTGCCCGCCGGGCAGCGACGGGCTCGACATCCGGGCAGATGTGCACTGGGGCGGGCGGCTGATCAGACACGAACGACCGCTGCCGCAGCGGTCACAGTTGGTCATCGGCCTGCCCCGGCCACTCGCCGCCGGTGAGTCGTGCGACTTCAGTGTGGTCACTCGACTGGGTCCGAGCCAGATCGCCTCACCGCACTACGTGCTGACGGCCACCCGACGGTGCCGACGGTTCGAGCTGCGAGTGAGATTCGACCCGGAACGGTTGCCCAAGTGGGTGCGGCGGGTGACCGGGGAGCCCGTTCGGTTACTGGACACACCGCAGCCCGGCAGCGAACTGCTGCAGCCGGACGCGGTCGGCGAGGTCTACACGGATTTCGACGATCCGGAACTGTATCTCGCGTACGGCATCCAGTGGTTTCCGGCACTTCAGCCGTGACGCAGGATCGGAACGGTCGAAACGGGTCAGTCGGTCTCCATCACGCATCACCTCCGCTGACGTCGACAGGCAGAGTCCGACGGAACTGCCATTGGCAGACAGCGATCGACTGCGACTCTCCGGACGGTGCCGGGAATCGCGCCGATCAGACGGGACAGGTAGTGGTTGGTCGACAACGGTTGCCCGGCATCGGCCCGGCAGGGGCCGATAGCCGACGCCAGGCGGTCGGGTCCCGACCAGGGTGTGACGCTGGCCGGGGTCTGCACACAGATGGACTGCACCGCGGACCGGCTGGGCCGGGCGGCGGGCATGGACACCAGGAACGTCGCGCAACGCGACGAACCGCTGATTCCTCGTGGCCGGCTTTCCGGCCACCGATAGGTCAGTTACCGCTGACCGAGGCTACGACAGCGCGATCTGGCCGGCACTGCCGTCGACCGCCAGGCGAAACAGCGTCGAATCGCTGGGCCGGGTCGTCGGGCAATGAATGCATCGGGCAATGAATGCATCGGGCAATGAATGCACGTGGCTCAAGGTCAATCATGATCTGTCTCCCCGTGAGTCGCCGTACAGTAACCTTATCACCGCCCGCCAAGTTTGCCATCGTAAATACGGCGACAACCTGGTCACAGTCCTCTGTCCACAAGGCTGGCCGGTCCGGACAGGTCGGTCGGTCCGGGCGACATCTGATAACCTCGCCGCAGCGTCGCGTGCCGGTGGCAGTCCGTGTCAGGCATGGAGGCGCCGGACCGAAGGGAGCACGACGATGACAAGCGTCGTCCCTTCGCCCTCCACAAGTGAGTGAGGGCGACGAAGCCAGGCTGGTGGCCTGGAGCCGCGAACTGCGCGGTGTGCACAACCGGCTCCGCGAGGCGCTGACCGTCACCCGGGAGGCGTTGGCCGCCGGCCGGCCGGCGGAGCCGGCGACCAGGGACCTGCTGCTGTTCTGTCACGGATTCTGCGCCGCCCTGACCGCCCACCACGAGGGCGAGGACGGTCAACTGTTCCCGGCCATCGCCGCACAGCATCCCGAGCTGCACGACACGCTACGCAACCTGCGGCAGGACCATTCGATGATCGCGTACCTGCTGACCGGGCTGCAGGCCGCCGTGGCGCGAGCCGCGCCGCCCGCCGAGCTGGACCGGCACCTGGATGGCCTGGCCGCGATCATGGAGTCCCACTTCAGGTACGAGGAACGCCAACTGCTCACGGTGCTGGAAACGCTGGCGCTGGACGCGGATCCGGGCAGCGTGCTGGGGCCGCTGTAACCCGGCCGGTTGGACGCCGGCCGGTTGGACGCCGGCCTGCTGTCGGCCGGCTGCCGGCCCGGCCGGCTGGACGCCGCCGCCCGTCAGCTCCGGCCGCCCGGCGGGACCCGACCCCGGCTACGGCGAGCGAGCCGGCCCTGCAACGCCCGACGGGCGACCGGCCCCAGGTCGTCGACGACGTCAACCAACACCGCCAACTGTTCCAACGCGGCCAACGCGTCGTCGGCACCGGCCCGGTCGACCCCTTCGTACAGCTCCAAGCCGACGAACCCGGCGGCGACGGCGCGGGCCAGGCCAGGCGGGTCCGCCAACGCGGCCAACGGCGATCCGGCCAGCACCCGGCGGAGCACCAGCTCGATCTCGTCGGTCCACAGCCGCAGCGCGGCCGCCACAGCCGGAGCGAGCCGCCCGTCGGTCTGCGCACCCGCCAACATCTGGGCCAGCACCGCGAGATTGCCGGCCTGACGTTCCTGCTCGTGCAGTTCACGGCCCAGGTCGAGCAGTTCGCTGAGGGACCGTACGGCGGCAAACCGGTCCCGGTAGTCGGCCACCCGCTCGGCGGTGGCCGCCTGGCAGGCCGCGACGAGCAGTTCGTCGAGGGTCCCGAAGTGGTAGAAGACCAGCGCCTGGTTGACCCCGGCGCAGCCGGCGACGGCACGGGCGGACACTCCGGCGATGCCGTACCGGCGGATCGCCTCCACCGCCCCGTCCATCAACCGTTGCCGGGTGGAGATGGAGGCACTGTTCATACCCGGGCATTCTCCCGCAGGGGGCGTACCGCAGCGGGTACCGGGGCCGTCCCCGTGTCCACGTACTGTGCCGTGAACCGGCCCCGGTACCCGAAGACCGGGCCGAGGAAGCGGTTGGTCACCCGTACCTCGATCCGGAAACACCCGTCGGAGCCGTCCCACCACTCGTGCACCTCGGCGCAGCCGGACAGAGCGCGGGGAAAACGCCGGCCGGCGTAGCGCTGCTCGCCGGTGCGGATCACCAGCCCGCCGCGCCGGTCGACGGCGAGACTCAGCAGCACCGCGTAGTGCTGATGGGTGCCGAGATAGTCCACGATGGCCGACCGGGCCGGGCTGTAGACCATCGTCGCGTCGAACCGACGGCGGCGGTGCGCCGCGACGTCGAAGGTGCGGACGAAGCTGACCGTCTCCCGGCCGAAGCTGTCCCGGTACGCGTAGTTGCCGATGCTGAACGGAACGTCGGTGCCCTGCTCGGGAAAGAGGATGTGGCGGGTCGCGCCGAGGTGCAGCAACGGCACGGTGACCGCCCGGCCGTGCCAGATCCGGTCCATCACCCCGGTGCCGACGCAGCCGGTGGACTGCTCGCTGCTGATCCCGAAGCGTTCCCGCAGACGCGGGTGCAGCCGGTGGAAGTCGTCGCCGAGCGCCTGCTGGAAGATCGAGGTCACCGGGGCACCGCCCGGGTCGCGTGGACGGTGGTGGTCCGCCGGTAGCGGCGCGGCCGGCACCGTCGGGCCGCCGGTGTGCCGGGCAGTGGCGGCACGAGCGCGACCAGCGGTACGGCCAGCAGCGCCAGCCGGTGATCGAGTGCGGCGGCGGCGACCACCAGGGTGAGCCGGACGGCGACCTCGGCAAGTGCCCGATCGCGGCCGCGCTCCGGCGGTACGCCGTGCTCCAGCCACAGGCGCAGCCGGTCGAACGACCAGGCGGTGGCCCAGCCGAAGGCGGGGCGGAAGATCCGGTCGGCGAGCGGGCCGAGGCGACCCCACCCGGGCGTGTAGTCGTAGCCGGTCCAGAACCGCACGCCGTCAGGGGTCGGCCGGTAGCGCCAGAAGCCGTGGCCGGCACGGATCAGCGACAGCCGGTGGTCGCAGGTGAACCGCAACGCGGAGGCAGCGGAGCCGTCCGGCCGGCGGCGCTCGCCGGTGGACTGTCCGGTGCCGGCGACGGTCAGGCCGGGTAGCAGCCGGGTGGCGTACCGGAACCGCCCCTGCGACCCGTACGGCTCGATCCGGGTGAAGCGCAGGTCCCACCGGGCGTGCCGGGCCGGGTCCTGGGTGTACCGCCACACCTGGTCGATCGGGGCCTGGATCAGCGTCTCGATGTACAGCACACCAAACCTCCCGGATTTGAGCGAATGCTCAACTGAGAGGTTAGCACGAGTTTTGAGCAGTCGCTCAAATGGTCGGTGGCCGCGCTGACCTGTGGGCGCCGATCAGCCGGCCGGGGCCCACGGACTGACCGCGACCCGGCCGGTGGTGCCGATGTCGAGGCCGCCGTCGGGCTCCAGCACCTGCGCGGGTACGCCCGCAGCCAGCGCCACGGACAGGAAGGTGCCGTGCGTCGGCGGCACCCGTACGTCATCCACTGTGTTGCGCCAGACCAGGACCGCGCCGGCCCGCTCGCCGGGCTGCAACGTGATCGGTACCGGGCTGCCGGCCGCGGTGTCCAGCCGGGCGATCACCTCGGCGCCCTCGATCACCTCGACCGCCAGCGGCTGCAGTTGCTCGTCGAGGACCGTGAGCTCCGGGAAGCCGTTGACGTACACCGGTTCCTCGGCACAGTTGGCCAGCCGAATCGGCATCGCCCGCAGACCCATCGCGGCGTCCACCGCACCCAGGCTGAGCAGTGCCCCGGAGTCCGGGCAGTCAGGTGACGGGTCCGCCGACGGCACCGGCGTCGGCGTGCGGACGGGTACCGGATCGTTGTCCGGTGGCTGCGGCCCCGGTTGCGGCACCTGACCGGCACAGCCGGCGAGCAGCACCGCCGCCAGCAGCAGCGCACCGGCCCGTCGGCGGATCACCGGACGCCCGTCTGGTTCCCGGAGACAGGCTCGCCGTCGCTGCCGCTGTCATCGTCGTCATCGTCGAACGGTTCGTCGCTCCACCGCCACCAGGCCTCGTCGCCCTCGACGTGCAGCAGGAACTCCGGCACCGCCGCCCCGTCCGGGTCGATCAGCACGACCGCCGCCCGCACTTGCTGGTACGCCCGTTCCCAGGCTCCGTCGTCCGGGCCGTCCTCGGTCACCCGCATCGCCCGCAGTTCCGCGTCGAAGATCGGCCGCAGCGGCGCGAACGCCTCGGTCGGCCGGAGGGTGGCGTACAGCCAGGGGAAGTCGCCGTCGGTCACGGCCAGTTCAGCCAGCAGCACGCCGTCGTGGTCGCGCAGCGACCAGCTCGCCCCGTATCCCACGCCACACCTCTTCCGCCGAGCGTCGCCGTCGGCACAGTAGTACGGCCGGGCACCTACCGTGGACGTCCGGTCCCGGGCCTGAGGTCCGGCCTACCGGGTGCCGTCCGGCCCTGCCGCCGGCCCGGGTCGGCGCGGGACAGTGCAGGTATGACAGCGCGAGTGCACCACCGACGCCCCGAGGCGAAATGCCCGATCCGGCCGGGCGAGCCCTGCACGCTGTGCCTGCCCGGTGCCACCGGTCCGGCCGACTGCGGCCTCGTCTACCTGGTGATGAGCGACGACGAACTCCGCGCCGGGCTGCACGAGAACCGCCGGGTCGCGGCATAGCGGATCACCTCCGCTGGCCGGCGCCGATCGGGCGGGTCGGGATCGACCGCTCCACCACTGTCCCGTGCCGTTCGCCCGGCTCGACCCGGTACGCCCCGGCACCAGGCAGGCTGCTGACCGCCTCGACCAGTTCGGTGCCGACGTAGTGCAGGCCGACGCCGTCGTCGGTGGCGTACCCGGCCGGCAGGTCGCCAGACGCGACGCACTCCAGGTACCGCCTCCGGCGCGGCTGTTCCGCCAGGTCATGGTGTACGCCGTTGCTGTACGGCAACAACCCCAACGTGTCGGTGACCGGGTCGAGCCGCTCGGAGAACGAGTCGGTCACCCCGCCGGTGTGCCAGCAGATGCTGCCAGCACTCCCCCCGCCCAGCACCACACCGGCCGCCCAGCACTCGCGAAGGATGGCGTCGACCCGGTGCGCCCGCCACACGGCGAGCAGATTCACCACGCTGCCGCCCGTCACCCAGATCAGCTGCTGCTCGCGCAGGAACGCCCCGACGTCGTCGACGTTCGGCCGAGGAAACAGCTGCAGGTGGGACGGGATCACCTGCTTGGCGTCGCTGACGGCCGCGTAGAAGGACTCGATCACCTCAGACTGGTCACCGGTAGCGGTCGGCACCAGGCAGACCTTCGCCACCGGCACACCGGTCAACGAGATCGCGTGGTCGAGCAGTGCGCTGCGGCGCGGAGCCGGTTCACCCGGCGGCGGATGCAGGATGCCGGAGACGGCGAAGATCTGACGCAGGGGTGCCATCGGCCAATGATGCGCCGTCGATCCGCTCCGCTGACCGGCGAATCTACTACCGGCGGTAGGCTTGACCGGTGACGCGACTGGGTGACCTCGAACGCGCGGTGATGGACGTGCTGTGGGACCGCGACCCGGCGGCCGATCCGGTCACCGTCCGCGACGTCGCCGAAGCTCTGCAGAACCGCGACCTGGCGTACACGACGGTGATGACGGTGCTGGACCGGCTGGCCGGCAAGGGCATGGTCAGCCGGGAGCGGGCCGGCCGGGCCTGGCGCTACCAGCCGGCGGCCAGCCGCGAGGCGTACATCGCCCAGTTGATGCTCGACGCGTTGGACCTGGCCGGCAGCCGGGACGCGGCCCTGGTCCGGTTCGCCAGGTCGGTCACCGGCACCGAGGCCGAAGTGCTCCGGGCCGCGCTCACCGACCAGGCGCAGGTGGCGGAACGGCGGGGTTGACGCTGCCATGGCCTACGGCGCGCACTTCGCCGCGGTGATCCTCGCCTGTTACCTCACCGCCCAGGCGCTGACCCGCTCGGTCTGGTTCGGCCCCGGCTGGACCTGGCGCAGCCCTCGGGTGGCGATCCTCTGCTGGCAGGCGCTCGGCTTGGCGGTCGGACTGGCCGCGATCGGCGTTCCGCTGGCGGTCGGGCTCGCCCCGTACGGCACCGGGCCGGGCCGCGCCACCGGCTTGTTCGTCGGCGACCTGGCCGCCGGAGTGACCAGCCTGGCCGCCGGACACGGCTGGCCGACGGGTGTCCTCCCAGCCGGGCTGGGGCCGGTCCGGCTGACGCTGGTCGGCCTCGCCGCCGCGATCGCCGCCGTCCTGCTCGGATCCACCGTACGCAGCCTGCTCGCCGCCGTACGGGCCCAGCGCCGCCACCGCGACCTGCTCGCTCTGGTCGGCCGCGCCGATCCGGCCGCACCGGGCGCGCTGGTGCTCGACCACCCCGGCGCGGCCGCCTACTGCCTGCCCGGGGTCCGGCCGACGGTGGTGGTCAGTGCCGGCACGCTCGACCTGCTGAACCCCGGCGAACTGGCCGCCGTGCTCAGCCACGAGCGGGCGCACGCCGACGAACGGCACGATTTGGTGCTGCTGCCGTTCACCGCGCTGTGCCGGGCCCTACCCCGGGTGCGTTGGCTGCGGGCGGCGCACGACGCGGTCGCCCTGCTGGTCGAGATGCGCGCCGACGACAAGGCCCGGCGTCAGCACGCCGACGAACCGCTCGCCGCCGCGCTGCGCCGGTTCGCCAGCGCTGGCCGGATCACCCCGGCCGGTGCCCTCGGCGCCGCCGACCTGGAGCTCGACGCCCGGGTGCAGCGGCTGCTGCTCGACCGTCCGGCACCCCGGCTGCGGCCGGCGGCCGCGAGTGTGGTCGCCGCCGCGCTGCTCCTGCTGCCCGCGTCGCTGTACCTCAGCTGGTGAGCACCACCGGCACCGCCACCGCACCGGCCGAACGGGCCGGTCGCCGCCGGCCGTTCGATCCCCGGCTGGTGCGCCAGGTGCCGGCGGTGCGGGTACGGCTCGCTCTGCTCGGCGTACTCGGCGTGATCGCCGCCGGTCTGATCATCGCCCAGGCCACCACGCTGGCCCTGGTGCTGGCCGCGGCCGCCGGTGGCGAGCTGGACCGGGCCGCGCTCGGCGGTTTCGTCCTGGCGGTCACCGGCCGCGCCGCGCTGCTCTGGGCGCAGGGCTACCTCGCCGCCGACGCCGCGGCCACGGTCAAGGCGCAGTTGCGGGCAGACCTGCTGGCCGCGATCCACCGACGTGGCCCCGCCTGGTTGTCCGGTCAGCGCGCCGGCCAGCTCGCCACCCTGACCGGCCGGGGCGTCGACGCGCTCGACGGCTACTTCACCGGCTACCTGCCGCAGTTGGTGCTGAGCGTGACCGTACCGGTGGCGGTGCTCGTCCGGCTGGCGTTCGCCGACTGGAGTTCCGCGCTGATCGTCGCGGTCACCCTGCCGCTGATCCCGGTCTTCGGCGCGCTGCTCGGCTGGCACGCGCAGGCGGCGACCGAACGGCAGTGGCGGCGGTTGGCCCAGCTCGGTGGCCACTTCCTGGACATGGTGGCGGGACTGGCGACGCTGCGGGCCTTCGGGCGGCAGCGGGCGCAGGCCGAGGTGGTACGCCGGATGGCCGACCGGCACCGGGTCGCCACCATGGGTACGCTGCGCATCGCCTTCCTCTCCGGGCTGGTCCTCGAACTGGTCGCCACCCTGGCGGTGGCGCTGGTCGCGGTGCCGATCGGGCTGCGGCTGCTCACCGGTGGGATGGCGCTGTCCACCGCGTTGCTGGTGCTGCTGCTCACCCCGGAGGCGTACCTGCCGCTGCGCACGGCGGGCAGCCGGTTCCACGCCAGCATGGAGGGTCTGACCGTGCTGGACGAAGCGCTCACCCTGATCGGCGAGGACGATCCGGCGCGCGACGCCAGCGACGGAGAGCCGGTCCGCGACGCCAACAAGGACGTACCGGCCCGTCATGTCAGCGGCGGAGGGCCGGCGGGCCGAGCGACACCGGCGGTCGTCGGGTCACCGCCGGCGGAGATCAGGTTCGAGTCGGTCACCGTGGCCTACCCCCGGACCACGGCGCTGCGGGACGTCGACCTGACGATCCGGGCCGGGGAACGGATCGCCGTGATCGGTCCGAGCGGGGCCGGCAAGAGCACCCTGCTGTACCTGCTGCTCGGCTTTGTCGCGCCGACCGCCGGCCGGATCACCGTCGACGGGGTCGACCTCGCCGAACTCGACATCGAGCAGTGGCGGCGACGGCTCGCCTGGGTGCCGCAACACGCGCACCTGTTCGCCGCCTCACTCGCCGACAACATCGCGCTGGGCGCGCCCGCCGCCGACCCGGCCGAGCTGTCGGCCGCGGTACGCGCCGCCGCGCTCACCGATGTGGTGGCGGCGCTGCCCGACGGGCTGGACACCCGGCTCGGCGAACGCGGCCACGGCCTGTCCAGCGGGCAGCGCCAACGTGTCGCGCTGGCCCGTGCCTTCCTCCGGGACGCGCCGATGGTCCTGCTCGACGAGCCGACCGCCCGGCTGGACGGCGCCTCGGAGGCGGCGGTCCTGGCCGGGTCACGGCAACTGGTCACCGGCCGGACCGCGTTGATCGTGGCGCACCGGCCGGCGCTGCTCGACGGCGTCGACCGGGTCGTCCGGCTCGACGCCGGCCGAATCACCGGACGCGACCTCGCGGCGGCCACCCCGTGACCGGCGCCCCGCCGGAGCGGACCGTACTGTCGCTGGCCCGGCCGTACCTCGGCCGACTGGTCGGTGCCGGTCTGCTGGCCGCGGCGACCGAGGCGGCGGCGCTCGCGTTGATGGCCACCGCCGTGTGGTTGCTGATCACCGCCGCCGGTCGGCCGCCGCTGGACGCGGTCACCGTGGCGATCGTCGGCGTACGGGCGCTGGCGATCAGCCGGGGCGTGCTGCGCTACACGGAACGGTTGGCCGGCCACGACGCCACGTTGCGGGTGGTCACCGACGTACGGTTCCGGATCTTCACCGCGCTGGCCGCGCGACGGCCGACCGCCGAGGACCGGTCCGGTGACGCCCTCAGCCGGCTGGTCTCCGACGTCGAGGCCGTGCAGGACCTGCTGCTGCGGGTGCTGGTGCCCGGTGCCGCCGCGGCCACCGTCGCGGTGCTCGCGGTCGCCGGTGCCGCGACGGTCAGCCCGGCGGCGGCGCTCGCGCTGGCGGCCGGGCTGGCGGTCGCCGGTGCCGGTCTGCCGGCGGTCGCGGCGCTGCTCACCCGGCGTACGGCCGACCGGGTGGCGCCGTTGCGCGGCGAACTCGCGGCGGACGGCGCCGATCTGATCCACGGGGCGGCCGACCTGGCGGCGTTCGGCGGCACCGCCGCCGCCCTGCGCCGGAGCACCCGCCGGGCCCGGGAACTCGCCCGGCTGGAGCGGCGGCTGGCGGCGACCGGCTGGGCGGTCGACGGTGTCGGCGTGCTCGTCGCCGGGCTGACCGTGGCGGCGGTGACGGTGGCCGCGTTGCGCGCCGGCGTCGGCGGGGTACTGGTCGGCGTTCTCGCGGTCGGCGCCCTGGCCGCCGTCGAGATGAGTCTGGCGCTGGTCGCCGCCGCCCGGCAGTGGGCGCAGCTACGCGGCGGGCTGCGCCGGGTCGCCGACCTGCTGACCGAAGCGGCCCGGGCCGAGACGGGACAGGCCGAGACGGGACAGGCCGAGACGGGACGGGCCGCGGCCGACCCGGTCGGTGCCACGACGGCCGACGACCGACGGCGGCCGACGATGGTGCTCGACGGCGTCACGGTCCGGTACCGGGCCGGCACGTCACCGGCGTTGGACCGGGTCGATCTGTCGCTGCCGCCCGGACGGCGGATCGCCGTGGTCGGGCCGAGCGGTGCCGGCAAGAGCACCCTGCTCGGCGTACTCACCGGGGCGGTGCCGCCGGACGGCGGCCGGGTGACGGTCGACGAGGTGGACCTGACCGACGTGCCGGCCGGAGCGCGGCACCGGTTGGTCAGCGGGCTGCTCGCCGAGGCGTACGTGTTCAACGCCACAGTTCGCGACAACCTGCTGCTGGCCCGGCCTGCGGCGACGGACGACGACCTCGCCGCCGCCGCGGCCGCCGCCGGCCTGTTCGACTGGGTACGCGAGCAGCCGGACGGCTGGCAGACCCTGGTCGGGGCGGCCGGCAGCCGGATCTCCGGTGGGCAGCGGCAGCGACTCGCCCTCGCCCGGGCGCTGCTGGCCGGCCCATCGGTGCTGGTCCTCGACGAACCCACCGAAGGGCTAGACCCGGCGTCGGCGGACACAGTGCTGGCGTCGGCGCTGGCCGCCGCCGATGACCGCACCGTGGTGCTGGTGACCCACCGGCTGACCGGGCTCGAATCGATGGATGAGATCCTGGTGTTGGACGCTGGCCGGATCGTCCAACGGGGCGACCACGCCGAGCTGACCGGACGGCCCGGCTGGTACCAGGAACAGTGGATCATGCAGCGGGCCGCCGAACAGGGTTACCTGACGGCAGCCAACTGAGGCGGGACGGGGTGCGGGCATGCCACACGGCGGGCAGCCCACTAGGGTGTGCGCAGAGTCACCCACCCGACAGTCCGGGTCTGGGCGCCGTCACCGGAGAACACACGGAGGTCAGCGTGGCCAAGTTGCCGAACCAGCCCGATGCCGACCGGCGCACGGCCGGAGCCGACGGTCCTGACGACGAGGCGGACGTCGCGACCGCCGATGCCGACGCGACCGCCGATGCGACCTCCGACCCCGACGACGCGGCGCTCACCGCCGACCGGTCGCTCTGGCAGGACGTACGGATCGACCCGGTCGAGATCGCGTTGCCGGCTGGCGTCGGCTACACACTGCGCGCCTACCGGTCGTCCGCCGCGTTGACCCCCACCGACATCTCCGAGCGCGAGGAGGACGATCTGTTCGCCGCTCGGCAGCGGGCAGCCGCCGAGGAGGACGAGGACGACGAGTCCGTGGTCATCCTGGACGAAGAGTTCGCCGCGGCGCTCGCGGAGGAAGAGAACGAGCAGCAGGACGGGTCGACGAGCAAGTCGGGCAAGGGTGGCAAGGCCGGCAAGGGTGACACAGCCGGTGGGAGTGACGACGCCGATGAAGACGTCGATGTCGATGTCGATGTCGACGACACCGAGTCGGCCGACAGCGGTGAAGAGGTGCCGATCTTCCTCAGCCACCGGGGCAAGCTGCTGCTGTTCCGCGACCCCGAGGCGCTGGTCAGCTTCGTCCGGTCCGGCGCGTCGCACGACCTCGCGCAGCTGGACAGCTGGCCGGATCTGGTCGACCGGCTGCAGCCGGCGGACGTGGCGGCACTCCCGGAGGACACCTATGAACTCGACCTCGTGGTGGAGAACCTGCGAGGCGGTCACGACGCCTGGGACGCCGCGCTGCTGATCCAGTCCGGCGAGGTCGCGAGGGACCTCGCGTACGCTCTGCGGATGCCCTCGGTGCTGGACATGCTCTCCACCGGATCCAGGCTGGACGATCTTGACGAGGCGCTAAGGTCGACGGTTGACGGCGGCATCGGCGGTTTCATGGCCCGCCGCAAGTTGAAGAAAATCGGGGCACAAACGGCAAGTCTCGGCTGGCGCACGATTATCGGCAAGATCTCTGCCGCTGCGGACTGGCGCGACTGACCCCTCACCAGGGACCATCAGTCCTTGGCATGACGGGTGTCCGGGAGGAGGACGGCGCGGTGGCGCTCGTGCGGGTGTACTGCGGTCTGGCATCGGCGGACCGGGCTGCCCGGTCGGCTTCGACCGGTCCGGCCCTGTCCGCCGCGATAGTCGACGACGCCGGCCGGCTGCTCGACGTCTGCGAGATCGGCGACGACCCGGCCGGCTACGCCCGGCTGAGCTGCATGCTCATCGAGCGGTCGGGCGGCGCGAGCGGAGCTGCCATCGCCGCTGACAGCGACGACCACGTCGTCACCTCGCTGCTGACCGCCGCCGGCCGCCCACTCGCGGTAGCCGACGACGACGCCGCGGACGACTACGCCGAACGGTTCGCCGACGACGAGTCGCTGGACGAGATGTCCTCCGCGCCGGCGCAGCGGCGCGCCGTCGGGCTGGCCCGGGCGCTCCAGGCCGGGGCGATGTCCGCGGTGGCCCTGCCCGTCTCCCGCGACCTCGTCGCGTACAAGCCGGTGCTGGCCGCGCACGCCGCGTTGGCCAACGGACGGCAGGCCGCCGCCGTGGCACTGCGCGAGGTGCTCCGGGAGCTGTACCCGGCCGCACTGCGGGCCTATCCCGACCCGGCCGAGCCGGTCGCGCTCGCGGTGCTCGACGCCCTGCCGGAGCCAGGCATGCTCAGCGGCACCAGCTCACGCAACCGGGAGCTCACCGTCGCCGCTGACGCGGTCGCCGCCCACCTCGCCTCCGACGGGGTGGCCGACGCGCAGACCATCGACGCGGCGGTGACCGCCCTACGGGTGGCGATCGTCGAGTCGCCCCGCCGCGGCACCGTCAACAAGGCGCTCACCTCCGCCACCGCCGAGACGGTGCGGCACGCCGTCGCCGCCGTCCGGGCCTGCGACGCCGCCGCCGACGCTCTGGTCGCCACCCTGACCGCCCGGGTCGTCACCCCGACACCGATCGGTGGGCCGCACGCCGCGCGCCAGGCCGCCGACCCGACCTCCGGTCCGCCGTCACCCGGGCTGCACGCGGTACCGCCGGCCCCGGGCGCCGGCCCGAGCCGGACCCCCGCCGGCGGCCGGCGGGCCCGTCCACAGCCGGTCGGCGGCAGCGCTCCCGCCTCCCCCCAGCCGATGACCACACCGCCGGTGGCACCGGCCCCGGTGGCGCCGCCACCGAACGCGCCGACGCCACTCACCCCGCTCGCCCCGGTGGCCAGGCGTTCCGCCGATCCGGGCAGCGACCGTCCGGTGTCCGCCCCTCCCCCGCCACCGCCCGGGATGACCCCGATGCCGGCGCAGCGTCCCGGCATCGCGCCGGCGGACGCCGGCGAGCCGTTCCGCGCCACGCTCACCACGGCTGCCATCAACGACGCGCGGGCGCAGCGCCGGCCGACCCCGATCACCCCTCGGCCCAACACCCGGGCCGGTGCCGGTCCGGCCGGCCCTGCCCCGGCCGCCGCGCCACGGTCGGCGCCGCCGGCGGGTACGGCGCCGGTCTCCGGAACCCCGGTGTCGGCGCACCCGATCTCTGCCAGCCCGATGTCCGGGGCACCGATGTCGGGGGCACCGGCCTCGGCAGCACCGGCCAGTGGTTCGCCGCTTGCCGAGCCGCCGACCGGAGGTTTTTCCGCGACCGATTACAGCCTGCCCGTTCCCGCCCCGCGGCCCGGTCCGCCGACGTCGTCACCACCCGGTTCGCGGTCCAACTGGCCGCTGGTGCCGCCGGGTCCCGACGGCGGCGACGAGTCCGCTCCGGGCTACCCGGGAGGGCACGAGGAGCACCGGCCGGCCGCGTCCAACGGGCACAGCGGCCGGGTCAAGCCACCGTGGCTGGCCGACGACCTGCCGCCGGAGCCACCGATGCTGCGTCTGGTCGAGCCGCCGGTCGCCGACCAGGTCCGTCACGACGACTTCCGACCCGACGGCTACGGACGGCCCGAGGACTACAGCCGGCCCGACGCGCCGGTGGAGACGCCACCGCTGCGCCTCGTGGACGCTCCCCAGCCACCCCCCGAGTACGGTCGCGGCCGTCGGGCCGCCGTGGAGCCGCTGAGCGCCCCGCCCGTACCCGATGAGGGCGACGGCGACCTGCTGATCTTCGCGGCGGCACGGTCGGCCTGGTTCGTCCGGCATCCGGAGGCCGACGGGGCGGAGTTCGCGACGCAGGCGGACAACGGCTGGCGGGCCGCCGAGTTGGCCGCGCAACCGTCCATCGGTGCCGCGACCAACGCCGGGCTACCGAAGCGGGTGCCGCAGGCCAACCTGGTTCCGGGCTCACCGCTGCGCGACGAACGCCCGCTGCGGATCGTCCGGGACGCGGCGAGCATCGCAGAGCACACCAACGGCTACTTCCGGGGCTGGCGTCGAGGTCAGGAGATCGGCGGGTACGCCGTCGGCGGGCGGCCCGGCCGGGAGGCCGCCGGCGGGTGGGACTTCAGCCGGGACCAGAGCGGGCAGGGCGACGGCCGCGAGTACGAGTACCGGCCGGCCGGTCACCACTCCTGACCGGGGTCACCACCCGCCGCTGACGGGGTGCTCGGGCTCGGCGCTGGTGTGCTCCGGCTCGGCCCCCGCGTGCTCGGGCTCGGCGCCGGTGTGCTCCGGCTGCCCGTCGTGGCACGCCCGTCGTGCCGCAGACACCAACTGCCGCCCACGCCCACCCCGCCGATGTCGACAGGCACCACACGCGGGCCGGCCGCAAACGACACCTACCGGCGGCACCTTGGTCAGGTGCCGCCGGTTCAGGTCGGAGATCGGGAGAGTCTGTGCCTGGTGAGCTGGCGGTCAGGCCGGTGCCACCGCACGCTGACGCCGCATGGTCAGCACGTACTCGACCAGCGAGATCAGCACGTGCTTCGTCGACTCACGGTTCCGCGCGTCACACGGGACGACCGGGACATCGCTGGAGATGGCCAGCGCGTCCCGCACGTCCTGCGGATCGTGGTACTGCATGCCGTCGAAGCAGTTGATCGCCACCAGGTAGGGCAGCCGCCGATGCTCGAAGAAGTCGATCGCCGCGAAGCAGTCGGCCAGTCGACGGGTGTCGACCAGCACCACCGCCCCGATCGCTCCCCGCACCAGTTCGTCCCACATGAACCAGAATCGAGTCTGGCCCGGCGTACCGAACAGATAGAGGATCAGATCTCGGTCGATCGAGATACGTCCGAAGTCCATGGCGACCGTGGTGGTCGTCTTTCCCGGCACCTGTCGCGTGTCGTCCACGCCGACACCGGCCGAGGTCATGATCGCCTCGGTGGTCAACGGCGTGATCTCCGAGACCGAGCCGACCAGCGTCGTCTTGCCGACGCCAAACCCACCGGCGATCACAATCTTCGCCGATGTCACGCGCCCGGCCATGGGGCGGTGCGCCATGTCAGAGCCTGCGAAGTCCACTCAGCACCCTCTCCAGCAGTTCCGTGCCCACCGCGTCGTTCGTGTCGTCCAGGGATGTCGGCTCGTACACCGCGACCAGGCCGTCCGAGGCCATGTCCGCGATGATGACCCGGGCTACTCCGAGTGGGAGCTGCATCCGCGCCGCGATCTCCGCGAGCGACTGCAGCCGGCCGTCACACAGCGCGGCAATGTATTGGTGCTCCCGGCCCGAGCCGCCTTTCACAGCGCCTGAGGACCGGCCGCGCACCGTCGTTTCCACGAGCGCCTCGAGGGCGATTTCCAGCTTCGGCCGGGTACGACCACGGGTAACGGCGTACGGCCTGACCAGAGCACCGGTCGGTTCATCGCGCTCGGTCATCTGCCGTCACCCCCTCTCGTCCTGCCCGCAGCTCCACCTGTCGGAGCTCGTAGCGTCCAGTTCTTCTCTGCAGACCGGTGCCGGTCGTCGACGCCGGCACCGGTCTCGTCAGCGTGGTCAGCCCAGCATTCCAGCGGCCGTGCGGGGCGCGGGCGTCAGCGCCTCGCCAACCCGGTCCACCAGCAGGGCCATCTCGTACCCCACCTGGCCGACGTCGGAGCTTCGGGCGGCCAGTACCGCGAACGACGAACCGTCCGATATCGACATGAGGAAGAGGAAGCCGTTGTCCATCTCAACCACTGTCTGCAGCACCGCACCACCCTCGAAACACCGCGCCGCGCCCTGGGTGAGGCTGACCAGTCCGGAGGCGATGGCCGCGAGCTGGTCCGCACGGTCCCGGGGAAGATCCCGGGACGCCGCCAGGAGCAGACCGTCCGCTGAGACCGCAATCGCGTGAGCGACCCCCGGCACGCGATCGGCGAAGTTGGCCAGCAGCCAACCGAGATCCTGCGTAGTTGTCATCCCTCATGCTCCTTGCCAGCCTGCGAGGATTGCTGCCCTCCCGGGGTCGCCCCCGGGTTGGTCGAGTGGTCGTCCTTGGGCTGAGTACGGCCGCGTTGCACACCACGGTGGTACGCGGACAATAGCCCACGGACCGCTTCCGGTGTGCGACGCTGTACCGAACTTGACGCCTTGTCTACGCCACCTGGTACTAGCTGTGCCATCGGGACCCGCTTCGGCAGGCCCGCCTGGGTCTTTTCGGCCACTTCGACATCAGCCGCAGCGCTTGCCGCGCGCCAGCCGTCGTCTGCGGCAGTCTGCCAACTGTCCGGCGGACCCTCGCCACCCCCGCCACCGGCGGCAGCCGGCCGCGAGGTGGCGGCCACCGGCTCCGGCCGGCGCGGCAACGCCGAACCGGGCCTGCCGGCCGTGGTCGTCCCGGCTTCCGACGCCGGAGCGGGAGGCCGGGAGGCGTCCACCTTGGCGATCGGCTGGGTGGTGGCGGTCGAGGCCGCACCACCGGACTGCTTGATCATCGCCCCCGCCGCCGCCCGCGCTTCGTCCGCGGTGGGGCGCCGGGTCCGGAACCAGGCCGACTCCAGCTCGCGGAAGATCGGCAGTTCCATTGTCTCGTCGGCGAACTGCTTGGGTGCCGCTGGCGGGGTGACCGTCGGGTGTTGGGCGGTCGCCGCGTTGTCCGGACCCGACCGGGACACCCTCGGCAGTTCGGCGGTCATGTCCAGCGCCGCAGCGAGCTTCTCCGGCACCGGCGGTGCCGGAGTGTCCCGCTGCTCTGCCGCGACCGGCGGCCAGGCCGGTGGTGCCGCGCTGGGCGGCGGCGCGGCCGAAGGTGCCGGAGCGGCCGGCGGCGGTGTCGCCGACCGCTGCTGGTGCGCCGGTGGCTGCGGTGGGCGTTGGAAGCTGGCCGGCTGCTGGAACGCGGCGGGCTGCGGGGCCGCTGTCGGCGGCACCGGCGGAGCCGAGAACGGCCGCACCGGGGGCGCGGAGACCGGCGGGACGTACGGCTGCCCGCTGACCGGTTGATGGCCGGTCGGCGCGCCGTGGGTCTCCGGCGAGCTGGCGGCCTGACGCGGAATGCCGCTGGTAGGCGCTGCTCCGGTCACCTCGCCGTCGACTGTCCAGTGATCGTTGGATCGGCGCTGTGGCAGCGGACCGGTGCGCTGCTGACCATTGGCCGGCGGGGCTCCCAGCACGTCGGAGCCGTTGGCACCGTTCGTGCCGTTGGTCGCTCCGGTCAGGTCCGACCAGGCTGGCATCGGGCGGGCCGGGGCGGCCGGCGGTGTCGCCGGGCCACCACCGTTGATCGGCGCCGGTTCGAACGGTCGCGGCGGGGGGCCGGCCGGTGCCGGCGACTCGGCCGGTCGGCCGCCGAAGCCACCGCCCGACGGCCCGTTGCCGCCCTCCAACGCAAGGGGTGCGGCGAACGACGGCCGGGCGACGGCGGGCATCTCCTGGCCGCCACCGGAGCCGAACGCGGCCGGGGCGGCGTTGCGGCCGGCGAGGGCCCGCGGAATCAGCACCGAGGTCGGCAGGGTGACGTCGGCGACTGTGCCCCGGTCGGCGGCCGGGCGCAGCTCGACCTTGACACCGTGCCGCTTGGCCAGCCGGGCGACCACGACGAGACCCATCATCCGGGACACCGCCACGTCGACCATCGGCGGGTTGGCCAACCGGTCGTTGAGCTCCCGCAGCTGGTCGGCGCTGACGCCGATACCGCGGTCCTCGACGTAGAGCACGGCACGGTCGCCGACCCGGCGGGCCTCGACCATCACCTGCGAGTCCGGCGGCGAGAAGGCCGTGGCGTTGTCGAACAGCTCGGCGACCAGGTGGACCAGGTCGTTGACGGCGTGCGCGGCGACCTCGATGTCCCGGTCGACCATCCCGAATTCGATCCGGGTGTAGTGCTCGACCTCGGACTGCGCGGCGCGCAGCACGTCGATCAGTGCCGCCGGCTCACGCTGCACGCGGGTAGAGTCCGCGCCGGCGAGAACCAGCAGGTTCTCGTCGTTCCGCCGCATCCGGGTGGCAAGGTGGTCGAGCTGGAAGAGTTCGCCGAGCCGGTCCGGGTCCTCCTCGCCGCGCTCCAACCGGTCCAGGTGGCCGATCAGCCGGTCGACCAGGATCTGTGACCGGCGGGCGAGGTTGACGAACATCGTCGACACCGAGGAACGCAGTGCGGCCTGTTCGGCGGCGGTCTTCACCGCCTCCAGGTGAACCGCGTTGAACGCCTCGGTCACCTGACCGAACTCGTCCTTGCTGCGGACCGGCAGCGGCTCGGCGATCTGGTTGGCCAGTTGCATCGGCGAGCTCTGCGCGGTGACCTGCGGGTCCCGCAGTCGGGCAACAGCATGCGGGAGACCGTGCTGGGCCACGGCGAGCGCGCCCTGGCGCAGTTCACGTAGCGAACGCGCCATCGCCCGGGCGACCAGAGCGGCGAAGAGGATCGCCAGCAGCAGAACGACGAGCAGCAGGATCGTCTCGACCAACAACTGCTGCTGTACGTCGTCGCGCAGGATGGTGGCCTCGTTGACCACGTCGCCGTCGATCTTCTGCTCGACGGTACGGATCAGATCCGCGTGTCCGGTCAGCGCCGCGTCCCAGGCGTCGGCGTCGAACGGCGTGTCACGCATCGACTCTTCGTTCTGGCCCCGGATGAAACCGCCGTAGGTGTCCGCTTCCCGCAGCGCCGGTCCGGCCACCGTCTGGTTGTAGAACTCCAGGTCGTCCTGGATGGCGGCAGCCTCGAAGCTCTGCCGGGACTGGGCCTGACCGGCCCGGGTACTGATGTAGTCGGTACGCAGTGACGGGGTCAACGCGTTCTGGCTGAACGCCCGCAGCACGACGATCCGCTCGCGGGAGAGGAACTCCTTGTTGCGGGCCAGCGAAGCGGCGGCCCGCATGTGGTCGCTGAGCTCGGTGTCGTTGGCCAGCTGGGCGGCCGAGTCGCGGATGTCGAGCAGGTCGCTGAGCAGCACCTCGTAGGCGCGGGCAGCCTCGGTGAGACGGTAGGTGCCGTCAGCGGTGGCGCTGTTGACCACCTGGCTGCGTACCCCGGGCAGGTCGGCGAGGTTCTGGTCGATCCGGGAGAGCAGGTTACGGAAGTTCACCGGCAGGTCGGTCAGCTCCGCGCGGCGCTGCGAGTACGGCGTCCGGGCCTCGTCGACGGTGTCGTGCAGGGCGTTGTACGCATCGAGGTAGCCCTGCCGGCGCTGCTCGTTCCCGGTGCCGAGCAGGAGCACTGCGGCGGCCCGCTCGTTCTGCAGGTCGTGGACCAGGTCGCCGGAGGCGGCGGCCAACGTGGCAAGCGTGCGTGCCTGGGACGCGTTCCCGGCGGTCTCCAGGTGCCCGATGAGGCCGTTGGTGCCGACCACGATCGTCGCCAGGGTCGGCACGATCATGATCAGACCGAGCTTGGACCAGATCGGCAGATCGTTGAGCCGGCCAACCGGCCGGCGGAGACGCGACAGGAATGAATCTGCCGTCTTCGGCCGCTCGCTCACGTCACCGCCCTCCTCATCGGTGCCGGTCCGTTGCACCGGACACCGCCCATCGGCCGACCCGGGCGGATCGGACCCCCGAGATTCCATCACGACGCCACGCAAAGAGAAAGACCAGGTGGCTCGTCACTGCGAGTGTGATGCGATGGTTATCCCGACATATGACAAATAGCACTTGCCTGATTACGCTAAGTGAACGCTTCGGTCCGTGTTGCCGGCTTCGAGAGCAACTGTGCTCTCGGAGCGCGACGAGCATCTTACGCCCACCACGTCGAGCCGCCACCACCGATGGGACCCGCCGGACATAGCCCTCCGCGACCAGCCACCGACCGGGTGGCCGGCTACCGGTGGCCCGAACGGGGGACCGCTGTCGGCGGCCGATGGGCCACCGGCGGGCCGGCTACCGGGTCAGCCGATCAGCTTGGCGTACGCGGGCTTGATGACGTCGTCGATGACCGCCAGCCGCTCGTCGAACGGGATGAACGCACTCTTCATCGCGTTCACCGTCAACCACCGCAACTCCGACCACCCCCACCCGAACGCCTCCACCAACAACCACATCTCCCGCGACATCGACGTCCCACTCATCAACCGGTTGTCCGTGTTCACCGTCACCCGGAACCGCAGATCACGCAACAACCCCACCGGATGCTCACCGATCGAACCCACCGCACCCGTCTGCACATTCGACGACGGACACAACTCCAACGGAATCCGCTTGTCCCGCACATACGACGCCAACCGCCCCAACCGCACCCCACCCCCACCCACCTCAATATCATCCACAATCCGCACCCCATGCCCCAACCGATCCGCACCACACCACTGAATCGCCTGCCAGATCGACGGCAACCCGAACGCCTCACCCGCATGAATCGTGAAATGAAAATTCTCCCGCTGCAAAAACTCGAACGCGTCCAAATGCCGCGTCGGCGGAAAACCCGCCTCCGCACCCGCGATATCGAACCCCACCACCCCCACATCCCGGTACCGCACCGCCAACTCCGCGATCTCCTGCGACCGCGCCGCATGCCGCATCGCCGTCAACAACGTCCCCACCCGGATCACCCGACCCGCCCCCGCCGCCTCCGCACACCCCGCCGCGAACCCCGCCAACACCGCCTCCACCACCTGACCCAACCCCAACCCCCGCGACAGATGCTGCTCCGGCGCGAACCGCACCTCCGCGTACACCACCCCGTCCGCCGCCAGATCCACCGCACACTCCGCCGCCACCCGGAACAACCCCGCCTCCGTCTGCATCACCGCCACCGTGTGCGCAAACGTCTCCAGATACCGCTCCAACGACCCCGAATCCGCCGCCGACACGAACCACCGACCCAACTCCGACGGATCCGTCACCGGCAACACATGACCCACCTCGTCCGCCAACTCCACCACCGTCGCCGGCCGCAACCCACCATCCAGATGGTCATGCAGCAGCACCTTCGGCGCCCGAACGATCTTCGCCAACGAAACAGCCACCATGGGTGGAGGGTAGTAGGTTCCGACGTCGCACTCCGGCACGGGACACGGGTATCGCCGATACCGGCGCGGGTGCCGGTCACCAGCCAGGCAGGATGTCTACGATGCTCACCGACGTACTGCCGTACCTGCGCTGCCCGGTCTGCCGCGCGCCGCTCGCCGCCCACGACGGCGGCGTCCCCCGCGCTGGCGACACCAACGGCAACGCCGACGGCGCCGTGCGGGCACTGCGCTGTCCGGCTGGACACAGCTTCGACGTGGCCCGGCAGGGCTACGTGGACCTGATGACCGGCCGGGTCCGGCACGCCGGCGACTCCGCCGAGATGGTCGCCGCCCGCGACGAGTTCCTTCGGACCGGGCATTTCGACATGGTCGCCACGGGGCTGGTCGAGGCGGTGGGCAGCCCGGCTCCGGACGACCGGGCCGGGCCGATCGTGGTCGATGCCGGCGCCGGAACCGGGGCCTACCTCGCGGCGGTGCTCGACGCGCTGCCCGGCGCCGTCGGACTCGCCCTGGACCTGTCCAAGGCGGCGGTACGCCGGGCCGCCCGCGCCCATCTGTCGGCCGCCGCGGTCCGCTGCGACACCTGGCGCCCGTTGCCCGTTGCCGACGCCTGCGCCGACCTGGTGCTGAACGTGTTCGCTCCGCGCAACGGCGGGGAGTTCGCCCGGATCCTGCGGCCGCGCGGCGCGCTCATCGTGGTCACCCCGCTGCCCGACCATCTCGGCGAGGTGATCGGCCCCCTCGGGTTGCTCCGGGTGGACCCGGCGAAGGACGACCGTACCGGCGCGGCGCTGCGGCACCACTTCGACCGGGTCGCGCTGCACGTCCTGCGCCGACGGCTGTGCCTGTCGCACCGCGACGTCACCGCGCTGGTACGGATGGGGCCGAGCGCCCGGCACACCGACCCGGCCGATTTGGCCTCGGCGATCGCCGCGCTACCGGAACCGGTCACCGTCACCGCCGCCGTTCAACTGGCGATCTACCGCTGCCGGCCGGGCAGCTGACCGAGGACCGGTCAGGTCGACAGGTCGACCTCTTCCCAGCCGGGCGGTGCGTCGTGGTACGGGCCACGGAAAACGACCGCCCATTCCAGGGCCCACCGCCGTTGCCCGATGGCGTTGGCGTCCACCACCCCGGGCAACGGGTCGCCCCGCCGTTCCGCCTCCAGGTAGCCCCAGTCCAGGCAGTAGTAGAAGTCGAGCAGTACGGCGGCCTCGGCCGCGTCGCGGGGAGCGACGAGGGTCCGGGAGCGCCATTGGGCGAAGGTTTCGCCGGCCACCAGGTTCGGCAGCAACGCCATCAGCCGGTCGTCGGAGACCGCGACCGGGTCGAGGTGCCGGGTCAGCCCCAGCACCCAGGCCAACGCGAAGATCGCGTCGTGGTGCAGGACGAACGAGCGGTGGTCGCCGCGCCCCCCGATGACGAACTGCCACTCCGGCGGGGTGACCAGCTCGACCAGATGCGAGTTGAGCAGCCAGCTCATCGCCGCCTGCGGCGGCATCCCGAAGCAGCGGGCCAGCACCAGATGCAGGATCGCGGTGCGGGCCTCGATCTCCGGGGTGGGCCGCAGCTCGACCCCGTCGCCCGGCTCCCAGACCAGCGGAAAGCCGGCCGGAGGCAACGGTAGGCGGAGCCGGCGCAGCTCGTCGAGACTCTCCGCGCGAATGGCCCGGGGGTCAGGAGCGAGTACGGTCACAGGCTTCGTTCCCTGCTAGTCGGCGTCGGCTTCTCTCCTGAACGGACCCCCCGGCGAGGCAGGATATCCGCTCTGTGTCACGGGTACCACGACAAGGGGTGTCGGTACGCCGGTCGCGGCGGATCAGGCGATCCGGTCGACGACCAGCTCGGTGGCCGCCGGTGGCGCGTCGGTGAGCTGAACGGGATCCGTCGGGCCGAACCCGCCGGAGAGGGCCGGCAGCACGTCGGCGATCCGGTCGGGATCGTCGGCGCGCAGCTCGACAAGGGGGTCGCCGGCCCGGACCTGCTCCCCCGGCCGGCGGTGCAGGATCACTCCGGCGGCGGCGCTGACCGGATCCTCCTTGCGGGCCCGGCCGGCACCGAGCCGCCAGGCGGCCACCCCGATCGCGCGGGCGTCGACCGCGGCGACGTAGCCGTCCCGGTCGGCGCGGACCAGTTCGGTTTCGGCGGCGACCGGCAGCGGGGCGTGCGGGTTCCCGCCCTGGGCGGCGATCATCGCCCGCCAGGTGTCCATCGCCCGACCGTCGCGCAGCGCGGCGGCCGGGTCGGCGTCGGGCAGGCCGGCGGCGGCCAGCATTTCGCGGGCCAGCGCGAGGGTGAGGTCGACGACGTCGGCCGGGCCGCCGCCGGCGAGCACCTCGACCGCCTCGGTCACCTCGACGGCGTTGCCGACCGCCCGGCCGAGCGGGGTGGACATGTCGGTGAGCAGGGCGACCGTGCGGACGCCGTGTGCGGTGCCCAGGTCGACCATGGTGCGGGCGAGCTGCCGGGCGTCGGCGACCGACGCCATGAAGGCTCCGCTGCCGACCTTGACGTCGAGGACCAGCGCGCCGGTGCCTTCGGCGATCTTCTTGCTCATGATCGAGCTGGCGATCAGCGGGATCGCTTCGACGGTGCCGGTGACGTCGCGCAACGCGTACAGCTTGCGGTCGGCCGGGGCGAGGCCGTCGCCGGCCGCGCAGATGACCGCGCCGACGTCGCGCAGTTGGTCGACGAAGCGGGCGTTGGTCAGGTCCGCCCGCCAGCCCGGGATCGACTCCAGCTTGTCCAGGGTGCCGCCGGTGTGGCCGAGCCCTCGGCCGGACAGCTGGGGTACGGCGGCGCCGCAGGCGGCGACCAGCGGGGTCAACGGCAGGGTGATCTTGTCTCCGACGCCGCCGGTGGAGTGCTTGTCGACGGTGGGCCGGGCGACGCCCGACAGGTCGAGCCGCTCGCCGCTGGCGATCATGGCGGCGGTCCACCGGGCGATCTCGGCGGTGTCCATGCCGCGCAGCAGGATCGCCATGGCGAGCGCCGACATCTGCTCGTCGGCGATCTCACCCCGGGTGTACGCGGCGATGGTCCAGTCGATCTGGGCGTCGCTGAGTCGGCCGCCGTCGCGTTTGGTGCGGATCACGTCGACGACGCCGGCTATCTTGGTGCTGTCACTAGACAAGTCGGTCATACCTTCACGATGGCTCCAGGGTCGCGGGCGACTCTGGAGAGGGCGGGGTAGGAAATCGGCTGCCGGATGCTCGCGGTGCTGCTGCCGGGTGCTCGCGGTGCTGCCGCGATCGATCAGCCGGTCCAGCGGGTGCTCACCTCGGTCGGCGGGTCACCCTCGCCGGCCCAGGAGACCCCGCCGTCGGCGTCGACCACCACCACCCGGTGAGTACGCGCCCGACCCCAGGCCACCACCGACTCGGCTGACGGCCAGCTCGGCGCCTCCTCCAGGATGCCCGAGCCGGCCGCCTCACCGGTGGACTCGGACCGTTCCCAGTAGCCGGTCCAGACCAGCTCGCCGCCGGCCGAGTCGGGGTGTACGAAGACGGTGCCCCGGCCCCGCCACTTGGCCAGCCGGGCCGGCACCGCGGTGTCCGGCGCCACCACCGGGCGCCCGGCGGCATCGGCCCGCCCGACGTGCTCGGGGCCGACCCGGTCCCGCTCCACCGTGCCACGACCGGCACCGCGACCGGTGCCCCGGCCGACGCCGACGCCGGGGGCGAGCGCGGCGGCCGCGAGATCCGCCGGGCCGAACGCGTGCGGCAGCAGCTCCGCCACGGTCAACGGCGCCGGCAGCGCTTCGACCTGGCATTCCGGCCCGCCGTGCTCCCACAGCAGCTGACGGCAGCGTCCGCACGGCATCAGCGGCTGGCCGTCCCCGCCGACGCAGGACAACGCCACCAGCCGGCCACCGCCGGTGCTGTGCAGCGACGAGACGACACCGCACTCGGCGCAGAGCACCACGCCGTACGCGGCGTTCTCGACATTGCAGCCGACCACCACCCGGCCGTCGTCGACCAGCCCGGCCGCGCCGACCGGAAAGTTCGAGTACGGCGCGTAGGCGTGCCGCATCGCCTCGGTCGCGGCCCGCCGCAGCTCCACCCAGTCGATCTCCACGACTGCCCTCCTCACCTGCACCGGCCACCGCCACCGGCCGGTCGGCCCGGTTCGTACGACCGGACCTGACCGGCCAGTAGTAAACGGTAACCGGCGTTGATCAGGCTTTGATGTAGGGCTTGCCGTCGGCGGCCGGTGCCCGTACCCGGCCGACCAGTCCGGCGACCGCGAGCAGCGTCGCCAGATAGGGCAGCATCGCCAGGAACTGGCTCGGGATGGCGCTGCTGATCGCCCCCAGGTAGGCACCGAGCTGGTCGGCGAAGCCGAAGAACAGCGACGCCAGCAGCGCCCCGGTCGGGCTCCACCGGCCGAAGATCATCGCGGCGAGGGCGATGAAGCCCTTGCCGCCGATCATGTTCTTGGTGAACGAGTAGAGCAGCAGGGTGTACGACCCGCCGCCGATCCCGGCCACCATGCCGGCCAGCAGCACGTTGCGGTAGCGCAGCCCCAGCACCCGTACGCCGAGGGTGTCCGCCGCGATCGGGTGTTCGCCGATCGACCGGGTCCGCAGCCCCCACCGGGTCCGGAACAGCGCCACGTTGATCACCACGACCAGGATCAGCGCCAGGTAGAGGAAGATGCTGCCGCGGAACAGCGCCGGCCCGAGCACCGGGATGTCGGACAGCAGCGGGATCTCCCAGGTGCCGAAGTGCGGCGGCTGGTTGTACGCCGGCTGGTCGGTCTGCATCAGCCGCTCGTAGAGGAAACCGGTCAGACCGATCGCGAACAGGTTCAGCACGATGCCGATGACCACCTGGTCGACCAGGTAGCGGATGGCGAACAGGGCCAGCAGCAGCGAGATGAACGCCCCGCCGAACGCGGCGGCGATCAGCCCGACCCAGACGTTGCCGGACATGGTGCCGATCAGCGCACCGGCGAACGCACCCATCAGCAGCTGTCCTTCGATGGCCACGTTGACCACCCCGGAGCGTTCGCAGAGCACCCCGGCCAGCGAGCCGAAGATCAGCGGCAACGCCAGCAGGAAGGTGCCCCGGACGATGTTGACCATCGGCATGAAGTTCTGCCCGGTCGGCGCGGTGGAGATCTGCCAGCAGAGGAAGCTGACCACGAAGCCGACGATGCCGACGCCGAGCAGCCAGCGGAACCAGCGGGCACCGTACGGGCTGAGCAGCAGCGCGCCGGCGGCGAGGGTCGCCAGGCCGAACAGCACCGCGCCCAGGTTGCCGGGGATCCGCAGCGCGGCCCCGCCGGCGGTCTCGCTGAGCGTGAACCGGGCCTGCTGCTCGGCGGCGAGCGAGCCGAAGACGGCGGCCGCGACCACGCCGGCGGCGACCAGGACGGCGCCGCTGATCCGGGTACGGTTCCAGAACCGTTGTGCCACCGCCACCGGTGCGTCAGTTGCGATCATGGTGGACAACGCGGTCACCAGCCCTTCGCCATGCTGGTCTGCAACCGGGCGGACCGCGCCGCCCGGAGCTGGAAGATCGCCTTCACCAGGGCGGGGGCGGCGATGAAGATGACGATCAACGCCTGGAGCACGGTGACCAGTTCCAGTGAGATACCGGAACCCGACTGCATCGCGTTGCCACCGGCCCGCAACGCCCCGAACAGCAGCGCCGCCAACGCGACACCCCACGGTTTGACCCGGCCGAGCAGGGCGACCAGGATGCCGTCGAAACCGATCTGGGCCGCGACCAGCGGGGTCAACGCGTTCGCCGTGGAGCCCAGCACCATGTTGGCGCCGCCCAGCCCGGCCAGCCCACCGGCGACCACCATCAGCAGTACGTAGGTGCCGGTGACGCTGATCCCGGCGGTCCGCGCGGCGTCCGGGTTGGCGCCGACGGCGCGCAGTTCGAAGCCGAACGTGGACCGGTTGAGCAGCCACGCGACGGCGGCGGTGACGGCGACCGCCAGCAGGATGCCGCCGTGCACCCGCAGCCCGTCGCCGAGCAGCCGGGGCAGTTGGGCGGTGGTGTCCACCGGCCGGCTGATCGCGTCCGGCCGGTCCGGGTTCTGCACGCCGGGCTGCACGATGATCCAGGTGAGGAAGTACAGCGCCACGTAGTTGAGCATGATCGTGGTGATCACCTCGTGGGCACCGGTGCGGGCCTTGAGGAAACCGGGGAAGAAGCCCCACAGCGCACCGCCGAGCGCCCCGGCCAGCACCGCGACGACCGCGTGCAGCACCAGCGGCAGCGGCAGCAGGAAACCGGCCAGGGCGGCCACCACGACGCCGATGATCGCCTGCCCCTGGGCCCCGATGTTGAACAGGCCGCCCCGGAACGCCAACGCCACCGACAGCCCGGTGAAGACCAGCGGCGCGGTGTAGGTCAGCGTCTCGGAGATCGGCCGGAACACCGTCGACCACTCGGTGTCCCCGGCGATCCAGGACCGTACCGCCGTCGGGTCGATCACCGAGCCCTTGAACAGGTTGGCGTACGCCTCGCTGACCAGGGTCCAGCTGGCGGACAGCGCGTCGGCCGGGCGGGCGAAGAAGTAGGTGTAGGTGGCCAGCACCTCCGGGTCGGAGATGATCATCAGTACGCCGCCGATGACGACGGCCAGCAGGAGTGCGAGCACCGTCACGGTGACGGTGTTGGCGGCCCACAGGTTGTGCAGGAAGCGCTGGCCGAGGGAGTCACCGCCGGGGGCGGGCGGCTTGTCCGGCGAACCGGCCGACGAGCCGTTGTCGCTGCTCATTGCGTCCCTTCTTGCTCGGTCCCGCCGGTGACCCCGGCCATCAGCAGGCCGATCTGTTCCCGTGGGGTGTCCGGTCCGACCACGGCGATGATCCGGCCGCGGTACATCACCGCGATCCGGTCGGCCAGCCCGATCACCTCGTCCAGTTCGCTGGAGACGACCAGGACACCGGTGCCGGCGTCGCGTTCGTCGACGATCCGGCCGTGGATGAACTCGATGGAGCCGACGTCGACGCCCCGGGTCGGCTGGGCGGCGATGAACAGCTTCAGCGGCCGGCTCAGCTCCCGGGCCACGATCACCTTCTGCTGGTTGCCGCCGGACAGGGTGCCGACCGCCGCCTGTCCCGAGGACGTACGGATGTCGAACTGGGCGATCCGCTCGGTCGCGGAGGCGGCGATGGCCGCCGGCCGCAGCGCCAGACCGGAGCCGAACGGCGGCTGGTCGTACAGGTCGAGCACCAGGTTCTCGGCGACGCTGAACTCCTTGACCACGCCGTCGGTGCTGCGGTCCTCCGGCACGTAGCCGACCCCGGCGCGCAGCACCCGTTTGGTGCTCCAGCCGTCGATCCGCTCGCCGTTGAGGGTGACCGTGCCCGCCGCCGACGGCAGCAGGCCCATGATCGCCTCGACGAGTTCGGTCTGGCCGTTGCCCTGCACTCCGGCGATGCCGAGCACCTCGCCGGCCCGTACGGTCAGGTCGACCCCGTCGACCACCCGTACGCCGCGCTCGTCGTCGACGACCAGGCCGGCCACTTCGAGCACCGGGTCGCCCGGCTGCGCCGGGGTCTTGTCCACGGTGAGGCTGACGCTGCGGCCGACCATCAGCGCGGCCAGTTCGTCACGGCTCGCGGTCGGCTCGGCGGTGGCGACCGTACGGCCTCGCCGGATCACCGTGATCCGGTCGGCGATCGCCTTCACCTCGCCCAGCTTGTGGGTGATGAAGACGATCGACTTGCCGGCCGCCTTCAGCGACCGCATGACGGTGAGCAGTTCCTCGGTCTCCTGTGGGGTGAGCACGGCGGTCGGCTCGTCGAGGATCAGCAGGTCGACGTCGCGGGTCAGCGCCTTGACGATCTCCACCCGCTGCTGGATGCCGACCGGCAGGTCCTCGATCACCGCGTCCGGCTCGACCGCCAGGCCGTACCGGTTGGAGACGTCGACCACCTCGGCGCGGGCCCGGCGCTGGTCGAGGAAGCCGAGCAGCCCGCCCCGGGTGCGTTCGGCACCGAGCATGACGTTCTCCGCCACGGTGAGCACCGGCACCAGCATGAAGTGCTGGTGCACCATGCCGATGCCGGCGGTGATGGCGTCCCGTGGGCTGCGGATCTTGATCGGGGTGCCGTCCACCAGGATCTCGCCCTCGTCCGGCTGCAGCAGCCCGTAGAGGACGTTCATCAGGGTCGACTTGCCGGCGCCGTTCTCGCCCAGCAGGGCGTGGATCTCGCCCGGTTCGACGGTCAGGTCGATGTGGTCGTTGGCGACCAGGTCGCCGAAGCGTTTGGTGATGCCGCACAGTTCGAGTCTCAGCGGAGCCTCCCGGGGAGACTCCGGGCCACCGGCGGGTGCCCGGAGGGGTCGATGGCTGAGGCCGCCCCTGTCACCGGGGTCTACGGACCCCGGTGACAGGGGCGGGGTGTCGCTCGCGAGGCGCGCCGGGGCAGCCCCGGCGCGCCAGCCGCCGGTTACTCCGGCTGCGCGGCGGAGGTGACCTCGATGGTGCCGGCGATGATGTCCGCCTTGAGCTGCTCGACCTCGGCCTTCAGCTCGTCGGAGACGCGGTCTTCGAACTCGTTGTACGGGGCCAGCGAGACGCCGTTGTTCTCCAGGTTGCCCAGGTAGCCCGGGTCCGGGCTGAGCTCGTCGCCGTTCGCGCCGGCCAGCACGGCCTGCTTCACCGCGTCCGGGATGTTCTTGACCACGGTGGTCAGGAAGGTGTCGCAGTACTGCTCGGCGCTTTCGCAGCCGTCGACGTCGACCCAGATGACGCTGTACGCGCCACCGGCGGCCTGCGCGGCGGCGGCGGTGCCGAGCCCGGCGCCACCGGCGACCGGCATGATCACGTCGGCGCCCTGGGCGACCAGGCTGTCGCCGACCTTCTTGCCCTCGTCCTGCTTGACGAAGTCGTTGGTGAACGAGCCGTTCTGGGACGCCTTGTCCCAGCCCAGCACCTGCACGTCGGCGCTCTTGACCTCGTTGTAGTGGGCGACGCCGTCGACGAAGCCGTCCATGAAGATGGTCACTGGCGGGATCGGCAGGCCGCCGTAGGTGCCGACGATGCCGCTCTCGGAGAAGCCGGCCGCCAGGTAGCCGGCGAGGAACGCGGCCTGGGCGGTGTCGAACTGCATCGGGTAGACGTTGGCCAGGCCGGTCGGAGCGTCGACGATGCCGAACTGCTGGTCCGGGTTGGCCTCGGCGACCGCGGTGGTGGCGTCGCCCATCAGGCCGCCGACGGCGAGGATGAAGTCGCAGTCCTGGTTGACGTAGCCGGTCAGGTTCGGCTCGTAGTCGGCCTCGGCGCTGGAGGCGACGTAGTCTCCGTCGACCGCGTCGTTCTCGCTCTGCGCCGCCTCGATGCCGGCCCAGGCCGAGGCGTTGAAGGACCGGTCGTCGATGCCGCCGACGTCGGTCACCATGCACGCCTTGTACGCCTCGGTGGGCTCGCCACCGGTGCCGTCCGTGCCTTCGTTATCGGGTGCCTCGCCGCACGCGGCAGCGGTGAGCGCCAGCCCACCCGCCGCGAACATCGAGACGATCCGCATCCCACGCGTAGCGCGCAAGACGGTCTCCTTCCATTGCACACCGCAGACTGTCGCGGCATCGCGTCCCCACCCGGCCGGTCGGACCGGACGTACTTTGGACGGGAGCGTACGCGCGGTCCCGTCCACCGGCCGACAATCGTGCACGACTGTTGAGCCGCCGTTACCCTCGCGTAACTCTCCCGTGCGGGAGATCACCCCCGGATCCGCAGGGTCGCTCCCGCCGCCGACCCTATAAGGGGCGGCAGCGGGTCGTCGGCGGTTCACCCGGTCGTGACCGGGGCAGGTGACGGCACGGTCGGTCGCCGTACGGTGGCTCGGTGTCAGCGCCAGAAGACGGCTACGGCGGCGTTGACCAACGTCAGCACGATGATCGCCAGGAAATGCCCCTTGTTGACCGATTCGCGCTTTCGGGAGAAGAAGACCATCGCCAGGATGGCGAGCCCGAGCACCAGTTTGGTAACGAGTTTCGCCGGGGCCGGTTCGTCGCCGTCGCGCAGCGGCGCGGACAGCCCGATGCCGGTCACGACCTGGATGACCGCACCCCAGAGCATGGCCGGGTTGATCCGGATGTGACCGCTGAACCACTGGACGGCGGCACCACCGAGCAGCAACGCGAACCCGATCAGGTGGGCGTAGAGCAGTACGAGTCTGAGAGCTTCCACGACCAGCATCCTCCCGTACCGTGGCCGCCCGGACCGCCCCCGGGTCCGGCGCGTCCCCGCTGACGCTGCGGTCGGGGTCACCGGGTCGTAGCGGTCGGAGGTCACCAGGTCGCGGTGCGGCGCAGCCGTCGCGGTCGACCGTCGGGGTCGTAGAACAGGTGGTACGGCGGGGTGGCCCACGCCCGGGTGAACGTGGACAGCTTCGCCGGATCGTGCCGGCGCAGCCGCCCGGCCGGACGCGGCCCCCGGCGGCCGGCGCGGTACCAGGCGTCCAGCGTGTCCGCCGCCGCACTGACGGCCCGGACCGTGTCGGCCGGGTCGAGCAGGTCGTGGTCCTGGCCACCGTCCGGGGCCCGGTCCAGATGCTCGCGCAGCAGGGTGAGCCGCAGGTCACGGGCGAAGGTACGGGCGTGGTCGCCCAGTCCGGCCGGGTCGTGCGGGGCACGCGGATCCCGGGTGTCGTCGAGGACCGCGCAGGACAGCTCGCTGTCCTGGGTCCAGGACCGGCGGTTGAAGTTGTCGCTGCCGACACTGGCCCAGACGTCGTCGACGACGCACACCTTCGCGTGCACGTACACCGGGGTCCCCGCGTGGTTCTCCACGTCGAACACGTGCACCCGGTCCGGGTCGGCCCGGCGGCAGACGTCGATGGCGTGTTCCCGGCCGACCACGTTCGGTGGCAGCGCCAGCCGGCCGTCCACGTCGGGGTGGCGCGGCACCACGACGATCAGATGCAGGTCGGGGTTGGCCCGCAGGGCGTCGGCGAACAACTGCGCGACCTGCGACGACCACATGTACTGGTCCTCCAGGTAGATCAGCCGGCGGGCCCGGCGGATCGCCTTGGCGTAGCCGAGCGCCACCGTACGCTCGCCGTGCGGCGCGTACGGGTAGGGCCGTGACTTCGCCGGATAGGTACGCAGCACCTGCACGGCGTGCGGGCCGCAGGCCGCCGGCGGGTCCGGCGGTGACGGCAGCGGCCCGCCCCGGGCCGGTCGACCGGACAGCCGGTCCCGCAGCATCGCGACCGGGTTGCCCCGCCGCAGGGCGGTCGGGTCGGTCCAGCGTTCCCGGAAGGTCAGGTCGAGCGCGGCGACGACCGGGCCGCGCAGCTCCAACTGGACGTCATGCCAGGGTGGCCGGTCGCCGTACCGGGGCGACATGCTCACCGGCTGCGGGTCGCCCAGGTGGGCGGCGTCGTCGCGCCGGCTGTGACACAGGTCGATCCCGCCGGCGAAGGCGACGTCCCGTTCGGGGCGGCCGGGGTGGCGGGCCACCACCAGCTTCTGGTGGTGCGAGCCGAACCGGCGTACCCGCTGGTCGAGCAGCACCTGGCCACCGTCGTCGTTGATCTCCTCGGCCAGGTTGCGGTTCTGCTCCGCGCTGTAGATCAGCACGTCGAGGTGGGAGCGCCAGACCAGGCCACGGACCGCCACGCCCCGGCCCACCGCAGCGGACAGCAGTTCGGCGACGGTCGGTCCGTCCGGGCGGAGCCGCTGGTCGGGGTCGCCCCGCCAGTCGGTGAAGAACAGTTGGTCGCCGTCGCCCATCGCGGCGACGACCTCGACCAGCCGGTCGAAGTACGCGGCCCCGTGCACGTGTACGCGTACCTGGTTGCTCCCGGACCACGCCGGCAACCCAGAGGCCGGGTTGCCGCGCTGCTCCCCGGGTGAGGAACCAGTCGTCGATCGGCATCCGTACCTCCCTCCGGCCGGTCGGCGCGGTCGGCTTGCAGCTACCCCGGAACGCGGCCGGCGACACCTGCCCCCGATGGTGCGGTCGCTGCGGCGACGGGGCAGCCCCGTCCGTCCTCAGCATGCTCACAGCGCGTCTGCAGCATCATCGCCGGCATGCGAGCGGTGATGTTCGACGCGTACGGCCCGCCCGACGTGCTCACCCAGGTCGATCTGCCGACACCCGTACCCCGTGGCGACCAGGTGCTGGTCCGGGTGCACGCCACCACGGTGACCTCCGCCGAGTGCGGGATGCGCCAGGGTGAGCCCCGGTGGGGCCGGGCGATCATCGGTCTGCGGCGCCCCCGCAAGGGGATCCGGGTGCTCGGGCTGGAGTTCGCCGGCGAGGTCACCGCGACCGGGCCGGCGGCCAGCCGGTTCCGGGTCGGCGACCGGGTCCTCGGCTTCACCGGCTTCGGCGTCGGGGCGAACGCCGAGTACAAGTGCCTGTCGGAGCGGGCGTCGATGACAACGATGCCGGCCAACGTGACGTACCCGCAGGCTGCCGCGACCGTCGACGGGTTCACCACCGCCTGGCATTTCCTGCATGACCTGGCCGGCCTGCGACCCGGCCAGAAGGTGCTGGTCGTCGGCGCCTCAGGCAGCATCGGCACGTACGCCGTCCAGCTCGCGAAGCACCTCGGTGCCGAGGTGCACGGCGTGTGCAGCGGCCGCAACGCCGAACTGGTCGGCTCGCTCGGCGCACACCGGGTCTTCGACTACACCGCCGAGGATTTCACCGCCAGCGGCGAACGCTACGACGTGGTCTTCGACACGGTCGGTCGCAGCTCGTTCGCCCGGTGCCGGCCGGTGCTCGCCCGGCGCGGCTGCTACCTGCCGACGACCGGGCTGATGACGAACAACCTGCTGGCGGCCGGCACGGCCGTCGGCGGCGGCCGGCGGGTCCGGACCGGGATGTCGGTACGCAAGCACGCCGCCCTGGCCGCGCTGCGGGACCTGCTCGGCGACGGCCGGCTCCGGGTTGTCATCGACCGCAGCTACCCGTTGGCCGAGATCATCGAGGCCCACCGGTACGTCGACAGCGGGCACAAGGTCGGCAACGTCGTGATCACCGTGGTGGACGGCGACGCCCCGCCTTGGTGAGCCGGTGTTCGGGCCGGCCGCGTGATCGGTGTTTGTCACCGAAGTGGCAGCGGTGCACAAGCCCTGAGTGGCGACGCGCCGTGCACGCGGCTCGGGAACCCAAGGTGTCTTCGCAGGTTTGATGCCACAGGTGCATCAAGATGCACCTGTGGCATCAAACCCGAACCGGTACCCCGACCCGATGAGGTGGCGCTGTGTCGAGCGGCCGGGGCGTGCCTGACGATCCCCTTCGTTACGGCCGCCGCTCGTGGTGACGTCAGGACCGGTCGGCGGCTCAGCCGGACGGAAGCTGAACAGGTGCGGGGTTGTCATGGGTGGCTGGTGACGGGGATGGTCCAGGTCGGTCGAGGCGGGTTGCGGTGATGAATCCGAGCAGCAGACCGACGACGATCGCGCCCGGTAGGTACGGCACACCGTCGTAGGCTCGCCCGTACTCCATCGGGAAGAGCACGAGCAGGGACAGGACCACGCCGACGGTCACGGTGCCGGGCGTGGCGAGGATCCCGACGATGAACAGCGGCAGGGCGAGGAGCATCCGTTGCCCGAGGCGTCGCAGGGAGGCAGTTCGGCCGCGGATCGCGACGATCGTCCAGGCCGCTACGGGGACCGCCAGTCCCGGTGCCGCCGTGACGGACAGGTAGTCGACCATCAGCCATTCTCCAGAGAGGGTGGGCTCGGGAGAGTACTGGTAGTAGAGGACACCACCGATGGCGGTCAGCAGTGCGAAGGTGGCGGGTAGCCGCCAGTACGGCCCGCTCAACTGGCGACTGGACGTGGCCAGGACACCCATGGCGGCGACAATGGCGAGTACGGTCGGCAGGCCGACTGCGACCAGCAGCAGGACGGGCGGCGCCTGCCTGTCCCCCAGGTACAACCGGGCGAGGAAGCCGCCCGGGACGAGGAACGCGGCCAGCACGGTGATGGTGATGACGAGCCGGCGTGGTCGCCGGGGTGGCCGCCGGGTCACGGCCGGGTTGGTCGAGGCCGTCCAGACGGCGATGCCGAGGATGATCCCGCCCGCGGCGAGCCAGGGCAGCAACCGGGGCGTCGTCCAGCCGCCGCGCACCACCGCCATGTTCACCCCCAGCAGTACGGCCGAACCGGCCAACGTCGGCAGCAGGGGTCGGCCACGGTAGGCGGCGGCGAGGAGCATGCACAGGGCGGCACAGACGATGCCGGAGAGCTGAAGCTCATGCATCCACACCCGCTCCTCCTCACCCGACCACCCGGGCCAGCCGGCGGGCTGCGGGGGCAGCAGCGAGCCGTCCGGCATTATCCGGCTGGGCCAGGAGTTCTGCACCCCGATGTTGGGAGTCAGGTAGGTCAGCGTCACCGCCCAGGCCAGGACCGAGTAGATCGCGCCTGCCAACGCGACGCGGTGCCACCACGGGCCACCCGTGACGGCCGGGGCCTGGCCGGCTGCGATCTGGTCGGGCTCGATCGCGGACAGCGGGGTAATCGCTGGAGTCACAGTCGCGGACGGCGCTGCGGACGCGGTCGGCACTGCGGACGTGCTCGGCACTGCGGACGCGGCAGAGCGGAGCGGTCTGGCCAGCCGTACCGTGTGGGCCAGCGCGAGCACCACCGCGATGAACACGAGCCCGGGCAGGACCTGCAGAACGGTCTCGATCGGCAGCGAGTCGCCCTGGTCGTGGTAGGAAAACAACAGTAAGGGCCCTCGGCCGAGGTATGCCAGCCACCACCAGGGCCGCCCTGCCGCCACGGCCGGTGTCTGAGGTGCCAGCAGCACCATGGCGTAGGCGGTAGCCAGCGTCAGGGCAGGAGCGGCGAGCCCGGCCAGGATGGTGGCCGACACCCGACGCGCCCGGCGGGACAGCGCGGCGACACCCGCCGCCACCGGCGGGAGCAGCACCGACAGGCACAGGGCTGCGACGACGGCGAACAAGGCGCCGTCCCAGACCTGGTTCACGGCACGCGCGAGCACATCGACGGCGAGCAGGCCGGCGATCACCGGTAGCGTCGCCCACCCGCAGCCCGCCACGCCGAGCGCCCGGCCGGCACGCCGCCGGAGCAGCCGCCGGGCCAGCAGCGTGCCGACCGTTGCCGCGAGGGCCACATGAACCACGTAGTTCAGGGCCAACAGGGAGATCGCCGTGGCAGGCGTGTACCGCAGCCAACCGGTCAACGGCCCCAGGGAGACCGTCGCCGCCATTGCCAGCACCAGGCTGAACAGGGGCGCGAGGAACAACCATCCCGCGTGTGCCCGTACCTGCGACGGTCCGCGCAGCCAGGGCAGCGGCGCCGGGTCGGCACCTGGTGGGCGGGCGAGCGCGAGACTGGCCGCGAAGCGAAGCTGCCGCCACTTCCGTAGCGCAGCGACAACGCTTTCCTCATGGCCGAGTGCGTGTAGCTCGCCGGCCCACTCCCGGCTCATCTCCTCGCGCAGGTGTGCCGGCCAACGCCGTGCCGCCACGGCCAGCAGCCAATCGGCGATCCGCTGGGACACGCCGTTCACCACCCCGGCGCCGACGTGAAGGTCGCGGCGTCGGCGGCCCGAGTGCCACCAGCGCCGCGCGGGCGCAGTTTCGCCCGCAGGGCCGCGAGCTCGGCGCGGGCCGCCACCGCCCCCTCCGGTGTCAGACGGTGGTAGCGCCGGGCAGGCCGTCCTTCTGTGCTGGGGTCGATGTCCTCCCAGTCGGCCCGTAGCCAGCCTGCTTCCTGCAGCCGGGCCAGGATCGGATACAAGGTGCCGCTGGGCTGACCGGTGGCCTGCATGAGTTCCAGGCCGTACCGGCCAGTCTGCGGGTCATCGAGCAGCACCGCCAACACCTGGGCCACGCTGGTGGTGACCCGGACACGTTCGGTCATGGATGGACCATACTCGTTTCGCTACATAGGGTCCATCCCCCGATCCGACCTGGCTGTGTCGAGACGCCTCCGCAGCCGCCGTTCACGGTTGCAGCCACCACGGACTGCTGTACGCCACCCCGAAGTCGTTGCACGGGTGGCCGGCCGGGCCGGGTGTCGGATTGGCCAGCTCCGGGTCGGAGACCCGCAGCACCACCCAGTCGCCGTCGGCGACGTCGAGCGGCACGGTGAAGTCGGCGACCGACCCGGCGACGGTGTCGACGACGTCGACGACGGTCGGCACCGAGGTCCCGGGGCGCAGCACCTGGATGCGCAGCGGCTTGCCGTCCCAGACCTCACCCCGGTCCAGGTCCACCTGGAACCGGACGTCACCTGAGGTCAATCCGATGACCCCACCCATCCGTACGCCGTTGGCGGTCGCGTCCAGCCGCAGGCCGGAGACGCGGGTGGCGAAGCAGCGGCGGGCCGCCATCGCCTCGAACACCGCCGCACGGGTGTTCTCGGCGACCCACAGACCACTACGGCCCTTGCCCTCGTGGAAGCCCCAGCTGGTGCCGTGCTCGTCGGTGACCCCGGTCAGACCGGGCCGCCAGCCGGCGTTGAGGCAGGCCACCAGCGGCGAGGCCGTCCGGGACGACCAGCCTTCGAACAGGTAGTCGTCGGTGCGGTTGAACATCTCCAGGCCGACGAGCTGCGGGCGGGCCGAGGCGTCGTACGAGAAGTTGTCGAACCGGCCGATCTCCCGGCCCGGGTGGTTGAAGCTGGCCAGGCCACCCGGCCGCCCGACCAGCCACCGGTAGAGGCTGCCGGGGCTGCCGGCCCGCAGCAGGTCGGCGAAGTCCGAGGTGTTCCACACGTTGATGTGGCCCTGCAACGGGTGCGACCACTCGAAGCCGCGGATCGCGGTGAACTGGCCGGGGTCGTCGGCCGCGTCGGCGAGGTCTCCGGTGGCCCGCCACTCGGACTGGCTGAGCCCGCTGATGGCGAACATCGTCGCGTGGTCGGTGAGCGCGGCGACGTCGAGCCCGGCCTCGCGCATCGAGGCGAACGCGTCGTCGGCGCTGCCGTCCCCGTCGGACATGACGGTGTGGTTGTGCAGGTCGGCGTGGACCAGGGTGGTCCCCTGGCTGATCCGCGACGCCCGGGACGCGCCGGGCGCGGCCACGGCCGACGCACCGGCCGACGTCGCACCGGCCGTCATCGCGGTGGCGGCCCGCGCGGTGCCGGGGACGGCGGCGAGCATCAGCATGCCGCCGGCGGCGGCCAGCATTGATCTGCGTCCGAGGCCGCCGGCCGGGTGCGAGGCGGGGTCGATCTGGCCGTACGGCAGCTGGCCCGTCTGGTGGTCGTCTGGTGTGTGATGGCAGTGGTGGGGGTGTGATCCACTCATGCCAATCATTAGATCGATATAAGTCTTTCCAGCACGCTGCACCGAGTTGTCCGGCAGACGAACACCACACGTCTCACCCGACGGGGCCCACCCGCCGACTGTGCCGGCGCGACCCACTTGGCGCCAGGGCAGGGTGCTACCGCGTCGCCGACCTTATTTGCCGTGCTCTGCAGGGCCGGTGGCGCGGTAGAAGACGAAGCTGGCCAGTCGACCGAGTCGACCACGGCTGCGGCCGTTCTCCGTACCGCCGATCAGGCCGGCCTCGGCGAGCGCGGCCAGCACCCGCTCGGGCCGGCTGGCCACCACCCGGGGGTCGCTGTGCAGACGTCCGGACCCGTGGCCCGGGGCCGTACCGTCGATGTCGACGACGTGGAACTGGCCACCGGGGCGCAGCACCCGGCGGACCTCCCGCAGCGTGCGGCCCCGTTCCTCATCGGCCAGGTGGTGCAGCATGAACGCGGACAACACCCGGTCGACGCTGGCGTCGGGCAGCGGCAGGTCGCCAGCGAAGGCGACCTCGTAGCGGATCGGCAGCTTGGCGCGGGCGGCCTTGCGCCGGGCCAGCCGCAGCGCACCCTGGTCCGGGTCGATGCCGACAGCGTCGACGTCCGGCTGCCGGCGCAGCAGCGCCCGCAGCAAGTTGCCGGTGCCACAGCCGATCTCCAACACACGCTGGCCGGGCCGGATCTCGGCCCGGTCGAGCAACTGCTGGTGCACCCGCCCCGCGCCGACGAGCCGGCTGAACGGGTCGTACAGCGGCAGCAACCACTGCCGCCCCATCGCGGGCAGGTAGTGCTGGTGGGGACGACTGGCGCTGCCCTGTCCGGTCATGTCACCCTCCGGTATCAGACGAGATTCGGTCATGCTTCCAGCATCGGTTGCTGATCGCAGCGTGGCATCGGTGAGGTTGTGGAAACGATGCGACAAAGTTTGGTGCCGGCTCGCCGCGTGGTCGGTGCCGCGGGGCGGGGCGTACCGATGGTCGGCTTCCCCCGGGTGCCCGGCGTCGCCCCGGTAGCGGTGGCCCGGGTCCAGGAGCGCATGCCGGCCATCGCCGCGATCCCCGCCGACGCGCACACCCACGATTTCGTCGCACTCTGCTACGCCGAGCGGGCCGACGCGACGGTGTGCATCGACGATCGGACCTGGCCGCTGACCGACGGGGACCTACTCGTCGTCGCCCCGGGCCAGGTCGTCTCGTTCGGCGAGCGGCCCGAGCAGCTCGCCATCGACGGCTGGGTGGTGTGGTTCCCCGCCGACGCGGTCCGCCCCGGGACCACCGGGGCGTACGCCTCCTGGCGGACCCACCCGCTGCTCTTCCCGTTTGCCCGGGGCACCGACCGGGCGCAGCGGCTCAACGTCCCACCACCGGACCGGGCCGCCTGGTCCGGGCGCTTCGCCGCGCTCGACGACGAGCTGCGGGCTCGACGCGACGGCCATCAGGACGCCGCGCTCGCCCACCTGACCCTGCTGCTGGTGGCCGCGGCCCGGCTGTCGACCAGCGTCGCCGACCAGCTGCGTGCCTCGGACGAGCCGCTGCTCGCGGCCGTCTTCGACTTCATCGAGCAGCGCTACCACGAGCCGATCTCGCTGGCCGACGTCGCCGCTGCCCTCTCACTCACCGCCGGTCACCTCACCACCGTGGTACGCCGCCGGACCGGCCGTACCGTCCAGCAGTGGATCGCCCAGCGGCGCATGCAGCAGGCCCGCGTGCTGCTCACCGAGACCTCGCTGACGGTGGCCGCGATCAGCCACCGGGTCGGATACCCGGACGTCAGCTACTTCATCAAGCGGTTCCGGGCCGAACACGCGGTCACCCCGGCGCAGTGGCGGGCCGCCGGATCCCGACGGCAGGGCCCGCCACCCGGTCAGACTGACTTCTCCGCTACGGCAACTGCTTCAACTCGTCGACAACGGCCCGCCGCACCACCGCCTGGCTGAACGTCACCGTGCCGGCCGGGATGATGCTGTCCGGCACCGCCGTGGTGTACACCGACCGCGAACCGAGGAAGGTGTAGTCCTCCCGGTCGAAGATCCATTCGTGGCGTACGCCGGTGCCTTCCTCGACCCGGGCCACCGCGACGCCGCTGCGGCCGGTCGCGTCGGTCGCGTCGTCGACCAGCAGTACGCCCGGGATCTTCGCCGCCGCCCGGTAGAGGGCGGCGCTCAGCTCGGCCGGCGGGTACTGCTCGCCGATCAGGTCACCGATGGTGGTGAACGCCTGGTGGTCCGGGTGGTTGCCCTGCCCCCGGGTCTCGGCGTAGATCCACTCCAGCAGCGCGTCCGGATCGGTCGGCAACGTTGTCAGCCGGTCGTACGCGCCGAAGTGCCTGACGTCGCTGTCGAGGGTGATGCCGGCCGGCTCGTTCAGCTCGTCGATCAGCCAGCCACGATGGCCGTCCGGCGACAGCCACACCTGGCGCTGGTGCAGTCCCTGGCGTACCAGTCGGGTTTCGCCGGTGTCCGCGTTGTGCGCTTCGTACGTGTTGGCCACCTGGCTTTCGACGTAGATGAACTGGTCCGGCCGAACCGGACCGGTGTCCCGGGTGGCGGCGACCAGCGCGATCTCGTCGAGCAGCGCGGTCGCGCCCTCGGCGGTGCCGGCGGCGGGGTCGGCGAACTGGGCCGGCCCTTCGGCCATCTGATCGGGGCCGGCGGTCGAGCCGGCCGGATCGCCGGCCGGATCGCCGCCGGGGTTCAGCGCCAGGCCGACGACGATCAGGCCGGCCAGTGCGGTCGCGACGGTCGGCACCGCGACGGACAACCGGGGCAGCCGCCACCGGCGGTCCGGCCCGGCCGCAGCACCCGGTGTCGGGATGCCTCGGCGCTCCTGCTCGATCATGGTCATCAGTCGCTCCCGGTGGAAGAGGTGACGTCCGGCCGGCAGGTCCCGGGCTGCCGGTGGCCCAAGCGGCGCGTCGGGCTGCCGGCCGGTCTCCCCGGGGCGGATTCCGTTGGTCCTCATCGGATTCCCTCCGTGACGGTCCGTGCCGCAGGATTGCGGTCACCTCTTACCTGTCCGGGCAGCGGCGCGGGTTCCACCGGCCCGGTGCCCAGCTGAGGTGGTACGCCGAGCAGGTCGCGGAGTTTGCGGCGGGCACGCGACAGCCGGGACCGGACGGTGCCGACCGGTACGCCGAGCGCGGCAGCGGCCGAGGCGTAGTCCACCCCCTCCCACAGGCAGAGGGTGACCACCTCGCGTTCCGGGCGGCGCAGCGATGCGAGCGCGGTCAGCACATGGCCGAGTCGGCGGTCGTCGTCGAGGCGGCGGCCGACGTCGTCGGCGTGGTCGGCGACGCTGCCGCCACCGGCGGCTTCCGCAGCGGCGAACGTGGCAACCGCCGCCCGGTAGCGTCGGTTGCCCCGCTGGGCGTTGCGGGCCACGTTGGTGGCGATGCCGAGCAGCCAGGCCCGCAGCGAGCCACCGTCGGCGTCGATGCGCCCCCGCAGCCGCCAGGCCTGCAGGAACGTCGTCGACATCACGTCCTCGGCGCTCGACCAGTCGGCCGTCAACCGGAACGCGTGGTTGTACACCGTCTTCGCGTACCGGTCGAACAGCTCGCCGAAGGCGGCGGCGTCACCGGCCCGCGCCCGGGCGCGTAGGTCCGTCGTCATGCTCATTGTCTGTCCGCCACCACCGTCTGGGTTCCCACCCGGCGGGTCACCGCAGCGGCAGCTTCATGCCTTCGTGGCTGGCGACGAAGCCGAGCCGCCGGTAGAAGCGGTGTGCGTCGGTCCGTGCCTTGTCGGTGGTGAGTTGGACCAACCCGCAGCCCCGCTCCCGCGCCCGCTCGATCACCCACCTCATCAGACTCCCGCCGAGACCCTCGCCACGGCGGTCGGAGCGGACCCGGACGGCTTCGACGAGGGCCCGTTCTGCCCCGTGCCGGCCCAACCCGGGGATGTAGGTGATCTGAAGGCACGCGACGACGGATCCGTCGTCTTCGTCGGCCGCGACGATCAGGTGGTTGCGCGGGTCGGCGTCAATCTCGGCGAACGCCTGTTCGTACGCGTCGTCGACGGCGGCGAGGTCCCGCGCCTTGCCCAGCACGTCGTCGGCGAGCAGCGCCACGATCGCCGGCAGGTCGGCACGTACGGCTTCCCGGAGAATCACCTGGTGAACCTAGCGTCTCGCCGCTGGCCGGCACGGCGTCGAGCGGTACGCCAGCCACCGCACCCGTCCGCCGATCTGGCTTGTCGATCAGCCGTGGCCGGGAGCGGACCGGCGAGTTCCCGGCGACCTGGACCCGCCGGTACGGCACGTCATCCACACCGTCGGGCCGATCTGGGAAGGCGGCGGCCACGGCGAAGCTGAGATCCTCGCCTCCTGCTACCGGCGCAGCCTGCAGGTCGCCGACGAACTCGGCGCCCGGACTGTCGCCTTCCCCGCGATCGCCACCGGCGTCTACGGCTTCCCCGCCGACCGGGCCGCCCGGATCGCCGTTCAGACCGTCACCGCCACCCCGACAGCCGTGGAACGGATCCGACTCGTCGCGTTCGACGAGGCCACCGCAGCCCATTTCCAGTCGGCGCTCACTGCCGGTAGCTGAATACGACGACGGGGCTACCCGTACTTCTGGCAGCACCGGACTTCGTCCGGGCTACGCCGGGTCGGAGCCGGGGACGTGCACGTAGAGGTCGTGCACCTGCGGCTGGGCGTCGGCGCGGTAGCCGAGGTCGAGCTTCATGTCGCCGACCGTTCGTCCCTGCTCACGCAACCACTGTTCGATGGCGCCGAAGGTCTCCCCGATCTGCTCCACCGGCCCGCTGTGCCGGCAGTACGCCCAGTCGCCAGCCGGCACATGGGCGGCTGCCCACTGACCGGAGATCGGCGTCTGCGGTGGCACCGCCACCCCGACGACCTCGTGGTACCGCCCCTCACCGAGGTGGTAGCTCGCCTCGGCGAAGGTGCCGCCGGCGGACGGCGGCAGGTCCGCGCACCGGTCGAACAGTTGCCGCCACGCGGCGGGGACCAGCGTGCTCAGGTCCTGGAACGGCGCGACGACCGGTAGTCCGACCACGACGACCGGCTCCCGGCTGACTATCTGCATGATGCCTCCCGTACTGCCCTCTGGTTCCGGATCATGATGCCGGACCGGCTCTATAGTGAGGTGATGGCGTCGGTCAAGCAGTTCCAGGTCACCTTCGACTGCGCACAACCTGAGCGTGTCGCCCGCTTCTGGTGCGAGGTGCTGGGGTACGTCGTACCGCCGCCCCCGGAGGGGTTCGCCAGTTGGGGCGACTTCGACCGCGCGCTGCCGCCCGATCGTCAAGGTTCGGCGTTCGCCTGCGTCGACCCCACGGGGGTGGGGCCGCGACTGTTCTTCCAGCGCGTGCCCGAAGGCAAGACCGTCAAGAACCGGCTGCACCTCGACGTACGGGTCGGCACCGGTCTCGTGGGTGACGAGCGGGTGGCCGCGCTCGAGGCCGAATGCGCCCGGCTGGTCGCGCTCGGCGCGGTACGCGTACGACTGCTGCGCGCCGACGGCGTCAACGAGTCGTGCCTGGTCATGCAGGACGTCGAGGGCAACGAGTTCTGCCTCGACTGAGCAGGAGGAGACAGGTGACCGCTGCCGTCGCTGGCCGTACGGCGGTCAAATCGATGGCGTCGGGGAGACCTCGGCGGCACACTGGCGGCCATGCTGGCACAGGTACGAGACGTCGCCGAGCTGGTGACCGCCGGCCACCCGGTGAAGTTCCTGTTCTTCTGGGGCCATCAGCCGGAGGCGGACGGCAGCGTCGGCGCGGGTTGCCTCAGCCAGTGGTCGCCAACCGGATCCTCGTCGCACCCCATCCCCGCGCCGCCAAGGTTCTCGGCGGCCGGGTCGCCGGATTCGACCAGCGGACGTGGAACGCCCATCGCGTCCCGATCGTGGTCGCCGGGAACCTGGCCAAGTTCAGCCAGCACCCCGACCTGCGCGGGTACCTGCTCGCCACCGGGCAACGCGTGCTGGTCGAGGCCAGCCCGATGGACCGGATCTGGGGCATCGGCCGGACCCGCGATGACCCGGCCGCCACCGACCCCGCCCGGTGGCGCGGCCTCAACCTGCTCGGCTTCGCCCTGATGCAGGTCCGGGACGCGCTACGGGAGCAGATCGGCGGTAGCCACGGCCGGGTCGACGGGTTCACCGCCGGGTCGGGCTGATTCCCTCCAGGGCGAGACGCATCAGCCGTTGCGCCTCGGTGGCGGTGGCCGACTCCGTGGCCAGCGCGATCGCGTTGACGAGGGTCACCAGGTCGGCCATGGCGACGTCCGGCCGTACCGCGCCCTCGTCGACGGCGCGGCGGCGCAGCGGTTCGCCGGCCGCCACGAGCATCGCGCAGCAGGACTCGTCCTCCGGTGGCTCCTGCAGCAGCGAGGCGACCAGGCCACGGGTGGTCGCGTTGTACGCCGCCAGCTCGCACAGCCAGGTCGTCAGCGCCTGACCGGCGTCCGGCCCGGCCGTCAACTCTGCGGCACGGTCACACAGCGTTTCGACCCGGTCGTGGAAGACCGCCTGCAGCAACGCCCATCGGGACGGGAAGTGCCGGTGCAGGGTCGCCGAGCCCACGCCGGCGACGCGGGCGATCTCCTCCAGGGAGGCGTACGCGCCGTCGCGGGCGACCGCTTCGCTGGCCGCCGCGACGATCAGGGCGCGGTTGCGTTGTGCGTCAGCTCTCATCGTCTGCCATTTGGAGAAGTGGGGTGTCCCCCCATATCGTAGCCGACAGGAAACGGGGCACCACCCCACTTATCCAGGAGGAAGCATGACCGTCCTTGTCATCGGCGCGACCGGCAAGCAGGGCGGGGCCACCGCCCGGGCCCTGCTCGACCGAGGTGTCGCGGTGCGCGCCCTGGTCCGCGACACCAGTTCCGACGCCGCGCGGGCCCTGCGGGACCGGGGAGCCGAGCTGGTCCGGGGCGACCTGGACGACCCCGCCTCGCTGCTCGCCGCCACCACCGGAGCCGACGGCGTCTTCTCCATCCCGTACCCCGACGTCACCGATCTGCAGGGCGACGCTGAGCTCCGCCGGGGCCGCAACGTCGTCGAGGCCGCCCGCAAGGCGGGCGTGGCACAGTTCGTCCACAGCAGCGTCGCCGGCGCCGGCGACTTCCACCGCAACCAGCCCGGCTGGGCCGAGGGACGCTGGGAACGGCACTACTGGGAGAGCAAGGCGGCCGTCGACGAACTCGTGCGCACCGGCGGCTTCGCCCGTTGGACCATCCTCAAGCCCGCGACCTTCATGGAGAACCTGATCGGCTGGTCCTACCTGTTCGGTGACTGGTCCAGCGGCACCATCGTCACCGCCTTCGCGAAGGACACCCGCATCGCCTGGGTCGCGGTCGACGACATCGGCCACGCCGCGGCCACCGCCTTCACCACGTCGGGCACCCTCGACGGTCTGGACGTGGAACTCGCCAGCGACCTGCGTACGATGACCGAGGTCGCCGCGATCCTCAGCGAGGTCACCGGTCGGACCATCACGGCTCCGGTCCTCACCCCGCAGGAAGCGGTGGAACGCGGCCTGCCGCCGTTCGCGGTCAACGCCGCCGAGCAGATCAACGAGAACGGCTCCCCCGCCCGCCCGGAGATCGCCCAGGCGCTCGGCCTGCCCACCACCGACCTGCACACCTGGGCCCGGCGGACCTTCTCCTGACCTCGCACCGCTGGGCGGACCGGCTGGACGGGCTGCGCCGATCCGCTACGGACGCAGCCCGGCCGCCTGGCGGCTAGCGGAGCAGGCCGCGCCGGTACCCTTCGGCGACAGCGGCGGCTCGGTCCCGTACGCCGAGTTTGTCGTAGATGTGCTGCAGATGGGTCTTGATGCTCGCCTCGCTGATGAACAGCAGTCTCGCCGCCTCCCGGTTGGCGGCACCGTCGGCGACCAGTTGGAGAACTTCCCGCTCCCGGCTGCTCAGCGCCAACCCGGTCGGCCGGCGTACCCGGCCCATCAGCCGGCCTGCGGCGGACGGCGCGAGGACCGACTCGCCACGGTGGGCGGCCCGGACGGCCCGGATCAGGTCCTCGGGCGGAGTGTCCTTGAGCAGGTAGCCGGTGGCACCCGCCTCGACCGCAGGCAGCACGTCGGTCTCGCTGTCGAACGTGGTGAGCACCAGAACGCGTACCGAGGGCGCGGCCCCGGCGAGGGCGGCGATCGCCTCGACCCCGGACATCTGCGGCATCCGCAGGTCCATCAGCACCACGTCGACCCGCAGCCGTACGGCCTCGGTCACCGCATCCCTGCCGTCGGCGGCCTCGCCGACCACCTCGATGTCGGGCAGATCCGCGAAGGCCCCCCGGAGTCCGTTGCGGACGATCGGGTGGTCGTCGGCGATCAGGATGCGGATCACGCCGCCCCCGTGGGGATCGCCGGCACCCGTACGCTGATCGCCGTACCTTCACCCGGAGCGCTCTCGATCTCCATCACGCCTCCCACGCCACGGACCCGCTGCATCATGCTCCGCAGGCCGAACCCCTGGTCCGCGCCACCGTTCATGCCCTGCCCGTCGTCGCGGACGTCGAGCAGGACCACATCGGTCAGGTAGGAGAGGGTAACCCCCACCCGGGACGCGTCGGCGTGTCGCTGCACGTTGTGCAGCGTCTCCTGGGCGACCCGCAACAGCGTGACGTCGATCGCCGGGCTCAGCGCGACCTGCTCGCCGGTGACGTCGAACCGCACGGCCAGGCCGGTGTCGTCCGCCCAGCACCCGACCAGCTCGCCCAGCGCCGCCGGCAGGTGGGCGGCCTCCAGCTGCCGCGGCTGCAGCGCCTGCACCGATCGCCGGGCCTCGTCCAGCCCGTCCCGGGCCAACGTCAACGCCCGGTCCACATGCTCACGCGCCCGGGTCGGCGAGTGCCAGACCCGTTGCGCCGCCTGCACCTGGGTGATGATGCCGGTCAGCCCCTGCGCCAACGAGTCGTGGATTTCCCCCGCCATCCGCTGCCGCTCGTCGCGCACGCCGGCCTCGCGGGCCTGAGCGAGCAGTTGGGCGTGCAGCCCGGCGTTCTCCTCCAGCGCCGCCTCCAGCCGGGCGACCAGTTGCCGGCGCTGCTCGTGCTGGGCGGTGGTCCGCTCGGCCAGCACGATGCCGGCGCTGATCGCCACGGTCTGCACGACGATCACCCCCAGGTACGTGCCGAGCGACGGCACCGTCGTGCCCGGCACACCGGACGCCATGGTGTTGATGACGATCGATGTGCCGAACACGCCGGCCGCCCCCAGCGGCCACGGTCGCAGGTGGTACGCGTGGAAGAACCCGGTGATGGCAAAGAGGAGGAAGATCACGTCCCGGGTCATCAGCGCGACGCTGAGCGTGAGCAGCCCGGCGAAGTAGCTCAGCATCGGCAGGGTCCGCCTGCGGCGGGCCGGCGGCACCCGGGTGTGTCCCAGGTACACCCATCCGGCCGTCGCCCCGACCAGGCCCAGGGTGATCGCATGGTCGCGCCAGGTCCGGCCGGGCTGGGTCAGGGCGATCACCGTCGAGGCGGGCAGCAGCAGCCAGGGCGTCCAGACGAGCAACGTGTCGTACCAGCGGTCCCCGTCGGGCCCGGCGTCACCGCTCATCGGCGCTCACACCTTCGGCTCGTTGCCCCAGAAAACCTTCGGCTCACTCCCAGCGGAACGACTTCGCCGCCGCCCCGCCGGCCGCGACCGCGATCAGCGCCATTGTCCCCAGTTGCAGCAGGTACGCGGAGCCTGCCGGCCCGGCGGCCGCCACCGTGTCACCGGACCAGGCGGACAGCAGCGACTGTGCCCCGGGCGGGGTGTATTCGCCGAGGCGCATCAGAAAGCCCGGCAGCAGGAAACGCGGCAGGAAGACACCGCCAGCGAACATGGTCACCAGGTACCCGACCATCGCCAGGCCGGTGGCGACCCGGGATGTGGGCGCGACCGCGGCGATCAGCATGCCGATCGCCAGGAGCGCGCCGAAGCCGAGCAGGAACGCGACGGCGAACCTGACCGGGTGTCGCGGCAGCGGCACGTCGAGGACCAACCAGGCCGAGACGATCAGCAGTACGGCCGCCACGACCGCCGCCGCCAGGGCGACGACGAGCTGCGCCACCAGAACCGTACCGGGGTGGACCGGGGTGGTGGACATCCGCCGCAGGATGCCCCGCTCCCGGTAGCCGGCGACCACCCCTGGGAGGTGCTGCAGTCCGACGATGCCGAGGCCGAGCACGAGTGCACTCGGTGCCCAGAGCTCGATGAACCGCGCCCCGCCGAACTCCGGCGACGGTTCCCGCAGCGCCGGTGCGGCACCGAGCCCGAGCAGGATCGCGGTCGGGAACAGCACGCCGAAGACGACGGCCATCGGCTCCCGCAGGAACAGCTTCGCCTCGGCGACGGTGAGGGTGCACAAGGCGGACATCAGACCGACTTCCTCCGGGTGAGGGCGACGAAGGCGTCGTCCAGGCTGGCCTGCTCGACCCGCAGGTCCCCGGCGGCGATCTGCTGCTCGGCCAGGACCGAGGTGACCGCCTGCAGCAGGTTCCCGGTGCCGGCCACCACCACCTGCCGCCCCTGGCGTTGGACGCTGGTCACCTCGGGCAGGTCGGTCAGCAGCCGCTCGTCCAGCGCCGCCGACGGGCGGAACCGTACCCGCTGCTCGGCCGCAACGGACGCGACCAGGCCGGCGGGGGTGTCGAGCGCAACGACGCGCCCGGCGTCGATCAGCGCGAGCCGGTCGCAGAGCCGCTCCGCTTCGTCCATGAAGTGGGTGACGAGGACGATCGTCACGCCGGAGTCGCGTACCTGCTCGATCAGGTCCCAGGTGTCCCGCCGGGCCTGCGGGTCGAGCCCGGTGGTCAGCTCGTCGAGCACGGCGACGGTGGGTCGACCGGCCAGGGCGAGCGCGACCGACAGCCGCTGCTGCTGACCGCCGGAGAGCTTCCGGTACGGGGTGTCGCGCTTGCCGGCGAGCCCGAGCATGTCCAGCAGCCGCCGCCCGTCGGCCGGCTCGCGGTAGAACGACCGGTACAGATCCATCGCCTCGGCCACCGTCTGCCGGTCCGGCAGCCGGTGCTCCTGCAACTGCACCCCGACCTTTTGCCGCAACTCACGCCGGTCGCGTCGCGGATCGAGGCCGAGCACCGTGACCTGGCCACGATCGGGGGTACGCAGACCGCTGACGCATTCGACGGTGGTCGTCTTGCCTGCGCCGTTCGGGCCGAGGATTCCGAAGATCTCGCCCGCCTCGACGGTGAACGACACGTCGTCGACAGCGACGGTGTCCCCGTACCGCTTGTGGAGTCTCGCCACCTCGATGATGTCCATGGGGACCAGCGTGGCCGCCGCCGGGGGTTGCCGGGTCGGCCAGCCGGCACCGAGGTCGGTCGATCCGCGTATCCACCGACCGGTTGACGCCCGTGTACCCGTTCGGCGACGCGGCGGCCGCCCACGAGCGACTGGCCCGGGGCGGTGTGCGGGGCGGCGAGGTGATCATCCCCTGATCAGGTCCGGGGCGGCGGGGGCTGGAGTGCCGCGCTGAAGCGGGCCGCGACCGTGGCGACGGCCGCCCGCAGTTCGGGGCCTTGCTCCACGGTGAAGTCGAACGGGATGATGGCCAGCCATTCCTGGGCGTACATGGCGGGGTTGCGGGTGCTGCCGACCAGGACGCACCGGTCGCCGTCCGGAGTGAGGCGGCCCATCGGCGGCCGGATCCACGGGGCGACCCGTTCCTGCGGCGCGTGGAACACGACCCGGGTGGGGTACTGCCAGCCCACGCCGAGATGCGCTTCGAGGGCGGCGACCGGATCCAGGTCGTCGGGCGGGGTGAAGCCGTGCGGCAGCTGCCGTACGGCCCGGACCCGGTCGATCCGGTAGGTGCGGACCGCGTCGGCGCGGTGCGAGTGGCACAGCAGGTACCAGCGTCGGTGCCGGACCACGACCGCCCACGGGTCGACCTCGGCGTCGTACTGCCCGCCGCTCTCGCCGCGATAGGTGATCGCGACGCGACGCCGGTCGGCGACAGCGGTGACCAGGGCGTTGGTGATGGTCGGGTCGGGGCGGGCGGAATGCCGGTCGGGGGTGGCCGAGGCGTACCCCCGCAGTGCCGCCGCCTGCCGGCCCACGCTGTCCGGCAGCGCCCGGATGACCTTGCTGAGTGCCGCGCCGATCGGGTCGTCGGGGTCAATCGCGGCCGGCTGCCCGTCGAGTACGGCCATGACCAGGCCGAGGGCCTGTTCCTGGGTGAAGACCACCGGTGGCAGCCGGGTGCCCCGGCCGAGCCGGTAGCCGCCGTACGGCCCACGGACCGATTCGACCGGGATGCCGGCCTCGCGGAGGATGCCGATGTAGCGTCGCGCGGCCCGCTCGGTCACGCCCAGCGCGGCGGCGAGCTGGTCGGCGGTGGTGCCGGGGCGTTCCCGCAGGATCTCGAGGGTCCGGACGGCGCGGGCGGTCGGGCTCGGTCCGGTGCGCACAGCGCAGACAGTACCGGAAGTAGAACGTCAGGAATCGCCGTTAGGTTGACGCCATGACTGCAGATCAGATCGTTCTTCTGGGTGGCTTGTGGCTCGACGGGTCGGCGTGGACCGACGTCGCCGCCGAGCTGGAGAAGATGGACCGGCGGCCGGTGCCGGTGACCCTGCCGGGGCAGGGCGACGGGAACACCTCGGCGACACTCGCCGACCAAGTGGCTGCGGTGCTGGCCGCTGTGGACGCAGGACCCGGCCGGTCGGTGGTGGTGGGCCACTCGGCGGCCTGCAGCCTGGCCTGGATGGCGGCCGACGCGCGACCCGAGCGGGTGGCGAAGGTCGTGCTGATCGGCGGGGTCCCGGCGGTCGACGGAGACACGTACGCCGACTTCTTCGAGGTCGACGCCGGTGTCGTGCCGTTCCCCGGCTGGGAGCCGTTCGACGGCGCGGACGCGGCCGACCTGGACGAGCAGGCCCGGCGGGACTTCGCGGCGGCGGCAGTCCCGGTCCCCGAGGGCGTGGCCAAAGGCGTCGTACGGCTGACCGACGAGCGGCGGTTCGACGTACCGGTCGTGCTGGTGTGCCCGGAGTTCACGCCGGCCCAGGCGCAGGAGATGATCACGGCCGGGCAGGTCCCCGAGCTGGCCCGGGCCAAGGACCTCGACCTGGTCGACATCGACTCCGGGCACTGGCCGATGCTCACCCGACCCGCCGAGCTCGCCCGGATCCTCACCGAGGTCTAGCCGCGGACAGCGGCGTTGGCGGGTACGGGCACTATCGTGCTGGCGTGCGCATCCGATTCGACGTCCCGGCCGATCCCGACTACCCGGGTAAGGCGGCCGCCGCGCTCAGCCGGGTGCGGCTAGCCAAGTTCGGCTACATCGGCGCGATCCTGGCGGTGACCGGGGTGGCCGCGTTCGTCGCCTCGCGGGAGTACGGCTGGGGCGAGCAGTTCTCGCTGCTGTGGATGTCGCTGGTCACCGCCGGGGTGCTGTCGATGCTGTACGGGCCGTGGGTGCGGTCGCGCGCCCGGCGCAGGTCCGGCGAGTACGCGGTCGACGGCGGCTACGACATCACCGACGACACCATCACGATGCGCAGCGGTACGGAGTTCGGCGACATCGCCTGGGACAGGGTCAGCAAGGTGCTCGACACCCCGGGCTTCTGGATCGTGTACGTGGGCCGGATGCCGGCGACGGTGATCCCCCGTGAGTTGATGTCCACGGAGGACATCGAGACGTTGCGGGACTTCATGGTCAGTCGCGGCCTGCTCCAGACCGGGTGACGGGGCCTCGGCTGTACCGCTCGACGAGTGCGGTGCCGATCGCGGCCAGCTGGTCCCGCACACCGGCCGGGCCGGTCACCTCCAGCCATTCGACCTGCCAGGCGAGCTCGCCGGCGAGCGTGTACTCGCTGTAGCCGCGGATCACCACCTCGATGCGGCCGTCGGCCGTGGGGCCACCCACCTCGAGCCGGTCGCCGAGCGCCATCCGCAGGTTGCCGACCCCGTCTGGTGCGCAGACCGCCTGGATCTCGACGGGCGTCCGCCGGCGGTCGACCTCGTCGGAGATCTCCCGCCAGCTCTCGGCAAGGTCGAAGTCCGCGGGTCGGTGCACCGGATCGTCGGTCGGGTCGACGGACGAGACGCGGTCGATCCGGAAGGTCCGTCGGCCGGTCTCGGTGGTGGCGACGAGGTACCACCACGGATCTTTGGCGACGATGCCCAGCGGGTGGACGGTCCGCTCGGTTACGGAGCCGGTCCTGTCGACGTAGCCGAGCCGCACCTGGACGCCCCGGATCACCGCGTCCTGCAGTTCGTCGAGGAAGCGCGGCGGCGGGCGGTCGATCCGGCTCGTCCCCCATCGTTGCGGGTCCACGACAATCGACGACGCTGCTGCCTGCGCCTGCGCCCGGAACGGCTCCGGCAGGGCCTGAACGAGCTTGCGCAGCGCTGCTTTCACCTCCGGTGTCGCGGCCGAGGCCGGGCCGGCGACCAGGAACAGGGCGCGGGCCTCACTCGCGGTCAACCCGGACAGATCGGTACGGGCACCGCCGACGAGGCGCCAGCCGCCGCCTCGGCCCTGCGTGGCGTAAACGGGCACCCCGGCCATGGCCAGGGCGTCGAGGTCGCGGCGGGCGGTGCGTTCGGAGACCTCCAGCTCCCGGGCGACCTCCGCCGCCGTCACCTGCTCGCGCTGCTGTAGCAGCAGGAGTACGGCCACCAGCCGGTCGGTTCGCATGCCGCCAAGATTGTCAGATAAACCGGTCATGAGGTGACCGGTTATGGTCGGCAGGATGGCGGCATGAACTTTCCCGAACCAAGTCTTGTCCCCGTCAACGGTGTGAAGCTCGAAGTCTTCGAAGCCGGCCGGCGCAACGCCGGAAAGCCGATCGTGCTCTGTCACGGCTGGCCGGAGCATGCCTTCTCGTGGCGCCACCAGATGGCTGCCCTGGCCGATGCGGGCTACCACGTCATCGCCCCGAACCAGCGCGGCTACGGCAATTCGTCGCGCCCGGCCGAGGTGACCGACTACGACATCGCGCACCTGTCGGGTGATCTCGTCGCGCTTCTCGATCACTATGGATACGACGATGCCACCTTCGTCGGCCACGACTGGGGTGCGATGGTCGTCTGGGGGCTGACCCTGCTGCATCCGAGCCGCGTCAACAAGGTGATCAACCTGAGCCTGCCGTACCAGGAGCGTGGGGAGACACCCTGGATCGAGCTGATGGAAGCCATCCTCGGCGGCGACTTCTACTTCGTCCACTTCAACCGACAGCCGGGTGTCGCGGACGCCGTCTTCGACGAGAACACCTTCCAGTTCCTGCGCAACCTGTACCGCAAGAACCTGCCGCTCAGGGAACCTCAGCCCGGCATGGCGTTCATCGACCTGGCCAGGGCGGACACACCGCTCGGTGAGCCGGTGATGAGCGACAGCGAACTGGCCGTCTTCGTCTCCGCGTTCGAGTCGACCGGGTTCACCGGCAGCATCAACTGGTACCGCAACCTCGACCGCAACTGGCACCTGCTGGCGGACGTCGACCCGATCATCCAGCAGCCCACGCTGATGATCTACGGCGACCGGGACACGATCGCGAAGTCCGACCGGCTGGCGGAGTTCGTGCCCAACGTGGACGTCGTCACCCTGGACTGCGGCCACTGGATCCAGCAGGAGAAGCCGGAAGAAACTACCCAGGCGATCCTGCAGTGGCTGGCGCAGCAGGACGGCACCGTCCGCGTCCGTTGACCCGTCGCCTGACGTGCCCGGCTAGGCTCCGGGGCCGACGCTGATCACCTCGGGGATGAGCGAACTGCCGATGACGCGACGGGGTGGCCGTTGCACGTCCTCAGGCAGGTGGCCCGGCTGCCACACGAGTACGGCACCTGGATCGGTGAGTGGCACTCCGTGCCGAACGGCGACCCTCCGCGACCGTACGCGGAGGGCACGCCGTTCGCCGGGGTTGTCGTCACGCCGGCCGATGCTGCGGGTGTCTCCCGACGCCAGGACGATCGCCGTCCCCGACAGCAGCCGGATCGCCCTGCTGGCGCTGGTCCCGCTGCACGCCGACGAGATGGCGGTCAAGATCGAACACGGTACGGACGCACTCATCGAGATCCTCGACCGTGGTGGCGTCACCGAGTTGTTGGACCCGCAGCGATCCTCGTACGCCTGACCGCTCGGGCCGACGCGATGGCCAACACCTAGCGACTAAGCGGGTGGTCGGGTCCTGACTCCGGTCAGCTGGACCACGTAGCCGACGAACCTGAGGTCCTCGGTTTCGGGCGGCCAGCCATCCGCGGAGCTGACCGCGCCAACTGCTCCGGAGTCGGGAACGGGGTGCAGGTAGTTGTCCGGCCCGTCCGGGCGAGGGGCGTACCGGCAGTGCACTGTCTGGATGGAGGCTACGGTCCCGACGGTCACCCACGCCGACGCATCGATGCCGCCGTGGTGTTCCTCGGCCGCATCGATGCGAGCGGCCAGGTCCGGGCCGAGCACCTCCGACAGCCACTCGACGTTCGGGTCCCGCAGCGTCCACGAAACTTCATCGCCGGGCTCGAACCGCTCCCCACAGCACTGCATCTGCCAGGAGTCCAGCCACACCGTCTTCTCCACGGTTGCCATTGTCGCGCCCGGTCTGCGGCGTTCGGTTCAGGCCGACTGCGCCGAACGGTAAGCGCGTACGGCGGTGGACGAGGTGGCGGCCAGCTGCGGACGGGTCGGCAACCAGACGGTCTGGATGCCGAGTCGCTCGTTCATCGCGGCAAGTTGTTGCTCGTAGTGGAGGTCCGCTGCCGTACGCACCCCACGGACGATGGCTGTGGCGCCACGGCGCAGGCAGTAGGCAGCGGTCAGGCCGGCGCAGGTGTCGACCTCGACATTGTCCCAGTCCGCTGGGAGGGCGTCGCGCACGCGTACCGCCCTGGCCGTGGCCTCGGCGGTCGGTTGCTTGTCGGCGTTCACCGCCAGCAGGACGATGATCCAATCGAACATCACCCGGGCGCGGGCCACCAGGTCGCGGTGCCCCGGGGTGAACGGGTCGAACGTACCGGGATAGACCGCCAACGAACCGCGCACCGGCACCACTGTACGTTCCGGTGCCGCCGTCTCGGCGACTCCAATCGGGAGGGTGAGCACCGGCCGTCAGTCGGCCACCGTAGCGCGCAGCCTGCTGGTTAGTCCGTCAGTGTGAGGGACGCCTACCATGGCTCGATGGCCATCCCCGGAATGCGAGCCGGCGACGGCCCGACCGACGAAGCCCGGGTCGAAGAGGTCATGCGACGGCTCTCCGGCGTGCCGGCCGGACTCGATGTTGCCGTCCAGCGGCTCAGCCGTGGCAGCGGCGTCTACGCTTGGTGGGCCGCTCCGTCGAGCTTCCCCGACCTCCCCGGGCCGCCGAATGACAGCGTCCCGTCACTACGGATGCTGTATCTCGGGAAGGCGACCAGCCTGCGGAGCCGGATCCTGCGCAACCATCTGAGGCGTTCGGGCAGCTCGACCTTGCGGCGTACGTTGGCCGGGCTTCTGGTGTCCGAGGGGTACGGGTACCGGACGATCTGGACCGATCGGGTGGTCCTGATCCCTGAGGATGAGACCCGGCTGACCGCCTGGATGCACGCGCATCTGCGCCTGACCTGGGCGGAGGTCGCGGAGCCGGAGACGGTCGAGGCCGAACTTGTCCGGCGCCTGCACCCGCCGCTCAACGTGAAGGGCGTCGAGCCCGAGCATCTCCAGGCGGCCGTGGTCGCAGCCCGGAGCTCGTACAACTCCAGCAGCCGCCCGGTCTAGCCACATCCGCCGCCGTCGACGAACTGCGGCGTCGGGGTGAGGCCCAAGCACGTCAAAATCGCCTCGGGTTCAGGTGGTCGTCGGTCCGGCCAGCCCGTGCAGCGTGAAATCGGTGAGAGTGTCGACCACGCGGTCGTCATCGGCCGGGTCCGGGGTCTTGAGCAGCGCGTGGTTGAGGGTGAGGAGCATCGCGCCGATCGCTGCCGCGACGAGCTCCGGATCGCCGGGCAGCCGGTGTCCACGTTCGGCGAGATACTCCAGATGCTCGCGGATGGTCGCGGTCTGCTCGCGCAGGTCGCGCCAGGCGCGGCCCGAGCCGGGGTCGTCGGCCACCATCGACTGGAACACCGCGACCGCCACCGGGCGGTTGTCGCGCAGCACGGTCCACCCGGCGGCGAGGTGGTCGCGCAGCTGATCGCGGTCGGTCAGGTCATGTTCGCGTGGGTGCTCCATGCCGGCGACGCGTGCGTCGACCGCCTCCTCCAGCTCGGCGAGGAGCGCCTTGAGCAGCTCCTCCTTGCTGGTGAAGTGCTCATAGAACGAACCGGTGGCGCGTCCGGCGGCGGCCGTGATGTCGGTGATCTTCGTGTTGAGGTAGCCGCGTTCGCCGAACAACTGCCGTGCGGCGTCGAGCAGCGCAACGCGGGTCTCGGCTGCCCGTGCCTTCCGTGTGCCGGCCGTGCCCTGCGCCATCCCGTCCTCCATCGCCTGTTGACCCGAGCCATCGTATCGAACATACTTTCACTGAAATCAGATTCAGTGAATCGTGGTTCAGGGAGGTCTCATGCGTACGATCGTGATCGGCGGCGGGATAGCCGGCGCCGCCACCACGCTCGCCCTGCGACTCGACGGCCACGACGTGACCGTCTACGAGGCGTACGAGGACCCGGCCGGGGACGTCGGCGGCCACCTCAGCCTCGCGGTCAACGGCCTACGTGGCCTGGAGAAGCTCGGCTGCCTGCGCGAGGTGCAGGCAGCCGGGCACGAGATCGACCGGATGCGCTTCTTCACCGAGAGTGGACGCCAGCTGGGCGACGTACCGCGTCTGCGCCGCCAGGCCGACCCGCTGCGCAGCGTGACCCTCATGCGCGGACAGCTCGTGGCCATCCTGCGGCGCGCCGCCCTCGACGCCGGCGCGCACCTCGTCACCGGCAAGCGCCTGGTGACCATGCAGGAGACGCCGGGCGGCGTGACGGCCGAGTTCGCCTCCGGCCGACGCGACACCGCAGAGCTGCTCGTCGGCGCTGACGGCATCCACTCCACCGTGCGCGGGCTGCTCGACCCCACCGCGCCGCGCGCCGAATACGCCGGGCTCTACGGGGTCGCCGGGACCGCCACGATCACAGCCACCGAGGTCGGCATCTGGAACCTCACCCTGGGGCGAAACGGCGTCTTCGTCTACAGCACCGTCGACGAGCAGACCGCATGGTGGGCGGCCCAGATCGCCGATCCGGTGCCGCCCCCGCTGCGCGGCGTCGACGAAGCGCAATGGCGACGGGTCCTGCCCGGCCTGTTCCCGGAGGCGGTGCCGTCGGCCGTCCTCGCGGCCACCACGAAGGTGCTCGCGGCCACCCACATGCACGTCTGCGACCCGATCCGGACCTGGCACAGCGACCGCGTCGTCCTGATCGGCGACGCCGCCCACCCGGTCGGTGTCGGGCAGGGCGCCTCAATGTCCATCGAGGATGCCCTGGTGATCGCGGCGGCGCTGCGGACCGCGCCGACGATTCCCGCAGCGCTCACCGCCTACGACGCGGAACGCCGCCCGCGCATCAACAGGCTGCTCAAGCACGCCGACGACGCCCGCGACGGCAAGAAGCCCGGACCCGTGAAGCGGTACGTCGACATCGCGATGATGCGCCTGTTCCTGCCGTTCTACGAGCGGACCCAGGGATACCTGTACGACTACGAGCCGACCGTCTCCGCAGCGCGCACCCGCGCGTGACACCGGAGCCACACAGCGCCGCCGGATACGCCGAAGGAACAGGACAAGGTCAGGAAAGTTGCATACGGTGAGCCCGCCCCTTCGAAACGACCGGGTACGCAGACGGCCGAGGATGCTGGGGGCACCGGGCGGCCGAGATGTCGACGGGCGAACCCTGGTGCGCCACAGGCGACCTGACCTGCGCCGGTCTGGTCCTACGGTTCAACGTTGGTGACCTTGTCGTCGGCGCGCTCGGCGACGAATGGGTCCTCGCCGCCGGCCAGATACCCGCAGCCATCACACCGTGCTGGACCATGCGCCCCTTCATCAGCGGCGCGGCTGGGTGACGGCCACCTGTGGAGGGCTACGAGACCAGCTCGGTGAGTTCTGCGGCGAGGCGGCGCATGTCCTCGCCGGCGTCGAGGCTCACCACGACGGATGCCTCCCACGCTCCCGGCTCGTAGCCCCGGGTGAAGTGCTCGCCGACATGGGGGCGCAGGGCGAGCAGGTGCCGCAGCCGTTCGCTGACCGCAGCTACTCAGGCAAGTTCAACCTCCGCGTCGGAGAGAGCCTGCACCGCGAACTCGCTATCCGCGCCGCTGAGGACGGCATGAGCCTCAACCAGTACGTCTTGCGAAAGCTCAACGCTGCCTGAACATAGAGCTACAGGCGACCAAGCCGCACCGGCATCCCGCCGCTGGTGGCGTGATCGGGGTGGCCCCTCGTCAACTGGCTCGAGGCCTACTCCACATCGCAGGTCGTCAGATCGGGTCCAGTCGCCTCAATAGACGCCGTGCCGGCACTCCTGCCCTTCCGACTCGCTTCAACGGGGGCGTGGTGCCGCCGTTGAAGCTCATCGCGTTCAATGTCCGGGATCATCATCGACTCCGCGAGCACGGCGGCAAGCATGTCGACCTGGGTGCTGTCGATGTCGGCGTGGAAGAGCCACCGGATGTTCTCATCGCGGGTGATGAGGTCGACCGCCAAGCGCCCACTCTTGTCCTGCAGCGTCGGTACTCGGACGTATCGCACCCGGTCCACCGGGACGTCCTCACGGATCTCGCCTTGCTCGAGGAACGCGTTCGTCATGGCCGTGATGATGCGACGATCCGTGACGGCGACCAGTGTCTTTGCCGCCGCCTTGTCCCTCGCTACCGCAAACCTGTCCTTTGCCCCGCTGAAGATCGCCGAGATCGAGCCGAGACCGTCGAGCTGGTCGGAAAGGCCGAGGACACGTAGGGTCTCATCGTCCTCCAGGAACCACCGCAGAATGCGGAGGTACGGCTCGATATCTAGCGATTTCGGTGCGCAGACGACGCCCGGAGCCTCAAGCGGAGGGGCTGGCGGATGCAGAGCATCGGCAAGCGGCTCGATCGCCTTGAGAAGGCGGGCGGAGGTCTGGCGGGCTGCGATCGAGTCCTTCCGTTTCCCCGGTAGCGGCAGCGTGTCGCGGCCGGGGAGCTCGGCGAGGATTCGTAGCTCCCGCGTCAGCGAGTCGACGAGACTCGTCGTCTCGGCGAGAGCGGAGTCAAGCTCCGTACGGGTGTCGCGGACGATGACGTCGACGAGCCGCGCCTCGTCAGCGTCATCGCGGCCGGCTGCCCTCGCCTTGCCGACACGCAGCGCCTGATACCCGGTCCACGCCTTGACGGAGGACAGGAGGGCATAGGCGTCGAAGACGATCGCCTCCGCGTTCGTCTGGAGATACTCACGGCCGCGACGTACCTCGGTCCGAGCGATCTGCGCCACGTGGCCGCGGACATTCCCTCGGTACAGTTCAAGCTGCTTGCGCAGTGAGGCTTCGCTGCCCGCGACGCTGTCCCACAAGGACGGTGGGACCGATTCGATCTCTCGTGCGTGGTCAACTGCGCGTTCGACGGTGGCGACGAGCCCGGTCAGCTCGGCCCACTGCTCGTTGCGAATGGCGGTGAGCACCTGACTTGTCAGCGCGATGTTGGTCCTGACGAGGCCCGTGATCTCGCTCAACTGCATCTGAAGGGCGACCATGGCCAGCGCCGGCCCGACCGCCGCCGCGATCTGCGCCGCGCTCGCCGCAGTCACAGGGATGAAGCGGGCCTGAGCAACGATGCGACCAGGGGTCATCACCGCTCCGAGGTTAGCGCCATCCTTGACGGCAAGTGTTGCACCGGCCCTCAGCAGTGCCTGGGTCTCGCCGCTGACCCGGTAAAGCCCCTGCGCGCTGGCAAATGCGTTCCTGAGGTTTCCGGCCACGGCCGCTGTGCTTCCGATCGAGGCCAGAACGGTCGAGATCTGCTCGCGGTCAGCGGCCGACACAAGGCCAAAGTCGATCAGGGCGGGTCTGAGCTCCGCTGGGACCTCACCGAAGACGACAGCAGCTCCGGGGAACACCTCAGCCAGGACCATCGGTGTCGTCGTCGAGTCGATGGCCGTGTCGGCTGTCGGATCGTCCACCGCAGATGAGTCGACGGAGCTGCTCCCGGCGCCGTGTCCGGGCTCGGCGGTCTCCATCGAGTCCGATGGGTCCTGCATGCGTTCTCCTCCTGCAAGGGGACTCACTGGCAGCCGCCGTCGGCGTTCGAGGCCGGAGTGAACGGTTTGACGCCTGCGGCGCAGTAGAAGCCCGCATTCAGTAGCTGCGCGAACGTCAGAATTCAACCGCGCCACGACGGGAGCGCGACGCTGGCCACTGTAGTCCTGCCGGCCAAGCCACGCCATCCCGCATTCCGCCCAGAAGTCGACTTGCACAATTCCACAAAATCACCCACAACTCCGCTGAACGGGCCAGGTGAGAAGCACCTCGCTGTGCCATCCATCGCCGCCGGCTACGTACTCCTGCGCAACTCGGCTCAGGATAGGAGCGGCACTCCGTCAAGGAGCTCGGTTGCTCATGGTCGCGATACTTGGACCATGGACGCGGTAGGCGTACGGCCGGGTAGCAGCCTGGTGGGGACTCTGGCCAGCGCCTACCGGCGGACGGTCCGCGGCGGGCAGCTGGTGGTGAGCTCGGCCGAGGTGCTGCGCCGGGGTGTGATCCGAGTTTCTGAGCTGCGCCACTTCCCGCCGCCGTGGTCACGGGACTGGCGACAGGGGCCGGAACCGGTCGACGATGAGCCGCCGCCGCATCGCTCGCGTCTGTTCCCCGAGTTCGATCAGCAGGTGGAGTTGTTCGCCGAGGGTGCGCTGCGGGAGGCGACCCACGACGGCGGTCCCGGCGAGGCGGTGTTCTCCGGGCTGGTCCGGCACGCCGTCTACGAGGCTGTACACGAGGCGAGCCGCCTCCACGGGGTGCCCGCCGGGGTCCGCCATCTCCTGGCGGCGATGTACGCCGTACCAGGTAATGCCGCCGCCCGGCTCGCCGAGCAGATGTGGGTGCCCGGCCACGGTGATGATCGCCTGTTGGGCCGGCAGTCGCCCCGGTACCGCGCTGGCGACTCTCCACCGAACTGGGCCCCGGGGATGCTCAAGGCGCTGGGCGTTCTTCCAACGACGATGCCTGCCGTGCCACGGGTTCTCTGGAATGCCGTCGTGACTACCGGCGGATACTTCCTGCTGCGCCGCCCGTTCCGTCGGCACGGCACCCGTTACGGACATGTCATTCCGACCATCGTGGAGCGGGAGGCCGCCCTGCAGGCGATCCGGCTCGGCCGCACGCGCACCGGCACCGTCGAGGTGTTGTTGAGCATCCTGGACCTGCACGAGCAGCTACACGCTGCCGGCGTGGACCTGCCGGAGCCGGTCGCCCAGCACAACACAGCCGGTCAGATCCTGCGTACACAGGGAGTCACCTTGCTCGCCGCGACCGTCGCCGCTGCCCGCTCGCCGGACACGCCGCAGGCCGTTGCCGAGCCGGCTGCGGTGGGGTCGCCGCCACGACCGACGGCCAGTCGAACCGCACCGCCGCTGGATCCCGATGCCGAATCCGCACTCCGTACAGCGAGCATGGCCGCACGGGAGTCCGGTCACCCGTTCGCCGGCACGACACACCTGCTGGCGGGCATCCTGCGGGACCGCGACGGCCCAGCCGCTCGACTACTGCGCAGCCTCGGTGCCGACCCCGAGGCCATCCTCGAACAGACATCCGTACGGCCAGATTGACGAACCGAGCAGGACACTGTTCCCGTTGCGGAGGCGTGGGCTACCCGTTCTCTTGGCTGAGCTGGAGACAGGAACGGCTTCCGGGGACAGCCAGGGTCACAGAAACCTGACGCCGGCTCTCGTGATGTGCGCCGCGAGAACCCTGTGTCCTCCATCGTCGCGCCAAGCTTCGGCGCGCCCAATCTCTCGCAGCAGTTCGTCACCTGCCACAAGGGTGCCGTGATCCCATTCGGCTGGCCAGCCGTCGAATCTGCGCACCTCGACGAGGCCTCGGGCCACCAACGAGACCAGGCCCGGCCCGAGGATTTCAGCTAACCAACTCGCTGACTCGGCCTCGTCCCAGCCGAGTTCCCACAGGGGAAGCGGCGAATCCTCCAGGGGGCAGAGGACCAGCTCTTCTGCGCGGTCCAGACCTTTGTCACCGTCCATCGAGTCCCTCCTCGGTGAGATCCGGTGCTCCCCACGCTTGAGCTGGATCAACCGCGATCCACTCATACCGACGGGGCGTACTGGCTCCAGTGCGCAGCAACTCTTCGACGCGCTCGGAGATGTCGTCGTGCCCGCTCCGACCGGCCGCACGGGCAGCAAGCGTCCGCTGGCCAGACGGGCCAAGCTCTGCCGAGGAGCGCAACGCCACACGGACGTCGGCGACGGCCAGGCCCGGTAGATCCTCCACGAGGTCAGCCTCGCTCACTTCCTCAGCGACCATTCCAACGGTATGGCAGCACCGTATCCGGCCGACCGGCAGCTCCACCGGATCGACGCCACCCTTCGGCGTGCAGCAGTAGGCTGCTCGAGTGGCCGTACGAGTGGATGCTCGGATTGCCGGCGTGATCCTGGTCGATCCGGCAGGTCGGTTGTTGTTGCAGCTCCGTGACGGCAATACCAGCGTCGACCCGTACCGCTGGTGCTTGCCGGGCGGGAACGTCGATCCGGGTGAGGATCCGCTGACGGCCGCTCACCGGGAGCTGATCGAGGAAACCGGCCTCACGGTGCAGGAGCTGCGCCTGTTCTGGCGGGGCCTCGCCCCGTCGGCGAAGTTCCCCGGCGCGGTCGGCGAGTTCTCGATCTTCTACGCGCCAACCGACGCCACGGACGAGGATGTGGTCTGCGGGGAGGGTGCCGCGATGCGGTTCGTGGCCGGCACCGACGTGCGCACCTTGGAGTTCGGACGGGCGTACGGCGAGATCGTCCCGCGGTTCCTGGACTCTCCGCTGTACCGCGAGCTGATCACCGCAGGTTGACCGATGGCAGGCGGCCGGGTGGATCGCTGCCACGGCTGGGCCGTCCGTCAGGAGGCGCGTGTTGCGTGGGGCGGCGCGAGGAGATCGTCGATTGCCTCGCAGAATTCCCCAAAGCTGTCAATCCGGTCGAGCTTCCCCAGGTAGCGGCGAAACGCCTGGCTGAAGTGGTCAGCAAGCTGGTCGATCTCCTCGACCGCCTCGGTAGCCTTCACCGTGAGCGTGCTGGTGAAGCCGAGATCGTGAGCCACCGTCAAGTCCACGAAGATGTCACCGGGTTGGAGGATGTCCGCCAGGTCTGGGCGGTCATCCTGGTTGAGGGCTGCGGCCAGCAGCTCGGCCCGGTCTGGGTCGGAGAGCGCGAAGAGCGTGACTTCCGAGCTGGCATCGCCCGCGACAGCCAGGTGCAGGTTGAGGAGATCGTCGAAGCTGTCGAGCGTGAACAAACCAGCAAACCCAGCGTGGTCGCGTTCCCACTGATCCGGCGGTGGCCGCATTGGGACGCAGGCTCGGCCAGGGACGAACCCGACGTCGGCCGCAGGCCACTCGGAGGACTCAGAGTCGACCTCGTACTCCCAGCGAACCAGCTGCACCGCTTCCCGGTCGATGCCGAGGAGCTGCGCTGCTTGATCCCGGTAGTAGGCGGGTATGGCGTACCGACTCCGGCCTGCGGTGAGCGCCCACGCGAACGCCCGCCAGACCGCGAGCGCCTCCCCGTCGTTGTTGTTGATCGCGTACCGACGCCACGGGTTCCGGTACGGCTCCTCGGGATAGTCCTGCTCCCACAAGCCGGTCCACGCCGGGCCAGGCAGCTCCGCCTCGGTCGGACGAGCGACGTAGACGTGCAGCCCATCTCGATGCTCGTGGTCGAACCTCAGGAACCGCTCCCGGTCAGCCATGGCGCCAGGATGTCAAACTCCTGCCGCCGAGCGTCGAGCCCGCTTGTCAAGGGGATGTGGTGGGGATGGTCAGTGGCGGCGGCGGTGGGCGGCGCCGTTGAGGCGGTGGCGGGCAATGGTGAACAGTTCGGCGATCTCGGCCGGCAACCGGGCTGCGGTCTCCCGGTGCAGATGCCGGCGGGCCGACGCCGGCAGGCCGGTGAGCACGAAGTCGTCCAGCCCGGTCACCAGACACAGCCCGCCCAGCCGCGCTTCAAACGCCGGCAACGGCTCGCGGCGCTGTAGGCGTACGGTCAGACGGGCCCAGGCCCAGGCGGCCCGGTTCATGTCCGCCGGCACATGGACCACGGCGGTGGTCAGCAGCCGGCGGCGTACCGTCCGGGGCCGGACCACGCCCGCCGCGGTCAGCCGCCGCGCGACCTGGCCGTGGGCCCGCGGCGCCAGCAACGCCAACCACGTCCCCACCCGCCGGTGCCTCGGCTCCGCGTCCAGCCAGCGCAGGACCCAGCCGCCGAGCGCGTCCACCGGTACGTGCCGAGCGGCTAGCCACAACCGGCCATCGTGCACCCGCACCGCGCCCGCGTCCACCAGGTCGGCCAGCAGGGCGGCGGCCAGACCGTACCCGAGCGGCCCGGCCGGCAGACGCGGCCGACCCGTCACATCATCATGCGCCAACAGGAAGAACTCGTCCGCCAGCAGCGGCGACCGGCCCCGTACCGCCGCAGCCGGCACCGGCACCCCACCACCGGAAGCTACAGCGGCGGCGGGCGTGGTGGCCTGGGTGCGGTAGACCGTCATGCCGGCTCCCGCCGCCGCGCCCAGGCGATGAACCGCGCGTACGTCTGCGCAGGGGTCAGGCCGGGCAGGTCACGGGCGGCTTCGGCGGCAAGCTCGGCGACGTACATGCAGCGGCCGATCCGGTCGAAGCTCGCCATCAGCTCCGCGCGGGCCGGCTCGCACGGCCACGGCCGGCGGCAGGCCCGGCACCGCCACGACGGACGCCACGCCACATGCCCGACCCGGCCCACCACGGCCACCACCCGCGCGGTCACCGCCCGGCCCGCCGCCGGGACCGGCCGGGCCACACCCAGGTCCGCCGCAGGGTCACGGTCCGCGCCGGCTGCGGCGCCCACCGACGCCCGGCCGCCTCGACCTGCGCGGGCAGCAGCCCGCCGGTCGGACATGCCGGGCAGGTCAGGGTACGGCCGCAGCCGGGACACCAGCGGTGCCGATGCCGACACAAACTGAACCCGACCACCGCGCCGACCAGCACCGCGATGGTGGCGGCGAGCACCACATCCAGCATCAACGAACCCCTCTCCCTGCATCGTCCACAGTGTTCAGCCGACCGTCCGGGCCTGGAACTGCTGCGACTGCCAGTCCCGCAACGCCTGCTTGATCCGCACGTTCTCGTCCCGGGTGGCCGCCAACTCGGCCCGCACGGCCGTCAACTCGTCGGCGACCAGGTACAGGAAGGCGCGTACCTCGGTCGGGTCGCAACCGCGCCGGGTGCGGACCGGGAACCGCCGGTCGCGGACCAGCCCGGGGCTGATCGACGGCCGCACCACACTGGCGCCGTAGTAGAGGTGGGTGCCGGCGTTGGCACCGTGCCGGGCCGGCGGACGCGACCCGCCGCCAGCAGCAGCGGCGGGAGGCCGGGCGGGCGGCCGGGTCTGGTTGGCGAGGCTGGCGAGCAGCCGGGCCTGCCGCCGGGTACGCCGGGGGAACAGGACAAGGTCGAGAAGTCTGCGCACGGGTGGGACCGCCCTTTCGAAGGTCACGGGATCGCCGCTACATCGCGGTTCGGTGGGGAAGCCTGGGATGGGCGGCCCGACCCCGAACGGAGGGCGCGGAGGTCGGGCCACCCGCCCTGCACACGCAGCCACAAACGGCGGTACGCCCACGGGGCCGCTGGTACGGGCGTCCGGCGGCTCACGTTCCGCCGAACGCCGGAGGTCGGGATTCCTTCTGGGTTACGTGCAGTGGCCGACGGTGCCGCTGCACCGGTCGGCCGGGGCGTCGATGGGGTTCGCCGAGGTAGCGCCGACCGTCGAAGCAGCAGCTGAGCGCCGCTCCACGGGATCGACGCCACCCCGGCAGGTCTCCCGCAAGACCGAGCTGGGGCACGATTTCGGCATGCCCGCACGTCAGTTCGAGCCGCACTACCGGCGCATCATGGCCGACATCCGGCAGCGCATCCTCCGGCACGACCGGGACCTCGTCGTCGGGCAACCGGGGCGGCACGCACCGCGTCCAGCATCACAACCCCTTTCCTGGTACGTCCACTGTGTTGGCCGGTGGGCCTGGGCTTTCGCGGGGCCTGCCGCCGCCGGTCACGGGGGCTTCCGGCGGCGGCAGGCCGCGTCGGGGTCCGGCAACGTCAGCGGTACGGCGTCTGTGCCGAACCCCGCACACACCGTGGCCGATGACTGACCGGCGGCGGTAGGCGTCCCGGCCGGGACGGGGCGACGCTCCCGCACTACTGGAAGGGATGCTTCCCGTTGCGGGAACCATCCCCTGCCTCCCCTCTTGACAATTCCTCGTTGGCGTATTCCCTGGCAGGGTCAGGAATTGCTCGACGCAGATGGTTGAAGGCGGCATTCACCAGGTGGGATACTGTCCAAAATCGATTACCGCCACAGGCAGTTCGCCGCATCACGCATCAGATCGTGCGCCACACTTCGGGGGTGTCATGCAGAACCATCCGCTCACCGCAGCACGCGAACGCCTGGGCCTGACCCGCCGGCAACTCGCCGAGGCAGTCAACAAGATCCTCTACCCCGACCCCGGACAAGCAGCCCACAGTGCCTTCACCGCCAACTACCTGGGCAAACTCGAAAACGGCAAGATCCGCTACCCCGCCGACGACTACCGCACCGCCCTGCGCATCGCCCTCAACGCCGACACCGACGACGAACTCGGATTCCGCAACCCACGCGCGGTAGTACGGCAGGATGCTGCTGTTGTCGAATCGGAGATCAGCGCCGTCTCCGGCAACAGGAGAGTTGTGCCCGCTGCCCGTAGCGTCGGTAGTGCCGAAGGGCTGGTCGAGCAGCCCTCGGTCATCCTGGCCCGGATTCGCGAGAACAACGACGCGAGCGTCAACCACGCCTTGCTGGACACTCTGGATCTCTACGTTTCGGATGTCGTCGCACGCTATGAGGAGGAAGGGCCGCTCACGCTGGCCGCCGACGTGGTGCGGCAACGACGCTGGGTGCAGAGCCTCATCCCGCTCCGGATGCAGCCCCGGTACAGCGCACGGCTGCTCGCCATCGCTGGGCAGCTCTCCGGGCTGCTCAGCTACATGTCGGTCAATCTCGGCCGGTTCAGCTCGGCGCGGGCCTACGGCATCGAGGCGTTCCAGCTCGCCGACTACACGGAGGACCGGGAACTCAAGGCATGGGTACGGGGCACGCAGAGCTTCGCCGAGTTCTACGACGGCCAGTACCGCAAGGCGCTCGCCTACGCCGTGGACGGCCGCCGGTTCGCCGGCCGCGGACCACAGGCCGTACGCCTCGCCGTCAACGGCGAGGCACGAGCGCACGCGAAGCTCGGCCAGAAGCAGGAGGCAGAACAGGCAATCGGCACCGCCTACGAGGTGCTTCCGGACCTGTCACCCGAGCCCGGCATGAGTTCGTGTGTCTCGTTCGGCCTCTACAGCGAGGCACGGGTGGCATCGAACGCGGCGACGGCGTACCTGGCGCTGGGACGCACCGAGCAGGTTCTCCACCTAGCAGGCCACGCGGTCACGATCGTCGACACGTCACCTTCCGTGTGGAGCCAGGCCCTGGTCCGGCTGGACCTGGCGACCGCACTGGCAGGCGGGGACAGACCCGACGTCGAACAGGCCACCGACGTCGCCCGCCAAGCCATGCGAGCCTGTCAGGACAACCAGATCGAGTCGATACGTCAGCGCACCCGCGACCTCGCCACGATGGTCAGGGAGAAGTTCGACGGACCCTGCGCCGAGTCGTTCGTTGACGAGGTGCACACGTGGCTCGGCGAAGGCCGAGGGAACCGATGACGGCCCAGCCCGAAGCGCCGGCCCACGACCGCGAACGCCCCTGGGCCGACCAGGAGTGGGCGCAGTTCCAACAGGTCCAACGGATGGTCAACCACTGGGACCGCCCGGGGTGGACGCCTGGCCGGCGCTCCTACCACTGGATGGTGATGCTCGGGCACGTCCCGGCGCTTGCCGACCTCGCGACCCGCTGCCAGGAGCAGCTGCGCGACCTACCCAATATCGACCTGGTCCCGACAACGAGCCTGCACATCACGATGCAGCGACTCGCCTTCACCGACGAAGTTTCACCCGACGTGGCCGCAGCAGTGGTCAACGACGTACGTAGACGCTGCGCCGATCTCCCCGCGATCCCTGTCGAGATCGGCCCGCTTGCCGGGTCGCCCGGAGCAGTCCGCTTCAGTGTCGGTCCACCTGAGCCGGTCAGCAGGCTCCGTGATCTCATCCGAGAGTCCATCGCCAAGGTACGCGGCCCGACAGCCCTACCCGAACGGGCAAGCAGGTTCGTCCCACACGTCAGCATCGCGTACCACAACACCCCAGCCGACGCGCGGCCCCTTGTCCAGCGGGTAGCCAGCCTTCGACGCCTCAGTCCGGTCGCGACAGTCATCCGATCGATCGACCTAGTCGAGTTGTACCGCAGCGGCCACCGCTATATCGCATCCAAGCAGGCTGAAGTCCCGTTCCAGTAGTTACGTAGAGGCCTGATCCCGAAGCCACGGCGACAAGCCGACTGTATCGCCAGAGATACCAAGCGTGTCACACTCATAGCGTCTACGTACGCGCAGGAGGCCCATTGGCAACCATCCACCATATTGCCGACAGACAGGACAGCGCAGCAGCCCTGCGCCTGCTCAAGGCCGTCGCCGTGGCTCACTTCTACAACCAGCGCGCGCAGGCACTGAGCTTCGGCGTCTCCATCACTTTGGCCGTTGCCGGCCTGCTTACAGGGCTGGACTCACGGTATAGCGCCGCAGTCGCCCTCGCCGGCGCGCTCTGGGCTGCGGTCTACGCAGGAGTTGTGAGGCCCTGGGCTGAGCGGCATCTACGGATCGCCGCGACGATCCAGGAGATGTTTGACACCGATCTGCTGAGTTTGCCATGGAACCAAGTTGCGGTTGGGAATCGCATCAGCCAAGAAGAGGTGAGCCGAATCAGCCGGCGCTTCCGTGGCAGCGAGGATCGCTTGCGGAGCTACTACCTCGTAGCACGCGCCCGAGCCCCCTACGTCGTACTCTTCTGCTTGGAACAAAACCTGGCCTGGGGATCCCGGATCCGGCTCCGCTTCGCCCAGATGATGCTCAGCGCGTTAGCGCTTTGGTCTGCAGCAGGCATACTCTTTACACTCGCAACCGGCGCAACGGTGAGCGGGCTGGTCGTCGGGTGGTTCGTACCCTCACTCGGTCTGCTACTGCTATGCCTTGAGATGTATCGCACACAGATGGCGAGTACAAGAGAGCGCCTGCGCGTACTCGGGCTGGTGCGCCAGGTCATCGACGAGCCTTCGTCTCCGGCGATCGACACACCCGCTGCGGTCAAATTCTTTGCCCGACAGGTGCAAGATGCGCTCTATCACATGCGGCGGCTCCAGCCACGCCTGCCAGAGTGGTACTTCCGGCGCTACCACGATCAGGACAAGTTCGATTTTCAGGTCAAGATGCAGGAACTGGAAGCGCGGTTTCCCCAGGCATGACAATACTGCAGGAACTGACCTACGCATTCAAAGACCAAGCCGTGGCGTCTGAGATCATAGAATCACTACTGGATAACGGCCTTGAGATCGACGCCGGGAGCGTTGAGGTCGTCCCTCGCGGCTACACCGGAGCCCGGCTAGCAAAAGCTATTCTGGTCAACGCCAACGGAAGTCCCGATCCACGATGGTGTGTCATGAAATACTGCCCACCGGCACCGGATGACCATCAGCGAGAAAGTCGGCGGCACCACTCGGCCCTACAGGATTCACCTAAGATTTTCCGCGAGCGACACCTCACCGAGGTTGCATTTCCTGTAATTCGATGCCCACAAAACGCCTTCGTTATTGGCCAATCACTCGCTGACGGAATCCCTTTAGGAAGGGTGGAGCTTGACCAACTCTCGGAGGCCTGCGAGGTGGTATGGAGGGAGATTCTTGAAGGCTGGTCTGGTCGCGATTACAACCACAGTCAATCGACGGTGGCCACGCTACTCGAGTCTGAACTAGGCGGGAGCTTCAAGGCGGGAGGCTGGCTTCGCGAATGGGCGCTACAACACGACTTGCTTGTCCCCGCTTTTCTGGAACTGCCGGGCGAGAGTGAGCCGCTGCCGAACCCGTGGCGGCTTTTCTCCGAGGACTCACCCGCAACTCAGGCTCGAGTCCACTATCTCGTCGGCCGAACACACGGTGACCTTCACGGGGACAACATCCTCGTACCCCTGCATGACAAGACTGTCCGACCGGCTGACTTCCGGTTGATTGACTTAACTACCTACGAGGCACGGGCTCCGCTCAGCCGGGACCTCGCTGCCCTCCTGATCTCGCTTTGCTGGCGCGAGATCGGCGTCTCCTCCCCTCGCACCCGCCAAGCGTTCCTAACCTACCTCGAAAGAGACCACGGCGACTCCCGCCTCCACGACGAAATGCCGGGGAATTTACGGAAGATAATCGATGCACTGCGCAAGCCGACACTTGACTTTGTCGTTGAAAAAGGCTGGAATCCGGAGCATTGGCACCGTCAGCTGAAGGTATCCCTCCTTGCGCAGGCGATGCTACACAGCGCGTACACGTCCGGACCGCCATCCGCCCGCCGCTGGTGCTCGCGGCTCGCAAGCCGGCTCACCCGAGTACTACTCGGTCCGGGAGACCCGCAGGCTCACCCTTCTATGCCCTTCGACGCGGGCATAAGCCTCAAAGCAGCTGAAACGACTGCGGCGCAGACGGCGAGACACTCGACACGGGGCAAGTCCGTCTTCGTCAACAGGTCGGGGCAACGGAGCCGCCTTCGCGCGGCTCTAGAGGATGACGTCACCTCGGTCATCGTGGTCAGCGGCCCAGCTGGGATTGGCAAGACCGCGTTGGTGCGTGAGGTGCTCACCGAACTGGGCTGGGCAGATCCGGAGAATGAGGGCTCACCGCTACGCTGGCACGACGCCACCCCATACGGTGACCTAGGGGTGCCCACTCTAGTTAAGGACATCGAGCCACCAGGATTGGACCAGATAGCAGGTCCTACCGCGCGAGCACGCCTCGAGATTGCAATGGACGGTCTCAGCAGTGCAGTTGGTGTCCGCCCGGTAATCGTGTTGGATTCTGCGGAGAATCTACTTAAGGAGGGTAACGTCCTCCGCGATTCCGAGCTTGACCTTGCACTGGAGTCCATTCATGGCCGACTCTACCCACTCGTCAAGGTTGTATTTATAACGCAGTACGTGCCCGAGGTAACGACAAACGTGGCGTGGACGGAGACGGCGTGCCGGATCAGCCTGGAAGGGTTAGAACCACCATCATTGGGTGAGTACTTCGCCGCCCTTGATCCGAACAATAGGTACGGCTTAGTTTCGCTACCGGACAACGATCTACGACGGATCCATGGTCGCCTCGCCGGAAACCCACGATTCGCCGAACTTCTCCATGCAATCCTCAGCATCGATCCGCCAGGTTTAGATGCCCGCGAGGTCGGACCATGGCTGGCCTCAGTACCAGCAGGCGAGGTGCACCAGCGCTTGGTGCGCCGATTCGTCGATCACCTTCCGGCCGAGCAGCAGCGGGCTGCAGAGGCTCTGGCCGCGCTCGGCATCCCGGTTACCATCGACGCTGTCATCAGGGTCATTGCGCAGTACGTACCCGCAGCAAAGATCGAAAATGCGCTGCAGGCGCTCGTGTCGGCCCGCCTCGTCTTGGAGCGACGAGACGGCCGCAGGTATCTAAGGAAGTCTGAGATTGGAGCGATTATCGGGCGCCTAGACCGAGGCGACCACTACCCGCATAAGGGAGAGTCCCCAACCCAACTCGGCCTCCTGCTCAAAGCAGCCAAGGTCCTCCAGTCCATGCAGAAGGACGACGACGATGTACACAGTATGGCCGATCTGGAGATGCGCTTCGCACGGGTCGACGTATGGCTCCGGGCAGGCATGCACGGAGCGGCGCTCAGCCTTATCGAATCCATGCACGAACTGGTGCAATTTTGGGGAAGCGGCAGCGGCACCGAATTGAGCACCCAGCGAGAGGCGGTACGTGGTCGCCTTGGTGATGACAGGGAGGGCGAGATGATGAATGTCGCCGCGCTGGGCGACATTTACTCCTACAGGAATGACTTCCCCGCTGCTCGGGCCGCCTACGCGGTCGCTATCACAATCGCCAAGGAGAACCAGGATCGCCAAGCGTTGCGCCGAATCTATATCGGCATGGGCCAGATGTTTTGGGAACACGACTATCTCACGGAAGCCGAGGAGCACTACGGACGAGCGCTAGGTCTGGCCGACGAGGACGACGACGATGACGGCGACCGAGCCGCCGCGCTGACTGGTCTAGCGGACTGCCGGCAGCGCCAGGGCAATTATCGCCGTGCGGTTACGGACGCACTCGAAGCTTACGTTGCTGCAGGAAAAGCCGAACCAAGAGTAGCGCTAGACGCAGCATTTCGATTGACGCGCTGGTATGCCGAGCTCAACCAGATTCCGGACGCACTGACGATGCTAGCTAGGTGTGAGGAGCTTATTTCCACTTATCCTGATCCTGCAGCGCGAGCGGAACTTCTAATTACGACGGCGGACCTGCACCTATACCAAGATCGGTACGTCGAGGCTCGATTGGCAGCAGAGCAAGCCGTCGACGTTGCACGCATCCACCGACAGCCGATCAACCTACGGCGGTCGCTTGCTACCCTCGCCCTCACCTTGGTACACCTCGACGATCTTGCTGGCGCCAGGAAGGCGATCGAGGAATCCAGTCGATACCGTGTGGCTGGCCAGGAAACTGTGGAGCTTGCACTGCGGGGAATAATCGCACACCGCAGCGGTCTCCCAGCCACCGCAAGGGATCTCTTTCAGCAATTGCGCGACGAAACAAAAAGGCGCGTCGAAACCGACAGTAGCGATCTTGCTGCATGGGATTTCAGCGGGATTGCTCAGTGCTACCTGGTCCTCATTGGCGACGCTGAACCAGGCAAAGCGCTGGAGGCGTTCCGCCAGGCACGGCCGGACCCGGCGGAGCGAACGCCCGGGTTGGATGACCGATTGAGATTTATGGTCGAGATCCTGGCCGATGGCAATCCTCGCCTTGGGCCTGTCCTCACGGGGCTGGCGTGCACGCGGCCGCGCCGCGCAGGTTAGCTAGTCGTCGAACCAACCCTCTTCGTGCGCAAGCACGATTGCCTCGAGTCGGGTTCTGACGCCGATCTGGTGGTACAGCGCTTGGAGCAGCCGATACATCGCGCGCTCTGAGTAGCCTGCGTCTGAAGCCAGTCGAGCTACGGTCCGGCCACCGGATAGCTGTCGCAACCAGGCGACCTGATTCGGGGAGGGAGCCGGACGGCGCGGCGGCCGATCGTCCATGCCTGCCACCAGCAGGTCGGCCACATCTGCCGGCATGACGACCTCGCCATCGAGGGTCGCAGCGACCGCCCGCTGCAACGCCGGCACGGTTGCCGCTCGTGCCACTACCGACCGGGCGCCAGCCCGCACCGCCCGTGCGCCTAGCGAGGGAACGTCATCAGAGGGCAGCGCAACGACCAACGGTCGGGGCCGCATGCGGCACAGCTCGGTCAGCCGGTCCAGGTCCTCGGCAGAGTGCAGAGTGAGCAGCACCATCCCGCCCGGCCGTTCGCGCAACCAGGCCACGGCATCGACAGGTTCCTCAACGAGGTGCCCTGCACTCGACAACGCCGCGGCGACTCCACACCGGAATACCGGCAAGGGGTCAAGGACCGCGAGATGGACGGTCACCGTGACCGCACACCTCCCTTATCGGCCGGCGGCTACCAGCCGCAGCGGTGGCCAAAGACCAAGAACTGGGCAGCACCCTGCCACCCGAGGGTCATGACTACGCACGATCAGTCATAGAGCTGCAACCCTACGCGTCCCTAGTGTCGAGTCATCCGACGGCGCTTGGAGGGCCCCTCATGGTCTACTTTGACAAATCGGGTCGGCGCATCACTCGTCCCCTCACCCGCCGTACCCCGCCGGCTGATCCCAACCTCGACGACGCCAAGACCCGATACATCCTCAAGGTTGCCGACGAGCACCCGAAGGCCACCGCCGACGAAGTGTACGTCGAGATCTACTATGGCCGGCACCGACATGACATCACCAAGGCCATGGTGCGTCGCGTCCTCGCCAACCGTCGACGCAAGTTCTCGCTGTGGCGGTTCAATCGATAGCAACGGACGGTGGGACGCAGAGCTATTTTCAGCTCATCAATGCTTCGCAACCAAACATCTTCACCGATCGCGTACCTTTGGATTGGGTACTTCACCCCGACCCCGGACCGGCACCCCACAGCGCCTTCGCCGGCAACTACCTGGGCAAACTCGAAACGGCAAGATCCGCTACCCGCCCAGGACTACCGCACCTCTCTGCGCACCGTCCTCAGCGCCGACACTGACGACGAACTCGGACTCCGCCGCGTGAGATATCGGCACGCGAACGAAAGGCATGCTCGCCGCTCGATCGAATCGATACCAACCCTCGGCAACAGGGCTGAATCCTGTCGCTGCCTCGTTGACATCCGACTCCATCCCGTTGATGTCGTTGCTCGGCCCACAGGTCGCTGAACTCGGGCCGGGCAGAGCCCAGGAGGCGCTGGCCGCCGTCGGTGCCGCCGACGAAGCCTTCGCGCACGCCGCGCCGGCGGAGGATCCGCCGTGGATGTGCTTCTACGACGGCGCCCAGCACCACGGCGACACCGCCCACGCGCTGTTCGACGTGGCCCTGCACACCAGACTCGTTACGGAGTCGGCCGACCGGTTCGCCTACTCGGTGGAGCACCACCTCCCGGCGTACCTGCGGTCCAGGGCGATTTCCCGGATCAAGCTGGCGTCCCTCACGATGGTGCAAGGTGACCCGCTGGAGGCTGTGACGATCGGCAACCTGGCCCTCGACGACGCCGGGCCGGTCCGGTCGCTGCGCGCCGCCGACGACCTGCGGGAGTTGCACCGGATGGCCGGGCCACACGGCAAGCTCACAGAAGTGCAGGAGCTGCGCGCCCGGATCCGGGAGACGGTCGGAGCCGTCGCATGACGGACCCGCAGGAAACGCTGCTGCTCGCCTGCCGGCAGGTCGGGGTCGACGTGACCGGCGCTGAGCTGATCCGGTCTGCGGAGAACGTCATCTACCGCCTGCCCGGCGGCGTTGTCGCCCGCGTCAGCCGCGACGGGCAGCTCGCCACCGCAGGCAAGGAAGTACGGGTGTCCCGCTGGCTCAACGAATCCGGGATACCGGCGGTCCGCGCGATCGAGGAGCTGCCGCAACCAGTCGCGGTCGACGGGCGAGCCGTCACCTTCTGGCACGAACTGCCGCCACATCGGGAAGGCAGCATCGGCCAGCTAGCCCAGGTGCTGCAACAGCTACACCGCCTGCGGCCCCCGGCAAGTCTCGAACTGCCGCCGCTGGCACCGTTCGTACGCCTGGAACAGCGCATCGCCGAGGCGACCGTGTTCGCAGCCGATGACCGCGCCTGGCTGCTCGATCACCTGCACGGCTTGCAGGCCAGCTACCGCGAGCTTCCTCCCGGCCTCCCCTACGGTGCCGTGCACGGCGATGCCTGGGCCGGCAACATCGTCGACACCGACGCCGGACCAGTCGTGCTCGACCTCGAACGATTCGCCTTCGGCCCACCCGAGTGGGACCTCGTCTCCGTCGCCGTCGACCACCTGACCTTCAGCGCCGAGTACGCGCCAGGCTGGACCAAGTTCTGTCGTCACTACGGCTACGACGTCACCGACTGGCCCGAGTGCTCGGTCCTCCGCGACGCCCGAGAGCTGCGCAAGGTCACGTTCGCTGCCCAACTCGCGCAAAACAACCCAGCCTTACGCGACCAGGCCCACTACCGCCTCGCCTGCATCCGAGGCGAGCACGGCAACCGTCCATGGGGCTGGGAGCCGGTCCCGTGATTCGAACCTTCCTCGACCAGAGGATGTACCCGGTCGCACGGAGAAGGACCAGCTCAACCTGGTGGTACCTCGCCGCGCGGCCGACCCGATCGGCCTTTGTTGACGGCTTGTCGGCGGCTGGCTCGCGGCTACGAACGCCACCTGGCGGTGTCGGAGGCGGTGATCCGGTGGGCGGCGATCAACTAGTAGTCCAGCCGAGGATCGTAGTAACGGCTCGGTAAGGGCCTGTCGACGTAGTGCTGGTTTTGGCTCGCGCCAGGTGACGGCGTCGGCGTATGGGCCAGAGGAGCGGGTCGCGGTGGCCGCAGGTGGATTACGTCAAAATGCGCAAGGCGCTGTTCGTGCCAAAGGCAGACATTCGGCTACTCCGCCAGCGCCGGAGCAGGTACAGCAGGCGAGTATCGACCGAGACTCAAATAGCCTTCTTCCGAGCAAACACAACGCTTTCCCGGAGGTACTCAGAGTGAGCAATCCGCCTCTTAGGGCGCCTCGCTACCTCAATATGAGTCACTTCAAGCCCAACAAGAACTGCCATTTGGGCGATGAGCAAATCTGCGGCGATCAGAACTTGCTCACCAGGCTTGCCGTGAAGTGAATTTCCCACAACACAGGCCATAACACCACCTGGTCGCAACACTTCGTGAACCTCCGATATCACTCGAAGCATATCGTCCACGTAGCCCATGACAAGCTGCCTGCGGTATTTTGTGTATCGATCACTATCCGGAATCGCCTCCAAGATGGGATCGAGAATCTTGTCGACCTCAGCCGCGAAAGGCTGCGCCTTGTATGCATATTCGTCAACCCATTTAAGGCTACCGTGACTCCTCAAAGTGCGGCGCCGCTGAGCAGCAAAGTCGCTGCTTGATCCCACTAGACCCAGAGCCCAAAGTTCTAGTTTATAGACCTCCGTGTAGTCGATGTTGTTTGGATAAGGAGGCGAAAAAAGAGCAAGGTCAATGCCGGCGAAAGAAGCACCTACCAAGCCGTCGCGAACATCGGCTAGTGTAATCTCCGCCTGCATGTCCACCGGCCCAGACGGAAGATCTTCTTCGATTCGTTGCGCGGTCGCCAGAAAAACTGCCGCTGGGTCTAGCGGCACCTTGCCGGGAGAAAACCTGAGAGTTCTACCATCACGACGCAGCCTACTGGCCGGCTCCACTGAACTCGCCAAGCATGTCGCCGCTAAGAGCTGTGTCGTAGGGTCGACTGACTCTGAGAGCTGGCGGCACGCTAAACGCAACTGCAGTAGTTGCTTGACGTTTGCAGCGGGGAAGTAAGCCTCCTTGGTGAAAGTAGAAAGCCCAATCCCTGCGGAACGCTCAAGGCTTTGGCTAGCGGTCGCAGCTACGACTGCCTTGGCAAATTCGATAAAACCCTCTGGCGGTCTCAACAAGGCTGCCATCTTGGCGGAGCCGAGAGTATGCAGGAATGGATTACACTCGACTCCGTAAAACCGAGCCGAAGTGAACACATCACCTTGCGTACCTTGCGCCAGCGACACGGCCGTTGTAGCAGAGCCAGTGAAAGGATCAAAAACCCGAAGGCCTTTCGCTCGCGTTGCTAATCCTTCATCCTTCACCACCCTTTCCAGCAAGCGGTGAGAAAATGCCTCTTTGAAGTGGAACCAGCGATGGACCGGCTGGGAACTATTGCCATTAGGAGTTACGAGAGTTCCGTAATCTCCCGTGTCACTAATGTTGATGCCGTCCTCGAGGTCTCGGTAATGCGCATCAAGTACGTCCGCGTGAGTCACAACGACCTGCTCTGCCAGGTAGGAGACTCAACGAAATCAACGCGGGCCTCAACGACAGTAACACTCCCGCTCACGAAGATGTGCCATGCAGCCGATGAATCGGAGGGCAAGAGCCCTTCACTGCCACATATACGCCTGCAAAGCACTGTCAACTCCGCTCCCTCTTCAAAGCCGACACACGCAGACCCACTCCTACTTGGAACCCCACAGCGGCAGTCGCTGTGGCGGATCGCCGCCGTGCCGGGCACCTCCCCACCCTCCGCTGAGCCGGACGCAGTCGGGCATCAGACACACGAGCCGAGGCCGTGATGGTATCGGTCCAGCCCGACAGTCCGACGCCACGGGTATGACACCCGCTGCTACCTGGGCATCTAGACCAGGTGACCCTCAACCTGCGACAGGACGCCTCAGATCGCCCCGGTCTAGCTCCGAGAGACAGGCTTCCCGCAGGAGGCATCCACCGATACCCTACGGCAACTGATGATGACTCTTAAGTGCAGGGGGCAGTGTGTCGTCGGGCCACAGGCGTCGGATCAACACGCCACACCTAGAGCGGATCCGGATCCACTCATTTAGCCTCTACCGCCTTCAACCGATAGTCGATGTCCGCGTGAACACGGGGGTCTTCTGTCTCGCCGGCGCCAACGGTTTGGGAAAGTCAAGTTTCTTGTCGGCTTTGGGATTTGGGTTTACAGGGACAGTCGCGCCACCCAGGCCCAGCTTGACGGAAATGCAGAAGTACTATCGGGACGGCGTCGCTTATGGCCAGAACTACTTCGCCGGCCGAATAGGAGAGCTGGACAGGAAAAACGCTGCCGTCACGCTGCACTTCAAACTTGCCGAGAGCCGGTACGTCATCAGTCGGGGATTCTTCGAACCTTATGCACTCCGCTACTTCGAGGTCCAAGATCTAGCCGGGAACGTAATCGTTAAACACGACCCCGAACTCGACGACGAGGATCGTCACGACCTGTATGTCAGCTCCTTAACAAAAGATTGCAGCTTACAAACCTTCGCACAGTTTGTATTCTTGAACCATTACCTGTTGACGTTCGACGAGCGCCGTCACCTTCTATTCTGGGACGCGCGGGCTAGCGAGCAAGTTCTTTATCTAGCGCTTGGCTTGGATTCATCGCTCGCGAAAAGGGCTGCCGATTTGCGCAAGGCAGCCAACGCTGCAGGATCCCTTGCACGTAATGCACAATACCAGGCAACGTCAACTCGGCAGCAACTTAAAAAATTCGCTGCGGCACTGGCCGGCTCAGATGAGGGCGCCAGCGCAGCGGTATTAAGCAGGTATCAAGAGTTGATCACGGCTCGCAGAGAAGCAAACGTTGAGCGGAATCGACTGCAGAAAGAACTCGAAGATGCGCGGCTTGAACTCTCTGCTGCGACTGCAACTCAACTAAGACTGCGACATGAATACGAAGAAGCTTTCCGGAGCCGGTTCGATACGCGCGCCTTTACCCGACTGCACCCGATCATCAGCCAGACTCTTGCTGACCACCGCTGCAGGGTTTGCGGCACGCAGCATGAGTCCGGACCGGAACGCGTTACCCAAGCACTAGCCAACAACGCCTGCCCGCTGTGTGAAAGCCAGCTGCCCCCGCCTGAACCCTCAGAGAGCTCAGCTGCCCTGCTCACACGGATCGACCAAGCTCTCATGGCGGCAACTACACATGCTAGTGCCGGCCAAAAAAGGGTAGAACGTTTGTCTAAAGAGTTGGAGGTGGCTCAAGCAGAGCTCACCAAGACTCAGCGCGAGATATCCACCGTTGAGGCTGAGCATTCGCTTGATCCCAGCTCTCTAGATAGCGGTCGCCAAGAAGAGACACAGGCGCAGATGGCGTCGCTTCGCACCGCGATCGAGGCAGCCCTGGTTCGGAAAGACGAACAACTGCAGCGCAGAGACCAGGCGCTCGCAGCCTACGAGCCCATACGAAATCAGCTACTGGCGGCATGGCGTGAGGCGGAGCTTGAGTTCGTTCCTCTCTTTCGCGACCTCGCCGAGGGGTTCATAGGACTACCACTCAACATCCAGCTTGACCAAGGGTCGGGCCCACTTGGAAATGTGCATCTTGCGTTAACCGTAGACACGTCATATCGTCGAGAAGCGACCCAACTCTCCGAGAGTCAAAGATTCTTTCTGGACATTGCACTACGGATGTCGCTGGCGCAGTTCATGACCGCCCCGGGACAATCAGCGACGATTTACGTCGACACACCCGAGGGGGCTCTAGACATTGCTTACGAGGCACGCGCCGGTGACATGCTTAGTGCATATGCGTCGGGCAACAACCAGTTAATTATGACTGCCAACGTGAACACGTCCCAGCTACTCCGGCGGCTAGCGAGACGGTGCAGAGCCAAGGGTATGCAACTTGTTCGAATGACGGAATGGACGACTCTTAGCGACGTTCAAGTCCAAGAGGAAGCACTTTTCGAAGAAGCCTACGACCTAATTGAAAGCGAACTAAGAAATACCAAGCAAAGCGGTGAATAAAATGAGCGAAAAGAGCGGCGAATTTCCTGTTGATAATGAGTTCGGCGGCTCCTCCGAAGATGAAGATGATGATGATTTCGCGGCAGACTACAACCCTCCTCTAGACATGCTCGTGGAGACATCCGGTGCAATCTTCGATGCACTCACTCTAGTTGGCCTCTTGGAGAGTGTGGAGAAGCCCAGCGAGTTTGAAATCCACACCTTCGCGTACTTGAGCTGCCTGCTTAACGTCTATGATGGACATCCAGCCTCCTCGTGGGGATATTCATTCAGTGCGGTTCCTCCCGCAGTCCCGTTCAGTTCCACCATTTCGTTGACTTTAGAAACTCTCTTGTCGATGGGCCTGCTCACACGATCGTACGATACGGCCCCGCCATCTACGGACAGCCCAACTGAGGCGACGGTCGGTTCCCACTCACCCATACGTCTTGAGCTGACCGACGCCGGGAAGAAAGAGCAGAAGTTCCTTTCTTCGCTTGAGACGATGCGCCGACGCGAAAAGTATTTGGAAGCCGCTAAATCAACCTCTCTGATCTATTCTGTTCCCGCCGTTGTCAACTCATTGGTCCACGAGCCCCAACTTTGGCAGGCAGCGAAGACGGTCGGGCCACGAAAACTCTTGGTAGCCATCTCATCTCGACCTCTATACGACCAGTTCGAGGCCCTCAAGGATGCACTTGGCCGAGATGCACATCATCTAAGTGTGCCAGCCACGGTATATGTCGGCTACTTAGAGGAAAGCGCTCGGGGCGATCTCAACCCCTCAGATCGAACGGAAGAGGCGGAAAAGCATCCATGACTAGGGAATTCGACCACAGTCGAGCCGTGGAGCGGATGAAGAAGCTGACTCAGCTCAGCTATTTAGCGGCCATCGAGCACCTCCGAGGTGACGGCGGAGTCGATGCTCTTCTTGAATTGTTGGAGCGGGCGAAGCAGGTCTGGCAGCATGTGCCCTTTGAAATGATGACTCAAGGGCTACTTTTGCATCTTCCCCTCGCCGACAGCCAAATTCTTGAGCGCCCAGGCGGAATGCTTGTGGACGATCCAAGCGAACTCGCAGGTTACAAGATAGACGGGATGACTCTTAGCTCCACGCCCGATGGCCGACTAAAATTTTGGCCGGGAATTGAGGAAGGTTTCGATCCTCTGAAATCGTCCGGCCTTTTCTATCGATATGTGCATGGAGGGCGAGGGAAAGAAGAACTGTTCCTAGACGGCAATAGCTGGACTGTTCCTGATATCGGCTGGCCGTGCTCGTTGGGAGTTCCGACCTACTTGCGTCTAGAAGCGTGCCTCACTCGATACGTCAAGCTGACTCGGCGGCCCGATTACTGCGCGCATATCGCAAAGAGCTGGCGGGATGCAAAGCGTATAGGTTTCCTGCCGAAACCAGAGCAACACCTTCGACGGTCACTTCATCTTGCTTTGCATTATGCACTTGAGGGTGCCGTGGTGCGCCAAGAGCAGCGTCAAGACGAGAGCAAACCAGTAGACATAGAAGTCAATTGGTTGGATATGCGCAGCGGAGCCATCATCGAAGTCAAATGGATGGGACGTTCTGCGGCAGAAGATGCCACGGAGTGGGGTACGTCTTATGATCACAAGCGGGCACGTGAGGGACTAGCTCAAGTCTGTGATTACCTGGATCGCAGGCGTGGTGCCACACCAAACATGCCGGTAATGGGTTACATCTTCGTGTTTGACGCACTGCGTCACAACGTTAAAGTGACGACCGAGTCCGTAACGCGCGACGAAGGTCTTCACTTTCAGTTCGAAGACGTTGTATATCAGCCAGAACTGCTAGCGCGGCCTGATGTTGGGCGTCCATTCCGATGCTTCTTGGAGCCCGTAATCGACTAGCGTCCAGCACCGACCCGGACGGCGACTCCCGCAGATAGACCAGGGCGTCGTCATCGACGTACACCCAACGCAGCCCGCCGTGCCGCAGCTCCGACACCTCCCGACGCAACGCCACCAACGCCCGATACACCCCGAACGTCACACCGTCCCACGAACCCGGCCGATCCCACGGCATCGGCGTCCGCGAACCCTCCCCGTTCTCCCCCCGCAACCCCAACTCATCCCCCGCGTACACCATCGGCGTCCCCGGCAGGTTGAACTGCAACCCGGCCGCCACCTCCTGCCGGGCCGCGTCCCCGACCACCGTGCGGATCCGGGCCGAATCATGCGACCCGAGCAGCTGCCACGAATGCATCAACGACCGCCACGACACCAACGCCCCGAACGCCCGCATCGTCGCCAACGCCGCCGGCCCCGACCGGGCCGGGCCGGCACACCCTGCGGCTCGGTGGACGTGGCTTCTGCGGAGCCTGCCGCCGTCGGTCGCGCCGGCTTCCAGCGGTGACTGGCCGCGCTCCCGCACCACTGGAAGGGATGCTTCCCGTTGCGGGAACCATCCCCTGCCTCCCCTCTTGACATTCCGTCGTTGACGTATTCCCTGGCAGGGTCAGGAATTGCTCGACGCAGATGGTTGAAGGCGGCATTCACCAGGTGGGATACTGTCCAAAATCGATTACCGCCACAGGCAGTTCGCGCCACCACGCATCGATCGTGCGCCACACTTCGGGGGTGTCATGCAGAACCATCCGCTCACCGCAGCACGCGAACGCCTGGGCCTGACCCGCCGGCAACTCGCCGACGCAGTCAACAAGATCCTCTACCCCGACCCCGGACAAGCAGCCCACAGCGCCTTCACCGCCAACTACCTGGGCAAACTCGAAAACGGCAAGATCCGCTACCCCGCCGAGGACTACCGCACCGCCCTGCGCATCGCCCTCAACGCCGACACCGACGACGAACTCGGATTCCGCCCAGCACGCGAGCTGAGGACCACAGTCGCCCTGGTCCAAAGGGCCTACCCGCGACCGGCGGGACCGGAGACCGACCCGACCGGCGGACTCCCGGAGGACGATATGCGACCCGAGCAGCTGCCAGATCACCCGTCGGCCGGAGAACCGGATGCGAACCGCCGCGCCCTGCTCCGGGGAATCGCGGCGGTCGCCGCCTCGGCCGGTCTACTCGGAGGCTCCGCTGAGGACGGTTCGCGTCGACTCGGCCACGGTGACGTTGACCGGCTCGACGCCGTGATTGCCCTCTACCGGTCCATCGACTACGAGCGCGGCGGCGGCGCGCTCCACCGCGATGTCGCGCAGCTGGCCGACTCCGCATCAGCCCTGCTGGACCAGCCGCACCCAACGACGCTCGGCCCACGGCTGCTGCGGTCGGTAGCGGCAGCGCGCCAACTGGCTGGCTGGACCGCGTTTGACGCCTGCCTGCATCTCGACGCGCAGCGGCACTTCCTCTTGGCCGAGCGGCTGGCCGTCGCCGCCAACGACGTACTGCTTACTGCACGGGTGCGCTACTGCCAGGCCCGCCAGTTCCAGCACCTGCGGCACAACAAGGATGCGCTGGAGACGCTTCGGCTAGCCCGCGACGAGGTAGGCCGGCGGGTCACGCCGGCTGTCAGCGCAATGCTCCACGGAGCCGAGGCCGCCTCCCTGGCCGCCCTCGGCGACGGGCCGTCGGCAACACGCGCCCTTGAAGCAGCCACGGACGAGTTCGACCGCATCAACCCGGACAACGAGCCAGACTGGATGCGCTTCTACGACCGCGGCGAACTCCTCGCCCAGTACGGGCGGGTCTACCGCGACCTCGCCCGCAAGGACAACAGCAACCGGTACGGCGAGGCCGCCACCCGCACCGTCGCTCAAGCGATCGACACCTTCGGGTCGCAGAACGTCCGCAGCAGCGCGCTCAACGGCGTCAGCCTGTGCAGCTCACTGTTCCTGGCCGACGAACCCGAGCAGGCAGTCACCGTCGGCGCCCGCGTCATCGAACAAGCCCGGCAGCTCAGCTCGCCCCGCATCCTGGACCGCATCCACAACCTGCCACGGGACCTCAAGCGCCACGAACGCCTGTCCACCGTCGCCGACTTCTCCCTCACCGTAGCTGCGGTAGGCGTAGGCAGCTGATGACCGGATCGGCCGGACGGTTCACCGAGCAGGCGATGAGAGCAGCGATGCACCAGATCGCCGCCCGACTCGGCGTCGCTGCCGGCGACGCCCAACAGCTACGGATGACCAACAACGCCGTGTACGCACTCCCCTCAGCCGGCCTCGTCATCCGCATCGCCCGATCCCACGCCCTGCACGACCGAGCGCTGAAGGTCGCCCGCCTGGCAACTTGGTTCGCAGCGGTCAACGCCCCCACCATCCGCCTCGCCCCCGACATCGAGCAACCGGTACGGGCCGACGGCCTCTCCGCAACCGTGTGGTGGCTCGTCGCTCCCACGCCGCGACCGCCGACCGTCGAGGAACTTGGTCAGGTACTCCGCGAGTTCCACTCCCTGGGCTTGCCACAGTTCCCGCTGCCCGAGTGGGACCCGGTCGGCGACGTCCGTACCCGTCTCACCGACGCGGAAGCGCTGAACGCCGACGACCGAGACTTCTTGCTGGAATGGTGCGACCGGCTCGCACCACGCATCGCGGATCTGAACGCCCAGGCTCGCGGCCTGGTCCACGCCGACGCGCACGTCGGCAACCTGCTCCGCGAAGCCGACGGCCGCGTAGTCCTCTGCGACTTCGACCCGACCTGCATCGGCCCATGGCAGGTCGACCTGGCCGCCGTCGCCGTCGGCGAGATCCGCTTCGGCCGGGCCGGCGCACACCAGGCCCTCACTTCGGCGTACGGCTACGACGTCACAACCGACCCCGCCTGGCCGACCCTCCGAGAAGCCCGCGAACTGAAGATGATCGCCGCCGCCGTCCCGCTGCTCGCCAGCACTCCCGGCATAGCCGACGAGTTCGCCGTCCGCCTGACCTCCGCCCGCGACAAAGACGACACCGTACGCTGGAGCCCCTTCGCCGACCTGGGCCGTCGACTTACCTAAAGCTATACACGCATGTTGGTTATGTTCACTTCAATTGGGAAGCGCCTCGCCGAGCACGACGGTAAGCGCGTCGTCGGTAGGAATTGGAGCAGAATGCCCGGTCGCTACGGCTGCGCGGAGGCAGGGGCCGCCCGCACCCCCAGCGCACATAGAGCTTCGGCAACTGTTCTAGGCGGAAGGGAACTCGGTACCCCCGCCTGACTGCCTGCGCCAGCTTCGCGGGTGTGACTGGAGCCGTAAGACCCAAGGCAATCGCGTAGATTATACTGGGGTGGAGACGATCGACTCAACCCAGTGCTGACGCTGCCAAGTTGGTCATCAGACCTGCTTCGACAGACATAACAACGGTGACAAGCGTTGCTACCATCCGGCTCACCTTGCTCTCAGGACTCATTGCCATTACTGACACTGAGACAAGAGTTGAGATGCAAGCCAAACTAAGGAAAATCAGCACCACGGCCCAGTGACTCAGCACCGGGTTCAACCGACCGGCTCCGTGATCAAGGCTACCATGTCCGACACATGCCGTCTCCTCCGTTCGGCTCGTTAGACGTCGAGGCGGCCTTTACGCTCGCTCACACTGCCCTTGAGTCGGTGATGGGTGGGCAGCGTGCGCCTCGTGCGGGCAGGCTACCGGCGTGCCGCTTGAATCCCTGACCGCCGTCGGCCTCCGGGCGTAGTGGTGGTGCGCCGCCGTACAGGTTGTCCAGTGCCGGTGCAGCAGCGTCCGGCGGAGGCCACCAGACCGGACGGGCGCACCGGAGCACCCGACGCCCGCCGGCCCAACGCCAACACAGACCCGGACGGCGACTCCCGCAGATAGACCAGGGCGTCGTCATCGACGTACACCCAACGCAGCCCGCCGTGCCGCAGCTCCGACACCTCCCGACGCAACGCCACCAACGCCCGATACACCCCCAACGTCGCCCCATCCCACGAACCCGGCCATCCCACGGCAACGGCGTACGCGAACCCTCCCCGTTCTCCCCCCGCAACCCGATCTCGTCCCCGACGAGAGGGCGCGCGTCCACTACGTTGCACTGTTCTGCCGATGTGAAGATGCCGACGATTCAGGCAATCGACTCCAATATATTGCGTTTCGGATCCTCCTGACTGCAACCATGCGGCGACCCGTTCACGCCCCGCAATCATGTAGGCGGGGGCCAGTAGAAGTCGCAGCCGAGCAAGTCTACGGAAGGCTTCGGTGGTATGGTCTCCCCGTGCGAGAGATCTACGCCTGCCAGCTCGATCTTCTTACTGGACCGACGCCAGCGGTCGAAGCGTTCATTCGAGCAGAGGCTCTTGTGCGAGAGTGGGTAGCGCGGGGCAGCGGAGTCTCCGCGAGCGACTTGTCGAAGGACGGCCAATCGGAAAGCGCAGACAGCATCGTCGATGTTGAGCGCATCGAAGAGGACTCCGACGGCGCCGGCGATGGCTGGGCCTGCGACTGGCGTCGGAATTCGGAGCGCGACCAGACTCTCCAGTGGCGCACTCAAGCGGCCCTGAGCAGGGTGGGGGAACGCGCTCTTCGCTTCACCGTGCGGATCGGCTTAGAGCGGTCGGGAAGCGAGTTTCTGTTTCGGCAGCCTCAATACGAATTCAGGAGTCCTACAATCGTCCGCACGCTAGCCAGGGAATTTGAGTGCGTGGACGCGGGGCAGGTGCTTCAACCGGAACCGATTAGATTTCTGGCAAACGAGGCTCGCGACCTTGTGGACCTTCTCCGAGATAAAAGACGGCGTCTACCGGTGGTTGTGGTTACGACCTATCCGCCAACAGGCAAACCTCTCGCTGAGTCGGATGAGCTCGCTAGACAACTCGCTGGCATTGCACATGTTGCAGTTCTTGAGACCCACCTGGCAGCACTCGCCTTCAGCGATCTTGTGGGCCGCGATTTGTCGGTCTGGCACGGAGGCGTGCGGTTGTACTGGCCCGGGTTTGAGCCAGGCGATAATCCTCGCAAGTATCGCTACTGGCCTGCACGCGTACTGCAAGAGCAGCCAGACTCTCTCGTAGCTCAGCTGAACCGGTGGCTCGGGAGTCAGGCAGCGTTAAGCGCACCAGAACATCCAGCTACGCTGAGAGCTAGACAACAGCGCCGCCAACGATTGGCGGACAGCGGTGAGGAGCTGCCAGCATGGGTTACGGAGTACGTCCAGGAAGTAGAACGTGAACTGGATACCCTCAAACGTGACAACGAGCTGCTCAATGCGGAGCTAGGAGACGCTCAGCAGAACTACGAACAGGCGAACAGTGAACTCGTAGCGGTAAGGCAAGAGTTCAGCAACCTCGCTAGGCTATATGGGCAGCCTTCCGACTCCGGCGAGATCGACTGGACGTCCGTCACGGTGCTTGAAGCATATGAGGAGGCAAAGGAAAGATCCGGACCTCGTGTCATCTTCCTACCTAATGCCGACAGGTCCGTTAGTGGTTTTCTTACATACAGAAACCCACGCCGGCTCTTTGATTCACTAATGGCCATATGTGATGCAGCTGATGCGTGGCAGTCAGGAGCCCTGGGTGCCGGGTTTGGCGATTATTTCGCAAGCCGTGGATATGAGTACAGCGCACGCAACCCTGCAGCGTCTGCCAGAGCGACTAGGAACAGTTATCGCGTACCCTATGAGGGAAATACTGTTACGCTCGAACCACATCTTAAGGTCGACCAGGCGACCAGTCCGGACCAGTGCCTACGCATATACTGGCACATAGATGACGTCAATAAGCTACTTGTGATTGGCCACGTGGGACGCCATCTGCCCGACTAACCTCGCCGCCGAGAAGCTAACGCCCGGGCATCGCCGGTTGCCGGTTGGCCCATAGGGCGGTCACACGGCCATGGGCGGACCCGGCGCACTCTCATGCCGCTGGTTGAGTGCGCAGGAGTTCGACCTCGCGTTGCCTTCCACGAGTGACCGCGTCGGCGCGACCTCGTCCCCGAGGGCTGGGACGGCGAAGTCGCTCCCTGTGGCGACGATTCGACGCCTCCGCAGCGCGCTGCGGTGCCTTGTCTCGTAGAGGGCTGGCTGCGGTCGTTGCGAGGTTCGCCAGCACTTTCCCCGAGATCTCGGCTTCGAGGCGCCGGGCGTAGTCATCGTGGTCGGATCGGGGCTCGGGCTCCAAGCGCTTTGGTTGGCGCGCTCAGTAGGGATCGAGGTAGCCAAGCTCGCGTGCTCGCCGCAGCCAGCGGCTGTTTCAGGCGAGGCACTCAGGAGTCTTCCAACAGCCCCCGGAACACGTTCGTCACACTCTCGGGATGATCGATCTCGTGATCGAGGTCAGCTTTGAGAGCACTGCGGAGGTCCGGGAGATCGGGCGCAGCGTACGCGGGGCTCTCCATGAACGAGATGACGTCGCGGATCGCTGCATCCCACCACTTCTGCGTGCCTCGCTCGCCGCGCTGCGCGCGACGGTCTTTGAGTAAGTCTTGCCAGACCCGCAGTTCCCAGGTGTTGCGGTCGGCATCGAGGGAGACATCGCCGGAGAGAAGGTCGCGGAGTCGAGTCTCCAAGTCGTTTGCCCGCTTGGACTGATGCTCCCAGGTGTCGAGGGTGAAGCTCCACCATACCTTCCGCCGTAGCCCTATGACTCGGTATGCCAGGTTCTGGGTGGAGTCGTCACGGACGTCTTCGACGATTTCCTGAAGCTCGCGAACGAGGCGCTGCACATGCTCGACTTCGTAGGACACGGTGTCGGCTGAAGAGGCAGCGGAATCAGCGGAAGATGATGCGGACTCTGCGGCGTCAGCGGCGTCGTGGGTGATGCTGGTGAGCGCCAAGATCGGTGCGGCGACGTTCTTCTCGATTCCCTCCGCGATCTGGTCGACTTGACTACCCACCGCGCCGACAGCCGAACGTAGTTCTTCACTGACTTGCCGGAAACGCGTAGCGAAGCTGCCTGCCTCACGGTCTAGGTAGATGCGCAACAACTCCTCGTCGGTCAGCGCCCGTGTGGACCGGCCCTGCCGAGTCTGCCGACGGCCCTGGTCATCGAAGTGCGGTGGCATCGTCGGGCGCACCTCTACTCGGACGAACGGCGTCGCTTCGTTGACGCCTTCCTCCACGATGAAGACATCGACTGGGATGGGCCGGGTCTTGCTCGCCACGTCTTGGATACGGGACACGGCCTTGTCGAGTCCCTTGGGCAATCCGAACGGTCGCCCACATACAAGACCCGTGGCCTCGTCCTCCACTTCATCGACACCGATGAGAAGGTGCGCAACCTCACGAGCCGAGTCGGCGGCGACCCAGTTCGCGAGCGCGGCGAGCAGACCCACCGTCACAGCTTCGACGTCACGCTTGAACTCGTAACGGCCTGACTCTCCAAGCGCCAGCATCTGCTGCGCGACCGTACTGACCTCCTTGTGTCGCGAAGGCTCAGGCTGTTCGCTCATGATGCTGTTCTAGCAGCAGGCCCTGACGAACCCAGCTGCACTTCGCTCCGACGCACTCCCACGGGCCGACCGTTCACCCACCTGACCTCGAACACATTCGGCGGATCGAACGCTACTTGGGCTGTGGAGCCTAACGGTTCCGTGCTGCGGTCGGCTCCCAGGCCGGGCAACGTCTCTTGGAGCGGGGCATCCCCGTCCGGCTGCATGCTGTTTGACACCGTGCGTGTTCCGTTCGACCTCGGCCGATCCTGTGGGTGGTGTTCCTAGATTATGCGCTGTAGCACTCGAACTCACAGCGCTGGGCTAGTTGCGGTCAACTGAGCACATCCGCCGCGATCTGCATACTTAGCCCATCCAATTGACTACAAGGGCTGCCTTGCATGAGTCGCCGCGCGACGACGGGTAGGCGTTGCCGCATTGTGACGTGCTGAGGTCTACACCAGCCGCCTCGGGCCCGCGTGTAGACGTGGCTGGCGGACAGCTCGTGGTCCTGCTGCGGCAGGCCAGCGCGTCAGGGCAGGCGCCAGAGTTGGAAGGTGGGGCCGTCTGCAGGCAGGGTCAGGGTGCCGTCGGCGGCCGGGCGTAGCGGTGGTGCGCCGCCGTACAGGTTGACCAGTGCCGGAGCAGCAGCGTCCGGCGGGGCCACCAGGCCGGACAACCGCACCGGAGCGCCCGACGCGCGGCGGGCCAACGCCAACACCGACCCGGACGGCGACTCCCGCAGGTAGACCAGGGCGTCGTCATCGGCGTACACCCAACGAAGGCCGCCGTGCCGCAGCTCCGGCACCTCCCGACGCAACGCCACCAACGCCCGGTACACCCCGAACGTCGCCTCGTCCCACGAGTCAGGCCGATCCCACGGCATCGGCGTCCGCGAACCCTCCCCGTTCTCCCCCCGCAACCCCAGCTCGTCCCCGGCGAACACCATCGGCGTCCCCGGCAACGTGAACTGCAACCCAGCCGCCACCTCCTGCCGGGCCGCGTCCCCGACCACCGTCCGGATCCGGGCCGAGTCATGCGAGCCGAGCAGCTGCCACGAATGCACCAACGACCGCCACGACACCAGCGCCCCGAAGGCGCGCATCGTCGCCAACGCCGCCGGCCCGGACCGGGCCGGCACCCCACCCGGTACGCCGAGGAAGTCCGGCAACCCCAACGATGATGACCGCAGCCAGCTCCACACCGGCCGGGTGAAGCCGGCATAGTTCATCGTGCCGTGCCAACCATCGGCGTCCAGGTCACGGGTGAAGTCGTGCCCGTGCTCGGCGACGATCAGCCCGTCCGGCCTGGTGTCGGCGACCGCCCGCCGCAGCAACGCTGCCACCTCCAGGGTGAGCGCGTCGGCACCGCGCCGGCCGGTCATGTTGGCCACGTCGATCCGCCAACCGTCCAACCCGTACGGCGGCAGCAGCCACCGCCGCGCCACCGACGCTGGCCCATCGACGAAACGTCGCCGCAGCTCAGCGCTGCCCCAGTTGAGTTTCGGCAGCGACTTCACGCCCAGCCACGACTCATAATCGCCGTCGTCGCCGAAGTAGTACAGCTCCCGCTCCGGCGACGTTACGTCCGACACGGCTGCGGTGAACCACGGGTGGGCGTCGCCGGTGTGGTTGCTGGTGATGTCGCCGAGCAGCCGCCACCCGCGAGCGTGCACCGCCGCCGACAGCCGCGCCAGGGCTTCGTCCCCGCCGAGCAGTGGGTCGACGTGGTCGAACGCGGCGGCGTCGTACCGGTGATTGGACCGGGCCGGGAAGATCGGCGTCAGGTAGACGGTGTTGACGCCGAGCCGCTCCAGGTGGTCGAGCCGCTCCCGGATGCCGTCCAGGTCGCCGCCGTAGAACTGGGCCGGAGTCTCCGGCCCGCGCCCGACGACCGGGGTGTCCCAGTCACACCGGATCGCCCACTCCGGCAGCTCCCGCCCGTCAGCAGCAGCCGACCGGGCGAACCGGTCCGGGAAGATCTGGTAGATCACCGCGTCGGCGGCCCAGGCCGGCGGCGCATCGTGGGTGACGAGCCGGAAGTCGGTGGCGTCCGGCACGTCGTGGTCGACCTCGCCGACCCCGGTCAACCAGCGCCGCCCACCCCCGCCGCCAGCAGCAGAGCCGCCGGCCAGCAGGAAACGGTACGGCGTAACCGGGTTGCGGGCCTCCACCTCGCCCCGCCACCACACGTCCCCGTTCGAGTCCTGCCGGTCGACCACCGCCTCGGAGAAGCGCGGCTCACCGTCGGCTGTGGAGCGTACCCACAGCTTGTCGACCGGCCGCGCACCCGCCGGCACCCGGACGAAGACCGACACCCGATCACCCAGGTTTACCCCGGCGGCGGCACCCGGCGCATACAACGACGATCCGTCGTGATGCGCCTCGAACAGCTGACCCACAAGCTAACCCTTCACAGACCCGGAGGTGAGACCGGAAACGATGTAGCGGCTGAGCAGCTGGAACACCAGCACCGTCGGGACCGCCGTCAGCAGGGTGCCGGCGGCGAAGATCCCGAAGTTGTTGTTCCGCTCCCCCGCCACCAGGCCGTACATGCCGACCGCCAGCGTCTTCGCCTCCGGGTTGGTCAGGAAGACGTTGGCGATCAGGAACTCGTTGATGGTGTTGATGAACGCCAGCAGCCCGGTGACCGCCAGGATCGGCGCCACCAGCGGCAGCATGATCCGGAAGAACACCTGGGCGTGCGACGCTCCGTCCATGGTGGCCGACTCGTCCAACTCCCTCGGCAGGGTGTCGAAGAAGCCTTTCATCAGCCAGGTGTTCACCCCGAGCGCGCCACCGAGGTAGAGCAGCATCAGCCCCCACGGGGTGTTGAACCCGATCGTCGGCCACAGGTCGGTGATCGTCGAGAAGATCAGGAAGATCGCGACGATCGCCAGGAACTGCGGAAACATCTGGATCAGCAGCAGCGACAGCAGACCGACCCGCCGGCCCCGGAACCGCATCCGGGAGAAGGCGTACGCCGCCAGCGACGACAGGAACACCGACGCGAACGACGCCAGCCCGGCGATCAGCAGCGAGTTGCCGAACCAGCGACCGAACGACGTGTCGGCGAACAGCCGCCGGAAGTTGTTGCCCGACGCCCCGGTCGGGAACAGGTCGGTCGACGACAGGGTGCCCAGCGGGTTCACCGCCGCCGACAGCACGAACACGATCGGGAACAGCGAGAACGCCACGGCCAGCAGCGCCACCAGGTGCCGCCAGCCGACCCGACCCAGCCAACGGGTCAACGTACGCCGGTTCACGCGTACACCTCTTCCTGTTGCCGGGTGCGCCGGAAGCTGACCGCGGAGATCACCGCGACGATCGTGAAGATGAAGATCGAGATGGCGGCGGCGAAGCCGTACTGGGCGCCGGCCGCACCGAACGCCAACCGGTACGTGTAGGTGATCAGCAGGTCCGTCGCGCCGACGCTCGGGTTGTCCGCCGGGAACGGCCCACCCTCGGTCGTCAGATAGATCGCGTTGAAGTTGTTGAAGTTGAACGCGAACGAGGCGATCAGCAGCGGCGTCAACGCCACCAGCAGCAGCGGCAGCGTCACCCGGCGGAACGCCTGCCACGGGTTCGCGCCGTCGATCGAGCTGGCCTCGGTCAGCTCCTTCGGGATGGCCTGCAACGCGCCGGTGGCGACCAGGAACATGTACGGGTACCCGAGCCACAGCTGTACGCCGATCACCGCCAGCCGGGCCGACCAGTCCTGCCCAAACCAGTCCACAGTCAACCCGAAGAACTGGTTGATCAGCCCGAAGTCGGTGTTGAACATGTCCCGCCAGACCAGCAGCATCGCGAACGACGGCATCGCGTACGGCAGGATCAGCAGCACCCGGTAGAGGTTGCGGCCACGGACCCGGTCGGAGTGCAGCGCCAGGGCGCAGAGCAGCCCGAGGACGAAGGTGCCGCCGGTGGAGCCGATCGCGAAGGCGAAGTTCCAGACCAGGGTGCCGAGGAACGGCCCGGAGATGCTGCGGTCGGTCAGCACGCGGGTGAAGTTGTCCAGGCCGACGCCGACCCGCCAGCCCTGTAGCAGCCGGTCACCGTCGGCGGAGACGAACGAGCCGGCGTCGTCGTCGGCCGTCCACACCGTGCCCGTCACGGTGTCGGTGACACAGTCACAATCGTCGTCGTACGCCCGGACCGCGACCCCTTCGTACGCCCTCGACAGCCCGATGGAGCGGATCGCCCCGTCGTCGGTCGGCACCGCCAGGTCGGTGATCTCCTGGCTGCGGGCACTGGCCTGGCCGGCGTTGAGCAGCGTGAACCCGTCGGCCGACGTCACCTTGCCGGCGTCGGTGACGGTGACGTCGCCGGCCGGCAGCTCGGTCAACCCGTCGGCGTCGCCGGCGTAGACGACCCCGTCGGCCGGGTCGACGACCAGCAGCACCAGGTCACCGGTGGCAGCATCGCCGACCGTGGCGACGGTCATCGCGTACTCAATGGATCCTGGGACCTGGACCACCGACGTGGCCTGGATGGCCGCGATCGCCTCAGTTTTGCTGCCCCGGTGTCCGTCGCCGAAGTTGGTGAACGCGGTGGAGGCGGTGTAGAGCACCGGGAAGATCTGGAAGGCGATCAGGAACAGGGTGCCGGGGATCAGGTACTTCGCCGGCACGTGTCGCCGACCCAGGTAGAGGTAGCCGATGCCGGCGGTCGTGACGACCAGGATGCCGAGTCCGACCCACGCCTCGGCGTCGATCAGCGGGAACGCCGCCCAGATCGCGATCGCCGCGACCAGGCCGAGCAGCAGCGCCTTGGCCAGCAGACCGCCGGCCGTGACCGGGTGCGGGGCCCGCTGCTCGGCGGGCCCCGCTCCGGTTGGTCCGGTGTCGCGCATTACTTGATCTGTTCGGCGATCGTCTGACCGGCGGCGGTGATGGTGCTCGCCACGTCGGCACCGCCGACGATCGCGGCTTCGGCCTTGCCGAACGGGTCCCAGATGGCGGCCATCTCGGGGATCGCCGGCAGCACCGCGCCGCCCTGCCCGGCCTGCTGGAACTTCGCCAGATCCGGATCGGCCCCGGCGACCTGCTCCAGGGCGGCGGTCAGCGCCGGCGGGCGCGGCTCGGCCTCGTACAGGGCGACGGCCAGGTCGGTCTGGGTGGTGTAGTTGGCGACGAACTCCTGCGCCAGGGCCTTGTTCTTGCCCTTGGCGGCGACGTAGAACGTCTGCACCCCGACGAACGGCTGCGCTTCGGCGCCATCGGCGAAGCCGGGGACCGGGCTGATGTCGTACGCGATGTCAGCGCCCTTGGCGTCGGTGATCGCCCACGGCCCGGAGACCAGGAAGGCGCACTTGCCGCTGGTGAAGGTGGCGATCGAGTTCTCCGGGGTAATGGAGCGCTTCAGCGCGCCTTTGCCCTTCTCGCCCAGCGTGGCGATCTTCTCGAACGCGGCGATCGACTCCGGGGTGCCGACGCCGAGCTGCGCCGGGTCGTAGTCGCCTTCGGCGGTGGTGCCGAACAGGCTGCCGCCGGCCGAGGTGTAGAGCGGGTACAGGTGGTAGGCGTCGCCGTTCTGCCCGACCTGCAGGCAGAGGATCTCCGACACCTTGCCGTCGGCTTTGAGCTGCTGGCCGGTGGCGACGAGCTCTTCGATCGTCGCGGGGGCGTCGGGGGCGAGCGCGGTGTTGCGGATCAGGGCGACGTTCTCCATGGCGTACGGGACGCCGTAGACCTGGCCGTTGAAGGTGACGGCCTGGATGGCGACCTCGGCGAAGCCGGCGGTCTGGTCGGCGGTGAGCTGGACCGGCTCGATGGCGCCGTTCTGCACCAGGTTGCCGATCCAGTCGTGCGCGCCGACCATCACGTCCGGGCCGCTGCCCTGCTGCGACGCGGTGACGAAGGTGGTCTGCTGGTCCTTGCTGATGGCCTGGACCTCGACGGTGACGCCGTTCTCGGCGCCGAACTTCTCGGCGAACGGGGCGAGGGCGGCGCTGCGCTTGTCGTCGGCCCAGATGACCAGGGTGCCGCCGGCGGCGGCGTCGGGGCTGTCGGTGGTGGCGGGTTCGCCGTCGCTGCTGCCGCAGCCGGCGGCGGCCAGCGCGAGCGCGGCGGCCAGCCCGGCGGCCACCGACGTGGTACGGACGCGCATCGGGACTCCTGTCGTGGAAGCTATTGCAGTACGGTGCCGATTTGCGGCACGGACGTTGTCCTGTGTTGCCGGGACGTTAGCAAGGCGTTGCAAGTAATGGAAGGGCTTGCAGGCACCGTCGCAAGAACTTGCCGGTGCGCTACCGTGAACGCCATGCGCGCACGACTGTCCGACATCGCCCGCCAGGCCGACGTCAGCGAGGCCACGGTGTCCCGGGTACTCAACGACCGCCCCGGAGTGGCAGCCGAAACCCGCCAGGCGGTGCTGACCGCGCTCGACGTACTCGGCTACGAACGCCCCGCCCGGCTGCGCAAACGCAGCGCCGGCCTGGTCGGCCTCGTGGTGCCGGAGCTGGACAACCCGATCTTCCCGGCGTTCGCGCAGACCATCGAGTCCGCCCTCGCCCAGTCCGGCTACACGCCGGTGCTCTGCACCCAGACCCCCGGCGGCGTCACCGAGGACGAGTACGTGGAGATGCTGCTGGACCGGCAGGTCGCCGGCATCGTCTTCGTCTCCGGCCTGCACGCCGACACCGCCGCCGACCACGAGCGCTACCGCAAACTGATCGCCCGGCCGCTGCCGATCGTGCTGATCAACGGGTACGCCGAAGGCATCGAAGCGCCGTTTGTCTCCTGCGACGACCGGGAAGCCGGCGAGCTGGCCGTAGAACATCTCGTCTCCCTCGGCCACCGGCGGATCGGGCTGATCACCGGCCCGGACCGGTTCCTGCCGGTGCAGCGCAAACTGGCCGGCTTCCGGGCGGCGATGCGCCGCCTCGCCGGTGCCAGCGACGCCGAGATCGACGAGCTGATCGCACTGTCACTGTTTGGTGTGGAGGGTGGCAAGGCGGCGGCGAACCGGTTGCTGGACAAGGGCGTCACCGGCATCACCTGCGGCTCCGACCTGATGGCACTCGGCGCGATCCGGGCCGCCCGCCAGCGTGGCCTGTCGGTGCCCGGGGACGTGTCGGTGGTCGGTTACGACGACTCGCCGCTGATGGCGTTCACCGGTCCGCCGCTGACCACGCTGCGCCAGCCGGTGATCGCGATGGCGGTGGCGGCGGTCCGCGCCCTGGTCGACGAGATCAACGGGCACGCCGCCCCCAACTCCGAGTACGTGTTCCGCCCCGAACTGGTCGCCCGTGGCTCCACCGGCATCGCCCCCCAGATCACCCACCTCGCCGCCGCCGCAGCAGCGCCCACCAGCTGAGAGCTTGCGCAAGGGTTGCTTGACTCTTGCAAGAACCGGCAGGCATGCTCGGAGCAGAGCCAGCACCGCACCGACAGGACGGGGAACCCGTGACGATCGATCCTGCCCAGGCCGCGCCCCGCACCGCCCGCGACGACTGGTGGCGGACCGCCGCCGTCTACCAGGTGTACGTGCGCAGCTTCGCCGACTCCGACGGCGACGGCATCGGTGACCTGCAGGGCATCCGCAGCCGCCTGCCGTACCTGCGCGACCTCGGCGTCGACGCGCTCTGGCTGACCCCGTTCTACCGCTCCCCGATGGTCGACGGCGGCTACGACGTCGCCGACTACCGCCAGGTCGACCCGATGTTCGGCGACCTCACCGACTTCGACGAGATGATCACCGACGCGCACGCGCTCGGCCTGCGGATCATCGTCGACATCGTGCCGAACCACACCTCCGACGTACACCCGTGGTTTGTCGCGGCGCTCGCCGCCGCGCCCGGGTCGGCGGAGCGTGAGCGGTACATGTTCCGCGACGGCCGCGGCGAAAACGGCGACGAGCCGCCGAACGACTGGGAGTCGATCTTCGGCGGGCCGGCCTGGACCCGGCTGCCCGACGGCCAGTGGTACCTGCACCTGTTCGACCCGGCGCAGCCCGACCTCAACTGGCGACACCCGGAGGTCCGCGCCGAGTTCGAGCAGATCCTGCGGTTCTGGCTCGACCGGGGCGTCGACGGGTTCCGCATCGACGTCGCCCACGGGATGATCAAGGCCGACGGGCTGCCGGACATCGGCTGGACCTCGGCCACCACCGGCCGCCGGCAGATCGAGCTGCTCGGCAAGGGCCGGCTGCCGTACTTCGACCAGGACGAGGTGCACGACATCTACCGCGCCTGGCGGCCGATCCTGGACAGCTACCCGGGCGGGCGGATGGCGGTCGCCGAAGCCTGGGCGGAGACCCCGCAGCGGCTGGCCCGCTACATCGGCCCGGACGAGTTGCACCAAGCGTTCAACTTCGACTTCCTCGACGCCACCTGGTCGGCCGACTCGTTCCACAAGGTGATCGACAGCGCGCTCGCCGAAGCGACGATCGTCGGCGCGCCGACCACCTGGGTGCTGTCCAACCACGACAAACAACGGCACGTCACCCGGTACGGCGACGGCGAGGTCGGGCTGCGCCGGGCCCGCGCCGCCGCACTGCTGATGTTCGCCCTGCCCGGCAGCACCTACCTCTACCAGGGTGAGGAGTTGGGCCTGCCGGAGGTCCTCGATCTGCCCGACCACCTGCGCCAGGACCCGGCGTTCGGCCGTACCGGGCGCAGCCGCGACGGCTGCCGGGTGCCGCTGCCGTGGAGCGGCGAGGACCCGCCGTACGGCTTCGGGCCGGCCGGCTCGGTCGAATCCTGGCTGCCGGCCCCGGCCGGCTGGGCGCCGCTGACCGCGCAGGCGCAGGCCGGCGACAAGTCGTCGACGTTGCAGCTGTACCGGCGGGCCCTCGCCATCCGCGCCGAGCACCCGGCGCTGCGGGACGCCCCGGCCGGCGACGGCACCGGGCTGACCTGGCTGGAGTCCGGGCCGGGCGTGCTGGCGTTCCGCCGCACCGCCGACGGCAGGACCGGTGCGGGCGACGCGGGCGACGACACGGCCGCGCTGGTCTGCGTGGTCAACCTCAGTGGTGCGCCGGTGGCGGTCGACGGGTACGGCGTACCGCTGATCACCAGCGCGCCGTTGGCCGGACCGCCCGGTCGCCAGCTGCTGCCGGTCGACGCCGCCGCCTGGTTCCAGCCGGCCTGACCGGTTCGGACGGCAGGTTTACGACGGCCTGCCGCCGGGTATGGCCCGAAGCAGGAAACACCGGTCGTTCGTCGAGCCGGAAGCGCCGCCGGGCGGCTGGGCAAAGACCCCTTGTGGTGGGGGGCGAAGGTGGTGACGGTGCCCCGGGACCAGAAATGGTCCCGGGGCACCACCGCGTCTGGACGAGATTGCCGGATGTCCATCGGCCAGTGGTGCCGATAAGCCAGGCAACACCCTCAAGTCCGTTACCGGAAGGTTTCCAACCCGATTCATCGATGCTCCCCTATTGAGGAGATGTCCGGTGAGCCGGGAAGGAAGAACCGATGGTATCGAAACGTACAGGTGTGTTGGTGGCGACGACGCTGCTGGCACTGGTCCCGGCCGCCCCGGCGGTGGCCGCCGTGCCCGAGGCGACGGTGCACGCCGTCGGCGGCCCGACCGCCGTCGCGGACTCCTACATCGTCGTGCTGGCCGACTCAGCGGTCGCCGCCGACGCCACCGAGGCGGCCGGCGCGGTCGACGCGGTCGACCGCGCCGCGCGCTCCCTGGCCGACCGGTACGGCGGCGACGTCGCCCGGGTCTACCGGCACGCGCTACCTGGCTTCGAGGTCCACCTGTCGCCGCGCCAGGCCCGCCGGCTCGCCGCCGATCCGCGGGTGGCCTCGGTGACCCAGAACCACACGGTGACCGCCGCCGACGTTCAGGCTCCGACGCCGTCCTGGGGCCTGGACCGGATCGACCAGCGAAACCTGCCACTCGACGACACGTACACCTATCCGAGCGTCGCGTCGTCCGTACGGGTCTACGTCATCGACACCGGGATCCGGATGTCGCACGACGAGTTCACCGGGCGGGTGCGTTCCGGGCGCGACACCATCGACAACGACGACGACGCGTCCGACTGCAGCGGGCACGGCACACACGTCGCGGGCACGGTCGGCGGCACCACGTACGGCGTCGCCAAGAACGTGGAGCTGGTCGCCGTACGGGTGCTCAACTGCGGCGGCAACGGCACCGTCGCCACCGTGATCGCCGGCATCGACTGGGTGACCGCCGACCACCAGCCGGGCGAGCCGGCCGTGGCCAACATGAGCCTCGGCGGGCTCGGCTACGCTCCCACGGACCAGGCGCTGGCCCGCTCCGTCGCCGACGGCGTCACCTACGTCGTCGCGGCCGGCAACAACACCGGCGCCGACGCCTGCGGTTACTCCCCCGGCCGCGCCCCGCAGGCGATCACCGTCGCCGCCACCAGGCCCGACGACACCCGCGCGCCGTTCTCCAACATCGGCGACTGCGTCGACATCTTCGCCCCCGGCACCGACATCGTCTCGGCCGGGATCACCAGCGACAGCGCCGCCCGCCCGGCCAGCGGCACGTCGATGGCCGCCCCACACGTCGCCGGTGCGGCAGCGCTGATCCTCGCCGAGCACCCCGACTACACCCCGGCCCAGGTCACCACCGCGCTGCTCGACGCCGCCACCCCCGGCGTCGTGACTGACCCGGGTGCCGGCTCCCCGAACCGGCTGCTGCACATCGACGGCACCGTCCCCGCCCACGACTTCGCCCTGGCCGTCGCCCCGACCAGCGGCACCGTCGCGCCCGGTGGCAGCGTCACCACCACTGTCACGGCGACCGTCACCGCCGGCTCCGCACAGTCGGTCGACCTGAGCGTCGCCGGGCTGCCGTCCGGCGCGACCGCCACCTTCGACCCGGCCACCATCGGCTCGGCCGGCAGCACCACCCTGACCATCGCCACCACGGCGGTCACCGCTGCCGGCACCTACCGGGTGCACATCGTCGGCACCGGCCCGCACGCCACCCGGATCGCCAGGTTCGTCCTCACCGTCGAGGCGCTGCCAGGTTGTCTCGGTGCCAACGAGACCGACACCCCGCTGCCGTTGTTCGGCGGGTTCGTCGACGTCCCGATCACCATCACCGGCTGCGCGGGCAACGCCGCCGCCAACAGCACCATCGCGGTACGCATCGAGCACACCGCCATCACCGACCTGCAGGTGGAGCTGTTCGCCCCCGACGGCACCCGCTACTTCCTGCTGGCCCGTACCGGTCACGGAGCCGCCCCGAACGTCGACCACACGTTCACGTACGACCTGTCCGACAAGGTGGCCGACGGGACCTGGCGCCTGCGGGTCTACGACTCCGGCCCGACCGGCTCCGGGTTCTTCGACTCCTGGCGGCTGAACCTCGCCGGAGCGGATCTGCCCCTACCGGTCTGCGGCGGCCAGGCGACCACCGACGTGCCGATCGGTGACCGGGCGACCGCCGAGAGCCCGATCACGGTGAGCGGTTGCGACCCTGTCTCGCGGCGCAGCGCGTGGGTGGACGTACGGGTGGTCCACCCGTGGTCGCGTGACCTCAGCTACGAACTGGTCGCCCCGGACGGACGGGTGTTCACCCTGCAGGGCGTCAACGGCATGGGTCTGCCCAACATGTTCCGGACCTTCGTCGTCGACGCGTCCGGGTACGACGACCCGAACGGCGTCTGGAAGCTGCGGGTCCAGGACCACTACTGGGGCGAATCGGGTCCGGCGTACATCGACAGCTGGCGGCTGACGCTGCGACCGTAAAGTCAGCACGGGCGGCTTCCCGGCCGTCGGCCCGGTCAACGGGCGCTACGGCCGTACCGGTCAGGCCCGGGTCGTCAGGATGCTGGCGATCCGGGCCATGCCCGCGCGTACCTCGTCCGGTGACGGCGGCGGCGACGGTTCGACGTGCCGCTCCTGCGGTTCGGCGTCGTTGCCGCCGACCAGGTCCTCGAAGTCGTCGTACTCGGCGACGTCCTCGTCGGCGGAGGCCTGAGCGGCGGCCAGCTCGCCGCGGATCTCCTCGACGGTGACCAGGGTGAGCAGCGGCTCGACCACCGCCATCAGCTCCTCGTCGGCGACCACCGTCTCGGCCAGGGCCAGCGCGTGCGCCCGTTCGTACGGCCCGCACACCACCGGTTCCCACTCGCCGTCCTGGTCGCCGAGCGGACCGAAGGTGATGATCCACGGCATCGTGTGCGCCGGTGAGTCGTCCGGCAGCTCAAGCGTGACTAGTGCCCCCACCTGACCGATCATCGTCGTACGACCGAGACCGCCGACGGCTTTTGCGGCTTTTACTGCTTTTGGCGGTGCCGTCCCGGCCGTCCGCCCGGCTGTCCGCCGGGCGGTCAGGTCGACCTTCCGCCGGGCCGCCAGATCGACCACCCGGCCGTGCCGGCTGGTCGCCGCCAGCGCCGCGCCGAACAGCAGCAGCTGGTTGAGCAGATAAAGGTAGATCAGCAGACCGACCGCGCCGGCCACCACGGTGTACGCCGGATTGCGCTCGAACCGGCCGACGTAGAACCGCCCGGCCGTGTTCAGCACGGTCAGGCCGAGCGCCACCACGAGGATCGGGGCGACCAGCCGCCGGGCGGACATCCGCAGCCGGGGCACCGCGACCAGCAGCGCCGAGGCGAGCACCAGGTTGATCACGAAGGCGAGCAGCACGCTGGCGACGGTCGCGGCCACCGAATCCTCGCCGAGCAGCCAGCCGAGCAGCGACCGCAGCGCGTCTACCGCACCGACCGAGACACCGATCAGCAGGAACACCCCGACGAGCACGGCCAGGTCGACGACCTGCCGTACGCCGAAGTAGCCGGGCTGCTGGTCGAGCCGGTAGACGAACCGTTGCGACGAGCGGATCGCCTCCACCCAGCCGATGCCGGTCAATGCGAGCAGCACCAGGCCGACGACACCGACCTGGCCACTGTTGCGCTGGATCTGGGCCAGGTCGAGAAACGGCAGGTTCTGCAGCAGGAAGTCGGCGACCGCCGCGCTGACCTCGGCGTTGGCCTCCACCAGGGCACCGAATACCCAGTACGCGACCAGGCCGAGGGCGAAGACGGCGAAGAACCCGTAGTACGCGATCGCGGCGGCCAGCCGCCCGCCCAGCACCTGGTTGTAGCGTTCCACCGCCCGCCAGAGGTGGTCCAGGCGCGGGTACCGCCGCCGGGACCGGTCCAGCGCCCGCTGGGTGCCGGACCAGGCCCGGCCGAAAACGTTCACCCCGTCATCCTGGTGCACCGGTCACCCCGGTGCACTCGTCATCCCGGTGCGCCGGGACGCTGCCGGGTGGTCAGCCGCCGAGTGGAAAATCCCGGCGCGGACGCCACCGCCCCTCACCGCTGTGCGAGAAGAGCGTGAACGAGTCGACCTCGAACTGCGCCTCGAAGCTGGCGAGGTCGTCGTAGACCTTGTCCATCGCGTCGGTCGGCACGTCCTGGGCGACGGTCACGTGCGGGTGGTACGCGAACCGGCTCTCCCGGACGAGCTGGTCGGCGGCGCCGATCGCCGAGGCGAGCAGCTCGCACTCGCTGATCCCGGCCGCCACCGCGACGAAGACCACCTCGGTGATCGGCCGGAACGTCCCGGTCCCGCGCAGGTGCAACGGGTACGGCGGATGCGCGGCGGCCACCGCCGCCAGGTGCGCCTCCACCTCGGCCAGCTGGCCTTCGACAATGTCGGTCGGGCCGAGCAGGGTGATGTGCGCGGGCACGTACTCGGCGGCCGGGTCGCCGGCCTCGGCCCGGCGGCGGGTCAGCTCCTCGCCCCAGGGCTGCGGGATGTCGATGGCGACGCCGATCCGCACCTGACCGGGAGCTGGGCGCGCGCCGATGACGGACACTGTCAGACAGTCCCCGCGGGTGCCAGGAAACCGACCCGGTCGTACACGGCGGCGAGCGTCGCGGCCGCCACCGCCTCGGCCTTCCCCGCGCCGATCGCCAGGATCTTGTCCAGCTGGACCGGGTCGTCGAGGTAGCCGCGGGTGCGCTCCTGGATCGGCCGGACGAACTCCACCACCACCTCCGCCAGGTCCTTCTTCAGGTCACCGTAGCCTTTGCCCTGGTACGCGGCGGTCAGCTCGTCGAGCGTCCGGCCGCTGAGCGCGGCGTAGATGGTGAGCAGGTTGCTGATGCCGGGCTTGCTCTCCGGATCGTAGATGATCTCGCGGCCGGTGTCGGTGACCGCCGAGCGGATCTTCTTGGCCGATTTGGCCGGGTCATCCAGCAGGTCGATGATGCCGGCCGGGGAGGACGACGACTTGGACATCTTGGCGGTCGGGTCCTGCAGGTCGAGGATCTTGGCGGTGTCCCGCACGATGTACGGGGCCGGCACGGTGAAGGTGGCGCCGAACCGGGTGTTGAACCGCTGCGCCAGGTCCCGGGTGAGCTCCAGGTGCTGCCGCTGATCCTCGCCGACCGGGACCGCGTCGGCCTGGTAGAGCAGGATGTCGGCGGCCTGCAGCACCGGGTAGGTGAACAGCCCGACGCTGGCCCGCTCGGCGCCCTGCTTGGCGGACTTGTCCTTGAACTGGGTCATCCGGCTCGCCTCGCCGAACCCGGTGATGCAGCCCATCACCCAGGCGAGCTGGGCGTGCTGCGGCACCTGGGACTGGACGAACAGGGTGCACCGGCCCGGGTCGAGGCCGGCGGCGAGCAGCTGGGCGGCGGCCACCCGGGTCCGCTGGCGCAGCACCTGCGGGTCGTGGCCGGCGGTGATCGCGTGCAGGTCGACCACGCAGTAGAAGGTGTCGTGGGTGTCCTGCATCGCCACCCAGTTGCGCACCGCGCCGAGGTAGTTGCCGAGGTGGAACGAGTCGGCGGTGGGCTGGATGCCGGAGAGCACCCGGGGGCGGGAGGCGGGCTCGGACATGTCGACAATTCTGACAGCACCGGTGGATCGATGTCTCGCCGGTATCCGACCGGCCGCCGCCGGTCGGCAATGTTCGGCTCTGTTGGATTTACCCGTCGCCACTGTTGATTCCTGGCCGGATGTGGTGAAATCTTCACCGGACGACCGGCGGAGTGAAGGGACACCGATCGTGACACTCCCGGTAGCCGCCGGCGGCCCACGCGACAGCGACGCGGGGCCGGTCACCCGCCGCGCCCACGACGGCTTCCAGCAGCGGTACGGCGTACCGCCAGCCGGTTCGTGGGCGGCACCCGGGCGGGTCAACCTGATCGGCGAGCACACCGACTACAACGACGGCTTCGTGCTGCCGTTCGCCCTGCCGCACCGCACCGTCGTCGCGGCCGGCCCCGCAGCGCAGGCCGGACCGGCAGCGCAGGGCGGCCCGGCAGCGCAGGGCGGCCCGGCAGCGCAGGGCGGCCCGGCAGCGCCAGCCGGACCGGCAGAGCCCGGCTGGACCGTCTGGTCGGAGCAGTCCGGCGAGGAGATCGCGTTCAGCGCCGCCGACGCGGACCGGCCCGGCGCGGTCGACGGCTGGGGCGGCTACGTCGCCGGCGTGGTGTGGGCGCTGCGCGAGGCCGGGTACCCCGTACCGGCCGCCCGGATGGCGATCGCGTCCGACGTACCGCTCGGCGCCGGCCTGTCGTCGTCGGCGGCGCTGGAGGCCGCGGTGCTGACCGCCCTGGCCGACCTCGGTGGCATCGGCCCCGACCGGCTGCCGGTGGACCGGCGGCCGGCGCTGGCCCAGCGGGCAGAGAACGGCTACGCCGGCGTGCCCTGCGGGATCATGGACCAGTCGGCGTCGATCCGCTGCCGGGCCGGGCACGCGCTGTTCCTCGACTGCCGGTCGCTCGACGTCGACCACGTCCCGTTCGACCTGGCCGCCGCCGGGCTGGCCGTCCTGGTGGTCGACACCCGGGCCCCGCACCGACACGTCTCCGGGGAGTACGCCGCCCGCCGGGCCGCCTGCGAACGGGCGGCCGGGCTGCTCGGCGTGCCCGCGCTTCGCGACGTGCCGGTCGACGGTCTGCCGGCCGCGCTGGACCGGCTGCCGGACGACCCGACGCGACGCCGGGTCCGGCACGTCGTCACCGAGAACCACCGGGTCCGCGAGACGGTGACGCTGCTGCGGTCCGGCCGGGTCCGCGAGATCGGCCCGCTGCTGACCGCCTCGCACGCGTCGATGCGCGACGACTTCGAGATCACCGTGCCGGAGGTGGACGTCGCGGTGACCGCGGCGCTGGCCGGCGGCGCGTACGGGGCCCGGATGACCGGCGGTGGCTTTGGCGGTTGCGTGTTGGCGCTGGTCGATGCGGATGCCGCCGACCGGGTGGCGGCCACAGTGGGCGCCGCGTACGCCGACCACGGCTTCCCGCCACCGACGTTCTTCACCGCCCTGCCCTGCGCGGGAGCCGAACGGATCCACTAACCTCGCCGCGACACATTAGACCAGTGGCGGCGGAGGTGCCCGTGGTGCAGGAGATGACCGACCGGCCGGCAGAGGACATCCCGTTCCTGGTCCGGATCGACGGACGCCGGTTCCTGATCTGGGCCGGCGGGCTGGCCGCCGTCTGCTGGTTGCTGGCCGGTGGGCTGCTCGGCGGGGTGGCGTACCTGGTCGCGAGGGAGGCGGCGGTCGGCCGCTCGGCGACGATGGCGCTGGCCGGTCTGCCGGTGCTGCTGCTCGGCGGGTTGCTGGCCGCGACGGTGACCATGTGGCACGGCCGGTTCACCGGCCGTGGCCCGGTGCTGGCCGCCGACCGGACCGGGGTCTGGGTGGCGAACGGCAGTTTCCGCGCCAACCCGGTCTGGCTGCCGTGGGACGCGGTGTCGGCGGTGCAGGTCCGCCGTACCGGGATCGAGGATCTGATCTTCATCGACGCGCAGACGCCGCACCCGGCGGTGCCGCCGGGTGCCCGGCTGATGGTGCCGACCATGCTGCTGGACTGCGGCAGCACCCAGATCGTGGCCGCGCTCGGCGCGTTGGCCGCCGGCCGGGCCCCGGTCTACGGACGCTGGTGAGCTCAGCCGCAGGGTCGGGCCCGCCAGTGACAGCGGACCCGACCCGTCAGCCCAGGATCAGCCGGCTTCGATGATCATGCCGGCGGCGGCGGTCCGGTTCGTCGACTCGTCGATCAGGATGAAACCGCCGGTGGTCCGGTTACGCCGGTACTCGTCGGTGAGCAGCGGGACCGTGGTCCGGAAGGTGACCCGACCGATGTCGTTGAGGCCGAGCTGGCTGGCGGACTCGTCGCGGTGCAACGTGTTGACGTCCAGCCGGTACTGCACGCCACGGACCACGGCGCGGGCGCTGCGGGTGGTGTGCTTGATGGCGTATTTGCCGCCCACCTGCAGTGGCCGCGTCTCGTCCATCCAGCAGATCATCGCCTCGACGTCCTGGGCCGGGGTGGGCGCGTTGTGCGGCCGGCAGATCAGGTCGCCCCGGGAGATGTCCAGCTCGTCGGTGAGCCGTACGGTCACCGACATCGGCGGGAACGCCTCGTCGACCGGGCCGTCGGCGGTCTCGATGCTGGCGATCGTGCTGGTCAGCCCGGACGGCAGCACCATCACCTCGTCGCCGGGCTTGAGCACCCCGGAGGCGACCTGGCCGGCGTAGCCCCGGTAGTCGGTGACAATGGTCGACTGTGGCCGGATCACGTACTGCACCGGGAACCGCACGTCGACCAGGTTCCGGTCGGAGGCGATGTGCACGTGCTCCAGGTGGTGCAGCAGCGACGGGCCTTCGTACCAGGGGCTGCGCTCCGACCGGGTGGCGATGTTGTCGCCGTTCAACGCCGAGATCGGGATGACCGACAGGTCGGGCACCTCCAGCTTTGCGGCGAAGGTGGTGAACTCGTCGGCGATCGTCTCGTAGACCGACTGGTCCCAGTCGACCAGGTCCATCTTGTTGACGCAGAGCACCAGGTGCGGCACCCGCAGCAGGGAGCAGAGGAACGCGTGCCGGCGGGACTGCTCGACCAGACCCTTGCGGGCGTCGACCAGGATCAGCGCCAGGTCGGCGGTGGAGGCACCGGTCACCATGTTGCGGGTGTACTGGGTGTGCCCGGGGGTGTCGGCGATGATGAACTTTCGCCGGGGGGTGGCGAAGTAGCGGTACGCCACGTCGATGGTTATGCCCTGCTCCCGTTCGGCGCGCAGGCCGTCGGTGAGCAGCGCCAGGTTGGTGTACTCGTCGCCGCGGGCCGCGCTGACCGCCTCGACCGCTTCCAGCTGGTCGGTGAAGAGCGACTTGGTGTCGTAGAGCAGCCGACCGATCAGGGTCGACTTGCCGTCGTCGACGCTGCCGGCGGTGGCGAACCGCAGCAGGTCCATGGCCCGGGTGGTGGGGGCGTCAGCCGTCACCGTCATCAGAAGTAGCCCTCCCGCTTGCGGTCCTCCATGGCGGCCTCACTGACCCGGTCGTCGCCCCGGGTGGCCCCGCGCTCGGTGATCCGGGTTGCGGCGACCTCGTCGATCACCTTCTCGACGGTGTCCGCCGGGGAGCGGACCGCCGCCGTGCAGGAGGCGTCGCCGACGGTGCGGTAGCGCACCTGCTCGATGAACGGCGTCTCGCCGGAGCGGGGCTGGATGAACTCGTTGACGGCGTACAACATGCCGTCGCGCTCGATCACCTCGCGCTCGTGGGCGAAGTAGATCGGCGGCAGCTCGATCCGCTCCCGGGCGATGTAGTGCCACACGTCCAGCTCGGTCCAGTTGGACAGCGGGAAGACCCGGATCGACTCGCCCGGGTGGTGCCGGCCGTTGTACAGCGACCACAGCTCGGGGCGCTGATTCTTCGGATCCCACTGACCGAACTCGTCGCGGAACGAGAAGACCCGCTCCTTGGCCCGGGCCTTCTCCTCGTCCCGGCGGGCCCCGCCGAACAGGGCGTCGAACCGGTACTTCTCGACCGCGGCCAGCAGCACCGGGGTCTGGATGCGGTTGCGCATCCCGTCCGGCGACTCGTGGACCAGCCCCGATTCGAGGGCTTCCGGCACGCTGGCGACGACCAGTTGCAGGCCGAGTTCGTCGACCCGGCGGTCCCGGTAGTCGAGCACCTCTTGGAAGTTGTGCCCGGTGTCGACGTGCATCACCGGGAACGGGATCCGGGCCGGGGCGAACGCCTTCTGCGCCAGCCGCAGCATGACGATCGAGTCCTTGCCGCCGGAGAAGAGCAGCACCGGCCGCTCCAGCTCGGCGACGACCTCGCGCATGACGAAGATGCTCTCCGCCTCCAGCGCGTCGAGGTGGGAGACGCGGTACGGGGTCGCGTTGGTCATCACACCCACCCCTGGTTGTGGGTCATCCGAAGCTTGGTCATCCGAATACCAGACCTTTCCGGTTGGCAAGCTGGAGATAGGGGGTCAGGATACCTGCAGATGCTGCCGCAACGCTGCGAGCAGTTTGCTGGCAAGATCTCGTCGGCAGACCACCAAATCTGGCAGCCGCGGGTTGGCCTCGTTGTATTGCAGCGCGGATCCGTCGATCCGGGAAGCGTGCAGACCGGTGGCGGTCGCCACTGCGACCGGCGCGGCCGAGTCCCACTCGTACTGGCCGCCGGCGTGCACGTAGGCGTCGGCGTCGCCGGCGATCACCGCGGCGATCTTGGCGCCGGCCGAGCCCATCGGCACCAGCTCGGCACCGAGCTGCTCGGCGAGCGCGGTGACGAAGGCCGGTGGCCGGCTGCGGCTGGCGGCCAACCGGATCGCCCCCGAACCGGGCATGCCGGGCGCGGGCATCGGCGGGTACGGCGGCGGGTGCTCGGTGCTGATCGTGCGGTGCTGGGCGGGCAGTCCCACCGCGCCGGCGACCAGCCGGTGCGGGGTGGAGCCGCTGCGTGACCAGAGCGCCACGTGCACCGCCCAGTCGGCGCGGCCCTCCTCGGAGAACTCGCGGGTGCCGTCGAGCGGGTCGATGATCCACACCCGGTCGGCGGTGAGCCGGGACGGCCCGGCGTCCGTCGAGGTCTCGGCGTCCGGGTCCGGCAGCGCCTGGCGGGCACCGTCGTCCTCCTCCGACAGCACCGCGTCCGCCGGCCGCCAGCGGGCCAGTTCGGTACGGAGCAGGTCGTGGGAGACCTTGTCACCGGCCGCCTTGAGCGCGGTCGGGTCGGCGTACCCCAGCTCCTCACGGACCTGGAGCAGCGACTCGCCGGCGCGCCCGGCGAGCCATCGGGCGAATGCGGCATCGGTTACCGGCGGCGTGCTCATCTGGCTCCTCTCGTACCTGCCCGGCGGACACCGGGCCGTCCACCCGGAATCCACGGGCGGTGTTCTGCCCGGTTCACGATCCAGCTGTCCCAGATGTAACGCCACAGCCGCCTCTCAGGTGCTGTGGTACGCGTTCTGGGCCCACTCGAGCCCTCGGACGACCACCGCTTCCACCAGGTCAGCGGCCCGATCGACGAGAAAGTCGAGTTCCTTGCGTTCAGTTGTCGAGAAATCTGACAAAACATAATCTGCTGGATCTTGTCGACCAGGCGGACGCCCGATCCCGAACCTGACCCGCAGGTACTCCTTGCTGCCGAGCGACCGGGACATGGAGCGCAGCCCGTTGTGGCCGCCCTCTCCACCGCCCTGCTTCACCCGCAGTCGACCGTAGTCGATGTCCAGCTCGTCGTGCACCGTGACGATCTGCTCGACCGGCACCTTGTAGAACTTGGCCAACGCGGCCACCGGGCCGCCGGAGAGGTTCATGTACGTCAGCGGCTTCGCCAGCACCAGCTTCGGCCCGCCCAGGCCGAGCCGACCCTCGGCGGACTCGGCCGCCGCCCGACGGTGCCGGCTCAACCGCACAGCCAGCCGACCGGCGAGCAGGTCCGCGACCATGAAACCGACGTTGTGCCGGTTACGGGCGTACTCCCGGCCCGGGTTGCCCAGCCCGACGACCAGCCACGGTGCCGTCTCCACCACACCTCCTGAAACGGATCAAGGCGTCACCGCCGCGGCAGGGCCGGCAGCGGGACGCCCGGATCGTCGAACGGCAGGTCAGACCGGCTGCTCGGCGGCGCCCTCGGCGACGGACTCCTCGGCCGTCTCCTCGCCGGTCTCCTCGCCGAGCTGGGCGGCGCTCGGCGCGGCGGAGACCACCACGAGCACGGTCGCCGGGTCGACGGTCAGCTCGACCCCGCCCGGCAGCTGGACGTCGCCGGCGGTGACATGCGAGCCGGGCTCCAGACCCTCGATCGACACCTCCAGCGACTCCGGCACCCGGGTCGCCTCGGCGCTGACCGACAGCGTGTCGTGCTCGTGCATCACCAGGGTGCCCTTGGCCGGCTCGCCGACCAACTGCACCGGGATGTCCACGGTGACCTTCTCGCCCCGGCGGACCAGCAGCAGGTCGACGTGCTCGAAGGTGTCCTTGACCGGGTCACGCTGGATCGCCTTGGTCAACGCCAACGCCTGGGTGCCGTCGGTGATGTCGATGGCGAACAGCTGGTTGGCGCCGCCGTGCCGGATCGCGGCGGCGAACTCACGGGCGGGCAACGCGATGTGCTTGGGCTTCTCGCCGTGGCCGTACAGCACGGCGGGCACCTTGCCGGCCCGGCGGGTACGGCGGGCACCACCCTTACCGAACTCGGTGCGGGGCTCGGCGCTGATCTTTACCTCGGACACGGGAGTACTCCTGGAGTTTCGGCAGTGCGTGCGGGGGAACCTGATCCGGCTCCGGGGAGACGGACGCGATGTCGGCGGTGCCGGGCGAAGGGGCACGCTGGGCGCTCGTCCAACTGGGCAGTGCCCGGAGCACCGCGTCGATCACGGTGCTTCCGGGCGGCAGCGCTTCGTCAGCAGCGGCCCGCAGGGCACCCTCGCCGTGGCAACCGCACCAGTCTACCCGAGGCTGGTGAACTGGTTCAGGCAGTACCCCTGTGCGGGCGGCTCAGCCCGCGCGGGCGCGGGCCGACAAGGCGGCTCAGCCCGCGCGAGCGCGGGCCGACAAGGCGGCTCAGCCCGGCGCAAGCCGGGCCCGAAATCAGCTCAGCCCGCCGAACAGCGTCGTCACCGAGCCGTCGTCGAAGACCTCGCGGATCGCCCGGGCCAGCAACGGCGCGATGGACAGCACAGTGAGCTTGTCCAACTGCTTCTCCGCCGTCAGCGGCAGCGTGTTGGTCACCACCACCTCGCTGATCCGGCTGTTCTTCAGCCGTTCGGTGGCCGGGTCGGACAGCAGCGCGTGGGTGGCCGCGACCGCGATGTCCGACGCGCCGGCGTCGTAGAGAATCTCCGCCGCCTTGGTGATCGTCCCGCCGGTGTCGATCATGTCGTCGACGATCAGGCAGACCCGGCCCTCGACGTCGCCGACCACCCGGTTCGCCACCACCTGGTTCGGCTTGAGCGGGTCCCGGGTCTTGTGGATGAAGGCCAGCGGGCAGCCGCCGAGCCGGTCGGTCCAGCGCTCGGCCACCCGGACCCGGCCGGAGTCCGGGGCGACCACGGTCATCGGCCGACCGGCGAACCGGCTCTCCACGTAGCCGGCCAGGATGTCCATCGCGAAGAGGTGGTCGACCGGGCCGTCGAAGAAGCCCTGGATCTGCGCGGTGTGCAGATCGACGGTGAGGATCCGGTCCGCGCCGGCGGTGCGCAGCAGGTCGGCGATCAGCCGGGCGGAGATGGGCTCCCGGCCGCGGTGCTTCTTGTCCTGACGCGAGTACGGGTAGAACGGCAGCACCACGGTGATCCGTTTGGCCGAGCCACGCTTCAGTGCGTCGATCATGATCAGGGTCTCCATCACCCAGCGGTTGACGCCGTGGGTGACCGACTGGACGACGAACGCGTCCGAGCCGCGGACCGACTCCTTGAACCGGACGAAGATCTCACCGTTGGAGAACTCGTACGAGTCGGCCGGGGTGGGTGCGATGCCGAGCACTTCACCGATCTCCTCGGCGAGCTCGGGGAAACCCCGGCCGGTGAAAAGCATCAGGCTCTTGCGGTTCTCGGCGACGATGCTGCCCATCGAGACGTCTGCTCCCGTCAGGGTGGTTGCGGACGCCGACCTGGCTGGGCCGTACGCCGCTGGACTAGTCAGTCGCAGTATCTCCCGGAACCGGGTCAGTGGCACCGTGATGGTGGGCCGCTTCACCGTTACCAGCCCCGACCTGCCCGTTCCCGGCGTCGGCCGGCCCGTTCCCGGCACCGGCCGCCGACCCGGCTGTGGCGCGTTCGGCGGCCGCCGCGGCGGCGGTGCCCGGGCGGCGGGACCGCACCCAGCCGTCGACCGTGCGCTGCTGGGCCCGGGTGACGGCGAGCGCGCCGGGCGGCACGTCCCGGTTCACCACGCTGCCTGCCCCGACATATGCGCCGGCGCCGATCTCGACCGGGGCGATCAGGCTGCTGTCGCAGCCGACGAAGGCGGACTCCCCCACCGTGGTGTGGCTCTTGTGCACCCCGTCGTAGTTGACGAAAATCGTCGCCGCGCCGATGTTGGCCCGGGCGCCGATCGTGGCGTCCCCGACGTAGCTCAGATGCGGCACCTTGGCGCCCGCGCCGATCTGCGACTTCTTCACCTCGACGAAGGTGCCGACCTTGGCCCGCTCGTCGAGCTGGGCGTCCGGGCGCAGATAGGCGTACGGGCCGACGCTGGCGCCGGCACCGATCCGGGCCTGCACGGCGTGCGACCGCAGCACGGTCGCGCCCGCGCCGACGGCGGTGTCGATCAGCGTGACGTCCGGCCCGACGGTGGCCTCGGCACCTACCGTGCTGGTGCCGTACAGCTGGGTGTTCTGGTCGACGACGGCGTCGCGTTCCAGGTGCACCGTCACGTCGATCCAGGTGGTGGCCGGGTCGAGGATGCTCACCCCGGCGCGCATCCAGCCCTCGTTGACCCGGTCGGCGAGCAGCCGGCGCAGCCGGGCCAGCTCCACCCGGTCGTTGCAGCCCAGGGTCTCGGTCACGTCGGCGGCGACGTGCACGCCGACCGGCGCTCCGGCGGCGGCCAGCAGGCCGACGGCGTCGGTCAGGTACTCCTCGCCCTGGTCGTTGTCGGTGGTGATCTTGCCGAGCGCGTCGCGCAGTCCGGCCGCGTCGAAGGCGTAGATTCCGGCGTTGATCTCGCGGATCCGGCGCTGCTCCGGGCTGGCGTCGCGCTCCTCGACGATGCGCTCCAGGCCGCCGGCCGGGTCGCGGACGATCCGGCCCAGACCGGTCGGGTCGGCGACCTCGGCGGTCAGTACGGTGGCGGCCGCCCCGGCCGACTCGTGCGCCTCGATCAGCTCGGTCACCGTCTCTGGGCGCAGCAGCGGCACGTCGCCGTTGAGCACCACGACGGTGCCGGTGGCGTCGGGCGCGGCCGCCATCGCCAGCCGGACCGCGTGCCCGGTGCCGTGCTGCTCGGCCTGCAGCACCGGTACGGCCGCCGGGGCGATCTCCGACAGGTGGGCGGTGACCTGCTCGGCGCGGTGTCCGACGACGACTAGGGTGCGCTCGGCGGCGGCGGCCGTGGCTGCGGCGAGGACGTGCCCGACCAGGGTCCGGCCGAGCAGCGGGTGCAGCACCTTGGGTAGCGCCGATTTCATCCGCTTGCCTTCGCCGGCAGCGAGGACGACCACGGTACGGGACCGGGGCTGGATCACGAGAAATGCTCCCGTCAGGGCGGCGGCATGGCTGACTTGACCACGGGTGGCACTCAGTGTCGCGACGGCGAGGCTGAGTGCCACGGGAAGCTCGGCCGCTAGGACTCGAACCTAGAATATCGGGACCAAAACCCGAGGTGTTGCCAATTACACCACGGCCGATCGGGCTACCGGCACAGCCTAACCTGCCACAGCCGACTCAGCCTACGCCGCGTCTCTCGCCGTGCGCCGTCGATCGCGGCGGGGCAGACCTCGATCAGTTCGACAACCCGGGCAGGCAGCCCGAACGGCCCGGGCGCGGCGTCACGGACGGCCCGGGCGCGGCTCGGCGTCCGATGCGATGGCGGCCAGCCGGGCCTGGTCGCGGATGACCACTGTCCGGTAGCCGGTACGCACCACCCCGTCCCGGCGCAGCACCGCCAGCGCCCGGTGCAGACTCGGCTCGGCTGCGTTGACCAACGCGGCGAGATCCGGCTGGCTCAGCGGTACGGCGATCCGGATCCCGTCGTCAACCGCCAACCCATGATTGGTGGCGAGGTAGTCCAGCATCCGGGCCAGCCGGGTGAGCACCGGAACTCCGCCGACGTCCACCCGGCGCCGGGTAGCCATCCGCAACTTGCCGACCATTGCCCGATTTATCGCATGCGCCGCATTCGGCCGGGTGGCCATGAAGGAAAGAAATAGATGCTGACTGATTACCCGGGCGGTGAGATCGGTGGCAGCGACAACCGTAGCCGAACGGGGTTGACCATCGATAGCGGCAACCTCGCCGACCAGGTCACCGCCGACCCTGATCGACAACAGCACGGTATGCCCGTCGATCGTGTTGCCCATCACCTTTGCGTAGCCGGCGAGCAGCACCATCACGTCCGTGTCGGTCGCTCCCTCCACAATCAGGGTGTTTCCCGGCCGGTACCCCCGCAGGGTACCCATTGTCGACAACTTGTCACGATCGTCGTCCGTCAAGGCATGCAGCAACGTGCCGGCCGGCCAACGTGACCAGCCCGAGACCGACAAGGGACGGCCAGCGTCCGATCCGATCGACATCCCGCACCTCCATGACACCGGGGCAATCCCATCAGACGACGGGGTGTGCCCGCCCAGGGCCACTTAGCCTCGTGCCATGACCCGCGTCAGCAGACGCCCGGATGCCAACGCAATTGGGAATTCTTCCAGCCCTCATCCACGACAAGCTCCACCGATCCGGTAGTTCAGTCTTACCAATAGCTGGTGAGCCCGACATCCGGTCGAATGGCCCCGGCTCGTCCGTCACCTTTGCACCCCCGCCAGTCGGATCATCGCACGGAACTGTGGCGCGACACGCGCCAGCCCGGTTGACCACACGACCGGAAAGGACGCACCAATGTCCACGACGACACCGCCCATCAGCCCACCAGGACATCCGTCGGTCGCTGATCATCTGCGATTCGTCAACAGGATGATCGACGAGTCCCCCGCAGAAGAGGTCTACCGATCGGGCTGGCGTACCCAGCTCACCCAGCTGACCGACCGGCTCGCCGACCCCACCTACTACCTGGCGGTGATCGGCGAGTTCTCCAGCGGCAAGACCACCTTCATCAACGCGCTGCTCGGCACCAGGCTGATGCCGGCGTCGGTGTCACCGACGACGGTCGCGCCCGTCGTGGTACGCCCCACCGCGTCGAAGTCCCTCCGGGTACTCCTGGCCGACGGCACCACCTGGTGGTGGTCAGGCGGAGCTGGCCGGGACGGATCCGGAAACGCGCCACCGCTGGCTCAGCTCGACGGGTTGGACCTGCCCTCGGCGCTGGCGCGTCTGGCCACCGACGAAAGCCTGACTCCAGTGGTCCGACGAGTGGAGGTCGGTCACCCGGCACCGGGCCTGCCCCGCGACCTGGTCCTGGTCGACACGCCTGGTACCAACGCCGAAGGTCACCACGACGAGGTAACCGCCCGTGCCGTCGCCGAGGCGGACGCGGCCGTCATCGTCTGTCACGGCGCGAAGGTCCTTCCCGAGACCCTGATCCGTTTCCTCAAGGCCACGTTGGACAGCCGCCTGCTGGCACGTTGCGTGCTGGTGCTGACCCACCTCGATCAGATCGACCCGGTCGAACATGAGCGGATCCTGCGCTCCGCGCGGCTACGGGCGACCCGGGAACTCGCGATCACCGACCCGCAGGTGGTGCTCTGCGCGCCCGGCGTCGTGGTGGGCGCCTTCTCCGGTGCCACCGATGCGGAACGCCGGCACTGGATCGACCAATTCGCGGCCACTCGAGACTGGCTGCGAAGGTCCGTCGAACACAGCCGGCCGATCACGGTGGCGGACACCGCGCTGCGCCTGGCCGAACGGCTCCTGGTCGACCTGGGTGGCGGACTGGACCACCGATCCGACGTACTGCGGGAGCAGCACCGGGAACTCGAACTCGCCCGGATCGCCGATCTGGGTTCCTTCCTCTCCGGACAGCGCCAGAGCGGCGGCGTGGAGCTCGCTGTCGGCCGTCGGGCGGCGATCGACGGCATCGAGCAGCTCGTCACTCAGGCACGTGCCGGGTTGGAGGGCCAAGTGACCGCTGCCGTGGTCAACTGCGGCGACCTGCGGACGACCCTGCAGCAGGACGTTCCTCAGCTGGTCCGGACCGTTCTGGACGAGCTCGGCGCTGCGGCGCAGGCAACTGTCGAAGCCGAACTGGGCGAGCGCTACACCGCCGCCTGCGCATCCTGCGACGACGCGTTCGACCAGGAGTACGCCCGCCTCTCCAGAGCTGCCGGCGTCCCGCACCTGGCGGTGCCCGTCACGCCCGCCGCGATCACCGATCTCGACCTGATCAACCCGTGGTCCTTCGCCGACGCGGTGCGGGTGGTGACCGAGGACGAGAAACGGGACCGGCGGGTGTTCGCCGTCGGTACGGCGTCCGGCGCGGCGATCGGCACGTTGTTCGCACCGGTTGTCGGGACCTTCGTCGGGGCGGCCATCGGATTCTTCGCCGCCGCCAGGGCGAGCCGGGACGCGGCCTCCGTCAAGCGCGACGCGGCGGGCCGAGCTGCCGCCAACGCCAACGCCATCCTCGACGCCGCTGCCGAGCAGTTGGCCGACGCGGCCTCGGCGGCGGCCGAGGGCTACCGCGTCACCTTCGACATCCGGTTGCGCTGGTACCACGACACGTATGTCTCGGCTGTCCAGGCCATACATGAACGCCAGCAGCGGCAACGCGCGGAGATCGAGGCGGAGCAACAGCGACTCTCGACGAACAGGGAAGAAATCTACCGGCGGGTCAGCGACGTGGAGCGCTGGCGCGCCAGCCTCGTCGTGGCGCCGTCGAGCCAAGGAGGTCAGTAGTGAACGAATCATCGCTACCCGAGCCCGCCGACGTCACGGCCCAGATCGAGCTGTGGCTGACCCGGGCAGGTGAAATCACCACGCAGAGCGACCTGGTCGGACCGCAGGAGCGGGTCGGTGAGATCCGTCTCCAGTTGGCCCGTGGTGGATTCCGGGCCGTAGTGGTAGGTGAATTCGGTCGAGGCAAGACGACCCTTGTCAACGAGGTTCTCGGGCGTCCGCTGCTGCCGGTCGCGACGAGCCTGGCGCAGACGGTGGTGGTCTGTGCGGGCACTCCGGAGAGCATCTGCGTGCCGGGCAGGGACGGGTACCAGCGCTTCGCACTGGACTCCGACGCGCTGGGCCGGCTCCGGACGACCGACCTGCTGGATCCGCCGGTGCGGATGACGATCGAGCATCCGCTGCTGGACAGCCTCGAGATGGAGCTGGTCGACACACCGGGTGGGAACGACCGCCGCAGCGGCCCTACCGACCTGGTCCGGCGGACCGTCGCCGAGGCCGACGCAGTGATCATGGTGGTGGCCGCGAACGCGCCGCTGAGCCTGGACGAGATGGCGATGCTGACCGACCAGGTGGTAGCGGGCGGAGCACCGCACGTCCTCATCGCGGTCAGCAAGCTCGACCTGGTCGATCCGCAGGAGCACGACCGCGTCCTGCACCGGATCCGGACCAAGACCGCCGCCGTCTCGTCGAACATCGACGTCGCGTGCCTCGCCACTCCCGGCAGCCCTGATCCGGCGGCGGCTGTGCGGGAGTGGCTGGTCACGGCTGCGGCACCGGGGCATCGCCGCCGGGCCCGCGCGGCGCACGCGGCCGTCCAGTTGGGCCGGGTGCTGCACACGCTGGCCGACACCGCCGGTGAGGCCGCCCGCCTCAGAAAACTGGACGTCGAACGTCGCCGGGCCGGGCTGGCGCAGGCGCGGTCCGATCTAGACAAAGAGTCGATGTTGTTCGACGAGTACCGCCTGGAGCTCCGCCGCCGCCATGCGGCGGTCCTCGCTCGGTTCCGGGCCGAGCTCGACGACGGGCGGACGCACCTGAGCGACACATTGCGCCACGAGCTGCGTCGGGCCAGTGACCCGCGAATCTGGTGGGATCGCGACATGCCACGACGGCTGCACCGCGAGCTCACCATCACCGCGGGCGAGCAGGACAACCGGGTACGGGGTGAGGTCATCTCGGACCTGCGATGGTTCGAGACAGAGATCCTGCACCGGTTCGGTGGCCATCAAATCGAGCTCGTCGTCGATTACGCCACGACGTCCGCTTCTCCCGTCGCCGCTCAGCCGATCAACCTGCCGCCGCTACGGCTCCGCAAGCTCGCGTACCGGGTCGGGCCGTCGACCGTGGCCCTCGCTGGCGCGCTGTTGGTGCCCGGACTCGGACCGATAGCAATGATCGGCGCCTCCATCGCCGGCACCCTGCTGACCGAGATCAAGCTCCGGATGGACGTGGAGGAGCAACGCCAGGTCGTCGAGGCGCGGCTCGGCACCCTGGTCGACCGGGTGGTGCAGGAGTTCGCGGACAGTGTCGACACCCGCCTGCGACAGCTCTACGACCATCTGGTCGAGACCACCGTCGAAGTCCGCCGCAGTTGGTACGCCGAGCGTCTGTCAGCGCTCGAGACGGTGCAGCACGACGACGATGACGGCCCCGACTGGTCACTCGTAGCCGAACGGGCCACCCGCCTCGCCAACGCCGTCACGGCGGCGACAAGACCAGACCAGCTCACCGGAACCGCCGCACAGGGAGGAAACAAATGACATCGACGCCGACCACCGACACCCCGACGCCCGAGGGAATCGGCCAAGTGGTCGGGATCCGCACCCGGCTGGCCGAGCTGACCAGCCGGACCAGGAGCGTCGCGGCTGGTCTCGACAATCAGGCGTCCGCCGAAGCCCTCGACAAGCTGCGCGAAAAGATCGACAACGACGACTTCGTCATTCTGATCGCCGGCGAGTTCAACACGGGCAAAAGCACCACGATCAACGCGATGTTGGGCGACCGCGTCCTTCCCGCGTACGCCGTCCCCACCACCGCCGTGCTCAGTGTGCTGCGCTGGGGGGAACAGCCGCACGCCAGACTGTTCAGGATCGACGGCGACGCACGGACCGGTCTCGCGGCCGATCCGGTCGACATTGCCGTCGCCGACCTGGAACTGCACGTCACCGTTGACGAGGCCAATCCGGACAAGGCCAACCCCTGGGGATTGGCGGAGATCAGCTGGCCGCTACCGCTGCTACGCAACGGCGTACTGGTGGTCGACTCGCCCGGTCTCAACGAGGATGCGCAGCGCAGTCGAGTGACCCACGGTTACCTGGCCCGGGCCGACGCCGTCGTGTTCATCCTGGACGCGACCCGGGCACTGGCAGCGAGTGAACGCGAGTTTCTCAACTTGCATGTGCGGGCACTCGGCCACGAGGACACCTTCTTCGTATGCAACAAGATCAACCAAGTTCTCGATCCGGAGGAGCAGGACAAGGTCCGACAGCGGGTACGCCGGCTGTTGGGCACCCAGTGGCACGCCGGCGACGACCGGGTGTTCTTCGTCGACTCCCACGCGGGTCTGTACGGGCGTCGCTCTGGCGACCACGCTGCGGTCGCGGCCTCGGGGATACCACAGTTCGAGCAGCAGCTGACGCACTTTCTCGGCAGCCAGCGGGCAAAGCTCAAGGTGGTGCCGCCGGCACGGCACCTGCAGGGCATCACCAGCCAGCTTCGGGAGAGCATCCACCGGCAGCTGATCATGCTCGACCGCGACGTCGAGGAGCTCCGCGCGGCGTACGAGCGGGCCCAGGAGCCGCTGCGGCAGTTGGAGCAGCAACGACAGTTGATCATCAAGCTGGTGGAGCAGCATCTCGCGGCGGCCACCGACGATGTCCGCGTCAAGGCACGGCAGCGGTTGCGTGAGGCAGCCGACCTGTGTTCGCAATGGGCCATCGAGATCGACCGGCAGCACCGGATCAGCTGGCGGCCTTGGGACTTGCCGCAGCAGGTGGAGGCAGCAGCCAAGGAGGTGTCGGAGCGGCTGGACGCCCGGATGCAGGAGCACTTCGCCCACTGGCAGCAGAACGAGCTGGTTACCCTCCTCACCGAGCGGGCCGAGGCGCTGGACCGGGACGTCGACGACAATCTGCGTCGCTTCTCCGACCAGGTCGACGCACTCAAGCTCAGCTTCGCGCCGCAGGCCCGCGTCGACACCGACCCGGGCAAGCAACCATCCGGGCTGGAGAGAGTGTTGTCCACGGCGATCGGCTGGGTCATCAGTCCCGGCGCAGCGGTCATCGGTGGTCGTTTCGGCTTCCGGGAAATGCTGCGCTCAGCGCTGCCACAGATCGCGCTTGGGGTGGGACTGCTCATGCTCGGTGCCGGGCCGTTGGCGTTTCTCGCCATTCTGCTGGGCAGTGGGCTGGCCACCAACTTGATCAAGACCAAGAGGGCCGATCAGAAGCTCACCGAGATGATAACGGCCAAAGTGGCGGAGAAGATCAGGGAAACCGCCGCAGAACAGGCCGACGCGCTGGCCGCCGAGGTGGCGGCCCAGTTGGCCGTGGTACGGGCCGCCGTCGACGAAAGCCTGGGTACCCGGCTGCGCGAGGTCCGCGACGAGGCGTACCGGGCTCTGCAGGAGCGGGACAAGGGCGAGCAGCACACTGCCGGGACGAAGCTAAAGCTCAGCATGCACCTGGAAACGCTCAAGGTCGTCGAGGACGACGTGATCGAAATCATCACCGATTTCGCGACCCGACCGTGACCAGGACCTCCGGGTCCCGGGCCGCATCTGACGAAAGGATCCGATCGACATGGCGAAGTACGTCCGCCGGATATGCGTGGCCACCGACATCGAGTTGTACACCGGGCGGACGAACCCTGAGCAGGAGGAGGGCCAGGGCCGGCTCATCAGAATGATCGACTACGCCTGCCGGCGGGCCGGGCTGACCGGAGTGGCCCGCCAGCGCAGCGGGGACGGCCAGATTCTCGTACTTCGTCCCGGTATCGACGAGGCGCGGGTGGTGCCGACTCTGATCCTCGGCCTGCGCCACGCCCTGTACGAGAACAATCGTGACCCGGGCATGTTCGGCCGGATCAGGTTACGGACCGCCATCTGCCAGGGTGTGGTGGCGGACTCGTCCAATGGCTGGGTGGGGCAGGCGGTGGTCGCCGCCGCCCGTCTGATCAACTCCGCTCAGGTACGGGCCGCACTGGCCGAGCGGAGCCAGGTGGATCTGGCGTTGGCGGTGCCGGACGACCTGTACGAGGATGTCGTGCGGCAGCACCATCCCGGTCTGCAACCCGGACAGTTCCGGCAGATCGTCGTGAAGGAGAAAAACTACTCGTCGCTCGCGTGGCTGCACAGCCCGGAGCCGGGACCGACCGCCGACCCGTCCGCCAGACGGGTTCCATGGTTGCCGATCGGTGCTGCGTTCGGGGTCGGTGCGGTCGGCGGCGCGTTGGTCGGGGCCGGCCGTACCACGCTCGGATCTGGCGGCACGCCGGGACTTCCGCCGTCCAGGACACCGGGGCACGGGACACCGGGGCACGGTCAGCCCGGCCGGACGGTGCGGCCGACCGCCGCCGGCTGGCACCCGGCAGCTGCGGAAGGCGTCCCCAGGCGCCCGGAGGACGATCCGGACGACGATACCGGCGCAGACACCGACATTCTGCACGACAGTACCGACGACGCAGTGGACGGGCTCGATGGAATCCTCTGAACCGGCAGCGGTGCCGCCTGCCGTGGTACCCCCGGTCGTCCTGACCCCGACCGCCTCGGGCACACCCACGATGCGGCCGGCCGGGCCGGCCGGGCCGGAGGTCGACGCCGGGGGGCGGCTCAGTCCGGCCGAGGAGTTGCAGGTCGCCACCGCGATCAACGCGTCGTTCCAGGCGGCGACGGCACAGGCTGACAGCAAGGTCAACATGTTGGTGGTGGTCCATCCCGGCGCCACCCTCATCGCGGTCAGCCAGGCCGGTCAGATCGCCGGCGTCGTTGCACACGGCGGACTCCAGGCGGCGTTGGCCATCCTCCTGACCGTGGCCTTCATGGTGTGTTTCGTTGCCTCGGGCCACCACATCATCGCGGCGCTGCGCCCCCGCACCGCCGTCGCCGGCGATGCCAACGTATTCGCTTTCCCCCTTGTCCGCCCGGGCGGAGCCACCCTGAGCGGTTACACGGTCGAGCAGTTGGCAACGCAGGCCTGGCAGTTGGCGGGGGTACTGGCGGAGATTGCCCGGACGAAGTACCGCCATGTTCGCAAATCCATCCATTGGGTGGCCGCACTGCTGATGATCGTCGTGGTCTGGTCTCTCGTGGTGCCCGGACCGTAGAAAACTACGGCTGCGTAGGTTACGGTGACGTAGGCGTAAGTTTCCGATCTTCACCGCTGGCCGCCACACCGGCTCCGCAGGGCCCCGGCGCACCGCGGTGGAACCCGTCACCGCTGCGAGGTGCCATGTCCACTGCCCTACTCGAGCCGCCACAGACCACCCCCGGCCCCGCCCCCAAGCCGCTGACCGTCGGCAAGCAGTCGCTCGGCGTACTGATCGCTCTCGGGGCCTTCGTGGTCATCCCGTTCCTGGCGGTCGTCGCCGCCGTCCCGGTCGCCTGGGGCGGCTGGCTCGGCTGGTCCGACGTGATCATCGGAGCGGTCTTTTACGTGGTCGCCGGGCTCGGCATCACGGTCGGCTTCCACCGGTACTTCACCCACGGGTCGTTCAAGGCGAAGCGGTGGCTGCGGATCGCGCTGGCACTCGCCGGGTCGCTGGCCATCGAGGGCAACATCATCCAATGGGTCGCCGACCACCGCCGGCACCACGCCTACAGCGACATCGAGGGCGACCCGCACTCGCCGTGGCGCTTCGGCACCAGCGTCTGGGGCCTGACCAAGGGTCTGCTCTACGCCCACGTCGGCTGGCTGTTCCACCGCGACCTGACCAACCAGGAGCGCTTCACCCCCGACCTGCTCGCCGACAAGGACATCCGCCGCATCGACCAGTTCTTCCCGGCGCTGGTCGTGTTCACCATGCTCGCCCCGGCGGCGATCGGCGGCCTGGCGACCTGGTCCTGGCAGGGTGCGCTGACCGCGTTCTTCTGGGCCGGCCTGGTCCGGGTCGCACTGCTGCACCACATCACCTGGTCGATCAACTCCGTCTGCCACGTCTACGGCGAGCGCCCGTTCGAGGTACGCCAGGGCGACAAGGCGTCGAACTTCTGGCCGCTGGCGATCCTCTCGTTCGGCGAGAGCTGGCACAACCTGCACCACGCCGACCCGACCTGCGCCCGCCACGGCGTGCTGCGCGGTCAGATCGACATCTCCGCCCGGGTCATCTGGCTGCTGGAGAAGTCCGGTGCCGCGTCGAACGTCCGCTGGCCCAAGCCGGAACGCATCGCCGCGAAGCGCATCAAGTCCGTCACAGAGGTCTGACCGGGACAGTGCCGGGCACCCGCCGGGTAGCCCGGCACTGGCAGGATGGGCCGAGTGACGGACAACCCAACCACCAACGGTGACGCTTCACCGGGCGGCACACCGGCACCGCCACCACCACCGGCGGTGCCGGCCAAATCGAACTCCCGGGTCCGCATGTCGGCCGCGCAACGGCGGGAGCAGCTGATCACCATCGGGCGGCAGCTCTTCGCCGAACGGGGGTTCGACGCCACCTCCATCGAGGAGGTCGCCTCCCGGGCGAAGGTCTCCAAGCCGGTGGTGTACGAGCACTTCGGCGGCAAGGAAGGGCTGTACGCGGTCGTGGTGGACCGGGAGGTCCGCGCCCTGCTCGACCGGATCACCAACGCGCTGACCGCCGGGCACCCACGGGAGCTGCTGGAGCAGGCCGCGCTGGCGCTACTCGACTACATCGAGGCGGAGACCAACGGCTTCCGGGTGCTGGTCCGTGAATCGCCGCTGCTGTCGGCCGCCGGCAACTTCTCCAGCGTAATGAACGACGTGGCGCATCAGGTGGAACACATCCTCGGTGCCGAGTTCAAGAGCCGGGGGTACGACCCGAAGCTCGCCGAGCTGTACTCCCAGGCGCTGGTCGGGATGGTGGCGCTGACCGGGCGCTGGTGGCTGGAGGTACGCAAGCCGCGCAAGGAGACGGTCGCCGCGCACCTGGTCAACCTGGCCTGGAACGGACTGTCCCACCTGGAAGCGAAACCCACCCTGCTGACCCGGCGCCGCAACCACTGACCGCCGGGCCGGGTCGGGTCGGGTGGCGTACGCTCACCGCCGGGCCCGCTCGGCCGGTCGGTGCGCGCCGCGCCGGTAGCGTTCCTCGTCGCCGGCCGCCTCGGCCGGCCCCACCTTGTCGTACAGGCCGGTGGCCAGGAAGACCAACCCGAAGATCAGCGACACGATCACCGTCGACATCGAGAAGTTGAGGAAGTTGGCGTCGGTCTGCAGCAGGGCCATCATCAGCAGGCCGGTGACCATGAAGACCACCGCGATGGTGAGGTTGGCAAGGTGCCCGGCCCGGCCGCCGATGATCGCCCCGATCAGGATCAGCCCGCCGTAGACGATCGAGGAGATCGAGAAGGCGAGGTTGGTGCGCAGCCCGAGCACCCAGACGTCGTCCCGGGCGAACAGCGGCTCGCCCCAGGTGGCGGCCGTTCCGGCGATGCCGAAGATCAGCACATACAGGCCGGTCAGCCCGGCGATCGTCCGGTAGACCGGCCGCAGCGGGTGATTGACCGGGATGTGCGCCATGGCTGCCGCTCCTGTCGCCGACCGGGGCCAGCGTCGCGGCGACGCGGGCCGTCTTTCCCCGGATTCTCCCGCCAGGAGTGGGCGGCGCGCAGCAGAACCGCCCGGTAGGCGGCTGCGGGACCAGGTCAGAGCACCAGCCGGCCGTCCCGCCACGCCTGGGCCTCCTGCTCGGTGCCGGTCCGGCCGTACATGGCGGCCATCAGCAGCACCAGGCCGATGACCATCACGACCAGGCAGGTGCTCACCGTGAAGTTGAGGAAGTTGGCGTCGGTGCGCAGCACCGCCAACTCGGCCAGGCTCAACGCCATCAGGCCGTACGCCAGCACCTTGTTGATCGCCGTGTCGATGTTGCGGCCGAGCCCCACGCCGGCCAGTACGGCCACGCCCAGCACCAGACACAGCCCGGAGAAGCCGAGGTTGGCGCCCTGACCGAGCACCCGGCTGTCGTTCTGCGCGAAGAGGGCGTCGCCGCTGGTGACGATGATCCCGACGACACCGAAGATCACCAGGTAGAGGCCGGTCAGCGCGGCGACCGCCCGATAGATCGGCCGGGCGGGGTGGTTGACGGGGGTGTGCATGGGGTCTGCTCCAACGCCGACGGGGGGTGGTCGCCGACGATTGTCGCTCATCGCCCGCGACCAGCGGGGGGTGGCCCCGGCCGGCGCGGCCCAGCTCACCAACCGGCCCGGCTCACCTGACCCCCCGGCTCACCCGACGCCTAGCTCACCTGCTCGGCCAGGGCGAGCCACTCCTCCTCGGTACGGCTGCGCTGCGCCTGTACCTCACGCAGTCGGGCGTCCAGCTCGGCGAGCCGGTTGAAGTCGGTGGCATGCCGGGCCAGTTCCTCGTGCAGCGCTGCCTCCTGCTGCTCCAGCTTGCCGACCTGGCGCTCCAGCCGGGCCAGCTCCTTGCGGGCCGCCCGCAGGTCACCGGCGGACAGCCCGCCACCGGCGGCGTCATCCGCCGACCGGTCGCCGGCCGCAGCACCGGAACCCGCCGGCCGGTCGACCCCGGAGCCGGGTCCGGCGGCCCGCGTCGCCCCGGCACCGGCGGCACCGCCGGCTCGTGCCAGGTACTCGTCGACCCCGCCGGGCAGGTGCACCAGCCGGCCGTCGCCGAACATGCCGTACGCCTCGTCGGTGACCCGCTCGATCAGGTACCGGTCGTGGCTGGCCACGATCAGCGTGCCCGGCCACGAGTCGAGCAGGTCCTCAAGCGCCGCCAGGGTGTCGGTGTCCAGGTCGTTGGTGGGCTCGTCGAGCAGCAGCACGTTCGGCTCGTTGGCCAGCAGTCGCAGCAGCTGCAGCCGACGACGCTCGCCGCCGGACAGGTCACCGACCGGGGTCCACAGCCGCCGGTCGGTGAAGCCGAACATCTCCGCGAACTGGGTGGCGGCCAACTCCCGGTCGCCGAACACCACCCGGCGGGCGACCTCCTCCACCGCCTCCAGCACCCGCAGCTCATCGGGGAGTTCGGCCAGCTCCTGGGACAGGAACGCCGGCCGGACCGTCGCCCCGGTGACCACCCGGCCCTGCTGCGGGGCGCGGACTCCGGCCAGCAGCCGCAGCAACGTGGTCTTGCCGGCACCGTTGGCACCGACGATCGCGATCCGGTCCCCCGGACCGATCTGCCAGGTCAGGCCGTCGAGGATCAGCTTGTCCCCGGCGTACGCGGTGACCTCGTCCAGCTCGTAGACCTGCTTGCCGAGCCGGGCGGTGGCCAGCCGGTGCAGTGACACGGTGTCGCGCGGCGGCGGCACGTCGGCGATCAGCGCGTTCGCCGCCTCGATCCGGAACCGCGGCTTGGAGGTACGGGCCGGCGGGCCACGGCGCAGCCAGGCGATCTCCTTGCGGAGCAGGTTCTGCCGGCGGGCCTCGGTGGCCGCCGCGACCCGCTCCCGTTCGGCGCGGGCCAGCGTCCAGGCGGCGAACCCGCCCTCGTAGGCGCGAACCGTCTGGTCGGCGACCTCCCAGGTGTCGGTGCAGACCTCGTCGAGAAACCACCGGTCGTGGGTGACCACCACCAGCGCACCCCGGCGACGCTGCACCAGGTACGCGGCGAGCCAGGCCACCCCGGCCACGTCCAGATGGTTGGTCGGCTCGTCCAGGATCAGCAGCTCAGCCGGGCGGATCAGCAACGCGGCCAGGGCGATCCGGCGCCGCTCGCCGCCGGACATCGGCCCGACCGGCTGGTCCAGACCGAGGTGTGGCATGCCGAGACCGTCCAGGACGGTACGCACCCCGGCGTCGCCGGCCCACTCGTGCTCGGCGCCGAACCCCTCGGCCAGCCACGCGGTGCCGAGCACCACGTCCCGTACGGTGGCGTCACCGGCCAGGTCGAGCGTCTGGGGCAGCGCGGCGACCCGCAGGTCCCGGCGGTGGGTGACCCGCCCGGCGTCGGGTTCCTCGGCCTTGGTCAGCAGCCGCAACAGGGTCGACTTGCCGGCACCGTTGAGACCGACGACGCCGATCCGGTCGCTGTCGTCCAGGCCGAGGGAGACTTCGGTGAGCAGCGCCCCGGCGGCGCCGTAGCCCTTGGACACCCGGTCCAGATTGACGATGTTCACCATCAGACCAGCCTGGCACCGGCGACGGCGCCGTGCGCCAGGTGCACGTCGCGGCAGACCCCGGCGTCGTCGAGCGCGGCCGCGACGGTGCCCGCGACAGCCGCGTCCGCCGCCAGGAAGACACAGGTCGGGCCGGATCCGGAGACCAGACCGGCCAACGCCCCGGCGGCCACCCCGGTGTCCAGCACCTGCTTGATCGCCGGACGCATGGACAGCGCGGCCGGCTCGAGATCGTTGCCGAGCGCGCCGGCCAGCACCTGCGGATCCCGCTGGCGCAGCGCGGCCAGCAGCTCGTCGGCGGCGCCGACCGGCGGCGGCGCCGCACCGGCCGCCCGCAGCCGGTCCAGCTCGGCGTACACCTGGGGGGTGGACAGGCCGCCGTCGGCCACCGCGACGACCCAGTGCCAGGTGGTGGGTCGGGCCAGCACCGGGCTGATCGCCTCACCCCGGCCGGTGCCCAGCGCGGTGCCGCCGTGCAGCAGGAACGGCACGTCCGAGCCGAGGCCGGCGGCCAGCCCGGCCAGGTCGTCACGGGACAGCCCGGTCCCCCACAGTTCGTCGCAGGCGACCAGCGCGGCGGCGGCGTCCGCGCTGCCGCCGGCCAGGCCGGCGGCGAGCGGGATCTGCTTGCGCAGGTGCAGTCGGGCGTGCGCGGGGACCCGGGCGTGCGCGGCCAGCGCCCGGGCGGCGCGCAGCACCAGGTTGGAGTCGTCCAGTGCCAGCTCGCCGGTGCCCTCACCGTCCATGGTCAGGATCAGGGTGTCGGCCCGCCGGGCGGTCAGCTCGTCGTAGAGCGCGATCGCGTGGTAGACGGTGCTCACCTCGTGGTAGCCGTCCGGCCGGAGCGGGCCGACGGCCAACCGCAGGTTGATCTTGGCTGGCACCCGCACCTTGACCGAGTTGCGGGCGCCGCGACGGAAAACCTCGTCCTCGTCGCCCGGCCGCCACGCCTCGGTCACCGGGAAATACCCCGGCTGAGGTGGGCCGCGCGGGTACCTCTCGTCACGATCACGGCCGCCAGCCTACTCGGCCACCGTTTCGGCCAGCGGCGCCGCCGCAGCGATCGCCGCGAACTGGGCCACGGTCAACGCCTCGCCCCGCGCACCCGGGTCGACCCCGGCCGTGGCCAGCACCGCCGCCGCCCGGTCCGCGCCGCCGGCCCAGCCGGCCAGCGCCGCCCGCAGCGTTTTGCGGCGCTGCGCGAACGCGGCGTCCACCACGGCGAAGACCTGCCGCCGGAACCGGTCCACCGGCTGACCCGCCGGCACCGCCGGTGGCTCCCGCCGGGTGAACGCGACCAGCCCGGAGTCGACGTTGGGCACCGGCCAGAACACGCTCGGCGGGACCCGACCCGCGGTGCGGGCGGCGGCATACCAGGCCAGCTTCACCGACGGTACGCCGTACGTGCGCGAGCCCGGGCCGGCGACCAGCCGGTCGGCCACCTCCTTCTGCACCATCACCAGCCCCTGCCGCAGGCTGGGCAGCTCGGCGAGCAGGTGCAGCACCACCGGCACCGCCACGTTGTACGGCAGGTTGGCCACCAGCGCGGTCGGCTCCGGCCCGCCGAGCCCGGCGGCGGTGATCCGCAGCGCGTCGGCGGTGTGCACGGTCAACCGGGCGAGGTCACCGCCGCAGCCAGCGACGGTCGGCGGCAGCGCCCCGGCCAGCACCGGATCGATCTCCACCGCGTGCAGGTGGCGTACCTGGTCGAGCAGGCCCAGGGTCAACGAGCCGAGCCCGGGGCCGACCTCCAGCACCACCGAATCGGCCGGCAGGTCGGCGGCGGACACGATCCGCCGGACCGTGTTCGGGTCGTGCACGAAGTTCTGCCCGAGCCGTTTGGTGGGCGCCACCGCCAGCCGGCCGGCCAGCTCCCGGATCTGCGCCGGGCCGAGCAGCTCGGTCACCGACTCACCACGGCCCGAACACCCGGTCACCGGTGGCCGAGATCGCGGCGCACAGCTCGGCCAGGTCGGTGCCGGTGACGTCGGCCAGCAGCCGGACGGTGTGCGGGATCAGGTAGGAGGCGTTCGGCCGGCCCCGGTGCGGCATCGGCGTCAGGTACGGCGCGTCGGTCTCCACCAGCATCTGCTCGACCGGCGTCACGGCGGCCGCGGCGCGCAGCCCGGCGGCGTTGCCGAAGGTCACCGTACCGGCGAAGCTGAGCACGAAGCCGCGCCGCACGCAGTCGGCGGCGAAATCCGCGTCGCCGGAGAAGCAGTGCATCACCACGGTCTGCGGGGCGCCTTCGGAGTCGAGCACCCGCAGCACGTCGGCGTGCGCGTCGCGGTCGTGGATCACCAGCGGCTTGCCGTACCGCTTGGCGATCGCGATGTGCGCCCGGAAGCTGGCCTGCTGCGCGGCGAGGCCGTCCGGCCCGGTCCGGAAGTGGTCCAGCCCGGTCTCGCCGATGCCGCGCACCCGGTCGGCGGCGGCCAACGCCTCGACCTCGCGCAGCGCCTCGTCCAGGTCGGTCAGTCGGGGTGCCTCGTTGGGGTGCAGGGCGACCGTGGCGACCACCGCCGGGGTGCCGGCCGCCAGCTCGGCGCCCCAGCGCGACGACTCCAGGTCGACACCGACCTGGACCAGCCGGTCGACACCGACCGCTCCGGCCTGGGCGATCAGGGTGGCCACCGGGTCGCCGGTGTCCCGGCCGGGCACCGCCGGTTCGGCGACGGTCAGGTCCAGGTGGGTGTGGCTGTCGATCACCGGTACGGGCAGCGGGTCGGGTGGCGGTGGGAACTCCCCGGCCCGGCGGGCGGCCCGTTGCCGGCGGGTCTCGGCTGGCTGCGTCATCATCGGACAGCATCACACGCCCCGCTCCGGCCGGTTCACCGGCCCACCCGGGCGGCACCGTCAATGGACATCCGCCGGCAACCGCGCGTTCACCCGAAGCGGTGACCCGGCAACTACCGTCGGCGACGTGACTCTGAGCTCTGCGCGTGGCGGCGTCGCCGATGCCCCGGCCGGTCTGCACGTCCGCTTCGAGGGTGCGGTCTACCCGGCTGAGGAGATCGCCCGGGGCGCCGCGTACCGGCTGGTCAGCCTGGACCCGGTGGCCGGCTTCCAGCGCGACGGCCGGGGCCGCTGGTTCCGCCACGTGCACGCCAGCGAGGTCGGCCCGGTGCCCGGCGCGGGTATCTCCGGTGCCGGCGCAGTGGGCGAGGACCGCGCCGACGACCCGGGCGACAGCCCGCTGATGGCCCCGTTGACCCGGGCCGCCAACTGGGCGGACATGCACCAGCTGAGTCAGACGCCGACGGCCGCCGACCATCCGGCGATCACCGTGGTCCGGCGTACCGCGACGGTCCGGCGCGGCACCCGGATGATGAAGGTCCTCTCCGGCCGACAGGTGGCCGGATTCCTGCGTGGCTGGTCACCGGCCGGTTTCTGCTACCGGGAGTACGACATCGCGCACCTGCGTACTCCGGCCGACCTGGCCCTGCTGCGCACCGACGACGGAGGCGGGCGGGACAGCCTGGAGGTGGCGTACGCGCTGCGCTGGCGGGCCATCGGCGCCGACGACTACGAGATCCCGGCCGGGCCGGCGTACCAGGGGCTGGTGGCCATGCCGCCACGGGACCGGATCGGCCCGCCGGTGCTCGGCACCGGGTTCACCCCGAGCGAGCGTCACCTGATCCCCGAGTTCGTCACCGCCGGCTGCACCGACCTGCCGATGCCGGCCAACGCCGCCCTGCTGGCGTACACCCCGGACGGCGCGGAGGTGGTGCTGTACACGTACCAGCCGGAGCAGCGCGGCTGGATCCGGATGGCCGGACCGCAGCGACGGCACCTGCTCGACGGCATCCCCGACGTCCCGTCCGACCAGGAGTACCTGCGCACCGGCGACCTGCCGCAGTCGACCCAGCTGGTCGGCACCCACGACGGCCAGACGTACGAGGCGGTCGCCGACCCGCCGCACGAGTTCCGGGTGCTGGCGATGACCCGGGCCGCCCGCTACCCGGTCGACTCGCTGGCCCGCCGGGTGCGGCTCGCCACCTGGCGCGACGCCCGCTGCCAGGTGCTGCGGCAGGACTCCGGGTGGAGCCGGCTGCGGCTGTGCCGGCCCACCCCGGAGGCGGTCGCGTCGCTCGGCGCGCAGTGCTACGAACGCGGCGTGTACGAGGTGTGGGCACCGAGCGTGGAGATCTCCGACGAGGGACCGACCGACCTGCCGTACCAGCTGTGAACCAGCGGGGCCAGAGGTGGCGCCGCGCTCACCCGGCGGCCAGGTGGGTCAGCTCGACCACGAAGTAGCCGGCGAAGACCAGCATGATCGCGCCGGAGAGCCGGTCGAACCAGGCGATCGCCCGCGGCGTCAGGAAGCGACGCGCCTGGGCGGCACCGAACGCCAGGATCAGGAACCAGGTCCACGACGCGGAGAGTGTCCCGGCGGCGAACGTCGTCCGGGAGTCCGCCGGCTGGGCGATCACCGCTGCCCCGATCACCCCGACCATGTCGAGGATGGCGTGCGGATTGAGCAACGAGACGCTGACCGTACGCCCGACGACCTGGCGGACCGACCCGGCCGCCGCCCCCGGCCCCGGCCCGCCCGGCGGGCCGACGGTGAGGTGCCCGCCGGCGGAACGGATGGACCGCACGCCCAGGTAGGTGAGGAAGACCGTGCCGAAGACGAGCAGCGCCGGCCGCACGCCCGGCACGGTGGCGATCAGGCCGGACACGCCGGCAACCCCGGCGACGATCAGCAGCGTGTCGCAGCAGCCGGCGGCCAGCACCGCCCACAGCGCACGCGGCAGGCCGACCGCCAACCCCTGGCTGACCACGAAGACGTTCTGCGGCCCGATCGGCATGATCAGGCCGAGGCCGAGCAGCAACCCGGCGAGGTAGTCGGTCACCCGGTCAGGCAGTGAGCCGGGCCAGCTCCTCGTCGACGATCGACTCGTCGAGCTTGCGGAACACCGGCTTCGGCGCGGCCAGCGGCCGACCGGGCTCGACCGGGGTGGACTCCCACCGGGCACCGTCGCGGTAGTCGCCGGTGAGGATCGGGTACGCCGGCCCGCCATCGAGGTCGTCGACCTCGACGATCCGGGGCATCGGCGCGTGTACGCCGGTGCCGCCGAGCAGCTCGTGGATCTTCTGCGCCGAGTGCGGCAGGAACGGGGTGAGCATGGTGTTCGCGTCGGCGACCACCTGCAGGGCGACGTGCAGGACGGTGCCCATCCGGGGCTTGTCCGCCTCGCCCTTGAGCTTCCACGGGGCCTGGTCGGACAGGTACCGGTTGGCCTCGGCGACCACCCGCATCGCCTCACCGATGGCCTGCTTCTGCCGGTGCCGTTCGATCAGCGCGCCGACCGTGCCGAACGCGGCCCGGCTGGTCGCCAGCAGCGCTTCGTCGGCGGCGGTCAGCCCGGCCGGGTCGACCGGCGGGATGGCGCCGAAGTTCTTGGCGGCCATCGAGATCGACCGGTTGACCAGGTTGCCCCAGTCGTTGACCAGCTCGTCGTTGTTGCGGCGCCGGAACTCGGCCCAGGTGAAGTCGGTGTCCTGGCTCTCCGGGCCGGCCACGGCGATGAAGTAGCGCAGCGCGTCGGCGTCGTAGCGGGCCAGGAAGTCCCGCACGTAGATGACCACCTGGCGGGAGGAGGAGAACTTGCGCCCCTCCATGGTCAGGAACTCGCTGGAGACCACCTCGGTGGGCAGGTTGAGCCGACCGAGCCGACCGGGCTCGCCGCCGTGGTCGCCCTCGCCGGAGTAGCCGAGCAGCAGCGACGGCCAGATCACCGAGTGGAAGACGATGTTGTCCTTGCCCATGAAGTAGTAGCCACGGGCGTCCTCGCCGTCGGTGTCCGCGATCCACCAGCGGCGCCAGGCGTCCGGGTCACCGGACCGCCGGGCCCACTCGATCGAGGCGGACAGGTAGCCGATGACCGCGTCGAACCAGACGTAGATCCGCTTGTCGCCGCGCTCGCGCCAGCCGTCCAACGGGATCGGCACGCCCCACTCCAGGTCCCGGGTGATCGCCCGGGGCTGCAGGTCGTCGAGCAGGTTGCGGGAGAACCGCAGCACGTTGGGCCGCCAGCCGTCGCGGGTGTCCAGCCACTTGCCGAGTGCCTGGGCGAACGCCGGCAGGTCGAGGAAGAAATGCTCGGTCTCGACGAAGCTCGGCGTCTCCCCGTTGATCTTGGAGCGTGGGTCGATCAGCTGAACCGGGTCGAGCTGGTTGCCGCAGTTGTCGCACTGGTCGCCCCGGGCGGCGTCGTAGCCGCAGATCGGGCAGGTGCCCTCGATGTAGCGGTCCGGCAGGGTGCGACCGGTCGACGGGGAGATCGCGCCGAGGGTGGTCTTCGGCACGATGTAGCCGTTGCGGTGCAACGTCTCGAACAGCTCCTGGACCACCTGGTAGTGGTTGCCGGTGGTGGTCCGGGTGAACAGGTCGTAGGACAGACCGAGCCCGTGCAGGTCCTCGACGATCACCCGGTTGTACCGGTCGGCCAGCTCGCGCGGCTTGAGCCCTTCGCTGTCGGCCTGCACCTGGATCGGCGTGCCGTGCTCGTCGGTGCCGGAGATCATGAGCACGTCGTGACCGGCCATCCGCATGTACCGGCTGAACACGTCGGAGGGCACCCCGAAACCGGAGACGTGGCCGATGTGGCGGGGCCCGTTGGCGTAGGGCCAGGCGACCGCCGCGAGAACGTGACTCATGCGACCAGCCTAGTTAGTGTCACCAGGCGTACGCGAACGGGTTGCCGAGCCGCCCGACGGAGCGCGACACGCCTGGGGGGTTCGCCCCTGCTCCACGTACCGGGGTGTGGAATGGCGGGGTGACCGGGGAACCCAGCATGCCGGAGTCCGACGGGCCGACGACCGCCCGACCCGCCCGGGAGCCGACCGCCCGGCCCACCCGGGAGCCGGCGGGCGCTCCCGGGCAGCGTCGGCGGCGGCCGAGCCCCTGGGCGACTGCCGGGCCGGAGGGCACCTGGTGGCACGGCGGCGAATCAGCCGCCGCCCAACCGGCCACGCCGGTGACCCCGGACGCCGACGGGCCGGCCCACACCAGTGCACCAGCCGACACCAATGCACCGGACACCCGTGCACCAGCGGCCACCGGCGCACCGGCCGACACCGGCGAACCGGATGCCGGCGCAGCGACCCGTGACGGCAGACCGGTGCGGACCGTGGCACCGGTAGTGGAGCGGCCGCCGGGCCGCCCGGTCGCCCGTCAGCGGCGGACGCGGACCCGGCGGACCCGCCGGCCGGCGACCGGCATCGCCTGGATCGTGGTCGTCGCGGCGGCGGCGGCGTTCCTCGGCTGGGTCAGCGCCGAACCGCTGTGGCTGGCCGTCGGCCGGGGCGTCCCCGGCACCGCCACGGTCACCGACTGCACCGGCGACGGGTTGGGCCGACGGTGTCTCGGCGAGTTCGCCGCACAGACCGGTTTCACCGTCGACCGGGTACGGCTGTTCGGCGTACCGCCGGTGGACCAGGCCGTCGGCGCCGAGCTGACCGCCCGGATGTTGCACCGCGAACGGGACACCGCGTACGTCGTGGCCGATCTGGTCGTGCTGCACCTGCGGTGGTCGGTCGGCTGGGGGCTGACCGTGCTGCTCGGCGTACTGCTGATCTGGGGCAGTGGTGCCCGCCGGCTGGCCAGCGCGGCGGCCCGCCGGGGCGCCACGGTCGCCGCGTTGCTGGCACCGGTCCTGCTGGCCGCCGGGTTCCTGGCCGCCGCCTGGAGCGTCTGACATCGACCGACCGGAGCAGGCATCGACCACCCGCAGCGCAGCGCATCGACGACCCGAAATATATTCTTCGGCGGGGAGGTCCCGCGACGTCGGGCGGCAGCCTACGATCACGGGGTGATCTCGGCGGCAGACTCGGACGCGGCAAGCGGTGAACCAGCGGTGACGGTGACAGCGGACCGGCCGGTCCGTCCTCCGGACGCCGGCCCGACGGGTCCCCACCCGGGCGGCACCGGGGCGTCAGGACCGTCGGGGCCGACCGGCGGGGTCGGGCTGCCGGCCGTGGTCCGCCGCCGGCTGGCACCACTGGACAACTGGCTGGAGCCGTGGTCCTGGCTGGCCACCGCCGTGGTGGTGACCATCGCCGGCGTACTGCGGCTGGTCAACCTGAGCCACCCGCCGGGCCTGATCTTCGACGAGCTCTACTACGCCAACGAGGCCAACGAGCTGCGCCAGTACGGCTTCGAGTGGGACGAGACCAACAACACCCCGGCGTACGTGGTGCATCCGCCGCTCGGCAAGTGGATCATCTCGCTGGGCGTCCGCTTGTTCGACTTCACCGAGTTCGGCTGGCGGATCTCGGCGGCGGTGGTCGGCATCCTGATGGTGCTGATCATCACCCGGACGGCCCGGCGGTTGTTCCGCTCCACGGTCCTCGGCTGCACGGCCGGGCTGCTGCTCGCCCTGGACGGCTTCCATCTGGTGCTGTCCCGGACCGCCCTGCTCGACATCTTCCTCGCGTTCTTCGTGCTCGCCGCCTTCGCCGCGCTGGTCGTCGACCGGGACTGGAGTCGGCGGCGGTGGCTGCGGGCGGTCGACGACGGGCTCGATCCGACTCTGCCGGGCCGGGCCGGCCGACCGCCGTTCGCCGTACCGTGGTGGCGGCTGATCGCGGCGCTGCTGCTCGGCTGCGGTCTCGCCGTCAAGTGGAGCGCGCTGTGGTTCATCCCGGTGTTCGGCCTGCTGGTGATCTGGTGGGAGGCCGGTGCCCGCCGGTCCGCCGGGGTCCGCCGGCCGTGGCTGGACGCGACGCTCGGCGAGATCGGTTGGCTGGTCCTCGGCGGGGTGCTGATCCTCGGCACCTACCTCGCCAGCTGGTCGGGCTGGCTGGCAACCGACGGCGGCTACCTGCGGCACTGGCGGGCGGACAACGGCATGTCCGAGGCGCCGGTCATCGGCGCCCTGCAGAACCTCTGGCACTACCACACCCAGGCGTACGGCTTCCACAGCACATTGGAGACGGAGCACCGCTACCAGTCGTGGCCGTGGCAGTGGCTGCTGCTGGGCCGCCCGGTCGCCTTCCACTGGACCGACCAGACCGCCTGCGGAGCACCCAGCTGCGCCGAGGAGGTGCTGCTGCTGGGCACTCCGCTGCTGTGGTGGTCGTTCCTGCCGGCCCTGGCGGCGCTGGTCTGGCTCGGTATCGCCCGCCGGGACTGGCGGGCCGGGGCGATCCTCGCCGGGGTGGCCGCCGGGCTGCTGCCGTGGTTCTACTACGCCACCGAGGGCCGGACGATGTTCTCCTTCTACACCGCGCCCGCGCTGCCGTTCCTGATCCTCGCGGTGACCTATGTGCTCGGCGCGATCGTCACACCGTCCGGTGGGCCGGCGGTCGCCGACCCGGCCGGCAACGACCGACGGTTGGTCGGCGCGGTGGTCGCCGGCACCTACGTCCTGCTGGTCGCCGTCTGCTTTGCGTACTTCTACCCGATCTTCGTCGGTGAGCCGCTGCCGTACGAGGACTGGTCGGCGCGGATGTGGCTCGGCGGGCGCTGGATCTGACCATCGCGGCCGGCCCGCTCCCGGCCCGCTGCCCGTCCGGTGGTCCACGGACCCGTCCGGTGGTCCACGGCCGCCGGACGGGTGCCGTCAGCCGATCGTGGACTCACCCGACCCAAGTCTCCACTGTAATCAGCAGCGTCGGCTGACACAGCAGGTGGGCGAGGGTGCCGGAGAGCGTTGGAAGACAAAAGAAGCGCGCCCCGATCGCCTGCCACGGGGGAAGCGGGCGATAGGGGCGCGCATGAAAAGCTTAACCAGGTCGACCCCTGCCGCACAACGGGCCAGGCAAGGCTAGTTTGCGGTTCAGCACGGAACGGAACAACCACCAAAAGCGACATCCACTGTCATAGTCAGCGAAAGCGGCGGCGAAGGCTGCGTCGGTTCTGCCCCGGCGCGCTGCGGTCGATCCGGCGAAGCGCCACCTCCGAGTCACGGCGACGCTGATCAGCCAGATCACTGAAGGTCAGCACTAGGCCGCGTACCCCCGGCACCCGCCGCAGGTCCCGGCACCGCACCTCGAGCAGCACGTGGCTGCCGTCCGGCCGGCGCAGCACCCACTGGTCACCCACCGCCGAACCGTCGTCCCGGTCACCGGCCGCGCCGAGGGTCCGGGACACCTGCGCCTGATCGGCGGGGTGCACCAGGTCCCGCCAGTCGGCGAGGACCGCCGGCTCGATGCCGAACAACCGGCTGCACGGCGGACTCGCGTACCGGATCCGGTCGTCCGCTCCGACGATCACCACCGCGTCGCCGGCGGTGCCCGCGACCAGATTGAGGTAGCGGTCCCGGTCCCGCCGGGCGGCCTCCTCGGTCGCGGCGATCCGGTGCAGGGCCAGCGCCGCCTGAGCGGCGACCACCTCGATCGCGTCCCGACCGGCGGCCAGCACCCCGTCCGCCGCCCCGACCAGCAGCGCGGTACCGGTCCCGGCCGATGGGGCCGGCGCGGCCAGGCCGCCCTGGTGGCCGTCCGGGCCGGCCAGGGCGGCCACCAGGGCGGCCGGTGCCGGGGCGAGCCGGTCGGCCAGGTCCGGATGCAACAGCCGGGTCGGCATGATCCGGGTACGCCGCCGCGCCGCGTCTACCGGCAACGGGTCGTCGACGACGACCTGTGGCTGCCAGTCGGCCACCGACTCCGGGTCGGGCGGCTCGCCGCCGGCCCCCGCCACCGGGCGGCGCACGGCGAACAGGACCTGGTGATCAGTCCCGGCCGGCAGCAGCTCGCCGACCGACCGGCGGACCATCTCGGCCACCTGCGCGATCGTGGTGGCCGACAGCAGCCGCGTCCCGGCCCGGCGCAGCGACCGTTCCCGGTGCACCGCGGCGCGGTGCCCGGTCACCGAATCGACCACCCGGGTCACCGCGAGCATCGTGGTGAGACCGGCCGCCGCAGCGGTCACCAACCCGTCGGGCAGCTCGGCCGGCTCTCCGGCGAACGCCTGGATCACCAACAGGAACGGCACCGTCAGGCAGGTGATCGTCAACAGACCGACCCGCATCGCGGCGACGTCGTCCGGGCCCCGGTCGGACCGGGTGGCCAGCCGAGCCATGTTCGGGTGCAGGGCGGCGACCCCCCAGCTGACGTAGAAGACGTACCAGCCGAGTTCGGCCGGGTGCCCCGGCTGCCAGCCGGCGTTGAGTTCGGCGGCCGCGTACCAGACGTCGGCGGCCAGCATGCCGGCCGCGCCGACCGCCAGCCCGATCACCGTCGGATCCCGCCAGGCGGCGGCCGCCAGGCGCAGCATCACCACGACGACCAGCACCCCACCGAGGCCGTGTACGGCCAGCAGCGCCTTCTCCACCGCCGGCAGATCCACATCGGTCACCGCCGGGCCGACCACCAGGGTCCAGGTGACCAGGCCGGTCACCACGACCAGCACCAGGGTGTCCAGCAGAGCGGACCGGTCCCGCAACGACACCGTGGTCCGGGCCAGACTGAGCACCCCGGCCGCGAGCAGGCCGAAGGTCGCCAGGTAGGCGGCGTCGGCGATCAGCGACAGAACCTCGCCGGCAGCACCCGCCGTACGCCGCGACAGTTCGTAGTGGACGTCGCCGACCGCCAACGCCCCGGCGCCGCCGGCCAGCAGCAGCCAGGGAAGCCGGCGGGGCGGCCGATGCCGGTGGATTCCTAAACCGACCGCAGCCACGCTGACCACGCCGATCGCCCCCCACCAGACGGCGGCGGCAGCCGGGGCCCAGAAGACCGCCACGCCGAGGACAGCCTGCACCGCGAGGTAACCGGTCAGGACGCGCCGTGGCACCGGGACTCCTTCATACATTGGCCGGGCGCCCGGACCGCGGACCGCGCCGACCCCCGGCTAAAGCATGAGGGCTGGTGCGGGCCGGCACAACATCGGCTCGGGCAGCAGTACGCGGAACACGGCACCACCGCCCGGCCGGTCGTACAGCTCGATCCGGCCGGCGTGACCGTCCACGATCGCCGCGACGATCGCCAGCCCGAGGCCGGAGCCGCCGCCCCGCGCCCGGGTGCGGCTGGGATCCACCCGGTACAGCCGCTCGAAGACCCGCCCGGCGTGCGCCGCCGGCACGCCGGGACCGGTGTCGGTCACCTCGATCACCGCCAGCGGCGCGTCCGCCGGCAGGTCCCGCCCGACCGCCGCGAGCGGCCGGTCCGACAGGGCACCGCCAGCGCCGGCCGGCAGATACCCCACCCGTACGGTGATCTCGGCCGTCGGCGGGGTGTGCTGCAGCGCGTTCGCCACCAGGTTGGCGGCCACCTGGCGCAGCGCCGGCTCGTCCCCCGGCACCGAGACCGGCTGCAGGTCGGGTGCGACCGGCCGCAGGTCGGGCGCGGCGGAGCCGGCCGGCCCGGCCGGTGCCATCCGGACCCGACGGTCGGGGGCCCGGGCGGACGCGTCGCGGATCGTGTCGGCGGCGACCGCGAGCAGATCCACCGGTCGACGTACCGGCTGCCGACGCTGGTCGAGCCGGGCCAGCAGCAGCAGGTCCTCCACCAGCAGCCCCATCCGGGCCGCCTCCGCCTCGATCCGGCGCATCGCCTCGTCGAGTTCCGGGCCGGGCGTCGCCCCGCCCCGCCGGTACAGTTCGGCGAATCCCCGGATCGAGGTGAGCGGGGTGCGCAGCTCGTGCGACGCGTCCGCGACGAACTGCCGGAGTCGCTGCTCCGAGGCGGCCCGGGCGGCGACCTCGGCCCCGATCCGGTCCAGCATCGAGTTCAGCGCGCCGCCGAGCCGGCCGACCTCGGTGTGCGGGTCGGCGTCGAGGACCCGCCGGGCCAGGTTGCCGCCGGTGATCTCGGCGGCGATGCGTTCCATCCGGGTCAGCGGGCGCAGCCCGAGCCGGACCGTCGCGGCGGCGACCAGACCGAGCAGGACCAGGATCAGCAGCACCACCACGGCGTCGATCATGAGCAGCGTGTCGGCGGTCGCGTCGACCTGGCGCAGCGAGACACCGACCACCGCGAGCCCGCCGTCGGCGCGCGGCACCGTGAGCACCCGCCAGGACCCGTCACCGTCGACGGCGGGCACCGTGTAGGGACGCCGGACAGCGGCCCGCTCGACCAGCGCCGGATAGTCGTCCAACTCCGGCAGGGCGGCGTCCGGGTCGGAGGAGAACTGCTGGGTGAGGGTCCCGTCGGCGGCGTACAGCAGGACCGACTGGGCCGGTTGCAGGGAGGCGCCGGGGAACGGTCGGGGTCGGGGGCCGTCCGGGTCGAGGGTGGGCGGCGCGGATCCGGCGTACGGTCGGCTCATCAGCCGCAACTGCTCGTCGAGCCGGTCGGTCAGGCTCTGCCGCAGCAGAACCAGACCGGCCGTGTTGGCCAGCAGCAGGGCGACGGCGGTGAGGACCGCGGTGGCCAGCACCAGCCGGGACCGCAGCGTCCAGTGCGACCACCGCCGTACGGTGATCCGGGAACCGAACCGGTTCAGGTGCCGCATCAGACACCGCCCGACCGGGGCAGTCGCAGCGTGTAGCCGACCCCCCGGACGGTGTGAATCAGCGCCGGCTCATGCTGGTCGATCTTCTTACGCAGGTAGTAGACGTACGACTCGACGATCCGGCCGTCGCCGTCGAAGTCGTAGCTCCACACCCGGTCCAGGATCTGGCTCTTGCTGACCACCCGGCCGGCGTTGACCAGCAGATACCGCAGCAGGTTGAACTCGGTCGGCGACAGGTCGAGGCGCTGGCCGGCCCGGCGTACCTCGTGGGCGTCCTCGTCGAGCTCCAGGTCGGCGTAGCGCAGCACCCGGTCGGTCGGCTCGGGCTCGTCGACGACGCCGCTGCGCCGCAGGATCGCCCGGATCCGCAGCACCACCTCCTCCAGGCTGAACGGCTTGGTGACGTAGTCGTCGGCTCCGACGGTCAGCCCGGCGATCCGATCCTGCACGGCGTCCCGCGCGGTCAGGAACAGCACGGGCACGTGCCGGCGGCCGCCCCGGCGCATCGTCCGGGCCACCTCGAAGCCGTCCAGATCCGGCATCATCACGTCGAGGACCACCAGATCCGGCTCGAACTCCTCGATCGCCACCAGGGCGGCGCGGCCGCCGTCGACCACCCGGACGTCGAACCGGATCAGCCGCAACGTGGCGGCGAGCAGGGCGCAGATGTTCGGCTCGTCATCGACGACCAGGATCCGGGTGGCCCGGTCCGGTCCGGTGCCGGCTGCCTGGCCGATCTCGGCGGATGAGGTCATCAGCCATGCATACCGGCGGAGTCTCGGAACCGACTGGGAGCCAGCTGTGGGGTGGCCGGGCAACCACAGCCACCCCGGCCACCTGGCGGCCATCTTCCGTTTGCCTCAGCTTCGCAGCCCGTTCCGAGGTGGTTTTGAGCTCTGCGATGTTTCCTCACCTTCACACCGAATCCGCCCTACCTGAAGGTGAGGACCTGCCCATGCGACCCGAATCGGCATCGCCGACGGCGATCGGCCCAGGACCGGACGACCGGGCCGGTCACGGCGCGGACGACCGGGCCGGTCACGCGCTGCGGGGCGTCACCCGGCTGCACGCGTTCAACCGGTACGAGATCAAGTATCTGGTCGACAACGCGGCGGTACCCGCCCTGCGTGACCAGCTCGCCCGCCGGCTCGACCGGGACAGCCATGCCGGGACCACCGGGTACGGGGTGTGGAGCCTCTACTACGACACCGACGACCTGCGCTTCTACTGGGAGAAGATCGAAGGGCTGCGGTTCCGCCGCAAACTGCGGATCCGGCACTACGGCGACCGGACCGGCATCGACGACGACACCACCGTCCACGTCGAGATCAAGCAGCGGGTCAACCGGGTCACCCAGAAACGGCGGATCGCCCTGCCGTACCGACTGGCCCGTCAACTGTGCGACGGCCGCGCCATGATCGACCACGCCGAGCCGCAGCGGGGCTTCGTGCAGGAGGTCCTCGGCCTGGTCAGCGGCCTGGACCTGCGCCCGGTGGCGATCACCGGCTACCACCGGCTGGCGTTCGTCGGCACCGGCGCCGATCTCGGCCTGCGGGTCACCCTGGACACCCGGGTCCGGGGTCGGGACCGTGACCTGCACCTGGGCGTCGCCGCCGAGAACCGGTTCATCGTCCCGCCATGGCGATCGATCATGGAGGTGAAGGCGAACGAACGGGTCCCGTACTGGCTGACCGACCTCGCCGCGCAAGCCAACCTGTCGGTCGTGCGGGTCAGCAAGTACTGCCAGTGCGTCGAGGCGTTCGGGCGGGCCTGACATGGACATCACCTTCCAGGACCTGTCCAGCACGTTCAGCCTCGGCGACATCGCCGCGTCGCTGGCGCTTTCCTTCGTGCTCAGCGCGATCATCGGCTGGGTCTACCGGGCCACCCACCGCAACGTCTCGTACAGCCAGTCGTACGTTCAGACACTGATCATCCTCGGCATGCTGATCTCGTTGATCATGCTGGTCGTCGGCTCCAACATCGCCCGCGCCTTCGCCCTGGTCGGCGCGTTGTCCGTGGTCCGGTTCCGCAACGCGATCAAGGAGACCCGCGACGTCGGCTTCATCTTCCTGGTGATGGGCGTCGGCATGGCCTGCGGCACCCGGTTCTACCTGCTCGCGGTGATCGCCACGGTCGCGATCTGCCTGATCATCGGGGTGATGTACCGCTTCAACTGGTTCGCGCTCAACGTGCAACGCCAGGTGGTGAAGGTGCAGGTGCCACCGGACCGCGACCACACGCACGCCGTACAGGACGTGCTGCTGCGGCTGACCACCGAGTTCGAGCTGGTCAGCATCGAGTCCATCCGGGGCGGCGCGTTGACCGAGCTGATGTACACGGTCAGGTTGAAGAAGGGCACCGAGCCGGGCGAGCTGATCGCGGCGTTGAGCGAGCTGACCGGCGGCCAGCGGGTCACGGTGCTCACCGGCTACGACCAGACGGACCTGTGATGAGCGGTACGCCGTCCGCCCCGAATCCACCGGCCGTGCCGCCGGTCGCTGCGCCGAAGCGTCGGTTGCGGCACCGGATCCCGCTGCGGGTCCGGCACAACTACCGGCTGCTGGCCAGCTGCACCGCCTTCCTGCTGGTAGTGACGGTCGTGCTGGGCAGCACCCGGATCCGGCCGTACGTCACCAGCGCGGCCGACGCCGCGACCGACCTGGTGACGGTCGACATCGCCGGCACCGTCGACCTGTTCGACCCGACGGTGGCCCACGAGATCTCGCTGGTCTTCGCCGACGCCGACTATCAGCGGATGCTCGACGCCTACTTCACCGACGGGGAGAAGGAGTACGTCGAGGCCGACCTGGTCGTCGACGGGACCACGATCCCCAGCGTGGGCATCCGGCTCAAGGGCAACTCCACCCTGTCCGGTCTGACCCGCGACGGCGAGACCGCGCAGCGCGGCGGGGCCGCCCCCGGCGGTGGGCAGTTCGGCGGCGGGCAGGCACCCGACGGCGGGCAGTTCGGCGGCGGCCAGCGACCCGACGGCGGCCAGTTCGGCGGCGGCCAGGGACAGCGGCAGGGCGCAGGCGGGCCGGGCGGCGGAATGGGCCGTGCCGGGCTGGCCGCCGAGGAGCCGGAAACCCTACCCTGGCTGATCAGCTTCGACACGTTCGTCGAGGGGCGGCGCTACCAGGGTCTGCAGGAGATCGCGGTGCGGGTCGGCGGAATGGGTGGCGGCACCGCCGTAGCCAACGAGGCGCTGGCCCTGTCGCTGTTCGGCACCGCCGGGATGACCACCCAGCGGTACGCGTACAGCGCGTTCACGGTCAACGACCGGCCGACCACCGCCCGGCTCGTGGTGGAGCACCCCGACGAGCACTACGCCGCCGGGCTGGGTGACAGTGGCGTGCTCTACAAGTCGTTGGCCGGCGGTTCGTTCACCTACCAGGGCGAGGACCTGGTCGAGTACCAGGACGACTTCAAGCAGATCAACCTCACCGGAAGTCAGGATCTGCAGCCGGTGATCAACCTGATCCGCTGGGTGTCCGAGGCGTCCGACGAGGAGTTCGACGCCGAACTGGCCGACCACGTCGACGTCGAGTCGTTCGCCCGCTACGTCGCCGCCCAGAACCTGCTGCTCAACTTCGACGACATGGCCGGTCCCGGCCGCAACTACTACCTCTGGTACGACCTGGCCACCCGGAAGTTCACGGTGGTCAGCTGGGACCACAACCTGACGTTCAGTGGCGACGCCACCCTCGGGCCGCAGGACACGGTGACCATGGGCGGTGGCCGGTTCGGTGGCGGCGGTGCCACGCCGCAAGACGGCACGGCACCCCAGGACGGCACGGCACCACCCGACGGGTTCGAGCCGCCCGACGGGTTCGAGCCGCCCGACGGATTCCAGCCGCCCGACGGGGCCGGCTCCGGGGCGGCGCCGCAGGAAGGTGGGCCCGGCCGGTCGATGGGGCACCCGCTCAAGGAACGGTTCCTGGCCAGCGACGCGTTCACCGAGATGTACGAGGCCGCGTACCGCGATCTCTATCAGCGGATGTTCGCCAGCGGCGCGGCGACGGCCGCGCTGGACAACCTGGCCGCCGTCCTGGCAACCGTCGACGGTCAGGACGGCTCGGCGGTCGCGACCGAGCTGGAACAGCTACGGACCACGGTCGAGCAGCGGACGGAAAGCCTGCGCGGTCAGGTGTGAGCGACGCCTGGCGGCCGTAGAGTCGGTGACCGTACGCGACCAATCGACCCGTCGCCCGCTGGAAGGAGCTCCGTCGATGGCCAAGCCGCCGTTGCCGCAACACCTGGTCGAGATGCTGGGCCGGCCGAACCTGTCGGTGATGGGCACGGTGAACCCGAGCGGCGCGCCGGTGACCGTCGCCACCTGGTACCTGTGGGACGACGGCCGGGTGCTGCTCAACCTGGACGCCGGGCGTAAGCGGCTGGAGCATCTGCGGGCCGACCCACGGGTGTCGCTGACCGTGCTGGACGGCGACTCCTGGTACCGGCACGTCAGCCTGCACGGCAGCGTGACCATCGAGCCGGACCCCGAGCTGGCCGGGATCGACCGGCTGGCCCGGCACTACACCGGTGACCGCTACCCGGACCGGGAGCGCCCCCGGGTGTCCGCCTGGCTGACCGTGGAGTCCTACCACGCCTGGGGCTTCGACCGCTGACCTCCAGCTCCCAGCGGACCACCCACCGCCGCGCGGGTCACGGCCCGTTCAGGTCGGTCGCGGCCGGGCAAATAGAATGGCCCGGAATCATCCGCCGCCGGCCGGTACCCGACGTACCGGCCGTCACCGACCTTGGGAGCAATTCGTGCTGACGATGCAGGACGCGCTGGCCCGCCTCGCGGCGTACTGGGCCGAGCAGGGTTGCCTGACGGTCCAGCCGATGAACACCGAGGTCGGCGCCGGCACGCTGAACCCGGCCACGTTCCTGCGGGTGCTCGGCCCGGAGCCGTGGCGGGTCGCCTACGTCGAGCCGTCGGTGCGCCCGGACGACGCCCGGTACGGCGAGAACCCGAACCGGATCCAGACCCACACCCAGTTCCAGGTGATCCTCAAGCCCGAGCCGGGCGACGCGCAGGAGCTCTACCTCGGCAGCTTGGCCGCGCTGGGCATCGACGTGGCCGCGCACGACGTCCGGTTCGTCGAGGACAACTGGGCCTCGCCGGCGCTGGGCGCGTGGGGGCTCGGCTGGGAGGTCTGGCTGGACGGTTTGGAGATCACTCAGTTCACCTACTTCCAGCAGGCCGGTGGAATCAACCTCGAGGTGCCGTCGGTGGAGATCACCTACGGCATCGAGCGGATCATGATGGCGTTGCAGGGCGTCCGCCACTTCAAGGAGATCGCGTACGCGCCGGGCATCTCCTACGGCGAGATCTTCGGCCCGGGTGAGTACGAGATGTCCCGTTACTACCTGGACGACGCCGACGTCGCCACCAACCGGCAGCTGCTCGACCTGTACGCCGCCGAGGCGCAGCGGATGATCGACGCCGGGCTGCCGGTCCCGGCGCACAGCTTCGTCCTCAAGTGCTCGCAGGCGTTCAACGTGCTGGACGCGCGGGGCGCGGTCTCCACCGCCGAGCGGGCCACCGAGTTCGCCCGGATGCGCCGGCTCGCCGGCGAGGTGGCGCAGCTGTGGGTACGCCGCCGTGACGAGCTGGGCCACCCACTCGGTGTGGTGCCACCGGCACCGGCCGGGCAGGCCGACGGGGCAGCCGCACAGCCCGGTGAGTCCGGTCCGGCCCGGCAGCTGGTCTTCGAGATCGGCACCGAGGAGATGCCGCCGTCGGAGGTCCGCTCGGCCCGCCAGCAGGTCGCCAAGCTGGTCGCCGACCGGTTGGCCGCCACCCGGCTGGCGCACGGTGACGTCCGGGTGCTGGCCACCCCGCGCCGGCTGGTCGCTGTCGTCGACGCGGTCGCCGCCCGCGAGCCCGACCACACCCGCACGGTACGCGGCCCGAAGGTCGCCGCCGGGTTCCGCCCGGACGGCACGCCCACCCCGGCTGCGGCGGGCTTCGCCCGTTCCCAGGGGGTCGAGGTGGCCGACCTGGCCCGGGTGGAGATCGGCGGCGTACCGCATCTGGCGGTGCTGCGCGACGAGCCCGGCCGCACCGCGACGGAGGTCCTCACCGAGGTGCTCGCCGGGGTGGTCACCGGCCTGCGCTCGGCGAAGAACATGCGGTGGCGGGATCCGCAGCTGGCGTTCACCCGTCCGGTCCGCTGGCTGCTGGCGCTCTGGGGTGACGTGGTGGTGCCGGTCGAGGTGTCCACGCTGGCCGCCGGCCGGACCACCCGGGTGCACCGGACCGCCGCGACGTCGACCGTCGAGGTGGCCGACGCGGAGAGCTACCTGGCGACGGTCCGTGGCGCCGGCATCGTGGTGGACCCGGAGGAACGCCGGGCGATCGTCACCGCCGCCGCCGGTGAGCTGGCCGCCGGCGTCGGCGGTCAGGTCGACCTGACCGCCGAGGCCGGTCTACTCACCCAGGTGGTGGACCTGATCGAGCAGCCCACGCCGCTGCTCGGCGGGTTCGAGGAACGCTACCTGGAGCTACCCGAGGCGGTGCTGGCCACGGTGATGCGCAAGCATCAGCGGTACCTGCCGGTGCGTGGCGCGGACAGTGCCCTGTTGCCGCACTTCGTGGCGGTCGCCAACGGCGCGATCGACACCGATCTGGTACGGGCCGGCAACGAGGCGGTGCTGCGGGCCCGGTACGAGGACGCGGCGTTCTTCTACCGCGCGGACCGGGCGACCCCGCTGGCCGAGCTGCGGTCCCGACTGAACCGGTTGACCTTCACCGACAAGCTGGGGTCGATGGCGGACCGGGCCGACCGGATCGCCGGGCTGGCCGGTGACCTGGCCGAGATGATCGCACTGTCCGATGCGGACCGAACGACCTTGGGCCGCGCGGCCGAGTTGGTCAAGTTCGACCTCGGCTCGCAGATGGTCACCGAGATGACCAGTCTCGCCGGGGTGATGGCCCGTGACTACGCCGAGCACGCCGGGGAGCCGGCGGCGGTCGCGCAGGCGGTGTTCGAGGCCGAGCTGCCGCGCAGCACCGGTGACCAGCTGCCGCAGTCGCTGCCGGGGGCGCTGCTGTCGCTGGCCGACCGGCTGGATCTGGTGACCGGGCTGGCTGCCACGGTCGGCATGCCGACCGGCAGCAGCGACCCGTTCGCGATCCGGCGGGCGGTGCTGGGGCTGTTGGCGGTGCACCGGAGTCAGCCAGGGCTGGCCGGGATCTCGCTGGCCGCCGGGCTGGCGGCTGCCGCCCGGCGGCAGCCGGTGCCGGTCGACGAGGCGGTGCTGGCCGAGATCGTCGAGTTCCTGACCCGCCGGGTGGAGCAACTGCTGACCGAGGAGGGCCAGCCGGTGGACCGGGTCCGCGCGGTGCTGGCGCACGCCGACCGGCCGCAGCTGGTCGACCGGCTGCTGACCCAGCTGGACCGGCTGCTGGCCGACGAGCAGTTCCGGGCACTCGCCGAGGCGCTGCAGCGGGCCCGGCGGATCGTCCCGGCCGACGTGCCCGCCGAGTACGACCCGGCGCTGCTCACCGAACCGGCCGAGGTGCGGCTGCACGAGGTGGTCAAGCAGGTGCGGGCCGATCTGGACCACAGCGCGGACCTCGACCGGTTCACCGGGATCGCCGGGCAGCTGACCGCGCCGGTGAACGCCTTCTTCGACGACGTCTTCGTGATGGCCGAGGATCCGCAGCTGCGTCAGGCCCGGCTGGGTCTGCTCGCCACGGTCGCGGCGCTCGCCGCCGACGTGCTGGACTGGCCACAGCTGAGGATGTGACCCTCAAGGAGCGGTCCGCCACGCGCGGTGGCGGGGCGGTTCGGCCACGCGGCGGGGTCTGCCGGCCGTGCTACCGTCTGTCAGTCCACACTCGGTGTCGACGAGGAAGGCGGGGGCTGGCCATTACGTCTCCGGGAGCCTGCGACACGCACCCGTCCGCCGGTGCCGCCACGGCCGCGCCGCACGGTTGGGTGGACGGGCCTGCCGGGCCGGTCCGCAACGTACCGAATCTGATCACCACGGTCCGGACCGTGGTCGCCGTCGGCCTGGCCGTGCTGGCCGTCGTCGGCGACAGCGCGGTGCTCACCGGCGTCGCGATCGCCTGCTACTGGATCGGTGACATGGCGGACGGTCTGGCCGCCCGGCTGCTGCGGCAGGAGACCCGGTTCGGCGCCGTCTATGACATCGTCTGCGACCGGATCTGTTGCCTGGCGGTCGCCGCCGCGCTGATCCCGCTGCTGCCGTCGATGGGCGTGCCGCTGGGCATCTTCGTCGTGCAGTTCGTCGTGGTGGACCTGGTGTTGAGCCTGAGTTTCCTGCGGTGGCCGCTGCTGAGCCCGAACTACTTCCATCTTGTGCACACCCAGGTGTACCGGTTCAACTGGTCGCCGGTGGCGAAGGCGTTGAACACCGGCGGCCTGGTGCTGCTGGTGGTGCTGGCACCGTCGCCGGTGCTTCCGGTGGCTTTCACCTTGGCGATCGCCGCGGTGAAGCTCGCTTCGCTCGTCGTGGTGGCCCGGATCCCGCTCGCTGTCGACCTTCCGGGTCTGCGCGCCGCCTCCTCGTGATCGCGGTCCTGCTGGCCACCGTCGCGGTGGGTGCGTTGTCGGCGGTGTCGCCGGTGACTCCGATCGAGCCGTACCTGATCGCGTTGACCGCCACCACGTCCCATCAGCCGGTCGCGTTGGGCGTCGCTGCGGCGCTCGGTCAGACCGCCGCCAAGCTCGCCATGTTCCTGGCGTCGCGGGGGGTGATCCAGTCGCCGTGGCTGCGCCGGTGGCTGGCCAAGCGGACCGCGCCGAAGGCGGCGGCCACGACCAGCGCGGTAGCGGCCGACGGCACGACGCCGGCGGACCCGACGGCGGCGGACGGCAGGTCGCGGGCCGGATGGTTCCGCCGGATCGGTCCGGCGATCGGCGACCGGCTGCCGCAGGGGCTGCGCAGCAGGTTGTCCGGCTGGGCGGGCTGGGTGGCCCGGGAGCACCGCCGACTGTACGAGCCGGCGTTCGTCGTACCGACCCTGTTCGCGAGCAGCGTGATCGGCGTGCCTCCGCTGCTGGTCACGACGGTGGTGGCCGGTGGCACCCGGATGCCGGTCAGCGTGTTCACAGTGGTCTGCTTCGTCGGCAGATCGATCCGATTCGTCGCACTTGCGATGGTTCCGAGCTGGTTCACCGGCTGAGCGTTTATCAAACCGTTACACGCATAGCCCTTGCCGGAAACAGAGCCGGCAGTCCCTAATTTGTCCAACGGCTTAACAAAACCTCGGTGACCGCGTCGTGGCAGCGCGTTCACCGGGCCAGACGGGACGGCCATCGGCGGGTCGGCCCACCCGACAGTGTGTTCACCAGGACTAGGAGACCACGTGTCCCGAACCCGCCGACGCCATGTTCAACGTGGCCCGCTAACCGCTGCAATACTTTCGCTCTCCATGTTGTCTACTGCCCTGCTCGGTGCCCCCGCCGCGCAGGCCGCACCGGGCACTCCGGGCAACCCGGTCGATCCTGCCCCCGCCGTGCAGGCCGGCCCGGGCGATTTCGAGGCGGCCGCCGACGAGCCGTACTCAGTGCTCGTCTTCTCCAAGACCGCTGGCTTCCGGCACGGCTCCATCCCGGCTGGCATCGCCGCGATCGAGCAGCTCGGTGCCGACAACGGCTTCACCGTCGACACCACCGAGGACGGCGCCGACTTCACCGACGCCAACCTGGCCAACTACCGGGCGGTCATCTGGCTGTCCACCACCGGTGACGTCCTCGACACCAACCAGCAGGCCGCCTTCGAACGCTACGTCCAGGCCGGTGGCGGGTACGTCGGCATCCACGCCGCCTCCGACACCGAGTACAGCTGGCCCTGGTACGGCGAACTGGTCGGTGCCTACTTCTCCGGCCACCCGGCCAACCAGAACGCCGTGGTCAAGGTCGAGGACCCGGCCCACCCGTCCACCGACGGACTGCCCGCCGAATGGACCCGCTACGACGAGTGGTACAACTTCCAGACCAACCCGCGCGGCGACGTGCACGTGCTGGCCAGCCTGGACGAGACCAGCTACACCCCCGGTGCCGGCGCGATGGGTGCCGACCACCCGATCGCCTGGTGCAGCGACTACGACGGCGGCCGGGCCTGGTACACCGGCGGCGGCCACACCGACGAGTCGTTCGCCGAGCCGGAGTTCCTCGACCACCTGCTCGGCGGCATCCAGTCCGCCGCCGGGGCCGTCGACTCCGACTGCGGTGCCTCGCTGACCGAGAGCTTCGAGAAGATCACCCTGGACAACAACACCAGCAACCCGATGGAGCTGGACATCGCCCCGGACGGGCGGGTCTTCTACATCGAGCGTGACGGCCGGGTGCAGATCGTCAAGCCGGACACCGGCAACACGGTCACCGCGATCGACCTCGACGTGTTCACCGGCAACGAGGACGGCCTGATCGGTATCCGGCTCGACCCGGACTTCGCCGACAACGGCTGGGTGTACCTCTACTACGCCCCCAACGACGGCGTGGCCCGCAACCTGCTGTCCCGGTTCACCGTGGTCGGCGACAGCATCGACCCGGCCAGCGAGAAGGCCGTGCTGCAGGTCGACACGCAGCGCAACACCTGCTGCCACGCCGGCGGCACCATGACCTTCGACAGCCAGGGCAACCTCTACCTGGCGACCGGGGACAACACCAACCCGTTCGAGTCGAGCGCCTACACCCCGATCGACGAGCGGGCCGGGCGGCAGGACTACGACGCGCAGCGTACCTCCGGCAACACCAACGACCTGCGCGGCAAGGTGATCCGGATCCACCCGGAGGACGACGGGACGTACACCATCCCGGACGGCAACCTGTTCGCACCGGGCACCGCGCAGACCCGCCCGGAGATCTACGCGATGGGCTTCCGCAACCCGTTCCGGATCGGCATGGACCTGGCCACCGACACGCTCTTCGTGGCGGACTACGGCCCGGACGCCAACTCGGACAACCCAGACCGGGGTCCCCGGGGCCTGGTCGAGTGGAACATCGTCGACACTCCCGGCAACTACGGCTGGCCGTACTGCACCGGGACGAACGAGGCGTACAACGACTACCAGTTCCCGTCCGGCCCCAGCGGTGCGAAGTTCGACTGCTCGGCGCCGGTGAACGACTCCCCCAACAACACCGGCCTGACCGAGTTGCCGCCGGCGATCCCCGCCACCGTCGACTACGGCTACAGCGGTGACCCGCGCTACCCCGAGATCGGTGGCGGTGGTGCGCCGATGGGCGGACCGGTCTACCGCTACGACACCGAGCTTGCCTCGGACCGCAAGTGGCCGGCGTACTACGACGGCAAGGCGCTGCTGGGCGAGTGGAACCAGTCGAAGATGTACTCCATGCAGGTGTCCGCTGACGGCACCGAGCTGGTGGACATCAACCAGTTGCTGACCGGGATGAGCTTCGTCCGCCCGATGGACTTCGAGTTCGGCCCCGACGGCGCCCTGTACCTGATCGAATGGGGCAGCGGCTTCGGCGGCAACAACGACGACTCGGGGGTCTACCGGATCGACTACATCGCCGGTAGCCGGGCACCGATCGCGGAGGCCAGCGCCACCCCGACCTCCGGCCAGGCACCGCTGACCGTGCAGTTCTCCAGCGCGGGCTCGCGCGACCCGGACGGCGGCACGCTGACCTACGCCTGGGCGTTCGGTGACGGCGGGACCTCCACCGAGGCCAACCCGACCCACACCTACACCGAGGCCGGCAACTACACCGCGCAGTTGACCGTGACCAACCCCAACGAGCGCACGGCGGTTGCCAACGTACCGGTGACAGTCGGTAACACCGCACCGACGGTGACCATCGACTTCCCGCCGGCCGGCGGCTTCTTCAACTGGGGCGACCAGGTCGAGTACACGATCACCGTGACCGACCCGGAGGACGGCGAGATCGACTGTGACCGGGTGGAGCTGCAGGTGCTGCTCGGCCACGACGAGCACGCCCACCCGTTGGAGCAGCACACCGGCTGCTCCGGCACGGTGCAGACCCAGCTCGCCGCCGGCCACGGCGCCGAGGCGAACGTCTTCGGCGTGTTCGAGGCCACCTACACCGACGACGGCGGTGTCGGCGGTGCCGCGCCGCTGACCGGCCGGGCGATCGAGCTGCTGCAGCCCAAGCGCAAGCAGGCCGAGTACTTCAGCTCGACCGGACGGGTGGACGGCGCCACCGGCGACGACGACCCGGGTGTGCAGACCGAGGCCACCAGCGACCCGGCCGGTGGTGGCGAGAACATCGGCTTCATCGAGGACGGCGACTGGTGGTCGGTCGACCCGGCCAACCTGACCAACGTCGACTCGATCCGGTTCCGGGTCGCGTCGGCGACGGCCGGCGGCCGGATCGAGGTCCGCGCCGACGCCGTCGACGGTCCGGTGGTCGCCTCCGCTGACATCGCGGGTACCGGCGACTGGCAGACCTGGACCGACGTGACCGCGCCGGTCACCGGCGGTGCCGACGCGGCGGTGCTGTACTTCGTCGCCCGGGATCCGGGTGGCGGCGCCGATTCGCTGTTCAACGTCAACTGGATGGACTTCCTCGGCCGAGGCGTCACCGAGAACGCGCCGCCGCAGGTCAGCGTCACCGCGACGCCGACGTCCGGCACCGCGCCGCTCACCGTGGCGTTCGACGGCACGGCCACCGACGCCGAGGGCGACACCCCGTTGACGTACGCCTGGGACTTCGGTGACGGCGCTACCGCCGACACCCTGGACGCCAGCCACACGTACACCGCACCGGGCACCTTCGTCGCCACCCTGGTGGTGACCGACGCCCGGGGCGCGACGGCATCGGCGTACGTGTCGGTGCGGGTCGAGGCGCCGAACACGTCCTGCTTCGGGGCGCGGTCGGACGACTTCCTCGGCGACGAACTGGACCGCGACCGGTGGACGGTGGTCCGGGAGAGCCAGGTGTACTCGGTGGCCGACGGCACGCTGCTGCTGCCGACCGGCGTCGGTGACCTGTACGGCGACCGCAACGACGCCACCAACCTGGTCCTGCAGCCCGCGCCGGACGGCGCCTGGCAGGCCACCACCAAGGTCACGTTGCCGGTGACCGCCAACTACCAGCAGGCTGGTCTGCTGGTCTACGGCGACGACGACAACTACGCCAAGCTGGATCTGCTCTACTCCGGCAGTCGCCGGGTGGAGTTCATCCGGGAGACCGCCGGCACCCCGCGCAACGAGGGTGCCGACGCCACCGACGCACCCACAGGTGACACCATCTACCTGCGGTTGACCAGCGACGGGACGAACCTGACCGCGGCGTACTCGGCCGACGGGCAGACCTTCACCCCGGTCGGCCGCGAGGCCGCGCTGGACGGCATCGAGAACCCGCAGTTCGGCGTGTTCGCGCTCAACGGTGGGACCGAGGCTCCGGTGGTCGACGCGGCCTTCGACTGGTTCCAGGTGGCGCCGGACGAGCCGGCCGGGCCGGTCGAGCCGTCCGACGAGTTCGACGGCGACGCGCTGGACAAGTGCCGGTGGGACGCCATCGTGCGGGAGGACGCGGCTGCCTACCGGGTCGTCGACGGGTCGTTGTTCATCGACGTGCCCAACGGCGACATCTACACCGGTGACAACACCGGGCCGACGAACTTCATCCTGCAGACCGCGCCCGAGGGCGACTGGACGATCGAGACGAAGATCGACGGCAGCCTGCTGAACGAGCAGTACCAGCAGGCCGGGTTGCTCGTCTACGCCGACGACGACAACTACCTGAAGTTGGACTTCGTCACCGACAACTCGCCCGGTTCGGCGGTCAGCCGGCGGATCGAGTTCCGCAGCGAGATCGACGCGGTGGTGCAGGACCCGCAGCCGGGGGCCACCGGTTTGACCTCGGGTGTGTGGTACCTGCGGGTGTCCCGTGCCGGTGACGTCTTCACCGCTGCTTACTCGGCGGACGGCACCGACTGGACGGAGTTCGAGTCGCTGACCAGCGCGGTCGTCGGGGCCACCCCGAAGATCGGCGTGTTCACCCTCAGCGGCAACCAGACGGAGTCGAAGACCGCGTCGTTCGACTACTTCCGGTTGACCACGGAGGTGTCGGAGGAGGACACCACGGCGCCGGTGACCGAGGCCGAGGTCGTCGGGACCGGCGAGCCGGCTGGTCCGGTCGAGGGCTGGTACCCCGGGCCGGTCGCGGTCACCCTGACCGCCACCGACGAAGATGGTGGCAGCGGGGTGGCGGGTACCGAGTACTCGCTCGACGACGAGACCGGGTGGACGGCGTACACCGAGCCGGTAGCGGTGAGCGGGGACGGCAGCCACGAGCTGCGGTTCCGGTCCACCGACGCCGCCGGCAACGTGGAGCAGACCCAGTCGGTCACCTTCCAGATCGACGCCACGGCGCCGGTCAGCTCGGCGGAGTTCGCCCCGGCGAACGACAATGGCTGGCACGACGGCACCATCCCGGTTGTGCTCTCCTCGACCGACGACGGTTCCGGGGTCGAGCTGCTGGAATGGTCGCTCGACGGCGGTGACTGGACGCCGTACGACGAGCCGGTCGAGGTGACCGGCGACGGTGACCACGAGCTGCTCTACCGGGCCACCGACCTCGCCGGCAACGTCGAGGCGCTCAAGTCGGCCGTGGTGAAGATCGACGGCAGCAAGCCGACCCTGCTGATCTCCGGGCTGGCCGACGGCCAGCTGTACGGCGACAGCCAGGACGTACGGGTGTCGTGGCAGGCGGTCGACCCGACCTCCGGCATCGACACCGTCGTCGGCACGCTGGACGGGCAACCGTACGCGAACGACACCCTCCAGGTGATGTACGACCTGCCGCTCGGCCTGCACGAGCTGACCGTGACCGCGACCGACAAGGCGGGTAACGACACCACCTCGACGGTCCGGTTCTTCGTCACCACGTCGTTCCGGGACATGCAGAGCCTGATCGACAGGTTCAAGGCGACCGGACGGTTGTCCAACAAGGCGGACCGTAAGCTGTCCAACAAGCTGGACGCGGCGCGGCTGTCGGAAGCACAGGGCAAGGACAAGCGGGCTACGCAGCAGCTGACCGCGTTCAAGGCCCTGGCCGCCGACCCGGAGCTGGTCACCGACACCGACGTACGGGACACCCTGATCCGCGACGCCGACGCCATGATCGAACGGCTCGGTGGTACGGCGAGCGCGGCCGGGGTGAAGGCGAACGGCGGCAAGCCGGTCACCGGTGCCGGTCGGCTGGCGGAGGACCCCACCCGGATCGATCCCGACCAGCAACTCTGACCCGCGGTGGCCTCGCCCGGTCCTCGGTGCCGGGCGGGGCCACCGCCCCATCGGCGGGTCACCGACCCGTCGACGAGACAGGAAAGGAAGACACCATGCGTCGTACGCGTGGATCGGCCGCCGTTCTGTTCGGCCTGTTGCTGGCGGTGCTGCCGGCGGCCGGTCCCGCGCAGGCGCACAACGGCAAACTCGACCTGGAGGTGGCCGGCGACGGCGCCACCGGGGTGACCGTGCAGGCCTTCCATGACGATGGTCACCGGCTGGACCTACCGGTCCAGCTCGTGCTGACCGCCACCGCCGACGGCGGGCGGACGGTCGGCCCGCTGCAGCTCGAACCAGCCGGTGAAGGGCAGGGTTTCTACGCCAGCGGCCCGGTGCTCAGCCCAGGCGACTGGCAGGTGACGGTGAGCGCTCCAGCGCCGTACGACAGTGCGGCGACGGTCGAGGTACAGGCGGTGGAGGGCCAGGCACCGCCGGTCGCCGATCTGGCGGCCGCGGCGGCCGAGGACGACGCCGCTTCGGCCGGGGCCAGTTGGTGGCGTTGGGCATGGCCGGTCGGTCTCGCCGCACTGGCGTTGGCCGCTCTGGCGGTGGCCGTCCGCCGGCCACGATCCAGACAACCCTGACAGCCGACGCAGCCAGAGCACTGACGGCGACGGGGCCAGCCGAGGTCGGCTGGCCCCGTCGCTGTCTGGTCAGGTGCCGGGTTCCGCGCACGACCCTGGACATGGCTACACTGTGGAGACTACGGTCTGGATTGGACGACACGACCAATCAGGCTGGAGGGCCGGTGCGCCAACCCACGGTTCGGTACCACAACGCGATCATGGACAGCGCCCGATGGGAAGGGTTCCCCTTCCGCGACGGCGACATCGTGATCTCGACACCCGCCAAGTGCGGCACGACGTGGACCCAGACGATCTGCGCTCTGTTGATCTTTCAGACGCCGGAGCTGCCCCGCCCACTGGACGACATCACCGTCTGGCCCGACATGAAGACGCGCAGCCAGGCCGACGTGTTCGCGTTCTACGAGGCGCAGCAGCACCGGCGCGTCATCAAGACCCACACCCCGTTCGACGGTCTGCCGATCCACGACGGGGTCACCTACCTCGCGGTCGGCCGGGACCCGCGTGACGTCGCCCTGTCCTGGGACGCCCACTTTCAGAACACCGACTACGACGTGGTCCTGAAGCTGCGCGACGAGGCGGTCGGCAACGACGACCTGACCGGCGAGCTCACCGACGACGCGCCACCGCAGCTGGAATCCGAGTACGACCGGTTCTGGGCCTGGATGGAACACCCCGACGTGCAGATCGGCCTGCCGTCGATGCTGCACCACATGTCGGGTTTCTGGGCGGAGCGTGAGCGGTCAAACGTCCTGCTGCTGCACTACGACGAGTTGAAGGCCGACCTGGCGGGCCAGATGCGGGCGATCGCCAAGCAGCTCGACATCGAGGTGCCCGAACAGCGGTGGCCGGAGCTGGTGCGGGCGGCCACCTTCGACTCCATGCGTAACCGCGCCAAGGAGTTCGCCCCCGTCCTGGCGATGTGGCGGGACCCGAAGCAGTTCTTCAACCGGGGTGTCACCGGCCAGTGGCGTGACCTGCTCGACGACGACGACCTGCGGCGCTACGAGGAGCAGGTGGCCAAGCTCGCCGTACCGGAGCTGGTCGACTGGCTGCACCGCGGCCCGATCACCACCGCGACGCCGGCGGGCCACTGAGCGTCCCGGCACCTGGCGCCTCGGCCGGACAGCTGGTCACGACGTCGCTTCGGCGGCGGTGAGGGCTGCCCGGCCGAGCGCGGTGAGCTGCGCGTCGGTCGGTGTGACGGTGCCGGCGATCGCCACGTCGACCGCCCAGCCGTGCGGGCCGGCCAGAATGACGCCCTGGTAGACGTTGCGGTGGGCCTCGACACCGAGCCCGGGAAACTCGCCTGCGCCGTACTCGTCGAGCAGGTCGTTGTCGACGGCGTCGCGAAAGTCCGGCGTGGTGCCGAAGCGGATCGTGACGCTGCGGGTACCGCTGTCGTTCTCCCAGGTGCAGGAGACGTTCACCGCGCTACCGAACGGCGGGTTGAACGCGCGGACCGCCACCGGGCCACCCAGCACGTCGACCACCGGAGCCTCGTCGACCGCGCCGCACAGGGTCTGCTCGTCCGGCAGGTCACCCGAGGAGACGGCACCGTCCGGCGGGCGCGAGCCGGGGCCGGATGGTGTGGCCGCGTCACCGGCGGCCGGTGGTGTGGCCGCGTCACCGCTGTCGTCGGAGCCGCAACCGGCCAGCACCAGCAGCAGCGTCCCCACCACCACGCCGGCCCGGAGCCTCCCCATGCGCACGCCGGACCGCAATGTCCCTGACATCTGACTGCCTCCTGAACTGTCGAGAACCCTCACCGGGGCACGGTCACCGCGTCGGTGACGCCCAACGCGGCCACCGCGTCGATCGCCGGACCGAGCGGAGAGCGACCTCGCCTGGGCCCGTCGACATCGGCCGGCGGGTCGCACAGCCGGACCCGGTCCGCCTGCTCACCGGGGCCGAGCACGCCAGCGAGGTCGAACACGGTCGGGCCGTCGCCGGAGCCGACCCACCGCCACCGGTCAGTGCCGGCGGCGGCCACCCACACCTGGTAGCGGGCGTCGCCCGCGCCGATCTGCACCACACCGAGATCCGGACCCGGGCCGTCGACCAGCGGCGTCGCCGACAGCCGCAGCTGCATCGGGAACTCGCACTCTGTGTCGCCTTCGCCGAGCTGCACGTTGCGCACGTCGCGCGGACCGAGCGCGTCCGCCGGGTCCTTGCCGACCACACCTGCTTCGACAGCGGCTGCCCGGTCGGTCCCGTCCGCCCAGCCACGCACCGGGTAACGGCGGTCCCCGACCTCCAGCAGGTGGTCGTCGTCGGTACGCCCGACGGCCCGTTGCGCCCCGGCCGCGCCGGCGGTGAACGCCGGCTCGCCGGTGGCGGCGACGTCCAACACGCAGCCGGCGAGCAGCGCCGGATCGGTGACGCCGACGTGGCGGCAGAGCGCCATCGCCGCCGCCCGCTGGCGGGCCGGTAGCCCGGCGAGCGTCGTCGGCCCAGCGGGAAAGTCCCGGTCGGTGAAATCGTCGGTCCCGGTCCCGTCCGGGTACGGCAGCACCGACGTCGCGTCGGTGAGCCGCCAACTGTCGGCGTACCCGCCGTAGATGTCGCCTGCGGACGGTGCCGCCGGGTCGACGACCTGCCCGACGGCGGTCCGCAGGTCGTTGCCGCGGTCGCCGTCGGCGTCGCCGAGCAGGCCGGTCACCGGCCGCCCGATACCACGGTGACGTCGAGCAACGCCGGGCGTACCACCACGAACACCCGGCCGCCGCCGGGCAGCCCGACCTGTACGGTGCGGCCGGAGCGGATCACCTGCTGGTCGCCGACGGTCCGACGGCCGTCCGGGTCGAGCTGGTCGCCGGCCGACGACGTTCCGGCCGACGGCCCGGCGGCGACCGTGACGGTGACCGAGCCCGCGCCGCTCCCGGGGTGCTCGACCCGGACGACTCCGCCCGGTAGCCGGATCCCGACCGCACCGGTCGTCGACAGCCGGTCGGAGTCCCGGTACGGCCGGTACCGCACCTGCACCTCGGCGTCGTCGTCGGGGAACCGGGCCAGGACGAACTCGCCGACGGCCTGAAAGTCGTAGTCAAGGCCGTCGAAGGTACGCAGGTGCGGGTCGCCCCACGACTGGCCGGTGCCGTCCTGCCCGTCGTAGCAGGTGCCGGTCTGCGCGTCGCGCAACTCGCAGCCATCGGCGGCACCGCCGTCGACCCCGTCGTCGGTTTCCTCGCCAGGTATCGCCGGGTCGTCGCCGCCGAGCAGCAGGATCTCGATCCGGGCCAGGTCGAGCAGGTCGTCGGTGGATCGGGACAGCAGGCGTCCGGCGGCACCGGCGTCGACCCCGGCACCGGTCTGGTCGCCGATCCAGGCGAGCGCCTCCGGCAGCCAGGACGGCATCGAGTCGGAGAGCAGGTCGTTCAGGACCGCGCCGGCGACCACGGCGCCGCCGTACCGCTCCAGGTCCTCGGCGAGCTGGGCGGCGTCGGCGATGTCGTCGGCCGTGGGCGGCTGTCCGGCCCCGGCCACGGCCGCCGCCGCCTCCTCGGCGGTGACCATTACGTCGACGGCGTCGCTGCCGGGCTGGGCGTAGCCGACCGGCACGACGGCCGGCCGGGCCGCAGCGGCCGGCCCGCCAGCGCAGTCGAGGACCAGCCGTACGAGTGGGTCCCAGCCGTCCGGTCCGGCACCGGCGCAGTCGGCCGTGCCGTCGGTCAACGCGGCCTGGTACGCCTCGCCGGCCGCGTTGAGCGCCACCAGCCGACCGGGCGGGTCCACGGTGATCACGTCCAGCACGTCGACGGTGTCGTCGCCGTCGACGTCGAGCACGCTGCCGTAGCGCCCCGGCGACGCGACCAGCGCGCCGATCCGCCGCCCGGCCCGGTCGGTGAGCACCTTCGCGGTGCCGGTGCCGGTGCCATCGTCGCCGCCGAGCTTGAGCACGTGCACCGCCGGCTGCGGCAGCGGCATACTGCCGGCGGAGCTCACCTGGTACGCGGTGGGCCGGGTCGCCGGCCCGGGAAGGGCCAGCCGCACGGTGCCCGGCCAGGCCACCCCGTCACCCCACGGGCCGGAGAAACTGTCCCAGGCGCGCACCCGGTAACCGCCGGCCGGTCCGGTCGGCGCAGCGGTCGGGGCGGGCTCGACCGTCGGAGCGGCGGGCTCGACCGTCACCCCGGCGGGCAGGAAGTCGCTCACCGGTCGGCTGCTGTAGGCGGCCACCGGCCCGGCGACCGGATCGCCGGCCCGGTCGAGCCCGTCGTTGCGGTCGAACCAACCGCAGCCGGCGACGAGCAGAACGCCGACCAGCGCCGGTACGCCACTGACCGGAGCGGCCCATCGGCCGGCTCCCGGCCTGCGCCGACAGGGTGAGGTGACCGGTTCTGACACCCGCTCAGCGTCGTCTGGCCGATCATGGCCGGGCAATACGGCGTTTGACGTACCGTCGTACGGTCTGCTGGTGACCACCGCCGCGACTCCGCCGGTGCCGGACGCGGAGATCCTGCTGGACCTGGTCGACCGGATGATCGACGCCGCCGACCTGGACAGCTACGCGCGGATCGCCTGCGCCGGCATCCGCGAGCTGGTCCCGGCGCTGAGCGTGTCGTACAACGAACTCAATCCGCTCGCCGGCCGGGCGTTCGCGTTGATCGATCCGGATCCAGGTCCGGGCTGGTTCCGCCGCTACCAGCCGCCGTTCGAGCAGCACATGATGGACAACCCGTTGATCCGGCACGCGCTTGCCACCGGTGACACCCGGGTGCTCGGGTGGGGCGACGACGGTCTCGGCACCGTCCACGGCACCGCCCTGGACCGGGAGTTCTACCTGCCGAACGGGATCCGCAGCCAGTTGGCCGTCGTGCTGCCGGCCCCGCCGGGGGTGCTGGTCGCCATCGGCGTCAACCGCGGCGGCGAGGGCTTCGGCCCGACCGACCGTCGGGTGTTCGCGTTGCTGCGGCCGCACCTGGTCCACGCGTACCGGGCGGTGCAGTTGCGGGCCGATCAGGCGATGCTCGGCTCGACGTTGGGCGCGCACGGCTGGGCGGTGGTGCTGGTCGACGACGACGGGCGGGTCATCGCCAGTTCGCCGGGCGCGGTGCAGGCGGCCGCCCGGTACGGACTGGACGTCGCCGACGGGACGCTGCTGCCGGCGGGACCGCTGGCCGGGGTCCGGGCGGTGCTCGCCGGATACGATCCGGCGACACCGGCGACCAGGTCCGCGCCGCATCCGGTCGCCGGGCCGGCCGGCACCCTGGAGGCGGTGGTGGTGCCGAGCGCGGTCGGCCCGCATGTGGTCCTGCTGCGGCCCTGCCCGGGTGGCCCGCAGCGATTGGCCGCGCTCGGTCTGACTCCCCGGCAGTGCCAGGTGGCCGCCGAGCTGGCCGCTGGAGCCACCGGCGAGCAGATCGCCCGCCAGCTCGGCATCGCCCCGGCGACGGTGCGCAAGCATCTGGAAGCGGTGTTCGCCCGGCTGTGCGTCACGCACCGGGCGGCGGCCGTCGCCCGGATTCGGTCCCTCCTCGACGGCGGGCCGATCGGCTGAGTCGTCGGCATTCGCGGGACGCCGGGCTGCGGCATGTTACGGCTTGACGAACGACATGTTATCGCTCACAGTCTATATCCAAGGACGACGACGCCTGCGGCTCACCGGGCGAGCCCGCCTCGTCGGACCGTGAATCAGGCGTACCGCCAGGGCAAGCGGTGGCCCTGTTAACGCTGACATCTTCCGGCAGACGCCGGTGGATGCGACCCGGTGCGCCGCTTTCAGCTGAACCCAGTCAGCTTTGGCCCCTGAAGGAGGATCATGTTTGCCTTTGGCAGATCAGCATTGACCGCGCCACGGTCCCGTCGGCGCGGTTGGCTGCCGCGCGTCGCCATGGCCAGCGCGACCGCGCTGGTGGTCGGCGGCGCGGCCGTCGCGGTGGCGCAGCCACCCGCAGCCGCGGCGACGGTCGATACCAGCGCGTGGTACGTGCTGCTCAACCGCAACAGCGGCAAAGCCCTCGACGTGTACAACCTCGCCACCAACGACGGCGCCCGGATCACCCAGTGGTCCCGCAACAACGGCAACCAGCAGCAGTGGCAGTTCGTCGACTCCGGCGGCGGCTACTACCGGCTGAAGTCCCGCCTGTCCGGCAAGGTCCTCGACGTCTACGAGTGGTCCACCGCCAACGGCGCGGCCATCGTCCAGTGGACCGACCACAACGGCACCAACCAGCAGTGGCGCCTCGCCGACTCCGACGGCGGTCACGTCCGGCTGATCAGCCGACACAGCAACAAGGCCCTCGAGGTCCAGGGCGCCTCGACCGCCGACGGCGGCAACATCGTCCAGTACGACGACTGGGGCGGCGCCAACCAGCAGTGGCAGCTTGTCCGGGTCGACGGCGGCGGCAACCCCGACCCCGATCCGACGACCCCGCCGCCGGGTGGCACCTGCAATCTGCCGTCGACGTACCGCTGGACCTCCACCGGCGCACTCGCCCAACCCCGCTCCGGCTGGGTGTCGTTGAAGGACTTCACCCACGCCCCCTACAACGGCCAACACCTCGTCTACGCCACCAACCACGACTACGGCACCAGCTGGGGCTCGATGAACTTCGGCCTCTTCTCCAACTGGAACCAGATGGGCTCCGCCAGCCAGAACGCCATGCCCTTCTCCGCCGTCGCACCCAGCCTGTTCTACTTCGCCCCCCGCAACATCTGGGTCCTCGCCTACCAGTGGGGCGGCCCCGCCTTCTCCTACCGCACCTCCACCAACCCCACCAACGTCAACAGCTGGTCCGCCCACCAGACCCTCTTCACCGGCAGCATCAGCAACTCCGGCACCGGACCCATCGACCAAGCGTTGATCGGCGACGACCAGAACATGTACCTCTTCTTCGCCGGCGACAACGGCCGCATCTACCGCGCCAGCATGCCCATCGGCAACTTCCCCGGCAACTTCGGCTCCAACTACACCACCATCATGACCGACACCACCAACAACCTCTTCGAAGGCGTCCAGGTCTACAAACTCCAAGGCCAACAGCGCTACCTCATGATCGTCGAAGCCATCGGCTCCCAGGGCCGCTACTTCCGCTCCTTCACCGCCACCAACCTCGGCGGCACCTGGACCCCCAACGCCACCAGCGAAAACAACCCCTTCGCAGGCCGTGCCAACAGCGGCGCCACCTGGACCAACGACATCAGCCACGGCGAACTCATCCGCACCAACGCCGACCAGACCATGACCATCGACCCCTGCAACCTCCAAATGCTCTACCAAGGCCGCTCCCCCAACTCCGGCGGCGACTACGGCCTCCTGCCCTACCGCCCCGGCCTCCTCACCCTCCAACGCTGAACCACACCCACACCACACCATGACAAGGCGGGCCCGGCATCCACGCCGGGCCCGCCCGTCATGCCGCACGGTGAGGCGTGATCGGATGCGGCCCAGCTGACTCAGTGTCGGCGTGTCGAGTCGATGAGGCGTAGTGGATCAACCCCGAACGACAGCCGTCCCCCGGGATCAGCCCGCCTGGCCGACGGCCTTGCCCGCGACCTGTTACGCATGCTCGGCGCGGACGACAACCGCATCGCCGCGCTGCTCGCCGAGCCGTGCGAAGCACGTTGACATCCTCGTGTCCGCGCCGGCTGGAGCCTCAGGACGCCGTGGTGGAGATGATCTCGGCGGCGACCCAGTGGGCGACGTCGGCCGGGTAGGGAGTCGACAGTCCGAGGACGATGTGCCCGAAGCCGGCGTCGACCGCCGCGCTGATGGCGGCCCGAGTGGCGCCGGGCTGGTCGTAGGAGACCGGCAGGTGGATGGAGCGGGTGATGGCTGCCGGATCGCGGCCGGCCTCGGCGCAGTAGCGGTCCAGCAGGGCGCTGCGGCTGGCCGCGTCGGCGATGTCACCGCCGGGGATGTTCCACAGGTCGGCGTGTTCGGCGACCACCCGCAGCACGGCCGCCGACCGTCCGCCGATCAGGATCGGCGGGTACGGGCGTTGCACCGGCTTCGGGTTGCCGTACGCCCCGGCCAAGCGGTGGTGGGTGCCGTGGAAGTCGAACGGCTCGGCCTCGGTCCATAGCCGTCGGATGATGGTGCACGCCTCGGCGAGGCTGCCTACTGAGTCGGTGAAGTCGTGATAGGGCAGACCGTGGGCGTCGTACTCGCGGCGGGCCAGCGGGTAGCTGGGCCGCGAGCCGGCGCCGATACCAAAGTTGAGCCGGCCGCCGGAGACGACGTCGACGGTCGCGGCCATCTTGGCCAGCATCGCCGGTGGCCGGAAGCGGTTGCTGGTCACCAACAGGCCGAGGCGCAGCCGGCGGGTCTGCGCGGCAAGCGCGGCGAGCAGGGTCCAGCCTTCGTACGTCGGCCCGCTCGGGTCGCCGAAGATCGGCATGAGGTGGTCGTACAGCCAGGCGTGTTCGATTGCCGGGATCGTGTCCGCGTCGCGCCAGACCCGCAGTACGTCGTGGTAGTCGACCTGGGACGGGGCGGTCATGATCCCGAAGCTGGGCCGGGGTGTCGGTGGCATCAGTCCATCCAGTACGCGGTCAGCGGCGGCGGAGCGCCGGGTCGAGCAGGGCGGGCGGGGTGTCGTGCTTCTCGTGCGGAGCCAGGTCGACGCCGGGGGCGACGATCGCGTCGACGGCGTCGAGCACGTCGGCGGTCAGCACGGTGTCTGCGGCAGCCAGCTGCGAACGCAGGTGGTCGATCGTGCGCGGGCCGATGATCGCGCTGGTCACCCCGGGGTGCGCGGTGACGAAGCCGAGCGCGAGTTGGATCATCGTCAGGCCGGCGGCGTCAGCGACGGTGGCCAGCTTCTCGACCGCGTCGAGCTTGGCCCGGTTGGTGGGGATGTCCAGGTCGTACCACTGGGGCATTTTGCCGGACCGGCTGGTGCTGATCTCCCGGTCGGCGCGGATCGCGCCGGACAGCCAGCCGGAGGCGAGCGGGCTCCAGGCGAGCACTCCCATGCCGTACTCCTGGGTCACCGGCAGAACGTGGGCCTCGATGCCGCGTTGCAGGATCGAGTACGCGGGCTGCTCGGTCACGTACCGGCTGGTCCTGTTCTCCCGGGCGGCCCACTGCGCCTGGACGATCCGGTAGGCGGGGAAGGTCGACGAGCCGAAGTAGCGGATCTTGCCGGCCCGTTGCAGATCGGTCAGCGCGGACAGGGTCTCCTCGTCGCTGGTCGCCGGGTCCCAGCGGTGGATCTGGTAGAGGTCGACGTGGTCGACGCCGAGCCGGCGCAGGCTGTCGTCCAGGGCGGTGACCAGCCAGCGGCGGGAACTGCCCTGGTGGTTGCGCTCGTCGCTCATCGGCATGTTGGCCTTGGTGGCGAGCACGATGTCGTCGCGGCGGCCGGCGATGGCCTTGCCGACCATCTCCTCCGACTGGCCCTGGCTGTACCAGTCGGCGGTGTCGATGAGGTTGATCCCGGCGTCGAGGGCGGCGTCGACGATGGCGCTGGCCTCGTCCTGGCTGGTGTCGCCGATCGCGCCGAAGTTCATCGCGCCGAGGGCGAGGATGCTGGCCTGCACGCCGGTGCGGCCAAGGGTGCGGTACTGCATGGCTGTGTTTCTCCTTGAGCGGGGTCGCCTGGTCTGGCACGCTGACACCGAAGCGGAGCAGCGTTCCGCTAAGACGATACGGAACACTGTTCCGGTTAGCAAGTGGGCAACGGAGGGGAACCGCAGATGCTCGACACCGGCGGCGACAGCAGCAGGTCGGAGGGACCGGAGGGAAGGAAGGCGGGACCGGAGGGAAGGAAGGCGGGACCGGCCCGGCCGCGCCGGCAGCGGGCCGACGCCCGGCGCAACGAGCAGGCCCTGCTGGACGCGGCGGCGGCGGCGTTCGTCGCGTCCGGCGTCGACGTCCCGGTACGCGACATCGCCACCCGGGCCGGCGTCGGTGTCGGCACGATCTACCGCCACTTCCCCACCCGGTCCGATCTGATCGTCGCGGTCTTCCGGCACCAGGTCGAAGCCTGCGCCGATGCCGGCCCGATCCTGCTGGCGGAGAGCGCCACCGCGCACGCCGCCCTGACCCGGTGGGTCGACCTGTTCGTCGACTTCCTGGTCACCAAGCACGGTCTCGCCGGGGCGCTACAGTCCGACGCCACCGCCTTCCAGACGCTGCACGACTACTTCCTCGGCCGGCTGGTGCCGGTCTGCACCGAACTGCTCGACGCCGCCGTCGCCGCTGGCGAAATCCGCCCGGAAATCGACGCCTACCAACTCATGCGCGGCGTCGGAAACCTCTGCGTCGGCGCCGACACCGACCCCCGCTACGACGCCCGCCGCCTGGTCGGCCTGCTCATCGCCGGCCTGCGCCGCAGCGACACCTGACGCCGTCAGCGCAGGCGTCAGGTCCAGCCGTCAACGCAGGCGGAAGACCGGTCCGCGCGGGGTGAAGGGTAGCCGGGCAGCGTCCGGGACGAGAAAGGCATGCTCCCGGCGGATACGCACCACGTCGCAGTACCCGTCGGTGATGACCAGGATCGGCGCGTCGGTGGGAAAGTCGGTGGCGGACTCCAGCAGCCGGATACCGGGCTGCAGTACCGTGCCGCCCCGGCCCCGCACCCGTACCCGGCCGGCGATCTGCTCCACCGGCAGATACCCGGCGTCGTACGGGTGGGCGTCGCAGAACACCACCCGGGCGGCCGGCACGTCCCGGGCGGTGGCGTACGAGACGATGGCGCCGAGCGCCTTGCCGAGCAGTTCGTGATTCATCGAGCCGGAGGTGTCCAGCACCACACCGAAGGTGCACCGGGACACCGACTCGTCCGGCCACCGCCAGCCCGGTCGCGGAATGCCCGGGGTGCTGGCCTGTCGCCGCGACGGGCGGGCGTAGGAGCGGACCCGTCGCGGCGACGGGACGTACTCATCGAACCAGTGGGCCAGCCGGGCGTCCCACGGCAGCGGCGGCTGCTGCAGGACCCGGATCTCGGCGACCAGCCCGGCCGGCAGATGACCCCGGCCCTCCCGCTGGTGGTAGGCGTAGCCGTCGAGCAGCGCCCGCCGGTAGAAGTCGTCCAGGTCGACGCCCTGGCCAGGGCGGCCCGCATACGGCAACGGTTCGCCGAGTACGTCACCGAGCCCGGTGCCGCGCAGGGTGGCCAGCTTGCGCAGCCGGCGCAGATCCTTGGCGATCTGGTCGTAGACCGCCTCGGCGGACAGGCCGGCCAACTGCGGGTCGTGCAGCAGTCCGTCCGGCGGCTCGCCCACGCCCATCTCGATCAACCAGCCGTTGATGACGTAGTCGGCGGCCACGTTCCACAGGTACGGGTCACGCCCGCCGACCCGGTCACCGTGCCGCAGCGCCGCGTGCAGCATCTCGTGGGCCAACACGAACCGCCACTGCGTGCTCGACAACTTCCGCAGCGGGTTGAGGTAGATCTCCCCGGCGGACGGCGACACCGCTGCGATCGTGATGTGCCAGCTGCGGGCCAGGTCGGCGTCGGCGACCAGGGTGAACCGCGACGCCAGCGCACCGAGCAGCGGGTACGACGAAAGAAACCAGCTCATCGCCAGCTGCCACGGCTGCCGGCGGACGGCCGGGTCGGTCAGTGAACGGCGTGCCCCGCCGGCCACGTCGACCGCGGCCATCGCGGCTGCGGACAGGCCGACCGCGAACTGAGCCGGCCAGTCCCAGCCGACCGCCCTCATCCCGACCGGCGACGCGGCCAGGTCCGAAGCGTTGCCGCCGGTGCCACAGCCGACATACTCGGCCGGTACGCCGGCCTGCCGCCACTGCCGCAGCAGCACCTGCTCGTCGGCGCTGGGCAACTCAGCCGGCAGCAGCAGCGGCTCGGTGCCGAGCTTGACCGCCCGCTGGAACCGGGTGACCGCCAGACAGGCCACATTGGCGTACGCCGGATCGGTGGCGTAGCGGTCGGCGCTGAGGTGGCCAAGGCCCAGGTGCAGCAGGCAGTGCGCCAACACCCACAACCACTGTTCCTCGTCGAGCCGGTGCGCCATGCTGGCCCGGATCTGGCCGCGCGCGTCGACCACGGCGATCGCCTTGGCCGCCGTCAGCTGGCCGTCGTCGACCAGCGCCGCCTGCGCGCCAGCGGTCTGCCACGGCCCGACCGGGAAGCTGCGCATGGGGGCGAACATCGGGTGGCTGGCCAGCCGCCGCCAAGCTGCCGCGAACGCGGCGGCGTTCGGGTCGACCTGCTCCTTCTTCTTCCTAGCCATCGTCGGTGTCAGGTGCGGGCGGCGACCAGCCGGGGCAGGTCCCGGCTCACCTCGACCAGGAACCAGGCGGGCAGCACCGGTGCGCCGTCGTCGGTGGCGATGACCAGCTGGGCGCATTCGAGGGAGATCTCCGCCAGCTCGACCAGCAGCGCCTTGGCCCGGTGGGCGAACTGGCGCATCGCTGGCGAAGCGTGTTCCTTGCTGGCCGGCAGCTCCTTGACCAGCCTGGCCCGGAACGCCTCCGCCAGGAAGTACAGCAGGTCGCGGTCGGCGGGGGCAGCCGGCCAGCCAACGTCGCCACGAACGACGGCGTCGAGCCCGTACCGGTGCCGCACGATCTTCACGTACCCGCAGAACCCGGCGGCGTGGGCCGGGCTCAGCGTGCCGGTGGCCAGCAGCCGCAGCGTCTGGTCGGCGATCTCGTCGCCGTAGGAGCGCAGCGCGTCGGAAAGCATGTGCCAACTGCGCGGAGTCGAAAACGTCTCCTCCACTTTGGGCGGATTCACCCACAGCTGGTCGGGGCGCTCCGACAGGTAGTCGACTACCCACTGGTGGATGCCGGCACCCTGCGCCCAGGCCAGCCAGTCGTCGACGCTGGCCCGCAGGTGGACGTGGACCAGCCGGTTGACCAGTGCGGAGGCCATCGGCCGAGCGAGCGCGTTGTCGGTGGCCCGGTTGCCCGCGCCGATCACGATCGACCCGGCCGGCAGCTCGTACGCACCGATGCGGCGGTCCAGGATCAGCGAGTAGAACGCCTTCTGCACCTCCGGGGTGGAGGCGTTCAGCTCGTCGAGGAACAGGCAATACGGCTCGTCGCGGGCGATCGACTCGGGTGGGGCGAACCGGCTGCGGCCGTCGCGCAGCTCCGGCACCCCGATCAGGTCCTCCGCGGCGAGCTGGGTGCCGACCAGGGTCACGCAGTCCAGACCGAGCGAAGCGGCGAACTGGCGCACCAGCGAGCTCTTGCCGATGCCCGGGGCACCCCAGACGAACACCGGCCGGACCACCGCCACGTGCAGCAGCAGGTCCGGCAGTTCGGCTGGAGTCACGGCGGTCGTGGAATGCACGCCGCTCATCCTGCCGGGCGGCGGTGCCGCCGTTCATCCCGATTTCGGGTCAGCCGGGCGAGTGGCTCAGCGACATGCGTTTCATCCTGGCTGGTTGGTCCGGAGACTACGGTCCAGCGCCGCCTGGCTACGAGGACGCGATACTCGTCGTCACGCGGAGGCTGCGTCGTCAGGACGGCGTGGACTCCCGACGGTACGCACTCGGGGTGTAGCCGAGCACCGTCCGGAACTCGTTGGCCAGGTGGGCCTGGTCGGCGTACCCGAGTTGGACCGCCAGACCCGCCAGGTCGGTGGCCGGATCGGCCCGCAGCAGCTGCGCCGCCTCCTGCAACCGCCGTCGGCGGATCATCATCGACGGCGGCAGGCCGACGTGGCGGCGGGCCAGCCGCTGCACCGTACGGGCCGACACGTGCAGCCGGGCGGCGACGTCCTCGACCCGCAGCACCGTGTGGTCGGTGTCGACGAGCTCCGCAAGAGTGTTGGCCAGCAGCGCCTCCGGACCGGGCGGCCCGACCGTGGCGCTCAGCCAGTCGGCGAACGCCGCCACCGCACCGGCGTGCCGCTGCGGCGCGTCAACGGCACCAGTCATCGCGTCGACCACCGGCGACCGCAGATCGGGCAGGTCCAGCCGGCGGGAGGCGTCCCGCAGCACCGCCGGCTCCGGGGTGAAGTGCGGCACCGCCGCCGGGCGCAGTAGCGCCCCGACCGCCCAGCCGGTGCCGGTCAGGTCCCGGTAGGAGACCCGGGTCGTCGGACCGGCCAGCTCCACGCCGTCTGGGCCGACCACCAGGTTGCAGGCCGGGAACGACAGGATCTGCTGCCGGGAGGTACGGCCCGGCGCGATCCGCCACTCGGGGATCCAGAACCAGCGGACCAGCGACGCGACCTGCTCCGGCGGCGGCAGCCGGGCGAAGGTCGGCAGCCGGGACGGGTACAGGATGCCGCGCTGCGCCGGGTCCACGGCAGCCAGGCTACGGCCTGCGGCACCGACGGCCGGCGGCTGTCGCGAATCTTCAAGTCAGCACACCGGCACGCTGCCTAGGGTCGGGACATGTCCGACACTTTCCCGGCCGCCGACGGCCGATACACCACCAACGGTACGCCGCACGGCGTCACCAGCCTCACCCCGTTCCTGGCCCTTCCGGACGCACGCGGCGCGATCGCCTTCTACCGGGACGTGTTCGGTGCCCGAGTGGTTGACGTGACCGAGATGGGCGGCGCCGTGGTGCACGCGGTGCTCGACTTCGGCAACGGCCAACTGCAGCTCGGCGAGCCGTCCCCGGCGTACGGCCTGGTTGCCCCGCCGGCTGGCGACGAGGACTGCTACTCGATGGGCCTGTACTGCCCGGACGTCGACGCCACGCTCACCCGCGCGGTCGCGGCCGGCGCAACGGTGCGGGAGCCGGCGACAACCTTCGTCTCCGGTGACCGGTTCGCCAGCATCCGCGACCCGTACGGGGTGCGCTGGTCGATCATGACCCGGGTCGAGGACCTCTCCGAGTCCGAAAGCGCCCGCCGGGTCGCCGAATGGGCCGCCCAGCAGGGCTGACATCTGCCTGCGGTAGAGCTGAGGAGTGCCCCCCTCGCACCGACGGTCGCCGCCGCCCAGGGGTATTCGGGGGTAATGGGGCCTCGCGGCACCCAGTGCCATCCGAGCGGCGGCGGCGGCGGCCAACTATCGCAGATTGACACCCCACCAGGGCATAGTCGACACACTATAACGAGCGAGAACAGATCGCCCCAACCTGCACGAACAGCGATGACGTGACACCCCTTCAAAGAAGCCCTTCTATACCAAAAGCACCCATCGATAGCTCCGCGCACTTTTCCTCCGCCGTCCAAACCATCGCCCTTTGTCCGTGTCGCGTCGATCATGACTTATGTATTGCTGAGATCAGATTGGTTCGTAAACACACAGGTAATGGCACCCTCGCTTGCCTTCGACCCATGGTTTCGAAAGTTTGATCTTGAGATTATGATCTTGCGAAAGTGGGCTAGAGCTCGCGCAATGTCGACCGAACGAGCCTGCGCAGCCACAACAGCATCGCTCCAGCCTGAGTGAGCTTGTGGCTCGTAGCACATTGCCGGCCGTAGATAAAGGGTTGCCATGCGTAAGGATTCTCAGGTACGTTGCTTCCTGTTCGAGGGAACCGTCTTGATCAGCGCACCGACGCCGTGGTCGCACGCCGCGTCGCCGGCCAAGATGGTCGCTTAACCATTGATCGAGCCGACTCGCCTGCCGTCCTGCATGGTCGATGTCGCGAATCGCTATGAGGGGATATTTGTGACTCTCAAATCAGTGCTCGACACCACGCTTCGGGATGGCGAACAGGCACCTGGCAATGAGATGACCATCGAAGACAAGATACGCCTCCTCGAGCTGATCGACGCCGCCGGCCCAGACTACATCGAGGTGGGATTTCCAGCCTCGTCGCCTGCGACCTTCGAATTCGTGCGCGAGATTTCGCGCAAATCGCGCAATGCGGCACTCACTGTTTTCGCTCGTGCGACACCTAAGGACATCGACACCGCACTCGACGCCGTCCGGGATGCCGATCGTTTCCAGCTCCAGCTGCTCATCACCGGGTCAGAAATCCACGCCGAGCATAAGCGCGGACAGACCTGGGAGCAAGCCCGGACAGAATTGGTAGAGGCATGTAATTACAGCCTGAAGGCAGGAGTGCGCGACCTTTCCATCGGGTTGGAGGATTCACTTCGGGCGTCGCCCGAGTACCTGCGTCCCATGATGCAGGCCGGACTGGATTCCGGCGCGAACCTGTTTGTCCTGGCCGACACCGTGGGATCCTGCGTGCCGCAGGAAGTCGAGGCCAAGGTACGCGCGGCCCTGCACTGGGTCAACGGGGCGGCCGATGTGACGTTGCACTGCCACAACGACCTTGGACTGAGTCTCGCCAACGCCGTGGCCGGCATGCAGGCCGGTGCCGCCGGCGTGCAGGGCACGCTGGCCGGTATCGGCGAACGAACCGGCAACACTCCACTGGAGGAACTTGCCGTCCTCACCCATTACCGCGGTGAGTCGCTAGGATTCCGAACGGCACTGAACCCCCGCAAGTGCGTCGAGGCGGCCAATGCCGTCCTCGAAGCAATCGGTGAACGACCCTGGAAGCACAAGCCGCTGCTCGGCGACCTGGCCTTCTCGACGGCTGCCGGCATACACGCCGCAGGGATGATGAACAATCCGATCTGCTATGAGTTTGTCGAGCCCGAACTGGTCGGGAGGGAACGTCGCATTCTCCTGGGCGGGGCCTCCGGTCGTGCCAACATCCGGCATTTCGCGGCGACCCTCGGTATGTCGATCCCAGAAGACGTGCTCGATCAGATGTACCAGCGATTTGTGTTGGATCCCAGCCCGGCCCGGTACAACTCGCTCGAGGCTTTTGAGGGACTCTACCGGGACGCGCTGAACGGGACCGCGCAGTGATCGATGACCCGGCCGACTTAACGATCGGCCTGCACCTGCCGTTATTCGACTTCGGATTTGGCCATCCGACGCTCACGGGACGGAATCTGCACAACCTGTTGGAGGTCGCCGAGCGGCTGAATATTCAGGAGGTGGCGGCAAGCGACCACGTCGCCTTCCCCGTTCCCTGGCTGGACGGTCTAGCGGCACTCGCATTCGTGGCCGCCCGCCTTCCGGGTCGGCGGCTGGTGACGGCAGCGTGTCTCCCGACAGTCCGCGGTCCGGCGGTAACCGCCAAGGCATTGGCTGGGATCAGCCGTTTGGCGGGGGCCCCGGTGCGGGCCGGGGTGGCAGCGGGCTCCTCGTTGCGAGACCTCGATCTCGCGGGCGTGCCCGCAAGTGAGCGCTGGGCACGTTTCGATGACGCGTTAGGACTCCTGAGAGCGAGCCTGTCCGGTGATGAACCTACGGCCTATCACGGGAAACACTATCGGCTGGATGACCCGCTGACACCCGGCCCGGTGCCCGGAACGAAACTGTGGATTGCATCGTGGGGTTCCCCGGCCGGTGTCCGGCGCGCGGCGGAGCGTGGCGACGGACTTCTCTTCTCGGCGTACATGGCCGACTCGGACGCGATGGGTCGTGCGGTGCGGCTGGCCCGACAGCTTCGAGCGGAACTTACCGACCCCGCACCGAACACCGACTTCGAATTTGCCGCATCGACGTGCTTCGTGCACATCACCGAGGACGCACCCGTCGCTGAGCTCTTGACCGGTACCATCCTCGCGGACTTCCTCAAGGTGCCGCCCGACGACCTGCGCCGACGCACGCTGGTGGGCTCGCCCGCGCACTGCGCTGAGCGGCTCGCAGCGTTCGCTCGGGCCGGCGTGCAGCGACTGTACGTGCTCCCGGTCGGTGATCCGGATGAGCAGCTCACCCGCCTTCAGGAATCGGTCTTCCCGCTGGCTGCCGCGTACGGCTCGAAGGTGCGATGGTGAGCGGCACGTCGTGCGGAGCCCTGGCGGGACTTTTTGTTCTTGACCTGTCCGCAATCCTCGCCGGCCCCACCGTGGGCCGCATCTTCGCCGATCTGGGCGCCCGGGTGGTGAAGGTCGAGCGGCCCGGGCCTGGCGATCCGGTGCGATCCATGGGTCGGTCCGTCGGTGGCGGCGAAGGGGCCTGGTGGGCTTTTGTCGGGCGGAACAAGGAGACGGTCAGCCTGGATCTCGAAGATTCGGCCGAACGCGCGCACCTCATGCGGATGGTCTGCCGCGCCGACGTACTGGTCGAGAGCTTCCGGCCGGGGACGATGGCGCGGTGGGGCCTGGATTACGAAGCCCTCGCCGCGGTCAATCCCCGCCTGGTAGTCCTGCGCATCTCCGGGTTCGGTGCGGGCGGTCCCCGCGAGAATTGGTTGGGATTCGGCACGCTGGCAGAGGCGTTCAGCGGTTTCGCCGCAATGAACGGCGACTCCGACGGGCCGCGCCTGCCGCCCACAGGGCTGGCCGACTCGATCGCCGGCCTGCAGGGCACCGTGGCGGTACTGGCGGCCCTGCACGAGCGACAGCGCAGCGGGCGAGGACAGCTGGTCGAGGTCAACCTGTACGAGCCGCTCCTCAGCGTCCTTGGTGGACATGTCGTACGCGACGCCGCCCGCGAGGAGGACCCGGGCGTGTCCGCCAGCAGCCATGTCCGTGGGCTCTTTGCCACCGCGGACGGAGACTGGATCGCCTTGTCCGCCCACAGCGCCGCGACCGGCAGCGCGATTGCCGGACTGCTGGGGTTGGCAGGCTCCGAAGGACTCGATCGCGGCGCAGTTCACGATCCGGATGACGTGCATCGCCGGCTGGTGGCGTGGATCGGTGGAAAATCGCGAGACGACGCGCTCACCCATCTGCTGGCGGCCGGCATTCCAGCGGTTCCCGTGCTGACTCCCGGGCAGCTCAGCCACGACCCGCACGTCATCGCACGCGAATCTTTGCCAGCCGTCACACAGGGAACTGATGCCGTACGCATGCCCGGCATCGCCATGGACTTCTCCCGCAGCGAACACACAATTCGTCATATCGGCAAACCGCAAGACGACGATCGGGAGCATGTCATGGCCGAGTTCGCCCCAGATCACAGTTCGGAGGTGCCGGGATGACATCGACGACGTATACGGACGCCCTCCTGGAATCGGCGGAACTTCACCGGGACGGATCGCGGATCCTCTTGGCGGTCGACCTCCACGTACTGCACGAAGTCTCCTCGCCCCAGGCATTCACCATGCTTGCCAACCGGGGACTGCAGGTGCGGGACCCGTCCCGTACGGTCGGCATCCCCGACCACGTCGTCTCCACCGCGCCCGGGCGCATCGGCAGCGATGATCCGCGGGCCCAGCACATGCTCGACGTCTTCTCCGCGAACCTGGGCACCGCAGGCATCGAGCAGGTGGCGCTGGACAGCAGTGATCACGGCATCGTGCACGTGTCGGTCAGCGAGTCGGGCCGCGTGTTGCCAGGGCAGGTCGTCGTCTGTGGCGACAGCCATACCACCACCCTCGGCGCACTGGGCGCGCTCGCCTGGGGAATCGGTACGTCAGAGGTGGCACACGTGCTGGCCACCCAGGCCGCCTGGACGTCGGTACAACCGGTCGTCGGTTTGCGCGTGACGGGCGTGCCAGGCCCGGGCGCAGGCGCGAAGGACGTCGTACTGCGGGTGTGTGGCGAACTGTCGCCCCGTTGGGGGGTTGGCCGGCGGATCGAGTGGAGCGGACCGTACATCGACGCGACCACGATGGCCGAGCGGTTCACCTTGTGCAACATGTCGGCCGAGTTGGGCGCCCGTTCGGCACTGATCCCGCCCGACGAGGTCACCTGGAGCTACCTGGCCGAACGGCTGTCGCCGCAACGCCTGGCCGCGGCGCGCCGTCGCAGCGCTGACCTCCTGCGCCGTGCCGTGGAAGCGCCCCGAGAAGCTACTGTGGACATCAACAGCATCGCCCCGCAGGTGACCTGGGGCACGAACTTGTCACACGTGGCGGCCGTGGACGGACGAGTTCCGACCAGCGTTCAGGACAGCCAGCGGTCTGCCTTCGAGGCGGCACTGGCGTACGCGAATCTCGTGCCGGGGCAGGAACTACGGACGGTGCAGGTGCAGCATGCGTTTCTCGGATCCTGCACCAACGGCAGGATCGAGGATCTGCGGGCCGCCGCGCTGGTCGTGGCCGGACACCGGGTGGCCCCAGGGGTACGGGCGGTGGTGGTGCCCGGTTCGCGGCGGGTCGCCGAGTTGGCGGAGCGCGAGGGCGTCCGAGCGGCACTGACCGACGCGGGCTTCCTGTGGCGTGAACCCGGCTGCTCCTCCTGCGTTGCCATCAACGGTGACACAGTTCCCCGCGGCGAGCGGTGCGTCTCCAGCTCCAACCGCAACTTCGAAGGCCGGCAGGGTGCGGGCGCGATCACCCACGTAGCCAGCCCCGCCACCGTGGCGGCCTCGGCCGTCACGGGACGGCTGACGCATCCTGTCGAGGTGACCGGATGAACAACCTCCAAGGGCGCGCTCTTCCGCTGGGTCGCGACTCCGTCGACACCGACGTGATCGCGCCACAGTCCGAACTGCTCGTCGTGGACAACGCCGGCCTCGCCGATGCCGCATTCCTGACATGGCGCCGGCATCCGGACGGCACGCTCACGGATTCTGTGCTGAACGACACGCGGTACCAGGGCGCCCGGATTCTTCTCACCGGCGACTCCTTCGGGTGCGGCTCAAGCCGAGAACATGCGGTCTGGGCGTTGCAGGGACTCGGGTACGAGGCCGTGCTGGCGGTGGGGTTCGGCGAGATCTTCGAGCGGAATGCGGCGCGTAACGGCCTCGCCCCGATCGTCGTGTCGAGAGAGTCACTCGACCAGCTCCTCGACGTGGTACGGAGCAGGCCCGACGAAGTACTCACCATCGACTTCGCCGAGGAGACCGTGTCGGCGGCCGGAGTCCGCCACAAGGGCACGTTGTCCAGGGACGCACGCCGTTTCATCGTGGACGGCCACGATGAGATCTACGAAACCCTGGGCATCCTGGCTGCCTCGACGAGTGCGCCGTCGGCGGCCGCCGAAGGCGAGCCACCAGCGCCGGCCGGCAGGGCGGGTCCTGGGACGGCGCTCGCTGGCGGGTGGCTGGCAACACCGTCGAAGGGCCTGGCCTCGTGGCACGAGCGGGCCGGGGTCCGGTCGACCGAGCGGCGACTGCTTGGTGAGCTCGACCGAGGGTTGACGCTGTTTCCGCGCAAGCTCATGCCCTACCTTGATCACCCGCTGGTCACTGGGCTCGGCCCCGAGCAGCAGAAGGTGCTGATCGCGCGCCGCCTCTACGACTACCTGTCCTTCGTGGTGCACCTCGAGGCAAAGGTCGTCAACCGGGGCACCCGGATCGTCGCCCTCGACGAACTCGGACTCGGCCTGCCATCGCATCTGCGCACCGACGGCTGGAAAATCTACTGCGACGAGGCATACCACGCCCTGTCTGGCATGGACCTGCTCCAGCAGGTGGAGCGCGCGAGTGGTATCACTGCCTTGCCGTATGACTTCACGCCGGTCATGGAAACGTTACGTGACGCCGGCCGTGAGGTCGGTGCGGTCATGCCAGGGCTCGACCATCTGCTCGAGGTCATCGTCTTCGAGACCGTGGTCACCGAGCTGCTGAAGGACATTCCGAACGACGAAACAGTGGTTCCGGTTATCCGACAGGTCGTCGCCGACCACGCTGCGGACGAGCGCGTGCACCACGCGTTCTACACGGTCTTCTATACCGAACTATGGGGCAAGTTGGACCGCGTGCAGCGCGAACTTGTCGCGCGCAGCCTCCCGAATATAGTCACGGCCTGCCTGAGCCCGGACATCAGCGCCGTACGGCGCAGCTTGTCAGCCGCAGGACTGACCGACTCCGACGCGAACCAGGTCATTCAGCAGACCTACCCGCAGGAGCGAGTTCGGGAGGACATCCGCCGGTCGGCCCGCAAGACCATTCGGATGTTCCAGGCACACGAGGTTTTCGATTTTCCAGGTGCCGCAGAGGCGTTCGAATCCGCCGGGCTGCTACTGCCCGACGACCGCTGAAAACACATATTTCTTGCAGCCGGCCCTTGCCACCCACCAGGGGTGGTTCATACAGGATTACAGAATGGAGAGCCATCGATGTGCGGCATCGCCGGATTGGTCGACTTCCGACAGCAGCGGCCCGATATCGAGGATGTTCTTGACCGGATGTGCTCCGCCCTGCATCGCCGCGGACCCGACGAACAGGGCAGCTGGGTCGGTTCCGGCGTCGGCATGGGTGTTCGCCGGCTGTCCGTCATCGACCTCGCCGGTGGTCGACAGCCGATGGTGCACATGGCTGCCGACGGGAGCGCCGTCGCCCTGGCCTATACCGGCGAGGTCTTCAACTACGCCGCACTCAGGAACGAACTGACCGGGCACGGGCACACGTTCGAAACCTCCAGCGACACCGAGGTTGTACTGCGTTCGTACCTGCAATGGGGAGCTGCCTGCGCTGAGCGGCTGGTGGGGATGTTCGCCTTTGCAGTATGGGACGGACGCACCGAGGAACTCGTCCTCATTAGGGACCGATTCGGGATCTACCCGCTCTACTACGCGGAGGTCGACGGCGGCGTTGTCTTCGGCTCGGAGCTCAAGGCGATCCTGGAGCACCCCGGAATCGTGCCGGAAGTCGACATGGAGGGCTTCCGTGCGGTCATCACGTTCGTCAAGCGTCCCGAAAACGGCATCTTCAGGGGCGTCCACGAGATGGTGCCGGGCACGGTGCGCCGAATCGGCCGGAGAGGCTCCCGGCAGAGCACGTACTGGACTTTGACGGCGCGGGAGCACACCGACGACCTCGACACCACGGTGGCGACGGTACGGGAGCTACTCGAGCAGAGTGTGCGAAGCCAGCTCGTATCGGATGTGCCGCTGGGCGTGTTCCTTTCGGGCGGTCTGGACTCCAGCGCGATCGCCGCCTTGTCGGCGAAGGTCATGCGTGAAAAGGACACCGGTTCGTTGCGGACGTTCTCGGTGGACTACGCCGGTCACTCGGAGAACTTCACGCCCGACGAAGTCCGCGCCACTCCGGACCACCCGTTCGTGGCACGTATGGTAGAGCACCTGGGTGCCGACCACACGCGCGTGGTGGTGGGGACGGATGAGTTGATGGACCCGGCCACCCGCTCCGAGGTGCTCATCGCACGGGACTACCCGACGTCCCTCGGTGACCTCGACACCTCACTGCTCTTGCTGTGCCGGGAATTCCGGCGTTCCTGCAAGGTGTCGTTGACCGGTGACGCGGCAGATGAGCTGTTCGGCGGGTACGCCTGGTTCCTGGACCGGCACTACTACGACGCGGGAACGTTGCCGTGGCTGGAGTTCGCCCGCCGTATGGTCGGGCGCAACCAGCTGCGCAACACCGCACTGTTGCGCGAGGACCTGGTCAAGGACCTGGACAGTGAGACATTCGAGCGGGATCTGTATTCCGACATGGTCGCCCAGGTACCTGTCCTCGCGGGAGAGAGCGAGCAGGACCGTGCCGCCAGGGTGATGACCCACCTCAACTTGACAGGCTATCTACGGATCATCCTTGACCGCAAGGATCGCGTCGGAATGGCGGCCGCGCTGGAGGGGCGCGTGCCGTTCCTCGACCATCGTCTGGTGGACTACGTTTTCAATGTCCCTTGGGCGATGAAGTCCTTCGACGGCCGGGAGAAGAGTCTGCTTCGTGCGGCGGTACGTGACCTTCTGCCGCCGTCGGTGCTCTTCCGCCAGAAGGCCGGATACCCCCCCACCACCGATCCGCGGTACAACGACGTCCTGCGTCAGCGCGTCTCCGAAATGCTCAGCGATAGCTCGGCACCCGTGCGCGAACTGCTCGATCTCGATGTCGTCCGGGCCTACCTCCAGGATCCGGACGGTCCGGCCGCAGCGGTCGTCAACCGTTTCAGCATGGAGATGGCCCTATACCTCAATGACTGGTTGGGGCGGTACCACGTTCGACTCGCTTTCTGAGCGGCGCCTTCGCAAAGAGCAGCATTGACGGGAGTTAAGCATTGAGCAGCAACGCGGACTATGACGATGCACCAGTCGACGTGCTCGGCATCGGGTTCGGGCCGTCGAACCTCGCACTAGCCATCGCGCTTCAGGAGCAGGGTTTGTTTGGCTCCGCACCCGGCGGAAGCGGCCGGCTGCGGTTTATGGAGCGGCAGAACCAGTTCGGCTGGCACCAGGGAATGCTGCTCGAAGGGGCGCGGATGCAGATCTCGTTCCTCAAGGATCTCGCCACCATGCGAAGCCCGAGCAGCCCTTACACTTTCCTCCATTATTTGCAGGATCGAGGGCGACTCGTCGACTTCATCAACGGAAAGACATTTTTTCCCAGCCGGATCGAGTTCCACGATTATCTCGAATGGGCGGCGGCGCAATTCTCGGGGGTTGTTGAATACGGCTCCGAGGTCATTGGCATCGAGCCAGTGTACACGGGGGACGTCGTCCAGGAGGTTGACGTCGTGGTGCAGCGGGCGGACGGCATCCGCCGGCACCGTGCCCGCAACATCGTTTTCGCCGCCGGCCTGCAGCCGTGGATACCGGAGGACATCACTCTGTCGGACCGAATCTGGCACAGCTCAGAACTTCTGCACCGGCTCCGCGAGACCAATGTGGCAGGGATTCGTAAGGCCCTCGTCATCGGGGCCGGGCAGAGTGCTGCGGAGGTGACCAGCCATCTGCACCAGGTGTGCCCCAACGCGCAGGTCCACTCGGTCTTCGCCCGATTCGGTTACTCGGTCGCCGACGACAGTCCTTTCGCCAACCGAATCTTTGATCCCGGGGCGGTGGACGTGCATTTTCGTGCGGCGCCCGATATCCGCCAGATGCTGCGGCGGTACCACGACGGCACCAACTACTCCGTAGTTGATCTCGACCTCATTTCTGATCTGTTCGAGCGCAGTTACCAGGAGAAGGTGGTCCACGACCAGCGGTTGTACTTTCACAACCTATCGCGCGTCACGCGCTGCGTGCCGACACCGGCGGGTGCCGACGTCACCGTGTACGACCTGGTCGAAGGCCATATCGAGTCGATGACCTGCGATCTCGTGGTCTTCGCCACCGGGTACCGGCCGGTGGACCCGCGATGCTTCCTCGGCCCCCTGCTCGAGCACTGCCAGCTTGATGCCGGCGGTGGCGTCGCACTGGCGAGGGACTACCGGGTGCTCACTTCGCCGCGGATACGTTCCAGGATCTTCGTGCAGGGTGCCACCGAGGACAGCCATGGGTTGTCCTCTGGGTTGCTGTCCAATGTGGCAGTTCGGGCGGGAGAGATTGCCGAGTCTCTCGCAGAGGCGCTGCGCGAGCAGGGTGAGCCCCTGACTGCCGCAGCGAGATGATCGACGTCCGACACATTCCGCCACCTGTCCGCTCCGGACTGCCACCGGGAGTTCGTCGAGATCGTGACCGCGATCCCGCGCCGCACCCGTCGAATCACTTGGAGACCCGAATGTTCGTACCTGGCGTCTACCAGAACCACGACCCTGCGCAGCTGCGCGACGAGATGCGCCGCAATCCGCTGGCGGTTCTCGCCAGCAATGGCGAGCCCGCGCCGATGCTGACTCATCTGCCGGTCATCCCGCACCCCGACGAGGGTGGCGCCGCCGACGCGCCGCTGCCCGGCTCGGTACTGCTCGGACACATGAACCGAGCCAACCCGCACTGGGCCAGGCTGACCGCCGGGTCGCCCGCGACGCTGGTCTTCCTCGGCCCGCACGGCTATGTCACACCGGTCCTCTATAACGCCACCCCGGCCGCGCCGACCTGGAACTTCGTCACCATCCACGTACACGGCACGGTGCACCCCATCCCCGCCGGGGACGAAACGCTCGACGTGGTGCGCTGGACCGTGGAGGCATTCGAACGCTCGTTCGGCTCCGGCTGGGACCCGCAACCGTCGCTGGGCTACTTCAGATCCATCGTCGGCGGCGTCGGCGCCTTCCGGTTCGAGATCACCGACGTCGATGCCATGTACAAGCTCAGCCAGGAACAGAGTACCGAGCGGCAGGACCGGGTCGCCGCGAGCTTTGCCGCCTCCGAGGGGGGCTGCATGCGTGAGCTCGCCGAGCTGATGAGGGTGGTGCGCCACAGTGCCGATCCGGCGGGCCTGACCCGATGAAGCGCAACATGCTCAGCGTCCCCGGCGCGGTCAGTCTGCTCGAGGAGATATGCGCCGGGCGGCTGCCCTGGCAGGCGATCCATCCATTCCCCCGGCAGCGCGGCGACGACCGGGCCGTCGGCGACCGAGCCGTTGAGGACATCCAGCAGATCCTCGAACGCACCGTCGACCCGGAGGCCGTGGACACCAGCCGGCAGCTGCCGCCGGACCTGCCCGCAGCGATGCACGCCGAGAACTGTCTGCACCTGTTGGCCGGCGCCGAACAAGGCGGCCGTGCTCTGTCGCCGTTCAACGCATTCCGGGTGGTTGAGGCCGCTGCCCGCTGGTCCGTTCCTGCGGGCATGCTGCTCGGCATCCACAACGGCATCGGCGCCGCGGCGTACCTGCCGGTGCTGCCCGACGGCCCGCTACGCGAACACATTTCCCGCCGGATGGCGGCCGGCGCGGTCACCGCCATGGCCGACACCGAGCCCACCGGCGCCGCGAACCGCGCGCGGGGCACTACCGCCGTGCCGGTCCACGACGGCACGGGATATCTGCTCAACGGCGACAAGCTCTACATCGGCAACGGCCCCATCGCCGACCTCGTCGCGGTCACCGCAACCCTCCGCAGCCACGACGGTGACCGCACCCGGGTGTTTTTCGTGGACACCGACACGCCCGGCTTCTCGGTCAGCGCACGCCTGCGCTTCATGGGGTTCCGCGGCTTCCCCAACGGCGCACTGTCACTGCGCGACGTCCACGTCCCGGCGCACCATCTGCTCGACGAACGCGAAGGCGAGTGGCTCACCGCGGAACGCGCCACGGTGCTGTCCCGCGGCCGGCTCTACATCGTGGCCGCGCCAGCGTTGGCGATCGCCCGCGCCTGCCTGGACCACTCGCGCGCGTACGCCCGCCGCCGCACCGTCGACGGGCGGGTGCTCGCCGACTATCCCGAGATCCGCCGGATGACCGCAGAGTCACAGGCGGATACGTATGCGCTGGAGACCGTGGCGCGGTGGACGATGCTCGACGGGCGCGGCGACGGCCCGACCGTCAACCTCATGCCGGATCAGGTCGCCGCGAAGGACATCACGTCGTTGCTCTGCTGGCGGGTCGCGGAACGCACGATGACGCTGCTCGCCGGTGAGGGCTTCGAGACGGCCCGGGGCAAGGGCGACCGTGGTGCCCCCGCGATCCCACTGGAGCGGCTCTTCCGCGACGCCCGGGGCACCCGCATCGCCGGTGGAACCGAGGTGCTGTTGCAGATGCGTCTTGCCAGCAACCTCGTCTTCTCCTACTTCTACCCACCCCCGGACAACGCCGACGAGCTGACCGGCCCCGCGACCGTGCCGGCGGACCTGCCGGCGGGCGCCCTGTCCGACCGCAACCGCGACCACCGCCGCGCCCTCGCGGCAGGTATCCACGAGTACGCACGGACCTGCCTGGCCACGGCCCGCCGGTTTCCCGACCGGGCCGAGCTGCTGGCCCGCAGCCGTGCGCTGGTGCTGTTCGGCCAGCTCGCCGAGGAACTGGTCACGGTGTCGCTGGTGCTCGCCCGGGCTGCTACCGACGGCATGGATCCCGGCGATCAGGACCTGGCCGACATCTATTGCACCGGCGCGCTCGGCCGCATCGCGGTCTGGCGGCAGGAACTGGCGGACGCTCTTGCCGACGACATGCCGGCGTACGGGCGGGCCGCCGGGCGACTGCTGGACGACACCGAGCCCAGCCACACCGGCGCTGACGTGCTCGCCGGGGCGTCATGACCGGGCCGTCGCACCGTGCCCCGCTCTCCGCCGGGCAGAGCCGGTTGTTCTTCAGTGAGCTGCTGCGACCGGACAGCGGCGGATACGTCATCCAGCGGGCCGTTCGGCTCATCGGCGACCTCGACGTACCCGCCCTGCAGACTTCGATGCAGCTGCTCGTCGGCCGGCACGAGATCCTGCGCACCATTTACAGCGACGACGGGCCTTACCCCGAACAGATCGTCGAGCCCGCGTCACTCGGCAATGAGTTCGCTCTGGAACTCACGGACCTGGGCGACCGGGCAGACGACAGCGCCGAGGCGGTGAACAGCTGGATCGCCGCCGCCCGGGGACGCTCCTTCGACCTGCGGGCCGAGCCGCCGCTGCGGACCGGTCTCGCGCGCCTCGGCGCCGACGACCACGTCCTGCTGATCACCGTGCACCACATCGCGATGGACGGCTGGTCGATGTCCGTGCTGCTCGGTGAGCTGGCCACCGCCTATGCCGCGCTGATCCGCGGCGAGGAACCGGCCCTGCCGCCCGCGCGGGCGTACCGGGACTACGTGCACGCTGAGCGGGCCCGTGCCGACGAGATGGCCGAGCACGAGCGGTTCTGGCGCACCCAACTTGCCGGAGCCGGCGTGCCCGGCCCCGGTCTGCTCGAATACCCGGCCGAATGGCGGCGCACCGATGAGGCTCTGTCCGCAGCGTTCAACCTACCCGCCGAGCTGACCGCACGGATCGCCGAGCTGAGCCGGCGGCAGCGCTGTACGCCGTTCATGACCGTGCTGGCGGTCTGGAGCGGAATGCTGACCACGGACAGCGGAGCCGCCGAGATCACCGTCGCGACCGCCTCGTCCGGACGGTGGCGGCCAGAGGACCACGGGCTGGTCGGATTCCTGGTCAACGTGGTCCCGATCCGCATCGCCTGCACCTCGGAACTGTCGCTGACACAGCTGCTGGCCAGGGTGCGTGACGCCTGTCTGACCGCGTCGGAGCACAACGAACTGCCGTACGAGCGGATCGTTGCCGCCAGTCGGGCACCCCGCCTGCCGAACCGGCCCGCGCTCGCGCAGGTCCTGTTCGACCTGCACCCCAGAGCTGCGGTGCCGACGCTGCCGGGGTTGCGTTGCAGCGACTGGCCCATTACGGCCCGCACCCTGCGGTTCGAGTTGGAGCTGCATGTCACGTACGACCGGAGCGCCGCCGACGGGATCCTGCTGGCCGCAGCGGACCTGTTCGAGCCGGACACCGTCCAGCGCCACCGGGACGCCTTCGTCGACCTGCTCAACCGGTGGACCGCCGAGCCCGAGCGGGCGCTGGCTGACCTGATCCCGATCCGCTCTGTTTCGGAAGGAACGTAATGACAAGCGACGGCACCCTCACCGCCCGGCTAACCCGGATCTGGGAGTCGGCCCTGGGGCTCGACGACATCGAGCCCACGGAGAACTTCCTCGACTTGGGCGGCGACTCGATGACCGCCACGACGGTGATCGCGGGGATCCGCGGTGAGTTCGGCGTCGCGCTGCCACTGCGTGCCCTGTTCGACCATCCGACCGTCGCTGAACTGGCCGAGGTGGTGGCGGCCGCCCGCCCCTCCGCCGTGGCCGCCGGGTCTGCGCTGAAGGAGGTCCGATGAAGAACGGCAGTGCAGTCGTCGGCTACCCCTGTCTCTCGATGTGGGGCGGCGAGGCCGATCCGCCGTGTCTGCTCGACTCTCTCCATCGCTCGGTCGAGCGATACCCGGACCGCGCCGCGGTGGTCGACGGCGACCGGCGCTTCTCGTACGCCGAGCTGGCGGCGTGGACCTGGGAGGTACAGGAACTGCTGAGGGCCAGGGGCGTGGTGCCCGGGGACCGGGTGGCGGTGGCCTGCCCCCGCAGCGCCGAGGCGGTCGTTGCGCTGCTCGCCGTCGCCGGGTGCGGAGCTGCCTACGTACCCCTTGACATCGAGTATCCCCACGCCCGGTTGGAGCACATGCTCCGGGACAGCGAGCCCGCAGTGCTGCTGCATCTCGGCGACCGGCCGGATCTGGGGCCCGCGGAGATCGCCCAGCGCATCCCGCAGCCCGGTGCCGCCCCCGCCGGTGCCACCCCGCCGGCCCGCAGCGTGGCGCACGACCCCGACCGGGACGTCTACCTCATCTACACCTCGGGCTCCACCGGCTGGCCGAAGGGTGTCGCGATTCCGCACAGCTGTCTGGACAACATGGTCGCCTGGCAGTCCGCCCACTCGCCGGCCCCCGACCTGCGCACGGCGCAGTTCGCGCCGCTCAACTTCGACGTGTCGTTCCAGGAGATCCTCGGCACCCTCTGTGGTGGCGGCACCCTGCACATCGTGCCGGAAAGCCTGCGCCGGGAGCCGGGGCAGCTGCTGGCCTGGCTGGCCGAACACCGGGTGCAACGGCTCTTCCTGCCCTACGTGGCCCTGCAGATGCTCGCCGTGGCCGCCGACACGGACGCCGACGCGGCGGCTCGGCTGGAGCTGGTGGAGGTCAACACAGCGGGAGAGCAGGTGGTGTGCACCGACGAGATCCGGCGCATGTTCGCCCGCCTGCCCGGTGCCCGCCTGGTCAACCATTACGGCCAGAGCGAGTCGGCGATGGTCACCTCGCACATACTGACCGGCCCGAGCGCCGACTGGCCCGCCCTGCCGCCGATCGGGGTCCCGTTGCCGAACTGCGAGGTGCTGATCGATCCGGTCGCCGCGGACCAGCCCGAGGTGGGCGAGCTCCTGGTGGCCGGCCTGCCGATGTCTCGTGGATACCGCAACCAGCCCGAACTGACGGCCGAACGCTACATCGACATCCCGCTGTCGCCACACGGGCACACCCGTGCCTTCCGGACCGGTGATCTGGTGGAGCTGGTCGACGGCGAGCTTCGCTTCCTCACCCGGGTGGACGACGAGGTCAAACTTCGCGGCGTACGGGTTAATCTGCTCGAAGTCGACGCGCAACTGCTCGCCCATCCGATGGTCCAGGCCGCCGCCACCGTCGTCGTGCGTACCCGCTCGGGGAACCGCAGTCTGCGATCCGCCGTCGTGCTGGCCGGTACCGCCGGTCCCACGACGGCCGACGACTTGATCAGCGCGCTACGCCGGGTGCTGCCCGCAGTCTTTGTGCCGGTCTCCGTCATGGTTGTGCCGGCCCTGCCCCGGACGCCGAGCGGCAAGATCGACCGGGATGCGGTCGCCACCCTCATCTCCGAGGAGCTGGCCGGCGGCCGCCGGGCCCGCGAAACGAGCCCGTCGCGGGCCACGGCGCCATGAGCGTGACGACGTCGGCACCGCCGGTGGCGAGCCTGCCGGTCTCGCAGGCCCAGCTCGCGCTCTGGGCCGAGGAGCAGGTCGATGCGAACCTGAGCAGCACCGGCTACTTCGCGGTGACGCTCACCACGCACGGCGCGGGTGCCGGGCTCACCGGCCGGCGGCTGCGCGCGGCCGCCCAGGCGGTCCTGCACCGGCACCCGCCGCTGCGCTCGGTGCTGCGGCACGACGACGGCGCGCTGCGGCAGGTCGTCCATGTCGCCGCCGACGCCCTGCGCTTCACCACCACCGATGTCGCGTGCGAGCCCGGAGCGGAACGCGCCGCCGCGCGGGAGTGGGCCGCCCGCCACGAAAGCCGGCGCCGGTGGGACCTGTCGGTGGAACCTCCGATCCGGTTCCACGAGCTACGGCACGGGCCCGGCCGCAGGACGATCGTCTTCGCCGTGCATCACGCCGGCTTCGACGGGCGCAGCAAGTTCCTCGTCGCCCGGGATTTCACCGAGTACCTGACCGGACTCGTCACCGGCGTTCCGGTCGACGTCGAACCCTTGCCCCACGTCATGATCCCCGAGGCGGAGCCGGCGCTGACCGACGAGGCGGTCCGCTACTGGGCCGGGGAACTGAGCGACGATCGGGAGCCGATGCCGCTGCCGTCCGGGCGTACCCCGGGTGTGCGCGGGATCCGGACCACCCGCACCGTGGAGCTGGACATCGCCCACGTGACGGCGCTGCGCGATCTCGCCAACCGCCACGAGGTCAGCACGTTCACCTGCCTGGTCGCCACGTTTGCCCAGCAGCTCGCCTGGTACGGCGAGCCAGCGCCGATTCTCGCCGTCGCCGCTGACATCAGCGATGAGCGGACCCGGGCGGTCGCGGGTGTTCAGGTCAACGTCGTACCGATGCTGGTGCGCGCCGGGGATTCCGCTACGCCGGCCGACGCGGTACGCGAGGCACGGGCCGCGCTGGGCCGGATGCGCCGGTACCGCCGGGTGCCGTTCCGGAGCCTGCTGCGTGGCCTGCCGGACGACAGCGCCGCCCGGCTGATGACCCAGTGCGGGATGTCCTTCCCACGGCCCCCGGCCGGGCTGGCGCTGGACGTGCCGGGAATGACCGCCCGGTGGGACTTCTTCACGCCCAACACGTCCTCGACCTTCGAGCGGACCCTGCACATCCGCGCCGACTGGCCGGTCTGCCGGATCCGGCTGGATTACCGGGCGGAGAACCTGGACGGTGCGGGCGCCGACGCGATGCTCCAGCACTTCACTGCGGCCGTGGCGTCGCTAGCCACCGCTGACGCGACCCGGTTCCGTCCGGCCGCCGCCGTGGCCGTGCCGCCGGACCGTACCGATGCGCGGCTGGGGCAGGACCCGGACAGCGAGTTGGCGGTGGCCGCCGCCGTTGTCGCCGGCCGGTCGCACGCCGGCCCGGACAACGACGTGGTGGTGCTCGGTCCTGTAGCGGAAGAGATCCTCGCAGTCGAGACCAGCGCCGCGCGGATGCGTGCCGCGAAGCTCCTGTTCGCCGCCGACCCCGGCGAGATACCCGATACGGCCCGCCGCCTGGTGGGGCCGGCGGACATCGTACGGGCGGCGGCTCGGCTCCGACGTGGTCGGGCACTGGACCTCGTCGTGCCGGGTGACCAGTTGCCTGCTCTGGCGCACCTGGCGCAGGACGCCGGCTCGGCGTTCACGATCAGCGCCTACCACCAGTGGGGCGGTCGGGTGGCCGGGATCCTGACGCCGGCTCCGGATCCGCTGGAACCGCCGGAACTGGAGTTGTTCGGGTCGTACCCCGCGTCGGTGCGCGACGACGCAGGGGCCGCCCTGCCCGCGAACGTGCCCGGCACGCTGGTGGTCACCACACCCGACGGCCGGTCGGAGTCCACGTCCGACTGCGCGATGGTGAGCGCCACGGGCGTGCTGCGTTACCTTGGCCCGCGCCGGGAACGGTTGCTGCGCCACCGCGGATTCATCGACGTGGCCCTCGTCGACCGGGTTCTGCACACATGCCCGCAAGTGCTCGACGCGGCGGTGGTGCGACGCCGGACCCGCCGTGGACTCACAGTCGTGGCGGTCGTCACCGGGCACCCTGGCGAGCGCGCGCCCAGCGTGGCCGAGGTGCGGGCCTTCCTGCACGACCGGCTCGCGGGACTCGACCTGCCCGGACAGATCGAGGTCCGGGCCACCATGCCCCGCGACCGGTACGGCTCGATCGACAGACCGGCGATGGACTCCCGTTGACAATCCTCCCCGCCCTAAAGGACTGGGATTCCCTGGGTCGCCCCAGGGGGTTCCTGCTTCACCGACGACCGCCCCGTCCGAGAGGAGGACTCCCGGTGAGGTCTTACACCGCCTCCACAGGCAATCACGGAGAGCCCCTCCGCGAGAATGTTGCGGGCCGCGTTGACATCCCGGTCATGGGCCTGCCCGCACCGGCAGGTCCACGACCGCACCTGCAACGGCAGGTGTTCAGCCAGTACGCCACAGCCCGAGCACAGTCGGGTCGACGGGAACCAGCGGTCCACGACCACCAGATCGCGGCCGTACCAGTCCGTTTTGTACCCCAGCATGGTGCGGAACCGCCGCCAGCCCGCGTCCGAGATGGCGCGGGCCAGACTGTGGTTGGCCATCATGGTGCGGACGGTCAGGTCCTCGATCACGATCGTTTGGGTTTCACGAACGAGCCGAGTGGTCAACTTGTGCAGGTGGTCGCGGCGGCGGTCGGCGATCCGGGCATGAATCCGGGCCACCGACAGCCGGGCCTTGGCCCGGTTCGCGGAGCCTCTGGCCTTGCGTGCGAGGTTCCGCTGGGCGCGGGCCAGCCGATCGCGGTCGCGGCGTTCATGTCTCGGGTTGGGGATCTTCTCCCCGGTGGACAGGGTGAACAGGCTGTCGAGGCCGGCGTCGACCCCCACCACGGCAGTGGTGGCCGGGGCCGGCTCGATCCGGTCGTCGCAGAGCAGGGACACGAACCAGCGGCCCGCCGGATCCTGCGACACGGTCACCGTCGACGGCGCCGCGCCCGGCGGGAGTGGCCGGGACCACACGATGTCCAACGGTTCGGTCATCTTCGCCAGGGTGAGCCGGCCGTCGCGCCACCGGAACGCGCTGGCCGTGTACTCCGCCGACCGCCGCGACCGCTTCCTCGACGTGAACGTCGGATACCGGGCCCGTTTCGCCCAGAAGTTGGTGAACGCGGTCTGCAGGTGCCGCAGCGCCTGCTGCAGAGGGACGCAGGAGACGTCGTTGAGGAACGCCAGGTCGTCGGTCTTCTTCCACCCGGTCAGCATCGCCGACGTCGCGTTGTAGGTGACCCGTTCCCGACGCAGGGTCCACGCCTCGCTGCGGGCGGCCAGGGCCATGTTGTAGACCAGCCGGACACAACCGAACGTCCGGGCGAGCTCGGCCGCCTGCTCCGGGGTGGGGTGGAAGCGGTACTTGAACGCCCGCTTCACGGTCCTGGACACAGTCCACAGTCTAACGATTCGGCCGTGAGCCGTGGGGTCGCGTGTGGGGTGGACGCCGATCCGCCCGGGCGGCGGATCGGCTTTCCCTGCCCTGCTCCGCAGGAGTTCCGTTTCCTCCCCGGCCTGAAGGCCGGAGTATCCACGGAAGGAATCCGATGACGACCGAATGGCGTGCCCCGGTGCGGCCGCGGGCCTGCTGCCGGGCCGGCTGCCGGGCCGGGGGGTCAGCCCAGCCGGCCGAAGACAGCGTGCGGGCTGATCTTGACGCGGAGGTCCGTACCGGTGTTCCACTCGGCGCGCCGGATTTCCCTCATCGCCGCCTTGCGGCGCTCGCTGTCCATCCGGTCGATGAACAGTACGCCGTCGAGGTGGTCGGTCTCGTGCTGCAGGCAGCGGGCCAGATAGCCGGAGCCGACGATCTGCAGCGGGTCGCCGTGCTGGTTGAAGCCCTTGGCCACGACGTTCTGCCGGCGTTTGGTGTCGAAGTACAACCCTGGCATCGACAAGCAGCCCTCTGGGCCGTCCTGCTCCTCCTCGTCGGGGAAGCTCAGCACCGGATTGACCAGGTGTCCGTGCAAATCTTCGACGTGAAACGCGAAGACGCGCAGGCTGATGCCGAGTTGCGGGGCGGCGAGCCCGGCGCCGCGTTCATCAGTCAGCGTGTCGTCCAGATCCCTGACGAGCCGGCGCAGCTCCGCGTCGAACGCGGTCACCTCATGCGCCGGCGTGGTGAGCACTGGGTCTCCGAAGAGCCGGACGGGCAGTACGGACATAACTGGTTCCTCTCCAAGTCGGACGGCGCACGCCGACGCCGGTGGCTGCCTCCCGGCAGGGTCCGTCGCGTTCACCGGTGCCCGGGTGTGTGGTGTGGCGTACCTGCGATACCGCCATCGTTTTCGGACGGTGGCGACGAGCGAATGGTCGGGCGAGCCCGGCTTGACATCCACTTTGCAGAGAAGAATACTTTGCAAAGTGACGGATGGACAAGCCCACGACAAACCCGACCCATCCGATCGGGTGGCCGACGACGACGGCCCTGGGGCGATGGCGAATCAGCTTCACGAGAGCTCGCCAACAGAAGGCGACGTCGCGTCCGGCGGATCCAACCCGGCTCACCCGATCCGCGACGGCGTGGTGGTCACCGTGCTGCAGCACCCGGTCCGGGCCGCTCTCATGGAGCTGCTGCGCACCCGGGAGACGCTCACTGCCACGGAGGCCGCCCGGGAACTGGGTGGCAACACGGGGACCTATTCGTTCCACCTGCGTCAGCTGGCGCGGTACCGGCTGATCGAACCGGTGCCCACGACGCGGGGACGGATCCGGCCCTGGCGGCTGATCCGTCCGGGCGTGGCGCAGGTGGCCGACGAGCCGATGAGCTGCCTCGCCCGTGGGCTCGAGGACGAAAGCTACCGACGTTGGCTGGCGCTACGCGAGCAGGCACCGCCGCGCTGGCGCAACGACCAGGCATTCAGCGAGGTCATCTACCTCACGCCGAAGGAACTCACCGCTCTCGGCGCGAAGATTCGCGATCTCCTGGCCGAGTATCGCCACCGCGAGACCCGGCCCGAGACCCGTCCACAGGGATCCGCGCCGGTCGCGGCGATCGCCCGCCTGTTCCCACTGCTCGACCCGGATCACTGATCCGGTCCACGCCCGATCCACCTTCGGTACCTCGCCGCCCTCCGCGTCGACGTACCGCCATGTTCCGTGCCCGAGAACGAACCTCTAGAGGACACCAATGACTGCCTCCGCGACTGGGCGGCCTAAACACGGCCTGCTATCCACCATCGCCGTCTTCGCCGCCGCCTTCCTGGCGATGCTGGACCTGTCGATCAGCGCCGTCGCGATGCCGGCCATCCGCGAGGACCTGAACGCGTCGCTCGCCGGGCTGCAATGGATCTTCGACGCCTACGCGATCTCCTTCGCGAGCCTGCTGCTGGTCGGCGGGCTCATCAGCGACCGGCTCGGGCACCGTACCGGGCTGATCATCAGCCTCGGCCTGTTCGTCGCCGGATCGGCGTTGTGTGCCTTCGCCCCCAGCGTCGGCACACTGATCGCCGGCCGCGCGCTGCAGGGCGCGGCCGCGGCGATGCTGGTACCGGGCAGCTTGGCGATGATCGCGCAGATCTCCAGGGACGCGGCCCACCGGGCCCGTCTGGTAGGCATCTGGAGCGGCCTGACGGGCGCGGCGATCGCGCTCGGACCGGTCGTCGGTGGCTGGCTCGTGGAGGCCCTTGGCTGGCGCAGCATCTTCGGAATCAACCTGCCGGTCGGGGCCGCCGTCATAGTGCTGCTCGTCACGGTGGTGCCGGCAGCGGCCCGCAACCGGCAGGGCCGGATCGACGTGCCGGGCCTGGTGCTGGGCGCGCTGTGGTCGGCCGCCCTCGCCTACGCCGTGATCGAGGGGAACGTCCAGGGCTGGACCTCGCCGGTGATCGTGGGTGCCTTCGTGGTCGCGGCGGTGGCACTGGTCGCGTTCCTGGTCGTGGAGTTGCGGCAGACGCACCCGATGATGCCGGTACGGCTGCTCGGGCAACGCGCGTTCGCCGCAGCCAGCGTCATCTCGTTCGTCATGGGTTTCGCACTCTCCTCGTCGTTCTACTTCCTCTCACTTCTCCTGCAGGAGGTGCTCGGGTACGGCCCGCTCGGCGCCGGCCTCGGTTTCCTTCCCGCGGCCATCGCGCTCACCGTGATGGCGCCCCTCGCCGGGTGGCTGTTCGCCCGGCTCGGTGCCGCCCTGCTCGTCACCGGCGGGCTGCTGCTGGGCGCTGTCGGTCTGTTCGGCCTCACCCTCGGCGGCGTGGACACCCCCTACCTGCATCTTTCCTGGGCAGTGGCGCTGATCGGGGTCGGCTGGGGGCTGGCGCTGCCGCCCACCAACGCGGTGGCCCTGGGAGCCGTGCCGCCACAGCAGGCCGGTGCCGCGTCCGGCACGGTGGAGACCGCGCTGCAGTTCGGCACGGTCGTCGGCATCGCTGTGCTCGGCACCGTGCAGGCGATCGGGCTGACCTCCGATCTGCGGGGCAGGCTCGCCGATGCTGGGCTCCCCGAGCCGCTGAGCGGCGACGCCGCCGACCAGATCGCCGCCGGCCAGTCACCGGACCTGTCCAATTTCACCGGCGACCTGGAACGCGTCACCGCCGAGGCGTTCGCCCACGGGCTGCACCTGGCCTTCGTGATCGGCGCGGTCGTCGTCGGCCTGTCCGCCCTGGTCGCCCTGGTGGGTCTGCCCCGGCGCACCCGGCCCGCTCCCGACGGCGGCGAATCCTCGCCTTCGGAGCTTTCAACAGTTTCCACCACACCGTGAACACAGGACTGACGCCCTGACCCTCGACCGGAGGCCGCTGTGAGCGATCACGACCAGCCGTCACCCTTGGCCCATCACCTCTTCGAGAAGCAGGCAGCCGCCGACGCTGAGCGTCCGGCGATCCGCGACGGCGACCGTACCCTGTCATACGGCACGCTCAACGAGTACGGTGACCGGCTCGCGGCGCTGTTGCGGGCGTACGGCGCGAAGCCGGAGGCCCTGGTCGGCATCTGCCTGCCACGCGGTATCGACCAGGTGGTCGCGGCCGTCGCGGCGCTGAAGTCCGGCGCCGGCTATCTTCCAGTCGATCCACAGCAGCCGGCGCTGCGGATCCGTCAGACCCTCTCGATGGCCGGTCCGGTAGCGGTCGTCACCAGCAAGCACCACGCCGGTGACCTGGACTGCCCCGAGCTGGCGGGCGTCCCGATCGTCGAACTCGACGGCGGGGTCAGCACCGACGAGCTGACGCCGACGCCGGTGCCGGCCGCCGACGCCGGGCCGGAGAACCTCGCGTACGTCGTCTTCACCTCCGGCTCCACCGGCACCCCTAAAGGCGTGCAGATCGAACACGGCTCGCTCGCGAGTTTCATCCGATGCGACATCGAAGAGTTCGAACTTGCCGCGTCCGACACGGTCGCGCTGGTGGCGTCACCCGGCTTCGACGCCTCGGTGTGGGACATCTGGCCCACCCTGGCGGTCGGCGCCTGCCTGCAGACCGTGGAACCGGCGACCGTGCTGTCGCCGGAGACGTTGCGTGACTTCATCGTGGACACCGGCATCACCGTCGGGTTCTTCACCACGGCGATCGCAGAGCGGCTGCTCCGGCTCTCCTGGCCGGCGTCGTGCCGGCTTCGGCTGCTACTCACCGGCGGCGAACAGTTGCACGTCCGGCCCGCGCCCGGCCTGCCGTTCCGTCTGGTCAACAACTACGGTCCGACCGAGACCACGGTGATCGTCACCTCCGGTCCGGTCCGCTCGGCCGGAGAAGGCGTTCCCCGGTTACCGTCCATCGGCCGCCCGTTGCCGGACGCTGACGTATACCTGCTCGCCGACGGTCTGCGGCCGGTCGCCGAAGACGAGGCGGGTGAGATCTTCATCGGTGGCCCCGGCGTCGCCCGTGGGTACCTGAACCGCCCCGACCTGACCGAGGAGCGGTTCCTGCCCGACCCCTTCGCGGACCGGTCCGGCGCTCGGATGTACCGGACCGGCGACCTCGCCCGCCGCCGCGCCGACGGCAGTCTCGACTTCCTCGGCCGAGCCGACGACCAGGTCAAGATCCGCGGAAACCGGGTGGAGCCCGGCGAGGTGGCAGCGGTCCTGCAGGAACATCCAGCGCTGGGATCCGCGCACGTGATCGCGCAGTCGGGGGACGCGGCCGGCGACGCGTTCCTGATCGCCTACGTGACGGCCGCCGACCCGGCCGATCCCCCGCGAACAAGAGAACTGCACCGGTACCTCGCCGAGCGGCTGCCGGCGGCCCTCGTACCCCGGCATTTCGTGGCGCTCGACTCGCTGCCGATCACCGCGAACGGCAAGGTGGACCGGGCGGCCCTGCCGCCGGTCACCGCCACGCGGGCGGACCTGCCGAATCCGCAGGCGGCACCCAGCACCGCACTGCAGCGTCGGCTGGCGGAGATCTGGCGGGAAGTCCTCGGGGTCGCGGAGGTCGGCACCACGGACAGTTTCTTCGATCTGGGCGGGCACTCGCTGCAACTGGCCGACGTGCACCGCCGGATCACCCGCGAGCTGGCGCGTGAGCTGCCCCTGATGGCCCTGTTCGAGCATCACACGATACAGGCCCTCGCGGATCATCTCACCCGTTCCAGCGAGCAGCCGGCGGCGGCGAAACTGCGCGAGGAAACCCGGCGCGTCCGCAATTCCCCGCGCCAGAGAGCGCTGCGGCGTACGGCGGCGCAAGCAATGGAGACGCCGGCGCGGCCGGCCGCGCCGGTCGACGGGACCGGGGACGGAGACGGAGGCCGTGATGGACGCTGACATCGATGCCCTGGTAGCTGTCGTCGGCTTGGCGGGACGCTTTCCCGGGGCGCCCGACGTCGACTGGTTCTGGCGCAACATCTGCGACGGCGTCGAGTCGGTACAGATCCACACCGCGACAACGGCCGACGGGACCGGCGAGCACTACTCCGGGTACGGCGTGCTCGACGACGCCGAGATGTTCGACGCCGCGTTCTTCGGGTATCCGCCAGGGGAAGCCCTGGTCATCGATCCCCAGCAGCGGGCCTTCCTGGAATGCGCCTATCACGCCCTGGAAGACGCGGCCTGCGACCCGGCCACCTATGACGGGCTCATCGGCGTGTACGCCGGCGGTAGCACCACCGGATACGCCGCAGCCCTGCATGCGGCCCGGAGCCAACTGCCGTTCCTCGACGACTGGCAGATCCGCATCGCCACCGGCCCGGACTTCCTGGCCACCCGGACCGCCCACAAACTCGGCCTGCGCGGTCCCGCGATGACGGTGCAGACGGCCTGCTCGACCTCGCTGGTGGCCATCCACCTCGCGGCTCAGGCGCTCCTGGCGGGGGAGTGCGACATCGCGCTCGCTGGCGGCGCCACCGTGCACGTGCCCCGGCCGTCGAGCGGTTACACCGAGGGCGGCATCCTGGCAGCCGACGGGCACTGCCGAGCCTTCGACGCCAAGGCCACGGGTGCCGTCGGCGGCAGCGCTGTGGGCCTGGTGGTGCTGCGCCCGCTCGGCGACGCGCTTCGCGCCGGCAATCACATCCACGCGGTTCTGCGCGGCACCGCCGTCAACAACGACGGAGGTGGAAAGGTCGGCTTCACCGCGCCGAGCATCGACGGGCAGGCCCAGGTGATCCGCACCGCCCAGCTGGTCGCCGGGGTGAACGCGCGCGACGTCACCTACGTCGAGACGCACGGCACCGGGACGCCGCTGGGTGATCCGATCGAGGTCGCCGCGCTGACCCGGGCGTTCCGGGCCGACACCGACGACAGTGGCTTCTGCCGTATCGGCTCCGTCAAGACCAACGTCGGGCACACCGACGCGGCGGCCGGCGTCACCAGCTTCATCAAGGCGGTTTTCGCCGTCGAGCACGGGCTCATCCCGCCCAGCCTGCACTTCGAGGAAGCCAATCCGGAGATCGACTTCGCGACCAGCCCGTTCTCCGTCGCCACGGCCCTCGTTCCATGGCAGCCTGACGGGCGTCCCCGACTGGCCGGAGTCAACGCCCTCGGCATCGGTGGCACCAACGCCCACGTCATCCTGGAGCAGCCGCCGGTTCCCGCACCTACGGCCGGCCGGACCGGCACACCGCAGCTCGTCGTCCTCTCCGCCCGCACTCCTGCGGCGCTGGACACCTTGAGCCGGACCCTCGCCGCACGGTTGCGCGAGGACCCGGCGCTCGACCTGGCCGATGTGGCGAGGACGTTGCAGGTGGGCCGGCCCGCGCAGCCGTTCCGCCGGTTCGCGGTGTGCGACGGCGCTGCCGACGCCGCAGGAGTGTTCGCCGGCGAGGATCCCGAACGCCTGATCACCAACGACGGAAGGCCAGCCGCCCGGCCCGTCGTGTTCATGTACCCCGGGCAGGGCGGCCAGCACATCGGCATGACCCGGGAGCTCTACGAACGCGAACCCGTGTACCGGGAGGCGATCGATGCCGCCTGCGACTACGCTGCGCCGCTCCTCGGCACTGACCTGCGCACGATCCTGTTCCCCGAGGCCGGTGACGTCGAGAAGGCCACCGAGCAGATGGCGACGATCGGTGTCGGGCAGCCGGCGGTCTTCGTCGTCGAGTACGCCTTGACCCGGCTCTGGCAGTCCTGGGGTGTCACCCCCTCGGCGGTCGTCGGCCACAGCCTCGGGGCGTACGCGGCGGCGTGCGCGGCCGCGATCCTGCCGTTGGCCGAGGCGATCAGTCTGGTCGTCACCCGGGGCCGGCTGTTGCAGGGACTGCCGGCCGGCCGGATGGCCGCAGTGCCGCTCCACGAAGAGGAACTGATGGCGCTGCTTCCGGACGACCTCTCCGTGGGATCGGTCAACGGACCCGGTCAGTGCACGGTCACCGGCCCCGCCGCCTCGGTAGAAGCATTCACCGCCGAGCTGCGTGACCGCGGCATCGACGCGCGCCTCCTGCGGATCTCGACCGCAGGCCATTCCGCGCTGGTGGAACCGATAATGGCCGAGTTCGAAGCTGCGGTCAGCGCCGTGAAACCACAACCGCCGCAGGTGCGTTTCCTTTCCGACACTCTCGGCCGATGGGCGACCGGTGACGAGGCCGCCGCTGCGGCGTACTGGTCGTCACACCTGCGCCGCCCGGTGCGCTTCGGTGCCGCGCTGCAGCACCTGCTCGACGATTCCAGCCAGATACTCGTCGAGGTCGGACCCGGCCGGGTGCTGAGCAGCCTCGCGCGTCAGCATCCGGCCGCCAACGGGGCCCACACGATTCTCAGCTCGCTGCCACACCCCGCCGACCGGACTGCCGACACCCATAGCCTGCTGCACGCCGCAGGCCGGCTCTGGGCAGCCGGGGTCACCCTGGACTGGGCGAGCCTGCATCAGGATCGGACGCCTCGACTGGTCCGACTGCCGCTCTATCCGTTCGACCGCCGGCCGTACCTGGTGGAGCCGCCTGCCGCGGCCCAGCAGGCCGACGCGGGGCAGGTCATCGTCACCCCCGACGAGCCGGCTACCGAAACGTCTGCCGGCGACCCCCTGTCCGAGGAGAGCGTGGCCGGGCGAGTGAGCCAGGCAATCGGCGACGTCCTGGGCATCAACGACGTGGGCGAGCACGAGAGTTTCTTCGATCTGGGCGGAGACTCCCTGATCGCGACACGTCTGGCGGCCTGGACCAGGACAGCGTTCGGCGTGGAGTTCTCCGCCAAGGAGGTCCTGACGAACCCCACGGCCGCCCGGATCGCAGATTTGGTGGAGGAACGGATGAGCGCGATCGGAGAGGTGAGCTCTCGATGACCGGCACGACATCACCGTGGGCGCTGCTCCGGGCCCGACGCCCGGATGCCCCGACACGCCTGTACTGCTTCCCACACAGCGGAGGATCGCCTGGCGAGTACATCCGCTGGGCACAGCGGTTGCCGAGCACGGAGGTTGTGGGCATCCAGCTACCCGGCCGCGGTTCCCGGCTGACCGAGAAGCTCTTCACCGCCGTGCCCGACCTGGTCAGTGCGCTGGTCAGCGAATTCACCTTCACTGAGCCCTTCGTGTTCTTCGGGCACAGCCTCGGCGCGCTGGTAGCGTTCGACACCGCCCGGGAGCTGCGCGCCCGTGGCCTTCCCGGCCCGCGCCGGCTGGTGCTGTCGGCGTGCACCCCGCCGCACCACGGCCTGCAACGTGCCCCCCTGCACGTGCTGCCGGACGAGGAGTTCATCGACGCGTTGAGCGAGCAGTTCGGTGGGTTGCCCCCGGCTATCCGGTCCGAACCGGAGCTGCTCGGGCTGGTGCTGCCCGCGTACCGCGCCGATCTGGAGATGTTCGAGCGTTACGAGTATGTGCCGGGCGAGCCGTTGCCGTGCCCGATAACGGTGGTCGGCGGCGCCGACGACTACATCCCGTCTGCCCTGCTGGCCGATTGGCAGCAGTACACCACCGGCGGCTTCGACCTGTACACCCTTCCCGGCGGACACTTCTACCTGCGGGATGAGCCGGCGCAGGAACAGTTGTTGCGGGTCTTGGCCCGTCACCTGGAAAAGGCGAGGTGAGAGCGCGGCCGGGCGAACGGCCACCCATCACCCGAGCAGGTCCGCTAGGTTCCACAGGCATGAGCCACGATGGTCAGGTGGGCAGGGTTCGGCAGCTGTCGCGCTACCCGGTCAAGTCGATGCTGGGAGAGGATCTGGACCAGGCGTACGTGGACGAGGCTGGCATCGCCGGCGACCGGGCCTTCGCCGTGCTCGACTGTCTCACCGGCAAGGTGGCCAGCGCGAAGAACCCGCGCCTGTGGCGGGACATGCTGACGGTACGGTCCACGCTGACGCCCCCCGACTCCACCGGCGCCCCGGCGGTCCGGTTGACCATGGCGGACGGTACGACCGAGACCGTGACGGTGACCGGCCACCGCGATCCGGCGCTGTCCAAGCTGCTGGGCCGGGATGTGCGCCTGCTCGACCGGGCCGCGCCGGGCGCGTGCATCGAGCGGATGGACCCGACCCAGGTGCGCACCGAGGACGATCTGCGCAGCGCGGAGACCGGCAGCTCTGGTCTGGCTGCCGGCTCTCCACCGGGCACGTTCTTCGACTTCGCACCCCTGCACCTGATAACGACCGCGACGCTGGCCGGCCTCGCGGCCCACTCGGGTCGGCCCGTTCACGGCCAGCGCTTCCGACCCAACATCGTCGTCGAGGTGCCCGACCCGAACGCCGGCTTCGTCGAGAACCTCTGGCCGGGCCGTCGGCTGCGGATCGGCCCCGACGTGGTCGCGGAGGTCGTCATCCCGACCCCACGGTGCGTGGTTCCGGCGCTGCGGCACGGTGACGACGAGCCGGACATCGCGCTGCTGCAGGTGCTGAGCCGGCACAACCGGCTGCAGGCCGTCGGATCCCTGCCGTGCGCCGGGGTGTACGCGCGCCCGCTGGAATTCGGCGTCATCCGCTCCGGCGACCCGGTCGAATTCTGCTGACCTTACACGTACGGTGGTGGAGCTGAGGGGATTCGAACCCCTGACCCCCTCGATGCGAACGAGGTGCGCTACCGGACTGCGCCACAGCCCCAGAATCGGGTGACCCGCTGCCAGACCAGCAGTGGACCGGCGACAAGGCTAACAGGTCGGGCACCCGACGCGCGAATCGATCCCGCCCGGGCGCGCTGGTCGGCCCGGCACGCATCCCGGCTCCCACCACGCCTCGACGCCGGTCAGGACCGGCCGTCGTAGCTGCGGCCGGCCTCGTAGGCGCGGCCCCGCAGGCCGCCCGTGCGGCGGTAGGAGACCGACCCGCCGACCCCACCGCTGGCCGCCGCCGGCAGGTCACGCGGCCGGTCCAGGCCCATCGCGGCGCGACGCATCACCTCCCGCTGGGCGGCGAGCCGGCGCTGCTGCTCCCGGCGGGCAGCGGCCCGGCGGGCCTGCTCACGGCGCACCTCGGCCTGCCGGGCGGCCAGCCAGACGGCTTCCCGGGCGCGGTGCCGGCGGCGACGGCGGTCGGCGATCGCCCGGTTGCGCAGATGCACCAGGTACACGGCGAGCAGCACCGCAGTGACCGCGAAGCTGATCCAGAAGCCGGGGCCGACCACCAGCACCCCGATCAGCTCGACCAGGTTGAGCAGCAGCAAGGCGGCGAAGACCCGCCGGCGGCGAACCACCGCCGGGGTGTGCCGACGGGCTGGGGCACGGCGCGGTCGGACGCCGGCAGTCGGGACGAGCCGCAGCCGGCCACCCCGTCGACCGGCGCCTGGTCGACCGCCGGCCGGCAGCGGAGCGGACGGATCGTTGAACGACCCGGCGTCGGACGCCGTACCACCTTCCGGACCGGCAGCGCGGCGCACGGTAAGCCGGCGGGGCGGGTTGACCGGCCGTTTCCCGGGCACGGTGCGACGACGGCGGCGGCGTTGCAGCACCCGCGCCGTCGACTGCGCCCGCTCCGCCACCAGGCGCTCGGTAGCGTCGTACCGGCGGACCAGCGCCGGTGCGAGGGCGAGCAGCCCGGCGGCGGCGAGGACGGCGAGGAGCACCGAGGTCGGCACCCTCACCCCTCCCGTCACCCCGAGGCAACCCGCCACCCATGCACGGACATGAAAGGCTTGATAGGTTGCCGTACCTTCTCGTTACTTGAGGTTACGGGCGTCCGACCAGGAATTTTGTACGCCGCGCCGACCCTGGCCGGCGGTTGTGTTCAGTGGGCACTGGCCTGCAGCCGCCGCCAGCGGGCCAGCAGTCCCCCTTCGACCAGCACATCCTCGCTGGTCAGGGCATATCCGATGTGGTCACGCCAGGCACCGTCGATGTGCATGTAACGATGATGGTAGGACTCCTCACGGAAACCCAGCTTTTCAACTACACGCCGTGACGGAATGTTCTCCGGCCGGACGTTGACCTCGATCCGGTGCAGTCCGCCGGCGGCGAAGGCATGGTCCACCGCCAGGGCCAACGCGGTCGGTGTCACCCCCCGCCCGGCGACCGCCGCGTCCACCCAGTAGCCGGCGTAGCCGGAGCAGAACGCCCGCCGCACGATGTTGCCGATGTTCAGGTGACCCACCAGCCGTTCGGCACCCGCCTCGACCAGACAGACAGCGAACGGCATACTCTCACCGCGTCGCGACTGTCGACGCTGGTCACGGTAGAGGTAGCGGAACGCGTCCGGCGAGTTCAGCTCGTGCCACGGCCCCGGCGGCGCCGGCTCCCACGGGGCCAGCCAGGGCTGGTTACGCCGCCGGACCGCCGACCAGTCAGCGGCGTCACTACGACGGTACGGGCGCAGCAGCACCGGACCGTCGGTGAGCACCACCGGCCAGCCCGGAGCCTCGTCCCCGATCACCGCTGCCGGTCCAGCAGCAACACGTCGACGGTGGACCCGGCGGCGGCGGTGGTCACCCGCTCACCGAGCACCAGCAGGCCGTTCGCCTCGGCCAGCCCGGACAGGGTGAACGGCCCGCCGGGCAGCGGCTGCACGGTGTAGCCGCCGCCGCGCCGCTCCGCGACGTTGGCCGGACGGAACTCCCGCAGGCCGACCGGCGACGACACGGTCTCCAGCAGATGGGCACGCACACTCGGCCGGAACACCGGCTCGGCACCGGCCAGCAACTGGATCACCGGCCGGGCCAGCACCTCGAACCCGACCAGCGCGGAGCCGGGCTCCCCGGGCAGGCAGACCACGGGCACCTCCTCGGCTCCGACCGTACCGAATCCGAGGGCTGTTCCGGGATAGAGCGCGACCTCGGTGAAGGTGACCGGCCCCGCGCGGCCCCCTTCCCGTCGGGAAAAGATCCGCCGGACCATGTCGCCGGGCCCGGTGCCGGTGCCGCCGGTGGTGATGATCAGATCGGCCCGCATCGCCTGATCCTCGAGCAGCCCCCGCAGCCCCTCCGGATCGTCGTCGCAGATACCCACCCGGTACGCCAACGCGCCCACCTCGGCGACCGCCGCGGTGAGCGCGTGCGAGTTCGCGTCCACCACCTGGCCCGGCTGGCTGCTGCGGCCCACGTCGACCAGTTCGTCACCGGTCGCCACGATCACCACCCGGGGGCTGGGCCGGACCACCACGTGCCCGATCCCGGTGGCGGCGAAGACCGCCACCATCGCCGGCGTCACGTAGGAGCCGGCGCGGGCCAGGACCGCCCCGGCCGGCAGTTCGTCGCCGGCCCGCCGCAGCCCTGACCCGCGCCGGGGCACCTGGAAGATCTCCACCGCGGCCATGCCCTGATCGGTCCAGTCGATCGGCACCACCACGTCGGCGGCGATCGGCAACGGCGCCCCGGCCGCCACCGAGAAGCAGGTGCCCGGGGTCAGCCGGACCGGCCGCCAGCTCGCCGCGCCCAGGTCGCCCACCACGTTGAGGCGCACCGAGCGGGGTACGCCCGGGGTCGCCGACCGGCTGGCCGGGATCACCTTGCTCCCCCGGCCGGCCGAGGCGATGTCCTCCCAGCGTGCCGCGTAGCCGTCGATGACGGCCTGGTCGAACGCGGGAAAGGCGTGCGGTGCCACGACATCCTCAGCGAGGAGGTTGCCGTGCGCCTGGGTCAGGTCGAGGTCGAGCGGCGGCAGCGGCCGAATCCTGCGCAGCACGCTGCCCAGGTATTCGGCGAGCGGCGTCAGCTCGTTGAAGGCCGCCTCGGCACCGGCCGTCGCGGTCATGTAGAGGGCACCCCTGGCGCGTCGGCCACGAACTCCTTCAGCCACGCCCGGAACTCGTCACCAAGCCCTTCCCGCTGACAGGCGATCTGCACCACGGCCTGCAGGTAGCCCAGCGGCGCCCCGGTGTCGTAGCGGGTGCCCCGGTAGACGATGCCGTGCACCGGTGTCCCCTCGGCCAGCAGCATCGCCATCGCGTCGGTCAGCTGAATCTCGCCGCCGCTGCCCGGCTTGGTCCGCTTGATCGCCTCGAAGATGCTCGGTGGCAGCACGTAGCGGCCCAGCACCGCAAGGTTGCTCGGCGCGTCCTCGGCCGACGGCTTCTCCACCAGCCCGGTCACCCGGACGATGTCGGCACCGTTCTGCACCGACTCGGCGGCCGGTTCGACCGACGCGATGCCGTACCGCTTGGTTTCGGCCGGCGGCACCTCCATGAAGGCCAGCACGATCCCGCCGGCTCGGGCCTGCAGGTCGATCATGGCCGGCAGCAGCGGGTCGTTCTCGTCAACGAACTCGTCGCCGAGCAGCACCGCGAACGGTTCGTTGCCGACGTGGCTCTGCGCGCAGCCCACCGCGTGGCCCAGTCCGAGCGGCTCGTGCTGGCGGCAGGTGTAGATCTCGGCCAGCTCGCTCGGCCGCCGAATCGCGGCCAGCCGCTCCTGGTCGCCCTTGTCGGCGAGCCGGCCTTCCAGGTAGGGCTGCCGGTCGAAGTGGTCGACCATGGAGGTCTTGCCCCGGCCGGTGATCAGCAGTACGTCGTTGATCCCGGCGGCGGTGGCCTCCTCGACGATGTACTGCAGGACCGGCCGGTCGACCAGTGGGAGAAGTTCCTTCGGCACGGCCTTGGTGGCCGGCAGGAACCGGGTGGCGAGCCCGGCGGCGGGGATGACCGCCTTCACCGCCCGCTGATCCGCGTTGGCGGTGGGGGTCGTTGCTGGGGTGGCTGCATGCTCCGACATGCCGCGAGACTATCGGCCACGGGTCTGTCGCGGCGGGTGTGGCCCGAAAGACGCGCCGCCACCGCGCGACGGTCCGCCCTCCGGGGTGGCCGCGCCGCCGCCCGCCGGTACCCGGGTCGACCGGGCCGGCGCCCGGTCAGCGACGTGGAAAGTGTCCCGGCCAGCCGCTTTCGCGGCGTACAGCGCGTCGTCGGCGGCGTCGAGAACCTCCTCGCCGTCGCCGGCGTGGTCCGGGTAGACGGCAATGCCGATCGATACCGTTACCGACACGGTGGCGTGTGCGCGCCGACCGCCCCCAGCGTACGGCTCGACCCGGATCGGGCGGTCGCGGATCGCGGCACAGAGCCGCTCCGCGACGGTGGCCGCGCCACGGACGTCGGTCTCCGGCAACAGCACCACGAACTCCTCGCCGCCCTGCCGGAAGGCCAGGTCCACCTCACGGATCTCGGCGCGGATCCGGCGGGCGAACTCGACCAGGACGCTGTCCCCGGCCGCGTGCCCGTACGTGTCGTTGATGTCCTTGAACCGGTCCAGGTCGAGCACCAGTACGGCGAGCATCCGACCGAACCGGTTGGCCCGTTCGATCTCCCGGTGGATCGACTCCCGCAGGTGCCGGTAGTTCCACAGCCCGGTCAGCGGGTCGGTCACCGACAGCCGCTCGGCCTCCTTGTGCATCCGTACGTTGTTGACCGCCACCGCCGCATGCCCGGCGAAGGTCCGCAGCGTCATCAGATCGGCGTCGTCGAACTCGTCGCCGCCGAGCCGGTCGTAGACGGCCAGCACCCCGAACGCGGCGGGCGCGCCCGGACCATGCCGGCCGGGGGCGCGCTGCCCACCCGCCCCGGGCACCCCCACGCCGAGCTCATCGGTCCAGTTCGGCACCGAGAAGGGCACCGCGACATAGGTCCGGCAGGCCGGCTCGTACGCCGACAGGGCAGGACCGTCGCGTTCGATCCGTCCCCGTTTCGGCTGACCACTGACGGCCACTGTGCCGAGCAGTCCACTGCCGAGCGGCACGTGCAGCGTCCCGTCCGGGCTCACCTGGCTGGCGGCCGCGGCCGGTCCCGCCAGCTGATCGGCCGCCGGGCCGGTGCCGGCCGGGGTCGTCCGGTTGGACGACTGGCCGACCAGTACCCCGGCCGCCGGGTCGAGCACCAGTACGGCGCCGTCCCGCGCCCCGGTCGCGGCCAGCGCGGTCTGCAGAATCACCCGCAGGATGCGCTGCAGATCGTGGGTGCTCGACAGGGTGTCGCCCAGGATCGTCAGCTGGCCGCGCAGCTGGTCCCGGCTCGCGGTCAGGGCCTGCACGTACGCCTGCGCCTCGCGGGTCATCCGGTTGAAAATGGTGGCGAGCTCGCTCACCTCGTCCGAGCCGCGTACCGGGACCCGGGCGGCCAGGTCACCGTCGACCACCCGGCTCGCGGCGTCGGCGAGCTCGGCCAGTGGCTGCGTGGTGGACCGGGCCAGCCACCAGGCTGCGACCACCGCGAGCAGTCCTGCCAGGACGACCGTCGCCACCAGCACCGCGTACAGACCGGACAGCTGGTCCCGGGGGGTGGACAGCACCATCGGCAACAGCTGGCCGTCGTCCGGGCCGAGCCGGCGCACCTGCCGGCCGCCGTCGGTCCAGCTGGTCCCGCCGTCGGCGAGCCGGCCGGCGGTGGCCACCACGTTGCCCCGCACCTCGGACGGCTCGGTGCTGTGCACCACCGTGGCCCGGTCGGTGCCGGCGAGCAGGGTGATGCCCACCCCGGTCGACGCGGCGAGCCGGGCGACGAGGTCGGCGTCCAGCAGCTTGACCGCTGACACCTGACCGACCAGGGCACCGTTCTCGTCCCGGACCTCGGCGAAGGCCGCGAGGGTCGGCATCGCCCCGCTGCCGCCGGTGCCGTCCGGCGCGGGTACCGTCGCCGACCCGGTGCCGTCCGGTGACCCGGTGCCGGTGTCCGCCGATGGCACCTGCCCCGACTGTCCACTACCGGTGCTGCCACTTCCACCGTTGTCGTCCCGCCCGCTCGCACAGTCGACCCAGGGCGCCGACGGCGGGTCGGCGGTGGCCACGATCGACGCACCGTCCGGGCCGATCACCTGGACTGCGGAGGCGAGGCCGCGGGCCACCGCCTGGTCTGCGGCAACGGCCAGTCGGGCCGGATCGGGCAGCAGCAGAGCCACCGCGCCCGCGGCAGCCTCCAGCTGGCTGCACAGCGCGTTGACCGAAGTGCCGACGCTGGCGGTGGCCAGGTCGAGGCGTTCGGTGGAACGGCTCTGCCCGACCGCCGCGACGGTCGCGCCGACGAAGAACGCCCCGAGCAGGACCGGTCCGAGCACGACCGTGAGGAAAGCGGTGGTCAACCGGCCGCGCAGGGTCACGCTTCCCCCAGAGGATTCTGCACCTGATGGTGCGATGCTGACACAAGCCAGATATTCCGCAGCGGTTGCCACCAGGAGTGTTGAGTGTCGGATTTTCCCGATGGAGCGAACGCCTGTCCATCGATCAAGGACAGACTCCGTGCTGACATTCTCGCCCAGCGGCGCAAGCTGACGTCCGATCAGCTCACCCTGGCCGGTCGCCGGGTCAGGGCCACCGTACGTCAGCTGATCGATCTGGTCCGGCCGGCGCAGGTCGCCGGGTACCTGCCGATCGGCAGCGAACCTGGTGGTCCAGGGCTCGCCGGCCTGCTCGCCGAGGCGGTCGGCGGACCAGACCGGGTGCTGCTGCCGGTCCTGCTGCCCGACCGGGACCTCGACTGGGCCCGGTTCGACGGGCCGGATCCGACCGGTACGTCGGGCCAGGACGGCACATCCGGCCAGGCCGGCGCGTCCGGCCGGACAGGCACCTCCGACCGGACAGGCACCGTTGGACTGCGGCAACCGGCCGGTCCCCGGCTGGGCCGCGCGGCGGTGGCCGACGTCGAGCTCGTCGTGGTGCCGGCCCTCGCCGTCGACCACCGTGGCGTACGGCTGGGTCGTGGTGGCGGCTCCTACGACCGGGCGCTCGCCCGGGTGCCCGGTGGCGTACCGGTGGTCGCCCTGCTGCACGACGGCGAGTTGCTGCCGCAGGTCCCGGCCGAGCCGCACGACCGACCGGTGTCAGCGGTGATCACACCGTCGGAGGTGCGCTGGTTCACTCCCGCACGGTGAGCTCTGCCGCTTCCCGCTGGACGTAGTGGGGTCCGATGGCGGATCATTGGCACTCGAATGGGTTGAGTGCCAGATGGCCTAGCCAGTGTCGGAGGAGACCGTGCCTACGTACCAGTACGCCTGCACCGCGTGCGGACACCAGCTCGAGGCGGTGCAGTCGTTCACCGACGAACCACTGCGCGACTGCCCGTCGTGCACCGGGCGACTTCGCAAGGTGTTCAACTCGGTGGGCATCGTCTTCAAGGGCTCCGGCTTCTACCGGACCGACTCGCGCAGCGGCCAGGGCGGCGGCTCGACCAACGGTTCCTCGGCGCCGTCGTCGGACAAGCCCGCGGAGAAGAAGGACGCCGCGGCGTCCTCCGGCGGCAAGACCGACAGCGGCAGCAAGTCCGACAGCGGTGGCAGCTCGTCGAACAGTTCCGGCGGTACCTCGACGTCCGGCGGCTCGGCCAAGGCACCTGCCGCAGCGGGGTCGACGAACAGCTGACCCGGACCGACGGCGGGCAGACCGACTCGTCAGCTCCAGTGCGGTGGACGCTCGGCCAACAGCCAGGCGTCGTCCGAGCTGGTGGTCCGCTCGCCCCAGCCCAGGTCGGTGTCGTCGCTGGTCTGCTCGGGCAGCAGCGGCGCGTCGTCGTCGCTCAGGTCGACGAGACGATCGTCGTCACCACGGCCGTCCGGCACGGTGAGGCCGGTCACCGCTCATCCGTTGTTCGCACCCCACCAGGTTACCGCCCCGGCCGGTGAGCCGTCGGAGCCCGGCACCGCGCTGGCCGAGCCGTCGGAGCGGGCCGGTGAATTGATAGCGTCGTCTGTCGTGACCACAGATGACGGCGCGGGCGACGACGCGTACTGGCGGCGCCCGGACCCGGACGCCCCCGGCGGTGGACCGGGCAGGTCGGCCGGTGCCGGGCCAGTCGGCTACAGCGGGCCACCGGTCGGCAGTCCACCGCCGCCCGGCTGGCGTCCGCCGGTGGTGGTCAATCCGGCTCCGCCCGGCACGCTGCCGCCGCAGGACCTGGCGGCGCTCGACGGTGCGGAGCGCAACGCCCGTACGGTCACCTACGGCGTCGGCATGATCGCTGCCGCTGTCATGATCATCCTGACTTGTCTGCTCTGCTCCCGGCTGGTGTTCTGACCGTCTGCTCCCGGCTGGTGTTCCGACCGGCGGACCTGGCACAGGCGCACCGCGCGGCAACCACCCGAACCCGCTGTGGCCACCGCCACGATGCCCATGGTTCTATCTTGTACCGCGCCCACCTGCGTGTTTCGATGGACAGATGCCGGCCGAGGAGGAGTTGCGCAGCCGGGGTCTGCGGGTCACCCGGCCACGGCTCGCCGTCCTCGACGTGCTCGCCCAAGGCGGGCATCTCGGCGTGGAGGACATCGCCCGCCAGGTGCGCAGCCGCATCGACTCGGTCTCCACCCAGGCGGTCTACGACGTGCTGAACGTCTTCGCCGAAGCCGGTCTGGCCCGGCGAATCGAGCCGGCCGGTGGCGCGGCCCGCTACGAGCGACGCACTGGGGACAACCACCATCACGTGGTCTGCCGCGAGTGCGGCGTGGTCGGGGACGTCGACTGCGCGGTCGGCGCCGCGCCATGCCTGGAGCCGACCGCCGACCACGGATTCGTGATCGACGAGGCGGAAGTCACCTTCTGGGGGTTGTGTCCCGACTGTCAGGCGGGGGCGGCCCGGTGACTGCCGACGACGACCTCGGGCTGTTCGGGCCCGGATCGGTCACCTGGCGGGTGCACGACGAGCCGATTCTCGTCGTCGCCGGGCTACGCAGCCTGTACCTGCAGGCGCTGCACCCGAGGGCGATCGCCGGGGTGGTGCAGAACTCGAGCTACCGAAGTGACCCGTTCGGCCGGCTGGTGCGCACGTCCACCTATGTCGCGACCACGGTCTGGGGCACCACCGCCGAGGCGGACGCCGCCGCCGCCCGGATCCGCCGGCTGCACGCCCGGCTGCGGGCCACCGACCCGTCCACCGGCACCGAGTTCCGCGTCGACGAACCCGACCTGCTGCGCTGGGTCCACGTCGCCGAGGTCGAGTCGTTCCTGGACACCGCCACCCGCGCCGGCCTGCGGCTGACCCCGGCCGAGGTGGACCGCTACTACGCCGAGCAACGGCGCAGCGCGGCACTGGTCGGTCTCGACCCGGACAGCGTCCCCGGCAGCGCGGCCGATGTCGACGCGTACTACCGAGCGGTCCGACCGGACCTGCGGATGACCCGCGAGGCGGCCGACACCGCGCTGTTCCTCACCGCCCCGCCGGTACCCGGTCAGCTCAGTCTGCCGTGGCGGCTCGGGTTGGGTTTCGGCCCGCCCCGGCTGGCGTACCTGGGTGTAGCGGCCACCGCGATCGGCCTGCTGCCGGCCTGGGCCCGGCGCATGTACGGCGGCCTTGGCCTGCCGACCACCGACCTCTGCGCGGCGGTCGCCGCCCGGGGCCTGCGGTTGGCGTTGCGGACGGTGCCGCGCAACCTGGTGGAGGGACCGATCCGCGCCGCCGCACGCGACCGGGCAGAACGGGCCGCCGCACGCGACCGGGCAGAACGGGCCGCCGCCCCGGTCACTCCTGCGGCGTACGCGGCTGCGGTGGCGCCGTGAGCAGCCGCTCGACGGCGGCCCACTGCTGCTGTTCCGGGTAGCCGTCGCTGGCCGGGCACACCCGCCGGTAGTCGCACCAGCCGCAGAGCGTGCCCGGCGACGCCGGAAACGCCTCGTCCGGGTCTGCGCCGTCGGCGACGGCCCGCTCCGCACCGGTGATGTCCCGGGCCGTCGCCTCCGCCCGGGTGACCTGCCGGTCCAGCGACTCGCTGCTGTGTTCGAAGGAGCTCACCGTACCGGTCGGCAGATGGTGCAGCTCCACCCGCCGGCAGGGCCGGCGGAAGACCCGCTGCGCGGCGTACGCGTAGAGCGCGAGCGCCTGCGAGCCACGCGCGTCGTCGGACGTCAGCCCCGCCCGTCCGGTCTTGTAGTCGACGATCACCGCCTCCGGACCGTCCGGGCCGGTCCGGGCGTCGATCCGGTCGGCCCGACCGTTGAAGGCCAGCACCGACGTCTTCGCCGCCACCACCCGTTCGACGCCGAGTGGCTCGACGGTCGGGTCGAGCTGGTCCAGGTACGCCTCCAGCCACTGCAGAGCCTGCCGGTACGCGGCGCGTTCCTGCTCCTCGTCGCGGTAGCCGTCGCGCACCCAGGTGGTCTTGAGCAGGGCCGCTGCCGCCTCCGGCCGACGCTGCTCCACCGGGCGGGCGAACCAGGCCCGCAACGCCGTGTGCACGCTGGCGCCGAGCGAGTTGTGCGCCCACGGCGGGCCCTTGGGCGGTGCCGGCCGGTCGACGTAGCTGTAGCGGTAACGACGGGGGCAGTCCGCGTACGCGGCCAGCTTGCTCGGCGTACAGACGAAGAGCCGCTCGGGCATGCCGTCGAAACCGAGCTGCTCGGCCTGGGCGGGACGGGCGCCCTTGGCCGGACGGGCGGCGCCGGAGGGCCGCCGGCCCGACGGGGAGGAAGGTCGGGACACGTCCCCGATCCTGCCACGGGCCCGCCGACGGTCAGCCGGCGGCCACATAGGAACGGACGAACGCGGCGACGGCGTCGGCGATCAGCTGGACGGCGATCGCGGCGAGCAGCAGGCCGGCGATCCGGGTCAGCACCTCGATGCCGCCCGGCCGGAGCACCTTGACGATGCCGCCGGAGAACCGCAACGTCAGCCAGACCACCACCATCACCGCGACGATGCCGAGCGCGATCGCCAGATAGTCGGCGGCGGTCTCGGCACGCTGCACGAACAGCATGGTCGCCACGATCGCGCCCGGACCAGCCAGCAGTGGGGTGCCCAGCGGGACCAACGCGATGTTGGACGTCGACTGCTGGCCCGGGTCGTCGGCCTTGCCGGTGAGCAGTTCCAGCGCCACCAGGATGAGCAGCAGCCCGCCGGCGGCCTGCAGCGCCGGCAACTCGATGTGCAGGTAGGCGAGCAGCGTCTGCCCGGCGACCGCGAAGACCACGATCACGCCGAGGGCCAGCGCCACCGCTTGCCAGGCGGCCCGACGGCGTTCCCGGACCGGCAACGCTCCGGTGAGTGCGAGGAAGATCGGCACCATGCCGGGCGGATCGGTGATCACCAGCAGGGTCACGAAGACCTCGCCGAACAGCTTGAAGTCCACCAGGTCAACCTAGTGACCGACGGATCGCCGGTCCGGACCGGTCCGGACCGGGTGTCCTGGTCAGGGTCAGATCAGATCGGTGGTACGCCGTGTGCCGCCGCGACCAGCCGTTCGTACGCTGCCGGGGCGGTGGTGTACTCGCCCAGCCGGACCGTCTTGTGGCTGCCGTGGTAGTCGGAGGAACCAGTCGCGACCAGCCCGAGCTCATCGGCGAGCCGGCGTACGTGTGCCCGCTGGTCCGGCCGGTGATCGGCGTGGTCGGCCTCCAGGCCGGTCAGCCCGGCCGCAGCCAGGTCGGCGATCATGCTGTCCGGCACGGTCCGTCCTCGCTTGGTCGCGGCCGGGTGGGCGAAGACCGTGACCCCGCCTGCCTCGTGGACCAGCCGGACGGCGGTGAAGACGTCGAGGTCGTCCTTGGGCAGCCGGTAACGCTGGCCGAGCCATTCCGGCCGGAACGCCTCGTCGGTGTCGGCGACCAGGCCGGCCCGGATCAGGGCCTGGGCGATGTGCGGCCGGCCGACGGAGCCGCCAGCGGCGTAGCCGAGCACCGCGTCCCAGCTGATGTCGAAGCCGTCGGCGCGCAGCTGATCGACGATGCGCTCGCCGCGTACCGTCCGGGCTGCCCGGATCCGGTCCAGCTCGGCGGTCAACGGGGCGTAGGTCGGATCGAACAGGTAGCCGAGCAGGTGCAGCGGGATGGACGGCTCGGTCCCGTACCACCGGCAGGAGATCTCGGCGCCGCGGATCAGGGTGAGCCCGGCCGGGCGGGCCGCAGCCGCCGGTGCCCAGCCGGCGGTGGTGTCGTGGTCGGTGAGCGCCAGCACCGCGAGACCTGCGGCGGCGGCCTGCCGGACCAGGTCCGCCGGGTCGACCGTGCCGTCGCTGGCGGTGGAATGGGTGTGCAGGTCGATCCGGCTGTCGACGGTCATCTGCGGTCCGGGGCACCGGCGACCAGCACCGGTTCTGCGTCGATGGCGGCCGAGGTCGGTACGGCGATGTGCTCCACCGCACCACCCTGGCCGGCGCTGATCCGGTCCACGTTGATCTGGACCAGTTGGTCGGCGCCGGCAGCGTGCACCACGCTGTCATGATCCACCCAGACGGTGCTGCCGGCAAGCCGCTGCCCGGCTTCCCGCACCGCGCCGATCTGGTCGTCGAAGACCTGGTTCAGGTCCACGAGCAGGGCCAGCTCGGGCTCGCTGGCCACCCGCGCGTCCGCGACCCCGTTGGCCACCAGCCACCTGCCGTCCGCGGAGACCGCTCCCCGGCCGTCGCCGGTCAACGGCACCGTGCAGGCGGTCTTCACCACGGTGAGGTCCTGTTCGACGTCCAGCAGGGCCAGGCAGGGACCGCCGGACGCGTCGTGCACCTGGGCGACGACGGTCTGCCCGTCCGGCAACACGCCGTACACGACGCTGGCGGTCTCACTCCAGCTGGTCCGGGACTCACCCTGGCCGGGCCGCCAGACGCCGTAGCCGCGGCGCCGCTCGCCGCCTGCGTCGCGTTCCAGCAGTACGGCGTCGCCGGCGAAGCCGACCGGCCGGCTCTGCTCCGGTGCTCGACCGCGTCTGGTGCCGGCCAGCTCGCCGTGCACTACTGAAGCCACCGCCAGCTCGGCGCCGTGCAGCCAGGCGATCCGGGTCCCGACCGGATCGACCGCGACCGCGTCGACACCGGTCAGCACCACTTGCGGGGTGGTGTCGGGCGCCACGAACCACACTCCGGCCGCACCGGCGGCCGATGTCTCGGTAACGACGAGCCAACCGTCGGTCAACCGGCTGGCCTGGGCGACGCCACCGACCTGAGCGAGGTCCATCCGTTGGCCGTCAACGGTGTGCAGTTCACCGGCCACCACGAGGTCGACCGGGGGTGCCTGGGTGGCGGCCAGCGGTTGACTGCGCAGGTCCTCACTGAACGGCAGCGGGGCAGCCGGAGCGGCCGGGGTGCTCGCTGCGACGTCCCCGCCGGTCACCATCAGCGGTTCAGCAAGGGCCGGCGGTTCCGAGCTGTCAACGAGCAGCAGATGGCCACCGGCGACGCTGGCAGTGGCGAACAGGCAGAGACAGAACGCCGCAGCAGCTCCGTTGCGGGCCCGACGAGTCCGGCGGGCCCGGCGCATCGCACGGTCGGCGAGATCGGCGACCGTAGGCGGGTCGACGGCCTGGTCGCTCAGACACTGCCGCAGCGCTCGCTCAAGGTCGTCGGTCGCCACGACAGATGGACGCCGCCGTGTCGGTGGAAGGTTGTCGCCTGGCGGCCCGGAGAAACCGTCGCCGCGCGGCCTGAAGCAACCGTCGCTGGGCGGCCTGGAGAAGGAAGTCACCGGTTCGCTACACCACTACTCTGGTGGATCGCACCGGTGCCGCCTGGGTCGGTGCCGGCAGCGGACGTGCGGTGGTCGGCACCGCCACGGCGGGCCGGGCCGAGCGGGATGCGGCGACGGCCGGGGCGACTGTGGCCGGAACAAGCTGTGGCTCCTCGGCGGCGAGCCGTTTGCGCAGCGTGCCGAGCGCCCGGGAGGTCTGACTCTTCACCGTGCCCGGCGAGATGTTCAACAGAGCCGCGGTCTGGGCCTCGGAGAGGTCTTCGTAGTAGCGCAGCACCAGCACCGCACGTTGTCGGGCGGGCAACGCCTTGACATGGCGCCAGAGCACGTCCCGGTCCAGCTGCTGTTGGATGAGATCCGGGCCGGCCCGTTCCGGCAACGTCTCCGTAGGACGTTCACCGTGCCAGCGCCGACGCCACCAGCTGGTCGCGGTGTTGACCAGCACCCGTCGGGCGTACGGCTCCACTGCCTCGATCTGGCCGAGCCGTTTCCAGGCCAGGTACGTCTTGGTCAGCGCGGTCTGCAGCAGGTCCTCTGCGGTGGCCCAGTCACCGGCGAGCAGATAGGCGGTACGCAGCAGCGCCCCGGACCGGGATGCGACGAACTCGCGGAAGTCCTCCTCCACGGAGTTGCTGGGCGTCATCGGCTACCTCCCCCGTCACCGGACACGGTACGCCGGACGGGACACCGTCGGGGTCGGACCGACCGGTGGTGGGGCCGGGCGGAAGGACACAACCGCGACGCCGTCACGCTCCGTCTTCCGCTTTGGCGGCGGCTTCGTCCTTGCTCAACCGTGCCTCGACAGCCTGCGGTTCGTACATCTCCTCGACCACCCGGAGGTAGAGCTCGTTCGGGTTCGGCAGGTGCTTGACCTCGCGCAGCGCCTGCTCCTGGCCGGCCGATTCGAGAATGAACGTGCCGTAGTTGAGGAAGCGGCCGAGCGGTGACTGCTCGTACTTCATGTCGGTCACCCGCAGCAGCGGCATCATCGCCACGTTACGGGTGACGATGCCGTTGACCACCATCACCCGCTTGTTGGTCAGGATGAAGCGGTCGAACCACCAGTCCGCGATCTTCCAGCCGACCCAGCCGAGCACACCGAGCCAGAGCAGCACCGCCACCGTGGTCAGGCCGCCGACGTCCTGACCGGCGAGGAAGCCGGAGAGGTAGCCGAGGACGAAGGTCGCGACCACCCCGATCAGCAGTGGGGTGGACAGGTGGATCCAGTGCCGTTTCCACTCGCCCCGGTAGCGTTCGGTGGGGAAGAGATACCGCGCGACCAGCGAGGTGGGCTCGTCCTCGAGGGGCAGCACCCGGCGTGGCTGCACCGGCATACCGGAAGCGTCGACCTGGAGGCCGGCGAGCTCGTCGGCGGAGATGTCCGGCGGCGAGTAGCTGATGATCGGCTCGTCGGGCACCTGGCGGGTGCCGCCGCCGGACCGGCCGCCGTAGCCGGCGCTGCTGGCGTACGCGGGGCCATCCGAGTACGCCGGACCGTCCCCGTAGGACGGCCCCGCACCGAAGTGGGGGCCGTCCTCCGGACGGATCTGCGGAATCGGCTCGGTGTCGCGTTGACGGCGCCGGCGTGCGGCCTCGTCGTCAGCGTCGGGGGGCTCGGAGGGGTTGCCCATGGACGACTAGGCCACGAGGCTGGTGAAGAAGTCGCCGAACCCCTGCGCAATGTCGACGATGCCGCCGCCCACCGACTTGAACACGTCGGCCGCCGAGTCGGGCCGGAACGCGACGAAGAAAATCAGGAACGCGATTCCGCCCCAGGTGAGGACCTTCTTGACCATTGCGGGCCATCCCCCTCCGTGTGGCGCGCCGCGACGCTCGTCCCGGCGTTACTAGAATATCAGCCCATCGTCCCGCGGTGGTGTAGTTGATCGTGGGAAAAGGTGTTCACGCTTTCCCGTGCAGGTACGGCGACGGCGCACCGTACACGATCCCGGTCGGCACCTCCTCGGACAGGTCGTGCAGGACGATCTCCTCGGCCAGCAGGTAGCCGGCGTTCGCCGGCCAGGCCACTGCGTACAGCCACAGGCCGCGCGCCTCGCCGACGTAGGCACAGCGGTCCGGCTCGGCCGGGATCGACCACAAGGGAGTCGGATGTCCGCCAGCCCGCAACTTGGCGTGCGGACCGCCGCCGTCCGGACCGCCGCCGCCCGGACCGCCAGCGGGGGTCTGCTGGTCACCGAGCACCCCGGTCAGTAGCTGCCCGGGATCCGGGCCGGGCAGTCCGGCGAACCTGGTGCCCAGACCCACCCCGGGCTCCTCGGCCACCAGCACCAGATCGGCCGGCCCGCCGGAAACCGGAGCGGGGCCACTGAACGCGGTGACCGTCGCCCGGACCGCCTCCCGGTCGTCGCCGACCCAGCCGACACCGGTCAACGTCCAGCCCGGCAGCAGCGGCCAGATCGCCCACAGTGGCACCGGCGCGGCCCGGCCCGGCCCGGCGGTGGCCAGCAGCCGGTGCGCCACACTCGCGACGATCTCAGCCCCGATGTGCTCGGCGACGTGCAGCGGGGGCACCGGCCCGCAATCGTCACAGCGGGACTCGGTGTGCATCAGGTCGGGCGGCCGCACCGGGCCTCCGCAACGAGGACAGCTCACCATCACACCCACGCCACCCACGTTGCTCGCCGTGCCGCTCCCCCGTCAAGCGAACCGGCTTTTTCGGTCGTTCTTTCCCTCTGTCGCGGGTCGGCACGCCCCACCTGGCCAGGACGTTCGCCACTACCGGCCGGTCCACGCCGCCTCAGCCCGGTCGACGCGGCCACCGCCCGGTCGCCGCCGGTGTCTCGGCGGGGTCCGGCGGCGGCCCGGCGTGCGCCTGGATCCACGCGTGCATCGCGATGCCGCTCGCCACTCCGGCGTTGATCGACCGGGTGGAACCGTACTGGGCGATCGAGAACAGCAGCTCACAGCCGGCCCGGGCGTCGTCGGACAGACCGGGGCCCTCCTGTCCGAACAGCAGGACACAGCGGCGCGGCAACCGTACCGTCTCGATCGGCCGGGAACCGGCCAGGTTGTCGATCCCGACGACCGGCAGTTGGAGCCGACCTGCCCAGGCCAGCAGGCCGGCGATATCGGCGTGGTGGCGGACGTGCTGGTACCGGTCGGTGACCATGGCACCCCGGCGGTTCCACCGACGCCGCCCGACGATGTGCACCTCGGCGGCGAGAAAGGCGTTCGCGTTGCGGACCACCGTGCCGATGTTCAGGTCGTGCTGCCAGTTCTCGATCGCCACGTGAAACGAGTGCCGGCGCTGGTCGAGGTCGGCGACGATCGACTCGCGGCGCCAGTACCGGTAACGGTCGACGACGTTGCGGCGGTCCCCGGCGGCGAGCAGTTCGGGGTCGTATCGCGGGTCCGAGGGCCAGTCACCGGGCCACGGGCCGACGCCGATCTGCGCCACGTCGGTCCGGACGTCGGCACTCACTCCGTCGCCGACCGGCGGACCCGACCGCGCTGCGCTCTGCCACTGTTCCACGCTCTGCAGAGCCTACGGACCGGTCGCCGGTGCCAGGATGCGGGACATCACGGCCCAGGGGCGCCGTCGGGCTGCCGGCCGCGCATCCGCGCGCCTACTGGACGGGCTCGTTTCCGGGCCTGGACGCAATGAACGGCGGGGCCCTCCCCGGCACCCGCCGTCCACGCTCTGATGCCTAGAGATTCTGCCGGACCCACCCCGGCTCGGGAAGGGTAGGAGCGGAGACGGAAGTCACAGTTATCGTTTTGTTACATTACGCTACGTAGTTGAATTGGAGATCCAACCGATCCACCAGCGGCGGCGTTTATCCTAGTCACCCCGCTACTTTTCGACGAAACCGCGCACCACCTGCGAAAACGACTGGAAACGCTCCCATCACGATGAGTGACCGCTAGCTGGCGCGTTTCGCGAGGTATCGATCGGGAATGCTGTAGCACGCAGAGCGGTTTCCCACGGTAGACCGGGGAATCACGGCCCCACATCTGGCGATCGGAGACATCGATGGCAACCGCTGAGCTAACCGCCGAGAACTTCGACGAGGTAACCTCCGGCGACGGCATCGTCCTGGTGGATTTCTGGGCGAGTTGGTGCGGACCCTGCGTACGGTTCGCTCCCGTCTACGAGCGCTCATCCGACAAGCACACCGACATCACCTTCGGCAAGGTGGACACCGAGGCACAGCAGGCGCTCGCCGCCAAGTTCGACATCCGGTCGATCCCGACGATCATGGCCATCCGCGACGGCGTCGTCGTCTTCGCGCAGCCCGGCGCGCTCCCGGAGTCCGCATTGGAGTCGCTGATCGAGCAGGTCAGGGCGCTCGACATGGACGACGTTCGCAAGCAGCTGGCATCGCACAACCACTGACCGGGCACGGCCAGGGCGGGCTACCGGTCGCCGACCGCTGACCGGTAGCCCGCGACCGTGGCCGCCAGCACCTGGGCTCCCGGTCGCTGCCACACCAGCTCGTGGAACACCTCGACCTCGACCGGCCCGGTGTAGCCGGCCGCGTCCACCGCCGTGGCGAACCTGCCGAGGTCGATGCAGCCGGAGCCCGGCAGACCGCGTCCCAGCAGGACCCCCGCCGGCAGCGGAGTGATCCAGTCGGCGAGTTGGAAGCAGGCGATCCGACCGGCCCGGCCGGCCCGCTCGATCTGCGCCCACACCTGGTCGTCCCACCACACGTGGTAGGTGTCGACCACCACGCCGACCGCCTCCGCCGGGTACGGCTCAGCGAGATCCAGCGCCTGGCCGAGCGTCGACACCACGCACCGGTCGGCGCAGAACATCGGATGCAACGGCTCGATCGCCAGGGTCACCCCGGCCTGCAACGCGTACGGAACCAGCCGGCCCACCGCGTCACCGACCCGGGCCCGGGCACCGTCCAGATCTCGGTCGTCCTGGCCGCCCGAGACCAGCACCAGGACCGGGGCACCGAGTTCGGCGGCCTCGTCGATGGCGCGCCGGTTGTCGTCGTACCAGTCGTCCGCGCTGAAGAAGCCGCCCCGGCACAGCGAGGTGACCGGCAGACCGGCACCTCGGCACAGTTCGGCGGTCCGGCGCAGTCCGTACGCGGCGGTCTCCTCGCGCCACAGGCCGACCCCGCGGACCCCGGCGGCGACGCAGCCGGCGACCAGCTCCGGCATCGGCCAGCGTCGGGTGGTCGCCGCGTTGAGCGCGAACCGGGGCGGCGCCGGCCCGACACCGGCCGCCGGTACCTCGATCCCGGCGAACGGGTCACTCACCGGTCAGCTCCGGCACCTCGATCCGCCGGCCCTCACGCGCCGACCGCAGGCCCAGCTCGGCGAGCTGCACCCCGCGCGCGCCGGCCCACAGGTCCCAGCCGTACGGGGCGTCCTCGACGACATGCCGCAGGAAAAGCTCCCACTGCGCCTTGAACCCGTTGTCGAACTCCTCGTTGTCGGGCACCGTCTGCCACTGCGCACGGAACTCCTCGGTGACCGGCAGGTCCGGGTTCCACACTGGTTTCGGCGTGGTCGAGCGGTGCTGGACCCGGCAGTTGCGCAGCCCGGCGACCGCGCTGCCCTCGGTGCCGTCCACCTGGAACTCCACCAGTTCGTCGCGGTACACCCGGACCGCCCAGGACGAGTTGATCTGGGCGATGATCCGGCCGCCGTCGGGCCCCGGCCGGTCGATCTCGAAGATGCCGTACGCGGCGTCGTCCGCCGTGGCGTCGTACGGCTCGCCTGACTCGTCCCAGCGGCGGTCGACGTGGGTGGCCACCTGCGCGGTCACCGAGGTCACCCGGCCGAAGATCTGCTCCAGCACGTAGTGCCAGTGCGGGAACATGTCCACGGTGATCCCGCCGCCGTCCGCCGCCCGGTAGTTCCACGACGGCCGCTGCGCGGACTGCCAGTCCCCCTCGAACACCCAGTACCCGAATTCACCGCGTACCGACAGGATTCGGCCGAAAAAGCCGCCCTTGACCAGCCGATCGAGCTTGCGCAGGCCGGGCAGGAACAGCTTGTCCTGCACGACGCCGTGCTTGATCCCGGCCGCGTCGGCCAGCCGGGCCAGGTCGACCGCACCAGCCAGATCATCGGCGGTGGGCTTCTCGGTGTAGATGTGCTTGCCGGCCTCGATCGCCAGCCGCAGCGCCTTCTCCCGCTGCGCGGTGACCTGCGCGTCGAAGTAGATCTGCAGGTCGGGGCGGGCCAGCGCGGCGGCGAGATCGGTGGTCCACTCGGTGAGGCCGTGCCGGTCGGCGAGTTCGCGCAGCTTGTTCTCGTTCCGCCCGACCAGTACTGGTTCCGGCCACAGCCGGGTGCCGTCGGCCAGCGACAGTCCACCCTGGTCCCGGATGGCGAGCAGGGACCGGACCAGGTGCTGCCGGTATCCCATCCGACCGGTGACGCCGTTGAGGATGATCCCGATGGTGGTGCGGGCCATGCCTCGCCTCCTTCGAAGTGGTGGTGGCGGGAATCTGTCCTAGCAATCTGTGCTAGCGATCTGTGCTGGCGAGAAGTTGTGCTGGCGGGAGCGCGGTGGGTGTCTGGCGCAGGTCAGCGAGGTAGTGCGGACCGAGCGAGGTAAGCGCTTTCCAGCGTACGCTACTGCCTCTCCGCAGCGTTCGGCAAGGGCTTTCCCGGCTCGCCACCGGCCAGTCACGCTATCCTCACCGCAAGCATTCCGGACCGCGCGCAATGCCGCGAGCATCCGGCCTGGCCGGCTCCCACTCCGCTGCGGGAGCCCGGGAAAGGAGCGGGTCGTGGCCACACTGGCCGATGTCGCGAAACGCGCCGGCGTGTCCCCGGCCACCGCCTCGCGGATCATCAACGGCAGCAGCAAACCGGTCACCGAAGCGCTGCGCGAACGGGTGCTGGCCGCGGTCGAGGAGCTGCAGTACGTCCCGAACGCCCACGCGCAGTCGCTGGCCCGGTCGCACCGCAGCGCGATCGGCGTCATCGTGCACGACGTGTCCGACCCGTACTTCGCGGAGATCACCCGCGGCCTGCAGCGGGTGGCGACCGAACACGGCCGGCTGGTGATCATCTGCAACAGCTACCGGGATCCGGACAGGGAGCTGCAGTACCTCGAGCTGCTCCGCGCCCATCAGGTGGCGGCGATCGTCCTCGCCGGATCCGGCTACCACGACGAGGCGTTCACCGCGACGCTCGCCGGCAAGCTGCGGGTGTACGAGCGCACCGGCGGACGGGTGGCGGTGATCGGTCGGCACGAGCACGCCGGCGACGCCGTGGTGCCGGACAACGAGATGGGCGGCTACCTGCTCGGCGCCGAGCTCTACTCCCTCGGGCACACCGACTTCGGGGTCGTCGCCGGGCCGAAGGTACTGACCACTACCACCGACCGGCTCGCCGGGCTGCGTCGGGCCGCCCGCGAACACGGCCAGAAGCTGCCGGCGCGGCGGGTGGCGTACGCCGACTTCGACCGGGCCAGTGGCGCCGCGACCGCGGCCAGCCTGCTGGACGCCGAGCCCGGGTTGACCGCGATCGCGGCGCTGAACGACTCGATGGCGATCGGCGTGCTGGCGTTGCTGCGCTCCCGCGGCATCGTCGTGCCCGACCAGTTCAGCGTGGTCGGCTTCGACGACATGCCGGTCGCCCGGGACGTGACGCCGGCGCTGACCACCGTACGGCTGCCGCTGGCCGAGATGGGCGCCCGGGCGATGACGCTGGCGCTGCAGCCGCCGGGCGGAGCACGCCCACCGCTCATCGAGGAGATCGGCGCCGAGCTCGTCCGCCGGGACAGCGCCGGGCCGCCCCGGACGGGTGTGATCTGACCGCCCGGACGGGTGTGATCCGGCCGGCGCGAACGGGTGTGATCCGGCCGGCGCGCCGACTTGCTCCGGCGTCGTACATATGTTCGAATGATGGCCATGCGTTGGGACACCTTGTCGGCTCCCCCCGACCAGCAGGTCCCTTCCGGGGCAGCGCCGGCGGCTCCGCCCCTGCCGCTGGCGCTGCCCGAGGCCGTGCAGCGCACCTTCGACACGCCCGGCTTCGCCGGGATGACCTTCTATGAGATTCACGCCCGGTCGATCATCAACCGGGTACGCGGCTCCGGCCGCGTCCCGTTCGAGTGGACCGTCAACCCGTACCGCGGCTGCGGCCACGCCTGCACGTACTGCTTCGCCCGCAACACCCACACCTACCTGGACCTCGACGCCGGCCTCGACTTCGACACGAAGATCGTCGTGAAGGTCAACGCCGCGGCACTGCTCCGCCGGGAGCTGGCCGCGCCCAGCTGGTCGGGCGGGCCGATCGCGATGGGCACCAACGTCGACTGCTACCAACGCGCCGAGGGACGCTACCGGCTGATGCCCGGGATCATCGACGCGCTGAGTGCCGCCGCCAATCCGTTCTCCATCCTCACCAAGGGCACGTTGATCCTGCGGGATCTGCCGCTGCTGCGCCGGGCCGCCCAGGTCACCCGGGTGAGCCTGGCCATGTCGGTCGGGTTCGTCGACGAGCCCCTGTGGCGGGCGGTCGAGCCCGGCGCGCCGAGCCCGGCCCGGCGGCTGGACGCCGTCCGCGCGTTGGCCGACGCCGGCTTCGACGTCGGGGTGCTGATGGCACCGATCCTGCCCGGGCTGACCGACGACGCGGAGTCGATCGAGGCCACCGTCGGCGCGATCGCCCGGGCCGGCGCGGTCAGCGTCACCCCGCTGCCGCTGCATCTGCGCCCCGGCGCCCGCGAGTGGTACGCCGCCTGGCTCGGCCGGACCCGCCCCGATCTCGTCCCGCGTTACCGGGCGCTGTTCCGCTCCGGGTCCTACCTGCCGCAGGCGTACCAGCGGGAGGTCGTGGGCCGGGTGCGGATGGCCGCCCGCCGGCACGGCCTGTCCCCCACCGGGCCGGGCGCCGCCCGGCGGCTCGACGAGGCGGGGGGTGCCACCGGGAACTAGGCTCGACGGGTGAGGACTCCGCAACAGATCCTGGCCGACGCGCAAACCATCGCCGTCGTCGGCGCGTCACGCGACCCGGCGAAGTCGGCGCACAGCGTGCCGGCGCAGCTCATCCGGTACGGCTGGCGGGTCATCCCGGTCAACCCGCACGTCGCCGAGATCTTCGGCCAGCCGACCTACCCGAGCCTCGCCGACCTCGACGTACCGGTCGATCTGGTCAACGTCTTCCGGCCGGTACCGGAGGCCGTCGAGGTGGTGCGTGCCGCGGTGCGGATCGGCGCCCCCGCCGTGTGGCTGCAGAGCGGGATCGCCTCGCCGGTCGCCCGCGACATCGCCGCCGCGGCCGGCATCGACTACGTCGAGGACCGGTGTACGGCCGTCGAACGGGCCCTCGGTGGCCTCACCCGGGCCGGCTGACCCGATCAGCGGTACTCGGCCTCCCGGACGCTGTTGCCACCGTCGACGACGAGCATCTGGCCGGTGATGTAGGAGGCGGCCGGCGAGCAGAAGAAGGCGATGGCGGCGGCCACCTCGTCTGGGGTGCCGGGACGGCCGATCGGCGTACCCATGCCCTGCTTGAGCTCGGTGACCGTCGACGCGGCCGTGTAGATCGTGCCCGGTGCGACCGCGTTGACGGTCACGCCGTCGGCCACCATCTCCATCGCCAGCGCCCGGGTGAGCCCGACCACGCCGGCCTTCGCGGCCGCGTACCCCGCCTCGGTGGGCAGCGCGTTGACCGGCCCGGCGGTGGCTGCCAGGTTGACGATCCGACCCCAGCCACGCTCCGACATCCCACCGATGAAGGCCCGGCTGCACAGGAACGCGGTGGTGAGGTTGCGGTCGATCTCCGCCCGCCACTCCTCGAAGGTGAGCTGGGCCACCGGCCGCAACACCTCCGGGCTGGCCCGACTGGCCAGTCCTGCGTTGTTGACCAGCACCTCCACGTCGCCCAACTGTTCGGACACTGCGTCCGCCAACGCGCCGACCTCGGCCTCGTCGGTGAGGTCCGCGACGAACCCGGTCGCGCCGAGCTCCGCCGCCCGCTCGTGGATCCGCCGGGTGGTGGAGACGATCGCCACCCGGGCACCGAGCTCGCCGAGCCTTCTGGCCGTGGCGTAGCCGATCCCGTCCGAGCTGCCGGCACCGGTCACCAGTGCGACCCGGCCGTCCAGACGCAACGTGCCGAGCTCAGGTGCCGGCCCGGCCGCACGGTCCGGAGCCGTCCGGTCCGAATCGGTTCCGTCCCGGTCCGGACTGGACGGGACGGCGGTTGACCGCTGGTCCGGTCCGGGGCGCAGGGTGGCGACCGGGGACGGGTGTGGGCCGGTGTCCTGTCCAGCGCTGCCGACCACGGCTCGTACGTCAGAAACCATGGGCTGATCCTGCCCGCTGGTGCCGTCGCGGGCAACGACGCTGCCCGTGAGCGGTTCGCCAGTACCGACTACTCTGATCGGGCGAACCCGCCCCGCAGAGAGACCACCGCCGATGAGCCAACCCCAGCAGCCGGGCAATTGGAGCGATCCGTCCTGGCCGAGCCACCAGTCGCCGGCCGGCTACCCGGCGACCGACCAGCAGCCAACCGGGTACGGCGTGCCCGGCCAGCCGCCGGCCGGCTATCCGGCGACCGGCTACCCGCCAGCCGGGTACGCCGCGCCGGGCTACCTGTATCCGCCGCCCGCCCCGATGCCGATGAACGGCCGGGCGATCGCCGCGCTGGTCCTCGGCGTCCTCGGCGTCCTCGGGCTGTGCGGCTACCTGGTACCCGGGTTGATCGGCATCGTCGGCGCGCTGCTCGGGCACTCCGCCCGGCGTCAGATCCGCACCGCGGCCGAGCAGGGTCGTCCGGAGCAGGGCGACGGGATGGCACTGGCCGGGATGATCACCGGCTGGATCGCGTTTGGCCTCGGGCTGGCCGGGGCGGTTCTCGTCACGGTCGCGATCGCGGCCAGCATCAGCCAGGGCTAGCAGCAGCCGGGCCCAAAGAAGGAGATCCGGGTGAAGGAGCCAGACGCCGGCGGCCAGATCCGCCCGCCATCGCCGCAGTCCCCGCAGACCGGTGCCGGGCCGGCACGGGCCGACGGGCAACCGCCGCGCGGCGAGCTACCGCCGCCGGGCCAGTACCCGCCGCCGGGCCAGTACCCGCCGCCGGGCTATCCGGCCGACGGATCCCAGTACGGCGGGTACCCGTACGGCTACGCCCCGCCGCAACCAACGAACGGCATGGCACTCGCGTCGTTCATCGTGTCGCTGGTCAGCCTGTTCAGCTGTCCGCTGCTCGGTGGGGTCGCGGTCTACCTCGGGCGCCGGTCCCGCGAGGAGATTCGCCGGACCGGCCAGCAGGGCGACGGGCTCGCCCAGGCCGGCGTGATCATCGGCTGGTGCGGGGTCGGCTTCGGGGTGCTGATGGCGCTGTTCATGGTGGTCTACTTCGGATTCATTATCACCATGCTCAACAGCAGCACGGCCGGCTTCTGAGCTTGGCGGCCGCGCCGTCGGGCAGCGGTCCGTCGGGCAGGGTGGTGCGCGGACGAGGTCCGGGTCAGGCCGGTGGACCGGCCTCGGGTGGCAGCGGCGGCGGCGTGCGGCTGCGGGTCCCGCCGAGTACGACCACCGCGACACCGACCAGCAACAGCCCGAGCCCGGGCAACGCGGCGGTACGGGGCACCTGGCCCAGCCACAGCCAGGCGATCAGCGCGGCACCGGGCACCTCCAGCAGGATGAGCACGCTAACCGTGGTCGCGGGGATCTTGTGCAGGGCGTAGCTGAACATCGAATGGCCGAGCAGTTGGGCGCCGACCACCAGGCCGAGCACCGCCAACCAGGCCGAGCCGGGGAACCCGGTCAGTTGGATCCCGCCGGCCAGGCAGACCACGAGCAGCACGGCGGCGCAGACCCCGTAACAGATCGTGGTGTACGTGGTGGTGCTGATCGTCTGCCTGGCCTGCTCGCCGAGCGCGGTGTAGCAGGCGGCGAAGACCGCCCCGGCCAGGGCCAGCAGGTCGCCGAGGACCGCCTGCGCGTCGAACCCGACGTCGGCCCCGGTGGCGAGCACCGCGCCGAGCACCGCGAGACCGATCCCGCCCCAGGTGACCAGCGGCAGTCGCCGGCCCTGAGCCAGGGCGATCAGGCCCTGCCAGACCGGCTGGGTAGCGACCAGCGCGGTGGCGGTCGCCACCGAGGTGAGCTGTGCGCTCGGCATCCAGGTACCGAAATGCGCGGCGAGCGCGACACCGGCCAACGCGCTCCAGCCGGCCTGGCTACGGCCGCCCGGTTGGGCCAGCAGCCGCAGCTCGGGCCGACGCCGGGCCAGTACGAAGGGCGCGACCGCACCGGTGGCCAGCACGTTGCGCCAGAAGGCGACGGCGAGGGCGGGCGCGGCGGCGAAGGCGATCAGCGGCGCCGAGGTGGACACGGCGAGTACGGCGATCGCGGTGGCACCGGTGGCGAGCAGTTCACCCCGGCCGCCCGGACCGGAGGGGTGGGCACCGGAGGACACGGGATCTGATCCTCACAGACCACCGACCGGGTCCGTGCACCGGGACCGCGTCGACCGGCCGGCAACAGACCGTCGACAGGCCAAGGCGTCATCTGCGGACCGGCTGCGGCGCGACACCGCGCCGGGACTACGGCAGGATGGTCGACATGACCGACCCAGCAGAGACCGGCGGGCCCACCCCCCTGGTCGACGAAGCCGGCAAGAAGGCCGCGGTCGCGTGGGTCTCGGTCGACGGCGCGCCCGCCCGCGCCCTGTGGTGCGTGCCGGCGGACGGCTCGCTGCACGTGGTGACCGGTACCGGCGAACAGTCCGCCGCCGGGCTGGCGGCCGGCGTACCGGCGACGGTGACGCTGCGGGGCGATCACGGCGGCCGGATCGTGTCCTGGCCCGCCGAGGTGACCCTGATCGAGCCGGCCGACCCCGGCTGGGAGTCGATCGCGGCCCAGGTGGCCGCCAAACGGCTGAACGCCCCGGGCAGCCCGGCTGACCTGGTGCGGCGGTGGGCCGACGAGTGCCAGCTGTACCGCCTGACCCCGGCCGGTCCGCCGGTGGCGGCCGGTGCGTCACTGCCGGACGGATCGCTCGCCGCGCCGCCCCGCCCCAGCACGGTCACCCGGCCGACCCGTCGTCCGTTCCGCCTGCACCGGGTCCGCCGACGCTGAAGCCCGCCAGGCCCACGCCAGGCCCACGCCAGGCCCACGCCAGGCCCACGCCGGGCCGCGATCCGGACAACCGGGCGGCCCACGCCGGGTCGACGGTCAGCCGACGAACGGCGGTACGGCGATCTGCCCGCTGGCTATCGGCACCACCTGACCGGCGACGGTGGCGCTCCGCGCCCGGCCGCCCAGCGCGGTCACCGTACAGTCCAACATCGATGGACGGCCCAGCTCGGCACCCTGCCGGACGAGATACCGTGACTGGCCGTTGGGCGGCAGCAGACCGCTGCCCACTGCCCAGACGCCGAGGCCGAGGGCGGCGGACCCGGTAGCCGGGTCCTCGGTCACCCCGGCTCCCGGGCAGAAGACCCGGCAGTGCGCCGTCGGCCGCTCCGGTTCCCCCGCCGGGGAGCCGGCCATCGTCCAGGTCAGCACGCTGACCATCCCGACGCCGCCCCGGGCCGCGGCCGCCGCGTCCAGCCTGGCCCGGGCCAGAGCATCGGGACGTACGCACAGGTAGTCGAACTCCAGACCACAGCCGGCCCGGCGGGGTGCCGGACCGGTGTGATCCTGCGCGGTCAGGCCGACCGCGGCCAGCAGCGGGGCCGGGTCCACCGGCGCCCCGAGAGTCGGCTCGCCGCCGCGCAGTGTGGCGTACCCGTGCTCGGTCAGCTCGACCGGTAGCAACCCGGCACCGCACTGCTGGGTCACCATCCCGGCTTTCACCAGGCCTCGCCGGCCGGCGGTGACCGCCGCGCCGATGCTCGGATGCCCGGCGAACGGTAGTTCCTTCTCCGGTGTGAAGATCCTCACCCGGTAGCTGGCGTCCGGGGTGCCGGGCGGTAGGACGAACACCGTCTCGGACAGGTTGAACTCCCGCGCGATCGACTGCATCTGGTCGACGGCCAGCGCATCGGCACCGAACACCACGGCGAGCGGATTCCCGGTGAACGGCCGGTCGGTGAAGACGTCGACGATCTCGTACCCGAGGCTGGACATGAAACAAACCCTACGGCCCGTACGCTGTGGCCGTGACTACGGCGACCAGGGTGTACGTCGCCCGGCTTGCCGGGCTCGCCGTCTTCGACCCCAACGGCGACCAGGTCGGGCGGGTCCGGGACGCGGTGGTACGGCTGCGGACCACCAACCGGCCACCTCAGGTGGTCGGACTGGTGGCGGAGATGCCGATGCGTCGGCGGATCTTCCTGCCGATGGGCCGGGTCACCGCGATCGACCCGGAGTCGGTGCTGCTCAGCACCGGCACCCTGAACCTGCGGCGGTTCGAGAAGCGGCCGAACGAGTTGCTGGTGCTGGAGGACCTGCTGGACCGGCGGGTCCGTTTCGACCCGGAGGACCAGCCCGGTTCGGTGGTGGACGTCGCTATGGAGGCGAACCGGGTCGGCGAGTGGTCGTTGACCCGGGTCGCGGTCCGGGAGATCACCGGGCGGCTGACCCGACGCGGTCACCTGCACCAGCTCGACTGGCACCGGGTGCGCGGGCTGATCGGGCTGCCGGACACCCAGGGCACGGCCGGGCTGCTCTCCGTACTCGACCAGATGCGCGCGGCGGACCTGGCGAACGCCCTGCAGGATCTGCCGGACAGCCGGCGGCAGGAGATCGCCGCAGCGCTGGACGACGAACGGCTCGCCGACGTACTGGAGGAGTTGCCCGAACACGACCAGGTGTCGATCCTGACCGCGCTGGACCGGGAACGCGCCGCCGACGTACTGGAGGAGATGGACCCGGACGACGCGGCCGACCTGTTGGCCGAGTTGCCGCCGCCGGAGCAGGACGTGCTGCTGGACCTGATGGAGCCGGACGAAGCGGACTCGGTACGCCAGCTGCTGCAGTACCAGGCGGGGACCGCCGGTAGCGTGATGACCTCCGAGCCGGTCATCCTGACCCCGGACGCCACGGTCGCCGAGGCGCTGGCCCGGATCCGGGAGCCGCAGCTGCCGCCGGCGATCGCCGCACAGGTCTTCGTGGCGCGGGCACCGATGGCCACCCCGACCGGTAAGTACCTGGGTGTGGTGCACTTCCAGCGGCTGCTGCGGGAGCCGCCGGCGGAGCTGCTCGGCGGAGTGGTGGACAGCGGTATCGACCCGTTGCAGCCGGAGACTCCGCTGTTGGAGATCACCCGCCGGATGGCCACCTACGACCTGGTCGCGATGCCGGTGGTCGACCCGGCGAACCGGCTGGTCGGCGCGGTGACCGTGGACGACGTGCTGGACCACTCGCTGCCGCCGGACTGGCGGGACCGGGACACACCGCTGGAGGGTGGGGACGGGCATGGCTGACCTGCGCCGGAGCACCGGCCGGCTGGACCAGCCCCGCGAACCGGGACGGATCTCGCTGCCCCGCTACGACCCGGAGGCGTTCGGACAGTGGGCCGAGGCGATCGCCCGGTTCATGGGTACCGCCCGGTTCCTCGTCTACATGACCGTGGCGGTGGTCGGCTGGATCGCCTGGAACACCCTCGCCCCGGTGAGTCTGCGCTTCGACCCGTACACCTTCACGTTCCTGACCCTGTTGCTGTCGGTGCAGGCGTCGTACGCGGCGCCGCTGATCCTGCTGGCGCAGAACCGGCAGGCGGACCGGGACCGGCTCTCCCTGGATGAGGACCGGCGGCGGGCGGCGATGCAGAAGGCGGACACCGAGTACCTTGCCCGGGAGATCGCGTCGCTGCGGGTGGCGGTCGGTGAGGTGGCCACCCGGGACTTCCTGCGGTCGGAGCTGAGCCGGCTGGCCGAGGAGCTCGACGAGCAGGCGTACCGCCGGCACCGGCTGGACCGCCGCCCGGTGGAGGGGCCTCAGCCGCCGGACAGCCGACCGAATCTGCCGTCGAAGGGACCGCGGCCGCCCGGACAGTGAGCGGCGGTGACCTGCACACGCGACGTAGCATGGCGAGCATGTCCGCACCGACCAGCACCGTCAACGATGCCATCAACGCCGCCCTGGCCACGGTCAACGACCCGGAGATCCGCCGCCCCATCACCGAGCTCGGCATGGTGCGCTCCGCGACGGTCGACGACGCCGGCCGGGTACGGGTCGAGCTGCTGCTGACGGTCGCCGGCTGCCCGTTGAAGGACAAACTTCGCACCGACATCACCGAGGCGGTGACCCGGGTGCCCGGCGTCACCGGGGTGGACGTCGACTTCGGTGTGATGAGCCCGGAGCAGCGCAAGTCGCTGCAGGAGCAGCTGCGCGGCGGTTCCGCCGGCGCCGAACCGGTCATCCCGTTCGCCCAGCCCGGGTCCCGCACCCGGGTGTACGCGGTGGCCAGCGGCAAGGGTGGGGTCGGCAAGTCCAGCGTGACGGTGAACCTGGCGGCCGCGCTCGCCGCGCGCGGGCTGTCGGTCGGGGTGATCGACGCCGACATCTACGGACATTCGGTGCCCCGGATGCTCGGTGCGGAAGGACGGCCGACCCGGGTCGAGGAAATGATCATGCCGCCGCAGTCGCACGGCGTGAAGGTCATCTCGATCGGCATGTTCACCGCCGGCAACGCGGCGGTGGTCTGGCGTGGGCCGATGCTGCACCGGGCGCTGCAGCAGTTCCTCGCCGACGTTTACTGGGGCGACCTGGACGTACTGCTGCTGGACCTGCCGCCGGGCACCGGGGACGTGGCGATCTCCCTGGCCCAGCTGCTGCCCAACGCCGAGATCCTGGTGGTGACCACGCCGCAGGCTGCCGCCGCCGAGGTGGCCGAACGGGCCGGTGCCATCGCTCTGCAGACCCACCAGCGGCTGGTCGGGGTGGTGGAGAACATGTCCTGGCTGGAGCTGCCCACCGGGGAGCGGATGGAGATTTTCGGCAGCGGCGGCGGCGGCACTGTCGCCGAGTCGCTGACCCGCACCGTCGGTGCCCAGGTGCCGCTGCTCGGCCAGATTCCGCTGGACACCCGGGTGCGGGAGACCGGTGACCGCGGCACCCCGATCGTGCTGGCCGATCCACAGGCCCCGGCGGCCCGGGCCCTCGACGCGGTCGCCGACCTGCTCGCGGTCCGCCGCGAGTCGCTGCTGGGCAAGCCCTTGGGTCTGCGGCCGTCCGCCGGCTGACCCGTCAGGTGGCGTCCGGCTAATAACCGATAACCGTCAGGTGGCGTCGGCGTCCAACGGCTTGGGCGGGACGGCGGCCGGGCTGGTCCCGGCGGCCAGGCCGGTATCGGCGGCCGGGCTGGTCGGGACAGCCGACCTGCTGGCGCCACCGGTCACCGTCGTCGGCTTCGCGGCGGACTTCAGATCGGCCGCGTCGGCGACCTCACGCAGCTCGTCGCGGACCCCGCTGACGTCGGAACGCAGGTCGTCGTAGACGCCCTGCAACGGCTTGCGCAGCGCGGCCTCGTCCTCCTCGCTGAGCAGGTGTTTGCGGATGAACGCCTTGGGGTGCAGGTCCTCGAGCTGGATGTCGGTGCCCAGTTCACGGCTGAGGTCGGAGGTCGCGTTGCGGGCCATGTTGCGCAGGTTGCGCAGCATCCGCAGGCCGTCGGAGATGACCTGCGGCAACCGGTCACCGAAGATCAACAAAGCGAGCAGCAGGAGCAGACCGATCTCCCACCAGTTCAGGTTGTCGAACATGCTCCGGGCCTCCCTGTGCCGCCGTCGAAGGCAAGGGTACGCACGTCACCAGCCGGTCCGGGAGGGCCGACCGGATGTTACTTGGCGTCGGCGGCCAAGGTCACCGAGGCCGACCTGGCCTCGCTGCCCCGGCGGTAGTCGACCGTCACGACCGACCCGGGGGCGTACTTGCGCACCAACGCGATCAGGTCGGTCGCCTGGTCCAGGGGCCGACCGTCGATCCGCAGCACCACGTCCCCGGCCCGCAGGCCGGCGGCGTCCGCCGGCCCGCCGTCGACCACCTCACTGAGCCGGACACCGGCACCGGGGGTACGGGCGGCGTCGGTCACCTGAGCACCGAAGATCGTCCGCCGGGCCGTGCCGGTGTCGATGATCTCCTGGGTGATCCGCTTCGCGTGGTTGATCGGGATGGCGAAGGCGAGACCGATGTTGCCGGCCGTCTCCTCGTCGGCGGCCAGCGACTTGATCACCGAGTTGACACCGATCACCCGGCCGGCGGCGTCCACCAGCGGGCCGCCCGAGTTGCCCTGGTTCACCGCCGCATCGGTCTGGATCGCCGCGTAGTAGCGCACCTGGCCGCCGGGCTCACCGGCCTGGATGGTGCGGTCGAGAGCGCTGACGATCCCCGAGGTGACCGTGTTGGTCAACGCGAGCGGCGAGCCGAAGGCAAGCACCGGATCGCCGACCGCGATCGCCTCGGAGTCGCCGAACTCGACCGGCGTCAGCCCGGTCCGGTCGACCTTGATCACCGCCACGTCCGATTCCGGCTCCTGGCCGACGATCGAGGCTCGCGCGGTCGAGCCGTCGTTGAACAGCACCATCGCCTCCTCGGCCCCCACCCCGACCACATGGTCATTGGTGATCACATAGCCGTCGGCGGTGGCGACGAAGCCGGAGCCGACGCTCTGCCCGCCCGGCCCGCTCACCTGCACGGTCACCACGCTCGGCAGGACCCGTTGGGCCACCCCGGCCAGCGAGTCGGCCGGCCGCTGCGCCGCCCCGGGCGGATCGGCCGGCGCGCCGCCGAGCACGGTCCCGGCCCCGGCCACGCCGCCTCGGACCGCAAAGGCGAACCCCAGGGCACCGCCGAGGCTTCCGGCGAGCAGCGCGGCGATCACCGAGACGACCACGTACGGCATGAACCCACGGCGTACCGCCGGCTCCGGTTCGACGACCGGTTCCGGACCATCGCCGGTGCCGGCAGCACCCGGCGGTACGTCGACCACCACTGCGGCCGGCGCGTACGGATCACGCCAGGGATCCCGCAGCGCGTCCGACCACCACGGCGACGGCTGCGCCGACGCGCCGTACGACGGCGAACCGGCCGATGGTCGGTGCACCGGTACCGAAGGACCGTACGACGGCGGGTAGGGCGGCGGACCGGCCACCGGTGGGTATGGCGGGGCCGGTGCGGGGCCGTACGGCCCGGCCCACCCGCCGACCGGCGGCTGGTGCCCCGGCGGTGCGATCCCGTCGGCCTGGCGCCAGTTTCCGCCGTCGGTCACGGTTGCCTCCCAGTCCATCCCCCAGCGCGACGGCACCGGTCCGATCGGCGACATCGCTCCGCGTCCAGGATTGCACGGATAATCGAAGAACATTCAGTGGTCGCCGAAGAGCGGGGTGCCCCGGTGCCCGCCCAGCCGGTCGACCAGCGGCGCTCTAGGCTCGTACCGGCAACCGCCGCCCGACCCCCCGCTGGAGGTGCGCCATCCACCCGGTCACCCGACCCCCTGCCTGGACGGCGCCCCAGGCCCTCCAGTTCGTCACCGGGTACGCCGCCGAGGACCTGGTGCTGCGTACCGCCCGTAGCCTGGCCGAGGAGGTCGGGCTGCGCCCGGTCTCGCCGGACGCCGGCGCGACGCTGCGGCTGCTCGCCGCTGCCGGCAACGCACGCGCTGTCGTCGAGATCGGCACCGGGACCGGGGTGAGCGGCGTGTGGCTGCTGCGCGGGATGCGCCCCGACGGGGTACTGACCACGATTGACGTGGAGAACGAGCACCAGCGGATGGCCCGGCGGATCTTCGTCGAGGCCGGCTACCCGACGTCGCGGACCCGGATCATCACCGGCCGGGCGCTCGACGTGCTCCCCCGGCTGGCCGACTCGGTGTACGACATGGTCTTCGTCGACGGTGACAGCGCCGAGTTCGGCGCGATCGTCGACGCGGCGCTGCGGCTGCTGCGCCCCGGCGGCATCCTGGCGGTACACGGGGCGCTTGCCGGTGGCCGGATCGGCGACCCGGCGGCGCGCGACCCCGACACGGTCGCCATCCGCGAACTGGTCAAGTCGATCCGGGAAGCCGAGGAGTGGGTGCCGGCGCTGCTGCCGGCCGGCGACGGGCTGCTGGCGGCGGTACGGCGCTGACCTGGAATACAGCTCTGACCTGAGGTACGGCGCCGCGCTGGGGTACGGCACCGGCCCTCGGCCGGCCGTCATGCGGCCGCGTCGAGCGCGGTCAGCCAGCGCACCAGCGTCCGTACCCCCCAGCCGGTGGCGCCCCGGGTCAGCTCGGCGTGGTCGTCGTCGGACCAGGCCGGGGCGGACATGTCGTAGTGTGCCCAGCGGTCGCGCAACGGCCCGGTGAACTCGCGCAGATAGAGCGCGGCCACCACCGAGCCGGCCCCCCGGTCCGGGGCGCTGAACAGGTCGGCGATCTCGCTACCCAGGTACTCGACGTAGTCGGCGTGCAGCGGCATCCGCCACGCCCCCTCGCCGGCCGCTGCCGAGGCGTCGAGCAGCGCTCCGGCCAGGTCGTCGTCTTCGCTGTACAGCGCGGCGGTACGCCGGCCCAGGGCGATGGCGTTCGCGCCGGTGAGGGTGGCCAGGTCGACCAGATAGTCCGGGGTGAACCTGCTGACCGCATAGCTGATCGCGTCGGCCAGCACCAGCCGGCCCTCGGCGTCGGAGTTGGTGGTCTCGCTGGTCCACCCGCCGTAGTGCCGCACCACGTCACCCGGGCGGAACGCCGCCCCGCTGACCATGTTCTCGGCGAGCGGAACCAGCACGGTCAGCCGGACCGGCAGATCCAGGTCGGCGGCGGCGACGGCGGTGGCGACCACCGCGGCGGCCCCGCCCATGTCCTTGCGCATCAGCTTCATCCCGTCCACCGGCTTGATCGAGATCCCGCCGGTGTCGAACGTGATGCCCTTGCCGGCGAGCACCACGTGCCGCCCGGCGTGCGGCGGGGACCAGTCGATCTCCACCAGGCGGGGGCCCGCCGCCGAACCGCCGCCGACCGCCAGCAGCGCGCCGAACCCCTCGGCGGCCAGTTCCGCCGGGCCGCGTACCGAGACGGTCAGCCCGGACCGGTCGGCCGCCGCGGCGGCGACCTGCTCGGCGAACCAGGCCGGGTTCTTGACCGAGGACGGCATGTTGGTCAGGTCCCGGGCCAGGCAGGTGGCGGCGGCGGTCGCCCGGGCGTACCGCAACGCCTGTTCGGCCGCCCGGGTGGGCGGATGGGCGAGCAGCACCACCGGCAGCCTGTCGTGCGCCTCGTCGGTGTCTGCGGCCGGTCGGGACTCGCCCGGCGCGGCCGGTCGGGACTCGCCCGGCGCGGTGAACCGGTAGCCGGCCAGCCAGCAACCTTCGGCGAACCCGCGGATCGCCGCCGGGCCCGCCGGCGGTGGTACGGCGACCAGGCACGGCCCGGCGACCGGTTGGGCGGCGGCCGGCCCGGCGACCGGTTGGGCAGCCCGGCGCAGCAGCCCGCCGACAGCCGCGCCCGCCGCCCGCCAGCCGGCCTCGTCTGCCGCGCCGATCCCGACCAGAATCACCTGGTACGGCGAGTGCCGGGGCCGGTGCAGGACCTGCATCTCGCCGGCGCTGCCGTCGTGCCCGGTGCGGGTCAGCAACTCGGCGGCCGACTCGGCGAGTTCCGCGCGGTCGCCGTCGAGCGCCAACTGGTCGGGCAGTGGTCCGAGCCGTGCGCCGGCCGACCCGGGGTCCGGCTCGACGGGCAGGACGATGGTGCCGGCGGCGGTGGTCTCCGCCAGCAGACGGATGGCGAACACGCCGGGGTTACCTCCAGGTACGGGATTGGGTGCTGCCCACGGCGTACCGAGTCCGCCGACCCGGCGGGGGCCGGGTCGGCGGACTCGTCAACCGTCGCTATGTCGACCCGTGGGCCAGCGTCGCCCCCGGGTCCGGCTCGATCAGCCTGCGGCGGCCTTCAGCGCATCACCGAGCGCGTTGGCCTCGTCCGGTGTCATCTCGACGACGAGTCGACCCCCACCCTCCAGCGGAACCCGCATGACGATGCCCCGGCCCTCCTTGGTGACCTCCAGCGGACCGTCGCCCGTCCGCGGCTTCATCGCCGCCATGTTGTCTCCCCTCAGACTTGCCCCAGGGCCGCTGGGGAGCACCCCAGCCACCTCGTAAGTCTCACCGCATCCCACTGCCACGGTGCCGACCAACGATTTTCCCTGATGAACACCGCCGGACCCAAACCGAGGCCACAATGCTGTGACAGCGTCTAGCTTATCTTGAAGTGGGCTGTCACAATGTGCGGTCATGCAGGCACGGTCGGCGCTCTTCGACCTGTTCGGTGACCATCTTCGGCCACGAGGTGGTCGCGCGCCCGTTGCTGCCCTGGTCAAGCTGCTGGCCCCGCTCGGGATCGCGCCGCCCGCCGTACGCACCGCCGTCTCCCGGATGGTCCGGCAGGGATGGCTGCAACCGTCTCGGCTGGCCGCTGGCCCGGGCTATCTGCTGACCCCGAAAGCCGCCCGACGGCTGGACGAGGCGGCCGCCCGGATCTACCGCACCGGCAGGATCAGCTGGGACGGCAAGTTCGACCTGCTGGTGCTCGACCCACCCGGCGGGCGGCGGGACCGGCAACGGCTGTGTGCCAACCTGAGCTACCTCGGCTACGGAATGCTGGACGAGCACACCTGGGTGGCGACCCGGGCCGCCGGCGAGGTCGACGGCATGCTGACCGAGGCCGGCGTACGGTTCGAGCGGTTCACCGCCGCGCACGCCGCCGGCACCGCCGGGGCCGCCGCGCTGGTCCGCCGCGCCTGGGATCTGACCGAGATCGGACAGGCCTACGAGCGGTTCGTCGCCGGGCAGCGACCAAAGTTGGCCAAGGTGACCGTACGCAGCGACGACGAGGAGGCGTACGCCGCCCGGTTCCAGTTGGTCCACGCCTGGCGCGGGTTTCTGTTCCGGGATCCGCAACTCCCCCCGGCGCTGCTGCCGGAACGCTGGCCTGGGACGAGCGCGGCGACCTTCTTCGACCGGCACGCCACCCGGCTGCGCCCGGCCGCCGACCGGTACGTCGACAAGTGCCTGGAGCTCGGCCAGCGCGACGGCGGCCCGCGCTGAGCCGCACCGACGCAAACTCCAGCCAGCCTAACGAAAGGGGCGTCCGAGGTGACCGAGGCACTGATCATCGACCGTCGGGGTGCGGTCGTCACGTTGACCCTGAACCGACCTGACTCGCTCAACTCGCTGAACGTCGAGCTCAAGGAGGCGCTGCGCGACGCGCTGGCCGAGGTGGAGACCGACCCCGGCTGCCGGGCGGTGGTGCTGACCGGCGCCGGACGGGCCTTCTGCGTGGGGCAGGACCTGCGCGAACACGTCGAGACGCTGGAATCCGGGACGGCTGAGCCGCTGGACACCGTACGGGAGCACTACAACCCGATCGCCACCCGGCTCGCCGGGCTGTCCAAGCCGGTGGTCGCCGCGGTCCGCGGCGCGGCGGCCGGTGCCGGCGCCTCGCTGGCCATGCTGGCCGATCTGCGGATCGGTGGGCCACGGACCAGCTTCCTGATGGCGTTCGCCAACGTCGGGCTGGCGATGGACACCGGCGCCTCGTGGGCGTTGCCCCGGCTGGTCGGCTACCCGAAGGCGACCGAACTGCTGCTGCTGGCACAGCCGGTGCCGGCCGCCGAGGCACACCGGATCGGACTGCTCAACCAACTGGTCGACGACGACGAGCAGATCCTGCCGGTAGCCCACGAACTCGCCGAACGGTTGGCGGCCGGGCCGACCGTCGCGTACGGGGCGATCAAGCGGGCGCTGTCCATCGGCGCTTCCGGTTCGCTGGCCGACGCGCTGGCTGCGGAGACGCAGGCCCAGTCGATCTGTGGTGCCACCACCGACCACCGGCAGGCGACAGCGGCGTTCGTCGCCAAGCAGCGGCCGGTGTTCGACGGGCGCTGAAGCCGGCACGGCCTGACCAGGAGCCGCGTGACCAGGAGCCGCGTCCCGCTGACCGGGCCGCAGCCGTCAGTCGTCCTCCTCCGGGTCCTGGTTGGCCTCGGCACCGAGCACGAACGCCTGCATGGCCAGCTCGTTGCCGCTCGGATAGACGAAGGCCGGCAGTTCGCGGGGGCCGAGCTCACGCACGTACGACCAGAACAGCCGGACCGCCTCCGCCGCCGTCGGTGCCTCGATCGGCAGGTCGAGGCTGACCAGCCAGGCACGACGGTCACCGGCCGGGGCGAGCCGGCTGGCCAACGACCGGTAGGTGGCCACGTCCACCGGGGTCACCGCCCCGGTCAGCCGCAGGGCGGCCGCCGGCACCGGCTCGTCAAAGGCCCGGCAGGTGTAGTGCACCACCAGCGGTTCCGGCTCGGCCGCCCGGGTCTCCCCGCCCTCGACGCCGCCGGCGGCGCCACCGATCCGGCCGAGCGCGACGACGAACCGGGGGTCGCCGTCGGTGACGACCAGCACTGGCGCGCCGTACGGTGGCCGGGGGTCACCATCGAGGCCGGTCACCTCCAGCGTGTCGTGGTGGAACAGCCGCTCCGCCTCGTAGCGCTGGGCCGGGATGACCACCGCCCAGGCGACGGTGCCGGGCCGGGTCGGGTCGGGCGTCGCGGGCTGATCGTCGAGCTGGCTGATCTCGCGCATGCTCCTATCTCATCACGACGCGGGGCGGCGGATCACCGGACCACGACCGGACCGCCGGGCCGCGTCGACGGCGGCACGTGGCAGCCGGCGACATGGTCGTCGACCATCCCGGTCGCCTGCATCAACGCGTACGCGGTGGTGGGTCCGACAAACCGGAGGCCGTGCCGTTTGAGCGCCCGGGCCAGCGCGGTCGACTCGGCGGTGACCGCTGGCACCTGGTCCATCGAGGCGAGCCGGGCGGACCGGGGCGGCGGGGCGTGTCGCCAGAGCAGCTCGGACAGGCCGGTGGGCAGGTCGAGCACGGCCCGCGCGTTCGACACGGCGGCCTCGATCTTGGCCCGGTTGCGGACGATGCCTGCGTCGGCGAGCAGCCGCTCGACGTCGGCCGGGCCGTACCCGGCGACTTTCTCGATCCGGAAACCCTCGAAGGCAGCCCGGAACGCCTCCCGCTTGCGCAGGATCGTCAGCCAGGACAGACCGGACTGGAAGGCTTCCAGGGTCAGCCGTTCGTACAGCGCGTCGTCGTCGCGGACCGGTCGGCCCCACTCCTGGTCGTGATACCGGCGGTAGTCCGCCGAACCGGCGCTCCAGCCGCACCGGGCCAGGCCGTCTGCCCCGACGCTCAGCCCGGTCACGGCAGTGCCCCGGTCTCGACCAGCCGGCCGAACTTCTTCAACGCCTGGGTCAGGCTCACCTTGGATCCGGGCCAGAGCAACGGCCAGGCCATCCGGCCCGCGACGCCGCCGGGCAGGTGGAACCACTCGTGCCAGACGACCTGGGTGCGGTCGTGGTCCATCTGGGTGCAGCGCAGCACCCCCGGGCCACGCAGCAGGGTGCCGCAGTGCACCACCCGGACCTCGTAGGGAGCGTCGACCCGGACGACCCGCATCTCGTCGCGCAACGCCACCGGACCGACCGCGGTGACCGCCGCGATCAGGCTGCCCTCGCCGCCGTCGCCCGAGACGACCTTCACGTCGGTGAAGGGAATCCACTCGGACTGCCGCTCCCAGGCGGTGAAGGCGGCGAAGACCCGTTCGGCTGGGGCCTGGATGATGACCGTCGCGGTCACCTCTCCGGCTCCGGGGGTGCCGGCGGCAGCCTCGTTCGGACCACTCACCTGGCAGCACCGTCCGCCGGGCGGACCTCCGGCCCGGCGGCTGCGTCGGCCGTGGGCGACGGGCCGGACTCCGACCCGTCGGCAGGCCCGGGCTCCAGCCCGTCGGCAGGCCCGGACTCCAGCCCGTCGGCAGGCCCGGACTCGGTCGCGGAGGCGCCGGCCACCGGAGTCCCCGCCAGGTCGGCGGCCGGCACGAGGGCCGCGTCCCGGGCCCGCCGCAACTGGTCGGCGTCCTCGGTACGCCCCTCCCGCAGCGCGGCCACCTCGGCCTGCAGCACCTCGATCAACTCGTCCTTGTACCCGATGTCGTACGCCGCCCGGCGCAGTGCCTGGTCGACCTGCGCCATCCGGTACCCGCGCAGGGCGGTGTCGAACCGGACCTGGCTGACGTCGTGCTCCAGCAACGGCCGGGTGCCGGGCAGCGGGACCGCCCGCCCGTCCGGCTCGACCGGGACCAGCCCCGGGTCGTTGCCGGTGACGAGCACGGTGACCCCGAAGACGACTGCGGCGACGGTCAACGCGGCGACCAGAACGAGGAGAAACTGATCCATGACCGAATCGTGGCATGCCGGCGCGGCGAGGGCGACCCCCTGCGGCGCGTCGCCGGTCGGCGGCGGGCTCTCCCGCTCCGGTGACCGCCGCTCCCGGCGACCGCCGGCGGTCGGCGTACCGCAGCCGGTTAGCCTCCTGGCAGGCGGGACGGGATCGGAGGCACGGATGGGGCGTACGCTGCGGCTCGGCCGACGGTCCCTGGCACCCGGGGACCTCGCGGTGATGGCGATCGTCAACCGTACGCCCGATTCGTTCTTCGACCGCGGCGCGACCTTCGCCGCGGACGCCGCGCTGCACGCGGTCGCCGCCGCCGTCGACGTCGGCGCGGACATCGTCGACATCGGCGGGGTGAAGGCCGGCCCCGGGACCGCCGTCGACGTGGCCGAGGAGATCGACCGTACGGTCGGTACGATCGCGGCGGTCCGGGCTGCCTTCCCGGACCTGGTCATCTCGATCGACACCTGGCGGGCCGAGGTGGCCAGGGAGGCGGTCGCGGCCGGCGCCGACCTGCTCAACGACACCTGGGCCGGTGCGGACCCCCGGCTCGCCGAGGTCGCGGCGGCCACCGGGGCAGGGCTGATCTGCTCGCACACCGGTGGGACCACGCCGCGCACCCGACCGCACCGGGCCGCGTTCGACGACGTGGTGGCCGACGTGGTGGGTACCGTGACCGGCCTCGCCGAGCGCGCGGTCGGTCTCGGGGTACGACCGGACGGCATCCTGATCGACCCGGCGCACGATTTCGGCAAGAACACCCGGCACTCGCTGGAGGTCACCCGGCGGCTCGCCGAACTGGTCGACACCGGCTGGCCGGTCCTGGTCGCCCTCTCGAACAAGGATTTCATCGGCGAGACCCTGGATCTGCCGGTCGACCAGCGGCTGGAGGGCACCCTGGCGGCGACGGCGGTCTCCGCCTGGTTGGGTGCCCGGGTGTTCCGGGCGCACCAGGTGGCGGCGACCCGGCGAGCGCTGGACATGGTGGCGTCGATCCGGGGCGACCGACCACCGGCGGTGTCCCGCCGGGCGTTGGCCTGAACGGGTTCGGGTTCGGGTACAGGTACAGGTCAGGTCGCGGTCAGGTCCAGCGGAGCACGTTCTTGCGCCAGGCGTAGAGGATGCCCAGCGCCAGGACGGCCACGAAGACGCCCATCTCAGCGACGGTGACCAGGCCGAACCCCGGCCGGTCGAAGATCACCGCCCAGGGGAAGAGGAAGACCGCCTCCACCGCGAAGAGCACGTACAGGAACGCGTACACGTAGTAGCGAATCTGTGCCTGGGCCCAGTCGCCGCCCACCGGGTCGAGGCCGCACTCGTAGCTGGCCCGTTTGCCGACCGGGTCGGCCGGCTGCCCCGGCCGCAGCAACCGGTTGGCGCCGTAGCCGACTGTGAAGAAGGCGACGCCGACCAGCAGCAACAGCCCCAACGTCGCGTACGAGCCGAGGTAGCCCTGCATGTCCGACAGCGTACCGTCCGGTCGTCCGGGCCGGCCCCGGCCAACCGGCGGAGACCGGCGTCACCGCCCCGTGACCGTAGGGTGATTCCAGTCCCACCGGGCGGACCCGAGCCGGGTATCCGACCCGATCCGACGTAGGCTTTCCTCAGAGTGTCACCATGGTTAGGACGCCCTTACCGGGACACCCATCGTGGCACCGGGCAACGGCAGCGCCACGGCCGGCAACAGCCGCAGGACCGCCGGCAACCGCCCCAGCACGGCCGGCGATCCACGCCGCCGGCAGGAAACGAGGAGGTCAGCTCACGTGACCAAGCAGGTCCGTCAACTGGATCGGGTGGTCATCCGTTTCGCTGGCGACTCCGGTGACGGCATGCAGCTGACCGGCGACCGGTTCACCTCGGAGACCGCGCAGCTCGGCAACGACATCTCCACGTTGCCGAACTTCCCGGCCGAGATCCGGGCCCCCGCCGGCACCCTGCCCGGGGTGTCCAGCTTCCAGGTGCACTTCGCCGACTACGACATCCTCACCCCCGGTGACTCGCCGAACGTCCTGGTCGCCATGAACCCGGCGGCGCTGAAGGCGAACCTCGGCGACCTGCCGCGCGGCGCGGACATCATCGTCAACACCGACGAGTTCACCCGGCGCAACCTCGCCAAGGTCGGATACGCCACCAGCCCGCTGGAGGACGGCTCGCTCGACGGGTACGCCGTACACCCGGTGGCGCTGACCTCGATGACCATCGGCGCGCTCGCCGAGTTGTCCGTTTCGAAGAAGGACGCCGAGCGGGCGAAGAACATGTTCGCGCTGGGTCTGCTCTCGTGGATGTACTCCCGGCCGTACGAGTCCACCATCCGGTTCCTGGAGCGCAAGTTCGCCAAGCGTCCGGACCTGGTGGCGGCGAACATCGCCGCGTTCAAGGCCGGCTGGAACTTCGGCGAGACCACCGAGGACTTCTCGGTACGCTACGAGGTCAACCCGGCCCGGATGCGCCCGGGCACGTACCGCAACATCACCGGCAACGCGGCGCTGTCGCTGGGGCTGGTGGCCGCCGGGGTCCGGGCCAAGCTGCCGATCTTCCTCGGCGCCTACCCGATCACACCGGCCTCGGACATCCTGCACGAGTTGAGCAAGCACAAGCGGTTCGGTGTGGTCACCATGCAGGCCGAGGACGAGATCGCCGCGGTCGGTGCGGCGCTCGGCGCGGCGTACGGCGGCGCCCTCGGCATCACCACCACCTCCGGGCCCGGCGTGGCGCTCAAGGGCGAGACCATCTCGCTCGCCGTCGCGTTGGAGCTGCCGCTGGTGATCGTCGACGTGCAGCGGGCCGGGCCGTCCACCGGCATGCCGACCAAGACCGAGCAGGCCGACCTGAACATGGCGCTGTTCGGCCGGCACGGCGAGGCACCGGTCGCGGTGATCGCGCCGCGCTCGCCGTCGGACTGCTTCCACGCCGCCATCGAGGCGGCCCGGATCGCACTCACCTACCGCACCCCGGTGCTGCTGCTGTCCGACAACTACGTGGCCAACGGTTCCGAGCCGTGGCTGCTGCCCGAGGTCGAATCCCTGCCCGACCTGCGGGTCGAGTTCGCCACCGAGGCCAACGACGACGACGGCAAGACCTTCCTGCCGTACCTGCGTGACCCGCAGACGCTGGCCCGGCCGTGGGCGATCCCCGGCACCCCCGGCCTGGAGCACCGCATCGGCGGTCTGGAGAAGGCCGACCGCACCGGCGACATCTCCTACGACCCGGCGAACCACGACTTCATGGTGCGGACCAGGCAGGCCCGGATCGACGCGATCCCGGTGCCGGACGTCGACGTGGAGGATCCGGACGGCGACGCCCGGACGCTGGTGCTTGGCTGGGGGTCGACGTACGGGCCGATCGGTGCCGCTTGCCGGGCGTTGCGCCAGCGTGGCCTGTCGGTCGCCCAGGCGCATCTGCGGCACCTGGCACCGCTGCCAGCCAACCTCGGCGAGGTGCTGCGCAGCTACGACCGGGTGGTGATTCCGGAGATGAACCTCGGTCAACTGGCCCACGTGATCCGGGCCCGTTACCTGGTCGACGCGATCGGTTACAACCAGGTCCGTGGCCTGCCGTTCACCGCCACGGAGCTGGAAACCATGCTGGAAGAGGTCGTGAAGAATGTCTGAGCCCGCCCGCAACGGACGCCCCGGCGGTACGCCGGTGGCGGTCAAGCTCACCGCCAAGGACTTCAAGTCCGACCAGGAGGTGCGCTGGTGCCCCGGGTGCGGTGACTACGCGATCCTCGCCGCGGTGCAGTCATTCATGCCGGAGCTGAACATGCCCCGGGAGCGGATCGTCTTCGTCTCCGGCATCGGCTGCTCGTCGCGCTTCCCGTACTACATGAACACGTACGGTATGCACTCCATCCACGGCCGGGCGCCGGCGATCGCCACCGGCCTGTCGGTGTCCCGCCCGGACCTGTCGGTCTGGGTGGTGACCGGGGACGGTGACGCGCTGTCGATCGGCGGCAACCACCTGATCCACGCGCTGCGCCGCAACGTCAACCTCAAGATCCTGCTGTTCAACAACCGGATCTACGGGCTGACCAAGGGGCAGTACTCGCCGACCTCCGAGCTGGGCAAGATCACCAAGTCGACGCCGGTCGGCTCGGCCGACTCGCCGTTCAACCCGCTGTCGCTGGCCCTCGGCGCCGAGGCGACGTTCGTCGCCCGGACCATCGACTCCGACCGTAAGCATCTGCAGTCGGTGCTGCGTGCCGCCGCCGAGCATCAGGGTTCGGCGTTCGTGGAGATCTACCAGAACTGCAACATCTTCAACGACGGCGCGTTCGAGCAGTTGAAGGAGCCGGCGACCCGGGACGACTACCTAATCCGGCTGGAGCACGGTCAGCCGATCACGTTCGGGGCCGACGGGCAGTTCTGCGTGGTCCACCCGCCCGGCGGCTTCGGGCTGGAGGTCCGCGAGACCGCGTCGGTGCCGGCCGAGGACATCGTGGTGCACGACGCCACGATCGCCGAGCCCGCCTACGCGTTCGCGCTGTCCCGGCTGCCCGCCGCCGATCTGCGCAACACGCCCATCGGGGTGTTCCGCAGCGTGTCGCGCCCCAGCTACGACAGCCTGATCCAGACCCAGGTCGAGCAGGCCCGGGCGGCGGCCGAGGGCACCCCGGAGGAGCAGTTGGCCGGGCTGCTGCGCAGCGGCGACACCTGGTCGATCAACTGACTGACCGGTTGCCGGACCGACCTGGTCGGTCCGGCAACCGACTGCCCGGCCGACCACCGGCCGTTCGGGGCGTCAGCCGATCGACGGCGTGCTGGCCGAGGTCCGGTCGTCGCGGACGTAGACCAGCAGGTCACCTGTCTCGATCTTGACGCTGTCCGGGTCGGCGAGCGACACCACCCGACCGCGCCGGATCAGCGCGATCACCAGGTTGGCCAACTGTCGCGGTGAGGTGCCCACCTCGTCGCGGTTCGCCGAACGCATCGCCAGCGCCATCCCCTGTCCCGGGGTGAGCAGATCCTCGACCACGTCGATCAGCGGCGGTGCCGAGGTGGACAGGCCGAGTAGCCGGCCCGCGGTGGCGGACGAGACGATGACATGGTGCGCGCCGCTCTGCCGCAGCAGCGGCGCGTTCTCCGCTTCCCGGGCGGCGGCGATGATCCGTACCTTCCCGGCGGTCAACTGCCGGACGGTCAGCGTGACCAGGACCGAGGCGTCGTCGCTGTCGGTCGCGATGATCACCGCCTTGGCGTGCTTGACGTGCGCCTCGTTGAGCACCGAGGACCGGGTGGCCGATCCTTCGATGGCCACCAGCCCGGCGGAGGTCGCCTGCCGCAGGGCGATCCCGCTGCTCTCCACGACGACGATGTGCTGCTTGTCGAAGCCGTTCTCCAGCAGCGCGGAGACGGCGCTACGGCCCTTGGTGCCGTAGCCGCAGATGATCACGTGGTCCTTCACGTTCTTTCTCCACCGGGTCAGTCGAAGGTTCGTCCGGTACTGCTCGGTGAGCACCTCCAGGGTGGTGCCGACCAGGATGATCAGGAAGACCACCCGGGCGGGCGTGATGATCAGGACGTTGACCAGCCGCGCCGTCTCGGTGACCGGAGCGATGTCGCCGTACCCGGTGGTGGAGAGGCTGACCACCGCGTAGTAGAAGCTGTCGAGCAGCGAGACGCCGTCGCCGTTGGCGTCCCGGTAGCCGTCGCGGTCGGCGTACACCACGGCCACCACGCCGAGCACCAGGCCGACCGCCGCCGACAGTCGCAGGCTCAGCGCCCGCAACGGCCCTTGCCGTACGGCGGGAAAGTGAATCACCGCCGGCCCGCCTCCGCCTTCATGTCCCCGTACACGCCCACAACATAGCTGTTCCGTGCCGCCTGATCTTGATCGCCTGGACAACACCTTGTGCCAGGTGCGTCCGGGACGGAGGAGGTCGTATCCCGCCGCCTCAAATCTTGCTTAGAGACATTGCATCGGGACGCAGTGTTGTCGATGCTCACCCGGCGAGCCATCCATCCGCCAGTTTTCGGAGCAGTCTGTGCACCCACCACGACCGAACGCCATTCCCATGATCGCCCCGGGGACGGTATTACGACTCAGCAAGGACGACTGGCGGTACGGCGGACACAATCTCATCCTTCAGGTGGAGCAGATGCGACCCGATCTGTCGGTCTATTACGACAATCAGTGGGTGTGGATCGTCGGACGTTCCCTCGGAACGGATGGCGGCGGGCTCGGCCGAGTGGTCGCCCTGGTCCGGGTCGCCGCGCTGCCCGGTGCGACCCGAGCCGACGCCACCGACGTCGGCTGACCACAGACCGGCCGGGCAACCGGGAACCAGGCGACAGGGAGGGCCGAACAGCCGAGACGGCCGGGCGATGTGACCGGTCCGGCCGACTCGTCTGTTTACACACTGGTCGACAAACAATCAGGCCAACTAAAGATCGACTCTAGCTGATGCCATGAGACTGTGGACACGCTTGTGACCCGCCGGTAACAAGCGCGCCGACGCCACCCACGGACCGTCCACCGGAGGTATCGCGATGTCCCGACGCCTGACCACCCTGCTCACCGCCGCACTGCTCGGCCTCACCGCCGCCCTCGGCTCGGCCGGCCCGGCCGCCGCCGCGCCCGCCGACAAGCCTGCGGTGCTGTCCAGCTGGACCCAGACCAGCGCGAGCAGCTACAGCGCCTGGAACTCGGCCCGGCTCAACCAGGGAGCCTGGGCCGCCTACCAGTTCGACTGGTCGACCGACTACTGCTCGTCCAGCCCGGACAACCCGCTCGGCTTCGACTTCCGGCTCTCCTGCCACCGGCACGACTTCGGCTACCGCAACTACAAGGCGATCGGCCAGTTCTCCGCCAACAAGGCACGGGTGGACAGCGCCTTCTACGAGGACCTCAAGCGGGCGTGTGCCCGCTACAGCAGTTTCGTCCGGCCGGCCTGCCTGAGCCTCGCCTGGACGTACTACCAGGCGGTGCGCATTTTCGGCGCGCCGGTCGTGAACGCCGCCGACCTGGAGCGGGCCCGGCAACTGCAGGCCGCCGGGCCGCGGCTGGCCGGCACCGACTGACCGGCGCCGCCCCGCGCCGCACCGGCCGGCCCGCCCTCCCCAGGGCCGGGCCGGCCGCCGGTCACCACGGCCGGGCCGGCCGCCGGTCACCACGGCCGCCGAGCGGGTCGGCGTCACCGACCGCGCCGGCCGACTCGTCGGCGAACCACCGGGCGACGGTCGTCAGGTCCGGATGCTCAACGGCGAGCGCCAACGCCGCCGCCTCGACCAGACTCATCCGGCTACCCTGCGCGTACCCGGCGTCGAACGCCCTGTCGCCGATCGCCGACCGTACCTTGGCCTGCTCCTGGGCCCAGTAGCCGCCGAACATGCCGGCCGTGCTGCGCAGCGCCGAGCGGGTCGCCTGAGCGGCACCGAACAGGCGGGCAGCGGTCGACGGGTCACCGCCCAGCGCGCACCGGACCGCCATCGCGTTCAGCGTGTCGCAGGCCCGCCGGTGGAACCCGTACCGCATCCGGGACCGTAGCGCCACCACCAGGTGGTCGTGCGCGGCGACCAGGTCCCGGCGGCCCAACGCCACCAGCCCGAGCAGCATGTCCACGGTCCGCCGGCCGCGTTCCGCCGGCCGGGCGGCCTCTGCCGGCCGGGCGGTGGCCAGCACCTCGGCGGCCTCGTCCAACGCCCCCCGCCGGCAGAGCAGCTCGGCCAGGCTGTACACGGCGAACAGCGCGTCGCCGACCGCGCCGTTCGCCGCCGCCCAGTCGATCACCCGCCGGCACACCTGCTCGGCCTCGACGAACTGCCCGAGATCGATGAGCGAGGCGCCCCGACCGGCCAGTACCCGGGCCAGCAGGCCCGCGTCGCCGGCCTGCCGGGCGGCGGCCTCCGCCCGGTGCGAAAACCGCATCTCCTCGCCGAACTCGCCGTCCGCGCCCGCGTGCTGCGAATGCATGTGGTACGCGGCCGCCAGCTCCGCCTCGGGAATCGCCTCGCCGGTCTCGGCGATCCGCCCGTACAGCCGGAACAGCCACAGCCGGCCTTCCCGGGCCAGGCCGCGTTCGCGCCACCACTGGTCGAGCCCGCTGGCGAGCTGCAGGCCACGCCGGGCACTGCCACCGGTGGTGCTCCACCGCAGCGCGGCCCGCAGCTCGTCAGCCAACGGATCGAGGGTGTACAGCGAAAGGGTGACCGGCTTGCCGTCCGGGCCCAGGTAGGCACGCTGCAACGCGTGCAGGGCCCAGGCCACGTGGCGGTCCCGGGCAGCCTGCTCCTCACCCGCTTCGACCAGCCGCCGGGCCGCGTACGCCCGGATCGGATCGAGCATCCGGTAGCTGGTGCCGCCGGCCGCCGGCTCGGCCTGGATCATCGACTTGTCGACCAGCACCGCCAACGGCCCCAGCGGATCGTCCTCGAGCAGCCACTCCACGGTGGCCAGATCGATCGGTCCGGCGAAGACCGACATCCAGCGCAGCAGGCGGGCCGCCCGGGGGGCCAGCGTCCGGTAGGACCAGGTGACCGTCGCCTGTAGCGTGCCGTGCCGCCGCCCGGCAGGGCGCTGCGCGTCGACCGGCTCCTCCTGCCCCGCGTCCAGCACCCCCAGGACATCGTCGAGGCGGTCCACGAGCTGCCCGACGGAGAGCACCCGCAGCCGGGCGGCGGCGAGCTCGATCGCCAGCGGCAACCCGTCCAGCCGGGCCGCCACCCGATGCAGCTGGGCGGTCTCGGTCGGACCCGGCGGGTGACCGCCACGGGCCGCCGCCGTGCGGTCCAGCAACAGCGCCACGGCGTCGCTGGGGCCGCCGGCCGGCCCCGGTTCGGCCGACATCGGCGGTATCCGCCACACCACCTCGCCGGGCACCCCCAGCGGCTCCCTGCTGGTCGTCAGCACCCGGACCTGCCGGCCACCGCCGAGCAGCCGGGCGATCACCTCGGCACACGCCGCCGGCTGGGCGTCGCAGGTGTCGAGCACCAGCAGCAGCCGGCGGGCGGCCGCATACTCGACGACGGTGTCCAGGATCGGCCGGCCCGGCTCCGGCCGCAGGCCGAACACCGCGGCGACGGCGAACGCGACCAGGCCGGGATCGGTCACCGTCGCAACATCGACGAACCACACCCCGTCCGGGTGGCCGGCCCTGGCCGGGTCCACTGCCGGTGGTTCCGCAGCGTCACCGCCGCTGGCGTCGACCGCGACCTCGATCGCCAGCCGGGTCTTGCCGGCACCGCCGGCACCCACCACGGTGACCAGCCGGTGTTCGGCGACCAGCTGGCGCAGCTCCTGGCGTTCGGTCCGGCGACCGACAAAGGAGCTGATCTGATTGGGCAGATTGTGGCTGGCCGAGTCGGCCGTACGCGGTCTGGGGAACTGGCGCTCCAGCCCGGCGGCGATCAACTGGAACAGCCGCTCCCGGTCGTCGAACCCGCGCAGCCGGTGCAGGCCGAGATCGAGCAGCGAGACGCCGACCGGCAACGGGTCGGCGGCCTGGGCGGTCGCAGCGGAACAGAGGACCTGGCCACCGTGCGCCGCCGCCGCGATCCGCGCCGCGCGGTGCACCTCCGGACTGGCGTACTCACCCCCGACCGGCTCGGCGTGCCCGGTGTGCAGCCCCATCCGCACCCGGGGTGCGACATCCGGGGTCGGCCACTCGTGCGCGGCCAGCGCCCGCTGCGCGCGCCGGCAGGCGTCCAGTGCGGCGGACGCGTCGGCGAACGCCACGAAGAACGAATCCCCTTCGGTGAACAACTCCGTGCCGTCGCTGGCCGACAAGGTGCGCCGTACCAACCGTCGGTGTTCGCTGAGCACCGGGCGGTAGTCGCGGCCGAGCAGTCGGGCCAGCCTCGTCGATCCTTCGATGTCGGTGAACATGAAGGTGACCAGTCCGCTCGGCAGTGCGATCGGTGCCGACACCCGTGGAACCTCCGCCCCGCTGGGAAGTCGCGTTCATGCTGCCGCAGTCAGGCAACCCAGCTCATCGCGAACCGGTCAGCGCTGTGGGTCAACTAGCATCCGCACCCGCCACCGCAGCAGCCGCCACCGCCGCCGGCCGGGGCTGGCGGCATGACCGGCAGTCCACCGGAGGTCCCGGCACCACGGTTGGTGATCGCGACGGTGGACAGCAGTTTGACCGTGTCGGAATGTCCCTGCGGGCAGGACGCCGGATCGCCGGCCTGGGTCATCGGACGGTTGACCTCGAAGGTGTCGCCGCACGCGCGACAGCGGAACTCGTACCGGGGCATGTGGATAGGGTACGGCGGGAACTGACGCTTCCGGCCGGATGGGTGATACTCGACGGCATGGTCGAGGACGGGTCGGGCACGCCAGCACCACATCGGTTGCGTCCGGCGGTGCCGACGCCTGCCCGGCCGCCGCGGCAGGAAAGCATCCCGGACCCGGACCCGGTACCGTCGACCGACGCCGCGTCGACCGGCGATATCGGACCAGGCAGCGACACCGGACCGACCAGCGAACCCCGACCGCCCGGTGACACCGGACCCACCGCAGGGGGCGGCGACGACACCCGGCCGACCGCCGGCAGCGAATCCGCCGACAGCGGCACCCAGCCGACCGGGGTTTCCGCAGACGAGCAGGCGCGACCGGCGACCGATCCGCCTGGGCCAGCACCGGCACCGACATTGGCACCGGCCACCACGCTTGCCGTGGTCGGCCGGCACCGGCGAGAGGACGCGCCGTTCGGCACCCGGATCGGCTGGCTGCACCCGGCGCGGCTGCGACCGGTCCGGCGCGGCCTGCGCCGGGCGGCCCGAGCGGCCGGCGCGTGGAGTCGCCGGCCGGCCGGGCGGCTGGCCCTGCCTGGGCTGCTCCTGCTCGCTCTGGTCGCCGGCAGCGGTGCCGCCGGTGCGGTGCTGGTCCCAGCGGCCGCTGGCGACCGGCAACCGGCCGCCTCGCCCACGGCGCTCGGCACCACCGCCGTACCGCAGTTGCCTGAGACCACGGACCCCGACCTGCTCGAGCCACCGGCGGATCCCCTGCTTGACGGCGGGCTGAACCCGGGTGCCCCGACCCGGCCGGCCACGGTCCTCGCCGCCTGGGCAACCCGCACGGCCAGCCGGGTCGACATACCGGTGGTGGCGATGGAGGCGTACGGTTACGCCGAGTTGGTGTTGGCCACCACCACGCCGGACTGCCGGCTGTCGTGGACCACGCTGGCCGCGATCGGCATGATCGAGTCGACCCACGGCCGGGCGAACGGGTCACGGTTGGACGCCGACGGCCGCGCCGTACCGCCGATCACCGGGCTGCCGTTGGACGGTGCCGGCGGACGTCAGCGGATCACCGACACCGACGACGGCGCGTTGGACAACGACCCGGTGTACGACCGGGCGGTCGGCCCGATGCAGTTCATCCCGACCACATGGGCGGAATTCGCGGTGGACGCGGACAACGACGGTGTCATCGATCCGCAGGATATCGATGACGCCAGCCTCGCCGCCGCTAACTACTTGTGCCGGAACGGACGCGATCTGTCCACACCTTCTGATTGGTGGAGTGCGATCCTGTCGTACAACAACGTGCAGCCGTACGCCCAGGCAGTCTTCGACACCGCCAACGACTACGGCGTACGTAGCCGTACTTAGTGCAATCAGATAGCCACAATTTCCGGCCCGGCCACTTTCGCAACCGGCGACTTGGCGGCAAGCTAGACGCGTGATGGTACGCGAGTGGGACCCCCGAACCGCGTCGTCCGCCGAGATCTCATCTCTGCTGGACTGTCTCAACCGGGTATTCGAGGCTGACCTGCCAGGCGATCCGAACTGGCGGCCAGACTTCCTGCGGGAATACCTGACCGAAACGATGCCCGGGGTCCGACGGATCTGCTGGCTGGCCGAGGAGGCCGCCGACGACGGCCGGCCAGGGCCGGTCAACGGGCACGTCAACGTGTTGCTCCTCGGCGACATCGGGGTGCTCGAGATCCTGGTCCGGCCCGACGCCCGGCGCAACGGCCTGGGCCGGGAGCTGCTGGCGCTCGCCGTACGCCGCGCCTACCACGAGGGGTTCAGCTCGGTCGGTGTCGAGGTCATCGGGGGCACCTGCGCCGTCGATTTCTACGAGTCACTGGGGTTCGCCCGCCAGTTCCGGGAAATCCGCAGCGTGCTCCGGTTGCCGGCGGTCGACTGGACCGCCATCGAGAAGACGGCGCAGGACCCGGTCCCCGGGTACCAGATCGAGTTCCATCCGGGCGGGCCGCCGGATGCTCTGGTCGATGCGTACGCCCGGACCAAGGCCGAGCAGAGCGTACCGGAGGACGGCGACCTGGATCTGCGGCCCAGCTCCTACGACCCGGACCGGCTCCGGGACAGCCTCGACTGCCTGCGTCGCCGCGGCATGAAGCCGTACATCGTGCTGGCCCGGCACCTGGCCAGCGGTGCGGTGGCCGGGCTGACCGAGGTGGTGGTGCCAGCGCAGCACCCGACCCGGGCCGACCAGTACGACACCATCGTCGCCCAGGCCCACCTGGGGCACGGCATCGACCGGGCGATCAAGGCCCGGATGCTGCTGGAGCTGCGTACCGTCGAGCCGAGACTGGCCGAGGTGCAGACCTGGAACGCCGAGGGCGACGAGGATCTGATCGCAATCAATGCCGAGCTCGGCTACCAGCCCGACCGGGACTGGTGGGACTACGGAGCCGACATCCCGACCCTGATGCACCGGCTCGGCGTGCGCAGCTGAACGACCCGGGTCGGCGGGCTGCGGCCGATCGACCCGGGTCGGCGGCTGGCTCCGGCGGCCCCGGTCAGAGGGTGTGCGCGACCTCCGTCGCCCAGTAGGTGAGGATGATCTGAGCGCCGGCCCGCCGGATCGACGTCAACGTCTCCAGGATCACCCGGTCCCGGTCGATCCAGCCGTTCGCGGCAGCCGCCTCGACCATCGCGTACTCGCCGGAGACCTGGTAGGCGGCGACCGGGACGTGCACCCGCTGGCGGACCGCCGCGATCACGTCCAGGTACGGCAGCGCCGGCTTGACCATCACCAGGTCGGCACCTTCGGCGACGTCCAGCTCGACCTCGCGCAGCGACTCCCGCAGATTCGCCGGATCCTGCTGGTAGGTCCGCCGGTCGCCGACCAGTGCCGACTCCACCGCGTCGCGGAACGGCCCGTAGAACGCCGAGGCGTACTTCGCTGCGTACGCGAGCAGTGCGGTGTCGGTGTACCCGGCCGCGTCCAACGCCCGGCGTACCACCCCGACCTGGCCGTCCATCATCCCGGACGGGCCGAGCATGTCCGCGCCGGCTTCGGCCTGCGCGACGGCGAGCTGCGCGTACGCGGCTAGCGTCGCGTCGTTGTCCACCGTTCCATCGGCGGCGAGCAGGCCACAGTGCCCGTGCGAGGTGAACTCGTCGAGGCAGAGGTCGCTCATCACCACGGTGGCGTCACCGACCTCGGCGACCACGTCCCGGATGGCGACGTTCAGCACCCCGGCCGGGTCGACACCGGCGGAACCGGTCGCGTCCCGGCGCTGCGGCACGCCGAACAGCATGATCCCGCCGACCCCGGCCGCCACCGCCTCGGCGGCGGCCTTGCGCAACGAGTCCCGGCTGTGCTGGACCACACCGGGCAGCGACGGGATCGGTCGCGGCCCGGTGAGCCCTTCCTTGACGAACATCGGCAGCACCAGCTCGGCCGGGGACAGCCGGGTCTCCTCTACCAGCCGCCGCACGGCGGCGGTGCGGCGCAGCCGGCGTGGCCGGCTCTGCGGATACGTCATCGCGCCGGCTCAGCGGAACCGCAGCGCCGTCGGACCCTGCACCTTGGACCCGCGCCGCTGCTTGGCCGGCATCGCCACCAGCTTCTCCCGCAGCTCGACCGCGTAGCCGGCCAGCGCCTCGACCAGCTCCGGCACCGACGCGTGCGCCGGCTGCACGTCCACCCGCAGGCCGAACTCGGTGGCGGTCTCGGCGGTCTTCGGGCCGATCACCGCGACCACCGTCCGGGCGTGCGGCTTGCCGGCGATACCGACCAGGTTGCGCACGGTGGACGAGGAGGTGAACAGCACCGCGTCGAAGCCGCCGGACTTGATCGCGTCGCGGATCTCGGCCGGCGGCGGTGCGGCCCGCACCGTCCGGTACGCGGTGACGTCGTCGACCTCCCAGCCGCGCTCGGTCAGCCCCGCGGCGAGGGTCTCGGTGGCGATGTCCGCCCGGGGCAGCAGCACCCGGCCCACCGGGTCGAGGATCTCGTCGTGCGGCGAGAACTCGGCCAGCAGCCCTTCGGAGGACTGCTCACCGGCCGGCACCAGCTCAGGCTGGATCCCGAAGGCGCGGACCGCGTCCGCGGTCGCCTCCCCGATGCAGGCGATCTTGACCCCGCCGAAGTGCCGGGCGTCCAGCCCGTGCTCGGCGAACTTCTCCCACACCGCCCGTACGGCGTTGACCGAGGTGAAGACGACCCAGGCGTACCGGCCGTCGACCAGGCCCTTGACCGCCCGCTCCATCTGCGCCGGGGTACGCGGCGGCTCCACCGCGATGGTCGGCACCTCGCACGGGATGGCGCCGTAGGCGCGCAGCTGGGCGCTCATCACGCCGGCCTGCTCCTTGGTCCGCGGCACGAGCACCTTCCAGCCGTACAGTGGCCGGTTCTCCCACCAGCTCAGCTTGTCCCGCTCGGCGACCCCGGCACCGAGGGTGAGCACCACCCGGCCGGTGAAGCCGAGCGCGGCGGCGACGAAGCTGTCCACCGTCGAGGTGGTGGTGTACTGGGTCTCGCCGGTCCCGTCCCCGGTCACCGCGACCGAGGTGGCACCGTCGACGCCGGCGGCGAGCAGTCCGTCGCGGACTGCGGCGAGCTCCCCGGCGTCCACCGCCAGGGCGAGCGAGCCCCGGCCGACCGCCGCAGCGAGCGCCTCGAAGTCGAGGCCGGCGGTGTCGTCGACATCGGCCACCGTACGGATGCCGGGCAGCGGGACCCCGGCGTAGCCGGCCACCCCTTCGGCCTGGCTGACCCCGGGCACCACCTCGAACGGCACCGCGGTACGCGCGACGGCCTGTACCTCGGTCACCACCGCGTGGTGACCGAACGGGTCGCCGCAGACCAGCCGGACCGCCGCCTGCCCGGACCGGGCAGCGGAGATCAGCACCTTGGCCACGTCACCTGGCGCGCCCTCGGCCGGGCTGAGCTGGGTGTCCGCCTTGGCGCTGGCGCGGACCGCAGCGAGCAGGGTCTCCGGGACGCCCCGGTCGTAGACGACCTGGTCCGCCTCGACCAGGGCGTCGTGCGCCCGGCGAGTCAGCAGGCCCGGGTCGCCGGGGCCGGCGCCCACGAACGCGATGTGGCCGGCGAGCTTACGGGTGCGGGTCATTTATGCTCCCCATGTTCTGGGTCGTCGCGCCGGACGGATTGGGCGCTGAAGGTCGCTGGGGTACCACGCCGTCGCCATCCGCGGCCCTGGACGGACCGCCGGGCGTGGTCCCCGGAAGGATCGTGTCGGCTCCGGCGTCGAGCAGCTCGGCGGCGAGTGCCGCGCCGATCTCGACGGCGGTGGCCGGGGGACCGGTGCGCGACAGTCTGATCTCCCGGAGTCCGTCCGGGCTGATCACCGCCCCGCGCAGGTAGATCTCGTCGCCGTCATCCCCCTCGGCGACTTCCGCGTACGCCGCGACCGGTGCGCTGCAGCCGGCCTCCAGCGTCGCGAGCAACGACCGTTCCGCGGCGACCGCGGCCCGGGTCGGTGCATGGTCGAGCATGCCGAGCAGCTCGACCAGGTCGGTGTCGTCGGCCCGGCATTCGACGGCCAGGGCGCCCTGGGCGGGCGCCGGCAGCATCAGCATCGGGTCGAGAGTCTCGGTGATCTCGGCGGTCCGGCCGAGCCGGGCCAGACCGGCCCGGGCCAGCACGATCGCGTCGAGATCGGGCTGCGGGCCGCGCACCCGGCCGATCCGGGTGTCCACGTTGCCCCGGATCGGGGTGACCACGAGCTGACGGCCGAGGGCGTTCAGCTGGGCGATCCGGCGCAGTGCCCCGGTGCCGACGGTGGCCCCCGGCGCGAGCTCGGCGAGCATCCGGCCGTCCCGGCTGATCAACGCGTCGCGCGGATCCTCCCGGGGCGGCACCGCCGCGACCAGCAGCTCCGCCTGACCGGCGGTGGGCAGGTCCTTGTACGAGTGGACCGCGAAGTCGATCTCCTTGGCCAGCAGCGCGTCGCGCAGCGCGGAGACGAACACGCCGACGCCGAGCGCGGCGACCGGCGCGGTGGACCGGTCCCCGGCGGTGACGATCTCCACCAGCTCGACGTCGCGGCCGGTGGCGGAGTGCAGCGCGGCGGCGACCCGACCGGACTGGGCGGTGGCCAGGGCGCTGCCCCGGGTGCCCAGGCGCAACACGCTCATCGGTCGACCTCCAGGTCCGGCACGTCGCCCGCGGTGGAGGTGCCCGGCACCTCCAGGTCGAACAGCTGGCGCAGCAGCGCGGCGTACTGGTCACCACCGGGCTCGGCGGCGAGCTGGCGCACCCGTACGGTCGGCGAGTGCAGCAGCCGCTGCACCACCCGGTGCACGGTGTGCGCGACCTCGGCGCGCTGGTCGTCGGTGAGGTCAGGCCGACGCTGCGCGAGCCGGCGCAGCTCGGCGCCGACCACGTCGTCGGCGCGGCCGCGTAGCGCGGCCACGGTGGGTGCCACGTCCGCGCCGCGCATCCAGCTGAGGAACGACTCCACCTCGGTGTCGACGATCCGGGTGACGGCCGCCGTGTCGGTCGCGGCGGGCGCGTCGGTGAGTGCGCCGGCCAGGCCGTCGATGTCGATCACCGCGACGCCGGGCAGCGCCGCGGCGGCCGGCTCCACGTCCCGGGGTACGGCGAGGTCGAGCAGGACCAGCGGGCCGGTCCGGTCGGCCGGGCGGGCGGCCAGCACCCCGGTGACGGCGTCGCGGGTGAGCACCGGCTCGGCCGAGGCGGTAGCGCTGATCACCAGGTCGACCTGGCTGAGCGCGGCCGGCAACTGGTCGTACGGCACCGCGGTGGCACCGTACGCACCGGCCAGCCGGACCGCCCGGTCGTCCCGGCGGTTGACCACCCGGATCGACTCGACCCCCAGCCGGGCCAGGGTGGCGACCGCCAGGGCGCCCATCGCGCCCGCGCCGAGGACCAGCACCGGCCGGCCGGGCAGCCCACCGGGCAGCAGTTCGCCGCCGACCCGCAGGGCCGCGCTGACCACGCTCTGGCCGGCCCGGTCGATCCCGGTCTCGGCGTGCGCCCGTTTGCCGACCCGCAGCGCCTGCTGCATGAGCTCGTGCAGCAGCCGGCCGGTGGCGTCGGCCTCGTTGGCGACGTGGTAGGCGTCGCGCAACTGGCCGAGGATCTGCGCCTCGCCGACCACCATCGAGTCGAGCCCGGCCGCCACCCGGAACGCGTGTTCGACGGCGGCCTGGCCGTAGTGCACGTACAGGTGGTCGGCCAGCTCGCCGGGGGCGCTGCCGACCCGGTCACCCAGCACGCCGCAGATGTCGGCGAGACCGCCGTGGAATCCGGTGACCGCCGCGTAAACCTCCACCCGGTTGCAGGTGGAGAGCACCACGGCGGCGTCGACGTACGGCTGGGCGAGCAGCCGGCGCAGCGTCTCGGGCACGTCGGTGGGGGCGACGGCCAACCGCTCCAGGGTGGCGACCGGCGTGGTCCGGTAGGACGCGCCGACGACGAGAAGGTTCATGAGCCGACCGCCTCCGCCGGGCCGGACGCGTCGAAGCTGGCACCGGACGCGTCGAAGGATGCCGCGGCGGCGGGCCCGCCGCCCAGCCCACCCGGCAGCGCCGTCAGCCCCGGCACGCCGTGGTCGTGACCGGAGGCCGACTTGCGGTGCTCGTGGAAGGAGAGGATCTGCAACTCGATCGCCAGGTCGACCTTGCGCACGTCGACTCCGGCGGGCACCACCAGTACGCACGGCGCGAAGTTGAGGATGCTGGTGACTCCGGCGGCCACCAACTGGTCGGCGACCTGCTGCGCGGCGGCGGCCGGGGTGGCGATCACCCCGATGGCGATCGACTCCTCGGCGGCCACCGCCGGCAGGTCGTCGATGTGCCGGACCACCAGTCCGTTGATCTGTTCACCGACCCGGTCGGTGTCGGCGTCGAAGAGCGCGGCGATGCGGAACCCCCGGCTGGCGAAGCCGGCGTAGCCGGCCAGCGCGTGGCCGAGGTTGCCGACCCCGACGAGCGCGACGGCCCGCCGATGGGTGAGCCCGAGCACGTACTCGATCTGCTCGATCAGCAACGCGATGTCGTAGCCCACGCCACGGGTACCGTACGAGCCGAGTTGGGACAGGTCCTTGCGCAGCTTGGCGGAGTTGACCCCGGCCGCGCTGGCCAGCCCTTCGCTGGAAACGGTCTCGTGACCGGCGTCGGCGAGAGTGTGCAGGGCACGGAGATACTCCGGGAGTCGCGCGACCGTCGCCTCAGGGAGGTCCGGCAGCGCCGGAACGGCGTCGACCCGGCCGGACGCGCCTGGCTGGCGGTGCTGACTCATGTGTCTCCGTGCGATGCGATCATTGACCCGCCGGCCCGGCCGGTCAGTCCGGTGCCCCTGTGGCAACCGCCGTCACCTGTTGTGCTATCAGGGCTCGTCAGGATTACAGCGTAGGCGCTTGTGAACGCGTGCACAAATCGCGATCTTGATCGACGGTGATGGACGAGCCACTGGATCCACGCTACCCGTCACACCGGTTTCATCCGGCGACAGCAGCACCATTATTACCAATTTCCGGCTTTTTGCCGCGCGCCGCTCCGACAGGGGGGACAACCCCACCGCGATCGGCGGGCCGGCGGGAGTGACCGGCCCGCCACCTGGCACCTAGCGTCATACCCATGACCGACGTCGGCACTCCGCCCGCCCTCGCACCGGCCAGCCGGCAGACGACGTTGCGCCGGCTGGCCAGCGACTCCCTGTACGTACTCACCAGCCTGCCGCTCGCGCTGGCGAACTTCGTCGTCGGCGTCGTCGGTTTCGCACTCGGCGTCGGCCTGGTGGTCACCGTCGTCGGCCTGCCGGTGCTCAGCGGCACGCTGGCCACCGCCCGCGGGTTCGCCCAACTCGAACGGCACCGGATGGCCGGGGTCCTGGCCGCCGCCCAGGTGCAGCCGCGATACGTGACGCCGGGACCGGACGCGGGCACCTGGCGACGGGTCCTCGCCCCGCTCACCGACCCCCAGTCCTGGCTCGACCTGGCTTTCGGTGTGCTGCGCCTGCCGGTGGCCCTGATCGCCGTACCGGTCACCATCACCTGGTGGGCGGGGGCGCTGGCCGGCTCGCTCTACTGGACGTACGACTGGTTGCTGCCCGCCGACCCGGACGACGGCCTGGCGCCGCTGCTCGGCCTCGGCGACGCACCAGGGACCCGGATCGCGTTGTACACCGCCATCGGACTGTTCTTCCTGGTCACCCTGCCGATCGTGGTACGCGGCTGCGCGTTGCTGCAGGCCGGCTTCGCCCGCGGCCTGCTCACCGGGGTGGCCCAGATGCGCGACCGGATCACCGACCTGGAGGAGCAGCGGCAGGCCGCGGTCAGCGCGGAGGCCACCGCGCTACGCCGGCTGGAACGCGACATCCACGACGGGCCGCAGCAGCGGCTCGTCCGGCTCGCGATGGACCTGGGGCGGGCCCGCGAGCAGTTGGCGGCCGACCCGGACGCCGCCCGGCGCACCCTGGACGAGGCGCTGGACCAGACCCGTGAGACGTTGGCCGAGCTCCGCGCCCTGTCCCGTGGCATCGCACCGCCGATCCTGGTCGACCGGGGGCTGCCCAGCGCGATCGCCGCCCTGGCCGGACGCGGCGTGGTACCGGTGGACCTGTCGGTCGACCCCCGGCTCGGCACGGCCGCGACGCGGCCCGACCCGGCCGTGGAGAGCAGCGCCTACTTCGTGGTGGCCGAGGCGCTGACCAACGTCGCCAAGCACAGCGGGGCGACCGCCTGCAGTGTCGGGGTACACCGCCACGACGGCGGGTTGACGATCGTGGTGGCCGACGACGGGACCGGCGGTGCCCACCTCGCCAAGGGGCACGGACTGGCCGGACTCGCCGACCGGGTGCGGGCGCACGGCGGCACTCTCGCGGTGCACAGCCCGCCGGGCGGGCCCACCGAGATCCGCGCCGAGCTGCCCGGCTGAGCCGGCGATGGTAGACATGGCACCCATGCGAGTGGTGATCGCCGACGACGCCGTACTGCTGCGGGAGGGCCTGGTCCGGCTGCTGAGCGAGCACGGCCACCGGGTGGTGGCCGCGGTCGGCGACGGCCCGGCCCTGGTCGAGGCGGTCACCGAACACCGTCCGGACGTCTCGATCGTCGACGTACGCATGCCGCCGACGCACACCGACGAAGGGTTACGGGCGGCGGTGCGGATCCGCGAACTGGTCCCGGGAGCCCCGGTGCTGGTGCTGTCCCAGTACGTCGAGGTGTCGTACGCCGACGATCTGCTCGCCGACCGCGCCGGCGCTGTCGGCTACCTGCTCAAGGACCGGGTCGCCGCGATCGCCGAGTTCCTCGACGCCCTCGCCCGGGTGGCCGCCGGCGGCACCGTGCTCGACCCGGAGGTGGTCGGTCAGCTGCTGGTCCGGCGCCGCCGCGACGACCCACTGCGCCAGCTCACCCCGCGGGAACGGGAGGTGCTCGGGCTGATGGCCGAGGGGCGGTCGAACACCGCCATCGCCCGGCTGCTGGTGGTCACCGACGGGGCCGTCGAGAAGCACATCCACAACATCTTCAGCAAGCTCCAGCTGGCGCCGGACACCGAACAGCACCGCCGGGTGCTCGCCGTACTGACCTACCTGCGAGGCTGACCGGGTCGAGCTGGCTTTCCTGCCGCCGATCAGTGATCGGCCGCCAGCCGTACCGCCTCGGTGAGGGACTCCGCGACCGGCACGCCACGGGCCCGGAGCCGGTCCGGGTCGGTGAAGCCGCCGGTGTACAGGATGCAACTTGCACCGACCGCCTCGGCTGCGTCCGCATCGTCGATCGAGTCGCCGATCAGCACGGTCCGGGCCGGGTCCACACCCAGCGCGGTCAGGTGCCGGTCGAGGTGACCGGCCTTGCGGTCGCCGCCGACCGCCGTCCGCAGCCCGTCGATGCGCCGGAAGGTCCGGGTCAGGCCGTACGTGTCGACCAGCGGGACCAGCTCGTCGTGGAACCACATCGAGAGCAGTGACTGGCTGCCCGACCAGCTGAGCAGCGCCCGTTCGGCGTCCTCGGCGAGTCCGCAGGTGGTCAGACCGGCCCGGTACGCGGCGTGGAAGATCTGGTCCAGCCGGCCGAACTCCTCGGCGCCGACCGCCCGGCCGAGAACGTCTGCGTAGTAGTCCGCGACCGGCCGACGGAAGGCCACCCGGTGCTGCTCGGGGGTGAGCACCGGGCCGTCGACGGTGGCGATCGCGTGGTTGGTCGAGGTGACGACCAGCGCCAGGTCGTTGAGCAGGGTGCCGTTCCAGTCCCAGACCAGATGGGTGTCAAGCGGGGCCACGGCGGCACGATACCGGCCATCGGCGTCACCGGACCAGCAGGTCAGCCGACCGATCGGCCGCAGGCCCCTCGACCGGTCACCCGGTCAGCCGACCGGTCGGCGCAGATCGTCGAGCAGCCGCTGCTCCTCGACCCGCCAGTACCCGTGTTCCCGGCCGTCGAGCAGCACCACCGGGAGCCGTTCGCCGTAGTCGCGCTCCAGCTCGATGTCAGCGGTGACGTCCTGCTCAACCCATTCGTCGCCGGTCTGCCCCGCCACCCGGGCGAGCGCCGCACGGGCGTCGTCGCAGAGGTGGCAGCCGGGGCGGGTGATCAAGGTGATTCTGGGCTGGCGGCGCGACACGCCGGGGAGCTTACCGCTTCCCGACAACCAAAGCGTCGGGTAACCGACAGCGGACAGCCAGTGCGACATGGGCACGCCGCCCTGCGGAAATACTTCGTCGTTGTGTAACGGACTCCACACGCGTGGGTGACGTTGGCCCTATCATCGCCTTGGGTCGACTCACCCGTTTTGCCGTGAGTCGCCACCCCTCAGCCCGAGGAGGCCGCCGTGCCCGTTGTCGCACCGCACCAGCACCTCAGGAGGGTTCGCCGGTCCATGACGCTCACCACCGACCTGCCGGACTGCGCCGGCATCAGCGCCGGTATCAGCACCCAGCTCACCGACCCAGGTGCCCGGGCCCAGCAGCACGCCGGGTCGCCGCAGGCACGAACGGAGGACGCCCAATGAGTGTCTACTCCCCGCAGATCGTTCTCCCGTCGGCCAGCCGCGAGGTAATTGCCGCCCGGATCGCCCTCGCCGAAGGGTTGTCGCTGCTACGCGCGTCGATGCACGAGATGCTCAGCATCACGATGCGCGGCGACGGCGGCACCCGAGGGACCAGGCCACGCACCCAGCCCAATGAGGGGCCGAGCCGACGCCAGCCCGGCGCCAACAGCAAGCCGATGGGTGGCGCGGTGGCCGCCCCGGCCCGGCCGACCATGCCGACCCAGCCGGACGGCAACGAGGCGGAGACCACCGTTCTGCCGGTCATCCCCGACCAGGGCAGTCGGTCCGGCGCACCACCAGGCGGCTATCCGGACCGGCCGGACCCGTCCGATCCCGCCCGCGAGGTCTGGGCACTGGTGGAACGGGCCCAGGCTGGCGAGACCGAGGCGTTCGGTCTGATCTACGACCGGTACGTGGACACCGTATTCCGGTTCGTCTATTTCCGGGTGGGCAACCGGCAACTCGCCGAGGACCTCACCTCGGATACCTTCCTGCGCGCCCTGAAGCGGATCGGCAGCTTCACCTGGCAGGGCCGGGACCTCGGGGCCTGGCTGGTGACCATCGCCCGCAACCTGGTCGCGGACCACTTCAAGTCGGGACGGTACCGACTGGAAGTTACTACGGGTGACGTAATGGATGCAGAGCGCGAGGATCGCGGCCCGGAGGGGAGCCCCGAGGCAGCGGTCGTCGACCACATCACCAACGTCGCCCTGCTGACCGCCGTCAAGCAGCTCAACCCGGAGCAGCAGGAGTGCATCGTTCTCCGCTTCCTGCAAGGCTTCTCGGTCGCCGAGACCGCCCGGGCGATGGGCAAGAACGAGGGGGCGATCAAGGCCCTGCAGTACCGGGCGGTACGGGCACTGGCCCGACTCCTGCCCGACGGTTTCCAACCGTGACTACGCCCGCACAGAAAGAAATCACAGTCACGCGTAGTGATGAATCTCGCCACCGGCCCGTAACCCAACTGACCGCTCAGGCGTTTCTTGGGGTGCGACCGATGATGCCAGCACCTCGCCAGCCATCAGGCAGCGTGCCAGGACCCGCAACGGGTCACCTCCCCAGCGACCCTGGCCGTGGTCGCACCGGATAGTGGCGACACCCGCCGCTGAAGCCGTGACCTGCGAAGGGAGGTGTCCGCGATGAGCAAGCTCAATCTCTTCCGCCGACGCGCCGAACGATTCGCACAACTTCTCGACCGCGCCGAGGGCGGAGGGCGGCACCATGTCCGCGATCCGCTGGACGACGAGCTGGCCGGGCTCACGGCACTCGGGCGCCGCATGTCCGAGATGCCGAAATCACCGGACAGCGGCGTGGACCCGGACTACCGGGCACACCTGCGCGCCGTGCTGATCGCCACCGCCGAGCGCGAAGGCATCGGCGCCGGCGCACCGACGGCTCCGTACCGCCGCCTGCCCGAACGGCCCCGGTCCCGCTGGTTCGCCGGTCGGGCGGCGGGGGCCCGCGCGGCGACGACCGCCGGCCGGGCCCGGACCCGCGCGGTCATCATCGCCACCGTCGCGTTCGGGGCGATCACCGTCTCCGGCATGTCCGCCGCCACCGAGCAGGCGGTGCCGGGCGACACCCTGTACGGGATGAAACGGTCCACCGAACGGGCCCAGCTCGCCCTGGCCCAGTCCGACTCCTCCCGCGGACAACTGTTCCTCAGCTTCGCAGAGGTACGGATGGGCGAAGCGCTCATCGTGTACGACGAGCCCGCCGCGTTCAGCGCGGTGCTGGACGACATGGACGGCCAGACCCGGGAAGGTGTCCGGCTGCTCACCGCCACCGCCGCTGTCGGCGGTGACGAGAGCCCACTGGACGTGATCGACTCTTTCGTGTCCACGCAGCGTCCCACGTTGCGGCAACTCGCCGACGGGTCGGCGGCGAACCGGGACCGGGTCGGCGAATCACTCACCCTCCTCGACCGGGTCCGGGCCCGGACCACGGCGTTGCGCGACGAGCTGACCTGCTCGGCTCCGGCGACCAACGACAGCGACGAACTCGGCCCGCTGCCGGCCAGCTGCGTATCGGCCGAGCCGGCCGGTAGCATTCGTGTCCCGGGCGGCCTGGTCGGGCCGCCCGTCGGCGAGTCGTCGGCCGACCGGGGCCGCGCTGACGTAGCACCCGCCCCTGCCGCAGGTGCCGACTCGTCGGTCAGGCCGGGGCCCGGCAACCCGCCGTCGGCCAACCCGCAGCACTCGAACCTCGCCGAGCCACAGCTCGGCCCGGCCACCGAGACGGATCTGCCGGGCCCGCGCCCGGCGGTCAAGGACAACCCGGCCGCTGACCGGTGACCTGACCGGGCCGGCGGCGCCGCCCGACGGGAGAGTGATGCCGGCGTGCCCCGCACCCGCAAGGTGACCATCAGTACGGACGCTGCCGGTCACACCACGGGTTGGGCGACCACCGGGCTGGCAGCCACGACACCGGTGGCCCCTGACCGACGGGCAGCGGCCTTCTTCGACGTCGACAACACCATGCTGCGTGGTGCGTCGATCTACTGGCTGGCGCGTGGCCTGGCCTCCCGCAACTACTTCACCACCGCCGACCTCGCCCAGTTCGCCTGGCGGCAGGCGCGGTTCCGGCTGCTCGCCGCGGAACACGCCGGGGACATGTCGCACGCCCGGGAAGCGGCCCTGGCGTTCGTCGCCGGTTGGCGGGTCAGCGACGTGGAACGTCTCACCGAGGAAATCTTCGACGAGCTGATGGCGTCGCGGATCTGGCCCGGCAGCCGGGCCCTGGCGCAGGTGCACCTCGACGCCGGGCAACGGGTGTGGCTGGTCAGCGCAACTCCGGTCGAGGTCGGCCGGGTGATCGCCCAGCGTCTCGGGTTGACCGGTGCGCTCGGTACCGTCGCCGAGGTCGTCGACGGAACGTACACCGGTCGGCTGGCTGGCGAACTGATGCACGGCCCGGCCAAGGCCGAGGCGATCGTGCAGCTCGCCGCAGTCGAAGGGCTCGAGCTCGCCCGCTGCAGCGCGTACAGCGACTCCGCCAACGACCTGCCGATGCTCACCGCCGTCGGACACCCGGTCGCGGTCAACCCGGACACCGCGCTGCGCCGCCAGGCACGGGAGCGGGGCTGGCAGGTCCGGGACTTCCGGACCGGTCGCAAGGCGGCGCGGATCGCGGTACCGTCGACGGTCGCCGCCGGTTTCCTGGCCGGGGCGGTGACGGCCGGCCTGGCCATCCGCCGCCGCCGGGCAACAGGCTGACCAGGACAGCGGCAACCGGCTCACTCGGGCCGGACCTAGCGCCCACCCGGGCCGGGCCTGGCGCCCTCCCGGGGGCGGCGACCGGCCCACCCCGGCCGGCGACGCCGGCATCGGATCAGGAAGGCATCGGTGTGACGGTCACCGCACGCCCGGTCGAGTCGACCGGGGCGCCCAGCCACCCGCCGGGTCGGCACCGCCGCCACCGTCCGTGGCATCTGGCCGGGCTGGCCGGGGCGCTGGCAGCCGCGGTCCTGCTGGTCGTGTTGCCGCAGGCCGGCCCGACGACCAGCGCGGACGAGCCGGGCCGGCTGCGTACCGTCGCCGAGGTCTGGCCGTTGGCCGAGATCACCGAGATACCCGCCAACCTCGCCGACGGACCGGCGTACAGCCCGGTGCTGTTCCTGGACGGCGCCACCTCGGTCGGCACTGCGCCTAGCCCGGACGGCACCGCGCTGCGGCTGGTCGTGCGGGCCGCCGACGGATCGGTACGGGAACTGCGCCGGCTCCCGCTCGGCGCTACCCCGCAGTTCGGTGGGTTCACCACCGACGGGGACACGTTGGCCTGGTCCGAGTCGGTCGCGGACGAGGACGGACGGGGGCGCACCGAGATGTGGGCCGCCAGCCTGACCGACGACGCCGAACCGCGCCGGCTCAGCACCGACACCGGCGACGTGGTCTTCTTCAACTCCCAGTACGACATGGTGATCAACGAAGGCAGTCTGTACTGGGTCGCCGTGGCGCCCGGCACCGAGCCAGCGACCGAACTGCGGTCGGTCCCGCTGGCCGGCGGCGAGGTGACCGTACGCACCGATCCGGGTGCCTGGGCGTTGTCCAGCTGGCCGACAATGGTCAGCGCCGGCAGCGGCGAGACCGGCCCGATCCGGATCCGTGACCTGGTCGAGCGCCGGATCACCGACGTCCCCGCCGGCCCGACCGAGCTGGTCACCTGCGGTCCCACCTGGTGCCGGGTGCTGGTGCTGGCGGCGGACGGTCCGGGCCGCATCGACCTGATGCGCCCGGACGGTACGGACCGTCGGCGCATCGGCGACGGCTCGGTGACCGCAAGCACCATCGACGTCGCCGTGCTGGACCGGTTCGAGGTGCTGTCGCTGTCGTCGGCACCCACCTCACTGACCAACTCGCAGCAGTTGATCATCTACGATCTGCAGCTCGACGAGGCGATCGTGGTGAGCGACGACGTGGGCATGGTGCTCTGCCGGGGCGGTGTGCTGTGGTGGTCGGTCGGCGACGACAGCTCCGCCTCCTGGCAGGTGCTGGATCTGCGAAGCTTGACGGACTGACCGGCCGAGCGGGGTCTGGCCGGCCGGTCAGCGGCCGAACGGGTCCGGCCGACGATCCAGCAGCCGGTGCAGGGCCTGCTGGATCGTCTCCCGCACCTGATCAGCCAGGTTGAACACGACCAACGGGTCATCGGCGTGGTCGGCGAACTGGGTGGTCGGGATCGGCGGGCAGAACTCGATCAGCCATTTGCTCGGCAACGGCACCAGGCCGAGCGGCCCCAGCCACGGAAACGTCGGCGTCACCGGGAAGTACGGCAGGCCGAAAATCCGGGCGAGCGGGGCGATGTTCGCCAGCATCGGATAGGTCTCCTCGGCTCCGACGATCGCCACCGGAACGATCGGCGATCCGGTCCGGATGGCCGCCGAGACGAACCCACCCCGACCGAACCGTTGCAGCTTGTAACGCTGCGAGTACGGCTTTCCGACTCCCTTGAAGCCCTCCGGGAAGACCCCGACCAGTTCCCCACCACCGAGCAACCGCTCGGCGTCCGGATTGCAGGCCACCGTGCCGCCGAACTTGCGGGTCAGTTCGGACAGGAACGGCAGCCGGAAGACCAGGTCGGCGCTGAGCAGCCGCAGGTGCCGGTGCCGCGGATGCTCGTCGTGCAGGATCGCGGTGAGCACGGCGGCGTCCAGCGCGACCGTGCCGGAGTGGTTGCCGACCACGAGCCCGGCACCGTCCACCGGCAGGTGTTCGACCCCGGACACCTCGGTGCGGAACCACTCGCGGTAGAGCGCCCGCAGCACCGGCAGAAACACGCCTTCGGTGAGCTCGGGATCGAAGCCGAACTCGTCCACCTCGTACTCGCCGGCCAACCGGCGGCGCAGGAACGCCAGGCCGGCGGCCACCCGTTGATCCCAGACGTCGCCGGGTCGGTCCGGCACGGTCATGCCAGCTCTCGCTGATCGCCGGCGCGGGCCGCGCGAGCCCGGCGGATGCCGTCCAGGATCGCCTGTTCGGCGGCGGCCAACCGGTCACCGGCGAGCAGCGCCCCGTCCTGGTGGGCGCGCAGGAAATCGTCGAAGGCGGCCTGCGTCGACCGCGGCTCGAACCCGAACTCGCCGATCAACCGGGAGGTGTCGACCACCCGGCCGTGGACGAACAGGTCGATCTGGTCGAACCCGTAGCGCCCGACACCGAAGGCCCGGGTGACGCCAGCGGCGCCGGACAGCCCCGGCTCCAGCACCGGTACGGCGACCCGGCCGGCCCGCCGGATCGCCTGGGAAAGGGTGAGTACGCCCGGACCGGCGACGTTGAACGTGCCCGGACGGTCTTCCACCACGGCCCGGTGCAGCACCTCGAGCGCGTCGTCGACGTGCACGAACTGCAGCCGGGGGTCCCGACCGAAGACGGTCGGCACCAGCGGCTGGGCGAAGTAGCGGGTCAGACTGGTCTCGGCGGTCGAGCCGATGAACGGGGCGAACCGCAACACGGTGGCGGTGACGTCGGGCCGGCGGCGGCGGAAGCCGCGCACGTACGCCTCGATGTCCAGGATGTCGCGGGCGAACCCGCCACGCGGTACCTCACGGGGCTCGGTGTCCTCGGTGAAGACCGCCGGATCGCGGAACGAGGCACCGTACGCCGCCGTCGACGAACGCACCACCAGCTTACGCAGACCGGACGCCTGCTGGCAGGCGGCGAGCAACTGCATGGTGCCGATGACGTTCTGTTCCTTCATCGCGGCGCGGCCGCCGTACTGCTGATCCGGTCCACTGACCACGGCCAGGTGCACGACGGCTGACGCATCGAGGTCCGCGATGATGCCACTGGCCGCACCAGCGTCGGCGCGGACCTGGTCGACGTCGCGCAACAGATCCGCGAAGTCCGGCGCCGGTGTGGCGGTGTCCAGCCCGACGACCCGGCCGACCCGGGGGTCGGCGGCGAGTCGACCGGCGACCCGGGCACCGATGAATCGGCTCGTCCCGGTTACCACCACGGTCGGGGACCTCACCATGCGGCCCTCCAAGTGCCGGCGGGTGACCGGAGCGTTGCTGAGCCGGGCCTGGGCCCGGCCACGGTCACTTGCCGAGACGTCGACGCTGGACGCGGGTCTTGCGCAGCAGCTTGCGGTGCTTCTTCTTGGCCATACGCTTGCGGCGCTTCTTGACCACCGAGCCCATACGAAAGCCTTTCCAACGAACGTTCGGGTCGGCCCGTGCGCAGCGTGCGGTGAGGCTGACGCGTGGACCGAACTGGACAACCGGCCGGGCCGGCGGGCGGACTCACCCGCGCATGCGACGGCACGGCCGGCGTCAAGCCTAGCCCGCGCGTGTCATCAGCACCAACGCGGCCCCGGCGCCAGCCGGGGGACGCGTCGGCGCCGGGCGTCTCCGGATACCCGCTAGGCGGTCTCCCGGAAAGCCCCTCGCAGGTACTCGTGCACCGCGTGTTCCGGCACCCGGAACGACCGGCCGACCCGTACCGCGGAGAGCTCACCGGAGTGCACGAGTCGATAGACGGTCATCTTGGACACCCGCATCACCCTCGCCACCTCGGCGACGGTCAGGAACTTGACCTCCGACAGCCTGTCCTCGGACTGTGGTGATCCTGCCATGGTTCACCAATCCATCCCATTTCCCCGGCGCGTGCCGCCCGGCGGGACCCTTCCGCGCCGCGACGGACAACGCACGTGTTACCAGTACGGTAACGGGGTCGCTGTGACCGGCGCGATCCGTTCCGTCATTTGATCTCGACGGCGGGGCGGCCGACACCCGTACGGGCTACCGGCACGACGGCGGCGGGTGACGGCTCAGCCGACCGCCCGCCGGACGTAGTCGACGCACGCCTCCTGCAGGCCCTCCCAGGCTTCACCGAACTGCGTCCGGGCGGCCTCGTCGAGACCCACGCCGTCGTGCACCACGGACCGGAAGAACGCCAACGTCCGCTCCTCGCCGAACCGGTCGACCAGGTGCCGGACCGCCAGGTAGCCCACCCCGTACCCGGCACCTACCTGCCAGTCCTCGGCGTCCGCGGTCGGCTCGACGCTGCTCAGCGGCCCCTGCCAGTCCTGTTCCAGGACCAGCCGGCGGACGTCGTCCAGCCCTTCGTAGCGGACCACCGGCCGGCCGCCGGCCGCCGCGTGCTCCGCGAGTCCCTCGATCAGCCACCAGGCGGCCCGCTCCCGGTTCCCGCCGTCCGGCAGGGACGCGGCGTGGGTCAACTCGTGACGCAGCAGGTCCGGCCGGACCACGTCGCGCAGATTGGTGCCGTTGAGCACGATCTCGTAGTGCCCGCCGCCGACCGCCACCGCGTACCCGGCGGTCCAGTCCGGACGGTTTCCGCCGTACCAGCTGCCCCATTCGTCGGCACCGGCGTAGAAGACCCGGTACCGGTCCGGAGCGGCACCGGAGACCGCGTACCGGTCCGCGACCGCCGCCGCCTCCTCGGCGTCGCGCAGCAGATCGGGCAGCAGGTCCCGGTACTGCGGGGTGGTCGCCACCAAGGTCCGGTTGCCGGTCGCGACGACCAGTTCACTGACCTCCCAGGGCCGGGGCCCGTCCTGCAGGGTCAGCGACGGCTCGACCGCTACCAGGCGCAGCCGTCCGCCCTCGGTGCTCCAGCGCTGACCGACCACCACTTCGCTGGTCTCGCAGGAGGGCACCACGAAGCAGTGCTGGTAGCTGACCAGCAACCGCCATTCGGTGCCGGTCGGCGCCGGGGCGGTCGGTGACGGTGGCGGGCCCGCGGTGACCGTCGCGGTCGCGGTCGGCGCGGCGGTGACCGTCGCCGTGGCCGTCGGTGCGGTGGTGACCGTCGCCGTCGCGGTCGGCGCGGCGGTGACCGTCGCCGTGGCCGTCGGTGCGGTGGTCGTCGTCGCGGTCGGCGCGGCCGACCCGGTGGCCGCCGGCGTGGGCGTGGCGCTGGCGGTCGGGTCGAACTCGACCGGCAGCGTACTGACCGACGGGCGCCACGCCGTCACCTGCATCGCGCGCAGGGTCTGGAACTGGCGGGCCAGATCGTCGTGGGCGGCCGAGCCGGGTTCGGCGACCGCGAGGAACCCCCGTTCGTCGCCGGCGATCAGCGCGGCGGCCTGCTGGTCGAGCAGGGCGTTGATCTGGGTACGCAGCCAGGCCTGGACAGCGGCCGGCGGATCACCCGGCACCGGGCTGGCCGGCGGGCCGGTCTGCGGGGTGACCCTCGGCTCGATCACCGGCGGTTCCGGGCTGGGCAACCGGTCGATCAGCGCCACCGCACCGACCACCGGCACGGCGCAGAACAACACCGTCGCGACGATGCCGAGCACCGGCCAGAGCGACCAGCGGCGCTCCGGCGGCGGAGTCACCGGGACCGGCGCAGGATCCGGCCGCTCCGGCTGGTCCGTCGGCGACGAATCCGATCCGTCCGATCCATCGGACTCCGGCCGGTCCGCCGATCCGTCCGGCTCTCGCTGATCCGCCGATCCGTCCGGGTCCGGCTGGTCGGTCGGTACGGAGTCCTGCCGGTCGGTCACCCGCCGAATGATACGGGGGCCGGAACCGTCCCGGTCCAGCCCGGGTTGAGCGGCAACACAGGGTGCCGGCGTCAGTCGCGGGAGCGCAGCGCCCGGCCGAGAAACGCCACGTTGGCTGGACGCTCGGCCAGCCGGCGCATCAGGTAGCCGTACCAGTCGGTGCCGTAGGGCAGGTAGACCCGCATGGTGTAGCCCTCCCCCGCGAGCCGGGCCTGTTCGGCCGGTCGGACCCCGTACAGCATCTGGAACTCGAACTCCTCCGGCGCCCGGTCGAACCAGCGGGCCCGGTCCTCGGCGATCGCGATCAGGCGCGGGTCGTGAGTGGCCAGCATCGGGTAGCCAGCACCGGAAAACAGGATGTTGAGGCACCGCACGAAGGACTTGTCGACGTCGATCGCCGACTGGTAGGCGACCGACTCCGGCTCCGCGTACGCCCCCTTGCACAGCCGCACCCGGGAACCGGCGGTGGCCAGCTCCCGGCAGTCCGTCTCGGTACGCCGCAGGTACGCCTGCAGCACCGCACCGGTGGACGGATGGTCGGCACGCAGCGTCTGCAGAATGTCCAGGGTCGAGTCGGTGGTGGTGTGGTCCTCCATGTCGAGGGTGACGGTGCCACCGACGGCGGCCGCCGCCGCGCAGATCGCCTGGGCGTGCCCGGTCGCCGCCGGCTCGTCGAACCGCTGCCCGAGGGCGGAGAGCTTCACGCTGACATCGGCGCCGGCGGCGAGACCGGCCCGGTCCAGCGCGTCCAGCAGAGCCAGGTACTCCGCCCGCACCGCGCTGGCCTGCTCGGCGGTGGTGGTGTCCTCACCGAGGTGGTCGATGCTGATCACCAGACCGGTACCGGTGAGCTCGGCCGCGGCGGTCAACGCCTCGTCGATGGTGGTGCCGCCGACGAATCGGCGTACCACGTCACGGCTGAACGGGGCGGCGGCGACCAGCCGTTCGATCGTGGTCGACCGGGACGCGGCGAGGATGACCGAGCGAAGCATAGGGCGAGCGTATCGCCCTTGACCACGACCGGCCCGGCCAGTGGCCGAGGTCCGGCGGCGGCCGGGGCCCGGCCGCTGGCCGAGGTCCGGCGGCGCCGGGCGTGCGTCGGTGAGCTACAACAGTGCTGTGGACAAGATCTCCCCGCGCCGGCTCCGGTCGACCAGCGTCCAGCTCGGTGCGCTCACCGCGCTGGCGCTCTCCCTCTCCGGCTGCAACCTGGTCCCGGACGACGACTGCGACGACGACTGGTCGATGGGTGCCGGCTCCGGCGGCGGCACGACGGTGCTGGCGATGGCCGCCGGCGGCGCCGGGGCGTTCGTCGCCCGTACCGCGCCGGAAGCTCCGGCCGACACCACAGCGGCCATGCCCGACCGAGGCGGGTTCGGCACCCACCTCGCCTCCTGCGGCGGCTGAGCGTGCGGCGCGAAGCCTGTCGGCCCCGGCCGGACTGGGACGCGACGGTACGGCAGCAGGGTCTGGTGTACGCCGACACCGAACTGCCCAACGGCTCGGTGATGTCCTACTGGGACGAATCCGCCTGCTACGCCTTCGACCTACCGGAGGTGCTGCGGCTGGAGGAGGCGACCGAGGAACTGCACCGGATGGCGGTGACGGCGGCCGAGCACGTGGTGACGCACCGGCGGTACGCCGACTTCGGCATTCCGGCATGGGCCGCCGACGCCGTCGCCCGGTCGTTGCGCGAGCGGCCACCGAGTCTGTACGGCCGGTTCGATCTCTGGTACGACGGCTCCTGGCCGCCGAAGCTGTTGGAGTACAACGCCGACACCCCCACCGCCCTGGTCGAAGCCGCGATCGTGCAGTGGTACTGGCTGGAGGACACCCGACCGCAGCTCGACCAGTGGAACAGCCTGCACGAACGGCTGGTGGCGGGCTGGGCGCAGATCAAGGCCGGGATGTACCACCCGACGCTGCACGTCACCTGGTCGAGCGAGGAGGAGACCGGCGAGGATCTGATGACCGCCGGCTACCTCGCCGAGACCGCCCGCCAGGCCGGGCTGACCGCCGAGCTGCTGCCGATGCTGGACGTCGGCTGGGACGGCCGGCGCTTCGTCGACGCCGCCGACCAGCCGATCACCACCTGCTTCAAGCTCTACCCGTGGGAGTGGATGCTGGCCGAGCCGTACGGGCGGTTGGCGCTCGAACCGGGCACCCCGACCACCTGGATCGAGCCGGCGTGGAAGCTGCTGCTGTCGAACAAGGCGCTGCTGGCGGTGCTCTGGGAGCTGTTCCCGGACCACCCGTACCTGCTGCCGGCGTACCTGGACGGACCGCGCGGGATGCCGGAGTACGTCGCCAAGCCGCTGCTCGGCCGGGAAGGCGCGGCGGTGCGGATCGTGACCGCTGGCGGTGAGATCGAAAATCCGGGCGACTACGGTGCCGAAGGCTGGTGCTACCAGGAGTTCCGGGCGCTGCCGGCGTTCGACGGCAACCATCTGGTGCTGGGCAGCTGGGTGGTGGCCGGCGAGTCGGCCGGTGCCGGGTTGCGGGAGAGTTCCGGATTGATAACCGACGGGTACGCCCGGTTTCTGCCGCACTACGTGGCCGCCCACCGGGCGATCTGAATCGTCTACGGTTGTCAGGTGGACTTCGACGCCTACGCGCGGACCGCAGTTGATCTGGTCAACTCCCCGTTGGCTGACCTCGACGACCTGAGGGCGCTGTTCCACGGCGACCACGTCTGGATGTGCGACGAGGTCTGTGACCGCGACCTGACGGTGTTCCGGCGGGCCGGTAGACGCCTGCGGGACGTCTTCGAGTACGGCACCACCGGGCGCGATGCCGACGCGGTCGCCGAGCTCAACTCGCTGCTGGCGGCGTTTCCGGTGCAGCCGCGAATCTCCGGCCACGACTCCAACGACTGGCACATGCACGTGACCGGCCGGGGAGCCTCGGTCAGCGCCGAGTATCTGGCCGGGGCGGTGTGGGGGCTGTCGGTCTGGCTGTGCGAGTACGGCAGTGCCCGGTTCGGCGTCTGCGCTGACGCCCGCTGCGGCAACGTCTACCTGGACACGTCGTCGAACTGCTGCCGGCGGTTCTGCTCGGAGCGCTGCGCCACCCGCTCGCACGTGGCCGCGCACCGGGCCCGCAAACGCGCCGCGGTCGAGGACCAGCCGCTGCTGCCGGTCAGCTGACCGGTCTTCCCTGGCTCCAGTCGGCCAGTTTCCTCCGGCCCAGCCGGCCAGTCTTTCCGGCTCAGCCGGCCGGCTGGTCGGCGGTCGCCGACCGGCCGGGGCTGCCGCCGTCGATGGCGGCCAGGTGCCGGCGGGCGAACGCCAACGACTCGCGCAGGTCGGCCTCGCGCACCGTACGGCTGCGAGCGCCGCGGGTGGCGACCTCGACCGCCACCGCGCCCCGGAAGCCGTTGCCGGCCAGCGAGCTGAGCAGCTCGCCGCACGGCTGGTTGCCCCGGCCGGGGACCAGATGCTCGTCGCGGCCGAGGCCGCTGCCGTCGCCGAGGTGCACGTGCTCCAGCCGGTCGCCCATCGCGACGGCGAGGGCCAGTGCGTCGGCCCGCGACGCGGCACAGTGCGACAGGTCAAGGGTGTACGCGTCGTAGCCGACCTCGGTCGGATCCCAGCCCGGCTGGTACGGGACGAACTCACGGCCGGCCATCCGGACCGGGAACATGTTCTCCACCGCGAACCGCACCTGTGGGTGGGCGTCGCGCAGGGTACGCAGCCCGTCGGCGAAGGTACGGGCGTAGTCGCGTTGCCAGCTGAACGGTGGATGCACCACGACGGTCGGCGCGCCGAGCGTCTCGGCCAGTACGGCCGAGCGGCGCAGTCGTTCCCACGGGTCGGAGCTCCAGACCCGCTGGGTGACCAGCAGGCAGGGGGCGTGCACAGCGAGTACCGGCACACCGTAGTGCGTGGCGAGCCCACGCAGTGCGCCAGCGTCCTGGCTGACCGCATCGGTCCAGACCATCACCTCGATGCCGTCGTAGCCGAGCGCGGCGGCCAGCTCGAAGGCGGCCGCCGTCGGCTCGGGAAACACCGATGAGCTGGAGAGCAGCACGGGTACCGCGGAGGTCACGTCGCCCAGCCTAGCCCGGCCGGCGCGGACCTGCCGGACCGGTGACCGCGCCCAGGTCACCGGCAGAGATCAGCTCCAGCTGTGCCATCCGGCGCAGGATCACCCCTTCCCGCAGCGCCCACGGACAGATGTCCAGCGACTCGATGCCCAACTGCCGCATGACCGACTCGGCCACCACCGCCCCCGCCAGCAACTGATGCCCCCGGCTGGCGCTGACCCCTTCGAGTTCGTGCAACTCGGCGGGCGGGATGTGGCGGATGAACCCGGTCACCTGACGCAGCCCGGTACGGGTCAGCCGCCGGGGTGCCCACAGCCCGGCGCTGGACGGTGCGGCCCCGGTCAGCCGGGCCAGGGTGCGGAACGTCTTGGAGGTGCCGACCGTCCGGTCCCAGCCCTGCGCCTGCAGCAGCGGGACCATCGTCTGCACCTGGGCGTCGACGTACTCCCGCAGGTCGGCGACGAACTGTGCGGCCGGCGGGCTGGCGGTGAACGGGGTGACCCCGAGCCGTTCCCGGGTCAACCGGCCGGCCCCGAGCGGCAGCGACTGGGCCAGGTGCGGCTCCTCGTCGACCCCGGCGGCCAGCTCCAGGGAGCCGCCGCCGATGTCCAGCACCAGCAGCCGGCCGGCGGACCAGCCGAACCAGCGGCGGACCGCGAGGAAGGTCATCCGGGCCTCGTCGGCGCCGGAGAGCACCTGCAGGTGCACGCCGGTCTCGGCGCGGACCCGGGCCAGCACCGCCGCCGAGTTGGTGGCGTCGCGCACCGCCGAGGTGGCGAACGCGATCAGGTCGCTGGTCTGCCAGTGGTCGGCTGCGGCCCGCGCGGCGGCCACCGCTTCGACCAGGGCGTCCGCCCCGGCCGGGGTGAGCGCGCCGTCCGGTCCGATCTGTTCGGCGAGCCGCAGCAGCGACTTCTCCGAGTGTGCCGGCCACGGGTGGGCGCCGGGGTGTGCGTCCACCACGAGCAGATGCACGGTGTTGGAACCGACGTCGAGCACACCCAGTCGCATGTGATCACCCTAGGCCAACCCGGCGTACCGACCCGCTTGCCCGGTCCGCCGCAGGTGGCAGGCGTACGCTGGCCGGGTGGCACCCCGTGACGAGCTCCGGATCCTGGTCGAGACCCCGGCCGACCCCCGCAGTCGGGAGGTCGAGCTGGACTTTCCCCGTGAGTGGATCGAGTTCGTCGACCCGGCCGACGCCGCGCATCTGGTCCGGGCCGACCTGACCTGGTTGCTGTCCCGCTGGACCTGTGTGTTCGGTGGGTCCTGCCACGGCATCATCGCCGGGCGGGCCGGGGACGGCTGCTGTTCGCACGGTGCCTTCTTCACCGACAGTGACGACGAGAACCGGGTCAAGGCGGCCGCGAAGCGGCTCACCCCGCAGACCTGGCAGCACTACCGGCGCGGGTTCAGGAACTACACCGAGATGGACACCGTCGACGGTAAGAATCCGGCGCGGCGGACCTCCACCCGCAGCGCCGACGGGCCGTGCGTGTTCCACAACGACGCCGACTTCCCCGGTGGCGGGGGCTGTGCGCTGCACGCCCAGGCGCTGCGCGACGGGGTGCATCCGCTGGAGTACAAGCCGGACGTCTGCTGGCAGTTGCCGATCCGCCGGGACCAGGAGTGGACGAAACGCCCGGACGGCAGCAAGGTGCTGGTCTCCACGCTGACCGAGTTCGACCGGCGGGGCTGGGGGGCCGGTGGGCACGACCTGGACTGGTGGTGCACCTCGTCGCCGGAGGCGCACGTCGGGGGCGAGCCGATGTACCGGTCGTACGAGCCGGAGCTGACCGCGCTGGTCGGCAAGGCGGCGTACGCCCGCCTGGCCGAGTTGTGCGCGGCACGGGCCCGGCGTGGCCTGGTGGCAGCGCACCCGGCCACGCCGCGCCGGCGGACGCCGAACGCCCGTCGGTCGGATTGACACCGACGCGACCGGCGGCCCCGGCCCCGGCACCGGCACCGGCACCAACATTTGGTCAGGATTCGAACTTGTAGCCCAGCCCGCGCACGGTGACGATGAAGCGCGGGGCCGACGGCTCCGGTTCGATCTTGGAACGCAGCCGCTTGACGTGCACATCGAGGGTCTTGGTGTCACCGACGTAGTCGGCACCCCACACCCGGTCGATCAGCTGCCCCCGGGTGAGCACCCGGCCGGCGTTGCGCAGCAGCAGCTCGAGCAGCTCGAACTCCTTCAGCGGCAGCTGGACCGAGTCACCGTCGACGGTCACCACGTGCCGCTCGACATCCATCCGGACCGGTCCGGCGGTCAGCGTCGCGGTGGACGGCTCGATCACCTCGGTGCTCTGTCTGCGCAGCACCGCCCGGATCCGGGCGACCAGTTCCCGAGGCGAGTACGGCTTGGTGACGTAGTCGTCGGCGCCGATCTCCAGGCCCACCACCTTGTCGATCTCGCTGTCCCGGGCAGTCACCATGATGATCGGTACCCGGGAGCGTTGCCGCAGTTCACGGCAGACCTCGGTGCCGGACATCTCGGGCAGCATCAGGTCGAGCAGCACGATGTCCGCTCCGGTGCGGTCGAACTCGGTGAGCGCGTCGGTGCCGGTTGGCGCCACCGACACCTCGAACCCCTCTTTGCGCAGCATGTAGGAGAGCGCGTCGGAGAAGGACTCCTCGTCCTCCACCACGAGTACCCGGGCCACTTGTCGTTCCTTCCCTAAGTCCGGCCTGATCCGCTTAGACCTGCTCGTGCGCGGCCGGACCGGTGTCGATCTCAACCGATTCGGGTAGCGGCAGTGCGGCGTCCGGCGGGCTGGCAGGCAGCCGCAGCGTGAACGTCGACCCTCCACCCAGCGTGCTGGACACCTCGACCCGACCGCCATGGTTGGTGACGATGTGCTTGACGATGGCCAGGCCCAGCCCGGTGCCGCCGGTGCTGCGCGAGCGTGCCTGGTCGGCCCGGTAGAACCGTTCGAAGATCCGGTCGACCTCGTCGGGGGCGATGCCGATGCCCTGGTCCGCGACGGCGATGTCGACGTATTCGTCGGCCCGGGAGGCGGTCACCGTGACCCGGGTGTCCTCCCCGGAGTAGGCGATCGCGTTCTCCACCAGGTTCGCCACTGCGGTGGCGATCTGGCTGTCGCGACCGTACACGGTCAGCCCGCGCTCACCCGTCACCGTCACCTCGATCCGGCGGGCTGCGGCCGGGGTACGGGTCCGGTCCACGACCTCGGCCAGCACCCAGTCGACAGCGATCGGGTCGGGGGCCGGCAGCGGCTCGGCTCCCTGCAGGCGGGTGAGTTCGAGCAGCTCGTTGACCAGCCGGCCGAGCCGGGTCGACTCGTGCTGAATCCGTTCGGCGAACCGGCGGGCGGCGGCCACGTCCTCGGTCGGGTCGGTGACCGCGCTGTCCGGGTCGGTGGCGTCCAGCAACGCCTCGGCGAGCAGCTGCAGGGCACCGATCGGGGTCTTCAGCTCATGGCTGACGTTGGCGACGAAGTCCCGGCGGACCCGGGCCACCCGGTGCGACTCGGTGACGTCGGCGGCTTCGACCGCCACGTGGTTGCCGCGCAGGCCGACGGCCCGCAGATGCACCCCGAGCGGGTCCTGGGTGCCGCCTTCGCGGCCCCGGGGCAGGTCAAGCTCCACTTCGCGACGCACGCCAGTGCGGCGGACCTGCCCGGCCAGGGTACGGATGATCGGGTGCGCGGTGACGCTGCCCGGCGTCGGCCCGGCCCGGAGCATGCCCATCGCCCGGGCCGCCGGGTTGACCAGCACCGGCACGTCGGTGTCGTCGAGCACCACCACACCGACCCGCAACGAGTCCAGGCTGCGGCGGGCCAACGAGTCGATGAGGCTGCGGTCCGGGGCCGGGGGTGCCGCAGCGGCGTCGTTCGCGACGATCTGCGGCCTCCCGTTGCTGGACGTACGCTGCCCGCCCCGGTGTTCGACCGGGGCGGATGCCAGTTGTCGTGCCCGGGCTCGCGCCAGGAGCAGACCGGCGACGAGCCCGCCGCCAGTGCCGACGGCCGCACCGCCGGCCAGAACCGCCCAATCCACGGGGCGATCGTAGGGTCATTGTTAACCTGGTCAGCCACCCGAACAGGACATATCTCACCGCAATCGCCAGATGTTCATACTGCCGCCCCGCTCTGTTCACCCCTGTTCATCTGAGTGCCGGCAAGCCGCCATACCGTGTGGGCGACACCGGGCGGGACCAGGACCGGAGACCTCCCACCACGACGACGGAAGGCCACCATGCGCGAGGAGTTCCAGGCCGAGCTGCAGGAAATCAGCGAGCTGCTGGTATCGATGGCGGAAGCCGCTCAGACGGCGCTGCGCCGGGCGACCGGCGCGCTGCTCACCGCCGACCGCGAAGCCGGCGAGCTGGTACTGGTCAACGATGCCGAGATCGATGCCCTCTACCGCACGGTGGAGGAGCGGGTGAGCGATCTGCTGGCCCGGCAGGCGCCGGTCGCCTCCGACCTGCGGATGGCGATCACCGCGCTGCACGTGGCCTCCGGGTTGGAGCGGATGGGCGACCTCGCCGACCACGTGGCCAAGACCGCGCTGCGGCGACACCCGTCACCAGCGGTCCCGGCCGAGCTACGCGGCGTCTTCTCGGAGATGGCCGAGGTCGCCGACCGCATGATCGCCAAGGTGGTCGGGGTGCTGCGTACCCCGGACGCGGAGACCGCCGCCGAGCTCGACAGCGACGACGACGCGATGGACGAACTGCACCGCAAGCTGTTCCGGGTGCTGCTGGGCAAGGACTGGCCGTACGGTGCGGAGACCGCCATCGACGGCGCGCTGCTGGGCCGGTTCTACGAGCGGTACGCCGACCACGCGGTCAATGCCGGCCGGCGGGTCGTCTACCACGTGACCGGGGTGAACCCGAACGACTGACCGGCCGGCCGGGCAGCGGTGCCCGGCTTGCCTTGACCAGGGCCAGGGGTACGGGGCGGACCACGTCCCGTACCCCTGGCCCGACGGCTCAGCGGCCCTGGTTGGCGACCGCGGCGGCCGCTGCGGCGGCGGCGTCCGGGTCCAGGTAGTCACCGCCGGCGTTGACCGGTCGCAGCGCGCCGTCCAGGTCGTAGCGCAGCGGGATGCCGGTCGGGATGTTCAGCTTGGCGATCGCCTCGTCGGAGATCCCGTCAAGGTGCTTCACCAGCGCCCGCAGCGAGTTGCCGTGCGCCGCGACCAGCACCTGCTTGCCGGCGAGCAGGTCCGGCACGATCGCGTCGTACCAGTACGGCAGCATCCGCCGCACCACGTCGGCCAGGCATTCGGTCCGGGGCATCAGCTCGGGCGGCAGCTCCCGGTACCGAGGTTCGCCGACCTGCGACCAGTCGTCGTCGTCGGCAATCGGCGGCGGCGGGGTGTCGTAGGAGCGGCGCCAGAGCATGAACTGCTCCTCGCCGTACTCCTCCAGGGTCTGCTTCTTGTTCTTGCCCTGTAGCGCGCCGTAGTGCCGCTCGTTGAGCCGCCACGACCGGCGCACCGGGATCCAGCCCCGGTCCGCGGTGTGCAGCGCCAACTCGCTGGTCCGGATGGCCCGCCGCAGCACGCTGGTGTGCACCACGTCCGGCAGCAGGTTGTGCTGTGCCAGCAGCTCACCGCCGCGCCGCGCCTCGGCCTCGCCCTTGGCGGTCAGATCCACGTCGACCCAACCGGTGAAGAGGTTCTTCGCGTTCCACTCGCTCTCGCCGTGCCGGAGCAGCACCAGTGTCCCCACAGTCATGTCGTCCATCCTGCCGGACCCGGTGCCCGGAGGTTCACCGGCCCGGGGCACCGGCCGGCCGGGGTGACGACCGCCACGCGGAAATTCGCATGCTCGGTACGCCGCCCGCCGCCTAGCGTGTAAGGCACAGATGTTGCACTGTTCATTACTGCACGGGGGTAGCTAGCCGATGTCGGGTGCGCGGGGATGGCTACAGCAGACCACCAGCGGCCTGCCCCGGGCCTTCTGGTACCTGTGGACCGGCAGTCTGATCAACCGGCTCGGCTCGTTCGTCGTGATCTTCCTGGCCATCTACCTGACCGCCGGGCGCGGCCTGTCCGGCTCCCAGGCCGGTCTGGTGCTCGGCGCCTGGGGCGCCGGCGGAGCCGTCGGCACCCTGCTCGGCGGGACGCTCGCCGACCGCTGGGGGCGGCGCCCGACGCTGCTCACCGCACATCTGGGCGCCGCCACCATGCTGATCATCCTCGGGTTGGCCGACCGGTGGTGGCTGCTCCTGGTGGGCGCCGCACTGCTCGGCCTGTTCAACGAGGGTGCCCGGCCGGCGTACGGGGCGATGATGATCGACGTGGTCCCGGCCGCCGACCGGCTGCGTGCCTTCTCGCTCAACTACTGGGCCATCAACCTGGGGTACGCGTTCGCGGCGGTGCTCGCCGGACTCGCCGCGCAGGTCGACTACTTCCTGCTGTTCGCGGTGAACGCGAGCACCACCCTGGCCACCGCCGCGCTGGTCTTCGTCAAGGTCGGTGAGACCCGGCCGGCGACCCAGGCGGCGGCACCGCTCGGCGCGGCCGTGGTCGCGGCCCGACCGGCCGGGTTGCTGGTTGTCGTCACCGACCGGGTCTTCCTCGGCTTCGTCGGGCTGAACGTGCTGCTGGCCATGGTGTTCATGCAGCACGGCGCGATGTTGCCGATCGCGATGGCCGACGACGGGCTGTCGCCCACCACGTTCGGCGTGGTGATGGCGCTCAACGGCGTGCTCATCGTGGTCGGGCAGCTCTTCGTCCCCCGGCTGATCACCGGCCGCAACCGCTCGCACGTGCTGGCTCTGGCGGCAGTGATCGTCGGGGTCGGCTTCGGCCTGACCGCCGTCGCCGACGTCGCCTGGTTGTACGCGGTGACAGTGCTGATCTGGACCGCTGGCGAAATGCTCAACTCGCCGTCGAACGCGACGCTGATCGCCGAGCTGACCCCGGCCGCACTGCGCGGCCGCTACCAGGGTGTCTTCTCGCTGTCCTGGTCGGTCGCCGCCTTCGCCGCGCCGATCACCGGCGGCTTCGTCTGGCAGTACGCGGGAAACACCGCACTGTGGCTCGGCTGCGCCGCGATCGGCGGGGTGGTCGCGGTGGGTCAGCTGATCGCCGGACCGGCCCGCGAGCGGCGGGCCGCCGAGCTGCGGACGGGCCCTCCGGCGGAAACGGATAACCGGCGGCGGGGAGCGACACTCACCCCCGTAAGCGTCGCTCCCCCTCGCCGCCGGTTTCGGGTGGCGCCGTCCCCCAACGGCCCAATGCCACCGGTCCCCCGGCACCCAGCCCGGTTGTTCGGACCGAACCGGTCCGACGGCCCCCAGCCAATCCCGGGCTCGGCGCGTGACTCAACCGTAGTTCCTGACACTTCCGATGGACAAGGCGATTCGGTTGTACGCCCAATCACACCATCCGAGGTGCCGAACGGGGTTTACGCCCGCAACAACACCGACGAGTGATGGCGAATACACGCTCAGGCATCTTCGCGGTCGGGAGATTCGAGCCGGAAGAAATTGCTCGGCGTACCGTCCGTGCGCTGTTCCTGGTAGATGAAGTTCAACCGACGCTGATCAAACGTCCCAAACCACTCATCCCAGGAGATCTTTCGTAGATTGCCGCCACCGTAGCCGGGGAAGTCGATCCGCAGCACGCTGGGCCGGCCATCGCGAGGGGCGCTGACGGTCGCCGGTGTACCGCCCCGGGCGTCGGCCCACTGCCGGATCGTCCGGTGATCGGTGGTGATCAGGCTACGCCCGGCACGTTCGGCGTGCTGCTGCGGATCGTCGATACGCTGGGCGTACTTCAGCGAACTGGACGACTTGGCTCCGGACCGGATCTTGGCACCGCCGGACCGTCCGCCGCCGCCCGCGCCAGAGGTGTTCCGCCCCGTCGAACCGGCGCTCTTGCGGGCCGCACTGGTGCTCTTGCGCGCCGAACCGGCGCTCCGCCCCGCCGAACTGGTGCTCTTGCGGGCCGTCGACGATGTGCCGGACCGGGCCGAACTGGTGCTCTTGCGCGCCGCACTGGCGCTCTTGCCAGCCGGCGCCGAACGCCGGGAGGTCGGCGAACCGGCCTTCGGCCGGGACGCCTGCTTCGCCCGCGCCGGAGTACCCCGCCGCATCGCCCGCGCCAACGACTTGATCAGATCGGGCTTGCGCAGGTTGGACGTGCCGGTCACCCCACGCTTGCGCAGCTGGTCTCGCAGTTCGTCGACGCGAAGGTCAGCGAGGTCGCTCTCCCGGACCGCGCCGCCGGCCCGGCCGATGGTCGCCGAGCTGGACTTGCGGGCCGAGCTGGAACTGCGAGCCGAGGTGGAGCTACGGGCCGAGCTGGAGCTACGGGCCGAGGTGGAGCTACGGCCGGCCTTGGACCGTCCGTTCGACGCAGGGCTGCGGCGCCGGGTGCTGGTCTGTTGAGGCATGGTCTGCTCACTCCCTTTGACAGTGTGCCTGCGGGGGGCAGTGGGCGACGGTTGCGCCACCATGCGAGCAGTACCCTGCTGACTCCCTACAAACCTGGATCCTCCGGCGTCTTGTCGTCGAAAAGGTGCGCGAAGGCGCGCAGGTTCGCCACCGATTCACCTCTCTTGACCCGCCATTCCCACTCGCGGCGGATCGCCGAACCGAAGCCGATCTCCAGCATCGCGTCGAATGACTCGTCGGCATAGGTGAGCACCGAGCCGAGTATCCGGTCCAGTTCGTCTTCGGTGATTCCAGCCAGCCCGACACGACCGGTGAGGTAGATGTCGCCGACCGCGTCGATCGAAAAGGCGACACCGTACATCCGGGCGTTGCGTTGCAGCAGCCAGGTCCACAAATCGGTACGCCGTTCATCGGGCTGCCGCATCACGAATGCTTCTATTCGCAGCGCCTGCTCGCCGACGATCAGATTGCACACCGTCTTCAGCTTGTGGGTGCCCGGCAACGTCACCGCGTACGACAGGTCACCGGTAGGTTCCCAGCTCAGCTCGCGATCGGCGCAGACCGCCTCGATCAGCGCCGCCACCTCGGCTCGTCCGCTCATGGCACTCCTGGTCAACCCACGCTCGCCGACAGGGCGTCGGCGTCCCGGGACATCCCGGCGGCGGTCGCCGCGCGGTACGCCCGCACCGCCTCACCGTAAACGTCGAGCAACCCGGCCGCAGTGCGTGTCCAGGAGAACTGCCGGGCGTGCTCCACCGCGCCCCGACCGAGCCGGTCCCGCAACGCCGGAGCGGCAAGCAGATCGCCGATCGCCCGGCCCCAGTCGTCCGGGTGGTGTCCGTCGACCAGCACTCCGCTGTGCCCGTCGCGGACCGCGGTGACCAGGCCACCGACCGAGGCGGCCAGCACCGGCGTGCCGCAGGCCTGAGCCTCCAGGGCGACCAGACCGAACGATTCGTTGTACGACGGCACCGCGACCAGGTCGGCGGCCCGGAAGAGGGTCGGCAGGTCGGTATGGCCCAGCGGCGGCATGAACCGCACCAGATCGTCGACTCCCAGCGATCTCGCCAGGTCGATCAGGGCACCCGGCTGGTCCAGACCGGTGCCGCTCGGGCCACCGGCGACCACCACCGTGAGATCGGCGACCGCACCCGGATCCCGCCGACGCAGCGCGGCCACCGCGCGCAGCAGCACGTCCGGCGCCTTCAGCGGCTGGATCCGGCCGGCGAACGCCACCAGATGGCCACGGACCGGCAGGCCGAACCGCCGTCGGGCGGCCGCCCGGGTGGCCTGTTCCCGGCCGGGCGGGCCGGGCCGGAACCGGTCCAGGTCGACGCCCGGTTCGACCACGGAGACCCGGTCCGCCTCGGCGCCGTACCAGTCGATCAGCTCGCCGGCCTCGGTCCTGGTGTTCGCCACCAGATGGTCCGCCTCGGTGACCACCTGTTCCTCACCGATGATCCGGGGGGCCGGCTCCGGCCGGTCACCGGCCGCCAACCGGGCGTTCTTGACCTTCGCGAGCGTGTGCGCGGTGTGCACCAGCGGCACCCCCCAGCGCTCCTTCGCCAGCCACCCGACCTGCCCGGAGAGCCAGTAGTGTGAGTGGATCAGGTCGTAGTAGCCGGGTGCCCGGGCGGCCTCTGCCCGCAGCACCCCGGCGGTGAATGCGCAGAGCTGCGCCGGCAGGTCCTCCTTCGGCAGCGGCTCCAGCGGGCCGGAGATCACCTGCCGCACCCGTACGCCGGGTGCCATCTCCACCACCGGCGGTACGCCACCCGCCGTCGCCCGGGTGAAGATCTCGACCTCCACGCCGGCCTCGGCCAGCCGCCGGGACACCTCGACGATGTAGACGTTCATGCCGCCAGCGTCGCCGGTGCCCGGCGAGTCCAGCGGAGAGGTGTGCACCGACAGTGTCGCGACCCGACGGGGACGCGGCGGCGGGTTGTCACCCTGCCCGGCCTGACCCACCTGCACCACGTCGCTCCCTCCGCTCGCCCGATCGCAGCCAACGCCACCAACCAGGACGACCCGTCACATCTTCCCGGTACTGGCAGCGACATGCCGCACTACAGCGGGTGGAGGTGACCCACCTCTCGCCGACGGCGACGCCCGAGACCGACCGGCGGCGACCGTCCCGGGCCGGCAAGCGGCGACAATGGCTGGATGACACCGATCGCCATCGTCACCGGAGCGTCCAGCGGAATCGGCGCGGCCACCGCCCGCCGGCTGGCCGCCGAGGGCTTCCACGTGGTCGCCGCCGCCCGCCGCAGCGACCGGCTCGCCGAACTGGTCGACTCGATTCGCGACAACGGCGGGGCCGCGACTGCGGTGACCTGCGACGTCACCGACGACGGATCGGTGGCCGGACTGGTGCAGGCGGTCAGCGGGTTGGCTCGGCAGGGTGACCTGCCCGGGCGGGTCACCCTGCTGGTGAACAACGCCGGCGGGGCGCGCGGGCTGGACCCGGTCGAGTCCGCACCGGTGGCCGACTGGCGGTGGATGTACGAGGTGAACGTGCTCGGCACGCTGCGGGTCACCCAGGCTCTGCTGCCGGCGCTGACCGCCAGCGGGGCCGGCACCGTCGTGGTGATCGGCTCCACCGCCGGGCAGGTCGTCTACGAGGGCGGTGGCGGCTACACCACAGCCAAGCACGGCCAGACCGCGCTGACAGAGACGCTCCGGCTGGAGCTGTGCGGCCGGCCGGTCCGGGTGGTCGAGATCGATCCGGGCATGGTGCGTACCGACGAGTTCAGCGTGAACCGGTTCGGCGGGGACACCGCGCGGGCCGAAGCGGTCTACGCGGGGGTGGCCGAGCCGCTGGTCGCCGACGACATCGCGGACTGCGTCGCCTGGTGCGCCACCCGGCCGCAGCACGTCAACGTGGACCGGCTGGTGGTCCGCCCGTTGGCCCAGGCAGCGCAGCACAAGGTGCACCGGGTGCTGCCCGGGTGAGCCGGGGTCGGGCGGCCCGGCCGGTCGGAGCCCGCGCGCCCGACCCGGCCCGGCCGGTCGGCGAGGTCACCCGGGGCACCACCGCACCGAACCGACTGCGCCGGGCCGACCGGTGGATCGCGTACCGCTGCGGGCCGGCACTGACGGACGCGGCCCGGCCACCGCTGGTGGTCGACCTCGGTTTCGGCGCCCACCCGGTGACCACCGTCGAGCTGGCCACCCGGCTGCGGTCGGTGCGACCGGACGTGCGGGTGGTCGGCCTGGAGATCGACCCGGACCGGGTCGCGGCGGCGGCTCCGGCCGCCGCGCCGCCACAACTGACCTTCGGCCGGGGTGGATTCGAGCTGGCCGGGCTCCGGCCGGTGCTGGTCCGCGCGTTCAACGTGCTGCGCCAGTACGCCGAGTCCGACGTCGCGGCGGCGTGGGCGACGATGCGCGCCGCGCTCGCTCCCGGAGGTTTGCTGGTCGAGGGGACCTGTGACGAACCGGGCCGGGTCTGCTCCTGGGTACTGCTCGACGCCACCGGGCCGGTCTCGCTGACCCTGGCCGGCCGGTTGGCGACGCTGGCCCGCCCGGCCGGCGACGGGCCGGCGGTGCTCGCCGAACGGCTGCCGAAGGCGCTGATCCACCGCAACGTGCCGGGCGAGCGGGTACACGCGCTGCTGCGGGCGCTCGACGAGAGCTGGCGGGCGGCGGCCGGCTACGCACCGTACGGGCCACGACAGCGCTGGCTGCGCACGGTGGCGGCGCTGCGCGACGGCGGCTGGCCGGTGCTGGACCGACCGGCCCGGTGGCGGCTCGGCGAGTTGACCGTGCCCTGGTCGGCGGTGGCCCCGGCCGACGGCGCAACGGTCGAGTCCGGCCGGCGGGTCGGCTAGTCGAACGAGCAGTTGACCAGGACCGGCTCCGGGTGCAGGGTCACGCCGAACCGGTCGCGGACCCCGTCTCTGATGGTGCCGGCCAGGTCGAGCAGCGCGGCGGTGCTGCCGCCGCCCCGGTGGGTGAGCGCCAGGGTGTGCTTGCTGGAGATGGCGACCGGCGCGTCGCCGCCCGGGTAGCCCTTGCCGTACCCGGCCTTGTCGATCAGCCAGGCCGCGCTGACCTTGACCGAGTCGCCACCGGCGACCGGCCAGGTCGCCGGCTCGCCCGTCCCGGCCGCGGCGACCCGGGCGTGGAACCGCCGCGCGGCGGCGGCGTCCAGCACCGGGTTGGTGAAGAACGAGCCCACCGAGCGGGTGTCCGGGTCGGTGGCGTCGAGCACCATCCCCTTGCCGGCCCGTAGCCGCAGCACCGCGGCACGGGCGTCGGCCAGCGGCACCCGGTCACCGACGGTGACACCGAGGCTGCGGGCCAACTCGGCGTAGCGCACCGGGGTGGACAGCTCGCTGTGGGCCAGTTGGAAGTCCACCGCCAGCACCAGGTAGCGGTCGTTGCGTTTGAACAGGCTGTCGCGGTAGGCGAACCGGCAGTCGGCGGCGGACAACGCGTACCGCTCGTCGGTGAGCCGGTCGTGCACGTGCACGGCCTGCACGGTCTCGGCGACCTCCTGACCGTAGGCGCCGACGTTCTGGATCGGGGTGGCACCGGCCGCGCCCGGGATACCGGACAGGCACTCCACCCCGGACCAGCCGGCGGCGACGGTGGCGGCGACCAGGTCGTCCCACGGCTCGCCGGCCTCGACCCGGATGGTGACGGTGGCCGGATGGCCGGCCGCCGCCGGTTCCTCGGCGACCACCTGGAACCCGGTGGAGCGGACCAGGATCACCGTGCCGGGGAAGCCGTCGTCGCCGATCACCACATTGCTGCCGCCGCTGAGCAGCAGAAGCTGCTCCCCGCGCCGGCCGGCGTCCCGGACCGCCTCGGTCAACTCCTCGGCGGTGGTCGCGGTGACCAGCCGGTCGGCCGGGCCGCCGAGGGCGAGCGTGGTATAGCGTGCCAACGGCGCAAGGGCCGTCGGGTCTTCAGCAGATGGCGCGTGGGCACTAACGTCAGGCACGCCCCTCACCCTAGGCTGGAATCCACCCGCGCCACGCCACTGGCTGTCGGCTCGACCCGGAGGATCATGATGAGCAGGCTGCACGGCTCCAAGGACTTCTGGCTCGGCGCACTGCGGGCGGACGGTCCGGCGTTCCGGGCCGCCGTCGCTGAGGCGCCGTTGGACGCGCCGGTGCCGTCCTGCCCGGACTGGACGGTGGTCGACCTGGTGCACCATCTCGGCATCGTGTACATGTGGGTGCGGGAGACCGTGTCGCGCGGTGTCGCCGATCCGAGGGAGGAGCGGCCGCCGGTGGCCGCCAAACCCGACGGGGCCGAAGCGGTCGGCTGGTGGCAGCAGGAGTTCGACTCGCTGGTCACCCTGCTGGACGGGCTCGACCCGGAGATGCCGGCATGGAACTGGGCGCCGCAAACCAAGAAGGTGGGCTTCTGGGTCCGGCGGATGGCGCACGAGACCGCGGTGCACCGCTGGGACGCGCAGACGGCGATCGCCGGGGTGGAGCCGGTGGAGGCGAAGCTGGCCGCCGACGGGATCAGCGAGGTGCTGGACTCCTGGCTGCCGGCGGGCCGGCGGCGCAGGCGCCAGCCGGCGTACGGGGTGGCGCATCTGGTGGCGACCGACGCCGAACAGGAGTGGTACGTCCGGTTGCGGGGCGAGGGTATGGCGCTGCTGGACACCGACACGATCCTCGACTCCGATGATCACCACACCCGGACCCTGGCCACCGGCACCGCGAGTGACCTGCTCCTCGGGCTCTGGGGTCGGGTGCAGTTCGACGTGCTGGACGTCTCCGGCGACGCGGCACTGCTGGACGCGCTGCGGGTCGGCTGACCACTGCCCGCTCTTTCGTCCGTCGGCACTGGTGTAGGTAACGCGCCGGCAACGTTCTGAGAACGCTCTCTTGACAGGGGAGTGATTGACGTCCCACTCTCGTGAGAGCGCTCTCACAAGGCCTTGCCGGACCACCCGGCCAGGTCGTCAGGGTCGACAGAGAGCCAGCCAGCAACCACGCAGTTTTCGCACCCCACCATGCCTGGACCTGAGAGGGGTCAATCCATGGGCGCCAATTCACGCCGTCGGCTGGTCACCGCGACCGCCGCCGCGGTCACCGTACTCGCCGCAGCCACCGGCTGCGGCGGCGACGAAGCCGCCGACGACGGCACCATCACCCTGACCGTCGACGTCTTCGGCCAGTTCGGCTACGAGGAGCTGTACAAGCAGTACGAGGCCGAGAACCCCGGCATCAAGATCGTCGAACGGGGCACCGGCACCAACCTCGACGAGTACTCCCCCAAGCTGACCCAGTGGCTGGCCGCCGGCAAGGGCGCCGGCGACATCGTCGCCATCGAGGAGGGCCTGCTGATCGAGTACAAGGCCAACCCGCAGAACTTCGTGAACCTGCTTGACCACGGTGCCGCCGAGCTCGAAGGCAACTTCATGCCGTGGAAGTGGGACCAGGCGCTGACCGCCGACGGCAGCCAGCTGATCGGGCTCGGCACCGACGTCGGCGGCATGGCGATGTGCTACCGCACCGACCTGTTCGAGGCCGCCGGGCTGCCGACCGACCGCGACGAGGTCTCCGCGCTCTGGCCGACCTGGCAGGACTACATCTCCGTCGGCGAGCAGTTCGTCGAGGCCGACACCGGCGCGTCGTTCCTGGACGCGGCGACCCAGACGTTCAACACGATCGTGCTGCAGACCGCCGGCGCCGCCGAGGGCTACCACTACTACGACCTCGACGACAACCTCGTCGTCGACACCAACCCGGCCGTCAAGCAGGCCTGGGACATCACCATGGACATCATCGACTCCGACCTGAGCGGCAAGTACGGTGCCTGGTCCGACGAGTGGGTGGCCGCGTTCAAGCAGGCCAAGTTCGCCACCATCGCCTGCCCGGCCTGGATGACCGGCGTGATCGAGGGCAACGCCGGCCCGGAGGCGGCCGGCAAGTGGGACATCGCCAAGGTGCCCGGCGACGGCGGCAACTGGGGCGGGTCGCACCTGGCGGTGCCGGCGCAGAGCGAGCACCAGGAGGAGGCCGTCAAGCTGGTCAAGTTCCTGACCAGCCCGGAGGGGCACATCGGGGCGTTCAAGGCCAAGGGCCCGCTGCCGTCGTCGCCGCAGGCGCTCGACGACCCGGCGATCCTGGAGGCGACCAGCGAGTACTTCAACGACGCCCCGATCGGGCAGATCTTCGGTGAGGGCGCCAAGAACCTCAAGCCGGTCTACATGGGACCGAAGAACCAGGCGGTCCGCACCGAGGTGGAGAACGCCGTCCGTACGGTCGAGCTGGGTCAGCGTACGCCCGACGAGGGCTGGACCGACGCGGTGAACAACGCCAAGACGGCGGCCGAGAAGTGACCGCGGGCCGGGTGGCGCAGGTCGAGCCGGAGCAGCCGGCCGCCGACGCCACCCGGCCGGCCCGGCGACAGCCCGAGCCGCCGCACCGGCGGCCCCGGCTGTGGCTGGCCCGGCTGGACACCAAAGCCTCCCCGTACCTGTACATCGCGCCGTTCTTCGTGCTGTTCGCGATCTTCGGCGCCTACCCGCTGGGCTACACGTTCTGGGTGTCGCTGCACGACTGGGACCTGCTCGCCGCCGAGCACCCGTTCGTCGGCTTCGACAACTACAGCCGGCTGCTCGCCGACGGCGACTTCTGGAACTCGGTGCTCAACACGTTGGGCATCTTCGTCATCTCCACCGTGCCGCAGCTGCTGCTGGCGCTCTGGCTGGCCCACCTGCTGAACCGGCAGCTGCGGGCCCGTACGTCGTTCCGGATGAGCATCCTGATCCCGAACATCACCTCGACGGCGGCGGTGGCGATCGTCTTCGGTCAGCTGTTCAGCCGCGAGTTCGGCATGATCAACTGGGCGCTGGACCTGGTCGGCATCGACGCCATCGACTGGCGCAACACCCGGTTCGGCGCCTGGGTGGCGATCTCGACGATGGTCGGCTGGCGGTGGACCGGCTACAACGCGCTGATCTTCCTGGCCGCGATGCAGTCCATCCCGAAGGACCTGTACGAGTCGGCGGCGATCGACGGCGCCCGTCCCGCCCGCCAGTTCTGGTCGATCACCGTACCGATGCTGCGACCCACCATCGTCTTCTGCGTCATCATCTCCACCATCGGCGGACTGCAGCTGTTCACCGAGCCGCTGCTGTTCAACTCCGGCCCCAACCCGATCCGGGGTGGGCCGCTGCGCGAGTCGCAGACCATGACCATGTACATGTTCGAGAACGCGTTCGCGCCGCACTTCAACTTCGGCTACGGCTCGGCGATCGCCTGGATGTTGTTCGCCCTGATCGTCGTCATCTCGCTGATCAACGTGCTGGTGATCCGCCGGCTCGGCAACAGCACCCGGAAGCAGGGGTGAGCACCGTGAAAGCCAGTCAGCACCTGTGGAGCGCCAGCAAACTGACGTACGCGACGCTGATCGTCGCCGGACTGATGTCTATCTTCCCGATCTACTGGATGTTCGTGGTCGCCACCCGGTCCAGCGACGCCATGGGGCAGATCCCGCCGCCGCTCACCCCGGGCGGCAACCTGCCGGGCAACATCGAGCGGCTGTTCAACAACCCCGACGCGTACTTCCTCACCGGCATGATCAACTCGGCGATCGTCGCCGGCACCGTCACCTTCTCGGTGGTGCTGTTCTCGTCGCTGGCCGGGTTCGCCTTCGCCAAACTACGGTTCAAGGGCTCCAACGCCCTGCTACTGGTGATCATCGCGACGATGATGGTGCCGACTCAGCTCGGCGTCATCCCGCTGTACATGCTGATGAGCCAGCTGGACTGGAACGACCGGCTCGCCGCGGTCATCGTGCCGGCGCTGGTCACCGGCTTCGGGGTGTTCCTGATGCGGCAGTACGCCAGCCAGGCGGTCAGCACCGAACTGATCGAGGCGGCCCGGGTCGACGGCTGCTCCACGCTACGGATCTACTGGAACGTGGTGCTGCCGGCGCTACGCCCCGCCGCCGCCGTGCTCGGCCTGCTCACCTTCATGACCATGTGGAACGACTTCCTCTGGCCGTACGCGGTGCTCAACGACCCGGAGAACCCGACCGTGCAGTTGTCGCTGCGGGCGCTGTCGAACGGCTACTACAACGACATGTCGCAGGTCTTCACCGGTACGGCGCTCGCTACGCTGCCACTACTGATCGTGTTCATCATTTTCGGCCGTCAGATCATCGGCGGCATCATGGAAGGTGCTGTCAAGGCGTGACGAACTCCAACGAGCCCGTACGGTTCCCCGACTCGTTCATCTGGGGCGCGGCCACCGCGTCGTACCAGATCGAAGGCGCCGCCCGCGCGGACGGTCGCGGCCCGTCGATCTGGGACACGTTCAGCCGTACGCCGGGCAAGGTGCACGCCGGGCACACCGGGGACGTCGCCTGCGACCACTACCACCGCTACCGCGACGACGTGGCGTTGATGGCCGAACTGGGGCTGCACACCTACCGGTTCTCGATCGCCTGGCCGCGCGTGCAGCCGGACGGCACCGGCCCGGTCAACCCGTACGGGCTGGACTTCTACGACCGGCTCGTCGACGAGCTGCGCGGGCACGGCATCGAGCCGATCATCACGCTCTACCACTGGGACCTGCCGCAGACCCTGGAGGACCGGGGCGGCTGGACCAACCGGGAGACGGCCGAGGCCTTCGCCGAGTACGCGCGGGCCGTGTACGCCCGGCTCGGCGACCGGGTCCAGACCTGGACCACGCTCAACGAGCCGTGGTGCTCGGCGTACCTCGGTTACGGCTCCGGGTTGCACGCCCCGGGCCGTACCGACCCGGCCGCCACCTTCCGGACCGTGCACCACCTGCTGCTCGGCCACGGGCTGGCCAACCAGGCGCTGCGCGCCGCCGGCGCGTCCACCATCGGGATCACGGTCAACCCGACGTCGGCGTTCCCCGCCGACCCGGCCAGCGAAGCCGACGCCAAGGCGGTCGAGCTGGTCGAGGACCTGCAGAACCGGATCTTCCTCGATCCGATCCTGCGCGGCGGCTACCCGCAGCGCATCCTCGACCACGTCAGCCGGTTCACCAGTCTGGACCACATCCGCGACGGCGACGAGAAGATCATCGGCGAGCCGATCGACCTGCTCGGTATCAACTACTACTCCCCCACCTACCTGGCCGCCCGCGACGGCGCGCCCGGTGGTGGCGGGGCGTTCCCCGGCACCGAGGGCATCGAGTTCATCGCCCCGGCACCGCCGCTGACCGACATGGGCTGGCAGATTCAGCCGTCCGGGCTGACCGCGCTGCTGAGCAAGCTGGGGCGGGACTACCCGGGCGTACCGATGATCATCACCGAGAACGGCGCCGCCTTCCCCGACCAGCTTGACCCCGACGGCGAACGGGTCGACGACAGCGACCGGGTCGCCTACCTGGACGGGCATCTGCGGGCCGCGCACGCCGCGATCGCCGCCGGGGTCGACCTGCGCGGTTACCTGGTGTGGTCGCTACTGGACAACTTCGAGTGGTCGTACGGCTACGCCAAGCGATTCGGCATCGTGTACGTGGACTACCTGACCCAGCGGCGGGTGCCGAAGGCCAGCGCACGGTGGTACCAAGAGGTGATCCGCCGCAACGGCATCGGCTGAGCCGCTGGCGTTTTCCGAGGTGGCGGGAGCTTTTACAGACGGGGAGCGCAGGCGTGAGCATGGCCAGGGAACGTCCGACGCTGGAGGCAGTCGCCCGCCGGGCCGGCGTGTCCCGGGCCACCGTGTCGCGCGTGGTGAACGGCTCCACCACCGTTGCCGAACCGATTCAGGACGCGGTCCGGCGGGCGGTCCAGGAGCTGGGGTACGTCCCCAACCTGGCCGCCCGCAGCCTGGTCACCCAGCGCACCGACTCGATGGGGCTGATCCTGCCGGAGACCGCCACCCGGGTCTTCTCCGACGACCAGGTCTTCCCCGGCATCATCCACGGCGTCAGCCAGGAGCTGGAGGCGGCCGACAAACAGCTGGTGCTGATGATGTCCGGCTCGGTCGGCAGCCACGACCGGGTCGAGCGGTACGCCCTGGGCCGACACGTCGACGGAGTCATGTTCGCCTCGATCCACGGCGTCGACCCGATGCCCGGCACGCTGGCCCGCAGCGGCCTGCCGGTGGTGTGCAGCGGCCGACCGATGGGGCAGGTCAGCGCCGGGGTGCCGTACGTGGACGTGGAGAACGAGGCCGGCGCCGAGCGGGCGGTCCGCTACCTGCTCGAATCCGGCCGGCGGCGGGTGGCGACGATCGCCGGCCCGCAGGACATGATCGCCGGGGTGGACCGGCTGGCCGGCTACCGTACGGTGATCCGGGAGACCGGTGGGCGGTCGCTGGTCGCCGCCGGTGACTTCACCCGCGAGTCGGGTGCGGTCGCGATGCGTCAGCTGCTCGAGGACGACCCGGCGTTGGACGCGGTCTTCGTCGCCTCCGACCTGATGGCCCACGGTGCCATCCGTACGCTGCGGGAAGCCGGCCGCCGGGTGCCCGACGACGTCGCGATCATCGGCTTCGACGACATCGAGATGGCCGGCTACCTGGACCCGGCGCTGACCACCGTCCGCCAGCCGATCCAGGAGATCGGCCGGACGCTGGCCCGGCTGCTGCTACGACTGGCCGACGGCGAGCCCGTCGAACCGGCCGTGGTGCTGCCCACCGAACTCGTCCGGCGCGACTCCGCCTGAGGTCCGACTCCCGGTCCGCGCCCGGTCCCGCTCTGACCCTGACTGACCCTGCCTGACCTCGCCTGACTGGGTACGCGCGGTTTGCGAGATCATGCAAATAAATGCAGTCGCCGAAACCACTGGTCAGCCGCAATTCAATTTCGACTTTTCGTAGTTGTCGCAGGTCGGCACGCCCTTGTCGACACGAGCCGTATAACGACAAGACATTGCTGATCACGAATGGCGCTGTTACCGTGACATCAAATCCGCAACAGGAAGGGGACATCCGTGCGTACTCTCGCAAGAGTCGCCGCCACCGCGGCGATGGTCGTGGGCGCGATGGCCGCCACCGGGACCGCCGCGATCGCCGCCGATTCGTCGTCGAACACCCAGGCCAGCACCACGTCCGCCAGCACGGCTGCGGTCGGCTACTACTACGGCTACGGCAGCGGAAGCAGCGCGAGCAGCGCCACCCTCAGCGCCAGGTTCCAGGCCGAGACGTGGGCGCAGATCGATGGCTACAACCCCTTCATCGACTGCTTCGTCGTCAGCTCTTACGTGAACCAGATCAGCGACTACTACTACACCGCGAACGTCACCCTGCTCTGCTACTGACCAGCAATACTTGAAGACCGGAACAATTGCGCCGGCTCACCTGAAAAGTGGGCCGGCGCACCCTTCCCGGCCCGGACCTCGTGCCCCGGGCCTCGTGCTTCCTGCTTCCTGCTTCCTGCTTGGAGCTTTGGGTCGGCGTGTCGGGCGGGTCGCCAACTTCCGGTTACCTCATGGTGCCTCCGACAACCTGATGCCGCACGTGCATCTTGATGCACCTGTGGCATCAAGCTCAACCGGCATCCCCGACCCCGAATGCGTGACACTTTGCGCGCATGTCGACCAGCTCGCCCCTCGGCGGCCGCTACGGCGTGCAGCATCCGAGGTTCCGGCCTCACGCCGACGGCGTACCGACCAGGTGTCTCATCGCTGCCAGCGTCAGGTCGATGGTGGCCGGGAGGTCGGGGTCGCCGTGCTGGTCGAGCCAGCGGGTCACCGCGATCCGGAACGTGGTCACAGCGATCTCGGCCGCCAGCCGGGCGGTCAGGTCGTCGATGCCGCGATCGCGGAAGCCCTGCTCCATGGCCTGCGACAGCAGCGAGAATTTGCGCAGCTCGCGCTCCTGCAGGGCGGGTTCGGCGCCGATCACGGCACGTCGGCGGAGCAGGTAGTCGAGGCTGCGGCCCTCGAAGATCGCGGCCGCGGCGGGGGGCAGGCCCGTGGCGATCAGCTCCATCGGGCCGAGCGACCGCGGGGCCCCGACCATGAGGCGTGCCACCTGCTCGGGCATCGACTCCTCGCCGGCGAACAGCACCTCCCGCTTGTCGGCGAAATGCCGGAAGAACGTACGGGTGGTGAGCCCGGCCCGTGCCGTGATCTGCGGCACGGTGGTCTCGGTGAAGCCCTGCTCGAGGAAGAGATCGAGTGCGGCCTGCTCGAGCCGTTCCCGCGCTCCCGGCTGCCATCGACCCATGCTGCACATCCTAGTGATGACACGACGTGTCGTGCCGTGCCATAGTGATGACACGACGTGCCATGACTGATGGAGGCGAACATGGCGGGTGAGATCTGGGTGCTCGGCGGGACCGGCCGGGTCGGCCGAGAGGCGGTGCAGCGCCTGCGGCAGGCGGGCACCGAGGTGGTGGTGGTCGGCCGCGACCGGGAACGGCTGACCCGGATGGTTCCGGACACCCGGGCGGTGACCGGCACACTCGACGAGGTCTGCGCGCGGCTCGCCGCCGAGTCGCCGGCCGTCGTGATCAACACGGTGGGCCCGTTCGCGGTCACCGCGCCGCAGGTCGCGCGGGCCTGCCCGGCCGGCACCCACTACGTCGACGTCGGCAACGAGCTGAGCGCGTTCGAGTCGCTGCACGCCATGCACCGGGAGGCGGCGGCGACCGGTCGCACCCTGGTCTGCGGGGCGGGCTTCGGTGTGCTCGCGACCGAGAGCATCCTGCTGCACCTGCTGGCGGGCGAGGAAAAACCTTCCCGGGTACGCGTCGACGCGCTCGCGTCGGTCGAGGTCGAACCCGGTGCCCTCGGCGAAGCCCTGTCCGCCACCATCGTGCAGGCGTTGCGCGACGGCGGTCGCGAGGTGCGGCAGGGCCAGTTGGTACGCGTCCGGGCCGGCGGTGCCGCCGAGCGGTTGACCACCCCCGACGGCGACGTGGTCACCACCGCTGCCATGGGCAGCGGCGAACTCTTCGCGGCCTGGCAGGCCAGCGGCGCCCCGTCGGTGATCGGCGCCTCGGCTCTCGCTCCCGCCAACCCGGCCGCCAGGGCCGCGACGTCGGCGGCCGGTGGCCTGCTGCGGCTGCCCGGCCTGGCCGGCTTCGCCACCCGGCGGCTCGCCCGCGTCACGACGACCACGGCCAGGGAGCGCCCACGCCGGTCGTCGTGGGGCCGCGCCCGGGTCGAATGGCCGTCCGGCCGGGTACGGGAGGGCTGGCTGCGCACCGGCGAGGGCATGACGTTCACGGCCGACGCGGTCGCCGAGGTGGCCCTCCGCCTGGCCAAGGGCGAGGGCCGCCCCGGCGCGTACACCCCGGCCAGGCTCTTCGGCCCCGACGTGGCGCTGGCCGCCGGCGCCGAGTTCGTGGTCCCGGACCAGGCCCGGGGTCACGGACAGGCTGTGGACGCGTCCGACGATTCCCTGGCCTGACCCGCTCCCTCGGCGACCGCGATTGTTCTAAAGTCGAACAGTGAGTATCGGCGAGCGGGTGGCGGCCAGGCGGTCCTGCGGCTGTACCGGCGGGAAATCGTCACCCTCGAACGGGCGCTCGACCTCCTGCTCGACACGTTCGCCGCCGACGACCTGCCCGAGCCCGGCGAAGGAAGCCGAGATCTGGGCCTTCACCTCGTGAATCCCGACCGCCAGACGTACGTCCTCGACACCGGTCCGTTGAACTATTTCGCCCGCAGCCAGTGGCTCGGCGTGTTGAAGGCGCTCCTCGCAGACGTCACCGTGGTGGTACCTGACGTCGTCGAGGCCGAGCTACGCGACGGGGCGGCCCGGCGCAGCTACCTGCAGATGGTGCTCGACGCCGACTGGGTCGGCGTGGTCCGACTCGACAAATCACCCCAAATCACCGCCTTCACCTACTTCACGAACCTCAACTTGTTGCGGATTTTTCGATTAGCGTTAGACTCGATGCATGGTCAACGCGCTTCGCGAGCGGACAGTCCTCCCACCAGAGGACGGCTCCGATCTCGCCAGGTTCGCCCGTGGTATGGCCGACGCGGCTCCGCCCATTCAGGCAAGACTCATCGGGCCGGACGGCACCTACCTAAACATCCCGGATGAGCTGTATGGGGTACTACGGGACGTGGTGACCGCCCTGTCACAGGGGATGGCAGTCTCGATCGCGCCACACAACACCATGCTCACCACGCAGGAAGCTGCCGACCTGCTCAACGTCTCGCGTCCCACTCTCGTACGGCTGTTGATTGACGGCGAGATCTCCTACACCATGCGCGGACGACACCGCCGGGTCATGCTTCGCGACATCCTCGACTATCGCGAACGCACCCGCCGCGAACGCCGCCAAACTCTCGACCAGATGGCCACCGAAGCTGAGGAAGACGGTCTCTACGATCTGGCCGCGACGCCCAAGCGGACCAGGTGAGGCAGACCAGTCGTGGCCTTTCCCGCCCTACTCGACACCTGTGCGCTCTACCCGGTCTACCTCTGCGACACCCTTCTCCGACTCGCCGAGGCCGAGGCGTATCGCCCACTTTGGTCGACTGACATCCACACAGAACTGCACCGCAATCTGGTCGCGGCAGGCATCGACGTCGGCCGGGTTGACCGACGTATCGGTCACATGGTCCGCACGTTCCCGGACGCAATGGTTACCGGGTACGAGACACTCATTGATGGTATGTCGAATGATCCGAAGGACCGTCACATCCTCGCCGCCGCCGTGCGCGCCAACGCCGAGGTCATCGTCACCTTCAACCTTCGAGACTTCCCCGAATCTGCGTTGAAGCCGTACGACATCCTCGCGGTCCACCCCGACGACTTCCTTCTCGATCAACTCGATCTCTACCCCGGCCTGACTATTGAGATCCTCGAACAACAGGCCGCCTCGTATCGACGCGAGCCGACGACCGTCGCCGCGCTCCTGCCACTGCTCGAACGCGCCGGCCTACCGCAGTTCACGGCGGAAATCCGCAGGCACCTCCGCTAATCAACGGCAAGCGCACCGGAGTCGACGGCTCGGGGGCAGCCCGATCAGGGCGAAGATGTTCCCTTGGCTGCTGGTCGGCCGCTGGTGGTCCTCGATCCGTGATGAAGACCGGCCCGGTGCGGGCAGCGACCTTCGCCCATCCCGTGTCCTGGTTGAACTCATGACTCGACATCACGCCTGCAGCGTCATCGCGGAAGCGAACGCGACCACAACGATCTACACCGTCGTGACCAGCAGAAATCGAACCGCCGAAGCCACATCGCACCCCTCACCGCTGGTTGCTGACGTACCCTGCCACGATGTCGAGCACCGCTCAAGGACGCGTCACCGTTGTACCAGCGCCTCAACAGAGACGGATATCGATCACGCTCGCGGCTATCGCCGCGCTCGTCGCCGGGCTCGGCGGCTATCAGATCGGGTTGGCGCGTGACCGGCATTCGGCCACTGCGGTGGTATTGACCGGCACCGTCGTCTGGTCGAACGAGCAGACACGACTGATCGCGTTCGATCCGGACGGCGTCGTGCGCGAGCCCGACGATGGGGACAAGATCTACTCCGTACTCACCGACAATTGGCAGGACGCCGAGGGAACGGTGCACTCGGACGAGAGCTATCCGACCTGCCTCGCCACCGAGGGCGGCGAGGCGGTCTCGATGGAACGGCACCGCGCCGAGCTGACCGTCATCGAGTGGGACACGGACGGCGCTCAGCGGGTGCCGATCGCGGTCCGGGTGCGCTGCCTGAGTTGAGCTCAGGGGTGGGTGGGGAGGTGCGTGACGAAGGTGGACCAGGCGGTGGGGGCGAAGGTGAGCACCGGACCGGTCTGGTCCTTGCTGTCGCGTACGAGCACCGCGCCGGGCAGGTTGTCGGCGACCTCGACACACGCACCGCCGGCACCGTTGGACCGGGTCGACTTGCGGAAACGCGGGGTGCCGGTCAGCTCCATGTCAGCGCCGCTTTCTCGATCATCTCGCGGGACTCCGCGATGGGCAGGGCGTGGCTGCGGACATCTTCCCACACCTGTTCGAGCCGGCGCACCCGTTGCGGATCGTCGATGGGCTCGCCGCCGAAGTGGGTGTCCAGGTAGCCCACCCTCCGGTCGTGCACCGTGCCGAGCACGAACGGACCGTTGAGCCCGGCGTACGCCCCGGCGGTGGCCGGCACGACGTGCACCCGCACGTTGGGCCGGTCACAGGCGGCGGCGAGCGCGGTCAACTGCTCCACCATCACGTCCGGCGAGCCGACCTGTCGGTGCAGCACCGACCGGTCCAGCACCGCGACGAAGTGCGCCGGATTCTCCGCCCGGGTGATGACCTCCTGCCGGGCCAGTCGGTTGGCCAGCGACGTCTCGACGTCGTCGACCGGGCCGACGTCGGTGAGCAACTGGCGGGCGTACGCCTCGGTCTGCAGCAGCCCCGGCACGACGGAGAGTTCGAAGTAGCGCAGGATGCTCGCCTGCGCCTCGTTCTCGGCCCACGAGCGCAGGAACGGGGCGATCGACTGCCCGCGCGCCTGGGCCGCCAGCCGCTGGATCCGGTCGCCGGTCTCGAAGACGCCGTCGAGTGCCTTGGCGATCGCCGGCACCGGGATGAGCCGCCCCGCCTCGTAGCTGCCGATCGACGACCCACTCACCCCGACCAGCGCGCCGAGCTGCTCCTGCGACAGCCCTCGCGCGGTCCGCTCCTTGCGGATGGCCTCCTGCAAGTCGATCATTATCGGCCCCCTTATCAGATTCGTAGGAACTCTCCGAGAACCCTCCGACTCCCACATCTTCCATCGCATGGGGTGGATAGTCCAGGGTGGAGGGGTAGGAAGTTGAGAAAGCAAGATCCACGGAGGACCGAGCCCCCGGGGTGCGTGCGAGAAAACCATTTCACGGCCACGGCCGTCAACACCGGAACAGCCAGGAACCCCCGTGCCATGGCCGCTCCGGTGCTGGTCAGTGGCCGAAACGCGGCCGACACCGCGTTCCCGCAAGTAACACCGAAATGGAGTACGCACGCGCCCCGGGCCCCCGACCTGACTGATCCGCCGTGAATCGAAGACTGCCCTGGTTGCCGTACTGCCAAGGAGGGCTGCGGTGATTGGGGCGGGGTGGCCCTGCCGATCGGCAAGCGGCAGGGCCACCCCTTCCACAAAACCCGATACCCAAAGGGAGGAAAGCGCGATGCGAGAACTGTGGCGACGGTGGCGGGTCCGCTGGCAGCGGCGTCGGATGGTGTCCCTGCCACCGCACGACTGGCCGAACGGCAGCGGCGTGTACCGCGTACCCGCGAATGGCCGCAACCAGCGGCCGACCGGGTACCGGCCGATCCGGCCCTGGCAGGTCCGCAGCCAGCACTTCCGCACCGCCAGCCGGCGCACCCACGGACGAGGGCTCGATCCGGGCGACGTCGCCGCGTTCCTCGAACGGGTCGCCTACGACCTCGGTGTCCTCTACGCCGAGCTCGACCGCACGTACGAACAGAACGACCGGATCAAGGACGCGCTGCGCCGCTGGCAGAGCAGCTACACCGCGACCGCCACCCCGTCCGGCTACCGCTGACCGACAAAGACGTCGTCGGCGCGAATAACCATGTTCGTCTGTGGACACCACTACCATCGGTCCAATGACCGACGACTTCTACTGCGAACAGGCACTCAGCGGCAAGACCCCGATCCAGGTCGTGGCCGAGACCGCCCACGTGCTCGCCTTCCATCACACCCGGCCCTTCTGGCCCGTCCATATCGTGGTCGTCCCCAAACGCCATATCCCGTCACTGGTAGACCTGGGTGACGCCGACATCTCCGAGGTTCACCAAGTGCTGGCCGTCGTCCGCGATATCGCGGCACAGGTCACCGCCGAACACGGCGCAGCTCGCGTCCTTACCAACCTCGGCGCATACCAGGACTCCAAACACCTGCACTTCCACGTGAACAGCGGCGAGCCGTTGCGTCACGGCTGATGAACACCACCGCCAGCGCGATCATTGCTGACCCGCGTTGCAAACCTGCCGGATCGCCGAGCATCCGGCGGGGCGACTCGCACCCGCCGTGAACAAGCGGCTCGTCATGATCCTGCAGGAAGGGGCAGCGGCGACCTGTCTCCCGCTGGACCTCGATGACGGTCGCAGCGCCCGCAAATTCCGGGATGCGATGGCAATCCGCGCCCGCCGGGCCGAAATCATGACTGATCTTCCAATCACCTCTGCGGTAGCCACTCGGGCACGGGACATCCAGACAGCGCTGACCCGACGTGGGTACCACCGAGCGGCCAGCCCGGTCGATCTGATCGCCGCCGCGGCAGCGGCTGAGCACGGCGCGACAGTCCTGCACTATGACCGTGACTTCGACCTGACTTCGACCTGATCACCGAGGCCGGCGGACCGCGCAGTGAGTGGGTCGCCCCTGCCGGAACACTCCGATAGCTACCCGCGGCTCCTGCCGCGCCGCGTCAGCGGGTCGCCGGGTTCGCGGCGAGCATGGCGCAGAACAGCGCGCCCTGCTCGATCGCGTCGTCCAGGGCGACATGGTCGTGCTGCTGATCGCCGAACCACTCGCGGGGCATGGTCCGCTTCGACGTCGTCCGGTAGCCGGTGCCCATCAGCGCCATGGCGTACGTCTTGATGTCCAGTGCCGAGTGGGAGAACGGGCTCGATCCGGTGAAGCGGATCAGGTACCAGTAGACGAACATGAAGTCGTACGCCGCCGGATAGCCGATGAACACCGGCCGCCCCGGCAGTTGAGCCAGCCACTCCGTGTACCGGGCCATCGCCGCTGCCGGCTCCTCCTGGTCGGCCCGGCACGCCGCCCACGCCTCCGGCTGCGTCTCCCACCACGCCATCGTCTGCGGGGCGCCGCTGGCGCCGGGCAGCGTGACCAGGTTGGCGCTGAACGTGCCGACCAGCTCCTTGCCGGCCGTGTACGCCGCCGAGGCGAAGCTCAACATCGAGTGCGGGCCGGGGATCGGCCCGTCCGCCTCGACGTCCGTGCTGACGTAGATCTCCGCTTGTGCCATGCCAGCACCGTACGGCAGCCCTGCCCCGCCGCCGGCCGCGACAGTGCATCGCCCGCTGCGAGCAGCGCGAGTTGAATGTCAGATACCTCATGCCAGCGTGTTGAGGTATCTGAGCTTCAACTCGTCAGGCGCTGAGTGGGCAACGGGCGACTCAGCGCCACGCAAAGCGCGTTTTGCCCCGTGATGCCCCTTCACGGAGGCGCCCTCGGTGCACCTTCAGCCGGGCCGCCCCACGAGTTGAAGCTGAGATACCTCACGCCAGCGTTTTGAGGTGCCTCAGCTTCAACTCGCGGTGGAGGCGATAAGCAGGATGCGGTGGGGCGCGGTGGACGCGGGGGTGTGCGGACGCGGGCGGGGGGTCAACTGAGAGCGAAGGTGGCCGAGGCGCGGTCGGCGGCGTCCGGTACGGCTTCCAGGTAGAGCAGGCCGTCGCGGTGCCGGACGTACTGGCCGGGGAAGTTGACCGACTCCAGGGACAGTTTGCCGGCGTCGGCCAGCCCGGAGCGGGCCATGAACGTGGCGTCCTGCCGGAACAGGTTGGATCCGTCGTTGGCCTCCACCCAGATCTGGTGGTTGCGGTGCCGCAGGTAGTAGCCGGGGAAGTTGGTCGACTCCAGCGAGATGCCGGCCGAGTTGGCCAGCCCGGGGACGACCCGGAACTGCGAGTCGGCCAAATTAGTCACATTCGCTTCGAGGCGGACCCGGTACTCCCAGTGCCGCAGGTAGCGGCCCGGCTGGTCGTGGGCGCTGAGCCGGATCGGCGTGGCACCGTCCGGCACCGGTACGCCGAAGTTCGGTGTGCCGTCGGCGTTCCAGTAGATCTTCTGCACCCGGGTACGCCGGTTCGGGTCGTTCAGCGGGTCGTAGCCGTTGCCGAGGTAGCGCTCGTAGTTGCGCGAGTGGTAGACGATCACGTCGCTGCCGTCCTCGGCGACGGTGAACGAGTTGTGCCCGGGCCCCCACTGGCCGGTCCGGCTGTTGCTGGCCAGCACCGGGTTGGGGCTCTTGGTCCACGACGACGCGTTCAGCAGGTTGCTGCCGGCCGAGGCGGTGAGCAGTCCGACGGCGTAGTTGGCGTCGGTGGCGCTGGCCGAGTAGGTCATGAAGACCCGGCCGTTGCGGATGATCACCGCCGGGCCTTCGTTGACCCGGTAGCCGCGGGTCTCCCAGGCGTACGTCGGGGTGCTGATCATGACCGGGGTGCCGGTGTACGTCCACGGGTTGACCATCCGGGCCAGGTAGATGTTGGAGTTGTTGCCGGCGTACTCGGCCCAGGCCAGGTAACGGACTCCGTTGTGGACGAAGGTGGTGGCGTCCAGCGAGAAGCCGGGGCGCGAGGGCTGGATCTGGCCGCGTTCGATCCACGGTCCGTCGAGCGGGTTGGCGGCGGAGGATTCCAACACGTACGGGCGGATGGCCCAGATGTCCTCGGCCCGGCCGGCGGCGAAGTGGATGTACCACCTGCCGTCGATGAAGTGCAGCTCCGGTGCCCAGATGTGCGCGCCCATCTCGCCGGTCGAGTGCTTGCGCCAGATCACCCGCTCGGCTGCGGTGGCCAGGCCCTGCAGGGTGGTGGCCCGGCGCATGACGATGCGGTCGTACTCGGGGACGGTGGCGACGAAGTAGTAGAACCCGTCGGTGTGCCGGTGGACGTGCGGGTCGGCCCGCTGTTCGACGATCGGGTTGGTGAACTGGACGGTGGGCGGGACCGCCGCCGCGATCACGGCCGAGCTGCCCGCGAGAGCAGCCGAGGCCGGGGCAGCCGCGAGAGCAGCCGAGGCCGGGGCAGCCGCTACAGCGGCCGAGGCCGCCGGAGTTGCCGCCGCGACAGCAGCCGGGGCGGCGGCGACCACGGCGGTGGTGGCCGCAGTCACCAGGGCGGCGGTTGTCGCCGCCAGCCAGTTGACCGTGGATCGCGATCGCCTCATGACCGACACCCTTCGCAGTCACCATCTTCGATGCAAACAGTGTTAGCGCTCACACAATCCAGGTCAAGAGGATGCGTCATCTTCACGAAACAATCCGGCGGGGCGGTGGAAAATCTCCCACCGCCCCGCCGGATACCGTCCGGACTCGCTCCAGCAACGTCCGTCGCCCCGCACCGCCCATCACCGGAACGACGAGACGCGGGCCGAGGCCGGCCGCTTCGGCTACTCGCCGCCGAGATTCACCAGCGCCTGCGCGGTCCGGAAGTACGGGTTCCGGCCGAGGTCTCCGACGGTAACGATGCCGAAGGCGTCCTTGAGCAGCTTGGCATCGCTCTCGCTGACGCCCTTCAGCGCGGCGACCGGCGCGGCGACGATCTCGGTCAGGGACTTGTCCTGGTAGGCCTTGTCGACCAGCGTGGTCAGGTCAGCGGTGACCGGCATCCTGTCTGTTCTCCTTGCTCGATGGGGTATGACCCGGCCCAAGGCGGGCCGGGTCGTCGACTCCGGCTATCTGCGGTGCTGCGCCCTGGAGCGCTGTGATCTGGAGCGCGGGCAGCGGCTACTCCTCGGCCTCTTCTTCCTCGGACTCTTCCTCGTCGCCGTCGCCGATGACATCGAAGACCTCCTCGGCGACCATGCCGGCGGCGAAACCGGCGAGGGCGCCACCGGCCGCACCGGCAAGTACACCGCCCATCCCGGAGCCACCGTCCTCGTGTCCACCGTGGTGCCCGCCATGACCACCGCCGTAGCCGCCGTGACCGCCGAACAGCGCGTGTCGCTGCTCCAGCGACTGCCGCAGCCAGGAGTCCACCAGGGCGATCCAGTCGATACTCTCGGCGGCCGCGTGCTCGACCCGGTGGTGGCCGTACGCGTCATGACCGGGGGTGAACAGCCCGGACTTCTTGTCGAACTCCAGGACCACGGTCACCCCGTGCGGGTCGGCGACGAACGTCAGCTCGACCTGGCTGACCCCCGGGTACTGCGGTGCCGACGCGTACTCGATCTCCTGGTAGAACGGCATCGTCTGGGGCAGGCCGGCCAACTGGCCGTGCTCCAGGTCGGCACCGGTGAACGGCAGCCCGAGCGCGGCGAACGCCTCCAGGATCCGCTCCTGCACCGGCAGCGGATAGACGTGCACGTCGTCGAGGTCGCCCGGGTCGATGGCACCGCGGACCCAGATCTTGGTACGCAGGCCCATGGTCATGCCGGGCAGCCGCTGACCGTACAGGTCGGTGACCGGCGTCTCCCACGGCACGTCGATCTCGAACGGCAACGACAACTGCTGCCCGGCGGCAAGACGCAGCTCGCCGCAGACCGGAACCCGATGGAACTCGACCGTACCGTCGTACTCCTCGTCGTCGGTCTCCATTTCGACCCGGGTGACCAGCGCGACGGTGATCTGGTCGATCTCCACCTCGTGGTCGCCGCCGGTGATGTCGACCTGGCCGGCCAGGGTCAGGCCGGGGCGGGTGCTGGCGTTGGACAGGACGGTGTCGACAGTCGGTCCACCGACTCCGAAGGCTCGGAGCATCCGTTTGAAGACCACGTGGCTATCTCTCCCTGGCGGTACGCTGGCGCGATCCCCGGGCGCGCCGAAGGTTGCCGCACAACATGATCAGATATGTCTATTTTGGATCCGGGGTTGTCGACGATGCTAGCGGGGCAGCCTGAGAGGTTGCTGAACAGCAGATATCAGGTACGCAAAGTAATTTTGCGAATACTTCTCGCTATTGTTCTCAGTGAACTCGCAGGTTGGCGCAGCGTCCGCCTGTCTATGCTGAGGACCATGCCCACCACCAGCGACCCTCCCAGTCCCGGCCGCCCCGTCACCGTCGAAGGAGTGACCGGGCGGTGATGGAGTGGGCGCTGCTGGGCGTCGCGGTACTGCTGGTCGCCGCCAACGCCGTGTTCGTCGCCGCCGAGTTCGCCTTCGTAACGGTCGACCGGGCGACCGTGGAACGGCAGGCCGCCGCCGGTGACCGCCGCTCGGCGGGCCTGCTGCGCGGCCTGCGGACGCTGTCCACCCAGCTGTCCGGCGCCCAGCTCGGCATCACCGTGACCAGCCTGGTCGTCGGCTTCCTCGCCGAGCCCTCACTGGCCACCCTGCTACGCGGCCCGCTCGGGCTCACCGGCCTGCCGGACGGCGCGACCACCGCGCTCTCGCTGACGCTGGCGCTGATCCTGGCCACGGGTTTTCAGATGACCTTCGGCGAGCTGGTGCCGAAGAACTGGGCCATCGCCGAACCGCTGCGGGTCGGCCGGGCGGTCGCCGGCGCGCAGCGCGGCTTCACCGCCGCCACCGGCCCGTTGATCCGGTTTCTCAACGGTACGGCCAACCGGATCCTGCGGGCGTTCGGCATCGAGCCGACCGAGGAGCTGGCGTCCGCCCGTACCCCTCAGGAGCTGGCGTCGCTGGTCAGCCGGTCCGGCGAGGAAGGCACCCTGGACGCGGAGACCGCCGAGCTGGTCTCCCGGTCGATCGACTTCGGCGAACGGACCGCCGCCGACGTGATGACCCCCCGGCCCCGGGTACGGTTCGTCACCGCCGACGCACCGGTGGCCGAGGTGCTGCGGCTGGCCGCCGCCACCGGACACGCCCGCTTCCCGGTCACCGGCGCCGGAGTCGACGAGGTGCTCGGCGCCGTGCATTTCAAGCATGCCCTCGCCGTACCGACCGGGGAACGCGACACCCGGCCGGTGCGGTCGGTGATGGTCGAGCTGCCCGAGGTCCCGGAGACCGCCGAGCTGGACCCGCTGCTCGGTACGCTGCGCAGCCGGGGACTGCAGATGGCGGTGGTGGTCGACGAGTACGGTGGCACCGCCGGCATCGTCACCCTGGAAGACCTGGTCGAGGAAATCGTCGGGGAGATCGCCGACGAACAGGACCGGCCGACCGGCCGACACCAGCGCGCCGCCGACGGTTCGTGGCAGCTCTCCGGCCTGCTGCGGCCCGACGAGGCGGCCCGGCTTACCGGGCTCGACCTGCCGGAGGGCCGGATCTCCGACACCCTCGGTGGGGTGATCATCGAGGAGCTCGGCCGGCTGCCCCGGGTCGGTGACACCGTCACGGTCGTCGCCGACGACCGCGAACACCCGGACCCGGACGGACTACCCACGTCCGTACCGGTGGAACTGACCGTGACCCGGGTCGACGGCCGCCGCGCCGACCGGCTGCTGCTGCGCCGCGCCGACGCCACCGCGGCCGCCGGGTCTCCTGACGGACGCCGGAACGGCCGCTCCAATGGGCACCCGGAGGAAACCGCGTCATGAGTGACTGGTTGGCGATCCTCGTCGGGGTGCTGCTGCTCGCCGGCAACGCGTTCTTCGTCGGTGCCGAGTTCGCACTGATCTCGGCCCGCCGGACACAGATCGAGCCACGGGCCGCTGCCGGGTCCCGGCTGGCCCGCGTCACGCTGCGGGCCATGGAGAGCGTGTCACTGATGATGGCCGGTGCCCAACTCGGCATCACCGTCTGTTCGCTCGGCCTGGGTGCCATCGGAGAGCCCGCCGTGGCGCACCTGATGGAGCCGGCCTTCGCCGCCGCCGGGGTACCGGACGCGCTGGTGCACCCGATCGCGTTCGCCATCGCCCTGGCGATCGTGGTCTTCCTGCACATGGTGATCGGCGAGATGGTGCCGAAGAACATCGCCCTCGCCGGTCCGGAGCGGTCCGCGATGGTCCTGGGCCCGGTGCTGTACGGCGTCGTCACCGTGCTGCGGCCACTGATCTGGCTGCTCAACCAGCTCGCCAACATCGTCCTGCGCCTGCTGCGGGTGCAGCCGAAGGACGAGGTGACCTCCACCTTCACCCGGGAGGAGGTCTCCGGGTTCATCGCCCAGTCCCGCCGGGAGGGCCTGATCGACGAGCACGAGCACCGGCTGCTGACCGGGGCGCTGGCGTTCAGCGACCAGCCGACCGCCCGGGTGGCGATCCCGCTGGATTCGCTGGTCACAATGTCCGCCACCAGCACGCCGATCGAGCTGGAGAAGCGCTGCGCCGACACCGGCTACTCCCGCTTCCCGGTCGTTGACGGCGCCGCACAGGTGACCGGCTACCTGCACGTCAAGGACGTGCTCGGGGCTTCGACGCAGGACCGGGACCGGGCGGTCGACTCCCGGCTGATCCGGCCACTGGTCACGGTTCGGGCCACCCAGCCGATGCGGGACACCCTGACGGTCATGCAGCAACGGGGCGCCCACCTGGCCCGGGTGGTGGACGCCGACGGCCGGTTGACCGGCCTGGCCGCGTTGGAGGACGTGATCGAGGAGCTGGTCGGCGAGGTCCGCGACGCCGCACAGGCCGCCAGCCGCTAAACGCCGCGCAGGCCGCCAGCCGCTAGGCTGGCGGAGCAAGCTGGGGCGGCCCGTCGGTGGGCTGGTTGAGCGACTGGCGGGCGAGCAGTGTCGCGCCGGCCACCGCCGCCGGCATGACCAGCACCGCGCCGAACGGGATCAGGCAGCAGCAGAAGACCGCCACCCCGAAGCCGAGCGCCTTCGGCCGGTTGGTGCGCAGCGCCAACCGGCGGTCCGGTAGCCGCAGCCCACGTCGGTAGAACGCGGACCCAACCAGTTCAAGGGCGAGCCGCCAGCCACCGAACAGGGCAGCGACCACCGGCACCAGGGTCTGCCCGACGATCGGGATGAACCCGCAGAGGAACAGCGGAATCCCGATGACGATGCCGAACGCGATCAGCCGGGCCGAGTCGAGCAGGCTGTGCCACAGCGATCGCCACCACGGCACGTCGACCCCGTTCGGCACCCCGCCGTGCTGCTCCTCCACCCATTCGGAGATTTTCTCGTAGAACGGATCCCCGATGAACAGGGTCACGGCGGTGAAGGTGAGTACACCGATCAGCCCGCCGAGGGCCAGCAACGCGACGGCGACCGCACCGCGTACCGCATCCCGGGTGCCCGCCGACCAGTCGTCGGCGAACGGGGTGAGCCAGCCGGCGACGTCGACCACGACGGCTATCCAGCCGATGAACGCGGCCACGAACAGCACCCCGGCGATCACCGCCGGGATCAGCCCGAGCAGCACCATCTTCGGGTTGCGGGCATAGGTGCCGAAGCCCCGCAGGAACAGCCGGACACCGTCGAGGAAGGCGCGGATCATCTCAGCCGGCCAGGCGCAGCCGTACCCGGCGGTTGGCCCGTCCCTTGCTCTCCACCTTGACCACCTGGACCTTGCCGATCTGGGCGGTGGAGGCGACGTGGGTGCCGCCGTCGGCCTGCACGTCCAGGCCGACGATGTCGACGATGCGGATCTCCTGCTCGTCGGCGGGGATCAGATTGGCCTGGGTGCGGACGATGTCCGGGATGGCCAGCGCCTCGTCCCGGTCGAGGACCCGCACGGCGACCGCCCGGTCGGCGACGACCTCGGCGTTGACCAGGTCTTCCAGTTGAGCTTTGAAGCCGGGCGGCACCTCGGGCAGGTTGAAGTCCATCCGGGCTTCACCGGGCTCCATGTTGCCGCCGGTCACCAGGGCACCGAAGTCGCGGAACACCACGCCGCAGAGTACGTGCAGCCCGGAATGGGTACGCATCAGCAGGCTGCGGCGGGTGTCCTCGACCGCGCCGGTGACCTCGGCGCCAACCGGCGGCAGCGGGTCACCGTCGGCGGGGATCAGGTAGAGGTCGTCGCCCTTGCGGGTGCCGACGATCCGGGTCTGCGCCCCTTGCCAGAGCAGTACGCCGTGGTCCGGCGGCTGGCCGCCGCCGCCCGGGTAGAAGGCGGAGCGGTCCAGCACGATGCCCTGCTCGGCGTCGGCGTGCAGCACGGTGCACTGCCACTCACGCAGGGTCGGGTCGCGCAGGTCGAGTCGGTCGGTACGGCCGTGACTGGTGACACCCACGGGTGGCAGGTTACCGCCGACCAGGTGGAATCACCCAGTCGGCTGATTTGATGAGTGTCAAACTTGACCATCGTCGAAACAGCGGGCATCGTATGGTTGATTCGACGATCATCAAGACTACGAACGCTCGCCAGCACGGAGGGATTCATGATCAACGAAGAGCTACCGGCCGTCGTCATCGGGGCTGGACCAGTCGGCCTGGCCGCCGCCGCCCACCTGCACGAGCGCGGTCTGCCCTGGGTCCTGCTGGAGGCCGGCGGCAGCGCTGGCGCGGCGGTCAGCAATTGGGGGCACGTTCAGCTCTTCTCCCCCTGGCGTTACAACATCGACACAGCCGCCCGCCGGCTGCTCGACGCCGCCGGCTGGGCCGCCCCCGATTCCGGGCACCTGCCGACCGGCACTGAGCTGGTCGGCGACTACCTCGAACCACTGGCCAAGCTGCCCGACCTGGCCGGCCGGATCCGGTACGGCGCGCGGGTCGTCGCGCTGGGCCGCGCCGGCATCGACCGGGTCCGCACCGACGGCCGGGAGCAGGCACCGTTCGTGGTCCGGCTCGCCGACGGTACGGAGCTCAGCGCCGGCGCCGTCATCGACGCCTCCGGCACCTGGGGTACGCCGAACGTCCTGGGCGTCAACGGGCTGCCCGCCCACGGCGAACCGCAGGCAGCCCACCTGATCAGCACCGCTCTGCCGGACGTGCTCGGTGCCGACCGGGCCGACTACAGTGGCCGGCACACCGTCGTCGTCGGTGCCGGCCACTCCGCCGCCAACACCCTGCTGGCCCTCGCCGAGCTGGCCGCTCAGGAGCCGGACACCCGGGTCAGCTGGGTCACCCGCGGCGCGACCATCGACCGGACGCTGGGCGGCGGCGACGCCGACGCCCTGCCTGGCCGCGGCAAGTTGGGCACCGGACTGCGGTTGCTGGTCGACTCCGGCCGAGTCGAGCTGGTCAGCGGATTCGGCGTACACACCGTACGGGGCACCGCGAGCGGCCGGGCCGAACTGGTCGCAACCGACGGCCGGACGCTGGCCGCCGACCGGATCGTGTCGGCCACCGGGTTCCGCCCCGACCACCGGATCGCCGACGAGCTACGGCTGGACCTGGACCCGGCGCTGGGCTGCACCCGGATGCTGGCCCCGCTGATCGACCCGAACGAGCATTCCTGCGGCACCGTCCCGCCGCACGGGGTGGACGAGCTCACCCAGCCGGAGCCGGGGTACTACGTCGTCGGCATGAAAAGCTACGGCCGGGCACCGACGTTCCTGCTGGCCACCGGCTACGAGCAGGTCCGCTCGGTCACGGCGGCGCTGGCCGGTGACTGGACCGCCGCCCGGGACGTACAGCTGGATCTGCCAGAGACCGGCGTCTGCTCGGTGACGCCCAGCGACCAGTCCACCACGCCGTCCGCCGCTTCCGGCGGCTGCTGCGGTTGACCGTCTTCTACCTGATCAGCGACGGGCGCCGTGGCGCCCGCCGCTGATCAGATCGGCTCGTTGAGAAAGCCGGAGACCCGCTGCCGCAGATCGGTGCGCTGGTTCCAGAGCACGCCGGGGCGGTCGTAGACGTGCAGGGCGGCACCCGGGATGGCGGCGGCCAGCCGCTCGGCGGTCTCGGCCGGGTGCAGGTCGTCGCCGACGCAGCCGATCACCAGGACCCGGGCGGTGACCGCGGCGAGCGCCGCCGGGTCGGGCACCGGCACCGCGTCGGCCAGGTCGACCAGTTCGGCGGCGAGTCCGTCGCGCAGCAGCTGGTCGATCCTGGTACGCAGGTACGCCCACGCGGCCGGGGTGTTGCGTACCGGCACCGGGGTCTCCGCCGCGATCAGCTCGGCCACCCCGGAGACGTCGCTGTCGTTGACCGCGGTGACCAGCTCGGCGATCCGCTGGCGGGCCGAGGCCGGCCGGGCCGTGTCGAAGGCCGACGGTAGGAAGAACACCGCCCGGTCGAACCGCTGCGGGCTGTCGGTCAGCAGCCGGGCCAGCGCCCCGGCACCGAGGCTCATCCCGACCGCCCGGCCGGCACCGGTCAGATCGGCCACGGCCCGCAGGTCCCGGGCCAGGTCGGGGTAGCCCCATGGGCCGGCCGGCGCGGCGGACCGGCCATGCCCCCGGAACTGGAAGAACACCTTGCGCCCGGCGACTCCGCTGCCCAGCGGCCGGGTGGTGGCGATGCCGTGCGCTATGCCGTGCGCGAAGACGGTGGTCGGCTCACCGGACCCGGTGACCAGCCGTTCCAGCTCCACGCCGTGCGGCGTGGTGATCACCTCGGTCTCCGGCTCGGGCAGCGCGGGTCGGCCGGTACGGGGACCGGACGGGCCGGGCCCGTAGGTCCGCGGCCCGCCGTCCGGCGGCGGTGGCCAACGGAAATCTCTCACCAGGAGCCTCGGCCGTCGGCGATGTCCCGCAGCCCGACCCGCACGTCGAGCAGGTAGATCAGCCCGGCGGCGATCCCGATCAGGCCGAACAGGCTGACCTGGAACAGCAGGGTGAGCAGCAGGCAGACGCCGAGGATGGCCAGCCACGCGCCTTTCGGCAGGGTGCCGATCGCCGGGAACGCCTCGCCTTTCTGGGTGACGCAGTGCACCAGCGCGACAGCCTGCACGACGAGGGCGAACACGAACAGCGCCAAGTCGAGGATGTACCGGACGTCGGCATAGAACAGCGGCGCGGCAGAGTCCATGCCCAAAGCTTATGCCGCGGGCCCCGGATGCGTGCCACCTGCATCCGGGGCCCGCGGGTCACCCGGACCCGCCGGAACTACTCGGCCTTGGCCTGGGTGGGCTTGGCCGGCTCGGTCGAGTCGGCTTCCGGTGCCGCGGTGACCTGGGCGGGAGCCTCGGTGGTCTCCATGTCGGCGTTGACGGTGTCGGCGGCCCGGACCACCCCGGTGCCGACGACCCGCTCGCCGTGCGCCACCAGCGTGCCGTAGATCGCCACGGCCCGCTGCCCGGCCGACTGGGCACCGGCGAGCACCGCGTCGCGGTTGCGCACCGCGATCGCCCGCAGGCGCTCCAGGTCGGCACCGGTGTTGGCCCGCTCACGCAGCTCGGCAGTGCCCTGGGCGGCCTTCTCCCGCAGGCCGACGGTGCCGAGGGTGGCCTTGCCGGTCAGCTGGGTGACGGCCACCGGCAGCTTGCGCAGTTGCTGGTAGGCCAGGTCACCGGCACCGGCGACGGCGTACAGGGGTGCTGGGATCCGCTTGGTCTTCGGCTGGCTCATCGTTGCTCCTCCTCGGCCGCTGCGGCGGCCTGCTCGGTTTCCCCGGCCCGGGGCGTACGACGCCGGGGGGTGGTCTTCTTTTGCCGGGAAGTGGTCCTGGTCGGCGCGGTGGGCGGCGGCTCCTCGGTCGCCGGGCCAGGTGCGGCCCCGGCCTCGGTGACGGCGACCGACTGCAGGGTCTGCTCCTCAACTTCCTCGGCGGCTTCGGCGGCGGTAGCTGTGTCCGCGTCGGTGTCCGGTCCGGCGTGCCGGGCGTTCTCCCGGCGGAACGTCTCATAGATCTGGCTCAGCGACTGCTTCTGCGTCATGGTGAGGTCGGAGTCCGAAGCGATCGCGGCGAGCACGCCCTGGCCGTCCTTGTCGTCGAGCAGCCCGGCCCTCAGGTACATCACCGGCGTGGAGACCCGCAGTGCGCTGGCCAACTGCTGGAGCACCTCCGCGCTCGGCTTGCGCAGGCCGCGCTCAACCTGGCTGAGGTAGGGATTGCTGACGCCGGCCTGCTCGGCGAGCTGCCGCAGCGAGATGCGGGCGTTGTGCCGCAGGTCGCGGATGAAGCCCCCGATGTCGCGAGGCAGGTCCTTCGGTGTGGCCATAGCTTGACGGTAGCCCGATCTGCTTGCAACTGCTAGCGAAACGCTAACGAAAGTTAGCGGAGTCACCTGGAAGAACCGTCGTAGGGGCCGCCGAGAAAGTCGTTGGCGGCCACCCGCCCCGTGTCGCTAGGCTGCCCGCCGATGACGACGATCCGGGTTGGCGATGCGACGATCAGCTACGACGACGTCGGCACCGGGCCGCCCGTACTGCTGATCCACGCCGGCATCGCCGACCGCCGGATGTGGCGGGCGCAGGTCGCCGCGCTTCGTGACCGGCACCGGGTGATCGCCATGGATCTGCGCGGCTACGGCGAGTCCGACCTGCCGGCCACCGCGTTCGCCCACCACGACGACGTGATCGGCCTGTTGGACGCGCTCGGGGTCGCCCGCGCCGCGCTGGTCGGCTGTTCGTTCGGCGGCGCGGTCGCCATCGACGCCGCCCTCGCCCATCCCAGCCGGGTCACCGCCCTCGCCCTGTTCGGTTCGGCACTGGGCGGCCACGACTGGTCCGACGCCACCGAACAGCTCTGGGACGACCTGGTCGGCGCGGTGGACCCGGAGGATCTGGACGCGACGGCCGACGCCGAGGTGCGGTTCTGGGTCGTCGGCCCGCACCGGCAGCCCGCCGACGTCGACCCGGAGCTGATCGCCTTCGCCCGCGAAATGGACCGCCGGGCGCTCGCCGCCGAAGCCGCGCTCGGCGACATCACCCACCGCGAACTCGACCCACCGGCAGCCCGTCGGCTCGGTGAGATCGGCGTGCCGGTGCTGGTCGGTGCCGGAGCCCTCGACGTGCCGGACATCCTCGCCCTGGCCGACCTGATCAGCACCGGCATCCCGACCGCCCGGCGGCTGCCGGACGTGCCCGGCGCGGCCCACCTGCTGCCGTTGGAGTGCCCCGGGCCGGTCGACGCCGCGCTGCGCGAGTTCCTCGCCGACGCCGCGCGATAGCCGAAGCGTCCGCCGGCCAGTCTCGTCAGGACGGCCAGCACAGGGCGCGCAGCGTGCCGACCGGCTGGCCGCCACCGAGCACCGGCGGCTCACCGAGTTCGGCCAGAGCCACCGGATCCAGGCCTTCGGCGTCGGTGCCAGTGCCGACGCCGAGCCGGCGCAGCGCGGCGACCACCGGCGGCACCGTCGCCCGCTGCGCACCGTCGTCGATCTTCACCGCGATCGCCCCGACACCGGGCACCGCCACCGCCAGCACACCCTCCGCGCCGACCTTGGCCAGCAGCCCGGGCACCGCCCGCATCAGCCGGGTGTCGGCCCGTCCGGTGCCGGCCACCAGCTCCGGGTACGCCCGCATCGCGTCCGCCACGGTCCGCTCCACCGACCCGGCAAGGCCGTGCACCAGCCGCAGGAACGCCCGCGCCACCGCGGTCAGCGACAGCGCCAGCACCGGCGCGCCGCAGCCGTCCACCCCGACGGCGGCGGCCGGCTCACCGGCGTACTCCTCGACGGCGGCCCGGATCCGCTCCTGCAACGGATGCTCCGGATGCCAGTACTCCTCCACCGGCCAGCCAGCCGCCCGGCAGGTCAGCAGCATCCCGGCGTGCTTGCCGGAGCAGTTCATCTGCAGCCGACTCGGCCCGCCACCGGCTCGCAGCACGTCGGCTGCGGCGGCCGCGCCGACCGGCAGCTCCGGCGGGCAGCGCAGCGCCGCCTCGGTGAGCCCGGCGGTACGCAGCAACGCGGCCACCCGGGCCAGGTGGAAGTCCTCGCCACTGTGGCTGGCACAGACCACCGCCAGATCGGCTGGATCGGCCAGCCGCAGCCCGGCCCACAGCATCCCGATCGCCTGCAACGGCTTGTTCGCCGACCGGGGAAACACCGGCGACTCCACGTCGCCGAACCGCTCCCGCAGGCCGCCGTCAGCGGCCAGCACCACCAGTGAGCCGTGATGCCGGCTCTCCACGAAACCGGAGCGGGCCATCTCGACCAGCGGCACCCCGCCGGCGTACCCGGTCAACTCTGCGACATCCCGGCTCAGGGCTCGATCGCGGCGGTGAACTCACCGGCACGCAGATCGGCGTCGTCCGGCACGTTGCGTTTCACCACCGCCAGAGCGACCATGCCGAGCTCGTGGTGGCGCAGCGCGGTGCCGACGAAGCCGACCGTCCGGCCCTCCAGGGTCAGCGGGGTGCCGGCGTCCGGCGGAGTGTCACTGGCCACCCCGTCGAGGTGCAGCAGCACCAGCCGGCGCGGTGGCCGGCCCAGGTTGTGCACCCGGGCCACCGTCTCCTGCCCCCGGTAGCAGCCCTTGTCGAGGTGGACCGCCGGTCCGAGCAGGCCGACCTCCGCCGGAATCGCCCGGTGGTCGGTCTCCAGACCGACCCGGGGGGTACGCGAGGCGACCCGCATCGCCTCGTACGCCCAGAGCCCGGCCGGGGTGGCACCGGCCGCAGTCGCCTCGGCCACCAGCTGTGCCGTCGCGGCCCGGGGTACCAGCAGGTCGACGCCGAGTGGCACCCGGCGGGCCCAGCCACCCCGGTACGGCCCGTCCGTCGGCAGCGCGGCCACCGGGTAGAGCACGGTGGGCCGGTCGGGGATCGACCCGGCGGCGAACTTCGACGCGGGCACCGGCAGCAGGTCCGGGTCGGCCAGCCCGGTCACGCCCAGCGCCGCCGCCGCGTCGACCGCAGCCGGGCCGACCAGCGACAGCACCGCCCAGTCGGCGGTCACCTCCGCCGGGTCGACCTGGGTGAAGAACCGCATTTTCAGCAGGTACGCCAGCAGCTCGCCGGCCATCTGTGGCTCGGTGTCCAGCCAGGTGCTGGTGCCGTCCTCGGCGACCATCGCGTGCTGCTCCACGTGGCCGTGCGGGGAGAGCACCAGCAGCTCGGTGCCCTGACCTGCGCGCAGCGTCGCCAGGTGCTGGGTGGTCAGAGTGTGCAGCCAGCCGATCCGTTCGGCACCGGGCACCGCCAGCACGCCCCGGTTGCTCCGGTCGACCAGGCCGACCTCGGTGGCGAGCCGACGCTGCTCACGCATCGGGTCGCCGTAGTGGGCGGCGACCCCGGCGTCGGGGGAGCCGGTGGTCACGTCGGCGATGTCCACCGCGCCGGCTACGTCGATCACTGTTTTCCTCCGCACCGCTCGCAGGTGCCGAACAACGCCATGTGGCCGATGTCGACTTGGAAGCCGCGCTGTTCGGCGAGCGCGGTGATCAGCGGCTCGGCCAGCGCCGGGTCCATCTCCGAGACCGACTTGCAGGATCGGCAGACCAGATGGACGTGCTGGTCCTCGCCGACCGAGTGGAACGTCGGCGAACCGTGCGACAGGTGGGTGTGGGTGACCAGGCCCAGCTCTTCGAACAGCTCCAAAGTGCGGTAGATGGTGGTGATGTTGACCCCGGCGGCGACCTCGCGCACCGCGTTGAGCACCTGCTCCGGGGTGGCGTGTCCCAGCTCGTGCACCGCTTCCAGGATCAGCTGACGCTGCGCGGTCAGCCGTAGCCCGCGCGAGCGCAGCATCTCTGCCAGGGAAGATTCAGCCACCGTCGCCATCCTATCGCCGCCGTCTCCGTAGCCGACCCGTCTCCGTAGCCGACCCGTCTCCGTAGCCGACCCGTCTCCGTAGCCGATCCGGATCAGCCGCCGACCCGGATCAGCCGGGCGGACAGGTGCGGGGAGAGCGGCTGACCGACGGCGGCCATTTCCTGGGCGTACAGCAGCGCCCCCTCGACGATGCCGAACAGCCGGTGACCGCCGGTGACCTCCTTGGCGGTACCGGTACGCACCACGGCGTCGGTGGCCAACTCGACCTGCACCCCGGTGACCCGGCCCAGGTAGAGCTCCATCACCCCGGTCGGGGTCATCATCGTCGCCTCCAGCTCACCGGTGGCCCGGCCGTCGGCGTCGGTGACCGCCCGCCACCAGCCGAGTTCGCGACCGGCCGGGCGCACCGGGCGGGACTGCTCGTCGAGCAGCCAGGCCCGCGACTCGTACTGCAGGAACGGCCGGCCGTCGTGGCTGATCCGGATCTCCTGCGCGTAGTCGAAATCCTCGATCGTCGGGTAGCCGCCGCGCCCCCGCCCACGCCACACCCCGATGTAGGGCAGCAGCGCGTTCAACGCCGGGTGCAGCTTCGGGCCGACTCGCAGGTCGTGGCTCTCCTCGAACGGATACGGGTCGACCGGCGGGGCGTCCAGCCACGGCGGCCGGACCGGGTTCTCCTCGGTGCTCGGCTGTCCCGCTCCGGACGCGCTGCTCGCGCTCATCGGTCCTCCGCTTTCTCACCAGCGTCCACGGCAGATGCGGACCGCGAGGTAGACCAGGCCACCGGCGAGCGCGCCGAAGCCTGCCACCAGCAGGCTGACGAACCCGATCTCGGTAACCATGACAAGGCCATCCTATGCTGGCCGCATGGCTCGCACTCTCGTCGTAAAGGCGACCGCCGGCTCGGACGAGCCAGAGCGGTGCGCCCAGGCGTTCACCGTAGCGGGCACCGCCGCCGCGGCCGGCGTCGAGGTCTCCCTCTGGCTGACCGGTGAGTCGGCGTGGTTCGGGCTGCCCGGCCGGGCCGCCGAGTTCGACCTGCCGCATTCGGCGCCGCTGCCCGACCTGCTGGACGCGGTACTGGCCAGCGGCGGTCGGGTTACGGTCTGCACGCAGTGCGCGGCCCGCCGCGGGTTCGGCCCGGACGATGTGCTGCCGGGGGTACGGATCGCCGGGGCGGCGGTCTTCGTCGAGGAGATCATGGCCGACGGCGTCCAGGCCCTCGTCTACTGACCGGGCTGGCAGTCGCCGACGGGTCAGCGGGATCGGGATCAGCAGGTGAAGTCGGTGGAGGCGATCCAGACGTCGTCGCCGTCGAGCCGCACCACGGTGCCCTTGGTGCCGTACCGGTGGACGAACAGCGGTGCCTGATCGGAGACGACGGTGGCGCGCGGCATGGTGAAGCCGAGCGACGCCCACTCGTCGGACTCCGCTGTGCTGACCGCGGTCAGCGCGTAGCTGCTGAGCTGTCCGTCGCCGTCGGGACAGGGCAGTTCGACCGACGATGCGGCCCGTACGTCGGCCACCCCGAAGGCGCCCGTCAGCAACTCGGCGTGGCTGCGCGGGGTGGGGTCGGCGGTGGCGCCCGGCCGGGGGTCGGCGGGTGCGGGCCGGGACCCGTCGGACGCCGGTCGGCAGCCGGTGCTGATCCGCAGCTGCACCACGCCGGCGCGGATCAGTTCGCCGCGGACCGCGACGAAGTCACCGGCGTCGGCACCGAGCCGCGACCGGCCGGTGGCGGCGTCGTGCCGGGCTATCGCGGCGTAGCTGGCCGGGAGCCGGCGGGCGATCCGGTCGAGCAACGCCGGGCCGGCGCCGGGTGCCGTGTAGGCGGTGAGCAACCGGGTCAGTTCGGCGCCGGGTCGCATCGGCGTGATCCGGCAGCCGGCGGTGATCTGCTCCTCGGCCAGCACCACCACCCCGGCGTCGCCGACCGCAGCGGTCAGGTCGATCGCCGCCCGGTCGGCGACCGGCCGGGCCTGCCCGATGTCGCGCTGCTCGCGAACGGTCGGGCTGTCGTCCCGCTGGGACTGCACGGCCAGGCCGAACAGCAGCACGATCCAGGCCACTGCGGCGGCCGCCAGCCACCACCGCCACCACCGACGCACCGGGCTCTGGCCAGCGGCGTTCGGCGGTACGGCGGCGGCCGGCGGTCCCGCCGGCGGCGGGACCGCTGCGGCCAGGTGTGCCGGCGGGACGGCCGGGGTCGCGGGCGGGTCGTCAGTCACCCGGCCATCGTGCCAGGCACCGGCCAGGGCAGCCGGCCCGCCCGGCAGCCGTCAACAGCCGGCCCGCCCGGCAGCGGTCAGCAGCCGACCTCGACGGGCCGGCCGATCCGCTGCTCCGGCAGCTCCCGATCTGGCCCGTCCCAGCCGGGCTCGCTCGGCACCGCATCCTCGTGGACCAACTGGTCGCGGACCAGCTCGTCGCGAACGGCCGCGTCGTCGCGAACGGCCAGGTCGTCACGAACGGCCGCGTCGTCACGAACGGCCAGGTCGTCACGAACGGCCGCGTCGTCACGAACGGCCAGGTCGTCACGGCCAGCGTCGTCGCTGGCCAGGTCGTCCCGCCGGTAACCGGCCGGGTCCGGTCCCGCCGCCGATGCGCCGAAGTTGTCCGGTGCGCTCGACGCGAGCCGGTAGCCGACGCCCCGTACGGTCTGGATCTCCAGGCCGCCGCCGGCGCCGCGCAACTTGCGGCGCAGCCGTTTCACGGCCGAATGCAGGATGGCCGTGTCGCCGAGGTAGGCCCCGCCCCAGACCGAGCCGAAGAGCCGTTCGTAGGTCCAGACCACCACCGGCGGGGTGGCCAGCCGGGCCAGCAACTCCCGTTCCAGCCGGGTCAGCGCCAACGGCTCACCCCGCCAGGTGACGAGATGGCCGGGCACGTCGACGACGAGGTCGCCGAGCACGACCGGCGCCGCCGGCTCCGGGTCCTCCGCCGGTACGGGCGGGAACAACATCGCCCGTAACTCGGCCAAATCAGTACAGATGACTACCGTGCCGCAGTCGTCGAGCCGTCTTACGACGCGCTCACGGACGGCTACGTCAGCGGTGACACACACGACCAGTGGCACCTCACCGTTGACCACCGCGCTCCTCCCCAGGTTGCTGCGTGTCATCAGACAACGCCGTTTAGTCGCCGGAGTCAACAGCGACAGTCACCGATACCACTGCGGCCCGACGCTCGACCACGTGTTGCCCGGGTACTGCCTGAAAACTGCCCAACAGACCCCATTGATCACCAACGTCGCCCACTAAAGCATGACTCGTAGCCGCCGTGCGAAAACTATCCGTAGAGCACTGCCCGCACGCGACTTGGGCGGATATCGGGCTTTCCGGTCCGCTGATCCCGCGGTCCGGCGAGTACGGGCCGCCTACGAGCATGGGGGGACCGCGTGGTCGACCTGCCCCGCCGCCGACTTGGACGACACCATAGTGACCGCAGCACCGCCCGCCGCCGCGTCCGCGGCGGCCTGGGCCGGCTGCTGCACCGGACGCTCACCGCTGGGCTGATCACCCTGCTCGCGGTGACCGCCCAACCCGCCGCCGCGACCGCCGCACCCGGTGCCGGCCCGGTCGACGGGTCGGCCACCGCGCCGATCAGCGCCGAACTCGCCGCCGAACTGGACCGGAACGGCACCGTCGACTTCATGGTCTACCTGCGGGACCGCGCCGACCTGTCCGGCGCGGCCGATGCCGCCAGCGCCGGAATGCCGGCCGGTGACCGTCGCGCCGACGCCCGAGCCGAGGCTGTGTACGACGAGTTGACCACCACCGCCCAGCGCAGCCAGCAGAGCCTGCGCAAACTGCTCGACGGGCGGAAGGCCGGCTACACCGCGTACTGGATCGCCAACGCGGTCCGGGTCACCGGCGACCGGGACCTGGTTGACCGGATCGCCGCCCTGCCCGAGGTGCAGCAGCTGGAACCGGCCCGCAGCTACCCGCTGCTCACCCCGGAACCAGCCGAACCGGTGCCGCCGGTCGGCGACGACGCCGGCACCACGGCCGTCGAGTGGAACATCGACGACGTCCGGGCGCCACAGGTCTGGTCCGAATTCGGCACCAGCGGCGACGGGATCGTCGTGGCCACCATCGACAGCGGCGTCGAGTTCGACCACCCGGCCCTCGCGGCCAGCTACCGGGGAGCCGGCACCGGCGGCTACGACCACGACTACAACTGGTTCGACCCGACCGGCATCTGCCCGGCCGGGACCCCCTGTGACAACAACGGTCACGGCACCCACGTCACCGGCACCATGACCGGCGACGACGGCGGCGACAACCAGACCGGCGTGGCGCCCGGTGCCCGCTGGATCGCCGCCAAGGGCTGCGAGGTGGACACCTGCTCCGACGCGTCGCTGCTGGCCGCCGGCCAGTGGGTGCTCGCCCCGACCGACACCTCGGGCGCGAACCCCCGGCCGGAACTGCGCGCCGACGTGGTCAACAACTCGTGGGGCGGCGGGCAGGACGACCCGTGGTACCGGCAGACCGTCGATGCCTGGATCGCCGCCGGCATCTTCCCGGCCTTCGCCATCGGCAACGAGGGACCGGGCTGCGGCACCGCCAGCTCCCCCGGCGACTACCCGCAGGCGTACGCCGCCGGCAACTACGACGCCGACCACCGGATCGCCGCCCGGTCCAGCCGGGGCGCCTCGCTTGTCGACGGATCGGTCAAGCCGAACATCGCCGCGCCCGGCACCGCGGTCCGCTCCAGCGTCCCCGGTGGCGGGTACGCGGCGTACAGCGGCACCTCGATGGCCTCCCCGCACGTCGCCGCCACCGTCGCGCTGGCCTGGTCGGCGGCGCCGACCCTGCACGGCGACATCGCCGCCACCCGGGCCCTGCTGGACGGCACCGCGATCGACACCGACGACACCAGTTGCGGCGGCACCGCCGCCAACAACAACAACTTCGGCGAAGGACGGCTCGACGCGTACGCCGCCGTCGACGCCGCCCCGCGCGGACCCGCCGGCCGGGTGACCGGCGTGGTCACCGGCGACGGCGACCCGCTGCCCGGTGCCACCGTCTCCACCGGCGACCGCAGCGTCACCACCGGCACCGACGGCGGCTACTCGCTGACCCTGCCGACCGGCGAGCACACCATCACCGCCAGTGCGTTCGGCTACCAGCCGGACAGCGCCACGGTCACGGTCGCCGAGGACGGCACCGTCGAGCAGGACTTCGACCTGGCCGCCACCACCCTGGTCACGCTCAGCGGTCGGGTCACCGACGCGGCCGGCCACGGCTGGCCGCTCTACGCCCGGGTCGAGGTCGACGGGCGACCCGAGACGGCCACCTACACCGATCCGGCATCCGGCCGCTACACGCTGACCGTGCCCGGCGGCACCGCCGTGACGCTGGTCGCCACGGCGACGCTCGCCGGATACCAGCCGGCCCGGGTGGAGGTGCCGGCCGGGGACACCGACCGCACCGTCCACCTGGCGGTGCCGGTCACCGCCGAGTGTGTCACCCCCGGATACGTGGCCAGCTTCGGCGACCCGGTGCTCGCCGAGAGCTTCCCGACCGCCGACACCCCGGACGGCTGGTCGGTGGTGAACCGTACCGACGGCGGCGGTTGGGAGTTCACCGACATCGGTTCGCGGGGCAACCTGACCGGTGGTGACGGCGGCTTCGCCAACATCGACAGTGACGCGCTCGGCGTCGGTGAGGTCCAGGACACCGACCTGGTCACCCCGATGCTGGACCTGTCCGGAGCGGACGCGCCGTACCTGCGGTTCGCCAGCGACTGGCGGGCGGTGGGGCTCAGCGACAGCGCCGAGATCGGCGTCTCGGTCGACGGCGGCGCCAGCTGGACCAACGTGTGGCGGTACACCACCAGCCGGCGCGGACCGCGCACCGAGGAGATCCCGCTGACCTCGGTGGCCGGTGCCGACGAGGTGCTGATCCGGTTCCGCTTCCAGGGCAGCTACGCCTGGTGGTGGCAGGTCGACGACGTCGAGGTGGTCGACCGCAGCTGCACTCCGCTGCCCGGTGGCCTGCTGGTCGGCAACACCACCGACCACAACACCGGGGCCGCGCTGAACGGGGTCACGGTGGCCAGCGCCACCGACCCGACGGTACGGGCGGTCTCCGCCGCCACGCCGGACGACCCGGCCCTGCCTGACGGCTTCTACCAGCTCTTCTCGCCGCTGGTCGGCGAGCAGGAGTTCACCGCGACGCGGGCGCCGTACCAGGTACGCAGCCGGACGGTGACGGTGGTCGCCGACCGGGCCCGCCGGGCCGACTTCTCGGTCAAGGCCGGCCGGCTGACGATCAGCCCGACCAGCCCGGTCGTGTCCCACCAGCCGTACGGCAGCACCCGCAAGGCCAAGGTGACGGTGACCAACACCGGCAGCGCGCCGGCCGAGGTCGAGATGCTGACCGGCGATGGTGGCTTCAGCCTGCTGGGCGGTGACGGTGCCCCGCTGGTCGAACACAAGGTGAAGGGGATCAGCAAGGCCTGGCAGGGTCCGGCGTACGGTGCCCCGGCCGGTGCCGCGCCGACCCGGATCACCGCCGCGTCGCAGGCGGCCGGAGCTGGTGCGGCCGGAGCCGGGGCGGGGACGGCCGCCGATGCCTGGACGCGGGCCCCGGACCACCCGACCGCGGTCTTCGACAACGCGGCCGCCACGCTCGACGGCAAGGTCTACTCGGTCGGCGGTGGCAGCACCACCGGCACCGAACAGGACGCCTGGGTCTACGACCCGGTCACCGACGCCTGGAGCGCCCTGCCCGACCTGCCGACGGCCCGCAGCAAGCCGGTGCTCGCCGCAGCCGGCGGCAAGCTGTACCTGTTCGGCGGATGGGGTGCCGGTGGGACTCCGGTGGCGAGCGTCGACGTGTTCGACCCGGCGACCGGGACGTGGGCCACGCTGTCCGGGGTGACCAGCCCCGCGCCACGGGCCGCGGCCGGATCCGCCGTCATCGGCGGCACGATCTACCTGATCGGCGGCTGCATCGACGGCACCTGCACCGACTCGCGTACGGTGCTGGCGTTCGACACCGGCACCGGCACGTTCCGGTCCCGGGCCGACTATCCGGTCGCCGCGTCGTGGCTGGGCTGTGGCGGAATCGGTGAGCGGGCGTACTGCGCCGGCGGCGCCGGCACCGTCGAGTACCGGTCGACGTACGCCTACGATCCGGCCACCGACGCCTGGAGCCCGTTGCCGGACCTGCCGCTCGACCTGTGGGGCGGGCAGTACGCGGCGGCCGGTGGCCTGCTGGTGATCGCCGGCGGCGTGACCGGGGCGTCCACCACGGTGACGAACCGTACGGTCGGCTTCGACCCGGCCGCCGGTGAGTGGCGGGACCTGCCGAACACCGAGTTCGCCCGGTACCGGGGCGCCGGTGCCTGCGGGGCGTACAAGGTCGGTGGTTCGCCGAGCTCGTTCGTCGGTTCGGCGCAGGTGGAGGTGCTCGCCGGGCTGGAGCTGTGCGACGCCGCAGCCGACCTGCCGTGGCTGGTCACCGACCCGGGCAGCTTCACGCTGGCCCCCGGTGCCTCCCGGACGGTCACCGTCACGTTGACGGCGACCGTCGAGGCTGGCGTGGACCAGCCCGGCCGGTACGCCGCGACCCTCGGGGTGCGGTCCGACACCCCGTACCCGGTGGGCCAGGTGGACGTGCAGATGAACGTCTCGCCGCCGGCGTCCTGGGCGAAGGTGCGGGGCACGGTCACCGGGGTCAGCTGCGCCGGGGTCGAGGTCGGGGTGGCCGGGGCGACGATCCGGCTGAACTCGCTGACCGATCCGGGCACCGGCTACACGCTGCGCACCGACGCCGACGGCGGGTACGCGTACTGGCTGCCACGCGGGCAGTACGAGATCATCACCGCGAAGGACGGCTGGGTGCCGCAGGCCCGGCAGGAACGGCTGCCGGCCGGGATCGTCACCACGGTCGACAGCGTGCTCGAACCGGTCGACCCCTGCCCGGCCCGCCTCGGCGGGATCTGACCGGGTGACCGGTCCGACCGTCGGCGCGTCTGATCGACGGTGAGAACGGGTGCCGGGCCAGCCCAGCTCTGGCCCGGCACCCGCCGGCGGTCAACCCGGAATCGTCACGGGTTGACCGGGCATCGCACCCAGTCCCGGCCCTTCACGTAGGACCAGGAACAGGTGTGCACGGCGTGGCCTTTACGGTTTCGCAGGAATGCTTTGTCACCTTCGACGTCCCACACGAAACCGTTGTTGTTCCAGTAGACGGTCCGCGCGGTGTCGTCTCCGGTGCCGGAACGCAGCCACAGCCGTCCGCCTTTTGCAGGAATGACGACGTCGCCGAACCGGTAGGTCCGGCCGTTCTTGTTGTGCACCGTGTAGCCGCGCAGGTTGATCGCCGTCTTGCCACGGTTGACCAGTTGCAGCCATTCCCGGTTGGTCAGCGCACCGCTGCCGTCGTCGACGCCGTTCGGGTGGTACTGCACGCTGTGCACCCGCAGGCTGGGCGCGGCACTCGCAGGTGCGGCGATGGTCATCGAGGTGACCAGCCCGAGCATCGCCGCAGTCAGGACACCGACAGTCTTTCGCATGATTCCCCCCATGGGATGAGCAATTTTCGCAAAGCGTCGTCGAGGAATCCGAAGAACGATTCGCCGCACGCCCGCTACCGCCACGAAAAATTGTGTACGACAGGCCGACCAATTCACCAGAGAGTGACGTCATCAAGTCAGTTCGTCCTGCCGCACCGTCATGTCGGGCGCTGGTGACTTGTCGGCGTGGCCACCGGCCGGAGCGACCAGGGTGACGCCGTCGGTCGGCCGTTTCCGCTGTCCACAGGGCGACAGCGGGGACCGACGACGGGGAGTCCGCCGGCAATGTCGGTCACGAAGCCGACAGGCCGCCGCCCCGGAAAGAGTTCCGGGGCGGCGGCCTGTCGTCGGGTCGGGCCGGGCGTCAACTGCCGACGGTCACCGAGACCTCGTTGACTCCCTGGGCGGCGGTCACCGGGGTGTCGCCGTTGCCGTGCCGGGACAGGGCCCGCAGGGTCCAGCTGCCCGGGGCGGCGAAGAACCGGAACTGGCCGGCCGGCGAGGTCACCACCTCGGCGGTGAACTCGCCGGTGGAGTCCAGCAGCCGCACGTACGCGCCGGCCACGGCCTCGCCGTCGGCGGACCGCACGGTCCCGGTGATCACGGTCTCCTTGGCCAGGTCGACGCTGGCCGGCAGCGGTGCCGCCTGGTCCGGGGCGGCGCAGCCCGCCGCGGTCGCGGCGTTCGGTGTGGTCGCAGCGGTCATCGTCACGCCTTTCCGGGCTCGTCGCCGAGCACCACCGGCACGCCGATCAGCGAGCCGTACTCGGTCCAGGACCCGTCGTAGTTCTTCACGTTGGAGTGCCCGAGCAGCTCCTTGAGCACGAACCAGGTGTGCGAGGAACGCTCGCCGATCCGGCAGTACGCGATGGTGTCCTTGCCGTCTTCAAGGCCGGCCTCGGCGTACAGGGCGCGCAGCTCGTCGTCGGACTTGAAGGTGCCGTCCTCGTTGGCGGCCTTTGACCACGGCACGTTGACCGCGGTCGGGATGTGCCCGGCCCGCTGCGCCTGCTCCTGCGGCAGGTGGGCGGGGGCGAGCAGCCGGCCGGCGAACTCGTCGGGCGAGCGGACGTCGACCAGGTTCTGGGTGCCGATCGCGGCCACCACCTCGTCGCGGAACGCCCGGATGGAGCTGTCCGGCTCCTGGGCGACGTACTGGGTGGCCGGGCGGGCGACCACCTCGGTGGTCAACGGGCGGGCGTCGAGCTCCCACTTCTTGCGGCCGCCGTCGAGCAGCTTGACGTCGCGGTGGCCGTACAGCTTGAAGTACCAGTACGCGTACGCGGCGAACCAGTTGTTGTTGCCGCCGTAGAGCACCACGACGTCGTCGTTGCCGATGCCCCGCTCGGACAGCAGCGCCTCGAACTGCGACTTGTTGATGAAGTCGCGGCGTACCGGGTCCTGCAGGTCGGTCTTCCAGTCGATCTTGACCGCGCCGGCGATGTGCCCGCCGTCGTACGCGGAGGTGTCCTCGTCGACCTCGACGAAGACGACGCCCGGGGCGTCGAGGTTCTTCTCGGCCCAGTCGGCCGAAACGAGTGCGGTGTCGCGACTCATCAGATCACTCCCTGGTTGGTCTCCCCCTTGCCCGGCGGGCCGCCGGTGCGGAGGAAGCGGATCGGTGGCGAGTCCACGCCGCAGGTTGTCGCACCTGTGCGGGACCCTGGAGGACGGATCACGGACGTGCGACGGCGCCGCTGCCGGGCGATGGTGAGAATTCTTCGGCGCTGGTCACCGACCACAGAAGGGGTCGACGACAGCCCGCCGGGTCAGCCCGCCGTCAGAGGACCGGGCGACACAGGCAGGTGGCCACACGGCACAGGTCGACCGCGCGCCGCTTGGTGAGGAACTTCCCCATGGGGCCGAAGCTTACCAGCCTGTTTCCGGACGGTCACCGATCCGACCACGCAATGGGACATCCGCGGGTTGAGACCTGCGCCACCCCCACCGGAGACGGTCAGCCGAGCAGGCTGGTCAGCCGAGTGCACTGGTCAGCCGAGTGCGCTCAGCGGCACGTCGGTGGCGGTGGCGGTGACGGCGAGGCCGGCCGGCGTCACCGCCACCTCCTGCAGGTCGAGCTGGAACGGCAGGGCGGGCAGCGGCACCGCGATGGACAACTGCTGGGCGTAGGCCTCGACGAACCCGCGGGCCGCCTCGTCACCGGGCAGCCCTTCGGCGGCGAGTTCGTCGAAGCGCAGCAGCACCTCGCCCTGGGCGACCTCCAGGTCTGCGGTACCGGTCAGGGTGACCTGCTGGCCGAGGATGTCCACCGGGGCGGTGACGCCGAGCCGTCCGTCCTGTTCGGACAACTCCACGCCGGGCTGGTCGATCAGTTGCACAATGCTGTCGTAGGAGACCGTGGCGGTGCCCTGCACGGTCTCCGCGGTGACCTCACCCTGCCCGGTGCGCAGCGTCTCCAACGGCGCCTGTACGCCCCGCGCGTCGACGTCGAGGGTGGGCAACCGCACGCTGTTGCCGTTGACCGCCGCCGACACGTCGCGCAGCACGATCGAGACCGACTGGTAGCGGCCGGTGGCGACCTGGCTGAGGAACGGGAACCCGCCGATCGAGACCTCCGGCTCGGAGGATTCGATGTTCTGCCCGGCCACCTGCTGGCGAATCTGGTCAGCGACCGCCCGTTCGGCGTAGGCGACGGCGACCCGGTCGGCGACGACCAGGACCAGCGCCAGAACGAGCAGTAGCACCGCGACGACGGCCAGCAGCCGGCGCGCTCGTCGGCCCGGTTGCCGCCGAGGACGCGACCGGCGGACCGGTTCCTCCTGGTACGCCGGATAGGTCGACACGGTGCCTCCTCGGCTGCGGACGGATGCGCCGTACCGTATCTACCCAACCTGAATACGGCTCACCCGGCACCGGCCCGACCAGGTGCCTCACCTGACCGACCCGGCACCTCAGTTGAAGATCAGCACACCGAGGGCGTAGGACAGCGGCGCGGCGAGGGCGAACCCGCCGAGCGGTCCCTGCATGTGCCGGGCCACCCACATGGTCGGCGGTTCCCCGGCCATCTGCCGGCTGGCCTCGGCGTAGCCGGTGGCCAGATCGACCAGGACCGCCGCGCTTGCCGCGACCAGGCCGACCAGGGCCGCGGTGACCGGGGTGAAGCCGACCACGTAGATGCCGAGCACCGCGCTGGCCAGCGTGCCGACCATCGCACCGAGCACCACGCCGGTTGCGCCCCGGGGCACCTGCGGGGCAAGCCGCGGCCGGGCCACCACCGCGTCGGTGAGCCGGGCGGTCATCAGGGCGATGCCGGTGCCCGCCAGCGCCACCACGATGGTCTGGGTACCACCGAGCTGCAGCCGGCTGAGCACGATCAGGGTGGCGAAGGCGACCACTCCGACGACGATCTGCAACGTGGCGCCGAGCGACTCGGTGACCCTGGTGCGGTCGGCCGGCCGGATCAGCTGGGCGAGCACCGCGACGACGAAGCCACCTGCCGCGGCGTACCCGACCGGGGCCAGCGACGCGACGGTCGGCAGCAACGCTCCGATGTCGGCGGCGGCCGCAGCCAGCAGGCTCACCCCGCCGATGACCGGCATCGCCGGCGGCCGGATCGCCAACGTCCAGGAAATCACGAAGAGCAGCTGTACGCCGAAGACGACGATGGTGAACGGGGTCCGGGCCAGCCCTGGCCCGGCGGTCTGCCCACCGAAGATCAGCCCCAGGGCCAGCAGCACGGAGAACCCGGCCACGGTGAGCGAGATGGTCCGGCTGACCGGCACCGGCGCCGACGCGGACCGGCTGCTGACGGTTTCCTGCTCCCCGGTGCGGTCCGGCCGGTCAGCCGGCCGGCGGTCCGCCGCACCCGACGGACCGGCGGCCTCGCCGGCCCCAGCGGCCGCACCACCGGGAGCGGGCGCGTGGCCCGGGGCAGGCGCCGGAGCCCGACCAGGGGCCGGGCCGGGAGCAGGTGCCCGACCGGGTACCGGCGCGGCCGCCCGACCGGGACCGGGACCGGGTGCCCGACCGGGAGCGGGCGCCCGGCCTGGGGCCGGTGCCCGGCCCGGCACCGGTGGGCCGGGGTCCGGCGGTCCCGGAACGACGGCGCGACCGGGGCCGCCCCGCATGCCGCCGGGCCGCCCGCCGGGCGGTGGCCCGGCCGGCGACTCCCGGCTACCGTCAGGCCACTGTCCGCGACCGGTCTCGGATGGCGTGGAGGGATGCACGCCCTGATGGTGCCAGACGGGGCGGGTGGCCCGCTGGCGACGGCGCGGGGCCGTTATGGCCGAACGCACAGATGAACAGCTCACCGCCCCACTGTTTCCGGCACCTAATCGGTTAAGCTCATGGCTTAACCACCCGTCAGCGAAGCCGGGGTTCGACGCCACTGTCTGCGGTGACGGCCACGTGGCCGGCGTCCGCGGTCACCACGCGCGGCCGGGACAGGCCGCGAGGACGGAGGTGATGTGTGGAAATCCTGCTGCTGGTAACGGCCCGTGCGGGCGAGCCGTCGGCCGTACTGCCCGCACTCGACCTGCTCCCCCACTCGGTGCGGACCGCGCCCCGCGACGTCCGCACCCTGGTTTCCGGGCCGAGCCCGGACGCGGTCCTGGTCGACGCCCGGTCGGAGCTGTCCGAGGCCCGGGCGACCTGCCGGATGCTGCATGCCACTGGTCTGGGCGTCCCGCTGGTCGCGGTGGTCACCGAGGCCGGCCTGATCGCGCTGAACGCCGACTGGGGCGTCGACGACGTCATCCTGGCCAGCGCCGGCCCGGCCGAGGTGGAGGCGCGGCTGCGGTTGGCGGTAGGTCGGCTGACCAACGCCACCTCAGGCGCGGGCGGGCTGATCCGGGCCGGCGAGCTGACCATCGACCCGGACACCTACGCGGCAAAGCTCAAGGGCCGTCCGCTCGACCTGACCTACAAGGAGTTCGAGCTGCTCAAGTTCCTCGCCCAGCATCCGGGGCGGGTCTTCACCCGCGACCAGCTGCTGCGCGAGGTCTGGGGCTACGACTACTTCGGCGGTACGCGGACGGTCGACGTGCACGTGCGGCGGCTGCGGGCCAAGCTCGGCTCGGAGTACGAGTCGATGATCGGCACGGTGCGCCAGGTCGGCTACAAGTTCGTGGTGCCGCCGAGCCGCTCGTCGCTGCCGGACACCGAGCCGGCACCGCTGCCGGTGTAGCCGGCAGGTCCAGCCGGACCGGCTGTCGGTCTAGCGGATCCCGCCACCTACCGTGGCGCAACACCGAAACATCAACTGAGGCGCCATCCGGATGTGTCCGGATGGCGCCTCAGTTTTTCGTCCGAATAGATCGTTTAGATCGGTTATCAACCGTTTCATGTAATCAGCCAGCGGCAGCCTCCTAGCGTCGGGCAGACACAACCGACCGACGGTGGGAGGGCTGCAGTGACGGTGCTGGCGGGTCTACGTGGGCTGACCATCGCCGCAGTGACTGTGACGGCCGTCCTGACCTGCGCGTACCTGCTGGGTTCCAGCAGTGCGCCGGCCGAACGGGCCGACCCGGGCCCCACGCCCGCGCCGGCACCGGACCCGACCCGCAGCGGACCCGACCCCGACCTGATGCCGCCACCGGCCCGTTCCACGGCGGCACCGTCGTCGCCCGCCGGGGTGCCGGACCCCGACCGGTCGGCGGCCCGGCTGCCGGCGTACGCCCCACTGGCCCCCGACCGCAGCGGACCGCACGGCACCCGGCGGACCAGCGGCAGCGCCGCAGTCGCCCTCACCTTCGACGACGGCCCGCACCCAGTGCACACCCAGCAGACCCTCGACGTGCTCCGCCAGTTCGGGGTGAAGGCGACCTTCTGCCTGGTCGGCCGGAACGTGGTCGCCTATCCCGAGCTGGTCCGGGCCATCGCAGCCGATGGGCACACCCTGTGCAACCACTCGTGGAGCCACGACTTCGACCTCGGCAGCTACCCGACCGCCGCGATCCGCACGGATCTGATCCGCACCTCCGAGGCGATCCGGGCCGCCGCCCCCGGCCACCCCGTCTCCTACTATCGCCAACCCGGTGGCTTCTGGACTCCCGCCGTGGTCGAGGTGGCGCGGGAACTGGGCATGACCTCGATCCACTGGACCATCGACCCGGCCGACTACTTCCAGCCCGGTGCGGGCAGCATCACCGCGACGGTGACCGCGCAGGCCGTACCCGGGTCGATCGTGCTGCTGCACGACGCCGGTGGCAACCGGACCGGTACGGTGCTGGCGCTGCGCTCGATCCTGCCGAACCTGCGGCAGCGTCTCCTGGTCGACGCGTTGCCGCCGATGGCCGAACCCGCCGATCAGCGCAGCCGCCGGCTGCACCTGCGCACCGGCCAGCTCTGACCCGCGAACCCGCCGCACCGCGACGGGCGGACCCGGCGGGAGATACGGTGGGGCACGTGGCTGAGCGGGTGACCCAGACGACCGCGACCGTCGAGCGGTCCGACCGGCTCGACCCTACCCAGGTCGACCAGGTGCTGAAGCTGGCGGCGGCCGCCGCCGACACCGATGGCGCCGACCCGCTGCCGGAGCAGGTCGTCATCGGCCTGCGGGACGCGGCCTCCGCCCGGCACCTCACGCTGACCGCCCCGGCCGGCGAGATGACCGGGTACGCGTACCTCGACCCGACCGATCCGGCCGGCCCGGTCGCCGAGCTGGTGGTCCACCCGGCACACCGGCGACGCGGGTACGGTCGTCGACTGCTCGCCGGGCTGCTCGACGCCGTCGACCCCGCCGTCCCGCTGCGCGTCTGGGCGCACGGCGACCACCCGTCGGCCGCAGCCCTCGCCCTCGACCACGACCTGGTCCGCGACCGGGTGCTGTTGCAACTGCGCCGAAAGCTGGCCGACCCGCTGCCCGAGCCGGACCTGCCGGCCGGGGTACGGATGCGATCGTTTGTGCCGGTTCAGGACGACGCGGCCTGGGTGGCGCTCAACGCGAAGGCGTTCGCCGACCACCCCGAGCAGGGCCGCTGGGGGTTGCCGCAGCTGCATGCCCGGATCGCGCAGCCGTGGTTCGACCCGGCCGGTTTCCTGCTCGCCGAGGATCCGGCCGGCCGGCTGCTCGGCTTCCACTGGACCAAGGTGCACACCGGGCCGGCGGTCGGCGAGGTCTACGTACTCGGAGTCGACCCGGACGCGCACGGCGGCGGTCTCGGCCGCGCGTTGACCTTGGCCGGGCTGCGGCACCTGGCCACCGTCGGGCTGCACCGGGCGATGCTCTACGTCGACGAGTCGAACACCGCCGCGGTACGGCTCTACACCCGGCTCGGCTTCCTGCGCTGGTCGGCCGACGTGACCTACCGCCGGCACTGACCGACCGGCCTCGGCCGACCGGTTGCACCGGTTGATGCGGGCGCCGGTCAGCCGAACCGGCCGGTGATGTAGTCCTCGGTCGCCTTGACCTTCGGGTTGCTGAAGATCCGCTGCGTGTCGTCCATCTCGATCAGCTTGCCGGGCTGCCCGGTGCCGGCGATGTTGAAAAAGCCGGTGCGGTCGCTGACCCGGGCCGCCTGCTGCATGTTGTGCGTAACGATGACGATGGTGAACTCGGCCTTCAGCTGGTGCATCAGGTCCTCGATGGCGAGAGTGGAGATCGGGTCCAGCGCGGAGCACGGCTCGTCCATCAGCAGCACCGCCGGCTTGACGGCGATCGCCCGGGCGATGCACAGCCGCTGCTGCTGGCCACCGGAGAGGCTGGAGCCGGGCCGGCCCAGCCGGTCCTTGACCTCCTCCCACAGGTTGGCGCCGCGCAACGTCTGCTCGACCAGTTCGTCGAGGTCGGCCTTGCGCATCCGACCGCCGTTGAGCTTCACCCCGGCCGCCACGTTGTCGTAGATCGACATCGTCGGGAACGGGTTGGGACGCTGGAACACCATGCCGACCTGCCGCCGTACCGCGACCGGGTCGACGCCGACGCCGTACAGGTCGTCGCCGTCCATCACGACCTTGCCGGTCACCCGGCCGCCGGGCACCACCTCGTGCATCCGGTTCAAGGAGCGGAGGAAGGTCGACTTGCCGCAGCCGGACGGGCCGATCAGCGCCGTCACGGAACGCGGCTCGATGGTCATGTCGACCTGCTCCACGGCCTTGAAGTTGCCGTAGAAGATGTCGAGGTCGGAGACTTCGATGCGCTTGGCCACTTGAGGGGTCCTTTCCGCGGTCAGCGGCTGGTCGGCAGGGAGAAGAAGCGGGAGATCAGCCGGGCCACCAGGTTGAGGCCCATGACGATGACGAACAGGGTGAGCGCCGCCGCCCACGCGCGTTCCACGCCGAACTCCGGCCGGGCGCCGGGGATGCTGTACGAGTAGTAGGTGAAGATCGGCAGCGAGGACATCCGGCCGTCGAACAGGTTCCAGTTGGTTGCCGTGGTGCTGCCGGTGATGATCAGCAGCGGGGCGGTCTCGCCGATCACCCGGGCGATGGCGATGGTCACGCCGGTGGCGATGCCCGGTGCGGCGGTCCGCAGCACCACCCGCAGCACGGTGCGCCACTTCGGCACGCCGAGCGCGTACGACGCTTCGCGCAGCTCGTTCGGCACCAGCTTGAGCATCTCCTCGACCGAACGGACCACCACCGGCACCATCAGCACCGACAGGGCGACGGCACCGCCGAGGCCGAACCGGATGCTCGGGCCGAAGAAGATCGCGAAGAAGGCGAACGCGAACAGACCTGCCACGATGGACGGGATACCGGTCATCACGTCGACCAGCAGGGTGACCCACCGGGCCAGCCGGCCCTTGCCGTACTCGACCAGGTAGACGGCGCACATCACGCCGACCGGTACCGAGATCAGCGCAGCCGCGCCGGTGATCATCAGGGTGCCGACGATGGCGTGCAGCGCCCCGCCGCCCTCGCCCAGCACACCCCGCATGTCGCTGCTGAGGAAGGTCCCGTCGAACCGGTGGATGCCGTTCTGCGTGACGGTGATCATCAACGACAGCAGCGGCAGCATCGCGAGGGCGAAGGCGAGGCTGACCAGTACGGTGACGAACCGGTCCTTGGCCCGGCGGCCGCCTTCGACCTGCCAGGAGACCGCCGGCAGGGCCACCATGACGAGCAGTACGCCGATGGCCAACGAGAGCGGGATGGCGAGCCCGAGGCTGAGGCCGCCGACCAGGCCGACCGACAGGCTGCCGCTGACCACCGCCCACGGCGCCCACTTCGGCAGTACGCCGCTGGTCAGCGAGCTGGTGACGGGTGCCCGGGGCGGGGTGATGGTGGTCATGCGTTCGCTCCCGAGAAGTCGCGCCGACGGGCGACGACGGCCCGGGCGGCGAAGTTGACGACGAAGGTCAGCGCGAACAGCACCAGGCCGGTGGCGATCAGCGCGTTCACCGCCAGCCCGCTGGACTCGGGGAAGTCCAACGCGATGTTGGCGGCGATGGTGCTGCTGTTGACCGAGTCGATCAGGTTGATGGTGATCACGTCGGAGGCGGAGAGCACCATCGCGACGGCCAGGGTCTCACCGAGCGCCCGACCCAGCCCGAGCATGCTGCCGCTGATGATCCCGGACCGGCCGAACGGCAGCACGGTCATCCGGATCATCTCCCAGCGGGTGGCACCGAGCGCCAGGGAGGCTTCCTCCTGCAGCCGGGGGGTCTGCAGGAAGACCTCCCGGTTGACCGCGGTCATGATCGGCAGGATCATCACGGCCAGCACCAGACCGGCGGTCAGCATGGTCCGGCCGGTGGCCGAGGCGGGGCCGGCGAAGAACGGGATGAAGCCCAGGTACTCCTCCAGCCACTGGTAGACCGGGACGATGTTCGGGGCGAGGAAGAAGATGCCCCACAGTCCGTAGACGACACTGGGTACGGCGGCCAGCAGATCGACCAGGTAACCCAGACCGGCGGCGACCCGGCGCGGCGCGTAGTGCGAGATGAACAGCGCGATACCGATCGCCAGCGGGGTGGCGACCACCAACGCGATCACCGCGGCGAGGACCGTGCCGAACAGCAGCGGGGTGACGTACGCGATGAAGCCTTCGCCGCCGGGCAGCTCCTCGGGGTCGGCGACCAGGGCGGGGAAGCCCTCGTAGAGCAGGAAGGCCGCGACCGCGGCGAGGGTGACCAGGATGAGCACGCCGGCACCGACGGCGGTGCCGGAGAAGATCTGGTCACCGATCCGTTTGCCGGACCGGCCCCGGCGACGGCTCTCGGCGTTCGGCGGCTCGCCCGTCGACGTGCCGCGCGGCGAGTCGCCGCCGGGCGGCGGATCACTCGATGGGGTACCGCTCTGCGCGGTGGCGGGCTTTGTCACGGATTACGCCTCCTCAGGCCGTGTCGTGACGGGCGGTACGGGGATACGCCGCAGGTCCGGACGGCCACCGGGTGACCGTCCGGACCTGGGTCGCAAGGGCTGGACGTGGTGCTGGACTCAGCCGGCGACGGTGATCGCGTCGATGGCCTGCTGCGCCTGGCTGCGCAGCGTCGCGGAGATCGGCGCGGAGCCGGCGTTCTCGGCGGCGGCCTGCTGGCCCTCCTCGCTGATCACGTAGTTGAAGAACGCCTTGACCAGGTCGACCTTCTCCTGGCTGTCGTAGTTGACGCAGGCCAGCTGGTAGGAGACCAGCACGATCGGGTAGACGCCGGCCTCGGTGGTGTCCCGGGGCAGGTCGATGGCGAAGCTGAACTCGGGGCGACCGGCCACGGTCTCGGCGGCGTCGACCACCTTGGCGGCGGCTTCGGCCGAGTACTCCACGAACTCCTCGCCCACCTGGACCGCGACGACGCCGAGGTCGGTGGCCTGGGAGGCGTCGATGTAGCCGATGGTGCCCTCACCCCCGCGCAGCGCGGCGGCCACACCCTGGGTCTGCGCGGCGGCCTCGCCACCGGTGGTCGGCCAGTCGCCGGAGACCTCGTACGGCCAGTCGGCCGGGGCGGCCTTGGCCAGGTAGTCGACGAAATTCTCGGTGGTGCCGGACTCGTCCGAGCGGTGCACGGCGGTGATCGCCAGGTCGGGCAGCGCGGCGTCCGGGTTGAGCTCGGCGAGCGCCGGGTCGTTCCAGTTGGTGATCTTGTTGTCGAAGATCTTCGCGATCGCCGACGGCGACAGGTTCAGCGTCTCGACGCCCGGCAGGTTGTACGCCACGGCGATCGGGCTGATGTAGCCGGGGAACTCGATGAAGCCCTGCTCGCCGCAGGTCTCCAGGGCGGCGGCGACCTCTTCCTCGTCGAGGTACGCGTCGGAGCCGGCGAAGTCGGATCCGCCGCTGGTGAACTGCTCGCGGCCGCCGCCGGAGCCGATCGGGTCGTAGGTGACGGTCGCGTCCGGGGCGACGGAGGTGAATCCGGCGATCCACGCCTCCATCGCGGCGCCCTGGGAGGAGGCGCCAGCGCCAGCGAGGTCGCCGCTGACCGAGGTGTCGGAGCCGTTGTCAGACCCCGAGCCGGTGTCGCCGTCGTCGCCGCACGCGGCCACGCCGAGGGTAAGCATGACGGCGGCCGGCAGGGCGGCCAGCCGGAGGGACTTACGATTCACGGTGTGTTGCCTCTCTGAGGTCGGGTGGCGAGTCGCCGCCCAAGGGTCGCGGGGGCGAGTTCACCGTCTCGAACGCCGAGGACGGTACGAGCCGTGGCTAAACTGCCGACCGGAGCATGGTGAACAGAAGGTGAACGGGGGTTGTATGGTCGCCGTCCGAGCTGAGCCCACGCTCGACTGTGACCGGCGTCGCACCTCGGCCGACGCATTTCGCCGCCTACGTCGGTGATCAGCTTTCGGGCCGACCGCGCCGCACCAGCCGCCAGCGGCGGGCCTGCTCGGCCGGAAGCTGGTAGCCGACCGCACCGGAGCGGCCGGAACCGGTCCGGGCCATCCGCTGCAGCGGCAGCCCCCACTTCGGATAGTCGTGGTACGCCTTGACGATCCGGGTCAGTCCACCGAGCGCGCCGATCACCTTGTCGACCGGGCTGCCGAGCCGCGCCGCGAGGTCGCCGACCGACATGGTCTCACCGGGGTGCTCGGCGAGCAGGTCGAGGATCGCGAACACGGTCTGGTGCGTCCGGGACCGGCCCTGGGCGAACCGGCGCAACTCCTCGACCGGCCACTCCTTGGCGGCGCGGGCCGTGGACCGGGCCCGGCGGGCCGGCTTCGGGATCGGCCTGGGCCGTTGGTCGAGCTCCTCGATCAGCCGGGCGATGTGCGAGACGTACTCGGCGGGCACGGCAAGATGCACGAGGTCGTCGGCGTCCGTCGGCGCACCTCGCGCGGCTGAGGTCCCTGGTCGTGGAGCCATCTGTCCCGTCCGGTAGCGGTAGCGGGCGAGGAGCGCCCGGCACCCTGTCGCGTTTGTGCGCGCCAAAGTATCACCGCTTGGTAACGCAAGATCATCTATCCGGATCAGGGCTTGACAACCGCAAAACTGACCGTCCCGTCCGGATCGACGTGCAGCTGAGGGGTGACCGGTACGGCCGGATCCCGGCCGGCTGCGGCGGCGAAGACGGCATCCGGGTCAGCGCAGCCGGCGACCTCGTCGAGCGTCACCCGGGTGGGTGGCAGCAGCTGCCAGTCGCCGGTCTCCGCCCGGTCCAGGGCCAGTCCCGGCCGGATCCACACCGTCTGGTCCGCCTCACCGGACACGTCCCGGGTCGCCTGCCCGATCGGCAGCCGGGCAACGAAGAAGTGGGCGTCGAACCGGCGCGGCTCGAAGTCCGGGGTGATCCACCGGCTCCACGCGGCCAGCAGGTCCGACCGCAGGGTCAGCCGCCGACGGCGCAGCAGCTCCGCGAAGCTCAACGTCCGGGCGAGCAACGCCTGCCGCTCGACCTCCCACTCCGGACCGTCCACCGCGTCGACCACAGTGGTCTCGTCCGGCCCGGCCAGCAGCACCCCGGACTCTTCGAACACCTCCCGGGCGGCGGCGCAGACCACCGCCCGTGCCTGGTCCGGCGGGCACCCCAGCCGCGCCGCCCAGTGCTCCGGATCCGGCCCGGCCCAGTCCAGCTCGCCGACGGCGTCGGACGGGTCCACCCCGCCACCGGGGAACGCGTACACCCCGCCGAAGGCGACAGCCGCCACCCGCCGGATCAGGTAGACCTCGAACCCGGTGCCGCCAGGCTCCCTCCTCGGCCCCGGATCCGTCGTCGGGCCCGGATCCGTTGTCGGCCCCGGACCCGTCGTCGGGCGCAGCAGCAGCACGGTCGCGGCGACCCGTGGTCGCACCGGTTCCCGGCCCGCCGCGTAGAACCGGCTGGCGTGCTCGACCATTGCCTCGGGCACGGCGAACAGCATTGGATCGGGTGGCGCGGCGAAAGCCGTGACGTCGTCGTCGGTGGGCACGCGCCGAGCGTAGGTCGTCACCCGGCAGACCGGCCAGCACGCCCCGCCGTCGCCGCGCACGGACTCGCTGGCTAGCGTGCCTGGCATGACTCGTTGGGGAATCCTCGCCACCGGCGGCATCGCCGCCCGCTTCGTCGAAGACCTGCAACTGCTGCCCGACGCCGAGGTACTCGCGGTCGGCTCCCGCTCGGTGGCCAGCGCGCAGGCGTTCGCCGACCGCTACGGCATCCCCCGGGCGTACGGATCCTGGGACGAGCTCGCCGCGGACGGTGACGTCGACGTCGTCTACGTGGCGACGCCGCACTCGGCGCACCACGCCGCGACCATGACCTGCCTGGCCGCCGGCCGGGCGGTGCTGTGCGAGAAGCCGTTCACCCTTGACCTGGCCAGCAGCACCGAGCTGGTGGAGACCGCCCGGGCCCGGGACGTGTTCCTGATGGAGGCCATGTGGATGCGGTGCAACCCGACCGTACGCCGGGTGTGCGAGCTGGTCGACGACGGCGCGATCGGTGAGGTCGTCTCGGTGCACGCCGACTTCGGCCTGGCCGGGCCGTTCGCGCCGGAGAGCCGGATGCGCGACCGCGCGCTCGGCGGCGGCGCTCTGCTCGACCTGGGCATCTACCCGGTGAGCCTGGCGCATCTGGTGCTCGGCCGGCCGGACTCGGTGCACTCCTGGGCGAAACTCACCCCGGAGGGCGTGGACCAGAACACCGGCGTGCTGCTGGGCTACGAGTCGGGCGCGGTGGCCGCGTTGACCTGCGGCATCGTCGGGGCCACTCCGGTGGTGGCGACGATCACCGGCAGCACCGGCCGGATCGCGTTGCCGGACCCGTTCATCTGCCCGAGCGAGTTCACGCTCCGCCGGGGCACCGGGGACCCGGAGGTGGTGCGGGTGGTCGAGCCGGCCGGCAACGGCTACCAGTACGAGGCGGCCGAGGTGCACCGCTGCCTGGCTGCCGGCCTGCGGGAGAGTCCGCTGGTGCCGCACGCGGTGTCCCTCGAGGTCATGGAGCTGCTCGACACGATCCGCGGCCAGATCGGCGTCAGCTACGACTGATCCCGGTCGGGAGTTCGTCTGACCCGGTCTGCCGGCCGGGTCCGGACGCTCGGTCGGCTTGACTCCACCAACTACCTCAGTAATCATTGAGTCAATGAACGCTGAGGTAAGTCGCCGTGCCGACGACCGGCCGACACCCGCCCGCCCGCTGGAGCGGCGCGCCGGTACGCCCGCCGGGCAACTGGAGCGACGCGCCCGGGTGCACGCCGCGCTCGGCGACCCGGCCCGGCTGGCCATGGTCGACCTGCTGCACCTCGGCGACGCCGCCCCCGGCGAGCTGGGTCGACGGCTCGGGTTGCCGAGCAACCTGGTCGCCCACCACGTCAAGGTCCTGCAGGAAGCAGGCCTGCTGCGCCGCGCCCGGTCCGAGGGCGACCGCCGCCGCAGCTACCTGCAACTGGTGCCGGACGTCCTCGCCGGGCTGGCCCCACCGCCGCTGGCCGGCGTCGACCGGGTGGTCTTCGTCTGCACCCACAACTCGGCCCGTTCCCAGCTCGCCGCAGCGCTCTGGCAACGCACCGGACCGACCCCGGCCGCCTCAGCCGGCACCCGACCGGCGACCCGGGTACACCCCCGGGCGGTGGCGCTGGCCCGCCGGCTCAACCTCGACCTCGACCCGGCCCGCACCGCACACGTGTCGGCCGTCGTCGGCGACGGCGACCTGGTCGTCGCCGTCTGCGACAACGCCCACGAGGAGCTAACCGGGGCCGGTGCGCCCGACCTGCACTGGTCGGTGCCGGACCCGGTCCGGGTGGACACCGACGCCGCTTTCGAAGCCGCGTACGCCGACCTCGCCGGCCGGGTCCACCGGCTGGCCCCCGCCATCACCAGCCGGGCCACCGCCCCCACGTCCACCGGAGCCGACCATGTCTGACGTCACCGACGCCGTCCGCCCCGACCTGTCCATCGACCAGCAGGTGGCGCTGCGTACCGCAGCGACCCGGCTGGCCCGGGAGTTCGACGGCACCTACAACACCGAGACGATCGAACGGTTCCTGGCGTCCAGCTACGACCAGTTCGCCACCGGCAGCACCATCCCCAACTATCTGCCGCTGCTCGCCGAGCGGTTCGCCCGGCAGCGGCTGCAGGCCCTGGCCCGGGTGGAGGGCCTGCACTCCGACGGCCGCCCGGTGGTGCTCTTCCTCTGCACCCACAACGCCGGCCGTAGCCAGATGGCGCTCGGGTTCCTCACCCACCTCGCCGGGGAGACGGTGGTCGCCTGGTCCGGCGGCAGCGAGCCGGGCCACGAGGTCAACCGGGCGGCGATCGCGGCGATGGCCGAACGCGGCATCGACATCTCCGGTGAGTACCCGAAGCCGTGGACCGATGAGGTGGTCCGCGCCGCCGACGTGGTGGTCACCATGGGCTGCGGTGACGCCTGCCCGGTCTTCCCCGGCACCCGGTACGAGAACTGGGAGCTGGACGACCCGGCCGGGCAGGACGTCGACGGCGTACGGCCGATTCGCGACGAGATCGAGCGCCGGGTCCGCCGGCTGCTGGACGACCTACAGAAAGTGGAGAACGCGTGAACCCGATCGCACTCTGGCGACGGCTGCTGGCCGAGTTCGCCGGCACCGCCCTGCTGGTCACCTCGGTGGTCGGTTCCGGGGTGATGGCCCAGTCGTTGTCGCCGGACGACGTCGGGCTGCAACTGCTGCAGAATTCGATCGCCACCGCCTTCGCGCTCGGCGCGCTGATCCTGATCTTCGGCCCGGTCTCCGGCGGGCACTTCAACCCGGTCGTCTCGACCGCCGACTGGTTCCTCGGGCGACGCAGCCGCACCGGTCTGACCCTGCCGGATCTGACCGGCTACGTCGCCGCGCAGGTGGCCGGCGGCGTCGCCGGGGCGATCCTGGCCAACCTGATGTTCGCCCTGCCGGCGGTGACCTGGTCGGCCAAGGAGCGGTCGGCGGGCAATCTGTGGCTCGGTGAGGTGGTTGCCACCGCCGGTCTGGTCCTGCTGGTCTTCGCGCTGGCCCGGTCGGGCCGGGCCGGCGCGGCACCGGCCGCGGTCGGTGCCTACATCGGTGCCGCCTACTGGTTCACCTCGTCGACGTCGTTCGCCAACCCGGCGGTGACGATCGGCCGGGGCTTCACCGACACCTTCGCCGGCATCCAGCCCGCCTCGATCCCCGCGTTCCTGGTCGCCCAGGTTGTCGGGCTCGCCGTCGGAGTCGCCCTGCTGCTGGCGCTCTACCCGGGGGTGGGACGCGCCGCCGACCAGGTCGTGGTGCCGGCCGAGCCGGCTCAGCCGGCAGATCCCGCCCAGCCGGCAGATCCCGCCCAGCCGGGCGGATCGGCGACCGACGACGCCGACGACCTGGCGACCGTCCGACGCTGACCTGCCGCCCCCACCCCTCGAAGGAGACACCGTGAGCAAGCCCAGTGTGCTGTTCGTCTGCGTACACAACGCGGGCCGGTCCCAGATGGCCGCCGGCTGGCTGCGTCACCTCGGCGGCGACGCGGTCGAGGTCCGCTCGGCCGGCTCGGCGCCGGCCGAGACGGTCAACCCGGCGGCGGTCGAGGTGATGCGCGAGGTCGGCATCGACATCACCGACCAGACCCCGAAGCGGCTGGAGTGGTCCACCGCCGAGTCCTCCGACGTGATCGTCACGATGGGCTGCGGCGACGCCTGCCCGGTCTTTCCCGGCAAGCGGTACGAGGACTGGCAGTTGACCGACCCGGCCGGCAAGGGCGTCGAGGCGGTCCGGCCGATCCGCGACGAGATCCGCCGCCGGGTCGAGGCGCTGCTCGCCGACCTGGTACCGGCGAGCCGGGTCAGCTGAACAGCGGGCGGACGACGAAGTACATCACCGCGCCGATGCTGCCGGCGGCTGGGAAGGTCAGGATCCAGGCGCCGACGATGTTGCCGGCGACGTTCCACCGTACGGCCGACAGCCGCTTGGTCACCCCGACGCCCATGATCGCCGAGGTGATGGTGTGCGTGGTGGAGATCGGCGCGCCGAGCACCAGGGCGTTGAAGTAGAGCACCGAGCTGGCGACGGTCTCGGCGGCGAACCCCTCGGGCGGCCGCAGGTCGATGATCTTGCGACCGAGGGTACGGATGATCCGCCAGCCGCCGGCGTAGGTGCCCAGCGCCAGCACTGTCGCCGAGGTCCAGAAGACCCACTCCGGGATGGTCTCGGCGTCCGACTGGAACCCGCCGACGAACAGGGCCAGCACCACGATGCCGATGGTCTTCGCGGCGTCCTGCATGCCGTGCCCGACCGACATCGCCGCCGCCGAGACCGACTGGGCGATCCGGAAGCCCCGGTTGAGCTTGCCCGGCTGGCCGTTGCGGAAGATCCACTGCACGGCGAGCATGACCAGGAAGCCGAGGGCGAAGCCGACCAGCGGGGAGAGCACCATCGGCGCCACCACGTCGCCGGCGATACCGCCCCACAGCACCGTGCCGGAGGCGGCGATGGTGGAGCCGACCAGACCGCCGATCAGCGCGTGGGACGACGACGACGGCAGCCCGAAGTACCAGGTGATCAGGTTCCAGGTGATCGCGCCGACCACGCCGGCGAAGACAATGCCGAGGCTGGAGACGCCGGCCGGCAGCTCGACCAGGCCGCTGCCGACGGTCTTGGCCACCTCGGCGCCGAAGTGGGCGCCGATGAAGTTGCCGATGGCGGCCATGATCAGGGCGACCCGTGGGGTGAGTGCCCGGGTGGAGATGCTGGTGGCGATGGCGTTGGCCGCGTCGTGGAACCCGTTGGTGTAGTCGAAGACCATGGCAACGGTGATCACCGCGAGGACGGCGATGAGTTCGGCGCTCACCCGGCTCAGGACTCCTTGACCGCGATGGTCTCGACGGTGTTGGCCACGTGCTCGAAGGCGTCGCAGGCGGCCTCCAGCTCGTCGGCGACCTCCTTCATCTTCAGCACGGTGAGCGCGTCGTACTCGCCGGAGAAGAGCCGGACCAGCAGCATCCGGTACGCCCGGTCGCCCTCGTTCTCCAGCCGGTTGCACTCGATCCAGTAGTCGTCGAGGTTCTTCATCGCCCGCAGCCGGGGCATCGCGTCGGCGGTCACCCGGGCCTGCTGGTCGAGCACCGCGATCAGCTCGTGCATCTCCCGGGGCAGCGACGGCAACTGGGTCAGCCCGTAGAGGTAGAGCAGGTTGCCGACCGCTTCCAGGTGGTCCATCACGTCGTCGAGCTGGCTGCCGAGCCGGTAGATGTCCTCCCGGTCGAACGGGGTGATGAACGCCGAGTTGATCTTCTTGTAGAGGTCGTGGGTGATCTGGTCGCTGTCGTGCTCGACCTCGGTGAGCCGCTCGCTGACCGACTGGACGTCGACGCCGGGCAGGGCGAGTTCGTTGAGCAGCTCGGTGCCCCGCACGAGGTTCTGCGCGGCTTTGGTGAACAGTTCATAGAAGGCGCCCTCGACCGGGCGGAAGGAGAACTTCACAGCGCAGACCTCGTCGGAGACGGTGGGGAACAGGGGCTGGCCACGGGAAACGCCCGCGCGCTCTGCAGGGAATGCTAGGGAACAGTGAATCGCGTCTGCTCGCGGCCCACCCCTGTACACCTACGAGTCAGTCTCTGTTCATCCGCCGTTCACTTTCGGCCCGTCCCCGGCGAGCAGCCGGGCATGCTCCTTGCGCAGGTCGAACCGGGCCGGCGGGTAGCTCAGGTCCAGATCCGCGAAGTGCTCCCGGAGCAGGTGCGCCAGCGCCCAGTCCCGGTACCACTTGCGGTCGGCCGGCACCACGAACCAGGGCGCGGCGTCCGTGGCGCACCGGCTCAACGCCTCCGTGTACGCGGCCTGGTAGTCCGGCCACTTGGTACGCGCGTCCACGTCCCCCGGGTGGTACTTCCAGTGCTTGGTCGGGTCGGTCAACCGGGACAGCAGCCGCTCCCGCTGCTCCCCGTAGGAAATGTGCAGGAACACCTTGATCAGCACGAAACCCTCGTCGACCAGCCCGGCCTCGAATTCGTTGATCTCGTCGTACCGGGCCCGCCAGGTCTCCTCCGGCACCAGCGACTCGACCCGTACCACCAGGACGTCCTCGTAGTGTGACCGATCGAACACCCCGACCTGGCCGGCGTCCGGCAACGCCCGGCGGATCCGCCACAGGAAGTGGTGCCCCAACTCCTCCTCGGTAGGCGGCCCGAAGGCCCGGATCTGCAGGCCGAGCGGATTCATCGCGCCGGCCACCCGCTTCACCGCGCCGCCCTTGCCGCCGCAGTCCATCGCCTGCAGCACCAGCAGCACCCGCCGACCGGCCGCGTCGCCGGCGACCGCCTGGGCGTGCAGCATCTCCTGCTGCTCGGCCAGTTCGTCGCCGATCCGGCGGACCTCGGCGCGGGCCCACGACTTGCGGTCCGGCCCGGTCACCGACAGCGCCGGCAGCCCCGGCGTCGACCTCGGGTCGATCGCGGACAGGTCGAGCGGCCGGCCGGCACCGACCCGTAGCAGTTCCCGGACAGGTGGCTCGTACAGGTCAGCAGTCATCAGCCGATCATCGCCCAGCCGGCCCTCGGCCGACCAGCCGACCGCTACCCGGCCGACCACCGGATCGGCCGGCCGACCAGCCGGTCGGGTCAGCAGACCAGCGCCAGCCACTTCCGGTAGGCCGAGGCGAACGGCTCGGTGCCGTCGCCGAGCGCGTCCTGTAGCCAGCGGGCGGCGGCCCAGGCCGACTCCACCACGTCCTCCGGGTAGCCGTACCGCACCCGGTGCTCGGCGAACTCGTCCTCGTCGCGCAGCTCCACCAGACCGGTCGCCCTGCGCCTCACCACATCAAGATCAAGATCGATGAGGTGTACGGTGGACTCGTCCTCCCAACGGGCCGGGCTGGCGATGTCGCAGTAGACCTCACTGGTGCGCGGCGGCGGGTTGAACATGCAGGTCCACCACTGCTCACGCGGCACCAGCAAGACGAACGGGATCTGCTCCACCGACGGGCGACCGTGGTAGATCGACTCGGTGCCCCGGGGCACGCCGAGCCACACGCCGACCTCGTCCTCAGTCAACCGGCGGGCCGGATAGTCGCGGTGGGCCGAACCGTCGTACTTGCGATAGACCACCCGTACGACATCGCTCGACATGTGTCGCACCTTAACCGATGGGCGCCCACCGGAAGGCAACGTGCAGGTGACGCCCCAGTGCCGGAGCCGGCACCCGGGCGACACCGGCCGATGGGCTGTGGATGACCGCTGGGACGACGGTGGTGATCGGTACTGTCAGCGGGTGACCCCTGCGACGACCACCAGCACCGCGTCCGCTCCGGCGGCCCCGCCGCGCCCGGCCGGCCGCTCCGGCACCGGTCGGCCGAGCGCCGCCCAGTTGCTCGCCGCCGCGGTCGGCGCGGTCCCCGGCGGCTCGGCCCGACCCGGCCAGCAGGAGATGACGGCGGCGATCGCCGACGCCATCCGTACCCGGCACCACCTGCTCGTGCAGGCCGGCACCGGCACCGGTAAATCGCTGGCCTACCTGGCGCCCGCGCTGACCGTCGACGGCCCGGTGGTGGTCTCCACCGCCACCCTGGCGCTGCAGTCCCAGCTGGTCGAGCACGACCTGCCCCGGCTCGCCGACGCGGTCGAGCCGATCCTGCGCCGCCGGCCCACCTTCGCCGTCCTCAAGGGCCGGCACCACTACCTGTGCCTGGCCCGGCTGGAGGACTCGGCCGAGGAGGAGCCGACGGACCTGTTCGACGCCGCCGGCGACAACGGCGACAACGGCGGTGGCAACGGTGGCAGCGGCGGCGGCACCCGCTGGTTGGCTGCCGCCGGCCGGCTCGGCAAGCAGGTGCAACGGCTGCGTGACTGGGCGATGGAGACCGACACCGGCGACCGCGACGAGCTGGACCCCGGCGTCGACGACCAGGTGTGGCGGCAGGTGTCGATGCCGGCCCGCGAGTGCGTCGGGGCGGCCCGCTGCCCGTACGGCGAGGAATGCTTCGCCGAGGCGTCCCGGTTCCGGGCCCGCGAAGCCGACGTGGTCGTCACCAACCACAGCCTGCTCGCCGTCGACATGCTCGCCGGCCGGCACATCGTGCCGCCGCACAAACTGCTGATCGTCGACGAGGCCCACGAGCTGGCCGACCGGGTCTCGTCGGCCGCCCAGGCCGAGCTCACCCCGGACGTGATCGACCGGGCCGCCCGCCGGGCCCGGCCGCTGCTGCCGCCGGAGACCGCCGAGCAGCTCACCGAGGCCGGTGACGCCCTCGCCGTCGGGCTGGGTGAGTCGCCGGCCGGCCGGCTGACCAGCGGTCTGCCGCCGGCGCTGCACGAGGCGTGCACCCTGCTGGAGTCGGCCACCCGGGCCGCGCTGGACAAGATCGGCGACATCAAGGCCGACGACCCGGACCCGGTCCGCAAACAGCAGGCCAAGTCGGTGCTCGACGAGCTCTCCACGACCGCCCAACGGCTGCTCGACGAGGCCGAGCACGACGTCGCCTGGGTGGAGAAGCCGGACGGCCCGGCCGCCAACCGCCGGGCGCTGGTGGTGGCACCGCTGTCGGTGGCCGGCACCCTGTCCAGCCACCTCTACGAGGAGCGGACCGTGGTGGCCACCTCCGCCACCCTGACCCTGGGCGGCCGGTTCGACACGGTGGCCCGGTCGCTGGGTCTGGAGACCGCTACCCCGGCCACCGAGCAGGCCGAGGCGGTCACGGCCGACGATCTCAGCTGGCGGTCACTCGACGTCGGTTCCCCGTTCGACTACCCCAAGCAGGGCATCCTGTACGTCGCCGCGCACCTGCCCCGGCCGACCGTCTCCGGGCTGCCCGCCCAGGCCGGCGAGGAGCTGCTGTCGCTGATCGGCACGCTCGGTGGCCGTACCCTCGGATTGTTCTCGTCCCGACGGGCCGCGCAGCAGGCCGCGGAGCTGGTCCGGGCCCGGACCGGGCTGACCGTGCACGTGCAGGGCGAGCAGGCGTTGCCGCTGCTGGTCCGCCGGTTCCGGGAGGACCGGGCGAGCTGCCTGTTCGGCGTGATGTCGCTGTGGCAGGGGGTGGACGTGCCCGGCGACGCCTGCCAGCTGGTGGTGATCGACCGGCTGCCGTTCCCCCGGCCGGACGAGCCGCTGGCCGCCGCCCGCGCCGCCGCCGTGGACGCCGCCGGCGGCTCCGGGTTTTCTGCGGTCAGCGTGCCGATCGCGGCGGTACGCCTGGCGCAGGGCGCCGGCCGGCTGATCCGGTCCACCGGTGACCGGGGTGTCGTGGCGGTGCTGGACTCCCGGTTAGAGACCGCCCGTGGCTACGGCGCGTTCCTGCGCCGTTCGTTGCCGCCGTTCTGGTACACCACCCGGCCGGAGGTGGTGCAGGGCGCGCTGCGCCGACTGGCCGCCAGCTGACCCGCCACCGGTTGTCCTGCCACCAGTTGGGCGGGTCAGCCGCCGGGCGGCTGTGGTCGGGTCACGGTGGGCTGGTGCCGATCACCACGGACTCCGGCGGTGGCGGCGGCGGGACGTGCCGGCGGCGGGCCAGTCGGCGTACCGCCGTGTTCAGCACCGCGATCAGCGGTACGGCGACCAGCGCGCCGACGATGCCGGCCAGCACCACGCCGGAGGTGACCGCCAGCACCACGGCCAGCGGGTGGATCGCCACCGCCCGCCCCATGATCAGCGGTTGCAGGACGTTGCCTTCCAGCTGCTGCACCGCGATCACCGCACCCAGGATGATCAACGCGGTGACCCAGCCGCTGTCCACCAGGGCCACCAGGATGGCCACCGCGCCGGACAGCGTCGCGCCGACGATCGGGATGAACGCGCCCAGGAACACCAACGCGGCCAGCGCGAACGCGAATGGGATGTCGAACAGCACCAGGAAGATCCCGATGCCGACGGCGTCGATGAACGCCACCAGCACGGTCGCCCGGACATAGGCGACCAGAGTCATCCAGGCCGCGCTACCGGCGTCGTCGATCCGCCAGCGCGCCGCAAGCGGGAACAGGCCGACGATGAACCGCCAGATCCGCTGCCCGTCCCGGAGGAAGAAGAACGTCGAGAACAGCACCAGCAGCGCACCGGTGAACAGCTCCACGACCGTCCCGGCGGTGGAGACCGCGCCGCTGGTCAACGTCTGGGTGTTCTCGTTGATCCAGTTCTGCCCGGCCTCGACGTACTGGTCGAGCTGTCCGTCGTCGAGCTTCAGCGGACCGGTGCGCAGCCACTTCTGAATCTCCCCGATGCCGCTGGACGCCTTCTCGCTCAGGTCGGGCAGGCCGGTGATGAACTCGTTGACCACCAGGGTCAGCGTGCCGACCACCCCGGCCAGCCCGGTGATGAGCACTACCGCCGTGGCCAGGGTGCGCGGCACGTGGGCCCGCAGCAGCCAGCCGACCGCCGGGGCGAGCAACGCGGCCAGCAGCAACGCCACCAGCACCGGGATGATGACGATCCGGACGTTGCCGATGACCCGCAGCAGCGCCCATCCGACGATGCCGATCACGATCAGCCGCCACGACCAGGCGGCGGCGATCCGTAGCGCGTGCGGCACGTCCGCGTCGTCGCGGCTCGTGGTCGACAGGTGTCCGTCGCCCGGCGGCGGGGTCTCCGCGCCCGGGTCGGCACCCGCGCCGGCCAGCTCCTCGGCGGCGCCGGCCGCAGCGGCACGGCGGGACCGTTCCCGCTCCCGGGCGGCCCGCACCGACTCCCGCCCGGCCTCGTACGCCTGGCGTAGCCGCCCTCTCATCTGTTGCAGCCGGCTCAAGCGAACCCCCGGAGTCGAGTATCGGTGCGTACACGGTAACGGGCACATGTGCGTCGTTGCTGCCGCTACCTCCCTGAACTCTCCCCGATGTGCCCCGTACGGGCGGCAGGCAACCATCCGGCCGACCCACCCGCGACCGGCCGGCACACCCACGCGGTACGGTTCGGTCGTGACCGCCGACCCACCACACGACAACGGTTTGCCGATCCGCCTGCTGCACGACCGGGTGCTGGTCAAACTCGAAGGCGGCGAGGGCGAGCGCCGCTCCACCGCCGGCATCGTGATCCCGGCCACCGCGTCGGTGGGCCGGCGACTGTCCTGGGCGACCACGGTCGGGGTCGGACCCAACGTACGCTCGATCGTCACCGGCGACCGGGTGCTGTTCGACCCGGAGGACCGCTCCGAGGTCGAGCTGCACGGTCGCGGCTACGTCCTGCTCCGCGAACGCGACGTGCACGCGGTGGCCGCCCAACGGGTCGAAGAAGACTCCACCGGTCTGTACCTGTAGCTCAATAGCCCACGCCGTCTCCGGCCGTTGGCGCTGGCGCTGGTGTTGATCCAATACGCCCCATCAACTCGACACGCCGACGCCCCGTCAGATCACCCGTATCCGATCACGGGTCGACTGAGCACGGAAACGATCCGCAAGCTGGAGACGGATCAGCGTACGACGCCTCGGATCGCGACATTGCATGCGATCGCGCGGGCACTGAGCGTACCGACGACGACTCTGCTCGGGAATGCGAGCACCGGAGCGGCCCGCCGGGAGCCCGGTCATCGCCCGTTGGCGTTGCTCGACCTGCGCAGGGTGCTGATCTCTGCCCGTGGCCCGGCCGGGTACATCGCCGACGAGGTGCCGACGTTGCCAGCGGCGGGGCCCGTGCGGTGACATCCGATAGTAGGATCGGCGTGTGACGCCAGACGAGATCACACCTGGGCCGCTGACGGCGGCGCAGCGCTTGGCGGCGGCCCTGGGTCAGGCGGCACCCTTGCCGCTGAGCACGGATGAGCTTGCGGAGCTGGAAGCGGCGCAGGACCGCGCGGACGCCGACGCTGAGCGGATCTGGGGTGTACGGGGGCAGGCAGCGGCGTGAGGCTACGCCCGCCACGGGTCTTCGACGGCTCGGCGCTGATTGATCTCTTTCACGGCTACCGGGAGCTTGGCGAGCTGCTCGACCAGGCCGAGTCCGGCTGACCGAGCACACCGCGATCGAGATCGGTGGCTGGCCAGGAAGTCTGCCCGCTCGGCACGTCGTGCACGAGGCTGCGGCGGTACGCGGTGTCGTGGTGACCCGCTCGCCGGGAACCTACCGCGGTCTACGCGTTCCGTTGCTGGTGGTGTGAGCGCAGGCGCTGCCTTCTCCGCTCACGCATCGCTGACCAGGTCGCGGGCAACCACCCTCGCGATCGTCACGGCCGATGATCGGCGAACTGGCCGCCGACGCTCCAGTGTGGCTGCGGCACCAGCGGTACGCCCGCGACACCGTACGCATGATCACCACCAGTCGACGTCGGGCCATGGACCAGGAGTTGGCGGAGCTAGCCGCGTTGATGGAAGGCCATCCCGCCTGACCTGACACCGCCGCTCTGCGTTGATCCGCTACGCCCCATCAACTCGACACGCCGACGCCACCTCAGATCACCCGCATCCGATCACGCATCAATGGGTCCACTGTCCCCTGGCATTGGCAAGGTGACGGCTGTCGACGCCCGATGGTGTCACGGCTGAACGGGTATCGTCCGTTGTGCGGTTACGGATAGCACCGCGAGCGTGCGACCGCATGCAAATCCAATGCCGGGAGCCGTGATCATGATCATCGTCGATCCTCGTTGGCCAACCGCTCTGCGGTCGTTGCGGCAAGCCGCTGGGCTGTCCTACCGAGGGCTGGGCCGCCAGGTCGCGTACTCGGCGAGCTATCTGTGTGAGCTCGAGGCGGGTCGCAAGACGCCGACCGTCTCGGTAGCCGAGCATCTGGACGCGGCGTTGGGGGCGGGTGGCAGACTCGCTGGTCTCGTCGTCGATGACGCCGCCGGCCTTGATGGTGATCAGCGTTCTCGCCTCGCTATCGGCGACACGAGCAGCGCTGCCGTCGACGCACTCGCGGTGATCCTGGCTCAGCACCGCCGGCTCGAGGACACAGTGGGATCAGCTGCGGTCGTCGATGCGGCTGCCGCGCAGTTGGCCGCCGTGGAGCGGTTGGCGGCTACCGCCGCAGGGGCCGGGCAAGCTCAGTTGCAGCACATCTACGGGCAGTCGGCGCAGCTCGTGGGGTGGCTGCAGATGACCCTCGGCCAGTATGGGGCCGCTCGCCGTACCCTCGCCCAAGCTGAGACGGCTGCTAGAGCGGCCGGCGATGTGGACCTGATCGCTCTCGTAGTCAGCTTCCGAGGGCACCTTGCAGAGCTGTGCGGCCGACCGACGGAGGCCGCGGAGTTGTCCCGAGCGGCACTCGCTGGCGGTTCCAAGGTCTACATCGGCGAGCGGGTGTACGACACGTTGCAGTTGGCGCGCGCGGTGGCCCATGTGAATGATCGCCGGGCGGCGACCGAAACGATTCGCGAGGCTGACCAGCTGGCCGCAGAGTTCGACGTCATCGGCAGCGATCCTCCACCCTGGCACTACTACCGGTCCGCCGCCTTCCTGACGATGGAGCGTGGCCTCGTACACGCCATCCACGCCAGCACCGATAGCCGGGCAGCCGATGCCGCGATCAGTGATCTGACCGCTGGCCTTGCCGCCCTTCCCGATGTGCAGCGGCACGCCGAATGGGCTGGCGACTACCTTCTCGCGCTTGCCGACGTGCATGCGGCGGTCGGGGATCAGAACGCGAGCACTCACACGCTCGAAGAGGTCCAGACGGTTGCCGATGCCACCGGGTCGGCCCGGCTGCGGCGAGCTGTTCGCAAGCGGCCGGCGAACGATTGAGCAGTAGACGTCACTGCAAGTTGCCGTCAGGCTACTCGTAGAGGTTGAACAGCTGCCTTGTCCGCCAGGTTCGTAACGGCATGGGCAGGGCTGCGAGACCTCGCGTTAGCTGGGCCCGACGCCGTACCCGCGATCGCCCTTTTTCGCGCGTCGGGCCCGCCCGCTGGGCGGTGGCCCGGGGTCGACACGGAGAGCCACCTCGGGTCGCCGCCCTCCACGCCCTATGCCGAGAGGGGGCCTGTGTGGTGATGGATACGCGGAGTAACGTCTGGTGTGGCGGCAAGAGCCGGAAGGTTGTTGGTCGGTGCCACCCGGCAGCTACCAAGGTGGTGACGCGCATGACCCGCATCAGCGACCCGCGATGGCCGTCGACCTTGCGCCGGTTGCGTCAGCAGGCCGGGCTCTCGCTGCGTGATCTCGCCGCGAAGGCGCACTACGCCAAGTCGTACCTGCATGATCTGGAGACCGGTCGCAAGACACCGACGCCCGAGGTCGCCGGTCGGCTCGACGACGTGCTCGACACCGGTGGAGTGCTCTCCACGATGCTCACCGACGACGGCGCACACGATTCCACCGAGCTGGCCCGCCGGGTCGCGGCCACCGACATCAGCAGCAGCACCCTCGCTGGTCTGGAAGCGGCCGTCGACGAACTTGCCGTCGCCTACCCAGTCACCGCGTCGCACGTCCTCCTTCCACGCATCCGCCAACACCTGACCTACGTCACCACCCTGATCAGCTCCGGCCGCCGGATGACGCTGGACCAGCACCGACGGATTCTCGTCGCCGGCGGATGGCTGTCGCTGCTCACCGCTACCGTGCTGATCGACCTACGGCGGACCGGTGCCGCTGCCGGGCACCTGCACACCGCCAACGAGATGTCCGCCCACACCGAACACGCCGAGATCCGTGCGTGGTGCCTGGAAACCCGCGCTTGGGAGGCGCTCACCGCCGGCGAGCCCGCGACAGCGCTTGCCCTGGCCGAAGGGGCGCAGACCGTCGCTCCGACCGGCAGCAGCGCCAAACTGCAGGCGACCGCCCAGACCGGGCGGGCGCTGGCGCTGCTCGGCGACCGACCGGCCACCGGGCGACGACTGGCCCAGCTGGAGCGGATGGTGTCGCCGCTGAGCCAGCCGGACCGGCCTGAGCACCACTACCGCTACGACCCGGGCAAAGCCCGAGCGTACGTGGCGACCACCTTGGCGTGGGTCGGTGATCCGGCCGCCGCCACCGAGGCCGGCGATGTCCTGGCCCGGCTGCTCGCCGAGGGCAGCCGCCCCCGGCGCATCGCGTCGGCCCGGTTGGACCTCGGCCAGGCCGTACTGTCGATGGACCCGCACGAGTCGATAGCGCAGGTCACGGCGGCGGTCGCCTCGGGCCGGGTCGCGGCGTCGAACTGGTGGCGGGTCGACCGGGTACGCCGAGGTCTGGCCGAGGTAGGGGTGCCGGCCGCCGAGTTGGATGAGCTGTGCGCGACACATCAGCCGTCAATGTGACGGCGGACAGTAGCCAGCGCTGGCGGACGGCGACACTGTAGACCGTCGTACGAGCGCCGGGCAGGCTACAACCAGGTCGCACCACCTGTGGATCAGCGACCTGCCAGCAAGGCCCGACGCCGTACCCGCGATCGCCCTTTTCGCGCGTCGGGCCCGCCCGCTGGGCGGCGGCCCGGGGTCGACACGGAGAGCCACCTCGGGTCGCCGCCCTCCACACTCGTCGAGGGGGACGTCTGTGTTCGGGAAGTGGTTTCAGCGTGCGGACATACCGGTCGATGTGGTCTACCCGGTGCCGGGCCGGCGGCGGTACGCCGACCGTACGGTGCCGCCGCCGGACCGGCGGCCGGCGACGCGGACCGATCGAGCGGAGCGGCGGGGCGGTAACGCCGGCCGGCACTACCTGCGGTGAGAAAGCCCCAGGCCGGTGGCGGTGGGCCGGTGCACGAGCCGGTGCGTCCGTCGTGGTGCTGTGCGGTGTGCCCGGAGGGGACGTCGTGGCCGTGTCCGCCGGGCCGGACGCAGTTGGCCGAGGCATACGTCGGTGAGCCGCTGGCGCTTGCGGTCGACGTCGGTGAGCTGCTGACCGTCGCCGCCGAGGAGGCCGGCATCACCGACCCGGCCGAACTCTACGAACGGTTCGTGTCGTGGACGTGGATCGACGCGGGTGGCCGGCGGTGAGTGTGGCGGTCGGGCGGCGGGTGGCCCTGTGGCGGGTGCGGCGGCAGATGACCCAGCAGGTGCTCGCCGACCGGATCGGCCGGTCGAAGAGCTGGGTGGAGAAGGTGGAGCGCGGTGTCCGGACGCTGGACCGGTTCTCGCTGATCCAGCAGGTCGCCGACGTGCTGCGGGTCGACCCGACGGAGCTGCTGGGCGACACCGGCCAGCCGCAGATCGGCGGCACGTCGGCCGGCGTCGACGCGGTCCGGGCGGCACTCGCGCGTTACGAGGTGTTCGCCGCCGGCCCGGCCGGGCCGGCAGCCGATGCCGGGGAGGTGTCGCAGCGGGTGGAGCACGCCTGGTCGACGTACCGGCACGGGGACCATCCCCGGCTGCTGCGGACGGTGCCGGAGCTGCTGGACGCCGCACGCCGGCTACACGCAGCGCGACCAGAACATGGGACGGAGCCGCTGGTGCGGGCGTACCGGGTCACCGCGCTCGTGCTCGTCAAAGTCGGCGAGGCGGACCTGGCCTGGCTGGCGGCCGACCGGGCACTCGCCACAGCGGGCAGCGATCCGCTACTGGCCGGGTCGGCGGCGGTGCCGCTCGCGCAGGCGCTGCGCGGGCTGGGCCAGGGCCGGCTGGCGACGACCACAGCGGTCGCCGCCGCCGACCGGGTCGCCACATCCACCGATGGGGAGGCGAGACCGGGTTCCCGGGCGGTGTACGGGACGTTGCTGCTGCAGGCCGGGTTGGCCGCCGCCGGCTGCGGCGACACCGCCAACGCCAGTGAGCTGCTCGGTCGGGCTACCCATGTCGCCGGGCAAGTTGGCGACGGGCTGGACTACCGTACGGCGGACTTCGGCCCGGCGGCCGTCGAGCTGGCGCACGTGGTGGCGGCGGTGGAGTCGGGCGATGCCCAGCAGGCGGTACGCCGACACGAGGCAGCCAGCAGGCAGCAGACATGGCGCGGGCTGCCCGCCGAGCACCGGGCGGCGTACCTGGTGGACGCCGCACGGGCGTACCTCGACGTCGCTGACTTCACCGCGGCAGGACGCTGGCTCGTCGAGGCGGACCGCGTCGCACCGGCTGAAATCCGCTCCCGGCCTTCCGCCCGTACCGTCGTGGCTGAGATTTCCCGCCACGGACCGCAGGTTGCCGGCGTCGGCCGGCTGGCGACGGCGCTCGGGCTGACGAGATCCGGAAACGAGGGAACCGCTATGACCCTCATCCGGCCGGTTTGAGGGTCATGGAGGTTCCCTCGGCAGATGCAGCCGCTGCCACCCGCTGGCTAACCCGGGGGCGGGCCGTAGCCGGGCGGCGGTGGGTTGTAGTGGCCGGGCCGGACCTGATATCCGGACGGCGGACCGTACCCAGGCGGGGGCGGCGCGCCATAGCCGGGCGGTGGCGGTGGCGGTGGCGGTGGCGGTTGACCGTAGCCGGGCGGCAGCACGCCGTAACCAGGGGGCGGACCGTAGCCAGGGGGCGGGCCGTAACCGGGTGGCGGAGCGCCGTAGCCGGAGAACGGGGGTGGGCCGTAACCGGGCGGGGTGCCCGGACCGGCACCGGGCCAGCCCGGGTAGCCGGCGAACATCGGCGGCGGAGGTGGCGGGGGCGCGGTGAGCACCACCGGGATCGGCACCACCGGCTCATCCGGCGCGGGCACCTGCCGCTGGCTGCCGTCCGGGAAGGTGATCTGGTAGTCCGCCCCGTTCCACAGCGCGTGCGGCGCCTGCGGGTCCCGGCCGACGAACGCCTGCCGGTAGCCGGCCAGCGCGGTCAGCAGCCGCTGCTCCTCCTTGGCGTGCCGGGCCAGCTCCTTTGGTTTGCTCTCCAGGCCGCGCAGCAGGCCGTCGCGCAGCAGCGCCAGCTTGGTGGCGGCGGCCTGGAAGTCGCGCATCGCCCGTACGCCCGGCTCGCCGGCCACCCGGCTGGCCCAGCGGCGCGCCGAGTGCCGCCGGCCCAGGCTGCCCAACGCCGCTACCTCCGGCGGGGTGAACCAGCCGGCCCGGACGTAGTCGGGCAGCACCCGCTCGGTCAGCCGCCCTTCCCAGCTGCGCAGCCACACCGCCAGGCCCACCATGCCGAAGAAGATCGGCACCATCAGGCCGATGTAGCCGTACAGCAGGATCAGGGTCTGGCCGGTCGCCTCGACCAGCGTCGGGATCAGGTTCCAGGCCCCGTGCAGCATCATCGCCAGCAGCAGCCCGGCGGTCGGCGCGAGCACCCGGATCCGCCGGTCGGCGGTACGGGCGGCGATGCCCAGCCCCACACCGGCCATCGAGGTGAACAGGGGGTGGGCGAAACCGGTGAACAGAATCCGGACGATGAAGATGGCGAAGACGTTCTGCGCGCCGGTCGCCGGGCCGTACTGTTCGGCGCCGGCGGCGTAGCCGTATCCGCCGAGGTAGAGGATGTTCTCCACCATCGCGAAGCCGATCGCGGACATGCCGCAGTAGACGATCCCGTCGGTGATGCCGGACCATTCGCGGCGGCGGGTCAGCAGCAGCAGGATCGGGCCGAGGGTCTTGGTCAGCTCCTCGATGAACGGCGCCACCAGCACCGCCACCAGCCCCTCCGAGTAGCCCCAGCTGTCCAGCAGGTCGGCGGAGAAGTTGTTCACCACCAACGAGGCCGAGGTCGACACGAAGGCACCCCAGGCGAAGCAGAAGGCGAGATAGTGCACCGGCTCCGGCTCGTAGCGGTCCAGCCACAGGAAGCAGGCGACCAGCACCGGCACCGGCAGCACGGCGGCGATCACGCCGACGGTCAGCGCGACCGGGCCGATCGCCATCCCGAGGTAACTCAGGATCGCCACTCCGCAGCCGGCGATGAAGACCACGATGCCGACCAGGGTCAGCCAGCGCAGCCAGACGCTGCGCCGCAGCCGACCGGCCGGCACGACCCCGTCCGCCGGCTCCGCCGGAGCGGCCGCCGGTGCCACCGGCTCAGCCGTTGAAGCCGCTGCGTCTGCTGCGGTTGGTGGGGTGGCCGGAGACACCGGGTCGGCCGGCGTCTGCGGAGCTGGCTGCTCGGGCGGGGACACCGCGTCCACCGGTTCGGTCGGATCGGTCGAATCCGCCGCAGGGCGGGAGCCGGATGGACCACCGGGGACAGTGTCGGACATTGGGCTAGCGTAGCCAGCGCCGACCAACGGCGGGCAGCGTGTCGCCCGGCCGGGCCCGACCGGCGGGGGGTACGCCGCCGTCCCGACCGGCTACTCCGGGGCGTCGCGCCCGAACGCCTCGCTGACCATTCGTTCGACCGCGCCGGCCTCGGTGCCGCTGGCCCGGACCAGGTCGCTCGCGGTAGCCCTGACCTGGGCGACCACCACGCTGCCGTTGAACCCCACACCTGCGTCGTACGCCGCACCGGCGCACCTGGCGGCGTCCAACGCCCGACGCCGGGTGCGCACCGGGTCGGTGCCGGCGTCGAGCTCGTGGCGCAGGATGCGCACCGCGTCGCCGAGGTGGCAGACCGCCTCCGGCAGGGCGCGCGGCACCGGCTCGTCCTCAGTCAGGAGGGAGACCACCCGACGGGTCAGCACCCGGGAGTTGCGCAGCCCTCGGGTGACGTACTCGGCGCTCTCCGCGTACTGGGCCAGTGGGCCGCGGGCTCGCCAGCGCGCCGGGGCCAGGACCGCCGTCTCGCGTCCCGCCTCGACCGCGTCACGGAATTCGGACAGTTCCTTCTCCGCTTCGTGCAGCCGCTTCGAGGCGGCCTCGGCCCGGCGGCGGTCCCGCCCGGCCAGCGCCTTGCCGCTGAGGATCAGCATGTCGGACAGCAGGTCCAATGCCGGGTCGGCGGCGCGGCGCACGATGACCAGCGGGTTGAGCGGCAGCAGCAGGATCAGCACCACCAGCCCGATCAGCCCGCCGACCAGGGCGTCGATGAACCGGTCCGGGTAGAGGCTCTCCGTCTGCGGGGTGAGGGTGGCGACCAGCACCCCGGACGACGCGGCCTGGGTGACCAGCGCGGCGCCGCTGCCCAGGAAGACGGCGGTCACCACCGCGAGCGGCACGATCAGCAGCAGCTGCCAGGTGCCGGTGCCGATGGTGATGATGATCAGATCGCCGATGGCGATCCCGACCGCGACGCCGACCACCAGTTCGGCGGCGCGTTTGAGCCGCTGCCCGATCGAGGCGCTGAGGATGATCACCGCTGAGATCGGGGCGAAGAAGGGCAGCGGGTGGCCGATCACCCGACGGGCGATGAACCAGGCCAGCGCCGCCGCCAGGCCGGCCTGCAGGGCGAGTACGAGGTTGGCGCGGACCCGTTCCGACCGCTCCCGGACCTCGATGGAGACCCGGCTACGGGTCAGGGTGAGCAGCCCGGTGAGGCGGGGTGCCGCCGCCGCGCGTGGTGGCTTCCCGGCGTCGGCCATGCGGGCAGCGTACCGAGCAATTTGCGGCTTATGGCGTTATTGCCCATCCGGTCACGCCCGAGGTGGCCGGTCTGGTGCCGCGCTGGCTAGCCTGCGAAGATGTCCGATCTCATCGAGGCCCTCCGCGCGGCGCTGCCCGACGGCGCGGTGCTCACCGACCCCGACCTGCTGCGCGGCCACCAGCGCGACGAGGCCGACCTGTGCGCCGCCGGCACCCCGGCCGTCGTGGTCCGGCCCCGGACGACCGCCGAGGTGGTCGCCACCGTCAAGGTCGCCGCGCGGTACGGCGTACCGGTGGTGCCGCAGGGGGCGCGGACCGGGCTGGCCGGCGCAGCGAACGCGGTCGACGGCGCGGTGGTGCTCTCCACCGCCGCGATGGACCGGATCGTCGACGTCGACCCGGTCAACCGCACCGCCGTCGTCCAGCCCGGCGTGGTCAACGCCACCCTGGCCGCCGAGGTGGCCCGGCACGGGCTGCGCTACCCACCGGACCCCGGCTCGTGGGAGTCGTCCACCATCGGCGGCAACGTGGCCACCAACGCCGGCGGCATGTGCTGCGTCAAGTACGGCGTGACCGGCGAGTACGTCATCGGACTCGAAGTGGTGCTGGCCAGCGGCGAGGTGCTGCGCACCGGCCGACGCACCGCCAAGGGGGTCGCCGGCTACGACCTGACCCGACTCTTCGTCGGCTCCGAAGGCACCCTCGGGGTGATCACCGAGGTGACCGTCGCGTTGCGGCCGGCCGCCGACGCCTCGCTCACCCTGGTCGCGGTCTTCGACTCCACCGCCGCGGCCGGCACCGCCGTCGCCGGCATCGCCTCCGGCGGGCTCAGCCCCAGCCTGCTGGAGCTGCTGGACCGCACCCACCTGCAGGCGATCGAGGCGTACCGGCCGATGGGGTTGCGCACCGACGCCGCCGCGCTGCTGCTCGCCTCGGTCGACACCGGCGCCGCCGCCGGCACCGACCTGGACCGGATCGCGCAGGTGTGCACCGCCGCCGGCGCCGCCGAGGTGTACGCCGCCAGCGACGCGGTCGAGGCCGCCGCCCTGCTGCAGGCCCGCCGGCTGGCCCACCCGGCGATGGAACGCCTCGCCGCGCGGACCTTCCCCGCCGGCAACGGCGGGCTGATCATCGACGACGTGGCGGTGCCCCGCTCGACGCTGGCCCGGATGCTCGACGGCGTCGAGGCGATCGCCGCCGAACACGCCGTACCGATCGGCGTCGTCGGGCATGCCGGCGACGGCAACCTGCACCCGAACATCGTGGTCGACCGGGCCGACCCGGACAGCCTGACGCGCGGCCGGGCCGCCTTCGACGCGATCATGCGACTCGGGCTGGACCTGGGCGGCACCTGCACCGGCGAGCACGGGGTCGGCCTGCTCAAACGCGACTGGCTGGCCGAGGAGATCGGCCCGGTCGGCATGCGGGTGCACCGCGCCATCAAGCAGGCGCTGGACCCGACGAATCTGCTGAACCCCGGCAAACTGCTCTGACCTTCAGCCGGTCGGCGGACTCGGCCAGCCAGCCGGACGTTCAGCCGGTCGGCAGGCCGGTGTCGGTCGGCCAGTCCACGCCCCGGTCGGCGGCGAAGCCACGGACGTCCGCCGCGCCGAGCCGCGCCGCGTCGGCGGTCGCGTCGTCCGGCATCCGCTGCGACTGCAGCTCCGCCGCCACCCGGGCCCGGTAGTGCTCCACCTCGCGACCCCGCACCGCGTCGTCCCAGCCGAGTACCCGGCCCATCACCTCGGCGGCGTGCCCGGCCGAGTCGTTGCCCCGGTGCGGCGTCTCGATCGAGATCCGGGTCCGCCGGGTCAGCACGTCGTCCAGATGCAGCGCGCCCTCGGCGCGGGCCGCGTACGCGATCTCGACGGCCAGGTACTCGGGTGCGCCGGGCACCGGACTGGCCAGCAGCGGATCGTCGTCGATCATCGCCAGCAGCTCCACCGCGAGGGTGCCGTACCGCTCCAGCAGATGCTCCAGCACTCCACCGGGTACGCCGTGCCGGCGGGCCACGTCGGCCCGGTCCCGCCACATCGCGGCGAACCCGTCGGCACCGAGCAGCGGCAGGTCGGCGGTCCGCGACGGCCGGGTCACCCCGAGCCGGGCCGCCGCCCGGTCCACCACGTCCGCGGCCATCACCCGGTACGTCGTGTACTTGCCGCCGGCCACCAACAGCAGACCCAGCATCGGCTCCACCACGGCGTGCTCGCGGGACAGCCGCGACGTCGAGTCCGCCTCACCGGACAGCAGCGGCCGCAGCCCGGCGTACACCCCTTCGATGTCGCGCGGCGTCAACGGCCGGTCCAGCACCGTGTTCACCTGGTCGAGCAGGTAGCCGATGTCGCGCTCGGAGGCGGCCGGGTGGGCGCGGTCGAGCCGCCAGTCGGTGTCCGTGGTGCCGATGATCCAGTGCCCACCCCAGGGCAGCACGAACAGCACCGAGGTGGCGGTACGCAGGATCAGCCCGGCCTCGCCGGTGATCGCCGACCGGGGCACCACCAGATGCACGCCCTTCGACGCGCGTACCCGCAGACCGGGCCGGACCCCGACGTCGCCGAGCATCCGCGACACGTCGTCGCTCCACACCCCGGTGGCCGCGATGACGGTACGGGCGCGTACCTCGAACTCGGCATCCGGGTCACCGGGCCGGGCCTCCATGTCCCGGACCCGCACCCCGGTCACCTCGCGGGCCTGGCGCAGCAGGCCGACGGCGCGGGCGCTGGTCACCACGGCCGCGCCGAGGCTGGCCGCGGTCCGCGCCAGGGTGACCACCAGCCGGGCGTCGTCGACCTGACCGTCGTAGTAGCGCACGGCGCCGGCGACGACGTCCGACCGCAGGCTGGGAAAGACCCGCCGGGCGCCTTCGCGGGACAGGTGCCGGTGCAGCGGCATCCCCCGACCGCCGCCGAACACCCCGGCGAACGCGTCGTACGCGGCGACCCCGGTGCCGTAGTAGGCCCGCCGCCAGACCCGGCCGGGCAGCGCCCGTGGCCCGCTGGCGCCACCCTGCGGCAGCGGAACCAGGATCGGGACCGGCCGGACCAGGTGCGGGGCGATCCGGGTGGCCAGCAGGCCACGCTCGGTCAACGCCTCGTGCACCAGCCCGAACTCGAGCTGCTCCAGATAGCGCAGCCCGCCGTGGATCAGTTTGCTGGACCGGCTGGACGTGCCGGCGGCGTAGTCGCGGGCCTCGACCAGCGCCACCTTGAGACCACGGGACGCGGCGTCGAGGGCGGCGCCGACGCCGGTCACCCCACCCCCGATCACCAGTACGTCGAACCGCTCGCCTCGGAGGCGGCGCAGATCGGCGGCGCGGCGGGTCACGGACAGCTGGCCGGCGGCGTACCGGGAGACGGCAGGGTCACGCACCTCTCCACCGTATCCGGCCGCCTAGGGTGGCGGACATGACGCAGCCGCCCGGTCATCCCGGCTATCCGTATCCCGGTCAGCCCTACCCGATGCCGCCGCCGTACCCGATGCAGCCGCCCGCTGCCGGGCCGCCGCCGGCCAGCGTGTGGCCGACGGTCGCCGCCGTGACGATCGCGATCTGGTCGGTCGGTGTGACGGTGTTCGCGCAGACCGGCGGCTGGCTGACCGACCAGGTCCTGCTGGCCAGCGGGCTGCCCACCCCGGCGGTGGTCTGGCCGCTGATCGCGTTCGGCAACGCACTGCTGGTCGGCGTGCCCACCATGCTGCTGGCGCTGGTGCCCCGGTCACCGGCGGTACGGGCGACCGGCCGGGCGTGGCTGGTCGCCGCGTTCGCCCTCGGCGGTTTCGGGCTACTGCGGGCCGTACCGAACGTCCACCACGAGCTGTACCTGGCCGCGCTCACCGCGCTCGCCGCCGGCGGCGCCGCCGGGCTGCGGGCGCTACGGCGCCGGTCCGAGCCGAGCGGGGTCGAGCCAGCTCAGCCCGGCCAGGCCGAGCCAGGTCAGGTTCAGTCAGCTCAGGCCGAGCCAGCTCAGGTTCAGCCGGGCAAGGCAGACCGGATGGCCGCCGTCCTGATCGCCGTCGCGGCCGGGCTGGTCATGCTGCTGCCCTGGTTGTGGGTCGGTGCGCTGGGCGGCGCGGTGGAGACGGCACTCGCCGTCGCCGCGGCGGCCGCGATCGGCTGGTACGCCGCCGAACTGCTGCCCCGCCGGTTCTGGACGGCGATCGGCGCCGGCCCGCAGGGGCGCTCAGCGGTGCGCACCATCCTGCTCGGCGGGACGGTGGCCGGAGTCGGGCTGCTGCTGCTCGCCGCCGGCGTCGGCCAACCCGGCGGGCAGCTGGCCGCGATCCTGGTACTGCCGCCGATCGGGTACGCGGCCGCGGCGATCGGCTGGGCCGCCGACCGGTCCAGCGCGCCGGTCGGCGTACTGGCCGGGCTGTCCGTCGCCGGACCGCTGGCCCTGCTCGACCCGGAAGAGGTCTCGCTGCTCCTGGCCATCGGCCGTGACCTCCCGTTCTGGGCGGCGGTCGGTGCCGGCGTCGGGCTGGCGCTGGCGCTCGTGTTGGGCCTCGGACTCGGCTTCGGTCTCGGTTGGCGGCGGGCGGGTCGACCGCCACGGCTGGCAGGTCGACCATTGCGGTGGGTGGCGGCGGCCACCGTCGCGGCGCTGGCGGTGGTCGGGGGCGCCGTGCACCTCGCCGTCGGGCAGCCGGGGCTGCACGGCGAACGGCTGTTCGTGATGCTGCGGGAACAGGCCGATCTGTCCGACGTGCCGCGCGGCACCGGACCGCAGGCCCGCGACGAACGGGTCCGCACGGTCTTCCAAGCGCTGGTCGACACCGCCGAGGCCAGCCAGGCCGACCTGCGCGACGATCTGGACCGGTGGGGGCTGTCCTACACGCCGTACTACCTGGTCAACGCAATCGAGGTGGACGCCGGGCCGGCGCTGCGGCCCTGGCTGACCCGGCGGGACGACGTCGATCGGGTGCTGATCAGTCAGCAACTACGGCCGCTGCCGGCCACGGTCGAGCCCGAACGGGGCGAGCAGCCCGCTCCGCGTACCCCGCCGTGGAACATCACCATGCTCGGTGCCGAACGGGTCTGGACGGAGCTCGGCGTCGACGGCGCCGGCATCGTGGTCGGCTCCTCGGACTCCGGCGTGGACGGCGACCATCCGGCCCTGTCCGACGGGTTCCGGGGCGGCGACGACTCCTGGTTCGACCCGTGGAACGACACCCGTACGCCGACCGACAACAACGGGCACGGCACCCACACGCTCGGCTCGGCGGTCGGCGACACCGACGTCGGGGTCGCCCCCGGCGCCTCCTGGGTGGGCTGTGTCAACCTGGACCGCAACCTCGGCAACCCGGCCCGCTACCTGGACTGCCTGCAGTTCATGCTGGCCCCGTTCCCGACCGGGGGCGACCCGTTCGCCGACGGGCGACCGGAGCGCGCCCCGCACGTGCTGACCAACTCGTGGGGCTGCCCCGAGCTGGAAGGCTGCGACCTGAGTTCGCTGCGACCGGCCACCGAGGCGCTGGCCGCCGCTGGGCTGATGATGGTCGCCGCCGCCGGCAACACCGGCCCGTTCTGCAGCTCGGTCGACGACCCGCCGGCCCCGTACGCGGACGTGCTGACCGTCGGCGCGGTGGACGCCGACCGGGAGGTCACCGACTTCTCCAGCCGGGGCCCGGCGCCGGACGGCACCGTCAAACCGGACCTGGTGGCACCGGGCGCCGACGTGCTGTCGGCGATGCCCGGCGGCGGGTACGCGGCGCTGGACGGTACGTCGATGGCGACCCCGCAGGTGGCCGGGGTGGTGGCGCTGCTGTGGTCGGCGCAACCGGAGCTGATCGGTGATCTGGACGGCACGGCGCGGATCCTGCGGCAGACCGCCGCCGAGGCCGGCACCGGGGGCGGTGACACCTGCGGTGATCCGGCGAACCTCACCGGCGCCGGCCTGGTCGACGCGTACGCGGCGGTGCAGGCCGCCCGGTCCGGCGGCTGATCGGCGCGGGGCCGGAGACGCCGCAGGGCGGTTACCGGGAAGCTGCCCGGTAACCGCCCTGCGGTCTTGTCGCTACTGCGGCGTGGCTGGACTCAGAAGTCCATCTCGCCGCCGCCGGGCGCGCCGGCCGGGGCCGGGGTCTTCTCCGGCTTGTCCGCCACCACGGCCTCGGTGGTCAGGAACAGGGCCGCGATCGACGAGGCGTTCTGCAGCGCCGACCGGGTCACCTTGGCCGGGTCGATGATGCCCGCCTGCAGCAGGTCCACGTAGTCGCCGTTGGCGGCGTTGAGGCCGTGGCCGGCCTCCAGGTTGCGGACCTTCTCCACCACGACGCCGCCTTCGAGGCCGGCGTTGACGGCGATCTGCCGCAGCGGGGCGTCCAGCGCGATCTTCACGATCTGCGCGCCGGTCGCCTCGTCGCCGACCAGGTCGAGCTTGTCGAAGGCGGTCTTGCCGGCCTGCACCAGGGCGACGCCACCACCGGGGACGATGCCCTCCTCGACGGCCGCCTTGGCGTTGCGCACCGCGTCCTCGATGCGGTGCTTGCGCTCCTTGAGCTCCACCTCGGTGGCCGCACCGACCTTGATCACCGCGACGCCGCCGGCCAGCTTGGCCAGCCGCTCCTGCAGCTTCTCGCGGTCGTAGTCGGAGTCGCTCTTCTCGATCTCGGCCCGGATCTGGTTGACCCGGCCCTGGATCTGCTCGGCGTCGCCGGCACCGTCGACGACCGTGGTCTCGTCCTTGGTCACCTGGACCTTGCGGGCCCGGCCCAGCATGTCGATGGTCACCGCGTCGAGCTTCAGGCCGAGCTCCTCGCTGACGACCTGGCCGCCGGTGAGGATCGAGATGTCGGTCAGCATCGCCTTGCGGCGGTCACCGAAGCCGGGGGCCTTGACGGCAACCGACTTGAAGGTGCCGCGCACCTTGTTGACGATCAGGGTGGCCAGCGCCTCGCCCTCGACGTCCTCGGCGATGATCAGCAGCGGCTTGCCCGACTGCATGATCTTCTCCAGGATCGGGAGCAGGTCCTTGACCGAGGAGATCTTGCTGTTGACGATCAGGATGTAGGGGTCGTCGAGGACGGCCTCCATCCGCTCCGGGTCGGTCCAGAAGTAGGGCGAGATGTAGCCCTTGTCGAAGCGCATACCCTCGGTGAGCTCCAGCTCCAGGCCGAAGGTGTTGCTCTCCTCGACGGTGATGACGCCTTCCTTGCCGACCTTGTCCATCGCCTCGGCGATGATCTCGCCGACGCTGGAGTCACCGGCGGAGATCGACGCGGTGGACGCGATCTGCTCCTTGGTCTCCACGTCCTTGGCGAGCTTGCTCAGCTCCTCCGCGACGTTGGCGACGGCGGCCTCGATGCCCCGCTTCAGGGCCATCGGGTTCGCGCCGGCCGCGACGTTGCGCAGGCCCTCGCGGACCAGGGCCTGGGCCAGGACGGTCGCCGTCGTCGTGCCGTCACCGGCCACGTCGTCGGTCTTCTTGGCGACCTCCTTGACCAGCTCGGCGCCGATCTTCTCGTACGGGTCCTCGAGCTCGATCTCCTTGGCGATGCTCACACCATCGTTGGTGATGGTGGGAGCGCCCCACTTCTTTTCGAGCACGACGTTGCGGCCCTTCGGGCCCAGCGTCACCTTGACGGCGTCGGCGAGGGTGTTCATGCCCCGCTCGAGACCGCGGCGCGCCTCTTCGTCGAACGCGATCATCTTGGCCATACGGCGTTGTCCTCCTGGACGCTCGCAGCACCGGAGCCGGTCAGCTCCGCCATGCCGCCTGCTCTACGCACCTTCGGACGTCACTACCTGGCGACAGTGACGTCCGCCGGCCGGGCCGGATAGCCCGCGACGACCGGCCATCTCCGTCACCCCGCGAAGCGGGACGACGGCGGTGGCCCCACCGCCCCGACCTTTGGCACTCCCGGTTGGCGAGTGCCAATCCTTGTTTAGCACTCTCCCCTGTCGAGTGCAAGCGAACAGCAACTTGCCGCCCGACGTACCCCTTCGGGCCGTACGGCCGCAGACGGCGGTCACGGTCAAGATCGGGTGGGCAGGATCGCCGGATGGCGAGACGATGAAAGGCGCCGGCTCCACGAGGAGAACCGACGCCTTGCGGGTACGCAGACCTGTGTCGAGCTATCAGATACGTCGCCGTCCGGTCGGGCGGCCGCGCCGGCCACCGGACGCGCAGTTGGCCAGCAGGGTGACCGTGCCGGCCAGCAGGGTGACTAGGCGATGACCCGGACCCTCTCCGCCTGAGGACCCTTCTGCCCCTGAGCGATCTCGAACTCGACGCGCTGCCCGTCGTCGAGCGCCTTGTAGCCGTCCATCTCGATGGCGGAGAAGTGGACGAAGACGTCCTGACCCCCGTCGACCGCGATGAAACCGTAGCCCTTCTCGCTGTTGAACCACTTCACGGTGCCCTGCGCCACGGTGCACTTCCTCACTTCTGTCGTGCCGGGCCTCTGCCGGCCCTCTGACCGGCGTGTTCGCCGGCCGGAGCCACCGATCGGGACTCCCGTGCGGGTTGCCCGAGTACAGCAGCCGGAATCGCACGCTACACGAGGTCTGACGGCACCGCACTACCCCAAAAGGGGACATTAACCCCCAGTCAAGTCTCTCTGGCACCGCATTTCGTTGACCACGTGTGTCCCGTACACCGCAGAACGTGAAGCCCGGACGGCATCGCGCACCTGGCAGCCGGGCCGTCCGACGGTCGGACCGCACCGCGCCCCGGCCCGACCGCGTCCGCCAACGCCACCCGGCGGCCGCCGCCGCCGGGCTGCTCATCGTGCTGTCGGCGTTCACCGGCGGCCTGCCCGGGGACGCCGGCAAACCACCGCCGCGCGAGCCGGGCTGGACCGTCGCCGACCAGGACCACGACCACCAGCAGCGCAGCGTGCTGCTGCGCGCCGGCCCGGTACCGACGCCGACCGACGGGTTCTTCTCCTGGGCGGCGCTGAACCGGCGTACCGGGCTGATCACCGGGTCACCGAACTTCACCGCGCAGAGCGACACCATGTCGTTGATCAAGGTGTGGCTGGCCGCCGACGACCTGCGCCGCGCCGACGAGCAGGGCCACATGCTCCGCACACCCCAGCTGGCCCAGCTGTCGTCGATCATCCGGGACAGCGACAATCCCGGCGCGGACGCCACCTACGATCGGGTCGGTGGCCGAGAGTCCATCGAGCGGATGGTACGGCTCTGCGGGCTGACCGACTCGGCCCCGGAGCGCGATCTGTGGAGCAACACGATCGTCTCCGCCCGTGATCTGACCAGGCTGGGGCGCTGCCTCGCCGACGGGCGGGCGGCCGGGCCGCAGTGGACGCCGTGGCTGCTGTCCGAGATGCGCGCCGTCCGCGGTGAGGGCGACTTCGGCCCACGGGACGCGCTCACCCCCGAGTACGCGGCCACCATCGCCATCAAGAACGGCTGGCTGCTGCGCGACGAGGACGGGCTCTGGCACGTCAGCTGCCTCGCGATCGGGGAGACCTGGGTGATCGGCGCGCTGGCCCGCTACCCGGGGCGGCACGGGCTCGACCACGGCGTCGACTACTGCCGGCAACTCGGCACCGCCCTGCTGCTGGTGGCGTGACCGGTGCGGGCCGGGCAGAAGGCGGGATTCCGGTTGTCGGCCAAGCCGCGCCGGGCGAGCATGCCGGCATGGGAACTGGGACCGACACCGACCACGTCGTACCGCCGGTAGCCGCGGTCCGGCGGATCCGGGCCGACGACGCCGCCCGGATGCGCGCGCTGCGGCTGGAGATGCTCGCCGATTCGCCGCTGGCGTTCATCGAACGGCTCGCCGACGCGGCGGCCCGGCCGCTGCACGAGTACGCCGAGCGGGCGGCCCGGTCCGCAGTCGGTGACCTGATCGCCCAGTTCGTGGCCGAGACTGGGCCGGCGACCCCGCAAGCCGGGCGGACGGCGACCGGACCGACGGCGGACCGGCGGTTCGTGGCGCACGCGGGAGCACACGTCTGGCGGGACGACCCGTCGGTGTCCGTCCTGTTCGCCGTCTACATCAGCCCGGCCTGGCGCGGCCGGAACCTGCTCGCCGAACTGGTCGACGCGGTCGCCGCCTGGTCACGTGCGGCTGGACGCCCGGAGCTGCTGCTGGAGGTGGTGGTCGGCAACGACCGGGCGGTACGGGCGTACCAGCGGCTCGGCTTCGCCGACACCGGCGTACGCCTGCCGCACCCGACCCGGTCGGACCTGACCGAGTTGCAGATGCGCCGGCCGGCGTGACCGGCGGGCCGGCAGAGGCCGGCGCGGGAGCCGACCCGACACCGGGCCGGCACGGGAGCCGACCCGGCTCCCGTGCCGGGCCGGGTCAGACGTGCCGACGGGACTGGACGATCCGGAACCGGCCGGCGACGTACGCGCCGTCGGTCAACGCCGAGTTCGCCGCGGCGTTGGCACCACTGGCGTGGAAGTCGGAGAAGGCCGCCGACTGGTTGACGAACACGCCGCCGGTGAGATTCGCCGACAGGTGCACCCCGACGTCCAGCGCGGCGGCCTCCACGTCGGCGAGCACCCGCTGGTCGGTCGAGTAGACGCCGGCGGTGAGCGCGCCACGGGCTGCGACCGTACGCCGGAAGATCTCGACGCTGCGCGCGGTGGACCCGGTGGCGACCACGAAGGTGACCGGCCCGAACCACTCCCGGCCGTAGACGTCGTCGGCGTCCGCGCCGAGCTTGACGACCAGTGGGGTTCGCACCACCGCGTCCGGGTACGCCGGGTGGCTGATCTCCCGCGACTCCAGTACCGGCTCGCCGAGCTTGGCCGCTGCGGCGAGCCGGTCGAGGACGGCGTCGTCGACGATCGCGCCGATGAGCTCGACCGCCCGCGCCGGGTCGCCGGTCAGTTTGCCGATCGCGGCGGCGATGCCAGCGGCCACCTCGTCCGGGCTCTTGCGCCCCTGATCGGTTTCGATGCCGCCGGCCGGCACCAGGATGTTCTGCGGCGTGGTGCACATCTGGCCGCTGTAGAGCGACAAGGAAAAGGCGATGTTGCGGCACATGCCGGCGAAGTCCGCCGTGGAGTCGACGATGATCGTGTTGACGCCGGCCTTCTCGGTGTAGACGGAGGCGTGCCGGGCGTTCGCCTCCAGCCAGTCGCCGTACTCGGTGGAGCCGGTGAAGTCGATGATCCGCACCTCGGGGCGGCCGGCGAGGACGGTCGCCAGCCGCTCGCCCGGCGCCTCGGCGGCGAGCTGCACCAGGTTCGGGTCGAAGCCGGCCTCGCTGAGCACCTCGCGGGCGTAGCGGACGGTGATCGCCAGCGGTAGCACCGCGCCCGGGTGCGGCTTGACCAGTACCGGATTCCCGGTGACCAGGGAGGCGAACAGCCCCGGGTAGGAGTTCCAGGTCGGGAAGGTGTGGCAGCCGATCACCAGGGCGACGCCACGCGGCACCACATGGAACGTTTTCGTCATCCGCAGCGGCTCGCCGCGGCCGGTTGGCTTCTCCCAGCCGGCGGTCCGCGGGTGGCGGGTCATCTCGGCGTACGCGTAGGCGACGGCTTCCAACGCGCGGTCCAGCGCGTGCGCCCCGCCGGCCTGAAACGCCATCACGAACGCCTGACCGGTGGTGAACTGCACCGCGTTGGCCAGCTCGAAGCTGTGCTCGTGCAGCCGGGCGAGGATCTCCAGGCAGACGCCGGCCCGGCTGCGCGGGCCGGCGTCACGCCAGGCGGGCAGCGCGGCCCGGGCGGCGGTGATCAGCTGGTCGGCGTCGGCGCGGGGGTACCGGACGCCGAGTTCGATGCCGAACGGGCTGTCGTCGGTGGCGACCGGTTCGCCGGTGGCGGTGGGCTGGTCGAGGGGGAAGTCCTTGCCCAGGTAGGCGCGGAAAGCCGCCGTGCCCTCGGCGGCGGCGTGTTCGCCGTAGATCCGAGGGCTCGGCGACTCGGGGTAGGCCGACCAGTAGTCGCGTTCGGCGATCGCGGTCAGCGCGCGGGCCAGGGTGTCGGCGTGCGTGACGTACAGCGGGTGCGGGGTCTCCGTCATGCCGTCATCATGCCTCAGATGGTCTGCTGCCAGTTCTGCCAGATGTCGACCGCCCGGAAGCCGAGCGCCTCGTTGATCGCGATCATGTGCTGGTTGCTGTCGGCGTTCCAGGTGTCGATCACCCGCAGCGCCGGTTCGTGGCGCAACGTGAACCGCAGGTTCTCAATCTTGACGATGGTGCCCAGCCGGTGTCCGCGATGATCCGGGTCGACGATGGTGATCTGTTGGTAGGCGTGCCAGTCCGGTTCGGCCTGGCGGGTGATGTTGCTCCAGGCGACGATCCGGCCGCTGTCCAGATGCCGGGTCACCGTGTGGTAGCTGCGGGTACCGGCCGCCTTCCGGGCCAGATCCACTTCGTGGATCCGGTCGGCGTCCACCTTTTCCGGCTCCCACTCCAGGTCACCCATTGGCGAGTCGGTCACCATCCGCCCGTCCAGGTAGGCGAGATCGGCGCGGTACTCCTCCGGGCAGGGTCCGACCCAGGTCAGCAGCTCGTAGCCGGGGGCGCGGCGCCAGTTCTCGGCGAGCATCGCGTCGAGCGCCGGCTGGTCGACGGTGTCGATGTCGAGCCGACGGCGCACCTCGACCAGGGCCGATTTGACCCCCACGGCGTGGGCGAAGGCCGTCGAGGCCGGGTCGCGGGCGACGCCGCCGGGCATGGTGTCCGCCGAGTGCCCCATGATCCGGGTCCGGCCGGTCTCCCGGGCCCGCCGCACGGCGTACGCGTACAGCGCTCGACCGATGCCGCGCCGCCGGTGCCCGGGAGGCACCTGGATGTCCACACCGACGTTGTCGAGGTTGTCGAGCAGCGGGAACTCCATGGCGGTCAACCCGACCGGTATGCCGTCCACACTGGCCAGCGCGGCCTCGAACCGTACGCTGTGCCGCTGATGCCGCAGCAGGGCCTCGAACCACTGCCGGGGTGTCGGCGGCATGTCCGGGACGAAGGGGGCCGACCGCCTGATCTGGTACGCCTGCTCGAAGGCGGCCTCGTCGGCCGGATCCAGCGGGGTGATGGTGATGTCCATGCCGTCGAGCCTGACGGGGCCGGGCCAGCCGCGCGACCTAATTACCGGTCGGGGGACGTTGGTCGGGAGGACGCTCGCACAGCGCCTCCGGCGCTGTTGGTCGTTGGGACCCGGGGTTGAGATTGTTGCCAAGCTCTGTCGGGGCCCTTACGGCGAGTCGTCCTCCCGCACGGAGCATCCTGCGCCGTGCAAGTGCAGTCGTCAAGACCCCACCGGCGAGTTTTCTCGACTTATGGCAAAACACTGACTACGGACCGCACATGAACATCGGCTGATCGGCGTACGCCGATCAGCCGATTCAGTGGAGGGTGTGCTGGTCAGAAGGTCATCCGAGCAGTCCGGCGTCACGAACCGAACGCAACGACGGCTTCACCCGATGAGTCGGGCCGACCTGCCCGGCGACCGCGTCGATGGTCTTCAGACCTTCGCCGGTGTTGTAGACGACCGTCTCGGCGGCCGGGTCCAGCCGTCCGCTGTCGACCAGCTTCTTCAGCACCGCCGTGGTCACCCCGCCGGCCGTCTCGGCGAACACCCCGGTGGTCCGGGCCAGCAACCGGATCCCCGCCCGGATCTCGTCGTCGTCGGCGTAGTCCATCCAGCCACCGGTGCGCCGCACCGCCTCCAACGCGTACAGGCCGGCGGCCGGGTCACCGATGTTGAGCGACTTGGCGATCCCGGTCGGCTTCACCGGCACGATCTGATCGGTGTCGCGGTGCAGCGCGGTCGCGATCGGGTTGCAGCCGGCGGACTGAGCGCCGAACACCCGCCAGCCGTTCGCCGGCGCGTCGACCAGACCGATCTCGACCAGCTCGGTGAACGCCTTGTCCACCTTGGTGAGCAGTTCCCCGCTGGCCATCGGGATCACCACCTGCTCGGGGATCCGCCAGCCGAGCTGCTCGGCCACCTCGTAGCCGAGCGTCTTGGACCCCTCCGCGTAGTACGGCCGCACGTTGACGTTGACGAACGCGGTGTCCTCGAACTCGTCGGTCTCCACCAGCTCGCTGCAGAGCCGGTTCACGTCGTCGTAGGAGCCCTCGATCGCGACCAGCTCACCGCCGTACACCGCGGTCGTGACGATCTTGCCGGGCTCCAGGTCGCCGGGGATGAAGACGATCGACGGTACGCCGGCCCGCGCGGCGTGCGCGGCGACCGAGTTGGCCAGGTTACCGGTGGAGGCGCAGGCAAACCGGGAGAAACCAAGCGTACGGGCGGCGGTGAGAGCGACCGAAACGACCCGGTCCTTGAACGAGTGGGTCGGGTTGGCGCTGTCGTCCTTGACCCACAGCGGCGCCCGGATGCCCAGCTCAGCGGCGAGCGCGGCGGCCGGGACGAGCGGGGTGAATCCGGGATCCAGGCTGACCCGGGTGGCCGGGTCCTGACCGGCGGGCAGCAGCGGGGCGTACCGCCAGATGTTGGCCGGGCCCGCCTCGATGTCGGCCCGGGTGACGCGCGCGAGAGCCGCCGGGTCGTAGCCGACCTCCAGCGGCCCGAAACACTCGTAACAGGCGTGCTGCGCGGCGAGCGGGTATTCGGCACCGCAGCCGCGACAGACCAGGCCACGGGCCGGGCTGGTGGTGTTCACCGGGGCGGAGTCAGGGCTGGTGGTGCTCGCGTCGATCAGCGACGTCATGGCGGCTGTCCTCTCATCTTTCCCTGCGCCGCGCGGTGCGACGGGGACGGAATTGGCACCTGCCCCGGCTGGCCGATTGCGACCGGCGCGACGGGTGGGGTGGTTGCCGGGGCTTCATCGGGCCGTGTCCCTCTGCCCCTCTGGATGAGGTATGAAGTTGTGTTTCCAGCGAGTGTACGGGCGCTGGTCGGACCGGGCACCCGGCGATCCCAGGGTGTGAGCAAGCCCGCACCGGCCGCCACCGAACGTCGACCGGGTGCGACCGGCCGTCACACCGGGCGGGCTCGGCGCAGCCAGTCCCAGGCATGCTGCTCCGCACCGGCGTCGAAGTGCCGCAGCTCGATCGGCGTCATCGCGTCCGAGGCCCGGGTCACCCACTCGGCCACCCGGTTGCCGCCGACCACCGCGGCCCGGTCGATGTCGGTCAGATGCTCCCGGGCGAACCGCAACCGGTCGTCGATCGCTGAAAGCTCCATACCCGGCAGTCCGTCGTCCGGTAGCCGGCCGAGGACCGAGACCGAGCCGTACTCGGCGATCGCCGCCCGCAGCTCCCGGTACAGGTCGTGGTACTCCTGCTCGGTCAGCTTCCCGGCCACCTCGTAGCCGAGCACGTTCCCTTCCTGCCCGATCTTGGTGATCATCCCGTTCCTTCCCTGCCGCCGTCCGGATCCCGGATGCCGCCCGGTCGTCGACCGGCGCGGCCGTCCACTGCCGTTCCCGGATGGCGACCCCGCACACCTGCGAGTCGCCGTCGTCAGGTGAGCCCGCCGTCGTCAGGTGAGCCCGCCGTCGTCAGGTGAGCCCGCCGTCGTCAGGTGAGCCCGCCGTCGTCAGCCGCCGCCCGCACCTGCGCGAGCACCTCGTCGAGCAACTGCGGAGCCGCGGCGATCGTCGCGAACGAGTCGAGGCTGTGCGGCGTACCGTCGATGTCGACGACGGCGGCGCCCGCCTCGCGGGCGATCAACGTGCCGGCGGCCATGTCCCACGGCTTGTTCGACAGGGCGATCGACACATCGGTACGGCCGTCGGCCACCCAGACCAGGTCGATCGCGGCGGAGCCGAGCATCCGCACCCGCAGCGCGCCCCGGGCCATCCGCTGGGTGAGCGCGAGCCGGGCGGCGTTACGCTCCGCGGCTTCGTCGCCGACCGCGAAGTCGCCGAGGTTGACCAACGCGTCGGGCAGCCGCGTCGTGCCCCGCACCCGGATCGGCCGGCCGTCGCGCCGCGCGCCGCCGCCGAGGGTCGCGGTGTACCGGCTGCCCAGTAGCGGCAACTCGATCACCCCGACCACCGGACGCCGGTCCCGGACCAGGGCCAACGACACCCCGCACAGCGGTACGCCGTGCGCGAAGTTGACCGTGCCGTCGACCGGATCCAGCACCCACTGGAGCCCGTCGCCGACCCCGGAAACGCCTTCCTCCTCGCCGAGGAACCCGACGTGCGGGGTGGCGTCGGCCAGGAAGGCGCGCAGCTCCCGTTCGACAGCGAGATCCACCTCGGACGCGTAGTCCCGGTCGCCCTTGCCGGCCAGGTGTCCGGGCTCACGGGTACGGATCAGCTCGGCACCGCGAGCGGTGGCCTGTGTCGCGATCGTGAGAAGGTCGTCCAGGGCAAGCGGATCGTCAGCCATGCCGCCAACCCTAGACAGGCCACCAGCCCGGCAACCCTGGACAGGCCGCCAGCCGGGACACACCACCAACCGGGACAGCCGGTCGACCGCTGGTCAGAAGCTCGACGCGTACCCGCGGCTCGACTCGATCGCGCTCTGCGCGAGGGCGGCCGCTTCGGCCAGCTTCTGCTTGGCCTGCTCGACCTTGGCGATCGTCTCGGCCACCTGCGAATGGCTGGACCCGCTGGTGATCGCCCGCAGCGCGGCCCCGCTGGTGCTCAGCGCCTCCGCACTCGCCCGGATCGCCCCCACCTGCTGGCCGAGCTCGTCACCGAACCGGGCGACCCCCGCCTTGACTTCTTCGACCGAGCTCACGCCTGAACCCTCCCCATCGGACGACCGCCGGACCGGTACGACGCTACCGGATGTGAACCACTGTCAAAGTCCACCGACCCAACAAAGCAATCACGGAGAGTGGTTACAGCAAGTCAAGATGTAGCAGCAGCGGACCCGCAGTAACAGCCGGTGGGCGCTGGTCCCGGCCACCCATCGGCCCGCCGGTGCACCATTCGATGATCACCGACGGCAACGGTAGGGTAGGCCCGGCCGTGTGGGGCAGACCACGCTCAAAGGTCACACTCGAAGGTATGGAGTCGCTGTGGGACAGGGTCACAGTCAGGTATCCGCGCTGATCGAGTCGGATCACCGACGCCCGGTCGGGCCGGTCCGTCCGGTCGGGCCGGTGCTGCGCAGGCGCGACGTCGCCGCGTACACCGGGGCGACTGTCGAACACGCGCTGCGGCGGTTCATGCAGCTGGGTTCGGTCGAAGTCGACGACCACGACACCGACCCGGGACAGTCCCGGGTCGGCCGCCGCTGACGAGCGCCGGAGCCGGCCCAGACGGCCCGGCTCCGGGGCGACCGGCTTGACGGCGGCCGTCTGGGCCCGCGCGGACCTGCGCCGACGCGCCGTCCTGTTGCTGCGGTTCGGCTGGACCGAGGCGAAGTCGTGCGGCTTCGCGGTCGCGGTCTTCACCTGTCTGGCGCTGACGTCGGTGGTTCCGCTGCCGGTCCCCCGCTACGACGCGCTGCTGATCTGCATGGTCGCGCTGACGATCGGGTTGTGGCGCATCGGCTGGGAAACCGGCCGTGAGGTCGCCGTCATCGCCGGCTTCCACCTGATCGGGCTGGCCCTGGAGCTGTTCAAGGTGCAGGTCGGCTCCTGGTCGTACCCAGAGGATGCGCTGACCAAGGTCGCCGGCGTGCCGCTCTACTCCGGTTTCATGTATGCGGCGGTCGGCTCCTACATCTGTCAGGCGTGGCGCCGTTTCGACCTGCGGGTGACCCGCTACCCGGCGGTGGCGGTGACCGGGCTCGCGGTCGCCGTCTACGTCAACTTCTTCACCCACCATGTCCTGCCCGACGCCCGCTGGGTGATCGCGGTGCTGCTGCTGATCGCGCTCCGCCGGACCTGGGTGCACTACACCGTCGGCGACGCCCGGCTGCGGATGCCGCTGGCTCTGGCGTTCGTGCTGATCGGCTTCTTCCTGTGGGTCGCCGAGAACATCGCCACGTTCCTCGGCGCCTGGACCTACCCGGACCAGCAGCACGTCTGGACGTTCGTGCACGCCGGCAAGTTCGGCTCCTGGTCGCTGCTGGTGACGCTGTCGTTCGTCCTGGTCGCGTCGGTGAAGGCGACCGAGGGACGGCTGTACGGCGACCGCCCCCGGCCCAGCGTCACGACCCGGTCGGACTGACCGGCACCCGGTCCCAGGTCACCGGCAGACCCGCCGGCATCCAACTGCCACCCGGCGAGTGTTCCCGTGCGGAACAGCATCTCCACACAGGAACACTCGCGCGGTCCGGATCGGCTACCGTGTCACTCCCAGCGGATCTTGACGCAGTTGCCGGTGGTGTAGCTGCCGTTGTCGTGCTGCGCCAGTTCGTGGGCGGAGTTCGCGATCCGGGCACACACCTTCGGCTGGTCGCCGACCGCGTTGATGAACGCCGGGTCGTCGGTCCAGACCACCGACGGCTGCTTGGCCTCGACGTACCAGAATCCCTGCTGGTTCTCGGGGACGTGGCTGCCCATGATGCTGTCCGGCGGGTTGGTGCCGTCGCTGCCGTAGATGTGCAGGTGCCATCCACCGTTGGTGGACGGCTGGTTCCCACCGAACTCCGCCTCGTACTCGACGGTCAACTTGCCGCCGGCGACCCGCGCCGAGGTGAGACAGACCCAGGTCCAGTTGCTCTTGATCTCATCGGTGCACTGCTCGTCGGCCGGGATCTGCGGAGTCTCCGGCTCCGGCTCGCCGGTCTGCTCCGGCTGCTGGTCCTGCGGCTGTTCCGCTCCGGTGTCCTGACCAGGATCGTCCACCCCGTTGGCCACCGGCTGGCCCTCGTCACCCTGCCCGCTGGTCAGTGCCCAGGTGACCCCGCCGCCGGTGAGCAGCACCACCAGCACGGCGGCGGCCACGATCAGCGGCCCACGACCACGCTTCGCCGACGATTTCTCCCCACCGCGGCGCGCCTTCGGGTCGTCGGTGCCGACGGAACCCGCCGAGGCGAACGTCTCGGTACGGGACGGGTAGCCGCCGCCGGCGTCCGCGCCGCCGCCGCGCCCGACGGAAGCGACACCGGTGACGCCGGCCGGCGGCGAAGACGTGCGGTAACCCGCCGGGGAGACGGGCGCGGTCGGCGGGACCGGTGCGGTCGGCGGGACCGGTGCGGTCGGCGGCACCCGGTAGGTACCGGTCGCCGATGCCGCAGCCGGCGGAGCCGGGGTCGGCATCGGGGTCGGGCCGGCCGGCATCGTCTGCCCGGTCAGCTCGGCGGCGGCCAGCCAGGCGGCGCCGAGCGAGACCGAGTACTTGGGGTGTGCGTCGACCGCCACCGGGCGGCCCAGCTCCGAGCCGACCAGCTGGGAAACGATCGGCATCCGCGACGAGCCACCGACCAGCAGCACCGAGTGCACCTGCTCCGGCGAGCAGCCGGCGGACCGTACGGCCCGGTGCAGCGCCTCGATCGAGCCGTGCAGCACCGGGCGGACCATCGCCTCGAGCTCGGAGCGGGTGAGCCGGATCTCGGTGGAGATGTTGGGCAGCAGCACCGGAATCGAGGTGTCGGTGTCCGACGACAGCGCCTCCTTGGCCTGGATGCACTCGTCGCGCAGCCGGGCGACGGCGGCGATCGCCGCCGGGTCCTCCTCGTCGAGCTCTTCGAGTTTGCCGCCGAGCGCCGCCCGGACGTGGTTGAACACCGCGGCGTCGAAGTCGATGCCGCCGAGTCGCTCGATACCCTCCGGCTGGCCCATGATCTCGAAGCCGGTGGGGGTCTTGCGCAGCATCGCCGCGTCGAACGTGCCGCCACCCAGGTCGTAGACGGCGACGATGGAGCCCGGCTCGATCCGCTGCTGCTCGGCGTAGTTGATCGCTGCGGCGGCGGGCTCGGTGGTGTAGGTCACCGGCACCTCGAGGTTGGCCATCCGCACCGCCTGGCGGAGCAGGTCCAGCTTGTACGGCCCCCAGTTGGCCGGGTGCGAGATGCAGATCGCCGCCGGGAAGCTGCCTTCCCGGCGGGCCACCTCTTCCACCACCGACCAGAGCAGCCGGGACATCAGGGCCTCGGCCGACTGGGGTACGCCGCCGAGCAGGATCGGGGTGGTGTCGCCGAGCCGCCGCTTGAACTCGCGGGCCACCCGGTGCGGCTCGGAGAGCCCACGGCGGTGCGCCGCCTCACCGGTGAGGAACGTCTCGTCCTGCCGTAGCAGCACCACGGATGGGATCGCGGCGCTCCGGCCGCCGAGTGAGACGGTCTCCACCCGGCCTTCCCGCCAGATCGCTGCCGCCGTGAACGTTGTGCCGAGGTCGATGCCAAGTGCGTACATCAGGGTTGCTCCGATGAAGTTTGTGGAGACAGGTATGGCCGGGTCTGGGTGGCCGACCGGCGGTGTGCCGCACACCACAGGGTCGGATCACTGCTGAAAACGGTAGTGGTACGAGGCGAGCGTCCGGTGGCACCGCTGGGCCGGGTGGCTCCGGCCGGGTACGCGGTCACCGGGGCCGCCGCTGGTCGGCGATGATGCCCTCGCAGGACCGGACCGCCACCCGGGCGGCCACCGCCAGCTCGTACGGGGTCATCGGGCTTTCGGCGCGCCGCTGCCAGCGGCCCAACGCCTCGACCGCGCTCTCGGTCACCTCGGCGGTGGTCGCGTCGGCCGGCAGCCGCAGCCGCTGGTGCGCCGCCGCGCCGGAACCGCCGATCACCTGCTCGAGCTCGGCGACGACCGGGGCCTTGCCGGTGATCCAGCCGGCGCGCAGGCTGGACAGTACGCGCAACTCGTTGAACGGGTGCGCCGAGGCGATGATCTCCTCGACCGCGCCGGCCACCTGCTCACTGCCGGGTCGGACACAGACCCGGGTGACGTCGGAGAGCGCCAGCAGTGCCGACCGGGACTTGAGCACGTCGCGGCGCTCGAAGAACAGTGAGCCGAGGACCTCGCGCAACTGGGTGAGCCCGCTGCGCTCGGTCAACTCCTGGGAGAGTTCGGTGGCGGTGGCCGCGCCGTTGTGGCGCAGCATCGCGGCGGACAGTCGCAGGCCGAACATGCCGAGCCGGGCCAGCAGCGCTTCCCGCTCGATCGTGGTCAGCCCGAGTTCGGGCATGTTCTGCACGAACCGGTCGGCGGAGAGCAGCAGCTGCTCGGCCTGGGCCACCGGCAGTTCGGCGACCCGGCGCAGCTGGGCGACCTCCACTTCGGTCAACGTGGCGGCGGTCTCGGCGAGCAGGCCGGCGACCGGGACGACCGACTGCACCAGCCGGCGCACGTTGGCGTCGGTGCTCAGTCGTTCGGCGATCCGCCGGGCGGACGCCATCGCGTCGAGCCGGCCGACGCCGATCTCGTCGGCCCGGGAGAGGATGCCGATGGCGTTGACCGGGTTGGGCCGGGACACCTCCACGTCGTGGAAGGCCCGCAGGAAGTCGACGTCGTTGGAGTGCAGGTGACGCATCAGGTAGACGACGGCGTCGGCCGGGGTCTCCTCCTCGTCCGGGACGAGCAGGTCCCAGGCGCGCCGGGAAGTCTGCTCGGAGAGCGAACCGATGCCGGGGGTGTCGATGAGCGTCACGTTGCGCAGTGCCTGCGACGGCCAGGTGATGTCCAGTTGCGCGACGTCGTCGACGGACAGATCGCCCAGGTCGACCTCGATGGCGCCGTCCTCGCGGGTGAACCGGAGCTGGCGTGGCTCGCCCTCGGTGGGCGTCGCCAGCACCCGGTAGGTATGTCCGTCCTGGTACCAGGTGACGATCCGGGTGCACTCCCCGGCGTCGGTCGGGGCCAGCCGGTCACCGACCAGCGCGTTGAGCAAGGTGGACTTGCCCGCTTTGACCCGACCGGCGATCGCCACCCGCAGCGGCTCGTCGAGCCGGTCGCGGACGGCGCTGAGCCGCCGCTCGTACGCGGTGCCCCGGTAGACCTCGACGGCGTGGCCGAGCACGCTGCGGGTCCGGTCGATCAGACTCATCCGGTCACCGCCGGTGACCGTCGTCCGGGCAAACGGATACAGAACAACTCGGACTCCACATTTGTCACACCGCTACTTTCTAGTCCGCCGGGGATGTGTCGTGTTGTCTCGCTCGTCGGAGTCGGCCATCGGTACCGGACCGACCCACGGATCCACCCGGGCGACCCTGTCGATCAACGAGTTGCTGACCGGCTGAACAGCCCAGCCGGGAGGCACAGCACAGCTGACCAAGCGCACGTTCGGCGGCCGGCGGAACGCACGTACGGGATACGGCACACTCAGCGCCCAGGTCGGGCCGAGAGTACACGGTACACGCGTACGGGGTCAGGCCATGCGTCGGCCTGCGGAGCCGTCCGTACACTGCCTCACTGACGCGGGCAAGGAGGAGCTGCACCGGTGACTGTCGTGGTAGGTGTGGACGGTTCCGGGCGAACGCGGCGGCTGGGCGAGATCGCCACGGCCGCCGGCCGACCGGCCGTACGCGTGTCGCCCGCGACAACCGACGACCTGCAGGTTCTTCTCGATCAGGCCCGAGCTGACGACGCCCTGGTCCTGGTCGACGACGCACACCACCTGGAACCGGCAACCTTACGGTCACTGACCGTGGCCGCTCGCGGCGGGGTGTCGATGGCGATCGCCCGACGTCCCACGATCACCGGTCCGGAACTCGCCGATCTGGACGAGGCGGTCTCCGGGCAGGGCCCGGTCGAGCAGCTCGGCCCGCTCGCACCAGCCGCCCTGGCCGAACTGGCCAAGGCGGTCCTCGGCCGACCGGCCACATCGGAGCAGTTGGCGGCGCTCCAGGTCGCCTCCGCCGGGCTCGCCGCCGTCGCCGTCGCGGTCGCCGCCGATCCGTCCGGTACGCCGCCGGCGCTGGTCGCCCGGCTACAGCGTCGATTCGCCGCCGCCGGACGTGACGCAGCCGGACGTGCCATCGCCGGGCTGGCCGCGGTCCTGGCTCTCGGCCTGGATCTGGCCGACGACGTGGTCTGCGCCGCGACCGGCCTGGACCCGGCCGAGGCGGCCGCCACGATGCGGTCGCTGCGCGACGAGGGGTTGCTCACCCCCGACGGAGAGCGGTTGATCCCGGCGGTCGCCCGGGCCGTGCTGTTCGACCTGCCTCCGTCGGAGCGCCGTCGGCTGCACGAGACCGTGGCCACGGCGCTGCTGGCCACCGGTGCCGACCCGGTCCGCGCGGCCGGACAGCTACGCGCCGCGCGGGCCCGGACCCCGACCGCCGCCGACGTCTACCGGCAGGCCGGCGACCGGTTGCGGTTCACCGACCCGGGCAGCGCGCTGACCTGGTACGACGACGCGCTGGACGCCGGCGCCGATCCGTCCACGGTGACCGCCGGGCGGGCCGAGGCGGCCACCCTGCTGGGGGTGCCGGTCGACCTGGACGGCCCGGCGGCGGCAGCGGCCGACACCGGCCGGATCGCGCTGGTCGCCGGGGCGGCGGCGGCGTACGACGGCCGAGCCGGCCGAGCGGCGGAGGCGTTGCTGGGCGCCGACGCTCCCGGCCCGGTCCTCGCGGTACCGGCCCTGGTGGTCACCGGTCAGCTGGCCGCCGCGCGGACGGCGGCGACCGGATCGGCTCCGCTGCCGGTGCGGCGGCTGGCCGACGCCGCGCTGGCGATGACGGATCCGGCGGCGGCGCTGCCGTTGCTGATCGAGGCCGCCGAGAGTTTCGAAAAGGCACCGCCCCCGGTCGCCGTACCGGATCTGCCGCACGCGGTCGGAGCGCTGGTCGCGGTGGCCGCCGGTGACTCCGCGACCGCCGAGCATCTGCTGGAGCGGGCGGCGACCAGCGGGGCCGGCGGTCCCGTCGCGCTGGACCGGCACCGGACGTTGCTGGCCTGGGTCCGGATGCGCACCGGCCGGTACGACTCGGCCGTCGCCGAACTGCACCGACTGTCCGGCGCCATGCTGCCCGGCCGGGAACGGCTGACCTACGCCGGCCTCACCGCCGGGATCGCCCGCCGCAGCGGGGACATCGCCCAGCTGCGGGCGGCCTGGTCCGTCGCCGAGCCGGTGCTGGCCCGGCGGGCCGTGGACCTGTCCCAGCTGGAAGTGGTCGAGGAGCTGCTGGTCGCCGCCGCCCGGCTGCGCCACCACCAGCGGATCGCACCGGTCCTGGCCGACCTGGCCGGCATCATCGACCAGCTGGGTCGACCGACAGCGTGGACGGTGTCGCTGAGCTGGATCCGGTTGCAGATCGCGGTCGTGGGTGAGGATCCGGCGGCGGCTGCGGCAGCGGCCGACGAGCTGGGTTCGCTCGACCCGAACGGATTCCGGCAACAGGCGCAGTGCCAGGCCGCCGGCCGGTGGGCCGCCGTACTCGCCGGCGAGGTCGACCCGGACGCGGTGTTGGCGGACGCCGCCGAACTGGCCGCCGCCGAGCTGCCCTGGGAGTCATCCAGACTGATCGGTCAGGCAGCGGTCCGTACCACCGACGCGTCGGCCGCCCGCCGGCTGCTGGAACGGGCCCGGGAACTGTCCCGGATGGACCCGGTGCCGGCCGAGTCGCAGCCGGGGACCTCGCACGGTGGTCTGTCGGACCGGGAGGTCGAGGTGGCCCGGCTGGTGCTGGCCGGCCGGACCCACCGGGAGATCGGGACGCAACTCTTCCTGTCCCCCAAGACGGTCGAGCACCATGTGGCCCGGATCCGCGGCAAGTTGGGGGTTACCACCCGGGCCGAGATGGTCGCTACGCTGCGAGGTCTGCTCCCCGAGGAGTCCTGACTTGTCGGTTAGCTGACCTGAGCTTGGTGGCACCCCCCTAGACCCCCGAACCTGGCAGGGGGGAAGCCCCGATGCGAGGGGCGGGCGTCGACCCGCAGTCTTGTAGCTGTCCGGCCGATCGGGACGGACCAGAACCCCTACGAACCACGAATTCAGGAGACATCATGGCCGCGGTAGAAGTCACCCCGTTGATCGTCGAGAAGGTCAAGGCGCTGTTCGAGAAGGTCTTCAGCAGCGAAGAGGAGACCGCCAAGTTCCTGGCCGACCCGGAGGGCGCGTTCGCCGCCAACGGGATCGAGGCGGAGACGCTCAACGAGCTCGACGTCGACCAGATCGTCAACGAGGCGGCGTTCGGCAGCAGCGAGGGCCCGTCCGGTGGGGGCGGCTTCGCCGGCGGGGGGCCCGGTGGGGGCGGCTTCGCTGGCGGGGGGCCCGGTGGAGGCGGCAGCGGCGGGGGCTTCGCTGGCGGGGGGGCCGGTGGAGGTGCCGGAGGGGGCGGCGGCTTCGCCGGAGGGGGCGGCGGCGCCGGTGGGGGCTTCGGTGCCGGCGCCGCCGCCAACGTGCCGCCGCCGCAGGTGGTGCAGCAGGTGACCGAGGTGACGCAGAACTTCACCAACCAGAACTTCATCGACAACTCGCAGACGTTCACCGACAACTCCACGGAGATCGACAACTCGGTCGACCTGGATGTGGACGGTCCGGTGTTCGGCGACATCGACGTCGACTCCGAGAACCTCAACCAGACCGGGGACGGCAACGTCGCCAACACCGGTGACGGGGACGTCAACGCGGCCACCGGCGACGGAGCCGTGGCGCAGCAGGGCGACGGCGACCAGGTCGCCGCGACCGGCGGGTCGGTGGCGGCCGGCGGCGACGCGTTCGGCGTCACCGGCGACAACTCGTCGCTGGAGTTCGTCGACGGAGACAAGGTGACCGCCGACGACGGCGCGGTGGTCGGCACCGGCGACGGCGACGTGCTCGGCGCGACCGGCGACGGCGCGTTCCTCGGCAACTCGGAGTCCGGCGACGTGGTCGGCAACACCGGCGACAACGCCGTCACCGCGGGCGACGACATCGACGGTGTGGTCAACACCGGCACCAACTCCGGCGTGATCGCCGACGGTGACGTCGACCGGACGGTGCTGGGCGACAACACCGGCATCGTCGCCGACGACGTGGACAAGGCCGTGGTCGGCGACAACAACCAGGCCGCCCAGTTCGACATCGACGCCAGCGGGGCGGCCGGCGGCGACGCCAGCGGCACCGGCGGTGACGGCGGTCGGGGCGGTGCCGCCAGCGCCGACGGCGGCAACGCCGGCGACGGCGGGACCGGGGCCGGCGTCGGGGCCGGGGTCGGCGTCGGGCTGCGCGGCAAGGGCGAGGGCAAGGGCGAGGGCGAGGGCGAGGGCGGCGACGGTGGCGACGGCGGCCGGGGTGGCAACGCCACCGGCGGCAGCGGCGCCGGCGGCAGCGGCAACGGCGGCGACGCCAGCGGCGGTGCCGGCGGCGAGGTCGGGCCGATCAACATCAACTTCGGGGGCGGCAGCCAGCAGAACACCACCGACTCGAAGATCGAGGACTCGTCGCTGGCCTCCGGGGGCAACTCGGCCAGCACCCAGGACTCGTTCAACGACCAGTCCACCAACGACTCGTTCAACGACCAGTCGACCGACAACTCGGTGAACACCGACGACTCGTTCAACCAGGAGGACTCGTTCAACACCGAGGACTCCTTCAACACCGAGGACTCGTTCAACACCGACGACTCGTTCAACAACAACAACACCGCTGAGGCGGACACCACTCCGGACCCGGCCCTCGGGGCGTGACCGGACAACCACAGAGCGGACCGGACGTCGCACGGCGTCCGGCCCGGTGAGCGCCAACATGGCGTGGCAGGTCCGGCCGGGGCCTGCCACGCCATGTTGGCGCTCGCACCGTTTCCCCGCTGACCACCGCCTGCTGATCACCGCCCGCCGACACCAACCTCGATCGAGGAGCGACGTTGACCGCGAAAACGACACCCCCTGACGCTGACGGCACGCTGCAACGGGCGACACAGATCGTCGATCTCGCGGCACGCGCCTGCGAGGCGTACGACCGCCCCGACCTCGGTGGTCGGCTGGTCACCATCCGGCACACCCTGTCCGACCCGGTGGTGCACGTCGTGGTCGTCGGCGAGTTCAAACAGGGCAAGAGCTCACTGGTCAACGCGCTGGTCGGGACGAAGATCTGCCCGGTCGACGACGACGTGGCCACCGTCCTGCCGACCTACATCCGGCACGGACCGCAGCCGTCGGCGCAACTGCTGTTCAGCGACGACCCCGCCCGGCGGGAGCCGCTGCCGATCGACCAGGTGCAGGACGTGGTGCTGGAACGGACCACCGACCCCGCCACCCCACCGGGGATCGCCGGGGTGGAGGTCCGGCTGCCGCGCAACATCCTGTCGAACGGCCTCGTCATGGTCGACACCCCGGGGGTCGGCGGTCTGGGCTCGGTCCACGCGGCGGCCAGCCTGGCCGCCGCGTCGATGGCCGACGCGCTGCTGTTCGTCACCGACGCCGCCCAGGAGTTGACCCGCAGCGAGCTGGACTTCCTGCGGCAGGCCCACGAGGTGTGCCCGACGGTGGTGTGCGTGATCACCAAGACGGACTTCTACCCCCACTGGCGGAAGATCCGCGACCTGGACGAGGGCCACCTGCGTCGCGAGGTCGAAATGCCGATCATCCCGGTGTCGTCCGCGCTGCGGCTGCGGGCCGTCGCCGGCAACGACAAGGAACTCAACGCCGAGTCCGGGTTCCCGGATCTGGTCAAGTTCGTGACGCAGCGGGTGGCCGGTGGCGCGGCGACCCGGGTCGCCACACAGGCCGCCGCGTCGGTCGTCGGCATCTGTGAGCAGATGGAGAACCAGTTCAAGGCCGAGCACGCCGCGCTCGCCGACCCGGAGGCCGCCGCCACGGTGGTGGCCGAGCTCAACGCGGTGAAGCAGCGGGTCGAGTCGCTCAAGGCGGCCGCGGCGAAGTGGCAGCAGACGCTGAGCGACGGGATCTCCGACCTCAACGCCGACGTCGACTACGACCTGCGCGGCCGGCTCCGGCGCATCCTCGAGGAGGCCGACGCCGCGATCGAGGAGATCGACCCCGCTGACGCCTGGGACGAGACCGAACGCTGGCTGCAGGCCAGGGTGTCCAACGAACTGCTGGCCAACTACATGATGCTGCGTGACCGGGCGATGAGCCTGAGCGACGACGTGGCCCTGCACTTCCAGGAGGCCGCCGGCGAGGTGCTACGCCACGTCGCGATCCCCGACCCGGTTCCGTTGGTCGGCACCGCACAGGTGGACCACAAGATCGAGCTGGCCAAGATGAAGCTCGGCAAGCAGGCGATGGTGGCACTCAAGAGCGCCTACGGCGGCGCGCTCATGTTCGTCATGCTCGGTTCGTTGACCGGGATCGCGCTCGGCCCGATCGGTATCGGAATCGGGCTGGTGATGGGCCGCAAGGGCCTGCGCGAGGAGAAGAAGCGGCAACGCGTCAACCGGCAGAACCAGGCGAAGAACGCCGTCCGGCGGTACTGCGACGAGGTCAGCTTCGTGATGACCAAGGACTCCCGGGACACGCTGCGCCGGATTCAGCGCCAGCTCCGCGACCACTACAGCGCGCTGGCCGAGGAGTTGTCCCGGTCGAACGCCAAGGCGCTGTCCGCCGCGTCGGAAGCGGCCCAGCGGACCAAGGCCGAGCGGGAGAGCCGGCTCCGCGATCTGACCGCTGAGCTGGACCGGCTGCGCCAGCTGCGCGAGCACGCCACCGCGATCGTCGGCGCCTGACCGGTCAGCCGGCCCCGAGGTCGTCGATCTCCGCGGCACCGTCCACCCCGGCGGTGCCCTCGGAGATCGGCGGCATCGCCCACGGGTCACCGGACGGTAGCGGACCGTCCAGGAGATCCGCCGCGTCCGGTTGGCCGTCGTGGCTGGCCGGTTCGGCGTCATCCCCGGTCGGGCCGGCCGGGGACGGCTCGACCGTTGCCGGCGCATGATCGTCGACGGACGGGCCGTCGCCGCGGCCGAACGCCGCGTCGATCTTCGGGCCGGCCGCGAAACCCGGGTCGTCGAACCCGGGGGTGTCGAACCCCGGACCGTCCGGCGGCGCGGCGTCGAGCCCGGGATCGTCAAGCTCCGGGCCGTCGAACACCGGATCATCCGGCGGCGCCGCGTCGAGCCCCGGGCCGTCCAGGTCCGGGCCGTCGAACGCCGGATCATCCGGCATCGCAGCGTCGAACGCCGGGGCCGGAGCCGTGGCGAGCAGGTCGAGCGGCGAGGCCAGATCATCCGGTACGGTGCCGTCGCCGCCGACCTGGCTGTGCGCCGTGACGAACGGGGCCAGATGCTCGGCCACCTCAGCCGGGGCGGTGTCCGCGTAGCTGACCACGGCCTGCGCAAGCAACTCCGGGGGAAGGTCCGCGTAGCCGTTGGCATCGAGCACGGCAGCGACGTCGCTGTGGGCTGCGGCGTCGCCGGGCAGCCCAGCGAAGATCTCGTGCAGGGATCGCGCCGGTGCCATGTGACCACTGTAAGAAGAGCACCACCCGGACCGGCAAGGGGGACATCCCCGCACCGCCCCCTAACCTGAGACGGTCAGGACGTCACGTCCTTGCGGGTGAACCGCCAGAACGTCAACGACAGGAAGACCGTGGCGTACGCCAGCGCCGACACGCAGCCGCGTACCACGTCGTCGGTCTGCATCGGGGTCGACAGCAGCCCCAGCCAGGCGGTGCTGAAATGGGTCGGCAGGAAGTCGCGCAGCACGCCCAGCGCGGTGATCTGGTCCAGGATGCTGGACAGGATCCACAGCAGCACCGCGCCGCCGACCGCGCCGAGCGCCGCGTCGGTCGACACCGACAGCAGGAACGCCAGCGACGCCACGATCAGCAGCACCACCGCCAGGTAGCCGAGGATGCCGAGCAGCCGCAGCGTGCCCTCCCCGGCCGGGATTTCGGCGGCCACCGTCGAACGCAGCGGCGACCAGCCGTACCGCAGGGTGCCGACCAGCAGCGCGGTCGCGGCGAGGACCAGGATCGACAACCCGGAGTACGCCAGCGCGGCGGCCAGCTTTACCGCCAGCAGCCGGGCCCGGGGCACCGGCACGGCCAGCAGATAGCGCAGGCTCCCCCAGCTCGCCTCGCTGGCCACCGTGTCGCCACAGAACAACGCCACCGCCACCACCAGCAGAAATGTCGACGACACAAAGATGGTGAACAGGGCGAAGTTCAACCCGCCGGTGGTGGCCAGCTCGACCAGGCTGGCGAACTCGCCACCGCCGTTGTCGTCGTCACCGTCGTCGAACTCGAAGGCGACCAGCACGATCAACGGCAGCAGCACCATGAAGCCCAGGGTCAGCTGGGTGCGGCGGCGGGCCGCCTGGCGGCGTACCTCGGCCCAGAACGGCAAGGTGGCGCGGGCCCGGTAGCCGGCGGCGGCGCCGGACTGGTCGACCGGCCGGTCCGGCTGTCGCACGTCCGGTGATTCGACGGTAGCCATCAGCGGTCCCCGCTTCCCCGTGAGTTCTCGCCGACCAGGGCGAGGAAGGCGTCCTCCAGCCGACGGCGGGGCACCACCCGGTCCACCCCCACGCCGGCCCGGACCAGCTCCGCGACCACCTCGCTGCGCGGCGTACCGTCGACGTCGACGATCAGCCCGCCGTTGTCGGCGGCGACGGTACGCACCCCGGACAGCCGGTTCAGCACCGCTTCGGCGGCGGCCACGTCGGAGACGTCGAACTGCACGCTGGGCGAGTCCCCGACGATGTCGTCGACCGGCCCGGCGGCCACGATCCGGCCCTTGTTGACCACCACCGCGTGGGTGCAGGTCTGCTCGACCTCGGCGAGCAGATGGCTGGAGACCAGCACCGCCCGCCCGCCGGTGGCGTACCGCTTGAGCACCCGACGCATCTCGGCAATCTGCGGCGGGTCCAGCCCGTCGGTCGGTTCGTCGAGCACCAGCAGCTCCGGCAGCCCGAGCATGGCCTGGGCGATGGCCAGCCGTTGGCGCATCCCGTGGCTGTAGTTGCGGATCCTGCGGTGGACCGAATCCCCCAGCCCGGCGATCGCCAGGGCCTCGTCGAAGTGCGCGTCGGCCGCCGGCCGTCCGGTGGCCCGCCAGTACGCCCGCAGGTTGTCGATGCCGGACAGGTGCGGCAGGAACCCGGGACCTTCGACGAGCGACCCGATCCGGGACAGCACCGGCGCGCCGGGCACCAGCCGGTGGCCGAAGACCAGGATCTCGCCACGGGTCGGCTGGGTCAGCCCCATCAGCACCCGCAGGGTGGTGGTCTTGCCGGCCCCGTTCGGCCCGAGCAGGCCGACGACCTGGCCGCGTTCCACGGTGAAGTCGACCCGCTCGACCGCGACGAACCCGTCCGCGTACTCCTTGCGCAGGTCCCGCACGACCAGCGGGGTCTGCGCGTGCGCGGCGTCGACGGTGTGGTCGGTGCGCCGCTGCCGCAGCCGCACCACGGCGAGGACCACGACCAGTCCGACGACGATCGCGGCGACCAGCCCGGCGAGCACCCAGCGCCACAGCGCCGCCGAGGTGGCGATCGGTTCACCGGCCACCTGCGGCAGGGCGACCGGCGCGCCGTCGGCGTCGGCGGCGTCGGTGCCCGCCCCGCCGGTGCTGTCGCCGACCGCCACCGTGTAGACCGTCGGCTCGACCGGGGTGGCGTACGCCTGGTCCGAGGTGGCGACCACGATCCGCAGCCGGTTGCCCGCCTCGAACCGGTGCACGATCGCCGGCAGGGTCACCTCAACCGGTTGCGCCTGCGCGATGTCCGCCGGCAGGCCGGTCAGCCGTACCGGCGCGACCAGCCCACCGGGCAGGCTCATCGCACCGTCCGGGTCGACGTCGTACAGCTTGACGAACAGCACCGCCTCGCCGGTCGCCGACGCGGCCCGGACGGTCACCGTCGGCGCGCCGACCACGTCGACCGGGTCGGCCAGCGGCGCCGAGTCGAAGTGGCTGTGCTGTCCGGGCAGTTCGCTGACCAGACCACCGGCCACGCCACCGAGCGCGCCGGCCAGCCCGCCGGCCATCGGCAGCGAGGAGAGCGCCGCCGGGTTGCCGGCCGGCGGGTTCACGATCGGCTGCGGCGGACCGTCGACGGTCACCGTCGTCGTTGCCGTGCCGGCGGTGCCGGGGTAGTCGGCGATCCGGTAACCGGTGGCGACCAGTCCCCGGTCCATCGCGTCGAAGCCGGCGATCCGCGACCAGGTGAAGCTGCCGCCCGGGGCGTCGCCGTCCCCGGCGACGTAGTGGTCCAGCCACTGCGCGGTGAGGAACTTGACCCGGTCCTGGTCGGTCTGCGGACCGCTGCCGCCGTCGTGACCGCCGGTGTACCAGGCGACCCGCACCGGGGTGCCGTTCGCGGCGATGCCCCGGGCGTTGGCGTCGGCCTGGGCGAGCGGAAACAGCGTGTCCGACGTGCCCTGGATCAGCAGCGTCGGCGCGGTGATCCGGTCCAGTACCCGGGCCGGGCTGGACCGCTGCAGCAGTGCCACCGCCGCCGGGTCCCCCCGGCCGGTGGTGGCGATCCGCAGGTACGCGGCGCACACGTCGGCGGCGAACCGCCCGCACTGCGGGTCGAGCCCACCCGGACCGGCCGGCATTCCCGGCCCGCCGGCGGGTGCCCCGGCGCTGCCGAAGAACAGCCCTGCCCAGCCCTTCTTGAACACCCCGTCGACCGGGTCGCCGCCGGTCGACTCCGGCAGGAACGCACCGGCCAGGTCGTTCCAGGTGATCATCGGCACGATCGCGTCGACCCGGTCGTCGGCGGCCGCCAGCAGCAGCGCCAACGCGCCGCCGTACGAGCCACCCACCACCCCGACCTGCGGGTCCCCGGCAGCGTCGGTACGCACCTCCGGGCGCTGCGCCAGCCAGTCGAGCAGCCGGGCGGCGTCGCGCACCTCGTGGTCGGGGCTGTTCAGGTGGATCTGCCCGCCGCTGGCCCCGAACCCGCGCGCCGAGTACGCCAGCACCGCGTACCCGAGAGTGGCCAACTCCTCGGCGTCGCCGGCAACCGACTGCTTCGAGCCGCCGAAACCGTGGGCGAGCAGCACCGCCGGCACCGGATCGGCCGCCGAGGCCGTCTCCGGCAGGTAGAACGTGGTGTCCAGGTCGACCGGCTGGGCACCGTCCGGACCGGAGCGGACCGTGAGCCGCTGCTCGGTCACCGCGTACGGCACCGACTCGGGCCAGACCGCCCAGGTGACCACGCCGGCGACCAGGGCAAGCGTGAGCAGCCCGCCGGCCAGCCGCCGCTGGTTCGACCCGGGCAGGACCCGGCGCAGCCGCGTGGACAAGGGAGTCGGCATGCGCCACACGGTACGGCCACCGCCCGCCGGCCGGCTGTGAACCCTCTCAGCCGCGGCGGTGGATAGGCTCGGCGGGTGGCCGACCCCGAACTGACCTTGACCGCGAGCCTGCGGCCCGCCGCGTTGGACGCCCGCCGGGGCATCGTCCGGCTGCACCCGGAGGTGCTGGCCGCGCTCGGCGTCACCGCCGGCACGCCGGTGCGGCTGACCGGGCGGCGCGGCACCGCCGGGGTCGCGGCCCGCGCCGAGGCCGGCGCCAGCCGCGCCCTGCTGTACGCCGACGACCTGACCCTGGGCAACCTCGGTGTCCGCGACGGCGGCCAGGTGACCGTGGCCCCGGCGCCGGAGGTCGCCGCCCGCCGGGTGACCCTGGACGGGCCGGTGGAGATCGTCGCGGTGGTCAGCCCGGAGATGCTGCGGCTGGCCCTGCTCGGCAAGGTGGTCACCGCCGGTGACAACGTGTCGCTGCTGCCGCAGGACGTCTTCTCCGACTCGGCGCACCGTGGCCTGATGGAGGCGGCCCGGCGCAGTCTGGCCAACGTCGTCGGGTACGCCTGGACCAGCACCCTGCTGACGGTCACCGACGCCGAGCCGGCCGGCGCGGCCGGGACCGGGGACCCGGTGCTGGTCACGATGGACACCGTGGTGGCCTGGCGGCACGGGCCGGCCACCCACGGGTCGTCCGGGGAGGAGGTCCGCCCGGCCGGGCCGGTGTCGCCGGCACCGGCACCCGACTTCGTCGACGAGCCGGCGCCCAACCTGGACGACCTGCCCGGCCTACGGGCCCAGGCGCACGAGCTGACCGAGCTGCTCGACCTCGGCTTCCACCACCGGGAGGTGCTGGACCGGCTGGGCACCACCGTCTCGCTCGGGGTACTGCTCAGCGGGCCGGCCGGGTCGGGCAAGTCGGCGCTGGTCCGTGCGGTCGCCGCCAACCTGGACGCCCGGGTGGAGACGATCTGGGCACCGGAGCTCGCCGCGCTCACCAACGACGCGGCGGCGCAGCGGCTGCGGCGGGCCGCCGAGTCGGTACGCCGTGGCGACGCCGCGGTGCTGCTGATCGCCGACGTCGACGCGATCGCGCCCCGCGACGAGCCGGGTCCGTTGTCGACCGTGTTCCGGCAGCTGCTGGCCGAGACGGTGGCCGCCGGCGCGGCGGTGGTCTGCACCACCAGCCACCCGGAGGCGCTGGACCCCGGGCTGCGCGGCCCGGACCTGCTCGCCGTGCAGGTCGCGGTGCCGCTGCCGGACGCCGCGATGCGGCGGGAGCAGTTGGCCGTGCTGACCCGGGGCATGCCGTTGGAGGACGACGTCCGGCTCGACGACGTCGCCGGGCGTACCCCCGGGTTCGTCGCCGCCGATCTGGCCGCGCTGGCCCGCGAAGCCGGGGTACGGGCGGCGCTGCGGCAGAAGTCGGCGGAGGCGCCGATGGTGGCCGCCGCCGACTTCGAAGCCGCGCTGGAGGTGGTCCGGCCCACCTCGATGGCGACGTCCACGCTGGAGCTGGCGCGAGTGACGCTGGACGACGTCGGCGACATGGCCGAGGTCAAGCAGATGCTGACCGAATCGGTGCTCTGGCCGTTGACCTACCCGGACACCTTCGCCCGGTTGGGTGTGCAGCCGCCGCGCGGGGTGCTGCTCTACGGCCCGCCGGGCTGCGGCAAGACGTTCCTGGTGACCGCGCTGGCCGGCACCGGCAAGGCGAACGTGCTGTCGGTCAAGGGCGCCGAGCTGCTGTCGAAGTGGGTCGGGGAAAGCGAACGGGCGGTCCGCGAACTGTTCCGCCGGGCCCGCGAGGCGGCACCGACCCTGGTGTTCCTGGACGAAGTGGACGCCCTGGCCCCGGTGCGTGGGCAGGCGTCCGACGGCGGCACCACCGACCGGGTGGTGGCCGCGCTGCTCACCGAACTGGACGGCGTCGAGGCGCTGCGCAACGTCGTGGTGATCGGTGCGACGAACCGGCCGGACCTGGTCGACCCGGCGCTGCTGCGGCCGGGCCGGCTGGAGCGACTGGTGTACGTACCGCCGCCGGACGGTGCCGCGCGCACCGAGATCCTCAAGGCGGCGGCGAAGTCGGTGCCGCTCGCCGACGACGTGGACCTGACCGAGCTCGCCGGGTCGTTGGACGGCTTCTCAGCGGCGGACTGCGCCGCGCTGGTCCGTGAGTCGGCACTGGCCGCGATGCGGGAGTCGTTGGAGGCATCATCGGTGACCGCCGCGCACGTCGCGGCGGCCCGGGACCGGATCCGGCCGTCGCTGGACCCGGCACAGGTGGCTTGGCTGGCCGCGTACGCCGAGCAGCAGTCCGCCCGGTAGGGCGGCAGACCTCCACTCAGCCCGCCAGGTCGGTGGTGAACGCCTCGTCCAGCCAGAACCGGGCGTGCACCTGGCCCTGCTCGACCCCGATGATCGCGCCGCACCGGCGCAGCAGGTTGATCGCCGACCGGTTGGCCGGTGTGGTCCGGGCGATGACCAGGTGGGCGCCGAGCCGGACCGCTTCGTCCAGCACCGCGCGCAGTGCGGCGGAGCCGACCCCCCGCCCGCGGGCGGACCGGCCGAGCCAGATGCCGGTCTCCACGACGGAAGGGGTGTCGAGCCGGCTGAGCCGGATGCCGCCGACCACGTCCCCGCCGATGGTGATCGCGTAGACGATGGTGCCGGCGGGCCCGAACTGCCCGCCGCCGAAGTGGGACCGGTAGAACGTGCGAAAGGCGTCCCGGCGGGCGGCGGTCCAACCGGCCGGGCCGGGCACCGGCGGCATCACCTCACCCGGCTCGGCTTCGGCCACGGCGGCGGAGAGCAACGGCTCCAACAGGTCGTCGCTCATCGGGGTCAACCGCACGTCGTGCCGCACGGCGGTAGTCTCCCAGGCCGGTGCCGACTCCGCCTTACTCATTCCGCACCTCCCGTCTACCCAGCTACCGGCCCCTGGGACGGATATTTGCTCAGTTCCGGCGCTGCCGAAACGGCCTTCGGGACACCGGTCACCCGTCGGCCGGCGGCCCCGATCCAGCCCGCCAGCTGTTGTCCCAGCTCAGTACGCATCGACCGGACCGGATCAGCCGGTATCGAACAGGCAAAATATCGCCGTGGCGTCGTCGTGCCGCTTGTGACCGGTCGACCGATCCGGCTCGGCGTTCTCGGCGGCCCGTACCTGGCGGATCAACTCGGCCGACCCTGCCTCGGCGAGCAGCTCCATCAGCTGCGGCCAGCCGTACAGCCCGAACCGTTCGACGGCCCGCGACGCCCCGTCGCTGAGCAACGCCGCCCGGGTGATCCGACCCGGTCCGGTCAGCGGCAGGGTGCCGCAGAGCGCCCGGTCGGCCGCGGCCGGGTCAGCGGCGGCCACCCAGTAGCCGTCCGGCTGGTTCATCCACTGCCGCTGCCACCGTACGGCCCGGCGGTATCTGTGCTGTGGGTCGTCGGTGGCCGGCGGATCGTGCTGACCGCGCAGCCTGGCCATGGTGTCGGCCAACCGGTTGTCGGCCACCACACCGACCTGCCCGGCCGCTTCGAAAACCAGTGGACTGTCGCACAGCACCAGATAGTCCAGGTGTCCACCGGACCGGCGCAGCAGGCACACCGTGGCCGACGGGGTGCCCGGGTGGTCCACGTCGCAGGTGGCCGCGTGGTCGTCGCGGACCACCCGGATCGCCTCGGCGAGCAACCCGGCCAGCGGCGCGGCCGGCGTAGCGGCGCTGGCCAACCCGAGCCGGGCGGCGAGCCGGCGTACGTACCAGGCCGGCCCATGGCTGCAGCCGGTGTCGAAGCCGGCGGGCGCGGTGGCACCGTCCAGCACGCCGACCAGGTCTCCGTACTGCAGGATCTGGTCCTCGTTGTCCGATTGTCCGGGCGCGGCGACCGAGCAGGCGTCGACCCGCATCGTCGGCAGGCCGGCCGGCAGGGCCGACGCCCGGCTCGTCACCGCCGGCACCGGAGTCGGTCGGGAATCACCCTGAGCATCTCTCACCAACTCTCGGAATCCAGTCCGTCACCGAAGGTAGCTTGACCGGTAGGTGGGTGTCGAGGATCGCGGGCCGCGCGGCGCACGTGACACCGGCGCCCGGGACACAGGGGGACCACAGATGTTGCGTCAACTGCACGAGAAGGGCCTGCGGGCCGAACACATGTACGCCGCCGGCATCGCCAGCATCGGGATCTCGTTCACCAGCTGGGTGCTGTCCAAGCGGTTCGAGGCGGCGGGCGTCGACCGGGCCGACCGGTGGGGCATCTTCATCGGCGAGTGGGCGCCGACGTTCATCGCGCTCGGCAACGGGCTCAAAATGTACGAGAAGTAGACCGACCCGCCGGGGGCGCACGCTGGCGCTGGTGCCGCAGTGCCGCTGGTGCCGCCGTGCCGCTGGTGCCGCCGAGTCGGGCGGCTCAGCCGCGCCGGGCCCGCGACCTGGCGGCCCGCAACCGGCGGAGCCGGGCCACCAGCACCGGTTCGACGGCCAGCGCGGCCGGGTTGTCCAGCAACTGGTTGAGCAGCTGGTAGTAGCGGGTGGCGGAGAGACCGAAGGTGTCCCGGATCGACTGTTCCTTGGCGCCGGCGTGTTTCCACCACTGCCGTTCGAAGTCGAGGATCCGCTGCTCACGCTCGGTCAGCCCGGTCGTGGCCGGACCGGCGGCAGCTGTACCGCTGACAGTGTCGGCGGCCACCGGCTCGGTGCCGGCGTCGTCGTACCCGTCGGCGTCGGCTGGCTCGGTGCGTTGCCGGGGGACGCCGGCCGTCGTCCGGGGGACCGACCCGGCGCCCGGTCCGGTCCGGGGTTCGTCAGCAGCCGGCACCTCACCAGGGTAATCGCCCACCCGGCGGGTACGCATCCGCCGGTTTGCGCGGATCCGGCGTGTCGGCCGGCGGACGCCGGCACCCCGACTCAGCTGACGTCGCGCCGCCGCACCGTCCACGCCGCGACGCCCGACACCAGCAGCACCACCGCCACCATCAGCACGCCGGTGTGCAGCCAGGTCAGTTCGATGGTCGGCGGTACGCAGCCAGGCTGCCCGGCACAGGTTTGCCAGTCGGTCAGCTCGACCGACGAGTCCATCCAGGCGATCCAGTACATCGGCAGCAGCCACGCCTCCGGGTAGGTCGCGTCGGTCACGTCGGCGAGGAAACTCAACCCGGACTGGCCCAGCACCAGTACGGCGAGGACACCGCCGAGCGCCAACGCGGTGTGCCGGCCGATCGCGGCCAGTCCGAAGCCGACCGCAGCGGCCGCGACGACCAACACCACCACCCGCAGCTCGGTCAACGCGACGGACCGCCAGGCGCCGGCGGTCATCTCGGCGGTCGAGCCGCGCCACACGGCGGTGGCCCAGTGCGCCGCCGTCCACAGCAGCACGGCGGGCGCCGTGACCGCCAGTGCGCCGGTCAGCAGCGCGGCCAACTTGGTGAACAGGACGCGCAGCCGCCGGGGCCGCCACAGCAGCAGGTTCATCATCCCGCCGGAGGTCCACTCGGCGCCGATGAACGACGCCCCGGCCGCGAAGAAGACCAGGGTCGTCAGGGTGGCGAAGATGTACAGGGTGGTCGGGAACTCACGGTGGAAGGTGAACGTCGCCGGCAGGTACGGCTCGGCCGGGTACATGTCCCGGGTCGGTGCCACGATGTCGGCGCAGTTCGGTGGGAACCGGTTCGTATCGGCGGCGCCACCGGTCTGGCTGCGCTCACACTCGGCCCGCCACTGCTCGGCCCATTCGACTCCGGCCCGGTACTCGGCCTCGGCGGTGCGCTCGGCTTCGGCGAACGCCGCCGGGCCGATCTTCTGGTTGCCGAGGAACGTCCCGACGGCGATCGCGACCAGCACCAGCAGCGCGGCGGCCACCAGGTAGCGCACGAAACGCCGTTTGCCGAGGCGGCGCAGCTCGGCCCGGTACAGGTTCATCGCCCGGCTCCCGTCTGGTCGGCGGCAACCGTCTGGTCGGCGTCGGCGTCGGCGTCGGCGTCGGCCGTCAGCTGAAGGAAGACACTTTCCAGGTCAGCGGTGACCGGGGTCAGTTCGCTGACGTACAGGCCGGCGGCGGCGAGCGTACGGGTCACCCGGGCCGGCTGGTCGACCCCGTGCACCAGCAGATGGTCGGCGTGCCGGGTGACGGTGACCGGTGGGCCGTCGGCGGTGGTGAGGGCCGACTCGGCGGCCGGCAGGTCGGCGGCGGCTTCCAGGCGTACCCGCAGACCGCCGCCGGAGTGCGCGGCCAGCACCTCGGCGACCGGACCGGCGGTGACCCGGCGGCCCCGCGAGATGATCGTCACCGAGTCGCAGATCACCTGGATCTCGCCGAGGATGTGGCTGGACAGCACCACGGTGGTGCCGGCGGCGACCAGGTCACGCATCAGGGTGCGCATCTCCCGGATGCCGGCCGGGTCGAGGCCATTGGCCGGCTCGTCGAGGATCAGCAGTGCCGGTTCCTTGAGCAGCGCCGACGCGACGGCCAGCCGTTGACGCATGCCGAGCGAGTAGGTGCGGACCCGCTCGCCGGCCCGCTCGCCGAGGCCGACGAGGTCCAGCACCGCCGGCACCCGCTGCGGAGCCAGGCCGCCCGCTTGGGCGAGCAGCGACAGGGTGTCCCGGGCGGTGAAGTGCGGGAAGAACTGTGGACTCTCCACGATGGCACCGACCCGGCCGATCACCGCCGGCAACTGCTGCGGGACCGGCTGGCCGAGGATCGCCATCCGGCCGCCGTTCGGCGCGACCAGGCCGAGCAGGGTACGCAGCGTGGTGGTCTTGCCGGATCCGTTCGGGCCGAGGAAGCCGTGCACCTGGCCGGCCTCGACCCGCATGTCGAAGCCGTCGACCGCGTGTCGGACCCCACGCCGACGGCTGCGGTACGTCTTGCGCAGCCCGGATATCTCCAGTACGGCCGTCATCCGCCGCCCTCTCCGCGTGCCCGCCGTCAGGACAAGGGCACACCATACGGGACCGACGGCTCAGGCGGTGACCACCGTCACGCCGAGTTCACGGAAGGCGGCGACCGTGCCGGGCTCGGCACCGGAGTCGGTGATCAGGGTCTCCACCCGGTCGATCGGGCAGATCCGGGCGAAGGCGTGTCCGCCCAGCTTCGACCCGTCGGCGATGATCACCACCCGCTTGGCGCGGGCCACCATCAGCGCGTTCATCGACGCTTCGCCTTCGTGGTGGGCGGCGGCGCCGAGCTGCGGGTCGATCGCGTCGACGCCGAGCAGCGCGACGTCCAGGGTGACCTCCCGCAGCAGTGCGCCGCCGAGCGGCCCGACCAGTTCGAACGACTGCGGTCGGACCACCCCGCCGGCGACGACGATCTTCATCCGGGAGCGGACCAGCAGCTCGTTGGCGATGTTCAGCGCGTTGGTGACCACGGTCAGCTGGGCGCCGTCCGCGCTGGTGTTCAGATCCGGGCGTACGGCGAGCGCGCGGGCCACCTCGGTGGTGGTGGTGCCGCCGTTGAGTCCGACGACCATGCCGGGTTCGACGAGTGCGGCGGCGGCCGTGCCGATGCGCTGCTTCTCCGCCGAATGCTTGGCGGTCTTGTAGCGCAGCGGCAGGTCGTAGGAGACGCCGTTGGCGACCGCGCCGCCCCGGGTGCGGGTGATCATCTGCTGCTGGGCGAGCTGGTCGAAGTCGCGGCGAATGGTGGCCTGGGAGACGTCGAGGCGGGTGGCGGCGTCCTCGACGGTGATCCGGCCGCTGTCGGTGAGCAGTTCCAGCAGCGCGTTCCAGCGTGCGTACCGATCCATACCGCCCCTTCCCACGCCTCGCCGCCTACCACGCCCAGCTGCGCGGATGGTGACCAGTTTGCTGCACACTAATGCGCGAAACGCCCGGTAGGCAAAACCTCCGGCTGCGCGATCCGGTGCAGTCTCACCCCGGTTGTTGCCACCCGGTCACCAGAACGCGCACAATGACGCGCGAAAAGGTGCCAGTTCGAGCCCGAACGAGCACCGCTGCTTGTGGTCAGCGAGGAGTGTCGCGATGAGCTACGTCGACGCCGAGATCGCCAGCCAGCCGGAGTGCTGGCGCCGGGCGGCCGCACAGGCCGCCGACACCCCCGCACCGGCGCTGCCCCGCCCCGGCGAGCGGGTCGCCGTGGTCGGCTGCGGCACCTCCTGGTTCATGGCGATGGCGTACGCCGGGCTGCGGGAACGCGCCGGCCACGGTGAGACCGACGCCTTCCAGGCCTCCGAGTTCCCCGCCGGCCGGCACTACGACCGGATCATCGCGATCAGTCGCTCCGGCACCACCACCGAGATCACCGACCTGCTCGCCGCCATCGACGACCCGCAGCGCACCACGGTCCTCGTCGGCGACCCCGGCTCCCCCGCCGCCCAGCTCGCCGGCCACGTCGTCGCCCTGCCGTACGCCGACGAACGGTCCGTGGTGCAGACCCGCTTCGCCACCAGCGTGCTGGCGCTGCTGCGGGCCCACCTCGGCGCGGACGTCGCGGCGATCGCCGCCGACGCCGAAGTCGCCGTCCGGGCCCGGCTGCCGATCGACCCGGCACTGATCGACCAGGCCACCTTCCTCGGCCGGGGCTGGACCGTCGGCCTGGCCCACGAGGCGGCGCTGAAGTGCCGCGAGGCCGCCGTCTTCTGGTCCGAGGCGTACCCGGCGATGGACTACCGGCACGGGCCGATCGCGATCGCCGGGCCGGGCCGGATGGTGTGGGCGTTCGGCGAGATCCCCGACCACCTGGCCGACGACGTGGCCGCCACCGGCGCGGCGTTCGTGCACAGCCGGACCAACGGCGTGTACGCCGTCCTCGACCGGTGGGCCGCCGGACGCCGGCCGCTCGACCCGATGGCCGACCTGATCCTCGCCCAGCGGTTCGCGGTGGCCCTCGCCGCCAGCCGAGGGCTCGACCCGGACAACCCGCGCCATCTGACCCGGTCGGTCGTGCTGACGTGACGCCGCCCGGCGGAGTCGACCCGACACCGCCCGGACCGTCCGACGAGGTCGTCATCGCGTTGGACGTCGGCGGCACCGGCATCAAGAGCGCACTGGTCGGGCTGACCGACCAAGCGGTGCGGCACACCGAACGGCGACCGACCGCAGCGGCCCGGGGGCCGGCCGCCGTCGTCGACACCATCTGCGACCTCGCCGGGCAGCTCGCCGACACCGCCCGCGCCGACGGGCTCACCCCGGTCGCGGTCGGCGTCGCCGTACCCGGGGTCGTCGACGAGTCGGCTGGCGTCGCGGTCTGGTCGGCCAACGTCGGCTTCCGCGACGTACCGCTGCGTGACCTGGTGGCCGCCCGGGTCGGGCTGCCGACGGCGCTCGGCCACGACGTACGGGCCGGCGGGGTCGCCGAGGCCCGGATCGGTGCCGGCCAGGGCAGCCGGCACGTGCTGTTCGTGGCGATCGGCACCGGCATCGCGGCCGCCGCCGTCGTCGACGGGGCCGGCTACCCCGGCGCGCACGGCGCCGCCGGCGAACTCGGCCACGTGGTGGTCCGTCCCGACGGGCCGGCCTGCGGCTGCCGGCAGACCGGCTGCCTGGAGGCGGTCGCGTCGGCGTCGGCGATCACCCGCCGGTACGCCGACCAGACTGGCCACCGGCCCGGCGGCGCCGCCGAGGTGGCCCGGTTGGCCGCCGGCGGCGACCCGACCGCCGGCCGGATCTGGAGCGACGCGGTCGACGCGCTCGCCGACGGCCTGCTGATCGGGCAGGCGATGTTCGATCCCGAGCTGGTGGTGCTGGGCGGCGGGCTCGCCGAGGCCGGCGACCAACTGCTCGCCCCGCTGGACGCCGCCGTCCGCCGCCGGGCCACCTTCCACCGGCTGCCCCGGCTGGTCCGGGCCGCGCTCGGCGACGAGGCCGGCTGCCTCGGTGCCGCGCTGCTCGCGTCGGACCTGCTCGCGGCGGACCTGCTCGCGTCGGACCTGGTCGAGCGGGCCGCCGAGCCGGTCGAGCGGGCCGCCCGATGATGGTCGACGGCCGGCTGGTCACCCCCGACGGGGTACGCGAGCACGGCCGCCTGACCATCGACGGCGACACGATCACCGAGGTGGCGACGACCGGCGGCGGCCCGGCCGGGGTGCACGCGTCGGCGTCGGCGTCGGCGTCGGCGTCGGCGTCGGCGTCGGGCTGGATCGTGCCGGGCTTCGTCGACATCCACAACCACGGCGGCGGCGGACACACCTTCACCACCGGCGACCCCGACTCGGCCCGGCAGGCCGCCGCCTTCCACCTGGCCCACGGCACCACCACCCTGCTGGCCAGCCTGGTCAGCTCGCCGGTCGAGCTGATGCGCGACGCCGTCACCCGGTACGCCCCGCTGGTCGCCGACGGCACCCTCGCCGGACTGCACTTCGAAGGCCCCTACCTGTCGGTCGTGCGGTGCGGCGCGCAGAACCCGGCGTACCTGCGCGACCCGGAGCCGGACGAACTGGCCGGGCTGCTTGACCTCGGCGGCGGCGTGATCCGGATGGTCACCGTGGCCCCGGAGCGGGCCGGCGCGCTGGCCGCGATCGCCCGCCTGGTCGACGCCGGGGTGGTCGCAGCGGTCGGCCACACCGACGCCGGCTACGACCAGACCCGGGCGGCGATCGACGCCGGAGCCACCGCCGGTACGCACCTGTTCAACGGCATGCGGCCACCGCACCACCGCGAACCCGGCCCGGTGTTCGCCCTGCTCGGCGACGACCGGGTGACCTGTGAACTGATCGCCGACGGGGTGCACCTGCACGACGGCACCCTCACCTTCGCCGCGTCGGTCGGCGGCCCCGGCCGGACCGCCCTGGTCACCGACGCGATGGCCGCCGCCGGGATGCCCGACGGCGCGTACGAGCTCGGCGGGCAGGCGGTGACGGTGTCCGGCTCCGTCGCCCGGCTGGCCCGCGACGGGTCGATCGCCGGCAGCACCCTGACCATGGACGCCGCACTGCGCCGGGCGGTCGCCGCCGGCATCGACATCGTCGACGCCGTACGGATGGCGGCCACCACCCCGGCGGCGACGGTCGGCCTGGCCGGCACGGTCGGCGCACTCGCCCCCGGTCACCGGGCCGACCTGGTCGAGCTCGACGACGACCTGCGGGTACGCCGGGTGATGCGCGCTGGCGTCTGGCAGTGAGCCACGGTCACCGGTTGGTCAGGATGCTGATCGGCGGTAGCCGATAGCCGAGTTGCTGACCGTAGGTCATCAGGGGGCGCAGGGTCGGCAGCAGGGTGGTGGTCTCCGATCGCCAGTGGTGTCCCCGGTTGCCGTCGAGTCGGCGGTGCCGGGCGGATGTCGTCTGCCGCAGCCGTAGTGCGCGCAGTCGCCGGGACGCCGTGGACCGGCCGGAACGCCAGTCGAGCCAGCGCAGCCACCAGTCCCGTAGTACGTCGATGATCAATTTGTTCTCCTTCGTAAACAGTCAGGTCGCGGTACGTTTGGGAAATCGGTAAAGTCCGTGGCGCTGGACGAAGATCTCGCGCCGTTCGGTGGCGTTGCCGTGGCGGTCCAGCACGTAGCCGGTGAGCCAGATCCACCCGTCGTACGTCCATTTCCGATCCACCGCGATCACTCGGAATCGGATGCTGCGGTCGTCGGCGAACTGGACGCTCGCCTCCCGCCCGATCAGCAGCACATCTCCTGGGCTCGGTTCCGGTGTCCGCAGCAGCCGGTTGTTCACCGGGTCACCCGTCGCCACATGGCCTTTCCACGCCGTCGGCGCCTCGTTCCATCGGCCAGGTGGTACGTCCGCAGCTGGGGCACCATCTGGACTTCACTCGGAACGACCACAGCCCCGCGCAGAAGCCGAGCAGCGCCGCCCCGACGAACGCGCCGACGCCTAGCATCGAGACTTCCAGATGGGTTGGGTTGGCGTGAGGATCATGACCACCTCGTCTTCTCGTAGGTGTCGATCCACTCAGGTTCGCGCCAAGGACCGAGTGAGCACGGACCTCCTGTCCAACGCGCAACCCTTGCGGACGACTGCTCGCTGACGAGGTCCACTCTCGCCGGAGGGGAAGCCACAGCGTCACAACGCACTTTGCACGTCTAGGGACGTCCTGGTTAGGATAAAGTCGTCCCACGAAGGGTTGCGAAGGGGTAGTCATGGCGAACGACCGTCTACGGGAAGCCGTCCTGAACGCCGGCCTGACACCGCTGAGTTTGGCTGAACGTGTCGGAGTCAGCCCCAAGACGGCCGAGCGGTGGATAACGCTCAACCGTGTCCCCTACCCACGACACCGACACGCCATCGCCGGCCTGCTGAAAGAGCGTGAGTCGTACCTCTGGCCCAACGCCGCATCACCCGAGCGCGTCGCACGGGTGGCGGAATCCGAGGTCGTGCACGTCTACTCCCGCCGGTCCGCCGTGCCGTACGACCTGTGGCGGCGACTGATCGAGCAGTCCAGCGAACGAATCGGCATTCTCGTCTACGCCGGCCTGTTCCTACCGGAACTGGTGCCTACCCTGATCCGAGACCTTCAAGAAAGGGCGCTAGCCGCTGTCGACGTCCGACTACTCCTCGGCAACCCGGAGTCGGAGGCCGTGGCCCAGCGAGGAGCCGAGGAGGGGATCGGCGACGCAATAGCGGGCAAGGTGCGCAACGTGATGGCCTTCTACAATCAGCTCCAGGACGTGCCAGGTGTACATGCCCGGTTCCACAGCACGACCCTCTACAACTCGATCTACCGGTTTGACAACGAGATGCTTGTCAACACGCACGCCTACGGGTTCCCCGCCGCACATGCCCCGGTCTTCCACCTCCGGCGACTCTCCGGAGGCGACCTGTTCGACACCTACGCCGACAGCTTCGACCGCGTCTGGTCCAGCGCCGCACCGATCTGGCCCCCGCCCGTGGCAGGCTAGGAGCCGTGGCCAGGACCGAGCACTTCAACAACCCGGACGCCCCTCGACCGAACTCGATCGTTGTCGCTGTGACCGCCTTCGTCCTCGACGCGGACGACCGCGTCCTCCTGGTACGCCGGACAGACAACGACCTGTGGGCGCTACCGGGCGGGGCACAGGACTTCGGCGAGTACATCGCCGAGACAGCCGTGCGTGAGACCAAGGAGGAAGCCGGGGTTGACATCGAGGTGACCGACATCGTCGGCCTCTACACCAACCCGAACCATGTCATCGAGTACAGCGATGGCGAGGTACGGCAGCAGTTCTCCATCTGCTTCCGCGCCCGGTACCTGTCCGGCGAACCCACCACGAGCGACGAGTCGTCCGAAGTTCGGTGGGTTGCCCAGGATGAGCTGGGCATGCTGACGATCCATCCGTCCATGCGGCTGCGCATCGATCACGGCTACGAGGGACGTTCGAAGCCGTACATCGGTTAGGACACCGCGAGCCGACCCGTGGTGCGCTCGACGGCTTCCAGGCAACGGCCTGCACATGACGCCAACGCCGAGGCAGAGCCGCCGCTAACCGTTCCTCGGCAAGCTCAGCCGCTCGCGCCACCAGCCCCGACATACCCGGAGCGTACGGCGTCCCTAGACGTCCCCGCCAGGCTTATACGCGCCCGGTGCCGGCCGGCTGCCGGCGGTGCTGTGAGAACTTTCTGTACGTCTTCAAGGCGGCCCGCGAAGCGGGATGCCCAACGGGTCGCCGCCGAATGGGTGGCCGAGGTGGGAGAGAAGTTCAGGGGTTGTGCCGGCAGCCGGCCGGGATCGGGTCGGGCAGGCGCACGGCGTGGTGGAGCGCACGCCGGGCGCGTCGGCAGGGTGCCGGCCGCGTGCGGGGGTTGCGGTTACTGCGCCTCCGGCGGGGGCGCTCAAGCTCCGGGATGGGAAAGATCGTCGGCGGCTCGCGGTCCGTGAGTGGTTGCGCGAGCCATCCCGCCCGCCATCGACCCGGGCAAGCCGAGCAGACCACCGCCCGACCCGCCAGCGTCCGTACGAGCCGTCAAGGCCGTCTTGACGTGGCGGGCCGGGCGGAGGCCCGCTCCCCAGGAGGGCGGGTCGACGGCAGACGGGATGGGAAAGTCAGCGGTCGAAGATTCTCACCGTTACCGCCAGCCCTTCAACCGTTGATTCTCGGCTCAGGTCCGCCTCTAGTCCACGGGGGCCGGGTAGGATTCCGTCATAGTCGAAGACAAGGCAGATTAGATGCTTGGCGCGCTGCTCTGTCTTGTACCGGTCCCGATCCACAATCAGCTCGTCGCCCAGACTGCGAGCCGTCATGCTTGGCCGCGCCCGCTTGATCTCGACAGCCAGCTCGAAGGAGGGAAGTAGGAAGTCGATCCGAGCTGCACCGCCGGCGACGTTAGGCGTCCACGTCTCAGGGCGCACGTCCTCAAAGAATAGAGCAAAAAGCCCTTTCAGGAGATCCTGGGCATCATACTCATCCGCGACAGTGATCGTCGGTCGACCGCCGTGCCTGCGAGACAACTCTCTCTCGACGTCCCGCATCCGTTGCCCGATTGTCAGAATCGTGTCAACGGCATCTATCTGCTGCCCGGCGAATCGCACGCTTCCCGAACTTCTCTGGGTGCGGAGCTGTCCAGCCAAGAGTGCGCGCAGGATGTCTAAGTTCGCACGCGCTTTGGTTGTTGTGGAGCTATTGATAGCACCAAAGTCTCCGGATTTGAAGCGGTTTGCCTCCTCCTTGCCGGGAAGGAATGAGTAGAGCCCGACTTCGTTGAGTGAGGCAAGATTGTAGAACTTTGGATGCCTGACGTACTGGTCGCCATACATCTCGGCGACGATGTCATCAATATCATAGAGGAGGTGATCGGACGGCCTGTATGGAGGGTGCTCCTTGGAAGTGATAAAGCAATACCGCTTGGCGAGGGCGGCAAACCCGAAGATCGAGCTGTTCATATTCCAGTGGACTATGATGGATTCTCGATTTTCACTTAGATAGTCGTAGAACCGCTCCAGCAAGGAAATTTCTCGCCCCACCGCGTCGGTCTCTACAGGTAGGTCGGCTAGTGAAAAGGCTTCTCGGGTCCCGTTGTTCAGGCTTGCGACAGCTATGCAGGAGACAGTTGGGGGATGATCCGTTGCATCTGTCAGACTCTCGCAAGCATAGTGGACGGAGATTATCTCTCGTCCGTCATTGACGGCGTTCCGCAATTCACGCAACTTAGCCGGCTCAGATGTCACTTGACCTCGCCTCCTATGTCCGACTGAACGATCAACCGCTCGGGAAGGAGGACCGCGCTTAGCGGTGCCCCCTCTGTGGTGCCGCAGCCCGTGTCGATGCAAATCAGGGACTGCGAAACGAAAGCCCGGCCGCCTCGCTGCGCATAGTGTCCGCAGACCGTTAATGGCACCGGAGGTTGCAGGCGAGTTTGAAACAGCTCGAAGTGGGGTTCAAGGACCATCGCCCGGAGGTCTCTAGCATTCGGGCGACGCGGATCGTAGCCCATGTGACTGATCAGATACTCGGGGCTCTCTAGGTGTGTCACTGTCGATCGCAACAACGATAGGTGCTCCAACGGAAAGCTGTCCCGAAACACCTTTAGAACGTTGGGCGGTGCCTGAGGGTAATAACTGGCCACTGTCGCCACCCCACCGTTGCGGAGGAACGTGACCGCATCGTTGCCGTCAAGGAAGTCTAAGAGCGCCTGCTCATGATTGCCGCGTAGAACTGAAACGCCAAGTGGCCACTCCGCCACCAAGCGGGCTACCAAATCAAGGACATCTGAGGTGCGAGGCCCACGATCAATGAGGTCGCCTACGAAAACCAAGCGTCGCCCGGCCGAAAACCGCGAGTCGAGTAGTCGCGCAAGCTGCGCGTACGAGCCGTGAACATCACCAACCACCATTAGTTTATGGTTCATATCGGCGGTACAGCCAGCGCGGTGTATTCGAATCCCTCTTCTGGGCCGGCGAGCACTTGTGTCATCAAGGTGGAGGCGTAGGGAAACTCAGGAAACAGGGAGACAGCGAGGGAATCCAGCGTGGTATCTGCCGAGGGAAGTTCACCCAGCAAGTCGCTGATGGCCTGATAAAGAGCGATCAGGTCATCGGGACGTGGCGGAACGAGCCGCATTTCCAGAGCACGGCTCATTGAAGGAATGCCCAGGGTTTTAGCAACTATGTCAGGGTCAAACTCCGGCTGCCCCCTCTCGGCTAGGACGGCGTAGCAAGCCGTCCTAGCGACGTAGATCCCGAGCTTTCGCAGGCCGACCGCGTGGAGCGATGCATCCGTAACGGTCAGCGCCCGCCCGGCGGCAGCCAACTCAGCAATCGCCTTCCGGAAGTGCGGGGGATACTGATAACTGGCAAAAATCTCCCCGAGTGTCCCATCGGGGTCGCTCAGGATGTAGCCGTCAGTGAGCAGGTGGAGCATGAAGAGGCTGCCCTGCTTTGACATCTCCTTCAAGGTGTTGATGTTGTATGCAGTCACGTTGACGTCCCCGTCGGAGTACTTACCGGGACGTGTTCGCACCACTTGGAGGACATCGATGTCGCTGTCTGTCCGGGCGGTGCCCCGTGCCTGGCTTCCGTACAGGGCAACAGCAACGAACGGCCCTCGTACCGCTGCCATGGCCCGCGCGATGACGTCCTGAGGCGGTTGCCTGGTACTAGTCGTGGCCTGGTCCAACGGCACGAGCGACGGGGTCATAACAGGAGCCTAACGACCTGCACCGACAACCTGATACGGGCAGACGCCTTCCTCCGCTCGTATGGCCGAGCGTCCGGCTGTGCTTGACGGCGCACATCAAGCGCTGGCCCTCCTCCACAGGGCCGCTTGAGTACGGCAGCGTCCCAAACCGCCGGGCGCGCCGGACGCGAGTTGGAGCGGTCTTGCTGCGACGATGCGGGGGTAGGCGAGCGCCACCGACTGCCCCCACGTAGTCAGGCGATGAGGAGCGCTGTGAGCGTCGCGACAGCCGCAATGAGGCCAGCCGCCGCTGTGACCAGCCCTGTTACCGCCGTGGGGTAACCGATCCGTCGCCCGTAAACGTCTTCCGTTGCCTTGGCCGGTCGCCAGCGGCGGAGGCAGCGCGGTGAGCCCGCTACCAGGAGGTCGGTTCGACAGCAACGGTGACAGCAACGTGCCCGGACGAAGGACAGCCGTCGGCGGCCGGGCACGGACCGTGACCCGAATTCGCCGACGCGGACGGACCCTGCCGGGCGAAGCGCGCAGAGCGCGTAAGCGAGATGTCGCCGGTTCGAGCCCGGCCGAGGGCTCCAGCACAGACACGGCGGGACACCTTGACGGCAACGGTGGTCAGGACAGCCGTCCGTCGAGCTTGCCCAGGGCCCAGCAGCGACCCATCCCTCCGTGCGACTGCGCGTCGATCACGGCTACGAGGGGCGTTCGAAGCCGTACATCGGTTAGGACACCGCGAGCCGACCCGTGGTGCGCTCGACGGCTTCCAGCAGTGTCGGTCTGGCCCGTACCCAGAATCTGGTGACCAGGTGATCCGGGCCATAGCGTTGCTCGATCTCCGCCAGCCGGTCCGCAACGGCGACGTCGTGTCCGTCCGGGCCGGTCGTCATGTCCGCGTACCAGAGGGCATCAGCCGTGAGCGACTGTTCCTGCGGGAACTCAGCGGCCAACTCGTCCCGAAGGCCACGTTCCTCCGCCTCGAACAACGCGCACGAGTGATGAGCCACCAGAGCGGCCACGCGATCGGACACCCCGACACGACGCAGCCACCGCCCGCCATCGAGAGCGTGCAGGCCGGTATCCGCCACGCCAGGGGCGTACCCGACATCGTGCAGCCACGCGGCAGCGACGAGAACCTCAGCGTCCGCCGGGTCCAGGACATGACTGACCTCGCCGGCCTTCCCGGCAACGGCCTGCACATGACGCCAGCGCCGAGGTAGAGCAGCAGCTAACTGTTCCTCGGCAAGCTCAGCCGCTCGCGCCACCAGTCCCGACATACCCGGAGCGTACGGCGTCTCTAGAGATCCCCGCCCGGCTTACGGCTGTCGGTTACGTGCCCTGTGCCGGCCGGCAGCCGGCCGGGGCGCGGCGCGGCCCAGATCACCTGGGGTTACCCGTGGGCCTACCTCTGCCTCTGCTGGCTTACGTCAAGTACCCGTCAAACAAATCCGAGGGCGTTTTGTCCGGTCTGGGAGTTTATTTGGGTGCCTAGACGGCATTTGTCGGCGGGCAACATGGACGGTCTGAACGTAGGCGATCAAATACCCATCAAGGAGAATGTGACCCGCGTCCCTGCCGCTCAGGGCCCCGAGGATGCCCGTCGCGGGCGGCTCCGAAGACCTGCTGTCAAGTGAACAACGCTCAAGAGCCCGGCGCGTGGTCCGGAGCGGCCCACCAGGGCACATACTCCCTGAGCTTGAGGGGTGCATTGGGGTCACGTAGCGCGATCATGCCCTCTTCCAGCGCCTCCTTGATCAGCCTTGAAGCCTTACTGGTCAGGACAGGCCGGCGGGGCGGTCCAGGCCGCCGGGCACCCACGGCAGCCGTACGGTGTCCCACGGCACCCGTTGCAGCAGGCGCAGCAGCAGCCAGCCGAGCAGCAGCCCGGCGACCGAGTCGGTCAACCAGTGGTAGCCGAGGTAGACCGTGCTGCAGAACAGGATCGCCGCCGGCAGCAAGCGCAGCGCCAGGTAGCCGGGGAACGGCCGCCGGGCCGGGACCGGCCGGCCGTACGCCCGTAGCAGACCGGTGATCAGCAGGGCGATCACCGCGTACCAGACGATAGCGTTGGTGACGTGCCCGGACGGGTACGCCATCGCCGGGGTCGCCTCGGTGAACAGCCGCTCCGGGAACGGGTCGTCGAGGTCGTGCGGGTAGCCCCGGGGCAGCAGCACCTTCATCGCGCCGACGCTGAGGTAGGTCACCGCCACCGCGCCGAGCACCGGCAGCAGCGGGCGCACCGAACGGACCCGCCGGGCCAGCCAGAGCGCCAGCACGCTGGAGACCGGGATCAGCAGCCAGCCGCCCTGGCCGAAGAGGTTGAGCACCCGGGCGGCCCAGTAGGCCACCGGCGGCCGGTGCGCGTCGACCCAGTCCCGTACCGCCAGGTCGGTGTCGAGGAACACCCCGGCGGCGAGCGCCCCGGTCAGCCCGGCCAGCGCGGCCAGCAGCACCGCGTCGAACCACCAGCCGGCCGGCCGCGGCCCCGGTCGCCGCGACGCGTCGGACAGCGGCGCGGGCGGGCGGGTGGCGGTCGGCTCGGGCACGCCGGCCAGGTTACCGAACCGGTGCGGTGACGATGTCGTGTCGGGGCGGCGACAGCTTGACGGCGGGACCACCACGAACACTCTGAATATGGATCAAATCAACAGTGTTAGCCGAGCCACGGCAGGCGGCATCGCGGCGTCGTACCCGTCATGCTTGATCCGTGCGGATCACCTCGGCCCTTGTGGACCCGGCGCTGCTCGACCTGCCCTGGTCGACACCGCTGGAGCAGTGGCCTGCCGACCACCTGGTGGCGCTGCCGCAGGGCATCTCCCGGCACGTCGTCCGGTTCGTCAAACTCGCCGGCACCGTGTACGCCGTGAAGGAGACCGGCGAACGGGTCGCCGAACGCGAGTACGACCTGCTGCGCGCCCTGGAGCGGATCGACTTCCCGGCCGTCGAGGCGGTGGCGATCGTCGCCGACCGCACCGACGCCGACGGCGAACCGCTCGACCCGGTGCTGATCACCCGGCATCTGCAGTTCTCGCTGCCGTACCGGGCGCTGTTCTCCAACCAGCTGCGCCCGGAGACCCTGGCCCGGCTGCTCGACGCGCTCGCCGCGCTGATCGTCCGGATGCATCTGACCGGCTTCTTCTGGGGTGACTGCTCGCTGTCGAACACGTTGTTCCGCCGCGACGCCGGCGCGTTCGCCGCGTACCTGGTCGACGCCGAGACCGGGGCGCTGCGGCCGGGCCTGTCCAACGGGCAGCGCGGCGAGGACCTGGAGATCGCCCGGGTGAACATCTTCGGCGAGGCCCTCGACCTGCAGGCCGCCGGCCTGCTGCACGAGTCGATCGACCCGGAGACCGTCGCCGACGAGGTGGTCACCCGCTACGAACGGCTGTGGCACGAGATCACCTACGAGCAGCACGTCGAACGGGAGTCCCGGCACGACATCGAACGGCGGATCCGCCGGCTCAACGAACTCGGCTTCGACGTCGCCGAGGTGGCGATGTCGGTCGTCGACCGCGGCTCCTACCTGGTCCGACCGAAGGTGGTCGACGCCGGCTACCACAGCCGGCGGCTGCTGCGGCTGACCGGCCTGGACGCCGAGGAGAACCAGGCCCGCCGGCTGCTCAACGACCTCGACGCGCACCGGGCGGAGAGCGACCTGACCGACGAGCAGCAGGCGGCGCACCGCTGGTTGACCGAGGTCTTCGAGCCGGTGGTCCGCGCCGTCCCGGCCCACCTGCGCCGCAAGGTCGAGCCGTCAGAGCTGTTCGCCCAGGTCATCGAGCACCGGTGGCGGCTGTCCGAGGAGGCCGGCCGGGACGTCGGGCTGGCCCCGGCGGTCCAGTCGTTCCTGGCCGACGTGCTGGTGCACTACCCGGACGAGCAGGCGGTGCTCGGCACCGAGGTGCCGGCCGCCTGACTGACCCGGCGTCACCGGGGCGGACCGGGCGCGCCCCGGGTGCGACCGGGGCGCTACCCGGATCCGGTCGCCGGCTCGGCCTCGTCGACCGCTTCGGTGGCCTGCTTGAGCAGCCAACTCAGCCCGGACCGGCGGGCCACCACGGTGATCCGGTCCCGGGCCCGCAGCCGGAAACCCGACGCCGGCAGCCACACCGGTCCGGGCTCGCCGAACTGCGCGAACGCGATCACCCGTACGCCCGGATTGTCGCCGGCGGCGGCGAGCGACCCGCCGTCCAGCGCCGACCCGGCGGCGACGATCACCTCGGCGACCAGCAGCACGTGCCGGCCGACCGGGATGGTAGCGATCACCTCGCGGTCCATCAGCGCGGCGGCGAACGCTGGCGCCGCCAGGTACGACACGCTGCGCGAGATACCGATGTTGAAGGTGCGCTGGATCCGGCTGGCGAAATCGCCGTCGAACAGCCGCAGCACGACATGCACGTCGCTGTGGATCTCCCGGGCGTACAGCGCCGCCTGCAGGTTCGTCACGTCGTCGGTGGAGACGATCACCAGCGCCCGGCAGGTCGCCACCGAGGCGGCGCGCAGCGTCTCCTCCTGGGAGCCGTCGCCGACGATCAACGGGACGCCCAGCTCCCGCGCGACCGAAACGCCCCGCGCGTCCGGGTCCTTGTCGACCCCTACCACCTCGACTCCGAGGTCGTGCAGCTGCCACATCACCCGGGTGCCGACGTTGCCGAGCCCGACGACCACCACATGCTCGGTGCGCTCCGGCCGGGTCTGCCGGTCGGCGATCGCCAGCCGGGCGTTCACCAGACCGTCCACCACGGCGGCGGTGAGCAGCGGGATCAACGCCAGCCCGGCCAGGCTGAGCACCACCTGCATCACCTGTACGGCGGCCGATTTGCCCAGGTCCGGATCGGCGCCGCTGAGCGTCATCACCACGGTCAGGTAGACCGCCTCGGCGACGCTCACCCCCTCGGCACGCGACAGCAGCATGCCGAAGACCACCACCACCGCCAGTACGCCGAGCGTGGCCATCCCGATCTTGCGGGTGGCGAAGGACCGCAACGCCCGTACCGGGTCCCGCCACAGCCGGGCGCGCTGACGGGCGCGGACGATCCGGCGGGCCGCCCGGACCGGCGCCAGCTGGCTGCCGGCCGCCTCGGCCAGCACCAGATCGGCGGTGTGCTGGTCGGCCGGCAGCACCCGGGGGCGGCCCGCGTCGCTCAGGTCGGCCAGCCCGCAGATGACGTGCTCGGGGCGGACCTCGTCGCGCTGCGCCACGTGCAGCGTCCGGCCGCCGTGGCGGAAATGGGTCGGCGACACCACCCCGAGGGCGGCCGCGACAAACGCGGGTGCCGCCATCGACGCGTCGGACAGCACCTCGCAGTCGGCGAACAGCCGCTTCACCCGGCTGCCCAGCCGGGTGTTGAACATCCGCATCACCACCCGCAGGTCGGGCTCGACCTCCTGGGCGCACAGCGCGGCGTTGATGTTGCCGACGTCGTCCTGGTTGAGCAGCGCCAGGCCGCGCGCGCCGGCCAGCCCGGCGCTGCGGAACGTCTGCTCGGTGAGCCGGTCGGCCCGCAGCAGCCGGATCCCCTTGATCGACCGCATGTCCGGCCCGTCCGGCCGGGGCCGGGTGGGCACGATGACCGTCACCGTGGCGGCCGCCGCCACCAACTCGCCGACCAGCCGGTAGGCCAGCGGATCGTGCCCGCAGACGACGTAGTGCGGCCGGTTCTCGCCGTTGCTGCGCAGCCGCCCGCCGACGGCGCGGCGGGCGCGGTCACGCCACGGGTCGACAGCCATGACCGGATGGTAGCCATCGACGGCACGCGCGGGGTGACCGCAAAGTCGCCTCCCCGGCGGACCGGACCGGCACACTGGACCCGGCATCCGGCCCATCACCGCAGACGCAAGGAGGAGCTCTTGGGACTGTCCCGAACGGTCGGCCGGCTCTTCGGCGTACGGTCCGAGCTGGTCCGGGCTGATCCGGCCGGCACCGACCGGGTGGCCGCCGGCACCGACGCGCTGGTCGTTGGCGGCGGCATCGCCGGCATGTGCGCGGCGATCGTCCTCGCCGAACGCGGCGTACGGGTCACAGTGCTGGAAGGCGCCGCCCAGCTCGGTGGACGGCTGGCCGCCTGGCCGGAGACGCTGGCCGACGGCACGGTCCAGCCGGTCGACCACGGTTTTCACGCGTTCTTCCGCCAGTACTACAACTGGCGGGCGATCCTGCGCCGGGCCGACCCGACACTCGGCATGCTGCGCCCGGTCGACGGCTACCCGGTGTGGTCGGCGCAGTGGCCACCGGAGGAGTTCGGCCGGCTGCCGACCACACCACCGCTGAACCTGCTGGCGCTGCTGCTGCGCAGTCCGAGCCTGCGGCTACCCGAACTGCGCGAGATGGACCGTCGGGCGGCGATGCCGCTGCTGGCCTACCATCCAGACCGGACGTACGCCGAGCTCGACCAGCGGTCCGCCGCCGAGCTGCTGGACTCGCTGCGGCTGCCGGACCGGGCCCGCGCCATGCTGTTCGAGGTCTTCTCCCACTCGTTCTTCAACCACGAGCGGGAGTTGTCGGCCGCCGAACTGGTGGCCAACTTCCACTTCTACTTCCTGGGCAACCCGGAAGGGCTCGGCTTCGACGCACCGGAGCAGGATTACGACGCCGCGATCTGGCAGCCGCTGCACGAGCATCTGCGCCGCCACGGTGGCCGGGTGGTCACCGGCGACGCGGTGCAGACCGTCAGCCCTCGGCGGGCCAACGGTTGGCAGGTGCGGTGCGCTTCCGGGGCGGCGCACACCGCCCGATACGTGGTGCTGGCCGTCGATCCGCCGGCGTTGCGCACGTTGCTGGCTGACTCGCCCCGGCTGGCCGAGGCCGCGCCGACGTTGGCCGAGCGGGTCGGCTCGCTGGTCGACAGCCCGCCGTACGCGGTGGCCCGGCTCTGGTTGGGCGGTGACGTCGCACCCGACCGGCCGGTGTTCAGCGGGGTCTCCCGCCAGCCGACCCTGGACTCGGTCACCCTCTACCACCGGCTGGAGCGTCAGGCGCGGCAGTGGGCGCAGCGCAGCCGGGGTGCGGTGCTCGAACTCCACGCGTACGCCTGCCCGGAGCAGGTGTCGGCCGAGGTGCTGGCCGATCGGATGCGTGCCGAGTTGGCGGCACTGTGGCCGGAGGTGGCCGACCTGCCGGTGCTGGAGTCCCGGGCGCGGGTCGAGGCGCAGGCTCCGGCGTTCCCGCCCGGGGCGGCCGCCGGGCGGCCCGGCGTGGTCACCGACGCGGACGGTCTGTTTCTGGCCGGCGACGGGATCGACACCGACCTGCCGAGCGCACTGATGGAACGGGCGGCGGTGACCGGAATCCTGGCCGCGAACCACATCCTGCGTCGGGAGGGCGCGGCCACCGAGCCGCTGCGGACGATCCGGCGGTACGGCCTGTTGGCCCGGGAGCGACACCCGTTGACGCCGGCCGACGTCGGCCCGCCGCAGTAGTGGTAGTGCGGCGGGCCGACGTCGGTCAGTTCTCCGTCAGCTGGTCTGCTCGACCGCGTCGCGGATCTCGACGAGCGAGCCGGCGGCTTCCTCGCCGGTGCTGAAGTAGAACACGTACATCACCAGCGCGCCGCGGCTCGCCCAGACGCAGACCCCGCCGGGGATGCCTTCGAGGTCGGCATCGCCGCACCGCGCCGACCCGCCCTTCGGACCGGCGTCGACGTCGGTGACATTGGTCATCCCGAGCCCCGTGGCGTCGCCTTCGGTGGCGTCGGCCAACTCCTGGTCGGGGTCGGCCATCACGCCGGAGACACCGGCGATCATCACCAGGTTTTCCTGCTCGATGTCGCCGTAGAAGGCGCCGATGCTGCTGGTCGACTCGGGCACGTCGGCGGCCAGCCCGGTGGCCACCTCCTCGGCGAGTCCCTGGAAGGTCGGGTCGGTGTTCAGCTCGCGGCCGGCGAGGGTGTCCGGGGTGACCAGCCGGGTCTGGGTCGCTTCGATGACCTCACCGACGGTGTCCCGGACGAGGAAGAAGGTCACGGCCGCGCCGCCGAGGCAGAGCACCAGTACGGCGGCGATGACGATCAGGATGATCCGGCCCGCCTTGGACTTCTTGGGCGGCGGGGCCATCGGAACGCCGGGCTGGCCGGCGTAGGCCGGCCCGGGAGCGGCTCCAGCCGGCGGCACCGGCTGCCCGGCGGGCGCGCCCGGGTACTGCGGCTGAGAGGGGTCAGACATGTTCTACCTACTTCTGATGAGGGCCCCGTGACTCCTGACCGGCAGGCGGCTCGGAGCTTTCCTGGCAACCCGCTGTACGCGGGGCCGGCCGATCGTAACGGTGGGCGGCGACAACTGAGTCGCCCGACAGGAACCGACGGGGTGGAATCACCACCGAACCGTTACCCGGGGCAGGAGCCACGCCACGACGGCCGGAGCCGGCGGCTGCCGGGGGTACGCGAGCCTCGCACCCCGTCAGTCGCCAGGAGCAGCTTGATATGCACTTAGCGTCACCTCCTTGGATCGGAAGTACCGACCGAACCTGATGCCAGAGATGAATCAAGATGCACCTGTGGCATCAGACCCACGGCGGCACCCGAATCGGAGGCGACGTTGCCGCCGCAAACCGCCGTCGAACCGGCGCGCGACGCCCACCGGCCCCTCCGTGACCCGCCACAACGGCCCAGCGTTCCGTCAGAAGAACACGTCACACATCGGCCGAATGAGTGCAACGCCAGCTACTCGCGTTGCCGATTACTGACATGGGCTCGCTAGACAAGTCACACATCAGCCGGATGTAACACAACCCGGGATACAGTGACGCCCGGCAATCTGACGGACGGCGGCCGTGCCCAGCGCTGCTGTCACGGTTGCTGCCACGGCGTCCCGCCGTGCGTCGCACGGCGGGACCTGCGCGGCGGTGCTGGAGCCCCCGGCCGGGCTCGAACCGGCGACATCTCGCTTACAAGCTCTGCGCGCCCCGTCCGGCTCGGTCCGCGCACGTCTCTAAGCTCGGATACAGGTCCGTCACTCACCTTCCCTGACGCTCCACGTCCAGCCAGGTTGCTGTCACCACTGCTGTCGACAGCAACCGGGCCACTAGTCCCCGCTTCGGTTGAATCTTTGACCCTAGGCGTCAATCGACGCCCGCCCATCTGCGGCGCTCCGGGTAGCACGCTGGCAGTCCTCGTCTGCCGCCGTCCGTGGGTTTCGGGCTAGATCCCAGATCGTCGCCCACTCAGTCACTCAAGGTCCGGGCAGAGGGGTGCAGTAGAGTGCCAGCATGACCGTGGTCGAGGCGTTTAACTTGATCTCCGCTGTAATGTCAACCGTCTTAGCGATCGTTGCACTATATCTTGCGATAGTTTTCTACCGCCTCTCCACAGCGGAAGCGCAAAGGTCCCAAAAAAGCGCGGAGGAAATATCCGCAAGCGTCAAGCGTGTCGAAGCGCTCTTTTCAACTATGTACGCTGACACTTTCACGATGATGCGCGAGACGGTCACAGACATGCGAGCACACGTCTGGCGCATTCCCCACACGAAGGCGCTCGAAGGGGGCGAGACGGAAAGCACCACGGAGGAGCAGACCACTCGAACGCAAACCGAGTTGGTGGATGCCATTACCGACATATCAGCGAGACTGGGGGTCACAGAGGGGGACTTGAAGACCCTACGCGATCAAGTTACGCCGATTGTCCACGAGGCTCTGGATTCGACAAGGATCCAGAGAGTTGAAAAAATGAAGAGGGTAGTTATTAAAGGCCTCATGGAGAAACAGCCAGTCGCCTCGGGAAAGCTGAGCGTAATTGCAAGAGTTGCAGTGAAAGGGAGTGTCGGCGACTACATGCAGGCGCTAAAGGACCTGCTAGAGAAGGACGAGATCGCGATTCTCAACGAATACCCTGTCGACAATCCGCGGGCCTTGATCGGCCTCGCACCTCCCTTTTGAACCGCAGCCACTACTTCAGCTCCAGAGTTGACCCCCGCTATTCCGTGCCGGCTGCAGCCTCTCCAGGAACCAATCCGAAGTAGCGAGTACACAGCGAGCGTCTGCCTTGATCAGCGCGGCCCGCAACACCAGCCATCCCGTCTGCCGTCGACCCGCACACCGTGGAGCGGGCCGCCGCCCGGCCCGCCACGTCAAGACGGCCTTGACGCCCGTACGGACGCTGGCGGGTCGGGCGGTGGTCTGCTCGGCTCTGCCCGGGGTCGACGGCGGGCGGGATGGCTCCCCCACCGCCACCACCGACGGACCGCGAGCCGCCGACGGCGGCCCATCCATCCCCGGAGCCGGAGCGCCCCCGCCGGAGGCGCAGTAACCGCAACCCCGCACGTACCCGGCTCCCGCGCGATCGGCGCGGCGTGCGCTCGGCCACGCCGCGCCCCGGCCGGCTGCCGGCCCAACACCACACATTCGGAACGCTGGCAGTCGGCGGCGGCCCGGTTGGTGTCCGCTCTCCGCGCCAGCCGCCGGGCGTGTTGCGGGGCCGGAGCGGAGCGACAGCGGAGTGCAGGCCACGCGCCCAGGCGGCGGCGCGTGCGGCCCGCTTCGCGGGCCGCCTTGAAGACGTACAGAAAGTTCTCACAGCACCGCCGGCAGCCGGCCGGCCCGGCTTTCCACCGCCCACCCGCCGCCGGGGCGGCCTTCAGCCGACGAAGTCAGCCGCTGAAGCGCAAGAGTTGGTAGATGGACAGCGCTGCCGCCTCTGGGACGACTCGACCGGTGTCGATCGTGACGTCCGCGTCAGCGAGCGGAGTTGTTTGGTCCCAGGCAGTCAGCCGCGCATCTACGTCGCCTGTGCCTCGGTCGACGATCCTCGCCAGCGCGGTCGGTCGGGAGCACCAGAGTTGAGCCACGGTCCAGGTCTTTGGGGGCATGACATCCAGTACCGCACTTACGGCCTCTGCCTGCCCAAGGTGTAGCACGGGGATGTGGTGAGCAAGCTGCTCCTCCAGGTAGGGCCTGTCTACGACGTAGAGCGCTCCGTAGCGCTGGTTTTCCCAGACGATGTTGCCACTGCTCCGTAGCTGGTCGACCTCTTGATGGGTCGCCATGCGGTACCCCGTGGAACGACCTGGGCCGACCTTGAGGCGGGGAAACAGGCGACACCGTGAGTCGACAGCGTGAAGCGCGGTAGTCACCGTGTCTTTCCCACTCGCGGGCGGGCCGTAGAGGATAACGCCGGGCATCAGCCTGCCTCGCCGTCCAGAATGGTCTTGAGCATGTGCCGCGCCTGTACCTGCAAGGGCGTGCTGGACGCCGAGTTGTCGATCAGGTGATGCGGGGCGTCTGGGCGGGTTTCGACGTCGATCGACTCCAGGTAGCCCGTCCAGTGGGCGAGCTTGGCGGCGTCACGTGCGGCACCCCTGGAGCGGATATAGGTGTGCATCGTCAGGACATCGCAGTACACCCATACGAGGTTTACGGTAGCTTCCATTGCAGAAAGATTCGCTTTGGTCCGATTGATCCAGGCGGCATCCCTGAACTCTGCGATGAACGGCGCGGTGACGATCGCGCTGTTGCCGCACTCGACGTTTTCGGCCGTCGCGGCGTGGAGCGCTTCGTACTCTCTCGGCCGGACCCGCGTCAGGTAGACCTCTGACTCCCGGTCGTGCGGAGACGTGCCGAGAGTCTCCAGGGCAGCCTCTACGACTGGCCGCGTCAAGGTGTCCTTGTCGAGAATCGGCCATCCGGTCTCGCGTGCGAGGATTCGGCCGAGCTCGGTCTTGCCACTACCGGCGTACCCGCCAATCATGATGACCTGTGGCCGACTCGGTCGGACCTTGCCCGTCCGGCCCTGGTCCGGTGTTCGCACTACGCGCTTTGACCGGGATTTACTGAGGACAAGGCCCTCCTGGCTGAGCACCTTCATCGCCTCGGTGATCGTGAAGACGCTGACCTTCCACTGCTCTGCCAGCTCGCGGGTAGAGGGCAGCACGTCTCCGTCACGGAGTACACCAGCCTCGATGTCGTTGCGGATGTTGCGGGCCACCTGCAGGTGCAGTGCCGCCGCACGGGTCAGCCGTGGTCGAGGCGTGGACATGGGTCTCCTAACTGAGAGGTCAACAACGCAACGATCATATCAGTTACCTAACAGATCGACCCTGCATCTGGGCTGATCTGCGAACTTAACTCAGATCTCCCGGACAGTCGACCTAACAGTTGACCCGCCTAGCTATCAACTGTTAGATTCATCGACATGAGCAGTCGCCCACAGGGGGCGCGCTCCTGACAGGAGGTCTGTTGTGAAGTTGTACGTGGACATCACGGGCAAGCAGGTGACGGTGTCGAAGGACCCGGAGCCGAAGAACGACCAGAACGGCAGTCAGCGGTCGGAGAAGGGTACGGGCCGGCTCATGTGGTCGACCCAGGTCTTCGTGCTGGACGAGACCGGGGGCGAGGTCATCACCATCACTACGGCGGGTGAGAAGCCGAACGTGACGGTGGGACAGCTCGTCAACCCCGTTCAGTGGGAGGCCATTCCGTGGGCGACCAACGGGCGTTCCGGCGTGGCGTACCGCGCGACCGAACTGAAGCCGGCTACTGGCGCTTCGGCCAAGTAGGTTCCTCGCACATCGTGCTGTGTCCGCCCCACGATGTCCGGGGCTCCTCCGGCGGCTTCAGCCCGTCGTCACTGATCCCACCTTGTCGAGACCGGGAGTGGTTCTGACTCCTGCATTCCTGGTCTCGCGGTCACCGATGGTGGCCGCAACCCTGTAGTACCTGCGGGGCCGGTCTGACTCCTACATCACCCGGCCCCGCATTTTCCAACCCGTTCATCCCTCATGTATGGGAGTGGTTGTCGTGCTCGTTTCCGCTGTCGTGTTCGCGGTGGTTGCCGCGACTCTGCACGCCGCTCACCAGTTGGCGGATCACGTTTTCGGCCAGACTGACGCTCAGGCCGCCAACAAGGCCGCTGCCGGTCTGTCCGGCTGGCGGCATCTGGCGGGCCACGTGGCCGCCTATCACCTGGTGGTTGCCGTGATGCTGGGCGTCACGGTGTGGGTGCTGGATCTTCCCGTTTCGGTCGCCGGTGTGGTAGCCGGTTTGGCGTTCTCGGCGGTGACGCACGCCGTTCTGGACCGGCGTTGGCCGGTGCGGTGGATTCTGGCCCGTACCGGGTCGGAAGCGTTCGCTGACCGGGTCGCGCCGACCTGCGGGATGTACCTGGCGGATCAAGCCTTGCACTACGGCTGCCTGTGGGTGGCTGCGCTGCTGATCGCCGCTCTGTAGCACCTGGCGGGCATTGATCCCGCCGCGCCATGTCGAGCGTGGGGCCGGTCTGACTCCTACATCACCCGGCCCTACGCCCTTCCAACCCATCCAACCCAATCGCTTGGGAGGACGTGTCGTGTCCAAGTCTAGCCCTCGCCCGTTCGGGCGGAAGTCAACCGGAACGGTGACGGTCATCGAGACCCAGGTTCACCGTTCCTCGGCGCGTAACGCGCGGCTGTCGTTCGTCCTGACCGCCATCGTCGTCGGCCTGGCCGCGATGGCTGTCGCCGCCGACTACATGCATCCGATCCTCGCCGGCCTGGCCGGCTTCGCGATCGGCGTCGCGGTCGGCTCCGTCGTCTGGACGCTGGTCCGGATCTGGCCACTGATCCGCATCGTCTGGTGGTGGCTGCCGGAAATCGTGCTGTCCCTGGCCCTGGTGTACGGCTGGATCGCCCTGGCCGCACACACCAACCTGGCCGCCCGCCTGGCGGTCATCGCCGTCGTCGTCGGCGTTCCGGCCGCTGTGCCGGCTGTGCGCCGTCGGATCGTGGCGCTCGCGTGGTGCGTCATCGTGCGTCACCGGCTGCGGGTGTGCTTCGCACAGTTCATCATCGCCAACCGGTCCGGATCGCTGCCGCTGATCCTGTGGGCCGCGCCGACCCAGGTCGGCGAACGCGTCTGGATCTATCTGCGGCCAGGGTTGTCGCACTCGGATCTGAACAGCCGGTTGGACAAGATCGCGGTCACCTGCCACGCGGCGGCCGTCACGATCGAACGCGCCTCGGAGCGCAACGCCGCCTATCTGCGGGTCGACGTCAAACGCCGTGACGTGCTCGGCGCGACCGTCGATTCCCCGCTGGTCGACCTGGTCGACCCGGACACCCCGGCAGGCGACACCGACCGGAGCGGAACCACCGCACCGACCGCGCTGGACCTGCCCGACGTGGCAGAGCCGACCGGCACGCCGGCCAACGGCAAGCCGGCCCCGTCGCCGCGTACCGCGAATGGCCGTACCCCCGCCACCGCGACAGCGGCCCCGGCGACGGCCACCAGCTCCGACGGTGACGACGTCACCGACTGGATCTGACCCCTACCCATCGCTTAGGGGCGCGGGACAGGTCCCGCTTGTCGCGGCTCTACCCGCGCCCCTTCCACCTTCCTATTCCTAGGAGCGCTCGCCATGACCACCACACCGATTCCCGCAGCGGGTAACCCGCTGGTGCCGGTCGGGCCGTCCCTGTCGATGTTCGACCCCATCTATCTGGGCATCGACGAGTTCGGGGAGCCCGTCTACCTCAACATGGTCTACCGCAACCTTCTCGCCGGTGGTGAACCCGGCGGCGGTAAGTCCGGACTGCTCAACACCGTCTGCGCGCACGCGGCCCTGTCCACCGACACCCGCCTCGTTCTGTTCGACGGCAAGCTCGTCGAACTGGGCATGTGGGAAGACGTCGCTGACGAGTTCATCGGCCCCGACATCGATCGGGCGCTCATCGTCCTGCGCCGCCTCCAGGTCGTCATGAACAACCGGTACGCCTGGCTCCGGGCACACGGACGCCGCAAGGTCACCCGTGCCGACAAGCTGTCGATCATCACCGTGATCTGCGACGAGATCGCGTTCTACTCCGCCACCATCGGCAGCAAGCCCGAACAGGAGGAGTTCGTCACGCTGCTGCGTGACCTGGTCGCCCGAGGCCGCGCCGCCGGTATCCCCGTCGTCGCCGCGACGCAACGGCCGTCGTTCGACATCATCCCCACCAGCCTGCGGGACCTGTTCGGCTACCGGGCCGCGTTCCGCTGCACCACCCCGAACAGCTCGAACATCGTTCTCGGCCACGGCTGGGCCGAACAGGGCTACTCCGCTACCGACATCTCCCCCACCAACCAGGGCGCCGCGTACCTCCTCGCCGAGGGCGGCATGCCCCGACGCATCAAGGTCGCCTACCTGTCCGACCAGCAGATCCAGGCCATCGCGGACTACGCCGCCTGGATCCGGCGACCCACCAGCTTAGACACCGTCAACCAGCGGTACGCCCCACTGGACTGGGGGATGGCCGCATGAACCGGCGAACCGGCAACACCGGACCGAAGACGCCGTACTGCGACCTGGTCGTCACCGGCACCCACGCCGACGTCACCGCTCTGCGCGACGCGGTCCGCGCCAGCGGCCGACTCGTCTACATGTCCGCACCCGCCCAGGTCAGCGCGGACGACCCCCGCATCCGGATCGTCATCCGGCTGACTCCCACCCACTGAAGGGAACCGTCTTGGAGCACATGAGCACTCAGATCGTGGCGGTGTGGGCCGTCGGCCCCGATGCGCCCGGCACCCAGGTCTTCACGGCGGACGAGTACGCCGACTGGGCCGAAACCAACACGGTGGCCGACGCCTACCCCTGGCCAGCCCGATTCTTCGGTCCCACCGACGACGGGCGGCTCGTCGAACTGACCCACACCGCGACCGCCGACGACTTCAACGCCGACGGCTACGCCGTCGTCACCCACACCTGGGACTACCCCGATCCGAGCACCGTCCGGATCACCGGGCGTGCGCACCGCCACGGTCAAGCCTGACCCGGTAGCGCTCGCTACATACGGAACGACCGACAGGACCGGCCTCAAGCCCTGGAAAGCTGTCCGGTCCTGCCGGCCACCACCACACCCATCGATGGAAGGACGTGGCCGTCATGAAGGCTACCCACACTCCCCCCACGATCGCATCCGTCGAGCCGACCCCGGCTGACGTCCTGCGCGCCGCTGCCGTCTACCTGGAGCGGTACGACTGGGCACAGGGCGAGTTCTTCGCCCGCCCCAACCCCGCCGGATCGGCGCTGTTCCAGCCTGCCTGCGCCGTAGGTGCCATCTGCGCCGCCGCCACCGGCCGATCCATCGCCGCCCTGGGTGACATCCCGTCCGGTCCGGACGGCTACCTCGTCGACCGGGCGCTACACCTGCTGGCCAGCTACCTCGACGGCAGCGATGTCGAGTCCGGTGCCGCTGACCTGATCGCCGACTGGAACGACGAACAGGGCCGCACCCTCGTCGACGTCATCCTCGCCCTCACCGACGCCGCCCGCGACTGGGACCGCCACCACCCCCGAGGCGGTGAGAGCTCGTGAACACCGTCAAGACCCCGTTGACGCCTGCCGTTGCCCGGCAGAAGCGTCGGGACGTCGTCGAGAACGACGAATTCGCCGCCTTCGCCCGCCGGATCATCCGCGCTCACGGCCGCCGAGTCGCGAACGGAGACGTCGAAGCGCTCCGGGACCTCACCGCGCTCGCCTCGGTGCTGGACGACACCATCGGCCAGGCCGTCACCGGCCTGCGTGCCTTCGGCTACTCCTGGGCCGAGATCGGCGCACGGCTCGGCATCTCCCGCCAGGCCGCCCAGCAACGCTGGGGAGGCGACCGGTGAACGCTCGCCTCGACCCCCGGCTCACCACCGCCGGACTCACCATCACCGTTCCGACACTCATCGAACTGTGGGCAGCGCATACCCCGGCCGACAACCCCGCGCCGGCCACCTGCCCGGCCTGCGGCCACACCTACACCACTGACGCGCCGCTGTGCCCCACCGCCGCCACCGTGCGGCCCCTGCTGCGCCGTCGCCGCAACGAGGTCGCACCCGCCGCCTTCGGGCGGCTGACCGTCAACCAGCACGAGGACCTGTTCGGCAAACGACTGTCCACCCAGGTCCCCGCCTCCCGCGACCACCAGCCGGACAAGCCCGGCTACACCAGCGCACCGCTGTTCCCCCTCGCCAGCACGCCGACCGGAGGTGCCCAATGACACCCGCCCGCGCCCTCACCACTGCGGCCGCCCTGGGTGTGGCCGCCACCTGCGGCTACCTGACCGCCCGCCACACACTGCGGGCCGAACTCGACGCGATCCGGCACACCGCCCACCACGACCCCCTCACCGGGGCCTACAACCGGGCCGGACTGGCCGCCACCGCTGACGACTTGATCCACACCGCGCACACCGCGCGACGTCCGATCGTCGTCGCCCTGGTCGACCTGGTCGGCTTCAAAGCCGTCAACGACACCCACGGCCACGACGCCGGAGACCACATCCTCACCGTCGTCGCCAGCCGCCTCCACGGGATCGCCGGACCCGCCGGCATCACCGCCCGACTCGGCGGAGACGAATTCGCGATCCTCACCACCGGCCCCGCTGCCCGGCTCGGCGACGCCGACACCTGGCTGTCCGGATGGCTTCCCCGCACACACCACCGACTGACCACCGCGACCGTCCATGGGCAACAGTCCCTGGCGGTCGGCGCCACGCTCGGCGCGACCCTCGCCCATCCCGGCCAACCCGCATCCGTGTGGCTGCACCGCGCAGACCTGGCCATGTACGCGGCACGCGCCCGGCAGTCGACCACCGCCGTCTACGACGGTCCCGCCGACGACACCTCGACCCCGGTTGACCGGCCCACCGACCGGACTCGGGATCGTGCCCGCCCCACTCGCCGCCTGTCGCGGGTCTGGGGGCTCGCCGGATGACCACCGAACGCTCACACCCTGAGGTCACCATGCCCACCAACACCGTCACTGAGCAGTTCGCCGCCGAGTACGCCCGCAACGCGGTCCCCGCGATGCTCAAGGCCATCAACTCCATCAAGCGGTACAACCGGTTCGTTCTCCTCGGCGCACTGCTGACCAGCTACCTGCACCAGGCCCACTATCTGTGGACCCAGGGTGCCAGCTACTTCGCCTACCTGGTGCCGCTGATCTTCGACGCCGCGATGGTGTCGATGCTCACCGTGGTCCGTACCTCCGGCATCGCCAAGGACGCCAAACGCGGAGCGCTGATCGTCTTCGCCGCCGCCGCCCTGTTGTCGGCAACCATCAACTTCGCCTCACCCGGCAGCCTCGGCCTACGCCTCGTCTTCGCCCTGGTCGTCGTCCTCGTCATCGGCGTCGAACTCGTCGCCGGACGCATCCGCCCGGACTTCGCCGCCATCGAGGCCGAAGCCGCCGCCCTGCTCAACGCCGCCAACAACCTCAAGGCCAAAGCCGAACCCGAACCCGCCCCGGTGGCACCCCCGGCACCTGCGCCGGACACCGAGCACCCGACGGCACCGACGCCGGTCGCCGAACCCGTACCGGCACCCATCTCCGCCGTCACCCTCCCGCCGACCCTGGCGATGACGGCCGCCGACCCGGCCACCCCGGTCGACGAAACACCGTCGATCCCTCAGCACCTGGTCCCCACGGCACGTTTCGCCGCCGCCCAACACCTACAGGCCACCGGCCACCGGATCAGCCCTGACGGACTGGCCGCCCGACTCAACATCAGCCCCGCCGTCGCCGGCGCGCTGCTGACCGTCGTCGACCCCGACGCCCCGGCCGTCAACGGCCACCATCTGACGGGGGACCGCCGATGAGCATTCACCTCGTCGACGTCGTCCAGGTCCTGCACACCTGCCCGGCCGACCCGCAACCCCACCCGTACGACATCCGCCGCACCCTCGTGCACGTCACTCCTGGCGGACCCTGCCGCGCACCGGTCACCATCCGCTGCGGCAACACCACCACAACGATCGACTGCGGACGGCACCGCCCCGCCGCCCACCAGTGCGGCGCATGCCGCATCACCGTGGTCGAACGAACCATCACCCACCGCACCCCACAGCAGGGACAGCGGTGACGGTTTCGACGCTGGACGCCGCACCCCGAGCCACCACGGCCCGGGGTGCGGTCTCGAACGCCGAATCCAGCACCCCCGCCGCCTGGTACACCGCACCCGCACACGCCTTCCACCGCGCCACCCAACCCGACTACTTCACCTGGCTCGACCACATCCGCCCCGCCGCCGGCTGCACCCGACCCATCCGCCTGGCCGGCACCCTCACCACCGTCGACCACACCACCGGCCGCGTCCTCGACCACACCCCCACCGGCGACCTACCCGACGCCGTCATCTACAAAGCCTGCGGCAACCGCCGCGCCACCGTCTGCCCCTCCTGCGCCACCACCTACCAGCAAGACGCCTACCAGCTCCTCCGCGCCGGCCTCACCGGCGGCAAAGGCATCCCCGACACGGTGGCCACCCACCCGGCCGTGTTCGTCACCCTCACCGCCCCATCGTTCGGCACCGTCCACACCCGCGCCGTCCGCCGCCACACCTGCCGGAACCGCCGCCGCTGCGACTGCCGACCCGACCCCTGCCACCCCCGCCGCGACACCCCCACCTGCCCCCACGGCCGCCCCGCCGTCTGCTGGGCACGCCACGAACCCACCGACGCCAACCTCGGCCGGCCGCTGTGCCTCGACTGCTACGACCACGACCACCACGTGGTGTGGAACCTCTACGCCGGTGAACTCTGGCGACGCACCAAACAAGCTGCTGAACGCCACCTCGCCGCCCTCGCCCGACGCCGCGGCATCCCACCCGTCGAGGTCGCCACCAGCACCGGCAAGACCCGCACCGTCCCCCCGGTACGGATCTCCCACGGCAAAGCCGCCGAGTTCCAGACACGCGGAGCCGTCCACTTCCACGCCCTCATCCGCCTCGACGGCGTCCACCCCGACGACCCGACCGCCGTCGCCCCACCGCCGCCCGGCTTCACCACCACCGATCTCGACCACGCGCTACGCCACGCCGCCACCCAGGTCGCCTACACCACCCCCACCCACCCCGACCAACCCGCCGGCTGGTCGATTGTCTGGGGCGAACAACTCGACATCCGCCCCATCAACCTCCCCACCAGCGGCAACGTGACCGACCAGATGGCCGCCGGCTACCTTGCCAAGTACGCCACCAAGAGCACCGAGGCCACCGGGCACCGGTCCACCCGTCTCGACGCCGACACCGTCGGCACCTACGCCGACCCCGACGGGGACCACACTGCCCGCCTCATCGACGCCTGCTGGCGACTCGGCCGACCCACCGCCACCCCCGCACCACTGACTGACCGGCCACGCGCCGACCACCCCGCACCCAGCTTCCGTGCCCGCTGGCAGTGCCCCGACTGCGGCAACCACACCCGTTACCCGGCCTGCCCCACCTGCACCGCCCGCCGTCAAGCCGACCTTGACGGCGAACCGGGCGACAGTCGACCCGCCAACCCGTACGCCCGGCTACGCCGCTGGGCACACATGCTCGGCTTCGGCGGCCACTTCCTCACCAAGGCCCGCCGCTACTCCGTCACCTTCCGGCACCTGCGCGACAGCCGCGCCACCTACCGCCGCGAACACGACACCCACCACACCGGCCACCCCGCAGACGTAGTCCAGGCCGCCGACCACACCGACGCCGACACCACGCTCGTCATCGGCGCACTCACCTTCGCCGGAGCCGGCTGGCACAGCAGCGGAGACGCCCTGCTCGCCAACACCGCCGCCGCCCTCGCCCGCGAACGACAACGCACCGCCCGCGAAGAACTCGCCCACGAACTCTGGTCCACGACCCGGCCCACCCCCGCCGCCGCGTGACCACCCCCGTCAACCGCAGAGAGAGGAACACGTTGGAACCCACCCCCGCTACCCGGCCCCGTGTCCTGCGCGTCGAGGAAGCCGCGCGTGAACTCGGCATCGGCCGGTCACTGGTCTACGACCTGATCCGGTCCGGCCGGCTGCGGTCGTTCAAGGTCGGAAGCCGCCGACTGATCCCGGCTGCCGCCATCGATGAAGCAATCGACCAACTCTCCCAGGAGGCAGCCTGATGGCCACCGGCAACCGAAGCAACCGATCCAACGGCCCTCGCCGCAACCCCAACGGTGAAGGCTCGATCTACCAACGGGCCAGCGACGGCCGCTGGGTCGGCCAGGCGTACGTGCTCACCACCGACGGCACTCGCAGACGCAAAGCCGTCTACGGCGCGACCTGGCAGGAAGCGCACGACAAGCTGACCGCGCTCAAGGCTCAGTCCCGCCAGGGCATCCCCATCCCGGACCGCGCCTGGAAACTCGCCGACTACCTGCCGTACTGGCTCGCCGGCTACGTCGCCGACCTCAAGCCGACCACCGCCCGAGGCTACGAAAGCGCCATCCGGCTCCACCTCATCCCCGCGCTCGGCACCAAACGTCTCGACGGGCTCCAGGTCCAACACGTGCGCACGTTCCTCGACGAGTTCCGCCGCAAGTGCCTCTGCTGTACGAACGGTCTGGACCGGATACGTCCCATAGGGCGCCGCTGCTGCTCTCTCGGCCGTTGCTGCGGCAAGCAGCCAAGCCCACGTCAGGTGCAGTTCGTGCACGCCGTGCTGCGCAACGCGCTGCAGCACGCGATGCGGGAAGAGCTCGTCTCCCGCAACGTCGCCAAGCTGGTCCGGGTCCCGTCGCCCCGCTACAAGGTCGGCAAAGGGTTGTCGGTGGAACAGGTGCGAGGCTTGCTGAAGGCCGCCGAGGGTCACCGGCTGTACGCGCTGTACGTGGTCGCCGCCACGATGGGACTCCGACGCGGGGAACTGCTCGGGCTCCGCTGGTCGGATCTCGACCTCGACAGCGGGACCCTGCGGGTGCAGCAGACGGTGCAACGGGTCGCCGGACGGCTCCACCTGCTCGACGCGAAGACCGAGGAGTCGGAGGCGGTCCTTCCCCTGCCGGACGCGACCTGGATGGCGCTGCTCGAACACCAGGAACGTCAGACAGCGGAGCGGGAGCGGTTGGCCGAGGTCTGGGAGGATCACGGCCTGGTCTTCCCGTCTGAGCGGGGCACCCCGATCGAGCCGACCAACATGAGCCGTGCGTTCGCCCGGCTTCGGGGGGCCGCTGGGCTCGATGGCGTACGGCTGCACGATCTCCGGCACACGGTGGTCTCACTGCTGATGGAGCTGGGCGTACCGCCGCACGTCGTCCAGGCCATCGCCCGGCACGCCGACGTCAAGATCACGCTGAAGATCTACGCGCACGCCAACCTCGACGTGATGCGCCAGGCCCTGGGCAAGCTCGACGGACGGCTGTCCTGACTGACGCTGCTGTCACCGTTGCTGTCAAGGTGTCCCGCCGTGCGAACTCACGGCGGGATTTCCCTTGTCGGTGCTGGAGCCCCCGGCCGGGCTCGAACCGGCGACATCTCGCTTACAAGGCGAGTGCTCTGGCCAACTGAGCTACAGGGGCAGCGCTTCGTTCAGCGTCAGCATAGCCACTGACGTGGCGATACCGCCGCATCGGCCGGTCTGTCCGATCGATCTTTCCCGTTCTGCGTACGGGTGTCCGCCGCTCCGGCGGTCGCCGTGGACCGCCGGCCGAGGGTGACGAACAGTGGCATACCCCACCCTGGTGTCCGTTTTGGTCAGTTATCAGAGGTAGTTGCGGGCCGTCCCGGTCTTGGCAGCCAGGCAAATCCCGTTTACCGTGGCGTGACACGTGCGACACGTCGCCCTGGCGGCTGCGGGTACGCGTGGGCCGGCGCTCTGAGCGCCGGTCGCTCCTTCACTCGGATCGTCCGGCACGTTCCTGCCGGTGAAAGGAAGCACTGACCATGGCTACGGTCACCTACGACCAGGCGTCCCGCATCTACGCGGGCACCGAGCGACCCGCTGTCAACAAGCTCGACCTCGAGATCGGCGACGGCGAGTTCCTCGTACTGGTCGGCCCCTCCGGTTGCGGTAAGTCCACCAGCCTGCGGATGCTCGCCGGCCTGGAAGACGTCGACGAGGGCCGCATCCTCATCGACGACCGCGACGTCACCCACCTGCCGCCCAAGGCCCGCGACATCGCGATGGTCTTCCAGAACTACGCGCTCTACCCGCACATGACGGTGTACGAGAACATGGCCTTCGCGCTGAAGCTGCGCCGGACCTCGAAGTCGGAGATCGACCGCCGGGTCAAGGAAGCCGCCGCTCTGCTGCAGCTGGAGGAGTACCTCAACCGCAAGCCGAAGGCGCTCTCCGGTGGTCAGCGCCAGCGGGTCGCGATGGGTCGGGCGATCGTCCGGGAGCCGCAGGTCTTCCTGATGGACGAGCCGCTGTCGAACCTCGACGCGAAGCTGCGGGTGCAGACCCGTACCCAGATCGCCTCGCTGCAGGCCAAGCTGGGGGTCACCACCGTCTACGTCACCCACGACCAGGTCGAGGCGATGACGATGGGCCACCGGGTGGCGGTGCTGCTCGATGGCGTACTGCAGCAGGTCGACACCCCGCGGAACCTGTACGACGTACCGGCGAACGTCTTCGTCGCCGGCTTCATGGGCTCCCCCGCCATGAACATCAAGACCGTCCCGCTGACCGATCAGGGTGCCGTCTTCGCCGACCTGGTCGTCGAGCTGAGCCGCGAGCAGATCGACGCGGCCAAGGCCAACGGTGGCGGCAACAAGGTCACCGTCGGGTTCCGTCCCGAGGACTGCGACCTGGTCGGTGCCTCCGAGGGCGGCATGCCGATGTCGGTCGAGCTGGTCGAGGACCTCGGCTCGGACGCCAACGTCTACGGCTACGCGACGCTCGACGGCAGTTCGGAGCGGTTCGTGGTGCGGACCGACCGCCGGCACATGCCGCGGATGAACGACACGGTGTTCGTCCGGCCCCGGCCGGGTCAGCACCACGCCTTCCACGCCGCCAACGGTCAGCGGCTCTGACCGAGCGCCGTCCCGGCTGACGACTCGCGACGCCTGACCCGTCGCGTAGGGCCGGTCTCCCCAGCTGGGGAGACCGGCCCTACTGCTTTCCGGTGGACGGCCTTACGACTTTCCGAGTGGACGGTCCGGTCAGTCGGCGACGCGGGTCACGGCGTCACCACCCGCCCCCCGAAGGTGACCACGAGACGACCGTCCGAGGCGAACGACCAGCCCAGCGAGCCGGAGTACGTCGAGCACCGGGACCCGTTCGAGCCGGACCAGAACTGATTCGAGCTGTCGGAGTTGCCGATGATCCGGTCGGTGGAGCCGCTGTCGCACGACGTGTTGCCACGGAACACCGAGCTGCCGCCGTCGAAGTTGAAGTTGCGCTCCTCGTTGCCGATGCTGACGTTGTTCGACACCGTCATCGCGCCGAGGTTGCGGTTGTACGTGAATCCGTGCTTGCCGTTGCCGTACGCGATGTTGCTCCGGATGGTGTGGTCGACGCCGATGTCCTCGCCACCGAGTTTGTAGCCGTTACGGTCGCCGTTACCGGCCTGGCTGCCGTCACTGAGCGTCCCGTTTTCGTACGCCAGGGAGTACTCGATGGTGACCGCCCCGATCGGCCCGGTGTCGCTCTTGGTGTAGAGGTCGTAGCCGTCGTCGATGTTGTTGTGGGCCACGGTGTAGCGGAAGACGTTGCCGGAGCCGACGGTGAGCTTCGGGGCGAAGCCGTCGGCGTCCTCACCGTCGGAATCGACATTGTCGTGCGACACCGAACTCAGCACCAGGTTGTTGGACGGCCACTGGTCCCGGGGCGCCCCGGCGATCAGTCGCGACAACTGCAGGCCCGAGTCACGGTTGTGGCGGGTCACCACCCGTTCGATGATGTTGTGGTTGCCTGCGAGCAGGATCCCGTTGTCGCCGGCCCGTTCGACGATGATGCCGTGCACGTGCCAGTACGAGCCGCCGATGGCCAGCCCTCGGTTCGCCGAGTCCTCGCTCTGCGCCGAGAAGTTCAGGATCGGCGTCTCACCCGGATAGGCGTACAGCTTCTTGCGCGCGCCCGACGTGCCGTTGTTGTCCTGGCCGATGGTGATGGTCTGCGAGTAGCGGTAGGTGCCGCCGCGCAGGTAGATCGTGCCGCCGGGGGCGATCCGGGTAATCGCCGAGGTGAGGGTCGTCGGGTTCGACACCGTCCCGGACGCGCCGTCGCTACCGTTCGGTGCCACGTACAGGGTGTCACCGGACGGCGGTGGGCTGGTCGGCGGCGCGGTCGTCGGCGGGGGTGCGGTGGTCGGGGGTGCGGTCGTCGGGGGTGCGGTCGTCGGCGGGGGCGTGGTGGTCGGCGGGGCCGTCGTCGGGGCGGGGGTCGTCGGGTCCGGTATGGACCCGAGGGTGTCCACCCTGACGTCGTCGTAGCTGGCCCCGGCGTAGCCGGTGACCAGGGCGATCCGGCCCGAGTCGTAGGAGGCGTCGCTGCCGGAGCCGATCTGACTGCCGTCGACGTAGCCGTGGATGGTGCTGCCACTCGATTCGATCCGCAGGGTGTACCAGGTGCCGGTGGCGACGCTCAGCGCCGTCGAGCCGAGCACGGTGATCTGGCTGCCGTTGACCACCTGCAGCTCGGCACGGTTGCTGCTGGTCAGCGCCAGCCGGTACATCTTGGTGTTGCTGGTGACCCGGGCGGCGATGCCGACGAATCGGTCGGATCCGTTGAACGACAACGGTTTGACTCTTGCCTGCATCTGGTAGTCGGTCCAGCTGGTGCTGCCGGCGAAGAACCGTGCCAGGTTGCTGCTGGTCTTGTCCTGTCGCAGCACCTGGCTGCCGTCGGAGACGACCTCCCAGCTGCCGCCGGACTTGGACCAGCCGCTGGTGCCGCCGCTTTCGAAGTCGGCCTGGAACAACGTCGCGGCGTGGGCGTTGCCGCTGGTCGCCGCGAGGACCAGCGTCGCGGTGACCGCGCTCGCGCCGAGCGTGGCCAACAGGCCGCGACGGCGTCTCCTCGTTCTGCTCTGCACGTGCACTCCTTCGGTTGGCACCGCGCCAGTGGCGGTGCGCCTTAAGGGGTGGGCCGGCGGGCGTCTCGCCGACCCACCCCGCTTGCGACCCGGCCGGGCGGGTCAGTCAGACCGGCAGCCTGCCGACAGGTCAGACCGGCAGCCTGCCGACAGGTCAGACCGGCAGCTTGCCGGCGCCGGCGGTGAGCCGGGTGTAGATCGGGACGACCACGGCGGGCAGCACCGGCCCGTGCCGCAGCGTCGGGGTCCAGCCCGCGTCGTCGCCCAGGTCCGGGTCGTTCGCCGCGTTGTACGCGTCGAGCAGGCTGGCCGGGCGCAACGGCCGGTGGCCCTGCCCGACCCAGCTGCCCTTCTCGGTCAGCACGGTGCCGCCCCAGTCGTGCAGCAGGTCGGCGGTGTCGATCCCGGAGCTCAGCCGGAACGAGTTGTTCTCCAGGTACGGTGCGCCCTGCACACCCACGCCGACGGCGTACTGGAAGTCGTCGCCAGACAGGTCGTAGTGGTTGTTGTAGACGTCGATCTGGCCGAACCGGATCCGGGGCAGCCGTTGCAGGCTGCCGTCGAAGACGTTGTGGTGCAGGGTGACGTTGAGCCGGCCGACGTCCGGGCCGACGGTGTTCGACGAGCCGATCAGCATGACCTTGTCCCGGCCGTCGAAGCGGTTGTAGGACACGGTCACCAGGCTGGCGGTGTGGGTGATGTCGAGCGCCCCGTCGTGCACCTGCAGTGGCCGGCCGAAGTAGACCGGTTGGGCGCTGTCCGGGTTGTCGCCGTCGGTGAAGGTGTTGTGGTCGACCCACACGTTCTCCGACCGGCGCACCGACATCAGGTCGAACTGGGAGTTCCAGTTGCCGGCGTCGCCGTCGTCGGGCGACCAGGCGGGAAAGCAGTCGTACGCGTCGTCGAAGACGATGTTGCGGACGATGACGTTACGGACGCTGTCCACCATCAGGGTCAGGTTCTCCAGCCGGGCGCCGCGCAGCCCGACGATGGTGGTGTTGGCGCCGACGTTGATCTGGGTGTACCGGGTCTGATTGGTGACCGACCGGCGACGGGCGTCCTCCAGCGGTCCGCTCGGGTCGTTCTCGTATCCCCAGACGGCCGGGTCGTAGGTGACCAGGAACTCGTCGAAGTCGTATTCGGGGTCGGCGAGGTCGGCACAGCTCAACAGGTTGCCGTCCGGCCCTTCGAAGCCGTTGATCGCACCATCGACGTAGATGATCTTCGGGGTGTCGTTGTTCCGGTTGGTGGCGTTGTCGCCGCCGAGGGCGTCGATCAGTTCGGCCCGGCTGTCGACCACGTGGACGTTCTCGTGGCTGGCCGCCGACCCTCCGGTGGTGCCGGCCCCGGCGGCCGCCCAGCCGTCGCCCGGCGGCAGCGCCTGGCGGCCCAGCGACCGGGCCGGCCAGGACAGCCGGTCGGAGTCGGTGTCCCGGCCGGCGGCGGCCGGTGCCGGCAGTACCGCCACGAGCGCGATTCCAGCAACAGCTGCAGTCAATCTCCTCAGTCGCATTACCACACTCCGCACACATTGTTCGGATTCGATCACGTAACACTCAAGCAATCTTCCTGAACCCAAACGATAAATTTCATCACGAAATGTGTCAATGCAAATTGTTTGCAGATTGTTTGCACTGCATTTGGACGAGACCTATTTACTCGGCAACAATTTGCCGAGCGGACGACTGATCTGTCCGACTTCGCGGCACCGGCGAGGACCGTCGATTTGCAGTACGTTTTCCGCCGCCCCGGTCAGCGGCCCACCACCCCCTGCGCCAGCCGGGCCCGGTACGGCCGGACCGCCCACGGCACCTCCTGCTCGGAAAAGAGCGCCAGCTCGGCCGCGCCGCGCCGGACGACCCCGTTCACACCCTCGATCATCAGCACCCGGTCCGCACCAGCCACCCCGGTCGCGACCGTCCGGTCCGGACCGAGCAGACCCGGCTCCGGGGCGGCCTGCACCACCTCCAGCAGGGCGGTGAACGCCTCGGTCCGGGCCAGCGGGGCGATCAGCGGTACGCCGGCCGGGTCCCGCCGGTGCGCCAGCAGGTTCTCCAGCAGGCCGGTCCGCCCCGGCACCGGTCGCATCGCCGGCTCGCCGGGCAGCCGTAGCCGGTCCGTCGGATACTCCAGCACCGCCGTGCCGGCGGTACCGTGCACCAGCACCTCACCGGGAATGAACTCCTCCCCGGCCAGGGTCACCGCGACCACGATCGCCAGCCCCGAGCCCAGGGTGACCCGCATCGACGCGGTGTCGTCCACCTCGATCGGCCGCACCCGGTAGCGTTCCAGCTCGACCAGCACCGGCGGGCTGGGATCCACCGCCGCCGCCACCGCCAGGCACTGCATGATGGCGTGCGCCAACGGGTTGGCCAGCGCCCCGTCCAACGACGGCCGGCCGTCGACGGCACGCCGCCCGGCCCACGGCGACCGTTGGTAGTAGGCGTCGTCACGCTGCCAGGAGGCGACCGTCGAGATTCCGGTGACCGTGCCGAGCCGGCCGCCGGTGGCCGCTGCGGTCAACTCGGCCAGCGCCGCCGACCCGAGCGCCTGGAAGCCCACCTGGCAGACCCGGCCGTGTTCGGCCAGCGCCACGGTCAGCCGCCGGTGCTCGTCGAGCGACAGCACCGGCGGCTTCTCCAGCAGCAGGTCCGCGCCGACGGCCAGCGCGTCCAACGCGATCGGCAGATGGGTGTACGGCGGCGTGCAGATCACCACCACGTCCGGCCGGGTGTCCGCCAGCATCCGCCGGTGGTCGGTGCCGACCTGCACCCCGTCCGGAATTCCGGCGTCGGGTGCCGGCTCGACCGGCCGTACGTCGACCAGGCCGACCAGGCGCAGTTCGCCGGCGGCGTGCAGCGGGGCGATCTGCCGCCGGTGCCACAGTCCGTGCCCGTTGGCACCGATCAGGGCCACCCGGGGCGGGGTGCTCGTCACGTCGGAAACCTCCACCTGTCGACGGCCGCCGTCAGCCAGCCGCGCCGGTCACCGCACCGACCACCCCGTGCCGGTCCAGCGCGGTCAGCCAGGTCGTGATCATCTCGCGGACCTCCGGATCGGCCGCCAGCTCCGGCGGGAACACCTCGGTGAGCCCGAGCAGCGCGGCCACCACCCCTGCCGGGGTGCCATTGGACCCGGCCAGCGCCGCCCGGATCTGCTCGGCGAGCGGGTCGTCCAACGGCAGCTCGGCTCCGTCGTCGGTCCGCCCCTGCGCGAACCGCATCCAGGCGGCGACCACCAGCGCCGACCAGTACGGTCGGTCGCCGGCCGCCCGCCGGTCCGCGATGGTGTGCAGGACCCGCTGCGGCAGCTTCTGCGAGCCGTCCATCGCCACCTGGATGGTGCGGTGTCGGATCGCCGGGTTGGCGAACCGCTCCAGCACCGACTCGCCGTACCCGACGACCGACACCCCGTCCGGCGGGGTGAAGCTGGCCGCGACGTCCTCGGCGATCATCCGGCGCAGCACGGCGGGCAGGCCGGGGATGCCGACCAGCGCCTCGGCGATGGTGTCGTGCCCGGCCAGCGCCCCGAGGTAGGCGATCGTGGAGTGCACGCCGTTGAGCCCGCGCAGCTTGAGCCGCTCCCACGGGCCGGCGTCGCCGGTCAGCACCGCCCCGGCGGTCTGCCAGGCCGGCCGGCCGCCGGGGAAGTCGTCCTCGATCACCCACTGCGTGTACGGCTCCCCGGCGATCGCCGCCAGGTCGGTGACGCCGAGCGCGGCCCGGGCGGTGGCCAGGGTCTGCGCGGTGGCGGCCGGCACGATCCGGTCGACCATGGTGCCGGGGAAGGTGACGTTGGCGTGCACCCAGTCGGCGGTCTCGTCGGGCACCTTCGCGTACGCCAGGGCCTCGGTGACCAGACCGCGTAGCCGGCGTCCGTTCGACGGCAGGTTGTCGCAGCTGACCAGGGCGAGCGGGCCGGCGTCGGCGGCGGCACGGGCGGCCAGCCCGCGTAGCAGCAGGCCCGGCACGGTCGTCGGCGCCCGGTCGGTGGTCAGGTCGGCGGCGACCGCTTCGCCCGGCCGGAGCCGGCCGGTGACCGGGTCCAACTGGTACGCCTTCTCGGTCACGGTCAGCGTGACCACCCGGATCGCCGGGTCGGCCAGCAGGGCCACCACCGCGGCCGGATCGCTGGCGGCGTGCCGGACCCCGGTGAGCGCACCGACGACCCGGGTCCGTGCCGCAGCGGCGGACAGCGTGGTGACGCTGAACAGGCAGTCCTGGTCGGTGAGCCGCCGCACCACGTCGATGTTGCGCGGTGCGACGCCGACGATGCCCCAGTTCCCGCCGGCGGTGGCGACCGCCTGCTCGGTGTAGACCGCCTGGTGGGCCCGGTGGAACGCGCCGAGGCCCAAGTGGACGATGCCGGCGTCGACGTCGCCGGGGCGGATCAGTGGTCGGCTGTCCACCGGCACCCGGTCCAGGGTCGGCAGACTCAGCAACGGCGCGTCGGCGGACGGACCCGTCGTCGCGGTGCCGCCGCTCACCGCCACACCGGCCCGTCCGGGAACGAGAACTCGGCGATCGACGCCGGTTTCATGGTGGCGCTGTAGCCGGGCTGGTCAGGCACCAGGTAGCGGCCGCCCCGGGTGCGGACCGGGTCGACGAAGTGTTCGTGCAGGTGGTCAACGTACTCGACCATCCGGCCGTCCAGCGAGGTACCGACCCGCAGGTAGTCGAAGATCGCCAGGTGCTGCACGTACTCGCAGAGGCCGACGCCGCCGGCGTGCGGGCAGATCGGCACGCCGAACTTGGCGGCCAGCAGGATCACCGACAGCACCTCGTTGACTCCGGCGATGCGGCACGCGTCGATCTGGCACACCCGGATCGCCTCGGCCTGCAGCAGCTGCTTGAAGATGACCCGGTTGGCGGCGACCTCACCGGTGGCGACCCGGCAGCGCCCGTCGGACAGTTCGGTGACGGCGGCGGCGATCCGGGCGTGGCCGAGCACGTCGTCGGCGTGCGTCGGCTCCTCGATCCAGTACGGGTCGACCTCGACCAGCCGGGTCATGTTGGCGATCGCCTCGTTGACGTCCCACACCTGGTTGGCGTCCATCATCAGCAGCGCGTCCGGGCCGATCTCGGCGCGGATGATCCGGGCCCGGCGTACGTCGTCGTCGATCGGGCCGCCGACCTTCATCTTCATCGCCCGCCACCCGTCGGCGTACGCTGCCCGGGTCAACGCCCGCACCTTGTCGTCGGGGTAACCGAGCCAGCCGACCGAAGTGGTGTACGACGGGAACCCGTCGCGCTGCAGCTCGGCGAGCCGCTCGGCCTGACCGGTCAGCCCTTTGTCCAGGATCGCGGCGGCCTCGTCGGGGGTGATCGCGTCGCTGATGTGGTGGAAGTCGACGTTGGCGACGAGCTCGTCGGTCGGCATCTCGGCCAGCAGCCGCCACAGCGGCTTGCCCGCCAGCTTGGCCCGCAGGTCCCAGACGGCGTTGACCAGCGCGCCGGACGCCATGTGGATGACGCCCTTCTCCGGGCCGAGCCAACGCAGCTGCACGTCGGCGGTGAGCGAACGCCAGAAGGCGACCGGTTCGGCGACGATCTCGGCGACGGTGCGGCCGGTGACGTGGTGGGCCAACGCGCGTACCGCCGCGCAGGTGATCTCGTTGCCCCGGCCGTTGGTGAAGGTGAAGCCGGCGCCGAAGACCCCGTCCGGCGCGTCGGTGCGCAGCTCGACGTAGGTGGCCGAGTAGTCGCCCCGGTTGATCGCGTCGGAGCCGTCGCCGGCCGCTGCGGTCGGGAACCGTACGTCGTGCACGTCGACGCCGGTGATGGTGACGCTCATTGCAGCCTCTCCCCGATCTTGAAGACCCGCTTGGGCAGTCGGTACGCCAGGTCGACGATGGTCTCGGTGGCCTCGTCGAGGCCGAGCCGGTGCTCGGCGACGAGCCGGGCCAGGAAACCGGCGTCGATGCGGCGGGCCACGTCGTGGCGGGCCGGGATCGAGCAGAACGCCCGGGTGTCGTCGACGAAGCCGGCGGTGTTGTAGAACCCGGCGGTCTCGGTGACCGCCTCCCGGAACCGGCGCAGCACCTCCGGCGAGTCCAGGAACCACCAGGGCGCGCCCAGGTAGAGGGCGGCGTACCCGCCGGCGAGCGGGGCCAGCTCGCGGGTGAAGGTGTACTCGTCGAGGGTGTAGACGACGATCCGCAGCCGGGGGTCGTTGCCGTACGTGTCGAGCAGCGCGGTCAGCGCGTGCAGGTACTCGGTGGCCTGCGGGATGTCGCCGCCGACGTCGCGGCCGTGGGTGGCGTACAGCCACTTGTTGTGGTTGCGCACCGAGCCGGGGTGCAGCTGCATCACCAGGCCGTCCTCGATGGACATCCGGGCGAACTCGACCAGCATGTGGGCCCGGAACGCCTCGGCGTCCTGCGCCGTCGCCTGCCCGCGCAGCCCCCGGTCGTACAGCTCGGCGGCCTCCCGCTGTTCCAGCCGCAGGGTCAGTGCGGTCGGATGGCCGTGGTCGGAGCTGGTCGCGCCGGCGGCGATGAACGCCTGCCGGCGGGCCCGCAGCGCGTCGAGGTAACCGGCGTACGTGCCGGTGTCGGCACCGGTGATCACCCCGAGAGCGGCGACGTTGTCCACCCAGCCGTCGAACTCGAAGTCGACCACGTTGTCCGGCCGAAACGTGGTGATCACCCGCCCGCCGGGCCCGCCCCAGCCGTCGGCGGCGAGCTTGGCGTGCCGGGCCAGGTCGTCCAGCGGCGACTCGGTGGTGGCCAGCACCTCGATGTTGAACCGCTCGAACAGGGCCCGGGGCCGGTACGCCGGTTCGGCCAGCTTCGCCGCGATCGCGTCGTAGACGTCGTCGGCGGTGTCCGGGCCGAGGGCGGCGTCCACCTCGAACACCTCGGCGAAGGTCTTCTCCAGCCACAGCCGCGACGGGGTGCCCCGGAACAGGTGCCAGTTGGCGGCCAGCTTGCGCCAGATGGCCCGGCCGTCGGTCTCGGTGGCGTAGTCGCCGTCGCCGGCCGGCGGCCGGGGCCGGACCCCGGCACGCACGGGTACGCCGAGATCGCCGGGCGGGATGCCCTGGCTGAGCAGCATCCGGGTCACGTAGTGGTCCGGTACGACGAGCAGCCGCGCCGGGTCCGGGAACGGCTCGTCGTCGGCCAGCAGCGCCGGGTCGACGTGGCCGTGCGGCGAGATGACCGGCAGGTCCCGGGCGTGCGCGTACAGTTCGCGGGCGATCGCCCGCTGGGTGGGTTCGGCCGGAAACAGCTGGTCGGCCCGGTCGGGTTGGGAGGACACGGAAGCAGGCTCCTCGCGGGTACGGGGTCGGGTCGCGGGTCTGGATCGGTACGTCAGTCGACGGTGAGCAGGTCGGCCACCCGGACCGGCTGACCGGTCTCGAAGGACCGGTTCGCGGCCAGCCCGGTGAGCAGCGCGAGCGCACCGTCGCGGGCGGTGGCGGCCCGGCCCATCGGGTCGGTCTCGCCGCCGAACAGCACCGCGGTCATCTTGGCGTCCGCGCCGCCATGCCCGGACCGGGTGTAGCCGGCGACGGGCACCTGCCGGGGCTGCTCCCAGAACGGCCGGACGGTCAGCTTGGCCCAGCCCTCCTCGACCGCGGCCTGGACGCCGTGCAGCGCGGCGCCCTTGAGTTCGCCGGCGGCGTACGGGCTGACGAAGTCGCTCTCCACCACCTCCAGCTCGAGCCGACCCCGACTGCCATTGAACATCACCCGGTAGCCCTCCCACGGGGCGTACGCGGTGAGGTGGTACGTCATCGTGGCCCCGGTGGAGTAGCTGGCCAGCACCGACATGTCGTCCTCGATGGTCACGCCGGGGGCGAAGACGTTCTGGTCGCGGTGGTAGCCGTCCTCGGCCTCGGCCTCCAGGTAGAGCGCCCGCAGCCGGGGGTGGGCGGCCAGTTGCAGGGCGAACGGGTCACCGGCGGCGGCGACCTCGCCGTGTGCCCGGTCGTAGTCGCGGGCGTAGCCGTGCCGGCGGCCGGGCTCGCCGTAGAAGAACAGCCGGCCGGCCGCGTAGACCTGCACCGGGACCGCGTCCAGCCACCAGTTGACCAGGTCGAAGTGGTGGCTGGCCTTGTGCACCATCAGCCCACCGGAGTTGGCCTTGTCGCGGTGCCAGCGGCGGAAGTAGTCGGCGCCGTGGCGCACGTCGAGCAGCCACTCGAAGTGCACCGAGCCGATTTCGCCGATCTCGCCGTCGGCGAGCACCTGGCGGACCCGTTCGTGCAGCGGGTTGTACCGGTAGTTGAAGGCGACCCGTACGGTGCGCCCGGTCCGTGCCACCGCGTCAAGGATCCGCTGGCAGCGCGGCACGTCGACGGTCATCGGCTTCTCGGTGATCACGTCGCAGCCGGCGTCCAGGGCGGCGACGATGTACTCGTCGTGCACCCGGTCGACGGTGGTGACCAGGACGACGTCCGCCCGTTCCTTGCTCAGCATGGTGACGAAGTCGCTGGCCGGGTAGGTGGGCACGGCGTCGCGGCCAAGCTCCTCCAGCCAGGCGTTGTGCGCGTCCATCCGGGCCTGGTTGCTGTCGGCGAAGGCGACGAGTTCGGCGCTGTCCCGGTAGTCGAGGACCAGGGACCGGACGAACATCTCGGCGCGGGCGCCGGTGCCGACGAGCGCGTAACGCAGCCGCCGATGGGGTTCTGGGGACATCCTGCTCCGCCTCCGGGTTGGCTGCAAAGGTTTGCAGCAGAAGTTGCCACGAGACGGACACCTTCGTCAATGCCCCGAAACCATCCTGCCCGTTTTGATGACGAATGCGAGGGTTCGATCACCCGGGATGACCACGGCCGCAACAAATCCGCAATCGAAGACCGTTGACACCTGAGCAACCGTTTGCATTAATTGGCGAACCAACGTGACCCCAGCCACACCGGTCGCCGCCCGTTCCGGACGGCGACCACATCGATGAAGGACGACGCGTGCCAGCCACCATTCGAGACGTCGCACGGGCCTGCGGAGTGCACATCTCCACCGTGTCCCGCACGTTCTCGGCACCGCACCTGGTCAACCCGGAGACCCGCAGCCGGGTGCTGGCCTGCGCGGAACACCTCGGCTACCGCCCCAACCGGGCGGCCCGCGCGCTGATCACCGGCCGGACCCACAACATCGGCCTGATCGTCGCCGACATCGCCAACCCGTTCTTCCCGCCCCTGATCAAGGCGGCGGAGAGCCAGGCCCGGCACCGCGACTACCACATCTTCGTGACCGACACGAACGAGGACCCGGCAGTCGAGGAGGAACTGGTCCACGCCCTCGCCAAGCAGGTCGACGGGGTGCTGCTGTGCAGCCCCCGGATGAGCAACAGCCTGATCGAACAGCTCAGCCGGGACGTACCGCTGGTGGTGATCAACCGGCAGGTGACCGGCCTGCCGAACGTGGTGATCGACGTCGGCCAGGGTGCCCGACTCGCCGTCGAACACCTGATCGGCCTCGGCCACCGGCAGATCGCGCTGCTCGGCGGCCCGCGCGGGTCGTGGACCAACCGGGAGATCCGGCGCACCGCCACCTCGGCGGCCCGCTCGGCGGACGTCACGTTGACCGTGATCGGCCCCAACCCGCCCACCGAGGGCGGCGGCATCGCCGCGGCGGAACAGGTCCGCCGGGCGGAGGTGACCGCCGTGCTCGCCTACAACGACCTGATGGCGATCGGCCTGATCGAAGGGCTCGACGCACACGGGGTCGCGGTGCCCCGGGACATCAGCGTGGTCGGCATCGACGACATCGCGCTGAGCCGGCTCACCCGACCCAAACTGACGACGGTGGCCACACCGAACGCGGCCGCCGGTCGGGCGGCCGTCGACATGCTGCTCCAGCATGGCGACGACCGTCGCACCACCGCCCAGGTAACGCTCCAGACCGAGTTGGTCATCCGCGACTCGACGGGCCCGGGACCGCACAGCCATGCGGACCCGGGCGACGCGGCTGCCGCCGCGCCGGCCGATGTCGCCTCCTAACCCCAAGGAGTGAGCGCAATGCACCCCGCAACATCACCGACGGCGAACACGCCTGCCACGCGTGCTCACCGTACCCCCTTCGGCCGGCGCCGCCTGCTGCGCGGCGTCGCCGCCACCGCCGTCGTGCCGCTGGTCCTCGGCGTCGCCGCCTGCGGCGACGCCGCGTCGAGCGACCCGGACGCGCCGGTCACCATCGAGTTCTTCTGGTGGGGCGGCGAGTCCCGCGCCGAGCTCACCGAGCAGGCCCTCGACCTGTACGAGGAGAAGAACCCGAACGTCACCATCAACCCGACCTGGCAGGCGTTCACCGGCTACTACGACAAGCTGGCGACCATCTCGGCCGGCGGTAACGCCCCGGACATCTTCCAGATCGACGACAACGGCCTGGCCGAGTACGCCGGCCGCAATGTCACCCTGGATCTCACCCCGTTCGTGGAGTCCGGTGACATCGACCTGAGCAACCACCCGGAGAGCCTGACCCAGTACGGGCAGATCGACGGCAAGCAGGTCGCGGTCGCCGCCGGCGAGAACACCCCGGCCCTGGTCTACGACAAGACGAAGATCACCGAGCTCGGCCTGCCGGAGCCGGAGACCGGCTGGACGTACGACGAGTTCATCGCCTGGGGCGCCCAGGTGACCGAGGCGGCCGGCGGCGACTACTGGGGCGCGATGGACCCCAGCTCCGACTACAAGGCCCTCTGGCTGTGGCTGCGCTCGCAGGGCAAGGAGTTCTACGACGGGCCGCAGCTCGCCTTCACCGAGGCCGACCTCACCGAGTGGTTCCAGTTCTGGCTGGACGCCCGGGAGGCCGGAGCCACCCCGCCGGCCGACGTGGTGCACGAGGCGGTCGGCGGCGGCGTCTCCGACCAGCTGGTGGTGACCGGCAAGGGCGCCACCTCGTTCATGTGGTCCAACCAGCTCTCCGAGCTGGGCAAGTCGACCGAGAGCGAACTCGGCATGGTCGCCTACCCCGGTGACCCGAAGGGCCAGTGGGCGCGGGCGTCGCTGTACTGGGCCGGGTCGCGCTCCACCGAGCACCCGGAGGTCGTCGCCGACGTCATCGACTTCCTGGCCAACGACCCGGAGGCGGCGCAGATCCTCGGCGTCGACCGGGGCCTGCCGTCCAACATCGACAACCGGGAGACGGTCCAGGCGGGTCTCGATGACCCGTACATGACCGCCACGGTCGAGTTCGAGAACGCGCTGATCCCGCAGATGGGCCCGGCGCCGGCACCGCCGCCACAGGGTCACGGGCCGCTGCGGTCCACCCTGACCACGGTCGCCGAGAGCGTCACCTACGGCCAGGCCAGCCCGGCCGACGCCGCCGCCGAGTTCTTCCGCCAGGCCGAAGCCACCCTCGAGTAGTCCGGGCCGGACGTTGCGCGGTCGTGGTGCCCACGGCATCCGCCGTGGGCACCACGACCCGTGGTCCGGGCCGTGGGCACCACGACCCGTGATCCGAGAAAGGAGCCAGATCGTGGCCCTGACCACGAAATCCGTCCCGGCCACGAGCACCACCACTGCCCCCCCGTCGAGCACGAGCGGGCGGCGGGGCAGCGCCAAGGGCGGCAGCCGGCGGCACGGCGAAGGGTTGGCCGGGTACGTCTTCCTCTCCCCGTGGCTGCTGGGGCTGATGGCGATCACCGCCTTCCCCATGCTGTTCTCGCTCTACCTCAGCTTCACCAACTACGACATCCTGTCGTCCTGGGAGTTCGTCGAGTGGGTCGGCTTCGAGAACTACTGGGACCTGTTCGTCAACGACCAGACGTTCCGCCACTCGGTGCAGGTCACGCTGATCTTCGCGTTCGTCGCCGTACCGCTGAAGCTGGCCGCCGCCCTCGGCGTCGCGCTGCTACTCAACCGCGAGACCCGCGGGGTGGGGCTGTTCCGCAGCCTGTTCTACCTGCCGTCGCTGCTCGGCGGCAGCGTCGCGCTGGCGTTGATCTGGCGGGCGATGTTCAGCGGCGACGGCGCGTTCAACGACTTCCTCGGGCTGTTCGGCATCACCGGACAACCGTGGGTCAACGACCCGGACTGGGCGTTGGAGACCCTGATGGTGCTGGCCATCTGGCAGTTCGGCGCGCCGATGGTGATCTTCCTGGCCGGGCTCAAGCAGGTGCCGACCGAGCTGTACGAGGCGGCCTCGGTCGACGGCGCCGGCAAGATTCGGCAGTTCTTCAACGTGACCCTGCCGATGCTCTCCCCGGTGATCTTCTTCAACCTCGTGCTGGAGACGATCAACGGGTTCCAGGGCTTCACCGCCGCGTTCGTGATCAGCAACGGCACCGGCGGCCCGGTCGACTCGACCATGCTCTACACGCTGTACCTCTACACCAAGGGCTTCACCGAGTTCCAGATGGGATACGCGTCCGCGCTGGCCTGGGTCTTCCTGATCGCGATCGGCCTGATCACGGTGCTGTTCTTCAGCACCGGTCGGTTCTGGGTGCACTACTCGGACGGAGACAACGACTGATGGCTACCGAAGCTGCTCAGATGTCGACAGCGGACGGCGGCAGCGCCGCGCGCCGCCGGGCCGCCGGCGGCACCGCCCGGGGCGTCGCCCGGGTGGCGGTACTGGTCGCCATCCTGGTCGTGGTCCTCTACCCGCTGATCTGGGTGCTGGGCTCGTCGCTGAAGTCACCGACCGAGGTGGCCAGCAACCTGTCGGTGATCCCGCAGGACCCGACCTGGGCGAACTACCCGGACGGCTGGAACTACCTGAGCAACATCTCGTTCGGCCGGTTCTTCTGGAACAGCACGGTGATCTCGATGGCGACCGTGGTCGCCAACGCCGTCTCCTGCCTGCTGGCCGCGTACGCGTTCGCCCGGCTGCGGTTCCGGGCCCGCAGGTTCTGGTTCGCGATCATGATCGGTACGCTGCTGCTGCCCAGCCACGTGCTGATCGTGCCGCAGTACATCATGTTCAACTCGTTCGGCTGGATCGACACCCCGCTGCCGTTGATCGTGCCGAAGCTGCTGGCCACCGAGGCGTTCTTCGTCTTCCTGATGGTGCAGTTCATGCGGGGCATCCCCCGTGAGCTGGACGACGCGGCCAAGATCGACGGGTGTTCGCCGTTCGGTGTCTTCCGGTACGTGATCGTGCCGCTGGCCCGCCCGGCACTGGTCACCACCGCGATCTTCTCGTTCATCTGGACCTGGAACGACTTCCTGACCCAGCTGATCTACCTGCCGAGCGTGGAGAGCTACACGGTGCCGATCGGGCTGCGGCTGTTCATCGACTCCACCGGGCAGACCTCGCTCGGCCCGATGTTCGCCATGTCGGTGCTTTCGCTGCTGCCGGTCTTCCTCTTCTTCCTGGCGTTCCAGAAGATGTTGGTACAGGGCATCAACACCAGCGGCCTCAAGGGGTGACGTCAATGGCTCCCGCAGACTGGCCGGACAGTCCGGCACCGGCCCGCGCCGACTGGCGCGACACGCTGCGGGCCGCCACCGACCTGGCGCTGCTCGGCATCGTCACCGCGCTCGCGTCGGCGGCCGTACTGACCGCCGGCGCGGCGCTGGCCACCGCCAGCGCCGCGATCCACCGGTGGACGGTCGACGGCCACTGGCCGGGTCTGCGGGACATGGCCGGCCACTTCTGGCGTGTGCTGGCACCCGGGGCCGTCGCCACCCTGGTCGCCGTGGTCGGCACGCTGCTGCTCGGCGGCAACGCGGTGCTGATCTCGGCCGGGGTGGTGCCCGGCGGCACGGTCATGCTGGTCGGCACCGGGCTGCTGGCCGCGCTGGTGGCCGGCTTCGCCGGCCTCGTCGTGGTCGAGGTCGGCCGAGCCGGCGGCGGCTGGCGAGCGGCGGTACGCCGCACCTGGCGTCTGGTCGAGCAACGGCCACTGGCGATCCTGGCCGCCGCCGGGGTGGTCGGACTCGCCGCCGTACTGACCGTACTGGTCATGCCGATCCTCGCGCCGATCCTGCTCGGCTACACCCTGTTCGCCCTGCACACCGTGCTACGCCGGTTCAACCGGCGACGAACCGGTGCGTGACGAAACCGTCGGCGGTCGGGCAGAAGATCACCGCGCGGTCCCACGAGCAGGCCACGGTACGCACACCCTGCAGCACGCCGAGTTCGAGCAGATCGGCCGGGACGGCGGCCGGTACGCCGGCCACGCTGGCGTCCTCCGGGTAGCTGCCCGGGTTGTCGAAAAACCACAGCAGGTTGGCCCGGTCGATCCGGACCGCCACCCCGTCGCGGCTCAGCAGCTCCTCGCCGTCGGGGTCGAGCAGCAGTGACAGGTAGCCACCCGACGTACGGCGTAGCAGAATCTGCTCACCCACCGGCACGACCGCCTCGAAGTCGGCGGCCGGCACCCGCCACTGCTCGCCGCCCTCGGCCAGGTCGATCAGCACCAGCTCGTTGGTGTCGGAGCCGAAGCCGGTCGACTCCAGCAGACAGATCCGGGTGCCGCCGCACGGGGTCAGGCTCTGCAGCCGCCGCTGGTCGTCGGCCGGAGTGTAAAGATTGACCGACTCGCCGGTCGTCGACAGGTCGTACGACGCCAGCCGGTACCCGCTGCTGTCCGACGGCGCGATCACCAGCCGGCCCGCGTAAACCAGCGCCGGGTCGGTCGGCGCGGCCACGTTGGACCGTTCGCCGAGCAGTTCACCGCTACCCGCGTCGAACACCCGGGCGTGCCGGGTCGAGGTGAGCTGCACGATCCGCCGATCGTCGGCCAGGTCGGGCTCGGTGGGGACACCGTCGAAGCCGGCCGGGCCGGTCAGGTCGGCGGCGCTCACCGCCGGATACACCGCGGTGTCGGTGGCGTCGTACTGGTCGGCCGGGTTGCCGTGCGCCCAGCGTTCGGTGCCGTCCCGCAGGTCCAGCCCGACCAGCCGGGCACCTTCCACGTCGGACCAGACGAGGACGTCGTCGAAGACGAACAACTGGTCCTTGCCGAGGATCTCGAAATCCCACAGCTGCCGGCCGTCGGTCGGGTCGAGCACCGCGACCGGCCGGGTGGCGCTGCTGTAGGCGTCGGCGACGGCGATCACCGCGTCCGGGGTGGCCCGCAGGCCGAACCACCGGTCGGCGCGCACGGTCGTCGCCCCGTCCCACCGCTCGTCGCCGGTCGCCGGGTCGACGGCGACGACGCCGAGCCGGCCGTCGTCGCGGACGTAGCCGCCGTACGCCTGGCCGTCGACCAGTTGGGTGAAGTCGGCGTCCGCGTCCTCGGGCACCGTGATCGCCTTGCCGACCTGGTTGAACGCCCGGAACTCGATCGGCCGGGCCGGATCCCTCAGCAGGTAGACGACGCTGGCGACGGTCACCGCGACCACGGCCAGGGCGGCGCCGCCGACCAGCCACGGCAGCCGCCGACGCCGACGTCGACGCCGACGCGCCGGGCCGGGCGTCGGCGTCGACGTCGGCTGGACCGGGGGCGGCGGACCCTGGGCCGGCGGGACCGATGCCGGCGCGGCCGGCACCGGCGGGACCGGGGACGGTGCGGGTGAGACCGGGGATGGTGCGGGTGCAACCGGCGGTACGGGTGACGCGGCCGGACCGCATGCCGGCGCGGGCAGGTCGGCCAACGCGCCTTCGGCGACCGGCAGCTCCGGCTGCTCCAGCACGGTCGGTGCCACGCCCAGCTCGCTGTGCAGCAGCCGGGCCACCAGCGGCACCCGCGACGAGCCGCCCACCAGGAACAGTCCGGCGAGCTGGTCGACACCGAGCCCGCAGGCCGCGATCACCCGGGCCGTCTCCCGCACACCACGACGGATCAGCGGGCCGGCCACCTGCTCCAACTCGTCGCGGGTCAGGTGCACCGCCCGGTCCACGCCGGGCACGGCGACCGGTGCCGACGACGCCCGGGACAGCATTTCCTTCGCCCCGCGTACGTCGTCCCAGAACTGTCGACGGTTGCGCCACTGCGCCGGGGTGGCCGGAGCGGCCAGCTGCTGCCGTACCTGCGGGTCGAGCACTCCGCTGAGCTGCTCGACCAGTGCCGCGTCCAGGTCGAGACCGCCGAGCTCGGTGAGCCCACCGGAGCCGACCACCGCGAACCGGGCCCGCCCGTGCGGGTCGACGCCGTCGTTGCGTACCACGGCGATGTCGAGGGTGCCGCCGCCGAAGTCGAACACGGCGATGGCCTGCCCGACCGGCACCGGCCGGCGCAGCACGTCGGCGAAGTAGCGGGCCGCCGCGACCGGCTCCGGCACCAGCCGGGTCCCGGGCCCGGCAGCGGGGGATCCGACCGGCAGGCGGCCTGCGGTGGGTGGCCCGCCGGAGGTCACCGGCGGCCAACCGGCGCGGGCCACCGCGTGCGCCAGGACCTCCCGGCGGCGGGCACCCCAGCCGGCCGGGTAGGTCAGCGCCGCCGGCGGCAGGAAGCCGACCGCCTCCACCGCCGACCGGGCCACCGCAGCGAGCACGGCTGCCAGCAGGTCCGCGGTGGGCACCTCCCGGTCGCCGAGCAGCACCGTCGGCTCGTCGACCCGGCGTTTCGGGTTCGGCTCGAACCGGGCCGGGTCGGCCTGGGCGAGCCGCTGCGCGTCCCGGCCGACGTGCAGCCGGTCGCCGAGGAACACCCCGGACGGCAGGACCGGTACGCCGTCGAAGAGCAGCGGCCGGCTCCGCCCGTCCGGCCAGCGCAGCACCGCGACCGTGTTGGAGGTGCCCAGGTCGACACCGAGGGCGAAGCCCTCGTCCTGCCCTGTCATCAGCTGTTCCTCCGCCGCACCCCGAACCGACCGACACCGACCCCGGGCATGCTACGGGTGACTGACCCGCTGATCAGCGATCGGCCGGTCAGCCGACCAGGCGGCGGCGGGCGACCTCGGCGAGGGTGACCGCGGCGGCCACGCTGGCGTTGAGCGACTCGACGTCGGAGTGCATCGGGATGCGTACCCGCAGGTCGCAGGTCTCGCCGACGAGCCGGGACAGCCCGCGACCCTCGGAACCGACCACCACGACCAGCGGACCAACGGCGGCCTCCAGGTCGTACAGGTCGGTCTCACCGTCGGCGTCCAGGCCGACCACGGTGAACCCCTCGGCCTGGCACTTCTTCACCGCTCGGGTCATGTTGACCACCTGGCTGACCGGGGTCCGGGCGGCGGCACCGGCGCTGGTCCGCCACGCGGTGGCGGTCATCCCGGCGGCCCGCCGCTCCGGCACGAACACGCCGTGTGCACCGAACGCGGCCGCCGAGCGCACCACCGCGCCGAGGTTGCGCGGGTCGGTCACCCCGTCCAGGGCGACCAGCAGCGGCTCCGGCTGCTCGGCGGCGGCGGCCAGCAGGTCCTCGAACGGCTCGTACGCGTACGCCGGCACCTGCAGCCCGACGCCCTGGTGCAGCACGCCGCCGGTCATCCGGTCCAGCTCGGCCCGGCTGATCTCCAGGATCGCGATGCCCCGGTCACCGGCGGTCCGGACCAGCTCGGTGACCCGGTCGTCGACGTCGATGCCCTGGGCGACGTAGAGCGCGGTCGCCGGCACGTTGGCCCGCAGCGCCTCGACCACCGGGTTGCGGCCGACCAGCAGCTCCGGGGCGTCCTTCGGCGGGTGCGCCTTGCGGCCCGGGGAGACCCGCGGCCCGGACCGGGCACCGCCCCGGGCCAACCGGCCGGTGGCCGGACCGCCCCGGCTGCGGCCACCGCCGCCCCAGGTGGTGTCCTTCGTCCCGGGTACGCCGATCTTCGGCGCGCGCCCCTCGGCGGCCGCCGCCCGACGTTCCTTCTCCTGCTTCCAGGCGGTCTTGTTCGGCAGCTTCTCGGTGCCGGAGTAGCCCTTGTGCCACGGCCGTTCGTCGGCCGGCAGGGTGCGGCCCTTGCCGGCCAGGCCGGACCGGTTCTTGCCGCCGGTGCCGCCGGCGGCACCCTTCTTGGGGGTGACCCGCCGGCCACGTCGTTGCGAGTTGCCGGGCATCAGGTCTGCTCTCCAATGGTCCAACGGGGGCCGTGCGGGGTGTCCTCGACCGTGACGCCGGCCTGCTTGAGCTGGTCACGCACCGCGTCGGCGGCGGCCCAGTCGCGCCGGGCACGGGCCTGCGCCCGCTGGTCGAGGGCGAGGGCGATCAGTGCGTCGACCGCGCCGCGCAGCTCGTCGCGCGGGGCGACGTCGCCCCACGCCGGGTCGAGCGGGTCGAGGCCGAGCACGCCGAGCATCGCGCGGACCCGGCCCAGGCTGGCCCGCAGCGCCCGGTCGGCGTCGGCGTCGGCGTCGCTCGCGGCGGCACTCACCCCGGCCCCGGTCAGCAGGTTGTTGCCCTCGCGGACCTCGTCGTGCAGCACGGCGAAAGCGGCCGACGTGTTCAGGTCGTCGTCCATCGCCGCCGCGAACGCCGCCGGCACCTGGGTGGCCGCGTCCGGCGTCGGGCTCGCGCCGACCTGCTCCGCCGCCCGCCGGACGAAACCCTCGATCCGCCGGTACGCGGTGGCGCTCTCCCGTAGGGCGTCGTCTGAGTAGTCGATGCGGGACCGGTAGTGCGCCGCGGTCAGGTAGTAGCGCAGCTCGGCGGGGCGCACCCCGAGCCGGGCGATGTGGTCGAGGTCGATGACGTTGCCCAGCGACTTGCTCATCTTCGCCGCGCCCAGGTTGAGTAGCCCGTGGTGTACCCAGTAGCGGGCGAACGGCAGCCCGGCCGCCTTGGACTGGGCGACCTCGTTCTCGTGGTGCGGGAAGGTCAGATCCAGCCCGCCGCCGTGGATGTCGAACTCGGGGCCGAGGTAGCGCCAGCACATCGCCGAGCACTCGATGTGCCAGCCGGGCCGGCCCGGACCCCACGGCGAGCGCCAGGCCGCGTCGGCGGGCTCGTCCGGCTTGACGCCCTTCCACAGTGCGAAGTCACGCGGGTCGCGTTTGGCCCGCTCGGCGCCGTCGCCGGCCGGCTGCATCGCGTCCAGGCGCTGGCCGGACAGCGCGCCGTAGTCGGCGTACGAGGCGACGTCAAAGTAGACGTCGCCGCTGCCGTCGGCGGCCGGGTAGGCGTGGCCGCGCTCGATCAGCCGCTCGATCAGCTGGTGCATCTCCGGGATGTGCCCGGTGGCGCGCGGCTCGTACGTCGGCGGCAGCACGTTCAGGCTGCGGTACGTGGCGGCGAGCACCAACTCGTTGGCGTACGCGATCGACCAGAACGGCTGACCGGCGGCGGCCGCCTTGTCCAGCACCTTGTCGTCGACGTCGGTGATGTTGCGGATGAAGGTGACCCGCAGCCCCAGGTGGGTCAGCCAGCGGCGGAGCACGTCATAGTTGACGCCGGAGCGAAGGTGACCGATGTGCGGGGCGGACTGGACGGTGACGCCACACAGGTAGACGCTCACCTCGCCGGGCTGGCGGGGCACGAAGTCCCGCACGGACCGGGTCGCGGTGTCGTACAAGCGGAGCGTCACGCTACGAGGGTACCGACTGGCACCCGTCCGTACTCTGTCGGTGTGCACGCGCGAGGGGCGGAGACTGCGCAGACCCTGGACCGGGGGCTGCGTTTGCTGGGCCTGGTAGCCGAGGCGACCGGCGGGATCACCGTCACCGAGGCCGCCGGGGCGCTCGGTATCGGTCGGGCCGCCGTCTACCGGCTGGCCACCACCCTGGCCGCGCACGGCATGCTGCGCCGCGACACCGCCGGCCGGTTGCGGCTCGGTGCCGGGCTGCTGCAGCTGGCCCGGCGGGCACAGCCGCTGCTGGCCGATGCCGCGCTGCCGGCGCTGCGCCGGCTCGCCGAGTCCTCCGGCGCCACCGCCCACCTGACCGTCGCCGATGGCGCGGAGGCGGTGGCGCTGACCGTCGTCGAGCCGAGCTGGACGGCGTTCCACGTGGCGTACCGGGCCGGGTCGCGGCATCCGGTCGGTCGCGGCGCCGCCGGCCGGGCGATCCTGGCCGGCCGCGACGGTACGCCCGGACCGGTCACCAGCAGCGGCGAGCTGCAGCCCGGCGCGTACGGGATCGCCGCCCCGGTGCTCGGCGTGCCCGGCCTGGAGGCCAGCGTCGGGGTGGTGGCGATGGGCACCCTGGACGTGTCGGCGATAAGTGCGCAGGTGCAGGCGACCGCCGAGGCGGTGTCCCGGCTGCTCGCCGGCGAGCTGTGACAGCTTTGCTGTGAAGCAGCGCAGTCGGGTTCAGAACAGTCGGGTTCAGAACAGTCGGGTTCAGAACAGGTCAGCGAGGGCCTCGGGCAGCTGCGCCAGGCTGGTGATCTGCGCGTCCGGGCACACCTCGGCCGGGCACGACTCGCCGCGCCGGTTCAGCCAGACGGCCCGCAGCCCGGCCGTCTGCGGGCCGACCACATCGTGCGGGATCGAGTCGCCGACGTAGACCACCCGGTCGGCGGCGGAGACCCCGGCGGCGGTCAGTACGGCGTCGTAGAACCGCTGGTCCGGCTTTTTCGGCAGGCCGTCGACGTGCGCGTACACCTCGAAGGCGAACTGGCCGCGCAGCCCGCACCGGTCGGCGCGGCTGTTGCCGTTGGTGGCCAGGCCGACGGCGTACCGGCGGCGCAGCCGGTCCAGGGCGGGCAGCGTGTCGGCGTACGGCCGGCTGAGCGCGAACCGTCGCTCGAAGAAGATCCCGGTGATCCGGTCCAGCTGCTCGGGCATGCCGACCCGGTCCAGCGAGCGGGCCAGCGCGCTCCGGCGGATCTGCATCACCGGTGCGGACGGGTCGGCGGCGAACGCGGCGGCCCAGTCGTCGGCCATGTCGCCGAGGGTCAGCTCGGCGGCACGCGGGGTCAGACGGCGCAGCTCGGTGAGGACGGTCTGCAACGCGCCGGTGACCGCAGGCCGCAGGTCGACGAGGGTTTCGTCGGCGTCGAACACCACGGTGGTAATCACCCCACCAGGGTATGTCGGCTCAGCTGGGCCGGGTCATCCGCAGAACGTCCAGCGCCGCGTCCAGTTCGGCGGCGGTCAGCCGGCCGGCGTCGACGTGGCCGCGTTCCAGCACCACCGCGCGGATCGACTTGTTCTCGGCGAGCGCCTGCTTGGCGATCGAGGCGGCCTCGTCGTAGCCGAGGTGGCGGTTCAGCGGGGTGACGATCGACGGCGACCCTTCGGCGTACGCCAGACAAGTCTCCGGGTCGGCGGCGAGGTCGGCGACGCAGCGCTGGGCGAGCAGCCGGCTGGCGGCGGCCAGCAGTCGGACCGCTTCGAGCAGGTTGCTGCCCATCACCGGCAGCATCACGTTCAGCTCGAAGTCGCCCTGGCTGCCGGCGAACGCGATCGTCGCGTCGTTGCCGATCACCTGGGCGCAGACCTGGCGTACCGACTCGCAGACCACCGGGTTGACCTTGCCCGGCATGATCGACGACCCGGGTTGCAGGTCGGGGATGCGCAGCTCGCCGAGGCCGGCGCGCGGGCCGGAACCCATCCACCGGATGTCGTTGGCGATCTTGTAGAGGCCGACGGCGATGGTGCGCAGCTGCCCGGACGTCTCCACCAGGGCGTCGCGGGCGCCCTGGGCCTCGAAGTGGTTGCGGGCCTCGGTCAACGGCAGCCCGGTCGCGTCGGCCAGCTTGGCGATCACGGCGGCGGCGAAGCCGGGCGGGGTGTTCACCCCGGTGCCGACGGCGGTGCCGCCCAGCGGCAGCTCGGCCAGCCGGGGCAGGATCGAGCGCAGCCGCTCCTGGCCGTAGCGGACCTGCGCGGCGTAGCCGGAGAACTCCTGGCCGAGGGTGACCGGGGTGGCGTCCATCAGGTGGGTACGGCCGGCCTTGACCACGGTGGCGAACTCGTCGCCCTTGCCTTCCAGCGCGGTCGCCAGCTCGTCCAGGGCCGGGATCAGCTCGTGCACCACCTGGTGCGAGGCGGCCAGGTGGATCGAGGTCGGGAAGACGTCGTTGCTCGACTGCGAGGCGTTGACATGATCGTTGGGGTGCACCGGCCGGTCCAGTTCACGGGCGGCGAGGGTGGCCAGCACCTCGTTGGTGTTCATGTTCGACGAGGTGCCGGAGCCGGTCTGGAACACGTCCACCGGGAACTGGTCGTCGTAGCCGCCGGAGGCGACGTGCGCGGCGGCGGTGACGATCGCCTCGGCGATGCCGGCCGGGATCACCCCGAGGTCCGCGTTGACCTGCGCGGCGGCCCCTTTGATCTGGGCGAGCGCGCGGATCTGGGCGGATTCGAGCGTACGGCCGGAGACCGGGAAGTTGTGCACCGCGCGCTGGGTCTGCGCCCGCCACAGCGCGTCGGCGGGGACCCGTACCTCGCCCATCGTGTCGCGTTCGATCCGGTAGCCCTCGTCGCGGACGCCGTCCTCGCCGATCCCACCGTCGCTGATGCCCTCGTCAGTCACCTTTCCCATCCTGCCCCGAGTGGCGGCACCCCGCAGATGATGTGGGCCACGTGCGGTCCGTGCCCCCGGTAATGCTCGCGGGCGGCGACGGACTACACCTCGCGGGTGGTGGCGTCGCTGGTCGTGCCGCCGGCCGGCGTACCCATGCCGCCGCTGGTGGCGTCGCCGGTCGTCGTCGGCGCCACCTTGCCCCGGCCACGACCCTTCTTTCCCCGGCCAGGGTCCTCGCCCCGACCGGGGCCGGTGGCGCGGCGGGTGCTGGCCGGGCCGGCGGTGCCGCCGGTGGTGGTCAGCCCGCCACCGGAGCGGGTGGGGCCGCCGTCGCGCAGCGTCTCGGCCGGAATCGGCACGTCGGCCGGGTCGTCGAGGTCGCGCTCCTTCACCTCGCGGACCGGGTCGTTCGGCGGCGCGACGACGTCGTCCAGGATCTCCTGGCGGTACGCCGACCGCTGCTCCAGGTCGTCGACGAACGCCTGCCCGCGATCACGCTCGGAGATCTGGTCCCGGCCCTGGTCGGCGCTGCCGCTTCGTCGCCCCATGTCGTCACCCCTCCCGTCACGGCGGGTGTGCCCGGATCGGCGGCGGCGAAACCTGAGCTGACCGGCCTGCCCTCAGCCGGCGGTTAGGCGTACCCGGTGGCTGTCGCCGTCGGAAAGGAACGCCGCCACGCGCTCTCCTTCCTCGGCCACGGCGGCGCGGTCGGCGCGGCTGAGGTCGCGCAGCGGGGCGATCGTGACGGTGCCGGCGTCGACGGTCCAGGTGGCGGCCACCCGGCCGTCGACCAGCACCACGCGTGCCCCCGCGACGGAGAGTCCCCGGTGGGCGTCGTCGATGATCCGGCTGCGGTCGCCGTAGCCGAGGATCGCGTTGTCGAACGCCGGCAGGAACCGCACCGGGGCGGGAGTGTCCGGGTCGGGCCGCGGCGCGTCCGGCAGGTCGAGCAGTTGCCGACCGCGCTGGTCGCGGAAGACGACCAACTCGTCGCGGATCGCGGTCACTGCGGCGGGCAGCCCGGCCAGCCCGCACCAGGCACGCAGGTCGGCGCTGGCCGCCGGCCCGTACGCGGCCAGGTAGCGCCGTACCAGCGTCTGGCCCACCAGGTCGATGCCGCCGTCCTGCGCGGCGCTTCCATCGGTCGCTGGCTGGTCGGGGTCGAGTCCCGCCCACTCCGCCAGCGGCCGGTAGCGGGCTCCGCCGGCGGTACGCCACAGCCCGCGCGGCGGCAGCTGCGCCATCGGGATCAGCGCCGCGACCAGCGCCTCCCCCAGCGCTCGCGGCTCCAGCCGCCGCCACGCGTCGGGCAGCGCGCGGGCCAGCCCGGTCATCGTCCGGGGTTCGCCGTCGGCCAGCACCGCCCGGCCAACCGCTGCGAGCGCGTCGAGGTCGACCCCGGCGAGCTCGCTGCGGTAGCCGGCGAGGACTCGTTGCCGCAGCATGGCCTCGTGGCGGGGACGCCAGGCCACGGCATCGGCGGCGGTCAGCAGATGGACGGTGCGGCGCATCAGATGGGTCCGGACCACCGCGCGGCGCAGCAGCAGGTCCGACAGGGTCGCCGGGTCGAAGCCGCGCAGCCGGCTCCACAGCCCGACGAACGGCTCCTGCGGCTCCTGCGCCTGCAGGCCGCCGAGATGGGCGACGGCGTCGTACGCCGGCAGGTCGGCGCGGTCGAGCAGCAACTGCCGGGCCAGCGTCGCGCGGTTGAGCGCCCGGATGTCCAGCACCGTCATCGGTCGCGCTCCCGACTACCCGTTGTACGGGGCAGCGACGTCGACGACCCAGACGACGCCGAACCGGTCCCGCAGCATTCCGTACGCGGGTGCCCAGCCGGCCGGGCCGAGCGGGACCACCACGGTCGCCCCGTCGGCGAGCTTGTCCCAGTAGCCGGTGACCTCCTCGACCGTTTCACCGCGTACGGAGACGAAGTAGGCGTTCTCGCCCGGCGAGTAGGCCAGTCGACCGGGCACGTCGTACGCCATGACGTGGAAGCCGTTGTCGGCGCGGACCTGGCCCCAGATCACCTGGTCGGCCTCGGATTCGTCCTGGGCGGCGCCGAGGTCGGCGTAGGTGACGGCGACCAGGTCGCCGCCGAAGACGGACCGGTAGAACTCCAGCGCGGCGCGCGCCTCGCCGCGGAAGTTGAGATGGGTGGTGGTGGTGATCGACAAGGTCGGCCCCTCTTGCTGTGTGGTTCAGGCCCGACGGGTGTCGGGCGCAGGGGCAACATTCGCAGGGGTAGTGGCCAGGTTGTGTCCGCTACTGCGGTCAGAATGAGAAACATGCCGAAAACCTCGGAACGGCTGTTGATGCTGCTGTCGCTGCTGCAGGCCCGCCGCGAGTGGCCGGGCGGGCTGCTCGCCGAGCGGCTGGCGGTCAGCGCGCGTACCGTCCGGCGCGACGTCGACCGGCTGCGCGATCTCGGCTACCCGATCACGGCGGTCAAGGGACCGGCCGGCGGCTACCGGCTGGACGCCGGTGCCCGGCTGCCGCCGCTGCTGTTCGACGACGAGCAGGCGGTCGCGCTCGCCATCGCGCTGCGGACCGCCACCGTCAGCGGTGCCGGCATCGGGGAGGCGGCGGCGCGGGCGCTGCACACCGTCCGGCAGGTCATGCCGCAGCGGCTGCGCCACCGGATCGACGCTGTGGGGGCCATCGAGGCGATCGGGGCCGTCACGACCGGGCCGGCCCTCGGGCCGGCCGCCGCGCAGCCGGTCGACAGCGCGACGCTGCTGGCGGTGACCGACGCCGTACGGGCCCGCGAAGTGCTGCGCTTCGACTACCGGTCAGCGCCCATCCCTCGGCGGGTCGAGCCGCACCACCTGGTCACCTGGCGGGGACGCTGGTACCTGGTCGGCTGGGATCTCGACCGCGACGACTGGCGGATCTTCCGGGCCGACCGGATCAGCCCGCGCACCCCGACCGGGCCGCGCTTCACCCCGCGCGAGCTGCCGGCGGACAGCGTCGCCGCGTTCGTCACGGCCAGGTTCCGGGGCGCGGACGGCACAACCAGTACGACCGGCTCGGCGGGCTCAGCCGGCTCCGACGGCTCGACGAGCTCCGGTGACTGGCCCTGCCGGGGTCAGGTGATCCTGGATCTGCCGGCCGCTGAGGTGGCTCCGTACGCCTACGGCGGCATCGTCGAGGAGATCGGTCCACGCCGCTGCCGGCTGACTCTGGGCTCCTGGTCGTGGGTGGGTCTGGCGAGCGCCGTCGGCATGTTCGACGCCGGCATCGAGGTCGTCGGCCCGCCGGAGCTGGCCGCCGCCTTCGCCACCCTGGCCCGCCGGTACGCCACCGCCGGGCAGCCTCCAGAGGCAGGTCGCCGGCCAGTGACCGCACCATGACGCCAGGTTGCCGCCGGCCGACATGATGGGCGAGGTAGCGGTCACTGTGGTCGCCGCAGCAGGCCGAGGGCGGGGTGGCGGATTTGTCAGGTTGGCACCGGTCCGGCAGCGGCCTGTACGTCCCGGCGGGACAGCCCGAGGCCGCCCCAGCCGGAGGCGACGGCGCAGATCGGCCGGGGCGGTCCAGCACCGTCGCCAGCTGGGTCCAGGCGGTCGCCGCGATCACCGCCACCGTCGTCTCCACGGTGGCGCTGATCATCGCGGTCAGCGCACTACGCGACCAGCAGCAGGTCAACGGCCTCGCGCTGGACCGGTTCGAGCGCCGGTACGCCGAGCGGGTGTCGTGGTGGGCCACCCGGCGTGACCGGGGCACCGTCGTCGTCCAGAACCGCTCCCCGGTGCCCGCCCTGGACGTGACCCTGCGGATGGTGCAGGTCATCGACGTGGAGGAGCGCGAGTTCAGCGGCTCGTACCAGCGGCGGATCGGCGTACAGATCTCGGATCTGCCGCCGTGCACGATGACCGAGGTGGACCTGACCGAGCCGGCGATGGCGGCGCGGGTCGACCAGGCGTTGCTCGACCAGGCACTGCGCGACGCCGACACCTTCGCGCCGTACACCGGCGGGCACCGTCCGCCGGGCGACGGGGCGGTGCTGACCTACGCGGTCCGCTTCCACGACGGCATCGCCCTGTGGGAGCGCCAGCGCGCCGGCCTGGTACGGCTGCCGGATGCACTCGCCGAACACGACCTGACCATCGTCGCCACGGCCCAGTCCACGCAACCGGTCACCGACTGCGGCACCGACGGCTGACGTGATCGGCGACCAGCCGTCGCATCTGGCCTAGGCTCTCTGGCCGTGACACGAGGTCGTCTTTTGGCAGCGTCACACGTGGGTGACGACGTCGAAGTTGCCGGCACCGACCGTCGACTCCAGGGTCCGCATCACCGAGCGCGGGTCGTCGTACGGGCCGGAGATGTAGAGCGGTTTACCGTCGCGGCCGAATTGGATCGGCGTGGGGGTGGCCGGTGCGCCGAGGTAGGGGGCCGTCGGGCCGAAGTCCGGGTGCGGTTCGAAACCCAGACCCCGGGCGTACGCGACCGCGCCGTGCACTAGATGCTGGGCCAACTCCAGCGGTGCGACCAGCGGAGACACGTCCAGGGTGCCGAAGAACTCGCGGCGGAAGTCGTCGATGGCGCCGACGCTCATCGGCAGCGGGCCGATGGCGTTCTTGACCCCGAGGCAGTAGACGTCGATCAGGAAGCCGCAGACGGTGGCCCGGCTGGCGCGCTCCTGGCGGGCGACGAGCACGTGCACCAGGCCACTGGGGCCGACTTCGACACCGGCCTGCGGGTCGGCGGCCGCCCACTCGTCGGGCGCTTCGGCCAAGCCGAGGCCGACGCTCCAGCCGGGGTTGATCCAGCAGCCGAGCAGCGCCCGGTCGGCCGGGTCGGTGTGTGCCTGCTGGGCCGCCGCGATCTGGCGGACCAGCGGCGCGACGGCCGACGGCGCCATCCCGAGGGCCTTGGCGATCTGCTTGGGTGAGCTGCCCCGTTCCCGCAGCTCCCGGACACGGGCGAGAAGGTCCTGATCGGTCATCCGAGCGATTATGCCGCTGGTCGATTCCCCATCGGCTGGCCGCCCCGGCGATGATCGGCAGTGAACCCGATCCGGTGCTCGCGCATAGACATTGCCGAGGGGAAGCAGACCGGAAAGGGCACACCATCGTGGGCGTACCGCCGTCGCGGGACTTCGGGTGAGGGTGAGGGGCGTCGCGACGCAGCTGACCGATGACGCCGCGATCATCGCCGCATCGCTCGACGACCCGGACCGGTTCGCGCAGGTCTACGAGAAGCATGCCGGGAAGCTGTACGGCTACGCGTACCGGCGGGTGGGTCGGGAGATCGCCGAGGACGTCGTCGCGGACGCGTTCGTGGCCGCGTTCCGGGCACGGCACACCTACGACCCGGGCTACCCGAACGCGTTTCCGTGGCTGCTCGCGATCGTGCACCGTGAGCTGGCCCGCCATCACCGCACCGAGAACGCCCGCTACCGGGCGTACCTGCGGGTGAAGCCGGACGGCGGCGAGGAGGCGTTAGCGGACCGGGTGGCGGCCGCGGCGTCGGCCCAGGCATGGCGCCGGCCGCTGGCCGCCGCGCTCGCCCGGCTCGGCCGCAAGGAGCGGGACGTGCTCCTGCTGGTCGCCTGGGGAGACCTGAGCTACGAGGAGGTCGCCCGAGCCCTGGACATCCCGGTCGGCACCGTCCGGTCACGACTCAACCGGGCCCGGCGCAGGATGCGTGACGCGTTGGACGCCGACCCGGCCCGGAGCGGCTCGGCAGGCAACGGCATCGAGGATCGGCGGTGGAGCCTCGGCCTGGCTGGCGGGGTGTTGGCGGCGCTGCTCGTCGTGGTCACCGTCGGCGCTCTGGTACGGGGTGGCTGGCCGGCAGGCGGATCGGCACCGCCACCTGTCACGGCTGAGGCGGCCGACATCCTGCGTACCGCCGCGTTGGTGGCGCACGAGGCGGACCTGCCCGTCCCACGAGCCGGGCAGTTCGTGTTCACCGAGACGGTGGCGAGCCCGATCAACCAGGTGCAGCAGCCGGACGGTGGCTTCGGCACCGTTCAGGGACCTCGGGTGTTGCGGCAGAGCTGGCTCTCGGTGGACGGCACCCGGGACGGGCTGGTCCGCGACCGGCCGTACCGGCAGGACGGGGCCACGTCCGACGACCTGGTGCTGCCGGCATGCCCCGCCGTTTCGTCCGCCGACGCGGTGCCGGGCCGATCGTGTACGCCGCAGCCGGGCTTCGACGCCGGCATGCCGGACAACCCGGCGGCGGTGCTCGACTGGCTCCGAACCGGCGTGTCCTCGGCAGCAGGGCCGCCGGTGGGATCCGCTGCCGCCCCAGTTGGCGGCGTCGCCGATGCGCTCGTCTTCCAACGGGCCGGTGAGCTGCTGGTCGGCGGTCGGTATCTCACCTCGGGTCAGCGGAGTGCCCTGTTCGCCGCGTTGGCCTCGCTGCCGGGTGTGACCGTCCAGCAGCAGGTGCGGGACCTTGCCAACCGTGACGGGGTGGGAGTCGGTATGGCCGATGGGACGACCCTGATCTTCGACGCGACGTCGTACGCGTTCCTCGGCACCACCAACAGCGCACTGCTTCGCCAGGCCACCGTGGACGAGGCAGGAGACGTACCGCTCTAATCCGACGCGAGATCTGTCGTTTGCGCTGGAATCAGCCTACGGGCGTGAGTCAGTGAGCAACTGGTCCAGGTCATGTTGGTCGAGCAGGTTCCGCATCGAGAGGAAGAGTGGGTCAGGCATCGTGGGCGGGGCGGTCCAGCGGAGGTCGACGAACTTGTCCGGCTCGCGGACCTGCGGACTGCCCCGTAGGTGGTCGCTGATCATCCAGATCGTCACGTAGTGCCGGGCGGCGTCGAAGACGTCGTTGGTTACCGCACCGAAGCGTACGTTGGTGATCTTGACGCCGGTCTCCTCCTCGACCTCCCGCCGCGCGGTCTGCTCGAAGCTCTCCCCGTGTTCGAGGTGGCCGCCGGGCAGGGACCAGGTGCCGGCCCCGTGGGCACCTTTGCGGCGGCCCATCAGGAAGCGACCTTCGCTGAGCACGAAGACCGCCACTCCGACCTGCGGTTGCTGCACGCCGATCAGCTAACTCCGGGCCGCCCGGACCGTCAACCGCAGGCAACGCACCACACATGCATTGACAGACGTCGTACGTCATACCAACATAACTATCGATATCTTTGCCGGCCTACGTCCAGGCTGGCAGGCCGAGGGGCACCGGATCGGTCGAGACCTGCCGCCGCAGCTTCGGCCGCCCTCCTGCCGAGGGTGGACGCCACGGCGGCCTCCACTGTAGGGAGACAAACCTGTGTTACATCGCAAACGCCCAGCCCGCTGGATAGGGACGGTCATGGCCGCTATGGTCCTGGCCGCCGCCAGCGCGTATGTCGTCACGAACGTGACACCGGCGGCTGCGGCCACCACCGCCGGCTGTGGCAAGGCACCAGGGCTGAACAGCGGCACCCACACCATCTCCAGCGGCGGCAGGAACCGCAGCTTCATCCTCCGACTGCCCGACAGCTACGACAACAACTACCCGCACCGGCTTGCCTTCGGGTTCCACTGGTGGGGCGGCACCGCCAACGACGTCGCCTCAGGCGGAACCGACGGCTACGCCTGGGCCTACTACGGCATGCTGTCGCAGTCGAACAACTCCACGATCTTCGTCGCCCCGCAGGGCATCAACAACGCCTGGGCCAACACCAACGGCGAGGACGTGACCTTCACCGACGACATGATCCGCGTGATCGAGAACGCGCTCTGCGTCGACACGACGCAGCGCTTCTCGGTCGGGTTCAGCTACGGCGGCGCGATGAGCTACTCGTTGGCGTGCTCCCGGCCGACCATGTTCCGCGCGGTCGCGGCCATCGCGGCCCCCGGAGAGATCAGCGGCTGCAGCGGCGGCACCCAGCCTGTGGCGTACATGGGAATTCACGGAATCAACGACAACATCCAAAACGGCCGGTCGCTGCGCGACAGGTGGCTCAGGAACAACGGTTGCGCCGCGCAGAACGCTCCCGAGCCCGCACAGGGAAGCCTGACCCACATCATCACCACCTACTCGTGCCGGGCCGGCTACCCGGTGGTCTGGGCTCCGTTCGACGGCGGCCACCAGCAGGGCCCGGTGGACGGCTGCGCCGGTTGTGAAAGTGGCGCGCGCAGCTGGGTCAAGCCCGAGGTGTGGCGGTTCTTCACCCAGTTCGGGTCCAACCCGCCGCCGACCAGCCCGCCGCCAAGCAACCCGCCGCCGACCACACCGCCGCCCGGCCAGGCGAACGTGATGATCGCCGGCAGCCAGTCGAACCGCTGCGTCGACGTCCCCAACGCCAGCACGAGCAACGGCACCCGGGTGCAGCTGTGGGACTGCCACGGCAACAACAACCAGCGCTGGACCTATACCGCCAACCGCACCCTCACCGTCTACGGCAACAAGTGCCTGGACGCGAGCGGGGCGGGCACGAGCAACGGCACCGCTGTGCTCATCTGGGACTGCCACGGCGGCGCGAACCAGCAGTGGAACATGAACAGCAACGGGACCATCACCTCCGCTCAGTCGGGACTCTGCCTGGACGCCGTCGGCGCCGGCACCGCCAACGGGACGCAACTGCACCTGTGGGCGTGCCACGGAGGCGCCAACCAACAGTGGAGCACCCGCAGCTAACGGTCCGACAACCCGGCGCAACCGCAGCCCGGCGTCGGCGGTGGCGGCCGTCTCTCTCGGCCGCCACCGCGTCGAACCGCTCGGCCCACATCAGCTCGGCACCCTCACCCAGCCAGCCGGACTACCTCGGGCGGTCTGTGGTGACGGTGTGGGTGCCGTCGGGGTGGAGGCGGACAGTGACAGGTTCGCCGGGCCGGGTGGCGGCTTGGCGGCGTAGCTGGGTGATGTGGGTGTCGGTGAGGGTGCCGGTCGTCGCGGTGTGTTGTGGGACGGGTATCGGCGTGGCCGGGTCGGTGGGGATGGTGGCGCGGAGTGCGCCGTGCAGGTAGCGGTAGCAGAGCGCGACGGCTTCGGGCAGGGCGGCGCTGGTGGGGACGGGGTCGACGGCCAAGGGTGTGGTGGGGTCGACGACCCGGACCGACCAGGAGTGGCCTTGGGACAGTTCGGGTCGGCCGATGGTGTTGCGGTGGTCGATGACGGTGATGTCGAGGGCGAGGCCGAGACTGCGGATCAGGGCGGCGAGTTCGTCGGGGGTGGGGCCGGGCCACCCGGTGGCGAGGACCATGATCCGGGCGCCGTCGTGGGTGGCGCCGACTTCACCGAGGTACGCGTCGAGCGGGTCGCCGCCGGTGTGGGGGACCTGGCTGACACCGTTGCGTAGGTGCTGGTCGATGCTGTGTTCGCCGTCGATGTCGGTCAGGTCGGTCGGCTGCACGCCGAACTGCGCGGCGAGCGCCCCGATCTGGTAGTGGTCGGGCAGTTGCCACACCATGCTGCCGGACGGCCGGTCGGCGGGCACCGGTGTGGGTGGTGGTTGGTCGGGGTTGTCGGGTCGCCAGTTGCGGTGCACGGTCCGGCCGCGTAGGTCGGTGACGGTGAGCACCGCGCCGCGTCGGACCTGGCGGGTGCCGTAGCAGTCGAGGCAGTACGGCGGGTCGGGCCGGTCGGCGCACCGGGTGCAGGGGTGGGTGGGGATCGGCTCGCCCCAGTGTCTCGGGTGCGGGGGTTCCCAGCCGCGCACGAATCGGCCGGGGGTGTCGGCGGGTCGCAGGCTGGTGTGCCACCAGTGCCGGTTGCGCCAGATGGCCTGCGCGCCGCCGTGCTGCTCTGCGTCGGCGGTCATGCGGCGTTCGACCTGGTCGAGGTCGTGGCCGCCGGGGTGCCCGTCCAACCCGACCGGCACCGGGCGGGCGGCCAACGCCTCGTCGGTGAGGTAGTGGGCGGGCAGGTGCGGGTTGGCGACGGTCAGGCCGGTCACCGCCCGTTCGGCGGGGATGGTGGCGAGCGCGGTCGGCAGGTCGGCGATCCACCGGTGCTGGTAGTCGGGCACCGCACCGCCGGCATGCTCGAACCGGACGTCCCAGCTCAGCCCGCGCCCGATGGAGCTGGGCCGCACTTCGAGGACCAGGTCGACGTGCAGCTGGTCGGCGAGCGCGCACAGCCGGCCGAGCAGCCCGGCCGGATCACCGAGTGGCGGCGGCGCAGTGCTGCGGCCGATCAGCACCAGCCACGGCGTGGCGGGCCGCTCGGCGAGCGCCACCGCCTCCCACCGCAGCCGGTCGGAATCCGGGATGCCGGGCTGCCACTGCCGGGGCAGCGTCAACCCGGACGACGGCAGCCGGCCCGGTTCGTCGGGGAAGTCCGGGTCACGCAGCGTCGCGGCGACCACCCCGGCACGCTGGGCGAGGTCCGTGACGATCGGCGCGTACGGCAGCCACCACGTCCCACCCGGCGTCGGCAACGGCGTGAACGAGCCCGGAACCAAACTGGTGGAGGCGACCTGCCCGGTGTCGAGGTTCGCGACGGTGAACACGCGCTGCGCCCGCCGCCGGTCCGCGCCGATCCCGACCACGTGCAGCGAGCCGGCCGGCACCTTGTCGACGCCGTTCATGCCGCCACCCCCGCCCCGAACCGGTGCGACTGCTCGAACTGCTGCGACTGCCAGTCCCGCAACGCCTGCTTGAGCCGGGCGTTCTCCTCGCGGGTGGAGCCAAGTTCGGCGCGCAGCGCGGTCAACTCGTCGGCGACCAGATGCAGAAACGCCCGCACCTCGACCGGGTCGCAGCCACGCCGCGTCCGGTCGCCGAACGACCGGTCGCGGACCAGGCCGGGGCTGATCGACGGCCGCACCGGCCTGCCGTACAGGTGACCGGCAGCGTTCGGGACACGCGGCACCGGCGGACGCGGCCCGGCCGCCACGTCGGTCGGCCGCCGGTCGTGGCGGGCGATCTCAGCGAGCAACCGCCGGTTACGCCGACTCCGCACCGGAGCCCGCCGGAACAGGTCAAGGAATCTGCGCACAGCAGGAACCACCTTTCACACAATCGAAAAACCTTCAAAGGTACGGCTGGAGAGCGCGCGGTTTCGCGTCGCAGTGGTGCCGCCGCCGGGGTCAGCGGTGCCGGCGCGGGCGCGGTGCCCAGCGGAGACCATCACGCTCGACGAAAATCTCCCGACGCTCACGGGCCTCGCCGTCGGGCGCCAACACATACCCGGCCAACCAGACCCAGCCCTCGTACGTCCAGCGTTTGTCCACTGTCGTCACCCGGAACCGGAAGCCCCGCCCGGCCGCGAACTGCACACTCGCCCGACCATCGATGATCAACTCGTCGCCGGGGCGGGGATCGGCCGGTGACCGGTCGGCCGGCCCGCTACCGATCGGCGGCGGGAACGGTCAGCCGACCGCAGTCGGGACACCAACGCGATTTGATCTTGAAACTGAACAGCCCCACGAAGAACCCGAGCAGGATTCCGGAAGCCAGGGCGCTCAACACCACCATGATCAACCCTTCCGATTGGGCTGGAGTGTGGTCGGGCGAGCCGTTGCCGCGACCTGCCCGACCACCTGGGATTTCAGCGCAACGCAGCGGGAAAACGATCATGAAATCGGCGCTCCCCGCGATTCAGCAGCCGGCCAGTTGATCAACCGTCCACCTTCGATGCTTGGCCCACATTGACAGGGAAAGCGTGATCTTGCAACACCGCATCTGGTAGAAAATTAGTTGGCTCAGGGACTCGTCAAAAGACGGGCTCATGGCGCAGACTGTCCGTTGTGGCAGGAACTCCAACCGTCCAGCGACGACGGCTCGCGACCGAGCTTCGCGCACTTCGCGAGGCTGCCGGTCTGACAATTGACCAGGTCATCCAACAGGTGAAGATCAGCAAGTCGACGTTGTCCCGCGTCGAGAATGCCCAGGTCTCGGTGACGACTCGGAACGTCACGAAGCTGCTGCGCCTCTACGGCCTACCCAACAAGGATGCTGTCGGGCTCATCGAACTCGCCCGCGACGCCCAGAAGTACAACTGGTGGGTCGACTACTCCGCCGCCATGCCTCACGGGCTCGACGGGTACATCGCCTTCGAGGACGAGGCGACTCAGCTCCGCACCTACGACGTCCAGCTCGTCAACGGCCTGCTCCAGACCTCGGACTACGCCCGCGCCATCATCAGCGCAGAGTTCCCGGAGGGTCCACCGGAGAAGATCGAGGAGCGGATCGAGCTACGCCTCGCCCGCCAGCGCATCCTGGAACGACGCAAACCACCCAGGCTGTGGTTCATCTTCGACGAGGCAGTCCTGCACCGGCCGGTCGGCGGCCCGCAGGTGATGGCAGCCCAGCTGGAGCACATGATCACCATGGCACAGCGGCCGTCAATCACGGTCCAGGTGCTGCCGTTCCGCCAAGGCGCACACATGGGCATGGGCGGCCCCTTCGCGATGCTCGACTTCAGCAACCATCCGACGGTCGTCTACCAGGAAAATCTGAGTGGCGCTCTGTACCTGGACAAGGACTACCATGTGGAGATGCACGGACTGGCGTTCGACCATCTCCGTGCGACCGCGCTCTCACCCGCCGACACGCTGGCCTTCCTGCGGATGAGGGCCGAGGCGATCCTGGAGCAGGGAGCAAGGGAGAGCACCGATGACCACCACCCCCGGTGATCCGCAGCAGCCGATCTGGCGCAAGAGCACCCGCAGCAACGGACAGGCCATGTGCGTCGAGGTCGCCACCAACCTCCCCGCCACAGTCTTCGTACGCGACAGCAAAGACCCCGTTGGCCCCGCACTCACCTTCTCCCCCGCCGACTGGATGTCCTTCCTCTCCACCCTCACCCCCGACACCCACTGACCGACCAACACGTGGACCCAAGCGTCACCGCCGAGCAGCTTGCCGAGGCACTACCCGCCAAGCTGCTCCGCGCGCACCGGGTCCAGATCTTCGACCGTAGGGGCGAGATCCCCGCAGCTCGCAAGCGGCGTCACCGCGACCGGCCGTCGCTACTCGCGGATGTCGTGAATGCTGAGGCCCTGGAAGCGCTCGCAGCCGCGCTACGCTGCGGCCCGCAGTCTGGGCTCATGGACTGGATGTCCTGGCCCGATTGCTGGCTCAAGATCACCGAAAGCGACAGCTCCGAGCTGATCACGCTAGGCATGCTCACGCCGGACTGGCTGCGCTGGGATCCGTACGGCGACGTCGAGCTGTACCAGCCCGAGCTGCTGACCAACTGGCTACAGCACCACGGCGGCCAGCAGTGGAAAGACGCCACGACAAGCAGGGAGTAACTAGGTAGACGCGGATCGACATACCAGATGGGCAACGAACGCTCGCAGCGATGGCTGGCGGGTGTCGTGATGCGCGATCATGCATCCTGACGCATCGGCTGCTGCAGGCTGTGCGCCGCCGCTCAACGGCACGCACGGACCTGCGCTAGGCGTCCTGCATCTGTCGTCGAGTGATCCGCGCAAGGAGCCTTGTGAGCACCCTTGGTAGTTTCATCTGGTCTATCGCCGACCAGCTACGAGGCCCCTACCGCCCCAACCAGTACGGCAACGTCATCCTTCCGCTCACAATCCTGCGCCGCCTCGACTGCATCCTTGAGCCTGACTTGGAGAAGGTGCGAGAACTGGCGGCGAAGCACGACAACCCCGTCCGGCTCAAAATCGAGGTCAAGAAGGCGACCGGCAGGCCGTTCTACAACACCTCGAACTACTCCTTCGCCAACCTGCTGGCTGACGCAGATGGGCTGGCAGACAACCTAGCGGACTACATCGACCGGTTCTCGCCCGATGTCGACGTGTTCCAGTACTTCAAGTTCAAGGACGAGATCGACGCCTTGGACGAGGCAGGGTTACTGCGCGGCGTCATCACGTCCTTCAAGAAGGTCGACCTGCATCCGGACGTCGTCTCCAACGCCGACATGGGCGATGCGTTCGAGTACATCATCCGCAAGTTCAACGAGGCCGCGAACGAGACCTCCGGTGACCACTACACGCCACGGGACGCGATCCGGCTGCTGGTCGACCTCCTCTTCGCGGACAAGGACGCTGACCTGACCGAGGCCGGGATCGTCCGCTCGCTGTACGACCCCACCGCCGGCACCGGCGGCATGCTCGCCCTGGCGGAGGACCACCTGCTCGCGCAAAACCCAGGCGCGAAGCTGAGCCTGTACGGCCAGGAGTACAACCCGCAATCGTACGCGATCTGCAAGTCGGACCTGCTGGCCAAGGGCCACGACACGACCAACATCGCCTTCGGAAACACCCTCACAGACGACGCCTTCAAGGGCCGGCAGTTCGACTTCTGCATGTCCAACCCGCCATACGGCGTCGACTGGAAGCAGTACGCCAAGGCGGTGACGAAAGAGCACGACGAAGCTGGCCCGTACGGCAGATTCTTCCCCGGCCTCCCGTCGACCTCGGACGGGCAGATGCTCTTCCTACTCCACCTGGTACACAAGATGCGGAAGCCGGAGGACGGTGGTGGCCGGGCCGGCATCGTGATGAACGGATCACCGCTCTTCACCGGAGCCGCCGAGTCCGGCCCGTCCAACATCCGCAAGTGGCTGCTAGAGCGAGACCTGGTCGATGCGATCGTCGCGTTGCCGACCAACATGTTCTTCAACACCGGAATCGCCACCTATATCTGGATCCTCGACAACGCCAAGCATCCCGATCGCGAGGGCAAGGTCCAACTCATCGACGGTACGTCGTTCTGGACCAAGATGCGCAAGAACCTTGGCTCCAAGGGCCGCGAGATCAGCGACGCCGACCGCGCCAAGGTTGTGAAGTTGTACGCCGACTTCACCGACGCTGATCCGGATTACTCCAAGGTGCTGCGCAACGACGAGTTCGGCTACTGGACCATCACTGTCGAACGCCCCCTCCTCGACGAGGCCGGCAAGCCCGTCGTCGACCGCAAGGGCAAGCCCAAGCCGGACGCCAAGAAGCGCGACACCGAGAACGTTCCATTCACCTACGGCGGCTCAACAGAGGGTGCGTCCGGCAAGATTGAAGTGGTTCAGGCGTACTTCGACGCCGAGGTGAAACCACACGTCCCTGATGCCTGGATCGACTGGACGAAGGTCAAGACCGGCTACGAGATCCCCTTTACCCGCCACTTCTACAAGTACGTCCCGCCCCGCCCCCTCGCCGAGATCGACGCCGACCTAGAAAAACAGGTCGCCAAGATCCTCGACCTGCTTCGAGAGGTCGATAAGTGAGTATGACTTCCTTGTCTAGGCCGTGGATGACGACCCGACTTGGCTGGCTATTCCAGCCAGTTTCAGACCGCGGCCACGATAACGAGAAAGTCCTTAGCGTCTACCGCGACCACGGCGTGATCCCGAAGGACAGCCGCACTGACAACTTCAACCGGACGCCGGAGAATCTGGGCAACTACCAGCTCGTACAGCCTGGCGACCTCGTCGTCAACCGGATGAAGGCATGGCAGGGCTCGCTCGGGATTTCCGAGCACCAGGGCATCGTCAGCCCTGACTACGAGGTACTCCGACCGGTTGTCCCTACGTACGACCGCCGCTTCGTCCACAGTCTGCTCCGTTCGCGCGCATTAATCGACCAGTACGCCCTCCGTTCCACGGGAATCCGTCCATCCCAGTGGCGCCTGTACTGGGATGAGATGAAGACCATCGAGGTCTCCCTGCCCGCCACCGAGGAGCAGCGCGCCATCGCCGACTACCTCGACCGGGAGACGGCCCGCATCGACACGCTCATCGAGGAGCAGCAACGCCTAATCGAACTGTTCCGCGAGCGCCGCAGGGCAGTGGCTTTGCATGCAATAAACCAGCCGATCTCTTCTGGCGCAGCGACAGACAAACTCGGACGCTCGGCCCACATTGGCAACGGGTCAACTCCAAGTCGTGAAAGTACGGCCTATTGGGACGGCGGGAATATCCCATGGCTGAACAGCTCCGTCGTCAATGAGCCGCGCGTCACGTACGCCGAACAGTTTGTGACAGACGAGGCGCTCCGCGAATGCCACCTACCCCTCGTTCCTCCCGGCTCCGTCCTGGTCGGACTGACTGGCCAAGGAAAAACGCGGGGCACGGCGACCATCCTTGACATCAAGGCGACGGTGAATCAGCACATTGCGTACGTGACGCCCGATCGGAGCAAATGGCTCCCGGAATATCTTCTGTGGCTATTGAGAGCATCATACGACGAACTGCGCCGCCTTAGTGAGGAGAATGGCAGCACTAAGGGCGGCCTCACATGTGAGGCAATTAAGCGGTTCAGACTGGCTGCACCTAGCCTAGACAAACAGCGCCAGATCGCAGCCTTTCTCGATCAACAGACCGCCAAGATTGACATAATGATTGCCGAGGCCGAGCGGTTCATTGAGCTCGCTCGGGAGCGGCGGGCAGCGTTGATTACGGCGGCGGTGACGGGGCAGATCGACGTGCGAGAGATGGCGTGATGGCCGACCATAACGAGGCGGTCTTCGAGTCTGAGATCTGCGCGCACCTGGCGGCCCACGGGTGGCTCTACTCGGTGAACGACACCGGCTACGACCGGGAGCGGGCGCTCTTCCCCGAAGACCTGTTCGCCTGGCTGCAGGAGACCCAGCAAGCGGCGTACCAAAAGGCTTTGAAGGCCGCCGGGTCGCAGGAGAAGGTCCTCGACGTGCTGACCGCAGCACTCGACAAGCCGCTCGAACATGGTGGCGGGACGCTGAACATCCTGCGTACCGGGGTGCTGTACATCGGCGGTGGCCGGTTGAAGATGGCGCAGTTCCGCCCCGACACCAGCCTGAACGCGACCACCAACGCGCAGTACGCGGCGATGCGGGTACGGGTGATGCGGCAGGTGCACTTCTCCACAGCCGACCGGCGCAGCATCGACCTGGTCTTCTTCGTCAACGGGATCCCGGTCGCCACCGTCGAGCTGAAGACCGATTTCACCCAGTCTCTCGACGAGGCGATCAACCAGTACCGCAGGGGCCGTCATCCGCAGACCAACGGGCGACGCGAGCCGCTGCTGTCGTTCGGACACCGGGCACTGGTGCACTTCGCAGTCTCCAACGACCGGGCCGCGATGACCACCAGGTTGGAGGGCGACAGCACCCACTTCCTGCCGTTCGACATGGGGCACGAGAGTGGCGCGGGGAATCCGCCCGGCTCCGAGGGGCGGTCGGCGACGGCGTACCTCTGGGAGCGGGTCTGGGAAAAGGAATCCTGGCTCAACATCATCGGCCGGCTGATGATCGTCGAGACCAAGGAGGAGTGGGACGTCGCGACCGGGACCTCGGTCCGGCGTACCAGCATGCTCTTCCCACGGTTCCACCAGTGGGAGGCCGTCACGAACATCGTGGCAGCGGTGCGTGCGGAGGGGGTCGGGCATCGCTACCTGATCGAGCACTCGGCAGGGTCGGGCAAGACGAACACCATCGCCTGGACCGCGCACCGGCTGGCGCGGCTGCACGTGGACGACAAGAAGGTCTTCGACTCGGTGATCGTGGTCGTGGACCGCAACGTCCTCGACGGGCAGCTTCAGGACGCGATCCGGCAGATCGACGGCTCGGGGAAGATCGTGGCCACGATCAGCCCGGAGGACGTCCGCAAGGCGGGGGCGAAGTCGAAGTCCGGGCTGCTGGCGACCGCGTTGCAGGCCGGGGAGCTGATCATCGCCGTAACCGTGCAGACCTTCCCGTTCGCCCTCGACGAGGTCCGGTCCAACAAGGGCCTGAGAGGCAAGCGGTTCGCGGTGATCGCCGACGAGGCGCACTCGTCGCAGTCCGGGCAGATCTCCGCCAAGCTCAAGAAGGTGCTGACCGCCGAAGAGATCAAGGAGATCGAGGACGGCGGGGAGGTCGACGTCGAGGCGGTCCTGGCTGCGGAGATGACCGAGCGGGCCGAGTCGGAGAACATCTCCTTCTTCGCGTTCACCGCGACGCCGAAGAACAAGACTCTGGAACTCTTCGGCCGCAAGGGTCCTGACGGGAAGCCGGTCGAGTTCCACCTCTACTCGATGCGGCAGGCGATCGAGGAGGGCTACATCCTCGACGTGCTCAGGGGCTACCAGTCCTACGACACCGCGCTGAAGATCGCCGGGCAGACCAAGAAGGCCGACGACAGCAAGGTGGTGGAGGAGACCGCCGCACGGAAAGGGCTGATGCGGTGGGTGAAGCTGCACCCAACCAACATCAGCCAAAAGGTACAAATCATCGTCGAGCACTTCCACATCAACGTCGCCCACCTGCTGGAAGGCAAGGCGAAGGCGATGGTCGTCACCGACTCCCGCAAGGCCGCAGTGAAGTACAAGAAGGCGATCGACGCCTACATCGCCAAGCGTGCCGCCCAGGACGCCTCGTACAGCTACCGCACCCTGGTCGCCTTCTCCGGCTCGGTGAAGATGGCCGAGGACGAGAAGTGGGCTTCGGACTGGGGGCCGCAGCCGAGCAAGGACGACGAGTTCACCGAGGCCAACCTCAACCCCGGCTCCGGCAAGGACCTGGCCGCCGCCTTCAGAGGTGGGACGTACCAGATCATGCTGGTCGCCAACAAGTTCCAGACCGGCTTCGACCAGCCGCTGCTCTCGGCCATGTACATCGACAAGAAGCTCTCCGGGGTCACTGCTGTGCAGACCCTGTCCCGGCTCAACCGCACCCACCGCACCGCCAGCGGGGAGCAGAAGCGCAAGACGTTCGTCATCGACTTCATCAACAAGCCCGAGGACATCCGGACCGCGTTCGAGCCGTACTTCACCAACGCCACCCTGGAGACCGAGACCAACCCGTACGTCGTCAGCGACCTCCACAACAAGCTCGCCCAGGCCGGGATCTACACGCCCGAGCAGGTGCGCGAGGTCGCCGGACTGTGGGTCACCCGCAAGGGCAACAACGCGCTGTCGGCCGCGATCAGCCCGGCCAAGGAAACCTTCGCCCGCCGCTACGCGGCAGCGATCGAAGCCGATGACAAGGTCACCCTCAACACCCTCGACCTGTTCCGCAAGGACGTCGCCACCTACGTCCGGCTATACGACTTCATGAGCCAGATCGTCGACTACGGCGACCCGTACATGGAGATGCTGTCGATCTTCCTGCGGCTCCTGGAGAAGGTCATCGCCGAGTCCTCCTGGGCAGCGGAGGTCGACCTCTCCGACGTGGTCCTCGTCGGGGTCAAGCACAGCAAGAACGTCGCGGTCGACATCTCGCTGACCGGGGACGGCGAACTCAAGGGCATCAGCGCCGCCGGCACCGGCACCCGCAAGGAGCCCAAGTACGTCGCGCTACAGGTCGTCATCGACAAGATGAACGACCTCTTCGGCGCCGAGTCGTTCTCCGCGTCCCAGGTCCGCGAGTTCGTGCAGGGGTTGGTGCAACGGCTGCTCACCCGCCCGGACCTGATCAACCAGACGTTGGTGAACTCGAAGAAGCAGTTCATGGAGTCGCAGGACTTCCAGTCGGCGGTCATCGAGGCGGTAGTCGACAACCAGGAGGCCCACAACACCATGGCCGACTACTTCTTCAGCGACGGCCCTGGCATCAGCGCCGTCGTCATGGCGCTCGCGGACGCCTTCTACGAGGCCGCGATCGACCAGCAGACCGACGTGTGAACGGCCTGGCTGCTTCTGGAGGAACGCGATCGGCCAGACCTACCGGCTACCTCGGTCAGCGGGTAGCGGCCCAGCGGTGGGAGAGGTAGCCGCCTCGGACCCGGCCGAACTGGTTCATCTGGTAGACGGTGTATCCGAGGGCACCACCCCGGACCGCTGCCCCCTCGAACGACGTCCGCTGGGTGCCCAGGTTGCTGGCGAGCGACGTCAGCTTGGCGAGAGTGATCTCGTCGTCACGGAACTGAGGCGATGGAACCGTTGCGTAGGCGACCTTGAGCGTTTGTGCGTGCTGATGGAGTCGCCGCGTCGCGGCCTCCTTGTCATCATCGTAGAGGTCGTCGAGAGCGAGGAAGGTGACCTCACTGGTCCGCAGCCCGAGGCCGTGGGTGAGGACGGTCTCTGTGGGGATCTCGCCGGCGGCCGACAACTCGACCTCGACGCGGCGATTGTCGCGGGCGAGGGTGTCGAGGTACTGGACGGTCGCCCTGCCGAACGCACCATCGGCGGCGTCGGCGGGGAGTTGCAGCTCCACGACCACCCAGTACGTTTCGCCGTAGGCGAGGTCAGGGGCGAAGATGCGGATGCCCTGCTCGTCGCGGATCAGGTCGGGCAGGTTCTCCACCTGGTACTCGTCACGGGACCGCTGCCGCGCCGACTCGGCCTCAGTCAGCACCGCCGCCCGGCCCGCCGGGTCGGTGATCAGGTCATGGCCGTAGATGTGCCAGACGGTGGTCTGCGGGGGGATGTCGATCCGCAGCTGAATGTTGATCGCGGCGAGGCTGTCCCGCCGGGCCAGGTCCTCCGACAGTACGGAGGTGACGTCGGTCGCCTCCGTGACGAAGGTCCAGTGTCCGCCGCTGACCCCGGCCAGGGCACGCAGCTCGGCCACCCGCGCGTCCGAGCCGAAGCCGAAGCAGGAAAGAGTGACATCGCCTCGGACCCGGGCGGCGACGTTGGCGCGGATGGTGACCCAGTTCGTCTCGCCTGAGGTCGGGTCGCCGTCAGAGAACAGGTAGACGCAGTTCACGGTGCCCGGTGCACTGTGGCGCTGGATCTCATCGAACGCGAACGACAGCCCGAGGTTGAGATCGGTGCCGCCATCGGCGTGCATGCCAGCAAGGATCTGTCCCAGTTGATCATCGGACAGCTCATCCTTACGGGTTGCCCGCAGCAGCGTACGGGCCTGATCGTTGAAGACGATGATGCCGAGGACGTCGGTGTCACGAAGCTGTGTGTACAGCTCACGGATGGCGATAATGGCGTCGCCCAACTTCTCGCCCGACATCGACGAGCTGACGTCAACGGCGAACACGAAGTTCACGGACAGCGGCTCGCCGGTCGACTCACCGGCCAGTTGGTCCGCCGGCGCCTGCGAAGCGGCCCGCAACGCAATCTCGACCAGATGGGTGGTGTCATCGTGGGTCCTGAACGGGCCGGACACGGCGGTCGAACCATGGCTCACAGCGACAGCGCTGCCCGGACCTGGCAACGGGATGCCGTCCGCATTGGACGCAACAAAGTCGTCGAACCGGATCCGGGTCTGGTCGATCAGCACGCCCTGGTCGATCAGATCCGCGATACCCAGCGTCGGCCGCGTGCCGAAGGCGTTGTTGCGCCGCACGAACAAGCCATCGTGCGGCAACGGGCCGGTCCGGGCCGGCACCAGCAGTCGCGGTACGTCGACCAGCCCCCAGGCGCGCCCAGGGGGCACGGCAGACCATCCCGCCAAACCCGGCTCGGTTACCCAGCCATCATATGATCCCGCGGCATCAGCAGCGCCCTCATATTCAACCAAGCCATGCTGTAGCCATCCGCCATATTCAACCTCCTCGGCATGGAATTCCTCGAGCAGGAACTCCGCCTCGCTTCCCGTGGCTTTCCTGGGATCAGACAGCAGAAGCATACCAAGAATTCTGGACAAGATTTCGTGACGACTTTCATCGAGATTCAAATACAGTAATTGACGTCTCGCAGACCTCTGCCATCCACCGCGAAACCTCGACGGCTCCGGAGGTCCGAACAGCAGCAACCTCCAGTCACCACCCACTTGCAGGACTTCCTCAACCCTGCTGAGCGCTGCCTCGGCCAGAGCGCGGTGCTCGCCATGCGGGACCGACAGTGGACACAGCGGGATCGTCACCTCGTCGAGAATGTGCCATCCGTACTCAACGGCCAACTCCAGATGCGATTCGCGCGCAGCGGAGCGCTCGGCCTCGTCATCCAGGCGGTCGCACGGCCAGACGACGATGACAACCTTGGATTGGCCATGTTCGCCGGTACTGGACATCGGAATCTCCTCAGTGCGAGTCGAACTCGGGTAGGGGGCAGAGACCGATCAGTTCCGTCTCCGAGCGAATCCCCGGCGCTAGGAGCCCGTGCTGCTCGACACAACCTGTCCAGGCGTCCAGATCGGGATCCCACCCTCGGGATCTCTCGACCAGCCGCGCTGCGGCGGTCCGGTCGGTCGGATCGTTCGTCAGCAGAAGTTGGCAGATCTTGACGCTGATACTCGGCGCATGCCGTGCGTTGCGCTCCAGCGCCTCGTCCAGGTACGCGGCCGCGACCGGCCAGTTGCCGCGAGCCCGTGCGGTCTGGGCACGCCAGAACCAATACTCGGCGTCCCGGGCATCGGCCGGCACCTGGGCCAACGCCCGGTCCGCGCCGTCCATGTCACGATCGCCGAGCCTTCCCCGCACCCCGGCGAACCGGTGGGGCACGTCCTGCGCCAGCCGCAGGCCGAGGCATCGAAGCGCTGCGTCGATCGGGACCGCGTAGAGCACGGTGGTCGCCGGCCGCCCGTCCGGTCGCCGCTGTCGAGTACGGACCTGCTCGCAGAGCACGCCGATCACGGCGTCGGGGCGCTCCCGCAGCCGAACGGCGCTGCCCGAGTATCCGCCGTAGTCGCCGAGCGCCTGATCCACGTCCAGTTGCAGCATCGACACCGCAGCGCCGCCGTCGTTGACGATGACACGGTTTGTCGCCACAACCCGGCCGGTCAACTGCGGGTCGTTGTCGGCCGGCCGACTGGTCACGATCCACCTGGTGTCGACGCCGGCTGCGCCGGCCCGCAGAGCGCGGACCTCCGGGGCCGCCAGCCACAAAGCGGCAACATCAAGCTCCTGTGCACACTCGAGGCGTTCGACCGGCACCGCCACCGAATCGCTTCCGAGCCGTACCCGGATCTGGCCGGCCGGCCTGCTGCCCAGCACATGAGCCGCAGTGACTACGACTCCCGGCAGGCACAGAAAGGCGCTGCCAAGCGTACGTCCGCCCGGCTCCAGCAGGATGGTTGCGTCTGCCATCAGATGCGCGGCTATCGAGTGCGCGGCTGTCAGGCGCGCTGGAAAGTGACGGTCACCTCGAACGTCGCCTCGGCCGACGCCTTGCTCAGCACGACGCCCGCCTCGGCGACGAGCGCGACACCGAAGGTGGCGGAAACCTCGGTCAGCTTCCAGCCGTCGACCGAAGCCATGTCCGGCAGGCTCTCCGCTACAGCCCGAACTCCGTCGACAACGGCCGTACGCACATCGTCGACGCGCTCACCCAGCCGCTCCGTCAGCCCGTCGCTCCAGCTGATCTCTCGACCACTGCGCAACTCCACGACCTGTACACGAGTGTTTGGATCCAGTTTATCCACTATGGTGCCTCACCATGATTCGTTCCGCGCCGATGTCACCATTCTTCATCCTGATCGGTCACTGATCGAGCCGGAAGTCGGTCAGAACTCCGACATCGCAAGGCTGAGCCGAGTCAAGTGATCATGGCGACAACCATCATTCACCGTTACCCGGGCAGGAGCACGGTCAGATGCTCGCCTGCTACAGCGACAGGCAGGCGTCGTCGGGCAGGCGACCGACGATGAGGGGCGGCCTGGCGGTTTCCGACCGGACGTAGCCGAGCAGGCAGGCACGCCCGGCCCGGACGGCCGTACCGCCGGGTCGTTGAAGCCGGCAGCGATCAGCGTCTGCCGCACCGCCTCCGCCGTGGTGGCCGGGAGCCGACAGTGCTCCAACGGCCCAGGACAATCCGCGCCAAGCTCGCAGACAAACCGTCAGCACCGCCTGCCGGCGCGGCAGCGCCGCTACCCGATCGTCGTCGGTCACCGGCGCATGCCGGCCAAGATCCTCCACGATACGACCGCAGTAGTCATCGACGCTGGACGCCACCTGCGCGCACACGAACTGCTCCACAGTCGCAGCCGGCCGACCGTCCGGCGCGCTGGCTGACACGCTAGCCCGTATCAGCGGCACGGCGACCGCCGTGGCGCTGGCGACCATGAACAGCACGGCGATGGGTAGCCCAATCCGGACAGCCCGCATGACCTCACCGAACCGCCGTCCAGCGATCTGTCTGTCCTGCGTGCACGCCGTCTAGCATCGTCGGCGTGGCGACGCGGCTGGTGCAGATCAACATGAAGGCTCGCAACGACTCCGCGTTGGGTGGTTTCTGGGCGGCGGTCCTCGGCTGGGAAGTCTCCAGCGAGGGGCCGGGCGTGACCAACCTCGAACCCGAGGGCTTCGTCTACCCCGACCCCGTCGCCGTCTGCATCGACCTCGTCATGTCTGCCGAACCCAAGACGGTGAAGAACCGCGTACACCTCGACCTCGGCACCACCTCGGCAGCCCATCAGGCAGCACTGGTGGCGAGGCTGAAGGAGCTCGGCGCGACCCCCGTCGACATCGGCCAGGGCGACGTGCCGTGGACCGTCCTGGCCGACCCGGAAGGCAACGAGTTCTGCGTGCTGGAACCCCGGCCGATCTACCTGGACACCGGGCCGATCGCCGCGGTCGTGGTCGACTGCGGCGACCCGCGAGTCATGGCCCGCTTCTGGAGTGAAGCCATGGACTGGACCCTGCACGAGGTGACCGACGACACCGCGAGGCTGCGCTCCGCCGCCGGCGTCGGCCCGTACCTGGAGTTCGTCCGTACGCCGGATGCGAAAGTCGGCTGGAACCGCGTCCACCTGGACGTCCGCCCGTACCCGGACGACAATCTCGAAGCCGAAGCGGCCAGGCTGCGGGCGCTCGGCGCCACCCCCGTCGACCTCGGCCGAAGCGACATCCCGTGGAAGGTCTTCACCGACCCGGAAGGCAACGAATTCTGCCTCCTCACCCCAGCCTGACCCCGCCGTGGCGCACCGGCCCGTACGGCGTACCGGATCGTTCCCTCGACTGGGGGAGGCCCGAGAGGCCGCAGCCGTGGCCGGCTGGTTGCGACAGCTCACTCTCGCCGCGCCGCCATACGAGGCCAGCTGCCGCAGGCCCTCCCGCTCCTACTCGGGCCCACGCCGATTGCCCGTCCGGTGCAGCGGGTGATCGCTGGCTAGAGTCCTCGGCGTGGATGACGATCCCCGGAGCATCGTGGCCGGCCTCGCCGAGTTGGGCGACGTGACGGCAGTCCTGGCGCTCGCCGAGAAGCGTCTCCGGGCCGGCGACGCGAGCTTCGTCGCGGACCTCGGCATCGCGGTGTGGCGCAGGTACGGGGGCGATACGACGGCACCGTGGCAGTACCGCAGCGTGTTCGATCGGACGCTGCGGCTGCTGGCGCTGACGCCAGGGGTGATCGACCAGGCCGTACGGTTGATCTCCGTCGTGCAGGACCGCCACCAGGTCCGGTACGCCGCGTCGCTGCTCGCTTCGGCCCACACCGTCGCCGACCTGGGCGTCGTATTCGATGCGGACGGGTCGGAGGAACTGCGGGCCTGCCTGCTGCAGGAACTGGTGTTGCGTGGTGCCGATGTGCATCACCCGTGGGCTGTCTCGCCGCACTGGCGCCATCACCCGCTCGGCTGGCTGCCGTTGTCGTTGACTCCGATCGAAGGGCACCCCAGCCGTCCCCGGTACCACATCGGAGGGGAAAGCCAGGACCTACCAGCCATGGCAGCGGAGCCTGTTCACGGGCATGGCGCTGTTCCTCGTTGGCAGGAGACGACCGCTTCCGACGAGGCGGTCTCGCTGAGCGCGGCGGTCGACAACTGGGCCGAGGAATCCAACGGCCGTATCGAGGCACGGACGTTCGCGTTCGACGACGACCTCCCGCCGGACGCCGTCGGCGATGCGCTGCTGAGCATCGATCTGGAGTGCACCCAGGGCATGACGACTGGGCTCGGCACATACTCGCCGCCGCAGGCGTGGCGGCAGTTGTTCTCAGCGGCGTCGACCGGCGGCGCGTACAACCGTGGCGAGTTCGGAGCGTACGGACGGTTGCTGGCGTGGCGGTCGGTTGCGGCGCTGGTCGGCGCTCCGCATGGAGCACCGGTCGGTGACGTCGAGGCGCTGGCGCATCACTGCTCGTGGTACTCGTTCGCCGGCTCCACCGCGTGGTTCGACCGTATCGCCTGGGATATCGGCCTGGCGGTGGTCTCACCGGACCGGCGGCGACTGGCGGTACTGGCTGCCAGCGACACCGACTGATCCACCGACGAGCGCCAATCAGCCCACGTTGAGCCGGTCCAGGATGTGGTGCTGGTCGATAGTCAGGGCCGGGTTGGCTGCGGAGGCATCAACCGGTTTGGGATCGTCGAGAAGCGCGGTGATCCGCGCTGCTGGCAGGCGAGGGCTGCTCGCCATCGCCTGCCGCACCGTAGCAACGGGGTCGTCGGCGAAGCGGTCGAGCCCATCGGTAGGAAGTTCGACAGAGATGCGCTACGTGTTCGCGACGTTACGCAGAAGGGCTCACTCCATGTTTCGTGGCGGCGGAAAGCCTGGTGAACTGCTGCGGCTCTGGCACGATACGCTCCCGCCTCATTGGCTGCTGGTCGACGACGACGAAGACGATCCGGGCAAGACCATCGCCGCCTGCGTCGACATCGACGGGCTGTTCGACGACAGCGGGCCAGCCTCCCTGGCGACGGCCCGGCCGGCAGTACTCATCGGATGCCAGCCCACGCCACCGCTAGAGCGTGCGCTGGACGCGCTGGCTCGCGGGATCGGCAACCCTGGTGGGGCGGCGTGGCGTCGCCGAATCCGTGCCTCCATCGCCAGCGTGGCAGACGACGGCAGCGCGACCCACGTGCCGGGAGCCTACGTCCATGGGTCGGTGGCGGCAGTCCGTCCGTCTGCGCTGGGCGACGGACTGATCGATGTAACCCTCGACACCCCCATCACCGACCCAGTGCCCGGCGGGGCACGCCAAATCTGGGCACTTTGGCGCTCCGGCCGACCGACCGAACGCGGTCACTGGGTACGCTACGACCGCCCTCTCCGTCACCAGTGGACCGTGACGACGTTTGCCCACCACCGGTACGACGCCGCTGACAAGCCAGCCGGCACCACCTACGAACTCGACGGGCGGAACGTCACCGACGTCGAAGGGTTCTACTGCGCTCTCGGTGAGGCAATCAACGGGCCGGGCGGCTACTTCGGCTCGAACGCCGACGCACTCCACGACTGCGCGCGAGGTGGCTGGGGAGCCGCAGTGCCGTTCAAGCTGGTCTGGCGGCATTCGGCTGTGGCTCAGGAGCGCCTGAGCCCGCCCACCCCAGCCGGCGACCCGGATTTCGGGCAGCTCCTGCACTGGCTCACCGAGGATGGGATCGACGTCCATGTGCGCTGAATCGCGCAGCGGCAAAATGCGGCTCTGCCTCGGCGATCCGCTCGTGGTCTGCCAGCGTGAATCCCTAGTGGAGTTGGCCGCGGTGCTTCCGGCGTCCGGCAGATTCGTGGTGGCCCGCCTTGACGGCATGAGACTCACCGATGCCAAGCAGGTCTTTTACGACTTTTCGGATGCCTTGCTCTTCCCCAGCTACTTCGGCTGGAACCGGGACCCGCTGTCGGACTGTCTGAGAGACCTGCGCTGGTTGCCGGCGGACGGCTACCTGGTGATCGTCGACAACGCGCACCAGCTGCTGCCGGACAGCGCCCTGGACCAGCGCACACTCTTCCGCATCCTCGCCCAGGTAGTTCGCCACTGGTCCGGCGCGGGCGACAGACCGGAGGGGGTGGCCGTCCCATTCACCGTGCTGCTCCTCTGTGACCACGACGACGAGGCAGTACAACTGCGACATGCCGTCGACCAGGCACTTCACGAAACGCGCTGACGACCCCGGCGGTAGGCCATGATTGGCGTCCATGGGCACCGGCGATCCGTACACCACCGTCACCGAGCCGACTTTCGTGGCACGGTTCCTTCTCGACCCAGGCACGGACACCGTAGACGGGGTGGCCTCTGTCGACGTGTTCGTCGACCTTCCCGACGGCTCCACCTGGTCGTTGACGATCTTCACCGTCGATGAGGTCGGCCGCCTGTCGGCTCGGTGGAGGAAAACAGGGGAGGTCGCGAACGGCAGCTACTTCTGGGCAGTCGACCAGCTCATCGTGCCTGAACCGGGCGTACCAACGATGACTGCGGCGATCCGGGAGTTGGTGCGCAGCGGAGACATCACCAGCGCTGGCGCGCGAGGCGACGACGAGTCATTCGTTGTCCCCGGTAACGGCACCCCACCCTCACCGCCGTCATCACCGGCGCGGCAGGCGGCCTCGGGCAGGCCACGGCCCGGCACCTGCTGGCGGCCGGATTCGACATCGTCGCCGTCACCCGCGACGCGCCCAGCGCTGCGGCCACCCGGCATGCCCTCGCCGCGGACGCCCACGGCCGCACAGTCCACGCGCTACCTGCCGACCTGGTCGACCGCGACGACGTCCGCACCCTCGCCGGACGGCTGCGCGACACCGTCGGGCCCGTCGACGTACTGATCAACAACGCCGGGGCGGCCTTTCCGCGCTTCTCGCAGACCGCCGATGGCATCGAGCGAACCCACGCCCTGAACCACCTGGCGCCCTTCCACCTGACCCATCTCCTGCTGGCCGAGGACCGGCTCGCCCCAGACGCGCGCATCATCAACATCTCCAGCGACCTCGTGAGCCGGGGACGCCTCGATGTCGACGACCCTGACGTCACCGGAAACTCCTGGCGCGACAGGTTCTCGCAACTTACGGTGTACGGCACCGCAAAGCTGATCAGCCTGATGACGACTGCCGCACTCGCGGCGAGGCTTCCAGCCGGCATGAACGCCTACAGCGCCAACCCCGGCGTCATCAAGACCGGCTTCAACGCCAAAGCGGGCGGCCTGCTCAAGGCCGTGTCGTCGGTCAGCGGCCTGTTCGCCCAGACGCCGCAGAAGGCGGCCCACACACCGGTCCTACTCGCGACGGCCACAGTGGCCCCGACCCCGAACGGCGGCCTCTTCACCAAGGGCGCCAGCGTGACACCACCGAAACCGGCCCTCGACCCCGACCTGACGACCCTGGTCTACGAACGTACGGCACGCGCGATCGGCGTCGACGCACTGCTGCCCCGTCAACGGCGGTGAGAAACCCGCCTACGGCGCAGAGGTGGGAGTCGTCCGCCGAACCTGGGGTGCAGGCGGCCGACGATGAGCGGCGGCACGGCGGTTGCCTACCGGAGGTAGCCGAGCAGGCAGGCACGCCCCACCGGTACGGCGTACAGGATCGCCCCCGCCGGGGCCGGGTCGGTGAACCGGGCCGGCCGCCGGACCACTCGCCGACACACCGGCCTGTACCAGCGACACGGCCACACTGCCGGCTGGGAACGCCACCCCGGGCCACCAGGACCGTCGCCGGTAGCGCTGAAGGGTCCGGCGGAGACCTACGAACCGGATCGCGCCCTTCAGAAGAACGAATTCCAGAGCTCGGTCACATCTGCGCGCCTATCTTGCACCACATAGGTCAAGATTTTCCCAATAAATTCCTTACGCAAGAATCGGACCCTAATCAAGTCCCGAATGAGGTCATGATCCTGTTTTAGAAAATCGTCGCGGTCCAGGGCACCAGCAAGGAGCAGCGATACAGGCGCGATTCCCGTAACATCAGGGAATGTGGCAAATTTCGTGCCCGCCAGGGTCGACATGTCGATTTCGATCTCTGTCCTTCTGTGGATCACAGGGCTCCGGGTCCCACTTGCGAACGTACCGTCGGAGCCGCCTCCCGAACCAAGAGATCCCTCTGAGAGATCGTCCCCGAACTCCGCCGAGTCCGTTTGGTCATCAACCCGCGGCCTGTCAGGATATTTCAAGACAAAAAGGCTCTCGCCACCGATTTTTGTGTCGAGCATGATCTTTCTAGCTTCGTCCAGTTCATCAGATGCGAAGAACCAGAGGTCGAAGTCTTCGGGGAACCGAATCAGATTCGGGTCGTCCCCGATTCCGCCGTCCCGCCTGTAGTTGGCGTGGCCACCTTGGCGAGCAAAGGCATAGCTGCCGCCGATAATGTATCTGCCATCCCATTGATGGAGGATGTATTCAACATCATCGGCAACTTCATTGAAGTCTTTCATTGTGATACGCTGAATGGGAGCGGCACTATCGGTCGACAAGGGTAGTGGCGCGAGTTCTTTCGGGGCAGCATCGCCCAGGCGCGTCGCATGCAACGGACCTGTATCCAGTGGCGGCTTGGGCGCCAGTGGTGACTCACGGGTATGGAAGCCTTCCGCCCGTGCGGCCCGGCGGCCTCGCTCGTCGGCGTCGCGCTCCAGCTGAGGATCGTCGTTGAGCCCCACGCCTCGCAACCGCCCAGTAACGGGGACACGCCGCTCGGCCTGCTGTTCTACGTGGACGATCTCGTGGCGCAAGGCTTCCTCGCCCTGACGGGTCCACGGTCGGTAGTGGCCCGGCGCGAAGTGGATGTGGTTTCCCCGCGTAAACGCCAACGCGTTCATGCTGAGGGCGCGTTTGTCTTCGTGAACGCGGACGCTTGACAGGTCTCTGCCGAGCGCCTCCTCCATCGAGGATCGAATCCCCTCCGGCAGAGCTCGGCCGCCGCTGGTTCCGGAGCCACCAGCGGCGGGTCGCTCAAGGGAACCCTCGGACAGCTTCGCCTGAATCACCGACTGCACCCGCCGGTTGCCGTATCGGCGGTGCAACGCCAGCAGGGCTCCTCGTGAGCCGGCCGGTCCGCGGGCCAGGACAGAGGGCGTCGATGACGCTGCCCCAACCGGTGTCCGGGCAGCAGTGGGTCTCGTACCGTGTATCGACGACATCCAAGTTTCCTTCCGTCGGAAGCTGGTGGCCAGCTGAGCAGTCCGGGTCGGCCGCACGGCGCCCTGCTGGTTGGTGTGAGGTGCTGTGACCGGTCACTCCGCCTTCAGCACCTTGGTCAGGGCGTTCGGGTTCGGGATGGGCGTCGGCGCCTCGGTGGGTGCGCCCAGCGCGGTGACGAGATGTCTGTGCGTCGCGTAGGTCTGCTCGACGAACGCCTTCGTGGCCAGTTCCTGGACGGCACCCCCGGTGCTGATCACGACTTCGCCGGCGCTGATGGTCACCCGGTTCGCGGCGGTGTCCAGCACGATCTCGCATCCGTTCGCCGACCTGACGGTGATCTTCTCGCCGCCCTTGGCATCGGAGAGGATCACGGCGTTGCCGGCCGGAGTGCGCAGCACGGCCGTGTCGGCGTAGGCGCCGAGTGCCTCCGGCGGGACCTCGCTGGTGCCGCCGGGCCTGCCCCAGCCGCATCCGGTCCAGATGGGATGCTGCAGGTCGCCCTCGGCGAACTCGACCCAGACCAGGTCACCCACGGCCGGCAGCATGAACAGGCCGGGGTGCGGCACCGACGGCCAGGCCCAGCCGGTCTGCGCGTCCGCGAGCAGGCTCGGCACCCGCACCCGCAGCCGGCCCAGCTTCTCCGGATCGTCGCGGTCAGCGACGAAGCCGCGGTATTTGCCCCAGTACCGGCCTTCCGCCCACTCCTGGTAGCTGCTCTCGCCGTCCATACTCACCTCGCCGCGAGAACCGGCACGCCCACCCGCAGCCGTTCGGTCCGCAGGTCGGACTTGCGCAGGTACAGGATGTCGACCGAAAGCTCCGCGCCGTCGGAGTGCACCTGCACCCGATCCACCTGGATCTGTTCACCGAGCCAGCGCATCAGCGCCCTCGCGACGGCGAACTCGGTCGCTGCGGCCAGGACCTCGTTGTTCGGGTCGAAGACCAGGTCCCGCAGGCGGGTTCCGTACTCGGGCAGGTTCACCCGCTCACCCGGCGCGGTCAGCAGCAGCTGCATGATCCGACCGCGGAGCAGCGGGTCGCCGGTGTCGGCGTGGACCCCACCGCCCGCGCCGATCCGGAACGGGAACCCCAGCCCGGCCGGCTGGTCCGTTCCGCCGGCGGGCGGGCTGAGCGCCACCGAATCCGTGGGCAGGCGCACGGTCAGCGGCAGGATCCGGGCAGGCAGCGCGGTCCGGTCGCCGCCACGGGCCACCACGGTCAGGTAGACGGTCCCGTCGGCGAAACCGGCCAGCTCGACGGCGAGTGCCGAATCGCCGGAGGCGTGCAGGCGGCGCAGTGGGTCAAGCGGGTCGGCTCCGGAGTAGACGTCGAAGGTGACCCCGTGCGTGACCGGGTCGTCGGGGTAGGTCCAGGTCAGCCGGATCCGGCCGCCGCCGAGGTGGGTGCCGGCCAGGTCGGCCGCCGAGGCGAGGGCGCTCACTCCTGCTTCCCCTCACGCGGGATCAGATGGGTGACGGCGTACCGCCGGAACGCGCGCAGCCATGTCTGGTCGTCGGTGGTCTCGTCGAGGAGCAGCTGGATGGGGTCGGCGGCCGTCGTTGCCGCCACCTTCGGCCGGGCCAGCCGGGCCAGCCGGGTGCTGTCGGCCAGCAGGGCGGCGAGTTCGCTGCGTTCGGCCGACTCGAGCGGACGGTCGCTGAAGACAGTGAGGGTGCGACCGAGGACGGCGAGATCGCTGACGGCGGATGCCACCGACTGTGCGGCGGCCAGGACGTCCTTCAGGTTGACGCCGTCAGGGTTGTCGAAGTCCCGGACCGGGACCACCAGCGGCAGCCGTTCGACATGCTGAACGGGCGTGGGGGCGGGGGGCTTGGCGGTGGTCGGGCGTTGGGCGGCTGTCAGGGCGCCCTGCGGCGGCGTGGGCCGGCCGACGACGCCCGGGTCGTCTTGGCTCATCGTGTCTCCGTTTCCTGGCTCCCGTTCGACGATCGTCAGTGCAGTTCAATGACTGTCGCCCTGGCCTTGAGCGTGCGGGTTTCGCCGGCGGAGGCAGACTGGGACCATTTTGCGAAGAACTGCACAGACGTGGGCAACCGTTGTGGGCCGACCGAAGCGTGGGTCCCGTAAGGGCTGCCGGAGTCGAATCTGGTGTGGGTGAATATCGTCATGAAGACCGGGGTCCTTGCGGCCCCGTTGGTGAAGGACTCACTCCATGTCAGGACCCGCCCAATTTCGGGGTTGGTCTCCGGGTCGGTCATCTCGTCCGTGTAGCCCACGGCATCGATTGTCACGGAGCCACCTCCGCCTCCCGACAACCATCCGGACAGGATGATCAGGTACTTGTTCCGGCGGGAGGAAGCCGGTAGCCGGACGTCGCCGAAATGCACTCTCTGGGTGCCGGTGGTCGAAGTCTGAGGCAGATCGGCGGCTCGCGTTGTGCCGCCCAGCGTCGGTCGCAGATCTTCGATGTCGGTGATGTGGTCCCGGTCGGGCAGGACGCCGTGGCGGATGAAAGTGGCGAGCGGGGCATAGTGGTGACGCACCCCCTGAGGCCGGGCGAAGGCGAGTCGTTCGATGCGGGTGGTCGCGTCGGTTCGGGTGCGAGCGTCGTCGGCCAGGTATCGGGTGGTGAACGTCCAGAAGTCGCCGGCGCGCATGCTGTGGCCACCGAACCGGATCCGGATCCCGTCGTGCAGCGGGATCGACGCGGAGACCATGCCGTCGTCGGGGTCGGCGGCGATGGTGACACCGAAGCCGTCCCACCGCTGGACCATCGGCCGGTCGGTGACGGAGAACTCGTCACCGACCGAGGCGGCAAGCGTGATCTCGTTGCCGCTCACCTGGGACACCTCGTGCCGCTCCGCGCGGAACTCCGTACGCAACAGGACGAGGTCGCCGGGGTGGAACGCGCTCGCGTCCTCCACGACCACTCCGGTCGAGTCCGCGGCGACGTCGTCGATGACCCGGGCAATGACCGAGGCGTTCTCGTGTGACCAGCGGAAGGTCGCGGTGCCGATGTCGCCGTCCAGGTCGATCTCGACCCGGTATAGCCGGTTCGCGGCGGCCGTGTAAGTGCCCTCGGTGGCCAGCGTGCCGGAGCCCATCCCGTCGCCGGTCGGGGTGCGACCGCCCTGGGCTACGCGGACCCGGTGCCGGACCTGCTCCCTGGCGCTGGTGTCCGGCCCGCCGAGCGCCACCTCGCGGATCGCCGGATCCTGCACGTAGGTGACCGGCTCGGTCCAGGCGTCCAGGTAGACCTCGTCGCGGCGGGTATGCCCTTCCTTCGGCGGGGCCAGCGGTTCGTCGTTGGGGTCCGCCTGGTCGCTGTAGAGGATGTCCTCGGCCTGCACGCACGGCAGACCGGCGAGATAGAAGCGCCCCGGACCGTCAGCCGCCCCCGCAGCCGCGACCAGTACGGAGTCGAGCTCTGCCTGCAGCTTGTGCGGATCCCCCAGGGACAAGGCGTCGAAAGGGGCTGCCAGACTTTGGGACGGCCTGTGGTAGGAGCCGTCCTCGTCCCGCAGCGTGCTGAACAGGCTCGCCCGACGGACGTGCTTGGCGATATCGGAACCGCGGATGACGAAGTCGTTCTTGCCTCGTTCCGCCAGCAGGTCTGCTCCGCCCAGCCGCAGGTCGTCGAGATCCCAGACCAGCGGCTCGTCCGCCTGGTAGAGCTCGAAGCCGTACTCCCGGATGGCGGTCAGGTCGGTGGTCGTGCCTTGCGGCGACTGGTTGACTACCGCCGGGTTCGACCAGTACTGACTCGTGTCATGGTAAGCACCGTGGGATGGGAACCCTCCGTCCCAGTGTTCGTCCAGGACGGTGATCGACAGTGATCGGGTGGCGGCTCGGTTCTCTCCGTCAACGGCCGTCAGGTCGAAGGAGAAGGTGCCGACGTCTTTCGGCTGGAAGACGATCAAAGCGCGCGACGTTCGTCCGCTCCCTTTTTCCGCGGTGAGGATGTGGATCCACGGCGGTAAGTCCTTGCCGGAAAGCTTCCACGTGGGCAGAGTGGTGAACTCGGTGGGTCCGCTGTTGGCGACGATCCATGTGGTGAAGCTCTGACCGACGCGGAGCGCTGGCAGCGGCTCATCAAGAATGTGGAACCGACCGTCAGCCAAGTCGACCGCCCCCGCCAGCCAGGTGTCCGTCGGGAAGGACAACGGGGTCTGGCAGGGCCAGGACGTGCGGTTGTTCTTGTCGTCCCGCAGAAAGAAGCGAATGATCCCGGCCACCGGACGGTTGAGCCGGTACCGGAAGGTGGCCACATCGTATGCGGACAGATCGAGGTCGCTGTCGAGCTTCTGGGAGACCGTGACCGATCCGGTGTGCCCCGACACGCGCAGGCAACCATCACCCTGGTATGGGCGGTCGTGGCTGACCCGCGCCCGGCCCTGGGACGCTGTGAACTCGGCCGGCGTGAACTCCTCCAGCGGATCACCGGGGACCGTGAGGAAGAAACCCGTCCGGCGAAACGCGTACTGCATGGCGTAGTCGAGTACCTCGGAGGTGTAGTCGTCCGGGCTTCTCCGGATTCGCCGTGGGTCATCCAGGGGGTTCGGAAGGCGCAGCGGTGGGCGAATCTGTTCAATGGCGAAGCCGTGGTTCGGACTGCCGTCGCCAGCCATGTGGTGGACGCCCCGGTTGACCATCGAACGCAGGACAGTCTGGGCCTCGTTGAGGTCGGCGTCGAGGATGGGGCGGCCCTGCTGGAAGTGCACGCCGAGGTAGTTCTTCGGTTCCCGGAAGCTGTCGCGAGAGATCGAGCTGGACAATGTCGTTCCTTTTTCGAATCAGGCGTCGTTCGAAGACAGGAGCACCGCAGCGGGGTTGGAGCGGTGGATCCGGGCGTCGGTGACGACGGCGACGGTCGCCGCAGGCACGGCTCGGGCCAGACCGGCGGTCAGGCCGGCAAACGTCCGCACCTCCGCTGCGGGATCGGGATCGGTGGCACGCAGGTAGTCGACGGTGAACTCACCGTCCCGGGTGCCCAGTGCCGCCAGGTCGGCCAGGAACCGGCCGGTCTCCGGGTCGACCGCGACCTCGGTGCCGACGAAGATCAGTGGCTCCCCGTCCAACCGTCGCGGGTCGGACGGATCGCTGAGGTCGGTCGCGACGACCGGGGCGCCGCTGTCGGTGCCTCGAATACGGAAGGCGAAGCCGCGCCGGGTGCCGGCGAACGCCGCCAGGTCTGCGGCCAGTGCGGCCCTGGTCAGCGGGGACCCCTCGAAGCCGTCGAGGAGTGAGAACTCGCCGTCGTCGTGGTCGGCGAAGGTGAACGCGACGGGGGCGGCTGGCAGGCGGGCCGGGCGGCGCCCGGTGTGCACCACGGCGGGGACGCAGAAGAATATCTGTGCGTCATGGTTGGCCCGGCCGACGCGGTCGGTCGCGTGCCGGGGAGAGCTGACGTCCACGGTGTAGGGCACGTCGTCGTCGACCCGGCCGATCCGGTGAATCGCATCGAGGTCGCGGACGTCCACTGTCACCGGCCGGTCCGGGCCCCGGTCAGGATCGTTCAGCAGCGGCAACCGGACCAAACGGTCCGAACCGTCGACGAGGTGCACAAGCCAACCGGAGATCCGTTCGGCACGGCGCAGCTGCTCGTCGGCGGTGCCCTTGTCCCGGTAGGACCTGAGGCTGTCGAGGACCTGAGCGCGTTGCTCCCGGTCCGGTGCTCCCGTGTCGACTTCGGCGCCGACCAGCGAGCCGACCAGGGCGATGAACTCCGGGCGGCAGGTGGCGGCGTACAGGTCGTCGCGCAGGGTCGCGACCGAGTCGTACAGCTCGGCGAGTGGTTCCGCCGTGAGGGTGAGGAAGGCACGCAGCTCGCCTCGGGTGTCCTGGTCGCGGTAGAGCCCGGGCAGCGCGTCGTACAGCAGCGCGGCGATGTCCATGCTCATACCCGGCCGCCCAGTGCGTTGGCGGTGACCAGGCCGGGGTAGGCGATCTCGTGCTCGGCGATCGGCACGTCGGCGAGCACACCCTCGGCAACCGGCCGGTCGCGGCGCTGCAGCCGGCGAAGTACCACGTAGTCGATGCCGGCGATCGGGTAGAGGGCGGAGAAGACCTCGCCGACCCGCAGCGAGCGGCCGAAGTCCTGCCGGGCGAGCGACAGCAGGTCACCAAGTACGGACCTGGCCTCGCCCAGCACGGCGGCGCGGGACGCCGCCGGTTTGACATGTACGTCCACGGCCAGGTCCACGGGCACGAAGGCGGGGGCCAGCACGTCGACCCCGGACATGCGGTTGACCGGCATTCTGGCTTCGAGGTGCTGTTTGACCGCGGCCCGCAGCTCGTCGGACGGCGGCGGCGGCGGAAGGGTATCCGGGTCCGCCGCGGCGATGCGAACCTGCACGACCTTGTAGCCCCCACGCAGCCCGACCCTGGCCCGCGCCTTGCCGACCCCGGGGAACCCCTCGGCGAGCAGTTCGAAGTCCGTCAGGGTGATCGCGCGGTCCTGGGTGATGACCGAGCCGGGCCCGGCGAGCCGGGCATCCTCGACCGACTCGCGGCCGGCACCCCCGGTGGCGGCGAACGGGTTGGCGACGCCGGTGATCTCGGGGACGGCGGTCACCGCGACGGTCAGCGTGTCCTGGCCGACGTTGCCGCTGGTGCCCATGCCCACCCGGTACCGGACGGCGATCCGGGCGCCGGCCTGCGGGACCGCGCCGTGCGCGCCGGTACCGAGTTCGATCGTCAGCACGTCCTGGTCGTCGATCGACGTCGTGAAGTGCGGGTCGGCCGGGCCACTGGTGGCGAGGGTCTCCACGAACGTCCACGGCACGTCGTCGACGGTGAGCTCGACCTGCGGGGCGGACCGCCGGTAGCGCACCTCGCCGGTGCGTAGCAGGTGGGTGACCGGGGTGCGGCTCAGGGTGAACCGCTGGCCCGCCGTGCCGTCGCTGACGAAGACCGGCTCGTCGGCGACGGTGGCGCCATGGGTGGCCAGCACGTTGTTGCCCTTGAGCACGGTCGCCGACGCCAGCAGTCGCTCCGGCAGCGCGGGGATCCAGCTGATCTCCTCGTCGTCCTCGGAGACGGTGCGCAGCCCGGTGACGGTCAGCATCGGGGACCGGCGCACCCGCGCCTGCCCGTCCGCTTCCGCGCGCTCCTGCAGGTAGACGCGGTCGCCCTCGGCCAGTGCGTGCCCGCCACGCGGGACCAGCGTGCCGGTCGCGCCCACCGGCAGGTCGGCGGTCGGCGCGAGGGCGACCGCGTTGTTGCGCAGCAGTGCGGTGAACTCGCGGTCGACCTCGAAGGTCACGTCCGCTTCCCCGGGACGGGCGGCCGTCGTCACCTGGTACGGCAGCGCGTCGCCGGTCACGGTGACGTCCGCGGCGACGTCCACGTGCAGGTACGCCGACGCGGCCAGGCCGGGATCGACCTGGTAGCCGATCAGCCGCAGCAGCTCGGTCACCGACCGGCGTTGGGTGGCGGTCGCGAGGTATGCCTCGTTCGCGATCCGGTCCTGGTAGTAGCTCAGGATGTCGGCGACGTAGGCGAACAGGTCGAGCAGGACCACGCCGAAGTCGCTCTCGCCCCGGTCGGTCCAGGCCGGCAGCAGCTGCGGGATCCGGCTGAGCATCGCCTGCTTGAAGCCGTCGTAGTCCTTGGTCACGTAGTCGATGACCGGTCCGGACGAGGTGATGGGTTCCGTCATCGGGGGGCACCTCCCTTGAGCACTGAGGTCGCCTGTCGTTGTGGGAGCACTCTGTTGCCGGAGCGCCGCGTGCGCACCGGGCCACCGGCCGCGACCAGGGCCGGTGGCGGGGGGCCGAACTGCTCGCGGCCGGTCAGGCCGACCCCGTTGCGGTACGCCTCGAAGGTCTGCCGGTACTCGCTGTCGGCGACCGAGTGCCGGACCCGGCTGACGTAGTACAGCCCGCTGTGGCTCTCGCCCATCCCACGCACGGTCACCAGCCGCCCGGCCCGCAGCACCGATCGGTAGGCCCGGGAGTCGATCTCCCCGGTGAGGGTCACGAACCGCTCGGCCGCCCCGTACGCCTGCCGCAGCCGGGCATCCTGCTCCGGGCGGGACGTCCCGGTCTCGCCGCGGACCTGTGTCCGCCCCGGCGGCCAGCCGGTGCGCAGGGCGGTGAGGCTGGCCGCGCCGAGCGACCGCTGTGGGGACGCGCCGAGCGAGCGCGTCACCTCCTTCTTGGCCACCGGGTCGATCGCGCGAATCTCGGCCAGGGTCGCCGGGGTGCCGTCCACCGTCGCTGCGCAGCGGACCAGGTTTCCGTCGGCTCCGCCGGAGAGCACCAGCGTCCGCTGCGGCGGCTCGGTCAGGTTCGGCGGGCGGAAGACGCCGGTCGCGCCACGGACCCGGCACTCGAACCCGTTGCGGGCGGCGAGCCGGCGCAGGAAGCGGATGTCCGTGTCGGCCTGCACCACCGTGTCGCCTTTCCGCTCGTGCAGGGTCACGGTATCCTGCACCTCCGCGCTGAATCCGTAGGAGCGGAATATCTCGACGGCGATCTCGTGGTCTCGCTTGTCCGGCCAGGCGATCCGCTTCTCGGCGAGGTTCATGGCCGCACTCGCGTCCATGCCGGACACCTCGACGTAGGCCGCGCTGGTGTCGATGTCGAATGCCGCCTCGACGTGCGTGACGTAGCCGTCGATGACGGTGTCGACGGTGTCGCCGTAGCCGATCTCCAGGCTGATCCGCCGCCAGACCCCCAGCCGCGGGTCGTCCACGTGGGACCACCGGCCGTTCGCCGCCGGGCTGGCGGCGAACCGCAGCGCGAACACTCCGGCCCGGTCGACGTCCTCCTCCGCGTCCACGGAGAGCAGATCGGCGACGAGGTCGGGCTCGGGCTCGCCGTCAATGCGCACCCGGACGGTCTCCGTGATCACCGGCCGACCGTCCGGTCCCGTGGGATGCGGATCCGTCGCCCCGGCGTGAGCAGGGTGAACGGGTCGAGCACCTCGGGGTTGGCGTCGAGGATCAGCCAGTACAGCTTCGGGTCGCCGTAGAACCGGCCCGCGAGCTGGTCGAGGCGTTCTCCCTGCACCACGAGGTGTTCGAGCACGCCGGGGGTCGGCGGTACGGCCCGGGGCTGGAGCACCCGGCGGGCCACGCCGTCGGCGGCCTCGGGAGCCACCACCGGGGTCGTGGCGTACCGGGAACCGGGGAAGAGCACGGTCACCTCACAGGAAGGGCAGCGAGTGGATCAGGTCGGGGGCTTCGCGCAGGTTGACGGCGGCGAGCACGCGCCGCTGCGTCTGCATGAAGCTGTGGAACGGGTTCTGGCCGGTCAGGACCTGCATGCTCAGGTTCACGGTGACCCGGCTCGGGGCGAGGTTGGGCAGGTAGGCGACCTCGTTGATCGTCAGCGAGGTGAGGCGGACCGCGTTGACCCGCCGGCCCCAGACGAAGATCAGTACCGGGGTACTGGTGCGGTCGCCGAAGCCGACATCGGAGAAGACCCCGAGCAGCTCGCCGAAGAACGTCTCCGCTCTCGGCGTGACCATCAGTTCCAGCGCGGACAGCGCGGGCAGCACGCCGAACTCGACGGCGACCGGGTCACCGGTCTCCAGCGCGTCGGTGGCGTCCAGTCGCACCTCCAGCGAGATGGTCTCCGAGTCGATCAGGACGGTCTGAGCCTCGCCGAGGCTCTCGTCGGTTGGCTGGAACTCCGCCCGGCCCCGCCGCGACGGCGGCTCCTGAATGGTGACGCCGCGCTGGCGGGTCATCTGCTCTGGGTTGAACTGGAACGGCACCACCAGCGGCGGCACGGCCAGGATCGTCGAATCGACCAGCGCACCCTTGGTCAGGCGCGGCCGGTTGGTGAAGGAGTCGGCCATCATCTCCCCGTTTCACGGCGGATCGCGGCGGCGACCGCCGCCGCGATGGCCTCCGCCATGTGCTGTTCGCTGCCCTGTGCTACCCGGACGTCCAGCCGCAGGTCCGCGAGGTGGCCTCGGCCCGGTACTGCGGACCCGGCGAGTGCGGTGAGCGCCCGTTCGGCGGCGGCGCGCGCCGCCGCCGGATCGACACCCCCGGAGAAGCTCACGCCGACCCGCCCGATCCGGGTCTGCCCGGTCTCGTCGGTCATCGCGCCACCGGTACGGGCTTGCCGAGCCACTGGTACTCGCGGCGCACGGCGTGGCGCAGGTGCGCCATCCGCAGCCGGTCGCCCTCGTCGGCGGCAAGGCACGCCGCGTTCCAGACGATCTTGCTGATGACGCCGCCGGCGACCTTGCACTCGCGGGCGAGCGCGGCCAGGTCCACGTCGTCGTCGCGGGGAAGTTCCGGCGGCAGGTGGGCCTGCCAGAGACGCAGGCGGGCCGCCTCGTCCGGGAAGGGGAACTCGACCGACATCCGCATCCGGCGCAGGAACGCGTCGTCGATGTTGCGGGGCAGGTTCGTCGCCAGGATCACCACGCCGTCGAACTCCTCGACCTTCTGCAGCAGGAAACCGACCTCGACGTTGGCGTACCGGTCGTGCGCGTCGCGGACCTCGGAGCGCTTGCCGAACAGCGCGTCGGCCTCGTCGAAGAACAGCACGGCGCCGCGGCGGGCGGCGTCGTCGAAGACCCTGGCCAGGTTCTTCTCGGTCTCGCCGATGTACTTGCTGACCACCCCCGACAGGTCGATCTTCATCAGGTCCATGCCGGCGTCGCCGGCCACCACCTCGGCGGCGAGCGTCTTGCCGGTGCCGCTGGGCCCGAGGAACAGTGCCGCCAGGCCACGGCCGAGCGAGGCGCGGCGCCACAGCCCCCACTCGTGTCCGACGCGTGCCCGGTGCCGGATCTGCGCGCAGAACTCCCGCAGGTGCGCCGCAATGTCGGCCGGAAGCACAAGGTCGTCCCAGTTCGCACGGGGCACCACCATGATGGTCCCGCTGGTTGCCCCGGACCGGCCGCTGATCCGCCTGGCGGCCTCGATGCCGGCCCGGTCGGGGTCGGCGCCCCCACCGAGGAGCCGGGCCAGCGCCACCGTGGCGGCCATGTCCGCCGTGCCGCTCGCCGATCTCGCGGCCAGCGTCGCGGCGTCCCGGTCCGGCAGACCGGGTACGGCCTGCCGCCAGGCCCGGGTCCGCTCGGGATGCGCCGGCAGCTCCAGCCGCACGGGCAGCACGGTCACCTCGCCGGGGACCGGCCAGCCGGCCCCGCCGGTCACCCCGGTGCACCACGACCCGGCGGTAATCGTCTCGTCGAGCCCGAGCAGCGCAGCCTGGGCCCTCGGGTCGGCCTGCAGGTCGTCCAGCCCGTCGAGGAAGACGCCGGAGCCGGTCAACGCCGCCCGGCGGTACGCGCCGCGAAGCTGCTCGCGGGTCACCTCCGGTGGGGTCACCGGGTCGAGGCGTACGCGCTCGTACCCGACGCCCAGCACGCGGCAGACCGCGACGAAGACGGCCGCACCGTCGCTGGAGCCCGGGCCGTCGAACCGCACCACCGTCGCCCGCTGCTGCTTCAACAGCCGGGTGAGCTCCTCGATCGGCTCCGGATACAGCGCGGCGGCCACGGAGCCGACATCTGAGCCGGCTGCCGTGTCCCGTGCCACGCCTCGGACGGGCCGCTCCAGCAGGAAGTCCGTCACGTCGGGGTCGAGGATCAGTTCCTGGGCGGGGCCTGCCCCCTCACCGGCGGACACCACACCCCACCGGAACACCGGTGCCGACCGGTCGACCGGCACCGATGCGCCGGTGGCCCCGGCCACCATGGCCAACCGGTGTGCCAGATCCCGGCTGAACCGGGTCCGGCTCACATCGTCGTGCAGGTAGCAGAAGACCTTGCCGTACGCCGCGTCGACCTCGGCGGCGAGACACGCCACGACCAGGATCTCCGCCACCGGCCCCAGACCGAACGCGGAGCAGACCCGGTCGAGCGGAAGCGCCACCCCGGCCGCCGCCGACGCCGCGCGGCGCTCACGCAGGGCGGCACGCAGCGTCAACAGCTCGGTCGCCGGCCCGTCCGGCGGGACGGCCGCCCGGCCCCCGGGGACCAGTAGGGACTCGGTCTCGGCGGCGGAGACGAACCACCCCTGCCCCCCGTCCGCCGCCCTCGGCATCGCCCGGACCAGCGCCAGCAGCGCCGCGTCGAGCCACGCCAGCTCGGCCACGAGGTGCTCACGCCCGTCACGGAACGGCTCCACCACGCCGATCATGCAGTGACCTCGAACTCAGACTGGAACGACGTCAGCCTGCCGGTGTCCACCTCGACCGCGTAACGGCCCGCCGCCAGCCCGGGCGGCACCTCGACAGTGAACCGGTCGGCCGTGACCGGCCCGGCAGGGCTTACGTCCTGGCCGCCCACGGTGACCGTCACGGTCCACCCGGCCAGGTGCTCGCCCGTGAACTCCAGGGTCGTGCCCACCGGGCCGGACCGCGGCGACATCGCGGTGACCCGGGGACGCTCCGCCCCGGCCGCCATGCTCACGCTTGTCCCGGTCACCCGGGGGGCCGCCGGCCGCCGCGCCACCGTGGCCAGGTCGACGGTGGCGACCTCGTAGATGGCGCAGAGCTGGAACGGCAGCTCCAGTGCGGTCCAGACCCGGCTCACCTCGTCCTGGTCGACCAGTTGCAGGGTGATCCGAAGCGCGCCGGGAGGCAGACCGTCTTCCAGGTACTCAGCCGGAATGATCGCGTCCTCGTACAGCACCCGCATGGCCTCACCGAGCTGGCTTTGGGCCTCGGCGTCGCCGCTCACCTCGTGCGTCGTGGCGTACGAGGTCATCAGGTAGTACACGCTCAGCCCCAGCGGCGGAGCGGCCAGCTCGCCCGGCCGGCCGTGGACCGGCTGGAAGTCGCGGTTGGCCAGGAAGGCGTTGGGGATCAGCCGGTAGGCGAACAGGTTGATCCCGTTGCGCAGGGAACTGTCCGCGGCAGGCGACAACAGGGTGACGTTCGTGGTGGGCACCATCTTGGCCACGAGAAGGTTCCTCAGTGACTCACTGACCAGTCCGATCATGGGGTGCTCACCGGTTCCGCAGGTAGCGCCGGGTGCTGTCGGCCCAGGCGGGCCGGGTCTCGGCGGGCGGGCGCGGCGCCGGGGTCGCCTGCTGACGGGGCGGCGGTTCCACCACGACACGTACCTCCAGATGGTCGATCGTCAACGAGGGCTCGGCGTTCGCCGCTGGCCGGCCCGGACCGGTGTCTCGCGGCGGGGCGGACGGCGGCATCTCGTGCGTGCCGTGACCGGCGAACGGCGGCACGGTGGCCGGGCGCGTCGCGGCCGCCGTGGTGACCGGGAGCGGCGTCGTCGTTGATGGCCGGTCTGTGGTGACCGGGAGCGGCGTCGTCGTTGGTGGCCGGTCTGTGGTGACCGGGGCGGGTGCGGTCGGTGGGTGGGCGGCGAGCAGTCGTTGTCCAAGGCTGTCGAGGTGCTCGCGCAGCCGCGGGTCGGCCGTGTCGGGGGCGGTCGCCGGCCGCCGGCGTGCCTGGTCACTGGCCTGCTGGACGCCGAGGTCCTGTACCGCCCGGATGCCGGCATGCCGCAGGGGCGCCGCCGCGAGATCGGTTGCGGTCCGCGGACCGCTCTCGGGCGCCGGCCTGGCGTCCGCGTGGGCGCCGCCGATGGCGTGGGCCGCGTCCGCCTGCCGGACGACCGAGGTTCCTGGTGGGCCGGTGGCGGTCGTGGCCGCCGCTGGCATGGCCGCCGCTGGCGTGGCGAATGACCGCACGGACGGGACGGGCGGGCTGGCCGAAGGACGCTCGGGCCGTGCCATTGACGCGTCCGATCCGGACATGGCCGCCGCGACGGTCGATGGTGCGGGGTCCGGGCGCACGGGCGCGGGCGGCGTGGACGACTCGCGTTCCGGCAGGGATCTCTCCGGTGCCGGCGCGGTGGAGTCCGGCGGTGCTGGCTCTTCTGACGGCTGCCGGGACGGAGCCGGCGGCGGGGTGCGGATGTCGCTGTGGATGTCGCCGAGGGTCGATGTCGCGACGCCCGCGAGGCGCCTCAGGTAGTCGGCGGTCATGAGGTCGCCAGCCCGAGTTGGCGTTCCAGCAGTGACACGTATTCGCGCCGTTCCGGTCCGGACAGCGCGAGGATGCTGGCCAGCGGCCAGTGGTAGTGGAAGCTGAGCAGGTGGATGTCGCGGTCGAGCAGCGCCCGGCCGCGCCGGATCCGACCGAGCAGCCAGGCTGCCGGGTCGAACGCGGCCTCGAATTCGTGCCCGCACTCCGGGCACCACAGCGACATCTCCGGTGGCACCCCGGGCATCACCCGCCGCATCTCGTCCGCGACGGCCGCCCGCACCGCCGGGTCGTCAGCCTGGTCGGCGCCGGGACCGACCAGGCAGCGGGCCAGCAGCGCGGTCTCCGGGTCGTCGGCGCCGACGACCGCCGGATCCGTCAGGTCGCCGGCCACGGGCAGGCGAAACCGGAGCTGGCCCCACCCGGGCACCGGGTAGTCCGGCTGCCGGGGCGAGCGGTGCACCGGCAGGTCGTCGATGTCGAAGCCGGTGTCCATCACGGCGCCGCAGCTTCCCCGAGGACAGGCGAACGTCAGCTCGACCCGGCCACCGAAGCTGGCCTCGCCCAACTTGAGGACGAGGAAGTCGCGGTCGCCCACCGGCAGGTCCCGCAGGGTGTCAGCGGCGATCCGCGTCCGGTGGGCGAGCAGCCGGATGACCGCCGACTCCCGGGGGGTCGCCGGGTCCAGGCCGCCAAGCCACTTCTCGTCCCGGCCGCGCAGCGCAGCGACCGTGACCGGCGTGGTCTGGTCGGCCGATCCCGGCAAGCACACCGTGAGGGCGTGCCCCATCAGGACTCCGCAGGCTCGACCACCGACGGGTCACGACGCCAGCCCTCGTGGGCGATCTTGAGTTGCTGGATCGCGACAGCGGCGCTGCCCGCGTCCAGGTCCGGCAGCGCCTGGTACTCCGACACCCAGCAACGGGACAGCAGGTAGGAGATGACTTTCACACCGGCCTCGTTGAAGACGTCGATGATGATGTCCTTGCGGAAGTTCTTCAGCGAGGACGCCGCGTCACCCTCGAAGTTGTGCACCAGGTTGGCGAACTCCTCGAAGGTCGGGTCGTGGGTGACCCCTGCCTCCAGGGTCACCGGGTCGTAGGTGGTCATGCCGGGCAGTTGCCGGCTCAGGCTGGGGTCGCCGCCCTCCCGCCAGGTGATCACCTCGGTGCTGCGGCGCAGCGCGCTGCAGCGGTTCAGACCGGCGACGTACCGGTTGTCGATCTTGACTCGGAACTTGAAGTTGCGGTACGGGTCGAAGCGATGCGTGTTGACCGTGAACTTTGCCATCTACTCGTTTCCTATACTGCGGCTTCCGCCGTCTTCTGGCTTATCCGGATGACCACGAACTCGGCCGGCCGCAACGGGGCGAAGGCGACGTGGGCGGTGACGATCCCGGCGTTGACCTGGTCCTGCGGGTTGGTCTGGGCGTCACACTTGACGAAGAACGCCTTTGCCGGCGTGTCGCCCTGGAAAGCACCGGCCCGGAACTGGGTCATCATGAAGGCACCGATGTTCATCCGCAGGCTCGCCCACAGGTCCTCGTCGTTGGGCTCGAAGACGGCCCACTGGATGCCGTTGTAGATGCTGCGTTCCAGGAAGATCGCAAGCCGGCGCACCGGGATGTATCGGTACTCGGGGTCCGACAGCGCGAGTGTCCTGGCACCCCACAGCACGATCCCGGCAGACGGGAAGAAGCGGACGACGTTGACCCCGATCGGGTTCAGCGTGTCCTGCTCCGCATCGGTCACCACCCGGGCCAGCCCGACCGCGCCGGATACGTTGGCCTCGGTCCCGGCCGGCGCCTTCCACACGCCGCGCCGGGCATCGGTCCTGGCGTACAGGCCCGCAGCGAAGCCGGACGGCGGCACCAGCACCGGATCCGGCGACGAGCCCAGCGGATCCACCATCGACAACCACGGAAAGTAGACTGCGGCGAAGGAGTTCTTGACCGTCAGACCGTTCACGAAGTCCTTCGCAGCCTCCTTAGTGTCCGCTGTGGACGGCATATCGCCGATGAAGAAGCAGTCCGCGCGCAGGGCGCAGTAACCCGAGCCGCCGTCCAGCACCGGCTTCGACCCGATACCGGGCACCGCGACCAGGTTCACGTCGGTGACGCGGTCGAGCCGGCTGAAGGCGGCGAGGTAGTCGCCGTCCTGTGGAGTCTTGCCATCGTCGCCCGCGACGACGGCACGGGTCGCTCCGGAGACCACCCCGTCGCCGAGCAGGTAGGTGCCGCCGGCCGGGCGCAGCACCGAGCCACCCGTCGCCTCGGTGCCGCCGTTCGTGGTGCCCAGGCGTAGCAAGCCGGCCGCGTTCGCGTCCTGGCTGTTGCTGACCCGCACCGACGAACGCATGCCGGGCTCACCCGAGGTCAGCACGTACTGCCCGTCGGTGAACGTGGCGGTGAACCGGCTGAACGCGCCGGCCGGTGTGGTCGCTCGCTGCGGAGTCAGCCCCTGAACCGCGTCCTGGATCGCGGCGGCGATCTCCTCTGGCGTGCTCACCGGGTCGGCCAGGACAATCGTCCGAGGCCCGTCGCCGTGCAGGTCGATCGTGAGGGACCGGCGGTCCCCAGACAGGCTGGGGGCCGGGTCGGCGCCGCTCACGCTGGTGCCGGCCGCCGCGCCCGTCGCCACATCGTCCGGGGTGTGCACGCGGATCAGGCTGGACCGGGCGTTGACCACGGCGTCGGCGAACGCCGGCGACTCGCGGTCCACGCTCAGGTTGTCGTAGGACTCCACCGGTGTGCCATCCCGCGACACGGTGAGCCGGTACGCCCCGGCGCCGTCCAGCGTCGCGTCGGCGATGGTGACGTCCAGTTCGTTGCCCCACGCGCCGGGGCTTGTCGCGGTCACGGTCAGGGCTTCGCCGGACTGCTCCCGACGGTCGGCGATCTCAGCCGAGGAGGTCTTCGCGTCGTTGGCAACCCGCACGACGTAGAGCCGGCGACCGCCGTTGGCAAAGAAGTGCAGCGCGGCGTGCGTGAGGTAGCTGTCCGTCCGGAAGCCGCCGAACATCGACTGGTACTCGATGAAACTCGTCACCATGACGGCGCCGTCCACCGGCCCGGAACTTGCGGCACCCAGAAACGCCGCGGTCGAGGTACTGACGCCCTCCAGCGGCCGAACCCCGCTGGAGACCTCCCGGATGTAGACGCCTGGATGCAGCAATTCCATGTGGTGTCCCGTTCTCTGCAGACGACGGACGGCGGTGGATCAGTCTTGGGACCGCGTCGAGGCGGTCTTCCGGGTGGGCGTCGTGGATCGCGTCGCGGCGGCGCTCGGCGAGGCGGCGGCGGCGCTCAGCGTGAGCAGACCGGCGGCGACGAGACGGCCGGCGCTCGTGCTCGGCCCGACGCCCACCTCATCGACCTCTGGCGATGTCTCTCCCGGGGCGAGGTGCAGCGTCCGGCCGTCAGCCAGTTCCACGCTCAGAAGACGCCCAGATATATTGCCGATGTGCAACGACACGAAGGTTCCTCAGAGTCAATTCGCGGGTCTGATGGAGACACGCCCGACGGTGTGCTCACGCAATGTTGGTTCGCGGATTCCGGCGTGACGGGTAGGGCGGTCATGGTGTTGTCGTCCTCCGGGCGTCATGAGGACGGGTCCCATGGTGCCCCGGTGGATCATGCCCTCGGTATGGGTGGTAGTACCCACATGGACACTTATGTCTGACCCGCGCACCCCGGCAGGTGGCGCCGGTCTGGCCACCTCGTGAGGTCCCGGTTGGCGAACCTGCTCGAACGCGAGAGCGAGATCGCAACCCTCCGGCGGGCGTTTCACGACGCGGCCGCGGGCCAGTTCCGCACCGTCGGCTTGCGTGGTGAGCCGGGAGTCGGCAAGACCCGGTTGCTGTCCGAGGTCACCGATCTCGCATGCCGCGGCGGCGCCCTCGTGCTCGCCGGGCGGGCGTCCGAACTCGAACGCGACGTCCCGTTCGCGCTGCTGGACGACTCGCTCGCGGTGAACTCGCAGGCTCGGTCGACACTGTCCGACCGGGATGCCCGGGCCCTCGACGCCCTCGGCGCCGAGCCCGGGCCGCCGGACACGGTCACCGGCGGGCCGCGTCCCTTCGAACGGCACGCCGTCGCCCGTGCGGTCCGGGCGTTGCTGGAGACCCTGAGCCGGGAGCGGCCGGTGGTACTTGTGCTCGATGACGTGCATTGGGCCGACCCGGCCTCTGCCGAGGTGCTCGCCCTGCTGCTGCACCGGCCACCACGCGGCGCGGTCCTGACCGCGCTCGCCGCGCGCACCGGACAGGCACCGACCCTGGAATCCGCGCTGGCGCACGCGGTCCGCCACGATGACGGGGCCCTGCTCGACCTGGCACCCTTGTCGGTGCGCGCCGTCGGACGGCTCTACCCGGACCTGAGTCCGGCCGCCCAGGGTGAGCTGCATCAGCTCACCGGGGGCAATCCGTTCTACCTGGAGCAGCTGGCCGAGTCTGGCGCCAGGCCGTACCGGGCCGGGCAGTCCAACACACCCCTGGGCGCCTTCGTAGTGCCTACCGCCGTGCGGGCCGCGCTCGCCGCCGAGGTCGATGGCCTGCCGGCTGCGGCCCGTGACCTGATTCGGGGCGCTGCGGTCGCCGGTGATCCGTTCGAACCGGTGCTCGCCGGGGTGGCGGCCGGACTCGACCCGCCCGAGGCGCTGGCCGCGCTGGACGCGCTGCTCGCCGTCGACCTGGTGCGGGCTGGCGGCGCGCCCGGAATCTACCACTTCCGGCATCCCCTCATCCGGCGCGCGGTCTACCACGACGCCGGCGATGGTTGGCTGATCGGGGCGCATGACCGGGTCGCCGAGGCCCTGCGTCACCGTGGCGTCGCCCCGATGCGCCGGGCCTACCACGTCGAACGGGCCGCTCGGCCGGGCGACCTCGACGCGGTCGCCTTGCTCACCGAAGCTGCCGACACGGCGCTACCGGTCGCCCCGGCGTCGGCGGCGGGCTGGTACGAGGCGGCGCTGCGCCTATTGCCGGCCGATCCGAGGCACGCCGACCGTCACCTGGCCCTGCTCTGCGCGCAAGGCCCGGCCCTGGCCAGCGCTGGCCTTCCGGCGAAGGCTCGGGACGTGCTCCGGCACGCACTCAGTCTGATCCCACCCGAACGGTTCGTCGAGCGGGTCAGGGTCCTTCAGATCATGGTCCGCTTGACAGGGCTGTGGCTCGGCAACGGAATCGAGATCCGCCGGCTGCTGGAGGATGAGCTGGCCGCGCTCGGCGACCGCGATCCCCGCTTGACGACACTGCTCACTTTCGCTCTGGCCAACGATCGGTCCTGGTGGGGTGATCTTCCGGCCGCGCTGCGGTTGGCCGACGACGCTGCCAGCGGCGCCGCGACGCTCGGCGACACCGCCCTCGAAGCCGGTGCGCTGACCTCGGCTGCGGGGGTCGCTCAGCGCCTGGCGCTGTCGGCGGACCCGACGGTCCGAGACGAGGTCGACCGCCGGATGGCCCGTGCGGTCGCCGTCGCTGACAGCGAGCCCGACCAGGCCCGTACCGACCGGCTCCAGACCGACTTCCTGTTGTGCGTCAACCAGCTCAACGCCGGTGACATCGACGGTGCCGCGCGGCGCGCGCGCCGCGCGCTGCGCCTGTCCGAAGACACCGGTCAAGGGCTGTTGGCCTCATCGTTCCTCGTGATCCGCGCAGTCGTGCACGAGGAACGCGGCCAACTCCAAGCTGCTGCCGCCGACGCGGCCGAGGCGCTGGACAGTGCGGTGGCCACCGGCAGCCCACAGCTGCGGGTCTGGGCCTCGTTCGTGGCCAGCCGGGTCGCACTCGCCCAGGGCGACATCACCGCCGCCCTGGAACACGCGACCACCGGCGACACCCACAGCAACGGCAACACGAACGGAAACTCCATCGGGTTCACGCTCGCCGACGCCCGCCTGGCCGCCGGAGACGTGGCCGGCGCCATCGCGGCCCTGGACACCTACGGGTGGATCAACCCGACGGTCTGGCCTCGCGAACGCCTCCGCGCGGTGGACGTCGGGGTACGGGTCCTGATCGCCGCAGAACGACGCGACGACGCCGCCCGGCTCGCCGATCGCGCCGCCGAGGCCGCCGGTGCCCGTCTCACCGGCACCTTCGCGGGCATCCACGCCAGGATTCGGGCCACCGTCCTCCTCGCCGCCGACGACGTGGCGACCGCGGCCGACGTCGCGCTGGCGGGGGCGGAGGCCGCCGCCCAGGCCGGCACCCCCCTGTGGGCCGGCCGCTGCCGGATCCTGGCCGGGCAGGCTCTTGCCGCCCAGGGGCGCACCGACCTGGCCCGTGCCGAGCTGCGCAACGCCGCCGCAGACCTCGACGCGCTCGGCGCAGCCGGCTTCCGGGACGCCGCCCTCCGCGAGCTACGACGCCTCGGTGACCGGCCACGAATCAATACGGCGTCCGCCGCGCCGTCCGACGACGGACTCGCGGTACTGACCCGGCGCGAGCGCGAAGTGGCCGACCTGGTCGCCGCCGGGCACAGCAACGCCGCGATCGCCACCCGGCTGTACCTGAGCGAACGGACCGTCGAGAAACACGTCTCCCACCTGCTCGCCAAGCTCGGCCTCACCACCCGGATCGGCGTCGTCCGCCTCCTCGCCAACGCCGGAACCGACCGGGAAACGGTATGACACCGGGTCCGGCGCGCCAACGCGGGCGAACCCGCCTTCCGGCGCCGCGACGGCAGCGAGCCATCGAAGTGACGCTGGCGCACGTCAAAACCGCGAGAATTACGTACGTCAGCGTCACCTCGACGCACAGCCACACGCTCACTCGGCTGGTTGTGGCCACACGATCCTGGTCGGGTGCGGGCCGGGTCCGGTGTAACGCGCTGTGCCAAGCACGCCTGACAGGGAACAGTATGTGCCGTCGGTTGGCGCGAGATAGAACATCACGTATGTCATCTGCGTCGCTGGGTCGGAGTAATGCGAGATGGTTAGGGTGCTGTCATCGGGAAACAGCGCCGGCCGTATGACGTACCCGTCGGTGGATACCGGCTCCCCGCTGGGACTCATGTTGTTCAAGCCTTCGCCTGTCCGTTCTGTCTCTGCGGGGTCACAAAACGGTACGGGACGAGTCGGCATGCCGTTGTGCAGCTCGGTCGGCACGCCGGCTTGGCGCAGGTCGGCAGCGAGACCGGCCGGGTCATTTAGCCGGTCCCACTCCACGATCAGCTCCACCGAGCCGTCCGGGTTGGCGGTGACCGCGTACGCGGGGGTGGCGCCGCCGGGGCCGTCGAGCCAGATCGTCGACGCCGCGAGGGCCACCGCCACGGCTGCGGCGGCGACCCCGCCGAGCGCGAGCCGCCGGTGCCGCACCCGACGAACAGCGGCGGTGGGTTGTCGCCGTACCCCCGTCATGCCGGACGGTTGCGCGGCGTCGGCCTGCGGCGGCGATTGCTGCTGCGCCAGGATGCCGGCCAGCATCGCCGCAGCCTGTGGCGACTCCGCGTCCACCTGCCAGCCGGCGACGGGATCCGCGTCGCGCATCAGTCGGTCGGTCTCCATCATCGTCCTCCTTCGTTTGCCAGCGGGGAGAGCGCGGCGTCCGCCGGTCTCCTGGTCGGTGTCGGCTCCAACGCGGCCGCCAGCCGCCGCCGAGCCCGAAACAACCGCACCTTGTACGCGGTACGACTGCAGCCCATGACGGTGGCGGCGGTGGTGGCGTCGAGCCCTTCCCAGACAGCCAGCCGAAGCGCCTCCTGGTCCGCTTCGGACAGTTGCGCCAGCGCCCGACGTACCCGTACCTGGTCGACGACGGCATCGGCGTGGTCGGCCGTGACCGTCTCGGCAACCTCGCCCAGTCGCGACGTCAGCCTCGCCTGCCGGTCCCGGCCCCGGATCTCGTTGCCGATCAGGTGCCGGGTGGTGGCGTACAGCCAGGGCAGTGGGTCAGTGGCCGGTACGTCCGGCAGGCGTCGCCAGGCGACGAGGAACGCCTCGCTGACGAGGTCGGGCGCGCGTTCCCGGCCGACCCGGCGGGCCGCGTACCGCATCACCGCGCCGTAATGTCGCCGGAACAGTTCCGCGAATCTTGTCCGGTCGTCGTCCATACCCGGTCTGTTTCCGCCTCGGCCGTCGGGGTTACCGAACCGGGCGGAGAGCAAGCGTGGCCAGACGATCGCCAGGCCGTGGTCAGATCGGGAAGCGGCCGCGGCGCCACTGCCAGTGGCGGCCGGCCGTCAGGTGGTCGACGACGGCGCGTTGCAGCACGGTACGGCGTGGCAGCGCGTCGAGCGGCGTGGTCAGCGTGCGGAACACGAACCGCAGCACCTCGACGTCGGCGTCCAGCCCGTCCGGCTCCTGGTACGGCTCCAACTCGAACCGGCACTGGAACCGGACGATGTTCGAGTCCTCCGGCAGATACTCCCGCAGCTGCGGGTCGAGCAGCCACGACCCGCAGGCGAACGCCGCGTACCGCTCGTCGGGAAAGTGCCGGGGGAAGAACGCGCGGGCAGCGTCGAGTGACCCGGTGACCGCCTCCGGGGTCAACGGCCCCGCGTCCGGGATGTGCAGCTCGATGGCGCCGTCGCTGCGGTGGTGCTGCAGTCGGCCCAGCTCGTAGAGGCTGCCGCGCACGTGCAGGGTCAGCCAGGCCCGCATCACCGGCCAGCCCTCGCCACGCATCCGCCGGTCGATGGCGAGGTTACGGCCCAGGTCCGCGAGGGTCGTCCAGGACACGGCGTCGGCGATGCCGTGGTCGCGGTGGTACGTCCGGACGACGCCGACCAGGGCCAGGTACGCGTACACGTAAAGGTGCCGCCAGGCGGGTCCCCGGTCGCGGGGCAGCTCCGGGCCGGGTGCCAGCCATGCGTAGCCGCCGAGGTCGGCCCGGACCAGGGCGATCGTCCGGTCGAGCAGCCAGCACAGCTCCGGGGTCCACAGCGGTGAGTCGGGGTCCGGCCAGCCGGCCATGATCTCGGCGGCGTCGTCCGGCCGCACCGCGAGCCGGTCCAGGATCTCGGGCACGTCGGCCCTGGCTGGCAGCGGAGCCGACGGCCGGTCACCGGCGAGCCGGTGCACCCGTTCGACGTCGGCGACGGGCACCCCGAGCCGGGCGGCGGTCTCGTCCAGGTTCACCCGGACGACGCTACCGCCGCGGCCACCAGCGTCCGCGCCGGAGCCCGGCCCCACCGCCGTCGAACCGCACGTACGTGCGGCTAGCGTCACCCGCTCGGCCCGCATCGCCCCACAAGGCAGCTGATCCGCACGTACGTGCGGAATATGCTGTGCGGCCGCCCCGGAGAGCCTTAAGCTGACCCTAGGCCGCACGATCGTGCGGTTTTGCTGAGGTGAGTGAAGGATGCGACGGGCCGAACCTGTGGAGAGCGGCCGGGAGCGCGACGAGTTCACCGACGCAATCCGCCAGCGTCGGCGCGCACTCGGGTTGTGCCAGGACGAGCTGGCCGATCTCGCCGGAGTCTCCGAACGGTTCGTCTACGCCCTGGAGAACGGCAAACGGACCGTACAGCTCGACAAGGTGCTAGCGGTGGTCTCGACCCTCGGCCTGCATCTGGAGCTACGCCGTGGCGCGGGCCGCGAGATCACCACAGGGGAAGAATGGTGACGCCCCGATGACCGCCTCAGCCAGCGACCCACAGCTCGATCTCGTTCACGAGCCAGCTGCGGCGTCCCACCACGGCACCCACCGCCGCCAGCAACGCCGCCAGCTGCGCCAGGGCGGCCACTGCGACGGAGACCTGTTCGATGACCGACAGCGTCCGGTCGCGTTCCACCGGCTGGACCCACTGGCCGGGCACTGCGGAGACCTCGATTCGCTGGCCCTGCTCCAGTTGGCCATGCGGCCAGCGGTACAGCCATCCCGGCTCCTGCTTGTCAGTCCCTGCGACCGCCACCCGGTACACGCACGACCCGGGCTCGGGCGGACACCGCACCTCGACGACGGTGGCTTCGGCCGGCCGCCCGAACATCAGGTGCATCAGCATCGCTGAGGGCGAAGACAGGGCCGCCGCCGTGACCAGTCCGCAGGCGCACACCACCGCCGCCATGGGGAAGTTCTCTTTGAGCAGCCCAACGGCGAAGATCGTGGGTAGTAGCAGGGCGACCGCCACGAGGGCGGAGGTCACCGGCGCGGCACTGGCCGACGACATAAGGCGTGCGGCCACCACCGTGATCAGCAACCAGACGGCCAGCGCGGCCCACGCCGACCAGGCCATGACGGCCCGGCGTCTATCGTCCTCGTGTCGCAGCTCGCGAAGCCCTCGTCTGGTTTCGCGCGTCCACGCTCGCCGCTCCCGGCGTTCCCTCCGCCGGTCGGCTCCGAAGACCGACTGTGCAAGCCGACGACTCCACCAGCCGTACATGGCACCACGGTAGGAACGGCCCGCCACCGTTGGTCACGTCACCCGCCGTCCTCCCCCTGCCTGAGTGGCTGGAAATGGTGTCGGGCGATGTATTCGGCGACGGCCTCGCCGAGTCGGGCACCGTTGACGTCGGCGCTACGAAAGTGGATGCCGCCCCAGATGCGCGCCTCGACGACCTCGGCGGTGGCCTGCGAGAAGCTGTGAAAGTGTCTTCTGGTGCCGGTGTCGACGCTGTAGGCGCTGAACGGGATGCGGTCGGTGCCGAAGAACAGCCGGTTGGCCGCCATCCGGGCACCAGTGCCGCAGGTGTTGCCGGACGGGTGGTCTGGCTGGGGCGGGGTGACCAGCAGCGGCGTCCAGTCCGGGTCCACCGTGGTGTGAGGGTTGCCGTCGGTGTCGGCCAACTGGATGGCGGTGATTGGCCGCCAGAAGCTCCAGTTGTCCCGGTCGTCGTTGCAGGCGACCGCTGCGTCCGTACCGGTGATGTCGACCATGGCGAACAGCCGCGCCGTCTGCAGCACGTCCAAGCGTTGGCTGGTGGCGATCTGCCGTTTGATCTCCCAGCTGGGGGACCGCCGGTCGTGCCACCACCGCGCGGCCTCGGTCTGATCGGCGGTACGGACCGTGCTGGTCGCCGCGCCGATCCGCTGGATCTCGTTGACGTCACGGGCGTAGGCGCGACTGGTCAACGCGGGCGGCCCAGCGGTCCGGAACGCCGCCGGGTCGGGGATCAGGAAGGGTTTCAGGTCGGCGAACCAGGCCCCGGCGTTGCCGAAGCCCGGGGGTGTGGGCCGCCACTGGCCGGGCCCGGTGCCGACCGTCCACAGTTGGTCCCCGAACGCCCCGTCGTCGTGCCGGGCGACGATCATCGCGGCGGCGGTCTGCTCGCCGATCGCTATCCCGCCCCGTTTGGCTCGGCCGTCGGGGATGCGGCCGAGCCACTGTTCGTACTGTGCCTGCAGCCGCTGCTGCTGTGCCGGAAACAGGGTTTGCAGCACCCGGTGCGCGGCGGCGCCGACGGCGGCGTCCGTGGACTCGAATCCGCGGGATCGCGGCGCGACCAGGTACGGCTGGTACGGCGTTCCGGCGATCGCGTTCACCGCGTCGTAGACCGCGCCACTGACCATCGCGAAGCTTCGCCCAGACACCTGTGCCGGTTGCTGGCCGGCGATGTCCCAGATCGCCGTCTGCGCGTTCGCGTCCCACACGACCACCGCGTTGAGCGGGACGCCCGGAGTGGACGCAGCTGCCGCTGGCGAGCCGACCGCCACCGGTGCCACCAACGCGAGCACTGCGGCGGCAGCCCCGCCACGACGACGCAACAGATCTCGGCCCATGCCTGACCTCCCTGGCTGGTACGCCGACAGGTCGGGCCCGAACCGTGGAGCAGCCGGGGCCAACTCATCGACTGCCGTCTAAGCCAAGGTAACAAGGGAGACTTCGACCGACAATGCCCCAATATTGATCATATTGACACTCTGCTGTCGATGTCACGCCCGACGTGGGTGTATCAGTAGGCGGTGCCTCAGTAGTCGTCCTCGGGATCCACGGTGCGCCGGTCGCGGGCGGCCGCATGGAAGCTGGTCGTACCGAGGCCGTGCTCGACGGCGAGGTCGGTGAGGTCGGTGAGGTCGGCCAGCAGGGTCAACGGCCGTCTCGGGCAGCCCTTACCACCGGGACGCCGATCTGGCCCGTCCCGGGCGCGACGTTCGGGTACTCGTCGGTGCGGAAGGCGTACGGCCCCTCACCAGGCAACCCGAAAGCCTCCTGGAGCATCCGGTGGGCCCGGTCCAGCGGGGTGTTCGACGGGATGGCAACCCGCCGTCACCTCTTGTACTTACGGCCGGAGCCAGGCCAGGTCCTCCTGGGCGCGGCGGCGGGTCTCGCGTTCGCGGTCGAAGAGCGCGTCGGTCTTACGCAGCACCAGAGTGTACGGTCGCCCGCTGCGCCGGGTCTGATGGTCGACGGGCAGGTCTGCCTGGTCGATCCGGGAGTGGACGTGGCGGCGGCGCTGCTCGGCCAGCGGCCACTCGAAGGTGCGGCGCGCCGGATCGCCGAGGAACGCCACCAAGGTGGTGCACAGCTCACAGTCGCATCCCTCGGGCAGCGCCACCGACCAGTCGTCGGCGGCCCGAACTGGCCGGGCGAGCCGCTGCTCCAGTCGTCGGGCGGCGTGCGCGGTGAGGGTGTCGAGGCCGGCCACCTGCTGCCCCGACTGGTCCGCTGCGGTCGCGCGGGTGGCCCGCAGCGCCGACATCGTGCAGGCAAGCACGTCGTCCTCGTCCTGGCAGAGGAACTCGACCGCCCCGTCAGCCAGGTCCGCCGTACCGAGGCTGGCGGCACCGGCCAGGACGACGGCGATCTGCGGCCCCAGGTCCGCGAGGTACCTACGCCGGTCGCGGGCCGCCGGGTAGGTGAGCATTCCTCGGGCCCGGCCGTGCAGTTCGGACCAGACGCCGGCCACCAGCAGCCGGCCGACCAGCACACCCCCGGTGTCGGGGGTGGCACGCAGCGCCGCGCACATCGCGGGCAGCGATGCCAGCCAGTCCGGGGTCTGCTTGTCGAACAGCGACGAATGGGACAGCCAGTTTCGGCCGAACCAGCCGTTGACCCGCTCCCGGGTCCAGGACTCGCCGTAGCGGGTGGCGAGGCGGGCGAGCACCGGGGCGTCGGCCGGCGCCAGCGTCTCCACCCGCAGCGGCGCCAGCAGCATGGCGGCCAGATCCGGCTCGTCGAGCTCCCAGGCGACCGCCAACGCCCGCCCGACGACAAGCTCACCGGCCGCCGGGGCGACCCGCCAGAACGAGGCGAGCGTGGCGGCGCTGCGCCGGGCACCGGCGACGTCCCCGGCTCGCAGCAGATCGGTGAGCCGGTCGAGGGCCCAGCCTGGCGACGCCTGCGCCCGGACCGCGAAGGTCCACCGGTGCGGCCACACGACGATCGCCGCCCGGCGGTACCACCGGTCCAACGTGTTGCCGTAGTTGCCCATGTACCCCTCGTACTCGGACGATTGGGGTGACAGGTTCGCGGTGGGCGTCGTGGCGCACACCTCGTCGTCGGAAATCCGCAGCGATGTGGGCACCACCTCGCCGGACTCGTCCAGCCAGCAGTCGAGGGTCATCGACGAGTCGATGAGGTCTTCGAGCTCGTACTCGCCCGACTCGCTCCCGCCGCTGGATTCCTCCTCGTCGTATCGATACCGACCGTATCGACCCCGGCCCCGACCCCAGCCGCCCCATGATTCCTCGGGGTCGGCGGCGCTCCAGGTCTCCTGCAGTTCCGCCAACGCCAGGGTGACCTCACAACCGGCGGCCTGCGCGGCCGCCCGTACCGCTGCGGCGCGTCCGACGTCGTCGCCCTTGAGCCGGTCCCAGCCCAACGCCCGCTGGGTGTACTCGTGATCCAGCAGGTAGACCAGCCGGGCGGGCTCGTCGGACGATTCGGCGAAGTGATCGTCCAGGCAGCCGGCCAGCTCGGTGACCAGGTCCTGGCCCAGCGAGCCGGCGGCCAAGGCGACCGGGTCACCGGCGAGCAGCAGGTTGTAGGTCAACACGATCCGGTGGCCCGCCGTCACCGGCGACACCTGGTGCCGGCAATCGGCGTAGAACGCGACGAAGGTCAGCTCGTCCGGTGACGATTCGTAGGTCCCGGTCCGGCCGGCGTGCTCGATCGACAGCACGCCGCCGGCCGACTTCGACGGTAGCGTCACCACCAGAGTGCCGATCATGGCATCGGCCTTCTCCGAATCCTGATGTGACGCGAAGAACTGGCCGGGCGCGTACACCAGCATCGAGTGCAGCTCGGCCACCAGTTCGCACCCCTGCGGCAGGCCGAGGTCGGCCCGGAGGTGGTCCAGCATCGGGTGGAGCGTCTCGTGCCACCGCTGTTCGTCGATGTCGACGAGGTTCGTCGGGATCTCCCACGTGTCGCGGACCCCGGCGTCCGTCAGCGTCTGTTCACCCTTGCCGAACCTGGCCGGCCGGCCAACCGAGCACAGCTGCTCCGCCGGCCCGGCGGTCACGGGGAAGGCGATCGGTCCGACACCGCGTACGGTCAGCTGCAGGCCGCCAGCCGGCACGGTCCGACAGGCGCTGAACGACACCGACCGTACCGCGACGCCCAGCAGCTCGGCGAATCGGACACTTGGGGCAACGGTCGGTGCAGGCACGAGCAGACTCTAGGTCAGACGGTCCACTGGAGCCACCGCAGTTCCGGTCCGACGGACATCGGGTCCGATGTCGGCCGCAGCACTCCGTGCAAACGGTGCGGTCCTTGCTGGTGGCCGAGTTCCGTTCCGACCACGCGCCCGGCCCGGTCGGTGTCATGGCAGGCCGGACAGGTCGGCGAGGAGGATGTCGAGGACCAACTGGCGTGTGCGGGCCACGACGCACAGCATGCTCGTGTAGCCACAAGATCCCGATCGTCGATCCCCGGGACTGACCGGTTCTCGCACCGCTACCGGTCGCCGCGCAGGTACCGGGTGACCATGTCGACCAGTTCGTTCTCCAGCATCTCGACCGGAATTTCGCGCGGGTCAGCCAGCAGCTTGTGGGTGTTGATCTCCACTGTGAACAGGATCAACTCGGCGGCGGTGTCGACGTCGCGTACGTCGACGTCCGGGTGTCGGGCGAGCAGGTCACGCAGCTGAGAGACCCGGACCTCGCCGTGCCGGTTGATCGCGTCGAGCAGTTCCGGTGAGACCGGCGCCTCTTCGATCATGATGCGGAGCAGTTGCGGATCGTCCCGGTGGTTGTCGATCGCGTCGCGGACGATCGCCTCGACCATCGCCTTCAAACTCCCGGCGGACATGTCGAGCTGATCGGCCTGCTGCCAGGCGCCGCGATCGATGTGCCGCACCAGCAGCTCGGCGAGGATGGCGTCCTTGTTCGGGAAGTACTGGTACAGCGAGCCGATGGAGATGCGGGCGCGCTCGGCGATGCGGTTGGTGGTCCCGGCGGCGTAGCCGTACTCGGTGAAAACGTGAGCAGCGGCGGTGAGGATGCGCTCCCGGGTCAGCTCGGCACGCACCTGGCGGGGCCTGCGACGTGGCGCAAGACGATGGTCGCCCGACGGCATCCGGGTCCTCCTCGACGGCGGCGAAAAGCGAGTAGCCAAAAAGATGAGCTATTGCTCAGAATAGCTTCATGAGCTGCGAAAACAAGGGCGATCGCCGGCCCGGTGGTGGATCGTGATACCCAAGGTCCAGCTACCCGAGTCACGGACGATGATCACGCTGGAGGTGCGGCGCCGCGAGTTCCCCACCCCGGGCTTCGCGAGCGTCACCCTGGGCGGCCCCGCCGTCAGGGACCTCGTCGTCGCCGGCAACGACCAGGCCGTCCGGCTGTTCTTCCCCCGCGAGGGACAGACCGGGCTACGGATGCCCACCGTCTCGAACGACGCATGGATCGCCCAGGTGCTGCTGTGGCCGAAGTCGACCCGGCCGTGGGTCCGCAACCTGACGATCCGGCGGGCCCGACCCGCCGACGACGAGATCGACATCGAGTTCGCCCTGCACGGCGACTCCCCCATGTCGTCCTGGGCACGCACCGCCGAGCCGGGCACCCCGGCCGGGATCTTCGACATCGGCACCATGTACCGGCTGCCGGAGCAGGTGGACCGGCAACTGCTGGTCGGCGACGAGAGCGCACTGCCCGCCGTACTGTCGATCCTCGACGGCACGCCACCGACGGTGGCCACGGAGGTCTACCTGGAGGTCCCGACCAGGGCCGACATCCGGGCGGTCGAGACACCCGCCGGCGTACGCGTCCACTGGTTCAGCCGCGACGGCGCGGATCTGCGACCGGGCGCTCTGCTGGTGGCGGCGGTACGCGACGCGGCCCTGCCGTCGGGCCGCTTCTACACCTGGGTCGCGGGCGAGTCCTGGTTGGCCACCACGGTACGGCGACACCTGGTCAACGACCGGGGAGTCGCCAAACGGGACATCTCGTTCTTCGGCTACTGGCGTCTCGGCCGGGCCGCCCCCGGCTGACCGAAGGCCGCCTTCGGCTACCGGGACACCAGCGGCACCAGCAGGACGACCTTCATCGGCGGTACGCCGGGGTTCACCCGCGTCCACTCCCCCACCCGGATCTCGTTCGCCCTGGCCGAGCCCGGCGACCCGTACGGTCCGGTCTCGTTCTTCTTCCTGCTGCCCGGCGTCGGGGAGATCCTGCGGGTCAACGGCACGGTGGTCACGCGTCAGGGCGCGCGGACCACAGTAGACATCAAGCAGGCGTACGTGCACTGCGCCCAGGCCGTGCTGCGGTCCCGCCTGTGGCAACCGCCCACCTCGGTCGGGCCGCCGACAGTGGCGGAGATCGCCGGTGACGGCCCGCTGGTGCACCACGAGCTCCACACCAGCGCCGCGGAACCGGGCGACCGCGCCGGCCGTGCCCTGGCAGATGGCCGTCGAGCAGGACGGACAGCCGGTAGCGACGGTGCTGGTCGAGCCCGGTCAGACGCTGCTCGACGCGGGGCTCGCGGCCGGGCTGCCGATGCCGTACTCCTGCACCGTCGGCAACTGCGGGGAGTGCGTGGTGAAGCTCCGCGCCGGCCAGGTCGCGCAGCACGAACCGAACTGCCTCACCCCACGGCAGCAGGCCGACGGCTACGTGCTGACCTGGGTGGGCCGGCCGATGTCGAAGGTCACCCTGGACATCGCGGACCCGTGACCGGGCGACCGGTCCGGTGTCGAGGATCGATGCCGAGCACTTCTTACCAGGAGCTCGCACAGGTCTCACCCAGAGCTCGCGCAGTTCTTACCAGGTGCTTACGAGCCGACCCGAACCCGAACTGCCGCCGCCGGCAGACCCGTACCAGCCGTCGACACCAGGCGCCGACACCGGCCCTGGAATCACTGGCAACAGGTAGGGAGAGGCCGATGGAACCAAGGAAGAGCCGGGGCCGCCGGGCCGTCGACAGCCGTACGGTCCGCGGCGTGACCGTGGCGGTCGCCACCGTCGCACTCGGGGCGACCGCCGTCGTGACCTTCGTGTCCGGTGGCGGCCGCAACTCCGCGTCGGCCGGATCCATACCGGCCGACTCGGTCCGGATCGAAGAGATCGCACCGAACGTCGTCGAGGTGGCCGCCGGGCCGAACGGCTCGACCGGCGTGTTCACCGTCGACTGCGGCACCAACGAAAACGGCAAATTCAGCTCGGACAACCCGGTGGCCCAGCCTGGCATCAGCAACGGCGCCGAACACCTGCACGACTTCGTCGGCAACCTCGCGATCAACGCGAACACCAGCGACGAGGCGTTGGCAGCGTCCGGCACGACCTGCCGCAACGGTGACCGGTCGTCGTACTTCTGGCCGGTGGTACGCATCGACCGCTCCCCTCGCTCCGGCGTCGGGGACGTCGGGACGCCGACGGTGTCCTGCCCACCCGCCAGGGACCGCATGCCGTCCATCCCGCCGGCCGCGTACGGCAACGTGCAGCGGGCGCTCGGCGAACTCGACCGGCAGATCGCCGAGGCGAACGCCCGGCTCGCCGGCAGCCAGGGGGTCGACGCCCGGCGCAACAACGAGGTGCTCAGCTGGTTGCGCGCCCGTCGGGCCGCGACGCTCCGGCAGGTCGCGGGTGAACTCGGCCAGTTCGGTGCCCGACCGACCGGGCTGATGTCGCTGGTCGACTGCGCGGTCAGCTACGACGCCCTGCACGCCGGGCACAGCACGGACGGTCGGACGCAGGCCAACCCGATGGTCGAGTGCCCGACCGTACGGGACCGGCTGCCGGCCGTGCCGGCGCAGGCGGCCGCCGAGGTCGACCAGAATCTGAACCTGCTCGACCGGCAGATCGCCGAGGCCAACGAACGGTTGTTGACCACGGCCGGCGAGGGCGGCCCGAACTTCGCTCAGAACGCGATCGTGGGACCGCTGCGGGACAAGCGGCGGGCCACCCTCGACCGGATCGAGATCGCGATCGGTAGGCACGCGGCGCGGCCGACCGGGCTGACCCAGCTGGCGTCCTGCACCCTGCTCGGGCCGGGCAGCGGCGACAACGGCGGAGCCGGCGACAACAGCGGCGATGGGGGCGACAACGGTGGGGCCGGCGACGGAGCCGACGGCCCGGACGCTGAACCGTCGGCGCTGCCTGTCCCGTCCGGCCCGGACCTGGAGCTTCCCGGCAACACCGGCGGCATCGTCCGGCCCGCCGAGGTTCTCATCGAGTACCGGGGCAACCCGGTCAGCAAGGTGACCCCGATGCCCCGGTTCCTGCGGGCGTTGACCGGTGAGTCGAAGCCGACCAGTCGTGGGCCGGGCAACGCCCGCAACTCCTGGACCTGCTCCGGTTTCACCGACCGGCTGTCGGACAAGTACCCGATCTGCCCGAAGGGCTCGCAGGTGCTGCGCGTTCACGACTTCCCCGGCTGCTGGGACGGGGTCAACATCGACAGCGACAACCACCGGTCGCATCTGTCGTTCGCCGACGCGACCACCGGCGCCTGCCCGACCGGGTTCGTGGCAATCCCTCAGCTGCGGATCACCATCGCTTACTACATCCCGCGTGACGTGCAGTTCAAGGGTCAGTACCTGCTCGACTCCTTCCCCGAGGAGGACCACAACCCGTTCTCGGACCACAACGACTTCATCAACGTCAACTCCGGGAAGCAGATGAGGAAGATCGCCAAGTGCATCAACGCCGGCCGTAGCTGCCGCTGAGCCGTCGGTCCGTCTCCGGTGACCGGGCTGGTCCAGCCCGGTCACCGGAGACGGAGTGACCAGAGCGGGCTCGCCGACAGGGCTGGGAGATCACCAGGGGATGATGCCGTCGTCGTTGACGAACGTGCCGGTCGGGCCGCCGTCGGGCAGCGTGGCCAGCCGGATCGGGGTGGCGGCGGCCTCCTGGACCGGACGCCCGACGCCGCCGGTGAAGTCGGTGGCGACCAGCCCCGGGCAGGCCGTGTTGATCAGGATGTTGGTGTTGGCGAGCTGCCGCACGTAGTGCACGGTAACCGCGTTGAGGTACGTCTTCGTCGGCGAGTAGGCCGCCATGATCGGGCCCACGTTGATCCCCGGGTCCGACTGCCAGGTCAGCGAGCCGACGCTGCTGGAAATGTTGACGATGCGCGGCGACGACGACCGGCGCAGCATGGGCAGCATCGCGTTGGTCACCCGGATCACGCCGTACACGTTGGTGTCGACGATCTCACGGACGGCGTCAAGGTCGAGGGTGGTCGGGTCCTGATCCCACCCCGGCCCGGTCTCGCCGGCGATGCCGGCGTTGTTGACCAGGACGTCCAGCCCGCCGGCCTGACGTCTGATCAGCTGCGCGGCTTCGGCGACGCTGCGGTCGTCGGTGACGTCCAGCGGTACGGCGAACGCGTCGACTCCGGCGGCGTACAGCGTCTTGACGGCTGCTTCGCCGCGGGCGGTGTCGCGCGCTCCCACCGCCACCCGGTAGCCCTTCGCTCCGAGCCCGGCGGCGATCTCGTAGCCGAGTCCCTTGTTCGCGCCGGTGACCAGCGCGGTCTTCGTTCCGGTGGTGGCCTTCGTTTCGGTCATGACGCCGATGGTGGCGCGGCGGTAGCCGCCGTCGTTACACCAGTTGAGTTCCGCTGTCATACCCGGCGGGTATCACCGACGTATCGTTGTCGGCGTGGAGACGCTGGAGACCCGTGAGCTGCGGTACTTCGTCACGGTCGCCGAGGAGCTGCACTTCAGCCGGGCGGCCGAACGGCTCGGCATCGCCCAGCCGCCGCTGTCCCGGGCGATCGCCCAGCTCGAACGCCGCCTCGGCGTCACCCTGCTGGACCGCGACCGCCGAGGGGTGGCGCTCACCGACGCCGGTCAGGTGCTGCTCGACGAGGCCCGCGCCATCCTGGACGCCACCGCCGCAGCGGCCCGGCGTACCCGCAGAGCCGCCACCGGCGCCAACCGGCTGACCCTGGTCACCAAGGCCGGCGCCGGCCATGAACTGCTCCGCAGGCTGCTCGACGCGCACGCCGCCGAGCCGGACGCGGCCGAGATCGACGTGCTGCTGTGCGGCATGGGCGAGCAGGCGCGGATGCTGCGCGACGGCCGAGCCGACGCCGCACTGATGCAGCGGCCGTTCGACTCGCTCACCGGCTTCGACACCGAGGACCTGCTGACCGAGCAGCAGGTCGCGATCCTGCCGGCCGGGCATCCACTCGCCAGCCGTACGTCGTTGACCATGGCCGAGATCGGCGACGTGCCGGGGCTGCCGGTCGCCCGCTGGCCGCGCCCCGACGGTACGTACGAACCAGGGCCGGGCCCGGAGATCCACGACCAGTCGCAGTTGGCCCAGCTGATCGCCCTCGGGCACACCATGGCCGTGCTGTGCGCCTCGTCGCGGTCCTGGCTGTGGAGCGCGCACACCGCCGTACCGCTGACCGACGCGCCGCACGTCACCACCGTGCTCGCCTGGCTGCCGGACAACCGCTCCCGGGCCGTCGCCGGACTCGTCCGGACCGCCACCCAGCTGTGATCAGCCATAGATGACGAGGACGGTGCCGAGCGCGGCGGCGTTCCACAGCGCGTGGGCCACCATGGGTGCCGTCAGCCGGCGGGTGGCCAGGAACAGCCCGGTGTAGACCAGACCGGCGACGGTGATGGACAGCGCGTCCAGCGCGCTGGCCGGCAGGTGCAGCAGGCCGAACAGGACCACCGAGACGACCACCGCCACCCACAGCGTCACCTGGGGGCGGGCGGACCGTTGCGGGATCGCCCCGAGCAGGAACCCACGGAAGTACAGTTCCTCGGCGATACCGCCGCCGACGATCCCCAGGAAGAGGGTGGCGGCCAACGCGGCCGGTCCGGCGGCGGACATTCGCAGGATCTCCTGGATCTCCGGGTTGGCTTCTCCGCCGGCCGCCGGCATCAGCACCCCGAACTCCAGTAGCAGGCGTGGTGGAACGGTGGCCACCGCGATCAGCATGTCCCGCCGCCAGTGTCGCGAGGTCAGGCCCAGACTTCGGCGGGTCAGCCCGTGGCGGCGTAACCACCAGGCGATGAGGGCGGCGGCCGACACCAGTTCGGCGGCGGCGACCGCGACCAGCACCGCCGGCACCCCGTCCGCCGCGAACACGCCCATGGCCAGCGGTGGGCCGACGAAGCAGATGAGCGCGCCGGCCAGGAACAGTCCGGCGGAGCGGACGGGCACGGGGATGGTCATGGCTGGTCCAGCCTTCCGGTGGGCGGACGGGGTCGGTCGACGTGCCGGTGGCTGGGTGTGACCCGCTGCGGCATATCGAGATTCGATATACTAGACCAAGTTCATATCGAGTTTCGATAGGGAGGGGCCGCCCATGCGGCACGACATCGAGCGGAGGCGTCATCCCCGTACCGCTCCTGCCGGTCAGTGGGCCTTCGAGGCGGTCACGGCAGGTGCCGTGGCACTCGGCACCCTGCTGGCCGCCGCCTCGGCGATCGGCGTACTGATCGCCGACAACCTGGTCGTGCCCGTCACGGTGAACCCCACCACCGACCTCGGGCCGCAGGCCACCGCCGACCGCTTCACGCTCACGCCCCAGGACGCCGCCCTGCTGACCGTGACCGAGCCGACCGTCGGCGACCGGCTCTGGATCTTCGGGCCGGCGCTGCTGCTCGCCGCCGTCGTCGCGACGGCCGGCGGACTGCTGTGGCGGGTGGTGCGGTCGCTGCGCTCAGCGGACCCGTTCCACCCGCGCAACGCCCGCCGGGTCGGCGCGGCGGCCGCCGTACTCCTGCTCGGCGGATCGCTGGCCGCCGCGCTGCAGGCCGCCGGTCACCTCGCACTCGTCAGCACCGCCCGGGACGCCTGGCAACCGGACCGGACACTCGCGCTGCAGGCCGTCATCGACCCGCCGGTGGCCGTCCTGCTGCTCGGCCTCGGCCTCGGCGCGGCGGCCGAGTTCCTGCGCCGGGGCACGGCGATGCGCGCCGACCTCGACGGACTGGTCTGATGGCCCCGACCGACGACGAACCCTCCGCCGGTCACCGGGTGGTCTGCCACCTCGACCGGCTGCTCGCCGACCGCCGGATGACCCTCACCGAACTCGCCGAACGGGCCGGGGTCACCGTGGTCAACCTGTCGGTGTTGAAGAACGACCGGGCCAGAGCGGTACGCTTCTCCACCCTGACCGCCATCTGCGACGTGCTCCACTGCCAGCCCGGCGACCTGTTCAGCGTGCGCCCCACCGATCCGCCCGTACCGGGTCCCCAGGCTCCGCCCCCGTGACGCCCACCGGCCACTGCGGCCACCAGCAGGACGGCGCCGGAGGGCGGGTAGCGGGCGTCAACTTCTGACGTGGCGCAACCGTTGGATAGGTGCCCCGGTAGCTGTCTCGATCCAGAAGGTCCAGCCGTTCCGCTGTGGGTTGACCCCGGGGCGCCGTTCGCTCACCACGGCCCGAGCAGCCTCGCTCGGCGTGCGGTACACCGAACCAGCGAGCGGGCCGCTCAGAATTTCGACCCGCCCTGGTCCCGGAGTGAAACATGCCCGAGTCCGGTGGCCGTCGTAATCAGCGTAGACAGGGATCGAAGTGGGCTCATCCCCCACCGGCTCAAGCGTGCTCGGCTCCCGAGGCAGTGCCACCAGGCGGGTGACAACCTCACCAATCTCTATGCCCGCAACCCGCGCGGCGAACGCCAAATTCCGATAGGTCTCCTCGTCTACCTCAATATTCGGCATACCACACTCCTCGCGATCAGAAACTGGGTGACGCGGCCCCACCGATGACAGCAGACCGCCGGGCGAGCACCTCAGGCACTCGGTCGTGTGTGACGACCCAGCTGGCAGCCGTAGGCGACATGAGTCTGAGCAGCCGGACGATCGTCTCGCGGTCGGCAGCCAGGTGCCGGCGGTGGATCGGCTCGTGATGGGCGACGCGGTTGCGGAACGCGCGGACGTGATCGAGATCAGAGTGGAGATCCCTTCGGGATCCTCGATATCCTGGGAAAACCTTCCGCAGAGCAGGCCGCCATAACGTCGTCTCGTACTGGCAGGAGCCACCGCTGCCAAATAACCCAACCCAGAAACCGAGTGGCAACTCAGCGATCACGCTCCCCGGTGTCACATCCTTCCGGATCCGGCATTTCTTGATCGAATCCTGGACCATCCGCTCTGCGACGAATGTGAACTTGATGTCTGAACGCCACCAGTCAGGCCGACCAGCCAGTACGGTCAGGCGGTCGTCGACGCCGTTGCGTAGACACACCTCCAGCACGTGGAGTGGCCCAAGGAAGGCGCTTGAGACACGACTACTCCTTTACGCCCGGCACCGCTACACTTGACGACGTAAGCCCCGGTGTCCGCCTCTGCTCTGCATGCGGCCCGGGGCACAGCCATGTACCGAAGTGCGGGTATTCCGGCCTCACTCAATCAGCCAAGAGCACGGCACGGCCTTGCGAAGATTCTTGAGTCTTCGGAGACTTTGAAGCAAGTAGCCGTGCGGCACGCCAGCGACGGCGCAGCTTGGCCGCCTTCCCAGGATCCGCCGGGCCGACCGCTGCGCGGTGACATGCACGAAGTCCGCCGTCGGTGCCGACCCTAGCCGAGCCCCGCACCGGGTTCACCGACAGCGGTGACCCCGACTCTTTACATCGATCTCTTTACATCGATGCCGCCAAATCATCACCGTACGGACGGGTGGCCGTCGGTCCACGGGAGTTGCGTCACGTCAACACCCTCAAGCTGAACAGGAGCCCGATCGACGTGCCATCCTCTCGTCGTACCTTCCTCGCCGGTGGCGCCGCCAGCGCGGCCGGCGTCGGCCTCGCCGTCGCCGGTGGCCTTCCGTCGCTGGCCCAGGCCCACCCCGGCCGGAGCCACCCGCCGAAGGGTGGCGGCCACGTACCGTTCCCGCCGTTGGTGGACGACCCGGCCGGCATCCTCGCCCTGCCCGAGGGCTTCCGGTACACCGTGGTCACCCGCACCGGTGTCACCCGGCTCGACCGGGGCCAGGGCCTGACCCCGGCCGAGCACGACGGCATGGCCGTCTTCGACGCCGGACGCGGCCGGTACACCTTGATCCAGAACCACGAGCTCGGCCCCGGGGCCGAGTTCGGCGTACCGCATGTCCCGGGCACCGTCTACGACCCGGGCGCGGTCGACGCCGGCGGCTGCACGGTGATCAGGACCGACCGGGCGGGCCGCAACCTCGGCGAGTTCGTCGCCATCTCCGGCACCGTCGACAACTGCGCGGGCGGGCCGACCCCATGGGGTACCTGGCTGACCTGTGAGGAGACCGAGGACCGGGCCGGCGACGAGTGGGATGAGGACGGCCGCACCGGGACGTACCAGAAGGACCACGGCTACGTCTTCGAGGTGTGGGCCGACGGCCGTGCCGACCTGACGCCGATCAAATGCCTCGGTCGGTACGCCCACGAGGCGCTGGCGATCGACGCCGACCGTACGAAGATCTACCTGTCCGAGGACGCCGACGGGCCGAACGGTCTGTTCTACCGGTGGACCGCGCCGCGCCGCGTCAAGCTCGGCCCCGGCGTGCTGACCCGGCTCGCCCCGGACGCCGGTGTGCTCGCCGCGATGCAGATCATCATGGACGATGGTTCGGTGCTGCCGGACGTCGCCTACCTGACCTCCGCGCAGCTGGGTCGGCCGTTCCCCGTACGGTGGATCGAGGTGCCGGAACGCGATGCCCGGACCACTCCCCTGCGGGAGCAGTTCGCCGACGACCAGGTCACCCGGGGCCGCAAGTTCGAGGGCGTGTGGGGCACCGACCAGGGCGTGTACGTAGTCAACTCGTACGCCTGGGAGGACGGTGACCTGCCGGCGGACGCCGCCCCGCACGACGGGATGGTCTGGTTCTATGACTACCGGGCCGAAACCATCCAGCTGGTCACGTACTTCCCGCACCAGACCTCGTCGGAGGAGGGTACGCCGGCGAAGTACAGCGATCTGACCTTCGACGGGCCGGACAACGTGACCGTCACCCCGTGGGGCAGCCTGGTGCTGGCCGAGGACGGCTCGGGCGCGTCCCACGTGCTCAGCTCGGTCCCGGGTGGCCCGACCTACGCGATCGCCCGCAACCAGCTCAACGACTCGGAGTTCTGCGGGCCGGTCTTCACCGACGACGGCAAGGTGCTCTTCGTCAACATGCAGGACCCCGGCCTCACCCTGGCCATCACCGGTCCGTGGGAGAAGTACCTGGACTGACCCCGATCGCACCGTGCGGTGGGTGGGACCGACCGGTCCCACCCACCGCTGGTCAGTGACGCCGTGGGCCGCCCTTGAGCTCAGGCCGCCGCCGGCAGACGACGGGTACCCCGGCGGACGACGTCAGGTTTCGCCGTCGCGGATGATCTGCCGGACCCGCTCCCGGCTGTAGCCGGTGGCCGCCACGATGTCCACCTGGCGCACGCCGTCCCGGTCGGCGGCCCTGATCGCTTCGGCCAGGTCGGCACGTGCCCGGTCCACCTTCACCCGGGCCTCGGCCACGAGGCGGGCGGCCCGTTCTTCGGCACGAGGCACCGCAGCTTGCGCCGTGCGCAACTTTCGTACCGCCGCCTCCAGGTCCGCCACTTGGCCATTTCAGCAGGTCAGACACTAGGCCAACTCACCTATCTACCTAGAAGGCCAACTCAAACACTTGATGTTTGGCCAAACTAAGGTTGTGATAGTTGGCATCCGGAGACGGTGGGTCCGGATCGGCACTCCCGGTACCGACCCGCCCCAACCAGGGAGGTCCGATGTCTGAGATCCAAACGAGCGGCGTACTGGTGGTCGGTCCGCGTCCCCTGCCCGAGCACAGCCGGGTCAGGGTGTGGATGGATGCAGGATCGGGCGGGGGCCATGAGGTCACCGTACGGACCGAGCACCTGACGCTGTCCGACCGCGACAGCGGCCAAGGCTCCCGCGCCATCTACGAACTTCGCACCATTGACCGTCGGGGCTGACCCGAACACCCCGACACGGACGACGCCCTCGACCGCAGCCGAGGGCTTCGGATTTGCTCCGGGTTGGTGTTTCTCGGGTTGGGGCGGGGAACCCAAGATGCCTCCGCAGGCTTGATGCCACAGGTGCATCAAGATGCACCTGTGGCATCAAGCCTGACCGGCACCCCCCACCCAGGAGGTGACCCTGCGCTCAAAACCAATGACGCAACGTAACCAACGGGTTCAAGGATCGGTGACAGTCTCCTCGTTGTGCGGAGCCATGGGGTCAGCGGCGGCCGACGGTGAGGACGGGCTTGGTGACCTCGGCGTAGAAGTCGTTGCCCTTGTCGTCGACGACGATGAACGCCGGGAAGTCCTCCACCTCGATCTTCCAGATGGCTTCCATGCCCAGCTCCGGGTATTCGAGGACCTCGACGTGCCGGATGCAGTCCTGCGCCAGCCGGGCCGCCGGGCCGCCGATCGAGCCGAGGTAGAAGCCGCCGTGCGTACCGCAGGAGCGGGTGACCTGCGCGGACCGGTTGCCCTTGGCCAGCATGACGTGCGAGCCGCCGGCGGCCTGGAACTTCTCCACGTACGCGTCCATCCGCCCGGCCGTGGTCGGGCCGAACGAGCCGGACGCGTATCCCTCGGGGGTCTTCGCCGGGCCGGCGTAGTAGACGGCGTGGTCGCGCAGGTACTGCGGCATCGGCTCACCGGCATCCAGCCGTTCGGCGATCTTGGCGTGGGCGATGTCGCGGGCGACGACCAGCGGGCCGGTCAGCGACAGCCGGGTCTTCACCGGATACTTCGACAGCTCGGCGCGGATCTCGGCCATCGGCCGGTTCAGGTCGACCCGGACCACGTCGGCGTCGACGGACTGATCGGCGGCGAGGGTCTCGTCGGTGACGTCGGGCAGGAAGCGGGCCGGGTCGGTCTCCAGCTTCTCCAGCCACACCCCACTCGGGGTGATCTTGGCGACGGCCTGCCGGTCGGCCGAGCAGGAGACGGCGATCGCCACCGGGCAGGATGCGCCGTGCCGGGGCAGCCGCACCACCCGTACGTCGTGGCAGAAGTACCGTCCGCCGAACTGCGCGCCGATGCCGAACTGACGGGTCAGTTCGAGCACCTGCGCCTCCAGCTCGACGTCCCGGAAGCCGTGCGCGCCGATGCTGCCGCTGGTCGGCAGGTTGTCCAGGTACTTGGCGCTGGCGTACTTGGCGGTCTTGAGCGCGAACTCAGCGGACGTGCCGCCGACGACGATCGCCAGGTGGTACGGCGGGCAGGCCGACGTGCCGATCAGCCGCAGCTTCTCCTCCAGGAACTGCATCATCCTGGTCGGGTTCAGCAGCGCCTTGGTCTCCTGGTAGAGGTACGACTTGTTGGCCGAGCCGCCGCCCTTGGCCATGAACAGGAACTTGTACGCGTCGGGCTGGCCGCCCGGGTCCTCGGCGTACAGCTCGATCTGGGCCGGCAGGTTGGTCCCGGTGTTGCGCTCCTCCCACATGGTGATCGGCGCGAGCTGCGAGTAGCGCAGGTTCAGTTTGGTGTACGCCTCGTACACGCCCCGGGCGATGGCCTGCTCGTCGGCGCCGTCGGTGAGCACGTGCCGGCCGCGTTTGCCCATCACGATCGCGGTGCCGGTGTCCTGGCACATCGGCAGCACCCCGCCGGCGGCGATGTTGGCGTTGCGCAGCAGGTCGAGGGCGACGAACCGGTCGTTGGGTGATGCGGCCGGGTCGTCGAGGATCGCCCGCAGCTGAGCCAGGTGCGCCGGGCGCAGATAGTGAGCGATGTCATGCATCGCCTCGGCGGTCAGCGCGGTCAGCACCGCCGGCTCGATGGTGAGGAACCGTCGCCCGCCCGGCCCGTGCACGACGTCGACGCCTTCGTCGCTGATCAGGCGGTATTCCGTCAGGTCGTCGCCGGTCGGTAGCAGCGGGGTGTGGGAGAACGGGGCGGCACTGCTCATGACCGGCAAGCCTAGGCCAGAGGTGGCCGCAGCTCCCAACCCCCGGGTGGGTCAGCCCTTCGCCGGGCAGTCCTCCTGCTTGGGGCCGCCGCAGGTGGGGCCGGGGTCTGGGCCGCCGGGATCGGCGGGGTCGTCCGGGCCGCCGGTCGGCGGGGTCGCGGCGGCACCGGCGAACCGGACGTAGCCGATCTCCCGGCCGTCGCCGATGACCATGCCGCGCGGCCCGACGGCCAGCACCTCCGCCGAGGTACGCAGGTTGACCAGCTCGGTGCCGGTGGCCGGGTCGAGGGCGACGACCCGGTCCGGTTTGCGGTCGACGACCAGGGCCGCGTGCCGGGTGAGGGCCAGCTGGGCGTCCGGGTGCATCGGGCGGGTCCACCGGGGTGTCGGGGTGGGCAGCACGTACGCCTGGAGGGTCTCGCCGTCGGCGGAGCGGGCCAGGGCGTACCGGTCGTCGACGGCGCGCAGCTCCTGCCCGGCGGCGCCGGTCCACAGCACCCGCCCGTCGTAGGCGTCGATGACGGTTTCCCGCATGTCGGGGGCGATCCCGGCGAGAACGTTCGCGCCGCCGGTCGGGTTGTCCCGCTGGGCGCAGCCGATCCGGTCGGCGGTACGCAGGTTGATCCCGGTCCGCTGCCACACGGGCAGGTCGGTCACCGGGTCGACGCCCTTCGCCGTGTAGTAGCAGGCACCGTCGCGGGGGGTGGCGACCAGGCTGAACACCCGGCCGGCGAAGACCACGATCCGTTCGTGCCGGTCCTCTTCCAGCTCCTGCAGGACCTGCCCGGTGCGGGTCTCGACGACGTGGATCTTGCCGTCGATCGGGAAGCCGAGCACGGTCGGCATGGTCTGCGGGCCGCCGGCGTCGTCGGCGACGTCGTCGGCGGTCAACGGCCGGCTGGTGACCAGTTTCGGGTTGTCGGCGAACAGCACGAAGCCCATGCCGGGCAGCTGGGCGGTCCACCGTGGAGTTTTGCCGCGCGGGTCCCAGGCGGTCAGCGTGCAGTCGCGTGGGCCGGCGCAGCGTACGTCGAGCAGCGCGTCGCGGTAGGTCCAGACGGCGATGGCGGCGTCGTCGGCGCGCAGCACGGCACCGGTCGCCGGGTTGAGCACCTGGTAGCCGTCGGTGAGCAGCTCGCCGGTGGCGACCACCTGATCCGATCCGTCACCGGCGACCGCCGCCCAGTCGGCCTTGCGCTCCCAGACCTGGTTGCCGGAGGTGATGCTGCGCCCTTCGACCTTGAGCCGGTGCTCGACGATGACGGCGCGCTCGGTGATGGTGACACCGCGCGGTGTACCGCCGACCCGCTGTTGCCAGGTGACGTCCGGGTCGGCCAGTGGCTGGCTGCGGTTGACCCAGTCCCACAGGCCGGGGAACGGGTTCCAGAGGCCGGTGGCGGCGAGCACGATGACCACGACGAGCGCGAAGGCCAGGTAGCACTTCACGCACGGCGCGCTCCCCTTCGCCATCGGGCCACCGTAGCCGGGCCTGACCAACAGAACAGTCGGCCGACCGAAATGCGGCTTTTAGGCGTGTCGGGGGACATTCATGGGTGGTACCCGGAGTTGTCGCCACAGCAGCAGCGTGGCGGCCAGCGACAGCGCCCCGAAACCGGCCATCACCAGCCCCGGCGCGACCCACTCGGCGACCAGCCCGGCCGCCCCGGCGGCCAGCCCCTGCCCGGTCATCATCCCCATGTGGGACAACCCGAACGCCTGGCCACGCCGGTCTGCCGGCACCGCGTCCAGGAACCGCCGGGCCAACCCCAGATGGTACGAGAACCCGAACGTCGCCGCCCCGAACAGCACCGCCGCCACCAGCAGCCCGAGATCGGCCACGAAGGCCAGCATCGGCACCCCGAGCAGCAACGCCAGCCACGGCGTCAACGACTCCCGCCGGGCCGGCGCCACCCACCGCCCGACCACCAGGTCACCGAGCAGCATCCCACCGGCCCCGGCCATGAACAGCACCCCGGCGGCACCCTCGCCACCGGCGTACGGCACCACCACGCCCTCCGCGCCGACCAGCAGCGCGCCGGGCAGCCAGGTGGCCAGCAGCAGACCGCGTACCGGCGGGTCGGCGAGCAGCCGCCGGTTCACCCGCCAGGTCTCGCGTACCGCGCCTCCGGTCACGGCGGCCCCTACCACCCGGGCCGGCCGGTCGGACAACCCGAACCGGATCAGCACCGCCGAGGTCAGGCAGGTCACCGCGGTGATCCACAACGCACCGTACGGCCCGAGCAGACCGATCAGCGCGCCGCCGACGGCGAACCCGAGGACCTGGGTGGCCCCGGCGGTGATGGTGAACAGCGCCCGCCCCAACACGTACCGGTCGCCGGCCAGCAGGTCCGGCAGCAACGCGGTACGGGCGGCCGCCGCCACCGGCGACACCAGCCCGACGGTGAACACCAGCGCCAGCGCGCCGACCGGCGGCAGCACCCCGATCGCCAGCACCACCACCGTGACCACCCGGATCAGGTCGTAGCCGACCATCACCGTCCGGGGCCGCCAGCGGTCAGCGTACGCCAGCAGGAACATCCCGCCGACCACGCTGGGCAGGAAGCCGGCGACGTAGGCCAGCGCGGCCAGCAGCGGCGAGTTCGTCCGCTGGTAGACCAGCACGGACAGGGCGAGCATCTTCACCGTCTCGCCGATCATGAAGATGCCGTAGCTGGCGAAGAGCGCCCGGAACTCGCCGACCGCGAACAAATCCCGGAAGGTGGCCCGGTCGGTCGGCGCTGCACTGGTGATGGTCACCGGCGAAGCATGCCGCCGGCCAGCCGGCCAGCGGTAACCTTTCGGCGCAGGGCGAAAGGTCGCGGGAGGTGGACAGGGCCGGATGCGGATCGAGGTGAGTCCGGGAGACGTCGCGACCAGCCGGTTCGCGATCTCCCCGCTGGGCGAGACGATGACCGCGCTGCGCTTGTTGGCCGGGGTCCAGACCGCCGGACCGCTGCTGCCCTGGGTGCACCGGCACCGCGACCAGTACGCGGCGTTGCGCCGCGCCCAGCCGGGCATCGCCGCGATCCGGGCGCTGTACCACCGCAACGGCTACAACGCCGACTTTATCCAGCCGCCGCCGGACAGGATCGGGCTGACCTTCGCCGACCAGGTCGCCGTGGTCCGGCGTACCCCGCTCGACCGGGCCCGGGACGAGATCGCCCGCAGTCTGGCCGGCCGGCCACCGCCGACCGGGCCGGCCGGGCGGCTGCTGGCCGCCGACGACGTCGTCGACCGGCTCGCCGAGACGATCGACGCCGCGTGGCGGGCGCTGATCGCCCCGGACTGGCCCCGGCTGCGGGCCATCCTGGAACGCGACGTGGTCTACCGGGCCGGCCGGCTGACCACCTACGGCTGGAGTTCCGCACTGGCCGACCTGGACGCCCGGCTGCGCTGGGATCCGGATCCGGGCGCCATCACCGTCACCGGCTTCGCCGCCGAGCGGCACCGGCTCGGCGGGCGTGGTCTGCTGCTCGTCCCGACCGTCTTCGGTGCGCTGAGCCTGCACCTCGATCCGCCGTGGCCGTACGCGATCGGCTACCGGGCACGCGGCGTCGCCGGCCTGTTCGGCCCGCCGGACGCCGACCGGGCCGCCGACGGGCTGGACCGGCTGATCGGGCCGGGCCGGGCCGCCGTGCTGCGGGCACTCGCCGTACCGGCCACCACCAGCCAGCTGGCCGCCCAGCTCGGCACGGCGTTGGGCACCGTCGGTGGGCAGCTCGCGGTGCTGCGCGACGCCGGCCTGGTGCGCCGGACCCGCACCGGCCGCGCGGTCCGCTACGAGCGGACCGCGCTCGGCGACGCGCTCAGCGCCGACCCGTGACGTCGGCCGCCGACAGCACCAGCGGCAGCACCCGGTACGGGATCTGCTCGGCCAGAGCGATGATCGTCGAGGCGCGTCGGATCCCGTCGTACGCCAGGATCTGGTCCAGCACCCGCTGCAGGTCGGCGTTGGACCGGGCGACGATGCGGCACACCAGGTCCCCGGAGCCGGTGATGGTGTGCGCCTCCAGCACCTCCGGGATGCCGCGCAGATGGGCGGCGACCGGCTCGTGCCCGTGCCGCTGGCCGATCTCCAGGGTGACGAACGACGTCACCCCGAAGCCGAGCGCCGCCGGTGACACCTGCGGCCCGAACCCGCCGATCACCCCCCGGGCGACCAGCTTGTCGAGCCGGGCCTGGACCGTGCCGCGGGCCACCCGCAGCCGCCGGGAACATTCGAGTACGCCGATCCGCGGCTCCCTGGTCAGCAGCGCGATCAGCTCAGCGTCCAGCTGATCGAGCTGGACATTCTGTACAGCGTCCATGGCCCCCGACCCTAACGAGTGAGCAGGCTGACCAGCCGTCGTCGCGGCGGTTGCCCAGTGGGGATGAACCGCCCATCCTGCCGTTACCGGCCATGGCGATCCCGATCGGCCGGCTCCTAGGGAGGACGATCGTGACCTACCTGACTGATTCCCGCGCCACCGCCACCGCCACCGGCGACGCCACCGCCACCGCCATCGCCATCGCCGACGCCACCGCGACCCGCGACCCGTTTCCGGTGCACGGCGTCGACCACCTGACCTTCCTGGTCGGCAACGCCAAGCAGGCGGCACACTTCTACTCCACCGCGTTCGGTATGACCTGCGTCGCCTACCGGGGCCCGGAGCAGGGTTTCCGCGACCACGCCGAGTACGTGCTGACCAGCGGTGCCGCCCGGTTCGTGCTGCGCGGGCCGGTGCACGCCGACGCGTCCGCCGCCACACACGTCGCCCGGCACAGCGACGGGGTGGCCGACATCGCGCTCGCCGTACCGGACGTGGACGCCGCGTACGCGCACGCCCTGGCGCAGGGCGCGACCGGGCTGGCCGCCCCGGCGGACCTCACCGACGGCGCCGGCACCGTACGGGTGGCCAGCATCGCCGCGTACGGCGAGACCCGGCACACCCTGGTCGACCGGTCCGGCTACGACGGCCCGTTCCTGCCCGGCTTCGTGGCCCGGCCGCCGATCGTCGACCGGACGCCGCTGGTCGACGCCGGCCTGCAGCCGAAGCGGTTCTTCCAGGCGGTCGACCACGTTGTCGGCAACGTCGAGCTGGGCCGGATGGACGAGTGGGTGGCCTTCTACCACCGGGTGATGGGCTTCACCAACATGGCGGAGTTCATCGGCGACGACATCGCCACCGACTACTCGGCGTTGATGAGCAAGGTCGTCGCCAACGGCAGCCGCAAGGTCAAGTTTCCGCTCAACGAGCCGGCGGTGGCCCGCCGCCGCTCGCAGATCGACGAGTACCTGGAGTTCTACGGCGGGCCGGGAGTGCAGCACATCGCGTTGGCCACCAACGACATCCTGGCGTCGGTGGACGCGATGCGGGCCGCCGGGGTGGAGTTCCTGGACACCCCGGACTCGTACTACGACGACCCGGCGCTGCGGGCCCGGATCGGTGAGGTCCGCGCCCCGATCGAGCAGTTGAAGGCCCGCCGGATCCTGGTCGACCGGGACGAGGACGGCTACCTGCTGCAGATCTTCACCAAGCCGGTGCAGGACCGGCCGACGGTCTTCTTCGAGCTGATCGAACGGCACGGGTCGCTCGGCTTCGGCAAGGGCAACTTCAAGGCGCTGTTCGAGGCGATCGAACGGGAGCAGGAGAACCGGGGCAACCTCTGAACCAGGGTGGGCGGCCGGTGAACCGTCGACAGGCTGCGGTGCCGGCCGGGCCGGTCGTTAAGGTGCCAGGGTGAGCATGCACAGTCCGCCCCGGCCGGCCGGCCGCACCGCGGGGTCCGCCCGGTGACGTCGATCTCGCCCGGCTGGTACAAGGATCCCGCGGAGCCGACCACCCAGCGTTACTGGGACGGCGGCGGGTGGATCGGTGCGCCGTTGCCGGCCGACGCCACCCCGCCGGAGGGGCCGCCGCCGGCAGAGCAACCGGCGGCAGAGCAACCGGCGACGCCCGGCGGGCCGACGTCACCGGCCGGGCCGACGTCAGCGGCACCGGCCGGGCCCGAGGCGGAACCGCCGTGCCATCCACCGCCGCCGGCCCAGCCGGTCGCACCGGGTCAACCGGCACCGTACCCCGGCTGGTCGGCACCACCGCCGGGCTACCCGACGCAGGGCCACCCACCTCCGCCACCGGGATACCCGGCAGCGCCGCCGCCCGGTTGGGCGGGCTACCGGTTGCCGCCGCCGGAACCCCGGCCGCAGGGGATGGCGTTGGCGCCGTTCGGCGCGCGGCTGGCCGCCCGGCTGATCGACATCGGCGCGGTGCTGCTGCTCAACATCTTCATCAACGGCTGGTTCGTCTGGCAGTACGTGGTGGAGGTCTGGCCGACGTTCAGCGAGATCTGGCGGCGGTCGCTGGCCGACGACCGGTCCACCGAAGGTCTGCCGCAGGTCACCGAGCGGGCCTCCGGACTACAGATGGTGATCATCCTGTTGGCGGCGGCGATCTGGTGGGCGTACGAGGTGCCGGCCGTGGCGAACACCGGTCAGACCCTCGGCAAGCGGCTGGCCCGGCTCAAGGTGGTGCCGGTCGAGCCGGGCGGGCAGCTCGGCTTCGCCCGGTCGTTCCGCCGGTGGAACACCCTCGGCCTGCCCACCCTGCTGTGGATCTGTTGCGTCGGCTTCATCCTTCAGCTGATCGACTGTGTCTTCCTGCTGTTCGACCGCCCGCTGCGGCAGGCGCTGCACGACAAGTCGGCGCAGACCGTCGTGGTGCAGCTACCGCCCGGCGTACCGGCGAGCGCCGCCGGCCCCGGCGGTGGCCGGACCGGCGGTCCGGGCGCGGACCGCGACACCCCCGGAAGCTCCGCATGACAGGAGGCCCGATGCCCCCCTCGCTCGGTCTGACCCGCGCCGACCTCGACGCGCTGCCCAGTTACGTGCCGGGTCGCAGCCCGGTCGACGTGGCCCGGGAGCTCGGCCTGCCCGAGGCGATCAAGCTGGCCAGCAACGAGGTGCCGTACGGGCCGCTGCCCGGCGTGGTCGAGGCGGTGGCGCAGGCGGCGGCGTCGACGCACCGCTACCCGGACATGGGGGTGCTGGCGTTGCGGGCCGCGCTCGCCGAACGGCTCGGGGTGGCGGCGGAGCGGATCGTCACCGGATGCGGCTCGGTGGCGCTCTGCGAGCATCTGGTCCGCGCCACCTGCCTGCCCGGTGACGAGGTGGTCTACTCGTGGCGGTCGTTCGAGGCGTACCCGATCATCGCGGCGACCACGGCGGCGAGCAGCCGGCGGGTGCCGAACACCGCGACCCACGGCCACGACCTGCCGGCGATGGCGGCGGCGGTGACCGGGCAGACCCGACTGGTGCTGGTCTGCAACCCGAACAACCCGACCGGCACCAGCGTTCGCCGGGCCGAGCTGGACCGGTTCCTCGACGCGGTACCGGACGACGTGCTGGTGGTGCTGGACGAGGCGTACAAGGAGTTCGTCACCGACGCCGAGGTGCCCGACGGCCTGGCCGCCTACGGTGACCGGCCGAATGTGGTGGTGCTGCGCACGTTGTCCAAGGCGTGGGGGCTGGCCGGGCTGCGGGTCGGCTACCTGGTCGCGCATCCCGAGGTGGCGTCGGCGGTACGCAAGGTGGCCACCCCGTTCGGCACCAACGCGCTGGCGCAGGCGGCGGCGTTGGCCGCGCTCGACCAGGCCGACGAGGTACGCCGCCGGTGTGATCTGGTGATCGCCGAGCGGGCCCGGGTCACCGACGCGGTGCGCAGGCTGGTGCCGGGCGTGCCGGACAGTCAGGCCAACTTCGTCTGGCTGCCGCTGGGTGAGCGGGCGGTGCCGTTCGGCGCGGCCTGCGAGTCACGCGGGGTGATCGTGCGCCCGTTCGCCGGCGACGGGGTCCGGGTCACCATCGGTACGCCGGCCGAGAACGACGCGTTCCTGGCGGCTGCCGAGGCGGCGCTCTGACCAGCGGTCGATCCGTCACACCAGCCGACTCCAGCCGCAAAACGGTCATCATGCTCGTATAGTGACTTACGTGCGTATAACCGCGATACTACTCGGCGCGACGCTGGTCGCGGCCGGCCCGACCCACCGGCCGGCCGACGCGGTTTCCGCCGCGCACCCCGTCACCCGGCCGCTCGCCGCGCCAGTGGCCCTCGGGATGCTGCGGCAGACCGGTCTGGCCATCACCGTGCCCGGCACCCGCAGCTACGGTGCCGCGCCGGTCGGATCGACCATCGGCGGGACGCTCGGCCCGGTGTCGGTCAGCGACTTCCGGGGCTCGCTCAACCCCAACGCCTGGGTGGTCACCGTCACCTCCACCGCGTACACCACCGGGGCGGCCGGGCCGAGCCAGACCATTGCGAACAGTCGGGTCTCCTACTGGTCCGGTTCGGCGACCAGTTCCACCGGGGGCGGGACGCTCGTGCCCGGTCAGCCGACCGCCGCGCAGGCGGTGGTGCTGAGCGCGCCGCGGGTCGCGTTCAGCAAGACCTCGGGTAGCGGCAACAACCGGGTCACCTGGAACCCCACCCTGTCGATCATGGTGCCGACCGGGGTGACCGGCGGCACCTACACCGGTCGGATCACCCACTCTGTCGCCTGATTGCCCGAATCGCTGGTTCTGCCGGCTATTGGCGGGATTCATGACTACATTGGGTCACATGCGGAAGATGTTTCTGATGGTCGCCGCCGCGGTGACCGTGGCTGCCGTGGCGACACCGGCAGCCGCCCAGCCTTCTGGTGACACCATCGTCACCTTCACCGTCTCCACGTCGGACCTGATCATCCAGGTGCCGGCGGCGGTCAACCTCGGCTCGGCGTTCCCCAGCCAGACCCTGAGCGGAAGCCTCGGCAACGTCACCGTCAGCGATCAGCGGGCGGCGCTCACCGCCACCTGGACCGCGTCGGTGGTCTCCACCGCGTTCACCACCGGCGCCGGCACACCTGACGAGGTCATCCAGCCGAACGTGGTGGACTACTGGTCCGGCCCGGCGGTCTCCACCACCGGCGACGGCACCTTCGTGCCGGGCCAGCCCACCGCCGCCGACGCCGTGTCGCTGAACCTGCCGAGGACCGCCTTCTCCAAGACCTCCGGTGCTGGCGTCAACACCGCCGTCTGGAACCCGACCCTGGCAATCGCCATCCCGGGCGACTCGGTCGCCGGCCTCTATCAGGGCACGGTGACCCACTCCGTTGCGTAACCGTCTCGCCGCGCTCGCCCTGGTGCCGCTGCTGGTCGGCACCGGGGCGGCCGCACATGCCAAGCCGCACCACGACGCCGATCCGACCAGCGTCGGGGTCCGGCTGGTCGACGCGCCGTTGGAACGCCGCGACGACTACCGGGCGCACATCTACATCGTCGACCATCTCAACCCCGGCGACACCATCGAGCGACGCATCGAGGTGACCAACTACTCGCCGAGCGCCCGCGACATCGCGTTGTACCCGGGAGCGGCGTTCGTCGACAAGGAAGGCTTCCTGTTCGGCGACGGCCGGGCGGACAACGAACTGACCGAGTGGATCACGCTCGACGAGACCGAGGTACGCCTCGACGCGGAGAGCCGCACCCGGGTGCTGGCCCGGATCACCGTCCCCGACGACGCCACCAGCGGCGAGCACTACGGGGTGATCTGGGCCGAGGCCGGCGACCGGCACGAGCCGCACGCCAACGTCCACAACGTCGCCCGGTCCGGCATCCGGGTCTACCTGTCCATCGGCGCCGGCGGCGAACCACCGTCGAACTTCGAGCTCGACGACCTCGGCGCGAAACGGACCAAGGACGGCCAACCGGTGGTCAGCGCACGGCTGCGCAACACCGGACAACGTGCCCTCGACCTGCGCGGTGAGCTGACGTTGACCGACGGACCGGGTGGCCTGTCCGCCGGCCCGTTCCCGGTGGAGATCACCACCCTGGCCGTCGGCGACGACCGGGTTGTCGAGCTGCCGCTCGACGCGGTCGTCCCGGACGGCCGGTGGACCGCGAAGCTGACCCTGACCAGCGGAAAAGTCGATCGGGAAAGCACCGCAACGGTCGTCTTCGGCCCGGCACTGGTGGAGTCCTCCGCTGCGGTCGGCCCCGGGACCATGCTCGGCATCAGCGGGCTGGTCGCGCTGCTCGCCGTCGGAGCGCTCGGCGTCGTGGCCTACCGGCGGCGGGACCGGACCGGCTGACCTGACCGCTGCACGGTCCGGGCTGACCCCACCCGGACCGGCCGGGTCAGGTACGGGCGACGATCACCGCCTCCTGCAGCCGGTAGTAGCGGCCGTCGTCGGCGTCCGGGTCGACCGGCAGCCGTAGCCGCTCGACCGCCACGAAGCCGTCCTGCGCGGAGACGTAGCCGGGGGCCCAGTCGGTCGACAGCTCGCTCAGCAGGATCAGCACGAAACTCGACAACTCGGCACCGGTCGCCGCGTCCAGGGTGATCAACTCCCGGGTGGCGGTCAGCAGGTGCGCCCGACCCGGCTGCACCGCGAGCAACCGGTCACCGGTGCCGCCCGGACCGGGTGCCGCTGCCGACGGAATCGGCCGCCGCCACACCTGCTCACCGGTCCGTACCGCCTCGGCCACCACCGCCGGAGTGTCCCCGGTGGTGTCCAACCGGATAGCCATCCCGTCGACCAGCATCGCGTCGACCGGGTCGAGCGGCGGCGCCGGCACCGGCTCCGGGCCGTCGACCAGCCAGCCCCGCGACTGTCCAGCCCCGGTGGTACGCAGCGCACCGCAGGTCGAACGGGCGGCCGCACAGCCGATCGGCTCCACGGCCAGCCCCGGACCGGCACCCTCCGGCTGCCAGGTCGCGGTCAGCTGCCCGGTGGCGACGTCGTAGAACTCCACCGTCGGCGGGGCTGCGCAGCTGTTGACCAGGGCGAACCGGCCGCCGGTGGTGCTGAAGCCGGCGTCGCGGCAGGCGTCGCCCTGGCCGGGCAGCATGGTCCGCCACAGTTCCCGACCGGTCGCGGTGTCGAACCCGGTCAGCTGCGACTCGCCGTGCGCCACCACCACCGCCCGCCCGTCGGTGCCGCTGACCGCGGTGTGCAGACCGGACGGCGCGTAGACGGTCTGCGCCCCGGTACGCCGACCGGCGTACCCGGTGTCGGCTGGCTGCGGGCCGGCGGACCGCCAGGCCACCTTGCCGCTGCCCGCGTCGATCGCCACGAGTTCGCCGTCCGTCCAGCGGCTGACCACGGTGGTGCCGGTGACGACGACGCCGGTCAGCTGCTCCGGCCAGCGCCGGAACGACCAGGCCGGGGTGACCTGGGTACGCATGTCGATCGGGCCGTCGGCGCGCACCTGACGGGTGGTGGCGTACACCCGGAACCGTCCGTCGACCAGCAGCGGCGCGGCGGACAGTTCGGCCACCGGGCCCGGCTCGGCGGTCGGCGGGGACGGCTGGTAGCCGGCCGGGGTGACCACCTCGGCCGGGGCCAGCACCCGCCAGGCGACGACCGTCGCGGCGGCGAGGACGACCGCCCCGGCCAGCACCCCGGCGGTGATCAGCTGCCAGCGCGGGCGGGACCGCCACCAGGGGCGTCGCCCGCCGGGCTGCGTCTCGTCGGGCTGCGTCTCGTCGGGGTTCGTCGGACCGTCGGCGGGGTGCGCCGAAGGGTCCGCTGCGTCCGCTGGGTGCTGGGTGTTGCTCGCCGGCTCGGCCATCGGGCACCTCCCCCCGCACCCTACCGAACCGGACAACCACGTCGGGTCAGCCGCGGGCGTTGGACCACCGGTCACGGACCGAGCAGCGCCAGTGGAACGACGGCGATTCCGTCCGCGCGCCGGTACGCCGCCGGGCCGGTCAGGCGGTGGCCAGTGCCCGGGTCGGCGGCAGCCGGGCGGCCTGCAACGCCGGATAGCCGCCAGCGACGACACCGACCAGCAACGCCCCACCCAGCCCGGCGAGGGTCGCCCCCGGCGGCACCACCACCGGCCAGCCGTTGGCGATCGCGTAGCCGGCGGTGGCGGCCAGGCCGAGCGCCGTACCGGCGAGGCCGCCGAGCAGCGACAACGCCACCGACTCGGTGAGGAACTGCGCCCGGATCTGGCCCCGGCTCGCGCCCAGCGCCCGGCGCAGCCCGATCTCCGACCGGCGTTCCAGCACCGAGATCACCATCGTGTTCGCCACCCCGATCCCGCCGACCAGCAGCGCCACCCCGGCCAGGGCCAGGAACAGCGACGCGAAACTGCTCTCGGTCACGCGTTTGGCGGTCAGCGCGTCCGACGGCCGGGTCACCCGCACCGTGCTGGGTCGCTGCGGATCGATCGTCGCCGGCAGCACCGCCCGGACCGCCTCGATCGCCGGCTCGTGCGCCCGCAGGTAGATCACCGTCGGATGCCCGCCGAAGCCCAGCTTCTCCTCGGCCGCCGGCCAGCCGACCAGCGCCGACCGGTCGATCTCCGGGGCCAACGGCAGCGGCTCCAGGATGCCGACCACGGTGAACCACTCGTCGTCGATGCGTACCTGCGTCGGTGAGTCCGCCGGCCCCAGGCCGACGATGCCCAGCCGGGTCGCGGCCACCGAGCCGAGCACCACCGTCGGCAGGCGTTCGGTGCCGGCGTCGAGGTAGCGGCCGGTACGCAGCCGCGCGTCGAGCGTCGCCGGCAGGCTCGACTCACTCGCCAGCACGGTCAACCCGGAGCCCTCGCGCGGGTCGATCCAGTCGGAACGGCGGATCACCGTGTTGGTGTTGGCGACCGCGCTGGTCGCGGTCACCGGCCCGATCCGCGCCACCATCGCCGGCGACTCGACCGGCAGCCGGGTGACCCCGTCCTCGTCGGGCTGGGCCGTCGCCTGCAGCAGGTTCACGCCGAGGGCGGACAGCTCGGCCAGCAACGCCCGTTCGCTGGCCGCCGGGATGCCGGTGACCACGATCATCGTGGCGATGCCGATCGAGATGCCCAGCGCGGACAGTGCCGCCCGCAGCCGGCGGGTCCGGATGCCGACCAGGCCGAGCCGGAGCAGGTCCAGCGGGGCCAGCCGAACCGGACGGGGCAGCTCCACCGGGGCAGACCCGACCCGGTGGGGCTGATCCACCCGGCTCATGACGCCGCCACCGGCTGCTGGCGGACGTCGCCGACCAGGCGGCCGTCACGGATCTCCACCCGACGCGGCAGCCGCGCCGCGATGTCGCGATCGTGGGTGATCACCGCGATCGTGGTGCCGTCGGCGTTGAGCGCGGTGAGCAGGTCCAGCACGGCACGGCCGGTGGCGGTGTCCAACGCGCCGGTCGGCTCGTCGGCCAGCACCAGCGCCGGGTCGTTGACCAGCGCGCGGGCGATCGCCACCCGCTGGCGTTCCCCACCGGACAACTGCCGGGGCAGGTGCCCGACCCGATGGGCGAGCCCGACCCGGGCCAGTGCCTCGGCGGCCAACGGCCGACGACGGCGGCGCGGTACGCCCGCGTACAGCAGGCCGGTGGCGACGTTCTCGGCGGCGGTCAGCCCGTCGGTGAGATGGAACTGCTGGAAGACGAAGCCGAGCCAGCGCCCGCGCAGTGCCGACAGCTGCCGGTCGGACAGGGCGGTCACGTCGTGGCCGCCGAGCCGGACCGTACCGCTGGTCGGGCGGTCCAGGGTGCCCATGATGTTGAGCAGAGTGGACTTGCCGGAGCCGGACGGGCCGACGATGGCGACCAGCTCACCGGCGTGGATGTCGAGGTCGACGTCGGTCAGCGCGGCGACACCGCCGGGGTAACGCATCCCGGCCCGCACGACCGACAGCACCGGCGCGTTCACGACGTGGTCACCACCGTCATGCCCTCGTCGAGACCGTCGCCGGTGACCTCGACCATGCCCTTGGTGAACAGCCCGGTCTCGACGGCGATCAGCGCACCGTCGGTCAGCTGCACCGCGTACCCGCCCTCAGCGAGCGCGAGCAGCGCGCCGACCGGTACGGCGAGGACCTGCTCGCGTACCTCGGTGCGGAACTGCACCCGGACCGGCGCGGACTCCAGCTCGCCGAGCACCGCCGGGTCGTCGGGCACGACGGTGAGGCTCAGCTGCGGCCCCTGCCCCGGCTGGCCCTCGGGATCGGCGACGACGGTGCCGACCGCGGCGATCCGGCCGGGGACGGTGGCGCCGTCGGGCAGGGTGATCGTCACCGGCGCGTCGGGCAGCATTCCGCTGGTCTCGCCGGCTCCCACCCGTACCGTGATGATCTTTTCGGTCGGGGTGACCGACATGATGTCCGTCGCGGCACTGTCCCCGGCCAGCGCGGGCACCGCGTCGACCCGTACCTTTCCCGGCAGTACGGCCACCTCGCCGGGCCGCAGGATGCCGGTGGCCGGCGCGGCGCGGTCGCGCTGCCAGCGTTCGATGGCCGAGATCAGCTCCGGGGTGAGGACCGCGTCGCCGGTACGGACGGTGACCTTGCCACCGGCGGAGGTCGGCTGCCGACCGGAGTCGGCGGCCTGCGCCGGCACCTGCTCAGGATCTACTGACTGCTCAGGATCCGGCGACTGGGCCGCGTCCTGGTCGGCGGCGGTGGTCGCCGCCGGCACCGCGACGGTGGCACCGACCGGCGGCTGCCAGCCGATCCGGTAGCCCAACGCCTCCAGGTTGTCGGCGACCACCCGCACGTCGCGGCCGACCAGGTTCGGCTGATCGAGGGTACGGAACAACGGCGTGCCACCGTAGAACAGCAGCACCGGCTGATCATCCACTCGGTACAGCTGCTGGCCACGCTCGATCACCGCCCCCTGCTCCGGCAGCCAGGTCAGCACCCCGTCACCGGAGCCCCGCACCGGCCGGGCCGCGCCGTAGCCGAGGGTGCCGGGCAGTTCCCGGGCGTCGGAGATGTCCATCCGGACCACCTCGGTGGTCGCCACCCAGACCGGATCCGGCGGCGCGTCGTCCGCGTCGGCCGTCGCGCCCCCACCCGGCCAGCCCCAGCCGATCATCGTCCCGGTCACCGTCAACCCGGCCACCACTATCGCGGCCGGCAGGCCGTACGCCAGTGGTCGCCGCCACCGGCGACCGGTGGACGTTCGCAGGAAGAACACCATGCCGGCCAGCGTCGACGGCGATTGTGAGGAACCTGTCAGGCCGGTACGGTGCGATTTCCCACCGCCGCGCCGACGTTGGCGCGCAGTATGGTTCGCCCCGTGGTTGCCCATGTGCTGATCGCCGAGGACGACCGACGGCAGGCCGAGGTGCTGCGCCGCTACGTCGAGTCCGACGGACACCGGACCACCGTGGTCCACGACGGGCGCGACGCGCTCGACCAGGCCCGCCGGCACCGCCCGCAACTGCTGGTGCTCGACGTGATGATGCCCGGTCTGGACGGGCTGAACGTGTGCCGGATCCTGCGCCGCGAGTCGGACCTGCTGGTGCTGATGCTCACCGCCCGCGCCGACGAGGACGACATGCTGCGTGGGCTGGACCTGGGCGCCGACGACTACCTGACGAAGCCGTACTCGCCCCGGGAGCTGATGGCCCGGGTCCGGACGTTGCTGCGCCGGGTCGACCGGGTGCCGCGCACCATCGACGGGGTACGGCGGGTCGGTGCGCTCGCCGTCGACCCGGTCCGCCGCGAGGTCACCGTCGACGGGCGGCCGGTCGGCTGCACCCCGGGCGAGTTCGCGATCCTGGCCGCCATGGCCGAGCAGCCGGAACGGGCCTTCACCCGGGCCCAGCTGCTGGAGCACACCCGGGGCCTGGACAGGGACTCGACCGAGCGGGCCATCGACACCCACATGGTCAACCTGCGCCGCAAGATCGAACCGGACGTACGCCGGCCCGCGTACCTGGTGACGGTGTACGGCATCGGCTACAAACTCCGCGACCCGGCCAATGGCTGAGCCGACCGGCGACGCGTCGGTGACCGGGGGTGCCCGGGTGCCGCTGCGGCACAGCCTGGTGCTGCGGCTGCTCGGCGCGTCGGTGCTGGTGACGGTCTGTGCGGTCGTCGCCACCGCCTGGCTGACCGTGGAGTCGACCACCCGGGCGATCGAACAGGAACAGGGCCGGTCCCTCGCCGACGACGTCAGCATCTACGACGAGTTGATCACGTACGCGATCGAGCACCGCGACTGGTCCGGGGTCGCGCCGACGGTGGACGAGCTGGCGGCGCGGACCGGCCGGCGGATCGTGCTGCTCGACCCGGTGACCCGCGCCCCGGTCGCCGAGTCGGCACCCGGCCCGTCGCTGCGCGACGCCCGCCCGTCGGCCATCGTCGACCCGCTCGACCTCGATCCGGCGCTGGCCGGCACCGCGACGGTCACCCGGCCTGAGTCGAGCATCGCCACTGCGGCCACCGGGCAGGCGTCGAGCATTGACGCCCGGGTGGTCGGGCCGTACCGGCTCGCCGAGGACGAACAGGCGATGCTGCGCGAGGTCGCCGAGGAGTACCGCGACTGCCTCGACCAGGCCGGCAACACCGTCGAGATCGTCGAGCTGCCCAGCGGCCGACCGACCGTCCAGATCGTCTCCTCGACAAGCGCTGAGTCGCCTGCCGAGGTGATCGAACCAGTCCCGAGTGACCCGCGAATCTGCGCCAAACCGGAAGTGCTGGATGAGCCGACCCGAGGCGAGATCGCTCCCCTCGACGAGCTGCTCGACCTGACCAGGAGCTGTCTGGGCCCGGCCGCCGGCCAACTCGACCTCACCATCTCGGCGGTACGCTCCGTCGAGGTGCTCCGCTCCCTGCCCGGCGCACCGTCCGACGCGGAGGTACGGGCCTGCGTCGAGGAGAGCCGACGCAGCCAGCTCCGGCCGTACGTCGCCCCGCCGGTCCTGCTCTTCGTCACCGACCCGGCGGCCGCCGGACCGGAGCCGACGACGGTCAACCTGTCCACCGGCAATCTGCTACGGATCGCCGGCGTCGCCGGCCTGGTCCTGCTGCTCACCGTCGCGGTCACCGTCGGCGTCGGGATGCGCCTGGTCCGGCCGCTGCGGGCGCTGACCGAGGCGGCCCGCGCACCGGTCGACCGGCAGCACCGGGTGCCGGTCACCACCCGCGACGAGATCGGCTACCTCGCCACCGCTCTCAACGACCTGGCGCAGCGCCGGGACCAGTTGGAACAGCAACGCCGGGCGATGGTCAGCGACGTCGCGCACGAGCTGCGTACCCCGTTGACGAACATCCGGGCCTGGTTGGAGGCCGCTCAGGACGGCCTGGCGCCGGTGGATCCGCGTACCCTCACGCTGCTGACCGAGGAAGCCACCCTGTTGCAGCACGTCATCGACGACCTGCGGGATCTGGCCGCCGCCGACGCCGGGACCTTCACGCTGCACCCGGAGCCGACCTTCGTCGGTGACGTCCTCACCCAGGTCGTCGAGGCCAACCAGGGTGCCGCGACCGCCGCCGGAGTCGCCCTGCGGTTGGCGGTGCACGGCGATCCGGAGGTCATCGTCGATCCGGTACGGCTGCGTCAGCTTGTCGGCAACCTGGTCGGCAACGCGATACGGCACACCCCGGCCGGCGGGTCGGTCACCGTCGACTGTGCGGTACGCGGCGACGGCGCGGTACCCGACGACGACTGGCTGACCGTCGAGGTGGTCGACACCGGGGTCGGGATCGGCGCCGACGACCTGCCGAAGCTGTTCGACCGGTTCTGGCGGGCGGATGCCTCCCGCAGCCGATCCACCGGCGGCAGCGGGCTGGGCCTGCCGATCGCCCGGCAGCTGGCCCGCGCCCACGGCGGAGACATCACCGTGGCCAGCGAGCCGGGCCGGGGCACGCACGTCACGGTACGCATCCCAGCCCGGCCGCCCAGCACGCAGCGTCGCCTCTCCGGGTAGAGGTACCGGTTCAGTCTTGATGCCACAGGTGCATCAAGATGCACCTGTGGCATCAGCGCATGGGAGGCACCTGGGGGTACCCGGGTCACCGGTCAGCCCTCGATGAACACCTTCGCCTCGCATTCCTTGATCTCGTTGCCGGGCGGCAGCCCATCGGTGAGCGACAGGTAATCGCCGTCGACGAAGGCGTCGACGCCGCGATCCTGCAGGCACTTGGCCCAGGCCCGTAGCTTGTCCGGGTACTCGGGGTCGAGCCGCAGGGACCGTTCCCAGGTCGCTTCGGGCTCCAGCGAAGCGCACGCCTCGGCGGCCTTGCGCGCCGCGGCCTGTTCCTCTGCGGACTCGGGACCAGCGGCCGCCATCGGCGTATCGCCGCCGCCCTCCGGCAGCCTGGCCGGCTTGGGTAGCCCGTTGTCCTCCAGACACCGCTGGTAGACGTCGTACAGGCGTTGCTCCTCCGCTGGCGAGGTGTCGGGGCGGATCAACGGACGTTCGGCCGGCGACGATGGCGACGCGTCCGGTGCGGTGCTGCCCACGATCGACGCGACGCCACTGTCACCGGTCGAGCCGGGGGCACCGGTCGCCGTACCGCCGGCTGCCGCCGGGTCCTGGTCCCCACCGCCGCACGCGGTCAGCAGCCCGATCACCGTCACGGCCAGCGCGACCGCCAGCGGGGCGGACCGGCGGCCTGATCGGATGCCGGACCGGCGGGGGTGTCGAAATGTCGTCATGCGAGCGAGGTTGCCGAGCAACCGTCAGGATCCTGTCAGCACCGTCTTGGCCACATCAGCGGAGATGCTGCCCACCGCCGGCCGCGCTAGGGCGTGTATCAAAGTCGGCCGTGGGCGGGTGACGACTTTCGGCGTGTCGCTGCCCGGTAAACAGCGAGGTCTCCGGTAGACGGCTTATCGACCAAGACGAACCATCAACACGGAGACCTCGTGACCAGCGTAGCGGTGACGAGGCGGCACGACCTGACGGACGCGCAGTGGGCAGTCCTGGAGCCTCTCCTGCCCACCGCACGCCGACCGGGCCGACCGCCCGCATCAACGAAACGGCAGCTCATCGACGCGATCCGGTGGCGGACCCGGGCCGGCGCCCCGTGGCGGGACATCCCCGACCACTACGGCTCCTGGGCTGCGGCGTACGCCCTGTTCCGCCGGTGGCAGCGCGACGGGACCTGGGCACGGATCCTGACCGCGTTGCAGGCCCTGGCCGACGCGGCGGGACGGATCGTCTGGGACGTGTCCGTGGACTCCACGATCAGCCGAGCGCACCAGCACGCCGCCGGAGCGCGTAAAAGGGGGATCTGCAGGCCGAACCACCCGGCGGTACCGGGTCGGAACCCGACGACCACGCGTTGGGGCGTTCCCGTGGCGGACGGACCACGAAACTGCACCTGGGCTGTGAACAGGGACAGAAACCGCTGTCGATCGTGCTGACCGGCGGGCAGCGTGGCGACAGCCCGCAGTTCACGACGGTCCTCGACCGAATCCGGGTGCCCCGGCTCGGGGCCGGTCGGCCCCGGACCCGTCCGGACCGGGTGCTGGCGGACAAGGCGTACACGTCGAAGGCGAACCGTGCCTACCTGCGTCGACGGGGTGTCGCCGCGACGATCCCGTCGAAGGCCGACCAGGACGCCAACCGGCGGAAGAAGGGGTCGAAGGGCGGCAGGCCGCCGGCCTTCGACCCCGAGATCTACAAGCAGCGCCACGCGGTCGAGTGCGGGATCAACCGGCTCAAGCGCAACCGTGCCGTCGCGACCCGCTACGACAAGCTCGCGGTCCGGTACGAGGCGACCGTGCAGGTCGCGGCGATCAACGAGTGGCTGTGACCGACTTTGATACACGCCCTAGGGGCGAGCGGGAAGGCCACGCCGGTCAGCTCCTCGGAAGCCGTCCAGAGTCGGCGGGCCAGCGCTTCGTCGCGGGCGGCCGACGATCGGCCGACGAGTTTGGGCACGCCACGGATCTCCCCAAGGCCACCCGGTCCGGCGTAGCTGCCGCCGGGGACGTCCGCCACCGCCGCGTAGAGCGTGGGCAGCGCGCCGCCGTCGTCGCTCTGCCCGATCGCCTTGAAGAACGTCGTACGCAACCGCTGCAGTGGGCGGCGTTGGTGCTCGAGGAGGTTGGTGGTCGCCATGCCGGGGTGCGCGGCGGTGGCCAGTACCGGCGAGCCCACCTCGGTCAGGCGACGGTGCAGTTCTGCGGTGAACAGCAGGTTCGCCAGCTTCGACTGGGCGTACGCCGGGAAGGCCCGGTAGCGGCGACGGTGCCAGTTGGGGTCGTCGAAGTCGATCCTGCCAGCGCGGTGGCCGCTCGAGGAGACGGTGACGACCCGTTGGCGGATCCGGGGCAGCAGCAGGTTGGTGAGCGCGAAGTGCCCCAGATGGTTGATGCCGAACTGCAGCTCGAATCCGTCGGCCGTGCGGCCCAGCGGCGGGATCATCACCCCGGCGTTGTTGATCAGCACGTCGACTGGCTCGGTGGACTTCTCGGCGAAGGCGCGGACCGAGGCGAGGTCGGCGAGGTCGAGGCGGCGCACGACCACGTCACCGGTCATCGTCGCGGCGGCGGCGCGGCCCTTGGCGGGGTCGCGGACGGCGAGCACGACCCGCGCGCCCCGGGCGGCGAGTGCGCGGGCGGCAGCGCGACCGATGCCGCTGTTGCCCCCGGTGACGACGACGGTTCGGCCGGCCTGGTCGGGGATCCCGGCAGCGGTGAATGTTGTCATGGGAAACAATGTAGTCATCGACAACAATGCTGTCAACGACAACATTGGGTTAGGGTGTGCCTGTGCCTGCGTACCACCACGGAAACCTGCGGACGACGCTGCTCGCCGCCGCCGAACGCAGCCTGCGCCAGCACGGCGCGGGCCAGCTCTCACTGCGCGAGCTGGCCCGCGAGGCCGGCGTCAGCCACGCCGCCCCACGCCGGCACTTCGCCGACCGGCAAGCGCTGCTCGACGCGCTGGCCGAGGCCGGATTCGTCCGGCTGGGTGCCGAGCTACGCGCGGCGATCGACGCCGCCGGGGAGCAGTTCAGGCCGCGTCTGCGGGCCATGGCCGCCGCCCACCTGCGGTTCGCCACCGAGGACGCCGCGCTGCTGGAGCTGATGTTCGCCGCCAAGCACCGGCCCGGCGCCGACCTGCCCGGCGAAGTCGCCGCCGCGCCGATCGGGCTGATGCAGAGCCTCATCGAGGAGGGGCAGGCGCAGGGCCACCTGGCGCCGGGCGACCCGGAGCGGGTGGGCGTCGTGCTGTTCGCGACCCTGCAGGGCATCGCCGCCCTGATCAACGGGAACCTGATCCCGGCCGAACTGCTCGACGGGATCCTGGAGACGGCCGTCGACCAGTTCATCCGAGGAGCACGGCCCGACTGACCGTCAGCCGGCGACGTTCAACCGGGCGAGGTGCTCGTCGGTGAGGTCGAGCGAGACGCCGTCGAGCGCCGCCTCCAACTGGTACGGCTTGCTGCCGCCGAGGATCGGGCGGATGCCCTGCGCCACCAGCCAGGCCAGCACCACCTGGCCACGGGTCGCGCCGGCGTCCCGGGCGACGTCGTCGAGTGCCGCGAGCCGCCGCGCGCTGCCCGGATGGTCGTACACCGGTGGGACCGGCTTGGCCGGGTCGTCGTAGGCTCCGGTCAGCAGCGGCGTGGGCGCGGGCCCGCTCGATCCGCCAGGCCGGGTGGTTGGACGCACCGACCCGGCGTACGGCACCGGACGCGACCAGCCCGGCGACCGTGTCGACAGTCTCCTCAATCGGGGTGGCCCGGTCCTCCTGGTGCAGCCAGAGCAGGTCGACGCTGTCCACGCCCAGCCGGTCCAGACTGCCGGCGAAGGCGTCGGCGACGGCGCGGCGGCTCAGCCCGGCCCGCACGCGCGGCCACGATCCGGCCCACAGCGGCTCGGCACCGACCTTCGTCGCGATGCGCACCCGCTGCCGTACGCCGGGGCGGGCGGCGAGCCACCGCCCGATGACCCGTTCGCTGTCGCCGCCCCGGCCGTCCCGGCTGGCCCAGAAGGCGTAGCAGTCGGCGGTGTCGATCCACTCGCCGCCCCGCTCGACGAACCGGTCGAGCAGCGCGAACGAGGTCTCCTCGTCGGTCCGGGTGCCGAACATCATCGCGCCCAGCACCAGCGGCGAGGCCGGTGCCGACGCTCTGCTGGTGGTCGAGGTGGCGGCGATGGTCGGGGGGTTCTCGTACGTCATGCGTCCCACCCTGCGACTTGGAGCGCACTCCAGGTCAAGCGGTACCGTCGGCGGTATGACGGCCTATTCACCCGCCGAGGCGGCGGCCCGGTCCGGCTTCTCGATCGACACCCTGCGCTACTACGAACGGGAGGGCATCCTGTCGCCGATCGCCCGCAACGCCAGCGGGCGCCGCGTCTACAGCGACAACGACCTGGGCATGCTCGACTTCCTGCGCTGCCTGCGGGACACCGGGATGCCGATCGAACGGCTACGCCGCTACGGCGAACTGTGCCGTGACCCGCAGACCATCCCGGAGCGGATCGCGCTGCTGCGCGAGCACGCGGACGCGGTCGAGCAGCAGATCGAACAACTGCACCGCTGGCGGGCCCGCCTCGGCGACAAGCTCGCCTGGTACCAGGGCCAGGCGGCGGACACGACCGCGGCCGAGGGCTAGTCTGCCGGCTTTTCCGCCGACCACCCCGCACCATTGGAACAGCAGGTCAAACGGGGTGAGGAGAGCGATTGTGGCAGCACCGGTGGACAGCGTCGGCAAGGATCTGCAGGCGATGCGGGCGGGCGTCGAACGGGCCCGGACAGCCGCAGCGGCGGCGCAGCAGGAAGCCGAGCGGGTCGCCGGTCAGGCGGCGGCCGGCGGCTTCAGCGGCATCGTGGCCGGCATGATCCAGGTACGCAACACGCTGAAGGAACTGCAGGCCGGGCTGACCGGGGTCACCGGCACGCTCGACGAGGCGGCGGCCACGGTGGTGCCGGTGCCGAGGGAGCCGTCACCGGCGGAGGTGCTGGCCACGCTGGGTCGGGCCGGCGACAGGCTGCGGGCCGTCCAGGACGGGATCGGCGCGGCGACCGCCAAGGCCGACGAGGCGGCGACGCTGGTGGCGCGGGTACTGCAGGGCGGCGACCCGGCCCAGTTGCTCGGGGTGCTCGGCACCGTCAAAGAGACGCTGGCGGCGGTACGGCAACGGGCCGGCACCGTCGACGAGTCGCTGACCGCTGCCGCCGCCACCGCCCGACAGGTCGGCGCGAACCCGGGCAGCTGACGGTCCACCGCCGTCGATGTTCGGCCGCCGTTGACGTTCGGCCGCCGCCATCCGGCCGTTCCGCTGCAGACAGCTCGCAGGAAATGGTGTGATTTGTGCGGGTCGGTGGCCTTCGTTTCGTTGCCGGCGCGGCAGGCAGCCGGCGATGTGCCGGACGGCCCCGAGAAGGAGAGGCGATGCGTTTCAACCCGCTCGAAGAAACCGGCATCCCGCTGGAGAAACAGCTACGGAGCTGGTCCGAACTGAACGTCGAGCCGTACGAGCCGCACGGGGTCGATCCGTACACCCGGTGCCGGGTGATCGTGATGAACGGGATCGAGGTGGAGGCGATCACGTTCAGCCACCAGATGAACCGGCACGTCGACGACATCGAGTTACGGCAGAAGCTCGCCTACCTGCGCTACATCGAGCAACAGCAGCAGAAGGCGATCAACTGGATGATCCCCGGCCAGGAGTCGGTGCTGGAGGTCGTACTCGGGTACGAGCAGGTGGCGACCGACATCACCGCCTGGGTCGCCCGCAACGAGCCCGACCCGTACCTGCGGCAGAACTACAAGTTCGGCCTGCTGGAGGACTTCGACCACCTCTACCGCTACTCCAACCTGTACGAGCTGACCCAGGGCAAGAAGGCGGAGGCGATCGTCGACTACCTGACCGAGGTCATGCCGGGGCGGCCGACGTCGCACCATCACCGCCACCCCGAGGACAACGTCCGCAAGCACTACGACAAGCACACCGTCGATCCGCTGTCGCGGATGCACGCCATCACCATCACGGCCGCCGAGCAGCAGACGATGAACTACTACATGAACGTGGGTCCGGAGTTCGTCGAGCCGATCGCCCGGGGTCTCTACCTGGAGATCGCGATGGTGGAAGAGGAACACGTCACGCAGTACGAGTCGATGCTCGACCCGGCGGAGAGCTGGCTGGAGCAGCTCGTCCACCACGAGTACAACGAGTGCTACATGTACTGGTCGTTCGCCCAGGACGAGGACGACCGCCGGATCAAGCAGGTCTGGGAGCTGAACCTGGCGATGGAGATCGAGCAGCTCAAGGTGGCGGCCGATCTGCTGCGCCGGTACAACGGCCGGGAGCCGGAGCAGATCCTCCCCGCCGAGATGCCCCAGCCGACGAAGTTCCAGCCGAACAAGGACTTCATCCGCGAGGTGATCGCCGAACAGGTGGACATCACCACGTTCGGCACCGGTTTCGTCGCCGAGTGGCCGGAGCGCTACATCAAGCACATGGCGACGGTCAACGCCGGTGGCGCACCGAGTGAGCAGGTCATCGACGAGAACGCGCAGCGCAACGGCCGCGAGTACCGCAATATCACCGACGGCCCGTACCCGGCCGAGCAGTACGCCCGCGAGAAGGTTCGAGAGGAGGTCGTGCGATGACGCGCAGTGCCGTACGTACCGAGACCGGCGCGATGATCAAGCCGGGCCCGATGGTGACGGTCACGCCGGAGCGGGCGGTGGACGACGACCGACTCGCCACCTTCGCCACTGGCAGTGGTCTGAACGGCCCGTTCCTGGCCGACCAGCTCTCCGCGTGGACGACCCACGACCTGATGGGGGTCCACCTGTTCGCCATGCTGACCCGGCGCACCCCCAACCCGATCCTGGCCGGACTGTACGGCCGGCTCAGGACGTCGACCAGCGAGCGGGTGCAGACCTGGGAGGCGCTGATCGGCGAGCTGGGCGGCATGCCCACGTACGTCAGTCCGACCGCCCGAATGACCGGCGGCATGGACGAGAAGATCATCTCGTCGTTCCTGATGAACGGCTCCGGTGACGAGCTGACCTTCGAGACGGCCGGGCTCAACGCCGCGTTCGCCACCCTGTCACTCGGCGTGCTCAACGCGCAGTCGCTGACCAACTGCGCGGAGAAGGCCGACGACGGCCAGGCCAAGCAGGTGATGCAGGCGGCGGCCACCCGGCTCAGCGGGTCGGCGCAGGAGGGCCTGTCCGAGGTCGAGAAGGCGTTGAGCGCCAGCATGCTCCTGCAGGTCAGCAGCGGTACGGCTCAGAAGGTGATGCACGGCGTGGACAAGGCCGCCAGCAAGATCAAGAACGCGCTGCGCTCATAGTACGGACCTGTGGCGGGTTCGTAGCTGATAGTCAAAACTCTGACCGGTCACCAGAATGGCTGCCGTGGAGACCATCTCGATCACTGAGGCCAAGGCTCGTATCGCTGAACTCGCCGATCGGGTCTCCCGGCAGCACGACCGCTTCACGATCACCCACAACGGCCGCGCCGACGTCATGCTGATCTCAGTGGCCGAGTACGAGTCGATGCGGGAAACGCTGGAACTGCTCTCCGACGCCGAAGCCCTCGCGGATCTCCGCCAGTCCCGGGAGGACTTCGCCTCGGGCGACACGTTTCCGATGGACGAGGTCCTCGGTGAGTTGAAGCGCCGTTCGTAGAGGCGCAGGCCTTACGGGCGTCGTGCGCTCAGGCGGGCAAGATCCACTTGTGACAGCCTCCTACCCTGAGTGTCACGGATCGCTCCGCTTGAGACGCTGGAGGCGTCATGTCGTTTACCGCTGCAGTTCGCTCGGTTCTCACCCAGTACGTCGGGTTCAGCGGACGTGCCCGCCGCTCCGAGTACTGGTGGTTCGCCCTCTTCTCTCTCCTCGTCAGCATCGTGACCTCGATCCTCGACACCGCGCTGGGCACCAACTTCGAGGACTCCACCAACGGCGTCATCGGCCTGCTCGTCAGCCTGGCGCTGTTGCTGCCGTCGTTGGCGGTCGCCGTACGCCGGCTGCACGACACCGACCGGTCCGGCTGGTGGATCCTGATCGGGCTGATCCCGATCATCGGCTGGATCGTCCTGCTGGTGTTCTACGTGCAGAACGGCACGCCCGGCTCGAACCGTTTCGGCCCCGACCCCAAGAACGTCGCCGGGTTCGGCTCAGCCGTCTGACGCCTGCGACAGCGTCGACGATGTGAGGCTGAGATACCTATCAACGAGCTGGTTAGGTATCTCAGCCTCACATCGTGACGTCAACGCAGGTGCCGCACGGTCAGGCGCTGAAGGTACTGGTCCTGGTGGCGGTGATGAAGGCGGACCAGCTCGTCGGGGAGATCACCAGCACCGGCCCGGCCGGGTCCTTGGAGTCCCGCACGCCGACCACCCCGCCCAACTCGTCGGCCACCTCGACACAGTGACCTTGGTCGTTGGAACGGGTACTTTTGCGCCACGTCGTGTCGGCCACCTCGACGCAGTGACCCTGAGCGTTGGAGCGGCTGCTCTTGCGCCAGGTAGCGTCGGCCACCTCGACGCAGTTGCCCTGATCGTTGGAGCGGCTGCTCTTCCGCCAAGTGGCGGTGGACAGGTCGATCATGACTCGTACTCCTTTGCGGTCCGGGCGAGGAGGTCACGTGTCGCGGCCTGACCGAGCGCGGCGGCCGTCAGGTCATCGAAGGCAATCGTATAGCGCGCGGCTTCATCGGGACGGTCTAGATAGAGAGCGCCGGTGAGGCCCTCGACGTAGACGGTGGTCGGCTCCAGCTCAGCCGGAAAGTCCATCAGCCGGAAGTCGCCGGTAAGCAGCCCACCGTGGACACCTTCGCTGAACGGGATCAGCCGGATCGACACGTTCGGCAGCTCGCTCGCCTCGGCGAGCCGGCGCAGCTGAGCCGCCATGATCGCCCCGGAGCCGACCGGCCAACGGATCACCGCCTCAGTGAGCACGATGTCGAACCGGGGCAGGATCGGCTCCATCCGGGTCAGCAACTGCGCCCGCTGCAGCCGGACCGCCACCCGCTGCTCGATCACCTCCGGCGACAGCCGCAGCGGGCTGCGGGCGAAGACCGCGGTCGCGTACTCCCGGGTCTGCAGCACGCCAGGAACGAGGCCGGTGTGGTACTCGCGGAGGTGGGAGGCGGCCTCCTCAAGGCCGATGAACAGCTCGAACCAGGACGGGATGCTGGCGTAGTCGTGCCACCAGCCCTTCTCCTTGGTCTTCGGGGCCAGCGCGGCCAGCGCCTCGATGGTCTGCAGGTCCGCGCCGTACAGCTCGCAGAGCAGCACCACGTCCTCGGCGCGGATCGGCACCTCACCGCGCTCCATCCGCAGCAGCTTGGTCGCCGACCAGTCCAGCTCCCGAGCCGCCGTGGTCTGCGGGACCCGGGCCAGCCGCTCCCGCAGCCGACGCAGCTCCCGACCGAGCTGGCGTCGCGGTACCGACGAGTTCAACAGGGCCGAGGACATTGGTGCCACCTCCTGGAATTGATCACCTGCGGATTGATCATGCGCGTCTGGCAGGTCAACTCTCGGTCGACCGAGGTCTATTCGACTGACTGGCCATATCTCTACCACATGGCCCCGACACTGTTGCGTTGGCGCAGATTGACCGACAGACTCTTCTTCGTTCGGGAACGGGATCGAAGCGCCGCAAATCGGCGCTGACCTTTCGTCGACGAATACGGCATGACCGATCGGTGGGCCGGCAAACCATCCGAACGGTCAGCGCCGTTCTCCCCAATCAGGCGTGGCGGCCGGCACGGCACCCCCGAGCCGTCCGGCCGCCACGCCGCCGGAGAAACCCCAGCTCACCACGCTTACGCGAGAGGGTGAAGCGATGTCGTCGATCGGCTTCGGGATCGCCATGACGAGCTCCGCCATGATCGGATTTCTCGCCGGTCTGCTGAGCTTCAAGGTGAAGAGTCGCTGGTGTCCGGACTGCGGAGCGATGACCTACCCGCAGCCGCCACCCCCGCCGACGTAGACACCAACGCCACAGCGCCGCCGACCTGCGTGCAATTTCCACGGCGGCCGGTGAAACAACAGACCAGCAATCTCAGACGACTATCTCGGACGGCAATACTGACGCGAGGAGAATCATGGCGTACCGCAATGACAAGCCCGACCGGTTCACCCGCCGGCCGCAACCGTCGGAACAGATCAACCGACGGCCCACAGCGGGCCGCCCGCCGCTGCCGAGCCGGGTGCCCGGCGAGACCGACATCGACACCGACCCCCGCTTCAACCTGGTCGGAGCGCGCGGCGTCGCCCCGGCACCCCGCGACGGCGGGCACGACCGGATCGACAGCGAGCCCGACCAGGTCGACGACGGGCCCGGTCACGCCGCTGACGACGGGCCGCCGCCCGACGGCAACCTGGCGCTCGTCGCGAAGATCGCCAAGCGGATGGCCGAGCGGCACATGCCGGACCGGACCGGCGGCTGCCGGCACTGTGGAGGCACGTACTGCGAACTGTTCCTGGAAGCGCTCGCGGTGCTGGACCGACGCGACCCGGCCGCCGCCCGACGCATCCGGGCCGTGCTGCAGTACGCCGGCCTCACCCCGCCCTGACCCGTGCCGTTCTGGCCGGGCACCATTCTGGCCGACGCCCGGCGAACACCGCCGGCGCTGGCTCACGCCCCGGTGTCCTCCGTGATCCGCCCGTCGCGGACCTGGACGACGCGGCCACAGCGGGCGGCCAGCCCTGGATCATGGGTCGCGATCATCAGCGAGGTGCCGAGCCGGTCCCGCAGGCCGAAGAGCAGGTCGATGATCTCGTTTCCGGTCTGGCTGTCCAGGTTGCCGGTGGGTTCGTCGGCCAGCACCAGCATCGGATCGTTGACCAGCGCCCGGGCGATGGCGACGCGCTGTTGCTGCCCGCCGGACAACTTCGACGGCAACGAGTCCTCTCGGCCGGTGAGCCCGACCGCGCCGAGGAGCTGCTTCGCCTTGGCCCGCTTGTCGAAACCGACCTTGTACGGCAGCAACGGTGCGATGACGTTGTCCGCAGCGGTCAGGGTGGGCAGGAGATGGAACCGCTGAAACACGAATCCGATGCGCCGCCGGTGCTCCGCCAGCCGGCGTCCCTTGACCCCGGTGACGGACTCACCGGCGACCTCGATCGTGCCGGAGTCGGGCGTGTCCAGCGCCCCGATCAGGTGCAGCAGCGTCGACTTGCCTGACCCGGACGGCCCCATCACGGCGACGATCTCCCCGCCGTCCATCTCGAAGTCGATGTCGCGGCAGGCGTGGATCGGCTCGCTGGCCTCCGTACGGTAGCTCTTCGACAGGCCGGTCACCCGGACCATCGGCTGACCTTTCCCAGGGCTCGTGCTGCCCGGTTCAACGACGGGTGAAGCCATCGGTCTACTCCTCCACCAGCAGACGGGTCACCGGGTGGCGCCGCAGCGACTGGATCGGTGGGATGGTCGCGACGGCCGCCGCGAGCACGCCGACACCCGCCACGGTGGCGGCCACCGGCAGCAGCCGGGCCAGACTGGCCTCCGGCGCGCCACCGGCCAGCAGCACCGCGAGACCGAGCCCGAGGACGGCTCCCGGGACGGCTCCGAGCAGGCCCAGCAGCACGCCCTCGGTGAGGACCAGGCGGGCTGTCGAAGCGTGTGTCCAGCCGGTCGCCTGCAGCGCGGCGAACTCGGCGGCCCGCTCTCGCACGTTCAGGAACACCACGTCGGCGATCGCGACCGTGGCAAGGACCAGCATCGCCACCACGGCGGCCAGATCCGGCCCACGCACCTGGACGGCGATCGCGTCACCGAGCAGGCTGCCGACCAGGACACCCTGGAACGCCCAGGTGATGGCGACCAGCAGCGTCAGCGCCGTCACCGCGACGGCCAACGCGGCGCAGCCCAACGCCGTACGGCCCGGGGTCCGGCGGAGGTTGACCACCGCGAGGCCGGTGAGTCCGAGAAACAGCCGGGCGCGACGGCCAGCGACCACGGGTGGCCGGACCGCTGCCATGGGATCGGCCCGCGACGCCTGCACCGCCGGGACCAGGCCGGCGGCAAGGGACACCAGGATCGCCGCTGGGACGGCGAGTACCGCCCGGGACCACGACACGTCGGCACCGACCGGAACGGCGACCAGCCACGCCGCCACTGCGCCCAGGGCACCGGCGACCAGCCCGATGAGCAGCAGCTCGCCCAGGATCACGGCGAACAACGACCGGCGCGGCCAGCCCAGGCAGGCGAGTACGCCGAGTTCGGTACGCCGGGCACGTACCGCGGCGGCGGACGAGTTGCCGACGAACAGCGCACAGACCACGAGGACCAGGACGAACAGGATCAGCGACTTGCGCTCCACCGCTTCGCTGATCACCACCCCGACGCCCTTCTTCGACCACCATTCGGCGAGTGACAGGTCGGGTCGGCCGAACTCGCCGGCCGGCAGCGCCACGGTCCGCTCGGTCGGCGACGAGCCGACGGTGATGTCGACGTGCAGGCCGGTGGCCTGCGCTATCCGCTCCGCTACGACCCGGACCCGTTCCCGGGACACCTCGTCGATGCCGGTCACGCCGGCGACCCGCACCCGGACCGCCGCCACCGGCCCCGGCCCGGAAGACCGGTCGAAGCTGCCGTAGAAGGACTCCGCCGAATCCAGAGTGGTCAGCAGCAGCGGCGGCTGCTGCAGATAGCCGCCCGGGTTGCTGGATGGCAGCAGTGGCGCTCCGCCCAGCAGCCGCTGCGAGGTCTCATCCGCGCCTTCCAGACCGGGCGACTGGTAGGCGCCCAGTGGCACCTCGGACAGGGCCGAAAAGGTGTCGATCAGCTCCGGATCGAACCGGCCGGTCAACGTGAACCTGGGGTGGGTCACTACTCGGCTGATGCTGAGCTTGTGCGCTTGCAGCTCACGGAAGCTTCGGTCGTCGGCCGCGATCGGCTCGGTACCGGTCCGACCGCCGAGCACCCCCTGCCACACCTCGCTGGCGATCGCCTGGTCCCGGGGGATCAGCGCGCCGTCGGGCCCGGTGTCCCACTCGACCGGTCCAGCCGTCCAGTAGGCTCCCACCTCGTTGCCGAACGTATGTCCGAGGTCGCGAAGTAGGAACGCGTCAGCAGCACCGCCGTCGACCTCGATCGACTTGACCGGGACCCCGGAGGCGGTGTCGGCGAAGCTGTCCGCAGCGGTGATGCTTTCCCTCGTCCCGACGAACTGTTCCGCGACGTCGCGCGGCAGTTGCTCGACTTCCACGATCGCCTGCTGATCGACGTAGCTGTCGCTGGCCGCGATCACCGGGATCGTCCGGGTCCAATCGTCGTCCTCCCCGGCCACCGCAGCCCGGCTGTCGGGCAGATAACTCCCGGAGACCATCGCGTCGTCCAGGCCGATCAGCTTCGCCTCGGCCGCTGGGTCGATGGCAGCCAGGACGTACGGAATGCGCCAGTCGAGCAGGAACGCCTGGTCGGCGTACTCACGGCTGTCCTCGTTCAGGGAGTAACACTGCACGCTCTCGCTCACCGTCGATTCATACGACGATCCGGCTTGGAGGTCGAGCGCCTTGCCGCAGATGTTGACCCGCGCGCCGGACGGAAGGATCTCGTTCAGAAAGCTGCCGAACGGGTCCTCGTCGGTGACCCTGACGATGTCCTGGTGCGCTACCGGGTTCGGAGTGAAGTAGACGTAGGCTTCGTCCGGCCCGATCGTGCTCAAGCCACGGTCCATGCGCCAGTTGACGGTGAGTCGGAAGGCCGATCGTTCTCCGTCCGGCACGACATCGGACAGGTCCAACGGGACACGAAGCTCCGGGACGGCCATACCGATGAGGGCGATCGGTGCCGCCACCTCCACGCCGGACAGGCTGCGGATCGTGTCGACCTGTTCCAGGCTGATGCCGCCGGGTGCCTCGGTGAGGAAGTTGGGGCGAACCACCCCGGTCGCCGTCTCCTGGTCGGAAATCGATTCCGCAGGACGGACGAGGATGTCGTACGCGGTGCGGGCGTTCGCCTCCACCGTGCCGATGACGTCGAGTCGTGCCGTCTCGGCCGTGCCGGTGAGCACTGTAAAACTGGTGACCGCGACGAGAAGCCCGACCAGCAGCGCGACCGACCGGGTCCATCGACGGATGATCTGCGACCAGACGATCCGCAACACCGTTACAACCTACCGGTTGGGCAGAGTGGACACCACGGCGCCGGTGATCGGCAAGCGGGCCGCTCTACGCGGCGAAGATCGCGTCGGCCAGGTCCCCGTACCGGCTGCTCCCTCGACGATGTGAGGCTGAGATACCTATCGACGAGTGGGATAGGTATCTCAGCCTCACATCGTGACGTCTGCCGGGGTGGTGACGGAGGCGGCGGTGGCCCGACCGGATCAGGCGGCGGGCGCGACGGTGCCGGTGACTTCGCCGAAGCCGATCGTCGTGCCGGCCGGGCCGGGGGCAGTGGCCGAGATGACGACGGTGTCACCGTCTTCGAGGAAGGCGCGCTCGGACCCGTCGTCCAGTTTGACCGGCTCGGTGCCGCCCCAGGTCAGCTCCAGGAACGAGCCGACCTGGTCACGCCGTTCACCGGAGACGGTGCCGGAGGCGTAGAGGTCGCCGGTGCGCAGCGACGCGCCGTTGACGGTCAGGTGCGCCAACTGCTGCGCCGGGGTCCAGTACATGCCGGCGAACGGCGGCTCGCTGACCCGGGTGCCGTTCCACTCGACGACGATCGACAGGTCCAGGCCGCGCCGTGACGCCTCAGCGAGATACGGCAACACCGGCGGGTCCTGCGCCGGGGCCGGCACCCAGGCGTGGTCGAGGGCTTCCAGCGGCACCACCCACGGGCCGACCGAGGTGGCGAACGACTTACCCAGGAACGGGCCGAGCGGCTGGTACTCCCAGGCCTGGATGTCGCGGGCCGACCAGTCGTTGACCAGGGTCACGCCGAAAACGTGGTCGGCGAACCGGTCGGTCGGCACCGGGTCGCCGAGCGCGGTCGGCACCCCGACGACGAAGCCGACCTCGGCTTCGATGTCGAGCCGGCGGGACGGGCCGAAGACCGGGCCGTCGGAGCTGCGCCGCTGCCCGCTGGGGCGCACGATCGGCGTACCGGAGACGACGACGGTACCGGCCCGGCCGTGGTAGCCGATCGGCAGGTGCCGCCAGTTGGGGGTGAGCAGCGGCTGCCCGGGGCGGAAGATCTGCCCGACGTTGCTGGCGTGCTGCTCGGACGAGTAGAAGTCGACGTAGTCACCGACCGCGAACGGCAGCACCAAGTCTACCTCGGACAGCGGGATCAGCAGCGGCTCGACGGCGGCCCGGTGCTCGGTCTCGGTGAGCAGCTCGACGATCCGCCGCCGTACCGTCGTCCACTGTGCCCGGCCGAGGGCCAGGAAGGCGTTGAGGGTCGGCTCGCACAGCGCACCGCCGGCGAGGATCAGGTCGGCATCCTCCGCGCCGCGCAGGTCGAGCACGAAATCGGCGATCCGTACGCCGAGCCGCTGCCCACCACCGCCGGGCGCGCCGCCGCCGGGCGAGTCGGGCGCGCCGGCCCCGCCCCTGCGGCGGAAGGCACCGTACGGCAGGGTCTGCACCCCGTACGGTGAGCCGTCGGCACCGGGCACCCAGCAGGTCGTCACGCGAATCCTCCGTTGATCAGCCCCAGCCGGACCAGGTCGGTCAGCGGGTCGGTGATGCTGCACGACCCGAAACCTACCCACAGCGGCCGGTCGGCACCGCCGCGCGTACGGGCCGGCTCGATCAGCCGGGCGGCGTCGGTGGTGGCGAGCAGTTCGGCGACCTCGGCGACCTCGGCACCCTCGGCGGCGGTGATCGTGGCGGCGAGCACGTTGAGGAAGCCGTGGTGGGTGAAGCCGGTCTCCGGGTCGGTGTCGCGGATGGCGTGGTGCAGGCCGGCGGTCAGTTTGAACGGCAGCGCCCGGTCGCGGCAGGCGCAGATGACGGCGGCCAGCTCGACCGGGGTGGGGAACAGTTCGGCGGCCAGCCCGCCGGTGCGGAACTTGGCGGCGACGTCGACGCCGCCGGCCCGCGCCTCGGCGAGGCTGTCCAGGGCGGCGAGCAGCCCCCAGGTGAGCGGCACCTCCGCGTACCCGCTGATCTTGGGCCAGCCGGCCAGGGCGGTGAGCAGCGCGCGCAGGCCGGGCTGCGGGTCCTCGCCGCGTTTGGCGACGGCGACCTCGACCTGCCGGGGCCGGATCCGGTCGGTCGGTAGCGCTTCGACGGCGGCCGGCAGCGCGGCCACGCCGGTGTCGCCAATCAGGCCGATCTCCAGTTCGTCACCCGGCCCGACCAGTCGCCGCGCCACGTCGATCTCGGAGGCGGGCAGCAGGAACGGGCCGACCAGGTCGGTGTACCAGGCGGTGCGGTGGCCACGGTGCGCGGTGATCGCGTCGGGCAGGTCGGCGTTGCCCGGCGGAAAGACCGCGGCGTCGTCGACAAGGCCGGTGAAGATCCTGGGTACCTGCATTGACACGCCTTCGAACCTAGTGGATTCTACGATTAACGGACAACAGCGTCCGGTTATCGGACGCTACCGGCCGGTCAACGGGGAGATACGGAGGGTAATCATGCCCTACTACCGCAGCGTTGGCGAGATCCCCCGCAAGCGCCACACCCAGTTCCGCCAACCCGACGGCACCCTGTACGCCGAGGAGCTGATGGGCCAGGAGGGCTTCTCCGCCGACTCGTCCCTGCTCTACCACCGACACCTGCCGACCGCCATCGTCGCCGCCGAGTCGTACGACCCGCCGCCGACCCGCCGGCTGCCGAACCGCCCGCTCACCCCACGGCACCTGCGCACCCACAAGCTGGACACCGGCCACACCGACGCCGTCCTCGGCCGGCAACCACTGCTCGCCAACGACGACGTGCGCATCTCGTACGTCGTCGCCGACCGGCCGTCCCCGCTGTACCGCAACGCCACCGGCGACGAGTGCCTGTACGTCGAGTCCGGCGCCGCCCGCGTCGAGTCCAGCTTCGGGGTGCTCGGCGTCACCTCCGGCGACTACGTGATCATCCCGACATCGGTGGTGCATCGAATCGTGCCCGTCGACGACGTGCCGCTGCGGCTGCTCACCGTCGAAGCCACCGGCCACATCGGACCACCCAAGCGCTACCTGTCGGCACGCGGCCAGTTCCTGGAACACTCGCCGTACTGCGAACGCGATGTTCGCGGGCCGGGCAAACCGCTGCTGGTCGACGGCACCGACGTCGAGGTCTACGTGCGGCACCGGCAGGGCTGGACCCGCCACGTGTACGCCCACCACCCGTTCGACGTGGTCGGCTGGGACGGGCACCTCTACCCGTGGGCGTTCAGCATCTACGACTTCGAGCCGATCACCGGCCGGCTGCACCAGCCGCCGCCGGTGCACCAGACGTTCGCCGGCCCCAACTTCGTGATCTGCTCGTTCGTGCCGCGCAAGGTCGACTACCACCCGCAGGCGGTCCCGGTGCCGTACAACCACCACAACGTCGACTCCGACGAGATGCTGTTCTACACCGGCGGCAACTACGAGGCGCGGCGCGGCTCCGGCATCGAACAGGGCTCAATCTCGCTGCACCCGGCCGGGTTCACCCACGGGCCGCAGCCCGGCGCGGTCGAGCGGGCGCTCGGCGCCGACCACTTCGACGAACTCGCCGTCATGGTCGACACCTTCCGGCCGCTGGACCTCTGCGACCCGGCACTGTCCGTCGAGGACACCGGGTACGCGTGGACCTGGGCCGGCAACGCCCGCTGATCCGGCGCGCTACCGCTGGTCCGGTGGTCGGGCGGTGGCCTGGCGCAGCACCATGAACTGGGCGACGGCGGCCGCGACGATCGCCGACACCAGCAGCCACGGGGTGGCGATCGCCGCGTAGCAGAAGATCAGCACCGGGGCGGCGGCCGCCGCGTACACCGCCGTCGCCAGCCGGCGGTCCACCAGCTGCGCCACCACCTCGAGGATCCGACCACCCGGCACCCGCCGGGCCAGAATCCAGACCAGCACGAACCCGCCGAGCGCGGCGACCACCGCCCAGCCGCGCGACGCCGCGCTGCCGGCCAGGCAGGCCACCGTCACCGCCGCGATCATGCTGTAGCCGGCCCCGATCAGCACCAGCCGGCGCAGCTCCTCCTCGGGTGTCGGCGGCCGCTCCAGCCGGGGGTCCATCGGTGCCGACCCGGGCGACTGCGGTGCCCACCGAGGGGACCGGGCCGGCGCGGGCGGCGGTGGCGGCGGTGCCATCGCGGTGGCCCGCTCGGCGAGCACCGCCAGCTCGGCGGCGTACCGGCGCTGTTCCAGGTGGATCACCCCGACGTCGTGCTGCGCCTCACCGATCAGCGGGTCCAGCCGCAGCGCCTCCCCGTAGGCCCGGTGCGCCAGGTCGAACAGCTCCAGCCGGGCCCCGACCAGCCCCAGCACCAGATGCGCCTGCGCGTCCTGCGGGGCCAGCTCCACCCCCCGCCAGGCCGCGTTGAGCGCCGGCTGGCCGTTGCGCGAGCCGGCCAGGATCGCCGCCCCGCTGCGCTGGGCGTACGCGTCGTCCGGGTAGGTCGCCAGCAGATCGGTGGCGAGCCGGGCGGCGTCGGCGTACCGCCGCAGGTCGATCAGCGCCAGCCCGCGTACCACCAGCAGGGCGACCCGGTCCGGCGAGGTCGGTGCAGTCTCTGCCGGTGCGGCCGTCGCTGCGGCCTCGGCCGACCACGGGTTCGGCACATCGTCCGCCCACGCGTCGATCGCGGCGAGGGCCTGCTCCGGGCGGTCGGCGGCGAGATGCACCCGGGCCAGCATGATCCGGGCGGCGACGCTGTCCGGATCGAGGGCCACCGCGAAGCCGATCTCACCGGCGGCCTCGTCGTAGCGGCCCAGGTCGGCCAGCAGCCCGGCGCGCTGCAGGTAGCCGTCGACGTCGGTGGGCGGCTCGGGGGAAGACTCGCTCGACACCTGTCGAGCCTATCCGGGCGGCCCGGACGGATAGACGAGCGCGACCGCCAGGCCGGCGAGGCCTTCGCCCCGGCCGGTCAGCCCGAGGCCGTCGGTGGTGGTGCCGGAGACGGTAACCGGGGCGCCGGCGGCGGCGCTGAGCGCCTGCTGCGCCTCAGCGCGCCGGGGGCCGATCTTCGGCCGTACGCCGATCACCTGGATCGAGACATTGCCGATCACGAAGCCGGCGGCGACCACCCGGCGGGCCGCCTCGGCCAGCAGGTCGACCCCGGCGGCCCCGGCCCACTGCGGTTCGGCGACACCGAAGTTGGCGCCGAGGTCGCCGAGGCCGGCGGCGGAGAACAGCGCGTCGCAGGCGGCGTGCGCGGCGACGTCGCCGTCGGAGTGCCCGGCCAACCCGGTCTCGCCGGGCCAGTGCAGGCCGGCGACCCAGCAGGGCCGGTCGGCGGCGAAGGCGTGTACGTCGGTGCCGACACCCACCCGGGGAACGATCATCGCGCTGGCTCGGTTTGCAGGGCGATCATGAAGGCAGGGTACGGGTCGCCGGTTCGGTGGCGAGCAGGTGCTCGGCGATCACCAGATCGAACGGGCGGGTGATCTTCAGCGCCCGTTCCGACCCGGGCACGCAGAGTACCGGTACGCCCAGCTTCTCCACCAGACCGGCGTCGTCGGTGTGCGGATCGACGGCGTCGGCGTGCGCGGCGGCCAGCACGTCACGCCGGAACCCCTGCGGGGTCTGCACGGCCCGCAGCGTCGACCGGTCGACGGTGGCCAGGACGGTCTCGTCGGCGTCCACCGACTTGATGGTGTCGACGACCGGGAGCACCGGGATGACGGCGTCGGCGCCGGCCCGGACCGCGGCGGCGACCGAGTCGACCAGGTCGGGCGGAGTGAGGGCGCGGGCCGCGTCGTGCACCAGGACGATCTGCGGGCCGGCGGGGACGGCGGCGAGCGCGGCGGCCACCGAGGCCTGTCGGTGTGCGCCGCCCGGCACCACGACCAGCGGCAGCCCGGCCGTGGCGGGGTCGAGCAGGTCGCGGACGGCGGCGACGTCGGCGGGTGGGGCGGCGACCACGATCACCGCGACCGAGGAGGCGGCGGCCAGTCGACGCACCGCGTGCACCAGCAGCGGTACGCCACCGAGCGGCCGGAGTGCTTTGGGAGCGCCGGGTCCCAGCCGTACCCCGGAACCCGCCGCAGGAACGAGGACCGCGACGTCACCGCGTTGCTGGAAGTGCGCGGTCACGTCGCGGTCCTCGGTGCAGGTGGCAACAGACTATCTATGGGTGGAGAGTTGCCTACGCGTCGGTGAGCACCTTGTCGAGCAAGGTCTCTGCCTCGTCCTTGGTGCTCTTCTCCGCAAGCGCGACCTCACCGACCAGGATGTCCCTGGCCTTGGCGAGCATGCGCTTCTCGCCTGCGGACAGCCCCCGCTCCCGCTCCCGACGCCACAGGTCACGAACGACCTCGGCGACCTTGAGCGGGTTTCCGGATGCCAGCTTTTCGAGGTTGGCCTTGTATCGCCGCGACCAGTTGGTCGGCTCCTCGGTGTGCGGGGCGCGGAGGACGTCGAAGACCTTGCCGAGGCCTTCTTCGCCAACCACTTCGCGCACGCCGACGATCTCGGCGTTCTCGGCGGGAACTCGCACCGTCAGGTCACCCTGCGCAACCCTGAGGACGAGGTACTGCTTCTCCTCGCCCTTGATGACACGAGTCTCGATTGCCTCGATGAGTGCGGCCCCGTGGTGGGGGTAAACAACGGTCTCGCCGACACTGAAAACCATAGGTTCGAAGCCCCTTTCGCTGTGTCTAGGGTAACACGCTCAGGCACCGATGTCCCGTCACAGTCTGAGCCGTAAGCGCAGGTCAGAGGGGCTGTGAGAGGTCTTTCTCGAGCTTGACACGCAACCGCCAGTAGGTTTTGAACACGCTAAGTAACAACCAGATCAGCAGTCAGCTAACTGGTCGGACGTGCCAGATGGGACGCGTTTCGGCACTTCCAGCATATCGTCCGGCCGCTTCCCGCGCCCCGGCACTGGCGGAACCAGGTTCGTTGCGAGACCCTGATACCTAGACCCCGATCGACCCGGTGGGCGAGCGGCTGGGGGTGCTGTGGGCAGGACAGGCAACAACGGTGATGGGTGGTCGGACGGCGCCGGGGCGCCCGACGACCTGCCCGAGATCCCGCCCGAGTGGGGCCCGATCGTCATCCCGGACGATCCCGGGGCGCTCGCCGAAGAAGCGGCGCAGGTCCGCCGGGAGCTGCACCGCACCCGCCGGCGGGACCACTGGCACCGGCGGTTCGGCATCCACCCCGGCGACACCGGCCGGGCCGGCGGCAGCGGGCACCGGCCACACGAGATCGCCGCCCTCCGACTGCCGTTGATCATCATGCTGGTGGCCGTCCTCGCCGCGATGATCAGCATGTTCACCGTCGCCTGGTCCGACCGGCCCCAGCCCACCGCCAGCCCGACACCGTCGGCCCCCGCTCCCCTGCCCGACCGCCCGCTGCCCGCACTCGACCTGATCGACGACTCCGGCGCCTCGGTCCCGGTCCGGTCGTTGCTGCCGGCGGCGATCCTGCTCGTCGAGGGCTGTGAGTGCGCCGACCAGATCACCGCGGCGGCCGCCGCCGCCCCGGCCGGGGTCTCGGTCGTCGCGGTCACCAGCGGCGCCACCTCCCCCGGCACTCTGCCGCCGGTGCTCGCCGACAGCCTCGGCACCCACCTGCTGGCCGACCCGGCCGCCGGGATCCGCAACTTCGTCGACGTCCCGGCAACCGCCGGCACCGCCACCGCGCTGCTGGTCACCGAGACCGGCGAGGTCATCCGGCTGGTGCCGCGGGCCGACTCGGTCGAGACGTACCGCGCCGACCTGGCCCTGCTGGTCGGCCCCTGAACCCGCCCGCCGCAGCCGCTGCCCCGTCGGGAGCGGGACCGCAGCCGGGATCGGGGCCCGCCGGGAGCGAACGCGCGCGGCGGGTCAGCGGCCGAGCAGCGCGGCGTAGAGCGTCAGGCCCGGGCCGAACGCCAGCATCACCACCTGACGCGGCGGCGGCCCCGCCCGCCGCAACCGGTCCAGGATCAGCAGTACGGTCGGCGACGAGCAGTTGCCGTACGCCGCCAACGTCTCCCGGGACGCCGACATCGCCGCGTCGGACAACCCCAGCTCCCGCTGCACCACGTTGAGGATCCGCGGCCCACCCGGGTGCACCGCCCAACCGTCCACCTGCGACACGGTCAGCCCGTGCCGGGCCAGCAGATCGCCGACCAGCGCCCGTACGTGCACCGACAGCACCTGCGGCACCCGGGGCGACAGACCCATCCGGAAACCGAGGTCGGTCACCTCCCAGGTCATGTGGTCGGCGGTGGAGGCGTCAGTGGCCGACACGACCTCCCGCACGGCGTAGCCGCCGGGCGGCGGCGGGCCGCCCGGCCCGTCGGTCGGCGTCAGCACCACCGCCGCCGCCGCGTCGGAGAACAACGCGTGCGCCACGATCTGCTGAGTGTCCACCCGACGGGCCGGCGGCTGGATGTGCAGGCTGGTCAGCTCGGCGCAGAGCAGCAGCGCCGGCCGGCCCCGGGCGGTGACGAAATCGGCGGCCGCGCCCAACCCGGGCAGCGCCGCGTAGCAGCCCATGTGCCCGACGAACAACCGCTGGGTGTCGGCGGCCATGCCGACGTCCCGGGCCAGGATGATGTCCAGGCCGGGCGTGGCGTACCCGGTGCACGAGCAGACCACGAACAGGCCGATCTCCCCGGCGGTCAGCCCGGCCTGGGTCAGCGCCCGGTCCACCGCCTCCTTGCCCAGCGGCAACGCCTCGACCTGGTAGCGGCGCATCCGGCGCTCGGTCGGCCAGTCCGCGACATCCTCCAGCAACGGGCTCACCGCCGCCTGCCGGGTGCGTACCCCGGAATTGGCGAAGATCCGCTCCGCGAGCGCCCGGGTGCCGCCGTCGTACCGCGCCGCGAAGAAGTCCCGCCACAGCTCGTCCTGGCTGGCCGACGGCGGCAGCGCCACCCCGAGCCCGACCACCGCGGCGGCCGACCGGCTCACCACCGGGGTGCCGATCCGTCGCGGTCCGGGTCCCCGCCGATCGTCGCCACGCCCAGCCAGTCGGCGCAGACGTCCGACGTCGGCGGATGCAGCGCACCGCAGCGGGCGTCCCGGTAGAGCCGTTCCAGCGGATGGCCCCGACGGGTCGCCGAGGTCCCGGCCGCCTCCAGCATCGACGACGCCACCTCGGCCGCCGTGCCGCCGGCGACCAGTTTGGCCCGCCACACCCACTGGTTGGTCGCCGGGTCGCCCGGTTCGGCGTCCACTCGACGGGCCGCCTCCCGTACCGTCAGCAGGGCCGCGGCGGCCGCCGCGTCCGCCCGGCCGATCCGGGCCCGGACCGCCGGCAGGTGGGTCAACCCCCGCTCGGTGAGATGCTCCACCGCCGCGTCCACCGCCGCCCGGGCCACCCCGGCGTAGACCGCCGCGTAGCTGGCCACCATCCAGTGCGGCATCAGCTGGGCCACCACCAGGGCCAGCCCTTCCACCCCGCCGAGCAGGGTCCGCTGGCCGACGGTCACGTCCAGGTGCAGGTCATGCGAGCAGGTGGCCCGCATCCCGAGCGAGTCCCAGCTCTGCTCCACCCGCAGGCCGGGCGTGTCCGCCGGGACGAGGAACTGCGACACCACCGACTGGTCGTCGGCGTGCCGGGCGGCGACCAGGTACCCGGAGGCGTGGCCGGCCCCGGAACAGAACGCCTTGGCACCCTTGATCTGGTATCCGCCGTCCACCCGGTGGTAGACGGTGGACAGCTGGGAGAGCCGGGAGCCGGCACCCCGCTCGCTCATCGCCACCGCGTACCAGGATCCGGCTGCCGCGTCGGCGAGCAGCTGGTCCCGGGCCGCCAACGCCTCGTCCGGCAGCCCCATCGCCTCGGCGAGGTCGTCGTCGACCGCGCCCAGCGCACCGGTCACCGAGGCATGCATGTTGAACACCAGCGCGGTGGCGCCGTTGCCCCGGGCCAGCTCGTACGCCACTTCGGCGTAGTCGGCGAAGCCGGCGCCCCGCCCGCCCAGCCGCTGCGGGACCAGCAACCCGAACAGCTGCTCCTGCCGCAGGTCGGCGAAGTCCGCCACCGGGAAGGTGCCGGCCCGGTCGTGTTCACCCGCCCGCGCCGCCAACCGTGGCACCACCCGCCGCGCCGCCGCCAGTGCATCCGCAACCATTGCCGCCCCTTCCGCCGTCGACCTGCCCACCTGCTCGTCCGCTCAGCCCGCCTTGACCCCCCTGCCTTGGTAGAGCACCGAGGTGGACCAGGTCGGCACCATCCGCCGCCGGGGTTTCCAGAGTGCCCGGTCCGGAGCCGATCGGCGCAACGGCGCGCGCACCAGCCAATCGATCAGGCTGAAAACGCTCGGCCGGATCCCGCGCACCGCCAGCCGTACGCCGTGCCGGGCGCACTCGGCGACCAGCTGCTGCGGACGGACGAACAGCGCGGGGTCGTGGATGCCGCGCGGCGCGACCGGCAGCCGTTCGCCCAACTCGACCGCGATCAGTCGGCTGGCCAACGTGGCGTTCAGGGTGTCCACCACCAGCAGCCCGCCGGGCCGCAGCACCCGGCATGCCTCGGCGACCGCCGCCGACAGGTCCGGTACGTGCTCCAGCAGCTCCCCGGCGGAGACCACGTCGGCCACCCGGTCGGCCAGCGGCAGCCGGGCCGCGTCACCGCGTACCGGCTCGACACCGTGCCGGGCCGCCAGCCGCAGCGCCGAACCGACCAGATCGACCCCGACGTGCCGGTAGCCCTTGCCGCGCAGATGGGGGGCGAGCAGGCCGGCCCCGCAGCCGATGTCGACCAGCACCGCCCCCGGCCGGGTCGCCGGTGGGATCAGCCGGGCCCGCGCCTCGGCGATCCAGTGCAGCATCTCGAACGCGCCGGCCGGCCGCCACCACTCGTCGGCCAGCACGTCGTACTGGCGGGGGTCGTTCGGCGACAGATCCGGCATTGACTGAGCGTGGCATGACCAGCCGGTAACGGCCACACTTGGCGGATATGTCGCGCCGCGTGTCCGCATTGATCAAGGCCAGCCACCCCGAACCGGCGGTTGCGGTCACCACGGTGACCGCCCTGCTGGCCTGGGGCGTCGGTCACCGTCCGGGTGGGATCGTGCTGGTCGCCGCCACCGTCGCGGCCACCCAGCTCGCCGTCGGCTGGACCAACGACTGGCTGGACGCCGGTCGCGACCGGCAGGCCGGACGGGCCGACAAGCCGGTCGCGACCGGCGTGGTCAGCCGGCGCACGGTGGGCGTCGCCGGTCTGGCCGCCGCGCTGGCCACCCCGCTGCTGGCCGCGCCGACCGGGCCGGCGGCGGCGCTGTGCATCACCGCCGCGCTGCTCAGCGCGCTGGCCTACAACTGGCCGTTGAAGTCCACCGCCGTGTCGGTGCTGCCGTACGCGTTCTCCTTCGGAGCGTTGCCCGCCTTCATCGTGCTCGCCCTGCCGGGCGCGCCCGCGCCGCCGGCCTGGCTGGTCACCGCAGCCGGGCTGCTCGGTGCCGGCGCGCACTTCGCCAACGTACTGCCGGATCTGGCCGACGACGCCCGCACCGGAGTGCGGGGTCTGCCGCACCGGCTCGGGGCCACCGGTTCGGGGGTCGCGGCGGCCGGGTTGCTCTTCGCCGCGACCGTGACGCTGGTCGTCGGCCCGCCCGGGCCGCCGTCGTGGGCCGGACTCGTCGCGGTCGCCGGCACCGCGATCATCCTGCCGACCGGCTGGTACGCCGCCCGGCAGGCGGTCCGGCGGGCCGGCCGGTCGGACGGCGTCTTCCGGGCGGTGCTGGTGGTCGCCGTGATCGACGTGGTGCTGCTGGTAGCCAGCGGCCCGGTCGGGTGAGCGCCGCCGGGCCGACGCGGTCGGGTGAGCGCCGCCGGGCCGACGCGGTCGGGTGAGCGTTGCCGATCACGGATTATCGGGTCCGTGGCGGGGCGCGGATCACCGCCAACTACCCTGGAGCCGGCCTGCGCGGGGCTCGTCGCCGCGCCGTGACAAGGAGGACCGACGTGACGCCCTCGACCAGGGGACACCGCCGAGTCGCGGTGCTGTTCGCCGGCGCTGCCGCAGCCAGCGGCCTGCTGCTCAGCGGCTGCGGTGCCGGCCAGCTCGCGGAGACCGCTACCAAGGCGACGGCGATCAACGGAGTCAACCTCGAGTCGCCGGACGGCGCGGTGTCGGTACGCGACCTCTCGGTGCCCTACCCCGGGGTGGAGGGCTACCCGGCCGGCGGCAGCGCGCCGGTCGAGGTCGGGCTGTTCAACAACACCAACGACCCGGTGACGGTACGGGTCAGCGCCGTCCCGGTCACCGACGAGGACTGGGCGACGGTGGTCGGGGCCGAGTCGGTGGTGATCGGTGGCTCCGAGCAGACCGGCCCGACCCCGTCGCCGGAGCCGGGCACCGTCGAGGTGCCGCAGCCGGACCCGGGCCGGGACGCGATCGTGCAGCTGCCGGCCAACGGGTGGGCGCTGTTCAGCACCGACGACACCGAACCGCTGCGGGTGACCGGGCTGGCCGACCCGCTCGCCGCCGGGTACTCGGTGAACCTGGCCTTCGAGTTCAGCACCGGCGGTGCGCCGCTGGTGGTCGCCGCCCCGGTGGACATGCCGCTCACCCCGGCCCCCCGGGCACCCGCCGAGCACGACGAGGAAGAGCACTGAGTTCGCGGTCGATCCCCCGGGGCGCTGGCGGCACCGGCGCGGGACGCGGCAGCGCCGCGCCGCGCAGCCGCGCCGCCAGCCGCGAACCCCGGCCCGCCTACGAATGCGACGCGTGCGGGCACCAGCCGCCCAAATGGGTGGGCCGGTGCCCGGAATGCGGCGAATGGGGATCGGTGATCGAATCGGTGGTCAGCGGCCCGGTGGTCTCCGGCCGGGTCGTCAGCACCCGGATGCCGACCGAACCGGCCCGGCCGATCGCCACCATCAGCGCCGCGCCCGCCAAGGCCCGGCCGACCGGCGTCGGCGAACTCGACCGGGTGCTCGGCGGCGGCCTGGTGCCCGGCGCGGTGGTGCTGCTGGCCGGTGAGCCCGGGGTCGGCAAGTCGACCCTGCTGCTCGACGTCGCCCAGCAGTGGGCGGCCACCGCCGGCAGTCCGTCGCTGGTGGTCAGCGGTGAGGAGTCGACCAGCCAGGTACGGCTACGCGCTGAGCGGATCGGCGCACTGCACGAACGGCTCTACCTGGCGGCGGAGAGCGACCTCGGGGTGGTCCTCGGCCACCTCGACGCGGTCCGGCCGGGTCTGCTGGTGCTCGACTCGGTGCAGACCATCTCGATGCCCGGCTCGGACGGTATCCCCGGCGGCGTCACCCAGGTCCGGGCGGTCACCGCCGCACTGGTCGCGGCCGCGAAGGAACGCAACATAGCCACCGTGCTGGTCGGCCACGTCACCAAGGACGGCCAGGTCGCCGGCCCTCGGGTGCTGGAGCACCTGGTCGACGTGGTGCTGCACTTCGAAGGCGACAAGCACTCGTCGCTGCGGATGGTGCGCGGCATGAAGAACCGGTTCGGCGCGGCCGACGAGGTCGGCTGCTTCGAGATGCACGAAGGCGGCATCAGCAGTCTGCCCGACCCGTCCGGGCTGTTCCTCACCCGCTACACCGAGCCGGTCCCCGGCACCTGCGCCACGGTGGCGATGGAGGGCCGGCGGGCCCTGGTCACCGAGGTCCAGGCGCTGATCGGGGCGACCGTCGCCGGCTCGCCCCGGCGTACCGTGTCCGGGCTCGACGGTGCCCGACTGGCGATGGTGCTGGCGGTGCTGCAACGGCGTACCGAACGGCTCACCCTGCACGACCGGGAGGTGTTCGCAGCGACGGTCGGCGGCATCCGGGTGGTGGAGCCGGCCGCCGACCTCGCGGTGGCGCTGGCGGTCGCCTCCGGCGGGCTCAACCTGGCCGTCTCCCCGCAGCTGGTGGCGATCGGCGAGGTCGGGCTCACCGGTGAGGTGCGCCGGGTCGGCGCGGTCGCCCGGCGGCTGGCCGAAGCCGCCCGGCTCGGCTTCCGGTACGCGCTGGTACCCCCCGGTACGGCCGGTTCCGGCAGCGACCCGATGCCGCCGAACATGCAGGTGACCGAGGTCAACGACGTACGGGCCGCGTTGCAGGCCGCAGCGCGCGCCTCAGCCGGCTGATCCGGTACGGCAGTAACCGCGGGAGCACCCACCGCACGGCGGTCCGTAGACTGTTGCCCGTGGCGATCGACCGCGATGCGAACAAGACTGCCAGCGCCGGGACCGGTGCCGGCGCCGGCGCGGCCGGCCGGGTCGGTGCCGTCGGTACGCCGGCGCGCACCGGTACCGTCGGTACGCCGGCGCGCACCATCAGCGCCGGCACCTCGGCGCTGACCAGCCCGGCGGCCACCGGAGATCCGCTGCGGGCCAACCTGGCGCTGATGGCGCCCGGTACCGCCCTGCGCGACGGGCTGGAACGGATCCTGCGCGGCCGGACCGGCGCGCTGATCGTGCTCGGCTACGACAAGCAGGTCGATTCGCTGTGCACCGGGGGCTTCCCACTCGACGTCGAGTTCTCCTCCACCCGCGTCCGCGAGCTGTGCAAGATGGACGGCGCGGTGGTGCTGTCCAGCGACGGCACCCGGATCGTCCGGGCCGCCGTGCATCTGATGCCGGACCCGTCCATTCCGACCGATGAGTCGGGCACCCGGCACCGCACCGCGGAACGGGTCGCCCGACAGACCGGCTACCCGGTGATCTCGGTCAGCCAGTCGATGCGGATCATCAGCCTCTACGTCAACGGTCAGCGGCACGTGCTGGACGACTCGGCCGCCATCCTGTCCCGGGCCAACCAGGCGTTGGCCACCCTGGAGCGGTACAAGCTGCGGCTGGACGAGGTGTCCGGCACGCTCTCCGCCCTGGAGATCGAGGACCTGGTCACCGTCCGCGACGCGGTCGCGGTGGTGCAGCGGCTGGAGATGGTCCGACGGATCGCCGACGAGATCGCCGGATACGTGGTCGAGCTGGGCACCGACGGCCGGCTGCTGGCGCTGCAGCTCGACGAGCTGATGGCCGGCGTGGACGCCGACCGGACCCTGGTGATCCGCGACTACCTGCCCACCGTCCGCAAGGCGCGAACCCTGGACGAGGCCCTGGTCGAGTTGGACCTGCTGACCGCCACCGAGCTGATCGACCTGGTCGCGGTGGCCAAGGCGATCGGGTACGCCGCCTCCACCGAGGCGCTCGACGCGGCGGTGAGCCCGCGCGGTTTCCGGCTGCTGGCAAAGGTGCCCCGGCTGCCGGTGTCGGTGGTGGACCGGCTGGTCAACCACTTCGGCAGTCTGCAACGGCTGCTCGGGGCGACGGTGGAGGACCTGCAGGCCGTCGACGGCGTCGGCGACGCCCGGGCGCGCAGCGTACGGGAAGGTCTGTCCCGGCTGGCCGAAGCGTCGATCCTGGAGCGCTACGTCTGAAGCGCTACGTCTGAAGCGCCACGTCCACGTCGTGCCGGAATCGGGGTAACTGCGCGAGGGACGTACCCCGGGCGTCAGCCGGTGATGGTGATCACGAACGGCTCGCTGACCTTCGAGCCGAGTCGGGCGAAGAGCTGGTACTCGCCGGCAGCCGGATGGTCACCGGCCGCGACGTTGTTGGCGCACTCGCTCGCCGCCCTACCGTTCCAGGCCACCTGGTAGTCGCGGGCGGTGCCGGGCCCGAAGGTGCGCACGTCGGTGCCCCGGGCGGCTCCGCAGGTGTCCGACGACCAGATCAGCTCCGCGCCCCGCTTCAGGTACAGCTCCTGCGGGTCGGCGCCCACATCCCGGTCGCAGGTACGGCTGGACACGTTCTGCACCCGCAACTGCAAGGCCAGGGTGACGCCCTTCTGGGCGGTGGCCTGCGAGGCTGCCGCAGTCAGCAGGATCTCGTCGTCGGTGCAGGTGCCGGCGGCCGGACCGGCCGGGCCGCCAGGGAGGTTCTGGTCGCCGGCGCCGGGCTGCCCGCCGCCGGTCGTGCCGTCGTCGCCCGTACCGCCGCCGGTGCTGCCACCACCTGCGTCACCAGCGTCGCCGTTGCCGAGGGTGTCGGGGTCGTCGCCGTCGTTGGTGCCGACACCGTCCTCCGGCTGCGGGGACGAGGTGGTCGGGGTGAGCAGCTCACCGGACGGGGTCGGGGTGGGATCGGCCTGCGACCGGCCAGTCTGGTCGGAGCCGATGCACGAGTAGGCCACGATGAACAGCAGGAGCAGCAGCGCCCCGAGCACGACGGCACGCCGCCGCCAGTAGATGGCGGGTGGCAGCGGGCCAACCGTCAGTCGCATGATGGCACACCGTATCGGCAAGACCGGACCGATCGGCCGCGACGCGCCGAGGCCCGGGGCACCCGGTCAGAGATATGTCTTACGCGGGAAGACGGCGTGCGCCCCGGCCACCCGGTCCAAGAACAGCAGACCGGCACAGTGGTCGATCTCGTGCTGGGCGGCCCGCGCCTCGAACCCGTCGGTGACCAGGCGTACCGGCTCGCCGGTGCCGGGCAGTTGCGCCTCCACCACGACCCGGGTGGCCCGTTTGACGTCACCGGTGAGATCCGGCACCGACATGCAGCCCTCCCGGCCCGGCCGCCATCGGGTGGCCTCGAGCAGCCGGGCATTGCACAGGACAAACGTGCCGTGCCCGGTGACCGTCTTCGGGTGCCCGGTCACGTCGACGGCGAAAACCTGCGCGCTGATCCCGATCTGCGGTGCGGCCAGGCCGACACAGCCGGGCGAGACCCGCATCGTGGCGACCAGGTCGGCGGCCACCTGGACCGTCCCGGCAGCGCACGGGTCCACCGGCTCACCGGCCCGGCTGAGCACCTGGTCGGGCGCGGCGACCACCGGAACCACCCGCCCCGGTACGCCGAGCACCGTCTCGGTCCAGTCGGCCAGGGTACGGCTGACCGTGCTCACAGCACGTCCGAATCGACCGGCCGGAGGGTCACCTCGACGTCGAGCGCCCGAGCCGTCTCGGACAGCCGCCGGCCGACCTCGGCCGCCGTACCGGTGGGCAGCTCGACCTCGGCGACCAGCACGTAGAGCGGGCCGGTGAGCCGGGTGGTCAGGTCGGTGACGTTGCCGCCTGCCTCGGCGACCACCCGGGTCACCGCCGCGACGATGCCCAGCCGGTCGGCGCCGTGCACGCTGAGCAGGTGCGGTTCGCCGCCCGCCGGCTGCTGACCGTCCGCCGGAACCGGCCGTACGGTGGCCAGCAGTTGGCCGTCGGCGGTGAGCGGCCGCAGTGCCTGTTGCACCGCGGCCTCGGCCGGACCGGCGCAGACCAGGGTCATCGCGAAGTGGCCGCGCAGCCGGGTCATCGTCGAGTCGGTCAGGTTGGCACCGAGACCGGCCAGCACCTCCGCGACGTCCGCGACGATGCCGGGCCGGTCGCGCCCGATCACGGTGATCGCGAGTTCGTTCATGCCAGCAGTCTGCCCGACCGGGTGCCGGCCCGACCGGGCGGCCCGGTACCCGGGTCCGGTCCGGGGACCGTCCGGGGACGGCCTGGGGCGGGGCCGGCAATGTGGCATGGCAGGATCGGCGGCGCCATGCGTGACGTGAGTTTCGCCGACACGGCGATCGAATGGTTCGACGACAACGCCCGTGACCTGCCCTGGCGGGAGCCGGATGTCGGTGCCTGGGCGATCCTGGTGAGCGAGGTGATGCTGCAGCAGACCCCGGTGGTCCGGGTGCTGCCGGCGTGGCGCGCCTGGCTGGACCGGTGGCCGGACCCGCCAGCGCTGGCCGCCGACTCACCGGCCGAGGCGATCCGGATGTGGAACCGGCTCGGCTACCCGCGTCGCGCGTTGCGGCTGCACGAGTGCGCCACGGTGCTGACCGAGCGGTACGACGGCAAGGTGCCGACCGGTCTGGACGAGTTGCTGGCGCTGCCGGGTGTCGGCAGCTACACCGCTCGGGCGGTCGCCGCGTTCGCCTACGGGCAGCGGCATCCGGTGGTGGACACCAACGTCCGGCGGTTCGTGGCGCGGGCGGTCGACGGGGCGGCCGACGCCGGGCCGGCGACCCGCCCGGCCGATCTCGTTGCCACCGCCGCGTTGCTGCCGGCCGAGCCGGCCCGGGCGGCCCGGGCCAGCGCCGCGTTCATGGAGCTGGGTGCGGTGGTCTGCGTGGCTCGGACACCGCGCTGCGGGGTGTGCCCGGTGGCCGGCCGCTGCGCGTGGCGGGCGGCCGGCCGGCCGGCACCGAGCGGGCCGAGCCGCCGACCGCAGCGGTACGCCGGCACCGACCGGCAGGTCCGTGGCCTGCTGCTGGCTGTGCTGCGGGAGGCGACCGGGCCGGTGCCGCAGCAACGGCTGGACGTGGTGTGGGGCGACGATCTGCAGCGCCGTCGGGCCCTGGCCAGCTTGATCGAGGACGGTCTGGTGGAGCCGGTGGCCCGCGACGGCGCGCCGCCGACCGGGTACACGCTGGCCGGTCAGGGCTGACGGCCTCCAGGCTGACGGCGGCCCGATCGGGTTGACGGCTTTCCGGGCTGACGACTGACCAGCAAACGCAGTGCGGCACCGGCGGCTCGCGCCGCCGGTGCCGCACTGTTCAGTCGACTGCCGGTCTTTACTCGTCCGCGCCGGCCGCCGTGGCACCGCCGAGGTCGGCGGGAACCGCGTCCGGTACGGCGACCGGCCGGTCGGCGCCCTGGAAGACGAGCTTGGACTTGTCGATGTCGTCCGGGTCACCCTCGCAGTCGATGACCACGATCTGACCCGGCTTGAGCTCGTTGAACAGGATCCGCTCCGACAGGTTGTCCTCGATGTCGCGCTGGATGGTCCGGCGCAGCGGCCGGGCCCCCAGCACCGGGTCGAAGCCCTTGTTCGCCAGGTACTTCTTGGCGTTGTCGGTGAGCTCCATGCTCATGTCCTTGTTCCGCAGCTGGGTCTCGATCCGGGAGATCATGATGTCCACGATCGACAGGATCTCGGTCGGGTTCAGCTGGTGGAACACGATGGTGTCGTCGATCCGGTTGAGGAACTCCGGCCGGAAGTGCTGCTTCAGCTCGTCGTTGACCTTCTGCTTCATCCGGTCGTAGTTCGAGTCGTTGTCCTCCGACGCCTGGAAGCCCAGCGACACCGCCTTGGCCACGTCCCGGGTGCCCAGGTTCGTGGTCAGGATGATCACGGTGTTCTTGAAGTCGACGATCCGACCCTGACCGTCGGTCAGCCGCCCGTCCTCCAGGATCTGCAGCAACGTGTTGAACACGTCCGGGTGGGCCTTCTCGATCTCGTCGAACAGCACCACCGAGAACGGCCGGCGCCGGACCTTCTCGGTCAGCTGGCCGCCCTCGTCGTAGCCGACGTACCCGGGCGGGGCACCGACCAGCCGGGACACCGTGTACCGGTCGTGGAACTCGGACATGTCCAGCTGGATCAGCGCGTCCTCGCTGCCGAACAGGAACTCGGCGAGCGCCTTGGACAGCTCGGTCTTACCGACACCCGACGGGCCGGCGAAGATGAACGAGCCGGATGGCCGCTTCGGGTCCTTCAGGCCGGCCCGGGTCCGCCGGATCGCCTTCGACACCGCCCGGACCGCGTCCTCCTGGCCGACGACCCGCTTGTGCAGCTCGTCCTCCATGCGCAGCAGCCGGGAGGTCTCCTCCTCGGTCAACTTGTAGACCGGGATGCCGGTCCAGTTGCCGAGCACCTCGGCGATCTGCTCGTCGTCGACCTCGCTGACCACGTCGAGGTCGCCCGCCTTCCACTCCTTCTCCCGCTGCGCCTTCTGACCGAGCAGCTGCTTCTCCTTGTCGCGCAGCTGCGCGGCCCGCTCGAAGTCCTGCGCGTCGATCGCGGACTCCTTGTCGCGGCGCACCTGGGCGATCCGCTCGTCGAAGTCACGCAGGTCCGGCGGCGCGGTCATCCGGCGAATCCGCATCCGGGCACCGGCCTCGTCGATCAGGTCGATCGCCTTGTCCGGCAGGAACCGGTCGGAGATGTACCGGTCGGCCAGCGTCGCGGCGGCGACCAGTGCGGCGTCGGTGATGCTCACCCGGTGGTGCGCCTCGTAGCGGTCCCGCAGGCCCTTGAGGATCTCGATGGTGTGGGCCAGCGACGGCTCACCCACCTGGATCGGCTGGAACCGGCGCTCCAGCGCGGCGTCCTTCTCCAGGTGCTTGCGGTACTCGTCGAGGGTGGTCGCCCCGATGGTCTGCAGCTCACCGCGGGCCAGCATCGGCTTGAGGATGCTTGCCGCGTCGATCGCGCCCTCGGCCGCGCCAGCGCCGACCAGGGTGTGAATCTCGTCGATGAACAGGATGATGTCGCCCCGGGTGCGGATCTCCTTGAGCACCTTCTTCAGGCGCTCCTCGAAGTCACCGCGGTAGCGGGAGCCAGCGACCAGCGCACCGAGGTCGAGGGTGTAGAGCTGCTTGTCCTTCAGCGTCTCGGGCACCTCGCCCTTGATGATCTTCTGGGACAGGCCCTCCACCACGGCCGTCTTGCCGACACCGGGCTCACCGATCAGCACCGGGTTGTTCTTGGTACGGCGGGAGAGCACCTGCATCACCCGCTCGATCTCCTTCTCCCGGCCGATCACCGGGTCGAGCTTGCCCTCCCGGGCCGCCTGGGTCAGGTTACGGCCGAACTGGTCCAGCACCAGGCTGGTCGACGGGGCGGCCTCGCCCGCCGCCGCGCCCGCCGCCGCCGGCTCCTTGCCCTGGTAGCCCGACAGCAGCTGGATCACCTGCTGGCGGACCCGGTTGAGGTCGGCGCCGAGCTTGACCAGCACCTGGGCGGCGACGCCCTCGCCCTCACGGATCAGCCCGAGCAGGATGTGCTCCGTGCCGATGTAGTTGTGGCCGAGCTGCAGCGCCTCCCGCAGCGACAGCTCCAACACCTTCTTGGCCCGCGGCGTGAACGGGATGTGCCCGCTCGGCGCCTGCTGGCCCTGGCCGATGATCTCCTCGACCTGTTGACGCACACCTTCCAGCGAGATGCCCAGGCTCTCCAGGGCCTTCGCCGCCACGCCCTCACCCTCGTGGATGAGGCCGAGCAGGATGTGCTCCGTGCCGATGTAGTTGTGGTTGAGCATCCGGGCTTCTTCCTGAGCCAGGACGACAACCCGTCGCGCTCGGTCGGTGAACCGCTCGAACATGCCCTCGTGCTCCTCACGTGCCGTGCGCCAGTGGTCTTGGCGGGCCAGCGCACGAGCCTCCAGGCGGAAGCTCGTGCCATCACTCTATCGCCGTGGGCCGACTCCGCTCCTGCCGTGTCGGGCCGGAGCAGGGGCGATCCGCAACGTTTACCCCAACTGTGCCGGGTCGTTGGCTGTTCCCCGAGGCTTCGGCGCTACGCGGTGAGCGAAATCCGCTCGGTCCGGTGACCGGGCGCGGCGTCGGCTCACCGGAACGCGCCGTCCGTACCGCCACCGCCCGACCGGTTGTCCACAGGCCTGTGGACAACCGGTGCACAGGCTGTGGACAACCTGCCACGCTCTGGCCAGGGCAGTAGACCCGGCCCGGCACCGTGCAGCCCAGCCGATCGCCGCAGGATCGTGCCGCAACCGCCAAATTCCCCAAAAAGGGACACGAGGCACGGATGAGACATCCGTGCCTCGTGTCACTGACTCCGACCGGCCGACGAGGGCTGGTCGGTAGCGGTACACCTGGGACGATCAGCGCCCGGCTTTGGCGTGGTACTCGTCCACGATCTCCTGCGGGATGCGCCCGCGGTCGGAGATCTCCTTGCCTTCCTTCTTCGCCCAGGCCCGGATCGCCCGGTTCTGCTCACGGTCGGCGGCGGCACCGCCCCGACCCCGCGCGGCCCGACCACCTACGACCACGCCACCGCGGCCGATCTTGGTACCAGCACCCACGTACGGAGCGAAAACCTGCCGCAATTTGTCCGCGTTCTTCTCCGAGAGGTCGATCTCGTACTGGACGCCGTCGAGGGCGAACTTGACGGTCTCGTCGGCGTCGCCGCCGTCCAGATCGTCGACCAGCTTGTGAATGATCTGCTTGGCCACAGGCCGTTGTCCTTCCGAGCACGTTCTCCCGCAATCAAGAGCACAATAGCCCGAAAGATGCGCCAGCCGTCAATAGGACGCGCAAACTCCCCGAAAAAATTTGGCCGACTACTCCGGACGGACCAGAGGGAAGAGGATGGTTTCGCGAATACCCAGGCCGGTCAGGGCCATGAGCAACCGGTCGATTCCCATTCCCATGCCCCCGGCCGGCGGCATTCCGTACTCCATGGCCCGGAGGAAGTCCTCGTCGAGGCGCATCGCCTCCGGGTCACCGCCGGCGGCCAGCCGCGCCTGGGCCACCAGCCGCTCCCGCTGCACCACCGGGTCGACCAGCTCGCTGTACGCGGTCGCCAGCTCGACCCCGCGCACGTAGAGGTCCCACTTCTCGGCCAGCCCCGGCTCGGCGCGGTGCGCCCGGGTCAGCGGGCTGGTCTCCACCGGGTAGTCCCGCACGAAGGTCGGCTGGAGCAGAGTCGGCACGACCAATTCCTCGAAGAGTTCCTCCGCCAGCTTGCCCGGACCCCACTTCGGGTCCACAGCGACATCGAACTTCTCGGCGTAACGCAGCAACTGCGCTCGGTCGGTCCGTACAGTGACTTCCTCACCGAGAGCTTCTGACAACACTCCGTACAGAGTCACCGTACGCCACTGGCCGCCAAGGTCGAACTCCGACCCGTCGGCGTGGGTGACCACATGTGACCCACTGATCGCGCTCGCGCACTCCTGTACCAGATCCCGGGTCAGCCGCGCCATGGTGTCGTAGTCCCCGTACGCCTCGTAGGTCTCCAACATGGCGAACTCGGGCGAGTGCGAGGAGTCAACCCCCTCATTGCGGAAGTTCCGGTTGATTTCGAACACCCGGTCGATGCCGCCGACCACACAGCGCTTGAGGAATAGCTCGGGAGCGATTCGCAGATACAGATCAACATCAAGAGCGTTGCTGTGCGTGACGAACGGCCGGGCCGCCGCGCCGCCGTGGAGCACCTGCAGCATCGGCGTCTCCACCTCGGTGAAGCCCCGCTGGTGGAACGAGTCGCGCAGGGTACGCAGCACTGTCGCCCGGGTCCGCACGGTCCGGCGCGCCTCCGGGCGGACGATCAGGTCGACGTACCGCTGCCGGACCCGGGCCTCCTCACTCAACGGCTTGTGTGCCACCGGCAGCGGACGCAGCGCCTTGGCGGTCATTTGCCACGAGTCGGCGAGCACCGAGAGCTCACCCCGGCGGCTGGTGATCACCTCGCCGGCCACCCCCACGTGGTCGCCGATGTCAACCAGCCGCTTCCAGTCCTCCAGCCGCTCGGCACCGACCCGGTCCCGGGACAGCATCACCTGCAACTCGGTGCCATCACCCTCACGCAGAGTGGCGAAACAGAGCTTGCCGGTGTTCCGGACGAAGATCACCCGGCCGGTGACCGCCGCCTGCTCGCCGGTGGCGGTGTCGGTCGGCAGCTCGCCGAAGCGCTCCCGCAGCTGCGCCAGCGAGGTGGTCCGGGGGAACCCGACCGGATAGGGCTCCGCGCCCTGGGCCAGCAGCCGGTCCCGCTTCTCCCGGCGCACCCGCATCTGCTCGGGCAGATCCGCTGCGGAATCGTCGGGTACGGTCACGTGCTCGGTCACGGCGGGCATCCTCAACACAGGGGGTACGGACAACGGTGCGACCTCGTGGTCACGGTCCGGCCACGAGCGTACTCAACCAGAGTTCTGTGACGCAGCTGACAAGGCCGCGGTGGGGATCAGGTGTTCCGCTCGTACACCATCCGCAGGCCGATAAGGGTGATCATCGGTTCGTGGTGGGTGATGGTGCGACACTCACCGATCACCACCGGGGCCAGTCCGCCCGTCGCGATAACCGCGCTGAGCTGCCCCAACTCCGCCGCCATCCGCTCCACGATGCGGTCCACCTGGCCGGCGAAACCGAAGTACATGCCGGACTGCAGGCACTCGACGGTGTTCTTACCAATCACCGACCGGGGCCGGGTCGGCTCGACCTTGCGCAGCTGGGCGGCGCGGGCCGACAACGCGTCGAAGGATATCTCGATGCCGGGAGCGAACGCCCCGCCGAGGAACTCGCCCCGGGCGCTGATCACGTCGAAGTTGGTGGTGGTGCCGAAGTCGACGACGATCGACGGGCCACCGTACAAGGTGTGCGCGGCGAGCGTGTTGACCACCCGGTCCGAGCCGACCTCCTTGGGGTTGTCGATCGCCAACTGCACCCCGGTCCGCACCCCCGGCTCCACGATCACACTGGGAATGTCGCCGTAGTAGCGGCCGAGCATCGTCCGCAACGAACGCAACGCCGCCGGTACGGTCGAGCAGGCGGCCACCCCGGTGAGCTCCACCGAGTCCCCGGCGAGCAGCCCGCGGAACATCAGGCCGAGCTCGTCGGCGGTCGACCGGGCGTCGGTCTTGATCCGCCACGAGTGCACCAGCTTGTCCCCGTTGAACGTGGCCAGCACCGTGTTGGTGTTACCGATGTCGATGCACAGCAGCATGTCGTCCCCTCGACGGTCAACCGGCAGTCCGGCCGGCATCGGCCGACACGCCCGTACCGGCCGACACGCCAGCACCGGCCGGTCGCAGATCCAACGCGATGTCCATGATCGGCGAGGAGTGGGTCAACGCCCCGACCGACAGGTAGTCCACCCCGGTTCGCGCGTACCGGACCGCGTTGGCCAGGGTCAACCCGCCGGTGGCCTCCACCTCGACCCGGTCACCCACCTCGGCGACGACCGCGCTCAGCAGCTCCGGCGGCATGTTGTCGCAGAGCAGGAACGACGCCCCGGCCTCGACCGCCTCGACCGCCTCGGCCAATGTGGTCACCTCGACCTCCACCGGTACGCCGGGAAAGGCCTCGCGCACCCGGCGGTACGCGGCGCCGACCCCGCCAGCGGCCAGCTTGTGGTTGTCCTTGACCATCGCCACGTCGTACAGACCCATCCGCTTGTTGCCGCCGCCGCCGACCCGGACCGCGTACTTCTCCAGCAGCCGCAGCCCGGGGGTGGTCTTGCGGGTGTCCAGCACGGTCGCCTTCGACCCGGCGAGGGCGTCCGCCCAGGCCCGGGTGTGGGTGGCCACCCCGGAGAGCCGGCTGATCAGGTTGAGCGCGGTCCGCTCGCCGGTGAGCAGGGTGCGGACCGGGCCGGTCAGCGCGGCCAGCACCGTACCGGCCGGTACCCGGTCACCGTCGCAGCGGTGCAGCCGCACCTCGACCGGCGTGCCTGCCGACGGCACCGCGTCGAACACGGCGGCGACCAGCGGCAGGCCGGCCACCACGCCGGCGGAGCGGGCCACCAGCTCGGCCGTGCCGAACTGCCCCGGGTCGATGGTGGCCGCCGACGTCACGTCCAGCCGGTCCGGGCCGAGATCCTCGGCCAACGCGGTGGCCACCACCCGGTGGACCACGTCCGGGTCCAGACCGCAGGCCCGCGACGCGGCGACGGTCACCTCGCTACGCATGACGGCTCCCAGGTGAGAGTGGGCTGCCCGACCGGGCCGAGCGCGCTGACCAGATGCCCCAGCCAGCTCTCGGCCGCCGACGGGAAATCGTCACGCCAGTGACAACCCCGGGTCTCCTGCCGGGCGTACGCCGCCGCCACCAACGCGGTGGCGACGGTGACCAGGTTAGTCGCCTCCCATCCGGCGGTGCCCGGCGTGCCCCGGCCAGCGGCGAGCCGGCGCAGCTCGGCGGCGGTGCCGTCGAGCGTCGCGGCGGAACGCAGCACTCCGGCGCCCCGGCTCATCGCCCGCTGCAGCGGCTGCCGGGCCAGTGCCGGCAGCAACCAGCCGTCGGCCCGGTCAGCCGCCCGGCCGGTGCCGGCCGGCTCCAGCTGCGGCGGCAGGTCGCGGGTGATGTCCCGAGCGATCCGCCGGGCGAAGACCAGGCCCTCCAGCAGCGAATTGCTGGCCAGCCGATTGGCGCCGTGCACCCCGGTGCAGGCCACCTCGCCGCAGGCGTACAGGCCGGGGATGGTGGTGCGGCCGTGCAGATCGGTACGGACGCCGCCGGACGCGTAGTGGGCGGCCGGTGCCACCGGGATCAGCTCCTCGGCGGGGTCGATCCCGATGGCCCGGCAGGACGCCACGATCGTCGGGAAGCGCCGGGCCAGGAACTCGCCGCCCAGATGCCGGGCGTCGAGCTGCACGTGGTCGACGTCGACCGCCGACATCACCCGGTGGATGCCCTTGGCGACCACGTCGCGTGGTGCCAGCTCGGCGAGCTCGTGCTGGCCGAGCATGAACCGCTTGCCGTCGGGGTCGAGCAGCAGCGCACCCTCGCCGCGCAGCGCCTCGGACACCAGCGGCTGCTGGCCGCTGCCGCCGACGGCGCCCGGCACCACCAGGGCCGTCGGATGGAACTGGACGAACTCCAGGTCGGCCACTGCCGCGCCGGCCCGCAGCGCCAGCGCCACCCCGTCGCCGGTGGAGACCGCCGGATTGGTGGTGGTGGCGAAGATCTGCCCCATCCCGCCGGTGGCCAGCACCACGGCGCGGGCCAGAATCGCGCCCACCCCGTCAGGGGAGCCCTCGCCGAGCACGTGCAGCGTGACCCCGCAGGCCCGAGCCGGCCCGCCGTCGGCGTCCGGCGCGGCACGCAGCAGGTCGACCACCAGGGCGTGCTCGACCAGCCGGATCCACGGGTCCCGACGGACCGCGGCGTGCAACGCCCGCTGCACCTCGGCACCGGTGGCGTCACCGCCGGCGTGCACGATCCGGTTGGCCCGGTGACCGCCCTCCCGGGTGAGCAGCAGCACACCGTCGGCGTCCCGGTCGAACTCGGCGCCGACCCGGATCAGTTCCCGGATCCTGGCCGGCCCCTCCTCGACCAGCACCCGGACCGCGTCCGGGTCGCAGAGCCCCACCCCGGCCGTCTCGGTGTCCTGCGCGTGTGCGGCCGGGGTGTCCAGCGGGTCCAGCACAGCGGCGATCCCGCCCTGCGCCCACCGGGTCGACCCGTCGTCGATGTTGACCTTCGTCACGACGGTGACGTGCAGCCCGGCTTCCCGCAGATAGAGCGCGGCGGTCAGACCGGCGATACCGGAGCCGACGACCACCACGTCGGTGGTCTCCGCCCAGCCGGGGTCCGGCGCGGCGAGCCGGCCGGGCAGCTCGGGCAGGTCCGGGATACGCAGTCGCATGGGCAGAGTCAACCGCGTCGGCCCCGGTGGCGGGCCGCCGGGGCGGACGGATGTGTGCCGGTGCACCCGGCCGGGCGCCCGGCGGCGGCCGTCACAAGGCCGGCCACTACTCGTACTGGATGGGCAGGCCCTCGGTGCCGGCGTCCTTGAGTGACCGCTCGACGTTGCGTTCGTCGAGCCACAGGTAGCAGCGGACGCCCCGGTTGCCGGCCGCCCACTCGGCCGCACCGCCTGGCAGCGAGATCACCCCGGTACGGAACTGCAGGTTGCCGTCCAGCGGTACGTCCGCGTACCGGCCGATCACCTTGCGGCACTCGGTGTGGAACTGGGCCCAGTCCCGGTCCCGGGTCGGATACTCGATGTCCGGTGCCTGCCAGACCCCGGCGAACTCCGCGTTGTGCGGCTCGTCGCACTCCGCGGCCGGCATGGTGTCGATCGCGCCGTTGTCGTCGTTGCGGACCGCGTAGCAGGTCAGGTGCAGCGGCGACGGCTCGGCCAGCGCGTCCCGCAGGCTCGCGGTGCGCGACGCCGTACCGCCGTTGTCCTCGACGTTGGTCACCTCGGTGACGTCGCAGCGGAACCAGCGAGCGCCGCCTTCCCAGGCTGCCGGGGACGGCACCGCCACCCCCACCCAGAGCCGGCCGAGCCGCCAGTCGGCACCGACGTACTCGCTGGTCGCGGAGTCGCACTCGGCGTACGCGACGCGGATTTCGGGCGAGCCCTGCGCCGGCGGCGCGGTCGCCTCCGCCGCCTCGGCGCCGAACGTGCCGACGTGGACCGTCTCCACCCGGTGCGGGGCCGCGCAGTCGACCGGGCTGTACGACGACAGGTAGGCGGTCTCGGCGAAGTCCCCCGGGTGGCAGACCTCGGCCGGCGGCACGAACGGGCTCGGCTCGGGGATCGGCTGCCAGCTGTTGGTCAGCTCACCGTCCACCCCGGCGGGCAGGCCACACCCGGTCAGGCCGAGCGCAAGCGCTCCACCGACCGCGACAGCGGCGGTCCATCGGCGCATCGAGTCCCTCCCACGGGCTGGCTGGCAGGCGGTCCGGACCGCCGAGCATACGACACCTTCGGGTGACCGTACGGTCACCGCCCGGCTTACGGTCGGCAACCGTCACCACGCTAAGGCCTGCCGGCAACCACTGGCCAGCCGACGGCGGTGTCGCCGCGGACCGGGTCGCCGACCACCCCGGCGGGCGCCCCGGCGGGGTCGGCGTCGAGCTGGATCACCCGGTTGGCGGCGTCGACGTGCACCACCCGGGGCTGGTATGCGCGGGCCTCGGCGTCGGTGAACTGCCCGTACGCGATCAGGATCACCAGGTCACCGGGGTGCACCAGGTGGGCGGCCGCCCCGTTGATGCCGATCACCCCGCTGCCCCGGGCCCCCTCGATGACGTACGTCTCCAGCCGGGCGCCGTTGGTCACGTCGACGATCGCCACCTGTTCGCCGGGCAGCAGGTCGGCCGCGTCCAGCAGGTCGGCGTCGACGGTGACCGAGCCGACGTAGTGCAGATCGGCCTGGGTCACCGTGGCCCGGTGGATCTTGGATTTGAGCATGGTGCGCAGCATCAGGATCCTTCCGATCGGGAGCCGGCCAGCTCCACCGGGGTGTTGTCGATCAACCGGGTGTCACCGACCCGGGCGGCGATCAGCAGCCGGGCCGGGCCGGGCACCGCCGGCCCCAGGTCGGGGTCGGTCAGCGCCAGGTAGTCGAGCTCGGCGGCGCCGCCGGTGTGCCGGTCGAAGGCCGCCCGGCCGGCGGCCAGCACCTCGTCGGCGGGGACGCCCGCCGTCGCCGCGTCCACGCCGGCCCGCAGTGCCCCGGCCAGCCCCAGCGCCACCTGCCGCTGCCGGGGCGACAGGTAGCGGTTGCGGCTGGACCGGGCCAGCCCGTCCGGCTCCCGGACGGTCGGCACTCCGACGATGGTCACCGGCAGGTCCAGGTCGCGCACCATCCGCCGGACCAGGGTCAGCTGCTGGTAGTCCTTCTCCCCGAAGAAGGCCAGGTCGGGCCGGGTGATCTGGAGCAACTTCAGCACCACGGTCAGCACCCCGTGGAAGAAGCCCGGCCGGCTCGCCCCCTCCAGGATCTCCCCCACCGGCCCCGGGTCGACTCTGACCTGCGGCGCGCCGTCCGGGTAGACCTCGGCCCGGGCCGGCGCGAAGACCGCCCGGACCCCGGCCCGCCGGCAGACCGCCAGGTCGTCGTCGATGGTGCGCGGGTACCGGTCGAAGTCCTCGGTCGGCCCGAACTGCAGCGGGTTGACGAAGATCGTGGCGATCACGTGGTCGGCGCGGGCCGCCGCCGCGCGCAGCAGGGCGGCGTGCCCGTCGTGCAGGGCACCCATCGTCATCACCACCGCCACCGAGCCGGACCAGCCGGCCCGCAGCGCGGCGAGCTCGGCGCGGGTCCACGCCACTTGCAGCCCGGCCGGCGCGGTCGGGGTGGTCGGCGCGGTCGAGGTGGTCGAGGTGGTCGGCGTGGTCGGCGCGGTCGAGGCCGGGCTCATCGCACTCATCGGACCCGCCGCACTCATCGGACCCGCTCCCGACGCCGGCCCGACGTGGCGACCGGCTCCCGGCCGGCCAGCACGTCGAGCAACGGCACCGCGGCGGCGGCCGGCAGCCGGCCGGCGGCGATCGCCCGGTCCGCAGTACGCCGCGCCAACGCCAGATAGCTGGGCAGGCTCTCCGCGGCGGTGTCAGCCAGCCGGTCCAGGTGCCGGGCGACGGTGCCGGCGTCGCCGCGCGACACCGGCCCGGTCAGCGCGGCGTCGCCGTGCGCCAGGGCGTTGTCCAGGGCGGCGCGCAGCAGCGGTGCGAGCACCCGGGCAGGGTCGGCGACCCCGGCGTCGCGCAGCCGGTCGCTGGCCTCGTTGACCAGGGTGACCAGGTGGTTCGCGCCGTGCGCCAGGGCGGCGTGGTAGAGCGGCCGGTCCATCTCGGCGACCCACTCGACGGTGCCGCCCAGCGCCGCCACCAGGCGGGTGGCCAGCGGCCGCAGCGGCCGGTCGGCGGTCACTCCGTAGCTGATCCCGGGCAGCCGGTCCAGGTCGCCGCGCTCGCCGGTGAAGGTCATCGCCGGGTGCAGCGCCAGCGGGGCGGCGCCGACCGCCGCGGCCGGGGCCAGCACGGCGAGACCGTGCGCCCCCGAGGTGTGTGCCACGACCTGGCCGGGCCGCAGCGCGCCGGCCGCCACCAGGTCGGCCACCACGGTCGGCAGCACGTCGTCGGGCACCGCGAGGATCAGCAGCTCGGCGGCGTCGGCGACGTCGGCCACCGGCCGGGGCTCGACGCCGGGCAGCAGCCGGCGGATCCGGTCCCGGCTGGCCGGGCTGGCACCGGATACCGCGGTGATTCGATGGCCGGCGGCGGTCAGGGCGGCGGCGAGCACCGCGCCGACCCGGCCGGCGCCCACGACCCCGACAGCGGGGTCGGTCACCCGGGCGGCGGGAACCTCCACCGCCGTCGGGCGCGCCGATGCGCTCATGATGTGATCCAGTCCTCGAACGGGGGTACCGGTCGATGCCAGTATGCGCCGGGGCAACGGGCCGGAAACAACGGTGTGTGAAAACCTTCACCCGCTGATCTAGGGTGGCCCGGTGCTGACCTGGCGGGACGCCATCTCCACCGCGCTGTACGGACCGGAGGGCTTCTATGTGACCGGCGGCACCCCGGTGCCCGCCGCGCACTTTTCGACCAGCGCGCAGACCGGTACGCCGTTCGCCCGGGCGGTGCTGCGGCTGCTGGGCCACGTCGACCGCCTGCTCGGCCACCCGGACCCGGTCGACCTGGTCGACGTCGGAGCCGGCGGCGGTGAGCTGCTCGGCGCCGTACACCGGCTGCTCACCGACTCGCCGGGCGCCTTCGCCGGCCCGTCCGCCCCGCTCGCCGGCCGGATCCGGCTGACCGGCGTCGACCCGGCGCCCCGACCGGCCGGCCTGCCCGAACCGGTCGACTGGCGGAGCGCACCGCCGACGGGAACCACCGGGCTGCTCGTCGCCACCGAGTGGCTGGACAACGTACCGCTCGATCTGGCCGTCCGCGACGGTGACCGGCTCCGCTGTCTGCTGGTCGACCCGGCAACCGGCCGGCAGCACCCCGGCGGGGAACTCGGCGCCGCCGACTCCGCCTGGCTGGCCCGCTGGTGGCCGCCGCTGCCGGACGGGGCGCAGGCCGAGATCGGTCGCCCCCGCGACGAGGCCTGGGCTGCGGCGGTACGGACGCTGCGCCGGGGCGTCGCCGTGGCGGTCGACTACGGCCACCGGTACGCCGACCGCCCGGTCGCCGGCACCCTGACCGGTTTCCGGGCCGGCCGTACGGTGGCCCCGGTCCCCGACGGCTCCTGCGACCTCACCGCCCACGTGGCGATCGACGCGGTCGCCGCCGCCGGATCGGCGGCCGCTGGCGGGGCCGGCCACCTGCTGTGCCGGCAACGGGACGCGCTGCACCGACTCGGGGTGCACGGCCGTCGACCGCCGCTGGCCCTGGCCGGCACCGACCCGCGCGGCTACCTGGCGGCGCTGGCCGCCGCCGGCACCGCCGCCGAACTCACCGACCCGGATGGGCTGGGCGGGCACTGGTGGCTGGTCCAACCCGTCGGGCTGGCCGTCGATGTCGAATCCCTGCTGGTCTGAAACCCGGATCCCCGCCGACCGTGTGGCGGGGAGTCGGCGTGCGACGATGGCCGGCATGGACACCGACACCGGTTCGCCGCCCCCGGCCGGGTCGGCCGACGGACTCCGCCAGCTGACCGTCGGCACCGGCGCCGGGCTGGACACCGCCGACATGGTGCTCAACATCGGCCCGCAGCACCCGTCCACGCACGGCGTACTCCGGCTCAAGCTGGTCCTCGACGGCGAGCGGGTGGTCTCCTGCGAGCCGGTGATCGGCTACATGCACCGTGGCGCCGAGAAACTGTTCGAGGTCCGCGACTACCGGCAGATCATCATGCTGGCCAACCGGCACGACTGGCTGTCCGCGTTCGCCAACGAGCTGGGTGTGGCGCTCGCCGTCGAACGGATGATGGGCATCGAGGTGCCGGAGCGGGCCACCTGGCTGCGGACCGCGCTGGCCGAACTGAACCGGGTGCTCAACCACCTGATGTTCCTCGGCTCGTATCCACTGGAGATCGGCGCGCTCACCCCGGTGTTCTACTCGTTCCGGGAGCGGGAGACGCTGCAGGCCGTGCTGGAGGAGGTCTCCGGCGGCCGGATGCACTACATGTTCAACCGGGTGGGCGGTCTCAAGGAGGAGGTGCCGGCCGGCTGGACCCGCCGGGCCCGGGAGGCGATCGGCCAGGTCGAGGCCCGGATGCCCGACCTGGACCGGCTGATCCGACGCAATGAGATCTTCCTCGCCCGTACGGTCGGGGTCGGGGTGCTCGACGCGGCGACGGCCGCGGCGTTCGGCGCCTCCGGACCGGTCGCCCGGGCCAGTGGGCTGGACCTGGACCTGCGTCGCGACGAGCCGTATCTCGCCTACGGCGAGCTGGACGTGCCGGTGGTCACCCGCCGTGCCGGCGACTGCCACGCCCGGTTCGAGGTGCTGCTCGACCAGGTGTACGCCTCACTCGACCTGGCCCGCCGCTGTCTGGACCGGGTCGACCAGCTGAGCGGGCCGGTCAACGTACGGCTGCCGAAGGTGGTCAAGGCACCCGAGGGCCACACCTACGCGTGGACCGAGAACCCGCTCGGGGTCAACGGCTACTACCTCGTCTCCCGGGGGGAGAAGACCCCGTGGCGGCTCAAGCTGCGGACTGCCTCCTACGCCAACGTGCAGGCGTTGGCGACGCTGATCCCCGGCAGCCTGGTGCCGGATCTGGTGGCGATCCTCGGTTCGATGTTCTTCGTGGTCGGCGACATCGACAAGTGACGTCGGCCTACCGCCAGCGGCGGTCGTCGGGGTAGTCGGCGTCGTCACGGAAGCGGCCACGGCCGTCGTCGTCACGGAAGCGTCGGCCACCGTCGTCCGGGTCCCGGTAGCGCCGGCCCGGGGCGCCGTCGTCGTAGTCGCGGTAGCGCCGGCCCGGCTCGTCGTCGTAGTCGCGGTACCGGCGGCCGGCGGTGCCCTCCTCCGCGTACCGGCGGGGCGGTTCGTCGTCGCGGTAGCGCCGGCCGGACGCGTCGTCGCGGTAGCGCCGGCCCGGGTCCGCCGGTTCCTCGTCCCGGTACCGGCGGGGCGGTTCGTCGTCCCGGTACCGGCGCGGCGGGTCGTCGTCGCGGAACCGCCGACCGACGTCGTCCTCCTCGTCCCGGTACCGGCGACTGCGCCGGACCGGCTCGTCGTCGAGTGGATCGCGGGCCGGCGACGACCAGGCCGGGGGCGACTCGGCGCCGCTGCCGGCCGGCAGCGCCGGCAGCGCCGCACGCCGGCCGGTCCCGCTGATCCCCGGGCCGTCCGGCGACGGGTCGGCCATCCGCTGGTCCCACCGGGCGTCCCGCCACGGCGGCTCGTCCGCGACCCGGTCACCGCCCGGCCCCGGGAGGTCGCCCCGGTCCTGCGGGTACCGGCCGTTGCGGGCACCGGCCCCGGACCGGGCCGGCGGGTAGTCGTCGCGGGCCGGCGGGTAGTCGTCGTCGCGGGCCGGCGGCCACCGCTCGGCCGGCGACCCGGTGCTGAAGCCGTCGGCCCGCCCGACGTCCCACCGGTCGACGGGTCGGTCGCCGTACCGTTGCTCGGCGCTGTCGTCCCGGTCGCCGCTCCACGACCAGCGCTCCTCCGGCTGGTCGCGCAGCCGACGTTCGGTCCACGACTCCTCGTCCGGTTCGGCGGAACGCCGACCACGGGCCGCCGGTGCGGACCACTCACCGTCGATGGACTCGCCGCCCCGGCCGCCGTAGCGGGTCCCGCCGTACACCGTGCCGGCGGGCTCGTCGTCGGCTCGTGGGTCGACGACCTGCCGGGTGCTCACCTGGACGGTCTCCGGCTGCCGGACGACGCCGTTCGGCCCCTGCTGGCGGGGCAGTACGGTACCGCTGACCGCCGGGACCGAGGCCCGACCGGCCTGGCCGCCGGAGCCGTACTGGCCGCTGGAGCCGTACTGGCCGCCGTAGCCGGCAGCCCCGGTCGGGCCGGAGGCCGGCACCGCCGCCGGTACGGCGGACGCCGGAGCAGCCTGATCGAACCGGTCGTAGCCGGCGCGGTCACCGCCCGGCTGTTCCCGGGCCGGTTCACTGCGGGCGATCTCGGCACGGACCACGTCCAGTTGGCCGCGAAGAGCCTCGACGTCGTCCTGAACCACCTGCATTTTCTCGCCGAAGGCGCGGTGCGTCGCCCGGACGGCGGTGGAAATGTCGTTGCGCACGTCCTCGCGGAGCACGTCCATTTCCTCGACAAGCGCATCCTCCATGTCGGCGCGCATAGTTTCCACGCCGCCACGCAATGTGATTGACAATCCGATCAACACCACGGACGCGATAGCGATCACCATCGCCAGTCGCAACGAGCCGTCGCCGTCGCCGAGCAGCAGCAAAAGCGCAGCCAGCGGCGCCAGGCCCAGGCCACCCCAGGTAAGCCACTTGAGCGGAACCGTGCGGCGCGGCTCCTCTTCGGCCTCGGGAGCGGACATGGCTGTGGAGCCTACCGACATCTACAGATCAACGGAACGGGTACCGCCTGCTGTCCGAGAAGGTAGGCTCCACAGCCCGGGTGGCCGGCGACAGTCCGCGCCAGCCACGGAAATCAGCCGGTCGCCAACGCCCCGTCCGACGAGAACACCAGACCGACACTGATCTCGCCGGTGGTCAACGCGGTCTTGGTCTGCGGCCCACCGGCGTCGAGGGAGCTGAACTCCCCGGCCCGGAAGTCGTACACCTCGACCAGCCCTTCCTGGCACTTGGGACGCTGCGGGCACTCCGGCGGACCGCCCAGGACGGTCGCCGTACCGGAGCATTTCTCCGCCAGGTCGGAAAGCGTACGAACGCCGTACTCGTCGGCGAAGGCACTGGTCACCGCGAACGCGTTCTGGTCCTGTGCCGCGGACGGTTCGCCGAAGACGATACCGACCTGCTCGCCGACCTCGCGGAGCCCGGTCATCGTCTCGTCCAGGTCCGGCGACGAGATCGCCGGCGCGTTCTCCCCCGCGACCTTGTTGTTGATGAAGTCCGCCATGGTTGCCGCGTACTCCGGCACCACCTGGATCTCCCCGGTCTCCAGCGCCGGCTCGTACAGCTCACGGTTGCCGATCTGCTGCACGGTGACGTCGTAGCCCGCCGCCGTCAGCACGATCCGGTACAACTCGCCCAGGGTCTCGCTCTCACTGAAGTTGGCCGCGCCGACGATCAGCTCACCGCCCGGTCCGGTCTCGATACCGTCGGTCAGGCCCTCGGCGGCGGCGAACTCCTCGGCCGCAGCCTGCGGCGTCTGCCGGTCGACGTCGACCGCCCGGTTGAGCCCGATCAGCTTCTCGGTGTCCAACGCGGCCGACACCCTGTTCAGTGCGGCGATGACCTGCGGCGATGCCGCGTCGTCGTTGACCGCCGGCACGATGTTGTCGGTGTTCTGCAGGTTCTTGTCGTCGGTCAGCACCACCAGTTGGTCTCCGGCTACCGGTGCGCAGCCGGCACCGGACGCGCCGGCATCCGGCGCCTCGGTGCCGGATGACCCCGCCTCGCCACATGCGGCGAGGAAACCCGCCGCGGTGAGCGCGCCGACCGCGCTCAGGGCGATACGTGTCCGTGCATGCATGTTTGCCCGCCTCCTGTGTCCCGGCGCGACCCCATCGGGCCGGCCGCGTGTCCGACGGGCGCGGCACATGCCCGCGCGAGCGTGCTGCGGGCAGCACGGCAGCCGCGACGGGGCCCCGGCCCGTGCCGGCATGCCGTCACCCGTTCCCTCTACCGAACATCCTCACCGTAGGGTCCGACAACAGATGAAGATCGGTTGTCACCGGATCGTCATCCGGCCCAAACGGAAAGCGACGCGCTCAACCCGAGCCGACCGCGCTGGCCTGCTCGTCCGCCCGCCGGCCGGTCCGGCGCAGCGGCCGCGGAGTGAACGCCCGTTCGAGCACCGCCAGCAGCCCTTCGGTGATCAGCGCCAGGGTCGCCACCAACAGACCGCCGGCGAGGATCTGGCCGCCGCCGATCGAGATGCCCAACCCGAAGCCCGCGCTGATGATCTGCCCGAGACCTCCGCCGTTGACGAACGCCGCCAGCGCCGCCGTCGCCACCACCTGCACCGCCGCGGTCCGGAACCCGGCCGCCAGGTACGGCACCGCGAGCGGCAGCTCGACCCGGCGCAGCACCTGCCAGCCGGACAGCCCCATCCCCCGAGCCGCCTCCCGCACCTGCGGATCGACCTGCCGGATCCCGGTGAACGCATTGGCCAGCAGCGGCGGTACGGCGAACACCGCCAACGCCAGGATCACCGGCGGCTTGCCGAAGCCCAGGAAGGTCAGCGGCAGAATGGACAGCAGGGCGATGGTCGGCACCGCCAGGGTCAGGTTCGACACCAGCACCACCAGGCCGCCGCCCCGGCCGGTGTGCCCGAGCCACAGTCCGACCGGCCAGGCCACCAGGCAGCCGACCGCGACCGCGGCGGCCGAGATGGTCAGGTGCTCACCGAGGCGGTCCAGCACCCCACCCGGGTTGGTCCAGTTGAGCGGGTCGTTGAGCCAGGTCACCGCCTGCTCGACCGGGTTCGCCGCCACGGTCCGCCGGCTCACGGGGCGACCCGCCGGGCCCAGGGCGTCAGCAGCCGACCGGCACCCGCCAGGAGCAGGTCGAGCAGCAGGGCCAGCGCCACGCTCAGCAGCGTACCGGTGAGAATCTGGGCCTTGTAGAAGTTGTTCCGGAAGCCGCTGAAGATCAGGTCACCGAGGCCGCCGTAGCCGATCAGCGAGCCGATGGTGACCAGCGCGACCGTGGAGACCGTGGCCAGCCGCAAGCCGGTCATGATGCCGGGCAGCGCCAACGGCAGTTCGATGCGCAGCAGCCGACCGAACCGGCCGTACCCCATCCCGTCGGCCGCCTCGATGGTCGTCGCCGGCACCTGACTCAGCCCGGCCAGCGAGTTGCGCACGACCAGCAGCAACGCGTACAGCACCAGGGCGATCAGCACCGACGCGGGATTTGTCGCGCCCACGTAGGGTGCGACGAAGGCGAGCAACGCCAGCGACGGGATGGTGTAGAGCACGCCGGTGAGGGCGAGGATCGGCCCGGTCAGCGACCGGAACCAGTACGCGACCACCGCCAGCGGCACCGCCAGCAGCGTGGCGATCAGCACCGCCTGTACCGTCAGGGTGACGTGTTCGGTCAACGCGGCGACGATCGTCGACCAGTTGTCCCGGACGTACTGACCGGAGAACCACGGGTTACCCGGGTCAGCCCGGTCGGCGAGCAGGTGGAAGGACACAGGTGGACGGTACCGTGCGGGACACCGACGCCGACGGCGCGGCAGCGATCACCTTGACCGACATCGGCAAGCAGTTCCCGGACGGGACGCGCGCCGTACAGAGCCTCTCCCTGGAGATCCCCGCCGGCCAGTTGGTGGTGCTGATCGGCCCGTCCGGCTGCGGCAAGTCCACCGTGCTCCGGATGATCAACAGGCTGATCGAGCCGACCACCGGGCGGATCATGCTCGGCGACGAGGACGTCACCCAGGTCGACCCGGTACTGCTGCGCCGCCGGATCGGGTACGTGATCCAGCACGTGGGGCTCTTCCCGCACCAGACGATCCGGGCCAACGTCGGCACGGTCCCCCGGCTGCTCGGCTGGCAGCGGGACCGGATCCGGCGCCGCGCCGACGAACTACTCGACCTGGTCGGGCTGGAACCGGGCCGGTACGGCAAGCGCTACCCGCACGAGCTGTCCGGCGGGCAACGCCAGCGGGTCGGCGTCGCCCGGGCGCTGGCCGCCGACCCGGTCGTCCTGCTGATGGACGAGCCGTTCTCCGCGGTCGACCCGATCGCCCGCGGCCGGCTGCAGGAGGAGTTCCTCCGGCTGCAGGCCGAGGTACGCAAGACGATCGTGCTGGTCACCCACGACCTGGACGAGGCGGTACGGCTGGGCGACCGGATCGCCGTACTGTCCGAAGGCGGCCGGCTGGAGCAGTACGCCGCACCGGCCGAACTACTCGGCGGGCCGGCGACCCCGTTCGTGACCGAGTTCGTCGGCGCCGACCGGGCGATCCGCCGGCTCGCGGTCACCCCGGTGAGCCGCGAACTGCTCGACGACGACCCGGCGGCCCCGGGTCCGGCCGGGCTGCCCACCCTCGCTTTGGGTACCTCGCTCTACGACGCGCTGGCCCGGTTGCTGGTCACCGGCGCGGAGCACGCCCGAGTGGTCGACGACGCCGACCAGCCGGTCGGCGTGGTGAGCCGACGCCGGATCCTCGACGCCAGCTGACCCGACGCCAGCTGACCTGCGTCAGCGCCGCTGCCCCGGCCGCAGCAGGTAGTCGATGAACGCCGCCCGTAGCAACGGCTCCGACTCGCCGTACTCGTGGCCGGTGAACTCCCGCCACAGCGCCACCGCGTCCTCGACGGTCGGGCCGATCGAGTTCGGCGCGCCGTCCAGCTCACTGGCGTCGTCGGCCCGGGACAGCCGCTGGGTTATCGACCAGAAGAAGCCCAGGTCCTTGTGCTGCCGGGCCAGCTCGAACGCCTGCTCCCGCAACTGCTCGGTGGAGAGCTGATCCAGCTCCTCGAAGGTCGGCGTGGCGCGGTTCGCGGCCGGCGATTCGGTCATGGAACCGAGCCTAACCCGCCGGCCCGTCGCTGGCTCGGCAGCTAGCCTGCTCGGCGGCTAGCTGCCGGCGGGTCAGCGACCGTCGGTGCCCCAATGGTCGTCAGCGCCCCAGCTGTCACTGGTGTCCCAGCGGTCCCGGGCCGGTGCCGGCTGGGCGGGCAGGGAGGCCGACCAGGACTGCTGGCCGCCGGTTGGCGGGTCGGACGGCCACCCGGCCTCGGCCCGGGCCGGCTCCGACCAGTCCGCCGGCTGACCGTCGTAGTAGACCGGCTCGGGTTCACCAGTCGACTCGCCCGCGGTCTGCTCGGCTTCATGGGCCTCGTCGGCGTCGTCGACCGAGGTCGACCGTGGCCGGCCGAATGTCTCCACCAGACGGGTCACTGCCAGCCCGACCACCACCGCGACGGCACCGGTGGCGTACAGCGCGATGTCGAGGTCGCGCAGCTCGGCGTACCTGATGAAGAGGGTCAGGCCGATCACCGCCAACACGGACCCGAAGACACCGCCCCGGCGGCCGAAGACGCTGGTCCCGCCGAGCATCGCCGCGCCGATCGCCACCGCCGTCCACTCCAGCCCCACCGACGGGCTGACCGGGCCGTTGCCGACGGCAGCCAGCAGCACCCCGCCGACCACCGCGAAGACCATCGACAGGATCAGCGCACCGCTGGTGACCAGTGCGGCGACGCCGCCCCGCCGATCAGCCGGATCGGCGACCGGGCGGAACCGCCCGACCCCCCGCCGGATCGACTTGATCGTGCCGAGGGATCCGCCGACCAGCGCCAGCACGACGAAGCCGCCGAAGAGCAGGAACGCCTGTCCGGTCGGGTCGAAGGCACCCTGCAGGTCGACCGGACCGGACCGCTGCTGGATGAAAACGACCGCCACGCAGGCGGCGACCAGACTGCCCGCCCAACCGGGCACCTGCAGGCCGGTGACCAGCAGCGCCGTCCCCGCGCCGAGCACCACCGCCCAGATGATGCCGGTGACCAGCACCGGCACCACGCCGTTGTCGCCGTTCTCGGCGAAGTGCAGCGCGGCGGCCACCGCCACCGGTCCGATGGCCAGGTTCGGCGCCCCGGCGCGCAGCGTGATCCCGGCGGCGAGCGCGAACAGGCCGAGCCCGGTCGCGTAGACCAGCAGCGGGTCGCGGGTGCCGGCGCTGGTGAGGCCCGGGTCGACCTGGTAGAGGAGATAGCCGATCCCACCGACCGCCAGCAGCAGGATCAGTTCCCAGACGAGGTGCACGCCGAGCCGGTCCCGGCCGCGTTCGCCGTGGTAGGGGTCGTCGAAGACGTCGTCGAGCGCGGTGGACGTCCGGCGACGGCGGCTGTGCCGGGTGGCCGCCCGGGCGGTAGTGGAGCCACGTGTGGGCCGGTCCGCGGCAGTGGGCGAGTTCCCGGTCGCGGCGGAGTCCGCGGTGGTGGAGCTTCCGGTGGTCGAAAAGTCCGCAACGGTGGAGAAGGAGCTCGTCGAGTAGCTGGCGGGGCCGCGACGACCGGGCTCGGCCGCCGGATACCGCGCGTCGCCGTAGCGGGTGTCGCCGTAGCGGGTGTCGCCGGGCGGACGGTGGCCGGTCGGATCCGAGGTGCTCGCGTTCCGCCGGCGATAAGGCGAATCGTCGTACGCCATACCGCGTCTCCTCTGGTCGCTCAGTCGACCAGCGTGTGGCGTCCGCGCGGTGGCCCGGGCAGCCGTACCGGTCGCAGGCACCGTACCCGCGACCAGGTCCGGCCGTCACCCCCCGTATCCGGCCGAGCTGCCCGGAACCGGGTCGATGCCGGGTCCGCACCGGCCCGGCTGACCGGCCTGACAGACCGGTCAGTCAGGCAGCGGAAGGGTCAGTCGGCCGGCTGGTCCGGGGCGTCGGAGTCCTCCGGGCGGTCCGGGACCCGGCAGGCCCGCTCCAACCAGAGCGCCGCCGCCACCAGCGCGACCGCGGCGACCAAACCGCTGCCGGCGGCCGGCAGGTCGTTGCTCGCCGCCCGGGTCGGCTGGATGAACAGCCACAGCACCAGGCCTGCGTAAAAGCCGGCGAAGATCGCCCCGGCGAGGGAGGACGCCTTGGCCAGCACCACGAAGCGGGCGGCGAGCAGCGGGTTGACCGGATCGTGCCCGGGCTGGCGGTCGACCCGGGCCCGGGTGTTCAGCGCCGCGTACCCTTCGAACACGGCCAATGCCGCCAGCGTCACGGAGGGTAGCCAGGGTAGGACCGGCATCCGTACGTACCAGCTGCTGATCACCAGCCAGCCGACCGCCGCGGCGGCCAGCGCCGCCACCACCAGGGTGGACAGCCTGGTAGGCCCCATCCGCGGCTCGTCAGGCTCCCGGCCACGCGGGCTGACTCCCGGTCCGGTCACGGCAGCATCAGCCCCGGCAAGGTGATCGACAGACGCACGTTCACTGGGTCGACTCTAGCGGCAGATCCGGTCGCGGGCGCAGTTCGAGCAGGTCCCCGGCGACCGGATCGTGGTTGAGCAGGTCGGTCAGCCAGCCGTGGCCGGGCAGTTGGCCGTACGGCTGGATGTCGATCCACGGTCGCAGCACGAACGCCCGCAGCCGCGCCCGGGGATGGGGCAGCACCAGCTCAGGGTCGTCGCTGAACACCGGGGTGTCGTCGTCGGTCCACACGGCGACGACGTCCACGTCCAGGCTGCGGGGCCCGTACGGCCGGTCCGGGTCACGCACCCGCCCGGCGGCCCGTTCGAGGCTGCGGCACCGGTCGAGCCAATCGGCCGGCGCGGCACCGGGGTCGGCCACCAGCGCGACCGCGTTGAGGTAGTCGGGCTGCGCCGGGTCGCCCCACGGCGGGGTCTCGTAGACCCCGGAGACGACCAGCAGTACGTCGTCCAGCGACCGTACCGCCGCGCGCAACCGCCCGTACCGGTCACCGAGATTGCTGCCCAGCGCCAGCACCGCCCGGGTCACGGTCGGCTCCGGGTCAGCACGACCGCGACGTCGGTGAACTGGTGCGGAATCGGCGCCTGCGGCTTGTGCACGGTCACCGTGACCGAACGGACCCGGTGGTCCGCCAGGCACTGGGCGGCCAGCCGGTCGGCCAGCGTCTCGATCAGGTTCACCGGCTCGCCGCCGACGATCGCGACCAGCCGGTCGGCCAGCTCGCCGTAGTGCACGGTGTCGGTGACGTCGTCCGAGGCGGCCGCCGGCGCGAGGTCGACGGTGAGCTCGACGTCGACGACGAAGTCCTGCCCGGCGGCCCGTTCCTGCGGGTAGACGCCGTGCCGACCGTGGGCACGCAGCCCGGTCAGCACGATCCGGTCGGTCGTCGACGGCCGCGCGTCACCCGGGTCGGGCGACGGCCCTGCGGCGGGCTGATGGTCGGTCATCGACGGCTCCCCGGCGGCTCGGCGGCGTCCGGGACGATCCGGGGGCGTCCGCTGGCCTGCCACACCGCCAGCGCGTCGACGGTGTCCCGGACGTCGTGTACCCGGACTCCCCAGGCGCCGGCGGCGACCGCCAGCAGACTGGTGGCGGTGGTCGCCGCGGCCCGTTGGTCGACCGGCCGTGGCTGGCCTGCCGGGTCGGCGAGCAGTTGGCCCAGGTAGGACTTGCGGCTGGCCGCGAAGAGCAACGGGCAACCGAGGTCGAGCAGTTCGGGCAGACGGACGGTGAGCTGCCAGTTGTGCTCCGCCCGCTTGGCGAAGCCGAGACCGGGGTCGACGACGAGCCGGTCGGCGGCCACCCCGGCGGTCAGCGCGGCGTCGATCCGGGCGGCGAGCTCGGCGCGGACCTCGCCGACCACGTCGCGGTAGTGCGCCAGGTCCTGCATCCGGTCGGAGTGCCCGCGCCAGTGCATCAGAATCCACGGGCAGCCGGCCTCGGCGACCACCTCGGCCATCCGTGGATCCGCCAGACCGCCGGAGACGTCGTTCACCACCGCCGCCCCGGCGGCCAGCGCGGCGGCGGCGACCGTCGCCCGGGTGGTGTCGATGCTCATCGGTACGCCGGCGGCGGCGAGCGCCCGGACGACCGGAAGCACCCGGGCTGCCTCGGTCTCGGCGTCGATTCGCACCGCGCCCGGACGGGTCGACTCACCGCCGACGTCGATCAGGTCGGCGCCGTCGCGGTGCAGCCGGACGCCGTGGGCGACGGCGGCATCGAGGTCGGCGTACCGCCCGCCGTCGGAAAAGGAGTCAGGCGTGACGTTGAGAACGCCCATCACGACCGGCCGGGCCGGCCGCAGCAGATCGGTCACGGATAGGACGGTACCGGCGCGGCTCGGTGTCGGCCGGCAGAGGGCATGCTGGGTACTCTCGAACCAGACAACGGCGGCACGGCGGCGCTGTCGGTCGAGTTGCACGCAGCTTGTACCAGACAGGGGTGGCCCGTACGCTTTGCAGTTGCTGGTGGTCAGCGAGGGCAACGCCGAGGAGAAGGGCTGAAGTTGGACAAAAAGCCCACAAATCTTCACCGTACGCGGTGATCGCCGGACGCAGGGTCGAAACTCGCGGCACGACCCGACACGTCCGTGAGGCTGGACAACTGCAGTGCCCCGGCTTCGCCGGCCGCACACCGGGGAGGTTCCCATGATCGAAACAACGCTCGTCGACACGGTCAACGCCGCCATGGCCTCCGTTGTCGACACGCTGCCGCTACTGGCCGCGCCGGCCGGTGAGCCGGACCCGGCACCGACCGGCTTCAACACCGAGGGCGTTGTCTCCTTCCTTGCCAGCAAGGTCGCGCCGATCCTGCTGGCGGTGCTGGGCGTGATCTTCATCGGCCGGGCCAGCAAAGGTGAGATCTCCAAGGTCCTGACCAGCTCCGCGATCGCGATCGTGGGTCTGGCGTTCATCGCCGGAGCGGCGACGCTCTTCTTCGTCGGCGACTACCTCATCAACCTGATGTTCGAATAGAGCGCGGGGCACAGGATGCGGCTGCGTACCGACGACGACATCTACCGCGCCCGGCTGGTCTACCTCGGCCCGCCCGGCTACACGTTGCCGATCCACCTGCCATATGCCCAGTACGGGGTCTTCATCCTCCTCGTACCGCTCTACATGTTCATCCACTGGGCGTTCACCTTCACCGTGGAGCTCTTCCCCGCCTGGGAGATCGCACTGGCGATCGTCACCACCTCCTTCATCTTCCGGTACGTCGACCCGGATCGGCCCGCCCGGATGGTGGTCCGGACCGCCCTCACCGACTGGCGCCGCACCAGGGAACCCGCCACTGAACAGCGAGACCCGCGGCTGGTCGCCAGCCACATCCGGATTCGGGAGGAGTTGGCATGACCCGTACCGACCACCGAACCGCAGCCGCCGCCCACCCGGCTGGCGGGCGCCGTGAGGCGATGGCATGAGCCGATCAACCCCGCCGGGCTCCTCCCACCCGGCCGGCCAGCCGGCCGGCACCAGCGGTAACGGTAAGCGACCGACCGACTACGACGCCGCGCTGGACGAGTCGACCGACACCGAACTGGTCACCAGCCCCAGCCACGGCGCGGTCGCCTACTTCCAGGCACCCGCGGCGTCCCGCAGCAGCCGGCCGACGCGGACCCCGCCGCCGGCGCCACCAGTGCCCACCCCCAGAGCCGGTATGAGCGACAACACCGACATCGACTCGCCCTTCCTGGACCTTTTCCCAGGCGCCGGCCCGGCCGGTGGCCACCAGCCGGGCCGCACGCCACGGACGGCGATCCGCCGCTCGGCCCAACACGACGCGATCGCACCACCAACGCGGCACGACGCCATCGAACCGCCCGCCCGGCACGACGCCATCGCACCGCCGGCCCAGCAGACCGCCATCGAACCGCCCACCCGCCACGATCCGCAAGGGACTCCCGGCGACGCGTCAGCCGGGAACACCCCACCCGCCGGTCCGATCGGCTCGGCGCTGTCCGGTCCCCCCGACCCGCCGGTTCAGCGCCGGACTGCCACACCCACCCCGCGTACCGCCGGCGAACCGGCCCCGGCAGCCGAACCGGCCGCACCGCGCGACGGCCAGCCGGTCACGTCGGCGTCCACAGTGCCGCCGTCACCACCGCCGGCACCGGTCCTGCCGCCACCGCCCACCGCCGCCCGCCGGCCCGGTCCGACCGCGCAACACGTTCGGAACCGGCCCGACTCGGCACACCCGGCCGAGGCAGCGCAGCGAGATGGCGCACCAGCGCAACGCCGGCCACCGGCGATGCCGCACCACGCCGCACCCGCACCCCAGCAGCACGCCGCACCCGCACCTCAACAGCGCGCCGCGCCCGCACCGGTGCACCAGCCGCCGCCGGCCAATGCACCGGTCAGCGGCAAGGGCAAGGGCAAGCGGGCCCGCCGGCGGGCTGCCGAGGCCGACCGGCCGGACAAGCTGATCAAGCCGGTGCCGATCCGCCCCCCGAAGGTCAAGTTCACCGACCGGGACCCGGCCGCCGAACTTGCCATCACCGAGATCGCCGGCCATCTCACCTTCACCCCGAACACCGTCACCGCCTGGTACTGGCTGCCCGAGGTCCGCTGGGCGTTCCGGCCCGACGCCGAGCGGGAGGTGCTGCTGTCAGCCATCTCCGAGCAGTACGCCGGCCTGGCCGGATTCCGGCTGCACCTGCGCCGCACGACGCGGCCGTTCCCGGCTGACGAGTGGGCCCGCACCATCGACTCGCTGACCAGCAACCCCCTGCCCAACGTCTCCGACGCGGTCTCCTGGTCCGACCACCTGGTCGCCGCCCAACGGCACCTGATGGCGGTCAACCACGCCGAAGGGCAGACCTACCTGGGCATCACCTTCGCCCGCCGGTCCCTCGGCGACTCACTGTCCGAACGGGTGCTGCGGCTGTTCGGCCGCGGCGTCGCCGAGAGCGAACGCCGCCGGCTCGGCCGGATGGTCGAGCAGTTCGACGAGGTGCTGGGTGCCTTCGGCATGCGGGGTCGACGGGTCACCGCCGGCGAACTCGAATGGCTGCTCTACCGGTCGGTCGCGCTCTGCATGAACCCGCCAACCATGCTCTCGCCGGTCCGGGACGGCAACTGGGACCGCGGCGACCTACTCGCCCTCACCGAGCAGGTCGAGCGCTACCGCACCCCCTACGGCTCGACGCTCAAGCTGGTCAACCGGATGACCGGCGAGGAGCGGCACGTCGCGGTGCTGGCGGTCGGCCGGATGGAGCCGCTGGAGATCCCGGAGCGGCACGAGCCGTGGATGCACTTCCACGAACGGCTGCCGTGGCCGATGGAGATCTCCTCCCGGATCGACCTGCTCGGACCAGCCGACTCGTTCCGCAACCTGGAGCACCGGCTCCGGATGATCCGTTCCCAGCAACTGGATTACGCCGAGCACGGCATCGACGCGCCGCCGGAGCTGGAACGGCTCGCCAAGCGGGCCCTGCACATCGGTGACGAGATGACCACCGGCCTGCCGGTCGAGTCCGCCCGGGCGCACGGCTGGCACCGGATCGCCGTCGGTGGCCGGACCCGCGAAGAGTGTCTGGAACGGGCCCGCCGGCTGATCCAGCTGTACTCCCGGGAAATGCGCATCTCGCTGCAGCATCCGAAGAACCAGGACTGGCTGGCCCGGGAGTTCATTCCTGGGGAGCCGGTGGCGAACACCGGATACATCCGGCGGATGCCGGTCAACCTGCTGGCCGCCGCGCTGCCGCAGGCCGCGTCGACGGTCGGCGACCGGCGCGGCGACCTGATCGGGCGTACCGCCGGCACCTGCCGCCGGCCGGTCTTTCTCGACCTGCACTTCCCGATGGAGGTCCGGGAACGTTCCGGGCTCGCCGTCTTCGTCGCCGAGCCGGGCGGCGGCAAGTCGACCCTGCTCGGCGCCCTCGGCTACCTGGCCGCCCGGCGCGGCGTGCAGGTCACCCTGCTCGACCCGTCCGGGCCGCTGGCCCGGCTCTGCGCCATGCCGGAGCTACGGCCGTACTCGCGGGTGCTCAACCTGACCGGTTCCGAACAGGGCACCCTGGCACCGTACTCGCTCATCCCGACACCGGTGCGCGGCGAGTTCGCCGCCGGAGCCGCCGGCGACCGCGAGTACGAGATCTCCGTGTCGAACGCCCGGGCCGAACGCCGGATGCTGGTCCAGGACATCTGCATGATGCTGGTGCCGCCGCAGGTGGCCCGGGAGTCGTCGACGGCCACCCTGCTGCGGCACGCGGTCCGCCAGGTGCCCGCCGAGGAAACTTCTACGCTGGACGACGTGGTCGCCTGCCTCAGCGGGCTCGACGACGACGGCCGCGAGCTGGCCAACCTGCTGCTGGACACCGCCGAGATGCCGCTGGCCCTGCTGTTCTTCGGCTCACCGGAGCCGGGCCTGCTCGGTGCCGACGCCGCGCTGACCGTGATCACCATGGCCGGGCTGCGGCTGCCCGACCTGAAGATCGAACGCGAGTACTGGTCGGCCGAGGAGGCGTTGGCGCTGCCGATGCTGCACACCGCCCACCGGCTGGCGGTACGCCGCTGCTACGGCGGCTCGATGGGGTCGCGCAAACTGGTCGGCCTCGACGAGGCGCACTTCATGGAGGGCTGGCGGTCCGGCCGGTCCTTCCTGGTCCGGCTGGCCCGTGACTCCCGCAAGTGGAACCTGGCCGCTCTGGTCTCGTCGCAGAATCCACGGGACATCCTCGGGCTGGACGTGCAGAACCTGGTCTCCACCGTCTTCGTCGGCCGGATCGCCGAGGACGAGGAGATCGCCGCCGAGGCGCTGCGCCTGCTGCGCGTCCCGGTCGACGACGGTTACGAGGCGACGCTCGCCTCGTTGTCTAGCGTAGACAGTTCTTCCGCGAGCCGGCTGGGCTTCCGGGAGTTCATCATGCGCGACGTGGACGGTCGGGTGCAGAAGGTCCGGGTGGACGTCTCGTACGTGGACGGACTGCTCGACCATCTGGACACCACACCCGGTACGCCGCAGGCGGCACCCGCCGGTCTGCCGACCGCGCTCAGTGACCTGGAGGTATGACGTGGCGAGGACCGCGACCCGGTGCACCGCGCTCCTGCTCGCCGTCCTGACAGCCGCCGTGGCGAGCATCTCCTGGCCGGTGCTCGGCGCGGCCACGCCGGCCCAGGCCGCCCCGGTCGCGCCGGTCGCCCAGCTGCCCGCCCAGGCACCGGTCGACCTGTGTCCGGTCGAGGCCTGGCAGGCCGACTTCCGGGCCTGTCTGGACCGGCTGCAGGACGTCAGCTCGGCTCGTGCGCAGTGCCTCGACCCGCCGGCACCGAGCGCCCCCGACTCCGGCTTCGGCGGCTGGTTCGCCACCCAGCCGGAGCAGACCGAAGGTGCCAGCGGGCTGTACATGAACTACGGGTACGCCGGCTACCGGTTCCCGACGTACGACCTCAACGGCGGGTGCGCCTCCTCGGTGGTGAACGCCGACGTCGGCGTGTTCAACGGAGTCGCCAATCTCGAAATGATGGTCGCCACCGCGATCATCGGGGCGTCCAACGCGATCCGGGAACGGGCCTGGGACCCGGGGACCATGTACGCCTGGGCCGACCCGTTGGTGGCGCAGGCGACCACGGCGATCTACGACGAGGTCTTCACGGTCTTCGGGCTGATCACCCTCTGCGTGGTCGGCCTGTACCTGATCTGGCGGTCACGCCAGTCGGACATGAGCAACATGATCACGACGGCCGGCTGGGCGGTCCTGATCATGGTGGTGGTGACCGCGATCGCCGCCTGGCCGGTGCGCTCGGCGAACCTGGCGGACGAGGCGCTGACCAGCACACTGGGTGTGGTCCACGAGGCTGTCGGACCGCGGGCCGTCGAGATCCCGGCCGAGGAGTGCCCGGAAGCTGACGCCGAACGCTGCGCCGATCAGCGTCCGCCAGCGGTCCGAGCCAGCGACACCATCACCTCGGCCATGTTGTACCGCAACTGGTTGCGCGGAGTACTTGGCTCGGCGGACAGCCCGACAGCGGAGAAGTACGGCTTCGCGCTCTACGACGCCCAGGCGTTCACCTGGTCGGAGATCGAATTAATGCGGGCCGATCCGCAGCGCCGGGATGCCATCCTTTCGCAGAAAAACCAGCAGTGGATGACGGTCGCCGAGCAGATCCGCGTCGAGGATCCGGAGGCGTACGAGCATCTGCAGGGCATCCGGGAGATGGACCGGGTCGGCACCGGCCTGATCGCCATCTTCGCGGCAGCCATGTTCGCCATGTTCGACCTCGCCGCGTCGCTGCTGGTTCTGCTCGGGTTCCTGCTGTTCCGTTGGGCGGTCGTCGCCGCGCCGATCCTCGGGACCATCGGTCTGCTCCGGCCGGCCGGCGCGGGAATGCGTCGACTCGGCAACGCGGTCGTCGCCGCCGTCTTCAACATCGCGATCTTCGGCACCGGGGCGGCCGTCTACCTGTTCGCCGTCGACCTGATCATGAGCACGCCCACCCTGCCGGGCTGGCTACAGGTGGTGCTGATCTGGCTCTGCGGCATGGTCGGCTGGCTGCTGCTGCGTCCGTACCGGCGGATCACCGATCTGGGTGGCCGGGACGGCGGCGGCAGTTCGTGGCACCTGCGGTACTTCCGGGAAACCCGGGAGACCCGCGAGCCCGAACAGGTCGTGGTCAAGTCCAAGGACGGACGGGACCAGACCGTCGTCAAGCAGACCGTGGTGCGGCCGGAGGCCCGGTTGGAGGACCCGAGCAGCGACAAACCCGCCGGTGGTGCCGGCGGCACCGGACCGGCCCGGGAGCGGCCAGACGGCCGGGAGGACGGCTCCGAGCCCACCGCCCAGCCCGGGTCGGCCCGACCATCGGGGCGTCCTCGTCGCGCATCGACGTGGACCGCGCCCGACGTCCCGGCCGAAGAGCATCAGTACGCCGTCTACCGGCCCGACAGCAGCCGCAAACCCGACGAGGCGCCGAAGCCGCGCATCCGCACCGAGGCCCGGTGACCCGGGATGCGTACCGTCATCGCCTTTCTGACCCGGTTCCTCTTCCGGTCCCGGGTCGGGCTGGCGGTCGTGCTGCTTGTCGTCGTGGTCAGCGTGGTCGGCGTCGGGCAGGTCGTCGGCCGCGACAACGGGACCAACGGGCCACTGCTCGGTGCACCCGGGCCACAACCGGCGTTGACCATCGACCCGACCGCCGGTGACGACGGAATACGGTCGGTGGCACCCGCCCCTGACCCGGTGACCAGCCCCGGTGCCGCAGATCCGGCGACCGTCGCCGTCGCGTTCGCGACCGCCTGGCTCGACCGCGGCCTCGACGCCGAGCAGTGGCACGCCGGGCTACGCCCGTACGCCACCGAGGAACTGGCCGAGAAGCTGGTCGGCGTCGATCCGGTGGCAGTGCCGGCCGAGCGGCTGACCGGTGAACCGGCGGTCATTCCGTACGCGACGAATCTGGTCGAGGTGGTGATCGAGGTGGATTCCGGTACGTTGCGGCTACGGTTGACCGGCCCCGACGGACAGTGGCTGGTCGACGGCGTCGACTGGGTGCGGGCATGAGCGAAACCCCCGGCATGCGGACCCGGGCGGCCCGGCACGTCGCCCTGACCGTGGCGCTGACCGCGACGCTGGTGCTGCTCTGTTGCACCGGCGGGATCGGTGCGGTGCTGTTCAGCGACGACGAGCCGGACTCGGCGCTGTTCGCCGCCTTCGGCTGCGGGCGGGACGGCCCGGTCGACCCCGACCAGGCGCCCCGGGTCGGGCCGTACGGACCGGACCAGGTCGCCAACGCGGCGGTGATCATCAACGTCGGCGCGGAGTTGTCGGTGTCACCGCGCGGCTGGGTGATCGCGGTGGCCACCGCCATGCAGGAGTCGGCGCTGCGAAACCTGGGGCATCTCGGCGACCGCAACGACCACGACTCGGTCGGACTGTTCCAGCAGCGGCCCAGCCAGGGCTGGGGCACCCCGGAACAGCTACAGGATCCGGCGTACTCCTCGCAGAAGTTCTACCAGAAGCTGCTCACCATCGACGGCTGGGAGACGATGGCGTTGACCGACGCCGCGCAGCGGGTGCAGGTCAGCGCCTTCCCGGACGCGTACGCCAAGCACGAACCGTTGGCGACCCGGATCGTCAACATCCTCACCGGCGGCGCGGCCCGCGCGGTCGCCGGTCCGGATGGGCTGCTGCGCTGCGCCGCCGACGGCGAGGTCGCCGCCTCGGGATGGACCCGGCCGGTGCCGGGCAACGTCGGGTCCGGCTTCCGGACCAGCTCCCGGCCCGGACACAACGGCGTGGACATCGCCCAGCCGAAGGGCACCCTGATCCGGGCCGCCTCGGCCGGCCGCGTCATCGTCTCCCGGTGCGACCCGGACCAGTACGGCCGCCTCGACTGCGACGTGGACGGCTCGCCCAGCAAAGGTGGCTGCGGCTGGTTCGTCGACATCCTGCACGCCGACCAGGTGATCACGAGATACTGTCACATGGTGAAGCGGCCGGAAGTCGGCGAAGGCGACCTGGTCGACGCCGGACAGGTGATCGGCGAGGTCGGCTCCAGCGGCAACTCGTCCGGCCCGCACCTGCACTACGAGATCCACCTCAGCGGAGACCGCAGCAGCCGCGGAGCCGTCGACCCGGTGCCGTTCATGCGGGAGCGGGGCGCGCCGCTCGGCGAGAGTGGCTGACCGACCGGAGGAGCTGCGTTGACCCGGGACCCGATGCCGGATCCGTTCGCGGACCAGCCGGACTGGGCACCTCGACCGCCGCGACCGACGGCGCTGGTGCCGGCCGCCGTCGCAGCCACGCTACGCGGCCGGCGGGTATGGGTCGGCCTGCCGGGCACCGGATGGCGCGGCGACCTGCGCGGCGATGAGAAGGTCGTACAGCGCAGCCGCACCTACGTGCCGGTGCTGCCGGAGCAGGAGTGGTACCGGGCCGAATCGGAGGGGGTGGAGGTGTTCGCCCCCCTGGTGCCGGCCGACCGGGTCTGGGTCGAGCAGCCGGACGACACGCTGACCGACCCGGGTCGGGGCGACGTGCTGTCCCGGCTCGTGTCGCTCGATGCCCCGGCACCCCGTTTTCCGGTGCCGGTGGTCGACGCGGGGCCGCTGGTCGGCCGACGGGTGGTGCACATGGACGACGGTCAGGAACGCCGTGACCTACGCGCGGTGACCGAGTTGCACTCCGGTGCCGACGGGGACATCTGTGTCCGGGCGGCCACCGAGCTGGCCTGGTACCGGTGGGTGTGGACGGGCCAGCCGCCGGAGACGATCGAACTGCCGGTCCATCTGGTCTGGGTGGAGTGACGTCGACCGGTCAGTCCAGCCGATCCACCTGGCAGACCCGCCAGTCGCCCTCGTCCACTGCAGTGATCCGCCAGCGGTCCGTCAACCTGTTGATCAAGCCGCTTGAGGCCATCCGACGTTCGATCACCACCGTCAGAACCGCGTCGCTGTCCGTGGCATTCTCGGTAGTGAGCTGCCCGATGGTCATCGCGGACAGCGTCCCTTGGCGCTGCTCCCACTCGACGATGCTGTCGCGGTAGGAGGCAAGAGGTGCGATCGACGGATCCTCGCAGAGGTGGAGTGCGGCGACGGTGTCGTCGCGCTGAACCAGGTAGGCCTCGAGGAAGCCCAGCGTCGCCGATTCGGGGGTGCCCCGGTCGGGGGTGGTGACGCTCGTGTAGAGGACGAACGCGACGCTGACGCCGCCGAGGCAGAGCAGCGCAGTGATCCCGGCGGCCAGCACCAGCGCCAGCCGTAGCCGGCGGCCGGGTGGCACCACGGGCGGTGCTCCGACGCCGGGAGCGGTCCGCTGCCGGGGCACCCGTCCGCGGCGTACGGGGGCCGCCGGCCGGGTCTGCTCCACCCCTCGACAGTATCCGCCACGAACGTGAGACTGAATAGCCGGTCCGAGTCCTAATTGGTCGCATATCCGGCGAAGCACCCTGACGAGTACTGATCAGGCGAGAAACGTCGGTCACCCCGCATCCGGTTGCGGACCGGCTGGGATACCGTCTCAGGTCTGAACTCAACCGGCGCCCGCAGACGGGCTGCCGTACAGCGGTAGGCAGGTGGTCGACATGGGCAGGGACCTGGGCCGCGCCGCCGCGTTGCACCGCTCGGCGGCAGCCGTCGTCGCCGCGCTGAGTCAGGTGGAAGCGGCCGCCGGCCGACGTTCCACCGGCTCCGATCAACACGAGGTCGCTGAGCAGCTCCGCAGCCTCGCGGCGCGGCTGGCCCCCGGCTGGTGGGGCGCCCCGCTCGACGCCCAGACCCCGGCGATGCCGATGGGCGGTCTCGACCACGTCGGCCACCTGCGGATCGGCATCGCCCAGCCACTGGACGACGCCCGGTTCCCGGTAGTCGTCCCGTTCCTCGGCAGCGGTCATCTGACGCTCGACGGCGACATCCGCGACCGGCGGGTCGCCGGGCTGCTGCGTGCGGTGCTGCTCCGCCTACTGGCCGCCGTACCGCCGGAACGGCTGTCGGTGTGTACGGTGGACGGCGTCCGTGCCGCGGGCGAGGACCTGCTCGGCCCCTTCCGGCCGTTGACCGAGGCCGGCGTACTGCGTCCCCCCGCCACCGACGTCACCGGGCTGCGGGCCGCCCTGGCCGAGGCGGAGCAGTGGATCCGACCGGCCCGACCGGCGGTCGCCCGGCACCACCGGCAGGGGCGATTCATGCTGCTGATGATCGCCTCGCTGCCCGAACTCACCGACGGTGCCGTGCTCGACCGGATCGCCCGGCTTGCCCAGGCGGGCCCCGAGCATGGTCTGCATCTGGTCGTCGCCGGCTGGCCGCCACCTCCGCTGGACACCGAACAGGCCCGGGCCGACCTGCCGCGTAGCACCATGGTGCGGCTACGGAATCCGTACGTCCTGGTCGGTGACCCGCCCGGAGACACCTTCCGCGACCTGCCGGCCGGAGCGGGCGGTGACCACCCCGGCGGTCTCGACGCGCCGGTGTACCTGGACCGGCAACCGCCTCAGCAACTGATCGACCAGGTGTGCACGGAACTCGTCACCCGGGCCGAGGCTGGTTCCCGTCCACCGCTGACCGACCTGCTGCCCGATCCGGTAGACGGCCCGGTCACCGAATCCGCCGCCGACGGGCTGGTGGCCGCAGCGGGGTTCGACGGGCACCGGCCGGTCCTGCTCCGGTTCAACGACATCACCCCGCACTGGCTGGTGGCCGGGCAGGCCGGCACCGAGGTGGACCAGTTCCTCACCGCCATCCTGTACGGGCTGGCGGTGCGGCACGATCCCGCCGAGGTGACCGTACATCTAGTGGACCTGTCGCCCGGCGAGTCGTTCGCCAGCGTGCTGCCCGGCGCCACCGACCCGTCCGGGCTGCCGCACATCGCGTCGGCCGGGGTGGACGCCGACCCGGAGTACGGGCTGTCGGTGCTGCGTCAGGTGGCGGCGGAGGTCGACCGGCGCTCCTTCCTGGCGACCCGCAATGGGACGACCCGGTTCGCCGAGCTCGCCGCCGCCACGGGCACGACCCGCGTTCTCTGCGTGCTCAAGGATCCGGCCCCGATGCTGGACCTGACCGGACCGGTCGCCGACGAGTCACTCGACCTGCTCGAACGGATCGCCAGGGGCGGGCGCGGCAGCGGAGTCCACCTGCTGATCGCCGACTCCGGGACCGGCCCGGCTCCCGGGTCGGAGCAGAGCATCGGAACCGACGAGTCTGACGGGTCGGGCGGCTGGGTGGGGTCGGGCGGCTGGGCCGGCCCCGATCCGGCCGACAGGTCGACCGGCGGTGGCTGGTGGCGGCGGGAGTCGCTGCTGAGCCAGTTCCCGGTCCGGGTGGTGCTGGCCGGCGGTGACTGGCTCCTGGAGCCGAACAACGACGCCGCGGTCGGGCTGCCGGCAGGTCGGGCGGTGGTGAACACCGCAGGCGGGCTGGGCGGCCCGCGCGGGGCGACCCGCGGCCACGAACGTACCGTCGACTTCCCGGACCCGTACGCCGATCGGCCGGGGTTGGCCGGGCTCCGCCGGCAGCTGTGGTCGCGCCGCGCGGCCGACGTCCGGCCGCCGCAGGTCTTCGCCGGCTACCGCCAGCCGGAGCTCGAATCGGACGAGACCTACCAGCGGGTGCTGGCCGACCCGCCGGACACCCCGGCCGGGCTCTTCGGCCGGGCCGTCGAGCTGCCGGGGCGGACAGCGGAGTTCAGGTTCGAACGCGCCCCCGGTCGCCACCTCGCCATCTTCGGCTCCCGGGAGAGCACCGCGAGTCTGCTGGCCACGGTGGTACGCAGCGTCGCGGCGCACCACCGGCCCGGCACCGCCCGCATCCTGTTGCTGTCGATGGGCGAGCACGACCGGGAGCAGTTGGCCGGGCTCGCCCGAGCGGTCGACGGCCGTCAGCCAACCGAGGTCGTGGATCTGGAGGTACTTCGGACGCTGGGCGACGCGGCTGGCCCCGCGTACCTGGTCATCGCCACGGCCGACGTTCTCGAACTCGGCGGGCCCGCCGCCGCCCGCCTGCGCAACCTGTTGGATTCCGGGCCGGCCCGCGGCATCCACCTGGTCTCCGGCTGGGAGCAGCCGGAGCCGTTCCTGGCATTCCTAGGTCCCAGTCCGGATCTGATCGCCGGGATCGTCCTGCTCGATCGGCCGGTGACCGACCAGGTCGAGCGGGTCGGATCGGCTGGGTCGGCCGGTCCGGCCAGGCCAGCTGGGTCGGTCGGGCTCGCCGGCCGACTGCCGACCTGGCGTCCCCGCCCGCAGCGTGGACTGTTGTACGACGCGCAGACCGACCGGCGCACCGTCTTCGTACCGTTCCAACCGGCCCGGTCCGGGACCGAAACCGGGGAGGGACCCGCAGTGGCCGACACCGGGGAGGGCGCGGCGTGACGGGGAAAGGCACCGGAGGCGAGTGGGCGGAGTACGTGGCGGCCGCCCGGCGGCTGGCCCGGCTGCGCCACGGCCAGGGGCTACCGACGGACGATCCAGCCGGCGACCGGCGCCAGGTGGACCTGACGGTGCTGCGCGACCGCCTCGCTGTCCAGCGACGTCAGCTGGTCGGGTTCGGCGTACCGCCTGACGTGCTCGATCCGGTGCCGCCGGAGGTAGCCGCGGTCCACGCTGCGGTCAGTGCATCAGCCGGGGCTTCGGCCGGTGCCGCAGTGGGGATGTCTGCCTCCCTGACCGGCGGGTCGCCGGCCCGGCAGGCGGCGATCGCGCGGGCGCACGCGCAGATCGACGCCGCAAACGGCGACCTGGCCGTCGCAGCGGGTCCGTCCGGCGGTTCCCAGCCGTGGCTACGCAACCTGCTGGTGTACGGGCCGTTCGCGGTGATCGTACTGATGATCCAGTTGGCCATGTTCGTGGTCGCCGGAGACCGGGCGCCGGTGGGCTACGCCCTCGGCTGCGGACTGGTCCTGCCGCTGGTCGCGTTCGGCCTTGGTTGGCTGGCGGTCGGTTTCGTGTTCGCCGGGCCGGGCCAACGGCCGGACCGCACACCGTTGGTGGGGGCGCTGGTCTGCGCAGTCCCGCTGGTGCTGGCGTTGGTGCTGGCGGCACTGATCTCGCTGCTCGGGTGAACCGGGCAACTGGCGTCAGCTGTGGATGATCAGGCTCATCGCTTCGGCGCGGGACTTCGCATCGCGTTGGAACACACCGCGGACGGCCGAGGTGATGGTCCGGGCGCCGGCCTTCTGGATCCCGCGCATCGCCATGCACATGTGTTCGCACTCCAGCACGGTCACCACACCACGCGGCTCCAGCCGGCTCATCAGCATGTCGGCGATCTGTGCGGTGAGCCGCTCCTGGACCTGCAGTCGTCGGGCGTAGACCTCGACCAGGCGGGCCAGCTTCGACAGGCCGGTTATCCGGCCGGTGGTGCCGGGGATGTAGCCGATGTGTGCCACGCCCCGGAACGGCAGCATGTGGTGCTCACACAGCGACATCACCTCGATGTCGCGGACCAGCACCAGCTCGTCGTGGTCAGCCTCGAAGGTGGTGGTGAGCACCTGGGCCGCGTCGGCCCGCAGACCCGCGAGCAGCTCCGCGTACGCCCGGGCGACCCGGGCGGGCGTCTGGCGCAGCCCGTCGCGGTCCGGGTCCTCGCCGACGGCGATGAGGATCTCCCGTACGGCGTGCTCGATCCGGGTCAGGTCGACGGAGCGCTCGACCGGCGTGCCGTTGAGCTTGCCGTTGATCAGCCGGGCGGCGAGATAGTCCAGCGCGTCGTCGTCCGGTTCGGTCGACGACGCGCTGGACGGTAGGTTCGGGCTGCTCAGGAGGTGCCGTCCGAGTTCATGGACATGCTGCCGTCCGAGTTTGCGGACATACCGCCGCCGAAGACGGCCTGTGCCCCGTCGGCGACCGCCTGCCGGCCGAGGTCCTCCTTCTCGGCCGGGGTCAGCACCGGCGGCTCGGTGGACGGTTGCCGCTTGCCGAAGCCGTTGAAGGGTGCCATCGGTGGCCGCTTGACCACCCGCTCGCAGATCCGGGCCATGTCGGACTGCGAGATGGTCTCCTTCTCCATCAGCTCCAGCACCATGGTGTCGAGCACGTCGCGGTACTCGACCAGGATCTCCCAGGCCTCGTCGTGGGCCAGCTCGATGAGGGCGCGGACCTCGCTGTCGATCTCGGCGGCGATCGAGTCCGAGTAGTCCCGCTCGTGGCCCATGGTCCGGCCGAGGAAGGGCTCGTCGCCGTTGGTGCCGTACTTGACGGCGCCGAGTTTGGCGCTCATGCCGTACTGGGTGACCATGGCCCGGGCCAGCGCGCTGGCCTTCTCGATGTCGTTGCCGGCACCGGTGGTGGGCTCGTGGAAGACCAGCTCCTCGGCGGCCCGGCCACCGAGGGCGTACGCCAGGGTGTCGATCATCTCGGCGCGGGTCTGGGTGTACTTGTCCTCGGTCGGCAACACCAGGGTGTGGCCCAGCGACCGCCCCCGGGACAGGATGGTCACCTTGTGCACCGGGGCGGCGTGTGGCAGGGCCCAGGCCACCAGGGCGTGACCGCCCTCGTGGTAGGCGGTGATCTTCTTCTCCTTGTCGCCCATCACCCGGGTCCGCCGCTGCGGGCCGGCGACCACCCGGTCGATCGACTCCTCCAGGGCCTCGTTGGTGATCGCCCGGGCGTCCTGCCGGGCGGTCAGCAGCGCCGCCTCGTTGATCACGTTGGCCAGGTCGGCACCGCTGAATCCGGGGGTACGCCGGGCCACCGCGTCCAGGTCGACGTCCGGGGCGAACGGCTTGCCCCGGGCGTGCACCCGCAGGATCGCCTTGCGGCCCTCCATGTCCGGGGCGTCGACCGGGATCTGCCGGTCGAACCGGCCGGGGCGCAGCAGCGCCGGGTCGAGGATGTCGGGCCGGTTGGTGGCGGCGATCAGGATCACGCCGCCCTTGGTGTCGAAGCCGTCCATCTCGACCAGCAACTGGTTGAGGGTCTGCTCCCGCTCGTCGTGGCCGCCGCCCATGCCGGCACCGCGGTGCCGACCGACCGCGTCGATCTCGTCGACGAAGACGATCGCCGGGGCGTTCGCCTTGGCCTGCTCGAACAGGTCACGGACCCGGCTGGCACCGACACCGACGAACATCTCGACGAAGTCGGACCCGGAGATCGAGTAGAACGGCACACCGGCCTCGCCGGCCACCGCCCGGGCAAGCAGGGTCTTACCGGTGCCGGGCGGACCGAAGAGCAGTACGCCCTTGGGGATCTTGGCACCGAGGGCCTGGTACTTCGCCGGGTTCTGCAGGAAGTCCTTGATCTCCTGCAGCTCCTCGACGGCCTCCTCGGAGCCGGCCACGTCGGCGAAGGTGGTCTTCGGGGTGTCCTTGGTGATCACCTTCGCCTTGGACTTGCCGAAGTTGAGCACCCGGGACCCGCCGCCCTGCATCTGCGACATGAACAGCAGCAGCAGGATCACCAGGATGGCGATCGGCAGCAGGTTGACCAGCAGGGTGATGAAGATGCTGTCCGACGACACCTCGGCCTCGGCCGGGCCGGTGACCCGGCCGGCCTCCTTGGCGGCCAGCACGTCGGTCCAGATCTCGTCGCCGACCTCGTACGGGAACTGGGCCTCGATCCGGTCGGTCTCGGTGTCGCCGAACTCTTCCGGCTCGGCGAGGTCGAGCCGGAGCGTCTGCTCCCGGTCCTGGAATATCGCCTTGTCGATGCCGCCCCGCTCCAGCCGCTCCAGCGCCACCGAGGTGTCCACCTTGTGGTAGCTGGGGCCGTTGGTGAAGAACGAGCTGAGCGCTATCGCACCGATGATCACCAGGATGATCCAGACCACCGGCCGGCGGAAGAAACGCGTACGTTCCATACGTATGTCGAGCGCCGCAGCGCCCGGACCCTCCTGATCGACGTTCTGACCGTCTGGTTAGCCACTCCGGGGCGCCAACCGAGCGCCACGGTCATTCGAAGGTACACCGTGGTGACGAGGTGCGCGTCCGCGAGCCCGGTCGACCCGCGCTCCGTCCGCTGGTCCCACGTCGGCGCGGTCAGCTGACCCGCGCCACCGCATACCGTAGCGCTGTTTCCTGGGAGTGGCCTGGACGTCCCGGGGAGTTTCCCGACGGCTGACACACCAGCGGCGGTCAGCGGCGGTCAGCGGCGGGCGTACACCTCGGGCTTGAGCACCCCGACGTAGGGCAGCTCGCGGTACCGCTCGGCGAAGTCCAGGCCGTAGCCGACCACGAACTCGGTGGGGATGTCGAAGCCGACGTACCGCACCGGGACCTGCACCTTGACCGCCTCCGGCTTGCGGAACAGCGCGACCACCTCCACGCTCGCCGCCGACCTGGACGCCAGGTACTTCAGCAGCCAGGACAGGGTGAGGCCGGAGTCGATGATGTCCTCGACCACCACCACATGCCGACCGGCGATGTCCCGCTCCAGGTCCTTGAGGATGCGGACCACGCCGGAGGAGGTGGTGCCCTGCCCGTAGGAGGAGACGGCCATGAACTCCAACTCGACGGGAGGGCCCTGCCGGCCGAGCTCACGGGCGAAGTCGGCCATGAACATGACCGCGCCCTTGAGCACGCAGACCAGCAGCAGCCCACCCGTCACGTCGGCGTAGTCGGTGGCGATCTGCTTGGCGAGTTCCGCGGTCTTGTCGCGGATCTGTTCCTCGGAAATGATCACGTGGTCGATGTCGGCGTCGTACCAGGAGCCGTCAGCCATGCGCTAAGCCTGCCGCATCCGGCCGGCCGGCCGACACCGGGGCCGGCGGATGACCACGTGGCGCCGATGGGTGACGGTGGGTCCAGCCGATGGTCACCGGGGCAGGCGGTCCCCGTCCCGGCTCGGCCGCCAGTCGGCCGAGTCACGGCTGTCCCGGGTGAGGCCGGCCGCCGAGGCGGCGGCGAGCAGCAGAATGATCGATACGACGATGAGTAGTTCCATGGCGGCAGCCACCTTCACGCTGGTCCTGACGGGAGGTTCACCCTGGTCCCGATGGGTGTGTTCACCCTGGTCCTGAATGGGTGTGCCGCCGGTGCGCACCGGACGTCGATACCAGTCTGCGCGCCGGCCCGCTGAGCGAACAGCGGCAGAGATGCCACTGTTCATCGAAATCCTGCCACCGGTGGGCTAGACTCGTCGCATGCTCCGTACCGTCGCGGTGATCGCGCTCGACGGCGTCGCCCCGTTCGAGCTCGGGGTGGTCTGCGAGGTCTTCGGGCTGGACCGCACCGCGGACGGCTTCCCTGGGTACCGCTTCGACGTCTGCACGGTCGATGGCGGCCCGGTCCGCACCAGCTCCGGCTTCTCGCTGCTACCCACCGCCGATCTGCGGCCGGTCGCCGACGCCGACCTGGTCGCCGTGCCCGCGGCCAGCTTCCACGACGCCGTCGCCGCACCGGTGGTCGACGCGTTACGCGCCGCCGACCGCCGCGGCGCCACCCTGCTCAGCGTCTGCTCCGGCGCGTTCGTGCTCGGCGCCGCCGGCCTGCTCGACGGCCGCGAATGCACCACCCACTGGCGGTACGCCGACGAGCTGGCCCGCCGCCACCCGACCGCCCGGGTCCGGTGCAACTCGTTGTACGTGGCCGACGGCAACGTGCTGACCAGCGCCGGCACCGCCGCCGGGATCGACGCCTGCCTGCACCTGGTCCGCCAGGAGCACGGCTCCGCCCTGGCGACCAGACTGGCCCGCCGGATGGTGGTGCCGCCGCACCGCGACGGCGGGCAGGCCCAGTTCATCGAGACGCCGATCGCGGACAGCCCGACAGCGGCCACGCTGGAGCCGGTACTGGTCTGGATGCAGCAGCACCTGGATGCCACGATCAGCGTGGAGGAACTGGCTGCCCGGGCACACATGGCGCCGCGTACCTTCGCCCGCCGCTTCCGCGCCGAGACCGGCACCACGCCGCACGACTGGCTCACCGGCCAGCGGGTGCTGCTGGCCCGCCAGCTACTGGAGGAGACCAGCCTGGGGGTGGAGACGGTGGCCCGGCGGTGCGGCTTCGGTGACGCCGCGACCCTCCGGCACCACTTCAGCCGGCGGGTCGGTGCCACGCCCCAGGCGTACCGTGGCACGTTCCGCGACCGGACCGCCGTCGGCTGAGCCGGTCGCACCGGGGGCTGACCGGTCAGCCGACAGTTCACCACCGGCCCGGCGCACCTCGATACCACCTGGCAGGTGCACCGCCCGCTGCCCACGCCACCGGGTGACCAGTGCGTCGAGAGCGGTGACATGCCGGTACGCCAGGGCCCCGGCCGGCGCACCGAGCCGCAGCGCCCAGCGGTGCAGCACCCGGGTCCGCACCGCGTCCGGCAGCTCGGCCAGGACCGGAACCCTCAGCCCACCACCGGGTGTGGCGGCTTGGGCCGACGCGGCGTCGGCCAGCCCGTCGAGCGCCGCGTTGTCGGCGGCTACCAGCGTGGCGGTGCGCGCCAGGTTCGCCACCACCGCGGCACCGAGCGCGTCGACCAGGGCCGGCAGCACGTCGGCCCGGACCCGGGCCCGGGTGTACGCCGGGTCGGTGTTGTGCGGGTCGGTCCACGGGGTGAGGCCGAGCGCCACGCACGCCGCCCGGGTCTGCTCCCGCCCCACGTCCAGCAGCGGACGCAGCACCGGCACGCCGTCGACCTGGCGGGCCGGCGGCATCCCGGACAGGCCGGCCGGACCGGCGCCCCGGGCCAGCGCCAGCAGCACCGTCTCCGCCTGGTCGTCGCGGGTGTGGCCGAGCAGCACCGCGGCCGCCCGGTGCCGGCGGGCCGCCCGGGTCAGCGCGGCGTAGCGGGCGGTACGCGCCGCCGCCTCCGGGCCACCTTCGGCACCGACCTCGACGGCGACGGTCTCGACCGGGTCGAAGCCGGCCCGGGCCGCCCAGCCGGCCACGTCCCGGGCCCGCTCGGCGGACCCCGCCTGCAATCCGTGGTCGACGGTCACCAGCCCGGCAGAGACCCCGCAGCGGGGGGCGACGAACGCGACCGTTGCCGCCAGGGCCAACGAGTCCGGGCCGCCGGAGCAGGCCACCAACACCAGCCGGCCGGCGTGGTCACGCAGCATCTGCCGGACCGCGACACGCAGCTCGGCGACAGCTGGAGCGAGCCTGGGCACCTGCGACTCAGGCGACGGTCGGCGGTGAACCGGAGATCGGGCCGTGCACCCGGGCCACCCAGGCGTCCGGATCGCCCAGCTCCTCCAGCCGGGGCAGGGTCAACGGGGAGTCGAAGACCTTGTTGAAGCCGGCCATGCCGACCCGGTCCACCACACCGTGCACGAACTTGCGGCCCTCGGCGTACTGGCGCATCTTGACGTCCACGCCGAGCAGCCGGCGGATCGCCTTCTCCAACGGGTTGCCAGCCTCGCGGCGGCGGTTGAAGCCGGCCCGGATCTGCTCCACGGTTGGGATGATCTCCGGCCCGACCCCGTCCATGACGAACTCGGCATGCCCTTCCAGCAGGGTCATCAGCGCGGTCAGCCGGTCGAGTACGGCGCGCTGCGCAGGGGTCTGCACGATGTCCAGCACGCTGGCCCGGCTCTGCGGGTCGCGGATCGACTCGGCGAGGGTGCCGACCCCGCGCCGGACCCGGTCGACGAAGTTGTCACCGCCGGCCTGTGAGGCGTCGACGAACGCCTGAACCTGGCCCAGGAAGTGGCCGCGCATCCATGGCACGGCGGTGAACTGGGTGCGGTGGGTGACCTCGTGCAGGCAGACCCAGAGTCGGAAGTCACGCGGATCGGCGTGCAGTTTCCGCTCCACTTCGACGATGTTCGGGGCGACCAGCAGCAGCTGGCCGGGATCGCCGGAGAACACCTCGTACTGGCCGAGCACCCGGCCGGAGAGGTAGCCGAGCACCGTGCCGGCCTGCACCCCGGTGACCCGGGAGCCGATCGCGTCGGTGAGCGCGCCCGGCTGTCGGTCCCCGGCCGCCCGGGAGACCAGCGGTGTGATCACGTCACGCAGCCCGGCGATGTTGGCGACGGCCCAGTCCCGCCGGTCGACCACCCGCACCGGCGGGTGCGCGACCTGGGCCTGCAGACCGGTGTACGCCACGACGTGTCCGGCCGCTTCGTCGGTCAGCCGGCGAAGGTCGTTGACCACCTCGGTTGCTTCGTCGAGCGAAGCCTTCGGCCCCGACTTGCTCAGCGCGCCGGCGGTTGCGGCGGCCAGATCCCAGTCCACGAACTGCGCCATGCACCCACCGTACCCGGGTGACGCCCGCCGACCCCGGTGATCATGCCCCGGTCAACGGCAACCGCACCTGGCCAGCGTCGCGGCGATCCGGTCCAGGCCGGCCTGGGCGGCGTCGATGAGCAACGGCACCTCGTCGGCCAGCACCGCGAACGCCAACAGTCGGCCGTCGGCGGTGGTCACCGTGCCGGCCAACGCGTTGATGCCGGACAACGACCCGGTCTTGGCCCGCACCACGCCCGCGCCGACCCGCTGCGGGGCGTCCGCCGCCTGGTACCGCCCCTGCAGGGTGCCGGACCAGGCGGCGACCGGCAGACCGGAGAACAGTCCGGTCAGCGCGGGGCGGTCGCCGCTGCCGGCGAGCACGGTCAGCTCGGTCAGCAGTCCCGGGGTCACCCGGTTGCTGCGGGACAGGCCGCTGCCGTCGTACAGGTCGCTCTGGTCGGCCGGCAACCCGAGTTCAGCCAGTACGGCGTCCATCGCGACCGCCGCCCCGGCGAACGACGCGGGTTCGCCCCGGGCGATGGCGACCTGCCGGGCGAGTGCCTCGGCGAGGACGTTGTCGCTGTCGGAGAGCATCATCTCGACCAGCCGGGCCATCGGCGGCGATTCGATCCGGGCCAGCTCGGCACCTGGGCCGACCTCCGTCGGCTGGTCGGGGTTCGCCCCCGACGACCCGTCGGGGGTCGCCGGCTGACCGGTCGCCGACGAGGTCGGTGCGCTGGCGACCGCGTCGGTGCCGCCGACGGGCTGCGTCGGCGAGCCCGGCAGCTGGTCGGTGTAGCCGGCCGGGGTGGTGTCCACCGCGTCCGCCGGCAGCCCGAGAGCCCGGGCGAAGGCCCGGCCGGCAGCCAGGTCCGGTGCGGCCGAGCGCGGCGCCCAGCCTTTGGCGGCGGCGGGATCGGTCCGGGCACCGTCCACCATCAGCGCGGTGATCGCGGCCGCGTACCCGCCGGTCGGGATGTCGTCGTCCCACCCGGGCCCGAACGCCGGCCCGGAGAAGAGCGAACTGTCGATCAGCACCTTGGTCGGCGCCGTGTCGCCGAGGGCGGTACGGGTGGCGGCGGCCAGCACGTCGAGCCGGGCGGCCCCCGGATAGAACCCGGTGTCGTCGATCGACACGGTCGGATCACCGCCGCCGATCAGCACCACCTCGCCGGGCGCGGCTCCCGCGACCACCCGGGTCGGGATCCGGTGTGTCGGCCCGACCGCGGCCAGCACCGTCGCCGCGGTGACCAGCTTGGTGGTCGACGCGGGCACGGTCAGCACCGCCGGTTCGCGACCGTACAGGACCGCGCCGGTCGTCATGTCCCGGACCGAGACGTGCACCCGGTCACCGAGGCCGGACCGGCTGATCGCCTTGTCCAGCGTCTCGGTCAGCCCGGCGACGGTGGGAATCGGGGCGTCGGCGGCCAACCCGGCCAGCACCGGGCCGGGCGTCGGCTCGGTGGACGTGCTCGGGCTAGGACTCACCTCGGGGGCGCCGAGCCAGCCGGCCACCGGCCCTGGTTGGAGCACCGCGATCGAGGTCCCGCCGGCCAGCAGGACGGCACCGGCGACGGCGGCGATCAGCACCCGGGCCCGGCGGTGCCGGTCAGGTGACGACTGGCCGGCCGATGGCGCCGGCTCGGCCGGCACAGACTCAGCCGGCACAGAGCCAGCCGGCACAGACTCAGCCGGCACAGACTCGGCCGGCACAGAGCCAGCCGGCGCAGACTCGCCCGGCGGTACCGGTCTGGCGGTGCCATGAGCCGGCACTGACGCGCGTCCCCGGTGGCCGCCGGTCGAGACGTCGGCCGGAGCCGCGTCGGTGCCGCCGGTCGCGGTCGGCACGGTGGCTCGGCCGGTCGCGGGCGCCGACCCGGTGACCGGCGGGGTCGCTGTAACAGATGCCGTACCGGTGGGCGGCGGCGGGGCGGCCGGCGGCGGGGCGGTCCGGCCCGATGCCGTTGGATCCGGATTGCGCACACCGGCCGGGGCGGCGGCAGAGTCCTCCGACGGGACCACTTGGTCACTTTTCGCAGATGGTCCGCTACCCTGCGACGCGGGGTCTGGCGCTCCGTCAGCCCGATCGGGTTCACCGACGGCTCCAGCGGACTGTGAGTCTTCCCTCCCCACCGGCCCCACCTCCCAACTGACGAACGGACTAGGCGACACTACTTGTGTTCACAAAGCGAGCGGGAGCCGAAACGGTCGGGCGGGGCAACGCCCGGACGGCGTACCGCTCTATTTCCGTAGCCAGCGCGGGCGACGAGGGAGCGTGAGTATGGATTTCGACGTTACGGTTGAGATCCCCAAGGGTCACCGGAACAAGTATGAGGTCGATCATGCGACCGGCCGGATCCGGCTGGACCGCACCCTGTTCACTTCGACGCAGTATCCAGCCGACTACGGTTTCATCGAGGGCACCCTCGGGCAGGACGACGACCCGCTGGACGCCCTGGTGCTCGTACCGGAACCCACCTTCCCAGGATGCCTCATCCGGTGCCGGGCCATCGGCATGTTCCGGATGAAGGACGAGAAGGGCGCCGACGACAAGGTGCTCTGCGTGCCGTACGAGGACCCCCGTCAGGAGCACCTGCGCGACATCCACCACCTCGGCGAGTTCGACCGGCTGGAGATCCAGCACTTCTTCGTCGTCTACAAGGACCTGGAGCCGGGCAAGTCGGTCGAAGGCGCGACCTGGGTCGGCCGGGTCGAGGCGGAAGCGGAGATTCAGGCGTCGTTCCGCCGCCGGGAGGCCGCCTTGGAGCGCGGCGAGTCGGCCCACTGACCTGATCAGGCGTCGGGCTGCTCAGCCGGGCAGCCCGACCGCCCACCGGTAGAGCCCGAAGACGGCACCGGCCAGCGGAACGACGCAGATCAGCACGGTGATCTCCAGCAGGTCGGCCGCCCGGCTCAGATACGGCGACGGTGACCGGCCGGCGTACCGGGCACCGGCTGCGGCGGTCGACACCGCGACCACGCCCCCAGCTACGACCAACGTCGGCGTCGGCACCGGTAGGTACGCGGTCAGCACGCCGAACACGCACAGCGTCGTGGCCGCTGTCCCCGCGACGAGCAGTGACAGCCGCTGCCGGGTGCTGACGAACGTCCGCGAGCGCAGCGACATCGCCAGCCCGACGACGCCGACCAGCACCACCCCGACCACGCCGCCGACCTGCGCCAGTACCACGCTGGCCGCGACGCCGACGGCGGCGTACCCGATCAGCATCCCGGTGAGCAGCCGCTCGGCCCGGACCACGGTACGCGACACCAGGTCACCCGTCCCGACGACCGTCGGCACCTGGCCGAGCCGGACGGCGAGTCGGGGCAGCAACCCGACCCCGCAACCGACTACCACCAGCAGTCCGGCCGCCGCGCCGGACGCCCCGGTGACCGTCGACGCGGCGACGGCCGCCATCGAGCCGAGCCCGGCCACGGTCGCCACGGCGACGAAGATCGGCCCGCCGGCGGCCACTGCGGCCCCAGCGGTCACCGCCGCGCCCAGCAGCACCAGCAACCCGGTCGCCAGGGCCGCGGCGGTCGGCCAGTCGTCGGGACGGAGCCCGACCGGACCGCCGTCGCCGGCGGCGAGCAGACCCGCGGCGAACGCGTACGGCAACGAGCCGGCCCCGAGCACGACGCTGGCCGCCGCGTCCCGCCAGACCCGCCCGGTTAGTACCCCGACGACCAGCACCGCAGCCCCGACGAGGGCCGCCGCCCATGCCCGCTCGGCCGTTGCGGTGCCGGCCCCGACCAGCACCAGCCATCCCACCCCGAGCCACAGGCCGGCCGCGCCGAGCGCGTACCCTCTGGTCGTCGCGGCCGACCAGGTCCGGCCCTGCTGTCGGGCGGCGGCCGCGATCGCCTCGGCGACGTCGTCGTACTCCGGCTCCGGCCAGTAGGTCCGCCCGGGCACCAGATGCAGCACGTCGCCGTCGCGGATCCCCTGCTGGTGCAGCGCCTGCCCGGCGGACACCGGTACCCCGTCCGCCCGACGCAGCACCCAGCCGCCGTGCCGTTCACCGTCGTCGGCCAGCCCGTCCCCGTTGTGTCGCAGCAGTTCCGGCAGCAGTTCGGCGACCGGCACGTGTCCGGGCAGGGCGAGATCCAGTCGGCGGCGCGGTCCGCAGACGGTGATCCTGGCCAGGCTCACGTTCATCGTCCCTCCTCAACGCCGCAACGGCCGGGCCGGTGCCGGCCCGGCGACCACCATCCACCGCCGATCCATTGCGGAACACTCTACGTAGGTGTTAGCTGACGCGATGGCGGGCATCGTCCTCAAGAGATCCGAGCGTCGTCCGGCACCCGAGATCCCGGCCGGGGAGGTCCGCATCCCGCCGCCGCCGCAGGTCGCCGATCCGGACTCCGGCCGCTGGCAACGCCTGCTGGCCCTGCTGCCGATGGCTGGCGGATCGGTGGCGATGGCGGTGCTGCCGGGCCGCGACGGCGGGGTCTACCCGTACCTGATGGCCGCGGTGTTCGGGGTGTCGACGCTGGCCATGTTGGCGACCAGTTGGAACTCCGCACCTGGCACCGGCGCGCGGTCCGCGACCGACCTGGCCCGGCGTCGCTACCTACGGCAGTTGGCCGGCCTGCGCAGCCAGGTCCGGGGGACCGTGGACCGGCAACGAACGGCGCTGAACTACCGGTACCCGGAGCCCGGTCGGTTGTGGTCGACGGCGGCGAGCAGCCGGGTCTGGGAGCGCCGACCGCATGACCGGGATTTCGCGACCGTACGGGTCGGGGTCGGATCGCGCCCACTCGCCACCCCGCTCGTGCCGCCGGCCGACGACCGGCCGGTGGACGAGATCGAGCCGCTCACCGCCGCGGCGTTACGCCGGTTCATCGACTCGTACTCGCTGGTACCTGGGTTGCCGATCGTGGTCGGACTGCGCGACGTCGCCCGGATCTTCGTCGTCGGACGGCCGGACGACACCGACAGGTCCGGCGCCGAGCAGCTGCCGGCAGCCGACCCGGCGCTCGACGCCGGCGGGTCGGGCGACGATGCCCCGGACGGGGCGCCGGCCGCGCTGGTCCGCGCGGTGCTGGCCCAGCTGGCCGTCCTGCACGCCCCGGACGACCTGCGCATCGCGGTCTACGCGCCGGCCGACCGTCGCGACCGGTGGGAGTGGGTCAAGTGGCTACCGCACGCTGGTCATCCGCAGCGCACCGACGCCACCGGCCCACTGCGGTTGGTCGCCGGCAGCGCGGTGGAGCTGGCCCGGCTGCTGGACTCGTTGTCTCCCGCGCACGTCGTGGTGGTGTGCGACGGCGCCGATCCGAACGGCGGGACCGGGGCGGACGACGGGACCGGGGCGGACGACGGGACCGGGGCGGACGACGGGACCGGGGCGGACGGCGGGACCGATCCGATCGACGGGGGCGGGAACGGCGTCACCGTGGTCCAGGTGGGCGTACCGGCACCACGGATACTCGACCGGGTCACCGTGGAGCTGTCGGTCGACCCGTCCGGTCGGCTGGCCGTCCGTGAGCCGACCGGGCCCACTCATACCGGGACGGCCGACAGGCTGGGTGTCGTCGAAGCGGAGGCCCTCGCCCGGCAGCTCGCCCCGTTGCGGCTCGCGACGAACAGCGGGCCGGCCCGGTCCGCCGCAGTGGCCCAGGCGGACTTGGTCCAGCTGCTCGGCTTCGGCAGCGGTGGGGCCGGTGCCCGCTGGTGGACGACGGCCGGACCGGACCGCAGCCCGTCAGTCGACCGCCACCTGCGGGTCCCGTTCGGGGTCACCGCCGAGGGGCACCCGGTCGAGCTCGATCTCAAGGAGTCGGCGCTGCAGGGCATGGGGCCGCACGGGCTGGTGGTCGGCGCCACCGGCTCCGGCAAGTCGGAGCTGCTCCGTACGCTGGTCCTCGGGTTGGCGCTCACCCACCCGCCGGAGTCGTTGAACCTCGTCCTGATCGACTTCAAGGGTGGTGCCACGTTCGCCGCGCTGGATCGATTGCCGCACACCGCTGCGGTGATCACCAACCTGGCGCAGGAGCTACCGCTGGTGGACCGGATGGCCGACGCGCTGCACGGTGAGGTGGTCCGCCGGCAGCAGCTGCTACGCCGGGCGGGCAACCTGGCCAGCCGACACGACTACCTGCGGGTGCAGCCGGCCGACGAGACCCTGCCGCCGCTGCCGTCACTGGTGATCGTCTGCGACGAATTCACCGAACTGCTCACCGCCAAGCCCGACTTCATCGACATCTTCCTTCAGATCGGCCGGGTCGGACGGTCCCTGGGGATGCACCTGGTGCTCGCCTCACAACGTGTGGATGAGGGCCGGTTACGGGGACTGGACACCCATCTGGCGTACCAGATCGGGCTGCGGACCTTCTCGGCGCTGGAATCGCGGGCGGTCCTCGGCGTACCGGACGCGTACCACCTGCCCCGCGAGCCGGGCCACGGTTTCCTGCGGTACGGCACCGGGTCACCGGTCCGGTTCCGGGCCGCCTACGTGTCCGGGCCGTACCGCCGACCGGCCCCGCGCCGGGCCGGCGGTCCTCGCTCGACGCCCAGGCTGTACGGCTTCCGGACGCACCCGGTGCCAACGGCCACCACCCAGCCGGAACCGGCCGGAGCGCCGTCGGGCGTCGACGCCAGCCTGCTCGAGGTGAGCATCGACCGGCTGGCCCGGTACGGTCCACCGGCGCACCGGATCTGGCTGCCGCCGCTGGGCGAGCCACCCCGGCTGGCCGACCTGCTCGGTCCGGTGCGGCTGGTGCCCGGTCGGGGTCCGGCCGTGGCCGATTCGGACCGGTCGGGGCGGCTGCGGGTGGCCGTCGCCGCCATCGACAAGCCGTACGAGCAGCGCCGGGATCCCTTGTGGCTGGATCTGGACGGGGCGGCCGGGCACGTCGCGGTGGTCGGCGCACCGCAGAGCGGAAAGTCCCAGCTGATCCGGACATTGATCTGCGCCCTGGCGCTGAGCCGTTCGCCGGCCGAGGTGCAGGTGTACTGCCTCGACTTTGGCGGCGGGGCGTTGGCCGGGCTGCGGGACCTGCCACACGTCGGCGGGGTGACTGTCCGCACCGAACCGGCGACGGTACGGCGTACCGTCGCCGAGGTCACCGACCTGCTCGCGAGCCGGGAGCGGCGGTTCGCCCGGGATGGGGTGGAGTCGATGGCCGCATACCGCGCCCGCCGCGCGACCGGGACCGGCAGTGCGCCGGACGACCCGTACGGTGACGTCTTCCTGGTCGTCGATGGCTGGACCACGCTGCGCGGCGAGTACGACGACCTGGAACCGTCGATCACCGACCTGGCCACCCGGGGCCTGTCGTACGGGGTGCATCTGGTCGCCTCGGCACCCCGCTGGGCTGACTTCCGGCCGGCGCTGCGGGATCTGTTCGGCTCCCGGCTGGAGCTGCGGCTCGGCGACCCGATCGATTCGCTGGTGTCGCACCGGTCGGCGGCCAACGTGCCACCGGGGTCGCCGGGCCGCGGGATCACCAGCGACGGCCTGCACTTCCTCGCCGCCGTAGCCTCGGTGTCCACCCTGACCGACGCGTTCGCGGACGGCTGGGCGGGGCCGGCGGCACCGCCGATCCGGCTGCTACCGGACCTGCTGCCGTACGCCGCACTGGACCGGACCAGCACGGCCGGGCTCCGGCTGCCGATCGGGCTGGCCGAGTCGGACCTGCGACCGGTGTCGATCGACTTCGCCGCGGATCCGCACCTGCTGCTGTTCGGCGACGCGGAGACCGGCAAGTCGAGTTTCCTGCGCGCCCTCGCCACCACCGTCGCCGGTCGGTTCGCCCCCGAGCAGGCCCGGTTGATCATTGTCGACTACCGCCGCGGCCTGCTCGGCGCGGTGGACACCGACCACCTGATCGGTTACGGCGGCACCGCGTCGCATACCACCGACCTGATCGACTCGGCCGCGGATCATCTGCGTCGGCGGCTGCCCGGACCGGACGTCACCGCCGCGCAGCTGGCCGGCCGATCCTGGTGGACCGGGCCCGAGCTGTTCGTCCTGGTCGACGACTACGACCTGGTCGCGGCCGGGTCGGTGAACCCGATCCAGCCGCTGTTGGAGTATCTGGTGCACGCCAGGGACGTCGGCCTGCACCTGGTGCTCGCCCGCCGCGTCGGGGGTGCCGGGCGGGCCCTGTACGAGCCCGTCGTCCAGCAGTTGCGCGAGTCGTCCGCCGCCGGCCTGGTGCTCTCCGGCGACCCTGACGAGGGGCAACTTGTCGGCGGGGTCCGCGCGGCGCCGCTACCGCCCGGCCGAGGTCGGCTGGTCACCCGCCGGGACGGCATCCGTCTGGTGCAACTGGCGTACCTGCCGGCGGCCGATCCGACCGGGCCCACGGGCGGCGCGAACCGGCTATCGGCTTCCCCCAAGACTGCTTCTGACAGTGCAGAATCGCGGTAACCTCCGTGCAGCAAGTGTCTGCTGGGGTGAGAAGGCCAGATTGTGACGTCGTTGCCGCGCCATCCACGCAGCGCCGCCCGTTGGCTCGTCGGGGCGGCGCTGGTGCTGGTGACCGCCGTCAGCGGCCCGGCCGCGCCACCCGGGCCCGAGCCGGAACGCACCGGCCCGGGTTCCGCAGCGGCGGCGAGCGCCGCGCTTCCCGTCCGGTACGACCCGATCCGGGACGAACAGTGGCAGTTGCGGGAGTTGTCGGCGACCACCGCCTGGCAGTACGCCACCGGTGCCGGGATCACCGTCGCGGTGATCGATTCCGGGGTGGACGCCAGCCACATCGACCTCGCTGGCCAGGTACTACCCGGGATCGACTTCGTCGACGACGGTGACGGCTGGTCCGACCCGGTCGGGCACGGCACCACCGTCGCCGCGCTGATCGCCGGCCGTGACGACGACGAGGACGGGGTGCTCGGGCTCGCCCCGGACGCCCGGATTCTGCCGGTCCGGGTGCTCGACGAGGAGAACCGCTACGACGACGCGCTGGTCGTCGCCAAGGCGGTCCGCTGGGCGGTCGACAACGGGGCCCGGGTGATCAACCTGTCGCTGGGCGGCAGCGGCGACAGCCCGGCGCTGGCCGCCGCGCTGGACTACGCGTTCGCCAGCGACGTCGTCGTGGTCGCCTGCACCGGCAACGTTTCGGCCAACGGCACGTCGCGGGTCTGGTATCCGGCCCGGGAGCCAGGCGTCGTCGCCGTCGCCGGGATGGACCGGGGTGGCGAGCAACTGTGGGCCGGTTCGATCACCGGGCCGGAGACGGTCCTCGCGGCACCCGCCACCGGGCTGATCGGTGCCCGACCGGACGGCTACTGGCAGGTGCAGGGCACCAGCTTCGCCGCGCCGCTGGTGGCCGCGACCGCGGCACTGATCCGGTCCCGGTTCCCGGAGATGTCGGCGGGCACGGTGGTCACCCGGCTCATCGAGACCGCCCGTGACCTGGGCGCGCCGGGCCGGGACGACCGCTACGGCTTCGGCCTGGTCGATCCGGTAGCCGCGCTGACCGGCGGGGTCGACGCGGTGCCGCGCAATCCGCTCGACGACAACCGGACCCCGGGTGTGGTCGGCTTCGGCCCGGCTCCCGGTCTGGAGTCCGCAGCGCCGACGTTGGCCGGCGGCTCGACCCGGATGGGCGGTCAGGACACCGGCGACCAAGGCGCCGGATGGGCGATCGGGCCGATCAGCGGACAGCGCAGCGAAGGCGGCCAAGGGCTGCTCAGCAGTGGTCTGCTGCTGGTCACGGCTGTAATCGGCACCTGGCTGGCCCGGCGGATGCGGATGACGACGGCGGCTGCCCGCAGCGACGTCAGGCACACTCGCCGGTGGCGGTCCGGCGGGTACTCCGTACTCCCAAAACCGCCGCCGCCGACGCCTCCTCGGCGGTGACCGCGAATCCGGTGTTCGGGTCGTCCGCCGCCGCCGCGAAGATCACCCCGAGGACGAGTCCGTTGGCCGCGACCAGCGGGCCTCCGGAATTGCCGGAACGGACCAGCGCACGGATCGTGTAGACCTCGCGGAGGACCTCACCGTCGTCATAGATGTTCGGGCCGGTGATCGGTCCGACGTCGCGGACCCGGGCGGACTGCGCGTCGTACGGCCCGTCCAATGGGAAGCCGAGCACGATCGCGTCGGCACCGGACGGGGCCGGACGGTCGGCGAACGGCATCACCGGAGCCGGCAGGTTCGGCACGTAGATGACCGCCAGGTCCCGCTCCGGGTCGTAGACCACCACTCGGCCGTTGTGCCGCTCGCCCAGAACCTCCACCGCGACGGTCTGCGTACCGGCGACCACATGCGCATTGGTCATCACCCGGTCCTCGGCGTAGACGAACCCGGAGCCTTCGATCCGGCGGGAGCAGCGGGGCGCGGAGCCGAGCACCTTGACCACCGACCGCTGGGCGTTCGCCACCACCTCGGAACCGGCCAGCGCCGGGTCCGGGGCCGGCACCTCGCGGACCCGGGTCGGGGTGAGCCCGCCGAAGACGTTCGGGAAGCCGCGGGTGTCGACGGTGTCCCGCAGCGCGTTGGACAACGCCTGCGCCTGCGGTGGCATCACCCGGTCGATGCCGTTGAGCAGGGCGCTGTTGCGTACCGCCCCGGCCAGGCCGGGCATCGCGGAGGAGCCCAGTGGCACCGCGACCAGCCAGGCCACGAGCAGCACCGCCACCAGCGAGATCGCCGCCCCGCCCAGGTCGTCGGCTCGGCGCCCCACCGGGCTGGTGATGGCGTGCCGCAGCCGGGAGCCGGCCCAGCCGGCCAGTGCCTGGCCGAGGACGGCGAGGCCGAACACCGCGACCAGTGACACCACGACCCGGGCCACAGTGTCGACGAACTGTTCAGCCAGCAGCGGCCCGAGCTGCAGACCGACCAGTGCGCCGCCGATGAACCCGGCGAAGGACAGCACCCCGATCAGGAATCCCTGGCGGTAACCGCTGATCGCGAATACCAACATGAGCAGCAGCAGCACGACGTCGACGGCGGACACCCGTCAAGACTACGGGCACCGGGCGAGCGGCCCGGCCGGCAGACGGACGTGGCGGCCGGCGGTCAGCCCGGCAGGCCGGCGGAGCCGTCCACAGTTGCCGCATCGCCGCCGGCCCGGTCACCGAGCGTGTCGGGCAGACCGGCGGCCGACGGATCGCCACCGGGCGACGGCTCGGGCGGCAGGTCGATGATCCGGCCGGTCGGCCAGGCGCCGGCCCAGCCGGCCATGTCCAGCAGGGCGGACAGCACCCCGGCGGTGAATCCCCAGACCAGCATGCCGCGCACCTGGAAGGCTGGTGACACCCAGCCGCTCGGGTGGCGTACCTGGAGTCGGTTGTCCGGGTCCACCAGCTCATCGACCGGCAATCGAGTGACATGTGCCACTTCTTCCGGTTGTCGGGGATGCACCGGATGTGGCCGATGCCACCAGCCGAGCACCGGGGTGACCACGAAGCCGCTCACCGGGATCCACAGCCGGGGCAGTTGGGCGAGCACGGTGACGCTGCCCGGGTCCAGCCCGACCTCCTCCTCGGCTTCCCGCAGCGCGGTCGCCCGCGCGTCCCGGTCGCCCGGATCGGCCGCGCCACCCGGGAACGCGGGCTGCCCGGCATGGTTGCGCATGGTCGCGGCCCGCTGCAGCAGCAGCACGTCGGGCTCACCCGGCCGATGCTCGCCGAGCAGGACCAGCACCGCGCTCGGCCGACCACCCCGGGCCGGGGTCGCCACCCGGGTGAAATCGGCGGTACGGGCGGAGCGTACCCGGGTGAGCAACGGCTGCCACCAGGCCGGCAACGGTTCGGAGGACAGTGGGTCGGTCACCGGGCCACCGTCAGGCCCAGCTCGCGCTCGACCAGGTCGGCGAGCGTGGCGTCGTCGACGGTGCCCTCGTACGTCCGACGGATCTCGCCGTCTCCGTCGACGAACAGGGTCAGCGGCAGGCCGACCCGCTCGACCGCCAGCAGCAGCTGCCGGTCCCGGTCGACCAGGCTCGGGAACCGCAGCCCCAGATCCTCGGCGACGGCGACGGCGGGATCCCGGTCGTCGTAGGTGTTGACGCCGATCAGGTGCAGCTGCCCGGCGGTACGGTCGGCGAGGCGTTGCAGCGCCGGCAGCTCCTCCCGGCAGGGCTGGCACCAGGAGCCCCAGAAGTTGATCACGGCGGGTCCGCGTACCGCCGCGACGTCTATGACCGTCCCGTCGGCGAAGCAGGCCAGGCTGACATCGGGCAGCGGGGTGCCGCCGCCCGGCGTACCGACGTCGGTCGACGGTTGCGGCGCGGCACCACCGGTCGACGGTTGCGGCGCGGCGACGGCCGCCGCAGCGGGCGGCGCGGTCAGGCCGGCGCAGTCGGCGAACGGGACCGGTCCGGACGCTCCGGCAGCGTCGCCCGCCGCAGCACCCGGATCGGTGGTGCAACCGGACGCCACCAGCAGCAACGGCACCAGGGCGGCGGCGAACCAGGACCCCGGCCTGAGCCAGCGGCCAAGCCCCAGCCACCGGCCGGGCCCCGACGGGCGGCCGGCGCTCATGGCACCTCGGCGGCGACGGCCGCCGCCGGCACCAGGTCGGCGGGGATTCCGGCCTGCTCGGCCAGCTCCCTCGCGCGGGGGCCCTTGAGCAGCTTCACCGCCTCGGCCGAAGCGGTCGGACCGGTGCCGTACGCCGGGCAGAGCGGGGCGAGCGTACACGCGCCGCAGGCCGGTCTACGGGCGTGGCAGACCCGTCGGCCGTGGAAGATCACCCGGTGGGACAGCATCGTCCAGTCCCGGCGCTCGATCAACGCGCCGACCGCGTGTTCGATCTTCACCGGATCGGACTCATCGGTCCACGCCCAGCGGCGGACCAGCCGTTGAAAGTGCGTGTCGACGGTGATGCCGGGGACGTCGAACGCGTTACCGAGGATGACGTTCGCGGTCTTGCGGCCGATCCCGGGCAGCTCGACCAGCTGCGGCAGACGGCGCGGTACCGCGCCCGCGTACCGCTCGGTCAAGGCCTGACCGAGCCGGATCAGCGAGCCGGCCTTGTTGCGGAAGAAGCCGGTCGGCCGGATCAGCTCCTCCAGCTCGGCCCGGTCGGCGGCGGCGTAGTCGGCGGCCGTCGGGTAGCGGGCGAACAGCTTCGGGGTGACCTCGTTGACCCGCTTGTCGGTGCACTGCGCGGACAGAATGGTGGCGACCGCCAACTGCAGCGGACCGTCGTGGTCGAGCTCGCAGTGCGCGTCCGGATGGATCTGCGCCAGCAGCCGCGCCATCCGCCGGGCACGACGTTTGCGCCCCAGGTCGGTCTCGGTGCGCACGGCCCGGACCGCCACGGGCCCGGTGGCTGCGGTTCCGGTGGCCGCAGCCGGGGCGGTCGCGGCTCGGGGGGCTGGCGGTGTCACACCGGCCAGCCTACGTCGGCGGGTCAGTCCGACGGTGGTGAGATGGTGCCGTCGTCGTCGAACTGGGCGCCGGTCTGCGGAAAGTCCGACCCGCTCAGCTCCCGGACCAGGTCGAGCCCGCGGCGTTGCTCGTCAACGACGGGCAGCCCGTTGCCGTTCATGTAGGTAGCGACGAACTCACCGTCGACCCAGTCGCCGTCCGGGTCGAGGGTCACCTTCAGCACCCCGCCCCAACCCAGCCGGCCGCTGTTGTTCAACGTGCCGCCGCCACCGGCGAAGTTGCCGAGGCTGTACGCGATCAGCCGGCCCTGGTAGAACTCCATGCCGCGCAGCACGTGCGGGCCGTGGCCGACGATCAGGTCCGCCCCGGCGTCGATCATCGCCCGGCCGAAGGCCATCGGGTCGCCACGGTTCTCTCCGGCGAACAGCTCCGTGCCCGGGGTGACCCGGGTCATCTCCGCTCCCTCGGCACCCATGTGGACCTGCACGACGACCAGGTCGGCCTGCTCGTCGGCGCGCCGGACCACCTCCGCAGCGGCGTCCAGGTTGATCAGACTGTTGTTCGGCGGGGAGTACGAGGAGAAGCCGGCCACCGCGACGCTGACCCCCTCGACGTCCAGCACGGTGATCTGGTCGAGTGCGCCGGTGTGCCGCATACCGTGCTCCTCCAGCGTCTGCTGGGTGTTGCGGTATCCGGCCTCGCCGTAGTCGTACCCGTGGTTGTTGGCCTGGTTGAGCAGCATGAACCCGGCGTCACGCAGGTGGGCCGCGTACTCGGGTGGGGCCCGGAACTGGTGGCACTGGGCGGCGCCCGGGGCGCACTTGCCGGTGCCGGTGTCGACCGTCAGCGGCTCCTCCAGGTTGCCCATCACCAGGTCGGCGGCGAGGGCCTCGGCCACCGAGTCGAAGAAGCCGGCACCGCCGTCGGGCGGCAGCCGGTCGGGGGCGTTGCCGAGCACGATGTCGCCGGTGGCCGACATCGAGATCGCCTGCGGCTCCGGCGACGCGGTGGCGGTCGGCGACGCCACCGTCGGCGAGGCAGCCGACTGCCACTGCGGTTCGGTTCCGGACCGGCCGATCCCGCCGAGCGCGACGATGCCGATCAGCACGGCACCGAGCAGAACGGCGGTCAGCACGACGATCGACAGGACGGGTCGGCCTGCGGCGGGCTCCTGCCGCCGGCGCCCCCGGGCGGCACGCTGGGCGTCACTCACTGGCGTGACCCTACCGGCCGGGGGTCGCCGGCGACGACAACCGTCCGGCTGGTTTGTCGCTGTGTCCGATTTGCCGTCTTTGCGAGTCCGCCCCGCCACCATGCCGGGAAGCGCCGCCGCGTACCGCCGCGTGCGCCACCCGGGCGAGCCGCGCGCCCCACGTCGACCGGGGACCGCCGTACCGCTGCTCCGGCCCGTCGGGCGGGCAGAGCACCACCACCGCGTCGGTCGCCGTGCCGGTGGCCCGCAATCCGAGCTCGACCAGCGCCTGGGTCTTCGCCTCGGTGATGGTGGCGACCGCGTTCACCAGGGCGGCCTCACCGAGCCGTACCGGAAGCGCCGCAACGATGTTGATCGTCCCGGCCGGCGGCGGTGCGGGGCCGGCGGCGCTCGGCGCGGCGGCCAGCACCGGGGTGCCGAGCCCCACGGTCGCCCACACCTGCACGCCGGCCTCGTCGCGGGTCACCATCCGACGCACGTCCACCCCGGTGAGCAGGCCGACGCCGGGTCCGCGCAGGTCCGCCTGCTCGGCCAGATCGACGAGGTGGGTGTCGGGGTCGTCGCGGTGGTACGACATCGGCACGGTCGCGTTGATCACCCACCAGCGCAGCCCGATCCCGCCGCCGAGCGGGGCGGAACTGATGGCCAGCAGCGGCTCGGTGAGCGCCCAGCAGGCGTACGGCAGGGTCCGACCGTCCTCGGTGCGGGTGGTGAACCATGGTCGGGCGACGTCGGGAGACACCGGTCGACGATACGGCGTCCGCCGGTCGCACGGCGGTGACCGGTCGGCGTGCGTGGTGCCGCATATTAACGACGGATCCACCCTGTTGGGTTACGCTCCTGGATCAAGATTCGGAGGGTGCGCATCCGGCCAGGGGCGGAGTGCACCTAGACTGACTGCGCGCGGCTGGTCACGGCTGGGGTGCCGGGGAACGGACGCCGCGCAGGCGGAGGTGCGCGATGGACGAGGTGCTGGCTCGTAGCGGGATCTTCCAGGGCGTGGACCCGGAGGCCGCGGAGGCACTCGCCAAGGAGATGGAGACGATCGAGGCCCGCAAGGGCGAGGTCGTCTTCAACGAGGGTGAGCCGGGTGACAGCCTGTACATCGTGCTCACCGGCAAGATCAAGGTCGGCCGACGGGCGGCCGACGGGCGGCAGAACCTGATCGCCGTGATGGGCCCGTCGGACATGGTCGGCGAGCTGTCGCTGTTCGACCCCGGGCCGCGTACCGCCACCGCGACCGCCGTCACCGACACCCGCCTCGCCCGGCTGCGCAAGCAGGCGCTGCGGCCCTGGCTGAACAATCGGCCGGAGATCGCCGAACAGCTGCTGCGGGTGCTTGCCCGACGGCTGCGCCGGACCAACGACGCCCTCGCCGACCTGATCTTCACCGACGTACCGGGACGGGTCGCCAAGAACCTGCTGCAGATGGCCGGCCGGTTCGGCACCCGCGACGGTGGGGTGCTGCGGGTGACCCACGATCTCACCCAGGAGGAGATCGCCCAGCTGGTCGGGGCGTCCCGGGAGACGGTCAACAAGGCGCTGGCCGACTTCGCCTCCCGGGGCTGGCTGCGGCTCGACGGCAAGAGCATCATCATCCTCGACCCCGAGCGACTCGCCCGGCGCGCCCGGGTGTGAGACCGACCGATCCGCCGGAGACCGACCGATCCGCCCCCGGACCGGGCAACGGTTGACTCACCGCACCGAGGCGGTCGCCCGGCAGACCGCGTCCACCGGGGTGACCGGGCGGACCTCCCGCCCCAACGCCTGCAGCAGCGAGTCCTCGACATGGAACCCGTGCACCCAGAGACGGTAGCGCGGCAGATCCGCCTCGCTCGGGCAGAGCACCTGCGCGTCGACGTCATCGGTCGGCACGTACCGGACACCGCCCTGTTCCTGCAGGATGGCAACGCTCGCGTCGTCGACCGCGATCACACTGCCCCGGATGTGCTCGGTCTCCCCGCCCGGCACCTCGACGGTGGTCACCGTGCTGGGCAACACCGGCGCGGTGGCCACCGAGTACGACGTCCAGGCCAGCGCGATCATGACGGTGAGCTGACCGGACGCGACCAGCAGGTGCACCGTGCCGGGCAACACCGGGCCGGTCACCACGAGGGCCAGCAGCGGCGGCACGGCCAGGATCAGCACCACGAACCACTCGCCGGTGGTCGCGGCCTCGACCAGGGTCGGTGCGAGCAGGCCGTAGTAGCCGAGCAGCAGCAGGGCGAACAGGGTCAGCCGGGCCGGCCGGCGACCGCCGGGCGGTTCCCCGGCCGTGCGGCGCTCGTCCACCGTACGGGTGAGCAGCTGGGCGGTGGCCGCGATCGCCGGCAGCAGCAGCGGCAGATAGAGGATCTTCCAGGTCACCAGCGCGACCAGCAGGGTGACGATCAAGAACCAGACGGGCACCACCCGCATCCAGCGGACCAGCAGCGGCGGTCCTCGACGCGCCCATCGCCGCTGGTCGTTGTCGACGCTTACGGTCAGCACCGCGCTGATCGCAAAGAGGGCCACCATCGCACCGGAGACCACCCGGCTCGCGGTGCTGACGAAGGCGGCGACCAGGTTGACCGGGTTGACGTTGGCGGCCAGCAGCAGGGTGGTCTGCAGCTCGCCGCCGGCCTCGACGACCAGCCGGAGCACCGAGATGATCGCCGGGGCACCGACCACCACGCTCCAGAACTGCTGCGCCGCCCGGTTCCGCCGGTCCGCCTCGTCGACCGGGCGCTCTGCGGCGGTCACCGCCGGTTCTTGTCGTCGTGGTCCACCAGGTCGGGCGCGCCGTCCGGCCGTGGCTGACTGGCCTCGCCGAGCCACTGGCCCAGATGGTTGTTGTACGCCGTCTCCCAGGCGTTCGCCTCGTCCCGTTGGTCCCGCTGGTAGCTCTTGTCCAGGAAGTAGCGGACCAGGTCACGGAGGTTCTCATCCTCGACGGGCACGCCGATGCCCAACTCCTCCTCGACGCCGAACGGCATGTCGACGATGGCGAGTTCGTCGGGGTTCTCCGAACGGAGTCCGGCGAGGATGGTCTCGTCGGAGACCATCGCCTGGAAGTCGCCTGCGAGGATGCCGTCCCGGCAGGCGGCCGGGTTGTCGGCCTGCTGGTGCGGGATCCCGCGTTCCCTGAGCATCATCTCGGTGGTGGAGCCGCCGGCGACGCAGACGGTGTACTCCTCCCTGTTCAGATCGGTGATCGTGGTGATCTCGTCGACGTACTCGGTGGCGACGAGCACCTCGGGTGTGGTGATCAGGTAGGGACCGGCGAACCCGACCCGCTTCTCACGTTCCTCGGTGATGGAGAAGCTGGCGACGACGATGTCGACCTCGCCGCTGCGCAGCTTCTCGATCCGGTCCTCGGTGTCCAGCGGCACCCACCTGATGCTCTTGTCGCCGAAGCCGAGGGAGTCGGCGATGTAGCGGGCGATCTCGATGTCGAACCCGTGGTACGCGTTGTTCCGCCGGTACGACATCAGCGGCAAATCAACATTGACGCCGATACGCAACTCGGTCCGCTCGCTGATCGTCGAGGCCTCCCGGAGGTCACGTACGGTCGGCCGGTCCGGCGGCTGGTTGTCCTCACAGGCGACGAGAGCGACCAGGACCATCGTGGCGGCGACCGCCAGCGTGGTCATCGTCTGCCTGGTGCGGTGGTCGACATATGTGCGGAACCTGGTGGATTTCTCAGTCATGGCAACCTCACGACTGCGGCAGTCAGGATCGATTGCGTGTCGGGCAGCCGTCCACATTGCCGGCTCCGCTCAATGTAGTGGCTCCCGGCAATACCTGACACCGCTGAGTTGCGCCGCGCGGCAACAGGTGATCTCCGTACCGGGCGGGATCAGGCGATCTTCGTGCTGGGCGGGATCAGGCGATCTTCGTGCTGGGCGGGATCAGGCGATCTTCGTGCTGGGCGGAGTCGTCGACCGGGTCCGGGCCGACGGGCGGTTGCGGGTCAGCAGCGCCAGCAGGCAGCCGGCCAGCGTCCAGGCACAGAGCACCGACCACTGCGGCAGGGTCGGGGCGTCCGGAAAATACGAGATGCCGCGAATCAACGAGACGGACGCCCCGGGTGGAAAGAACTGGCCGATGGTGCCCCATGGCCGGGGCAGGAATTCGACCGGCAGTGTGGCCGCGGAGATCGGGCTGCCGACCAGCATGATCAGCACGGTGCCGACGCCGACGCCGTGCAACCCGAACAGGTTACGCAGGCCGACCACCGTTGCCGCGATGGCCGCCACGGTCAACCCGCTCGCGACCGCGTTGAGCGGAAAGGATCCGCTCAGGATCCGGAACGCGTACTGACCGACCACCGCGACCGCCGTACCGGCGATCACGGTGAGAACGGCCAGGGTGAGCAACCGTCGAGCGGTGCCCTGGATGCCGATCGCGATGAAGATGCCGCCCTTGAGACCACCGAGCAGCAGCGGAAAGAAGAAGGCGCTGAGTCCGGCACCCCGCTCGTCGTGCGGGGAGAGCGGAACGACATCGGTGACCGGTGGCCGGTCGGCCGTGGTCTGCCCGGCCGGGTTCAGCACGCCGGTAAGCGCGCCGATCAACTGACTGGCGATGGGGCTGGCGCCGGAGGCGACCAGCAGTTCCGGGCCGCCGTCGACCACCACGGCGCCGTACACCTCGCGGTGTCGGATGCCCTGCACCGCCGCGTCGCGGTCGGCGTACCGACGGACGGTGAACTCGTGCGGCCGAACCTGCTCCAGCGCCGCGACGATCGTCGTCGACTCCGGCTGCGCGGCCACCAGACCGACGGGTACGCCGCGCGGCTCGGCGTAGACCGCCGGCCAGGTGAAGGCGACCATGATCAGGGTGGCGACGGCGGCCAGGCTGGCACCGGTCACGAGACACCGGCTGAGCCGGGTCGGCTGCCCCGGTTCCGGCTGCTCCATCGGTCACCTCGGCCGCTCGGCGGTTGCGCAACTGCCAGGTCAGGCTAACCACCCGGATACTCGGACAGCCGAGACTTGCACCAAATGCCGGTTACCGGGCGGCCAGGGTCGGGCCGAACAGTTGACCGGGCCCCTTGCCCGCCAGGCACCGGTACTGGTGGTCACCGGCGGCGAGGTCCGCCGGTTCCGGCAGCAGCACTGCGTACTGCCAGTCGTTGGCGTCCATCCGCAGGGTGAACAGCCGGAAGCTCTCCGCCCCGCAGGCCTCGACGACGGCCGGGTCGGACCGGATCGCGGCATGGTCCGCAGCCCGCAACCGGGTCGGCAGCTCACCGACCGCGAACGTCTCCCAGGTGTGCCGGCCGGTGCAGGCGGTCGCGGTCAGGGTACGCGGAGAGTTCGACACCCGGCCGTTGAAGCATTCGAGATCGTCCGGACAGCGCAGCTCCGGTCGCAGCGTCAGGTGGCAGTTCGGCAGCGCCGCGCCCGCCGGACCGCCGCCGGTGGGGTCGCTGGCAGGGCTCTCACTGGCCACCGCACCGGTCGTCCGCTGGTCGGCTCCGGTGATCGGGGGAAACGTGGCGGGACCGGAGCCCTTGGCCACGATCCAGGTGCCCAGGCTGGTCATCGCGAGCAGCACCAGCAGGCCGAGCCCGCCGGCAAGGGTCCGCAGCCAGGAACGGACGGCGTTGTCGGGCGAGGTGCCCGGTCGGCCGGCCGGCGGGCCGGCAGCCGACGGGTTGGCAGCAGACGGGCCGGCAGCCGACGGCGGCGGGCCGGGGCGTTGCCCGGGCACCTGGCCCGGCTCCGGCGGGGGCGGCACCGGGACGCTCCAGGACGCGTTGCGCTCCGGCCGGGACGGCACCGGGGTCGTCGGGTCGGCCCAGCTGTTCGACCCGGTCGGTGGCCCGCCGGAGACCGGGGCGATCGAGAACGGCGGCCGGTGCGGGGCGGCCGGGCTCCAGTGCTGACCGAGCGGCACCGCCGCCAGCATGTCCCGCAGCACGACCGCCGGAGGTCGGGCGGCGGGATCGTTCGCCATTCCCTGGCGTAGTACGTCGGTGAGCGCCGGATTGACCCCGGGCAGGTCCGGCAGCGGCCGGTCGAACATCTCCAGGAGGGCCACCAGGCTCGGGTTGCGCTCGTCGTCCCAGCGGGGCGGCTTGCCGCGCATGATGGCGTACAGGGTGGCGCAGAGCGCGTAGACGTCGGCGGCGGCCGACGGCGGACGGTGCTGGAACGACTCGGGTGGCGCGTACGCCGGGGTCAGCACCTCCAGGGTGACCGAGGCATCGCGGTGCTCGACCAGCACGGCCAGGCCGAAGTCGGCCAGGGCCGGCTCGTTGAACCGGGAGTAGAGGATGTTGGCCGGTTTGACGTCGCGGTGCAGGACGCCGAGATGGTGGGCGTCGGCGAGCGCGTCAGCGATCTTGACCCCGACGTCACGTGCCTCGAAGGCGTCCAGCGGGGAGGTGCGCATCCGGTCGGCGTACGAGCCGTCGCACATCTCCATGATCAGGTACGGATGGAGATCCCCGGTGACGCCGACGTCGAAGAGGTCCACCACGTGCGGATGGGACGACATCCGCCCGGCGGCACGCGCCTCCCGCATGAACCGGCGCTGGTCCCGCTCGTTGTCCAGAGCCCGGTTCTCCACCTTGACGGCGACCTCCCGGCCGACCGACTCCTGGACCGCACGGTAGACGGTGGCGTAGCCGCCTCTGGCAAAGACCGACAAATCTGACAGTCCAGGCACTGTGGGGAACGGCAGCGCGCTCGGCAGTCTGTCGTTCACACGGTAAACGGTACCCAAGACCCCGGACAGCCGGGGCGACCCCGGGCCCCCGGGTCAGCCGTCGCCAGCCGACCGGCCGGTGCCGGGCGACGGTACGCCCACCCGGCGGCGACGTTCGGTCAGCAACGCCACCCCGGTCACCACCGCGCCCAGCCCTTCCCAGGCCGCCACCCCGACGAACCGCACCGGAGCCACCTCGGCTGCCACGACCACGGTGAAGACCACCGTGGTGACCAGTCGAAAGATCACCGAGAACAGAAAGAACGGCCGCCAGTCGGTGACCGCCGCCAGCAGGTAGTAGACGCCCATGTTGAACGAGGCCATCGACGACGCCGCCATGAACGTACGGGTGTAGTCGCCGGCCGCCCGCTCCCCGGTGGGCAGCGTGTCGAAGCCGAGCAGTACGAGCAGGACGTCGGGCTGAGCCAGGCCGACCGCGCCCAGCAGCAGGGCCATCGCCCCGAACACGGCGACGGTCCACCCGGATACCGAACGGGGCAGCTTCATCGGGTTCCTCCGGCCACAGTGCGCCCACGGTGGAGCACCGTGGGGGTCAGGCTAGCGAGCGCGCCGCCCGGCCGGCATCCCCGGGTCCGCCATGATCCACCCCACCGACCAGGCCACTGTCATCCACAGCAGACCTGATCGCGTCGGCGGCGGCCCGCTCGCTGACCTGCTCGGTGCCGTACGCGAGACCGACCGCCCGGTCGGCTGCCTGCCGCGCCGCCACCCGCTCGCCGTTGGCGGCCAGCACGGTGGCCAGCACACCGAACCCGGCGACCTGGCTGCGGACGTCCTCCGCCGGCGCGTCCAGCGCCCGCCGGGCCCAGTGCAGCGCCGTCCCCGGCTGCCCGTCGGCGAGCAACGCCGCCGCGTACCGGGCCAACGTCTGTCGTCGGGAGAACAACACCGCCGGGCTGTCCATGGCGGTCGCGACCGGTGCCAGCAGCCCGACCGCGGTCGGTGGGTCACCCGCCGCCAGCCGCGCCGAGGCGAGCAGCACCCGTGGCGCCACCTGGACGGCGGCCAACGGGTTGTGCGGCTCGACCGACGTCAGCACCGACTGCGCCAACCGCTCGGCACCGGCCACGTCACCGCACTCCAGGGCGACGAAGCCGCGCAGCGTCCCGGCCATTCCGATCAGCAATGGGTGATCGATCCGCTCCCCCTGGGCCAGCGCGTCGGAGAGCAGATCGGCGGCGTGTTCCCACTGGCCGAGCCCGCGCGCCACCACCCCCCGCGCCAGCAACGCGAAGCCCCGACCCCAGTCGTCGGCCGCGCTGTCGAAATCCCGGTACGCGCGCCGCGCCGACTGGTCCGCCTCGGCCAACTCACCCAACTCGGCCGCGGCGAACGCCTCGACCGCCCGCAGCGTGCCGACCGCCCACGCCTCCCCCACCCGCTCGCCGAACGGCAGGAACACCCGGGCCAACCGGCGGGCGTCGGCCAACCGGCCGGAGAGCAGCCGGGCGAACGCGGTGGTGCCCCGCAGCCAGGCCCGCCCCACCGGGTCGTCCAGCTCGACGAACAGCCGCGCCGCTCGGTTCAGCACCGCGTCGGCGCCGGCGAAGTCGCCGCGCATCGTGGTCACCCACGCCAGGCTCTGCAACGACCAGGCCTGCCCACGCCGGTCGCCAGCTGCCAGGTTCACCTGGTACGCCGCAGCGAACCGGCTGCTCGCCCGGCTGAGTCGGCCGGCCAGGAAGTCGGCCATCCCGAGTCGGCGCATCGCCTCCGCCCGCTCGGCGGGCAGCCCTACGTCGGTGGCCACCTGCAACGCCTCACGCCACACCGCCACCGCACGGGCGGCGTCGCCCACCGCCCGGTGGGCCCGACCGGACACCAGCAGGGCACCGGCCCGGGCCGCGGCATCCTCACCGGCGTTGGCGAGCACCTTCTCGGCGGTGGCCAGCGCCTCGGCCGGCCGCCCGGTCTGCAGCAGCGCCCGGGCGTAGACCAGCCGGTCGGCCTTCGGCACCGCGTCCCCGCCGAGCGCGGACGCCCGCTCGGCGTACTCCACGGCCAACTCCGGTTCACCGACCGCGATCGACCGTCGGGCCGCCCGGCCCAGCGCCGCGACTCCCAGCGGCCCGACGGCACGGGCCGCCGAGTCCGGGCGCAGCCCGACCGCCTCGGCCAGGCCGACCGCCCGTTCGACGTGATCGGCGACGAACACGTCCCGCAGCGCCGGGCTCATCCCGCCCGGCCCACCGCTCGCCGGGCCGGTGCCGACCGCCGCCGGCGCGTCGGCCCCGGCCGCCCACCGGGCCAGGCACGCGTGCCGTTCCGCCAGGTCGGCCTTGCCGATCCCGGCATAGGCGGCCTCCCGCATCAGCGGGGTCGGGAAGGCGAAGCCGACCCGGGTGCGGTGCAGCATGCGGCGCTGCAGCAACTCTTCGACGGCCCGGTCGAGCTCGACCGCCACCACCGCCGCCGGCCGACCGTCCCGCCGGTCCCGCAACGACTCCAGGGTGCCGTCCGGCACCACGTCGCCGACCACCGCGGCGTCACGCAGCACCGACCGGGCGTCGGCCGGCAACGCGTCGATCCGGGCGGCCAGCACCGCGGCCAGGTCCCGGGAGAGCAGCCGGCTGCTCAGCGACCCGGGTGCCAGCCGCCAGTCCGCGCTGTCGCCGCCGGCGGCGTCGGCCGACGGACCGGTCCGGGTCAGCGCGCCCCGCTCGATCAGCAGGGTGACCAGCTCGGCCAGGTAGAACGGGTTGCCCTGGGCGGTGGCCAGCAGCCGGTCCACGTCCGGTTGCGGCAGCCGCCCACCGCCGAGGTACGAGGTGAGCAGCCGGGCCGCGTCGGCGCCGCGCAGCGGCGGCAACGGGTGCACTTCGGCGTCGGCCACCCCGGTCAGCACCCCGGCGGTACGCACCAGCTCGGGTCGGCCGAGCAGCAGCACCAGCACCGGACCGGTGAGTCGGGACAACGTCTCGCCGAGCACCTCGACGGTGTCCGGCAGGGCGTCGTGCAGGTCGTCGACCACGATCAGCAGCGGCGCCTCCCGGGCCAGGGCGCTGAGCAGGTCGGCCACCGCGCTCGGGATCGCCTCGGCGTCGAGTACCGGAGCGTCCGTGGTCAGGTCGGCCGGGCCCGACGACGGGTGCGCGGCGGCCGGTGGATCCGCGTACCCGAGCAGGGTCAGCAGCAGGTCGACGGAGAGCGGCGGCGGCTCCGGACGGACCCGGGCCAGTCGTTGCCCGAGGCGGCGCAGCCGTTCCTCGACGACCGGGCGGGTGACCGCGGTGGAGCTGTCCCGGGGCAGCCCGGCCGCGATCCGTACCAGGTCGGCCAGCGGGGCCAGCCGACGCCGCTCGCCGAAGGCGGCGCAGCGGACCGAGAGCACCCGCGCGCCGGTGGGCGCCGCGTACCGCCCGGTGCCGACGTCGTAGCCGGCGGCGTACCGCTCGACCTCGACGGCGAACCGGGACTTGCCGATGCCGGCCTCCGCGGTGAGCACCAGCACCCGCGGGTCGCCGTGGTCGATCACCTCGGTGAGCCGGCCGGCCAGCCGGCCGATCTCGGCCTCCCGCCCGACGAACGGGGCCTGGTCGCCGATGCCCGACCGGGTGCCGGGCGCGTCGTGCAGACCGAGCAGCTCGTACGCCTCGACCGGGGCGCGTTTGCCTTTGAGCCGCAGCGGGCGCAGCTGCCGCCAGGCGGCGACGTGCCGGGTGCCGGTGACGGTGCCGGCCCCGGCGTACACCGCGCCGACCGCCGCAGCGTCGGCGAGCCGCGCGGCGGTGTTGACCGTGTCACCGATCACCGTGTACTCGATGGCCGCCTGGATGCCGGCGACCACGTCACCGGTGTTCAGGCCGACCCGCAGGCCGAGCGGCGCGCCGCCGCCGCGCTCGTCGTCGAGCACCCGGCGCACCGCACGCTGCATGCTGAGCGCGGCCCGTACCGCACGCTCGGCGTCGTCCTCGTGGGCGACCGGGGCGCCGAAGACCGCCATGATCCCGTCGCCGGTCAGCTTGTCGACATGCCCGCCGAACGTCTTGACCGCCCCGGCCAGGGCGGCGAGCACCCGGTCGGTGACGGCACCAACCCGTTCCGGGTCGAGATCCTCCGACCAGGAGGTGAAGTCGGACAAATCACCGAAGAGTACGGTGACCACCCGGCGCTCGGCGGCCGGCAGGAAGGCGGCGGCCGGCAGCGCGCCGCCACAGTTGTGGCAGAACCGCGCGCCGGGTACCGCGACGGTTCCGCACACCGGGCAGGTCACTGGCGGTCCAACCCGGTCCGCCCCGGTGTCGATTCCCGGTCACCGCCCGTGTCGTCGGTCGAGGCGCCCAGGTAGGCGAGCTGCGCCCGGACCGACCACTCGGCGGCCGGCCACAGCGCCCGGTCGACGCTGGCGTAAACCTCGGCGACGACGGCCGCCGGTTCGGTCACGCCCCGGGCCACCACCTGGCGGACCTGGTCCAGCCGGGCCTGCCGGTGGGCCAGGTAGAACCGGGCGGCGGCGGCGCAGTCGGTCAGCGCCGGGCCGTGCCCCGGCAGCGCCGTGACCTGGTCGTACGCCGCGAGTCGTCGCAGGCTGGCCAGGTAGTCGCCGAGGTCGCCGTCGGGCCAGGCGACCACGGTGGTGCCCCGGCCGAGGATGGTGTCACCGGTCAGCACGGCCTGCCGCCCGTCCGGCCCGGCGACCAGGAAGCAGGCCGAGTCGGCGGTGTGGCCGGGGGTGGCCAGCACGGTGACGGTCAGCCCGGCGACGTCCAGCACGGTCCCGTCGCCGAGCCGGGCCGGCTCCGCCGCCCGCCGGTCGAGGGCTTCCCCGTCGCGGTCGGCGGCCTCGCCCCGTTCGTCGGCGGCCGGGCCGCGGACCGGGGCCTGGAACCGCTCGGCGGCCGCAGGCACCGCCTCGACGTGGTCCGGGTGCCCGTGGGTCACCAGGATCATCGAGTACGGGCCGTGCGCCGCCAGCCGGTCGAGGTGGCCGGCGTCGGCCGGACCCGGGTCGACGAGAACGCCGTACCGCTCGCCCGGCCGACGCAGCACCCAGGTGTTGGTGCCGTCCAGCGTCATCGGCCCGGGATTGGGTGCCCGCACCAGGGTCGCCCAGCCCGGCAGATCACTGGCCAGGGCCGCGGCAGGGGTGGTGACGTGCGCGGTCATGGCTGCGATGGTACGGCCGCGCGGTGACTTCGCCGAGACTTCTTCAGCCCGCTCGGGTGCCGGCCTGCGCTCGGCCGACACGGACCGGTCAGGAGACCTCGACGACGACCTCCACCTCGACCGGCGCGCCGAGCGGAAGCTCGGCCACCCCGACGGCGCTGCGGGCGTGCCGGCCGGCGTCGCCGAAGACCTCGCCGAACAGCTCGGATGCGCCGTTGATCACGGCGGGCTGGCCGGTGAACCCGGCGGCCGAGGCGACGAACCCGGTGACCTTGACGATCCGGGTCACGGCGTCCAGACCGACCAGGGCGTCGATCGCGGCGAGCGCGTTCAGTGCACACCGACCGGCAAGTTCCCTGCCCTGTTCGGGGGTCACCTCGGCGCCGACCTTGCCGACGGCGAGCAGTGCTCCGTCGGCCATCGGCAGCTGGCCGGAGACGTAGACGTGCTGACCGGAGCGGACCGCCGGAACGTAGGCGGCCACCGGCGGGACCACGGTCGGCAGGCTCAGCCCCAGTTCGGTGAGGCGGGCGTGCGGGCCGACGGTCACGACTTCGGCCGCTTCAGGTACGCCACCAGCTGGTCCGGGTTGGGACCGGGAATCACGGTGACCAGTTCCCAGCCGTCCTCACCCCAGTTGTCGAGGATCTGCTTGGTGGCATGCACCAGCAGCGGCACGGTGACGTACTCCCACTTCTGCATCTCGTTACGGCTCCTAGCTCTGATTCGCCAACCGCCACAGCCTACGGCCACGGCCGGGACGGTGAGCCGGGTGCGTCGGCCAGATACCCTGACCGTCTGGCGGCGGCTACTGTCCGCCGACGACGAGACCTGAAACCTGAGGATGAGGATGACGCAACCGCCCAGTGGCGAGGCACAGCCACCGGACGCACAGCCACCGGCGCCGGACGCACAGCCGACCGAGGCGCAGCCGACAGGGGCGCAGCCGACAGGGGCGCAGCCGACAGGGCCGGGGCAGTCGATCCCGCCGCCGCCCTGGCAGCGTCCCACCGCTGCACCGTTCGCTCCGCCGCCGGACCGGTCGCCGTACGCTCCGCCGCCGGCCGGCGCACCGTTCGCGGCGGCACCGGGTGGCCCGCCGTTCCCGCCGCCGCCGGGGCAGCCCGCGCCGCCACCAGGGCAGCCCGCGCCGCCGCCGCCCGGCCAGCCGGTGTCACCGGGACAGCCGTTACCCCCCGGCCAGCCCGTACCGCCGGCTCCCGGCTCACCGGCAGCGCCCGCCGCCGGCCGCCGACGCGGCCTGCTTATCACCTCGGTGGTGCTCGGTGTGGTGCTGCTGCTCTGCGGTGGTGGTGGCATCGCGGCGTTCCTGGTGATCAACAATCTGGAGACAGGTAGCGGCGCGGCCGAACCGGTCGCCGCCGTGGACGAGTTTCTCCACGCCGTGTACACCGACCGGGACGTCACGGCCGCGGCCGACCTGGTCTGCCGGGAGGCCCGGGACGAGTCCGCGCTGATCGAGAAGGTGGAGGAGATCGAGGGCTACTCGTCGACGTACCGCAACCCGCAGTTCGAGTGGAACGTGCCGACCGTCGACGAGCAGGACGAGGAGCGGGCCGTCGTCTCGGTCACCGTGCGCATGATCACCGAGGACGAGCGCAGCGCGGAGCAGGATCTCAGCTTCGTGGTGGTGCAGAAGTCCGGCTGGTTCGTCTGCGACGTCAACTGAGCCGCGCCGCGCACTAGTCTGGTTGGACGTGGGGGTCACCGAGCAGTCACCTGTCGCCGCCGTACCCGGCTGGCCGTCCCGGTTGCATGTGGTGACCGGCAAGGGCGGGACCGGCAAGACCAGTGTCGCCGCCGCGTTGGCGCTCGCCCTGGCCGGCTCGGGCAAGCGCACCCTGCTCGCCGAGGTGGAGGGCCGCCAGGGCATCGCACAGCTGTTCGACATCGGGCCGCTGCCGTACCAGGAGCGCCGGATCACCGCCTCGGCCGCCGGAGGCGAGGTCCGCGCCCTGGCGGTGGACCCGGAGGAGGCGCTGCTGGAGTACCTCGACATGTTCTACAAGCTGGGCGCGGCCGGGCGGGCGCTGCGGCGCCTGGGTGCCATCGACTTCGCCACCACCATCGCTCCCGGGCTACGCGACGTCCTGCTCACCGGCAAGGTGAAGGAGGCCACCACCAGGATGGTGGACCGGCGGCGGGTCTACGACGCGGTGGTGCTCGACGCACCGCCCACCGGGCGGATCGGCCGGTTCCTGAACGTGACCGCCGAGGCTGCCCGGCTGGCCAAGGTCGGCCCGATCAAGACCCAGAGCGAGGGCGTCGCGGTACTGCTGCGCTCGCCGATCACGGCGGTGCACGTGGTGACCCTGTTGGAGGAGATGCCGGTGCAGGAGACCCTCGACGCGGTCGGCGACCTGACGGCGCTGGGCATCCCGGTGGGCAATGTGATCGTCAACTCGGCCCGGCCGCCGTTGCTCGCCGACGGGCCGGTCGGCCAGACGCAGCTGCGGCGTGGGCTGGCCGCAGCCGGGCTGCCGACCGACCGGGAGACGGTGACCGGCCTGCGGGCCGAGGCACAGGAGCACCTCACCCGCCGCGCGCTGGAGGACTCGCTGCTGACCGACCTGGTCGAGTTGGGCCGGCCGATCGTCCGGCTGCCGCTGCTGCCGGACGGGGTCACCCGCGAGGGCCTGGACACGCTGGCCGCAGCGTTGCTGACCGGCACCGGGCCAGCTGCTGGAAGCGACCTCACAGCGACTTGATCGGCGAATCCTGGGCCGACCCCGATACGCTCGACAGGTGCCTCCTGATCACGCAGCGCCACCGCTGGACGTCGACCGGATCCTGGCGGATCCGGGCGTACGGATCGTGGTCTGCTGCGGTGCCGGTGGGGTGGGCAAGACGACGACCGCGGCGGCCCTGGCGCTGCGCGCCGCCGAGCGGCACGGCCGGCGCACCGTGGTGCTCACCATCGACCCGGCCCGCCGGCTGGCGCAGTCACTGGGCCTGACCGAGCTGGACAACACTCCCCGACAGGTCAAGGGCATCGAGGTGGAGGCCAGCGGCGGCGAGTTGCACGCCATGATGCTGGACATGAAGCGCACCTTCGACGAGGTGGTGCTCGCGCACACCGACACGGACAAGGCCGCCGAGATCTTCGCGAACCCGTTCTACCAGGCCATGAGCTCAACCTTCGCCGGTACGCAGGAGTACATGGCGATGGAGAAGCTGGGCCAGCTGCACGCCGGTGGCGAGTGGGATCTGATCGTGGTCGACACGCCGCCGTCGCGGTCCGCGCTGGATTTCCTGGACGCGCCGGCCCGGTTGGCGCGCTTTCTGGACGGCCGGATGCTCCGGCTGCTGCTGGCACCGGCCCGGGCCGGCGGTCGGAGCATGTTCAGCCTGGTGACCGCGTCGTTCGGGGTGTTCTCCCGGGCGGTGCAGAAGATCCTCGGTGCCCAGTTGCTCAGTGACCTGTCCGGTTTCGTGGCGGCGCTGGACTCGATGTTCGGCGGTTTCCGGCAGCGGGCCGAGCAGACGTACCGGGTCCTGCAAGCCGACGAGACGGCGTTCCTGCTGGTCGCGGCGCCGGAGCCGGACGCGGTACGGGAGGCGGCGTACTTCGCCGGTCGGCTCGGCGCGGAGCGGATGCCGCTGGCCGGGCTGGTGCTCAACCGGGTGCACGAGCCGGCCGTACCCGGGTTGTCCGCCGAGCGGAGCCTGACCGCCGCGCGGGAGCTGGACCGCGACGGCGGGCATCCGGCGACGGCCGAGGTGCTGCGGGTGCACGCCGCGGTGGCACAGCAGTCGGCGCGGGAGCGCCGGGTGGCGGCGATGTTCACCGACGCGTTCCCGCAGGTACCGGTAGCGACCGTCCGCGCGCGGCCCGCCGACGTGCACGACATCGACGGGCTACGGACGATCGGTCACGCGGTCGCCGGCTGAGCCTGACCCCGCGCGGCTCCCTCTGGTCCCGCACAGCTTCCCGGTTCAGCGGATCACTTGGTGGCGACGAGCACCTTTTCGCGGTCCCGCATGGCTGCTTCGAACATTTTGCGCCAGCTCGCCACCTGCGGGTGCCGGCGCAGCAGAGCCCGCCGTTCCCGCTCGGTCATGCCGCCCCAGACCCCGAATTCGATCCGGTTGTCGAGTGCGTCGGCCAGGCACTCGTACCGGACCGGGCAACCCCGGCAGATGCGCTTGGCCACGTTCTGCTCAGCGCCCTGCACGAACAACGCGTCCGGGTCTCCGCTCTGGCACGCCGCCAGGCTGGGCCAATCAGCGATCATGCCCATCGTTCCACGTCCCCCCTAGCAATTTCCGCTTGCAACCGGTGGAGTCAGTCGGCAAGCCGGGCGGCTGACGCTGCTTTCCCCCGCAGCACGCCGCCGTGCGATCCTCGCCGGACCATCATGTTCTGTAGTTGGGTGATTACGCAACGTTATTGACGAAATCCACTTATCCGGACACAACACCCTTCCCGGGCGCTCTGCCGAGCAGGGGTACCCGAGGCGGAAACGGGGAAACCCCACCACCCACACCTTCCCGGGGGAAAGGAGGCGGCGGAGACCACAACCGCCGGACAGGTCTCTGCGTTTAGCACAACGAGGCCGGAGCCGGCAGGAAATGCACAGGTACGCCACACGGCGACCTCTTCAGTCCCTCACGTACCCTGACTGGGTGACCTGGATGCGGAAGCGAGACCACAACCCACTGACCAACGCCGCATCGCTGCTGATCTGCGGGCTGCTGGCCGGCGTGGTGGTCGCTGCTGCCGCGTTCCCCGCGGTGGCGATGTCGGGCCTGGCAGCCAAGGCAGGCGCGGAGACCTTCGACAAGCTGCCCAGCGAGCTGACCGTCAAACGGGCGCCGCAGATCAGCTACCTGTACGCCGCCGACGGCAAGACCACGCTCGCAGCGATGTACGACGAGAACCGCCGCGACGTCCCGATCAAGGACGTCGCACCGATCATGCGGGCGGCGATCATCGCGGCCGAGGACCACAACTTCTACGAGCACAACGGTGTCGACGTCAAGGGCGTCGCCCGGGCCTTCGTCGCCAACCAGGGCGCCGGCGAGACCACCCAGGGTGCCTCGACGCTGACCATGCAGTACGTCCGGCTGGCCATCGCCTACTCGGCGACCCACCCGGAGGACGTGATCGCCGCCACCGAGGACACCAACGCCCGGAAGCTGCGCGAGATGAAGTACGCGATGCAGCTCACCAAGGAGATGACCAAGGACGAGGTGCTGGAGCGCTACCTCAACATCGCCCCGTTCGGCAACGGCGCGTACGGCGTCTTCGCGGCCAGCCAGGTCTACTTCAGCAAGCAGCCGGCGGACCTCACCATCGACGAGGCCGCCATGCTCGCCGGCCTGGTCAAGGCCCCGACGGCGTTCGACCCGACCACGCCGGGCGGCTACCCGCAGGCCGTCGACCGACGCAACTACGTCATCGACAACATGGTGAAGACCGGGGCGATCACCCAGGAGGAAGCCGACGAGGCCAAGGCCGTCGAGCTGGTCGTCAACGGCAAGCGCGCGCCGAACGGCTGCGTCGCCGCCAACAAGAACCACTGGGGCTTCTTCTGCGACTTCTTCTACCGCTGGTGGATGGAGCAGGAGACGTTCGGCGCCACCAGCTACGACCGGGAGCGGCGACTCAAGAGCGGCGGCTACCACATCGTCACCAGCCTCGACCTGCAGACGCAGGACGCGGCGAAGAACGCCGTCGAGGACGCGCTGAAGACCGGCAGCAAGCACGCGCTGATGGTGGCGGCGGTCGAGCCGGGCACCGGGTACGTGCGCGGCATGGCGGTCAACCGCAACTACAAGCTCGACGACCCGGACAACCCGAAGAACAAGCTCTCCAGCGACCCGAAGAAAGCCGACAAGGGCATCCGGGGCACCTACCCGAACACCACGAACCCGTTGCTGACCGGTGGCGGTGACATCACCGGCTACCAGTTCGGCTCGACGTTCAAGATCTTCCCGCTGGTGGCGGCCCTCGAGAAGGGCTACCCGCTGGAGTACACGATCAACGCGAAGAGCCCGTACGAGTCGAAGTACATCGTCGAACGGGGCAGCCCGGCCGCCTGCGCGGGCACCAACAAGTACTGCCCGAAGAATGCCAGCTCCAGCATGAACGGCGTACACAACATGTGGAGCGCCTTCGGCGCCTCGGTCAACACGTACTTCGTGCCGCTGCAGGAGCGGGTCGGCGCGGCCTCCGCCGTCGATGTGGCGCAGCGCCTCGGCATCACCTTCCGGGCCTCCAACGACGCCCGGTTCGCCGCCGATCCGGAGGGTGCCAACCAGTGGGGCGCCTTCACCCTCGGCGTGTCCAGCACCACGCCGCTGGAGATGGCGAACGCGTACGCCACCCTCGCCGCCGACGGCAAGTACTGCAAGCCGATCCCGGTGAAGGAGATCCGCGACCAGGACGGCAACAGCCTGGACATCGCCCAGCCGCAGTGCAAGCAGGTGGTCTCCACCGAGGTGGCCCGCGCCGCGATCGACGCGGCGCGCTGCCCGGTCGGCGACAACTCGTCGACGTCGCGGTGCCGGGGCCGCACCGCCAACGGCGTGCGCAGCATCGTCGGGCACCCGGTGGCCGGCAAGACCGGCACCACCGACGCCGAGAAGACCGCCACCATGGTGGTGACCACCAAACAGCTCGCCGTCGCCGGGGTGCTGGCCGACCCGGACTGGGCCGACACCAACGCCACCATGTCGCACAACATCGTCAACCCGGCGGTCTACGAGACGCTGCGGGACGCGATGAAGGGCAAGGAGAAGCAGCAGTTCAAGGCACCGAGCGGCAAACTGGTCCGCGGCGAGCAGCGCTCCATCCCGGGCGTGCAGTGCCAGTCGATCGACAACGCGCGGTCCCGACTGTCCGGTGCCGGATTCGAGGTCGAGGTGGACCGTTCCGGTGCGGTCGACTCCACCTGCCCGGCCGGCACCGCCGCCGGCACCAGCCCCAGCGGCCGCACCATCAAGGGCGGCGTGGTGATCATCCGGGTCAGCAACGGCCAGGGTGCCCAGCCCAGCCCGGACGACGATGACGGTCCCGGTGGGCCGGGCAACGGACCGGGCCGTCCCGGCAACCCCGGCAACCCGGACGACTGACCGGCACGAGGCGCAACACCAAGGGGGGCGGGCACCGATCCTCATCGGTGCCCGCCCCCTTTCGTTACTTCGTGATCAGATGCGTCTCATCGACGCGACACGCCGGGCGGGTATCAGATGAGGCGCATCGGATCATGCATGCGTACAGCGTCAGCCGACGCTCACAGTCCGAGCTGGCGGCGTACCTCGGCTGCCACCCGGCCACCCTCGGCCTGGCCGGCCACCGCGGCCTGGGCCGCCTTCATGGCCGGGCCCATCTGCGCCTTGCCGGTGAACCCACCCTCGGCCAGCGCCCGGCTGACGATCTCGGTCAGCGCGGCGTCGTCCAGCTGACGCGGCAGGTAGCGGTCCAGCACCTCGCCCTCGGCCCGCTCCTTGGCTGCCTGGTCGACCCGGCCGGCGTCGGCGAAAGCGGCAGCCGCCTCCCGACGCTTCTTCGCCTCCTTGGTCAACACGGCCAGGGCCTCCTCGTCGGAGAGCTCCCGCTTGGCCTTGCCAGCGACCTCGGCGTTGCCGATCGCGGCCAGCGCCATCCGCAGGGTGGAGGTGGTCAGCTCGTCCCGGGCCTTCAACGCGGCCCGCATGTCAGCGGTCAGGCGGTCCTTCACGGTGCTCATGAGTGGCCAAACTACCCTGGTCGGCATGCGAAAGCGCACCGTATTCCGGCTCGCCGCCGGCACCGCAGCACTCGGCGCCGCCACCCTGGCGTACGCCTCGCTCATCGAGCGCAACATGTTCACCCTGCGCCGGTTCGACGTGCCGGTGCTCGCGCCGGACGCGGAACCGCTGCGCATCCTGCACCTGTCGGACATGCACATGATGCCCGACCAGCGACGCAAACAGGCCTGGGTGGCGGCGCTGGCCGGGCTGGACCCGGACCTGGTCGTGGTCACCGGCGACAACCTGGCCCACCCGGACGCCGTACCGGGCGCGCTGCGCGCCCTGCAGCCGTTGCTGGACCTGCCCGGCGCGTTCGTCTTCGGGTCCAACGACTACACCGGCCCGGTATGGAAGAACCCGCTGGGCTACCTGCTGCCCGAGCGGGACTACCGGCCCGGCCCGGACCTGCCGTTCGAGGAGCTGCGCGAGGTGCTGGTCGGCGCCGGCTGGCACGATCTGAACAACCGCCGGGCGTCGTTCAAGGCCGGCGGCCGGCTGATCGACGCGGCCGGCGTCGACGACCCGCACATCGAACGCGACGACTACACCGCCGTCGCCGGCCGGCCTTCGCCGGAGGCCGACCTGAGTCTCGGCCTGACCCACTCCCCCGAGCCCCGGGTGCTGGACGAGATGGCCGCCGACGGGCTCGATCTGCTGCTCGCCGGGCACACCCACGGCGGGCAGGTCTGCATGCCGTTCGTCGGCGCCCTGGTCACCAACTGCGACCTGCCCCGGTCGATGGCCAAGGGCCTGCACCGGTGGCCGGGCACCGACTCGTGGCTGCACGTCTCGGCCGGGCTGGGCACCCATCCGACCGCACCGGTCCGGTTCGCCTGTCCGCCGGAGGCCACCCTGCTGACCCTGATCGCACGCTGACGCAGGTCAGCCGGCGTCCGGTGACGCGACGCCCCGGGCGTCGGCGGCGCACCGGGGATACCGGATTTGCCCTGCCGGGCCGGTGGGCTAGTATTGCCCAGCGGACCTCGGGGTGTGGCGCAGTTTGGTAGCGCGCTTCGTTCGGGACGAAGAGGTCGTCGGTTCAAATCCGGCCACCCCGACCAGGTCAAGGGCCATGTCGATCACATCGACATGGCCCTTCGCATGTCCAACTGCGTGTCTGAGCGCCCTGGCTGGTGCAGTCGAGTTTCTCACCTGGCGGCGGATCGCCGGATGAGGCGGTAGCGGGGCGGGGTGGGTCCGGACGCCCGCGATGCTCGTGTTGGTGTTCACGCACCTGGTTCTCCCAGATCTCCTGGTCGTAGTCGGGGTCGGGCGGGATCCAGCGGTGTGAGCCGTCGTCGTAGTGCATCGGTTCGTCGCCGGGGCGCAAAATCGACATCACAGCCAGCCGAGAAATCGCCAGTAGAGGTCGCCGCCGTGCCCGGTCGGCAGGTCGGTCATCGCCTCGATCAGGTTGGTGGCGAGGTAGACCGACAGGGAGACGCGGGCGTCGGCGTACTCGATCGTGAGTTGCCGCCGGCTGTCCAGGCACGGCCAGGCATGCCCGCAGCCGGCGCAGACCCAGCTCGGGCGGGTGGGGACGTGCATGCTCATCCGGCGTTCTCCGGCTGGTCGACGGCGGCGACGTGCACGCCGAGGTCATGCAGCCGGGTGAGCGCGACGTCGGCCCGCCAGCACCGACCGGCGGCGGTGAGCGGGTCGCCGCAGGCGCAGTCGTCGGCGCGCGGCGCGCGGCGCGTGCCGGTCGACCAGCTCCGTCAGGTGGTCGATCTCGACCTGGCGGGGGACGGGGTCAGTCATCGGCCGGCGCGGTGCGGTCGCTGACCAGGTCGCCGCCGGCCGGGTCGGGGTCGACGTCACCCCATACCCGGGTACGCAACGACGGGCGGTCGGTGGCCGACAGCGTGGTGTCGGCGAAGTCGACGACGTCGAGGTGGGCCAGCGAGTCCCGCAACGCGGCGGCGAACCGGGCGGCGGCTTCGATGCTGGTGAGCCGGGTCGGCAGGTGGATGGTCCAGCGCGGTTCGTCGCTCACCAGTGGCCTCCGTTGCCGCCAGTCTGGCGCAGGTGCTCCGATTGGTAGACGCCGGCGGGCGGGTCGTTGAACCGGCAGCCGACGTGGCGTTGCCGCCACTGCCGCAGCCCTTCGCGTAGCCGGTCGGCCTCGGCCCGGTCGACGGCGGCCTGCCGGGTGAGCCGGTCCAGCTCGTCGGCGACGTCGCGCAGGTACGCGTACACCGCCGCTGGGTCAAGCCCACGCCACTGCGTCTCGAACTGCACCGCCCTGACCTGCCACGGCTCCACGAGTACGCCCTGCCGAGGCACCACCCGCCCCCGCCTGCTCCGCTGCTCCACGACTTCCTCCCCCTCGGCTCTTGAACGTCAGGAACCACTCAGGCGAAGAGTCTACATGCTTAGGGGTCACATGAAGAGTACATCTGTGCAGAGAACATGTGTTCAGTTCGCATGCTCCTACTGTGGCTACGTGGGAGAGCTTCGGCTGGTGGCGAGCCAGGAGGTACAGGAGATGCTCAGCGTCTCGCGTACCCGCGCTTACCAGATCACCAACTCGAAGTCGTTCCCTGACCCGGTGGCGGTGTTGTCCGTCGGCCGGATCTGGCGTACCGATGACGTCGAACAATGGATCAAGCAGCACCGACCGGACCTCCACGACACCGAAGAGTGATCGCAGGCGGCTCCGAACATCGGCGCGTAGCCCCATGCCATACTTCAGACAGACCGCCCGGCCCCTTCGTGGGCCGGGTTTACTCTTTCGACTGCCTCAGTGGCCGGCCCGATGCGTCAGCGCTGCTTGGTGAGGTCCCGGGCGATCAGTTCGGCGATCTGGATGGTGTTCAGCGCCGAACCCTTGCGCAGGTTGTCGCCGGTGACGAAGAAATCGATGGCCCGGGGGTCGTCCACCGACCGGCGAATCCGGCCGACCCAGGACGGCTCGGTGCCGACCGCGTCGATCGGCATCGGGAACTCGGCGTTCGCCGGGTCGTCGACCACGATCACCCCGGGCGCGTTGCGCAGCACCTCGCGGGCGCCGTCAGCGGTCACCTCACTGCCGAAGACCGCGTGTACGGCGACCGAGTGCCCGGTCACCACCGGCACCCGCACACAGGTTGAGGAGACCTTCAGATCCGGCAGCCCGAGGATCTTGCGGGATTCGTCGCGGAGTTTCAGCTCCTCGGTGGACCAGCCGGCGTCGGCCAGCTCGCCGGTGAACGGCACCACGTTGAGCGCCAGCGGGGCCGGGAACGGGCCGAGGTCGTCACCCACCGCCTGGCGTACGTCGCCGGGCCGGGAGCCGAGCGTACGGTCGCTGGCCGCCCTGGTCAGCTGGCTGTGCAGCAGGTCCACGCCGAACCGCCCGGCGCCGGAGACCGACTGGTAGCTGGCCAGCACCAGCTCACGCAGGCCGTACTCGCGGTGCAGCGGGGCGATCGCGACGATCATGGCCAGGACGGTGCAGTTGGCGTTGGAGACGATCCGGCGCGGCCGGCGACGTACCTGCTCGGCGTTGATCTCCGGCACGACCAGCGGTACGCCGGGGTCCATCCGGAACGCACCCGAGTTGTCCACCACGGTCGCGCCGCGCCCGGTGGCGACCGGTGTCCACTGCCGGGACACGTCGTCCGGCACGTCCACCATGACGACATCGACCTCGTCGAAGGCTTCCGGGCTGACCTGATGCACCGGCAGCTCCTCGCCCCGGCAGCGCACCAGCCGTCCTGCGGAGCGGGGTGAGGCCAGCAACCGGATCTCGCCCCAGACGTTGGCCCGTGAGGTGAGCAGTTCGCACATGACGGCACCGACGGCTCCGGTCGCACCGAGCACCGCGAGGGTGGGCAGCTGGCGTGCCCTGGCGTCAGGCACCGGGGCTCACCGGCCGGTGCCTGCGTAGACCACCGCCTCCTCCGTACCGCCGAGGTCGAAGGCGGCGTGCACCGCGCGTACCGCCGCGTCCAGGTCGGTGTCCCGGCAGACGACCGAGACCCGGATCTCCGAGGTGGAGATCATCTCGATGTTGACGCCGGCGTCGGCGAGAGCGGCGAAGAAGTTGGCGGCCACGCCCGGGTGCGAACGCATCCCGGCACCGATCAGCGACACCTTGCCGACGTGGTCGTCGTAGAGCAGGCCCTTGAAGGCGATCCGCTCCTGCTCCTTGCCCAGCGCCGCCATCGCGGTCGGGCCGTCCGCCTTCGGCAGGGTGAAGGAGACGTCGGTGCGGCCGGTGCCCTCGGTCGACACGTTCTGCACGATCATGTCGATGTTGGTCTCCGCGTTGGCCACCGTCTCGAAGATGCGGGCGGCGGCGCCCGGCTCGTCGGGAACGCCGACGATGGTGATCTTCGCCTCGCTCCGGTCGTGGGCGACTCCGGTGATGAGTGCTTGCTCCACGGAAAGATCCTCCATCGATCCGGTCACCATGGTGCCGGTGTTGGTCGAGTACGACGAGCGGACGTGGATCGGCAGGCCGGCCCGGCGGGCGTACTCGACGCTGCGCAGGTGCAGCACCTTCGCCCCGCAAGCGGCCAGCTCCAGCATCTCCTCGTAGGTGATCTGCTTGATGTGCCGGGCGTTCGACACGATCCGGGGGTCGGCGGTGAACACCCCGTCGACGTCGGTGTAGATCTCGCAGACGTCGGCCTGCAGCGCGGCGGCGAGCGCCACCGCCGTGGTGTCCGAACCACCGCGGCCCAGCGTGGTGATGTCCTTGGTGTCCTGGGACACGCCCTGGAAACCGGCCACGATCGCCACCGAGCCCTCGTCCAGGGCGCCCTGCAACCGGCCCGGGGTGACGTCGATGATCCGGGCCCGGCCGTGCACCGAGGTGGTCAGCACACCGGCCTGCGAGCCGGTGTAGGACCGGGCCTCGTAGCCCAGGTTGTGGATGGCCATGGCGAGCAACGCCATCGAGATTCGCTCGCCGGAGGTGAGCAGCATGTCCAGCTCCCGGCCGGGCGGCAGCGGACTGATCTGCCCGGCGAGGTCGAGCAGCTCGTCGGTGGTGTCGCCCATCGCGGAGACGACCACCACGACGTCGTCGCCGGACTTGCGGGCCGCGACGATCCGCTCGGCGACCCGCTTGATGCGTTCGGCGTCGGCGACCGAGGACCCGCCGTACTTCTGCACCACCAGTGCCACGGCGGTCCACTCCCCTCCAGCTGCTGCCAACCTGCCGGCATCAGGGTACCGGCGTCCGGAGCCCGCGCAGACAGCCGTTCCCACGATCCGGCCGGGTGCGGTCACCGCCCGTGTCCGTCGGGGGCGGCCGGTCGTTCGGCCCGGCCCGGTTCGCGACACGCCGACGGCCCGCCGTCGGACCGTAAGGCCGCAGGTCGTCGGCGGGCCGGCGACGGAAATCGGCGTGTCCGTGGGCCGCCCGGCCGCAAAACCCGACCGGGTACGCAGAATGGGCGGATGCGTTCCCGGGGTGCCGTAGCGTCGCGAAAGTCGCCTGCCGCGCTGGCTTGCGTGGCGTTCGTCACGTTGTCCCTGCTGGGCTGCGATTCGACCGATCCGGTGACATCGCCGCAGGGCACGCCGACCGGCGAGCACTCGCCGTCGGCGCCGGGGAGCGCCCCGCCGGCCGAGCCACGGGCACAGTTGGCGGCGGCGGCCGCCGCCGCCAGCGACCTGCGGATGACGGCGTTCTACACGTTGCAGACACCGGGTCGGCCGGACCGGACGGTGGCGGTGACCCTGGCCGAGGACGGCGGGTGGCGGGTGGACATTCCGGGCGGCGCCCCAGGTAGCGCGGGCGGTACGGACGGTACGGGCGATGTCGCGATGGCGCAGAACGCCGACGGCCTGTTCCGGTGTGCGCTGCCGTCGGCCGCCAACCCGGTGACGCCGTACTGTGTCCGGCTGGGCGACCCGGACGCAGTGGTCGATCCGGCGCTCGACCCTCGACTGCACCACCTGTTCGCCGACTGGCGGGCGGTGCTGGCCGACCGGCGGGCCCCGCTGGCGGTGTCGGTGACCGAACCACTCGACGGCGCCGACGGCACCTGCTTCTCCGTGGAGTCGACCACCACCTCGTTGCAGCCTCCGCTGGACGTGGGCATCTACTGCTACCGCCCGGACGGCACCCTCACCGGCGCACGGCTGGAGCTCGGGACGCTGCTGTTGGCGGGCCAGCCGGGCGCGGCCCCGCCGTCGGTCACGCTGCCGGGCCCGGTGACCACCGGGGTGCCGCCGGGCTCGGCCGGCACCCCGCCGACGAGCAGCGGATCCACGACCGGCACCGGCTGAGATTTCCGGCCGGGCTTTGCCAACCCGCGATCACCACGTAGGGTGAGAGCCGTCATGTGGCAGGCGCTCCTCCTTCGCTGCCGCGACGAGGCCCCCGAGGCCGGCACCTCGTCGCGGAGTTGACCCGCGCCGCCTTGACCCCATCCGCGCCCACGCTGTCCAGCCGCTCCGGCACCGTTCGCCGCACCTGTGCGAGCGCGCCGCCCAGCTGACCGAACCGGGCCGCTGCCTTCGCCGTACCGACCCGGCCACCGCGACCGACCCGGCCACCGCGACCGACGCAGCCACCGTCACCGGCTCGCCGCCGGGACCTGCCGGCCGCCCCGGGCCGAGGTGCCGGCGCCGGCCGACGGACCCGACAGCGCGGGACCTTCCTCAGACCAGGAGATCGCACCATGGCACAGCCAACCGCCGGCCCAGCACGGCAGTCCGCCGACGTCCAGCCCACCACCGATCCGGTCGCCACCGACCAGCCCACCACCGATCCGATCGCCCGGCAGCAGCCGAGCCGGATGGCGTACCAGCGTTACCTGCCCTACCACCAGCAGTTCGCCGTCGACGTACCCGACCGGCAGTGGCCAACCCGCCGCATCGAGCAGCCGCCCCGGTGGTGTGCCGTCGACCTGCGTGACGGCAACCAGGCGCTGATCGACCCGATGTCGCCGGACCGCAAACGCCGGATGTTCCAGCTGCTGGTGCAGATGGGCTACAAGGAGATCGAGGTCGGCTTCCCGGCGGCCAGCCAGACCGATTTCGAGTTCGTCCGGCAGCTGATCGAGCAGGACCTGATCCCCGAGGACGTCACGATCCAGGTGCTGACCCAGTGCCGGGAGCATCTGATCGACCGGACCTTCGAGTCGCTGCGCGGCGCGAAGCGGGCCATCGTGCACTTCTACAACTCGACGTCGGTGCTGCAGCGCCGGGTGGTCTTCGGCCTGGACAAGGCCGGGATCACCGACATCGCCACCACCGGGGCGCGGCTGTGCCAGAAGTACGCCGAGATCCACACCCCGGACACCGACATCTTCTACGAGTACTCCCCCGAGTCGTACACCGGCACCGAGCTGGACTACGCGCTGGAGGTGTGCAGTGCGGTCATCGACGTGATCGCGCCCACCCCGGACCGGCCGCTGATCATCAACCTGCCGGCGACCGTCGAAATGGCCACCCCCAACGTGTACGCCGACTCGATCGAGTGGATGCACCGGCGGCTGCCGCGGCGGGAGAGCGTCGTGCTGTCGCTGCATCCGCACAACGACCGGGGCACCGCCGTGGCCGCCGCCGAGCTGGGTCTGCTGGCCGGCGCGGACCGGATCGAGGGCTGCCTGTTCGGCAACGGGGAACGCACCGGCAACGTCGACCTGGTCACTCTGGGGCTGAACCTGTTCAGCCAGGGTGTCGACCCGCAGATCGATTTCAGCCGGATCGACGAGATCAAGCGGACCGTCGAGTACTGCAACCAGCTGCCGGTGCACGAGCGGCACCCGTACGCCGGGGACCTGGTCTACACCGCGTTCTCCGGCTCCCACCAGGATGCCATCAAGAAGGGCTTCGACGCGCTGGCGGTCGACGCCGACGCAGCCGGGGTCCAGGTCGACGACCACTCGTGGGGGGTGCCGTACCTGCCGATCGACCCGCGTGACGTGGGCCGTACCTACGAGGCGGTGATCCGGGTCAACTCCCAGTCCGGCAAGGGCGGGGTGGCGTACGTGATGCGCCAGGAACACAACCTGGACCTGCCCCGGCGGCTGCAGATCGAGTTCTCCGGCGTGGTGCAGGCCGTCACCGACGACTCCGGCGGCGAGATCGAGCCGCAGCGGATGTGGGACATCTTCGCCGACGAGTACCTCGGCGGTCAGCGGACCGAACCGGCGGTGACCCTGGAGTCGTATGCGACAAGCACGGTCGACGGCAAGGTGGAAGCGACCTCGGTGGTCGTGGTCGACGGCGTCCGGCACACCCTCGATTCGGCGGGCAACGGCCCAATCGACGCGTACGTCAACGCGCTGCGGGCGGTGAACGTCGGCGTGCGGGTGCTGGACTATCACGAGCACGCGCTCTCCGCCGGCGGCGACGCGCAGGCGGCCGCGTACGTGGAGTGCGAGGTCGGCGACCGTACGGTCTGGGGTGTCGGGCTGGACTCGAACATCGTGATCGCCTCGGTGCGGGCGGTGACCAGCGCGGTGAACCGCAGTCGGCGCGCCGGCTGAGCCGGCGGCACCAAGTCAAGATCCACTTAGGTTCCGGCGAAACGCCGGGACGGCGGGTGCCTGGCGCTGGCCGCCCGGCACCCGCAAGCTGGACGGGTGCGAACCCCTCTTCGACAGCGTCCCTGGACCATCCGATTCGACCCGCGCCGGGCGGCGGTCGCGGTAGCCGCCGCCCTGGCGCTCGTCGCGACCGCCGGCTGCGAGTCCGTCGACATCACCGTCGGCTCCCCCACCGCCGCGCCGCCCGATGGGTCGGCAGACGGCTCCGGCGACGGCTCCGCTGGTCAGGCGTCCGCGTTGCTCGACCAGCTGACCGTGGCCTCCGCCGGCTCCATGCGGGGCTACAGCCGGGACCACTTCCCGCACTGGAGCTCCGCCGGCAGCAACTGCGACGTGCGGGACACCGTGCTGGAACGCGACGGTACGGCGATCGAGCTGGACGGCTGCAACGTGGTCGGCGGGCAGTGGCTCAGCGCGTTCGACGGCGAGTCCTTCACCGACCCCGGCGACCTCGACATCGACCACATCGTCCCGCTGGCCAACGCCTGGCGCTCCGGTGCCGACGAGTGGGACGACGACCAGCGCCGCGAGTTCGCCAACGACCTGGACCGCCCGCAGTTGATCGCGGTTTCCGCGTCGACCAACCGGGCAAAGGGTGACCAGGACCCGTCGCAGTGGAAGCCGCCGAACCGGGACTACTGGTGCCAGTACGCCCAGGACTGGATCACGGTCAAGCACTACTGGGAGCTGTCGGTCACCGAGCCGGAGAAGGCGGCGCTGGCCGACATGCTGACCAGCTGTCCGTGACCGCGTCGCATGGCGCAGGCTGAAGACAGGAGCAGACTGTGGGTGACCCGCCGGAGAACAGCCGTACCCGGGACATCGTCGCCGGGCCGGGTGGGGTGATGACCGACGAGGTCGGTGTGATCACCGGTGAGTTGACGCTGCGCACCGAGTTCGCCGCCGGCCAGGTCACCCTCCACGTCCAGTACAAGGATGCCGCGGAGTGGTACGTGGTGACCGGCGGCCGGGCCGACCTGGCCGACCCGGCCGGCCTGGACGCCGTACACGCCATCGCGGTCGGCCTGCTGCACCGCCCGGACGGCTGAATCCCCTAGGGCAACGGTTCGTGCGGGGCGGAGACGGTGGCCGGCGCACTGCCGGCACCGGCGGGGGCGACCGCTTCCGGACTCGTCCGGTGTGGGCGCAGCGACCCGGCGGCGATCTGCTCGGCCCAGTGGCAGGCCACCCGGGACGGGCCGACCTCGCGCAGCACCGGCCGCTCGTCGGCGCAGCGGGTCGGCTGCGCCCACGGGCACCGGGTGTGGAACCGGCAGCCAGCCGGCGGGTTCGCCGGCGACGGCAGGTCCCCGGCCAGCAGAATCCGCTCCCGCCGGTCCTCCACCTCCGGGTCCGGCACCGGCACGGCCGACAGCAACGCCCGGGTGTACGGGTGCAGCGGCTCACGGTAGAGCTGGTCCCCGGGTGCCTCCTCGACCAGCGCGCCGAGGTACATCACCCCGATGGTGTCCGAGATGTGGCGGACCACCGCCAGGTCGTGGGCGATCACCAGGTAGGTGAGGCCGCGTTCGATCTGCAGCTCGTCCAGCAGGTTGATCACCTGGGCCTGGATCGACACGTCCAGGGCGGAGACCGGTTCGTCGGCGACGATCAGCTCCGGGCCGAGAACCAGCGCGCGGGCGATGCCGATCCGCTGACGCTGGCCGCCGGAGAACTCGTGCGGGTAGCGGGACAGCGCCCAGCGGGGCAGGCCGACCGCGTCGAGCGCTTCGCCGACGATCCGCCGGCGCTCGGTGCGGTCGGCGCCGATGTCGTGCGCCTGCAGCCCTTCGACCAGGATCGACTCGACGTTCTGCCGGGGGTCCAGGCTAGACATCGGATCCTGGAAGATCATCTGGAAGCGGCGGCGCATGGTGCGGAGCTTGGCCGCCGGCAGCCGGTTCAACGTCACTCCGTCGAAGACCACCTCGCCGCCGGTCGGCGGGGTCAGCTGCAGGATGGCCCGGCCGAGCGTCGACTTGCCGCAGCCCGATTCGCCCACCAGGCCGTACGTCTCGCCCCGGGCGATCCGCAGGTCCACCCCGTCGACCGCCCGGACGTGCCCGACCACCCGGTCCAGCAGGACACCCCGGGTGATCGGAAAGTGCACCTTGAGGTCGCGGACCTCGACCAGTGGCTCATTCACCGGCGGCCTCCCCCGTGTCGTCGGTCTCGGGCGGATTGACGCAGCGGAACGCGTGCCCGTCCGGCTCCCGGCGCAGCTGCGGCGGGGTGCCGAGGCAGGCGTCCACCTGGCGGGCGCAGCGCGGCGCGAAGGCGCAGCCGTCCGGCCAGGGCAGCAGGTCCCGGACCGATCCGGGGATGGGTCGCAGTCGCCGACCGTGGCCCGCGTCGAGCCGGGGAATCGAGCCGAGCAGACCCACCGTGTACGGGTGGCGCGGTGCCGCGAACAGTGGACGTCGGCGGGCTGTCTCGACCACCCGACCGCCGTACAGCACGTTGATCGTGTCGCACATGCCGGCCACCACCCCCAGATCGTGGGTGATCATCACCAGCGCGGTGCCGGACTCGCGCACCAGGTCCTTGAGCAGTTCCAGGATCTGCGCCTGGATCGTCACGTCCAGCGCGGTCGTCGGCTCGTCGGCGATCAGCAGCCGGGGTTTGCAGGCGACCGCCATTGCGATCAGCGCCCGCTGCCGCATCCCGCCGGAGAGCTGGTGCGGGTACTCCTTCAACCGGCGGGTGGGGTCCGGGATGCCGACCCGGTCCAGCAGGTGCTCGGCTTCGAGCCGGGCGGCCTCGCCGCGCATCCCCCGGTGCCGGACCAGCACCTCGGTGACCTGCACCCCGATCGGCACCACCGGGTTCAGTGAGGAGAGCGGATCCTGGAAGATCATCGCCACGTCGCGGCCCCGTACGTCCCGCATCGCCCGGGGATCGAGCTGCAGCAGGTCGGTGCCGTCGAACGCGGCCTTGCCCTGGACCCGTACGCCCTTGCCGGCCGGCAGCAACCCCATGATCGCCAACGAGGTGACGCTCTTGCCGCAGCCGGACTCGCCGACCAGCCCGGTCACCTCACCGGCGTCGACCGAGAAGGACACCCCGTCGACGGCGTGCACGGTCCGCTGCCCTCGCCGGGCGAAGGTGACCGCCAGTTCATCCACGTCGAGCAGCGCCATGGCTCACTTCCGCAGTTTCGGGTCGAGGGCTTCGCGCATCGCCTCGCCCAGCAGGGTGAAGCCCAACGCGGTGATGATGATGCCCAGCGCGGGCAGGATCGCCAGCCGGGGCGCGGCGTCCAGGTAGCGCTGCGCGTCGGCCAGCATCACCCCCCATTCCGGGATCGACGCGTCCGGGTTGCCCAGCCCCAGGAACGACAGCGCGGCCACCTCGATGATCGCGGTGGCCAGGGTGAGGGTGGACTGCACGATCACCGGTGCGAGTGAGTTCGGCAGGATGTGCGTCAGCGCCACCTTGCTTCGCCGGACCCCCAGGGAGGTGGCGGCGAGGACGTAGTCGCTGTTCGACTGGGCGAGCATCGAGCCGCGCAGCAGCCGGGCGAAGATCGGCACCGAGACCATGCCGACCGCGATCATGACGGTGGTCAGGCTGGCCCCGAGCAGCGCCGCGATGCTGATCGCCAGCAGCAGGCTGGGCAGCGCCAGCAGCATGTCGACGATCCGCATCAGCACGGTGTCCACCCAGCGGCCCCACCGTCCGCCGAGGCCGGCGGCGGCTCCGGCCAGGCCACCGATCAACGTGCCGACGGTCAGCCCGATCAGAGTGGCGACGACGCCGACCAGCAGGGTCTGCCGGGCGCCGACGATCATCCGGCTGAACTCGTCGCGGCCGAGATGGTCCACACCGAACCAGTTCTCCGCACGCGGGCCCGGGTAGAAGGCCTGCGCCTCGCGGATCTCGTCCTTCCACAGCTGCGCCGCCGGGTCGTACGGCACCAGGAACGGGCCGACCAGGGCGATCAGCAGGAAGACGCCGAGGATGACGGTGCCGACGATCGCCGCCGGGTTGCGGCGCAGCCGGCGGAACGCCTCCTGCCAGAGGCTGACACCGCGTTCGTCGTCGTGCGCGGCGGACAGCTCGGCGAGCCGGTCGAGCTTCGCCTTCTTCCGTCCCGGGCTCAGTAGGTCACTCATCGGGCCGCCTCCGTCCGCGGCTGCGCGCCGCGCTCGCCGCAGTCCTGTTCACCCGTACCGACCAGCCGCCCGCTCACCGGACCCGCACCCTCGGGTCGATGAAGGTGTAGGAGATGTCCACCAACAGGTTCACCAGTACGTAGACCAACGCGATGATCAGGATGAAACCCTGCAGTACGGGGTAGTCCCGCTGGCTGATCGCGTCGGCGACGAAGGCTCCGATGCCGCCGAAGGCGAACACGGTCTCGGTCAGTACCGCGCCGGACAGCAGCCCGCCGGTGAGCAGGCCGATGCTGGTGGCCACCGGCAGCATCGCGTTGCGCAGCACGTGCCGGCGGCGGATCACCCGGCCGGTCAGGCCCTTGGCCTGGGCGGTGCGGACGAAGTCCTCGCCGAGCACTTCCAGCACGCTGGCCCGGGTGATCCGGACGATGATCGCCAGCGGGATGCTGGCCAGCGCGAGACCCGGCAGCACCAGGTGCCACAACGCGTTGAGCGAGGCGTCCCACTCCCGGGTGAGCAGGCCGTCCAGCACGAAGAAGTTGGTCACCCGGGTGGCGTCGATGCGGGGGTCCTGCCGGCCGCTGGACGGGAACCAGCCGAGGTTCACCGCGAAGATCGCCTTCAGCACGTACGCCAGGAAGAAGACCGGGACGCAGATGCCGATCAGCGAGCCGGCGACCGATCCATGGTCGAGCAGGGTGCCGCGGCGGCGGGCGGCCAGGTAGCCGAGCGGGATGCCGACCCCGATCGCGATCAGCATGGCCGCGGCGGTCAGCTCCACGGTGCCCGGGAAGCGCTGCAGGAACTCGGTGGTGACCTCACGTTTGGTGGAGATCGAGGTGCCGAGGTCGAACTGCAGCAGCCGCTTCATGAACCGGCCGTACTGGATCAGGATCGGCTCGTCGAGCCCGAGGTTGCGGCGGATCGCCGCGCGCATCTCCGGGGTGCCGCGTTCGCCGAGGATCGCGGACTCCGGGCCGCCGGGCAGTCGGTGCAGCCAGATGAACAGCAGCAGGGAGAGACCGAACAGCGTGGGTACGAGTTGGAGCAGTCGTCGGACGATGAAGCGGAACACGGTGCCTCGGCAGGGGGTGTGGAGGGTCGCGTGGGCGGGCGCCGCCGCCACCCGGACTGGTGGCCCGGGTGGCGGCTGACGCCCGCCCTCGTTCCGTTCGCTAGTTCACTCGTGGATCTTTGCTAGTTCACTCGTGGATTTCAGGACTTGAACTCGGCGGTGGCGAACCGCTCGTCGGTGAGCGGGCTGGCCTGCACCCCGATCACGTCCTCAGCGAAGACGATCGCCGGCGGGGAGTGCGAGACCGGCACACCCGGCAGGAACTCCATGATGTCGGCGTTCAGGTCCTGGTACAGCTCGTAGCGGGCCTCGATGTTGGCGGTGCCGTCGGCCTCGACGAACTTGGCGAACAGGTCCGGGTTGTCGTAGCCCCACTCGTCCTTCGGCCGGTCGAAGAACGTACCGATGAAGTTGTAGGCGTCGCCGTAGTCACCGGTCCAGCCGAGCAGGTGCAGGTCGTGCGCGTTACCGGAGGTGGTGGCGTTGAGATAGTCCGGCGACCACTTCAGCGGGATCGGTTCGACGGTGATCCCGGCCTCCCGCAGGTCTGCGGCAAGCAGCTCGAAGATGTCCTTCGGGTTCGGCATGTACGGCCGGGTGACCTCGGTCGGGTAGTGGAACCGCAGCGTCAGGTCCGAGTGGCCGGCCTCGGCCAGCAGCTCCTTGGCCTTCGCCACGTCGTAGTCGTAGGTGGTGACGCCGGAGTTCCAGCCCTCGATGGTCGGCGGGACGAACTGGGTGGCGACCTCGGCCCCCGGCGGCATCTTCGAGTCGACCAGCGCCTGACGGTTCAGCGCGTGGGCGATCGCCTGCCGGACCCGGATGTCGGCCAGCGCCGGGTTGCCCTGCTGGTTCATCGCCAGGTAGAGAACGTTGAACGCCGGGCGGGTGAGCACGTTGAAGCCGTCGTCCTTGAGCGGCTGCACGTCGGCCGGGCCGACCAGGTCGTAGCCCTGGATGCCGCCGTTGCGCAGCTCCTGCTTGCGGGCGTTCTCGTCGGAGATGGTCCGGAAGATCAGCGTCTTGACCTTCGCCTTCTCACCGGCGTAGTCGTCGTTGCGGACCAGGGTGAGGGTCTTGTTGGCGATGTCCCAGCTGTCGAACTTGAACGGCCCGGTGCCGGTGGGGTGCTCCAACGCGTACGCCGGGTAGGAGATGTCGTCGGCGCTGCCGGTCACGTCGCTGGCGTTGTGCTCCTCCAGCGCCGCCGGCGAGTGGATGGAGAACGACGGCAGCATCAGGGCCGCCGGGATCTTGCTGGACACCCGGGTGAACGCCAGGTCCACGGTGGTGTCGTCGACCACGGTGCACGACTTGAACAGGCTCTCCGGCAGGTCTTCGCTCTCGTTGTTGGCGAAGCCGCCCATCACGTCCTGCCAGTAGGCGGTGACGTCGGGGCTCTGCATCAGGCCGGTCGCGTTGTACCAGCGGTCGAAGTTGACACAGACCGCCTCGGCGTTGAAGTCGGTGCCGTCGTGGAACTTGACGCCGGACTTCAACTTGAACGTCCACACTGTACCGGTTTCGTCCGGCGTCCAGCTCTCGGCCAGACCAGGTGTGATCGCCGTACCGCCCTCCTCGGGACGGACCAGGGTCTCGAACATCTGCCGGGCCACCCGCAGCGACTCGCCGTCGCTGGCGAAGCTGGGGTCGAGGACCTTCGGGTCACCGGCTACGCCGAAGACCAGGGTGGCATCACTGGAGTCGCCGGAGTCGTCACGCTCGCTCTCGGCGCAGCCGGCTAGGGCCAGCGCCGCGACCGCGACGGCCGCGATGGCGGCCTTCGGCCTGGGTGCACGCATGGGTGCTTCACCTCGTCCTTTGGGTACGGACAACGTAGTGACGGGGGTCACCGATGGCGAGACCTTAGCCGGGGTTCGGCGCGACCGGAAACCAGCCGGAACGCGGTTGGTACCGGATCGTGTCTTAACTGTCCCGTCAACGACGATCGAACCTTACAGCGCCGATGATAGGCCAGATATGTCCAAAATTGGGCTATACCAAGTTGTTACATGTTTCGTGTGTTTCGCCGGCCCGGTGTCAGACCGAACGTCGGCCTTCGAACGCCCGGCCCAAGGTGATCTCGTCGGCGTACTCCAGGTCGCCGCCGACCGGCAGGCCACTGGCCAACCGGGACACCGCGATCCCCATCGGCTTCACCATCAGCGCGAGATAGGTTGCGGTCGCCTCACCCTCGGTGTTCGGGTCGGTGGCCAGGATCAGCTCCTTGACGGTCCCCGAGCCCAACCGCAGCATCAGCTCACGGATCCGCAGGTTGTCCGGGCCGACCCCCTCCAACGGATTGATCGCCCCACCGAGCACGTGGTAGCGCCCCCGGAACTCACCGGTGCGCTCGATCGCCACGACGTCCTTCGGCTCCTCGACCACACACAGCACGTCGTCACTGCGCCGCTGGTCACGGCAGATCCGGCAGTGCTCGGTCTCGGCCACGTTGAAACACACCGTGCAGAACTTGACCAGGTCCTTGACCCGGCGCAGCGCGGTGGCCAGCCGGGTGACGTCCGCCGGGTCGGCGGAGAGAATGTGGAACGCGATCCGCTGGGCGCTCTTCGGCCCCACGCCGGGCAACCGGCCCAGCTCGTCGATCAGGTCCTGGATAGCGCCTTCGTACATCTGCGGCGGCTCAGAACCCGGGTAGCCCGAGACCGCCGAGGCCGCCCGTGACCGGGCCCATCTTCTCCTCGGTCAGCTTGCGGACCTCGTCGTTGCCGTTACGGACCGCGGCCAGCACCAGATCCTCCAGCGTCTCCACGTCCGCCGGGTCCACCGCACTGGGGTCGATCTTGATCGACCGGATCTCGCCGACGCCGGAAAGGGTCACCGTGACCAGCCCCCCGCCGGCCACACCGGTGACCTCCGCCTCGGCCAACTCGGCCTGGGCGGTCGCCATCTGCTGCTGCATCTTCTGCGCCTGCTTCAGCATCTGCTGCATGTTGGGCTGTCCACCGGGGCGCACGGCACCGCTCCTTCGATCAGTGTGGCCGGACCGTGGCCAGCCTAGTCCGTCCCGCCGAATCCGCAGCGCCCGGCACGAAAGCCGCACACCTGGTCACCGCGAATCCGTCTTGGTCACCGCGAATCGATCTCGCCGATCTTTTCCGCGCCGAGCGCCTGACGCAGCAACTGCATCGCCTGCTCCTCGCTGCTCTGCCGGGCGGTCTGCTCGTCCACCACCTCGTCCAGCGGCTCGTCACCCGGGTCGAAGCCCTCATAGACGGGGCCGCGCGGCGGACCGGACGCGGCGCCGGACCGCACCGGCCCGTCGTAGTCCGGGTCGTACGGCGGCTCCTCGGCGGACGACCCGTCGGCCCAGACACCGCCCCCCGCCGACGGTGCCGGTCGGCCCGCCGTCGCGGTCGCCGGCCGACCGACCGACCGCGACGCCGGGCCGTTCTGCTGCCCCGGGCCGCTCTGCTGCGTCGGTGCCGACCGTTGTCCCGGCCCAGGGCCGGTGGACGCGCCCCCACCACCCGGCCGGGCGCCGTTAGCGGCCTGCCGGGTGCCGCCCGGCGGTGGGCCACTACCGGACGGGCCGTCGTTCACCGGCGGGGCGTTGCCGCCGCCCGGTCGGGCCGGTTCGGGCCAGTCGGAGTCGTCACCGCCGCCGGCCGGCTGGCGACCACCCGGGCGGCTCGCACCCGGCCGGCCGGCAGCCCCGCCACCCGACGCCGCCGCGCGGGCAGCGCTGGCCGCCGCCGACCGGGTGGCGGCCGGCGGACCGGCGGTGGCCGGACCGTTGGCAGGTGGGCCGGCAGCCGGCGACACCGGGCCCGACCGGGCGGCGCTGGCCCGGGCCGGACCGGACGCCGCACCGGCGGTTTCGCAGCGGATCTGCCACCGGACCCCGAGCGTCTCGTAGACGGCTTCGAGCAGCAGGTCCGGCGAGGCGGACAGCATGGTGGCGTGCACGCTGTGCCGGAAGGTGAGCACCAGCACGTCGCCGTCGACCTCGCGTACCGTCGCCTCCCGGACCACTGCGGCGGCCCGCTTGCTCCGGTTGCCGACCATGGCGAGGATCTGGTCCCAGGACCGCCGGACGGTTGCCGCGTCGAGCGCGCCCGGCGCGGCCGGGGCCGGCTGCGGTTCGGCGACGGCCGGGTCGGGCATCACCGCTTCCGGCGGTACGGCCGGCGCGGCGGCCAGTGGTCGCTCAACCGCCGGCGGCGCGGCCGGCACCTCAGCAGCGGGCGGCGGTGCGGCGGGAGCGGCAGGCGGTGCGGCGGGTGCCGCCGACGGCGCCGCCGGTGCAGCTGCGGCGGCGACCGGCGGCGCGGCAGCGGGAGCGGCGGCCACCGGCACGCCGGCTGCCAGCCGACGCTCCATCCGCTCCATCCGCTGCAGCAGCGCCCCGGTCGACTCCTCGGCCCCGGGCAGCAGCATCCGAGCGCAGACCAGCTCCAGCAGCAGCCGTGGGGCGGTGGTGCCGCGCATCTCCACCAGGCCGTTGTGCACCGTGTCGGCGCACCGCGACAGCGTCGCCGGGCCGAGCCGCTCAGCCTGGGCGGTCATCCGGTCGATCTGGTCGGGCGGCCCGTCGATCAGCCCCTTGCTGACCGCGTCCGGCACCTGCTGCAACACGATCAGGTCCCGCAACCGCTCCAACAGGTCGGAGGCGAAGCGGCGGGGATCGTGCCCGGCCTCGGCGACCCGGTCGACGGTCGCGTAGGCGGCGGCACCGTCGCCGGCGGCGAGGGCGTCGCACATCTCGTCCAGCAGGGCGCTGTCGGTGACGCCGAGCAGGGCCACCGCCCGTGGGTAGCTGACCCCCTCCGGGCCGGCACCGGCGATCAACTGGTCGAGCACCGAGAGGCTGTCCCGGGCGCTGCCGCCGCCGGCCCGCACCACCAGCGGAAAGACCGCCGGGTCGACCTTGACGCCCTCGGCGGAGCAGAGCTGCTCCAGGTACGGCCGCAGCACCCCCGGCGGGATCAGCCGGAACGGGTAGTGGTGGGTCCGCGACTTGATCGTGCCGAGGACCTTCTCCGGCTCGGTGGTGGCGAAGATGAACTTGACGTAGTCCGGCGGCTCCTCGACCAGCTTGAGCAGCGCGTTGAAGCCAGCCGACGAGACCATGTGCGCCTCGTCGATGACGTAGATCTTGAACCGGCTGCTGGCCGGCGCGAAGAAGGCGCGTTCGCGCAGCTCACGGGCGTCGTCAACGCCGCCGTGGCTGGCCGCGTCGATCTCGATGACGTCGATCGAGCCGCCGCCGTCGGCAGCCAGGGCGCGGCACGAGTCGCACTTGCCGCACGGCTCCGGCGTCGGCCCCTGCTCGCAGTTGAGCGAGCGGGCCAGGATCCGGGCGCTGGAGGTCTTGCCGCAACCGCGCGGCCCGGAGAAGAGGTACGCGTGGTTGAGCCGCCCGGTCCGCAACGCCTGCGACAGCGGCTCGGTGACGTGCTCCTGACCGATGACCTCGGCGAACGTCCTCGGCCGGTACTTGCGGTAGAGCGCCAGTGCCACCCTCACCGCCTCCTCTCGACCAGGCAGGTTCCACGCCGGGAGCCATTCTGCGCGGGCGGGGCGGCGACCGCCACCCCCGGGGGTGCGGGTCCCCCTGCCAGCCCGGAGACGAAAGGGCCCCCCGTGCACCCGCCAGAGCTCGCTTATCCTTGCTGCCTTCCGGCCCTGGGGAGGTTCACGAGATGCACGCCGCACGAGGGGTTGGCCCCACTGTACCCCGGGCGGTGGGCGGCCGTCGGCGACCCCGGCCCGTGCTGACCGCCACGTCCGCAGCCTGTATCGTGTCGTGCGGAGGATTCGCCTAGAGGCCTAGGGCGCACGCTTGGAAAGCGTGTTGGGTTCACACCCTCACGAGTTCGAATCTCGTATCCTCCGCTCACTGAGCAGCCACAACGCCGTTGGCCGGTCCCTGAGGGGACCGGCCAACGGCGTTCGTACACCTCTTCGTCTGGGCACTGCCTGCTGCTGCACGACGAACTCAGCCACCGACGTTCAAGATCATTCCGTGCATGGTCCGTGTCGCGGGTGACCCTGCCGCCTGGTCTGCGGCGGAATCGGTTCACCAGACTGGCAGTCGCGCCACGACCCACAAATGTACGGCGGCCCAGGCCGTCACCGCCAGTCCGCCGGTGCGACCGATCACCGGGTAGGGGTACATCCGAGCACTCTCGACCAGGGCGAGAACCCGCCGTTGCGTCGGCGCGGCATCCGCCACGATGAGCTCATGGAGCCCGACGGTGGGCAGGAACGCCTGGACCGCCAGCCAACAGACGTAGCCAACCATCAGCACACTGACCACCACCCAGCCCAGCAACCGAGGATCGGCGACCACCTCGCCGGGCCCGGTCAGCAGCAGTAGGCCGACCAGTGCGGCGGTCACGCCCATACCCGCAAGTAGCAAGGCCCACCACGCGGTCCGATGGTGCACCGCTGCCAGATCAAACAACTCTGCGTTGGTTGCCGCCCTCGATGCGTCATCGCTCAGGGACCGGTACGCAGCCACCCTGGTGAGAGCCGCAGCCGGCACCAGCAGCGCACCGCCGACGGCTAACCAGACCGACACCCTGGTGCGCGACTCGCCCCACTCCACACTGGTCGACTTTAGGCCCACCCTTCTCAGCCGGCTCGACAAGCTCGTGCCACCGGCGGCTGCAGGCACATGATCGGATGCGTCCCAGCTGACCGTCTCCGGCGTGTCGCGTCGATGGAGCGCAGTGGTTCATGAGCCTACTCAGCAGGTTTCGTAGCTGCTGCCCGCACGGGACCGGCCAGCGGCGTTCGCACAGCTCTTCGTCTGGAGTATCAGCATCCGACCCTGCTGCCGGGTCAGGTCACGACCCCGCCGGTACGCGGTAGCCGAGCAGCTGACCATAGGTCATCAGCGGACGCAGCGTCGGAGTGAGCATCGTCGGCTCCGACGACCACCGATGCCCACGGTTGCCGTCCAACCGCCGCTCCCGGGCCGCCGCACGCTCCCGGGCCAGCCCGGCCAGCCGCTTCGACGCCGCCGACCGCCCGTCCCGCCGCTCCCGCCACCGCACCACCAGCTCACGAAACATCTCGACAATCACTGCTCTCTCCACTCAAGGTTGTTCTCCGCGCCGGGGCAGTCGAAAAAGTCCCTGGCGTTGCACGAATATCTCCCGCCGCTCGGCGGCATCGCCGGATTTGTCGATCACGTAACCCGTGACCCAGAGCCAGCCCTCGTACGTCGGCTTGGGGTCGACCGAGATGACCCGGAACCGCAGCCTGCGCTCACCAGCGAACTGCACACTGGCCTCACCGCCGACCACCAGCACGTCACCCGGCCTCGGCTCGGGCGTACGGAGCAGCCGACTACTACCCGCCACGCCGATCCGCCAACGGGTACGTCGTACGCCCACAGTCCGGACACCATCGAGACTTGACCTTGAACGACCACAGCCCGGCGCAGAAGCCCAGCAGCGCCGCGCTGAACAGCGCCCCGACATCCCACATCGATGGATTCCTCTCGCAAGGGAAGACCTTTCCGATCGGTCACGCGTCGTCAGTCGTCGAACGCCACCGGCTCGCCGCCGTTGGCCTGCCACCGGGCAAGGACCTCGGCAAGGATCCGGCGGGCACCGACCTCACCGTGCTCGGCCTTCAGATCCTCGAAACTCCACCGCAGCGTGAGAGCCACCTCGGCCGCTTCATCGGTCCCGCACTCACGGGTGACGTCAGCGTCGTCGGCGGCGCTTGGACCGGGCCCAGTCCAGCGATCCTCATCCATCGGCGTCATGCTTCAAGAGTGGGCCACGACCATCAAACATGTCAACGGTAGCAACGGGTACAAGTTGCTGCCATTGCTAAGCTTGACAGAGTAGCGTTCGCGGCATGAGACTGGTGGCTTTGGGCGAGATCCAGGCGCTCATGGGTGGCATCAGCCGTCAGCGCACCCAGACCATCGTCAACCGGCCAGACTTCCCGAAGCCACTCGATACGCTCACCGTCGGCCGGATCTGGGCACGCGAAGAGGTCGTCGCCTGGATCAAACAGAACCGGCCGTTTCAAGAAGAAGCGCTTTGACGATTCCCGACGTGCGTGGTCGGCCATGTGCTGACATCGGCCAGCTATAGCCGCCGAGTTGGACCAGCGCCATGCGGGTCAACCACGAGCACGCCCGCAGCGGCGCCTTCGCCCACTTAGCCCGCCTACGACTCCGACAGCCACGGGGCACCATGATCCACAGCACTCCAGCTGGTCAGGCCGCGGCGTGTCGAGTCGAAGAGACGCTGTGGATCACTGCTTCGCGCTCTTCGTCTCGGTTATTGGTCTCAGCGTCGGCGGAGTTGTCCGCAGGGTCAGCGAGGCGACGCGCTCGGCGGGTCGGCCAGTGGCTCCTCCGCCGTTGACGAGACACCCGGCTCCACTTCCACCGGCAGCGCCGGGTCGGCCGACGAAGAGACATCGATCGCCGGGCCGGGAGGGGCCGAGGCCGGCGAGCGAGGCGGGGTGGACGGGGTCGACGTCGGCGGGCGGTCCGGTGCCGGGGTGGAGGGCGGGACCGGCGGGGCGGTCGCCGGCTGCTCCGGTACGGCAGTCGGCGACGAGTAGCCCGGTTCGATCGGAGCCTCGTGCCGACCGGACGACAACGCGTTCACCGTGCCGATGCCGAGCGTCACGACCACGAGCACGGCCAGTCCGCTGCCGGCCGTCGCGGCGATCCGACGGCGGCGGCGTGCCCGCTGCCCGGCGGCGATCAGGGCTTGTGGGGTCAGCCGGTGCGGCGGCGCGGCGGCCGCTCGGACCTCGATGAACGCTGAGGTCAGGTCAGATTCGTTCACTGGCTTCGCCCCCCTACGGCCAAGTCGTCGGGCAGAAGTTCGCGCATTCGCTGCAAGCCGCGAGCGCATTGACTCTTCACGGTGCCGACCGAGCAGCCGAGGGCTTCGGCGGCCTCGACCAGGCTCAGGTCCTCCCAGTACCGCAGCACCAGCGCGGCCCGCTGCCGCCTCGGCACCTTGGACAGCGCCCAGAGGATCAGCATCCGTTGCTCCGGTGCCGGCGGTGACTCAGCCCGCGGCTCGGGAGGTGCGCTGGTCAGCCGCTCGAGCTTGCGCCACAGCCTGCGCCGCTCGTTCAGATAGGTACGGGTGACGATCTCCCGTACGTAGGCGTTGATGGGTTCCGTCCGGTCGACCCGCTCCCACGCCAGGTACAGGCGGACGAATGCCGCCTGCGCCAGGTCCTCCGCCTCGTGCCAGTCACCGCAGAGCAGGTACGCGGTGAAGCGCACCTGCTCTGCGTGGGTCGCGACGTACTCGCTGAACCCGGCGTCCTTTTCATGCGAACCGTTCGTCAACGGCAGCACTTCTCCTCAGGAACAGGGGGACCTGCGCCGGATCCTGCGCTCGGGTCCCGCGACACGGACCTGACCGGGCTACTTGGCGGGAACTGCCGTCGGCGCCGCTGGGACCGGAGCCGCCGCAGGCGGAGGCGACACCTCCACCGGCGGGGCCGACACGTCGACCGGCAGAGCCGGAGCAGCTGTCGGCGCGATCGGCGCGTCCTCCGCTGGCGGCGGCGTGGCCGGAATCGCCACCGGCGGGGCCGACACGTCCACCGGCGGAGCCATCACCGCCGTGGCCGGATCCTCAGCCGGCGGAGCCGACACCGGCGGAGCCGACGTGGCCGTGACAGTCGGCCTTGGCGGCGGCCCCGATGACTCGGAGGACATCGCGGCTATCGCCGGCACCGCGTAGGTCAGCGCGGCAGCCACCCCTAGCAGCGCGAACACGACGGGCTTCTTCGACAAAGTGGCCTCCTTGACGGTCGGACCGGCGGCTGCCGGTCCCCTTCCGCCCTTTCCCACACGGCTGCGCCCCGGGAGGTTGCACGTCATGCCGCAATCGTCGTCGACGCACGAAAACCGCAGCCTCGAAGTGTCGACGGCTGCGACCCGGCCATAGCGTGATGGCGTGCGGGCGTGCGAGATGGCGGCGTACCGGTCCTGCGCGCCCCCGTACGGCCAGCGCGGGTTGAGAGCGGTTGGATGCCCCGCGCGAGGTGGAACGCGCCTCAGGTCACGCCAGTTCGCGGGTCATGAACGCGCTGTTGGGATCGTCGACGTAGGCGCCGAAGGGCGGGCAGGGGACGAAGCCCGCCTTCGCGTACAACGTCCTCGCCGGGACGAAGAAGTCCATGCTTCCGGTCTCCAGCGAGATACGGCGGATGCCGCGTCGTCGCGCGTCCTCGATGAGGTGGTCGAGGACGCGCGCGGCGATGCCCTGGCCACGTCGTCGCGGATCCGTCCGCATGCTCTTGATCTCCTCGTGCGCCGGCTCCACCTCGGCCAGGGCACCCGTGCCCACCAGTTCGCCACTCATCCGGGCGACCCACAGCCGGACGCCCGGTGCCCGCAGCCCGGAAAGATCCAGCGCGTGTCGGCTCTCGGCAGGCGCCGTTGGCGCGAGTTCGTCGAGATGTGCCTGCAGGAAGACGCCGAGCTCCGGATCAGCGAAGTCGGCGCGCTCGATACTCAGCCGCATGGTGGAGATCCTGCCGTGCCCGTGCCGGTCAACCCACACCGAACCGGGCGAGCGGCTCGACCAGCTCGCGTTCCTCGTAGGACAGGTGAGACAGCAGGGTGTCGGTGAGCAGGTCGACGGCGGCCTTGACGTCGCCGATCCGGTCCGGCTCGCTGACCAGGGCGACCAGCGCCCGGTCGACCCGTTCCAGCACGCCGTGGATGACGTGGTGTTCCTCCGACAGCCGGTCGACCACCGGGGCGAGTCCCGGGTCGGCGCGGCGCAGCTGCGGCAGCATGCCGATGTCCTCGATGGTGTGGTGGGTGGTCACCAACCGGCAGTACGACTCGCAGTAGGCGCCGAGGGTCCAGTTGTTCTGCCGCATGGTCATCGTGTTGATGTGCGCTCGGGCACCGCCGGCGGTCATGGTGCCGGCCGCGACCTGGTCGATCAGGTCACGCACGGTCCGCAGCTCCTCGCGCAGATGATCGTGTACGTCGATCAGGTGCTGCCCGGCGGCCCGCTGGGCGGGACTGTAGGTCAGCGTCGGGTCGGGTGGCGGGGCGGTCGGCCGGGTCGACTCGTCCCAGACGCGTTCAGCGCTGAGCCGTACCCCGTCGTCGGGGGTGGGGGTGATGCCGGCGGCTGCGGCGGCCGGGGCGGCGGGAACCGAACCCGCTGCTGCGGCGCTCCGGCCGGCGGCGACCAGGTCGCGGACCGCCGGCACCACCTCGGCGGCGAACCGGCGGATCATGTCCGGATCGTCACTGGCCAGCAGGTAGCCGCTGAAGCCCTGCTCCAGGGTCAGTCCGGCGAGCTGCTCGGCCCAGTCGGCCGGCGTACCGGTGAGGAATCCGTCGCCGCTGCCGAACGTACCGCTGATGTTGTAGAGCCGGCGGACCGCACCGGGGTCCCGCCCCGCCTGCCGGGCCGCCGCGTCGATGGCCGCGTTCATCGCCGGCAGCTGCTCCGGCGGCGCGTACGGGCTGCTGGGCAGCCAACCGTCGGCAAGCCGACCGGTGACCCCGAGCATCCGCTTCTTGTACGCACCCAGCCAGATGCCGATGGGGTGGGCGGGCGCCGGCCCCGGGTGCACGCCCCGTACCCGGTGGTGCCGGCCATCGACCTTGACGGTGCCGCCGTCGGCGTCCCAGACCGAGCGAATGATCTCGATGCCCTCCGCCAGCGCTTCGACGCTCTCGGCCGGGGTGAGCCGGCCACCGCCCATCGCCGCGATGGCGTCCCAGAAGGCACCGGCCCCGAGGCCCAGCTCGACTCGGCCGCCGCTGAGCAGGTCGAGGCTGGCCGCGCTGCGGGCCAGCATCGCCGGCTGCCGCAGCGGCAGGTTGGCGACGTTCGGCGCGACCCGGACCCGGGTGGTGCGGGCGGCAATCACCGACAGCAGGGTCCAAGTGTCCAGGAACCGGGCCTGGTACGGGTGGTCCTGCACGGTCACCAGGTCGAGCCCGGCCTCCTCGGTCAACTGGGCCAGCGCCAGGGCCCGGTCGGCCTGCTCGGCGACCGGCGTGATGAAGGTGCCGAACAGCAGGTCGTGTCCGTAGTCAGCCATGTCGTTCGCTCCCCGCGACAGCAGTCATGCGTTCGGATCACAAGATAGTCTGCTGAGCAGACGATCGGCACTGTGACTCTTCTGACGTGAGGATGGTCAGTCGGTGCAGACGAGCCGGCGATAAGCTCGGCGTATGCCTCGTCCCGGTGAACGCACGGGTCCGGGTCCGGCCCGCGCCGCTGGCGGTGGCGACCTCGGCTGGGCGCTGGGCGTGGTCTTCCGGGCGTACGTCAAGAGCAGCGGCGCCGTGCTGCACGACCTGCCCGGCGGGCCGCGCGGCCATCAGGTGCTGGCGGCGGCGGTCGAGGCCACGCCGCAGAGTCAGATCTCGCTGGCCCGTCGGCTGGGCATCGACAAGACGGTGATGACCTACCTGATCGACGATCTGGAGCGCGCCGGGCTGGTCGAGCGGCGGGCCAACCCGGACGACCGCCGGCACAAGACCATCGTCGCGACCGACCGCGGGCACCAGGTCTGGTCGGCGACCCGGGACCGGCTGGAGCAGGCCGAGGGGCACCTGCTCGGGTCACTGCGGCCGACCGATCGCGAGGCACTGCGGTCGCTGCTGTTCCAGCTGGCCGACCAGGCACAGGCCGTCGATCCGGTTGTCGACACCTGCCAGATCGTGTCCGACATCGCCGCCGACGGCCAGCCGCACGAGCCAACGGACGGCCAGCCGCACGAGCCAACGGACGGCCAGCCACACTGAGGTACAGCTCCAGCTCGGCCCACACCCGTCCGTCAGACCTGCAGCATGGCGGACGGAGGAGCCCATCGATGCGCCGATCAGACAACAGCCTGCTGCCGTTCTATCTGGTCGTCGACGTCTCGGTGTCGATGGCGGCGGACGGCAAGTTGGAGGCGGTGAACGAGATCGTGCCGGCGCTCGTCGACGCATTGGCGCTGCACCCGGTCGTCGCGGCCCGGGTACGGTTCGGGCTGATCGACTTCTCCGACCACGCGGAGGTCCGGCTCCCGCTCGGTGACCTGCTGGCTCCCGGGCTGGTTTCGCCGAACCTCACCGTACGCGGCGGCACCTGCTACGAGTCGGCGTTCACGACCACGCGGGACGAGATCGAGTCGGACATGGCACGGTTCGCGGCCAGCGGAGAGAGCACGCACCGGCCGACCGTCTGGTTCATCAGCGATGGCCGGCCCACCGACTTGCGGTCCGCCTGGCGGGCGGCGTTCGCCGAGCTGACCTCGTCCGGCGCCCGCCCGAGCGTCATCGCCTGCGGCGTGGATGAGGCGGATCCCCGGATCATCCGGTCGCTGGCCCATCCGGCGACCGGATCGGGACGGATGGCGTCGTACCTGATGGTGCCCGGCTCCGATCCGGCCCGGACGATCACCGGGATCGCACAGGTGCTCGTCGCCAGCGTCGTCCGGTCCGGCTATCGCGCGGCCGGCGACGTAGGACCGGTCCTGCCCGACGGGCCGGATCTGCCGCCCGGGGTGCAGCGGTTCGACCCCGCCGACTTCGGGTGACGGTGGCCTCGGCTGCGGGCGACGGCGGCCCGGCCCGACTCGGACCAGCTACGATGATCTTGTACGGTGATCTTGATTGTCGTCGGGCCGTCCACTGAACGGCCAAGGTCGGCTGTCCGTCAGGTTCGGATATGATCCGAACTATTGACATTGTCCGAGGGGCACACCAATTCCGGAGTACGGGGCCAACGATCGCGACGGAGGTCTCGATGATCGACGATCGATCCGGCGGACCGGTGCCCGATGACGGGCTACCAGCCGAAACCCGACAACGGATGATCGAACTACTCGCCGCCGAGTTCGGCGCGGCGTGGCAGGCCGCTGTGGCCGGCGGTGCGGACCCTGACGAGTTGGCCGAGTACGTCGACGACCGCCGTCGTACCGTGGAATCGATTCCGGAGCCGGACGACCGCGACGATTGTCGTTAGCCCAGACAACACAGCGCAACGGCACACCATCGCCTCCGGCCGACCGGACCGGCATTTTCCGGTGACCACTGAGTCAGCATCGGCCACCGAATACGATGTGACACGCGGCGGCTGCTGACAGTCCCCATTACTCGCGCCACCATGGACACATGGCGACGGCGTACGCATCTGCGCAGTTTCCGGCAGCGGGTGGATCTTTCATCGGCCGCGCCGCGGAGCGCGCCCGGCTGACCGGGCTGCTGACCGAGGCGGCGGGCGGTGCCGCCGCGACGGTCTTCGTCGGCGGTGAGGCGGGCGTCGGAAAGAGCCGGCTGCTCGAGGAGTTCGCCGCCGAGGCCCGCTCGGCGGGCCGCACCGTACTGCGCGGCGCCTGCATCAACCTGGGCACCGGCGCGGTGCCGTACGCCCCGTTGATCGACGCCCTGCGCCGAATCGTCCGGGAACTCGGTGAGCAGCGGGTACGCGAGCTGGGCGGCCCGTCCTACGCCGAACTCAGCCGACTGGTGTCGGACTTCACCGGAGTCGCGCCCCTCGGCGAGTCGACCGCACAGCTACGGGTGTTCGGCGCGGTACTGCGGATGCTCGACCACTTCGGCGCGCACGCGCCGACCGTACTGATCTTCGAGGACCTGCACTGGGCCGACCCATCCACCTTGGACCTGGTCTCCTATCTGGCCCGGGCGCAGACCGACGAGCGGATCCTGCTGGTGCACAGCTACCGGTCCAACGACCTGGACCGGCGGCATCCGCTGCGGACACTGCTCGCCGAACCGGACTTCATCCGCCGGATTCACTGGCTGGAGCTGGCCCGGTTCACCCGCGCCGAGCTGGACCGGTTCCTGACCGCGTCGGCCGGCGACCCGGTGGACCGGTCGCTGCTGGACCGGTACTACGAACTGTCCGACGGAAACGTGTTCTTCGCCGAGGAACTGGTGGTCTCCGGGGTGTTGACCGATCCCGCGTCCACCCGACTGCCCAATTCACTGAGCGAGATCATGCTGTCCCGGGTCGAACTGCTCGACGACGCCGCGGCCGACGTGCTGCGAGCCGCAGCGGTCGCCGGGCGGCGAGTGAGCCACCGGCTGCTGGCAGCCGTCTGCGACCTGCCCGACCAGCAACTGATCAAAGCGCTGCGGCAGTGCGTCGCCCAGCACGTTCTCACCATCGACGCCGCCGACGACACGTACGTTTTCCGGCATGCCCTGCTGCGCGAGGCGGTCTACCAGGAACTGCTGCCGGGTGAGCGGGTCGGGCTGCACCGCGCGCTCGCCACCGCCCTCACCGCGGACCCGGGGTTCAGCCTCGCCGAGGATCTCACCGCAGCGGCCGAACTGGCCTACCACTGGTACGAGGCCAGAGCACTACCGGAGGCGCTGACCGCCGCCGTGCGTGCCGGCGAGATGGCGGTACGGGTCCACGCGTTCCGCGAAGCCGAACAGCACTACCAGCGGGTGCTCAGCCTGTGGTCGCGGGTCGACGATCCGCAGCGACGCACCGGCCAGCCGCGTTGGCGGGTGCTGGCCGCCGCCGCCGACGCCGCCCGGTGGGGCGGTCGGGTCGAGCAGGCACTGGAACTGATCCGCGCCGCGATCGCCGAGGTGGACCGGGCCGCCATCGCCGAGAGGGACGCCGCCCCCCGCGACGCGGGTGAACTGCTCGAACGCCTCGGCAACTACCTCTGGGAAGCCGGTGAGTACGGCGATTCGCAACAGACCTACCGGGCGGCGGCGCGGGCGCTGGCCGAGCAGCCGCCGAGCGCGGTGAGCGCTCGGGTACTGGCCGCTGTGGCGATGGCCGAGGTACGCGAGGGCCGGTACGCCGAGGGCGCGCGGGAAGGTGCCCACGCGGTCGAGCTGGCCCGGGCGGTGCCGGCTCGGGCCGAGGAGGGCCGCGCGCTCAACACCCTCGGCATGGCGTTGACCATGCTCGACCAGCCCGCCGACGGCATGGCCAAGGTACGCGAGGCACTGCGGATCGCCGAGGAGGTCGACCACCTCGAGGACCTGTTCCGGGCGTACGGCAATCTCGCGGTGGCGCTGGAGCACGTGGGGCGGCTGACCGACTCGGTCCAGGTCGCCCTCGACGGGCTGAAGGTGGCCCGCGCACGCGGTCTGGAGCAGGCCCGCGGCGCCGGCGTGCTGGCCAACAACGCCGCCGCGACACTGGTACTGCTCGGCCGATGGGACGAGGCGGCCGCGGTGCTGGACGACGTGCTGCGGGCCAGGCCGCTGCGGGGCACCCTCTACCCCCGGCTGACCCTGGCCGAGATCCGGCTCGCTCAGGGGTCCTTCGACGCGGCCGCCGATCTGCTGGCCGGCGTCCAACTCGTGGACCGGCCGACCACCGACCCCCGGTTCGTCGGACCGCTGTACGCCTGTCTGGCGGAGCTCGCCCTGTGGCGCGACGACCTGACCGGGGCGGATGAGGCGGTGCGAGCCGGCCTGGCCGTGCTGGAGGGCCAGGCCAACGTCCTGGAGCTGACCCGGATGTACGCCGTCGGGCTACGGGCCGCCGCCGACGAGTGCGAGCTGCTGCGCACGCAACCCGAGCGCGACCCGGTCCGGTTGTCGGCGGTTGTCGCGTACGCCGAACGGTTGGCCGACCAGGCGGCGGTGCCGGCCGAGGGCCCGGACCTCCCAAAGGCTGACCAGCCGGCTCCGCCGCCAGCCGACCAGGCTGGGGTTTCACAGGTACGGGTATGGCGTGACCTCTGCCTGGCCGAGCTCGCCCGGGCCCGAGGCACCGCCGACCCCGAGGCCTGGGCGGCGGTGGCCCGTGGCTGGTCGATGCTCGGTCGGTCCTACCCGGCCGGCTACGCCTACTGGCGGGAAGCCGAGACCGCGCTCGCCGCCGCCGACCTGACCCGCGCCGGATCGGCCGCCCGGTCGGCCTGGCAGACGACCGAGCCGCTGCCGGCCGGGCCGCTGCGTACCGAGATCGAGGCGATGGCCCGTCGGGCCCGGATCACCCTCGACCCGGAGCCGCCGGAGCCAGCCGCCGACACCGCCGACACCGCCGGGCCGGCAGTACGACCGTTCGGTCTCACCGCCCGCGAGTTGGAGGTGCTGTGTCTGCTCTGCCTGGGCAGGACCAACCGGGAGATCGCCACCGAACTGTTCATCACCGAACGCACGGCGGGTGTCCATGTGTCCAACCTGCTCAGGAAGATGGCGGCCAACAACCGTAATGCCGCCGCCTCGATGGCTCATCGGCTCCGGCTCTGCGCCGATCGGGATTCCGGATAGACCTCCGTACGGAGTCCTCGCACCGAACGTACCGGTGGATCGTCCTGTCAGGTCGGAGCCGATCGCCGGCGGGCGAGCCGAAAGTGACCGTACGCAAAAGATCGTAGGCACTGAGTGATGACGCCACCGGCGCCCGACCCGTAAAGTCCACACCGGATCTGCTGAGCGACCTTTTAGGGGGTAGCGGTGACGCGGAGAGCATTGCTGGTCGGTTCTCAGACCAACGGCCTCACCGGGGTGCACAACGATGTCGAAACGATCGCGGCGGCGCTCGATGGGCGCGGGTTCACCATTTCCTGTCTTACCGGCGACGATGCCACCCGCGCCGGCATCCTCGCTGGCTACGAGAAACTGATCGGACAGAGCACGGCGGACGACACTGTCCTGATCTACTACAGCGGTCACGGCGGATACGCGTCCGCACCGGATCCGGCCAGCGACGACCCGGCCGGTCAGGACCCGGCCAGCGACGAACCGGCCAGCCAGCCTACGCCCGACCGGCGACCGGCCGACCTGCAGTTCATCGTGCCCACCGACTACTCCCCATCCACTGAGGATGAATTTCGGGGCATCACCTCGGTCGAGCTGTCAGTGCTGCAGGCCCGACTGACCGAGGTGACGCAGAACGTGGTGGTGGCCTTGGACTGCTGCCACGCCGCCCACCAGTCCCGCGACCCCGACCTGCGGGTCAAAGGCCTGGATCGGCAGTCGACCACCCGGTACGAGCAGATCAGCCGGCACCTGGCGGCGCTGCGCCGGGACGGGCTCGCGGTCGACCGGCGGGTAGTGACCGGCGACCCGTACTCGGTGCGGCTGGTGGCCTGCGCCCCCGAGCAGTCCGCCTACGAGTACCGCAACGGTGCCGGGCTGCGCACCGGGATGTTCACCGAGGCGCTGATCCAGGCACTGGCCGCCGCCGAGAACCTTCCGGTGACCTGGTTCACGCTGATGGAGACGGTACGTCGCCAGGTGCTGCGCCGGGCGTCGAACCAGCGACCAGAGGTGGAAGGGCCGTCCCGCCGACTGCTGTTCTCACTCCAGGAGACGGACCCGATCGCCGGCCTGCCGGTGGCCGCCACTCCCGACGGCCGGGTGGTCCTGCCCGGCGCCCCGCTGCTCGGCGTCGAGCTCCACGACGAGTTCACCGTGATGCCGGCCGAGCTGCCGGTCGACGAGGAGACCAGCGTCGGCACCGCCGTCGTCGACCGGCTCGGGGCGCTGGCGGCACAGGCCGAGCTCACCCTGCGTACCGGCTGGTCCGAGGTGCCGACGACGGCCCGGGCGTACCGGACCCGCAGCGCCGCGCCCGCGCTGCCGGTCCGGGTGACCGACCCGGACGCCGCCGACCTGGTCGCCGCGATCGGTACCAGCACCCTGGTCCGGCTGGCCGATGCGGACGAGCCGTGCACCGTGGAGGTCCGGCCCGATCGGGCCGGCAACTACCAGATCCACGACCGGACCGGTCCGCTGCACAGCCCCCGACCGGCCGGGCCGGGCACCGCCGCCCGGCTGCTCACCGACCTGGAACGGGTCGCCCGCGCCACCGGGCTGCGGGCCCTCGGTGAAGACCCCCGGTGCGCTCTCGACACCCCGTTGACCTTCGAATGGGGCCGGGTCGTCGACGGCGTCGAGGTGCCGATGCGGTCCGCCGGCGAGGTCGTGCACGACGGCGACCAGGTGTACGTGCGGGTGCGCAACGGCGGCACCGAGGCGGTCTACGTGTCGCTGCTCGACATCGGTGTCTCCGCCCGGATCGAGAATCTCACCAACTTCGCGCCGTCCGGGTTCCGGCTCGAGCCCGGCGAGAAGTACCTGGTGGGGTACGACGCCCTGAGCGGGGTGCTGCGCGGCGTGCGGCTGAACTGGCCGGCCGGCATCGTGCCGGCGGCCGGGCGGCCGGAGACAATCCTGCTGATCGCCACTTCGCGACCGCAGGACGTCGGGCTGCTCCAGCAGGACGGCATCCGCACCGCCAAGAGCCCCGTCCCACGCCGCGACCAGTCGCCGCTGGAGCGGGCCCTCGACCAGCTGGGCAGCGGCGGTATGCGGGAAATGTCCAACGAGTTCGCCCCGGAGGTGCGCTACGCGCTGCGTACCATCGAGTTCAGCTTGAGCCCGACGGCGCGGCCGCCGGCCGAGTCGGTGCGGTTCCTGATCGACGAACGCCCGGACCGGTCGCGGCTGCTGTTCCGGGCCCGTGGCGGCGCGGCGCGCACCGTCGCGGTCCGGCTGGACGAGGTGCTGGTGCACCGCAACCGGGCGCTGCGCAGCGCCGACATACGGGTCGACGCGGTGGTGCTCACCGGCACCGCCGACGACGACGGGGCGGTGCCGTACCGGGCGGAGACGGCGCGGTTCCGCAACGTCCGCGACGGAGACCGGCTGCCGTTGGACCGGATGCTCGTCTACCACGGTCGGGCGGTGGACTACCTGGACCTGGCGGTCTGGGTGTCCCGGGACACCGGGGACAGCCGGGCACTGAGCGACCTGCTGCGCGACGAACTCAACGGTCCGGCCTTCCAGGCCGCCGGGGCAAACCTGCTCGGGCTGGCCGTGGCCGCCCCGCAGGCCGCCGCCGCAGTCGCCACGATCGGGGCGGGTGCCGTGGTCGTCAACCTGGCGTACCGGCTGCTGCTGGACGCGGTCGGCGACAGCATCGGCCTGTACCGCACCTCCCTGCTGGCGACCGAGGAATTCGGCGTCGGCCGGCACCCGGCCGTGGGAAATCTGCGGGCGCAGGATTTCTCGTTCTCGTACACGATCGAAACGGTCGACTGACCAACGCCTCCGCCGGGCCACCGGTACGCAATTCATCTAATTACGCCCGGTGCCCCGGCGGTGCTGAAATATCCGTACGGACAACAGACTGAAAGGTGGAAATCATGGCTCGCAAGCGTGTGATCGTCGACGGGTCCGAGTGGGAGATCCCCGAGTCGAACCTCGACCCGGTCCTCGCCAGCATCCAGACCGCCATGGAAACCGGTTCGGTGGTCAAGCTGGAGCTGCTGGACGGGGCCAGCCGGCCGGTGACGGTCTACCTCAACGGTCGGACCGCGGTGACCGTGGTCGTGGACCTCGGTCTCGACCCCCGCCCGAGCGAGATGTCCTGATTCACCCGTCGCCACGGCCGGCGCCGGCCAGCGCGTCCGGCGGCGGGAGCAGGCCCAGCCGCTGCGCCCGCAGCACGGTGGTCAGCCGGTCGGAGGTGCCGAACTTGCGGTACATCCGCTCCTGGTGCTTGGCCACCGTACGCGGCGACAGCAGCAGCCGGTGACCGATCGCCTGGGCGGTGAGACCGTCCGCGAGCAGCCGCAGGATCTCCTGCTCGCGGACGGTCAGCCGGGGCAACCGCACGGGCGGCACGGCCGCCCCCGGCCGGTCGGTCACGATGCAGCCGGCGGCCGGCTGCGGCCGGCTCCACGACTCGGCCAGGGTCCGGATCGCGGCGAGCTGGCCGGCGGTACGCCGAACCGGCCGCGTACCGGACGACCCGGTCAGCGGGGCGGTACGCGGTCCGGTGGTGCTCCACCGCCAGTGTCCGTCCCGGCGGACCAGGTCGCCGAGGGCCAGCCCGAGCTGGACCAGGGCGCGCAGCAGTACCGGGTCGCCGGCGGCGGCCGCCGTCAGCAGGGTCCGGGTGGTCGGCTCGACCGGCCCGGGAAGCACCAGGTCGAGCAGCCGGTCGGCGGGCTCGGCCCGGTGGGTGGGGTGGTCCGGCAGAGGAGGAAGTGTGGTGGTCATCGCAGCGGCTCCTGATGGGATCGGTCGACGTGCGGGTCGGGCACCGGCACATCGCCAGCTTCGCCGCGCCCGGCGGCCGTTCCATCGGGGGAACTACGTAGTCGTACCAGTACGCCATCCATAGATCCGGCCGGGCACCCCTCAGATCTGCACCGGTCGACAATTCGACCCGCTACTACGCACTACTACGGCAACGGGTTCCGACCGCTTCTTGAGTCGGCGGCACAGCGGTTAGTTTCGACCCGTACGCATGTCGCCGATCACCTCCCACACACACCTTTCTGATGATTTGGTGGCTTACCGGAAAGGACAGATACCGATGGCCAGTGCGAGCGTGGCTGTCCGGGCCGCCGGCGCGTCGTCCGGGCGTACCGCCGCAGAAGATCACGTCCGGGACCTCGCCCGACGGGGCATACTGGCGGACCGCGCGAGGGCGGCGTCCGACGCGGAACGCGGGCTGCTCCGCACGGGTGGGTACGCGCTGGTCTGGCCGGTGGTGTTCCAGCGGCTGACCCGTCGGATCGAACTCACCCGGGGACACCACACCTGCGCGTCGTCGGTCCACCGGCTGGAAGCCGACTGCCTCGACAAGTTCCACGACGACGTCGAGGCGGTCCTCGACGACCTACTGGCCAACGCCAAGGTCCCAGTGGTCAACCTGGAGGGGTGGATCGCCCGGCGGATCGGCCCGGCCACCGTCGACGCGCATCGCCGCCGACGCGGCGACCGTGGCGCGTTGCAGCGGCCCCGGCTGCCCGGATGGCTCAAGCACGACCTCGGCCAGGACCCGTGGCTGCTGACCCTCGCCGTCGAGGTGCTGGTCTGGGTGGGGATCCCGGCCACGGCCGGAGTACGGGTGTGGCCGCTGTCCGCGTGGGCAGACCGCCGGGCCGCCGTCACCGGGCACTGCGGTGGCGGGGAGCGGGAGGTGACAGCCGACCTCGACCGGGTGCTCGCCGCGATGCGCAGACGTCCGAAGTGGTACGCGGACTTCGTCGAACGGCCGCTCGGCCGCAAGCACGCCCCGGTGCTGCCGGCCGCCCGGACCGGGACCGGTCCGGCTCGCGAGACCGACCACCTGCAGCCGAGGACGCCGGACGAGGCGGACGAGGCCCGGTTGACCGAGCTGGCGTCGGTCGCGGTGACGGCGATCGAGGCACAGCTGCGTCGGGGTGCCGACCCCCGGTGCGCGGTGGTCGCCGTACTCCGCTCGGTGTTCGACACCGGCACGGGTGCCGAGGAGATGGACCGGCCGCCCGGTGGTGGACCGGCCGCGGACGAGCGGGTCGCCGCCCTGCTGGCCGACTCCGCGGCGATCGACCGGATCGCCAGCGCCGTCGTCGAGCTAATCGCCGACCGGTGAAGGCCGGTGAGGACCGGTGCGCCGAAACGCCCGGTAGGGCCTCGCGGACCTACCGGGCGTTTCGCCTGCTCAGTGGCGGTGGCGGCGGGATTTGAACCCGCGGAGGGCGTGAACCCTCACACGCTTTCGAGGCGTGCTCCTTAGGCCACTCGGACACACCACCGCCGAGTAGGCTACCTGAAGCGCCTGCCGACCGTCACGGCGGTCCCGCCCGAGCGCGGGCAGCGCCGGCCGCACTGGCAGGATCATGGCCATGAGCACGCACATCGGAGCCAAGCCCGGCGACATCGCCGAGCGGGTCCTCATGCCCGGAGACCCGCTGCGCGCCAAGTGGATCGCCGAGAACTTCCTCGAGGACGCCACCTGCTACTCGAACGTGCGCGGCATGTTCGGCTTCACCGGCCGGTACGCCGGCACGCAGGTGTCGGTGCAGGGGTCGGGAATGGGCATGCCGTCGGCGTCGATCTACGCCCACGAGCTGATCAACGAGTACGGGGTCCGGACGCTGATCCGGGTCGGCTCCTGCGGCGCGCTGGCCGAGGATCTGCAACTGCGGGACGTGATCGCGGCCAACGGTTCGTCCACCGACTCGAACATGAACCGGGTGCGCTTCGCCGGGCTGGTCGACTACGCCCCGGTGGCGGACTTCGGCCTGCTGCGTACGGCGGTCGACGCGGCCCACCGGCACGGTGTCGACCTGCGGGTCGGCCCGGTCCTGGCCGCCGACGCGTTCTACACCGACCGGCCGGACCTGTACGACACGCTGGCCGACTACGGGGTGCTGGCGGTCGAAATGGAGTCGGCGGCGCTGTACACCATCGCCGCCCGGTTCCGGGCCCGCGCGTTGACCATCCTCACCGTGAGCGACCACATCCGCACCGGCGAGAAGATGAGCGCGGACGACCGGGAGCAGACCTTCAGCGAGATGGTACGCATCGCGCTGGACACCGCGATCGCCTGACGCCACCGAGATCGGCCGACGACACCGGCGGACCGCCCGGCTCAACGGAAGAATGCCCGCAGCGCGGCTCAGCGGGAAAGGCCCATAGCGCGGCTCAGCGGAAAAAGGCCCGCAGCGCGGCGGCGCACTCGTCGGCCAGCACCCCGGCGTACACGGTCGGCCGGTGGTTGAGGCGGCGGTCGCGCACGACGTCCCACAGCGATCCGACGGCGCCGGTCTTCGGCTCCCACGCGCCGAAGACCACGGTCGAGATCCGGGCCAGCACCAACGCGCCAGCGCACATGGTGCACGGCTCCAGGGTGACCACCAGGGTGCACCCGTCGAGCCGCCACCGGCCGAGCCGGGCGGCGGCCCGGCGCAGCGCGAGGATCTCGGCGTGTGCCGTCGGGTCGCCGGTCAGTTCACGTTCGTTGTGTGCGACCGCGAGTTCGCGGCCGGCCGCGTCGTACACGACCGCACCGACCGGCACGTCGGCGCCGGCGGTCGGCCCGCCGGCCACCGACAACGCCCGCCGCATCCAGCTCTCGTGCAGCGGGTCGCGGTGCCGCCGGGCCGTCGGCACGCCGTCGCCCCGCCCGGTCACGCCGTCGCCCCGCCCGGTCTCATGCCTCGCGCAACTCCTCGATCTCGTCGCCGCAGCCGACCGTCTGGCAGATCTCGGCGGTCACGTCGGCCGGCAGCATGCCGTCACGCGCGCACAGTGCCAGCAGCCGTCGGGCCGACAGGCCGAGGTCGGCGAGCAGGTCGGCATCCCCGACCGGCTCCGCGTCCGGGTCGGCGGCCGGCTCATCGTCGTCGTCCTCCTCGTCGGCCAACGCGTCGACGTCGTCGGAGTCGTCCAACGGGTCGCCGACCAGGTACCCGCCGGCGCGGGAACCGGCCGGCGCGGCAGCGGCGGCGGGCATCGAGCCGCCGCCGGCACCGACCACGACCGGTTCGAGGTCCACCTCGACGGCCGGGGTACGGAGGTCGCCGATCAGCAGCGCGCCCAGCCGCGACTCCTCGGCGAACGCGGCGTCCGAACTGAAGATTCGCAGATCCTCGCCCTCGTCGAGGCGCAGGATCACCAGGTAACTGTCGTCCGATTCGACGAACAGCAGTGACACCTCGGCGTCGGGGTCGACCTCACGGAGCCGGTCGACCACCTCGTCGATGTCGGCGACCCCACCGAGGTCGAGCTCGGCGCCGGACCAACCGGCCGGGCCGCGTACGGCAGCGGCAGCAAAATAGGGCACGGTCCCCCCAATGGTCCCTGCGGTTACCGGGCGGCGCGGCATCCCCGCCGCCGTCGGTGACCGCCGATTCTGTCGTCAGAATGACGGTATCGGCTCAGGTCGGTCGTTGACCCCACAACGCCCCGAACAGTCACTGACCGGCAGGGACCGGTGCGCGACAGCGCGTCGGCGTTCGCTCAGATCAGGCGTTCGGTCAGTTGACCAGTCGGCGGGCCGCGATCAGCTCGCGCAACTGCTGCCCACGGACCTTACGGGGCCGGACCCGTTCGCGGCCGAGCTTGGCGCCGGCAAGCTCGGCGAGGATCTGCAGTCGGCGCCGATTCCGCTCGGGATCGAGCCGGTGCCCGGTGTTGGCCATGCCGCCGAGCGTGCCGACCGCCGCCGCGTTCGTCAAGCCCGGAATTCGCCCACCGCCGGTCACCACAGTGGCCAGTCGCCGGTCGCCGCCCAGTGTGTGGCGAGCGCCACAGTCGTGATGCTCCAGCCGGCCGACATGGCGAGCGCGATGCCGGTCGCCACGCCCCGGTCGCCGACCCGGGCGAGCAGGATCGCGACGGCCCAGGCGAGTGCGCCGCAGAGCAGCGTCGACAGGGCGTACCCGCGCAGGTCCTGGCCGATCAGGCCGGTCAGCAGCAGCCACAGCGCGGTGGCCAGCGCCCCGAGCGCGACGGCTCCGGGGCGTACCGGGTGCGGCTCCCGGTAGGTCGGCCGGGACGGGGCCGGTGGCCGTGCGGGCACGGCCGGGAACATCCCCGGCGGGTACGGGTGCTGGCCATGCGGTGGACCCCAGCCGGCCACCGGCGGGTGCCAGCCGGCCGGCGCACCGGGCCAACCGGGCGGGCTGGTCGGCGCGGGTGACGGCCAGTCGATCGGGCGGTCCGGCATCTCGTCCCTCCCTCCTGCGGCCGGGGCGGCGGCCCGTGACGGTCCACCGCCGTGCCAAGTCAGCGTACCGACGACGGCTGCCCGATCGTGCCCTGGCTCGATGTGGCAGAGTCACCGCCGTGCGAGTGGCGGTGATCGGGCTGGGGCTTATCGGCGGTTCGGCGCTGCGCGCGTTCGCCGCCGCCGGACACCGGGTTTTCGGGTACGACGCCGATCCCGCGACCCGGGCCACCGCGCGTACCGCCGCCGCGCGGGCGGCACCCGGCGCGCGCTGGCAGGTCGCCCCGACCGTACGGGACGCGGTGGCCGACGCCGATCTGGTGCTGCTGGCGGTGCCGCTGCCGGCGGTGGGTCCGGTGCTCGACGAGATCGCTGCGGTCGGCTACTCCGGGCTGGTCACCGACGTCACCTCGGTCAAGGAGCCGGTGCGGCGGCTGGTCGACCGGCGGCTGCACCGCCAGCACGATCGGACCGCCGGGTTCGTCGGCGGCCATCCGATGGCCGGTCGGGAGACCTCCGGGTTCACCTCCGCCGATCCGGAGCTGTTCACCGGCTGCGCCTGGGTGCTCTGCCTGGAGCTGCCGGTGACCTCGGTCGACGACTGGCTGACGGTGGCGACAGCGGTGACCGGGCTGGGTGCCCGGGTGGTACCGGCCACCGCCGAGGAGCACGACCGGGCCGTCGCGGCGATCAGTCACGTACCACATCTGCTCGCGACCGCGCTGGCCGCCACCGCGGTGACGGACCCGCTCGCCTGGTCGTTGGCCGCCGGGTCCTTTCGGGACGGTACCCGGGTCGCGGCCAGCCGGCCGGAGCTGGTGGCGGCGATGTGCGGTGGCAACGCCGGGGCGGTCCGGGCCGCCCTGGACGAGGTGCTCGCCACCCTGACTGCGGCCCGGGCGGCGCTGGACGCGGAAGACCCGGTGCAGGCTCTGGTGCCGTGGCTGACCCCGGGCAGTTCGGCCCGGGGCGGCTGGCCGCCACAGCCGGGCCGGCCGCTGGAGCTGCCGGCCCGGCCGGACGCGCTGCTGCGGTTGGGGCGGGCCGGCGGTTGGGTCACCGCCGTGGCCGAGGACCGACGTACCGTGACGGCGGTCCGGCCGGCGCCGGTCGACTGACCCGGCCCGGCTGACCGACCCGGCTGACCGACCCGGCCCGGCTGGCCGACGGTGGGCCGGCTGTCTACCGGCAACGGCTCAGATTTGTTCGCCCTGGTCCAGCCGGATCACCCGGCGGTCGGTGACAACGGCGGTCACCAGGTCGGCGGGCGTCACGTCGAAGGCGGGGTTGACCGCGCCGGCCCCGGCCGGCGTGGTCCGGGCAGCGGCGAAGCTGACCACCTCGGCGGATCCCCGGTCCTCGATCTCGACCTGTGCGCCGGTCGCGGTCGCCGGATCCACCGTCGTCTCGGGAGCGACCACCACGAACGGCAGTCCGGCCCGGCGTGCGCCGAGCGCATGGGCGTACGTGCCGATCTTGTTGATCGTGTCGCCGTTCGCGCAGATCCGGTCGGCGCCCACGACGACCGCGTCGACCAGGCCGCGGGCCATCAGGAACGGCCCGGCCCCGTCGACGGCGACCCGGAAGTCGACCCCGGCCCGGTCGAGTTCCCAGGCGGTCAGCCGGGCACCCTGCAGCAGCGGCCGGGTCTCACTGGCGATCACCGATTCCAGCCCGCCGCGCCGGTGCAGTTCGACGACGACCCCGAGCGCGGTTCCTCCGGTGACCGTGGCCAGCGCACCGGTGTTGCAGTGGGTCAGCAGCCGGCACCGGGGCGGGCAGAGCTGCCCGAGCAGGTCGGCCCCGAGCCGGGCCATCGCCACCGACGCCGCCTCCTCCTCGTCGCGCAGGGCCACCGCTTCGGCGAGTACGGCCGACGGGCTCTCCGCGAGTCGGGCCGCCGCCCGGTCGACGCCCCGGGCGAGGTTGACCGCGGTCGGCCGGGCGGTACGCAGCCGGTCGACGGCGTCGGCGAGTGGGTCCGGCTCGTCGTGGTGCAGCCGCGCGGCCAGCGCCACGCCGAGGGCACCGGCAACGCCGAGCGCCGGCGCGCCGCGGACCGCCAGGGACCGAATCGCGTCGACCACCGCCTCGACGGTGGACAGCCGCAGTACGGTGGTCCGGTCCGGCAACGCGGTCTGGTCGATGATCTCGATGGCGTCGTCGACCCAGTCGATGGTCCGCATGCGACGACCTTAGTCGGCTCCGGCCGGGCGACAGTACCGCCGAAGGGGCCTATGGTGACCGGTGTGAGCAATGCCCGGGACCCGATCGCCGACCTTCGTCGGATCGCTTTCCTGCTGGAGCGGGCCAACGAGGCGACCTACCGGGTACGCGCGTTCCGGTCCGCCGCCACGGCACTGGCCGGACTGCCCGCTGCCGAGTTGTCGCAGCGGGCTGATGCCGGCACGTTGACCGAGCTCGCCGGGGTAGGCGAGGTGACCGCCCGGTGTGTGGCCGAGTCGCTGGCCGGCGAGGAGCCGGTCTATCTGCGCCGGCTACTGGCTACCGAGGGCACCGACCTGGACGAGGCGGCGGCGGCACTGCGCGCCGCGCTGCGCGGCGACTGCCACACCCACTCGGACTGGTCCGACGGCGGTTCGCCGATCGAGGAGATGGCGTTGGCCGCGGTCGAGCTGGGCCACGAGTACCTGGTGCTGACCGATCATTCGCCCCGGCTCACAGTCGCCCGCGGGTTGACTGCCGCCCGTCTGCGGCGCCAACTCGACCACGTCGCGGCGCTCAACGCCGCCCTGCCGGAGGGGTTCCGGATCCTGACCGGCATCGAGGTGGACATCCTGCCGGACGGCTCCCTCGACCAGTCCGACGAACTGCTCGACCGGCTCGACGTGGTGGTCGGCTCGGTGCACGCCAATCTGCGTGACGACCGGGCGCGAATGACCCGGCGGATGCTGACCGCGGTCGCCAACCCCCGGCTGGACATCCTCGGTCACTGCACCGGCCGGATGGTGACGTCCCGGCCACCGGGGGTGACCGGCCCCGGCGACCGCGGCCACCGACGGCGGTCCCGGCCGCCAAGCGACTTCGACGCCGAAGCGGTCTTTGCCGCCTGCGCCGAACACGGCAAGGCCGTCGAGATCAACTCCCGGCCGGAGCGGCAGGACCCGCCGAAGCGGCTGATCCGGCTAGCGGTCGAGACCGGCTGCCTGTTCGCCATCGACACCGACGCCCACGCGCCGGGTCAGCTCGACTGGCAGCGGTTCGGGTGCGCCCGGGCCGCGCTCTGCGGTGTCGATGCCGACCGGGTGGTCAACACCTGGTCGGCCGGGGAGCTGGTCGACTGGGCCGCCGCCCATCACTGAACCGCTGTCCATCACTGAACCGCTGTCCATCACTGGACCGCTGTCCGGCTGCGGGCCGCCGGGCAGCGGGCCGGAGCGGGCCGGTCGGGGCAGCCCGGTGTCCTGTGCGATGGCCACCCCGGCCAGCACGATCAGCGCCCCGACCGGCTGGTGCCAGACCAGCCGCTCGCCGAGGACCGACACCCCTGCGGCGACCGCGACGACCGGCACGACATAGGTGACGGTGGCCGCCGTACTGGCCCCGACCAGCCGGATGTTGCGCATGTGGATCACGAAGGCCAGACCGGTGCCGACCGCCCCAAGAATCAGCACGCTCACGATCACCGCCGGGGAGAGCCGGGTCGGCGTCGGCGGGGCCCCGGCGACGATCGGCGCGATGACGGCCAACTGGCCGGTGGCCAGGATCAGCTGGGTCGCGGCGAGCGCGACGCCGCTGTCGGACCGGCCGGCGACGAACCGCTTCTGGTACGGGATCGTCGCGCCATAGCAGGCGGCCGCGCCGAGACACATCAGCTGCCCGGCGAACTGCCCCCCGCCGACGCCCTGCCAGACCCCGAGCACCACCAGCACGCCGACGAAGCCCAACCCGGTGCCGGCCAGCCGGCGGGCCGTCATTGCCTCGGTGCGGAACACCAGCGCCGCCAGCGGCAGGGCGATCAGTGGGGTGGTGGCGTTCCAGATGCCGGCGAGCAGCGACGGGATCCACTGCTCCCCGTACCCGATGAGGGTGAACGGCAGGGCGACCCCGACCGCCGCGACGACGCACTGGTGCAGCCACAGCCACGGATCCCGGGGCAGCCGGTCGCCGACCAGTGGCAACACGATCAGCAGGGTGAGCGCGCCGGCGGCGACCCGGGCCAGGGTCACGTGGATCGGATGCAGCTCGGCGACCCCGATCTTGATCAGCAGGAAACTGGTGCCCCAGATGCCGGCGAGCAGCAGGAAGCCGGGCAGCCAGCTGGCGAGCCGCGGACCGAGTGGTGGGCCGGCCGGGTCGGGTTCCTGCATGCCCGTTCCACCTTTCGGATGCGCCGGCCCCGCCGACCTGCCGCGTAGGGTCATCAGCATGGGACGTGTGGATGACATCAGCAACAGCTTTGTCGAGCGGTGGGCGCGGCTGAATCCGATCGGAGCCACCTACGCCGGCATCACCGGGCACGACGACCAGCTCGACGACCTGTCGCCGGACGGGTACGCCGAACGCGCCGCCCTGACCCGCGACACGTTGCGGCAGCTCGATGTCGCCGACCCGGAGTCGGAGACCGAGCGGGTGGCCCGGGACGCGATGGCGGAGCGGCTCGGCCTGGAGCTGGCCCGCTACGAGGCGGGTGAGGAGACCAGCGAGCTGAGCGTCATCACCAGCGGTCTGCACCAGCTGCGCCAGGTCTTCGACCTGATGCCGACCGAGGGCACCGAGGCGGTGGCCAACATCGCCGCCCGGCTGGACAACTATCCACAGGCTCTGGACCAGGTACGGGTCACCCTGCTGGACGCGGCCCGGGCCGGGCACGCGGCCCCCCGGGCGCAGATGCTCAAGGTCGCCGACCAGTGCGACGTCTGGACCGATCCGGAAGCGGACGACTTCTTCCACGCCCTGGTCGGCCGGCTGGCCGCTCCGGCCACGCTCACCGCGGACCTGCGCCGCGCGGCCTCGGCGGCCACCGCGGCGACCATCGCGTTCGGCCGGTTCCTGCGTACCGAGCTGGCCCCGTTGGGGCGGGACACCGAGGCCGCCGGACGGGACCGCTACGAACTCGCCTCCCAGTACTTCCTCGGCGCGCGGATCGACCTGGACGAGACGTACGCCTGGGGCTTCTTCGAGTTGGACCGCATCGAGCAGGAGATGCGCCGGGTCGCCGCCGAGATCGCCGGGCACGGCGCCAGCATCGACGACGCGGTACGCGCCCTGGACGCCGACCCGGCGCGGACCATCGCCGGTGGTGAGGCGTTCCGCGACTGGATGCAGGCGTTGGCCGACAAGGCCATTGAGGACCTGCACGGCTCCCATTTCGACATTCCGCAGCAGATCCGGCGGATTGAGTGCTGTCTCGCACCGACCAGCGACGGTGGCATCTACTACACCGGGCCGAGTGAGGACTTCTCCCGACCGGGCCGGATGTGGTGGGCGGTGCCGCACGGGCTGACCGAGTTCTCGACCTGGCGGGAGGTGACCACGGTCTACCACGAAGGGGTGCCCGGACATCATCTGCAGATCGGTCAGACGCAGGTCCGTGCCGATCTGCTCAACCGCTGGCAGCGGCTGCTCTGCTGGTGTTCCGGGCACAGCGAGGGCTGGGCGCTGTACGCGGAACGGCTGATGGACGAGCTGGGTTACCTGGCCGACCCCGGTGACCGGCTCGGCATGCTCGACGGGCAGGCGCTGCGGGCGGCCCGGGTGATCGTGGACATCGGCCTGCACCTGCAGTTGACCATCCCGCCGAACTCGTTCAACTTCCATCCCGGCGAGCGGTGGACTCCGGAGCTGGCGTGGCAGTTCCTGCGGGCGCACTGCCAGCTGCCGGACGAGATTCTCCGGTTCGAACTGGACCGCTATCTCGGCTGGCCGGGGCAGGCGGCGGCGTACAAGGTCGGGGAGCGGATCTGGCTGCAGGCCCGAGCCGACGCCCAGGCCCGCAAGGGTGCCGCCTTCGACCTCAAGGAGTTCCATCAGGCAGCGCTGAACCTGGGCGTACTCGGTCTCGACCCGCTGCGGACCGCGCTGGCCCGGATCTGACCACCCGCCCGGCGGGCCACGCCGGGGGCTGGGGCCGGCTCAGCCGAGCGCGGCCATCAGGTCCCGGCAGGCCTGCTCGCACCGACGGCAGGCCTCGGCGCAGACCTGGCAGTGCTCGTGCTCGCTGGCGTGTGCCTGGCACTCCTCGCCGCACGAACGGCATGCCTGGATGCATGCCTGCAGCATCACCCTGGTGGTGTTCGCGTCGTAGCCGGTGTGCCGGGAGAGCACCCGACCGGTGGTGGCACAGATGTCGGCGCAGTCGAGATTGGTGCGGATGCATTTGACCAGTTCGGCGACCGTGTCCTCGCTCAGGCACGCATCAGCGCAGGCGGTGCAGGCCTGAGCGCAGTCGAAACAGGCGTCGATGCAGTCGGCGAGTGCCTGCTGGTCGACGTGTCCCAGATCAAGCGGATAGGTTTCCAGCATCTCGGTTGCTTGCGTCATGGTGACCTCCACAGGTGTGACCGTTGAGGTCGGGTACCCGCTGCCCGGCCCGACTAACACCGGCCCGGTCAGTCGGGCAGCCGCAGTGCCGCCCAGACCGTCTTGCCGTCGGCGAATCCGGCGTACCCCCAGTCGCTGGCGAGCGCCTCGATGATGGCCAGCCCTCGACCGCGGCCGGGCGCCGGCCCGGGCCGGGGCCCGGTGGCCGGTCGGGGCAGCTCGGCAGCGCGGTCGCGGACGCTGATCCGGATCGCTCCGGCCTGCCGGGTGGTGGTGACGTCCAACTCGGTGCCGGCATGTTCGACCGCGTTGCTGACCAGCTCGGAACCGATCACCATCGCCTCGTCGACCAGAGCGGTCAGGTGCCACGAGCGGCAGGCACCGCCGATCAGCCGGCGGGCCTGTCCCGGCGAGTGCGGGTGCGGGGGCAGGTATTCGTGCCACCGGTACGGGGACCTTGGTGCTGATTCGACCAGTTTGGTGGCGTCGATCACGCTGTCCTGCACACTCACCAGACCGCTGATGCTGTGCCGGGCGAGCCGGCCGGTGGGTGAGTCGGGCCGGGCACACAGGTGCACCACCGGACGGTGGCTGGCGTCGCCGCCCTGCACGATGGCGAAGACCCGCAGCCCGATCGGGCTGGCCACGGTCACCTCGTCCAGCTCGACGAGCAACGCCAACGGCTCCTCCAGCAGGCAGCGGCGCAGCACCGGGGCGAGCCGGACCAGTTCGGTGTCGGTCAACGCGCCGGTCAGCCGAATCCGGGTGACACCACTGGCGAAGTCACGCGCCACCAGCCAGGTGAGGGTGTTCACCCGTGGTCCCCGTTGTCCGGTCTACCACCGTAGACGGTTCCGGTGTGGTCCTGCGGCGCGATGCCCAGCAGTGGCGCGACTCCGGTCACCCGCAGCACCCGGGCGACGATCGGCTGCGGGTTGCGGACTATCAGGATCTGACCCTGACCGGCGGCCGCGTGATGCGCGTCGACCAGTTCCTTGACCGCACTCGAATCGATCAGTGTAACGGCGTCCAGGTCGACTACGATCCAGGTCGCCTGCCTCCGGTCGACCACTTGCACGGCGGCACTGAGCTCTCCGGTTGCGGTCATGTCCAGCTCGCCGGAGGCTTCGATGACGCAGTGCCCGGCTTCGGGTGACGACACCCGGATCTCGTGCATGCTGGTCTCCGTCTGGCGGGTCGCGACTCCGACCTGCGGTGGCGCCCGTAGGCCCGCGCGGCGGAGTTGGGCTGCTCGAAGCGCCCAGCCTACGCGACGCCACCCGCCGGCTGGGGACAGACCGGGAGACCGCCGATCCGGGTTAGCAGATCACCTAGTCGATCATCACACTGAGCGAGAAATCGTTGACTGAGTTTCATCTCGGTCGATACGATCCGGGCGCCGTGGGACCGGTGTTCCCAAGTTCACGAGGAGTCCCCATGCCCGTATTCACCCGCCTGCCGGAGATCGTCCCCACACTGTTCCGCGTGGTGGTCGGTCTGCTGTTCACGCTACGCGGTGCCGCCTCGATCTTCGGGATCTTCGGCGGCTTCCGGGGCACCGGCGAGGCACTGGAGATCGGCGTCTGGCCCGGCTGGTGGGCCGCGCTGATCCAGCTCGTCGGCGGTCTGTTGGTCCTCACCGGACTCGGCACCCGGGTGGCCGCCGTCATCTGCTCCGGATCGATGGCGTACGCCTACTTCGTGGTCCATCAGCCGGACGCACTTCTTCCGCAGAACAACGGCGGCGAGCTCGCCGCGCTGTTCTGCTGGGCGTTCCTGCTGGTGGCCGCGCTGGGGCCAGGACGGTACTCGCTCGACGCCATGTTGAGTCGACGTCGTACGGCCGCCACGCCCGCGCCGGAGCCCGCGACGGTCTGACCACCACGCGGCGGTAGCCAGATCCGGCAAGACCGGTACGGCCCGGCGGACCAGTCAAGGTCCGCCGGGCCGTACCGTTTCTCAGTGCTGTCGAACCGGGCGGCTCACAGCCGGGCGCACTGCCCGGACACCGGGCCCTGCACCGTGTTCACCCGGTCCTCGTCGACCGGCATCGGGCTGTTGCCCTGACAGTGCAGTGGGCCACGGATCGTGTTCCCCGCGACCACCACCGGCAGCTCGTCGTGCTTGTTGTTGACCAGCCGGACCGGACCGGAGATGTCAGCGCCGTCCAGCCGCAAACCGCCGTCACCGCCAGTCACCTCCAGCGGGCCCTGGATGGTCACCCCGGTCAACGTCACCGCCCCGGTCGCGCGCAACAGGGCCAGCGGCCCGGAGACGCTCGTACCGGTGAAGCTGACCGCCGCCGGACGGTTCGCGGTGAGCGGACCGTTGATCGCACCGTCGGTGGCGATCAGCGTCGCACCCGGGCGGACCGTCACCGGACCGTTGACCGTCGCCGACTCCAGGCAGTAGGTCATCTCCGCCTTGACGATCAGCCCACCGTGATGCGTGCCGGTGACCGTCACGTCGCAGGTCGGTTCGGGCTGGCCGATCGCCGACCGCGACTCGGTGTCCGCGGTGACCGGCGAGTTCTCGGCGAAGTACGCGACCAGCATGGTCAGGTCGTTGTCACCGGTGGTCGAGCTGTCCGTGCCGTCGGCCAGGGTGGTGAAGTTGTCGCCACCCGCCGCCAGGAACGAGTTGACCGTGACCCGGTAGGTCCCGGTCGGTGACACCGGCTGACCGTTGAGGGTCATCGAGGTGATCCGCTCGCCCTGCGGCAACGTCGGGTCGTACGTGTAGAAGAAGCCCTCCGACACGCCGAGCCACAGCAGCGGACGCGACGCCCCGGCCGGCTGCCACTGCTCCTCCAGCACCTGCTTGACCTGGGCGCCGGTGTAGGTCCGGGTGACCATGTCGTTGGCGAACGGCTGGGTCGAGAACGCCTCCGCGAAGGTGATCACCCCGTCCTCGCCGTACAACAGGTCGGCCCGCAGCCCGCCCGGGTTCATGAAGGCGATCTGCGCACCACCCCGACCCGGCTCCCGGGTCCCGGCGAGCTGAACGTCGGCGATGAAGTTGCCGAGCACCGACTCCTTGCCGCGGTCCTCGTTGCCGTTGGTGTACGCCCGGGTGATGTCGGCGGTGATCGAACCCAGCGGCTGCTGGCCGAGCACCTCGGCGTTGGCCTTCGCCGCCGCCACGATGTCGGCGACCTCCTGGTTGACCGGCGCGCCGACCACGTCGACGACCTCGACGGTGTCCGTCTCGACCGTCCCCGCCTCGGCGTCCACCTGCAGCACCACCCGGCCGATCTTCTTGCCGTAGTCCTCGGCCTGCAGCACCGGCCGGGTCTCGTCGGTCCCGGGAACCGGCACCTCGAAGGCGTACGGCTGGTGGGTGTGCCCGCTGAAGATGACGTCGATCTCCGGCACCGTCCGGGTGAACGGGCCGAACACCGGGTCGTTCATCAGCGCCTCGGGCGAGTCGATGTTCTCCGTGGCCGCGCCCTCGTGGGTGAGCAGCACCACCACGTCCGCCTCGCCGTTGCTCTCGTCGCCGTCCTTGAGCGCGGTGGCGACCAGATCGGCCTCGGGCGCCGGCGGGCGGAAGGTGAGCCCGGCGATGCCGTCCGGGCTGACCAGCGAGCCGGTCTGCTCGGTGACCACACCGATGTAGCCGACCCGGATCCCGCCGATCTCCTGCACGTGGTACGCCGGCAGCGCCCGCTCGTCGTCGCGGTACACGTTGGCACCCAGGTACGGGAAGTCCGAACGCGGGATCACCCGGTCGGTCAGGTCCACCATGCCCTTGTCGAACTCGTGGTTGCCGACCGCAGCCACGTCGAGACCGGCGGCGTTGAGCGCGTCGAGGGTCGGGTTGTCGTCGTCGATCGCCGAGATGAACGTCGACGCCCCGATGTTGTCTCCACCGGAGACGAACACCGTGTTCGGGTTGGCCGCCCGGTACTGGTCGACCAGCCCGGCCACCTGGGCCGCACCGCCGACCGGCTGACCGTCGACCGTACCGACGGATTCGAGCCGGCCGTGGAAGTCGTTGATCCCCAGCAGCTGCAGCTCGACCGGCCCGTCGGCGCCGGTGTCCAGCCCGATGATCATCGGGTTGTGGTCGCTGGCCCGGAACGGACCCGGGTCGAAGAAGGTCGGGAAGCCGTTGTACTGGAAGGCGTACGACTCGACCGCGTTGATCTGCCAGACGTCGGCTCCGGTGACCCGGTCGGCCAGCGACGGCGAGGCCAGCGCGTGGTCCAACGAGCCCGACTCGCCGGCGAACACGTAGGTGCTGCGTCCGGTGTCGTTCAGGTTGACGTAGTCGGCGTCGTAGAGGGCCCGCATCGGGTCCTCCTGGGTGTACGAGTTGAAGTCGCCGAGCAGCAGCACCTCATCGCTGCCGCTGTCGGCCACCAGCCCGTCGACGAAGTCGGCCAGCGCTGCGGCCTGCCGGGTCCGGTCACCGTTGTACGCGCCCTGTCCGTCGCCGGCGTCGACGTTGTCGCCGGTCGGCGGCGTCGACGTGCTCTTGGACTTGAAGTGGTTCGCCACCACGGTGAAGGTCAGCTCGTCGGCGGTGAACGTCTGCGCGATCGGCTCCCGCGCGTTGAACCAGACGCTCTCGTCGTCGACCGACCGGGACGGCCCGACCGGGGTCACCGCAGCCGGCTTGAAGATGATCGCGTTGCTGATGAAGTCCTGCTGGGCGGCGCCCGGCAGGTCCGCCGGGGAGCGGACGTAGTCCCAGGTCCCGGCCCCGTCGGCAGCGTTCAGCGCACCGACCAGCCGGATCAGTGCCTTCTCCGGCTCGCCCGGCGCGAACCGCACCGAGTTCTCGATCTCCTGCAGGCCGACCACGTGCGCGTCCAGCGCGGTGATCGCCGAGACGATCTTCGCCTCCTGCTTGGCCAGCGCGGCCTCGTCCGCCGCGCCGCGCGCGTCGCCACCGAAGTGGACGAAGTAGTTGAGCACGTTGAAGCTGGCCACCCGGATGTCGCCACCGACGGACGCCGGGGCGGCGGTACGCGGATTGGTCACCTTGAACGTGGTCCGCTCGGCGGCCGGGGTGTCCGCGTCGACCGGCAGGGTCGGCTGCAGCCGCCACTCGTCGAAGCCGTACGACAGCACGCTCGGCCCGAACGCCTCGACCGAGTCGCCGACCCGCAGCGGCTGGTCCGGCGAGACGTACGGCGGGGCGATGCCGGCGCTGGCCAGGTTGGTGGTCCGGGCGTCGTCAACCAGGATCCGGTTGAGCCGGTTGTCGGTGGCGATCTGCTCGGCCTGAGCGCTGCCCGGCTGCGCCACGTCGGTCGGGATGACCGCCGGGGCGTCACCGGCGGTGAGCACGACCTCGCCGTACCGGTTCGTGTTGTAGACCTCGGCGACGGCGTAGTCGCCGACCGGGGCCACCAGCATCGACTCGACGGACTCCCGGTCGGCGGCGGCCAGTGGCAGGGTCAGCGCGACCGGGGTGGGCAGCGGGTTGTCCCGGTCACAGATCTGCACGTCGGTCCGCGCGCCGATGCTCACCTGGGTCAGTCCGAAGTACTCACCGGCATCGCCGGTGACCCGTACCCGGTCGCCGATGGCGACCCCCGGGTGGTTGGCCGGGTCGCTGGTCAGGTAGACGAAGATGCCATCGCTGGCGGTGCCGGCGGCAACCGTACGGGACCCGCCGGTGCCGGCGGTCTGCAGGTAGACGCCGTTGTAGCCGCCCACCCGGTGGTCGGCGACGACGATGCCCTCGACGGTGACCTCGGTGCCGGCCAGCGGCGTGCTGTCACCGGTGCCCTGCACCTCCGCGATGCTGTTCGTCACCGCGACGTCGCAGCCCAGCTCGGGGTCGGGGTCGGGGTCCGGGTCGCCGGTCCCGTTGCGGACGCCGAAGGTGTCGGCGGCGGGCTGCAGCCAGTCGCCGTCGACCTTCTGCAGCGAGTGCCCGACCGGGGTGTCGGAGGTCTCGGCGACGCCGATGTCGACACTGGTCGCACCGTCGGCCGGGCCGCCGGCCGCGGTCAGGGTGCCCTCGTAGCTGAGGAACTCGACGACGGCTCCGGCCGGGTCGACCAGGGCCACTGCGTCCGGCGACCCGTTCTGGATCCCGTTGGCGGGGTATTCGGTGACGGCGACACCGGCCGCAGCGACGGTGCCGGCCAACGTACGGGTGTCGTAGACAGTGCCGTTGGATCCGTTGTAGAGAACGATCTGCCAACCGGTCAGGTCGAAGTCGACCGGGGCCTCGATCTCGATCGCCTCGCCGGTGTCGGTGCCGGCGTTGTCGTAGTGGATCTCGCTGATGAACGGGTCACCGGCGGCCGGGGCGGCCATGGCGGCGGCGCTGCCGGGCACGCTGAGCGCGCCGGCCCCCACGACCGCGGTGATGAATTTCCAGGTGGCTATGCGTCTGTGCTGGCGCATGTAGGCGTTCCTCCGGTCAGAGGGTGAGTCAAGTAAATCTAGGAGACGCGGGTGTCGAAGCACAGACGGGTCGGTGGTGACCCGTTAAACATTCGGGTCCCGTTACCCCTTCGTGACAAGGGACGGTTCGGTGACACCCCAGGTCAGGACATCGATCGTTCATCTCGACGTCGCCGGCAGGTCGCACCCGCGTTCGCGGGCGGTCCCGGTCCGCTGCTTACCGTCCCGGTGCCAGTGACGCCGTCCAGCCCGGACCGTCGCCGGCAGATCCGGTCCGAACGTCGCGCACGATACGGCACCGGACCGGGCGGCCCGCTTCCGACCGAGCGAGGATCGACATGTCAATCGACCATGACAGCCACGTCCACACCGACCCGGACGACATCAGTTCGAACCCTTCCGGTAATCGTCCGTTCCGTGAGGTGCTCGCCGCCCGCGCCGGCCGCCGCGACATCGTCCGCGGCGGTACGGTGATCGCCGCCGCGGCCTTCCTCGGGGCGGCCGGCGGCGCCCTCGGCACCGACGCGCCGGCCAGCGCCGGCGGGCACCGGCACGGCCACGGGCACGGCAAGGGCAAGCCCGACCGGCGCGGTCTGCTCGGTTTCGACCCGGTGCTGCCGAACACCGACGACGCCATCACCGTCCCGCCGGGCTACACCGCCGACGTGCTCATCCCGTGGGGCACCCCGCTGCGCAGCCGGGGACCGGCCTGGCGCAAGGACGCCACGAACACCGCCGCCGAACAGGCCGAGCAGGTGGGCAGCCACCACGACGGCATGCACTTCTTCCCGCTCGGTCGAGGCCCGCTGGGCAGCCGCCGCGGCCTGCTGGTGCTCAACCACGAGTACGTCGACCGGACCCTGCTCTACCCCGACGGCGACGCGGAGATGACCCGGGAGAAGGTCGACAAGGCACTCGCCGGCCACGGGGTCAGCGTCGTCGAGGTCGAGCTGTCGCGGGGCCGGTGGCGCAACGTCGACTCGCGGTTCAACCGCCGGGTCACCGGCACCACCCCGGTCGCCTTCTCCGGACCGGTGTCCGGCCGGCACCCGGCGCTGCGCTCGAGCAACCCCCCGATGGGTACGTTGAACAACTGCTCGCACGGGGCCACCCCGTGGGGCACCTACGTGGCCTGTGAGGAGAACTGGAACGGGTACTTCGGCACCGAGGACCCGCAGTGGTCGCCGACGCCGGAGCAGGCCCGGTACGGGGTCAACGCCGCCGGGTTCGGCTACCGCTGGCATCTGGCCGACCCGCGCTTCGACGTGGCCCGCAACCCCAACGAGCTGAACCGCTTCGGGTGGCTGGTCGAGATCGATCCGATGAACCCCCGCTCCACCCCGGTGAAGCGGACCGCCCTCGGTCGGTTCAAGCACGAAGGTGCCACCTTCTGGGAGTCGCGCGGTCGGGTCGTCGTCTACAGCGGCGACGACCAGGACGGTGACTACCTCTACAAGTTCGTCGGTGACGGTCCGTGGCGGATGCAGCGGGCGCTGGGCCGTAGTCCGCTGGACCACGGCACGCTCCACGTCGCCCGGTTCGACGACGACGGCAAGGGCGTCTGGCTGCCGCTGAAGCACGGCAAGGGGCCGCTGACCAGGGCGAACGGCTGGCAGGACCAGGCCGACGTGCTGCTGCGTACCCGGGAGGCGGCCGACGCGGTCGGTGCCACCCCGCTGGACCGCCCGGAGTGGGTGGCGGTCAACCCGAAGAACAACGACGTCTACCTGACCCTGACCAACGGCACCGGCTGGCCCGGTGCGGTCAACCCGCGTACCCCGAACCCGTACGGGCACATCGTCCGCTGGCGCGAGCGCGGTCGCGACAGCACCGCGACCAGCTTCGAGTGGGACGTGTTCATGCTGGCCGGTGACCCGGCGTACGACCCGCAGGTGCAGCTCGACGAGACGAACATCTTCGGCTCGCCGGACGGGATCTGGTTCGACGGCGACGGGCGGCTGTGGATTCAGACCGACGTGTCGAACTCGACGCAGAACCGGGCGGACCGCGGCCACGACAACATCGGCAACAACGCGATGCTGGCCGCTGACCCGCGTACCGGGGAGGTCCGGCGGTTCCTGGTCGGCCCGCGCGGCGCGGAGATCACCGGGGTGGTAACCACCCCGGACCAGCGGACCATGTTCATCAACGTGCAGCATCCGGGCGAGTCCACGACGTACTGGGGCAGCCCGACGCCGGAGGACCCGCGGGCGGTGAGCAACTGGCCCGACTTCGACCCGGCCGGCCGGCCCCGGTCGGCGACCGTGGTCATCCGCAAGGCCGACGGCGGCGTCATCGGCACCTGACCGCTCCGGTCCACCCCTGCTCAACATCCGAGCCCGACGTACGGGCTCCGGGAGCCGCGGCCGATCTCGCCGACCGGTCGCGGCTCCCGTCGTCGTGCCAGGATCTCCCTCGACCGGGTCGGCCGGCTCAGTCCAGGTCGCGCAGGAGCTGGTGGAGCAGGTCCTGGGTACGGGCGGGTGGGTCGGCCTCGACGCAGAGCCGCTCCATCGCCGCGGCGTAGTGGTCGACGTCCTCCCGCTTGTCCAGGTAGATCGCGCTGGTCAGCTGCTCGATGTAGATGATGTCGGGCAGGTCCTGGTCGGCGAAGCGCAGGATGGTGAAGGCTCCGCCGGCGGCGGCGTGCCCGCCGGCGTCGAACGGCACGACCTGCAGCCGTACGTTCGGTAGCTTGGTCGCCTCGATCAGAGCGTTGATCTGGTCGCGCATCACGGCGGGGCCGCCGATCGGCCGTCGCAGCACCGCCTCGTCGATCACCGCCCACAGGTTCGGTGGCTGCGGCCGATGGAGCAGTTCCTGACGCTCCATCCGCAGCTCGACCCGGCGTTCCACCTCGTCGGCCGGGGCCCGACCGTGTCCGAGTAGGACCACCGCTCGGGCGTAGTCGCGGGTCTGCAGCAGGCCGGGTACGAACTGGACCTCGTAGCTGCGGATCATCTTCGCGGCCGCCTCCAGCCCCAGGTAGGACTGGAACCAACTGGGCAGGATGTCGCCGTACCGGTGCCACCAGCCGGGCGTGTTGGCCTGCCGGGCGAGCCCGAGCAGCGCTGTGCGTTCCCGCGAGTCGGTCACCCCGTAGAGGGTGAGCAGGTCGGTGACGTCGCGTTCCTTGAAGCCGACCCGGCCGAGCTCCATCCGGCTGATCTTCGATTCGGAGGCGCGGATGTGCCAGCCGGCCGCCTCCCGGCTCACTCCCTGGCTCTCCCGGAGCCGCCGCAGCTGCGCGCCGAGCAGCATCCGCAGCACGGTCGGCCCGGTCGCCGATCCGCCATCTGGCTGGGCCGTCATCGTCACCCACCGACCTCCGGACACCGTCACGTCGTATGGCAGCTACTCTTGGCGAGTAAGCATGCCATGACCTGAGGGTGATCCCTAAGGCCCCGTCGATACCGGTCCGACCAGTGGACACCGCCGTGCGGTGCGGACGGTCGTCACCAGCAGAGTCCGGACGGGCCCCATGGTGCAGGCCCCCGGCCGGATCGATGCTAGCGAATCAGGTCGTCGAAGTCACCGTCCCGGGCGCCGAGGATGAACGCCTCGATCTCCGCACGGGTGTAGATCAGCGCCGGACCGTCCGGGTAGCGGGAGTTACGCAGAGCGATCCCGCTGCCACCGGGCAGCCGGGCAAGCTCGACGCAGTTCCCGCTGGGGTTGCTGCGGCCACTCTTGCGCCAGGCGAGGGTCGGCAGGTCGGTACTTGGAACGTCACTATCCGGCTTATGCATACATACAATCCAAATCGGACATTGTCGCAACAGACGTAGGACTCCAGGGTCGGCCGCGCCTCGTCGCGGAAGGGTCAAATGCACGTGCATCTGCTCTTGCGCCTGCAAGGTATTGCGAGCATGATAGCGCACGTGAACTTGTATCCGGCGGTTTACCCATCGTGATGAATAATCGGACATTCGACGACATCACCTCCGATAAGGCCAGGGGCGGCGTAGACAACGATGCACGCAGAGTCACCACTTTGCGGGCCGGTCAGCTGCCTCCGGCGTCATCCGACGGCAGCAGCCACGAGACACACCGCGCGCAGCGAGACAGGAGGGCGATGAGCATGCCGGCTCCCATCCTCAACCCCAACCAACGCGATCCCCGGGACGTCTACCCGACCGACCGGTACCAGCCGTCCGACCCGGTCTGGGTCTACCGCGGCGGCACCTGGTGCGCCGGGATCGTCGAGACCGCCTCAGCCGGCGCGGCGACCGTCACCTACCGCCCCACCGGCTCGCGTGGCACCGGGGTGGACACCATCACCGCGCCGTACGTGCTGCCACGGGCCGAGACCGACCCGATGCTGGACCGGGTACACCGTTGACGGTCGCCCTCCAACCGGAGGGCACCGAACGCCTCCGCCGGTCGCCCAACTCAATATCGCGCCGCTGACGTGCACAAAGTCACCACTCAGTAGGCGAAAAACTACACAGGGATTGACAGCCATCACAGCAGCCGCGAGAATTTGCGAGCATTGTGGATCACCGGCGGCGCGGTGAATAGGCCACTCCGCCGGCACGGTATTGCGACACCGTACCCATGCCCGGAAGCCACCAGAAGGGCTGCCCTGTGTCTGATGGTGCACTGTGCCTACCCTATCCGGAGCTGCTGCCGGCCAACCGGCACCGACTCCGTGCTGCGATCGCCGACGGCCCCCACACCTCGGCCCCGGAGCCGCTCGACAGCGCGATGTCGGGCGTCCGGGCCGACCCGGCCACCGTCGACTACCAGGAAGCCGACTATCAGGAACATGACCGCTACTTCCAGATCCGCCGTACGCGTCAAGCACCGGAATCAGCGTTTCTCCACGCCTTGGCAATAGCGCATCTGGCAGTTCGGGAGAACGTCGAAGAAAATGGGCTTTCGCAGCTCAGCGACGGCTATGTCGCCCAACTGTGGCTCGGGCTGGAAAGCCTGTACCGGTACGCGGGCCACGACGTCGACAACCAGCCGATCGGCGTTCTCGACCAGCCCGTCCAACGCCCGCCGCACCCACAGTCGAACGGGACGGACCCGGGTGACTCCGACGCCGCCGCCGAGCGGTGGCTGATCGGTCACCAGTTCTTCTTCACCCTGATGCAGGGGGCGATCACCGGGCTGAACTGCTTCCTCGGTGCCAGCGCCGACGGCGACGAGGCCGAGGCGCGAGCCGCGCTGCGGGTCGCCACGGCGTTCATGCGCAGCTCGGCGGCCGCCTTCCGGTTCACCTCGGACTTCTCGCCGGTCGACTACGAGCGACTGATCCGTCCGGCGATGGCACCACCAGCGGTGCGGGCCGGCTTCAGTGGACTGCAGACCCGCGACCACGCCCACCTCATGGCGCTGTTCACCGAGGTCCGCGCGATGCGATCCAAGATCGGCCCGGCCCGGTTGGGTAGCGCCTTCGACGAGTTCGTCGAAGCGACCGTCGAGGCGTACGAGGCGCACCAACTGATCTGCGCCCGGTTCGGCGGCGACGTGCTGCCCAGCCTCCGGATGGCCGCCCGGTCGGCGGGGCGCAGCACGTCTCCGGGGGTGCAGGTGGTACGGCAGATGATGCGGGCCCGGCTGTTCGCGCTCCACGGCAGCCACCGGGACCGAACCGACGGGGACGGGACACCCGGTGGGCCCGAAGGCGGCGGGACGCCGGACACCGGCCTGGGTGGCCACGGAGACGAAACGCCGGGCGCGGACGCCGGTGGGCAGGTCGACCAGCCGGCCGGCGGTGACCGGTGCTGAACGAGCGTACCCAGGTCGGCGTCATCGGCGCCGGGCCGGCCGGGATGCTGCTGGCAGTGCTGCTACGCCGGGCCGGGGTGGACTGTGTGGTGCTGGAGCGTCGGGACCGCGAGTACGTCGCCAACCGCGCCCGGGGCGCCACCGTGGAGCACCGGGTGGTCGACCTGCTCCGCCGGCACGGCCTGGCCGGCAACCTGCTACGGACCGGCGCGGTCGAGGACGCGGTGGAGTTCCGGCTCGGCGGGCGGCGCTACCCGGTCCGCTACGAGCCGCTGGCCGACGGCCGCAGCCACTACATCTACCCGCAGCAGTTCCTGGTCCGTGACCTGGTCGACGCCTACCTCGCCGACGGCGGTGACCTGCGGTTCGAGACCGCGGCGGAGGCGATCGACGACCTGACCGGGCAGCCCCGCATCCGGCTCGCCGACGGCCGCGAGCTGCGCTGCGACGTGGTGGCCGGCTGCGACGGCGAGTTCGGCGTCGCCCGGCGGGCGGTCCCCGCCGGGGCGCTGCGCTGCACCGGCTACCAGTACGACTACGCCTGGTTGTCGGTGCTCGCCGAAGCCCCGCCGTCCAGCGACTGCGTGATCAACGCCCTGCATGAGTCGGGGGCCTGCGTACACGTCCGCCGGACGCCGACGGTGAGCCGGTTCTACCTGCAGTGCGGGCGGGACGAGACCCGGGCGGACTGGCCGGACGAGCGGATCTGGAAGGAGGTCCGGATCCGGCTGGCGCTGGACGAGCCATGGACGCTGCACACCGGGCCGGTCACCGACACCGGCACCGTCCGGATGCGCAGCCTGGTCTGCGACCCGATGCGGTACGGGTCGCTGTTCCTCGCCGGGGACGCCGCGCACATCGTGCCGCCGGTCGGCGGCAAGGGCTTCAACCTGGCCCTGGCCGACGCGGAAGAGCTGGCGCTGGGGCTGATCGAGCGGTTCACCGCCGGCGACCACCGCCGGTCGGACGCCTACTCGCAGCACCGGCTGGCCCGCATCTGGCGGGCCCAGGAGTTCGTGCACTGGATGATGGACCTGGTGAACACCCCCGGATACGGCACGGCCGACGCGGCCTTCCTACACCGGGTGCAGGCGGCGCGGCTGACCCGGCTGGTCGACTCACCGGCCTACCTGGCCGCGTTCCTGGAGGACTACGTCGGGTGGTGGTGACTGAGGACGTTCGTCGCCCGCCACGTCGCACCGGCACCGAAGACCAGCTCCTGCCCCGGGCCGACGTGGCGCGGGCCGGCCAGCGGGCTGTACGACTCGCTGGTCCACAGCGGCACCCCGGCGTACCGCAGCTGCTGGGTCCAGATCACCCCGGTCAGCCGCCCGGCGGCGGTCGTGGTGAGCCGCACCTGGTCGGGAAACCCGTCGAACGACGACGCCTGGTAGTCCACCGTCACCCAGTCCTCGGCGGCGGTGAGCAGCCGCACGTCGTTTCGCGGGAAGCGCAGCGCGCCGGACCGGGTCGGCGACCGCCAGGCCGGGGCGACCCCTTTGGCCGGCCGGGCGGCACGCATCGCGACCCCGTCGCGGACCGCGTCCACCAGCGGTTGGAAGTCCCAGCCGTACGCCCCCTGCAGCGCCTCGGTGGCCTGGGCCAGGTCGGTCAGCTCGGTCGGCAGGTCCCAGTCCAGCCGGTCGCAGCCGGTGGCCAGGTAGCGCACCTCGCCCGGCAGCACCCGGCAGTCGGCCGTGCCGAACCGGCGACGCAGCTCGACGACCAGCCGGGAGCGCTCCTCGTCCAGCAACGGGTTGTTGGTGTGGATCATGCCGAGCAGTACGTCGAACCGACCGCCGAGATCCTCCGGGTCGAGATCGGCGAGGTCGGACTCGACGAAGGTGATCCGGTCGGCGACCCCGTTGTGCCGAGCGATCCGCTCGGCCATGCCGACATGGTGCCGATCCACCGCGACCACCTCGGCGGCGCCCGCGTCGGCGGCGACCAGCGCCAGCAGTCCGCTGCCGGTGCCGGCGTCGAGCACCCGGTCACCGGGCCGCACCGCGCTGCGGACCGCGCGCTGCACGTTGTGCCCGCGGTCGATGCTCAGTAGCAGTCGCAGGTGCAGCTCCGGTGTGAACGGGATGTCCGTCGGCCCAGCCATCGATGAACTCCCTCTCGCGAAACCGGATCAATCACGATAAATTATCCATTGTCGACTCAAGTGTCAACCGGAAGGTTCCTCGGTGCGCGTCCTGTTCACCAGCCCGCCCGGAGTCGGGCATCTCTTCCCCACCGTGCCGCTGGCCTGGGCGTTACGGGCGGCCGGCCACGACGTACTGGTCGGCACCGCGGCAGAAGGACTGGCCGGCGCGGCCCGGGCCGGCCTGCCGGCGGTGGACGTCGCCCCCGGCGCCCCGATCGCCGCCGTGTTCGGCACCGGCACCGGCACGACGGCAGAACTGGCCGCCCGGATGCGCGAGCGGGGCCGGCGGATCGCCGCCGCCGGCAGCCGTACCGACCCGTTGCTGCTGGAGACCTTCGGGCGGGTCTCCGACCTGATGGCGGACGGCACGCTGACGTTGGCCCGCTGGTGGCGGCCGGACCTGGTGGTGCACTCCCGGCTGCATCCGGCCGGACTGATGGCCGCCCGCGCGCTGCGGGTGCCCGCCGTCGAGCACGGATTCAACCTGTTCCGCGAAGAGGCGCTGGCCGCCCGGTTCCTGCCGTACCTGGCGGCGGCGTACGAGCGCAACGGCGTACCGCTGGAACTGCCCGACCGGGTGGTCCTGCACCTGGCACCGCCCGAGCTGATGATCGGCGACGGCGACGGATGGTCGATGCGGTACGTGCCGTACAACGCCGGCGGTGCGCTGCCGGACTGGCTGCGCCTGCCCACCGCGCGCCCCCGGGTGCTGATCACCCTCGGCACCGTGGTGCCGGCGCTGGCCGGGTTGACCGGTCTGCGCCACACCATCGACGCCGCCGGGCAGACCGACGCGGACTTCGTGCTGGCCCTCGGCACAGACGCCGACGTGACCGCGCTCGGGCCGCTGCCGGGCAACGTCCGGCCCGCCGGCTGGCTGCCGCTGCACCAGGTGCTCGCCGGCTGCTCCGCCGTGGTGCACCACGGCGGCTCCGGGACGATGATGGGCGCGATCTGTTCCGGGGTACGGCAACTGGTCCTGCCGCACGGCGCCGACCAGTTCAGCAACGCCGACCTGGTCCGACGGCACCGGCTCGGCCTGGGCTGCGCACCCGAGGAGGTGACCCCGCAGTTGCTCGCCGAACTGCTGGCCGAGGGCGGTCCGGCCAGCGGGGTGGCGGACGCGGCCGAGCTGATGTCGAGACTGCCGGCACCGGCCGAGATCGCCACCCGACTCGCACATCCGGGTGGAATCGACCGCCCCGCCGACCAGCTTTCGGCGCTCGCCCCCGTTACCGGCGGCTCGGCCGCACACTGGACCGATGGGTGACGTCGCCGCGGTGCTACTGGTCGATCCGGCGGGTTCCGTCCTGCTGCAGCTACGGGACGGCAACGCGCCGAGCCATCCGCACGCCTGGTGCGTGCCGGGCGGGCACTGCGAGCCCGGGGAGACACCGGAGCAGGCGGCGCTGCGCGAACTCGCCGAGGAGACCGGGTTACGGCCCGAGCACGGGCTGCGGTTGTTCTGCCGCCGGCAGCTGAACCCCCAGCGTACGGCGCACTACTACTTCGGCTCCACCCGTGCCCGGCAGTGCGACGTCCGGCTCGGCGAGGGTGCCGCGATGGAGTTCCTGCGGCCGGATCAGATCAGCGACGGGCGGCCGTTCGCTCCCAACTCGGCGAGCCTGCTCGCCGAGTTCCTCGCCTCGCCGCACTACGCCTGGCGGGTCACCGCCCCGTATGATCCGCTCCATGATCCGGGCCGGCGCCAGGTCCGCGCGCTCCACCACCAGGGCGGACGGTAGGTCGTTCCTCAAGTGGGCGGGCGGGAAGACCCGGTACGCCGCCGCCCTCGTCGCCGCCGCGCCACCGTTCACCGGCAGCTACCGGGAGCCGTTCCTCGGCAGCGGAGCGGTCTTCTTCGAGCTGGCGCCGCAGCGGGCGGTGCTCAGTGACGCCAACCCGGAGCTGATCGTCTGTTTCCGGGAGGTCGCCCGCGACCCCGAGGCGGTGATGCGGCTACTGGACGAGCAACCGAACACGCCGGAGCACTTCGCGGCGGTCCGCCGCCGCTCGCCGACGGACTGTTCCGATCTGGAACGCGCGGTCCGGGTGATCTACCTGAACAAGACCGCGTTCCGTGGGCTGTGGCGGGTCAACCGGCGGGGCGAGTTCAACGCACCGTACGGCGCCTACGACCGGCCGTATTACAACCGGCGGGTGCTGCTGGAGGCCGCGCAGGCGCTGGCCGGCGCCGAGCTGCGGGTGGCCGACTTCGCCGAGCAGCTCGACGAGGCCACCGCCGGCGACTGGGTCTACCTGGACCCGCCGTACGTACCGCTCGGCGGGTGGGCGGACTTTCGGCGGTACACCTCGACGCAGTTCGGGCCGGCCGATCACGTGCGGCTGCGGGACGCGATGGTACGGGCCAGCCGGCGCGGCGTCCGGCTGACCCTGACCAACAGCGACACGCCGTTCGTACGGGAGCTGTTCGGCGCGGACTTTCTGATCGCCCGGATGGCGACCCGCCGGGACATCAACCTGCAGTCGGCGAAGCGGGGCAGCTGGGATCTGCTGGTCACCAACTACCAACTGCCGAACGGCGAATCAGCCCGGTAGGCCGGCCAGGGCGGCCCGGACGGCGTCGCCGAGCGACGTGGTGGGCCGGCCGATCAGTCGGGCGAGGTCGCCGCTGTCGGTGGTCAGATCGCCCCGGGAGATGCCGACGTCGGAGGCGGCCAGCATGCTGGCGAACGCCTCCGGCACCCCGGCGTCGGTCAGCGCCTTGGCGTACACGTCGGCCGGAAGATCCTGGTAGCCGACCTCCCGCCCGCTGTGCCGGCTGATCTCGGCGGCCAGCTCGGCCAGGGTGAAGGGTTCGTCACCACCGAGCTCGTAGACGGTGCCGGCCGTTCCGGCGGTGTCAGCGCTGCCGGCGGGTGCTGGCGCGGTCAACACCGCGACGGCGGCGGCGGCGAAGTCGGCCCGGGTCGCGGCGGCGACCCGACCCGAGCCGGCAGCGCCCAGCACGCTGCCGGTGGCGAGCGCCTGCGGCAGCACCGAACCGGTGTAGTTCTCCAGGTACCAGCCGTTGCGCAGCAGCACGAACGGCAGGCCGCTGTCCCGGATCAGCTGTTCGGTGGCGAGGTGTTCGGCGGCCAACGGGACGCTGCTGGTGTCCGCGTTGAGGATGCTGGTGTACGCGATCAGGTCGACTCCGGCCGCCTTCGCCGCCGCCACCGCGTTGCGGTGCTGGTCGATCCGCCGGCCGACCTCGCTGCCGCTGATCAGCAGCAGCTTGCGGGTCCCGGCCAGGGCCGGCCCGAGAGTCTGCGGCTGGTCGTAGTCCCCGTGCCGGACCTGTACGCCACGCGCGGCGAGGTCGCCAGCCTTTTGCGGATTCCGTACGACGGCGACGATCTGCGCCGGTGGCAGTCCGCCGTCCAGCAACTCGTCGACGACCAACCGGCCCAGCTGGCCGGCGGCACCGGTGACAGTGATCATGTCAGCTCCTACGTCCCTGCGGGGCGGCCCCACGATCGCCCTCACCCACCAGCCTGCACTAACTTTTCGAAAGCGCAAGGCAATCAGTAAGTGCTGTGGCCCATTCGACACATCACTGGGAGATACCCTGGGAACATGGCCAGCCGGTCCGCGCCCGCGCCGCACAGCGAATCCTGCCCGCCGACCGACGACCCGACGCCCGCCCTGGTGACCGACGTCTTCGCCCGCGGCTGCCCGTCACGAGCCACCCTAGACCACATAACCGGCAAATGGGGCACACTAGCGTTGGCTGCCCTGTTCGCCGGCAACTACCGGTTCAACGCACTGCGCCGCCGGGTCGACGGCATCAGCGAGAAGATGCTGGCTCAGACCCTGCAAGCGCTGGAGCGCGACGGGATGGTCGTCCGGGACGTCCAGGCCACCATCCCGCCCCGGGTCGAGTACAGCCTCACCCCGCTCGGCCGCGCCGTCGCCGGCAAGCTGGTCGACCTGATCGAGCTGGTCGAACGCGAGATGCCGACGGTGCTCGCGGCCCGGGACAGCTTCGACCGGACCGCCTGACCATGGGTGCCCCACCCACAGCGGATACCACCGGCAGCGGACCGGCAGGCACCCGGCCGGGCGTCACTGCAGCAGGCTGCCCACCGGCGAGAGCAACGCCCAGCCCAGGAAGGCGGTGTGCCGGTCCATCCGCAACCGCTCACTCTCCAGCATCGTCGGATTGTCCCGCATCGGCCACATCCGGGCCGCGTCCCGCCAGGCGATGTCCCGGGTGAACTCCACCAACCGGTTCTGGTACCAGTCGTCGACCTGCCCGTTGAGCCGGTCGAGGCAGATCTGCCAGCTACTCAGGTAGCTGCGCCGCAGCTGCGGGATCCGGTCGAAGAAAATCTCATTGATGTAGAGGTAGTCGCGGTGCTGCTCGTCGTTGTCCGGGCCCGACCCGAGCTTGGCCCAGGTGCTCAGCAGGGCGAACGGTAGGTCGTAGTTGATGTGCGCGTTCACCCCGGCGGCGGCCGACGGCAACGACCGTACGCTCTCGTCGCGCAGCCGGCTGAACAGCACCTCCCAGGCCGCCGGGGTGTCGCCCCGGTTGCCCCAGCAGCGCAGCGCCGCGAAGTACCGCTCCGCGAACTCGATGTCCAGCAGGGTGAGGAAGGCAGGGTCGGCGAACTCACCGGCCTGCAGCCGCTCGTCGATGGTGCTGGTGATCACCCAGTAAAGATGGTTGAAGTCGGCCACCGGATTGTCGCTGTCACTCGGCGTGGCTGCCTCGAGCAGCTTCTGCAACGCCGCCAAATCCTCGACCACGCCGGCGACGTCGGTCGGCCGGTGGTCGAGGACCTCCATGATCTGGTCGTGCACGTGACCCCAGCGGAGTTCTGGCATCGGACACCTCCAGTCTGCAGTGCTCCCTCGCCCCGGGCGGGCGGTCGTCACCGAAACGGTCGGTCCCTACAGTGGCAGCCGCTGCCAACCCGCAGGTATCGGCGCAACGACGGGTGTCTCACTGGCCGATCCCGCCGCCCCGGTGTGCGGTTTTCCGGCCGAGACGTCAACCGGCCGGGGTGGACCGACCGGTCGGCGGCCGCTACGCACCGGACTGGCAGGTTCACAGTCGGGTATCAGGCACGCGGCTGGTTACGCATGAACACCCGAGTCGCCTCCACTCGCGTCCTGACCTGCAGCTTGTTGAGGATGTTCGACACGTGCACACCGACCGTACGTTCGCTGATGAACAGCGCCTCGGCCGTCGCCCGGTTGGTCCGTCCCTCCGCGACCAACTCCAGCACCTGACGCTCCCGGTCGGTGAGCACCGCGAGCTCGTCCGGACCGCCCGGGGCGAGCACCTGGCCGGCCCGCTCGACCATCGAGGTCCGCTTCGCTCGGTCGTTGACCAACGCCCGGGCCACCCGTTCGCCGACGGTCGGCGGGCTGGTCAGCCCGGCCCGCAGGGTGACCCGTTCCTGGCTGTCCACCTCGGGCATCGGTTCCGGCTCACCCGCGCCCAACGCCACCCGGGCGCGGGAGGCCAGGGCCTTGATCTCCTCGGTGAACGGACGGGCACCGAGCCGCCGGGCGGTCCGGTACGCCGCCTGCAGCGCCCGGGTCGCGTCCGCGTTACGGGTACGGATCGCGTACAACGCCTCGGCCTGGCGCAACCGGGCGTACGCCGCCGGGTACGGATGGCACCGCCGCTCCCAGACCTCGGCGGCCCGCGACCAGAGCACCGGGTCCGACCGGCCGTCGATCCGGCTGATCTCCGCGGCGCAGAGCTCCCGGTAACCGATCACCGCGTCGCGTACCGGTGCCGCGGTCTCCGTGTTGCTGCTGCGTTCCATCCGGCCGACCACCTTGACCAGACGCTGCACCGCCTGCGGGTCGGTCGGTGTCCCGCTGGACCGGGCCTCCGCCTCGGCCCGCAGCCCGTGCCAGACCAGCGGCGCCTGCAACCAGACGTCACCCGAGTGCCGCTCGGCCAGGTCGATGCCCTGCTGTACCGCCTCCCGCGCCTCGGCATGCCGGCCACGCCACATGGCCAGCCCGGCGCGCAACGTCAGCAACGGCAGCATGTGCCGCATCCCACCGCCAGCGGCCAGCAGGGTCTCGATCGCCTCCAGGTCGGACTCCGCACCATCGAGGTGGCCGAAACCCACATGAATCCGACAGCGGGCCAGCAGCAGCTCGACCGCGTCCGCCCCGGACGGCCGATGCCGCAGCGCGGCCGTGATCACCTCCTCAGCCTCGCTCCACCGGCCGAGCCGGAACAGCCCGTTGGCGGCGGCGGAGAGCAACCGGGTGCCGTAGGTGCGGGCCAGCCCGACCCGCTCGGCCCGTTCCGCGCCGTGGCGGGCGACCGCGACCCCCTCCTCCAACTCGTTGAGGTGTCCACTGAGCAGCTCGGCGAGCTGCAGGTCGGCGACGGCGACGTCCGCCGGGCCGCCGGTCAGTTCGGCGGTACGCCGCGCCTGCCGGACCGCTTCCTTGCCCGCCGCCGGATCGTTGAGGTATGCCTGGCTGTAGCCGAGGGTCACCCCGGCCAGCACCATCGCCGAGGCACAGTCGGGCACCCCGGCAGCCAGGTCAAGTGCCTCCTGGGCCCGCCGGCCAGCGTCGGCGTACCGGCAGAGTTGCAGCAGCAGATCGGCGGAGTGCGCGGCGGCGGCGACCCGCTCGCCGGCGGCGGCGTCGGCCGCGGCCAGCGTCCGGTCGTACTCGCGCTCCGCCTCGGCCAGCTGACCGACCGCCGTCAGGTACCGCGCCCGCAGGGTGTACAGCCAGGACGGCGGCGGGCCGAACAGGTTGGTGGCCAACTGCTCCAGCAGGGCCAGCGCGCGCTCGTGCTCGCCGCTGCGGTGCGCCGCCTCCGCCGCGCGTCGACCCAGCATGGTCGCGTCGAACTCGACCAGCCAGGCCGGCGGGACCTGGTTGGCCAGGTCGACCGCGCTGGCCCAGTGCTCGAACGCCTCGGCGAAGCCGTACAGTCGCTCCGCCTCCTCGGCGGCGGCGACCACGGCCGGCAACGCCCGGGTGGTCTCGCCCGCCTCCCGCCAGTGGTACGCCAACCGGGCGTGCTGCAGGTCACCGGTGGGGCCGGCGACGAGCGCCTCGGCGTACCGCCGGTGCCACCGGACCCGCTCCCCCGGCAGCAGCCGCGGCTCCAGGACCTCGCGGATCAGCGGGTAGCGGAACCGGTACCCGTCCGGCTCGGACAGCAGCACCCGTTGGCCGACTGCCTCGCGTACCGCCTGCAGCAGCCGGTCCTCGCCGAGCTCGGCGACCCGGGCCAGCAGGTCGTGGGCGACCGGCTCCACGCCGGCGGCGACCGCGTGTGACACGAGCTGGGCGTCGGCCGGCAAGGCGTCGACGTGGGCCAGGGTGATCTCACGCAGGGTCTCCGACAAGCCGTCCCGGCCGTCCCTGGCGTCCCGGGCCAGCTCCTCGGCGAGGAACGGCACCCCACCGCTGCGCCGCCACACCGACTCGGCCAGGTCGGGCTCCGGGTCGCCGCCGAGCAGCTCCGCGACGAGTTGGGCGGTTTCCGTCCGGTCCAGCGGCTCCAGCTCCAACACGTGGACCGCGCCGGAACGCGACCGGGACCGGCGCAACTCCAGCAGCATGCGGCGGATCGGATCGTCGCCCCGCAGCGTCTCAGTCCGTGCCGCGCCGAGCAGCAGCAGCCGGACGTCACCCAGCCCGGCGAGGAGGTACAGCAGCAGATGCCGGGTGGTCAGGTCGGCCCACTGCAGATCGTCCATGACCAGCACCAGGGTCCGTCCGGCGGCGACCGCGCCGAGTCCACGGGTGAGCCGTTCCAGCAGGTCACCGGCTCCGTCGGGATGCCGGGCCTCGCCGTCCAGCACCGAAATCAACTCGTTGGCCGCGGCGCCGGACAGGATGCCGGCCCGGCCGGCCGCCGGCTGATAACGCCGCAGAGCCTGCCGAAGTGGGTGCAGCGGTGATGAGTCCCCAATGTCCAGACATGCCCCGGACAGCACCAGGGCACCGGCAGTACGTAGCCGGTCGCTGGCCGCGCTCAGCAGCCGCGACTTACCGATGCCGCTCTCGCCCATGACGAAGACCGCGGCCGTGTTCCCCCGCTCGACCCTACGTAGCGACTCGTGCAACACCTGCAGCTGAGCCTGCCGCCCGACGAAGGGGACCTCGTCGGAGCTGGGGGCCAGCGACCTACCATCGCGTGACTGTGTCAATCCGATCACCGACATAAAGGGTGGGAGTATCTGACATACGTCGTTCTACAGATCCTAGGGCTGCGCTGGGCTGCGACCGTTTCAGCCATCCGTCCCGTACGTCGGTCCACACGGACCGGATCAGGTCCACCCGGGAGCGGACTGAAGCACCACCACCACCGCGCAGGAGGCGATCATGAGGACGCTCCGCCGCAACTACCGCCGCCCCACCGGCCCGACCCACGCAGCCGGCCCGATCTGCCGTACATCCGTAAGGTCGACCCACCGTTACTGTGCCAACTGCGGAGCGCGACGGAAACCGCCGTCTGGCTGGTCCGTTCCAGCCGCCCGGACCCGCCGCCGCACGGTCAGCGTGCTCTTCGTCGACATGGTCGGCTTCACCGCCCTGTCCAGTCGGCTTACTCCGGAGGAGGTCCGCGACGTACAGCTGCGCTACTTCCACGCGGTGCGGACGGTGATTCGACGGTGGGACGGAGTGGTGGAGAAGTACATCGGAGACGCGGTGATGGCGGTCTTCGGCATCGCCGGCAACGACGATGATCATGGCGATGGCGGCGCGTACCCGGCGGTGCGGGCAGCTCTCGAACTCGCCGACGCGGTCCGCCGTACCGACTTTCCCGACAGCGCGCGGGTACGGATCCGGGTCGGAGTGGCCACCGGAGCGGCGGCCATCGACACCGCGGGTGCAGTCGACGGCGGAGTCGGATTCCTCACCGGCGACTTGATCAACGTAGCCGCTCGGCTGCAGGCACATGCTGCCCCGGGCGATGTCGCCGTGACCGCGGAAACCTACCGCGCCGCCGGCACGAGGCTCAGATTCCACCAACAACCACCGATGTCGATCACCGGCCGGAACGAGCCGGTACAGGTGTGGCGGCCGGTGCCGGTTCGGCAGCCGCTGTGGGCAGCGGCCGCCGAACCGGCGGATCAGGTGGTACGCGGGACGCCCACCGGCCCCCCGCGTACCGAACGACCGATGTCGGCCACTCCGGTCGTCACAGACTCAGACCCCGGTCACCGAGCGGATCCAGCTCCGGCTAGACGCCACCGAGGCGTAGTTCTGGTACGTCGACCCGTTGCCGGTCGAGCAGACACCCACCTGCTGCCCGTTGTAGAACTGCGGACCGCCGGAGTCGCCCCGCCAGGCCACGCCGTTCACCCCGGTGCTGCGGATCGCCGGGCCGCCGTACGCGTCGGACGCGCCGTTCGTTGTGGTACGCACCGAGGCGACCTTCAGCTGCGCCGAGGCGTCACAGTTGCTGCAGGTCCGACCCCAGCCGTAGATGGTGTTCGTCGAGCCGACCGGTGGGTTGCTGGACGCCAACGTGACGTAGCTGGTGGAGACCGCCGAGCTCAGGTAGAGCAGGCCGAGGTCGTACCGGCCGTACGTGGCGCTGACCGTGCTGGTCGCGCCGCCCGAGGAGCGGTAGACGCTGCCCACTCGCACCGACATCGACCCGCCGAGACAGTGCCGCGCGGTCAGCACCCACCGTGAGGCGATGATCGAGCCGGAACAGGCGAACGAGCCGTTCTGGAAGACGGCGGCCGCCCACGGTGCCGAGGAAACCGTGCCGCCGCCGATGATCTGCTGCGGTGCCGCAGCCGCGGCGGACGGGGCCACGAACGCGCCGACCAGCGCGGTCGCGGCGATGGCCAGGGTGAGTCGGATACGCAAGGCTGGCTCCTTAACCGAAGGGGTTGCCCCGGGGGATTCCGGGCCGGTCGGGCCGGTGTCCCACGACGGGGTTCCGTCGGTGGACACCTGCTGTCCGGCGACGCCGGGCAGGCGCCGCACCGGCGACGCGAGTCGCGCATCGGTGATGCCAGAGATTAGGCTTCGACGGTTTCCACGACAAGACTACGGACCGATTATTTCTGATAGCGTCCTACGGAGCGACCTGCCGTACGAAGATATGACGCACGCAATATGCATTGTCGTCTGTCATAGTCAGTACGGTGATCGGGTGGACGCTGACCACCCCCGGGTTGGCCTGGACGGGCCGGTGGACCTGAGCGGGCCTGGGCGGGCCTGGGCGGGCCGGTGGGCCGGCCCCCGCCGCGGGCACCGCCGACGTCGGCCCTCCACACGTGCAGTGGCCGACATCCGGGCCGACGAGTGCACTGTCCGCGCCGCTGTGACGCGCCACACCGTTCGCCGTAACGGGAATGGCAGGCGCGACGGCTAGCTTGTGAGATTGGCTGCGCGCCTGCACAGCGGCAGCACTGGCGTACCAGTCGGGTCGCGACGACCCGTGCCCTACCGCGCGCAGACGACGCGCCATCGCGGAAGAGGAACCATGACAGCGCTCGCCCAACGGCCCGGCGGGTCCGCAACAGTCCCCGTCGTGGAGCCGACTCCCGGTGAGTCGCTCAGCTCATGGCAGCGGATCCGGCTGATCCTGGTGCTCGGCACGCTCATCGCGGTCGGCCCGTTGACCATCGACATGTACCTGCCGGCACTACCGGCAATCAGCGACGACCTGCAGACCACCGCAGCCGGCGTCCAGTTGACGCTGACCGGCACACTCGCCGGGCTGGCCATCGGCCAGTTGATCATCGGGCCGTTGTCGGACGTGTGGGGTCGCCGCCGGCCGCTGCTGGTCGGCACCGGTCTGCACGTGCTCGCCTCGGTCCTGTGCGCCGTGGCACCGAACATCGCCGTGCTCGGCACGCTGCGAATCGTCCAGGGCTTCGGAGCCGCCGCCGCGGCGGTGATCGCGATGGCGGTCGTCCGGGACATGTTCAGCGGGATCGCCTTCGCCCGCGTACTGTCCCGGCTGCTGCTGGTCATGGGCGTCGCACCGGTTCTCGCGCCGACCCTCGGCAGCGCGCTGCTCAACTGGACGCACTGGCGAGGGGTATTCGCCGCGCTCGCGGTACTGGGGCTCGCCCTGATCGCGGTGACCGCCCTTGGGCTGCCCGAGACGCTGCCGCCGCACCGCCGCCGTCCGGCCCGGGTGCTGGACACCCTCCGGGTGTACAGAAGCCTGTTCCGGGACCGGATCTTCGTCGGCCTGGTGCTCGTCGCCGGGTTCTCGATGGCGTCGCTGTTCGCGTACGTCGCGGGCTCGTCGTTCGTCCTGCAGGACCAGTACGGGCTCGACGAGCAACAGTTCGGTATCGCGTTCGGGGCCGGGGCGGTCGGCATGATCACCGCCACCCAGCTCAACGTACGGCTGCTCCGCCGCTACTCACCGCAGCAGATCCTGCGGACCTCACTGATCGCCGGGCTGATCTGCGGGCTGATCCTGCTCGGCTTCGCGGCAACGAACGTCGGCGGGCTACCTGGCGTCCTGATCCCGCTGTGGGCCGTGCTCGCCGCAGCCGGGTTCGCGCTGCCGAACGCTCCCGCGCTGGCCCTGGCCGGCCACGGGGAAGCTGCCGGGACCGCGTCCGCGATGCTCGGGGCGGTGCAGTTCGGTGTCGGCGCGCTCGCCGCGCCGATCGTCGGGCTGCTCGGCACCGGCAGCATCGCGATGGCGACGGTGATCACCGGAGGCGTGCTGGCCGCGCTGATCGTGCTCCTGGTCGTCGTGCGTCCCGGCCGTCTGCCCGTTCCCGACCGGGCCGCGCCGACGCCGGTCGCGCCGCACTGACGTCGGCTGCGGCCCGGGGAGGTGCTTTGCCCCGGGCGCGGCGAGCCCTGTATCCTCGACCGGCGGTGGTCTGGAGCGGCCGCCGGGGAGACTTCGCCTAGTCTGGTCTATGGCGCCGCACTGCTAATGCGGTTGGGGTCTTAAAGCCCCTCCCGGGTTCGAATCCCGGAGTCTCCGCGCTTCGGCGAGGCGTGTATGCTTGCCAGGCACCTGCGCCCGTAGCTCAACGGATAGAGCATCTGACTACGGATCAGAAGGTTAGGGGTTCGAGTCCCTTCGGGCGCGCGAGATCATCAGGGGTCTGACCTGCCGAAACGGCAGTCAGGCCCTTTCGCTTTTCCGTCCCTTGTGGTCGGTTGGGTGCTCGGTGGGTGCTCGTGCGACGAGCATCCCTCACGTCCCGGCCAGTCCAGGGGTGACCCGTCCTGTCCCGATGGGTTTTGATCATGGGTACCCGCGTCGGGCCGAAAGTCCAGACAGTGGGACGTGCTTCCGTGGTCGAGATGCCGCTCTCCCCCGGCCGGGTTCGCGGTGCTGGAGGCGCGGCCGTGTCGCCCGGTTTGGTGTGCGGGGGCAGGCTGCCACTGTCGCCGGTATCCGTCAATGTCAACTTGCCGTTAGAGGAACGTAGCGAGCGGTGATCACTTTCCTCCGACGATCGCCCCAGCAGGTCCCTGCCGCCGCGAGTTTCTGCTCACCGACCAGCGCCCCACCTGGTGCGGTGGCAGGACTGGCCCCGTGGTCATCGTTTGTGATCAGCCGTGCAGCAGTTCGGGTGGCACCTGCGCCGGCAGCGGCGGAAGCTGCCGCCGACCGGAGAGCAGCGCCCCGAGCTGGGGATAGAGGTGTAGAAGCTGGGTCAGGTCCCGTTCCTGTCCGAGGTTGCGTAGCGCGACGAGCGCGTCTGTCGCCAGCGCCAGCCCGCCGAGCGTCGCTGCGGTGCCTTCCGCCCCGGCCAGGACCGAGTTCATCGCCTCGGTCCACTCCGGTAACAGCAGCCACGAGGCGTGGAGCCGTTCGTCCAACGCCACGCCGGGGACGTGCCCGTAGCACCTCGTCAGGATCTGTCGGCAGCGCGACGGACACCGGGATGGAGTAGATGGGGTCTGTTGCCGCGAGCGCGAACAGCGTCGGATCCTGGACCAACGTCGGGTCGATAAGCTGGCGAACGAGGCTGTTTAGACGACCATGTGGCCCGTCGTGGTGCCGTCCGGTCGAAGGACAGGTGTGCGTTTCCACACGCCGACCTCGGACACTTCGGCGTCCGGGGCCGCGACACGCCGACGCCGGTACCACCAGCGCCGCCACCCACCCGCGACATCACCGGCTGGATCATGCGCCCGATCGACAAACTCACCGACGAACACCGGGCAGAACTCGAGCGGTTGTGTGGTCTGTGCCCGGACCTGGCGGCCATCCGAGACCTGGCCCGCGGGTTCACCGACCTGGTCCGGACCCGGGGCGGCGACCGCCTCACGACCTGGCTCGAACAGGCCGAGCACAGCACCATCGCGGAGATCCGATCGTTCGCCAAAGGCCTGCGCCCGGACTGGGACACGGTCAGAGCCGGCCTGACCACGAGCTGGAACTCCGGTGCCGTCGAAGGCTCCGTGAACCGCATCAAAACACTCAAAAGACAGATGTACGCCGGGCCAACCCCGACCTGCTCCGCCGACCCGTCCTACTCGCCGATTAATCGACCGTCCGCGATCACCGAGACCGTGCCAGAGCCAGGTCAGGAAGACCGTTGACATTTCAGTTGCAATCCCTCGTAGGGCAGATGAGGACTCGGTGAGGAAGGCGTGGTCGTCGCCTTTGACTTGTTGCAATCCCTCGTAGGGCAGATGAGGACCCGCACCTCCGCCTTCGCCGCCGAGCTGGCCGACCTGTTGCAATCCCTCGTAGGGCAGATGAGGACACGCGGCGCACCGCCGGTCGCCGTCCGGCCACAACCCGTTGCAATCCCTCGTAGGGCAGATGAGGACAGCGGCCCCCGCCGCACCACCGGCAGGGGCCACCAATCGTTGCAATCCCTCGTAGGGCAGATGAGGACGGCACCGGGTCGCGGCCCTGGCGGACCTTGACGTCAGGTTGCAATCCCTCGTAGGGCAGATGAGGACGTGGTGGTCGCTGACGATGCTCCGGTCGTCATGTTCTTGTTGCAATCCCTCGTAGGGCAGATGAGGACTCGGTACGGAGGAGGGCGTGACGATCCAGGCCCTCGGGGTTGCAATCCCTCGTAGGGCAGATGTCGCCGCTTCCTGAAAACTGACCCACCAGGAGTCTCCGAAAACTGACCCATCCTGCTGTATGTGAGGAGGGTGCTGAAAGTGGAGGACTGGGCTGAAATACGCCGGTTGCATCGTGCGGAGGGCGTACCCATCAGGGAGATCGCCCGCCGGCTGGGAGTGGCCCGCAACACGGTCCGGGCGGCGTTGGCCAGCGACCGGCCGCCGAAGTACGAACGTGAGCCACGAGGCTCGGTCGTCGACCCCTACGAGCCACGGATCAGGGCGTTGCTGACCGAGTGGCCACGGATGCCCGGGCCGGTGATCGCCGAGCGGATCAGCTGGCCCTACTCGATGCCGCCGTTACGCAGACGGCTGGCGGTGATCCGGCCGGAGTACGTCGGTGTGGACCCGGTCGACCGGACGGTCTACGAGCCGGGCGAGATCGCCCACTGCGACCTGTGGTTTCCCGACACCGCGATCCCGGTCGCGGCGGGCCAGTCACGCACGAAGCTACCGGTGCTGGTCATCACCCTGGGGTTCTCCCGGTTCATGACCGCCGTGATGATCCCGTCCCGGCAGGCCGGCGACATCCTGTCCGGGATGTGGCGGCTGATCTCGCAGCTGCGGCGGGTGCCGAAAACCCTGGTGTGGGACCGGGAATCCGCGATCGGCGGGACCGGACGGGTCTCGGCGCCGGCGGCGGCGTTCGCCGGAACCCTGGCCACGCGCATCCGGCTGGCTCCCCGCCGCGATCCGGAGTTCAAAGGCATGGTCGAACGCACCAACGGATTCCTGGAGACCTCGTTCATGCCCGGCCGGCTGTTCACCTCACCCGCCGATTTCAACACCCAGCTCGACGACTGGCTGGCCGGGGCCAACGCCCGCACCGTCCGCTCGGTCCAGGCCCGGCCGGTGGACCTGCTGGCCACCGACTACCTGTCGATGATCCCGCTGCCGCCGGTGCAACCCCCGACCGGGCTGACCAACCGCGTCCGGCTCGGACGTGACTACTACATCCGCGTCGACACCGTCGACTACTCCGTCGACCCGCGCTCGATCGGCCGTCTCGTCGACGTGAACGCCTCACTGGACACCGTGACGGTGTCCTGCGATGGCCAGATCGTCGCCCACCACGACCGGTCCTGGGCCAGACACGGCCTCGTCACCGACCCGGTCCACAAGGACACCGCGCAACGCCTGCGTCAGGCCTTCACCGAGGAACGCCACCGCCGCCAGGTGTCCGTGCGCCACCACAGCGACGGTCACACCGTCGCGCTGCGGGCACTACCGGACTACGACGCCCTGTTCGGCGTCGACTTCACCAACCCAACGACGAAAGCGAGCCACCAGTGACCACCACCACGCCACCGCGGACCAGCACACCCAGGGACGGGATGCCGTCGATGATCTCCTACCTGACCAGGGTGTTGAAGACGCCCACCATCGGCGCTGTCTGGGAGGAACTGGCCGAACAGGCCCGTGACCAGAACTGGTCCCACGAGGAGTACCTGGCCGCCCTGCTGCAGCGTCAGGTCGCCGACCGGGAGTCCAAAGGGACCACGATGCGGGTCCGCACCGCCCATTTCCCGCAGGTCAAAACTCTGGAGGACTTCAACCTCGATCACCTGCCGTCGCTCCGCCGCGACGTCCTGGCCCACCTGGCCACCAGCACGTTCGTTCCCAAGGCGGAGAACGTGATCCTGTTGGGTCCACCCGGACTCGGTAAGACGCACCTGGCGATCGGACTCGGCGTCAAAGCCTGCCAGGCCGGCTACTCGGTCCTGTTCGACACCGCCAGCAACTGGATCGCCCGCATCGGCGCCGCCCACCAACAGAACCGTCTGGAAGCCGAGCTGAAGAAGATCCGCCGCTACCGGCTGATCATCATCGACGAGGTCGGGTACATCCCGTTCGACCAGGACGCCGCGAACCTGTTCTTCCAGCTGATCGCCTCACGCTACGAGGTCGGCTCGGTCATGGTCACCTCGAACCTGCCCTTCGGCCGCTGGGGCGAGACGTTCTCCGACGACGTCGTGGCCGCCGCGATGATCGACCGCCTCGTCCACCACGCCGAGGTCCTCACCCTCACCGGCGACTCCTACCGCACCCGCCAACGCCGTGAGCTCCTCGCCAAGGAAAACCGCACCAGCCGCGACTAACCAACCATGGGTCAAAATTCCCAGACTCATGCAGGGTTCAGATTGCCGGAACGTTGACAGCAGATGAGGACCCAGCACACAGGAGCTGGACCACGATGACGTCACGCGTTGCAATCCCTCGTAGGGCAGATGAGGACCCGGACACCGGCCCTCCGTACAACCGGGTTGAGATGTTGCAATCCCTCGTAGGGCAGATGAGGACTGATCTCCGACAGCATCAGCTCGTTCCAGGCGTTCATGTTGCAATCCCTCGTAGGACAGATGAGGACCGCATCCGTGAAGGCGGCAGCAACACCATAAGAAGTTGCAATCCCTCGTAGGGCAGATGAGGACGCGGCGGCGAACCGGCGGGGCGGCCGGTCGCTGCGCATGTTGCAATCCCTCGTAGGGCAGATGAGGACCTGCAGGACAACGGGGTCGGCTTGTACCTGCAGTGCGGGTTGCAATCCCTCGTAGGGCAGATGAGGACACGAGCTCACAGAGTGGCTGGCCCGACCGGGCTGGTCGTTGCAATCCCTCGTAGGGCAGATGAGGACTTGTCGTGGCAGTCGCCCAGCGCCGGCTGGTTGGTGTTGCAATCCCTCGTAGGGCAGATGAGGACATCTCGCTGCACTCGCCGGGAGGTGCGGCCGTGGTGTTGCAATCCCTCGTAGGGCAGATGAGGACCGTCCGCCAAGGCCCCGACCTACGCGACTGGCTCACCATGTTGCAATCCCTCGTAGGGCAGATGAGGACTTGGCGCCCATCGACGCCTCACGGGGACTGCTGGCCTGTTGCAATCCCTCGTAGGGCAGATGAGGACCCGTCGATCAGGTCGGGGGTCTCGCGCTCGTGGTCGTGTTGCAATCCCTCGTAGGGCAGATGAGGACCAGGTCAGCGCAGGTGTACGAGATTCATTCACACGTTGCAATCCCTCGTAGGGCAGATGAGGACCACGTCGGACACGGTCGACACGTCGGAGACAACCACATGTTGCAATCCCTCGTAGGGCAGATGAGGACGCCACGGCAGCGGCTCGATCTCCAGCACGTCTCGTGGTTGCAATCCCTCGTAGGGCAGATGAGGACCGGACTGCTGGATTGAGCAGATCCAGCACACGATCGAGTTGCAATCCCTCGTAGGGCAGATGAGGACTCGGCAACGTGGCTGCCGAAGTGCGGATTTTCGGGTTGCAATCCCTCGTAGGGCAGATGAGGACCGGCGACATCCACAACACCCTCGACGGCCGCATCCTGGTGTTGCAATCCCTCGTAGGGCAGATGAGGACCCGGGCATGATCTGCGCGGACTGCGGGCAGCGCAGGTTGCAATCCCTCGTAGGGCAGATGAGGACCGGTAGATGAGTTTGCTCTCGTCGTCGGGCCACTTGGGTTGCAATCCCTCGTAGGGCAGATGAGGACTTGTTCGGCACGCCGGAGCTAGAGGTCTTCGAGGTTGCAATCCCTCGTAGGGCAGATGAGGACTTCGCCGCCGTCCCGGACGCCGCCCTGGAACCGGGGTTGCAATCCCTCGTAGGGCAGATGAGGACCGCCGCGCACCAGCGGTCGCCCAGCGGCCACAACCCGTTGCAATCCCTCGTAGGGCAGATGAGGACATCGACCGCCTCGTCATTCGGACGGTGCTCGCCTGGTTGCAATCCCTCGTAGGGCAGATGAGGACCCAGGGATGGAGCCCCCTGTGATCGCCCAGTTTATGTTGCAATCCCTCGTAGGGCAGATGAGGACCGGTGATGGCCGACATCGCGGTGTCGACGTACGACCTGTTGCAATCCCTCGTAGGGCAGATGAGGACGTCGCGCCCTGCCGGCCAGGTCAGGATCGTGCGGCGCCCAGTTGCAATCCCTCGTAGGGCAGATGAGGACTTCGCCGCCGTCCCGGACGCCGCCCTGGAACCGGGGTTGCAATCCCTCGTAGGGCAGATGAGGACCCGTGAGGGCGGCCTGGCCGCGCACACCATAAGAAGTTGCAATCCCTCGTAGGGCAGATGAGGACGCTCCGACCGATCGTGACGGCCATCGAACCCACCGAAACGTTGCAATCCCTCGTAGGGCAGATGAGGACATCCCACCGGAGGCGCGACCGAAGTAGTCGGACCCTCGTTGCAATCCCTCGTAGGGCAGATGAGGACATGGGGATGCGGCTCGGCGGGGTGGTGCCGCGCCTGTTGTTGCAATCCCTCGTAGGGCAGATGAGGACCCGACATGGACCACCGCCGGGTGAGCGCCGTGCTGGCGTTGCAATCCCTCGTAGGGCAGATGAGGACACTCGCTGTGACCTGCGGATTCGCGGGCTGCACCAGATGTTGCAATCCCTCGTAGGGCAGATGAGGACCGGAGATCGTCGTCCGGTGGGCGGCCGTCGTCGGCGTGTTGCAATCCCTCGTAGGGCAGATGAGGACCTGGTGACCCAGTCGACCTGTCCGGCTACATCACGTTGCAATCCCTCGTAGGGCAGATGAGGACCGGGTGGCAGTCTCCTAGTCATGCATGACGTGTGTTGCAATCCCTCGTAGGGCAGATGAGGACGTCGCTGTAGTCCTTGGATGCGTTCTGGCCGCCAGCAGGTTGCAATCCCTCGTAGGGCAGATGAGGACATCCCCCGCGTAGCGGAGACCCGCCGGGTCGTCGGGTTGCAATCCCTCGTAGGGCAGATGAGGACCTGCGGCGTGGCGGTGTGCTGCGGATCGGCCAGGCGTTGCAATCCCTCGTAGGGCAGATGAGGACCGCAAGCCGTTCGTGCTGCGGGACTGGCAGGAACAGTTGCAATCCCTCGTAGGGCAGATGAGGACCAGGCCCATCAGCTGCCACCCACCACCGCGTCGTCGATGTTGCAATCCCTCGTAGGGCAGATGAGGACGGCGGGGTCGTTGCGCTGGGCGTGCGCGACCCGGTGTTGCAATCCCTCGTAGGGCAGATGAGGACGCGGCGGCAACGTCGTCGGCGAGGCTGAGCGGGTCCATGGGTTGCAATCCCTCGTAGGGCAGATGAGGACCCGATCCGGAACATGTCCGACATCCTCGTCGTCAGGTTGCAATCCCTCGTAGGGCAGATGAGGACCCCACCCACCAGCAGATCGAACGGGTACTGGGTGGGATGTTGCAATCCCTCGTAGGGCAGATGAGGACCCCGCCACCGTCGACGACGAGCCGGCCGCCGACCACGAGTTGCAATCCCTCGTAGGGCAGATGAGGACTCGAATGGGGTCGAGTTGCCGCCGAGCTGCCGCAGTTGTTGCAATCCCTCGTAGGGCAGATGAGGACTCACCCGATACCTGCGAGAGAACGGCGCACCCCACACGTTGCAATCCCTCGTAGGGCAGATGAGGACCCGTTCGCCAACTCGCCGTGTGGCTGTGAGCGGGCCGGCGTGTTGCAATCCCTCGTAGGGCAGATGAGGACCGTCGCCAAGTTGCGCTGGGACCGTGACCGCCTGGTGTTGCAATCCCTCGTAGGGCAGATGAGGACACTCCGCCGGCACCACCAGGCGGGCCTTGCCGAGGTGTTGCAATCCCTCGTAGGGCAGATGAGGACCTGTTGCTGACATCGGACGGCGTGCACGACCAGGTGTTGCAATCCCTCGTAGGGCAGATGAGGACCGGAGCGGGGATAGGCCTCCGGCCCGCACCACCGCAAGTTGCAATCCCTCGTAGGGCAGATGAGGACCGACTCGGATCGGATCGCCACCCTGCCGGTCAGCCTGCTGTTGCAATCCCTCGTAGGGCAGATGAGGACGAGGTTGGCGCGATGACAGTCGAGGCCGGTGAGATTGTGTTGCAATCCCTCGTAGGGCAGATGAGGACACGGTGCCGCCGACGATGATGCGGCCGCCGTCGTGCAGTTGCAATCCCTCGTAGGGCAGATGAGGACGAGGGCCGATGACCACCGCCATGCTGCACGCGCCCACCCGTTGCAATCCCTCGTAGGGCAGATGAGGACGCCGACAACAAGATCCGGTCGACCCTCGGCCTGCTGCCGTTGCAATCCCTCGTAGGGCAGATGAGGACCATCTGCTGGATGTTTCAAGCCGGCGCGATCCCCACGTTGCAATCCCTCGTAGGGCAGATGAGGACCTCCGCCGGCCTGGACGGCCCCGCCAACACCGTTTTCGGTTGCAATCCCTCGTAGGGCAGATGAGGACATCCTCGGCCACACCGTCGAAGTCGTCACCTTCAAGTTGCAATCCCTCGTAGGGCAGATGAGGACCACGGGCAAGGGGTACGTGTCCGAGGACGGCGTCACGTTGCAATCCCTCGTAGGGCAGATGAGGACGTGGGTGCGTCGGGGTGCGGGTCCCACGGGGCGGGGCGTTGCAATCCCTCGTAGGGCAGATGAGGACTGCTTGTCGATCTCGCTGGCGATCCACATCCAGCGTTGCAATCCCTCGTAGGGCAGATGAGGACCCGGCCCGGCAAAGAAGACCTTGCTGTCGTTGACCAGTTGCAATCCCTCGTAGGGCAGATGAGGACTCGCTCAACCCCCTTGAGTCCTCAAGGGGTTGAAAGTGTTGCAATCCCTCGTAGGGCAGATGAGGACCTGTGCGGCTTCGAGTTCGGCTTTGCGCGCTTCGAGTTGCAATCCCTCGTAGGGCAGATGAGGACACGCCTGGATCAGCCAGTGGGGCGACGGGCTCATGTTGCAATCCCTCGTAGGGCAGATGAGGACGTCCGGACCGGCTCCGAGCGGCTGGACGTTTTCGCGTTGCAATCCCTCGTAGGGCAGATGAGGACGCAGGCGTCACCAGCCTGGACGGCCAGTCCGGGGCGATGTTGCAATCCCTCGTAGGGCAGATGAGGACGCCGGTGAGTGGTACCACCACGTAACCCCACTCAAGGTTGCAATCCCTCGTAGGGCAGATGAGGACACGACGGCGCGGGCGAGGAGTCCGGCGTTGCGCAACTGTTGCAATCCCTCGTAGGGCAGATGAGGACCGCCTTCGAACGCGCCCGCGACGACCTGGTCCAGCTGGTGTTGCAATCCCTCGTAGGGCAGATGAGGACGTGTCGGCGGTGCTGCGCATCCCCATCGACCGCATGTTGCAATCCCTCGTAGGGCAGATGAGGACGCTCGGCCCGGTCACCATCACCCCACGCGACATCTAGTTGCAATCCCTCGTAGGGCAGATGAGGACCCGAAGCTTAAGTCGCAGGTCAGAGGGCCTGTCGAGGTCGGTGTCGGGCTGAGTTTTGCAGTGAACCTCCGGTTGTGCAGCGGACCCCGGCGTGTCGCTGAAATCCGGGATGTTGATCTAGAGGATGTCGGACGGTGCGGGCTGGGCACGGCCCCACTCCTGTCGTTGGCCGCTGGTGCCGGGCGGGAAGGTGTAGACGAGGACGCTGTCGTAGCCGCCGTCGATCACCTTCTCGACAGCGGCCCGGAAGCGTCGCAGCTGCGCCTCGCTCAGGTCGCCCTCGAAAACGCTGCGCTGCACGTGGTGCAGGTACTGTCGGCAGGTCCGCAGGATCAGCGGATTGCGCTTCGCGGCGGTGTCGTAGACGACGATCACGTACACCGGGTCACCACCAGATCCGGAACGGCTTGTACGGCTCGCCTTCCAGGCAGTGCCGGGCCAGTCGCAGCGCCTCCAGGTAGAGCAGCTCGTCGTAGGCGACCTTCCGGCCGAGGCTGCGGTGCTGCACCGTGGTGCCCAGCTCGTCACGGACGGTCTGCACGACGAAGCGGCGGCCGGTTTCGCTGAGCATCGCCTGGTTGACGTCGCTGTCGAAGTGTTCGGGTTTGAGCTGGTTGCGGCCGGCCAAGCGGAGCAGCAGCCGCTCGGCGAACAAGGGCTTGAACACCTCGGCCAGGTCCAGCACGAGCGAATGCCGCTGCCGCTCCATTGTCGAATGCAGGAATGCCAGCCCGCTGTGCAGTGGCGTCAACCGGACGGCGGTCAGCACCCGGGCGTAGACGATGCCGTTGACGTAGCTGATGAACGCGTTGCCGGCGTTGCTCGGCGGCCGTCGCGACCGGCCGCCGAGTTGCAGCCAGTCGGGCAGCCGGGTGTCCAGCATCTCCCACGCCGAGCGGCGGAAGGTGCCTTCGGCGCCCATCAGCTGGGCGGCGCTGGTCGCCTTCGCCGCCGATGCCTTCAGCGTCGCGTACGGTGCGGCCAGCAGATCGCGGTCGATCACCCGGCGGACGTTGAACGCGGTCGCCACCACCAGGTCCTGAGCGACTTTTAAGCTGGCTGCCGGGTCGGTGACCAGTCGGGCCTGGGCCAGCACCGTCTCCCCGGAGACGCTGGTCTCGCTGGTCAGCAGCGAGCCGACGTAGTCGCCGTAGTGGCCGAGAAGGTGCACGCTGACCCGGTGCCGGTTGAGTAGCGACGCGACCGCCGTGTTGATGTCCACCGGCTGCACGGCGACGATGTCCCGCACATCGGTCACTGGCACGTGCACCTTGTCACCGGACTCACGTTCGATCACCAGCGACTGGTCCTGTCGGCGGATCCGGCACGGGGTGGTCAGCCAGTAGGTGCGGGTGGCGGCGGGCATCAGTCGCTCCAGCAGTAGTCGACGAAGCTGCAACCCCGGCAGCGGGTGCGCGCCAGCCGGGGCGGGGATTCGGGGGCGGCGGTCACCGCGAGCGCGTCGGCGATGTCGCGTTCGGCGCGGGCCGTTTCGGCGTCGCCGTACTCGATCTTCTTGGTTTTCCTGGTCTTGGGGTAGTGCAGCACCGCGCCGCGCGCGGGCACTCCGACCTGCCGCAGCCGGTAGCAGTAGTGCACTACCTGGGCCTCGTCGGCGGTCGTCGACCTCGACGACGACTTCACCTCGTGCACCCACTGCTCGCCGTCGACGAAGTCCAGCACGGCCGCGCCGAGATCCACTGGGGAGTTGCGTCGGTACGATACGTCGTGCACCGCCTCCCCTAGCTGCACCGCCGCGTTGAGCTGCTCCGGCCGCACCCCGCGGGCATAGAGCCAGAGCTGCCGGCGGCAGTGGTGCAGATACTTGATGTGTACGCCGCCGATGTCCTCGGGTCGCATCAGAACACCTCACCGAGCCGGTACCGTTCGCCTTCGACGGCGTTGACCTTTGTCAGGCCGTACTCGTCGTCGTATTCGCCGTCAACGATGCGGACCCCGAGCTTGCGGTCGAGCCGGGCCAGCCGCGCCGCGTACGCCGGCATCGGGATCAGGAAGTCGTCGGCGAGCAGCCGGCCCGCCGCTTTATGGTCGGCCAGCTGCAACGCGGACTCGTAGTCGCCCAGGTCCTCCTGCAGGACCGCCTCGGTGCCGTCGAACAGCTCGTCGAACCGGTCCGCCAGCGGCGACCGGTCCGCGTACGGCTCGGCGAACGACAGAAACTCGTCGTGGAAGCGCCGGCGTTCCCGCTCGACGTCGGCCCGCCACGCCTGACCCCACGCGGTCGCGTACACCTCGTCCAGCCAGCCGCCGGCCTGGACTTCGTCGACCGGCTGCCCGTCGTGGCCACACAGGATCCGCCAGCCCGCCTCGACCGGCTCGCGCGGGTAGACACCGTCGGCGTAGTCGCGCCCGGACCGGTCCCCACGACGCGGCCCGTACGCCGCCGGATGCACGATCACATCGGCCGGCGGGCGGGCACCCAGCCGGTTGACCCGGCCGAAGCGTTGCAACAGCGCCTCCAGCGGCGCGGCGGAGGTGAACAGCACATCGAAATCCACGTCGAGCGACACCTCGACGACCTGGGTAGCCACGACCAGCCCGCCCCGGCGTCGCCCGACGGCCGCAGCGGCGCGGGTGCCGTACCGGTTGATGATTCGCCGTTCGATGCGGGACCGGTCGCCCCGTCTGAACCGTGAATGCAGCAGGATCGCCGCGTCGGCCCCTCCGTCGCCCTCGTGACGGCGGCGGGCATCCGACGACAACTCGTCGTACAGCTGCTGGGCCTGGGCGACGTTGTTCGCCACCACCAGCACCGCCTCACCGGCGGCCAGCCGGTCCCGCATCTCGTCGACCGCGTCCGGGCTGGTCAACGCACGGTTCCGGACCCCGATCCGGTGCCGCTGCGGCACACAGCCCGGCTCGGCCGACACCCGGTGCACCGGTGCCCGCATCGCCGCGCCGAACAACTCGGCCAACGCCGTCGGCAACGTCGCCGACAGCACGGCGACCCGACCACCGAGGCGCTCCCACAGCTGCGCCGACGCGACGATGTAGCCCAACCGGACCGGTTCGTAGGCGTGCAGCTCGTCCAGGATGAACACCGAGTTGGCCGAGTCGAGCACGATGCCGGCGTGGACCGGGCCGGCCAACGCCCCGCGCAGCAACTGGTAGGGCGTCGACACCCGCACCGTCTCCCGGAACAGCCGGGTCGCCGCCGCCCGCGACACCGCCTTACGGGCAGCAGCCACCCGCCGCTCGTCGTCATCGCGGATGCCGTCGGCGGGCTCGTCCTCGGCGCAGATGGCCGCCGCCAGGTGGTAGGAGGCCGCCCGCGAATGCGACACCCCGATCAGGTCGTCGTCGCCGAGCAGCGCACCGAGCCGCCGGGCCATCGCGTTGATCGACGCCAGGTACGGCAACGTGTAGAACACCCGCGGCACCCCGCCGACCGCCGGCGCCAGGTCCGCGACCTGGGCGGCAGCCCACAACAGGCTGGCCTCCGTCTTGCCGGTCCCGGTCGGAGCCCGCAACAACAGATGCCCGGATACGTCCCCGGCCTGCCGCTGATGCCGGTGCAGCTGACGGCCGGCAGCGGTGAATTCGCCGACCAGCCGGGCCGCCAGCGCCGGCCCGATCGGCTGGTCGCCGTGCAGGGTGCCATGCGCCGACGACAGATGGTCGGCCAGCGTCACCGCACCCTGCAGCAGGATCGCGGTCAGATCGTGGTCGACGCCGGCCCAGCCCTGCTCCTCCCAGTACCGCAGTGTCTCGTCGAGCAGGGTATGCGCCGCCGCGACCACGTCCAGGTCGGGCAACTGTGGCCCGGCGGCTGCTGACGGGCCGGCGGCGACCGGCAGGCCGGCGGTCGCCGCCGTTGCTGCCAGCCAGCGGTGCAGCTCGGCGACGATCGCCGGGTCGACCGCGCCGATCCGGGCACGGAAGTCCGCTAACGGCAGACCGCCGTGCCCGTACAACTGGCCGATCGACAGTTTGCCGGTGCCGTCCGCCGACGGCACCAACGCACGGTGGTGGGTGAGAACGCCGAACGCCACCCACCGGCGAAGCGCCTCGTCGTCGATCAGCAGCGGCAGAAAACCCAACGACAGGACCTCGTGCCGCTGCCCCCACGTCGGCGCCCGTCCCGTGATCATCTTCTGGAAGCCGTCGGCGACCTTCCCGGCGTCGTGACTCACCGCCGCCCAGCGCACCGCCGGCCAGAACGACCTGCCGACGGCCCCCTCCACCACTGTGATCCGGCCCACCCGCGCCGCCAGCTCCCCCGCCGCCGTCAACGTCGCCGCCAGATGATCCGTCAACGACTCGGCGGAACGGCCACGCTGGGCACTCTTCGCCAACGCCCGGCTCAACGCGGCCTCCGCCCGAACCGCCCCGGTCACCGCGACGCCAGCGACGGATGCGGCGCGGGCAGCAACGCCACCGCCTGACCGCCCGGGTCGGACCAGTCCGCGTCGATCACACCGGCCCGACCGGAAGCGTCGTAACGGTAGTCGTCCCACCTGGTCCGCGCCCGGTCCAGCGACACCGCCGTCGGCAGCCGAAGCCGCAGCCCGTACCCCGACGTTGATCCGGGCACCACGGCCGCGCCCTGCCGGCCGCCGCCGGACCGCAGCGCGACCCGACGCATCCGCAGCCCCACCAGATCCTGACTGCGGCCCAGCCGCAGCGGCCACACCGGCCGCCGCAGCCGACCCCACCAGCCGTCGACATCGTCGACCAGCCACACCGTCAACGCCGCATCGGCCAGGAACGCCCGCAGCCGGGGCGTCGGATCCGCCTTGCGGCCGGACGCATCCAGCGGGTGGTACGTCTCCAGATCCTCGCCGGTGCCCCCGCAACGAAACGCCATGGCGAACCGCAGCCCCGGATCGACCCGATGCCAACCGCCAGCCGCCGCGGCGAGCATCCCACCGACGGTGGCCGGCGGCGGACACGGCAGACCCACCTGAACCCCGGCGTACAGCGGATTACGGAACGACACCACCGGCGCGGTGACCGTCACCTCCAGTGCGCGCAGTTCACCCGGCATCAGCGCTTCGCGTCCTCGAACCACGCGTCATGGCTGCCCTCCACGAACCCCTCGGCAAGCTTGTTCAGCAAGGTGCGGGGATGGTCGAGCAGGACCCGCTTCGCCTCGATCAGGTCGGCCAGCTCGCGACGGACCCGTTCCCGCTGCTCGCCGAGGAACCCCGGAGCCCAGCCGATCAGCACCGGCCCGTCCAGCTCGTCCGCCCAGGCGTCCAGCTCCTCGCGGAACACACCGACCTGGAACACCGTCTGCCGGTCCTGCGACGCCAACACCCGAGTGAACGGGTTGACCCCACCCTTCACCGGAGCCAGCAACACCAGCGCCGGAGCCCGGTCGCCGTAGTGCAACGACTGCTTGGCGCCGCCGCGCACCGCCGCGAGAGTACGCAGCACCAGCGCCACCCGCCGTCGCCGCTCGTCCAACGGCAACCGCAGCGCCTGCGCGTCCCGGAACTCGGTCCGCTCCGCGCCGCCGGCCTCCGCCTCCTTGGCACCGGCCGCCGTCAACGCCACCTTCAACCCGGACCCGTCCGTCTCGAACACGCCGACCCTGGCAACATCGAGCAGCAGGTCACCGGCCAACTCGGCACTGTAGAACTCGTGCCCGTGCAGGACTGGGTTCTCACCGGCGGCGAACCCACGGCTCATCGTGCCGAAGTCGGACACCGGCTGCCGTGGGGCCACCGCGACCAGGGTGCCAGTGGCCAGCACGGTGTCCCGCTGGCAGGTGCCGGACGGCACACCGGCCTCCTTCTTCACCGCCACCATGTAGCCGAACAGGTCGTCGTCGAGGTAGCGGTCCGGCCGACCAGACGTGTACGCCTGCTGCTTCTTGCCGCTGCCAGAACGGATCACCGGCGACCGGGGTTCGTCGGCCGGCAGCGAGTCCCGCAGCCAGCGGCGGAACGCCTGGGCGGACACGTACGGAAAGACATCCCGACCGACCCGCATCGCCTTGGCCTTGGCGACATTGTCCTCGCCCTGGCCGTTGTTGGGCGCCCCAGCGACCACGCCGAGCGCCACCTTGCCCACCAGGTACGTCACCGCTGGCCCTCCTCGTCCTCGTCGTCACTGCCGTTCATGAAGCCGCTGTCAACCGGGTCCGGATCGTCGTCGGCCTCGGCCAGCTCGGCTGCCACCTCCGCCGCATCCGACGGACGCCACCGCCGCTGGTGCAGCTCCTCCAGTACGGCGATCAGGAACACCTCACGGTGGAACCACGCCTTGCTGTCCAGGTCGGGGTCGAACAACAGCTCGTAGCCACGGGTGGTGACCAGCGGAGTGCTTGAATCAGCGGTGTCCGGTGGCTGGAGCATCCACCACACTGCTTGTTTGCGCAGCCAGCTCCGCAGCCTCGTCGGCTGCTTGAAGTCCGCGTGGAAAGCCCTGATCTTGCCGGCGCTGTCCTGCGCGGCCAACAGGGTGGCGACGCGTGCCGCCGTCCCCTGGATTTCCTTCAGCGCACTATCATCCATATCGAGTACCTCAGTCGAGTACGAGTAACAGAGAGTCGCGAGCCGGCCGGTGTCCGGCCGGAGGTTGCCGGTGACCGCCGCCGACGCCAGATAACGGCCACACGTGCTGACCACCCGCTGCGGATTGCGGAAAACGTTGCGGGCCAGGTTGACGATGCCCGCCTGGGAGCTGCTGCGATGCGCCTTCAACAGCGGCCAGAAGCTGCCCTGATGCGGGCCGCCGGTGAGTGTCGAGCGCAGCCACTCGGCCAACGGCTGGTCCAGGGCGTACGCCTCCAGCGTCTGCCCTCGGTTGTTGTTGCTGAAAACGATCAACTCGACGCCAGCGTCGAGCCGCTGCCCGTATCCACGCAGCCGCTGCAACGCCAGCACCTCACGCGACGGCGGTTGACGCGGCTCCCGTCCCAGGTTGATCAGCGTCTGGTTGCCCCGCACCTGCCGCCGCACGCTGTACGCGAGGAACCGCTCGTCCCAACTGTGCACCGCGATCGACGGGCCGCCGGTGAGCTGACACCCGTACGGCAAAGCCCGGAAACTGGACACACACGGCCAGCACAACGCCATCCCGTCATGACCACGAGGCGTGTTGTTCCGGTAGGCGTCGCTCTCGGCCAGCGGCACATCCAGCTTGCCGAAGAAACGCACCGCGTCGCGCCCACACAGCACGCACGGCACACCAGGCCAGCCCTGCTCCTCCGGTTTGGCCCGCCACCGCTCGACAGCATCCCTGATGGCCCCGACGGACTTCTTGCCGTTACTCGGATGGTTCATCGGCGAGTTCGGGAACAACGACAGGCTGCACTTCAGCCAGAAACCCGCCGGCACCTTCGTGTCCCCACCCAGCGCGGCACGGACCGCATCGTCGGTCATTCTCTTCAAGGCGTCGTCCAAGCCGTCATCGCTGAGCCGCTGCGGATCGGGCACGCCGGCTAGGACCGCAAGCGCGTACGCGCCGACCCGCTGCAACGGATGCGGAGTCAGCGCAATCTCGTTGGACACTGTCCGGTCACCCGGCCCGGCTGTCCGCCGACACCCAGCCGAACCCGGCCGAGTTCGCCTGGCCGAGGCCCCAGCTCCAGATCGCCTGCAAAGCCTCCGGATCGCCGCGTAGCTCAGCCTCGACCGGCGCCCCCGGCTTAAGACCCTTGCCCACCGAGAACGAGCGCTTCGCCCCAACCCAGGTCAGCCCTTCGAGCACGACCTTGGCCTCCAAGCCCAACGTCTCCAGCTTCCGCCGCAAATTCTGATCAAAGTACGCCGGAAACTCGACGTCGGTCGGCAACAGCCACGCCTGCCGGGTGGTCCGCTCACCGCCCTCGTCGCGACCCGATCCCTTCATCACCACCGGCGTCGACGTCCGCATCCGGGCGACGCCCTCGCTGAAGTCCGGCGGATCGACGGGAACGACCCGGCTGATCCGGAAGGCAACCCCGCCCCAGTCGATCAACTCGCGTTGCTGCAGGCCAGCCGCCCACGCCTCGACAATCTCCGGAACAGGGCTGCCGAACTCGACAAAGCCCCGCCCACCGGCCGCGTACTTACCCCGGACACGGGGTGCGCCAGGGAAGAGCGGGGCACCGAAGCCGAACGGCGCCATCCGATGCTGACCCCAACCGTTCTCGTGTATCTGCTGACCCAGCCCGCGCACAGTGCGAGACAGCAGGTCGTACGCCAGGCTCCGACCTGGCGCCAACACGCTCGGCCAAGGCAACTCGGTGGCCGAGGTGACCACCTCGATCCTCAGACGCATCAGCCCTCCTCGGCTCTCTCAACTTGAGACCGGCGGAACGCTACAACCTACGTCTGACAGAACTAGGAAACTGTCACCCACCCGACAACATGAAGGGTATTCTGTTTTGACCCCAACCTGGCGATACGGCTAAACCCGCATTACCAACAAAATACGTCAATCAGACGTCCTCTCAGGACACGGAGAGTCGCCGTAGCGTTGTGATCAGCGGTGGCGGCCGAGTGCGGCGAATGCAGCTGCCATCAGTAGGTCCTGGCATACCTGGTCGGGGTCCTGCGTGCCGTCGACAGGGACGGCGCCGAGGCGCCGCCAGGTCGCGACGAATGCCTGGTAGCTGGCCATCGCGGTGGCCAGTGAGTCGTTGGCCCGGCAGACGCCGCTCTGTTCGACGTCGGTCAACCGTCTCCGCATCGTGGTCTGGTCGATTTCCAGCAGTAGGCAGGCGTCGAACCGGTTTCTGAGCTCGGAGGCGTTGGTGGCCTTGCCACACAGCCACAGTGTCTGTACGCCGTCGTGGCGGGCGGTGGAGATGACGTCGTCGAGTCGGTCCGGGTTCCACGTTCGCTGAAGTGGCGGCGGCGAGGAGCTGTTGTTTCGGCGGCCGGGCTGCGTGTCCAGGGGGCCGGCGGGGTGTGGCCAGGAGCAAGTGCTGTTGTCGTCGTCCAGGCTGATGCTGGTGTGGCCCCAGTCGGACAGCTTGTGCGCGACGGTCGACTTGCCGGCTGCCGGCACGCCGGTCACCAGGAGCACCAACACGGATCCACTTTCGCATGCCCGGTCGATCTGCGGTGTACCTCGGCCACCCCGGCGTCGCTGCCGGTAACGCTCTGGACACGAATCGGGGTACTTGTCGTCTTCGGGTGGTGCGTGGCCGCTCTTTCTTGCCGGGGAGTTCAGGGCTGACGGAAGTGGTTTCGAGAAGGAGGAGTGCAGGTGCGCCACGTGTTGCTGGGGGCGGCAGATCCTGGGTGGACCGCGGTGTCGGTGTCGCGCTGCGGTATGCGATCCGGTGCCTCGACCGGTGTTGCCGGTGAGCGGCGGTTCGCCGGATGAGTCTCTCGCGTGAGGTGGATGAGCAGTTCACAGCGTTTTTCCGGCGGTGGCGGGATCCGTTGCGGCGGGCGGTGGTGGCGTGGACGGGGGATCGGTTTCTCGCTGATGACGTGGTGCAGGAGGTCATGTTGGTGGTGCGTCGCTACTGGGGCCGTTACGAACGTCCGGAGGTGCTGATGTACCGGTTGGCACGTCAGCAGCTGACTCGCGAGGGTGCCCGGGTGGAGTCGTTGGAGGCGTGCCGTGGCGAGGTGGAGCGGATCCCGGCTGGCGAGGGCGGTCGGGATCTGGCCGTGCACGTGGATGTGCTGCGGGCGGTGCGGATGTTGCCGCCGCGTCAGCGGGAAGTGATCGTGTTGACGCAGGTGTGTGATCTTGACGTCGGGGCTGTCGCCGAGATCCTCGGTGTCGGTGAGTCGACGGTCAAGACTCACCGGTCGCGGGGTCTGCGCAGGCTGCAGGAGTTGTTGTCGGGACGGCTGACCGTCGTTGACCGGGCGGGAGGTGGGTTGGCGTGAGCATCGGTGATGTGGTGCGGCAGGCGGTGGACGCGGTGGACGCGCGACGGCCGGTCGGTGATGTGGAGGACGAGGCGGCCGCGTTGTTGGACCGGTATCGCCAGCGTGCCGCCGACCCGAGGGAACGGTTGTTCATGGAGTTGCAGGCGGCGGACGCCGAGCTGGGCGTGGCCGCGTACCTGTTGGGGGTTCATCTGCAGGTTCATGATCATCCGGATGCGTTGCGGTGGTTGCGGTTGGCGGCGGAGCGGGATGTGGCGGACGCTGCGGCACGGCTGGCCTTGTTGTATGAGCTGCGCTCGGTGGTGGAGGCGAACTGCGGCCGCGGCGAGGGCGGGGCGGATCTGGACGCCGCGCGGCGGTGGGCGACGGTGGCCGCGTCGGCGGGGTATCCGGGCCAGGGCGATCGGCTGGATGATCCGTTGGCGCCGGTGTGCTGTGCGCGGGTCGAGTCGGCCGCGGCGGTCCGGGAGGCTGAGCAGATCCGCGTTGAGGCCGCGCGGGAGCGGGACCGGATGGCGCGTCAGGCGCGGGCGGATGTCCAGTTGGTGGTGGACGCCGCTCGGGCTGAGGTCGGTGAGCTGGCGCGACGGTACGCCGAACTTGAGGTGCGGTTGCTGCAGCTGAGACGGGTGGTCTACGACCTGGCGGCGATCACGCCGGCGCGGCCGCGTGGTCTCGCGTGGAGCCGAAGGCATCGGGCGGCGCGGCGGGTAGCCGCTGCACGTTCGAGTGACGATTTTTGGGAGTCGCTGCTGGATGAGGTCCGGGAGCGCGCCGTGACGGCGGGCTGTGAGCACCTGCTGCGTCCGTTGGTGGCTCGGATCATGATGATGGTCGACGAACCGTCGACATCGGCGGGGTCGCGCTCCGGTCCGGAACGCCAGCGAGTGTCGGCGAGGGGCAACCGGAGGAAACGGGTGGTGTTGCGTCCGCGGACAGGTTGAGGATCTCCCGCGCCGATGCCCATTTGTGAATGCTGATCGCATTTGAATCGCCAGCCAAAGTGTTTGCATCCTATCGGCGTGTCTCGATCAGATATCTCGCTATGCGAATCTTCCTCGTCTTGCCTAATGCAACTTGCAGCCAGCAAGGGAAGTCGCAGGTCAGCGACGATCGCTGTTGGCCTGGCCTGGATGCGGTGTGTTTCTCGATGGTGAGGCGGGGTCAGGGTGGCCCGAAATGGCCTCGGAAATCACAGAAGGCGATGGTCCTTCGTGGTTTGATCCTGGCGGCCGAACATGTGGCCGTGTAGTGCGGGACGGCATCCGTTGCAGCGGATGCCGTCCCTGTGCCTTCCCCCGGTTGTGTAGAGAGGAAAGGGAACCGTGAAGTTAGCAAGTAGGTGGCCAAGATCCAAGGCGCGTGGCAAGGCCCGCCGTGGGCGGGGTGTCAACTTGGGTGACGTGGCTGCGGTCCTTGGCGGCGTGGCAGCGGTGATCTCCGCGGTCGCCACAGCCCTGGCCGTGTTCCGCCAGTAGCCCAGCGGGGCGTCCGGGTGTGGAGCCGGTGCTCGGTCGGCTCCACACCCCGGACGCCGAGGTCGCCCACGTCCGGTTTGGTCAAGGTGGCCGAGGCACGCCGCCTCGGTAATGGCTAAGCTGAACCCGCGACGGAAGAGGTCGATGGCTCCTGGCGGGGCTGCCCACGGGTGGCTGAACTCGGTCGAGGGTGTCGCTCGCCGTCGTCGGTTGTGTTTGGCGCCCTCATGGTGCCGGCGAAGGTCGTCCGCCTCCCGGACGCGGTCGATCCCTTCGGCGACTGCGACCGGCGTTCGCACGGCAGGCGGATGGCAACTCGCCCGCAGCGTCGCGGCACGGCGGTCTGGCTGTGGTGACGGTCAGGGCGACGGTGTGGGTGTAGCGAGCAGGTAGGCCGGCCCTACCGCCCCGAGGAGTACGGCGGGCAGCTGGCGGGGCCGAGCAGGGCGGCGAGGGGACGTCTCCCATTCCCGTGGTGCCTGCGGCGACGGTGAGGATGAGGGTCCGGGGCCGAGTCCACCACCGGCGGTGAGCGTGGTGATCAGCGGCTCGGGTCGGCGGACGATCGCGACGCGTGCCGGCCTTCTGGGGACTGGTCAAGAGCGGTCAGCACGCGGCTCGGTGTTTCCGCTCCAGGACCTGACGGACGTGGTGAGAGGTCAACGCGTGGAGTGACGTGAGTAAGTGATTCATGTTTGACTGGCTGGTATGCCTGCGGGAACGCGCCTGAGTATCGATGTTGGTCGGGCTGGTGTGGTGGCGGTGGTTTCGGGTCCGGAGGGTGGTTGGACGCCGGTGCTGTTTGATGGCGGGCCGGTGTTGTCGGGTGTGGCGGTGGCTGAGGACGGGTCGTTGGTGACGGGGCGGGAGGCGTGGCGGGTCGCGTCGGCGTTTCCTGACCGGTTGGTGGCGGCACCGGTCGCCGGTGGCGGACCGGTGACGGTGGGTGAGGCGACGGTGGAGTCGGTTGATGTGATGGCTGCGTTGTTGCGGCGGGTGTCTGATGAGGCGGGTCGGGTGGTGGGTGGGTCGGTGGGTGAGGTGTGTTTGGTGGTGCCGGCGGGGTGGGGGCCTCGGCGGCGGTTGTGGATGCGTCAGGCGGCGCATCGGGCGGGGTTGGGTCAGCCGTCGTTGGTGGAGGCTCCGGTCGCGGTCGCGCAGCGTGTGGTGTCCGGGGGTACGCAGGTGCCGGTGGGTGCGTTCGTGGTGGTGTGTGACGTGGGTGCGGGGGCGGAGGTGTCGGTGCTGCGGCGGGGTTCGGCGGGGTTCGAGGTGTTGGCGACGTTGGCGGATCCGGACGCGGGTGGTGACGCGCTGGACGGTGGGCTGGTTGACGCGTTGCTGGGCAGTGTCGACGGTGGCGTTTCCGTTGGGGCGGGGGGCGGGTGGTCGGTGCGGGTGGGTGTGCGGGCGGCGAAGGAGTCGTTGTCGTGGCTTCTGGCGGTGACGGTGCCGTTGCCGTCCGGGGGCGGGGTGGTGCTGGATGGGGTGTTGTTGGAGCGGGTGGCGGGGCCGGTGGCGGAGCGGGTGGGTCGGTTGACAGCGGAGGCGGTCGCGGCGGCTGATTTGCTGCCGGGTGATGTGGCGGGCGTGTTCTGTGTGGGTGGTACGTCGTTGATGGCGGTGGTGCCGCGGGTGGTGGGTGAGGCGGTGTCGGTGCCGGCGGTGGTGGTGGAGGATCCGGTGACGGCGGCGGTGCGGGGAGCGGCGGGTGTCGCCGGGTCGGGTGCGTCGCCGGTGGTGGAGGTGCCGGAGGTTCCGTCGGTGCGGCGGGTGGTGGGGATGGCGGTGCCGGGGTTCGTGTCGTTGGGGCTGGTGACCCAGTGTTTGTCGACGGTGGACTGGGCGGGTCCGTTGTTCAGCGCGTCGGTGTTGTTGAACTGGGGTGAGTTGGCGTTGGCGGCGGTGTTGGTGGTGGTGGCGGGGTTGAACGCGGGCACGGTGTTCGGTGCGTTGGCGGCGGCGCGGGGGCCGGCGGGCGGGCGGGTCGGGTCGGTGGGTGGGCAGGTCGGTACGGGGATTCTCGCGGGGTTGTCGTTGGGTGTGGCGGTGGCGGGGTTGTACGCGATCGTGGGGAGTTTGTACCTGGAGGTGGGGGTGGGGCCGTTCCTGCGGTGGACGTTGCTGCCGGTGGCTCCGGTGGCGGTGTGCGCGGTGGCGGCGGCGGTGGTGGCGGCGAGGGGGTGGCGGACGCCGGTGGGTGGGTGGGCGGATTTCCTGGCGTTTCCGAACGGTGCGGCGGTGACGGCGGGGGCGGGTATGTGGTTGGTGCAGTACTCGATGTCGGCGGGCCGGTCGCCGGGCATGGCGGTGTGGATCGATCTGGCGGGTCGGGTGGGTGGCGGGTTGCTGGGCGCGGCGGTGGTGGTGGCGGTGGTGGGTCCGGTCGTGTTGCGGCTGGTGCTGGTGGCGCCGGTGGCGGTGATCGGCGCCGCGATCGTGAGTTGGCGGGCGACGGGCATTCTCGGGGCCGTGTTCGCGGTGGCGGTGGCGGTGTGGTGGCTGCGTCGGTTGTGGACGCGGATCGTGCGGGCTTCGCCGGCGGGGGTGGCGGCCGGGTGAGCGGGGTCGTGCCGGCGCCGGCCCGGGTGGGGTGATCGGTGGTGGGGTGGGCGCGGCGGGTCGTGTCCGTGGTGGTGGTCGGGGTGCTGGTGGTGGCGCCCGCGCTGTGGTTGGCGCGGTTGACGAGGTGGTCGTGGTCTGGTTGGCCGGACAGGGAGGGGTTGGCGCGGTGGGCGGCGGATCCGCTGACGTCGGGGACGGTCGCGGCGGCGGCGGTGGTCGGGGGATGGCTGTTGTGGTTGCTGGTCGTCGCGGTGGTGCTGCTGCGGGTGCTGGTCCGGGTGCGGGCGGTCGCCGGGTGGGTGCGGCGGATGCGGTTGCCGACGCCGTGGCAGGCGACGGCCACCGGGCTGGCGGGGGTCGCGGTTCTCGGCGCGAACACCGGGCCGGTTCCGGGTGGGGTGACGGATCAGCCGTCGGCGGTGCCGGCCGGGGTCGGCGGGTCCGGTGAGGTGCCGCGGCGGGGGTCGGCTGATCAGCGGGTGGGGGTGACGGTTCCGGGTGGTTGGCTGCCGCGGGGCACGGCGGAGCAGGTGGCGGCGGCGGGGGTGTTGCTGTGGCTGCGGCGTCGCCGGTCGTACCGGCCGGTCGTGCCCGGCCAGCGGCGAAGCGACGATGATCTGGTGCCGTTGCCGGCGGTGGTCGCGGCGGCCCGGACCGGGGTCGCCGCCGATGGTGGTGCGGCGGGCGGCGGGGCCGGCCCGGCGGCGGAGGGGTGGGAGGTCGACGGGCCGGCCGGTGTGGTGTTTCCCGCCGGTGGGGTGGGGCTGACCGGGCCGGGCGCGGGTGACGCGGCCCGTGGCGTGCTGGTCACGGCGGCGGTGCGGTCGCTGCGTGATCCCGCCGCGGTGGTGAGGGTCGTCACGACCCGGGCCGATTTGGAGGTGTTCCTCGGTGCGGGTGCCGCGGCGCCGGCGGTGGCGGGCGTCCAGGTGGCGTCCACGGTCGCCGACGCGGTCGCTGTCGCGTCGCGGGCCGCCGGCCAGGCGCCGGCCGGCGGGAATGTGGGCGGCGGCGACCGGGTGGTGCTGCTCACCTGCGGACCTGTCGATGACCGTCTCGTGGGGGCGGTGGCCGGTGGTGTCGCCGTGGTCGTGGTGGGCCGGGCTCGGACCGGCGGCGTCTGGGAGGTGGACGCGTCGGGGCGGGTGCGGGGTTCGCGGGGTCCTGCTGTCCGGGGCCGGATGTGTGTGCTGGACGTGGCGGCGGCCCGGGACGTCCTCGCGGTGGTCAGCCCACCCGGTACTGCCGGCGGCGGCGCCCTGGCCGTGTTCGCGCCGGGGCCGGCGCCGCCGGCGCCCGGTGCCGGGGACCGGCCGGTAGACCCTGGTCCGGACGGCGGCGGCCCGCCAGCGGACCGGGACGGCGGTGGCCGGTCGGGGGTGGCGGCGCTGCGGCTGCGGCTTCTCGGCGGCGTGGGCTTGTCCGTCCGGGACACGCCGGTGGCGGTGCGTCGTAGCGCCGCGCTGCAGGTCCTCGTGTTCCTCGCGGTCCATTCCGGCGGTGGCACGGTCCGGGAGCTGGTCGAGGCGATCTGGCCCGGGGTGCCGGCCCACCGGGTCACCGGCCGCCTCTACACCACCGTCAGTGACCTGCGGAAAGCGATCCGGGAGGCCACAGGTGGGTCCGAGGACGGCGGTGTGAGCGTGGTGGAACACGTCGACGACCGGTACCGGCTCCACCCGGACATAGACGTGGACCTGTGGCGGCTGCGTCGGGCGGTGCGGCAGGCGACGACGGCGGTGACCGGCCGACCGGCGGCGTGGCAGGCGGTGATCGACCTGTACGGCGGGTGCCTCGCCGACGGGTACACCTGGCCGTGGCTCGACACACCGAGGGAGACCGTCCGCCGGGACGTGATCGACGCCCACGTCGCGCTGGCCGACACGCAGACCGACCCGCGTCAGGCGGTGACGCTGCTCGAGGCCGCGATCCGCGTCGACCCCTACAACGAACACCTGCACCGGCGGGCGGCGCACATGTTGACAGCGCTCGGCGACGGCGACACCGCCCGCGCCCTGCTCCGCGCCTTCCAGGACCGGCTGGCCGGAGCGGGCCTCGACCCCGCGACCTGACCACCCCAGGGCCGGCACCCCCGGCCCGCCCGCCCGGGTTGCCGACGAAAGATCGACCCCTGCCGCCGTCCCGGGGACCGGCGGCGCGGCGGTGGTGTGAGCTGGCGTTGTGAGCCGGTGTGAGGTCGTGTGAGGTGCTGTCAGACGCGTGGCCACGTCTTCGGGCCGGTCACGGCCATACCGTCGACGGCATCCCCCGTTGACCGCCCTTAATTCGGTTGCCGCCGCCGCCGACGCCGTGGGCGGTCCCGCGCCCCGTGAACAGGAGCCGCCGTGCCGTGTCGTCCCCGTGCCGTGGTCCGGGTCACCGCCGTGGCCGCCGCCGTCGCCGTGCTGCCCGCCGTCCTGGTCCACCTCGGCGGCACGACGACCGCTCCGGTGTCCATGGCGGCGGTGCGGGCGTGGATCCACCAGCCCCTCACCCCGGGGTTCCTCGCCGCGCTCGGGCTGGCCGGCGCATGGCTGGTGTGGGCGGTGATCGCCACCGCCGTCGCGGCCCGGCTGTGCGCCGCCGCCACCGGGTTGGCCCGGTGGCTGCCACCCCTGCGTCTACCCCGCCCGTTGCAAGGCCTGACCGCCGCGGTCCTCGGCGCCTCCGCCGTCACCGCCACCACCGCCGGGGCCGCCCACGCCACCACCCCGGCATCCACCACCGCCACACCCCCGCAACCCGTCGCAGGCACCATCCGCACGGCCGACCCGCCCACCACCACCGACGCCGACGACGGACCTCGGCCCACTCACACGGTCAGACGCGGCGACTCCCTGTCCGCGATCGCAGACCGGCGCCTCGGTGACCACGACCGCTGGACCGACATCTACGACCTCAACCGGGGCACCCGGTTCCCCACCGGCGGCACGCTCACCGACCCGGACCTCATCCACCCCGGCTGGATCCTCGACCTACCCACCACCGTGGCCACACCGCCCGACGACAACCGGCCCCCGCCACCGCCAGCGGTGGATACCCCGCCGACACCCGAACCACCGACACCCACGGCCACACCCGAGACCGGCCCCACCGCCGACACCCCCCGGCCGGACGCCCCAGCCGACAGCACCTGCGACACCACCGACACCGACACCGGGCGGCGGCCCGTCGGGGTGGCACTACCCGACGGAAGCTGGGTCGAGGCCGGACTCGCCGTGGCCCTCGCCGCGACGGCGACGGCCGTATGGGCGCGCCGACGCCGCCACCGCCGGCACGGTGAGGACCCGGCGGCTCTCCCCCGGATGATCCACCAGATCCGCCGCAGCCTGCACCGTACGGCCGGCCCCGGCACCACCACCCACGGAGCCGGCGACACCCGGGACCAGACCATCCCCCACCCGGACCCGGACCTCCCCGACCTCCCCGACCGCCCCGACCGCCCCGACCGCCCCGACCGCCCCGACGCCGGCGACCGTACCGGCACCGTCACCGCCCTCGACCCGACGGCCCCGGTGGGCGGGCTGGGTTTGACCGGACCCGGCGCGCGGGCCGCCGCCCGCGGCATGCTCACCGCGGCCCTCACCACCGGGCCCACCCACGTGGTCATGCCGTCCACGACCGCCGCGGCCCTGCTCGGCGACCCCGGGGCCCTTCCCGACACGCCGCGCCTCACCCTCACCGCCAACCTCGACGCCGCCCTGCGGATCCTCGAGACCCAGCTGATGTCCCGCAGCCGGCTGCTCGACCAGCACGACACCGACACCGTCGCCGACCTGCGACGCTGCGGCCACCCCAGCCCGCCGCCCCTACTGCTGATCGCCGACGACACCGCCGACGCGACGGCCCGGACCGCCGCGGTCCTCGCCCAGGGCCACCGCCTGGACATCCACGGCGTCGTGCTGACCCCGTGGCCCGACGGCCGCACCCTCACCGTCGACACCGACGGCACCACCACCAGCGACGACGACGTCATCGGCGGTGGTGGTGGCCGGCTGACCGTCCTCACCACCGCCGACACCATCGACCTGATCCGCACGCTCACCGGGACACCCACCGATCCGCAACCACCGCCCGCGGACCCCTCCCACGAGGGCGGCGCGCCGGACCCGAGCCCAGGCCCCGCGCCGGCTGACGCCACGACCGCCGACACCCACACCCCCGCACACCCCGGGCCCGCGGACGCCGGGCCGGAGGACGCCGCCGACGACCGCCCGGACACCGGCCCACGACCGGAAGGACACGGCGACGCCCGACCGGAACCATCCGGCGGCGGACACGTCAGCGTGCGGCTGCTCGGCGACGCCCGCATCGTCGACATGGACACCACCACACCGCTGCGCGCGAAATCGCTCGAACTGCTCGTCTACCTCGCCGTCCACGACGGCGACGCCACCCAGGACGCGATCCTCGACGACCTGCTCCCCGACGCCCCCCGGTCCAGAGCACCCCACCGCCTCCACACCTACGTGTCCACCCTGCGGAAGACCCTCGCCCGCACCGGCGGGCCCGCCGACCACCTCACCCACGCGGCCAGCCGCTACACCCTGAACCGGCACATCCTCGACGTCGACCTGTGGCGGCTGCGCGACGCCCTGCGCGACGCCGACCAGGCCACCGACCCCGGCGAACGGCTCACCGCGCTCCGGACCGCCGTCGCCGCCTACCGCGGCGCGCTCGCCGACGGCCACGACTACGAATGGATCGAGGCACACCGTGAAGGCGTCCGCCGCCGCGCCCTCGACGCGCACCTCGCCCTCGCCACCGCGACCCCCGACCCGGCCGAGGCCCTCACCGTCCTCGACGCCGCGATCCGCCACGACCCCTACTCCGAACCGCTCTACCAGCAGGCGATGCGCGTCCACGCCGCCCTGGGCCACCCCGACCAGATCCGCACCCTGCGCCGGACCCTGACCCGCCGCCTCGCCGAGATCGACGCCGCCCCCGACGACACCACCACCGCCCTCGCCGACCAGCTCACCACCGACCTCCGCCGCCGCCCCGCCGCACCCGACCCGCGCGGAGGACACCGATGACCCGCCCGGCGACACCCTCCACCTCCGCCGGTCGCCACGAACCCCCACCCCACCAGCCCACCCCGGCCGGTGTCCGCCCCCGACCCGCCGCCACCCCGGGATCCGGGCACCCCCACGGCGCCACCACCACCGCGACCGGCCAGCACCCGACGTCGACCCGCGCCACCCGCCGTGACGCCACCGACCGCGACCTCGCCGCCGCCGTCCGGCGCACCACCCACCTGCGCCTGGCCTTCTACGTCATGGTCCTGCTCGTCGCCCTCGTCGGGCAGGTCACCGGAGCCGTCGACACACTCGACATCCCGGCCCTCGTCGCGGTCCCCGCCGTCGCCGCGCTCGAACTCGGCGGCGTCGTGGTGATGGCCAACGCCGACGTCCGCCGCCGACTCGGCGAACGGGCGATCGGCCCCCGACTGCTGTCAGCCATCATCGCCGCCGCCGCCGTCACCTTCAACTGGACCGTCCACCCCGACCACCTCGCCGCAGGCTTCTACGCCGGCATGTCCGCCCTCGGCTACCTCGTCTGGCTCATGCACGCCGGGAACCAGCGCCGCGACCGGCTCCGCGCCACCGGCGACCTGCCACCCACCCCACCCGCCTACGAACTGATCAACCACTGGGCACGCCACCCCGCCGTCACCGCCCGGGCACACACCCTCGCCAAAGCCCACGGCCTCGACCTGTACGAGTCCCTGGACGCCGCCCGCGCCGCGATCACCCGCGAACGCCGCGACGCCGCCATCGCCACCGTGCTGCACCGCAAGATCCGCGCCGCCGTCGACATCACCACCGCCGACATCGCCGTCCGCGTGTACGACCTCAACGAAATCGCCGCACGCCTCACCGCCACCGCCGACTACACCGGACTGACCGCCCTCATCGCCGCCGACCTCACACCAGAACGGATCATCACGACCCACCGCCCCAACCGCCGTCCCTGGACCAAACGGAAACACACCGCCGGCGGGCAACGCACCTCCGACGCCACACCACCCGCCGCCGCACACGACCGTCGGCGCGGGGCGGAACCACGCAAAGCCCCCAACCCCGGACCGCTCTCGGTCGGCAACCACGACGCGAAACCCCAGGTCACGGCGGTAACAGACGAGAAGAGCGCCCCGAACCGGGCAGGCCGGAGCACCCACGACATCCACGGCGACAACCACCGCCACGACGAACCGGACACCGCCAGCGGCGACACCCACCAGGAGCCGGGCCCGCCCCGGACGACAGCCGAGGCGGTCGCCTACTGGCTGGACAGAGAACCTGACCTCGCCCCGGAACTGCTCGCCGAGAAGATCGGCAGATCGCTGCGATCCGTCTACCGGTACCTCCCGCACGACTACCCCCGCCGACCCGGAGTCCCACGCGACCGGACAAGCCAGCACCCGAACCGGACGGGACAGCAGGCCCGGACAACCGAGTGACGAGCACCGCTGACAGCACGGACGGCGCCAGCCTTCCTTTGTCTGCCTCATCGACGCCTCCGTTGTAGGCGTTCACATTGCGTCGACCGTCCTGCACGGGGTCGGCGTACGGCTCGAGTGCAGAGAGCCGGGTACGCCACCGAGTACACGGCAGCTATCGACATCTACGAGTGCGGCTGTGGTTCGCGGCCGAGCTTGCTCTGCAACGAGCAACTACAATCAGTCCTGTCGATCGACCCGGCAGCGTCCGGATCTGCCGCGATCCGGTGCACCGAACCGACTCTCTTAGTAACCCAGCGTAATAAACGGATGGGGGCCACTGCGTCCGCGGCCGCCGACGGAGCCGAAGCGGCAGGTAACCGGGCGTACGGGTTCCCGTACATGGCTCTGCACGGGAACCCGTACACCAACAGGTGCCGGCCCTGGGCGTCGCCTCAGGTGTCGCGTAGTGCGGTGGCGGCGGCGCGGGCGATGAGCCTGCCGGCGTCGCCGGGGTTGCCGAGGATGGTGGCGTCGGTGCCCTTGAGGGGGCGGGAGTTGGGCGGTCCGAGCCAGAGCAGGCCGCAGCCGGCGCGGACGAGACGGTCCAGACGTTTCTGGCCCTCGGTGATCTCGGCGGCGGTGAACTCGCCGTCGCTGACCACGACGAGCAGCCGCGCGCCGCCGCGGGGGTCGGCCAGGCCGAGTGTGGCGTCGAGGGCGTCCACCGCGAGGGGGAAACCCTGCGTGTTGCCCTCCTTGCCGAACAGGCGGACTCTGTCGGGTGGCTGGCCCGGGCGGGTCACGGCGGTGACGTACTGGCCGAAGGTGACGGTGGCGCTTGTGCCGCCGGCCCAGGCGGTGGCCTGGGCGGTGATCCACGCCGCTGAGGCGATCGGCCCGGCGAACGTCTCCACCGACGGGGAGACGTCGGCGACGATCCCGACGTGGATCGGCGGCTGCGGTACCCGGCGGCGTTCGGTACGCCGCCACGGCTGCGAGGTGGGGATCTGGCCGGCGGCGCGTTGCGCGTCGGCGGCGAGCGCGGCGCGGGTGACGAGCCGGCCGGGCGGGGTCACCGAGGTGGTGACCGCGTCGGTCGGTTCCCGGTAGGCGGCCTCCCGCAGGGCGCGGGCGAGCTGCCGCGCGGCGGCACGCTCGTCGTCGCCGGGCTCCCGGGTCCGATGCCTCGGAGGTTGCGTGCGGACCAGCGGGTTCCCGTTGGTGCTCGCGCCGCCCCCGCCGCCGGTGCCTCCGTCTCCGTCGAAGACCGCGCCGGCCGCGTCCTGGGACCGTTTCTGCTGGTCGGCCTCTGCCTTGCGTTGCTGGGCCCGCTGTTGGGCGCGGGCGGCGGCAGCGGCGGCGGCCTGGGCGGCTTCGGCGTCGTGGACGGCCACGGCACCGGCGACGGAGGCGGCCGCGTTGCGCAGCACGCCTCCGCCCGCGGGGCTGCCTCCGGCGCCCTGCCCGGCGCCGCCGTGCCGGTTGCCTGGACCGGCCTGCCCCGTTCCGGGCGGCGGGGTGTCGGGGTCGACGCCGAGTGCGTCGCACCAGCGTCGGCCGAGGGCGAGCATGGCGTCGGTGTCGTCGTCGGGCACCTGGTGCGCGTCGCGCCAGATCCCGGTGAGGGTCTTGAGCAGGGTCGGGCGCAGGATCCGGACGACCGCGCGACGGAGCTGTTCGGCCTCGTCGGGGTCGATGACCCCGGCGTCGACCCTGGCGAGGACGAGCGCGGCGCTGGCGGCGGCGGCCCATGGGTCGTCGGTGGTCGGGATGTCGTCGAGCAGGATTCTGGTGACCGCGGCGCGGAGCCAGCGGCGGTCGCCGGGCCTGCGGCGCAGTTGGGCGGTCTCGATGCGGGACTCCTCCAGCAGCGCGGCGGCCTCGGCCACCCGGGCGGGTCCGGTGCCGAACTCCCAGCGGGTGTGGTGGGAGTGTGCGGCTTCGTGGACCAGGAGCCCCCAGGCGACGGGGTACTTTTCCCGGGCGTCGGGGTCGTGCGGGTCGACCGTGCGGGGGTCGATGCCGAGGTATGTGCCGTCGATTTCGACGGTGGCGCGTTCACGGATGAAGCAGGCTGGTGCGCCGTGACCGGCGCCGGGTTCGATGACGACGAGGAGGTCCTCGCGGCCGGCGATCGGGGGGATGTGCGCGCTGAGCGCGGCCGACATGCGCAGCCAGGCGTGGTCGGCCGGTAGTGGGGTGGACGCGGCGTCCGGGTCCGGGTTGAGGTGTTTCGACAACGACATGGGTGTGCCTCCGTTGCGGGGTTACAGCTGGTTGCCGAGGGCGAGGGGCAGGATCTTGGCGCGGGCGAAGGCTTGGCAGACGGTCTTGTGGACCACTTCGCGGTCCTCGACCGGGGCGAGGCCGATGAGGTTGGCCATGGCGGTGTCGACCCCGAGGACGTCGGTGATCCGTTTGAAGGCGAGCAGTTCGCGCAGCTGCGGGGCCCAGCCGATCTCGCCGCTGTCGTACTGGGTGGCGAGGTTGCGGGCGGCGCGGACCATCCGGGAGTCGACGCCGAGCGCGGCGGCCAGGTCGTAGTCGCTGGAGACCTTGACCTGGGTGGAGAACCGGCTGGAGAGGGCTTCGGTCAGCACGGCGCCGTGGACGCCGGGGTTGTGGCCGGCGACGACGTAGAAGCCGGGGGCGGCGGTGACGACCCGGCCGGCGGCGGCCTTGAGGATGATCTGCCTGCGGCCGTCCATGGCCGGGTAGACCACGGCGAGGACCTTCGGCTGGATCAGGGTGGCGTCGTCGATGAACAGCACCCCGCCGGCTTCCATCGCCCGTGGCAGCGGGCCGGGCACGAACTCGTAGCCGCCGCTGTCGGTGGGCACGTAGTCCCCGACGATGTCGCCGACCGTGGTGTCGCCGTCGCCGGGCACCGTGTGCAGGTCGGTGCTGAACGCGGCCTCGATCAGCGAGGTCTTGCCGGTGCCGGGCGGCCCGTAGAGCAGCACGGGGACGTCGGCGTCGCGGAGGTCTCGCAGCACGTCGACGTCGGGGCGCTTGGCCAGCAGCCGTGGGTAGTACAGCTGCCCGTTCGGGCGCCGCACCGGTCCTGTGGTCGGCTTCTTCGGCGCGGGCGCCGCCGGTGTCGCCGGTCGCGCGGTTGCGGCCGCCGGCTGTGTGGGGTGGGTGGATGCCGCCGGGCGTGGGGCTGGGGCGGCCGGCGGGGCCGGGGACGCGGGTCGAGCGGCGGTGCTTTGCGGTGCGGGCGGTATCAGCGTCGGGTTCGCCCGGTGCTGCGTGAGCCCGGCCGAGGTGATGCGGTACTGCTTGGGCGAGCTTGGCAGGAGTTCGGCGTGGCCGCGCTCGACGAGCCGGTCGCACGCCTGACCGATCGCGCCAGAGGACCGTCCGGCGAGGACCCCGGCGATGTCGCCGACGTCCAGGGCGACGCCGGCGCTGGCTAGGACCGCGAGGACCTGGTTCTGCAGCTCGCCGGCGCGTAGCCTCGGCAGCCCGCTGACCGCGTTGATCCCGGCCGCGCCGGCAGGTGTGGCGGGCGTACCCGCTGTCGGTGTGGTCATCGCCGGTCCCCTGACGCCGTCGATTGGTGCGGCGCAGACACGACTACCGTTGCCGCTCCCGGTGATCAAGTCGCGGTCGGGGCTGTGGTGCGCTGGTGTGGGTGCAGAGTCCATCCGTTACTCCTCCTGGGAAATGGACAGGAGGTGGCCACGCCTCCGGCGTGGCCACCTCCCGGTCGGGAATGGGGTTGGTGCCGCGCCGAACCGCCGTCAAAGGGCGGGGCGGACAACCGGTGGCGGTGCCGAAAGCGGGCGTCGGTCAGCTACGGATGACGCCGCAGGAACGGGTGGGGCTGGTGCCGCTCGCCGGAGTGTCCGGACGTCGAGCGGAGTCGGGATCAGTTGGTGTGGGTGCGCCGGTCACGGCTTTTGCGCGGGCTGCCACACCCAGCGGTTGCCGGTGCCGTTGAGGCCGTCACGCGTGCCTCGCGATACGATCTGACCACGCTCGTCGATGACCTCGACGCGCCAGAACACCGACAGGGTGCGGTACTCGCGCTGCACGTGGCGTTGCACTGCGGTGAGGTCAGGGAACAGGGTCCCTGTACCGGCGGGTACCTCGCTGATGGGGTGAACGCTCGGGTTTCCCTCCAGATACCGATGCCCTCGGACGGATACAGCGAGGATTCTGAGCATCTCGCCTCCTTTCTGGGGTAGAGGAATTGCTTTCAGGGCTCGGCTCGTGCCGTGGCCGTGCCGGCCCCGCGGTACGGGCCGCGCCCAGGCGGGCCAGTACGGCCCGGGGCGCGCCGGGTCGGGTGGCGGGCCGGGTTCTACTCCGGCCACTCCTCCCACGTCCACGTACCGGTGCCAACGGCGAACATGTCGTCGTCGTCTGGGTGGATGACCTCCTGGACGCCCTCGTCGTGGAACAGGAGCACGTTGCCGTCCTCGAGTAGCTGTCCGGCGAGGGAGTCGGGGTGCTGCCCGCTGCGGCGCCAGTCCTCGTCCAGGTCGGCCATCAGCCGGGCGACGATGTCACGGGTGAAGCGGGGCCGGGCCCAGCCGTTCCAGCCCGCCTGCCAGATCTGGCAGGGGTAGGGCCCGCCGTGGGCGCCGGCGATGCGGACCACGCCGGGACGCCAGGGCGACGCGACTGCGGCGCGACTGCCGCCTGGGGTGAGCAGCCGCGCGGCACCGGTGCTGACCGCGGTGGACAGGAGCACGGCGACGGCCCGGTAGGCGCGCTCGATCGCGGTAGCAGCGTCCGCGGCGATGCCGTGCACGTAGTCCGGGTCCTGGCTGATGGTGTAGCGCAGGTCGGGGTCGTTGATGGTGCTGGCATGTTCGATCAGGATCGCGCACAGCCGGGCGGCCTGTGTGTCGGTCGCGGGGACGCCCGGGTCGGTGAGGAGTGAGGTTTCGTCGAGGTCGTAGCCGAACTGTGCGGCCACCCGGACGAGAGGGCTTGTCGACGGAGGCATGGATTTCTCCCAGCGAAGAGGCAGCGGCGCTCACGAAAGGCGGGCCCGCCCAGTGGTGGGTGGGATCGCCTTCGGGGCGCCGCATGCGAATGATTGGAGCTGGATTGACCCGAAAGCCTCGGCGGCGGGCTGCCGGAGTGCGCTGCCGCCTACCGGTGGGCTGGCGGCAGACCGGCGGGCCGACGGCGCGGATTAGCCACCGGAGGTGACGCGCCGGCGCCCGGCTACTGAGTCGCCGGGGGACATGGTGATGAGGCTCGGGTCGACGAGGGCGCAGAAGCTGCGGTGGACACCACGCCAGTAGCGGCCGTTGTCGCCGCCGAGCTTGACCAGCCAGACCTTGTCGCCGCTCGTCCGCAGGACGACGTAGAGCTGGCCAGCCGGCCCTGTCCACCGTGGCCCGGCGACCGTGACGACACTGCCGGCCCACAGGGTGACGGCGTTGCCTGAGGCCGGATGCGTGCCGTCCGGCTGTTCGGCAGCGGCGGTGGTCTCCGGCGCGGGCTCAAACATGTCCTTGGGTGCCCGGACAGGGTGCCCGCCGCTGACGGGAGCGGCGTCGAGGTTCACTCGGTGAACCTCGACCACGCGATACACGACGTTCTCCTCGCCAGGGCGAGCGAAAACCGGGCTGATGACGACAAGGTCATCCTTGCCGAAGGTGTGACCGGACATGGAAAATATCGCTCCTGTGTCGATTCTTGGGCACAACAAAGCCCCAGGCGCGGGGCGTGGGGCCAGGCGAATCGCGTCGCTGTCTCCCACAGCGACACCCGGGTTCGTAGTGAACGCGGCGAGGACAGCGACGGCGTCGCCGTTAGAGAGCGGGGTCGTTTCGCGCCGCGCCCGTCACACGGGCGTTTCCAGCACCCCGAGTTCGGCGAGCGGAATGACGAGCGCCCGTACTCGATCGACGGCTGCTTGTCGCTCATCGAGGAGGGTCAGGGACATGTCCGCCAGTGCGCCGGCGACGAACAGCAGGTCCTCGGGGACGCCGCCTTCGGCTTTCGCCGCGTCAAGCATGTGATTGAGGTCTTGCTGATGCTTCTGTATCAGGCCGGTGTTGAACTCGACGGTCCCGGCGGCGCTGATGAGCGCGGTCACGGCTGGGGACAGCAGATTGTTGTGCAACGCGGTCCAGTTGACCGTCGCGCCGACTTCCAGCGCCAGGTCGTTGACGGCTCCCGTGATGCCGCTCATCGGGTTATGGGCGTCCCAGCAGCGGTTGCACGTGAGCGGGGTATTCGTAGCCGTCGTCCCACGGGAACCGGGAGCGCGGGTCCGGCCACACGATCTGCTGCAGGCGCACGCGATCCTTGCCGTACCGGGCGTGGGCCGCACCGGGAAGCAGCGCGTCGGTGGCGGGTCCCTCGACGATGATCGCGTCGTAGCCGACGAGCAGGTCGGCGACGCGTTGGCCGTGGGTGAACCGCTCGGCCCGGTCGTAGACGCGTCCGGCCATGTCGTTCAGCAATGCCTGGGCGATGAGCGGGTCAAGGCCGGCGATGACCAACTCAGGGAAATCATGCTCGGTCAGGCCTACGGTGTAGGCGAACGCGGAGCCGCTCTCCCCGAGATCGGGCAGTACGGCGGTCACTGCCCAGCCGAATTCGTTGATGAGACGTTGTTGGTGTTGGAGGAACTCCTCGAGCGGTGGCATCTTGTTTCCTTTCTTGTTTAGCGGGCGAGGATGGAGACGGCGTCACCAAGAAGCAGCGGGGCGCCGTCTGGCCCCTTGATGTGTCTGTGGACCCAGATGCGATACCGCCGGCCGTCAGCGTCGGAGAGGTGACGCCAGTGGCCTTTGACAAAGAACCGGACCCGGTAGTGCCATTTCGCTTCACCGGTGTTGCGGTCGGTGACGGGTTTGCGTCGGCGCAGCATGACGACTCGGGTCAGGTGGACGACCTTGTCTCGTTGGGCGCGGCGGCGGGCGGCGCGGTCGAGCGGTGGGGCGGATACGGTGGCGAGGGGTTGGGCCTGGATGGCCCAGAACGCGTAGGCGATGGCGGCGACCGCGTTGACCCGGACGGTCGATTCGTCGATGCAGAACCGCCCGTCGGGGGCTGGTTCCCACTCGATGTCGTCATCGTCGTACGCGGTGAGGTCGCAACGGGCTTCGACCGGTCTGCCCACGGGAATCCGGGCCGATGAGGCCAGTACGTACGGGCCGAAGTCCGCCGCGAGTTGGGCGTCCTGTGTGTACTGGGCGCGGAGGCGGGCGGCGCTGGGGTCGAGCGGGTCGTTGCGGTCGGCCCAGCCGGTGATCCACCAGTCGGTGCTTCCGGTGCCGATGTTGTGCATCTTTGCCCAGGTGACGGCGCCTATCGATGCGACCTGGCCGTGTGTTCCACGGTGGTAGATCGGTTCGGGCAGGAAGAGGACGCCGCTGTCGCTGGGGGCGATGTCGTCGGGGATGAGGTCGCCGGTCAGGTCGAGTGCCTCGGCGGCGGCGGCCACGATCGCGGTCATCTCGGGGGCCAGCACGTAGGGATCGCCGAGTTGCCACGGCTGGTGGGCGAGCGTGTCGACGGCTGCGAGCACCTTCGGCGTTGTCGTCGCGACGGTCTCCTCGAACGCGGCGTCGAGGTAGGCCTTCAGGTACTGCTGGGCGAAGCGGGTACGGCTGTAGTCGACCATCCGTGACTTGAGGTGGACGGCGGCGCGGGCGTAGCCGGCCAGGGTTGTCTCTTGATAGAAGCTCAAGGCGCCTCCATGGGGTTGTCGAACCGGCGGCGGGATCGAACGGTCGCTGGTCTGTGCGGGACGTCAGGCCGCGAGGCCGAGGGCGGCCATGGGCTGCCGGCGGGGCAGCGGTACCGGCGCCGGCGGAACGGGGCGCGCGGGCCGGAACCAGCCGACGAACCGCTGCGCGACGGCAGCGACGCGGGCGCGTCCCGGCGTGAACCGGTGCGGGCGGGTCGCGGCCTGCTGCGCCCGCTGCGCGTCGCGCAGCGGCGGGCAGGGGTAGGCCTCGTGAACGCAGCGCAGGTTGGCGCAGCGGCCGGGATGGCGCGGGTGGGGCTGGTGATCGGCGGTGACCCGGATGGCCATGCGCCAGAGCATCGGGTCGGTCACGGTCTCGGGCTCGGGAGCGGGGGTGGTGGGCGGCATGAGGGCGGGTCCTTTCGGCGACCGGGATCGGGCGGGTGGTCACCACCCCCCGGGCCGTCTCGGCTCGTGGCCTGGGAGCCGTCCTCCTCGCCGTTCGGGCCGGGCGATGGTGACCGCACCGATCGACGCTCGACTCTGCGGAAAGATCAAGTCGTCCAGGGGGCGTCGGCGGGCTCCGCGTTTCCGCACGCGGCTTGCGGACCGGCCGAGGTCTCGGTGTGCCCGTGGGTGTCTCTGCGGATGAGGAAGCAGTCGGGCACGGCGGGGTCGTCGTGCCGGTAGTCGCGCAGGCGGGTGTCGTAGTGCGCGGGGCGGCCGCAGTGGGCGCAGCGCAGCGGGACCTCGCGGTCGAGGTGCCGCCCGTCGGGACCCGTGCTGGTGGTGTGGTCGTGAGCGCTGAAGGTGCAGCGGCCGTAGGTACAGAACGGGCGGCCGGGCGTTCGTAGCCGCCGGCTGACCTCGTCCGTGACGGCGTTGGCGAGGTCGAGGTCCGCCTGGCTGCTGTAGTGAGGCAGGCCGGCGGCGTCGAGGTAGCCGTTCGCGTCGAGGTAGCAGTGCAGGTCGGCGAAGCTGCCGATACCGGGTGGCACCACTCCCTCGGTGATGTCGCCATCGATCTCGGTCATGATGTGGTCGGCGTAGCGGGCCACACGTGGGTCCCCGGTGTGCATCGGATGCTGCTCCTTACTGGTTCGATGGGACGCTTCGGCGGGGCGTCGAAGCCGGTCAGACGGTGGTTCGTGGGCGGGTGTTTCACGGCGGCGCGGGCGGCGGCGCTGAGCTGGGCGTTGGGGTTCGTGCCCGCCCACCCAATGCCTGGGTGAGCGGGCCGTTCATCACCAGTGATGGGCGCACTGCGTGGCGGGCGCGCTAGACGCGTTTGGCCAGCTCGGTGAGGGCGCGCAGCCCGACGACGACGCCGCGCCGCTGGCCCCACCACGGCAGTTCGGGCCAGCTCCGCGCGGCCGACGGTTGGCCATGGCGGACCCGCGCGACGCGGTGCAGCCCCAGGTCGGTGTCGACGGCGGCGGCGATGCGGATTTCCCGGCGCAGCACCGCAGGGGCCTTAACGAGATCACCGCGCCGGTAGCCGGGGGTCACCGGTCCAGCCCAGCCCTCGAACAGCAGGCCGACACCGACGAGTGCGCGGCGGTCGCGGGCCAGCCAGTCCCGCAGCCAAACCCGGGCGTGCGGCGTGGCGAGCTGCCGGGCGAAGCGCTGGAGTACGACCGGTACGGGCAGCGACTCGCCGGGCCGGGCCGGGTCGGACGCGGTCCACAGGTCCGGGGCGGCCAGGGTCGGGTCGACCTCAAGCGCCCCAAAGCCGGAGCCGGCACCGTCGGCGAGGTCGGTGCGGTCGAACAGGCCGAACACGACCGGGGGCTGGTCCCAGCCGTACTGGTCGGCGGCTGACTCGACGCCGGTCAACACCGCAGGTATCGCGGCGCGGGTGGCAGGGTGCAGCACAGTTGTCCTCCTTGCGGGTCGGTGCGGCTCGAACCGATGGCGATCCGAGCCAGGGACGGGATGGCGCAGGTGGCCCTGGCGCGGGCCGGCGGGACGAACCACACGCGAGCGACCGGTGTCGATCAAGTCGCTTGGGTCGTCCGGCGTGAGGCCGCTCAGCTCCGGCGGCCGCGACGAGGAGGCGCTGTGGTCGCCGCCTCGTCGGCCGTCCACGTGAAGCCGGGCAGCGGAAAGGCGGCGCCGGGCAGGTCCACCAGGTGTGGGTGCAGCCGGCCGTACTCGGCGCGGCTGATCTTGCCGATGAGCAGCGAGTCGCCCACCGCGATCCGTGGGGTGACCCAGGCGGGAATGGCGGCCAGGCGCAGCGGACGCGGGAGCAGCCCAGCGTCGGCGAGCAGATGTCCGAGGTAGACGGTCATCCGAAGCCGGGCGACCGCCACGGTCAGCGGGTCGATGTCGACGCCGTCGACTCCGGCGAGGATCCGCCGGATCGCCTCGCCGGGCGGGAGAGTGTGCCCGCCGGTGACCGGCGGCTGGTCAACCGATCGGGGGTCCATTCGGCCGGTGGTGTACCACTGCCAGAGGTAGTCGACCGCCCGGATCAGGTAGTGGCCGGTGCCGACGGTCGGGTCGATGAGCCGCAGCACGGGCTCTTCGCGGAAGGTGTCGGCGGCTGGGTGGAGGGTGCGGTCGAGGATGAAGTCGGCGACGTGGTGCGGTGTCTGCACCAGGGCGTGACGCGCCCGCCGCTGCGGGGACAGGATCTGCAGCAGGTCGCCGATGACCCAGCCACTGATCGACGGCGGATAGCCGTCCTGGTCGGGCCAGGCCAGCGACGGCGCCTGGGTGGCCCACCACCTGATCAGGTCGTCGCAGGCGGCGGCGCTGGGAGCGCCGGCCCACAACATCGGGTTGTACTCCGGGTGCAGCAGCCACTGGGTGGAAGGGTGCCGGGTGAGGGCTTCAAAAGCGCGGCCGAGCCACAGCGGCGCGCTCGCGGCGTTGCGCACGGTCCCGGGCGGTGCGCTGCGCAGCAGCGGCTCGACGAGCTGGTGGTCCTCGGCCCAGACGGCGACGCAGGACAGGTAAAGCCAGGCGGCGGCCACTTGTTCCCGCCGCTCACGCTCGGCCGTGACGCTGAGGCCGTCGGGAGGGTCTTTGAGTGTGACCGTGGCAGCCAAGGCGTCGACCTGCCGTTGCAGCGCACGGTGGAACGCCCTGTCGTCGGCGGGGTTGGGAGTGCCTGGCCGTCGCTGGTTACGGCGGGCGGTCACGGCTGCTCCTCGACCATGGTCGCGGGCGTCCAGCGCCACTGGTAGGCGCCGACGGCGTAGTGGTCGTCGGCGTCGGCCGGTACCCGGTCCTCCTCGATCCACCGGCTGCTGTCCTCGCCGGTGTCCGCTTCCCACTGCACGCTGACGAAGCCGGCACCGAGACGCAGGACGGGGTGTTCACCGGGGATGTCGCCGATCGACAGCCCGTGCAGGTGGTCGGCCATGCGTTCGACCTCGTCGCGCGGGAACCGGCACAGCAGGCCGCCGTCCACGGCGCTGTATCCGTCGGCGACCAGCGCCGTGTAGTGGTCGCCGCCGACGGTGTCGGAGGTGACGGTCGCCGGTACCCAGCTCGCGTAAGGGGGCAGGATGTCCTCGCGGCTGTGCGACAGCAGGTATCTGTCGTTGCTGTCCTCGCTGGTGCGGTCGGCGTTGACGCCGAGCCACGGCACGTTGTGCTGGCGGGCGAAGCGGAGCAGGTCGGGCAGCGTGCGGCGCCCGTCGAGGTGTTCGGCGTGCAGGGGCAGGAATCCGTCACCGTCGTTCGGGTGGGGGTTTCCGGTGGCGCCGGTGGCGGTGTGGGTCCAGGTCTCGGCCCGTACCCGGTACTCGGTGCCGTCGACGTCGTACCAGATGGGGACGCCGTTGGATGCCAGCCAGTCGCCGTCAGGCTTGCGGGACCAGATCAGTGCGGGTACGTCCGGCCAGCCAGCACGGTACTGCTGGCGGGTCTTGCGCTGCCGGGGGGTGGCGGCGGCGTGTTCGGCCAGCGGGAGGATCTCCTCCACCCGCCACCAGAGTCGACGCGTCATCGTCGTTTGGCTCCTTAGAGGACGTTTGATTCACGTGTTTTGCCGGTTATGCGGGTTTAGCCGTATCGCCAGGTTGGGGTGGTTTCGGCGGTGAGTCGTTTGGCGAGGTTGTCGATCATCGCGATGGTGATCATGCTGGCGGAGTTGTCGGGTCGGGCTTCGTAGTCGCGTACGAGCCGGCGGTGGTGCATGAGCCAGCCGAGGGTGCGTTCGACGACCCATCGGCGCTTGACCACGCTGAAGCCCTTGGCCTGTGGGTCTTTGGTGACGATCTCGACGTCGACGCCGAGTGCGGCACCGTGTTCGACGACGCGGTTCTTGAAGCCGGCGTCGGCCCAGGTCTTGGTGAGGGTGGGGTAGGTGGTGGTGGCCTGGTCGAGCAGGTCTGCGCCGATGGCGTTGTCGCTGGCGCTGGCGGCGGTGACGATGACGGCGAGGAGCAGGCCGAGGGTGTCGGTGATGATGCCGCGTTTGCGGCCTACGATCTTCTTTCCGGCGTCGGTGCCCTGTGTGGACAGTGGGACGTTGGTGGAGGTCTTGACGCTCTGGCTGTCCATGATGGATGCGGTGGGTTGGATGGCGCGGCCGTGGTGGTCGCGGACGAGGCCGGTGAGGTGGTAGTTGAGTTCGGTGAAGATGCCTTCCTTGCTCCAGGCGGCGAAGTAGCCGTAGACGGTGCGGTGGGGCGGGAAGTCGTGGGGCAGGTAGCGCCATGCGATGCCGGTGCGGTTGACGTAGAGGATGGCGTTGAAGATGTCGCGCAGGTCGTGGGTGGGGGTGCGGCCGCTGACGCCGGCGTCGGTGCGGGCCTGTCGCCAGGCGGTCAGGCGGGGTGCGATCAGGGCCCAGCGGGCGTCGGACAGGTCGGACGGATAGGCTCGCCGTTCGGTCATTCGGTAGGCGTACGGTGTTCGGGCGGCGGCTCGGCGGACGTCATGTCCGTCGATGTGGGGATCAAAGTGAATCAGACACGATCCCGGGGTGGAATGCGGCGAAGCCGGGCGGGCCTGTGGCTGCCGGTATGCTGTCTTTCTGGGTCGGGTCGGGCATCTTGCTCTGCTGGGGTCGGTACGTGAATCGGCCGCTACTGGCGCGAAGATGAAGCAAACGTCCAGTTAGAGGACGTTTGATTCACGTGTTTTGCCGGTTATGCGGGTTTAGCCGTATCGCCAGGTTGGGGTGGTTTCGGCGGTGAGTCGTTTGGCGAGGTTGTCGATCATCGCGATGGTGATCATGCTGGCGGAGTTGTCGGGTCGGGCTTCGTAGTCGCGTACGAGCCGGCGGTGGTGCATGAGCCAGCCGAGGGTGCGTTCGACGACCCATCGGCGCTTGACCACGCTGAAGCCCTTGGCCTGTGGGTCTTTGGTGACGATCTCGACGTCGACGCCGAGTGCGGCACCGTGTTCGACGACGCGGTTCTTGAAGCCGGCGTCGGCCCAGGTCTTGGTGAGGGTGGGGTAGGTGGTGGTGGCCTGGTCGAGCAGGTCTGCGCCGATGGCGTTGTCGCTGGCGCTGGCGGCGGTGACGATGACGGCGAGGAGCAGGCCGAGGGTGTCGGTGATGATGCCGCGTTTGCGGCCTACGATCTTCTTTCCGGCGTCGGTGCCCTGTGTGGACAGTGGGACGTTGGTGGAGGTCTTGACGCTCTGGCTGTCCATGATGGATGCGGTGGGTTGGATGGCGCGGCCGTGGTGGTCGCGGACGAGGCCGGTGAGGTGGTAGTTGAGTTCGGTGAAGATGCCTTCCTTGCTCCAGGCGGCGAAGTAGCCGTAGACGGTGCGGTGGGGCGGGAAGTCGTGGGGCAGGTAGCGCCATGCGATGCCGGTGCGGTTGACGTAGAGGATGGCGTTGAAGATGTCGCGCAGGTCGTGGGTGGGGGTGCGGCCGCTGACGCCGGCGTCGGTGCGGGCCTGTCGCCAGGCGGTCAGGCGGGGTGCGATCAGGGCCCAGCGGGCGTCGGACAGGTCGGACGGATAGGCTCGCCGTTCGGTCATTCGGTAGGCGTACGGTGTTCGGGCGGCGGCTCGGCGGACGTCATGTCCGTCGATGTGGGGATCAAAGTGAATCAGACACGATCCCGGGGTGGAATGCGGCGAAGCCGGGCGGGCCTGTGGCTGCCGGTATGCTGTCTTTCTGGGTCGGGTCGGGCATCTTGCTCTGCTGGGGTCGGTACGTGAATCGGCCGCTACTGGCGCGAAGATGAAGCAAACGTCCAGTCAGAGGCTGGTCCGCAGTAGCTTGATCTGATCTAGGCGTTGCGCCCGGTTGGAGGCCTTCCGACGGGTTCGCTGTGGATAGTGGCTGGTCGATCTGTGGAATGTGAGTCCTGGTCGTGACTGTTCGGGCGGCTACGGCGTTAGCCCGGTCATGGGTGATCGAAAGCGGTATCCCAGTGACCTCACCGACGAGCAGTGGGCGTTGATCGGGCCGTTCCTACAGGCATGGAAGGCCAAGCGGGTCGCGGTGTCGGTGTCAGGTCGACACGGTGACTACGACCTGCGGGAGATCGTGAACGCGATCTTCTACCAGAACCGGACCGGTTGTCAGTGGTCGTACCTGCCCCACGACCTGCCGCCGAAGTCGGCTACCTACTACTACTTCGCCCTGTGGCGTGACGACGGCACCGACCAGGTGGTTCACGATTTGCTGCGCTGCCAGGCCAGGGAGAAGGCCGGCCGTCGGGAGGATCCGAGCGCGGTCGTGCTGGACACCCAGTCGATCAGGGCCGCCAACCACGTCCCGGCCTCGACGACCGGCAAGGACGCGGGGAAGAAGGTGTCTGGACGCAAGCGGGGCCTGGCCGTGGACGCGTTGGGGCTGGTCATCGCGGTCGTGGTGACCGCGGCGTCGGTCACCGACAACGCCATCGGCATCCGGCTGCTCGACAAGGTCGTCGCGCACACCCCGACGGTGAGCCGCGTCTGGGTCGACGCCGGGTTCAAGCAGGACGTGGCGCTGCACGGCGCCGTCCTGGGTGTCGACGTCGAGGTCGTCAAACGATCCGACACCCGACCCGGGTTCGTACCGATCCGTAAGCGGTGGATCGTCGAGCAGGTCAACGGCACGCTGATGCTGCACCGCCGCCTCGCACGCGAGTACGAGAGCCGACCGGAATCGGCGGTGTCGCGAACCCTGTGGGCGTCGACGGCGAACATCGTGCGGCGGCTGACCGGGACCAACACACCCACCTGGCGGCAGCGGTGAACCTTCCCACCGTCCTCGACCTGATCGCCGATCGGGAAACCAGCGCACGCCAGAACGCCGACCGGCTCCGCGAGCAGATCACCGCACTGACCAGCGAACTCACCCGCCTGGACAGCGAACTGGCGGACCTGGCGACGACCCGTACCACCCTGCGCGCTCTCGCCGCCGCCGAGTTCACCGCCGACGACCCGACGATCACCAGCGCCCCCTACCAGCAGATCCTGCGCGTCCTCGCCACCGCGCCCACCGGCCTGCGCGCCAAGGGCATCTGCCTCGCCCTCGGCATCGAGCCGTCACCGAAAAACGTCGAAGGTACCCGCGCCAAACTGAAACGTATGGTCAACCGCCAGGTCCTCACCGAAGACGAGCCCGGAATATTCACACTCGCCCAGAAACGGACCTAATCCTCCGAACCACCCTCTTACATGCGAAAGGCCACCCGGGCGTCGCGCGGGACGCGGGCCGGGTGGCCGTTGGTGAGACAGGGGTGCGCCGTCGGTCGGCGCCGTGGTGCGTTACCGCCGCCGGCGGCGGGGCCGGCGGCGGCCCGGCGGCAACGGGTTGCCGCCAGTGACGTGCTGCGCCCGAGCCGCCGGTTCGTCACCGCCGCCGGCTTCCTGCCGTCCGGCCAGCGCGGCGGGTAGTGTGGTGGCCGCCGGGTCGTCGACCAGCGGCGGCCGGCCGAGGTGCGCGAGGGCGATGGCGTGCCGGCCGAGGTCACGTAGGGCCTCGTCGATGTCGAAGAGCAGGTCGCACACGGCGGAGAGCGCTCCGGCGTCGGCGCGGAACTGCGTAGGCGGCCGGCCGGTGAGCCGGTCGCGTAGCTGCTGTGCGGCGTTGGTCAGCAGGCGCTGAATTCTGCTTGTGGCGGTGTAGCGGGCGGCGGCGGCGATCCAGTTGTAGGTTCCGTCGTTGCCCTGTCAACGGCAGCGCGGTGACCTGGGCGTCCAGGGTTGCCGGTCAGCGGATGGCGGCTCGGTCGTCCAGGGTTGCGTGGCAGCAGTGGTTGGGTGCTGTGACGTTCGGGTGTAGTGGCAGGTGTGGCAGTGACGGAGTTCGGTGGCCTCACCAGGACGTTCGCAACTGGCACCCACCGGCGTTATGAATGCGTTTCCCCGGCACGCCGGCACTCTCGGTGATCGCATCCGCGTTGTTCTCACGCGTGCAAGCGTTATCCGCGGCTATGAGCGTGCGCCGGATCAAGCGACCGACCGCCTCCGCTGCTCGGTGTCCGAGGGCTTGGCGACGCGTGGACCGGATTTGGCTGGCAGAGGCGGCGGCTCTAACGGTGGAAGGGCCTTGATGATGCTAGGACGCTGGTCGGGCCTGGTGCCGCGCAGTGCGAGCCACAGGAGGAGACAGTTGCGGACTTCCCGAGCCACGGGCGCCATCACTCGGGTGAGCACGGTCGTGGTGGCCAGTGCGGCCAGCGCGAGGCTCAGGAGACTGCTTGCCATGCCGCCTATGGGAGCACCTCGCACGGCTGCTGGCCCACTGCGGCTTGTCCACGACGGGTGGACAAGAAGACCTTGACGGCCTGGATGCAAACCCCTCTATGGTGGCGCGCGTGAGTATCCTGGACGAATGGCAGAATCCTGCCTGGAGGGGAACCCCGTGCACTTCCGACGCGTGGCCGTTTTCCCCCGATATCGCGGTGTTCGAAGCGCGGCGCGCCATTGGCCAACTGGTCAGGACGTTGGGCGAGGCGAATCCGTCCGGCCTTGAGTCATCCGATGTGGACCCAGTGCTGCGCTACATCCGTGCGGCGCGCGATCTGGAAAAAATCATGGGTGCCATTCGAAAGGATCTTGTTGCCGAGGCTCGAGCGCGCGGCCTGACGTGGGAGATGATCGGTCGTAGTGAAGGAACCGGTAGGAGAGCGGCCCACAACGCCTACAGTGACGGGCTCCCAGATGGGCGTCTGGAGCAGCTGAGAGACAGGGCGGTTGCGTAGTCGGTTGAGGAGCTGTTGAGCTGGGGTTTTGGATGGAGTTCGGCGAGTTCCGGGGCCGTGTAAGACGGGTGCGGCCCGCTGGTGATCATGAGTTTGCGAAGACCATGACCCAGAAGAGGACCGCACCCGCTGATGTCATCATCACTGACCGAGATCGTGTTGCCGCATCGACCCCCCAACCTGCCGTCACCAGTCGTGGTCACCGATCGTGACCGCCGCAGCTTGTTCGTGGCCCTGGAGGCCATCAACGACCCACGGGATCCACGAGGCCGGAGATACCCGCTGGTCAGCATCCTGGCGGCGGCGGTGTGCGCGGTACTGGCCGGGGCGTGCACGTTCGCCGCCGTCCACGACTGGGTGCGTTTCCAGGACCGTCCCGTGTGGGCCCGGCTCGGGTTCACCGGACGGGTGCCCGCCGCCACGACGGTGTGGCGGCTGTTGATCCGGCTCGACGCCGAGGTGTTGTCACAGGTTCTGGCCCGCTGGCTGCGGGACCGGGCGGGGCCGGTCGTGATCGGCGGACGTCGGTGGCGTCTGGTGATCGCCGTGGACGGCAAGGTCGCCCGGGGCGCCCGACTACCCGACGGGCGGCAGGTCCACCTGCTCTCGGCGTACGACACCGGCACCGGGATCGTGCTCGCCCAGGTCCAGATCGCGGCGAAGTCGAACGAGTCACCCTGTGCCGAGCACGCCGCTATGGCGTGAAAAACTGCGGTACGGTCGCCCGCCGACGCCGATGGGATCTTGGCACTTGAAGCCGTTAACGAGTCTGGCGCGGGGCCCGACCTCGATGGGTCGCACACTGTTGCTTCGAGCACGCCGGTCAGATTTCTTGGTTCCCGACCGTGGCCCACGGGCGACCTCCCACCCCCTTCTGCCCGTATGGAGCCCGGTGGCATGTCACGAGAACCTGAAGAGATCCACGACCCCGACCATGAGATCCGGTTGAGCCGGGTCGCGGCCATCGACGTCGCGAAGGCATCCGGCAAGGTCTGTACCCGGCTACCGCATCCGACTCAGCCTCACCGCAGGGTGACGCTGGTCTGGGACGTCGTGTCCACGACCAACGAGCTCTGCGCCTTGGCCCAGCGGTTGGTCACCGATCAGATCGAACGTGTCGTTCTGGAGTCGACCGGCGACTACTGGCGACCGTTCTACTACATCCTGGAAGCCCACGGGGTGACCGTGTGGCTGGTCAACGCCAACGACGTCAAGCAGGTCCCGGGCCGACCCAAGACCGACAAGCTCGACGCGGTCTGGCTGGCCAAGCTCAACGAGCGTGGGATGCTGCGGCCCTCGTTCGTGCCGCCGAAGGCGATCCGGGACATCCGCGACTACACCCGGCTGCGCCACGACCTCGTCGCGGACCGGACCCGCTACAAGCTGCGCTTGGACAAGCTGCTGGAAGACGCTTTGATCAAGCTGTCCACGGTGGCTACCAACTTCCTCGGGCTGTCCGGAAGAGCGATGATCGACGCTCTCGTCGCGGGTGAACGCGATCCCCGCCGACTGGCCGAGCTGGCCCTGGGCAAGCTACGGGTCAAACGTCCCGCTCTGGTTGAGGCGTTGACCGGCCGTTTCGACGACCATCACGCCACGATCGCTGCCGTCCTGCTGCAGCAGATCGATGCCCTTGACGTCGAGATCGACAAGCTCACCGTGATCATCGACCAGCTAATCGCCGCACTGCCTCCGACGGGTACTGGTGAGGACTGTCCTCCTGCGGCCCATCAGCCTTCGGTCTTGGAGCGGCTCGACGAGATCCCTGGTGTCGGACCTCGGGTCGCTCAGATCATCATCGCGGAGACCGGCGGGAACATGGCCCAGTTCCCCACCGCTGGCCACCTGGTGTCCTGGACGAAACTGTCCCCACGCACCATGCAGTCCGGGTCAAAGACCCGCCGCGGACCCACCGGCCGTGGCAGCCCCTACCTTAAAAGTGTGCTCGGTGACGCCGCCGCGGCAGCCGCCCGCACCGACACCTTCCTCGGCGAACGCTACCGGCGCCTGGTCAAACGCCGAGGCAAAGCCAGAGCCCTGGTCGCGATCGCCAGATCCATCCTGACGATCGTCTGGCACATCCTGGCCGACCCGACCGCTAGCTTCATCGATCTCGGCCCGGACCACTACGCCACCCATATCAACAAGCACCGCAAGACCCGTAGCCTCATCCGCCAGCTCGAAGCCCTCGGCCACACCGTTCAGCTCAACCCGGCCTGACCAGCACCACACCCAACGGACAAATTCAGAACCTCGTCGGGGCTGCGCCCCGACGCTGCCGCCTGCCCACTCACGGTTGTTTTTCCGGTCAGATCCCGGCGTTCACCCCGCTGCTACGCCTGGTCGCGGCCGTGCTGGGATCGTTGAAAGACGTCCTGGTGGTCGCGGACGCGTTGCACGCACAGACCGGGCACGCCGAGCTGCTCGCCGCCGACGGCGGGCATCTGATGACCGCGGTCAAGGCCAACCAGCCCACCGTGTTCGCGCAGCTCAGGGCCCTTCCCTGGGCTGAGGTCCCGGTCGGGTCCCAGACCCGCGAGACCGGTCACGGACGTAAGGAGACCCGCACCGTCAAGGCGTTGACGGTCTCCACCCCGGGCGGCCTGGGCTTCCCCCACGCGCGGCAGGCCGTCCGGATCACCCGGACCCGCACGATCAAGGGCAGGAGCACCCGCGAGACGGCGTACCTGACCGTCTCGCTGCCCGCCGACCAGGCCCAACCCGCTGATCTGGGTGCCTGGGCGCGGTCGGAATGGCATATTGAGAATCGGCTCCATCACGTACGAGATGTCACGTTCCGTGAGGATGCTCATCGCGCCCGAACGGGTAGCGGACCTGCCGTCTTCGCCACGCTCCGTAACACCGCGATTGGATACCACCACATCGATGGTGCCACCAACATCGCCGAAGCCACCCGACGCGCCAGCCACCGCCCACACGACCTCATCGACGCCGTGACTACAGGAAACCCTGCCGTGACCAGGGGTAACCCGACTTCGCAATAGCCCTGAGCTGAGAGACGAAGCGTTTGTATCGTGGATGGCGAGGCAGGCCGCTAAGCCGCATCGGCCTCCGGAGCAGGTCAGCGGCGATCTAGACGGGTCCACGCCTCTCGATCGGCTCGCGTACCTGGTCCGCCATGCCTGGCATACCCTCACCGAGGTCGATGAGCTGCTGACATTGACCGAATCCAATCACAGGAACGCACTGGATGTCTTGGAACGGCCATGCCGCAGGATCGAGCAGACCATGACGGCAGTGACTCTCGATCATGCCATGTGGGAGGCAATGGCTGACTGGTCCGGTCGGCCGGGGACCAACGATCGGGTGAACTACCATGCGCCCACCACGTATCAGCTACACGTGATGAGGCTGCTCCTATTCGCGTTGCTGCACGCACCCGAGGAAGGTTCTGCGGATATCGACCATTTCCGCATGTTTCTTACCAAGGTGCGGCAAGTTTACGCTACCGTGCTCCTCATCCTCGAACGCCCCGACGTCGGTTGGGCGATACCGTCGCCCGAGTGAAGTAGTGCCATGGTGTGCTGGTATGGATCATAGGTGGCGTCGGTCACCGCGACCGTCGTCGGCACGCGCCCGGTAAAGCTTCTGCGGAACCTACACCAGTTCGCGACGTGCTCGGGCTGCTCGATCGCGGCCTCGGTCAGCCGGTCGTTCGCCAGGCGGTAGCCGGCGGCGCCTGCGGCGCGCCGCAGGAACGTGTCGTCCATGAGGCGGTCACCGTTCCGTGCGCCGTGCGGCAGGTGCGGTGGATTCTGGGTTCGGGATCATGCCGGGGCCTTCTGCGCGTCGGTGGCGCGCGGTTCGGACGCGAAAGCCCCGGCCGGAGCGGCTCCTGCTGACACGGACCGGCGCACGGCCGGCGGCAGCAGGTTGCCCCGGCCGGGGCGATCGTGTCAGGTGGAACGAGCCGGTTGAGGCCGTCGGGACTACGACGGCAGGTGGTGCAAGGCGGAGGGCCGCGGCGGCGACCTCGAGCGGGGACAGCACGGCGGCGTGCGGGTCCGCCGCCCAGGTACCCGGCCAGCGGGCGGGGCAGGGTGACGCCACCATGGCCGGGCCGGCCGTCGCCGAAGGTGTGCCCAGGCGTTGGGGAGCTGCGGTGAGGGCCGGCGTGCGGTGCGGGGTACGGATGGCGGGGTCAGGATGGGCGGGAGGCGTGTCTGCTTCTACTGGGGGGTCGTGTCGGGGTGCTCGGCTGCCCAGAGCCGGGTGAGGGAGCGCAGGTGGTCGATCTGCGCGGCGCGGCGGGCGAGCAGCGCGTCGAGGCGGGGTCCTCGTGCGTGGAGGACGCCGGTGTTCTCGATGAGGGGAATCTGGTCGTGGCGTCCGGCGACGAGGACCTGCTCGACGTCGCGCAGGCTGCGGTCCAGCGGGGTGATGAGTCCGGCGATGAAGCCTTCGGTCATCTCCAGGGCGGTGAGCGCGGTACGCAGTTCCGTGGCGAGCGTCGGCGTGCCGGGGTCGGCGAGTAGTGCCTCGGCCAAGTGCTGGGGGTTGATCCGTTCGCGGCAGTACTTGGCGGCGAGTCGGGTGTCGATCACGGGGGTGCCCTTTCTGCTGTTCGGGTCGGGGAAAGGCCCGGCCGGGCAGGTGCCGGCCGGGCACGGTGGTGGTGTGGTCAGCGGAGGTTGTTCGGGTGAGCGGGGTCCGCCGGCGGCCGGTCCCGGCCACCGGGGCGGTCGTGCGGCTGATGCTGTGCGGTGGTGATGAGCGCGCGCGTGGCGGGCGATGGCGACGCTGGGTAGGTGTGGCGGGTGGCGTCAATGCGTGTCGGGTCCGGCCGTGTCAGTGGGGTCGGGCACCCGGTGCCAGGCGCCGTCCAGCCACACCTGCCAGTGGGTGCTGAAGGTGGCCTCGACGGTGGCCAGGTAGGTGGCCAGGCTGGTCCACGCGGCGGGCTGCTGGGGCCGGTCGAGGCCGGTGAAGACGACGAAGTCGCCGCAGGAGTCGCCGTCGTCGTCGACCGACCTGGCCAGGAACGCGCCGGCTGGCAGGGCGGCGATGTGGCGGGTGAGGTCGTATTCGGTGACCAGACGGTCGAGGACGGTCTCCTCGTCGGTGGGCTGGCGCCGGTAGCGGCATCCACGCACGTACTCATCCAGGTCACGCCGGCTGAACCGGGCGGGATCGTGGTAGCTGAGCCAGGTCCCGCCGCCGCGGCCCTCGTTGTGGATGACGCCGATCCGGGTGCCGTCGAGACGGAGTGTGGCGGTGAACGCGACCCCACGGTCGGTGGGGAGTTCGTCGAGGCTGGTGACGGTGAGCCGGTCGTGGGGCACGTGCAGCGGGCTGTGCCGCAGCGGGATACGGGCGTGTTGCTGGGTCGGGGTGGGTGGGGTGCCGGCGATGCGGGCGCAGTCGGCGGGGTCAACGGCGCGCCATTCCCACACCCAGCCGCAGATCGTGTACCGGCCGTCGGCGTCGGGGCAGATCCGGGAGATCCCGTCGGCGTCGCCGTGGACGCGCCGTTCGTCCAGGATGATGTCGTCGCCGTCGAAGTACAGCGGCGCGCACACCTGGTCGAGTTCGGCGTCGAGAGCCGGCCCGCGCAGACCGTCGCCGTGTAGCCGCCGGCGGGTCTCATCGCGCAGTCGTTCCTGGTCGGCGACGATCGCTTCGGCGACGTCGCGTTCGCAGGAGAACACGGCGTACTGGCCGCCGTATCCACGCTGGGCGTCGAGCCGTCCGACGAAGCCGACCGGGTGGCGGGTCCGGCCGTGGTGGTCGTAGGCGGTCCAGTCCCCGGCGAAGACGCCGATGTCGCCGATCATGATGTGGGTGGCGGCGAGATGGCCGCCGACCGTGGGATCGGCGGGGTGCTGGCCGCGGGTCGGTGGGGTGGTGTGGTCAGGCACTGACTCTCTCCCTTTGTCGAGGCTGGCGCTCATGGGTGGGTTGATTGCGGTGTGGATTCCGCCACCGCCGCTGGGGTGGGTGACGGATTTCAGGTGGGCGGCACGCCGAGCGGGGCGCCTTGCGCGGCCATGAACGGCACGGGGTCGATGGCCCCGTTCGCGCTGGCGTCGCCGTTGTGGTGTACCTCGTAGTGCAGGTGCGGGCCGGAGCTGTTGCCGGTGGAGCCGACGACGCCGATGGGCTGGCCGACGGCGACCTGCTGCCCGACGCTGACGGTCGGCGGCCGGTCCATGTGGCAGTAGCGGGTGAGCAGGCCCCCGGCGTGGTCGATGTCGACGTACCAGCCGCAGCCGCGGGTCAGGGTGGGGTGGCCGTCGCGGTGACAGCCCCACTCGGCGCCGGTGCTGGCGTAGACCGCGTTGCAGCGCACGGTGCGCACGGTGCCGGCCGACGCCGCGCGGATGACCGTGCCGCGTGGGGCGGCGAGGTCGACGCCGTCGTGGCCCGGCCGGTCCGAGCTGCGGAAGGCGGATCCGACCGGGGCGAGCACCGGTTGGGTCCACGGGCCGACGGCACCGCAGCCGGCCAGCCCGTCGGCGGGTAGGCCGGCGGTGGCGGCGATCGCGGCAACCAGATCGGCGGCTGGCCCCTCCCACTTCGCGTACGCGTCGGGGTAGGCGGAGATCTGCACGGCCTGCGCCGCCTCGGCCAGCGGCATCGTCTGCCAGCCGTCGATCGTGACCAACGTGCCGAAGAACTTCTCCGACGCGTAGGCGGGGTCGCGGAGCTGGGCGGGGGTGCCCCAGCCTTGGCTGGGACGCTGCTGGAACAGGCCGACGGAGTCGCGGTCGCCACCCGGCAGGTTCCTCAGGGTGCTTTCCTGCATAGCGGTGGCGACCGCGATCACCCACCCGCGTCCGGGTGCCCCTAGACGGGCGCCGGTGGTGACGATCGCGGCGGCGTTGCCGACCTGGCCGCTGTCCCAGTCACCCATGTCTGGCCACAGGGTCGGTCCGGCGATCGGCGCCACGGTGGCAGGTGACGAGGGGCCGGGCGAGGTGGCCACGGTGACACAGCCGGCGGCGGCGGTGCCGCCACCGACGAGGCCGCCGAGACCACCGGCGCAGAGGATGAACGCGGCGATGAGCGCCACGGCGAGTGATACCAGGGATCGGAGCGTCATCCCGGCCCTCTGCTGTCGGGACTGGGATGACGGGTTCGGTGGGGCGGCGCGGCGGAGCCGGGCATGGCGGGGTTCCTCCTGGTTCGTGGTTAGCCGAGGTGGTGGACGCCGACCGGCTCGCCGTCGCCGTTGTGCACGGTGACCGTGTCGTCGGCGGGGTTGATCACGTAGATCCACGAGGCGACGAGGTCGACGGCGCGGCTGAGCGGGAAGACGGTGAGCGGCTCCGGATCGGTGTCGTCGAGCGTCATGCCGACCCCCGCGACGTGGTGCTGGCCGGTGACCGGCCGCGGGTCCGGGGCGAGGTCGGGTCCGAGGTGGTCCCAGTCGTGGGCGAGGACGGCATCGATGAGGGCGCGGGTGTCGCGTCCGGTGGTGGTGGCCCAGATGCCGCGCAGCTGCGGGATGAGGGATGAGGGGTTGCCGTCGAAGTGGACGTAGCGGGCGCGGACGATGGTCGGCCGGGCGGGGTCGGCGGCACCGACGTAACAGGGGGTTCCCACGGGCGGTGTCTCCTCGTGAATCGCTGGATGGGCGCGGGGTATGGCGACGACCGCGCGGGGCATGGCTGGCCGCGCGGACATTCGGCGTCAGGTCATCGCAGGCCGGGCGGATCGTCGGCGGTGGGATCGAGGTCTCCGGGGGTGGCGTCGTCGCGGCCGGAGGCGGTCCAGTCGATGTGGCTGTCGTGGCCGCTGGCGTCGAGGGCGTCGTCGATGACGGACTCGGCGGTGTCGAACGCGTCGTCGGGGTCGGTGGCGGTGACGGTGATCGTCAACGGGATGGTGAGTCGGACCTGCCAGTGGCGTGGCAGGCCGGGCAGGTCCAGGAGGTTCAGGAGCCTGTTGGCGGCATCGGGGTCGATGTCGTCATCGCCGACGGCGTCGCGAACGGCGCGCCACACCTGTCGGCGCAGCCGTGCCACCTGTTCGTTGACGGTGGGAGGCGGGGCGGCGGGCGGAGTTGGTGCGGGTTGGTGGGTGCCGAGGTAGTCGTGGACGCGGGTGGCGGTGTGGGTGAGCCAGCCCAGCGGGGCGGGCTGGCCGGGGTGGAAGGCGTCCCAGGCGTCCCGCAGGACCGATTCCAGAGCCGCTGGTTGCGGATCGCTGTCGAAGGTGGGCATGTCGATCTCCCAAGAAAGGACAGGCGCCAGCCCCGCTCCCGAGCAGGAAGGGCACGGACGGCGGTGACGGGTGGGTCAGTGGTTGGTGGCGGGCATGGGCGACGCGCACCGTCGGTGGTGGCGGCCAGGCGTGGCCAGCGGTAGCCGATGGCGGAGGCATCGGAGAGCAGGCCGATGAGTGAGTCCGGCTGCGGATCAGTGGTGGGCGTCCACGACGGCGACGAACCATTCGGCCGGGTCGACGGAGATGCGCCGGCCCGAACCGTCCATGTCGCGGCGTCCGGCGCGCAGGCTGGCGAAGCGAGGCGGGATGTCGGTGTCGGTGTTGAGCGGGTAGAGCCGCAGCCCGGTGCCGAGCCAGCGCACGCCGGCTGGGTTCGCCCACGCGTGCGGGGTGCGGTGCGGCGGGAACCGCCAGCCGGGATCCAGAAGCCGGGCTGGCGGGACCAGATCGCCGGGGTGCCGGGCACAGACGTACGTCAGCTTAAGGATCGTCCCGGTGCTGCGGGCCTTGGCTGACCGCGTCCGCGCGGCCGTGACAGGTGTTGCCGTCCGGGTCGCGCAGCGTGCCGTGGCACCGCGGGCAAGGGCTCATGGTTGGCCGGGTCGCGGGTCGGGTCGTAGTCCGGGCCCCAGGCACCGGTGAAGCCGCCGCCGAGGCGGTAGTCATCGATGCCGAGTGTCTCCAGTTGTGGCTCGATGATCCGGTCCAGGTCAGCGTCGACGGTGTCGACGGTCGCGGTTGCCGGCACGAGGACGGCGAGCAGCATGTGTCCCATCAGCGGAGACCGCCCTGCGGGGTTGCCGGCTTCGAAACCGGTTCGGTGAGCGTGCCGTTGTGCCGGAGGACGGCGCACGCCTCGTGGAACCGCACGAGTGCCTTTTCTCGTTCCTCCCGCACCCGGGTGAGCGCGAGCCCGACAGCCCGCACACGCTCACCGGCGGTGACGAGTTCGGGGCCGTTTGCCCCGTCGTAGACGTTCCAGAGCACCTGCGCGGCCTCGACGAGCAGTTGCTCCTGAACGTTGGCGGCGACGAGAGCGCAACCCGCGGTGACGAAGTCACAGACGTCGGTCGTGTTCTGCGCGGTGGTGACGCCGATCTGCTCCATGTCGAGTGCGGCACTGTCGAGGCGGGCGAGATGCCGCAGGACGACGATGATGTCTGTCACGGATTACTCCAAAATGGGGTGTGGGATGGGTGGAATCCGCCCACGCCGGCGCGCGGCGGGGTTGACGCGGCCGCCGAGCGCGCGGCGGTCGCGTAGGTCGGGGAAGGACCGGGCCCGGTGCAGGTGGCTGTTGCCTGCGAGCCGGGCCCGGCCCTGGCGGTGTCAGCCCTCGTAGGGCGGCGGCCAGTCGCGGGGGCGACCGTCGCTGGGGACGTCGCCCATGTGCTCGGCGTAGCCGTGCACGACGCCGCCGTTGGCCTTGGCCCAGTACATGGCGATGTCGGCCAGGTGCAGCAGGGATTCGGGATCGCGACCGGCCTGGTCGGTGGTCGTGTAGCCGACGCTGGCGACGATGTCGATCTGCCTGCCGTCGAGGGCGAACGGAACCTGGCTGATGTGCCGCCACGCCCGGTCCGCCACCGAGATCGTTCTGTCGAGACCCGCCTGCACGATGAGGGTGAACTCGTCGCCGGAGAGCCGGGCCGCGACGATGTCGGACTGCCCCAGGCGGCGGAGACGTTCGGCGACCTGGGACAGCAGAATGTTGCCGGCTCGGTGCCCGAGCCGGTCGTTGATCAGCTTGAACCCGACGAGGTCGAGGACGATGACGCCGACCTCGCTGTGGGTCGTCACCGCGTGCGTCAGCCGCTCGATCGCGGCGCGGCGGTTGGGCAGGCGGGTGGTGTCGTCCTCGGTCGCCTGCCGGTGGTACCTGTCGCGTTCGGCTCGCAGGGTGTCGACCAGTTCGTGCGCGTTCAGGACGACGCGGTCCAGCTTTCGCAGCCGGATCCGGGCGCGGGTCAGCAGGGTCCACAGGCGCAGTGCCCACAGGCCGGCGATGGTCAGCCCGGCGAGGAGCCCGCCAGCGGCGGTGAGGAGGGAGTTCGCTGTCTGAGACACTGGTTGTCGCTCCTTGTGTGTGAAGGAGCACCGGGGACGGGCGTGAGCGCGCCAACGTCAAACGCCCGCCCCCGGGCTGCCAGGGGTGAGGGCGCCGCTAATCGGCCTGGTAGGTCGCGACCTTGGTGTCGAGTCGCGTGACGTTGCCGGCGATGACGAGCTTGTCGAGGGCGTTGGCCACTGCCCCCGCGCTGGCCTGGTTGACCTGGGCGCCGTCGTGGGCCTGGTTGATCAGCTTGCAGATCTCCCCGACCTTGTAGGCGGTGTCCGGGTTGCGTCGCAGCAGCGCCAGCACCTCGTCGCGGAGTTCCCCCTTGCGGCGTCGGGGCTGGGCCGGCTTCCGACGGCCGTCGCGCTCCTGTGTGCTGGCTCCAGATCCCTGGTGTTCGATGTCCTCCGTGGTTTCGGTCTCCGATTCGCCGATACGGTCGTCGGCGCGCGGTTCACCGGTCGGCTGGTCCTGCGTAGCCCCGCTGCGCGACGCCCCTGAGTCGGTCTCCGGCGCTGGTGCGGTCTCCAGCTCGGGCATCGGATCCGGGTCGGGCTCGGCCTGCGGCGCGGCGACCTGCTCGGCCGTCCCGACTGGGCCTGCCGCTTCCGCTGGCGTTGGGCCGGCCTGGTCGGTCTCCGCTGCCGAGTCGCGGGGCTGTTGGTCGGCTGGCGGTTTACCAGGTACCTGGTCCTCGGCAGGTACTCCCGCGCCGAGTTCCGGTTCGGCCTCCGGGCGGAGGTTGGCTCGCCGCTGTGACTCGCCCCCAGCCTGGTCGTCGTCATCCGTTGAGGCAGCGAATGGCGTCTGCGTGCTGGTGCTGCCGGCTGCGACCGACGCGGCTGCCGCCTTGCCGGTGTCGGTCAACTGCCACAGCGTCGTGCGCTGCTCGGTGCGAATCCGCTCGGCGTGGCCCGCGTTTTCCAGCTCTCGCAGTTTGGGGGTGGTCGTGGGGTAGGCGACGCCGATGGACTTGCCGATGTTTGCGGCGGTGGCCGGACCGAGTTCGGCGAGCGCGGTCAGCACCCGCTCCAGGGTGGATGTTTTCTTGGTGCTGTCGGTCATGCGACGGGTTCCGTTTCTTCCTGCTACCAATGGGTGAGGACGAGGCGTGCACTCATGCACGCTTCGAAGCGGGGCGCGATCAAGTCGTTTGGGTGGACTCGCGCGTACCTGGCCGCGACAGCCAGGGCGGCCGTTAGGCGCCCTGGCTGTTGGAGCTGCGTACGCGCTGCGCAGGGCTAGTGGGCGCTGTTGTAGGCGTCACGGACGGCCGGAGGGATCGCCCCTCGGGTCCTGGGCTCGGGCAGGTTGCGCTCCTGCCAGTGCGTGGCCCACCACCGCCGGATGCGGGCGTTGAGGGCGCGGCGATCGGTGTTGGTGTCGTGCCGGGTCTGCTTTCTCACCGTCGACTTCGGCAGGCGGCGGGCCGCGGTGATGAAGGGCTGGAAGGCTGCGGCCATCCGGTCGAAGTTGGGGCGGGACAGGTCGATCTCGTACAGCACGCCGTTGAGAGCGAACCGGTAGGTCCCAATGTCGTCGGTGGATCCGTCGAAGTCGTCGTAGACGACGCTGGTGGTTCTGGTGGCCATCGGGCCGTGTCCTTTCGATCTGGGATGCAAAAGAGCCCTCGGCCGGTACGGCGGCGGGGGCGGTAGGACGTGGGGGTTTCCGGCCAAGGCGCTCGCCGTTCGGTGGGGCTCTGGCCACAGGAGACGGCGGGCTATCGGGTGCCGAGGCCGAGCTTGTCGCCGATGACGGGCCCTCGCCGTACGGCGGCGACCGCGGTGGGCAGGTGCCGGCGCTGCCACCCGTTCAGGGCGGTGGGCAGGTCGGCGCCCCACCGGTAGTGCTGGGTGAGCGCGACGGCCAGTCCGGCGGCCTGTTCGATGCCGTTGTTGGCGCCCCGGGCCGTGTGTGGGCGGACCGGGGCGAGGGCGTCGCCGAGCAGGACAGCGTGCCCGTCGCCGACTGGCCACACCATGCGAGTGGGCGGGTCGATGTCCAGCACCGGCACGGCCATGCGGGTGGTGGTGGCCCGCACGACCGCCGCGTGGTCGGACGGAAGCAGGTAGTCGGCGTGCTCGTCGACGTGGGTACGAGCGGCCGGGGTGATGTGCCGCGGCAGGGCGAAGACCCGGCGGGTGGGTGTCGCGCCGAAACGCTGCTCGTACTCGGCGGCGGTGCAGCCGAGGTAGAACGTCCAGTCGCAGCCGCCGGGCACCGGCGCGATGGTGAACTGTGCGCCGGGGCAGGGCTCCAGCCGGACGAAGTCCCGCAGGTCTGGCTGTGGGGTGCTGGTGGCGATCCCGCGGTGGGCGACGTAGCCGGCGTAGTGCAGTTTGCGGTCCGGGTCGAGCAGGCGGCGGCCGATCGAGGATCGGCCGTCGGCGAACACGACCAGGTCGGCCGTCTCGGTGTTCCCGTCGGTGAACCGCAGGACGGGCCGGCCGGCATCCTCGGTCAGGCCGGTGACCCGCGTTCCTTTGCGCAGGACGTCCGCCGGGACCCGGGCGGCCAACGCGCGGTGCAGCAGGGTCCAGGTGGTGTTCCGGCCGGGGTAGGTGCGCAGGACGGTCTGTGCCGGCTGGCGGTCGCGGATCGCGACCTGCCGGATCGTCTCGGAGTCGTAGGCGATGAACTCGCGCTGGGGGATGTCGAGGCGGTCGAGCACGTCGAGGGCGGTGTGTTCCAGGCCGATGAGCCCGCCGCCCAGCGGGGCGGACGCCGGTGTGGCCTCGTAGACCGTGACGTCGAAGCCGGCCCGCAGCAACAGCAGGGCGGTGACGGGGCCGGTCAGGCTGCCGCCGATCACGGCGATGGTCAGCCGGCGGAGTCCGGCGCCCGTGGTGCGGGCGGCCAGGGCGGGGTTCGAGTCCATGGGGGTTCCCTTCTACCGGGGGTGGGAACCCGGGCACGGCCGTACGGCCGTGCCCGGGGCTGCGCGGTGTGCGCGGGTCGGCCGGGCAACGGCCAGGTCGTGCGAGTGCGGTGGTGCGAGAGTCCGGCGGGCCGGTTTCCGTCGGCGACCGGAGGTGGTCAGCAGCCGGGGCTGGGAAGCCCGGCGAGAATGGTGCGGGCGTGGGCGAGGAGCCGGTCGGCCACGTCGGTGAGGGGGCCCTCGTCGTCGGCGTACTCGGGTGTGTTCGGGTACCAGGTGGCGCGGGGCTCGATGGCCAGGGTGGTCCCGGTCAGGTTCGGGGTCAGAACCCCGACGGCGGCGGCACACTGATAGACAGCGTGGTCGCGGCGGATCCGCGCCCACAGCACCTGCCCGTCGACGTGATGGACGCGCGTGAGGATGTAGCGACTCAACTCGTCCGCGTCGAAGCCCTTGTCGACGATCAAAGCTGATCCACTCCCCTGGAAGAGGTATAAGGCGGCCCTTGCGCGGGCCGGGCGTGGTGGGATGCCCCAGCCCGGGGCGCCTGGCGGGACCGCCGTGCGCGGCGTCGGCGTCGCGCGATGGCGGGCCGCAGGCCGTCGGCGTCGGGGTCGATGGCGAACATGTCGAAGCCGGCGGCGTGGCCGGCGCGGAGCAGGTCGAGCAGCCTGGCATCGTCGAGGAGGGCGATCTGCGCCTGTATCGGCCGGCAGTGGCGTGGTGGGCTGCCGAGCCACTCGGTCCAGGTGATGCCGTGGCCGTAGTGGCGACCGCGGTACGTGCTGCGGAACGGTTCCGTGTTGATGTCGTCCGCGGACAGGCTTGGGTGGAAGTTCCCGTCGATGTAGAGGCGATCGTCGAGGTCTCCGCCGCAGTCGCGCATGAGGTGCAGCGCGGGCGGCGCGTCGGCCGCGACGGTGCCGTCGATGTCGAGCCGATGGCGGGTGTTGATCGCGGTTTCGGCCAGGTGCAGCACCGTGGCCAAGTCGAACCAGAGCCGTAGAGGCATCCGGATCCATCCCTTCGGGTGTCGTGGGGCATTGGTGGGGTGGAGCCGGCCGGGCAGCAACACTGGTCCCCTTTGGGTACGAGGGAGGTTTGGCTGGCCCGACCGGCTCTGCGGTCACGAGTGGTGCAGGGTGACGGCGAACAGCCGCTGGGACCCGTCGAGCGAGTCCAGGTAGCGGGCCGCCTGCTCCAGGTAGGTGATCCGGTCGGCGAAGAACGCGCTGGCCGGTTGCAGCCGGTCGCCGGCCTCGGTGAGGAAGGCGTCGGTGCACAACGCCCAGAGGGCGTGGTAGTTGGCGTATGCGCTGGCACCGGCCTGGAACATCTCCAGGTCGCCCAGGTCGAGGTGACCCGGACCGTACGTGGCGGCGTTGTACATGCGCATGGCCTGCACCCGCGGCTGCCGGTTGAACTCGGCGGTCGCGGTGTCCATCGGATACGCCGACGGGTCGGACAGGTGCTTCTGCAGGAAGCTCGGCCACGGGGTGGCCGCCTTCGTTCCCGCGACGACGCGGGCCCAGTGCGCGTGTCGCACGCTGGCCCCGACGTAGGCGCCGTGGCGCATGCCGGCCAGGTCGAGCAGGCGGACGGGTCCGCCGGCGCAGTACCGGGGTCCGGTCTTGGCCTTACGCAGGTCGATGAGCTGGCGGCGCTGCCACGGGTAGATGGCCGGGGAGGCCCAGTACCGGGGGCAGCTCGTACCCGAGACGCCGAGGTGGCGTTCGAGTTGCCGGGTGCTGTCCAGCACCTGGGCCAGCTCGTCGGAGACGCAGACGATCATGGTGCGAACGGCTGCTTCCGGGATGGCCACGACGGCCGGGGCGACCGTCGTGGTCGTGGTGGCCGCGGGGGCCGTCTTCTTGGTCATGCGGGGTCCTCCTTTGTGGGTTGGGCGTGCCGTAGGCACGCGGAGATAGCCGGTCCACTGGGTGCGTGGGCGCCGGCTCGGGGGTGGGTGGGGTTGGTGCGAGGTGGTGGGTGCGACCGTCGGGGTTCGTCGCGGGCTGCTGGGCCGACCGGCCGGTGAGGGCGGGTGGACGTCAGGTGCCGGGAGCGGCGAGAGGTCCGAGGGTGGGACCTACCGGGGTGGAGATATATGGGTGTGCTGTAGTGCCGAGAACCGTAGCGGCCTGATCTGTCAGCGCGCGGACCGCAGCAGATCCCGTAAAGGGCCGCTGACCTGCACTGTCAGACGTGGGCGGCGGTCAAGGACGGCTGCTCGCCGGGCCTTGACAGATCACCGTGATCTGACAGCGGGGAGTATGTGGTCGAACAGATACGGCGCGTGTCTGTCAGAGGGGCGTCTGGGTGACCTGTTCGGTGCCCGGCTCGGGTTCGGGGTCGCGGCGGACGAACCGGTTCGGGTTCGTGGCCGCGTACGGGCCGTGGTCGCTGGGGAGTTCGTGCAGGTGACGACGCCGGTCGGGGTCGCTGGTCAGCGTCCAGACGGGCCTTGCGGGGTTGGTGCCGTGCACGGCGGTGGCCATCGGCATCGCGGCGGACGTACCGGCGAGCGCGTCGAGGAGATTGCGCTCGCGGCCTCGGCTGGGGACCCAGAACAGGACCGGGTACCGGGGTCCGAACTCGGTCACCCGCTCGTAGGCGCGGAGCTTGGCCAGCACCCTGCCGAGGGGTTCGGTGCCGTTGTCGTGCTCGAGGAAGAACCCGACGGTGGCGTCGCCGACGGTCCAGACGCCGTGGCCGTCGGGCTGGACCCCGGCACCGCCGTAGGCGTCGGTGGCGTGCTGTTCGGACCACCACCGCTCCAGCCGCGCCCGCGGATCGGTGCGGGCGTGGGCAAGCAGGTCGGTGAAGAAGTCGTTGACGCCGAGCAGGTGGCGCAGTTTGCGGCTGCCGACGATGCGGTCGGCCCGGTCGCGGCTGCTGCGCGGCGGTTTCGCGGCGGGGTTGTCGGGGTCGTGGTAGGCGTCGCGGTTGAGCCGCAGGCCGAGCGGTCCGAGCGCGTACAGGTACTGGGTGGAGTCGGCGGCGGCTTCGTCGACGAACCGGTCGACGGCCTCGATGCGGTGGAGCAGGGTCAGCCGCAGGCGGGCGCTGCGGCCGGAGGGGAACAGGGCCTTGGCGACCTGGCGGGTGGACAGCAGGTAGTGCTCGGCGAGCCAGGACAGCAGGAGCCGGTCGCGGGAGGTGAGGCGACGGGTGTGCAGATACGGGTCGGATGAGGGCGAGCGGGGCGGAAGACGGCTGGACACGGCAGGTGCTCCTAGGGAGGAGAGCCCTCCATACGGAGGGTGTCTGAGTGGGGTTCAACCACAGTGGTTGGTCGACAGGGCCGCAGTGCGGCGGGAACAGGACGTCACCGGTGATCTGTCAGCCGGTGTCGCGGATGAGGGTGGAAGGGGTGGTGGATGCCCATGGGGATCCCGTTACGGAAGCCGACGTCTGTCGCTGTGACAGATCGGTCACGACGAGGCCTTGCCGCCTCTGCGGCGCCGGTCGTCCGTTTTCTGGCTGTGCTGCTTGACCAGGGCGTCGATGGCGGAGGGGTCCTGGGCGGGGACTGCCTTGGCGACCTGCTGACGGATCGCGGTGGCCTCGCCGACCACCGGCAGCGGCGGACGGGTCCGCATGGTGAACGCGGCGGTCTGCCGGCCGTCCACCACCAGGCGACCGACCGCCGTGTACGCGTCGAGGTGGGCCAGGTCGTGCTCGTCGAGTTCCGGCAGGGTGTGCCGGGCAAGCACGCGGGCGTCCTCCGGCGCCACACTGAAGTAGATCTTGTTGCGGGCGTTCGCGCTGACCGCGGCCAGGAGTTCGCGGGGGAACTGGGCGAGGTCCTGGTGCGCGAGGGTCATCGCGAGGCGGTACTTGCGGGCCTCGGCCAGCATCGTGTCCAGACTCGCGGCCAAGGTCAAGAAGTTCTGGGCCTCGTCGAGATAGATCGAGCAGTCCTTGCGCCGGTCGGCGGGGATGCTGGCGCGGGCGGTCGCGGCCTGCCACACCCGGGCCAGGATCAGTGAGCCGAGCAGCCGGCTGGTGTCCTCTCCGAGTTCGCCCTTCGGGATGCGGACCAGCAGCACCCCGCCGTCGAGGATCTTGGACATGTCGAAGCTCGATTTGGGGTAGCGCATCGTCTTGCGGACGAAATCTCGCAGGAGGAAGGCGCGTAGTCGGGCCAGCACGGGGCCGATGATCTGTGAGCGCAACGCCGGGGACAGTTCGTCGTACCACTGCCAGAAGCCGTGCAGCCCGTCCGGGTCATTGAGGTCCACGGTCATCGCCGAGCGGAACTGGGCGCTGTTGAGCAGCGGCGGGATGTGCTGGAGGCCGACGTTGGCGTGCCGCAGCAGGGTCAGGCAGGACACCCGCATCACGTCGTCCATCCGCGGCCCCCACGCCTTCGAGAAGATCGACCCGAAGATGCTGACCAGGTTGTCCACGACCAGGTCCGGGTCGTCGCCTTCGAGGGGGTTCATCGCGGGCGGGTTGGGCTGGGCGGGGTCGAACACCACCACCCGGTCGGCCGTGGTCGCGGGGATCCGGTCGAGGACGTCGAGGACGAGGTCGCCGTGCGGGTCGAGCACGATGGTGCCGCGGCCGGCCTTGATGTCGTCGATGATCAGGTTGGCGAGCAGGGTGGTCTTGCCGGAGCCGGTCTGGCCGACCATGTGGGTGTGGTAGCGGGCGTCGGGTACGGACAGTGCGACGGCGTGGCCGCCGACCTCGGCGTCGCCGAGGACCTTGCGGCCCCGTCCGCCTGTCGGTACGGCGACCGGGACCGGCATCGACTTGGCGCGGGCGCGGTCCAGGCCGGGCACGGCGAGGTCGCGGGGCAGCCCCGCCATCGCGGCGAGTTCCGGGGTCGAGGTGAGGAATCCGGCGCCGAGCCGCTGGGTGGCCAGGACCGCGACGGGCCGAGGCATGCGGGTGCGGTGGGCGAGACGGTTGCGGCCGGTGTAGACAGCGAACGCCGACGCGACCGCGTCGGCGACGCCCCGCAGCCGGTGATAGGGCCGGGTGCCGTCGCGGTGGGCGCGGGAGGCGACCGCGTACCGGATGCCGGTCTCCCACATCTGGTGGGAGGTTTTGTCGAGGATCGCCCGCACGTCCCGCTCGGCGGTGGGGTCCCGGCGGCTGGCCGGCGCCGCGCCGGTAGGGCCGCGGGAGCGGCCGGGCAGGAAGATGTCGATCATCTCGGTCAGCGGCCCGGCCAGGTTGACCGACCCGACGGCGGTCTTGCCCTGACGCAGCCGCCCGGCGGCGCGCCGGGCCCGCCCCGCGCGACGGGGCGCGGCTGGTCGGGCGAGGAGTTGCACGCAGGCGTACTCGCCGTCGTGCAACTGGGCGCCGGCGGCCATCAGAGCGCGCAGCGGGTCGGCGTAGTGGTCGGCGTTCAGCGGCAGCCAGTCGGCGGCCACGGGCAGCAGGTGACCACCCACCGCGGCGGCCGTCTGCGCCGGGATGGGGTCCGGCGCGGGTTCGCTGGTGGTGGTGGCCGCGCCAGGCCACGCCGCGCGGACGGCGGCCTCGACCGCCCCGTTCGGGACGGTGCCGGGCACCCACAGGGAGATGATCAGCTGCCGGCCGGTCCAGGCATACTGCCAGACAACGTGCGGGGTGCCGTAGAGCAGCCGTCGACGGCGCGACGGAGTGAGGATGCCGGCCAGATTCGCCCACAGGGCTGCGGCAGCGTGCGCGTCGACCTCGGGCGGCGGGGCGACGGTGACCAGCCGGGCACCCGCGGCGTGATACCGGTGGCGCCAGCCCGCGACGAGGTTGCGGCCGGCGATCCAGGCGATGAACAGGCCGGCGGCGACGCCCAGCAGCCAGGGCCGGTCGATGGCCCAGTCCGATGCCCGCAGGAGCCACTGGGTTGCCGGCGGCGGGGGAATCGGCGAGCCGGGATCGGTGCCGACGGGTGTGGGCGACGGGGAGAACAGGAGGGTGACCATGACGTGTCCTTCGCGGTTACGCGCGCACGGCAAGGCGGCGGTGCCGCGCCCGAGCTCGGGTGCGGCACCGCCGCCTGCGTGTCGACAGGGTTTGGGCTAGACGCTGTCGGCGTCGTCGTCGATCAGGTCGAGCGGGTTGGTGGTCGCGAGGGCGTGTTCGGTGTCGCTGGAGACGGCGTCGAACGCGGTCCGGTTGGTGCCGCTGATGAGCAGGCCGTGGCCGCGGTGGGCGGACAGCAGCAGCCGCTGTTCGCCCGCGGTGAGGCCGAACGCGTCGCCGACGGCGTCGATGGCCTGGGGGGCCTGGCGGAGCAGTACCTGGGTGGCGGCGTTGGCGACGACGGCTTGGCCGAGGTCGCTGCCGAGGAGGTCGGCGGCGTCCTGGGTGATGACGGTCAGCCCGGCGTGGCGTTTGCGGGCCGCTTTCGACATGCGGAACAGGAACCGGGCGCCTTCGCCGTCGCGCATCAGCAGCCATGCCTCGTCGACCACCACGAGCCGCCGTGCCGGGTGTTTCGGGGTGTCGACGGCGCGCCAGATCGAGTCGAGGGCGAGCAGGGTGCCGACGGTGCGTAGTTCGTCGGGCAGGTGCCGCAGTGACCAGACGACGAGGTGCCCGTCCGGGGTGTGGGTGGTGGGTCCGTCGAACAGGTCCGCGAAGCTGCCGTGTACCCATGGGGCGAGCCGGGCGGCCAGGTTGGTGGCGGCGGGGTCGTCGTCGGTGTGGAGTGTCTGTGTGAGGTCGCGGAGCAGCGGCGCGGGCCGGTGGTGGGTGGCCGGGTCGGCGGTGATGCCGGCATGTCGGTAGACGGTGATGATGGCCCGGTCGAGGGCGGCCCGTTCGGCGGGTGGCGGCTGGTGGCCGATGAGGACCGAGATGAGGGTGTGGAGGAACAGTCCCCGGCGGGTCAGGGTGTCGGGGCGGTGGTCACCGGCGGGCAGGTCCAGGGGGTTGATCTTGACGCCGGGGCGGCCGAGTCGGACGGTGCTGCCGCCGACGGCGTCGGCGAGGCGCGGGTATTCGTCCTCGGGGTCGACGACGGCGACCTGGACGCCCTGGTAGAGGCTGCGCAGGATTTCCAGTTTGACGAAGTACGACTTCCCGGCGCCGGAGCGGGCCAGGATGATCGAGTTGTGGTTTTCCTGGGTCCAGCGGTCCCACCAGACGATGCCGGCGCTGGCGGGGTTGACGCCGTAGAGGACGCCGCCGGTGGTGGCCGGTGCGCCGGGTAGCGGGGCGGGAAGGTCGGGGCTGGACAGGGGGAACGCGGCGGCCAGCGCGGCGGTGTCCATGGTGCGTGGCATCCGCAGCCCGTCCGTCGCGAGGGGCAGGGTGGTGGTCCAGCCGGCGAGGTGCCGCCAGGTCGCGGGTTGTACGTCGATGAGGGTGGACGCGGCGGCCGCGCGGACCTGGGCGCAGGCGGTGGCGAGTTCGGTTTCGCTGCGGGCGTGGACGGTGAGGTACAGGCCGACGCGGAACAGTTTCGCGGCGCCGCGGGCGAGCCGGTCGGCGAGGTCGGCGGCGGCGGCCGCGGCGGCGTCGGTGTAGGGGTCGGCGAGTTTGCCGCGGTCGGCGTCGGCCCGTCGGGACGATTCGTAACGGGCCTGCTGGCCGCGGAGCCGGGTGGCGGCGACCGGCGCGGGCAGCGGTTCGATGTGCAGGGCGAGGTCGAGCCGGCCGGGCCAGGACAGCAGCGGTTCCAGCCAGGCGGGGCCGACCTCGGCCGGGTAGCCGGTCACCGCCAGGGTGGCGGTGTATCCGTCGCCGACGCGCAGCCAGCGGGGTGTGACCTCGACGGCGGCGGGGGCGACCGTCGACGCCACCGCGGCCGCGCCGGTGGGGCCGCCGTCCGTGCGGCGGCGGTTGCGGATGATCGTCATGATGTCCTCCGGTTGCGGCGGGCCGATGTGGGGGCGGTGGTGATCACGGTGTCGGGCGCGGCCAGCCCGCCGGGACGCGGCGGCCGGTAGGGGTCCGCGGCGGCGGTGAGGGCGGCGGTGACGGCCGCACCGTCCAGGACGCGGGGGGTCACCCCGAGGCCGGACAACGCGCGGACGGTGTCGTCGGCGCGGCGCCGCGCGGCGTGGGGGCCGGCTTCCGCGCCGGGAGCGCGGTTGACGACCAGGATCTGACGGCGCAGCGGGTCACGGCGGACGGCGAGGTCTGCGAGGAACGCGGCGTGGTCGGCGCACGCCGCCGTCAGCCGCGGGTGCGGCTGGGTGGGCGCGGCGGCGGCGAGGGCCCGGCTGTGGGAGGCGAGGTCGACCGGCTGGGCGGACACGACGATCTGGACGGGGGCGGAGAGGCTGTTGAGCCACCGCCCCCAGCCGTCGATCAACGCCGCCTGCTCGCCGGGGGTGCGCAGCGCCAGATTGACGGTGGCGGTGCCGACGATCGTCGCCCGGGCGCCGCCGAGGCTGATCTGCCCGTCGTCGTCGATGGCGTCGGCGGGCAGCCGCAGCGGCGCCGGTAGCGGCAGCCGCCGGGACCGGGGGACGTCGACCCAGTCCGGGACCGCGCCGTCGCCGGTGGAGGCGGTGGACAGCGACCGGGGGGCGCGGGTGTGGCGGACCGCGTGCGCCAGCCACACGTCCAGCGGCAGGCCGTCGCGGCGGCCGAGCGCCACCCCGGCGGCGAGCCCGCCGATCAGCATCCCGGCGGCGACGAGGATGGGGGCCGCGACGACGCCGTGCAGCGCCTGCCACAGGCAGTAGAAGATCAACGCGGCGGCGGCGACGATCGCCAGCTGGTGGAACGTCAGCCCGTAGGCGACCTTGTCGGGGGCGTCGACGTCGGCGGGCATCCGCGCCGTGACGGTCGCCTCGTCGGGATCGGGTCGGGTCATCGGATACTCCTTCGAAGGGTGTTCAGGCCGGGAACGGCGCGGGCGAGTTGCTGGACCACGACGACCGCGCCGAGGGTGGTCATGCCGCGGCTGCTCTGGCCGGCCCAGCGGGCCATCAGCCCGGGGATCTTGACGGTGGTCCACAGCAGCACCACCACGACGAGCAGGTTGACGGTGCCGCCCGGGTCGACCGGCACGGGCAGCGCCGCCGCCGGGTCGAGCAGGATCTGCTCGCCCGCGGTGAGCAGGAACGCCTGCGCGACGGGGATCGCCAGGCAGCCGGTGTAGGAACGCCACCACAGGCGGGCCACCGGGTCGGTCTGCGGCAGGGCGTGGCAGGCCAGGGCCAGTGGCGCGACGGCGGTCATCACCAGCAGCGCCACGAACCGGCCGATCATCTGGACCGCGGTCGCCGCGGCCAGCGCGGCGATGACCGCGGCCAGGATCAGGAACAGCAGCGGGACGGTGTGGTTCGCGGCGGCGGCGGTGAGGTGGGTGTGGATCGCGGTGAGCGCGCCGTCGCCGTCGTAGGCGCCGTCGCTGACCGCCCCGGTCACCGCGTTGCCGAGGTCGATCAGCTGGGCGCAGATGAGCTGGGAGAAGTGCGCGGCGGTGAAGCCGACGACCAGCCTGGGCAGCAGGTCCTTGACCGTGTACCGGGACTGTTCGCCGCCGCCGGCGGCCATGATCAGGACACCGGCGGCGACGAACGCCATCAGGAAGACCGAGTCGACGATCCACACCGACCGGCCGGTGAGGGCCCGCACCTGCGGCATCGCGGTGACCTGCGGTGTGGTCAGCAGCACCCCGGTGATGACGTCGAAGACCGCGACGACGCAGGCCAGGACCGCCTCGGTCAACCAGGCGATCATCGCGTCGAGGACGGGACCTGTCAGCAACACCGCGCTCAGCCCCCGACGACGCCTCGGACGACCTGCAGCAGGACCGGGGCGAGCACCGCCAGGCCGTAACCGAGCAACGCGTTACGGAAGGCGAACTTGGCCCGCTCGACCTGCGACGGGTCACCGCCGGCGGTGGCCCAGTACACGCCGGCCAGGACCAGGAACAGGGTGGCGACCGCGGCGAGGATCCCCATGATCCAGTTCCGCAGGTTGGCGATCACCACCGGCAGCGAGTTCGCCTCCGGCGCGACAACGCCACCGTCAGCGGCGTGCGCGGCACCCGCGACGACGAGGGCGAGACCGACAGCGGCCAGCGGCACGGCCACGCGCAGCGCGCGGCGACGGAACAGTCGGGCTCGTGGAATGTGGTGTGGGTTGCGGGACATCGTGGTCACCTCCCGCCACGCCCCCACAACAAGGGGGGCGTGGCGACTCGACAGCGGTCCGGGACAGGACCGCCGCCGGGCGCGGATGAACGGAGCAGGCGAACCGTGTGCCCCGGGGAGGAGCTCGTCCTCCCTCACGGGTGGGTCACGGTCATCGATGTGGTGTCAGCGCATCGGCGGCGCGGCACCCGAGGCACACGGATCGCGTCCGCTCCGCTCACAACTGCCCGGCGGCGGGCGGGACCGGCGGCCGGTAACGGCCTAAGTGGTCCCACACCCCCGAACCGGCCGCTGTGAGCCCCGGCGAACACCCGCCGCGCTCGCAGGCCCCTCACACCGACCAGGGCCGTCCTCCTCCATCGGCCGGTGCCACACGGCCCCCGGCCACCACCCGCCGGCCGACCCGTTCCAACCCGACCAGCCTGGACACCCCGCCACGAGGGGTCCGGCCTCGTCCGAACACGGAAGACGGCCGCGCCCGACGCGACATCGCATCGGACGCGGCCGTCACACCGCCGGCAGACGAGGAATCAGGCGGCCGCCTCGGCGGTGCCGCGACGCCCGACCGGGCCACGACCGGGCCGGCGTCGACCGCGACGACGCAGCCGAGCCATCGTCTCCGGCGACGCCACCCCGCTCAGCAGCCCGTGCGCCAACGCCTCGGCGAGGCGCCCGTCGATACGCGTCAGCCGCATTCGCAGCGCGTCCACGCTGACCCCCATCCCGGCGGCGATCGGCTCGACCGCCCGGCGGCCGAGCCGCACATCGATGTAGGCCTGCTCGTCCCGGGCGTCGACGACGCCGAGGATCACCGCCCGCCGTACCAGCAGGTCCGGATGCCCGTAGGGCACCCGCGGCGCCCGCGGACCCGGAACCACCTGGTCGATGTCCTCCACCGGCACGTACCCGCGTTGCCGCAACCGCAGATCCCGCCCCGCCCGCCACGCCGCCCTGACCAGGCCCGCGTACGGCGCCGGCCCGGCCACGTCCACCCGGTCGCGCACCGCGGCCAGGAACCCGGTCAGGATCTCCGCGTCCACATCCGCCGGATCCCCGTCGTAGCCCCGGCACAGGGCGGCGGCGTACCGCCGCAACGCCGGCAACGCCATCCCGACCGCACCCACCACCCAGTGCGGCCCGTCGAGCCGGGCCCGACGGACCACCTCCCGCCACACCTCATCCCGCGCCGTGTAGGCACGCGGGCGCCGCAGCAGCCAGTCCCGCACCTCGGACAGCGGCATCACCCGCCGCGGCAGACCCGTGTCAGCGGCGAACGCCGCGCAGTCGAGAACCAGCGGCGGATCCGGCTCACACGTCAACGCCGCGAACGCGGCCCCCGCCGCGTCAAGAGCCGACGTCGGCCAACCCGTGTCGGACACACTCATGTCAACACTCCCCTGACAGAAACAGAACCTGGTGCCGTCCGCCGGGTCACGCCGCAGCGAACAGCGCCACCGATTCCGCCACAACGGGCTCACACACCACTGACAGCGCCGCCCCGGCCACCCGTCCGCCCACCGCCGCGACAGACGTCCCCTGCCACCGCCACGCCCACGGCCCGGGCGGCGGCGTCGGCCTGTCACCCGAGGCCTGACCTGCCCTGTGACACGCTGACAGAAAACACCGACCGCGACCCACTGCCGCCCACTCCGGTCCGCGACCCGCGGCACGCACCAACCCCGGTCGTCCACGCCCTGTGACACGACGGCCCGCTCACAGTCCTCTGTCACCCCCGCCGCTGTCAGCGGCCACCCCGCCGGTGACAGCAGCCGGTCCTCTGCCACCCGCTGACACGACCCCGCTGACAGAACCAGCACCGCCCTGACAGAAGCTCACCCCTGCCGGAAAGACCTGATCCACCGGACACACCCCGTCCCGCTGGCAACGCCCGACCACCCCCGCACGTCGCACACCGCAGTCAGGGCCGCCCCGGCAATCCGCGGCAACGCCGGCCACCACCAGGGCCGACCGGCCGGACCGCCGCAGACCGGCCCCGCAGAGCCGCACCCCGGCAACGGGCCACGGCGCGACCGAGGCCGGTGGTCGACCCATCTGGTCGACGCCTGTGAGCGCCTGTGAGCGCGGCGGATGTTCGCCACAGCCCACACACGCCGGTTCGGGGATGTCAGCGCATCACGGCGCGGCGCGGAGCCGACACCACATGAGCGAGCACTCCACGCCGCAGCCCGCCCACCCGGGCGGCAACCCGAACGTCCCTCCGATCGATGTGGTCGCCGGTGACCCGCCGGTGCCGATCACCGTCTGGCGCACCGCCCGCGGCGGCGACGACCAGCACACGACCATCACCCGCCGGTTGGCGTACCGGCTCGTCGCCGCCTACAGCCGGCCCGGCGACGCCGTCGTCGACCTCACCGACACCCACACGCTGTCCACGGCCTGCCAGCGTGGTGGACGCCCCCACCTGCCGGCCCGGTTCACCAGGCCGGCGAGGCTGACCATCGGCCCATCGACACCACCACCGGCCCCGCCATCCGACGACCACCCCGACCCGGGCGGTCCTGACCTGGACGGGTCCGGTGAGGCGGGGGTGTGGTTCGGCGACGACCTCACCGACCCCGCCCCGCTACCCGGCGACGACCCGACCACCCCGCACGGCGGCGACGGTCCGGGGCGTACGAGTCTCGTCGTCGCCACCTGGCCCCTCCACACCCGCGACGACGCCGCGAACCTGGCCCGGCTGGGCGGGCTGCTCACCGCCTGCGGCCGGCTGCTGCGCCCCGGCGGCTGCCTGGTCCTCGTCGCCGGTGCCCCCGCCGGCGTCGCCGCGGCCCCGCAGGACTTCACCAACGTCGTCGACGCCGCCACCGGCGCGGGGCTCGGCTACCTGCAGCACATCGTCGCGGTCGCCGCCGACACCGACGGCGACCGGTTCACGTTCCACGCCACCGACGAGGAACTGCTGTCCCTGGCCCGCGCCACCCACGCACGGGAGTTCGTCCTCCACGTCAAGGTCCACGCCGACCTGCTCGTCTTCACCACCCCAACGACCTCGCGGGATGTCGCACAGGGCGGTGAGCGGCGTGCCTGAACCCACCACCAACACCGGCGACGACGCCGGCCGGGACCCGGGACAGGGCCAGGGTCGGGGCCAGAAGGCGGCGGTGTCGCCGCAGGGCCTGTCGGTGTGGGCGACCGCCCAGTCGACCGGCCCGGTCCAACGACGCGGCCGCTACGTGCCCCAGTCGGTCACACACCCCGCCCGGATGCTGCCCGCGATCGCCGCCCACGCCGTCCGCTCCTACACCCGGCCCGGCGACCTCGTGCTCGACCCGATGTGCGGCATCGGCACCACCCTCGTCGAAGCCGTCCGCCTCGGCCGGGACGCCATCGGCGTCGAGTACGAAAGCAGGTGGAGCGACATCGCCGACGCCAACGTCGTCCACGCCCACCGCCACGGCGCGACCGGGCGGGCGTCGGTCGTGCGTGGTGACGCCACCCGCATCACCAGCCTGTTGCCGGCCGCGCTGGCCGGACAGGTGTCCCTCGTCGTGACCTCACCGCCGTACGGGCCGACCGTGCACGGCCTGGTCCGCCCGCAGGCCGGCGCCGGCGTACACAAGTCCGACAACACCTACAACGACGGCACCGACAAGGGCAACCTCGCCTACCGGGACCTCCCCGGCCTGGCCGACGGCTTCACCGAGATCCTCGCCGGCTGCGCCACCCTGCTCAAGCCCGGCGGGATCGTCGTGGTCACCGCCCGGCCGTGGCGTAAACGCGGCGAACTGGTCGACCTGCCGTCGGCGGTCATCGGCGCCGGCGTCGCCGCCGGGCTCGTCCCGGTCGAGCGGTGCGTGGCACTGCTCGCCGCCGTCCGCGGCGGGCGGCTGATCGCCCGACCGTCGTTCTTCCAACTCTCCGCCGTGCGTAAGGCCCGCCAGGCCGGGGTGCCGATGCACCTGATCGCCCACGAGGACGTCCTCGTCCTGGCCAAGCCACAGAGCACAGCGGGTTCCGCCGAACCCCAGCGCCCGCACCACGATCCGGGAAGCGGGGTGGTGGCGTGACCACAGCCACCCGCCGCTACCTGTCCCTCGGCGCCGGCGTGCAGAGCACGACGCTGCTGCTCCTGGCCGTCCAGGGCAGGATTCCCGGGTTCGACGCAGCCGTGTTCGCGGACACGTCGTGGGAACCGGCAGCCGTCTACCGGCATCTGGACCGGCTGACCCGCATCGCCCGGCAGGCCGGGATCGACGTCATACGGGTGACCGCTGGCGACATCCGCGCCGACGCGCTCGACCCCGGCCACCGGTTCGCCTCCATGCCGCTGTTCACCCTCGGCCCGGACGGTCAACGGGGCATGGCCCGCCGGCAGTGCACCAGCGAATACAAGATCAAACCCATCAAGGCGGAGGTACGGCGCCGGCTCGGCTACCCGCACCCCGCACGCGTGCCGGCCGGGGTACGGGCGGAGATGGCGATCGGGATCAGCCTGGACGAGATCGGCCGGGCACGCGATTGCGACGTCGCCTACATGCGCAACGTGTTCCCGCTGCTCGACCTGGGCTGGCGGCGGACCGACTGCCTCCGCTTCCTGGCCGACAACGGCTACGCCGACACCCCGAAGTCGTCCTGCGTGGGATGCCCGTTCCACGACGACCGTTTCTGGGCTCGTCTGAAGGCCGACAGCCCGCAGGAGTGGGCAGACGCGGTCGCGTTCGACACGGCGGTCCGCAACGGCTCCGCCCGGGCCAACGCTCAGGGTCGTCCACTGCGCGGGGAGTTCTTCCTGCACCGGCAACGGGTACCGCTCGGCGAGGTGGTCCTGCGCCCACGCCCTCAGCCCGACGTCCCGGGCTGCGGGCCGTGGACCTGCCCCCACCACGACCCGCCCCGCCAGGACGGCCGTGGGGAGGTGGGGTGATCGGTGACCTACCCACCCCCGCGCGGATCGGGTCGCTGTGCACCGGCTACGGCGGACTCGACCTGGCCGTCGAGCTGGTGCTCGGCGGCCACCTCACCTGGTACGCCGAAACCGACCGCCACGCCACCACCGTCCTTAACCGCCACTGGCCCGACGTGCCGAACCTCGGCGACATCCGCACCATCGACTGGACCCGCGTCCCGCCCGTCGACATCGTCACCGCCGGCTTCCCCTGCCAGGACATCTCCAACGCCGGCCGACGCGCCGGCATCACCGGTATCCACAGCGGCCTGTGGACAACCATCGCCGCCGCCGTTCGCGTACTACGACCACGGCTCGTCTTCGTGGAGAACGTCGCCGCCCTCCTCCGCCGAGGACTCGACGTCGTCCACGCCGACCTGGCCGAGATCGGGTACGACACGCGCTGGCTATGCCTACGCGCGTCCGACATCGGCGCACCCCACCGCAGAGACCGCCTGTTCCTGCTGGCCACACCCACCGAACGAGGAGGCACCGACGCTGCCCACCCCGTGCGCCCGTGACGGCAAAGGCCCCGGCCACCAGTACGGACTACCCGACCTGGTCGAACCGGCCGGCACCCGCCACCACCACCTTCCACCGACTCCGCACCCGACGCCGCATGGGCCGGACGCGTCCCCGCAGGCCGGGAACGACCGACAGTCCGGCGCCGCCCCGAGGTTGCTGCCGACGTCGAGGGCCAGCGACACCGGCACCCCGGGCCGGCGGGCCGGGACCGGGTGGCGGCCACCGCTGTCACAGATACTGCTGCCCACCCCACGCGCCTCCGACGGCACCAAGGGCAGCCCGGGGCAGCGCGGATCACGCGGCGACCTCACCCTGCCGTCGGCGGCCGCACGGGTGCCGGACCGGATCCTGCCCACCCCCCGCGCCTCCGACGCACGCGGACCCGGCCGACACGGCGACGGCGGCGCCGACCTGCGCACCACCGTCGCCCGGCTGGGCCAACCCGACACCGACCGGTGGGGCGCCTACGCCCCAGCGGTGGCCCGCTGGGAACAGCTGCTCGGCCGCCGCGTACCCGAACCCACCCAACCCGGCCGACACGACAAACCGGTCCTGGCCCCGCCGTTCGTCGAATGGCTCATGGGCCTCAACGACGGCCACGTCACCGACCCGACCCTCGCGATACCGCGCACCGGCGCGCTGCGGGTCCTCGGCAACGGCGTCGTCCCCCACCAAGCGGCCGCCGCGCTACGGCTGCTGCTGTGCCCGCACCGGTGGGCCGCACCCGACCCGCCCAGTCGGACTCCCTGACCACACCGCCCGAACCGGCGCCCCGGCTCCGACCAGGGCCGCGTCTCGGTGACGCCCGCCTTCCCCTTCGCCGCACCACCTCACCATGACCCAACCCACCCGCAGAGGGCCCGCCACCACCACGGTGGCGGGCCCCTTCCCCCCGTTCGACAAGGACAGATCATGAACGACGCATCCCCCGCCACCGCCGCGGACAAGCCGGCTCCCCCGCCGGTCTGGACCGTCGACCGCATCCGCGCACTCGGTGCCGTCACCGACGTCGCGACCGCCGGCGCGATCTTCGGCATGTCCCGCAGCAGCGCCTACGAACTCGCCCGCGCCGACCGGCTCCCCGTTCCCGTCCTGCGGGTCGGGTCCCGCTACCGGGTTTCCGTCACCGCGATCCTGACCGCCCTCGGCGTCCCCACCGACGCCCCTCCCCCGCCGCCGCCCGCGACTTGATCGCACCGCCGAACCGAGCGTCGATCAACCCAACGGACACCCGACAATCCGATGCTCCCCACCGGGGCGTCGGCAAGGAGGACACCCGTCATGGCCGACGGATCCATCACCAAACGCTGCAGCTGCCGACACAACGGCAAACGCCTCGGCGCCCAATGCCCCAAACTGCGCCGCGGCAACGGCTGGAACCCCCACCACGGCAGCTGGCGCTACCAGCTCGAACTCCCCCTCGACACCGCAGGCAGGCGGCGGCAACTACGCCGCAGCGGCTTCGACACCCGCGAAACCGCCGCCGACGAACGCGACCACGCCCGGACGCTGCTCGACCTCGCCGGCCGCGACGAGACCCTGCGCCAGCAGATCGCCGACACGCTGCACGCTGTCAAACCCCACCAGCCGCTGCCCGACCGCGACGACATGGCCCGACGCGTCCGCGCCGACGTACCCGCCGACACCCGCCTCACCCTCGGCGACTACCTCACCGAATGGATCAAGGGCCGCACGAAACTGCAACCCGCCACCCGACGCAGCTACCAGGACCACATCACCAAGTACTGGGCACCCCACCTCGGGCAGGTCGCGCTGCAGGACCTCACCGCCGCGCACATCGAGATGGTCTTCACCGCGATCGAGTCCCGCAACGCCGAAATCCTCACCGCCAAGGCCAGCCCGGTGAAAGAGGTCCGCGACGCGGTCAAAGGAACCCGGACCGTCGGCGACGCCAGCCAACAGCGGATCCTCGCGACCCTGCGCAAGGCGCTCAACGACGCCCGCCGTCTCTACCACCACCGCCTGATCGACCGGAACCCGGCCGAGTCGGTCGAACTCAGATCGGGAAAACCACCGAAGCCCCGCCTGTGGACGGACGCGGCGGTCAACCGGTGGCGCCGCACCGGCCAGCGGCCCAGCCCGGTCATGGTCTGGACACCAGCGCAGGTGGGCGAGTTCCTCGACCTCGCCGAAACCGACGACCCCGAGCTGTACGCGCTGTTCGACCTGGCCATCCACCGCGGCCCCCGACGGGGAGAACTCTGCGGTCTGCACGACTACGACGTCGACCTGGAAGCCGCCGCGATCACCATCACCAGCCAGCGCACCAGCGTCGGCTACCAGGTCATCGAAAAGGGCGTGAAGTCGGCAGCCGGGGACCGGGTCGTCGACCTCGCCGACGAAACCGTGACCAGCCTGCGCACCTACCTGACGCGCCGCGCGGGATGGAAGATCGTCGCCGGCGACGCCTGGGCCGACACCGACGTCTTCTTCGTCCGCAAACGCGACGGCCAACCCTGGCACCCGGAAACAGTCGCCTACCGGTTCGACCGCCTCGTCGAACGCAGCGGACTACCACCCGTCCGGTTCCACGACATGCGCCACATCGCCGCGACCCTGATGCTCGCCACCGGCGCAACCATCAAGGAAATCCAGGACACCCTCGGCCACTCCTCCTACAACCTGACCGCCGACACCTACACCTCCGTCCTCGCTGAACTGAAGAAGACCACCGCGGCGGCGACGACCCGACTCGTCCCCCGCCGCAACCGCCCCAAGGCGGCATAACACGGGACGGCACACACGCCGACCGGGCCTCCCACCCCCGTGGGACAGGGTGCCGCAGCGTGACTCCGGACCGGTGTCGGAAGTAGGTGTCGACGACGGCCGACACTCCCCCGGCCCGGGCAGACGCCAGCCCGCCCGGGCCGCCGACACATGTCACCTTCCGTAGCGGGTCCCGCAACCCAGATCCTGACCGCGAAGGAGGCGACGGTCCCCACAGCGCCGAAACACCGGCGGGACCACCCGTCTCGACACCACCACCGCCGCAACGCCCCGCGTACCGGGCGGGACTGGTGGACCCGAACGGTTGTGAGCCCGAGGTGCGCAACGCAGCCTGCCGATATGCTGCGCTCGGGCGGCGCGGCACCATCTCCATGTCGATCTCCCGCAAGAGTCGATCGCGCCGCCCCCGACCCCTCCCCGGCATCACCCCCGGTCATTGGTGCTCTGACCGCCAGGTGAGGCAGGTGGGCCGGCGGCCCGTGGCGGTGTACTCGGCGACGGCGCGGCCGGCGGCGGCGACACTGACCCGGGCCAGGATGGCGGGCACGGTGACCAGGCCGGAATCGGGCGATTCGACAACCGTGATCGCGCCGACGGGTTCGCGCTCGATGCCCCGCGTGCCGTCCGGGAGCCAGCACACCGCTGCCCGGTTGACGCGCGTGTCGACGTCGATCCGCAGCTGAGCTGGCCCGTCCCCGGGGCCGATCCAGATGGTCTGGCCGGTTCCACCGTGGGCCATGATCGACTCAGCCTGACCGGCGAACAACTCGGCGGCGCGGACCGGGTCGGGCAACGGCTCGCAATGGCCGTGGTAGTCCACCATTACTGCGGTCAAACGTCCTCCCCCTGTATCGGTCGGTCGGGCCGCGTGACCGGCGGCGGAGGCTGGCGGGCTGGTGGGCTGGTGGGCCGCCGCTGCGGTGGCGGCGCGTCGGGCTGATGCCGCCGGCACCGGTCTTCTGCCTGAGTGCTGCCGAGCGCGGATGGCCACTCCAGAGATCCTGCGGGTACAGGTCGTCGTCTTCCTGCCGTCATGAACTCACCCACGACCTGGGCTGTGTCCATGGCTGTGGCCCGGGTGCGGTTGGGTTGCCTCCCGGTCCGGTCGGGTTGGGCCGTCTGGCTAGCGGCCGAGGCGTCTGGCTGTCTGGTCGGTCAGCGTGTCGGTGAGGTCGTGCAGGAATGCGAGCGCCGTGTCCGTCTCCGCGGTGGGTGTCAGCGCCTGCACGTACGCCATCACGACCAGGTTCTCGTCGCGGACGAGGTGAGTGATGTCGATCTGGGTGGCTCCGAGGCCGCCGCCCGTGGTGCTGCTCGCGTCCAGGTCTTCAACGGTTTCGAACGAGAGTCCGCTGTCCTCCCACCAGCCGGTGAGGTCGGCCGTGGTGGTGCCGGGTGTGGTGTCCTTCCACAGGTCGACGTAGCGGGCGGCGTCCTGGTTGTACGCCTCGACCGCGCCTGGCACGTCGTCGTAGACCCGGACCTGTATTCCGCCGACGGGTTCGAAGCCGAGTTTGGTGGTGAAACGCCCGTCGGTGGCGTGGGCGACGAAGATGCAGTACGCCGACCAGTGGGTCCGTCCCACGCTGTAGGTCGTGTGGTGGTCCCGGGCGGGAGCGAGGGTGAGCCCGAATCGCCGGAACAGGTCCTCCGACCGCAGCCGGTTGCACAGGTTCTGGGGCATCTGGTCATACGGCGGTGTCGGGTCGGGCCGCGGGTCCTCGGTGTCGGTCCCGCACCCGCTGGCGACGCCCACGAGTACGGCGGCGGCCAGACACGCGGCGAGGATGCCCCGTCTGCCGGTGGTGGGGTTCATCGTCCCTCCTCGCGAGGGGTGTCCAGGGTGAGGGAGCAGGTGACCAGTCGGTGGTCCGATGGCGGCTGCTGGCCGGGGCGGTGACGGCGGCGCTGATCAGGCGGAGTTTCGTCAGCCATCACGGGGTGCCTTCCGTCGGCGGGTCCGGTGTAGGCGCGGTGCCGGCCAACCGCGGTGGCCGGCCGAGGAGTCCAAGGACGATGAGGGTGTCGCGGGTGGGTGTGGAGCGGTCGACGGCGTCGGCCCATCGACGGTGGGTGCAGGGGTGTGGGGTGAGTCGTCCCTCGAAGCGGCACTGCGCGCACATGAGCGTGTCGTCGGGGGTGTGCAGGGCGAGGATGGCGTCGGCCGTGAGGCTCGCTGACGGGTACGCCGGCGCTGGGGCGGGCGGGTGGGTGGGTGTGATGGTCATGGGTGGTGTTCCGTCCTCGGCGAGGGTGCGTGGGGGGCTAGGTGGGTCTCGGGTGGTTGTGGGTGTGGTTCCGGTCTCCGTTGGTTGCTCGGGGGATCCGCCGTCCGTCGGTGGCGTGGTCGATGTTGGTCAGGGTTTACGGGCGACTCCTCCGAAGTCGTCGACGTCGACGATGTGGGTGGTGTCGGGTCGCCAGCGGGTGACGGAGACGACGCCGGGTTCCAGGAGTTCGAGTCCGTGGAAGAAGCCGGCGATGAGGTCGGGGGTGCGGTTGACGCGAGGGTTTTCGCCGCTGGCGTTCCACTGGCGGACCATGTCGTCCATCGGCGCGGGGTGGATGACGTTGGTGTCGTCGCACAGGGCGAGGTAGCTGCCGGCGGGGACGGCGTCGACGAGGCGGCGCACGATGGCGTACGCCTGGGTGTCGTCGGTGAGGTGGGCGGTGACGCCGAGCAGGATCAGGGCGACGGGGCGGTCGAAGTCGAGGGTGCGGGCGGCCTGGGACAGGATCGATTCGGGGTCGGTCAGGTCGGCGTCGATGTAGTCGGTGGCGCCGTTCGCGGTGCTGGTGAGCAGGGCGCGGGCGTGGGCGAGAACGAGGGGGTCGTGGTCGACGTAGACGATGCGGGATTCGGGTGCGAGTGTCTGGGCGACCTGATGGGTGTTGTCGGCGGTGGGCAGGCCGGTGCCGATGTCGAGGAACTGGCGGATACCGGCGTGGGTGAGGTGGGTGACGGCCCGGACGAGGAACGCGCGTTGCGCCAGCGCGATCTCGGCGATGTGCGGGTTCGCCGCTCTGATCCGGTCTCCGATCTCCCGGTCGGCGGCGAAGTTGTCCTTGCCGCCGAGCCAGTAATTCCAGACCCGGGCGGACTGCGGGACGCAGGTGTCGATGCCCCGCCTCGCGGTGGGCGCGGTGTCGCTCATGACCGGGCTTGCCTCTCCGGATGGGTCGAACGGGTTGCGTACGGCGCTGGCGGGCACGGCCGTCACGACTCCCGGCCGGAGCCGACACCGCGGGTCTGAGGTTGACGCCACATCGGCCACAAAGGTGGTCCACCGTCGGGCAGGTGCACCGGCGTCGGAGTGGTGTCGTAGTAGCCATGCCGTTGGTAGAGGCGTCGGGCGTTGGTGGTGGTGGCGACGAGGTGGACGGGGGTGCCGGCGGTGTCGCAGATGGTGTGCCGGTGCGCGAGCAGGGCGGTGCCGACACCCCGGCGCTGCCGGGTGGGGGCGACGCCGAGGTATGCGAGGTAGGTGTGGGGGCGGCGCGGGGCGTGGTCGTGCAGGAGCGCGGCGAGGCGGGTGAACCGTCCGGCGTGCGGGCCGGCGGCTCGGGTGACCAGCGCGGTGTGGTGGGGGTCGGGGGTGTGGGCGGTGGTGTGGGGCAGCCAGACGGCGGCGCCGGCGTGGTCGCCGGTGGTGTACACGGTGCCCGAGGTCATCGCGTGGGTGAGGATCGCAGGACACAGTTGCTGGTATATCCGTCGGCGTTCGGCCGGGTCGGGGATGAGCCAGACGGCGTCCGGAGTGTCGACGAACGCCTCGACCAGGGTCGCGGTGAGTGCGGGGATGTCGTGGCGCTCGGCGACACGGACCACGGTCGTGGTGGGGGTGGTGGTCACCGACGGATCTCCTTACGCGCGGCGGGGGTCGGGTGGGTGGTGGAGCGGGTCGCGGCGTCGGCACCCGCGCCGACCGTGGCGTAGACGTGACGGCGTGTGCGGTGCAGGACAGCGGCCCAGACCAGGCCGGCGGTGACGGCGGCGGCGTAGAGGCCGGGCAGCGCCCACCGGGCCGGCGAGCCGGGCGGGGCGTTGAGAAGGTCACCGAAACCGATGAGAGTGCCGCCGAGGATGAACACCAGCAGGTTGAGCGCGACGCCGGGAGCGACCGCGGTCGACCAGCGGGACTCACCCCGGCGGTGGTGGCGGAAGTATGCGAGGACGGCGAGGCTGGTCGCGGTCATCAGGATCAACACGCCGAGCCCGCCGGTGACGGTCAGCCAGAAGAACAGATGAACGATCGGATCCAGGCCGGCCAGCGCGTAGCCGGCGATGGTCAGGCCTGCCACGCCGGTCTGGGCCAGCGAGCCGAGTCTCGGCGCTCCGGTCCGCCCGTGGGTCCGCCCCAGCGCGGCGGGAAGGACCTGTTCTCGGCCCAACGCGAACAAATAGCGGGCGACCATGTTGTGGAAGGCCAACAGAGCGGCGAACAGGCTCGTCACCAGCAGCAGCCGACCCACGTCGACGATCAGGCGTGGGAGGTGGCCATCGACCAGCACGAACATCAACTCCGGCCCATGGCGGACGGCGGCGTCGACAATCGTGGTGGGGCCGGCGGCGGTCTGCATCGCCCACGCCGACCCCGCATACAGGATCGCGGTGACCGCGATCGCGGTGTAGGTGGCGTGCGCGACCGTACGCCGGGGGTCACGGGTCTCCTCCGCGAGCACCGTGGTGGCCTCGACACCGACGTAGCCGGCGATCCCACCGACCAGGATCGCCGCCATCCCCGGCACCGCCAGATGCCCCGGCGCCAACCCGTGCACCGACAGCCCCCCGCCGGCGGGGTGGGTGGCCATCACGGCGTCGAAGACCACCACCACGGTGACCTCCGCGACCAGCAGCACACCCAGAACCCGGCCGTTGAGGTCGACCCGCGCCAACCCCAGCACCGCGACCAGCAGCCAGCCGCCGAGAGCCCACACCCACCACGACACGCCGACACCGGCCACCGCCGACACCGTCACGGCCGCGACGACACCGAACGCCCCGTACAGGCCGACCTGCATCAGGTTGTAGGCCACCACCGCCACGAACGCCGCCGCCACACCACACGCCGGGCCGAGAGCGTGCGCGACATACGAGTACATCGACCCGGCGTTGACCACATGCCGCGACATCGCGACATAGCCGACCGCGAACACCACCATCACGGCGGCGGTCGCCGTATAGGCGACCGGCACCCCCGACAGGCCCGTCACCGCATACGCCGTCGGCACCGCCGACGCCACCACCGTCATCGGCGCCGCAGCCGCCAGGACAAAGAACACCACCTGCGGCACACCCAGCCGCGACCGGGCCAACGCGGCGGCGACACCACCCCGACGCGGACGCGGCACACCATGAGAAACAGACACAACGAACCCCCAAGAAAAGACAAGAACCAGAGATGAGACGGAGGCAGGTCAGAGAAAAGAGCGGGCAGGGCGCCTGAGCAGACGCCTGAACAGGGCAGACGGTGGTCAGGTCCGGCCACCCAACACAGCCCGACCGACCGCCGCCGACAACTCCCACAACAGGACGTCGACCTGCGCCGGCACCGGACTCAACAACCGGTCCAGACGCTGCCGAGCCCGCGGCTCACCGCCGAGGAACCGGCCCTCGACACCAACGGCGACACACAACCGCGCCAGAACGCTGTCGAACTGGTCCAACCGGTCACCACGACCGATCCGGGTCGACAACCGCGCCCACGGCCACGCCGCCACATTCATGTCCGTCGGCTCCCACACCGTCCGGACCGTCACCAGCCGCCGCACCCGCACCGGCCGCACCACCCCCGCATCGGCCAACCGCTGACCGATCGCCGGCACCGACACATCCGCGAGAACGTCCAACCACACCGGAACCGGCTGACCCGGCTCAGCCGCCACCCAGGCCACGATCTGCCGCTCCAACCCGACCAGCCGCACCCCCGGTTCCGGACACGCCAAATGCCCCGACGCCGTCACCACCAACACCCCCGCCACCACCAGGTCCGCCAACACCGCGGCCGTCGCCCCGAACCCGGCGATCCGCGCCGTCACCCGCAACTGACCCGACACGTCGTGATGCGCCATCAGGAAAAACTCATCCGCCAACAACCGACGATCAACCGGCAACGACAACACCGAACGCCGACCAGTACCGGAGTGGTAGACGGTCACTGGGCACCAGTTTGCAGGCGCACCGGCCCACCAGGGCAGGGCAGGGAGTCGCCCCAGCTGCGTAGCTGGGACGCAGGCCGACGCCCTGCGTCATCAAGATCGGTTTTTGATAGTGGCGGAATCACAGCCCAAACGTCCCATCCATCGAGGAGCTCGGCGGTCACGACCAACCGTGCCTCCAATCACGCGATTAGTCGACCACGAAGGATGGGGTATCCGTTCGCGCGATACTCCCCGCGATGCGGGGAGCGAAACATGGTAGGACTTCCACAGAGGTCAACCACGCCGTATGTTCAGGTACTAAGGACAGACGACGGCAAGGAGCCGCTGGTGCCCAGGACCGCACGCAGCTACCAACAGGAGGCCGAGGAACTTCGCGCCCAGGGGTACACGTACCGACAAATTGCCGCACAGTGGAGAGAGCGGTATCGATTGAACTCGCGGGTAGCCTTCCGGCTGGCGCATGGGATGACTCAGGCTGAGGCTGCCCAGCGATGGAACGAGCTGTGGCCGGACGAGGACGCCCCAAAAACCGCGAAGCAAATTTCATACTGGGAGATATGGCCCGGCCCGGCCGGCCGTACCCCATCACTGGACACGTTGAACAAGCTGGCTTACCTCTACCGCTGCAACGCAGGTGAGCTGCTGGATGGCGAGGACTACAGCCATCTGGACACAGCAGGCCACGGGGGTGCCGCCGCCGACCGTGAGCCGTCGCAGGCTCGGCCACCGACCGCTGGCTTAACCGGCGCGGCGGGGCTCACGAAGGTCACCGAGGCGGTGATCGAGGACTTCGAAGTGCTAACCGACACCTATCGGCACCTAGACTATCGTGAAGGATCACACCGGGTGAGCTCCGAGGTGACCACGCATCTGCGGACCATGTTGGAGGTAAGTAACCGTACGACCACCAGTGCGGCCCATCGCCGGTTGCTACGCGCCGCAGGTGATGCCGCCCAGTTGGCCGGCTGGCTGGCGATCGACGCACAAAAGTACAACCAGGCCGAGGGCTACTGTCGATTGGCTGCGTCACTGGCCGAGAAATCCAACGACCGTGCACTGCGTGCATACAGCCTTGGTGTGATCAGCTACACACACCTACATGCCGGCGACGGGAAGGCCGCGCTCAGTGTGCTCGACACCGCGCAGGGCTTAGCTGGTCATGGCGCCCCCGCCGCAGTCAGGTCGTGGTTATGCGAAGCCCTTGGCGAGGCGTACGGATTCCTGGGCCAGCCCCGGCCCGGCCTTGCCTCGCTCGCGCAGGCGGAGCGGGTCTTTGACGGCGTCAGCACGGAAAGCGCTCCTGCGTGGCTGGGGTTCTACAACGCCGACTGTCATGCTGCACGGCTGAAGGGCAGGTGCCTGACACGGTTGCGTGAGCCACGAGAAGCCACTCGGGCGCTCTACGAGGCGCTGACGCTGCTACCGCCCACGTTCGTACGCGAACGGTCCGGCACCCTGATCGATCTGGCCGTCGCGTACGTGCAGATGGGTCAGATTGAGCAAGCCTGCGACGCAGCGAGCCAGGCCGACACCCTTGCCCGGCGCACCGGGTCCGAGCGCAACCGCAGGCGTCTGCGTGAGCTGCTAGTCGGCCTTATGCCGTGGACCGACATCGACTACGTCCAGAGGCTCTACCGTCAGGTGCTGCTTAACTAGGGGTGTGCTGATTGCTGTACTCGCGAGTCGCCGGTGAGCCGAAGGGCCTGGATCGAGCTCATCCTCCTCGCAGCCCTGTGGGGGGCGGTCTACCCGTTGATCGACGTTGCGCTACGCGAGCTGTCACCCGCTGTCGTTGTCCTCGGCCGAGTTCTGCTCGCTTGCGTCCTCTTGGTACCCTTAGCCCTCAGCAGCGGTGCACTAGCGGATATTTGGCGGCGACCAAAACAAATTATTGAGACCGTACTAGTGCAGTCGACCATCCCGCTTCTACTACTGACGTACGGGCAGCAATACGTACCCTCGGGTATCGCAGGCATCCTGGTCGGAGCGCAGCCGTTGTTCGTTTCGATGCTCGCCTACCGGTATGCGCCAGACGAACGCCCGCAGGGATGGATGGGTGCGACTGGCGTTGCCATCGGATTCGTTGGACTCATTTTGCTCTTCGGCGTCGACCTCCGCGGCGGCCGACTCGCCCTCCTAGGCGGCACTCTCGTACTGGTGGCCGCGCTATGTTACGCCGCCGGCGCGATCATGATCCACCGACGCCACGCGAACGCCCCACCGCTCGGCGTAGCCACCTCGGCAATGCTCGTCACGAGCACAGCGATGATTGCACCAGCCAGCTTGACGCTGCCTGTCCAACTACCTCAAACCAGCGTGCTGGCCGCTATGATGCTCCTCGGTATCGTCTGCACCGGCATGACCCTCGTACTGTTCTACACCCTGATCGCCCGCAGCGGGCCAGCCCGAGCCGCGTTGGCGTTCTACCTGTCGCCCGCCTTTGCTGTCATTTTCGGGACCGTATTTCTCCGCGAACAACTCACGCCCACGACCATCGTCGGCCTGGGTGCAATTATCACAGGATGCCTTCTCGCAGCCCAACGAACCGATAAGTCGGCTGCATAGCCGTAAGCGCCAACGCGACTCCCCACCTTCCAGGGAGTCGCACCGACGGCGCCGGAACACTTGGCGGGGTCGACCTCCCTCCGTCGAGGGGCTACGCTGGATATCGATCGGCTTCACTCTAAGTTGAGCATGGTACCTTTCGTAGCGGGGAGGAGGTGAATCTCACGATGCGCATGTCACAATCACTGTCACTGGTGGACAAAGTCTTCGACGGCCCAGAGACACTAGTGGTGCCATCAGTTGCTTCTCGACAGAAGTACAAGAAGAAGAGGGGCAGTTCGGACACGCACAAGACTAAGGACGTATTCGAGTAGGACGACCGTGAACGTCGGCCAGAATCGCAGCACTTCTGGCCGACGTTCACCCTGAAGAGATGGAGAAGCCCTCCATGATTCGATTCCGCGTAAGTGAAAATCCCACCAAGCGGTGGGTCTGGACCAGCTCCAGACGCTGGGAATCTGAAGATGACTGGATCGAACCGATAACCCATCCAGCATTAGAATCAACTCTCATCACCGAAGGGGTGCGGGCTGCTGTCATCATCCGTGAACGCAGCGCCAACGTCGATGTAACCTACCCCTGGGCCGGACCAAGTCGAACTGTAGAAGTAAGCCCGGAAGATTACCATGCAGTTCTGGATGACGCCAAGCATTGGCATCTCGATCGCTTCATCTTGGAAATTAGCCCAGACCAGGGCGTACGCGCTTCGTCCGGCGTATATAACGTAGCGCCAGTCTACCTCACGGCAACCGATCACACTCTCACCGGTTCATGGAATCTGACCGACCTGGCGCGAGGATGCACTCCAGAAGATGTAATACGCTACATGGTTGCGCGAACACTGAGCTACTTCCAACGATACTCGAATAGAACTCACTTTCGACACATCTTTCACCTGACTGAACGCTCGACCGCCTATCTGCAAAACGGCGACTTTCGGATAGAGTATCCCGACGACGCCCAGCATGCGGAGCCTCGACCAATACGCGAGGGAGCCGACGTTGTCGACGGCTTGACCGTGCTACTCGAGTCCATCATCCAAGAAAGGGTTTTGGAACCTGCGATATGCGGGTTGACTCTCTCCGGCGGAATGGATTCAGCTAACGTCGCACTGACACTAGGCAGGCTTCATCCAGGGGCCATCGCTGGATCCGCTATCCTTGTCGCCGGCGCTGCCGGAGAGCAGCAGCGCCGGCGGCGCCGCGAACTGGCAAGACTTGCGCATCTCAAATCTGACATCACTACCCCGGCGATGGAACTTCCACCATTGTCTGCGGGGAGCGCAATCCTAGCCGGCAACAGTCTAGATTTTGACGAAGAAGGTTTTTCCGAGGCAGTCGGACACCTGATCGACCTTATGGTTGATGAGGGTATCAAAGTGTCCTTCGGTGGTACGGGCGGTGACGAGATGCTGGCACTGCCACCCGAAGAACGAGACTTTTCTGGCGACTTAGAGGACCTAACTCTGCCTGTCTGGCTAACTGCGACTGCACGCGATGAGCTGCTTTCCGCAGAGTCAGATATAGCCCCCGCAGCCATCATCAACGAGGTAACATTGGCCGGCTTTGCCTGTCACAATCCTCTCTACATCCAGCGCGGCGTCTGGCCCGTGGAACCACTGGCATCACCAGCCGCAATACGGTTCGGCGAATGGCTTCCACCAGAATGGCGACGGCGAAAGCGAATCTTTCGGGATCGACTTAATCGGGCCGGCGCGTCTAATGAAGTGGTGAATCCCCGACTATCAGAGAACCTCGGAGGACTCATGAACCTTGGGGTATACCGGAACTGCCTTCCCCTACTAAGCCGGTTCCTGCGCACGGACCTCCTGCTTGGACAGTTGGGCGTCGTCAACGTCGACCGGCTTCGTCTCGCTATGGAGCAGGCAAGCCGCAGTGGAGAGCACCAGGTTGACTATCGGCTCTACCCAGTGGTAGCAACAGAGGTGCGTCTGCGGCACTTGGCTGGATTGATGACTATATAGCAAGATCAACGACGATCTGCGCACGAGCCGCAGCGCACCGCAGCAGATGTTTCGGGAATGCGTGTGAGGGAGTCAGCGCGCCAAGCCGGAGCATGTAGCGAACGTTTGCAGCCGACCGTGTCGGCGAACTACCTGGGCCTGACCAGTCGCGTTCGCGCCGACCCTGCCGTAGTCGGACCGTGACGGACGGTGGCGTGAGTGCGGGTGGGTGCCATAGCTGTCGACCGTAGGACTACAGACGCTTGTGCTGCCCCGCAAGCCGGAGCAGGGTGGAGTCGCCGACGCGCCGGCTTGCCACTCGATCCTCTGCCAGCCGGGAGCTAGGGTCAGGAAGGCCCGCGCAGGGGTCGTTTGGGACGTGGATCGAGGGGGACTGGTGGCCGAGCAGTTTGTCCATCTTCATGTGCATTCCGAGTACTCGATGCTCGATGGAGCTGCACGGCTGAAGGAGCTGTTAGCAGAGGCACAGCGACTGGAGATGCCGGCGGTGGCGGTCACCGACCACGGCAACATGCACGGCGCGTACGACTTCTTTCACCAAGCCAAGGCGACGGGTATCACCCCGGTCATCGGGGTTGAGGCGTACGTGGCGCCTGAGTCCCGGTTCCACAAGCAGCGGGTGCGGTGGGGACGGCCAGAGCAGAAGAGCGACGACGTCTCTGGTGGTGGTGCGATCACCCACATGACCATGTGGGCGAGGAACATGACCGGACTACACAACCTCTTCCGCCTGAATTCGCGTGCTTCCATCGAGGGGCACTACGTCAAGTGGCCACGGATGGACCAGGATCTGATCGCAGAAAATGCCGAGGGGATCATGGCGACCACCGGTTGCCCTTCCGGCTCAGTACAAACCAGGATCCGGCTCGGTCAATTCGACGAAGCAATCAAAGTCGCCGGCGCTTACCAGGACATATTCGGCAAGGACAACTTCTTCCTCGAGTTGATGGACCATGGACTAGACATCGAACGCCGAGTTCGCGACGACCTCCTAGAGATCGGCAAGCGGCTCGGTATCCCTCCGCTGGTCACAAATGATCTTCATTACACGAAGGCGTCGCAGGCCGAGGCGCACGATGCGCTGCTGGCCGTACAGACGGGTAGTCGGCTCGATGACCCGAAGCGGTTCCGCTTCGAGGGGGGCGGCTACTATGTCAAGACTGCCGAGGAGATGTATGCTGTCGACTCGTCCGACATCTGGGCGCAAGGCTGCCGCAACACACTACTGGTGGCCGAAAAGGTCGATCCGACCGGCATGTTCGAGTTCTACAATCTGGCCCCGAAGTTCCCAGTGCCGGAGGGCGAGACGCTCGAGTCATGGTTCCGCAAGGAGGTCTGGGCGGGCATGGACCGCCGCTGGCCAACTGGGTATGACGAACGACGGCGCGCCCAGGCCGAGTATGAGCTCAACATCATCCTTCAGATGGGATTCCCGGCCTACTTCCTTGTCGTCGCCGACTTCATCGTATGGGCAAAGAACCAGGGAATCCGGGTAGGGCCTGGTCGTGGTTCTGCGGCCGGTAGCATCGTGGCCTACGCGCTCGGCATCACGGACCTAGATCCGATCCAGCACGGCCTCATTTTTGAACGCTTCCTAAATCCCGAACGCGTGCAGATGCCCGACGTCGACATCGACTTCGACGACCGCCGCCGCAGCGAGGTGATCCGATACGTCACCGAGAAATGGGGCGACGACAAGGTCGCCCAGATTGCTACCTTCGGCACAATCAAGGCCAAAGCTGCAATCAAGGATAGTTGCCGGGTCCTGGGATTTCCCTACGCTCTGGGCGACAAGATCAGCAAGGCGATGCCGCCCGCAGTGATGGGTAAGGATATTCCACTGTCCGGCATCTTCGATCCGAAGCACCCACGTCATGCCGAAGCTGCCGAGGTGCGCAGGCTTGTCGAGACCGAACCCGATGTCGCCCGCGTAATGGACGTCGCCAAGGGCATCGAGGGACTTGTGCGCCAACTCGGCGTACATGCCGCCGGTGTGATCATGTCCGCAGAGCCGCTGATCGATCACGTACCCCTCGTCAGGCGTGATGCCGACGGTGCCATCATCACCCAGTTCGACTATCCGACCTGCGAGTCACTCGGCCTGCTGAAGATGGACTTCCTCGGCCTTCGCAACCTCACCATCATCGATGACGCGCTGCGTAACGTCGAAGCCACCACTGGGCAACAGATCGACCTGCTAAGTCTCCCCTTGGACGACAAGCCCACGTACGAGCTACTTTCGCGCGGTGACACCCTAGGCGTGTTCCAGCTCGATGGCGGCGGAATGCGGCAACTGCTGCGGCTGATGAAGCCCGACAACTTCGAGGACATCTCCGCAGCCTTGGCTCTCTACCGCCCCGGCCCAATGGGAGCCAACTCGCACACCAATTATGCGTTGCGGAAGAACGGACAGCAAGAGATCACTCCGATCCATCCCGAACTGGCAGACGCCCTCGACGAAATCCTCGGCCCCACTTACGGCCTGATCATCTATCAGGAGCAGGTGCAGCGCGCCGCGCAGAAGCTCGCCGGATACAGCCTCGGCCGCGCCGACATGCTCCGCAAGGCTATGGGAAAAAAGAAGAAGGAGGTTCTAGACAAGGAGTTCATCCCCTTCCGGGATGGAATGCGCAGCAACAGATACTCTGACGAAGCCATCCAGACCCTGTGGGACATCCTCGTTCCATTCGCGGACTACGCCTTCAACAAAGCTCACACCGCATGCTATGGAATGATCTCCTACTGGACAGCATACCTGAAGGCCAACTATCCCGCCGAGTACATGGCCGCACTACTGACGTCCGTCGGCGACAAGAAGGAGACAATGGCCATCTACCTGGCCGAGTGCCGGAGCATGGGCATCAGAATTCTCACGCCCGATGTCAACACATCAAAAGGCCCGTTCGCACCCGTCGAATCTGACATTCGGTTCGGCCTCAACGCAGTGCGCAACGTCGGAACGAACGTCGTCAACGCCATCGTCGAAGGTCGAAAGAAGAAGGGGCGCTACTCCTCCTTCGAGGACTTCCTGATCAAGGTAGACGCGACAGCATGCAACAAGCGAACGATCGAGTCTCTCATCAAGGCTGGCGCATTCGACGAGCTAGGTGACACACGACGCGACTTGCTCGACAACCATGAGGCGGCCATCGACGCGGTAATGGACTCCAAGCGCAAAGAGTCCATCGGCTGGATGGATCTCTTTGGTGAAATGAAGGAAGTAGGTGGAGCCGAAGGAATCGTTGGCTTCACGATGGCTCGCTCTGGCAAGGAGTGGCCGAAGAAGGAAAAGCTGGCGCTAGAACGCGACATGCTAGGACTGTATGTCTCCGACCACCCACTGGCAGGGGCTGAACGCATTCTTAAAGCGAACTGTGACCACACGATCACCGCAATCCTTGACGAGGAGACCGCAGATCGTAAGCCCGTTGTGCTCGCCGGACTCATCTCCGGCGTAACGAGAAAGATCACTGGGAAGGGCGCCTCCTGGGCAATCGTACAACTCGAAGACCTTACCGGTAGCATCGAGGTACTCTTCTTTCCCAAGAGCTACGAACTGCTCGGACAGTATTTGATTGAAGACAGCGTCGTGAAGATCTCCGGGAACGTCAGCGTGCGTGACGGCGGTGTCAGCGTCTTCGCCCAAGACCTAGCGGTCCTCGACGTCTCGTCTATCACCGACGGCGGAGAGCCTCCGGTAATTTTGCGCACTCGACTGGACCGAATCAGTCCACAACTCGTCAACGAGTTGAAGGAAATTATCCTTGCCCACCCAGGCAAGGCGCCAATCCAGTTGAATCTTCAAAAACCTGGAGGAACTTTGCAGCTAGCCTTCCCAAACTTCCAAGTAAGCAATGATCTCAATTTTCGCTCTGAAATCAAGGTCCTCCTCGGCGCAGGAGGAATTGAATGAGTTTGCCGAATTATCGTAGTAACGATTCACGGTCGCCCATCATTGTTGCCGACACTTCAAGTGCATGTCATCGCTGCTCTGGTGAACTTTATCTGACAGCCACAGTGCCGGATCCAGATCTTCCGTGCAAGCGTATAATCGTACTATGTCCATCTTGCGATGCGGAAAAGCCGGCAGCGCAGGGACTATTGGCTTTCATGGCAATCCACGGTCGAGTTGACGAAAGCACCTTCGTTCAATTCGAGAAACTAGTTGTCGAATGGATTGCAGCATCTAATCTTCAAGGCGTCGATGAACAGACCCTCGATCGAGACATTGAGGAATGGCTGCGCGACCGTGACTGGTAATTAGCGAATGATGTGATCTAAGCCAACTCTGGATAGGTATTTCAATTTGAGGTGAGTCAGGTGTGGCGGGGCAAGACTTGCCGCACGGTCTGTAATCTGTAAGCCGACGCCCTGCGACACCCGCCTGCCGGCGGCCGTGCCCACCTAATGTCGACGCGACCAAGTAGGTTGATTGTCACAGAAAGCCGCAGTTGATCCTGCAGCCGTGACGAGGAAAGGACCTCGCGTTGGCGAACGAATACGGGCTATACAGCGGAGCCGACGTGACCCGAGAGCAGGTACTCGCTCTGCTGGCGGCGGAGTTCGACGCCGAGTACACCGACTTCGGGCTGGGACGGGGTGAATCCCTCGCGGCAACCTGTACCGTGCCAAAACTCGTCGCACATGCTGTGAGCTGGGAGTTCTCGGCTTGGGTTGATGATCGTCGGTATGGCCGCGCAGTTGCTGTACCTGGGGATGATCCGCCTGTTCAACGGTCTGGGATTGTTGATCCGCAGCGACAAAGCGTTGCTGATCGAGGTCCTCGCGCTGCGGCATGAGGTAGCGGTGCTCCGTCGGCAGGTCCGCGGCCGGCCGCGGCTGTCGTGGCCGGACCGGGCGATCCTGTCCGCCCTGGCTCGCCTGCTGCCGCGTCGACTACGGGCACATCGGATCGTCACCCCTGCCACGTTGCTGGCCTGGCACCGCCGGCTGGTACGACGCCGCTGGACCTACCCGAACCGACCCGGCCGCCCACCCGTCAGCGACGAACTCCGGGACGTCATACTTCGGCTGGCCCGGGAGAACCCGCGATGGGGACACCGCCGAATCCAAGGCGAACTGCAACGACTCGGCCATCAGATCGGCGCCGGCACGATCCGACGGATCCTGACCCACCGACGCCTCGGCCCCGCGCCTCGCCAGCCCGACACCAGCTGGCGGTCCTTCCTGCGCACCCAGGCCGCCGGCCTGCTGGCCATCGACTTCTTCCACCTCGACACGATCCTGCTACGACGCCTCTACGCGCTGGTCGTCATGGAAGTAGCCACCCGGCGGGTCCACCTCCTCGGTGTGACCGCGCACCCCACCGGGCAGTGGGTGACCCAACAGGCCCGCAACCTCACCTTCGACCTCGGCGAGCGCGCCAACCGGTTCCGATTCCTCATCCGCGACCGCGACGCCAAGTACACCACCGCCTTCGATGATGTCTTCACCGTTGAGGGCATCACCGTGGTCAAGACCCCACCCCGGACCCCACAGGCCAACTGCTTCATCGAACGCTGGGGACGCAGCCTCCGCAGCGAGTGCACCGACCACATGCTGATCTACAACGAGCGCCACGCGCAGACCGTAGTCGGCGAGTACGTCGACCACTTCAACGACCACCGGCCGCACCAAGGGCGTCAGCAGCGGCCACCCAACCATGATCCGTCCGTCGTCATCCCCATCGACAAGCCCATACGCCGCCGAAGACGCCTCAGCGGAGTGATCAACGAGTACCACCGAGCAGCCTGACCGAATCCTCAAAGCCGCAGGTCAGCAGCCGGAATCTAGTTTTGGCACGGTACAGGCGTGGATGCACAACCGCATCCGGGCGGCAGGGCACGCGGTCGCGACGTTCGCGACCGACTACGCCCGAAACCCGCGCGGCCCCGGGCTCGGTCTGCGCGCCAACGTGCCGAAGGTGCGGGTGTCGCTCGACACGGTTCAGGTCGCTCAGATCGCGGTCGAAATCTGCCGGATGGCCGGCTAACTCCGAGACCGGCAGGTTCTCGATCAGCCGCCACCAGCGCGACCTCTACTCCGCACGGCTGACGATCTCCAACAACCGGCTGGGCACCGTCAACCCGGAACTCCTCGCGTTCGGCGACGAGCTCACCTGAGCTCCAGGCCGAGCCACTGGCTCAGCTTCTCGATCTCCTGGCCCACCGCGCTGGTCATCGCCATGGTGAAATTTATGTCCCGGTGGATCGCGGCGACCTTGAGCACCCCTGCCTTGCGGTCGGCGGTCGCGTCCAACTTGCCCACCAGCCGGTCGCCGTAGAGGATCGGCAGCGCGTAGTAGCCCCAGCGGCGGCGCGCGGCCGGCTTGTAGATTTCCAGCTGGTACTCGTATTCGAAAATCTCGGCCATACGCTTACGGTCGTGCACCAACCGGTCGAAGGGTGACAGCAACGCCGCCCGGCCGGTGAACGGCTGGCCCAATGCAGCCGGGTCGACCCGCCACTGGCCGCGGGTGCCCTCCACGACGGCCGGCTCACCCGCCTCGCCCACGTCCCACGGCTCGACCGCGCACTCCTGCCCGCGGGCCCGCGCGATGCCCAGCGACTTCAGCCGCCGCTCGTCCTGCATGTGCCGCGCCTTCTCTGCCGGCACCACCGGGTCGTCGCGGTAGACCCGTTCCGCCAGGTCCCACAGCCGCTGCCGGCCCTGCCGGCCGGCGACCGCGACCTCACCCAGCTGCACGAGGAACTCCAGCATCTGCGACACGTTGCGGTTGTTGGTCCACCCCGAGGATCCCCAGGGTTGTACGGCGGTGTCGGGCAGGTCCCGCGAGACCATCGGCCCCGACTCGGTGAGCCGGGCGAGGATATCGCGCCGGAAGGCGTCATTGACCCTGACCCATTCCCACCGCGCTTCCCGCCACAAGCTGTTTTCGCCGCGTCCGGACCGTTCCTCCATATCCGCGCGATACAGGCGCATGTCTTCCGCGGGCCGGATCATCGCTCGCAGTTCGACTAGCGTGCGGTCCTGCAGGGCAGCGTCGAGCTGCGCCGGGGCGTACGAGTTGCCCAGCCGGCTCCAGGCCACCAGGTCGGCGCTGGGTGCCACGGCCGCGGTAGGGTCGATCTGCAGCAGAGTCAGTTTGCGGACCACGTCGAGAAGGTCGGTCGGCTGTTGCCGATCGAGCAGTTGAGCACGTACCGCGATCCTCCGCGCGTCGGCACGGGACAGTTCGTGAACGGTCATGAGCCGACCATATTGCTCGGAGCCGCTGCGGGCACGCTTTCGGACACGGGCTGGGCTGCTTTGCGGATCGGTCTGTCCGGAAGCCCGCGCAGGCTCGCCTGCCGAGACGCCACCACTGCGGTAATCAGCATGACCACCCCGATCACCAGCATCAGCATGGCCATCCCCCGCCCCGGGCCGACCCCGATGACCGAGCCCACGGACCCGGCGAGGGGGCCGTCCGCCAACAGCAACGGCTCGAAGAGCCGGTCTGCGACCGGACCGGCCATCAGATACGACGAGGCGAGCACCAGGCCGCCGACCATGTTGTAGGTGGCGAAGACCCGGCCCTGAATATCCGGCTCGACCTCGACCTGCAGGATGTTACGGCTCGTGCCGTCCACGATGGTGAAGCAGAACGTGAAGCCGAAGGCGGCGACCATGATCAGCGAAATGCTTGGCCGTAGTGCACCGAGGCACAGGAACAACCCGAGGGGTATCGCAAAGCCGGCGAGCCCGATGATCCGGCGGCGGGGGCCGCCCCAGGTCGCGAGTGCCAGGCTGCCGGCCACCGCGCCGACCCCCATGCATGCGATCACGATGCCCAGGCTCGCTGCGGAGGCGAACGAGAGCACCAGCGGGGTGAGGACCGCGTCGGCGTACCCGAGGCTGACGTTGAGCGCCGCGCTGAACAGCAGAATGGTCACCAGGGTGTTCCGGGTGGCAACTATGCGCCAGCCCGCCCGGATCTCGGCGATCAGTCCGCCGGACGGCGTCTGGCCGGCCTCGCTGCGGGGCGGGCGCGGGATCCGGATGAACGCGAGAATCACCGTGTTGAACACGAACGTCGCGAAGTCCACGGACAGCACGCCGTTGAGGTCGATCAACAAGTAGAGGACACCACCGGCGGCGAAACCGACCGTGTTGCCGAGCGCATGGGCGAGCATGACCACGCCGTTGGCGCGTGCCACCTGCTCGGGTGGCGCGAGTAGTACGATGCTGGCGCTCAGAGCCGGCAGCTGGACCGCACGGATCAGCGACTGGATACCCACGAAGACGAACACATGCCACGGCTGCAGCGCACTGGCGGAGTGGAGCAGGGCCAGCACGAGAACCGGTACGGCCGACGCCACCTCGCTGACGATCAGCAGGGCCCGCCGGCTCCAGCGGTCCACCAGCGCGCCGGCGAGAGGCCCGAAGATCACTCCGGGCAGCAGACTCATGAGAAGCGTGAGGCTGTACTGCGTGGCCGACCCGGTGTCATGGAACACCCAGACGCCCATCGCCAGGCTGGTGAACGCCGACCCGAGAACCGAGGTCAGCAATCCGACCGAGAACACAAGGAACCTAGGCATGCCGGGAGCCTGCCATCAGCTGCGGGGCATCGGCGGACACCGGTTCCGGTGACAAGACGCCTCGGGCGGGGACGCCTACGTTGGGCTAAAACCGACTCCGGAGAGGACGTAGGAATGGCTGAGAGCGTAACCGGCACCGAGATCAAGGGTCTGACGGCCGAGCAGGTGCGGTCCTTCCAGGAGAACGGCTTCATTGGACCGTTCGACCTCTACCCCGAAGAACAGGCACCGGTCCTCTGGGGTCAGGCCATGATCGAAATGGTCACTTCGGCCAACAAGCCTCACGACTCCAACATCATCAACTATGACCGTCATCTGGACTGCAACACACTCTCGGAGCACATCGCGCACCCAACGATCGTGCACAAGCTGCGCAGCCTGATGGGCAGCGACATCATCTGCTGGAAGACCAACATCTTCGAGAAGCAGCCGGGTGAGGCCGGCACCGGCTGGCATCAGGTGGAGGCGTTCACCGTCTTCGAGTCCGGGACGGTCGCCTACCCCTCGCTGCGGTACACCGAGGAGAGCACCGCCGCCACGCAAGAGCTCACTGTGTGGACGGCCTTCTCCGAGGCCGACGAGGAGCACGGCTGCCTGCGATTCATCCCGGGCAGCCACAAGAAGTGGTACTACGACGAGACCAAGCCCATGTCGCGCAACGTGGAGAGCAAGTCGCACGACTTCTTCGGCTACGACTACTCGGAGCTGAAGCTCGACAAGGACTGGGACCCGGACGCCGCCACCATCGTCAACATGCCGATGAAGCCGGGCCAGTTCGTCATCTTTCTCGCCAAGTGCATCCACGGGTCGCTGCCCAACATCAGCGACACCAAACGCCTCGGGCTCGCCACCCGCTACGTCTCCCCCTCGGTCAGGGTCTACGAGCACATCGACAGCCTCAGCGGGTTCGGTGACGCGATCAGCCTCGACTACCACGGCAGCGTCCTGGTCTCCGGCGAGGACCGGTGGGGCCACAATCGGATCCTCCAGAACAACCTGAACGGCTTCCCCTTCCCCAAGGTCGAGTCCTGATGGGCACCGACGACGGCTACCGCCTCAAGTTTGCCGAGTTCCTCGCGACCCAGCCTGTCGCCAAGGACGTCACCGCCGAGCAGGTGCTCCGGGCGCAGACCCGCGACGAACTGGGGATCAGCTCACTCAACATGATCGTGGTGATATTGAACTACATCAAGGAACACACGAACGACACGGTCACCCTCCGCCCGGAGTGGGTCCCCAGGATGGTCGACGTGGACGGCATCGTCGCCGTGCTCCGGGAGATCGACGCGAGCAAGGTCGCGCAGCCGCAGACATGACGCCTACCCAGGACGATCGAAGGTGACCATGGCTATGGACCAAGACGACATCGGCATCGGCTCGTTCGCGTACGTCGTGGGCGAGCTGGAGTGCAAACCCGCAGACATCCCGGGCTTCGACTCCCTCTGGCAGTCCGTCTCCCCCAAGACCGACTTCGCTGCGATGGGGTGCGGAACCTACCGGAGGATGCCGGGCCCGGTGTTGCCATACGTCGTTGACGCCGTCCACCGCACCCTGCGCGACGCCGGGGTGTCGCCCTCGGCGGTGAGCCACATCGTGTTCGCGACCAGCGATCCGACCCTAGCCCGGCTGCCGCACGACTTCGCGATCCGGGTCATCGACGCCGTCGGGTTGATCGGCTGTGTGCCGCACCTATTGTCTTTCCAACGTTGTTGCAGTTCGCAAACCGCGCTGCGACACGGCCGGCAACTGTTCGCCGACCCGGGTGTGCACAACGTTCTCGTGGTCGCCCTGGACTTCACCCCGGACGACCGCGATCGGGTACGCGACTACGCGCTGTTCAGTGACGGCGCGGCGAGCTGCGTGTTGACGCGAGGCGCACCGGGGCTCGTCCGGCTCGTCTCGTCCTCGATCCACGTGGACAAGGACGGGCTGCGCGGCCACGACTCGATCCTCAGTCGCAAGGAGGTCGCGGACAAGGCGCTAACCGCTGTCCTTGCCGCAAGCGGACGGCGCTTAGAACAGATCACGAAGGTGTTCACCGCCAACCTGTACCAGCCGCTGATGCTGTTCAACGCCGCTGCGGCGGGTCTGCCGCCGGACCGGCTGCACTACGCCGAGACGCTTGCCGCCTACGGGCACTGCGGTAACACCGACTGGATGATCAATCTGGCCGACTACCACGAGAAGTCCGGCATCGTGGCCGGGCAAACCTACCTCGCCCAAGCGCCGGCCCAGGGCTTTCACGCCTGTACCCTGCTCGAGGGTTCCGCATGAGCGAGTCCACCGCCCAGCTCCCGACCGGCCTGATCAGCGCTCTGCGTTCGCTGGCCGCGGCTGCTGGCGCCGACGACATCACCGCGTTGTCGATTGGCGCTGGGGTGCTGGCTGCCCGCCTGCCACGCGCGGGCACGAACGTGCAGGTCCGGGTGGTGCACGGCTGCCGCGAGGCCGTCGTCCCGGCGGCCGTCGCCTTGCACGACAGTTTCCGTACGGCGCTGCGACAGGCCGGCCCGGACACGGGCGCCGACAACGATCCGCCGGTGACCATCAGAATCTCGGACGACGACCGACACCTGTACGTCAAGAGCTCGACGGATTCGGCCGACATCCCGACCGCACGGGCCTGGGCACACGCGTTCTCGGCGTTGCTGACCGGCTTCGCCGGCGCGCCGGACGTCCCGATGCGCACCCACTGCCTGGTCGACGACGACGAACGTGACCTGATCCTGCGCCGGCTCAACCCGTACCGTGTGCCGAAAAGCCCCTACCGCACGATGGCGGAACCCTTCGAGGAGCAGGCGGAACGCAGCCCAGACACGGTAGCGCTGCTCGACGAGCACGGCGCCACCGTCAGCTACCGGGAGCTGAACGAGCGGTCGAACCGGCTGGCGCACCACCTGCGCGAGCGGGGCGCCGCGCCGGGCATCCGCATCGCCGTCTGCCTGGAACGTGGGATCGACCAGATCGTCGCGATCTACGCCGCTACGAAGACCGGCGCCACCTATGTGCCGATCGACGCCGACCTGCCCGGCGAACGTGTCGCGTGGATGCTCGACGATGCGGCAGCCGACCATCTGCTCACCGACCACGCCTGCCGCGACCGGGTTCCGGACGGCGCCTGGGAGATCCACGAACTCGGTGCCAGCGACCCGCCGTGGGCCGGCCGTCCTACGACGAACCTCATGGTTGACGGCGGACCCGAGGCGATCGTCCACATCCTCTACACCTCGGGGACGACCGGTCGCCCCAAGGGCGTCGCCACCACCACCGCCGCAGCTCTCGCCAACATCTTCTGGATGCAGGGCCAGTACCCATTCGACGAACACGGCACGGCGCTGTACAAGGCGTCGCCGGGATTCGACATCTCGATCTGGGAGATCTTCTGGCCGCTGTATCAGGGTGCTCGCACAGTGATCTGCCGGCCGGGCGCCGAGCGCGATCCCCGACACCTCGCCCGGCTGACCGAGACGTACTGCGCGTCGCAGATCTTCCTCGTTCCGACGATGCTGACCGCGTTCCTGGAAGAGGTGTCGTCGGCGAGGGCCGGTGCGCTCCGGTGGATGCTGTGCGGTGGTGAGCCGATGAACCCGCGGATCCGGGAGACGTTCTACGCCCGCCTGCCGTCGAGTGTCCTGATCAACGCCTTCGGCCCCACCGAGGCCGGCCCGGTCACTGACAACACCGTCGCCCGGGCTGCGGACGGCCCGGTTGTCCCGGTCGGCCGGCCGGCGGACAACTTCCGAGTGACCGTGCTGGACGCGAGCCTGGGGATCGTGCCGATCGGCGCGCCCGGGGAGGCGTACATCAGCGGTCAGGTCGGCCTCGCCCAGGGTTACTGGCGGGCGCCGGCCCGTACCGCCGAACGGTTCGTCGCCGACCCTTACGGCCCGCCAGGATCGCGTATGTACCGCACCGGTGACCTCTGCCGTTACCGCCCCGACGGCGCGCTGGAACACCTCGGCCGGATCGACCGGCAGGTCAAGATCCGCGGGATGCGGATCGAGCCCTGCGAGATCGAGACGGTCCTGGCCGCGCATCCCGCGGTCGGTGACTGCGCGGTCGTCGTACACGGCGAGCCCGTTCGCCTGCTCGCCTTCGTCGTGCCGGCCGGCCGAACGCAGACCTCCGAGATGGATCTCACGGCGATCGGTGAGTACGCGGCGACGCTGCTGCCCACCCACATGCGACCCGAACGGCTCGTTCCGGTCGAGCGCCTTCCGGCGACGGTGAACGGCAAGATCGACCAGGCGCGGCTGGTCGCCGTCTGGCAGGAGCTGACCGAACGCGAACGCCGTGTCGTGCCGGCCGCCGACGCGTACGAGAAGGCCCTAATCGACATCTATCGTCGGATCCTGAACACGTCACCGATCAGCGTGCTGGACACCTTCGGCGAACTCGGCGGACACTCGATGCTCGTGTTCCGGCTGCTCGACGAGTGCCGGGCCGCCCTGCACGCCGTTCCCGACCCGACCATGGTCCTCACCGCGACACTACGAGATGTGGCGTCATCGATCCACCCGCCCACGACGGTACCGGAGGCCGGTCTTGAACGACTCGACGATCAGCGGTACGGACAAGCTGGCTGACTCGTTGCGCGGTGACCTAATCACCCCAGCGGACCTGAGCTACGACCAGGCCCGGACGGTGTGGAACGGTGACATCGACCGCTACCCCGCATTGATCGCCCGCTGCGCCGGCCCGGACGACGTCGCGACCGCGGTCGCCTTCGCTGCGGAGCGGGAACTGCCCATCGCAGTGCGCGGCGGCGGGCACAGCGTGGCCGGTCACGGGCTCTGTGACGACGGCATCGTGCTCGACCTGTCCAGAATGCGCATGGTCCGGGTGGATCCGCAGCGCCGGCTGGCCCACGTACAGGGCGGGGCGCTGTGGCAGGACGTCGACCGCGCCACCCAGGCCCACGGCCTCGCGGTGACCGGCGGGATCGTCAGCGAGACCGGCGTCGGCGGGCTGACGCTCGGCGGTGGGATCGGGCATCTGATGCGTCGGTGCGGTCTCACCGCGGACAACCTGGTCGAGGCCGAGGTGGTGACTGCGGACGGGAGCATCGTCTCGGTCGACGCCACGAAGCATCCGGAATTCCTGTGGGGGTTGCGCGGTGGCGGCGGCAACTTCGGGGCCGTGGTGCGGTTCGGTTTCCGGCTACACGAGGTGGGTCCGACCGTCCTGGCCGGAATGATCGTCTATCCGCTGGCCGACGCCCCCGCCGTCCTGCCACGTTACCGGGAGCTGATCGCGGACGCCCCGGAGGCCTTCGGCACGATCCTCAACCTGCGGCTCGCCCCAGCGGTAGCCGCCATTCCCGCGAAGCTGCACGGCACCCCAGTGGTGGCGATCAACGTATGCTGGTCCGGCAGCCTCGATGCGGGCGAGACGTACGTCCGTGGCCTGCGAGCCCTGGGCCGGCCTGTGCTCGACACCGTCGCGCCAAAGCCCTACGTCGACTTCCAGCAGGCGGTCGACCAGACCTCGCCGCCCGGAAAGCACTACTACTGGCGGTCGGTGGACCTCGGCCCCCTCACCGACCCGGTCATCGACGTCATCGTCGAGCACGCCTCGCAGATCACCTCTCCGTTGGCCGCCGTGCCGATCTATCACCTCGGTGGAGCCGTCAGCCGGCTGCCCGAAGGCGGGAGCGCGTTCGGCTCGCGCCACGCCGGACACAACATCAACATCTTCGGCGCCTGGGAGCCGGAAGGAGACGACCGGGAGCGACATGTGGCGTGGGTCCGCAACTTCAGCGCAGCCATGGCACCGCATTCGGTAGGGCGGTACGTGAACTTTCTGAACGACGAAGGATCGGACGGGGTCCGCACCGCGTACGGCGATCGGTGGCAGCGTCTGGTCGCGCTGAAACGGCGCGTTGATCCGAACAACCTTTTCCGCTACAACTTCAACATCGAGCCGGGCAAGGAGGACGCGTGAGATTCGGCATCATGATCGTCCCCGAAGACCGGTGGCAGACCGCCCGCCACAAGTGGCGCCGGGCCGAGCAGATGGGGTTCGACCACGCCTGGACCTACGACCATCTGAACTGGCGCGCCTTCCGCGCCAAAGAGTGGTTCACCGCCGTCCCAACGCTGACCGCAGCCGCGATGGAGACCCAACGGATCGAGATCGGGGTCCTGGTCGCCTCACCGAACCTGCGACACCCGGTGCACCTCGTCAAGGACATCACCGCCATCGACGACATCTCCAACGGGCGGCTCGTCCTCGGGCTCGGCGCCGGCGCCGAGGGCTTCGACTCGCAGATGACCCGCCGGAGGCAGTGGACCAAGCGCGAACGCACTGCCCGGTTCGAGGAATACGTCCAGCTCACCGATCTGCTTCTCACCCAGCCGGTCACCTCGTTCGACGGCGAGTACTACCTGGCCGACGAGGTCCACTCCCAGCCGCTGTGTCGACGGCAGCCACGTGTCCCGTTCGCCGTCGCCGCGTCCGGGCCGCGGGGCATGCGGCTCGCAGCCCGGTACGGCTCCTTCTGGGTGACCACCGGCGAGCCCAACCGTTTTGCGGCTGCACCCTACGACGAAGCCCTGCCGGTGCTTCGCCGCCAGGTGGAGGCGTTCGAGCAGGCGTGCGCCGAGGTCGGACGCGACCCGGCCGGCGTGTCCCGCCTGCTGGTCACCGGTCCTACCGTGAGTGGGGTCCTTGCTTCCAAGGAGGCGTTCTTCGACGCGGCTGGACGCTTCGCCGAGGTGGGCATCACCGACGTCGTTGTGCAGTGGCCCCGCCCGGACGAGCCGTTCCCGGGTCGTGAGGAGGTACTCGACGAGATCGCTGCTGAGCTGGACCGGCCGGCCTTGACATAATCCGGCTGATCCGCTCGCTCGACGAGGAGCACAGGTATGGCAGCCATCGAGTTCGATGAAATCGACCTGGCCGGTGCCCGGTTCGTCGGCACCGATCTCTCCAGCGCCGTACTGCGCGGGGTCGAGGTGTCCGGAATGGAGATCGAGTCGCCGTGGCTCTTCGAGGGCGGCTCGCTGAGCGTCAACGGTGTCGACGTGGTGCCGCTGGTCGAGGCCGAGCTCAACCGACGCTTCCCCGGCCGGGCTGACCGTCGCGCCACCGACCCGGACGGTTTGCGGGCGGCCTGGGCCTCGCTCGAGCGGGTCTGGGCCGGCACGCTCGACCGGGTCGCGGCCATGCCGCCCGGCACGGCGGAGGTATCGGTGGACGGCGAGTGGTCATTCGCGCAGACGCTGCGTCACCTGGTGCTCGCCACCGACGTATGGCTGCGCAAGACGGTGCTGGAGCTGGATCAGCCGTTCCACCCCCTCGGGCTGCCGCACCGGGGCGCCGACAAGGGCTGCTTGGACATGTCGGTGTTCGCCACGGCCACCCCGACGTACGCCGAGGTGCTAGAGGTCCGGGCCGGTCGCGTCGCGATGGTGCGCGACTTCCTCGCCGCCGTCGTCCCCGGCACGCTCGGCGAACCCCACACCGATCCGTGGCGTCCCGCGCACGAACAGACCACCCTCGCCTGCCTGCACACGATCCTCGAGGAGGAGTGGGAGCACCACCGCTACGCCGTACGTGACCTCGACGCGATCCTGGCTGTCCCCTAAAGCGGGGAAGCCTCCGGACGGCGTAATCGGGTGACCATGAACTGAGAATCCTCGCCGCATCCGCGTCCGGAGTGATCAGTCATGACAGTGTCACCATCGGCCCTCGCACCGCGTTTTCATCACGTCGGGGTGCAGACGAACGACCTCGACAACAGCGTCCGCTGGTATTCCGAGTTCCTCGGCTGCGAGCAGGTGTGGGTCCTCGACCGGTTCTCCGAACTGACCCGCAGCCGGCTGCCGGGCATCCGCACGTTGACCGAGATGGTGGTCGGCGAGGTGCGCATCCACCTGTTCGAGCGGCCTGGGCAGGCGGCCGACCCAGGGCAGAGCGCGGTGCAGTTCCAGCACTTCTGCTTCCGCGTACACGACCCGGACGAGTTGGTCACCACCCGGCAACGCTGGATCGACCTGTACAAGTCCGGCCGGTTCTGGTTTGCGCTCGACGAGCAGCCGACCGACATCGTGGTCGACGATGACGGCATCCAGAGCTTCTACGCGTACGAGGTCAATGGGCTCGAACTCGAGTTCACCTACCTACCGGGCGATCAGTCGTGACGGTGCTACGACCCGCGTTGAGCGGCCCCTCGGCGGGCGTGGCGTCGACGCACTGGCTCGCGGCCGGCGTCGGAACGGCGATCCTCGATCAGGGCGGCAACGCGTTCGACGCGGCGGTCGCCGCGGGCTTCGCCCTGCAGGTGGTGGAGCCGCACTCGAACGGTCCGGGCGGCGATGTCACGATTGCCGTCTATTCCCGGTCCACCGGCACGGTCCGGATCATCTGCGGCCAGGGCCCCATGCCCCAGGCTGCGACCATCGCTGCGTTCGCCGGGCTCGGCCTCGATCACATCCCGGCCTCCGGGGTGCTGCCGGCCTCCGTACCGGGAGCGTTCGGGGCCTGGCTTCGGCTGCTTGCCGAGTTCGGCACCATGCCCCTGGCGTCCGTCCTCGAACCGGCGATCGGCTATGCTTCACGCGGCTATCCCTTGTTGCCCAGCGCCGCCCAAACGATCGCCGCCATGGCCCCGCTGTTCCGGCAGGAGTGGCCCGACTCGGCGCGCGTCTATCTGCCCGGCGGGGAGCCGCCAGCGGCCGGGTCCAGGATGCACAACGGCGAGTTGGCCGCCACCCTGGAGTGGATCGTCCACGAGGCACAGGCCGCCTCGGGCGAGCGGGAGACGCAGATCGCTGCCGCGCACTCCGCGTTCTATCAGGGTTTCGTCGCTGAGGCGATCGACGGCTACCTGCGTACCACCAAAGTTTTCGACTCGACCGGCCGGCGGCACCACGGCCTGCTGTCCGCCGACGACCTCGCGGCCTGGCAGCCGACGGTGGAGGAGCCGTACGAGCTGAGTTATCACGGGCTTTCGGTCTTCAAGCCCGGACCGTGGACGCAGGGCCCGGCCTTCCTGCAACAGCTCGCTCTCCTCGAGGGGCATGACCTGCGGGGCATGGGCTTGAACAGCGCCGACTACGTGCACACCCGGGTGGAGGCGGCGAAGCTCGCGTTCGCCGACCGTGAGGCCTGGTATGGCGACCCACGGCACGTCCAGGTGCCGATGGACGCGCTGCTGGCGCCGGACTACACGGCGCTGCGCGGTTCGCTGATCGCCTCGGACTCAGCGCTGAATCCCCAACCGGGCCGACCGGACGGCCGCGAGTCCTGGATCCCCTGGGCCGAACCGGCGCCGACCCCGGCCGACGAACCCGCGTGGATGACGAACCTTCGCAGCGGCCTGCCCACCGTCAGCTCGGTCGCGAAACGAGCCGGCGCCGGCAACACGTGCACCATCGCGGTGGTGGACGGCGTTGGCAACATGGTGGTCGCCGTCCCCAGCGGCGGCTGGCTCAAGAGTTCGCCAGTCATCCCCGGCCTGGGTTTCGCACTCGGCACCCGCGGCCAGACAGCGTTGCTGACCGAAGGACACCCGAACTCGCTCGCGCCGGGCAAGCGTCCCCGCACGACGCTGAGCCCGACCATAGTGCTGCGCGACGGCTGGCCGTTCCTGGCCTTCGGCACTCCCGGCGGCGACCAGCAGGATCAGTGGACGCTACAGACGTTTCTGGCCACCACCCAGTTCGGCCTCGACCTGCAGGCGGCGACCGAGACCCCCACCTTTCACATCGACCATTTCCCCCAGTCCTTCGCACCCCGCGCGTCCCGGCCGGGCACCGTGGTGGTGGAGCGGTCGTTCGACCCCGAGGTCATCACCACGTTGGGACAGCGAGGCCATGTCCTGGACGTGGTACCCGAGTCCACCTTAGGCAAGGTCTGCGCCGTCGGCGTCGACCCCACCACCGGCTTCCGACTCGCCGCCGCCGGTGCCCGCGGCCGCCAAGCGTACGCCATGGTCCGCTGACACCCATTCGATGGAACGGCCCGGATTTCATAGACACTGCTGATCAGTCCTGATGGCGTCGTGGGCTACCGGGTCCGGCAGCATTGTCGGCGGCGAAGCCGGGTCCCGTCACCGATCGCAGGCCGGCCAGGTGGGATACGCCGCCACCACGGCAGACGTCCGCCGCTACCGCCGTCGACCTTCTGATCGGTCTCGACCGGTCCAGAGCGGGCGTCGATCACGTTGTGGCCGGCCATACCGCACAGAACGTTGACCAGGCTGTTGCACTCGAACCAGGCCTCGGGTCCAGGGGGTCGTCGCAACACCTGAGTCGATCAAGGGAGTTGCGATGTCTAGGTCACTGCCCCGGTTCCGGCGGGTCGCGTTCTGGGACGCGGTCCGGGCGGCCAGACACGCCGCCTCGGCGCCGATTCGAGTGTCGAGGACGGCCGACTCCCAATAGAGAACGAACAACACACCGCCCGACCGACGACCACCAGCGTCGAGTACGCCGTCTGGCCGCACGGGTGCTGAACAGGGGTTCCACTCCCGGTGGCGTTCACGGGGCCGACCTGCACGGGCAGCCCAGGCATCACGGCTCAGATGCCGCAACGGGCGACCCTGTTTCCGGTGACAAGACGGCCGGAGCCGGCCCACATACGGTGTGATCCTGGCGAGATCTTCTCGGAGGGAGCGCGGCGTGAGCAGGCTGCCGTCCAACGCGGACTGTATCGGGCCGATCGCCCTGCAGGACGGACTGCTCGACGCCGTGCACAGCCTCGCTGCGGCGGCCGGAGTGGAAGACTTCACCCCGTTGTCGATCTGCGCCGACGTGCTGGCCCGACGGTTGCCGCGCCCGGGCACGAACTGCCGAGTCCTGATCAGCCGGGGGACGAGCGAGGCGGGCTGCCCCGCACCTGGCGCCCCCGATCTCAGCACCAGCTTCCGTGACGCGCTGCGGCACGCCGCCATCCCACGGGGCACCGGAAAAGTCGACGGCTCGGCCGCCGTGATAATCCTGGTCTCGCGGGGCGGAAGGCAGCTGTATGTCGAGACTACGACCGAGTCACCGGATGTCCCTTCGGCACAGGCCTGGGCGGGCGCTTTCATCGAGCTGCTCGCCGGTATGGCGAGCGATCCCGACGCGCCGATGCGGAGCCTGCCGCTGGTTGGGGCCAGGGAGTGCGAGCGGATTCTGCACGGCCTCAATCCGTACCGCAAGCCGGACATCCAGTTCCGCACGATGGCGGAACCGTTCGAGGAGCAGGCAGAACGTACGCCGGACGCGGTGGCGCTGCAAGATGAGGACGGGACCACGGTCAGCTATCGGGGGTTGAACCAACGGGCGAACCGGCTGGCCCACCACCTGAGCGGGCTCGGCGCCGTGCCCGGGACGAGGATCGGAATCTGCCTGCGGCGCGGCATCGACCAGATCGTGGCTGTCTACGCCGCTGTCAAGACCGGCGCCACGTACGTTCCGATCGACGCTGACCTGCCGGAACGGCGCATCGCGCTGATCCTGGCGGACACGACGCCGCAGCACGTGCTGACCGACTCCCACTGGCGCAGCCGCCTTCCGGACGGCGGCTGGGCGATTCACAGCGCCTCGGCCGCAGGTACCGGCTCGGGGTGCCCGGTGACGAACCCGGTGCTCGACAGCGCACCCGGGCCGTTGCACATCCTCTATACCTCCGGTACCACCGGCCGTCCCAAGGGCGTCGTCTCGCGCGCCGGCGGCGCTCTGGCCAACATTCTCTGGATGCAACGGCGATACCCGTTCCGATACGGCGACACGGCGCTCTACAAGACCTCCCCCGGCATCGACATCTCGATCTGGGAGATCTTCTGGCCGCTCTACTGGGGCGCTCGTCTGATGATCTGCCGGCCCGGTAGCGAACGGGACCCGCGGCACCTGGCACGGCTGGTCCGAGAGCACCACGTCTCGATGGTCTTCATGGCACCCACGATGATGCCGGCGTTCCTGGCGCATTCCGCACCGGGCGGTCCGAGGTGGGTAGTGTGCGGCGGTGAACCGATGAACCCGCAGATTCCAGCGACGTTCGCGGCGGCGATGCCCGGCAGCTCGCTGGTCAACGCGTTCGGCCCGACGGAGGCCGGTCCGGTCACCGACGACGTCGTCGATCCTGGCTCGGTCGGCGGGTTCGTCCCGGTCGGCCGGCCCGCGGAGAACTTCCGGGTGACGGTGTTGGACGCCGGCCTCGGACTGGTGCCGATTGGCGCGCCTGGGGAGGCGTACGTCAGCGGTGATGTCGGTCTTGCCGACGGTTACTGGGGGCAGCCGGGCCAGACCGCGGAGCGCTTCGTTGCGGACCCGTACGGTGCGCCGGGCTCGCGGATGTATCGCACCGGTGACCTCTGCCGCTACCGCGAGGACGGCTCGCTGGAGCACCTCGGCCGGATCGATCGGCAGGTGAAGGTTCGTGGGCTGCGGGTGGAACCCGGGGAAATCGAGTCGGTGCTGGCAACGCACCCGGCGGTTGGGGACTGCGCGGTGCTGGCCCACGGGCAGCCGCTGCGCCTGCTCGCCTTCGTCGCGCCGGCCGGCCGCGGCTCGGCCGCCGATCTGGACCCCGCTGCGATCCTCGAACACGCGGCGGGGCTGCTGCCCCGGCAGATGCGGCCCGAGGAAGTCATTCCGGTGGAATACCTGCCGGCGACGGTGAACGGAAAGGTCGACCACGACGAGTTGATCAAGCTCTGGCTGCTGGAGGAGAAATCCGGATGTCGTCACCGGATTCCGTGACTGCGCCCGGAACCGGCACCAACTAGCGTCGCAGAAGGACTCCGATGCTCCACCGACAGGAAAGGGTCTACTGGTCTGATGCGAACCCACTACGTGGCCGACACGTCGCTTGACGATGAGCGTCTGGCGAAGGATCTGCAGCAGGCAGCCTCGTTCCCGTGGTCCGATGCGTACAGCGATTTCGTGTTCGGCGGCGCTTGGAAGAGCTGCATGCTCTGGGCCCGGGGTGGGGACGCCGGCGACGGGGTAGTCACCAATTACGACCACGGACGGCCCGCGACCTTTACGCAGCTCGGCGAGCAGGTGCCCTATCTGCGCGAACTGATCACGAGCGTCGCCGACCTGGACCGGCTGAACTTCGTCCGGCTGGCCAAGGTGCAGAACAGTGTCATCATCCCGCACCGGGACCTGCTCGAACTGAACGAGATCGCCGACGACACCCGCAACGCCCACCGGATGCACATCCCGTTGGTCACCAACGAGAACTGCTTCTTCAACGAAGGTGACACCGTATACCGGATGCGCAAGGGCGAGGTGTGGTTCCTCGACGCCTCGGAGATCCACTCGGTGGCGGTGCTCTCTGCCGATGAGCGGATCCACCTGATGTTCGACTTCGTAGACATACCATCAGACAAACCGTTGACCACTGTTGGGAGTGCCGGCGCGGACGCAGGAATCCCCCAGGATCGTATGGTGAAGCGACCGCCGCTTACCGGAGCCGACCACGCCGCGCTGATGGCGCTCGCCGGTCTACTGACGATGGAAACGGTCGACGAAGTCTTCAGCATCGTCATCAAGAAGCACTTCCGGTACGACGGCGGTGACAACTTTGTCTGGAGCACCATGACCGACCTTGCCCGCGCGTCCGCCGACCCGGCGATCCTGCCGTACATCGAGGCGCTGCGGCGCCACTACACCTTGGAGCGGTCCGCCGGTTAGTACGGACTCACAACCTGAGAGGGATCCATGAAGCAGGGTGTCAGTGGTGCACTGTCCGATCTGCCGGCCTGCGGGCGATGGGACTTCGGTGGATTCGCCTACGGCCTCGAGCCGCTTCTGCTGCCAACGGTGGGCGCCCCCGACGCCGGGGCGGCGGACGTGGTGCCGGCCGGAGCGTACGCCGAGACTTGCCGGTATCTGCGCACAATCGGTGAGACTGGCCTGCCGGAGCTCAACGTCGAGCCGCAGGATCTGTTCTGGTTCCGGTGGATCACCGGGCACCAGGTGTGCTTCATCGCGTGGCGGCTGATCGCGCAGCTTCTCGACGACCTGAACGAGGGCCGTCGCCCTGCCGGCGAGGTAGTCGCGCCGATCAGCCGCTACGTCGATGGCTATTCGGCGATGCTGCTCTACACCGGCTCGTGCCCGCCCGACCTCTACAACGTGCTGATCCGGCCCAGCATGCGGCGCCGACACCGGGCGTTCAGCGGCAGCTGGGCGCCGGACTACTGGCCGATCCGCGACCTCTTCCGGTGCCGCAGCCTGCCCCCGATGGCGCAGGCGGACGCCGACGAGCTCACCGCAGCCATCACGCTGCTGCACCAGGTGCACGACGGTGTCGCCGCGCGTCTGGTGGCCAACGGCAGATCCCTGCTGCGGGAGGCTCAGGTCCGCAAACCGGGCCACCGGCTGGCCGGGATGATCTATGACTCCTATTTCACGACGTTGCGTGCCCCGGTGCCCAGGCACGACGTGGTGGCTCAGCTGCTGCGACGGCTGGTCGCTATCGCCCAGGACGTCGCGGCGAACAGCCTGTATCCGATGGATAGTGACGGAGACCGGCCGCCCGAGCTGCGTACACCCGAGGTGATCAAGTTCGAGGGCGACTTGGCCGACACGCTGCTGAGTGTCGCCGAGAACGCGTGCGAACTCTCGCCCAGATCCTCCGCATGAGCGCCCCCGACCAGCGGGCGATCGAGGAGGTGCACGCTCTGGAACGCCGCCGCCGGCACGCACTCGTGGCCGTCGACCTCGACGCGCTCGACGCGATGTTCGACGAGTCGCTCGTGCACACCCACGCGCACGGCGTCACGCACAGCAAGGCGGAACTGTTGGAGCACACCGCGAAGCGCCGCCCCTATCTCGACATCACCCGGGGCGAGCTGCTCATCCGGCTCATCGGCGACGTCGCGGTGGTGACCGGGCCACTGACCAACCTGTTGCGTTCGCCCGACGGCAGTGAACGCACTCTCGCCGGCGTCGCCACCCAGGTGTTGCGTCGCGACGAGAGCGGTGGTTGGCGATTCGTCAGCTTCCAGATGACCCCGTACGCCTGAGCACACACGGTGGTGGCGGTCCCTGCGGGGACCGCCACCACCGTGTGTCTGCTTCATACGGAAGCTCAGGGCCAGGCAAGGCAGAACGGGTGGCCGGCCGGGTCCGCGTAGACCCGGAACCCGGTGCGCGCGGCGGGGTCGTCGACCGCTTTCACCAGCCGTCCGCCTAGTTCGAGTACCTTCTCATGGGCGGCTTCGAGGTCTTCGATGTAGAAGTCGAGATGGACCTGTTGTGACCAGCCATTGTCCGGCCATGTCGGCGACACGTGCTCGGGCGCCAGCTGGACGGCAATATGCCAGTCCCCGTCCACCCAAACGTTGTGCCAGGTGTCCTTGGCTTCGACCGAGCCGCTCAGCAGTTCCGCCCAGAACGTGCTTTCCGCCTGAATGTCCGCAGCCTCGAAGACGATCGTCCGGCGTTTCAGTTTCACTGGTCACCCTCTCGTTTCATGGTGCTGGTGTGCTCTGCCGCCGACTCGATGTTTGGGCGGTCCCAGAGCATCGGCGTGTCCTGCCCGGTGCGCCAGAGGTCCACCTGGTCGGTGTAGTTGCGGTGAAAGGCGTGCCCGGAGGTACCGGTGAGCTGGACCCAGCGCGAGCCGTTCAGGTCGGACAGGTCGACGATCATCCGCATCGACGGCACGTAGGTGACCTCGTACCCCTGGGTCGTCACCCAGCTGGTCGCGTTGACGATGCCGCCACCGCCGCCGACCGGCACCGGGCCGCGGTTGAAGAGCATCTCGACCGGCGCGATCCCGGACTGCCCGAGCGAGCCGTTCTCTAGCGCGAGGGTGTGCAGGTCGCCCCAGCGCCACGCTGTGGGGTCGTCGCCGAGTCGGTCGCTCAGCTCCCGCTCGGCGTCGCTCATGGCGAGCGACAGCATGTCGTTCATCGTCTCGGTGACAGGGGTGCGCTTGTCGTCCCACCACGGCGACCGAGGTTCGGCCAGGAGCGGGCGGAGGGTCTCCCAACCGTCGTCGCCGGCGCCGGGAAGCCGGCCGGCGGGCAGCTCGTCGAACGTACGCCTCACCAGGTGAAGCAGAGTCGCGTTGTAGAACGCCGCCGCCGCGGCGGACGCGGCCGGCGTCTCGGCTGGCTGCTGGAAATCCCACCCACGCAGCAGATCGCGGGCCTGTGCCACGTTCTCGTCGCCGTCGGCGAGCGGTGCGGCGAGCAGCGCGGGCACCACGGTGGCAGCGAAGCCGTTGTAGTTGTCCATCTGCATCGCGCGCATGTCGTCGATGGTCAGTTTCCCGCGCGACGCCCGGTCGATGATCATGTCTGCGATGCGTTGGCTGCGATAGCCGTACGACCAGTCGTTCGTGATGAGGTACGGGTAATGCGGGCCGGCCACCGCCTGGTTCGCGGTGATGATCACGCCGTCGTCGGGGTTGTACTCGTTGGGCAGCGCCTCGAAGGGGATGAAGCCGGTCCAGTCGTACGCCGGATCCCAGCCGGGCGCGGGCCAGCGGCCGTCGCCCTTGCCACGGATGGGGATCCGGCCCGGGGCCTGGTATCCGATGTTGCCATCGACGTCGGCATAGATCATGTTCTGGGCGGGGACGTCGAACAGCGCGGCCGCAGCCCGGAACTCAGTCCAGTTCGACGCCCGGTTGAGGTCGAACATCGCGTCGATCGTGCGGCCGGGGTCGAGTGCGGTCCAGCGTAACGCCACGGCGTACGGCTGGGCGCTGGCGTGCGCGGGCACCCCGGGGGCACCCACGTCGAGACTCGGTATGTGCGTCGGTGAGACCTGCGCGTACGGCGAACCGGAGGGGTCGAGCGGTGGCCGGGCGGCGATGGTGAAGATGTCGGACATCCGGTCGGACAGCAGCGGGCCGTGCTTGGTGGACCGTACCTTGACGGTGATCGGATCCCCGCCGGCTACCTCGATGGTCTCGTCTCGGATTGTCAGCGGCAGCCAGGTCGTACCGTCGAAGTACCGGTCGCCGACGATCTTCTCAACATAGAGGTCAGCGACGTCGGCACCGAGGTTGGTCAACCCCCACGAAATCCGCCCGTTGTGTCCGATCAGCAGACCCGGCATGCCGGCGAGGGAGAAGCCTGCGGCGTTGTAGTCGCAGGTGCAGTGCAGCCCGTTCTGGTACCAGACGCCTGGCAGGGACGGCCCGAGGTGCGGGTCATTGGCAAGCAGCGGCTTGCCGGAGGCGGTCAGGTCGCCGCTGACCACCCAGGAGTTCGACCCGACGCCGGTGCCGCTGACGCCGAGCCGGGCTGGCAGTGCGGCGATCCGGCCACGGAGCGCCTCGAGCGCCGGTGCCGCGTCGCCGCGCCAAGCCTGGTCCGCTGCCCCGCCCTCGCCTCCCAACGAGCCACCTGCAGCGGCTGTTTTTGCATCGAACGCACCATTGACAATCGAACCGCCACTAACGATCGGAGCGTTCCGCTCGAAGGGATATGCAGGGAATAGTTGCTCGATCTGCGCACGGGTCAACCCTTGCCCGAGCAGGACAGAGCGATCCATTTCCGAATAGATGTTGCCGATCAGATCCCAGGCCATTGTTTTCAGCAAGGAAATGGAGTCGACGGGACTCCATGGTTCGACGGTGTAGCCGGGGTTCTGCAGTCCGAGCACAGCGTACTCCAGACTTTTGGTTCCAGAAGCCTCAGAACCGCCATTGTCCGACATCCAAGCGTTCACACCTGCCGCATATGCCTCAAGATTGGCGCGAGCGTCTGGCGTTAGCAGTTCCCATTCCTGCTCGGCCACCGCACGCCAGCCCATCGTCCGCAGGAAGGCGTCAGTGGGGATCTCCGACGGGCCGAACAGTTCGGCGAGGCGCCCGGAGGCGAGGTGACGACGGAAATCCATCTCCCAGAAGCGGTCCTGGGCGTGCACGTATCCCTGCGCCACAAAAAGGTCCAATTGGTTCGATGCGTACAAATGTGGGATTCCGTGATCATCCCGGTAGGCCGTAACCCCCGAGCTTAGACCCGGCATAATGATCACAGAGCTGTAATCGGGAAAGCTGCGACGAACGGCCCAGGCAAATGAGAGCAAAACGACCAATATCGCGGCCAGGAGGGCGGCGAGGAACCACTTCAGCACCCGCCACCGGCGACGCCGGCGGCGCGCCCCGTCGGCCCGCTCCAGAGGATCCGCATCTGCCTCGACGACCTGGCCCTCTGGGGGGTCGTCTCGTCTCAAGTCCTGATCTGGCATGAGTCCATACCTGCCTTGTGCCGGGCTCCACGCGGGTCGGCCCATTGTGTTGCGGTCGGCGGAATCCGGACACGTCCCCGAATTCGGGGGCCGCGCTGTGGAGCGCACACCCCCTGCCGGTCGGCAGCTATCCGCCCTTGCAGTCGCCACCAGTCCCCGGAAGCAGGGACCGGCGAGCGCAGTGCACCCGCTGCTAGCTTGGGGCTACATCCAGTGACATCCTTCGACCTAATCCCGGCCTACGCCGGCCGGGATAGACGTATGCACTTTTCCGTCCGCGCGGGGGAACGCAGGCCGAGCGTCGATCGCGCGGCACAACCAGCACCGGGGGCTCAAGTGATCAGGACCGACATCCTCGTCAGTTCACCCATCTTCCTGATCGGACTGGTCCAAACGCTGACCGACGCAGGAATCGTCATCGTCTCGTCACGAACCGCACCCCAGGAGGAGCCGTCCTGGCTAGCTGACATCATCCTGGTCGACATTGATGCGCTGTCCCCTCCGGACGACCTCGGCCACATCACCGATGCCGCAAGGAGCACGGCCGTGCTGGTCCTGGACAACGAGGCCGCCTCCAACGGTGCCGCGTACCTGCGCGCCGGCGCCTCGGGCGTGGTCAGCAAACGGGAGCCAGGCGACCGCATCGTCGACGCGGTACGAGCCGTCACCTCTGGCTGCCTCTACTGCCCCGGCGAACCGCAGACCCCGGCGTCCGCGGAACACCCCGATCTCCCGGGCTACCACCTGTCGGAACGGGAGAAGCAGGTTCTACGGCAGATCTCCCGCGGGCTCACCCACGGACAGATCGCTACGCGACTCGGGATCAGCCCGCATACGGTCGACACGTACGTCAAGCGCATCCGCGCCAAGCTCGGTGTCGGCAACAAGGCCGAGTTGACCCGCGCTGCCCTGCTCGGCCAGTTGACCAAAGCGGGCCCGGACAACGAGTACGGTCCCCTCGCGCAGAAATCGGCATGACCACACGACGGCCCCCGCCCCGAACTTGATCTTTAACCTTGGCCGAGTTGCCAATACTTGATCCCTTGTAGATTCAGTCCACATCCGGGACGGTGACGCACGGTGGCAGAGCAGCACAGCCACAGCGGTTTGGAATCATGGTCGCCGCGCAGGGGAACGACCTGCAGCCGGATCAGGGTGCCATAGAGGTAGGGGCACCAGCGTGGTCGATCCAGCAGGTGCGACGGGTCACCCTGGAGCCGCCGGTCTCCAGCTGCACACCTACGCGGTGCCGTAACGGCTGGTAGTGGTGCGATGCCACCGGCGCAATCCGGCGACGCGGCTGCTCGACGCACCTGCCCGTCCCGGCTCCTGGCGGCCGCCCGCCGACACTGGCGAACACCCCGGCATTCCGCAGCGTCCCTGGTGTAGGTCCTGCAACTACTGGATCACCCTGCCGGTCATGCTCGGCTGGGTCTCGGTCCGCCGGCCCCTGGTCGAGCCGGCCGACGTCCTGCTGAGCCCGAACGATCACCGCGTGTGCCGGCGATCGGGCTAGGGCCCTCCGCCCGCATTCACCGTCCGAACTCGCTCAGGTTCGCTGAACGGGAAGCGAGACGGAGCTGAACGAACTGCTGCACACGTCGCTACTCGACGCGCAGCGAGGGGATCATCGACAGACTCCGTCGAGAGTACGGATCGGCACCCATATGCTGCTCGGCTCGGTCCCTTCGGATATCGGCACCGCATCCTCCACGCCACGCACAGCCTGCCTGGCACTCCCACCGAGCACATCGCCCTGACGGCCGAGACGCTGGGCGTGGCCGACCTCATCGAGCTGGCGGCCGGCCCGGGCGGGCGGCGCTTCGCCGTAAGACCTGCTTCCTCGAGTTCACGCTCCCGCAGCTGAAGGCTGGCTCCAGCGCTGCCTCAAAGCAGCTCAGGACGTCAAGGTCTGTCCGGCCAGACCGCCGGCCGCGACCGAGTGTCGCGAGGGTGCCAGGCCGGAAACCCGTGAACCCTGCCGCTGCAACTGCGGTCGGCGGGATGGCTGGGAAGGTCTTGGCCCCGGATCCGTTCGAAACGTAGCGGCGTCGTCGGCCAAGACCCGGTGGTGCTCGGTGCGTGGCCAGCACCGAAACCCGACATCACGCCTGAAACTGCGGCTTCCTAACGAACTCAAGCACCTGCCGAGGCCCTGACCAGCAACTCACCGACAGGGCGTCCCGGCTCCACGACCATTGCCCGCAGCACATTCTCGTACTGCTCCAGGATTCCCGCGACCGTGGACGCGTCGAAGAGGTCCGCGTTGTACTCCAGCAAAACCGTGATGGTCTCGTCCACCCCAGACACCGTTGCGCCGTCCTGAAAACGCTGCTCGGCGTGTGGAATGATCACGGCGTTGAGGTCGAACTTCGCCGAGCCGTTGTGCGCGTCCAAGACCTCCAGCGTCACTCCTGGCAGCCGCAGCTCGGGCATCGGCGTGTCGAGGAAGCTGAACATCACCTGGAACAGCGGCATGTGGCTGACGCTCCGTACCGGACGCAGCTGCTCCACCAGTTTGTCGAACGGCATGTCCTGATGGGCGTACGCGTCGAGGCAGGTCTCCCGGACCCGGCGCAGCAGTTCGGCAAACGACGGCTCGCCGGACAGATCCGTCCGCAGAAGCACAGTATTAATGATCATACCGATCAAGTTCTCTAGTTCGGGCCGCTGCCGGTTGGCGGTGCCCGCGCCCAGGACGATGTCGTCCTGCCCGCAGAGCCCGTGCATCACGGCGACGAACCCGGCGAACATGCTCATGAACAGCGTGACGTCCTGCTGCCGGCCAAGTTCCCGAAGCCCACGGGCCAGCTCTCCGTCGATCTCCAGCGTCTCCTGCCCACCACGGGAGGTCATCTTGCGGGGACGGGGCCGGTCGGTCGGCAGGTCGAGGACCGGGGGCGCCCCCGCCATCCGATCGCGCCAGAACGCAAGCAGCGACTCCAGCCGCTCCCCCTGCATCTGCTGACGCTGCCAGACGGCGAAGTCGGCGTACTGCACCGGCAGGTGGGGCAGGTTCGGCTCGCGGCCGACACTACGAGCCTCGTACAGCTCCAGGAAGTCACGCAGGAAGACGCCCTGCGTCCAGCCGTCGTGGATCAAGTGGTGCTCGACCACGACCAGCACGTACTCGTCGTCGGCGAGCCGAACCAGGGTGACCCGCAGCAGCGGGCCGGTGACCAGATCGAACGGCTCCTGCCCTGCGGCGCGCACGAAGTCGTCGAGCCAGGCGTCGCGATCGTCGGCCGGCAGGTCGCGCCGGTCGGCCAGTGCGACCGGGATGCCCTTCGGCTCCAGGATCACCTGCACGGGTTCACCGTCGATGTCGGGGAACACGGTCCGCAGGATCTCGTGCCGCACCTCGAGCTCGGCGAGCGCCGCAGTGACCGTCTCCAGATCCACCTGCCCGCGCAGCCGCAGCGCCCGGGGCACGTTGTAGTTCGAGCTGCCCGGCTGCAACTGGTGCAGGAACCAGATCCGCTCCTGGACAAACGACAGCGGCAAAGGCTCGTCCCGCGGCGCCCGCGGCACCGGCGCGGCACGGAACACCGGACTCTCCGCCACCCGGGCCGCGAAGGCGGCCAGCGTCGGCGCTTCGAAGATCGCGCGCAGCGGCAGGTCGACGCCGAGCTGTTGATTGACGTGCGCGAGCATCCGGGTAGCGAGCAGCGAATGCCCGCCGAGGACAAAGAAGTCGTCGTGCAGGCGCACTCGTGGCACGTCCAGAATCGCGCACCAGATCGCTGCGAGGTCCCGCTCCTCAGGCGTGCGGGGCGGCTCCCCCGGCGCAGCGGCGTCGTCCGACGCCTCGTCTAGGCCGACCGGCGGCAGTCCGGCGTAGTCGATCTTGCCGTTCGGTGTCCGGGGCAGCGCAGCGATCGGTACGCACCGCGCCGGCACCATGTATTCGGGAAGCACGGCCCGCAGCGCCGAACGCAGCTGCGCGACCGGGACGGACGTCGGCGTGACGTAGGCCAGCAACTGACCCGGCCGGCGGTGCCGCACCACCGCCGCATCGGTCACCTCGGGCAGCCGCCGCAGCGCCGACTCTATCTCTCCCAGCTCCACCCGGTACCCATTGAGCTTGATCTGCCGGTCGGCGCGGGCGACGAACGTGATCGAGCCATCCGGCAGACAGCGAGCCAGGTCGCCGGTGCGGTAGAGCCGGGCGCCAGGCAGTCCGAACGGGTCCGCCACGAAGTGCGCAGCGGTCAGCGCTGTCCGGCCCCAATAGCCGTACGCCAGTCCGGCGCCGCCGAGGTACAGCTCACCGACCACGCCCACCGGCACCGGCCGGCATTCGTCATCGAGCACGTAGGCTCGGGTGTTGGCGACCGGCCGCCCGATCGGCGCGCCGAGACTCGGATCGGCGCCGGTCAGCTCGCAGGTGGTCGCGACGATTGTCGTCTCGGTGGGCCCGTACGTGTTGATCAGCCGGACCCGGCCGCCGACACGTTCGTGCCAGACCGCGACCCGCTCCGGCAACGCCCGCTCCCCGCCAATGATCACCAGCCGCAGGGTGCCGGGCAGCTCGGCATCCCCTTGCCCGAGGGCGACGACGAGGTCGTGCCAGTACGCCGTCGGCAGGTCCAGCACGGTCACGTCGGCGGCGGCACAGGCATCGAGGAACGTCGCCGGGTCGGCCAGCATCCGGTCGTCCCGCAGCACCACGCAGGCGCCACGCAGCAGGGCCGGGAAGATCTCCTCCGCGCTCGTGTCGAACGCCATCGAGGCGAACTGCAGAATCCGGTCCTGCGGCCCGAGGTCGTACTGCTCCGCGGCGTGCAGCGTGAAGTTGACCAGAGAGCCGTGCGACACCTCCGCGCCTTTGGGCTCGCCGGTCGATCCGGAGGTATAGATGAGGTACGCGACGTCCCCCGCGGTAACCACCGGGTCGTCCCCGGTCGACGTTGCGTCGTCGTCGACGAGGATCACCGGCACATCGGTGCCGGACAGCTTCGCCGCCAGGTCCCGGTGACTCAGCACCGCCGTCACGTCCGCGTCGGCAAACGTGGCCGCGATGCGACCGGGTGGGCTCATCGGGTCGACCGGCACGTAGGCGGCACCAGCCCGGAGTACGCCGAGCAGCGCGGCGACCAGGTCCAGGCTCCGGTCCAGCACGATCCCCACCCGTCCGCCCGGCCCGGCTCCGGCCCTCCGCAGCAGGGAGGCGAATCCACCGGCTCGCTCATCGAGCTCCCGATAGGTCAGCGACGCGGTCCCCGCCTGCACAGCGACGGCGTCCGGGGATCGGCGGGCCTGCCTGGCGAACAACGTCGGCACGCATTCTCCGGTGCCCAGCTCGCGCGCGGTGGCATTCCATTCCTGTACCGCCTGGTCGCGCTCATCGTCGCCTGCCCGAGGCAGCCCGCCGAGCCGTGCGGCGGGATTGGTGGCCGCCTGGTCCAGCAGCGCGGTGTATTGCCGCACGAAGCGCTCCCCGGCCGCCACGTCGAGGATGTCGTCGCGGAAGCGCAGCGAGCCATGCACCGTGTCACCGAGATCGGCGAACGCCATCTCGAGGTCGAACGCGCTGTGCCGCTGGCCTACCGGGAGGGACTCGGCCCGCAGGCTGCCCAGTTCTCGGACGATGCCGGCGTGGCCGAGCAGCGCCGCAGGAAACGCTGCGGTATCGCCGGGCGACGGCCGGTTGAAGACGAACATCGCCTGGAAAAGCCCGTGCCGGGGGACCGTCAGTTGCTCGGCAAGCAACGCGCTGGGCAAGTCCTGGTGTTCAATGGCGCCGACGACCTGGGTCCGTGCCTGTCGCAACAGGTGCCGAAAAGGGTCGGCGCCGGTGGCCCGGCTGCGAATCAGCACCGGGTTCATCAGGTACCCGACGACGCCCGCGGCGTCGGGCCGCGACCGGGCGGCGAGCGGGGTACCCACCACCACGTCGTCCTGTCCGGTCAGCCGGTGCAGCAGGGCCTGGTAGCCGGCGAGCAGTAGTACGTTCACGGTGACACCCTCGTCGACCGCGCACCGCCGGAGCCGGGCAAGCAGGTCGCCGTCGAGGCAGAACCGGTGCACGCCCGCCGTCTGCGAGGCTCCCGACGGATTCCGGGCGGGCAGTTCCAGCCGTGGCACGCCGGCACCGTACTGCCGTTTCCAGTACTCGAGCAGGTCCTCGCCAGCCGGAGACGGTGCAAGGACAGCCGGGGCGGGTGGCAGTGCCTGCCCGGTGTAGAGGGCTGCGAGTTCCCGGGCGAGGATTGTGGTGGACCAGAAGTCGGTGGCGATGTGGTGCGCGGTCACCAGGACAGCGTGTTCGTCGGCGGCGAGACGGTACAAATACAGCCGGACGAGAGGGCCGGAGGCCAGATCGAACGGCAGGGCGGCGTCCGCCGCCAGCCGGGCCGGCAACTGTTCGGGGTCCACCTCGGACCGCACGAACTCGCCACCGGGCCCAGGCCGCCGTACCGGTTCGCCGTCGTGGGCCACGAAATTCGTCCGCAGCCCTGGGTGTCGTTGGACGAGACCATCGAACGCCGCAGCGAGGGCTACCTCGTCGAGTGGCCCGGTTAGCCGGACGGCGGCCGCCGTCGTGTGGGCGGTACTGTCCGGCTCCATCTGATGCAGGAACCACAGCGCCCGCTCCCCCGGCGACAGGACGGTCGACGGTGCCTCGGCCAGCGCAGACCCGACCACCGGCCGGGCACGAGCCGCATCGAGCTGTCCCGCCAGGCGACCGGCGAGGTCTGCCAGACCGGCCCCGGCGAGTACCTCGGCCAGCGGCAACACGACGCCGAGCTCCTGTTCGACCCGCTGCCCCAACTGCTGCGCGGCCAGCGAATCGAGCCCGGCTGCCAGCAGCGGCGACTCCGGCGCGAGGTCCGGCGCGGGAATCCCACAGGCCTCAGCCGCCCATCGACGCAGCGTCTCCACCATCAGCGTTTGACGGTCGCGGCCCTCGGCGGCAAGCAGTTGCGCGCGAGTCGGTGCGGGCCCGTCCGGGGTGGTCTCGCCGCGGCCGGTCTCGTTCCGGCCGAGTTCGGGCAGATCACCGGCGAGCAGCCGCGTGCGGCAGGCTGCCCGCTGCACCTTGCCGCTCGATGTCTTGGGCAGCGAACCGGGCGGGATGAGCACCACCAAAGCGACCTGGACGCCATGCTGCTCGGCGATCCCTCGCCGGATCGCGCCTGCGACTGCGGCGATGTCGAGGGTGTCGGCGACGCCGTGGGTGACCTCGTGCACGATCGCCACCCGGTCCTCGCCATCGTGCTCCACAGTGAACGCGGCCGCGCAGCCGGGCCGCAACGCCGGGTGCGTCCGCTCGGCCGTCACCTCCAGGTCCTGTGGATAGTGGTTACGCCCCCTGATGATGATCAGGTCCTTGAGCCGGCCGGTGACGACCAGTTCGCCGTCGCGGACAAAGCCGAGGTCGCCGGTGCGCAGCCAGTTCTCCTCGCCCTCGCCAGCAATCCGGGCGTGGAATACCTCGCTGGTGTCCCCCGGCCGCTCCCAGTAGCCCGCTGCGACGCTCGGACCCCGCAGCCAGACCTCCCCGACCTGATCCGGCGCGCGGCGTTCCCGGCTTTCCGGGTCCACCACCGCGACCTGCTGGTCGGCGGCGACCGGGCCGCAGCTGACCGGTCCCCCAGCAGGCCCGGGCACGACCTCACCACGCCTGAGCGCCGCTGGGTCGACATCGCCAGCGGTCGAGGCGAGCGAACCTCCGCTGACGATGAGTGTTGCTTCCGCGAGCCCGTAGCAGGGCAGGAACGCCTCGGCCCGGAACCCGGCAGGGGCGAACGCGGCGGAAAAGCGCTCCATGGTGGATCTACGAACCGGCTCGGCGCCGTTGAACGCTACCTGCCACGTGCTCAGGCTGAGCTGCGCCTGCTGCTCTGGGGTCGTCCGGCGCACGCACAGGTCGTAGGCGAAGTTCGGGCCGCCGGTCATTGTGATACCGAATTTGGTCACCGCCTCGAGCCAGCTCTGCGGTCGGCGAAGGAAGTCGAGTGGGGACATCAACCAGATCGGCAGGCCTGCGAACAGTGGCTGGAGTACACACCCGATCAGACCCATGTCATGGTAAGGCGGTAGCCAGCTCAAGCCTCGGGTCTGTGGTGTGGTGTGGAAGAAGTCCTGGATCAGCCGCGAGTTGTGCAGCAAATTCCCGTGGGTCAGCATCACGCCTTTGGGCGCGCCGGTGGATCCCGACGTGTACTGCAGCATCGCCGTGCTCCCGCGGTCCGCCGTCGGCCGGGTCCACTCATCGGCCGCCGCGTCGGGCACGTCCTCGGTCGTCAACCAGGGCAACCCTATGTCTGGCAACCCTTCGGCGAGTCCCCGCAGCGGCTCGGTGGTCAGCGCCGCTGCGGGACCGGCGTCGGCGACAATCGAAAGCAGACGCGGCAGGGTACGTTCGAAGCGCATCGGGTCGGGCGGAAACGCGGGCACCGCGATCACCCCGGCGAATAGGCAGCCGAAGAACGCAGAGACGAAGTCTGCCCCGGGCGGATAGAGCAGCAGCGCCCGGTCGCCCGCCACCACACCGGCCTCCCGCAGCCTCACCGCGATGGCCCGGGCGGTGCGGTCGAGTTCGCCGTAGGTCCTGGTGGCCGCGACATCGAGATCACCGTCGAGGAAGACGTAGCCCATCCGGTCGGGCTCGTGCGCCGCCCGCCAGCGCAGCAGCCACGCCAGGGTGGTCACCTCGACAGCGCTGCCCACATCTGGAAAGTCGAACCTCACCACAGTCTCCCCCTGCTCCAGATCGCCCTCGGCTTCGCCTCGAAATTACCGTCTGAGCAGGACGTTCTTGGTGTCACATGAAGCAGGGATGGTTGCGCCCACAACGGCACAGCAAGCTCGACGCACCGCCCGCGAAAGGAGCATGCCCATGCGGTTCAATACCCGAGTGGCCGACACCGTGGACTCGCCGATCGGGTCGGCGTACGAGGCGCTCGACCAGCGGATCGGCAAACGCGATCTGCTCGACCTGGCCCAGGCCGCCCCGCAGTACCCGCCGCCGCCGGTCGTCGCCGAACGGCTCGCTTCGGTGGCCCGCGACGCCCGCGGCGCAGAGTACACCGAAATCGCCGGACTACCCCGTCTGCGCGAGGCATTCGCCAGGGAGGTCTCCGACGCGTACCGGGGCCGGGTAAGCCCCACGCAGGTGTTCGTGACGGCCGGCTGCAACCAGGCCTTCTGCCTCGCGACGTCGGCGCTCGCCGGGCCCGGCGACGAGATCGTCCTGACCCTGCCGTACTACTTCAACCACGATATGTGGCTACGCACACAGGGCATCGCGCCGGTCTACCTCGAACCGGGACCGGATCTGATGCCGACGCCGGAGGCCGCCGAGGCGCTGATCACCCCGCGGACCCGGGCGATCGTCGTCGTTTCGCCTGGCAATCCCACCGGAATCACCATGCCTCCCGAACGGATCGCCGCGATCGCTGCAGTGGCAGCACGGCACGACGTCGCTCTCGTCCTCGACGAGACCTACCGGTCGTTCCGTGGCACCACCGAACCGGCCCACCACCTGTTCGTCGACCCGGCGTGGGACCGGACGTTGGTAAGCCTGCACAGCTTCTCCAAGGATCTCGCGGTCCCCGGCTACCGCGTCGGCGCCGTGGTCGCGTCACCGGCGCTCGGCGCGCAGATCACCAAACTGCTCGACTGCGTGGCGATCTGCGCGCCGCGGATCGGGCAGGAGGCGGTGCTGACCGGCCTCGTCACCGCAGGCCCGTGGCGACGGCAACGAGCAGCCGAGGTGCGCCGCAGACAGGAATGGTTTGCCGAGGCGATGGCGAACCGGCCGGGCGGGTTCGAACTGCTCTCCGCCGGCGGCTTCTTCGGTTGGGTGCGCCACCCGTTCACCGGACGCACCACCGCCGAGGTGGTACGCGAACTCATCGTGGAGTATGACACCCTGGTGATACCGGGTACCGCGTTCCTGCCGGACGACCGGGGCATGCTGCGGGTCAGCGTCAGCAACGCCGACCGCAGCGCGACCGTGGAATTTGCCGGGCGGCTCGCCGAGTTCGGGAAGCTCAGCCCGTGACGCTCAGTAGATGATTCGGTTGTCCGGGGCTGGACGCCACGCGCGCGAGCCCCGCAGGTTGCGGGTGATGTTCAGCCGCTTGAGCCACCGGTCGGTGCCGTCGTAGCGGGCGCGGAACGACTTGCGCCCGTGCACCGCCCGGAAGTTGTCGACGAAGACGAGGTCGCCTGGGCGCAGGGCCACGCCCCGCATGTGCGCCTCAATCTGCTCGCACAGCCCGTCGAACGCCTTCGCCGACCGGCCGGACCAGCCCTCGGTCTTCATGTGGTACGGATCGAGCGCCATGTACGGGTCCTGCCGATCGCCGAAGAGCACCGGGCGCTTCACCGGATCGTCGTTCCACGATTGGATGAGCGCGAAGCTGCGTTTCCGCAGCCGATCGATAACCGGGTCACCGGTGGACACGGCGGTGTTCTCCGGACGGTGCGAGTTGTCCGGCATCTGGGTGAACTCCGCCTCGAACAGCGCCTCGGTGTCCAGCATTGACCAGTCGAGGTCCCCGGCGTCGCAGATCACCGTCTCCACATCATCCGGGTTCTTCAGGCACATCAGCGCCACGTAGTCACCCCGACACGGGTGGAACGCGTCCTCCGTGTGCCAGGAGAGATGCTGCAGACTGTTGGAGCCGATCTCGTAGTTCTCGTGCCCCTTGATCGGGAGCACGTCGTGCATGATCCGCCCGTCCTGCTGGGTCGCCCAGCCGAACACGTCACCGAGGCGGGACCCACAGAGCAGAAAGAAGATCTCCAACGGAAACGCCCGGGAGCCGTGCTGGCTGTCACGCCAGTGCTCCGGCGTCGGCCCCAGCGCTTTTTCATCGACGTCGAGACCGGAAATGAGGCAGACAGCCGACGGCTCACCGAGCCGGTACTCCTCGAGGAAGGTCAGCAGCCGAGCCGGCAACTGCAGGGCGAGCACCGGCGCCCGCCGGATCAACTCGGGGTCTTCGATGGTGTCGTATGCCGCGACGAGTTCGGCCAGCATCGGCGCGAACTCGGCGTTCTCCTGCGGCGTCAGCGCGAGAGTGTGCACGCGCGTCTCCCTCCTGCACTCAGCAGCCGTCAAATCGGCAGTCTAGGAACAGCCGGCCGGTATGCACTGGTCCCCGTTACACGGGACGGTCGCCCGGCCGCCGGAGCGCTTACCTTTCATGAAGACCCACCTACTGGTGCCGATCCGCGCCGTCGTTCCCGCGTGCGGCGACGTCAGAAGGACATGCAGAGGACTTGACGAATGCCCCACATGGCTAACCTGACCGCGATGGAAGTCGATGCGCTCACCGACATCGACGGCGGCATCAACCTCACCGACGGCCACGCCCGGCTGCTGTTGTCGCCGGAGCAGAAGGCCATCGTCAATCGGATTCCCGAGATGTTCGCCGAGGCGTCACGGCGCCCGTTCCCCGAGATCGAGCGGGAGGCGCACACCGCGTTCCTGCACGCGATCGGGCAGCGCAGCGCACCGATCGGCACCGGGCGCATCCTGAGCTGCTACTCGTCGACGCTGGCCACCGACATCGTGGCCCGTGCCCTGCCCGCCGGCGCCCGGATCGCGGTACTGCACCCCACGTTCGACAACATCGCCGACCTCTTTACGACCCGCGGCCTCTCACTGCAACCGCTGTCCGAGGCCGAGTTGCTCAACAAGGAGTGGCCCGGCCCGCCGGTCCGCGCGATCATGCTGACCCACCCCAACAATCCGACCGGGCTGGTTACCCCTGAGGAACATCTGCGATCGCTCGCCGAACACGCCGCCCGCAACGGGCAAATTGCGATCGTGGATGCGAGCTTCCGCGGCCAGGTACGCGACGCCCAGTACGACACCTACGCCGTCCTGGACGCGGCCGGCACCGACTGGATCGTCCTGGAGGACACCGGCAAGCTGTGGCCGACGCACGAGCTGAAGATCGGCATGCTGGCTTACAGCGAACGCAACGAGCTGCCGATCGAGCGGGCGTTCTCCGAGTCATTGCTGTCCGCGTCACCGGTGGTGCTGTTGATGGTGACCGCGCTCGCCGCAGACTGGGTCAACGGCGGATACGAGCGGGCTCGAGACCTCGTGTCCCGCAACCGGGCGTTGGTCCGGGACGCGGTCGACGAACTGGGCCTCACTCTGGCCGACCCGGACTCGCAGATCAGCGTGGCCCGTATCGCGCTGCCCGCCAGCGGCCCGGACTCCGCTCTGCTCTACAAGGACTTGGTGACCCGCGGCGTGCACGTGCTGCCCTGCGGCCCATTTCACTGGGCGGACCCGGCCGGCGGGCTGCGCTTCATCCGGGTGTCCCTGGCCCGCCCTGCTGCCTCGGTCGATAAGGCCGCTCGCACGCTGGCGCAGTCGTACCGGGAACTATCCGCCCTCACCATGCTCTGACGTGCTCGTCGAACGTCGCGGTGGTTGGAGCGGTTGGTCCACACCGCGTCGTCCCGGATCGAGCTGTTTTGCCTGCATCACGCCGGCGGAGCCGCAGCACTCTCCCGTTCCCGGCCACGGCCGCCACCTGGCGCCGTCACGCCGGGTAGCGGTCCAGCTGCCCGGGCGAGCGGACCGGTTCGGCGGGCCCGCGTACGACCGCGTGGAACCGCTGATCGAGGTGCTGAGGCGCGTGCTGGAGCAGCCGTTCGCGCTGTACGGCACCAGCATGTGCGCCCGGGTCACCTGGACGCTCAGTCACGCTCTACGGGCACGAGCACTGCCCCGGACCCTTTACCTGGCCAGCGACCCCGCCCCGCGCTCGGGACGCGGCAGCTGGAACCCTCGCAAAGCCGATGCTCAGCTCGCATGTTTCCTGCACAAACTGGGTAGCACGCCGTCCGAGGCGCTCGACGACCCGGAGACGCCTGGCGTCCTGCTGCCCACCCTGCGCGCCGATCTGACGCTGTTAGAGCCTGCTGGAATCAGCCGAGCGCGCTGTCCGTCCAGCAGTCCCGCTCGACGTGCCGATCCGTGCATCCGCGTCGCCCGCTGACACAGCGTCCACCGCGGAATGCCTGCGCGGGTCGGGCAACGAGGCCTCGGCCGCGTTCATCCTCGGCCTCGTGCCCGGTGGGCATCCTGTTTGACTCCGCCGGTGTCCGCCAAGTGATCCGCACGATCGCCGACGACCTCACCGACCGACGCTGCGCACGCGCGGTGAAGCCTGGAACGATCGTCTCAGGGCTTCACCGCGTGTGCGCGATGGCCTCGCCGCTCAGCCTGCCGGCTTGCCGCCGCTGATCCGGCTGATCAGCGCGTCGAGCTGGGACTGGTCCACGCCTCGGGCGAGCGGAAAGTCCGACCCGGACGGCGCCAGCCCTTCGGCCGGTTCGGGCGCGGCCGCCGCCGGTTCCGGTTCCGGTTCGGCCGCCGCAGCCGACTCCGGGGCGGGTGCCGCGACGGACGCGATCTCGGCCAGCTGCGCCACGGTCGGTTGCTCGAACAGGTCGAGCGGCGACAGTCCTACCCCGGCCTCCTGTGCTCGGGCGACGACCTGGATCGCGAGGATCGAGTCGCCACCCAGCTCAAAAAAGTTGTCGTTGCGCCCGACCACGGTGACCCCTAGGACGTCCGCGACGATGTCCGCCAACTGTTGTTCCAGCGGCGTCTCCGGCAGCATTAGTTCCTCGACCATCTCTGGGCGCTCGTCGCCGGGCGGCGGCAGCCGGTCATGGTCGATCTTCCCGTTGGTGGTCACCGGGATCTGTTCGAGCTGGACGAACACCGACGGCACTAGGTACGGCGGCAGTTCCCGTCCGAGGAATCGGCGCAGATCCGCGACGCTTAGCCGGATCCGGCCCTGTGCCACCACGTAGCCGACCAGCCGCCGGTCGTCCGCCGCCCGCTCGTGCACGGTCGCCACGGCTTGGGCGACCTGTGGGTGCCGGCACATTGCCGACTCGATCTCGGTGGGCTCGACCCGCAGTCCACGAATCTTGATTTGGGTGTCCACCCGGGACCGGAACTCCAGGTTCCCGTCCATGCGCTGCCGTACCAGGTCGCCGCTGCGATACAGGCGGCCGCCCGGGTGAGCCGGGTCCGGATCGGCGATGAACCGTTCCGCGGTCAGCCCCGGCCGGCCCAGGTAGCCGCGGCCCACGCTCATTCCACCGATGTACAGCTCGCCGACCGCGCCGACCGGCACCGGCCGCAGCTCGGCGTCCAGGATCCGCAGATCAGCGAAGGGCAGGGCGGTACCGATCGGCAGGAACTGCAGGTCGGCCTCGGACGCCTTGGCGGGAAGCCGGAAGAACGTCGAGCTCACCGTGGTCTCGGTGATGCCGTACACGTGCATCAGCGGCACGCCGAGCCGTTGCCACATCGCCAGCCGCTCGGGCAGCACCCGTTCGGAACCGACGATCACCAGCCGCAGCGAGGCGGGCAATTCGGCACCGGTGCCGTTCAGCTCCCGGACCCACTCGTGCCAGAACGCCGCAGGCAGCTCCATCACGCTGACCCGTCCCCGCTCCACCACAGCCGCCAGGTCGATGCCCGGCCCGGTCTGGTCGGCGGGCGGAATGACGACCGCACCGCCGGCCAGCCAGATCGGGAAGAGTTCCTCGATGAGGACGTCGAACCCGGGCGAGGCGAACTGCAGGAACCGGTCGCCGGCGCCGAGCTGGAGCCGGGCGGCGGTGGCCCGGGCGAACGCCACGAGCGAGCGGTGCTCGATGACCACGCCCTTGGGCTGCCCCGTCGAGCCGGAGGTGTAGACCACGTACGCAGCCGACTCGGGGGCCGGCGCCGGTGGGGTCGCGCCGCCGGCATCGTCCGGCAGCTCCTCGATCAGCACGGTTCGCGCCGCCGATCCGGTCGCCAGTGACGCGTGTTCGGCGGTGGTCACCACCACCGGTGCGCCGGCGTCGGTAAGCATGTACGTGATCCGGGCGGCCGGCAGCTGCACGTCGAGGGTGAGGAACGCACCGCCCGCCTTGAGTACGCCCAGCACCGCCACCGCCAGCCGGGGCGCGCGGTCGACCAGGACACCCACCACCGTCTCCGGGCCCACGCCGAGCCCACGCAGGTGACGCGCCAGCCGCTCAGCCTGCTGGTCGAGCTCGGCGAAGGTGACCTGCTCACGGTCGCAGACGACCGCGGGCGCGTCCGGGGCTGAGGCGACCTGGGCATCGAACAGCTCGAGGAAGCCCGGCCCCTGACTCGCGGTCACCGGCGCGGGGAGGGCCGGCTCCGTGACCTGAATCAGGTCGGCGTCACCGACCCGCACATCCGGCTGGGTGACCAACCGATCGAGGACCCGTTCGACCTGGCCGGCGAGCCCGACGATCGTCTCGTGGTCGAACAGCTCCGTGGAGTAGTGCCACTGGAGGTAGATTTTCCCGCCGGTGGCCTGCACCGCCAGGATGAGGTCGATCGGAATCGGTCCTGGATCCATCACCTCCGGGCTGACCCGCACGCCGGGCGCCTCCCAGACGTCGCCGATCACCCGAAGTACCGAGCCGGGCGCGCTCAAGACATTGATCATCATCTGGATGAGCGGGGTCTGCGCAGCTTCCTTCGGCGCCAACTCCTCGATCAGCCGGTCGAACGGGAGGTTCTGGTGGTCGAAGGCGGACGCGACGACCTGCCGGGCGCGGCGCAGCACGTCGAGCAGGGTGTCGTCCCGCGTCACCCTGATCCGCAGCGGCAACGCGTTCGCGAAGCAGCCTATGATCTCCTCGGTCTCGGACCGGACCCGGCCGGTGATGGCCGCGCCGAAGACGAGGTCGTCCTGCTGGGTGTAGCGGTGCAGCACGACCGAGCAAGCGGCCAGGAGCACCATCGAGATCGATACGCCCTCGGGCCCGGCGAGCCGCTCCAGCGCCGCGGTCGTTTCTAGGTCGAGTGCCGTGGTGTGGTGATGGCCGGCGAACGTCCGGCGGGCGGGGTACGGCCGGTCGGTCGGCAACGCCAGCCGCGGCGGAATACCCTCGAGAGCCTTCTTCCAGTACGCGAGTTCGTTCGCCATCGCCTCCTCACCGAAGTGTTCGCGCTGCCAGACCGCGAAGTCACCATACTGCGCAGGCGGCGTCGGCAGGTCCGGCTCGCGGCCCGCCCGCAGCGCCGGATACAGCAGCGCCACCTCCTTGAACACGATCGCCATCGACCAGCCGTCGGAGGAGCTGTGATGGGTGCTGATCAGCGCCACATAGACGTTCTCTGCGAGCTTTACCGCCGTGCACCGCATACGCTGCGGCTCGTCCGGCGCGAACGGGCTGGCTACCTCGACGTCGTACAGCCGGCGCACCTCCAGCCGCTGCGCCTCCGGGCCGAGGTGGGTGATGTCGACGACCGGAATCTTGATCGGGGTGACCGGATGGACCACCGAGTACGGAGTACGGTCGATCATCTCGACCGTCGTGCGCAGCGCTTCGTGCCGCGCCATGATCTCGGTGAGGATCCGGCCGAGCAGGTCCAGGTCGGCGTCCTCCGCCGTATCGCCCTCGATCCGGAGCGCACCGCTGATGTTGTTGGACGGACGGAACCGCTCCAGCGCCCACTCGCGCTGCTGCGCGAACGACAGCGGGGTTGGTTTGTCGCGGTCTCGGGGCCGGATGGTGTCGGCGGCGTCCGGCCCGGCCGCTGACGCCAGCGCCGCCACCCGCGATTCCAGCAGTGCCCGCTGTTGTGGTGAAAGCGCCGCGATCCGACTCTGCACGTTGGTCATGAAAGGCTCCCGCCCGTCTCTATGGGTAGTCGGCCCGGGTCGTCGCGCGTCGCAACTCGTCGGCGACGGCCCGGATCACCTGCTGGGTACCGGCCGAGTCGAACAGGTGCCCGCCGCTGACCAGGTCCAGCGTGAAACCGCCGGTGGTCTCGGCCTTCCACTCGCGCATCCGGTCGGGCGGGCCCTCGGCGTCGTCGATGCCGGCGAACGCATTGATTGGGGTCGGCAGCGGCGTCTCCGGGCTGGCGTGGTACGAGTCGACCAGAATCAGGTCGGCGCGCACCGTGGGCAGCAGACCCGCGAGCAGCGCCGGCTCCGCGAAGATCTCCGCCGGCGTGCCACCCATGTGACGCAGATAGGCGATCACGTCATCGTCGGACCAGACGGCCCGGCCTTCCCGGTGCCTCGGTGCGGCGACGTTGGCCAGAAAGAGCCGTGCCGGCAGCGGCAGCCCTTCCTCGCGCAGGCGGTGGGTAAGCGCCCACGCCACCCGGGCACCCATGCTCAGGCCGTACAACGCGTACGGCTCGCCGAGCAGCGGCCGCAGCACGTCGACGAGTTGGTCGAGTAGCACCGGCATCCGATCGAGCGGCGGTTCCCGGAAGCGGTCGGCCCGTCCCGGGAGCTGCACGGCGACCGGTTCAATCGTAGTGGGCATCAACCGGGGCCAGTCCCGGTACGTCGCGGCGGTGCCGCCGGCGTGGTGGAAGCAGAAGAGCCGGATGTCCGCAGGCTCCCGCCGGCCGGCCGGCTTGAGCCATCGTGTCCCGACCATCAGCGGGTGCTGAGCGGGCGCAGGTCGGTCCAGTTCTGCTCCACGAAGTCCAGACACGTCTGTCGGTCGTCCTCGGGGTGCACGATCCGCCAGCCGGCCGGGACCGCGAGGTGGCTGGGCCACAGCGAATGCTGTTCCTCATCGTTGGCGAGAACGAGGAACCGTCCGTCCGGGTCGTCGAAAGGGTTCATGACGCTGACTCCTTCTCCAGGTTGTGCGCCGCGGTGTCTCGGCGGACCCGCTCGGGTGGGTAGACGTAGCGCAACAGCGGGCCGGTCATGGCTGTCGTGACGAGCGTCATGACGACCATCAGCGAGTACAGGGACTGGTCGAGCACGCCGAGTTGCAGCCCGACGGTCAGGGCGATGAGCTCGGTGAGCCCGCGGGTGTTAAGCAGGATCGCCAGCAACGTGGCGTGGCGCGGCTGGATCCCGGTGGCCCGGGCGCCGAGGAACGCTCCACCGAACTTGCCGCCGATCGCCACGAGCAGGATCAGTGCGAGTTCACCGAGCCCGGTGCCGTCCGTACGCGAAAGGTCGACCTTCATGCCGGCGGCCGAGAAGAAGACCGGCAGCAGCACCCATGCGGAGGCACGATCGATCCAGGGCAGCGCGATTCGGCGCAGCGACACCGCACCCTGGCGCGGCATGGTGACACCGAACAAGAACGCGCCGAATATCTGGTGCAGCCCCATCCACTCCGTCGCCTGGGCCGAGAGGAAGAGCCCCACGGCCACCGCGAGGCCTACGCCGATCACCGCGAGCCTGCTGTCCCCGGAGCGCTGGGCAGCGAGACGGGCGAGCAACGGCCGCAGGAACCGCAGCAGCAGAATCGCGAACGGCACCACGAGCAGCACCCGCCAAAGGTCGCCGCCGTCGCCGGCCACCGCGGCGACCACCGCCAGCATGGACCAGGCGAGCACGTCGTCGACGGCCGCGCAGGCTAGGGCGACCCCACCGATGGGAGTGTCGATCAGGCCCTTGTCGGCGAGGATCCGGGCCAGCACCGGGAACGCGGTGACCGCCATAGCCGTGCCGAGGAACAGGACGAAGGCAAGCCGGTTGTCGCTGGGGTGCCGCGACAGCAGGTGCAACGCCAGCAGCGCGCCGAGGCCGAACGGCAGGATCACCGAGCTCACCGACACCGTGGCGGCGACCCTGCCGGCGCCTCTGGGTAGAGCGTCGTCGAGATGCAGGCCGACGAGGAACATGAAGACGGCCACCCCGACGGTGGCGATCAGGCTCAGTGCCGGGCCTACGTCAGCGGGAAAAACCGTCCGAGTCAGCTCACCACCGAACAGCGTGGGGCCGAGCATGACGCCACCGAGGATCTCGCCGATCACCCGGGGTTGGCCGAGTTTCTGGGCCAGCGTCCCGAGTAGCCGCGCCACGACGACGATCACGGCCAGACCCAGCAGCAGGAAAGCCACCTCGTCGACCTTCACCGTGTACTTCCTTCCACCCCGCATTCGAGCAGGACCCCGCCAGGGCGACACCGCCCGCTGCCGGAAACGCTATGGGCGCGCGCGTTCACGGGTGCAGTCACCGGAACCAGCGACGGACGTCCTGGTAGCGCATGCCGTTAACTGGGGCGGGCACCCGGATGCGAAGGGAACGGCATGACATTCACGCCGACCAGTGACCATGTGCCGCTCGTGGGCGACCAGCAGAATCCGGTGCCAGCGCTGCCCGGTCCGCCGGGCGGCACCCGTTGGTCCTGCACCGGAGACCTCGCGCGACGGCATTCGGATGGCCGTGTCGAGATCCTCGGCCGGACCGGCGACCAGACGCTGTGCACCCGCTACATGCCCGATGCGTCCGGACGGCTGGCACCCGTGGTGGCACCTCCCGCCGCAACGTCACCGCCGGTCGAAGACGGTGTCCCCACGGCAGTCCCCGCGGCCGAGCTGGCGCGGCCGTTCGAGCTCGGCTCGGCGACGCCGGTCCGGATCCGGCTCCTCCGCGACCCCGACGGCTACGTGTTGCTCGTGGCCGTACACGAAATCGCCGCCGACGAACACTCCCGCGCCCTGACCGCCGCGCAGCTGCGAGGCGTCTACCGGGGCCGCACGGTCGCTGATCCGCCGCTGCGCGCCGCCCACCATGCGCAGTGGCACCGCGATCTGATGGCCGGCCCGGCCGGCACCCGGCACCCGGCGTTCTGGCGGCAGGCGCTGGACTGGCTCGACCCGGCGAAGCTGTGCACCGACCGGTCCCGCTCCGCCGACCGGGACTGGCACGCCGGCACAGTCCGGTTCGCGCTCACCCCGGACGAGGCAAGCGGGCTGCGTGACGCCGTGACCGCACACGGCGTCACCGCCTCGGCGGGGCTGCTCACCGCGTTCCTCGTGGTGCTGTCGCGGCACGTGGACGGCACCGATCTGACCACCGGTGTCCCGGTCGACGGATGCAACCGCCCCGAGCTGGCAACGCTGGTCGCCGCCCTGACCAGTATGGTGGCGCGGGCCCGGATCGGTGACGTGCCCGATTACGCAGGGCTGCTCCCCTGGGTCGGCGCGGCGGTGCTCGCGGTGATCGGCCACGCCACCGTCCCGTACGACGGCATCGTCATGGCGGGGTTGGAGGGCTCGCAGACCGCACCGGATCCGGCCCGGCATCCGTTGTTCGACGCGATGTTCGCGCTGCACGGGATCGCCGAGCCGGCCGGGTTCCCGCTCCCCGACCCGCCGGGGGCGCGGCTTGACCTCTGTTGCCGGCCCGTCCAGCGGGCGATCGGCGGGCTGGACGGCCGGCTCGACTACGCCACCCAGCTGTTCGACGAGGCGACGATCACCGGGTTCGCCAAGGACTTCACCGCCCGGGTGGGGCGCGTTCCCTCTCTTCTGGAGTGACAACGATGCGTACCGAAAGCCCTCACGGGCCCTACGACCCCTTCTCGTACGAGGTGCAGGAGGATCCCTATCCTTTTTACGCCTGGATGCGGGAGAACGCCCCGGTCTATCGCAACCAGGAGCGCAACTTCTACGCGGTGTCCCGCTACGAAGACGTGTCCACCGTGCTACGCGACCCGCGCCGATTCACCAACCGCAACGGCATCTCGCTGGAGCCGTCGCTGTGGGGCCCGCAGGCGTACAAGAACGTGTTCTTTCTTGCCCTCGACCCGCCGGACCATGGCGCTCTGCGCAGCCTGACCGCCAAGGATTTCACGCCGCGGCACGTCGGCAGACGCGCCAAACGCATCCGCGAGCTGACCAGACGCCGGCTGGATCCGCTACTGGAGGCGGGGGACAGCTTCGACTTCGCCGCCGATTTCGCCGCCGCCGTGCCCAACGACGTCGTCTGCGAGATGCTCGGGATTCCCGAGGCGGACTGGGACACGATCCGGTTCGACACCGACCTGCTGACCAAACGGGAGAGCGACTCCGATGAGCGGTCGCCGGAGACCCTGGCTGCGGCGTTCCGGCTGGCGACCTACTATGTCCATCTGGTCGCCGACATCCGCAAGCATCCGAGCGACAACCTGGTGTCGATCCTCTGCCAGTCGAACGTCAAGGGCGTCAAGCTGTCCGACTCGGAGATCATCGCCTTCATCTTCCTCATCGTCAGCGGTGGCAACGAATCCACCGGGAAACTGATCGGCAGCGCCTGGTACCACGGGTGGCGCATGCCGCAGGTGCAGCGGGCCGGGCTGGGCGGCCGGTACGGCGACTGGATCAACGAGACGTTGCGCTACGACAACTCCAGCCAGATGACGTCGCGGACAGCCACCGAGGACGTCGTGCTGCACGACACGCTCATCCCCGCCGGGAGCCGGGTCGTGGTGCTGCACGCCTCGGCCAACCGGGATCACCGGGTGTTCGACAACCCGGACACGTTCGACATCGATCGCGACACCCGCAAGATGCTCAGCTTCGGTGCCGGACCGCACCACTGCCTCGGCGGCGCGCTGGCCAAGGTGGAGATGGAGATCGTGCTGGAGGAGATCGCCAAGAAGGTTGAGTCGTACGAGGTCGACATCGCGCGCACCGAGCGGGTCCACTCGGCACACCAGCGCGGCTTCCAGCACCTGCCTATCACTGTGAAGCGCCGCCGCACGTCCGGCTGAGACAGGAGATCAGGTCATGACCCACGGGCTCAGCCTCGGGTACGTCAACAAGCCCTCGCTGACCGCCTCCCGCTATCTGCCCGACCCGTTTCGCTCCGGTGCCGGGCGAGCGTCTGTACCGGACCGGTGACCTGGTCCGGTTCCGGGCTGACGGCACCCTGCTCTACCTCGGGCGGTGGGATTTCCAGATCAAGTCCGCGGGCGGCGCATCGAACTGGGTGAAATCGAGACCACGCTACAGCGCCACCCGGGCGTACGCGCACGGCGCCGTTGTGGGTGCCGGTCGGCGTTCTGTGCGGCGCCGTGACCCTGTTCGCACCGGGCGAGAGGAGCTCGCCGCCTACCGGTCGGCCGGCGCGGCGCCGGCCCGACAGCGAGGTCGAGTACGCGCGCCGCGCTCGGCGACCCGCTGGAAGTGTTCGCGCTCGGCCGGACCTGCTGGGCGTCACCGGCGCCGTCGTCATCACCGGTCCAGGGCAGGGCACGGCGGCGTACGTGACCGGCACCCACCTCGACGTCGGGCGGATACGCCGGCGCCTCGTCAAGAGCCTGCCGGAGTATCTAGTGCCGCGCCGGGTGATCCCGCTCGACCGGTCCCTCGCTGACCTCCGGCGGCGGCCACGACCTGGCGGGTCTGCCCTGAACGCAAGTCGCGCGCCTCGGGACTTTCGGGACGCGCGACTCGTAGGTCACCGGTGGATCAGTTCCTCTACCGCCGACAGCCCTGCGGTCAGTTCGGCCGTCGTCCCGCCGAAGCCCAGCCGTGCGTAGCCGGCGAAGGCGTCACCGAAGCAGGAGCCCGGCACCAGGAGCACCCGGTGGTGCCGGGCGAGATCGTGGCAGAGCCCGGTCACGTCCGGCCTGCCAAGGAACTCCACGAACGTCGAGACACCACCGTCCGGCGGGTTCACCCGGACCAGGTCCGGCAGAGTGCCGGCCCACTGCAGCAGCCGTCGGCGGTTGGCCGAGGCGTGCGCGTGCTGCAGCTTGACGATCTGGTCGGCGTTGCGCACCGCCAGCTCGGCGAAGAACTCCAGCACCGGCGACACGTACAGGGCGATGTAGTCGCGCAGGATCGCGGCACGGGCCAGCAGGTCCGGTGGCGCGACGCACCAGCCGACCCGCAACCCGGCAAGCCCATAGCTCTTGGAGAGTGTGCCGAAGCAGATCGTCTTCTCGTAACGATCGTACGGCAGCGGCAACGGCGCGCCGGTGTAAGTCATCTCGCCGAACGCGTTGTCCCACACCAGCCACGCATTCGCCTCGCGGGCGATGGCGATGATCTCCTCCTGCTCGGCGGCGGTGATGCTGACGCCGGTCGGGTTGTGCGGGAAGTTCACCACGATCATCCGCGGCCGGCTGCGCGCCAGTTGCCGCAGCAGCGGCAGGTCGGCCCGGAATCCCTCGCTCACCTGCAGCGGCCACGGCGTGATCCGGCAGCCCCGCCACTTCGCGATGTCGTGCAACTGCTGGTACGCCGGGTTCACGACGATGATCTCGTCACCCGGCTCGACCGCGAGGTGCATCATCAGGTAGATCGCCTCGCTGGAGCCGTGCGTGACCATCACCGGGTCGACATCCCCGCCCGTCCAGCGGTCGGCGAGCGCGGCGCGCAGGCCACCGCCGCCGTAACTCTCACTGTCCCGGATGACCATCGTACTCAAATCGGCGAGGTCGGCGCCGCCGATGGCGAGCAACTCGGCCATGGACAGATCACGTACTCCGCTGCTGCCGATGTCGTGATCGACCTCGTGGTAGTAGCTGCGCATCCAGGCTTCGAGCCGGGCAACAGCGATATCCATGGCGCATGGTCCTTTCCCGCGTGGACTTCCTCCAGGCGACGCTACCGATCGGTTGGACAAGTCGGGACGTCACGTGAACACGGCTCAATCACGGGGCCCGCACCCGTCGTAGCGTCGCCTCGTGGACGCCTGCGAGGGAGTCAGTATGAGCACCCACGACATCGAGGACATCTACGAGTTGTCACCGCTGCAACAGGCCATCCTGTTCCACACGCTCTACGCCGGTGACACCGACGTCTATGTCAACCAGCGCAGCTTCTACGTTGACGGGCCGCTGGACGTCGACACGTTGCTGCTGGCGTGGGAGCAGACGGCTCGCGCGCACACGATCCTGCGGACCTCGTTCCACTGGGAGGGTCTGGACAAGCCAGTCCAGGTGGTGCACCGCGACGTGCCGTCGCAGATCACCAGGTACGACTGGTCCGGCGAGCCGGACCAGCAGGAGCGCTTCGACCGGTTACGGGCCGAGGATCTGACCACCGGGTTCGACCCGGCAGTCGTCCCGCTACAGCGGCTGCACCTGGTTAAGTTCGACGACCGCCGGCACGGTGTCATCTGGACCAACCACCTGCTGCTGCTCGACGGCTGGTCAGTGCCGATCTTCCTGAACGACGTACTGCGCCGCTATGCCAACCTCGCCTTCGGCACCCCGCCGCCCGAGCCGGCGCCCCCGTACCGCGACTACATCGCCTGGTTGCAGCGACAGGATCTGGACGCAGCAAAAGACTTCTGGTCCCGTACGCTGTCCGGCCGGGCCGGGTCCGCCGCGCTGGCGCCGCTGCTGCCCGCCAACCCGCATGGCGCCGAGGGCACGCTCGACGAACGCACGGTTCGGCTCCCCGGCGGCGTCGAGACGCGGCTACGAGACAAAGCCGCGAGGCACCGGGTCACCCTCAACACTGTGCTGCACGCGGCTTGGGCGCTGGTCCTGCAACGCTTCAGCGGCGAGGCCGAGGTGATGTTCGGCGTCACCAGCGCCGGCCGCCCGCCCGAAGTGCCCCGCGTCGACCGAATGATGGGTCTGCTCACCAACACCTTGCCGGTACACGTGACGGTGCCCGATGACGGCGAGGTAGGGCCCTGGCTGCACGACATCCAAACGGGCTACACCGCCGTCCGCCGCTACGAGTACAGTCCGCTCGCCCAGATCAAGCAGTGGATCGGCGCGACCGGCACCCAGCCGCTGTTCAACAGTCTGTTCATCTTCGACAACTACTCGCTCGACGTGAGCGCCGACGAGCTCGGCCAGCTGCTGTCGGTACGCCCTGTCGACACGATCGAGAAGACGAGCCAGCCGCTCGTGCTGACCGTCACGCCCGAGCCGCACCTTGCCCTGCGGATCCACATCCTGCGCGAACGGTTCGTACCCGGCGCGGCCGACGAGATCCTCGACTGCTTCCAGGCCGCGCTCGCCGGGCTGGCCGAACACGACCGCGTCGCCGAGGTCGCCGCCACGCTACCGGCGCCGGCCACCGAACAGGGCCCGGTGGTGAACTATCGGGACGCGGACGCGACACTACCCGAGCTCATCGAACGGCAGGCGGCCATGACCCCAGACGCCGTCGCCGTCGTCACCGACGATGAGTTCTGCCGGTACGGGGAACTGCTGGACCGGGCCCGGCAGGCTGCGGCCGTGCTCGGCACGCTCGGGGTCGGTCCAGGCGACGTCGTCGGGATCTGTGCCGAGCGGTCGCTGCACATGGTGACCGGCATTCTCGGCGCGCTGTTCGCCGGGGCGGCCTACCTGCCGCTCGACCCGACGCTCCCGGCCGCCCGGCTGGCGTTCATGCTCGCCGACGCCGACGCGCGCGCGGTGATCGCGACGCCCGAGTCCGCCGCGCATGCCCGCGCCGCTGGTGCCCGGACCGTGCTGATCCCGGACGGGTTCCCGGCCACAGAGCAGGGCTGGGTCAGACCTGCGGTGAGCGGCGCCGACGCCGCGTACGTGATGTACACCTCCGGATCGACCGGTCGACCCAAGGGCGTCGTCATCACCCATCGGGCGGTGGTCAACCGCCTTCTATGGACGCAACAGACGTTCGGGCTCACCGCCGACGACCGGGTGATGCAGAAGACACCGTTCGGTTTCGACGTTTCGGTGTGGGAGCTGTTCTGGCCGCTCATCAGCGGCGCCACAATGGTAGTGGCCGCGCCGGGCGGGCACCAGGATGCCGAATACCTGGCCGAGGCTTTCATCCGCCACAAGGTGACCACCGCACACTTCGTGCCGTCGATGCTGCAACTGTTCGTGGACGAGCCCGCTGCGGCCGACCTGCCGCTGCTTCGCCGGGTGATCTGCAGCGGCGAGGCGCTGCCCTACCCTCTGGCTCGGCGGTTCCGCGAACTGCTGCCCGACGTGGGGTTACACAACCTCTACGGTCCGACCGAGGCGACCGTCGACGTGACCTGGTGGGACTGCAGCCGTCCCGGGCCGCCAAGTGTAGTGCCGATCGGGTTTCCGGTGGCGAACACCGGCGCGTACGTACTGGACCGGCGGCTACAGGAGGTGCCGGTCGGCGTACCGGGTGAGCTGTACCTCAGCGGTGTCCAGCTGGCACGGGGATACCTCGCCCGGCCCGGGCTGACTGCGTCGACGTTCGTCGCCCACCCGCTCGCAGGGCCGGGCGGACGGCTCTATCGCACCGGTGACAAGGCGCGCCGGCTGCGAGACGGGTCCCTGGAGTTCCTCGGCCGACTCGACCACCAAGTGAAGCTGCGCGGCTACCGGATCGAGTTGGGCGAGATCGAGCAGGTGCTGGCCGGTCACCCCGGTGTCCGGGAGGCCGTGGTCGTCGCCTGCGGCCGCGACGACTCCCTGCAGCTCGCCGCATACTTTACGGTGGCCAGCGACACCGCGCCCGACCAGCGGGCGCTGCGCGAGCACCTACAGACCGAACTACCCCGCTACATGCTGCCGGCCACGTTCACCGTACTGCCCGCGATGCCGCTGACCCACAACGGCAAACTGGATCGGGCCGCCCTGCCGGCCCTCGCAGCGAGCGGCGCCAAGTCTCCCGTCCGGGCGCCACAGACCGCGTCCACGCCGGCCGCCGCCGAAGAGGAGGCGGTGCTCTCCGTCTACCGCGAGATCCTCAACCTGACCGACGTCGACACCGACGCGAGCTTCTTCGACCTCGGCGGGAACTCCTACGACGCCGTCCGCGCGATCCGCCGCATCGAGGGGGCGACGGTCGGGTTGCTCGTCGCCAACCCCAGCGCGCGGGCGCTGGCCGCGGCCCTGCGCTCTGTACAAGAACCGGACGGCATCCTGCTACGCCTGACCGGCCCGGCGCTAGCCGGGCACACCCTGGTCTGCGTCCCGTTCGGCGGTGGCAGCGCGATCAGCTATCGGCCGCTCGCAGAGGTCTTGCCGCCGGAGGTGGCGCTGCACGCCGTCACGCTGCCCGGGCACGACATCGGTGGCCACCCGGAGCTGCGCCCCCTGGAGGACGTGGCGCAGGAGACGGTGGAGGCCGTCCTGCGAAGCACCTCCGGCCCCACCTCAGTCTACGGGCACTGTGCCGGCGTCGCGCTGGCCGTCGAGGTGGCCCGCCTGCTTGAGGCGGCAGGCCGACACGTCGAACGGGTACTGCTCGGCGGGTCGTTCCCGTTCTACGATCCGGGTCCGGTCGGCCGGGTCGTGCAGCGTAGCCTCGCCGCCATGGTCAGCCGCGGGTGGCTGAGGGTCTCGGCGAACACGGTCGGGCTCACCGGCAACGACCGCCCGGGCGCCGACGTCGCCGAGATGCGCTACCTGCGCTCGATCGGCGGGTTCGAGGGCGTGGTCGACGACGAAGTGCTGGCGTTCGTCATGCGTGCCTTCCGCCACGACGTCGCCCAGGCCAGCCGCTACTTCTCGACACGCTGGACCCGCAAGTCGGATACGCCGCCGCTGGCAGCACCGATCACCTTCATCGCCGGTACGGACGACCCACTCACTCCCCGCTACGAACAGCGGTGGCGCATGTGGGAACGGTTCAGCCGCAGCGTCGAGCTGACCACTGTGCCGGGCGGCGGGCACTACTTCCACCAGCAGCAACCCGAGATGGTCGCCAAGATCCTGGAGAGCACCCTCACATCGGAAGCGCGGCGATGACGGGTACGGTCGCCGGCCGGCTGAGTCTGGCCGACGCCCTCGCGGCCGTAGCCGAGGCGCGGTGTTCTCGCCCGGAGCATCGCAGCCCTCAAGGAAGCCGGCCTGAGTCGCTGGCGATCCCGGCGCGGTTCGGCGGTCACGGATTCGACACGTTGGGTCTCCGCCGCGCGGTTTCTCCAGCTGGTACGGAACAAAGGCGAGCACGCCAGGGCTGTCCGGCCCGCGATCGATCAAATCGCCGACGTGAATCACCATGGCGTCTGGATCCGTCAGCATAGGCGCCACGGCCTGGGACAGCCGCTCGGCACATCCACCGACGTCACCAATGATCATGATTTCGCCATGTCGACCTCCGCACGGCCGATGCTAGTGCTGCTCCACGTGAGTTCATGGAGGGGTGATCAGGCTGGCTGGTCGCCGAGGTAGAGGTAGCAGGCGCAGTCCAGGCAGTCCTCGGGTGCCGAAGGACAGGAATGGGCAGGATGCTGTCCTGGTAGGTGCTGCGGCTGGCCAGGTATATGGCGATGCACCGTGTGTGCAGGACCCTGATAAAGCGCGGCGGCAGAGGGGATAGCTCGCCGTCGTTCAGATTGCTGCCGACGTAGGCGAATCCGGCACAGAGGCGGACCTCGACGCGAGCCAGTCAGGCCCGCGGTCCTTGGCTCGGGCGTTTTGTGTGCCGAGCGTCGTGCCGCTGTCGCCGCCGAGTTGCACGGGCCCCCGTAGGACACTCGGTGTCCGCACCCCCGCCGAGCTACTATCAGCCCGTCATCAGCCTGAACACCCACTGTTGCAACGACCGAGTTGAATCCGCCGCGTGGAAGAGGTCGGCGGCCTGCCGCCCGATGGCCTGGTATGTAGGAACCTCCGTCAATAGGTGTCGGGGGGTGCGAGGCCGAGGCGACCTTGGGCCAGGATTCGACGGATGGCGCCGAGGCCGACGCGGTGGCCGGAGTCCGAGCAGTTCGCCGTGGATTCTCTTGTGGCCCCAGTGGGGTTGTCCCGGGCCATCCGTCGGATGGGATTGACCCAGCGTGGCTCTCAGAACCTACCGGCCGTAGTGCGGAATTCACGCAGGCGATGAGTCGCACTGCCGTACCCCGGCGACGCACCGGGATCGCCCGGGATCTACTGTGTCCGGGCGGCATCTGTCGTTCCGACCCCCTTTTGTGTGACAGCCAAGTGGCCTGTGGCTGCCCGTAACGTCTGAGCCATGGCACACCCTTCCCCGGCTCGCACCCTCCCCGATCCCGACGAGGGTGCGGAGATCCCTGACCACCCCGTCCCGCCGCGCACACCCGTCGAGGACGCCATCGCGGAGATCTGGTCGGATGTGCTGGGTCGCACGGACGTCGGCGTCCTCGACGACTTCTTCGAACTCGGCGGCCACTCGCTGCTGGCCCCCCGCGTAGTCGCACGGATCCGCAAGACGCTCGGCGTGCACATCCCGGTGATGGACTTCTTCGAGTCCCCGACGGTGGCGGCGCTGGCCGCTGTCGTGGCCGCCCGCTCCACGGCGGAGCCGCAGTTGATCGGACGCCGGACGCCGGACGCCAAGCCGGTGCTCTCCTACGACCAGCAGCGGCTGTGGCTGGAGGACCAACTGCTGCCCGGCGCGGCGTACAACGTACACGGGCGACGGCGACTCACCGGCGACCTCGACATCGCCGCGCTGGAGGCGAGCGTCCGGGTGATCCTGGAACGCCACGAGGCGCTGCGCACCCGCTTCCCCACCGCAGACGGTCAACCGATACAGGTGGTCGACGACGCCGACCCGGACTGGCGCCTGGATGTGCGGGACCTGCGCGACAGCAACGGCGATCGACAGGCGGCGGCGATCGTGCTCGCCGACGAGCAGGCGGCTACGCCGTTCGACCTCGCCGAAGGACCGCTGTTCCGGTGCCAGCTGGTGCGCCTGACCGACACCACGTACGTGCTCAGCGTCACCATGCACCACATCATCTCCGATGCCTGGTCGATCGGGCTCTTCGTCCGCGAGCTGTCCGCGCTGTACCAGGCCGGCGGCGACGCGGCCCGTGCCGGCCTGCCGCCGCTGCCGGTCCAGTACCGCGACTACGCGTCGTGGCAGCGCGGCTGGCTGGTTGGCGAACGGCTCCAGAAGCAGGTCGACTACTGGCATCGCCACCTGGCCGGCGCTCCGCCGACGCTGGCGCTGCCGACCGCACAGCGCTTCCTCTCCGCTCAAGGCGGCGGCGCCGACACGATCCCGTTCGCCCTCACGGTCGAGGAGACCACCGCGCTGCGCGAGCTGTGCCGCAGGCACGGAGTGACTCCGTTCATGGCGCTGCTGGCGACCGAGTCGGCGGTACTGAGCCGATGGTCGGGGCAGTCCGATGTGGTCATCGGTGTGCCGGTCGCGAGACGCGGCAACGCCGACACCGACAAGCTAATCGGCTTCCTGGTCAACACCCTGCCGATGCGGGTGGAGCTGTCCAGCGCGGCGACCTTCGCCGACCTGCTCGCCCAGGTGCGCAAGACCTCCCTGGACGGGTACGCGCACGCGGACGCCCCCTTCGACATGCTCGTCAAAGACCTCCAAGCTAGCCGCGACCCACGCCGCACACCGCTGTTCCAGGCTGTGCTGAACGTCGTAGGCGGGCCCGAGGTCGAGTACATCAGCGGCATCGAGGTCGAGCCGATGGACGAGGCGCCGACAATGCCGAGCAAGTTCGACCTCGCGCTCATCGCCCGTGAGCGGGAAGGCGCCCTGCGGCTGGAACTCTACTTCAACGCCGACCGGTTCCGGGTCGAGATGATGCGGCTGCTCGCCGAGCACATCGGCACCTTCCTGCGCGCGGTGCTGGCCGACCCGACCCGCAGCATCCTGGACTACCCGCTCGGGCCCGCACCACCGCCGCAGGAACCGGCCCCGGTGGATCGCGCCGCCCCGCACCTGGCGGTCGCCCGGCACGCCCGCGGCGCCGACCGGGTCGCGGTCGTCGACGCCGACGGCGAGTGGGGGTACCGGTGGCTCGACAGTGCCGCCGCGAAGGTGGCCGCTGTCCTCGACTCCCGGGGCGTGCGGGCCGGTGGCCACGTCGCGGTCGTCCGCCGCCGCGGCGCCGCCTTCGTTGCCGCACTCGTCGGCTGTCTACGGGCGGGCGCGACGTTCACGGTGACCGAGCCGGACAGTGTGGTGGCGGCGCGCTACCTCGGTGCCGCGCTCCTGCTCGACGTGCACCCCGACGGGGAGTCCGCACCGGACACGGTGGAACTCGGCGGAATCTCCGCCGGGGAGCCGCCGGCACCGGACGACGCGGACGCCGCCGAGCCGGGTAGCGACTGGGCAGTCGAGCGGTTCGGGCTGACCAGCGACGACCGGTTCGCGGTGCTGTCCGGACAGCCGGGTCACCTGATGTCGGCGCTCGCCAGCGCGTTCACCGCCGGCGGCACCCTGGTACTGTCCGACGGCCCGGTCGCCGGCGACATCGCCGGCTGGCTGCGCGACAAGGCGATCACGGTGGCGTATCTGAGCCCGCCGGTGCTCCGCGCGGCGGGGTACGGATCGGACACCACGGTTCCGGCGCTGCGCTTGGCCTTGGTCGGCAACAACGGCGAGCTGATCTCGCACGACGTCACCGCGCTGCGGCGGCTGGCCCCGGGCAGCCGGTACGTTGCCGCCTACCGGACCCGTCCCGACGGCCTTCCCCTGGCCACCTACGAGGTGCCGGCGAACTGGCAGCAGGAGACCGCGCCACTGCGGGTGCCGCTCGGCACCGAACTGGACGGCACGCCGGCGACGCTGCGCCACCCGTCGGGGCAGGCAGCCGCGGTCGGCGAGGTAGCCGAACTCTGCTTCGGCTCCCAGCAGACCGGTGACCTGGGCCGGCGGTGGCCGGACGGAACGCTGGAGTTTGTCGGCCGGCTCGGCGCGAGCCCGCTGATCGACCCGGTCGAGACCGCCGGCGCCCTACGCGACCTGCCCGAGGTACGGGACGCCGTGGTCACCGAAAAGGTCGGCATGGACGGCGAGACCACGCTGGTGGGCTACCTGACCGGACCCGACCCAGCGCAGGGGACAAACCTTCGCCAACAACTGATGCTGCGTCTGCCCAGCTTCCTCATCCCCAGCCACTTCGTGGTTCTGGACCGGCTGCCACTCGCGGCGGACGGCACGTACGACCTAGCCGTCCTCGGCGAACACGACGCGGACGGCGGGGCCGGCGACGAATACGTCGCCCCGCGCACCCCGATGGAACGGCAGCTCACTGACATCCTCCAGGAGCTGCTCGGGCTGGACCGCGTCGGCATCCACGACAGCTTCTTCGAACTCGGCGGGTTCTCGCTGCTGGCGACCCAGCTCACGACGAGAATCCGGGAGCAGTTCAACGTCGAACTGTCGCTGCGGGACGTCTTCGAGTCACCCACCGTCGACGAACTGGCCCAGCTCATCGTCCGTACCCAGGGCGAGCTGGCCGGCGTTGAGGACCTAGAGGCGCTGCTCGACGAGATCGGTCCAGCCGAGCCGGAGCGCGGGTGAGATCGAAATGGTCGACGAGTCGGAACACCTGGTCCCGCTGGGCGGCACCCGCTGGACGCTGTGGCGGGAGAGCGCCCTGCGCGGCGCGGGCTTTCCCGCCGAGCGGTTCACCGAGATCTGCGACGACGAACTGGCCGTCGCCGCGGACCTGCTCGACGACGCGGTACCGGCCACGCAGGAGCGGTACCGGAAGATCTTTGCCGAGGCTGCGGACCGGCTCAGCGCCGCGATCCGCCGTACCGCCGGGGAGAGCACCTTCCGGGAGGCTGTGACCTGGCAGAACCCAAACCTGATCCGGGACTGCCTGGACAAGGCCGCGGCCGGCGAGCCGCGCAACACCCGCGGCCGGGGGCACGAGCAGACAATCGTCAACTACCTCCAGCGGTACTGCCTCAAGAACGACACCGTCGGCTTCTTCGGGCCGGTCGGCTGGGCCCGGATCGGTCCGGAGGACATCGGCCTGATCAGCGAGCCGGGGCCGCAGCTACTCGCCCGACGCACGGCGTACTTCGAGGGCTGGGCGATCGACGCGGTCGCGGACACGATCGCCGCCCGCCCGGAGCTGTGGCCATGGCTGCGCCCCCGTGTATCGCCATCCACTGTGGTTATCGGCAGTTCGCTGCGGCTGCCGTTCCGCAAGCCTGTCACGCTGACAGCTCAGGAGTTACAGGTCCTGGCCCGCTGCGACGGCCGGCGTACCGTACGGGACATCGCCGGTCACCCGCTTGACCCGGCGACCGTCGCGACGCTACTGCGGCTGCGCGATCACGGCGCGGTCCGCATCGACCTCGGCGTCCACCTTGTCACCTGGCCCGAGCAGGAGCTCTCGGAGCTGCTGGACGCGATCGGCGACCCCGCGGTGCGAGCCGGTGCCCGCAAGCCGCTGGAGGAGATGGTCCACGCCCGGGACGCCCTGCACGCCGCGGCCGGCGACCCGGACCGGCTTCTCCGGGCGATGGAAGCGCTAGCAGAGACGTTCTCCCGGATCACCGGCAGCGCCGCCACCCGCCGCTCCGGCACCACCTACGCCGGGCGGACACTGGTCTACGAGGACACCGCCCGCGCCGGTGAGGTACGCGTGGGGCGCCGGATCACCGACGCGCTCGCCCCCGCCCTGGGGCTGATGCTCGACAGCGCGGTGTGGCTGGCGAACGCGGTCGGCGAACGGTACCAGGCCAAGGCGCTGGACGTGGTGGACCGCGAGGCAGCCCGCACCGGCAAGCCAGCGATGCCACTGCTCCAGCTGCTCACCTCTGTCTTGCCGGAGCTGGCCCGGCTGGCCCAGGGCGGCGCCGGTTCGGAGATCGTGGACGAGTTCGAGATCGAGTTCCAGGAGCGCTGGCGCCGGGTGCTCGACCTGCTGCCGGAGCGGTTCGAGCAGGTCCGCGAGCACCAGGTGACCAGCGACGAGATCGCCGAGCGGGCGGCGCGGGAGTTCGCCACATCGGCACCGCTGTGGAGCATCGCCCGCTGGCACTCCCCTGACCTAATGATCGCCGCGACCGACCCGCAGGCACTCGCCCGCGGCGACGTCGACTTCGTCCTCGGCGAGCTGCACGCCGCAACCAATACGCTGGAGAGCAAACTTTTCATCGCCCAGCACCACGAGCCCAAACGCCTCACCGCCGCCTCCGCCGCAGTCGGCTTCACCCACCGGGTCTTTACGATCCCGAGGATGGACGCGCCGCAGACCACCACCCGGATGTCGCGCGCCGTCGAGCTGATGCTGCCCGACTACACGTACATCTGCGTCGGTGCCGAGACCTTCGAACCGCCGCCGGGCGCCACCGTGGTCTCCGCGCTGGACATGGTCGCCGAACGCCAGGGCGACGAGGTGGTGGTGCGCCATCGTACCGGTGCCGGCCCCGCGCACCGCTTCCTCGAGGTTATCGGCGAACCGCTGTCGGTGCTCGCCTCCAACGCGTTCCACCCCTTCGCTGGCGGCCGACACCGGCCCCGCATCGCGATCGACCGGCTGGTCGTCGGCCGCGAGTCGTGGACGCTGCCGGCGTCCGGCGCGACCTGGGCGTTCGTCAAGGACGAGGACAAGCGGTACGCGCAGGCGCGGCGCTGGCGAGCGAAGCACGAACTGCCCGAGCGGGGCTTCGTGCGGGTGGACGTGGAGAGCAAGCCGATGGCCGTCGACTTCCGCAGCCTGCCCCTGGTCAATCTGCTGGCGAAGTCGATTCGGCGGACCGCCGGGTCGGGCGCCGGCAAGGTCACAATCACCGAAATGCTGCCGGACGTTGACCAGCTCTGGCTGCGCGATGCCGCCGGCAACCGCTACACCGCCGAGCTGCGCATCGTCGCCATCGCCCCGGAGTGACCACGCCCGCAGATGTTGACGCGGCAGCGGGGGCAAAGTGCCGGTCAGCGGCGGGTGACTGCCGTGGGGAGCTTGGCCCAGCCGCGCTGGTGCGGGGAGTGGATGGCGCGGGCGTTGCTCAGGTCGATGTCGTAGTCGCTGACCACTGCGCCCAGCTCCTCCAGCGCCACGGTGATCTCCAGTTGGGCGAGCACGGCGCCGAGGCAGAAGTGCGGTCCGTGGCCGAAACTGATCATGGCGCTGGTGTCCCGGTCGAGGTCGAAGGAGTCCGGGTCGGGGAAGACTGCGGCGTCCCGGTTGGCGGAGCCGGGCAGCAGGGCGATCCGCGCCCCTTCCGGGACCCAGACGCCGTGGATCTCGGTCTCCCGGGTCAGCGTGCGGGCCATCATCTGGCTCGGCGAGTCGTAGCGCAGTGCCTCGTTGCCCCAGTCGGTGGACCGCCCGTTCAGCCCGGCGCGGGCCACGTCCGGGAAGCGCCAGCCGTGGTACCAGGCCAGGCCGATCTGCTTGCCGGTGGACTCGTTGGTGGCGCTGACGAGTAGGAAAAGGAACGCGACGAGCTGGGAGTCGGTGAGCGGCTGGCCGTCGACCTCGGCGGCGATCATCGCGGAGATAAGGTCGTCGGCAGGGCGTCGGCGCCGCTGGTTGACGAGGCCGACGTAGTAGACCGCGAGCCGGAAGCCGGCGTCGATGGTGTCGGCGGATCGCACATCGGCGCCGTCCTCGCAGTGGTTGAGCAGGTCGTTGTCTGCGCGGATCCGGTCCCAGTCCTCGCGTGGAATGCCGATCAGGTCGCACATCACGTCGTTGGGGACGGCTGCGGCGAACTCGCCCGCGAAGTCGAACGAGGGGCGCTCCAGCAGCGGCAGCAGCCGCGCCCGGGTCAGCTCCCGCACCCGCGGCTCGGCTTCCCTGACCCACCGCGGCTTGAACGTGGTGCCCAGCAGCCGCCGCATCGCGCCGTGCTCGGGCGGGTCCATGGCGAGAAAGAAGCTTGTCTTGACCGCCTCGGGACCCCACAGGTCCGGTTCCAGCGAAATGCCGTTGCGGCTCGAGAAGAGCGAGGGATTGCGCAGCGCGGGAAGCACGTCCTCGTACCGAGAGAGGGCCCAGAAGTCCCGCGCCTCGTTGCGGTACAGCGGCGCGTGCTCGCGCATGTACGCGTAAGTCGGGTAGGGATCCTCGTGGATCCGGTACGAAAAGGGATCGTAACCGGGAACATCGGTGATCGCATCCATCGACAGACTCCGTACCCGCGAGAAACATGCCCCAAGGGAAACGTATGGCGCGGACCGTACCCGGTCGTGTCCCGTAAACACGGTGCCGGCCACCGCTTTACATCGTGTCGGACGGCTGGCCGGTCGGGCTGGTGCTGCGCGAGCTTTCCGCCCTGTACCTCGCCGGCGGCGACCCGGAGCGCGCCGGGCGGCCGCCGCTGACCGTCCAGTACCGCGACTACGCCACCGACGCTGCGGCGCCACAACCCGGGTACCAACAAACCCGAATCCTGCGGCTACTCCACGTCGACCCCACTTAACCCCGCTGGACATGACCAACGACCACTCGGCCATGGGTGGGTGACGAACTTCCGGCGTGTCGCTGCCCGGTAAACAGCGAGGCCTCCGGTAGATGGCTTATCGACCAAGATGACCCATCAACACGGAGACCTCGTGACCAGCGTAGCGGTGACGAGGCGGCACGACCTGACCGACGCTCAGTGGGCAGTCCTGGAGCCACTCCTGCCCACCGCGCGGAGGCCGGGCCGACCGCCCGCATCAACGAAACGGCAGCTCATCGACGCGATCCGGTGGCGGAACCGGGCCGGCGCCCCGTGGCGGGACATCCCGGACCACTACGGCTCCTGGGCGGCGGCGTACGCCCTGTTCCGCCGGTGGCAGCGCGACGGGACCTGGGCCAGGATCCTGACCGCGTTGCAGGCCCTGGCCGACGCGGCGGGACGGATCGTCTGGGACGTGTCCGTGGACTCCACGATCAGCCGAGCGCACCAGCACGCGGCCGGAGCGCGTAAAAGGGGGATCTGCAGGCCGAACCACCCGGTGGTACGGGGTCGGAACCCGACGACCACGCGTTGGGGCGTTCCCGTGGCGGACGGACCACGAAACTGCACCTGGGCTGTGAACAGGGCCGCAAGCCGCTGTCGATCGTGCTGACCGGTGGGCAGCGTGGCGACAGCCCGCAGTTCACGACGGTCCTCGACGGTGTGCGGGTGCCCCGGCTGAAGTCCGGTCGGCCCCGGACCCGTCCGGACCGGGTGCTGGCGGACAAGGCGTACACGTCGAAGGCTAACCGCGCCTACCTGCGTCGACGGGGTGTCGCCGCGACGATCCCGTCGAAGGCCGACCAGGACGCCAACCGGCGCAGACTGGGGTCGAAGGGCGGCAGGCCACCGGCCTTCGACCCCGAGATCTACCAGCAACGCCACGCGGTCGAGTGCGGCATCAACCGGCTCAAGCGCAACCGTGCCGTCGCGACCCGTTACGACAAGCTCGCGGTCCGGTACGAGGCGACCGTGCAGGTCGCGGCGATCAACGAGTGGCTGTGACCGACTTTGATACACGCCCTAGACGGGTTCGTCGCCGAAGGTGAGCAGTTCGGCGTTGACGCCGCTGAGCCGGTCATTGTGGATCATCAACCGCGCGGAATAGAGGTCGCGCAGGTGACGTCCGACCGAGAAGTCCCCAACTTCTGAGTAGCCGGCCATCCCGCAGACCTCTAGGGCGAGCTGCGCGATCCGGAGCGCGTCGATGGACACCTGCATCTTCAGCGCGTTGGCGCGGATGCCGAGTGCGCCGCCGCGCGGGTCAGCAGCGTAGTCAGCGGCGAACTGACGGATCGAGTCCTTGATCATCTGACCGCGAGCGTGCGTCCAGGCCACGCGCGGGTCGGGCGCGGCGGTGCTCTTGCGCAGCTTCAAGCGGGTGTAGGCGATCGCCCTGCGCAGGGCGTCATCGGCAATGCCCGACCAGACGGCGGCCCAGAGGAGGTGGGACAGCGGGACCATGCGCTGCGTCGCGATCTCGCTGAACGGCTGCCGCAGTACCTGCCAAGGGCGTACCACCGCGCTGATCGCGTACGGCGCGCTGCACGTGCCGCGCATCCCCAGCGTGTCCCACGATCCGGTCTGCCGCAGTGTCGCCTGGCGCGCCTCGACCAGCACGAGCACCTGGTCGCCAGCTGCGGCCTCGGGGTCGCGCCGGGCGGTGACCAGGAACGCGTCAGCGGCACCGGCGTAGGAGACGGTCGGGGCCCGCTTGACGATCTCGACGCCGCCGGGCACCGGCCGAACCGCAGCCTTGCTCATACGCAGGTTGCCGCCGACCCCCTCCTCGGAGGTGACGGAGGCGATCAGCAGCTGTTCCCGGGCGGCCCGCCGGAGGTAGTCGGCGACCTCGGGCTGTTGATCCGCGCTGGGCTCCATGCAGCCGAGCTGGATCTGGTGCATCGCCCAGATCATCGCCGTCGACCCGCACAGTGCCCCCAGCCTCCGGCCTATCTCGCTGAGCCGTACCGCATCGAAGCCCGGACCGCCGTACCGCGTCGGGATCGCCGCCGACATGAGCTCGGCGCTCCTGAGCGCCGCGACGCTCCGGTTGGGAAAGGCTGCGGCCTTGTCCGCCTTGACCGCTTCCTCAGTGATGACGGCACGGGCCGCGTCCACCGCCCGCAGCGCGTCGGCCAGGCTCAACGCGGTGGTACCGGCGCGGCTCATCTACCATCTCCGTTCAGCAGGGCGCTCTCCACGATCTCCGGCTGCTGTTGGTGAAAACAGTCACCACCGCGTGGCGCGGTGGCCACGTCGACGGTCGTGCTGAGGAAGACCGGTACCGACCAGCCGCCGAGCAACAGGTGATGCGTCAAACGACACCGTGAATGCGGCCGTCGAACTTGATGAGTTGCAGCCGCCGCATCGGCGGAACTGCCGGATCGAAGCCAGCTGCCACGTCTTCGGCAATCAGCTGCTTGGAGCGCTCGTCCTGGTCCGCTAGGCCGGACCAATCGTACTGGATGATCCGTGGCGGCACGTCCCGGTGCACGTTCTGAACCGACCGATCCATCCACTCCCCAGTGGAACGATGTGTGCATGATCGTGTGCGCGCGCGTGGTCTGCTCCCACGCCTGCCGAAGCATGTCGACGTCCCGATACCCTTCCACGAGGGAGATACGCCCGTTTAGATACACGTCGGCGTCGCCGTCGCCGAGAGCCGGAACAGGAGTCCCTGCTGGAGCGGCGACAGCTTATAGCTGTCCTCGATGTCGCCGACGTTCATCCCTGACTCCCTGGCAGCGTCCAGCCACATGGCCGACGGAGGAAGGCCGTCCACATGGCGGTGACGCTACCGGCAGGTCCTGGCACGAGTGCGTCACATGAACGGGGGATGAAAGCCGGCTCGCCCTCCGGTCGGTGAGCCGCCTTTACGTGACCCCTTTCCTCTTCAGCATCACCGCGTACCTCACCGGCCAATGGGTGGTCCAGCAGGCCTACAGCCTCATCATGGACCGGCCAACATGCCGGCCGGTTCCGAGCCCTCAGCCGCGACTGCGACGGCAAGTACACTCTGCCTTCGACCACGTCGCCGATCGCAGCATCGTCCGTGTGCTCGGCTGGATGCCGGGCACACGGCTGGACATCCGCGAGAAGGCCGGGCGACGAGCAGGGCCAGGTTGACCGCGAACCCGACGGTGAGGTCGTGGCCGTGGACCCAGCCGGTGATCGCCTGTGCGAGGGTCGGGCTGGCCGGTGCGCCGATGGTGTAGAGCAGGGCCAGGTCGTAGCCGGGAAGATATCGGCCGCAGTGTTCGAAGTCGATGATCGCGCAGCGGCCGTCGGCGAGCAGCAGGTTGGCCGGTAACGGGTCGCCGTGTCCGACCTGCCGGGTGTCGCCGCTGGCGTCGACGAGCTGGTGCAGCGCTGCCCGGTCGGCGTCGTCGAGCTGGCCGGCGGCGTGCTCGGCGTCGACGCGGCCGTGGTAGTCGGCGATCGGCTCCGGCAGCGGCGGGTGCGGCATCCACGCGGCCACCGCATGAAGGGTATCCAGCACGACGTCGACGGATCGGCCGTTCACATCGCCGGTCAGGTGTCGCTCGTCGGCCAAGCGGGCGCCAGGCACGCGCGTGAGGACGGTGAGCCGCTCGTCGGCGTACCGCAGCCGGGGCGTGACCACCGGGGGTGGATCCGCGGCGATGAGCCGGTAGACACCGAGTTCATGCTCACGGCGGCCGGTCCAGTACGGATCGTCGGTGGTGAGCAGCTTGGCCACGACCGGCTCACCGTCACGGGACCCGGCCGCCACGATCGCCTTGTCCGTGTGATGCAGCAGCCCTTCGACCATGACCCCGACCCGGGCGGCGTGCTGGCGCAGCGCCGACCGAACGTCAGGGTCGGTTGGCCGGAACACGATCCGGGACGCGGAGGAGGACATCAGGTCATCCTGCCCGCCGACGGCGTCACCGCCGACGGGCGGCACGCCAGCCCCGAGCTGGTGACGGCGCGCCTTCGTCACCATTTGTCGTGCCGGCCGATGACCGCGCCGGGAAAGAACAGTGACCTCGGACAGCGGTCTTCATGGCCGGGCCCGCCAGCAGGCGGGCCGAGCCCTCGGCTCCTCTCGATCGTCCGGGCGGGGCGGTGATGCGGGGTGGCGGCGATCATCATCCATATCACGGGCGGTGCAGGACGCAGACGACTTTGCCGAGGATTGTCGCGTGATCGCCGGGCAGTACCGGGTAGCGCGGGTTGCGGGGGACGAGCTCGGTGCGGCCGTCGCGCTTTCGGTACTGCTTGACGGTGGCTTCCCCGTCGAGCATCGCGGCGACGATGTCGCCGCTGTCGGCGACCGCCTGCTGCCTCACCACGATGATGTCGCCGTCGGCGATGGCCGCTTCGATCATGGAGTCGCCCCGTACCCGCAGCGCGAACAGCGGGCCCCGGCCGACCATCTCGGCGGGCAGGGACAGCACCTCCTCCACCAACTCCTCGGCGAGGATCGGCGCGCCGGCGGCGATGGCTCCCAACAGGGGCACAGCGATTCCCGACAAGGCGCCCGAATCCATTGACGGCTTGTCACCAGGCAGAGGGCGGGCATCAACCGCTCGCGGCCCGCCAAAGGCCCGCCGGATCAGGCCGTGATGTTCGAGGGCCTTCAGGTGATGCGCCACCGACGAAGGGGAACCAAGCCCGACGGCCACACCGATCTCCCGCACCGTCGGCGGATAACCATGCCGCTGAACCCAGCTACGGATCACGTCAAGAATCTGCCGCTGCCGGTCGGTCAACGACACCGGATCAGATGGCACGTCAGGAACGGTCACCCCCAGAACGATACCGAAAGATTAGAACATGCGTACTAACTCTGCGATATAGTGGCCTGCGCATCATCGAGACATGGCTTCAGTGCACCCCTTAACGAAACGCGGTCATCCGCAGTTCCGACGCCGCCTCGCCCGCGTCCACGGTTGCCGGCAGCGGCGCGAGGTGCGTCTCGAGGCGGCGCGGAACGGCGGTACTGAATCGACCAACTGCATACCCCCGGCGCGGGCCAGAGGACGGGTTCATGTGTCGGCTGCCGGGACCGCTGGGCGTTCTGCGAGGGGAGAGCTTCCAGCGCCGCTGTACTCCCTCCGTCGCCGTCCGTTCTCAGCTGGCTTCGGCGAGGATCGGCCGGCGCATTCGCCAGACTCGGACTGAATACGGAGCGTCTCACCTCCTAAGAATGCTGGTTAGTGGGCAGGCGGTAGCGTCCCGGCGAAGCGAAGCGAAGCCGGGACACCCTTCAGCTGTGGTGTGGTTATGCGGCCGGTCCAGACGTACTGCAAAACAACGTGCGGGGTGCCGTAGAGCAGCCGTCGACGGCGGGACGGAGTGGGATGCCGGCCAGGTTCGCCCACAGGGCGGCGGCACCGTGCGCGTCGACCTCGGGTGGCGGGGGGAGACGGTGACCAGCCGGGCGCCGGCGGCGTGACACCGGTGTCGCCAGCCCGCGACGAGGCTCCGGCCGGCGACCCAGACGCAGAGAAGGCCGGCAGCGACGCCCAGCAGCCAGGGCCGGTTGATGGCCCAGTCCGATGCCCGCGGGATCCACTGGGTTGCCGGCGGCGGGGGAATCGGCGAGCCGGGATCGGCGCCGACAGGGGTGGGCGACGGGGAGAACAGCAGGTTGACCATGACGTGCGTCCTTCGCGGTTACGCGCACGGCAAGGCGGCGGTGCCGCACCCGCTCGGGTGCGGCACCGCCGCCTGCGTGTCGACAGGGTTGGGCTAGACGCTGTCGGCGTCGTCCCTGGTTTGGCTATCCAGCAGCGCCGCCGGCCCGCAGCGGGTCACGTCGGAGTACAAGCTTGGTGGTCCTGGCTGGGTAGGCGTGTGGGGCGTCGTCCCAGTCGGCGACGAGGGTGTTGACGTTTTCGGCGGGGAAGCCGGTGTGGTCGAGGAAGGCGAGGAGTTGGGACAGGACGGCGCGGGGATGTGAGACGCCGAGGCGCAGGGTGATGTCGGTGGTGTACATGTGCATGAGGGGCACTCGGGTGCCGGTTGCCAGGTAGTAGCCGACGGCGGTGCAGATGCCGCCGGGAGCGAGTGCGCGGACGGCGCGACGGAGTCCGCGAGGGCGTGATGTCGCCTCGATCGCGATGTCGTAGCGGCCGGCGGGACCGGCTCCAGAAGGCGGGCCGGTTCGGGCGCCCAGGTTCTCGGCGATCCGCCGGCGGGTCGGGTCGTCGTCGAGGTAGTCGACGGTCTGGGCGCCGTGGGCGACGGCGAGGCCGGCGGCGTAGAGGCCGATGCTCTTGGCGCCGCCGCCGAGGATGAGGACCCGGCCGCCGGGGCGTTCGGCCAGCGGAGGCACGACTGTGCGCCAGGCGTCGGCGAGGTTGTCGCTGGCTGCGGCGGCCCGCAGCGGTGGCACGCCGGGTGGGAGTGGGGCCAGCATGTAATCCGCGTGTGGCACGGTCACCGCGTCGGCGATCATACCTCCGTAGGAGCCGGATGCAGGGCCGAAGCCGTACGCGGCGAGCGTGCGCCCGGCGGTGGTGGTGTCGCATTTGGAGGTCAGGCCGCGTTGGCAGGTAGGGCAGGTTCCGCAGGAGACGGCCCAGGGCACGATCACGGTCTGGCCGACGCTGATGGTGCGCACGTTGGCGCCGACGGCGGTGACCTCGGCGACGCATTCGTGGCCGATGCAGAAGGGGCCGCGGAACGGGACGGGACCGCAGATTGCGGCGACGACCGGGTCGACGAGTCCGGCGGCGATGCCGGCCTGTAGGGCACGGGAGACGGGGCGGTGCAGGGGCAGGGTGTCGCCGTCGCAGCGGGCGGCAAGGAAGGGTCGGACGATCGCGGTGTCCGCGTCAAGGAGGCCGGGTGGCTCCTGCGGCTGCCAGACGAGTCGGCCGGCGCGCAGGAAGTGGAGTTCACGCACGAGCGGTTTCCTGTTCGGGTGCGGCGGTCGGGGCAGTTGCGGGAACAGGGTGTTGACGTGCCGAGGGTCGGGTGCGACGAACACGCCGTTCGCGGTGACCAGGACGGTGGACGGGCCCGCCTCAGGAACGATCGAGCCCTCGACGAGGATTTGCGGTTCAAACGCCGTGTAACGCGGGCGAGGACCCGCAACGGTGCGCACGGGGACAGGGCAATGGTAGGTCGTTGTCCGAGAGATGATCATGGCGGGTGAGCGGGCGGCGACGCAGGCGGCCCATCAGTTCGTCCAGCAGCAGCGCGCTCACACCGCCGTGCACGCAGCCGGGAGGGCCCTCGTGGGCGATGGAGGGTGCACCGGCCGAGTAGCCCGCTGTTGGCCGGGGTGACCCGCAGGGGCCGAGCCAACGGGCTGCCGGGTCCGGTGACCGGGCCGTACATCCGCACGCCGGCGGGGAAGCCGTCGACGTCGGGGATCTCCGTCGGCGCGCGGCGGCGGCCGGCCAGTTGCGCGGTGAGGCGGCGAGCACCGGCGGCGACGCGGTGCAGCGTTTCCGGGGAAGCGGCGGTACGGACAGCGGCGTCCACCAGGGACCGCAGTTCGTCTCCGAGTGTGGCGATCGCCGTGCGCTGGTGATCTGGGATCGCCGTGCGCTGGTGATGAGCTACCCCCGCTTTGATGGAGCTTCTTGATCATGGTCTGATGGCCGTGGAAAGGAAGTTGTCCGTGGCAGCACCGAAGAAGTACCCCGACGAGCTACGTCAGCGCGCTGTGCGGCTGTATCGCGAGTCGGAGCCGAAGCCGGTGATCCGGCGTCTGGCCGAGCAACTCGGCGTGCATCACGAAGCGCTGCGGAACTGGATCCGCCAGGCCGAGGCCGACGCCGACGAGCGTCACGACCGGCCGACCAGCGAGATGGCGGAGGAGAACCGCCGGCTGCGCAGGGAGGTCGCCGAGCTGCGGCGGGCGAACGAGATCCTGAAGGCCGCGAGCGCGTATTTCGCGGCGGAGCTCGACCCGACCCGGCGACGGTCATGAGGTTCATCCATGAACATCGTGACCAGTTCGCGGTCGCGCTCCTGCTACGGGTCCTCAACATCGGCGCCTCGACCTACTACGCCTGGGTCAAGCAGGGCGAGCAGCCCTGCGACCGCGATGTGGTCGACCTGGGGTTGATCTCCAACATCCACGAGATCTGGGAGACTTCGGGGCGTACCTACGGCGCGGACCGGGTCCACCGGCAGCTACGCCGCGACGGCATCCGCGTGGGCCGCAAACGGGTGGAGCGGCTCATGGCCGGCCAGGGCTGGCAGGGGGCTTTCCTGCGGCGCGGCTGGCGCGGCGGCTCCACGAAGCAGGACCCGCGACACACGCCGTCGCCGGATCTGGTCAACCGGCGGTTCACCGCCGACGGGCCGAACCGGCTCTGGGTCGCCGACGCCACTCGCATACCCTGCGGCGAGGGCGTGTTCTGGCTCGCCGCCGTCCGCGACGCGTTCTCCCGCCGGATCGTCGGCTGGAAGACCTCCGACCGCTGCGACACCGACCTGATCCTCGCCGCCCTCGAATACGGCGTCTGGTCCCGCGACGTCCGCGACGGCCAGTTGATCCACCACTCCGACCGCGGGTCGAACTACACGTCCTTCCGCTTCGCCGAACGCCTGCGGGACAACGGAATCCTGCCTTCCATGGGCTCCGTCGGCGACAGCTACGACAACGCCCTCATGGAGAACTTCTGGTCGACCCTGAAGATCGAGCTCGTCTACCGCACGAGCTGGAGGACCCGCGACGAGGCCGAGAACGCGATCTTCGCCTACATCGACGGCTGGTACAACATCCGCCGCATCCAGAAGGAACTTGGCTACCTCAGCCCCAACGAGTACGAGGCGACCTGGCACAGCCGCCAGACCGCACCAGACGAGCCACCTGTCACCACCCCTGCGCCAGCCGGCAGCAGGTAACCACCGCTCCAACAAAGCGGGGGAAACTCATGATCTGGGATCGCCGTGCGCTGGTGATCTGGGCTTGTGTTCATCAGTCTCTCGGCAGGTGGTGCGCTGTCAGAGGGCGCGCGAAGACAGGCTTGAGGTGCTTGCCGACAAGCGTGTAAGGCAGCTGTTCCCAGTCCAGGACGTCGGAGACGACGCGGCCGGGGCCTACCTTTCCGGAAAGCGGCGAGTTCGAGGGCGTCGGGGAGGTGGGCGCGTACGTTGTCGCGGGCAACGCGCAGGGTGACGCCGGTGAGGTACACGTCGAGCAGGGGCAGCTCACCGGGGCGGAAGTGGGTGCCGGCCGACTCGCAGGAGCCCTCGGAGGCGAGGCTCTGCAAAGCCAAGCCGAGCTGGTCGACGCGGCCGGTGGCCTCCACGGCCAGATCGAAGCCGTGCCGGACGGGTTCGAGCGTCTCGGCGGTGCGGGCCCCGAAGCTCTCGGCGAGTTGCCGGTGCCCGGGGTCCGGATCGTGTAGAGCACGTCGGCGGCGTCCAGGGCACCGGCGATGTCGCAGACGTAGAGGCCGATGCTGCCCCGGGCGACGACCAGCACCCGCGCGCCCGGCCTGGCGTCGAGGTGCGGGGCGACCAGCCGCCAGGCCAGCGACCAGTTGTCGCTGGCCGAGGCCATGGCCACCGGGTCGAGCCCGGCCGGCAGCGGTACCAGCATGGCGTCCGCCCAGGGCACCCGGACCAGGTCGAAGAAGAGCCCGCCCCAGCTGCCGCCGATCGGTGCCCCGTACATCGCCATGTGCGGCACCGACGCGCAGTGCGCGGTCAGACCGGCGCGGCAGAGCGCGCAGGTGCCGCAGCTGATCGACCAGGGCACCACGACCAGGTCACCGGGGGTCACGCCGGTCACCGCGTCGCCGACCTGCACGACCTTCGCGACGCACTCATGGCCGATCGGGAACGGTGGATCGAGGAATCCGTGCCCGGCCAGGATCGCGAAATCCACGTCGCACGAGGTCGCCGCGACCGGTGCGACGATCGCGTCCAGGCCGGACTCCGGCGTCGGATCGGGCGCCTCGCGCCATTCGACGGTCCTGCGGGCGATGTAGGTCAGCTCACGCATCGGCCCGCTGCTCCTTTGCGAGGGGGACGAGGTCGGCGTAGCGCACCACGGCGCCACCGGCGCCCCAGGTGCCGTCGGGCTGCTCGTGCACCAGCACCCACACCCGTGGTGCGGCATCGCCGCCGAGCCCAGCCGCCTGGAGAACGGTGGCGGTTACCTCATCGATCAGGCCCGCCTTACGACGCTCCGACAACGCCGCCTGCGGCACGGTGACCTCCACCAGGAAACGGGCGTCGTCGTCCTCGGCCGTTGTCTGCGCACCCTGCGGCAGCTCCACCAGATAGCTCCACGCCAGCGCACGGAACAACGCCGTGTCCGGCACACCCTCCCAGCGAAGCAACACCGCAGCGAGGTCGCGCTGCACACTCGCGCGGCCCTCCCACGTCAGGGCACCGGCCGCAGCCGTAAGCCGGATCATCGGCATGGCGAACCTCCGTCGACGACACCGCACTATGACGGTCGTTATGGACGAGACGAAGAGTAGGCTATAACAGTCGTCATAGCCAGGAGTGGAGGAAGGGGGCCGTACGGTGACCAGTGGCAACCCGCCAGCGCGGCAGCGAATCGTGGCCGGCGCCGCCGACATGATCAGCCGGCGCGGACTGACCGCCACCAGCATCCGGCAGATGGCCAAACACGCCGGCGCCCCGCTCGGGTCCACCTACCACTACTTCCCGGACGGCAAGCAGCAACTCGCCACCGAGGCGGTCCGGCACACCGGCGAGACGATCGCCCGGAGCCTGCGCAAGGAACTCCAGGCCGGCCCCGCCGCCGGTCTCAGCGCCTTTCTTGCCATGTGGCGCACGATCGTCGTCGACACCAACTTCCGGGCCGGCTGCCCGGTCCTCGCCGTCGCCGTCGAGGAACCCCCCACCGACGAAACGTCACCTGCCCTCGCAGCCGCTGCGGAAGCCTTCCAGGAATGGGAAGACCTCCTGGCCGCTTCCCTGCGCGAACACGGTGCCGACCCCGACCAGGCCGACCAGGCCGCGACGCTTATCGTCGCCGCTGTCGAGGGCACCGTGGCCATGTGCCGAGCCAAACGCAGCATCGAACCCCTCGACCGCACCGCCGAACAACTCCACCAACTCATCCGCAGCCTGATCCGACAAAGAGAAGAAGCGGATACGGACCACGCCCCACCGAAGAGCCGCTCGTAACGCGAAAGTGCCATGCGTACAGCACCGGCCAACCGCAACCACCCAAGGCAGCCCTCAGCGGCGATCAGCTACACCGATAGAGGTCAATTCATCAAGCTATGCCTATTCTGTTACATCAGAGCCAGCACGCCAGAGAGTGGTCCGCTGTTCAGATGTAGGCCGGCATGGGTACTTGCTGCCCGAACGGCCCACCACCCACACGGCGAAATACCCGCTGCACCGAAGTCAACCTCGGTGATCGCGGTGTTCTCCGGCTTGCGCCCGTTCGATGAGATCATCTGACCGGGCGGGGTCTGTCAAATTGGCCCCGTCTCACATACGGTGGTGGCGCAGGGGCTTTGCCTAGTCATCGGAGGGTGGTTCTGACCTGGGATTCCGGGGTTCACTGGCCTGATTGGAAGACGCAGGGAGGGTGTGACCCTACCCCAAACCTGACCCACTTCGGATACAAATACTTACCACAAGTCGCCGAGATCACTTCAACAAGAGGTACAAACACTTCTAGGCGATGATAGGAGTCGGTGATTTGCCAAGACAGAATCTACAGCAACATTCGAAGTGATTGTTGACGGTAGGGTCGAGGCATCCAAACGATTGGCCTATCCTAAACAGAAAGATAAATGTATCACCCATCGATGCGCAACGCGTGATGATCAGCTACAGGATCGACGGCTTATTCAATGCCGGCCTCATCGGCCCACATGTCACTACAAGGTGACGACCGATTCATCCCGAAGGTGTGCCGAATACGGCTTTGGCGCCAGCAGATCAGGACGCGTCCGAGGCTGATGGATGCGTCGTGGAGGTCGAAGTGGCGTTCCCAGCGGATGGCCAGGCGGCGGCATCACAAACATGTTCAACCAAATTTCGACTATGAGGCTTATTCAGCAGGGCCTCGATAGCCCACAGTGGACCCCCCGATAAATGAGACGGTCCGCCCTCCCATAGGATGGAGTTACCACACAACAACCAAAGAAAAGCGGACCGCCGAACATGTATCATACCACCGGCTTCACGACCGATCAGATCCGCGACCTCTGCGTGCTGGTCCGCGCCGAATGCCGGAACCTGGGCATGGAACCGTGGCCACCGATCCTCGGCCTCTACCGCGCCCTCGTGGTCACGTTGACCTACATGCGGCGCAACCGCGTCCAAGCGGAGATCGCCGAGGCGCACGGCGTCTCCCAGTCGACGATCTCACGGGCGGTCACCGGCATCACACCGGTCCTCGACCGCGTGCTGGCGGGGTTCTCGCCGACCGCCGACGAGCTCGACCCGACCGTCCAGTACATCGTCGACGGCACCCTGTTCCCCTGCTGGTCATGGCGCACGGACCGCTGTCTGTACTCCGGCAAGCACAAGACCACGGGCATGAGCGTCCAGGTCGCCTGCACCCTCGACGGCGCGCTCGTCTGGGTCTCCGATCCCGTCACCGGCAACCACCACGACTCGTACGCGATCAACGACACCGGTGTTCTCGTCAGCCTGAATCCTGGAGGCTGGATCGGCGACAAGGGATACGTCGGCAACGGCATGATCACTCCGTACAAGAAGCCCAAGGGCGGCGAGCTCACAGAGTGGCAGAAGGAATACAACAGGCAGGTCAACAAGATCCGCTGGGTCGTCGAACAGGTCATCGCGAATCTGAAGACCTGGAGAATCCTGCACACCGACTACCGCAGACCGCTCGCGACCTTCACAGAAACGATCTCCTGCGCCATCGGGCTGCACTTCTACAGGATCGCCTGTGAATAGACCTCTATGCCCGGGTCCCACCCCTCCTCCAGCAACGCCCCGCCGCATAGCGTGACGTATCTCGCAGTCCACAGCGACAGCTATGGCTGTGCTTTCGAGCCCGAAATTGGAAAGATCATCAGTGAACTGGGGTAGGTGGCTAGCCGAAGGGACGGGGAAATCATGCGGCTGATCACGTCCGGCAAGCTGATCGACGACCGGACCACCACATGAGCACGGAGCCGGTGATCGCCCGGGTCAACGGCCATCTGGGGCACTTGACCCTGAACCGGCCGGCGGCCATCAACGCTCTCACCGCCGAGATGATCACCAGCATCCGCCGCATTCTGGCCCGGTGGGCGGTATCTGACCGTGTCCGCACAATTCTGATCACCGGCGCCGGCGAGCGTGGACTCTGCGCCGGCGGCGACATCCGCGCCATTCACGCCGACGCCGTGACCGGCGGCACCGCCTCGCTGGACTTCTGGGCCGACCAGAACCGGCTCGATGCCACCATCGCCGCCTACCCCAAGCCGATCGTGGCCTGGATGGACGGCCTCGTGATGGGTGGCGGCGTCGGCATCTCCGGCCACGCTTCGCTGCGGGTGGTGACCGAGCGGTCCAGGGTCGCCATGCCCGAGGTCGGCATCGGCTTCCACCCCGACGTCGGCGGATCGTGGCTGCTGTCCCACGCACCCGGGCAGCTCGGCACCCACCTCGCGCTCACCGGCGTCCCGGTCAACGCCGCGGACGCCATAGCCGCCGGGCTCGCCGATCACTACATCCCCACTGACCGGCTGCCGGACCTGACACTCGAGCTGGCGCGCGGGGACGCCGCCGAGGCGGTCAGGTCGCTTGCCGTCGCCCCGCCCCGGGCCGAGCTCACCGTCGCCCGGCACTGGATCGACTCCTGCTACTCCGGCGACGATGTGGGCGCGATCGTCGTCCGGCTCGCCACACATCCCGATGCCGCCGCGCGGGCAGCGGCGGAGGTGATCACTACCCGATCACCCACCTCGTTGGTCGTGACGCTCCGCTCGCTCCGTAGCGCGGCCGTTCTGCCGGATCTACCTGCGGCGCTGGTCCAGGAGTACCGGATCTCCGCCGCTTTACTACGGTTGCCCGATCTCGTCGAGGGCATCCGTGCCCAGATCATCGACAAGGACCGCCGACCTCGGTGGCGGCCCTCGACGCTCGCGGATGTCCCACCGGCGCTCGTCGACACCTGCTTCGCCCCGCCACGCGACCGACCCGACCTGACTCTGGCCTGACGGGCGGTCCTCGGCACCTTGGCCCACGAGCGCCGGTGGGTCAGGGTGCCGCGATACCGATCTGCTCGATGCGATGACAGGCCGCTTGGTGGTCGGGGCCGGCAACCCGCAGGGTCGGCGCGGTCAGGCACACCTCGGCGGCATGAACGCAGCGCGGGCTGAACGCGCACCCGTCGGTGTGCGACCCGATGCTGGGCACCTCGCCGAGCGGCGTGTCGCCCGCTCGCCGGCCGGCGAGCGGTTCGGTCGCGGTCGCCGAGGCCACGAGCATCTGGGTGTACGGGTGCCGGGGGCGGTTGAACACCTCTTCGGTCGGCCCGGACTCCACGATCCGGCCGAGATACATCACAGCCATCTGGTGACTGAGGTGCCGCGCGATGTCGATCTCGTGTGTGATGATCATGCAGGTGAGGTCGAACGACCGCTGTACGTCGAGGAGCAGGTTGATGATGCGGGCCTTGGTCGTCAGGTCCACGCTCGACGTCGGCTCGTCGAGCAGGAGTATCGACGGTTCGATGGCCAACGCCCGCGCGACCACCACCCGTTGCAGCTCACCCACGCTCATCCCGACCGGCAGGCGTGGCAGGTAGTCGGCGGACAGACCGACTCGTTCCAGCAGGGCTCCCGCCCGCCGGTCCTGCTCCGCCTGGTCGGCACCGATGTGGTGTACCCGCAGCGGCTGGGTGAGCGCGTGCCAGATCGTACGGCTGCGGTTGAGTGAGGACAACGGGTTCTGCGGTACGAGCTGCACGGCCCGCCGGTGCCGGCGCAGCGCCCGCCGGTCGCTGATGTCGGTGTCGTCCACGAAGATGCGCCCGGCCGTGGCCTGGTAGATGCCGGCGATCGTACGGACCAGCGTCGACTTGCCGCAGCCGCTCTCCCCGACCAGCGCCAGTGTCTGGCCGGGTTCGATGGTCAGCGAGACGTCGTTGACCGCGTGCACGCTGGGCGTACGCATGGTCCGCCACGACCGCCGGCCGTGGAAGGTCTTGGACAGCTCTTCGACGCGCAGTCGCTGGCTCATCGATCCTCCAGAAGATCACCGGGCGGCCAGCCGCCGTCCGGGTAGCGGTGGCAGGCCACCCGGCCGGCGGCAGCCGGCAGCAGCTGCGGCGTGTCCTCGTGGCAGACGTCGGCGGCGATCGGGCAGCGCGGGGCGAACGAGCAGCCACGCCGGTCCTCCGGCAGGCTGGACACACTTCCGGCGAGCACCGGCATCGGCTCGCGGGGGGTGTGCCGGCTGGGGATCGCGTCGAGCAGCGCCCGGGTGTAGGGGTGCCTCGGCTGGTCGAAGATTGACCGCACGTCTCCTTCCTCGACGATGTCACCGGCGTACATCACGTACACCCGGTCGCAGAGCTGCGCCACCGACCGCAGGTCATGGCTCACGAAGACGATGGCCAGGCCCAGCTCGTCGCGCAGGTCGCGCAGCAACCGCAGGATCTGGGCGGCCACGGTCGGATCGAGCGTGGTCGTCGGCTCGTCGGCGAACAGCAGCCGTGGCCGTGCGCCGACCGCCGCGACCGCGACGAGCAGTCGCTGCAGTTGGCCGCCGGAGAACTGGTGCGGATAGTTGTCCAGGCGTCCGGCGACGCCGTCGAGGCCGACCCGGTGCAGCATGTCCGCGATCACCACGTCAATGTCGGTCGACTCACCCGCCCGGTGGCGGCGCAGCAGCTGGCGAATCTGCCGGCGGACCCGGGTCACCGGGCTGAACGAGGTCATCGGCCGCTGGGGCACCAGGCCGATCTCCCGGCCCCGCACGGCGCGCAGCACCGCATCGCCAGCCGTAGCTAGGTCCGTCCCGTTGAACAGTATCCGGCCCGAGTGCAGCTCGGCGTTCGGCGGGAGCAGGCCGAGTACCGACATCAGCGCCGTGCTCTTGCCGCTGCCCGACTCGCCGACGATGCCGACCACCTCGCCGGGGTGTACGACGAAGGACACCCCCCGCACGGCCGTCCGTGTGCGGCCCTGGCGGCGATATGTCGTCCGCAGGGAGTCGATCTCCAGCAACGGTTCCACGCGTGTCTCCATTCCTGGCTCAGTCGCGCAACTGCGGGGACAACCGGTCGGTCAACGCGTCACCGACGAGGTTGAGCCCGACGATCACGATCATCAGCACCAGCCCGGGCATCACCGAATACCACCATGCGCCGTAGAGCACGTAGTTGCGGGCGTCGTGCAGGAGGTTGCCGAGCGTGGGGTCCGGAGCCTGGACGCCCAGGCCGAGGAAGCTCAGCGCGGCCTCCGCGAAGATCGCCACCGCCATCCAGAGGAAGGCCTGCACGAACACCGGCGGCAGCACGTTGATGGAGATCTCCCCGAAGATGATCCGGAACCGGGAGACCCCGATGACCCGTAGCGAATCGGCGTACTCCTCCTCCCGTTCGACCATCGTCGCCGCGCGGGCCACCCGGGCGAACTTCGGCAATGTGGTGATCGCGATGACGGTGACGACCTGCACCTCGATCGGCGCGGGCAGGCCGAGAATCGTGCCGCCGCTGGCCCGGCTGAGGCCGAGGAAGACGACACCGAGGATGAACAGCGGCAGCGCCATGATGACGTCGAGGCACCGCATGATCAGCTCGTCGATCCAGGTACGGGCGAAGTAGCCGGCGACCATCCCGAGCGGCAGGGCGACGGCCAGGCCCAGCACGACACTGGCGAGCGCCACCACCAGCGACAGGCGTGCGCCGGCGGCCGTACGGGCGAAGATGTCCCGCCCCAGCTGGTCGGTGCCGAACAGATGCTCCAGGTTGGGCGGGACGAGGATGTCGTCGCCCTGGGCGAGCGGGTCGCCGCCGACGAACGTGCCGATGACGACCACCGACAGGTAGGCGACGATCAGGAGCAGGCCGATCCGCGACGGCCAGGTGGCGACGACCACCCGGCCCAAGGTGCGCAGGCCGGCGAGACGCGGCGGTGTCGCCGGGGTGGTGATCGTCTCGGCCGGCGGTGGAGCGGTCGCCGGAACGGGCGGCGTCGACGTCGATTGCATGACCGCGTTCCTTCCTAGAGGTCCCGGACCGAGACCCGCTGGCGGTAGAGTTCACGGACTCTGGGATTGATCACCGCGTACAGCAGGTCGACCACAAGGTTCAGCACCACGCAGAACAGCGCGATGAACAGGGTGCACCCGATCGCGACCGGGAAGTCCTGCTTCTCGAACGAGTCGATCATCAGCTGACCGATCCCGGGAATGGTGAACACCACCTCCACGATCACCGTGCCACCGATCAGGTAGGCCAGGGCCAACCCGATGACCGTCGCCGTCGGAATCATCGCGTTCGGCAGCGCCACCCGCCCGTTGACCGCCCTCGGCGACAACGACATCGCCCGGGCGAACATGACGTAGTCGCGGCCGAGCGCGTCCAACATGGATACCCGCAGGGTCCGCGCGATGATCGCCACATACGGTAGGGCGAGGACGAGCACCGGCAGAATCATGTGCTGGATGTTGCCGAGCGGGTCCTCGGTCAACGGCACCCAGCCGCCGGTCGGCACGATCCCCGGTAGGTAGAGACCGAACAGGAACAACAGCAGTAGCGCGAGCCAGAAGCCGGGGACGGAGAAGCTGACGAGCGTGCCGACCCGGATCGCCGTGTCGAGCTTCGACCCGTACCGTGCGCCGGCGAGCCGGCCGAGTGCGACGCCCAGCGGGGTCGCCACGATCAGTGCCACGATCGCCAGTTCGACGGTGGCCGGGGCCCGCTCCAGCACCTCGGTCAGCACGTCGCGGCCGGTGAAGACGGACTGGCCCAGGTCACCCGTGACGGCGTTGGACAGGTACGCCCAGTAGCGTTCCGGCAGCGACCCGTCCAGCCCCATCAGCGTACGGATGGCAGCCACGTCCTCCTCGGTGGCGTACGCGCCGGCGTAGATCCGGGCCGGGTCGCCGGGGGCGAAGTCCACCAGCACGAACACCAGGGTGGCCACCGCCAGGAGGACGACGAACGAACCGATCACCCGCCGGACCACGTATCCTGCCATCGATCGCTACTCCTCTTCCGAAGGGTTCCGCCGGCCGTACACCGCCTGTGCGCGGGCCATGGTGATGTAGCCGTCGCGAAGGTCGGCCGTGACGGCGGCCGGAGGACGGTGTCGGGGATCGCCCCACCCGCCTCCGCCGGGTGAGCGCAGTGTCACGCCGTCGCCGGGTCTCAGCCGCACGTGCCGCACCTTCGCACCGGGGAGGTCCCGTCGTCGCCCCTCCACGTCCAGGTGCACGGTCAACGCCCGGGCGTCGGTGCCGCCGCGCACGCCGAACGGGGCGAACCGCGCCCGGTCCCCGATGATGCTGATCGACACAGACGGGTCGAGAGACGTGATCTGGTAGGTGTTGCCCAGTCCGCCGCGGTGCAGACCGTCGCCGGCGGAGTCGGCCGCCAGCTCGATGCGGTCGAATCGGATCGGGAACCGTCGTTCCATCGTCTCCACCGGCGGGTACTTCGCGGTTCCGTGGGGCGGTGGCGCGTTGACGAGCCCGTCGTCGTCGGGAAGTGCGCCCATGCCCCCGGCGGCTGGCAGCGGGATCGCCGCGGGTCGTCCGTCGCGGCCGGTCGCGGACAGGGACATGACCGCTGATGTCCCGAACCAGTCGGCGGGCACGTGCTCGGGCACGCATCTGCCGAGTGCGCCCAGCACGACGGTGATCACCCGGGAGGCGCAGTCGAGGTAGCCGCCGACGGGCGCGGGCCGGACCGCGTTGAGGAAGGAGCTGTCGTCGATGACGAGCCTGACCGGCTCGAGCGCGCCCCCGTTGACCGGCAGGTCCGGGAACATGTGCTTGATCGCGATGAACGCGGCGGCCGCCGTCGTGTCCCGGCTGAGATTCATCGGACCGCAGGCAGGGCCGGCCGAACCGGTGAAGTCGAAGGTCATCGTGTCGCCGGCGATCCGCAGGGCGAGGCGCAGCAGCATCGGCCCGCCGCCGGCACCGTCGTCGTCGAGGTGGTCCTCGAACGGGTACTCCCCGTCCGGCAGCTCGGCGACGATCTGCCGCATCCGCTGGGCCGCCCGCGTCCGCAGCTGCGCGATCGCGGCCCGCACGGTGCCGGCACCGTATCGGGCCAGCAGTTCGTCCATGCGGCGTCGGCCGACCCGGAGTCCGTTGAGCATCGCTTCGAGGTCGGCTCGCTGCAGCTGTGGTGCCCGGATGTTGCCGAAGATCAGATCCGCGACGTCAGGGCATTCCCGGCCGGCCCGGTGCAGCAGCACAGGCGGGATACGCAGCCCTTCCTCGTAGCACTCGGTCGCGTCCGGCACGACCGAGCCAGGAAGGCTGCCGCCGATGTCCAGCCAGTGTCCACTCGTCGCCAGCCAGCAGAACAGTTCGCCGTCGACGAGGTAGGGAGCGAGGAGTTTGACGTCCGGCGCGTGGGTTCCTCCGGCGTACGGGTCGTTGAAGATGTAGACATCGCCGCCGCGCAAGTCGTCGAGCCGACCGCGCTCACGCAACAGCCCGATGGTACGGCCGACGGCGTATCCCATACCTGCGACGAAGATCGGCATGCTGTCCGGCCCCTGGGCGATCGTCGCGCCGTCCATCGCGTCGTAGAGGCCGGACGCGCGGTCGTCCATCTCGGAGATGACCGGGGAGAAGGCCGACCGCACCAGGGTGGTGTCCATCTCGGTGGCGACCTGTTGTAACGCGGCCCGCAGGACCGCCAGTGTCGTCGGATCGACGTCGGCGCTCGGACGTCGATCGTCGCCGGCCGTCATGACTGTTCCCGGATGAGCAGGTTCCGCTCCGCGTCGACATCGGCCACGTACCCGGCTTCGAGGTAGACCGTGGCGTCCTCGCTGGACAGCAGCAGCGGCCCGAGCAGGTGCTCGCCCGGCTGCACCTCTTCCCGGTGCCGGGCCGCGGCATCGGAGGCGATGATCGGGGCGCCGGTACGGGGCGTCGCCGGCCGAACTCCCGCCGCTGCGGCTCCGTGCCGGGCCACCAGCGTCGATCTCAGTGTGACGATCTCGACCAGGCCGTCTGCCAAAGTCCGGCCGTACCGCAGCCGGTAGGCGTCCCGGAACCGCCGCTCCGCCCCGGCGCGGCTGATCGGCCGTTCGAGCGGGACCCGCAAGTGATGGCTCTGCCCTCGGTAGCGCATGTCGCCCTCCACGACGATGTCGACGTCACGAGCCGCGATGCCTGTCTCGGTCAGCCGCTCTCGCAGCGTCTGCTCCTGGTCGTCGAGCATCCGGTGCAGCGTGGCCACGGTGTCCGCGTCGTCCAGCTGAGCTGCCGTGGTCGGCCACGATCGGCTGTTCTCGTACCGCAGGTCGGCCAGGGCACAACCGAGCGCGCTGACCAGTCCGGGTCGGGGCGGTACGAGAGCCGCCCGCATGCCGGTCTCCCGTAGCAACGGGCACACGTGCAATCCGCCACCTCCACCGAACACGACGAGCGTGAACTCGCGTGGGTCGTGGCCGCGGGCGGTCAGTACCGACCGGATCGCGTTACCCATCGTGGTGGTGGCCACGGCCAGGATGCCCGACGCGGCCTCCTGCGCCGAGATACCCAGCGCGTCGGCGACCGGCTTGACAGCTGCCGCAGCGAACTCGGGGTCGAGCCGGTGTTGCCGGCCGGTGCCGAACCGGGCGTCCGGGTCGATACGGCCCAGCAGCAGGGCGGCGTCGGTGACCGTGGGCGCGGTACCACCGAGGCCGTAGCAGGCGGGACCCGGATCGGCACCGGCCGATTCCGGCCCCACGGTCAGCACGCCGAGCTCGTCGACGCGCGCGATGCTGCCACCGCCGGCGCCGACCGCCACGACGTCCACGCTTGACGTGACCAGCGGGAGCCGGAAGCCGAGGGCCGCGTCATTGACGTATCGTGGCCGGCCGTCGACGACGACCGACACGTCGGAGCTGGTGCCGCCGATGTCGCAGGTGACCAGGTTGGTCAGCCCGGCACGCCCGGCGAGCCCGACCGCCGCGAGCACGCCGGCCACCGGGCCTGAGCGGGCTACACCGATCGCCAGATCACGGGTCTGCTCGATCGAGGCGACCCCACCGTTGGACTGCATCACGAGCACGTCACCGGTGTGCCCGATGTCGGCCAGCCGGCCCGCGAGTCGCCCCAGATAGGCTCCGACCACCGGTTGCAGGTAGCCGTTGGTAGCCGCGGTGGCGAACCGGACGAACTCCCCGGCCTCGGCGTAGACATCAGCCGAGCCGGTCACGTAACGCGGTTCGGGCCAGAATTCGCGCAGCGCCGCCATCGCCTGTTGTTCATGGCGGCGATTGACGTCGGAGTGCAGAAAGCAGACCACGACCGCCTGGACGCCGGCCGACAGCAGCTGCCGGCCGGCGTCGCGTACCTCGTCCAGGTCCAGCGCTTCGACCACGACTCCGTCGTGAGCCAGCCGCTCACGGACCTCGATCCGGTCGCGCCGGGCCACGACCGGCCGGTGCGCACCGGCGAAGCCGTAGATCTCCGGCCGGTCCCGGCGCCCCATCTCGACCACGTCGCGGAAGCCGCGGGTGGTGATGATGCCGCATCGGGCACCAGCGCGGGCGATGATCGCATTGGTCGCGACCGTCGTGCTGTGAACCAGAAGGGTCCGGGCGTCCCGCTCCGTGCGGATCTGTTCCACAGCGGCGGCGATGGCGCGCGACGGATCGTCCGGCGTGGACGGGACCTTCGCCACGCAGACGTGGCGGCCGGCCTCGACGAGCACGGCGTCGGTGAACGTGCCCCCGACGTCGACCCCGATGACGCGCGTCATCCCCGTCGTCCTATGCCGCGATGGTGGCCGTCGACAGGTCGAAGGCGTTGAGCCGGTAGGCGGCCGGATCGAGACCGGTGACCTCCCTGCGGTGACCGATCAGGAACAGCGGGTACACCGGCGGGATGTAGGCCGCCTTGGTCGCGAGCATGTCGCTCCACTGCGCGTAGAGCCTGACCCGCTCCGTGGCGTCGGCGGCGACTTCGGCCCGCTTGGCGATCGCGGTCGACTCTTCGTCGATGAACGAGGTGGAGTTCGAGGCGCTGTCGGCCATGAGGGATCCGACGCTCCCGTCGATGCTGCGTCCCTGCCCGGTACCGGCCATTTCGTAGGCGATCTTGAACCCCCACGGGCCGCCCTTCGTGGTCGACGAGAGCCAGTCGCCCTGCTGCAGGAAGTGCAGCTCGGCGTTAAGGCCGATGGCGGCCCAGTCGGCCGCGAGCACGGCACCGACGTCGCGCAGGACGGTGTCGTCCTGCGCCACCCAGGTGAAGGAGATTTCCTCATCGGCGTACCCGGCTTCGGCCAGCAACGACCGGGCCCGGTCGAGGTCGGGATCCTCCTCGTAGATCCTCGTGGTGTATTCCCAGCCCTCATGCCCCGGTCCGACCGGGCCCTGGCCGATCTCGGCCCGACCGCCGAACACCACGTCGCGCATCCGCCCGCGGTTGATCGCGAAGGCGAGTGCCTGCCGTACCCGCTCGTCCCGCAGAACAGGATGGGCGCAGTTGGGCCGCATGGTGATCAGAACCGGCGCCGCGGCCTCGGCCAGGACCAGGTTGGAATCGGAGGCGATACGGCTGGCGTCGACGGTCGATACGGCCGGGTAAATGCTGGAGCTGCCCTGCGTCAGGTTGACCATGCGGGCACCCGGCTCCGGCACGATCCGGAAGATGATCTCCGAGATCGCCGGCGCCCCGTCACGGTATTCGGCGTTGGCCGCCAGCCTGATCTGCACCCCTGGCTGGTGGGAGTCGAGCCGGTAGGGGCCCGTACCCATCATCTCGTCGTCACGGTCGAGAAAGTCGCGGTGGATGATCGGGATGAGGGCGAGTTTCAGCGGTAGCAGGCCCCACGGGTTCTGGAGCGTGAACCGGACGGTGGTGGCGTCGACGGCCTCGACGTTGGCCAACGGCCGCAAATGGAAAATCCAGACCCGGCCCTGCTGATTGCCCGCGTTGATGGTGGCGGCCACGTCTTCGGCGGTCAGCTCATCGCCGTTGTGGAACCGGATGCCCGAGCGGATCTTCACCTCGACGGTCAGATCGTCGATGATCGTCGGCTGTCCCTCCGCGAGGCGCGGGATCAGCTCGGTCGAGTTGGGGTCGATGTCGTAGAGCCGTTCCTGAACGTGCCGGTTGACCCATGAGATGTACTGGTTGTTGATGGTCAGGCCGTTGAGCGTGGATGGCTCAAGCGCCATGTCCACCGTCGCCATACCCGGCGTCGCGGAATCACCGGTTCCGCCGGAACAACCGGCGAGCGCCAGTGCGCCCAGCGTCAACCCGCCGGCGCTTCCCTTGACCAGGCCACGGCGGGTGACCCGGTAATGGCCTGCTTCCCGTATGAGGCTAAACCCATCCATATTGTCTGCCCTCACATCCTGACTGAAACGCCGCGACCGCGGCTTTCGTCTGGCGTTCCACCGGCTAGAACAGGAGCGCCATGATGTTCTGGATTCTTGAGGGCATGCCGTCGGGTGTCAAGGTCCGGCCCTTCACGGGCCCAGGCAGGCCAGAACGACCCCAAGGGCACGATCCAGACGTTTCGCCCGGAGTCACGAGCGGGCCGAAACAGACCTGAAACCCGATCGCCGACGACCCGGGCATCGCGGTGTGGCGAGGACCACGTCACGGGATGTCCACCTGGCGTCCCCGCGCCCGACGGGTGGAGGCAAAGCCGCGCCCACCTCGGCGGACGCACCGTGACCACGGCCGCACTCCGAGCGCAACGATAGCCCGCGTTCGGCACGAGATCTTGGCCCCGGCCGCTCACCTTCGGTACCTTGCAGAACATCACCTCGGTATCGTTCTACCCAGCGGAACAATGGAGTCAGCGTGAACAACAGCTCCGTGTCCGGCGTGGTCACGCCGGACGCTGCCGTCAGTGCGTCATCGACCTCGCCCGGCCCGCCGGCCGACGCGTTACTCGCCGCGCTCGGCCAGGGCGTCCGCGTGTTCGACCTCGGCCATCCGCTGTTTCCCGGCATGCCTCAGTCGCCCAACCATCCAGCGTTTCAACACCACGTACCGCGACGACACGGTGACGCTGTACGCGCTGACGGCGGTTCGGCCGCCAACGATCTCATCCTCACCGGCACCCACGTCGGCACCCACATCGACGCCTTGTCCCACGTCTCGCAGGACGGGCGTCTGTTCGACGACATCCCAGTGGCCGACGCCATGCGTGGCGGTCGCTTCGCCGTACACGGGGCCGAGCAGATCGATCCGATGTTCCGCCGTGGGATCCTGCTCGACGTTCCCCGCACCCTCGGCCTGTCCCGGTGCGAGCCGGGCTACGAGATCACTCCTGCCGACCTTGACGCAGTGGTCCAGCTTCAGGGGACACCACCGGAACCCGGCGACGTCGTCCTGATCCGTACCGGGTGGTCACAGCTGTTCGGCGAGCCGGCCGCGTTCGTCGGGGCCGCCGACGGGGTTCCCGGAATCAGCGCAGCCGGTGCCCGCTGGCTCGTCGAGCACGGTGTCCACGCGGCCGGCGCGGACACCATCGCGTTCGAGTGCCTCGCGCCCGGGGCCGGGCACAGCCTCCTACCCGCCCACCGGATCCTGCTCGTCGAACACGGCATATACCTGATCGAGGCGATGGCGCTGGAGGGACTCGCCGGCAGCGAGACCTACCAGTTCACGTTCGTGCTGGCGCCACTGGCCATCACCGGAGCGACCGGCTCTCCGGTACGCCCCCTGGCGGTGCGCTGCGGTGACTGAACCGATCGCGCACACCGTAGCCGCGTTCGCCCACAACCTGGGCCTCGCCGATCTGCCGGCCGATGTCGTCGAGAACCTGCGCGCCCGAATTCTCGACACGCTCGGGGTCAGCGTCGCCGCGCTCGACCTTGACACCAGCCGCGCCGCGCTGACATACGTCTCTGCCAATGGCTCGCCCCAGGCACACGCGATCGGGCTGCCCGGTCCGGTGTCGGCCGTCGACGCCGCGTTCGCCAACGGCGTGCTGGCGCACTCGCTCGACTACGACGACACCCACCTTCCATCGGTACTGCACCCCAGTGCCACCCTCGTACCGACCGTCCTGGCCGCCGCGGAGCGCTTCGGGGCCGACGACGCGAAGGCCATGGCCGCGTTCGCTGCCGGCATCGAGACCTGCATCCGGCTGGGCATGGCCGGATACGATCCGGCCAGCGGCGACTCGGTGTATTTCCGACACGGACAGCACGCCACGTCCATCTGCGGGACTGTCGGCGGAGCAGTCGCCGCGGCGGTGCTGGCCGACCTCGATCCGGGGGGGATCGCCGCAGCGGTCGGTCTGGCCGCCTCGATGGCCTCGGGCGTCATCGAGGCCAACCGCGCCGGCGGTACGGTGAAGCGCATCCACTGCGGTTGGGCCGCCCAGTCGGCCGTGCGGGCCGCCGAGCTGAGCCTGGCCGGTTTCACCGGACCGCCGACAGTCATCGAGGGTCGATTCGGTCTGCTCCAGGCGTTCCTCCGCGACGACTCGCGCCCGGAGGCGGTGATTGACGGGCTGGGCCGCGAATGGCTCACCCGTGATCTGTTCGTCAAGCCCTACCCGGCCAACCACTTCCTCCACGCGGTGATCGACGCTGCCGACGCGTTGCGCCGGGCCGGGTTGCGTCCCGCCGACGCCGCCGAGATCACCGTGCTGGCTCCGGGGCCGGTCATCCGGACGATCGGCGAACCGATCGAGGTCAAACGGACGCCGAAGACCGGATACCAGGCCCAGTTCAGCGGGCCCTACGCGGTCACGGTCGGCCTGCTAGGCGGGAGTGGACTGGGGGCCGCCCGCGCCGACTTCACCGACGCCCGGGCCCAGGACCCGCTCCGGCGGGACATCATGGCCAAGGTGACGGTCGTCGAGGACCCGGAGTGCACCCGCGTCTTCCCGCACCAGTTCCCGGCGGCGGTACGGGTCCGTACGGTGGACGGCCGAGAGCTCGTCGAGCGGGTGATGTACACCCGGGGTGGTCCCCAACGCCGGCTGAGCCCTGACGAGCTGCACCGCAAGTTTCGCGACAACGTGGTCGGCCGGCTCGACCCAGAGGCCCGGGACCGGGTCATCGCCGTTGTCGCCCGACTGGGCGAAGACGATTCGACGATCCCGGGCCTCATGCGTGACGTCGGCCGCGCCGACGTCACCCCCCGTTGACCACGATCGTCACCACGATGTTGCCGCGGGTCGCCCGGGAATAGGGGCACAGCGCGTGCGCCTGCCGGACCAGCCGCTGCGCCACGTCCGGCGGCGCTCCCGGCAGCCGTACGTCCAGCGTCACAGCCAGGCCGTAGCCGCCGTCAGGATGCTTGCCGATGGTCACGTCCGCCGTGACCGACGATTCGGCGACGCCGATCCGCGCGGCCCTCGCCACCACCGTCAGGGCGGAGTGGAAGCAGGCCGAGTATCCGGCCGCGAACAGCTGCTCGGGGTTGGTGCCGTCGCCGTCGACCCCCGAGCCGCCGAGCCCCGGAGGGCGGACGAGCGCGATATCGAGCACGCCGTCGGCCGAGCGCACCCGCCCGCCCCGGCCCCCGGTCGCGGTCACCCGTGCGGTGTAAACGGGATCGATCATCGCCCTACCCCTCGCTGCCTGTTCCCTCGCCACCGGATCGGGAGATGTAGCGGCCGGTGGCTGGTCCGGTGGTCACGGCACCTGCTGACACGACCGGCACGCCACGGACGAACGTGTCGGTCACCCGGGCGGTCATCTCGACCCCCTCGAACGGCGAGTACTCCTGGGTCGACGGTGAGTCGGCCGCCCGTACCGTCCAGGTGTCATTCGGGTCGACGAGACACAGGTCGGCGTCGAGGCCGACCGCGATGTCGCCCTTGGTGAGCAGGCCGAACCGGCGGGCCGGCGCGCCCGCGGTCAGGTCGGCGATGCGCCCGGGGCTCAGCCCCCGCTTACCGCCCTCGGTCAGCAGCCCGGTCAGCAGGTACTCCGCGCCGCCGAACCCGGACCGGGCGGCGAAGACGTCACCCGGGTCGGCACCGAACTTGTACTCGCTGCGGCAGCACGCGTGATCGCTGACCACCCAGTCGACCTCTCCGGCGACGACGTGCTCCCACAACGCCTCGACATCGGCCCTGGGCCGCACCGGCGGGTTCACCTTCCCGCCGTTGTCCCGGGCCGACTCCACATCGGTCAGGAGATGTCCGATCGTGACCTCGCGGCGAAAGTCGATGTGCGGGAACGTCCGGGCCATCCGCAGGGCGGCGGTGACCGCCTTGCCGGACGACAGGTGCAGGAGGTTGACCGTGGCCAGGCTGGTCTCATCGGCGAGGAACGCCGCGATCGTCACCGCGAGACCCTCCGAATGCGGCGGGCGGGAGGCATGGTAGGCGGCCAGACCGGTCAACTGTGGGTCCTGCTCGACGAGTTTGGTGTAGGCCCGCATGATTTCCGGTGTCTCGCAGTGCAGCGACAGCGAGATGCTGTCGGCCCGGTCCGGTCGTTGCTCGCGAGCTGCCTGAACGGCCCGCATCACGAACTCGAAATGCGCGTAGTCGTAGGACTGGTCCGGCGGGATCATCAGGAAACCGCTCTGGTCGGTCGACCGGCCGTGCAGCCCGTGACTGCCGTAGAACATGAAGATCTTGAACGACGTGACCCCGTGCCGGTCGATCAGCATCGGGATCTCGTCGATGTGCTCGGCCGTCATCGGCGCCAGGTGGAAGCCGAAGTCGATCACAGACCGGCCGTTGGTACGTTCGAGCACCTCGGGGAAGAAGTCCGCGTACGGGCCGCCGCGGTTGAGGTAGTACTGGCCGGTCCGGATGTAGTTGAGCGCGGTCGTCACTCCGCCAAGCGCGCCGGCCCGGCTCTCACTCGCCGCGTCCTCTGCCAGCGGGTTGTAGATCCCCCAGTGCTGGTGCGCGTCAACGACGCCGGGAAACGCGAGCCGCCCACCGCCGTCCAGCAGGGCCGCCGCACGGGCCGGATCGATGCCGGACGCGATCTCCGCGAACCGTCCGGCGCGTACGCCGATGTCGGCACGGGTCGGCGTGTCGACCCCGGCCCGCACCACGTCGACGTCTCGAATCAGCAGGTCCAGGTCGGGTGTGGTCACCGCAGAGCTCCTTCGTCGTCGGTCGGTCGTCGCGCCCCGCCGTCCGCCATGGCTGCCATGATCTCCACGACATGACGGATGCCCGACCGGTAGTCGTCGATCCGTACGTTCTCGTCCGGCCCGTCGAACCCCGAGTCAGCGCGGGAGACACCGATGCCGACGATCGGCCGGTCGCCGAGCGCGGCCTGATTGCCGACCCAGGTGGTGTAGGGCTCGATGACCGGTTCGTGGCCGTACGCACGGCGCGCCGCGTCGGCGACGAGCGCCACGAACGGGTCCCGGTGGTCGGTGGCGTTGGGCGCGTTGCTCGCCACCACTTCCACCCGTACATCGGCGAACCCCTGCTCCCGCAGGTGCTCCTCGACCGACCGCAGAATCCGCTCCGGCCGCTGACCGGCCACCAGCCGGATCTCGACCTTCGCGGTCGCCTGCGACGGCAGGCCGAGCGTCACGTCGGGACGGTTGTCGCCGGTCTCGACGCCGGCGATGGTCAGCGTCGGCACGGTGCGCACGACCGACGTCGCCTCGCGGTCGTCGACACCACCGACGAACCCGGTCACGCCCGACCGGCGACGCAGGAACTCACCGTCGAACTCGATCTGGTCGAGCAGCTGCCGCTCGTGCGCTGTCACCGGGCGCACGTCGGTGTAGAAGCCGGGAACCCGGACCCGGCCGTCCGGATGGTGCAGGCTGGCCAGGGCCGCGACGAGTCGATGTGACGCCGACGGTAGCAGAGCCGCGTTCTGGCTGGTCAGGTCCCGATTCAAGGTGCGTACCGACAGGGTCAGGTAGAGCAGGCCCTTCTCACCGAGCTTGAGCAGTGGCCGTCCGAGGGCGTCCGACCACGAGTTCTCCCACAGGGTGCCGTCGCTGGCGAGCCGGTCGGCGTGCCGGCGAACGAACGACGGCAGACCGGGACTGTCCAGTCGGCGCTTGCCCTCGATCAGGAAGATGCTCGTCACCGGCGGGGTCAGCCCGGCGAGACGCCACGCCGCCACCGCGTGGATCCTCGACATCAGCGCGCCCTTGTCGTCGGCCACGCCACGGGCGAACAGCCGACCCTGGCGGATCTCGGCCGCGTACGGAGGACTGGTCCACGCACTCTCATCACCGGTCGGTTCGATCTCCACGTCGTAGTGGAGAAAGTGCAGCAGCCGCCGCGGGCCACCGTCGATCTCGCCGAGGACGTAGGGGTAGGAATTCTCCCACTCGACGATGTCGGCGGTGCCGCCCCACTGTCGCAACTCTTCGGCGACGAACTGGGCCGCCGCTGCCATACCGGCGGGCTCCTGGCGCCGGCTGCGGAGCCGGCACAGGTCCCGCAGCCGGTCGACGAACTCGTCGAGGTGGCGGTCGACCGCGTCGAGCGCCGCGCTCGGATCGACCGCGGGCTCGGTCGGTGCCGTCATGTCGTCTTGCCCTGCAGCCGTTGCTCCCATTCGGTGCGCAGCGGGTGCTCGGCCGGACCTGCCTCGGCGATGATCCGCATGAGCCGGCCGAGATAGCCGTCGCGGCGCAGGTCGAGTTCCGCCCGCTCACGCTCGTCAGGCTCGTACGTGTCGACGGCGTCAACCGCGAGATGTCCCTGCCGGGCGAGCGCCGCCTCCAGCACCCGCAGCCGGTGATCGGTCACGTGCAACTCGGTCGCCAGCTGCAGCACGAGGTCGAGCAGCTTTCCGACCTGTGGGTCGGTGAAGTAGGCGTATTCGGCCGTCATGGTGTCACCTCCTGCGTCTCGATCGGCTTCGCCGCCGTGAGCACGGCCCACGGGAAGTGCCACTCCCGGCGATCACCCCATCCCTGCGGAGCGATCCCGGCGGCGCGCTCGTCGAAGGGCACCCAGGCCACGTCGACCAGACCGTTCTGGCGGCAGATCCGCACCGCGTCGGTGCGGAACAGGTCGTGGAAGTAGGGCTCGTTGTTGCGTTCGGCGTGCTCGACCACTGTCGCGTCGCGCAACGCGTCGCCGGTCAGGGCGAACTCCAGGAAGCCGAGGCGGCCGCCGGGCTTGAGCAGCCGTGCCGCCTCGGCGAGAGTCAGTTCGATCACGTCGGCCGGCATCTCGTGCAGTACCATGGTGCCGGTCACCACGTCACAGGAACCCGGCTCGATTCCGGTGTCGACCGCGTCGCGCTGCCGGTAGTGAATCGCCAGGCCCTCGTCCTCCGCCTCACGGTGTGCCAGCCGCAGGCCGGGGGCCGACAGGTCGAGCCCGATCACCTCGGCGTTAGGGTAGCGGCGGGCCAACGGCCGGGTGCTCTTACCGAACCCGCAGCCGACGTCGACGATACGGCTCGCCCGCGGTTGGTCCGGCAGCGCGGTCTCCACGAACAGCCGATGGAACTTGTAGCCGTCGTTGTCACGCAACATGACGATGCGCGCGCCCAGCTCGTAGACGTAGGCGGACAGGTCATGGGAGGAGTAGCCGCCAGGCTGGACGTGGATGTCGTATGCGGTGTACCAGTCGGGTAGGACGAAATCAGCGCCGATCTCCAGCGATCCCCGCTGCCCGCTGGACTCCCCCGCCTGAGCGACCAGCTCGTCGGCCCGGCGCAGCACCGTGTCCCCGGCGGTACGCCACAGCATCTTCTGCTGGGTCCGCTCCAGATGGCTGAACCACGGGTAAAGGGGGAGCTCGTGCAGGCGGCGGGTGGCCTCGGGCAACGACCCGGCCGGATCGCCGAACTCCTCCACGAGTGCCGGATAGACCGTGCCGGCCCATTGTTTGCGCAGTTGCAGGACGAAATCGACGGAGGCACGCTCGTCGAGCGTGAGCCCCTTCTCAATATCGATCATCACATCCTCCTCGGTCCTGGACCCGCCGCGAGCCCCATGCCACAGAGGTGTCCCTCGTACACGGCTTCGAGCACCGAACGCGGCGCGACCGCGTCGCCCACCAGGTGCACCCGGTCGGGTCCGAGTCGTTCGTGCAACGCCGGCACAAGCCCGTCGTCGGCTCGCGCGGCACCGGCGTCCACAACGCTGTGGACGCCGGCGAGCTTCTCCACTTCTCCGGTGATGACATCGACCAGCCGCAGCGATCCGTCCGGTGCGGGTTCCGGTTCCAGCCGGCGCAGCGGGTGCACCTTGACCCGCAGCAGCCCGAGCCGCCGTACCAGAGCCAGCCGCGAGTAGGTCGTGATCCGCCCTGCGAAGGATGCCGTCGGCGACACCAGCCGGACCCGCCAGCCTTGCCGGGCGTACTGCTCGGCGACGGCGCTGCCGGCCCAGTCGCCGTGGTCGTCGAAGATCAGCACCTCGCGGCCGGCGCCATCGCGGGCGTCGCGCAACGCGGTCACCGCCTCCCACAGGTCCAGTAGCGGCAGGCCGGTGACCAACGGGCGACGCACCGGGCGCGAGCCGGTGGCCACCACGACCGCGTCCGGGTCCATGCCCGCCACGCTGTCCGCGGTCGCCGGCGTGTCGAGCCGCACCCGTACGCCAGCCGCCCGCGCGTCGCGTTCCAACTCGTCGACCAGCAGGCCGAACCGCCGACGCGCGGCCAGACCGCGCAGCCGGGCGACCTGACCGCCGAGAGCCGGACCGGCTTCGACCAACGTCACCGTGTGCCCGCGGCGGGCGGACTCGATCGCCGCCGACAGACCGGCCGGACCGCCGCCGACGACGAGGACCGACCACGACGGGCCGGGCCCCGGGACCGGCAGCCACTCGCGACCCGCGCGGGGGTTCACCACACAAGCCATGTCGAGGCCGGCCTCGATGCGGCCGAGGCAGCCCTGGTTGCAGGCCACACATGAGCGCACCGTGTGTTGACGGCCAGCCCGCGCCTTGTCAAACAGGTGCGGATCGGCGATGTGGGCTCGGGCCAGGCCGACAAGGTCGGCGCTACCGTCGGCGATCAGGGTGGCCGCCTCGGGCAGACTGTCCAGCCGGCACACGGCGATCACCGGCAGGCCGGGCACCGCGCGGCGGAACATCGCGGGGAACCGGCGGAACGGCGCGTGCGGAAACGTCATGTCGGCGATCTGGGTGGCCAGCGTGTAACTGCCGTGGTATGCGGAGTGACTGACATCGAGAAAGGCCAGCGGGAACTCCCGCTGCACGCCGCTGACGATCTCGACCATGTCGGCCGGGGTGAGGCCGCCCGGCAGGAACTCGTCCGCGCTGATCCGCAGCCCGACCGGCAGGCCGTCGGCACTTTCGGACACGGCGGACAGGACCTCACGCAGCAGGCGCGCCCGGCCCGTCGCGTCCCGACCGTAGCCGTCGGTCCGGACGTTGCTGACCGGGGACAGGAACTGGTGGATGAGGTGGCCGTGACCGGCGTGCACCTCGACTCCGTCGAAGCCGGCCCGGCGCATCCGTCGTGCCGCGGCGGCGAACGCCCGGACGACGACGGCGATCTCCACCGCGTCCATGGCATGCGGAACGTGCGCTCCGGGGGTCCAGGCAATGGCCGACGGAGCCCAGGCGACCACCCGACCCCCGTCCCCCGGCGCCTGCCGCCCGGTGTGCACCAGTTGCGCGACGATGGCCGCGCCGTGCGCGTGCACCGCGTCGGTGAGCCCGCGTAGCGGGTCCACGCAGTCGTCGCCGAACGCTCCGAGCGTGGTGGACCGCCCGGCGCTGGTCGGATGTACCCGGATCGCCTCCGTGATGATCAAGCCGGCGCCGCCCCGGGCACGCTCCGCGTGGTAGGCCACGAGACGCTCGGTAGCGAGGTTGTCCCGCGCGAAGTTCGTTGTGTGGGCCGGCACCACGACCCGGTTACGCAACGCCAGACCACCCGCCTCCAGCGGGGCGGACAGCAACGCCATCACATCGGTCATCAACGATCAATTCGGAGCACGGAGGCGGGCGACATGACCGGAACCCTAGCCCTGCGGCATAGCAGCGTCAACGAAAAACGTTCCGTGAGCTGAAACACCAGGGTTCAACGTTTGACAGGGCGGAATGTTCCGGCGAGGCTAGCGATCACGACGTGCTCTCCCAGGAAGGCCTTCACATGACGCAGACGAGCAACCCCAAAGCCATGCACGGCAACAAGGTCGGCGTGATGTGGCCGCAGTCCCCGACCGGCCGGGCCAGCCTCATGGACCTCAACACCGAACCCGACCTGGTGCTCTCCGACGACGTGCTGATCGTCGGCTTCAAAGCCGACCCCGACGCGGTCCGGGCCTACGTGCCTGAGCCACTGGAACTCGACGGCTCCGGGACCATGTACATTAAGGCCGTCCAGCGCTGGGGCTACACCAGCCGCAACGCGACCGAGTTCATCAGCTTCGAACGGCTCAACCAGACCGAGTCCTTCTTCTGGATTCCCTGCTCCTACCGCGGCCAGGAGTTCTACTTCGTGCCCTTCTCGTGGGGCAACCGGGACTGGCTGGGCTACACCGGCAGACTCGTCGGAATGCCGCACAAGTGGGCAAAAGTACAAATGACGAGCTTCCACTCGTTCCACCCGACCTACAACGAGGCTCACGCCGGCGCCCGGATCTGCGCCAGCGTCGAGAACATGGGCCTGGTGCACCGCCTGTACGGCGACCTCAAAGAGGTCATCCGGCCCGAGGACACGCCGTTCAAGTGGGTCCAGGGGTCCTGCCCCCACTTCCTGGGCCACCGCTACATCTGGGATTCGGTCAAGGGCCGCCCGCTGGCCAACGACCTCGTCGCGCACTACGGCGACGACGTCGAGATGGGACCGGTGTGGCAGGGCGACGGCTGGGTCCAGTTCTTCGATGCCGAGAACGACGAGGTACTGCAGTTCCAGCCACGCGAAATGCTCGGCTCCTGGTTCTTCACGCTGCGCTTCACCCACCAGAAGAGCTCGCCCTACATCGTCCACGACTACGGCGACGAGAGCCCTTACGCCGACCGGCCGCGGATCAAGGAACTGCTCGGCCGCTGACGCCGGGCCGTTCGCGAAAGGGGAAGACCCGACCGTGCGTGACCTCGAAGCCATGCTCTACGTACCGGCGGGTGACGCCCGCAAGCTCGACAAGGTGCCGCAACTACTGGCCACGACGACGATCATCGTCGATCTTGAGGACGCCGTCGCCGCCGAGGCCAAGGAAGACGCACGCATCGCGCTCGGGCGGATGCTCGACAACATCGACCCGGCCGACTCCGGTGACCGACGAGGCCAGATCTGGGTCCGGATCAACGCCCCCGGCACGGACGCGTACACCGCCGACCTAGACACATGTATACGGGCTGAGGTTTGCGGTCTGGTCGTACCCAAGGCCACTGCAGACTCGCTGCGGGCCGTCGCGTCGCACGCTCAGCAGCGGGAGAGCGCGGCGGGGCTGACCGCCGACTCCGTCGCGCTGATGGGTTTGATCGAAACGGTCGGCGGCTGGCACAGCGTACGGACGGCGACCGACCTGCCGGCACGGGTGCACGGGCTCAGCTTCGGCGCGGGCGACTTCTCCCTCGAGCTCGGACTACCGTTCCCACCACCCGGCGGCGTACAGGGCCACACTCTGCTGGTCGCCAAGGCCGAACTGGTCCTGCACAGCCGCCGGCTGGGGCTGGCTCCGCCACACGACGGTGTCTACCCCGCGTTCCACGACCTGGACACCCTACGCGCCGAGGCCGAGATCGCCAGATCGATGGGTTTTGTCGGCAAGCACACCATCCACCCCGATCAGGTGCCTGTCGTGCGATCCGTGTTCGACCGGGACCCGGCCGAGCTCGACAAGGCACGACGGATCCTCGACGCGGCGGAACAAGCACGGCGGCTGGGTCTGGGTAACGCGAACGTCGACGGCGAACTAGTCGACGTTCCTGTGGTCGAACGTGCCCGCCAGCTACTGCAGGAAGCCGGGGGTAAGAAGTCATGACCGAAGATGCGGCGCTCGCCTCGATCCGGGTGCTCGACCTGTCCTCTCTGTACGCCGGCCCCTACATCGCCACCCTGCTCGGCGACTTCGGCGCCGACGTCATCAAGGTCGAACACCCACGAGGCGACGACGCCCGACGCTGGGGCCTGGCCAAGGGCAGCGTTCCGCTGTGGTGGAAGACGATTTCCCGCAACAAGCGCCTGATTTGCCTCGATCTGCACGACGAGTCCGACCGGCTCCTCGCGCGACGGCTGGCTGTCGAGTGGGCCGACGTGGTGATCGAGAACTTCCGACCAGGCCGGCTGGAGCAATGGGGACTGGGCTACTCCGACCTCGCGCCGGAAAACCCCGGCCTGGTGATGGTGCGGGTCACCGGTTTCGGCCAGACCGGTCCGTACCGGAACCACCCCGGGTTCGGCACGCTCGCCGAGGCGTTCGCCGGCTTCGCCGCTATCACCGGTGAGCCCGACGGACCCCCCACCCTGCCACCGTTCGGCCTGGCCGACGGGGTCGCCGCGCTCACCGGCGCGTACGCGACGATGGTCGCACTCCACTGGCGGGACACGTCCCGCGACGGACGCGGGCAGATGATCGACCTCAGCCTCTACGAGCCGCTGCTGTCGATCCTCGGCCCCCAGGTCACCGAGTTCACCCAGACCGGCGTGGTGCAACAACGGCAGGGCAACCGGTCCAACCGCACCTCCCCCCGCAACGCCTACCGCACGGCAGACGACCGGTGGGTCGCGCTGTCCGGCGGCACCCAGCAGATCGCCAACCGGATCATGACCGCGGTCGGCCGGCCCGAGCTGGCCGACGACCCCCGGTTCAGCAGTCCGCCCGCCCGGCGGGCGAACGCCGATGAACTCGACACGATCGTCGCAGACTGGATCGCCCGCAACACCCAAGCCGACGTCCTGGCCGCGTTCGAGGCCGTCGAAGCACCGATCGCACCGGTCAACGACGCGGAGTCACTCGCCGTCGACCCGCACGTGCGGGCTCGGGGAAGCATCATCGACCTGCCCGACGACGACCTCGGAACCATCACCACCACCGGAATCATCGCCAAACTCAGCGCGACGCCGGGCCGCGTCCGACACACCGGCCGGGTCGAGGTGGGCGCCGACACCACCAGCGTGCTGGCCGATCTGGCAGCGGGCCGCCGTACCCCGGCCCCGGCAGCGGAAACCGACGGAGTCATCGGCGACGGCCGGCGACCATGGGACGACCTCGTCACCGACATCGACCGACAGACCATCCGCCGCTCAGCGTTCGGCCGCCGGGTCGGCATCGGACCCCGACCGGCCCTCCTCGTGATCGACGCGCAGAACTACATGGTCGGCCCGCCGCCCGGCTCCTCCCACGAGTATCCCTCGGCGTGCCCATCGGCCGCCGCCGCGCTGCCCACGCTGCGCGGCCTGATCGACCACGCCCGGTCTGTCGGCGTTCCCGTCATCTATACTCAGTGGACTGTTGCTCCCGGCGGCAGCGACATCGGCGTCTACGGGCGCAAGCGTGACATCCTGACCACCCAGGGCTGGGCGCTGGAAGGCAGCGAGGGCGCCCAAATCCACGACGCCGTCGCGCCCGAATCCGGTGACCTCGTTCTGGTCAAGAAGAAGCCGAGCGCCTTCCATGGCACCCCGCTGCTGAATCTGCTGATCGACCGCGGAATCGACACGGTCATCGTGACCGGCGGCGCGACCAGCAACTGCGTCCGGGCCACGACGATCGACAGCGCCTCCTACAACTTCCGCACGATCGTCGTCGAGGACTGCGTGTTCGATCGGATCGACATCTCACACCGGATAGCGTTGTTCGACGTCGACAGGCAGTTCGCCGACGTGATGCCGGCGCGCGACGTGATGGCCGCGCTGCCGGCGCCGGCAGACGGCGAGACGACGTGAGCACGCCCGTCCGCGACCTGATCGGCTACGGTCGCCGCCCACCGGTCGTACGCTGGCCGGGTGACGCCCGGGTCGCGGTCAGCATCGTCGTCAACTACGAGGAGGGCAGCGAACGGTCGTTCGAACGCGACGGAACGAACGAAGGACTGGGCGAAGTGCCACGGCGCGTCGACGGCCCCTACCGTGACCTGGCCACCGAGTCGGTCTACGAATACGGAAGCAGGGTCGGCGTGCACCGCCTGCTACGGCTGTTCGACCGGTACAAGGTCACCAGCACCTTCTTCGCCGCCGCCGAGGCGCTGGAAGCCAACCCAGAGGTCTGCGGGACGCTGCGAGAAGGCGGACACGAGGTATGCGCGCACGGATGGCGGTGGGCCGAAGAATGGACCCTCGACGTTGACGCCCAGCGGGAAGCGATCAAGCGCGCGGTCCGATCGATCGAGGCCACCTGCGGTCAACGGCCGGTCGGCTGGTACTCGCGTTGGATGCCCAGTGTGGACACCCGTCGGCTGCTCGTCGAGGAGGGCGGGTTCCGCTACGACTCAAACGCCTACAACGACGACCTGCCCTACTTCGTGTACGTCGGGAAAACCCCGTTCCTCGTGGTCCCCTACTCCCTGACATTCAACGACAGCCGGCACACCTACGGCCAACTCACCGCTGCCAGCGACTTCCTGGACGAATGCCGGCGAGGCTTCGACTATCTGTGGGAGGAGGCAGACCGTACGCCACGCATGATGTCGATCGGCGTGCACCCGCGACTGATCGGACAGCCCTCGCGGGCCTCGGCCCTGCGCGATTTCATCGACCACGTCCTGACCAAGGGCGGCGGATGGTTCGCCAGTCGCCGCGAGATCGCCGAGATCTGGTGGGACCAGCACCCTGCCGTCGAGCACCGCTGACCGGATCGACCACATGTTACTTTCTTGCGTATGACTCCCCCGCCCGCCTCACAGGCGCAGCGGCTCAGCGCCGTGCTACTTGCCTTCACCGAAGGCATCGGCACCACGCTAGGCGTCTCCGAGATCGCGCGCCACCTCGACATCCCCAAGAGCGCCGTCCACCGTACGCTGGCGGCGCTGATCGAGGTCGGCCTGGTCGAGCGCGCCGCCGACTCGTCGCGGTACCGGCTGGGCAGCCGAGCCACCGCCTTGGCGATGGCCGCGCTGGGCGTTCCCGACGTACGCACCTCCGCCCTGCCCTACCTGCAGGAGCTCGCCCGGCTGACCGGCGAATCAGCCACCCTGAGCCTCATGATCGGCAACGAACGGATCTACATCGAGCAGGTCGAAGGCCCCCAGGACATCCGGATGTCGGTCGAGATCGGGCGGCGTTACCCGCTGTACGCCGGCGCGTCCGGCCGGAGCATCCTCGCCGCGCTGCCACCAGCGGAACTCGACAGCTACCTACGCGCGGTCGAGCTGGTCACGCTCACGCCGGCCACGATCGCCGACACCGGGCAACTACGCACCGAACTCAAACGCATACATGAAGTAGGCTACGCGGTAAGTCGCGGTGAACGCGACCCCTGGGCCGCCTCGGTAGCCGCAGCGGTCTTCGGGACCCACCGCGTGATCGGCTCGATGAGCGTCTGCGGCCCAGCAGCCCGGATCACCGACGAAGCCGCAGCCGGCTTCGGCGACACGGTCCGCCAGAGCGCGGCCAACCTGTCCCGGGCACTCGGCCACCGGCCAAAGTCCGGGTCGACACCGGCGGTAACCCAATCACACGAGGCCGACTGACCAGGTTCGGGTCGCCCGGAGGAGTCAGGGCCTGGTACTCAGCACACGGCTTTGCGCGCCGGTCGTGGTCACCGCAGCGGCCGCCGCCAGGGCGGCTGCCTGTGCCACCCTCGCCAGGTCCATGCCGGACACCAGAGCATCGACCAGCCCGGCACAGAAATTGTCTCCCGCGCCGACGGTGTCCACCACCTCGACCGGCATCGCGGGCACGTGGATGACCGATGAGCCCTCAACGCATAGAGCGCCCTCGGCACCCAGCGTGACCACGATCGCCGGAACGTCGATCCGCCGGGCGAGTGCCGCCACCTGGTCAAGATCGGCAGGTGGTTCGTCAGCCCCGGCGAGCCATCGCAGCTCGCCCAGGTTGGGCACCAGCACGTCGACCTTCCTCAGCAGTTCGGCGGGCAGCGGTACCGCCAGCGCTGGTACCGGGTTGAGCACCACGACCCCACGGGCCCGAGCGGCGGCTTCCGCCACGGCGTCGAGCGGAACTCCAGTTGCAGCTTTGCCTGGGGTAGTGGATCCTCACGCCCGATCGGTGATTGATGGTGACGGCCAGGCCAGATAGAGCAGGGCGGTGTCATCGGTGTGCCGGCCGTCTCCGCCGCGTTGGACCTCGGTGAGCAGAGCGGTGAGGAAGTCTTCCGGTTCGCTAATGGTGCTCAGCCTGCTGGCGACTTCGATGAAGCGTCGCTCACCGAGGCGGGTGCCGTCCTGGCTGAACCCTTCATAGACGCCGTCGGTGTACAGGAGCAGACCCGCGCCGGCCGGCATCGTGATGACCGACTCCTGCCAGCGGCCCTGTCCGGGAAACATGCCCAGCCCGAGGTGATGTCGGATCGGCATGGGGTGAGCGCGGCCGGGGGTGATCATCAAGGGCGGAGGGTGACCGGCGCTGACGATCACCGCCGTCGACCGATCAGGCGCGACGCGCATCGTGCAGGCGGTGGCGAACATCGCCTCGTGTGGCCGCTCGGCGACCAGCACCTGTTCCAGCAGCCGCATCCGGGACGACTTGTCCACACCGGCCAGGGTGAGGGTGCGCCACCCGACACGCAGGCCGACGCCGATCGCGGCCTCGTCCGGGCCGTTGCCGCAGACGTCACCGATGACCGCGTGAATCGTGTGGTCTTCATCCTGCACGAGATCAAAGAAGTCACCGCCGAGTAGCGACTGCCCTCGCCCGGGTACGATTCTGCTGACGACCGTCAGCGCGGGATCGGTGATCAGCGGCGTCGGCAGCAGGCCACGCTGCAGCCGAGTATTCTCGCTGGCCTGCATTCGGCTGTCTCGCAGCTGTCGCTCCGTCACCACGGCGCGTCGACGCTGGATGGCGTACTCGATCGTACGGCCCAGCAGGCCTGCGTCGATATGGCCTTTGACGAGGTAGTCCTGCGCCCCGGCGGCGACGGCCGCTGTGCCCATGGCTGCGTCGTTCAGACCGGTGAGCACCACCACGGCCGCGTCCGGCCACCGCTGCAGCGCCTCTCGGAGCGCCTCCATCCCTTGACGGTCGGGCAAGTGCAGGTCGAGCAGCACACAGGTCGGCGTCGTGAATGTGGTCGAGGCCTCTGTCAGGCTGCTGGCCAACGTGAACCGGGCGCTGATTCCGCTGTCCGCCAGCAACTCTCGGGTGAGTAGCGCGTCACCGGGATCGTCCTCGATGAGCAGAATCGTGGCTATCGACGACGTCGGATCCGGATACGTCCCGGTAGACCGCACGAACGGCAGGCCAGCCTCACCGATCATGGCAGATCCTCTCTCGGCCGCAGCCTCGACCCGGAAGCTCGACGTCAGCACGATGCATGATCCGCCTGTCGGGTGGACCTCCAACCATTATCACCTACCGGTGACGGAACCGGACATGACGGCGGCGGCGCAATCACCACGCCCGCCTGCCGTCTCCGCGAATCCCGCGCCACCAGCGCATGCGACCGACAGGACGAGATGCCGCTGCCACCCGACTGCGGCCTTCAGCTGTCGTGGCTCGCTCCCCCACCAGGGTCAACGGTCTCTTGATCTGGCTCTGACACGGTCGCACTGATCGCGGGCGGTCGATCAATCGGCGAGTACGACGCGTCGGCGGAACAGGTCGGATTGGCCCGGCCACACATCTACCTTCTGAGCATTGACACGGTTCACGAAACCTTCGATGACACGGAGTTCAGCTCATGGTCCGCTCATGGTCAGACCCGCTCTGACTGTGCACCGGTCCGGGTGAGATCCGCCAATATCGAGCGATCCGCTACGCCCAATGCCTCGCCGTGGCCTGCGCCATCACCTTCATTCCAAAGGGGACTGCCTCGCCAACGCAATGGCCGAGGGGTTCAACTCCCTGTACAAGGCCGGACTCGTCCGCGACACCGGCCCCTGGCGTGGTCTCGACGACCTCGAGATGGCCACCGTCGAGTCGACTTGCACACAACCCCAGGGTGCGCCACGAGACACATATCGGTAGTTGTCAAGTCAAATTGAGACGGTTTGTGCCTGCTGGGTTGGCTGGTTGATCCAGGCCTGCTCGGGCAGCTTCGGGGCGCGTGGCCGGCGGGTGAACCGGTCCGGATGGGCGGCGTGGGCGGTGTCGAGGGTGCGTTGGCGGTGCGCGCGGATCTGCTCGGCGGTGCCGTAGTGCACCGACGCCGGTGTGTGCCAGCCGATCCCGGAATGCCGATGCTCGTGGTTGTAGGCGGTGAAGAACTCGTCGCAGAACGCTCTCGCGTCGGCGAGGGACCCGAACCGGGCCGGGAAGTCCGGCACATACTTCATCGTCTTGAACTGCGCCTCCGAGTACGGGTTGTCATTCGACGTGCGGGGTCGGGAATGCAACCGGAGGACACCGAGGTCGACGAGCATCTCCGACACCGGCTTCGACACCATCGCGCCGCCACGGTCGGCGTGGATCGTGTGCGGCTCGATCCCGTCACGGCCGATCGCCCCGGCCAGGAAGTCACGGGCCACGACCGCGTCCTCGGCAGCCGCGACCAGCCAACCCACGACGTACCGGGAGTAGATGTCGATGACGACGTAACACCGGTACCAGACACCCTTGACAGGTCCCTTCAACGCGGTGATGTCCCAGGACCACACCTGACCGGGCCCGGTCGCGACCAGCTCCGGACGCACCCGGGGCGAATGGGCCGCCAGGCGGCGTCGTTCCCTACTCTGCCCGGCCGCACGCGCGATGCGGTACATCGTGGACATGGAGCAGTGGTAGCGGCCCGCGTCGAGTTCCCGCGCCCACACCTGGGGAATCGCCAGATCGGCGTAGGCGGGCGAGTTCAACACCGTCAGGACCCGGTCACGTTCGGCACCGCTGAGCGTCCATGGCGGCGGGGTCCGGGGCAGCCACGGCCCGTGTCGCGGCCCGACCGGTCGCGCCCGCCGGTAGTGGGTCGCCCGCGAGGTCTCGGTCAACGCGCACGCCCGCTGCACCGCGCCGCCCGCGTCGCGCAGCTCGCCGAACGCGGCGGTCAGGATCTCCTCGGCGGGTTGTCGTCGTCCGCGCTCCCGGAGAGTTCTTCCAAGAGCGCGTGTGCTTTTCCCATGATGTCCAACGCCTTCCGGGTCTTTGTCAGGTCCGCCCGCAGGTTCTCGTTCTGCCGGCGCAGCTTCTCCAACTCGATCTGGTCCGCGGACTTCTTCACCCGTGGTGACCCGGCCGCAGCGGGGGTGGCGGTATCCGTCTTCCCGCCGCCGTCGACGTGGCCGAGGTGCCCGGCGTCGCGGGCCCGTGTCCACTCGATGATGTGCGACGAGTACAGGCCTTCCCGGCGCAGGATCGCGCCTTTCTCGCCGTTCGGGGCGTTCTCGTACTCGGCGACCACCGCGAGCTTGTACTCCGGGCTGAAGACCCGCCGCGACGGCTTCGGCGCCGGGTCAGCCCCGCCACCGGTGGCCGGCTGCTTGCCAGATGACGTGGACACGTACACAAGGATCTCCGATCCCCGTCCTCAGGTCAGCACCCCACTCACACGGGGTGTCTCACACCATCCTGACCGAGAGGGTATGACGCACCTGATCTGCAGGTCAGGGGCGGGTGTGGGTGTGGGTGTGGGTAGCGCACCCGCCGAGTTCGTCATGTCGCGTCGGTAAGCCGTCCCGCGAGTAGCTCTTCGGAGCGTCGCCACAGTTCACGGGCGAGATCACCGTTGAGTGCCTGCGGGTTCCGGGGCGCGACGGCCCTGCGCTTGTAGTAGTAGGCACCCGACTGCCAGTCCGTCCCGGGGGTGCCTTCGGTGAGCCACACGATCTGGTCTGCGCCCTGGTCGGGCGTGGACAGCCGCATGAGGCGCGGCAGCAGCGGCTTGGTGGCGAGGAAGCGGACGAGACGCATGACGGGGCTGTTGGTATCGGAGGCGAAGTTCGTGACGACGTTGCCCGGGTAGAAGGAGGCCGTCGAGATTCCGCTGGCGTGGTGGCGCCGGTGGAGTTCGGTCGTGAAGAGGATGTTCTCCAGCTTCGCCGCGCCGTACGCGCGCACCGGGTCGTAGTTGCGATCGTGGTCGAGGTCGTCCAGGTCGATCTTCTTGGCGAACCGTACCGTGCTGGAGGTTTGCAGCACCGATGCCCGTGACGTGGTGAGCGTGTCCAGCAGTCGCCGTGTGAGCAGGAACGGCGCGAGATGGTTGACCTGGAACGTCTTCTCGAAGCCATCCACGGTCTGGGGTTGACCCGGTTTGACGGACAGGGTCGGTAAGTTGATCTCACGCTACCTTGCTGTCTGACCTGCGGGCACAGGCCGTCGCCTCATACTCGGCCGGACTCATGTAGTCCAGGGTGGAATGACGGCGGCGGGTGTTGTACCACCCCTCGATCCACTCGAAGATCGCCGCACGGGCGGCGGCCCTGGTCGGCCACGCCCTCCGGTCGAGCAGTTCGGTCTTGATCGTGGCGAAGAACGACTCCGCGACGGCGTTGTCCCAGCACTGACCCCGCCCACCGACCGACAACCGCACCCCGCTGCGGTCGGCCAGCCGGGCGTACCGCGCACTCGTGTACTGACAACCCCTGTCGCTGTGGAAGATCACCGGCCCCCTCGGGCGTCGGACGGCGATCGCGGTGGACAACGCCTGAGCGGGCAGATCGGTCCGCAGGTGGTCGGCGGTCGCCCAACCGACCACCCGGCGTGACGCGATGTCGATCACGGTGGCGAGGTACAGCCAGCCCTCCCACGTGTGGATGTAGGTGATGTCGCCGCACCAGCGGGTGTCGACCCGGCCGGCGGCGACGTCGAAGTCCCGACGGATCAGGTCCGCCGACAACACCGCACCCGGGTCGGGCACGGTCGTGGTCCGCCACCGCTTCGGCATCCGGCCGCACAACCCGGCGCCCCGCATCAGCCGCGCGACCCGCTTGCCGGAGTGCCGCCGCCCCTGCGCGGCGAGTTCGGCGCGGACCCGGGGCGCACCGTAGGTGCCGGCCGAGTCGGCGTGGATCTCCGCGATGCGGGCGGCAAGGTCTGCGTCGTCGCGTTCCCGCCGCGACGGCCCGGCGCGGTGCTGGTAGTAGGCGGACCGGGAGACCTCCAGCAGCTCACAGGAACGCTTCACGTTCCCGCCTTGCCGCGCCTTCTCCGCCTCGATGAACGGGTACACGTTCACCGGGTCTCCCTCACGAAGAAAGCCGTGGCCCGTTTGAGGATGTCGACGTCCTCACGCAGCCGGCGGTTCTCCCGCCGCAGCCGCGCCAACTCGTCGCGCTCGTCGCTGGTCAACCCGTCCGACCGGGTGCCGGCGTCGACGTCGGCCTGCCTGACCCACTCACGGACCGCGGTCTCGGTCAGGTCGAAGTCCCTCGCGACCTGCACGATCGTCCGGTCACCCCGCCGGCACACCTCGACGATCTCCGCCTTGAACTCCGGCGTGAACGCTCTGCGCGGCCGGCGTGGTTTCTTGCCCATGCCTTCCATGATGAACATCCTCCCGAGGAGCACACAGCCCCTCTGAGCTGGGATGTCCGTCAAACCGGGTCAGGCCCAGTCTTGGTCCGCGCGCCGAACACTCCACCGGCGTTGTTGGCGAGCACGTCGATCCGTGGGTACGCGGCACGGAGTTGGCCGGCGAGGCGCTCGACGTCGTCGAGGCGGGTGAAGTCCGCGACATAGCTGTCGACTTTGAGTTCTGTGGCTATGGTGCGGGTCTTCTCGGCCGAGCGGCCGACGACCACGACCGTATGCCCGTTTCCTCGTAGCCGCCGGGCTGCGGCTGCGCCGATGCCGTCGCTTGCGCCCGTGATGACGACCACCTTGTTACCGTTCATCGCTTTCCTCCGAGGGACTGGATCGCACTTATGGGACACGGTACCACTTCTGCTTTGTAGTACCGTAGTGGCATGGATCCGAACCCGGTTGTGCGCGGCGTCCGGGCACGAGCGCGTCAGGCCATGCGTGCCGAAGTGGCGACCGTCGTACAGAACCTGGTCCTCGAACGCGGCTACGAGGAGACGACGGTGGACGACATCTGCGCGGCCGCCGAGATCTCCCGCAGCACCTTTTTCCGGTACTTCCCCTCAAAGGAGGAGGCGCTCTTCGGTGAGTCCATCGACGCCGGCGAGCGCCTGCGCGACGCGCTGACCCTCCGACCAGCCGACGAAGCACCCTGGGCCGCCATGCGGCGCGCCCTCGACGCGCTGATCGAGCAATACGAAGCCCACGACGAGCGCACCCGACGCCTCACTCGCCTGATCGTGAACACACCATCGTTGGCCGCCCGACATCGAGAGAAGAACGCCCGGTGGCAGGTACTGCTCCGGCCTGAGATCGCGCGTCGCCTCGGAGCCGACCCCGCCGACGATTCCGACCCGCGTGCCAACGCGGTGATCGCCGCCGCCCTAGGCTGCGTCGAAGCGGCGCTGACCGCGTGGACCGCGAGCAGTCAGCCGCAACCACTTGCGAAGATCCTGGACCGCGCCATGCAGGCACCCGCCCATCCGCAGTGACGGCGGAGCTACCACCTGAGTCCCGTTACCTTTGATCGTCCCCAGCCGGGGACTGCTCGGTCGCCCGGCTCGGTATGACTGAATGTCCCTGTCGTACGCATGAAAAGACAAAAGTACTGCTAACTGAAGGCGTTAGAACTCGGGCCTGCGTCGAAGTCGGTCACAGCCATTCGTTGATGGCGGCGACGTGCACGGTGGCCTCGTAGCGCACGGCGAGTTTGTCGAAGCGGGTGGCCACGGCGCGGTGGCGTTTGAGGCGGTTGATGCCGCATTCCACGGAGTGACGCTGCTTGTACCGCTGCGGGTCGAAGGTCGGCGGCCGGCCGCCCTTCGACCCCTTCTCACGCCGGTTCGCGTCCTGGTCGGCCTTCGAGGGGATCGTCGCCCTGATCCCACGTCGGCGCAGGTAGCGGCGGTTGGCCCTCGACGTGTAGGCCTTGTCTGCGAGGACCCGGTCCGGGCGGCTCCGGGGCCGGCCACCGCCGAGGCGGGGCACCCGGATCCCGTCGAGCACCGCGATGAACGGCGGGCTGTCCCCGCACCGCCCGGCGGTCAACACGATCGACAGCGGCTTCTGCCCCTGCTCACACGCCAGGTGCACCTTCGTGCTCAGGCCGCCCCGCGACCGCCCGAGCGCGTGATCGTCCGGTTCGACCGTGACCCCGCGAACTCGACCACCTCCGCTCCTCGCTGGATGTCACCGTGTGCGTCGGCGACGGTCTTGCCGTGTTCGGCCGGCAGCAGCGTGGCGAGTTCACCGGCCTGCTGGTGGATGAGGGCCAACCACCGGATCAGGATTCGGGCGCGGCGCTGCGGATTCGTGGCGGCCCAGCCCCGTTGTGCGGCCGCCGCGTCGGCGAGCGCCGCGTGGACCTCGTCCGCCGAGGCCATCGGCACCTGCCGGGTGACCTGTCCGGTGCTGGGGTCGTAGACGTCGCCGAATCGGCCGGTGCTGCCGGCGACGCGTCTGTCGGCCACGAAGTGGGTGAGCTGTTCCATGGCGTCTCCTGGTGGGAAACGGACGGCCTGGTCCTGGTGGGACCGCAGACGTCGGGGCTTCTGGGTGGTTGCGGTGCCGGTCAGGCCGGCACGGGACGCTGCTGCGGGCCGGTGTAGGCGCTCAGCGGGCGGATGAGCACGTTGGCGGTGAGCTGCTCGACGATGTGCGCGGTCCAGCCGGTGATGCGGCTCATCACGAAGATCGGTGTGAAGGTCGGGGTGTCGAAACCCATCACGTGGTACGCCAGTGCGGAGGGGTAGTCGAGGTTGGGGTGGATCCCCTTGCGTTGGAACATGGCGGTCTGGAGCCTGGTGTACACCTCGGCGAGCCGGCGAATGCGGTCGTCGGCGTGGGCGGCGATCAGGTTGTCCAGGGCGTTCTGCATGATCGGTACGCGGGAGTCGCCGTTCTTGTAGACCCGGTGCCCGAATCCCATGATCTTCTGCTTGGTGGCGAGAGCGTCGTCCAGCCAGGATTCCACCCGGTCCGAGTCGTCGATGGCGACGAGCATGTGCATGACCGCTTCGTTGGCGCCGCCGTGCAGCGGGCCCTTGAGTGCGCCGATCGCGCCGGTGACGGCGCTGTACAGGTCCGACAGCGTCGAGGTGATCACTCGGGCGGCGAAGGTGGAGGCGTTGAAACTGTGCTCGGCGTACAGGATCATCGTGGTCTCGAAGGCGCGGACCACGTCGGCGGGCGGTACCTCGCCGAAGCACATGTGGAAGAAGTTCTCGGCGTAGCCGAGTGTCGGGTCCGGTGGGATGGGGTCCTGTCCCCGACGTCGGCGCAGGTCCAGGGCGACGACGGTGGGCAGTTTCGCGAACAGTGACAGGGCCTTGGCCTGGTTGGCCGCGCTGTGGGCGAGGTCCTCGGTCGGGTCCTGGGCACCGAGGTAGGACACCGCGGTGCGCAGCACGTCCATCGGATGGCAGGTCTCGGGAAGCTTGCGCAACAGTTCCTGCCCGGTGCGGTCCAGGGACCGCTGGGCGGCCTCGGCGGCACGGAAGTCGGCGAGTTGGGTCGCGTGGGGCAGGTCGCCGTGCCACAGCAGGTGGGCGACCTCTTCCCAACTGCGGGAGGCGGCGAGGTCCTGCACGGCGTAGCCGCCGTAGGTCAGCGAGTTGGTCTCGCTGATCACGGTGGAGATGGCGGTGGTGTCGACCACCACGCCGGTCAGGCCACGGCGGATGTCGGTACTCATCAGTGTCGTTCCTCCGGTATCTCGGGACGCGCCGCGCCCGCGTGGTGGTCAGGCGTCGGGTGGCAGGGTGAAACCGGCGACATCGACGTCGAAGCGGCTGTACTGGTCGTAGTCGATGACCTCGTAGAGCCGGGAACGGGTCATCATCGTGTCGAGCAGCCCGGTGGCGGTGCCGTCGGCGGCGAGTCGACGCAGACCGGACTCGACCGCGCCCATCGCCAGTCGCAGCGTGGTGACCGGATAGATGACGAGGTTGTAGCCGAGGTCGCGGAGTTGGTCGACGGTGAGGCTCGGGCCCTTGCCGAACTCGGTCATGTTGGCCAACAGCGGCACGTCGACGGCGGCCCGGAAGGCGGCGAACTCCGCCTCGTCGGCCAGCGCCTCCGGGAAGATCGCGTCCGCTCCGGCGTCGACGTACGCCTTCGCCCGGGCGATCGCACCGTCCAGGCCCTCGACCGCACGCGCGTCGGTGCGGGCCATGATCAGGAAATCGGGGTCGCGGCGGGCGGCCACGGCGGCCCGCAGGCGACGGACCATGTCCTGTGGCGCGATCAGTGTCTTGCCGTCCAGGTGTCCGCAGCGTTTCGGGTTGACCTGGTCTTCCAGATGGCAGCCGGCCAGTCCGGCGTCCTCCAGCCGTTGGACGGTGCGGGCTGCGTTCAGCGGCTCGCCGAAGCCGGTGTCGGCGTCGACCAGCGCCGGCAGGTCGGTGCTGGCGGCGATGTCCGCGGCCCAGCTGGCGACCTCGGTCAGTGTGGTCAGGCCGATGTCGGGCAGACCGGCGGCGGCCGACAACGCCCCGCCGGAGACGTACACCCCCTCGAATCCGGTCTGCTGCACGATCCGGGCGGTCAACGGGTTGAAGGCGCCCGGTAGCCGCAGCAGTTCGCCGCTTGCCAGGCCGGTGCGCAGCGCCGCGCGTTTGGCGGTGGCGCTGGTGCGCGCGTACAGGTAGGTCATCGGACGATTCCTCCCGGTAGGGCGGCGTCGGCGTGCGCGATCGCCGCGTGGTCGACCGTGGGGAACAACGCCGGCAGTTCCTCACCGGTGAGGTCGGCGAGCCGGGCGGCGGCGTCGAGGAACTCCCGCTGGGCGTCGGCGGGGACCACGCCCTCGGCGAGGGTGGTGAACTTGCGGACATAGGCCGGGCGGTCGAAGGGGCGAGCGCCGTCGGGGTGGGCGTCGGCCAGGGCGAGGGAGTCCCGCAGGACGGTGCCGTCGGTGAGGGTGATCTCCAGGCGTCCGCCGAACGCCTTCTGCGTCGGGTCCGGGCTGTGGTAGCGGCGGGTCCACTCCGGATCCTCGACCGTGGTGATCTTGTTCCAGAGGGCGACGGTGTCGGGGCGGCCGGCCCGGTGCGGGTCGTACGAGCCGACGTGGTGCCAGGCCCCGTCCTGCAACGCCACGGCCAGGATGTAGGGAATGGAGTGGTCCAGCGTCTCCCGGCTCGCGGTCGGGTCGTACTTCTGCGGGTCGTTGGCTCCCGAACCGATCACGTGGTGGGTGTGGTGGCTGGTGTGCAGGACGATCGAGGCGATCCGGTCCACCCCGGCGGCGGTGTCGATGCCGGGCAGCTTGTCGCGCATCGCGCGGGCGAGGTCGATGAGCGCCTGAGCCTGATACTCGGCGGAGTGTTCCTTGGTGTAGGTGCGCAGGATGCCGCGGAGTGGATCCCCGGGTGCCGGTAGCGGCACGGTGTAGGTGGCGTCCGGGCCGTCGAGCAGCCAGGCGATGAATCCGTCCTCACCCTCGTAGATGGGTGCCGGGGCGCCCTCGCCGCGCATCGCGCGGTCGACCGCCTCGATCGCGGCCTTGCCTGCGAACGCGGGGGCGTACGCCTTCCACGAGGAGATCTCGCCTTTGCGGGACTGGCGGGTGGCGGTGGTGGTGTGCACCGCCTGACCGATGGCCTGGTAGACCACCTCGGTGGGCAGACGCAGCAGCGCGCCCAGCCCGCACGCCGTCGCCGCGCTCAGATGCGCCACATGGTCGATCTTGTGCTTGTGCAGACAGATCCCGGTCACCAGGGCCACGTGCACCTCGTAGGCGACCAGCAGGCTGCGCAGCAGGTCCGCGCCGCTGGCACCGACGTGCTGGGCGACGGCGAGCAACGGCGGGATGTTGTCCCCCGGGTGGGAGTAGTCCGCCGCCAGGTAGGTGTCGTGGAAGTCGAGCTCCCGCACGGCCGTGCCGTTGGCCCAGGCCGCCCACTCGGGCGACACCCGCAGCGCCGGGTCGGCGCCGAAGATCGACGCGCCCGGGGCCATCCGATGCGGCCGGGCCTGCGCCCGGGCCACCGCGACCGGACGCCGGGACAGCGCGGCCATCGCCACCGCGGCGTTGTCGATCACCCGGTTGGCGACCATCGCCGCCGCGTCGGCGTCCAGCGGAGCGCGCGCGGTGGCCACCTCGGCCAGAGCCCAGGCCAGCTGCCGGTCGCGGGGCAGCCGTTCCGCACTGGGCGATACGCGTACGACGTGCTCGATCAACAGGGTCTCCTCAGGCTCGGCGGTCACCCTGTCAGGCTCACCGGCCGACAGGTCCTGCGTCGAGGCCCGGAAAATGCGTACTTTCCACGACGGGAGCAGTGAAACTGCAACGTTTGCAAAACTTGCAAGTGTTATATTCGCAGCTCGGGGCACCGCGAGGAGGCGACGAGTGACGGCGGACAAGAAGCTGTACGCGCACGCCAAACTGCGCCGGCTCCGCCGCGAGCATGGCCTCACCCAGGCCGAACTCGCCCGCCGTCTAGACATCTCCACCAGCTATCTGAACCAGATCGAGAACAGCCAACGCACGCTCACCGCGCCCATCCTGTTGCGCCTGGCCAAGGTGCTCGGCGTCGATCCGGAACACTTCGCCGACACCGACGTGGAGCGACTCGGTGCCGACGTGCGCACCGCGCTGGCCGACGAGGCGAGCGGCGTGAGCGTCGACCCGGTCGAGGTCGTCGAACTCGTCCGCGACTACCCGGCCGCCGCCCGCGCTCTGGTCGCCCTGCACCAGCGCTACCAGGACGCCGTCGGACGGGTCGCCGCCCTCGCCGGACCCACCGGCAACCCGCCGCTGCTCGGTGAGCCGCACGACGCCGTACGCGACTTCTTCTACGAGCACTACAACCACTTCGACCCACTGGACACCGCCGCCGAACAGCTCGCCAGCCACCTACGGCTGACGCCCGCCCGAGCGGCCGAGGCGCTCAGCGAATACCTGCTCGATCAGCACGGTGTCCGGGTGGTCGTCACGACTCCCCCCGCCACCGGCGAATCACGCCGGTTCGACCCGGACAGCCGGGTGCTCTACCTGGCCGCCAACCATGCCAACGGCCAACGCGCCTTCCAGATGGCCACCCAGCTGGCATTCCTCGAACACGGCGACCAGATCAGCGAGCTGGCGACCGGCCTCACCTCGCCGCCGGCGACCGCGCTGGCCCGCATCGGCCTCGGCAACTACTACGCCGGCGCGCTGCTCATGCCCTACACCGACTTCCACCGCCAGGCCGAACAACTGCGCTACGACGTCGACCTGCTCGCTGGCCAGTACGGCGTCAGCTTCGAAACCGTCTGCCACCGGCTCAGCACCCTGCAACGACCGACCCGCCGCGGAGTACCGTTCGCCTTCCTGCGCGTCGACCGCGCCGGGAACATCTCGAAACGACAGTCCGCGACCGACTTCCACTTCTCACGCTTCGGCGGCACCTGCCCTTTGTGGATCATTTACGAGGCGATCGCCGCCCCCGGACGGATCCTCACCCAGGTCGCCGAGATGCCCGACGGAAAACGCTACTTCTGGATCGCCCGCACCGTCACCCACGGCGGACGCGGACACCACAGCCCGCGCAGCACCTTCGCCGTCGCTCTCGGCTGCGAAGTACGCCACGCCCACCGGCTCGTCTACAGCGACGGCATCGCCCTCGACGACCCCCGCACCGCCACCCCGATCGGCCTCGGCTGCCGCATCTGCGAACGCCGCGACTGCGCCCAACGCGCCCGTCCGCCCGCCGCCGGCGGCCTACTCATCGACGAGAACCGGCGCACCGTCATCCCCTACGCGGTGGACCGCAGATAGCGTGCATCGAACGTGGTGAGCAAACACTACGGCACCGGCGCATCACCTTCTCCCAACGACTGGGCGTTCGGGAGCTGCCCATCCGGGACTACGCGCCACCACACCACACGGGAACACACCGGCTACGGCTTCTACCGGCTGACGCCCACGGGCACCCCTGCCTCCGGCGCACCTTCGGGACGTCGTTCTGGCCGTGTACCGACACTGGTACGGCCTGCCCGCCGAGCATCCGGTGGTACATCGCACGTTGCGCGCCAGTGGTCTGCTCGGCCCGGTGTTACCGCAGGTCTAGCGCAGCGCCGCCACCCGGGTTGTCGTCGACAGCGATGGCTTGATAGATGCCGGCCAGTTCGAGAGCTCTGACACGGTATCCTTGCCTCGCAGCCGGTCTGCTGCGGCATCCAGTCGTGGCGGCGCAAGAGGGAACCCGGTGTGAGTCCGGGACTGCCCCGCAGCGGTAAGTGGGAACGACCATCGTCGAGGACACTGGACCCGATTCGGGTTTGGGAAGTGACGGTCACTAGGAAGCCCGGGATCTCCCGGTCACGCCCACGAGTCCGAAGACCTGCCCGCTGTCCACATGCACGAGGCCTGTGGCGAGCTCGGTGACCTTCGAGGGCGGGTTGACCATCAGCGACGGCACGTCCCCCGTGCTGCGCTCGATCGCACCCTCTCCGTGCCGAGTCTTCACGGCCGGAAGGAGACAGAGGTGCGCGCGGCATCGATTCGACAGCACCGTATGCCGACCGGCATTGGCGAGCCGCACCGTCTGCGGTTCACGCTCAGGAGCATGCCATGCAAGCTCAGCGTCCGAGCACGCTGCGGGGATCGCCTCGACGTCAACCTGTGCACCTGCCGGCCGATCACCCCTGTCCCGCACCACGAGCGGAGCACCCCATGAGCAAACCGCTGCGGCCCCGACGCACGATCATCAACGGCGAAGAACTCGTCGTCCTACCGGTCGCCGACTACGAACGTCTCGCCACCGCGCGCCGGCAACTCGGAGCACGCGAGGCCCGGCTTCGTAGCCTGACCCACCAGGTGCGCGTCCTGACCGAACTGCTCATCACGATCCAGCAGTTCCTCGCGGAAGCACCGGCCTGCTGCGACACACGACGCGATGCCGACAACCAGCTCAGCGACCTGACGCGCGCCCAGCGACTCCCGCGACCCGCGTCCGCACCCGAGACGAGACCATGAGTCACCGTCACCTCCGGGAGCCCTCCGCAACCGCACCGGTCACGGCACCGTCCTCGGCGGGGGTCTGGTCGGTGTTCACGCCGCAGGGACGCCGATGAGTGACGACCGGCCGCCTCACCTCATGCCGTCCACCGGCCGCCACCCCCCGGCACCCGACGACTGCCGAACTCCGACCGAATCGCCGCTGCCCGCCGGTGCACTCGCCCGCCGGCTCGGTGTGGCCCCCACGACGCTGCGGTCCTGGCACCAGCGGTACGGGCTGGGCCCCAGCGGTCACCAAGCCGGTCAACATCGCCGTTACACGCCACAGGACGTGGCCGCGCTCACGGTGATGGCCCAGTTGACCGCGCGTGGCGTGTCCGCGGCGGAAGCCGCCCTGCAGGCTCGCCGACAGGCGACACTGCAGCCCGTCGTCCACCCTGCCGTCGACCACCACACCGAGTCCGCAGCCCGTGGGATCGCCCGCGCCGCTCGCCGCATGGACGTACTGACCCTGCGGGAAACCCTGACTGCGGCGGTCGCCGCACAGGGCGTAGCGCACACCTGGCACACCCTGGCCGGCCCCGCCTTCATCCTGATCAGCCGAGCCCGATACAGCGAGGCACGTCGAGCGCTCACCCGGCGGGTGCTTGCCCGCTGCTTGAGTGAGGTCTTCGCCACGGTGCCGCGACCCCGCTCCGGATCGCCGGTTCGGGTCCTGCTGATCGCCATCGGCGAGCGCCGCGACTGCCTGGCGCTGGACGCCGTGGCCGCCGCGCTCGCCGAAGACGGGATCGCCTCGGTGCACCTGGGCTCCGGGCTGCGAGCCGCCACGATCGCCGACGCTGTGAGTCGTCGCCGACCCACCGTCGTCGTGCTGTGGAGTCACAGTCGGCATCACCGCGGGCCAGAGCTTCTCCGGACGCTCGCTGACGTGTCGGGCTACCAGCCCGCCGTCGTGATCGCAGGGAAGGGCTGGTCGCCCCAGACCACACCGGCGGCCGGGGTGTTGGGTCCATGCCCCGAGCTCGCCGACGCGGTCGCCACCGTCGAAGGTCTGGTCTGAAACGACGCGGACCGGATCTCGCAATGGTTCACGGTCCGGGTGGCACACACGCGATAGTGATGCCACCCGGACCGGTCCGCTCAGGCGAGGTCGACGCCGGGATAGAGCGGGAATGCCGCGAGCAGCTCAGTGGCCTGCTTGCTGACCCGGTCGGCCAGGGCCGGGTCGATCTGGTATTTCGCCTTGGATCCCTCGGTCGGCGTGGTGCTGGTGAGCACGGTGTGGATCAGGTCGGCGATCTGGTCCATCTCACCGACGCCGAGGCCGCGACTGGTCAGAGCCGGGGTGCCGATCCGGATGCCGGAGGTGTACCAGGCGCCGTTGGGGTCCCGGGGAATGGCGTTGCGGTTGGTCACCACTCCGCTGTCCAGAAGGGCCTGTTCGGCCTGGCGGCCGGTCAGGCCGAACGGGTGCACGTCGATCAGCACGAGGTGGTTGTCGGTACCGTCGCTGACCAGGCGCACGCCGCGGCGCATCAGCCCGTCGGCGAGGGCCTGGCTGTTGTCGACGACCTGCTGGGCGTACGCGGCGAAGGCGGGTTGACGGGCTTCGGCGAACGCGACCGCCTTCGCCGCGACGACATGGTTCAGTGGGCCGCCGAGCACCATCGGGCAGCCGCGGTCGACCTGGTCGGCGAGTTCGGGCTGGGCCAGGACGGCCCCGCCGCGCGGGCCACGCAGGCTCTTGTGGGTCGTGGTGGTGACGATGTGTGCGTGCTCGACCGGGTTGAAGTCGCCGGTGAAGACCTTGCCGGCGACCAGCCCGGCGAAGTGGGCCATGTCGACCATGAAGGTCGCTCCGACCTCGTCGGCGATCTCCCGCAGCACCGCGAAGTTGACCTTGCGGGGATACGCCGAGTAGCCACCGACGATGATCAAAGGCTTGAACTCACGAGCCGTCTCCCGCAGTGCGGTGTAGTCGATACGCCCGGTGGTCGGGTCCACGCCGTAGCTGCGCTGATCGAACATCTTGCCGGAGATGTTGGGCCGGAATCCGTGGGTGAGGTGACCGCCGGCGTCCAGCGACATGCCGAGCATCCGCTGGTTGCCGAACGTGCTGCGTAGTTGCGCCCACTCAGCGTCGGTGAGGTCGTTGACCTGCCGCCGCTCGAACCTGCGCAGATGTGGGACCTCGACCCGGTCAGCCAGGATCGCCCAGTACGCCACCAGGTTGGCGTCGATGCCGGAGTGCGGCTGGACGTATGCGTAGGGGCTGCCGAAGAGCGCTTTGGCGTGCTCCACCGCCACCGCCTCGACGGTGTCGACGTTGTGGCAGCCGGCGTAGAAGCGGCGGCCGATCGTGCCCTCCGCGTACTTGTCGGACAACCAGTTACCCATCGCCAGCAGTACCGCCGGTGAGGCGTAGTTCTCGCTGGCGATCAACTTCAGCGACTCCCGCTGATCGTGCAGTTCTCTGACGATCGCATCGGCGATCTGTGGCTCCACCGCGCGGACAGCCTCGATCGCGGCTCGGAAAGCAGTCGATTCGACGTTCAATATTCCTCCCGGGTCGAGCCGGGCGGTCCCGTGACGGGACCGCCCGGTGTAGCGATGTCAGTTGCCGCGGACCTCGGCGGCGGCCGCGACCAGGTGACGCAGGGACGCCTCGACCTCGGGGTAGGCGCGGGTCTTCAGGCCGCAGTCCGGGTTCACCCACAACCGCCGTGCCGGCACGGCCGCGACGGCCCGACGCAGCGCCTCGATCACCTCGTCGCGCGGCGGCACCCGGGGCGAGTGGATGTCCCACACCCCGGGTCCGACACCTCGGCTGTAGCCGATCGCGGCAAGGTCGTCGAGGACCTCCATCTTCGACCGGGACGCCTCGATGCTGGTGACGTCGGCGTCGAGAGCGTCGATGGCGGTGATCACCTCACCGAACTCCGAGTAGCACAGGTGGGTGTGGATCTGGGTGTCGTCGGCGACGCCGCTGGTGGCCAGCCGGAACGCGCCGACGGCCCAGTCCAGGTACGCCTTCTGGTCGCTCTTGCGCAACGGCAGCGTCTCCCGCAGCGCCGGTTCGTCGACCTGGATGACCCGGATCCCGGCGGCCTCCAGGTCGTGGCATTCGTCGCGCAGGGCCAGCGCGACCTGGTCGGCGGTGTCGGCGAGTGGCTGGTCGCTGCGGACGAACGACCAGGCCAGGATGGTGACCGGACCGGTGAGCATGCCCTTGACCGGCTTGCTGGTCAGCGACTGCGCGTAGGTGGACCACTCCACCGTCATCGGGGCCTTGCGTGCCACATCGCCGTAGATGATCGGTGGGCGGACGCAGCGGGAGCCGTACGACTGCACCCAGCCGTGCTCGGTGGCCGCGAAGCCGTCGAGTTGCTCGCCGAAGTACTGGACCATGTCGTTGCGTTCCGGTTCACCGTGCACGAGCACGTCCAGTCCCAACTGTTCCTGTAGGCGGATGACATGCTCCACCTCGGCGCGCATCCGCGACGCGTAGCCGGCGTCGTCGAGCCTGCCGGCCCGGTGCGCGGCACGGGCCTTGCGCAGCTCACTGGTTTGTGGGAACGACCCGATCGTGGTGGTCGGCAACTCCGGCAGTCCCAGCCGTTCCTGCTGGCGGTCAGCGCGCGTGGCGTAGTCGCCGCGCTGCCGGTCGGTGGGCCGCAGAGCGGTCAGGCGGCCACGGACATCGTCGTGACGCCACTGCGCGGGAATGGGCGGCACCGGGGCGGGCAGTGACGTGGTGCCGTCGCGCAGCGCCCGACCGAGCACGACGACCTCGTCGACCTTCTGGCGGGCGAACGCGAGCCGCTCGGACAGCCGGGAATCGAGGCGGGTTTCGTCGGCCAGGTCGACCGGGACGTGCAGCAGCGAGCAGGAGGTGGACACGGCCATGTGATCGGCGAGGCCGGCGACGGTCGCGCCGGCCGTGATGGCGGCCCGCAGGTCGGTACGCCAGATGTTGCGGCCGTCGACCAGGCCGGCGACGATCGTCTTGCCACCCAGTGGGCCGGCGGCGGCGAGCCGGTGAAGGTTCCCTGGTCCCGCCACCAGGTCCAGGCCGACGGCCTCGACCGGGGTGCCCAGCAGTGCCGGCAGCGCGTCGCCGAGTTCACCGAAGTAGGTCGCGACGAAGATCTGCGGCCGGTTGGCCAGTTCACCGAGTCGGGTGTAGGCGCGGCGCAGCGCGTCGATCTCGTTCGGGGTGCGGTCGGCGACGTACGCGGGCTCGTCGAGCTGCACCCAGGCCACGCCCGCGTCGGCCAGCGCGGTGAGGATCCGCGCGTACGTCTCGACCAGGTCGTCGATGCGGGCGAACGGATCGTCGCCCTTGGCCAGGAGCAGGAACGTGGCCGGCCCGACGAGCACCGGCCGGGTCGTGATGCCCAGCTCGGCGGCCTCGGCGTACTCCCTGAGCGCCTTGGTCGGATCGGGCGTGAAGACGGTGTCGGAGTCGATCTCCGGCACCAGGTAATGGTAGTTGGTGTCGAACCACTTCGTCAGTTCCAGGGCCGGCTCGGCGTCCACGCCGCGGGCCATGGCGAAGTAGGTGTTGAGCGCGGAGAGGCCGAGCCGGGTGAACCGGGTCGGGATCGCGCCGACGGCGACGGCCGTGTCGAGAACGTGATCGTAGTAGGAGAAGACATTCGACGGGATCGCGTCGAGGCGAGCGTCGCGCAGCGTACGCCAGACCTCGGCCCGCAGCCCGGCGGCGGTGCTCTCCAAGTCGTCGGCGTCGATGGTGCCAGCCCAGTACGCCTCGACAGCCTTCTTCAGCTCACGATTGGCGCCGATGCGTGGGTAGCCGAGCACGGTGCTCTGGCCGAATGCGGTACTCACCAAGGGGGTCCTTCCCTCGAAGTGCCCGGCGGACACGGGAGGGAAAACGGGTACACCTCGGGTACCGGCTTTCCGCCCTGGCCCTCCCGAGAGGCCGCCGGCGGCGCACACCGGCGGCGTGCGCAGCGCTGGCAGGTCTTCGGACTCGTGGGCATAACACAGTCGCCTACTGGCCGTCGCTTCCCAGACCTCGCGGTCCAGTGCTCTGTTGACGGCGGTCGTTCCCACTCACCGCTGCGGGGCAGTCCCGGTCTCCCACCGGGTTCCCTCTTACGACGTCCCGCCCGTACGGACGGGACGAACCAGCTCCACCGGCCATCGTACGGGCCCGAGGGCGCTGTCCGGGTCAGGGTGTCCGACGTACGGGACAGTGCCTGGCTGTCGCGTGGTGGACTTGTCGTCCAACCTTCGTCCGCACGGAAGGTGCCGCATGGGCCGCAAGATCGACAAGCGTGCCGTGATTGTCGATGGCCGTGAAATGATCGCGGTCTCGCCTGCGGACTTCAACCGCCTTGATGCGTCCCGTCGGCAGGTGGGCGCACGGGTCGCCCGGACGGTACGAGTACACCAGCAGTTGCGCGATGCCCAGACCCGTCTTGCGCAGATCCAGGCCATGCTCAACGCATCTGAACCGACGGAATGCGTCTGTGATCGGGTCGCTGCTGTCCTGGGCGACAACTCCGCCCGGGACAGCAGCGATCCGGCTCAACCGAGCAGAAAACGTCGTCGAATCAGAAGTCGTCGTCGAAGGTGACCGACCCGGTCACCCCGACCTGGTACGCCGACACCCGGCGTTCGAAGAAGTTCGACAGTTCCTGCACGTCCTGCAGGTCCATGAAGGCGAACGGGTTGGTCGAGCCGTACATCGGTGCGATGCCGAGCACGGCCAGCCGCCGGTCGGCGACGTGCTGCAGGTATTCGCGCATGTCGGCCAGGGACATCCCGGAGACGCCCTGTTCGAGCAGGTCGGCGGCGAACTGCACCTCGCACTCGACCGCCTCGGCGAGCATGTCCCGCACCTGCTGTTCCATCTCGGCGTCGAACAGGTCCGGCTCCTCGGCGCGGACGGTGTCCACCACGTCGAAGGCGAACGCCATGTGCATCGACTCGTCGCGGAACACCCAGTTGGTGCCCGACGCGAGACCGTTGAGCAGCCCCCGGGACCGCAAAAAGTACACGTAGGCGAAGGCACCGTAGAAGAACAGGCCCTCGATGCAGGCGGCGAAGCAGATCAGGTTGAGCAGGAACGCCCGCCGGTCGGCGCGGGTACGCAGCTCCCGGAGCTCGAAGATCGAGTCGATCCACCGGAAGCAGAACTCGGCCTTGCGGGCGATCGACGGGATGTTGTCCACCGCCGCGAACGCCGCGAACCGTTCCTGCTCGTCCGGCACGTAGGTGTCCAGCAGGTTCAGGTAGAACTGGACGTGCACCGCCTCCTCGAACAGCTGCCGGGACAGGTAGAGGCGACCCTCCGGCGAGTTGACGTGCTGGTAGAGGTTGAGCACCAGGTTGTTGGCCACGATCTGTCGCCGGTGGCGAAGAACGCGACCAGTCGGGACACCAGGTGCCGCTCGGCAGGCGTGAGGCGGGCCAGGTCGGCGAGGTCGGAGTGCAGGTCGACCTCTTCGACGGTCCAGGTGTTCTTGATCGCGTCGCGGAACCGGTCGAAGAACCGTGGATACCGCATCGGTGCTTCGCTATGGGCGGGCGTCTGTGGCGGCGGACGATGGTCGACCGCCGGAACCTGCTGTCCGCCGTTCTGCGGAAGCACACCGCAACCACCATCTTGTGCGAATATGATCGGCACAGGCCCAAGTGCTGGTGGTGTGGCGAAGGTGATCTGACTGCGGAGACCCCAATCGTGCCCGCGCCTGGTCCCGCCGGCGGCACTGTGGCGGGGTTGAATTCCAGAAGCGTCAGCCCGTCAACCGCCCACCCTGCCATGATTCCGAGGCGAGCCGATTCGGCGATCGTCGGCGGTCGCCGTCGCGAGTTCCGCCGCGAGCCGGGCACGCAGCTCGGTCCGGCTGATCTTGCCGACACCGGTGAGCGGGAAGCCGGCGGCGTACTCGACCCGGTCAGGAATCTTGAAGTCGGCGAGTCCCCGGTCACGGAGGAACGCCCGGAGCGCCGCGACCGGGGGCGGTGTCTGCCGTGGTACGACGATCGCGCAGGTGCGCTCGCCGAGCATGTCGTCGGGGACGGCGACCACCGCTACGTCCAGCACCGCCGGGTGGGCGAGCAGATGGTTCTCGACCTCCTCCACGGCGACCTTCTCGCCGCCCCGGTTGATCTGGTCCTTCACCCTTCCTTCGACCACCAGGTGCCCACTGGCGGTACGGCGGACCAGGTCGCCGGTACGGTAGAAGCCATCGGCGGTGAACGCGGTCGCGTTGTGCGCCGCCGCCCGGTAGTAACCCCGGATGGTGTACGGGCCCCGAGTGAGCAGCTGCCCGGTGCCGCCAGGAGGGACGTCCCGGTCGTGCTGGTCGACGACTCGGATCTCGTCGTCCGGGCTGATCGGTCTGCCCTGCGTGGTGGTCACCACCGCTGGCGGGTCGTCCAACCGGGTGTAGTTGACCAAACCCTCGGCCATGCCGAACACCTGCTGCAACAGGCAGCCGAAGGTCGGCCGCACCCGGGCGGCCACCTCGTCGCTGAGCCGCGCGCCGCCGACTTGCAGCAGCCGAAGGCTGGACAGGTCGGGCCGGCGACTGGCGGCGGCCTGCAGCCACAGCTTGGCCAACGGCGGCACCAGCGCGGTGATGGTGACCTGTTCGGCGGCGATCAGGTCGAACGCGACGGCGGGAGTCGGCGCGGCGGCGAGCACGATCCGGCCGCCGGCGTGCAGTGCGCCGAGTACCCCCGGTGAGCTCAGCGAGAAGTTGTGGGCCACCGGCAGCACACACAGGTAGACCGTCTGCTCGTCCAGTCCGCAAATCTCGGCGGAGGCCCGCACGCTGTACAGGTAGTCGTCATGGGTACGGGGGATCAGTTTCGGTAGCCCGGTGCTGCCGCCGGACAGGTTGAGGAAGGCGACCTCGCTCGCGGCCGGCCCGACCGGCAGGCCGGTGGGGTCACCGTCGAGGGCGGCGAGATCGATGAACTCGGCCGCGTCGCCGTGCACCAGCACGTGCCGCAGCGTGCCGCCGCTGGACGAGCGGACTCGGCGGGCCAGGTCGCGGTAGTCGAATCCGGCGTGCCGGTCGGCGACCGCGTAACCGACCGCGCCGGTCAGTTCGACCAGGTGAGTGATCTCGGCACGGCGGTGCGCGGGCAGCGCGAGCACCGGCCAGGCACCGATGCGGAACAGGGCGAACAGCAGGGCGAGGAACTCCGGCACGTTCGGCAGTTGCACCACGATCCGGTCGCCGGGCCGTACACCGAGATCGTGCAGGCCGGCGGCCAGCCGGTGCGCCCGTCGGTGCAGCTGGCGGTAGCTCCACCGCTGGCCGGCACCGACCACCGCGCACCGGTCGCCGTGCCGTGCCGCCAGCCCGGCGAGCCACTGGTCGAAGGTCTCCCCACGCCAGTAGCCGGCCTGCCGGTACCGCTGCGCGTACCCGGCTGGCCAGGGGACAAAGTCGACGTCGGTGGCGGGCGCCGGGTCGGGGCGGCTGGTCGACTGCGGCTGGTCACTCATCTGTCTCTCCCGCGGGGACACCCATCGCGGTGAGCATGGTCCGGAACTTCGCCGCCGTCTCGGCGAGCTCCGCCTCAGGCGTGGAGTCGGCCACGATCCCGGCACCGGCGTACAGCCGCAACGACTGCCCGGTCACCTGGGCGCAACGGATTCCGACGACCCATTCGCCGTCGCCGGCGTCGTCGACCCAGCCGACCATGCCGGCGTAGAAGTCGCGGTCGAACGGTTCGAGCCGGGAGATGACGGTACGGGCGGCGTCGACCGGTGTGCCGCAGACCGCCGGGGTCGGATGCAACGCCGCCGCCAGTTGCAGCGCCGATACGTCGGGGTCGATGACCTGCCCGGTGACCCGGGTGGACAGGTGCCACATGCTGGCGGTCGGGACCACCGTCGGCGGTCCGGCCGGCACACGTACCTGGTGCAGGTAGGGCCGCAGTGCCTCCACCACCGCATCCACCACGAAGGCGTGTTCCCGGCGGTCCTTGACCGAAGCCCGCAGGGCCGCCGCCCGACGCCGGTCCTCCGCCGGGTCAGCGGCCCGGGGCAGCGAGCCTGCCAGCGGATTGGCGACGACCTGCCCGTCGAGGCGGGACACCAGCAGTTCCGGGCTCGCCCCGAGCAGCGTGCGGCCGCCGGGCAGATCCACCGCGTACGTGTTGCCGCGCGGGTCCCGCCACGCCAAGGCGTGCAGCAGTGACGGCACGTCGACCGGCTGGTCCACGTCAACCTGCAGGCAGCGCGCCAGCACCACCTTGTCCAACTCGCCGGCGCGGAGCATGGCCACCGCCTGCCGCACCGCGTCCAGGTACCGCGACGCTGCCGGTACCGGCAGCACCCGGGTCGGCCGGACGGCGCGGACGGCGGGCCGTGGCAGACCGGCGGCCGGGATCGGGTCGGATAGACGTACCGCCGCCGGCACCACCATGCGTGCGCCGGCGAAGCCGGCGAACGGCAACGCGCCGACGGCGACCGGCTCTGCCAGGTCACCGCGCGCTTCGGCCAGCAGGTTCGCCAGGTAGGTGGGCAGGTCGGCCGGCCGGTCGGGGACGAGCGCCGCCACACCGGTGGTGAGCATCGCCTGTCGCGGCGAGGCGAAGAAGAACGACGCCGCGTCGGGACGGTAGGCGTCGAGCAGGTCGACGACGTCCGGACGGGCCAGGCCGGTCTGGGTCACTGACAAGACGTTGCTCCCCTCACATCCGCAGTGCCGCTCCGCCGTCGACGTACAGGTTCTGCAGGGTGATCTGCCGTGCTCGGCGAGAGGCGAGGAACACCACCGCCTCGGCGACGTCGTCGGGGGCGCCGATCCGGCCGAGCGGGATCCCGGTGCGGAACTGATCAGGTCGCCCGTCGACGGTGTCGCGCGGCCCTGTGCCGTCGGTCCACAGCTGGTGCAGCATCCGGGTGTCGGTCGATCCGGGGGACACCACGTTGCAGCGGATGCCGTCGCGGGCCACTTCCAGACCAAGGCACATGGTGTAGGCGACCGCGGCGGCCTTACTCGCCGCGTATGCCGCCATTCCGGTACGCGGCACTCCGGTCGCGTTGGATGCCACGGTCACCACGGCACCGTCGCGCCGTGGCCGCATCCGAGCGATGACCGCCCGGCACATGTGGAACACGCCGGTGGTGTTGACCGCGAAGGTGTCGTGCCAGTCGCGGTCGCTGATCGCGGTGGCCGGACCGGGGACCAGCACCCCGGCCGCGTTGACGAGGACGCCGATCGGTCCCAGCCTGGCCTCGATCCGCTCGATCGCGTCGTCGACCGCGTCCGGGTCGGCGACGTCGATCGGGTACGGTGCCGCCCCGGACCGGCTGGCGGTTTCCGCCAGCCGGGACTGGTCCCGGTCGAGTGCCGCGACGGCTGCGCCTTCAGCGGTGAGGGCTCGGCCGACTGCGGCACCGATGCCACCGGCGGCACCGGTGACCACTGCCACCACGCCTGCCAGTAGCTGTTCCACGGCTCCCCCTGTCAGTGGCCAGGATTTGCGATGCGGATCGTCCGCTGCTGCGACACCGCACCGCCCTACTTTGGGTAGCCTAACTATTGTCTGACATTTGGGCAACGACTGCGTCCGGCGCTTCACCGGGTCGCCCGGCTGCCGCGATCCGTTCAGCGAGCACCGTCGCGATCTGGTCGACCGCCGGCACCCGTACCAGGTCCGGGTGGGTCGCCGGCACGTCAACCACCTCGACCCGCCCGACATACGGTGCCCACCCGGCTGGGTCGAGCCAGGTCTCCGCGCGCGGCGCGGCAGCCCGGAACACCAGCACCGCACCGGGAAACCGAACGTCCTCCCCGGTACGGACCAGCTCAGTGCCGTGGGCCACGCAGCGAATGCTTGCCGCCAGCACCTGTGGGGCCAGCGCCGCCATCGGGCTGCCCCCGGCCCGCAACACCCGGTGAACGTCGGCGTCGTCCACGACGGACTCCGCCGGCACGAGATGCTCGACCCCGGCCATCCGCAGAATGCCGCGCAGCACCTCGGTGCGCGTCGGCTGGCCGAGATGCCGCCACTGCGCGGCCGGATAGGCGTCCAGCAACGCGACCACCCCGGTCGGCTGGCCGTCCGTCGCGGCGAGCGCGGCCACCGCCTGCGCCGCCATCCCGCCGATCGACCACCCCGCCAGATGGAACCCGCCGTCACCCACCAGCGCACGGATCGCCGCCAGGTAGCGTCGGGCCAGCGCCGGCAACGTCGGCGGCAGCGCGCGCTCCGGCTCGGTGAAGGCAGTCGACTGGATCGCGTACACCGCCAGCCCGGGCGGCAACCGACGCAGCAGCGGCGCGTAGCACCAGCCGAGCCCACCGGCTGGCGGCAACAGGACCAACGGCCACCCGGAGCCGGTGCGCAAGGTCAGGATCTCACCGAGATCCGACCGGCCACGCTCCGCGCGGCCCGGGGTGACCAGCCGGGCGAGTTGTGCCGGCGTCGGAGACGCGAAGACGTCGGCCAGCGACAGCCGGATACCGACAGTGGACTCGATCCGGTCCATCAACCGCAGCGCCAGCAGCGAACTGCCGCCGGCGACGAAGAAGTCAGTGTCGGCGGCCGCCGGCCGGTCGTGACCGAGGACGTCGCCCATCACCTCGCCGATCACCTGCTGCCACAAGTCGGCCGGGACGGCGGCACCGAGCCGCGTACCGGACCGGGGCAGCCCGCGTGCGGCCAGGCCAGCCCGGTCGACTTTCCCGCTGCCGGTCAGGGGCAGGTCGTCGACCCGCTGGTACGCCGTCGGCCGCATCGCCTCCGGTAGGTGCCGCGCCGCCGCCGCCCGCAACCGGTCCGCCGCGACGGTGCCGGTGAAGTACGCGACCAGTCGGGTGTCGTCGCCGGAACCGGTGACCCCGACCACGGCCACCTGACCGGCCTGCCCGACCGTGCCGAGGACCGCCTCCACCTCGCCCGGTTCCACCCGCTGGCCACGGATCTTCAGCTGGTCGTCGACCCGGCCCAGATAGCGCAGCGCCCCGTCGTCGCGCCAGCTGGCCAGGTCACCGGTGCGGTACATCCGCTCGCCGGGCACGAACGGATCGGGGACGAACCGTTGCGCCGTGAGGTCGTCCCGGCCGGCGTAGCCGACCGCCAGTTGGACCCCGGCCAGGTACAGCTCGCCGCTGGCACCGGGTGGCACCGGCCGGCGACCCTGGTCGAGCACGTAGGCGCGGGTGTTCCAGATCGGTCGGCCGATCGGCACCGCCTCGCCGTCCTGGTCCGGATCCCACTGCCAGCAGGTCACGTCGACGGCGGCCTCGGTGGGCCCGTACAGGTTGGTGGGAGCGACACCGAGACGGCGCGTCGCGACGGCGGCCAGGTCAGCGGTCAACGCCTCGCCGGAGCAGACCAGTCGGGACAGTCGGCCCGCCTCGCCGACCGCCGTACTCACCGCGTCGGCGCAGAAGGCGCGCAGCATCGACGGTACGAAGTGCACCGTCGAGATCCGCTCGGTAACCATCAGTTCGGCCAGGTGTCGGGGATCGCGGTGGCCGCCGGGCTCGACCACCACCACGCACCCGCCGACCCGCAGCGGCCAGTAGAGCTCCCAGATCGACACGTCGAACGAGATCGGGGTCTTGTGCAGCACCCGCTCCCCGGTACGCAGCCGGAAGTGGTCCTGCATCCAGGCCAGCCGGTTGTCGATCGCCCGGTGGGTGATCCGGACACCCTTGGGCCGTCCGGTCGAGCCGGAGGTGAACAGCACGTACGCGACATCGTCGGGGCCGACGTGGTAGCGGCGGTCCACGCGCAGCCGCCGCAACTGGGCGGGTGACGCGGCGGCCGCCCCCCGGCCCACCGGTGCGTCCGGATCGAGCGAGAGCACCCGTGGCCCGGGACGCCCGGTGTCCGGCTCGCCGTCGGCCAGCTCGCCGGTGGGCAGCCCCGCACGGCTGTCGGTGAGCAGCCACCGGCATCGCGCGTCGGCGAGCATGCCGGCGATCCGCCGGACGGGCAGCTCCGGATCGACCGGCAGGTACGTCGCACCGAGCCGCGCCAGCGCGTACAGGGCGACGAACAGCTCGACACCGCGCAGCAGACCGACTCCGACGACATCGCGCGCGGCGACCCCCCGCTGGGCAAGCGACCAGGCGAGCCGGCTGGCCCGCTCGTCGAGTTCGGCGTAGGTCAGCTCCTGGTCGGCGTATCGCAGCGCCACCGCGTCCGGGGTCCGCCGTACCTGCGCGTCGAAGGCCGCCGGCAGGGTCGTGCTGGCCCGCTCCACCACCGGGCCCTGGCAGTCGACCAGCACCCGGCGCCGGTCGGCGGCGGTCAGCAGCGGCAGGTCGGCGACCTGGTCCGTTCGATCGGCGCCGGCGAACGTGGCCAGCCAGGCGACCATCCGCTCGGCGTGCCAGGCAACCTCGCGGTGGCGGTACAGCCGGGGATTGGCGTCGAGCTCGAAGCGGACGGGTCGGCCCTTGCCGGGAACGCCGCGCAGGCACCAGGTCATGTCGTCGACCGGGCCGGCGGTCACGTTACGCACCACACCGGTGGCACCGGCCGCGAACCGCAGACGCACGTCGAACGGCAGGATGTTGACCTGCGGGCCGAACAGCTGGCCACCCCCGGCGCGGCGGAGCCGGCGGGCGAGTTCCTCCTGCCGGGTGTACGCGTGTTCACGTACCAGCGCCGATTCGCTCCGGACCTCGGCGACCAGCTCACCGACGGTGGCCGGGCCAGGGTGCAGGGTCATCGGCACGACGTTCACGGCGGTGCAGACGGTGCGGGCGGCGGCCGGCACCCGCCGGCCGGCGGTCACCCGGTTCATCAGTGGTACGCCGACGCGAACCTCGTCCAGGTCGGTCATCCGGCCCAGGTAGCCGGCGAAGGCGGCGGTCACCACGTCGGTCCACGGTCCGTCGTGGCGCCGTCCGGCAGCCGCTAGCGTGCGCTGGACGTCGTCGGCCAGCTCGACGGCCACCCGCAGCGCCGCCGACGCCGGGTCGGCCGAGCGTCCGGCCAGAGTGGATGTTGTGGAGTGAGCCAGCCGCGGGGCCCAGAACCGCTCGTCGGCGACGGTCGCCGCGACGTCGTCGCCGCGCGCCCTGTCCTCGGCGACGACATCGGCGAGGGTCGCGGTGACCGGCGCTGGAGCGGGGCCGTCCCCGGCGAGCGCGCGGTCCCAGTCGGCGACCCGGCGGGCGAACTGGGCGAATCCGAAGCCGTCCAGCAGCATGTGGTGTGCGCAGTGGTACCACAGGGCCCGGTCGGGGCCGGTCCGGAAGAGCACCGTACGGACCAGTTCACCACCGTCGAGGTCGAGCGGGCAGGCGACATCGGCCCGGATCCGCCGGTCGGCTTCGGCCCCCGGATCCGGGTCGGCGCGCAGGTCGACCACCCGCAGCCGGGCCGGCGGCTCGGGGCACACCCGTTGCTGCGGTCCGTCTGGGCGCAGCCGCAACACCACCCGGAGCTGGTCGAAATCGAGGTACGCCCGGCGCAGCGCCTCGGCCAGCCGGGCGGGGTCGAGCGGGCCGTCGATGTGCACAGCCTCGGCGGTGGAGTACGCGGCGCTGCCGGGGTCGAGCTGGTGAGCGAAGTAGAGGCCCCGGGCCGCTGCGCTGAGCGGCAGCCAGTCGTCGTGGCCGCTGTCACCCTCAACTGCCGCCGGCACCGGATCCGCCCGGGGAGGAGTTCGCCTCGGTAGCCGAAGTGGCATCGGTCACCACCGGTGACTCGCTGATCCGGTGGTGCAGGAAGCTGACCGTTCCGTTGGCCGCGAACTCCCCGAAGTCGACGTCGATCCCCCGGTCGCCGAGTGCGGTGATCAGGTACATCGCCCGGACCGAGTCCAGGCCCAGTTCGAACAGATCCTGCTGCGGGTCGGCGAGCGCCCGACGGAGCGCGTCCGGTTCGGTCAGCAACGGGTCGAGCAGTTCGGCCAGCACCGATTTCCCGTCGCCGCCCGCCGACACCGGGTCAAGCGCGGCGCGCACACCCGCCGTGTCGGTCACCACGGCGCAGCTGTGCGCGGCGTGGGTCAACGCCGCCAGATGCCCCGCCCGGTCGAAGGCGGCGACGCCGTCGGCCACGACGAACGGCGCGATGTCGCGGCAGAAGGCGTCGGTCGCGGTGGCGAGGACTCCGATGTGCGCGTACACGCCGGTGACGACCAGCTGGTCGCGGCCGCGCTCACGCAGCCAGTCGGCCAGCGTCGTCCGGACGAAGGCGCTGTACCGATGCTTGGTCAGCGTGGTGGCACCGGCCGGTGGGGCGAGGGGGGCGACGATGTCGATGTCCTCGGGCACCGCCTTCGGTCCCGGCCCCCACAGGTCGGTCTGCAGCCCGCGCCGGGCCGGATCCTGGTCGCCGGGTGCGGCCGTGTAGACCACCGGGACGCCGGCTCGGCCGGCGGCGTCGAGCAACGTCGTGATCGACGTGACGACGGTGCCGAACGCCCGGCCACCCTCGGGATAGATCCTGGTGAAATATCCCTGCATGTCGTGCACCAGCAACGCGCAGCGGTCCGGCGACAGGGTCCAGTCGGCGCGGCTGGCGGGCAGCTCGGCAAGGGTCGGCGGCTGGTAGTCGGCCAGCTTAGGCAGGCTCATGACAGCATAGTAAGGCATGCCTTAGCTTTGTCTGATGTTTCCTAGCACGGCGATCAGTCCGTCCCCCAGGCCGCCCCGCCAACAGGCGACGTCGTGCCCCCCGTCGAACTCGGCGTACGTCACCGGGTAGCCCCGTCCGAGCAGCACGTCACGCAGCCGCCTGGTCGGCTCGACGAGATCCCACTCACGCGTCCCCACCTCCAGGTACCACCGCAGCGGCAGCCGCTCGGTCGCCGCGTACCGCCCGGTGAGCCACTCCCGCACGTCGCCGCCGGGAAACCAGTAGGAGCCGGACTGCGACAACACGGCCCCGAACCGGTCCGGGGCGCACAGCGCCGTGTACGCGGCGGCCAGCCCGCCCAGGCTCTGACCCGCCACCACCGTGGCCGCCGGGTCCGACGTGACCGGCCACCTGGCCGCAGCCCAGGCGAGCAGATCGCCGGCGAGGAACCCAGCGAACGCCGGGTTGCAGGTCAGATCCCTGCTCCGGGTCGGGACAGCCGCGCAATCGACCATCAGCACCACGGTCGGCGGGATCCGGCCGGCGGCGATCAAGTTGTCCAGGGTCGCCCCGAGCAGACCCTGTCCGCCCCACACGTCGCCGTCGAGCAGGACCACCACCGGCAGGTCACGGTGTCCGGCTCCCGGCGGCAGATAGCTCCACACCGTACGGTCACCCACCTGGTGTCGGCCGACCCGCCCCCGGGCGACTCCCGGGCGGGCGGCGAACCATCGCTGCGGCGGCGCACCGGCCAGGGCGACCACGGACAGCGCCGGGCCGTCAGCCCGGTGTCTCAGCGACGCCCGGTTGAGAGGGTCCGGCAGCGCCGACGACCGCAACCGTCGCCAGCGCGCCTTGTCAGCCAGCCGGTCGGGATCGATGGGCACCAGTGGTACGGACAACGGTCCGACGCCGTAGCTGGCCCGCCAGGTCGGCGGCATCCGGTAGCTCAGATGCCAGACGTCGGTGCCCGGCAATCGCCGCATCATGCTCTGGTCCAGGCAGCGGAAATCGGTCAACCGGTTCACATGCAGGATCACCGCCGCCGCGTCCGGATCCCGCCACAGGAAGGTCACGATGACGGCGTCCCCATCGGGTTCCAGCAGCGGGGTGCCGCGAGCGGCCACCTCGGCCCAGAAGTCGGACACCGCCCGGTCGTCGGGCAAAGCGGCGGACAACCGGGCCAGCCGAGGGCTCCCGCACACCGGTAGCGGATAGGGACGCGGTGTGTGCGGCGGCACACCTGTCGTCACCGGCGGCCGGAAAAAATCCGTCAGACCCATACCTCCTCCACCGGGTTGTCGATCTCGTACGCCGGTCCCGGCTGGCCGTCGAAAAGCCCACCGTCGACGAGCTCGGCCGGCGGCGGATACCAGCGGCGGCGGGTAACGGCGCGTAGCGTTTCGACGTATCGGGAACGGGTGTACCTGGGACGGTACGCGGCCACCGCATGGTGAGCGGCGTCGGCGGTTCCGCCCAGCAGGTCGACGACCGTCCAGGCCAGCGCGATCGCCGGTTGCACGTACGCCTGGATCGGGTCGACGATCCGAAACGACGCCGAGTGGTTGACCCCGGCGCAGCCGCCGTGCGTGGCGTGCAGCACCGGCAGCAGTGTGCTGAGGTCGCCGGCGTCGGTGGAGGCGGCGGAGAACTCGGATTCCGACCAGGCGGCCGGGCCGGCCAGGCGGACCGCGTTGGCCCGGAAGATGTCGCCGAGGGCACGGTCCACCGACAGCGGGTGATATCCCGGTGCGGTGGTGAGCTCGACACCGGCCCCGACGGCGAAGGCGCCGGCCCGCAGCGCACGGTCGATCCGCCTTCCGGCGTCCACGATGGATGCTTCGGTCCGGCCCCGGATCACGACGTCGACCTCGGCCCGGTCGGCGACCACGTTGAGCGTCCCGTGGTGGGGCCGCAACACCGGATGCACCCGGACGCCGTCGGCGAACGACTCCCGCTGGGTGTCAATGGCGTGCAAGGCGATCCGGGCCGCGCCCAGCGCGTCGACGCCGTCCCCGGCCGCCGTGGAAGCATGTGCCGCCCGACCCCGGAACGTCGCCCGGCGGGTGGCGAAGCCGGTGTACTGCCAGGTCATCCCAAGAGGCCTCGCCGGAACGGCCCCGTCGCGGGGCTCCCCCGTACCCAGGGCGTGCGCCATCATCGCCAGGTCCACCCCGTCGAAGCAGCCGAGCCGGATCAGCTCCTGCTTGCCGCCGGGGAACTCGACGTCCGGTGCTCCCGCGCGATCGATGTCGCTGTACTCCTCCGCCGGTACGGCGAAGAAGAGCACGTCACCGACGAGCTCGCCGGCGGCCAGCTCGGTCAGCGCCCGGGCGACCCCGACCAGGTGCGCCACCTGGGCGTGGTGGCCGCACGAGTGGGCCGCCCCGGTGACCGGGTCGGCCGCCGGGTGTCCGGGCGTGGGGATCGCGTCGAGTTCTGCCAGCACGCAGACCGTCGGTCCGTGGCCGCGCCCGCGCAGCCGGGCCCGTACGCCCGTGCGGGCCAGACCCTCCTCGACGGTGAGACCCAGCCGACGCAGCTCACCTGCCACGACGTCGGCGGTACGGAACTCGTGGTATGCCAACTCGGGGTGGGCGAAGATGTCCTCACCCAGGGCGGTCAGCCCCCCGGCGTCCCGGTCGATCGCCGCCGCGATCGCTGCCTTGAGCGCGTCCCGCCCGGCCTCCGGCGATGCCCCGTCGCGCTCGCCACCTGACCTCGGCCGCTGCTTCGACATACGATCCTCCGACGATCGATCGGGCCGTGCCGGATCGACCGGCGCGGCGTTGGTGGTGCTCGCGTGGGGTCGCCACCTCATCGACGGGCCAATACCCGTGCGTACAGCGCCGGTGCCGCCTTGAGTACGCCGCCGGCCACGGCCGGATGGATCCGGCCGGCCGCCAGCAGCCGGACCAAGTCGACCACCCGCGTCCGACGGCGGGCCGCCGCCACCGCCGCCCGGGTGGTGTCGTCCGTGCGTCCGGCGTGTTCGGCGCGCAGCGCCATGTTCGCGAGCGGTAGGACCACGTTGGCGATCAGATAGGTCAGCTGGTCGGTACGCCAGCGCCGGGACAGCCCTCGGCGGACGAGTTCGGCGTGCACGTCGTCAGCGACCGTGAGCAAATCGAAGGTGTGTCTGCCGAAGTGGCCGGAGACCGACGACGGATCGACCGTGTACCGGTAGAGCGGCTCGTCGACCAGCGCCACCGACGTCGCCCGCAGCAGGGTCCGCAGCGCCGGCCGGAAATCCTCGTAGCTGCGGTCGAGGTCGAACGGCGCGGCCGGCAGGATCCGGCGGCGGAACACCTTGTTGCAGGCGTACGCCTTCATCCGGTCGGCCAGCAGTAGGCGTGCGGCCTGTTCCCCGGTGACCGCCGGGCGCCGCCAGCGGGGTTCGACGACGTCGAGCTGGTTGCCGGCCGGATCCACCCGTCGGGTACGGCAGACCGCGAGATCGGCCCGGTGATCGGTGGCCGCCGCGACGAGCCGGGCCAGGAAGGTCGGATCGGCCTGGTCGTCGCTGTCGAGGAACCAGATCCACTCGCCGGTGGCCCTAGCGAGCCCGGTGTTGCGAGCGGCCCCGATCCGCCGGTTGCGGTCGTGCCGCAGCACCAGGTACGGCAGGTCGACATCGGCCAGCGTACGACGGGCGACCTCGATCGCGTCGTCGCCGCCGCAGTCGTCAACCAGGATCACCTGGCTGGGTCGCAGTGTCTGCGCGGCCACCGACCGCAGGCAGGCGGCGATCGTACCGGCGGTGTTGTAGACCGGCAGCACCACGGAGACGCTGGTGTCCACGCCCGACGCCGCGATCACGTCCGGCTCCGGTGATCTACCGCCACCCGGGGTGCGGGCAGCTCGAACAGGCCCGGGATCCGGCGTAGAAGGCGCCAGGCGAGCCAGCACGAGGCAGCCACCCCGGCCGTGGTGACCAGGACCAAGCAGGCCTGGCCGGCCAGGGGCAGGTCGGCCAGGGGCAGGTCGGCCAGGGGCAGGTCGGCCAGGGGCAGGTCGGCGTGGGGCGGTGGCTCACCGCCGGACAGGTGGTCGGTCGTCGGGCCGGGAGCGGCCGACCAGGCGAGAACCGCGATGACGACCGGGTGCAGCACGTAGATCGGCAAGGTGTGCCGACCGATGATACGAAGCGGCACCGCGACGGGTCGGCCGACGGCGACGGCGGCGAGGCTGACCGCCAGCGGCAGGGCGACCAGCGGGAGCAGCGCGAGCAGTGCCCGGCCGCTGGGATCGGCCAGCCGTAGCAGGCCGCCGACCACCAACCACGTCACGCCGAGCAGGACACATCGACGGATCGTGGCTCCGCGGGCGAAGGCAGTCACCGTCGGCCGGAAGTGTCGACCGATCAGGAAGTACAGGTAACAGGAGAGCATGTGATCGACCCCCCACGAGGTGACCGGGAGCAGGTCGGTCGCGGCCAGCGCGGCCAGCGCGGCGGCCGCCGCGAGTTGTACCGCGACCGGGACGCCGCGAGTGAGCCGGGAAACCGTGCAGAAGACGGCGAGCGCGACGAGGTACCACAACTCACTGTCGGCGACGAGCAGGGCGTGCGCGGTGGCCCGGGCGACGGCGGCGGGTTCTCCCGTGACGACGGCGAGCAGGGTCGTCACGGCCAGCAGGATGCCGCCCCACAGAAGGTAGAGGTAGAGCAGGCCGGCGGGCCGGCGTCGCAGGAACTGTCGCCATGGGGCCGCCAGCACCGACACCGCGAGCAGGCCGGACATCAGGAAGAAGGTCGGTAGGCGAACGGTGGCGAGGGCGACGTTGACCGAGCTGAGCAGCGGATGGTCGGCCCCGAGCAGGCGGAGTGCTCCCTGGGTGTGCAGCTCGACGATGAGCAGAATGGCCGCGCCACGTGCGACGTCCACCCAGTCCAGCCGATCGCCCGTCGATGTGGCCGTCGCGTGTCCCAGGGTCGACCCGCCGCCGGTCCCACCGCCCACCATGCTGTCAAGCCCTCTCTGCCACCTGCCCGTCCGGCATCCGAAGGCCGTCGACTCGCCCAGGAACTATTGTCAGATGATAGTTAGGTTAACCTAAACTCTTTTGAAGTCATACTCCGAACCCGCGAATGACGAGGAGCCGGCATGCGCCCCACTCTCCGGACGGACGACACCACCGCCGAGCGCCGTCCCGACACGGGGCATCCGGAACCCGTACCGCTGGTCGTGCCCGGCGGCTGGACCTCGATCGGCCAGCGCCTGCGGCACATCGCCGACACCACGCCGGACGCCCTGGCCGTCGCCGCGCCCGACGGCCAGTACAGCTACGCGGAATTGTGGCGTGCCGCGCACGGCAGAGCACGCGCGGTACGCGCGCACACCGCCGACCTCGCCCGACACATCCCGTTGGCGCTCACCATCGAATCCACCGCCCGCTGCACGAGTGCCCTGCTCGCCGTGGTCCTCGCCGGGCGGGCGGTGATCCCGCTCGACCCGACCCTGCCGAGTCAGCGGGCCGAGCAGATCCTCGACGTCGCCGGTGCCCGGCGCATCGACACCGACACCATCGCAGGGCTGCCGGACGGACCCGGCGATCCACCGGACAGCGCTGGCGACGACGCCGCGGTCATCTTCTTCACGTCCGGCTCGACCGGCCGCCCGAAGGGCGTGGTGCACAGCCACGCCACCTGGCTCAACCAGGCGTACGTCGCCCGCCGCGCGCTCGACCTGATCCCGGCCGACCGCAACGCTCTGGTGATGCCGCTCAGCTACGGCGGCGGACTCGACGTACTGTTCATGTCGCTGCTCACCGGCTCCAGCGTCCACGTGTACGACCCCCGTCTGCTCGGACTGAACGGGATGTTGAGCTGGCTGCGCGACCAGCAGGTCAGCACGGTGCACCTGACTCCCGCGCTGCTGCGCTCGATCCTGGACGCCCCAGGGGCCCAGGCGACATTCACCACCGTACGAATGGTCACCTCCCTGGGCGAGGCGATCCACTCCACCATGGTGCGACGACTACGCGCGAGACTCACGTCGACCAGCGCGTTCGTCAGCTGGTCCGGCGCCTCCGAGATCGGCATCATGGCGCACTACCGGCTGCCCGCCTCGGCGCCGGTGCCACCGGGAATCGTCCCGGTCGGCACGCCGGCCGCGAACAAGACCATCGAGGTGATCGGCGAGGACGGCCGGCCGCTGCCGCCCGGTGTCACCGGTGAGGTCGTCGTCACCTCCCGCTACCTGTCCAGTGGCTACCTCAACGACCCGGACCAGACCGCCGCCCGGTTCCGGCGCAACGCCGACGGCACCACCAGCTATCGGGGCGGCGATCTCGGCCAGTGGGACGCCGACGGCGTACTGCATCTCAAGGGCCGGCTGGACAGTGCCGTAAAAATCGGCGGATACCTGGTCGAACCGGCCGATGTGGAAGCCGCACTGCTCGACTCACCCGACATCGCCGAGGCGGTGGTCACCGTCGTACCCACCCTGGACGACACCGGAGCGACCCGGGCCGCGCTGATCGCGCACGTCGTGCCAGTCGCCACGGACCACTCCACGACTCCGGCCTCGGTCCGCCGGACGCTGCGTGAGCGGCTGCCGTCCTGGATGGTGCCGGCCCAGATCGTGCTGCTGTCCCGACTGCCGCGCAACGAACGGAGCAAGATCGACCGGTCGGCCCTGCCAGCAATTCCCGAGCAGCGGCCGGTCCGACCGCAGACCCCGACCGAGCGGTTGCTCGCCGACATCTGGTGCGCCGTGCTCGGCTTGCCCGAGGTGGCGGCGAATGCCGACTTCTGGCAGCTTGGTGCCGACTCACTCGCGGTCGAGCAGATGATCGTCGCGGTCCGCCAGGCCACCGGCACCGCCCTGCGCTCCCGTGACCTGGCGGCGACGCCCACGATCGCCGAACTCGCGACGCTGATCGACCGGCGCGGGGCCCGCCGGGACACCCTCCCGGCGACGGCGGTGACGTTGCGTACCGCAGCCGACGTGACGACCACCGGCCGCACGCGGACCACCCTCGGCCGACGACCGACGGTGTTCGGCTTCGCTGGCGGCGGGGCTCCGGCCCTGTCGCTGCTGCCCCTGGCCATGGCGCTCCGCACAGACCTGTCGATGATCGGTTTTCAGGCCAGTGGTTACGAGACCCGGGGACGACCCGATTGGCGGCTGTCATCCGTGGTCCACCGGCACTTGAAGGTGATCCGCAGCACCGCGCCGCACGGCCCGTACATCCTGATCGGTCATTCGTACGGCGGGCTGCTCGCCCTCGAGACCGCTGCCCGGTTGGCCGCCACAGGCGCGCAGGTGCCGCTGGTGGTCCTACTGGACACGGTCCTACCGGACCGAATCTCCGCGGCTGCCCGGGCCGCCGCCGGCGTCGACGGCGACGCGCCCTCCGCGCCCCCACTGTGGGACCGACTACGCATGCACACGCGACTGGCCGGTGCGGGCCTCGTCCGCTACTCCCCCCAGGTCCGCGAGGAGGTCTTCTGGGAGCAGAGTCTGCGGCTGGTCAACCGGCACCGGCTCACCTCCTGGCCGGGCCGAACGCTGCTGTTCACCACACCGAGCAACCCGGACCGCCCGCAATGGTGGACCACGGTGCTCACCGGCCCGCACACGGTCGTACCGGTCGACGGCGGCCACTCCTCGATCCTACGGCCACCGTTCTGCCAGCCGATCGTGGATCGACTCGACGCCGAGTTGTCGCGTTACCTCGACGGTGGCACCGCGTAGCACCATCGGCGGTACCGCCATCCGGGTGGAAGTCAACGGTGTACAGGTCCATCAGCCGTTCGGTCGAGCAGATCGCGTAACGTTTGAGCAATGGACCAGCTTTGTGGCCGGGCGACCAGCGCGGGGCGCCGATGACCAGGGGATCGCGTTCGCAGATGGTCGCGGAGTGGATGCGCCAGCAGATCAGGGATGGAATCTGGCCACTGAACACGCGCATCCCGACAGAGACAGAGCTGGCCAATCTCCTCGGCGTCGGACGCAGCACCGTCCGGGAGGCGACCCGATCGATCGCCGACACCGGCATGTTGGAAAGCGGTGCCGGCCGGGGAACGTTCGTCCGCGCCCGCAGCCCGGTCAACGCGGTCCTCACCGAACACCTGATCCACCAACCGATCCACACGGTACTCGGGCTTCGGCGGGCGATCGAGGTCGAGGCAGCCGGGCTGGCCGCCCGGAACCGTACCGCCGACGACATCGAGCGGCTGCGACGATCGTTGGACGCAGCCCCGCGCCATGATCCCCACCCGAGTGATGGCCGGCCGGACGCTGCCGGCGCACTCGTCCTGCCGTCGCCAGGATCGTTCCACGCCGACATTTTCGACGCGGCCGGCAACCCGTTGCTCGCCGAGTTCTATCAGTGCGCGATCGCGGCGCTGCGAAACGGGGTCGGCCGGGGCGTGCTGACCCCTGGCACCGCGAGCGAACGACTGGCTGACCATCAGCGCATCCTCACCGCGATCATCGCCGGCGATGTCGAGGGAGCCCGTACGGCGGCGGCGGATCACGCCGACCGCGACTTCGTCCTCGCCGGCTCTGCCGCTGCGGACCCGGTCCCGTCGCAACCGGGAGCCGCACCGGCGCTGGCCGACGACCGGCCGGCCGACGACCACGTGCAGCCTCAGACCGGGCGACGCCGCGCGTCCCGGGCGAGCAGCCAGACCAGGTAGAGCCCACCCAGCGAGCCCGTCACCACCCCCACCGGCAACTGGACCGGCGCGAACAGCCGCTGCGCCAGCTGATCACAGACGAGGACCAGCAACGCGCCCATCATCACGGCCCCACCGATTCCCGGTCCCGCCGACCTCGTCAACCGACGGGCCAGCTGCGGCGCGGCGAGCGCAACGAAAGCGATCGGCCCGGCGACCGCGGTCGCCAGCGACACAAGAGCGACCCCGACCGCGACCGCGACCGCTCGGACCCGATGCGGCGGCACACCGAGGCCGGCGCTGACGTCGTCGCCGAGCATGAGCACCGCGAGCAGCCGGGACAACGGCGCGGCCAGCACCGCGAGCAGGCAGGCCGCGCTGCCCGCCACCGAGACCGTCGCCCACGACATGGCGTTGAGCGAGCCGGCCAGCCACTGCGCGGCGGTCTGCGCGGCGGTGAGCGACGACCGCACCAGAAGCAACGCGTTGACCGCCGACAGCACCGCCCCGATACCCACACCCACCAGGACCAACTGGTATCCGGAGACGCCGCCGCCTCGTCGGCGCGACAGCCCGTACACGACGACGGCCGTGACGAAGCCGCCGGCCAGTGCCCCGATCGCGACCTGCGAGGGCGTACCCCCGATCAGGATGATGCTCACCAGCGCCCCACTCGCCGCACCGGCGGTGAAGCCGATGATGTCCGGGCTGCCCAGTGGATTGCCCGACACGGACTGGAAGATCGCCCCGGAGGCGCCGAGCGAGCCGCCGACGACGACCGCCGCCAACGCCCGTGGCAGCCGCAGGTCCCGGACGAAGATCACGGCCAGCACGTCATCCGTGGTGCCGAACAGCGCGGCCAGCGACTCACCCGGCGACGCCGGATGATCACCGAACAGCACCGCGAAGCCGGCGGCGCTGACGACGCCCGCGAGCAGCGCCGCCGCCACCACCGCCGGACGGCGGGCCACCAGCAGTGCGACCGGGCCGAGCCGCCAGCGCAGATGTCTGCTGTCGACGGACACCGGTCAGACCGCCTTGGACCGGGTACGTCGCACCACGGCGACGAACACCGGGCCCCCGATGATCGCCGTGACGATACCCACCTGCACCTCGGACCCGCCGGCGAGCCGGCGACCGACCACGTCGGCGAGCAGGAGCAGAGCCGGACCGTACAGCGCGGCGGCCAGATTCACCCAACGCTGGTCCGGACCGATCAACGCGCGGGCCAGGATCGGCACGCCGAGACCGACGAACCCGACCGGCCCGACAGCCGCCGTCGCCGCCCCACACAGCAGGACCACGGCAGCCATCGTCGCGGCCACCGTCGAACGGAACCGCACGCCGAGTGCCCGACCGGTCTCCTCACCCAAGGCGAGTGCGTTGAGCGCCGGCCCGACCGCCACGGCCACGACCAGCCCCAGGACCACGAACGGCACGACGGCGGCGAGGACGTCCCACCGCCGACCTTCCAGAGAGCCCGCCGCCCAGAAGCGGAACTCGTTGAAAGCCGTCTGATCGGTCAGGATGACGGTCTGGACCAGGGAGGTGGCCGCAGCACTGACCGCTATCCCGCCGAGTGCCAACCGGGCGGGAGTCGCGGCGAGGCCCGGCGCCGATCCCAGGAGGTAGACGACGAGCGACGCGACCGCCGCGCCGACGAAGGCGAACCACAGGTAGAACCAGATGCCGACGTAGCCGGCGAGCGCCACCGCGGCGACGACCGCGAGTCCCGCCCCGGCGCTGACGCCGAGGATGCCGGGATCCGCCAACGGGTTACGGGTCAGCGACTGCATCACCGCACCGGCGACGGCGAGCGCCATCCCGACGGTGATCGCCAGCAGGGTACGCGGAACCCGTTGCCCGCGCACGATCGTCGCCGCGAGCGATTCGTCCGGACGGACCAGGGCCTCCCACACCTGCTCCGGTGGAATCCACCGTGATCCGACGGCCAGGCTGGCGGCGATGCCCACCAGCAGCAACACGACCGCGACCAGCAGCACGACCGCCCGGCGCAGGCCGGGACGGCGGACGGCGGACGACCCCGATTGATCGACGCACGTCACCGGCGGCGAGGTCGAGGCACGGTCGGCTGGCGGATCGGGGGCGACCGTAGCCCGTCGGGAGGTCATCCGGAGTCGGGCCGTGATCGGCGGCGGACCAGCTGCACGACGATGCCACCGATCGCCGCCAGCGACGCGACGCCCAGGATCGCCCAGAGCAGGACGTTGCCGTCCAGGCCACCATCGGTGGCCACGCGGACCACCGCCACCCCACTCGGGGTAGCGGTGGGCTGCCCACTGGCGGACGCCGAGACGGCGCCGGCCGCTGGGCTGTCTGTCACCGGTGGCGGAGCGGGCTCGGCCGGGCCCGCGCCGGGCGGGCTGCCACCCGCCGGTGTCCCCTCGGGATCCGGGCGGGGGGTCCCGCCCGCCGCGACGACGGTGAAGTCCGACCCGCCCCGCAGGGTGTACCCCCTGGTGCCCGCGTTGCCGTTCGCGTCGGTGAACTGCTCGGTGGCGAGATAGCGCAGCCAGTGAGCCCCGGGCGGCAGATCGGCCGGAACCGGCACGCTGCCGGACACGGTACCGTCCGCCGCGATCTGCTGGATGTGGACGACACAGGCACCGTGCACCGCGGCCGCACCGCAATAGTCCCCGTCGTCAATCTTGATGTTGACCGACTCCCCCGGCGGGAAACCGCTGACCTGGAACGAGATGGATGACCCCGGGGTGATGTCGCGGGGGGACACCGAGGACGCCGTACCCGGTGTGTCCGGCGAGGCACCGCCGGGCGGCACCGCCCCGGACGTCGTCGCGGCGGCGAGCCCGACGACCGCGCCGGCCAGGGCAGCCACCAGCCGGCTGCGGGTACGGCCGGGCCCGGCTGGCCGTACCCGTGGACCGTCGCGGCCCGCAAGCCTGCCGGTCACGCCGCCACCTCCCGGCTGATCGGGCGGGGCCGACGGGTGCACGCCAGCGCGACACTCCCGGCCAGGATGAACAAGCCACCGAGCAGACCGGCCCGATAGGCATCGATGCCGGTGGTGGGCAGTTCGTCGTCGGTGCCGCCGGATCCCGGATTCGGGCTGCCGCTCGGGGTGGGCGATCCACCGGGGGATGCGGGCGCGGTGACGGTGAACGAGTCCGTCTGGACCGCCCGGATGTTGTCGCCCGCCTTGAGCGAGCCGGTCAGCAACCGCAGCGTGTACGTGCCGGGGGTGAACTCCGGCGTCGAGTTGCTCGCGGTGGGTAGCCGGATGCCGACGTCGAAGGATCCGTCGGCACCAGCCTCGACCACCTGCCAGACCGTGAGGTTGGCGTTCGGCCCTTGACCGGTCAGGTGGCTGTATGCCCCGTCGTTGATCTTCACCGCGATGACGGAGCCGCCGTCGGTCGGATGACACCATCCGGTCCCTTGCAGCCGGAGCGTGCCACCGATCACCGCCGATCCGGCCACCTCGAAGGTCGCCGCCGCGCTCGTCGGGCATTCTGCTGGCTGAGCGAGGACACCGACGCGGGCGGCTGCGGCGGCTGCCGCGTCTGGCTCTGGGGTGGGCAACCCGTCCAGGACCGGATCGGCGGTGACAGCGGAGGTCGGCAGCGGGCCGGCGGTGACAGCGGGCGTCGGCAGCGGCGAGATCACGGTGTCGGGCGTCGCGGACACCGTCGGCGCGGCAGACGCGACAGACGTCGGCGATGACGCGGATGGCGCCGGGCTGGTCGCGGCCGGCGTGGCGGACGCCGAAGGCACGCCAGCGGTCTCGTCCTCGGCGGCGGCCGGTAGGCCGACGACCGCCACGGCGGCCACTACGGACGTGGCGAACGCCAGCCGACCTGCGACTCGCACCCGGCGCCCTGATGCTGAACTCTCACGATGAAATCTCATTGTCCAATCAACGCCTTTTCTACGTCGTCGACGATCCGGTTCATCAACAGCGGTCCACCGGTCGACGTCCACACCGAACCGTCCACCAGCACGACCCGGTCGGCCTGGTACGCCGTGAGCTCACTGAAACCGGGCACCGCCCGGGCGTCGTCAAGCGCCTTACGGGCGGCATCGACGCCGGCCCCACCCCCGGCGTCAGGATTGCCCACCGAGGATCCGCCGAGCGTGCCGAAGAACATCCAGTCGGCGTCGATCTGCACCAGATTCTCCAGCGAGACTGGCTCGCTGTGGCCTCGACCGGTACGGTCTTGAGCCGGTGGACGCCGCAGGCCCAGGTCGGTCAACGCGAGTCCGGCCGGCAGTTCCTTGAGGATCAACGATGCCGACGACCCCTGCCAACGCACGATCGAGTACGTCTCGTCGAGGCGTTCGCCCAGCTGCTCGTGGACTTCGGCCACCAGCGCCTCGTACGCCTCGACCACCTCGCGCCCCCGTTCCGTCAGGTTGAGTGCCTCGGCCACGTACCCGAACGTCACCCGCCAGTCCCCACCCGCGTGCCCCGCGTACACCGTCGGCGCGATCTTGCGTAGCAGCGCGATCGTCGGCGGGTTGTTGTTGATCGAGGTTCCGTCGACCAAAATGAGGTCCGGCGCGGCGCGCCCGATGGCTTCGAAATTGGGCTGCGCGACGCTACCGAGCAGTGGAATGTCCGCCGCCTGGTCCGCCAGATAGTTCGGCACGCCGGACTGACCGCGTCCGGTCGTGGTGCCGATCGGCGTCACCCCCAACGCGAGCGCACCGTCCAGAGTGGGTTCGCTCAAGGTGACCACCCGGCGCGGTCGTTGCGGTACCTCGACCTCGGTTCCTTCGATGTCGACGACCACCCGGGTCGCCACGGACAAGGTGTCCCGGTCGCCACCGCCGTTGCCGCAGGCACCCGTCGCCGCTACGACGAGCAGGCCGAGCGCCGCCAGCCATCGGGTGAGCCGCCGATCATGGGCCATGGCTGGTCTCCTGTCGCGGCGTGACCGGGTCGGGTTCGCTGCCTGCGCCGGTTTGGTGGGCCTGGTCCCCGGCAGGCGCGCTCCCGGTCGACGGACTCTCCGCGTCGCTCCCGGTCGTCGGTGCCTCGGCTTCCCGCCGGCCGTCGGCACGGGCCCGGGCGAGCGCGGCTGCTATCTGGCGACGGTGCCGGCCCCGGGTCAGCACACCGGCGGTGACGGCGGCGACGAGGACGAGAGAGGTCAAGGTCCAGAACCACGGCATCGCCCAGGTGCGCTCTCGGGCCTCACCCTCGGGTAGTGCCACCGGCACCTCGTCGACGCCGACCGTGCGAGGGACGACCCGGGCGGAGGTGGTCAGCATCACCAGCGCCGGGACCTCCTCGACGGTCAACTCGACCCGGAACGTCGCCCCCGGCAGTAGTTCAGGTACCTCGCCGACGTCAAAGGTCCGTGACCAGATACCGAATGGTGCGCGGAGCTCGACGGTGGTCGAGCCCTGGAGCCGGACGTTGCCGGTGTTGACGACGTCGTACCAGACGTGCATCGTGCCCTGGCCGTCGCTGCTCCAGCCACCGACGAAGTCGGTGTCCGGGTCACTGGGCACGAGCGCCGGTGTCAGGTCACCCGCCACGCGTAGGTGTACGCGGGCGCCTACCCGGCGTTCCACGCTCAGCTCGTCGGTGCCGGTGCCACCGACCGCGGCGACGATCCCGGCCGGGTGGTCACCCGGAGTCGCGTCCGCCGGCACCCGGAGGGTGAACGGCACGGTCGTACGCTGGTCGGGGGCGAGTTCGACCCTCGTCTGACCGAGTTCGATCCACGAACCCGCGTCGCGCGGTTGCTCACCGGCGGGCAGCAGGTCGAACAATCCGGCCGAGGTGGTGATGCCGTCGCTGGCGTACAGCCGGAAGGCGACGTCGTGGTCACTGAGGTTCGTGACCGTCACGTGGTCGGTGACCGAGTCACCTGGCTGCAGTTCGTACCGGAAGGAGACCCGGTCGTCCGGACCGTCCGCGTCGGAGGGCTGGACCGCCCACGTGACCGTGCCGCTCGGCTGTGCCGCCGCCGGCGCGGCGGCGGCCATCGGCAACGCTGTGGCCAGCAGTGCGGCTGCCACTGCGGGCAGAGCGCGACGGAAACGTCGCGCGCCCTGCCCGCGGTGGCGGTTGCGTGAATAACTGGTCACGTCAGTCCGTGGGGAACAGCGAAACGGTCAGCGTGGCGCGGTAGCCGCCCGGCACGGTGCCCAACGGCAGACCGAGTTCGAGGTCGGCACCGACCTCGGTGACCCCGACCCGGCCGACGTCGTCGGCGGTCGCCATGGTCGCGGCCGCACCGAGACCCGGCCCGCCGTCGAGGTGACCGGCAACTGTCGGCCCGGCCACCACGCCACCGCGTGGAGTCAGCACCTGCGGCGTCCAGCCGAGATGTTCGGCACCGAACTGGCCGCTCTCGGAGGCGAACGGGCCGCTCTGCGCGGACAGCGCCCAGCCGCCGTCGGCGGCCGCCGCCGCAGACCGGGCGTCGGTGACCGTCACGGCCGGAAGGTCTCCGGTGAACCGCAGCCGGCCGAGGGCTTCCTGCCGCTGCAGGGTGACTGCGGCACCGGGATCGATGGTCAGGGTGAGCGGGCCGTTGATCTCCTCGGGCACGGTCGCGTCGATGGTGATGCCGCCTTCGGAGCCGCCTGGCTCACCGGGGTCCGGGACGGAGGTCGGGGTGATTCGGATGATCGAGTCGACCGACCGGCCGCCGAAGGTCGCCCGGTCCACCACGTACGCGGATCCGTCGACGACCGTGATGTGGTTGGGGTGTACCGCGGTGTCAGTGACCGTGTACACGACCGTGTTCGTCGCCGTGTCGATGACGCTGATCGTGTGGGCGAAGAAATTCGCGACATAAAGAAGCCCGGTGCCGGGATCGACCGCCAGGGCGAGCGCGCCGCTGCCCGTCGGGACCGAGGTGACGTGGTCGTAGCTGGTGGCGTCCAGCACGGTCACGTCCGCCGAGTCCTGGTTGGCGGCGTAGACCCGGTCGCGCTGTGGGTATATCGCGACGTCGGACGAACGGACCGCGCCCGGCAGGTCGTGGTGCGCCACCGCGCCGCTGCCGGTGTCGATCACGGCGAGCGTGGGGGTGTCGAGCATCGAGGTGTAGATCTTGCCGCCGACCGGATCGAGGTCCAGCCCCATCGGCTGACCGTCGACGGTGATGTCCGGGCCGCGCTCGAAGGTCACCGCGTCGAAGGTGGCGACGTACTCGCCGGTGACGGCTGTGACGTAGACGGTCCCGCCGGCCTCGTCGACCTCGACCGACCGGCCGTGCTCGACGTCGTCGAACGAATGCAGGTGCTCGCCGGTCGCCTGGTCGTAGACCGCGACCCGGTTGAGTCGGGTGGAACTCGTCCAGACGGTGTTACGGGTGTCGTCGATGTCGATGCCGAAGACGCCCTGCGCCGTGCCGCTCGGCTCGTCCCACGGGACCCGGTAGGAGGTGATGATCTCCAACGTCTCCGGATCGACCTTGTGCAACCGTGAGGTGGTCACCGGTGGCGCCCCGGCCTGGGTCACCCACAACACGTCGTTGCGGGCGGAGTAGGCGATCTGGTACTGGCCCTCGCCGAGGTCGAACCGATCCACGTCGAACTCCCACGTGCCCGGATCGCCCGGGTCACCAGGATCGCCCGGGTCACCAGGATCACCCGGGTCACCGGGTCCGCCGTCGGCGACCACGGTGAACTCGGCTCCCAGTGAGCGGGTCTCGTCGCCGACGAGCATGGCCCCGGTGAGCAGCCGGACGTTGTGCCGCTCACCAACCGCCCACGACGTGTCCGAGTTGTTCAGAGTCGGGAACTCCAACTCGATGGACCACGATCCACTCGCATCGGCTTGGATCATCGCGTAGATCGTCTTGTTGAGCTGCACGGCACCGGTCACCGGATGAACCACGTCCCGCGTCGTGGAGACGGCTCCATCGTCGAGTTTGACGGCGATGACCGAGCCGGCGGTCCCGTCCAGGGACGTCCAGCCGCTCCCGGAAATCGCGATGGACTCGCCGACCACGACCTCGTCGGGCACGGTGTACGTGACGGTCGGGTCGGTGGGGCTGGTGTATTCGGTAGCAGCGGCGGGACCAGCGCCGGCCGTCACCGCGATCAGGCTGGCCACCAACGCGGCGGCGACCCCTGTCGCGAGCGTGCCGCGGCGGCGCGCCCACGGCGATCTGTACGTGTTCACGGACGAGTCCTCTACTTCCTGTCGGCGTCACCACCGAGCATTGGAGGCAACTTAGGTCAGGCTAACCATTGTCTGATGATGGGGCAAGACACGCCCGTCGCTCGTTCACCGGCCATCGGCGAAGCCGCTGCGACCTGGGCGGGTGGACGGGGTCACGCAGGGCGGCGAGCGGGTCAGCGGCGCGCGTAAACCGCGATCCAGTCCACGACGATCTCCGCGCGATCGGGCGTTCCCGCCTTCGGACAGGCAGCGAGCCCGTACTCACTGCTACGCTCGCAGCCACCCGACTGAGCCTGTAACGCCAGCCACATCGGCTCGTCCGGCACCCCGGCCGACTCCACACGGGCCCACACCTCGCCGTCGAGCAGATAGCGCACCTGCCCCGGCAACCATTCGACGCCGACCGTGTGCCAGGCGGTGAAGTCGACACCGCTCAGATCCCGTTGCACCTTCTGCCGTCCCGACTCGGACCGGAAATGCAGAAATGCCGACACACCCGTCCGCGAGCCGCCGAAGTCCTCGGCGAAGTCGATCTCCGGCGGCCACTGGTCGCTCTTCGGCCACAGCAGGAAGTGGTACGTGATCTCGTCGCTGGGGTCGGCCCGGAACCGCACCTCCCACCGCCCGTACATCTGACTCACCGGCCAGTTCGAGACCCCACCGGTGGTCCAGGCACCGTCGCGGCGATAGCCCTCCAGCACCAGCGTCCCTTCGCGCACGCTGACATGGTCGGGATGCCAGGTCGAATAGGGGTCCCCGCCGGGACTTCCGGAGTACGCCGTGAAATTCGCTCCCAGCTCTTGGCGTCCGAAGTCGTCGGTGAGAACCAGCTCCCAGCCGGGCAGGTCGCCCCGCGGTGGCGGCACACCCGACACGGTCGCCCCGTCCCCCGCACCAGGGTCGAGCCGGTCGACCACCGCCCAGCCGGCGACGGTCAGTAGCGCCACGGTGGTGAGCGCCGCCGTGACCGTCGCTCCGGTACGTCGACGTCGTGGGCCTCGCCGGACACCGGCCGTCATCGGAGCGCACCGTCGTCAACCGCAGCGGTCTCCCCGGGTCCGGCCGGTGCCGGTGCCGCCGGCGCGCCCGGGGCCACGGGCGGTGAATCGGCGAGTACCGCGAACCGCACCAGCGTCAGCACCAACAGGATGGTGAACGCCAACGCCAGCAACACCGCCGCGACCGCCCGGGCCAGCCGGAGCAACGCCGCCGGCACCGCCCGCGTCGCCGCACCTGGCGCGGCCCGGTCGGCACCGACAACGACCGGATCCACCGTCGCCGTCTCCCCGAGCCACCGCTCGCGCAGTGCCGACACCAGCACGCACAGCGCGACGACGACCGCTACCAGGACCGCGAACACCGGTGACGGCAGAAGCTGCTCGACCTCCTCCATCAGCCCGCGCTCCCCACCGTGGATTCCTCCGACTCGCTGTCGGCAGCGGCCTCGGCCACCCGTTCCAGCACGGTCACCTCCGCCGATCTGACCACCACCCGGTACCCGCCCGTCGAGAGCAACACGTCGATGATCTGTCCGGTCCACCCGACGGCGAGGCCGGAGCGCAGTCGTCCCGCCGCTTCCTGCCCGCCGGTGACGTACACAAAATCCGGACCGCTCGCGCCGTCCGGGCCGACCTGGTCCAGAAGGCAGTCACGGAGCTGGCCACGGCAGCCGGGCAGCGGCACCGGCTCGGGGTCGAGCCGGGCGAAACCGCCCAGCGGCAGTGGCCCGACCGCCTCCACCGTACCGATGCGCGCGCCGTCGGGAGCTGACGCGATCAGCGCCCGCGCCTGTGCCACCTGCTCGGCGGACACCCGCTCGAACGACACGTTCAGCCCACGGGTCAGGGTCAGCATCGCGAAGGTCACCATCAGCGTCGCCAGCACGGCACCCAACCGCAGCGCGCCCGCGACCATCGGTGCCCGGCGGTACGGCAGTGGTCGTAGCACGGCCTGCCCGACCCGGGCCAGGCCGACGGCGGCCAGCGGCGCGAGGAACGGACTGGCGTACAGGGCGCAGCGGATGATCACCTCTCCCCCGTACGACTGCACCAACAGCAGCCCTGCCGGGGTCGCGGCGAGACCGGCCGCCAGCGTGGCGATCCGGCGACGGCGGATCAGCCACCAGCCCACCACGCCGCCGAGCCCGAGCAGTCCGGTCCAGGCGATCCGGGTGAACTGCATCTGTTGATAAAGCGGGTCCCCCACGATGCGCTCACCGACCCCGCTGGACACCGTCGAGCCGAGCCGACCGAGGTCGCCGAGCAGGTCCGCCAGGTGCCCGGTCCAGAAGCCGGTGGCCCCGTACGAGAACCAACCGACGAACATCGCCGCCGCGCTGAGCCACAGGGTCCGCATCCGGGTGCCGCCGGCCAGGACGAACCACAGCAACGCGACGACCAGGGTGATCGGGGTCAGCTGATGGGTGACCACCAGCGCCGCGACGACCAGCGTGAGCGCGATCTCCAGCCAGACCATCCGGGTTCCGCTGAGCCGGTCCCCGGCTGGCCCCGGTCGGCCCGGGATCCGGTGCACCGCCCGCAGCCAGGACAGCCACCGCCGGCCGGGCAATGCCGGCACGTCGGCCGCGTCGAACGCCCACAGCAGCACCGCGAGCACTCCGGTGTAGAGGACGAACCCGGTGGCCTGGGCCGAGAAATAGTCCTGCTGGTACCAGTTGAAGGCAAGGTAGAGCACCACCCCGAGCCAGGCCAGTCGGGCACTACCGGTCACCAGTCGCCCGATCAGCCACAGGGCCGGCAACGCCAGCACGGTGAAGGCGACCGGCGCGACCAGGGTGAACGCGCTGGCATCAGGCAGGCCGGCGACCGCGACCAGGTACGCCGAGCCGGCGAGGAAACCCGGCCAACTGAACCGGGCGTCGGCACCAGTGGCCAGTTCGCCGGTACGGCTGACGAAGTCGATGAAGCCGACGTGGACCCAGACGGTGCTGTAGCCGGCCGCCCCGTCCGCGACACCGACCAACAGGTAGCCGCAGACCGCCGTAGCGACGCAGGCCACGGCCAGCAGGACATGGTCGACAACGGGTCGCAGCAACGCCCACCCGAGTACGCCGGCGAGTACGCCGAGCGCCAACCAGTAGCCGATCGGGGCGACCGCGATCAGCCCCAGCGCGCCGGCGTTCGCCGCGTCGAGCTGCCGGGTCGCCCACCACCACAGGATCAGTGCGACGCCGACCGCAGCGAAACCGACCCAACGCCCAGCCTGCCCGGCGCGGCCGGCCGCCTGCTCCGGCGGGTCCGGCTCGTCGGCCACCGGGAGGGCTGCCTGGTCGGCGGGCTCGCTCCGTTGGATGGCCGCGACCGCAGCCGGGGTGGCCAGTAGTCCGATCGCGGCGATGGCCGTCACCACGGTGAACGGGTCCCACACTCCCAGCACCGCCGTCACCGCGACCGCGAGCAGGGGTGCCGAAATCGACAGGCAGATGGCGAGGACCACGGTGACCAGCCGGTGCGGCAGGCGCAGCGCGTAACCGAGCGGTACCCCGGGCACGGTGACGAGGAAGGCGACGGTGGCGAACAGGCGGCCAGGCACCGGCAGGTCCAGCAGGGTCACGGTCGGCACCACGACCGCGAGAACGCCGGCCACCGCGACCGCGACCACGTCGTATGCCCGTGGGTCGGACCGTCGCGGCGCGGCCGTGGTCCGTCGGCCGTCCCCGGCCACTGTCACCTCGACCCCGGCCGCTGTCACGTCGACCCCGGGCGCCGTCCGTTGGCCGTGGCTGCTCCCCGTCACGTCGACCTCGGCGCCGGTCATCGCCGCCACCGCGCGCGGACGCGTCCCCACAGCAGCAGCCACGGCCCGGCCAGGTAGCCGGCGAACTCCGCGCAGCTCAGCGCCAGCGGGAAATCAGGCGATCGGCCGGCGTACTTGGGTGACTGTGGATCGACGACCACCCGCAGCGCCTTGGGCGAGGAGCGCATGATCCGCAGCGCCGCCGACCAGCCCGAGACGAGCTGTTTGAAGGCCACCGCGGTGAATCCGCTGCCGTAGCCGAACAGCTGGCGGCGCAGTGCCGGGCGGCTGTCCCGGTGGAAGTGGCGCACCAGTGCGCTCGGCACGTACAGGATGGCGTGCCCGGCGGTGAGCACGGCCCGGAACATGTCGAGGTCCTCGCCGCCGCGCGTCGGGCTGCCCGCGCCCAGAGCCGGATCGAAGCCGGCCAGTTCTCGCAGTACCTCGGCCCGGAACGCCATGTTGTTACCGGATCCGTAGTTGCCGGCCACGTACGGGAACAGCGGGCCCCGGTCCCCGATCTGGGCCGCGTGGGCCAGCCGTGGCGGGACGGGCCGTACCGACCACACCTTGGCCATATAACCCTTGTCGAACGCGCCGTACTCTTCGAACAGCCGCTCCCAGCGGGTGTCCAGGCAGGCCGGGGTCACCAGACCGGTCACGCAGCCAACGGCGGGGTCCACGGCGAACCCGCGGATCGCCTCGGCCAGCCAGTGCACGTCCGGCAGCGCGTCGTCGTCGGTGAAGGCCACGATGTCACCACTCGCCGCCGCGAGACCCGCGTTGCGGGCCCTGGACAGCCCACGCCGGGGCTGCGCGACGATCCGCAACCGAGCATCGTCCACATCTGCCAGGCAGGGCCGGACCCGGTCGCTGACCGGATCGTTGTCGACGACGATGAGTTCCAGGTCGCGGTACGTCTGGGCAAGGATCGCCGCGACCGCCGCCGGCAGCCGCGCCTCGGTGCCCAACGTGCACAGCACGACCGATACCAGCGGCTGGCCGCTCGCCACGGCGTGCTCATCGGAGGCCGCCGGTGCGCTGGCCCGCGCCAACCGCAGCAGCTCGTCCGGGGTCGCCGCGGACGGTACCGGCACGCCCGCCCGGTCCAGATGCACCCGTAGCGCCGGCCCGAGCCCGCGCTCGACCGCGCGTTCCAGCACCCCCGCACCGTCGGCCGTGACCCGCGGCGGTAGAACGACCCGACCGACCGGAAGACCACGGAAGCGGATCAGGACACTCGCGGCCGCCGCCGGTACGGCGAGGTCGCGCCCGGCGGTGCCAGCCAGTTCCACCTCCACCACCGCCATCGGACGGTCCTCGGGGTGCGCGGCCGTCGCGGCCCGTTTCCGGCTGGCGCGCAGGCCCACCAGGTATCCGCCGGCCGTGGCGAACAGACCGAGCACCGTCATCGTGGCGCGGGCCGGTCCGGCCAGGTCGCCCCGCACCACCGCCACGAAGTGCCGAGCCACCGCGGCCGGCAGTGTTCGCAGCGCGTAGCGCCGCTCCGCCGACAGCGACGAAGTCCGTCCGACCGCGGCCGACAGCACCGCCTTGGACCGGCCCTCGTGGTGGCATCGGGACAGAAAGTAGCCGACCGTGGCCCGTGCCACCGGAACGCGGTGGTCCACCGTCGGCTCGTCGAACCGCACGACGGCGGCCGGGCCGTAGGCCCGCCCCACCCGGATTCCCAGCTCCGTCTCCTCGCACCCGCTGGGTACGGCGGCCACCCGGCCGAGTCGGACGGAGAAGTCCCCCACCTGGTCCAGGGCATCGCGGCGGATCGCCATGTTCGCGCCGATCGGATTGCGTACCGGGGTGCCGGCCGCGCCGATTCCCCGGTAGTCGCAGCCCACCACCCAGCCGTACTCGTCGGGGAACCAGCGGGGGGCGCGGCCGTCGGCCCAGTCGGGCCGTACCGCGCCGCCCGCCATCATCACGGTCTGGTCGGTGAAGATCCGGCGCCAGGCGGCGAGCCATCCAGGGCCTGGTACGGCGTCGTCGTCCAGGAAGATCACGACCGGTGCGGTCGTGGCCGCGATTCCGGTGTTGCGGGCTTCCGAGAGTCCCTGCTCGCCGCCGTTGGCGATGACGGTCGCGGTCGGTACGGCGGCGCGCAGCAGCCGGAGCAGTTCGTCGTGGTGGTCCACGACCACCACTAGTTGATCATGATCTGGGTCCAGTTGCCGGGTGGCCGCGTCGAGGCACCGGCGAATGACGGCGAGCCGGTCGGGGGTGTGCACGCACACCACCACGGCTACCGGTCCGGCCGCTGCCGGAACCGTCGTCGGGTGGGTCCGCGCCACGGGCCGTGGCGCTCTGTGGTCCGCCGTGCGGACTCCGGCCACGCTACTCGACATGGCTCGTCTCGTGTTCGCTCCGGGTGCCGGCCGGCTGGCGCAGCACGGTGTTGAGCCGTTCCCGTACCAGCCGGGTCGCCGTAGCCGCACCGGCCAGCCCGCCGGCCCGTGCGCCGACCGCGATCAGCGTCGGCGCGTACCGGTACGCGTAGCGCAACGCCGCCGTCGGCCCGCGTCCCGGCGGCCAGATCATGTCGGCCGCGACCCGCTCCGGTATGCCGGTCACGCCGGCGGCGGCCAGGTTCTCCCGCGAGATCCGGATGGCGGCGGTCCGCTGCGCGGTCGACGCCGTCGCGCTGACCTGTGCGGCGTCGACCCGGTACCGCAGGCCGGTGAACGGCAGGTTGGCGAGGTCGCCGAGCCGGCTCAGCTCACTGAACAATTTGTAGTCCTCCGCGTACGTGTATTCGGCCTGGTACCTGGTCCCGGAGTCGCGTAGTACGGCGAGGCGCAGCAACGCGGACGGATGAGCGATGCAGGTGCCGAAGAGCAGCCGGGCCCGGCACCGGGCCGGGGTCCTGGGCATCCGGACCCGGCCGGTCGCGGCCCCGAACAGCTCGTAGTCGGTGCCGCAGGCGACCACACCCGGATTCCGATCGAGGAACGCGACCTGCCGGGCGAGGCGCTCGGGGTCGGCCAGGTCGTCGGCGTCCATCCGGGCCAGCAGCTGTCCGCTCGCCGCGTCCAGGCCGGTGTTGAGCGCGGCGACGATCCCGGAACGCGACATGCGCAGCACCCGCAACCGCGGATCCGGCACCGACATCAGGATCTCGGCGGTCGGGTCGGTCGACCCGTCGTCGACCACGAGCAGTTCCAGGTCGGTGAAGGTCTGCTCCAGCACGCTGCGGATCGCCGGTGCCAGGTGGGCCGCGCCGTTGTGGACCGGCATCAGCACCGTCACCCGTGGGCTTCTCATGGCTGCCCACCGACGCCTGTCGCAATGAGCGACCGGGCTTCCCGTACCAGGGGAACGGCGACCACCGCAGCCGCCGTCGCCTGCGCCGCGACCATCGCCAGTCCTACCCCGACCAGCCCGTAGGTGGGCACCAGAAGCATCGCCCCACCGATGGTGACCACCACCATGCCGGCCTGGACCGCGACCAGGAGTCGTAGCCGTCGCCGTACCTGAACGACGGCGGCGTACGCCGCCGTCACCACGGCGACGAGCGTCTCCCCGGCGAGCAGGAGCACCAGCGGGGTCGCGGCCGCCAGGTAGTCGCCGCCGACCAGCCACAGCAGGATCGGACCGCCCACGGCCAGCCCGGCCGCGCACATCCCGGCGACCGCCGCCATCAGCCGGATCATCCGCCGGGTGAGGGCCGCCTGGGGGGCACCCGGCGCGGACGCGTCCACCACGTACGAGGCGATCACGTTGGCCCGCAGCATCCCGGCCGCCGTGCCGAGCGCGGCGGCCAGGTTGTAGTAGGCCGAGGACTCCGGCCCCAACTGGGACAGCACGACCAGCGGCAGGCACAGCGGCGTGAGGGTGACCACGAGCGACATGGCAAACGACGCGCCCTGGAAGGCCCAGATCTGGCGGGCCGGTGGCAGGGTCGGGGCGACGTCGTCACTGGCGCTGAGCCCGTGGCGGAACAGCCAGCCGGCGATCACGACGGTGACGCAGCAGGCGAGCAGCAGCCAGGTCCCGGTCATCGCGAGATCCGATGCCGCGTACGCCAGCAGCGGCAACGGAAGTATCTTGAGCAGCGACAGGGAGACGTTCTTCAGGGCTACCACGCGAACCCGGCGCAGACCGGTCAGGATCGGGTCGAGCAGGGCGTAGCCGGCCAGCACCACGACCAGCGCCGGGAAGAGCAGGCGTTCCGTCATGTGCTGGAACAACTCGTCGCGGCCGACTCCGAAGAAGACGAACCCGACACCGAGGATCGCCGCGACGACGCCGGCCAGCAGTAGTCCGCCGACGACGAGCCGGCGGGTCCGGTCTCCGGCGACCGGGAGGAACCGCTGGTAGCTCCCGCCCAGGGACAGGCATGCCAGTGAGCTGAGCATGGTCGCGGTGGAGATCGTCGCCGATGCCCGTCCGACCTCGGCGGTCGGATAGAGCCGGCCCGCCACCACCCAGTACGCAACGCCGAGCACGCCGGTGACGATCGACGAGGTCATCAGCGTGACGGCGCGCGACTCCATACTCGACCGCCGCAGCCGCGCCAGCGGTGCTGTGGTCGGCGCGACCGTCAGTGTGGCGCTGTCGACGGGCCGGTCCGTCAACACCATCAGCCCGTCACGTCGGACAGCTCGTTGTCGGCGCGGACCCCGCCGACCGGCCGGGGTACGACCGGGGACCACATGACGGCCCGGTGGTACGAGGAGATCGCCGCCTGGGTCCGGCGCCCGCGCCATTCGGTGAAAATGGTGCGTAGTACGCGTACCCCGTCGCGGAAGGCGTGCAGGTTGCTCACTCCGTGGACCCGGTTCTCCTCGAAGCTCGGCACCTCCCGTACGGTCAACCCGGCCGCCGCGACCCGGCAGTTGATGACTGTCTCGATCTCGAATCCGTCACCCCAGCAGGCGTTCGGCCCGGCCGGCAGCCGCGACGGCAGCCGCATCATCGGCAGTACGTCGACCCAGAACGCGTTGTAGCCGTAACACAGGTCGGTGAACCTGACGCGGAACAGCAGGTTGGTCAGCAAGGTCAGAACGCTGTTTCCCGCGCCGCGGAGCCGGGTGAGGTCGGCACTGCCGCCGCCGGCACAGGTCCGGCTGCCCTTGGCGAAGTCCGCCCCGGAGGCGAGCGCGTCGACGAATCGCGGGATCTCGGCGGCGTTCGCGCTGCCGTCCGCGTCGAACATGACGATCACGTCACCGGTCGCCTCCGCGAACCCGCAGACGAGCGCGTTGCCCTTGCCCTGCCGGGTCTGACTGACCAGGCGTGCCGACGGCAGCAGTCGCCGGACCGTTTCGACCGTGTCGTCAACGGAGTTGCCGTCGACGACGATCACCTCGTGGACCGGGGGCAACGTCGGTAGTACGCGTTCCAGGTTGCGCGCTTCGTTCAACGCGGGGATGACGATCGTGACTCGCGGTCGGGTGGAACGGGGGTGGCGGGAGCTCACGTCTGTGCTCCGTTCGTTTCCTGACCCATAGCGGGCCAAACGTCAGACAAAGGCAAGGCTTACCTTAGTACGATTCGGAGAACAGGCAATAGCCCGAGACCCCGGTTATCCAGCTCACGTGACCGGTCCCGGACCAGCCCGCCGCCTGCCTGATGTTCGAGACAAGCAGGCACACCCGGACGTCAGCGTTCGACGCAGAATTCCTCGATGGGCAGACCCACGTGCCGGGACGCCGAGGGCACGTGGCCGAGCAGACGGTCCCCGGCACGCAACTCGGTCACGTTGTGCACCACCCCGCCGGGCCCCAGCAGCCGGACGTGCCAGTCGTCCTGCGTCACCACGTTCACCGTGTCGCCGTCAGGGGTGACCGCCGTGATCGACAGCAGCGGTCGCCGCTCGATCTTGACCCGACCGATCCGGACCTCCCGCGCCTGACCGTCGGAGCGGACAGCCAGGATCGGACCACCCGCCACCAGCTCCGACACGTACTTCGTGCGGTTCCCGGGCGTCAGAACGTACGAGTGCACCGCGCCGGCGTTCCAGCGGAACGGACGGGTCGGCATGTACGGCAGTGGATGTGTCTCGGAGCAGGACAGGAAGAACCCGGTCGCGAACGAGCCGATCAGGCACCCTTCGTCGGTCTCCAGCAGCGAACAGGTGTCGATGCAGGCGCGGTCGCCCAGGCCGATGTGCTCGATCCGGTCGACGACCAGGGTGACCAGGTCGATCGCCGGAACGGATGGCGTGACGATCTGTTGCACCTTCGCGACATCGTCGACGTCACGCGGACGCAACAGCAACCCGTCGGAGCCGTGTTCCAGCACCAGCCGGACCACCTCCGCGTCGCTGATGTCGTCCACCATGGTGACGATGCGGCCGGCGGACTGCCCGGCGGCGGCGATCACGATCTCCAGCGGGATCTTCGTCGGATCTGTGAAGGTCAACACGGTCCACGGTGTCCGACCGGCGAGTTCGCAGGCGCGGGTGAGGCTCGCTGCGTCGGAGACCACGACATGTACGCCGTCGCCGTCCGCCACGGCCGGTGCCGGCTCGGCGAGCTCCCGTACCACGAGGTCGACCGCGTCGGCGGGTGCCTCCGGCGCGGCCTCGTTCGTGACGAGGATCCGCCGCACCGTCGGCGGCAGGCCAGCGAGTTGCCCGACCGAGTCGGAGACGATGCCGTCGACCCGCTGGTGGATCGCGGCGTCAACGACCGCGTCGACGATGTCGGCCGGCACCGTACGCAGATCTATCCAGGCGAAGCGCCGACCGCCCCGGTTGCCGACCGGTTCGGCGGCCGGGGCCGTGACGACCAGGTCGGTGACGATCGTGGTATCCATCTTGGGAGAACTCCTCGTTGTCTCGAAATCAGGCGGGCTGGCCCAGCAGACTGGCCGCAGGCCAGGATCACGCCAGCGCGTCCTGGCTGACACCGGCCGCGACCGCCGCCACCGCCGACGTGACCGCCATCGGATCGTGGGCGTCGAAGATGCAGCGGCCGAAGCTCAGTCCGGCCGCGCCGGCGCCGAGGATGTCGCGCGCCAGTTCGACGGTCCGCTCCAGACCGCCGAGCGGATCCCCGCCCGCGACGTACACCGGCAGCGGCGACATCTCGACGACCTCGCGCATCGCCGCCCGACTGCCCGGGTACGGCAGCTTGACCACATCGGCACCGAGGTCGGCGGCAATGCAGGCGAGGTGGGCCAGCGTCCGTGGCTGGGAGGCGGTGGCGGCGAGGCTTTCGCCCCGGGCGTACATCATCGCCACCAACGGCATGCCGAGCCGGTCACACTCGCCGGCCACCAGGCCCAGATCGCGGAGTTGGGCGGGCTCAGTGGCCGATCCGACGTTGACGTGCACGCTGACCCCGTCAGCACCCCAGCGGGCCGCTTCCTCGACCGAGCCGACGAGAACCTTCGAGTTCGGGTCGGCGTAGTGCATCGTCCCGGCGGACAGGTGTACGACGAGGCCTGCTCCGACGAACGCCCCCGGCTCGATCGACCTAATCCGCCCCTTGTGGACAATGATGGCGTCGGCACCGGCCACGATCAGGTCCTGCACCAGGCCCGCGTACGGCCGCCCTCCGGCGATCGACCCGGTGGTCAACGAATGGTCCAGCGGCACGAACAGATGCCGCCCCTTGTGCCGCGCGGTCAACCTCGCCAGACGTAGCGCTTTGCCGTAAGGCCGCAGGAGGACGGCTCCACCAGAAGCGGTCACAACGTCTCCTCGAAAGCTCCGAACCTATTGTCAGATGTTGGTTAGGGCAGGCTAACCTACTCGGGTGACGTTTCATAGTCTGACTTTGCGCAACGATGTGGACACGGTCCGCCCACTGGCGACGGCCCAACGCGATGAGTACCTCGCCCGGCTCGGCATGACCGTCGACGACGTACGGCCGCTGGACGAGGCGTCGCTACGCCGGCTCGTCGCCGGGCACCTGGCCGCCGTGCCGTTCGACAACAGTCGAATCCACCGCGGCGAGGTCGCGTCGGTCGATCCCGCCCGGATGTACGACGCGCTGATCACCCGCGCCGGCGGCGGCATCTGTTACGAACTCAACGGCTGCTTCGCGGCGCTGCTGGCCAGTCTCGGGGTCCGCACCTGGCTGGTCGCCGGGACGACCGTACCGCCACCCGGGTCGAAAAGCCTGCCGCTCGGGCACGCGGCCTGCGTCGCCGTCGTCGACGCGACGCCGTGGATCGCCGATGTCGGGTTCGGCGGCGAGGGCCTGGTCGTGCCCCTACCGGAGGGCCCGACCCGGCTGGCCACCGCCAGCGGCGCCGCCTACGACGTCGATCCCCGCCCGCGCGCGTTGTCCGAGTTCGAAGCAATGGCGTGGTGGCACAGCACCAACCCGGGATCCCGACTCGTCTCGGCGCTTGTCGTGTCGAAGACCGTGGGCACGACGGTGACGACCCTTTCCGGCCGAGGCCGGCCGGTGGCTTTCAGCCTGTACACCACCGGCGGGCCCCGCACCCCACTGTCGCCGGCGGAGGCCGCGCGGGTTGCCTTCGACGTCTTCCGGCTACCGGAACCGCTGCCCGGCGAACTCATCCGCTATGCACCGCTCGACGACGATCCGATCCGGCCGCAGGCGACACGATGAAGAGCATCGACACGCAGGTCGCCGTGATCGGCGCCGGACCCGCCGGTCTGGCCCTCGCCCGGATGCTGGCGGTACAGGGCATCGAGTCGGTCGTCGTGGAGCGGCAGAGCCGGCACCAGCTGTGCACCGCGCAGCGCGCCGGGATCGTGGAACAGCCGACCCGTGACACCATGCACGAGCTCGGCGTCGACGCCCGGATGAGCCGGGAAGGCCACGAGCATGCCGGATTCCACCTGCGACATCGACGCCGTACTCACCACTTCGACTTCCGGTCCTTCGGTGGCGGTGCCGCCATGCTCTACCCGCAGCACCACCTCGTCACCGATCTCGTCGACGCCGCCGATCAGGCTGGACAGCCGATTCTGTTCGACACCGCCGTGGTGGCGATCGACGGACACGACATGCCGCTGACCACCGGAACCAGCAGCCGGGCGGCAACCGTCCAGGCCATCGGCCCCGCAGGGCCGGTGCGGGTCCGGGCAGTCACCATCGCCGCCTGCGACGGCTTCCACGGCATCGGCCGTGCCCACGCCCTCGCCGTGGAAGCCGCCGTACGGACCCACTCCCGTAGCTACCCCTTCGGTTGGCTCGGCGTCCTCGCCCGCACCGCGCCGGATCCGACCGAGGGCATGTACTGCGTGAGCAGTCGGGGGATGAGCCTGCACAGTTCGAGAGGCGCCGAGCTGACCCGGCAGTATCTGCAGGTGCCCGCTGGCACGGCGCTGCGGGACTGGCCCGACGAGCGTGTCTGGGCCGAGCTACGGCTGCGCAGCGCCAGCGACGATCACCCGCCGCTGGCCACCGGCGAGATCATCGACCGGACACTGATCGCCGTACGCAGTCTGGTCACCGAGCCCATGCAGGTGGGCAGGCTTTTCCTTGTCGGAGACGCGGCCCACATCATGCCTCCGACCGGCGCCAAAGGGCTCAACCTCGCCGTGTCGGACGCCACTGTGCTCTCCTACGCGCTCGGAGCGTTCTTCGCCGGGGCCGGCTCCGGTGAACTGGACAGCTACAGCGACCGGGCGCTGCGCCGGGTGTGGCAGGCCCAGATGTTCTCGACCGGCATGACCGACCTGCTGCACACCCGCGACGACGATCCGCACGCCTGGCGGATCCGATGTGCGCAGCTGGACGAGCTAGTAGCGAACCCTGATGCGCGGCGCGCCCTTGGGCGCCTGTACGTCGGCACACCCTTCCCCACGCCGTGGCGATGGCAGGGAAATGCCTAGTCGTTGGGAACGTCACAGCCACCCGCTCGCTTGTTAGGTTAGGCTTACCTAACTGAATTACGAGATGGGGGACCGATGTCTTCTGGTAAGTTCTCCGGTCCGGTGTGGTCACTCTTCCGGGCCGTGGTCGGATTCCTCTTCGCCTGTCATGGCGCGGCCACCGTGCTCGGCCTCTTCGGCGGGCACCGGGGCAGCGGCGAGGCCGTCGCGCTCGGCAGCTGGCCCAACTGGTGGGCTGGACTCATTCAGTTGGTCTGCGGCATGCTGGTCCTGCTCGGACTGGCCACCCGCCCAGCCGCGATCCTGTGCTCCGGATCGATGGCGTACGCGTACTTCATCGCTCACCAACCGAACAACCTGCTGCCCATCAACAATGGCGGCGTGTCCGCAGCCCTTTACGCCTGGACCTTCCTTGCCATAGCCGCCCTCGGAGCCGGCCCGTGGTCGATCGACGCACGGCTGGGCCCGCGCCGGACCGCCGCAGCTACGGCGGGGCCCACGCAGGCCCAATGACCACACGTCTTGTCCAGCTGGAGGCGAGCCCGGCTCGGTGTCACAGTGGTCGGCGGGTGAAACCTCACTGGTCACAGCCGAAGGTCGCAGACAGTGCGAACGTGCGGCCAAAGAAGACGAGCGGCGGATGCTCCCGCAGACAGTCAACCGACAGGACATCCGCGACGATGGGCCGAGCGGCGGCACGCCTATCCCGGGGTGCGTCGATCGTGTTGTCTGACCGTTGCCGCCGATGCGGTCAGGCCTCGTCGGCGTGCCCCTCGCCGGCGCGCGGTGACGACGGGGCGGAGCACGTCGAGGGCCTACTCGGCCTCGTGCTGGCCAGCGGGATCCCAGCAGCAGGATAATGCAAGGCGACTGCTGCACTCCGCCGTCCGGAACAAGACTGTCGACGACGCGCTGAGACTTGCCCCCACGATCCCGGCAGATGACCTCGACTCCGGGGCGCGCGCCGAGCCTGTCGGCGGTGCGGTCGGCAGTACATCGATCGGTCGGCGGGTGTGCATGTCGAGCAGCAGTTGCCCTCGATCAGCCCGTGCCTGACGGCGAGGTTGAGCGCCGCGCGCAGGGTGGTGCGCAGGTGCCGCATCGCCGACGCGGACTGTGGCAGCCCTCTGGTGTTGGTGATCTGGGCGATCTGGTCGAACACGGTGCGCAGCAGTCGGGCGTCGAGGTCGGCGAGGCGGTACGGGCCGAGGTGCGGGATCAGGACCCGTTCGACATCGCGGGTGTAGTGCAGCCGGGTGGTTGCTCGGATCCGGATGTTCTGGTCGAGCCGATGCCGCAACCACCGTTCGACGGTCCAGCCGTTGGCGGTGCGCTGCTCCTGGGTCGCGGCCAGCCACTCGTCCCGTGCCCGGCGTGCCGCCGCCTGGGACGGGTAGCCGCCTCGGCGGACGCGTTCGGACCGGCCGAGCACGTTGCTGGCGCAGCAGTGGAAGTACCAGCTGCCATGGCTACGATCACCCAAACGCGGGCAGCGCCGTTCCAGCCGCCGGCCACTGGCGTCCCGACACCCGCACCGCTTGAAGATCACACCCGACGTCGCCATGACCAAACCTCATTTCTCACGAAACTCACCCTGTCCACCGACGCCGACCTGCAGTCGGTGCGGGTCGGTTAGGCTGGTACTCACACCTTGCGTCTTCCGACAGCACGTAGCTGAATCGGGCGGGCAGCTGGTGTGGTAGATCGTGGCTGGGATGGTCGCAACGCAGGAAGACCGGGGTGTCGACGACGCGCTGAGACTGACCCTCTAGCGGCGGACTGGGACTGACGCCTCCGAGGCTGGAGGGGTGATCGCATTGGAAGACTGGGCTGAGATCCGTCGGCGGCACGCGGTCTCGAACTCCGCAGAGATCGACCTCCGCGACTATACTGCGCGATATGACGGTCGCTCGTCCATTGATGCATGTCTCGTCCTGAGCGGCGGCTGCGCGCCGATGACAGTCCGATCGCCGAGTTCGCTCAGGAGTTGCGGTTCCTGCGGGAGAAGGCAGGGTCACCGAAGTACTTGCTGATGGCACGGCGGACCGGCCGATCGCGTACCGCGTTAGCTGAAGCGGCTGGCGGTGACCACCTATCCAGCTGGGACACCGTCAAGGCGTTCGTCGAGGCATGCGGCGGCGACCCGTTGGAGTGGCTACCGAAGTGGGAACGCGCGCGGGAGGCGATCCGCGAGCATCGGGCGAGCGCCGGCACCGCGTCCGTCGAACCGCAGACGCACACGGCACCAGCGGAGTCCGCCGACGACGTGGTCATCCTGCTGCGGCTGTGGCAGGAGCAGCGGGATCAGGCGCGCCAGAGTGAGAACCATCGCGCGGTCCTCAGCATCACGATCACGTTGATCTGCGCCGCTGCGGGCGTCGCCAGCGTCGGCGTGCGGCCCGTCCTGGTACAGGCGCCACTGGCCCTCACCGTCGTGGTGCTCGCGCTCGTAGGGGCGGTGAGCAGTCACAAGTACTACGAACGGCACCAGATGCACATGAACGAAGCGCACCAGCTCCGTCAGCAGCTCGACCAGCTCCGGCCGCACCTGCGCATCGAAACCACGTGGACCCGGTCCCGTACCGAGCATGCTGCCCGCTATCCGCTGGTGTACCGACTGCGGCTACACCATATCTGGGTGTCCGTTCACCTGGTGCTCGCTTTCGTGGGCACCGTGTTGCTGGCTCGCGTCGTGCTGCTGAGCCAGCTGTGACGAATCCCGACTCGCTGTTCGATCCGCTGCTGACCGTCGACATCTCGCGATTCGAGCTGCGACCGCTGTATCTCGGCGTGTTCTTCGGCGCTTTCGGCATCGACACCCGCACCAAGTTTGAGATCATCTCGGCGACGTTCGACGTTGGCCGCGACCTGCTGGCACCGTTGATGGTCAAGGCCGCCATCGACATCCTGCCTCATCTGCGGGATCTTGTGGACCGGGACCCGCGAACCCGGGTCGTCTTCGCCGGGCGCGACTCGTTCAGCCTCGGGTACGTGGTCAGCGCGATCGACCCGCAGTTCAGCACCGGCTTCTGCCGCAGCCTCTACCTCACCCGCACCATCATGGACGAGGCACTGGCCGACCTGGAGCGGCAGGGGCGGTCGTTCGCGGCGATCGAGACGTTCCGCAAGCGCCGGCCTGGCGTGCCCGGCGGCGTAGCGTGGCGCGAGCTGCACGAGTACCTGCAGGCCAGCGACCTGCGCCTGGAGTCGGCCCACGGGCCGGTGGTCATCGTGGACACCGGTTACAAGGGCAGCATCCAGGAAATGCTGGCCGCGGCGTACCCCGACGTGTCCTTCACCGGCCATTACGTCTTCTACTCGGCGGCACCCGACGATCCGCACCCGGGGACCAAGCGTGGTCACGTCTTTGACGCTGGTGCCGGACCAGCCGCCGGTGGTCGGGCTCTGCGGGGCGCCCTGCCGCGTGATCTGTCGTTGACCTTCGCCCACCACGAGGCGATCGTCGCCGTCGAGGAACTGCTGCAGGGCAGCCAGCTCAGCCCGACCGCCATGGACCCCACGGGGCGGCCCCGGCTGCGGCGGGCCAGACGGACCGACGAACCGTACGAGGGCCTGAACCCGGTACTCATCGGCGAGGAGTTCACCGATCCGGCCTTCCGCGAAGGGGTCCTCGCGTTCAACGTCTTCGCGGTCAGCCGCCTGGCTCGCCGCATCGCGGCCCACATCGATCCCTACGAGAAGGGCTGGTACCGGACCGCCACCGAAAGCCCCTGGTATGGCGAACTGTCGGCCGGGGTGGACCGGCTGCGCGACAACCTGCGGGTGTGGATCTCCCGCGACCCGGGTGGGGCGATGAACCCCACCCTGCGCCGGTTGCTCGACAGCTTCGTCCACCGCTCCGACCGCCACCTGATCCGCGCACTCGACCAGCAGATCCACGAGTGGCCGGTCCAGCGACAGGCGCAGATCTGGGCCGCGTTCGACCGCTGCCCCACGGTCGAGGCCAAGAGCCGCTTCACCCCCGACGACGCTGGCGACGAACGCGTCGAGGTGCCGCCGGTCCTGCTCCACCGGAACCGCGCGGTCACCGCCCTGCAGGCGACGGCACCGGCCCTGACGGCTGCGGAAGCCCACCGGATCGCCATCACGCTGACCGACGACCCCGAGGCCGCCAGGCTGGCCGGTGCCACGTTGGCCAGCGGCTCGATACCGGTTGACGCCTACATCGAGGGCTACCGCGCTCGCGCCGAAGAGGTCCTGGAGTCAGACGTCCGCGCCGTGAGTCGACTCGCTGTCGTCGTCGCCCAGGACCTCGCCGACCGCCATGGCGCCTGACGGTGGCGCGGTGGCCGCTCCGAGCGGTGCCGCCACCGCGCCGCAAGTCAGCGGGCCTCGATGATCACTTTGGTGACGTGGCTCCACGACGGGCAGGACGAGTACTGCGTGTGCGTCCCGCTCGGCCAGCTCCACCAGCCCGAGTTGGTCGAGCCCGTCAGGTAGCACCAGGTCACGACCCGCCAGTCACCGCCGCCGGTGCAGGTGCCCCACGCCGTGGTCGCGGTGTTCAGACCCTTGCTGCACTGAGTGGGATCGACCGCGAGGGCCGGGCCGGCGAGGCCGGCCGCGCCGATCACCGTACCCATCGCCACGGCGGCGAGCAGCGACCCGACTCGCCGCACAGGTCGCACCCCGGCACGGCCCACACGCTCGGTCTTGAGGTTCATGATGGTTCTCCTCAACCTTGGAGGCGCGACGCGCCCGTTCCCACCGTTCTACCGAAACCGCCGACCGCCGCCGACCGGCGACGGTTTACTCCACGGACGACGTTCTACGAAGACGCGGACCACCCGACCGAGGACGGTGCCGCAGGCGCGTGAACGCGGACCGTCCCGTCTGTCGCTGCTGACTGGTGCCCGGAGATGTATCGATCCGCCGGGGTGGTCGTGGTGGAGCGGGAATCCGGTAGCGAGGCGGTAGCCTCGATCCACGGTTCGATTCCAGCGTGCCGTGAGGGGACGGGTCCGCAAGTTTCCTTCCCCTGCGAGCTGGTGGTAGGGAAGTTCGGGATGGACGGGGACGTGACCGACGGCCGTCGTGATGAGACGGCCGGACTTCCGGGACTCGACACCGTGGCCTGGGACTCGTTGAATCACGCGTACGGGCCAGCGGGTGACGTGCCACAGCTGGTGAGGGCAGTGGCGGATCCCCGCGAGAGCCACGCGGCGGTCCACGAGCTGAACACGCGGATTTACCACCAGGGCGGATGCGTGTACCCGGCCGCGTCAGCGGCGCTTCCGTTCCTGGTCACACTCGCCGCTGATCGCGGGACAGCCGCCCGGGTGGCGGTGGTTGAGCTGGTCGGCGATCTGGCTCGGGCCGCGCGTAGGGCGAAGCCACGGTTTGTCGACGCGGCGTGGCCCGCCGCCTGGGCGCGGGACCTGGTCCGGCTGGTCGCGCTGCTCGACGACGGCGACCCGCAGGTACGCCGACAAGTCGGCTTTCCGTTGGCGCAGACGGTCGTCGGCGCCGATGTGGTCTTGCAGGCGGTCCGCCGGCGGTGGGAGGTCGAGGACGACGCCGCGGTCAGAATCGGTCTCCTCGCCACCGCAGGTCAACTCCTGCGCGGTCGCGCCGACGCAGAGCACGCCGAGGCGCGACAATGGTTGGCCGGAAAACGCATCGGGCCTGACCACACGCAGCGACTGGCAGCCGTGGTAGCCCTGAGCCGCGCCAGCGTGCGGAGCGGCGACGCTCCGCTCGCCGAGCAGGCCCTCACCGCACTGCGCGGCGCGGACCTCCGCCCTTGGGGCCAGGCGTGGTGCGGCACCGACCACCCTGCCGCGATGATCAGTTGGATCGACGGTCAGTGGGGCGCCGACCCGAACGGTCGGACGCTGCTGGCAGCCGGGCTGCTCGCACATCCTGACGCCGCCTACCGGTCCGGTGCGCTGCGCGCGGCGGCGGAGATCACCAGCCGCTGGCGCTCACCCACCGCCGTGCTGCTGCCGCTGGTCGCCGAACGGTTGACCGACCAGGAAGCCGAGAACCGGGCCATGTCCGCATACCTTCTGGCCGCCTGCGGAACCCGGGCCGCCGCCTGGGCCGACCAGTTGGCCGAGGCCAGTGCGGACGCCTACCTGCCAGCCGCTGATCTCGCCGTTCTCGCGCTGACCCGGCTGGGCGATCCCAGGTGCATAGCACCGCTGCTGGACCGGCTGACGAGCCCCCGACTCGGGTACGCGCTCAACAGCCACCACGGAGGCGGCTGGTGGACCCGGCCACCGGGCATCCTGGACGTGCTGAGCGGTGTGCCCCAGCACGCGGCGCGGCTCCTACCCGCGGTCAGGGCGCGCCTGCGAGCGGCGACGACGCTTGACGAACGACGAACCTTCACCCGGGTCCTCGCCGCGTGGGGCCACATCTCCGCCCCGGCGATCGAGGACCTGCTCGACCTGCTCGACAGTGACGCAGCGGTCTGGGCACTGCACGCCCTGGCGGAAACCGGTCCTCCAGACCAGCTGGCGCTTCCCACAGCCCGGATCCGGTCCCTGATCTCTGACGGGCAGCTGCCCGCCTCGGCCAGACAGATGGCGGTCAGGGCGTACTGGCGGCTGACCGGAGACGCCCAGCCCGCGCTCGACCTGTTCCTGCCGCTACTCGCCGACCGGTACCGCGAGGCACCGGCCCTGGACTTCCTCGCCGAACTGGGAACGCCGGCCCGCCGGTACGCCGACCGTGTCCGTACCCTCTTGCACGGCGCCGACCACCCGTGGCTCACAGCCGCCGCAGCGACGGCGCTGTGGCGGATCACCGGCGACCCCTCAGACTCCATCGCCCCGCTCATCGACGTCGTACGCCAGGTAACCGGCCACGGCCAGGTCTGGCCACCGACGATCCGCGCCATCGGCACCCTCGGCCAGATCGGGCCACCGGCCGCCGACGCGCTACCTGTGCTACGCCTCACCCTGGCCGGTGACCGACGCCTGGTCGAGCCCGGCCAGTGGGACAGCATCGCCCGCGACGACGAGTTCCAGCGCGTCACCGCCGTCGCGCTGCGCCAGATCGCAGCCGGGTGACGCTGGCCCGGGTCACCGCATCGACAACCCGAGTCGCGTCCGACCTTAAGCCTCGTCATAGAACCCGACCGCAGTCTCGCACGGCTCGCTGTCCTCCTGAAGCCGGTGGGCTGCCGAGCTTCCGGGGTCGCCGGACCCGCCACGACGCATATCGGGCGACCCCCGCCGCCGAGGTGGTGCTAACGGTCCCCGGCCGACCAACTCCGCAGCAGCTCCGGCGCGGACGGCAGACCGTACCGGCCGAGCAGCATCGCCACCATCGGCCCGTCCTCCCAGACCGCGTTGTCCACCAACGCACGAACCGCCGCCCGCTGGGCCTCGACGATCCGGGCGGACCCCGTCACCCCAACATCGCCGCCCCGCCCCGAGGCGTCGTAGTCCGGGAACGCCGCGTCCAGCAACGCGCCCACCAGCGTGAACCGGTCAGCGCCGGACACCGTGCCGGCCAGCCGCCATGCCAGGATCTCGACCCCATCTGCAGCCGTGTCAGAATCCAGCCGCGCCAGGGTCAGCGCCGCCAGCCCCGACATGTCCCCGTCCAGGAAAGGCCAGTCCGGCACCGGCTCGGTAGCGTCCAGAAGACAGACGTACAGCTCCTCGATGAGCTCCCGCGACGGCCGACCGGTCAGCCGGGCCAACCCCAGCACCGCCGACCACCGCTCCGCACGGTTCGGGCCGGCCAGCCGCCGCGACAACGCCTCCACCAGCCCCGCATCCGCCTCCGTCGCACCACACAGACCGGCGGATACGCAGGCCGTCGCCGCCACCACCGGGTCCGGATCCTCGTCGATCACGCGCGTCAACGCGGGAACGACCAGGTCACGCTCCTCAGGAAACCAGGCCAACAGATGCGCCGTATGCAACCGCACCGCCGGATCCGGCGACCCCAACGCCGCCACATACACCGCGACACCCGACCGGACCGCGTCGTACGCCTCCAGGTCCCACCGCGCCGCACACCGATCGGCCACCACATCCCGGTAGCGGGCAGCCGACTCCCGGCCCCGCCGCTCATCCTCGTCGCCGGCCGCAGCCACCCACATCCTCTGCTCATGTTCCAGCTCCGCCAGCGTCAGCGTCGCCTGCCGGGCCACCTCACGCCGAACCGCAGCAATGTCCGGCAACTCCGTCAACCAATAACTCTCGTCGCCGATCGCGATCATCCGCAGCACCTGGCAGGCGGCAAACCGGTCAGGCGCCGCACAATCGGCCACGACATCGATCAGAAACCCCGCCGCGACAGCACTCGCCTCGTACCGCGAACCCTGATGCACCAGACGCCCCGCCAACGCCCGGTACGCCCCACGGCGGACCGCCGCATCGCCCGACCACAGCATGTGCAACAACCCCGGAACATCCCCGGCCGCACCGTAGGCGTCCACAAGCGAAACCCAGTCCACACCCCGCAACATCCCAGTCCGCTCAGGCATACCCGCCACCACCCACCAGCATGGCTCCCTTCTCGTCGCAGCCCGGCGGCACAGACACCGGACCGCATCAAGGTGTTCCCCACCGCAGGGACCATGCCCGCCGGAGTTTCAGATATCGGTGCCGAGTCCGATCACGCCAGACCGCCAGCAATCCCCTTCCCGACGTCCGTCCCCGTTACCTGACCGCACGCCCACCCCGAGGTGCGTCGATCGTCTTTGTCTGCCCGTTTCCCGCCGATGCGGTCAGGCCGCGTCGGCACGGCCCTCGCCGGTGTGCGCGGTGACGATGCGGCGGAGCACATCGAGGGCCTGCTCGGCCTCGTGCTGGCCGACCGGCGCGGTGCGGGCCGCCACGTACCCGGTCAGGGCGTCGCGGATGACGTCGGACCGGCGGGTCGCCGACTCCCCGGCGATACGGTCGAGCTGCTCGACGAGCGCCACGGGCAGCCGGATACTCACCAGCATCATCGGCGCCTCCGGTACGCCACCGGTCGCCGGCACCGCGGTCATCGACCTGATCACCGACGCCAGGCTGTCGGTGTTCTGAAACCAGGTGATGACCTCATCCTTGCTCATCCGGTCGAAATCCGGCTCACTCACAGGACCCGCCTCCTCCACTCATCCAGGTCCGCGCCGCCCAAGGCACGAACCCCCATGATCTTGTACGTCCCCGTGCCACCGATCCGGTCACACAACACGGCGATCACCCGGCCGCTGTCGGCCAACCCCATGACGATAAGCAGCAGGTCCCCGACCACCCGCTCATGACGCAGACCCGACGGGGCATACAACGCCTCGGTCGCCTCACCGACACCGACGTCGTTCCGACGAGCATTGGCCAGGCCCTCGTCGGTCCACACATACTCGCGTTCCCCCACCCACCGACCGTAACACATCGTAATACGAGCTGTCGGCCGGACAGGCGACGACGCCCCACTCGTGCATGCGAGGAACACCCCACACGACTACCACCCCTACCGATTCCCCCACCCGCATACCACCGGACCCGGCGAGACACGGTCAACCGCCCCGCGACACCCCGCCGAGAGGACCGTCGCCGCGCACCTGCCCAACAGTCACAAGGAAGACCGGGAAGGACGACCCCCGATGAGGCGGCAAGGGTGGGCGCAGTCCCGGCGGTCGAACCAGACATCGGCCACCAGCGGCGAACGCGGTGCTCCATAGGTGCTCGGACGCCGGGGAACCGACACGGACGCACCGGGACCCAGCCGGAGTTCGCTGCTTCCACGGACCACCGAGTTCGTTCACACATGTCGATGACGAGTCCCCGCATGGCCGGGACCTGGGCGGACACACCAGGATCGGGCCGGACTGAGCTGGTTGCCGTCGGACCGCTCCGGGACTAGAGTCGAAATAGGATATTTTTGGTTGTCTACTTCGGACTACGGATCAGAAGGTTAGGGGTTCGAGTCCCTTCGGGCGCGCAAGATCAACAGGGGTCTGACCTGCCGAAACGGCAGTCAGGCCCCTTCGCTTTTCCATCCCTTGTGGTCGGCTGGGTGCTCGGTGGGTGCTCGTACGACGAGCATCCCTCACGTCCCGGCCCGGTCCGGCCGTGAGTGGTCACGTACAGCCCGGTTTTTGACCATGGCGCGGCTTCCCTGCCGCTGGGTCCGAATGTTGGGGCGCAGCGGCGAGCCGGCTACCAGCAGCGGCGAGCCTGGTGCTCCATGGGTGCGCGAACGTCGGGGAACCAGCACGGACACACCAGGACCCAGCCGGATTTCGCGGCTTCCACGAGCCGCCGAGTTCGTTCACAAGACCTGCGCCACTGTGACCCCAGCCGAACACCGTGTCCGAGCGGAAGTGTCGCCGTTATCGTTGACCGGTGATCGGCAACCTTGAGAAATTCCAGGGCGAGCTGGCCGCCAGCGGGTTTCCGCCGCTGGTCAACAAGCTGGCCGGGGCCGACTTCCGGGGCCGGATCGCCACCCGAGACCTCGGGCCGCTGCGACTGGTCTCCCTCGACACGCCCGAGAGCGCCTGCATCGGGCGGAAGCGCGACGCCTCCGACGGCGAGCACCTGGCGATCAAGGTGATGACCCGGGGCCAGACGCGGATCGAGCAGGGGCGCGGCCACGCCGAACTCGGGCCGGCCGACCTGGTGCTGCTCGATCCCACGCGTACGCTCCGGTTTGAGAGCACCGCCTCGGCGCACGTCACCATCCTGGTTCCGCGCCGGGAGCTTCGGATTCGGCCCACGCAGATCGACCGGCTCATTGGCGTACGCATCGACGGCAGTCACGGTCCGGGTGCTCTCGTCTCCGTGTTGGCCCGCGAATCCGTCCGGTCGGCGACCGAGTTCCGCGAGGCGGAGGCGCTGCGGTCGGCGGCGGCCGTCATCGAGCTGATCGCGGTCGCACTGGAGGCCCGGCTGGGCGACGAACAACCGGCCTCGGACGAGCGGCTGCGGGACCGGATCGCCGGCTACATCGAGGCCCGGCTGGCCGATCCCGATCTGTCCCCGCCCGGCATCGCCGCCGCCCACCACATCTCCGTACGCCGGCTGCACAGGCTGTTCGAGGACCAGCCGCTCACCGTCGCGGCCCTGATCCGCCGTCGCCGCCTGGAGCGCTGCCGGGCCGAGCTGACCGGGAGCGGACGTACGGTCACCGCTGTGGCCGCCCGGTGGGGATTCTCCGATCCCACCCATTTCAGCAAGCTCTTCAAGACGACGTACGGCTACAACGCCCGCGCACTGGTAACCAACAACCGTGCACGCACGACCAGGACGGGCACGGCCGGCCCGGAACAGGATGGTGGTCACCAAGGCAGTCGATAGCAATGGAGAAAGTCGTGGCGAAGGTAAACATCGTCCGCCCCGGCGAGGGCGAGATCCTCGGCAGCGGGGCGCAGCAGATCCGCATCCTGGAAAACGGCGAGCACACCGACCACCGGCTGGGGTTCGCCGAGGTCACCATTGCGCCGGGCACCCCGAGCCCGTTGCAGCACCGCCACGCCCAGCACGACGAGGGCTTCTACGTGCTGGCGGGAACGTTCCGGTTCACCGTCGGCGAGGACCAGTACGACGCCGGACCGGGCACCTGGGTCATCGTGCCGACCGGAGCGCCGCACACGTTCGCCAACGTCGGCGACGAGAACGCGGTCATGCTGAACACGTTCACGCCGGATCTGTACGTGCAGTACTTCCGCGACTTCAAGGCCATGATCGATTCCGGGCGGCCGGTCAACGCCGAGACCATGAAACCGCTGTGGGAGAACTACGCCACCGAGATCTCGGACGAGTACGCCTCGTGAAGCGCCTTCAGTACGACCGCTACGGCGGTCCGGAGGTGATGCGGCTCGCGGAGTTCGAGCCAGCGCGCCCCGGGCGGGATGAGGTTCTCGTTCGCGTCCGGGCGGCGGCTTCCAACGCGGTGGACTGGAAGATGCGCAACGGCGAGATGAAGCTGTTGACCGGTCACTCTTTTCCCCGGGCGATGGGGCACGACTTCGCCGGGGTCGTCGAGGCGGTCGGCGCCGGCGTCACCCGTTTGAAGGTCGGCGACGCGGTACTCGGCGGGGCTCGTTTCCGGCAGGCGGGGGCGTTCGCCGAGATGGTGACGGTCCCGGAGAAGGCGGTCGTGCTCAAACCGGTGGACCTTTCGTACGAGCGGGCCGCCGTGCTGCCGACCGTGGGCCTGACCGCCTACCAGGCCGTCGCGGAGGTCCGTCCCGGGCAGGCGGTCTTCGTCAACGGCTGCCTGGGCGGGGTGGGTCGGTCCGCCGTCCAGTTCATCCGGGCGCGGGGAGCCTCAGTCGCCGGCAGCTGCCGCGACACCGCGACCGACGAGGCCCGCGAGCTGGGCGTCGAACCGGTCGTGGGTTTCGGCTTCGATCCGGCCGCCCTCGCCAATCGGTTCGATCTCGTCTTCGACACGCCCGGCATGCTTTCCTACGCCGTGGCCCGATCGTTGCTGAAGCCCGGCGGAACCATCGTCGACATCGTCCCGACCCCGGCCAAGATGATCAGAAGCGTCCTGCCCGGCCCGTTCCGGGTCATGACAGGCCGGCTGGTGACCGCCCATTTGGAGGAGGTGGCCCGGACCCTGCGCCTGCCCATCGTCCGTACGGTCCCGTTGGCCGAGGCGATTCCCGCCCTGACCGAGCTGGAGCGCAATCAACGCCCGAAGGGCGGCAAACTGGTCATCACCATGGCCGGAAGCTGAACCGGACCGAGCTACTTGCAGTCCGGGCCTGAGGTGGTGGGGCGCGCTACCGGAAGGCGGTCGTTGCAGGCACCAGCCTTGATACGTGGCCGGCCGGCCGAGGTCGAGAGGCTTGGGGCGAGTACCGACATATTCACTGGCTGCGGTCGGCGTGGTTGGTCAGCCCTGGTGGCGGGGCCTGCCCTTGAGTCGACGGCTGAACTCCCGGGCGATCTCCCGCTCCGCCTCCCGTTCGGCGATGGTTTGCCGCTTGTCGAAACTGCGCCGGCCCTTCGCGAGGCCGAGTTCGACCTTCGCCCAACCGTTCTCGAAGTACAGCGACAGCGGTACGAGCGTCAGGCCGCCTTCCCGGAGGCGTTCCAGGATCCGATCGATCTCCACCCGACGCAGGAGCAGCTTCCGGGTACGCCGGGGCTGGTGGTTCGTCCAACTCCCGAAGCCGTACTCGGCGATGTGCAGCCCGTGCAGCATGATTTCGCGGCCCCCTTGCTGCGCGAATGCGTCCACCAGCGACACCCGACCGGCCCGCAGCGACTTCACCTCGGTGCCGACTAGGACTATCCCCGCCTCGTAGGTGCGCAGGATCTGGTAATCGTGCCGCGCCCTCTTGTTGGTGGCCACCAGCAGGTGACCGCTCTCGCCGGACCTACCCATGGAAACATCACCTCGCTGCGGCGCCTCCCCACAAGGGTATCGGGGCGCGGTATGAAGCAGGCTCGACGCAAGAATCCGGACCCAGGTACGCATCGAATGTCGTACCCGGCGGGCACCATGACCCCATGGCTGCCCCCGCCCTGGATCCGGAGCACGTCCGGCCACAGACCCTGTCGTTGCGTGAGGCCCGCACCCGGCTGGCCCAACTCGTCGCACTCGCCGAGTTGACCGACACCGTCACAGTGATCGAGCACGACCGCGACGCCCGCCCCGTCGCCGCCATCGTGCCGGCGGCCGCCGCGCGCAGCGTCGCGCAGGCACGCGCCGATGCGGGGCGGATCGCCGAAGTCACCGCTGGCTGGGCGCACCGGTTGGAGCAGACGCGACAGCGCAGCGCCCGCCAGCACGCCAACAACCTGCGGGTGCTGACCGACGCCCTCGCGGAGGTCTGGGCCGAGCTTGACCGGCGGATCCCGTCGGCCAGCGACCCGGCGCTGGCGCGACTGCGGGCCGCGCACATGGACCTGCTGCGGCGATGAACGCGCTGGCGGGGTCGCTGGGCGGGCCGGTCTCTCCTATGGAGAAAATGCGGCCACCCCCATTATCGGACCCGAGCCGCAGGGTCGTGGCGTTGAGTCTCGGATCCAGCGGCGCGACGCCGGGTTCCAGCAGTGGAGGCGTTGCTGACCAACCGGAACACGAGGCATCGCCTGAGCGATTTCCTGGTGCAGGGCGTCGCTGACGAGGTAATCGCACTTTCCCACGACCGCCAGCAGTCCCCCTTCCCGACGTCCGCTCCCGTCACCCTGGCCGCAGACCCACCCCGAGAGGCGTCAACCGTGTTGCCTGCCTGTTGGCCTATGCCTCAAGTAGCAACTTTATCCGGAAAGAGCCGACCCGGCGCAACGTGCGCGGTGCCCTGCCTGGCAGCGCAGGACGACGAGGGGTGGCTGCGTCGACTGGGCCTGCGCGGCAACATTGACGAGCGCTTACGTCGGGTCACGGTGAGGTGAATCCTCATGACCAGTGGCCGGTCCGGCGGAACTACCTGGCCGGCGGGGTACGACCAAAGCGATGATCTGCTCGGCCGCGGCGTCGGTGCGGGCACGGTCACCGGTGAGGTACCGGTCATGGGCGATCCCGCGCAGCCCGCTGACCAGGGCGGTGGCGCGGGCCTGGGCCTGGGCGGTGCTGAGGCCGGCCCGTCGCAGGGCGTGGGCCACCGGTTTGACCCATGCGTGGATGGCGTCGGCGGCCAGAGCGCCGTACTGGTCTGGTTGGGTCATCGCCAGGCCCATCACCTCGAGCAGCAGCCGCACCCGTGGCTCCTGCTCGCCGCCGCACATGTCCTGCCAGACCATGCGGGCGAGCGCAGTCAACGACTCTGCGCCTTCGCCCGCCGAATCCATCAGCGCCTCGATGTCCGGGCGCACGGCGGCCAGCGCCTGCGTGACGAGTTGCTCCTTGGTCCCGAAGTAGTGCACGAGCATGCGCGAGCTGGTGCCCAGCGCCGCCGCGAGCGGTCGCAGGGACAGGTCGGCGAGACCGTGTTCGACGAGGTAGTCGAAGGTCTGGCGCAGCAGTTCGGCGCGCTTGGCGGCATCGGCAGGTCGGGCCACGGGTTTGACTGTACCACTCGCTACAGTTATTGTCTCCAGCATGCCTGAAGCACTTGCTACAAGAACCGCTCGATGGGTAGTCGTCGTCGAGCTGACGGCACTGCCGGCTTGGCTGGCTCTTGACCATTCCACGCGTGAGTCCGCTGTGGAGCGCGCGGTCCACCCGGTACTCGCGTCGGCGCCGGAGGTCGATGTTCACTGGCTCGACGTGGAGTCCTTCACGGCCAGCTGCAGCGATGTTCTGCTCGCGCAGACACCCGATTTGCTGAGCTGGAACCGGCTGTGGGAGCGGATGCGCGACACGCCGATGTTCACGGTGCCGTACTTCCGGGTCGAGCGGATCCTGCCGGGCCTCGTCGAGGGGTACCGGGACGTGACCCGATGGACTTACCCGGTGGGCTGAGCATCCTGGTGAACAACGCCGCCGTGCAGCACGAGCGGTGCCCAGCGACTCGCTAATCCTGGTCTCAGGTTGGTCGGGGACAATGAGCGGCGAAAGCATCGGCTGGTAGGGGGGCGGGCGTGCGGATCATGATTGCGGATGATGACGTGGCTATCCGTGAATCGCTGGAGCGGGTGCTCCGGGTCGAGGGTTACGACACCAGCACGGTCGCCAACGGTCTTGCCGTGCTCGACGGGGTCGGTGGGGCCGGCGGTGAGACGCTGGATCTGCTCATCCTCGACGTGATGATGCCCCGCCTCGGCGGGTTGGAGACCTGCCGGCGGTTGCGGGCGGCGGGTCGGGATCTGCCGGTGCTGATGTTGACCGCTCGGGATCAGGTCTCCGACCGGGTCGCGGGGCTGGACGCGGGTGCCGACGACTATCTGCCCAAGCCGTTCGCCACCGAGGAGTTGCTGGCCCGGGTGCGGGCTCTGTTGCGCAGGCGTACGCCGATCGACGGGGAGTCGCAGGTTCTGTCGTTCGCCGACGTCCGGCTCGATCCCGACAGGTTCGTGGCGTGGCGTGGCGGGCGGGCGCTGCGCCTGACCCGGACCGAGTTCTCCCTCCTACAGGTACTTGTGCGCAACGCGACCCGAGTGTTGACCCGCGAAGCGCTGTTCGAGGCGATCTGGGGCTTCGACATGAGCGCCACCGCCAACAACCTCCAGGTATATGTGAGCTACCTGCGCCGCAAGATGGAGGCCGAGGGTGAGCCACGATTGATCTACACGCTGCGCGGCCTGGGATACACGTTGCGGGAGACTCCTCCGTGATCAGGCACGCGGCCCGGGAACCGCGTCGGCTGACCCGATGGTGGCGCCAGCGGTCCCTGCGGACCAGGCTGACGGTGATCGCGGCGACGGCCATCGCCGTCAGCGTGTTCATGGCCTTCCAGGTAGCCAGTGAACTGCTGGACTGGCAGCTGCGGGACACCGCCGAGAATCAGCTACGCTCCGACGCCCGCGTCGTGGCGACGAACGCGGAGCTCGCCGGTCTGGCGCAGGTCCCGCTACCGCCGTACCCCGGATCCGGTCAGCTGGTGCGGGTCATCCTGCCCGACGGGTCGACCCGGACGCCGGCCGGCCAACCCGCGCTGCCCCCGGTCAGCGAGCACGCCGGGCTCGTGGCGCAGGGCGGCCTGGCCGACCTGATGGAGTCGGATGACAGCGACGAGGACGGCTACCTCGTCTACACGCTGCGGGCGGGCGACGGCGCGGTCCAGGTGGCCCGCGTCGTCGACGACAGCCCGGTCAACCAGTTCGGGTTCGGTATGCTGCTGATCGGACTGCTCTGCGTGGTCGGCGGCGCCCTTGTCGGGCGGGCCGTGGCGCGGACCGGGTTGGCACCGATCGACCGGCTGACCGCCGCCGCGGAACGTGTCGCGCACACCCAGGATCTCGACGCCCACATTCCGGATGAAGGCGGTGGGGAGATCCGGCGGCTGATCCAGTCGATCAACGACATGCTCGCCGCGCTCCGGGACTCCAGGCAGGCCCAACGGCTGCTCGCCGAGGACGCCGCCCACGAGCTCAAGACCCCGCTCACCAGCCTGCGCCTCAACGTCGAGCTGCTGATCCGGCTCGATCGGCGCGGCACCCTCGACAGTGCACTGCCGGCGGAGAACCGGACCCGGCTACTCAACGATCTCGGCGCCCAGATGGCCGAGTTGAGCACCCTCGCCGCCGAGTTGACCGACCTGGCGCGCGGCGACGTCAGCGACGAGAGCACCGAGCCGCTCGACCTCGCCGACGTGGTGGTGGCCGCCGCGACCCGGGCGCGTTCCCGTATGCCCGACGTCGAGGTCGCGCTCGACGTGACCTCCGTGTGGGTGAGCGGCCGTCCTGCTGCGCTCCAGCGGGCGGTGATCAACCTCATCGACAACGCTGGCAAGTGGTCCCCTGCGGACCAGCCGGTCCAGGTCCGGCTCCGGGCCGAGGGCGCGTCGGCGGTGCTCGAAGTCGATGACGCCGGGCCGGGCATCGACGCCGCCGACGTACCGCGGGTGTTCGACCGGTTCTACCGTGCCGACAGCGCCCGGGCGTTGCCGGGATCCGGTCTGGGGCTGTCGATCGTGCAGCGGGTCGTCGACGCCCACGGCGGCCGGGCCACCGTCGCCCGCTCCGCACGCGGTGGCGCGCTACTTCGGGTCGACCTTCCGGCCGCAGCCCCGCCCGCCCCGATCGCGCGGCTCGCCGCCGGGGAGGACACCGCGCTACGTTGACCCGCCCGCTGTCTCCTCGCGGGCGGCCCGGCTGGCCAGGAAGATGTTGTAGTCGACGCAAAGCGCCATCAGGAACACCCGCTGCCGCCGAAGGAGAGCGAGCACCAGCGGATCACCAGCTACCCGTCGCGGCTGGGGTCACCTCGGTGTCGAGATTCTCCACATTCGGCCCGCCGACGCAGGAATTGGTCCTGTTCCCGCAGTGCGCCGGTGTTGCCGGCCAGCCCGATGGCGAGCACTCCGAGGATTCCGAGCGAGCTGAGCGTCGCCACCCGCCGGCGGCGGCTGATGGCGGCGCCATGCCGTCGGCACAGCCCTGGCCTCTCCTCCACGGCCGTGCTGAACCGCAGGATGGCCGGCAAACTCCGCCTGCCAAGCACCACGAGCACCGCTGGGAACAGCGTCAGCATGGCCACCAGCGCGCACTGGATGCCGGCAGCGCCACACGTAGCGGAACAGTTCGCCGAGCGCGGTGATGGACAGGGCGAGACCGAGGCCGACCGCCAGGCCCAGCGTCGGGTTGGATTCGAAGGCGGCGCCGCCGAGGTAGCCGATCAGGCCGGAATAGCCGGCCCAGGTGACGGCGGCGATGGCGGTGAACAGGGTGAAGCGAGCAAGCGGGTAGCCGGTGGCACCGCTGGCGGTCACGATCGCGGTGCGACCGCCGGGGACGAACCTGCCCGCGATGATCAGGGCGCCGCCCCGGCGGTGCAGGTGCGGGGCGATCCTGTCGGCGGCGCGGATCAGGCGGCCGCCCGGACGGCGCTCGCGCAACAAGCGCCCGATGAGGTAGCCGATGTGATCACCGACAAAGGCGCCCAGCGCGGCGAACACGATGATCAGTGGAAGCGACGGGATGCCCGACACGGCGAAGACCGCCGCCGCGATGACGACCGACTCCGACGGCAGGAACGGCAGGAACGCGTCGAGGATCGCCAGTGCGAGGATCGCCAGATAGATGACCGGAGAGGCCATCGCGTTCTCGATCATGGCCATCAGGTCCATCGGGGCCGCTCCTCGCCTTCGAGCACCCAGGCGCAGAGCCCGACTACGACGAACACGAGCGCCAGCAGAACCCGTTCGGCCAGGCCCGCGAACGGAAGATAGCCTTGGCCGAGCAGCACCGCCGGCCCGTTCACCGCCGCGAACGCGACGCACGCGGCGAGCGCGGACCACCCGGCCGCGCGTAGCCAGCGGACCCGGGCCAGGTCGGCCCCGTGCCCGGCCCGCTTGGCGATGAGCAGGGCGAAGAGCGGCGGCAGCGCCGCCATCAGCGCCGCACCGATGCGATGCACCCCGGCGGTGACGCCCGGTTCGGTCCCCGGCAGGTTCGTGGGGAACACCACCACCGCGACCAGGGACACGCACCACACCGACAGCAGCACGGTGAGGGGCCAGGCCGGTGGCAGCACGCGCCGGGCGCCGGCCAGGAGCCAGGCGCCGGCTGCCGCGAGCCCACACGCCGCCAAGGCCAGCAGAACAGCGCCTGGCACGGTCCGGATCGACTCGCTCACCATCTCGTCCACCGGGTCGACATCGCCGACCACCAGCAGGCCCGTCCCGGCCGCCGTGCCCACGCCCAGGCTGAGCTGGACGTTGCGATACCAGCGGGAGGTGCCCGCCCGGACGATCGTCGCTGTCATGCGGCGACCTCGACGGGCGCGGGCGCCTCATGGGCCGAACGGAGCTGGTAGAGCTGCTCGAACGCGGACACCGTGCGGGTCTGGTCGTGCTGCTCGGCCACGGCACGGGCCCGGCGCCCCAGCTCTTCCGCGTGCTTCGGATCGCAGAGGACCCTCAGCAGTCGCTCGGCGAGCGCGACAACGTCGCCGGGCGGGAACAGGTAGCCGGTCTCCTCGTCCCGTACGAGGTGGGGCAGGGCTGCGGCATCGGCACCGATCACAGGCCTTCCACTTGCCATCGCCTCGAGCGTGACCAGGCTCTGCAGCTCAGCGGTGCCCGCGTTGACGAACACCGCCGACGCCGCGTAGGCGGAGGGAAGGTCCTCGTCAGGAACGAAACCGGTGAACGTGACGTGCTCGGCGACGCCCAGTTCCCCGGCGAGCGACCGCAGCGTCCGGTCCTCGGACCCGGTGCCGACCAGGAGCAACTGGACGTCGAGGGAGCCCCGCACCAGCGCGAACGCCCGCATCACGACGTCGAGGTTCTTCTCGGCGTCGAGTCGGCCCACGTACGTGATGGTGGGCTTGTGCGCGAGACTGTAGGCCCAACGGAACTCGGCCGCGGGCGCCTGCTCGCGGAAGCGGGTGAGGTCGATGCCGCACGAAATGGGCAGGACCGGCCCGGAGACACCGGAGAACTCGGCGAGCGCCGCGGCGTACGGGGTCGGTGCCGTGACGATTTCTGCCTTGGCGAACACCCGGGCGGCGTCGCGCCATGCCCACTCGTGCGCCCTCGTGCGGCCGGCGTTGCCGATGGGCAGATAGTGGATCAGGTTCTCGGGCATGAAGTGGTTGGTGGCGATGACGAACAGGCCGCGCTCGTGCGCCGCGTCGACCAGCGCCCGGCACAGCGGGAAGTGGCTCTGCACGTGCACCACGTCGGGCTGGACCTCGTCCAGGACCCGGCGGGCTGCCGCGCGCAGCCCCAGTGGCGGGCAGAACCGGAAAGGTGAGTGGCCCGGCACCGGCAAGGAACGCACGCGGTGCTCGACGACGCCGTCGTTGGACATGCCGGCATGGCTGCGGGTGTCCGTCGACGGCGCGGCTACGTGCACCTCGTGCTGGGCGGTCAGTGCCACGGCCAGACGCTGGGCGAAGTAGGCCGCCCCGTTGACGTGCGGCGCGTAGGTGTCGGCACCGATGAGGATGCGCATGGGACCACTACCTTTCGTAGGGGGTGGCGCTACCTTCCGTAGGTGGTAGCGCTTCATGACGAGGTGGAAGACAGCGACCGGCACGGCGACGGCCGCAGTGAGCAGGAAGATCCCGCCGGGCAGTGCGAGCAGGTTGGACAGCTGGCTACCGAGCAGAGCACCGAGACCGATCAGCACTAGGCCGCGTACGGCGGCGATGGCACCCACCCAGGCGGCGAATCTCCGGTACGGAAGCCCGACGAGCCCCGCCGACACGAACGCCGGGAGGGCGAAGACGTCAACGAGCTTGGCGGTGATCACCAGCCGAGGGAGTGACATCCCGGCCAGCCGGTCGAACAGCGCCGTCGCCTTGAGCCTGCTCAACAGGGACGCCACCCAGGGCCGCCGGGCCGACCGGCCGACGAGGTAGAGCAGGCTGTCGCCCACCACCTCGGCCAGCGCGACGATCACCCAGATCGGCCAGAACGCCGCAGCGCCGGCGCCGACCAGGGTGCCCGCAGTGATCGTCGCGGCCGGCCCTTCAATCAGCACGAAGAAACCGAGCAGCAGGTAGGGGTGATCGAGCACGGCCTGTGTCACAGCCACCATCACTAGCCCCCTACATACTGGTCACATCCGCTTTCTCTGAGACCTACAAGTACCGAGCGAACCTGAGGCGACCGTTAATGCGCTGCTCAGACCGGGTGACCGAACCAGGTGCCCAGCGCACGCACCAGCCCGGTGACGTCGAGGTCCTGCCCGGCACACGCGGCTACGGCGTCGCGACCTCCACCCGGATCGACGAGGTCGAGCAGGAGCCCACGACCCTCGCGCAGCAGGTCCGCCGACCGGGTCACCGCAGCGCGAAGTGGGATCAGATCTTGAATCGGTACGGGCATGCTGCGGGGGCTCGTAGAGAGGGTTGAGCCCGGCCGAGTCGCGGGCTGCCCAAGCGCTGGGTCGCTCGCGGGAGGACTGGTCAGCAAACTGCATCTGCTGGCTGAGGGACCGCGGCGGCAGCCTGGTCAAACGGCTCACACCGGGGCAAGCGTCGGACACCAGGGAACCGCCGGTGGCGGAGATCGCGGTGAGCGGGCTGTACGTGGCGCCGAAGCAGTCGTTGACCCGGACGTACCCGGCCAGCGCCAGCCACCGCAGCGCGGTGGCCAGCGTCGCCCCGAACAGCAACCAGGACAGCGCCGACCGGATGCGGCGCGGCGCCTACTCGAACAGCAGGCCGACCGCGAACACGATCAGCACCAGGCTGAGCGGCCAGCGGACGACGTCCCACGCACGTTGGGCCGCAGCGCCCACCACAGCAGGCCGGCCCAGAGCGCGGTCAGGATCGCGGCGCCGAGCAGGTCGGTCGGGTGGTGCATGCCACGGTACATCCGGGACAGCGCGACGCCGGCCGGCATGACCACCGCGAGCACCACGGCGAGCCAGCGCCACCGGCTGCGCACCCGGCCCATGACCAGAACCGCGATCGCCACCCAGATGCACATCGTGGCGGCGATGTGCCCGGCCGGGAACGACGACGTGGGCATCGGGTCGTCGAGCTGCGCCGCCGGCGGGCGGTCCCGCTGGACAGCGGCCGCGGTGCACAGGAACAAGGTCAGCTCGCCGGCCATGGTAAGCGCCACGAACACCATTGGTCGCCACTGCCGCCACACGGCCAGCGCGATGGGGCAGAAGACCAGCGAGACGGCCAGAATGGCGTGGGTGTCGCCGGCCTTGCTCCACACCCAGCTCACGTCGTCCAGGGCGGGCGTACGGAACGCCTGCAGCCACCGGACCACGCCGTCGTCGAAACGCCCCAGCCAGGTGCTCTCGGTGTAGTTCTTCAGCAGGTAGCCGACGACGTACAGGATGCCGAACGTGAACACCCAGCCGGTCAGGATCTCTGTCGCCTTGACCCACCAGTGCGGGATCGGGCGGCTGGAATCAGGCGCCGGCTTGATCGCCTCGGCGGCCGTGGGCTCCAGGCCCTCGTCGAGCGGCACCACCGGGTGTCCCGCCTCCCGCCGCCACACCCGGAACGCGTACGCCGTGGCAATCAGCCACAGCACGCCGAGCAGCCAGCCGGCCAGCACATCGGTCAGGTAGTGCACGCCGAGCGCGATCCGGGTGACGCCGATGGCGAACACGATCAGCCCGACCGCCGAGATGAACAACCTGCGGTAGCGCACTGCGGGCAGGAACACCAGCAGCACGGCACCGTAGACGACCATCGAGCCGAGCGCGTGCCCGCTCGGGAAGCTGTTGCCGAGCGCGACCGCCACCGGCGCCTCCACCACTGGGCGCAGCCGGCCGACCAGCGACTTCACCGACGGGACGAGCAGCAGCGTACCGGCGGCGGTGGCCAGCAGGTAGACCGTGAGGTGAAACCGCCGGCGCACCAGCAGTAGCACCGCGGCGACGCCGACCAGCCAGAGCATGACCGGCTGCCCGCCCAGCCGGGTTATCCCGTTGAGCGCGTTCACCAGATACGACCGGGGCGACACGACCTCGTTGAGCTCCCGGACGACACCGCGGTCGACGCTCATCACCGGTTCGAGGTGCAGCCGGACGAGGAGCACCAGCAGCCCGAACCCGAGCCCGACCGCGACGACCACCAGCAGCGGCACCCACCGGCCGGCCGACCGACCGGGCGGCACTTCCCCGGACGGCGCCGCGTCGACTGCCATCAACAGCCTCCCAGGTACGAGCTACATCGCTCTTCGATGCCGACTTCGTACCGAGCGAATCTGAGACCACGATTAACGGACGTGCGGGCGGCGGAGGTGTCAAGAACCGCACGGACTGAACCCGCCGGCGATGTCAGCAACGACCTGCACCCGCAACTCTGAAGTGCCGGCAAACCCGGACCGATTCCGGATCAGCTATAACGGAGCGACCAAAGTCACCGCAGTTGAACAAGCGGGATACCTCAATCAAGCCCCGATGCGTCAGACCTTGATACCGAACAGATTCTCGGCATTTCGGAACGCGATCTTCTCCTTGTCCTCACGCGGAAGATCGACTGCCCGGAACCAGTCGGTCCCTTCTTTGATACCTGCGAAGGGATAGTCGGTTGCAAACATCACCCGATCTACGCTGATGTATTTCAGCAAGAGATGGAGCAGATTGTCTTGGAAGAATGCGCTGGTTGTGAACCAGAAGTTGTCCTGAAAGTACTGCCCGAAGGGCTTCTCGAGTGAGTCTTCGGTCGGCTCGCCCATGTCTCCGATAATCCGCTCGTAGTAGAAGGGAAGACCTTCGCCCATGTGGCCGATGATGACTTTCAGTTTGGGGAATCTGTCGAAAACCCCGTACGCGATCATGCGGATGCATTGGGTTAGCACCTCCTGGTGCCAGCCATATCCAGACCCACTGAAAATGTAGTCTTGGTACTCTTCCGTGTATTTGGACCGTGTGGTGCTGTAGTAGATCTGGAAGATCTCGTCAGCTGGGTAGCCGGGATGCAGGTAGATCGGCACGTCGAGGGCTTCGGCACGTGCCAGCACAGGCTCGAAATCGGGATGATCGAGATACTTCTTCGCGATGTGTCCGTTGGTCAGTGCACCCAAGAAGCCGTCTTGCTTAACCGAGCGTTCCAGTTCGTCCGCCGCCGCCTCCGGGCTCTGCAGGGGCAAGGTGGCGAAAGCCTGGAAGCGGCCAGGATAACTGGCGATTGGCCCGTCCACAAGTTGCCGGTTAAGACGATAGGCAAGGTCGATGCCCCTTTGCCCAGGGACGTTTTGTACGGACGGCGTATGGGCAGAGAGGATTTGAATATCGAGTCCCCCCTCGTCCATATCGCCGATCCGGCGCTCGCCCAGATCCGAAAGACCAATTTCCTCAAGGAACGCTATGTGATCCTTATTGATGGAGTTCAGCTGCAACAACATGGGAGTCGAAAAGGTTTCCTCCGTGCCGATGAACTTCAGATCTTGGTCACGAAGCGCGATGTCTTTCTCGCTGAGCGAGGTTTCCGAGTCCTCCTTGTCGTCGGTGCATGATGCGAGTGCCGTCCCGGATAATCCAACGCCAGCGCCGATTGCAGCCGCGCGAGTGATAAAGCTGCGACGCCCCATCAACGGTTTCGCTCCGCCTTCTTCGATCGGTCTCATGCCATGTGCTCCTTTGCTGTTTTAGGTAGCGCGGGTCGGTGAGTTCGTGGAACAGGCCGAGGAGTTCACCCTCAAAGGTCAGGACAGCTCCGCGCGGAGTTTGACGTTGCGCGGGCGTGGCGCGACATGGCCGGCCCGTTGCTGACCAGAGGTCAGGTGGTGGCGAGTGCTTCAGGACATGTCCCTTTAGTTGAGAGATGCCTTCAGCTGTGAACGAAAACGCACGGATCGCCATCCGCCAGCGACAGGCAGGCGTACTCCTCTGGGAGTATCTGGGCCGAACCGAGCCTGATCCTGTTGTGCTTCAAGCGCCCCTCAGAGGACGCCCTATAACGTAGTTTGTGCGCCATATGGTTTTGGTCGTATCGCCAGATTCGGGGGTGGTTTCGCTCACAGGCGACGACAGCAGCGAACGCCGTCACCAGCGCCATGGCGCCCGTTGCGAATTCCCCGTGGACTGTCAGGTCTCTTCGTAGCTTGAACTCTAGGACCTATTCCGTCGTGTCTCGTCGTACCACGGTCGTCAATCTCGGGAGGGAGGCGGTACCGCGGTACTACTTCACCTTCATCGCGCGTACGTCCAATAGCCTCGATGATTCGCGCTTGACGCCGCCTCCTTTGACCCGGCAGAGCGGACCCGCCCGGAGCGGTGCGGTGCGGTGTGGCTGGGAACTACGGCCGCGCCCTCGACGGACGCGCGAGATGAAGCGCTAATTCGGCCGGGCGAGTCTCAGGTCGTAGGCGAGGGTGACGGCCTGGATCCGGTCCCGTGCGCCGATCTTGGCGAGGACCCGCCCGACGTGGGTCTTCACCGTCGACTCCGACAGCGTGAACCGTTGCGCGATCTCGCCGTTGGTGAGGCCGTGGCCGATGGCGACGAGGATCTCGCGCTCCCGGTCGGTCAGCGAGTCCAGCCGGGGATCTTCCCACGTGGGCCCGCAGAGGTCATCGTCGAGCCGGTCGGCGAACGCGTCGAGCAGCCGCCGCGTCAGCGCCGGCGCGATCACCGCGTCCCCGGCGGCGACGGCCCGGATGCCGGCGAGCAGCTCCTCCGGGCGGGTGTCCTTGAGCAGGAAACCGCTCGCCCCGGCCCGCAGCGCGGCGAACGCGTACCGGTCCACGTCGAATGTCGTGAGCATCAGGATCCGCGAACGTCCACCGGCGGCGACGATGCGCCGGGTGGCCTCGATCCCGTCGACGCCCGGCATGCGGATGTCCATCAACACCACGTCGGGATGCAGCTCAGTGGCCCGCCGAACGGCGTCGGCGCCGTTCTCGGCCTCGCCGACGACCTCGGTGTCGGGAGTGCTCTCCAGCAGCATGCGGAACCCGAAGCGCTGGAGCGGCTGGTCCTCCACCACGAGCACAGTGATCATGAATGGCTGCCTTTCCGGGTCGCGTGCACGATCCAGCCGCCGTCCGGTGCGGGGCCGGGGCCGGGGCTGACCGTGCCGCCGGAGAGCAGCGCCTTCGGCCATGCCGCCGAGGCCGAGACCCGCGTCGCCCGGCGATGTCCACTTCATACCGAGCGAACCTGAGACGACTGTTAAAGCCAGTGACGTACGGTTCGCCTGCTCGACGTCGTACTCCCACACGTCTGTGTGACCGGAGCAATCTTTACCTCCACCACCAGCAGGACCTGGTGCTCTGTCGCCTGGGCCTTGCCCCCACCGGGCAGTCACCCGACGCCACCACGCTGATGAATGCGCTGGGCACCTGGTTCGGCCACCGGCCTGAGCTGCGCATTAACGGTCGCCTCAGGTTCGCTCGGTATGAATGGAGCAGGGCGTCTCGCCGGCACTGTGAACAGGGACAGCACGCGCCGGCTACCAACCCAGATCGCTCGCCGTATCCGGTTCCACGGAGCACCGTGTGAACCCTGACCAATCACTCATCGGAGATCTCGTGTCCTCACGTTCAGATTCCACGGTCGTCGACCGGCAGTCCGCGAGCGCGCTGTCAGCCAGTGTTGATGACGCTGCGGCCACGCTCGTCGGTGCCGTCAAGCGGTACGGCTCCGGCCGGTCGGCCGTCGTCGCGCTCGACGACGTCACCATCGCGTTCCCCACCGGGAAGTTCACGGCTGTGATGGGCCCGTCGGGTTCGGGAAAGTCGACGATGATGCACTGCGCCGCCGGGCTGGATCAACTGACGTCGGGCCGCGCATTCGTCGGCAACACCGATTTGTCGACCCTTCACGATCGCGAGTTGACCAGGCTTCGCCGAGAACGGATCGGGTTCGTGTTCCAGGCGTTCAATCTCGTGGCTACGCTCACGGCCGAGGAGAACATCTGCCTGCCGATGACGTTGTCCGGGCGCCGGCCGAGTGCCGCGGTGCTCGATCAGGTCGTGTCGCTGCTGCGCCTCGGTGATCGCATGCGTCATCGGCCGACGGAGCTCTCGGGTGGGCAGCAACAACGAGTCGCCGTCGCCCGAGCGCTGGTCGCCCAGCCTCAGGTGATTTTCGCCGACGAGCCCACCGGCAATCTCGACACCCGGTCCGGCCAGGAGATCCTCGGATTCCTGCGATCAGCAGTAGACCTGCATCAGCAGTCGATCGTGATGGTCACACACGATCCCAACGCCGCTGCCTGGGCGGACCACGTCGTGTTCGTCGTCGACGGCCGAGTGCACGACGTGATGGATCACCCGTCGGCCGATTCGGTGATCGACGTGATGAAGGGTCTGGCGCGATGAGCCAGATGATGATGCGGAGTGCGGCTCGAAGCGTGTTCGCGAGTCGAGGTCGGTTCCTGCTGACCGGCACGGCGATCACGCTGTCGGTGGCGTTCCTCGTCGCGACGCTGGTGCTGTCCGACTCGATGCGTGGCCGAGCGGCCGAGGACATCGCCGAAGCGTTGGCCGGGACGGACGCCGTGGTGCAGGGCGTCGTCCTCGGCGAGCCCGGCGGAGGGCCGGGAGATCCCGAAAGGCCGGTTCGGCGATCGCTGGATCCCGACATCACCGAACACGTGGCTACGGTCGATGGCGTCGACGGGGCCGCCTCGCAATGGGTCGGATTCGCGAAGCTGGTCGTCGACGGATCGTCAGTCGGAACCGGCACGGCGAGCGACATCGGTCGCAACTGGGTCGCCGACCCGACGCTCAATCCCTTCCGGCTCACGAGCGGGCGACCACCGATCGAGGTCGGCGATATCGTGATCGATCGGTCCCTCGCCGGTGACGCAGACCTGGCTCCGGGCGACGTCGTACAGATCCTGACCACGACGGGTATACACGACGCGACGATCACCGGTGTCGCGACGTTCGCGTCGGCGGACGCGGCGCCGCTGCAGCGAACGGTGCTGTTGCCCGACGCAGCGGTGTCCACCTGGCTCGACGCCGCGGCGCCGACGGAGGTGCTCGTCAACGTCGCGGAGGGCGCTGACCGCGCCGAGGTGCTCGACCGATTGTCAGCGCTGACTGATGCCGAGGTCATCGACGGGCCCGACCACATCCGGACGATGCAGGACGCCGCGACGTCACCGCTGCAGTTCCTGACCGTGTTCCTTCTGGCCTTCGCCGTGGTCGCGGTGTTGATCGGTGTGACGATCATCTTCAACACGTTCGCGCTCACCGTTGCCCGCCGCAGGCGGGAGTCGGGGCTGCTGCGGGCGATCGGTGCGCAACGACGCCAACTGCTCGGCGCAGTGGTGATCGAGGCGGCGCTCGTCGGGACGATCGCCACGCTCGCCGGCCTCGTGTGCGGTGTCGCGGGAGTGGGTGCGCTGCGCTGGCTCGTCGGACTCTCCGGGGTCACGTTGCTCACCGGGCCGTCGATCGTGAACACCGCCTCGATCGCGGTCGCCGCGACCGTCGGTATCGGCGCGACGATCCTTTCGGCATGGATCCCGGCTCGCCGCGCGGCGGCGACGCCGCCGATCGAGGCGCTGCGCGAGAGCGCGGCGGAACCCCGGCTCGTGAGCCCGGCGCGAACCGCGAGCGGGCTCCTGCTCGCCGCGGCGGCGATCGCTGGAGGAGTTGTCGCTGTGGTGCGCTCGAGCCCCACGTGGGTCATGCTCGTCGCGTTCATCGTCCCGGCGCTCGTGCTGTGCGGCCCGGCGATCGTGACCGCCGCAGCGCGTGGGGGCGCTCGGGTGGCCCGCCGCGTCGCCGGTGTGGGTGGCTCGATCGCAGCGGGCAACCTGGCCGCGAGCCCTCGTCGATCGGCGTCGACGGCGCTCGCGCTCATGCTCGGCACCGCGATGGTGACGATGTTCGCGGTCTTCGCGAGCTCGCTGACGAGCGCGGTCGGGACAGACGTTCGGGACGGACTGCAGGCGGACGTGGTGGTCACGTCGGCGACGGCCGACTTCCCGACGATCGACCCCACCCTGGCCGGCCGGATCGCAGCGCTGCCCGACGTCGACGCAGTCGCTGCGCTGTCCGTCACCGAAGGAATCGTGGCAGGCAAAGCCGAGGCGATCGGCGGCATCGACCCGACGGCACTGCCCACCACGTTCGACCTCGACCCGATCGCCGGCGACCTCGCCGACCTGAGCGAGGGAGGCGTGGCCGTGGTCGGCGACGACCCGACGCTGCTCGGCGGCACCCTAGTGATCGAGTTCGAACGCTCGACACTCGAGGCGCCGATCGTCGCCGTGGTCGCGAGGAGCACCGGCGGTTTCGAGGCCCCTCTGTACTTCGTCGACCGTCGGACACTCGACACCCTGGTCGGTCGCCTGCTCGACGCTCGGTTGTTCGTCGACCTCGCCGACGGAGCGGTCGCAGACGCCGACGAGGACGTGCGGGCGCTGGTCCGAGCCACGCCCGGGTCGTTCTTCGAAACTCGGGCGGAACACGTCGCCAGCAGCGGGAGCGGAATCGCCGCGTTCCGGAACTTCATCGACGGGATGCTCCTCCTCGCGGGCTTCATCGCGCTGCTCGGGGTCGCCAACACCACGGCGCTCGCGATCCATGAACGCTCCGGGGAGCTCGGGCTGCTGCGAGCGGTCGGCGCGACTCGCCGCGAGTTGCGTCGGATCGTGCGGCTCGAGGTGGCGCTCCTGTCGTTCGTGGCAGCATCGATCGGTATCGCCGTCGCTGTCGGCTTCGGCTGGGCGCTGATCGACGTCGCCGGTGGCGCGGAGATCCCGTCCGTCGTCGTACCGTGGTCCCGCCTCGCGGCAACGCTCGTCGTCGCGGTCGCAGCCGGCGTCGCAGCCGCGGCGTGGCCCGCGTTCCGGGTATCCCGGGTACCCGTGCTCGAGCTGGCGGGCCGGGACCGCTGATGCGCAGGTCCTGCGCCTGGACCGGGCGACCCTACGGATCGAAAGGTTAGGGGTTCGAGTCCCTCCGGGCGCGCGAGATCAGTAGGGGTCTGGGATCTGGAACCGCCGACTTTCAGGACCGGATCAGGCACCCAGCCGCAGATAGGTCCGTACGCCGAGCAGCACCGACAGGACGCTGATCGCCAGGGCGACCAGGACCGTCGAGAGTACGGTCAGGCTGAACACCTCGCCCTGAAACGCGCTGCGCATCCCGTCCACGATGTACCGGAACGGGGTGAGCCGGGAGACCAGGTCCAGCCAGCGGGGGGCGAACGACATCGGCAGCAGCACCCCGGACAGCAGCAGCAGCGGCATCAGGCCGGTGTTGAGCGTAGGCCCCAGCGTGTCCTCGCTCTTCACGGTCAGCGCGAGAGCGCAGGACAAGCAGGCCAGGCCCAGCGACAGCAGTGTGACCACGCCGAGAGCCGCCAGTACCCCCGGTACTGACGCGCGCAGACCCAGCGGCAGCGCCACCACGATCAGCAGCACCGCCTGGACCACCAGCAGCGCGACGTCCCGCAGCACCCGGCCGAGCAGCAACGCCGCCCGGCTCACCGGAGTGACCCGCAATCGCTCGATCACCCCACCGCGCCATTCGGCGATCACACCGAACCCGACGAAGGCGGAGCCGAAAAGGCAGAGCTGCACGAGCACCCCCGGCACGTACGTCTGCCAGGCGCGTTCCGGCGCGACGCCGGTGATCGACAGGGTGCTGGTCATCAACGGGCCGTAGAGCACCAGAAAGGCTATCGGCTGGGAGAGCCCGATGGCGATCCACAGCGGGTTGCGCAGGGAGATGCGCAGGTGGCGCTGGAACACCAGGATGATGTCAACGAGCAGGGACATGATCCGCCCCCTCGGCGGTCGGGATGGGTGAAGGCCGGCCCTGCGGGTCGTCGCGCAGTTCCCGGCCGGTCAGGCTGAGGAAAACGTCGTCCAGGCTGGGACGTGCCAGTTGCAGGGCACGGACGTTGAAGCCAGCGCCGGACAGGGTGGTGATCACGTCGGTGATCCCGTGCTCGCCGTCGGCCAGGATGATCTGGATATCGCCCGCGCTCGTCACCGCTGCCTGTCGGACGCCCGGCAACCCGGCCAGGAGCCGCTGGCCGGCGTCCGGATCACCGGTCACCTCCACGGTCAGCATGTCCGCGGCCAACTGACGCTTGAGGTTCGCGGGGGTGTCCTCGGCGACGATCCGCCCGTGGTCGATCACGAGGATCCGGTCGCAGAGCGCGTCGGCCTCGTCGAGGTAGTGGGTGGTCAGGAAGACGGTGGTGCCGTTGTCGTCGCGTAGCCGGCGGGTGTGCTCCCACAGGTTGTTGCGGCTGTGCGGGTCAAGGCCGGCGGTGGGTTCGTCGAGGAAGACGAGCTGCGGATCGTGGACCAGGCCCAGCGCGATGTCCAGGCGGCGACGTTGTCCGCCGGACAGCGAGCCGACCGACCGGGCACCCAGCCCGCCGAGGTCCAACTGTTCGAGCAGGGCGGCCACCCGGCGTCGCGCCGGGGCGGCGGCGATCCGGTAGAGGCGCGCCTGTAGGAACAGTTCCTCCTCCACCAGGGCGTTGGGGTCGGTACCGCCGTACTGGGCCACGTACCCGATCCGGCGGCGTACTTCGCGAGGGGCTGTGGCCAGATCCGCGCCGACGATGCGGGCCGTGCCGCTGGTTGGGCGCAGCAGCGTGGTGAGCATCCGCAGGGTGGTGGTCTTGCCGGCACCGTTGGGCCCGAGGAATCCGACGATCTCGCCGGGCTCGACCCGCAGGTCGACCCCTCGGACCGCCGCGACGCTCTGCCGGCCGGCCCGGAACGTACGGGTAAGCCCGTTCGCCTCGATGATGGTCATGTCCCTGCCTCGCTTCCCGCCGCCGCGGACCGGCCGTTGCCCTCGGCCAGCACTGGCAGCTCGCGCCACGCCTGCGGATTGGCCGGATCGGCGGGGGCGCCCGGGTGCAGGACGTAGCGGTGTGGAGTGATCGCCGTGTATGAGTCGGCGAGCCGTCGCAGGCAGGCCAGGTGTGCCTGCGCGGGGTCGGTGATCCCGTCCGCAGCCGCCAGGTGGGCGATGATCGTCGTGCCGTCGGGCTCGTCCCCGCCGACCACGAAGGCCCGGGCAGGTCCGGTTAGCGCCGCCCGCAGCACCCGGTTGACCTCGCTGAGCTGGATCCAACTGTGGTCGACGAAGTGCCAGTCGCCGTCGCGGGCGAACGGTTCGATGCCCGCGATGTCGCCGACGTCGTCCAGTGGGACGTTGCCGGTGGCCGCCGTGGCGAGTACCCGCTCGGTGCCGAGCAGCAGCGCCTCCATTTCCGCGTCGGGGAGGTGTCGGTTGTCACCGGTGATGAGTTCCAGGATCAGCGCCTGCTCGGTCCGTACCAGGTGAAACAGGAGCAGATTGGTGAAACCGGTCGGTGTCCACCAGTCGATGAAGGTCTCTGCTGTGGATACCTTCGGCAGGTCCGGCGGGGCGTTGCCGGAGATGTTGTTGAAGACGCCGTCACGAATCATCGGCATGCCCCGCTCGTGTGCGATGCGGTCATGCTCCCGCTGCAGCGCGTCGGCGTCGAAGACGCTGTTCCGGTTGGCTCGCAACAGCGCGGTTCCGGTGTGCCGCACCAGCGCGTCGTAGTCCGGCTGGTCGACCTCAACGCTGATCAGACCGTCCTGCGCCACGGTGCCGACATAGTCGCGGGGCCGCATGCCGAGCCGGTTGGCGGCGGGGGAATAGAGCACCACGTGCCGCTGGCCGCACCGGGTGGCGAGCACTGCGGCGAGCGCGGCGATCACCGCCATGGCCCGGCTTGCACCGGTACGTGCCGTGATCCGGTCCAGCGCGGCGGCCGCCCGTGGCGAGTAGAGGTCCGCGCTGCGCGGTGCGAGCGTCGTCGCGCCGCCGTCCTGCGCCGACGACTCGGCACCTGCGGCGCGCAGGGGCAGCACGCAGCGGGGGCGGCGCCGCAGGATGCTCGACCAGTACCGCAGCGCCGCGTCGGCCTGCCGCAGGCCCTGCGGCGACCGTTCCCGCGCGGCCCGGTCCAGCGGCTGGTGGGGTGGCTCGTCCTCGTCGGTCGCGGACCCGGCGAGCAGCCCGGTGAAGCGCTCGCCCAGCACTGTCAAGCTCACGTAGTCGGCGGCCATGTGCGAATAGACCGCGACCGCCGCGTGCACCAGATCCCCCTCGACCGCCACGGCGAACCGCAGTGGAAGATCCCTGGACAGGTCGAACGGGCGCTCGCGCAGCCGACCGATCAACTCCCGGGACAGCGCCGTCCTGTCGGGTTGGGCCGGCCGCTGGTGTACCTCGATTGACAGTTCGACGGTGCCCGCCACACGCTGCATCGGACCGTCCGGCCCGTCGTGGTACGTAGTTCGCAGCGACTCGTACCGACGAACCAGCGCGGTAAGGGCGGCGCAGGCACGCTCCAGTGAGGTCCCCGCCGGCACGGTGAAGATCCACTGAACCAGGCTGAGGAAATGGTCGTCGGAGAGGGCGGAGATCCATTGCAACGTGTTGGCCTGGCCCAGGGTCAGCGGGCCCTGAGCCTCGCGGTTGCCGTCGACCCGCAGGCGGACGGTCCGGACGGTCTCGCTCGGGGCGGTCATTGGTCAACCTCCGTGGATGCGCGGCCGTCACCGCTGGCCAGCACCGGCCGGGTACGCCAGGCCGCCAGGTCGGTGAGGTCGGCCGGAGCCGAGTCGTGCAGGACGTAGCGGTGCGGGGCGACCACGGCGTACCGGCCGCCGAGGCGAGCCATGCACGCCGCATGCGCCTGGCGCGGGGTCCGAACCCCGTTGGCGGCGACGAGGTGGGCGGTGAGCAGGTGCCCGTCACCGTCCGGTTCGGCGCTCGCGTAGGCCGGGGTTTCCAGTGCCTCGCGTAGCAGTGCCTGGACTCCGCTGAGCTGCACCCAACTGACTCCCACCCGGACCCAGTCGCTGTCGCGGGGCACCGGGGTCAGCCCACTGAGTTCGGGTACGTCCGCCAGACACACCTGCCCGGCACCGGCGGCGACGAGGACACGTTCCATCCCCCGCAGCAGTCCGGCGATTTCGGACCGGGGTACGTGTCGGGCGTCGCCCGTGCTGAGACCGAGCACGACGGCCGGCTGGACGCTGATCAGTTGGAGCACGAGGCGGTTGGGAAAGGGCGGCGTCGGCGTCCAGGTGAGGCTGCTTTCGCCGGCCCCGGACATGGGCGACCAGCGCAGGTCGGGGGGATCCAACGCCGGCAACTGGACATTGGCCGCCTCGCCGGCACCCGGGGGCAGGTGGGCGCTGATGTTGTTGAAGACGCAGTCCCGGCTGAAGTCCATGCCCTGTTCCTTGTTGATCTTGACGGCCTGTGTCACCAGATCGGCCACGTCGAAAATGCTGTTGCGGTTGGCTCGCAGCATGGCCGCACCGGTCCGCCGGACCAGGTCGTCGAAGTTCGGTCCGGCCACGTCCACCACCACGAGGCCGTCCTGGGCCAGCGTGCCGACGTAGTCGCGCAGACGGGCGGTGAACCGGTTGCTCGACAGCGAGGCAAACACACAGCGGGACTGGTCGACTCGCACCGAGACCACGGCCGAGAACGCGGCCAGCACGGCGGCCACGGGTCCGGCCTGGGTCCGCGCGGCGATCCGGTCGAGGGCGGCAGCGGCAGAGGGAGAGCGCAGGGCTGCGCTGGCTGGGCCGTCCTCCCTGCCGCCGGTCGGCGGCAACGCCATCAGACACTGGGGCGCCTGGCGCAGGTGCCCGGTCCAGTACCGCAGGGCCGCGTCGGCCCGGCGCCGCCCGCGCGGCGAGGCCTCCTCAGCCGCCTGGTCGAGCGGCTGGTGTCGGGCTGCCCCGACCGAGCGGTTGCCGGCGGTGCCGATCAGCTCGGCGAACTCCCGGCCCAGAATGGCCATACTTCCATAATCGACTGCCATGTGGGAATAGATCGCAACAACCGAAACCACCTTATCTCCAGACAGTGCCATCGCCAAACGTACGGGCAGTTCGTTGGCCAAGTCGAAGGGCTTCTCGCGGAGCCGATCAATCATCCCCTGAGATGCCACATTCGGGTCGACAGAGGTATTGACCTGGTAGATTTCGGCCGCGAGCACCCCGCTGAGCAGGACGCGTTGACGCATCTCCCCATCGATTTCGTGGAATGTCGTACGCAGCGACTCGTGCCGGGCGAGGAGGATGGCGAAGGCATCCACCACGTCCACTGCGAGGGTGCCGGATGGTAGTGGCAGCTTCCACTGAAGCGTGGCCATCGGGTTGGACACGTCTGCCCGCATCCACTGCCAGGTGTTTCTCTGACCGCAGGTGAGAGGCCCTTCACCGGCTCGGAGGCCGGCATACGCGATCTCCATCCGGTCGGCCAGCGTGGGACTGGACATCGTGCCTCCCGTGCGTCGGCGGGTCCACGTCACTGCCGCCCCACCCTCGCCCGCACGGCACCGTTGTCGGTAGTCGGGAAAACCCCATTGTTAGCCGCCCCCGGGAGTCAACCCGGCCCGTACGTCCCGTTCGGTATGGATTACCGAGGGTTTGGCGACGAATTGCCGGCAAGCTCTCGTATTGTCTGTCATGAATGACTATCGAACGCTTCAATCTTTTCTTCTTTGCTTTTCTCAGCCCTCGGGATCCTGGGGATTACCCCATTGCTAGCGCCATGATCGGCTTTTAACGTAGTGACGTCTGACGATCAGAAAGATCGGAGAGATGCTCTATGACCTCGCTGGCACCGATCCGGTCCGATGTCGTACTGCGTCGGATGGAGGCATACGCGCCGGAGCGCTCGGTCACGGTGGAGGAGATCGCGACAGGGCTGGGGCTCAACCGCTACCAGACCCGGCTGTTTCGCCGAATCCGCGGGCTGGACCGATTGCGCATCGACCCCGACCTCGGGCTCTTCGACCTGGTCCGTCCGCCCGCCGAGGCCCTGCTGGCTAGCGTCGACGAACGCGACCGCATCCGCTACCTGATCTTCGCGCACACCGCGCAGGACCTCACCCCGACCAGTCTGATCGCGGCGGACGGGCTGCGTGAACGCCTCGGCCTCACCAACGCCGAGGCGTTCGCGGTGACCCAGCACGCCTGCGCCAGCGGCTTGCTCGCCGTCGAGGTCGCCGGCGAGCTGCTACGCGCCGACGGTGAGCCGGACGCGCTCGCGCTGGTGCTCACCGGCGAACAGCCGTTCACCAGGGCGATCCAGGTGCTCTGGAACACCTCGATCATCGGCGAGGCATCCTCCGCCTGCCTGATCGGCCTTGGCGGTGCGGGCACCCGGGTGCTGTCGTACGCCTCACGCACCGTGGGTGAGTTCTTCGACGGGTACCAACTCGCCGGGGAGGCACTGCACCGCTTCGGCAGCACCTACCACACCTACCTGGCAGAGGTGATCCGGGAGGCGCTGGACGCCGCCGCGCTGGAACTGGACGACATCACCATGGTCATCCCCCACAACGTCAACGTCTCCTCCTGGGTCACCATCTGCGCCACGCTCGGGTTGGATCGGGACCGTGTCTTCCTCGACAACGTCGGCGAATATTCGCACTGCTCCTGTTCGGACCCTTTCCTCAACCTCGCGACGCTCGCCGAACGTGGCGCACTGATCGAGGGAGGCCGCTACCTGGTGACCGCCGTCGGCCTGGGCGCCACCTACTCCGCCATGGTCGTCGAATGCGCAGGGAGTTGAGCATGTCCACCCGATACCTACGCACGCTGAAGCGGGCCCTGACCGGCTCGGCGGACACGCCGCTGGTGCTGTTGTGCAATTTCGAGGCCGAGGCGCAGTGGGCCCGAGGCCACGTGGGGCTGCCGGCGCCGCCGGCGGGTGCCACCCGTCCGCTGGTCGCCGCGATGGAGGAGTTGGGCGTGCTGCTCGCCGGGACGGGCGATGCGATCGTGCTCAGCCGTCCACTCGACCCCGACTACCGGGACTACCTGACGCAACAGGGCCTGGCGTTGCCAGACGTGCTGGTGCCCGAGAACAGCCGACCCGAGCGCTCCACCACCGCGAACGCGCTCGACTCGCCGGTCCTGCTCGATCGGCTGCGCCGGCTCGGTGCGGCCGGCGCCCGTGTCCTTCCCATGGGAACCACCGCGGACGAGGAAGAGCTGGCCCGCCGCTGCGGTCTCCGCCTCGCCACACCGGACTCCACAGTGGTAGAGCAGGTAAACAGCAAGATCTACGGTCGACGACTGGCCGAGGCAGCCGGCCTGCGGCCGGTGCCCGGAGCATGCTGCGAAACCCGGCAGGAACTGGCCGACGTGCTGGCCCAATACCGGCTCCGGTTGGAGTCGGGGGAGCCGCTGGTCGTCAAGGATGCCTACGGCGTCTCCGGCAAGGGACTGCTGGTGCTGGAGAACCCCGGGCGGGCGGCGCAGTTGTTGCGCATGGTGGACCGTCGGGCCGCCCGCACCGGCGACGACCGGATCCACGTGGTCGTCGAGGAGTGGTTGCCCAAGCGGTGCGACCTCAACTACCAGGTCACCATCGCGCGGGACGGGCGGGCCGGGCTCGACTTCGTCAAGCAGGCGCTCACCGCGCAGGGTGTACACCAGGGCCACCTGATGCCGGCCGAGTTGAGCGCCGATCAGTACCGGCAGATCGAGTACGCCGCCAGTGAGGTCGCGTCCCGGCTGCACGCCGATGGTTACCACGGCGTGGTGGGTGTGGACGCCATCGTTGGCGCCGACGAGACGGTCTACCCGGTGCTGGAGATCAACGCACGGCTGAACATGTCCACTTACCAGGGCGGGGTCACCGAGTTGTGCCAGCCACCCGGGGCGGTCGCGCTAGCCCGGCATTACCCTCTGCGGCTCGCCGCGTCCCTGGAGTTCGACGCCGTACGTCAGGCACTGACCACGGTGAGCGCCGCCCGGAACACTGAGCAGGTGCTGGTCACCTGCTTCGCCACCGCCAACGCCAACGCGCTGCTGCCCGTCGGCGCCGGCAGCCCGGCGGATCCGTTCGACGGCCGACTGTACGCCCTGCTGGTGGCCGCAGACCGCGACCGGCTCAGCCACCTCGACCGCGCGGTGCGGGCCGCCGTCGCCACCCTGTCCGTTCCGGAGGAGAGCCATGACTGAGCCGGCCATCGAAGGCCACACCGTCCAGGGCGTGCCCGTCGCCGAACTGGCCGACCGGTACGGCACCCCGCTGTACCTCTACGACGGTGAGGTCATCCGCGAGACGTACCGGCAGCTTCGCGGTCTGCTCGACACGTCGGTCGAGATCTACTACTCGCTCAAGGCCAACCCCAACATCAGCATCTGTTCGTTGCTGCATTCCCTGGGCGCTGGCGCCGAGGTCTCGTCCCTGGCCGAACTGGTGACGGCTCGCCGGGCCGGGGTGCCGGCGCGGGAAATCATCTTCCTCGGCCCAGGCAAGTCGGCGGCGGAGCTGGCCGCCTGTATCGAGCAGGGCATCGGCGCGATCGTGTGCGAATCGATCGAGGAGGTCCACGCCGTCGACGCGATGGCGGGTGCGCTGCCCCGCGCCGCAGGCGAGGCGGTACGGGTCATGCTGCGGGTCAACCCGGCGTTCGTCACCAAGGGATCGCGGCTGGCCATGGGGGGCAAACCGCGGCAGTTCGGCATCGATCAGGAACTGGTCGCCGAGGCCGGCCCGGCCCTGCGGGCGCTGCGCCACGTACGGGTGATCGGCCTGCATGCCTACATGGGCACGCGCATCCTCGACGCCGCTGACATCGCGCACAACACCCGCAGCGTACTCACCGCCGCGGCGGACCTCGCCACCGCGCTGGACCTGCGGCTGGACGTCGTCGACGTCGGCGGCGGCTTCGGCGTCCCCTACTTCGACAACGAGTCCCCCCTCGACATCGAGGCGGTGGCCGACGGCGTCAATTCCGCCGTGGCGCGGTTTCACGATGAGCACCCCCGCACCCGGATCATCACCGAGCTGGGCCGCTACCTGGTCGGCGGGGCGGGGACCTACGTGATCCGCGCGCGCTACGTGAAAGCGTCGCGAGGCGAGTGGTTCGTCGTCGCCGACGGCGGCACCAATCACCACATGGCGGCGGTCGGTATCGGCAGCTTCGTCAAACGGAACTTTCCCATCCGGTCGCTGAGCCGACCCACCGACCCGCCCGCGCGGGACTACACGGTCACCGGACCGCTCTGCACACCCAACGACGTCGTCGGCAAGAAGGTGCCGCTGCCCGAGGTCCGCCCGGGCGACCTGATCGGCGTCGAACGCTCCGGCGCGTACGGACCCAGCGCCTCGCCGGTGCACTTTCTCAGTCACGGCCATCCGTCGGAGGTGCTCGTGCTCGACGGCGTAGCGCACCTGGTCCGCCGGGCGGACACCGTGGAGGACCTGCTCCGGCCGCAGAATCTCGTCGTTCCCGCCGCGCCGGTCCCGGGCACTCCGGCGCTGCCGGACCGACCGTCGGCTGCTGCCGTGCCGACGGTGCCGGAGCCGCCGTCCATCCCGGTGTCCGCCGGACCGGCGGCCACCTGATCCCGTCCCGTAGCCGTCGATGTGACCGCCGCCGGCTCAAGCAGTCCACGCCGTGTCACCCGGTCTGCGGACCGGGTATCCCGAGAGGAAGAACCCATGGAACGTAACGAGATCGTCGAGAGCATCCAGGCCGCGCTGACCGAGGTGCTGATGCGTGACTCCGGCCCGCTGTCCGAAGGCACCCGGCTCTTCGAGGACATGCACCTCGACTCCACCGCCATCCTCGAACTACTCATGGCGCTGGAGGACAACATCGGCATCGAGGTGGACCCGGAAAACCTGAACATGGACGACTTCCGCACGGTGGGCACGCTGACCGACTTCCTGGAGCGTGCCCGCAAGGTGAGTTCCTGACCGCCACGCCCACCGCCCACCATGGAGACGTGGCGATGTCCCTGACCCTGCGCGGCGCGGCAGCCCTCGTACGTCCCGACGGCAACCCGTACGAACGTGACCAGGCGCTGTTGGCCTACCAACGGGATCTGCTCGCGCCGTACGGAATCGAGGTCGACGAGGACCTGATGAAACAGTCCCGCAACATCGGGTTCCGCGAGATGGCCGAGGAGTTGATGGAGCGCTGCCCCAGCCCGTTCGGAACTCCCGACCTGCTGATCCTGGCCTACGGCCTGCCCGACCGCTATCCCCTCAAGACCGTCACCACCCGGCTGAACGCTCTGTTCGGCGGGCGCAGCCGCAGTTTCGCGCTCTCCGAGCAGGGCCTACGGGCACCGTTCACCGCGTTGCGGGTCGCCGACGCATACGCCCGGTCCGGCAAGGCAGCCAGCCTGGCCCTGTTCGTCTGCGAGCAGACCACGCTGCCGTATCGGGATCCGCTGGTGCACGACACCCCCCTGTTGGACAGCGCCGTCTTGCTCTACTTCGACACCGACACCGACAACGACACCGGCGCGAGGTCCGCTTTCCGCTTCCGCACCGCCCGGGCGGCCGGTGTTGACGTACCGCTGAGTGACCTGCTGGCCGATCAACGTCCCGGCCTGCCGCCCGGGCTGGCGCTGCTGGTCGCCGGTCCGTGGCCGCCGGACGATCAGCTCGGCGGGGTCGGCCTGCCGGTGCACCGCTGCCAGCCCGGCGGCTACTCCACCAGCGTCTGGCTGGACCTGGCCCGTCACCACGACGAATGGGCCGACCGTTACGCCAGCCTGGTTCTGTGTGACACCGATCCGCGAACCGGCCGCAGCCAACTCGCCGTACTTACCAACACCTGTGCACCCGAGCTCAGGGAGGCTCGACTGTGAACCCCGCACCCCCGGCGTCACCGAACCCGGCGGGCACGCCGTACCCGCTTGTTCTGGACGCGCTGCACCGTCGAGCGGCAGCCGGCCGGCTGGTCGCGTCTCCTACCGGCCATGTTCTCGCCTCCACTGTGGCTCTGCCCGACGCGCCGCCCGGGCCGCTGACCCGTTTCGGCCTCGCCGTCGCCGAGGCCACTCCCGAGTCCGCCTTCGGTGAGGGGCCTGCCGCCGACCGCTTCGCGTCAGCCCTGCTGCCGGCGCACCGCGAGCTGCTGGACACCACCCTCAGCCACGCACTGCGTCACCTCGAAGGCCGTACCTCAGGGGACACCACGCTGCTGGCCAAGCAGCTCGTCGTCGGTCAACTGGCCGACATCGCGCTGCGGCTGGCCGAGGACGCGTTCGTTCCCGAGGTACGCCGGCACACCGACCGGTACGCCCGGTGGCGCTGTCACCTGCGCCTGGTCGATATCGGCCGGGACCTGCTGCGGTTGCTGGGCGCCAGCGGCTTCCTCGCCGACGGACCTGCCGGTGACCTGCACCTCGCCGAGGTGGTCGGCAACGTCTACCTGCACCCCGATACGGAGAACGCCGATGACTGAGCTTCGCGAGGCCGCACCGTCAGCGGGAACGGACCTACTCGACGAACGCACGCGAGAGCTGGCCGGCTACTGCGCGTCGATGATTGGTCGGCTGCGCACGATCGGGCAGCGGCTGGACCAGGATCCGGACGCCATCACCGAATTCCTCGACGAGCCGGAGGTGCGCTTTCCCGTTCAGGGGATGCTGCCGCCGCCGTACCGCTCGACGGGAGAGTTCCCGGCGCCGCTGGTGGAAGCGAGCAGCACCGTCCTCGGCCAGGTGGTCGCCACGGAGCAGGTGGCCTACGGCGATCCCAACGTGATCCTGGCCTCCCCCGGGCCGTCGCTGTCCGGCGGGGTCGTCCAGGCGCTGGCCGACGAGCAGCAGCGGCAGCGCTACTTCGGCCGGCTGGCTGCCGCTCCCACCCACACGTTCTTCGCCCTGACCGAGCCGGCCAAGGGCTCGGCTGCAGCGGAGCTGGAAACAACGCTGGCCCCGGCACCGAATGGCGGCTGGCTGCTCAACGGGGTGAAGTGCTACATCGGCAACGGCGCACGCGCCCAGATCGGTGTGGTGTTCTGCCGGCGAGCACCCGGGCCATGGGGAATCGAGGCCGTGCTGCTGGACACCAGCGCGCCAGGGTTCAGCGGCGAACTGCTGCCCACCGTCGGCCTGCGCGGCGCACGGATCAGCCGGTTGCGTTTCCAGGACGTCGTGGTGGCCCCGGAGGACCTGCTCGGCGCGCATCGGTCCCCCAGCCGACGAGGGCTCTACGGCGCTACGTACATCCTCTACCGGTTCCGCCCCGGCATCGCGGCGATGGCGATCGGCTGTGCCCAGGCCGCCTGCGACTATCTGCGCACGCACCGCTCGACGCTGGCGCGGTGGGACCGGCACCGACTCGACGGCATTCTGGACCGCGTCGCCGCGGTCCGGCATCGGACGTACGCGGTGGCCGCCGGCATCGACGCCGGCGTGGTCGACGTGGCCGGTATCGGCGCGGTCAAGGCGCGCGCGGCGCGGATCGCCGAGGACGCCACCCGGCTGGTGGCCGAGCTGTTGGGCCCCGCCTGCCTGATTGAGCATCCCTGGGTCGAGAAGACCTACCGCGACGTGCGGGCATTCGAGCTGATGGAGGGCACGACGAACCTACACGCCATGGCGGTCTTCCAGAGCCTGCTGCGGGGCCAGGCGGCTCCGCAGCCGGTGGCGCAGCGGGCGGTCGACGGTGCGGCTCGGCATTGATCTGGTCGCCGTAGACGAACTGGACCGGCTGCTGCGCCGGGGCTGGTTCGTCCGGTACGTCTTCGCTGCCGAGGAACTGGCCCAGGCGGAGACGCTCGGCGACAGCCGACGCCGGGAGTACCTGGCGGGACGGTTCGCCGCGAAGGAAGCGGTGCTCAAGGTCCTGGGCACCGGCCTGTTCGAGGGGGTCGCTCCCCGGGACATCGCGTTGCTGCGCCGCTCCGGCGGGGCGCCCCACGTCACGTTGCGGGGCAGCGCCGCCCAGGCAGCACGGTCGGCCTCGATCACCCACGTGACCGTCTCCGTCACCCACAAGCGGGACCTGGTCGCCGTGGTCGCTGCCGGATGGTGACTCGGCAACGCCCGCTGGGCGATCAAGGTGACCAGCAGCGGAATCCGGGGTGGGCGTTGCTGCCCCGTCCGCCCGGCCGGTCAACCGCAGTCGATCGCCACCGCCGGCCACTGGTGGGCCGGGAGCGGGAGACCGAGACGCTGGCGGCGGCCGTGACCGCTCTGCTCGACGGCGAAGGGCGGATCGTCGAAGTGGCGGGCGAGCCGGGAATCGGCAAGAGCAGGCTGCTCGACCAGGTCGCCGTGGTGGCGCGAGGACACCGGGTGCAGGTGCTCGCCGGCCGAGCTCCGGTGCCCGGTTCGGACGTGCCGATGGCGGCGATGGTGGATGCGCTGGACCCGTACCTGCCCCGGGTGTCACCGGCACGCCTGGCCGAACTCCGGTCCGATCACGCGCAGTTGCTCAACGCCATCTTCCCGTCGCTGCGCTTGGCTGGCGCCCGTTCGCTGGCCCCGGCCGGCGTACCAGTGGGCGCCCGCCAAGTACGCGCCGTGCGGCTGTTGCTGGAGACCCTGGCAGCCGAACGGCCGCTGCTGATCATGTTGGACGACCTGCACAACAGCGACCGGGCTACCGTCGACCTGCTCTGCCACCTACTCGACGCGCCCCCGCGTACACCGCTGCTTCTGGTCATGGCGCACCGCCGTCGCCAGTCGCCGGCCCGGCTGCGCCTGGCGTTGGACACCGCCAGGCAGGTGACCCGGATCGAGGTCGCGCCGCTCACCCGGGGCCACCTCGACGCGCTGACCGACGTGCCGCTCTCGGCCAACCAGCGTGCGATGCTGCATGAATTGTCGGAGGGCAACCCGCAGTACCTGTCGGCATTGTTGGCCGCGGTGCCACTACCTGGCACAGCGAGCGAACTGCCAGAACTGGGGGCACTCCCAGCCGAGGTGGATGCCGCGTTGGCCACCGAACTCGAACTGCTGTCCCGGCCGGCCGGCCTGGTGGCCTCGGCCGCCGCGGTGCTCGGGCCCGAGCCGGTCGACACCGGTCTGCTGACCGAGGTGGCCGGGATCGCCACCGAACAGGTACCTGCGGCCATCGACGAACTCGTCGCCGCCGACCTGCTGCGCCCGGTAACCGGCAGCGGGTGTTTCGCCTTCCGGCACCGCGTGGTCCAGCACGCGGCGTACCTCACCGCCGACGCCGGCTGGCGCCTGGCCGCGCACGCCCGCGCGTTGGCGGAATTGCGGCGTCGCCGGAGTCATCCCGAAGTTCAGGCACCACACCTGCTGCGGCTGGCAGTGCCCGGTGACGTCGTAGCCGTCGAGGTGCTCAGCGAGGCGGCCGCTGCGGTGGTCGACCGGGCCCCTCACACGGCCGTCCGGTGGCTCGGCACCGCCATCCGGCTACTCCCGGGCACCGCAGAGCCCGCCGGACAGCGGGTAGCGCTCGCCGTGCAGCTCGGTCGGGCGCTGGGCGCGGTCGGCCATCCGAGGGCCGCGCGAGCCGTACTGCACGACGCCCTGCGGCTGCTCGACGAGCACCCGTCCACGCACCGCACGTCGGCGACCCTGCTCTGCGCCCAGCTCGAACGTCAGCTCGGCCGCCACGGGGAGGCCGCGGCGTTGCTGCGCACCGGTTTGACGCCACCCGCCGATGCCCGGCCGGCGGACCATGCGGCCCTGGCACTCGCGCTCAGCGCGGTGGAACTGACCAGCGGCCGGGCCGGGCAGGCGCGTCGGTGGGCGGCAGCCGCGCTGGGCGCCGCCCGCCGCGCCCCCGGTGTGCCGGGTGCGGTACAAGCGCACGCGTTGGGTCTGCTCGCGGCCGCGAACCATCTGCGGGGCAACCGTGCCGCCGGAGGCGAGACCATCCGAGCGGCAGCGCTGCTCGACGCCACCTTGGACGCGGAACTCGGCGCGGAGCCGGAGAGCGCCCTGTGGGTGGGCTGGAGCGAGATCCTGCTGGACCGCTTCGACGAGGCCGCACACCACCTCAGTCGTGCCATCGATGTCTCGCCCGGAGCCGCGAGCTACTTTCCCCTGTCGCACCTGTTGTGTACCCGGACCCTGGCCCACCGGTACGCCGGGCGGTTGACGGAGGCAGCCGACGACTGCGCCGAGGCGCTCCGGCTGGCGTCCGGCACGCAGTTCCGCGAACTGCACGTTGCGGCCGAGGCGATGAGCCGACTGCTGGCCGTCTGGACCGGAACCGAACAGGTCGGGCCGGCTGCGGAACCCGACGCCCTCGACGTGCCCGTCTCCGGTTGGCCGGGGAGGCTGGCGCTGAGCGCGTACGCCGAGACCCGGCTCGCGCTGGGGGACGCCGCCAGTTGCCTGGCCGTGGCCGCGACCGCCGGACTGCCGGACCTCGAACCCTGGGCACAGGTCGGCTGGTACGAGATGTTGACCAGGGCCTCGCTGGTCGAGGGCGACCCGGACGCGGCGGACGAGTGGGCGCAGCGCGCGTACGAGGTGGCCGAGCGACTCGGACGGCCGGGCCGCAGAGCGTTGGCTGCCTCCGCAGGCGCTCGGGTCCTGGCGCTACGGGATCCCACCGCCGCAGCGGTGGCGGCCTGGGCTGCCGCGGATGTGCTCACCCGGGTCGGAATGCCGCTGGAGGCCGCGCACGCCCACACAGTAGCCGCGAGAGCGCTGGTGGCCGACGGCGACCGAGATCGGGCCGGTGCGACGCTGCGGCTTGCCGAGGAGCTCTTCGACCGTTGCGGAGCGGGGTTGTTCGCCCGCCAGGTACACACCGAACGACGGCGGCTGGCCGGTGCCTCGGGCGGCGCCCGGCGGGCCCGCCGCCAAGGCGGGTCCTCGGCCCTGACCCGGCGGGAGACCCAGGTGGCGACGTTGGTCAGCGAAGGGCTGACCAACCGGCAGGTGGCGGCCCGGCTGTTCGTCACCCAGAAGACGGTGGAGATGCATCTGTCCCACGTGTTCACCAAGCTGGGCGTCACCAACCGGGCCGCCCTGGTGCGCTGCTTCCACCTCAACGGGCTGGCCCCGGCGCAGTCCTTCTGACCTCGTCGACGCCACGGCGGCCAACGTGCGGCTTTGCCCAATCCGACGCCCATACCTACCTATTCGGGCAAGTCGAGATCGTAGGCGGCGAGCATGGCCCGGCCTGGCCCTGGCAGCCGGTGTCTTCGAGGTCCCTGACCAGGTTCCGGACTACCTGGGTCGCCCAGGCTGAGGTCACGCTGTGAGCCGCCTTTGATCTCGGTAGGCGGCCTGCGGATTTCTCGAATTAGCATCAGGCTAACTGTGGGCTATGGTCTATTGATGGACGTTGTCAGTACTGCCGACGTCTCGCCGGGCGACCGGTTCGCCTTCTGGCGCGAGGTCAGCGCGAAACTCTGGGTGCCGTACGACCTGGCCCGGGAACGGCAGTCCGAGGCCGGGTTCGAGGCACGGGTCGTCATCTGCGAGTTCGGCCCGGTACAGGCGACCTTGATGACGACAAGGCCGCACTCGGTGCGCCGCACGCCCCGGCTGATCCGGCAGGCAGACCCGGAAGTGTTCAAAGTGAGCTGCATGGTCAGTGGCAGCGGCATGTTGACGCAGGACGGTAGACGCGCGGAGTTCGGCACCGGGGATCTGGTGCTCTACGACACCTCGCGGCCGTACCTGGCCGAACTCCGGCCGGACGATTCGACGAGCCGGATGCTACTCCTGCGTTTTCCACGGGCCCTGTTGCCGTTTCCTCCCCAGGAGGTGCGTGAGCTGAGTGCTGTGTGCATTACCGGCACCAGCGGCATCGGCGCATTGTCGTCGCGTTTCCTGCTGCAGCTTGCCGACCAGATGGACGAACTGACCCCGGCCGAGACCGCGCGTCTGGCCACCCTGACGCTCGATGTGCTGATCACGGCATTGGCCGATGCGCTGGACACCCAGAAGCTCGTCCCCGAAGACACGCGCCGGCAGGCACTGACCGCCCGCATCCACGCCTTCATCCGCGACAATCTCGCTGACCCGGACCTGACTCCGAACGTGATCGCCGCAGCGCACCACATTTCCGTTCGCTACCTCCACAAGCTGTTCCAGCAGGAGGAGCACACTGTCGCCGGCTGGAGCCGCGAACAGCGCCTCGCAGGATGCCGACGCGACCTCGCCGAGCCCCGGCTCGCCCCCTACACGATCAACGCGATCGCCCGGCGGTGGGGATTCACCAGCAGCGCGCATTTCAGCCAGGCGTTCCGCGCCCGTTACCGCCAGTCGCCCACTGAGTTCCGCAATCAGCTCCCGACCGTACACGGAGACTAAACACCTGTGCGTCCAGGCACAACGACAGTCGTCGCCGCGGCAGGCAGTCTCGTCTCAGGAATGTCACCTCGTTCGAAGCGACAGCACTGAGAAAGGGAAGATCGTGCGCTCGTGGGCAAAGAGACTCTACCGGGCCACCGCGGTGGCTCTGGTACTCGTCATGATGCCGATCATGTCCGGACCGGCGCAGGCCGCCGACGTGGCCTACAACCAGAAGACCCAGCACCTGACTGCCATGCCCTACAGCGGGATGCCGATCGCGCTGGTGAGCCGCGAGATCAAGCTCGACGACGGCAGCTACGGCTGGTGGACCTTCCCCACATCGGCACCATGCCAGACCTACACCGGCCGCATCCTGCCCGGCACGTACACCTGGACGGATCAACTGTGGCCCGGGGTTCCCAGCGCCGGAACCTACCGGCACCACAGCTACCTCACCGAGAAGAACAACGGATGGTCATACCACATCCAGTGTGACTTCCAACTGTCCAGCACGGGTTCGTACACCTGGGGCAGCGGGCTCGATCCCCACTTCTGATCCCGCACCCACCGGCACGGCTTCAGTACATGTTCGGCCACATCGTCAAGGGAGATCCAGATGAGACTCGCAAGAATCACGATCGCCGCTGTCATGGTGGGCGGTGCCGCCGTGCTGGCGGTCGCCGCTCCGGCCCAAGCGTCCTGCCCGCAGGGGATCGCCAGCTTTGAGCCGCAGGTCAACGGCACGTTCGCCGGGACCGGCATCAACATCCGCACCGGACCCGGCACCGACTGCACCTCACTCGGCCACGGCCAGCCCGGTCAGACCGCGACGTTCCGCTGCTGGCGGACCGGGCACGATGGTGCCCGCTGGACCTACCTGCACAACCGCGCGACCGGCGTGTCGGGCTGGTCCCGAAACGACCTGCTCTCCGGCGGAGGTGCCACGGTCTCCTGCGGCATCTGATCCGCAGGACTCTGGTGTAGCTGCCGGCGGTGACCAGGATCGGTCCCACGGCGGTCGTCGACCGTCGACCTGGCGAGAATTCTGGCAGACAGCAGTGGGCCGGATCCCTGTCGAGATCCGGCCCGCCGCTTGTCCGTAGTCAACTGGTCCGGCGTGCGGCGACCAGGTCAGCAGCCCGACTGCTCCCACTTGCCCGACGACGGGCCGGCCTCAGGTCCGGCGCGGTCCGGTCCGGTACCGTTGTGCCACCGAGCTGGATGGGCGCGATTGCGGCACCCCACGGTCACGTCACGGTGCAGGACGCGCCGTTGAGGCTGAAGGATGTCGGCTTGGCCGTGTTGCCGGTGTGCGTGGCCTGGAAGCCGATGCTGACTGACGCGTTGGGTGCGATGGTGCCGTTGTAGGAGACGTTTCTGGCCGTCACCTGCCCGGAGCTGGGCGAGTAGCTGGCGTTCCACCCGTTGGTGATGTTCTGCCCGCCGGGCAGGGTGAAGGTCAGCGACCAGCCGTTGATCGTGGCCGTACCGGTGTTGGTGACGGTGATGTCCTCGGTGAGGCCGGTGTTCCATGCGTTGACGTTCGCGGTGACCCGGCAGGCTCCGCTGCCCGGCGGCGCAGTGGTCGGACCAGGGGTCGTCGGACCGGGAGTGGTCGGACCAGGGGTCGTCGGACCAGGGGTCGTCGGGCCAGGGGTGGCGCCTTGGAACTGGGCGAAGAACTGCCACGTCGCCTGCGGGAGCCAGGACCCTGGGGTGGGGGTGTGGCCGCCGTCGAACGCGTGCCAGACGACCGGGTGGTCCGCCGTACAGCCGGTGTAGGTGGTGGTGATGTACCTGCCGCTGCCCGGTGACGGTTCCGGAGCGTTCTGCGGGGTGCAACCGTTGTTCCTGACGAACCTGTCCCGCATGGAACGCCCGCCGGCGATACTCAGAACGTTGTCACTGATGCCGTGGGCGTGCAGGTAGCCGATCGGGTCGTTACCGCCGCTGCATCCGCTGATGACGCCACCGGCGTAGACCGCCACGGCACGGAAGACGTTCGCCCGGGCGCACGCGAGCGCGTAGCTCATGCCCCCGCCGTAGCTGAAGCCCAACGAGAAGCGCTGCGAGGTGTCGACGCAGAGATCATTCTCGATCAACTGGATCATGTCGTCGGTGAAGGTCACGTCCCGGCCGCCGGAGTTGGCCCAGCCGGCGTTGAGGCCGTGGGGGGCAACGAAGATGGCACTGTTGTTCGAAAGCGGCAGCAGTCCGTAGTAGTTGCCGTTGACGACGTCTCCGGCGGAGCCGTTGAGCCAGTGGAAGCCAAAGATCAGCCGGTACTGGCGGTTCCTGTCGTACCCGTCGGGTAGCCGCAGGGTGAAGGTCCGCGTCTGGCCGCCGCTCTGAATGTTCCGCGTGCCGCTGGTCAGCGTCGGATTCTTACCGCAACCAGCACTCGCGGCGAACGCGCCGACATCGGTGGCCGAGGCGGTGGCGCCGAGGCCGCCGCCGACCATCACTGCACTCAACGCGAGGGCGATGGCCGCCACCGTCGCGACAGATCCGGCAACGGATCTCCGTTTGGACATGATCACTCCGATCCGTCGTTCGACGTGGCCGGCGAGCCCGCCACAGCCGTGAAACACAAGACACCAAGAGACTAAATAGTCAGAGACAAATAGTCAAGATCATCAATATACTTCCCAAAGAACCGCTGCACGACGACGTCTCAGGCGGACGCTACGCGGTGTCGCCGCTGCGGAGGCGGTCCAGCTCGGCGTGGTACATCGCCTGTATCCGGTCGTAGTGCCGGACCAGCAGCCGGATCTCTTCGACGGTGTAGCCCTCGATGAGCCGCTGCGTCTGCTGGGCGAACCGCTCGTACGGTCGCTCCAGGTCGGCCATCCGCTCTGGCCTCAGGCTGACGATGACCCGACGCCGGTCGGCCGGATCGCGCTCGGCGCTGACGTAGCCGGCCTGCTGGAGCCGGCGGAGCATGCTGGTCACCGCCCCGGTGGTGAGGTTGGTGCGGTCGGCGATCTGCCCCGCGGTGACAGGTCCGCTGTCCGCCAGGTAGTCCAGGCATTCCAGGTCGCTCACGGTGAGGCCCAGCTGCTCGGCGATGGCGTACCGGAACACCATGGACAGCCGCGACGTCTCCCGCCCGGCGCGCATCAGGTCGGCGGTCGCGGCCGCACGGGCCGGCTCGTGGGACATGCCGGCAATCATGCCTCCGGCACGGTGACCCGGTGCAGCCGAGGTAGCACGCGGGTCAGCACCCAGTGCGGTGCGGCCGCGCCCCCGGTGAGGCGGCGCATCAGCCCGGCGGCGGTGTCGACGGCACGGAAGGCGTACGGCACCATCTCGTCCTGGTAGGCGGCGATCGCCTCCTCCACCGGGGTGCCGTCCGTCCGGGCGTCGACCAGTTTGCGGCCGAGCAGGGCGGCGTCGCGCAGCGCGGTGTTGCCGCCCTGGGCCCCGAACGGCGGCATGACGTGCACGGCGTCGCCCATCATCGTCGCCCGGGGCACCGCCCACCGGCGTGGGCGTCGGCCGGCGGCGAAGACGTTGAGCACCGTGGCGTCCAGTTCGGCCGTGTCGACCAGCCGCCGGATGAGCGGGTGGAAGTCGGTACTCGTCCGGGTGGCCAGGTCCCGCAGTGCCCGCAGGTCTCCGCGGACGACGGTGGGCACCTCCTCCTGCCGCAGCAGCACCCCCCACATGACGTAGTCGTCGCCGGTTGGCGCGTAGCTGCCGGGTGCCAGGCGGGCGAACGCCTCCGGCGGGCGTTCGCCGAACCGCATGGAGGTGAAGAAGAACGCGCGGCCCGGCCGGTCGGCGATGGCCAGAACCCCGCTGGTACGCAGCGCGTCCGGGATGACGCTCTCGCCGCCCTGCCACAGTGGTGACCGGCCGTAGATGCCCACCATCGGGGTGGTCGCCGGGTCCGCGTACGGGATGAGCTGTTTGCGCAGCGCCGAGCCGACGCCGTCGGCGCCCACGACGACGGACGCCGGGGCGGACCCGCCGTCGGAGAACCGTAGCCGCAGCCCGGCCGGATCACCGTTGTCGACCGCGACGGCGGTCTTGCCGTAGTGGATGCGCCCGTCCAGCCCGTACTGCAGGATCGACCGCAGGGTCAGCCGGTCGACCTGGCGGGTCGCGTGCGGCTCGTCCTTGAAGGTGATGGTGAACGCGTCCCGCAGCCGGCGGTCGGTGAAGCGCAGGCGTCCGCCGGGCTCGTCACCGGTGGCCAGCGCCAGGCGGTACAGCGGGCGGGGCAGGCTCTCCCGCAGCGCCGCCAGCCCGTGCCGGTCGAGGATGATCCGGTAGCCCTGCCGCCTGACGTAGGGGCCCGAGTCCCGCTCGTAGACGTGCACGTCGATGCCGGCGCGCGCCAGGTACTGGGCGAGGCAGAGCCCGGCGAGCCCGGCGCCGGCGATCGCCACCGTGAAGTCAGTCGATACGCTCATCCAATTATCTTAATGACTAAGGCAATCTGGGCAAGGCCGTAGCACCGGTACGGGCCGCGCCGCTCAGGTTGAGCGGCGCGGCCCGTACGGCGGTTTCTGACTGCGGCTCGGCGCGGAACCGGCGGTGCTCAGCCCGGCATTGCCACCTGTGCCGGGGTCGACCGGTGCGTGGTGGTGCCGTCACCGAGCTGCCCGAACGTGTTGTCACCCCAGCACCACAGGCTGCCGTCGGTGCGTGCCGCGCAGGCGTGGTAGGTGACGGAGAAGCCGTCCGTCCAGGTGGTCGCGGTGCCGACCTGCGCCGGGGTCGACCGGTGGGTGGTGGTGCCATCGCCGAGCTGCCCGGACGAATTCTTGCCCCAGCACCACAGGCTGCCATCGGTACGGGTCGCGCACGACGAGTCGAGGCTCGCGTCCACGCTTGCCCAGTTGCTGGCGGTGCCGATCCGCAGCGGGGTGGTCTGGGAGCCGACGCCCCCGCCGACCTGGCCGTACCCGTCCTCGCCCCAGCACCACAGCGTCCCGTCGACGCGGACCGCGCAGGTGTGTACGTAGCCGGCCGTCACCTCGGCCCACGTCGTCGCGGTGCCCACCTGCGTCGGTGTCGCCCGGTAGCTCAGGATGCCGAGACCGAGCTGGCCGTCCGAGCTACTGCCCCAGCACCACAGGGTCCCGTCGGTCCGCACCGCGCAGGTGTGGGCGTAGCCGGTCGTGACGCTCGCCCAGGTGGTCGCCGTGCCCACCTGAAGCGGGGTCGTCGCCTTGTAGGGAGACAAGCCGACGCCGAGCTGAGCATGACGGTTCAGGCCCCAGCACCACAGGGTGCCGTCGGTCCGCACGGCGCAGGTGTGGTTGCTGCCGATGCTGACGCTCGCCCAGGTGGTGGCGGTGCCTACCTGCACCGGGCTGGTCCGTTTGGTGGTCGAGCCGTCGCCGACCTGCCCGCTGGAGTTGTTGCCCCAGCACCAGAGCGTTCCATCCGTGCGTACCCCGCAGGTGTTGCCGCTGCCGGCGTCGATACCCGCCCACGTGGTGGCGCTGCCGATCTGAACCGGACCGGTCCGGTTCGTGGTGGTCCCGTCGCCGAGCTGGCCGTAGAAGTTGTTGCCCCAGCACCACAGGGTTCCATCGGTCTGGGTCACACAGGTGTGCAGATTGCCGGCGGCGACCTGGGATACCGGCGCGGCGGCGATCGCCACCTCCCGCGCGTTCCGGTCGGCGGAGCCGACACCTGCCGTTGCTGCGCCCGCCGTGAACCCGATAGCCAGTACGGTGATCCCGACGGAGGCCGCCACCGCGACGGCGGTTCGGGCTGTCCGCCGCCATCGCATCCGCAGCCAACTCTCCTGGTGTTCGTTCATGTCCTGTTCTCCCAGACATCGTCGGTTCCGGTGAGGCGGCGTTGCCCCGGCAGGTCACCAGCGACCCGCAACTACATGCCAGTGAACTATACATCGATGTACATCGAATCTTACCGAGGCCATGGGACACCGTTGCCAATGACGGGAACGCCCCGCATGAGAGCACTGTAGGAATACGTCTTATTAACGCACTTTCCTGATGATGTACGGTCAGCCGCATCACCAGGATCACGGCGTAGTGCTGGCGGACCTGCCACTTCCACCAGTGCCTACGTGGACAGTGGCAGGCTGGTGGAGGACTGCACGACGGCACCGTCTGCCTGCCGTACGCTGAAAAATGCGACCTTGTCGGGGCACCGCGCTACGGTTTCTCCAGACACTCCCCGGACATCGACCGAATGGTCGTTGCCTGACAGGTTGGCCACTCCGTCCGGGTAACCGCGACGGCGGCGATGGTGGGCCGTGCCGGCTACCGCGCGCCGAGATGCTCGGCGGCGTACGCGGTGATCGTCTTGCCGAGGATCACGGCGAGTTCGGCGCACTCGTCGGTGCTGATGGTCAACGGCGGCAGCAGCGGCATCACGCCGTCGGAGTAGCTGGTCAGCAGCCCGTTGTCCCGGCAGGCCAGCCGGAGCCGGTAGACGTCGCGCACCGTCCACGGCGTACCGTCGTCGCGGTAGCGCAGCTCCAGGCCGAGCAGCATCCCCTCACCGCGTACGTCACCGACGTGCGGATCGTCAGCCAGCGTGTCACGCAGGATGTCGCACAGCTGCCGGCCACGGTCGCGGACGCCGTCGAGAAACCCGTCGGCGGTGAGGATCTCCAGGACGGCGAGGCCGGCGGCGGCGCCGAGCGGGTGCCCGTCGGTGGTGCTGCCGTTCGGGAAGCCGAGCCGGAACGGCGGCTCGGCGAGCGCGTCGAAGATCGGATCGGCGACCGCGAGCGCGGCGAGCGGGAAGTAGCCGGCGCTGAGACCCTTGCCGAGCACGATCATGTCGGGCGGGCTGGGCAGCCGCTCGCTGACCGTCATCGCCGCGACCCGGCCGGCGCCGGTGGTCACCTCGTCGGCGACGACATGGATGTTTCGGGCCCGGCAGTAGTCGATCAGCGCCGCCAACTGGTCGACGCTGGCGGCGTGCAGATAGTTGCCCATCACCGGTTCGACGATGACGGCGGTCACCTGCGACGCGCCGAGCCGGTCGACGACACCGGCGACGGCGTCGAGCAGTCCGTCGCCCCCGACGACGTGCACCACGCGGTCGTCCAGCGGCGCCGACCACTCGTGCAGGATCTGCTCACCGGTGAGCGCGGTGGCCAACGGCCCGGTGCCGTGGTAGCTGCCGTGCACCGCGATGATCCGGTCACGGCCTGTCTCGCCGGTCATTCTGCGGTGGAAGCGGGACAGCATGCCGGCCGCCTCGGTCATCTGGCTGCCGGTGTTGCCGAACCGGATGTGCCGCAGGGTCGGCGGCAGCGTCGCGGCGAGGGCGGCGGCGTACCGCACGGTGACCCGGGGCGGATGCTCGTAGCGCATGACCGTGCCGGACGGCAGCTCGTCGAGCTGGCGGCGCATCGCCGCCTTGACCGGCTCGCACGAATAGCCGAGGGTGACGTTCCACATCGACGAGCGGGCGTCGAGGTAACGCCGGCCGGCCTGGTCGACGGCGTAGCTACCGTCGCCGCCGACGAGGAACATGTCCGGGTCGGACTCGGCGAGGAACTCGCCCATCGGGGTGATGCCGTGCCAGGCGTGGTAGGTGGACCGGTCGATCATCGGTTGGCTCCTCGGCGGGCGACGGACACGACGTGTTCCTCGTCTGGCAGCAGGGCGGCGTTCAGTGGCGGGCTCACCGGCGCCGGGACCGGCGCACCGGCGAGCAGGTCGAGCCGGTGCGGCGCGACCACGCCGGCCCGCACCAGATGCAGGCCGAGCGCGGACATGACGCTGACGCCGGCCGGGGCCTCGTCGACCAGGATCACCCGACCACCGGCGGCCCGGACCATGGCGGTGACGCCGTCGAGGTCCAGCGGTGCGGCGGTACGCAGGTCGACCACCTGGGCGTGCAGCCCGTCCCGGTCAAGGACGGCGGCGGCCCGCAGGCAGGTGGCGACGGTGTTGCCGATGCCGACGAGGGTGAGGTCGCGGCCGGGGCGGGCGCGGCCGGCGACGCCGAACGGCAGTGCGGCGTCGGTCGGCTCCGGCTCGGGCAGCGACGCCCAGTCGGCGGCGTACAGCCGGGGCGATTCCAGCACCACCACCGGATCCGGGTGCACCAGCGCGGTGCGCAGCAGCCCGGCGGCGGCGTTCGGTGACCCGGGCACCGCGACGACCAGCCCGGGAATCTGGCTGAGCAGGCCGTGCGCGGCGTGTTCGTGCTGGGCACCGAGCTGCTCGCCGCCCTGGGTCAGCCCGCGCACCACCACCGGTACGGTGAACTGCCCGTCGGACATGTACCGCCACTTGGTGGCCTCGTTGACCAGCTGGTCGAAGGCGGTGAACAGGAAGGCGGCGCGGGCGATGCTGACCAGCACCCGGCGGCCGAGCAGCGCCATCCCGACCGCCATGCCGAGCATGGTGTTCTCGGCGATCGGCAGCCGGACCATCCGCTCGGCACCGAACAGTTCGATGAGGTCGGGCTGCTGGTACGTGCAGAACATGCTCATCGTGGGCTGGTCGGCCAGGGCGCCGCGGACCGCCCCGACGGACGGGTGCCGGCGGGTCATGCCACCGGCTCCCGCACCGTGACGGCCTCCGGCCAGGTGGCACCGGGCGGCCAGGCCGCGGCGGTGACCGCGGTGACCGCGCTCGCCGGATCCGGTCGGTCGGCGGCCAGCGCGTCGGCGAAGACCTCGGCCAGCTCCGCGGTGACCTGCTCGCGGATCTCGACGGCCCGCTCCTGGCTGGCTGCGGACGGGCTGGCTGCGGACGGGCTGGCTGCGGACGGGCTGGCGAGGGCCGCCTCAACGCGGGTCAGCGGATCCTGGGCCAGCCAGCGCTCCCGCTCGGCGGCCGGACGGTACTCACCCGGCGGCTGCGGGCCGAGCTGGGCATGGAAGTGCCGCAGGTAGGTGTGGGCGACGAGGACCTGCGGGCGGCCGGCCCGGCAGTGGGCCAGGGCCGCCGCCGCAGCCCGGTGCACCGCGGCCACGTCGTTGCCGTCCACCTCGTCGCAGTCCAGCCCCAGGCCGCGGGCGATCTCACCGGGGGTACGGTGCCGCACCAGGTCGCTCGGGGTGTGGTCCTGCCAGCCGTTCTCCTCGCAGACCAGCAGCAGCGGCAACCCGAGCACGGCGGCGACGGTGAGCGTCTCGTAGGCGGCGCCGGCGCCGAACGCGCCGTCACCGCAGAACGCGACGACCGCCCGGCCGCTGCCGGCGGTCTTCTCGGCCAGCGCTGCTCCGGCCGCGATCGGCAGCTGCGCAGCCACAATGGAGCTGGCGCCGAGGAGGTAGCGGGACCGGTCGGCGATGTGCATCGACCCGGCCTTGCCGCCGCAGACCCCGCCGACCCGGCCGAGGATCTCCCGGGCCAGCCCGGCGGCCGCCACCCCGGCGGCCAGCGCGTGCCCGTGGCACCGGTAGAAGCTCACCACCCACTCGTCGGGCTGCCGGGCGGCCAGCACCCCGACCGCGACAGCTTCCTGCCCGGTGTACGGGTGGACCGATCCGGGCACCTGGCCGGCGGCGGCGCACCGCAGAACCTGCTCCTCGAAGACCCTGATCCGAACCATCTCGCGGTACGCGTCCGACAGGTCCATCGTCTGGGCGTTCCCCGTCCCTGCGCCGGCGGAGAACCATTCACCGGTCGCATCGGAAGCAATCATGATCACCTGCTGAATGTCGCCAATTATAGGTGACCGATCGACGCTGGTCGCAATACTGGAATTGGTCGGGGTCCGGTCAGGATGTGGTCAGGTTGTGGGTGGCCACCCGCCGGGAAACGACGGAGACGGTGCCGAGAAAAGCTACGGCAGCGAAGCAGATCAGGGTTGGCAGCACCCCCCAGAGTTGCGCCGCGACGCCAGCGAGCAGCGATCCGACCGGCACCGCCAGCACCGCGAGCGCCCGGCTCAACGCGAGCACCCGGCCCAGCAGCGGGCCGGGGACCACGGACTGCTGCAGCGACACCGAGGCGATCAGCCAGACCGTGGCGCAGTACCCGAAGATCATCTCGTAGACGATCAGGGTCAGCACCGACGGCGTGACGGCGGCCAGCGGGATCAGCATCAGAGCGGCCCCGGCGAGCGGGGCGAACACCGGGACCACCCGGGGATGGCCGAGCCGGGCGATCACCCGTCGCGCGGTGGCCACGCCGACGACGGCGGCGACGCTGTTCACCGCGAAGGTCAACCCGAGCACCCACGGCGACAGGTCGAGAACCCGGTAGGCATACAGCACGTAGAGACCGCCGATCGCGGACCCGCCGAGGTTCAGCGCGGCGGCGGTGACCGCGATCCGGACCAACTCCGGACGGCCGCGCAGCGCCGCTACCCCGTCGCGCAACGCCCGTAGTGGATGTTCCGGCACCGGCGGCGTCCCGCCCGGCCGGGGCCGCAGCGCGGCGAAACCGGCGGCGGCCAGCGCCTGCGCCGCGGCGTTCGCCGACATCGCCAGCGCCCCGCCGAGGGTCTGCACCAGCCAGCCGGCCAGCGCCGGCCCGGCGATCTGGCCGGCCGACTGGGCACCGGCCAGCGCGGCGTTCGCCGGCACCAGCCGGTCCGGTTCGACCAGTTGCGGCACGGTGGCCTGCAGGCCGATGGTGACCAGCCCACCGAGGATTCCGGACAGGCCGGCCACGGCGTACAGCAGCGGCAGCGAGAGCACTCCGGCCAGCGCGGCGACCGGTACGGCCAGCACCACGGCGGCGGTTCCGGCGCTGGCGGCCATGAGCAGCCGGCGCCGGTCGACGACCCGGTCGACGACCACCCCGAGCAGCGGTGCGGCGAGCGCCTGGGCACCGTACTCGAGGGCGAACAGGGTGGCCGCCGCCACCGGCGAGGCGTGCAGCGCCACCACCGCGACGGTCGGCAGGGCCAGCGCGGCGACGTGGGTGCCGACGACGCTGGCGGCCTGAGCAGCGACGGCCGGGCGCAGCGGTCGATCCACCGCGATCGACGTGGCGAGACGGCCGGGCATGGGCACCACTCCTCGGCTCGGTCGGTCGAGTCACCTTCCCACAGCCGCGGTCGCCATCGGAAGTCACGGTGATCAAGGTAAATACCCTTCGCCCGTTTCCCGGGTCGCGAACCGACCACCGGCCGGCCCGGTAATGCTTGCCGTTCCGACGCGAGGTCATTTATGCTCATCACATCGTGCGCCGCAGACGGCGCGCATCATCGCCGACGCACACGAATCAGCGCACCGAGAATCTCCTGCTTGTCGTAATCCCGTGACCGACGCTGGGCGGCAAGCCTGTTGGGGAGTTGCCAATGGCACTCATCGATGCCGATGATCTTGATCGCAACGAGTTGGCGTACCGCGTCTTCGGAGTGACCCGCGACAAGACGCCGTGGCGCGCCGCGGACATCATCGCCGACGGGCCGGCGGACCCCAGCTGGGAGCGGGCCGAGCTGGCCTGGCGGATGTCCTCGCGCGGCTACTACGCCGAGCAGGCCGGGCTGGTCGCCGCCGCGACGCTGGCCGCGCAGACCGAGGACGCGCCGCTGCGGTTCAGCCTCGCCCTGGCCACCGCCGACGAGGCCCGACACGCGGACGCCTTCTACCAGTACGCGAAACTGGTCGGCGGCGGTGAGCCGGAGCCGGAGGCGCCCGAGCTGATGGAGCCGCTGGACACGGCGCTGACCCGGCTGCCGTACATGGGCCGGGCGCTGGTGCACACCATGCTGGAGGGGTTCGCCGCAGACGAGTTCATCCTGCTGCGCGAGGTGTTCGCCGGTGACCCGCTCGGCCTGCTCTACCACCACGTACGCCGCGACGAGATCCAGCACGTCGCGATCGGCCTGAACTACCTGGCCCGCGAGTCCGCCACGGGCGAGGGGCGCGAGCTGTGGCGCGAGTACGGGTCGCAGTGGCATGAGATCGGCATGCGACTGACCTACCTGGACAAGATTTCGGTGTCCCTCGCCGATCTGACCGGCCGCGAGCCCGACCGGCTGCGGCACTGGTTTCTCCGCCGGCACCGGGCCCGCCTGAGCGCCGGTGGAGTCGACATGGACGGAGGGAGGTGAAGATCTTGACCATCAAGAAGGTCACCATCAAGACGCCGGCTCACGGCACCTGCAAGTACCTGGTCCCGACTCGGAAGGCCGAGAAGTGACCGCGGCCGGCGAAGCGCGGGTAGGACCGCGTGGAGGGCCGAAGACGTGATCGGCCGGATGGGGCGGTCCCGCCCCATCCGGCGCACCTCGGTACGACGCGCTCACCAGCTGAAAGGCCCGGCCGATGTCCGTATGTCTGGTCGCCATGCCCTGGCAGGCCATCGAATCACCATCACTGCCGATCGGGTTGCTCAAGGCGGTGACCGTCGCCAGTGGGCGGCCCGCCCCGACGGCGTACCACGGCAGCCTGCGCTGGGCCGAGTTCCTGATGGAACGCAGCGACGGCGAGCTGGGCCCGGCCGACTACACCGAGGTCGCCGAGGTGGGCCTGTTCGACGGCCTCGGTGACTGGGTCTTCGCCGGGGTGCTGCACGACGACCTCGAGTTCGGCGTGGAGACGTTGCGCCGCTACGCGGCCGAGTACGGCACCGGCATCGCCGGCCCGACCGCGATGCGCCAGTACGCCGCCGACTTCGTCGAGCTGGCCGCCGCCGAGATCCTCGCCAACGATCCCCGGCTGGTCGGCTTCACCACCACGTTCATGCAGAACGTGCCGAGCCTCGCGGTCGCCCGGCGGATCCGCCAGCTCGACCCGGGCGTACGGATCGCGTTCGGAGGTGGCAACTGCGACGGCGCGATGGGGATCGCCCTGCACCGCAACTTCCCGTTCGTCGACTTCGTGGTACGCGGCGAAGGCGAGGTCGCGTTCCCGATGCTGCTCGACGCGCTCGACGCTGGCGACGACAGCCTCGACGCCCGGCTCGCCCGGATACCCGGGCTGTCCTGGCGCCGGGCCGACGGCACCGCACGGCACAACCCGCAGGGCACGCTGCTGCCCCCGGCACGCATCCCCACCCCGGACTTCGACGACTGGTTCGACCAGCTCGCCGCATCGCCGATCGGCGAGTACATCGAACCCAAGCTGGTCCTGGAGGGCGCCCGGGGCTGCTGGTGGGGCGAGAAGCACCACTGCACCTTCTGCGGGCTCAACGGCACCGCGATGACGTTCCGGGCCAAGCCCGCCGAACGCATGATCGCCGAGATGACCGAGCTGGTCGGCCGGCACCAGACCCTCGACGTGATCATGGTCGACAACATCATCGACAACCACTACTACGCCGAGTTCCTGCCCCGCGTCGCCGCGCTCGGCTGGGACCTGCGGCTGCACTACGAGGTCAAGTCCAACCTACGGCCGACCGAGATCGACGCGCTGCGCGCGGCCGGCGTGGCCCACGTACAGCCCGGTATCGAATCGCTGGTCAGCCCGGTGCTCAAGCTGATGGACAAGGGCGTCTCCGGCGTCCACAACGTACGGACCCTGCGCGACTGCGAGTCCGCCGGCCTCACCGTGTCGTGGAACTGGCTGTACGGGTTCCCCGGCGAACGCCGCGTCGACTACGACTCGGTGCTGCGTCAGCTCCCCCGGCTGATGCACCTGCAGCCGCCGGCCGGTTCGTCGCGAATCCTGCTCGAACGCTTCAGCCCGTACTTCGAGAACCCGGTGCTCGGCTTCCCGACCCGCCGGGCCGCCCGGCTCTACCAGCACGTCTACGACCTGCCCGAGAACGAGCTGGCCGATCTGGTCTACCTGTTCGACACCGAACCCGCCGGCCTGTCCGAGCAGGACGCCGAGCCGTTGAACGAGCTCCTCAAACGCTGGACCGACGGCTATCCGGCCAGCGCGCTGCAGCTGCTCACCGGCCTGGACGCCGACGAGATCGTGATCGCCGACCGGCGGGTCGGCTGGCCGGACCGCGAACACCGTATCGCCGACCCCCGGCTGCGCCGCGCCTACGCCGAACTGGAGCACGGCCGTACCGTCGGGGCCCTGGCCGGGCGGCTCGCCGCCGCCGGGCTGCCGGTGGAGACCGACCGGCTGGCGCGGTGGCTGGCCGAACTCGACGACGCCGGGCTGGTCTTCGAGGAGAACGGTCGCTGGATCACCCTGGCGACCACCGTCGAACCGGTCAAGGTGGCTTGAGATGGGTACGGCGACGCTGCTCACCGACCGTACCGATCTGGCCGCCTGGTCGCTGCGGACGGTGACCCTGCCGGAGCCGCTGGACTTCGGCGACTCTCCCGAACAGGACCTGGCCCAGTTGCGGTTCCTGCGCGCGGTGACCAGCCACGCGGTACGGCTGCGCTGGACCCTGCGCGGGCGGCCGTTGTTCCCGCTGGACACCCACGTGCACCTGGTCGCGCCGTCGGCCGGCACCGATCAGGCCAGCCGGGCCTATGCCGGCGAGTGGGGCCTGGCCTACCGGTACGGCAGCTGCTACTACCGTCGCGGGCCGGGAATGGTGGTGGTCAAGGACGTCCGGCCCGGGGTCGAGGCCAGCCGGATGGTGATCACCGACGGCGCGGACGCGTTCCTGCGGCTGGCCGAGGACCCGTCCGGGGTGCCGGCGCCGGGCGACGTCGACGCGGCGGCCGTCGCCGTCGAAGCCGGGCTGGCCTGCGCGGCCGGCGACGCGGTGCTGATCCTTCCCTACCGGATGCGGCACTGGCCGGTACCGCACGTAGCGGTGTGAGGCAGCCGGCGATGACCGCATCCGCGCCGCACGAGCCGCAGCCGCACGACCCGCAGCCGCACGAGCCGCCGCTGTACCCGTTCCGTGACTACGACGAGCTGGGGCTGGATCCACGGTTGGCCCGGCTGCGCGCCGAGTGCCCGGTGTCCCGGATCCGGCTGCCGTACGGCGGCGACGCCTGGCTGGCCACCCGCTACGCCGACGTGACCACGGTGCTCGCTGACCCCAGGTTCAGCCGGGCCGCCGCCTGCGGCCCGGACGTGCCCCGGCAGACCGAGGCCCCGCCGGTGGCCACCACCATCCTGGACCTGGACCGACCCGAACATGGCCGGCTGAGACGCATCGCGGCCAGCGCGTTCGCCCAGTGGCGCATCGAGCAAATACGCCCGTACGTCCGGCAGGTCGCCGCCGAACGGATCGACGCGCTGCTTGCCGGCCCGGCACCGGGCGACCTGTACGCGGCGGTCGCGTTGCCGGTGCCGCTGACCGTGCTGTGCCACGTGCTCGGCGTACCGCTGGCCGACCGCGACCGGTTCCGCGCCTGGACGCACGCGCTGCTGATGCCCGGGCCGATGCCGGCCGACGAGTTCCGGTCGGTCGCCGCCGCGCTGGAGGACTACCTGCGGGAGCTGATCGCGCACCGCCGTGAGTCGGCCACCGGCGACCTGCTGAGCATGCTGGTCCGGGCGACCGACGACGGCGACCGGATGACCGAGCAGGAGCTGGTGTCGTTCGGCGTGACCCTGCTCGCCGCCGGGTTCGAGACCACGGCCAGCCAGCTGGCCAGTTCGGCGTACCTGCTGCTGCGCGACCGCCACCTCTGGGAGTTGCTGGGCCGGGAGCCGGATCGGGTGCCGGCGGTGGTCGACGAGCTGCTCCGGTTCGTGCCGCTCAACGGCGGCAGCGGGCTGCCCCGGGTGGCGACCGAGGACGTCGAGCTGGGCGGCTTGACGGTCCGGGCCGGGGAGGCGGTGTTCGCCTCGACCATCTCCGCCAACCGTGACGACAAGGTGTTCCCGGACGCGGACACCTTCGACCCGGACCGGCGCCCGACGGCCCGGCATGTCACCTTCGGCTACGGTCCGCACCGCTGCCTCGGGGCCTGGCTGGCGACGATGGAGATCCAGGAGGTGGTCGGCGCGCTGGTCGCGGCGGCGCCGGGCCTGCGGCTGACCGACCCGGACGCGGTACGGTGGCGCGCCGGTACGATCGTGCGCGGCCCGCTCGCGCTGCCGGTCGACTGGCCGACCAAGGCCGAGCGGTTCCGCTCAGGTCAGCCGGAGTGACCGCTCCCAGTCCACCGCCACCCGGTCAGGGTCGACGGGATCCACCTTGACCTGCAGCACCCGGCCGGGGGCCACCGACCCGGCAGACGAGGCGTCGAGGTACTCGCCGGTCTTGACCAGGTATCGGGCGCCGTCCGGTCCAACGACCTCCAGCTCCAGGTAGACCAGGTGGCGAAACTGACTGGCCCGGTGCGCGGACGCGAGGAACTGCACCACCGCGGTGGTCGGCACGCCAGCGGCGAGCACCGGCTTCTTGTGCCGGGTGGCACGCTTTGCGATCCGGGAACGCTCCAACGGCCGCCCCACCGTGTCGCGCCGAGCCGCCATCGCCTCGACCGCCCGCCTACGGGCCTCAGGCGAGCGGTGACGCAGCCGGAACCGCAGCCAGACGAACACCAGCAGCCCGCAGCAGACCGCCAGCGGCGCACCCACCAACACCCACCACAGCGGCGCGTCGTCGACCACGAACGCCGCCGCCGACAGCGCCAGCCCGGTCACCGCCCCGCCGTACACCACCACTCGGAGCGCCCACGTGCTGATTCGGCTCGGTTCGTCGACCACGACGCAGCAGCGTAGCGACCGTACGCAAGCGAAGCCGGCGGCCTTGGTCGAGGCTGAAGGTCGTCGGCAATCCTACAAAGCCATCACCTGGATGGTGATCCCGTCGGCGGACAACTGTCGTGTAGAACGTGGCGGCAAGCCCGGGACGGGCGGTGCGAGGTTGCCGCCGGTGATCGTGGTGGCGCGGCGCCAGTCGTCATCGTCTACCGCGAAGCGCCAGCCGAGCGTGGCGGAGAAGAACCGGGCGGTGTCAGCGATGTCGCGGGTCTTGATGTCCATCCAGCAGATTCACCGTCGGCGCCAAGGTACGGTGGCGTACCCGCAGCGGGCTTGTGCCTGTTCACGACAGTTCCAGCGTCAGGCTGGCCGGGACGGTGCCGGAGGCGTCCTCGACGAGGCGGGCGAGCATCGGTGGTCCTCCCGTACCCGATCTGATGTTCCTGGCCGGGTTCGCCGTTGCCGCGACCGGCCACCCAGTTGCGGGCACCGCAGCACCGCCAGGCGACGAGGACGAACTCGCTGAGCGGTCGCTAGCGTACGTCTTGGCGGCCGTCGTCAGGTTCGTCGCCCTGCTCCGGCTCGCCGACCCGCAAGGGTCGGCGGACCGGACGTCCACCGGTGCGGCCGGCGGCGCACCGCCGGCCTGACCGGTGTCAGTGGCCGACCCTGAGCTGCCCGGCGAGGGTGCCGTGGATCCGGGCGCTGGGCTGGTTCAGCTCGATGATCTCGGCGGTCTTGCCGCGACTGGCGTACTTGGTGGTGATGGCGTCGAGCGCGGCCACCGACGAGGCGTCCCAGATGTGCGCGTGCGTCATGTCGATGATCACGCGGTCGGGGTCGCCAGCGTAGTCGAACTGGTAGACGAGGTCGTTGCTGGAGGCGAAGAAGAGTTCGCCGTGCACCGAGTAGATCCGGGTGCTGCCGTCGGGGTCGAGCACGCTGGTGACCTCGACCATGTGGGCCACCCGGCGGGCGAAGATCACCATCGCGACGAGAACACCGATGATGACCCCGATCGCGAGGTTGTGGGTGACCAGCACCGCGGCGACGGTGGAGGTCATCACCGCGAGTTCCCCCCACGGCATTCGTTTGAGGGTGGCGGGGGCGACGCTGTGCCAGTCGAACGTCGACACCGCGACGATGATCATCACGGCGACCAGGGCGGCCATCGGGATCCGGGCGACGATGTCGCCCAGGGAGACGACCAGGATCAGCAGGAACACCCCGGCCAGGAAGGTCGACAGCCGGGTCCGGGCACCGGCCACCTTGACGTTGATCATCGTCTGGCCGATCATCGCGCAGCCACCCATGCCGCCGAAGAAGCCGGTGACGATGTTGGCCACGCCCTGACCCCACGACTCGCGGGTCTTGTTCGAGTGGGTGTCGGTGATGTCGTCGACCAGCTTGGCGGTCATCAACGACTCCATCAACCCGACCAGCGCGACGCCGACCGCGTACGGGGCGATCACCTGCAGGGTCGCCCAGGTGTACGGGATCTGCGGCAGGACGAGCATCGGCAGGCTGTCCGGCAAGGCGCCCTGGTCACCGACGGTCGGCACGGCGAAGCCGGCGACAACCGTGACGACGGTCAGCACGACGATCGCGACCAGCGGCGCCGGCACCGCCTTCGTCAGCCGGGGCAGCCCGACAATGATCACCAGCGCGACGGCGACCATCGGATAGACCAGCCACGGCACCCCGATCAGGTAGGGCATCTGCGCTGCGAAGATCAGGATCGCCAGGGCGTTGACGAAGCCGACCATCACGCTGCGCGGAACGAACCGCATCAGTCGGGCGACGCCGAGCACGGCGAGCAGCACCTGCAGCACCCCGCCGAGGATCACCGCCGCCAGCAGATAGCCGAGCCCGTGGTCGCGGGCCAACGGGGCGACGATCAACGCGATCGCGCCGGTCGCTGCGGAGATCATCGCCGGCCGGCCGCCGCAGATCGCGATGGTCACCGCCATGGTGAACGACGCGAACAGCCCGACCCGTGGGTCGACCCCGGCGAGGATGGAGAACGAGATCGCCTCCGGGATCAACGCGAGCGCGACCACCAGGCCAGCGAGGACCTCGGTACGGAACACCTTCGGGGACACCCACGACGGGCGGGACAGACGCGGCCGGAACGCCGCAGGAGAGAACGCAGACATACAGCCTTTTCCGATCAGGGCGCGCGGCAGCGCGCAGGGTCTCGTGTCGGGATTCGCGGACCAGCACCGATCCCGGTGGTCGCGGCGGCACGATCCGTCACGATCACGGTGGCCCGAGAAGATGACCTGGTTGTTTCCTGGCGTCGTCGCCTCGGAAACCATCCCCCGCCGTGCAGGTCGAACAGCACGGACGGCAGGGGGGGGAATCTACCGTCGCGGACGGGTAGGGATGGCGCGGAGGTGGCAATCGTCACCACCTCTACGTGGTGCCGCAGCCACCCGAGCCGTGGTCGCCGCTGCGGCACTGCGCACCCTGGCCGCTCCCGGCGGGCCCGAAGCCGTCGATATTCATCTATAGTTGTCGATGTGTTCACGCGCGCGTCCCGTCCCATCCATCCGAGTCAGGACTAGACCGATGAAACGCATCCCCCTGAGAGCCATCGTCCCCGCCGGGCTCGCCATCGCACTGATCACCGGCCCGCTACCGGCACCGGCTGCCGCGCAGGCGACCGTCCCGATCACGCTGACCGGCACCAGCGCCACCAGCCCCAGTGCCGACGTCACGATCGCCGGGCGGGCCGTGACGATCACCGCACCGGGCACCTACGAGGTCACCGGCACCCTCAACGACGGCTACCTCGACGTCGACGCCTCAGGCACCGTCAACCTGATCCTCAACGGCGCCGCCATCACCAACTCCAGCAACGCACCGCTGCAGGTCACCGATGCCGACCAGGTCGTGATCACGCTCGCCGCCGGCACCACCAGCCGGCTCACCGACGCGACCAACTACGTCTATCCCGACCCGGACACCGACGAGCCGAACGCCGCCCTGTTCAGCCGCGCCGACCTGCGGATCACCGGCACCGGGGCGTTGACCGTACGCGGCAACGCGTACGACGGCATCACCAGCAAGGACGGCCTGGTCATCGAGTCGGGCACGATCACGGTGAACGCGGTCGACGACGGCATCCGGGGCAAGGACTTCCTCGACATCACCGGAGGGAACATCGACGTCACCGCCGGCGGTGACGGCATCAGATCCGACGACACCGAGGCGGACCGGGGCCGGCTCACCATCACCAACGGCACCGTACGGGTGAACGCCGGTGACGACGCCGTCAAGGGCGAGAACACCGTCGACATCTCCGGCGGCACGGTCACCGTCACCAACTCCTACGAGGCGATCGAGAGCCGGCAGGTGACCATCTCCGGTGGCACCGTCAACGTCACCGCCCGCGACGACGCGATCAACGCCGTCGAGGACGGGTACGGCGACTTCGAGGTGGCGCCGAACGCGTTCGCCCGGTTCACCGGCGGGACCACCCTGGTCAACTCCAGCATCGACGGCATCGACTCCAACGGCACGGTGACCTTCGCCGGCGGCACGGTCGTGGTCAGCGGGCCGAGCAGCGGCAGCCCTGGCGAGGGCGCGATCGACGCCAACGGCGCGGTCCACTTCACCGGCGGCACGATGCTCGGGGCAGGGTCGACCGCGCTGGCGGTGCTGAGCCTGCCGCCGACCTCCGGCCAGGGCTGGGCCGCTCCCCAACTGTCCAGCAGCCAGCCGGCCGGCACCCTGCTGCACCTGGTCTCCGGCGGCCAGGTGCTTGTCTCCTACCGCGCCCCCAAAACGTTCCGGGAGGTGGTCTTCTCCTCCAACCGGATCCAGAACGGGCAGAACTACGACGTCTACCTGGGCGGCAGCCTGTCCGGCCCGACGACCGGCGGCATGGCCACCACCGGCGGCAGCATCGCGGGAGCCAACCGGCTGATGACCGTCACCGCCGGGCAGTACCGCGGTGGTCTTGTCGGCTGGCCACCCGGCGGCCCCGGCTGGCCGCCGCCGCCGAACCCGACCACCCCGCCGCCGAACCCGACCACCCCGCCGCCGAACCCGACCACGCCACCGCCGAACCCGACCACGCCACCGCCGGGCGCCGGTGGCTGTACGGCGACCTACTCGGTCGTCGGCCAGTGGCAAGGCGGTTTCCAGGGCGACGTACGGGTCACCGCCGGCTCGTCCGCGATCAGGGGTTGGCGGGTGACCTGGACCTTCGCCAACGGCCAGACGATCAGCCAGTCCTGGAACGCGACCATCAACGCCAGTGGCTCGGCGGTGACGGCGACCAACGTCTCCTTCAACGGCTCGCTCGGCGCTGGGGCCAGCACCACCTTCGGATTCATCGGCACCTGGAACGGCAGCAACGCCACTCCGAGCCTGACCTGCACCGCGACCTGACCGGAGAAACGCCGGCGCTCACCCGGCGTCCCGATCGGTGGGGCCCGACACCGCCTCGGTGTCGGGCCCCACCGGCACACCGACAGCGGATTGATTCTGCTGTGGAGGTACGCCAATATCGATCGATGGAGCAAACCCGTGAAGACGACGTGGCGGTACGGCAGTTCTACGAAACCTACGGCTGGCAGCGCGGCTCATCCGGTCAGTATCAGGACGCGGAGGCGTTCGTCGACCTCAGGCCGGTGATGGACGGCTATCATCGACGCCGTGACCAGCGGGTCGCCCGGCTGCTGGCAGGCGACGGTCCGCTGCTGGACCTGGGGTGCGGCGGAGCGCCGGTGCCGGTCGACGGTGGCGGACTACGGGTCAATCTCGACTTCGCAGCCGCGGCGTTGCGCGGCGCACGGCAGACCCTCGGCGACACCGCCAGCTATCTACAGGCCGACATCTGCCAGCTGCCCTTTCCGGCGGACACCTTCGGCCGGGTGCTGTGCGCCCACGTGCTCTACCACCTCACGCCGGAACGACAGACGCTGGCGCTCACGGAGATCTGCCGGGTCCTGCGGCCGGGCGGCGTCGCCGTGCTCGTGTACATCCAGACGTTCGCCCGCCTCCAGAACCTGGCCCGCCGGCTACGGCTGGACTCCCGGCCGGTGGCGGACCTCCCGCCGTTGCCCTACCACCCGGTCGACCATCGCCGGCTGCAGGCCGGGCTGCGGGATCGGGCGCGCATCGAGGTTCGGAGCTGGTCGGTTCTCGCGCCGGAGATCACCCGTACGGTGGTGCCCGGCGGGCGGGTCGGCCGAGCGATGGTGGCCGGAGTCGCGGCGGTCGAAGACCGGCTGCCCCGCTGGAGCGCACGACTCGCCCGCTACCCGATGCTGATCGTCCGCAAGGACCCGGAGGGGTAGGTCCGGCAGATCCTCGCTAGGCACCGGCGGCCCGCGATCGCGACGGTGGAGCTGCCGCGACGTCGGGGAGCGCCCCTGGGAACGGTCAGGACTGCGGGTGCTCCCCGAGCGGAGCGGGGTGGGGTGGGGTGGGGTGGGGTGGATCGTCTGCGCGACCAGCCGACCGTCCTTGACCACAATGGAGTCCACGCCGCGCCGCCGCGCCGGTAGCCGAGCTCCGTCCGGACCAGACGAGCAGGCCAGCTCGATCGAGATCGCAGCAGCGGCCACCTCGACCAATGCGAGCAGTCAGCTCTTGACGGTACCCCGGCTGGACTGCGAAAAGGCACTATAGTCGAGCTCAGTCGCTGGCATCACTCGTGGCAGCCCAAGGGAGATCAGATCAATGACTGGCTCACGCATTCTCTCCGTTGGGCACTACCAGCCCAGCCGGATCCTCACCAACGCCGACCTGTCGAAAATGGTCGACACCAGCGACGAATGGATCCAGTCCCGGGTCGGGATCCAGACCCGGCACATCGCCGAGCCGGACGAGACCGTCGACGAGATGGCGGCGCACGCCGCCCGCAAGGCGCTCGCCCAGAGCGGCCTGTCCCCCGCCGACATCGACTACGTCTCGGTCGCCACCTGCACCGCCATCGACCGGTCGCCGAACATGGCCGCCCGGGTCGCCGCCCGCCTCGGGCTCAGCCACCCGGCGGTCATCGACGTCAACGTCGCCTGCACCGGGTTCACCTACGCGCTGGCCGCGACCGACCACGCAGTACGCGCCGGCGCGGCGCGTAACGCCATCGTCGTCGGGGTGGAGAAGCTGTCCGACTTCGCCGACTGGACCGACCGTACGACGTGTGTGCTGGTCGGCGACGGCGCGGGAGCCGTCGTGCTGACCGCCGCCGACCAGCCCGGGATCGGTCCGGTCGTCTGGGGCTCGGTCCCCGACATGTCCGACGCGGTCCGCATCGAGGGTCGTGCCGGCACCTTCCAGCAGGCCGGCCAGGCGGTCTACCGGTGGGCGACCACAGTGCTACCGACCATCGCCCGGCAGGTCTGCGAACGGGCCGGGGTGGCCCCGGCAGACCTCGCCGCGATCGTGCCGCACCAGGCAAACCTGCGCATCATCAGGTCGCTCGCCGAACGGATCGGCGCGCCGAACGCGATCGTGGCCGAGGACGTCGTTGAGTCCGGCAACACCTCCGCCGGCAGCATTCCGATCGCGTTGTCGAAGCTGGTGATGCGCGGCGACATACCTTCCGGCGCGCCGATCCTGCTGTTCGGCTTCGGCGGCGGCCTGTCCTACGGAGGCCAGGTCGTCCGCTGCCCGTGACCATCGACTGTCGCCGCCGGAACCGGCCACAGTCGACCCGCCGTCGGTCACGGTGCTTCAGCAACCGGGCCAGCTGCCGGCCAACGCCCGGACCGTGGTGTTCTCTTACCTGCGGCCCCGACGACGGGACCGGGCCAGCCGGAGCAGGCCGGCACCGGCCAGTAGCACGACCAGGACCGTGGCCAGGACGGCCGCCCCCGCCTGGTCGAGCGTGGCGGCCAGCCACCGCTGGACCATGCCGGCACCGTCGATCAGCGGATCCCCGCCCGACCCGCCGCGCAGCAGCCGGATCTCGTACCAGCCGTACCAGGCGACGTAGCCGCCGGCGGCCACCAGCAACGCACCGCCGACGCGGGACAGCAGCGGGGCCGCGCGGCGTACCCGCCGCAGCAGCCCGTCGCGGGCCAGCGCGACGGTGACGGCCGCGACCGCGACGGTCAGCCCCATGCCGGCGGCGTACGCCACGAACAGGGCCACTCCGGACGCGACCGAACCGGCGCGGAAGCTGGCCGCCACGATCGCCAGAAATGGAGCGATCGTGCAGGACAGCGACGCGGCGGCGTATGCCATCCCGAACACCACCATGGACAGTAGTGACCGGCTGGTGGCCGGGGCACGGGACGGCATCATGCCGATGCCGGGCAGCTGCCGGCCGGCCAGCAGCACCCCGCCGAGCCCGATGAGCAGCAGCCCGATGCCGATGGTCAGCCACGGCAGGTGGCGCTGCACCGCCCCGGCTGCCGGCGCCACGACCAGGCCGAACACCCCGAAGACGACGACGAACCCGGTGGTCATCGCCGCCGTCGTGGTCAGTGCCCGACCGACGGCGGCCCCCCGACCGGTGGCGGCCGCGTCGTCGCCACTCACCAGGAAGGACAGGTACGCGGGCAGCAGCGCGAACCCGCACGGGTTGACCGCGGCGAGGGTGCCTGCCGCCAGGGCGAGTGCGAGGGGTGCGTCGGTCATCAGATTGGGTGGCGGAGGTCGGCTAGCCGGCGATCAGCCGGTCGAGCATGCCGGGCAGCGCGTCGACGTCGACATGTCCCTTGTCGACGACTTCGCCATCGGCGTCGAGGACGACGAAGGTGCTCTGCGCGGTGATCTCGAAGTGCCGCCACACCGCGCCCTGCTCGTCGGCCAGTTGCGGAAAGCCGGACAACTCGGCCAGCTCGACGAAGTCGTGCATAGCCGGCACCCCGTCGAGCCCGGCCACGCCGACCACGCTGGCGGTGTCGGCGTAGTCGGCGGCCAACGAGTTGACTCGGGCGGCCTGGCCGAGGCAGGTGGGACACCACGGTGCCCAGAACCACAGCACCGCCGGTTTCCCGGCCAGGCTGCGCCCGTCGAAGGTGTCACCGGCCAGGGTGTCTGCGGTGAAGGCATAGCTGGCGCTGACACCGTCGGTGTCTGCACCGGTTTCGGGGTCGGTGTCCCCGGCTGGCGTACTGGCACCGGTCCCGGTCCCGGTCCCGCCGGACGGTGGCGTGCCGTCCCCGTCAGCCGAAGTGGCGCAGCCGGCCAACGCCACCGAGCTGGCGGCGACGAGGCTGATGATCATCGACCGCACCCGCATAATGTCCGCCCCGTCCCGACATCCGACGATGTTCCGGTAACCGTACCTGCCCGCCGGCTCGTTTCTCGCAGATACCCCCTGGGGGTTGCTAGCCTACGGAGATGACCAGCCAGACCACCCGCGGCTACACCGCCTCCAAGGAACAGCTCCAGGCCCGGCTGCGCCGCATCGAGGGACAGGTACGCGGCATCGAGCGGATGGTCGACGACGACCGGTACTGCATCGACGTGCTGACCCAGATCTCCGCCATCCAGGCAGCACTGGACAAGGTCGCCCTCGGCCTGTTGGACGGGCACGCCCGGCACTGTATGCAGGAGGGTTCCGCCGAGGGCCGGGCGGACGAGATGGCCGCCGAGATGATGGCGGCGGTCGGCCGGCTGATGAAGCGAGGTTGACCTCGTCACACCCGCTGCCCGACCCGTGACGATCTACCCCCTAGGGGTATGGTAGGTCCCGCCATCACCGCAGGCGAGGAGGACGGCATGAGCGGCACCAGAGCGGGCCGGGCCACGACGGCGACCCGGATCGAGCTGAGCATCAGTGGGATGACCTGCTCGTCCTGTGCGGCAAGGATCGAGAAGAAGCTCAACCGGATCGACGGGGTGACCGCGACGGTGAACTTCGCCACCGAGAAGGCCAGCGTCACCGTCGAGAGTCCGACCGTGACCGCCGACGAGCTGGTCGACGTCGTACGCCGTACCGGCTACACCGCCCAGCTGCCCGCTCCCCCGCCACCACCACCGGACCCCGACGGCGCAGCGGATTCCGACAGTTCGGCGGAAAACGCCCGGCCGGGCGTCTCCGACGACCTCCGTTCGCTGCGTACCCGGCTCTGGGTCGCACTGGCGCTCAGCGTGCCGGTGGTGGCCCTGGCGATGGTGCCCGCCTGGCAGTTCACCTACTGGCAGTGGGTCAGTCTGGCGCTGACCGTCCCGGTGGTGCTCTACGGCGGCCTGCCGTTCCACCGGGCCGCCTGGACGAATCTGCGGCACGGCGCGGCGACCATGGACACCCTGGTGTCGATGGGAACCCTCGCCGCCCTCGGCTGGTCGCTGTGGGCGCTGTTCTTCGGCACCGCCGGCACCCCCGGCATGACCCACCCGTTCAGCCTGTCCGTCGACCGGGGCATGGCCGCCGCCAACATCTACCTTGAGGTCGCCGCCGGGGTGACCGTTTTCATCCTGCTCGGCCGCTACTTCGAGAGCCGGGCCAAGCGCCGGGCCGGCGCGGCGCTGCGGGCCCTGCTCGAGCTGGGTGCCCGGGACGTCGCCGTGCTGCGCGACGGCGCGGAGAGCCGGATTCCGGTCGACCAGCTCGCGGTGGGTGACCGGTTCGTCGTCCGGCCCGGCGAGAAGATCGCCACCGACGGTGTGGTGACCGAGGGCTCCTCGGCGGTCGACGCCAGCATGGTCACCGGCGAGTCCGTGCCGGTCGAGGTCGCTCCCGGCGACCCGGTGGTCGGCGCCACCGTCAACGCCGGCGGCCGGCTGGTGGTGACGGCCACCCGGGTCGGCACCGAGACCCAGCTCGCCCAGATGGCCCGGCTGGTGGAGCAGGCGCAGGCCGGCAAGGCGGCGGCGCAGCGGCTGGCCGACCGAATCTCCGGCGTCTTCGTGCCGATCGTCATCGCGCTCGCCGTCGGCACCCTCGGCTACTGGCTCGCCACCGGGGGCGGGGCCACCGTGGCGTTCACCGCCGCGGTCGCCGTACTGATCATCGCCTGCCCGTGCGCGCTCGGCCTGGCCACCCCGACGGCGCTGCTGGTCGGCACCGGACGCGGCGCCCAGCTCGGCGTGCTGATCAGAGGCCCGGAGGTGCTGGAGTCCACCCGCCGGGTGGACACCGTGCTGCTGGACAAGACCGGCACGGTCACCACCGGCACCATGACGCTGGTCGACGTGCTGGTCGACGGCGCCGACCCGGATCCCGACGAACTGCTCCGGCTGGCCGGTGCGGTCGAGGCCGGATCGGAGCACCCGATCGGCCGGGCGGTCGCCGGGGCCGCCGCCGAGCGGGTCGGGCCGCTACCGCCGGTGACCGACTTCACCGGCCGGCACGGACTGGGCGTACGCGGCACCGTCGGCGGGCGTACCGTGCTGGTCGGTCGGCCGGCGCTGCTGACCGACGAGGGCCTGACCGTGGACGCGGCGCTGGCCGGCAGAATGACCGCCGCCGAGGCCGCCGGCCGGACCGCGGTCATGGTCGGCTGGGACGGCCGGGCCCGGGGCGTGCTGGCCGTCGCCGACCGGGTCAAGCCGACCAGCCGGCCGGCGATCGACGCGCTGCGTCGGCTCGGACTCACCCCGGTCCTGCTCACCGGGGACAACGCCACCGTCGCCCGGGCGGTCGCCGCCGAGGTCGGGGTCGACGAGGTGATCGCCGGGGTGTTGCCCGCCGAGAAGGTGGACGCGGTCAAGCGGCTGCAGGCCGACGGTCGGGTGGTCGCGATGGTCGGTGACGGGGTGAACGACGCCGCCGCCCTGGCCCAGGCCGATCTCGGCCTGGCGATGGGGACCGGCACCGACGCCGCCATCGAGGCCGCCGATCTCACCCTGGTACGGGGCGACCTGACCGCCGCCGTCGACGCCGTCCGGCTGTCCCGCCGCACCCTGCGGACGATCCAGGGCAACCTGTTCTGGGCGTTCGCCTACAACGTCGCGGCGCTGCCATTGGCGGCGGCAGGCCTGCTCAACCCGATGATCGCGGGTGCGGCGATGGCGATGTCGTCGGCGTTCGTGGTCGCCAACAGTCTGCGGCTGCGCCGGTTCCGGCCGGTTGTGCTCAGCCGCTGACCAGCTCGTAGCCGGCCTCCTCGACGGCGGCGGCCACCGCCTGGTCGCTGACCGGCTGTTCGCTGGTGACGGTGACCCGGCCGGTGGCCAGGTCGACGTCGACTCCGGTGACCCCGGCGATCCCGCCGATCTCGGTGGACACCGACCCGACGCAGTGGCTGCAGGTCATCCCCTGCACGGTGTAGGTGCTGACCGCCATCTGTCTCTCCCTCGCGACTCGTTCCGATCCGACTCGACCGCTGAGCTTACCCCTACCGGGAATGCGTATGTTGGCGGATCCGGCACCACCGTCGGCCGGCGACCGGCCAGCGCCCCATAGCCAAAGACCGATCCAGCGGGTAGAAACAGATCATTCCCCGACGGCACCGGTGGGTGCCGTCGGGCGATGCCGAGAGAGCGCTCTCACGCACCTCTGACCGACCCACCCCACGCCGCGCCCGGAGGCATCCGCCACCGGCGTGACCGGAAGGAATCCGATGATCCGACGACACCCCGGCCGGCTCCGGCGGACCGCCGGCAGCCTCGCACTCGGCCTGGTCGTGACGACCGCGGCCGCCGGCCTGACCACCGCCACGGCCGCCGCCGGCCCACCGCACCGGCCCGACCGGACCGACCTCGGCCCACACGTCACGGTCTTCCACCCGGGCATGCCGGTCGACGAGATCCAGGCCCGGCTGGACGCCGCGTACACCCGGCAGGTCGACAACGAGATGGGCCGGCAGCGGTACGCGTTCCTCTTCCGACCCGGCAGCTACGGCACCGCCGACCAACCACTGCACATCCGGGCCGGGTACTACACCGAGATCTCCGGCCTCGGCGCCAGCCCCACCGACGTGGTGATCAACGGCAAGATCGAGGCGTACAACCGCTGCCTGACCGACGGCGGCACCGGCAACTGCATCGCCCTGGTCAACTTTTGGCGGACGTTGTCCAACCTGTCGCTGCGCATCGACCCGACCGGGCAGGACGAGTGCCGGTCGACGGCGAACTTCTGGGCGGTGTCCCAGGCGGTCTCGATGCGCCGGGTGGACGTCAGCGGCGACGGCCTGTCGTTGATGGACTACTGCACCGCCGGGCCGCAGTACGCCAGCGGCGGCTTCATCGCCGACTCCCGGCTGCCGGACGTCACCAACGGCTCCCAGCAGCAGTGGCTGACCCGCAACAGCGAGATCGGCAGCTGGTCGAACGGCGTGTGGAACCAGGTCTTCGCCGGCGTCGTCGGCGCCCCGGACGACGCGGCGTTCCCCGACCCGCCGTACACCACGCTGGACACGACGCCGTTGCGCCGGGAGAAGCCGTACCTGTTCGTCGACCGGCGCGGGGCGTACCAGGTCCGGGTGCCGGCCGCGCAGCGCGACAGCACCGGCATCTCCTGGGGCGCCGGCCTGACGCCGGGCCGTACGCTGCCGATCCGCGACTTCTTCGTCGCCACCCCCGCCGACCCGGTGCACGTGATAAACAGCCAGCTCGCCCGGGGCCGCCACCTGCTGCTCACCCCCGGCGTCTACGACGTCGCCCGCAGCATCAAGATCCGCCGACCGGACACCGTCGTGCTGGGCATCGGACACGCCACCCTGACCGCCCGCGACGGAGCCGTCCCGCTCGAGGTAGCCGGCGTACCCGGCGTGGTGGTCGCCGGGGTGACGATCGACGCCGGGGAAACCGAGTCGCCGGTCCTGCTGCGGGTCGGCCGCGAACACGGCCGCAACCTGAGTACGCCGCGCAACCCGGTCACCCTGTCGGACGTGTACTTCCGGGTCGGCGGCCCGCACATCGGCCGGACCGACACCGCGCTGCAGATCAACAGCGACCATGTGCTGATCGACCACACCTGGGTGTGGCGGGCCGATCATGGAGTCGAAGGGTTCACCGAGGGCGTCAACGGCGACACCGACCGCTGGCACACCAACACCGGACGGTACGGCGTCGTGGTCAACGGTGACCACGTGACCGCGACCGGACTGTTCGTCGAGCACTTCCAGCGGTACAACACGGTCTGGAACGGCGAACACGGCACCACCGTCCTCTACCAGAACGAGCTGCCGTACGACCCGCCGACCCAGGCCGACTGGATGAACGGCGACACCCCCGGCTGGGCCGGCTACAAGGTCGCCGACCACGTGCGGCACCACCAGCTGTCCGGCGGCGGGGTGTACGTGTTCAACCAGAACGACCCGTCGATCCGCACCCGCAACGGCTTCGAGGTGCCGCACCGTCCGGGCGTACGGCTGCGGCACATCATGACCGTCAACCTCAGCGAGGGCGCCATCGACCACGTGGTCAACGGGATCGGTGAGGCAGCCGACACGACCCGGGTCGGTGCGCCCGTCTACCTGGTCGAGTACCCGGTCCCGTAGCGGATCCCCGGTCCTGCGGCGGGTACCCGGTGCCGCAGCGGGTACCCGCCCGGTCGAACGGTCACACCGAGTCGGACAGGTCACCACGAGGAGGCACGATGTCGGGGAAACGACCAGGCAGCAAGGGGTACGACAACCAGCGCGCCCGGCTGCGCAAGGACCTGGAAAATTCGGGTACGGCGAACGACGCGGGTGCCGACGAGCTCGCCAACGAGATCCTGCAGGAACAGGCCGACCGCCGAGGCGTGCTGCGTACCGAACGGGGTCTCGGCCCAAAAGGGGAACGGTCCTAGGCCGCAGACGGTGACCGGCGAGAGAGCCGATTGGCGTCGCCGGCACCTGTGAGCCGTACGGCTATCGACGCTGCCATTATCTTCTCGTGCGTACCGGGCGGATTTCCTGGTGCTACCGGGGAGGATGACAGCCTTGACACAGGTCGCCGGCGAGCCGGCACCGCGGCGGGGCCGGGCCGGGCAGCTGGGCCGGTCGGCGCTGATCGCGCTCTGCGTCGCCGCCGCGTACGCGCTCGGCTCCGGCTGCGCCTGGCTGCTGTTCCACGCTTCGGCCGTCGGCGCGGTGTTCTTCCCGCCGGCCGGGGTGACCCTCGGGGCGTTGGTGCTGACCCGCCGCCGACACTGGCCGTGGATCCTCGGTGCCGTCGGTCTCACCGAGTTCGGCATCGACCTGTGGCAGGGCCTCGGCCCGCCGAGCGCGCTCGGCTTCGCGCTGACCAACGTCGTCGAACCGCTGGTCGGTGCCGCCGGGCTGCGGTGGCTGCGGCCGGGCCGGGTCGACCTGACCCGGTACCGCGACGCGGCGGCGTTCCTGCTCTACCCGGTGGGCATCGGCCCGTTGGTCGGCGCGGTGATCGGGGCCACGACCAGCGCGGTCAGCACCGGCGGCGCCTGGTGGCCGGCGTTGGGCCGGTTCTGGGCCGGCGACGGGCTCGCGGTGCTCACCCTCGGTGCCGCCCTGGTCGGTCTCGACGCGGTCCGCGGCCGGTTCCGACCGTGGCAGCTGATCCGGGGCGGTACGGCGTTGGCCGGCACCGGAGCGCTCACCGTCATCGGTTTCTGGCCCCGCGAGCTGCCGCTGGCCTACCTGCCGGTGCCGGTGCTGCTCGCGGTCGGCTTCCGGGGCCGGGTGGCCACCATCGGGGCCGCCGGGTTCGTGATGGCGTTCGCCGCGAACCTGCTCAGCGCCGCCGGGCACGGGCCGTGGTCGGTGCTGGCCGGACAGCCCCGGCTGGAGGCGGCATCGCTGCAGGTCTACCTGGCGGTGGTGGTACTCGGTGCCTGGGCGCTGGCGATCGCGGTGGCGGAGCGGGACCGGGCGCAAGCCGAGTCACGTCGTGAGGTGGCCGCCCGCCGGCGGTTGCAGGCGCTGCAGGACGTCACTGCCGGGCTGGCCACCGCCGCCACGTCCGACCAGGTGATCCGGGTGCTGGTCGACCGGGGCGTCGGCCTGGTCGCCGACCACGGCGCGGTGGCGCTCACCGATCAGGCCGGCGGCTCGGTCCGCTGCTGGCTGACGGCGGCCCTCGCCGAGCAGGTCACCGGAGGCTTCGCCACGTTCCCGCTCGACGGGCCGGCCCGGTTGCCGGTCGTCGATGTGATCCGGACCGGCCGGCCGGTCCAACTGCCGACCCTGGCGGCGCTGGACGCGCGCTACCCCGTACTCGCCGACGCCCACGCCCGGACCGGCACCCGCAGTCTGCTGGCGGTGCCGGTCACGGTCGGCGACCGGTGCCTCGGTGCGCTGGCGTTCGCGTTCCGCCGCGACGACGCGATCACCCCGGAGGTGGTTTCGATCGCCCGTACCCTCGCCGAACTCGCGGGTCAGGCCGTCGACCGGGCAGCCATGTACGAGTCCGAGCACGCCGCCGCGCACCAGTTGCAGCGGGCGTTGCTGCCGCAGATCTCGCCGGACCTGCCCGGCGTCACCGCTGCGGTCTGCTACCGGCCGGCGGAGCACGGCCGCGACGTCGGCGGCGACTGGTACGACGTCTTCGAACTGCCCGGCAACCGGGTGGGTATCGCCGTCGGGGACGTCGTCGGCCACGGGTTGTCGTCGGCGATCACCATGGGCCGGCTGCAGCAGTCGCTGCGCTCGGTGGCGCAGACCGGTGCCGCGCCGGTCGAGGTGCTGGAGGCGCTGGACACCGCCTGCCAGACGATCGACGGGGCCGACTTCGCGACCGTCGGGTACGCCGAGTACAGCCCCACCGACCGGGTGCTCACCTACGCCTGCGCGGGTCATCTGCCGCCGCTGCTGGTGGCCGGCGGGACCAGCCGCTACCTGACCGACGCCCGGTCGCTGCCGCTGCGGCTGACCGCGCAGCCCCGGACCCAGGCCCAGATCGCGGTCCCCGACTCGGCGATGCTGGTCTGGTACTCCGACGGCCTGGTCGAGCGGCGCGGCCAGGTGATCGACGCCGGGTTGGACCGGCTGGGCCGGGCCGCTGCCGGGTTGTCCGGCACCGAGCCGCAGGTCTGGTGCGACCGGCTACTGGACGCGATGACCGACGGCCAGGTGATCACCGACGACACTGTGGTGGCCTGCGTGCATCTGGACGGGCTGCCCACCGGCACGGACGGATCCCCGGTGCTGCGGCTGACCCTGACCTCCCCCGCCGACCTGTCCGCCGCACGCCGGGCGCTGCGGGACTGGTCCGCCGGCAACGACCTCACCCCGGATCAGGCTGACGCACTGCTGGCCACCTGCAACGAAGCCCTGATCAACTCGTTGGAGCACGCCTACCACGGGCGTCCGGGCGGCCCGGTCGCGCTGCAGGTGATGCTGCTTGACCGGCAGCAGGTCCGGATCGAGGTCACCGACCGGGGACACTGGCGGGGACACTCGCACGACGGGTCCGACCGGGGGCGCGGGCTCGATCTGATCAACCGGATGGCCCGCCGGCTGGTGCTCGACCTCTCCGGTGCCGGCACCCGGGTGACGATCACCCTGCCCGGCCGGTAGCCGGTGCCGTCCCGGTGGTCGACCACCGGGGCGGGTGGTCGACCAACCGGGACGGTGGTCAGCCCCGGATCGCCTGGCGGATCCAGTCGGTGATGTTGTCGACCCGCGACGTCGTTTCGACGTCGGAGTGCGGGCAGTCTGGGCCGAAGCTCTCCACCGACACCAGCGCCGGGCCGTGGCGACCCCGCTCGACGAAGTACGGGGCACCGGAGTCGTACGGGCAGGCGCTGGTGTCCGGGTGCGGGTACCGGCCGGTCACGCCGACGGTCGAGTCGGCGACCTCGGTGACGGCGAACAGCCCGGTGCGCAGCACGGTCGACGGCACCGGGTCGACCGAGTTGTCGGCACCGTATCCGGTGAGCCGGACGATGGCGCCGACCCGCGGCGGCCGGTGGGCCAGGGCGATCGGCTTGATGCCGCGTACCGGCTGGTCCAGCTTTGCCAGCGCCAGGTCGTTGGTGGGCGACTGGCGTACCGCGATCACCGTGGCGACCTGGCCGCCGTCGCCGGTGAGGTCCGCCCGGCCGACCGTCGCGGTGGTCAGGTCGGCGACCGGACGGTCGACCCGTACGCCGTCGAAGGTCCGGAAGCAGTGCCCGGCGGTGACCACCCACTGCGGATGGATCAGGGCTCCGGAGCAGGCGCTGTTACGGCGGCCGCCGTCGGCCGTCGGGATTCCGGTCATCGTCAACTTCACCGAGAACCGGTACTTGCCGTCGGGGACGATCGTGCCGTTGGCGACGGCACCGGCCGGCCCGGCGGTGACGAGGCCGAGGCCGGCCGTCACGGCCAGCGCGAGCGCCGCCGTGGCCAGGCGGGAGGCGAGGGTACGGGACACAGTGGTTCCTTGTCGGATGGCCGCACCGGACGACCGGGTCGCAGGCTGGGCGGTACCGGAGCCGGCGGGCAGCGGACGTTGGACGTCTCGACGCTAGGTCGGCCCCTGACCATCGGACATGGACATTTCCCTACATCTGTCCGGCACGCCGCGGCGGCGATACCGATTCACTGTCCGGTCGTGACGGAATGGTCTCGTCAGGTGCACGCGCGGTAGACGTAGTCGGCCCGGTTGCGGTGCGGTGAGACGTCGGGCATGGTCCGGCGGGCCGTGTCGACCACGAAGAGTTTGGTGTCGGTCGGGCCAGTCTCGTCGAGGAAGGTGGTGCTGCCGTAGTTGAGGTTGTAGTGCACGGACTCGGTCCGGTTGCGCCACCCCCAGCGGCCGAGGTCCTGCCATCCGCAGTCGCTGAGCCGGCCCCGAGGATAGGTGTAGTTCGTGCCGTCGTAGAAGCAGAACCAGCCGCCGGGGCAGTCCGGTCCGGCGAGCGGCCCCGCTTCGGCGGGGCGAACCACGCTGACGATGAACACCCCGCCGGAGTAGGCGATGTCGGTCTGGTTGATCTGGGTGCCGCCGGGGTGGGCCGCCAGGTAGGTGTCCACCCGTGACTGGACATTGGTGGGGCCGGCGGCGGCGACGCCGGGCTGCAGTCCGGTGGCCAGCACGGCGACGGCCAGTACGGCGGGCGCCAACCGCCGGCTCAGGTGAGGGGTCCGGCGACTTATCCGGGTGCGTGGCGTCATGGCGGGCTCCAGTCGGTCCGGGTGGCGGTCCAGAAGTGGGTTGGGCGTACCGGCAATATCGCCGTCACCCTCAGTGCTCAGTCAGGAACGTTGCGACACGACACCGCCGACGATAGCCAATCGACCAACGAGATCGCCATATCCGCGTCGGTAAATAAATGAATTGCAGTCACATTTCTCCGACCTGGGGTGAGCTGCAACTTTCAGCCAGCAACCACCACCACGCAAAGCGCGACGTTCTCATGTTCCACATCCTGGAACAATTGACCATGATCAACAAAGATCATCGGGCACGATCTGGCACGCTGACGCCTCTTATAAGACGGATGCCGGACCCGGCAGCTCCGATTGCGACGACGTCACCGGAACGAGCACCGAGGAGCATTGTGGATGCAGAGGATGCGGCAGAGCTCGATGCGTGGCTCGGGGAACAGGTGAGTCAGCATCATGCGCTGCTGTGGACGGTATTGTTTCAGCGCCTCGAGGACACCGGAGTCGCCGAAGCACTTCTGCAGGAGACATTCGTCAGGGCCTGGCTGCACCGTCGGGACGGTCACCAGATCCGGCATCCGCAGGCGTGGCTCTACCGGGTGGCCCGACGGCTGGCCGAGGAACGTCTGGACAAGGACCCTCGCGGCCAGCAGGCCCGGCCTACCACCGCACTGACCCTGGTGGTCAGCAACGACGGCGAACCCGGCGCCAGCGTCCTTCGCCAAAACGTGGCCCGGCTCGGTCGACGGCTCAGCGTCAAGGACCGGGAGTGCCTGCTGCTGACCAGCTACGGCGTCAGCACGGCCGACATCGCCGCAATGTTGCGGACGAGCCCGGCAGCGGTACGGCGATCGCTGCACCGGACCCGCCGCGCGTTGCACAAGCTACGGGACGAGGTGCAGGGCCGGCGTACCCGGCGTACCTGGCGCATCCCGGCCAGACGTGGGAAGGACTGACCATGGCCCAGGAGCCGGCCGAGGACGAGTTCCGCCGCGACGAGCTGGTGCAGCTGGCCGTCCGGGCGCTGCTGCCCAGACAGGGACGGATCCCGCCGCCACCCGAGATCGACGTCACGAACCTGATAGCCCTTGCGCATCAGCGCCGGTCGGCGCAGGAATCGACCCGCTGGCGGTGGCGGCTGTGGCGGCCGCAGCTGTGGCGGGTCGTGGTCCCCGCCGTCGTTCTGGTGGTGCTGCTGATCGTCGGGATCGAGGCCGTCCGCCCGTACGGCTTGCCTGGGCTGGCCGGACCGGACCCGGCCGGGTCGGACACCACCGACCCGGTCGTCGCCGACCCGGAACAGCCGCTGCCGCTGACCGCCGGCCCGGGCACCGCCCCGGCCCGCCACCAGCTGGCGGCGATCGCCCGGCACGTCCACTCACTCGACCAACCAGCGCTGGATCAACCAGCACTCGACCAACCAGCGCTGGATCAACCGGTGCCGGACCAGCCGGCCACCGCCGGCCGCTACACCTACGTCCACCTGCGGGCCTGGTGGCGCGACGATCCCGCCACCGGGCAGGACGGCGGAGCGTACGACCGGCGACTGTGGTGGGCCGCCGACCGGTCCGGGCAGGAGACCCGGGTCGACCCGGCGGAACCGGACCGGCCCGCCGAGGTGGTCGAGTACCCGCCCGGCGCGCTCGGTGTCGCCGTACCCGATCCCGCTGCCGACCGGACGGTGCTGGCCGGCCAGCTCGCCGAGGAGCAGCCGATGCACGAAGGCCCGCAGGCCGCGCTCCGGGCGGTGGTCGGCCTCTACCGGTTCCACGACCTGTCCCCGGCCCAGCGGGCCGCCGCCCTGGCTGTCCTCGCCGACGCCGAGCTGGTCACCCACGGTCCGGTGCTGGACCGCGCCGGCCGGTCCGGGGTCGCGGTCAGCGCGACCGGCGAGATGGACGGCCGACCGGTGCGGGACACCGCCGTGATCGACACCGCCACCGGCCGGCTGCTCAGCTACGAGCGGGTGGCCCTACCCGCCGACGACCGCGCGGCGGCCGGCACGGTCACCCACTACCTGGTATTCCTGCGCTCCGGCCGGGTCGGTCGACTCGGCGCCGAACCGGCCGACTGAACCGCCACCCGGTACCCGCCCCGGACGGCCGGCATGAACCTGCGGCGGGCGGGTACCCGGTGACGATGCCCGACATCGCCAGCTACGGGCTCCTCAGTGACTGCCAGGGAGCGGCGTTGCTGTCCGCGGACGGCTCCGTCGACTGGTGGTGCCCGGCCCGGTTCGACGCGCCGAGCGTCTTCGCCCGGCTGCTCGACCCCGACGCCGGACACTGGTCCATCACCCCGGTCGACGGGCACCGCACCGCCCGCCGCTACCTGGCGGACACCATGGTGCTGCAGACCGACTTCCGGACCGCCAACGGCGAGCTGCGGCTCACCGACGCGCTGGCCCTCGGCCCCGGCGAACGCGGCCACCACATCGGCGGTGCCTCGCCGCACGTGCTGCTGCGCCGGGTCGACGTCCTCTCCGGCACGGTAGAGGTCGATGTCGACCTGGTGGTACGGCCCGAGTACGGCCGGGTCGTCCCGGTGGTGACCGGCGACGACGGGCGGATCGAGCTGGTCGGCGGCAGTGACCGGCTGATCCTGACCGGCGACCCGCTGCCGGCCGAGTTGTCCATTGGGGTGGACCGGATCGGCGGCCGGCTCACCCGCACCGCCGGGCAGACCGTACGGTTCGCGCTGCGGCACCTGCGCGCCGACGACACCGCACCACCGGCCGACGACCGGCGGTGCGGCGTTGACGACACGGTCGCCGGCTGGCGGTCCTGGGCCGACGAGCACCACAGCTACCAGGGGCTCTACCAGGAGCAGGTACGGCGCAGCGCGCTGGTGCTGCAGGCGCTGACCTATCAGCCGACCGGTGCGGTGGTGGCCGCGCCGACCACCTCGCTGCCCGAGGAGGTCGGCGGCGGCGCGAACTGGGACTACCGGTACGCCTGGCTGCGCGACGGGGCGTTCACCATGCAGGCGCTGTGGGTGGCCGCCTGCCCCGACGAGGCGCACCGGTTCTTCGACTGGATCGCCGACTCGGTCGGCGAGCTACCGTCCGACCAGCCAGTACCGATCATGTTCGGGGTCGGCGGCGAGCGGGACCTGACCGAGCACGATCTGGAGCACCTACGTGGCTACCGGGCCTCGACGCCGGTCCGGGTCGGCAACGACGCCTGGCGGCAGCGGCAGCTCGACGTACTCGGCGAGGTGATGCACGGCGCATGGATCCTGCGCGACCGGCTCGGCGATCTGGCGGCGGGCACCGTACACCTGCTCCGTGGCCTTGCCGAACGGGCCTGCCGCACCTGGTCCCAGCCGGATTCCGGGATCTGGGAGGGTCGGGAGGGCGAACGCCACTACCTCACCTCGAAGCTGATGTGCTGGGTGGCGCTGGACCGGGCCATCGGGCTGGCGCCCGCGCTGCACGCCGAGCGTGACGTCGACCGTTGGCACCGGACCCGGGAACAGATCCGCGCGGCGATCCTCGACCAGGGGTGGAGCGACCGGCGCCAGGCGTTCACCGGTGCGTTCGGCTCCGACCATCTCGACGCCGGCGTCCTGATCATGCCGATCATGGGTTTCCTGCCCGGCACCGACCACAGGGTGGTCGCCACGATCGACGCCATCGAGGCGGACCTGACCCACCACGGCCTGGTCCAGCGATGGACCGGCGGCGAGGACGAAGGAGCCTTCCTGATCTGCTCCTACTGGCTGGCCGAGGCCCTCGCGCTGGCCGGCCGGCACGACCGGGCCCGCCAGGTCTTCGAGGTGGCCACCGCGTGTGCGAACGATCTCGGTCTGCTCGCCGAGGAGGTGGACCGCCGCGACGGCGGCCTGATCGGCAACTTCCCGCAGGGGCTGTCGCACATCGGCCTGATCAACGCGGCGTGGACGCTGTCCCAGACCGGGGAGGCGTCGCGACCACCGGGCCCACCCGGCGGGTGACCGGGCGGTCGTCGTCCGTCGGCGGCAACGCGGCCACCGCCCTCAGGTCCAGGCCGGCGAGGCTCTCCCGGTACCGCTGGTCGTCGCGGATCCGCCGCACCGCGGCGGCGATCCGGTCGGCGCAGCCGATGTCCAGCAGCCGGTACGCGGCGTCCCGCCCGGTGCGGGCACCCGCGTCGAGGTTGATCCCGATGCCGAGCCGGGCCGCCTGCCGGGCGACCAGCGGCTGATCGCCGAAGAACGGCACGACGACCATCGGCACCCCGGCGAGGATCGCCTCGTGGAAGCTGTTGCTGCCGCCGTGGGTGACGAACACGTCGGCCCGGCTGAGCACCCGCTGCTGGTCGACGGCGTGCCGGATCACCCAGTTCGCCGGGTACCGGTCCAGGATCCGGCGGCCCCGGGTCGGGAAGACCACCGTCAGGTCGGCCGAGGACCAGTGCCGGGCCAGGCCGGCGACGCACCGGCGCAGCGCGCCGACCAGCTCCGGCTCGGCGTACCAGAGGTTGTCCAGCACCTCGGTGCCGAAGGACAGGTAGACGACCGACCGGGCCGGGCCGGTGCCCCGGCGCTGCCGGTCTGCGCCCCGGCCGTCCTGGCTGGCCGGCCGGTTCCGGGACGGCCAGCCGTCGGAGAGGTACCCGGCGAAGCGGTAGCCGACCGCCGCGCGGTTGTCGCGGAAGTCGGGCGGCGTGACCGCACGGTACGACCAGAGGATGTTCTGCTCGGCCGGCAGGTGCAGACAGTTCGAGACGAGTTCCACCGTGGCCGGGTCGAGCCTGACGCCGTACCGCCGGTCCAGAGCGTCCAGTGCCGCCGTGTTCGCCGACGCCGTCAGGCAGTGCCGCAGATATCCGGCGTCCGTCATCGGTCCGACCAGTCCCGGCACCGAGCACCACGCCGGCACGCCCAGCCAGCGGGCGACCAGTGCGCCCTCGATCGCGCAGAAGTCGTACAGCACCAGGTCGGGGCGGTAGGCGCGGGCCACCGCCAGGCATTCGCCGAACAACCGGTACGCCCGGTCGAACACCCGGTCCGCCGGGGTGTTGCGGAACTCGCGGCAACCTAGCAACGCGACGGTCGACCCGGCCAGGTCACCCAACCGGGGCACGGTGGTCTGCCGGTCGACGAGCACCAGACGGAAGCTGTCCTCGGCCCGGTGCCGGCGGATCAGCCGTTTCAGGATGTTGAGGTGTCCCTCGTTGGGGATGCTGAATACGAGCACCCGTCGTCGCGGCATCCCGCACCTTTCCCGCCGGCCGACCCGACAAACCACCCGGATACCGGCAGAACCGCCTACCCGGCGGCGCGCACCCCGTTACCGTCGGCCCAGTGACCACCCAGCAGCCGACCGTCACTCAGCCACGGCCATCGCAGCAGCAGGCGGACGAGCTGTTGGGCCGGATGAACCTGGCGGAAAAGGCCGGCCTGCTGTTCCACCCGATGATCGGCATCGGTCCGGGTGGCACCCTCGCACCGGCCGACCCGGACGCCGGGCTGCTCGCCGCCGAGGAGATCGTCCTGCACCGCCGGATCAGCCACGTCAACCTGGTCGGCGTCGCGGCACCGGCCGACCTTGCCCGCTGGCACAACCAGCTGCAGGACCTGGCCGCGTCGACCCGACTCGGCGTACCGGTGACGGTCGCCACCGATCCCCGGCACGCCCGGTCCGCCAACCCCAACACGGCGGCGCTGGCCGGTGCCTTCTCCGTCTGGCCGGAACCGCTGGGGCTGGCCGCGACCGGCGACCCGGAGCTGGTCCGGCGGCACGCCGACACCGTCCGGCGGGAGTACCTGGCGGTCGGCATCCGGGCCGCGCTGCACCCGCAGGCCGACGTCGCCACGGACCCGCGCTGGCCACGGGTGCTGGGCACCTTCGGCGAGGACCCGGAGCTGGTCAGCCGGCTGACGGTCGCGTACCTGTCCGGTTTGCAGGGTCCGACGCTCGGACCGGACAGCGTCGCCGCGCTGGTCAAGCACTTCCCCGGCGGCGGCCCGGTCCGCACCGGCGAGGACCCCCATTTCCGGTACGGCGCCGAGCAGGCCTACCCGGGTGGTCGTCTCGCCGCCCACCTGGCGCCGTTCGTGGCGGCCGTCCGGGCCGGTGCCGCGCAGGTGATGCTCGGCTACGGGCTGCCGGTCGGCACCGAACTGCCGCCGGTGGCGTTCGCCTTCAACCACGAGGTGGTGACCGGGCTGCTGCGCCGGCAGCTCGGCTTCACCGGGGTGATCTGCGCCGACTGGGGCGTACTGACCGACGCCTGTTTCCGGGGCGAACGCCGACCGGCCCGCGCCTGGGGCGTCGAACATCTCGAACCGGCGCAGCGGCTGCGTACCGCGCTGCACGCCGGGGTCGACCAGTTCGGCGGCGAGGCCCGCCCGGACCTGGTGGTCGACCTGGTCCGCAGCGGCCAGGTCACCGAGGACCGGATCGACGAGTCCGCCCGCCGCGTCCTGCACGACAAGCTGCGGCTCGGCCTGTTCGAGCACCGCTACGTCGACCCGGAGCACGCCGCGCAGGTGGTCGGTGGACCGCCGGCCCGCGCTGCCGGGTTGGCCGCCCAACGGGCCTGCGTGACGCTGCTGCGTCAGGCCCCGCCGGACAACCCGGCCCGGTTGCCGCTCGCCCCCGGTCTGCGGGTGTACGCCGAAGGCCCGCTGCGTGCCGCGCTGCGGGGCAGGTGGACGGTGGTGTCGGATCCGCGCCAGGCGGACGTGGCGGTGCTGCGGCTGGCCGCGCCGTACGAGCGGCGGACCGGCCCGGTGGAGGCGTACTTCCACGCCGGACCGTTGGAGTTCCCGCCGGGCACGCTGGACCGGGTGCTGGCGGTCGCTGCGGTGGTGCCGACCGTCGCGGACGTCTACCTGGACCGGCCGGCGGTGCTCACCCCGCTCGCCGACCGGGTCGGCACCCTGCTGGTCAGTTTCGGCGTCGAGGACACCGCGCTGGTCGACGTACTCGCCGGGGAGCCGGCACCGACCGGCCGGCTGCCGGTCGACCTGCCGGCCAGCCAGCGGGCCGTGCTCGCCGGGCAGCCGGACGCCCCGTTCGACGACCCGGCACCGTTGTTCCGGTACGGCCACGGGCTGACGTTCTGACCGGGAAGTTCAGGGGTGGCCGGGCGGGTCAGTCCCGGGCCCGGAGGCGGTGCAGCACGGCGGCGGCGACCAGCCCGTACGCCAGGTGCGGCACGATGTCCGACGCCCAGTCGGCAGCGCTCCACTGCCGCGGGTCGGTCACCTTGAGCAGGGTCATCGGCGCGTCCGAGCCGGCCATCGCCAGCATGGCGAGCAGCCCGGTTGCCGCCCAGACCGGTGCCCGGCGGGGGCCGGCCACGGCGTACAGCGCGCTGGCGCCGAGGCCGGTCGCGTAGCCGAGCAGCGGCCCGAGCCCGGCCCGCCGGTTGCTGGCCGTCTCCTCGTCTCCCAGGTCGACGTGCAGCGTCTCGGCGAGCCGGCCGACGCTACGCTGCGGGGTGCTGCTCGCCGGCCGCGCCCGGCCGGCCATGTCGAGGTAGGTGACCATGTTGAGTGCGCTGGTGCCGGCGGCACCGGCCAGCAGCCCAGTCCAGATTCGCCGCATGCCGGTCCGGGTACCCGGTGTTCGGGCAGGCTAACCCGGCACCGCCCCAGCCGTGTCCCGCCCGAGAACAACGGGTGGTGAGCGTCGATCTGAGCGCAGCCTTGGCTTCGTTGCCGTGGCAGGACGCCCCGCCGTACGGTGGCGGAGGCAGGTGATCTGGATGAGTGCCGAAGGTACGGGAGCCGGCTGGCCCGGCACGATTCACGTGGGTGAACCGCACGGCGGCGGGATCGCCACTCGGTTGAACTGGTTACGGGCCGGAGTCCTCGGCGCCAACGACGGCATCGTGTCGACGGCGGGTCTCGTCGTGGGGGTGGCCGGCGCGACCATCGCCACCGGCCCCGTCCTGACGGCGGGGGTCGCAGGGGTGGCGGCGGGCGCTGTTTCCATGGCCCTGGGTGAGTACGTTTCGGTGAGCAGCCAACGTGACTCCGAACGGGCGCTGCTGGCAAAGGAGCGCACCGAGCTCGAACGGTTCCCCGAGCAGGAGTTGGACGAGCTGACCGCGCTCTACGTCGCGAAAGGGCTGACCGCCGGGACCGCCCGGCTGGTGGCGGAGGAGCTGACCGCGAAGGACGCCTTCGCCGCACACGCGGACATCGAGTTGCGGATCGACCCGGATTCGTTGACCAACCCCTGGCACGCGGCCGGCGCCTCGGCGATCGCCTTCACCCTGGGGTCACTGCTGCCGCTGATCGCGATCCTGCTGCCACCACCCGACGCACGGGTCCCCGTGACCTTCGCTGTCGTGCTGCTCACCCTCGCGATGACGGGTGCGGTGAGCGCGCGACTGGGCTCCGCCCGCGTGGGTCGGGCGGTCGTGAGACTCGTGGCCGGTGGTGCCCTGGCCATGACCGTCACCTTCGCCATCGGGCAGCTCGTCGGCGCGACGGTGCTCTGAGCCGACCTTCGACCACGCCGCCGACGAACTATTGCTGCGATCAACTTTTCCTTGGGTGTTCCGTGGTGCGGGTGTGGGTGCCGTCGGGGTGGAGTCGGACGGTGACGGGCTGGCCGGGTTGGGTGGCGGCTTGGCGGCGTATCTGCGTGATGCAGGTTGTGGTGTCGGTGGGGGTGCCGGCTGCTGCGGTGTGTTGTGGGACGGGGATCGGCGTGGCCGGGTCGGTGGGGATGGTGGCGCGGAGTGCGCCGTGTAGGTAGCGGTGGCAGAGTGCGACGGCTTCGGGCAGGGCGGCGCTGGTGGGGACGGGGTCGACGGCCAGGGGTGTGGTGGGGTTGACGACCCGGACGGACCAGGAGTGGCCTTGGGAGAGTTCGGGTCGGCCGATGGTGTTGCGGTGGTCGATGGTGGTGATGTCGAGGGCGAGGCCGAGGCCGCGTACGAGGGCGGCGAGTTCGTCGAGGGTGGGGCCGGGCCAACCGTTGGCGAGGACCATGACGCGGGCGCCGTCGTGGGTGGCGCCGACTTCGGCGAGGTACGCGGCGACCGGGTCCCCGCCGCCGTGGGGTATCTCGCTGACACCGTTGCGCAGGTGCTGGTCGATGACGTGTTCGCCGTCGATGTCGGTCAGGTCGGTCGGCTGTACGCCGAAACCGGCGGCGAGCGCCCCGATCTGGTAGTGCTCGGGCAGCTGCCACACCGTGCTGCCGGACGGCCGGTCGGCGGGTGCGAGGGTGGGTGGCGGCTGGTCGGTGTCGTCGGGTCGCCAGTTGCGGTGCACGGTCCGGCCACGCAGGTCGGTGACGGTGAGCACCGCGCCGCGTCGGACCCGCCTGGTGCCGTAACAGTCCAGGCAGAACGGCGGATCGGCCCGGTCGGCGCACCGGGTGCAGGGGTGGGCGGGGATCGGCTCGCCCCGGTGTTTCGGTGCCGGCGGCTCCCAGCCGCGCACGAACTTCCCGGGGGTGTCGTCGGGTCGCAGGCTGGTGTGCCACCAGTGCCGGTTACGCCAGATGGCCTGCGCACCACCGTGCTGCCCGGCATCACTGGTCATGCGGCGTTCGACCTGGTCGAGGTTGTGGCCGCCGGGGTGCCCGTCCAACCCGACCGGCACCGGGTGGGCGGCCAACGCCTCGTCGGTGAGGTAGTGGGCGGGCAGCAGCGGGTTGGCGACGGTCAGGCCGGTCACCGCCCGTTCGGCGGGGATGGTGGCAAGCGCGGCCGGCAGGTCGCCGATCCACCGGTGCTGGTAGTCGGGCACCGCACCGCCGGCGTGTTCGAACCGGACGTCCCAGCTGAGCCCGCGTCCGATGGAGCTGGGCCGGACTTCGAGGACCAGGTCGACGTGCATCTGGTCGGCGAGCGCGCACAGCCGGCCGAGCAGCCGGCCCGGGTCACCGGGTGGCGGCGGCTCGCTACTGCGGCCGATCAGGACCAGCCACGGCGTCACCAACCGGTTGGTGAGCGCGACGGCTTCCCACCGCAGCCGGTCCCGCTCGGGTATGCCGGGCTGCCACTGCCGGGGCAGCGTCAACCCGGACGACGGCAGCCGGCCCGGTTCGTCGGGGAAGTCCGGGTCACGCAACGTCGCGGCGGCCACCCCGGCACGCTGGGCGAGGTCGGTGACGATCGGCGCGTACGGCAACCACCACGTCCCACCCGGAGTCGGCAACGGCGTGAACGAGCCGGGCACGAGGCTGGTGGAGGCGACCTGCCCGGTGTCGAGGTTCGCGACGGTGAACACCCGTTGCGCCCGCCGCCGCTCCACGCCGACCCCGACCACGTGCAGTGAGCCGGCCGGCACCTTGTTGGTCCCGGTCACGCCACCACCCCCGCCCCGAACCGCTGCGACCGATGGGTCTGCTCGAACTGCTGCGACTGCCAGTCCCGCAACGCCTGCTTGACCCGCACGTTCTCCTCCCGGGTCGAGTGCAACTCGGCGCGCAACGCGGTCAACTCGTCGGCCACCAGATGCAGAAACGCCCGCACCTCAACCGGGTCGCAACCACGCCGAACCCGGCCGCCGAACGCGCGGTCGCGGACCAGACCAGGGCTGACCGACGGCCGCACCGGCCTGCCGTACAAGTGACCGACGCTGTTCGGGGCGGGCCGCACCGGCGAACGCTGACCGGCAGCCACGTCGGTCGGCCGCCGGTTGTGGCGGGCGATCTCAGCGAGCAACCGCCGGTTACGCCGACTCCGCACCGGAGCCCGCCGGAACAGGTCAAGGAATCCACGCACAGTAGGAACCACCTTTCACACAATCGAAAACCTTCAAGGGGTACGGATGAAGAGCACGCGTTTCGCGTCGCAGTTGTGCCGCCGCCCGGGTCAGCGGTGGGGCCGGCGCGGACGCGGCGCCCAGCGGAGACCATCACGCTCGACGAAAATCTCCCGACGCTCACGAGCCTCACCGTCGGCCGCCAACACATACCCGGCCAACCACACCCAGCCCTCGTACGTCAGCTTCGTGTCCACAGTCGTCACTCGGAACCGGAAACCCCGCCCGGCCGCGAACTGCACACTCGCCCCACCATCGACGATCAACTCGTCACCAGGCCGGGGATCCGCCGGGGACCGGTCGGCCGGCACCCTACCGATCAGCCGCCGGCACCGTCAGCCGACCACAGTCGGGACACCACCGCGACTTGACCTTGAAACCGAACAACCCCACGAAGAAGCCGAGCAGCATGCCGGAAACCAGGGCACCAAGCGCCACCATGATCAACCCCTTCCCATTGGCTGGGGCGGCCAATGGGCCGCCGCCGTGTTTAGCACCAACTCACCTGGTACCAAGCCAGATCTTCCGCGCCTTCTGGTTGACAATCAGATGTCCATAGAGCAACGATCCCACTCGATCTTGATAGGCGGCAGGTGTCACGGCGGTGACAGGGCAGAGTCCCCTGCCATATCACCCCTGGGTGGTGGATACTCGAAGCCATGAGGGATGAGCTTGAGGAAGACTCCCGGCCGGCGTGGGCGCAGCGGCTTCGCTCGGAGCGAACTGCCCGGGGGTGGTCCCAGAGTGACGCGGTACGGGCACTCAGGGCACACGCAGCCGAACCGCTGCCCTCCGACAACACCCTGTTGCGCAACTGGAAGCGATGGGAAGCCGGTAGCTCCGAGCCCGATGTCTTTTACAAGACACTGATCGCCAAGACATACGGCACCGTCACGGCGGCGTTTTTCCCTCGCCAGGGTGGGGCACATGTCGAAGCGGACTTGCTGGCGGACAGTGGCCTGGAGACCCTTGAGATCCTCTCCCGCATTCGCGCCTCGGATGTCTCAGCAGCTATGCTTGACGCACTCCGCATTACGGCCGACCGGCTTTGCTGTGAGTACCCCTACGCTCCCCCGTATCAGCTCTATGTTGAGGGGAAGGCATGGCTTCGACGCCTCATTAGTCTCATGGACCGCCGTTTGACGCTCGCGCAGCATAAAGAGGTCCTATCGCTTGCTGGTCTGGTTGCCTTGCTCGTCGGGTGTGTCGAATACGACTTAGGGCTGCGGCGGGAAGCGGAAAGCACCCGTAAGGCGGCGCTGGCCCTCGGCGAAGAGGCGGGCGACGCTGCAGTTGTCGGGTGGGCGCACGAGATGCGCGCATGGTACGCGCTGACACAAAGTGACTACCGGGGAGCTATAGCCGCCGCTGAGATAGGGGTAGCGAAGGCCCCCGGTCAAAGCGTTGCTGTGCAGCTAGCAGCGCAGCAGGCCAAGGCATGGGCACGTATCGGAGACCGCAGACAAGTGGAGACGGCACTTGATCGGGGCCGGTCACTCCTGGAATCACTGCCCTACCCAGAGGATACCGACCATCATTTCGTCGTTGATCCGTCGAAGTTCGACTTCTACGCGATGGACTGCTACCGGCTGGCCCGAGAAGACCAGCTTGCCGGGATTTACGCCCATGAAGTCATACGGTCTTCCACGGATCCGGACGGCACCGAACGAAAGCCAATGAGGAACGCCGAGGCTCGTTTGACACTAGGTGTGGTATCGGCGCGCAGAGGGGAGATTGAGGAGGCAGTGGCCTACGGCCGACATGCGCTGTCGGGCGACCGCAGGTCCCTACCGTCACTCCTCATGTGCTCCCGAGAACTAGGGCAACTGTTGCAGGAGCAGTACCCAAAACACCCTGGGGCGCTAGCCTTCCTGGACGAGCTACGAGTCCTCAGCAACCCAGCAGGTTCCCGGTAGCCCAGGAATCCATCCACGGGTGTTGCAGTCAGGGCAACAGATCCGGTTTCGCCCATCTCCGAAGACAGCCTCGCCGGATCCTGCACACAGCTGGCAGGTCGAAGCGGAGAGCGGCCGGTCCGGCATGAGATGTCTCAATTCCGGGTAGCGGCGCGCCGCCTGAACATGGGCGAACGAAGCTTGGTCCTCGACGAGCCTCGCAAAGTCCCCAGAGACTTCCACGAGGCGAACATACTCTCAGACCCCACTCACCGGTCCCCATCGCATCCTGGCCGGTCGGCGTCCGAGGTCTCGTCAGCCTGGCCTGATCTGTTCATCGAGGACCCTGATGGAGGCGACGACCAGGGGCGGTCGCTGCAAGAACGACGCGAACGCATGGGCACGCCAGGCCGCCTGTGACTGGACGGTGTACGTCGAAGCCCGCGACATCCGCTACTCACGATGAGTAACGGTGGAGGTGACCCGGCTCCAGGATTGCGGCATGAGTGACGAGTGCGACAAGTGGACTACTCGATCGCCGCTTCCAAGACCCAGGAGGTGGGTCGAGGACGGCCGGGGAGGTCAGTGCGCCCGGTGGACCACAGGAGCACCTGGACCGGATCGCCGGCCGGGGCGTGGGGAAAGAGCCGGGTCAGTACGGCGCTACAGAGTGATCTCGGCGGATGCCAGTGGATGCCGAGCCCTTCGGCGATGTCGTAGGTGTGCACCAGCGTCTCGTTCACGCCCAGTGCCGCGAAGCCGCTTGGGTCGGTCGGTCCCCAGTGCCAGGCCCGTACCGACGGGTCGGATGCGGCCAGCATGGTGCTCAACAATCGTCCTGCGCCGGTGACTGTTCGCAGCAGATCGCGGGGAGACGCGTCGTCGCGTACCACCAGGTCGAACGGGAGGTACGCGGAGTCGGGCCGGGCGGCGAGTTGCCCGGCGTACGCGAGAAGGTCATGCGCGACATGGGCAGCTGTTTCCCAACAGCTCCAGTCGAGCGCGCCGGCCGGGCGTCCCCAGTCCGCCGACTCGTGCGGTGTCAGCACCCGGACCATCTCGGCCACGGCTTGGTCGACATCACGGCTGTCCATCCGGCGCACAACCAGGAGCCCTGCCAGATCCTGCGCCGCCCGGCCGTACCCCCAAACACCCCGCGCACCGGGGATACGGCTCTATCGGAACCTGACTGTGGGCTGGTGACTCTGGGTGATCGGTGTGTTGATCGGCACGTGCGGACGCCGAGCCGCTGCTGCCGTTGCGTCGAGTGGAGGGCTCAGGCACGTTATTCGCGCGAATAACGTGCCTGAGCCCTCCACTCGACGGCATACCGAGACTTGACGGACAGAGGTTCCGCACATCGGCATGAGGGGAAGCCGGGGCAACAGTTGGCTCAGCAGCACCCGTCACGCAACGCCACCGACCTGCACCTCCAGCAGGTGGACGGCCGGACTCCGGACGTGGCCCGAACCCGGCAGGTGCGCTTGCCCGTACCCACCTCGGCGAACCGGTCTATCGACAACCGGCAACCTGGTCTTTGCCGGCCTCGTAGCGCGTATCGCGATCCACAGGACTCGGCACACTGCTGCAAGACCGACAGTGGACCGAGGTCGAGCTGGAGGAGTTCATCCGCGAAGTCGAGCAGACCGCCGCTCAGTACATGTAGTCGCCACACTCGCCTGCTGATGATCCACAGCGGCTGTTCGACTTGACACGCTGAGGATGTGTCAGACCAAGCGCATCCGATCGCCCGGCTCAGCTGAAGCGCCCGGCTCAGCTGAGGCGGGCGGCGAGGGTATCGAGGTCGTCGACGAACCAGACCTGGTTGCCCCGGTTCGATTCGACGACCAGGTCACGCAGCGCCGTACTGCCGGCGGTGTGGCCGGTGATGTCGCCGACCACGACCAGCCGCAGCCGGTAGTTGACGAACTTCTGCATGATGCTGCCGGCCAGCCCGCTGCGCAGCGCGAAGAAGCGTTCGTCCAGCCGCGCGACCGGGATCGCGACGATCTCGGCACCGGCGAACGTCTGGCCGATCACGTCCAGCGCGTCCTGCTCGCCAGCGATTGTCGGCCCATCGGCGGCGCAGACCAGCACCGGCACGCCAGCCAGTTCGACGATCTCGTCAGCCATCACCGCGTACCCCGTCTCTGTTGTCCGTCCGGAACAATCCGCTGCCCGGACGCGTCACAGCGTCGATGGTGGACAGGATCTCCGCGACCGTGTCCGGGCCACCGAAGGCGACGATCTTCAGCCGGTCTCGCGCCGGGTCGTACCCGGTCTGCAGCCGCAGCGGCGGCGCGGCCGACGCCCGGCTGCCGCCCTGCGCCCCGGCGACCAGCAGGGTGCTCAACCGGTCGGCGTCGGCGGACGTCAAGCCGTCGATGTCGACCACCGCGGAGACCTCGACCACCGGGTCGGCCGGCTCGGCGGCCCCGGCCGGGCGGCCGGTGAACGCGTCGAGGTCGGCCGGTGCGATCCGGTACTGCTTGCCGATCCGTACGGCTGGCAGCCGTCCGTCCCGGATGTAACTACGCACCGTACGCACGTGCAGGTCAAGCTGCTCTGCGACTTCCTCCACCGACAGCCAAGACTTCGCCATTCTTCCCCATCAGCATCTTTTTGGTGTATGTCAGGGAAGTTTAGCGCATCGGTCGGCCACCGACCACGATCCGGGCCGGTCACCGCCCGCCACCCCGGTTTGTCGCACCGGGGCGATACAACTTCTCGGGTACGGATCACCGGTCCGCAGCCCCGCCGTTCGAGATGACGGCTGACGACGGCTGCGGTCGACACGCCTGGAGGGCAACCCAGTGGACGCGGACGACGCCGCCTGGCAGCGGCGAAGCATGGTACGGGTGGTGCCCACCGCACGACCCCGCAAGCTGGCGAAGGTCCCCTTCGTCGAGATGGCGGACGGACGCCTGCAGGGCGTCGTTTCGAGCGGCTCGGACATCGGGCGGGTGTACGTGTCGTCGGTCGCCGCCGGCAGCTACGAGGTCAGCTGCAGCACCAACAACAACCGGCCGTGCGGCGGGCTGCGCGGCGGCGACTACGCGTGCAACCACCTGACCGCGCTCGCCGACGAGGCCATCGTGCAGTACGGCGGCGACCGGGTCGCCCGCTTCCTGCGCCTGGAGACCAACGACGAGGTGACCATCGGCAACGAGATCTTCTGGGCGATCGGTCGGACCACCCTCGCCGGCACGTCGCCGGCGGCGGCCGTGTTCAGCCGGTTCCTGCACCATCTGTCCTACCTGGACCTGCCGGGCGCGGTCGAGCCGCTGCCCGAGCTGAGCTGGTTCCCGGCCGGGGCGGGGGCCCGCTGATGCGCGGGGCACAGCTGGACGACCTGCGCGACGGCGTACCGGCCGGGGTCGCCGAGGCGCTCGCCGTGGTCGACCGGTTCGACCAGGCGATGACCGGCGGCTTCGGCCGGCTCGACCCGCAGGGTACGGCGGCCCTGGCCGAGCTGGCCGGCGCGGTCTCGGCCACCCCGCTCGGCGCGGCGGCGGCCGAAGCCGTCGACAAGGTGACCGCCGGCTCAGTCGGCGAGGAGCAGTTGCTGCTGCTGGCCGCCGCCCGTACGGCCGTGGTGGGCGCGGTGCACGACGCGCTGCGGGACCGGCTCGACGGCACGCTCGGCCGCGACCGGGCGCAGTGGACGGCGCCGACCACGGCCGCCGCCCCGGCCGACGGACGGCTGCTGGCGGCCCGTTCCTGGCTGGCCGAGCTGGCCCTGGCCGGCTGGCGCAACGTCGACCACGACCTGGTGTCGGCCAGCCAGCAGGCACTGACCGCGCTGCTCGCCGACCCGACCCGACGCCGGATCGCGGTGCTGCTCGACGGGCTCGCCAACGAACTGCGCTACACCAGCCCGGTGGCCACCATGGAGCGGATTCCGGCGCGCCGCTGGGCCGACCTGTGGACCCGCAGCATGCTGTTGACCAGCCCGCAGAGCGGGCCGGCAGCGCCGGAAACCGTCTCCGGCCGGCTGCTGATCGTCGGCGCCGACGTGCAGGAGCACGCGACCGCCGTACAGCTGCAGGTGCACGCGGTGCTGGAGGCCAGCGGCGGGGCCGCCGACGCCGACCGCTCCCGGCTGGTCCGGGTCAGCGTCTCCGCCGCGAAGGTCGACACGATCGTCGGTCCGGTGGTGTGGCAGCTGCTCGCCGACCATCCGGTGCTGCTCGCCGCCCTGGCCGGCCGGCTCAGCCTCGACGTCACCGACCTGCCGCTGCTGCCCGGCGGCGACCTGCTCTGGCGCGACGACCAGGCCCGCCCCGGCGAGCCGACCGACCCTTTCGCCGTCGCCCGGGTGCAGCTCGGCAAGGCGCTCGCCCCGGCCGTTCCGCCGCTGGACCGGCACCCGGTCGCCATCGCCGAACCGGTGCTGCTGGAGGGCTACACGGTGGTCACCGACGAGGACGGGCTCGGCTTCGAGGTCGACGGCACCCGGGTGACCGTCGACGTCGATCGGCTGCCCGGCTGCGGGCCGATCACCGCCGAACTGCTGGCCAAGTCGTCGGCCTGCATCGGGCTGCTGCGCTGGGACGGTGACGCGGCGGCCGGCCCCGGCTGGTCGGTGCAGCCGATCGGCATGCAGGCGACAGTGAAGCGCAAGCAGGTCGACCTGCACACCGGCGACTGGGCGCAGGGGCCGACCGACCCCAAGGTCGCCAAGGCGGTGGCCCGCTCCGGCGACAGCGTCGCGATGCTCCGGGAACGGGCGGGACGGTTGCTGCGCAAATGACCGATTCGATGATCAACTATCACGAGAACCGGCGCCAGGTGCTCTACTGGCGGCTGCTGGCCCGGCTGTTCGACGGGCAGGAGCAGGCCGCGCTGGAACGCACCAGCATGGCGGTGGTCGACGAGCTGGGGCTGCCGGCCGCGCTGCTCGACCCGGCGGTCTCCATCGACACCGTCGTGCAGCGTTTCCCGGAGCTGGCCGACGAGCTGCCCGGCCTGCTCGTGCCGCCGGCTGAGGGCGAGAGCACCGGCGAGCAGCCGGCTGAGGGCGGCTCGGCAGGCGACAAGGCCGCCGGCGAGTCGTCGGTGCAGGTCGGGGCCGACGAGGTACGCCGGGCGGCGCTGGCGTCGAAGCTGCTGCTCAACGTCTTCGCCACCGGCAGCGGTGACGTCTCCGCCGGTCAGCTGGCCGGCTGGCAGTCCGACGCCGGCTGGTACCAGCAGGCCTGCGGCGCGACCCCGGGGCGCCGCGACGGGGTGCTCGGCACCATCGAAGCCGACCTGGTACGCCGGATGCGGCTGCGCGAGGTGCTGGCCGATCCGGCGCTGGCCCGCCAGCTCACCCCGAGCATGTCGCTGATCGAGCAGCTGCTGCGGGACAAGTCGAACCTGTCCGGGGTGGCGCTGGCCAACGCCAAGGCGCTGATCCGCCGGTTCGTCGACGAGGTCGCCGAGGTGCTCAAGACCCAGGTGCAGCAGACCAGCGTCGGCACCATCGACCGGTCGGTCCCGCCGAAACGGGTGTTCCGCAACCTCGACCTGAACCGCACCATCTGGAAGAACCTGCCGAACTGGAGTCCGCAGGACGAGCGGCTCTACGTCGACCGGCTGTACTACAAGCAGACCGCGAAGCGGACCACCCCGGCCCGCATGATCGTCGTCGTCGACCAGTCCGGCTCGATGGTCGACGCGATGGTCAACTGCACCATCCTGGCCTCGATCTTCGCCGGGCTGCCCAAGGTGGACGTGCATCTGGTCGCGTACGACACCCGGGCGCTGGACCTGACACCGTGGGTGCACGACCCGTTCGAGGTGCTGCTGCGCACCCAGCTGGGCGGCGGCACCGACGGCATGGCCGCGTTGGAGCTGGCCCGGCCGAAGATCGCCGACCCGCGCAACACCGTCCTGGTGTGGATCTCCGACTTCTACGAGTGGAAGTCGCAGGAGGTCTTCGACGGGCTGCAGGCGGTGCACCGCAGCGGCGCCCGGCTGATCCCGGTCGGCTCGGTCTCCAGCGGCGGCCAGCAGAGCGTCAACCCGTGGTTCCGGCAAAGACTCAAGGACCAGGGCACCCCGGTGCTGTCCGGGCACGTCCGCAAGCTCGTCGTCGAGCTCAAGAACTTCCTCACCTGATCCCCCTTTCCACTCGCCGTACGAGCACCCTTCGACTAGGAGAAACCGCACCATGACCGCAGAGATGCTGCGCGCCCCCGCCGAGATCAAGTACGCCGAGGAGCTCGACTGGCTCGAATCGATCGACGACAGCCCGAAGCCGTACTCGTGGCGGTTGAGCCCGAAGATGGTGCGCCTGTTCATCCTCGGGTCCGAGCGCGCCGACGGCCTCGACCGGGAGATCCCACAGAAGTGGTTCGGTGACCGCAGCTTCGTCGAACGCAGCATCGTCACCCTCGCCTCCGACCGAGGGCTGCTGCTGATCGGCGACCCGGGCACCGGCAAGAGCTGGCTGGCCGAGCTGCTCGCCGCCGCTATCTGCCGCAACTCGACCCTGGTGGTGCAGGGCACCGCCGGCACCACCGAGGACCACATCAAGTACTCGTGGAACGTGTCGATGGTGATCGCCAAGGGCCAGTCCCGGCAGTCGATGATCCCGTCGCCGATCATGACCGCGATGGAGCAGGGCGTGATCGGCCGGTTCGAGGAGCTGACCCGCTCCACCAGCGATGTGCAGGACGCGCTGATCTCGATCCTGTCCGAGAAGTACGTCTCCATTCCCGAGCTGGACTCGGACAACATCGTCTTCGCCCAGCCCGGTTTCTCCATCATCGCCACCGCGAACAGCCGCGACCGGGGCGTCAACGACCTGTCGTCGGCGCTCAAGCGGCGGTTCAACTTCGTCCGGATCCCGGTGATCACCAACAAGCGCAGCGAGGCGGAGATCGTCCGGTTCCGCACCACCGAGCTGCTGCGTCGCCACCAGATCGAGCTGGAGGTGCCGCCCACCCTGCTGGACGTACTGCTGCAGAGCTTCGCCGACCTGCGCAAGGCCGCCGCGTCGGCGACCAGCGACGACGAGAAGCTGGAGTCGGCGCTGTCCACCGCCGAGCAGATCGGTGTGCTGGAGGACGCCATCCTGCACAGCCAGTTCTTCGGCGACCGGACGCTGCGCGCCGAAACCCTGGCCAGCTCGATGGTCGGTTCGCTGGCCCGGCGCAGCCCGGAGGACCTGGCGATCCTGAACAAGTTCTGGCACGGGGTGATCGAGCCGCGCAGCAAGGCCGACGGCGGCGAGTGGCCGGCCTTCCTCGAAGGCGGCCGGCAGAGCATCGCGACCCTCTCATGAGCGAGCCCGTCATGAGCGAGCCCGTCACGGGTACGCCGGTCGCGGGTGCGTCGTCGGACAGCCGGTTCGGGGCGTTGCGGGAGCAGTTGGCGGACGCCGCGACGGCGTTCGCCGACTCGCCTGACGCGTTGACCGGCATCCTCGCCGGCCTGGTCGACGACGTCGACCACGCGCTCGGCGAGGAGTTGGAAATCTTCCCGGTCTGCCACCACTCCCCGTCGTCGGCGTTGGCGATGGCCCGCCGGCTGCGCGACAAGCAGCCCAAGGTGATCTACCTGGAGCTGTGCGAAGACATGCAGCCGCTGCTGACCGAGCTGCGCAACTGCGAGCTGCCGGTGGCGTTGCAGGCCTTCGCCAGCGATCTGGACGGTTTCCCCGCCGGGTCCGGTCCGCTGAGCGTGATCGCGCCGATCACCGAGGCGTCCGCCGAGTACCAGGCGATCGCGTACGCGTTGGAGACGCCGGGCGTCGAGCTGCTGCTGGTGGACCGCTCCACCGACCACGTCTTCCAGTGGCAGTCCGATGACCGGACGGAGCCGGCCGCCCCGGCGGACGGCGACGACGAGGCGGCGCGGCAGGACCAGCAGGACCAGGCCGGCGGCGAGGACGACGAGAAGGCGCTGCACGGCGACGCCGTCGGTGTCGGCATCGGCGACCTGCGCCCCGGGTTCGCCGAGCTGGAGGCGTACCTGCTGCACCACGGCAAGGTGCGGCACTGGTCGGAATGGTGGGACCAGTACGTCGAGCAGCCGCTGATCGGCGCCGACCACGACACGTACCGGCAGGTTATGGTCATGATCGGCAGCCTGTTCCGGCGGCTGCGGCCGAGCGACGCGGCACGGCGCGACCGCGACGAGGACCGGGAACGCTACATGTGGACCCGAATGCGCGAACACCTCGCCGCCTCCGGTGCCGACCCGGCCGACTGCCTGTACGTCTGCGGCGCGTTCCACGCGGCCAGCCGGGTCGAGCAGTTCGGCGTACGGTCGACCGCACCGTTCGAGATCACCGCACGGACCGGCACCAAGTGGCGGTACGGGCTGATCCCGTCCAGCCACTCGGCGATCGAGGCACAGTTCGGGTTGGCCGGTGGCACGGTGTCGATCGCCGCCAGCACCTGGCAGAAGGCGCTGACCGGCAGCAAGGTCACCCCGTACCGGCTGGCCGGGCAGCAGGGCGGCCGCAAGAGTTCGGCCCGCAAGCCGAAAGCGGCGGCGCGACCGGCGACCGGTGGCGGTGGTACGGCGGGAACGGTCAGTGACGACCGGCTCAGCGGCTTCCTGGCCGCCCCGAGCCGGCCCGGTGAGCTCGACGAGGCCGAGTTGCGCGGCTGGTCGGTCGACATCGTCCGGCTGGCCCGGCGCAACGGCTACCTGGCCAGCACCGCCGACGCGATCGCCATCTTCGAGACGGCGGTGCTGCTGGCCGGGATGCGCAACCGACGCCGGCCCACCCCGTACGACTTCGCCGACGCCGCGGTCACCTGCATCGAGAAGGACGTGGTGCCGGGCCGGCGCGACGTACGCCGGCTGTGCGAGATCATGTTCGGCGGTGACCGGATCGGTCGGGTCGGCTACGACGCGCTGCCACCGCTGGCCCGCGACGTCTACGACCGGCTGGCGCCCCTCGGGCTGGACCCGAAGCGGCGTACCGTGCAGCGGGCACTGCTGGACCTGCACGGGCAGCCGGAGCTGCGGCCCTGCTCCGACCTGTTGTGGATGCTGCGGCGGCTGCTGCCACCCGAGGTGGTCCGGCCGATCATGGGCGAGCGGCGGCTCGGCGAGCAGTCCGTCCAGGAGAGCTGGGACGTCGCGATCGGTCGCCACCAGCGGTCGATCATCGAGCTCGGCTACGAGGGTGTGACCATCGAGCAGGTGCTCGAACAGCGGCTACGCCGGGCGGCCTGGGATCCGCAGGCCACGGCGGCGCACGCCCTCGCGGCGGTCGAGGACTCGCTGCTGTTCCTGCAGAATCGGCGGCTCACCGACGAGCTCGGTGCCCGAGCCGTGCAGTTGCTCGCCGCCGAGCGCACCGCCGACGGGGCACCGGAGGTGCTGCAGCGGATCCGGCAGTTGCTGGCGTACTACCGCACCAGCGGTGAACCGGAGCTGCCGGCCTGGTGCCAGGACTTCGTCAGCACCGGGTACGCCCACTACTGCACCCTGCTGCCGACCGCGTTCGTCGACGACGAGACCGGGCTGCGGCAGGTGGCGGCGATGCTGGGCTTCCTGATGACCATGGAGAGCGTCGCCATGGCGTTGGGCTGCGACCGGACCCAGCTGGAGCTGGCGGTACGCCAGTCGCATCCGGAGGCACCGGCGAAGATCGCGTTGCACTGGGCGGCGCAGTCCCAGCTCGGTCAGCTGCCGCTGGCCGAGCTGCGCGACCGGTGCGCGGATCTGCTGGCCAGCCCGCTCACCGTCGGGGCGTTCCCGCACTACCTGAGCGGGTTCGTGCAGGCGTTGGAGCCGGTGCCGACGTTGGCACCGTTCGTGGTGGAGGTGCTGTCGGCGGCGTTCGGCCAGCTGCCCGACCCGGTGCTGCTGCCCTGGCTGCCGACGCTGATCACCACGCTGCGGGAGCAGGCCGGCGAGTTGGTGCCGATCCTGGTCCGGGAGGCCGGCCGCACCTTCCCGGCGTCGCTGCCCGCGTTGGACTCCTGGACCCCGCCATGGGCCGCGGTCGCCCATACCGCCACGCCGGGCGACGACGCGGGACCAGCGGCGGAGGCTGCCCGGTACGCGATGTCCGGGCCGGCGCCGGAGCTGCTGGCCGAGTATCCGCTGACCGCTGTGGCGGTGGCGGATCTGCTGGACTGCGCCGCCGATCCGGTCGGTGTCACGGCCGACGGGCAGGCGGTAGGGCTGGGTCCGGCCGACGGAGGGTCCGGCAATGCCGGCGGGGATCCGGCGGTGGCCGACCTGCTGGAGCGGTTCCCGGCCAGCGCGGCCGGGGTCGCCGCGCACGTCGGACTGGTCCCCGCCGCCGGCTGACAGTGGCCCGGGGGGCGCCGGTGCCGGCGGTACGCTGCCGGCACCGGCGAGGCCGGGGCACTCGTACCCCTCGACATGCTAGGTTTGCCGCGTTGCAGTTGATTTCTTCATGCCGCCTGCCTGATCGCAGTCGGCAGCAGCCGGGCATTGGCAGATTCTGCCGGTCTCTCCGGACGGAGATTGATGAGTGCGGCAGCAGAGGTCCGCACGTCGCGGACCCGTCACCGGCTAGGAGCAGACATGGCAATCGGCACCGTGAAGTGGTTCAACGCTGACAAGGGTTTCGGCTTCATCACCCAGGACAGCGGAGAAGCTGACGTCTTCGCCCACTTCACCGCGATCGCGTCCAGCGGTTTCCGTACCCTGGAAGAGAACCAGCGGGTGGAGTTCGACGTCGAGCAGGGGCAGAAGGGCCTGCAGGCGGCCAACATCCGGGTGATCTGAGGTTGTCCCCGTCCCTTGGGACGCGACCGTCGACGGCGTCGTCCCAGGGCGGGCTGGCACCGGATCCCCTGCAACGGCAGCTCTTCGACGACGCCGCAGGCACCGACACCGGCGGAGCGGACCAGCTCCGGCTGACCAGGGTGCCACTCGCGGCGGAGATCAAGCTGTTCCTCGCCGACGATCCGACGCTGCTCTGGGCGCGGCTGGAAGCCGCCGCCGGCCGGCGACTACCGCCGCCGTACTGGGCCTCGGCGTGGGCCGGCGGTCAGGCACTGGCCCGCTACCTGCTCGACAACCCCGATGTGGTCGCCGGGCGGCGGGTGCTCGATCTCGCCTCCGGCTCCGGGCTGGTCGCCATCGCGGCGGCGATGGCCGGCGCCGCGACGGTCACCGCCAACGACATCGATCCGTACGCCGCGACAGCGATAGCGCTCAACGCCGTGGTCAACGATGCCCGGCTCACCACCACCGTCGATGACCTGCTCGACGGCACCGTGACCGAGGTGGACCTGGTGCTGGCCGGCGACGCGTTGTACAACGCCGAACTCGCCACCCGGGTGCTGCCGTTCCTCGGCCGGCTCGCCGACCGGGGCGTGCAGGTGCTGGTGGGTGATCCGGGTAGGGGCCACTGCGCCTTTGACCGGCTCGACCCGGTCGTCAGCTACCACCAGCTGAACGCGGGTGCCGCCGAGGACTCGTTGCTCGACTGCACCCAGGTACTGACCCTCCTGCCGCGTCGCTGAGCTAGAGTCAGCGTATGAGCGCGGAAGCCGTCGGCCGGCACATGCCTACGGTGATCACGCTCGACGACCTCACCGCGATGATGGCCGAGGACGAGCACCATCGGTACGAAATCAGCCCCGAGGGAGTGCTGTCGGTCATGCCACCGGCCGGGTACATGCACGCGATCATCGCCACCCGGCTCACCGGATGGCTGCTCGCCGCCGGGATTCCCGCCGACCGTATCGCCCAGACGGTCGGCCTGCGTATCCCTGGGGCAGCCGGGAGCACCGGTGGGCGCATTCCTGACCTTGTCGTCTGGGGCAAGGCGCAGGCCGATGGGGTGTGGCTACCTGTCACCGATGTCCTGCTGGTAGTGGAGATCATCTCGCCGGGATCCGAGGCCACCGACACCGTCGCGAAACCGACCGAGTACGCGGGTGCCGGCATCCCGCAGTACTGGACGATCGGCCAAGATTCGGCGCAGACCGTCACGATGTACCGGCACGAGGGTGACCACTATCTGCCCCGGGCCACCATGCCGCTCGCCTGGGTGCTCAACACCGACCCGGCCGAGCACGACCTCCACTGAATAGGTGCAGGGCCGCCGGATGGTCCCGGCGCGCCGGACGGCGCAACCGGGACCACGGCCGAACGGTCGCCGTACGGCTATCCGACCGATACCGGCCCCGCGTTGCCGGGCAGCCGGGTCACGCTGGGCGGCAGTTGGGCCGCACCGGCGGACCGACTGGCCGACGCGTCGGCCGGGCAGAGCGCGGTCAGCAGCAGCGTCTGCCAGGCGATGTCGACCGGATGCGCGTCCGGGAACCCGATATTGTAGTGACTGAGGTTGATGCCGGTGGAGAGCTGGCGTACCCCGTCCCGGCTGTGCAGCGAGATCGTCAGGTGGCCGAGCACCGCGCCGTCGTGTCCCCAGAACTCGCCGCACGGCATCGGCGCCGAGTAGATGCCGAGCCCGTAGCCGCCGAACTGCGGGGCGGACGGGTCGAACGGCACCGTGGTGAGCATCTCGTCGAGGGTGTCCGCGTCGAGCAGTTCACCGTCGAGCAGCGCCCGGTAGAACGTGTTCAGGTCGGCGGTGGTGGAGATCATCTCGCCGGCGGTCCACGCCCAGCTCATGTTGAACTCGCCGAGGTCACGCACACCGTACGGCGCGAAGTAGGCACCGCCGTGCGGGCCGCGGATCTTCGGGTCGACGCCGGGGAAGGAGGTGCCGGTCAGCCGCAGCGGTCGCAGGATGCGCCGCTGCACCTCGGTGACGGGGCCGTTGCCGGTGACCGCCTCGATCAGCAGGCCGGCGAGGATGTAGTTGGTGTTGGAGTAGCTGAACATCGCGCCGGGCGGGTTGGTGCGCGGCATCGCCAGGCCCGTTGCGACCAGGTCCGCCGGCGGGTACGTGGTGACCTGCATCTGGTCGATCGCGGCGTACGAGGTGATCATGGCGTTGGTGTAGTTGCCGATGCCGCTGGTGTGGTTGAGCAGCATCCGTACCGTGACCTGCTCGCCCACCTCACCGGGGACCGCCTCGGGCAGCCACTGCCCGATCGGGTCGTCGAGCCCGAGCCGGCCTTCGTCAACGAGTTGCAGCACCGTGGTGGCGACGAACGTCTTGGTGATGCTGCCGATCCGATGCCGCATCCACGGCTGCATCGGGCGAGGTTTGGTGGCGTACGCGTGGCCGGCGGCGGCCTGCCACTCGTGCCGGCCGTCGCGGACGGCGGCCAGGACGCCGGGCACGCCGGATTCCGGCACGTTGTCGAGTACGGCCTGCAGCTCGGCGCGGTCGATAGCGTCGCCGGACGAGCCGCCCGACGTGGATCCACCGGTGGACGGACCGGCGGACGGACCGGCGGACGGACCGGCGGACGGGCTGGGTCGTGCTGCGGCGGAAGCCGGCACGACGGCGATCGCCGCCACCAACGTCACGCTGGTGGCGGCGACCCGGAGTGTCCTGAAAAGGCTAGACATATTTACATGTTGAGCGTCCGACGGCGGTAACGCATCGTGCTCAGGTGCGAGAGCCGGCTCCCGCTGGCGGACGATCCGGCCTCCTGCCCGTCCGCCGCCGTACGGTCAGCAGCAGCGCGACGCCGAGCGCCATCGCGACCACACCGACGCCGACGACCGTGCCGACCGGCACGCCGGTGATCGGCAGGTGGTCACCGCTGCCGGCCCCGCCGCCACCCGGTTCATCGTCCGGGTCGTCGCCCGCACCGGTGAAGACGATGGCGACGGTGTTGTTCGACGGGTCGGACTCGGTCGACGGCCCGCCACTGTCGGCGACGATCGTTCCGTCCGTACCCGGCGTTGATTTGATCTTCAGTTGGAGGGTGTGGGTGATCCGCCCGCCGCCGGACGCGGTGGCTGGGAAGATGCTCTCGAAGTTGCACCGCAGCGCCGCTGACTCGGGCAGCCGGGTGCCCGGCTCGCCCTCGGTGTAGCACCAGTCGGACGGCAGCAGGACGGTACCCGACGGAGCGGTGACGGTCACGCCCGGTCCGCTTCCGTCGGACGGCCCGTTGTTGACCACGGTGAAGGTCAGGTCGACGGTCTCGCCCGGCTCACCGGTCACCGGCTCGGCCGTCACCGCGATGTCGAACGTGTTCGGCTTGGTGTGTACGGCGAAGTAGTCGACGTTGTCCTCGGTGTCGATCTCCTCGATCAGCGACGCCGCCGAGCGGCCGGCCGACGCCTGGGCCTTCGCCAGCGCCTCGTTGATCGACTTCCCGCCGGCCGTCGACGCCCGTGCCTGCGCCTGCGCCGGGTCGCCGGCGACCAGCCGCGCCTCGAACGACCCGCTCGTCTCACCCGGACCGGCCAGGTTGTTGCCGAAGTACAGGTCGAACAACGACTCGCCCTGCTCGTCGACGAGGAACAGGGTCTCCCCCGGTGCCAGCGGGATGGTCAGCGCACAGGTGACCCGGCTCGGGCCGTACGCGTACCCCTCCGTCTTCGGGTCGTTGGGCCAGTAGGAGATGTAGTCACAGTCGGTGTACTGGTCGACGAAGCCGACTCCGGTCGGCAGGTCCAGCCCGATCGTGTAGCTGGCGGCGGTGCTGTCACCCTCGTTGAGTACGGCGGCGTACAGCGGGGCGGTGTCGCCCGGCCCGACCCGGTCCTGCTCGGTGTTGATGTCGTCGACCAGGGCGACCAGGTCAGGGCCGGAGGCCAGTACGGTCACCGGGAAGGTCTCGGTGTTGTTGGCCGGGTTGGCGTCCTGCTCGGCCGAGCTGATGGTGACGGTCATGGTGCCGGCGTCACCCGGCGTGGCACCGGCCCGGCTGGCCAGCCGCACCGGGTAGACGTGGTCGGTCAGTCCGGCGGCGAGGGCACCGTACGCGCAGGTGACGACCCGGTCGGTGATCTCGCAGCCGGGATGGTAGCCCTCGGCCAACTGCACCGCGTCGTCGACGCCGGTGGCGTCGACGACGATGGTCACGTCGCTCGCCGGCGCATCGCCGTAGTTGTAGACGTACATGCCGAGGGTGACGCCGGAGTTGTCCACCTCGGCGACCGGCTCCTGGTCGAACGAGACGAACAGGTCCGGCCCCGGGTTCTGGGCGGCGGCCGGAGCGGCCGCCGCGACGACGAGGGCACCGGCGAGCAGGGTGCCGGCTCCGAGCCGGCGCCAGCCGGCTGCGTTCAGCATCATGATTCTCCTGTGGACGGGACAGGAGCCGGACTCTATCGACAGTCCACGAGGTCCGCCACCCCGATCACACCACCGGGATCAATTGCGTCCGAGATTTCACCCGCGCTTCGAGTTCATCCGCAGCTGCTCGAAGTCGGTGGTCAACGCGAACGGGTCGGCCACCCGTACCGGCTCCCGGCGGTGCATCTCGGCGGCCAGCTCCCGACCGGCCCGGGAGATCCGCCCGCGTAGCGCGCCGGCCTGGACGCCGCTGTCTGTGGCCTGGTCGCCGACCTTTTCCCCGGCCCAGTCCTCGGGGCCGGCGAAGACGGCGGTCGGCAGCACCACCGCACGCAGGTAGGCGAACATCGGCCGCAGGGCATGCTCCAAGGTGAGCGAATGCCGGGCGGTGCCGCCGGTGGCACCGACCAGGACCGGCTTGTCGAGCAGCGCACCCTCCGGCAGTACGTCGAAGAAGGCCTTGAACAGCCCGCTGTACGCGGCGTTGAACACCGGGCTGACCGCGACCAGTCCATCGGCGGCCGCCACCGCGTCCAACGCCTGCTTCAACGCCGGGGCCGGGAAGCCGGTCAGCGTGTTGTCGACCACCTCGTGGGCGTGGTCGCGTACCTCGATCACTGTCGTCTCCAGCTGCCCGCCGAGGCCGGCCAGCTCGTCGCGGACCGCGGCGGCGAGCTGGTCGGCGAGCAGCCGGCTGGTCGACGGCTGGCGTACTCCGGCGGTGACGACCGCCAGTCGACGGCGGCCGCCGGTGCCCGTGGTCATCGCCGTCACACCGCTGCCGGCGCGGCGGCGTCGGCGTCAGCCGTACTGTCTGCTGTGCTGCCGTCAGCGGCCGCCTCGACCAGCGACGCGTGGGTGGGGGCGTCCGGCACGTGCGCCGGCCGGCCCACCGCGAACTCGCGCCGCAGCACCGGCACGACCTCCTCACCGAGCATGTCCAACTGCTCCAGCACCGTCTTCAACGGCAGACCGGCGTGGTCGACCAGGAACAGCTGCCGCTGGTAGTCGCCGACGTACTCGCGGAAGGTCAGCGTACGGTCGATGACCTGCTGCGGGCTGCCGACGGTGAGCGGCGTCTGCGAGCTGAAGTCCTCCAACGACGGACCGTGCCCGTACACCGGGGCGTTGTCGAAGTACGGCCGGAACTCGCGCACCGCGTCCTGCGAGTTGCGCCGCATGAACACCTGCCCGCCGAGGCCGACGATTGCCTGGTCGGCGGAGCCGTGCCCGTAGTGGGCGAACCGTTCCCGGTAGAGGCCGACCATCCGCTGGGTGTGCTCCTTCGGCCAGAAGATGTGGTTGGCGAAGAAGCCGTCGCCGTAGTAGGCGGCCTGCTCGGCGACCTCCGGGCTGCGGATCGAGCCGTGCCAGACAAACGGCGGTACGCCGTCGAGCGGGCGGGGCGTCGAGGTGAAACTCTGCAGCGGGGTACGGAACTTGCCCTGCCAGTTGACGACGTCCTCACGCCACAGCCGGCGCAGCAGGTCGTAGTTCTCGATGGTCAGCGGGATACCGTTGCGGATGTCCTGGCCGAACCACGGGTAGACGGGGCCGGTGTTGCCGCGCCCCATCATCAGGTCGACCCGGCCGTCGGCCAGGTGCTGCAGCATCGCGTAGTCCTCGGCGATCTTCACCGGATCGTTGGTGGTGATCAGCGTCGTCGCGGTGGACAGCAGCAGCCGCTCGGTCCGGGCCGCGATGTAGCCGAGCATGGTGGTCGGCGACGACGGCACGAACGGCGGGTTGTGGTGCTCGCCGGTGGCGAAGACGTCCAGGCCGACCTCTTCGGCCTTGAGCGCGATGGCGACCATGGCCTTGATTCGCTCACGCTCGGTCGGCTCCCGACCGTTGGTCGGGTCGACGGTGACGTCACCGACGGTGAAGACGCCGAACTGCATGGTCTGCTCCTCCTCGCGGCGAGGGGCCGGTTGGGATTCCCTCGGACTACCCGGCCAAACATAGTTGCTGCGTCAACTATTCCGCGAGTCGCGGGCCGCCGACGGGCGGCTCCGCTTCAGCGGACGGCTCCGCGAACGCCCCGTCGATGAGGCGGGCCTCCAGCGCCCGCAGGAACCGCTCGATGTCGTCGGTCGAGAAGTAGGTGGTGTCGGCGGTGAGCGCCAGCCCCAGCCCGTCCGGCCGGTCGACGATCTCGATCCGGGTACGCCAGGTGAACCGCTCGATCCGCTCGGCGAGCCGGAACGTGGTGCCGGCCGTCGCGCCGCGTACCGCCGCCTCGTCGACGTCGCGGCCGAACAGGTCGCTGTCCGCCGACAGCCGGATGTCGTTCAGATAGCAGTGCGGGCTCACCCCGGTCGCGTACGGCAGGCCGGCCGCGCCGAACGCGTCGCTGAGCGTCTGCGGGTCGTAGTAGGCGTGCCGGTATCCGTCGAGCGCCGCCCGCCACACCCGGGGCAGCAGGTACGCCATCCGGCGGTCCCCGGTCAGGTCGACCGGCACCAGGGCCAGCTGGTTCAGCTTGGCGATCGCCTCCGGGTAGCCGTCCAGCATCCGGTTGTTGACCATCGTGTGCATGCCGACCAGGTCGTTGCCGGAGTATTCGCCGACCACCAGCGCCGCCGCCGCGAGCAGCACCGTCGAGGTGGTCGTCCGATGCCGTACGGCGAGCATCCTGGTCGCGGTGTCCGCCGCCGCCGAGGTCAGCACGCCCCGCCGGAAACGCGGGGTGGACGGCTCCCGCTGCGGCATCCGGGTGTCGCGCGACAGCCGGCGGGTCACCTCCACCCAGTACGCCGCCGCCCGCGCCGACCGCCGCCGGTGGCTCTCCCGCTGCTCCAGGTCGGCGACGTCCGCCGACTGCAGGCCGGGTGCGTCGTCGATCCGGCCCCGGGCCAGCAGCAGCCGCAGGTCGCGCAGCACCAGCTCGGCCGCCCGGAAGTCGACCGTGGTGTGGCTGAACACCACCACCACCTGGTGCGGTACGCCGTCGCGGGTCACCACGGCGATGCGCTGCGGCCAGTCGTCGGCGTGCGCGAACGGCTCCGCCGCCAACTCGTCGGCTACCCGCTGGGCGACCGCCACCGGATCCGCCGATCCGGCCGGCACCACCAGCACCGGCAGGTCACCCCGGTCGGCGACCAGTTGACGGGGCTCGTCGCCGGCCAGCTCCAGCCGGGTGCGCAGCGCGGTGTGCCGCACCATCAGGGCGGCGATCGCCGCGTACACCCGCTCCGGGTCGGAGCGTGCCCGGCGGGGCACGGCGACGTGCCGTTTCAACGCGAACATGGCCCGGCTGGCGCCGTGCCGCCGGAGCGCCATCCACAGTGCCCGCTGACCCCAGGTGATCGGGGCGGTGCGCGCCGGATCCGGCGCGACGAACGACACCGTACGTCGGCCCACGGTCGACAGTTCGGTCACCACGTCGACCAGTATCAGTGAGTGTGCCGTTACCCGACAGGGTCGAGTAAGCGCTTTCCTATGACCGATCGGCCGATGATCACCGCCTGGGCGGTAGTCTCCGGCAGGTGCCCCACCACACGCGCGCGCCCCACCGGGTCCGGGACCGGATCCGGCTGCTCTTCGTCAACACCCAGGAACGCGCTCTGCTGACCGCGATCGGCCTCACCAGCTATCCGCAGTGGATCGCCGCCGCCACCGGACTGGATCCGGCGCAGATCGTCACCATCAACGTCGCCGACGGTCAGCCACTGCCCGACACCATCGAGGCCGACGCGGTCATCGGCGGCGGATCCGGACACTCCGCGTACGAGAAGCTGCCGTGGATCACCCGGACCAAGGAGTTCTTCCGGGCCGCCGCTCGGGCCGGCGTACCCGAGCTGCACATCTGCTGGTCGCATCAGGCCCGCGCCGAGTCGGTCGGCGGGCGGGCGGCGATCGGCGGGCACGGCCGCCGATTCGGCATCGACACGGTACGGCTGACCCCGGCTGGTCGGCGCGACCCGCTGTTCACCGGGCTGCCCGACGAGTTCGACCTGTTCACCTCGCACGTCGACGTGGTCGAGCAGGTGCCGGCGCGCGCCCCCGAAGGGGCGGTCGTCGAGCTGGCGTACAGCCAGGTCTACCGCAACGAAGCGCTGGCCATCGGCCCGACCGTACGGACGATCCAGGCCCACCCCGAGATCACCGCGAGCATCATTTCGGCGCTGGCCCGCAGTCGACGCGGCGCGCTGGTACGCGAAGGCTGGATCGGCCCGGACGACGCCGACCTCGACGCCTTCACCGCCACCCTGTACGCCCGTGAGGCGCAGATCGTCGCGACCTCGCGGCGGCTGATGGCCAACTGGCTGCGGTACCACGTCCACCTGGGTGTCCGGCCCGACACCGCTCCGACCGGTACGCCGTCCACCGATGCTGGTGTCGGTGTCGCCGCCGGTGCTGGTGCCGTCGCTGGTGCTGGTGTTGGTGCTGGTGCTGGTGCTGGTGCTCATGGCGGGGTGCCGGCGGCGGTCGGCGGCGTGTTGTGAGCGTCGTCCTGCCGGCGGCGCGCAGCAGCGCCGAAGCACGCCTCTGCGTCGAGCTGCACCCGTGCGGCTGCGGTGAAACGCAGTTCGAGCCGCAGGTCGAGGTGGTCGCGCTCGCCGATGGCGACCTGGTCACCCGCTACCAGGGCAGCTGTGCCGGCTGCGGCACCGCACGCGAGTTCCTGCTCCGACTGCCCGCCGAGCCGGTGCGCCCGTCGGCCGGCGCTGCTTTCTCGTACGGTGGCCCGGAGCCGTCGCGGCTCATCGACCCGGGCGAGTGGCTCGCCGTCGCCGACCAGTACGCCGCCCTAGTCCCCGCCGACCTCGCCACCGCCGGGCCTGCTGGTGCCGACCCGGCACAGCGGCGGCGTGCCACGGCTGCCCTGTCCCGGGCGATCGCCGCGCTCGACGAGGCGCTGAAGTTCATCCCGGCCGACGCCGACGAAGTGCCGCCCGACGCCATCACCAGCGAGGTCGGGCGACGGATGCGACGACGCGAACCGGGCCGGTTCCGCCGCGACCGCCTCACCGCCCTCCGCGACACCTACACCGCCCTCCTGCCGGGTGACGACGCCAACCAGGGGTAGCGATGACCAGTTGCGGACGCTGGCGCGAACTGTCCGACGCTGTGCACCGCACTGACCGCGACGCCGCAGCACCACCATTCGACGCTTCCTGCCATGAGGAGTTCTGTGCGCCGAAACGCAATCGCAGCAACTTTGATGACCCTCACCGCAACTTTTTCCGTTGCCGCTTGCGATATTGGCGCTGTCAGACGGCCACCAGGAGCAGAGTCAAGCACGTCGCCAACACTATCCGGATCGACCCCGACAGACGGACCAGAGACATGCGAGTCCGAGCTTCCAGAAAGCAGCGAAGGACTCTTGAAAGTCGAGCAAGTATGGCCAAGCTCCACCAGCAAGAGCCATGGGTACCGCTCGGCCCAGCTGAGTCGGCATACGTGCTCCCAGCAGGCAGCAGCCGGTGAGCCGCAATGCGAACGCCCATTTCCCTGGATAGCGAGGAACCCAACACACGCGAGCGCAATTCTCGCTGGCGAAGGCGCCGAAACTCTACATTTCGGCACTATCAGGGGGCATCAACCGGTGCCAGATGGAGAAGTGGCGGTAATCCAGGAGCTTCGCCAGATGATTGCCTCCGGACGAGCCATTGACCCCGTCACGAATACGGTCGTAAAGGCCGCACAGGTATGCGCATCGCCCATCCAGGACAACGGAGACTTGATATTCCAGTCGAAGGCACCCGGTCAGGAGATCGACGGATGGGTGGCAGCCTTCCTCGTAGTTACGGACAACAAGCTGATCTGGCTTGAATTCGATAACTCAGGCTGGGCCGAACAGGACTACCGGAGGATAGTAGAGTTGGCCGTCGATGAAGCCGCCAAGATCTGAGCAACAGTCGACATCAGGCATACGCAATACTTTCGGCATGCGCGCCCGCATCATCCTGACCGTCGTAGGCGGGCTACTCGCCGTGCAAGGCTGCACTGCCGCTGCTCCCGCCCCCGAGGCACCTCCGCCGACCCCGACCGTCGGACAGCCCGTGGTGTTGGATGCCCGCGTACCGGGTTGGCAGACCGCCGCCTGGCTCGCTGAAGACTCGTTCTGCGTACGCGTTGCCCGCGTCGGCGATAAGCGCAGGGAGGGCAAGGAGAACGAGTTCGTCTTCTGCGATCCGGCGCCGGAGGCGCTGGACACCGTCGGTCCGCCGCTGCTGCCCACCAAGCCGATGCCATACGCCGTCCCGCTTGATTCGCAGCTGCGGGAGATCATCCTGGTCGGGCCCGTACGCGGTGCCGTGACCAGCGTATCCGTGACCATGTTCGGCCAGACTGCCACGGCCGCAGTACACCGGCTCCCCGCCACCCGAAATCGCCAGATCGGCGCGTACGCGGTCTGGCTTCCTCGCGACAAGGGTGAGCGCGACGGGATGAACCTCTCCGACATCACCGCCGTCGTCGGCCACGACGTCGACGGCAACGTCGTGACCCAGTTGGACTGATGCCGACGCGGAAGCACTGGCCTACTTGCGCTTCCCGTGTTTCGATGGCTCCGAGCGGTCCATAAGCGCGACGACTTCGAGCAGCTCGGCCCAGTGTCGCCTCAGCTCGGCGGCGGTGACGCCGAGTTCGTAGTGGTGGTGGTGACCGGCTCGGGACAGTGCCCACGACAGGTAGCTGGCCCCGCCCGCCAGCTGTGGCCCAGCGTAGTGGGCGAGTAGGGGCAGCTTCGGCCGCTGCACCTGGATCCGCCCGATCGCCGGACAGACCCGGGCCCAGTAACGGTCCATAGCCGCCTCAAGCTCGTGCCGTAGCAGCCCGGCACATGCCCGGGGCCAGGCGCCTCGGGCGCCGCGGATCACGCTGGTGAGCATCCGGTCGGCGGTGGCGAGGAGACGGACTGGTTCATCGCAACTGCCTCACCAGCGCGGTCAGGTCCTACCGGGGCACGACACGGCAGAAGAGCCCGAGGCTGAGCACGTCCTTGACGCCGTGCCGCGTCGCCGAGCCGCTCCTGGATCTGCTGGTACGGCGTACCGGCCCGGTGCTGTGCGAGCCGGTAGCGGTCCATGCTGACCGCCTCAATCGCTGACCGGCAGTACCCAGCCGCCAGTCGATCCAATCGTCGAACACCATCGACTGGTTCTCCCGTGAGCCCGTGCGTGCCAAGCTGCGCACCCACATCCGCCGCCTACTGGCCCGCTACGACTACCCGCCGGACCACGAGCGCGCCGCCGTCGACCTGGTGATCCGCCAGATGGAGACCTTCGCCGACGAGTGGGCTCCCAACGGCCGATCCGCCAACCGCTGACCGAGTAGGTCCGCCGCGGTTAGGGGTCGCAACGTTGCGGCGAAAGGTCACTTGCCAGGCAGGATGGGCAACGGCCGGACTCGCAGCCAGTTCTCACCAACCACCACGACTGCTCCGCTGGCCAGGTCGTCAGCGATCGCGTCGAGGTTCGCAGCCAGGATCGCGACGATCTGCGCAGCTCGACGGCCGCTGATTCGGCGCACCAACAACACGGACGGTTCGTCAGCCCCGGAGGATGCCAGCAGAGTGCCGAAGTCAGTATCTGCAGAGATCAGGACCCGCTGTTCCTGGCGTGCCCGCTCCAGTACGACCTCGTCCGGCGCCGCAGCCAAACCGTAGTCTCTCACGTGCTCGGCATCGTGCCCGTGAGCGTGCAAACCCGTCGCCACCGCTGGCGACAGGTTGTTGTCGACCAGGAACCTCATGCCGCGTGATGCAACGGGAGTTCCCGTTCCCGGACGGCCTCGGCCGCGAAGCGCAGCGCCTCCCAGACGTCATCAACGGTCAGGTCCGGTAGCTCCGACACGATCTCGTCCGGGCTCATGCCGTCCGCAACCATCGCCACCACCGTCGCGACCGGGATGCGCAACCCACGGATGCACGGTGCCCCACCCATCTGAGCCAGGTTGACGGTGATCCGCTCGAAGTTCATGACGGCATCGTAACCCGTGGTGACCCAACCGGCCCTGAACCGACCGGGCCAGCCCCGGTACTCTGGTCTGCGTAGACCCCGGTCGCCCCTGCCCCTCGTGGGTACGCCGCCGAGGTTTTGTCTTGTCACACTGCGGCTATTCCCGGACCGGGCAGCAGGCGAGCCTGCCCAGTCCGGGAATAGCCGAGCCTCTGAAGCTCGGCCCGCTGCCGGTTGTCGGCTCAGTGGTGCTGCTTGGCGAGCTCGACGAAGGAGCGCCAAGCGGCCGGGCCGAAGGTCAGCATCGGGCCGCTGCGGTCCTTGGTGTCCCGGACCAGAACCCGGCCGGGCAGGTTGTCGGCCACCTCGACGCAGGAGCCGGCTTCGGAGTAGGTGCTGGTGCGCCAACTAGGGGCGGGGCTCAGGTCCATTTCTCAGCCGTCCTCGTGATCAGGTCAAGGCTCTGGTGGTGCGGCAGAGCGTACCCCCGGATTGTCTCCCAGGTCCCCTCCAAGTCCGCCGTGTGGTCCGGGGCCTCCACCACCCGGCCGTCCAGGTGCCCATCCAGATAGCCAACCGTCCGGCCGTCGACGTTCGCCAGCACGAACGGACCGTCCATCCCCGGGTAGACGCCAACTTCCGACGGCACGACCTGCACCTGGATGTTCGGCCGCTGGCAGGCTTCGACCAGTGCGGTCAGCTGCTCCCGCATGATCTCCGCGCTGCCTGCCCGCCGGGTCAGCACGCTCTCGTCGATGACGGCGGCGAGCTGGCAGGGCTTCTCCCGCCGCAGGATGGCCTGCCGGCCCATCCGGGTGGTCAACGCGATCGCCGCCGCGTCCTCCGGCACCCGGTACGCCGATAGCACCGCCTCCGCGTACGCCTCGGTCTGCAGCAGGCCGGGGATCAGCAGCGGCTGGAACGCCCGGATCAGCGTGGCGTTGCCTTCGTGGTCGCTGAACGGCCGGAACCAGACGGGCATGTGCTCGCCGACGACGAACTCCCGGTAGAACTTCATCAACGCGGTGCCGAACGCCTTGTCGACCGAGGTCAGATAGTCCGGCAACGCCGGCCGCTCACCACGCTCGATGGAGCCCACGTGCTTCGCCGAGAAGTGGACGCGGTCCGCCCAGGACTCCTGAGTAAGCCCCAGCGACTCTCGGACCCGGCGTAGCTCTAATACCAGATACTCGCTCGCAGACATAGGTCTTCACATCCCCCAGTTCGCTCGACTTTGTCCACTGGCTACCGGGCCGCTGCCGCCTGCTTTCCGTGGCCCTCACGGCATCTTGCTCCGACAGCGCCCGGAAGTCCAGGGTGGAGAACAAATCCGGATGACGAAGTTTTCATGATCAGAATTGCGGCGACGGTTCAGTTGGAAGGGATGCCGATGGTGGAAATCGGGGCGTTGTTCAGCGCGGCGCTGCTCGGCTTCTGCGCGGGGTTGTGGTCGTTCAAGGTCAAGTCCAGGTGGTGCCCGGACTGCGGGCGTACGACCTACCCGATAGCGGAACGGCCTGGTGAATAGCCGACTACTCGCCACACCCGAGCCGAAACCCGGCGACGTACTGATCATCGGCCGGCAAGCCAGCGTCCAGTTCGCCGACGACCGCGCCATCCGACTCCGAGTCATCGCCGTCGACCGCAAATGGACCTACGACGGCTGGATCTGGCTCACCGGATACGTCATCGACCGCCACGGCAACGCAGCCGAACGGCGGGAGATATTCGTCCAGCGCCACGGACTCTACCGACTACCCCGGCGCACGGAAACCTGACCATCGACCAATTGATCAAGGGAGAGAAATGATCACCGAGATGCTACGTGACTGGTGGCTACGCTGGCTCGACTGGCGCTCCGGCCGGTCCACGGCGTCCAAGCGGCTGCACCACCTGCGACGCGAGCTGCACCAACAACGGCACACGACATCTGCCCGTCACCGCCGACTCGACGGCAACCGGGGACACCACTGGTCCACCGAGGCGACCGAACTGGTCCCTACCCTGCGCCCACTGATGACCTACGGCCAGCAACTCGGCTACCGGGTCACCCTGCACGGCTCACCCTGACCGGCCCTCGCCCCCGACACCCGCCGAGCCGGGATCATCAAGATCATGTGAGGCTGAGATACCTTTCAACCGGCGGATAAGGTATCTCAGCCTCACATGGTGGCGTCGGTGCCGGCCAGCCTGGCGGCGGCGGTGGCGTCGGTGATCCACAATGCCGGGAAGGAGGAGAGAATTCTGTGCCGTCAGCTTCGTACGCCTCATTGGCGGACATGCCCGATGTCGTCTGCGACGAGCTGTCGCGGGCACGACGTGGGGTGATCATGCTTGCCGTTGACGGGTTGTCATACGACGCGGCGCTGGCGGCAGGCTGGCGGACCGCCGAGCTGACCCAGCTGGCCAGCACGTTCCCGAGCACGTCGACGACCGCTTGGCTGACCGCCATGACCGGAGTCGGGCCGGCTCAGCACGGCGTACCCGGGATGGTCTACCGCGTCCCCGGCCGTGGCACTCTGGTGTACGCCGTCACCGGCCAGGTGTTGGCGCAGGGACCGGCCGACCCGGGCGGCGACCCCAGACTCGTGATCGAGCACCCGACCATCTTCGACCGGGCTGCAGGCGACGGCGTGCAGTGCCGCGCGGTGGCCCGGGAGATCGCCCACCTACCCGGCCCATGGGCGCAGGCGCTGCTCCGGGGCGCGACCGTCGTCCCGGCTGCACCGTCGGAGACGCTCGCCCGGCATGCCCGCGACCCAGCGTTGCTGGTCGACGCCGCGATGAAAGAAGTCGACGAGCAGATCGGCGGGCAGGCCGGCGACGTGCGGCGGCGGCAACCGATGCTCCTGTGGACCTACGTCAACCTCGACGACTACCTGCACCGCCACGGCTACGACGAACGAGCCGTGGCGGCCATGGCCGAGCTGGGCAGCCGGGCAGCCCGGTGGGCGCAGGCCGGCTGGACGGTCATCGGCCACTCGGACCACGGCCAGGTCCGGTGCGCTCCGGACGAAAACCTGGTGCGGGCATGGTCTGCTCTGGACGATCCGGCACGGCGGTTGCTCCCGGCCGGCGGGGCGGGCCGGGTCCGGTGGCTGTACCCGGCCCCCGGCGACGAAGACGAAGCCGGCGGCCGACTCGCTGCGGCACTCGGCTCCTCGGCCCGGATCGTGGCCACCGACGAAGCCTGGCGGGACCGGGTAGGCCCGGTGATCGCGATCGCCGCAGACGAGCGCTTCCCCGTGCCGGACACCAGCCTGAGCTGGGAGCACGGCGCCGACTCGGCCGACGAGACGGTGGTACCGCTGGCAATCTGGCGGAGCCGCTAGGACGCGGGCCACCCGGACACGCAGCCACCCGGACACGCAGCCACCCGGACACGCAGCCACCCGGACACGCAGCCACCCGGACACGCAGCCACCCGGACACGCAGCCACCCGGACCACGGGGCCGCCCGGACACGAGGCTGCTATGAGGCGGTGCCGACGGGCGAGACGTCGGCCGGCCGCTGCGGGTGCGTCTGCGCCCGGAACGGCAACAGCGCAACCCCTACCAGGATGAAGACTGCGGCGACCGCGAAGTAGATCGGCCGGTAGCCGACGGTGCCGACGACGAGGGTGCCGACCCCGATGCATACGGCGTACGGCGTATTGATGATCGCCTCCGACGCCACGATCGCGCGGCCCTGCAGCTCGGCGGAGGTGCGCCGCTGCACCAGGGTCACCTCGGCGACGAGGATCAGCGGCAACCCCAACCCGACCAGGACCGCCCCGGCGGCGACCCCGGTCAGGGTGGCGGTGCTGGCCGCGGCCAGTCCGACCCCGTTGAGCAGGAAGCCGGCGCAGGCGACGGTGTACTCGCCGTAGCGGCGCATCGCGGGCCCGACCAGGAGACCGGCGACGACGCTGCCGGCACCCTGGATGCCACCGAGGATCCCGATGATGGCGGTCGGACGCTGCAGCCCGTCGCTGACGAGGGAGAACAGGGCCACGTTGATCATGCCGGCACCGCCGAACGCGACCGCGCTGGCGACGACGATCCGCCGGATGATCGGGTGGCGGGCCACGTGCCGGGCCCCGGCGGCGACCTCGGTCGCGAGCGAGCCGCGCTCGGTGGCGTCGGCCGACCGGACCAGATCCCGAGGCCGGCGCAGCAGCACCAGCGACGCGACGGACAGGGCGAACGTCGCGGCGTCCACCAGGATGACCGCCTCGATGCCGCTGGTGGTGTAGAGCGCGGCGCCGACGACCGGCCCGATCACCCGCATCCCCTGACTGAGGCTGCTGAGTACGCCGTTGGCGTTGCCGAGGCTGTCGTCGGGCAGCATCGAGTGCAGCAGTCCGCCACGGGAGGCCCGGTAGATCTGCCCGGAGCAGCCGTACAGGAAAGTGACGACGTACACCAGCCACAGGTCGGCCGTTCCGTCCACTGTCAGCAGTGCCAGGATCAGGACCGCCATCGTCCCGTCGTTGACCGTCATCATCCACCGGCGCGGCAGGCGGTCCACCAGCAGACCGGTCAACGGCGACAGCAGCACGGCGATCGCCATGAGCAGGAATACCAGGCCGGCGGCGCTGGTGGATCCGGTGAGGTCCTTCATCCAGATCGCCAACACGATGACCATCATCGTGCTGCCGAACATGTTGAACGCCTGACCGGCAAGGAGCAGCCGCATGTTGCGGTCACGCAGGATGACGGGTCGCATCGATCTCCTCAGCCGCGTCGAGATCCTCAGGATCGGGCACCGGGACGACCCAGCCGGCCCGGTGCAGCATGTCGAAGACCCGGTCGGCGAACGCCACCGAGATGGGGAGTTCGCCGGCCAGCGCCGCCCACCAGGCCGCGCTGCGGCGGCCACGCCGACCGTCGACGGCTCGCAACAGCGTGAGTACGCGGGCGTGGCTGCCGCCCCGATCCTCAGCCAGGCGTTCGGCGAGCCAGGCACGGTCAGCTGCGGTGGCGGCGAGCGCCCGGGGATTGGCCGGGCCGAGCGCGGCGCGGGCCAGCACCGTACCTGACGCCTCGTCGGCGGTCGACGGGTCGGCGCACAGCGCGCGGTCGGCAGCGGTGGCGGACACGTCGGCCAGCCAGCGCGCCGTACGGACGATCTCCCCGGCCGGCACACCGGCGTACGTCAGCGTGCTGACGCACCTGCCGACGATCTCGCTGCGGTGCGCCACCCGCCGGACCGACGCGGCGTCGCTGGCCGGGTCCAGCACCGGGCTGCCGTCGTCACGGTACGGGTACGGTGCTGGCGGACGCTGCCGGCCGGGCAGCGCCGCCAGGATGTGCCCGGCGGCCCAGCCGGCACACGCGTCGGCGATGTCGGCGGCCAGCGCCGGGTCCGCGCGCCCGCGTACCGCCGCCACGGTCGACGCCGCCACCGTGACGGTGCGACGCAGCTCGGCCGGGTCGACCATGTCGAGCGTGTCGGCCGAGGTGTGGTTGGCCCGGTCCGGCCAGTGCCCGAAGGACACCGTCGGGCACCGGGTCGGCGCGTCCGAGACGAGCGCGTGGTCGGAACCCCCGGAGAACGGCGCGGTGACCGCCTGCCCCGGATCGCACGGCACCGCGCCGCTGTAGGACCGGGCCCGGGCCGGCGTCAGGCCTGCGCAGCGTCCGGCAAGAGCGGGCAGGAACGACGGTACGTCGTCCGGCCCTCGCTCGATCACCAGCGAGCTGCCGCAGCGGTACGGGTCCTGCCCGGCCATGTCCACGTTGACCGCCAGACTGGGCCGGGCCACGGCACCGCTGCCCACGAGATCGTGCAGGTACGCGGCGACACCGACGAACTCCGGTGCCCACAGGAAACGCAGATCCGGTCCGCCGGCGGGCCGGGCACCGAGCAGCCGGGCGGTCGCGAGCAGCGCGGCGACGCCGGACGCGTTGTCGTTGGCGCTGGGCCGGGGATGGCACAGGTGCGCCGAGAGCAGGAACTCGTCGCCGCCGCCGTCGCCCGGTAGCACCCCGGTCACCACCGGCATGTCGGCCGTCGACCCGGCCACCGCCACCTCGACGGTGACCGCCTCGCCCCGGTCGGCGGCGGTGCTGAGCCTGGCGAGCTGCGCGGCGGTGAGACTGAAGCCGGCCAACGCCGTACCGGGCAGCAGTTCCAGCCGGCCGACCTGGTCGGCGAGCCGGTCGGTCCGGGTGCCGAGCGGGTCTGCGGCGACCGCGACGGCACCGCCGGCCGCCGCCCGCCGGGCGCATTCCGGAAACGGTACGCGGACGTCGTCCAGCAGCACGAGTGTGCCGGTCGCATCAGCGCCGGCGCACATCGCCGACCAGCGCAGCAGTGGTACGGCGACACCGCCGGCGCGGGTCGGTGCCGAGTACGCCGCGAGGGTGTACGGCTGTGCCGGGTAGTCGATCAGCGTCTCGCCGCCGTGCCGGAGGCTGGCCCGCACCGGGGTCCACGACATCGGGGCCTGGTAGGTCCACCACCGGCGGGCCCCGTCTGCCGGGAAGGTGTGCACGGTGACGTCGCGCAGGCCGGCGTCCGCCGCCCGCTGTGCGACGTACCCGGCCGCGGCGTGTATTCCGGCCGAGGCCTGGTAGCGGTCGTGCCGGGCGACCTCGGCGACGTCGACCATGGCAGCGACGACGTCGATGCCCTCGTGCACCGCCGCGACCAGCTGTGACAGTCTCATCGAAGGCCCGTCGGGGCAGGTCCGCCGGCGGCGGAGCCGGCAACGGCGGCTGTCGGGGCGGTGAAGGCGGCGGTGAAGGCGGTCAGGCGGGCCTCGGACAGCGGGACCGACAGCCGCAGCAGCGCTCCCGGTGGGCCACCCGGCTCCAGCGACGGCACCTGCTTGGCGAGCACTCCTCGGGCGGCCAGGATCCGTCGCACGCCGTCGTCACCGGGCAGGACCAGCCACGGCAGCCGGGGATCGGTCGGCAGTGGAGTGAGCCCGGCGGCGACCAGCTGCTCCTCGACGTACGGCTTCACCTGGGCGATCCGGTCCCGCAGTGGTGCCAGCGGATCTTGCTGGGTGAGCAGCGCGGCGGCCAGGTCCAGGGCGAGTGCGCTGACCGCCAGCGGTGGCGCCACCTGCCGGACGACGTCGGCCAGGTCCGGGGCGGCGACGGCGTAGCCGACCCGCAGCCCGCCGGCGCAGAACCCTTTGGACATGCTGCGGATGACGACGGTGCCGGGCAGTTCGTCGGTGAGTGGGGCGGCGCTCTGGTCGGGCGGCAGGTAGGCACCGAGCGTCTCGTCGACGACCAGCACGCTGCCGACCGTGGCGCAGGCCTGCGCGACCCGGCGCAGTTGGTCCCCGGTCCAGATCGGGCCGAGCAGGCCGGGCCGGTCGACGACGGTCAGCACCGGTCGGTGCTGGGTCACGGCGGCCACCGCGTCCGACGGGTCGCGCAGCGACGTGGCCCGGACCTGGCTGCCGGTGGCGCCGGGCAGTTCCGGATGGCCGGCCACGTCGACCAGGACGGTGCCGCCGTCGCCGAGCCGGGCCAGCGCGTGCAGCAGGCCGGTGGCACCGGCGCCGGCGGTGACCCGTTCGGGCGGCAGCTGCCGGCCCTGCGGCCAGCGCAGATACCCGGCGACGAGGGGCGCGAGCCGCTGCGCCGCGTACGGGTCGGCCAGGTCGTAGCGGCGTGCCCGCTGGATCGCGGCCGGCCCGGCGGCCAGCGACGCCCACGCCGCGGCCAGCGCGGGTTCGACCGGTCCGGCCTCGTCGGGGGCGGCGCGCAGGTCGAGCGGCCCCGGGGCGGGGCCGGCGGCAGATCGGGTGTGGCCGTCGGCAGGTGACGGGGTCGGCGGCGGGTCCGGTGACGGGCCTGGTGGCACTGGCGCGCGGTGGCCGTCCAGCGCCGATGCCACCACCGGTGCCGGACTGGCGACGAACTGGACGTAGCGGGTGTCCATGGTCATCGTGGCACCTGCGGTGAAGTCCGCGTCGGTCCGGGCCACGGCGAACCCGGCGCGGGTCAGCAAGGTGGCCACCTCGGTCGGGTGGTAGAGGCGGACGTCGTCGGGCAGGACGGCGGTGGTGCCGTCGGGCCGGCGGATGTCGACCCGGCCGCTGCTGCGTCCGGTGGCCGGGTCGTAGCGGCGCTGAAAGTGGAACCTGGTGCCGCCGATGTCCGCGTGGGCCTCGTCCCGGTAGTGCCGGGCGATGGCGAGCACATTGGAATGGTCGAGGACGAGCAGACCGTCGGCGGGCAGCAGGCGGCGCACCGCGCGCAGCAGCCGGAGCTGATCGGCGTCGGTTCCCCAGCCGAACGCCTGTACGCAGATGGCCGCGTCGACGTCGGGCAGCCCCCACCCGGGTGGCTGCGCGCCGAGCAGGTCCACCCGGCGCAGGTCGAGGGTGACACCGGCGGCGTCGGCGGCGCTCGCGGCCCGCCGCAGCGCGTACCCGGACACGTCCACCCCGATCACGTCGAAGCCCTCACGCGCCAGACCGACGGCGTGCCGGCCGACCCCGCAGCCCAGGTCGACCACCCGCCGGCCGGGAGCGTGGGTGGCCAGAACGTCCGCCAGGTAGGCGACCTCGGCGGCGGTGCGTTCGGCCGTGTACTCGTCGTCGGCGAACGTCCAGTAGTCAGCCGTGAAGTAGCGCTCGTACCACGGGGTCGGCGGCATGCCGGTCAGGACACGGTGGTGAGTTCGCGACGGGCGAAGAAGTCGCAGACGTCGCAGAGGTCCGGTGCGTTGGCGACACCTTCCTGCTGCAGGTAAACCCCGCCGCAGACGCGGCAGGTCGCCTCCATGAAGGGGAACATGTAGCGCTGCATGTTCTCGAACGCGGAGAACATGTAGTAGTCGATGCCCGGCCACAGGTCGAGCAGATGGTCGGTCATTCCGTACGCCAGGGACCGCTCGTCGGGCCCGGTGGTGAACCGCCCCGGGGTGCCCTGTCGGTTCAGTTCCGGCGCGACCAGCTCCAGGTACAGCGTCAGTTCCTTCTTGGTGATCCGGTACAGCGGGAAGATGTACCGCAGGCCGCCGATCTGCCGGGTCGGGATGCCACCCATCCGGAATCCGCTGGTCATCCAGGTGACCATGCTGGCCAGCAGGTCGTCGGCGTTGAAGCCGAACGCCACCACCCCGGCGCCGCGCGCGTGCGCCTCCTCCTCCAGCATCCGCCGCAGCACCTGGTGGCCGATGACCATTGTCAGGTGGCTGCCCTCGTCGCCGACGATCTCGTTCATCGAGTCGACGAACGTGCCGCGTAGCCGGAACACCCGCTCCACGTCCGCCGCGGTCACGATGACCTGCTCGATTCCGAGCCGTTCGCCGGAGGCACGGGCGGCGGCGAACGTCGCCGGTTCCTCCCAGTCGGGCAGGCCGGTGATGGTCACGGCCGTCATGTTCAGTGGCGGCAGCCGGTCTCTGGTCCGCTCCAGCAGGGTCAGGTAGGCGACGCTGTCCCGCCCGCCGGACAGCCCGACGATCACGTGGTCGCCGTCGCGCATCACCTCGCGGGACAGGACACTGTCGACGAAGGCTTCCTCTACGTACTGGATGAAGGCGGCAGCATCGAACTGCTCGCCCCGGACCTCGATGGCGCCCTTGTCGTCGAAAACGATGCTCTTGGTGTAAACCGGGTTGGGTACACCGTAGACCTGCCGTTTCGGGCGGCGCATCACATTCAGATCGTAATGCCGGACCTGCCGGACTTCGATGATGTCGTCGGCGCCGACAACCGTGGTGTCCTCCGACACCACCTGCCCATCGCGCCAGCTCAACACGGAGTTGACCGGGATGCCGTTGCGGCGTAACACGTCGACCAGAGGCTGCCCCGCCGTCGCAGCCAATTCCTCGGTCGTGCCGACCTTCGTGTGGTAATAGACTGACGCCATTGTGCAACCATAGATGCCCGCCGGTGTCCGGTACAGTGCGATCATGGGCCGTACCATCGTCGTCGACCACTACGACGACCCACGGGCGGCGGCGCGGGCCGGGTGGGAAGCGGTCGCCGGCAGCGATGACACACCGATCTTCTATCAGGACGGCTACCTGTCGGCGTACCACGACGCGCCGCTCGCGCCGCTGGAACGGCTCGGCTACCTGGTGGCCCGGGAGCCAGCCGGGCGGCCCGTCGCCGTCCTACCGGTCGCGCTGCACCGGTTCGCCGACCCGATCGGCGGGCTCCGGCGTCTACATCCCGGCATTGAACGGGACAGCGCGTTGCTCAGCCACGTCTGGCACTGCTACGACACCCGACTGCTCGGCGCGGTCACCCGCACCGACGTGGTCACCGAACTGCTGGACACCCTGCGCCGGCTCGCCGACGACTGGAGGGCCCGCTGGTACGGTTTGGTCAATGTGGACTCGTCAGGCTCGACAGCGGCCGCGCTCACCGCCGTCGGGCTGACCGGGCGGCATCTGGTGGACCGCTACTCCACCGACCTGACCGGCCTCACCTCGTACGAGGACTACCTTGCCCGACTGGCTCCCCGGCCCCGGGCCAACCTGCGCCGCAACGAGCGCCGGGCGGCCGACGCCGGTTTCGTCTGCGATGTGACCACACCGGACGGCGCGGACCTGGTCGAGATCGCCGAGTTGTGCGACCGGACCGCCGCCCGCTTCGGCAACGCCGGTTTCTACCCCACCGAGACGTTCACCCGGTTCGTCACCGCCCTCGGCCCGTCCGCGCACGTGCTCCGCATCCGTCAACGGGGCACGCTGGTCGCGGCCGGGGTGTGCCTGACCGACCAGCGCCGCTTCCACACCTGGACCTGCGGTGTCGAGTACCGTGTCGACGGCAACGCCAGCCCGTACGCGGCGCTGTTCACCGAGTCGGTCCGGCTGGCGCTGCGGCTGGGCCGCCCGATCCTGGAGGGCGGGCGCAGCAACGACGTCTTCAAACGTCGGCACGGGCTGACCGCCCGCCGGCTCGACGCCTACGTGATGCGGCTGTGAGCTACCGGCTACGCGTCCATCCGGGCATCGCCCCGCAGTGGGAGCGGTTGGCCGCCGACGGGCCGATGCTGACCACACCGGGCTGGCTGCGCGCGATGGCGGGCCGGCTCGGCGGGCGTACGCTCACCTTCGTCGTCGAACAAGGCGACGCGGCGTGCCTGGCCCTGCACGCGACCGTGCAGCCCGTCCCCCGGCCCGGTGAAGTGTTCGACCTGCACCACGTACTGGTCAGTGAGGCTCCCGCGCTGCCGCTGACCGACGCGTCACGGGCCGCGCGAGCCGAGTTGTCGAGGCGGGCCGCGCCCGAGCCGTCCCGCTGGACACCGAACCTGCTGGTGATGCTGCCCGGCTACGAATGCCTCCCCGTCGGACCGGCGGCGACCAGCCCGGCCGCGCTCGCTGTCGCCGTCGACGGCATCCTGGACTGGGCTGCGGACGCCGGCATCGCGACGGTGGCGTTTCTCTACACCAGGCCGGAGGCGACGGCACTGACCGGTGCCCTGTCCGCAGCCGGGTTCGTGGCGATGCCACTGTCACTGACCTGGGAGCTTCCGGTACCCAGCGGCGGGTTCGACGCCTATCTGGCGTCGCTGCCCCGCAAACGGGCAGCGGAAGCAGGGCGGGAACTGGCCCGGCTCACCGCAAACGGCGTACGGCTGCGTCATCTGCCCGCCGATGCGATCCCCCCGGTCGTACCGGTGCTGGCCCGACTACGCGGCCAGTTGGTCAGCAAGTACCGGGGCGGCTGCGACGAGGTGGCCGAGCGCGGCCGGCTGGAGTCGCTGCTGCACGACGTCGCCGACGGCCGCGCCCAGGTGATCCTCGCCGACGCCGGGGACGCCGTCGTCGGGTTCGCGCTGTTCGCGCCGTTCGGTGACGGGTGGCAGTGTCTGGCCCTCGGCTACGACTACACCGACCGCCGGTCGCGGTTCGCGTACTTCGGCACGGCGTTCTACGGGGCGGTCCCGCTGGCCTCGGCGCAGGGCGTCCGCCGGATCGGCTACGGACAAGGCGCGGCGCGGGCCAAACAGGACCGGGGATGTGTCGGTACGCCGCTGACGGCCTGGCTGCACTCGACCGATCCTGAGCTGATGGCCACGGCGCGGGCCGCCGCATCGGCGACCGCCCTCATCCCTGGACAGCGAAACGTACTGATCCCGGCGTCGGCGTCACCGGCGCGGCGCAAACCGGCGTGAGGTGGCGAGCACCAGGCGTTCCCACGGGTCGAGCCGGGTGCCGTGAACCGCGAGAAGGTCCTGCACCCGGGCCGGGTCGGGCCCTGGCCGGTCGGGGGTGAACTCGGCGGCCAGGATCGGCGCGAGTGGATGCCCGCCGGCCAGCAGCCCGGCGGCCTTTTCGCCGGCCCCGGCGGCGGCGAGACCGCTGAGGTCACCAGCCAGCAGGTCGGCCGCGCTGCGGCGGGCGGAATCGGACAGCTCCGGCCAGGCCAGGGCGAGGACCCGGGCGCGCAGACCGGCCAGGACCTGCGGATATCCCCGGCGCTCGGCGGGAGCGCTCCGGCTGAGCAGATCGAGCAGGGTACGCAGGTCGGCCGGGTCGCCGCCGTCGTACCCCCCGGGCCCGTCGCCGGCTCCGCTGTCGAACCCGCCGTCGGTGAAGACCGCGCTCTCCCGCTGGGAGTCGGCAGGGGTGTCGGAGCTGTGCATCAGGGCCAGCATGACGTTGATGGAGCCGAGGTCGGCACGGATCGTGCCCGGGCTCGCGTCAGCGGGATCGCTCGCCCCTTTGGCCAGGCGCAGCCGTGCGTGGCTGGGGTGTCGCGGATCGGGCCGGACGTCGCGGACCAGGAGCGCCACCGTCGGGCCGAAATCGAAGAGCTGGTCGACGAGACGGTAGAGGTACGCCTTCCACACCTGGGTGATGTTGCGTTCGTGGAACGCGTCCAGGTTGGCCGGCCGGTGCCACAGCACCCGCCACGCCACCGGTTGGAACCCCTGGGCGACCACCCGGTCCACGATCTGCCCGCCGAGGTGGCGGGCGAGGGCATCGGGGGCGAGCAGCATGAAGACCGTACGCTCCCAGTCGACTGCTTCACTCACGTGGAGGCTCCTTCGCGGCGGTGTGGTGCCGGGTGCGGCCCCGGACCTGCCGGTTGCCGCACCCGTCGTCTGTTTCAGGTCACCGCTTCTTCTTTTTCACGACCGGGCGCCGTGTGTGGACAGCTTGGCGGTTCATCCTGGCCTCCTTCCCGGGTGAGCGCCGGGTGATCCGTCGGTTGGCGGATCAGCGAGCGGGGTGCGGCCGGCAAGGGATGGTCACTTGCGGGTGGTCGTCTTCTTCTTCACCCGCGGCCTGCGGCCGAACTTCATGTTCCGGTTCACCCTTTCCCTCCCTTCAATCGGTAGGTGGTCTGCCGGGTGGGCCGCTGCGGGCTTTCACCCGCCAGCGGTCGCCACCACCAGCTGGTCCGCCATGGACACGGCGGCGTCGTGGACCTGCTGTGGGGTGGCAGCCGCGATCCGGTCGGCGTATTCGGCCACCGACCAGTCGACGCTGCCGCCCAGCAGAGCGTGCCGGCCCAGCAGGAGAGTCTCGTCGAGGGAAGTCTCGGCATCGAGCCGGACCAGCCCGGCAGCGCGTCGTCGGGCCACAGCCACGCGGGCGTCGCTCCAGCCGTCCGCCACCGCTGACCGTACGAGGTCGGCGGCGAGCCCGGCCACCTCGTCGCGGTGCTCGACGGCGGTGGTGATCGCGATCCGCCAGACGCCGGTGTCGTGGTAACCGCTGAGGTCGCCCCAGATGTCGTAGGACAGCCCCAGATTGGTACGCAGCTGCTCGACGAGGACGGACGTGTTGCCCCCGGCGAACAGTTCCATCACCACCTCGGCGGCGGCGAGCCGCGGGTCGGCCAGGGAAAACGCGGGTCCGCCGAGCACCACGGCCGCGGTGTCGCCGGGCAGCGGATGATCCCGCCGCCGGGACCGTACGCCGGGAGCCATGGCCGGCAACGGGATGGGGAGCGGGGACGGCTCGGCCGCTGGCCGGTCGGCGCGGGCGCTCTGGTGCGTTGCGGACAGGCCGGCGAGGGCGCTTCGCGCCGTCGCGGCGGTCACGGCGGCGGGGGTGACACCGCCGGTGACCACGACGGCGATTCGTCCGGCCCGGACGTGGCGGCGGGACCAGGCGGTGACCTCGGCGGCGGTGAGCCGGAGCGCGTCGGCGGGGCTGCCGCCGACCGGCCGGCCCATCGGGTGGTCGCCGTACACGGCGGTGAAGAACACGTCGTGGACGATGTCGGTGGGGTCGGCTTCAGCCAGCCGCAGCTCCTCGACGACCACCCGACGTTCGGCCTCGACGAGGACCGGGGCGAACTCGGTGGCCGTCGCGGCCTCAGCGAGCAGGTCCAGTACGGTCAGCGCGTCCACTGTCGGTACCCGCGCGTACAGGACGACGTAGTCGCGGGCGGTGGTCGCGTTGCCCTCGCCACCGTACGACTCGATCTCGTCGATGACCCGCATCTTCCGGCCGGGGGGCACCGCCTGCATGACCAGGTGTTCGAACAGGTGGGCGGTGCCAGGTGAGGTTTCGTCGCGGGATCCGGCGAGGATCCACACCGACACGGTGGTGATCTCGGCACCCGGCCGGTGGCGGGTCAGCACCCGGATGTCGTTGTCCAACGCCCGCCCGACGATCTCGGCGGCGGCGGTCACGGGTTCGCTCCGGTGGTCGCCGGTCTGGGCACCGGGCCGGACAGTTCCGCCACGGTGTCTTCGTCGACCTCGTCGCCGATCGTCAACAGGAACCTGCCGACCGGAGTGTCCACCCAGGCCAGCCGATCGCGCTCGTGCAGTGTGGCGGTGGGGGCGTCACCTCGCGGGGCACCGTCCAGTGGCAGGCCGAAGGCCAGCACCCCGGCCCGGACGGACGCACCGGCGGAGAGCCGCTCGGCGGCCGCCGCCCAGGACCGCTGTTCGATCCGGGCGGAGGCACCTTTGATGTTGCGACGCTGCAGGTGGCGAGCCATGCCGGTGAGGGGACGGCGCAGCACGGCAGCACTGCGGATCGCCCGGCGGGCGCGGGTGTCCAGTTGGTTGCGCCGGGGTGGCGGTGGCAGTGGTGGCAGGCTCGTCCGCGCGACGAGCGCGGCGAGTTCGGCGTACTCCGGCCACAACCCGAGTGCGGTCAGTGCCCGGGTGAGTGTGATCAGCTCGTCCTCGGAGGCCGAGGCCACCAGGAGGCTGGCGTCGATCAGATCCCGGGCCCGGAAGCGTTGCTCGAAGCGCTCGAACAGGAGCATCAGGGTGTTCTTCACCGCCGGTGCCCGCCACGGTTGCGGCATGGCGGTCAGCGGTGGCACACCGGCCAGGTCACCCAGCGACCACCAGGTGGCGATCTCCACCCCGTACGGCAGGACGAAGCGGGATTCGTGCGGGCGTCGCAGACTCACCATCATGTGGAGACGATCGCCGAAACACGCGAACGTGCCGGTGTGCAGGTCCCAGCCATCGTCGATGAGCAGGCCTGCCGCTCGCCACAGAGCGGCCTCGGTGCCGGCGACGTAGTCGAGATCGTTCATGGTGCGACCGAGACCAGCGGGGTAGCGGTCGGCTACCTCCAGCCCTTTGATCGGGGTCAGGTCGCTGACGCGTGCGGCGAGCTCGGCCGCCACGGTGCGGTAGAACGTGACCCGCGAGGTGGCCAACTCGAGATCGTAGGCGATCCCCGGGTCGAGGGTGACGCCGTCCGCAGCCCACGCGGAGTACAGGGTGGCGGTCAGGGACGGCTGTCCTTGGCGCAGTGCCGCGACCGCCTCGGCCGGATCCTCGAGCGGCTCACCGCAACAGACGCTCAACGCATTAAGGACATCGTCCGCCGACAATTGGAAGGTCACGGCACGGTGCTCCTCGCGGGCTCGGCGACGCCGGCGTTCGCACCGCGCGGCGACGCCGAGCGCCCGACAGCGGTGCGCTAGTAGTTGGGCAGGCAGTCCGTGCAGGTCGTGCGGAACTTGACCACCTGGACCGCCTGGCGACGCGCGAGCATCTTCTCGACCCGGCTCGGAGTGAGCAGGGTGGGCGCGACAACCGTGTCTTTCCTGACGCTAGTGGAATTCTTCACTTCATCCCCTTGCTAGGAAAAGTGGTGGCGTATTCAGCTGATCGTACGGATCTCGCCACACGCAGTCAATGCATAGATCTCAATCACCGGCCGGGGATAGGGAATCGATCAGCACCAAACTAGTGAATGCCGGATAAAAGCTGGGAGTCACCCAAAACCGACCAATCACCGCCACCTAGGACGGAGTCCTCAAGATCAGTTGATGAGAATTCGGGCGACACGCCGACGCCAGCCCGAATTTTCGTCAAGTGATCTTCACGCTACGCCTGGTGCGTCGAGCGGGGTGAGCCGGCCAAGGAAGTCGCCGAACGACCAGCCCATGCTGGTAGTGATCACCTGCCGCTCCCGCCAGGCGATCGCATCCGGCGTCCCCGGGCCGGCCAGCAGGTCCTTCGGCAGGAAGCCGACGCTGCCCGGGCGGGGTTCCGTCAGCCGAAGCAGCAGCAGACCCTCCATCGGGACCGCGATGACAACGAAGTCCGTCGACAACTTCCCGACCCGCCACTCCCGCTCGGCGGTCAGCAGGTCGAACGCCGGATACTCCGGGTGCACACCCAGCAGCGGACGCCCCGGGAACAGCGTGAACGGCGCACCCGGCACCCACTGCGGCTCCACCGGCTGCATACCGTTCGTCTGAGACAGCCAGTCCCGGTAGGCCCAGGGCAGCGGGCGCCCCAACGCCTGCTCCAGTGCCTGCAACTGACTCTCATCGAGCGGGCCGAACGGCTGCCGCTGCGCCGGCCGCCACCCCGTCACCGCCGTCGACTCGTCCACCACCGGCGGTGCCGCGCCCGGCGCCAGCCGCCGCACCGTGACCCGCCACCGACCAGCGTTCTCGAAATGCGCCCCAGCGAAGTACCAGGTCTCATCGCCGACGGGGAAGGTGTCACCCAACTCGCACCGGTGGCTATGCGCTGCGCCGTCGGGGCCGCGCTCCATCACGTCCAGCCTCACCCAGACCGTTCCGCGCCGCTCCAGCCGACGGACCCCGACGTCTGCCGGTCCTACCGGTGCGACAGCATTGTTCGGGATGGCCACCGAATCGAGCGACGACCGGTAAGCAGCCATGCTTCCTCCTGTCCGGGTCCGTCAGCCGACTATTGAATCACTCAGCGATGCTTCGTCCGGCAGAACGAAGCCCAGCTCGGCGGAAGCGATCCGCTCTGCTTCGGTCCGGGCCACGGGCCACAACTGGCCGCCTGTCCCGGCGACTACGCCGAGATCTGACGCTGCGGAGACGTCACCACCCGGACCGTAGACAAGGATCCGCTGGTCGGCTGCTTCGGTCACGACCACGACGATCCCCCTGGATTGCCCGCTCGACGTTCGGATCGCGTAGTAGACGATCATCGGCTCGCCTCGGTCGACAGCGGTCCGGCCGAACCCTGACGTCACCGAGGCAGCTACCCCGCCAGCTGACGCTGCCACAGGCACGGGTTCGGTCAACCCGACGGCCGGCTTGTGCTCGATGCTGCTCGGTGGCCCGAGAGACGGCGGTCCGGGCTGAGTCGGTGCGACCCGGTCGAGATGCGCGAAGTCCCGACTCATCCAGTCCAAGAAGGCCCGAGTCGGCATGGGCTGGGGATGCCACTTGTTCCACGGATTACGGAGCTGGACATGCCCGTTGCTCACACCCACCAACTCGTACGCATGCCCGTCTCGCAAGTCGAACGGAAGTTCATCGTCCGGACCCAGCCCGTACTCGTCGATCCCCTTGGTGCTGACGATGATCGGATTGCCGTCGGACAGCAGCCGGCTGAGCATCGCCTCGACTGTGGGTTCGTTGCCCGGCGATACGTCGAACCGTCCCATCCGGGCCGGCAGGCCGGTCAGTTGGGTCAGCGCCTCCGCCCACAGATCGGGAGTGCTGCCGGGATCCATCCGGGCGTAGCCGCGCGGCGCGGCCTGGTTCGGGTCTGACCAGCCCTGCCAGCCCTGCCACTGCTGCTGCCAGGCGACCTGCCGGGACTCGGTCCAGGTCCGGTCGACCGCCGCCAGCGCCTTCTCCAGGATGCTCGCCCACGCCGCCCCGACCTCTGGTTGCGAGGCGTATGCGGCCCTCGGCGGCGGATCGGCGAGGACCGGCACATCCGGGGTGACGGTGATCCGCAGCCGTCGGCCGGTCGGGGTGGTCTGGTCACCGGGGAGACTGCTTTCGTGCAGCAGGACGTCGACGGTGCCGTCCGGGTTGGGGCGGAACAACCCACCGATCGTCTGCGGGCTGTGCCCGGCGACCGCGCCGATCGAGGCGAGCATGCCGCAGTCACCGAGAATGCCCTGCTGCGCCTGCTCCCGCCGGGGCATCCCACGCCAGAGTGGCACTGAAGCACCCGAGTAGGGGTCGACTGGTCGCCCGTACCCGACCGAATACCTGCGCGTCGACTCGGACGGCAGGGTGGGGTGGTCGGCGTACACGTGGATCTCGGTCCGACCGACGGCGAGCGGTGCCACTTCCGGCGCTGGCTCGACCGGCGCGCTCGGCGCCAGGTTGAGGATCGCCCGGGTCAGGGCGTCCGAGACCAGCACCATGGTGCGGGTCTGCGCCAGGTAGTGGAAGCTGTGGCTGCCGAGCAGCTGGGTGATAGCCGGGCTCGACCCGTACGTCGCGGTGATCGTCGCGTACGCCCGGCGGACGTCCTCGGCCAGCAGCGCCCGCCGGCCGGCGTCGGTCGCCAGGTCGAAACCCGGGTGTACGCCGCCAACGTCGACATGCGGCGCGTTCGCCAACACGTACGGGCCGATGTCGACCTGGCCGGTCAGGTCGACGTACACCCCCTCGCGGCCGATCCGCGCGGCCAGCGCCGGATCGACGGCCTGCAGTTGGGCGAGCTGATCCGGGCGCAGCCCGATCACCTGGCCGGCGGAGGCCGGCAACGTCGGCAGGCTCCGTTGGCCCTGCTCGGCGTCGACGGCGAGCCGGTGCAACTGCTCGGTGAGCTGCGGCGCGTACGGGACGTACCCGTTGTGGACCAGCCGGGCCCGGTAGTCGCGCTGCTGAGCGCGTTGCGGCTCGGTCAGCGTGGCCGGGTCCGCGCCGAGCACCGCCAGTACGGTCTCCGGGGCGAGCGCCGGTGAGGTGAGCCGCAGCAGCAGGTTCGCCAGGTCGGGCGGCAGCTGCGCCCACCGCGCGTACGCCTGCGGGGTGCCGCCGGTCAGGCCGAGCTGGTCGACGAGTACGCCGATCTCGGCGCGCAGGGCCAGCCGGGTCCCCGGGTCGGCGGCGGTGTAGTGGGCCGCCAGCTGGCGGATCCGGGTCAGCCGGGGATCGGCTGGTCCACTGTCGCGACTCGCGGCCAGATCTGGTGACCGCTGATCCGGCCCTGCCGCCTCGCCGCCGCGTACTGCTTCATGACCACCGGTATCGGCAGGCTGCTGTGCACCGTCACCGTCCCCGACTGGTCGATGATGTAGCAGCCCATCCCGACGTGCGCCCCCGTCGCCCGCTGCTCGGTCGACGGTGTCTCCTTCGCCAGCCAGCCGAACTCGAACGGATGCAGTTCGATCGGATTTGCCGTCCCGACCAGCCGTTCGATCAGTCGCTGGGCTTCGTCCTCCGTCATCGCGCGGCACCTCACTGGTCATCGTGGGTGGCGTCGCTACGCTGCGGTCATGTCCGACGCCAGCGACGGCCGGCGAGCCGTCAGCGACGCTTTGTACGCCGCCATCCTCGCCGACCCCGACGACATGGGCCTGCGGCTGCGCTACGCCGACGCCATCGAACCCACCGACCCCGACCATGCCGAGCTCATCCGACTGCAGATTGAGTACGACCGGGCCAAGATCGCCGGTACCCCGATCGCGCCCGAGCTGTCCCGGCGAATGCATGGACTCGCCGTCACGCTCGAGCCGCGGCTCTGTGCGGGGGTCGCCGGGCTCGTCGACGACTGCGGGGTACGTCGTGGCTTCGCCGAGCTGATCGAGCTGCCCGGTGCCGACTTCCTCGACCGGGGCTCGGGCATCTACCGCCGGATTCCGGTCCGCCACGTCCTGCTCACCGACGTCAGCCCGGACCTGGTCGGTGAGATCGCCGCGAACCCCATGCTGGCCCGGCTCACCAGCCTCGGACTGGACAACAACCCGATCGGCGACGACGGGCTGCGCGCCCTGCTGGCCTCGCCGCACCTGCGGCGGCTCCGCTGGCTGGGGCTGGTCAACTGCGGTATTACCCCGGTCGGTGCCGAACTGTTCGCCGAACTCGCCCCCCGAGTCCTGCCCGACCTGCGATTTGTCTACTTCGCGCGCAACCGCGCCAAACTCGTTCCCTACGGTGCCGGCTTCGACGCCGTCGGCGGGCAGGATCCGATCGACGTCTACGTCCCGGAGATCGCCGAGCGGATCACCACCACGCACGGGCCGCTGCCCTGGCTCGACCCCGCCATCGCCTGGCGGGGGGGATTCGTCGACTTCGGGGAGGTGTGACGGGGGCGGTACCGAGCTCCGGTTGGCCTCGGCGATCCGCTGGGCATGGAACCGGATACTTGGCGGAATGTTGCGTGAGTCGTCGGGCAGCGCCGCCGCCTGATCCGACAACCGGTCCTGCAGGTAGTCGCTGAACCGGCCGAGCGAGGGCCCAAGTTGCCGCGCCACCGCCGCCGCCCCGAGGATCCGCAACTGCCCGGACCGATCGGTCAGCCCGATGACGTCCGGTGTCGACCGGTCGAGGGCCGGTGGCCCGTGCAGTGGGCGCAGTCGCAGCGCGCCGGCGAGGGCGGCGACCCCGCCCGGGTATTCGGGGGCCTGGCCGATGGAGAAGACGACCCGGTCGTACTCCTGCCGGGTGCCGTCGCTGAACTCGACCAGGAACGTGCCGTCCACTGTGTGCCGGGTGGAGACGATCTCGCGCAGCGACTGGCTGATCCGGCTGTCGGTGGCGGCCACGTCGTACGCGCCGACGTCGGGCAACGTGTTGCGGCGGTTGTAGCCGCCGGAGAAGCTGCGCTGAAATTGCAGCTCGGCGTCCCGGGCCGGGTCACCGGTGCGGTCCGCCGGCGGCAGTCCGACCGCGCGGGCCGACCAGTCGATGGTGGCCGCCGGTGACGCGGCGGCCTGCTCGATGTCCCAGGCGCCGGAGGCACCCGCACCGAACACCAGCACCCGGTCCCCCGGCTGGTACGCGTCGGCGAGGTTCTGCCCACCGAAGTCGACCCGGGGACGTGCCGACCGGGAAGCGGTGAACCGGCCGGCGGCGTCGAAGCCGAGCCGCCGCGCGACGCCGACAGGTAGCGCCGCCGGATCGACCGGGGAGCCGTCCGGCGCGTACACCTGGCCGGTCCCGGCGTCGACGGCGTAGCCGCTGGCCGGATCGACCACCAGCGGATCGGTGAGCCGGCCGGCGGTGTCCGCCAGCAGCGGCGGATCATCCTGGCCGGTACCCCTACCGGTCGGGGTGTCGATGTCGGTGCCGCCGAGCACCGTACGGACCGGGGTGGGCAGCGTCGCCGGGTCGACGGCCGCCCCGGTCGGGTCCCGAAACACCGGTATTGGGCCGGACCGGTCGACCTGGTAGCCGGTCGCCGGGTCGACGTACCGGCCGGTTGTCGACGCCGGCGCGGCCGGCACCCGCGCCGGGCCCGGACCGGCGGCGATGTCCACGCTGGCCGCGTAGAAACTGCGCTCGCCGATCGTCACCCGGTAGTTGGCGTCGGCCGGCCAGCCGGTGGCGTCGGCGGCGCTGGTGGGGCGGGGCAGGATCGCGGTCGCGGTGCCCTGATAGCTCGGCATCCCGGTGTACGCGCGGGCCGCGCCGACCGCTGCCGCGAAGTCGCTGGCGAGGGCGAACTGGGTGCCTTCGTCGGCGAAGTCCACCGGCTGGAACGGCAGACCGGGGATCTCCAACTCGGTGGGGACCTGCCCCATCAGCAGCTGCTGCCGGTCGGCCCACGGGTCGTGGCCCTGCGACACGGCCAGCACCGGCGGCAGGCCGTCGCCGGTGTCCGGCGGCGCGTCGAGGGTGCCGAAGTCGGCCGTGGCCGCCCAGCCGCCGCCGATGACCAGCCGGTCGAAGACGTGCTGCGGGTCGGCGTCGAGTGCGGCGTCGACCCGGTCGGTCAACGCCAGGTCAGCCTGGTCGCGGGCGTCGGTCGCCTGCGCGGCCCACCGGCGGGCCGCCGCCCGTACGTCGGCCTGCACGACCCGGATCTCGTCGGCCAGGCCGGGCCGGTCGCGGGCGGCCGCGAGCAGCCCGGCGAGGTCCGCGAAGGCCGGCCCCAACTGGGTACGGACGGCAGCGAACCGGGCGTCGGTGGCAGCCGACCCGACGACCGGCACGTTCGGCACCAGGCTGTGCACCCGGTGACCCGGGTACGGCTCCAACAGCCCACTGCTGATCAGCAGGCCGACCGCTTCGGCGTGCAACTGGGCCACCTGGGCAGGGTCGGCGTGCCGGCCGGTGCCCGCCTGCGCCAACTGGTCGGCGACGGTACGCAGCTCGGCCAGCCGGCCGATGTCCCGCGCGGTCAGGTGACGCTGCCCGTCACCTTCGGGCCGGGACCCTTCGGCGAGCGCGGTCGTCGCGTCGGTACGCAGCCCGTCGGCCCGTTCCTGGGCGATGGCATCCACTTCGGCCAGTGCGGCGGCGACTGCCCGTCGAACATGGTCGGCGGAGGCCCGGTCGGACACCCGTACGGTCGCCCCGTCGGCGTGCGTCGCGATGGTGGCGACGGGTGCCACCGTCGTCCCGGGCGGCAGCGAGGTCACGGCGAGGGTGACGGTCACCGGCCCGGCCGAGGTGTCGAGGGTGACCGTGCCGGCGTCCGGGTCGGCGACCGCACCGGCCGGCAGCAGTCCAGTGTCGAGTGCGTCGCGTACTGCCGCAGCGACCGCGACCGGGTCGGCGTCGTGCAGCGCACCGCCGAAGGTCGTCCCGGCGGCGGCGCTGACCAGGCCGTCCGGCGCGGCGCTGAGCGACCCGTCCGGCGCGTCGGTGGCTAGTGGTTCGGCTCCGGCTTCTCCGGTGGCTAGTGGTTCGGCCCTGGCTCGTCCGTCAGCGGCCACACCTGGCGGCCGGTCGTCCGGCCCGCCCGGCGGGCCGCCACGTACTCCTGCATGATGATCGACGGCGGCATGCTCCGGTGGGCCGTCACCGTCCCGTCGTGGTCTATCACCCAGTTCCCCTGGCCCAGACCCAGCCCCTGGGTGCGTTCCGTCTCCGAGAGGATCTCCCTCGCCACCCAGCCGAACTCGAACTCGTGCAGCGCCATCCGGTTCGGCGTCCCGACCAGCCGCTGGATCAGCTCCTGCGCGTCGTCCCGAGTCACTTCCGATCCCTCCCCGTGCCGTCGGCGCGTCCATCGACCACAACGTGTGCGTCGCCGCCAGGTACTCGGCGGGCGGCTGCGTCGCGGTTCCGCCGTACTGCGGATCCCACCACACCGGCCCGTCGGCACCGTACGGGTAGACGATCAGGAACGCGTGCGAGCCGGCTGCCTGCGCGTTTCCGTCGGCGTCCAGGTGCAGCCGTCCGGTGTCCTGGTCGAAGCTGAGCCAGTCGGCGACGACCAGGGCGGCACTACCTGGGCCGGCCGCCGCCACCCGCTGCTGCAACTGCGCGTACTGCTCGGCGACCGCCGCCACCCGGTCCGCCGGTGTCCCCGGCATGTCCGCCGGTGGGCCGGCCCACTCCCCGCCCAACCACTCCTCGGCCCGGCTGATCCCGTCGGCCTCACCCGTGACCCGGTCGATCGTCCCGTCGCCCGCCCGGTCCGGCCAGCGTGGTAGCGACACCATCGGCCGACCCAGAAACGTCGACAACCCCGCCAACGAACAATCCATACAATTGTTGCCCCGACCCGACCGCCCCGGACCACCATCATTCACCAACCCACCAAACGGATGCGACGACGGATCCGCACCCACCACAAACCCACCACCCGACCACAACACCGCCTCAAGATCAGCCTGAAAACCCACATCCTCCAACGGCGCCAAATTCAACGGACCAACCGGCCGCGGACCCGACAATTCATCGGCGCCGGCGACTACACCGGAGGTTCCGTCAGTTACTCCGCTTCCGGCGAGTCCGTCTCCGGCCACACCTGCCGACCCGAGATCCGCCCCTGCCGACGCTCCGCCGCGTACCGGCCGATCGTCACCGGTACCGGCAGACTGCCGTGCACCGTCACCGTCCCGTCCCGGTCGATGATGTAGCTCCCCAGGCCGACCCGCATCCCCGTGCCGCGTTCCTGCGGACTCAGGATCTCCTGCGCCAGCCACCCGAACTCGAACTCGTGCAGAGCCATCCGGTTCGGCGTCCCGACCAGCCGCTGGATCAGCTCCTGCGCTTCGTCCCGAGTCACTGTTGGTCCCTCCACCTGCTGCCGGCGCGTCCATCGACCACAACGCGTGGGTGACGGCGACGATGTGTGTCGGCGGCACCGGCCACGTCCGGCCGTCCTGCGGATCCCACCACACCGGCCTGTCGGCCCCGTACGGGTAGACGATCAGGAACGCGTGCGAGCCGTCGGCCAGGGCGTTGCCGTCGGCGTCGACCTGCACCTGACCGGTACGCTCGTCCACACTGAGCCAGTCGGCGACAACCAGGGCGGCACTACCCGGCCCGGCCGCCGCCACCCGCTCCTGCAACTGCGCGTACTGCCGGGCGACCGCCACCGCCCGCTTCTGCGGCCCACCCGGCAGGTCCGCCGGCGGACCGATCCACTCCCCGCCCAACCACTCCTCGGCGCGGTCGACACCGGCCGCCTCGCCGGTCTGCCGGTCGACGGCGCCGTCCGGCAGGATGTCCGGCCAGCGCGGTAGCGACACCATCGGCCGACCAAGAAACGTCGACAACCCCGCCAACGAACAATCCATACAATTGTTGCCCCGACCCGACCGCCCCGGACCACCATCATTCACCAACCCACCAAACGGATGCGACGACGGATCCGCACCCACCACAAACCCACCACCCGACCACAACACCGCCTCAAGATCAGCCTGAAAACCCGCATCCTCCAACGGCGCCAAATTCAACGGACCAACCGGACGCGAGCCGGCCAACGGCGCATCGCCGTCCTCCGCCGGTACGGCCCGGTCGGCTACTCCGGTGGCGGGCCCGACTCCGGCCACACCTGCCGACCCGAGATCCGGCCCTGCCGACGCTCCGCCGCGTACTCCTCGACCACCACCGTCGCCGGCAGGCTCGGCTGGGCGGTCACCACGCCCGTCAGGTCCACGATGAAGCTCCCCTGACCGATGTGCATCCCGGATTGCCGTTCCTGGGTCGACAACTCCTCCCGGACCAGCCAGCCGAACTCGAACGGATACATCTCGATCGGGTTCCTGCTGCCCAGCAGTCTGCTGATCAGTGCTCTGGCCTCGTCCTCGGTCATCGACTACCCCTCCCTGCTCCGGCAACGTCGACGACTCGCCCGCGGCATTCGCCGACGCCAGGCTCGTTGACCCGGTATCGCGGCCCTCACCGGACACCGGCCGGGTGCCGGTCAGGTCGGGCTGGCCTCCCGGCAGATCCGGGTCAACTCCGCCTCGCTCGGCAACGGCACCGCCGTGAAGTGATGCGTCACCGACTCCGCCATCACCCGATCGGTCCGATGGAATGTATGACGCTCCTGATTCGCGTACAGAATCGCCACTGCGACGTCTGGGCGGAAGTTCCATCGGTCCGCCCGACGGTCCCAGATCACCGCCTGAGTCGGACCAGGACAATCCGCCAGTGCTATGACGTTCACCGGCACCTCCGCCGAGTCGATCAGGCGGTAGAGTAGGTAGTAGTGAAACACTTGGTCGCTCATCAGTCACCGCCGTCACGTGGAGCGCGAACCCCGGTAGGTCCGCTGGATCAAGACCACGCCTCGCTAGGATATCGTCAAACGACTGCCCACTGTCGGCGAGCCAGTCAACGTATCGATCCCGTGCAGAACTGGCCCCGAGACCTCTGTCATCCAACTTTGCAATCCATTTTGAAATCCCGTTGAAGACCGGTTGACCAAACCGTCTGGTCAACGGCTCCAGCCCGCCTGAAATCGAGCCAGAAAGGCGGCTGATCTTGTTCTTCGACAGGATGTCGAGGAACGCTTCCATCCTGCGCTCGATTGGCACCACAGGATTACGCACTATTCCGTACTCACTACGAGTCTGCTTTCCGACTGACCAGCTCCTATCGGTGGGAAACTGAAGCTCGTAGACTCGACCAGACGGCGACAATAGCGTGACATTCAGTCCGTAGAAGCGATTCCCTGGATGCCAAAAGATCTTGCCGGAAGAGACTTCATGTCCCGAATTTTCCAGGCCACTCAACACCCTCTCCACCACAGGGGCATACAGATCACCCTCAGGGCTCCTCACCGAGAACCTCACGACGTCGTTTACTTTAGCCAGGGCTTCCGGCAGTTCGTAACCTTCTGGCTCGAGTTCGGTGAGGTACTTGCGCGCCAGCGAACCCGCCGTCTTGACGCTGTCCTTGAGACCAAGCAAGGCAAGCGAATCAGCTCCGGGAAGATTCGACTCGGCATTTATCCCGTACAGGAGGGAGTCAATTTCGCCAGCGATCATCGCCGCGTCTGACCGTGCCCCCGAGACCGCATCGGCAACCATCCGCTGCTCTGCCGCCGAGAGGCTGTCCAAGTAGGCGGAATCAGGGTCAGCCAGCTGTCCGACCGCTGCCGCTGGTGGCTGCGTCAGGTCGGAGGCGTCACGCGCCGGGATGCCTCGGTACTCGTCGGGTAGCAGATCCGGGTCAACTCCGCCTCGCTCGGCAACGGCACCGCCGTGAAGTGATGCGTCACCGACTCCGCCGTCTCCCGGTCCACCCCTCGGAAGTTGTTGCGTTCCTGGTTCACGAACAGCACTGCTGTCCCGACGTCCGGCTGACAGCTCCACCTGGCCGTCGGCCGGTCCCAGATCACCGCTCTGGTGGGACCTTGATCGTTGGCCAGAGCGATCACGTTCGCCGGATGGTCCGACGGCCGCGTCGGGTGGTACAGCAGGTAGTACTGGAACTCCATCAGTGGCAGCCTTCCCGCCGTCGCCCCGACCCGAGGTCAGGTCCGGCTGGCTTCCTGGCAGATCCGGGTCAGCTCCGGCTCGCTCGGCAACGGGACCGTCGTGAAGTGATGGGTCACCGACTCCGCCGTCGCCCGGTCCACTGCCCGTACGCTGTGGCGCTCCGGGTTGGCGTACAGGATCGACGCCGCCATGTCCGGTCGGAAGCCCCACCTCGACGTCGGACGGTCCCAGATCACCGCCTGGGTCGGCCCGGTGCCGGCCGCCACCGCTATCACGTTGACCGGCGGCTGGGTCTGGTCGTCCGTCCGATACAGCAGGTGGTAGCGAAAGGTCAGGGTCGGCATCTGTGCTTCCTATCGCGTCAGGATCGAAACCGGGCAGGTCGGACGGGTCCAATCCTCGCGCAGCCAACTCCTGTTGGAAGCTGCGGCTCGGGTTGGCGGACAGCCAGTCGGCGTAGTCCTGCCGCAGGCCGGCCTGTTCCTGCTTGGCGATCCACTTGGCGAAGCTGGTGTCCTTTGGTGGCCCGTACCGCTCGGTCAGCACCGGCATGCCGCCGGGCATCCGGCCGGCGATGTCGTGCGCCTTGTTGACGGCGAGGATGTCGAGGAAGGCGTGCATCCGGTCGGCCGGGGTCCGCGCCGGGTCGCGCATCACCTCGTACGGGCCGTGTGTCTCCTTACCGATCGCCCAGCTGGTGGCGGTCGGGAACTGCACCTCGTACGTCCGGCCGGTGGGCGAGACGAGGGTGCAGTTCAGCCCGAAGAACCGGTTGCCCGGGTGCCAGAAGCTCTTCACGTCGGTCACCTGGTGGCCGGCGGCGGTCAGCGCGTCGAGCACCCCCGCTACCGCCGGCCCGTACGCGTCGGTCTCCGGTGCCCGTACGGAGAACCGCACCACGTCGTTGATCTCGGCGAGCGCCTCCGGGAGGGTGTAGCCCTTCGGCTCGAAGTCGGTGCTGAACTTGCGGGCCAGCGACTCGGCACCTTTGACCCGGTACTCGCTGCCCAGCGGGGTGAGCGCGGCGGTGCCGGCCAGGCCAAGGTCGGTGTTGAGCCGGTCGCCGATGGTCCCCAGCTCGGCGAGGATCGCATCGGCGTCGACCTGGGCGGCGGCCAGCTCGGCGAGCAGCGTCGCCCGGTCGGGTTCGGTCAGCGCGTCCAGGTACGCCGATTCACTGGTCGCCCCGGTCGTCGACACCGCAGTCGTCTGCGGGCCGTCGGCCGACATCGGATTGCCGTCGGCGTCGAGGACGATCGACCAGACCCCGTCGACCTCGCTGCCGTAGATCGGCGCGGTGTCGGAGACCTGCCGGCTCTGCGCGTCGATCCAGATGATCTGCCCGTCGTGGTTGACGGCGTTCCAGGTGTGTGCACCGCCGCCGGCCGCAGCGGTCCAGCTGGTGATGATCAGCGCGGCGGATCCGGGGCCGGCACGCCGCAGCTGGTCGGCGACCGCGTCCAAGCCGGCCGGCCCACGGCCGGCAGGCGCGAAGGACGCACCCAGCCACTGTTCCTGACGTCGGGTGCTGTCCGGCTCGGCGGTCACCGACGCACCGGTCGCCGCCGCGACCTGTGGGTCGCCGTACCAGGTGGCGAGGACGGACAGGCCGACGTCGGCGCAGTTGGTGCTGCGGCCGGGGTTGGCCGGGCCGCCGTCGTTGACCAGCTCCGGCCAGCGGCCGCCGCGCGGGTCGGGGTGCCGGGCCGGGCGGCCGTCCGGCCCGACCGGCACCTCGTCGGTCAACGCCTGCTGGTCGGCGGGGTCCGGCGGCACCAGACCCTGCGCGTCGCCGGTCGGTCTGGTCTCCGGCAGCGCCCGGCCGTCACCCAACGCGCCGGAGTCCGGCGGTACGGCCGGGCCGGGCAGCCGTTCGGTGTCCACCACCGGGGTGACGCCGAGTATTTCCAACATCGGCCCGCACGACCGGCAGGGTGGTCGGTAGTCGCCGCGTTCGTACACCACGTCGACGTCCTGGGCACGGCGGAACTGGTGGGTGACGATCCGCGCCCCGGCCAGCTCCGATCGGGCGTACGCGGCGAAGTCGCCGATCCGGCCGGCATCCTGCCACTGCCGTTCCAGCTGGTAGACCACATCGGACACCAGGGCGACCTCGGCGCACCGCCCGTGCCCGCTGCCGACCCGGCTGACCTGCTGAGCGACCTCGGCGAGCACTGTCTCGACCAGCGGGTGCGGCGTCGGCTGGGTGGCCGGGTCGGTGCTCTGGTCGGCGGTCATGCTGCTGTGTGTGGTGAGCTGCCCGCTGCGGGTCATCAACGCGCCGACCACGCCCGGCCGTTTACCCATCGAGATCTGTTCGCCCGGGGTGGCCTGCTGCTGGTGCCGGGTCACCGCACCCGTAACGGCGTCGACCAGGGCCCGGGACGCGTCGATGAGCGCCTGGTCGGCGTCCGTGCTGTTCGGATCGCCGTCGAACTGGACCGGGTCCAGCTGCCAACTGTGCGTACCGGTGCCGGTAGGGCCGGCCGACCGCTGCAGGGTCTGCGGGTCGACGGTGGTGCCGGAGGATGGTTGCCGAGGGGCCGGGTCGGCCGGTCGGTCCGGTCCGCCGGTGGTCGCGGTCGGCGGCGACGCGGACACCGGCGGGCCGATCGGTGGCAGTACCGGCGGCGTCGGGCCGGCCGTCGCACTCGGACTGGCCGTCACACTCGGACTGGTCACAGCCGACGCCGGCCCCGTCGTGGTGGTCCCGGTCGGGGTACCGACCGGCTGGCCCGGCTGAGCCGGTGCGGCAGGTACGGCAGGTGCGGCGACAGCCGGTCCGAAGCTGACCGAGCCGGCAGCCGGTCCGGTAGCCGGTGCCGGCGGCCGGGGCGGTGCCGACGTGCTACCGGTCGACGAGCTCTGGGCGGCAGCCGTGGTGCTGCCACCGGCCGTCGACGATGCCGCCGTGGCCTGAGCCGGCGTTTGGGCTCCGGCCTGAACTGTCGTCGTCGCAGTTGTCGTCGTCGCAGTTGTCGTCGTCGCAGCCGCCGTACCGGCCGGGGTGGCGCTCGTCCCCGCTGTCGGACCGGCCGGGGTGGCGCTCGTCGCGGCTGTCGGACCGGCAGGCGGCCCGGCTGTGGGAGTCGAGGCCGCCGGCCCGGCCGGAGGGCCAGCTGCGACCTGCGCCGGTGGCCCGACGTCCACCTGCGCCGTCGATACGCCGTCCGATGTGACGTCCGATGTGACGTCCGGCGTGACGCTCGGCGAGGCGGTGCTGGTCGAGGCGGTGCTGGTCGAGGCTGGGTCAGTCGGCGCTGAGTCGGTCGAGGGTGCAGCCACCGGGCCGGCGGCATCGCCGGCGTCAACCGCCGACGCCTGCCCCGAGGTGACCACCGGCACCTCGACGCCGGGTGCCGGCTGGTTGGCGGGTGCCGGCTGGTTGGCGGGTGCCGGCTGGTTGGCGGGTTGGTCGACGACCGTCGGAGCATCCTGGGTTGTCGGAGCATCCTGGGTTGTCGGAGCCAGCGAGATGGAGCCGGCCCCGGTATCCGGCACGGTCGCCGGCGCCGGGTCAGCGGTGACCGGAGCCGCGGTGACGGTGCCCGATCCAGCGGCTGGGCCCGATCCGCTCGCGACAGCGGACCCGCCGTCGGCGGCCGGGCTGCCGCCGAGCCCGCCCAGGTCTATCCCTGCGGCGTCCACGCTCGTCAATGAAGCAATGCCGGCCAGGTCGACGGTGCCGGGCACGCCGGTCGGCGGCGCGACACCACCCAGCCGGTTGGCCCAGCCGGCGGCCGCGCTGCCGGCGGACGACGCCGCCATGGTGGCACCGCCCCGACCGGCACCGCTGGTGAATCCACCGAGCGCCCCCTGCCAGCCGGGGTTGGTCCACTGCTGGTTGACGGCGAGGTTCGCGGCGACGCTGGCCGCCGGGGAGATCACCGCATTCTGCATGCCGGCGGTGACCGACCGGCCGCCCCAGCGGACGACGCCAGCGCCCCGGAAGTTCATTGCCGGCGGCCGGAACGACACCGGCACCCGGGGTGCGACCGTGTTACGCAGCAGCCGGTTGCCGCCGAAACCGAGCATGCCGCCGAACGCGCCGCCGACCCCGGCGGTGAGGGTCCGCCGGCCGTCCCAGTTGTCGCGGTTGCCCTGGGCGACCTGGAACGCCTGGGCACCGATGTCGATGATCAGCTCTTCGCCGATCTCCTGAGCCAGCTCGATGCCCAGCTGGGTGCCGAGCCGCTGGGCGCCGGCGCGGGTGACGTGGGTGGTGGCGAGCCTGGCCGAACCCTGCAGCGCGGCCCGCATCCCGGCCTGGGTGAGCATCTGCCGGCCGAGCTGGGCCAGCAACCGGCGGAACGCGACGGTGACCGCCTGCCGGCCGGCGGCGAGGATACCGGGGATGGCACCGGCGGAGACCCCGCCCAGCCAGGCCATCAGCAACGCCACGAACACCGCGATCACGGTGATCGCCACCGCGATGAGGATGGTCAGCTTCGCGTACTCGATCTCGGTGGCGGCGGTGTCACAGCCGTTCGCGAAGGCGGCGGCGGCCTTCTGCAGGACCGGCAGCCCGGTGTTGGGGCCGACCCCGACCTGCTGCCAGAAGTTGGCGAACTCGGCGCCCGCGTCGCCGCCCCAGCTTTCGATGACCCGCAGCGCGGCCGGATCGGCGTCGGCCAGCGCGACCCGTACCACCTCAGCGAGCTCACGCCAGGCGGCGGCGAGCTCGCGCATCTGGTCCTCGTCACCGGTCGGCCACGCCTCGCCGGCGCTCACCCAGGTGATGGCGTCCCAGACCCACCCGTACTCGCCGAACCACTCCCGGGGATTGATGATCGCCACGTCGTTGGCCCTCCGACAGCGACCGGGCTACCTGCCGCCGCCGAAGCTGTCGCCGACCGCGCCGTCGTCGTCGACTGTGCCGTCGACCGAGGAGACGATCCGGAGCCCGGTGTCCTCGAAAGCGGCGATGAGATCGTCACCGGCGTCCAGGGTCACCTTTGCCGGGGCCTCGTCACCGCCGTCCAGGTAGTGCTCGTTGAACGTCCGGCCGGCCTCGTCGTCGCCCCACGGTCGGGCCTCGTTGAGCGCCCGGATGGTGCCGGTGACGCGGGACCACTCGGCGGCCAGTGTCTCGGCCGCCGCGCCGAGCGCGTTGCCGGCCGGGCGGGCCAGATCCGGGTTGAGGAAGGTCTGCTGCGGCTCGGTCATTTCCGGTCGCCCCCGGGCAGGTCGGTGTCGAGTTGGCGGAAGATGCCTTCGAGATCAAAGTCGATGTGTGCCTGGAACTGTGCGTCGGGCACCATCGGCCGGCAGATCTGCTCCACTTCGGCCATCGCCTGGGCAGTGGCGGCCCGGATGGTCTCGGTGACCGTGGTGGACAGCTGCGCGGCGTTCGGCCGGCGGTAGATCCGCGGGTCGAGCTCCACCTTGGTGACCTGTCCTCTCGGCCCGACCGTCACGGTGACGAGCCCGTCGTCGGAGGTGACGGTGGCCGACACCGCCCGCAGTTGCTGTTGCAGGTCACCGACGCCGGACCGCATCCGGTCGAACTGTGCCATCAACTCGTCGGCACGGGCACGCAGGCCGTGCACGTCCATCGTGTCCCTCCCCGTCGCCGCGTCACACCGGGCGCTGCCGGGCACCGACGGTGAGGCGTCATGACGACGATACTGAATGTGTGCCAGCCGCACGAGCCCGCTGGTCGCCGCCGCTGGATAGGATGCCGGGCGGTACGGGAGGTCTGGAGGTCAGCTGATGCGGTCACCGACCCTGCTGCTGGCCGTCGCGTTGGGCGTACTGCTGACCGTCGCGCCGAGCGTGCTGCCGGTCGTCGCGGCGGCGCCGGCGTCTGCCGCCCCGGGCAATTGCCGCAGCCCGGCCGACCCCGGCCCGGTGATCCCTCAGATCTCCTGGCATCAGCGCTGGTTGGCGCCCGAGCGCAGCTGGCCGGTCACCGACGGGTCGGGGGTACGGGTCGCGGTGATCGACTCCGGTGTCGACGACGACCATCCGCAACTGTCCGGTCGGGTGGCCGTCGGCGCCGACCTGACCGGCGTCGAGGCCAGCGGCACCGTGGACTGCGCCTCGCACGGCACCGCCGTGGCCAGCCTGATCGCCGCCACCAGGGTGGACGGCGTCGGCTTCCACGGCATCGCCCCAGGGGTGACGATCGTTCCGATCCGGGTCACCGAGCGGATCCAGGCGCGGCAGGACGGCTCCGCCTCACCGGCGGACCGGCTGGCCGAGGCGATCGACCTCGCGGTGGCCAGCGACGCGAAGGTGATCAACATGTCGCTGATCATGTACCGCGCGGACCCGGCGGTACGGGCCGCGGTCGAGCGCGCCGTGAAGGCCGACGTGGTGCTGGTGGCCGCCGCCGGCAACAGCCACCAGCAGGGCGCGTCGCCGGATCCGACGCCGTACCCGGCGGCGTTCGACGGGGTGATCGGCGTCGGGGCGATCGACGAGAACGGCGTACGGCTGGCGGACTCCCAGGTCGGTGACTATGTGGATCTGGTGGCGCCGGGTGGGGCGGTGGTGGCGGCGAGCCGGGTGTCCGGGCACCAGGTGGTCGGCGGCACCAGCTACGCCACCCCGGTGGTGAGCGCGACGGCGGCGCTGCTGCGGGCCGCCGAGCCGGACCTGTCGGCGGCCGACGTGGCCCGGCGGCTGACCGCGACCGCGGATCCGGCCCCCGGCGGCCGGTCGGCGGGCTACGGCCACGGGGTGGTGAACCCGTACCGGGCGGTGACCGAGCGGTTGGCGGCGGGCGAGCCGGTCGCCGCGCCGGCGCTGCCGACGGTCGTGCCGGATGCCGCCGCGGCGCAGCGGGCGGCCCGCTGGCAGCGGCTGACCCGGACCGCCGTGACGGTGGCCGCCGGTACGGCGTTGCTGATCCTGCTGGTCGCGGTGACCGTGGCGGCACTGCCGGGTGGCCGACGCCGCCGCTGGCAGCCGACCCGGCGGATGGTCGACCGCAGCGGCGCGGCGTCACAAGGCGGTACGCGCACCGATCCGCAGGAGGCGTACTTCGTGGTGCCTGGACCGGCTGTGCGGTGACGGCGTCGGTCACTCGAACTTGGCCCGGTTGGCCGCCTCGCGTGCCTGCATCCGTACGGCTGCTTCACGCAGCGCCTTCTCGATCCGGTTGAGCAGGTCCTTGAGGTCGTTGGCGGCAGACTCCCACTCCGCCTGCCGGGTCAGGTACGCGGTCTGCGCGTCACCCTCCCAGGTTGCCACCAGCGGCTGGATGCCGGTCTTGAGGCCGTCGAGCTCTTGAATCATGTTCTTGGCCGCGGTGCCGCAATTGTCGGCGGCGTTGTTCAGCGCGGCGAAATCGTAGCGGATGTCCATCTCGATCCCTCCGGTCAGAGCTTCAGCGCCGCAGTGATCTGGCCGGCGGTCGCCCCCGCCGAATCCATCTCGGATTTGATCTCTTCGTCGCTGACTTCGTAGTCCTTACCGGCCGAACCGACCGCCTCGGCGATCGACCGCAACGCCAGGTTCAGCCGCGCCATGTCCTCGTCGAACGCCTGACGCACCTGCTGGAACGAGCCGGCACCGATACCCTTCCACTGGTCGTAGAGCGGCATGAGCTGGTCCATCAACTGGTTCAGGTTGCCGGTCAGCCGGTTCGCGACGTCATCGACGTCCTTCTCGGTCTGAACCATCAGCCCGGTATTGGTGTTCATCCCGGTCATGGTGGTCTTCACCCCGTCCTCTGGTGGGATGCCCCGCAATCCGAGGGGCGGTGCCGCATGGTGCGCCGACGCACCATCTGTCATCGGAAACGGTAGTTCCTTGTGTCCAGTGGCGCCAGACCGATACCGATCGACCGACGCCACCTGGCCGACGTTCGCTGATCCACAATAGTCGTTCAAGCTGGTCGTCGGGCTGCCGCCGGGTCCAGCGCCGGCCCGCCCGGCAGCCGTACCACCAGGCTGGCGGGTAGCCGCACCGGCTCCACCTCGGGGTAGCCGAGCATCGCGGCGACCGCCCGGTCCGCCAGCGGATAGCGGATGCCAAGGTCGGTCACCAGGGTCAGGGTGCCGGCCGGGGCGTCCGGCGCAGGCATCGACTCGACCAACGCGCCGTGGCCGGGCTCGATCACCACCCGGTCCGCCAGCGGTACGCCGTCGGCGGTGCGTGCCGGGGTCACGATCGCCTGCGTCGGCGGCTCGACCTGCGCGTCGACCAGCACCTGCGGCTGGTGGCTGCCGGGCGGATAGCCGGCGCAGACGCTCTGCCGGCCATCGGTCAGCCGCAGGATGTCCGGTCGGCGCTGCGGCGCCCGGGCGCCGGTCTCCCCGGACTCGGCCGCCCGGGGCGCGCCGACCACGGTGGCGGCGGCGACCGGCCGCGCGGTCGGCGGTTCGCCGCCGTACGCGTCCCGGGTGCCCGGATCGGCCAGCAGCACCTCGGCCTGCAACTCGGTCAGCGGCGCCAGCCGGTCCCGTTCGGCAAGGTAGTACTGCCGGTCGCCGGTCTGGTTCTCGACCACGTAGATCGAGCCGGTGACCGCGTCCGGCAGCGCGGTCGACGGCTCGCCCCGGCCGGGCACCGGCCGGCTGCCGATCGGCTCCCCGGCCGGCAACGCGTTCAGCCAGGCCCCGCCGACCAGCACAACCGGCTCGGACCGCAGCGCCAGACCTTCCAGGACGATGTCCTCGTCGACCAGTTCGTGTCGCTGGTCCCGCCAGATCAGCTGCAGGTGCCCGGTGTCTGCGTCGCGGACCAGCAGCGCGCCGTCGCCGGTGGGCCGGCCACCGACCGGCGGCCGGCCGACGGTCAGCACCGTGGTGGCCACCAGCTCACCGGACTCGTCCCGGACGGCCTGGGAGCACAGTGTCCACCCGCCGGTCAGGATCCGCTTCGCGTCGGGCAGCGCGTCCGGTGCGTCCGGGATGCCGATCCGAGCGCCACGGGGCGTACCGGCCAGGGAGTTGCGTGACACGTCGGTCACTGGGGCGAAGGACTCCAGCGCCAGCAGCGCCGAGGCGTAGTTGACCACCGGGTGCAGGTGACCCTCGCGGTAGAGGTACCGGGTGCCGGTCTCCTTCTCCAGGATCACCGAGGCGCCGTCCTGCCAGCTGGTCGCTCCACCGGGGACGATGAAGCCGAACACCCCGACCGCACCGAGGCACAGCACCGCCACCATGATCCCACCGAGGCCCGCGCCGCCGAGCCGCTGGAACGGGGCGACCGCCGGATCCGGGTCCCTGGCCACCAGCGCGGACGTCATCCGCTGGACGAAGAACTGGTACGACTGGACCTGGTCGCGCCGCGACGGCATGCCTGGCTTCCTTCCACCCGTCAGCGCCGCGCGGCTGCACCACGCGGCGTGCCGCCTACCATAGGCTCACGCGGCGTGCCGCCTCCCACAGGCTCCGGTGACGACGGCGTACCGTGGGGTCTCGCCCCGCAGCTCGGAAGACATCCCAGGAGCTTGAATGTCAAGCAGCAGCTTCGTTGAGGTGATGCGACCACGCGGTCGCCTCGTCGTAGACGGTGCCGGTCTTCAGGCATCCGTGGAGGATGCCGACGAGCCGGTTGGCGAGCTGACGCAGCGCGGCGTTGTAGCCGGCGCCACGGGCTCGTTGCCGGTCGTAGTAGGCGCGGGCACCCGGGGATGTGTGCAGGGCGGAGAACGCCTGCGTCATCAGGGCGTCGATGAGTCGGTCGTTGTGCACGAACCGGGCCGCGACGGTCCTCTTCTTCCCGGACGCGCGGGTGATCGGGCTGGTCGCGGCGTAGTTCTTCCGGGCCTTCGCGGTGGCGTAGCGGTCGTGGTCGTCACCGAACTCGGCGAGCACCCGGGCGCCGAGGACGGCACCCAGTCCGGGCTGGGACAGGATGATCTCAGCGTCCGGGTGCCGGCCAAAATGGTCCTCCACCTGCCCTTGCAGGGCCTTGACCTGTTCGTTGAGGGTGACCAGCAACGCGACCAGGGCACGTACCGACGCGGCGTACGCGGCGGTGACCACGGCGGGCTGGCCGAGGTGCTCGGCGCGCAGCGCGGCTTGGATCGTGGCCGCCTTGGCCGGGATGTCGCGGCGGCGGGCCCGTTTGAGGGCCGCGCTGATCTGCGTCAGGCTCAACCGGGCGGCGGCCGCCGGGTCGGGGGCCTTCGCGAGGAGTTCCAGGGCGTCCGGGGCGTCGAGGTCGGCGAACGCCGTGAGGGCGGCGGGGAAGTAGTCGCGCAGCGCGTGTCGCAGCCGCTGACCGGCGCGGGTGCGTTCCCAGACCAGGGTTTTGTGTGTTCGGGTGACGACCTTGACCGCCTGCGCGTCGGCGGTGTCTCCGGCGATCGGGCGCAGTTGGTGCGAGTCGGTGCGCACCATGTCGGCCAGCATGTGCGCGTCGGCGGCGTCGCTCTTGGCCCCCGACAACGCCAGGCGTTCCCGGTAGCGGGACGCCTGCAACGGATTGACCGCGTACACCGTGTAGCCGGCGGCGACGAGGGCCTGCACCCACGGGCCCCGATCGGTCTCGATGCCGATCCTCACCCGGGCGTCGTCGTCGGTGTCGATGTCGTCACCGAGGGCCTGGCCGATCATCGCGTGCAGCCTGGTCATCCCCGCGACGCCCTCGGGCAGCCGGGCCCTGGCCAGCCGGCGGCCGGAGGCGTCCATCACCTCGACGTCGTGGTGGTCCTCCGCCCAGTCATCTCCTACGAACAGCAACACGTCTCCCGTCTATCGAGTCGATCACCTTCGGTAGCCGGGAGGAGAACCATCAGCGACCTAATGAAGCAGTGCTCACGCCGCGACCGGGCGGGCACGACATCCCATCAGCGATCAACTCTCCACACCGACCGGCAGGGGCACGATCTTCCGTCAGGACTCGACGTCCGGGAACAACGAGTGCTCACCCGCCGGCGGCTACCTATCCATCAGGAGTCTGCCGGATGGCTCACTCCCAGAACTCATTAGGGAACATCGATGCTCGGTCGCGACGAGGCGCTGGACCTGGCCCGCCAATGGGCGACCGAGCACGGTGCTGATGCCGGCACCGACGAGCGGATCGGCCTGCACGAGTTCGAGCACGGATACGTCGCCTGGCTGATCCCCACCGACGACGCGGGAAGTCGGACGGCCGGGCCGCCGACCGGCTCCGGGTCGCCGCGGATCGTGATCGACGGGGAGTCCGGCGAGGTCAGCCAGTGGCCGCCGGTCCCGGTGACGGTCGTCGCCCAGCGGTACGCCGCCGCCCGGGCCGCCGGCCGCCGGTTCCCGCCGGACGTACGGCCGGTGCTGGAGGCCGCCGGCTGGTTCCCCGGCCGGGACGTCTCCGCGATGGTCGACCAGTGGGCCGACCGGTGGGCGGGTGAACTCGACGGGCTGGTCATGACGCCGGTCGCCCGCGCGGCGCTGACCGAGTTCGGCGGGCTGACCATCGCCCAGTTCGGCTCGGACGGCACCGCCGACGCCGGCTTCCTGACCTTCGTCCACCCGGTACGCAGCGGCCTGGTCACCGAGGAGGCCCGGGTCTTCGTCGACGAGTACGAGCATCCGGTGTTCCCGCTCGGCGGCAACTCGGACGGCCCTGCCGAGCTGGTCGTCGACGCCGCCGGCCGGGTCCTGCTGCTGCACTGGGCCGGCTACCAGTACGTCGCCGACGACGTCGACACGGCGCTGATCCGGCTGGTCCGTGGCGGCCCGTTCCCGCCACTGCGGCCGGAGCACCTCGCCGGGCCGGCCGACTGACGGCCGGCTGACCAGCCGGAACCGTCAGCCGTTGATCGCCCGCATGAAGCCGTACAGGCCGAGCACGGCGCAGGCCACCGGCACCACCGCCAACTGCAGCACCACGTCCAGCCCGTCGCCGAGCCGAGCCAACCGGGGCGCCGGCGGCCGTCGACTGTAGACCATCCCGGCCGCCAGCACCAGCGCCACCACCAGCAGCACCACGGGCAGCAGGGCCAGCCGGGTACCGGCCGCCATCCCACCCGTACCGATCAGGGTCAGCAGACCGACGCCGACCAGGCCGCTGGCCAGCAGCGGCACCCGGTGCCGGATGGTCGAGACCAGCCGGGCCCGCAGCAGCTGACCGGCCGTCACCACCGCGACCAGCAGCACCGCGCCGACCGTCGCCGAGAAGGTCAGCACCGCCGACCCGGCGGCAGCGACCACGGCCGTACCGAACATCAGGCCGGTCAGCACCTCGTCGGCGCGGGCCGTCGCCCGGTAGATCTCCGCCCGGTCCGGCTGCGGGTCGTCGCGGACCAGGTCCTCGGCGGTACGCGGCAGCGCCGGCATCGGCAGTTTGCCGGCCCGGACCGAGATCAGCGGCAACGCCGGCAGCAGCAGGGTCACCGCGGCCACCAGCACCGCCGCGGCGCGCGGCCCGTCCAGTGGCCCGACGGCCAGCACCGCCCCGGTCGTCCCGCTGACCCCGGTGACGATCGCCGCCACGAAGACCCGGCCGGCGTCCCCGACACCCAGCATGCCGAGCACCCCGGTCAGGGTCAGCACCGCCGAGCCGACCAGCAGGTGCGGTGCCCCCAGTTCGGTGACCGGTTCGCCGCCGGCCAGCGCCACCGCGCCGCCGACGAACGCGTACGGCAGGGCCAGGGCGGCGAGCACCGCGCCGGCCAGCGAGTCGGCCATCGCCCGGGACAGCAGCACGCCGACCGCGACGAGGACGGCTGCGGTGCCGAGCAGGGCCGCCCCGGCGGCCACCCCGGTGCCGCCGGCGGTCACCACCGCGACCAGGGCGAGCAGCAGCAGAACGGCCCCGGTCAGCAGCCCGGTCAGCCGGGTGGCGGCCGGCGTCCAGGGCAGCCCGCGGCGGCGGGCACCCGCGGCGATCGCCTCCATCAGATCGTCGTAGGCCAGCTCCGGCCATTCGGTGCGGCGGGGCAGCAGATGCAGCGTCTCACCGTCGCGGACCTGCTGGGCGGCGAGCGTACGGTTGAGGTCCAGGGTGGATCCGTTGGTACGCCGCAGCGCCCAGCCGCCGTCGGCCGTACCGTCGGATGGGTTCTCGTCGGCCTGCCGCAGCACCGCCGGGAGCAGCCCGACCAGCGGCAGATGTTCCGGCAGGGCGAGGTCGATGCGTCGGGTCGGTGCCACGACGGCGATCCGGGCGAGTCCGGTTCCGGCCTGGGTGACCACTGCTGACTCCTCATCAAGCCGCGCGGGCTGTCCTGACGCGAGAAGGCTACCTACCATGTGCCGGTGCCATCGGTGCCGGTAGCGACCCGGCGTCCGGGTGTGACGACGACGGGGAGGATCGATCCGTGGGTACGGTGGTGATACGGCGCCCGGCGCGCCGACCCGAGCCGGAGTACCCGTCCGGTGAGGTTCTGCTCGACGCGCCACCCGAGCTGCCGGCGCCGACCGGCCGGTCCTGGGGGCAGCTGATGATGCTGCTGCCGATGCTGGCCGGCTCGGTCGCGATGGCGTTGATGTACGCCGGCCGGGGCGGTTCGACGCTCAGCTACGTCGCCGGTGGCCTGTTCGGCCTCTCCGCGCTCGGCATGCTCGCCACCCAGCTGTCCAACCAGGCCGGTGGGCCGAGCCGGCAGGAGATGGCGCAGCGGCGGCGCGAGTACCTGGCGCATCTGTCGCGGCAGCGTCGCCGGGTCCTGCGGACCGTACGCCAGCAGCGGGAAGCCGCGTTCTACCGGCACCCGGACCCGCAGACGCTGTGGTCGGTGCCGGTCGGTCCCCGGCTGTGGGAACGCCGCCGTGGCGACCCCGACTTCGCCACCGTACGGGTCGGTCTCGGGCCGCAGGAGCTGGCGACGCCGCTGGTCCCACCGCCGCCGACCGCGCTGGAGAAGCTGGAGCCGATGTGCGCATTGGCGCTGCGCCGGTTCCTGACCAGCTACGCCACGGTGCCGCAACTGCCGGTGGACATGGCGCTGCGCGGCTTCGCCCGGGTGCATCTGCGCGGCGACCCGGACGCCGCCCGCGCCCTGGTCAGGGCGGTGATCGCCCAGGCCACCGCGTTCCACGCGCCGGACGACATGCTGGTGGCGATCTGCCCGGCCCCGACCCGGCGGGAGCACTGGGAGTGGGTCAAGTGGCTGCCGCACGCGCTGCATCCGACCCGCACCGATGCGACCGGCGCGCTGCGGCTGGTGTCGCCGACGGTGACCGGCCTGGAGGCGATGCTCGACGACGTGCTCGCCAACCGCCCCCGGTTCAACCTGTCCGGCGGCGGCTCCGCCGCCACCTCCGGCCCGCACCTGCTGGTGGTGCTCGACGGCGGTGACCCGGCCGGCTCGGATCATCTGATGACCGACGGCGGTGTGGAAGGGGTGACCATCGTCGACCTGTCCGAGCCACCGCCCCGGGTGCTCGACCGGGCCCGGCTGGTGCTCGATGTCGCCGCCGACGGGTCGATGGCCAGCGTCACCCTGGACGGCCGGGCGCAGATCGGTACCGCCGACACCTGCACGATCGCCGAGGCGGAGACGCTGGCGATGGAGCTGGCGCCGCTGCGGTTGTCCGCCGCGTCCCGTGGCGAGCAGCCGCTGCACCTGGAGCAGGACCTGGCCGACCTGCTCGACCTGGGCGACCCGTACGAGTTCGACGTGGACCGGGCGTGGACGCCCCGGCCGAACCGGGACCGGCTGCGGGTGCCGCTCGGGCTGACCCCGGACGGCACCCCGGTCGAGCTGGACCTCAAGGAGTCCGCGCAGGACGGCATGGGCCCGCACGGCCTGCTGATCGGCGCCACCGGCTCCGGCAAGTCGGAGCTGCTGCGCACCCTGGTGCTGGCCCTGGCCGCCACCCACTCGTCGGAGACGCTCAACTTCGTGCTGATCGACTTCAAGGGCGGGGCGACGTTCACCCGGCTGGACAAGCTGCCGCACACCAGCGCGGTGATCACCAACCTCTCCGACGAGTTGCCGCTGGTCGACCGGATGACCGACGCGATCAACGGCGAGCTGGTCCGCCGGCAGGAGCTGCTCCGCTCGGCCGGCAACTACGCCTCGCAGCGTGACTACGAGAAGGCCCGGGCGGCCGGGGCGCCGCTGGAGCCGATGCCGGCGCTGCTGATCATCTGTGACGAGTTCTCCGAACTGCTGACCGCCAAACCGGACTTCATCGACATGTTCGTCCAGATCGGTCGGGTCGGCCGGTCGTTGAGCGTGCACCTGCTGCTCGCCTCGCAGCGGCTGGAGGAGGGCCGGCTCCGTGGGCTGGACACCCACCTGTCGTACCGGATCGGCCTGCGGACCTTCTCCGCGATGGAGAGCCGGGTGGTGCTCGGCGCCACCGACGCCTACGAACTGCCCCGCTCCCCCGGCCACGGCTACCTGCGGTTCGGCACCGAACCGCTGGTACGGTTCCGGGCCGCGTACGTCTCCGGCACGTACCGCAGCAAGACCGCCGAGGCGGTCGCCGCCGGCGACGGCGACGACCGGGTCCAGGAATACACCACCCAGTACGTCGCACCCCGGCTGCCGGCCGACGCCCGCCAGCCCGAGCCCGAACCGGCCGACACCACTACCGGCGAGAGCCTGCTCGACATCCTGGTCAGCCGGCTCACCGGCCGCGGCAAACCGGCCCACCAGGTGTGGCTGCCGCCGCTCGGCGACCCGATGACCCTCGACCAGCTGCTCTCGCCGCTGGTCGCCGACCCCGAACGCGGCATCACCGCGGCCAGCCCGACGCTGCAGGGCGAGCTGCGGGCCGCCGTCGGCCTGATCGACAAGCCGTTCGAGCAGCGCCGCGACGTGCTCTGGCTGGAACTCGGCGGCTCCGCCGGGCACACCGTCATCGTCGGCGGCCCGCAGAGCGGCAAGAGCACCCTGCTGCGTACGGTCGTGTCGTCGCTCGCCCTCACCCACACCCCGCGCGAGGTGCAGATCTACTGCCTCGACCTGGGCAGCGGGGCGCTCACCGCGCTGCGTGACCTGCCGCAGGTCGGCGGGGTCGCCACCCGGCTGGACGCCGGGCAGGTCCGCCGGACCATCGCCGAGCTGCGGCTGCTGATGGCCCAGCGGGAACGCCGGTTCGCCGAGAACCGGATCGACTCGATGGCCACCTACCGGCGGGAACGCCGGCACGGCGGGCACACCGACGACCCGTTCGGCGACGTGTTCCTGGTGATCGACGGCTGGGCGGCGGTACGCGCCGAGTTCGAGGACCTGGAGCCGGCGATCAACGACATCGCCAACCGGGGGTTGTCGTTCGGCGTACACCTGGTGATCAGCGCCGGCCGGTGGATGGACCTGCGACCGGCGGTACGCGACGTCTTCGGCACCCGGCTGGAGCTGCGCCTCGCCGACGCCAGCGACTCCAACCTGGACCGGCGGGCGGCGATGAACGTGCCGGACAAGTCACCCGGTCGAGGCATCACCCCGGACGGCATGCAGTTCCTCGCCGCGCTGCCACGCACCGACGGCGACGCCGACGCCGGGACCCTCGCCGACGGGGCCCGGCGGTTCGTCGCCGACGTCGCCGCCGCCTGGCAGGGCCCGGGTGCGCCACCGGTGCGGCTGCTGCCGGCCGTGGTGCCGTACGACTCGGTGCCGGACACCGGACGCCCCGGCGTGCCGATCGGCATCGCCGAGGTCGACCTGCAACCGGTGCACCTGGACCTGGGCACCGATCCGCACTTCATCGTCTTCGGTGACGGCGAGTCCGGCAAGAGCACCTTCCTGCGGGCGCTGGCCCGGGGCATCACCGACCGCAACGATCTGACCCAGGCCCGGCTCATCGTCGTCGACTACCGGCGCAGCCTGCTCGGCGACGTCAGCGAAAAACACCAGATCGGGTATGGCACCTCGGCTGACGTGACCGCCGGCATGCTGACCGAGGTGGTCAACGTGATGCGTGACCGGCTGCCCCCAGCGGACGTGACCCCGGAGCAGCTGCGTACCCGCAGCTGGTGGCGCGGCCCTGACCTGTACATCCTGGTCGACGACTACGACCTCGTCGCCGGTGGCGGCGGCAACCCGCTGCTGCCGCTGCTGGAGTTCCTGCCGCAGGCCCGTGACATCGGGCTGCACCTGGTGATCGCCCGGCGCAGCGGCGGCGCCAGCCGGGCCCTGTACGAACCGATCCTGATGCGACTGCGCGAGCTCAGCTCGCCGGGCCTGGTGATGTCCGGCAGCCGCGACGAGGGGGTGCTGCTCGGCAACGTCCGGCCCGGCCCGCTGCCGCCGGGGCGGGGTTGGCTGGTCACCAGGCGGGAAGGCACCCGGCTCGTCCAGTTGCTCCATTTACCGTCCACATCGTGACTCTCGGTCCACGACAATTGCGGTGGCGCGATAGTTTTGTGGATGCCGATACACGCGTGAGGGCCCGGGGGAGGGATCTTGGCGGACGACAGCTGGCTGGTCAACGAGACGATCGACGTCGACATCGAGCAGCTCGACGACTTCGCCCAGTGCGTGATGGACGAGCTGCGGCTCAACTTCCAGCCGAGCCTGGCGAGCGGCATCAACCACATGCTCACCATCCCGGTGCCGTTCGGCGGGTCGGGGATGTCCGAGGGCCGGTTCTTCCAGGGCCGGCACGACGAGAACCGCGAGGCGGCCACCCTGCTGCTCGGCGAGGTGGCCAAGGGTCTCGCCTCGCTGGCGACCGCCGCCAAGTCGATCTCCGCCGAATACCTCGACGGCGACGCCCTGGTCGAGGCCGACCAGATGACCATCTTCAACGCCTTCGCAGCGCTCGACGGGCAGGAGACCCTGGAAGGCCACTGGCAGGATCCGGAGAGCGGCGTCGAGGATCCGAGTCTGGTGGTCGATCCGGACGAGGAGACCTCCTCCTACGCCCCCGAGGCGGCCGACCGGGACCTGTCGCTGTACGAGGCCGAGACGATCGGTGAGGGCGACGGCGCCTACGACATCCGTGCCGACGACGAGGACATGCACGACGATGAGCTCGACAGTCCGTCGGCCGAGCACTGAGCAGCGCGGATAGCGACGTCGAGGAGCGGGGATGTCCGACGAGTACTTCGGCTGGCAGCCGGTGTCGATCCCGTACGTGAACGCCGTGAACGACTACGTCGTTCACGACTACTCGGATCCGAACCAGCGCTACGAACCCACCGTCTGGGACAAGGAGACAACCAACATCGAGACGATGTGGGGTTGGATTCAGAACGAGAGCGACGAGCGGGTGATCGCCGTCGCCGACATGTGGCACCGGATCGGCGTGCTGCTCGACAGCACCCGCACCAACCTGCAGCGGTACGCGACGGCGCTGGCTGCCAAGTGGCAGTCACCGGCCGGTGAGTACTTCATGCAACGGGTGGGCGCCACCCTCTACTCGCTCGACGAGTGGAAGGAGGCCGCCGACAGCAACCGCCGTGGCCTGGAGCAGCTGGCCGGCAAGATCGAGTCGACCCAGCAGGAGTTCCGCACCCTCTGGGAGCAGTACACCGTCGAGGCCGCCGACCCGGACAACGGTCTGCAGTGGTCCGACACGTACGACTGGATCCCGGGCACCACCGGCCGGACCCGCAAAGACGTGATGGACGACTACTTCGAGCGCGCCCGGGACATCATCAAGCCGTTGGCCGACATGTACATCGACGTGTACCTGAGCCACATCACCCGGGGCACCACCTTCCGGGGCCCAACCGACGCAGCCGTGGTCTACCAGTCCGTTACGCCTACGGGTATACCCTCTGGCCCTATTGCTGGCCCGCCGGGTGGTGCGCCGGGCGCACCGCCCCGGCCGGAGTTCGCGGGGCGTGGCGAGCCGCCCACCGCTCCCGGGCTGGGCCGGGGCACGCCGTCGCTCACGCCACCACCAGCAGTGCCGGACGGGCTGCACCTGGCCGGGGGCACCGTCGCCCCGCCGACCGCGCCTCCCCCGGTGCCCAACCTCCCGCAGACCGGTGCCAACCCGGCGCCGAGCCCGCCACCGGCGGTAGTGCCACCCGGCGTCACCCCCGGGCCACGACCGGGGGCACCGGGGGTCAGCCGACCCGGAGCACTGCCGCCGGGTGCGAACCGCCCGAATCCTCCGCTCCGGCCGCCCGGTCCGCCCCGGCCGGCGCTGCCCGGGGCCGGTGGTCCGCCGCCGAACAACCCGGCCAGCCGACGTCCGCCACCGCAGCGCCCGTCGCTGCCCGGCAGCACCGGACCGACGCCGGGTGGCTCCCGGCCGCCGGGGCCGACCGGCCGCCCCCCGGTCCGACCCACCCCACCGGCGGCGCCACAGTTGCCGGGCAGCACTGGCGGCCGCCCGGCCGGCGGCGGCACTGGCCGGCCGGCCGCCCCACCGCCCAGCCTGGGCGGCCCACGCAGCCGCCCCGCCGCCCCGACTGCCGGCGGCCCCCGACTACCGCAGCCGGCCGCACCCGGCTCCGCCGGTCGGCCGGCCCCGGCTGCCCCACGGCTGTCCGGCCGGGCCGGGCCGACGAAGCCCGGCGGTGCTGCCAAGGGCCCGGGTCCGGTGCTGGGCGGGCAACGGGGTGCCGGCCCAGCCGGTGGCACCGGTCGCACCAGCCGCAAGACCGACGACCGGCAGCAGACCTGGGAGTACGGCAACGGTGACGATGAGCTGTGGCAGACCGACCCGGCGGCTCCCGGCACCATCGACACCCCCGACGAGAAGCCGCCACAGCAGCAGGGCCGGAGCCTGGGCCAGCGATGAGGCCGGCAGACGGCCGAGCTGAGCCGGACGAAGCACCCGACGCGGTATCATCCGGGCACAGCGCCGGGTCGCCGGCGACTACCCGACGGAGAGGTGTGCTCCGCCCATGCGTGCTTCCCGGCGGTCGATCGGCCTGGTGGCAGCCGGGCTGATCGGGCTGCTCGGCACGGTCCCGCTGCCCGCCGGGCCGGCGCAGGCCGACGAGATCCGGGACCAGTCCTGGCACGTCGAGGCGATGCGGCTGGCCGAGGTGCACCAGATCACCCAGGGCGAGGGGGTGACCGTCGCGGTCGTCGACACTGGCGTCGACGCCTCCCACCCCGACCTGCGGGACAACGTCCTCGCCGGCGCGGACATGTACGACCGCGACAGCAAGGGCCACGTCGACCGGCGCAACCACGGCACCGGGGTGGCGTCGCTGATCGCCGGGCACGGGCACGGGCCCGACGGCCGTGACGGGGTGCTGGGGGTGGCGCCGAAGGCCAAGATCCTGCCGGTCGCAATCAGCAGCCCGACCACCGACATCATCCCACCCCGGAACCTCGCGACCGGAATCAACTGGGCGGTCAACAGCGGTGCCGACATCATCAACGTGTCGCTCGCCGGATCCTCCGACCCGGCGCTGGAGCAGGCCGTCGAGAACGCGTACCGGCGCGGGGTCATCGTCGTCGCCGGGATCGGCAACCGCCTCGACGTGCTGATCGGCCAGCCGGCCCGCAGTGAGTGGACCATCGCCGTCACCGGAAGTGGGCCCAACAACTCGACGAGCGACTTTTCCATCCAAGCGGAGCAGACACATCTAGCTGCGCCGGGTGTCGACCTGATGCAGGCTGGACCAGACGGGCAGTATTCGGTTGGTAGTGGCTCTAGTGGAGCCACCGCGTTGGTGTCGGGGGCGTTCGCGCTGCTCAAGGCACGGTATCCGGACGAGGACCAGGGCAGACTGTTCCAACGCCTGGTCGGTACGGCGTACGACGCCGGGCCGCCCGGCAAGGATCTCGACTTCGGCTGGGGCATTCTGGACATTCACGCCGCGCTCACCACCGAGCCGGACGACCGGGCCAGCCCACGGCCGTCGCCGACCGCCAGCGACCCGGTCGCCTACCTGCCACCCGAGCCAGGCTACGAGTTCGGGCTCGACGAGCTGATCGGCATGCTGATCTTCTTCACCATCCTCGGCACGCTTGTCACCGGTGTCGTGCTGCTGATCCGGTGGCTGCGGCGCCGGGCGAGACGTCCGGCGGCCGCCCGGGATGGTCCATCGCCGCCGGCCGATGTCGGTGCGCCGATGCCCGCACCGGTCACCCGGGCCGGGCCTGATCAGCCGACCGGGGGCGAACCGACGACCGCCGAGGACGATTCGGTATGGCGACCACCGAGCCGGTGAACGTACCCGGTCCGGCTACCGCCACCCCCGCCGCCGGCCGACGGCGGCCACCTGTCGTCGTCGCCGCCGTACTGCTGACCATCCCCACCGCTGCCCTCTGGCTGGTCGCCGGTCTCGCGTTCCTGGTCGTCACCTACCGGGCCGAGGGTGACGCGAAGTTCCTACTGTGGATCATCGCGTTCGCGATTCTCGGGCTCTGCCTGCTGCTGGTCTTCATGACCCTGGCCGGCATGCGGATCGTCTGGGTCGGCGGGCCGAACATGCTGCGGGCCCCGGCCGGGTTCACCGCAGGGCTGCTCCTCGTCGTGCTGGGCGGCCTGCTGCTGTTCGGTAAGGTCGAATACCACCCGACGATGCTGCTGCCGGTGGTCGTCGGTGCGCTGGCCGGACTGGCGGTGATCCTGCTCGCCACTCCGCCCGCACGGCACTGGCTGGCCGAGCGGTAGCCGCCGCTCAGCCGATGCTCGCGGCCGGCGGCGGCTCGGCCGGCGGCGGGTCCACCGGCAGCCAGCATCGACCGCTCCGGTCGAAGCGGGCCAGCAGCTCGTCACTGCCGTCCTGATGCAGCACGTGCAGTTCGGCTCCGTCCGGTACGGCCAGTGCCCGCTGCTGCGGCTGCTCGTCGAGCCAGGTCGCCGGGGTGTCCGGGCCGGGTTTCCACCGTACGACCGGCACCCATTCGTCGCCGGCGGTGAACGGCGACCCCGGCCCGAGCAGGCCCAACCGGGCGTACAGCCGCTCGGGGGTGTCCCGGCCCGGGCCGTGCCAGCGGTGCACCGGGCCGGCCATCCGGTCGTAGCCGTCCGCCACGTACGCGTGCAGGTGGCGGTGCGGGACGACCAGCTGCATCCGGACCGGAACGTCCGGGTCCACCTCGACCTCCTCGGCCTGGTCCGCTTCGGCCCGGTCCGTCTCGGTGACGGTCTGGGCCACGTCCGCTTGGTCCGTGTCGGTTATGGTTCGGCGCAGCTCGTCGAGCCACCGGCTGACCTGCCGGACCGCCTCCCCGGGGATGCTCACTGCCGAGGCGGTGCCCGGGTCGACGGCGAGCTGCCAGCGCGGGTCCGGCCAGTTCGCGAAGAGTCGCACGCTGGAGGCGACGACCGATGGCGGCGGCACGTCGAACACCTCAGCCAGCATCGCCGGGGAGGTGAAGACCGGCACCGACGGTTGTCCCGCCTCGTCGGGCAGACACCACCAGGGGAACCGGGGGTCGGCCAGGTCTCGTGCGGCGGCATCGGAGTCGGCGTCCGGCGGCAGCGGTACGGTGAACTCGGCCCGCAGCAGGGCGGCCATCACCGCGTCCGGGTCCTCGGCCGCGACGGCGGCGCGCAGCGCCTGCGCGATGTCGCCGGCATCGGGTGACGGTGTCAGCTCCCGCAGCTGCCCGGCGGTGATCCGCTCGGCGATCGGCAGTCCCGGATCGACCGCCAACCACCAGCTGTCGTCGGGGATCGCAGCGGTCACCTCGGCCAGGGTGACCGTCACGTACCGTACCGACTCGCCCGGTAGTCCGGCGGCGATGGCCTGCGGCGAGGTGAAGGCCAGCACGTGTGGTGCGCCGTCGTGTTCGACGGTGGGCCAGGCGAACGGTGCCTGCCCGGCGGCGGTCTCGGCGGACACCGGCAGCAGCAGCGGCCCGGTGCCGAGCGCCGCCAGGTAGCCCGCCAGGTCGCTGGCGGCGGCCATGCCCGCCTCGGCTGCGGTGGCCGGTCGCCACCCCACCGGGTCGGCGACGGTCACCAGCTGCCGTCCTCGGCGAGCCGGTGCGGCCGCTGACCGAGTATCAGCACGGTGACGGCCTGCTCGACCGACCGGCCGATGAACCAGTCGCCGCCGTGGTCCAGCACGAACACCCGCTGTCGGGCGTCGATGGCCAGGATGCCGGTGCCGTCCGCTTCGACGCCGAGCGGGCTGACCGGTACGCCCAGCGTGTCGGCGAGTACGGCGAGGGTGGCGACGGTGTGCACGACGCGCATTGGATCAAGGTGGACCGTGCTCGGTGCGACCGCCTCGCCGGGACCGTCCGGTTCGACGTACAGGCCGCCGTACTCGGCGTACGCCTCGATCGCGGGACCGACCACGGTGTGCTGCCGCCCGTCGGGGCCGACGTGCCCGGCGACCCGCAGCGCCCAGTCGCGGCCCCGCTGCTCGTCGCGTCGGCCGGGCTGCCAGCCGGCCCGGGTCAGGGCGGCCAGCACCTCCGGCGGGAACCGGTCGTCGCCGGGCATCAGAGCGTCTCCATCCCGAACCAGTCGAGTAGGTGGTGGCAGGACCGGCACGGGGCTACCGCCGTGCCGTGCGCCGGATCGTCCGGTTCGCGGATCAGGGAGACCCGGATCCGGGCCCCCCACAGCGCCGCGCGGGCCGCTGCCGGCGACAGTTCGGGGCCGGGCTGACCCTGCTGTACGGCGTACAGCCGGTCGGAGATCAGCACCGGCTCGGCGCACCAGCCGACGAAGCGTTCCCGCTGGCCGGCCGGAAGTTCGTCCAGGATCCGCCGAACCAGCGGGTGCAGCTGCGGGAAAAGGTCGCCACGGACCGAGGTGTGGGTGTGGACCTCGCCGTCGACCAGCAGAGCGGCTGCCGTCATCGGCAGCATGCGTACCGCCATCACGCTCTCCTTTCGCCGGCCTGCCGGGTCCGGGCGGAGGCCCGGGATTCCGCCGTAGAGCGTAGACAACCGGTGCCGGTCGCTGCTGCCAACGGCAGGCCGGCGACGACGCGGTCGTTCACCGGACACCGGGTCTGGTGGCGCTGCGATATCGTCGGGATCCCCCTGTCCCGCCGCGTACGAAGCCCGGAGCCATGACGCGCACCCTCTCGGTCAGTCCGGACCAGCCAGGCGCCTATCCGTCGATCGGTGACGCGCTCGCGGCAGCGTCCGACGGGTCGGTGGTGGCCGTCGCCCCCGGCACCTACTACGAGGCATTGTTCGTCAATGAGCGACAGATCACTGTGGTCGCCGCGCAGGGCGCCGGGTCGGTGACCGTCGACGCCTCGGCCGGCCATTACCCGACCGTGTCTGTCAACGGCGGCACTCTCGAACTGCGTGACCTGGTGCTGCTGGCCGGCGACGCGCCGGCGGTGGCGGTCGACCGGGCCCGGCTGACCATGACCGGCTGCCAGCTGCGGGCCGGGTTCGGGGCCGGCGTCATGGTCGGCAACCGGTCGAGTTTCACGCTGACCCGGTGCACGGTCACCGGGGCGCGGCACGGCCTGGTGGTCGAGGATTCGGACGGCGACGTCGACGGTTGCGAGTTCACCGACCTTGCCGAGGACGGCGTGATCGTGCGGATCGGGGCCGCGCCGACCATCCGGGCGTCGACGATCACCGGCTGCGGCAACCGGGGCGTCTACATCTACCAGCACGGCCGCCCGGTGTTGGAGACGTGTGAGATCTCCCGGACCGGCGGGGCCGGGGTCGCGGTCGCCCACCAGAGCGCGCCGACGCTGCGGCGCTGCCGGATTCGCGACACCCGTGGGCCGGCGGTCTCCTTCGGTCGCGGCTGTGCGGGCAGTGTCGAGGAGTGCAGCACCGAGAACACGGCGACGCCGGCGTTCGACATCGCCGAGGGCGCCGAGCCGACCATCGTCACCGGTACGGCGAGCCGACGCGCGGTGTTCGGCGCGGCCGCCGCCGCGTCGGCCGGCGGGCAGGACACCGCCCGTACCGAGGAGTTGCTGGCCGAGCTCGACGCGATGGTCGGCCTGGAGTCGGTCAAGGACGAGGTACGCGGGCTGATCGACGAGATCCAGGTGAACGAGTGGCGGCGCGGCGCGGGCCTGCCGGTCAGCGCGGTCAGCCACCACCTGATCTTCGCGGGTGCGCCGGGCACCGGTAAGACGACGGTGGCCCGGATCTACGGTGAGCTGCTGGCCGCGCTGGGGGTGCTGTCCGGCGGGCCGTTCCGTGAGGTGTCCCGGCGCGACCTGGTCGGGCAGTACCTGGGCCACACGGCGGAGAAGACGGCCGCCGTGTTCGAGCAGGCCAGAGGCGGTGTGCTCTTCGTCGACGAGGCGTACACCCTGTCCCGGTCGTTCGGCAGTGGCGGGGACTTCGGTCAGGAGGCAATCGACACCCTGGTCAAGCTGATGGAGGATCACCGGGACGAGATCGCGGTGATCGCCGCCGGCTACACCGGGGAGATGCGGCAGTTCCTCGACGCCAACCCGGGCCTGGCGTCCCGGTTCGCCAGGACGATCGAGTTCGGCAACTACACCCCGGAGCAGTTGGTGGTGATCGTCGAGCGAATGGCGGCGAACGACGAGTATCTGCTCGCCGCCGCCGTGCCGGAGGTCCTGCTCGGACACTTTTCGACGGTGCCACGGGACGAGAGCTTCGGCAACGCCCGCGAGGCGCGCAAGCTCTTCGAGGGGGTACGCAAGGCGCAGGCGCAGCGGCTGCGCCAGTCCGGCCAGCGGCCCAGCCTGGACGAGCTGCGTACGGTGACCGAGGCCGACGTCCGTACGGCGACCGGACGCTGAGCGATGACGACCGACCCCGGCCCGTCCGCCGACCAGTCTCCGGGCGCACCGGCGGGTTGGCAGCAGTGGGCACCGCCGCGGCAACGCGACGCTGACCAGCTGCCGGCAGCCGCACCGCCAGCCGCAGCCGCACCGCCGACGGTGGGCGTGGCCGGTTCGGCCCCCACCTCGGAGCTGCCGACGGTCCGCGCTGCCGGACTGTCGACCGGGCAGGTCGCGGGCAGGTCCGCCGGGCAGGTCGCGGCCCGGTCGGCGGCGGCTCCTGCGCTGGCGGCGCGGGCCGCCGTGCCGGTGCCGCCGACCGCGTCGGGTACGAGCCGGTCGCCGGCCGCCGCGACGGCCGGCGTCGTCGGCTCGGCGGCTGCCGCACTGGCCGCCTCGGCTCCCGTAGCGGCGTCGGGCAGCCGGATCCGGCCCCGGCGGGTCCGCCCCGGCACCGGCCCGTTCGCCATCGGGCAGCTGGTCTACTGGCAGCTGGCGGCGACCGTGCTGCTCGTCGCGTACCAGCGAGGGCCGGTCGTGACGCTGGTGACGGCTGCGGCGCTGGCGCTGCTGCTGGCACCGACGGTGGTTCGGCTGCGCGGGCGGTGGCTCTACCAGTGGATGGCGGTGTGGTTGCGGTACCGGCTGCGGTCCCGGCGGTTGCCGGCCGGTGGCGGCAACCGGGCGACAGGCCTGCTGCGGTTCGTGGAGCCGACCGCCATAGTGGACGATGTCACGGTCAGTGGCCGGACGATGGCGACGATCAGTCACCGGGGAGGCGTCTGCGCCGTCCTGGAGCTCGACCCCGCCGACGGTTCGCTGTTCGTCGGTTCCGCGCTGAGTCTGCCGTCCCCGGCGGCGCTGCTGCCGGCGGCGGATCCGGCCGCCCCGCCGACCTCGGTGCAGCTGCTCGTCCAGGTCGCGGCGGCCCCCCGCGCGCACACCGGACGAGGGCTGGTGGAGCGCTCCTACCGCGAACTGACCGGCGGTGACGTGCCGGCCCGCCGGCGGGCCTGGTTGGTGCTCCAGGTGATGCGTACACCGGACGGTTACACCGATCGGGCGCTGGCACCGGCGCTGATGTCGTCGGTCCGGCGGGTCCAGCGCCAGCTGAAACAGGACCGGGTGCCGGCCCGGCTGCTGGGCGGCGACGATCTGCTGACCGCCGTCGGCTACCTGGCGCAGCTGCCCAGCCGGCTGGACAGCGGCAACGTCTACGGCACTGCCAGCAACCGGGTCGCTGGCGAGGAGACCTGGCAGGCGTGGTGGAGCGGTGAGGTCCCGCAGGTCTGCCGCCGGTTGCTGCGCTGGCCGGAGCTGCCGTGGCAGCTGGACGACGTGTTGCGGCAGCTGCCGATGGTCGACACGGTGGTGTCGGTCGCCGTCGCCCGGGAGCCGGGGCATCCGACCGAGACCGCCGCCGGGGACGTGACGGTGTCGGCCGCGGTCCGGCTCACCGCCGCCGAGGTGACGACGCTGGCCGTCGGCGACCAGGCCCTGACCGAGGCGGTACGCGAACGCGGCGGGCTCACCGAGCGGATCGACGGTGAGCATGTCCGTGGGCTGGCCGCCACCCTGCCGCTCGGGGGGTTCCTGCCGTGACAGGTCCGTTGTCGATCATCCCGCCGACCGGCCTGCACACCGCCGGTCTCGAAGCACTCGGCGACGTACGGTTGCGGGCCGGCGGCGACGGCATGGTCGTCGGGCGCAACCGGCAGGGCGGGCCGGTTGCGGTGCGGCTGTTCCGCCCGGAACCGACCCGGCTGCTGCTGGTCGGCGGGCTGCGCTGCGCGCAGCTGTTGGCGCTGCGGGCGATGGCGCTCGGCGCGCACCTGTTCATCCAGTCCGCCCGCGAGCCGGACTGGCACGGGTTCCTGCACCAGTGCGGCCTGGGTCGGGAGTCGGCGTCGTTCCTGCCGCCCGGCGCCCAGCCGCCACCGCCGCCGTCACCGGCGCATCCCCAGCTGCTGGCGGTGGACGTCGGCCCGGCGATGGGCGGTACGTCGGAGGTGGGGGTGCCGTGGCGGACGACGATGGTGGTCCGCAACGACGTGGGCAGTTGGGATCTCGATCCGCTGGTCCGCAGTGACCTGGTGGTGCTGCAGCGGTTGACCGCCACCGAGGCGGCGCTGGTGGCGTCTGCGTTGGGGTTCACCGAGGCGCAGAGCTGGTTGACCCGGATCCATCCGGAGATGGTCGGCCTGGTCAGCCAGGGCCGGCTGCAGTGGGTGATGCTGCATCCGACGTCGATGGAGTCGGCGCTGCTCGGCCCGGTCGGCCGGCCCTGACCGGGCCAGGCGAAGCCATCCGCCCGGAGCCGGTCAGGTCTGCCGGAGCTCCGTCAGGTCGGTGGCGCCGCGCAAGAACAGCAGGCCGACGCCGACCGTGGCCAGGGCGGCCAGCACCGCGCCGGCGCCGAGCAGCGCCAAATCGTCCAGCGGTACCGGCACCGGCACGGTGATGCCCGGGTGTTCGATCGTCCGGCCGTACTCCGTCCAGTCCTCGGGGGTGCGGCAGGCACCCACCGGATCGCAGAACGTGGCAGTGCGCGAGCCGGAGGAGACCTCCGTACCGAGCGCCCGGGCCATCATCGTGCCGGCGGTCAGCGCCACCAGGGTCGCCGGTAGCAGCGGGGTGAGGGTCTGCACCAGGACCGAGCGGGCCAGCACCCCGCGTGGTACGCCGGTGGCGACGAGTGCCGCGTTGGCGCGGCGGCGCTCCACGATGCCTTCGACGACCGCGACGGCCAGACCGGCGGCGGCGATCGCCAGGCCCACGAGGACCGCGATGTTCACCAGGGTGACCGCGTTGAAGTAGAAGCTGTTGTCACTCGGGCTGTACGGCTGGCCGCTCTGTTCGGCGAGGATCCGGCGGACCCGGTCCCAGCTGCCGAACTCGGCCGCCATGTAGGCGCTGAACCCGGCGGTGCCGGCGCCGAACAGGACGCAGACCAGCAGCCCGGCGAAGGTCCGTGCGCCGTGCCACGGGTCGGCGCTCAGTCGTCGGGCGGCGAGCAGGGTGGCGGGGCGGCGGGCCACTCGCCGCAGGATCCGTCCACTGACGTACGAGATCCAGCCGGTGCCGGTGGCGACGCCGACGGCGATGGCCAGCGCCCCGGTGAACGCGACGACCGCGACGCCCCACAGTGGAGCCTCCCGGCCGTCGGCCCAGTCGACGAGCGGCCGGAACAGGAAGGTCACCACCAGGCCGCCGAGGATGAGCAGGCCGGGCCACCACCCGGGCCGCCCTGCCCGGCGCCGTCGCTGTACGCCGAGCGGCGACACGACGACCGTACGCAGCAGGGCGGCGGCGACTGCGGTCGCGAGCAGCGGGATGCCGGCCACGATCAGGATCAGCGACCAGACCGGCGGCAGCACGTCGGTGGGTAGCGGCAGCAGGCCGTGCTCGTCCGGGCGGTGCAGCAGCCGCCGTCCGGCCAGGTACACCGCCAGCCCGGCGAGGGAGCCGAGCACACCGGCCAGCCCGGTTTCGGTGGCGGCCAGCGCTCGGACCTGACCGGGGGTGCCGCCGGCCAGCCGGATGGTGGCGAGTCGCTGGTCACGGGCGGGCGCACCGAGTCGGGCGCACTGCCCGGCGAGGGCCAGGACCGGGATCGCCAGGAGGAACAGGGCGATGGTGACGCCGGTCCGCAGCTCCGCCTCGGCGATCAGCGCCGGGCCGTACTGCGGGGACCGGTTGGATCTTCCGTCCGGGACGGTCGGCACGGCGATGACCGTGGCGGCGGCCAGGAAGGTGACGGTGGCGAGCAGCGCGGCGGCGGCGGTGAGGACGATCCGTACCGTGTCGGTGCGGGTGCCGACGAGGCCGAGCCGCAGCAGGGTGGCCGGACGGATCACGACCGGGCCGTCCGGGCGACGACCGGGCCGAGCCCGGCCGGATCGATCTCGCCGTCGCGCAGCATGATCTCCCGGTCGGCGTACCCGGCGACCCGGGGGTCGTGGGTGACGAGCACGACGGAGGTCCGCTGCTCGCGGGCGACCCGGACGAGTTGGCCGAGAACCTGCTCGCCGGTGAGGCTGTCCAACGCGCCGGTGGGTTCGTCGGCGAACAGCACCCGAGGTTCGGTGATCATCGCGCGGGCCAGCGCGCACCGCTGCTGCTGGCCGCCGGACATCTCGCCGGGCACGGTGTCGGCCTGGTCGGCGACGCCGAGCCGGTCCAGCCAGGTGAGCGCCGCGGTCCGTGCTGCTCGCCGCCCCGTGCCGGCGAGCAGCAGCGGAAGCGCGGCGTTCTCCGCTGCGGTCAGCTCGGGGACGAGCTGACCGAACTGGAACAGCACCCCGAGTTCGGTACGCCGCAGCACGGCACGGGCCGACTCGGAGAGCAGGTCGATGCGCTGGTCGCGGTAGTGGATCTCACCGGCGTCCGGGCGCAGGATGCCGGCGAGGCAGTGCAGCAGGGTGGACTTGCCGCACCCGCTGGGCCCGGTGACGGCGACGATCTCGCCTTCTGCGACGTCGAGGCTGACGCCGCGCAGCGCCGGGGTGGCGCCGTACGAGCGGACGACTCCTCGGCCGGCGAGCAGCGGACTGTTCACTGACGTACCTCCCGGTGCAGGTCGGCGACGCGGCCCACGGTGGTGTCCAGCCAGCGCAGGTCGGCGTCGAGGTGGTTGATCGCGTAGTCGGCGGCGACGATCTCGCCGAGGGTGGCCTCCGGGGCGGTCTTGGCCCGGGTGAGTTCCCGGATCCGTGCGGCGTGTGCCGCGCGTTGGGCGGCCAGGTAGCGCCGGGCCCGCTGCGGGTCGTCGATCAGCAGCGCGACGACGACCTTGGCGAGCAGCGTGCTGCTGACGTACGGGGCGGGCGGTTCGACCGCGTCGAGCCAGCCGTCGAGGGCGGTGCGGCCGGCGGCGGTGAGCGCGTACGAGGTGCGGTCGGGGCCGGCGGCGCGGTCGCGCTGCGCCTGCTCGACGAGGCCATCGCGTTGCATCCGGCCGAGGGTGGCGTAGACCTGGCCGAACGCGATCGGTTTGGCGCGCGGCAGCCGCTGGTCGTGGTCCCGCTTCAGCTCGTAGCCGTGCCGGGGACCACGGGAGAGCAGCCCGAGGAGAACGTGGACGGTGGACACCCGGCCAACTATTCACTGGGCGAATAGCTGTCGTCAAGCGAGCCACCGGGACATGCCGTTCCGGGGGTTATACACCCGGTGTATACACGGGGTGTATGGTGACCGGCATGTCCCTCGGTCAGACGTTCCTCGGCCTGCTGGAGTCCGCCCCCCGGCACGGCTACGACCTCAAACGCACCTACGACGAGCGGTTCGGTCGCGGCAAGCCGCTGCACTTCGGGCAGGTCTACTCGACCCTGTCCCGGCTGCTGCGCGACGGCCTCGTCGAAGTCGACGCGGTGCCCGGCGACGGCCCGGAGCGCAAGCGGTACGCGATCACCGAAGCCGGCGTCACCGACGTCGCCTGCTGGCTGCGCCAGCCGGAGAAACCCGACGTCTACCTGCAGAACACCCTCTACACCAAGGTGGTGCTGGCACTGCTCACCGGTCGCCCGGCAGCCGACCTGCTCGACGTACAGCGTGCCGAGCATCTGCGGCTGATGCGCGAGCTGACCCGCCGCAAGACCGGCGGCGACCTGGCCGACCAGCTGATCTGCGACCACGCCCTGTTCCACCTGGAGGCCGACCTGCGCTGGCTGGAGCTGACCGCGGCCCGGCTCGACCAACTCGCCAAGGAGCTGCGCGGATGACCTCCCTGCTGTACGCCGAGGAGCTGCACAAGTCGTTCGGACCGACCCCGGCGCTGGCCGGCGCGTCGATCCGGATCGCGGCCGGTGAGGTGGTCGCGATCATGGGTCCGTCCGGGTCCGGAAAGTCCACTCTGCTGCACTGCCTGGCCGGGATCATCCGACCCGACTCGGGGCGGGTCGGCTATCGCGACCAAGACGTGACCGCCATGTCGGATGTCCGGCGCAGCGCGCTGCGCCGTACCGACTTCGGGTTCGTCTTCCAGTTCGGGCAACTGGTGCCGGAGCTGACCGCCGTGGAGAACGTCGCGTTGCCGCTGCGGCTGCGCCGGATGGGCCGCCGCGACGCCGAGCGACGGGCCGCCGAGTGGCTCGACCGGTTGGAGGTCGCCGACGTGGCCGACAAGCGTCCCGGTGAGGTGTCCGGCGGGCAGGGCCAGCGGGTGGCGATCGCCCGCGCGCTGGCCGGCGACGCCTCGGTGATCTTCGCCGACGAGCCGACCGGCGCGCTCGACTCACTCAACGGCGAACGGGTGATGCAGCTGCTGACCGCCGCCGCCCGGGACACCGGGGCGGCCGTCGTGCTGGTCACCCACGAGCCACGGGTCGCCGCGTACGCCGACCGGGAGGTCGTGGTCCGCGACGGCCGGACCCGCGACCTGGCGCTCGCCCAGTGACCGGGCAGCGGAACACCGGGCCCGGCGGGCGTGTCGGCGGGGCCAGCCGGGGCGGCTGGCTCGGCCAGGTCGGTCACGACGTCGCCTTCGGCGCGCGGCTGGCCTTCGCCGGCGGCCGGGACGGCTGGACCCGGACGATTTTCACCGCCGTCGGCGTCGGCATCGGCGTGGCGATGCTGCTGCTCGCCGCCTCGGTGCCGGCCGCCATCGACGCCCGCGAACAGCGCGGCGCCGACCGCGACTGGCAGCAGGTGCTGAGCACCGACGACGCCGGACCGGCATCACCGGCCGACGACGCGGACGCACCGACCGCGCCGACCGCGATGGCCGACGACACGCTGCTGATCGCGCAGGCCTACACGACCTTCCGGGGCCGGCCGGTGTGGGGGCGGGCGGTGCAGGCCGGTGGCCCGCAGGCCCCGCTGCCGCCGGGGGTGACCCGGCTGCCCGGGCCCGGCGAGGCGGTCGTCTCACCGGCGCTGGCCGAGCTGCTGGCCGGCCCGGACGGGGCGCTGCTGGCTCCCCGCGTCGGCGAACGGATTATCGGCGAGATCGGCCCGGCCGGCCTGACCGGCCCCGCCGAGCTGGCCTTCTACCGGGGCGTCGACACGTTGGACACCGAGTCGCATGAGCGGGTCGCGGCGTTCGGCGGCGGCCTGCCCGGCGAACCGTTCGGCCCCGTCCTCACTCTGCTGCTGGTGGTCATCTTCGTGGTGCTGCTGCTGCCGATCGTGGTCTTCCTCGGCGCGGCGGTCCGGTTCGGCGGGGCCAGCCGGGACCGGCGGCTCGCCGCGCTGCGGCTGGTCGGCGCCGACCGGCGGATGATCGCCCGGATCGCCGCCGGGGAGGCGTTGGCCGGCGCGCTGCTCGGGCTGGCGGTCGGCGCGCTGCTGTTCGCGATCGGCCGGCAGGTCGCGCCGCTGGTACAGGTGTGGGACCTCAGTGTCTTCGCGTCGGACATCCGGCCGCCGGCCGTACTGGTGGTGCTGGTCGCCGTCGCCGCGCCGCTGGCCGCCGTCGTGGTCGGCCTGGCCGCGCTGCGCGGCGTCGTCGTCGAACCGCTCGGCGTGGTCCGCCGGGGCGCGCCGCGCCGCCGTCGGCCGTGGTGGCGGCTGGCCGTGCCGCTGGCCGGGCTGGCCCTGCTGTACCCGCTGCTGCGCGGCGGGATCTCCACCTTCGAGACGGCGGCCCGCTACCAGGTGGCCGTCGGCGCGGTGCTGCTGCTGGTCGGCGTGGTGACGCTGCTGCCGTGGCTGATCGAGGCCACCGTACGGCGACTGCGCGGCGGGCCGGTCGCCTGGCAGTTGGCGATCCGCCGGCTGCAGGTCGACGGCGGTGGCAATGCCCGGCAGGTCTGCGGTGTCGCGGTCGCGGTGGCCGGTGCCATCGCGTTGCAGGCGCTGTTCACCGGCGTCGACGACGACTTCGTCCGGCAGACCGGTGCCGACCCGGACCGGGCCAGCCACCTCGCCCATCTCGGCGTATCGGACCAGTCGACCGGGGACGCGCTGCTGACCCGGCTGGGCGCGGTGCCGGGGGTCGACACGGTCGCCGGATACCGGTCCACTGCGGTGTTCGCCGTCGCCGACGACGAGAATGCCGACGGTGCCGTGCGGCGCACCGACGATCTGGTCATCGCCGACTGCCGAGGGCTCGCCGAGTTGATCGTCGCGACCGACTGTGCCGACGGTGCCGTATTCATGGTCGCACCGCCCCCCGACTACCAGCAGTCCGCGACCGTCGACGAGCAGGGTCGGCTGGTCGAGACACCGGTCGAGCCGATCCGGGCCGGCGAGCGGGTGCAGGTCGCGCCCGGCGGGTACGAGTGGATGGTCCCCGTCGACGCCCGACCGGCGGAGTCGCGCGTCGATCCGTACGGGATCGGTCGGTTCGGGATCTTCGCCACGCCGGGCGCGATCGACGTCGACGCGGTCGGCCGGCTGCCGACCATGGCGTACCTGCGGATCGACCCCGGCCAGCCGGACGCGGTCGAGCACGTCCGCAACCTGCTCGCCACCGCCGGTCCGATGGACCTGCTCTCCACCCTGTCGGCGACGACGGAGACCCGGCAGTTCGCCAACGTCCGCCGTGGACTCGCCGTCGGCATCATCGTCACCCTGCTGCTGATCGCCGCCAGCATGCTGGTCACCATGCTGGAGCAGTTGCGGGAGCGGCGCCGGCTGCTGGCCATGCTGGACGCGTTCGGCACCCCTCGGCGGGCGCTCGGCTGGGCGGTCGTCTGGCAGCATCTGGTGCCCGTACTGCTCGGGCTGGTCCTGGCAGTGGCCGCCGGAGTCGGGCTCGGCGCGGTGCTGCTGGGCATGGTCGGCCGCGACCTCGTGGTCAGTTGGTGGACGGTGGCCGGGGCCAGCGCGGCGGGTGCCGGTGTCGTGCTGCTGGTCGCCGCCGCCGGTCTGCCGGCGCTGTGGCGGCTGATGCGCGCCGACGGGCTGCGTACCGAGTGATGCTCGGCTGCCGGCAACGCGGCGGCCGGGTGACGCTCAGACGCCGGACGGGAAGGTCTCCGGTTCGCGCAGCTCGACGTGCGGAGTCCGCAACGGGCGTACCCCGCGGCTGCGGTCGAACCAGAGGAACGCGTCGTAGCGGTCGCCGAGCACGGTCGGCACGTAGTTGCCGCGCCGTTCCATGTTCGGCTGGTAGACGACTCCGATCGCCCGGTGGTCCAGCTCGTCGGTGAGCAGATCCGGTCTGCCGTCGGTGGGGAAGACGAACAACGACTCGGCCGGGGCCGCGACGGACAGGATCGCTTCCAGCGACCCCGGCCGGGCCGGCGGTACGGGCATCAGCCGCATCGGTGCGCCCCAGGTGTCACCGGCCACCACCGTGCCCCGGTAGGTGCCGAAGCCGACCAGGACCACCCGGTCCCGGCCGTACCGCTCGCGGGCCAACTGTCCGATGTTGACTTCGCCGAGTTCGGCCATGTCGGTGGCCCGGGCGTCGCCTACGTGCGTGTTGTGCGCCCATACGACCGCTCGGGCGTCCGGTCCGTACCGGTCGAGCAGCCGGGCGAGGGTGTCGTCCATGTGCCGGTCCCGGACGTTCCAGGACAGCCGGCCACCGGAGACCAGCGCCCGGTAGTAGCGTTCGGCACCGGCCACCACCTCGGCGTTCTGCCAGGCGCCGAAGCTGCCGGCCCCGTCGGCGGCGGCGTCGCGCCGCAGCCGGACCAGCAGGTCGATCACCTCCGCCTCGCAGCCGGCGGGCACCAGCCGCAGGGCGGACGCGTAGTCCTGCGGGTCCTCGCCGTACGGTTCGAAGCAGTGGTACGCGTCGAGCGCAGCCGGCACCTGGTCCGGTCGATGTTCCCGCAGGTAGACAAGGATCTCCCGGAGCGACTCCCACAGCGAGTAGACGTCCAGCCCGTGAAAGCCGACCCGGGCGGATTCGCTGACCGAGTCGTTGTGCCGGCGCAGCCAGCGGCAGAAGTCGACCACTTCGTCGTTGGCCCACATCCAGGTCGGCCAGCGGTCGAAGGTGGTCAACGCGTCTCGCGGGTCGCGCGGGGCGTCGAGCCGGCCCCGGACGCTGTGGTCGACCCGGTCGCAGTCCGGCCAGTCCCCTTCGACGGCGAGGAAGGAGAAGCCGAGTTCGGTGATCAGACGGCGGGTGACCGCCGCCCGCCAGCCGTAGAACTCGTGCGTACCGTGGCTCGCCTCGCCGAGCATCACGACCCGCGCGTCGGCGGCCCGGTCGATCAGCGGGTCGAGGTCGTCGGCGTCGACCAACGGTCGCGCCAGCGCGGTGATGTCCGCGGCATATCTGGCCACCGGGCCCGGGTACCCGGGCGTTACCGGCACAAACCCCGTCAGCCGGGGCCGCTGGAACCCGCGAGGCGGGTGTTGCGGGCGGGTTCGGGCTAGGCTGCCTGAGCATGGAGGAGCAATCGCCTGACGCTGAGCCGAGGCGGTCCCGCGCCCCACGGGCCAGGACACCGAAGGCCGGCTTCACGCCGCCCGCCGCCATCGCTCCCGTGTTGTTCCAGCCACCGTCGAGCGCAGCCGGCAGCGCCGAGGGCCCCGCCAAGAAGGCCGCGCCGACGAAGAAGACCACCGCCAAGAAGGCCGCGCCAGCGAAGAAAGCCGCCGCGAAGAAGGCGACTCCGGCAGCGGAGAAGACCACACCGACGAAGACCGCCGCGCCAGCGAAGAAGACCGCCGCCAAGAAGGCCGCGCCGACGAAGAAGACCACCGCGAAGAAGGCAGCGCCGGCGCCGGATCCGGCCGACGCTCCGCCGCCAGGTCCAGGTCCGGTCCCGGGCGGTACGCTGCGACAGCTGTTGGCGCGTCCGGCGTACGCGCCGGAACTGCTCGCCCTGGCTGCGGTGGAGCGGATCGGGCCGGCGGCGCGGGACTGGGCGGCCCGGCTGCGCGACGACTACCCGGCGGCCAGCGACGACGCCCTGGCCCGGCTGGCGGCTCGCCGGTTCACCCGGCTCGCCGGGGCCGGCGCGGCGGTCGCCACCGCCGGTGGGCTGCTCGGCCCGGCCTTGGAGCTGGTGACGCTCGGCTGGACGCAGGCCGCTGTCACGCTGCACGTGGCGGCCGCGTACCGGCATGATCCGACCGACCGGGACCGGGCGGCGGAGCTGCTGGCTCTGACCGGTATGCAGCCGGACGTCGCGGCGGCCCGCGCCGCGTTGGACGCGGCGGGCCGGCCGGCGGCCGACGACGAGGATCCGGCGTTGCGGCTGCTCGGCGGCGCGCAGCGGTTCACCGAGGCGGTGAGCCGGGTGACCGACGGCGGGTGGGCGCTGCTGCGGTTGCCGGCCCGGTTCCTGCCCGGTGGGCGGGCGTTGGTCGCCTGGTCGGGCGACACGCTGCTGCTGGAGCGGCTGGCCGCGCGGGCGAGTGCCCACTACCGGCCGGTCACGCCGGCCGCACCGGTCACAGCCAGCTGAACCAGTCGCGGGGCAGCAGCGCGTAGCCGACGAACGCGAAGACGTCCAGCAGGGTGTGCGCGATGATCAACGGCATCACCCGGCGGGTACGCAGGAAGAACAGCGACAGCACCACACCCATGATCACGTTGCCGACGAACGCCCCGAAGCCCTGGTAGAGGTGGTAGGTGCCGCGCAGCAGGCAGCTGGTGGCGATGACCGCGCCGATCCGCCAGCCGAGCTGCCGCAGCCGGGTCATCAGGTAGCCGACCACGATCACCTCCTCCAGGATGGCGTTCTGCGCGGCGGCCAGGATCAGCACCGGAACCGTCCACCACAGCTGTGGCAGCGCGGCCGGGACCAGGCTGGCGTTCAGCCCGAGCAGCGCGGCGGCCCAGAACAGTCCGAGTCCGGGCAGCCCGATCGCGGCGGCCAGGGCAGCGCCCCAGGCCAGGTCGCGCAGTGGTGACCGGGCGTCGAGTCCGAGCCGGGCCCGGGCGTCGGCCCGGTCCCGGCTGAGCAGGTGGACCGCCAGCAGGACCGGCACGAGGGCGAAGAAGATCCCGAGCAACTGGTACGTCAGGTCCAGCCAGGGTCGGGCCGACTGGGAGGCGTTCATGGTGGCGGTCTGCTGGCCGAGCGGCCGGTCGGCGGTCAGCCGCGCGGTGATGGTGACCAGGGCGTAGATGGCGGACTGGCCGAGCGACACGCCCAGGACCAGGAGCACCTCGGCGCGCAGCAGGCGCGGTGGCAGCGGGGCCGCCGGGTGGGCGTCCGGGTTGCTGCTGGCCGGTGGTGGCGTACCGGCGAGGTCGACCGTCACCGGACCACTGTGCCCGAGCGGGTACGGCACGGCAATGTCGCACATCGTGTACGTCGACCCGCTACGAAGAGTGCTCACCCTGGAACTCAGTGATACGGCGTCAGTGGCGGCACGGTGACGGAAGGCCTCGATGAGCAATCTCGCGCAACTGTTGAAGGAGAGCTGGGTGCTCGTCGAGGAGGAGCACGACCAGGTGGCGGGCTACTTCTACGCCCGACTGTTCCTGGACCGGCCGGATCTTCGCCAGCTCTTCCCGGTGCAGATGGACACCCAGCGGCGCTGTCTGATCGAAGCTATCGTCTCTGCCGTCGGCTCGATCGACGACCCGGAGCAGTTCGCCGACTACCTGCAGTCACTCGGCCGGGCCCACCGCAAGTTCCATGTGCAAGCTGCGGACTATGCCGCGTTCGGCAGCATGCTGCTGGAGGCGCTGCGTACCGTCGCCGGTGACCGGTGGAGCTTCGAGTACGACGAGGCCTGGGGCACCGCGCTGGAGATGCTCACCACCAACCTGGTCATCGGCGCCGAGAGCGACCCGAACCCGGCGTTCTGGCACGCTGAGGTGCTCGACCACGAACGCCGGGGCACCGACGTCGCCGTGCTGACCTGCCGGCCGCTGCAGTACCGACTGGAGTACCAGGCAGGGCAGTACGTGAGTGTCGAGGTGCCGCGCTACCTGCCGAGGCTGTGGCGCAGCTACTCGATCGCGAACGCGCCCCGGGCGGACAACACACTGGAGTTCCACGTCCGGGCGGCCGCTGCTGGCTGGGTGTCCAGCGCGCTGGTCCGCCGGGTCCGCCCCGGCGATCTGCTGCGGGTGGCCGCCCCGATGGGCTCCATGGTGCTGGACCGGGACTCGCCACGGGACATCGTCTGCCTGGCCGGCGGGGTCGGTTTCGCCCCGGTCAAGGCCCTGATCGACGAGCTGACCCGGTACAACCGCAGCCGCTGGGTGCACGTCTACCTGGGCGGACGGACCCGCGACGACCTGTACGACCTGGCCGAGCTGAGCCAGCTCTGCGCCGCCTACCCCTGGCTGAACGTGGTGCCGTGCTGCTCGGACGACCCGGGCTGGACCGGGGAGCACGGCGAGGTCGCCGACGTGCTGGCCCGCTACGGCCCGTGGTACGAGCACGACTTCTTCGTCGCCGGGTCGGCCGGCATGGTCCGGTCCAGTCTGCGTCGGCTGGCCGAGCTCGACGTCCCGGCCGAGCACATCCGCTACGACAGCTTCGGCGAGGTGTGACCGCTTTGCCCGGTCAGTACACCCAGGGCCGGCCGCTGTCCCGGTACTCCTCGACCGGCACCAGGCTGGTCCCCGGTGCCATCCGGTCGACGTACAGCCGGCCCTCCAGGTGGTCGATCTCGTGCGCGACCAGCCGGGCCATCGCCCGGTCGAAGGACGTGATCACCCGGCCGCCGTCGAACCGAGAGTGTTCGACGTCGATCCGCAGCGGACGCGGCACCAGCCCACGCACGTCGAAGTAGGACAGGCAGCCCTCGTACTGGTCGTCGGTCTCCACCGCGACGTCGACGACCCGCGGGTTGAGCAGCACCAGCGGCTCGGCTCCCGGCTCCGGTGGCCGGACCAGGGCGGCGGCCCAGGGCAGCCCGATCTGCGGTGCGGCCAGGCCCACCCCCTTGCCGAACGGGTGCAGTTCGTCGAGCCGGGCCAGCATGGCCCGCAGCCGGGCGACGGTGTCCAACGCCACCGCCTCGTCGGCCGGCAGTTCGAACGGCTGCACCTGCTGCCGGAGCATCTCGGCACCGCGCTGCACGATCCCGATGGCCCGCATCCGTTCGCTGGCCCGCTGCTCCGGCCGCGGCTCGGTCCCGGCCGGTGACCCGGCCTGACCGCCCGTGTGGGTCGGCGGCCCGGACCGGAACCGCCACTCCAGCCGGTACCGGGCGTTGAGCAGCGGGGCGTCGGTCGACCACTCCAGCACCGACCGGCCGTTCACCCGCTGCCGGCGCACCGGCGTACGCAGCGGGGCGTCCTCCGCCGACAGGGACGTCTCGACCCCCCACACCTGGGGGTCGAACGCTTCCGGGAAATCCAGCCGTACGGTGAGCTGCCGGGTGGGCAGCCGGACGGCGCGTTGGAACCACTGCCCCCACTTCTCCTGGCCGACCCGGTAGGTGTACTCGATGCCGGTGCGCTGCCCCGGGTACAACGGGAACCGGCCGTCGGCGTTCTCGAAGAGCAGCCAGACCTCTTTGAACGCGTCCCGGTCGTGCTTCTTGCGCCACTGCATCGGCTCCTGGTGCCCGGGGGTGCCGCAGAAGGCGTGCAGGTCCAGCTCGACGAAGGTGAGCGGGTGTTCCCGGTGGTGCCGGTTGGACCGGTCCGGGTCGTCGGGGTACCGGTCGACGGCAATTCGGACCAGGTAGCGGGTGACCGGGTCGGTGCCGGCGTTGTAGAGGGCCCGCCGGATCGTGCAGTGGTAGTAGCCGTCCCGGTAGGCGAGGGTGGCCACCTCCTGCTCCACGATGAGGCCGGTGCCGGGTGGCATCCACTGTTCGGGTACCGGCGGGTCGCGCGGCGGGGTGCTGGTGCGGCTGTGCCGCAGTTCGTCGTACTCCTGGTAGCGCTGCCAGATCGCGCCGCCGGCGCCGAGCACCGCTTCGGCCCGGCGGGCGAAGTCCTCGGTGGGGCGGTGCCGGCGGCCTTCGACGTGGCTGATGTACGACGGATCGAAGCCCATCCGGGCGGCCAGCTGCTTCTTGGTCATCGCCCGGTCCAGACGCCACTGGGCGAGCTCGGCCGCGAAGGTGTCCGCGGCGCGGTCGATGGGCGAGCTGGTCATCGCATGGCGTCCCCTCAGGCCGGATCCACAGTCTGCTTTCCGACTCGTACGCCCGGTCGGATTTGGCGCGTTGCCGACAGAGCACTTGACAGCCCAGATCGGCCCACTCTGTGAAATTTGCCCATCACCCACCGCCACGGAGTGTCACCACCCCGGCTGGAAGTTTCGCCGATACTCTGGTTAGCCTAGCCTTAGCAAGCTAGGGTGAACCATCGGCGGCTGTCGGAGGGATCGAAAGGTGAGAACGTTGAGGCGAGGTACGAGCGACCCCGTTGGCCACGGGAGCGCCACCTCCTTCTCGGTTGCCACCGCGTCGATCGACGGTTGCTCATCGTGACCGCCGTCATCGATCCCCGGGCCCGCGCCGCCGCTCCGCTGGCCCCGATCACCGCCACGCTGCGCACCGCGTTCGGCACCGACGACCTGCCCGGACTGCACGCCGGTCTGCTCGTCGACGACCAGACCGGCTGGCTGCCCGCCACCGAGCTGATCCACGGCGACCAACTGCCCCGGCTGCTCGGCTCGGCCGCCCAGCGCTGGCAGGCGAAGCGGCACGCCGCCGCGGCCCTCGCCTGGAAGGCGTACAGCTACTGGGTGGCGCTGCCGGTCGCACTCGGCTGGGCGTCGGCCCGTCGGGTGCCGCTGATGCGCGCCGACGACGTACTGCTGCGGATGACCGACGACGGTCCGCTGGTCGACGTCGGCCTGCGCACCGGGATCCCGGTGGCGGTGCTGCCGCACGACCCGATCGCGGCGGCCGGGCTGCCCGAGGTGCTGGTCGTGGCCGACGAGGCCGAGCTGCTCCGCGTACTGCGGATCTCCCTGCTCGACCAGCACATGAGCCCGCTGCTGGACGCGATCCACAGCCGGGTGAAGCTCGGCCCGCGTACGCTGCTCGGCTCGCTCTCCTCCGGCATCGCCTACGCGGTGCTGCAGGCGGCCGACGCGCTGCCCGGCTCGTCCGCCGAGACGATCGGCACGCTGCTCGACGCGCTCGACATCGGCGATCTGATCGAGCTGGTGCCCGGCGAGGACGGAGCACTCACCGTGCAGCGACGGACCTGCTGTCTGGCGTTCACCCTGCCCGACCCGAAGATCTGCCCCGGCTGCTGCATCCGCCCGTGACCGCGCGCCGCGCGGCCGGTCGGCACCGGCCGCGCGGGGGGTAACGGTCAGCCCGGCTGCTGGTAGGTGGCCGTCAGCCTCGCCCGGGCGAGGGTGTGGAAGGCCAGGTTGAAGCCGACGTACGCCGGGGTCGCCGTCGGGCCGAGATCGAGCCCTTCGACGTCGAGCGCGTGCACCGCGAAGATGTACCGGTGCGGCCGGTCACCGGCCGGCGGCGCGGCACCGTCGTACCGGGCGTTACCGAAGTCGTTGCGTACGCCGAACGCGCCCGGCGCCGCCTTCTCCGGGTCACCGCCGGCACCCTGCGCCAGCTCGGTCACCGACGCCGGCAGGTTCACCAGCAGCCAGTGCCAGAACCCGCTACCGGTCGGCGCGTCCGGGTCGAAGCAGGTCACCACGAACCCCTTGGTCGACGCGGGAAAGCCCGACCAGGCCAGTTGCGGGGAGAGGTTCGCCCCGCCGGCCCCGGTGAAGACGTGGGCCGTCGGCAGCGTCCCGCCGTCGGAGAGGTCGGTGCTGGTCAACGTGAACGAGTCGACCGGCGGAAGCAGGTCGTACGGATCAGGTGCGATCGGTCGGTCCAGGTTCATGACTGGCATCCTGCCGCACCCGGCACCGGTACGCAGCACAGCGCACCGATGCCGGGTGGAATCGGGTCAGGACCGGTCGGCTCCGCTGCCGACCAGCTCGGCGTCGCGCCGCGCGGCCAGCCGGACCCGCAGCTGCTCGCCTTCGATGTCCACGTTGGGCATGATCCGGCTCAGGAAGCCCGGCAGCCACCACGCCGCCCGGCCGAGCAGCGACATCACCGCCGGGACGATGGTCATCCGTACCACGAACGCGTCGATCAGGACACCGATCGCCAGCGCGAAGCCCATCGACTTGATCACCGGGTCGTCGACCAGGATGAAGCCGCCGAAGACCGAGATCATGATCAGCGCGGCGGCGGTGACCACCCGGGCACCGTGCCCCATCCCGTTGATGGTCGCCTGCACCGCGGTGTCGCCGTGGACGAAGTCCTCCCGCATCCGGGAGACCAGGAAGACCTCGTAGTCCATGGCCAGGCCGAAAAGGATGCCGATCAGCAGGATCGGTAGGAAGCTGACCAGCGGGCCGGGGGTGTCCAGGCCGACCAGGTCGGCGAGCCACCCCCACTGGAAGACCGCGACGGTGATGCCGAACGCCGCGCCGACGGTCAGCAGGAACCCGGCGGCGGCCTTCACCGGCACCAGGATCGACCGGAACACCAGCATCAGCAGCAGGATCGACAGCCCGACGACCAGCAGCAGGTAGACCGGCATCGCGTCGGCGAGCTTGTCGGAGACGTCGATGCCGACGGCGGTGACACCGGTCAACGCCACGGCCGCAGGACCGTCGTCGTCCGGAGCCAGCCCGAGTACGGCGATCTCCTCACGGATCCGCTCGACGAGTTCCTCGGTCTCGGCCTCGGTGGGGCCGGTCGCCGGGATGACCGCCAGGATCGCGGTCTGCCCGTCCCCGCTGGGCTGCGGCGGCGCGACCATCAGTACGCCGTCGAGGCTCTGCACCGTACCGGTGACCTGACCGGCGGCGGTGGTGGTGGCCTCCGCCGAGTCACCGGAGACGACCATGATCAGCCGACCGTTGAAGCCGGGCCCGAATCCTTCGGTGGTCAGGTCGGACGCGGTCCGTGCACTGCTGCCCAGCGGGGCGGTGCTGGCGTCGGGCAGGGAGATCCGCATGTCGGCGGCGGGGATCGCCAGGGCACCGAGGCCGGCGACGCCGAGCACGATCACCGGGATCCGCAGCTTCACCATCAGTCGGGCCCAGCGGAACCCGAAGGACTCCTGGTTCTCGTGGCTGGCCGGTGCCTCGGCCGGGTCGACGGCCCGCTTGCCGCGCGGCAGCACCCGGCGGCCGGCGTAGCCGAGCAGCGCCGGCTGCAGGGTGATCGCGACCAGGACGGCGACGCTGACCGTGCCGGCGGCGGCCAGACCCATGACGGTCAGGAAGGGGATGCCGACGACGGAGAGGCCGGCGAGGGCGATGACCACGGTGGCGCCGGCGAACACCACCGCGGAGCCTGCGGTTGCTACGGCGCGGGCGGCCGCCTCCTCCGGCTCCAGGCCTTCGAGCATGTGCTGCCGGTGCCGGGAGGTGATGAACAGTGAGTAGTCGATGCCGACGGCCAGGCCGAGCATCAGCGCCAGCACCGGAGCGGTGGAGGTGAGGTCGATGACGCTGCTCAGCGCGAACAGGCCGGCCATTCCGGCGCCGACGCCGATCAGCGCGTTCAGCATCGTCATGCCGGCGGCGACCAACGAGCCGAAGGTGATGATCAGGACGACCAGTGCGATCGCCACGCCGATGCCCTCCTGGGAACCGACGTGCGGCTCGGTGGTCATCACCTCGCCGCCGTGTGCCACCTGGAAGCCGGCGTCGCGGGCCGGGCCGCCGACCGCTTCGTACGCTTCCCGCGATTCGTCACTGACCTCGTCGTTCGGCTCGGCGAACTGGACGTTGACCAGGGCGAACCGGCCGTCGGGTGACACGCTTCCGGTCTGGAACGGGTCGAGCGCGGCGATCACGCCGGGGATCTGGTTGGCTTCGCCGACCACCTGCAGGACGGCGGCCTGGCCTTCGGGGGTGGTGAGCTGCTCGCCCTCCGGCGCGGCGATCACGATCGTGCCGCCGGCCCCGCTGGCCTCCGGGAACTGCTCCTGGAGCAGCTCCAACGCCTCCTGGGATTCGGTGCCGGGGATGTTGAAGTCGCTGGCGGTCGGCCCACGGAAGGCGAGCGCGGCGGCACCGAGACCCACCAGGGCGATCAACCAGATCGAAACGACCAGGTGTCGCTTGCGAAAGGCGGTCCGGCCGAGCCGGTATAGCAGGGTGGCCATGCGGCATCCTCTGTCGTGTCGGTCGTTACGGAACTTCGGGTTTCAGCTGGCGCCGGGCTTCGGGCCCTCAGCTGGCGTCAGGTCTCGGTTGCGCGTCGAGCCCGGTTCGCCGAGGGTCCGGTCGATCACCTGGCCCAGCAGCGGGCGGAGCCGGTCGGCGTCGAGGTCGAGGTGTTTGGAGCTGGCGGCGGCGACCCCGGCCAGCACCACCAGGGCGGCGAACCGGTCCTCCATGCGCCCGGACCGGCCGGTGAGGGCGTCGAGCAGCCGGTCGATCATCTGTTCCAGGTCGCAGAAGGCGGGTTGGTGCAGCATCTGCGGGATCTCGGCGTAGAGCACCGCGATCTGCCGCTGGTAGCGAAGGCAGAGTTCGATGAAGCCGTCGATCGCGGTACGGCGGGCGGTCTCGTCGTCGAGTCCGGCCAGTTGCCGGTCGAGTTGGGCCAGGCTGGCGACCGCCGGGTTCATCAGGGCGGCGAGGATCGCGTCCTTGCTGTCGAAGTGGTAGAGCAGGGACGCCTTGGCGCAGCCCACCTCGGCGGCGATGTCCTGAAGGGAGGCGCCCCGGAAGCCGACCACCGCGAAGCGCTGGGCGGCCACGTCGAGGATCTGTTCGCGTAGCTCGGGCCGCGCTGCGCCGCCCCGGCCGGTCTGCGTCACCTTGCCCACCTCCTCTCCTCAGGTCACCTGCCGCGACCAAGGATGCCGGAGCGAACCCAGAAACCCTGACCGATCGGTCAGAAGGTGAAGCAGCTCACAGAGACGGCCCGCTCAACCTCGATCTCGACCGACAAATTCCACCCGAAGCGGGTGGAAGCCTGACGAGAGCCTGATGAGAGTTCGTTAAGAGTCACCCGGAGCAGGGGCGACGGAAGAGGGTCACCGGGCCGGCAGGACCGCGTGTTTCAGCTGGCTGGCCAGCCAGTCCCGGAAGTCGGTCTCGTTCCAGCCGCAGCGCAGCACCAGGCTGGCGTAGTGCGCCGGGTCGTTGTAGAACCAGACGAGATCCACCGACCGGTCGAGGTCGGATCCGTACCGCAGCGGTCCCAGGTCGCGCAGTCGCGCGACCACGCCGGTGGCGCCGATCCGGCGGTTACGCAGCAGCGTCTCCCAGACCTGGGCGACCTCTTCGGCGTCGTCGGCCGCCTGCCGTACGGTCTCGAAGATTCGTGCCGTCCGGCCGCCGATCAGCCGGCACACCTCCGCGTACGCGTCGAGGACACCTTCGGCGGTGTCGGCGAGCCGCACCGGCTGGAACCAGGGCCGCTCGACGACCGGCACCGGTTCGTCATCGCCAGCGAGGGCCTCGTCGAGGACCTGTCGCAGCAGGGCCGGTTTGGAGCCGAAGGCGGCGAAGACGGTGGGGCGGGCGACACCGGCCACGACGGCGACGTCGGCGAGCGAGGCACCGGCGTAGCCGCGTTCGACGAAGAGGTCCCGGGCTGCGTCGACGATCGCCCGTCGGGTCCGGCGGGCGTTCTCCTCGCGTACCGCTGATCGGTATTTCCGGGTCGGCCTGGTCTCGTTGTCGGCTGCCATAGCTCCGTCACCCTACCAAGTTATTAACTAGACAGCGTCTCTGGACTAGCTGGTGTCTATTGAATATGCTCAGAGCAGCCTGACCGGCGTCGGACCGCCAGCACGGTCCCGACCGGGGCGGCTTCCCGCTGCGACGAAAGGGTCAGCCATGCCAGGACCACGCGTCGGCGCCGCGCGCCGTACGCACCCCGGGCCGCCTCGCCAGCTTCTGTCCGGCCTCTTCGGCCTCACGACGGCGCTGCTGGTCGTGACGGCCGCCGCCTGCTCGCCGGGCGGCACCACACAACCGGCCGACCCCGGCGGTCAGCCGGCCGGGTCGGCCAGCCAGCCGGCGGGCGGGCAGCCCGGCGACGAGTCGCCACCGCCGGTCGACGCCTGCACGCTGCTCACCGCCGACGAGGTCACCCCGATCATCGGCGCACACGACGGCGGCGGGCCCGGCGACGGCCTCGGCGAAAGCGTCTGCGTGTGGGAGAACCCCGACACCTACCACTCCGTGACGGTCAGCATCGGCAGCCCAGGGACGGCCGCCTCCGGTGAGCTGCCCGCCGAATCGGCGTACGGCGAGACCGAACCCGGCCCGGACGGGATCCGGTTCGCTCCCGGCGGCTTCGCCGAGTTCATCGTCGACGACCGGGCCTGTGAGGTCCAGGTCGTCGCCCCCGACGACGACCGGGACGTCGCCGTCGAGCTGATCGGGCTGATCAGGAGCCGGATGTCGACCGCGGGGACCTCGACCGGACTGCCGACCGGTTTTCCGGACGACAGCGCCGCGACCGGCCAGGCTCCACCAGCGAGTACGGAGACCGACCCGCCGGCCGCGCCGGCCGTGATCAACCCCTGTGACCTGGTGACCCAGCAGGAAGCGGAGCAGTTGGCCGGCACGCCACTCGACGCGCCCCGACAGGTCGAAGCGACCTGCACGTTCACCTCGCCACCGACGGGGCCGACGGCTCAGGTGGAGGTCTTCGTCGGACCCGGCGCCAAGAAGATGCTCGACATCAACCGGGAGCTCGGGCACGAATTCCGTGAGCTGCCCGGCGTCGGCGACGAGGCATACGCCGAAGACGACAGCGTGTACGTCCACATCTCCGGCCAGTGGGTCTCGATCCGGTTGGTGCGGCTCAACGATCCCGCCGAGAACCGGCAGGCGCTCGAAGACCTCGCCCGCGTCGTCGCCGGCCGGCTCTGACCACCGTCCATCTTCCACCGTCATCGGCTCACCCGAAGGGTGTCGGTCATGGGATCACGCTTCACCAACTCCCGGCGGCTGATCGGGTCGGCCGTCGCCGTACTCCTGGCGGTGTCGGCCTGCGGCGGCGCGGGCCCGGCGGACGGTCCGCAGCCGGACGCGGCATCGCCGGTGAATGCCGAGGCCGTGCAGCGGTACGGTGCCGCACCGACGCCGCACCCGGACGTCACCTACCAACCGGACGTGGTGTTCGTCGGCGGCGGCGCGGACGCGGTCCGCTCGGTCGCCGCGGACATCTTCACCTGGCGCATCGACCCGGCGGCGAAGAACGCCGACCGGCTCGCCCCGGGCAAGGTCATGTTCCTCACCGGACGGGCGGTGGGCCGGGTGGTCGACGTCCGGCGCGACGGCGACGATTTGGCCGTGGCCCTCGGCCCGGTGGACATCACCGAGGTGATCCGGGACGGCACCTTCACCAGTGCCGAACCGGTCCCGTTGACGGCTGCGGTCCCGATGCCGGACGCGGCGGCCAACTGGGCGGAGTCCGGCGACGACAGCGGCGGCGTCGGAGGTGGCGGTGCGGTCGGTGGCGGTGGCGGTGGCGGTGGCGGTCTCACGGTGCCGGCGGCCGCCAGGGTCGGCCGGCTGGCCGCCACGCCGATCTGCTGCTCCGACGGGGTCGGCGCCAGCTTCACCTACGACAGCAACGGAGTGCGCCTGCTCGGCAAGGTCATCCTCAAGATGACCGCACCGACCGCCGGCTTCCATCTGGAGATCCGGGGAGCGACGGTGACCCGGGCCGAATTCATGGTGAACGGGGCCGCCGCGTTGCGGGTGGAGATCGAAGCGACGACGTCGACCGGCCGCAACATCGACCCCCGCATCCCGATCCCGGTCGACTTCAGCGTCCCGATCGGCGAAGTGCTGGGCGTGCCGTTCTCCGCGACGGTGACCCAGGTCATCGGGGTGAACACGGCGTTCGGTGCCAAGGACGGCAACATCAGTGCCACCGGCGAGTGGGCGCTGAGCCAGTCGATCGGCTTCGGCTACGCCAACGGCTCGTTCGGCGTACGGGCACCGAACTCGATCAGCGTCGACCAGAGCCTGATCGACTCGATCTCCGGCATCTCGGTCGGCGTGAACGGCGTATGGCTCGACTACCACGCCAAGTTCCACGTCGGGCTCGGCGCGCTCGGCTTCATCGCCGGGCTGTACTTCGAGTTGACCCTCACCCTCGGGATGACCATCGGCTCCGCACTCGGCGCGCCAATCGCACTGTGCCGCAGCGCCCAGCTCGGCCTCTGGGCGTCGTACGGCGTTGGCTACACCATCCCGGCGGGACTGGCCGCGGTGATCAACACATTCCTGCAATTGTTCAACGCCAAGCCCATCCCCAAGGAGGGTGGCGTCGGCGACAGCAAGCTCCTCTACGACAAACCAGTCGTCTATCCGGACGTACCGATCTGCCGAAATTGATACCCTGGGGCTGTGTCGGCCACCGTGGATCCACCGTCGCCGCGTACCGATCCGACCACACCTCGGCAAAAGATCAACTGGGTCGACCGCCTCATTCAGGCAGCGGCTTTGGCCGGGTCGATCGCCGGTGTCGCGTCCTTCTTCACCGAGCATCCCACCGCTGGGCTGCGGCTCATCGCGGGCAGCCTGCTCGTCGGCGGGGTCGCGCTCGCTTTCAGATGGCGTACGGCCGGCGGCCCTCGCTTTGGTTTCACCGGTGCACTGGCGCTGGCGCTGATCGGGGCCGGCGTCTTCGGCTGGTCGGTGCGTCCGGGCGCCACACCGGACGTCGCGGCACCGGACGTCGCCGCGCCGGCACTGGGCCCGACCAGGACCACTGCGTCGGGTTCGTCGGGTTCGTCGCCCACCGCCGGCGGACCGGATCCCGCGCCCGGCGGCACATCGGTGACGGTGCACCGGGCAGAAACCGTCGTCCCCCTCTCCGCGAGAACGGAGATCGACCTCGACTCACTCGCGCCGGACTGGGACGTCGCGGGCTACGACGAGACGGGCCGGGCCGATCTTCGGTTCAGCACCATCGGCCTCGAAGCGATCAACAACGCCGAGCTACGGGAAGCCACCGGTGACGGCCCTGATCTCTGCCAGCAGGCGACGGCGCAGTACGAACTGACGCTCGACGAGGACCTGCCCGAGACCAGGTACACCTGCGCGATCACCAACGAAGACCGCTTCGCCTCAGTGCGGTTCAACCGCGAAGACGTCCGGATGGGATACACCGTATTCAGCTCGATCAACCTGACGATCACGGTCTACAACCGTGCCGCCTGACCATCGCCCGACCCGGCCGCCGGGCAGGGTTACGACCCGTCGTGCCGGGGCAGACGATAAAGGCCATCACGTTGCACGAATATCTCCCGCCGCTCGGCGGCATCACCGGATTTGTCGATCACATAACCCGTGACCCAGAGCCAGCCCTCGTACGTCGGCTTGGGGTCGACCGAGATGACCCGAAACCGCAGCCTGCGCTCACCAGCGAACTGCACACTGGCCTCACCACCGACGACCAGGACGTCACCCGGCCTCGGCTCGGGCGCACGGAGCAGCCGACTACTACCCGCCACGCCGATCCGCCAATGGATACGTCGTACGCCCACAGTCCGGACACCACCGCGACTTCACCTTGAACGACCACAGCCCGGCGCAGAAGCCCAGCAGCGCCGCGCTGAACAGCGCCCCGATGTCCCACATCGATCCGTCCCTCTCCCAAGAATCCCGACGCGGTCACCCGTCGTCAGTCGTCGAACGCCACGGGCTCGCCGCCGTTGGCCTGCCACCGGGCAAGGACCTCGGCGAGGATCCGGCGGGCACCGGCCTCACCGTGCTCGGCCTTCAGATCCTCGAAACTCCACCGCAGCGTGAGAGCCACCTCGGCCGCTTCGTCGGTTTCGCACTCGCGGGTGGAGTAGGCGTCGTCGGCGTCGGCGTTCGGACCCGACTCGCCAGCACCGTCGTCCACCAGGATCACAACCCTGCCGGTACGCGGTAGCCGACCATCTGGCCGTAGGTCATCAGCGGACGCAGCGTCGGAGTGAGCATCGTCGGCTCGGACGACCAGCGGTGCCCACGGTTGCCTGCCAACCGCCGCTGCCTGGCCGCCGCCCGCTCCTGGTCGAGCCGGGCCAGGCGCTTCGACGCCGCCGACCGCCCGTCCCGCCACTCCCGCCACCGCACCGCCAGCTCACGAATCATCTCGACGATCACTGCTTTTCCCTCCTTCTCAAGATCGTTTTCCTCGCCACGCAATCGATCAAGCCCACGGCGTCGCCCTGCCGGCACACCCACGAAGGGCACCGGCGGTTTCGCCTCATCAGCATCCCCTGCAACGTGCGCACCGTCAACCTTGCAACTGGCAATCTTCACGGAGGCAAGGTGCATAGCTTGACCTTGTGAAGCTGGTCGCGCTGTCCGACGTCGCCGAGATGCTCGGCGGCGTATCGCGCACCCGCGCCACCGAGATCACCAACCGGGCGAGCTTCCCGGCACCAGTCGCACTCGTCGCCTCCGGCCGGATGCGGATCTGGGACCGCGACGAGGTCGCCGAGTGGATCCGCACCCACCGCCCGACCCAGCAGGAAGACTGACCGGCATCACCAGGTCATCAACCATCTCGACAATCACCGCCCACCCGATCAGCTCTCGCGCTGTCCTGACTAGATACTCATCCACCGACTACACGCAGTGAACGCATCGGGCGTACGTCTTTTCTGATGGGTCGGACGGCAACTGGTACGCGGCGTACGACTTCGCTCGCCGCCCACAGCGGCGCAGGCACAATTTGTGCAAGACGCTCAGGAACCCGAGCCCAGCAGGTCAGCCAGCGCGGCCAGTTCCTGACTTACCGGCCGACGGCGGCGGGTAAGGATCGTGGTGACGATGTCCCGGGCGTACCGCTGATGTCGCAACCAGGTGGGCGATACCGCTCGGAGCCCGGACAGGATGCGTGTCGCTTCGACCAAGTCGCCGCGCTCGGCGTTGGCCCAGGCACGGTCGAGTTGGTGGCGATTCCGGTTGTCCGACGTGGCCCGGCCGCTCCCCGGAGGTACGCGCCCCGCCAGCGCGAGCGCCGTGACGGGGTCGCCCGCTACGACCGACATCTCCACCCGCTTCATCTCCACGGTCACCGGACAGAAGGCACCCATGGTCACCGGCATGCGGAGAGCCACGTCTGCCGGTAGCTGCTCGCCGATCCGGACCGCCGCCGCACCGGCGGCGTCGAGCATTTCTCCGGCGTCGTTGGCGCGACCATCACGGATCGCGGCAGCCGACCCACGCAGCATGAGCCAGCCCCAGACCGCCAACCGGGTCGGGTCCGTACGGGAAAAACGTGGCTCGATCGCGTCCGCCGTGGCGAGGGCCAACCGCTCTGCCTCGTCGAACCGGCCCTGCCGAAGGAACAGCCAACACATCGTGGTGACGACTGACGCGGCGATCAGTTCGTCTCCGGACTCGTCCGCGACATCGAGCGCGAGACTCAGCGCATGATAGGCAAGATCGAAACGCCGGAGCTGGATCAACGCCGTCCCGGCGATCTGGTACGCCTGAGCGAGCTGCCCCGCGCCAGCAGCCCGCTGGTCGCCGGAGTTCGCATCGACAAGGCTGCGCGCCTCACCGATCAGCACCGGCAGCCGGGCCAGCGCGCTGGCGTAGTCGTCACCATGGTAGATCCGGTCAATCCCGGCAATCGACATCTGCAGTTCTCGCACTGTTGGCGGATCTGTCGAGACACCACCGACGGTCATCCCGCTCAAGCCACGGGCCGGAGTCAGCGCCCGCCGTAGCAGGCCAACCGCGATCTCGTCGTCATCGGTCCCGGCACCGGCCGCCGAGCTGGCGACACGAGGCCCGACCAGTACGGAGGTCGGCACGGCAAGCGCAGCGGCGATCGCTCGCAAGGTCGACATCCGTGGTGATCCCGGCTTGTTCTGCTCCAGCTTCTGGATCGTCTCGATCGCGAGCCCGGCGGCCTCAGCCAACTGCTCCTGAGTGAGTCCCCTGAGTCGACGTAGCCGCCCTACGTTGTCGCCCACCGTCGGACTCATCGCGCCGCCTCCCGAACCCGCGTGCCCGCCGTACGGAACTCGGCCCTGCCATAGCGACCGCCGTCAACAACCGTACCGTGACGACGTCGCCGACTTGCGTGGGCCGGTGATCTGACGTAGCGTCCTCCAGCGTCCAATCAGGATGACGAAGCCGCGTTCGCCCTACCACCGCTAACCGCGTAGCAGTTGGTTGTAGCAGCGGTTGTCGCGGGCAAGCCGGCTGCCATCGGAGAGTTGCTTGATCGGGGTCTTGACGCCCTGGCCTGCGTTCTCGTAGCCGGAGTCGGCCAGGGTGGGCAGGTTCAGCTCGGTGGCGGCCCGGTTCAGGACGATGTGCAGGTCAGTGGTCTGTGCAGTGAGGACCGTGAGGCCCTCGGTCAGGTACTGGTAGGCGGTCGCCCAAGAGACGCCGAAGCCGGTGGCGAGCAGCGCGGTGTCCTCGCCCTTGCGAAACCAGACGAGCACCATCAGCGCGTGCGAAAGCAGGTCAGGCGCGGTGCCGGTTCGGGTTCCTCGCATCCGGCTTCACGGCTTCATCCGTGTCGCACTAATCAACACATTCGCGTCGCTGAGACCAGCTCACTGGTCGACGCAGCGGCGATGTACGTCATCCTGCGCGTACAACCGATCGAGCGTCGGCGGCATGTCCGTTCAGCCAGTCATCGTCGCCTGTCTGTAGGCATCCGGCATGCCACCCTTGCCGTTACTGTGTGACGTCGGATGAGCGCCGTATCGGCGCACCGTCCTGCTGCGGTGGAAAGGAAGGCTGACGCTGCGCATGATCAACACTGTCCTCACTCGCTTGAGTGCCCGACCGGCCGTACGCGAGCTTTAGGGCCGGCTGGCCAGCTCGCTAGGGCTGGCCTGTGGCGCTGTTCCTGAGGCCGGCCGCCACAGTCCGGTCATCATACGTTGGACGGACCGGCGGGCACTGGACGGCCCGAACCGAGCCGTTTGTTTATCAAATCGTGGAGCTCGCGTACCTTCGGGCCACGAGCGACCAAGAAAGCTCCACGCGTGACTCCAGAAATTCGGATTCGATCGGCATACCATGAAATCTTTGGCTGACATCGCCAGCGAGCTGGACAAGCTCGCGAAAGAGCCGGCCTGTAGCAATCTCGCCACTATCCTCGATCGCCTGGCGACGGATTTCCGGGCCGGTGAGATCCAACGCTGGGCCAACGTGGACATCCTGCGGCAGCTCGATCCGGACGAGGTCGTCGTCGCCAGGTCCGCCACGGCCACCCGGCGGCTAGAGGTGCTTGACCTCTTTCGGACCCTGGCCCTGTTCCTTCCGCTTCTGTTCACGTGGGGCGGCATATTCTTTGCCGTACACGCGTACCGAGGCCTGTTGAATGCCCCGCAGGAGGAGCAAGCGAGGTTTCAGGACGCGTCGTTTCTCCAGATGTGGACCCAGGGATTCGGCCATCGGACCTGGGTCACTCTTGACGTCGTTGCGCTCTTCGATCTCATCGCGATCGCCGTGGTCGTGGTCCTCTTCGGATCCGGCGGATGGCTGCAGCGACGCGCGGACCACGAGAACGACACGGTTCGCCGAGACATCGTCAGGCAGCTACGCTCAGTCGCCACCGAGGCGGCGTTGGCCGTGAGTGAACAGGCGGACAGCCGGCCGGACCGCCTGTTGGTGGAGCTCAACCAGCTGGCGCCTGCGTTGCAGGAGACCCTGCGAAGTCTGGTCGCCGCACAGAAGGAACTCGTCGCCTCGGCGGAAGCCGGGAGGGCGAGCTCCACCGCCCTGACGGCAGCCACCGGCGGTCTCGCCAACGCGGCGAAGGGGGTCGCCGACGGTGTCGGCGAGCTGACAACGAACATGGCGTCCATCGGCGCGACCGCAGGGAGATTCGACGACACGGCACGGTCTCTGGTCGATTCGATGAGCGATGTCACCGAGCAGCTGCCTTTGATCCGCAATCAACTGCACGACCATCTCCAGACCGCCGCGCAGTTCAGCGACCGGGTGGACGTCCTGCACAAGCAGCACCTGGAGAGTCTGTCCGGCATCGTTCCGCTCTACGAGCAGACGTTGCAGCATCTCCGGGAAGCGCAGTCGGAGATCGTGGCCACTGTCGCGCACGGAAAGCAGAACGTGGAAGATCTCGTCCGCGCGTCCGGAGCCATGGCGAACGCGGGGAGCGTGGTCGCCGGAAGCGCCGACGGCCTCCAAGCCCACATCACCTCGATCGCCGCCGCGACCGGCACGTTCGAAACCACCGTGCAGTCGCTCCTCTCCGGCGCCACCACCATGAATAGCCGGTTGCCGGCGCTGCAGAAGGACGTCGTCGACGTACTGGGGGCCGTCAAGAGCGTGGGCGCAAAGCTCGACAGCCTGTACGAACGCCAAGAAGTGCTCGTACGGGATCTGGGCCACGTCATCGACGTTCCACTGGCGGCGGCAGCGGCGGCCAAGAGGACCGCCAAGCTTGCCGACGCCACCGAAGCCGCGTTACTCAAGACCCTCACCAAGCTGCCGGGTGAGATGGAGAAGCTGGGCGGCGCCATGATTGCCACGTTGGATCGGGAACTCGCCGAACGCCGAGCGGCGGCGGATGCCATGAGTGGTACGTCCGCTGCGGCCGAACAAATGGTGTCGTCGGCCGAACAGGTGATGCGCGCACAACTTGAGCTGACGAGCCAAACCGTCCGCCGGTTCGAGCAGGAACTCGAAGCCACTGCGGCCACCCTGGCACAGTCGTCACGAGACGCTGCGGCGACCTTGACGCAGGCAATCGACCGGCTCCGTGAAACACCGCCGCACGTCCTGCCGGACCTGCATCAGGTGCACCGTCAGCTGGCGGAGAACCTCGACGCCAGCCGGCGTCTGCTCGAGGCCCTGTCGAACCCGGGACGCGGGGGGGCGCCACGTCGTGGTCGGATCTCGTCGCTGCTGCGCCGACGCCGGCCGATCGGATAGCGGGCCGCTGTGCATCAGCCACGCACCTCACCGACCGCGCCGAATGCGGCGCGACTTCTCGGCATCGTCGGCTGGGTCTTCGCCGACATGCTGTTGGTCCTCGTCGTAGTTTTCCTCGCGACCCAGACCGGCGGCGCCGTAACGCCGAACGCTGTCGCGACCCCCACCCCTGCGGCAACCCCGAGCGCGTCACCGACGCCGCAGGTTACGAACCTGTTGCCCGAACCGCCCCCCGGTGTCGACAGCGACTTTGTGTGCATACGGATCGACACCGATCCCGCTCTGCTGACTGGGGCGCCGTCCGCTGCTCGTGATGCCCACCTGGCCGCCATCGAGCGGCAGGTGAAGAAACGGACGTCGCAGCCTGATCTGGCCGGTCGGAGGGCGGGAATTGTTCTGTCGTTCGGCGTGGCCGATTCCCCGGACGAGGGAACCAGGTACGCGGACGCGTTCAACACGGAGATTTTGCCCCAGGTGCCGGCCGTTTTCAGCCGGGCCGACGGAGCAGTCGTGGGGAGCCGCGCCTTCTGGGGTGGTCGACCGCGCGAAGGCAGGAAATCCGGCTCTATCGAGGTGAACATTTATCCGATGATCGACGCGACGCACGGTCCCCTGGGCCGTCTCGGCGCGGAACGCTGTTGACAACGAAGCACCACTTCGCGATCGTCGCGGGAGTGGGGAGGGATCAAATTGACCATGATGGACCTGCCCGGTGGGGCGATATCCAGGCGGCCGCTGCGCTTCTACTGGGTGCTCGACGTGTCTGGATCGATGGCCGGGGACAAGATCGACCAGCTCAACTTCGCTATTCGTGAGGCCCTGCCCGCGATGCGGGAGTCGGCCGCCGAGAATCCGTACGCCGCAGTCGAGGTTCGCGTGCTGACCTTCAGCACGGGATACCAATGGGTGACGCCGAAGCCGGTCCCGGTCGAAGACTTCAATTGGACGGGCGTCCCGGTCAACGGCATCACCGACATGGGCGCGGCGATGAAGGCGATGGCGAAGGAGCTGTCCGTCAGCAACATGCCCGAGCGAGGGCTCCGCCCGGTGGTGGTGCTGGTGTCGGACGGGCAGCCGACCGACGATTTCGACAGCGGGTGCGACGCGTTGATGGCGGAGCCGTGGGGCAAGCGCGCCCTTCGGATAGCCATCGCGATCGGCGGCGACGCAGACCTTGACCCGCTCCGTAAATTCATCGGGCACCAAGAGATCGAACCGCTGGCGGCACGTAACTCCCCCGACCTGGTGAAATACATCAGGTATGTCTCGACGACCGTGCTGAAATCGGCGTCGGCACCAGCGAGCCGGACTGTAAGCGTTCCGTCCGACGGAACTCCCACTCCGCCGCCTCCGCCACCCCCTGCCGATCCTGACGCCGACGCCGTCTGGTGAGCGGAGAGCCGAAAGAAGTGTCTAGTGGAGGACGACGCGTTGGGCACACACGGAGTCTCGCGGATCTGGCAGGCAACAAATGTGTCGGTGACCGGAGCGGCGCATCACCGAGGCGACGTCGAGTGCCAGGACGACAGCATCAGCAGGAGCTGGGACTCCGGGTTGTGGGCGTTGGTGGCGGTTGCTGACGGTCACGGTTCCGAGGCGCACTTCCGGAGCCGACGTGGTGCTGAGTTCGCGGTGGCGGCCATGGAAGAGGTGTTCTCCTCCTATCGGGACCTCGAAGAGAAACCCTCTGTCCTGAGGACGATGGCCAGTACGAAAGTCGATTGGTGCGAGGCTCCGAACCTTCTCGTCGCGAACTGGTACGCGCGGGTACGCGACGATCTGATCGCCGATCCGCCCCGGATATTCGAGTTGGACCCGGTAGATGTTCGGCTCGGTCGCTACATCGACCACGTAATCGCGACGCGGGGCCCTGCCGCAGCGCAAAGATTGCACGATCAGTTCGCCGCGTTCGAGTCCTATGCCGAGTCGGTTCACTCCAGCGAGACGGAGCCCGCAGATCCGGACGCGTACGGGCTGAGCCCGCAGGAGTGGGACGCCGAGAGGCTCGGCGACTGGCACCTCCGAGCGTATGGATCGACGGCTTTGGGGGTCCTGATCGGACCAGACGCAATCCACTGGCTACAAATTGGTGACGGGGCCATGGTGACGATCACCGGCGGTGAGCCGAGCTACCTGTGTCCACCGCAGGCGGAGGCGATCGCGAACGCGACGCCGTCGCTCTGCGACGACAATGCGAGGTACCGGATCAGCGCGGGTACGGTACCGGTGGTACCAGGAAACGTTCCGTCCGCGGTCATCTTGGTTACCGACGGTGTGCCGAATTCGTTCGAGAACCAAGCGGGATTTTTCCAGTTCTGCGCCGACATCGCCAAGCGAGCGCTGGGGACCGCAGACCTGTCGGCGGACCTGGAGCGCTGGCTGCCAGAGATGTCGAGGCAAGGAAGCGGCGATGACATGTCGGTGGCCATGGCGTGGGCGACCGATGGTCCGATCGAGCGCCATGGACGGCCGCAGGTGACAAAGTTCAGCTGGTTCGAAAGTGACAGGCGAGACGGGACCGAGACAACATGCTGAAGCCAGGCGACAAACTCGACAGCTCAATGGGAAATCCGGTCACCATCAGCAAGCTGCTGGGGACCGGCGGACAGGGTACGGTCCACGAGGCACGACTGGCCGACGGCGGCAAGGTCGCGGTGAAGTGGTTCCACCCGGCGAGTCAACGACGGGAGCTGCGGGAGAGCATCACGGCTCTGGTCGAGGAGAAAGCCCCGTCCGCGCACTTCCTGTGGCCCGATGACATCGTCACGAAGGGTCACGAGTTCGGCTACGTGATGCGGCTGCGGCCACCGAGCTTCGTCGGCCTCCCGATGGTGCTGGGCCGCAAGGTGGGCATCCGGTTCAGCGAGCTGGTCCAGGCTGCCAGCCACACGGTATCGGCGTTCAAGGCGCTCCAGGCCAAGGGTCTGTTTTACTGCGACATCTCGGACGGGAACCTCTTCATCGACCCGAAGACCGGAGAGGTCCTCATCTGCGACAACGACAATGTCGCATCCTCCCGGGCCAAACCACATGTGCTCGGCACCGCGCGGTTCATGGCGCCCGAGATCGTTCGTCAGGAGAGGAAGCCGTCTCCCCTGACCGACAGCTTCTCGATGGCGGTCCTGTTGTTCCTGTTGCTCATGAACGACCACCCGCTGCAGGGTAAGGCCGAGGCGCGCATCCACGTGTTTGACGAGGCCGCGATGCGACGGATCTACGGCACACACCCGGTGTTCATCTTCGACCCGTCCGACTCGTCAAACCGTCCGGTGCCGGGCGTGCACCTCAACGCACCCGTGTTCTGGAAGTTGTACCCCGAAGTCCTCCGCACGGTGTTCGTTCGGGTCTTCACCGAAGGAATCAACGACCCCGGCCGTCGGCCGTCATTCGGTGAATGGCAGTCGGCTCTGACGGCGGTTGCGGATGCGATGGTCGAGTGTGCCTCCTGCAAGGGCCAGAACTTTGTCTGTGTGACGCGTCCCCATGAGATCGCCTGCTGGCGCTGCCGACAACGGTTTCGGCCCCCAGTTCGACTGGTCATCGGGCGAAGCCGCCTGATCGTTCTGAACCGGACCACGAAGCTGTACGCCCATCACCTGACGAAGATCGGTGACCCTGCGGCCGGCGGCCCGGCCTGCGCCGAGGTCGCGCAACACCCGACCAAGAGCATTCTCGGCCTGAGGAACACCAGCCACACCCAGTGGCTCGCACAGGTGCCCGGTAAGGCTCACCAGGCGGTCGCGACCGGGCAGTCGGTCAGCCTCATCCCTGGAACGAAGATCGACTTCGGGGAGGTAGAAGGCACAATCGAGGCGTAGCCCACCTCACCGAAGGGTTAGACGTCGCCGTGCTGGTGGAAGCTCTCGATCTGGCCGGAAGGCACTCCGCTGGACCGGCACGGCGACCACCGGCAGCGCCACACACGCGCGTCGCCGTCCCAACAGGTCAGACGAGCGCATTGCCCACACTTGACGAAGGATCCCGCTTCGCAGTGTGGGCAACCCGGGAAGCCTTCATCGAGACGCAGAAGCGCGTAGATCACCGCGTTGCCATACTTCTCCCGACCGGCGCGATGCTGGTCGAGCGCGAAGGCCCATGTCGCATACCAGGCGTCGGACCGTTCTTCAATCCGGAGGCCATACAGATTCGCGCTGCGTTCGCATCGGGCGAGCAACACATCGGCGTTCATAGGAGTTAGCATACTCGGAAACATAGGATAACGTTGCTCGTATCGTCTGTGGACGGTTTGTTGGTCTCAGCCGGACGGTGGTCCCTCTGGATCGACGAGCCGAGAACCGATGTCGTCACCGTGTGAAGCTTCGGCAGCGCTCGCACGGACGCGCCTGTCAGCGCCCTGGCCGTACGGAATCGGCACTGCCGCTGGTGGTATGCCATCGACGCGACAATGCAGCGTTACGACATTGTCAGGGAAGTCTCGCCACCCAGCGTACGGAGCGCCTGATACGCAGGCGTCACTGTCCGCTGTCGTCTTCATGAAGATCTCTCGGATTTGCTACCTATGTTTGCGGTCAGGACGACCGTCGACGCCGAATTCCGGTGGCGGGCCGGCGCCGGGGTCGGCAGGATCAGGCCATGACCACCGGACCAGACCGGCAGGCGGTCGGCTCACTGCGGGCCGTGGCGATCGACGCGCCGGACATCGACCGCCTGGCCACCTTCTACGAACAGCTCGCCGGCTGGCAACGCCGCCCCACCGGCGACGATGACGACGACTGGATCACCCTCGTCACCGAAGACAGCTGGCAGATCGGGCTGCAACAGGCGGTCGACCACGTACCGCCGAACTGGCCCGGCCAGGACCGGCCGCAGCAGGCCCACCTCGACTTCCAGGTGTCGGACATCGACGCGGCGGCCGACCACGCCCAGCAGCTCGGTGCCAGCTTGTTGCAACGAAACGAACGGTGGCACACCCTCGCCGACCCGGCCGGCCACCCGTTCTGCCTGTGTCTAAAAGCCGACGAGCCGCGCACCACCTTGGCGGGCGTCATGCTCGACTGCCCCGACGCCAAGGAGCTGAGCCACTTCTACGCGGGACTGCTCGGCAAACCGGTGACCTACGAGGGGGACGGCATCGCCATGATCGGCGAACAGGGCGCGCAGCCAGTCCTGTTTCAGCAGGTCGAGCAGTACGCCGCACCCCGCTGGCCGGACCCGGCGTACCCGCAGCAGATCCACCTCGACGTGCAGGTCCAGGACGTCGACACGGCCGAACGGGCCGCCCTCGCCATCGGTGCCACCCGACTCGACGGCGCCGGCCCCGACTGGCGCGTCTACGCCGACCCCGCCGGCCACCCGTTCTGTCTCGTCTGGGCGGCCTGACCAGGCGTGATCCGACGGTGGGCACAGCGCCGGTAACCGTGTGAGGGGAGGCTCCTCCGTCCAGCCTGGCCAGGCGGTCAGCGGAGCGCTGGCCTGGGCGCGAGAACCTGCACCGGGATCAGTTCTATACCGAAAGTGCCGTTGCCGATGTGGCCGAACTCGTTCCAGCCCCAAGCCGCCACGGTGTAGTCCGGCTGTAGCGCCAGGTTATGTTGGTAGCTGGTGGAGACAGCTCTGATCAAGGACAAGTACTTCGTGCAGGGCGCGACCTGCCCCACCGCACACACCCGCACCGGTGTCAGGCGCCTGGCAGTGGTGCCATCACCGAGTTGGCCGGTCCCGTTGTAGCCCCAGGCCAGGACACCACCGCTACTGAGCTGCGCGATGCCGTGGCTGTCGCCGCCCGCGATGTGCCGGATCCCGTACAGAAACCGGGTGCAGGGCGCGACCTCACCCAGGGCACAAACCCGTACGGGAGTGAGCCGTTGCTCCCTGGTGCCGTCACCCAGCTGACCGGACCAGTTGGCGCCCCAGGCCACGGCATTGCCGTCGCCCAGCAGGGCCATGCTGTTGGACCCTGCGGCCGCCAAGGCCTTCACCGCGTTCAGGAACCGAGAGCAGGGCGCGACCTCCCCAATCGCACACACCCGCACCGGAGTGACGCGGGAGACGGTCGTGCCATCACCAAGCCGACCGTAGGAGTTGTTACCCCAGGCGATGGCCCGTGCGCTGTCCACCGCCGCCAAGGTGTGGTAATCGCCGGCCTCGAGAGTTCTGACTCCGGTCAAGAACCGGGCGCAGGGCGCAACTTCCCCCACCGCACACACCCGCACCGGAGTGACGCGGGAGACGGTCGTGCCATCACCAAGCTGACCGTAGGAGTTGCTACCCCAGGAAACGGCAGTGCCGTCGGTCAGCTGGGCAATGCTGTGCAGACCACCTGCGGACAGGGTCCGGACCCCGCGCAGCAACTCGAAACAGGGAAAGTTGATGCTCTCCACCGCGCACACCCGCCGCGGACTATATTCGTCGACATTGGAGCGGTTACCGACCTGGCCGTACCTGTTGTAGCCCCAGCCGACGACCGTACGATCCCTCAGCAGAGCGAGGCTGTGAAACGCGCCCGCGGCGATGGCGATCACGCCGGTGAGGAACTGGGTGCAGGGCGCCCGCTGGCCGACGGCGCACACCGGTGTCGGGGTCAGGCTCCCTCTTGTTGTGCCGATACCGAGCTGGCCCCAATCGTTCCGGGCACCCCAAGCGACTACGGTGCCGTCCGAACGCAGGGCGATACTGTGCATGGTGCCGGCAGCGACAGCGGTCACGGAACCCAGCTCGGCCGGAACCTGTCGACTACCCGCGTCGCCGGCAGACACGGCGGCGATCGCACTCTCGACCTGTCCACTGTTCGCATAACCGGCAGAGGCGTCACCGATCACCAAGACCATGGCCGTAGCCAGCACCGCCGCCACGGAGCCGACCACCGACCACCGACGACGACCAGCCGTCACGGCAGATGAAACGACTGGCAGTTCTTGAGGGGAGTGGCAACTCATCATTCTCCTAGCCTGTGATCGTGATCAACACCTGGTCGCCAATTTCACCTCCCCGCCCCACAGATAAGGCGTCAGGGATTTAGATAAGACCATAAGCCGAAACACCATGGTCAAGAAATAGATTTCCCGAACGAGTACTTTACTCACAAGTAGGCGAGAACTGTTTTCACGTCGCCCCCAGCCCGCCGGGCTCGTTCGAGCGGCGTCGGGGTGGTCGGACCAGGAAAAATGATCACGACAAACTGGCGTACCGCTGTCACCATCAGGCCATGGCCCGGCATCGCCGACGCCAACATCCTTCGATCAGCGAGGAAGTCATGGCCGACATGTACGGCGATCACCGCGATGCTGCCGGTCCGCGTACCGACGAGGTAGGTCAGCCCCGGCGTGGCCGGCAGCCGGTCACCCTGCCCGACTGGATCCGCGACCCGGAGCCGGCCCGGGTCACCTGGCGGCGGCGGGCGGCACTCGCCGCGCTGCGCCTGCCCGGCGGACCTGGGGTCCGCCGGGCCTGGTGGCACTGGCAGCGGCGGCAACGGCTGCACCGCCGGTTTCCGATCCTGACAGCGTTGATCGCGGTGCCGCTGGCCTTCGTCGCGATCATGGCGCTGCTGTCGCTGGTCTACTGGCTGTGGGCACGGATCTGGGTGGTCCCGTAGCCCGACCGGCCGGCCCTACTCGCAGGCGACGCCGTCGCCGTCGCGGTCCAGGCCGTAGACGTCCTGTCCGACGACCCGCACCGGCCCGCTGACGTACGCCGGACCGTTGCCGCTGCCGCCGGCACAGTCGACATCGCTGGCGAACGGCACGCAGGCACCGGTGTAGCTGGGGTGGCACTGCTGGGCGACCTTGGTGCCGACCCGCACCACCTTGCTGACCGGCTGCTTCGTCACCGTCTCACTGACCAGCTCCTTGGCGGTCTGCACCCCGTCGGTGTAGGTCACCTGGTAGGTCAGCGTCTTCACGCCGGTGACACCGGCGGTCTTCACCTTCGTCTTGCCCTTGGCGAGGTTCGGGTCGTCGACCCGCTTCTCCTTGAAGGGAATCTCGCGCGTCTCGGTCACCGTCTTCGTCTCCACCTTCGGCTGCGCAACGCTCGGGGCGGCGGCCGTCGGGGACGGGGAGGCGGTCGGGGAGGCGGTCGGGCTGGCCGAGGCTGAAGTAGCTGGCACGGAGGAGGTGGCCGGTGCCGACCGGTCGCCGTCGGCGCCGCTTCCGCTGAGCGTGGTGAGGCCGTCCCCGGTGGCCTGCGGCTCCGAGGAGACCAGGCTGGCCAGGAACGAGCTGCCGCCGCAGAGCAGGACGAAGACCGCCAGACCGACGCCGAGGTAGGCGGCTGCCTTCTGGCCGGGGCCGAGCCGACCGGCACCGGCGGTGGGCAACGGACGCTGGTTGATGTCACGCGCTGGATAGGTCACCGGCGAAGTGTGCCGGGCGGCATCGATGACTCACAGCGGTCGAAGAGGGACAGTTTCCCACGACCAGGACCATCGGGCATGTCCGATCATCCTCTGTCGGCGACCATCCCGCTCGGTCCAGCTCGGACTCAGCGGTGCCGGTGGATGCCCGAAGCGGTGAGCTGACATCCGCTCAACTACGGCCAGGACGCACGGACCTGCACCGGGATCCGACGGGCTTCGGTGGTCCCGTCACCGAGTTGGCCCAGGTTGTTCAAGCCCCAGGCGACAACGGAGTAGTCGGGCTGTAGCGCCAGATTGTGAGATCCGCCAACGGATATGGCTCTGATCAGGACCAGGTATCGGGTACAGGGATCGGCCTGTCCTACCGCACACACCCGCACCGGGGTGGAACGACTCTGGTCGGTGCCGTCACCGAGCTCGCCATTGTCGTTGAAGCCCCAGGTAACGACCCCACCGCTGCTGAGCTGCGCCGCGCTGTGGTTCCCGCCGGCACTGATTTGCCGGACCCCGTACAGGAACCGTTCGCACGGTGCGGCCTGCCCGACCGCACACACCCGCACCGGGGTGAGGCGATTGACCGTGGTGCCGTCGCCGAGCTGCCCGAGTCCGTTGTATCCCCACGTGACAACGCTGCCGTCGCCCAGCAGCGCCATACTCTGCATGAGGTGACCTGCCACAGCCCGCACCGCGTTCAGGAACCGGTCGCAAGGCGCGACCTGCCCCACCGCGCACACCCGCACGGGGGTACGCCGATCGAGGGTGGTGCCATCGCCCAGTTGCCCGTTCTGGTTGAAGCCCCACGCGACGGCCAGCGCGTTGTCCACCACCGCCATACTGTGCTGCCCGCCAACCGCGAGGGATCTGACTCCGGTCAGGAACCGCTCGCAGGGGGCTACCTGCCCCACCGCGCACACCTGCACAGGGGTATGCCGATCGAGGGTGGTGCCGTCGCCAAGCTGACCGTACAGGTTACTTCCCCAGGCGACCGCAGCACCGGTGGTCAGTTGGGCAAGGGTGGTATTGCCGTTTGCCGACAGAGCCCGGACCCCCCTCAGGAACTCGCCGCACGGTGCGACCTGTCCGACCGCGCAGACCTGCACCGGGGTGAGGCGGTAGGCGGAGGTGCCGTCGCCGACCTGCCCGTGAATGTTCCAGCCCCAGGCGACGACTGTACGGTCCCGTAGCAGAGCCACACTGTGATAGGTGCCCACCGCGATCGCGATCACGCCGGTCAGGAACCGGCGGCAGGGCGCGGTCTCGCCGACGGCGCAAACCTGCACCGGCGTCAGATAACTTTCTCCGTGACCAATACCAAGCCGACCGTAGACGTTCCTGCCCCAGGCGACGACGGTGCCGTCGGACCGCAGGGCAAGGCTGTGTCCGGCGCCGGCGGCGACAGCGGTCACCGCACCGAGCCCGGCCGGAACCTGCTCCGCTCCGGCGCTCTGCGGAACCGCCGCCGCGCCCGAGCGCTCGCTGGGTACGCCGGCGGCGTACCCAGCGGAGGCATGACCGATCACCAGAACGATGGCCAGCACCGCCGCCACGAATCCGGCAGTCGACGGTCGGCGGCGGGCCATCGTCACGATGAATGTGAGAGTTGACAGATTCCCGAGCGAGCAGTTGCTCATTGTCCCTCCCTACGGCGAGTATGAATCCGAGCCGGCCCGGTCAAGGGCCTGCACGATACGAAGGTTCCTTCGATACCCTGGAATCCGTAAGAAATTCAGGAAAAGTCATGACGAGAGTCTGCCGATCATGACTCAATCTCACTTTTTCCCACTTCTGAAGGGTTCTGAAACAACTGTATACCCGCTCACCTGATCAAAGGAATGACCTTTTTCGCCCGGGTGGCCGGCCGGAGGACCTGACGCCGGAAGAGTCGCTGTGGACGACCATCCACCGGCCTGAGGACGCCGACCTGGTCCGGAGGGTCGTCAGCCGGTCCAGTCCTCCCCCGGCAACAGGACCATGTGGTGGGCGTCGAGCGCGCCAGCCAGTGCGGTGAACTTCTCCGCCGTCCACGTCGGCGGCGGCGCTCCGGACGGGTCCGGATCGTCGCCGTACTTGAGGAAGAACTGCTCGGCCCCGGCCGGCGTGTAGAAGACCATCAGCTTGGCCTGCTCGGTGCCCAGGTTCCTGAAGCCGTGCCGGGTGTCCCGCGGGATGTAGACGAAGTCACCCGGCCCGGCGTCGAAGGTACGGTCGCCGTTGAGGAATCGGAACTCGCCGGACACCACGTAGAACGCCTCGTCCTCGGCCCCGTGGGCGTGCGGCAGGTTGCCGAAGCCGGGTGCGACCGCAAGCTCCAGGAGGCTGAGCCGGCCGCCGGTCTGTTCGCCGGTGACCTTGACCCGAGCCGACTCCTGCCCACCGTTGAGCAGCTTGTGGGTTCCTTCGGGTTCACGTACCACGAATCCTCTCGCGGCGGTCCAGATCGGGTCGCTCTTGTCCGGCGTCGGAAGTTGCAGGTCCATTTCCATCCTCCTTGCTCAGGCCGGGACGGGCAGCGCGCCGAGGGCGCGACCGGCTTCTCTGGCCGACTGCAGGGCTCCGGCGTGCATCTGTCCGGCTTCGTCGGTGAACGGATCGAGCGCGGGGTTGACTCCGACCAGGGTGAACTCGCGTTCGACCACGGTGAGGTCGGCGCCCCAGCAGTCGGCGATGACCCGCCGCAGGTACGGCGTGGAGTGGTCCCAGCCTTCCCGTGGCGTGCCGGTGCCGTACGCGCCGCCCCGCACGGTGGCCAGCACGACGGGCTTGCCGTCGAGGAATGCCTTCTGGGTCGCTCGTGGGTCGACGCAGACCAGGTCGACGTAGGTCTTGAAGTGTTGGGATACGCCATAGTTGTACAGCGGCACGGCGAACAGGACCGCGTCGGCGGCGATCAGTTCGTCCACCAGGGTCGCGGCGAGAGCGACGGCGTCGCGCTGCTCGGCGGTGTGCTCCGCCGCCGGTGTCGTGCCGGCGGACAGCGCGGCGGCCCAGGCGGTCGCCGGCACCGGGTCCACACCGATGTGACGAGTGTGGACCGTGTCGCCGGGGTGGGCGGCGAGCCACTCCGCCTCGACGATGTCCGCGATCTCGCGACTCGCGGAGCCATGGGTACGGATGCTGGCGTCCAGCCGGAACAGGGTCACAGCTACTCCTCAGGGCGGTAGGTTCAAGCTTGAAGCTGAGAGTAGCCGGATCTGGTTCAAGCTTGAACCACTGTGAGAGATCGATCACTTCAACGGTGAAGCGGAAGTAGGCTGGAAGCATGCCGAACGAACCGCCATGGCTGACCGACCGGGAACGCGACGCGTGGCTTGCCCTGGCCAAACTCATGTTCAACCTGCCGAGCGCCCTGGACGCCCAACTCCTGCGGGACAACGACCTCACGCTGTTCGACTACTTCGTGCTCAGCGCCCTGTCCATGACACCCGGCCACACCCTGCGGCTGAGTGATCTCGCCGGTCAGGTCAGCAGCTCGCTGTCTCGCCTGTCGAACGTCGTCAAGCGCCTTGAGCGGCGAGGTCTGCTGCGCCGCGAACCGGACCCCGACAATCCCCGGTACACCAACGCCGTGCTCACCGACACCGGCTGGGACCTGGTGGTCGCCGCGGCTCCCGGACATGTGACCGCCGTCCGCCGCTACGTCATCGACGGCCTCACCGAGCACCAGATCGACGTGCTGCGCGAGGTCGCCTGTCAAGTGGCCAGCAACCTCACGCAGGGATATCCACCGGCTACCACGTGCGATGCGTAGTCGTCGCCCGTCGGCCGGGCCACTGCTTGTCGGAGCGGAGGGCGTGGGATTCGAACCCACGAAGAGGATCTCTCCCCTTACCGGTTTTCAAGACCAGCGCCATCGGCCACTAGGCGAGCCCTCCCGGTGCGGCCGGGCCGGAGACGGTCGGCCGCCGCGTCGCTGAGCCCTAGTGTGCCACGGACGTCCAACCGCGCCCCGCGCCGCAGGTTAACGCGGCGGTAGCCGCCCGGGCCACCAGGTTCACCAGGCGGTTCGGCGGGCGGCACGCGGGTCGACCCGGTAAGACTTATCCCATGTACGCGATCACCGTGCCGCAGCCCGGCGGACCCGACGCCCTGGTCTGGGCCGAGGTTCCCGACCCCACCCCCTGCCCGGACGAGGTGATCGTCGACGTCGCCGCGACCGCCGTCAACCGGGCCGACCTGCTGCAACGGCAGGGACACTACCCGCCGCCGCCGGGCGCGTCGCCGTACCTCGGGTTGGAATGCTCCGGGGTGATCAGCGCGGTCGGCGCGGACGTCTCCCACCACAAGGTCGGCGACCAGGTCTGCGCGCTGCTGGCCGGCGGCGGGTACGCCGAGCGGGTCGCCGTGCCCGCCGGGCAGCTGCTGCCGGTGCCGGCCGGGTTGAGCCTGGTCGACGCCGCCGCGCTGCCCGAGGTGGCCTGCACCGTCTGGTCGAACGTGGTCAAGTTGGCCGGGCTGCGGGCCGGCGAGTCGCTGCTGGTGCACGGCGGCGGCAGCGGGATCGGCACCTTCGCCATCCAGCTCGGTGCGGCGCTCGGCGCGACCGTGCTGACCACCGCCCGCCCGGCCAAGCACGAACAGCTGCGGGCGCTCGGCGCCCACCACACGATCGACTACACCACGGAGGATTTCGTCGCCCGCGCCCGCGAACTGACCGGCGACGGTGACGGCGGGGTGGACGTGATCCTCGACATCATCGGCGGTGCCTACCTGGAGCGCAACGTGCGGACGCTGGCCACCGGCGGCCGGTTGACGATCATCGGGTTGCAGGGCGGACGCACCGCCGAGCTGAACCTGGGTGCGCTGCTGGCCAAGCGGGCCACGATCTTCGCGACCACGTTGCGGTCCCGGCCGCTCGCCGAGAAGGCGGAGATCGTCCGCCGGGTGCACGACCAGGTCTGGCCGCTGGTCGCCTCGGGTGCGATCCGGCCGGTCATCGACCGCCGGATGCCGATGGCGCAGGCGGCGCAGGCGCACCGGATCGTCGAAAGCAGCGACCACCTGGGCAAGGTGCTGCTGGTGACCGGGGAAAGCTAGCCGCGAGCCAGCCGGCGTCGACCGGGAAGTGCTAGCCGCCATCGAGCAGGATGCGCGGGCCGGGGCCGGTGGCGGCCAGCCGGTCGGCCGGGTTGTACAGCGAGCACGACCGCAGCGACAGGCAGCCGCAGCCGATGCACCCGGTCAGGTCGTCGCGCAGCCGGGTGAGCAGCGCGATCCGCTCATCGAGCCGGGCCTGCCAGCGCTGGGACAGCCGCGCCCAGTCGGCCTTCGTCGGGGTACGCGACTCGGGCAGCTCGTCCAGCGCCTGGCGGATCTCGTCCAGCGGCACCCCGATCTGCTGGGCGATCCGGATGAACGCCACCCGGCGCAGCTCGGAGCGTTCGTACCGGCGCTGGTTACCGCCGGTGCGCCCGGCTCGGATCAGCCCGATCCGCTCGTAGTACCGCAGCGCCGACGGTGCCACCCCGGACCGGGCGGCCAGATCGCCGATGGCCAGTGTCCGCTGCATCACACCACCCTTGAGTTGAAGTCAACTTCAATTTGCAGGGTAGGGGCATGTCAGCCTTCGTAGCCAGCCCGGTCGCGCCGCCGCACCCGCCGCCGACGACTACCGGGTCCACTGCCCACCCGCCGACAAGCACCGCAGGGTCCGCGACCCACCCGCCGACCGACACCGGGTACGCGGCCCTCCCGCCGCTGCTGCGCCGGATCACCGGCGACGAGAAACACGAGCCCAGCGCCAACTCGACGTTGGACGTGCTGTGGGTCCTCTACGACCGGATCCTGCGGATCAGCCCGCAGACCGTCGACGCCGTCGACCGGGACCGGTTCCTGCTGTCCAAGGGGCACGGGCCGGCCGCCTACTACGCCGTACTCGCCGCGAAGGGGTTCATCCCCGACGCCTGGCTCGACGACCTGGCCGGGCCGGACAGCCCACTCGGGCACCACCCGGACCGGCTGTTGGTGCCCGGGGTGGAGATCGGCTCCGGCTCGCTCGGGCACGGGCTCGGCCTCGGCGTCGGCATGCTGCTCGGCCTGCGCGCCCAGGGCCTGACCTACGCGACCGGTCGCGTAGGCGGGGCCAGCGAAGCCGGTCGGGTCGGCGGAGCGCGCGTCTACGTCCTGGTCGGCGACGCCGAGCTCGACGAAGGGTCGAACCACGAGGCGATCGCGTACGCCGGCAGCCGGCAGCTCGCCGAGCTGACCGCGATCGTCGTCGACAACGACTCGGCCACCCACGGCTGGCCCGGTGGGCTGGCCAGCCGGTTCAGCGTGAACGGCTGGACCACGACCATCGTCGACGGCCGCGACCACGAGGCACTGACCGACGCGCTGACCGGACACGACGGGGTACGCCCGCACCTGGTGGTCGCCCGGACCCCGGCCAAGAACGCCACGTCGGGACCGACCGGACACGCCCTGCCGGGACCGACCGGACACGCCACGTCGGGCGGCAAGGAGGACGGCCATGCGTGACGCCTTCACCCGCGCCGCCACCGGCCTGCTGGACGACGACCCGCGTACCGCGCTGGTGCTGGCCGACATCTCGGCCGACGCGTTCGCCCCGGCCGCCCGCCGGCACCCCGACCGGGTGCTCAACGTCGGCATCCGCGAACAGCTGATGATCGGCGTGGCCGGCGGGCTGGCGTTGACCGGGCTGCGGGCCATCGCCCACTCCTACGCGCCGTTCCTGGTCGACCGGGCGTACGAGCAGATCAAGCTCGACCTCGACCACCAGGGCGTCGGCGCGGTGCTGGTCAGCATCGGCGGGTCGTACGACGCGGCGGCGGAGGGCCGCACCCACATGTCCCCCGGCGACGTTGCGCTGCTCGACACCGCCGGGCAGTGGACGGTCCACGTACCGGGCCGTCCGGACGAGGTCGGGCCGTTGCTGCGGGCCGCGGCCGGTAACGACGAGGCCGTCTACCTGCGGCTGGCCGCGCGTGGCAACCGCAGCTCGCACGGTGACGGGGTGTCGGGCCGGCTGGTGACGGTGCGTCGGGGCAGCGGGGGAGCCCCGGTGGTCGTCGCGGTCGGCCCGATGCTCGATGCGACGCTGGACGCGGTCACCGGGCTGGACGTAACGGTGGCGTACACGAACACGCCGCGCCCGTTCGACGTCACCGGCCTACGGATGCTCGTCGACTATGTCGATCCGGTGGTGGTGCTGGTCGAGCCGTACCTGGCCGGTACATCCAGTCACCTGGTCGGCGCGGCGCTGGCGGACCGGCCGTACCGGCTGCTGTCGTTGGGGGTCGGCCGGGAGGACCTGCATCGGTACGGCAGCGCGGCGGACCATGACCGCTGGCACGGGCTGGACCCAGCCGGCCTGCGGCGCTCGGTCACCCGGTTCGTCACCGGCTGAACGGGGCTCGTCAGCGGCTGACCGGATTCGTTAGCAGCTGGGCGGGAGACGGCGGGGCTCATGCGCCGGGGACGGCACGCCCCTGGCGCCGGGTCCGCTCCCGACCCAGGATCCACAGTGCCTCGACCCCGTCCTTCCAGGTGATCTTCTTGCCTTCCTCGCGGCCCCGGGCCCGGTAGGAGATCGGCACCTCGTACGGGCGGATCCGGCGGCGCAGCAGCTTGCCGGTGACCTCCGCCTCCATGCCGAACCCGCGCGAGCGCACGTCGAGTGAGCGGTACAACGACAGCGGCAGCAGCTTGAAGCAGGTCTCCAGGTCGCCGATGTAGGAGTTGAACATCACGTTCGCCGCCGTCGTCACGGCCTTGTTGCCCATCACGTACCAGAAGCTGTAGGCGCTGTGGCTGCCGAAGGTCCGGTTGCCGTAGACCACCGTGGCCCGACCGTCCAGCACCGGCTCGAGCAGCTTCGGGATGTCCTGCGGGTCGTACTCAAGGTCTGCGTCGAGGATCACCATGTAGTCACCCTCGGCGGAGTCCACCGCGGTCTTGATCGCCGCGCCCTTGCCGGCGTTGCGCGGATGGGTGATCACCCGCAGCCGTGCGTCGTCGACGCTCTCCAGGATCGCACCGGTGCCGTCCCGGCTGCCGTCGTCGACGACCAGGAACTCGATCTCGCACGGATAGTCGACGGCGAGCGCCTGTTTGAGGGCATCGCCGACCCGCGCCTCCTCGTTGTAGACCGGCATGAGGATCGAGAGCTTCACGGTGGTCTCCGAATGCGTACGGTGCGGTGGCAGTGGACCTAGACTAGCCCAACCCGTAGGGGCGTACCGGCCCGGCGAGCCGCAGGTGCACCCCCAGGTCGCCCGAAAGATTTTCGGCGGTGGTCGACTTCCACTCGCAGTAATGGTGGGCGGTAATCTCGCCCCCATGGGCGAGAAAGATGATCTGCCGGGACCGAGGAGACGGCGGCCGCCGATCTGCCCGAAATGCCTCGGCGCCGGTAAGGCCTTCACCTTCGCCCTGATCAGTGGCCGCACCCGCGAGGTGTGGTTGAAGTGCTCGGCTTGTTCCGGGTCGATCCAATCGCCGATCGCCGGTCCGTGACCGGCTGACCGCCGGCCGCTACGACTACGCCGCATGCCGGCGGCCGGTTACCGCCAGTCAGGCGGCGGCACCGCTGCGGGCGTCCAACGGGCGGGCCAGGAACGCGTAGCCGAACAGGGCTTCGATGTGGCTGGCCCGAGCCGGATCGCCGGCCTTGATGAGGAACCGTTCCCGGATGCCGTCGACGGCGGTGACCGCGAGTTCGACGATGCCGGCCCGCGGATCGGTGGTCCAGGTGACGTGGTCGAGGTGACGCAGTTCGCTGTTGAGGTGCAGCCGCAGCCGGCGCCACAGCAGTGTCTCCTGGGTCACCACCAGTCGCCGCCGGGTCAACAGGAGCAGGTAGTCACCCTGCATCGGCTGGTCGGGGCGTTGGCACCGGGTGACGAGCACGGTGCGTTCGTTGGGCGAGACACAGCGGCGGAACACCGGCATGTGCCGGCTGGTGGTCGAGATCGGGACGGCGGTCTCTGCCGCCGCCGGCAGGAACGTGCGGGAGAAGACGTCCATGTCGTGTTAACGACACGTCAACGCGCAATGACTCGGGGTGACGGCGAAATTTCAGCTACAGAATTTCCACGATGGTCGCGTTGGCCATCCCGCCGCCCTCGCACATCGTCTGCAGCCCGTACCGGATGCCGTTGGAGCGCATGTGGTGCAGCATCGTGGTCATGATCCGGGCGCCGCTGGCTCCCAGTGGATGGCCCAGCGCGATCGCGCCGCCACGCGGGTTCAGCCGGGCCGGGTCCGCACCGGTCTCGGCCAGCCAGGCGAGCGGAACCGGCGCGAACGCCTCGTTGACCTCGTACACCCCGATGTCGGTCAGGTCGAGCCCGGACCGGCGCAACGCCTTCGCCGTCGCCGGGATCGGGGCGGTCAGCATCATCACCGGATCATCACCGGCCACCACGGCGGTGTGCACCCGGGCCAACGGCCGTACGCCGTGCGCCCGGGCCCACTCCGACGTGGTGACCGCGAGCGCCGCCGCGCCGTCGGAGATCTGTGACGCGGAGCCTGCGGTCACCACCCCGTCGGTCCGGAACGGGGTGGCCAACTCACCGAGCTTCGCCAGTGAGGTGTCCCGGCGGATGCCCTCGTCGGCACCGAACTTGTCGGCACCGGACTTGTCGGCACCGAACTTGTCGGCACCGAACTTGTCGGCACCGAACTTGTCGGCGTCGGGCCCGGCGGCGTCGGTGACCGGCACCGGCGCGATCTCGGCGTCGAACTCGCCGGCGTCCTGGGCGGCCGCCGCCCGCTGGTGGCTGGTCAGCGCGAACTCGTCCAACGCGGTGCGCGACAACCCCCAGCGCCGCGCGATCAGCTCGGCGCCGACCCCCTGGTTGAACGGGACGGGGTCATCCGCGACGACGCCGTCGACCCCCCGGTACCGGTCCCGCACCTGGTCGCCGAACGGCCGTCCGGCACCAGTGCTGGCCCCCATCGGCACCCGGGTCATCGACTCGACGCCGCCGGCCACCACCAGGTCGGCCTGGCCGGCGATCACCGTGGCGGCCGCGAAGTGCAGCGCCTGCTGGCTGGACCCGCACTGCCGGTCGACGGTGGTGCCGGGCACCGACTCCGGCCAGCCGGCCGCGAGTACGGCGTTGCGCCCGATGTTCCAGCTCTGGTCGCCCGACTGGAACACACAGCCCCAGACGACGTCGTCGACGTCGGCCGGATCGAGACCGGTCCGCTGGGCGAGCGCCCGCAGCACGTGGCTGGACAGTTCAACCGGGTGCACCGATGCCAGGGCGCCCTTGCGTCGCCCGATCGGGGTCCGGACCGCTCCGACGATGACCGCGTCCCTCATGCCTACCTACTCCCGGGTAACTCTCGTTTCCCGAATCGTACGCCGCGACCCGCACGGCTGGCACCCTCGACCAGCGCGACTGGCATCCTCTGCCGGTGCACAGCCATCCTTGACCGGTGCACAGCGAACCCACGGAGCTGACCTGGCGGGTCGCCGGCAAGGTCCCGGCCGGCAAGATCGCGGTCGCCGTACTGATCGGCGCCGCCGGCCTGCTCCTCGGCGACGGCGATCCGGTCCGGCTGGTCCTCGCGCTGCTGGCCGCCACCGGCCTGGTCGGCTGGGCGGTACGCGACCTGGTGGTGCCGGTACGGCTGACCGCCGGGCCGGACGGGGTCGGCGTCGTCACCGGTTTCGCCCGCCGGCACACCATCGCCTGGGACCGGATCGAGTCGGTCAGCGTGGACCGCCGGGGCCACCGGGGCATCCGCAGCGAGTTGTTGGAGATCGACGCGGGCGACTCGCTGCACCTGATCGGCGGCAACGAGTTGGGTGGTGCCTCGCCGGACGAGGTCGCGGCGGCGCTGCAGCGGGCAGCGCTGCAGAGGGCGGCACTGCAGAGGGCAGCGCTGCAGAGCGTGCGCCCGGCCGCGCCCGGAAGGTCAACCGGCGTGCACCAGGGCTATCCGGGCAACCGTGACCAGGATCAGGAAGAGCAGCACGGCACCGGCACCGACCGCCTGCACGACGGTTCGGTTCGTACGCGGAGCGTAGGCCAGGATCGCCCCGATCAACCCGCCGGTGATCAGACCGCCGAGGTGCCCGGCGATCGACAGACTGGACACGGTGAAGGTCAGGATCAGGTTGATCACCAGGATGCCGACCACCGCTGAGGTGTCCCGCTTCAGCCGGCGCAGCACGATGAAGAACGCGGCGAACAGGCCGAAGACCGCGGTGGACGCGCCGGCGGACAGCGCACCCGGGTCGACCAGGTAGGCCGCGACGTTGCCGCCGAGCCCGGCGATCAGATACAGCGCCAGGAACCGGGCCGGCCCGAGCACCGCCTCCAGGTTGCGGCCGAGCACCCACAGCGCCCACATGTTGAACAGCAGGTGCAACAGCCCGTAGTGGATGAACATCGCGGTGATCAGCCGGTAGACGCCGCCGCCGTCGATGCCGACGAAGACGTCGCCGTACCCGGGCAGCGCCCCGGAAAGGACGGTGCCGTTGGCCCGGACGGTGACGTCCGGGCCGATCACCCCGCCGAACGCGTGCAGCCGCCCAGCGGCCGAGAAGAGCCCGGCGCCGAGCAGCGAGCCGCCGCCGGAGATCGCCACCCCGATCAGGGCGACGACCGCGTTGATGCCGATCAGGACCTTGGTGACGGTGCCCTGTTGGCCGGCGGCACTGCCGCCGAAGGCAGTGCGCGCCGACCGTTGGGTCCGTCGCCCTTCGGCGACGCACTCCGGGCACTGGTGCCCGACCGCGGCGTCCCGCATGCAGTCGGGGCAGATCGGCCGCTCGCACCGGGCGCACCGGACCCAGGTCTCCCGGGACGTGTGCCGGTAGCAGACCGGCACCGTCGGGGCCGGATCACTCATCACGCCACCTCACTGCGCCGGTGCCGACGACCCGTGCCGATAGCCGGCAACCCGGTGCTCGTTCATGAGCGCCAAGGTTACCCGGCGAGTTTCGCGGCGGCCGCCTCGCGACCGGTCGGTTTTAGCCGACCCGCTCGATCTCCACGCGGTTGATCACCACGTCGCTGAGCGGACGGTCCGCCGGGTTGGTCGGCGTGTTCGCGATCGAGTCGACGACCTTCGCCGAGTCCTGGTCCGCCACCTGACCGAAGATCGTGTGCCGGTTGTTCAGGTGGGTGGTCGCGCTGACCGTGATGAAGAACTGCGAACCGTTGGTGCCCGGTCCGGCGTTCGCCATCGCCAGCAGGTACGGACGGTCGAAGCGCAGCTCCGGGTGGAACTCGTCGGCGAACGTGTAGCCCGGACCGCCCCGACCGGTGCCGGTCGGGTCGCCCATCTGAACCATGAACCCGCTGATCACGCGGTGCGAGATGGTGCCGTCGAAGTACGGACCGCTGCCCGGCTGACCGGTACGCGGGTCGGTGTACTCGCGGGTGCCCTCGGCGAGCTCGACGAAGTTGCGGACCGTCTTCGGTGCGTGGTTGGCGAACAGCTCCAACCGGATCGGTCCGTGATTGGTGTGCAAGGTGGCGTAGACAGCCTCAGCCACGGGTACTCCTCAGTTGTTGGTCAGTTCCATGCGGATCCTCCCATGTGCCCGATCCGGTCACACGGAGGCACCCGAAGGTGGAGGATGACGGCGTAACGACGGCACAGGAGGTAGGCAGCGGTGTTGAGGATCTCCAGGCGCGCCAGGCGGCGGGATCTCGTCCGAGCGGAGCTCGGCGAGAGCCTAGATCATTTCATGCAGGCAGCGACGCACGCGGCCGGGGGCGTGGGGGCCACCGTCGGACCCCGGATCCACGCCGCCCGGGACGCGGTGGCACCCACCGCTGACCGGGTACGCGGCTCCGCATCCCAGGGCGTGACCGCGACCATGGCCACGCTGGCACCACTGGCGGTGGCCGCCGCCGACGGGGCCCGCCAGGCCCGCCGGGCAACCAGGAAGGCGAAGACGAAGAACATGAAAAACATGAAGAACCTGAAGGTAGCGAAACGGACCGCGATGCCGGCGATGAAGGCGAAGCTCACCCCGTCGAAGCGTGCCAAGCACAGCCGCCGCCGCTGGCCGATGATCGTCGGCGTGCTCGCGGCGGGAGCCGCGATCGGCACCATCGCGGTACGGCGTCGCCAGGCCGCCCAGTGGGAGGAGTACGACCCGGGTCAGGCGCTGGACACGATGCGGGCGGCCGGCAGTGCCACCCACGAGTCGGTCACGCCGAAGCCGGCCGACGGCGGCAAGCCGCACGGCGACCCGATCTCCGCGATGGACAGCGACCCGACGACGACCGCCCGCAACGGGCAGGCCTGAGCACCGGCGGTCGGACCGGCGCACGGTTGGCGGGTTCAGAGCCAGCCGTTGCGCCGGAACGACCGGTACAGCACCAGTGAGATGCTCAGCATCAGGGCGAGCACGACCGGGTAGCCGAACTCCCAACCGGTCTCCGGCATGAACTCGAAGTTCATCCCGTAGATGCCGGCCAACGCGGTCCACACCGCGGCGATACCGGCCCAGGCGGCGATCTTGCGCATGTCGTTGTTCTGCGCCACGGTCACCTGTGCCAGCCGGGCCTGCAGGATCGAGTTCAGCAGATCGTCGTACGCGTTGACCTGCTCCACCACCCGGCTGAGGTGGTCCTGCACGTCCCGGAAGTAGCGGCGGATCTCAGCCGGCACGTCCTCGTTGATCTCGGCGGTGAGGGTCATCATCGGCCGCTGCAGCGGCGCGACGGTGCGCTTGAACTCCACCAGCTCCCGCTTCAGCTGGTAGATCTCCTGCACCTTGTCGCTGGCCTCGGGCGAGAAGACGTCCGCCTCGACGGTGTCCAGATCGGTCTCGATCCGGTCCACCACCTCCAGGTAGAGGTCCACCACCCGGTCGGTGATCGCGTACGCCACCGCCCACGGCCCCTGCACCATCAGGTCCCGGTTGCGTTCCAGGTCGGCCCGCACCGGTGCCAGCCGGCAGGCGTCACCGTGCCGCACGCTGATCACGAAACCCTGCCCGATGAACAGCATCACCTGGCCGGTCTCCACCACCTCCGAGTCGCCGGTCAGCTTCTCGTGGTCGACGTACCGGGCGGTCCGCAGCACCAGGAAGTTGACCTCGCCGAACTGCTCCAGCTTGGGCCGCTGCTCGGCCTTGACCGCGTCCTCCACGGCCAGCTCGTGCAGCCCGTACGTGTCGGCGATGCCGGCCATCTCGGCCAGGCTCGGCTCGTGCAGCCCCAGCCAGACGAACGCGTTGCGCTCCCGACGGGCGGTGGCCAACGCCTCGGGATGCTGCCACGAGCCCGGCTGGCGGATGCCGTCGATGTAGAGCGCGCAGTCGACGACCCCGCTGCGTTCCTCGACCGGCGCCGGGTCCGGCGCGAGCGGCGTCTCGGTCGAGTTGAGCATCCGGCTGACCGCCCGGACCGGGGCCGTCCAGGCCCGCGACAACGCCCGGCTGCTCCCGCCGTCCGGCCACCGCTGCTGCCCACGGTCCTGGTCCGCCATCCGCCCGTCTCCTTCCCGGCACTCCGGAACCCCGGCACCCGGCCGACCGAAGCCGGCAGAGACGCCGGCCGGCTACCCCGCGCGTACCTCGTCGATCGCGGCCGCCAACCGGCGTACGCCTTCGTCGATCTGATCGACGGTGACCGCCGAGTACGCCAACCGCAGCGCGTGTTCGCCGCCGTCGAGCAGGAAGTCACTGCCCTTGACCACCGCGACACCGCGCCGCGCGGCCGCCGGCACCAGCGCGTCCACCGCCACGTCGTCCGGCAGGTCGACCCAGAGGAAGTACCCGCCGTCCGGCTCGGTGAACCGTACCCCCGGGATGTGCTTGCGCAACGACTCGGCCAGCACCCGGGCGCGCTCGGCCAGCGCGGTGCGCACCGTGGTGATCGACCGGTCCAGGTCACCGGAGACGCAGAACTGGTGCACGATCGCCTGGGCCACCATGCCCGGCGAGATGTACAGGTTGGTGGCGCGCGCCGCGATCTCCTTGATCAGGGTGGCCTCGCCGACCAGGTAGCCGACCCGGACCCCCGGGCAGACGGTCTTGGTGAAGCTGGAGGCGTGCACCACCACGCCGGCGGTGTCCAGCGAGAGCATCGACGGCAGCGCCTCGCCCCGGAACCGGATGTCGGCGTACGGGTCGTCCTCGAAGATGGTGAACCCGAACTCGGCCGCGAGCTCCAGCAACGCCCGCCGCTTCGGCAGCGACAGCGTCACCCCGGCCGGGTTCTGATAGTTCGGGATGACGTGCGCCAGCCGTGGCCGGACCCCGGACTCCAGCAGCTTGCGCAGCTCGTCGGTGTCCAGCCCGTCCGGCTGCAGCGTCACCGGGTGCACCTCGGCACCGAGCTGGCGCAGGTTGAGCAGCGTCCGGTCGTACGTCGGCCGCTCCACCACCACCGCGTCGCCCGGCTTCACCAGGTGGTCGAAGAGAAACGCGTCGGCCTGCAGCGACCCGTTGGTCACCAGCACCTGCTCCGGCGCGACCCGGTGCTTGTCGGCGATCCAGCGGCGCAACGGAACGTAGCCGACGGAGGTGCCGTAGGCGGTCACCCCGGCCGGGTCGGCGTCGAAGGCTCGGCCGGCGGCGGCCTTCAGCCCGTCGATGTCGACGATGTCCAGCGAGGGCGCCCCACGGGCGAACGAGATCAGCTGCTCGGCGCTCATGGGTGCCAGCGTACGACCTGCCCGGCCGATCACCGCCGGCTGGTGCGCCAGCACACATGCTGGTCCTGGTTCTTCCCCCGGGGTGCTCGCTAGGGTCACAGGCGTGTCCGCCCCACCCCCCGACCGTGCGGCAGCCAGCGAACCGCTGCGCTGCGTCGCGGCGCTGATCGTCGACGACGACGGCCGGATCTTCTTCCAGCGCCGGTCGCCGCAGCGTCGACTGTTCCCCGACACCTGGGACATCGCCGGCGGCCACCTCGAAGCCGGCGAGACGCCGATCGAGGCCCTGCACCGGGAGGTACGCGAGGAGACCGGGTGGACCGTCTCCCACATTCTCGCCGAGGTCGGCGAGTACACCTACGTCGGCAACGACGGCATCGCCCGGGTCGAGCTCGACTATCTGGTACGGGTCGACGGTGACCTGGCCAATCCGCAGCTCGAAGCCGGCAAGCACACCGAGTTCCGCTGGCTCGCCGCCGACGCGCTCGACGTGCTCGACGAGTCGGCCCACGTCAACGACGGGCTGATCCGGCGGATCGCCGAGAACGGCTTCGCCGTACTGCGCTCCCTGGGCCTGTGAGCGCCGGCGACCAGCTGTGGCTGCCCGGTCACCGGTGCGCGGCGCTCATCGCCCCCGTCATCGACCGGGTGCACCGGGCCGCGATGGCCGCCGCCGACACCGCCGGGGCCGAGCTGCGTCAGCGGTACGGCGGTCCGGCCGCCGTCGGCTACCTGGTCGACCTGCGGACCCGGCTGGCCGCGCCGGCCGGCCTGGTCGACGCCGCCGGGTTCGCCGCCGTCACCCGCTACCAGGACCCGGCGAGCTGTCAGCGGGTGCTGGACAAGCAGGTCGCGTACGGGATGCTGGTACGCCATCCGGACGGGGCGCTGCGGGCCACCGAACGCGGCGGCGCTTTCCTCACCGACCTGTACGCACTGCACGCCGCGGTCACCGGGCAGATCTGGGGTGCCGAACACGCGGCCCGGCTGGTCCGGCTGGTCGAACTGACCGGCCGGCTGCTGGCCGCCGCGCTGGCCGACCCCGGCACGGCCGACCCCGGCACCGGCGGGCAGGACGCGTTCCGCGCGGTCGCCCCGCCGTACGAACCGGAGGGCACCCCGGCCGGGGTGCTGCTGCTCAACCGGCTCACCGTGCTGCGCTACCACCGGGCCGACGCGCACGCCGCCGCCTGGACCGCCGCCGGGCACACCGCCCGCAGCATCGTCGACCTGCCACCCGGACCGGCCCGGCTGGCCATCGAGCAGGAGACCGACCGCCGGGCCGCCGGCCCGTACCAGGCGCTGGAGCCGGAGCAGCGGTTGACGCTGCTCGCCGACCTCGCCGCGCTTCCCGGCTGATGCCGCTATCCTCCACCGGTATCCCACCCACCCCTCACCAGGAGGACCGTCTGATGATCGGTCTCGTGCTCGCTGCCGGAGCGGGACGGCGGCTGCGGCCGTACACCGACACACTGCCGAAAGCGCTGGTACCGGTCGACGGGGAGACCACGATCCTGGACATCGGGCTGCGCAACCTCGCCGCCGCCGGGCTCACCGACGTGGTCGTCGTCGTCGGCTACGCCGCGGACGCGGTCCGGACCCGGCAGGCCGACCTGCAGGACCGGCACGGCGTGAAACTGACCCTGGTCGACAACGACCGCGCCGAGGAATGGAACAACGCGTACTCGCTGTGGCTGGCGCGGGACCACTTCGCCGCCGGTGCGCTGCTGGTCAACGGCGACACCGTGCACCCGGCCAGCGTCGAGCAGACGCTGCTGGCCGGGCGCGGGCCGGGCATCCTGCTCGCGGTCGACACGGTCAAGAAGCTCGCCGACGAGGAGATGAAGGTCGTCTTCGACGACGCCGGGCAGCTGACCCGGATCACCAAGCTGATGGATCCGGCGCAGGCGCACGGCGAGTACATCGGCGCGACGCTGATCGAGGCGTCGGCCGCCGCCGGGCTCGCCGAGGCGCTGGAGGCGACCTGGCGTCGCGACCCCAACCTCTACTACGAGGACGGCTACCAGGAGTACGCCGACCGTGGCGGTGAGGTACGGGCAGCGCCGATCGGCGACGTCGACTGGGTCGAGGTGGACAACCACGACGACCTGATCAAGGCTCGGGACATCGCATGCCGCTACTAGCCCGTACCGTGCACACCCCGCTCGCCATCGACGTGCGCCGGGGTGCCGTCGCCGGCCTGGGCGCGCTGCTCGCCGACCGCCGGATCTCCGCCGGCGGCGAGGTCGCCGTGGTGGTCGGCCCCGGCCAGGGCGAGCGAATCGCCGAGCTGATCGCTCCCGGGCTCGGCCGGGCCGACGTCTTCACCGTCGCCGGCGGCACCCTGGACGCCGCCCACGAGCTGGGCGAGAAGCTGCGGCAACGCTCCTACGACGCGGTCGTCGGCATCGGCGGCGGCAAGACCATCGACACCGCCAAGTACGCCGCCTCCCGGTACGCCGTACCGATGGTGAGCGTGGCGACCAGCCTGGCCAACGACGGGATCGCCTCCCCGGTGGCGTCGCTGGACCACGACGGCGGGCGCGGGTCGTACGGCGTGCACATCCCGTTGGCGATCGTGGTCGATCTGGACTTCGTCGAGGACGGTCCGGACCGGCAGACCCTGGCCGGCATCGGCGACGCGTTGAGCAACCTCAGCGCGGTCGCCGACTGGGAGTTGGCGCACGCGGTCCGCGACGAGCCGATCGACGGTCTCGCCGTGACGCTGGCCCGCACCGGGGCGGAGGCGCTGATCAGCCATCCGGGCGGGCTCGGCGACGACGCGTTCCTGACCACCCTCGCCGAGGCGTTGATCCTGGGCGGGATCGCGATGGCGGTGTGCGGGTCGAGCCGGCCGGCCAGTGGCGGCTGCCACGAGATCTCGCACGCCCTCGACCTGCTGCACCCCGGCGCCGGTTCACACGGCGAGCAGGTCGGGCTGGGTGCGCTGTTCTGCACCTTCCTGCGCGGGGACCAACTGCGGTTCGGGCAGTTGGCGGCGGCACTGCGCCGGCACGGGCTGCCGGTACGCCCGGCCGACCTGGGGCTGACCGACGACGATTTTGTCGCCGCCGTGCTGCACGCCCCGCACACCCGACCGGACCGGTACACCATCCTGGAACACCTGCACCTCGGTGCGGATGCCGTCCGGGAGCGGCTGGCAGAATACCTCGGTGCCCTCAGCATGCCCGCAAGGTGAACAAACAGTGTCTACCCCGTTCCTGAAAGACTTCTTTCAGGCGAACAGAGGGGGCGGGCTGTTCAGCGAGGCGGTCAGCCAGCGGCTGGGGGCGGTGTTCGCGTACGCCGCCGCCCGGCTGCGGTTGGCACCGACCGTGCTGACCGTGGCGAACCTGCTGCTCGGGCTGGCCGCGTCGGTGGTGGTGATCGCGACCGCCGACGCGGTGGCCGACGGCTCCGTCCCGGCCTGGCTGATCGGGCTGGTCGCACTGGTCGGCTGGCAGATCGCGTACGCGCTGGACTGCGCCGACGGGCAGCTGGCCCGGGTGACCGGGCAGACCAGCGCGGCCGGTGCCCGGGTCGACGTGCTCTGCGACGTGGCCGCGCAGATCGCGCTGGTCACGGCGCTGTCCGCGGTGGCGGTGGCGCAGCTGCCGGATACTCCGGTGTGGCTGCTCGCGGCGTTCGCCGGCACCTGGATGGTGAACCTGGTGACCTCGGTGATGCAGGCCGGCCCGAACGCGGCCAGCATGGTCACCTCGACCTCGCTGCCCGTACGGCTGGTGAAGCTGATCCGCGACTACGGCGCGGTGATCTTCGTCGCCGGGTTGGTGCTGATCGCCGCTCCGGCGCTGACGGTCTGGCTGATCGCCGCGTTCACCGTGGTCAACGGCGGTTTCCTGCTGGCCAGCATCACCTTCTCCGCCCGCGCTGCCCTGCGCTGACCGACCTCCGCGGGCCTGAAGATCACCCTCGCGGGCCTGAAGATCACATGATGGAAATTCGGGATGGCACCGGCGTGTCGGCCGGTTTTTCGTCAACTGATCTTGGTGGCGGTCAACTGATCTTGGTGGCGACCGCGTCGTAGACGGCCAGGTGCTGCTTCATCACCACGTCGGGGTGGAAGGTGGTCTCGTAACGGGTGCGGGCGACGCCGGCCAGTGCGGCGGCGCCAGCGCGGGCGACCGGCAGGGCGGCGGCGAGTGCGGCAGTCTCCGGCGGCACCACCCAGCCGGCGGGGCCAGCAGCCCTGACGCCAGCAGCCCCGGTGCCAGCGGTGCCGGTGTCGGCGCCGACCAGGTAGGGGATGCCGCCGAGGGCGGTGCCGAGCACCGGCCGGCCGCTGGCCAACGCCTCGATCACCACGGTCGGCAGGACGTCGTGCCAGGTCGAGACGGCCAGCACCACGGCGCTGGCGCGCAGCGCGTCGCGTACCCCTGATCTGTCCAGCGGGCCGAGGAAGTCGATGTCGGAGCGCCCGGCGGCGGCGGTCTCGACCAGCGGCCGCAGCTCGCCGTCGCCGCCGATGCGCAGCGTGCCGAGCGCCCCGTCCGGGTGCCGCTGCCAGGCGTCGAGCAGCAGGCCGATGCCCTTCTCCGGGGTGAGCCGGCCGAGGAACAGGAAGCCGTCGCCGAGCGGTGCGGGCGGGCCGGGATCGGCGATCGCGTTCGGCTTGACGACGATCCGCTCGTCGGGGATGCCGTACCCACGCAAATGCTCGGCGACCGCCGAGGTGAGCGCGATGAACCGGTCGACCGAGCGCCAGGTGGGCCGGTGCAGGGCCAGGGTCGCGGCCATCACCGCGCTCTGCGCCCGGGAGCCGCGGTAGCAGCGGTGCACCACGCCGGGCAGGCCGATCGCCCGGCCCTGGCAGTCGGTGCAGATCCGGCCGTCGCGGAAGTACAGCCCGGCCGAGCAGACCTGCCGGTAGTTGTGCACGGTGTGCACCACCGGCACCCGGTGCCGGTGCGCGGTGCGGATCGCCCAGGGCGAGATCAGCGGGTACGGGTTGTGCAGGTGCAGCACGTCCGGCCGGTGCTCGGTGAGCAGCCGGTCCAGGTCGCGTTGGGCGGCCGGGGCGTAGCTGGGCGAGATCGGCAGCAGCGCCTTGCCGGTGGCCGGCAGCGCCGGGATGTCGTCAGAGCTGCGCAGGAACGGGATCACCTCGACGCCGGCGGCGGCCAACTGGTCGATCTCGCTGTCGACGATGACGTTCTCGCCGGACGGCTGGGCCTGCCGGTATCGGTTGTGCGCCACGACGACTCTCACCCGGTCAACCCTCCTGCTCGACGTCGTCAGACGCTACCGTCTGAGGGTGCCCGAGTTGCCGGAGGTACAGGCGCTCGCGGCCTACCTGCGCCAGCGCGCGGTCGGCCGCCGGGTCGAGCGTGTCGAGGTGTCGGCGATCAACGCGCTCAAGACGTACGACCCGCCGCCGTCGGCGGTCGCCGGCCGGACGGTCACCGACGCCGGCCGGCATGGCAAGTTCCTCGACGTCGAGCTGGACGGCGCGGAGCCCGGTGCGGCCGGGGTGGACGGTGCGGAGCTGCACCTGGTGGTGCATCTGGCGCGGGCCGGCTGGCTGCACTACCGGGAGTCGTTTCCCTCGGCCGCGCCGTTGAAGCCGGGCAAGGGGCCGATCGCCGTACGGGTCCGCCTCGACGACGGCTCGGGCTTCGACCTGACCGAGGCCGGTACGCAGAAGAAGCTGGCCGCGTACCTGGTGACCGATCCGGCGCAGGTGCCCGGGGTGGCCCGGCTGGGTCCGGACGCGCTCGCGGTGGACCCGGACACCTTCGCGCAGCGGCTGCGCGGTCGGCGGGGTCAGGTCAAGGGGGTGCTGACCGAGCAGGAGGTGCTGGCCGGCATCGGCAACGCGTACTCGGACGAGATCCTGCACACCGCGCGGTTGTCGCCGTTCGCGTTGACGAACCGGCTCACCGACGATCAGCTGGCGGGGTTGTACGAGGCGGCGCGGCGGGTGCTGACCGACGCGGTGGACCGGTCGGTGGGTCAGCGGGCGGCCGAGCTGAAGGGCGAGAAGCGCTCGGGGATGCGGGTGCACGGTCGAACCGGCCTGCCCTGCCCTGTTTGCGGCGATCAGGTGCGAGAAGTCTCTTTTGCAGATTCAAGCCTGCAGTACTGCCCCACCTGCCAGACCGGCGGCCGCCCACTCGCTGACCGACGGTTGTCCCGTCTTGTGCGTTAGGTGACCAAATGGGGCGCAGAAGCCCGTACGTCCCGCGCCACGGCGATCTGCACCACAACGGAGACTTCCGCGGAGACGATCCATCGGTATAGTGGCCCGGTCCCAATGCTTCAACACCACCGGAACCGCCGGTCCCCACCGTTCGGCCGGGGGGCGTAAAGTCTTTCGGGTTACCGTCCGTGTACGGGCACCGTGAGAGACTGAGCTGGTGGGCGAGCCAAGCCTTCACGGAGAGTGGGCGGCACGTGTCACGCGGGAGGACGTGGGTGAGGTGACGACAAGCCTCCAGCGCCCGGTAACCAACACCAGCCGGAGCAACAGGGTGCGCCACGTCGACAGCTTCGAGATCCAACCGCCGACGCCGACACCGACCAACGGCGTACCCCGGTCCGCCTGGGCTCGGGCACGGCGTCGCGCGTCGCGCTGGCACCGTCCGTACACTGCGGTCCTGCTCGCGCTGGACTTCGCGGCGGCGGTGCTGGCCAGCTACCTGTCGATCTCGCTGTTCGAGAAGGCCACCTCCGGGTTCTCCGACGCCGATGTGGACGCCACCTGGTTCCACACCGTCACCTACCTGCTGCTGCCGCTCGGCTGGGTGGTGGTGCTCTGGGGCACCGGCGCCTACGACCGGCGCTACCTCGGGCTCGGCACCGACGAGTTCAAGCGGGTGCTGCGCGGTGGGGTGACGGTCGCCGCAAGCGTCTCGTTCCTCGCCTTCGCCACCAAGACCGACCTGTCCCGGCTCTCGGTGGCCACCGCGCTGCTCGGCGCGCTGGCGTTCATCCTGATGTTCCGCTTCCTCGCCCGGTACGCCCTGCACGTACTGCGTCGGCGGATCGGGCAGGCCACGCACCGGATGGTGCTGGTCGGCACCCTGCCGGAGACCCTGGAGGTCTTCACGGCGGTGACCCGCAGTCCCGCCGCCGGGCTGATGCCGGTCGCCATCCACCTCACCGACGGCTACGCGGCGGCGCGGGGCCTCGAGACCCCGGTGCCGGTGTACGCCGGCCGCAACGTCCTCGCGCTGGTCCGGGAGGTCGGCGCGGACACCATCGCGGTCTGCGGCTCGGCCAGCTCCGAGCCGGGCGAGCTGCGCCGGCTCGCCTGGCAGCTGGAGGGCAGCGGGATCGACCTGGTGGTCGCACCGCAGCTGACCGACATCGCCGGTCCACGGGTGCACATTCGGCCGATCGAAGGTCTGCCGCTGCTGCACGTCGAGGAGCCCACCCTCTCCGGGCTGGGCTGGCTGGCCAAGAACCTGCTGGACCGGGTGGCCGCCGGGCTGGGTCTGATCATGCTGGCGCCACTGTTCCTGGCGGTGGCGATCGCGATCCGGTTCTCCGACCGGGGGCCGGTCTTCTTCCGGCAGCCCCGGGTCGGCCATGAGGGCCGGGTGTTCCGGGTCTGGAAGTTCCGGACCATGTACGTCGACGCCGAGGAGCGGCTTGCCTCGCTGGTCGACCAGAACGAGACCGACGGCATGCTGTTCAAGATCCGCAACGATCCGCGGGTCTTCCCGATCGGTCGGTTCCTGCGAGCCAGCTCGATCGACGAGCTGCCCCAACTGATCAACGTGCTCAAGGGCGAGATGTCACTGGTCGGGCCGCGGCCGCTGCCCGCCGACGACGGAGACTTCCTCGGCGACGTCCGGCGGCGGCTGCTGGTCCGGCCCGGGATGACCGGGCTGTGGCAGGTCTCCGGCCGGTCCGACCTGTCCTGGGACGAAGCGGTCCGGCTGGACCTCTACTACGTCGACAACTGGTCGCTGACCTACGACCTGAGCATCCTGTGGCGCACCATCGGCGTCGTACTGGCCCGCAAGGGTGCCTACTGACCGATCCCGGATGCCGACGGATGACAGAAAGTCCGTCGAAAGCGGGCAGCCGACCGCTGACCGACCGATCGTCGCCTTCCGCTTGGCAGCACCGCCGGTAGCGGACAAGATCTGTCCGTGGCGGCAAACCTATCCGCACCACTGGCGGTCCTGGCTCTGGTGACCGCGCTGGCCGCCGCGGTGTACGCGGTCGTCCGGCTGCGCGCCCGGCGCGGGATCGCCACCGCGACGCAGCGGGCGACGTACCAGGTCCTGCACACCGCCGGCCTGGCCGCCGAACCGCTGCGCAACGGGCTGGGCGCGACCGACGCGGCCAAGGCCGTCCGGCACCTGCGGGCGCTGGTCGGCGCCCCGGGCGCGGCGCTGACCGGCAGCGAGGCGGTGCTCGCGTTCGACGGCCGCGGCCAGCACCACGCCGAGCAGTTCACCGCCGCCGCCCAGCGGGCGTTCGACGCCGGCCGCTCCCTCGTGCTGACCGCCCGGGACCTGCCCTGTGACCGGTCCGACTGTCTGGTGCGCGGGGCCGTCGTCGCCCCGCTCACCGGGCCGGACGGCGACGCCACCGTCGCGCTGGTCGCGGTGGTCGACGACGATCCGGCACCGGGGCTGGTGCAGGCGACCCTGGAGACCGCCCGGTGGGCCGGCAGCCAACTGGCGCTGGCCGAGCTGGACTCGTCCCGGGAACGGCTGGCCAGAGCCGAGGTACGGGCGCTGCGGGCGCAGATCAGCCCGCACTTCATCTACAACGCGCTGACCGCGATCGCGTCGTTCGTCCGCACCGACCCGGAACGGGCCCGGGATCTGATCCTGGAGTTCGCCGAGTTCACCCGCTACTCGTTCCGGGCGCACGGCGAGTTCACCACACTCGCCGAGGAGCTGCGGTCGATCGACCGGTACCTGACCATCGAACGGGCCCGGTTCGGCGAACGGCTCCAGGTCCGACTGCAGATCGCCCCGGAGGTGCTGCCGGTGCATCTGCCCTTCCTCTGCCTGCAGCCACTGGTGGAGAATGCGGTACGGCACGGACTGTCACGCAAGCCAGGGCTCGGCACGGTCAGCATCGAGGCACGCGACGCCGGGACCGAGTGCCACATCACCGTCGAGGACGACGGAGTGGGGATGGACCCGGCGGTGCTGACCGCCGGCGCCGACCCGGTACGTCGCGGCGCCGACCCGGCCGACGACGCCGGCCAGCACGTCGGCCTGTCGAACGTCGACGAACGGCTGCGCTCGGTCTTCGGCGACGAGTTCGGGCTGGTGGTGGAGACGGCGGTGGGAGCGGGTACGAAGGTGAGCATGCGGGTGCCGAAGTTCCACCCCGACGTACGGCCGGGGGCGGGCGCGACCGGCCGGTGGGAGGTGCTGTCGTGACCCCGTTCCTGCGGGTACTCGCGGTGGACGACGAACCCCCCGCCCTCGACGAACTGGCGTACCTGCTGCGGGCCGACCCCCGGGTGGCCCGGCTGCACACCGCCGCCGACGCCACCGAGGCGCTGCGGGTGCTGCGCGACACCGACGTCGACGCCGTCTTCCTCGACATCCGGATGCCCGGGCTGGACGGCATGGAGCTGGCCCGGGTGCTGCGCCGGTTCGCCCGGCCACCGGCGATCGTCTTCGTCACCGCGTACGACGACGCCGCGGTTGACGCCTTCGATTTGGGTGTCACCGACTACGTCCGCAAACCGGTACGCGCGGAGCGGCTGGCCGAGTCGGTCCGCCGGGTGCTGACCGCCCGGGTGGTGCCGACCCATCCGGCGGCAATCGCCCGCAACGAGGAGGACCCGGCGATCCCGGTGGAGCTGGCCGGGACCACCCGGATGCTGCCCCGGTCGGCGGTGCGCTGGGTGGAGGCGCAGGGTGACTACGCCCGGCTGCACACGGCCGACGGCTCGCACCTGGTCCGGGTGCCGCTGGCCACCCTCGGCGAACGCTGGGCCGATGCCGGCTTCGTCCGCATCCACCGGTCGTTCCTGGTCCAGCTCCGGCTGATCACCGAGCTGCGGCTGGCCAACTCCGGGTACGTGGTGGTGATCGACGGCACCGAGCTGCCGGTCTCCCGACGGCACACCCGGGAACTGAAGGACAAGCTGGTCCGGGCGGCCAAACACGACTGGAGCAGGTGACCGACGGCCCGGCGGGCTCCCATTAGGCGGCCCGGCGGGCTCCCATTAGGCGGCCCGGCGGCGGCGCAGTGTGGCGACCGCCGACCCGGCCAGCGTGAGCAGGCACTCCGGCAGCTGCCCGTCGGCCAACGCGGCACCGAACAGCGCCTCCCCGGTCGAGTCGTCCGAGTTGGCGTACGCGCTGATGAACCTGGCCACCCACCGCGCGTCATAGCCCGCCTCGTCGATGCCGGGAAAGTCGAGGGCCCAGCCGCCAGCCGGTACGTCGTCGCCGACCATCGTCGCGGCCAGGCACCACGCGACGTCGTACGCCCCGGTGACCCCGCTGCGGTCCACCACCGCGTCGAAGACATCCGCGACGCCGTCGCTGTCACCGGCCAGAGCGGAGCGCAGGATCTCCGCAGCGTCGGTGAACGCCTCGTCGGACCCATCGCGTCGGTCGGTCATGAGCCGAAGGGTAGGCGGCGAGGTCAAGGCACCGGCCGGGTCGCCGTCACCGGCAGGCCGGCTGACGTCGCGTTCCAGCCGAGGAGGCGCTAAGGTGCCCTGCGGACCTTCGGCCGATGGAGGACGTCCCCATGCTCGTGTCACGCGGCTCCCGCACCGCCGCCCTGGCGTTCTGCACAATCATGCTGGTCGGCGCGGCGAGCTGCGCCGAACCGGCGGCCACCGAGGAGTCCCAGGTCAACCCGGTGCGGCTGTACGGCACCGACGGCAACATGAGCAACTCGTTCGGGGCAGAGTTCGAGGGCCAGACCACGCTGCTGACCGGGATGAAGGGCACCAGCCCGCTCACCCCGCTGTCGGACGACTTCATCAGCAGGCTGCGCACGGTCGACCGGCAACTCAGCGACTTCCTGTACGCCGGCGAGGCGTACGACGCGGTGGTGATCAGCGCGCTCGCCACCCAGTTGGCCGGCAGCACCGACCCGACCGACATCGCCGCCCAGATCAACGGAGTGACCACCGGCGGCGAGCAGTGCGACGTCGTCGCAGTGTGTCTGGAGCTGGCCCGGGACGGGACGGACATCGCCTACCGGGGGGTCTCCCTGAAACGGGGTGGCTTCACCGACGCCGGGGAGCCGTCCACCGCCAGCTACGCCACCCTGCACTTCGACGGCGACGGCCAGATCAACGACGGCAAGACCGAGTTCGTCGGCGCCGGGGACGAGTCGACGACCACCACGGCCGCGCCGCCACCGGCCGAGCCGGAGACCTTCGCCACCCGCGCCGAGGCACCGCTGAAGCTGGGCGGCCTGCTGCCGCGCACCGGCGACCTGGCGTTGGCGTACCCGCCGTTGGCGGCCGGCGCGGCGCTCGCGGTCCGGGAGATCAACGAGGCCGGCGGGGTGCTCGGTGAGCCGGTCGAATGGTTCGACGGCGACGACGGGACCAACCCGGATGTGGCCCGCCGGACCGTCGCCGGGCACGTCGACGAAGGGGTGCACGTCATCATCGGTGCCGGTGCGTCCGGCATCTCCCGCGAGGTGCTGCCGGACGTGGCGGCCGCCGGGCTGATCCTGTTCTCGCCCAGCAACACCGACGCCGGGCTGAGCGAGGTCGACGACCAGGGGCTGTACTTCCGTACCGCGCCGTCGGACCTGCTGCAGGGGCGGGCGCTCGCCGACGTGATCCTGCGGGACGGGTCGCAGCGGATCGCGCTGGTGGCCCGCAAGGACTCGTACGGCGAGGGCCTGCAGGAGAACGTCCGGGCGGAGCTGGACCGGGCCGGGGTCGGACCGGACCGGCTCAAGCTGCTCAGCTACGAGCCGCCGGCCGGCGCGGACGCGCCGCCGGTGAACTTCGACAGTGAAGCCCAGGAGATCAAGGCGTTCGGCGCGGACGCGATCCTGATCATCGGTTTCGCCGAGTCGGCCGAGGTGATCAAGTCGCTGGCCGCAGCCGGGCTGCCGATCGCCGAGTAGACCGGGTCGGTAGCAGATTGGGCCGGCGGTCGCGGGGCCCCCGCCGGCCGGTCCGTCCAGCTGGCACTTTCTCGGGATCACAGGCAGGTCGCCGCTGCGTACGGTTTCCCTTGTCAGCAGCCAGGACGATCTGCGGAAGAGGCGGCAGGATGAGTGAGTGGGTCGATCCGGCCCTCGGTGACGAGGCGGTCGAAGCGGAACAGGGACTGGGCCCGAGCGGCGACCCGGGCCACGACGATGCCGGCTACGAGCCGTACGGCGACGGCCCTTACGGCGTCGAGCCGTACGGCGACGGTGGGTCCTACACGATCGTCCAGCACAATCTTGACGGCTCCACCGACGTGCTGGTCGACCGGGACGGGGACGGCCTCGCCGACGTGGTCCTGCACGACGGCGATGGCGACGGTCTGGCGGAGGCCGCGTACGTCGATGGCGACGGGGACGGTCGGCTGGAGAGCATGCTGCGCGACTTCGACGGCGACGGGCTGGTCGACGAGGTCAGCGTGGACACCAACGGCGACGGCTGGATCGACGTCGTCGCCACCGACACCGACGGTGACGGCCTGATCGACCAGGTGGCGGCCGACACCGATCACGACGGCCGGACGGATACCTGGGTCCAGGACACCGACTACGACGGTCGGGCGGACCAGACGCTGCGCGACGCCGACCAGGACGGCGTGCCGGAGACGGTGACCTACCTGCATCCGACGGTCAACCCGTACGCGGCGAGGTGAGGCCGGGTCGCGCCCGGGTCGCGGCCGGCCGGATGGCACCCTACTGTCGACATCCGCAGCTGTTGTGACTGAGCGATGGAGGGACCTGGGATGACCGAGGCACAGGAGTCGGTGGAGACGCGCGGTGACGATCGCGTCGATCTGCTCAAGGCCGACACCAACAACGACGGGCAGACCGACGTCTGGGTGGTCGACACCGACGGGGACGGCAAGGCCGACATGTACCAGTTCGACACCGACGGGGACGGCAAGGTGGACATCACCATGGTCGATCTGGACGAGGACGGCACCCCGGACGAGGTGGTCGACGGCGACGGCGGGCACCCGCCGGCGAGCTGAGTACGGTACGCATCGTGACGACGGCGGCCCGGCGGATCTCCGCTGGGCCGCCGTCGACGCAGTGCATGTCGACGTCCATGAAACAAGGGGCGGTGACCCCGGACGAGCCGAGATCACCGCCCCTTGGCGTAGCCGATGTCAGCCACTTGGAGAGGCCAGTCAATCACCCTGCCGCTGCTGGGGAATCTGCCCCTGCAGCAGGGCACGTACTTCCGACTCCCGGTATCGGCGGTGGCCGCCCAACGTCCGTATGGCGCTGAGCTTGCCGGCCTTCGCCCACCGGGTGACGGTTTTCGGGTCGACTCGGAACATCGACGCCACCTCGGCCGGCGTGAGCAACGGCTCTGGTTCGTGCGTACGCGATGCCATCAGTCACTCCTCCACAGTGCTATAGACATCGGCCGGGGTCCCGCCGGCCGACGCGTCTCCCATGGTCCGGCTAGTCCCCGATGTCCGACATGGGCCGAACGGCCGAACGTCCTTGGATGGACGGATGAGCAATGACCGATTTTTATCCCTTTTTTGTGACAGAACATACCATAATCGGACTCTTGATCACCGGTCGTGAACGGGTGATTACGAATCTTATTCAGGATTCGCGGCAGAATCTGCGCCTAATACCCGGTGATTGAAACCGATTCGTCCCTTTGGTCGACTACTAGTTGCAGCGCTCCAGTAGCTGAACGGCACGCCACCGGGCAACCAGCTTCTCGTACGCCTCGCCGGCCGCCTCGGCGTCGCCCCGGCCGAGTGCCGCCAGCCCGGCGCTCACCAGACCCGGCGAATCGTCAGCCTCCAGCGTCTCGTCCGGCAGCAGCCGCACCAACCCACCGTAGTCAAGCTCCACCACCGACCGGGGATGGAACTCCTCGAGCCACCGGGCGCTCTCCTCCACCGCCTCGGTGATCGGCGCATCCCCCACCGACTTGCGCAGCACCGACAGTCCGCGCGACGCCCGGCGACGGGCCTTGGAGATCTCGGTCCGATAGCGCAGCGCCCGGCGCGCGCCGGTGACGATCAGGTCACGCTCGGCCAGGTCCACGAAGACGAACCATCGCAACGGCACCCCCCAGGTGGCGGCTTGCTCGTGCACCCGCGGCACCCCGTGCTCCAGTACCCGGGCCCCGCTGCGCCAGTCGTCGATCACCGCCCTGGCCTGACCGGCCAGTACCGGCGGGACGAACGCGTCGGCCAGCACCGACGGGACGCCGTCGCGCGCGCTCAACGCCGCCTCCGCTACCCGCACCCGCAGGTTCCACGGGCAGACCAGCAGCGTGTCGTCCGACTCAAGCACGTACGCCTCGTCCGGCAGGTCGGGCAGCCGGGTCCAGCCCGCGCCGAGCGCCTCGATCACCGCCGTCCGCTGCCGGCCCGGCCCTTCCAGCGGGCCGACCGCGCGGCCTTCCCGCACGTATCGGCGCCAGTAGACCTGACGCTCACGGTCGAACGCGGCCAGCGGCTCGTACACCCGCAGGTATGAGGCGAAGGAAGCGAAGAGGGACGGCACGGCGCGATCCTCCCACGAAACCGCACGACACCGCCCCTGCCGGGGGCAAACACCCCCGCAGCGGGCTGGTCCTTCGCGCTGCGGCCGATACTAGGCTCGGAGCCAGCAGGGCCCACCGGCCCGGCGCACCGGACGCACCTCACGAGGGTGCCGACACCGTCTCAGGAGCAGACATGGGCGTCTTCACCACCACTGCCGGCCCCGGCACCGCCACCGGGCACGAACAGGTCGTCTTCTGCCAGGACCAGCCGACCGGGCTACGAGCGATCATCGCCATCTACTCGACCGCGCTCGGGCCGGCGCTCGGTGGCACCCGGTTCTACCCGTACGCCTCCGAGGCCGACGCCCTGCACGACGTGCTGGAGCTGTCCCGGGGGATGGCCTACAAGAACGCGATGGCCGGACTGGACCTCGGTGGCGGCAAAGCAGTCATCTGGGGCGACCCGGAGCAGCTCAAGACCGAGCCGCTGCTGCGCGCGTACGGCCGGTTCGTCGAATCGCTCGGCGGGCGCTACTACACCGCCTGTGACGTCGGCACCTACGTGCCGGACATGGACGTCGTGGCCCGGGAGACCCGGTTCGCCACCGGGCGCAGCCGTGCGCAGGGCGGGGCCGGTGACTCCTCCGAGCTCACCGCCTGGGGGGTGTTCCAGGGCATGCGCGCCGCCGCCGAGCACCGCTGGGGTTCGGCCAGCCTCGCCGGCCGGCGGATCGGTATCGCCGGGCTCGGCAAGGTGGGCCGCTACCTGACCGGTCACCTGCTCGACGACGGAGCCGCGGTGGTAGCCACCGACGTCAGCGAACGGGCGGTGGACTGGGCCCGGAGCACCTACCCGCAGGTCGACCTGGTGGACGACACCGACGTGCTGATCCGCCAGGAGATCGACGTCTACGCGCCCTGCGCGCTCGGTGGGGCGCTCGACGACGACACCGTGCCGGCGCTGCGGGCCGAGATCGTCGCCGGGGCCGCCAACAACCAGTTGGCCCACCCCGGCGTCGAGAAGCTGCTCGCCGAACGGGGCATCCTCTACGCCCCGGACTACGTGGTCAACGCCGGTGGGGTGATCCAGGTGGCCGACGAGGTGACCGGGGCCGCCACACCGTCGGCCAACGGCCGGTACGGGTTCGACTTCGACCGGGCCAAGGCCCGGGCGACCGGTATCTACCAGACCACCCGGGAGATCCTGCGCAGCGCCGACCGGGAGGGCGTACCCCCGGCGGTGGCGGCCGACCGGCTTGCCGAACGCCGGATGGCCGAGGTCGGTCGGCTGCGCGCGATCCATCTCCGGTGAGCCGCCGCCAACCCGAGCGCCGCCAACCCGAGCGCCGCCGTCCTGGGCGCTGACCCGCCGGTCCGCCCCGGGTGGCCATCACCGGGCGTGTGGAGAATCACCCGTACGGGTCACGAGCGGCGGGGATCGGGCTCCTTACCCCGCCGCTGCCCGTGACGGACCCCGCCGCTGCCCCTGACGATGTCGGCCGCCGATGACGCGCGGGAGCGACCCGATGCAACCCGAGGTGCCGAACCTGGGTCCGCCCATGTACCGTAAGAGCCACGAGAGATGCCTGACGTCATCGGGGCCCGCCTTCGGGCTGCCCCGAATTCTGTGCGAGGGGGTCGAGCCATGGGGCGCGGCCGTGCTAAGGCCAAGCAGACAAAGGTGGCCAGGGAGCTGAAATACCACTCCCCGAACACCGACCTCGCCGCCTTGCAGCGAGAGCTCGCCGGCAGCGGCAAGTCGGACCGTGATTTCGACGACGAGTACGATCCGTACCTCGACGACGATGACGAGGACGACCCAGCCGACGACGACCGGGGTAACTGGACACCCTCATCGTCCCGCTGAGGGTCCGACTGATCAGAGCACGCGGTCAGTGTCCGCGTGCTGATTCATGTCGACGAGGACTCCGGCCCGGCTGGTCGCCGTACGTCTGTCGGAATGCCACCATCCGGTGGTGCCTACCCCGTTCGGGGTAGGCACCACCGGATGTCCGTCGCGCCAGGCGGGCGACTGATAGGTGCCGCCCTGCCCGGGGACGGGGCCGGGCAGGGTGCCAGATGCGCGCTGGTCGGAGCGGTCAACGGGGGCGGTTGTTCCAGTTGTAGAAGGTCGGGATGTTCTCGAAGTGGTTCCAGGCGCAGACCGCGCCGTCGGCACCGGCCGCCTCGGCGCGACGCCGCCGGGCCTGTTCCGCTTCGGCGAGCAGCAGTGCCAGACCGTCCCGGACGGCGTACACCCGGTCCGCCACCTGATCGTCGCCACCTGCCTCGGCGACGGTGGCTCCCGGGGCCGCGCCGACCGGTTCAGTCCGCTGCCGGCTGGTCTCTGGCATGGGCCAACACTCCCTCCAGTAGATGGATCTTGCTGTTACGGCAGTGGTTGGTCTCCGTACCATCAAAACGCCCGTGTTCGAAGTAACGGTTGGCAGCGTGACCACCTCCGCAGAACCCGAAGTACGGGCAGGTGGTCCGGCATGCCTCGACGCCCGCCACGAACTCGGTGACCCAGGGTGTCCGTTCCGGCGTGGCGAGGATCTCGGCCAGCCCGCTGGCCAACACGTTTCCGCTGGTGAAGTCCCCGTACCGCGGGTCGGAGAAGCCGGCCAGCTCCGGCGAGAGCAGCACCACCGACCCGTCGTACCCGATGGTGGGGATCGGGTCGAGCTGGCGGGGCAGCACCTCGTCGGCCGTGTCGTCGAGTACAGCTGCCGCATACCGCAGCGACCATTCCACCTCGCGTAGATGGATCCGCGGTGCCTGCCGCCAGGCTCCGACCAGTTCCGCCCAGAAGCCAGCGACGGCCCGGTCCGGCCAGCGGTTCGACCGGACGTTCACTCCCTCCGTCTCCTCGATGTTGATGCCCAGCACGTCACAGCCGAGGTCGAGGAAGAACCGGTACAGCTCGGTGGCCAGGCCGGGGCTCGGGTCGCTGACCACGCAGAGCGCCGAGAATTCGATTCCGTGCCGGCGTAGCGCTTCGACACCGCTCCGGATCTGGTCGTACGCGGGCCGGCCACCCCGGGTGTGCCGGCTGTCGTTACGCGCCCGCGGACCGTCGACGCTGACGCTGACCCGGATCCGGTGTTCGCGGAAGAACTCGCACCAGGGGTCGTCGATCAAGGTCGCGTTGGTCTGCACGTGGTGCTCCACGTCGGCGCTGAACGGGCTGATCAGCGCCGCGAGGTGGTCCCGTCCGGCGGCCAACGGCTCACCGCCATGCCAGACCACGGAGAACCGGCGTCCCTGCTGCGCGGCCCAGATGTTCACCGGTCGGGCGACGGCGGCGGCCACGGGGACCGGCATCCGTCGGTTGGCTGCCCGCAGCGGCAGGTAGCAGTAGCTGCAGTCCAGGTTGCACAGCGTAGTGGGTTGCATGACGACGTAGCTCGGGACGGTCGCCACGCCGCGCATGCCGGTGGGGGCCGGCCGCCCCCCACCGGCCGGGTCCTGCCGGGTTTCGGCCCTGCTCATCCCCATCCTCCTGCCTGTGACGGATGTCGTTTCAGGCTAGGTGTCGGGGTCTGCCGAGGTGAATCGACGGTACGGCCCGCCGGAGCGCGGCGGCGACGGCCCGCCAAGGTGACGCGGCAGCGGCCCGCCGTCAGCCCCGGGTGTGGTGGCCGACCATCTGTACGGTGCCGGTGCCCTCGATGATGTCGCCGGCCTGCCAGGCCTCGATGCCGCTGCCGGTAAGGCAGGCGAGCGCCCGGTCGGCGTCCTGGGCGGAGACGATGGCGAACATGCCGACGCCCATGTTGAACGTCGACTCCATCTCGTTGTCCTCGATCCGCCCCTTCGCCTGCACCAGATCGAAGATCGGCTGCGGCTTCCAGGTGGCGCGGTTGACCAGCGCGTCGACGTGCTCGGGGAGGATCCGCACCAGGTTTCCGGGGATGCCGCCGCCGGTCACGTGGGCCAGGGCCCGGACCTCGCACTCCTCGATCAGTTTCAGGCAGTCCCGGGCGTAGATCTTGGTCGGGGTGAGCAGCTCCTCACCCAGGGTCCGCTGCCGGCCGAAGTCGTCGACCACGGTGTCCAGCCGCATCCGACCGGCACCGAGTAGGACGTGGCGGACCAGCGAGTAGCCGTTGGAGTGCAGGCCCGAGGAGCGCATCGCGATCACCACGTCGCCCACCTCGACACGGTCCCGGCCGAGGATCTCGCTCTCCTCGACCACGCCGACGCCGGTCGCGGAGACGTCGTACTCGTCCGGCCGCAGCACCCCGGGGTGTTCGGCGGTCTCGCCGCCGAGCAGCGCGCAGCCGGCGTACCGGCAGCCGTCGGAGATGCCCGCGCCGATCTCGGCGACCTTGTCCGGCACGACCTCGCCGCAGGCGATGTAGTCAAGCAGGAACAGCGGCTCCGCCCCGCAGGCGACCAGGTCGTCGACCACCATCGCGACCAGGTCGATGCCGACCGTGTCGTGGATGTTCATCTGCTGGGCGATGACCAGCTTGGTGCCCACCCCGTCGGTCGACGAGGCCAGGATCGGGTGCCGGTACTTCTGCACGTCGAGCCGGAAGAGCCCGGCGAAGCCACCGATGTCGCCCATCACCTCGGGCCGGGTGGTTTTGTGCACCTTCGACTTGAGCAGCTCGACGGCGCGCTCACCGGCGTGGATGGAGACGCCGGCGTCCGCGTACGTCACCGTGCGTTTGCGGCCGGACCGGCCGGCGCTGGCCGTCCACGGCTGGCGGTTGACCGTCCGGGCGCCGGAGTCGTCGGCGGTTGGGCCGACGTCCGCGCTGCCGCGCTCAGTCACGTGCGTCACGGTTCTCCCCTTTGTGCTTCTCGCGGCGGGGCCGCGTCGGGTAGCTGTCGAGGATCGCTCGACTCGGGCTGCCGGTCGGACGACCGAGGCCGGTCCGGCCGGTGCTACGGGCGGTGCAGGGCCTCGGGGCCGCCAGTGCTGACAGCGAACCGTTGAGCGCCCGGGCCGGTCCGGTCGCCACCGGCCTGATAGTCCTGCTCGGTGATGTCCCCCGGATGGCCGACCCCGCCAGCGACCCGGCGGTCCACACCTTCGAGCACGTGCTTGCCGATCAGATTGCCAGCTGGCAACTCGATCGGGTACTCCCCATCGAAACATGCCCGACACAATCGTGTCTTCGGCTGCTCGGTTGCCGCTATCAGACCGGCAAGCGAGACATAACCGAGAGTATCCGCACCGATGGACCGGCGTATACCCTCAGTGTCCAGCCCGTTGGCCAGCAGTTCAGCCCGGGTGGCGAAGTCGATGCCGTAGAAGCACGGCCAGCTCACCGGCGGTGACGAGATGCGTACGTGCACCTCCAGAGCACCCGCCTCGCGCAGCATCCGCACAATCGCCCGCTGGGTGTTGCCCCGCACGATCGAATCGTCGACCACCACCAGGCGCTTGCCACGGACGTTCTCCCGCAGCGGGTTGAGCTTCAACCGGATGCCGAGCTGACGCAGCGTCTGGGAGGGCTGGATGAACGTACGGCCGACGTACGAGTTCTTCATCAGGCCGGCGCCGTAGGTGATGCCGGACTGCTCGGCGTAGCCGATCGCGGCCGGCGTGCCCGATTCCGGCACCGGGATCACCAGGTCCGCCTCGACCGGGTGCTCCCGGGCCAGGCGGCGGCCGATCTGCACCCGGGCGGCGTGCACGTTACGCCCGGCGATGGTGGTGTCCGGGCGGGCGATGTACACGTACTCGAACAGGCAGCCCTTGGGCTCCGGCGGGGCGAACCGGGCCGACCGCAGCCCATGCTCGTCGATCGCGATCAGCTCGCCCGGCTCCACCTCACGGACCACGGTGGCGCCGACGATGTCCAGCGCGGCGGTCTCGCTGGCGACCACCCAGCCCCGCTCCAGCCGGCCGAGCACCAGGGGCCGGACGCCGTGCGGGTCGCGGGCCGCGTACAGCGTTGTCTCGTCCATGAAGACGAAGCTGAACGCCCCCCGCAGGGTCGGCAGCACCTCCAGCGCCGCGGCCTCGACCGACAGGTCCGGGCGGCTGGCAAGCAGGCTGGTGACCAGGGCGGTGTCCGAGGTCGAGCCGTCGCCGGACAACCCTCGGTCGACCGCCTCGCGGGCGAGCTCCGCGGTGTTGACCAGGTTGCCGTTGTGCGCCAGGGCGATCGTCGTGCCGGCGCTGGTCGCCTTGATCGTCGGCTGGGCATTTTCCCAGGTCGAGCCGCCGGTGGTGGAGTAGCGCGCATGCCCGATGGCGAGATGGCCGCGCAGGCTGGCCAGGGTCGGCTCGTCGAAGACCTGGGCCACCAGGCCGAGATCCTTGTAGACCACCACGCCGGAGCCGTCACTCACCGCGATCCCGGCGGCCTCCTGGCCCCGGTGTTGCAGGGCGTAGAGACCGAAGTAGCTGAGCTTCGCGACCTCTTCCCCCGGTGCCCACACCCCGAACACGCCACAGGCGTCCTGCGGACCGGGTCGTTGGGGATCAAGGTCGTGACTCAACCGGCCGTCGCCTCGAGGCACCTGCCGCTCCCTCGTACTGGTCTGCACTGACGCCTGGCCTGCAGGTGGCCTGCACGCCTCAGCGCGGGGTGTCACCGGACTACCGTCGCCGAACAGTGTACGCGAGGTTCCGGTTGGCCCAGAGTGCTCCATTTGGCCCCACACCTGCCGGGTGACCGCCGCAGCCGGCCGGCAAATCGCCGGCCCGGCTCACAGCGGCAGGTACAGCGATATATCGGACCTCGGACCACTCGCAGAGATTTGTCCGTTCGCCACGGCCGAGGCCCAGTCGAGATCGCCGGTCGCCAGCAGCACCCAGGTCACCGGGTCGATCTCCACCACGTTCGCGGGGGTGCCACGGGTGTGTCGCGGCCCGGCTACACACTGAATTGCACCGTAAGGTGGGACACGGACCTCCACCGATCGGCCCGGCGCTCGCTCGGCCAGCGCCGCCAACAGCAGGCGGACCGCATCGCGTAGCTGCACACGGGCGGGGACGGCACCGGCCGCCAGGGCGTCCCGCACGGCGGCGACCGTAGTGGACTTACTGTACGGAGAGGACACATCGGGACGATACGACTAGCTCCGGTACCAGTTGCTCCCGCCCCTGGGTCGCGCACATCCGTCCCGGCAAGGCATAGTTGCCGACGGTGTACTCGTCACGGGTGACCCCTGCCCGAATCCTGGTGCGGGGGAAGGATCAAACCGGAAGGCGGTGGACGTGACAACACACCTACGAGCCTGGCTTTCGCGGGCCGGTGTTGTCGCAGCGCTGGCTGCCGTCGCACTAGTCGGCCTGCCCGCCGCGCCAGCGGCCGCCGCTGCACCCACAGTCACCATCACCAGCCTCTCCAACGCCAACCTCAGCTCCGGTGGCCGGGCCACCCTCGTGTTCAAGATCGTCAACAACAACCCGGCGGGCGAGGAGGAGGTGGAGGGCGGGACGTCCTTCAACATCCGGGTCGCCACGAACATCAACGAGCTGCGGTGCGAAGGTTCGTGCGACTTCACCGACACGATCGAGCGGGGCGCGAGCAAGGAATACACGGTCGAGCTGATCGCCGGCAACGTCGGGACCAACCAGAACCGCACCGGCCGGGTGGAGATCGTCGCCGTGGTCGACGGAGAGAACGGCCGGGTCCAGCGCGACGTCTCGGTCCGCGGGCCGCAGGAGGCGCCCCGGGTCAAGGAGGTCGCCGGCAAGGTCACCGACGTCTCCACCGGTGAACCGATCGAAGGCGCCGTGGTCGTGATGAGCGACTCGCAGAGCAACAGCTACGACACCACCACCAACGGCAACGGCAACTACCGGTTCACCTCCAGCAACGACCGACCCATCGTTCCCGGCGACATCCGGATCGCGGCGACCGCCGACGAGTACGACGACAGCGATGTGAAGGTCGTCACCGCCGCCGCGGGGCAGTCGATCACCGTCGACCGGATCACCCTGAAGTCGAACGTGGAGCCGACCCCGTCGGCCACCCCGGAGGCGACCCCGTCGGCGACCGCCGAGGCGACGCCGAGCGGCGCGGCCACCGACGCCCCACCGGTCGACACCCAGAACCTGGCGAACGAGAGCAGCGGCGGGGGGATGGGCTCCTGGCTGCTGATCATCATGGGCGGCCTGCTGGTCGCGCTCGGTGTCGGGGCCATCGTGCTGCTGCTGGTGCGGCGCAAGGACGGCGACGTCGACGACGACCCGGAACCGGCCGACGACGACCCAGCTGGCGGGCGGGCCGCCCCGCCGGGCAGTCGCGGCGTCTACCACGGTGCCGACGACGCGACCCGGGTGGCGATGCCGCCGATGCCACCCGGCCCGGTCTCCGACGCCACGATGATCACCCGCCCGTCGCTGTCGGACGCGCCGACGATGCTGCACCAGATGCCACCGATCAAGGACGAGTTCCCCGACCCGTACGGTGCTCCGCCGCCGCCCGGTCCGAACCCGCCGGCCGGGCCCGAGCCACGGTACGGCGCGGACCAGCGCCCCGGCTGGGGTGGACCGCCGACCCAGCCCGGCTACGGCTCCGACCCTGCCGGTGCCACCAGCGTTTACGGCGCGGTTCCCGGTGCCGACCAGCCGGGTGGCGGGGCCGGTTCCGGCTACGGCGGACCGGGCGGCGCGGCCCGCCCCGGCGGCACCTACGGCGGCAGTCAGTACGGCGGCAACGCCCCGTCGTCCGGGGCACCCGGCACCTACGGCACCCCGCCGGTACCCGGTCAGTACGGTGAGCCTGCCGGTCGGCCGCCAGCCGACGAGGCCGGCGGCTACCGCGGCGGCCGAGGCTACGGCGACGCCGGCGGCGCGGGCTACTCCGGCGCCAGGTACGGAGCGGACTCCCCCGCCGGTGGGTACGGCACCGACCGTTACGACGAGCCGACCGGGCGCTACGAGCCGGGCAGCTACGGGCAGTCCGGCCCACCGTACGAATCCGCTGGTTACCCTGGCCCGGATCAGGGGCGTGGCGATGTGCCGCCACCACCGCGTGGTCCGGAACCGCCGCAGCCCGGCTACCGGGGCGGCAGCCCCGGCTACGGGCCGGACGGCGGCGGTTACGGCGGAAGTGCCGGCTACGGCGGAAGCTACGGAGAGAGCCCACCCCAGGCCGGTGGTTACCCCGATGCGGGCTACCCGGGCGGTGGCTACGGTGGCGACCGGGGCAGTGGATACGGCTCCGACCAGGGCTACGGGTCGCCGGGCTACAGCCCCGGCGGGTCGGCGGGCTACGAGTCCGGCCGGGAACCGGGCGGGTACGGCCCCCCAACCGGTGGCGGCTACGACCAAGGTGGCCGCTACCCGCCTGCGGGCGGCGGCTACGACGACCGCCGCGTCCCGGACCAACGGGGCGGCTACGACCAGCAGATGCCGTACGGACAGCAGCCCTACGACCAGCAGCCGTACGGCGCCGAGCAGCCGCCTGGCGACCAACCTCGGCACGGTGCCACGCCGCAGGCAGGCAACCGGGGTGAGCGACGTTCCCTCGACTGGCTCGACGACTGACGGCCACTCGACGCCACATCGATGAGATGGGCCGGACCCGTTCGGGTCCGGCCCATCGTCGATCAGTCAGTCTGTCGACCGCCCGGTCAGCTCTGGTCCTTCGGCTTGCCGGCGGACGGGTCGGGGCGGTCCACCGGCTGAGCCGCGTCGTCGGCGGTCGCGTCGCCGGCCGCCGTTTCCTCGGCTACCGCTTCGCTGTCGGTGACTGCTTCCGTTTCCCGCTCGGTCACCGCGGCAGGCTCGGTCACCGCTTCGGCCGGACTCGAGGACTCCCCGTCCTCAGCAGAGTCGTCACCGTCGTCCGACCCGGCCCCGGCACCGGCGTCCGCCGGCTCGGTCACCGCTTCGGCTTCGTCACTGTCCGGGTCGACGTCCACCGTCGCCGTGGTCTGCTCCGGCGTACCGGCCGGGGCGTCAATCGCGACCGCGTCGCTGGCCAGCACCCCGACGGCGTCCGGATCCTGCGGGTCCGCCGGCACGTTACGCGGCCCCACCGCGCTGAACAGCGCCGGCAGGGTACCGGTGTGGGCGCCGCGCAGCTCGTCCAGACCGACGCTGAACTGGTCGCGGACCTCCAACAGCCGGGCTGCCAGATCGGTCACCCCGATCATGGTCCAGGGCAGTCCGTGCTCCACGCAGAGCGCGGTGAACGCCTTCTCGTGCCCGCGCGGCACCGCGACCATGGCCCGCCCCGCCGACTCGCTGAACAGGAACACGAACGGCATCGAACCGTCGGTGAACTCCGGCGGCAACGCGATCCGCGCCCCGATCGACCGGCGCAGGCACGCCTCGACCAGCGCCTGGGCGAGCCCGCCGTCGGAGAGGTCGTGGGCCGAGGTGATGTGCCCCACCCGGGCCGCCTCAGCGATCACGGTGGCCAGCACCCGCTCCCGGTCCAGGTCGACCTTGGGTGGCGTACCGCCGAGGTGCCGGTGGGTGACCCAGGCCCACTCCGATCCGGAGAGTTCCAGCTCGGTCTCGCCGAGCAGCATGATCAGGTCACCGTCGCTGTGTGACGGCGGGACGAAGCCCATCGGGACGCGCTGCGCCACGTCGTCGAGCACACCGAGCACACCGACCACCGGGGTGGGGTGGATCGCGGCGGCACCGGTCTGGTTGTAGAAGCTGACATTGCCGCCGGTCACCGGGATACCGAGCTCGGCGCAGCCGTCGGCGAGGCCGCGAACCGCCTCGGCGAACTGCCACATCACGCTCGGGTCCTCGGGCGAGCCGAAGTTGAGGCAGTTGGTGACCGCCACCGGGCGGGCACCGGTCACCGCCACGTTGCGGTACGACTCGGCAAGGGCGAGCTTCGCCCCCTGGTACGGATCGAGCCGGGCGTACCGGCCGTTGCCGTCGACCGACAGGGCGACACCGAGGCCGCTCTGCTCGTCGATCCGGATGACCCCGGCATCCTCGGGCTGGGCCAGCACGGTGTTGCCCAGCACGTACCGGTCGTACTGCTCGGTCACCCAACTGCGGTCGCACAGGTTAGGCGAGGCGATCATCCGCAGCAGGGTTTCCCGCAGCTCGTCCGGGGTGCCGGGGCGGGGCAGCGTCTCCGCCCGGTCGGCCTGCAACAGGATCAGGTCCGCCGGCTCGCGCATCGGCCGGGCGTAGACCGGGCCGTCGTCGGCCAGCGACCCCGGCGGTACGTCGACCACCACGTGGTCCCGCCAGCTGATCACCAGCCGCCCGGGTCGACCGTCCGGCTCGGCCGGGGTGACCTCGCCGATCGCGGTGGCCAGCACGCCCCACTTCTCGGCGGTGGCGAGCACCGCGTCGAGCTGCGCCGGCTCGACGATCAGCAGCATCCGTTCCTGCGACTCGCTGGCCAGGATCTCGTGCGGCTCCATCGACGGCTCACGCAGCGGAACCCGCTCCAGCCAGACCCGCATGCCGGTGCCGGCCGCAGCGGCGGTCTCGGTGAGCGCGCAGGTCAGGCCGGCGCCGCCGAGGTCCTGGATGCCGACGACCAGCCCGGCGTCGTACAGCTCCAGGCACGACTCGATCAGCAGCTTCTCCATGAACGGGTCGCCGACCTGCACCGACGGGCGGCGCTGCTGGCTGGCGTCGTCGAAGGTGGCGCTGGCCAGCACCGACACCCCGCCGATGCCGTCCCGGCCGGTCTTGGCACCCATCAGCACCACGACGTTGCCGGCGCCGGCGGCGGCCTTGTTCTGCAGCCGGTCCACCGGCAGTACGCCGAGGCAGAGCGCGTTGACCAGTGGGTTGCCCTGGTAGCAGGGGTCGAACACGACCTCGCCGCCGATGTTGGGCAGGCCCAGGCAGTTGCCGTAGCCGCCGACCCCGGCGACGACGCCGGGCAGCACCCGGGCCGTGTCCGGGTGGTCGGCGGCGCCGAACCGCAGGGGGTCCATCACCGCGACCGGGCGGGCGCCCATGGCGAGGATGTCGCGGACGATGCCGCCGACGCCGGTGGCCGCCCCCTGGTACGGCTCGACGAAGCTGGGGTGGTTGTGCGATTCGACCTTGAAGGTGACGGCGAGGGTGTCGGAGACCCGGATGACGCCGGCGTTCTCGCCGATGCCGGCGAGCATCAGGTCACTGGCCGGGGCCTTCTCGCTGAACTGCCGCAGGTGCACCTTGCTCGACTTGTAGGAGCAGTGTTCGCTCCACATGATCGAGTACATGGCGAGCTCTGACTGGGTCGGCCGGCGGCCGAGGATCTGCTGGATCCGCTCGTACTCGTCGTCGCGCAGCCCCAGCTCGGTGTACGGCTGCAGCTCACCAGGGGTGTCGGTGGCGCGTTCGACGGTGTCCGGGCCACCGGCGTACCGGTCGACCGGTACGCCGAGGTCGGTCGCTGCCGGGCCGGCGGCGGCCGCCGCCTCCGACTGGGTGGTCATGCCGGCACTCCCGCGAGGTACTTGAGGATGGAGGTGAAAAAGCCCAGTCCGTCCCGGGACGGGCCGGTCAGGTCCTCGACGGCGTGTTCCGGGTGAGGCATCAGCCCGACGACGTTGCCGGTGGGGTTGGTGATGCCGGCGATGTCCCGCAGCGAACCGTTGGGGTTGCCGCCGACGTAGCGGGCCACCACCCGGCCGGTCGACTCCAACTCGTCGAGGGTCTGTTCGTCGGCCACGTAGCAGCCTTCGCCGCTCTTGAGCGGGACGAGGACTTCCTGTTTCGGGGAGAACGCGTTGGTGAACGCGGTCCCGGCGGTCTCGATGCGGAGCATCTGGTCCCGGTTGCGAAAGTGCAGGTGCTGGTTGCGGGTGAGCGCGCCGGGCAGCAGGTGGGCCTCGCAGAGGATCTGGAAGCCGTTGCAGATGCCGAGCACCGGTAGGCCGTCACCGGCGGCGGCGACGATCGACTGCATGACCGGGGCGAACCGGGCGATGGCTCCGCAACGCAGATAGTCACCGTAGGAGAAGCCGCCGGGCAGCACCACCGCCTCGACGCCGCGCAGGTCGGCGTCGCCGTGCCACAGTCGGACCGGCTCCCCACCGGCGAGCCGCACCGCGCGGGCGGCGTCGCCGTCGTCGAGCGAGCCCGGGAAGGTGACCACCCCGATCCGGGCGCTCATGACGGATCACCGGCTGTTTCAGGCTGCTCGGCCAGCCGGACCTGGTAGTCCTCGATGACCGGGTTGGCCAGCAACTTGTCCGCGATCTCCCGAGCCCGATCCAGGTCGGGCTCGCCGGCGAACTCGATCTCGATCCGTCGGCCGATCCGTACCGCCGAGACGTCGCTGACACCGAGCCTCGGCAGCGCGTTCGCGACAGCCTGACCCTGGGGATCGAGAATTTCCGGCTTGAGCATGACGTCGACGACGACGCGAGCCACGTGGCACTCCTGACCGTGTACGCGTTGGGGGTGCCGGCCTCGAACGGGCCGCGCACCGCTCAGCCTACCTGGTGGCACCGGGTACGACGCACCGGCGGTCGGAGAGCCGAATCGGTGATCGGGCCACAAATCAGCCACGAACCGATAACGACGACATCGGCCACCGCCGACGGACCGGCTCACTGGGCGGGCCGGGCACCCACGGACGGCCTGCCGCACCCTCGTTGGCGACCGCCGCCGGACGCAGCGCGGGCAGCGCGGGACCTCGAAAGGCGTGGGACGCCACTGCGGGACATCAATGCATCGTATGACTTCGATTTGATCCTTGTAGATGACCATCGAAGCGCTTAACGTCTTTCGTCAAACGCCCGGTGACGACCGTCGGACGGGCGCTGCAACAAACTCCGCTGCCGGATACCCGTCCGGCGGCGTGGCTCACCGACCCGTACCCGGGTTGCCCCCTCGGAAGGAGCCCCACCCATGCGCGTTCGCCTGGCTGTGGCAGCAGTAGCCACCACCCTGATCGGCCTGCTGGCCACGCCGACCGCGGCGACGGCCGCGCCGGAGGAGATCATCGGCGGCGGGACGGTGTCGTCCGCCCCGTGGGCCGCCGCGGTCTTCAGCAACGGCTCGTTCACCTGCTCCGGCACGATCATCGCCGCCAACTGGGTGCTCACCGCGCGGCACTGTGTCAGCGGCTCGATGTCGGTCCGGATCGGCAGCGTCTACCGCTCCTCCGGCGGCGTCACCCGTACGGTCAGCTCCGCGTACGGCCGCTACGACCTGGCGCTGCTCTACTTCTCCAGCCCGGTCAGCACCAGCTACGTGACGCTGTCCAGCAGCTACCCGCCGGTCGGCTCGACCAACAGCATCTACGGCTGGGGCATGACCTGCTACAGCGGCTGCGGCGCGTCGACCCAACTGAAGACCGCCTCGGTCCAGGTGACCAGCACCAGCGTCACCGACGCGTACGGCGGCCGGGCGATCCGCAGCACCCGGATCAACGGCAACGCCTGGCGGGGCGACTCCGGCGGCCCGCAGTTCTACAACGGCCAGCAGGTCGGGGTGGCGTCGACCGCCAACGGCGTCAACATCCAGAACTACGGCAGTGTCGCGTACAACCGGTCCTGGATCCGCTCGGTAACCGGCGTCTGACCTGACCTGAACTGGCGTGACCTGGCCAACCGGTCCTGGCGCGCGACGGCGCGGACTCCGTGATCAGCCACGGGGTCCGCGCCGTCGCGGTTGGCGACCGGACGTCCGCGCCGTGCCGTTTCACAGATGGCGCAGGCTCCACCAATGCCCGCGATCAGGGCACACTGTCGCTCATAGCATCGGTTCCGTGCTGATCGTGACGACGAACGATCTACCTGGATACGAGATCCGCATCGTGCTGGGTGAGGTGGTCACCTCGGTGGTCCGCTCGATCAACCCCTTCAAGGAAGGCGTCAAGGCGCTGCGGGGCGGCAAGTCCGACCCGGGCGGCCCGGCCAGCCTCACCAAGTACCGGACCGAGATCATCGGCAAGCTGGGCGACGCCGCCAAGAAGAAGGGCGCGAACGCCGTCATCGGGATGCGGTTCGACACCCGGCAGGTGGGCAGCACCCACATGGAGCTCTGCGCGTACGGGACGGCCGCCGTGGTGCTGCAGATCCGGCCCGACGCCGGCGACGACTCGAAGCAGTCGAAGGTCGACGCGAGTCACGCCGACGCCAGCGCCGGCAACGAGACCGGCGGCTCGGCCGGCTCCGGCAGCAAGTAGGTCCACCTGATCGGGGCCCGGCGGCAGGTAGGTCTGCGGCAGGTAGGTCTAAAGGATCGGGGCCGGCTGGTAGGCGGCGGCCACCGGGTGGTCGGCGACCACCGCGGCCACCCGGTCCGCCACCGCCCGCACCTGCGACGGCGCGGCGCCGACGAAGCCGACCCGGTCGGCGACCACCGTGTCGATCTCGTCCCGGCTCAGCCCGAGCCGCCCGTCGGCGGCGAGCCGGTCGAACAGGTCGTTGTCGGCGGCACCCTGCTCCCGCATGGCCAGCGCCACCGCGACCGCGTGCTCCTTGATCACCTCGTGCGCTACCTCCCGGCCGACGCCGCCGCGCACCGCCGCGACGAGAATCCGGGTGGTGGCCAGGAAAGGTAGGTAACGGTCGAGTTCCCGGGCGACCACCGCCGGGTACGCGCCGAACTCGTCGAGCACGGTGAGGAAGGTCTGGAACAGCCCGTCGGCGGCGAAGAACGCGTCCGGCAGCGCCACCCGGCGTACCACCGAGCACGAGACGTCGCCTTCGTTCCACTGGTCGCCGGCGAGCTCGCCGACCATTGACAGGTAGCCCCGGATCACCACGGCCAGCCCGTTCACCCGCTCGCTGGAGCGGGTGTTCATCTTGTGCGGCATGGCGCTGGAGCCGACCTGTCCGGGCCGAAAGCCCTCGGTGACCAACTCGTGGCCGACCATCAGCCGGATGGTGGTGGCCAGCGAGGACGGGGCGGCGGCGACCTGGGCCAGGGCGGAGAGCACGTCCAGGTCGAGGGAGCGCGGATAGACCTGGCCGACGCTGTCCAATACCCGCCGGAAGCCGAGGTGACCGGCGACCCGGCGCTCCAGCTCGGCGACCTTGGCGGCGTCACCGTCGAAGAGGTCCAGCTGGTCGGCGGCGGTGCCGACCGGCCCCTTGACGCCGCGCAGCGGATAGCGGTCGATCAGGTCGGTCAACCGTTCGTACGCGATGAGCAGCTCCTCGGCCGCCGATGCGAACCGCTTGCCCAACGTGGTGGCCTGGGCGGCGACGTTGTGCGAGCGGCCGGCGAGGACCAGCCCGGTGTGCTCGACTGCGAGCCGGGCGAGCCGGGCCAGGGTGCTGACGACCCGGTCGCGGATCAGCTCCAGCGATGCCCGGATCTGCAGCTGTTCGACGTTTTCGGTCAGGTCCCGGGAGGTCATCCCCTTGTGGATGTGCTGGTGGCCGGCGAGCGCGCTGAACTCCTCGATCCGGGCCTTGACATCGTGCCGGGTGATCCGCTCGCGCTCGGCGATGGCGGCCAGGTCGACCTGGTCGACGACCCGCTCGTACGCGTCGATCACCCCGTCCGGCACCGCGATGCCGAGGTCGCGCTGGGCGCGCAGGACGGCGAGCCAGAGTCTGCGTTCCAGCCGGATCTTCTCCTGCGGGGACCAGAGAGCGGCGAGCTCGACGGAGGCGTACCGGGCGGCGAGCACGTTGGGAATCTGCGGACGCGATGTCACGTACGGCAGTCTGACATGCCGACCTGCCGGCACCGCCGGGCAGCCGGCGGGCGCCGGCGGACCGCTGACCCTGTCGGCGTCCTCGTACTCCCTAGCCGCACCGGCGCCCTGGCAGTCGGTCGCAATCTGACCGATCTGGCCGATCTAGCGATAATTGCGTAACTGGTCGCATTTTCTCTCGTTCAGCCTGTCGTTGCCGAATTCTTCCGGCCACGCCACTCCTGCTCCTGCCCGCCAGTGCGAGTCGTATCCCCACCTGGCGCGGTGTGATGCCGAAGTCCGAGACGAGGAACTGTGCGTACCACCACACGCCGCAATACATCCATGCTCACCGTCGCAGCCCTGGCCGGAGCGCTCGCCAGCCTGTCTGCGTCCGGGCCGGTCACGGCAGCGGAGAGTGACGAGCAGGCCGTCGGCGTCCGGTTCGACCTCGCCGCCGACGTTCTCGGCACCACCGTGATCGATGCGGATGCCGTCGTCGGCAGCGCCACCGCCCCGCCGACGCCCGGCACCGACAGCGAAAACGCGCTCGATGTCGCCCTGCCGACGGCCGTCGGCGTGTCGGCCAGCGGGACGGTCGAGGAGGTGTCCGTCACCAGACGGCCGTACCACAGCACCGGGTCCGGCACGGTCAGCGACCTGGCCGTCAGTGTTCTCGGCGTACCCGCGCTGGCGGTGACCACAGCCTCCGCCTCGGTGAGCTGTGGAGCGGACCGGCGGGCGGCGGTGGAGACGGCGCTCGACGGGCTGACCGTGTTCGGTGCCGCCGTCAGCCTGCCCGTCGACGGGTCACCGATCACGTCGAGCCGTTCGCTGCCGGTGACCGGGCTGACCGGCGCGCGGCTGACCGCGAGCGTGACCGGAACCGAGATCCGCGAGCTCGGCCCCCGCGTCACCGCCGTCACCGCCGCCACGGCGACCTTCGAGATCACCGGCGACACGGCCGGTGGCACGGTCACGGTCTCGGCCGGCACGGTGACCGTCGCCGAGGCGGCGTGCGCGCGGCCAGCACAGCCGTCCGATCCGGCAACACCAGGACCTACGGGCGTCGACACGCTCACCGACTCCACGTACCGGAGCGCTGCCACGCCCTGGATCGACTCGGTGAACCCCGGTGAGGGAACCGCCGCCGGCGGCACCACGGCGACGGTCAGCGGTACTGGCTTCGTCCCCGGGCAAACCCGGGTGACAGTCTGCGGCCAGACGCTCGGGCCGGCGGTCGTCACGGTCAGTGGCGCGTTCAACGTGTTGACCTTCCCGACCCCCGCCTGCGAGGCCGGCGAGACGACGATTTCCGTCCGCACCCCGGCCGGCACCTCCAACGAGATCGCTTTCCGGTACATCGGGGAAGGACCGCCGGTAACCGACGAACCGGGCGACGGCACATCGGACGACGGACTTCCGGTCACCGGGCGCACGCTGGGCCCGCTCGTTGTCAGCGGCCTTCTGGCGATCCTGGTTGGCGCCGCCCTGCGGTTCGCCGCCGGCCGACAACCCGGCCCCGGGACGCGACGGATTGACGACGTTCACCCGCCGCAGGCACTTTCGTATCAGCCGCCGACCGAGTAGATGCTCCACGGCCAATGGTCACCCTTGTCATGGCCGACGAGAGTGAATCCGGCTTGTTTGACAAGATCGTCGTAGTCCGGCGAGTAGTAGATGACCGTAATCTTTCTCTGGTTTCTTCGTGCCGCCGAAACCAGGTTGTTCATCACTGTCGTGAATACCGGCGGCCCGAAGGGCGAGAACAAGTACACGACCAGATTCTCGGCAGGCACAACGAAGTCAGCAGCATCGATAGCGAGCAACTCGACCTCGGCGGCCTCCAGCGGCCCGGTGTAGCGGCGCAGGTTGTCCTCAGCCTGCTTGACGAAGGTGGGCGAGAAGTCGACACCGATGACCTTCTTGTACGGTGCGCCGGCCGCCAGCAGCACGATTCGACCCTTGCCGCAGCCAAAATCAATGAACACGTGATCCCGATGATCGATGTCTCCGACGCTCGCCATCATACGCTCGAACTCACGTCTGCGGGTCGGCAGGTAGTGGGACGCCTCCTCCATGTGCGGCCCGACACCGTCGATATCAGCGAGGCCCACGATCCCGTTGGTCTCGGTGCCGAATGTCTCGTCGAAGCGCTCCCGCCTCTCGTGGGATCGGATCCGGATGTATTCGATACTGTCGACAACAGATTCTCGAAACGTCGAGGTGCGCAGCGTTTGTCGAAAAATCTTCCAGTCGGTCCGCAGATCGGCGAAGATCGGCACGTCTCACCTGCAAATCAGGGTGATGGAGTCGGTTGAGCCCGGCTGCCATCTGACAGCCGGAACGCCAGTCCATGATCGGACCAGAAGGAAATGCTGTCCAGCGCGATTCACCGTACGGCCGGCCAGGAAAAAGCCACCGGACAGTGGTAGCGTACGAGCCCTCGCACGTGCATGTCCGACAAGGACACGTGCCGGTCCGACGAGGAACAGACCCAGTCAAGACCTACCAGTCCAGCCAGTCAGCCGCCAGTCCAGGCGGCGGCCGAGATGGCGTCCGGCGGGTCGCGTATCGTGGGGAAGCCGTCTGCCGCCGTCGAGGAGCTGCGACCTGATGATCTCCGCAGGCCCTGCCGCTCCCGCTGGGCACCGATTGCAGGCCGCGCACCGGCTGGAGACCGTTCACGGTTCGGTCGTTCTGCCGACCTTCCTACCCGACGGAACACGGGCCTCGGTCCGCGCGGTCGACAGCCGTGACCTGGCAACAGTGGGGATCCAGGCGGTGATGGTGAACGCCATGCACCTGGCTCAGCGCCCCGGGCTCCAGGCCGTCCGACGGGCCGGCGGGCTACACCACTTCATGGCCTGGGACGGTGTGATCGTCTCTGACTCCGGCGGGTTTCAGATACTCTCCCTTATCCGCAAACGGGGACAGATCGGGTCAATCCGATCGAACGGGGTGACTTTCCAAGAGTCGCCAGATACGAAGAAGATCGTGCTCACCCCCGAGAAGGTCATCGAATGGCAGTTCGGCCTCCGATCCGACGTGGTGATCGCCCTCGATGACTGCACCGGCCCGGAGGACTCCCCGGCTCAGCAGCTCGCTTCCACCGAGCGCACGATCCGCTGGTTCCGGCAGGCCCGACAGGCGTACGACCTCCAGTGTCGGCAGCGCCGGACGTCGGAACCGCCCCTGTTGGTCGGGGTGGTCCAAGGCGGTACCGATCCGACGCTGCGCCAACGCTGCGTCGACGCCCTCGTCGAGTCGGGGGCGCAGGGGTTCGGATTCGGCGGCTGGCCGCTGAACTCCGCTGGCGAGTTGGAGCGCGACATGTTCGCCCTGCTCGCCCGGATCACTCCACCCGACGCGCCGCTGTTCGCCCTCGGAGTCGGCCGGCCCGAGCATCTGGTCTCCCTCTGCGAACTCGACACCCGATGGATCTTCGACTGCACGATCCCGACCCGGGATGCCCGGCATGGCCGCCTTTACGCGTTCAAACCTGACATCGCCAGCCGGCAGCTCACTCCGGATCGGAGCTTCTACCAGAACATCTACATCCTCGACGAGGAGAATTCCCGCAAGGACCAGCCAATCTGCCCGACCTGCGACTGTCCGACCTGCCAGAGGTACAGCCGCAGCTATCTGCACCACCTGTTCCGGGTGAAGGACGGACTGGCGGACCGGCTCGCCACCCTGCACAATCTTCGCTTCTACACCCGCCTGCTGGAGATGATCCGGTCCGGCCAGCTGGCCGGACCCGCCGGACGCGAACCGGGCGGGCAGGGATGACCGACCGGTGACCTCTCCCGCCGTCCACAAGGTGATCGCCCGGCTCACCTCGGCCGCCAAATACCGCGACATCCACCCGGAGACGATTGTCGACCTGGTGCGGCGGGAAGGGCGGGGCACTGGCGACCCGGCCGAGCTGGAACGGCGGGTCCGGGCCCGGTTGCACAAAGTGGCTGCGTTGCATCTGCTCACTACTCGGCCACCGGCGCTACGACGGGCGGTCGACCGAGCCGATCTCGACGATCCGCAGGGCCGGCGGGACTGGTGCCGGCAGATGCTGGGCGGCCACTTCTCCACCGCCGAGCGTCTGCCCGACCTCGACGACTTCTACCCTGTCCTGTTCGGACTGGTACCGCCGCCACGGACGGTGGCGGACCTCGCGTGCGCGCTGAACCCGTTCACCTTGCCCTGGTTGAGGCAGGTCAGCGAGGCGCGGTACGTCGGCTACGACTTCAACGCGTCGTTCGTTGGGTTGGGTAACGCGTTTCTGGCGCGGACATACCCGGACTGCGAGGTCCAGCACGAGGATGTGCTCGCCGACGGCCGGCCGGTGAGCGCCGACCTGGCGCTACTACTCAAGACGTACCACTGCATGGAGGGGCGCCGTACTGGTGCCGGGCAGGCGCTGGTCGACCGACTGGACTGCCGCGACGTGGTGGTTTCGTTCCCCACCCGGGCCATGAACGGTCGAGCTGCGGTCTTCGTGTCTCGACATGTCGAGGAGCTCGCCGAGCTGGCCCGCGATCGGGGTTGGCGCATTTCACGGGCCAGCCTGGCGTCGGAGGAGCTGATAGCGATCCACAAGGGGTGAGGCGAGGTGGTCTCAGTCCGCCCAGAGCCGCTCGACGATCGCGAGGGTCTGCTGCCGGGTACGAGGCCGGTCCGCCAGACCATCCATGGCACCCCATGCGCTCGCGTACCAGGAATGCTCGGTGATCTCCCGGTCGGTGAAGCGGCCGGCGAGCGCACGGCACACCCGGTCGATCCGCCCACACGCGTCTTCGACGACCGCCCCGGCGAACGCCGCCGAGGGAGTCTGGTTGTCGCCCTCGAAGAAGAGCAGCCCTTCGGCTGCCGCCGCGGCGTGGAAGGCATCCTGCACCTCGCTGTCGGCACAGACGAACTGGAAGAGGTTGCCGTTGCCCGCGATGTCGATCGGCACGCCGGTGCTGGCGAACGTCGACCGCGTGTGGGCGATGAACGACTCGCCGGCGGCGCGGATGGACCGTTGCGGCCCGCCGGTCGCCATCCGGCGCAACGTGGTGGTCGCGGCCACCAACGCGGTCGGTTCGAAGTACGAGGTGAACGAGACGTCCCGCAACGGGGTGAGCAGGTGTGCGTCGCCGCCGACCGCCGCAACCGGTGAACCGTTGGCCAGGCACTTCGCCACGATCCAGACCGCCGGGTCGAGCAGCTGGGTGGACAGACCGGCCCGGTAACGCAGGCCGACCTTGACCTCGTCGGCGATGACCGGGACGTCCGCTGCCCTGGTCAGCCGGCTGAACTCGGCATACCAACGAGCACCCAGGTGCATGTGGTCGGGAGAGATGACCACCGCGGCCACCTGCGCTGGGCGGCTGAGCCATTCAGCGAGCACGTCGAGATCAAAGAGGAACTCGACGATTCCGTGCCGGTTGGGGGTGAACGGCTCCTCGCAGTGCCACATCGGGTCGTACCCGTGGTATCCGGCGCTGAGGACGATCGACCGGTCCCGGATCTCTCGAACAGCGCAGGTCACCGAGCGGAGCGCGGCGGTGCCGGTTCGGTAGAGTCCGACGACGTCGCCGCCGAACACCTGCCGCAGCTGGCCGGTCAGGTCGTCCAGCATCGGGCTCCAGGAGGTGCCCACTCCGCTGCGGCCCCGGGCTGCCTGAGCGATCGCCTCGGCGACCTCCTCGTCACCGTGACCGAGGACGACTGAGCCTCGGGCGTTGTCGAAGTCGATCCACTGCCGGCCGGTCAGGTCCGTCAGGTACGCCCCCGACCCTTCGACGAAGACCCGGGGGCGTCCGTCGGCGTCCCGGGGGCAGGTGGGCTCCTGCGCCAGTGGATTGCGCGCACCGATGTCGATGGTCATTGACTCCGCTCGTTTCGCTCCGTGCCGACAGGTGAGTAGGACAGGTCGGGTTCGATCCCGAACTCCCGGCGCAGCAGCCGGTGGGCCATCCGCAGGGCGAGGGCCTGGATGGTGAGCGTCGGATTGACACCGCCCGGGTAGGGCATCACGCCGCCGTCGACCACCATCAGATTGGTCAGTCCGTGCACCCGCCCGTCCGGGTCGGTGACCGACGTACGCGGGTCGGTGCCCGCGCGACACGTACCGTGCAGATGGGTGCTGCCCATCCAGAAATACGATGACTCGCGCCAGGTCAGCTCACAGCCGGCGGCCCGTAGTATCCCCTCGGCCCGCCGTTGGAGGTACTCCAGACGGGCATGGTCGCGAGGGTGGGGCGAGTAGTCCATCACCACGTCCGGTAGGCCGAACTGGTCGACCCCCCGGCCGAGGGACACCCGGTTGTCGAGACTGGGCTGGTCGGGTACGAGGCACTCGAGTCGCAGAATCTGCTCGTCGGGGCGCATCCGAACAGCCTGCTCCGGACCGGACTCGATGATCAGACCGCCGAGTCCACCAGGTGCGTCATCGGCGGTGTAGTAGTCGGTGATCGCAGCGGAGGAGAAGGGTCCCGGTCCGGCGGGGCGGTAGTCGGGCGGAGTTGCCGGCGGTTCGGCCCGCCGGTAGCCGAGCACGTAGCCGCTCATCTTGAGGCACAGGCCACGACCGACCATGTCGTGATCGTTACCGAGACCATGCGGGCTCTGCTTGTCGGTGGAGCGCAGCAGCAGGGCTGCGCTCTGGACGGCGTTTCCGGCGACGACCACGTGGCGGGCACGTAGGACATGCCGGTTGCCGCTGTCCATCCGGATGCACTCGACACCGTCCACGGTGGTGGCGTCCCGGCGTCTGATCCGCACGGCCTTCAGCCCGGCGAAGAGACGCAGACCGGCTTTGCGGGCCGGGTCCAGGAACACCGTGACCGCGTCGCCCTTCGCACCCCGGTCGCACTGGTTCGAGATACATGGACGTTCCCCGCCGCATGGCGGCCGACCCTGATATGCCGTCGTGGTGATGGCCAGCGGGGTCGGGAAGGGATGCAGGCCGAGCGAGCGGGCCGCAGCGCTGATCACCGCGCCTTCCGCCGTGGTCTCGACCGGCGGCATCGGGTAGACAGGGTCGCTCGGCAGGCTCGGGTCGTGCCCGCCACCGGCGATGCCGAGCGCGGACTCCACCAACGCGTAGTAGGGCTCGATCTCCGCCACGGTCCACGGCCAGCGCAACGGCAGGTCTCCGTGACCCAACCGGGTCTCCGAGTCGAAGTCGACCGGACGATGACGAAACGCCGCGCCACCGAAGAAGACGGTTCCGCCGCCGACGTTACAGGTGGACCAGGGATTGCCGGTCTTCTCCCACAGACCGCTGTCCTGACGGATCCAGGCGGTCTCGGCATTCGTCTCGATGTCGTCGTAGCTCACCCAGGGATCGACGAAGGGGCCCTGTTCGACGACGACGACGTCCAGACCGGCACGTTGCAGGGCCCACGCGGTGATCGCGCCGGAGGCGCCGCTGCCGATCACACAGACGTCGGCGGCCCGGGTGCTGTCCTCCGCAGTCGGCTCGGGGCCGTACCGCAGCCGGGTCATGGCATCATCGTGACCGGTACCGAGGTCGGCTGAAACGCTGATGAGAAACCTCCCGGGGTCTGATCTACCTGCTGCCTGCTGTGGTCATGTCCACCGCGCCGGCTGCCAGCTCTTCGATCGTCTGCCGGACGGTGAACACCTGCCCGGTGGTCCCGCGCTGGCGGGCAACGGTGGCGGCCCAGGCCACCAGCCTGGCGGCGGCCATCGTGTCGTCTGGTGCGTCCGGGCCACCCATGTCGGTGGGGATCCAGCCCGGGTCGACCGCGTTGACGACGACCTCCTGGCTGCGCAGGGCGACTGCCAGGTTGACGGTCATGACGTTCAACGCGGCCTTGGACATCCGGTAGCCGGTGGCCTCGCCGTCGGCGGTGCTCGGGTCGGCGTCGTCTGCGGTCACGTTGACTACGGCTGCCCCACCTGCTGCCCGGAGCAGCGGCAGCAGCGCGCAGGTCACCAGCAGCGGACCGACCGCGTTGACGGCGAGCAGTTCGTGGACCGCCTCGGCGGTGATGCTCTCCGGCCCGGCGTCGCGTCCATCGAGGAAGACCCCCGCGTTGTTGACCAGGCCGGAGAGGTATCCGCCGGTGTGGGCGGCGACCAGTTCAGCAGCAGCCGCGATACTCGCCGGAGAGGTGACGTCCAGCGGTACGTGGGTGGCCCGGCCACCACTGCGGCGTATCGCCCTGGCCGCGGCGGCTCCGCGCTGATCGTCGCGGCAACCGAGCAGGACCGACCAACCGGCATCGGCCAACAGGGCAGCAGCGGCAAACCCGAGACCACGGTTGCCACCGGTGATCAGGACATGGCTCCGTCCAAGGTCGCCGTCCGCACTCGCCGGAGCAGTACTCGGTCCCCGTCGCCCGGTCACGTTCCGCTCGCCGTCCCGGCTCCGACGAGGGCGGCGCGGTAGCAGTCCAGAATCCGGTCCCGGGTGGCGGCGAGATCGAACGTGCTCGCCGTATCGGGCTGAGCTGCGCGGAGCTGGGCGACCACCGAGTCGCGGTGGGCGAGTACCCGCCGAACGACCTCGGCGAGCCCGTGCACGTCACCGGGATCGCTGAGCAGATCAGGGCAGGCCGAACCGATGGTGCTGCGCAGACCGCCGACAGCGTACGCCGCCACCGGGGTACCCGTCATGATCGCCTCGATCGCGCTGCCGCCGAGTTCCTCGTGGATCGAGGGCATGACCAGGGTGTCCACCAGGGCGAGCGCGGCCGGCACCTGGTCGTGCGGAAGGAAGCCGGTGACCACGAACTGATCCGTACGGCCGGCCTCGGCGATCTCCCGTTGCATGCGTTCCCGTTGCGGGCCGTCGCCGACGATGAGGAAGGTCGGAGCTAGATCATCGAGAAGCTCGGCCAGCCGGAGCAGGTCGGGCCAACCCTTCTCATGAGCGACCCGGCCGATGTATCCGATGAGCGGACGCCGACCGGCCAGCCCGTACCGCTGAGCGAACAACTCCGCCTCGGCGGCCGTTGCCGGGGTGATGTCGACCGCGTCCGGATTGACCACGATGCTGGACCGCTCCAGGCCGGTCGCGGCGCTCACCACGTCGGCGGTCCGGGCGGTCAGCGTGCTGACCCTCGCCGCGAAGCGCAGGGCCTGCCGTTCGGCCCGGGTGACCATGCGGTGCGCCATGGCGTCGACCGCCGACATCGGCTGATAGACCGAGAGTCGGGAGCAGTGCAGGGTGAGTACGTACGGCACGCCCAGAATCCGGGCCGCGACCCGGCCCGCGATCAACGGCCAGATCTGACCGTCCGCGTGAACGTGGACAATGTCCGGACGCCAGGTCCCGCGACGCAGCCGGAGACACTCACGGACGGTGGCGATCAGCCAGGCCTGGCCGAGACCCACCAGGCCGGTGATCTCGGAGCGGACCTGCGGCAGCGAGACCCGGGCTATCCGGACGGTCAGTCCCGGCTCGATCTGCTTCGTCGGTGGCAGCCCGGGGAAACCCAGGGTCAGCACAAGCTGATCGACACCCGCCCTGGCCAGGCTGCGGGACAGCGCCAGGATCTGGACCTGCATACCGCCTACCGGATCGAACTCCGCCGGCCAGTGGTCGACATAGTCGTGATGAAAAAAGGGGGTCAGCCGAAGCACACGCACGACGCCATCCAGTTCTCCTGAAAGAGCGGCGAAAGCTACTTTTGAATGACGTAGACCAGCTCGTTGCCAATCTCCAGTTGCCGAAAGCCGTATGACCGCTCCCGGGCCTGCGACTCAAAGCCCTGCGAATAGTTCTGGAACATCCCTTTCGATCGCTGACCGAGAGATCTGGTCGGAAAGGTTACCACGATAATCGGCGAGTTGACAAGGTCGATAGCTTCCCAACCGGATCCTCGGCGCTGAGTTTCCAGGCAGGGCAACGTCTTCAGCAGTAGCGTGACATCGGTCGGCTCGTCAACCCGATCCTCAAGGATGTCAGCCACCCCCACCCGGTGGTCTACACCCAATCTCGTCAGCACCGAACCCACGAAGCCGATCAGGCGGGCGTCGATGTCGGATGCGACGTACACGGCCCGCTCGGGTAGCCCCATCCACGGCGCAGCCAGCGGATTGAGACCGCAGGCCAAGTCACGCACCGTGTTCGGCTCGGGCAGGTCACGGAAGACTTCTCGGTAGAACTCCGCCAGGTGTGGGAGTCGCTCCCTGGTGGACAGGTGCACCGACATCGCACGCCGGAGGGCCTCCTGGACCGCTTCGTCGTCTCCCGCGTCGACGGCAGAGTCGACCTGCTTAAGTAACGCCGAGTAGTTAGGCGGCTTGGGTGGCAGAAAGGCGCCGTAAATCTCATGTAGCCCGCGTTTGGTGCGCTTCACCGCATCGGGAACATCGCCGCGGGCCGCGACGAGCGCGGCTCTGGCCAGGCGGCGCACGGTGGCTGGAGCCACCGTCTGGTACCGCCGACTCTTCACGATGGCCTGCTCGATCTCGCCAACTCGGTCGTTGGCCGCAGATTGTGTCATTGATCGATCCCTTTCGAACCGCTGGACCGGCACCAATCAGAGATATTCCCCGACCGATCACCGCATCGCCCCGCTAGCCATTGACTATATACTAAAAACCGATAATGCGGACATTGCGCAATATTCCGGAGTGCCTACATTAGAACCACGGCATCACGCCCGTAATGATCAGACTGTCCAGCAAGCCCGTCTTGGGGGTTTTCTTCAAGTCGACACTGGTAATTGCGTCTGGCACACTGGGCCCAGCCGATGATCCGTTGGTTGCCGCAGTCCCGGCTCGGGGAGGACCTGACGTGACCCATCTTGCCGCCAATGGCGGCTCCCCTATACGTTTGCAGCAGTGGCCAGCTTGGCCCGCTCCCGCACCCAGTGCCCTCAATGCGCTCAATGAGGTTCTCCATTCCGGTCGCTGGGCAATCAGCGGACCATATCAGGGGAAGCAGAGCTTCGAACGGCGCTTCGCGGAGGCATTCGCCGCGTACCATGAGATCGCACACTGCGTACCGACAGCCAGCGGAACGGCCAGTCTCATGGTCGCGCTCGAGGCATGTGGGGTCGGTGCTGGCGACGAGGTTATCATCCCTGGCCTCACCTGGGTCGCCAACGCCTCCACTGTGGCGGGGGTCAACGCGGTTCCCGTACCGGTCGACGTCGATCCCTTGACTCTATGCCTCGACCCGGCGGCCGTCGAACGGGCGATCACCCCGCGAACCGCAGCCATCGTCGTGGTGCATCTCTACTCGGCCGTGGCGGACCTGGACGCGCTGACCGCGATCGCGAAACGGCACGACGTCGCACTGATCGAGGATTGTGCGCAGGCCCACGGCGCCCGCTTCCGCGGCCGTCGGGTCGGCACGTTCGGCGCCTTCGGCACCTTCAGCATGCAACACAGCAAGGTGCTCACCAGTGGTGAAGGCGGTGCCGTCATCACCGGCGACGGCGCGCTCTCCCGGCGGGCCGAGCATCTACGGGCCGACGGTCGCACGTACACGGCGCACGAGCCCGCCGTGGGTGAGATGGAGCTGGACCAGACCGCCGAGCTGATGGGCAGCAATCGGTGCCTGTCCGAGTTCCAGGCGGCGGTCCTCCTCGGCCAACTCGAGCTGCTCGACGAGCAGAACGAGAGGCGACGGGCCAACGCCGCGCTCCTCGACGACGGCCTCGGGGCGCTCGGCATCCGGCCACAGGTCTCCTCACCCGGCACCACCGAGCGGACCTACTACGAGTGGGCGGGGCGGATCGAGGACGACGAGATCGGGCAGCTCGGCGTCGGACCGATCGCTTCGGCGGTCGCGGCCGAACTCTCCGGTGCCGGCATCTACACCAGCTACCCGCCCATGAACCACAACCGGCTCTACCGTCCCGCCAGCCGGAGCCGGTTCAAGGCCGTCGCCGGGCTCGATCTGACCGGCTACTCCCTTCCGGTCGCCGAGGACGCCGGCCGGCGGGTGGTCACGGTCCATCACTCGGCACTGCTCGGCGACGAGTCGGACGCGAAAGACATCGTTCGGGCATTCGAAAAGGTGTTCACGCATCATCGGGAACTACGCGGCTGACCCGGCGGAATGGACGGGGCAGCCCGCCCACCCACCGTTCAGCCGTGACAAGGAGGTACCGATTTTCGGCCTCCGTCGGTAAGGGCCCCATCCAAGGGTTGCAAGGACCCGTGACGAAGGGTTTGCGTATGAAGGTCGAGATACGTTTGGGTACGGTTCGGTATCCGTTCCGGCTCGGCACCGATTGTCTCGGCACCATCGTTGAAGACCTGGTCGACCTGTCGGCCAGCCGACTTCTGATCGTCTGCGACAGCAACACCGGCCCGCTCTTCGGTGCGGAGCTGGTCGAACGGCTCTCCCCCCGAGTCCCGGCCAACCTGCTCATTCACCGCGCCGGGGAACCGTACAAGGACCTCCAGGCAGTCGGCACGCTCGCCGAGTCGGCACTGCGGCTCGGCGCGGATCGCGCCTGCGTGGTGGTCGCCGTAGGTGGCGGCGTGATCGGCAACATCGCAGGGCTGATGGCCGCTCTCCTCTTCCGTGGAATCCGCCTCGTGCACATTCCGACGTCGCTGATTGCGATGTCCGACTCGGTCCTCTCGCTGAAGCAGGCCGTCAACGCCAGTGCGGGGAAGAACCTCATCGGCACCTTCTACCCACCCGAGTGTGTTCTCGCCGACGCCGCGATGCTGCGAAGCCTGCCGTTCCGGGAGACAGTCTCCGGCCTCTGCGAGGTCGTCAAGAATTCGCTGGCAGTCCGTCCCAGCATGGTTGAAATGCTCCGGGCCTCGCTACGCCGGGACGGAAACTACGACAACGAGACGATGTACCGAATCATCTCCGAGAGCATTCTGGCGAAAGCCTCGGTGACCATTGACGACATGCACGAGTGCCGGGCCGGATTGGTACTTGAGTACGGCCATACGGTCGGCCATGCCATCGAGTACACCGCAGCCGGTGAAATTTCCCATGGACAGGCGATCGGGCTCGGCATGCTGGTCGCCGCCGAGGTGTCCCGGCGGCTGGGCCACCTCGACGACGAAACGGTCGCGCTGCACCGGGAACTGCTGGCCAGAGCCGGAGCGGCGGTGACCGTTCCTGCGCACGTCGACCTCGACGAGGTGATGCACCGGCTCCGCTTCGACAACAAGCGCGGTTACCTCAGTGACCTGGCCGAGAGTAGTGCAATGGTCCTGCTGCGCGGGCTCGGCGAGCCACTGTGGCACGACGGGCGTCCACTGGTCCCGGTGCCGATGAAACTGATCGGCGAGGTGATCGGCGAACTCGCCCGCCCTGAGCTGCCGGGCCTCGGACTGAGCAGGTCGACAGGTGCGGAAAAGGTACCGGACGCGGTGGGGGCTACCGATGGTTGAGCGGGTTGGTGTCGCCATCGTCGGCGGCGGATTCATGGGCGGTGTGCACGCCGACGTACTGGCCGCCGACCCCCGGGCCGAACTGCGGTGGGTGGTGGACCGGGACGAACGCGTCGCGGCGGATCTGGCCACCCGTACCAGCGCACGCGTCAGCACGAGCCTCGACGACGCGCTACTTGACGACGCGGTCCGGCTGGTGGTGGTGGCCACGCCGGCGGCCACCCACCAGCCGATCGCGGCGCAGGCGATCTCCGCAGGTCGGCACGTCCTGGTGGAGAAGCCGCTGGTGCTCTCACCCGGGCACGCGCGGGAGCTGGCCGCCGAAGCCCGCAGCCACGGGGTGACACTTGCCCATGGCGGCAACTTCGGCTACGCCCCAAAGTTCGTCCGGGCGCACGAACTTGCCGCGGACCGGGATGCCTTGGGCACCGTCCACTCGGTCCGGGTTGTCTTCCGCACCTCCGGTCCGGACGCCGACTGGTTCCGGTCAAAGGCCACCGCCGGTGGCGGTGCCCTCACCGACCTCGGGTGGCATGCGGTGGAATTGTGTCGCTGGATGCTCGGTAAACCGGCCATCCGATCGATCACCGCCTGCACCCGGCAGCTCAGCGCGACCGGCGATGTCGAGGACCAGGGCATCGTACTGATCGAGTTCGCCGACGGCGCGATCGGACAGTGCGACGTCTCATGGGTCTGCCCCGGCGGCGAGCAACTCACGGTCGAGGTGATCGGCACCGAAGGGCTGGTCCGCGCCGACTTCTGGCAGGGCATGGGTGTCGAGGCCTACACCAACACCAAGTTCGGCGCGGTGTGGGAGCCCAACCAGGGGTGGTTGCGGCCCGAATGGGAGTGGATCCGCAACAGCGGGTACGTACACCAGGACCGTCAGGTGCTGGACGCGATACTCGCGGGCCGGCCGATGACACACACCCCTGACGACGCGATCGCAGTCGTCGAAGCGCTCGACGCCGCATACCGCAGCGCGGAGGACGGACGGAAAGTGGAGTTGAATGACTGAAGGCAGCGCCCCACGAGGCGTCCTCTCGATGACACCGTTCTACCTGTACGCCGACCATCAGAAGCTGTGGCAGCCCCGGTTCGACCCGATGGGCGGCATGCACGTGCTGGGCCATGCGATCGTGACGGAGATGGCCCGACGGGGATTCCCACAACGGGTTCTCACCATGGCCCCACCCGGCGTTCCGAAGGACCTCCAGACCGCGCCGAACATCAGCGTGCACGCCCGGCGACTGCCGGTACTGCCGATCCCGTCCAAGCTCGAGGGCTACTTCGGGCTGGTCGGAGCGTGGGCCAAGGCGAGCCTCCTCTACGTCGTTCGCAACCGGGAGAAGCTCCGGCGCGAGATCGGCATCGTGCACGCGCACTGTGACGGGTCCGGCTCAGCGCCGGCGTACGCGTACGCCGCCGCGAAGGTGCTCGACGTACCGATCGTGTCGCACATCTATTCCTGCCGGTCGTTGACCCAGCATCCGACCACGGTGTTCGAACAGGTGGTCGACCCGTTGGCGAAGTCGGCCGAGAAGTACGTTATCCAGCATTCCGGAGCGGTTCTCACTCTCAGCGACAAGGTGCGTGAGCAGATCCGCGACGAGTTGCACGTGCCGGACGATCGTGTGCATCGGCTCGCCCACCTGGTGACCGACAAATTCGTCGGCCACGATACGCCCGAGCGCCGAGAGGAACTGCGTCGCAAGTTTGGGCTCACCGACGACAAACCGACGGTTCTCTACGTCGGACGAATATCTTCGGAGAAGGGCGTCGACTGGTTCGTCAGGACCGCGGCAGAGGTCGCCAAGCGACGTGACTGCCGATTCCTCATCGCCGGGGACGGTCCGCAACGCGCGGACATCGAGGCGTTGGCCCGCCAGCTCGGGGTCGCCGACAAGCTGATCATCACCGGTTTCCTGCTCCCCGAGTACATCCCGTCGATCATCTCGCTCTCGACGCTGGCGGTCCTGCCGTCGCTGTACGAGGAGCTGGGCGTCGTGGTACTCGAGTACATGTTGATGAGGCGACCCGTCGTAGCGCACGACGTCAGCGGAGTACACAAGCTGGTCGAGCACATGAAGACGGGTGTGCTGGTGCCACCGTTCGACCCGCCGAAGCTCGCCGACGCCATTGAGATGGTGCTCGACGACCCGGAGTTGGCTCGGCGCCTTGCAGAGAACGCCGAACCGATACCTGCACGGGAGTATTCACTCGCGTCCGCAGGTGCTCGCCTTGAGGCGATTTATCTATCCCTAATGGAGGAGTCCTGAGATGACCATCCCTGACAAGATCGTCACCGGTGTCGCCTTCCCGCCATCGTTGCTGGCGGAGACCCCACCGATCTCCGTGGCGACCCTGACGGCGTACCTTCGCGACAAGGGCATGCCGGCCCGGGGCCTGGACCTCAACGCGGACTTCAACGAGTACCTGCTGAGCCGAGTCGAGATCGAGCAGGTTCAGGGCACGGAGAACATCCATGAGTTCACCAAGCCCTTCATCAAGCAGTTCTTCTTGAATCACATCACCGGCAACTACTTCACCGAAACCGACTTCGAGCAGTGGGAACTGCAGCAGCAGTGTCGGGTGGCGCCGGAGAGTCTCTCAATCTGGGACCCGCCGTTCCCGTTCTCGTACTGCGAGTTCCTGTCGATCCTGCGTGACGAACCGGAACGTGTCGCGAAGCTGGTCCGCGACCCGGATGCAAACATCTACCATGCGTTCTACCGGGAGAAGGTCGCCGGCCGGGCCTCCGAACTCGGCCTCATGGGCTTCTCGATCATGGGCTACAACCAGGTCATCCCCGCGCTGACCCTGGGCTACCTGATGAAGCAGGAGAACCCCGATCTCTACATCTGCTGGGGTGGGCCTTGGGTGACCTCCTTTGCCGACATGCTGATCCCCCGGCTGGAGTCTTGTCCGGAACTGGGCGACCTGATCGACGCGTTGGTCGTTCGCGAAGGCGAGGAGCCGCTGCTGAAGATGGCCGAGGCGCTGTCGCGGGGTGAACGGCCGGTGGGTATTCCGGGCGGCTGCAAGCCGATGTCCGAGCAGAGCGTGCTCGACACAAAGCCGGTCGGCCGCAAGCTGCTCCTGGAGATGTCGAAGCCTCGGGAGAATGTCCCCAACACCCACTGGCGCACCGAGAACGGCAGCTACGAGCGCAGCGGCGACATCTCCTGGGTCGCCGACATGAACCAGATTCCGACTCCCGACTACAGTGACTTCGACCTGTCGCTATACACCACGTTCCGCGAGGGTCAGGGCAGCCTGGTGCTGCAGGGTTCACGCTCCTGCTACTACATGAAATGTTCCTTCTGCAACGCGATCACCAACTTCGCACCCTGGAGCTACCGGGAACGCAGCACCGAAAACATCGAGAAGGACATCGACACGTTTCTTGAGCTGTATCCTGGTGTCGTACACTTCGACTTCGCGGACGCCGTCTTCCCTGCAAAGCGGCTGGTGGAGATCGCCGACTTCTTCATCGCGAAGAAGCGGCCGGAGTTGTTCTGGGAGGTCGACGTCCGCTTCGAGGGCAACATCGACAAGGCCGTACTGACCAAGATGCGTGACTCGCAGGGCACGCTCCGCTTCGGCTTGGAGACAGCAAACGAACGGCTGCTCGATCTGGTCCGCAAGGGCAACCGGATGGACGTCGTCCACCGCTTGCTCCAGGACAGCCGGGAGTTGGGCTACAAGCCGTTCCTGATGACCATCGTCGGCCTGCCCACCGAGAATCGGGACGAGGCTGAGGAACTCTACGAGTTCCTCAGTAACTACCACGACACCGTGACCTACCAGATCGCCGACTTCATCGTCGAACGAAACTCCCCCATCCAGCTACGACCAGACGAGTACGGAATCCACATCGACGAAGACGAGCAGCAGAGCTTCCATCACAATCTACATTTCAGCCGTCGCTCCGGGTACAGCGACGAGGAGGCCCAGGAGGTCTACCGCGACATCCTGGTCCGGACAATGCAGCGGTTCAAGGGTGCCCAGGAAGTCGACGTGGAGCAGGAACGTTCCCGGGTCGCGCCGGACGATTCCGTGTATCGGCTGAGCCTGCGCGCCGGATCGTTCGCGCTCGAAAACTACTGGGTGAAGCACAACAACATGCCGTTCGACGGACTTGTTCCCATCGGTTACAAGGTCCAGCAGCAGTGGACCGACATGACAGACAAGGGCACGGTCTTCGAGATCGACCCGGACATCGCCCTCGGGGCCCTCGCCGGGGCAGGTAGCCGCGGATGAACCAGAATCTGGCGATCCTCGGTGGCGATCCGGTCCGGACCCGACCATGGCCCGAGTGGCCACACGTCGGTCCGCAGGACGTGGAGCGGCTCCGCAGTGTGATCGAATCCCGCAACCTCGGCGGCATCCCCTTTCCGAACACCCTGCACCAGCAGTTCGCCGAGCAGTTCACCAGCAGGCTGGGTGCCAGGTACGGGGTGCTGATGACCAACGGCACCGTGAGCCTCTCGGTGGCGTTGCGGGCGCTCGGGGTGCACGCTGGCGACGAGGTCATCACTACCGGCTTCACCTGGATCGGGACGGTCGCCGGCATCGTGCACGTCAACGCGGTGCCGGTGCTGGCCGATATCTCCGACGACAACTGGTGCATCGACCCGGCCAAGGTCGAGGAGTCCATCACCGACCGGACTCGGGCAGTCATGGTCGTGCACCTGGGGAACCAGGTCGCGGACATGGATGCCCTGCTGGACATCTGCCGCCGACACGACCTGCTACTCATCGAGGACTGCGCACACGCCCATTTCGCGCAGTGGCGCGGACAGTGTGTCGGCACCATCGGCGACGCCGGCAGCTACAGCTTCGAGACCAGCAAGATCATGACGTCGGGCGAGGGTGGCTTCCTGGTCACCGGCAGCGAGGAGGCCTTCCACCGGGCCATGTCCCTGGTGCACGTCGGCCGCAAGGAGGCCCCGTACGACCGGTTCCCGGGGCGGGTCTTCGGCTGGAACCATCGGGCCACCGAGATGCAGGCGGCCGTGCTGCTCGGCCAACTCGATCAGTACGACGCCCTCGACGAACAACGCACGGCGATGGCGGAGCTGCTCACCAAGGGGCTTACCGAGATCGGCGGGTTCCTCCCGCTGCCGGACGATCCGCGGGTCACCCGACGGCAGCGGTATGAGCTTCTCTTCCGTTTTGACACGGACGCGTGGGAAGGGCTGCACCGGGACAAGGTGCTGGAGGCGATCCTCGCCGAAGGTGTGGAGTTCGAGGGGAACACCTTCTACCCGCCGCTCCACCGTGACCCGTTGTTCCACATCACCGCCGACGACTGGCCGGCGATCCGGGAGCGGTACGGCGAGAAGATCTCCCCGGACGCGTTCCACCTGCCGGTGGCCGAGCGGGTCGCCTTCGATGAGGCGGTGTGGATTCACCACTCTCTGCTGTCAGTCGAGCCCGAGGACGTACAGGACATGCTCGACGCAGTGGTCAAAGTTAGGGATAATCTGGGCGCATTACGGCAGAGCCTATGATCGGTCCATGGCGCTGACTAAGCTCGGGCAGGCGGAGGCCAAGCCTGACGGGACACTCGACACCTTTCCAATCACGGACAGCTCGCAGGAGATCACGATCGACTGCCGGGAGTTCACCTGCCGCTGCCCAATCACCGGGCAACCGGACTGGGCGACCATCCGGATCGACTACCGTCCGGGTGACCGGGGTGTGGAGACCAAGAGCCTCAAGCTCTACCTGGAGACCTTTCGGGATGAAGGCATCTTCCACGAGCACCTGGCCACGAGGATGCGTGATGATCTCGTCGCCGCCCTCGAGCCCGTCTTTCTCAAGGTGACTGTTGATTTCAACGTCCGTGGCGGCATCGCGCTGGCGGCGTCGAGCACGTACCAGCGCTGACTGTCGGCGCACCGAGTGGGGCGCGGCGAGACGGCGATGGCCCGGCGGTTCCTCAGCGGAACGCCGACCACCGCCGTCTCGCACTGTCCGGGTCAGTCCTGGGCCGGGACGAGGACCGGCTTCACCTTACGGTCCCGGTTCACCACCTGCTCGATAGTCGCCTCGATCAACATGTTCGTCCGCTCATCGTCGCGCAGCAGACCCCCGAACGCCTCCTCAGCGAAGTCCAACTTCCGCTCCAGCGTCAACTCCCCACCCGACCCCGACACCAGATCCGGCCGATCCACGACCACCTGACGCACAGCCTTCCGGAACGCCGACAACGCATGATCCACCGCAGCCTCGTCAAAAGCCATCGTCACCAACTGCGTACCAGAATCCTCGAAATACACTCCGTACTCATGCGCCGTCCGATAAATCTCCCAACCCAGATCATCACTCGGCAAAACCACATCGAACATCAAATCCGGCCCACCAACCCAATTCGGAATACCCTCCCCAACCAGAACATCCCGCATACCATCCGCCAACCGCCGCCCCATCGCCTCAGCATTCCCATAAACACCCGGCGTGTCCAAAACATCCAACACCGCCAACGCAGCCGCCATCGGCGGAACCTCACGCGTGTACGTGCCCTGAATCCCCGACACATCATACGCGTCGATGATATCCCGCCGACCCATCACCGCAGCCAACGAATGACCATTCGCCAACCCCTTACTCACCACCACCACATCCGCCGGCACCCCCAACCCGTGCACACCCTTCGGACCCGCCCGGAACCCCGTATACACCTCATCCATCATGAACGGCACACCATAGCGCCCACACAACGCCGACATCCGACGATAGAACTCGACATCAAAATACAACAGCTCAGGCGAGACAATAACCCCCGCCACCTCGTCACCAAAGGACTCCAACATCCTCCCCAAGGCCTTCTCGTTGTACCCGAAACCCACCACACCAGTCGTCTGCTGATAACCAAAAAGCTCCGACGCCAACTGCCACTCATGCCACCCGTGATACCCACAAGACAAAACCAGCTCCCGACCCGTCGCAGCCCGAGCCAGCCGAACCGCCATCGCAGTCCCCTCGGAACCAGTCTTGTGGAACACCACCTTCTCCGCACAGGCATACCGCTCGCACAACCGCTCCGCCAACTCCACCCGCGGCACCGACAACGTCGAAGCAAACGCCGTACCAAAATCCCGAATCTGCCGCACCATAGCCTCAACCACCGCAGGATGACGGTAGCCGAGGATCACCGCCGCATCGGCACCCGTAAGGTCGACGTATCGCTTTCCGGACAAGTCCGTCATCCAGGCGCCCTCAGCGTGCGCAATGACCGATGGATACCGGCCCGATATATCGGACTCTTCCGCCGCAGTCGTCCGGCGGGCCCGCGCTATCAGTTCATCGTAGTTCATCTGCCCATCACGTCATTTCGCATCGTGGTTGGCGGGCGTCCGGCCAGCACCGGTCCGCCCTGATCGGATCAGAGAAATTCGTCCAACAGCTGGAAGTAGGTCAGTTTGTCCTGGTCGACGGTCGTACAGCCGTACCGTCGGAGGAAGTGCTCAGCGTGCGGCTTCCCGTAACCCCAGACGTCGTCCTGGCCGATGTTGTACAGCGCCAGTGCAAGATCCGTCCACCGATCGGCGACCCCGGCCCGATCGACATCGAGGATCCCGGCCAAGGTCAACGTCTCCGGGTCTACCAACACGTTGTCCAGGCAGAGGTCACCGTGGCACACAACGAGGTCGTCCTCAGGTGGCGGCGTCAGCCGGCTCAACTCGTCCCAGAGTTGCTGCGCCGTCCAACCTTCGTGTGACTGATCCATGTCGTCGAGGTCCAAGGCGCCGAGCGACATCGAGACCCGCGCCTGGTGGACCAGTTGGGCCAACCGCCGCTCGAACGGGCACTGCTCGACCGGCAGCCCGTGCAGCGTGCTGGCGACCTCGGCGACTACATCGATCACCCGCCACCGCTCGTCCGGATTCCAGTGGCGGGCTGCCGGACGCCCGGGCAACCTGCGGGTGACGACCCATTCCAGCTCGTCGTTGCGGCCGAGCGCCACCACCTCCGGGACAGGCAGTCCCTGCTCGGACAGCCAACGGAGACGTTCGGCCTCCCGTGCCGGGCTGAACCTGTGGTCGTCGGGATGTCTGGGTGGCGTCGTCTTCACGTAGAAGCAGGGCTCCGCACCAACACTGTAGACGGTTGCACCTGATGAGCGCTCGCCCAGGCAGACCCATTGATCGCTCTTGTTACCCCAACCAGCCACCGAAATCGGTGCTGCTACAACCATCTTGGTGGCCCGCATCAAACTACGACCCGGGTCAGTCCTGGGCCGGGACGAGGACCGGCTTCACCTTACGGTCCCGGTTCACCACCTGCTCGATAGTCGCCTCGATCAACATGTTCGTCCGCTCATCGTCGCGCAGCAGACCCCCGAACGCCTCCTCAGCGAAGTCCAACTTCCGCTCCAGCGTCAACTCCCCACCCGACCCCGACACCAGATCCGGCCGATCCACGACCACCTGACGCACAGCCTTCCGGAACGCCGACAACGCATGATCCACCGCAGCCTCGTCAAAAGCCATCGTCACCAACTGCGTACCAGAATCCTCGAAATACACTCCGTACTCATGCGCCGTCCGATAAATCTCCCAACCCAGATCATCACTCGGCAAAACCACATCGAACATCAACTCCGGCCCACCAACCCAATTCGGAATACCCTCCCCAACCAGAACATCCCGCATACCATCCGCCAACCGCCGCCCCATCGCCTCAGCATTCCCATAAACACCCGGCGTGTCCAAAACATCCAACACCGCCAACGCAGCCGCCATCGGCGGAACCTCACGCGTGTACGTGCCCTGAATCCCCGACACATCATACGCGTCGATGATATCCCGCCGACCCATCACCGCAGCCAACGAATGACCATTCGCCAACCCCTTACTCACCACCACCACATCCGCCGGCACCCCCAACCCGTGCACACCCTTCGGACCCGCCCGGAACCCCGTATACACCTCATCCATCATGAACGGCACACCATAGCGCCCACACAACGCCGACATCCGACGATAGAACTCGACATCAAAATACAACAGCTCAGGCGAGACAATAACCCCCGCCACCTCGTCACCAAAGGACTCCAACATCCTCCCCAAGGCCTTCTCGTTGTACCCGAAACCCACCACACCAGTCGTCTGCTGATAACCAAAAAGCTCCGACGCCAACTGCCACTCATGCCACCCGTGATACCCACAAGACAAAACCAGCTCCCGACCCGTCGCAGCCCGAGCCAGCCGAACCGCCATCGCAGTCCCCTCGGAACCAGTCTTGTGGAACACCACCTTCTCCGCACAGGCATACCGCTCGCACAACCGCTCCGCCAACTCCACCCGCGGCACCGACAACGTCGAAGCAAACGCCGTACCAAAATCCCGAATCTGCCGCACCATAGCCTCAACCACCGCAGGATGACGGTGTCCGAGAATGATTGTTCCGCTGGCGGCGGTAAGGTCGACCATCCGGTTTCCCTCCAGGTCAGTCAACCATGCGCCCTCGCCCGACCGAATCATAGCCGAGAAGCGGGTCTCGATATCGTACTTTTCCGCCGCAGTGACTCGGCGGGCACGCTCCACCAGCTCTTGGTTCGTCAAGTTGGCAGGCTTCATGAATCGTATACCTTCTCTCGCCGGTTCGACTCGAGTCCAGGAGATCACTATGATCGATGCGGGCTGTGCGGTTCGGTTACCAGACGGGGTCTGTCCGACAGTCAGCGATCATCAGCCACCTTAGGAACACCGTTGGCATCAGTATAGGTCACGGCAACCGCACAGGGAATAATTTTTTCGCGTTCGACATCAGTGCTGCGGCGACTCCGCGCACAAGCGAGGTCGGACCTCGACAAGCCGAGCTGGGCCGAACGGTCGGTCGCAACTCGAACGGCTCGCCAACCCAGAGCTGGGGGCATATTCCAATAGGCTTCGGGTCAGGAAGCAGCGACTTCGGCAGGGACCGGGTCCGCTTCCTTGCGTCCCTGATCGAGCAGCTCAACGAAGCGGCGTTGGATTCTGCCGATCCGCTCATTGTCAGTTGGCTGGATGATGAACGAGCACCCTTCGACGTCGCCGGCGGTCTGCGCCCCCACCTGGCTACTGACCTGCGCTTCGCCGGTGTACAAAGCGATGGCGGCAGCGATCATGTCGCCCGCGAATCGACAGAACTGCTCGGCGCCCGCGCCCTTGTCGGGGTCCGCGACGTGCTGCATCACGCAGACACATCCCAACGGATGACTCAGCGCCAGCAGCCCGTCGGCCCTCTCCTGGACCGCCCGCACGGTGGCCGGCAGCTCCTCCGGGCTCGCCGGATCCAACTGGGCCATGCTGTGTTCGACCAGGCGCTCGCCGGCCTCCGCAACGGTGACCGGTCCCTGTTCACGGCGCTCCGCACCTTCGACGACGTACTTCGGCCAGAGCGCCATGGCCAGAGTTCCGACCCACACGGTATACAGTTCATCTGCTGCTAGGACGCCGTTTGCGAAGGCAAAGTTGAACTGGTCGAACAAGGCTGGATCGGTCAGCGGGTCGACGATGCCCTGCGACAGGCATGTCTGGTAGTCCGGTGACCCGTAGATTGGATAGAACGGGTTGGTCCAGAATTCGACCCCGGCCAGGACCAGGTTCACGGCATCTTGAATGATCGCGTCGAGACTCTGGTCAGGTAGGCCGACAATGATCGCCGCGCTCGCGCTCAATCCGAACTTCTCGAACAATGCAACCCCGGCGGAGACCTTGTCCAGCGAGGTGAAACCCTTGCGCATCTTTCGCAATCGAGCTGCGTCGGTGGTCTCCAACCCGAGAAAGAGGTCGTCGAAGCCCGCTTGGACCATGCTTTCCACCAGGTCCTCGGTGAGTTTCACGACAGTCATGCCGTTCGGCAGACTAAGGCGGATATCCAGGCCGCGCCGGACGATCTCCCGGCAAATGGCGTGGACTCGCCCGATGTCGAAGGTGAAGTTGTCGTCCTCGACCAGGAACCGACGAATCCCGTACACGTTGACGTAGTGCTCGATCTCATCGACGACACGCTCCGGGTCCCGGGCCCGGAACTGCTTGCCGACCGTTGCGTGCACGGTGCAGAACGAGCAGGAAAACGGGCAGCCGCGGCTGGTGATCAAGGTGACTGCAGCACCATACCGGTCGAAGTCCAGCTGGTCGGCGGCCGGCGGCGCGAGTGAGTCGAGATCCGCAACGAACGGTGCCCGCGGACGGACATGCGGCGAGCCGGTCGTCGTGCACCCGCAGAGCTCCTCGCCACAGCGAAACGCCACCCCGAGCATCTCGGTCAAGGGCCGGCCGGTGGTCAACGCGTCAAGCAACTCGACCGTTGTCACCTCGGCTTCGCCGAGCATCACCACGTCGATCTCGGGAACCTCCAGGACGTGCGGGAAAGCGACGGTGCCGTGCTGCCCACCAAGTATGACCTTTGCGTTCGGCAGGACCCGCTTTGCCATTTTGGCCAGCTCGTAGGCGCTCTCATAGTAGGGAGTGAACATGCATGAAATGCCGACAACATCCGCGTTACTGGCTGCCAGGGCAGCTTCGATACGCTCCGGTCGGGCGCCCCAGTGCATGATGTGCTGCCACCGTGGATGGCGGTCCAGCTTCGCCTGTTCGATCGCGGTCAGCTGGTCAGGCGGAACGACGTGGTTGTCCTCGGTATAAGCCAACGAGTCGAAGATCTCCGTGTCGTGGCCCGCCGCGCGCAGCGCGCCCGACACGTAGGCCAGACCGATAGGCACGTGACGTCCGATTTCTACCATGCATCCACGGATCGGCGGCTTAACGAGGAATACTTTCATTTGGTCACCTTCCATAATAGAAGGCGCTGGCCACCAGCGCGTTTGCCAGATCGCTCCGCGCCCCCGCTACATGATAATCGACACTGCGACCGAGGCAAATGCCCAAGTGGATCCGGCTCTGGGTACAGCTACATAGTGGACGAGCTGGCGGACAATCGCTGACAGTTGCCAGATACCGCCCCTCAGATGCCACTCCGCGGCGAGCGCTCGCGGTTCGCCAATTTGGCCCCTATGATTTCCAGGTGTCGCCCACAACCGGCCGAGGGGCGCAGGACGAGCCGGAGGTCATCCTTCTGATGAGAATAGCCAATGCTGATGGTTGCACGCCGTACGAAGTGGCACGGAACCTCGCTCTCGTTCGGGGCGAGGGCGCGTACGTGTACGACGCCGCAGGTCGTGGCCTCATCGACCTCTCCAACTCCTTCGGAAGCGTGCTGCTCGGGCATCAGGACCCCGTGGTCACCTCCGCAGTCCTCGATGCGGTACGCACCGGTCTGCCAGCGGCCGCCTCACTGGACCTGCAGAACCGGCTAGCCGCGCAGATCGCCGGAGACCTCCCCGGTGAGCAGCGGGTGGCGTTCTTCAAGACCGGCACGGCGGCGACCCGGGCCGCCGCTTCGGCCGCGCGTCAGGTCACCGGCCGGCGGTTGATCGCCAGCTGCGGCTACCACGGCTACGACCTGATGTGGGAGTTCACCCCGCCGGGCCAGCCGAACTCGGAAGGCGTGCTGCACTGCTACCACCTGCCCGAACTGCTCGACAGGGTGCTCGACGAGCACGCCGACGAGCTTGCCGCGGTCATCATCGCACCGGACTACATCCATGTCTCGCCGCAGTACATCGCCGACCTGTTCCACCGATGCCAGCGGGCCGGGGTGGTGACCATCGCTGACGAGGTGAAACACGGTTACCGCATGCTCCGGGGCGCCTCGGTCAACGGAGCCGGGGTCCGAGCCGACATCTACACCTACGCCAAGGGCATCAGCAACGGCTGGCCGTTGTCCTGCGTGGCTGGGGATGAACGTTTCATGGACCCGCTCGCCGAGTTCGTCTCGACTCTCACCTTCGAGGCGCCCAGCTTCGCGGCCGCCGCGGCAACCCTCGACCGGCTGACTGAGCTGGACGTCCAGGCCCGGCTTGGCACCGATGGTGGACGATTCGTATCCGAGGCTACCAAGCTGATCGATGCCCACGACCTGCCGATCGAGATGGCCGGGACCGGCGCTGCCTTCCAGTTCGTCTGTGCTCCAGAGGTAGAGGAGATCCTCCTGCCACACGCCCTGGCCGCAGGACTCATCCTTGAACCGTCCGACCAGCAGTATCCCTCGGCGTGCTTCCGGGACGAGGTGGTCGACGACGCCCTCGACAGACTCGGCCGTGCGCTCACCGCGATGGCGGCTTCCCGGCCCGACCTCGTCGGGCGGGAGGTCACCCAGCTCGACCGGGTGCAGTCGGCCTTCTGCCAGATGGACGGGCTCCCGGGGCGGCCGGACGGTTGGAGCTTGGCGGAGTGTGTGGACTACGTGACCGGCCAGCTTTGAGTGAACCTGGTGGCCACCGATGGCGCACGAAGGCCGGTCAATCGCCCTTCGCACCGTCGATGCTCTGCCTGATGAGGTCCGCGTGGCCGTTGTGCCGGGCGTACTCCTCGAGGATGTGCACCACCGTGGTCCGCAGGTTACGTACCACGCCCTCGTCCTCGTAGGTGTCGTCCAGGTCGCGCAGCAAGAAGGCTTTGCGGGTCAGCTCCACTTCCTGTAGGTAGAGCTCGAAGTTGGCCTGCACGTCCGCCGTGGCGACGTCGTCGAAGGCAGCATCCGGACGCTCCTCCGTGGAGTACGGATCGTCGATTGTCTCCCCGGAGAGGAGGCTACGGAGCCACCGCTCGAGCTCGGTCATGTGGCGCAGCAGACCGAGCAGGGTCAGATTGGTCACCGGGACGCTGTTTGTCGTCAACTGCTCGGCGGTCAGGCCCGAGCACTTCAGCAGCAGAGTGTCCCGATGGTAGTCGAGCCAGCCCGCCAGTACGGTGGCCTCGTCGCCCGATACGGGATCCGGCTTCCGGTCGACGGTAGGGGCGGTCCAGGTCATCTGATGGTCCTTCCGTAGTCGGGTCAGGAGATACCGGTTAGCCGGCGGCTGATCTGCTCTTACGAGAATGTCGGAAACGGCAAGATCCGGGCGGTACCGTCCTGGCTGGCCGTGACGATGCGTGCGCCGGTCCGGTCGAAGGCAACGTTCCACACCGGCATGGTGTGTCCGGTCGCCAACTGCCCGATCTCTCGCCCGCTCCCGACGTCCCAGACCCGTACGGTGCAGTCCTCGGCCGCGCTGACGAGCAAACGACCATCCGGATGGAACGCCACGCCGTCCACCGCGTCGGTGTGCCCGACCAGCGGGTCAACCGCCGGCCCGTCCACCGCGCAGTCCCAGATCCGAACGGTTCGGTCGTCGGATCCGCTGGCCAGAAGCCGTCCGTCAGGGCTGAAGGCGACGCTGACCGTGCCCTTCGAGTGGCCGACCAGCGGTTCGCCGACCAGACCGCCGGTGGCGGTGTCGTACAACCTAAGTGCGTCGCCGGTCGATGCGATCAGGTGACCGTCCGGGTGAAAGGCCACCCCGTCGATCTCGTCCCGGCTCGCGGTCAGTGGGCTCCCCACCGGGTCGCCACCAGGGACCTCCCAAAGCCGTACGGTATGGTCGGCGCTGCCGGTGGCCAGGAGGTCTCCGGTGGGATGGAACGCCAGGCCGTAGACGCCGGCGGTGTGGCCGGTCAAGGGTTTGCCGACCTGACGACCGGTGGTGATGTCCCAGAGCCGAGCGGTCCGGTCCTCGCTCGCGCTGGCCAGCAACCTGCCATCAGGGTGGAAGGCCACCAGCCAGACCGTATCGGTGTGTCCGCCCAGCGGGCGGCCAACCGGCTCCCCGGTACTTGCGTCCCAGAGCCTGACGGTGCCGTCCTCACCGCTGGTGGCGACCAGATGGTCCGCCGGGTGAAAAGCCGCGCTGATCACGCCCCGCTCATGCCCGACAAGCATCATGGGTTCCCGGGTCGGGCTTGCTGCTGCCAGCTCCACCTGTCTACTCCGTCTTGACGTTGGGGCACGGGCCCAATCGAGACTCGAACCAGGCGGGACTACTCCTCGCGGAGGTCGAAGACGACCCGAATCGTGTTACCGGTTCGGTTGATCGCCCGGTCGATGGCCGGGGAGTACTCGTCAAGTGGGACAATATCGGTAAGAATCCGCCGAGTATCGATCGCGCCGTCCGCGATGAGGTCCACGGCCTCCCGGTACTTACCGCCCGGTCCCATCACGCCGACCATGCTGGCGTACGACAGCGGCAGCCGTGCGGTCTCCAGTGGGTGCTCGGCACCCACCTGGTAGCCCACCAGACAGACCCGGCCGCCGGGGCGGACCAGGTCGAGCGCGCGGACCACCGACTCCGGATCACCGGACGCCTCGAACACGACGTCCACCTTGTCCGCGTAGCTGGTGAGTTCCGGTAGCTCGCTGGGATGGACCGAAACGACGGCTCCGCTCTCCTCGGCGACCTTGCGGCGCTCGGCAACCAGGTCGGTGACGAGCGTTACCGTTGCCCCGGTCGCGCGAGCCGCCTGGATGAGCAGCTGGCCGATACCGCCGGCGCCCAGTACGGCCACCCGCTCGGCGGGGCGGAGGCTGATCCGGTCCACCGCGTGCAGGGCGACGGCGAGTGGTTCGGCCTGGCTCGCCGCGGCCAGGTCCATCCCGTCCGGTAGGGGATAGAGGTTGGCGAGCGGGGCCGCGACGTAGCCCGCGCAGCCGCCGTCCACGGTAAAGCCGATCTCGACGAGGTCCTCGCACATCACCGGCAGCCCGTCGCGGCATGGCCCGCAGACCTGGCAGCCGACGATCAGATCACCCGTGACCGCGCGCCCGACCCAGGACTCATGACCGTCCGGCGCGGAATCCACCACCCCGGCCCACTCATGACCGGGCACGATCGGGTACCGGTTACCGTGCCACTTGCCACGGAACAGCCATAGGTCGCTGCCACAGAGACAGCAGTAGTGCACCTTTACGACTGCCCAACCAGGAGGAGCCTTCGGCCGAGGAAGGTCTACAATCTGGGCCTTGTGTCCACCATGGAACTGCAGCGCCCGCATCCGTCCCCCCACACGGTCGTGAGTCGATCTCTGGAACACTTTAGATGCCGGGAGATCAAGGCTCAACAGTTTCCGCACCACAAACTGGAACTTGACAGATGATCGAGACTCAACTAAGATTCTCGCCAATTATGCGGCAGCACCGATTAGGTTGGGTGACTGATCCGCACGCTGACGTCATCGCAGATCCGGAGCAGATCCGGAGCGGTTCCGGAGCAGATTCGGTTGATGCCGCACCAATGATCGAATACGTCCAGTTTGAGGTACGACGATCGGCATTGCGGCGGTTCTTGACGCGCTGAATTCCGGTATGAATTCGCCAGGACCCGAGGTCCCGGCACGCTGCTTCGCAGGGCAGTAGCGGCGGGGCGCACTCGTTGCACCGGATCACGGCGAGCCGGCCGGCGTGGTCCCCGCCCGGGGCGCTGGCCCTGATCGGGGCTCTGGCGGCACGCTGGGTATGCTTGCCAGCCGGGTAGACCTGTGCTGATAGACGAGGGCGGAAGGTGGCGGAGTAGGTGCCGACGGGGACGCGTAATGCCGTGGTGCTGCTCAGCGGCGGCCTCGACTCCACGACGGCGCTCGCGATCGCGATACACGAGGGCTACCGGGCCCACACGCTCAGTTTCCGGTACGGGCAGCGACACACCGTCGAACTTGACGCCGCCGCCCGCGTGACGAAGGCACTCGGCGCGGCCCAGCACATCGTCGCGGACATCGATCTGCGGGCCTTCGGCGGGTCGGCACTGACCGACGACGCGCTCGCGGTACCGCACCGTACGAACGCCGACGAGATGGGCGACACCATCCCGGTCACGTACGTACCGGCACGCAACACGATCTTCCTCTCGTTCGCACTGGCCTGGGCTGAGACCCTGGGCGCCTCCGACATTTTCATCGGGGTGAACGCACTGGACTACAGCGGCTACCCGGACTGCCGCCCGGAGTACATCGCTGCGTACGAGGCGATGGCCAATCTTGCCACCAAGGCCGGCGTCGAGGGGCAGCAGCGGCTGCGCATCCACACCCCGCTGATCCGGCTGACCAAGGCTGCGATCATCCAGCGGGGTCTGGAGCTGGGTGTCGACTTCGCCTGGACACACAGCTGCTACGACCCGGTCGACGACCGGGCCTGCGGCAGCTGCGACTCCTGCCTGCTCCGGCGACGCGGTTTCGCTGAACTCGGCATGACCGACCCTGCCCTGTCCGGCAACGGATGATCGGCGTGTACCGGGTCAAAGAGATCTTCTACACCCTCCAGGGCGAGGGTACGCATGCCGGTCGCCCCGCCGTCTTTTGCCGCTTCACCAGTTGCAATCTCTGGACCGGGCGAGAACGCGATCGACATCGGGCGATCTGTCGCTTTTGTGATACCGACTTCGTCGGCACCGACGGCACCGGGGGCGGGCGATTCCCTTCCGCCTCCGATCTGGCCGCCGCCGTCGCCGAGGCTTGGCAAGGGCGGGCGCACCCCCGCAGCCGGCGGTACGTGGTGTGCACCGGCGGCGAGCCACTGCTGCAGCTGGACGAGGCGGCCGTGACCGCCCTGCACGAAGCAGGCTTTGAGGTCGCGGTCGAGACCAACGGCACTTTGCCCGCGCCTGCGGGCATCGATTGGATATGTGTCAGTCCCAAGGCCGGCGCGGAGGTGGTACTCACCCGGGGTGACGACTTGAAGCTCGTCTTTCCCCAGCCGGAGGCCGACCCGGCTCGCTTCGAGCACCTCGACTTCGGCCATTTTCTGCTGCAGCCGATGGACGGCCCGGACCGGGTCGCCAATACCGCGGCCGCGGTGCGGTACTGCCTGGAGCATCCACAGTGGCACCTGAGTTTGCAGACTCACAAGTACATTGGGATTGCCTGATGGAGATCTTCCGGGAGTTCACCTTCGAAGCCGCGCACCGCCTGCCGTACGTGCCCGAGGGACACAAGTGCGCCCGCCTGCACGGGCACTCGTACCGGGTCACCGTGCACGTCAGTGGCCAGGTCGGAGCGCAGACCGGTTGGGTGATCGACTTCGGCGATCTCAAGCAGGCGTTCGCACCGGTCCGCGAGCAACTCGACCACCACTACCTCAACGAGATCGCCGGACTGGAGAACCCGACGAGCGAAGTGCTGGCCCGATGGATCTGGCAGCGACTTGTCGGTCAGTTGCCGTTGTCGGCGGTTACGGTCCGGGAAACCTGCACGTCCGGCTGCGTCTACCGAGGCGAGGACTGAGCAGGCCGGGGCGCTACTGGTGGTCGGGCCGCCGCAGAGGCCGGCCCGACCACCTCCAGGTTCAGACCCGGGACTCGCTCGTCCGGTCCCCTTGATCGGCGACCATTCCGGCCTGCTCCTCGGTTGCTGTCACGGGATCTCCCGGCCGACCGGCGCGGCTCGCCGTAGCAGCCGTTGTCGTCGTTGCCTGCTCGTCCGTCTGCCTGGCCTGCTCGTCCGTCTGCCTGTCGCGCGCTTCGGGCGGCATCGGATGCAGCGGACGCAGGCCGAGAATCTGCAGCCGGCCAGGAAAGACGTTCAGTCGGCCGAAGTCGTCCAGACGGTTGCTGGTCCTGACGATGGACCGACGGTGCCGTCTCGTCTCCTCGAGAATCCGTTCCCGAGCCAGCGGATCGAGGCGCGTGCCGGTCCGCGGATCGGTGCCCGCACGGGCATGCCCCGGCTGGGCGAAGTCCGCCTCGCTAGCTCGCAGCCAGGCAGCGGTGTCCTCGCGGATGCCGTCGGCGAGTCGACGCACAGCCGTACCGTGGCTGGCCCCCTCGTCTCGGTCCTGCCAGTAGCGGAGAACCCGGGATGCGTGACCCATCATGCCGGTTGCGGAGCCCCCACTGAGCAGGAAACTGCCGTTTCCGAACGAGTCTCCGGCGACCACGCAGTTCGGGGCAACCAACGCGTCCCGCCCGATCCGCTCTACATTGCTGACCAGCTTCGGGGTGGCGAGGCTGAGGGTACGAACAAGCTCCTGGCGGGGAATTTCGGTAAGCAGCGGCACCTGGTCCAGGAAGTAGTCCCGGATCAGGTAGCGGTGCGCTCCGAAGTACTCAGCGGAGTCCTGACGGGTGATGGCCGGCACCATGCCCGCCTGGATCGGATCGAACGTCCGGTAGTCCGGTACCTCCAGGATCGTCCAGCCGGTTTCGCTGAAGCCGTCGTGCCCGAGCGTGATCTGCCGCACCCAGTACTCGTTGCCCTGCTTGTCGAAGGCCGAGGCGATGCGCTGACGGGAGTTCGCCCCGACGTTCACCGCGATCAGTCCGACGATGTAGTCGGCTTGAGCCACGACCGGACCGCGTCCGTCCTGGTGGTCGATCGTCACGATCTCCTGGGTGAACCCGAGTCGACTGGCGTCGGCGCTCTCCACCCCCTCAGCGATCATGATCAGACCGGGGGTGCCGAGATCGACCGGTTCGGTGCCTCGGGCCCGGATCCGTCGGTAGCTGCCCTTCTCGTCGATCTCCCGGATGGCCTCGATCTGAACCCTCAGCCGACCGTCCGAGCCTCGGACGAACCCATGGTCCTGGGCCGGTTCCCGGCGAAGCCAGCGCCGCCATCCGCTCGGCCGGCTCGGCTCTGCCACTCGGTGGTAGGTGAAGAGGCGGCACCTTGGCTCCCGGCCGGCCGCCAGGTCCATCCGCTCTATCTCCTCCAGGTACCGACGTAGCATGATCAGCAGATCCTCCGCGTTGACCTGGAAGGCGGGGGACTCCGCGAAGACCTCGTCCATCTTGCGTCCGACGGTTTCCGAATCCGGGCCCAGGTCCAGGGAAGGCACTGCTGGGTGTGTGACGGTGACGGCCCGATGCGGCTTTCCGTCCACCCACCTGTCGTCCACGAACTCCGCTGTGCCGACGTGTCCCCCGACGCACGAGTCGGCCCATCCGTACAGGATCTCGTCGGCCCGGGCCTCGGCGCCGTCCTCGGCATCGGGCCGGTAGAAGACCTCGTGGAGGATGAACGGGTTCCCGTCGATCCGGCGTGGAATGCCCTCCGGGCCGTAGCGCTCCCGCATCATCCGGTCGATGACCGCGAGATGGTGGTAGAGGTCGGCCCGGACCTTCCACTGCATCAGCGTCAGGTACGGGTCACCCCGCAGCTCGACACCGACCGCCCGCCGGCCGCTTGCGATCGACCAGAGCATCGCCATCATGTTGGTGCCGCCCAGGCCCACCGCGAGGAAGTCCGGATCGGCAGCGCCGGTCGGGTCGACCTGCCGGTTCGGCGGTGTCGATGCCGTCTCGTCCAGCGAGTCGGGCGCAGTCCTGGGTACCTCGCTCTCCACCGCGAAGGCGGCGAGCAGCATGGCTACGGCCATGGTGCCGAAACCGACCAGGAATGCCATCTGGAAACCGTCGGTCAATGCGGCAGCCGTCGTCTCACCTCGGGCGATGGCTGACTGCGTGACGTTGGCCGCTACTGGGGCCAGCACCGCCAGTCCGATCGCGGAGCCGAGCTGCTGGGTGGTGTTGAGCAGGCCGGACCGAACCCCACTGTCCTTGAGCGTGGCGTCAGCCAGGGCGATCCGCAACACGGGGGGTGTCGCAAGGCCGGAACCGGTACCGATCAGCAGCAGTGCCGGGAGTACGTCGATCCAGTAGCTGCCCTCCGTCGGGATTCGGGCCAGCAGCAGCAGGCCGATGGCCATCAGGCCCATCGCGGGAAGGAGCAACGTCTTCGCGTCCCGCTTACGGGCGAGCCGGGGAGCGATCTTCAACGAGCCGACCCCGATCGCGACGGCGGCCGGCACGAACGCGAAGCCCAGTTCCAGCACCGTGAAGCCGAGGACGTTCTGCAGATAGAGGGCGCAGAGGAAGAACATGGCAGTCGGCCCGGCGACCATCAGGGCCAGGACGATGTTCGACCAGGCGACGTTGCGGGCGCGAAGTATCGCGCCGGGCATCAGCGGATTTCGGGCCCGCCGCTGCCAGCGGACGAACACGGCCATCAGCAGCAGCGCCGCACCGGCGAGCAGCGTTGTCCGGAGCTCACTGAAATCGGCCTGCACGATGGCGGAGACCGCCAGCATCAACGAGCCAACCAGGGCCAACGCGCCGATCCAGTCGATCCCGTCACCGGCCGTCACGTCGCGGACGTTGTCCAGCAGCCGGACTGCCGAAAGAATGGTGATAAGCCCAATCGGAACGTTGACGAAGAAGATCCAGTGCCAGCTCAACGACGCGGTCAGTGCTGCGCCGGCCAATTGGCCGAGCGCGGCTCCGGACGCCGCCACAAAGGCGTAGAAGCCGAGTGCCCGGGCCTGTTCCCTGGGTTTCGGAAACATGGTCACGATCATGCTGAGCACGACGGCGGTGGTGAACGCGCCACCCACCCCCTGCACGAACCGCGCTCCGATCAGCACGGCCTGGTCATTCGCCAGCCCGCAAACGACCGACGCGGCGGTGAACAGGCCGAGACCACTGAGGAAGACCCGCTTCGTACCGATCAGGTCGCCGAGCCGGCCGGCGAAGAGCAACAGCCCGCCGAAGGGAATAAGGTACGCGTTTACCACCCAGGCCAGGTCGGCCTGGGAGAATCCCAGGCCGACCTGGATGGACGGGAGGGCGACATACACCGCAGAGCCGTCGACAACGGAAATCAGCACGCCTACGCAGAGCACGACCAGCGCGAGTTGCCGCTCCCGCAGGCTCCGCAGCGGCCGTGCTGTTTCACGCACGACGACCGTCTCGCCCGAACCGCCGTAGGAGTCGCCGCGGGGTTGGCTGAGCAGGCTCACGATTCCGAACCGGCCCCGACCGCGACGGTCTCCCGGATGTCGCCACCCGTCGACGCGTCATCTTCGGTTGCGGACATGACCCGCCGCTGTTCAGGATGGGTGGTCATCAGCGGCGGTAGTTCACTGCTGTGCAGGCGGCCGCTACGTACCGAGAGGCGTCGCCAGTCTGACGGGTCGAGCGGCACGAGCGAATGCCGGTGCCGGCGGGTCGCGTCGATCGTGTTCGCCCGTTCGCTGGAGGCACGTCCGCTCTGTTTCTCGATCTCCTTGATCCGCTCCTCGCCGAAGTTGATCGGCACGGCCTGGCTGAACTCCTGGGCACTGGCCTGGAGCCAACCGAGGGTGTCGGCCTTGATCTGGTCCGCCAGGGCCCGGATCGCCGCTGGCCGGTCCATCCCGGCGTCACGTGCCTGCCAGTACCGCAGCACCCGGGAGCCGTGCCCCACCATGCCGGTGATCGCACCACCGCTGGTCATGAAGTGGCCGTTGCCGAAGGAGTCGCCGGCCACGACGCCGTTGGCGGCTACCAGTGCGTCGGCGCCGATCCTCTCCACCAGGCTGAACAGCTTCGGACCGTAAGGAGCCTGGACCTTGTCGAGTTCCGCCACGGGGATCTCGGTGATCAGCGAGACCTGCTCCAGGTAGAACTCGCGCAACAACTGCTGATACGCGTTGAGGTACTCCTTGGCCCGTTTCGGTGTGCCGGCAGGGACCAGCCCGGCCAGGATCGGGTCGAAAGTCTTGAAGTCCGGCACCTGGACCAGAATCCAGCCCACCTCGGGGTCGTCCTCGTGGCCTACCGCGATCTGGCGAACCCAGTACTCGTTCCCCTCGCGGTCGAACTCGGACGCGATCCGCCGCCGCAACCGGCCGCCGACGTGCAACTCGAGGTAGCCCGCGAGGTAGTCGGCCTGGGCGACGACCGGCCCTCGCCCGTCGTGGTGGTCGACCGCGACATCCTCCTGACGGAAGCCGAGGCGGTCGGCGTCGCTGCTGTCGAAGCCTTGCGCGATCATGAACAACTCGGGGACGCCCAAGTCGATCAGCGGGGTGCCTGGCTTGCGGATCCGGCGGTACCGGCCGCGGTAGTCAAGCTCCTGGACCTCCTCGATGATCAATCGTTTGCGCCCGTCCGGCAGACTGACGAACCCGTCCTCCTGCCGCATCCATTTGAGGAAGCCGTCGCCGTCCCCCTCGTCGCCGATCGCGACCCGGTGGGAGAGGAAGAGGCGTACCCGCGGCGGGACGCCTGCGGCGATGTCCATCTCCTCGATCAACTCGAGGTAACGGCGCAGCATGATCAGCACCTCGGAGGCGCCGGCCTGGAAGGTGGATGGACCGTCGAGGACCTCGAGGACATCCCGCCCGACCTTGCTCGGGTCGTGCTCGGCCGGTGGTTTGGCGGGCTGCAGAACGGTCAGCACCCGTTCCGGTTTGCCTGCCGACCACCGGTCGTCGATGAACTCGGTGTGGTGAATGAGCCCCGATACGTGCGAATCCTCACCGCCGGCGATGATCTCGTCGGCGTACACGTCACCGGGTTCGGTGACCGCACTGTAGAACGTCTCCCGGAGCTTGAAGAGCCGGCCGTCGCCCTTGCGGGGAATGCGCTCCTCGCCGTACCGAGCCAGCATCAGCTGGTCGATCAGGCCGAGATGATGCCAGAAGTCTTCCCGGATGTTCCAGTGGACACCGAGGGAAGGGTCGCCGCGCAACTCGACGCCGACGCACCGACGGCCGTTGGCCACCGACCACAGCATCGCCATCATGTTGGTTCCGCCGAGCCCGAGTGCGACGAAGTCCGGGTTGTGAATCCCGGTCCAGTCGATCTCGGTTTTCGTCCCACGCGACATCCGGGAACGCTCCGTCGGGTCGAGCGCGGTCGGCGGCCCTCCGCGCGACATACGTTCGACCAGGGAAGCTAATCGGAAATTCTTCATGGCCATTTCCCTCGACTCTCGAAAATCAGATGTGACCGGAACAGTCAAGAGGACTTTCGTTGGCCAGGGTGGCGATGGCACATTTCCCAAATACACCGATCGACTACCCTCGGTCTACGTGCGCCCTCCGGTCCACGCACGGCACTGTGAGGCGGGCGTGAATGATGCGCTCAACGTCATGCACATGCACATCGGTGGCCAGGTAGCTCGGTACCGGCCAGCGGCATCGCCATCGGTCGATCGCATCGCCACCCAACGTTACGAGGCGTACACCCGGCCCTGACTTTAACAGCGGGATTGGGAAACGTCCACATGAGCAGTTTAGCCGGCCGACTCAACCCGGAATCGGCGGTCTGCCCGCACCCACGTGGACGCGTCCGATACTTAACGTATTCCCGACTGCTCCGGCATTCCACCGCCACCGCCATGGCCCTCGCCAGCCAGGTGGTCGGCGCACCTACCAGGCGCGCTGCCGCGCAACCTCGATCGCAGGCGCCGCCCATCGGGCCGACAACCGGCGCTGCGGACGGGTGCACCGGACGACTGCTGCCCGAAACGGCGCCCTGGCACCAGGCGTGGTGACCGGCAGGTACAGGAGTCGGGCGGTGGCGGCGGGACCACTCACTGGCTGCGCAGTCCAGGCAGTTGACGGCATCCGGGCCCGGATCGGCGCGGTCGGACCGAGGCGTACGGCCACCAGTGCAGATTCCACTTCGTACCGAGAGATCCGCACCAATTGAAATCGTACGGACATACTGGCAGATATGCGTGAACCGCCCATATCGGGCACCGACAAAGCCGCCATCGGATTGCTTGACGCTCATTCGGCTCCATCTTAGTATCAAACCCCGCCGGAACTTCCGCCACCGCACGACAAAGTCGACCTCGCTTGGGGATATCCGCTGCCACAATCGCTTCAAACGGTCCAGCCCGGCCTCCGCCCACCATCCCTCGAAAGGGCGCCGAATGCCCGACCAGGACTACTCGGCGATAACGGACATCGTCGTCTCGCCGCATTTCGACGATGGCGTACTCTCGGCAACCTCGGCACTGCATGCCGGGCACTCCACACTCCTGATCACCGTGTGTGGCGGCGTGCCGGCAGAGGGCCAGGAGAGGAGCCATGAGGAGTGGGACCGTCTGTGTGGCTTCGAATCGGGTCCCGCCGCCGCCAAAGGACGGGCCGCTGAGGATCGGGCCGCCGCAGCGGTCGCCGGCAACTCGGTGATGCACCTTCCGGTCCCGGATGCGCCGTACCGCAGCAGATTCCCGTCGGAAATGGTGGTGTCGGCACTCGCCGGCCTGATCCGGCGGGACGTGCGGTTGTGGATCCCGGTCGGTATCGGTGACCACCCAGACCATGTCGGCACCCGGGACGCAGTTCTGGCCGCTGTCGCCGGAGCCGATACCGATTGCCCGCTGATTTTCTACGCCGACTGCCCGTACGCGTTCGGCTCCGGCTGGGACGCACCCGACTCCGAGCGACCCATCGCCGACCAGTGGGAGCCGCAGCTCGCCGCCCTGGCCCACCTCGTGGACGTGGCAAGCCCGCGGATCGCCCGCCTCGACGACCCCACCATGCGGCTGAAGATCGCCATGCTCCGCTGCCATGCCTCGCAGCTGGCAGGTCTCGCCGTGGACCATCCCCACTTCCTGGCCTGGGAGGGGCCACTACGCCAGGAGGTCTTTTGGTCAACCTCCGCCTCCATCCCAGCTCTGGAACCAACTCCCGGGAGTAGCGCATGATCGTCGGTGGTTCAGCCATTCACCCGGAACGTGCCGACGCGGCGGCACTCCAGCAACTCGGCGACGCCATGCGGAAGGTGATCGGCGGCGAGCGGGAGACACCTCTGGCCGACCTGCTCTGCGGCACCGCGGTCGACCCGGACGAACTGGCCGCGGAGATCGGTACGGACTGCCGACGGGTGCTGTTGGACAGTGGCATCGCACTCGACGACGGTCGGCATCTGTCGTCCCCGCTGCGCGGCCACCAGTTGCACGGCGTCGTGGTGCTGACTGACCCAGACGTCGATGAGGACGTGCAACACCGCTGGTACATCGACCCGCTCTGGGAAGCGGACCTGCTGATCCGGCTGATGCTCGGCCGCGGCGGTAGCCGCGCGCTGGACATGGGCTGCGGCTCCGGGGTGCTCTCTCTGGTACTCGCCGACCGGTACGACGCAGTTCTCGGGCTGGACGTCAACCCGCGTGCCGTCGCCCTGTCGCGGCTCAACGCCGCACTCAACGGGCTGACAAATGTCACCTTCGACGAGGGGGACCTGTTCGAGCCAGCCGAGGGGCGGTTCTCCCGGATCGTCTTCAACTCACCGACGAACGAGGAGGGCAACGAGTTCGTCGACCTCCTTGAGGCCGGTGAACCGATCCTGCAGAAGTTCTTCCGGGAAGTGCCCCGGAAGCTGGAGTCCGGTGGTGTCGTCGAGGTCAACCTCGCGATGAACGACTATCCGGGCGATCCCTTCCGGGAACGGCTCGCCGACTGGCTCGGGCTGACCGAGCACGGGCTGCGAGTCCAGATCTTCGTCTCCCAGCGGCGGACGACCGGCGGCGGCGGCGAATGGAAGCGGGGATGGCTGGTGATCGCGCCGGGCCCGGTAGGCCTCGTCGAGACCGAGTGGCCGTACCACGACCGCTACGAGGAGGACCCGGGATCGCTACTCGGTGCGACGGACCAGCTGCTGGCGCGCTGACCTGCCCGATCTGCGTCAGGCCCCACCGGCCAAACCTACCGACGCGTAACATTACGCTAAGGTAGGCCCGACGTTCCGATCTGGAGGGTATGCGATGACCGAGTTCGACCCGGCCAACTTCGCGTCCATCGACGCCAAGGAGTTCAGCAAGCTGGTCAAGACCACCCCGGATTCCAAGATCGCCGAGGTGATGCAGGGCGACCTGCGCGGCAAGGTCCTCGACGAGGTGTTCAACCGGATGCCCGTCCTGTTCCGTCCGGAGAAAGCCGGCGCCACCAGCGCGGTGATCCACTGGAACATCACCGGCCGGCCGGACGGCGGCACCGACACCTACGAGATCGTCGTCGACAACGGCACCTGCGTGGTATCCCCGGCCGCCGAGCGCGAACCGCGGCTGAGCCTGACCCTCGGACCGGTCGACTTCCTCAAGGTCGTCGCCGGCACCGCGAACCCGATGATGATGTTCATGACCGGCAAACTCAAGGCCAAGGGCGATCTCGGACTTGCCGCCCAGATCCCCAACCTGTTCGACATCCCCAAGAGCTGACCACCGATCCGTAGCCCCGCCTGATACGTGTCCTGTATCAGCGGGGTCGACCATCCCTCCGACCGGTCACGCCCGCAGCTGGGGGTGTGTGCCGGTGGACCTGCCGTTCCTGATTTCCACGCTGACCCGACGCGGGGTGCTCACCCCCGGCTTGCCGGTGCGGACCGTCGCCCAACTCGCCGCGCTGCGTCGCTGGGGGTTCACCCTCGTCGGCGAACTGCGCCAGGCCGCCGCCCGCGATCCGCGCCGGGTCGCGCTCATCGACGACGGCGGACACCAGCTGACCTACCGGGAGCTGCTGGACCGCGCCGAGCGGTTGGCCGGCGCGCTGCGTACCGCGCTGGACGTCTCCGCCGGGGACCGGATCGGCCTGCTCTGCCGCAACCACCCCGACATGGTGACCGCGATGGTCGCCGCCGGGCTGCTCGGCGCGGACACCGTACTGCTGCACACCGGGCTGGCCGGGCCGCAGCTCGCCGCCGTCGCCGACGAGCAGCGGCTGCGGGTGCTGCTGCACGACCGCGAGTTCGGCGAACAGGTCGTCGAGGTCGACACCGCGGTGATCCGGGTCGACGAGACCCGGGTCGCGCAGCTGCTGCGCGACGCACCGACGGACACCCGGCTGGAGCCACCGCGCCGCGACGGCCGCACCATCGTGCTCACCTCCGGCACCACCGGCACCCCGAAGGGCGCCCGACGACGGACCCCGACCGGCTTCGGACCGCTGGCGTCGATCATCGATCGGATCCCGCTGCGGGTCCACGACCGGATCATGATCGCCACGCCGGTCTTCCACACCTGGGGGTACGCCGCCCTGCAGATCGCGTTCGCGCTGCGGGCCACGGTGGTGCTGCACCGACGATTCGAGCCGGCAGCCGCGCTGGCCGCCGTCGACCGGCACGACTGCACCGCTCTGTTCGCCGTGCCGGTGATGCTGCAACGGCTGCTGCACGACGTACCGGAGCCTCGGCAGCAGCCGACCGGGCTGCGGGTGGTCGCGGTCAGCGGCTCGGCGCTCGGCGGCGGCATCGCCACCCGGTTCATGGACCGGTACGGCGACGTGCTCTACAACCTGTACGGGTCGACCGAGGTCTCCTGGGCGGCCATCGCCACCCCGGCCGACCTGCGCCGGGCACCGAACACCGCCGGCCGGCCCCCGTACGGCACCCGGCTGGCGGTGCTCGGGCCGGACGGCGAACCGGTGCCGACCGGGCAGGTCGGGCAAATCTTCGTCGGTAACGAGCTGCTCTTCGATGGCTACACCACCAGCGACGACGGCACGGCCGAACGCCGGCACGGGCTGCTCGGCACCGGCGACCTCGGTCACGTCGACGCCGACGGGCTGCTCTTCGTCGGCGGCCGGGCCGACGACATGATCGTCTCCGGCGGGGAGAACGTCTTCCCGTCCGACGTCGCCGACCTGCTGGCCCAGCTACCGCAGGTACGCGAGGCCGCGGTGGTCGGCCTGCCCGACGCGGAGTACGGCCAGCGGCTCGCCGCGTACCTGGTGCTGCACCCGGAGGAGACGCTCGACGCCGAGGCGGTCCGGGAGTACGTGCGCCGCTACCGCGCCCGGTTCGCCGTCCCCCGGCATGTGATCTTCCTGTCGGCGCTGCCGCGCAACGCCGCCGGCAAGGTGGTCACCCGGGACCTGCCCCGGCCGACGGGCAGCTGACCGGACCCCGGGCCCCGACCCGGACCCGGACACTCGGCGCACACCGGGCACTCACCCGACACTCACCCGGCACTCACGGCTGGCGCAGATGCTGGGCCACCCGCTGGTGGTCCCGGAACCGCGCCCGCGCCGCCCGCTGGGCCGGGTCCTGCTCCGGCGCGGCGTCGATGTGCGCCGAGCGGGCCGCCTCCGTACGGTTGGCGTACTCGACCGGCGGCAGGCCGCGCAACGCGCGTACCACGCCGGGGCTGGCGCCGACCCGCCGCGCCTCCGCGACGATCTGTTCCTTGTCGGCGGGAAAGTCCAGCTCGTTCAGGCTGTCCAGTACGTCCTGGTAGCTCGTCCCCATGCGCCGGGGCGTACCCGCCGGGCGGGCCGCTATCCGGCCGGCACGGGGTGATCCGGCACCCGGGTCAGGGCAGGGTGATCCGGCCTTCGGCGGCGGCCAGGGCGATGTCCGTCCGGAAGTGCCCGCCGGGCAGGTCGACCCCGGCCAGCAGCCGGTACGCGGCGTCCCGCGCGCCGGCCAGGTCGGCACCGACGCCGGTGGCGCTGAGCACCCGACCACCGGCCGAGACCAACCGCCCCGTGGCGTCGCGGGCGGTGCCGGCGTGGCTGATCCCGGCCTGCCCGGCACCGGTGATCATGTCGCCGGTGCGGGCCGCCGCCGGGTAGCCGGCCGACGCGAGCACCACGGTCACCGCTGCCCCGTCCCGCCAGTGCAGCGGCGGGTGGTCGGCGAGCGTACCGGTTGCCGCCGCGTGCAGCAGGCCGGCCAGCGGGGTCTCCAGCAGCGCCAGCACCACCTGGGTCTCCGGGTCGCCGAACCGGGCGTTGAACTCGATCACCCGGGGGCCGGCGGCGGTGACCGCCAGCCCGACGTAGAGCAGCCCGGCGAACGGGGTGCCCCGGTGGCGCATCTCGGCCAGCGTCGGGTGCACCACCTCGGCCATCACCTGGTCGACCAGGTCCGGCGGCGCCCACGGCAACGGCGCGTACGCACCCATGCCGCCGGTGTTCGGGCCGGTGTCGCCGACGCCCACCCGCTTGAAGTCCTGGGCGGGCAGCAGCGGCACCGCCGCCGTGCCGTCGGTGACGACGAACAGCGACACCTCCGGCCCGGCCAGGTACTCCTCGACCACCACCTGCCCGCAGGATTCGGCGTGGCCGAGGGCGGCGGCCCGGTCCTCGGTCACCACCACCCCCTTGCCGGCGGCCAGCCCGTCGTTCTTCACCACGTACGGGGTGCCGAAGGCGTCCAGCGCGGCGGCCACCTCGTCGGCGTTCCGGCAGGTCACGGCGCGGGCGGTCGGCACGCCGGCGGCGGCCATCACGTCCTTGGCGAAGCTTTTGGAGCCTTCCAGGACGGCGGCCGCGCCGGACGGCCCGAAGCAGGCGATGCCCTTGGCGCGTACCGCGTCGGTGACCCCGGCGACCAGCGGCGCCTCCGGGCCGACCACGACCAGGTCGGCCGCCGCCTCGACGGCGAGCGCGGCGACCGCCTGCGGGTCGGTGGTGGTGACCGGGCGCAGCTCGGCCACCTCCGCGATGCCCGGATTGCCGGGAGCGGCGATCAACTGGTCGACGGCCGGGTCGGCGGCCAGGCTGGACGCGAGCGCGTGCTCGCGTCCGCCGCTACCGATGAGAAGTACGCGCACAACGGCCGATCCTAGACGCCGGCCTGCGCCATCCGGGAACCCCGCCGCAGATAGGCGAACCAGGTGACGGCCAGCATCACCACGAACAGCAGGACGTAGAAGCGCAGCGCCGGCTCGATGTTGCCGTACGTCGACTTGGCCCAGGCGTAACAGATCGGCACCAGGAAGCCGCCGAACGCGCCGACCGACGAGATGATGCCGAGTGCGCCGGCCGCCTCCCGGCGCATCCGCAGCATCGTCTCCGCAGAGCCGCCCCGGTCCTCACCCTTCACCCGGAAGATCTTCGAGATCATCCGGTACGTCGACCCGTTGCCGACGCCGGTGGCGACGAACAGCACCATGAAGCTGACGAAGAAGACGCCGAGGTTCTGCTGCTGCACCGCCCACAGCGCGGCGTAGGCGCCGGCGGCGAGGACGACGAAGCTGGCCGCGGTCACCCGGGCACCGCCCATCCGGTCGGAGAGCCGACCGCCGAGCGGCCGGGCGACCGAGCCGATCCCGGCGCCGAGGAACGCCCAGCCGAGCGCGATGTCCGGCCGGTTGAACACCGCGTTGAGCAGGGTCGGGAACGCCGCCGAGTAGCCGATGAACGAGCCGAACGTGCCGATGTAGAGCAGCGACATGATCCAGGTGTCGGGGTGGCGCAGCGACGACCAGACCGGTTCGACGTCCGCCTTCGCCTCGGCCAGGTTGTCCATGTAGAGGTAGGCGCAGACCGCCGCGATGACCGCCAGCGGGATGTACATCAGGCCGGCCCGGGACAGCGCCAGCCCACCGCCGAGCACGATCACCTTCGGCACCAGGAACTGCACCACCGCGACGCCGATGTTGCCGCCGGCGGCGTTCAGGCCGAGCGCCCAGCCCTTTTCCCGTTCCGGGTAGAAGAACGAGATGTTGGCCATGCTGGATGCGAAGTTTCCGCCGCCGAATCCGGCTGTCGCGGCGATCACCAATAGGGCGCCGTACCCGATTTCCGGATTGTTCACGGCCCAGGCGAGACCGGCGGACGGGATGATCAGCAACAGGGCGGAGACAACCGTCCAGTTGCGGCCGCCGAAGATCGGCACCGCGAAGGTGTACGGCAGCCGCAGGAACGCCCCGACGCCGCTGGGTACGGCGGTCAGCCAGAGCGTCTGGCTGACGCTGAGGTCCCACCCGGCGCTGCTCAGCCGCACCACCACGATGCTCCAGAGCAGCCACACCGAGAAGCCGATGTGTTCGGCGAAGATGGAGAAGATGAGGTTGCGCCGGGCCACCGGCCGGCCCACCGTACGCCAGAAGATGGGGTCCTCCGGCTCCCAATGGGCGATCCACCGTTTCCGGTTCTCCTGCGGGCGGGTCTCGATGGTCTCCGCGTTGACTGTCTCGTTGGCCATCAGGTTGGCTCCTTAGCCATCGGGTGCCGTAGGGTGGCGATCGAGATGCTGCCGAGCGACGTTTGCGGATCGGCGATGATCGGGCGTCGGCCGGGGTGGCATTGGGGAGTCAGGTTATGAACCGAATGTTTCCTGGCGTGGAAAACGGTGATGTCGGGGCGTGGTCATGGTTCGCACCGGGCCGGCCCCGACGTTGTGAGATCTACCGGCCGTCGCCACCGACGCGCGGTGCCGAGGCCCGTGCCGCCGGCACCGAGACCCACACCACACCGGCCGGGTCCTGCCGGACCGGATAGCTGCGCAGTGCCGGCTGCCCGGTGCGCGAGCATCCGGTCGCCAACTCGAAGACGTGCTGGTGCAGCGGGCAGATCACCACCTCGGCGTCGATCAGCCCGTCGGCGAGTGGACCGCCGGCGTGCGGGCAGACCGCCGACACCGCCCGCAGCTGCCCCGACGTCAGCCGGAACACCGCCACCAGATCACCGGCGACCGGGTAGGCCCGCCCCTCGCCGGGCGGGATGTCGTCGGCAGGCCCGATCCGGTGCTCGACCAGCCGGCCGTCGTCGACGGCGGTCACGACCGGCTGCTCTCGGCGCGGACCGGCACCGCCGGCAGCGGCACCAGCGGCAACGCGGTCCGGAACTGGCCCGGGGTCGCCGGAGTGTCCCGTTCCCGCCACGGATCCCGGTAGCCGGCCACCGCCGCCGCCATCCGTTCGTCGAGTCCGGGGCCGAGCCCGTCGACGTCGTCGACGATCAGCTCCCGCAGCCGGTCGACGCCGACCCGGGGCACGAACGCGTAGGTGCGTTCCAGCCAGTTCGCGTTCTCCCGGTAGTACTGCAGGAACCGGCCGGTCAGCGTCATCACCTCGGCTGGCGTGTCGACGGTGGCCAGCAGGTCGCCCTTGCGTACGTGAGCACCGGCCGCACCGCCGACGTAGATCTCCCACCGGCCGCCCTCGATCGCGACCACCCCGAGGTCCTTGACGTACGCCTCGGCGCAGTTACGCGGGCACCCGGTGACCGCCAGCTTGAGTTTGCCCGGCGCCTCCAGCCCCTGGAACCGTTCCTCGATCGCGATGCCGAGCGCGGTCGAGTCGCCCAGGCCGAACCGGCAGAAGTCGCTGCCCACGCAGGTCTTCACGGTCCGGAAACTCTTGCCGTACGCGTACCCGGACGGCATGTCCAGGTCGGCCCACACCTGCGGCAGGTCCTCCTTGCGGATGCCGAGCAGGTCGATGCGCTGCCCACCGGTCAGTTTGACCAGCGGCACCTGGTGCTTCTCGGCCACGTCGGCGATCCGGCGCAGCTGGGCCGGGGTGGTGCAGCCGCCCTTCATCTGCGGCACCACCGAGAAGGTGCCGTCGCGTTGGATGTTGGCGTGCACCCGGTCGTTGATGAACCGGGCACCGCGCTCGTCGACGTACTCGTCGCCCCACATCATCCGCAGCAGCGACACCAGCCCCATCTTGCTCTTGGCGTCCTCGCGGCCGTCGGCGAGCGCCTCGAAGACCGCCGACACGCTGCGCAGCCGGCGGGCGCGGATCTCGGCCATCAGGGTCGGCTTGTCCATCGGCACCCCGGGCACGTACCAGTTGGCGGCCGGGTCCTCCGCGACCTCGCCGCCGGCGGCCCACTCGACGATCTGGCCGACCAGGCTCTTGCACGAGCCGCAGCCCTTGCCGGCCCGGGTGGCGTCCATCACCCCGCTCACCGTGCGGACCCCGCCGGCGACGGTGGCGACCAGCGCGCCCTTGCTGACCCCGTTGCAGTTGCAGACCTGGGCGTCGTCGTCGAGTTCGGCAGCGGACACCTCGGCCGGCGGCCCACCGAGGTCGAACAGCAGCCGGACCCGTTCCTCGGGTAGCGGCGAACCCCGGTCGAACGCCTGCATCAGGAAGCCGACCTTGCTGACGTCGCCGACCAGGGTGGCGCCGATCAGCCGGTCGTCGCGGACCACCACGCTCTTGTAGACGCCGCGCCGGGGTTCGGCGAAGACCACGAACTCGTCGTCATCGCGTTCCGGCGCGGTCACCCCCATGGCGGCCACGTCGACCCCGGCGACCTTCAGCTTGGTCGCGGTCCGCGAGCCGTGGTACGCCGCCGTCGGGTCGGTGCCGGTGAGCTGCCCGGCGAGCACCTTCGCCTGGTCCCACAGCGGCGCGACCAGGCCGTACGTCTGGCCACGGTGCTGCACGCACTCCCCGACCGCGTAGATGTCCGGCTCGTCGAGCACCCGCAGGTGGTCGTCGACGACGATCCCCCGCTCCACTGGCAGGCCGCTGACCTGCGCGAGCGTGGTGTTGGGCCGGATCCCGGCGGCGATCACCACCATGTCGGCGGCGAACGTGCGCCCGTCGGCGAGCCGGACCCCTTCGACGGCGTCGCGACCGAGGATCCGTTCGGTGCGGGCCTTGGTGACCACATCGATGCCGAGCCGTTCGACGCTGCGCCGCAGGATGTCCCCGCCGGTGGCGTCGAGCTGGGCGTTCATCAGGTGCCCGGCGGCGTGCAGCAGGGTCACCGACACGCCGTACTGCTGCAGGCCGCGGGCGGCCTCCAGGCCGAGCAGCCCGCCGCCGATCACCACCGCCCGCTGGTGGTCGCGGGCGTAGCGGATCATCGCCCGGGTGTCGTCGGGCGTGCGGAAGGTGAAGACTCCCTGGTGGAAGCCGCGTCGCGGGTGATGGGCGCCGTCGATCGGCGGCACGAACGGCACGCTGCCGGTGGCGATCACCAACTTGTCGTACGGGGTGGTGGTGCCGTCGACGGCGTGCACCGCCCTGGCGAACCGGTCGATCCGGGTGACCTCCACGCCGGCCCGCAGGGTGATGCCGTTCTCCTCGTACCAGGGCAGACTGTTGAGGAAGATGCCGTCCTCGGCCTCGGCACCGGAGAGCACGTTGGACAGCAGGATCCGGTTGTAGTTGCCGTACGGTTCGGCGCCGAACATGGTGATCTCGTAGCGGTCCGGGCCGACCCGGTCGATGATCTCCTCGACGGTACGGGCACCGGCCATGCCGTTGCCGATCACCACCAGCCGCGGTCGTCGCTGCGTCAACTCACACCTCCACCAGGCCGAGATCGAGCACGACGGTGCCGGTGGTGCCGGCCGGCGCGGCGACCTGCAGCTCCACCACGGTGCCGCTGTCGAGGTCCTCGACGACCCGCAGCGGTACGTGCACCGCGTCGCGGGCGCCGATCGGGAAGTAGCGCATCGGATCGCCGTCGCGCAGCAGCAGGACGTAGACCAGCTCGCCAGAGCTGTTGCCGCCCCGGAAGTAGACGGTCTGCGCGACCAGCCCGTCCGGCACCGTGTAGCGCAGGCTGCCGTCCAACGGCAGCGGCGTGTCCAACCCTTTGCCGTCGAACGCGAACACTCCTTGCAGGAAACGTGGGGTCGACTGCATCGTGGGTCCCTTTCGTCAGGTGGCGGGATCGTCCGGGGCGGCGCTGCTCCGGCCGGCTTCGTCCGGGCCGGCGGTGGCCCCGCCGGCTCCGTCGGGTCCGGCGAGGCGGCGGACCGCGACCGCGCAGACCTTGAACGCCGGCATCCGGGAATGCCGGTCCAGGGTCGGATCTGTCAGCGCGTTGGCGCTGGCCAGGCCGCCCCAGTGGAACGGCACGAAGACGGTGTCGGGGCGGATGTGCTCGGTCAGGTACGCCCGGAACACCGCCCGGCCCCGCCGGGTGGTCAACTCGACCAGGTCGGCGGTGCCGATGCCGAGCCGGCGGGCCAGGTCCGGATGGATCTCGGCCTTCGGATCGCTGGCCGTACTGCTCAGCGACGGCGAGCGGCGGGTCTGGTTGCCGCTCTGGTACTGGCCCATGATCCGGCCGGTGGTGAGCAGGTACGGGTAGCTGCGGTCGGGCAGTTCGGCGGGTTCCCAGTGCTCCACCCGGATGAACCGGGCCCGCCCGTCGGCGGTGGCGAACCGTTCGGCGAACAGTCGCGGCGTACCCGGATGGTCGTCGGCCGGGCACGGCCAGAACACCCCGTCCTCGGCCTCGATCCGCTGGTAGCTGATGCCGGCGTAGTCGGCGATCCCGCCGGCGCTGGCCCGGCGCAGCTCGTCGTAGACGGTCTGCGGGTCGGCGGAGAAGTACTTGCCCCGGCCGAGCCGGTCGGCGAGCGCGGCCAGCACGCTCAGGTCGTCGCGCACCCCGTCCGGTGGCGGCAGCACCCGGCGGCGGCGCAGCACCCGACCCTCCAGGTTGGTCATGGTGCCCTCCTCCTCGGCCCACTGGGCGGTGGGCAGCACCACGTCGGCCACGGCGGCCGTCTCGGACCGGAAGATGTCCGACACGACGAGGAAGTCCAGCGCGGCCAGCCGGTCGGCGACCCGGTCCCGGTCCGGCGCGGAGACCAGGATGTTCGAGGCGAACACCAGCATCGTGCGCACCCCGCCGGGGGTGCCGATCCGGTCGATCATCTCGGTGGCGGAGACCCCCGGGCCGGGCAGGTCGGCCGGATCGACGCCCCACACGGCGGCGACGTGGGCGCGGGCGGCCGGGTCGTCGAGGCGCCGGTAGCCGGGCAGTTGGTCGGCCTTCTGGCCGTGTTCCCGGCCGCCCTGGCCGTTGCCCTGCCCGGTGATCGTGCCGTAGCCGCTGCCGGGCCGGCCGGGCAGGCCGAGGGCGAGCGCCAGATTGATGTACGCCTGCGCGGTGTCCGTACTGCTGCTGTGCTGCTCGGCACCGCGGGCGGTGAGGATCATCGCGGTCGGCGCGGTGGCCAGCGCGTGCACCGTACGCTGCAGCAGCGCCTCGGACACGCCGGTGATCCGCTCCACCCGGTCCGGCCAGTAGCCGGCGACGGCGGTGCGGACCGCGTCGAACCCGGTGGTGCGGTCCCGCACGTACGCCTGGTCGACGTAACCGGCCCGGATGGCGATGTGCAGCAGCCCGTTGGCCAGGGCCAGGTCGGTGCCGGGCGCCACCGGCAGGTGGATGCCGGCGCCCCGGGCGGTCGCCGTACGGCGCGGGTCGGCGACGATGTGGACCGCGCCGGCGGCCCGGCCGGCGTCGAAGTACTGCATGGCCGGCGGCATGGTGTCGGCCGGGTTGCCGCCGACGACCAGCACGGCGCGGGCGTCGGCGATGTCGGCCAACGGGAACGGCAGGCCCCGGTCGATGCCGAAGGCCCGGTTGCCGGCGGTGGCCGCCGACGACATGCAGAACCGGCCGTTGTAGTCGATGTGCGGGGTACGTAGCCCGACCCGGGCGAACTTGCCGAGTTGGTACGCCTTCTCGTTGGTCAGCCCGCCGCCGCCGAACAGGCCGACGCTGGCCGGTCCGTACCGGTGCTGGCTGGCCTGGACGGCGGCGGTGATCCGGTCCAGGGCCTCGTCCCAGCTGGCCGGGCGCAGCGGGCTGCGCCGGTCGGCCGGGTCGGCGCGGACCAGTGGGGTGAGCAGTCGGTCCGGGTGGTCGAGCAGCTCGGGCGCGCTCCAGCCCTTGGCGCACAGCCCACCCCGGTTGGTGGGGAAGTCCGCTGGCTCGATGACGGGCGGTCGGGGCGGCGCCGGCCGCATCCGTACGCCGCACTGCAGCGAGCAGTACGGGCAGTGGGTCGGCACGCTCGGGCCCAGGTCGGGACTGCCGTGGTCGCCCATCGCCCAAGAGTGGGAAATCGACGTTGCACTATCGTATTGCCCACGTCACATCGATGTTGCCAACACCTGTTCCGCTGGCCACCGTCGATGTGATCACCAGGTCAGTCGGTCAGGAACGCGTCGATCTGGGCCAGGAACTCCGGCCAGGCCGGCTCGGACGCGGTGAGCAGATGGTTACGGCTGTCCAGCAGCACCAGTTGACTGTCCGGGATGAGGGTGGCCAGCTCGCTGGCCTGCGAGGTCGGCACCCGCAGGTCGTCGCGGCAGTGCAGGATCAGCGTCGGGCACTGCACCCGGTGGGCGATGTCCGAGACGTCGATCCGGGCGAACTCCTCCAGGAACCGGACCCCGTTGGCCGCCGAGGTGGTCCGCCGCTGGAAGCTGATGAAGTCCTCCAGCTCCTCCGGGGTGCCCTCGGGCAGAAACTGGGAAGCGAAGACGCCGAGGAAACTCGGGTCCTGGTGCGCCCAGCCGACCCGGGCCAGGTTAAGGTCCAGGGCCGCCTCGTCCTGCTCGGCCTGGTTGCGGGCCCGGACCTGGCGGCCCCGGGCGTACGCGCCGGCGAGGATCAGCCGACTGACCCGCTCCGGTCGGCGGACGGCATAGGCGACCGCCACCGCGCCGCCCTGGGAGACGCCGAGCAGCGGAAACCGGTCCAGCCCTACCGCCTCGACCACGGTGTCCAGGTCATCGACCCAGTCGTCGAAGGAGAAGCTCGGCACATCCCAGTCGGACAGCCCGCACCCCCGCTCGTCGTAGCGGACCAACTGCCGGTCCCGGGCCAGCCCGTTGAGCCAGTGCGACCACACCGGGGTGGTCCACTCCAGATCGAGATGGGTCATCCAGTTGGCCGCCTTGAGCAGCGGCGGACCGGATCCGACGGTGGCGTAGGCGATCCGGGTGCCGTCGTCGGCTCGGCAGAACCGGACGACCTGGCGGTCCGCGCCGCTCGTCTCCCCGGCGACGACCGACCGGGCCGGTGCCGGTGCCGGTCGGATCGGGTACGCGGCGGGCTCCGGCCCAGGGTCGGCCGGGTCACCGGCCCGGGTCACCGTCACCGATGCCGCGAACTGGTAGCCCCGCCGGTGCACGGTCCGGATCAGCCGCTGGTGACGGCCGGTGTCACCGACGGCGATCCGGGCGGTACGCAGCCCGGTGGTCAGGGCCGCCTCGCTGACGAAACGGTCGCCCCACACCTTGTCGAGAAGTTCGTTCTTCGACACCACCCGGTCGCGGTGCTCGATCAGGTACTGCAGGAGGTCGAGCGCCCGGGGCTCCACGTGGACCGGCTCACCGGACCGCCGCAGCTGGTAACGGGCCATATCCAGTTCGTATTCACCGAAGCTGTAGGTGTCGCCGACCATCGGGTGAGCGTACCGTCCGGTTCGCGCCCACCCCTCGGCGGACGATCTTGAGCTCCGACTGGTGTGGGCCTGGATGTGCAGGTCAGCGGCACCTCTTACGGTCGGACTGTTTGAGACCCGACAGAAATGGTGTAGCGTTCCGGTCAGAATTGGCGTTGCGGTGATCACATAAATCCACCGTACGGGTCACCGACCGCAATCCTTCCTCACATTTTCCTCAGTGAATCATTTGATTGCCACCAAGTCTGCGCGGTTCCGCGCTGCAAGGCTTGGTGCTCATGACATTCCTGCAGCACCGTCGGATGTTCCGGCACGCCCGCACCGCGACCGTCCTGTCCGTACTGATGCTGGGTCCGATGCTCGCCGCGAGCACCCCGGCCGCCGCCTCCTCCACCGTGCCCACCGCGGAGATGGCCGACTGCCTGCTCTACGAATCGTCCGAGGAGCTGGCCTGCTATCGCGACTTCCGGACCGCCATGAAGGTGGCGACCGCAGGGGCGGTCTCCGACGCCCCGCGCGACGGCAGCCGACTCGACGCGGCGACCACCGAGCGGATCGCCGCCGCTGGCGAGACCGCCACCCGCGCCATGGCCTCGGGTAGGACCGCAGCCGCCCAGGTGGTGCTCGGGATCGCGTACCGGGACGCCAACTTCTTGGGCGGCTCGCTGAGCATGATCTCGCAATCCGGCACCTGCAGCGGCGGCAAGTACTACTACTTCAACAACCTCGCCAGCGCTGGCTGGGGCGACGTGATCAGCTCGTACAAGAACGTCACCGACTGCGCCAGCAACTACTACGTCAACGCCAACCAGTCCGGCACCCCCCACATGTGGTACTCGCACGACTGGCTCGCGCGGGTGCCCGCCGACAACCAGTACAGCTCGGTCAGGTTCTGGGACGGACCGTCCCGCGCGGAGCTTTTCGAGCACTGCGACAGCCGGGCCGTGTCCTGCCGGTTCGTTCCGGGAACGCCGGTGACCGAGACCACCGCCGGCTTCCACGAGGTCGCCTCGCACTTCAACTGCACCCCGTACGACAACAGCCTGTCGGTCGAATGGTCCGACACCACCGGTGGGTCGATCAGCATGACCGCCAAGGTCCCCGCGACCACCTTCGGCTCCAGCGCGCTGAGCAACGTGTCGACGAGCATCAGCCAGAGCATCGGCCGGCAGTGGAGCTGGGAGTCGACGGTCTCCCGGACCACGTCGCTCAACGCCGGCCCGTCGGGCTGGGCCGCGCTGGACCGCAGCCCCAAGCTGCAGACCGCCCAGGGCACGATCGAGATCAAGCTGAAGAACAAGGCCTGGGGCCGCAAGGAGTGGTACATCTGGGACTTCGAGGCGACCGTCGAGGTCCCCGACCACCTGGGCGTCACCCGGTCCCGGGGCGGTCCGATGACCGAGGCCCAGATCGCTGAGCTCTGCACCGACCCGGCCCGCCGGGCCGCAGCGGCGACCCGCTTCGAGACCCGCCGCGAGCTTGCCGACGACCGGCCGGCCACCGCCAGCTGATCCCTGACCGTCACTACCGCCCGGGGTGCCGCCAGCATTTTCGTTGGCGGCACCCCGGACCGTCGCATGCGCGCCGTCGCTATCGCTGTGCCTCAAGGCAGGGCCGAGACCGCCGCGTGCAGCCAGGTGGTGGCCGGCGCGTCGGCCGCCTTCGGCTGCGGTACGCCGTTGATCGTCGCCGTCAACGAGTGGTACCTGCCGAGCAGCTCGGCGTGCCGGCTCACCTGCCGGCCCGGATCGGCGTCGACCAGCTGCCGCCGGACGTCGGCCACATCCGGTTCGCCGGCGCGCGCCGCGACCGACGCCACGTACCGGCCGGCCAACTCCCGTGCCTGCGGTGAGTCGACCGGCAACCCGGCCTCGGCAGCCGCCCTGGCCTCGGTGAGCAGCTCCACCAGGTGCTCCACCTCCGCATCCGACTGCGGCTGCGGCTGCGGCTGCGTACTCTGGTCGGCGGCCGGCCCGGCGAAGACGTCGCTGAAGTAGCCGCGGACCGCCTGCCGGAAGTCGGCGTCCTGCACCAGGTCGGCCAGCTCGATCCACGCTTCGAGCTGCTCGCAGGTCGGATCCGCCGGCAACCGGGGCCGCCACGGGCGCAGATAGTCGATGAAGTCGTCGATCCCGAGGCCGGCGGTGACCTCGGTCCAGAACTCGTCGACGAGCCGCTCACGGTCGTCGTCGGACATGGTTACCAGCTTGTGCATGAGGCTCACCTGTTCGGTCGTACCGCGTTGTCTGACGATCGTGCGAAGGACGGCCCGGCGGGCCCGGAACCGGCTCAGCTGGCGGTCGACGACCGCCAGGTGCGCGGTCGCGAGATCGTCCAGTGTGATCTCGTCGGCCAGCAGTCTGCGAATGTCGTCAATGCCCGCGTCCAGCTCGCGGAGGGTACGGATCAGTTCGAGACGCGCGATTCCGTCGACGTCGTAGCGCCGGTAGCCGGCGTCGGTGTGCTCGGCGGGGGTGACGATCCCGGCGTCGGAGTAGAACCGGATCGCGCTGACGCTCAGGCCGGTACGCCTGGCGACCTCGCCGATCGAGTAGAGCTCGTCCATGGCAGTGACTATGGCGTCTCAACCGACTTGAGAGTCAACATCGCTGCTCGCTCAGCAGGTCAGAGCCGCCGCAGGACGCCACCTCGTGGGTCCATCAGCGCGGCGAAGTGGTCGACGAGTCGCCGTACCGCGTCCGGGTCCCGCACCACCACGCCGACTTCCAGGTTGTCCGACAGCGCCCGGTCGGTCAGGTTGGCGCTGCTGACCAGCGCCGCATCGGTGTCGGCGGCGAGCACCTTGGCGTGCAGTGCGGCGCGGGCGCGCCCGCCGGAGTGCCGTCGCGCCGCCGGCCAGTGCCAGCAGGTGACCCGGTCGCCGAGGCCGGCGAAGACGTCCGCGCCGGTCACCCCGCGCAGCGGTCCACCGTCGGCGGTGCCGCTCTCCAACACCAGGTCGACCCGTACCCCACGGTCGGCGGCGGCGGACACCTCGGCGACGACCTCGGCGACGCCGTACGCGGCGAAGCTGACCATCAGCAGCGACCGGCGGGCCTGCCGGATCAGCTCGACCACCACCGACCGGGTCAGCCGCACCGCGACGGCCGGGCTGCTCGGCCCGCTGACCACCAGCTCGGTACGCCGGGTCTCGGCGCGCCGCTGCAGGTGGGCGGCGCCGCGCAGGGCCAACGCGACGGCAGCGCCGGGCAGATCGGGGGCGTGGGTCCGCCAGGCGGTGACCAGCCTCCGGGCGTGGGCGGCGACGGCGTACCCGGGGCGGGCGTCGATCAGCGCGGCCTCGACCGTGACGTCCGGCCGCCGGACCGAGGCGAGTACGCCGGCCCACGCGGCGACGTGCCCGGCCGGCAGCTCGGCGGCCAATTCGGCGACTGTTCCGGCCAATACCTCGGCGTCAGGACCGGCAGCGGCCCGGCCGTCGGCACCAGCGGCGGTCACCGGAAGAAGCCGCACTCGTTGTCGGCGAGGGTGTCGACCAGCAACGACCGGTCCAGGTAGTGGTTGCCGCCTTCGCAGGAGGTTTCGGCGGCGTACAGGCAGGCGTGGCAGGCGGCCCCGGCGAGCCGGCCGTGCACGGTCGGGTCGTGTTCGGCGCAGAGCGGGTCGGAGCTGCACAGCCGGGCACCGTCCAACGCTCGTTCGATCAGCGGGCCGAGCCGGTCGGCCCGGCCGAGGGAGACCAGCCCGCCGAGGGTGCCTTCGCTGTCCGGGGCGGCGGTGTAGAGCAGCACCCCGGCCATCGGCACTTCGCCGGTACGCGCGTACACCCGTTCACCGATGCCGGAGGCGCTGTAGCCGCACTCCAACGCCAGCTCCCGGATCAGGGTGTGCGCGAAGGTGTGCAGCAGCAGGTAGCGCAGGCCGGGCCAGCAGCCGGGGGGTAGTTGCCGCTGCGCCCGCCACTTCTCGTGGGCCTGGATCAGCAGATGTTCGCGGGCCTTGACCTCAGGGTCGTGTTCCCATTCGACGATGCGGTCCTCGGCGAACCGCAGGAAGATGCCTTCGCCGCGGGTTTCGGCGCACGGCACCCAGGTGGGTGGCTCGGCGGACAGCGGTGCGCGACGCCGGTCGGGGGTGTCGAGCACGTCGCGCTCGGGGGCGTCGATGCGGGTGAAGCCGTACAGTGCGGCGACCCGTCGGAGCCGGGGCACCAGCACCACCTGGCTCAGCCAGTGCCGGTGCCCGGCGGGGACCCGCTCCGGTCGGGTGGTGAAGTCGGGCAGTTCGGCACCGGTGCCGGCGGTGAACGCCCGCCACTCGGGCAGCCGCAGGTCGAGATGGTCGTCGTCGCTGCTGCCGAGCCGGCCCCCGGCACCAGGTGAGTCGTCACCGGCGTCGTGCCGCCGCTGGATCGCCGCCCACACTTTGTCCACTCCGTACGGTTCCAGCTCCGGCCAGCAGGTCTGGGTGGGCAGAATCGCCTTGCCGGTCTCCGATGGAAGCGAGGCGAGCACGCTCAGCGTCGCCCAGAACTCGTCGACGGCGTGGTCCACCGGATGTTCCGCCTTCGGCAGGCTGAACACCGGCACCTGCATGGCGAACCAGCTGTTGGTGGCGCCCAGGGCCAGGGTGCGTGGCGGCGCGTCACACGGCTCGTAGGTGCCCAGGTGCGGGTGGCGGCCCCGGCAGGCGGGCAGGTTGCGTTCGGCGAGCGCCCCGATCGCCTCCGACATGGGCCGGTGGGTCGAGCACTGGTTACAGGTGACGAAGATGTTGGTGGTCTCACCGGTGCTGCCGCGTTCGGACAGTTGCAGCGGATGGCCGGCTCCGGGGTCGCTGCCCCGGTGCGCGAAGTACGACCAGGGGAAGTCGTCGAGGTGGCCGTTGCCGCAGGCCAGCACGAACCGGGCCGGTACGGCGGTGGGTCGGCCGCCGCCGTTGCCCCGGCAGGTGTGCACGTAGCGGACCTTGTCCGGCAGGTGCGTCGAGATCAGTTCGAACAGCCCGGATTCGGCCGGGGCGAGCCGGTTGCAGCGGGTGTCGGAGCAGCGCAGCCAGCTCGGGAAGAGTGCCACCGGCACGCCGATTCGGGCCCATTCGGCGTACGGGTCGGAGGTTTCCGGCAGGTGCGGCGGCAGCCGCAGCGCCTGCACTTGGTTGCCGAGTTTGGCGCGCATCGCGGCGAGCAGCCGGTCCTCGGTGATGACGGTGGCGCGGGCCAGCTCCCAGTGGTCGAGACCGAGCGGCATCACCGACAGGCTGGGCAGGTCGGCGACGGAGCCGATGCCATAGGTGTGCAGCAGCTGGTTGGGGCGCAGCGCGCCGACCCGCAGCTGGCGTTGCTGCGGGTCGCTCACGCCGGCACCTCCGCCTCGGGCCCGGTGCCAGCGGCCCTGGTGTCGGCCGCCGGATCGTCGGCGCGGGGGAGGAACGGTGGCGGGGGCTCCGCCGCGCCGACGGCAGCGAGCTGCAACTGCAGCTGTACGCCGGCTTCGACGTCGCGCAGCGAGGTGGGGCAGGTGGTCTGCCGCCAGCGGCCTTCCTCGGGGCGGTGCAGCAGGCCGGCGACGTCGTCGCTGCGGCGTGGCTTGTCGTACGCGAGTCGCCGGGCGGGCACGGCCCGTTCCCGCGCCCACACGTCGAGCCGCGCTTCCAGCTCGTCCTCGACCCGCTGCCGTACGGCGTTGTCGCCGGCGACGTCGCTGCGCCGCTTGAGGAACCGGACGACGTGGTCGGCGAGTTTGCCGTACCGGTCGAATTCCTGGGCACGCAGGTTGCCGTTGTAGGTGCGTTCCAGGTCGCGGATCAGGGCGACCAGCACCCCGGTGAGGCCGCGGTCGATGGCCCGTTCGGCGAACGGGGTGACCGACAGCGCTTCGACCTGCCGGTAGACGGTGGCGTGGAAGTGGTCGAAGCGTTCATAGTGCGACAGGTCGCGGGGCCGGGCCCAGTTGTAGACGGTGAAAACGATGCCGGGAGCGGCGCGGCCGACCCGGCTGGTGGCCTGGATGTATTCGGCGGCGGACTTGGGCTGGTTGGCGACGACCATCACGCCGAGCCGGGACACGTCGACCCCGACGGCGATCATGCTGGTGGCGAGCAGCACGTCGATCGGTCGGGGGCCGCCTTTGCCGCGTTCGGCGGTGAACCGGACGGCGAGCCGGTCCAGCAGTGGCCGGATCGCGTCGGACGACATCCGGGAGGTCAGCTCCTCCAGCAGCGGGTCGTAGCGGCGGGCCAGGCCGCGTTCGTCGGCGCGGGTTAGTCGGGTGGAGACGTCGTCTTCGACGAGGCGTCGCATGCCGCCGAGGTCACGCAGGCTGTTGAAGTAGCCGACCAGAGTCATGTACGGGTCGGTGACGTCGTTGCGGCCGTAGCGTTCGTGCAGCTTCTGGGCGGCGCCGAGGACCGACACGTAGACCCGGATCAGGGTGGATTTGATCCGGGTGCCGTGGGCGCAGATGCCGATGTAGCGCCGGCCGGGACGCTGGTCGGGGTGGCGTTGGCGGGCGAAGAAGCTGTCGGCGGCGTCGAGGCCGGGCGGCGGGAAGACTTCGGTGCTGCGGTGGAACAGGGCGTCGATCTGGCGGTGGGCCCGGCGGACCGTCGCGGTGGAGGCGATCACCTTTGGTCGGGTCCAGTGGCCACGTGCCGGCTGCCAGCTGGCGAGTCGGTCGACGGCGGTCTCGTAGAGGCCGACGAGGGAGCCGAGCGGGCCGGAGATCAGGTGCAGCTCGTCCTGGATGATCAGGTCGGGGGGTCGCAGCCGGGGGCAGTCGACGATCCGGGCCGGCCCGGCGTTGCCGGTGGCCCGGTGGTACGTCGCTTCCCAGTCGGCGCGTTCCAGGTCTTCGGTGACGTAGCCGTGCCGTTCGCAGCGCCGGCTGACCTGCCCGAACAGCGTCGCGGTCGCACCTTTCCAGGCCAGTTGGGCAAACTTGTCGACGGTGGCGATCAGCAGGGCCGGCGGGTTCCGGTAGATCTCCTCGTCGACCAGCAGCACCGGCAGGCCGCGCCGGTCCTCCCTCAGGTTGTGTCCAGCGGCGTCGCTGAACGGGCATTCGACGTCGAAGCAGCGCACCAGGGTCCGGCGGTACGTCGCCTCGACCATGATGTCCCGGCCGGCTTCGATCCGGCTGCCGCACCACGGGCAGCTGGTCAGCTGGTGCGGTGACCCGTGACCTCGGGTGGCGGCACCGCGACCCCGCCGCTGCTGCTGCAACCACTGTTTGACGTCGTCGGTGTGGTTCGGGGTGACCTTGCCGCCGACCCACAGTCCGATCCGGATCGGCGTGTCACCCCAGGTGGCCTCGTCGGCGCGGCGCAGGGTTTCGGCGGCGCAGATCAGGGTGGCGGCCCGCTCGAACTGCTGGATGGTGAGCAGCCGCAGCGTGTACCGCATCAGCACGGCGAGGCCGTCGGCTGCGACCAGGTCACCATGGGCGGGTTGCAGCCGGCGGATCGCGATGGTGAAGGCGGTCAACCCGAGGTACGCCTCGGTCTTGCCGCCACCGGTGGGGAACCACAGCAGGTCGGCGACGGCCCGCTGCGGGTCCTCGGCCCGTTCGGCGTGCCAGGGGTCGGCCAGCGCCGGCAGGTTGATCAGCAGGAAGGCGAGCTGGAACGGCCGCCAGCGGTGGTTGACGGGCTGGTCGGCGGCGGCGGTCGCCGCCGCGAGCCCGAGGCCGGGGTGTTCGCGACGGGCGTCGGCGACCCTGGTGTGCACCCGCTGCAGGTACATCGCCTGGTTGGCGAAGCCGAAGGCGCGGCGGGCGGCCGGGTCGGTGGCGAGCAGGCCGATGCCCGCGGCGATCCGGTCGGCGGCGCGGCGGGCGTCGCGCAGCGCCTCGGCGACCTGGCGGCGGTGCTCGGCGAGCCGGCGGTGCGGCTGGTCGGCGGCTGCTTCGTTGCCGGCGATCCACGCCCGGTAGCCGTCGACAAGCGGGGTCAGCGCCGCCAGCAGCGGATCATCGGTCGGGCCGGCTGCCGGGGTCACGGCTTGGGTGGCCGCCAGCTCGGCGAGGCGTTTCATGTCGAGCTCGACGGCGGCCAGCTCCGGCAGATCAGGGTCGGTGTCGGCGGTCGGCACGTCGGTGAACGGCAGTTCGTGCGCGGGCACCGTGCAGGCGCGGATCCGGTGGGCGCGCAGCGCGTGGCCACCGTCGGCGGCCGGGTCGGCCTGCACGGCAGTGCCGTGGCCGACGGCGTACTCGGGGTGAAAGCGGTAGGCCATCGACAGCCGGCGGCGTTCGGCCTGGTCGGAGGCGTCGCCGCCGGTGATCTGCTCGGGTCGGGGCCAGAAGACTGGCTGGTCGCCGTCACCGGTGGCGGACAGCTCCACCTGGAAGATCCAGGAGCTGGCGTCGCGCCGCGCGCCGGGCTTCTGCCGGTTCTCCAGGAACAGGGAGATCAGCCAGCGGCCGTCGCGGCGGCGGGCCCGGCCGCGTACCACGATGTCGGGTTGGTCCGGGTCGAGGGCCTGCGGCGGCAGCGGGCCTTCGGCGAGTACGACGGTGATGGTGCCGCCGTGGCTCTGGCGCTGCCAGACCCGCCGACCGGCGTGCTCCTCCCGCTGCGAGGCGCCCCGGTCGTAGCGGCCCCAGCCGCCGGTGACCCGCAGCGCGGCGGCGGCACCGTCCACGGTGGCGGTGAAGCCGAGCGCGGACGGGGCGAGGCTGGGCACGTTGGGTGCGCTCGGCTCCGGCTCGCCCTCCATGATGTCCGATGCACTGGCGTCGGACAGCTCGTCCTGGGTGTCGGGCTCGACGGCCTGGCCGTTGGGGGCGAGCCGGCCGAGCAGGTAGCGGTCCAGCGGGCTCTCCTGGGTGCCGAACTCCTCGTCCGGCCCGTCGAGCGGCCCGAGCAGGTCGGCCAGGACCAGCGCCTGCAGCTCGTCGCGGATCACGCCCGCGTCTGGTCTGCCGAGTACGCCCACCTCACCCATGCCCGCCACCGTAACGGCTCCCTCCGACACCGTCCTCATGCGATCGGCCGATCTGCGGCAGTTCCTTTGATCAACTTGGTCGTGCGTGGATAATCAGCAAGATTGCTTGCCATTCTGCCAAACAATGGTGTCGAAAGCTGTCAGCCGCAGTGGTAGGAAGAGACCCATGAGCAGCACGCTCGCGACGCTCTGCGAGAGCAAGGTCATCTCCTGGTCGACCCTTGGCACCGAGGATGGCGGCGGCAACGTGACCGGTGGGCCGATCACCATCCGGAGGACTTCCCAATAGGCTTCGAGCCGATTGGCACCGAGGTTCGTCGATATTACGTGGGGTGACGGCCTGTGGTGTGACCAAGGTGGGCGTGTCGTTTGTGGAAACGGCGGCCGGCGACGTCTGGATCATCTGGGTTGTGTGGACTCAAACGATCGACGGCCGGCCGCCGCGCTGTGAGCGTATGACCGGACTGGACTCCGATCAACTGGACTGGCTGTACGAGCAGGTGGACGCGCTGGTCGACTGGGACCTGCCGGTGGGGCGCCCTCGGGCGTTGCCGCTGTACACGGCGTTGGTGCTGGTGTTGTTCGGGCTGCGGCACAATCTGGCGCCGGACGTGATCGGTGAGGTTTTCGGCTGCGGTTCGACGACCGTGGAGCGGTATCAGGAGGAGCTGGAGCCGCTGGTGGACGTGGTGTTGACCCCGCTGTACGAGCAGGTCCGTGACCAGGCCCGCCGGGACGCGGTCCTGGTCGATGGTCTGGTCGCGCCGGTCGGGGAACGCGACGACGTCGACGGGCTGTTCTCCGAGAAGAAGGGCTTCTGTGGGCAGAACGTGCAGGTGGTGGCCAATCTCGCCGGGCGGGTGGTCGATGTGGGTGACCCGTGTCCGGGTGGCATGCACGACCGGAAGGCGTTCGACGTGTCCGGGATCGCCGCCGGGTGGGCCGGCCACTACGCCCCCGGCGGGCCCGGGATGATCGGTGACAAGGGGTACCAGGGTGCCGGCATCGTGAGTCCGTACAAGAAGCCTCGGGGTCGGGAGTTGACCGGGGTCCGACGCGCGTGCAACACCGCACTCAACCGGCTCCGCGCCGCCGTCGAACGCGCGATCGCCCATCTGAAGTGTTGGAAGGTTCTCAAGACCGGGTTCCGCAGATCGTTGGAACACTTTCCTGCCACATTACGTACGGTAATGAAGTTGGAGATCTTTCGCGTTTACGGATTACGTTGAGAAAGCCCGGTAATAGTTTCGGGAAGTCCTCCCGATTCAGCAAACAGATTCACGATCAGGCCACCTTCTTCAGTGAGCTGTTCTCGTCGAGAGCGCCGTTCTGGCTCTGGGGCCGCCCAGCCGTCACCGCTGACGGCTCCGCCGAAGTCGCTGCCGTGGATCTGCACGTGGGCCAGCAGCTCCGGATCGATGTCGGCAACGACTGGATGAGGATCTACCTGGAGAAGCGCGGTGGTGGCAACGCGGTAGCCAGGCTGGTGAGCAACCTGCAGCGCCACTTCGATGCCGCGCTCCAGATGGTCGACCCCGAGCTTCAAGCAGCCATCCAACTCACGCCCACGGTCGGACCAGAATGAAGGTACGAGATCCGGTCACCACCGCCGGTGAGTCTCGGTCGAACGCCGGAGGCACCGACGCGCCTCGACAGCGAAGCTGCCTCCGGCGCAGCCGGCTGGCTCGGGTGTTCCTCGCCGCGCTGTCGGCCGCAGTGTGATTCGGCTGTACGTCGGGTCCGCCGGTATCCGTCGGCGAATCGGACCCGACGCTGCTCGTTCACGACGTCCGACGTGGCGGCGACGACGCGCAGATCGACGGATACCTGCGCCACCTCGCCGACGCCGACTGTTTCGTCCTCGAACCGGACCCGACGACCGGGCAGGACGGGATGCGCAACGTCGCCGTCTGGCCACCCGGCTCGAAGGTGTGGCGGGACGGTGGGCAGGTCGCCGGGGTCGACGTACCGGGCCGAGAGCCGATCGCGATCGGCAGCCGGGTCGTCGGCGGTGGCGGCTACGCCAACCCGTCGACCAGCGACCTCGACCTGCCCGACGTCGCCCCCGACTGCCTGACCGGCGGCGGCGAGTTCGCCATGCTGCACACCATCGTCAGCGTCACGCCGTGAACGGCAGAATCTCGATCGACCATCGGATAATGGGTGGGCTTCCGCTACGGCTGACCCCATAGGATCTCCGTCGGCAAGTTGACGCAGCGTCGAAGCGGAGTGCGGGTGTCGGATCCGGGCGGCGCAACCGAGGCGGGTAGCGGCAAGGGCTGGTGGCCGCTGGCTGGTGGCTTTGGCGTTGCCGCGCTGGGTCACGCACTGGCCGTCGCCGCTCTGACGATCCCGGTCAGGGCGCTCGGCGCGTCCAGCCCCAGCGAGGACCTGGGTGTTGGCGGTCGGTTCGCCGTCATCTACGCGGTGTTGTGCACCTACGCCTCCGTACACGTGATCTTGTTGACCGTCGGCCTCGTCTTCGTCTGGTCCGAGCGTGGGAATCGAATGTTCAAGCGAGGACTGGTAACCGGCTGGGTCGGCGGCTGGGCGTTGATCATCGCAATCGTTGCCACATGGTTCGCGCTCGCGGAGTCGTAATGCTCCGTGCTGACACGAGGGCGTAGCCAGGAAAGCCCTCCAGGTCGCTATCGGGGGGGCAGTCGGTTGAGAAGGCCGTCGACGGCTTCGATCAGCTCTGCCGTGCCGCGTACGACGTGGACGCCCGGCTTGGTGGCCAGGGCTTGCGCCCACCGGCTTTGCAGGGCATGGCTGGTCAGGATCACCGGCCGGCCGTGCCCGAGGGCAAGGCGAGCCTGGATGCGGGCGCCGCTGGTCTCGCTGGCTTCGACGACGAGGGTCGCCGCCGCGTACCCGCTCATCACCGCGTTGCGCATCGGGAAGCTCTGCCTGGTGGGGCCGGCGTCGGGCCAGAACTGGCTGACCACCAGGCCGACTTCGGCGATGTGGTCCTGCAGCCGCCGGTTGGCCGACGGATAGTAGTTGCGGATGCCGGTGCCGATGACCGCGACGGTCCGGCCACCAGCGGCGAGGGCTGCGGTGTGGGCGGCGGTGTCGATGCCGTGAGCCAACCCGCTGGCGACCGTCACTCCCCGGTTGGTCAGCGACTCGGCTACCGATCGCGCGATGCTCAGTTCACGCGCTGACGCCTTGCGGTTGCCGATGACGGCTATGGAAGGATCGTTGGCCCAGAGCTGGCCACGGGTAAACAGCAGCGGAGGCGCCTCCTTGATGCCGCGCAACTGGGCTGGGTAGCTGTCGTCTGAGAAGGTGTGTACGCCGATCCCGTCCGCCCGCCACCCGGCGATCTCGTCGGCAGTGGCTGCGATCAGCTCAGCAGTAGAGCCGGTCGTGACCGAAAACAGTGTCTCGGCCTGACACAGCACCGGGTCTGGCATCGGACCTCCCAAATTCAGTCAACGGCTGGGCCGGGTGCCGGACTCGTAGGCCAACGCCCAGGCAACGTCACTCGGGGTCAGGGCGTACATCTCGGCGATCGTCTCGGGGTCGGTGCCTGCCGCGTGCTGTCCGGCGATGGCCTCGGTGCTCACTCCGCCGATGGCGGGCCGGCCGAAGCGGACGTCGGGCCGGACGCGTACCGGCGAGTCCGGGTCGGGGTCGGGTCGGTAACTGGCCGCGGAGTTGCCGGCCCAGCCGATGCGTCGGTGGAAGGCCGCAGCCGGCGGGGTCAGCGTCAGCCGGTTGCCGGTGGTCGTGACCAGCCACCAGCGCGGATGCAGGCCGGCTGCGGCCTGGGCATCCCGGACGAGAGCGCGTCCATCGGTGAAGGCGCGCCGGTCAGCGATCGGGTGCGGCACGCCGAAGTGGTCCCGGAGCAACGCGAGGAAGATCGGCAGTCCGCTCATCGGCGCACGATGCGCCTGTCGGTGTTCCCGCAGGTAGGCGGCTTCGACAAACTCGGCCCAGTCGAGCACCCGCCGGCTGGGCGGGCCGGCTCGGCTGCCGGACGGGTCGGACCGCCGCTGGCGGCCGTCGGTGACGGCCAGCCAGCGGCGCAGGGTCGACGGCGGTACGCGGAGCAGCCGGGCCGCTGCCGCTTCGGTGAACACGGCTACTCGGCGGCGGGCACGAGGACTTCCGAGCCGGACCAGTTGATGTCGAGGTTGCCAAGGTCGCTCTCGGGCTGGTCGTCCTCGTCGAGGGTGCTGAAGGCGGCGTGGTAGCAGCCGAACCCGTGGCCGCCGGCCGCGAGGGTCGCGACCGCCCAGCCACGCAGGTTCTCCCCCAGCTTCTCCGGCTGACGTGGGTCGACGGCGACCCGGATGACGCCGAGCAGGTCGTACGTCTGGTCGCGCGTGCCGGCGTTGTCGATGCGGCACAGCGAGAACCCGTACCGCTCACCTTCCTCCTGCTGGTAGATCAACTTTCCGAATCGGTACACGGGAACCTCCTCGTTTGCGGCGGGACTGCCGACCGTGACTAGCATCAGGCAAGTCGTTTGTTATATCAACCCCCTAGTCTGTGGCGACTTCCTGAAGTAGGCTCACCCTGCTATCCGGTCCTGTAAGGAGTGAGGAACATGATCCAGTCACCGACGGGCCAAGAGGCAACCGACGGCGCAGACGTCTCGCCCACGGTGCAGGCATGGGAACTCGGCATCAGGCTGCGCGTGCGCCGTGAGGAGTTGGGCATGACAGCGGTTGCTTCCGGCAAGGCGACCGGCATCGCCCAGGCGTACATCTCGGGCGTAGAAGCCGGCCGGGTCAAACTGCCAGCCGGTCGACTGGCTCAACTCATCGAGATCTACGAGATCGACCCGGAGGACGCAGCCGAGCTGGAAGAGCTGCGGGTGGGAGCGACCCGTCGCGCCTGGTGGCACCAGTACTCCCAGCTCTTCCCCGCTGACTTCCTCCGCTTCCTCGGCTACGAGGCCGGCGCGGATCACGTCCGCAGCTACGACAACGAGCTACTCCACGGACTGCTCCAGACCGAGGACTACGCCCGTGCCGTGATCCGTGGCGGCAACACCTACGTCCGGTTGACCGAGATGACCAGGCGGGTGAAGGCGCGCCTGGCACGGCAGGCTCGGCTGACCGGCCCCAACCCCTTGAACGTGAGCACCGTCATCAGCGAGGCAGTCCTCCGTCAGCAGATCGGCGGTCCAGCGGTCATGCACAACCAGCTCAACCACCTGGCCGAGCTGGTGTCCTCGCATCCGGATCAGATCCATATCAGGGTCGTGCCGTTCACCGCCGGAGCACACCCCGCGCTCGGCGGGCCGTTCCAGATCCTCTCGTTCCCATCGCCCCGGCTGCCTGACCTGGTCTGGCAGGAAGTCCTGACCTCCAGCGACATCATCGACCAGTCCGCTCGCGTAGCCGACTACACGATGACCTTCGCTGAGGCTGAGGAACGCGCGCTAAGCTCGCAGGACTCACTCGCGCTGATCCGCCAGATAGCCAAGGAGATGGGATGACCCCGCAGGTCGGCACCCCTGACCGGGACTGGATCAAGTCGTCGCGCAGCTCCAACAACGCCGCCTGCGTCGAGGTCCGCTTCGCTGGTGGCCAGGTGGACGTACGCGATACCAAGGACCGCACCGGCCCGACCCTCGCCTTCGACTCCACCACCTGGGCTACCTTCGTCACCGGACTGAAGAGCACCCCCACCCAGCCCTGACCGCAGAACCCTGCCAGGCGCGACGGCTGCACCGCATGACTCCAGGATCGGATGCTCTCCAGCTGCTTCACGCTCGGTGTGTCATGCAGATGGAGAGCATCCGATCCTCAAACTGAGCTCCGCTGAGACGCCGCCGAGTTGGAAGAGCTGCGGATGGGCGCCGCGCGTCGCGGCTGGTGGCAGGACTACGCCAAGCTCTTCCCGAACGAATTCCTGCGCTTCCTCGGCTAAGAGGCCGGCGCGTCGCAGCTGCGTAGCCTCCACTCCGAGGCCAACCACGGCCTGCTCAGACCGAGGAGTACACCCGTGCCGCAATCCGTGGCGGCAACACATTCGTTCGACAAACCGAAGTGAATCGACGGGTCGCCGTTCGGATGGCTCGCCAGGTCCGCTTCGATGGCAGCGACCCGATCCGGATTAACAAGGTGATCAGCGAGGACGCGCTGCGCCAGCAGATCGGCGGCCCAGCGGTGATGCGAGGCCAGCTCGACCACCTCGCCGCCCTGAAGACCGACCGGCCGGAGCAGATCGAGATCCGGGTGATGCCGTGAAGAGATGGGATGACCCCGCAGATCGGCACCCCTGACCAGGACTGGATTAAGCGGTCGCGCGTAATGGTGGGTTGATCGGCGCGCCTGAACGGATGCAGGCACAGAACTAGTGATCATGAAGTTGCTGACGCTCCGTGATCACGGGAGGTTCTGTGCCTGCCATCCCAGCATGGCTGATCGAGCCGTTGTGGGTCCAGTTCGCCGCGCTGCTACCCGATCGGCCGACCTACCAACCGACACACCCGTTGGGCTGTCACCGTAGACGGGTCGATGACCGCATCGTGTTCGACAAGCTGGTTCAGGTGTTGCGGTTCGGCTGCTCCTACGAGGCGATCGCCGATGCCACCTGTTCGGCCACCACGATCCGCGGCCGCCGTGACGAATGGATCCGCCTCGGGGTGTTCGCCCAGCTCAAGCAGATCGCCGTGGACGCCTACGACCGGCTCGTCGGCTTGGTCTTGAGTGACATCGCCGTAGACGGCTGCATCACCAAGGCTCCCGGCGGCGGTGACTGCGCCGGACGGTCCCCCGTCGATCGGGGCAAGCAGGGCATGAAACGCTCCACGATGGTCGACGGCTACGGCATTCCCCTCGGCCGGGTCCTGGCCGGCGCGAACCGACACGACTCGCCCCTGCTGGCACCCACCCTCGATCACCTCGACGACCTCGGCCCACTACCGCCGACCATCACGGTGCACCTTGACGCCGGCTACGACTCCGCCACCACCCGAACGCTGCTGGCCGAACGCGGCCTGACCGGCGAGATCGCCCACAAGGGCGACAAGGCACCCATCCAGGCGAGCCAACGGTGGCACGTTGAACGGACGAACAGCTGGCACAACGCGTTCAACCGGCTGCAACGCTGCTACGAACGAACAGAGAAGGTCATCGACGCGTACTTCGACCTCGCCGACGCGATCATCACCGTCCGCAGCCTCACCCGACGCGCATGGACCCTCTACCGATGGGACAACCGCCCCACCCGCCGCCGATGACCACCAACCATTCCGCGCGGCCTCTAAGTCGTCGCGCAGCTCCAACAACGCCGCCTGCGTCGAGGTCCGCTTCGCTGGTGGCCAGGTGGACGTACGCGACGCCAAAGAGCGCACCGGCCCGATCCTCGCCTTCGTTGCCGCCACCTGGATCAGCTTCGTCACCGGCCTCAAGCACACCCCCGCCCAGCCCTGGCAGCCCAGCCCTGCTCGAGGTTCCTGCGCCCCAAGGACCGACGGCGATCTCGGCGACGCGAACCAAGCGCGGCCTCCTCCTTGGGCGGCGGCAAGCATGACGGCGGTCCACCCCCAGCGAAGCCGCCAACCCACTCGACGAGCCTAGGTGGGTGTGACATGCATCACACGCGTTCGCCCGACCGACATTAGGAGTGACTCACTCACCTGCACCTGCACCTGCACCTGCACAAGGAGGCTCCGGCCCGCAGCTGCCAAAGGCCAGCGAACCAGATCCGTCCTCGTTGCCCCCCCCGCCGAAGCATTGCTACGCTGCGCATGCAGATCAATCACTTCTGCGTTGCCAGCTGTTCCTTCAACTCGCGAGGTGGACTCATGAGTGCAAGGCAAGTGGTACGACAGCGGAACTCACTGAACCCAAGGCGGATCACACAAGCGGTTGCCCTCGCAGCCATCATGGTCGCAGCGGTGGCACTTGGCAGTTCCGCAGCAACCGCAGCTGGCACGTCAAACAAAGTTTCAAACTGCTACACCGAATGGTGGAACACCGCGTGGGCACAAAAGTGCTCATCGCCGGGTGCCGGTCTGACCGGAACGTACCAATCTTCCGTCAGCTGCTCACTTCAGGGCACCCGCTACCTTGATAGATTCCGTTTTTCCGGGAGCACCCAAACCGTCTCCGGTGCCGACTGCCTCTTCTCCGTCAGCAACGGGCATATCACTTACTACTAGAACCTATCGAACGCTAGGCGAAACAGCGTGCTGGGGGTGCGGTAATACGCACCCCCAGCACGCTGCTGAGGAGTGAGATCATCAGATGAACGTAGTGCTAGACGCGGTGTCACAGCGGTACGGATTGACGCTCGCCATGAATCGCATCAGCCTCACACTTCAGCCTGGCACAATTGGCATTCTCGGCCCAAACGGTGCCGGCAAGACAACCCTTCTGCGCACATTGGCAACGATCATGCCACCCAGCTACGGCTCCATATTATTCGACGACGTCCAGATTGACACAGAACAGAAGGCTCGATCGGTCCGCAGCCGTATCGGCTACCTCCCGCAGGACTTCGGATTTGATCCGCAGATGACCGTTGCCGATTTCGTAGCGTACGCTGCATGGATGCGGGGAGTCGAGCCAGGAGAGTGGAATAGATCGATAGATCGTGTGCTAGAGATGGTCGACTTGACCGATCGGAGACGATCGAAGATGCGAAAGCTCTCGGGCGGTATGCGTCGCCGAGCAGGCATTGCCTGGGCGATCGTAGGAAACCCTCAAATGGTGCTACTCGACGAGCCTACCGTTGGCTTGGACCCTCGCCAGCGGCTCCAGTTCAGGAGTATCTTATCCGGGCTCGATGACGCGATCGTCCTGCTAAGCACCCATCTCACTGACGACGTCGCCGCCGCCTGCGATCGAGTAATTGTCATGCACAGCGGAGAGGTCCGGTTCGACGGGTCGGTTATTGCCCTATCGTCCCTGAGTCGCGAGGACCTGCCAGGTCACTCCGATCTGGAAAAGGCATACATGCACGTCTTGCCGGAAAGCGAGCGGCAGGTATGAGGATTCTACTGCTACACCTGCGCAATTCCCCAATTCGTTGGGCGCTGCCACCCTTAATTGTTTTGGACCTATTGATCATATTCATACGCAGTCGGCACTGGATCGGAGTGTGGCCGGAAACAGGTGCCGCAGCTCAGGTGCCAGCATACATGCTCGGTGTCGTGACAGCCGGCGCTGCAGCATGGTCGGTGACAGCGCCAGGTAGACACGGGGTAGATGAGCAACTCGCCGCAGCCAGAGTTGCTCCAGCCGCCCGCGAAGCTTACCTTCTATGTGCGACAGCCACCATTCTACTCAGCCCCTACGTTATTGGCCAAGCTGTCGCCCTTGCCATTACCGCTCGGACAGCACCGCCAGGATTCCATCTTTGGATAGGCTATTTCGTTTTTGGAGCCTTTGTACTACTTGTTGCGATTGCTGTCGGCTGGCTAATGGGGAAGATATTTAATGCTGCGATAGCCGCGTTGATCGCACCACTCGGATTCTTACTCCTCATTGGAATTCTCGACCAACAGGGCTCTTTCGCCATCCTAACCGGCAGGCCTGCGTTTGTACTTGACTCGCTTTCGTTGCTCCTACGAACTTCCAGCATAATTGCATTTCTTGTAACACTACTCTGGATATCCAAATCGGAGAAAACCAAGCTTCGAAGTTTCGGCTTATCTTTGGCAACCGCCATAGCAGTCATAGTATCCATGCTAGCCACGCCGGTCGTTGTATCACGAAATCCACCCGGAAACAACGTACTCTGCGTCGAAGGACGCTCGCATCTGTGCATCTGGCCTGAGCACGAAAAGTATCTTTCTGACATTCGCGCCATCAGCACTCGCATCAATGCCCTTCCAGGGAATTTTTCGATTCCATCTCAAATGAACGAGTATGGGATAGATTCACACTCATATCTCACCAACGAACGCGAACAAGATTTAGATGCCGCCCCATACTTCCAAATCATCGCAGGCAGCCCATGGTCCTACGGAGATGACATCGGAAAAGCCATCCTGAGCCTAACATTCCAATTCCTTGACCGGGATGCATGTAATTGGCAGAAAATATCAGAAGACGACTCGAATCGACTGTGGACACTTGAAGCATGGCTGACCGCTTACTTGGTCGGCGGTGGCGCCCCAGACTCGACAACAAATGCCCCAAGCGACATGCAGGACGCGTGGAAGGCGGGTCGAACGCTCGCTAGCAACGAATCAATTGGCGATCAAATCGCCTGGGCAAACGAAGAAGTGAGTGAGATTCGTGACCGCTACTGCAGCTCCCCGAGTTAAGCAGTCCAGCCGCGCTTCTTGGCGGGGGATCCGGATGTTTGTTGCCGTGCGACCGGTCCGGTCTGCCCTAATTTCAGCTGCACTCTGCGGCGTATCCGCCGCCTGGTTTGGAACAATTGAGGCTACCCTGCCAACCGTGGGCGAAAACGGCCAGGTCAGCGTTCCGCTCTGGAGAATGCTCGCAATGGCTGCGAGCGTTTCTCCGGTACTTGCATTACAGAGCAATCTGGGCGCCCTAGAATCTGTGGCTACCGCCCACCTGAAACGACTCACCTGGCTTTACGCTGTCGCCATGGCAACCACATGCTGGTTGCTGTATCTCATCCTTGCAGGTACCACTCTTCCTATTGAAGCTCTGGCTATCACCCTCCGCGCGCTCATTGCCTGGTACGGAATTTCGCTTTTATCAGGCGTGATCCTAGGGTGGCGTCTCGCCTGGGCCATGCCGGTAACAACCATCTTGTTTCTTTGGTATTGGGGATACGGCAGCCAAGGCTACTATCTCTGGTGGGAGTTCACCGCCCGCCCTCCGAACGACGTTCCCAGCCTTGTCCTCAGTGGCGCGCTTCTCCTCATCGGCATCGTCGCCTACTCCGCGACCCCTTGGCGCCGCTATCGGCTACGGCCACGCTCACGGATGTTTCAGACCCAGTATCGGTAAGTCCACTCTGCGGATGGGTCAGCTACCACTACAGCCGGGCGTGTGGTATCCGCACAGCATCGGAGTCGACGGCGTGGTCAGGCCCGCTCGATCCGTTCGCGGAGGTCGACTGCGCGGGCGTCCTCGAACTGGCTGAGCAGCGTCAACGCGTCTTGCCGTACCGGCAGGGCTTCTGCTTCACGGCCAGTCGCAGCAAGGGCAGTCGCCAAGTTGTGCAGTGCGACGGCGGTTTGCCAGGAGTCGCCGAGCCGGCGGTGCACTCCGGCGGCCTGGCGGTGGAAGTCCACTGCCTCCGCCGACCTGCCAAGATCCTGATACGCCTCGCCGACGCCGTCGATTGCGGTTGCTTCCCGGCTGCGGTCACCGATTCGTCGTTGCAGCGCAGCAGCGCGGTGCAGGATGTCGAGTGCGGCGGCAGGGTCACCGATGGCCTGCCGTACCCGGGCCAGCTCGACCAGCCAGTGGCCCAGCCACAGCGAGTTGTTCGCTTCCTCGGCGATCGCGACCGCAGTCTCAATGTTGGCCTCGGCGTTGGCCACGTCACCCATCTCCCGCTCGGCCCTGCTGAGGAAGAACAACGCGTTGCCTTCCTGGCCCCGGTCCCCGAGGTCGCGTAGCTCGGCGAGGGCTTCCCGGAGCAGCACGGCGGCCTCCGGCAACTGCAGCATCTCGTACCGTGTCTCGCCCAGATTGCTCAGCACCAGCGCCCGCCAGCGTCGGTTGCCGAGCCGGGTGACGATCTCCAGGGCTTCGGAGAAGAAGCGGACCGAGTCAGTCAGCCGGCGATGCCGCAGCCCCAGCAGGCCGAGCGCGTTGATCGAAACAGCGGTGCCGAACTCGTCACCGATCTCGCGGCGGACCGTCAGGGCCGCCTGGTGGCACTCGGCCGCCTCGTCGAGTTGGCGTGCCTGGAAGTGTGCCTTGCCGAGACTTTCCAGGGTTTCGGCTTCCCCGCGCCGGTCACCGACCGACCGGGCTGACGCCAGCCCGATCCGCGCAGTGGTCGACCACTCGTCGAACGCGTTCTGATGCATGTAGACGCCGCGTAGCACCGCCGCCAGATGCCAAGCGACCTGGTGTGCGCCGCACTCGCTGGCGAGGCGGGTCGCCGCGACCAGGTTGTGCCGCTCAGTCTCGAACCATTCGGCCGCGGTCGTCGATGCGCTGAACGCCATCGCCTCGATGCCACCGGGCGGGTCCAGCGGCACCGTCTGGTTGAACGGGAGCATCGCCGTCACCGCAGCGTCGGCGCTGTGCAGGTACCAGCGGAGCACCCGCAGCCGCGCCGCTTGGCGTTCGTCGTCCGGCTCATGCTGGCGCACCTGATCGATGGCGTACGCGCGGAGCAGGTCGTGCAGTTGGTACCGGTCCAGCCCGACGTGCTCCAGTAGGTGGGCGCCAACGAGTTGATCGAGCAGGTGCCGGATCCGGCGTGCCGGGGTGCCGGACAGTGCGACGGCCGCCGCCGCACTGAAATCCGGGCCGGGATGCAGCCCCAGCAACCGGAACAGTCGCGCCGCTTCCTCGGTCAACGCACGGTACGACCAGGCGAACACCGTCCGGACCGCGTCGGACTCGTCACCGTCGTCGGCAGTGAGCGTGTCCCAGAGCGCTGACTCGTCGCGCAGGTCCTGAATCAGTTCGTGCAGTGTCATGAAGGGCCGGCTGGCCGCTCGTTCGCCGGCGATCCGCAGCGCCAGCGGCAGCCGCGCACATAGCCGGGCCAGTTCGGCCAACTCCTCGTCGCTGTCCCCCTGGCGATAGCCGTCCATGACAGTCCGCAGCAGCTCGATGGCGTCGTGTTCCGGCAGGATGTCGAGCGTCAGGCGTTGGCCACCGTCCCTGGCCACCAGTGCGGAGAGTCTGCTCCGGCTGGTGACGATGACCGAGCAGGTGTCTGTGCCAGGCAACAGCGGTCGAACCTGACCAACCGATGCGGCGTTGTCCAGCACGACGAGGATCCGCCGGTCGGCGAGGCGGGACCGATACACCGCTGCCCGCTCGTCCAGGTCTGCCGGGATCGCAGCAGGTGGTACGCCAAGCGACCGGAGGAACCGGTCCAGGGCCTCCGCTGGATCGACCGGCAGTCCGCGGTCATATCCGCGCAGGTTCACATAGAGCTGTCCGTCCGGGTAACGCGTCTTGACCCGATGTGCCCAGCGGACGGCAAGCGACGTCTTGCCAACCCCGGCCGTGCCGGCGACGACGAACAAGGTCACCGCAGGTGCGGTTTGGTGGGCGTCAGTCAGCAGGCGGTCGAGGGCCAAAAGCTCGCGGTTGCGGTTGAGGAAGCCGGCGACCCCGCCGGGTAGCTGCCGTGGCGGCGGACCGGGTGCCGGGTCGCCGCCATGAAAATGTACGCCCCCATGCACGTCACGGGCCTGCACCAGGTCCGCGCTGCCGGAAAGGTCGGTCTGGTTGACGTGTCGGGGATCCGGGTCGTCCGACGCCGCGCCGCCCTGGAACATGTCTCATGTTCCCGTAGGCGGCTCCAGTGTGGCCACTTCCCGATCAAAGAACGTGTCCAACGGCTCGCCTTGCTGGTACAGCCCTTCGATGAGACGTTGGCACCGGGCAATCAGCTCAGGGTCGGTGAAGCGACGGGCGGCGGCGAGCACACCCGTGTCGTCGTAGACCGCCTCGTACATCACGTCGAGGCCGAGCGTGTAAATCTCCGGCAGCGGACCTTCCGCTTCGTACAGAGCGACCTGCTCCGGACCGACGACGTTGGTCAGGCCGCCGTACTCATGCCGGAGCCGGAGCAGGTGCAGCTCCCATTGCAGGTATGGGATGATCGGCTTCTCGACGATCCGCACCCGCCGGTTGACGAAGCCCTGACGCGCGATCCGGCCGTAGTAGTCGGCGAAGTCGTCGCGCTGCTCTTCGATCAGCCGAAGCGACTCATCCCACCGGCCGTCGACGAAAGCCTCCCAGCTCTTGTTGCCGGGCTCCTTGAAGAACTGCTGCCGCTCCAGCTTCCAGAAGCCGACCGACTCTATCCGCCAGAAGTGCTCGTAGAAGTCGGACCAGTAGTCATCGAGCGTCAGCAGCTCACCTGGGTCATCGCCGAGGACCTCATGCATCAGGTATGTCCGCCCTTGCCGCGATCATGGTCGAACGAGGAATGATCACCAGGCGCTCGCCCGGATCGATCGACACGCCCTCCGGCAGTTGCTGGTGGTAGGTCTCGGTCAGATCATGGCCGATCACTGCGATGTCGCCGTTGGAGAGCTCCCAGATGTCGGGGCAACTTCCATCACCAGAAGTCTCTCCCAGCTCATGCGCGGACTTCCCCCAGCGCCTGATGAGGGTGGCTGTCGGATCGGCTTCCCACTTTGATCCACTCATGATGACCTTCCAAGACTCGCTAGCCGGTGTGACTTACGGTAACATCGAAACAGCTTGATCAAGCTCCTTTCGCACCCGATGTCGCCAATAGGGATAATCCTCAGATTGGGAGTGCCGGTGACTGAACCGATCATGGCCACCGTCGTCTCCGCACTCGTCACCTGGGCGACGACCGCCGTCGCCCAGGGCGGCAGCAACACTGTCAAGTCGTGGGTACGGCTGATCCGCAATCGGTTCCAGGAGAGACCAGCAGAGCTCACGCTCGTCGAAGGCACCTTGTCTACGCAGGTCCAGCCCGAGCAGACGACCCAGGCCGCAGAGTTGCTGTGGCAGGAGGCTGAACGGGACCCCGAGTTCGCTCGCCAACTGGTCGCGCTCTGGCGAGCCGTGGGCACTCCCGGCTCCAGCGACGGCTCCGTGACCAACCAGATTTCCGGCGACGTCGAAGGCACCGTCATCCAGGCCCGCGACGTCTTCGGCGGAATTCATCTGCAAGGCCGCACCGACTGAGAGCGTCAGCGGCCGACAAGCACCCACGAGCGCGACTACTTGCCGTACTCGCGGATGATGCGAAGAAAAATGCGGAGCTTATTCACCTCGCTTGGCTTCACCGGGTCTGGGTTGAAGTGCATCACGTTGTTACGCACCCGGCGAAGCTCGTCAAGGCGCTTGATGAATAGCTTTCGATCCAAAGGCCAGCCCAGTTGAGCCCAGCAGCTCGGATTATCCAGGACAGCTTGATACTGGCCGACAGACATACTATTGAACGACTTGAAGGTCTGATTTGCAGCACTACAGGCGTCCCTGATCACATCTTCGTCGAAAGTATTCTGCAACAGTTGACGAAGCTCCTGGTCAATCTCGCCAACTAGAAAGAACGGCGTTGCCGTCTCATCATACTTGTGGACAACGTCCGCAGCCGTGATAATACCGGTGATCTTTCTTTCGAAATCGCGAACGAAGATGAAACCGTCTCGCCGCAGCGTGCCAATGACGTCGAGCAGGCGCGTGTCATAGTCAAAGACGCGGTCTTTTACCCGCCGATCGATGGCGTCACTGAACGTCGCGCTCGGGTCTCGATGCTTCGCTGCGGCTACCGACTCCCAGGAAACGGCACCGTGCACGGTATACGGGTTCACCAGCACCGCGACCTGCGAATAGTCATTGATCCGCATGGCCGTAATAGCTTCCTCGAAGGTTGCCGAGGGAGAAACCGAGACCAGCGGGCTGTCGTCTTGCAGCAGGTTGCCCAACGTCAGGCCGATGTCCGTACTGTCCTCGTCGTTCGTGTCGTCAGCTGACTCCTCGCGCTCAGGGGTACGGTGGTCAGCCGCCTTCACCGGCGCTTCATCGCTCTCATTCGGCGTCTCTAGCCGCAGGGTGAGATGCAGCCCGACCGCCCGGAAGTCGGGGACGGTCACCAGTCCATGGTTGGCGAGATCCGCATCGATGCGAGCGCTGGCCTCACGGTCACGGTCCTCGACGCCCCAGAGCCGGATGAACTCACGCACGGTCAAGCTCTGTGGCTTCCCTGCCTCTGCCTTCGCGCGGGCCTCCTCCAGATACTCGAAGCGACGACGTGCTGCCTCGGCCTCCTCCGGAGGTGCCTGGTGTTCGGACGCGACCTCCTCGGCAACCGCCTTGAGCAACTGCTGGCGTAGCTCGTGCAGCGAGGCTCCGGTTGGGCTCACCCTCCAAGCGGACCAACCGGCCAGAGCACGAATGTCAGCAGCAGCAGCGCCAGCCGCTGAAGGCGTGGAGAACTCCCGACCGTCAGCCAGCCGGAGATTCCCACGGTCCGTTACGACGGATTCGTACGGCGGCTCACCGTAGCGAGGCGTGTAGTAGAGCTTCTGCCCAGGCTGCAGCAACTCGGCTTCCATGAGGTCGGATATGCGGACTCGTCGACCGTTGATCAGCAACTCGCGACGAATACGGGATGGACGCTTTGGTGACATCTCAACTCCAGAATCAGAATAGGGCGTCGGGGCGGGGGAATACGGCGTCGTGGAAGGCAGGGAGTAGCGGCTCCGGCTCCTGTGGCCCTCGGGGTCGCGGGACCGACTTGGTTGACCTGCGTGGTGTGTCAAGGATCTCGACCTGCACCGCCGGGTCGATGGTGTAGCGGGCGCCCTGCCGGGTCTCGTGGAAGCCGTGGTTGAGCCGCAGGTCGGACCAGCCGTACGCCTCGGCAATCGCCTCGTCGATCTCGACGTGGATCTCCCGCAACCGCCAGTGTCCGCGCTGGTTTCGGCGCTGGCGACCTCGCCGCGATGCACCTGCGCCGCCACCCACCTGCGGTTTCGTACCGTCACCAGTTGACCTTCGGCCGGCACCGCCGGCTGGTCCGTCAGTGCTGTGACAGGTGACCCGATACGCTGACCATCGTCGATAGTTTGGTGCGAAGTGTCCGAACGGCCCATTCCATACGTACGTGCCTCCACTCTGCACCTTTCGTCGTTTCCTGAGCCCGGAGCCGCTGCGTAACATGGGCTCTCCCGCGAACGCAGGCGTGCAGGTTAGTGGAATCTCCCAAAACAGTCGACAGGGGATATGACAGTGGCCAAGCTCGGTATCGCCAAGGACTTCCTCGCCGACTACGCCAAGCTGCAGAAACCCGTCCAGAAATCGGTTTCCGCCGTGATCGACAAGTTCGCGGCACACACCCACGCCGGCATCCACCTGGAAAAACTCGCCAACGCCAAGGACTCACGCATCCGCACCATCCGGATCACCCAGTTCTACCGGGGCGTCGTACTCGCCCCGACCGGCGGCGACGAGTTCCTGCTGCTCACCGTCCTGCCGCACGACGACGCCATCGAGTACGCCACCAGCCGCCGGTTCACCGTCAACCAGGCCCTCGGCGTTCTCGAGGTCCGCAACCAGCAGGCCCTCGACAGCATCGAACCCGCCCTGCAGCAGGCCGCCAAGGCCAACCCGAGCCTGCTGTTCGCCAACGTCAACGACGCCGACCTGATCCGGCTCGGCGTCGATGCCGACGTGCTGCCCCTGGTCCGGCTGCTCACCACCGAAGCGCACCTGGAAGCCCTGGCGAACCTGCTGCCCACCGCCCAGTACGACGCCCTCACCGGCCTCGCCGCCGGGTACACGCCGGAGCAGGTGTGGGCCGAAGTCAGCGCGCACCTGCCGACCAGCGCCCCGGCCGAGCCCGTCGACCCGGACGACCTGACCGCCGCCGCCGCCCGCACCCCGGACCGGTTCCACCTGGTCTCCGGCCCCGACGAGCTGGCCAGCATCCTCGCCCACCCGTTCGACTCCTGGCGGGTCTTCCTGCACCCGGCGCAACGCGAGATCGCCCACCGGCCGTCGTACGCCGGACCGGCGCTGGTGACCGGCGGTGCCGGCACCGGCAAGACGGTGACCGCCCTGCACCGGGCGGTCTTCCTCGCCGGACGGACGGCCGGCGGCCCGGACCGGTTGCTGCTGACCACCTTCACCCGCAACCTCGCCGACACGCTCGACCGGCAACTCGGCCTGCTCACCGACGATGCTGCGGTCCGCGACCGGATCGACGTGCTCAACGTCGACCGGCTCGCCTACCGGCTCGTCGCCGAAACCCTCGGCCGCCAGCCGGTCATCGCCGACGCCAAGACCGTCACCCGGCCGCTGTGGGAGCAGGCGGCCGCCGCCACCGGCGGGCAGCACAGCGCCACCTTCCTGCAACGCGAATGGGAGCAGGTGATCCTGGCCCAGGGCATCACCGAACCGGCCGGCTACCTGGCTGCCCGCCGACACGGCCGGGGCGCGCCGCTGCGCGCCGACCAGCGGCTCGCCGTCTGGGAAGCGATCCGGCAGGTCACCGACGCGCTGCGACAACAGGAGCAGCACACCCACCTGCAGTTGGCCGACCAGGCGGCGAAGATCCTCGCCGAACGGCCGGACCGCCCGTACCGGCACGTCATCGTCGACGAAGGCCAGGACCTGCACCCGGCGCAGTGGCGACTGCTGCGGGCCGCCGTCGCCGCCGGCCCCGACGACCTGTTCATCGTCGCCGACCCGCACCAGCGCATCTACGACAACCACGTGTCGCTGGGCAGCCTCGGCGTCGGCATCCGTGGCCGCAGCCGCAAGCTCACCATCAACTACCGCACCACCCAGGAGATCCTCGCCTGGTCGGTGCGGCTACTCACCGGCGTGCAGCCGACCGGGCTGGACGACCAGCCGGACAACCTGACCGGCTACCGGTCCCCGATGCACGGCCGCCGGCCTCGGGTGGTCGGCCACCCGGACCGCGACGCCGAGCACGACCAGCTCGTCACCCAGGTACGCAGCTGGATCGACGACGGAGTCGAGCCGCACGCGATCGCCGTCGCCGCACGCAACGGCCACCTGGCCCGCGCCGCCCGCGACCGGCTCGGCACCGCCGGTATCCCGGTCAGCACCCCCACCGCGACCAAGACCAACGCGGTACGGGTCGGCACCATGCACGCCATGAAAGGGCTCGAGTTCCGCTGCATCGCGGCGATCGGCGTCGACGCGGACACCATGCCGGCCCGCTCGACCATCACCGCCGCCGCAGACGACCCCACCGCACACCGGCACGACCTGCAGCGGGAACGCTGCCTGCTATTCGTCGCCTGCACCCGCGCCCGGGACTCGCTCTACGTCTCCTACGCCGGTGCCCCCAGCCCGTTCCTCGACACCCAGGCCACCCACTGACCACCATCGAACCCCGCGAGGCACCCCGATATGCAGGCACACACCCTCACCCCGACCGAAATCTTCGGCAACCAGGTCCGGCACGTCGTGCCGCTGTTCCAGCGGCCGTACGTGTGGAACGAGCAGGACCAATGGGCTCCACTATGGGAAGACGTCGCCCGGGTGGCGGAGGATGTGCTGACCGCACCGGTTGGCTACGGCGCCCCGGCCGTCGCCCCGCACTTCCTCGGCGCGATCGTGCTCGACCAGCCCGCCGGCCCACCCGGCTTCCTCACGATGCGTCAGGTCATCGACGGCCAGCAGCGGCTGACCACCCTGCAGCTCATGCTCAACGCCGCGCAACGGGTCGCCGCACAGCACGGCAGCACCCTGCACGCTCAGGCGCTGCAGGTCCTGGTCCGCAACCAGCCCGAGATCCTGCAGGACCCGTCGGAGGCGTACAAGGTCTGGCCGACCGACCGCGACCAGGACACCTTCCGGGCCGCTATGGACGGCGACGGCACGCTCAGCGCGGAGCTGGCCGGCTCCGCGCTGGTGCGTGGCCACGACTTCTTCGTCCGGGCGATCGCCGAGTGGTCCCAGGTCACCGGTGACCCGGACAAGGCCGCTGCCCGACTACAGGCGCTGACCCAGGCGCTGCGCGACCACTTGAAGCTGGTGGTGATCCAGCTGGAGCCGGGCGACAACGCCCAGGTGATCTTCGAGAGCCTCAACAGCCGGGGCATGCCGCTGCTCGCCGCCGACCTGATCAAGAACCTGGTCTTCCAGATCGCGCAGGCGCGGCAGCTCGATGTGGCTGGCCTGTATCGCAAGCACTGGGAGCAGTTGGACACCGACCATTGGCGGCTGCGGGTCGCCCGTGGCCGGCAGTACGTGCCCCGGATCGACATCTTCCTCCACCACTGGCTGATCACCCGGACCCTCAGAGAGGTGCCGGCCGACCGTCTCTACCTGTCCTTCAAGGAGCATCTACCGACACCGCCGGACCAGCTCGAACTGCCGGCGCTGCTCGCCGACCTGTCCCGCGACGCCGCCAACTACGCGGCCCTGGAGCAGTGGCCGGCCGGCTCGGCTGTCGGCAGGTTCCGCTACCGGGTGCTGCAGGCGATGGACTCGGCCGTGGTCACCCCGGTCCTGCTGTGGCTGCTGCGCTGGACCGACCAGGAGCTGCCCACCGTCCAGCGGGACAAGGCACTGGCCGCGCTGGAAAGCTGGCTGGTGCGCCGGGCGCTGTGCCGGCTCACCAGCAAGGACATCAACCGGCTGACTCTCGACCTGCTGCGCAAGCTCGACGAGACCGGCCCGGCGACCGCTGGCGACGTCACCGAGACCTTCCTTGCCGGACAGCGGGCCGACTCCCGGTTCTGGCCCTCCGACGATCAGGTACGCGAGGCGCTGACCACAGCGCCGGTCTACCGGACGCTGCTGCGGGCCCGGCTACGAATGGTCCTGGAAGCAGTCGAGGAGCACCGGCGTACCCCCAAGAGCGAGCAGCCGCACTGCCCACGCAATCTCACCATCGAGCACCTGCTGCCGCAGGGGTGGCAGACGTACTGGACCGCCGGGCTCACCGAGGAGTTGGCTACTGATCGGGCCGCCTTGCTGCACACCATCGGCAACCTGACCCTGGTCAACAACAAGCTGAACCCGTCCATGTCCAACCGGCCATGGACCGACGAGCAGGCCCAGTCGGTCGGTGCCGCCGACACCGGCAAGCTTACCGAGCTGCAGAAACACACCACGTTGAAGATCAACGCGGATATCGTGCTGACCGCACCGCACGGCTGGGACGTCGAGCAGATCCGCCAGCGGACCGCCGAGTTCATCGAGCGGATCATCCAGATCTGGCCGGCACCGGCCGTCAGCGCCGCCGTCGCGGCCCTGGCCACGGCAGAGAAGGAGAAGGTGCCAGCCGGGGAGGTCGACGAACCCGAGGAGGAGTCGGCTCCCGGCCAGTCCATCGCGCTGACCGGCAAGTACCGGCCGCTGACCGACTGGCTACGTGAGCAGGACGCCGCATCGCTGTCGGTCACCTTCGACGAGCTGGAAACCGTCATCGGCGGTCCGCTGGCACCGTCGGCCCGCACCGGCTCGGGGTACTGGTACTCGCAGTCGAACTCGCTGAGCAAGGCGATCGCAGCCGGCGGCTACCAGGCGACCCGCGCCCGGCTCGTCGACGAAACCGTCGTCCTCGTCCGCCGGTAGTCGGCCCTCCCCGGCCCGGCGACCGGTGTCAGGTCGACGCTGAGGTTACGTCGGGCCGGCGGGAGCAGCCAGGGTTTGGTCTCTCCGGCTTCCGGGAAGATCCAGCGGATGTCTGTCTGGAGCTGGTTCACGAAGAGGCGTAGCAGGAAGATCGAAGAGCAGCGCACCGCAGCCGTGGCCAGAGCGATGAATCGTGGCGCTACCCCGGAGGAGGCAGCGGCCGCCGGACGACGCGCCGCGCGCGGCGACACCGCGACAACGGTGACGCGCCTCAACAACCTCTGATCCGTCACGCGTGCCACATGATCGGATGCGCGCCAGCTGCTACGCGTCCGGCGTGTCGAGTAGCTGGCGCGCATCCGATCATGGGAAGTCCAGCTCAGGTCAGGCCGGGGGTCAGCAGGCCGCTTTCGTACGCGAGGATGACCAGTTGGGCGCGGTCGTGCGCGTACAGCTTGGTCATGATCCGGTTGACGTGGGTCTTTGCCGTGTGCGGCGAGATCACCAGGTCCTGGGCGATCTGCTGGTTCGACCGGCCGCGCGCCACCAGCAGCAGCACCTCGCGTTCCCGGTCGGTCAGCTGCCCGAAACTCTCGGGGACCGCAAGCGAGCCGCCGGCGGTGCCCGGACCCGAACCCGGTAGGACGTACCGCTCGATGAGGCTGCGGGTCGCGGCGGGTGACAGCAGCGCGTCGCCGGCGTGCACCGCGCGGACCGCCCGGACGATCTCCTCCGGCTCCGCTCCTTTGCCGATGAAGCCGCTCGCGCCGGCCCGCAGCGCCGCCACCAGGTACTCGTCCTCCTCGAACGTGGTGAGGATCAGCACCCGGGTGTCGGCAAGCGCCGGATCCGCGCAGATGGCCGCCGTCGCGCCGATGCCGTCGAGCTCCGGCATCCGGATGTCCATCAGTACGACGTCGGGGCGCAGCGAGCCGGCGAGCCCGACGGCCTGCGTACCGTTGACGGCCTCGCCGACGACGCTGATCCCGCCGTCGTCGGTCAGGATGTCGGTCACGGCCTGCCGGATCAGTGACTGGTCGTCGACGACGAGCACGCTGGTCACCGGGGATCCTCCTTGGGCAGTGGCAGGGTGGCGGCGAGCCGGTAGCCGCCCGGGGACAGGCCAGTTTCGACGACGCCGCGGACCGAGGCGACCCGTTCCCGCAGGCCGACCAGGCCGTGCCCGCCACTGGGCACGGGCACGTCGGGCCGGTCGTCGGACGATCGACCGGACACCGGGTTCGTGACCACCACGTGGACCCGGTCGGCGTCGACCTCGATCAGGACGTGGGCGCGGTGCTCGGCGCCGTGTTTGTGGGCGTTGGTGAGACCTTCCTGGACGACCCGGTAGGCGACCACGTCGACCGCGCCGCTGACCGCCGACAGGTCCCCTTCGGTCCGCAGCGACACGTGGAGCCCGGCCCCGGTGAAGCCGGCGACCAGCTGGTCGAGCCGGTGCAGGCCGGGCTGCGGGGCGGTCGCCGCCCCGTTGGCGGGGTCGTCGTCCTCGGTCCGCAGCACCCGCAGCAGGTCGCCGATCTCGGTGAGCACGGTCCGGGCAGCGCCCCGGATGACGCCGAGGGCCTGCTGCGCCCGTTCCGGGCGGGACTCCAGCGCCGACGACGCCACCCCCGCGTTGAGGCTGATCACCGAGATCTGGTGGGCGACGACGTCATGCAGGTCACGGGCAATTCGCAGCCGCTCCTCGGTCACCCGTCTCCGTGCCTCCGATTCGCGGGTCTGTTCGGCCCGTTCGGCACGCTCGATGATGGCGAGCAGGTACTCCCGCCGGGAGCGGGTGGCGTCGCCGGCGGCAGCCGCGAACGCGACCATGACGGTGACCTGGAACGCCCGGGGATCGAACACACTCCCGATCGCGGTCAGGAGGTTGAGCAGGGTCGTCGCGACGACGGCGGCGCAGGCCGTGGTGAGCGTGGTCCGCCGGTCCGTGCGGTTCGCCGCCCCGAACATGGCGATCGACACGGCGAGCACCACGCCCGGCTCCAGCGCCCCGGTGGCCGCCACCAGACCGTAGATCGCGATACAGCCGGCGAGCACCGGCAGCGGCCAGCGCCGCCGCAGCGGCAGCAGCACGGCCGGGACGATCGCCAGCGCGACGGTGACCGGTCCGGCCGCCTCGTGCTCGGGGACTTTGAACGGGGTGAGCGCCGTCGCGACGATGATCACCGCCGCGACGAGGTCACCGACCCACGGCGGTACGCGCGGACGCCGGTGCCTCGGGTCCGCCGGCCCGGCCGCAGTGGTCGTCATGGCCCCAGTCTGCCGGCCGCCGTGACCAGGCAGGTCCACCTGGCGCGGTATTCCCCCGTACCGCGAACGCGGTACGCGAATGCCCGCCACAGAGTGACGCGGCGAACCGGACCGCCGACGACGATGGAGACACCAGCCGGAATTCGGCCTGGTCGGCGAATACGAGGAGTCCGATGGAAAGCCCTGTCATCTCGGCTGTCGACGTACGAAAGACGTACGGTCGGGGCGCGAACAGTTTCGACGCGCTGAAGGGAGTCAACTTCGACATTCATGACGGCGAGAGCGTTGCGATCCTCGGCAAGAGCGGATCCGGCAAGTCGACCCTGATGCACATTCTCGCGCTGCTGGACGCCCCGACGTCGGGCACGATCACGCTGGGCGGCGTCGACACCCGTACGCTGCGGGGCAGCCGCCTCAACCAGACCCGGAACAAGACGTTCGGGTTCGTCTTCCAGCAGTTCTTCCTCACCCCGAACACCTCGGTGCTCGACAACGTCGTACTGCCGATGAAAATTGCCGGCGTCGGACGGGCCGAACGCAGACGGCGCGGCATGGCAGCGCTGGAGCAGTTGGAGCTCGCCGACAAGGCGAAGAACAAGGCGTCGAATCTCTCCGGCGGGCAGAAGCAACGCGTCGTGATCGCGCGGGCGCTGGTGAACAACCCGCGCATCATCTTCGCCGACGAGCCGACCGGTAACCTCGACTCCGCGACCGGCGCCGTGGTGGAGGACATTCTCTTCGGCCTCAACCGGCAGAACGGCATCACGCTGATCGTCGTCACTCACGACGAGGAGCTCGCGTCGCGCTGCGACCGCCGTATCCTGGTCCGGGACGGCCAGCTGGTCGACGATCTGGCGGCGGTGCCGGCGTGAAGATCTCCGATCTGGTCGGTTCGGCCACCGCGAACACCTTCCGGTCGAAGACCCGTACGCTGCTGACGATTCTGGCGATCTTCATCGGCGCGTTTACCTTGACCCTGACCAGTGGGCTGGGCACCGGCATCAACGCGTACATCGACGACACGGTGACCGCGATCGGCGCCTCCGACGTCATGGCGGTGGTGAAGACCTCGGAGCAGGACGGCGGGTTCGGTGCCGCCGACGCCGGGCCGGCCGAGTACGACCCGGCGAGGGTGTCGAGCGGGCAGGACGGGCCGCCCGGGCAGACGGTCGTCGCGCTCACCCCGGCCGACCTCGACACGCTGGCCGGCATCGACGGCGTCCTCGACGTCCAGGCCACCAGGTCGATCAGCGCCGACTACATCCAGGTCGGCGGCGGCACGCGGTACGTCGTGAACGTGGGCGGGCTGGTCGCCGGGCAGCGGACCCCGCTGGCGGCCGGGGCCGAGCCGGACAGCTCGTCGTCGCAACTGCAGCTCGCGCTCCCGACGTCGTACGTCGAACCGCTCGGTTTCACCGACGACGCGGCGGCGGTCGGGCAGACCGTCTCGATCGCGGTCACCGACGCGCAGCGCACCCAGCAGGTGATCGAGGCGACGATCGTCGGGGTGGCCGAGGAGACCCTGGCGACCGGGAACGGCGTCGTGCCCAACGACGCGCTGACCGACGCGCTGTTCGACGCGCAGAACACCGGCATCCCTGCCGCCGAGGCGCAGCGGTACGCCCAGGCGAGCATCTGGTTCGACCCGGCCGCGACCGACGAGCAGATCAGCGCGTTGAAGGACCGGCTGGCCGACGCCGGCTACACCGGGAGTACGGTCGCCGACCAGCTCGGCGCGTTCCGGACCGTCATCGACGGCATCGTCTGGGTGCTGAACGCTTTCGCGGTGATCGCGCTGCTGGCCGCGAGCTTCGGGATCGTCAACACGCTGTTCATGTCGGTGCAGGAGCGCACCCGCGAGATCGGCCTGATGAAGGCGATGGGCATGGGCTCCGGCAAGGTGTTCGGCCTGTTCAGCCTGGAAGCTACCGTCATCGGTTTCCTGGGCAGCGCGATCGGTGCGGTGCTGGCGATCGCGGCGGGCACCGCGATCAGCAGCGCGCTGGCCGGCGGTTTCCTGGCGGATTTGCCAGGGCTCACGCTGATCGCCTTCGAGCCGGTCTCCATCGCGGTGATCATCCTGTTGGTGATGGCGATCGCGTTCCTGGCCGGCACGCTGCCGGCGTCGCGGGCGGCCCGGGCCGACCCGGTCGACTCGCTGCGCTACGAGTAGGCAGCGGCCGGCATGCACCATGTGCCTGGCGGGATCCGTTCCCGCCAGGCACGTCGCTGCTGCTACTCAGGCTCCGCGGGTCGGTCAGGACGGGAAGTACGAGTTGGTGGTGGCGCTGCTGTACGGGGAGTAGTTCCAGTAGTGGTACATCAGGCCGAGCTGGCCCCACTTTGACCGAACGTAGTTGCCGGTGCCGACCCAGATGCCGGAGTGGTCGTCACTGGCGTACGACAGCTTCATGTTGGCGAACCAGATGTACGGCGGGTGCCAGAGGGTGTAGCTGCCGTCCTGCCAGTAGCGGTCGTCCCCGGGGGTGTTCATCCACCGGTCGTTCGCGCTCGAGGTGCTGTACCAAGCGTACGAGTGGCAGTTGTACTTGCGCGACGCGTTGCGTTCCCGCGTGGCCGACGGATAGTTGGTCGCCACGTAGTTGTTGGCGCTGGTGATCTGGGCGCTGGTCAGCTCGTACGTCATGGTGATCACCGAGACCGCCGAGCCGTTGGGGGTGTAGACGGTGCTGGCGTAGTCCAGTGTGCCGAGGCCGTCGCTGACCGGGTGCGCGACGCTGGGGTCGGCCAGGTGTGCCCGTACGGCCGCGACGGTGGTCTCCACCGCGCCCGGCCGCAGTTGCAGGCCTTCGCGCAGCAACTCCGAGCGGGTCCAGTCCCAGCCTTCCCGGGTGGCGAGCGCGCGGCCCAGCAACACCGCCGTCGGCTCCAGGCCGGCCTCGCCGTACGTCGCGGCGTCGGCCTGCTTGGCTCGGTGTACGGCGAGTCCGACGTGCAGCAACTCCGTGGACTGTGCCGTGGTCAGGGTGGCCAGCACCTGCGGCTGGGCGAGGATGGTCTCCAGTTTCCACGCGGCCAGGGCTCGGTCGCCGGCGTCGGCGAGGGACTCACCGCTACGGGCCGCGACATCCATGGTCCGGTAGCGCTTGAGCAGTTCCTGGCCGGCGTCGGGGCGGCGGAGCAGTTCCTGGAGTCCGGTGAAGCGTGCGGTGACGGTCTCGAAGCCTTGTTGGACGCTGTTGAAGGCCAGGGCGTCGGGCAGCAGCGGGTACGCCAGGACGGCGTCGACGAGCAGCGGGGTCCGCAAGGCGGCGGCGGTCTTGTCCGGCATCTGCACGGCGTCGACCATCTCCTGATGGCTGCTCAACGCGCGCCACTGCGCGGTGCCGGGGGTCACCTGGTAGGTGAAGGGTCGGTCGGCGGCCGAGACCGGGGTGCCGGGGGTGAGGGTGGCGACAAGGGCACCGGCGACCGCTGCGACGAGGGCGCGTCGGGCGAGGCGGGCAGGACGGGACATCCGTGATCCTCTCGACGAGAACTGGATCGACACAATGAACACCAAGATCGATATGCATCGATTTGGGCTCGACTCGGAACGTTACCAGGATCCGCAGTTGTGGAATGGTCGCAAATTCAAGCAGGAGACGGTCAGTGTCAGTAGTTCATTGGACACCAGACTGACGGTGACATGATCAGCCGATGTCGTCCTCCTTCGCCGAGTCGGCACCGGCGTGCTGGACACTGCGGCCGTCCGACGACGACGGCTGGGTGCCGGACTGGGCGGACAGCGAACCGGATCCGACTCCGGTGCCGACGATTGCCTGGCTCACCTGGCACATCGGCTGGTGGTGGACTGTTGCCATCGACCACGTCGAGAGTCGCACGCCCCACGACCGTGCGGACATCCGCTGGGCGGGCAGCGGTGCGGCGACTATCGGCTGGCTGCGGGCGTTGCGTACCACCTGGACGATGGTGCTGGACCGACTCGCCGACGCCGACCTCGACCGGACCACCTTCTGACCGGGGCGGGACCCCGGCAAGTCAGACAACTGCCAGAATTGTTTTTCATATTTGCTATTGTCTAAGTAATTTTGCCATGTTAGCGCTTGCATCAACATCGACATAGAACAAAACTGTCAATATCCAGTAAGCCTGAGATCCCCAGTCCCATTCAGGAGGGAACAGTGCGGATCAGCCACACGACCAGCCGGGCAACCCGGCTGCTCGCCGTCACCGTCGGCGTACTCACCGCCGGCGCGCTCGCCCTGCCATCCGCCGGGGCAGCCGCCCCGGTCGTCTACACCGCCAGCGAACTAGCCCAGGTCAGCGACCTGGTGGAAGCCTCCGGCGTCGAAGGGATCGCCTGGCACGTCGACAGCGCCTCCGGCCGCGTCGTGGTGACCGCCGACACCAGCGTCTCCCGCGCCGAGATCGCCAAGATCCGGCGGACCGCGCGCGGCAAGGCCGGCGCGATCCGGGTGGAGCGTACGTCCGGTGTCTTCACCCGGCTGGTCTCCTCCGGCGACCCGATCTACGGCAGCGGCGGCCGGTGCTCACTCGGCTTCAACGCCGTCAGTGGCAGCACCTACTACTTCCTCACCGCCGGGCACTGCGGTGAGGTGGTCAGCACCTGGTACAGCAACTCCGCACAGACCAACCTGATCGGCCCGACCATCGACTACAGCTTCCCGGGCGACGACTACGCGCTGGTCCGCTACGACAACCCGGCGCAGAGCCACCCGGGTGGATTCAGCGTCGGCGACGCCTTCGTCGGGCAGTCGGTGACCCGCACCGGTTCGACCACCGGCACCCACAGCGGTACGGTCACCGCGCTCAACGCCCGGGTCCGCTACCTCGGCAGCGGAGTCGTCCGCGGTCTGATCCGGACCGACGTCTGCGCCGAGCCGGGTGACTCCGGCGGTCCGCTCTACTCCGGGTCGACCGCGCTGGGCCTCACCTCGGGCGGCAGCGGCAACTGCCGGACCGGCGGCACGACCTTCTACCAGCCGGTCCGCGAGGCGGTCGACGAGTACGACGTGACGATCTACTGATCGGCCCGGGTGGCCGTCGCCGCTGATCGCGACCGGCGGCCGCCACTACTGGTCGACCTGCGGCCGGGCCGGTCGCCGGAGGGTGTGCTCTCCGGTGGCCGGCCCGGCCGACGTCGGGTGGCCAGCAGCACCCGCAGCATCATCGCCGGAGTCGCCAACCACGCCGGCCGGGCCAGCAGATGCTGCACCAGCAGCGCCTGCCGGGCCACCATCGGCGACGTGTGGCAGGCCCGCGACACCAGCTCCCTGTACCTGTTGACGAGGCCGGTTCCGACCGGCCTGCGGCCGGTGGTGCGGGGGTCGGCGAAGTCGGCCCCGACGGCGGTGCGCCACAGTACGTCGACCGCCCGGCCGGCCCGACGGTAGAAGGCACCGGCCAGCCGTGGCGAGGTCGGCCCGTACCGCCGCAGCGCCCGGTCCAACGCCCGGGCCTGCAGCGCGGCGGAGGTCATGCCCTGCGCGTGGATCGGGTTGAGGCTGCAGATCGCGTCGCCCAGGACCAGGAACCCGGCCGGGGTGCGGCGCAGCCGTTCCACCTGCCGGCGCTGATCGGTGGCGATCCGGTGGGTCAGCACCGGGCTGAGCGCTTCGGCCTTGGCCAGCACATCGGCGATGGTGGACGACGGGAGCTCCCGGGCGAAGGTCTCGAACTCGCCCGGGTCACTCGGCGGCACCTCACCGTGCCGGGAGCCGATGGTGATCAGCCAACGGTCGCCTTCCACCGGCACCATGGTGCCGGTCCGGTGGCCGCCGGCCCGGTCGTCGACCACCACCGCGAGGGCACCGTCGAGGTCGTCCGGACCCCGCCGGACCAGTTGCGACGCGTACGCCGCGTCGACCCGTACCGCCGCGACCTCGGGTGCCGGGAAGCCCAGCTCGGCCAACTGGTCCAGAAAGTGGGTGTTGCGCCCGGTGCAGGCGACGACCAGGTCGGCCCGGTGCTCGACGCCGTCCACCCGGACCCCGGTGATCCGGGCACTGTCGGCCCGGACCCCGGCGATCTGGTCGGTCGCGACCACCAGGCCGTCAACCGCGGTCTGGTCGACGACGGTGACGTTGCGCCGCTGCCGCAGCAGGCACCGGCGGACGGTGTCCTCCAGCAGCGGCCGACTCGCCGACATGGCGAGGAAGCCGAGGTCGGGACGGGCCCGGTAACCGCCGCCCTGATGCCACACCAGGTCGGCGCCGTGCAGCGGGACGGCACCGGCGGCGGCCAGTTCCCCGGTCAGCCCGGGGAACCAGCCGTCCAGGAGCCGTCGACCGGCCGCCAGCAGCAGGTGGCCGTGGCGGCCCTGCGGGACGCCCCGGCGCGGCACCGCGTCGTCGGGCAGCCGGTCCCGTTCCAGGACCGTCACCCGATCGACGTGGTCGCTCAGCACCCGGGCGGTGATCAGGCCGGCGATCCCCGAACCGATCACGATCGCGCTGGTGCCGTCGCTGTCGCTCACCCTCGTTGCGCCCTTCCGGGTCGAACCCGCCGACCCGCCGACGGGTCCCACGATCATCGGGCCGCGACCGGACACGGCGCGTGATGGAGATCTGAGGATTCTCTGAGGAAGGGCTGAGCCCCGGGGTTCAGCCCAGGCCGAAGCGTTCGGCGTGGATCTGGGCGTTCGGCACGCCGATGGCCCGGACGCTGTCGACCACGGCGGTGGTCATCGCCGGCGGCCCGCAGACGAACACCTCGCGTTCGGTGATGTCCGGCACCCGGGCGAGCAGGTTCTCCGGGTCGAACGGCCGGTTCGGCGGCGACCCGGATCCGGTGCGCCCGGTCAGCACGTGCAGCTGCGCACCCTGCGCGGCGGCCAGCCCCTGCAGCTCGCCGAGGAGCACCGCGTCGGTCTCCTTGGCCGCCCGATAGAGCACCACCGTCGAACCGCCCGACTCCTCCAGCAGCGCCCGGATCGGGGTGACCCCGACACCACCGGCGACCAGCAGAGTCTTGTCCAGTTTGCGGTGCAGGTTGGTGAAGGCGCCGTACGGTCCCTCGATGAAGACCCGGTTGCCGACCTTCAGGTGCCGCAGCCCGGCGCTGGTCTTGCCGGCGGCCTTCGCGGTCAGCCGCAGGGAACGCCCGTCGGGTGCTGCCGACAGCGAGAACGGGTTCGCCTGCCACCAGCGGTTGTGGCCGGGGAACCGCCAGATGCAGAACTGGCCGGCGCGCGACGGCAGCCGGTCCAGGTGGCGGCCGGTGACGTACACCGAGGTCACGTTGTCGGCCTCGGGCACCACGGCGGCGACCCGGAACTGGTGGTACGCGTTGCGCCACAGCGGCACGGCCACCCGGTTGACGATCAGCGACCCGATCACCAACGCCCACAGCGTCCACCAGTAGATGTTGGCCGGGGCCGAGTCGAAGGTGGTGGTCTCCATGAACTGGTGCACCAGGCCGGCCAGCAGCGCGAGGTAGATCAGCACGTGCAGGCTGTGCCAGGCCTCGTACGGCAGGCGGCGTCGGGCGTACCGGATGGAGGCCCCGACCACGACGATCATGATGCCGGCGGCGATCATCCCGAGCAGCGAGGCGGTCACCCCGGCCAGGCTCAGGAACGTCTCGCCGAAGCCCATGTCGTACAGGGTGGCGTAGCCGGCGATCACGGACACCGCGTGCAGCATCACGGTCCAGAACAGACCGAAGCCGATCCATCGGTGCCAGGCGGTGAGCCGGTCCATCCCGAGCCGCCGGTCCAGCCAGGGAATCCGGGCCACCAGGGTCAACTGCAGCATCATGATCATGGCGGCGTGCAGGCCGAAGAACTTGGCGACGGTCAGCACCGGGTGCTTGCCCTGGCCGTACGCGAAGAAGGCCACTTCGAGGATCAACAGGTTGGCAGCCAGCACACCCCACAGGGTCCAGCGCGCCAGGGTCATCGGGGGGATGCCGGTCGGAGGGGTCGGGGTGGGGGTGGCCTCCATCGCGTCTCGCACGCGATTGGGATCGCCGTACAGCCGGCTCACTGCCTTGCTCCCTGCTATCAGTTACTATCAATCGAATACCGGGAAGGGTGCCCCGCCGCCGACGCTTGTGGCAACCGGCGGACGGTTGGGTCCGGTTCGATCATGAAGCAGGTGTGTCCCGCGACGCTTGGTGAAGATCTGAGGATTTCCTGAGGATCCTCGTGCCAGGGTCACGAATACGGGTACGGCACCGTCGGACGGAACGGCTCAGATCGGGCGGGTACGGCTCAGAGCAGCTCGTGGCGTACCACGTTCTCCTCCCGGCCGGGACCGACGCCGACCACGCTGACCCGGGCCCGGCACAGCTCCTCGATCCGGGCGATGTAACGGCGGGCGTTGACCGGCAGCTCCGCCTCGGTGCGGGCCGCGGTGATGTCCTCCCACCAGCCATCGTGCTCCTCGTAGATCGGCGTGGCGTGGTGGAAACCGGTCTGGGTCATCGGCATGTCGTCGAACCGCTCGCCGTCGATCTCGTAGCCGACGCAGATCGGCACCTTCGCCAGCCCGGTCAGCACGTCGAGCTTGGTGACGACCAGGTCGGTGATGCCGTTGAGCCGTACGGCGTACCGGCCGACGACCGCGTCGAACCAGCCACAGCGGCGCTCCCGACCGGTGGTGGTGCCGTACTCGGCACCGATCTTGCGCAGATGGTCACCGGCGGCGTCGAACAGCTCGGTCGGGAACGGCCCGGAGCCGACCCGGGTGGTGTACGCCTTGGTCACCCCGATCACCTTGGTGATCGCGGTCGGCGGGATGCCGGTGCCCACACAGGCCCCGCCCGAGGTGGGGTTGGACGAGGTCACGAACGGGTAGGTGCCGTGGTCCATGTCGAGCATGGTGGCCTGCGCGCCCTCCAGCAGCACCGTGTCGCCCCGGTCCAGCGCGTCCCAGAGGATCGCCCGGGTCTCGGCGATGTGCGGGCGCAGCCGCTGCGCGTACGCCAGGTACTCCTCGACCACCGCGTCCAGGTCGAGCGCCTTGCGGTTGTAGACCTTGAACAGGATCTGGTTCTTCTCCCGCAGCGCCAGCTCCAGCTTCTTGCGCAGGATGCCGGGGTCGAGCAGGTCCTGCACCCGGATGCCCATCCGGGCCACCTTGTCGCCGTACGCCGGCCCGATGCCGCGCCCGGTGGTGCCGATCCGCGACGATCCGAGGTAGCGCTCCACCACCCGGTCCAGCGCCCGGTGGTGCGGCATGATCAGGTGCGCGTCGCCGGAGATCCGCAGCCGGGAGACGTCCACGCCGCGTTCGGCGAGTCCGTCGATCTCGGTCAGCAGGACCTTCGGGTCGACCACCACCCCGTTGCCGATGATGATCATCGCGTTCGGGGAGAGGGCACCGGACGGCATCAGGTGCAGGGCGTACTTCTGCCCGTCCGGCGTGATCACGGTGTGCCCGGCGTTGTTGCCGCCGGAGAACCGCACCACGTAGTGGACCCGCTCGCCAAGCAGGTCGGTAACCTTGCCCTTGCCCTCGTCACCCCATTGCGCGCCGAGCAGCACGATCGCTGGCATCTTGTGTAACCCGCCTCCATGGGGCTCGGGTGCCAGGTGGCGACCGCGTGGCAAGCCCGAGGAGTCAGGCTAACAAGGGTCACGAACCTGGTGGACGTGGCCGCAGAGATCGGCGAAAGGCGGCGACGGTGTACGACGTGGTGCTGCTGACACTCGGCAGCCAGCCGGACGCGGGCTGCGACGGCGGCTGCGGTGTCAGCTGCGGCACGGCACTCACCCGGGCGAAGCCCGACTGCGCCGAACCGGTCCGGGTGCCGGTGCTGACCTGCCGGGACGCGCTGGTCGCCGCCGGTGCCCGGGTCGAGACGGTGACCGCGCGGTCCGACCGGGAGATCGACGACGTCCTCGCCCGGTTGGACGGCCCGGCCCGGCCGGACGGTCTGACCTGGCCCGACGACGACGGCAAGACCCGGCTGATCGTCGCCACGGCCACCGACGGGCAGCTGCGGGCGGTGCTGCGCCGGATGGTACGCCGCTACGCGCCGCCGCCGAGCCGGCGACCCGCCGACCTGGCCGACTCCCGGACCCTGCCGGATCTGCCGGCGATCGGGGTGCTGCCACTCGACCCCGGCGGTTCTGCCGACTCCCGGCGGTCCACAGCAACCGGTACCCCGGCAGGCGACGCCCCGCCAGCCGACCTGGCCGGCCGGCTCGGCCTGCCCCGGGAGCCGGCCGCGGTCGCCGCCGCGGTCCTCGGCGGCCGGCAGCGCCGGCTGGACCTGCTGCGTACCGACAGTGGTTCGGTGACCCTGGACGGCGCGCTGCTGGGTGCCGCCGACGAGCACGATCACCCGCTACCCTGGCGCGGACGGATCGAGGTCGATGACGCCGTGCTGAGCACCGGCGACGACCCGCTGTTGGCCTGCGTGGTGGCGAACGCCGACGGGTACGCCCGGCTGGCGGAGGTGGAGCTGGTGGCCCGGGCGGACCCGGCGGACGGGGTGCTGGAGGTGGCGGTGGCGGTACCGGTGAAGACCAGGTCGTGGTGGCGCGGCGAGCGGGTACGCATCGAGATCCGCCGGGCCCGTGGTCGCGCGACGGCGGTCACCCCGCGCGACGGCGAGTTGCCGTTCCTGGACGACGGGGTGGTGGGCGGCTTGACCCGGAAACGCTCCTGGTGGGTGGAACCGGGCGCCTGGGCCGTGTACACATACTGACCTGGTATGCGACGCTAAGTAGCGACTGACCTGCACATCCTCGGGTTGTCCACGGGGGGCGAGGGGGAGGTACGCAGTGCACGACAACACCGATCCGGGGCGGTCGACCGGCACCGACGGAGGTCAGGTGGAGGAGCCGTTCTGGCCGCCGGACGAAGTAGTGGCAACTCCCCGCAGCGATCAGACCATCGCCGTACCGGTCATTCCGACGGTGACGTCCGGAGCCGAGGTCCGGCCCGGCAACGGCCAGCCACCCGACGACGGCAGGCCGGCGGGCAACGGCCAGCTGAGCCGTGCTGGGCAGGCCGGCGCGAACGGCAGCGGCAGCGCCAACGGCAGCGGTGGTCTGCCCGCCGACCGTGATCCAGAACTGCCGCATTCGCCCGCGTCGCCGTGGGCGCAGCCCCCCAGCAGATTGACCAGCCGCTCGACCGGTGCCGCTGGCACCGGCGGCGATGCTGGTCCGTCCGGCGCTGTGCCGCCGGCTCCCCGGCGGTCACCGGAGCAGCCCGTACCGTTCACGGAGCAGCCCGTACCGCCGACGGAGCAGCCCGTACCGCCGACGGACGCGGCCACGCCCACGTCGGAGGCTGCCGGCCGGCCGCACCCGACGCCGCCTCGGCCCGGCCCGACCCACCCCCGCCAGCCACATCCCGGTCCCAGCCGGCCCGCCCCACCACCCGGTCAGACGCCGACGCCGCCCCCGCTGCCGCCGACTGGCCCCGGCCGGCCGAGCGAGCCTCAGCAAGAGGCGACGGAACCCGCGCCGGGAAAGCCCGCCGACCCGTGGGCCCCGCCGGCCGCCGGCCCGACGGCGACATCGCCTGCTGTGTCGGCGCCCACGGCGACGCCCGGCTGGGACGAGACGCCCGGCTGGGACGACTGGACTCCGACGGACGGCGGGGCCTGGTCACCGCCACCGCCGGCGGCACCGGCGTACCAGCAGGTGAGTCCGGGCGTGACCGAACTGCCCCGACAGCCGTACCAGGAAGCGCCCGGGGTGCACCGGATGCCATCGCCTCCCGGGCCGGACACTCCGGTGCCGGGTTCACCGGGGCCGGGCTCACCGGGGCCGGGCTCACCGGGGCCGGACGCTCCAGTGCCGCCGCCACGGTCGGCAATGTTCGACTCGGGCTACCCGGTGCCGCCCGGGGTGCTCGGCGCGGTGCAGCAGGGTCCCACCCAACAGGGTCCCGCGTACCAGGATCCCGGGCAGCGGCCGGCCACGCCGGCGCACCAGCAGGCGAGCACGCCCGCCAGCGGCAGCCAGCTGCCGGCGGGCTGGACACCCGACTCGTTCGTGCCGACCGCCGAGGAGTTCGCCCTGCGTCGGGCGGCGAAACCGGCCAACCCGGTCGCCACGATGGGAGTCCGGGCCGCGCTCAACCGGACCACGCTGGGCCTGGTCAAGCTGCCGCCGGGGCAGCACGAGCAGGAGATCCGGCGGGACGTCGAGATGGTGCGCCGCAACTTCGGTGGGCTGCGCCAGGTCACCGTGGTCAACCCGAAGGGCGGTGCCGGCAAGACCGTCGCCATCCTGATGCTGGCCATGACGTTCGGGCAGAAGCGCGGCGGCTACGTGCTGGCCTGGGACAACAACGAGACCCAGGGCACCCTCGGCATGCGCGCCCAGCAGGACTTCCACTCCCGTACGGTCCGGGACATGCTGCGCGACCTGCGCCTGTTCCAGGGGTCACACGGCCGGGTCGGTGACCTGTCGCAGTACGTGCGGGCGCAGGGCGAGGGCATGTTCGACGTGCTCGCCTCGGACGAGTCGGCCACCGCCGGCGAGATGCTGACCGCCGCCGCGTTCGCCGAGATCCGCGAGGTGGTCAGCCGGTTCTACAAGTTGATCTTCGTGGACACCGGGAACAACGTACGGGCACAGAACTGGCAGGCGGCGATCGACGCCACCGACCAGCTCGTGGTGACCATGTCGGCCCGCAACGACTCCGCCGAGCCGGCCGCCCGGATGCTCGACCACCTGGAGCAGACCGGCCGGCAGCGGCTGGTCCGCCAGGCGGTCACCGTCATCTCCATGCCGCCGTCCCGCCGGGAGATCGACCTGGCACCGATCCACCGGCACTTCGCCGCCCGCACCCGTACGGTGCTGCTGGCACCGTACGAGCGGATCATCGACAGCGGGGAGCCGATCCGATACGGGCAGTTGTCCGCGACGTTCCGGCAGGCGTGGCTGAAGATCGCCTCGGCGGTGGCCGAAGGGCTCTGAGCCGTCAACTGCTGGCGAGAGCGTCCCCGGCGGCCGGGTCGCAGTCCCGCAGGAACTGCGCGCACCGGGCGGCCTCGTCGCTCTCACCGATCTCCCCGGCCGCCCGGGACAGCAGGTGCAGGCAGGCCAGGAAACCCTGGTTCGGCCGGTGCGACCAGGGCACCGGGCCGTGCCCCTTCCAGCCGCTGCGACGCAGCTGGTCCAGGCCCCGGTGGTAGCCGGTGCGAGCGTAGGCGTACGCGGCGACGACCTCCCCCTTGGTGAACGCACGCTGGGCGAGCACCGCCCAGGCCCGACTGTAGGTGGGGTGGCGTCCGGCGGCAGCGGCGTACGCCTCCTCGGTGTCCACCTGGGCAGCCTCGGCGAGAGCCGCCTCGGCCTGCTCGTCGCCGGGCAGCATGGTGGCCGGCGGTTCGGGCAACAGGTTCTGCATTTTGCCCATTCAACCTGGATTCGCAGCGACATGGTGTCTGAACGGATGAGTCCTTCGTCACGCGTGCGGCGGGTGTGCCGATGCCGGTACTCGACTAGAAATAGAGGTCCGGAGCCTCCCCAGGAACCGGTTTGGGAAGCCCGGTGGCCTCGTGCCACCGGGCTTCGCTGTACGACCGGGCTTCGCTGCGCCACGCCCCGCCGGTTGCGGCGGTACGGAAAAATGGCCGAATGTCCACGCCACCCCCCGCAGCGCTGTCCGGCGACTACGACTCCACCCCGTACGAAGTGGAGTCCCGCGCCGAGCTCGACCATCATCTGCGCGCCGGCAGCCTGGCCGGGCTGACCGTGCAGGGACTGCAGTTCGACGTGCCGCCGGTGCCCGACCTGACCGACATCGACCTCACCGACACGTTGTTCCTGGGCTGTTCGTTCCCGTCGGCGGCGGCGGAAGCGGAGCTGGTGCGCCGGGGCGCGCATGTGGTCCCGCCGTTCGCCGGGCTGCCGTACCCGAGTCACCCGCCCCGGCTGTACACCCCGGCCGACCTGGCCGCCGGGTTCGCCGAGCACGGCGCCGACGGAATGTACGACAACCTGGTCTACCGGCATTTCCGCCGGCACGGCGGCGCCCAGCCGCAGATCCGCGAGGCGCTGGCCCAGCGGCTGCACGACCACGGCATCGACAACGCGCTCGCCGACGCCACCCGGACCTGGATCGACCGGTACGGGCCGGCCTCGGTGATCGGGGTGATGGGCGGGCACGCGGTGCCGCGCGGCACCTCCGCGTACCGGCTGGCCGCCACCCTCGGCTGGGAGCTGGCCCGGGCCGGCCGGCTGGTGGTCACCGGCGGCGGGCCGGGCGTGATGGAGGCGGCGAACCTCGGCGCGTACCTGAGCAGCCACGACGCCGAGGAGCTGACCGACGCCATCGACCTGCTGGCCGGCGCGCCGGACTACGCAGACCAGCAGCCGTACACCGCCGCCGCGCTGGCGGTCCGCGACCGGTACCCGGTCGACGCGGCGGTGTCCGACGACAGCGGCTCCGGCTGGGCGCGGGCCGGCGGGCTCGCCATCCCCACCTGGCTGTACGGGCACGAGCCGGCCAACCTGTTCGCCGGGCGGATCGCCAAGTACTTCTGCAACGCGGTCCGGGAGGACACCATCCTGCGGCTGGCCCGGGGCGGCATCGTGTTCGCGCCGGGCCGCGCCGGCACCGTACAGGAGGTCTTCCAGGCATCCACGAAGACGTTCTACGGCACCGACGGGGCCAGCGGCCCGTACGTCTTCCTGGACCGCGCCTTCTGGACCCAGACCCTGCCGGTCGAGGCGATGCTGGCGCCGCTGCTGGCGCTGTCCCCGGCCGGCGACCTGTCCCCGCTGATCCGGCTCACCGACGACGTGCACGAGGCGGTCGCGCTGCTCACCGCCGCCGCGCTGCCGCCGGTCGCGCCGCACCAGGTCACCAGGTCGAGCTGACCTTCGGCTCAGGGCACGACGTCGGCGACGACGCAGGCGACGTTGTCCGGGGCACCCGCCTGGTACGCCAGGTCGATCACCGTGCGTACCGTCTCGGCCGGGTCGAGCCCGGCGGCGACCGCGGCGGCGAGGTCGTCGTCGGGCACCACCGCCCAGACCCCGTCGGAGCAGAGCAGATACCGGTCGTACGCGACGAGCCGATGCGCCGCGTACGCCGGTTTCGCCGTCCCGGTGCCGTCCAGCGCCTGGGTGAGCAGCGCCCGTCGCCGGTGTGCCAGCGCCAGCGCCGGGTCGAGCCGGCCGGCGTCCACCAGCGCCTGCACGTAGCTGTCGTCGCGGGTGAGCCGGGTCAGTTCGCCGCCCCGCCACCGGTACGCCCGGGTGTCGCCGACGTGCACCAGCTCGAACCGGTCGCCGACCTGCAGCAACGCGGTCACCGTACTGACCGGCGACGCACCCGTGCCGGCACCCACCTGGCGGATCGCGTCGTCGGCGGCGCGGTACGCGTCCGCCAGGGCCGTGCCCGGCGCATCCGCCAGGACCGTGCCCGGCGCGTCCGACGGTCCGGTGTCGAGCTGCGCGAGCGCCTTGATCACCGCGCTGCTGGCCTGCGCCCCACCCGGGCCGGCGGCACCGTCGGCGACCGCGAGCAGTCGGCGTCCGGCGTACGCCCGGTCCTCGTTGCTGGTCCGCACCCGGCCGATGTCGGTACGGACGGCGCTACGCAGGCCGAAGCCTGCCGGTCGGTCGGTCATTGTCGTTCTCCTCGTCTGGAGTTCCGCGACGAGGCTGGTCACGAGTTGTTCCCTGGCCGCCGTCTCGGCCTGGGTGGCCGACCACCAGCGGGCGATCTCCCCGGCGACGGCCACCGGGTCGTCCGGCCAGTGCGCGCAGACCTGCCGAACGCGGCGCAGCGGCATCCCGCCACGCCGCAGCCGGGCCACCAACCGGGCCAGCTCCAGCTGCTCCGGCCGGTAGTAGCGGTAGCCGGACTCCGGGTCGACGGCCGCCGGCCGGAGCAGCCCCGTGTCGGCGTAGATCCGCAACGCCTTGACCGTCAGTCCGGCGGCGCGGGCGAACGCGCCGATGGTGAGCAGCCGCATCGTGCCCCTCCTCGTGCCGGCCGTGGTCGACCGGCAAGGGTCATGCTGTGGTCGGCCCCAAGGTCCGGGTCAAGCCCGTCGGCGGGGTCGGGCCAAGCATCGGTGGGCTCAGGCGACGGGGCGGCGGCGCCAGGCGACGATCGGCAGCTCGACGTCGGGCTCGGCGGACAGGCCGTTCTCGTCGAGGGCGTTCTGTACGGCCAACCGGGCCCCGTCGAAAAGGAACTCGACGGCGTGCAGCACGTGCGGACGCCAGTGCGACGGCATGATCCGCTCGATCACGTTGACCGCCCGCAGCGGTCGGCCCCGGGCCGGCAGAGGCGCCGGATGCCGGTCGCTGTGCCAGTCCAGCCGCAGGCCGGGCAGGTCCAGCGGCATGGACATGTCGACCTGGTTCCAGGTGATCGCGCATTCGTCGAACTTGCGGTGGGTGACCTCGACGTTGACGTCACCGAAGCCGAGGATGACCGGGCCGTTTGCGTACCAGGTATCCAGGTCGAGGTCCCACATCAGCCAGGTGTCGACCAGTGGGCGTCCGATGATGCGGGAGAACCGGGCCCGGTGGGCGGCGGCGAGCGTCGCGGCGTCGTGGCACCACTGTGGCTCGTACCCATCGATGCCGAGCACGACCGACCTCCGCAGCGGACCACTCTGAATCGGTAGATCCTACCGGTGTGGTTCGTACGACGGCGACGCGCGGCCGGCCCTGGGGGTACGGGACCGGCCGCGCGACGGGTGGTTCGGTGGGTGTTACTTGGCCAGCGTGGTGCCGGTGGAGCGCAGGTGCTCGCAGGCGTCGACGACCCGCTTGGCCATCCCGGCCTCGGCCGCCTTGCCCCAGGCCCGGGGGTCGTACGACTTCTTGTCGCCGACCTCGCCGTCGATCTTCAGCACCCCGTCGTACTTGGTGAACATGTGGGTGACGACCGGGCGGGTGAAGGCGTACTGGGTGTCGGTGTCGATGTTCATCTTCACCACGCCGTAGTCCAGCGCGGCCCGGATCTCCTCCAGCAGCGAGCCGGAGCCGCCGTGGAAGACCAGGCTGAGCGGCTTCTCCTTGCCGTACTTGGCGCCGACCGCGTCCTGGATCTCCTTGAGGATCTCCGGCCGCAGCTTGACGTTGCCCGGCTTGTAGACGCCGTGCACGTTGCCGAAGGTGAGCGCCGCCATGTAGCGGCCCTTCTCGCCGAGGCCGAGCGCCTCGACCATGGCCAGCCCGTCCTCGACGGTGGTGTACAGCTTCTCGTCGATGGCGCCGACGACGCCGTCCTCCTCGCCGCCGACGACGCCGACCTCGATCTCCAGCACGACCTTGGCGGCGGCGGCCTCGGCCAGCAGCTCGGTGGCGATCTCCAGGTTCTCCTTCAGCGGTACGGCGGAGCCGTCCCACATGTGCGACTGGAACAGCGGCGCACCACCGGCGGCGACCCGCTCCTTGGAGGCGGCCAGCAGCGGGCGGACGAAGCCGTCCAGCTTGCCCTTCGGGCAGTGGTCGGTGTGCAGCGCGATGTTGACCGGGTACTTCTTGGCCACTTCCTCGGCGAAGGCGGCGAAGGCCAGCGAGCCGCTGACCATGTCCTTGACGGTCGGGCCGGAGAGGTACTCGGCACCACCGGTGGAGACCTGGATGATGCCGTCGCTCTCCGCCTCGGCGAAGCCCTGCAGCGCGGCGTTGAGGGTCTGCGAGGACGTGACGTTGATGGCGGGGTACGCGAACGCGCCGGCCTTGGCGCGGTCAAGCATCTCGGCGTAGACCTCGGGAGAGGCGATGGGCATCTCGAACGCTCCTTTGTACCGGTTCGGCCCGTCGACGGGCCGGATTCCATGCTCAGCTCACTGCGCTGGACCGCGCTGTCCTCCGCTAGGCAGTATCCCGCAGCGGCACCGCCCCGGCGACATCGGCCCTGTCTGTGGGCCTGCGACATCGGCCCTGTCTGTGGGCCTGCGACATCGGCCCTGTCTGTGGGCACGGTCAGCGGCGGTCGTACTTGTCGGGGATGACCAGGCTGATCAGCCAGCCGACGACGGCCATGACGATCGCTCCCCAGAATGCCGGCCAGAACCCGTCGATGGCGAACGGCAGGTCCAGTTGTTGCGCCAGCCAGTCGGTCAGCAGGAAGAGCAGGGCGTTGACGACCAGTGCGAACAGGCCGAGGGTGAGGAGGTAGAAGACACAGCCGACGACCTTGATGACCGGTTTGAGGACCGCGTTGACCAGTCCGAAGATCAGCGCCACGATGACCAGGGTCAGCGCGTTGTTGGTCGCGGTGTCACCGGTGACGTCGATGCCGGGCACGATCAGCGTGGTTATCCACAGGGCGACCGCGTTGACCGCGAGCCTGATCAGGAATCCCATACTGCCATCCTGCCACCCGGAGTAAACCACTGCGCCACAAAAACGGACAAGCCTCTTATCTTGGACGGTGGTCGGCGGGCACCCCGGTTGACCCGTACCGTGGTGGGAGCACCGGCACGGACGGACGAACGGAGGCGAGACATGACCTACCCGGACGAGGACATCGCCCCAGGGGACCACCTCGCTCCCGAGGAACGTGACCCGGAGGCGCCCGCCGACGACGCGGTCGAGCAGTCGGTCGTGGCCAACCCGGTCGAGCAGCAGCCCGAGGTGCACCGCGGTCTGGAGGTCGACGACTGGGACGCGGTCGAGCAGTCCCGCATCGTCGACCTCGATGATGACGACGGCTACCGCTGACCGTTGACCGCGTCGGAGCGGCCGCCACGCATCCGCGATAAGACGGAAACCGCGCATCAGCGATAACCGGTGTCGACCGGTGGCGGCCGGCTGGCACCATCACCCGGGTGCTGATGACCGTGACGACGACCCACCGGCCCGCCACCGACCTCGGCTACCTGCTGGTCAAACATCCGGACCGGATGCAGTCGTTCGACGTACCCACCGGCACGGCGCACGTGTTCTACCCGGAGGCCACCGAGCAGCGCTGCACCGCCGCGCTGCTGCTCGACGTCGACCCGGCACGCCTCGCCGCCGGCGGCCCGCGCCGTGGCCGGCGCACGGCCGCGATGCCGGAGAGCTTCACCCTCGGCCAGTACGTCAACGACCGGCCGTACGCCGCGTCCAGCCTGCTCGCCGCCGCGCTCGCCAAGGTGTTCCGGTCCGCGCTACGTGGTGAGAGCCGGGACCGCCCCGAGCTGCCCGGCACCGCCCTGCCGCTGACCATCCGGGTGCCGGTGCTGCGCTGCCGGGGCGGCGCCGCCCTCGCCGAGCGCCTGTTCAGCCCGCTCGGCTGGACGGTGACCGCCCGACCCATCCCACTGGACGAGCGCTACCCGCAGTGGGGGGACAGCCGCTACGTCGACCTCACCCTGACCGGCACGCTGCGGGTCGCCGACGCGCTCAACCACCTGTACGTGCTGCTGCCGGTGCTGGACGACGCCAAGCACTACTGGATCGCCCCGGACGAGTTGGACAAGCTGATCCGGGCCGGCGAGGGCTGGCTGGCCGGCCACCCGGAACGCCGGTTGATCACCCGGCGCTACCTGGCCCACCGCCGGGTGCTCGCCCGACGCGCCGAGGACCGGCTCGCCGAGGCGCGGGCCGCCGAGCTGCGGCTGGCCGACGCCGCTGCCGACATCGACGACCCTGGTGCTGACGACAACACTGGCGCTGACGAGGACGCCGGGCTGCCGGCGGCGGTCCGGCCGCGACCGCTGGCCGCGACCCGCCGGGCCGCCGTGCTCACCGCGTTGGCCGAGGCCGGTGCCACCCGGGTGCTCGACCTGGGCTGCGGCGGCGGTGCGCTGCTCACCGAACTGCTCGCCCGGCCCCGGTTCACCGAGATCGTCGGCACCGACGTGTCGGCCCGGGCGCTGGAGCTGGCCGCCCGCCGGCTGCGACTGGACCGGCTGCCGGCACGCCAGCAGCAGCGGATCCGGCTGTGGCAGTCCGCGCTCACCTACCGCGACGACCGGCTGCGCGGCTACGACGCCGCCGTACTGATGGAAGTGGTCGAGCATCTCGACCCGCCCCGGCTGCCGGCCCTGGCCGAGGCGGTCTTCGGCCACGCCCGACCCGCAACCGTGCTGGTGACCACCCCGAACGTGGAGTACAACGTGCGTTACGAAGGCCTCGCCGCGGGCGCGCTGCGACACCCGGACCACCGGTTCGAGTGGAGCCGCGTCGAGTTCGCCGACTGGGCCGGCCGGGTCGCTGCGGCGTACGGCTACCGGGTCGGGTTCCGGCCGGTCGGCGAGGTCGATCCGGACGTGGGGCCACCGACCCAACTGGCGGTCTTCACCCGCGACGACGCCAGCGCCGGCGGTGCCGGGGGTGCCCGGTGACCAGGCTGGAGATCCCCGAACTCGCCCTGATCGCCCTGGTCGGTGTCTCCGGCTCCGGCAAGTCGACCTTCGCCCGCCGGCACTTCGCCGCCACCCAGGTGCTCTCGTCGGACACCTTCCGGGCGATGGTCGCCGACGACGAGAACGACCAGTCGGCGTCGGCGGACGCCTTCGACGCGCTGCACTACGTCGCCGGCAAGCGGCTGCGCGCCGGCCGGCTCACCGTGGTCGACGCCACCAACCTGCAGGAGCACGCCCGGGCCGGGCTGGTCGCCGTCGCCCGGGAACACGACGTACTGCCGGTCGCGGTGGTGCTCGACGTGCCCGAGCAGCTCTGCTGGGAACGCACCCAGAGCCGGGCCGACCGCACCTTCGGCCGGCACGTGATCACCCGGATGCAGCGTGATCTACGCCGCTCGGTCGGCCGGCTGACCCGGGAAGGCTTTCGGCACGTGTTCGTGCTGCGCGGCACCGACGAGATCGACGCCGCCGAGATCCGGCTGACCCGGCTGTACAACGACCGGCGGGAGCTCACCGGGCCGTTCGACATCATCGGTGACGTGCACGGCTGTCGCGCCGAGCTGGAGGCGCTGCTGACGAAGCTGGGTTGGACGATCGACCGCGACGACGCCGGTCGACCGGTCGACGCCCGGCACCCGCAGGGGCGTACCGCGGTCTTCGTCGGTGACCTGGTCGACCGCGGCCCGGACTCACCCGGGGTGCTGCGCCTGGTGATGGGGATGGTGCGGGGCGGCACCGCGCTCTGCGTGCCCGGCAACCACGAGCAGAAGCTGCTGCGCAAGCTGCGGGGCCGCAAGGTGACCGTGTCGCACGGTCTGGCCGAGACCCTGGAGCAGCTGGCCGCCGAGCCGGCCGAGTTCACCGACGAGGCCGCCAGGTTCATCGACGGGCTGGTCAGCCACTATCGGTTGGACGGGGGCGCGCTGGTGGTGGCGCACGCCGGGCTCAAGGCCGAATACCAGGGTCGGGCGTCCGGCCGGGTGCGCAGCTTCGCGCTGTACGGGGAGACGACCGGCGAGACCGACGAGTACGGCCTGCCGGTGCGCTACCCGTGGGCCCGCGACTACCGGGGTGCCGCCACTGTGGTCTACGGACACACCCCGACGACCCGCCCGGAGTGGGTGAACAACACCATCTGCGTCGACACCGGTTGCGTCTTCGGTGGCCGGCTGACCGCGCTGCGCTACCCGTCGCGGGAGCTCGTCTCGGTGCCGGCCGACCGCGAGTACTACCCGCCGGTCCGGCCGCTGACGGCCGAGCCAGGTGCCGCCGACGGCACCGGTCCGGTCACCGACCGCCCCGACGACGTGCTGGACCTGCGTGACGTCACCGGCCGCCGGCACATCGACTACGGCTACGGCACCACCACCGTCCCGGCGGAGAACGCGGCCGCCGCGTTGGAGGTGATGAGCCGATTCGCGGTGGATCCCCGGTGGCTGGTCTGGCTGCCGCCGACCATGGCGCCCTGCTCGACGTCGACCCGGACCGGGTTCCTGGAGCATCCCGCGGAGGCGTTCGCCGACTACCGGGCCGCCAGCGTCGACCGGGTGGTCTGCCAGGAGAAGCACATGGGGTCCCGGGCGGTGGTGCTGGTCTGCCGCGACCCGGCGGGCGACCCGCTGTTCGGCCCCGGCGGCGGGGTGGTCCATACCCGCACCGGGCGGCCGTTCTTCACCTCCGACGAGCGGACCGACGCGCTGCTGTCCCGGATCCGGGCGGCGGCCGAGGCGGCCGGGCTGTGGCAGCGGCTGGCCACCGGCGCTGGGCCGGCCGGTTGGCTGCTGCTCGACTGCGAGCTGCTGCCCTGGTCGGCGAAGGCGCTCGGGCTGATCCGCGACCAGTACGCCAGCGTCGCCGCCGCCGGCAAAGCCGCGCTGCCCGCCGCGTTGGACGCGCTCGACGCCGCCGCCGTTCGGGGCCTGCCGGTCGGGCAGCTGCGCGAGCGGCTGGCCCGCCGGGCCGGCGACGTCGACCGGTACGCCGACGCCTACCGGGCGTACGTCGGTGACCCGGACGCGGTGACGTTGGCACCGTTCGCGGTGCTGGCCGCCGACGGCCGCTCGTACGCCGACCGCGACCACGGCTGGCACCTGGAGTGCGCGGACGCGCTGGTGGCGGCCGATCCGCAGCTGTTCACCACCACCCGACGGCGGGTGGTCGACCTCACCGACGACGCGGCGGTGAACGACGCCACCGACTGGTGGTCGGAGCTGACGGCGGCCGGCGGTGAGGGCATGGTGGTCAAGCCGTACGCCGGACTGACTGCCCGCAGCGGCACCGGCCGGCTGCTGCAGCCCGGCGTCAAATGCCGGGGCCGGGAGTATCTGCGGATCATCTACGGTCCGGAGTACACCGAACCGGAGCGGCTGGCTGAGCTGCGCCGGCGGTCGTTGGGCCGCAAGCGGTCGATGGCGCTGCGCGAACACGGGCTCGGTCTGGCCGCACTGGATCTGCTGGCCGCCGGCGCACCGCTGTGGCGCCGGCACGAGTTGGTCTTCGCGGTGCTCGCCTGCGAGTCCGAACCGGTCGACCCCCGACTGTGAACACTGGCCCGGTATGGTTCTGCAAATGTCAGTGCGCGAACGTGTCGGCCATGTGTTCCGGGGTGCCGCGATCGGGGTGGCGGAGGCCGTCCCCGGGGTCAGCGGCGGGACCATCGCCCTGGTCACCGGCGTGTACGAGCGGCTCATCGCCTCGGCCGGGCACCTGATCAGCGCGGTCCGGTACGCGGTCACCGACGTGCCCCGTAAGCAGGGCTGGACCCGCAGCCGGGAGCAGTTCCGGCAGGTGCACTGGGAGGTGATCATCCCGCTGGCGCTGGGCATGCTGCCCGGTCTGCTGCTCGCCGCCCGGCTCCTGGAGCCGATGCTGGAGGAGTACCCGGAGCAGACCCGAGGACTGTTCTTCGGCCTGGTGCTGGCCTCGGTGCTGGTGCCGGTCTCGATGATCGGCCGGCCGTGGCGCGGCCGGGACGTGTTCGCGGTGGTCGCCGCCGGGGTCGCGGCGTTCGTGCTGACCGGTCTGCCGTCGGCCAGCATCGACCCGAACCCGGTGGTGGTGCTGCTGGCCGCCGCGGTCGCGGTCTGCGCGCTGGTGCTGCCGGGCGTGTCCGGCTCGTTCCTGCTGCTGACCGTCGGGCTCTACGAGCCGACCATCGAGGCGGTCAACGACCGCGACGTCGGCTACCTGGCGGTCTTCGCCCTCGGCATGCTCGTCGGGTTGACGCTGTTCGTGAAGCTGCTGCAGTACCTGTTGGAGCACCACCGGCGGGTCACCCTCGCGGTGATGACCGGCGTGATCGTCGGCAGCCTGCGGGCGCTGTGGCCGTGGCAGACCGAGGATCGCGGGCTGCTCGCCCCCGACGGCAATGTGCTGTCGGTGGCGTTGCTGCTGGTGCTGGGGGTCGTCATCGTCACCGCGATGGTCGTCCTCGAGCAGCGCCGGTTGCGCCGCGCGGCGGTCGATGTCACCCAGGAGGAGTCGCCGCAGCTGCCGACCCACCACTGAGCTCCACTGGCCAACTGGCCGAGCAGGTCGGTCCGGTCCACCGGTGGGTCAGACGGTGCCGTGCTCCGCGTCCGGCAGCTGGTCGAGGTAGTCGGCCGGCAGCGGCGTCAGCTCGTCGAGCCGGCCGATGGCCAGCGCCCGGTAGGTGAGCCGGGCGGCCTCTTCCAGGTTGACCGCCCGTTTGTGGGCGAGCTCCACCGACCCGGCCAGTACGGAGCACCCGTGCCGGGACAGGATCAGGCAGTTGGTGCCGTCGGCGGCCGCGTCGGCGGCGGCGGAAGCGAGTCGCAGCCCGCCGGGCGGCGCGAACGGCACGGTGACGACGCGCCGCAGGTAGAAGGCATGGTCGGTGGTGACCAGCCGGATCGGTACGCCGAGCGCGTCCAGCAGCAGCATGCTCTGCGGGTGCAGGTGCACGATGGCGCGGACGTCGGGGCGGGCACGGTAGACCGCCAGGTGCAGCGCCAGCTCGCTGGTCGGCCGGGCCTGCCGGCCGTCGGACGACAGCGGCGAGTCGCCGGACAGCGTGGAGTCGCTGTCGGGCAGCGTGCAGCCGTCCGCGATCCGCACCCGGACGAACGATGCCGGGACGAGCCGGTCCAGCCAGGTGCCGGACGCGGTTACCCAGCATTCATCGCCGCCCGGCAGGCGGGCGGAAAGGTTGCCACCGGAGCCCACGACGAGACCGGCGCGCACCACGTCGTGGCCGACGTGGGCAAGCTGGTCCCGCAGATCGCCAGCGACGTACGTCACGCGGCGACCTCCGTAAACCTTGGGCACCTTGCCTGGCAGCTCCGCCTCCGCGAGTCGACCAGGCAAGGTGCCGTCAGGTCAGCGTGCCTTCTTGGTGGCGCGCTTACGCGGCGGGGTCAGCAGATCCGCGATCGTGGCGATCGCGGTCGGCACCAGCCGGTAGTAAGCCCACACTCCGCGCTTCTCCCGCTCCAGCAAGCCGGCCTCGGTGAGGATACGCAGGTGGTGGCTCACCGTCGGCTGGGAGAGCCCCAGCGGAGCAGTGAGGTCGCAGACGCAGGCCTCGCCTTCCGGCGCCGACTGGATCAGGCTGAGCAGCCTGAGTCGGGCCGGGTCGGCGAGCGCCTTGAGGACTCCAGCGAGTCGCTCCGCGTCCGCGCGTTCGATCGGCTCGCCGGCAAGCGGCGAGATTTGAGGCATGGTCATTTCAGCCAACGCAGTTCCCACGAAACCCATCCTTCCACCAAACAGCATCGATCCGCCTGCATATCAGCAGATCCGAATCGGCAAACTTTTAGGCCGGAAGGCCGAGGTCAGCCAACGTATAGGCGGCCCGATAGGCCAGTCCGGCTGCCCGAACCGCGTCACCGGCCCCACGATCGACGATCACCGCCACGCCGACCACCTCAGCTCCTGCCTCCTGTAACGCCTCGACGGCGGTCAGTACGCTCCCGCCGGTCGTCGAGGTGTCCTCCACTGCCAGCACCCGCCGGCCGGCCACGTCCGGCCCTTCGATCCGTCGCTGGAGTCCGTGCGTCTTGCCGGCCTTGCGCACCACGAAGGCGTCCAGTCGCCGTTGCTCCGCCGCAGCGGCGTGCAACATGGACAGAGCCACCGGGTCCGCTCCCAACGTCAGGCCACCAACCGCCTCGTACTCCCAGTCCGCGGTGAGATCGAGCAGCACCCGTCCCACCAGCGGTGCGGCGGCGTGGTGCAGCGTCACCCGCCGCAGGTCGACGTACCAGTCAGCCTCGCGACCTGACGACAACACCACCCTGCCGTGCACCACGGCCAGGTCAGTGATGAATTTGCGCAGGTCGTCGTGGTTCCCCATGTCACAAAGAGTACTGCCCGTCACTGGGTCCCCATGCGCCGGCCCGGCAACTCGCCGATATCCACCATCCACCTCGCTACCTGGTCATACACCACGAAATCCCTGGTCAACGCGGCAACCAGCGCAGCGACGTACCCGCTGATACGCTCTTCGGCTCACTCGCCACCCTTCGGACGCCCGACCGCCAACCGGAGCAGTCCATGCGGAGCGTGACGCACCACAGTGGCGAGCGCCTTGTAGCGCCAGTCCGGGACACTCACCGCCCGCCCCCTGGCCAGGTCCCGCAGACCATCGGAGACCACGTCGTCGGCCCGCAGCCACAGCCAGGTCGGCGAGCCGGAGGTCCGGATGCCGGCGCGTTCGTGGAACTCGGTGCGGACGTAGCCCGGGCACAGCGCCATCACCCGCACCCCGAGGTGGCGGACCGACATGTCGATCGACTCACTGAAGTTCGTCACCCAGGCCTTGCTCGCCGAATAGGTCGAACCAGCTGCTAACGGACCAAAGCCCGCCACCGACGAGACATTAATCACTCTGCCCTGTCGGCGTTGCACCATGCCGGGCAGGACGGCATGCGTCAACCGCAGCACCGCCTCCACATTGAGCCGCAGCAGCCGCAGCTCGTCCGCCTCATCGGTGCGCCGGAACGACCGGTTCAGACCGATGCCCGCGTTGTTGACCAGCAGGTCGACCGGTGCGTCAGCGGACCGCAGCCGGTCGGCCACGGCGGTCACTCCACCGTCAGTAGCCAGGTCGGCGTCGAGCACCTCGACGGTCACGCCGTGCCGGTCGGCCAGCTCGTCCGCCAACGTGGTGAGCCGCTGCCGGTCACGGGCGACCAGCACCAGCCGGTACCGGTCGGCGGCGAGCCGACGGGCGAAGCTGGCACCGAGGCCGGCGGTGGCCCCGGTGACCAGTGCGGTACGCAGGGCAGGCTTGTCCCCCACGTCGTCACCTCCTACGAGGACCGGGTCTCCCCGTACCGGCGCGGGTCGGCCCGCCCCAGGCGGACCGACCCGGTGATCGACTGATCGTCAGCTGCTCGGCGGTGGGGGGTTGCCGGGCGGATTCTCCGGCGGCCCGGCAGCCGGCGGCGCGCCAGGGGTCGGCGGCGGACCGGGCGGGGTGGCCGGCGGCGGCGGGCCGGCAGCCGGCGGTGCGCCGGGGGCGGCGGGGTAGCTCGGGTAGTTGCCGCCCGGCATCGGCGGTACGCCGTACCCGCCGCCCGGCACCGGCGGCTCCCAGGCCACGGCGGGCTTACGGAAGAAGTCGTTCGACGGCGGCAGCGCCAGCAGGATCAGCGCGGCCAGCAGCGCCAGCACGGTCACGACGCCGAGCAACAGGTTGACCGGCTCGTACCAGCCGGGCAGCGCGGCCTCCAGATCCCGTTGCACCTGCGCCGGGTCCGGCATGTTCGGGTCGGTGCTGGTCGGGCCGGTGGGCAGCGCACTACCCGCCGCTCCGAGCGCGAGCCCGCCCCCGGAGCAGCAGAGGAAGATGCCGCCGAGCACCCAGGTGACGATCCGGGACGGGTTCTTGCCCCGGTTGTTGAGCAGCGCCAGCACCACCAGGCCGGCGGCGACCAGCAGACCGAAGATCGCCCCGGCGATCATGGAGACCGTCGTGATGGTGCTGGCGGCCTCCAAGTCGGTGCCGGCGTAGGCGTCCTCGTAGACCTGTTGCATCGTGCCCATCACCGACAGCGCGACGATCAGGCCGACCAGTTGCAGCGCGGCGATCAGGAACAGCAGGTAACTCGAAATGGTGACGGTGCTCGGCCGCGCCTTGACCGGTGGCGCGGCCGGATTCGGATCCGACACGGCTCTCCTTCCCGAAAGCTTCGGAAGATCACCGTAGCGGTACCCCGCCAGTCACATGGGGCAAACGAGGCCGCGTCGACCTCGTGTTTCACCGCCGAACCCGGCCCGCGCCGACGGGCCGGGAGATCGACGTCACTCAACTGGACTGCATCGACGCCGATCAGCCGGCCTGCACCGCCAGCCCTTCCTTGTCGTCGGCGAGCTGCACCCGGACGGTGTCGCCGTCGCGGATCTCGCCGGCCAGCAGCGCCTTGGCCAGCTGGTCGCCGATCGCCGACTGGACCAGTCGACGCAGCGGCCGGGCCCCGTAGATCGGGTCGTAGCCGTGCTCAGCCAGCCAGCTGCGGGAGGCTTCGTCGACGTCCAGGGTCAGCCGGCGGTCGGCCAGCCGCCGCCGCATCCGATCCAGCTGGATGTCCACGATCGACCGCAGCTCCGCGCCGCTGAGCATGGCAAAGACCACGATGTCGTCCAGCCGGTTGAGGAACTCCGGCTTGAAGTGCGCCCGGACCACGGCCAGCACCGCGTCGCGGCGCTGCTCCTCGGTCAACGTCAGGTCGTTGATCAGCGTCGAGCCGAGGTTGGAGGTGAGGATCAGGATCGCGTTGCGGAAGTCCACCGTACGGCCCTGCCCGTCGGTGAGCCGGCCGTCGTCGAGCACCTGCAGCAGCACGTCGAAGACGTCCGGGTGGGCCTTCTCCACCTCGTCGAGCAGGATCACCGAGTACGGCCGGCGGCGTACCGCCTCGGTCAGCTGACCGCCCTCCTCGTACCCGACGTAGCCGGGTGGGGCACCGACCAGCCGGGCCACCGAGTGCTTCTCGGCGTACTCGCTCATGTCGATGCGGACCATGGCCCGCTCGTCGTCGAAGAGGAACTCGGCCAGGGCCTTGCCCAGCTCGGTCTTGCCGACGCCGGTCGGGCCGAGGAAGAGGAAGCTGCCGGTCGGCCGGTCCGGGTCGGCGACCCCGGCGCGGGCCCGACGAACCGCGTCGGAGACGGCGGTGACGGCGGTGGCCTGACCGACCACCCGGGCGCCCAGCGAGGACTCCATCCGCAGCAGCTTGGCGGTCTCGCCCTCCATCAGTCGGCCGGCCGGGATGCCGGTCCAGGCGGCGACGACGGCGGCGATGTCGTCGGCGCCGATCTCCTCCTTGAGCATCGCGCCGTCGGCCTGCAGCGCGGCCAGCTCGGTCTCGGCGCGGGCGAGCTCGCCCTGCAGCGCCGGGATCCGGCCGTACCGCAGCTCGGCGGCGCGCTCGAGCTCGCCGTCGCGTTCGGCCCGCTCCGCCTCGCCGCCGAGGCGCTCCAGCTCCTCGCGGGCGGTGGAGATCCGGGTGATGTGTCCCTTTTCCAGCTGCCAGCGATCACTGAGCGCGGTCAGCTGCTCACGTTTGTCGGCCAGCTCGCGGCGCAGCCGCTCCAGCCGCTGCGCCGAGCCCGGATCGGGCTCCTTGGCCAGCGCCATCTCCTCGATCTCGAGCCGGCGGACGGCCCGTTCGATTTCGTCGACTTCGACCGGCCGGGAGTCGATCTCCATCCGCAGCCGGGAGGCGGACTCGTCGACCAGGTCGATCGCCTTGTCCGGCAGGAACCGGTCGGTGATGTAGCGGTCGGACAGGCCGGCGGCGGCGACCAGCGCAGCGTCGGTGATCCGTACGCCGTGGTGCACTTCGTAGCGTTCCTTGAGCCCGCGCAGGATGCCGATGGTGTCCTCCACGGTCGGCTCGCCGACCAGCACCGGCTGGAACCGCCGCTCCAACGCCGGGTCCTTCTCGATGTGTTCGCGGTACTCGTCGAGGGTGGTCGCGCCGACCATCCGCAGCTCGCCCCGGGCCAGCATCGGCTTGAGCATGTTGCCGGCGTCCATCGAGCCTTCGCCCTTGCCGGCACCGACCACCGTGTGCAGCTCGTCGAGGAAGGTGATCACCTGGCCGTCGGAGCTCTTGATCTCCTCCAGGACCGACTTGAGCCGCTCCTCGAACTGCCCCCGGTACTGCGCACCGGCGACCATGGCGCCGAGGTCGAGGGAGACCAGCCGCTTGTCGCGCAGCGACTCGGGTACGTCGCCGGCGACGATTCGCTGGGCGAGCCCTTCGACGATCGCGGTCTTACCGACGCCGGGTTCGCCGATCAGCACCGGGTTGTTCTTGGTACGCCGGGACAGCACCTGGATCACCCGGCGGATCTCGGCGTCCCGCCCGATCACCGGGTCGATCTTGCCGTCGCGGGCGCTGGCGGTCAGGTCGACGCCGTACTTCTCCAGGGCCTGGTAGGTCTGCTCCGGGTCGGCGGTGGTGACCCGACGGTCGCCGCCGCGCACCGACGGGAACGCGGCGACCAGGTTCTCCTCGGTGGCACCGGCGCTCTTGAGCAGTTGGGCGACTGCGCCGCCGACTCGGGCCAGGCCGGCCAGCAGGTGCTCGGTGGAGGTGTACTCGTCGCCGAGTGGGCGGGCGATCTGCTCGGCCGCGCCGATCGCGTTGGCGAACTCGCGGGACAGGCTCGGCTCGGCGACGCTGGAGCCGCGCGCGGCGGGCAGGTTCTCCACGGTCCGTACGGCGGACCGGCGGATCTCCACCGGGTTGGCGCCGACGGCCCGCAGCAGGCCGGCGGCGGTCGAGCCGCCGGTGTCCAGCAGGGAGAGCAGCAGATGCCACGGTTCGACCGTGGCGTGGCCCCGCTGGTTGGCGATGGCGACCGCGGCGGTGATGACTTCGCGACTCTTCGTGGTCAGACGTTCGGCGTTCATGTGCTCCCCTGTACGGCAGGTTGGTCCACTGATGAGGACACCACCAGACTTGAGTCTATTCCACTCAACTCCGATCGACGAGTCGACCGCCGAAGCCCGACCCGCACCGGGCTACCGCCCGTACGGTTCCCAGGAGATCTCCACCCACCCGGCACCCGACGGCTGCCGCACGTTGAGCAGCACCGCTCCGTCCGGTCGGACCGCCTGCACCGTCCCGTCCCACAGCCGGGTCAGGTAGGCGCCCTGCACCGGCCAGTCGACCGGCTCGAAGCGGCCGTCGGAGCCGACCGACCAGACACCGGTACGGGTGGTGACCAGCAGCCGGCCACCGTCCGGCAGCACCGACACCACCACGTCCGGCGGCGGGTCGTGGACCGGCACCGGCTCCAGCCGACCCCAATCGGCCCGCCAGACGAGCGGAAACTCACCCGGCAGGGGCACCGGCTCGCCGATCAGCCAGTAACCGCCCGACGGCGTCGTCTCTACGACGAACCGACGGATCCGCTCCGGATCCGCGACGGTGACCGCGTCGGTGCGCCACAGCCAGCGCACCCCGGGCCCACCGCCGCCGTCATCGTCGGTCGCCACCGGCGCGCCGAACGCCACATGCAGCCGGCCCTCGTGCAGTCCGACGACGGTCAGCTTGTCGCCGATGTGGCCGACGGTCTGCACCACCGGGATCGGCGGCTGCTGCGCCAACGGGACCATCCCTTGCTCGGTCACCTCGACGACCCGCGCCACCGGATCGGTCTCGCAGCACACCTGGTACGGCCCGTCCCAACTGGCGAACTCCGGCGGCATCGACCCGTCCGATCTGGTCGACCGGGTGAAGGTCGCACCCCCGTCGACGAACCGGTACCAGGCGGCGCCAGCCGCGATGACCAGGCTGCCGTACCCGACCAGCATCGAATGCTCCCTCGCCGCCGGGTCCGGATGCTCCCGACGCTGCCAGGACCGGCCGCCGTCGGAGGTCGCGTAGAGCAGTGCCGGGCAACTCGCCGGCGCCCCGGTGCCCACCGACGTGCCGCATCCGTGGAAGTAGGTGTACCCGTGGTTGGCGTCGTCGAACGCGATGAACGGGGCGGTGTAGCCGGCCGGCACCTGCATCGGGCGTACCTCGACGGCGGGCCCGCCGACAGGCACCGTCGCGTCGGTCGACGGGGTCGCGCGGTCTGGAGGTGGCCGGCGGATGTCGCCGATCGAACACCCAGTGAGGATCAGCAGGGCCGACAGACCGATGGCCGTGACGGACCCGCCTGCCCGACGTCGCATCCGCCGTCTCCTTCCGTCCACGCCCCACAACCGCCCGGTCCGGCGACCACGCCTGGGCCGATTCGGCACCGCGTCCGCACCAGTCTGCCGGGACGCGGCGCGACCGGTCGGCCCGTGGCGGCGTAGCGTGGACGGTGTGCGCGCACGTGTGGAACAGGTCGATCTCCCCGGCATCGGGGTACGCCACGACCTGATGACCGAGTCAGGCCGACGGATCGGCGTGGTGAGTCACCGGTCAGGGCGTCGGGACCTCGTCCTCTACGACCGGGACGATCCGGATGCCTGTGACGCCGACATCCCGCTGACCGACGACGAGGCGGAGGCGCTCGCCGACATCCTCGGCGCGTCGCTGATGCTCAGCCAGCTCGCCGGGCTGCGCGACCAGGCCGCCGGGCTGCTCACCGAGCAGGTACCGATCTCAGCCGGCTCGCCGTTCGTCGGCCGTACCCTCGGCGACACCAAGACGCGGACCCGCACCGGGGCGTCGATCGTGGCGGTGCTGCGCAACCGGGAGGTGCTGGCCTCCCCCGGGCCGGAGTTCCGGTTCGCCGCCGGCGACGTGGTGGTGGTCGTCGGCACCAGGTCCGGGCTGGACGGCGTCGGCGGCATCCTCGCCAACGACGACCCGGCCGGCTGACCCGGCCATGCACGACAGCGCACTGCTGCTGATCGAACTCGGCGCGCTGCTGCTGCTCCTCGGGCTGCTCAGCCGCCTGTCCCGGCGCTACGGGCTGTCCCCGATTCCGCTCTACCTGCTCGCCGGGCTGCTGTTCGGTCACGGCGGGCTGCTCCCGCTGCATGACATCCAGGACTTCTTCGCCGTCGGGGCGGAGATAGGCGTGGTGCTGCTGCTGGTGATGCTCGGGCTGGAGTACTCGGCGAGCGAGCTGGTCGGCAACCTGCGCCGGGCGGCACCGGCCGGCCTGATCGACGCGCTGCTCAACGCGCTGCCGGGAGTCGCGTTCGCCCTGCTGCTCGGCTGGGGGCCGACGGCCGCCGTGGTGCTCGGCGGGATCACCTGGATCTCGTCGTCCGGCGTGATCGCCAAGATGCTCGGCGACCTGGGCCGGCTGGGTAACCGGGAGACACCGGTCATCCTGTCGATCCTGGTCGTCGAGGACCTGGCGATGGCGTTCTACCTGCCGGTGCTCAGCGCGGTGCTGATCGGCGCCGGGCTCGCCGCCGGCAGCGTGGCGGTCGCGGTAGCGGTCACCACGGTCACCGTCGTGCTGCTGGTCGCGGTCCGGTTCGGCCACCGGATCTCCGCTCTGCTGTCGGTACGCGACCCGGAGGCGTTGCTGCTCGGCGTACTCGGATTGACCCTGCTGGTCGCCGGGATCGCCGCCGAACTGCAGGTCTCCGCGGCGGTCGGCGCGTTCCTGGTCGGCATCGCGCTGTCCGGGCCGGTGGCGCACAGCGCCACCGAACTGCTCACCCCGCTGCGGGACGTGTTCGCCTCGGTCTTCTTCGTCTTCTTCGGGCTGGTGACCGACCCCCGGGACATCCCGCCGGTACTGCTGCCGGCCCTCGGGCTGGCGGTGGTGACGATGTGCACCAAGGTGCTGACCGGTTACCTGGCCGCCAAGCGGGCCGGCATCGCCGCTCCCGGTCGGTGGCGGGCCGGGCTGGCGCTGATGCCGCGTGGGGAGTTCTCTATCGTGATCGCCGGCCTGGCGGTCGCCAGCTCCGGTATCGAGCCGGCGCTCGCGCCGTTGGCCACCGCGTACGTGCTGATCACCGTGGTGACCGGACCGGTGCTGGCCCGGATTCCGGATTCCCGCTGGTTCAAGCGTCGACTGCGGGGGCGACGCGCACCCCTCGCGGCCAGCAGAGATCACCTGACGGAAGTGGACCAACACGTACCGGCTTCGTGAATGGCACAATGAGGGACTTCCCCGATCACCCTCCGACACGCTACCGTGGCGCGGCAGTAGCTAGTGGTAGGCCCGGGGCCGATTGTGCCCTGTCGGCCGCGAACGGGAGGGTCCCCGTTGAGCGTGCAAGAGTCGGCGTTCCGCGGCTTCGCCAACCCGGTGGATCCGTCGCCCGCCGAGCTGCGCGCCTGGGCGTACCAGCCGGACTCGGTCCCGCTGCAGTCGATGCCGCAGGACTGGGACCTGCTCGTCTCCGGTGACCGGTTGATCACCACGCTGTTCGACCTGGCGATGGATTCGACCTGTCCGGCCCGCCGGTTCGCGCTGCACTGCCTCTACATCTACGCGGCGGACGGTATCCGGACCAACTTCCGCGCCCACCCGAAACGGCGGCTGCGCAAGCTGGTCGAGCAGGCCGAGCAGGACGGCGACGAGCTGATGTCGGTCTGGGCGCACAACACCCGGGTGCTGCTGGCCAAGCCGCAGCTGTTCGACTACCACGACTGGTGCGAGGGCGGCCTGGTCCGCAAGTCCCGCCGGCTCAGCTAGCGTCGGCGAGTCCCGCGACCGCGACCTGCATCGCCCGCTGCAGGCCGGCCAGCAGTTGGTCTTGGTCGACCAGGATCGCCTGCTCCGGTTCGGGCAGGTCGGCGAGGAGTTGCATCATCACCGCGACCAGCGCGCCGACGAACGATCCGACCATCGCCGCGGCGGTGACCTCGTCGAGCTCGTCCGGGAAGGATTCGTGCAGCCCGCGGGCCAGCTCGGTCTGCCCGCTGAGCAGCAGCCGTAGCGCGTAGCCCTGCAGCGCCGGGCTGGCCAGGATCATCCGGACCCGGACCGGCGCCAGCCGGGCGAACAGCTGGTTCGAGAAGGTGCTGGTGGCGAAGATCCGTTGGGCGGTACGCAGCAGCACGTCGGCCGGGCTTTCGCCGGGATGCCGGAGCCGGATCTCGGTCTGGGCCAGGCGCAGGCGTTCGGCATTGTCCGCGAAGAGGACCTCTTCCTTGGTCCGGAAGTAGCTGAAGAAGGTCCGGGTGGAGACCTCGGCCGCGGCGGCGATCTCGGCGACGGTCGTCTCGTCGTAGCCCTTGCGGTCGAACAGGTCGGCCGCCGCTTCGATCAGTGCCGCCCGGGTGCGTTCCTTCTTGCGCTCGCGCAGGCCCGGTTCGGTCGGCATGCAGACACCTTACGCCGCGAGCAGGCCAAACTTCACTTGTTGCAATTTTGCACTGACTGCAGTCATGCTGGTGACATGGAACGCACGCTGGAACGACTCGGCCGGGCCTGCGCCGCCCAGCCCTGGCACACCATCGCGGCCTGGTTGCTGGTCGCCGTCGCTCTCGTCGGCATCGGCCAGCTCACCGGCGGCAGCTTCGTCAACGACTTCCGGGTGCCCGGCGCCGAGTCGCAACGCGCCGCCGACCTGATCCAACGGCACTTTCCGGCGTACGGCGCGGACAGCGCCGAGATCGTCTGGCACGCCGCCGACGGTGACCTGCGCGAGGCCGACCGCGCCGCCGCGATCACCGCCGCCGTCGGGGCGATCCGTCAGCAGCCGTCCGTCGTCGACGCCGGCAACCCGTTGCCCGACGCCACCGACCCCACCTCCGGCGGGCTGCTCAGCCCGGACGGTCGCACCGCCACCAGCACCGTCCGCTACGACCGGCACGCCGGCGAGCTCGGCCCGACGGCGTACCAGCGACTCGACGCGGCGGTCGCGCCGGCCCGCGCCGCCGGCATCGACGTCGACTTCCGCGGCCTGGTCGTCGACGTCGCGTTCGAGCCGACCACCGGCAGCGCCGAACTCGTCGGCCTGGCCGCCGCCGCCGTGGTGCTGCTGGTCTCCTTCGGCTCGGTGGTCGCGGCCGGACTACCGATCCTGGTCGCCCTGGTCGGCCTCGCCGCCGGCACCGCGCTGGTGCTGATCGCCGCAGCGGCGGTGGACATCCCCAGCTCCGCACCGATCGTCGCGGTGATGCTCGGCCTGGGCGCCGGCATCGACTACGCGCTCTTCGTCGTCACCCGGTTCCGCGCGGCCCTGGCCGACGGAACCACCGACCCGGTCACCGCCGCCGGCCGGGCCGCCGGCACCGCCGGACACGCGGTGCTGTTCGCCGGCGGTACGGTCGTGGTGGCGATCCTCGGGCTGCTGTTCACCGGCATCCCGTTCGTCGGGGCGATGGGGCTGGCCGGCGCGTTGACCGTGACCGCGACGATGGCGGCGGCGCTGACCCTGCTACCGGCGGTCCTCGGGCTGCTCGGCGGCCGGGTCGACGCGGGCCGGCTCCGGCGACGCCCAGCCGGTCGGGCGACCCCCACCGGCGAACGAGGTGGCGCCACCGGCGCCACCGGCCGCTGGCCGGCGTGGGGGCGCCACGTCGAGCGCCACCGGCTGGCGTACGCCGTCGGTGCGACCCTGCTGCTGCTCGTCATCACCGCTCCGGTGTTCACGCTGCGGCTCGGCACCCCGGACGACGGCAACCAGCCGGCGCACTGGCCGCAGCGGCAGGCGTACGACCGGGTGGCCGCCGCTTTCGGGCCGGGCTGGAACGGGCCGTTGGTGCTCGCCGTACCGGTCCCGGCGGCGCTTTCGGCGACGGAGGCAGCCGACGCGTCCGACGGTCTCGCCCGCCGACTCGCCGCGGACCCGGCGGTCGAACTGGTCACCCCGGCCCAGCTCAGCGCCGACGGTCAGGTCGCGCTACTTACCGTGGTGCCCCGGTACGCGCCCCAGGACGACCGGGTGGCCGACCTGGTGCACCGGGTCAGGTCCGACATCGGCCCGGCGGCGCTCGACCGGTACAGCACCGAGGTGCTGATCGCCGGCACCACCGCGTTCATGATCGACATCGCGGACGCGGTCGCCGACCGACTGCCCTGGGTGGTGCTCGCGGTGATCATCGCGGCCGGGTTGCTGCTGGTGGCGATGTTCCGGGCGCCGCTGATCGCGGTCAAGGCCGCCGTGCTGGCGCTGCTGTCCATCGGCACCGCGTACGGCGTACTGGTGGTGATCTTCCAGTGGGGGTGGGGGCTGGAGCTGATCGGTGTCGACCGCCCGGTGCCGATCATGTCCGTGGTGCCGATGCTGCTCTTCGCCGTGCTGTTCGGACTGTCGATGGACTACGAGGTGTTCCTGCTCTCCGCCGTCCGCGAGGAGTACCGCCGCAGCGGCGACGCGGGTGCGGCGGTGGTGGCCGGGCTGGCCGGCACCGGTCGGGTGATCACCGCTGCGGCGACGATCATGGCGGTGGTCTTCCTCAGCTTCGTGTGGATCGACGACACCCTGGTCAAGATGATCGGCATCGGGCTGGCCACCGCCGTGGTCATCGACGCGACGGTGATCCGGGTGGTGCTCGCCCCGGCGGTGCTGAGCCTGCTCGGTCACCGCGCCTGGTGGCCGGTCCGCAGGGCCGGCTAGCCGGTCTGCTCGGAACCTGGGCGGGCCGGCCGGTCCCGGCGCTGGGGCCGCCACACCACCAGGGCGGTCGAGGTGCGGCTGGTCGGGACCAGGTCACGTCGCGGGTACGGGCCGACCGACTCCAGCCCGGCGATCCGCTGGTACGCCTCGGCCAGCTCGGCGCGCAACCCGTCGACCTGCTGCTGCAGGTCGCCGACGAGCTGCTCCAGCCCGATGATCCGCTTGATGCCGGCCAGGTTGACGCCGTCGTCCTGGCTGAGCCGCTGGACCTCGCGCAGCAGCACCACGTCCCGGACGCTGTACCGGCGGCCGCCGCCGGCCGCCCGGCCGGCCTGTACCAGGCCCAGCCGGTCGTACTGGCGCAGCGTCTGTGGATGCATGCCGGCCATCCGCGCCGCCACCGAGATGATCAGGACCTTGGCGTCGGAGGCGGCCTCGAACGTGATCAGCAGCTCCTCGTCCACCCCTCACTCACCTCCCGTCTGTCCCTCGCGGCGACCCGGCGGCCTGCTCCTCGTTGCGACGCAGCCGGGCGGCGAGACGTTCCCGGTCGGCAGCGGGGGTGTGCTCCGCGAAGGTCCGCAGGGCGGCCTGTGCCGACTCGTCCACGGTAGCCGGAACGACGACCTCGACGGTCACCAGAAGATCGCCGGTGGTGCCGTCCCGGCGGGGCACACCCTTGCCACGCGCCCGCAAGGTACGCCCACTCGGCGTACCTGGTTGCACCCGCAAGGTGACTGCCCCGTCCATGGTCGGGACCCGCAGGTCGGTGCCGAGCACCGCCTCGGCGTAGGTGATCGGCACGGTCAACGTGAGATCGTCGCCAGTCCGCCCGAACAGTTCGTCGTTGCGGACCTTGACCAGCACGTACAGGTCACCGGCCGGGCCACCCCGGTCGCCCGGCTCGCCCCGCCCGGCCAACCGGATCCGCTGGCCGTCCGCCACGCCGGGTGGGAAGCGGACGTTCAGCGTCCGGGTCTTGGTCACCCCACCGGAGCCGTGACATTCCGGGCACTTCTCGTCAACGATCGTGCCCACCCCCTGGCAGTCACGGCACGGCTCGGAGAAGCTGAACGACCCCTGGTTGCGGGTGGTCAGCCCGGACCCGGCACAGGTCGGGCAGGTCCTCGGCACCGAGCCTGGCTTGGCACCGTTGCCGTGGCAGGTGTCGCACACCCCGGGTGCCCGCAGGCTCAGCGGCAACGTCGTGCCACGTACGGCGGCGCCGAAGTCCAGCACCACCTCGGCTTCGACGTCGCGGCCACGGGCCGGTCCACGGGTACGCATCCCGCCCCCGCCGCCGCCGGAAAAGATCGAGCTGAAGATGTCGGAGAACCCGGCCCCGCCGAACCGACGGTCGCCGGCACCGCCGGCACCAGCGAAGCCGCCGAACAGGTCGGCCGGGTCGAAGCCCGGCCCGCCGCCACGCGCTCCCCGGCGGAACGCACCCGAACCGAACAGCGAGCGCATCTCGTCGTACTCCTTGCGCCGCCGATCGTCGGCGAGCACGTTGTACGCCTCCGACACCGCCTTGAACCGCTCCTCGAAGGCCGAGTTGCCGGGGTTGTGGTCGGGATGCAACTCGCGGGCCAGCTTGCGGTACGCCTTCTTGATCTCGTCGGCGGAGGCTGTCTTGGGCACCCCCAGCACGGCGTAGAAGTCCTTTTCCAGCCAGTCCTTGGAACTCACCCTGTCCTCCTCCTGTCCGTCACCGGACCCCGACCCTGACCGCCCTGGTGCCAGGTGGACGACCGGCCGTCCACTGCGGGCCCGGCCCACGCGCGGCGGCCGGTACCGCGGTGCCGGCGGCGGGACGCACTCCGCGTCCCGCCGCCGGCCGTGATGTTCGCCGGTGGACCACCGGCGGCGGTCATTCCGGGTCTGCGACAGCGACCAGTGCCGCCCGCAGCAGCCGGTCCCCGAGCAGGTAGCCCCGCCGCATCACGTCGACGCAGGTGGGTTCGGTGACCTCGGCGGAGGTCAGGTGCGCGACCGCCTCGTGCTGGGTGGGATCGAACGGGTCGCCCTTCTCACCGAAGCCGGTGAGCCCGAACTTGCCCAGCGCCGCGCCGAGTTGCTCGGCCACGGCGCCGAACGGGCCGACCAGGTCGCCGTGCTCCCGCGCCCGGTCCAGGTCGTCCAGGATCGGCAGCAGCGCGGCGAGAACCGCACCGGTGGCCTGATCGGCGGCGACCCCTTTGTCCCGCTCGACCCGCTTGCGATAGTTGGCGTACTCGGCGGTCACCCGCTGCAGGTCGCGGGTGCGTTCGTCGAGATCGGCGCGGAGCGCCTCCAGCTCGGCGCCGAGCGGACCGGAACCGGCCACGCCCCCGGCCGCCTCCTCGGCGTCCGACTCCGGTGCCGGCTCCACCACTTCGCCGACCACCGGCTCGTCGACGACGGCAGTGTCCGACGAGTCGGGCTGAACGGCCCGGTCGGTGCCGGACCCGGTGCCGGTCGCGGACCCGGTGCTCGTCGCTGTTGCGGACCGGGTCGGCTCGTCCTTTCCGGTGTCGCTGGCGGCCGACCCGTCAGCGGACCTGTCGTCGGCTTTCCCGCTCACTGGCTCCTCCTCCGTGCCCGACCGGGCGTGCCGCCCAGTCGGACGATGGTCGGTGGGGGGTGCCGCACCCGTCGGCTCGGCCGCCGCGTGCCGCGCGGTCCGGGGCCGCGTCCCGGTCGGGTCGATCCGGCGTTTGTCCCGGATCACCAGGCGCTCGGTGGTTTCACCGTCCGCCTGCCCGACCGGTGCCGAGCGGCGCCTCGGCGGGCCGGTGCCGGCCGGATCAGCGGCCCGTGACTTCTCCGTCATGTGGCTACCTCGCTCCGTGCGGCAGTTCGAGGGAAGATCATCGCTGGTCCTCGGCCTCGACGAAGACTCACTTCTTGTCGTCCTCGATGATCTCCGCGTCGACCACGTCGTCCGGCCCGCCGGCGGCGCCACCCGACGCGGACGCCCCAGCGGCGCCCGGTCCGGCGGTGCCCGGTCCGGGCTCGCCGGGGCCGCCGGCACCGCCCGGCTGACCCGGCTGCTCGGCCTGCTGGGCGTAGAGCTGCGAGCCGGCCTGCTGGGAAACCTGCGCCAGCTTCTCGTGCGCGGACTTGATCGCCTCGATGTCGCTGCCGGCCAACGCGCCACGCAGTTCGCCCAGCGCGTCGTTCATCTGGTCGCGGGAGTCCGACGGCAGCTTGTCGCCGCTCTCGGCGAGGAACTTCTCGGTCTGCCACTGCAGCTGCTCGGCCAGGTTGCGGGTCTCCGCCTCCTCGCGACGTCGCTTGTCCTCGTCGGCGTGGTCCTGCGCGTCGCGCATCATCCGCTCGATGTCGTCCTTCGGCAGCGCCGAGCCGCCGGTGATCGTCATCGACTGCTCCTTGCCGGTGCCCAGGTCCTTGGCGTTGACGTGGACGATGCCGTTCGCGTCGATGTCGAAGGCGACCTCGACCTGCGGCACGCCGCGCGGCGCCGGCGGAAGCCCGGTCAGCTCGAAGGTGCCGAGCTTCTTGTTGTACGCGGCGATGTCCCGCTCACCCTGGAAGACCTGGATGAGCACCGACGGCTGGTTGTCGTCGGCCGTGGTGAACACCTCGGAGCGCTTGGTCGGGATGGTGGTGTTGCGCTCGATCAGCTTGGTGAAGATGCCGCCCTTGGTCTCGATGCCCAGGCTCAGCGGGGTCACGTCGAGCAGCAGTACGTCCTTGACCTCGCCCTTGAGCACCCCGGCCTGCAGCGCGGCACCGACCGCGACCACCTCGTCCGGGTTGACGCCCTTGTTCGGCTCCCGGCCGGTCAGCTGCTTGACCAGGTCGGAGACGGCCGGCATCCGGGTGGACCCGCCGACCAGGATGACGTGGTCGACGTCGGCCAGCTTGACGCTGGCGTCCTTGATCGCCTGCTCGAACGGGCCCTTGCAGCGGTCCAGCAGGTCCTGGGTCATCCGCTGGAACTCGGCGCGGGTCAGCGTGACGTCCAGGTGCAGCGGCGCCGACGGGGCACCGTCCGACCCAGCCGGGCCGGCGGTGATGTACGGCAGGTTGATGCTGGTCGTGGTGGCGGCGGACAGCTCGATCTTGGCCTTCTCGGCGGCTTCCCGCAGCCGCTGCATCGCCATCTTGTCCTGGGCGAGGTCCACGCCGTGCTGGCCACGGAACGTCTTCACCAGGTGGTCGATGATCCGCTGGTCCCAGTCGTCACCACCGAGCAGGTTGTCACCACTGGTCGACTTGACCTCGATCACGCCCTCGCCGAGCTCCAGCAGCGAGACGTCGAAGGTGCCGCCACCGAGGTCGAAGACCAGGACGGTCTGCTCCTTGGAGCCCTTGTCCAGGCCGTACGCCAGGGCCGCCGCGGTCGGCTCGTTGACGATCCGCAGCACGTTGAACCCGGCGATCTCGCCGGCTTCCTTGGTGGCCTGACGCTGCGCGTCGTTGAAGTACGCCGGGACGGTGATCACCGCGTCGGTGATCCGCTCACCGAGGTAGGCCTCGGCGTCCCGCTTGAGCTTCATCAGGGTACGGGCGGAGATCTCCTGCGGCGTGTACTTCTTGCCGTCGATGTCGACGGTCCAGTTGGTGCCGATCTCCCGCTTGACCGACCGGATCGTCCGGTCCGGGTTGGTCACCGCCTGCCGCTTGGCGACCTCGCCGACGAGCACCTCACCGTTGCGGGCGAACGCGACGATGGAAGGAGTGGTCCGGGAGCCCTCCGCGTTGGCGATGACGGTAGGCTCACCACCCTCCAGCACACTGACGCAGGAGTTCGTCGTGCCCAGGTCGATACCGACCGCACGTGCCATGGTCGCTTCCTCGCTTCGTTCGTAGAGCAGGTGCCGGGGCACCGCCCCGCCGTACACCCACCACAAGTTGAGTGGACTTGACTCAATACTGCCACGATCGCAGCCACCGTCAAGTCAGGTTGAGTCTGAGCCGCGCAACTCATGCCCCCACCAGCACCGATACCCCCTCGGGCCCCGTCGCACACAGTGTCATCGGTAGCCACGCCGGGCCGGTTCAGGTTGTCTGGCATGCATTGATCGGGCACGCTTTACCCGTGACCACGCAGGGCGGACCGGCCGCGCCCAACCCCGGCGCACCCGAACTTCCCGCTGCTCTCAATCGACTACGCTCCGCAATCGCGGCGATGGCGTACCCCCTCGTGCTGCCCTCAGCCGAGGAGGGCCGCGAGGTCGGTACCGGCCTGATCGCCCAGCTCGACGACTATCTACTGCCCCGGCTCGCCCGACTCGACGCACCGCTGCTGGTGGTGGTCGGCGGCTCCACCGGTGCGGGCAAGTCGACCCTGGTCAACAGCATGGTCCGGGCCCGGGTCAGCGCCACCGGCGTACTGCGGCCCACCACCCGGTCCCCGGTGCTGGTCAGCCACCCGGCGGACGCCAGCTGGTTCCGGCAGGGCGAGCTGCTGCCCGGCCTGACCCGCACCGCCGGCCCCACCGACGCCCCGGACGCGCTGCAGCTCGTCGCAGCGCCGGCGCTACCCCCCGGGCTGGCCTTCCTCGACGCGCCGGACATCGACTCGGTGGTCGACGCCAACCGGGCGCTCGCCGTCCAACTCCTCGCCGCCGCCGACCTGTGGCTGTTCGTCACCACCGCCGCCCGGTACGCCGACGCGGTCCCCTGGCAACTGCTGCAGACCGCGCAGCTGCGCGGGACCATGGTCGCGCTCGCCCTGGACCGGGTGCCGACCGAGGCGGTCGACGAGATCACCGCGCACCTGCGGGAGATGCTCACCGACCACGACCTCGGCGACGTACCGATCTTCGTGGTGCCGGAGACGGTGGTCGGCGGCCAAGGGCTGCTGCCGGAGATCGTCGCCGCGCCGCTGCGCGAATGGTTCGGCCGGCTCGCCGGGGACGCCGCCGCCCGCGCCGCGGTGATCCGGCAGTCCCTCGACGGGGCGCTGAGCGCGCTGGCACCGACCGTCGAAGGGCTGGCCTCCGCCGCCGACGATCAACTCGACGCGGCCCGTACCTTGACCGACCGGGTCCGCGCCGCGTACCGCAGCGCGAGCCGCAACGCCGAGCAGGCGGTGCAGGACGGCCGGCTGCTCCGCGGCGAAGTACTTGGCCGCTGGCAGGACTTCGTCGGCACCGGCGAACTGTTCCGCTCGCTGGAGGCCAGGGTGGGGCGGCTCCGCGACCGGGTGCTCAGCGCCGTCACCGGCCGGCCGGCACCCGCCAACCAGCTGCGGACCGCGATCGAGTCACAACTGGTCACCCTGATCAAGGGCGCGGCGACCGAGGCCGCCGACGCCGCGCACCTCGCCTGGCGGACCCACCCGGCCGGCGCCGCGCTACTCACCCCGGACCTCGCCCGACCCTCCGCCGACCTGCCGGAGCGCGCCGAGCGGCTGGTCCGCGACTGGCAACGCGACGTGCTCGAACTGGTCCGGACCGAGGCCGGCGACAAACGGTTCGTCGCCCGCACCGCCGCGTACGCGGTGAACGCCACCGGGCTCGCCGTCATGATCGCCGTCTTCGCCTCGACCGCCTTCATCCCGACCGGGCTGGAGGTCGCCGCCGCCGGCGGCACCACCGTCGCGGCGCAGAAGGTGCTCGAGGCGATCTTCGGCGACCAGGCGATCCGCAACCTCGCCAACCGGTCCCGGGAGGGTCTGCTGCGCCGGATCCGGGCGCTGCTCGACGAGGAGGCCGGCCGCTACCTGCGGCTGATCGAAGCGGCCGGTGTCCCGCCGCAGGCCGTTGACGCCACGGCCACCGCGCCCGGCGACCGGCTGCGCGCCGCAGCCGTCGAGGTCGAGCAGGCCCGGGCGGCCGCCGGGTTGAGCGGCGGTACGCCGTACCGGTTGCCGGAAACCCTGCCCGGCGCGACCGGACCGCTGCCGGGAGCGGTCGCGTGACCGGCTTCGTCGACCGGGTCCGGCACCTGGTCCGAGGGAACCCACGGGTGGACGCCGACCTGCTGGTCGACCGGCTCGACGCGCTCGGGCGGTTCCTGCGCGCCGCCGACGGTCGGATTCCCGACGACCGGCTCGGAGCCGCCCGCACCCTGGTCGAGCGGGCCGGGGCCCGGCTGGCGCTGTCCCGGGAGCACACCGTCGTGGCGCTGGCCGGCGCCACCGGCAGCGGCAAGTCCAGCATCTTCAACGCGCTGGCCGGGCGGGACCTCTCTCCGGTCGGCGTACGCCGGCCCACCACCGGGTACGCGCACGCGTGCGGGTGGGGCGCGGTCGACGGGGCGAGCGGGCTGTTGGACTGGGTCGGGGTACTGCCCCGGCACCGGTTCGTCCGGGAGAGCGCCCTGGACGGCACCGACGAGGCCGGGCTGCACGGTCTGGTCCTGCTCGACCTGCCCGACTTCGACTCGGTCGAGTACGGACACCGGCTGGAGGTCGACCGGCTACTCGGCCTGGTCGACCTGGTGATCTGGGTGGTCGACCCGCAGAAGTACGCCGACCGGGTGATCCACCGCGGCTATCTGCGGGAGTTCCATCGCAACCGGGACGTCACCGTGGTGGTGCTCAACCACGCCGACCGGCTGGACCGGACCGAGCTGCCCCGGCTGCTCGCCGACCTGCGCCGGCTGCTCGACGCCGACGGGCTCGACGGAGTCCCGCTGCTGGCCACCTCTGCGCTGGTGCCGGCCGCGATGACCGAGCTGCGCCGGCTGTTGGAAGGCACGGTGGCCGAGCGGCAGGCGGCGCTGCGGCGACTCTCCGGTGACCTGAACTCGGTCACCGACGGCCTGGCGGAACTGGTCGGCCCGGCCGGCGAACACACCGAGGAGGAGATCAACCGTGGCACGGTGCGCCGGCTCAGCCTGGCGCTGGCAGCGGCGGCCGGGGTGCCGAGCGTGGTCGACGCCGTCGACTCGGCGTACCGGCACCGGGCCGGGGCCGCGACCGGCTGGCCGCTCACCCGGGCCTGGCGCAGGCTGCGGCCGGATCCGCTGCTACGGCTGCACCTGCTCGGCTCCCGCCGGGCCGGCGGGATCGACCCGGCCGACCAGCCAGCGCCGGTGACCGCGCCCGATCGACCGGGGCCGCCGTCGCTGGCCGGGGCTGGTGGACCGGTGCCGGTCACCTCGTTGCCGGCACCGAGTGCCGCGCAGCGCGCCGCGGTCGATCTGGCCGTACGCGGCCTCGCCGAGCAGGCCGGCAGTCGGCTGCCGACCCCCTGGTCGGCGGCGGTCGCCGCCGCCGCCCGGTCGCAACGGGCCGAGCTGCCGGACGCTCTCGACCGGGCGATCGGCGGTGCCGACCTGGGCCTGGACCGGCAGCCGATGTGGTGGCGGCTGGTCGGCGCGGTGCAGTGGGCGGTCACCGCTACGGCCGCCGCCGGGCTCGGCTGGCTGCTGGTCGGCTTCGTCATCCGTACGCTGGGTCTGCCCGCCCTCGACTATCCGACGGTCGGTGTCCTGCCGGTGCCGACCGCGATGCTGCTCGGCGGCCTGCTCGGCGGGATTCTGCTCAGTCTGCTGATCCGGCCGGTGACCGGGTGGGCGGCCCGGCGGGTCCGCAGACGGGCCGAGGACCGGCTGTACGACGTGGTGGCCGAGACTGCCCGCCGGCTGGTCGTCGCCCCGGTCCGGGCGGTCCTGCAGGCGCACGCCGACGCCCGTGACGCGTTGGACCGTGCCCGGTCGTCCCACCGCTGAGGACCCCGTCCGGTCTCCCGGTGGGAGCGCGGCCCACCGCCTGGCTGGACGGGGCCGGAGTCCACCCGCCCGGCGTGCCCGACATGTAACGCACAGGTGATGCCAGCCGCCGCAGCACGGCGTAGGGTCGATTCATGGCCACGCCTGAAACCCCCTACGAAGCGGTGCTCGCCGCCGCCCGTGACGTGACCAAGTTGGAGTGTGCCCTCGACGCGGAGATGCTCGGCGCCGCCCTGCTCGGCAGCGTGTACGCGGTGGCGGAGACGGACCGGGCCGACGCGGTCCGGGAGTTCGTCGGCGGCTTTCTCGCCGCCACCACCCGCCGGCGCGCCGCCGCCGCGACCACCATCCGTACCGTTTTCGCCCGGCTGGTGCCGGAGGCGGCGGGCGCCGCCGCGGTGAAGGTCGGCAAGACCGCGCCGCCCTGGTCGGACCGGTTGGGCCGGGTCCGGCTGACCGGCAGCTACGCCTACGGCGACGTGTACGGCGACCAGACTTCGTACCTGGCCACCTTCGCCTACGACGACGAGCTCGGCGGCCCCGAGCACGCGATGGTGGCGCTGGTCGACCACAACATAGGCATCACCAAGGACGTCTTCGTCGGTGGTCCGGCCGAGCGGGTCCTCGGTCAGGTTCGGCAGATGTGTGCCAACGACGAGCTGACCTGGTTCCGCGAAGAGGATCCCCGGGTGCTGCGCGGTGAGGTGAGCCGGCACCTGGCGATCACCGACGGCCTGGGCGAGTTGCCCGGCGAGGGGTCGCTCGCCACCGACCGGGCGTTGGTCGGCGCGCGGCTCGCCGTACTGCCCGCGCCGCTGCGGACCGTGGCGCCGGCGCCGGACGATCCGTTGCCCGCCGACCGGCGGACCGTTCTGGTGCGGGAGTTCCTCGCGTCTGCCGAGGCCAAGCGGTTCGGGCTGGACGCGGCCGGCGACGCAGACCTTGCCTCGCTGCACTTCTGTCTGAGCCTGGTGCTCGACCACTCGGCGAGCCTGCTCGACCCCGACCCGATGCGCTGGAGCCCGGCGGTGGCCGGCATGTTCCTGCTCGACTGGGTGCACCGCCGGGCGGTGCTGGACATCGACGACGCGGCCATGCTGCCCGGAGTGGTCCGCGGCTGGTCCGCGTACGCCGGCCGGCAGCGCGGTCTACCGGCGGCGGCGTTCAGCCAGACGGACGCCGCGATCGCCGAGATGGTGCCGGAGTTCGTCCGCCTCTACACCACCGGGGAGCGCCGCAGCCCGGCCACGGCCGCGGTCGCCCAGCTCCTTGCCGAGGGTGTCGACCTCAACGATCCGCAGGCGCTCGACGCCTGGATCGAGGCCAACCGGCAACGACTCGCCGACGAGCAGGGCGGAGCCTGACGGGTCTACCCGGTCATGCCGCGTCCGATGGGTGCGGACTGCAGGACGGATCCGGCGTCGGATCCGGATCCACGTCGGGGTCCGGCGTCGGCGTCGGCGTCGGATCGGGGTCCGGCAACGGGTCGATGTCCGGATCAACATCGGGGTCCGGGGTCGGCGTCGGATCGGGATCAGGGGACGGGTCGATGTCCGGATCGATGTCGGGATCGATGTCCGGGTCCACGTCTGGATTCGGCGAGGGTGTCGGCGTCGGATCGGGCTCCGGGTCGATGTCGGGGTCGACGTCGGTGACGGGCGGCGGGTCGTCAGGGTCCGGCGAGTCGTCCGGAGTGTCGGATGGTGGCTGTTCGGGCCCAGGATCGCTGGGGGTCGTCGGTGCCGGACCATCGGAGTCCGCCGGTGCGCCCGGGGCCGGCCGGCCACGACCCGACGACCCGCTCCCGCTGTCGCGCTTCGTGCCGGTGGAAGGTCCGTCCCGGCCGCCGGCACGACGGTCCGCCGACGCGTCCTGCTCCGTACCGTCCCCGCCGGTCGGCTCGACCGGTCCGGACGGGGTCGGGTGCGGCAGCGGCTGCACGATGATCGGTCCGCCGCCCGGCTGACCGATCAGCGGCAGCACCGTGGCCGGGCCACCTCCGGCCACCGTCGCCGAACCCGCGCCGAGCGTCGCAAGCAGCGGCAACGAGGCGGTCAGCACCAGCAACGCCACGATCAACGCGAACCGCCGGGCAGGTCCGTCCACCCCGGTGGGCCGGGCCACGCGATCCTGCGGCAGCAGCACGGCTCGTCTCCTCATCGGTATGGCCTCCGGTCGATCCACGGTCCCACAGATCACCGGCTCTGGATACATCGTGAAGCAGTGACAGAAAGTTTTCCAGTTCAATACATCGTGTTATCAGAACCGGACGGATGAGTCACACTCGGCCGAACGCAGCGCGAGGCTACAAGTTCCGCGCAACGCGGACATCGCACCTGCACGACCGGACCGACCTATGACACCCCTCACCTCCAATGCGAATATGGACCGGACGGCACCGCAGCCGCTGCCTCCGCCTCTACCGCGGCGGGCACGACTCGATGACGTCCCTCCCGGACCGGGTCCAGCCAGAACCCGGCCCGTGCCGCGCGGCAACCCTGACCCGGGCCAGGCGCGGCGAGAGGACCTGCACCGGCAGCAGCCGGCAGCAGGACGAGCTGCGCGGTCGGGACACCCCCGCTGCCACGCACGAACGATGGGAGAGACGGATGGCGAAAGGCGAGCGCGGGACAGCGACCCGTGCCAGACCGGCCGCAGCTCGACGGCGCGTCAACAGGAACGCCGCCGATCCGGAGTTGGTGCAACTACTGACTCCGGACGGCGAACGGATCGACCGGGTGACCGGCCCCGACGGCACGCAGTACACGGTCGACTTCACCGACGCCGAGTACCGTGCCCTCTACCGGGACCTCGTCGTGGTGCGGAAACTCGATGCCGAGGCGACCGCCCTGCAGCGCCAAGGTGAGCTGGGCATCTGGGCGAGCCTGCTCGGTCAGGAGGCCGCGCAGGTCGGTTCCGGACGGGCGCTGCGCGCTCAGGACATGGCGTTTCCCACCTACCGCGAACACGGTGTGCTCTACTGCCGCGGCATCGACCCGATCATGCCGCTGGGGTTGTTCCGCGGGGTCGACCAGGGTGGCTGGGATCCGAACGAGTTCAAGTTCAACATGTACACGATCGTGATCGGCGCCCAGACGCTGCACGCCACCGGCTACGCCATGGGCATCACCATGGACGGCAAGGTCGGCGGCGACGACGGCGAGGCGGTCATCGCGTACTTCGGCGACGGGGCGTCGGCACAGGGTGACGTCAACGAAGCCTTCGTCTGGTCCAGCGTCTTCAACGCGCCGATTGTCTTCTTCTGTCAGAACAACCAGTACGCCATCTCCGAACCCCTCGAACGACAGACCAGGATCCCGCTCTACCAGCGGTCGTCCGGCTTCGGCTTCCCGGGCGTACGGGTGGACGGCAACGACGTGCTGGCCAGCTACGCGGTGACCCGGACCGCGCTGGACAACGCCCGGCACGGGCAGGGCCCGACGCTGATCGAGGCGTACACGTACCGGATGGGGGCGCACACCACCTCCGACGACCCGACCCGGTACCGGATCGCCAGCGAGGTGGAGGCGTGGCAGGCCAAGGACCCGATCGCCCGGGTCCGCGCCTTCCTGGAGAAGCAGCAGATCGCCGATGCCGACTTCTTCGCCGAGGTCGACGCGCAGGCCAAGCAGGACGCGGTGCAGTTGCGGGAGCGGGTGCTGAGCATGCCCGACCCGCAGCCCGGCGCGCTCTTCGATCACGTGTACGCGCACGGCTCGCCGCTGCTCGACACCGAACGGGCCCAGTTCGAGCGGTACCTGGCGTCGTTCGAGGGAGGGTCGCACTGATGGCTGAGACACTCACTCTCGGTAAGGCGCTCAACGCCGGGTTGCGCAGGGCGCTGGACAGCGACAACAAGGTCGTCCTGATGGGCGAGGACGTCGGCAAGCTCGGCGGTGTCTTCCGGATCACCGACGGACTGCAGAAGGACTTCGGCGAGGACCGGGTGATCGACACCCCGCTGGCCGAGTCCGGGATCATCGGCACCGCCGTCGGTCTGGCCATCCGCGGCTTCCGTCCGATCTGCGAGATCCAGTTCGACGGCTTCGTCTACCCGGCGTACGACCAGATCGTGTCCCAGGTGGCCAAGATGCACTACCGGTCGCAGGGCAAGGTGAAGCTGCCGATCGTGATCCGGATCCCGTTCGGCGGCGGTATCGGCGCGGTGGAGCACCACTCCGAGTCGCCGGAAGCGTACTTCTCGCACACCGCCGGGCTGAAGGTCGTTGCCTGCTCCAACCCGCAGGACGCCTACACGATGATCCAGCAGGCGGTGCTCTCCGACGACCCGATCATCTTCCTGGAGCCGAAGCGGCGGTACTGGGAGAAGGCGCCGGTCGAGCTGGAGACACCGCCGGGTACGGCGTACCCGCTGCATGCCGCCCGCACCGTGCGGCCCGGCAGCGACGCGACGGTCCTGGCGTACGGGCCGATGGTGCGCACCGCTCTGGACGCGGCGACCGCCGCCGCCGAGGAGGGCCGCGAACTCGAGGTGATCGACCTGCGGTCGCTGTCCCCGCTGGACCTGGCCGGCACGTACGAGTCGGTCCGGCGGACCGGTCGTTGCGTGGTGGTGCACGAGGCGCCGACGAACCTCGGTCTCGGTGCCGAGATCGCCGCCCGGATCACCGAGGAGTGCTTCTACTCCCTGGAGGCGCCGGTCCTGCGGGTGGGCGGCTTCAACACGCCGTACCCGGCTGCCCGTCTGGAGGAGGAGTACCTGCCGGACCTGGACCGGGTACTCGACGCCGTCGACCGCGCGTTCGGTTGGTGAGCGCCGATGTCTCGGATCAAACAGTTCGACCTGCCCGACCTCGGTGAAGGCCTCACCGAGGGAGAAATCCTCAAGTGGCTCGTCCAGGTCGGCGACGTCATCGAGCTGAACCAGCCGATCGTCGAGGTGGAGACCGCGAAGGCCGCGGTGGAGATCCCCGCCAAATGGGGCGGGCAGGTGCAGGCCATCTTCCACCCGGAAGGCGCCACGGTCGAGGTCGGCACGGCGATCATCGCGATCGACACCGAGCCGGCCGCCGGCCCCGCCGCTGAACCGACCGGCCCGGTGCCGGCACCGTCCCGACCCGAATCGCCACAGCCGGAGATCCCGCCGCCCGGCGGTGCGATCGAGCCGGGCATGATCGGCGGGCCGGCCCCCGGTGGTCGGACCGCCGTGCTGGTCGGCTACGGCCCGCGGACCACCGCGGCCAAGCGCCGGCCGCGCCGCACCACGGGCGAACTGGCCCAGCCCGCCGAACCGATGCCGGTGTCGACCGGCCCGCTGACGGCCCGGCCGGCCCAGACTGAACCGGCCCAGACTGAACCGGCACCGGCCGGACCAGGCCCAGCCGGTCCGGCGACGAAGGCGCTGGCCAAGCCGCCGGTACGCAAACTCGCCCGGGACCTCGGCGTCGACCTGGCCGGGCTGCGCGGCAGCGGTCCGCTCGGCTCGGTCACCCGCGACGACGTGCTCCGGGCCAACGAGCAGGCCGGGTCGACGCAGGCCGGGTCGACGCAGGCCGGGTCGGCACAGAACGGGTCGACCCAGAACGGGTCCGCCGCACTGCTGCCCGGCCCCGACCGCGAACAGCGGATCCCGGTCAAAGGGGTACGCAGGTTGACTGCGGAGAACATGGTCGCGTCGGCGTTCACCGCGCCGCACGTCACCGAGTTCCTCACCGTCGACCTGACCAGATCGGTGAAGGCACTGGACCGAATCCGGAGCCAGCCCGACTGGCAGGGGATCAAGGTCTCGCCGTTGCTGATGGTGGCTCGGGCGATGCTGCTGGCGGCACGCCGGCACCCGTTGGTGAACTCCACCTGGGCCGGCGACGAGATCGTGATCAAGGAGTACGTGAACCTCGGCATCGCGGCGGCGACCGAGCGGGGCCTGATCGTGCCGAACATCAAGGACGCTGGACGGCTGACCATGCGGGAACTCGCCGAGGCGATGGCCGATCTGGTTCGGACCGCGAAGGCGGGGCGGACCGCGCCGGCCGACATGGCCGGCGGCACGATGACCGTGACCAACGTCGGGGTGTTCGGAGTGGACAGTGGCACTCCGATCCTACCGCCGGGCGAGTCGGCGATTCTCGCGATCGGCACGATCCGCAAGGCACCCTGGGTACACAAGGAGAAGGTTCGGATACGCCAGGTAGCGACCCTGGCGCTGTCGTTCGACCACCGGATCATCGACGGCGAACTCGGCTCCGCCTTCCTGCGCGACGTCGGAGCGTTCCTGACCGACCCGGAGGCGGCACTGCTCGCCTGGACCTGACCGCCGACACCCGACGCGACTACGAACGGCGTCGCCACCGTCACTGGTGGCGACGCCGTTCTCCGTTGTCACCCTAATCATCATCGGACCAATCCCGCTCAGATCACAGATTCTTAGGCAAGTGGCGGCTCTCACCTAAGAATCATTGGCAACCCAGGGGGTCGGTGCGCTTCACTTGAGTTGACCGCCGAAGCGGTCGACAAGAGATCCACAGGAGAGAGCACCATGTCCATGATCGATCGCATCCGCCGCCACCGGGAAGCCAGCCGACGGACCCGGGCCCTGGAGCGGGCGCTGCGCTCCACCGACTCGGCCGCCGTACGCGACGAGATCCGCGCCATTGCACAGCGCTACCACAGCTGAACGGACCGCCGTCACGGTCCGCTGTCCCGCGACACCTCCGCCACTTCGACGGCACCAGGATTCCTCCGTTGCGGGATGGCCCGGTACGGTGGGCTCGGTCGCCGTCGGGTCGATCCGGCGCGCTGGAGACCAGAACCGGTCGGCAGCCGCCGGACGACCAGCCGGCACACCCAGGCTGGTAGTGCAGAGAGCCAGCCGGGCCCGCCTGGCCACGGTGGCAGCAGAGCCGCCGCAGGTCGGGTGAGCCCGCCCGGCCGGTCCACCGGTGTCCCTGGTCGACCGACCAGCCAGGTCGGCGGCACCGGCGCGGCTGACATGTCATGGAGGAGGCGCACATGACGTCCGAGGGCACGCAGCATCCCGGCCAGGAGCCGGAGGAGGCGGGTGTCGGCGGACCCGCGCCATACGGCAGCAGCCAGCCGCAACGCGGCGCGGCACCCGATCCCGGCGACCCCGGTGCCGGACACCAACCCGAGCAGTGGGCACCGGCCGGCGGCGGTTGGCGGACCGGATTCGGCGACCAGCCGGGCGGTGCCGGCTACCCGGCGCCGCCGCCCTACCCAGCCCCGCCCGGCATTGCGGCGCCCAGCATTCCGCCGGCCGAGCCCTGGTCTCCCCAGCAAGCCTGGCGGACCGACCCGGAGCGGCCCGTGACGCCGGCTCCCGCGCCGCCACCCCCCGCCGTGCCGCCGGCCGCCGCAGAGTTCGGGGAACTACCGCAGCGTCAGCCGGAGCCGCAACAGCAACCCGAGCCGTTCCGCCGACCGGAAGCGCAACAGCAACCCGAGCAGCCGGAACCACCGCGATTCGCTCCGGGTCCGCCGGCGGAGTCGCCACGGCCCGGCGGGGCGCTACCGTTCTCCCCGTCCGGCCCCACGCCACTACCGCCCCAGGAGACGCGGGTGCCCGGTGCGTCGCTGGCCGCCGCGCTTGGCGGCGCTCCGATGCCGCCCGATCCGATGCAGGCTCCGCACGTACCGCAGCAGGCTCCGCACGTACCGCCGCAGCAGGCCCCGCACTCACAGCAGCAGGCTCCGCACGTACCGCAACAACGTGGTCCGTACCCCGATCCGGCACTGGCCGACGCCCACCCGGGCTTCCCCGGGTCCGGGCAGCCCGGCGGCGAAGCCAGCGGCGCGGAGCCGGCCGCCGACCGCCCGGCAATGGCCGCCGGGCCGCCGGTACCGGCTGGTCCCGGGGCCGAGCAGCAGCACCGCCCAGCGGCCGCGACAGCCGGCAGCACCGGCCGAGCGGTGACCGCCACCGCAGCCGTGCCCAGCACCAGTCGGGTCGCCCCGCCGACGGATCCGGCGGCACTGCCCGCCGGTCGGGCGCCGGCCCAGCCCCGCGTCTACGGCCGGCCGGTCGGTGGCGCCGCACCGGCCGCCGAGCAGCACCCCGAACCGTTCGGCCAGCGGCCCCAGCAGCCCGGCCAGAACGGCGTTCCGTTCGCACCCCCCGGCTCACCGGTCCCCATGCCGGAGCACAACCCCGGGCTGCCTCCGCTGACCCCGCGCCGACCCGGACAGGTCGCGCCTCCGTTCGGTGCCCGGCCGACGCCGGACGGGGCACCGGACGGCCCCGGCCCCGACGCTGCTGCGCTCGCACTGCCGCACCTGAGCGCCGGGGCGCACATCCAGCCCAGCTCACCGCCGGAGCCGGCGCAGGGCTACCGGCCGGCCGGTGCACCGCCGTACGGTGATCTCGTCGACTCCGGCAACCCCGGGGCGGGCCACTGGAACCACCCGGACCTGGCCGGCCGGCAGCACCCGGCCGGCCCCGGCCAGCCAGGGGCGACACCGGCTGCCGACGGCGCCCCGCCGGCCGGCCAGTGGGGGCCGTCCGATCCGGAACAGAACCGGTTCGACGCGTTCCGGCCGGATGCGGCCGAACCAGCAGCCGACGAGGCCAAGCCGGAGCCGGCCCCCCAGGTCCGCAACGGACGGGTACTCGTCGCGGTTTTCGTCGCCGCCGTGCTGCTGGTGGGAATCCCGATGTCACTGGTCTGGCTCATCACCCGGCCCGGGGAGCAGCCGTTCAACCCGGCCGTCGGTGACTGTGTGAAGCAGTCGGGCAACACCGCCGCACCGGCCGACTGCGCTGAGCCGGGCGCGTACCAGGTCATCGCCAAGGTCGACCAGCTCGACCAGTGCGACGACCCGACCGCCCCGCACATCGAGATCCCGGCGGACTCGGGCCGGGCCCAGGTCCTCTGCCTGCAGACCGCAGCAACCGAACCGGACCCGCAGAGCAGTGCCGACACTGGCGAGGAAGCCACCGAGTGACCGCACCCCGCGTCCGGGCACCCGAGCTCAACGGTCGACAGTGGCTGAACACCGGCGGCCGTGAACTCAGCCTACGGGAGCTGCGTGGGCGGATCGTCCTGCTGGATTTCTGGACCTTCTGCTGCGTCAACTGTCTGCACGTGCTCGACGAACTGCGGCCGCTGGAGGAGAAGTACGCCGAGGTCCTGGTGGTGATCGGGGTGCACTCGCCGAAGTTCGCCCACGAACGGGAGCCGGCAGCGGTGGCGGCCGCAGTGGAGCGGTACGGGGTGAGCCACCCGGTGCTCGACGACCCGGAGCTGGACATGTGGCAGCAGTACGCCGCCCGGGCCTGGCCGACCCTGGTACTGGTCGACCCGGAGGGCTACGTCGTCGCCACCATGGCCGGCGAGGGACACGCCGACGGTCTGGCCAGGGAGATCGACCAGCTGGTCCGGACGCACGAGGCGAAGGGCACGCTGCACCGAGGCGACGGCCCGTACCTGCCGCCGACGCCGGCCGACACCACCCTGCGCTTCCCCGGCAAGGCGGTGGCGCTCGACGACGGTGCCCTGCTGGTCTCCGACTCGGCCCGGCACCAGCTGGTGGAGCTCGAACCGGACGGCGAGACCGTCCGTCGCCGGATCGGCGCCGGCGAGCGCGGCGGCGTTGACGGGTCCGCCCGGTCCGCGACGTTCAACGAACCGCAGGGGCTGCTCCGGCTACCGGCCGACGTCGCTGCCGTGGCCGGGTACGACATCGTGGTCGCGGACACCGTCAACCATCTGCTGCGTGGCCTGGAGTACGCCACCGGGGAGGTACGCACGGTCGCCGGCTCCGGCCGCCAGTGGCGCTCGACGGTGGACTACCACCCGCACGACGCCCACGCCGTCGACCTCTCCTCGCCCTGGGACCTGGCCTGGTACGACGGCAAGGTGATCGTCGCCATGGCCGGCATCCACCAGCTCTGGTGGTTCGACCCGGTGACCCGCACCGCCGGCATGTACGCCGGCACCACCGTGGAGTCGCTACGCGACGGCCCGATCCCGGATGTCTGGCTGGCCCAGCCGTCCGGCCTCGCCACCAGCGTCGACGGCGACCAGCTGTGGATCGCCGACAGCGAGACCAGCGCGCTGCGCCGGCTCGCTGACGGCGAGCTGCGTACCGTCGTCGGGCAGGGCCTGTTCGACTTCGGCCAGGTCGACGGGGCAGCGACCGACGCGCTGCTGCAGCATCCGCTCGGCGTGTGCGCACTGGCGGACGGCTCGGTGCTGGTGGCGGACACCTACAACGGCGCGGTCCGTCGCTACGACCCGGCCACCGACCGGGTGTCCACGGTGACCGACGGTCTGGCCGAGCCGAGTGACGTGCTGGTGACCGCGGACGGCACCGTATGGGTGGTGGAGTCGGCGGCGCACCGGCTCACCCGGCTGGCCCCGGGTGCCCTGTCGGCGGCCGGCGCCACGATCGTCGGTGCCCGGCGCCGTGCCGAGCGTCCGCCGACGCTGATCGCACCCGGTGCACTGTCGCTCGAGGTGGTGTTCACTCCGGCGCCCGGTCAGAAGCTGGATGCCAGTTTCGGGCCGGCGACCCGGCTGGAGGTCTCGGCCGACCCACCGGAGCTGCTGCTCGACGGGGCAGGCAGCGACACCGGGCTGACCCGCCGGCTGGTCATCGACCCAGCGGTGGCCGCTGGCGTGTTGCAGGTGGTCGCCCAGGCGGCGACATGCGACGCGGACGCCGAGCACGCCGCCTGCCACCTGACCCGGCAGGACTGGGGAGTGCCGGTACGGATCGATCCGGCCGGGGCGGGTCGGTTGCCGCTGATCCTGCGCGGAGTCGACGCACACTGACCGCTGACTGCTACCGCTGCCGGGTCGTCAGTCAGACGAAGGCGGCGAGGCGTTGACCATCCGCGCGGAGTGCAGCGCGGATCCGTCCGGCCAACCCGACCGCGCCGGGAGTGTCACCGTGCAGGCAGATCGACTCGACCGGGCAGGCGACGATGCTGCCGTCGGTCGCGGTGACACTGTGCCGCCGGGCCAGGGACACCGCCTGCCCGACGACCCGGTCGGGGTCGCCGAGCAGCGCGCCCGGGTCCGATCGGGGCACCAGCCGACCGTCGGGCAGATAGCCACGGTCGGCGAAACCCTCGGCGACGGCCCGCAGCCCGGCACCGGTGGCGAGCTGTCCGAGGACCGAGCCCGGCAGGCAGAGAACCGGCAGCGCGGGGTCGTAGTCGGCCACCGCAGCGACGACGGCGGCGGCTTGCGTCTCGTCCACGCAGGCCGTGTTGTACAGCGCGCCGTGCGGCTTGACGTAGCGGACCCGGGTCCCGGCCACCCGGCAGAAGCCGTCCAGCGCGGCGAGCTGGTAGAGCACGTCGTCGCGCAACTCGTCAAAGCGGTAGTCGATCCGCCGCCGCCCGAAGCCGGCGAGGTCGCGGTAGCCGACCTGGGCTCCGACGGCGACGGCCCGCTCGGCGGCGGCGGCGCAGATGCGGCGCATCGTCAACGGGTCGCCGGCGTGAAAACCGCAGGCGACATTCGCGGAGGTCACCACGTCCAGCAACGCCTCGTCGTCGCCGAGACGCCAGACGCCGAAGCCCTCACCGAGGTCCGCGTTGAGATCCATGGAACCGCACAGTAGTACCGGGCCGCGCCTGGGCCAGCGGGGTGACGTCGTCGACGACGCCGACCACCGGGTATCCGCCGGTGGTCGGATGGTCAGCGAGGAAGACCAGTGGCTGCCCGTCGGCGGGCACTTGGACCGCGCCGACCACCAGCCCTTCACTGGGTAGTTCGTCGCGGACGGACCGGGTCAATGGCGCGCCGGTCAGTCGGACACCGATCCGGTTGCTCAGCGGGCTGACCTCGTACCCGGTGGTGAGCAGCCGCTGGACCGCCTCGGCGGTGAACCAGTCCGCCCGTGGCCCGAGCCGGACGGTGAGCCGGACCGGGACGGCCGGCGCGGACCAGGGCACCGCGTCGGCCGCGGCCCGGCTCAGCGCCGCTGGCGGCGGTGCGGTGCCGACCGGCAGCACATCGCCGTCGCGTACGGCCGGCGGTCCGATGCCGGCGAGCGTGTCGGTGGACCGGCTACCGAGCACCGCCGGTACGGCGATGCCGCCGGCGATCGCGAGATAGCTGCGGACGCCGTACCGGGCCGGGCCGACCTCGACCACGGCGTCCGGCGGCACCGGCGTTGGGGTGAGGAAGCCACCGGACCGGCCGGCGATGCGGACCGTTGCCGGTGCCCCGGTGAGCGCGACCCAGCCGCCGGTGCGCAACCGAAGCGTGCAGCCGGTCAGGGTGACCTCCAGACCGGCAGCGTCGGGCGGGTTGCCGACCAGCCGGTTGGCCAGCGCCAACGCCGGCTGGTCGAGCGCACCGGCCCGAGGTACGCCCAGGTGCGCCCAGCCGTACCGGCCGCGGTCCTGCACGGTGGTGAGCGCGCCGGCCCGGATCACCTCGATCATCGGTCCGCCCCGGTTCCGGCCCGCGCCTGCGGTGCGGCTGGCCCGGTGGCGGTCAGCCGGACCCGGGTGCCGGGGGTCAGCGTCGCGGGCGGCTCCCGGTCCAGGTCGAACAGCACCAGGTCGGTACGCCCCACCAACTGCCAGCCGCCGGGTGACGCGGTCGGGTAGATGCCGGCGTATGCACCGGCCAGGGCCACCGAGCCGGCCGGGACGGCGGGGCGGGGCGTGGCGCGGCGGGAGACGCTCCACCGCCTGGGCAGGCCGGTCAGGTATCCGAAGCCGGGCGCGAAGCCGCAGAACGCCACGGTGAACTCGATCCGGGTCAGCCGGTCCACGACGTCGGCGACGGCGACCTCCCACTGCCCGGCGACGTCGATCAGGTCGGGACCGTCGAACCGGACCGGTACGGTGATCCACCGTCCGGTGTCGTCGACGGCCTCGGCCGCCGCCGGTTGCCAGCCGGCCAGTTGGCTGGCGGTCAGCGCGGGGTCTGGCAGGCCGTCGAGCAGGATGGTCCGGGCTCCGGGGACGATCTCGGCTACCCGCAGTTCGCCAAGTTCACGGCGCCGGCTCAGCTCGGCGCGCCAAGCGTCGACGGGGCCGCGTTCGCTGCCCCCGAGTTCGCTGCCCACGAGTTCGCTGTCTTCGAGTTCGCTGTCCCCGGGCGGCACGGTGCCAGCCGGCGCCGCCCATTCGAGCAGTAGCGCGTGCCGGCCGACGGGGTGGATCCGCATGGGTCCATTGTCGGCCGCCGAGGCGTCAGCTGGACGTTAGGCGGACGTGAGGCGATTCACTACCAGCGGGTAACCTACGGTGCCGTAACCTTGTCTGGTGACCACCGAAGCGCCCCTTCGCCTCAAGCCGGTCGACATCGGCAAACCCCGGATGCGCGGCTGGCTGCACACGTACGCATTCTTCGTGGCCCTGGTCAGCGGCATTGTGCTCTGTGCACTGGCCGCCACCCGACCTGGCTGGACCGCGCTGGTCAGCTGCGTCGTCTACAGCCTGACGGTGTGCGGCCTGTTCGGCACCAGCGCGCTTTATCACCGCCGGGTCTGGTCGGAACGGGCGTACCAGATCATGCGCCGCCTCGACCATTCGATGATCTTCGTCTTCATCGCCGGCACCTACACACCGTTCTGCCTGCTCCTGCTGCCCGGGCGTAGCGCCGCCACCCTGCTTACCGTGGTCTGGGTCGGTGCGCTGGCCGGGGTGGCGATGAAGCTGATCTGGCCGCATCTGCCGCGCTGGGCCGGCGCCCCGCTCTACATCGCCCTCGGCTGGGTCGCGGTGGTGGTACTACCCGACATCCTGCAGCACGGTGGGGTCACCGCGCTGGTCCTGCTGATCGTCGGCGGTGCGGTCTACAGCGTCGGGGCGATCTTCTATGCGCTGCGCCGCCCCAACCCGTGGCCCACCGTCTTCGGCCACCACGAGTTCTTCCACGCCTGCACCCTCGTCGCCGCGCTGTGCCATCACATCGCGATCTACTTCGCGCTCTACGCCTGACCCGCCACCACCCCGGCGGGGACCGCCCGGTTCGGGATCGTCGGAGATCCTGTTCCGTTCGTGGCAGATCCTGATCCGTCGGGGGGTGGCGGTCTGCTCGGGGTCCGGATCACCGCCGCACCGGGCCGCCCGGGCGACGCACCTCCCGGTACTGCTCCTCCACGACCCGGTCCGACTCGACCGGGGCAGCTGGTGCCGGCTCGTCCTGCGCGGTCCGGGACACCACCGTACGGCGGCGGCTCTGCCAGAACCACAACGTCAGGGCCAGCCCGAACACGCCAGCCACCATCAACACCCAGCCGACCGTGGTCAGGTCGAGAAAGCCCAGTTCGGCCTCGACCGCGAAGGCCAGGATGGCGCCCAGGGCGATGAGGAAGATGCTTCCGCCAATACCCACTTCGTACCTCCTTGGCTGTTGCCGGCACCGTCGTGCCGGCCGGATGCCGCTTGTGAGGTAGCGGCGGGCACGGATGTACCCAGGCGCTTGTGAACTCAATCAGGCAAGCTGAACCGATGACCCGACGCAGCATCGTGCTGCTCCGGCACGCCAAGGCGGAGCAGCCCGAACAGATGGCAGACGAGCAACGCGGGCTCACCCCGCGCGGACATTCGGACGCGGCACACGCCGGGCAGTGGCTGGCCGAACACCAGCTCTGGCCGCAACTGGTGCTCTGCTCGCCAGCCCGGCGTACCCGGCAGACCTGGCAGGAGGTGTCTGCGGCGGGTCCGCCGGCACCCGCCCGCTTCGAACCCCGGTTGTACGGCGGAACCGCGGTCGACCTGCTCGGCCTGGTGCGGCAACTGGACGACTCGGTGTCCCGGGTGCTGATCGTCGGGCACAACCCGACGGTTTCCTACGCCTCAGCGCTGCTCGACCCGGTCGGTGCCAGCGACAGCGGACTGCGGACCTGTGGGATCGCCGTTCACGAGTTCACCGGCGACTGGACGGCGTGTGGGCCGCAGACGGCTCCTGCGACCCACACGTACACCGCCCGGGCGGCCCGAACCAGCTGACCACGCGGCCCCGATCAGCTCGACCGACGTGGCCAGTCAGGTTGGCGACGTGGTCAGTTGGGCGGCTGCGGTGGTTCGGCTGGCGGCGGCACCATCTGCGCCGGATGGGCCAGCTTGTTCTCCTCGACGATGACCGTCCGGGCCCGGCGGCGGCGATCGTTCCAGAACCAGAGCACGGTGAGCAGGATCGCCAACCCGGCCAGGATCAGCACCCAGCCCACGGCCCGCACGTCCAGCCACCAGACGTCGGCCCGGACGGCGTACGCCAGGATGGCGCCTATTGCGATGAGGAAGATTCCACTGCCGATACCCATGCGTGCACTCCTTGTGCGGTGGCTACAAGTTGTGCGGTCGCCTGCTGATCTACCCGCCGGGGAGGGCCCGAAACGGTGGCGGCGGAACCTCCGGTCAGCGGCTCAGAAGGCGTCCTCGGGTAGGTCCATCAGGTCGAGTCCGGTTCCGGCGATGATTCGACGGTCGGCACCGATCCGGGGCAGCACCTCGCTGGCGAAGAATCGGGCGGCGGCCACCTTGCCCTGGTAGAAGCTCTGGTCGGCGTCGGAGACCCCGTCGCCGCCCAACGCGGTCAGGGCGACCTCGGCCTGCCGCTGCAGCAGCCAGGCGATCACCACGTCGCCGAGCGCCAGCAGCAGTCGCCGGCTGCTCAGGCCGACCTTGTACAGCGAGCGCGGCTCGCCGCTCTGCACCTCACCGAGCCAGCCGGTCATCACGCCGAGGATGTTCTGCACCTCGCCGAGTGCCCGGCCGAGCGCGGCGCGCTCCTCCTTGAGCTGGCCGTTGCCACCTTCGGCGGCGATGAAGGCCTGAATCTCGCCGGCGATCGCCATCAGCGACTGGCCGTTGTCCCGGACGATCTTGCGGAAGAACAGGTCGAGACTCTGGATCGCGGTGGTTCCCTCGTACAGGGTATCGATCTTGGAATCCCGGACGTACTGCTCCAGCGGGTAGTCCTGCAGGAAGCCGGAGCCGCCGAAGGTCTGCAGCGACTCGTGACCGAGCAGTTCGTACGCCCGTTCCGAGCCACACCCCTTGACCAGGGGCAGCAGCAGGTCGTTGACCCGCTTGGCGAGCTCCACGGTCTCCTCGTCGCCGGCCGCCCGGGCAATGTTGATCTTGTCCTGCCAGCTGGCCGTGTAGCAGACCAACGCACGCAGGCCCTCGGCGTACGACTTCTGCAGCATCAGCGACCGACGGACGTCGGGGTGGTGGGTGATCGTCACCCGGGGGGCCGCCTTGTCGGTCATCTGCAGCAGATCGGCGCCCTGGACCCGGTTCTTGGCGTACTCGAGGGCGTTGAGGTAGCCGGTGGAGAGGGTGGCGATCGCCTTCGTGCCGACCAGCATCCGGGCGTACTCGATGATCAGGAACATCTGCCGGATTCCGTCGTGCACGTCGCCGAGCAGCCATCCCTTGGCCGGCACGCCGTGCTCACCGAAGGTGAGCTCGCAGGTAGTGGAAACCTTCAGGCCCATCTTGTGCTCGACGTTCGTGGCGAAGACGCCATTGCGCTCGCCCAGCTCGCCGGTTGCCCCGTCGAAGTGGTACTTGGGCACGACGAACAGCGACAGGCCCTTGGTGCCCGGACCACCGGCGCCCTCGACGCCGACCGGACGGGCCAGCACGTAGTGGATGATGTTCTCGCTGAGGTCGTGCTCGCCGCTGGTGATGAAGCGCTTGACGCCCTCGATGTGGTACGAGCCGTCCGGCTGCGGAATCGCCCGGGTGCGCCCGGCGCCCACGTCGGAGCCGGCGTCCGGCTCGGTCAGCACCATCGTCGACGCCCAATGCCGCTCGACGAAGAGCTTGGCCCACTCCTTCTGCTCCGGAGTGCCCTCGACGTAGAGGGTGTGCGCGAAGGACGGCCCGGAGGCGTACATCCAGACCGGCGCGTTGGAGCCGAGCACCAGGTCGGCCAGCGACCACCACAACGCCCGTGGCGCGTTGGTGCCGCCGAGCTCCTCCGGCAGGTCCAGCCGCCAGAACTCGGCCGACATGAAGGCCTCGAACGAGCGGTGGAATTCGGGCGGCAAGGTCACCGAGTGGGTGGCCGGGTCGAAGACCGGCGGATTGCGGTCGCCCGGCACGAAGCTGGGCGCGAGTTCCTCGCGGGCCAGCCGCTCGACCTCGCTGAGGATGCTCCGGGCGGTGTCGACGTCCAGGTCGGCGTAGGGCGCCCGGCCGAAGGTGCGGTCGGCGCCGAAAACCTCGAACAGGTTGAACTCGAGGTCCCGAAGGTTGCTCTTGTAGTGGGTCATCGCGTGGTGGCCCCGCTTCCGGACAGCTGTTACTGGTCAGTAACCACCACTGTATTACTCCCGGGTAGCCAACGACAAGCGCGCCGTCTGGCAAACCGAGGACAGCAACGGGGCGGCTGACGGCCCACCAGCCGTCACCTGTCCGGAATACGGTCGTTTTGCCCGGTGCAAGAGGCAAAAATTGGGCAAAACCCAAGAAGCGCCGCAGTTGCCATCAGGAGGCACAGATGTCCGTCACCCGCCTGCTCAACGCACTGGTCGAACCGATTGCCAGCCGTCGCTACGTCGGCCGGCACCGGGCCCTCGGCGGCACCAGCTTCCTGTTCGCGATCGCCCAGCCGGTCTGACCCGCCCGGGGCCTCGGCACCACCTGCCGTGGGCGCTCCGCCCCGTCGGGCGATCCGGCCGGTCAGCCGCCGGGCGCGCCGACTTCCCAACTCGGCACGGACGGAGCGGGCACCACCCCGGAGCCCGAGTACTCCATCAGGACCAGGGCGATGTCGTCGTCGAGCCGCCCGTACACCCACTCGACCAACGCCGTCTCCAGCGATGCCAGGCCGTCACCGACGGTGCCGTGACCCAGCAGCCGCCAGGCCCGGTCCGCGGTGGGGAAAAAGGCACCGTCCCGACGTGCCTCGCCGAGCCCGTCGGTGAACAGCAGCAACCGGTCACCCGGCTCGAGGCGTTCGACCCGGGGACGTACCACCGGCATGAACCCGAGCGGCGGTGCCGGAGCCGGCGGTTCCAGCGGGATCACTTCGCCCCGGCGCAGCAGCAGCGGCGCCGGGTGCCCGCAGTTGACGATGGTCAGCGTTCCACCGCGCTCCTCGACCAGGGCGGCGGTGACGAAATCCTCGTCGCCCACGCTGCGCGCCACCGCCCGGTCCAGGTCGGCCACGATGGCCCGTAGGTCGGCCCGCTCGTAGGCGACGTGCCGGTACGAACCCAGGACGATGCTGGCCAACCGGACCGCGTCCAGGCCTTTGCCCCGCACATCTCCGATGATCATGCGTACGCCGTACGGCGTGTCGAGCGCCTCGTACAGGTCACCGCCGATGTCCGCGGCGGCGGTGGCGGAGATGTAGCGTCCCGCCACGGCGAGCGTGCCGACCTGCGGTCCGAGCGGACGCAGCACCGCCTGCTGGGCCACCGACGCCAGCCGCGAAAGCTCGGCGATCTGCTGTGCCTGCCGTTCCCGGATGACCGCCACCGCCGCCGCCAGCCCGGTGGCCAGCGCGATACCGACCACGTTCACCGCGGTCGCCAGCGAGAGCATCTGCCCGGTCAGCGCGAAGATGCCACCGACCAGGGTGGCCAGCACCCCGGTGGAGAGCACCACCCGCCACGTCGCGAAGGCCGCCGCGAGGAACGGGGCAGCGGCGACCAGACCGACGTAGTTGACACCGGACCCGTCCGCGATCTCCACCACGGAGACGAGCGCGAGCAGCACGAGGGCCGCGCCGAGGCCGACGCGGGAACCAGCGCTGAGTGGGCGGCGGCCGCCCATCGGGATGATGTGCATGGGTACGCGAAACAGCATGACTCATCGGTGGCGGTGGCCCAACGGAGTTGGCCTGTCGTCTGATCCGGATATGGCCACCCGGAGTATTGGACAACCTTGGCACCCTGGCTATCCCCCGGGCGGGCGGCGAGCGGTTGCTCAACCTGTGGGCAAACCTGGAAATGGCACATCACGCCGCTGACCAGCAGCTCGACACTGAGTGGCAACTCAGGATCGCGGTCAGTCGCCGAGAATCTCGTAGCGGACCTGGAGGTGACCCAGGTCAAGAGCCGCAATCTTCGCGAAAGCGGCACGGGCCAGGTCGAGGCACCGCCCGTCGACGAACGGTCCACGATCGTTGATCCGAACCACCACGCTGGCACCGGTCTGCGGGTTGGTCACCCGCACCTGAGTGTCGAACGGCAGGGTACGGTGCGCGGCGGTCATCCCCGACGGGTCGAACGACTCGCCGTTCGCGGTGACCTGTCCGCTGGCGTAGTACGACGCACCGCAGGTGCCGCTCTCTATTACCTGGCCACCGGCCTGGGCCTCGTTCTGGGTCGGGGACGGCCCGCCGGTCGGGGACCGTTCTGGCGTCGGGGACGGTTTCGGCGTCGAGGCGGCCCGGTCGGCCCCACGTGCCGCCCGGGTCGACGCGGTCGAGCGGTCCGGCACAGGGGAGCCGGACGCCGCCGTGGACGGCGTGGTCGTAGGCGGTGTGGCCGTGGACGCCGCACGCGGTGTTGTCGACGTACCGGCGGTCAGTTCGAACGCCATGGCCGTTCCGCCCGCCAGCACACCGGCCAGCAGGACCACCGCCAACCACGGTGCCAGCCGCAGACGGTACCGACGCGGGTTGCGATGGCGCGCGGCCATGACGTCTCCTGACGAGCTGACAACATAATTTAGCCGCCGCACCGTAGCCGGAGCAGGCCGTGTCGTGTCAAGTGTGCCCGGCAAATTCACCGGCGAGGAGTCCCGGCATACTCGGCCGGTGACCGACGCCGCAGCCGCTCACCCGCACCGGTCCCGCGCGGCCGCAGCCGGCAACGTGCCACGCCCGGCCGCAGCCGGCGACGCGCCGGACCCGCTTGAACTTCGGCGGCTGCTGATCGACACCTTCGTCTGGCACGACCCCGGCCCGGCCAGCCTCCATCTGGTGAGCGACCTGTCCGGGTGGTGGCGACACCCCCGGATTCTCGCCGGGATCGGCCCGGCCCTCGCCGATCTGGCCAGCGCCGATCTGGCCGACGCGGACCGGCCGAGCACGGTGATGACCCCGCAGGTCACCGGGCTGCTTGTCGGCCCGCTGGTGGCGACAGCGCTCGGCATTGGCGTCGTACCCGCGTACAAGGAGGATCCGCAGCGGGCAATCGCGGACGCGACCACCTGGACCACGACGGCGCCCGACTACCGGGGCCGCACGCTGCGGCTCGGTGTCCGTGACCGGCACCTCGGCCCAGGCGACCGGGTCCTGCTGGTCGACGACTGGGTCACCAGCGGCGCGCAGCTGCGGGCCATGGCGCAGCTTGCCGCAGCTCGCGGGGCGGTCGTCGTCGGCAGCGCGGTGATCGTCGCCGACTGTCCGCCCCCCGTCGTCGACGAACTCCGGATCCGCAGCCTGATCCACAGCAAGGACCTGTGAACCGCCGGGGTCGGATCGGCTACGGCGTCGCCTCGTGTCCCGGTCGGCCTACGGTACGCCGGGCCTGCTTCATCTCTGCCTCGTGGATGTGCCGGCGGCCGCCCACCAGCGCCTCCCGGGCCGCCCGCTCGACCGCCTGGAAGGTCGCGTAGTAGCCGTCGTCGAACTCCTCGACGATCTGGAACGTCCAGCGGCCCGGCAGGACGTTGCGACCGATCAGCTCCGTCTCGACCCGGTCAGCCATGTGCCGGTGACCGGCCCCGCGCAGCAGCTGGACGACCCGGTCCAGGGTCGCGTCCGCGCCGCCGATCAGCTGGTGCATCGAGTAGAGGTGGCCACGGGCCCGGTGCACCGTCTCCAGTGCCTTGCTCAACTCGCCGAGCGCCGCGACCGTGGCGTCGTCCACCCCGGCAGGGCGGGAATGAGCGGCGTCCGTTGAGCGCGGGTCCGACGATTCCGGCATGGGACATTCGTACCAGAGACCGGCGCGCCACAACGTTGGGTCAACGATCAACGACCCATAGTAGAGTCGAAGCGGTGCGCCGGCCCCCGCAGACCATCTCGGTGGTCACCCCTGTCCATCCCGCGAGCATCCCGTACCTCACTGACGCGTACGCCTCGCTGCGGGCGCAGCGGATGCCGCCTGGCTGGCAGTGGCGCTGGCTGGTGCAGGAGGACGGGCAGACCGGTGAGGTCGCCGCCGCGCTGCCTCAGGACCGACGGATCAGCGTCGGCCACAACCGCCCTGGTGGCCCCGGCGTCACCCGTACCATGGCGCTGTCCCGCGTCAACGGGCCACTGGTCAAGGTGCTCGACGCCGACGACCGGTTGACCTCCGACGCGCTGGTCCGCGACATCGCGGTCCTCACCGCCGACCCGACGGTCGGCTGGACCACCGCTGCGGCGCTCGATCTGCTGAGCGACCACAGCACGGTACGGATGGCCACCGATCCACCGGGCGGCCGGTTGCCCGCCGGTACGGTCCACCGGTCCTGGCAGGAGGACGCCTACCGACTGCCGGTGCACCCGGCGACGCTGTGCATCCGTACAGACCTGCTGCTGGCTCTGGGCGGCTGGCTGGCGCTGCCCGCCTCCGAGGACACCGGGCTGCTGCTCGCCGCGAGCACGGTCAGCGACGGGCACTTCATCGACGAGCCGGGGTTGCTCTACCGGAAGTGGCCAGGGCAGGCGACCAACCAGCAGGCCCACTGGTCGCCGACGGAACGGGCCGACCGGATCCAGGTGATCGAGAGCCGGGTCGCCGCGCTGGCGCGGCTGCGTATCGGCCCGACGTCGTCCACACCGCAAGGTCGGTAACGATGCGCGCCAGTCACTGCACGCAGTGCGACCCCCTCGGGCCAGTGGTTACCTGTTCAGCTTGATGCCAGAGGTGCATCAGGATGCACCTGCGGCATCACGTCCACCGAGGCAACATGGGTTCCGAGGCGGGCAACTCAGGCAGTTGGATTGATGACCAAAGCTACGAAATGATCAAAAAGGTGGCAGAGCTGACCAATCGCAGCCCCAGCGAGTTGATCCGCGAAGTGCTGCAGGCCTCGTACCCACGGAAGTAGGAACCTAGCGGCGATCCCGCGTACGTACAGTGAGTGCAAGCCCTGGTTGGGATTGTGGTCCCGACCAGGGCTTGCGTGTGTTGGAGAGCGGGTGACGGGAATCGAACCCGCACTGTCAGCTCGGGAATCGCCGGACGCTGGCCGGTGTCGAGCCGCTCCCCCAGGTCACGGCGGTCCCACCGGGCTTGGGCTGGCCTTGATCACCCTGGCCTACTGGCACGGCGGACCAGACTCGCTGATGCGGTCTACCTGGCTCATCCCGCTGTCAGTCTGGGCACTCGCTTGGGCTCCTGAGCGCATCAAAGCAACACGTCGCGCCGACGCTCGCCGTACCCTCGACACTCCGCCGATCCTCCGTGGTCTGCCGGTGTGACGAGCAGGCAGCGGGCGCAGAGGGCTGTGTGCTACCTAGGGCGGTAGGTACCTTCCAGGTCACCCGCTGCTGATACCGAGATCATGCACTAAGACAGTTCGGCTTGGTGCCTGCACTGCAGTGCACCGGACAACATGTCGATGAGAACGACTTACCAACGTTAATGTTTTGGCGCCAACAAGAAAGGAACTACGTGTACCGCCGTGGTCACATTGACACGGTAGCCCATAAACGACCCCACCTCAGCCGGGCATCATTCAGATCATCACACAAACATTTCCCTTATCCACACCCAGTGGACAACGTTTTTCCTGTTCAGATGGACCGATTGGAGCGCACGAAAATTCTATCCACAGTTTATCCACAAGTTTATCCACAAATCTTGACAAGATCTCCACCGCTTATCCACAGGACCGCCCACACGGAAGATGGCCTTGGGTTGTGAATCTGCTCAGCGAGGTGGTTCCATCTGTGGAGCGAGGAACAACACCGGTGTAGTTCGTTCGGATTGACGTCTAACGTCGGCGCGGCGGACCACCGGCTCGCGGCGTGGATCAAGCGTCCATCGCCGGTACAAACCTCGCCGCATCACGGAAGCGGCACCCGTTGGCAGACGGGTGCCGCGTCGAACTCCGTGATGGTCCGAGCAGAACACACCAGGTAAGGAGATCGAGTGTCCAGGCTAACAAGCAGGCACGGGGGAACCAAGAGCAGCAAAGACCCTCACAGTTCTCTTGTCGGCTGGCTGGCTGGCGTGACCGCGCTGGTCACAGCGCTAGCGACGCTTGTAGCTGCCGTCACTGCCCTTGTGGCGTTGTTCGTGTAGACGCTGGCTCAGGTGGTAGCTAGACCGCCGTTGCAGAGCCGGAGTGCTCCCACCGAGAGCTCGACGACAGGGCGCGGCGGGCGGCTACCCGATGGTGACGGTGGGTTTCCGCCCCGGCCGCGTAGCGGTCCGGGGCGGCTTGCCGCCGGGCGGTGTTCCGCCCGCGCGCCACGCTGGGCGCGGCGTCTTGATACGCCGATGGTCCGGGAGTGGCGGGCGAAACTGCTCGGCAACGGGGTGTCGCAGAGCATGGCGGCTAAGGCGTACCGGCTGCTGCGCGCGGTGCTGATGACGGCGGTCAAGGAAGACGAGATCCTGACCAAGAATCCGTGCCGCATTCCCGGTGCCGATCAGGAAAAGGCACCGGAACGGCCGGTGTTGTCGATGGCGCAACTCCTGGCCCTGGCCGACGCGGTCCCGGCGCGGTTTCGGGCCATGGTGCTGATCACTGCGTTCGGGTGTCTGCGCTGGGGCGAGGTGTCCGCGCTGCAACGGCAGGACATCGACACCGACGCGGGCACGGTGCGGATCCGGCAGGCGTACACCGAACAGCGGGGCGTCGGCCTGGTCCTCGGTCCGCCGAAGTCGCGGGCCGGCCGGCGTAAGGTCAGCCTTCCTCCGGTGGTGGTGTCGGCGATGCGTGAGCACCTGGCGGCCAAGGTCGACGACAACCCGGACGCGTTCGTGTTCACCACCGAGTCCGGGCGGCCGATCTGGCGGGGCAACTTCAACAAGCTGTCCGACTGGCGGGCTGCGGTGGCGAAGGTCGGGCAACCGGGGCTGCACTTTCACGACCTGCGGCACACGGGCAACACGTTGGCGGCCCGGACCGGGGCGAGCACTCGGGATCTGATGGCGCGGATGGGGCACGACTCGCCGCAGGCGGCGCTGATCTACCAGCACGCGACGTCCGAGGCTGACCAGGCGATCGCGAAGGCGCTGCACGCGGCGATGCGCACGGAACGCAAGAAGGAGAAGAAAGCGGGGAAGGTAGCCGGCGGGAAGCCGGGCAAGAAGAAGTCGAAGAAGCGGGGCGGCGACCCGGACGACGGTGCGGCCGGTGCCCTGGTCGGCCGGGGCTAATGGCACGTAGATGGCACGCCGCATGATCACGGATCTTGGGCAATCGAAAGCCCTGGTTGGGATTGTGGTCCTGACCAGGGCTTTCGGTGTAGAGCGGGTGACGGGAATCGAACCCGCACTGTCAGCTTGGGAAGCTGATGTTCTGCCATTGAACTACACCCGCGAGCGGCCCTACTCTACCCGGTCAGCCCGGCCGATGCGCAACAGGCCCGGCCGTGGGCCCGCCCATCGGTACGGCTTGCTGGCAGCCGGCGAGCGGGCGTCGGCGGTTCGACCGGTGCCGCGCGGCGGGTCAGCAGGCGACCGGGGTCGGGACCGGGTGGGAGACGCTGCCGCTGGTCGGGTCGAGCCAGACCTGGACGGCCGGTTGCCGGGGCGCCGCCGCGTAGTGGCCGGTGCTGCCACCGCGTTGCGCCACCATCGCCACGTCGACGGTGAACTCGAACAGTCGCCAGTCGACGTGCGGCACGGCCCCGAGATCGCTGGCGAGCCGACCGACCTTGGCCGGATCGGTGACCGGATGCGCCCGACCCGCCAGGTACGCCTCGTCGTCGCTCTCCTCGGGTGGGAACGAGTGCAGCGCGTACCGGCCGTCCCGCTCCAGGTCACGCCGCTTCGGTGAGTCGATGATGAAGCAGAACAGCCCGCTGTCGGTGATCACCGGGGAGACCGGGTGCACCCGGGGACCGCCGTCGGCCCGGACGGTGGCGAGGTAGCCGAGGCCGGGACCGTACTGCTGCATGAGGAGTCGGATCGCCGTGGCCAGGCGGGGCTCGTCGGCTGCGAACTCGGACCAGGTTGCCATGCGATGATTCTATCGAACATGTGTACGAAGAGATAGTGGGATCGCCCGGGAGCGCCGATCCGGGTAGGTTCCGGCCAGGAGACCGGCCGCGCGGTCGCACCGGCCACACGGTCGCTATCGTGTGACGATGCTTCTCTCCGACCGGGACATCGTCGCGGAGACCAAGACCGGCGGACTCTCCCTCGAGCCGTTCGAACCCTCGCTCGTCCAGCCGTCGAGCATCGATGTCCGGCTCGACCGGTATTTCCGGGTCTTCAACAACCACCTGTACACCCACATCGACCCGGCCACTCGGCAGGACGATCTGACGTCCCAGGTCGAGGTGCCCAGCGGTGACCCGTTCGTACTGCACCCCGGTGAGTTCGTCCTCGCCTCCACGCTCGAGGTCGTCTCGCTCGGCGACGGCCTGGCCGCCCGACTGGAGGGCAAGTCGAGCCTGGGTCGGCTGGGCCTGCTGACCCACTCCACCGCCGGCTTCATCGACCCCGGCTTCTCCGGTCACGTGACGTTGGAGTTGTCCAACGTGGCCAACCTGCCGATCAAGCTGTGGCCCGGGATGAGGATCGGCCAGTTGTGCATCTTCCGGCTCTCGTCGACGTCCGAGCATCCGTACGGGTCGGCGGTCTACGGATCCCGGTACCAGGGGCAGCGTGGACCCACTCCGAGCCGGTCCTGGCAGCGGTGGCGCACCTGGCCGACCAGCTGAACCGGCTGGGCTGTTGGAGAGCCGGCGCACCGGCGGCGGAGAGGCGAAAGGCGCCCTCCCAAGCCGGGGGGAGACATGGGAGGGCGCCTTTCCGGTGGCCGGTGCTGCCGCTTGACGGGGGGATCAGCGGCACGCGCCAGGCCATGGGGAGGAGTGAGGTCTAGCCGGGCCTGCCGTAACTGTGCACACTCGAACCGATCTTGCGCATCTGCACCGGTTCACCCGCCTGGGAGGCGTGCACGATCCAGCCGTTACCCACGTACATGCCGACGTGGGAGAGCCCGCTGTAGTAGAAGATGAGGTCGCCGGGGCGCAACTCGTCCCGGCTGACGTTGGCGGTCACCTGACGCTGCCGGGCGGCGTTGTGCGGCAGCGAGACGCCGGCCTGCGCCCAAGCGGCCAGGGTAAGACCCGAACAGTCGTAGCTGCCCGGTCCCGCTGAACCCCAGACGTACGGCTTGCCGATCTGCGCACAGGCGAAGGTGACCGCCTTGCCGGCCGCCCCGCCGGGGTAGGTCGCCGGGCAGGGCGCGGGACGCAGCGAGCCGAGGGTGTTGGTCGAGCCGTACGCCTCCAGGCGCAGGTCCTGCAACCGGTCAACCTCGGCGTCGATCTCCTTGGCCTTCGCCGCCAGCTGAGCCTCGGTGCTGGTCAGCTCGACGATCAACTCGTCGAGCGGGGCCTTCTTCACGGCGTACTCGTTCTTGAGGTCGACGACGGCCTGCACGTCGCGGGCCTGCCGCCGGGCGAACTGGTCCAGCAGCTCGAGCTGGTCGGCGAGGTGGGTCGGCTTGCCATTGGTCAGGATCGCGTTGAAGACCGACGGACTACCACCCTTGTACGACCGGGCGGCGAACTCGCTGACCCGATCCATCGCCAGGTCGATCTGGATCTGCAGCGGCTTGATCTTCTTCTGCAGTTCGTCCGCCTGCTTCTTCTTGGCGGCGAGGTCCTGCCGTACGGCGTTGTGCCGTTCGATCGTCGGTTCGAGCTCGGCCCAGACCTCGTCGATCTGCGACTCGATTTCGGCGACGGTGGGCTGCGCCTGCGCCGGCGCTCCGACCAGCAGCAGACCGACGCCGGTGGTGGCGGCGATCAACGCGGTGAGTACTCGGCTAGGGTCGTGCGGCGTTTTTCGCCGATGGTCACGGCTGGACCACCGGAGGTATCGCCGAGGGGCGCTCGTAGCCACCGGACTCCTTCTCCCCAGACCGCCTACCGGGTTAGCTGACGGGTTCGGGCGGAAAGGAGACGCCCTACCGCAGGTGGCCTGCGGATTCACCCCAGGAGTGCCGTGGGTCCCCGGCTCGCCGTCAGACGGCGATTAGGCGGTGTCAGGCCGAGGTCAACCCGGTTGGTTGACGTCCTCCCGACTCGACGATCCCCAAGGGTAGAGAGCGGCGTTCTCGCTACGCAAGCGAGAACATGGACTATCTCATTGAGTACGCAGACGATTGCGTATCGTGCATAGGCTGCCATCGTTCAAGCGTTCGAATTTTGCCGGGCGGACCGGCCCGTTCATACCGGTCCGCCCGTACGTTCGGCCGACCAACGCGCGCCACTCAGATTGCCTCGGCGGGCTGGCTGACCTGCCGCGATCAGCCGACCCGCTTGAACCCGGCGAGCGGCATGTTGTCGATGTTCTCCATCTGCACGGGTTGACCCGCGCGGGGAGCGTGCACCATCAGGCCATTACCGATGTAGATCCCCACGTGATGCAGATCACTAAAGAAGAATACGAGATCCCCGGGCTTGGCGTTGGCGCGGCTGACCGAACTGCCCTGATTCCACTGAGTTCCGGTGTAATGCGTGAGGCTGACACCGGCACTTGCCCAGGCGTACTGGGTCAGGCCGGAACAGTCGAAGGCGTTCGGCCCGGTGGCACCCCAGACGTACGGCTTACCGAGCTGTGCGCACGCGGTGCGGACCGCGGTTCCGGCGGCTCCGCCGACCGACACCGCCGGACACGGGCCGGAGGCACCGGATCCGCCGGTGTAGCCGGTGGACTGGTACGCGGCGTTGCGCGCCCGTTCCAGGCGCTTGATCTCGGCGTCGATGGTCTTGCGCTGCTCGGCGAGCGTCTTGTCCTGTGCCTGCTGCTTCGTGATCAACTCGTCCAGCGTCTGCCGTTCGGCGAGATAGCGGTCCCGGGTCTCCAGAACAGCGGTGATCTTTTCCTGCCGACGCTTGGAGATTCGGTCCAGCACCACGAGCTGATCCGCCAGGCTGGTCGGTGATCCGGTCCGGAGCAGGGCGTTCAGTTCACTCGACGGCCCGGTCCGGTAGTAGCGGTTGGCAACCTCGCCGATCTCGTCCGCCGCCAGGTTGGCCTGCAGGGACAGGGGGCGGATCTTCTCGTCGAGCGCGGCCGCTTTCTTCTCGTTGGCCTTGAGCTCGCTGTGCACCTTGTTGTACTGCTCGATGACCGGTTCCAGTTTCAGCCACTGGGCGTCCAACTCGGCTTCGATCTCAGCCAGCGTCGGCTCGGCGTGGGCCGGCCCAGCCGGGGAGACCAACGCGATTACGGCGAGCAACAGTGTGATCGCACTGCGCCGCAAGAGCCGTAAAGGTCGATGCTCTCCGCGTCGATATCGGGACCCACTGTGACGATGGATGTGCGAATTTGCGAGCGCACGTGCCATTGGCAGCGACTCCTTCAATGGTTCGATCGCTGGGGCCTCACGGGCGGGGGGTACGGAGGCCGACATCCGCAGCGGTCGGTGCATCACCTTATTGGAAAGCGCGGTGTTCGTTCAAGACCGCCTGCCGCCTCTGCTTCCTCCGTGGCAACCGCTCGGCGCCGCCCGCAGCACTGCTTCTCCCGTAGCAGCTGCTTCTCCCGCAACTACCGCTTCTCCTGCGGTCACCGGTATGGGCGGTTAGCGTGATGACATGGAGTCGCTCAGCCTCGCGGAGGAGCTGGTCCTGCTCAGCTATGACGATTCCGGGACCGCGACCGTCGCTTCCCCAGAGCTCGACTACGCCGTCGCCGGGGCGGTGTTGTGCGACCTCGCCGTCGGCGGGCAGATTGCGATTGACGCAGACGGCCGGGTGCTGGCCGACGACAGCCCGACCGGCGGCAACCCAGCCGACGACAGCCAGGCCGACGACGATCCCGCCGGCGGGTACGCGCCCGGCGGAGCCCCGGGTCGAGGCCACGGTCGGGAGCTGCTCGACCAGGTACGGACCAGGATCCAGGCCGAGCCTGGCCGCGCGACCCGCGACTGGGTGGTCGATCTGTCCCACGGTGTAGTCGATGAGGTACTCGACGGGCTGGTCGCCTCGGGGGTGCTCCGCCGGGAACGGGACCGGGTGCTCTGGGTGCTGCCCCGGACCAGGTTCGCTCCGCCGGACGGCGTCGAACCGCCCGCCGAGACGGAGACCCGGCGACGGCTGGCCGCCGCCGAGCGCGGCGCCGGACCGGTCGGACCACGTACCGCCGCGTTGGCCTGCCTGCTGAACGCACTCGACGTGCCGGACGTCGGTGCTGCACGGCCTTCGGACGCGCGGCGCCGGCCGCCCGCGGTGCTCGGGCCGGCGGCCTGGCCGATCGCCGCGACCACCGACGTCGTCGACGGGTACCGGGCGACGGTCGCCCGCAGCGTCTTCACCGCCACCGACGTCGCGACTGGCAGCTAGCTGACCCCGGTAGGCGACGGCGCGAACCGCCGCCACAGCAACCGGACCACACCGCCGCCGACCGCCCCGATCAGCGCCCCGGTCGCGTTGTTGACCCAGTCGTAGCCGACACACTCGCGGCCGACGCCGAGCACCGCCTGGGCGACCTCGACGACGACCGGGGCCAGCAGGAGCAGCCCGGTGGCCAGGGCCGGCCGGCGGACCGCCAGCACCGTGCAGAACGCCAGCGGCACGAACATCGCCACGTTGCCGACCCGTTCACCGAGCGAGTCGACCGTGACCAGCCCGGACCACAGCACCGCCGGGTCGGTGAGCGACCGGAGGCAGGCGGCGAGGACCTCCCCGTTCGGGCCGGAAACGGAAGCCCCGGGAGCGACCGGTACGCCGGACCCGGTCGGTGCCGGCGGCAGGGTGAGCGCGGCGATCGCGGTGGCGCTGAGAAGCATCCCGAGCGTCGGCCAGCGCGCCCAGCCGAGCCGTACGGCGAGCGGCCGGTGCACCAGCAGGCTCACGCCGGCCAGCGCCGCCAGGGTGAGGAACGGCCAGGGCTGGGAGAGGAATTCGCGGGCCCAACCCAGCACCCGCTTCTCCCTACTCCTCGGCCGACGTCGACGCCGCCGAAGATGACGGTGACGGTGACGCCGAAGATGCTACCGCTGGCTTGACCGACCTGAGCAGCACCGTCGCCACATCGACGACCTCGACGTTCTCGCCCGCCGCGCCACTGGACTGCTTGCCGGTGACCCCGTCGCCGAGCATGGTGTAGCAGAACGGGCAACCGACCGCGATGGTCTGTGCCCCGGTGGAGAGCGCCTCCTCGACCCGGTCGACGTTGACCCGCTTGCCGATCCGCTCCTCCATCCACATCCTCGCCCCGCCCGCACCGCAGCAGAACGAGCGTTCGGAGTTGCGCGGCATCTCCCGCAGCTGGGCCGCGTCGCCGCCCGCCTCGGCACCTGCGGTCAACGCGGCGCCGAGCACCTCCCGGGGCGGGCTGAACACCCGGTTGTGCCGGCCCAGGTAGCACGGGTCGTGGTAGGTCAACCCACCGTCGACCGGGGTGACCGGGGTGAGCTTGCCGGCGGCGACCAGGTGGGCCAGCAGCTGGGTGTGGTGTACGACCTCGAAGTGGCCGCCGAGCTGGCCGTACTCGTTGCCGAGGGTGTTGAAGCAGTGCGGGCAGGTCGCGACGATCTTGCGTTTCGCCGGCTCCCGGTCGCCGAACGCCTCGTTGAGGGTCTCGACGTTCTGCTGGGCCAGCATCTGGAAGACGAACTCGTTGCCGATCCGCCGGGCCGGGTCGCCGGTGCAGGTCTCGCCCTCGCCGAGGATGGCGAAGTCGACGCCGGCTTCGTGCAGCAGGGTCGCCACCGCGCGGGTGGTCTTCTTGGCCCGGTCCTCGAACGCGCCGGCGCAGCCGACCCAGAACAGGTACTCGAAGTCGTCCACCTCGCCGACCCGGGGGACCGCGAAGTCGAGCCCCTTGGTCCAGTCCTCCCGGGTGTTCGGCGGAGCACCCCACGGGTTGCCCTTGTTCTCCAGGTTACGCAGCATCACGCCGGCCTCGCTGGGGAAGCTCGACTCGATCAGCACCTGGTAGCGGCGCATGTCGACGATGTGGTCGACGTGTTCGATGTCCACCGGGCACTGCTCCACGCAGGCCCCGCAGGTGGTGCACGACCAGAGCACGTCCGGGTCGATGACGCCGCCGTCGTCGGCGCCGCCGATCAGCGGACGGTCGGCCTCGGCCAGCGCCAGGGCGTCGACCTTGGCGAGTTGTTCGGCCGTACCCTTCTCCTCGCCGGTGAGGTCCTTGCCGCCGCCGGCGAGCAGGTACGGCGCCTTGGCGTAGGCGTGGTCACGCAGCGACAGCACCAACAGTTTCGGTGACAGCGGCTTACCGGTGTTCCAGGCCGGGCACTGCGACTGGCAGCGGCCACACTCCGTACAGGTGGTGAAGTCGAGCAGGCCCTTCCAGCTGAACTGTTCGACCTGGGCGACCCCGAACTGATCGGACTCCGGGTCGGCCTCCTCGAAGTCGAGCGGCTTGCCGTCGCTCATCATCGGCCGCAGCGCGCCGAGGCCGGAGTTGGGCCGGCCGGGGTCCCGCTTGAAGTAGATGTTGAAGAAGGCGGCGAACCGGTGCCAGGCCACCCCCATGGTCAGCGTCAACGCGATGACGATCAGCCAGGTCATCGAGATGAGGATCTTGATCAGGGCGGTGATGCTGATCGCCGATTCGGAGGCGGGCAGGACCGCGCCGAGGGCGTGGCTCACCGGAGTGGCCCAGACCGGGAAGTCGAAGTGGTCGGTGGCCACCCGGAAGCCGCGGATCAAGAAGCCGCAGATCAGTACGGCGAGCACGACGGCTTCGACGAAGTAGCCCTGCCACATGGTCGAGCCGGTGAACCGGGACCGGCCGCCGGTCCGGGTCGGCCGGTTCGCCAACCGGATCCCGATGAGCACGCCGATACCCGCCATGCCGAGGATCGAGATGAGCTCGGTGACCAGCCCGTACAGCAGCCAACCGCCGATCACCGGGATGCCGCCGCCGGCGTCGACCACCTCGAAGTACGCCTCCAGCACGAGGATGGAGAGCACGATGAAGGCGACCATGACGAACCAGTGGGCCGCCCCGACGACGCTCCATTTGAGCATTCGGGTGTGGCCGAGGGTCTCGCTCAGCATCACCTTCGCCCGGGTGGCCGGGTCACCGGTGCGGTGCGGATCGGCCTTGCCGAGTCGGATGATCGAGACGAACTGCCAGACCGCCCGGCCGGCGAGCACCACCGCGACGGCGGTGACGATGGCGGCGACCACCGTGGTGACGATCTGGACCGTACCCATTCGTTGGCCTCCCGGTGTGCTGCGGACGAGCGGCAGAGTGACCGGAAGGCCGGCCACGGAGCTTCAGCCTACCGCCAAGTTACCCATGGGTAATGTGACGAGCGTCGCACCGCACCGGCGCCCGGTACTCGCCACCCTATGGCAGCGTCGCCGCCACGCCAGCGCCCGCCCCCCCGACAAAACAGCAGGTCGGCCGGCATCCTCGTGGACACCGACCGACCTTGGGTGGCACTGACGGGCCGACTGCGGACCGACTGTGAACCGGGTCAGCGCCAGCGGGAGAGCAGGATCAGCGAACTCACCATGGCACCGAACCCGATCGCCAGGTTCCAGTAGCCCCAGGAGGCGACCGGGTAGGCGGTCTCCGACAGGTAGTAGACGACCAGCCAGCCGATGCCGAAGACGATCAACGAGACGGCGCTGATCGGCAGCCAGACCGGACTCGGCTTGCGGGTGGCAGCCGTCTGGGTCGGGCGGACGTCGGTCGGCGGGGTGTAGACCTTCTTCTTGCGAACCTGCGACTTGGGCACGACGCTCTCCTGGTGGCTATCATCCGGCCCGGCAACCGGACGCAGCGGCGACGGTCCATGGCCAATAATGTTCAAGAGCTAGCGTAGTCAAGTTGCCGCGATCCGGCCACGGGCCGCAGCACGGCAGCAGCGACATTTGGGCACAACCAGGTCCACCAGGTGCGATAGACCGCTCAGGTGGTCCATTATGCGGACACTTGTCGATGGCTGGCAGGCGGGAAGGGGGCCGAGGTGGAGTACACCTCCGGCAGCGCGTCCTGGCGGGACGTGGTCCGGCGCGCCGTTCGCGGGCTGCTGCGTCGCCGGCGCGGCGCGGAGCAGCCCGGCTGGTCCGCCGGCGTACCGCTGATCGCGCTGCTCGCCGGCCTGCTGTTCACCACCACCGCCACCACCGCCAGCGGCACCAGCCTGCGGGAGGACCGCCGACCACAACTCGCGCAGCTGATCGACGACCGACGTACCCAGCTCGCCGCCGCCGAGGAGCGCGCCGCCCAACTGCGCGACCAGGTCGACCAGCAGACGGAGCTGGTCGCCGGGTCCGACGAGCCGATCGCCCGGCAGCAGGCCCGGATCGACGCGAACCGGTCGGCGGCCGGCTTCACCGCGCTGGCCGGCCCGGGCGTCATCATCGAACTCGACGACGCGCCGCGGCTGACCGACCTGCCGGACGGTGCCAGCAACGACGACCTGGTGGTGCACCAGAGCGACGTACAGGCAGTGGTCAACGCACTGTGGGCCGGCGGCGCCGAAGCGATGTCAATCATGAATGTACGGGTGTTGGCGACCAGCGCGGTACGCTGTGTCGGGAACACGCTGTTGTTGCACGGCGGGGTCTACTCGCCCCCATTTCGGATCGCCGCGATCGGTGACCCCAGCGCCCTGCAGCAGGCGCTGGCCGACTCCGAAGGGGTGCAGTTGTTCAGGGACGCCGTGACCCACTTCCAGCTGGGCTACCAGGAGACCGTCGAAGCCGAGCTGACCGTGCCGGCGTTCGACGGATCGGCAGCGCTGCGGCACACCACCGTTCCGGAGTCGGCGCGATGACCCGGCCCGGGGTGCCCGGCCGTCCAGGGGCGCCCGGCCATCCCGACCAACCGCACGACTCGGGCCGGCACCGCGCGTACCACACCGACGACTCGACCACGGTGCTTCCCCGCTTCACCGGGCCGAACCCGGCAACGGCGCCGGGCCCGACACCCCCGGCGCATCAGCACCCGCCCGGCTACTCGCCCCAGCAACTGGCCCAGTACCAGCGCCCCCGACAGCCGGAGCGCGACGATGCCGCCCGCACCGCTGTCATCCCCGCCTACCCGGCCGAGCCGGCCGCATCCACCACGGTGCTACCGGTCGTGATCAGCAGCTACCAGCCGCCGTCGAACGGTGAGTCACCGACCGGCAGCGGGCGGGATCCTGACCCCGGAGAGCGCCACGGTGCCGCACCCCGCCGCGGTGAGCGGGTGGTCAAGTTGCGACCGGAGCGCACCGACACCGGTTACAAGAGCGTGTACTCCGAACTGACCCGACCGACGATCTGGACCGCGCTGCGCGCCACCGCCCGGGTCACCGGGGAGCTGCTGATCACCTTCGGCATGGTGGTGCTGCTCTTTGCCGGCTACGAAATCTGGGGCAAGTCGGTCATCGTAAACGCCCACCAGGACGAGCTCAGCGAACAGCTCGCCCAGCAGTGGGCCGAAGTGCCCGAGCCGGTCGTCAGCGACGGCCCGACGCCCGAGCCCGAGGCGTCCCCCACCATCCAGGTGCAGGGCACCCCGGTCGCCGGGCTCTACATTCCGAAGCTGGACAAGAACTGGATCGTCGTCGAGGGCGTCGGCCAGGACGACATCCGGTACGCACCGGGCCACTACCCGGACAGCGCCGGACCCGGGGAGATCGGCAACTTCTCGGTGGCCGGGCACCGCAACCGGGCCACCTTCTGGCGGCTGGACGAGCTGGGCGACGGCGACACGATCGTCGTCGAGGACCGGGACACCTGGCACGTGTACGCGGTCACCCGCAACCACATCGTGCTGCCGAACCAGACCGAGGTGGTCGCCGCCGTACCCGGCGACCGCAGGGCGCAGCCGACCGAGGCGATGCTGACCCTGACCACCTGCCACCCGAAGTTCGACAACTACCAGCGGCTGATCGTGCACGCGGAGCTGGTCCGCAGCCAGCCCAAGGCCGATGGCCGACCGGCGGAACTCGGCGGCTGAGCCATGTACGCCTGGATCTGGCGCAAGCTCCCGTTCGGCACGCCCGGCAAGCTGATCGGTTCGGCGCTGCTCGCCGGGCTGACGGTCATCCTGCTCTGGTACGTGGTCTTCCCGTGGGCGGAGCCGCTGCTGCCGTTCGACGACGTCCAGGTGACCGAGGACGGCGGCGGCACCGGTACCGACCCCGGTGACGGTGGTCCGGCCGACGGCGGCACCGACGGCGATCCGGACGGTGGCGGCGCCGACGACTACGAGCTGCCGTACGACACCGAGACGAACAATCCCGTACCCGATGAGAACGGCGACTAGAGTCAGGTGTCCGCGTGCGCGTACTGGTGATCGACAACTACGACTCGTTCGTGTTCAACCTGGTGCAGTACCTCGGCCAGCTGGGTGCCGACTGCGACGTCCGACGCAACGACGAGATCTCCGTCGACGAGGTCGGCCGGCTCGGCGCGGCCGGTGTGCTGCTCTCCCCCGGGCCGGGTGCGCCGGACAGCGCCGGCATCTGCCTGGAGGTCATCGAGCGGTACGCCGGACAGCTGCCGATCCTCGGTGTCTGCCTCGGTCACCAGGCGATCGGTGCCGCGTTCGGCGGAGTCGTCGAACGCGCTCCCGAGCTGCTGCACGGCAAGACCTCGCTGGTCGAGCATCGGGACGTCGGGGTGCTGGCCGGGCTGCCGGACCCGTTCACCGCCACCCGCTACCACTCCCTGGCGGTACGCGAGGACAGTCTGCCGGCCGAGATCGAGGTCACCGGGCGTACCTCGTCCGGGGTGGTGATGGCGATGCGGCACCGGAACCTGCCGGTCGAGGGGGTGCAGTTCCACCCCGAGTCGGTGCTCACCGAGGGCGGCCATCTGATGCTGGCGAACTGGCTGGCCGGCTGCGGTCTGCCGCAGGCCCGGCAGCGGGCACCGCGACTCGCCGCCGAGGTGGAGACCCGGCGGCGAGCGGCGTTCGTGTCGGCCTGAGCCCGGGCCTGGCCCCTGGGAGCGCCGGCCGCGGCTAAGTTGAACAGCCGGAAGACTCAGTCGAACAGTCGAGAAACGGTCGCCGTGGGCAGCAGGCCGCCCGTCCCACCGCCGGTCCCGCCGCCCGGCGTGCTGGAGCCGCCAGCGGAGCCACCACCGCCGTCACCGTCGCCCGGCGGCGGACTGGTCGTCGGAGGCGATCCGGTCGGCGACGGGCTGCCGGTCGGGTCCGGCGACGGCTCCTCCTCCTGCCGGGGCTGGGAGACCACGATCTCCACCCGGGAGTTGACCCGGTGCTCGCCGTTGTTCGGGCTCTGGCTGGTGACGATGCCGGCATCGGCCGGGTCGACTTCCTCCCCGTCGATCACCCGGGGGTCGAAGCCAGCATTCTCCAGCCTCGCGACGGCTTCGGCTTCGGTGCGGCCGACGACGTTCGGCACGTTCCGCAGATTGTTGAGCGAGACGAGCACCTTGACCTCGCTGCCCACCTCCACCATCTCGCCGACGCTGGGCACCTCGACCACCTGGTCCTTCGGTGCCGAGCTGTCCACCTCTTCGAAGACGGCGATCAGGTCGAGGTCGGTGAGCCGTTGCTCGGCGGCGCTGCGGGTGAAGCCCTCCACGTCCGGGACCTGGACCGTGCCCGGGCCGGCGCAGACGGTGAGGGCCACCTCGGTGCCCGGCTCGACGGCGCCCGGCTTCGGCGACTGATCGACGACGGTGTTGAGGGTGCAGTTCGGGTCGTCGCGGCTGGTGACATCCGCTGTCAGCTGCAGGTTGGTGAGGGTCAGCTGGGCCTGTTCGATCTGCGCGCCGACCAGGTTGGGCAGATCGACGGTGACCGGCTCGTCGGGGCCGGAGTTCATCCAGATCAGCCCGGTGGCCAGGGCGATCACCGCGAAGACGCCCAGCGCGCTGAGCCCGGCGATGACCGCCGGCGAGGTCCGCTTCGGCGGCGGGCCGCCGACGCCGCCGGGGATCCGCTGGGTCGAGCCGGTACGCCCGGTAGCGCCCATCGCGACGGTTTCGTCGTCGCGCAGCACCGGGGTGGCCAGCACCGGCCGGCCGGAGGCGGCGCGCAGCAGGTCGGCGCGCATCTCGCCGGCGCTCTGGTAGCGGTTGACCGGGTTCTTGGCCAGCGCCTTCAACACGATCGCGTCGATCGCCGGGGTGACGTCCCGGTTGATCTCGCTCGGCGCCCGAGGGTCCTCCCGGACGTGCTGGTAGGCGACGCTGACCGGGCTGTCGCCGACGAACGGCGGATGGCCGCAGAGCAGCTCGAACAGCACGCAGCCGGCCGCGTAGACGTCGGACCGGGCGTCCACCGACTCGCCCCGGGCCTGCTCCGGGGAGAGGTACTGCGCGGTGCCGATCACCGCCGACGTCTGGGTCATCGTGGTCGCGCCGCTGGCCAGTGCGCGGGCGATGCCGAAGTCCATCACCTTGACCTGGTCGGTCTGGGTGAGCATGACGTTGCCGGGCTTGATGTCCCGGTGGATGATGCCGTGCCGGTGGCTGAACTCCAGTGCGGCGCAGACGTCGGCGCAGTATTCCAGGGCCCGACGCGGGTGCAGCCGGCCCTCGGCGGCGAGCACCTCCTTGAGGGTGCGGCCGTTGACGAACTCCATCACGATGAACGGCAGCGTCTCGCCGGTGGCGGCGTACTCTTCGCCGGTGTCGTAGACCGCGACGATCGCCGGGTGGTTGAGCGAGGCGGAGTTCTGCGCCTCGCGCCGGAAACGTTCCTGGAAGGTCCGGTCCCGGGCCAGGTCGGTGCGCAGCATCTTGATCGCGACGTCACGGCCGAGCCGCAGGTCACGGCCGCGGTGAACCTCGGCCATTCCGCCATAGCCGAGCAACTCGCCGACCTGGTACCTGCCACCTAGCAGGCGGGCCTGCGCGGTCATCGTCCTTGTCGTCCTTCGCTCGTCTGGTCGTCATCGGATCGGACCAAGTCGGGTGCTTCCATCGACGGTACGGGTCCCACGCTGGTTTCGACGTGTCCGGCTGCCATCTGGTTCTCAGCCGTAACCAATCGCACGACGGGTTGCCCCAGAGCGGCCGAATTGCTGGCGCTGTCGATGATCTGGTAAGCGACCAGCCCGGTGCAGAGCAGCACGATCAACGCTCCGAGGATGATCGCCAGGACGGTGAACACTTGCCGGTGCAGGCCACCTGACCGCTGGGGCGGGGCTGGTGGCCGGTTGTAGCCGTACGGGTTGGGTGGACGACCCGACGCGGGAAGGGGCTGCCGCGCCGGGGTGGCAGGGTGATGGTAGCCGGCCGGATACCCGCCCGGCATCATCGGCGCGGTGGCGGGCCGGTAGCCGGGTGGTCCGGGCATCGGCTGCCCCGGCGGCGGCCGCTGACCGGGCGGCACCGAATTGGGCGGCACCGAGCCGGGGTGCATCGGCCCCGGCGACATCGGGCCCGGCGACATCGGCCCGGGGGACATGGGTGCGGGGCCGGACGCCATCGGCGAGACCGGCGCCGCCGAGGTGGGCCGGGGCGCGGCCGGGTGCTGGCCCGGATGCTGCTGGCCGGGATGTTGCTGGCCCGGGTGTTGCTGGGCGTGTGGTGGTCGGGGCGGGCCGGCCGGTGGCCGGGCCTGGCCGGCGAGTGTGGTGGCGGCCTGCCGGGAGACGGCGGCCATCGTGGCGGCGCTCTGCCAGCGTGCCGAAGGATCCTTGGCGAGCGCGCGCTCAACGAAGCTGCGGACCACGGGTGGGATGTCCGACGGCAGCGCGCGCGGCACCTCACGCACGTGCTTCATGGCGATTTCCAGCGGATTGTCGCCCTCGAACGGCCGCCGACCGGACAGACACTGGTAGGCGACCACGCCGAGCGCGTACACGTCGGAAGCCGGCGTCGCGACCGCGCCGGACGCCTGCTCCGGGGAGATGTACGAGGCGGTGCCGAGCACCGAGCCGGCGGCGGTCAACTGGCCGACGATCTCTGAGCGGGCGATGCCGAAGTCGGTCAGCACCAGCGTGCCGTTGGGGCGTACCAGCAGGTTGCCCGGCTTGACGTCGCGGTGCACGATGCCCTTCTCGTGGGCCGCGTGCAGCGCGTCGGCGGCCTGGGCGATCAGCGCCATGGTGCGGGCCGGGGTGAGCCGCCCGACCCGGGACAGGGTGCGCGACAGCGCGTCGCCCTCGACGTACTCCATCACCAGGAAGGCGATGTGCTTGTCGCTGCCGTAGTCGTAGACGTCGACCACGCCGGGATGGTTGATGGTGGCCATGGTGCGGGCCTCGCCGCGGAACCGCTCAGCGAAGCCCGGCTCCTCCAGCAGCGCGGGAAGCAGGCTCTTGACCGCGACGGTACGGCCGAGCACCTCGTCGGTGCCGCGCCACACGTCGCCCATCCCGCCGCTGGCGATGCGCTCGTCGAGCCGGTAGCGGCCGCCGAGCAGGACTCCGGAGCTCAGCATCTCATCGCCCCTCACGCTCGGCGACGAGGGCCCGCATGATCTGCCCGGCGATCCGGGCCGCTTCCCCGCTGCCGCCGCCGCCGGCACCTTCCAGCAGTACGCAGACCGCCGAGATCGGCTCACCGTCCTCAGACGTGACGAAACCGATGAACCACCCGTGGTCCTCGTCGCCCTCGCCGGCCTGGGCGGTGCCGGTCTTGCCGCCGACGGTGTAGCCGTCGATCCGGGCGTTGCGGCCGGTGCCGTTGCGCACCACGCTGACCATCATCTCCTGCAGGTCGGCGGCGACCGACCCGCTCACCGACTGGCGCAGCTCCCGCGGGTCCGCGGTGTAGTAGCTGCTGGTGCGGTCGGCGTGCAGCAGCTGCTGGATCACGTACGGACGCATCTGGCTGCCGCCGTTGGCCACCGCCGCCGCGATCATCGCGCCTTCCAGCGGGGTCATCCGGACGTTGTTTTGGCCGATCGACGACTGGGCCAGCGCCGCGCCGTCCTCGCTGCCGTCCGGGTTGGCGATGTCGCCGGTCCGGCTGGCCGCGACCGGCAGGCCGTCGTCGCCGCTGGTCCGGCCGACGACCAGCTCCTCGTCCTCGAAGCCGAAGTCGCGGGCCTTGGCCTTGACCGTCTCGGCGCCGAGCTCCACGCCCAGCTTGGCGAAGCCGGTGTTGCAGGAGTCGGTCAGGGCGGTGATCAGGGTGACCTCGTCCTGTGGGCAGATGGAGTCGACGGCGTTGCGGATGTCGGTGCCGGAGTCGGGATGCCGGTAGACCGGGCCGGCGGAGATCGGCGTCTCGACGGTGGTGCCGTTCTCCAGGGCCGCCGCCGCGACGACGACCTTGAAGGTGGAGCCGGGTGGCAGCACCTCGCCGAGGGCCCGGTTGTTCAGCGGGCGGTTCGGGTCGCTGTCCAGCTCGTTGAAGGCATCCTGGGCCGCTCCGGTGTCGTGGCTGGCCAGCGGGTTCGGATCGAAGCTGGGCAGCGACACCAGGGCCTGCAGCGCGCCGGTACGCGGATCGAGCGCCACCGCCGCGCCCACGTCGACGCCGACCCGGTTGTCCAGCAGCTGCCGGTACGCCGTCTCCTGCGCCCGCCGGTTGATGGTGAGCAGCACGTTCCCGCCGCCGGTCTCCTCACCGGTGAACAGGTCCCGGACCCGGTCGGCGAAGAGTTGGTCGCTGGTGCCGGCGAGGAACTCGTTCTCAGCCTTCTCCACGCCGGTGGCGGCCAGGTTGACCGGCTTGTAGCCGATCACGTGCGCGTAGAGCTCGTTGTCCGGGTAGGTCCGCAGGTACTGCAGTTCGCCGTCGGTCGGCGTGCTGGTTGCCAGGGCCCGGGCGCCGGCTTCGATGTTGCCGCGTTGCCGGTCGTACTCGGCGACCTGCACCCGGCCGTTGTAGTCGCTGGTGCGGTACTCCTCTGCCTTGTAGCCCTGGACCCAGTTGAGGTTGACGAAGAGCAGGCCGAACAGAACCATGATGACCACGCCGACTCGGCGCAGTGGGGCGTTCATCGGCGGATCACCTCCGTCGGCGCGCCGTGCAACTGGGCAGGTGGTCCGGCCGGCGCACCGGGCGGCCGGGGCTCGGCCCCCACCACCGGCCGACGGCCGGCGTCGGAGATCCGCAGCAGCATCGCCACCAGCAGCCAGTTCGCCATCAGCGACGAGCCACCGGCGGACAGGAACGGGGTGGTCTGACCGGTCAGCGGGATCAGCCCGCTGATCCCGCCGACGATCACGAAGACCTGCAGGGAAAGGGTGAACGCCAGGCCGCCGGCGAGCAGCTTGCCGAACGAGTCGCGTACCGCCAGACCGGCCCGCAGCCCGCGCTCGGCGACCAGCAGGTAGACGACCAGCAGTGCGGAGAGCCCGAACAGGCCGATCTCCTCGCCGAGGCCGGCGAAGATGAAGTCGTTGTGCACCTCCGGCACCTTCAGCGGCTGGCCGCCGCCGGGTCCGGCGCCGAACAGCCCGCCGGTGCCGAGCCCGAGCAGGCCCTGGACCAGTTGATAACCGTCGTTGTACGGGTCGGAGAACGGGTCGAGCCAGATGTTGGCCCGCTGGTAGAAGTTGGCGAACGGGCCGCCGACGATGTTGCCCAGGTGGTACGCCAGGAACGCCCCGCCGAAGAACAGCAGCAGACCGATGATCAACCAGCTGACCCGTTCGGTGGCGACGTACAGCGTCACCACGAACATGCCGAAGTAGAGCAGCGACGTCCCGAGGTCCTTCTGGAAGACCAGGACCAGGACGCTGAGCAGCCAGACCACCAGCACCGGGCCGAGGTCGCGGCCCCGGGGGAAGTCGATCCCGAGCACCCGCCGGCTGGCCAGCGACAGCACTTCCCGCTTACGGACCAGGTAGTACGCGAAGAAGGACAGCAGGGCCAGCTTGGCGAACTCGCCGGGCTGAATGGAGAAGCCGCCGACCATGATCCACAGCTTGGCGCCGTTGACCTCGGAGTACCGCGCCGGCAGCACCGCCGGGATCAGCACCAGCACGATGCCGGCCAGCCCGAGGGTGTACGCGTACCGGGCGACGACCTGGTGGTCGCGGACCAGGACGAGCAGCCCGGCGGCGAGCACCACGGCGGCCAGGGTCCAGGCCAGTTGCCGCCCGCCGGTGCCGGCGAAGATCGGGTAGTCGATCCGCTCGGCGGCGGCCACCTGGGCCAGGTCGTAGCGGCGCAGGAATCCGACGCCGATGCCGTTGAGCAGGGCCACCGCCGGCAGCAGGGCCGGGTCGGCGTGCGGGGCGAAGAACCGGATGACCAGGTGCAGGCCGACGAAGACCGCGCCGACCACGGCGGTCGGCACCCAGAAGCCGGGCCGGATGGTGCCGAGCACGGCGGCTTCGGCCGCGGCCGAGTAGAGCGCGACCACGGCGAGCGCGAGGGCCAACAGGCCGAGTTCGGCGTTTCGCCGCGTCCTGATGGGGCGGATCCGCGGCATCTCACCGGTGATGGCCGGCGGGGCGGGTCCGACTGAAGCGGTCACTGGGTTTCCTTCACCTCGCTCGCCGGCTCAGCCGACCGTCCGGCAGCCGGCCGGGTTGGTCACCGGCGGGACCGGCTCGACCGGCGGGGCGTCCGGGGAGCTCTCCGGGGCACCGGACGGGCTCGGGGTGCCGCCCGGCGACGGGCTGCCCGCCGGGCCGGTCGGTGATCCGGAGACAAGGCCCTCGGGTGTCGCACCCGGCGATCCGGTCACGTCGGCCTCCGCCGACGGCGTAGGCGTCGGCGACGGGGTCGGGGTCGGGGAGGGCGTCGGTGGGCAGATCGGCTTCAGGTTGGGGTTGCCCGGGTCGTCCCGGGTGAGTTCCAGCAGGTGCCGCTGCGCCTCGGCTTCGCTGCCGGCGTGGATGCCGCGCTTGACCCGGTCCTGGGCGACGGTGGTCAGGTCGTCCAGGGCGAGGTCGCTCGTCTGGTGCACGGTGGAGAGGCTGACGCCGGCCACCTCGCCCGGCATGCCCTGGAAGATCGCCAGCTGACCGTCGCCGGTGGCGCCGACGTAGTACTGCCGCTGGGTGTAGGCCCAGCCGGCCCAGACCCCGCCACCGAGGATGCCGACCAGCACGACCAGCACGATCGCCGCGCGCAGCGGCCGGCGGCGGGGGCGTTGCGGCTCGTCGTCCGACGCGGCAGCGGCGGCGACCGGCTCCGGCACGGCGGCCCGTGGCGCGGACAGCGCGGAGGCCCGGGCGGCCGGGGTGGAGTCGTCGGCGGCGGTGGCCATGCCCCGGTCGCGGGCGGCGGCACCGCCGACGATCGGGGCCTGCTCGTGGATGCTCTGGTCGGTGGCGTCGGCCACCACGACGGTGATGTTGTCCGGGCCGCCGCCGCGCAGCGCCAGCTGGACCAGGCGTTCGACGCACTTGCCCGGGTCGGTGTACTCGCGCAGCGTCTCGGCGATGGTGTCCGGGCTGACCACGCCGGACAGCCCGTCGCTGCAGATCAGGTAGCGGTCGCCCGCGACGACCTGGCGTACCGAGTACTCCGGGTCGATGTCCCGGCCGTCCAGCGCCCGGGTCAGCAGCGACCGCTGGGGGTGGCTGCTGGCTTCCTCGGCGCTGATCCGGCCCTCGTCGACCAGCATCTGGACGTAGGTGTCGTCCTTGGTGATCTGCGCGAACTCCCCGTTGCGCAGCAGGTACGCCCGGGAGTCGCCGATGTGCACCATGCCGATCTTGCTGCCGGAGAAGAGCGTCGCGGTCAGCGTGGTGCCCATCCCCTCCAGATGAGGGTTGGCGTCGACGGTGTCCCGCAGGTGCTGGTTGGCCAGGCCGACAGCGCCGCGTAGGGCGTCGACCATGGCGTCGCCGGGGACGTCCTCGTCGAGCGGGGCCAGTGCCCCGATGACGAGATTGCTGGCGACGTCACCGGCGGCCATCCCGCCCATGCCGTCGGCCACGGCGAGCAGCCGCGGCCCGGCGTAGACGGAGTCCTGGTTTCCGTCACGGATCAGTCCGCGGTCACTGTGGGCGGCATAGCGCAGGGTCAGAGTCATGGCCGTAACTCAAGAGATGTGCGGCCGATCCGGATCGGCACGGCGAGGGGTACGGGGGTAGGTCCGGTGACCTTAGCGCGGTCCAGGTAGGTCCCGTTAGTGGAACCCGTGTCTTCGATGAACCACTGGCCGTCCCGGGGCATCAGCCGGGCGTGTCGCGCCGACGCGTAGTCATCGGTGATCACCAGGGTGGAGTCCTCCGCCCGACCTATCGTAATCGGAGACTCACCCAAGGTAATTTTTGTCCCGGCCAGCTGCCCTGCGGTCACTACGAGCTGATGAGCGGCCCGCCCCCGTTTGACCTTGGCCGGCCGGGCCGGTGCCGTACTGCTGCTGACCCCGCGCGGAGCCGCGACCAGGCGGCTGGACCGGGCACCGGCGAACAGATCCCGACGGATCACCCCCACCACCGTGAACACGAAGATCCACAGCAGGACGATGAAGCCGACCCGGGCGACGGCAACGACGAATTCGGGCAAGGTTAGCCATCCACTCGGAACGTGAGCGTGGTCGTCCCGAGCTGGATCATGTCACCGGGGTTCAGGGCCACCGCGGAGACCCGCTGCCCGTTGACCATGGTCCCGTTGGTCGACCCCAGATCGGTCAGCACCACCTGGGCACCGTCGAAGTCGAGCCGGGCGTGTCGGCGGGAGATCCCCACGTCCGGCAGTCGCAGATTGGCCTGGTCGCCTCGGCCGATCACGGTCGAACCCATCTGCAGCGGATAGGTCCGCCCGTCACCCGAGACCAGCCGTACGTTGCGGGCGCCGGCCGGCGAGTGCGGCGGTTGGCCGTACCCCCCGCCCTGCTGGTCGTACGGCGGATAGCCGCCCTGACCACCGCCGGGCATGTCGTACCCGGGCTGCTGCACCGGCGCGACGTCGCCGCCGGTGAAGACTTCGGCGGTTACCCGGAACATCCCGGTGTCCAGCCCGTCGCCCCGCTCGATCTCGACGATCACGTCGCCGTAGACCGTCCAGGCCTGCTCACCGATGAACTCGGCCTGCGACTGGGCGAGCTCCTGGGCCAGGGCAGCCGCGTACGGAGCCAGCCGGCTGTGGTCGTACGGCGAGAGATCGATCACGTAGCGGTTGGGCACCAGCGTGCGCCCTCCAGCCAGGATCGCCTTGTGGGCCTCAGCCTCCCGCTGCATCGCGTTGAGGATCTCCACCGGGTGCACGACACCCTTGAACACCTTGGCGAAGGCCCCTTCGACTAGGCCTTCCAGACGCTTCTCGAAGCGTTGCAGCACGCTCACCGGCTCCTCCTCGGGTTCCGAGGACATGATGGTATCCGGCCGTCGCCCGTGCCACCCGCACGCCGATCGACCACCGCTCCCTGCCTGTCCCGAACGACCGACCCGCCCCGTGCTACTCTTCGCCAGGCGTCGCGGGCGATATTTAGCTCGGGGCGACCAGGGACAGCGTAGTATGTCCCGGCACCTGCCAGCGGGTGGCCCCGACCGACACCCCCACCGGGATCGGGAAGGACCGGCCGGGTTAGTCTTCTACCGACTGTCCCGGACAGCATCCGGGGAAGTGGCGGAATGGCAGACGCGCACGGTTCAGGTCCGTGTGCCCGAAAGGGCGTGGGGGTTCAACTCCCCCCTTCCCCACCAGCAGGCCGGGCGGCACCAGCCGCCTTGGCCAGCTAGCAACGATCAAGAAGGCTCCGCCGGACGGCGGGGCCTTCTTCACATATCGCCCGGATATCCTGTTGACCGTTTACTCCACCCCCCAGCTCAGGAGTGTCGTGTGAGCGTCGCGTTGGTTACCGGTTCCGGCGGTCTGATCGGATCGGAGGCGGCCCGGCACTTCGCCGGACTCGGCCTGGACGTGGTGGGCATCGACAACGACATGCGCCGCGAGTTCTTCGGCCCCGAGGCGTCCACCGCCTGGAACGTCGAGCTGCTGCGGCGCGACCTCGGTGCGGCGTACACCCATGAAGCGGTCGACATCCGCGACCGCGACGCCCTGGCGGGCCTGTTCCGGCGGTACGGCCGGGACATCGCCGTGGTGATCCACACCGCCGCCCAGCCGTCGCACGACTGGGCGGTGCGCGACCCGTTCACCGACTTCGACGTCAACGCCGGCGGCACGCTGAACGTGCTGCAGAACGTCCGGGAGCACTGCCCCGAGGCACCGGTGATCCACTGCTCCACCAACAAGGTGTACGGCGACCGGCCGAACAGCCTGCCGCTGATCGAGCAGGAGACCCGCTGGGAGATCGCCCCGGACCACCCGTACGCCGGTGGGATCACCGAGGACATGTCGATCGACGCCTGCCTGCACTCGGTGTTCGGCGCGTCGAAGGTCGCCGCCGACATCATGGTGCAGGAGTACGGCCGCTACTTCGGCATCCGTACCGCCTGCTTCCGGGGCGGCACGCTGACCGGCCCGGCGCACTCGGCGACCGAGCTGCACGGCTTCCTCGGCTACCTGATGCGCTGCAACATGGAGCGACGGACCTACAAGATCTTCGGGTACGGCGGCAAAATGGTCCGCGACGCCATCCACAGCCACGACGTGGTCTCCGCGTTCGAGGCGTTCTTCCGCGACCCACGCCCGGCGGCGGTCTACAACCTGGGCGGCGGCCGGCACTCCAACTGCTCGCACCTGGAGGCGTTCGCCATCGCCGAGCAGATCACCGGCCAGGAGATGATCACCGAGTACCAGGAGGCGAACCGGGTCGGCGACCACCAGTGGTGGATCGGCTCGAACGCCGCTTTCCAGCGGGACTACCCTGGCTGGAAGCAGGTCTACGACGTGCCGATGATCCTGCAGGAGATCTACCAGGCCAACGTCGACAAGTGGGTGCCCGGGAAATGATCGACCAGGGCAAACGCAACCTGCTCGGGGTGCTGGTCGACTCCGTCGACTACGAGGCCGCCACCGAGCGGGTGATCGACGCCGCCCGAGAGCGCCGGCCGCTGGCGCTGACCGCGCTCGCCGTACACGGGGTGATGACCGGGGTCCACGACCCGGCGCACAACGCCCGGCTCAACTCGTTCGACCTGGTCACCCCGGACGGCCAACCGGTCCGCTGGGGACTCAACCTGCTGCATGGAGCAGGGCTGAAAGACCGGGTCTATGGCCCTACCCTCACCCTGCGGGTGCTGCAGCGCTGCGCCGACGAAGGGCTGCCGGTCTACCTGTACGGATCCACCGAGGAGACGCTGGACCGGCTGGTGCCGAAGCTGGAGCAGATGTTCCCGGCGTTGAAGTTCGCCGGGGTCGAGCCGTCCAAGTTCCGCGCCGTCGGCCCTGGTGAGGATGCGGAGATCGCCGAACGTATTCGGGACTCAGGGGCCCGGCTGGTGCTGGTCGGGCTGGGCTGCCCCCGCCAGGAGGTCTTCGCGTACGCCATGCGCCCGCTGCTGGACATGCCGCTGATGGCGGTCGGTGCGGCCTTCGACTACCACGCCGGCCTGCTGCGCAAGCCGCCATCCTGGATGCAGCGTGCCGGCCTGGAGTGGCTGTGGCGGCTCGGGCTGGAGCCGAAACGACTCTGGCGCCGGTACGTGATCCTCAACCCGGCGTACCTGAGCCGACTGGGCGCCCAGAAGCTGGGCATGTGGCAGGCCACCCCGCCGAAGGCAGCCACCGACCGCCCAGCCGACTTCGCCGTCTGACCACTGCCTACCCGTACGCCTTCCTTCACCTCACCCCTGACCTCGGGTTGGTCGAGGTCCGCCTGCCGCGCCGAGTCGCCCAGTTACCGGGTCGTCGCCGCGCAGAACGCTCACGAGTTGAGGGCTGGGGTACCTAATTCTCGCCGAATTACGTACCCCAGCCCTCAACTCGCGCACAAACGTCGGGCAGTCTTCGAGGATGGTATGGGCAGTCGTTCGGGACCTGCTCGACGACGTGCTTGGACGTCGGTGGAGCACGGCCTGGCGTATGGGCCTGAGACCGACGCGAGGGCTTGGTGCTGGTCGGCGCTGATTGGAAGAACTACGCCGCTGGCCGCGATTCTTCGGCCCGCCACCAGGCCACAGCTCTGGCGGCGAAGTCGGCGACATCTACGTCGGTAAGGTCGAGTCCGAAGTGGCCCTCAATCCTGTCCCGCAAAAAGCATGCGACGTCGTCTGCGTCTGCCCCGGCGGCCAGCCTCGTCAGTAGCGGTCCGAGTAGACAGTCGTACCCGTCATCGCCCGCGTATAGCTCCCCAACGCCGAGGAGGTCCCAGTCGTTCAGCATCTGGCGCAGCGCCCTTGTCCGGACCGGAGTTGTGACCTCCCGGCATGCTCCATCGGGCTGCTCCCCATCCGCCAACCGCGATCGGGCCGCTGATCGCGCTACATGTCGATAGTCGCCACAGGTCTACGGTCAAGGTAGTACCGCTCCCGCTACCCACTACCCACGAACGCGACGCGGCCTGTTGGAGCTACCCTCGCGGCATGGCGGGTGCCGGGGAACCGACAGCGGGCATGACGATCAGCATCCGGACACGACGCGATGTCGTCGTGGTGGATCCGGACCGGCTGATGGCAGCGGCACGGCAGGCGCATCGTGATCGCAGTCCGGGCATGACCGATGCCGAGGCGGCCGAGGCGGTGGCTGATGTTTACGACGCCGTACACGCCCTGCTCGATCGGGACGGAACGCTCGCGGCCGACGCTGCGAACGACGACGTGGTCGGTGTCGGTGGGCCCCTGCCTGGCGTACGGGTCCACGACCGGCTGGATGGTCTGTCGCCCGCCGGCAGGCTGCAACAGGTGGTCATCGACGATGAGCAACCGCTGCAGGACTACGGCTGCTTCCTTCCCGCAGATCCCTTCGCGTTGCCCGGCCCCGGGAGCGGCGGCTGGCGGCAACGCTTGTCAGGTGTTGCCGAGTGCAGGTCCAGTAGCCTCTGCGGGTGGCTGATGAGGATTTCACGATCAAGCTCACCAGGGATCAGGCGCTCGTGCTGTCCGACTGGCTGGACAGGATAATAGGCACGTCCGCCTTCGACAGCCTGATCAACCAGGAGCCCGCGGTATGGTCGCCCTTGTACATGATCGCGGGGACGTTGGACAGATCGCTGGTCGAAATATTCATGCCCGACTACGCCGAGCGGCTGCACCACGCTCGGGAACGACTCCTGGACAGCCTCGGGGATGTCGGCAGGCCGCCACCCGAGCAATGATCCCAAGCCCACACTTCGTCCTCGTCTTTGCCGACTGCGCCACCCGGCCCCGATCCCCAGCCGATTCGGCAACACGTCACAACCACTGCTCATCGATGTTGCCGGCGTACAGGTAGGCAGTGCGGTAGGCCGGCCGCGCGAACAGTTCCGCCTCGCCCGTGTACACGGCGGCCAGCAGGCCCGGTCGGTACCACCAGCCGTTCGCGATGCCGCCGACCTGTGCGACCGGTTGCATGGCGGTCAGGTCGAGCCGGTCGACGGCCGAACCGGTCAGCCGGGTGACCGTGTCCGCGATGTCCATCGCCGCATACGCCAGAGCCAGGGCTTCGACCCAGCCTTCGATGCTGCCGTGCAACGGGACCCACCGATCATCATCGCCACCGGCGATACCGAACGTCCCGTCCGGACCGATCAGGAACGAGTACGGCACAGCGGTGCGTTGCGGCCCAGCCTCGAAGAACCATCCTTGGGAAGCAGACGTGTCTTCCCACTCCGGTGCGCCCACGCTGAGCATCCGAGGGCCGGCGGCGTCCTCGGGCATGCCCGGCGCGGACGGCAGGACAAGGCCACCCAACCGGGTCTGATACCTCTCGGCGCGATCGATGACCTCGTCAGGAATCCGCGCCTCCAGCCACGCATCACGAAATTGACTCACCGGCGGCACGTCGAGCCACACCCCGTGAGCGGCAACGAACGATCGTGCCCGTCTGCTCAAATCGGACGGTGGACGACGCACACCCCACACATGCGCATGCTAACGGCACACGAAGGCAGTCGATAGGTCGGCTGGGCAGCGGCAGACCGTCCTCCGGCACTGGGCTTTTCACAGGTCGTCGGGCAGGATCCGGAAAGCCGCATGACTGCTCAACGGGCGGATGGCCCGAAAGTCCCGCCGGTCCAGCGTCAACACCGCGTCCGTCTCGTACTGCTCGGCAAGCACAACGTTCACCGCGTCGGCGAGATCCAACCTCAGCGCCGCGTACTGCGACTGGACCGTGCGGGCCCGGCGCAGCGCGGTCGCGGTCACCTCCGGGACCAGGACCCGGAGATTCCGTTCCTGGCCCAGCAGCCAGTCCTGCACGGCGTGCGCCGCCTTGCGGTCCACGTTCCGGGTGATGATGTGCTCGATCTCCGCGAACACCAACGGTGAGATCACCGTCGCGGACGCCCCGGCGAAAGCCCTGCGCGCAGCAGCATGCTCGGGATCGTCGATGTTGAACGCGGCTACCAAGCCAGAGGTGTCACCGACAACGATCATGCAGCGCGGCCGGCCGATCCGTACTTGCGATCCGTAGCCTCCGCGACCGCTGCCCGCACATCGTCGTCGCTCACCGGCCCTCCGAAACCGATCTCCGGTATGTCCCAGTCACCCGACCAACGACGCGCCCGCAGCGCCGCGATACGGAACGCCTCCCGGAAGTACTCCGACTCCGGACGGCCTTCCCTCGCCGCAGCCTCCTTGATGACCCTCAGGTCATCTTCGTCGACCATCACCGTCGTCTTCTTCAGCGCCATATGGTTATGGTACCTCAACCAGCAGTTACAAGACTTCCGCAATCCGGGTCTGCACGGCTACATGTACTGGGCGGCGGTCTGCTCGACCTCGTGGATGAAATCCTCCAGCTCGGCCTCGGTCCACTGTTCGTCCTGCAGCAGCGTCCCGAGGATCACGATTTGCGCCGAGAAGGCTACGTCCGGAGCGATATCGTCGAGTAGGTCTGCTTCGCCGAGTGCTCCTCGGATCATGCCCTCCATCGCCAGGGCGGGCAGTTCGTGACCGTCCGCGTACCGCTGACGGGTCGTCGCGACGAAGTTGGCGATCTGCTGCAGGTCGAGTGTCTCGCCGAAGCGTCGTTGCACCGCAACGAAGAAGGCAGCGGTGATGGTCTGCGGCCCTTCTCGGAGCCCTTTGTCGCCGATCTCGGCGAGGAGCCGATCGGCCGTGCCCCAGTCTCCCCGGGCCATGGCACGGATCAGGTCACTGCGGTTCTGGTCGGCGCTCACGTTTCAGGTACCTCGCTATCTGCTCGCGTGCGACGTTCACCGCACGGTTGACCGTGATGCCGGCGATCAGCCCGAGGATGAGGATATGGCCACCTGCCTCCGGCGGGTCGATCCGGACAGAATGGGTTGGGACGACGGCGTTCGGCGTACCGGTGTGGCTGGTCTGTGCGCCGCTCGGACCGCGTGGGCCGCCGAGCACGCGGATCGCCTCCTGCCCCAGCTCGACCATGCTCTTGCCGGTGTCCTGCACGTCCTCAGACTTGCGTGCCATCTTGTTGAAGAAGCTGCCGGGCCCTCGGCGGGCATCCGAGCGGCGGGTTGTGTCGGTGAGGAGTTCTTCGCCGGTTGGGCCGGTGAGCGTGGGTTCGGTGGGTGCCGAGCCGGGGGCGATACGGTTGGCGTAGGCGTTGAGGTGCCCGACGGCCTCCATGAGCAGGCGGGCGACCTTTCCGGCCTTGTCTGCGGCGGTCTTCCACTCGGTGGTCGCGTTCGTGACAACGTGCGCCGACGCTCCTGCGCTCGCGGCGGAAAGGGACCGGTGCGCGTCGGTCACTTCCTGTTGGGCACGCAGGGCCGTCGCGGCGGCCGAGCTGAGACCGGTCGATGCCCGAGCGAGCTGCGCGATGACTTCGGCGACCGTCCCAGCCATCACAAACCCGCGCGGTACGTGTCGACCAGCTCGGTGCCGGCGTCCAGCCGGGCGATCGCCAACTTGATCTCGCGGAGCGCGGACGTGGCCTTGGTCAGGGCGTCGGTCGCCCGTTCGTGGTTGCTGCCCTGGCAGGTGTAGGTCGCCAACTCCAGTGCCTCGCCCGCCGCAGCGGCCGCCTGTTGCAAGGTGTTCCTGCCGCTACGGGCGCTCTCCAGGCCCTTGCCCAGTTGAGCCTTGACCTCGTCGACGCTCACCGAGCCGGCCTCCCCGGTCGCGGAGCAGCCTCGCCTGAAGGTCGCTCACGTTCGTCAGGTACGTCCGACCATAGTCGACAAGCTACGGGCCGGCGACCCTGTGCGACGAATATCCGTCACCCACGCTGGGGCCGCCGCAGGCCGCCCGGCGCTCGTTGTCGACGTACCAGCCGTACCGAGTTGCGCACTGGCAAGCGCACCCAGCCCCTGGCTGCGTTCGGCGGCTGGCCGCGCACCTGCTGTAGGTCCAGGTCGGTGGCGTTGGGTGACAGGCATTGTTGAGCTAACGATCCCCATGGCGTCCGGATTTGCCGAGAAGCGCGCACCTCGGTTCGTCGAGTCTCGGTCCGCCGCCGAGTGGAGGGCTCAGGCACGTTATTCGCGCGAATAACGTGCCTGAGCCCTCCACTCGAAGCAGTGTCGCCGATCGCGGCGTCCGGATCTGAACCTGCCGCCGCGCGCCGCTTCGGCGGTTGAGGTGTCGGGGCGGTACAGCGAAATCCGCTCATGCCGCTGACAAGGCGCGGTCGCCGCTGCTACCGAGACTGGGGCAAGGCGGATGGCGTGCGGTCCAGATCGTCAAGCAGCGCCTGCAACCGGTCCCGGCATCGCAGGACAAGGCCGGAGATGTCGTCGAAGGTACCGGCGTCGACAACGCCGCTCTCGAACCACATCGCACGCACAGCCGACCGGCCCTGCACCAGGTAGTTCCCGGCAGCCTCGACCAACCCAACGAACTCGCCACGGCGGTCCAGCGGGGCGAGCTGAGCGACACCTCGTGCCGCTCGCAAGGGCTCGCCCGGAGCACCGAAGATCGTGGCACCGTCGCCGCCGGCCTGACCGGCACCGATCCTCGCGAGCAGGTACTCCAACTCGGTCGCGGCCAACGTCAACCTGCCGACGGCCAAGACCGTCTCGTCGGTAAGTCGCCGCATCGGCCAACCGTAGCGGACCCGGCACCACGTCGAACGTCCTCACATACCGCGACTCGCGGAGCACCCGACGGCGCAGCTGTCAGCGACCGTACGACGAGTCGTGCAGGAGCAGCTCGAAGGCCGGCCCCCGGCGGAAGGGCAGCCAACCGGCGGCCAGGGCCTGGCGGACGCCGAGAGCCACGGTGCCCGGCAACACCGGCTGGCTCGGTAATCCGAGCCAGTTGCCGGGATGAGCGAAAGGCAACGATGCCACCATCAGGGCGCCTGGCTGCTCCTCACGCTCGACAACGAAGCTCAGCCGCGACCAGCCGAGGGCTTGACAGTAGGTGGGTCTGCGCCGAACCGACCAGCGGTAGGCCACGCCATCCACCGTGATCTTCCGAGAACCCCTTCCTGCCAACGTCATTCGCACCCCGTCGGTGTCTCGGTCATCCCCGTGACGGGCACTGTAGCGGGAACCCCGTAGCGCCACTATCAGTAAGGCGTAGCCCGCTGCTCAAAGCCTCCGCATCTGCCGCGATCCGGTGCGAGCACCTAGCCCAGCTGTTACGGAGCGTAGCCGGCATACACTACGCGGCGCTCTAGGCTGTGGGCATTCGCCGGGAGCGTGGCAGCCTTGCCACGAACTCGGCAGCGAGGATTACATCTCCATGGCTTGCTCGGCGACGTACGTGCCCTTGCCCTGGTGGCCTTCGACCAGACCACGGTCGCGCAGCAGCCGCAGGGCGGCTTGGGCGGTGGAGACGCTGACCTTGTACGTGTCGGAGAGCTGGGCATAGGTCGGCAGCTTGTCGCCCGGCGACAGCTCACCGGACCGGATCTGCTGGGTGATGTCATCGACGACACGTAGGTAGTCGGCAGGTCGACTGGGCATTTCAAGGTACTCCTCGCTCGGCACCTCGATTTGACCATGGAACTTGGCTACCTACAAGACTGATGTTGACTTAGGTATCTAACCTACCTAACATTGCTCCTCGGAACGCCTCGCTCGGCAGCTTGGCTTTCCACCCTCCGGGTGCATCCGGCCCGGCAGCCGAGGCGGGCTGCGTCACTGAATGGAGTCAGCCCACTCCTCCTGTGAAGCAATCCGCCTCGGCTGTACTCAGCGGCCCTGTGGGCGTACCGCCGATTGAGGTTGCGCGCGCAGGGCGGGCGGCCCGACCTCCGCGCCCCCGTTCGGGGTCGGGCCGCCCTTCCACCCGATCCACCGAAGACCATGCCCGATCAGCGAGCTTGAAAGGCGGTCCTGCCGTGCGCAGACTCCTCGACTTCCTCTGCGTGAAGATGCCGGCGGCTGATCGGTAGCGTGCCCGCCGACCGGTCGCCGGCGGATCCCCGGCCCGGCGACGAGTTGATCATCGATGGTCGGGCGAGTGTGCAGTTCGCGGCCGGGCGAGGCTTCCGGTTTCGGGTGACGACAGTGGACAAACGTTGGACGTACCAGGACTGGGTTTGGCTGGCCGGCTATGTGTTGGCACCGGACGGTGAAGCCCGCGAACGTCGGGAGATTTTCGTCCAGCGTGACGGTCTCCGCTGGGCACCCCGCCCCCGCCGACACCGCTGACCAGGGCGGCGGCACAACTGCGACGTCAGCTGCGCCCTCTCGACCCGTACCCCTGAAGGTTTTCGACTTTTGGAAGGTGGTTCCTGCTGTGCGTAGGTTCTTTGACCTGTTCCGTCGTCCGCCGGTGCGGAGCCGTCGCAACCGGCGGTTGCTCGCCGAAATCGCCCGCCACAACCATCGGCCGACCGACTCTGCGGCCGGCCAGCGCCGGCCGGTGCGACGTGCCCCGAACAGCGTCGGTCATCTGTACGGGCGGCCGGTGCGGCCGTCGATCAGCCCCGGCCTGGTCCGCGACCGCCGGTTCGCCGGCCGGACCCGGCGCGGCTGCGACCCCACCGAGGTACGCACGTTCCTGCACCTGGTCGCCGACGAGCTGACCGCCCTGCGCGCCGAGCTGCGCTCGACCCAGGACGAAAACGTGCGGGTCAAGCAGGCGTTGCGGGACTGGCAGTCACAGCAGTTCCAGGCAGGGGCGGGGGTGACCGGGTGACCGGGATCAACGGAGTGCCGGCCGGCCCGGTCCGCGTCGTCGGGTTCGGGTCCGAGCGGCGGCGGGCGCAGCTCGTGGTCACCGTCGCCAACCTCGACACCGGGGCGGTCGCCTCGACCAACCTCGTGCCGGGATCGTTCACGCCGCTACCGACACCAAACGGTACCTGGTGGCTGCCGTACGCGCCGATCATCACCGACCTCGCCCAGCGTGCCGGGGTGGCCGCGGCGACGCTGTGCGACCCGGACTTCCCCGACGAGCCCGGCCGGCTCCCGTCGTCCGGGCTGACCCTGCCGATCCAGTGGCAGCCCGGTGCACCGGAGCGGGACCGCCACCGGTGGGAGGCGTCGGTGCTCGCCAACCGGCTCACCGCGCCGTGGCTGGTCCTGGTCGGCCGCAGCAGCGCACCGCCGCCACCGGGCGACCCGGCCCGGCTGCTCGGCCGGCTGTGCGCGCTCGCCGACCAACTCCACGTCGACCTGGTCCTCGAAGCCCGACCAGCGTCGACCCCGAGCGGGCTGAGCTGGGACATCCGGTTTGAACTCGCCGGCGGGAAAGTGCCCGACTATCCGCACCGCTGGGTAGCCGACCTGCCGGCGGCGATCGCCTCGATCAGCCCGGAACGGGCCGCGTCCGGGCTGGCCGTCGCCGACTGGAACCTGCCCGCCCACTACCTCACCGAGGCTGCCCTCACCCCGCACCCGGTGCCGGTCGGGCTCGACGGTCACCCCGGCGGCCACGACCTCGACCAACTCGAACGACGCATGATCAGTGATGCCGAGCAGCACGGCGGCGCGCAGGCGATCTGGCGGAACCGGCACTGGTGGCACACCAGCCTGCGACCCGACGAAACCGAGCCGGGCGGGGTCGGCGGCAGGTTCCGGCGCGGCTGGGAACCGCCAGCGCCGAGATACTGGGGCGAGCCGATCCCCACCCATCCCTGCCCACAATGCACCAATGTGGCAGATCCGCCGTACTGCACCGACTGCTACGGCACCCGCCGGGTCCGCCACGGCGCCGTCGTCACCGTCACCGACCTGCGCGGCCGCACCGTGCACCGCAACTGGCGACCCGATGACGGCCCGACCTCGCCAACGCTGGTGCACACCGACCAGGCGTCCGGCACCAGCGTGTGGCAACTGCCCGAGCACTACCGGATCGGCTCCCTCGCCGCCGAGTTCGGCGTACAGCCCACCGACCTGACCGACATCGACGGCGAACACGTCATCGACCAGCACCTGCGCAACGGGGTCAGCCAGATCCACCACGGCCGCGACCCGCTCGCCGCGTACCTCGCCGAAGCCGCCGCTGCCCACGACGGCGCCCGCATCATCGCCCGCGCCACCAACTGGCCCGGCCCTACCCTCGACCAGCTGGCCCGACTCGTCACCGGACTCGGTCTCGCCCTCGACGTCACCGCCGTCGACCACCGCGACAGCACCGGCCGACCGGAGCTGATGCAGGGCCACACCTGGTCGGTCCAGGTCGCCGACCCCGCCACACCCATGACCATCGACCCGGTCCCCACCAGCGCCGCCCTGCCCGAAGCCGTCGCCCTCTGCCACCGCTACCTCTACGGCGCGCTGCGCGCCACCGTCCCCACCGACCCCGAAAAGCCCATGTCCGTCCCCCACCGGCCCGCGACCGCCGGCCCAGCTCCCGACACCACCAGCTACATCACCGAGGTACGCCACCAAGCCGCCCGCCACCCCGGCACCCCGGCTACCGTCCGCATCCACCCCGACCGCGCGAGGAGAACCTCGTGCTGATGCGGGCCGAGCGGTTCGACGCGGTGGCGGCCGGGCTGCGGATCGCGGCCCGGTCGTTGGCGCTGCTGGCCCGCCGGCAGCGCGGTCTCGCCGAGGAGTTGCTGGCCGAGGAGCTGCCGTGGCTGACCTGGCTCCCGCCGGAGGAGCGCGTGTCATGCGTACGGGAACTGCTCGCCGATCTGGTCGCCGGTGCCGACACCGGGCTGTTGACGCCGTTCGCCCGCAACCTCGCCTCGTGGCGTTCCACGGCCGAGGCGTGGGCCGACCCGAGCCTCGCCCGGGACCTGCAGGGTCCGTTCGACGGTGACGGCCCGGTGATCGACAAGCCGATGTCGGAGGCTGCGTGACCGGCCGGGGTGAGCAGATCCTGCTGCCACAGCCGGAGCAGACTTGACCATGCAGTCATAACGCAGTCAAAATGAAGTCATGACTGTGGTGCTCACCGTCCGCGACGTGCCGGAGGAGGTGCGGGACCTCCTGGCTCAGCAGGCCCGCGAACGCGGCCAGTCGCTGCAGGCGTACCTGCTGGCCGTCCTCAACCGCCAGGCCGACTTCTGCCGCAACCGGCAGCTCCTCGCTGAGCTCAGCGACGAACTCGACGGCGGCAGCGGCGGAGCCGGACCGACCGCATCTGACGCCGCCGACATGCTCGCCGGTTCCCGCGCTGAACGGGATTTCCCGGACTCCGCGCCATCCGGGCGGGACGTCGCGTGATCGTCGTCGACGCCTCGGTCATCGCGAGCGTGCTCGTCTACAGCGACGACCGCGGCCGCAAGGCCCGCGCCGTCCTGGGCCGCGATCTCGAGTGGGCGGCACCGGAGCACTGGAAGGTCGAGGTCTTCTCCGTCATGCGAGGGCTCGCCCTCGGCGGAAAGATCACCAACGAGACGGCGGCGCGGGCGGTCGACCGGATCGGCCGGCTGGGCGTCGACACCGTGCCGATCGACGATCTACTCACGCGAATGTGGCAGGTCAAGGCGAACATCAGCGCGTACGACGCCCCCTACGTCGCCCTCGCGGAACGCCGCGCCCTGACGTTGGTGACCGCCGACGGCGAACTCGCCCGAGCCGCGAGCGCGTACTGCCGGGTCGAACTCGTCGCGTAGCGGGACGCGGGTTCGGCGGCCTGGTCTTCCGCCACGGCCGAGGTCTTCCGCCTAGGCAAGCGCTTTCCTATGCTGATCCGATGATTCGGATCGACGACGCGCTGACCCCGGCCAGCCTGCAACCCAGGATCGACCGCCTCTGGGAAGCCTCCGCCCACAAGATCGACTCGATCGAGAAGACCTGCCCGCCCGGCTCGCCGTCGCCGGTCTTCACCGTTGACGGCCGGTACGCCGCGCGCGGCTGGACCGAATGGACCCAGGGCTTCCAGTACGGCTCGGCCCTGCTGCAGTTCGACGCCACCGGCGAGCAGCGGTTCCTGGACTCCGCCCGCGAGTTGACCGTCGCCGTGATGGCCAGCCACGTCAGCCACATCGGCGTGCACGACCACGGCTTCAACAATGTCAGCACGTACGGCAACCTGTGGCGGCTGATGGCCGAAGGCCGAATCCCGCACGACCGCGCCGAACGCGACTTCTACGAGCTGGCGTTGAAGCTCACCGGGGCGGTGCAAGCGGCCCGCTGGCGGGACACCGCAGACGGCACCGGCTACATCTACTCGTTCAACGGGCCGCAGTCGCTGTTCGTCGACACCATCCGCTCCTGCCGGGCGCTGGCCGTGTCCCACCTGCTCGGCCACGTCCTGATGGGTGAACAGGACGAGCGGATCTCGCTGCTCGGCCGGCTGATCGAGCATGCCGCCAACACCGCCCGGTACAACGTCTTCTACGGCGACGGCCGGGACAGCTACGACATCCGGGGCCGCACCGCCCACGAGTCGATCTTCAACGTCAACGACGGCCGGTACCGCTGCCCGAGCACCCAGCAGGGCTACTCGCCGTTCACCACCTGGACGCGCGGCCTGGCCTGGGCGATGCTCGGCTTCCCGGAGCAGCTCGAATACCTGGCGGTGCTGCCCGACAGCGACCTCGAACCGTACGGCGGGCGGGCCGAGGTGACCGCGATGATGCTGCGGGCCGCCACCGCCACCTGCGACTTCTACCTCGAACATACCCCGACCGACGGCATCCCGTACTGGGACACCGGAGCGCCCGGCCTGGCCGCCCTCGGCGACTACCTGGACCGGCCGGCGGACCCGTACAACGATCATGAGCCAGTCGATTCGTCGGCCGCCTGCATCGGCGCACAGGGTCTGCTGCGTCTCGGCCGCTACCTGACCGACGCCGGGCAGCCGGACGCCGGTCGGCGCTACTGGCAGGCCGGGCTGACCGTGGCCGGCACCCTGTTCGACGAGCCGTACCTGAGCACCGACACCCGCCACCAAGGGCTGATCCTGCACTCGATCTACCACCGACCCAACGGCTGGGACCATGTGCCGGCCGGCAGCCGGGTGCCGCACGGCGAGTCGAGCATGTGGGGCGACTACCACGCCCGTGAGTTGGCGCTCTACCTGCAGCGGATGGCGCGTGACGAGCCGTACTACACGTTCTTCGGCCCGGCCGACGCCGTCGGGGGCGGACGATGACCGCCGCGGACCAGGTCGACAGCGCGGGCCGGGTCGCGATCGTCACCGGCGGTTCGCGGGGCATCGGGCGCGGGATCGTGCTGTCGCTCGCCGCCGCCGGGTACGACGTCGTGGTCAACTACGCCCGGAACGCGACGGCGGCCCAGCAGGTCGGCGAGCAGGTCGAGGCGATGGGCCGCCGGGCACTGCTGGTCGGCGCGGATGTCTCGGTCAGCGCGGACCGGCAACGGCTGGTCGATCAGACCGTGGCGACCTTCGGCCGGATCGATCTGCTGGTCAACAATGCCGGTGTCGCTCCGGACGTACGGGCGGACCTGCTCGACGCGACGGAGGAGTCCTTCGACCGGCTGATCGACATCAATCTGAAGGGTCCCTACTTTCTGACCCAGCAGGTCAGCCGAGCCATGATCGACATGGTAGCGGCCGGCACCGTCACCACGCCGAAGATCGTCATCGTCTCGTCGATCAGCGCCTACACGGCGAGCGTCAACCGGGGCGACTACTGCGTGGCCAAGGCCGGCCTGGCGATGACCACCCAGTTGTACGCCGCCCGCCTCGCCGAGCACGGCATCAACGTCTACGAGATCCGGCCCGGCATCATCGCCACCGACATGACCGGTCCGGTCCAGGCGAAGTACGACGATCTGATCTTCAACCAGGGGCTGACGCCGATCCGCCGGTGGGGTCAGCCGGACGACGTAGGACGGGCCGTGGTGGCGGTCGCCACCGATCTGCTGCCGTTCAGCACCGGCCAGGTGATCGACGTCGACGGTGGCTTCCACGTACGGACGCTGTAGTAGCCAGCGGACGCCTCAACCTGCCGGCACCCCTACGGGTGACCGATGGGTGGTCGACCAGGGCTACGCCCGGAGGTGCCGACATCGACCGGCCGGCAGGATTCGGAGCATGGACATCGCTCTGGTCGGCTGGATGGCGTTGACCGGTGGCTGGCTCGCCGCCGCCGTGATCGCCGAATCGCTGCCGTCGGCGGGCAGCCCGGCCGCGCTGCGGCGCCGGGTCGGCTGGCTGACCGCGTTCGTGCTGGCCGGCCTGGGCGGGATCGCCGGGTTGATCGGTGGCGGGGCGGCCAGCGCACAGGTGTTGCTGGTCGCCGTGCCGGCGGCGGCGGTCGCGGTGGTGACTCTGCCGCGCCTGCGGCGGCTGTACGGCGGATCGGCGGCGTTCGTCACCGCACCCGCCGCGCCTAGTCCGCCAGGGCTGCTGGCCCGCGCGGCGCACCCGTTGGTGGCGTTGCCGGTGCAGGTGACGGCGGTGGCGCTGGTGCCGGTGGCGGCTCGGTACTTCGGTGGCGTGCCGGGAGTGGGGGTGGTCGCCGACGGGCTCGGGGTGGTGGCCGACGGGCTGGTGCTGACGGTGGCGGTGATCCTGCTGGTCGCGGTCGGGGTGCGGCATGCGCTGCGGCACAGCGCGCTGGCTGAGCATGCGTTGGTCGGGCGGCTGCCCAGGAGCTGAGCTGGTCCGGCGGCCGTTCCGGGGGGACGGTGAGGCTGGCGGGACGGTCGAGGCTGGGCACGGTTGAGCCCCGGGACGCACCCGGGGCTCAACCGTTGGTCAGTCCAGGTCGAATTCGCCGTCTCGGGCACCGCCGAGGAAGGCGTCCCACTCGTCGGAGGTGAAGATCAGGACCGGCCCGGTCGGGTTCTTCGAGTCGCGAACCGCGATGGCCTGGTCGACGAACGCGATCTCCACGCAGTTGTCGCAGTTCGGCCCGCTGCGCGAGCTCTTTCGCCAGGCCGCACGGGTCAGGTCTACCCGAAGCCCCTTGACCTCGATGTCCACAATGGCTCCTTCGCGCGTTTAGCGATCATCGCGACGGACTCCTCGGGAGTGAGCGCCGCCGCGCGTATGTGATCGAAGATAAATATGTATTTGCGTAGTTCTTCGGTCTTCTCCAGGAAGAGCCCACCGGTGGCGTTCTCCGCGTAGACGACGTCCGCGTCGCTGGGCTCCGGAAAGTCAAGGATGGTGAACGTCCCGTCCATCCCCGCGTGTGCCCCCACCTCGAACGGAAGGACCTGCAGGGTCACGTTCGGCAGATCCGCCGCCTCGACGAGGCGGTGCAGTTGGGCGCGCATCACCGCGTCGCCGCCGACCGGCCGACTCAACACAGCCTCATCGAGCACCGCCCATACATCGATCTGATCTTCCTGAGTCAGTAACGACTGACGCTTCAGTCGGACATGGACGCGGTGGGCAACTTCTTCGTCGGTGATGTCGGGCCGGGCCGAGCGGATCATCGCCTGGGCGTAGTCGGCGGTCTGCAGCAGACCGGGAACCACCTGCTGCTCGTACGCCCGGACCGACCGGGCCGCCGCCTCGAAGCCGACATACGCGCCGGTGAGCACCGTGGAGTACGGATGCCACCAGCCCTTCTGCCGAGCCTCCCGGGCAATCTGCACCAGCTCCTCGGCCTCGACACCGGTCACGCCGTAGATCTCCAGCATGTCGCGGACGTCCCGCGGAGTCGCGGTGGTGTGTCCCGTCTCGATCCGGGAGACCTTGGAGGCGGAGCACTCCAGTCGTTCGGCCACCGCATCGATCGTGACTTTCGCGCCTTCCCGCCGCCGGCGCAGTTCGGCGCCGAGACGGCGGCGACGGACGGTTGGGCTTCGACGCTCGGTCACCGGTCACCTCCGGTCAGGGTGTAGGGGCAGTCGGCCGGACCCCGCGCACGCGGTTGAGGGGCGACGGGGTTACGTCGCGAGCGGTCGTGCGTGGACGGGGAGGAAGGCCGACGCGGAAAGAAAGCCTGTTCAGTCTGCCGCCCGTACATGTAGGACTTCAAGCAGCAATCGACCGAGTGATTTTCGCATTACGCCAAAACCACTTTGCAACTTGCATCGAGGGCGACGGTGGTGCACTCTTTGCGTAGGCCTCAAGTCACTCAGCGTTCATCCAAGATCGTATCCGCCGCGGTTGCGCCGTACCGCGACGGTGCCTGCTGCCCGGACACCGGCAACGCCGTGCCCGTCTGACCACCGGCAACCGGTGGAACATCCGACAGTGCCCGGTGCGGATCCGCATGCCTGGCAGCAATCGGACAACGGCAGCTCGGAACAGGAGTAGCGGTGCTACTACCCCGCTCAGGAGACGTCCTCCACGTGACCCGTGCGGCAAGCGTGCAGTTCCTCGAGCCGCTCCTCTTCCGGGTGATCCGGGTCCACGACTGGCCGACCTACCATGGTTGGGTCTGGCTGGACGGCTACGAACTCAACGCCAGCGGCGAGGCCGTCGACCGACGCTCCATTTTCGTCCAGATCGACGGCCTACGCCAGCTCCGGGTGGTGGCCGACCGGCCGGGTCGGGCAGCCGCCCGGCGGCCGGCTTCGACGGTGATGTCGGCGCGAGCCAGCTGACCCCGACTCAGTCCTCGTCTCCGTCGCCCGGCTCCCCGGTCGGCTCGGCCGCCCCCGTCGGGTCAGCCGGACCCGTCGGCTCGGTGTTGGTCGCGGCGATCACCAACAGGATCTCGGTGCCGGGCGGCACCTCCGTCCCGGCCGGCGGGTCGGTCTCGAGCACCGTGCCGGCCGGCTGGTCCGAGCCGCGCTGTTCCAGCCGGTAGACCAGGTCGCGCTCGTCGAGCTCGGCACGGGCGTCCGCCAGCGGCAGCCCGGTCAGCGTCGGTACGACCACCAGCGGCGCCTCACTGGTCTGCTCCTCGGTCGGCTCCGGCTGCTCCTCGGTTGGCTCGGGCTGCTCCGTCTCCGGCTGCGAGGTCGGCACGGTCGCGGTCGGCGCCGCCGTCGGCGTCGGCCCGCCCGGATCCGTGGAGTCGTCCAGCGTGCTGGCCCACCAGATCACCAGGCCGACCAACGCGACCAGCAGCAGCACCAGAACACCGATCAGGATCGGCAGCCACCACGGCCGGCCGCTGCCTTCCGTACCGCCGCCCGGTCCCGGCCAGTCGCCGGTGCCGCCGCCGCCCGCCGCCGGGCGCACCGGGACCCCGGCCCGGCCGGACCACGCCGGCTCCCGGGCACCACCGGCGGCGGAATCCGCCGGAAGGTCGGGTGTGGTCGAGCCGGGGTGCCCGCCCTGGTCGGCGACCGTCGCGCCCGGGCCGCCACCCGGTGTGCCGGGCCGACCGGGCGGCTGGTCGGACCCACCGGTCGACACGCCGGCCTGGTCAGCTGGCCCACCGGCCCTGGTCGCCCAGGGGTCGACCGGCCGGGGCAGCTGGCTGGTGTAGTCCCCGGCGTCACGCCCTGCCGAGCCGTCCTCCGCAGGATCCCTCGGTCTGTCGGCCATGACTCGTCCTCTCAGTACCACCGGTACGTACCACCGGGCGTGACTTTCGGTAGGGCTCAAGATATCGACCCGGCCGCCGGACAGCGCGCCCCACGCCCACGAGTCGCCGGAGTTCGCCACTACCGCTACAGTGCCCGGCATGGCCGTACGAGGCTGGGGAAGATCGGTCGCGACGGCGACCGGCATCGCTGCGGGCGCAGGTGCCGCGCAGCTCGGTCTGGGCTACGGCCTCGGCATAGTTGCCTGGTTACCGTCTGTCGACGGCGGAGGAGAGGCGTCCTGGGTCGCCAGCCTCGCCTGGGCGACGTGGATCACGGCGACCTCGGTGGTGATCGGTGCCGTCGTCGCGGACCGGCTCGCGCCGTCACGTCCCAACTCGGAACTGCCGTCACGTCCCAACTCGGAACTGTCGGCCGGTGCCGATCCGGATCCAACGCCGGACAGCCTGCTGACCGCGAGCCTGTGGCGACTCGCCCTGGCCGCAGCGGCCGCGATCGGCGGGATGCTCACGGTCGCCCTGATCGCCGTACCCGCGCGCAGCGCGACCCGGGCCGACACCTTCTCCCCACAGACCATCGCCGCCGGGTACGCGATGGTGGGCGCGGTCGTCGGACTGCTGATGGCGATCTGGGCGGTCGCCTCCCGGGCAGCGGCGACGAACGCCATCGCCACCGTCGGCTGGCTCTGGCTGCTGGCGGTGGTCGCCGTGATCGACTCGGTGATCTCCGGCACCGGGCTGACCAGCGCCCAACTCGGCGTCTGGCAGATCACCGCAGACAGCGAACAGTACTGGTTCCGCAACATCTACCTGCCTGGGGCGGCGCTGTCGCTGGGTTCGGCGTTCATCATCGGTGCGGTCTCCGCCTGGCCGGCCGCCCGCGACGCCCGTCGCCGGGTGGGTGCCGCGATCTCCGGCGGCGTCGGCCCGGTGCTGATCGCCGCCGCGTACTTCCTGGCCGCCCCCCGGCTGGTGGGACCACGGGCGGAGCAGCTCTCGGCACATCTGCTCGCCCCGTACGCAGTGATCGCCGGCCTGGCCGGGTCGGTGCTGGTCACCGCGATCGCGCAGCGGCTGGAGATGTCCCGCCGGCAGCCCGCCGCCACCACCGACCACGACAGTGCTTCGGCCACCGATGCCCCGGCTACCGGCGGGTCCGCCGACGGACGGGACGACGCAACCGGCTCCGCTGAAGGCCGCGAAGCGCCGGTGCCGGAGCAGCCGACCAGTGGCCAGGTGGCCGACGCGCCGGCCCGGGGCACGGCTTCGGTCACCGGCCGTGGCCGGCCCGCGCCGACCACCCCTGACGGCAGCTGAACAGCGCGAATCAGTCGACCGGCCAGGTGTGCACCGGTTCGTTGCTGCGTTGCAGTTCGGCGTAGCGCTGCAGCATCTGGTGCAGCGCGTCGGGTCGGGCCAGGCCCTGCTCCCGCTCGGCCCGCCAGACCGACTCGGTCTGCCAGACCGCGCCGTTGCGCCTCAACCGACAGCGTTGTTCGATGATGCCGAGCAGCCGGTCGCGCTGCTGTGGCGAGACCCCGAACCGGTCCAGCCCGGCGTACGCCTTGGGGAGCAGGACGTCCAGCACCAGATCGGTGACCGGGATCTCGCCGAGCTGCGGCCAGTGCATGTGTGCGGCGATCCCGCGCCGCGCCGCCTGGTGGAAGTTCTCCTCGGCCGCGCCGAAGCTCAGCTGGCTCCACACCGGGCGGTCCGCCTCGGCGAGCTCCCTGGCCAGGCCGAAGTAGAAGGCGGCGTTGGCGAGCATGTCGACGACGGTCGGCCCGGCGGGCAGCACCCGGTTCTCCACCCGCAGGTGCGGTCGACCGTGCATGATGTCGTACACCGGCCGGTTCCACCGGTAGACGGTGCCGTTGTGCAGCCGTAGCTCGCTGAGCTCGGGAACGCCGCCGGCCTGCAGCACCTCGACCGGATCCTCGTCGGCGCAGATCGGCAGCAACGGCGGGAAGTACCGGACATTCTCCTCGAACAGGTCGAAGATCGACGTGATCCACCGTTCACCGAACCACACCCGGGGCCGTACGCCCTGCGCCTTCAGCTCGTCCGGCCGGGTGTCGGTGGCCTGCTCGAACAGCACGATGCGGGTCTCCGCCCAGAGCTGTTTGCTGTAGAAGTACGGTGCGTTGGCACCGAGCGCCACCTGGACCGCCGCGATGGCCTGGGACGCGTTCCAATAGTTGGCGAAGTTGTCCGGGGAGACCTGCAGGTGGAACTGCACACTGGTGCAGCCGGCCTCCGGGGCGATCGAGTCGGTGTACGCCTGCAGCCGCTCCACGCCCCGGATGTCCAGCCGGATGTCCTCCCCGCGGGCGGCGACGATCTGCTCGTTGAGCACCCGGTAGCGCCCGTTGGTGGAGATGTTGTTCAGCACCAGATGCTGTGGGGTGAGGGTGGGCAGGATGCCGATCAGGATGATGGCCGCCTCGGCCTTCGCCGCCCGGTCACCGGCACGGGCCAGGCTGGCCTGCAGGTCGGCTTCGTAGTCGGCGAAGCCGTCGGCCTCGATCAGCCGCGGGCGCGCGTTGAGTTCGAGGTTGAACTGCCCCAGTTCGGTCTGGAAGGTAGGGTCCGCGAGGTTGGCCAGGATCTCCGCGTTGCGCATCGCCGGCTCCGCGTACGGATCCACCAGGTTCAGCTCGATCTCCAGCCCGGTCGTCGGCCGGTCGGCGTCGAACTTGAAGTCGTCGAGCATCAGCGCGAAAACGTCGAGGCAGCGGCGAACTTTTTGCCGGTAACGTACGCGATCCTCCCGACTGAACGACGCGCGTGAACCGACATCCCTGCCCATAATGCCCTCCCCGGCGCGCCCCGAACGACCGCCGCCACGCTCGCTGGCCGAGCGGCGCGGCAGAACCGTTCCGACTGTGTGGTGATGCAACCCTGCTCGACCGCGGCTGTCGCCGGCTCCCCCAGCCAGGACAGGCGTTGATCGCCCCAAAGTGAGCGGACCGAAGCGCTCGGTTTCACCTTTTCACATCCGACGGGCGTCTTCTACTGGGGTTACTACAGACAGCGGCACCCCGGTCACCGACAAGGTGACCGGGGTGCCGCTGTGTCGCGCCGGGTACGGGCGCCGGGGTTCACCCCTGACGGATGGCTTCGCCCTCGATCTCGATCTTGATCTTCTTGCCGACCAGCACGCCGCCGGTCTCCAGGGCGACGTTCCAGGTCAGGCCGAACTCCTCACGGTCGATCTCGGTGCTGGCGGTGAAGCCGAAGATGTCCTGGCCGAACGGGCTGCGGCCGGCACCCTCGAACTCGACGGCGAGCTCCACCGGCCGGGTCACGTCCTTGACCGTCAGGTCACCGGCGAGCACGAACTCGTTGCCGCTGTGCGAGACGATCCCAGTGCTGCGGAACTCGATGGTGGTGAACTTCTCGACGTCGAGGAAGTCGCCGCCGCGCAGGTGGGCGTCCCGGTCAGCCTGCCCGGTGTTGATGCTGGCCGCCTGCAGCACCGCGGTGACCGACGACTGCAGCGGGTCCTCGGCGACGGTGATGGTGGCGGTGGCGTCGGTGAACTCTCCACGGACCTTGCTGACCATCATGTGGCGGGCGACGAACCCGACCCGCCGGTGGGCCTGGTCGAGCTCGTAGGTGCCGGCGGTGGGGATGGTGATGCCGTTCCACTCGCGGGTGGTCTGGTCGGTGCTCATGGCTGCTGCCTCTCGCGGGACATCCGGTTGAAGGGGGAACATGTGCGACAGCAACAATAGACTAAGCAATATTCCTCATGTCAAGTACTGCTACGATGACCTGGTGACCGAGAACCTCGCCGACGATCCCCGGATCACCGCGATCGGCCTCCTCTTCGAAGTCCACACCGGGCTCGCGGCCCGCTTCGCGGCGCAGTTCGAGGAGCACGGCCTGTCGACGGTTGAGTTCGAGGTGCTGATGCGGCTGCGCCGTTCCGCAGGTCACCAACTGCGGATGACCGACCTGGCCGCTCAGGCTGCGCTGTCCACCAGTGGCGCGACCCGGGTGGTCGACCGGATGGTCCGCGACGGGCTGGTCTGCCGGCGCGCCTGCCCGTCCGACCGGCGCAGCTCGTACGCGGTGCTCACCCGGGCCGGTCAGCAACGCCTCGACGACACCCTCCCCGGTCACCTACAGCTGATCGGGCAGTGGTTCACCGGTCAGTTCGAGCCTGCGGAGTTGACGACGCTACTCGACACCCTCCGGCGCCTTCGTGACGCGGTGCACCCACAGGCGACCGCCGGCAGTGACGAAGCGACCGCGCCGGTCCGTTGACCGACGCCGGCACCGGCAGAAGGACCGGCAGAAAGCGCCCTCGATCAGCGACATATGGCTTTGAAAGCCGCAAACAGCTCGGATGGGCCGGATAGCGTACTGGCGACCGGGAACGTAACGGGGGGTGCGGCGCGAAAGGCCAGGACAGTGGTCCAGGCCGGGGGGCGATTCCGCGCCAACCCGGGGGGCGTGTCGACGTCCGGCGGGTGGCCAGTGATGGCCCCGCCGGACGTCCGCGTCTTGACCTGCTTCAGCCCTGACCCACCGCGTCCCGTTCCCGGGGCAGCAAGGTGATCCCGGCACTGTGGCAGGCCGCCACCAACCGGTCCCGGGCCGCAGCCCGCGACACCGCCGTCTCGGCGTGCACCACCAGCCCCACCATCGCCTCCACCGCGTCCCGCGGCTCCGGGCCGTTGCCCAGCGAACGGGCCGCCACGGCGTACCACTCCATCGCCAGCTCCCGTTCCCCGCGCCGCGCCGCGAGGGTCGCCTCGATCAACGCGCACCGGGGATCGTCGTCCGGCCCGGCGTGGTCGGCATGGTGGACCGGCCGGTCCACCATCTCCACCGGCATCACCTGACCACGGAGCTCGGTCAGGGCGTCGGCCGCTTCCGCGAGGCGGCCGTCCTGGGCCAGTGCCAGCCCGACGATGCCCAACACCTGCCGCCGATGACTCGGATCACCGACGGCGGTCAACGCCGCCAACACCCGGCGTCCCAGGTCGGCTGCCCGCGCGTACCGGCCCTCCAACCTGGCGACCTCGGCCAGGTTGGCCCGGGCCAGCAGGCGCAACCGGTCCTCGCCGGACCTGGCCGCGAGCCGGTCGACCGCCGCCAGCCGGCGTCGGGCGGCCCGGAGGTCACCCGACCGGATCTCGTGCCGGGCCAACGCGTGCTGGGCGAGCGTCATCTCCCGGATCCGGCCGATCCGGCCGGCCAGGGCGAGCACCGCCTCGGAGTGCGCCCGCGCCTCGTCGAACCGACCGGCGGCCAGGCAGGCGGCGCTGAGCACGGTACGCGCGGCCAGCTCACCCGACGTCTCCCCGAGCTCGATGAAGGTGGCCAGCGCCGACCGGACGGCCGGCAGTTCCTGCGGACCGGCGTCGTGCTCCAGCGCGAGCTGAGCCACGCCGATCTGGGCCCAGGCCCGGATCGACGGGTCCGCGTCGGCCAACCGTGGGTCGTCGAGCAGCCGGCGCAGCCAGCGCCGGCCGGCCACGTCGCGCCCCCGGAACCGCCACCACCGGGGCAGGGCGGCGGCCAGGCGCAGGGCGGTGTGCGGGTCGTCGTTGGCGGAGTGGGCGAGCGCGGCCCACAGGTCACTGGCCACCTCGTCGAGCCGGCTGACGACGGTGACCAGCTTCGGACCGGCCAGATCGACCGCCGCCCGCTCGGCGAGCCGCGCGAACAGCACGGCGTGCCGACGCCGGATCGCCGACAGTTCGCCGTGTGCGGCGGCCCGCTCGGTGGCCAGGTCCCGCACCACGTCGATCAACCGGAACCGGTACGGACCCGCGCCCCGGGCACCGAGCAGCCCCAACGACATGAGCCGGTCGAGGAACGGCACCGGGTCGACCCGACCGCCCTGATCCGACTGGCCCATGTCGGGCTGGCCGATGTCGAGTTGGCCGACATCCGGCCGGACCGGTTCCTCGGCGAGCATCCCCTCGGCCAGCTCGACCGACCACCGGTTGCGGAACACCGAGAGCCGACGTACGCCGCGCCGCTCGGCGGGGGTGAGCAGCGCGTAGCTGGCCGCGACCGCGTCGCGCAGGGTCACCGCCACGGCTTCCCTGCTGGGTGGTGGCACGGCCAGGTCGAGCAGCCGGTCGCCGTACCGGTTGAAGATCTCGTTCAGGTCGAGCGCCCGCCCCCGGGCGGCGGCCAGCTCGATGGCCAGCGGCAGCCCGCCGAGCCGCCGGACGAGCCCGACCAGCGCGCCGACCTCGCCGGGGTGCACCGGCTCCCGGCGTACCTGCCGGAGCCGGGCCAGGAAGAGCCGCGCCGCCGGGTAGCCGGCGACCGTGGCCAGGTCGGTCTCGGTGTCGGCCGGCGGCACCTCCAGCGGCGTGACCGGCCAGACCCGTTCACCGGGGAGTCCGACCGGGTGCCGGCCGGTCGCCACCACCTGCAGCGACGGCGCGGTACGGGTCAGCCAGTGCAGCGCGTCGGCCATCGCCACCGGCGCCCGTTCCACCGCGTCGACCAGCAGCAGTGCCGGGCCGTCGGCGAGCCGGGCCGCCAGATCGTTGACCCGCCCGACGCCGAAGACGGTGGCGGTGGCGGTCAGTACGTCACTGACGGTGGAGCCTTCGGTGACGACGATGCCACCGGTGCCGCCCGGGTACCGCCCGGTCACCTCGGCGGCCACCGCGAGCGCCAGGCTGGTCTTGCCGACTCCGGCCAGTCCGACCAGGCTGATCAGCCCTGCCCCGGCACCGGGTCCCGCAGTCAGCAGGCCGACGAGGTCGGCCACGTCGCAGTCGCGGCCGATCAGCTCGCCGGGCAGCGGGACGCCCCGGCTCCGGCCGGGCCCGACCAACGTCTCGATGTCGCCGGCAGCCTCGCTGGGCGGCCCGGCCGGGAACGCCGTGGTGGCGAGTGCCGGGGTCAGCTGGCGCGGGATCGTCGGACGCGGCTCGGCCGGCCGGCCCCGCGCCGCCGCGTGAAACTCGGCCCGGTCCTCGCCGGTCAGCCCGAGCGCGGCGACGAGCAGATCGACCGTGGTCCGCTGCGGGCGGGCGGTACGGGCCCGCTCCAGGTCCCGGACGGTGCGTACGCCGACCCCGGCCACCGCGGCGAGCTCCGCCTGGGTCAGGCCGACGGCCAGCCGTCGGCTGCGGAGTAGTTCGTCGAACCCGACCCTGCTCTGGTCAGGAGCATGATCCGGACTCATGGCAGGAGAGGGTACGCATTGCGGGGTGCCCGGGTCAGCTTTCCGTCAGGCTGACGACCCGAAAGGAACGGATTTCCGACACAACCGGGGAGGTGCGGCGCCGCCCGAGGCACCCTTACAAGATCATCAAGCGTCGGCAAGTCCAAGATCACGAGCGATGATCATTCGCTGGATCTCCGAGGTGCCCTCGCCGATCTCCAGGATCTTCGCGTCGCGCCAGAAACGCGCGACCGGGAACTCGTTCATGAAGCCGTAACCACCGTGGATCTGGGTGGCCTCCCGGGCGTTCTGCACGGCGCACTCGCTGGCGTGCAGCTTCGCCACCGCGGCCTGGCGTTTGAACTGGTCCCCGGCGAGCATCCGGGCGGCCGCGTCGTAGTAGGCCAGCCGAGCGGTGTGCGCCCGTACCTCCATGTCCGCGATCTTGAATTGGATCGCCTGATACCCGCCGATGAGCTGGCCGAATGCGCGGCGCTGACCCGCGTACCGGACGGACTCGTCGACACACCCCTGCGCGAGGCCGACCGCGAGGGCGGCGATCGCGATCCGCCCCTCGTCGAGGATCCGGAGGAATTGCGCGAACCCCCGACCCCGCTCACCCAGCAGATTATCGGCCGGAACCCGACAATCGTCGAACGTCAACTCGTGGGTGTCCGAGGCGCACCAGCCGACCTTCGAGTAGCCGGGCGCGACGGTGAACCCCGGCGTCCCGGCCGGCACGATGATGGTGGACAGTTCCTTCGAACCGTCCGGTCTGGTCCCGGTCACCGCGGTGACCGTGACCAGCGAGGTGATGTCGGTACCCGAGTTGGTGATGAACGCCTTCGAACCGTTGATCACCCAGTGGTCGCCGTCGAGCACCGCCCGGGTGGCGGTGCCGCCGGCGTCGGAACCGAACCCCGGCTCGGTCAACCCGAATCCGGCCAGCGCCGCCCCGCTGACCAACTCCGGCAGCCACCGCTCGCGCTGCTCGGGGGTGCCGAACCGGTAGATCGGCATCGCGCCGAGCGAGACCGCCGCCTCCAGCGTGATTGCCACACTGGAATCGACCCGGGCCAGCTCCTCCAGCACCAGACAGAGCGCGAAGTAGTCGCCGCCCATCCCGCCGTACTCCTCCGGGAACGGCAACCCGAACAGCCCCATCTTGCCCATCTGGCGGACGATGTCGTACGGGAAGGCGTGCCGCCGGTAGTAGTCACCGATCACCGGCGCGATCGCCTCGCGGGCGAACTCGCGGACGCTCTCCCGCAGCGCCTCCTGCTCGTCGGTCAGCCTGAAGTCCATGTCCAGGTCCTTTCTGGAGGAATCTGCGGCCGATCGGCTGCCACTACACCGGCCGCCGCACCTGCGGTGCCGCTAGACCGGGGTGACGCCGTGCCGGCGGTGGGAGAACTGCCGGTCCCGGCCGGTGGCCGCCGCGTACCGCCGGACCAGTTCGGCGCGCAACTGTTCGGGCCGGACGATGTCGTCGACGACGAGTTCGCTGGCGAGCCGGGTGAGATCGATGTCGCGCTCGTACTCGGCGCGGCGGGCGGCGACGAAGCCGGCCCGCTCGTCGGGATCGTCGATCGCCGCGATCTTGTTGGCGTAGACCGCGTTGACCGCGGCCTCCGCGCCCATCACCGCGATCTTCGCGGTGGGCAGGGCCAGGGTGGCGTCCGGCTCGAACCCGGGGCCGGCCATCGCGTACAGCCCGGCACCGTACGCCTTGCGGACCACGACGCAGATCTTCGGTACGGTGGCCTCCGAGATCGCGCTGATCATCTTCGCGCCGTGCCGGATGATGCCCTGTTTCTCCACGGCGCTGCCGACCATGAAGCCGGGCACGTCGGCCAGGAACAGCAGCGGTACGTTGAACGCGTCGCAGAGCTGCACGAACCGGGTCGCCTTGTCGGCGGAGTCGACGAACAGCACCCCGCCCTTGAACATCGAGTTGTTGGCGACCACGCCGACCACCTGGCCGGCCAGCCGACCGAAGCCGACGGTCAGCTCGCGGGCCCACAACGCCTGGATCTCCAGGAAGCTGCCCTCGTCGAGCAGTCCTTTGACGAACCGGCGCATGTCGAACGCCTGCCGTTCGCTCGCCGGCACCAGCGCGGCCAGGTCGACCCCGGCCGGCGGCTCGACCGCCGCCGTCGCCGGTGGCGGCTGCCGCCAGTTGGCCGGCAGGTAGGACAGGTAGCGGCGGACCACGTCGAGCGCGTCGTCCTCGGTCTTGCACAGGAAGTGCCCGACGCCGGACTCGGCGCAGTGCACCCGGGCACCGCCCATCGCCTCCAGCGTGGTCTTCTCGCCGGTGACCATCTCGACCATCCGGTCCGAGCCGAGGTACATGCTGGCGTTGCCCTCGACCATCGCCACCACGTCGCAGAACGCCGGAATGTAGGCACCGCCGGCGGCCGATGGCCCGAACAGGGCGCAGACCTGCGGGATCGCCCCGGAGGCCCGGACCTGGTTCCAGAAGATCTTGCCCGCGCCGCGCCGGCCGGGGAACAGGTCGACCTGGTCGGTGATCCGGGCCCCGGCGGAGTCGACCAGGTAGACCATCGGCAGGCCGGCGTCGTACGCCCGCTCGATGATCCGGATGATCTTCTCGACGGTACGGGCGCCCCACGAGCCGGCCTTGACCGTGGAGTCGTTGGCCATCAGGCAGACCTGGCGGCCGTCGATGGTGGCGGTGCCGGTGACCACGCCGTCGGCGGGCAGCCCGTCGGCGAGGGCGTTGGCGTACCGGCCGTCCTCCACGAACGAGCCCGCGTCGACCAGCCGGTCGACCCGTTCCCGGGCGAACAGCTTGCCCCGGTCGGCGTTGGCCGCGTGGTACTTCTCCGCACCGCCGGCTCGGATCCGCTTGTCGAGCCGATCCAGCGCCTCACCGTCCAGTGTCACGCCGCCCCCTCGCGCCAGCCCGTACTAAACGATCGTTAGGCTACCGCACGACGGTCACCCTCGCGAGCCCCGACACCAACGCACGCGTCCTAGTCGTCCGTACGCATCGCCCAGGCATGCAAGCGGGACCGGCGTGGATCGGATGCGCTCCAGCTGACCGGTGTCCGGCGTGTCGCGTCGATGAAGCGCACTGGATCAACGGGGGCGAGGCGGCGGCCGGTCAGCCCGTCGGCGGGTCAGCTGGTCGGGGTGAGCCGGGTACGGGGGCCGGCGCGCAGCACCCCGGAGGGAAGCTGCCGGCCGACCAGCTCCTCGGCCAACTCGGCGGCGGCCAGCAGGGCATCCAGGTCGATCCCGGTCTCGACGCCCATGTCGTGCAACATGTGCACCACCTCCTCGGTAGCCACGTTGCCGCTGGCCCCCGGCGCGTACGGGCAGCCACCCAGCCCGCCGACGCTGGCGTCGAACTCGGTGACCCCCAGCTCCAGCGCGGCCAGCAGGTTCGCCAACGCCGTACCCCGGGTGTCGTGGAAATGCAGCAGCACCGGTACCGCCGCCTGCCGGTCACGCACCGCCGTGACCAGCTCGCGGACCCGGCGCGGGGTGGCCATCCCGGTGGTGTCGCCGAACGCCACCCGGTCCGCCCCGTCGGCCACCACCCGGTCGACGATGTCAGCGACCCGGTGTGGGTCGACGTCCCCTTCGTACGGGCAGCCGAAGCTGGTCGCCACGATCACCTCGACGTGCGCCCCGGCGGCGTGCAGCAGCGGAATCAGCTCGGCGATGTCGTCCAGCGACTCGGCGGTGGACCGGTTGACGTTGCGCCGGTTGTGCGTGTCGCTGGCCGACACCACCACTTCGATCTCGGAGAAGCCGGCGTCGAGCGCCCGACGGGCACCCCGCAGGTTCGGCACCAGCGCCGAGTAGCGCACCCCGGGCACCCGCCGGGCCCGCTGCCACACCTCGTCGGCGTCGGCCATCTGCGGGATCGCTTTCGGATGGACGAACGAGACCGCCTCGATCCGGCGTACGCCGGTGCCGGACAGCGCGTCCAGCAGGCGGACCTTACCCTCGGTCGGGATCGGCTGCTCGTTCTGCAGGCCGTCACGCGGCCCGACCTCGCGGATCGACACGGACTCGGGAAGGGGCGTCGCTGCCATCCGTCCAGCATCCCGCGCCCGTGCCGTCCACTCAATGGGATCCGACAAAGGTCACCGCAGCGTTGCGCGCCGGACGGCGTCGGTACCGGACGGCGTCGGTGCCGGACGATGGCCGGCCTGACCTCACCGCATCCGGCCGACGATGCCGGTGTCGTAGTCGCCGGAGACGAACTCCGGGTGCTCCAGCAGCTCGGCGAAGAACGGCAGGTTGCACTTCGGCCCGGCCACCTCGAAGGCGGCGACCGCGGCCCGGGCCCGGGCGATCGCCTCGGCCCGGTCGGTGCCGGAAACGATCAGCTTGGCCATCAGCGAGTCGTAGAACGGCGTGACGGTGGTGCCGGCGGCGTACCCGGAATCGACCCGGACCCCGTCGCCGGTCGGCTCCGACCAGGCGGTGATCGCGCCCGGTCCGGGCAGAAAGCGTTTCGGGTCCTCGGCGTTGATCCGCAGCTCGATCGCGTGCCCGCGCGGCGCGAGGGCGGCCGGGTCGAACGTCGGCTCCAGCCCGGCGGCCACCCGCAGCTGCTCCTCGACCAGGTCGACGCCGTAGACCAGCTCGGTGACCGGGTGCTCGACCTGCAGCCGGGTGTTCATCTCCAGGAAGAAGAACTCGCCGGTGGTCGGGTCGAGCAGACACTCGACCGTGCCGGCGTTGCGGTAGCCGACCGCCTCCCCGGCCCGTACGGCGGCGGCGAGCAACCCGGCCCGGATCTCGTCGGTCACCGCTGGCGACGGCGACTCCTCGGCGAGTTTCTGGTTACGCCGCTGCACCGAACACTCCCGCTCACCGAGGGCGACGACCCGGTCGGTGCCGTCGGCCGTATGCCAGCCGAGGATCTGCACCTCGACGTGGCGTACCCGGGGGAAGTAGCGCTCGATCAGCACGGACCCGTCGCCGAACATGCGCGCGGCGAACGCCCGGACCTTGTCGTACTCGGTCCGCAGCGCGGCGTCGTCGGCCGCGACGCCCATGCCCATCCCGCCGCCGCCGGCGGCGGCCTTGACCATCACCGGGTAGCCGATGGTCGCGGCGGCGTCGAGTGCGGCGTCAACGGTCTCGGCAGGCTCGGTGGTGCCGGCGGCCACCGGTACCCCGGCGGCGGACATCAGGTTCCGCGCGTTGATCTTGTCGCCCATCGCCTCGATCGCGTCACCACCCGGACCGACCCAGATGAGGCCGGCGGACTCGACCGCGCGAGCGAAGTCGGCGTTCTCCGACAGAAACCCGTAGCCGGGGTGGATCGCCTGCGCGCCGCTGCTCTTGGCGGCGGCCAGGATCGCCTCGGTGTCACGGTAGCTCTGCGCCGGCTGCGCGGGTCCGACGCAGATCGCCTGGTCGGCCTCGGTGACGAAGGGCATGCCGGCGTCGGCCTCGGAGTGCACGGCGACGGTCCGGACCCCCAACCGTCGGGCGGTACGGATGATTCGCCGGGCGATCTCGCCCCGGTTGGCCACCAGCAACGACTCGATCATGCCTCTCCTCGCGGGGTGCGGCGCCCGCTGCCGGGCGCGGAGGGTGCGGCGCCCGCTGCCGGGCGCGGGGGGGTGCGGCTGCCGGGCGCGGGGATGGGCCCGGTTTGCTGCTCAGCCGTGCAGGGCGGCGAGGGTGGCGGCTCGCAGCAGGGTGGCCCGTCGTTCCCGGTCGACCTCGCCGCCGAGGAAGGGGGTGGAGTTCATCAGGCCGAACGCGGCGTGCGCCAGCACCCGGGCCTCGGCCGCGTCGAGATCGTGGCGCAGCGCGGTGAGCACCGCCACCCACTCCTCGACGTAGAGCCGCTGCAGCCGCCGGATCCGCCGACGCGGCTCCTCCGGCAACCGGTCGAGCTCGTGCAGGTGCAGCGCGATGACCGCCGGGTTGGCCAGGGCGAACTCGACGTGGAACTCGATCAGCGAGGCGAGCGCGGCGGTGGCGTCGCCGGGCCGCGCCGCGACCCGGGCGCGTCCGCCGTCGAGCAGCTCCTCGCTCACCGGGATGAGCGCAGCGGCGAGCATCGCCTCCTTGCCGGCGAAGTGGTGGTAAAGAGCGGGACCGGTGACCCCTGCGGCGGCACCGATGTCGTCCATCGACACGCCGTGGTAGCCGCGGGCCGCGAAGAGCCCGACCGCGATCTGGAGAATCTCGTCGCGACGTGAGCGTCGCCGTGGCGCGCCCGGCTCCGCCCCGTCCGTCGTTGCCGCCTGCTGATCTACCGTCACCTGGCCAGCCTAACCGTGTGTCGAGCCGAATTGAACGACCGTTCAGTCACCGGAATGCCGTCGACTGATTCACCGGTGTCCACGCTGACCCGACGCCCGCCGATCACCGTACCGTCACCGACGCCGAGTCTCACCCCCGGCGGAGCGTCAGGTGCCGGCTGGGACCGCGGGCCCGTCAGGTGCCGGCTGGGACCGCGAGCCCGTCGACGACCCGCGCGTTGGGCAGTACCCCCAGCGCCGGACCGGGAAGCACGATCTTGCTGCCCCGCACCCCGGAACCGATCACCACGTGCGGCACCGCCACCACCCGCGCGTCGACCAGGATGGGCCACTCCGGCGGCAGCCCGATCGGGGTGATCCCGCCGTACTCCATCCCGGTCGCCTGCACCGCGTCGGCCATCGGGGCGAAGCTCGCCTTACGGGCGTCGAGCAGCCGGCGGACCGTCCCGTTGACGTCCGCCCGGGTGGTGGCCAGCACCATGCAGGCGGCGTACCGGACGACACCGCCCCGCTTGCCGGCGATCACCACGCAGTTGGCCGACTCGTCGAGCGCGACCCCGTACGCGGCGCAGAAGGCTGCCGTGTCGGCGAGTTCGGGATCGATCGGCGCCACCGACACGTCATCCACGTCGACCGGCACCTCGGCCGACCACTGCTCGACGGCGGCGGCCACCGGCGCGGCCACCAGGTCGAGTCGGCTCCGGACCGGTTCGGTCTGCAGTTTCCCCAGCACGTCCGCCATCATGCACCCGGCGGCCGGCGAGCCGTGCCGAGGGGCACCGGCCACCCGGGCGCGGTAGATTGACCGCCGCCGCCACCGTGTACCCGGCCCGCCGCCGGGAGCGGCGCGGCACCGCCGGACAACCCGCCGAGAGGTGATCGTGGCTGCCCCGAGGGCGAGCGTCGTCGTACCCGTCTACAACACCGAGGCCTGGCTCGGCGCGGCCCTGGCGTCGATCGACCGTCAGCCGCGGCGGACCGAGATCGAGGTCGTCGTCGTCGACGACGGCTCCACCGACGCGTCGAGCGAGATCGCCCGCGACTACGCCCGGCGGGCGCCGGGGGTCCGCTACGTCCGGCAGGACAACGCCGGTCTCGGTGCCGCCCGCAACCACGGGGTACGCCTGGCCACCGGCAACTACCTAGGTTTCCTGGACTCCGACGACCTCTACCCCGACGGCGGGCTGGACCACCTGGTCGACATCGCCGAGCGGGCCGGGGCGCCGGTGGCGGTCGGCGACATGCACGGCTTCCCACCCCGGCCCAGCCCGCCCTGGCGGGCGGAGATCGTCGGCCCGGCCCGCACCATCGGGTCCGTCGCCGAGGCCCCGCTGCTGATCGGCAACCCGTCGGCCTGCAACAAGGTGTTCGCCCGCGACCTGGTCGACCAGGTCGGGGCCGAGTTCACCGAGGGCAGCGCGTTCGAGGATGTCCTGTTCACCGTCCCGCTGCTGGTCCGCTCCCCGCTGACCGCGCTCAGCCCGCGACTGGTCTACCTCTACCGGCAGCGCGGCAACGGCTCGTCGATCATGGAGGGCCGGTTTCGGCCGGCGAAGATCATGCAGCATCTGAACATCATCGAGCGGCTGGTCGCCGGAAGCTCCGACGTCGCGCCCGAGGTGGCCGGGGCGATCGGACGGTGGGTCGCGTACATGCAGCTGCACTACGCCGGGCGGGCCGCCGACGCCCTCGACGACGGGCAGCTGGCCGATTTCACCCGCCGGATGGCGGCGCTGCTGGCCGACGTACCGGTGCCGGTCGCCGCCGAGTTCAGCCGCAACCCGCACGCCGGGCTACGCGCGGTCGCCCTCTACGAGCAGGACCCGGACGGAGTACGCCAGCCCCGGCACACCGGCCCGGTCCGGCTTTGCGGTGGGCAGCTCTACCTCGACCATCCGCGCTGGGACCGCTACCGGGACCTGCTGCGGGTACCCGCGCCGACCGTCGGTGTGCACACCGTCCGCCGCAGTGGCCCGGCCGGCGACGAGGTGGTCCGGTTGACCGGGTGGTGCGGCCTGCCCGGCCCCGGCGGCGCGCCCGGCGACCAGCGGGACGACCTGGTACTGGAGATCGGCGACACCCGGTTGCGGCTGCCGCTGACCGTGGCCGACGGCAGCGGCGGCCGGCTCCGTTGGCGGGTCGACGTACCGCTGGCCACGCTGCCCCGCGGCCGGTACGCGCTGCGGATCGTCGCCCGCGACGGCGGCGCCGAACTGGTGCTCCCGCCGGCACCGGGCGCGCCCGGCACCCGGGCGGCGCTGACCGCCCGGGGGCGTGCCGTGTGGGTCGCACCCGGCCGCCGTGGGCTGCGTCTGGTGGTCTCGGACCCGCTGGTCACCGCCGCCGCGACGCCGGCAAGGTGGAGCCGGATGGCCCGCTACCAGGCCGGCCGCGCGGCGCGGCGCGGGGTCCGAGTGGCCCGCCAGGGCCGCCAACGGCTGCGCCGCCTAGCCGCCCGCTGATACCGACCGAGCACTGACGTCGACTGGCGTCGACTGTCCGGCGGCCGGTCAGGGGTCCTCGGCCAGCAGGTCGGCGCGGCTGTCGCCGAGCAGTTCCCGCAGCCGAGCCAGGGAACGCCGGCTCTGGGTCTTGACCACCGACACCGAGACGCCGAGCGTCTCGGCGACGGTTTCGACGCTCTGGTCCTCCCAGTAGCGCAGCACCACGATCGCCCGGTCGCGGGGCGGCAGACAGCCGAGCGCGTCGATCATGGTGATTCGCAGATCGGGCCGGGCGGATCGGGCCGGATCCCCGTCCTCACGAGGGCTGGCGATCGGCAGTTCCCGCGCGCTCAGCCGGCGGCGGTGGTCGAGCACCACCCGTAACAGCACCTTGCGGCTGTACGCCTCCAGATTGTCGAACCGGGACACCCGCTGCCACGCGGCGTACATCTTGGCCAGCGCCGTCTGGGTGAAATCCTGGGCCAGATGCCAGTCGCGGCACATCAGGTAGGCGGTGCGGCGCAACCGTGGCGCGGCAGCCGAGGCGAACGCGACGAACTCCTCCTCCACCGCCCCGGACGGAGCCCGGTCCGCCGCCCTCGACCCGTCCAGGGCCGTGGACGCGGATACCGCCTGGTCGACGGCGGGTCGCGGCTTGCCCACCACATGCCCGGGCAGGATGATCTCAGCCGCGCCGTACACACTGCACTCCCATGCCTGGGCACCCTCCCCGGTGTGGACCTGCCGGTGTCCGACCCCTGCTGAGATAGACGTCGCATGGGCGACGATCGGTGACATGGGCGGAAAGTCCCGGACGTTCGCCAACTGGTCACCAACTGTTAGCCTTTCGACAGGGCCCCCTTCCCCTACCCGACGGACGATGTCGGACCGACGGTTGACCCCCGCCGCCGGACCGACGCACCGACGTACGTGGAAGGCGCGCTGCACCGATGGCACTGCTGAGCTTGATCATCCCGGTGTTCCGGGTCGAGAAGTACCTGGCAGCGTGCCTCGACTCGGTCCTGGCGCAGCGTCGGGCGGACGTGGAGATCGTGGCGGTGGACGACGCCTCCGACGACGGGTCCAGCGCCATTCTGGCCAGCTACGCACAGCGACACCCCGAGATCACCGTGGTCACCCTGGACCGCAACAGCGGGCTGGGCGCCGCCCGCAACGCGGGTATCGCCCACGCCAGCGGTCGCTACGTATGGTGTGTGGACAGCGACGACTGGTTGCCGGACGGCTCGCTGGACGCGGTCGCAGACCGGCTCGACCACACCGACCCGGACATCTTGATCACCGGGTACTCCCGGGTCCATCCCGACGGCCGGGCCGAGGAACATCCGGTCACCGGCATCGCCCCGGGCCGCCAACTTCCGGAGGTCTTCCGCTTCGCCGACGAGCCGGGGCTGCTCGACGTGCTGTGGATCGCCTGCAACAAGGTCATCAAGCGGGACCGGTTGATCGACACCGGGATCACCTTCCAGTCCGGCTGGTACGAAGACGTCTCGTTCGTGATCCCGCTGCTGGTCGCCATGGACCGGATCGCCGTGCTGGATCGCGACTGCTACGCGTACCGGCAGCATGACGACGGCGCGATCACCCGGACGGTGAGCGACCGGCACTTCGAGGTCTTCGACCAGTGGCAGCGGGTCTTCACCTACCTCGACGCCCACCCGGACCGGGCCGCCGCCCTGCGCCCGCTGATCTTCGGTCGGATGATCTGGCACTGCCTGCAGGTACTCGGGCACCCGCACCGGGTCCCCAGGTCCCACCGGCGGCGCTACTTCCGGCGCACCTGCGAGCTCTACCGCCGGCATCGGCCGGCCGGCGGGTACCCGGTGCCGGGCAACGGCAACGAGACGGTCAAGCACCGCCTCGTCGCGGCGAACGCCTATTCTCTCTATCAGACGCTGATGGCCGTCTGGTCACTGCGCAAACGGGTGCCCGGCCGGGCCGACCGGACCAGTCAGGCCAGCAGAGCCGGTGAAGCTGCTGGAGCCGGTGGGCAGCCGACCACAGCCGGTCGGACACCGCCGCCAGCGGCGGCGCGGCCCGGCACCGTACCCGCCCGAGGTGGTGCGGTCGACGACGAAGCCGAGGAGGGGGCGATCAGGTGAGGCGCGACGCCGGCTCCGACGCCTCCGCGCCGGCCGGCAGCCGGATCACCTGGCGCCTCACCGGACTACCGGCACCCCACCCCGCCGAACGGCTCGGCCGCGCGGTGGGGTTGCGGGTGCTGCGGATACCCGGCATCCGGCGCGCGTTGGTGATCGCCGGCACCGTGGACCGGCTACGCGACCTGCCCCACCACCCGTCGGCCGGTCAGCCGGTACGCGCTGCCACCGTGGTCGTCGTCTGGTGGCGGTACCCGGGGCTTGGCTGGTCCGGCAACGTCGGCACGTTGCCGCAGCTGCGTCGGCACCGGGTCGGGCTGCCCAGGCTGCGCCGGGGCGCGGCCACCGTCCGGCTGGCGCTCGCCGCCCCGGTGCCGCTGCGGTCGGCGGTACGGGCGGCGCTGCGCGCGTTGGACGGTTCTCGGCCGATGCCGTCCCCCGGCACCGCCGACGTCACCGCCGTTGGTGCCCCACCTGCGTACCTGCCGGCGGGGGCGACCGTGCTGACCGCCGGACCGCTGCCGGAGCGTGACGAGATCCGCGCCCACGACCTGGTGCTGGACGGCCGGGATGCCACCGGCCCGCAGGATCCCGGCCGGGATGCCACCGGCCCGCTGGGCGAGCGCAGCGCTGCGTACGGTGTCCGGTCGGCCGGCTCCGGGCATGCGGTCACCACGCCCGCTGGCGAGCGGCTCGTCCTGATCGACGCCGAACGGATCAACCCGCGTGGCCGGCTGGCTGCCGCGTACCGGCCGGAGGCGGCAGAAATCTCCCTGGAGTTCGCCCGCGCCGACCGGTCCGGGGCCAGGTTCCGCGGACCGACCAGCGGATCGACCCGGTACGGGTCGCTGACCGGCCCCGGGCTGGACGCGGCGGCGCTGGCCGCGCTGCGGCAGGTCCGCGCGGTGCACTGTCGGCTGGTGCCCGGTGAACATCCCGAGCAGACCGCCGGGCTGCTGGTCCAGCTCGCCGCGACCGGGGTGCTCGTGCACGCCCCGATCCTGCCGCCGGCCGTGGCCGACCTACTCGACCCGCAGCTACGCGTGCTCGTCACCGGACAGCCGCCCGGATCAGCCGGGCCGGACGGGTCGGACGGATCAGCCGGGCCGGACGGATCAGCCGGATCAGCCGGGCCGGACGGGTCGTTGGCTGTCGAGGCGCGCAGCGTACGGCAGCGCCGGGCCGCGATGCGCGGCCACGCCGCAGGGCTGCGGCTGCCCGGCCTCGCCGACGGCGGGCTGCCGGCACTCGGTCGGCCGCCATCGGTCAGCGCGATCCTGATCACCCGGCGGCCGGAGCTGGTCACCACCGCGCTGGCCGCGATCATCGCGCAGACGTATCCGGAGATGGAGATCATCCTGGGCCTGCACGGCATCGAGTTGCCGGAGTCGGCCCGCCGGGCGTTGTCCGACGCGGGCCGCCCGTTCGAGGTGCTGCACCTGCCGGAGTCGGTCGACTTCGGCGCCGGGCTCGCAGTGGCCACCCGGCGTGCCCGTGGCACCCTGATCACCAAGTTCGACGACGACGACAGCTACGGCGTCGAACACGTCTGGGACCTGGTGCTGGCCCGGCACTACTCCGGGGCCACCCTGGTCGGCAAGGGTGCCGAGTTCGTCCACCTGGACGATCAGGGCGTCACCCTCCGCCGACGGTCCGGCATCCCGGAGGCGTACGGCGGAGTGGTCGCCGGTGGCACGATGCTGCTCGCCAAGAGCGATCTGGAGGCCGTCGGCGGCTGGCGCCCCGTACCACGCTCGGTCGACCTCGGGCTGATCGAGCGGCTCCGGGCGGAAGGCGCCACCATCTACCGCACCCATCCGCTCGGCTACCTCTACCATCGGCGGCCCACCGGGCACACCTGGGATCCGGGTGAGGCGTACTTCGTGGACAGTTCGTACGCCCGCTGGACCGGCGTCCCGCCGGAGGCGATGGGCGACGAGGTCACACCACCATCGACGGCAGCGGCCAGCGGCGCAGCCGGTGCGGCAACCAGACCAGCCGGTCGCCCACCTTCGTGACCAGCCCTTCCTCGCCGAACTCGCGGGCGATGTCCAGGTCGACAGTGGTCATCTCGGCACCGTCGAGCAGCTGCTCCAGCACCGCCAGGTAGGTCGGGTCGTCGATGGTCAACAGGTTGAGCCGACCGGCCCGCCGGTCCCGGACCTGGACGAACCCGGGGCCACGCCGGTAGGTGCACTTGTCGAAGTAGAACGCGTCCCGCCAGGCGGCCGCGGCCACCGTCCCCGGGTCGGAATCAGGGTCGGCGCCGGCGGAGCCAGCGGCGTCAGCGGCGCCCGCCGCGCCGGCGATCTCGACCGTCGTCGGCGGACGCAGATGCCCGTACACCCGCCACAGGTCTCCGTCGCCGCCCGGCAGCCGTATCGACCAGTCCACCTCGATGGCGTAGCTGGTCAGCTCGCGGACCAGGACGAGCCGGCGGACCGCGTCGGCCGCCGCCACCGAGTCGGCAGCGGTGAGGTCGACGGTGCCGGGCAGTGCCACCTTGCGTACCCCCCGGTCGAGCCAGTCCGCGACGGTGTCGGCGGCGGACCCGGTGAACTCGGCCGTGCCCAGATCGATGCCGGGAATGTCGGCGACCGCCGGATCGTGGTCCCGGTGCAGCCGGACCACGACCGGCCCGGTCGGCGGCGCCTCGATGTCGGTGCTGATCAACGCGGTGCTCCTGTCAGACGGCGGTGAGCGCGGGCTCGGGCGTGGGGTGCCCGGCGGACGTGGCCGGGTCCGCCGACGCGGCTTCCGCCTGCGCGGCGGCCCGCTCCTGGTGCAGGTGGTCGATGCGGAGCAGGTCCTGGTTCATCGCCTGCGGTGCGATCTGGATGAACTGGTCGGCGTCGCTGAACAGCAGGCCGAGGTCGCTCCAGCGGGCGAGCAGCGTGGCCACCGTCTCCTCCGACGCGGAGATCCGCCGGGCCAGTGAGGCGACGCTGTGCGGCTGGTCAAGCTGCCGGAAGGCGGCGACCTCGGTCGGATCCGTCAACCGCAGCACGTGCCAGTCGAACTGCCGCCGCTCGCTGACCAGCACGATTTCGGTGCCGAGGTCGTGGTGGGTCAGCCGGCTGCGGGCGTACTCGTGCTGCCAGCCGGTGACGGCCCGGTCGAGCGTCTCGGCGAGGTCCTCGTCGATGCCCTGGGTCGGGGTGTCGAAGATGTACGCCAGGTCCATCAGCTCCGACTCGGGCAGGTCGTAGATGAGCCGGTACTGGGCGGCCGGCCGCAGGTCGGTGAAGCCGAGTTCCGGCTTGACGAAGTACGGGCTGAACCGTTCGATGGCGATCCGGGTGCTGCCGTCGGGCGGGCAGAGGTGGTGCAGGGCCGGCATCTGGTCGATGATCGACTGGTAGTCGGCGTCGGTCTCGCCGGGGAAGCCGTACAGATAGTTCCAGGCGATGGTGATGCCGCTGGTCTCCGCGTCGCGCAGCATCCGCACGTTGAGGCAGCCGGTCACCCCCTTGTCCATGATCTTCAGGACCCGGCTGTTCAGGTTCTCGATGCCCGGCTGGACGCTGACCAGGCCGGCGTCGGCCAGGGCCTGCACCTGCGGGCCGCGCATGTTCGACTTGATCTCGTACTGCAGCCGCAGGTCGTAGTCGGCTTCGGCCAGCCGGGGCAGCAGCGAGTTGACGTAGCTCATGTCGAGGATGTTGTCGACGACGAACATGTCCAGCACCTGGTGGCGCTCGACCAGCCCGATGATCTCGTCGTAGAACCGGCCGGGATGCTTGCTGCGGAACTGCATGAACGAGCCGTTGAGCCCGCAGAAGGTGCAGTGGTGCTTCTCGCCCCACCAGCAGCCGCGGGCGCCTTCCACCACCAGTCGGGGCTCGACCCAGTTGTTCGCCTTGGAGCGGGCCAGGCGCTCGAAGTAGCCGGTGTAGTCCGGGCTGACGATCTGTGCCGGTGGCAGCGGTGCGGTGCTCATCGGGTTGGCCACGTGCCGGCCGTCCGGGGTGGCCCAGCACAGGCCCTCGATGCTGGAGAAGTCGGCCTGGCTGTCCGCCGGTGCGGCCTCCAGCGCGGCGAGCAGCTGGGGGAACGCCGCCTCGCCTTCGCCGCGTACCACGAAGTCGATGAAGGAGAAGTTGCGGTGCAGCGCCGCGCCCTGCTCGCCGTCGCAGTTCGCCCCACCGAGGGCGGTACGGATCCGGGGGTCGAGTTTCTTCACCGCCCGAGCGGTCGCCAGCGCCGCGGTGTTCTGCTGGAACGTCGAGGTGAATCCGACGAGGTCGGGTGCCCGGTCGACGATTCGGGCGGCGATCTCGTCGATGAACTCCGGCGCGGACCGGTGCAGGTCCACGTTGCGGCTCAGGTCCCGCTCGGACATCTGGCCCTGTACCCGGCTGCTGAATTCACTGACCCGCCACTCAGGGTCGTCGTAGAGGGCGGAGGAGAAGACCCAGTCACCGCAGCCGGAGAAGTAGGTGAACAGCGAATAGTAGTAGTAGTCACCGAGGCCGAACTCGCGCCGATCGACCACCCAGTCGACGAAATCGAGGTTGGCGTGCATCACCTCGACCTCGGCGTCCGGCATTTTCTGGCGGACGCTGTTGGTGAGGATGCCCAGTGCCAGCGACGGGACATCGATCGATGACCACGGCATGTTGACCAGCAGGATCCGCATGTGCCCTTCCCTTCTATGCGAGCCGCGACCGACGATCCCGGTCAGCGCGGGTGTCGGAGGTGGACAGGATTCCCGGTGCGATGGTGAGGTCGGCGCCGATGGGATGGAGGCGGTCAGGCGATGCCGGCCAGGGCGCGACCCGCCCGCCTCCACCCCGTACGACCCAGATCAGAACTTGATCTTGACCGAAACCGTGACCGTGATGTTCGCGCTGCGAAGCTGGTCGCGGTTGCCGTTGATCGGGTCGTTCTCGACAACGTTCTTCCGCATGCCGTTCACCTCCTCTCCCGATCGGACCGAACCTGCCAACGTGCGGGGAATCGGGTCAGGCCACCGGTCGCGCCATGGCGAGCGCGACCGCCGTACCCTCCTCCTGCACGCCGTCGAAGTGCCGCTGCATGAACAGCAGCACGGTCTGCATCAGCGACAGATGACTGCGGGCGTCGAAGTCGTCGTGCCCGGCCCGGCGGCGGACCAGCTGATGCGGAACGCGGCGGGCGGCCAGCAGACCGGCGTACCGCTCCACCGGGGCCGGCGGGCAACGCACGTCGTCGCTGGAGACGGCGAGCAGCACCGGCGCGGTCACCTGGTCGACGTAGCTGGCCGGCGACGACCGGGCGTACGTTTCGGGAACCTGGTCCGGGGTGCCGCCGAACAGCATCACGTCGAGCGCCTGGACCGCCGGGGACGCCGCATGGAACGCGGCGGCGTAGTCGGCGATCGGGCTGATCGCCACCCCGAGACGCCACAGCCGGGGCTGCACACCGAGGGCGAGCAGGGTCAGGTAGCCACCCCACGAGGTGCCCCACAGGGCGACCCGTCCCGCCTCGATCAGCCCTTCGGTTACCAGCTGCTCGCGGACCGCCGCCAGGTCGGCGACCTGGGTCAGCCCGACGCCGGAGCTGAAGTCGTTACGCCAGGCGGAGCCGTAGCCGCTGGACCCCCGGTAGTTGACCCGCACCACCGCGCAGCCGGTGCTGGCCAGGATCTCCACCAGCGGGTCGTACGCGTCCCGCGCGTGCTGCGACGGTCCGCCGTGAACCAGGAACACGGCGGGACGGGTACGCCGGTCGTCGTTCGGTGTGGTCAGCAGCACGTGGATCGGCCCGCCCGGCCCCGGCACCCACAGCTCCTGCCGCTGGTAGTCGTCAACCGTGGCGGACGCCGCCGGATCCGGACCGGCACCACTGTCCGGCAGCCGGACGTCGCGGCCCGACCGTAGCTGCGGCGGGGTCAACGAGTCGGTCCAGATGTAGACGACGTCGCCGTCCGGCCAGACCGCCGCGTCCAGCACACTGCCCGGCGGGGTCGGCAGCACCGCGCTGGCCCGCACCGTCAGGTCGGCCTCGTGCAGGATCGTCTGGGCGTGCCGGTCCTGACGGATCAGGATCCGCCGGCCGTCCGGGTACCAGCTCGCGGTGATCTCGGTGTCGAACCAGCACCAGCTGTGCGGCTGCAGTCCGTCGGCCCGGGTCCAGGTCGCCGGGAAGTACCGGTCGTCCTGCTCCAGCACGAGCAGCAGCCGGGGTTCGCCGCCGCCGGGGGCGAAGCCGAGCGCCCAGACCCGCCGATCCGGCCGGCCGGGCACCACCCCCACGGTGGTCCCGTCGCGGCCGACGACGGTCACGGCGTCGGCCGCGGCCGGGTCGGTGCCGACCGCCGCCAGCTCACCGGTCGGGTCCAGGTCGACCAGGTACGCGTACCCGGCGGTCCGGGTGACCTCGGTGATCCGCCCGTGCGGGTCGCGCCGGTGCAGGGTCAGGCCGTCGTCGTCGGCGAGCCCGACCAGGGCGGTTCCGTCGTCGGCCATCGCGATCCCGGCGTGCCGCGCCGGCGTCACCCCGGGCAGCGCCGGAGCCGAGACCGGCGAGGTGACCTGGCCGGTGGCGCTGGTCGGGAAGTCGCGGGTACGCCAGACACCCACCCCGGCGAGGTCGTCGTCGAACCACCACACCGTCTCGCCGTCCGGGTCCAACGCGGCCCGGATCGTCCCGGTCGCCCGGTCGGTGAGCTGGGTGACCGTGTCCGTCCGGCGGTCCCAGGCCAGAATCTGGCATCGGCCGTCGGCGTCGCCGACGTAGACCACCCGGTGCGGCGCGTGCTCGGCGACCACCGGAAGCGCCGGATAGAACAGTCGGTATTCACGGCTCATCGGCGTGCCTCCTCTGCCACGGGTTCGGTCGGCGTCGCGTCGGACTCCGTCGCTGTCGCGTCGGGTTCGGTCGGCGTCGCGTCATCTGGTGGGTCTTCCGCCCCGGCGCGCAGCTGGCGCAGGTTGACGGTCGTGTAGACGGCCAGCCCGGCCAGTGCGGCGGCGAAGATCAACGCGACGGCGGTCGGGCTGTACCAGGCGACGAGCAGGCCGGCGAGCAGCGGCGCCGGGGTCTGCAGCACCTCGCCGGCGGTGCCCATCACGGTGCCGACCCGGCCCTGTAGCTCGTCCGGCGTCAACGCGATGACCCGCGACTGGAAGATGACCCCGAGCAACGGGCTGAGCAGGAAGACCAGGCCGAAGAGCAGGCCGTACGTCCAGGTCTGCCGGGCCTGCGACATGGCCGCGACCAGGGCGACCATCGCCCAGGAGGCGACGACGATGACGGTCATCGGCCGGACCCGGCTGAACACGGCGGGCGCCAACAACGCGCCGGTCAACCCGCCGACGCTGGCCACGGTCAGCACCAGGCCGATCGACGACGCGGCCGCGCCCTGCTGCCCGGCGGTCAGAATCGCGTAGTAGATGAGTGCGCCGAAGGTAAAATTGATCCCGGCAGCCCAGATGGTCACGAATCGTAGAAACGGCTGCCGCCACACGAAGCGCAGGCCGTCCCGCAGATCGGTGAGGAACGACGTGCGTTCGGCACGGTCCGGGGTGAGATCGGTGCGGATCGCGCTGACCAGGAACGCGGACACCACATATGACACAGCGTCCACCAGAAATGGCACCCACCGGCCTATCTGGTAGAGCGCGCCACCGAAAACCGGACCGACGATCTGTACGGCGTGATTGCGCGCCTCCAGCCGGGACAGCGCCTTCTTGTCGTCGGCCGGCAGCACCCGACGGATCGAGCCCGCGCCGGCCGCCTCGTAGCCGCTCTGGGCGAGCCCTTCGATGAAGGCCGCGGCAGCGAGCACCACCAGGGTCGCCGTACCGCTGGCGACCGAAACGAAAAGCACCGCCATCGTGGCGGCGGCCAGCAGCAGTGACGCCACCATCATCCGCTTGCGGGGCAACCGATCGGCCAGTACGCCGGCCGCCGGCGCGGCGACAAGTCGACCGGCCAGGGCCAGCGCGCCCACCAGACCGGCGGCGGCCGGTGAACCGGTTATCGCGAGGGTGACCAGCGGAAAGACGATGCCGGAGGTCTGCGACCCGAGTTGGTCGACGGCCCCGGCTATCCAGTACAGCCGGAAATCCCTCTTACGATTTCCATCAGTCGGCGTTGAATCAGCGGTTGAGGCAGCGGTCATCACTTCGGCCACATCGTCGACATGAACGTCCCAAGGGGTGGTTGATTGAGACTGTCTTGGCGGGCGTAACTCAGGTGAAATAAATCGACCTACCGGCCCCTGATCGGGCCACGGACAGAAGGCTAACAGCGCCCCAACCGGAGCGCAAGCATGTCAATACTTCAAGTTAGCCCAGGAGCAACCAGCGGCTCGTTCAATCCGAACTTGAGGATAATCGTCCCGCAAATGAAGCTATGCCCACATGCCGAATTATTACCGCCCTACCCGGGAGGACTTCCCAATAGGCTTCGAGCCGATTGGCACCGAGGTTCGTCGATATTACGTGGGGTGACGGCCTGTGGTGTGACCAAGGTGGGCGTGTCGTTTGTGGAAACGGCGGCCGGCGACGTCTGGATCATCTGGGTTGTGTGGACTCAAACGATCGACGGCCGGCCGCCGCGCTGTGAGCGTATGACCGGACTGGACTCCGATCAACTGGACTGGCTGTACGAGCAGGTGGACGCGCTGGTCGACTGGGACCTGCCGGTGGGGCGCCCTCGGGCGTTGCCGCTGTACACGGCGTTGGTGCTGGTGTTGTTCGGGCTGCGGCACAATCTGGCGCCGGACGTGATCGGTGAGGTTTTCGGCTGCGGTTCGACGACCGTGGAGCGGTATCAGGAGGAGCTGGAGCCGCTGGTGGACGTGGTGTTGACCCCGCTGTACGAGCAGGTCCGTGACCAGGCCCGCCGGGACGCGGTCCTGGTCGATGGTCTGGTCGCGCCGGTCGGGGAACGCGACGACGTCGACGGGCTGTTCTCCGAGAAGAAGGGCTTCTGTGGGCAGAACGTGCAGGTGGTGGCCAATCTCGCCGGGCGGGTGGTCGATGTGGGTGACCCGTGTCCGGGTGGCATGCACGACCGGAAGGCGTTCGACGTGTCCGGGATCGCCGCCGGGTGGGCCGGCCACTACGCCCCCGGCGGGCCCGGGATGATCGGTGACAAGGGGTACCAGGGTGCCGGCATCGTGAGTCCGTACAAGAAGCCTCGGGGTCGGGAGTTGACCGGGGTCCGACGCGCGTGCAACACCGCACTCAACCGGCTCCGCGCCGCCGTCGAACGCGCGATCGCCCATCTGAAGTGTTGGAAGGTTCTCAAGACCGGGTTCCGCAGATCGTTGGAACACTTTCCTGCCACATTACGTACGGTAATGAAGTTGGAGATCTTTCGCGTTTACGGATTACGTTGAGAAAGCCCGGTAATAGTTTCGGGAAGTCCTCCGGGCGTAACAACGACTCGTTGTCATCTTTGCCGTTAAGTAGGCGATGTCAGCCGCAAACCCGGCATCGGCCCTGTTGTCGCGACAAGATCGACAAGGGCGGCTGCCGGCTGACCGGCGGCGCAGCACGAACCCAGCCAGCCCGACCGGGTCGGCCAGGGCCCGCTGGCTGGCGGCCGCCCGAGAAGGCGGTGTCAGCTCGGCGGCTCAGCTCGGCGGCGTCGGGTAGGTCGACAACGCCGCCGGCCGGGCGGCCAGCATCGGCCGGAGCGCGCCGACCAGCAACCCGACGTCGGCGTCGGTGAGCCGCAGCAGCGGGCGGCGCAGGTAGATGCTCCACGCATGCGGCTTCGGGAACGCCGCCAACTGGTGCACCAGCGGCTGCAACTCCACCCCGCCCGGGTACGGCACCACCCCGTCGACGTCCAATGTGCAGCCGGAGACGAACCGCATCCCGGCGATCTCGACCGGCTCGTCGAAGGCACGGACCGCGCTGGTGGCGGTCGCCGTACCGATCACCCGGCCCCGGTCACGGGTCGGGTTGTGCCAGGCGCCCCGGGTCGCGTACAGCAGCAGCCGGTCCCCGGTGGCCAGGGCGGCCACCTCGGCCCGCGGGGTCGCCGGGAACGCCATCCGCTGCTGCTCCAGCACCCAGCGGATCGCTGCCCGCTCACCGAGGACCACCAGGTACGCCGCGTTCACGCCGCTGACTCTATCGACCCGCGTCCCGGGCGTCGGCCCAGCGTCATCCCGGCGCCGACCCGCCGTACCTGCTCCAGCAGGTCGCCAGTGGACCCGTCCAGGTCGATCCGGTGGCAGACAATCCGGATCCCGGTCCGGCGGACCACGTGCGCGGTCGGACCGCCCTCCCCGGCGTAGATGAGATGACCACTGTCCAGACCGTACGCGACGCAGTAGGCCAGCATCTGATACAAGTCGTCGACGGGCGTCCGGGTCTTGTACTTGGTGTCGGCCACCGCAGCCACCCGGCCCTCGTCCCACCAGGTCAGATCGGGGCGAATGTCGATCAGGCCGGCCTCGTCGAGGTGATCGGTCGTCTGGGTGCGCAGCTGGCCGGCGGGCAGCACGGCCCGCAGCGCGGCGGCGACGAACGACTCGAAGACCCGCGCCATGTCGAGCAGCAGGCCGTTCGCGACCCGGTCACCGGCGCGGGCGTCGAGCGACGATCCGGCGAGGACCAGCTCGGCCAGCCACAGGGCGGTGTGCAGCTGGGCGTTGCTGCGGCCCGGTCGCCAGATCGGCACCGGAGCGCCGGGACGCAGCCGGGCGACACCGGGGAACCGCTCAGCCAGCTGGCCGAGCCGGCGACGTACCGACGGCACCAGCCCGGGAACGCGCAGCATCCGTTCGACCGCGCTGACCAGGATGCGGTTCTCCGGCGTGTCGGCGGTGAACTCGTCGTAGCGGACTTCCAGCGGCAGCGGCTGGCCGAGCCGACGGGTCAACTGCCGGGCCGGCATCATCCGCCCGCGCAGAACCGTCGATGCGACGTCGACCTCCTGGTAGCCGTGCCGCAGCCCGCCCCGGATCGCCCGGTCGACCTGCCGGCACAGCGCCTCGGCGAGCGCCGGAGCCAGCTCGTCGGTGGCCCCCAACGGCAGGCTCACCGACTGCCACCCATGCGGGTCCCGCGCGTAGCCGAGCAGGAACAACAGCCGCGCCACCGGCACCTTCGGGGCGACGTACACGTCGAGGTCGCCGATCCGGGCAGCGCCGACGAGCCGGGTCGCGCGCAGCAGCCAACGCCCGGCCGACGGGCCCGGACGTACCTCGACGACCGGTTGCCGGCCCGCGCGGGCCGCCGCCAGCTGCCGGGCCTGCTCGCCGGTCAGTGCCACGTCCAGCGCCGGTCCGGCCTCCCGCAACTGGATCACCCGGATCACGGTCGGGGCTGCCGATCAGCCAGGGCGGTACGCAGCGCGTCGAGCCCGTACCGGCCGGGTACGTCCAGGTCGTCGGCGTAGTGGTGGTCGGCGAGCAGCGGCAGGATGTCATGGCGCCAGACCCGGTCGAGCCCGTCCGGGTCGCGGTGGTCGGCCTCCTCCAGCAGGTACGTCGGCCCGACGGCGTAGTCGGCGTCGGCGAGCCGGGCGTTGAGCGCGTCGAGCAGGTCGGCGGCCTCGGTGGGCAGGTCGCGGGCGGTGAGCCAGCGACGCAGCAGCCCGGCGACCGGCGACCGGTCCGGGTGCATCTCGACGAACGCGAAGCGGCGGCGCATCGCGGCGTCGATCTGGGCGATCGACCGGTCGGCGGTGTTCATCGTGCCGATCAGGTAGAGGTTGGCCGGCAGGGTGAAATCCTTCGCCGAGTACTGCAGCGCGATCGGCTGGTCACGGTATTCGAGCAGGAAGTACAGCTCACCGAAGACCTTCGCCAGGTTCCCCCGGTTGATCTCGTCGATGATCAGCACGTACGCCGTGGACGGGTGTTCCCTGGCGGCGTCGGCGAGCCGGCGCAGCGGCCCAGAGGTGAGTTTGAACCGCAGGGTGCCGTCGTCGCCGGCCTCGGGCCGGAATCCTTCGAAGAAGTCCTCGTAGGTGTACGACGGGTGAAACTGGATCAGCCGTACCGCGTGGGGTTCGGTGAGCCGGGCGGCGAGGGCGCGGGCGACGTACGTCTTGCCGGTCCCGGGCGGGCCGTACAGGATGATCTGCCGCCGCCTGGCCAGCAGCTCCCGCAGCTCCCGCAGCCAGTCGAGGTCGAGCAGCAGCGAGTCGGCCAGGTCGGCGGGGACGTCACCGAGTCGCGCTTCGGCCGCCGGCGGCGGGGTCGGGGTCGCCATCGCGACCGGTGTCGGCGTCGCGGGGGTGGCCGGTGCCGCAGTCGGTGCCGGTTCGCGCAACAACGGCGCGGCGAGGTGTTCCAGCGCGGCCAGCCCGTCGGTCAGGTCGACCACGTCGTCCTGGCTCTGCAACAGGTTGGACAGGGCGGCGGGCAGCGCCGACAGGTCCACCGGCGGGTCGAGCTCCAGCCAGCGCACCGGCCGGCGCAGGTGGGACGGCAGTTCTCCGGTGGTGGTAAAGGTGGGCGGGCCGGTGACCAACCCGAGGTGCACGTCGCCGTGGTGTGCGGTCGCCACGAAGTCCCCGTCGCGCATCAACCGCAGGAAGGCGTTGAACTCGCCGGTCAGCTTCTCCCGTACCGAGTAGCTCTTGTGCCGGTAGGCGTCGGCGACGGCCTGGGTCAGCTGCTGCTCGTCGATGCCGGGGCCGAGTTGCGGCAGTTGGGAGGCGGCCAGCGACACCCAGCCTTCGGCGAGCCACTGCGGCACCAGGTCGACGCCGTCGACGTTGCTGCCCCGGACCAGCCAGGCCCGCCGCGCGACGGGTTCAGCCGCGAGAGTGGCGGTTTCGGCGAGTCGCTCGGCGAGAAAGTCGGCGGTGATCCGTTGTTCGGCGTTCGCCCGGCCGTCGACGAACTCGACACCTTCCTCGCTGAGCCGGGCCGCCAGGTCGCTACCGCGTAGCCGGGCATGCTGGTGCTTGGCGTCGGGGACCCGCCCGGAAGCGTCAAGTACGCGGTGCGCGTTGTCGACATAGGTGTCGGCCAGTAGGTGGGCGATGTCCTCTGGCGTGCCGTCGACCAGCTCGGCCAGATCGTCGTACGCCGTCCAGGAGCCGGCCGGTACAAGCTCCAGGGTGCTGGTGATCTTCTCGAGCCGGTCGTCGTACTGCCGGCGAATCCGTTTGCGGTCGCGAAAGATCTCCCGGTAGCGCCGGGTGATCTCGGCGTAGAGAGAGTCCGCGTCGGGGTACGTTTCGAGCGCATCCCGGCCGTCGTCGGTGATCCACCACAGCGCGTCCCGCTTGATCAACCAACCGATGGTGGCGGCGTCGCCTGCGTGAAAGCGGGCCGCGACCACCCAGGCCGGCGCACCGTTACGGTGGGGGCGAAGCTCAGCCTCGTTCAGCTCGATCCGGTCGGCCACCTGGTGCAGCACCTTCTGGCCATGCAGCCGCTGCCCGCTGTCGCGAAGAACTTCCAGGCAGGTACGCACCAGCAGGCCGTACCTCACACCGTCAGCCACAGACGTCACCTCTCGGTCGACTTCGCAAGCAGCGTAGGGCGCGCAGTTCGGCAGCCAACTCGGGGCCCACCTAGCCACGAGTGGATCGTGCTCTCGTCTGTGCGAGCATGCAGACCTGCCCACGGAGGTCCTCATTGACATGAATCAGCCGGTTGGAGGACTGCACCAATGGGAAATTGATGTTACTTTCGGGTGACTGGATAGGTTCCTGATCCCGGTGATGCTGTCTGCTGTGGAGGCTGGTAGGTTGACCAGCCATGCCCGCCGATCCGCCGCCGTCGTATGACGAGTTGTTGGCGTTGAACGCCGGGCTGGCCGCACGGCTGGAGCAGGCGCTGACGCGGATCGCTGAGCTTGAGGCCCGGTTGAAGCAGTCGTCGAGCAACTCGTCGAAACCGCCGTCGAGCGACGGGCTGGCTAAACCGGCGCCGAAGTCGCTGCGGGGCCGTTCGGGTCGCCGGCCGGGCCGCCCGGCCGGGGGCGAGGGCACCACCCTGTCCCAGGTAGCGGATCCGGACGTGGTCGTCCGGCACGTGCCGGACATCTGTGGCGGCTGCGGTGACGGCCTGACCGACCCGGCCGAGGTGACGGTCACCCGCCGGCAGGTGTTCGACATCCCCCAGCCCCGGGTCGTGGTGACCGAGCACCAGATCGTCACCGTCGCCTGCCCGTGCGGGCACCACACCACCGCCGCGACACCGGCGGGGTCCACCGCGCCCGCCGTCTACGGACCACGGATCGCCGCGATCGGCGTCTACCTGCTGCACGGACAGTTCCTGTCCATCGGCCGCACCGCCGACGCGATCCGTGACCTGTTCGGCCTGCCCGTCGCGGCGGCCACCATCACCGCCTGGGTCACCCGCACCGCCCTCGGCGTCATCGACACGGTGCTCCCCGTGATCCGTGACCGCGTCCGCCACGCCCCGGTCGCGCACTTCGACGAGACCGGCATACGCGTCGACGGCCGCCTCGCCTGGCTGCACTCCGCCTCCACACCCACCGACGTGCTCCTCACCGCGCACCGCCGGCGCGGCACCGCCGGAATGGACGACGCCGGCGTGCTACCCGGATACACCGGCGTCGCCGTGCACGACGCGTGGGCCCCGTACGACACCTACACCGACGCGGTCCACGCCCTGTGCAACGCCCACGTGCTGCGGGAACTGGTCTACGTGGTCGACACCGCCACCGGGCAGGTCGCCGACCTCGCCGGCCAGGCCATCGACGCCCTGCGGCACCTGAACCGCCTGACGGTCACGGCCCGCGCCGACGGCTGCGAACCCGACCCGGCCGACCTCGCCGAACAGACCCACCTGCTGCGCTCGGCCGTCGTGCTCGGCGCCGCAGCCACCGCCGCCCGAACCGACAAACTGCACCGCAAGTACCACGCCCTGTTCGTGCGGCTACGGGACCGACGTGCCGACTACCTGCGGTTCCTCACCGACCCGGCCGTGCCGTTCGACAACAACCCGGCCGAGCGGACCATCCGCATGCCGAAACTCCGGATCAAGGTCTCCGGCAGCATGCGCACCATGACCGGAGCCGAACACTTCGCCGCGATCCGCAGCTACACCGCCACCGCCACCCGACACGGCATCAACATGCTCGACGCACTCACCCGAGCCGCCGCCGGCAGCCCCTGGATCCCCACAACCGCCTAACCCACCTCGCGCGCTTGCGGTATTCCAAGGTCCCACGCACCTATCCAGTCACACTTTCGGTTACCGTACGGCTTCAGAAGGAGACCTGTCGCCATGCTTGCCGCCGCCGAGGGTAGCCGGGACGCTTGCCTGTTCTGTCGGATCAATGAAGACTCAGAATTCGATCTTCCCTGGTACGACCGACCTTTGCTGAGAGAACCGGGTGTCGGAGCCGCAGTCTGCGCAGTCGGTGCCTTCGTCCCCGGATACGTCCTCGTCGCACCCGCGCAGCACCACAACTCAGTATGGGGCATGCCCCTGGACCTGGCCGAAGGCTTCCTCGCGTTCGTCAGGCGAGCATTGGAAATGATCGAGGACGCCTACGGACCGGCAACCGCATTCGAACACGGGTCATGCCGCGATGCCGAACGCCGCAGGTCCGCATGCATAACACATTCTCACATTCACATCATTCCAGGCACTTACTCGTTGAATCTCTTGAAACTGGATGTCGACTTCGTAGGATCCCTGTCCCGCGTCGATGACATCCCGGCGTCATTGAGGAGAGACGGATACCTGATGTACCGGGAGTCCGGCAAGAGTGCACATTACGCACGCGACGTTGGAGTCTCCCAGTTTTTTAGAAGGCACATCGCCAAAGTCATTGGGCGCCCAGACGAATGGGACTACGCCCTCTACCCACAGTGGGAGAATATTGAACAGACACAAGAACGACTGCGAGGATACCCGAGCCACCCTCAGCCAAGGCAACCACAACTTCTATCAGACGGTCGAGAAGATGCCTAGTACAAAAGATCAGAAGCTTCCGGATCAACTGAATTTTTGGGATGGCTGGCACCGCAGGCGTGGGGCCACGGGCAAGGACTCGATACACCGAAAAGTTCGCAACACGTTCCTTCGGAAGCTACCAGACACCAATAAGAACCCCGATGTACTCGATCTCGGATGCGGGCAAGGACACGACCTTCGCGCAATGGCGCTAGCCGGATGCAACGTGTGGGGCATAGATTTTTCGGCGGTTGCCATTGAACAGGCACACACAATTGTCCCACACCGAACAAGGATGCTAAGGAAGGTAAAGAGCAGCCTCCAAGTATGGGACATATCGGAGCTGCTGCCATTCGGTGACGAATCATTCGACGGAGTATTTTCCCATCTCGCACTACACTACTTTAGAGACAATGCGACACGCCGAATTTTTTCCGAAATTCATCGAGTGCTCAAGCCACAGGGCGTTTTGGTCTTCTGTGTAAAATCGACGGAAGATCCTTACTACGGCGATGGCGAAAAGCTCGGCGAGCACATCTTCAATCGATGCGGACATATACGGCACTTTTTCGATGAAGGATATGTCAAGGACCTCCTCCACGACTGGCAGATTGAAACGATTGAAACACACTTTGGTAAGTACGCGTCCACCAAGGAGAGCGCCTTCATCAGCGCAGTCGCATACAAGGAAGTCTAGCCGCCGTATATCATCGGCGTTCACCCCCCGGGATGGCCGTGGAAAAAATCGATCGCAGGAATATTGACTCCCGGGTCGGGAAGTCACTGGACCTGCTGCGCCGCACGTACCACGGTGTCGAGAAGACACAGGGCGGCTGGTACCACCTATTGGATATCCCCACCCCTGGCCCGTCCGCAACAATAACCGCGTTGAGCAGTTTTCTCCTACACGAATCGAAATTTGAGCACCAAGACCACTGTCTCCAATTTCTCAGCCACCGTCAGATCTCCTCCGAGGACCCCTTGCTCGACGGCGGGTGGGCAACCAATACCAGTTTCGGTCAACCGGTGACAGAGGCAACCGCAATGATCTGTCATCTCATGCAGAAAACAGGTCTCGCGTTCGCGACCAATGCACCAGATATTCGACGCGCCGCATTTTGGCTAATCCACAACCAGAACGATGATGGCGGCTGGGGCGCGTTCAAGGGTCAAGCGTCGCGAGTGTGGCTTACGGCCATGGCGGTCCGCGCCCTGGGAGTGCTCGATCGGACCGCTCCGGCGCTCCGTGCAGCCGCAGACTGGCTGATAGGGGCTCGGGACAGCAAGGCTCGTGGCTGGGGCGAACGTAGCGGCCAAGCTCCCACCGTGACGCACACCGCGATCGTCCTGGTGGCGCTCGTTGAAAGCAATATTCATCGAAACGACAAGGTCTTGTCCGACGCCGTAGAAAATGCATACCGATGGCTAAACGAATCGGCGGATACGAGCACCATCTATGACGACGACGCACGCCTAGAGAACTACAACATCACGCGGATGGGTCCCGACGGAACCAACCAAACCTGGCAGAACTCAATCTGGCACCACGGTCTACCCTACGTACTAAGTGCACTTGTTCGGCAGCCAAACTCTACGAACTACAGCTTGACAGCAAGAGCGGCTATAACGATCCTAGAGAGCCAGGACGACGATGGAAAGTGGCCCGGCGTCGACGGCTCCACCGCGCTTTCGATGTGGACCGTTTGGCCATTTCTTGAAGCACTGTCGGATTTCAAGGATGCCATCCTCCGAAATTGCGACAGCATAACTGCCCTCTCGCCCGGTACAGCTGTCATGAGGGGAGGCTCAGACTCCTCAGTCCCACTGCAACTGATAATTCTATCGAGGCTTTTCCGCTCTACCCTCTCAACCCTGCGACGAAATTGGGCGCCAGCCGTTCTACTTTTGACCATCGCCCTGGGTTCCACCGTAGTAGCAACCGAGACACTTCCCGCCAAGGACGTCGCTCTTGGCGTCGGTGTCCCAGTCAGCCTGCTTCTCCTTCAGATTGCCATGACCCGCGGAAGGTCAGGTCGCTAGAATCTCCGACACAATATCTATTGCGGCCTGCCGCCCCGTAACGATATAGGAGGCATGATAGCGAAGCCACGGTCGCGCCTCATGTCCGGTATCACCAACGATCACGACAACGGGTATTTTCCACATATAGGAATAGACCAACTCACAGATGCAGCCGATGTAGCTCCTGCCAGATATCGAGAAGTCCATCAGAACGACATCCGACTTCGCCGACCAGGGCACCTTCAGCAAGTACTGTCGCACGGTCCAGGCCGTCGATCGCCCGCGCGTAGTAGATGAGCGGCATTTCGTCCCTGCCCGGCTAGGCTTCGCTGCTGACGGACGTGGCGTGGTCTCGGTGCTGTCTGCGAGCCGCGTCGAGCGGGGAACGGTACGTCGTACCGGTGCGGATGGCAGTGGCCATCGCGTCGTAGAGCTCCAGGATCAGACGTTTGGTGCGGTACTCGCCGTGGGTCCCCTCGTCCTTGTCCCGGACGACCGTGAAGGTCTCCATGATGTGGTCGACGTCATCCCGGTCCACCCCGTACAGGTGGAAGTAGGCGGCGTCGAGTTCGGCGCGGATGAGATCGCGTCGCCGCGGGTCCCACCGGAACGGCGGGCCGTCGTCGCCGAGGTCACGGGCGTACGGTGCGAGGTCGTGCGCGGTGTAGGTCAGCTCCAGCACCCGGGGCCGGATCCACGTCGACAGATCGACCACATCCGAATCCCAGGGCACCGGTTCGGCGTACCGCCATGGCGGCAGCACGGGCAGCTGCTTCAACAGGAAGTACGCCAGCGACGTACCGACATGCTTCTGTCGAAGCACGTAGTCAACCACCATCGATGACAAAGCCGCCTGGATCTCGCACGCCTGTGGCCCGACGGTCATGAGTGGAAACTTGTGGTTGACCGCTATCCGAGGTACGACTGCGGGGATCAGAGTGCGTTCGTCGGTGCTGCGGGCGATGTCGCGCCAACCGAGGAACCAGTCGTGCGACCAACGACCGGCCAGCCGCTCATCCATCGCCCGCTTCGGCACCCAGTAACGCGGCAGCGGCAACCGCGCTGGATCATCGTGATCGGCGTCGGTGAACCGGGGTAGCGTCCCGACGTTCAACTGCGCCTGCGTCGCACCCTCGTACGTACCGAACCGGTGGTCGTAGAAGTGGACCATCTTTGCCTCGTACAACGGCAGCATGCGCTCGTCGCCCCGGACGAAGTGGTTGCCTTCCAGGGACCAGCCGTCGCCAACCAGGTCGTCATAGCCACGGAACGACCCCGAGTCGCTCGCCATGTCGAACATCCGCAGGAACGACACACCCCACGGGTTACCGTCCGGACTGTCCTCGCGCCACAACACCGGCACCCGACGGTAGATCCCCAACGTGATCTCCGCATCCCGCCGCGACAGAAACACCGGACACGTCCCCGTGTTCGGATTCAACAGACTGATCTCCTCCGGCGTCAACGCGTACGCCCGCCGCGCGATCTGATCCACCTGCCGCACCCGGAACACCAACGACACCTGATCAACCGGCCGCCGCACACCCGCCACCGTCAACAGCGAAAACCGAAACGAGTGATGCACTCCCGGAAAGACCCGGTCCTCGTTCTCGAAGTCGAACAACGACACCAGACTCCGACGACGCACCAGGTCCTTGAAGAAGTCCTGGGTGGTCGCATCGGTGGCGATACCCGTCGGCACGATCATGCCGAGCTGGCCGGTGGTGGCGAGCAGCGTCCGGCTGGTTTCGGCGAAGACGGCGTACGTGTTGATGTCGCCGCGCCCGGTGAGCCGGTGCCGGCCGGCGGTCCGCAGCAGGTGGCTGACACCGCTGGCGGTGCGTAGCGCCTTTGTCCAGCTCAGGTGCAGGTCACGCTCGGCGGGCTGCGCGCTGTCGGCGAGTGCGGCGATCAGCTTCTTGCGGGCGGCGGCGTTCGGCGCACCGGCGACCGCTTCGTGCTGGCCGTCGAAGAACTCCTGCTCCTGGAGTTTGACCCGCTCCCAGGGCGGGTTGGTCAGTACGCAGCTGAAGCCGCCGCGCCAGCCGGTGGCCGGGTCGACGCCGGCCTTGTCGGCGTGATCCCCGTCGGCGGGGACTTCGAAGATGTGCGGGAACTCGATGTGCCAGTGGAAGAAGCCGTACTGCCGGACCATCGTGTCGACGAGCTGCCGGGCGCGCTCGACGTCGTCGCTGCGCTCGTCGGCGGCGATGCGGGCCAGCATCGCGTTGGTGAGGCCGTACGCCCGGTTCCTGGGGATCTTCGGGGCGACGAACGCGGCGCACCAGGCGTCAGCGATCTGCCGCAGTCGACGCCGGTGCGGGTCGAGGGTCTTGTCGCGTTGGGCCTGGATGTGCACGTCAGCGAGGGTTTCGCAGGGTGCCAGGTGGGCGATGGCGGCGGCTTCGGCGGCGAGGTCGAGGTTGCCGACGCTGTCGGTGGTCAGTGGTCGGACACCGGGTGACTGGCTGGCGTTTTCCCGGCGTAGGGCGGTGACGACGGCGCGGCTGTCGCCGTCGAGGGCGGTGTACGCGGCGTCGGGGATGCCGGCGGCGAGTTGCGCCGGGGTGGCACCGAGCAGCGAGTTGCCGACCCGCAGGTGCGCGTCGAGGTAGCCGAGGGGTTTGCCGGGTTCGACCGCTTCCAGCCAGAGGGAGAGTTTGGCCAGCTCGACTGCCATTTCATTACTGTCGACGCCGTACAGGCAGCGGGTGGTGACCTTGCGCATCGCGGCCTGGACGGCGTCGGGGTGGGGTTCCAGGTCGTCGGTTTCCTCGATGGCGACGCGACGGGCGATGCGGCGGGCCGCGCCGATGAGGAAGTGCCCGGATCCGCAGGCCGGGTCGCAGACGGTGATGCGCTCCAGGGCGGCGACGCGTTCGGCGGGGGTGTCGGCGTCGCAGGCCTCGTCGAGCAGCGGCTCCAACGTGGAGTCGAGGAGTTCGTCGACGAGGGACGGCGGGGTGTAGTAGGCGCCGGTTTTCTTCCGGTCGCTGCCTTTGACCTTGACGAAGCAGAACGTACCGGTGTGGGCGTCCCAGCAGGGGTGCAGCTCCAGCAGTGCCTCGTACACGCTGCCAAGTTCTTCCGCGCCGAGCCGCGCCCAGTCGACCCACTGCCGGCGGTCGGCCCGCCGGCCGGTGAGGACGCTGAGCTGGGTGACGGCGGTGAGCAGCGCCGAGTTGGTGAGCTGGGCGCGGCGCAGCGGCAGGTCGAGTTCGCTGGTTTCGAAGACGCCACCGAGGGCGGGCAGGGCGATCACCGGGCCGCCGGCTTCCGAGCCGAGCAGCTGGAACACCAGGGCGGTGCTCTGCCACAGGTCGCCGTGCCAGGAGTGGCGGCGGGTGTCGGCGAGGCGGCGCAACCGGCGGGACGAGAAGTAGGTGTCGTAGCGGTCGCGGGCGGCCCGGCTGGCGTGCGGGTCGAGCAGGACGCCGCGGTCCTCGACGACCATCCAGAAGATCAGCTTGTAGACGAGCCGCAGCAGGGAGCGTTTCAGGTCGGCCAGGGTCAGCCGGCCGGCGGCGACGTCGTCGCGCAGTTGCCGGTTGTGCGGGTGGCTGAGGAAGCCCTGTCCGAGGGTTTCCAACGCTTCGTGTACGCCGTACCGCAGGCTGGTGAGGGCGCGTTCGCCCTGCCGAGCGCCGTAGGTGCGCCACTCTTCCAGCGGGCAGGAGGCGGCGCCGGCCTGCGGGTCGATGATCTCGAACCGGCTGGCGTGGGCGATCCGGTAGAACAGCAGGAAGTCGGCGAACAGTTCGCCCTGGAAGATCGCCGCCAGGTCGAATTCGAGGTACGCGCTGCCGGCGAGGTTGGTGGAGTCGCGCAGCAGCCGCAGCTGCGGCCCGTTGCACAGCACCGCCCACAGGTGCTTGTCGCTCTGGTTGAGCAGCCGTTGCACCATCACGTGCGGTGCGGCGTCGGCCGGGGAGCGGGTACCGCGCGGCGCTCCGGCGGCCCGCCGGTCGAGGTCGGCACCCCAGGGGGCCAGGTGCACCGGCAGGGCCTGCTGCCATCGGTGGCTGACCGGGAACGGCTGTTCGTCGACGACGATGCCGCCGGGTAGGCGTTCGATGCCGTCGAAGTCGAGGGTACGCAGCAGGGTGTGCCGCCAGTCGTCGGCGGCGCGCCGCCGATTTCGGCGGCTGCCGGTGCCGGCCTGCTGGTCGGCGTACCGGTTGAATTCGTCGCGCAGGTAGCCGAAGTCGCGGTTGGCGATCCGGCGGACGGATTCGCCGGCGGTCAGGTGGTAGGAGCGGGCGTCGATGGCGGGCACGGTCGGGTCGCCGTCGCGGATGCGGCCCAGGACGCCGCCGGGCAGCAGGCTGCCGACCAGGTTGACCGCCGAGTGCGCCACCGCCATGCTCGTCCTCCCCAGGCCGAGCCCCCGCGTCTACATGTGGCGATCATTCAGTCACGATCCGGGATCGATCGCTGTCGAGTAGCCGACAGATCACCGCGCGCTACCGGTCCTGCCAGGCGGCAAGCAGGTCGGCGGGCTGGTAGAGCACGTCGAGGCCACGGCAGGACGCGCCACTGCGGGAGACGGCGACGGTCGGCACCGGCTCGTCGGTCAGCGCTGCCCGGTGCCGGAACAGCGCGGACAGGTCGTGCCCGTCGAACGGCGCCTGGTCGTGCCATTTGATCGAGCCGACGAAGTACAGTTCGCGGGCGACCGGTGCCCGGTCGGCACCGACGATGTCGATCTCGACGTCGTTGGATCTCGTCCAGTACGCGCCGATGGCGGGTGCCGCCGGCAGCGAGTCGTCGGGCAGCAGCCGGGCGAGCGCGTCGCGGATCAGTGGCTCGACCGCCCGGCCCCGCCAACTCGGGAAGCTCGTTCGGATGCGGGCCAGGGTCAGGTCACCCCGGCCGCGTTCGATCTCCGGCATCGCGGGGGCGAGAAACCGCAGCCAGAAGCGCAGGTACGGGTCGACGATCCGGTAGCGGCGGTCCTTCGACGGGCGGGTCGACAGCGGCAGTTCACCGGTGACGAGCCGCTTGGCCTGCAGGGTTCCCAGGGACCGGTGCAGCGACGTAGCCGACAGTTCGCCGGCCGTACGGGCGATGTTGGTGAACGTCCGTTCGCCGGAGCCGATCGCGGTCAGCACCTCGCGAGCCTGGAGTTGGGCGGGGAACTCGGCGGCGAGTGACCGTTCCGCGGAGACCAGCAGCGCCGATGTCGGGTCGGCCAGTGCCGCGCCGAGGAAGTCCCAGACGCTGGCGCCGGGCGGCCATTGCGCGGCGACCAGCGGCAGCCCGCCGGTGAGCAGGGCGGCGTCGATCGCGTCGGCGGGTGGCAGGTCGAGCATGGTGGCGAGGTCGGCCGGGTGGAGCGGGCCGAGCACCATCTCGCGGCCACGCTGGTGGAACGGCCGACGGTAGTCGTTGAGCGCCTCCATCATCGCCAGGTCGGAGCCGATGAGGACGAGCAGCACCGGCTTGCGGGACAGCAGCCGGTCCCAGGCCCGCTGCAGGATGCCTTCGAACTGCTGCTCGGGATCCATCAGATAGGGCACTTCGTCGAGGACGACGACGCTGGGAGTGTCGTCGGGCAGCGCCGCTGCCAGCAGCCGGAACGCGGCGTCCCAGTCCGACGGGTTGGCGGCGGCGATCAGGTCCCGGCCGGGCAGGGCCGACTCGGCCGCGTCGGCGACGAGTTGCCGCAGTTCGGTGGCGGTGCCGGCACCGGCGGCGGTGAAGTAGAGGTACGGCACCTGCGCGTCGTCGACGAACCGCTCGACCAGGCGGGACTTGCCGACCCGCCGCCGCCCTCGGATGAGCAGGCAGCGGCCGGGCCGGTCGTCCCGGGCCGAGGCGATGCGGTCCAGCTCGGCGGCGAGGGTGCCGAGTTCCCGGGTACGCCCAACGAAGCTCGCCACGCTAACTCCCATGTTAGTAACACCGATGTTAGTAACATCCAGGTTAGCTCAGGCGTGAACATGGCGGCACAGCCACCGCGAGGGCTGCAATATTTGGCTCAGCTACTGCAAAACTTGCCTGTACGACTAATATTGCAGAAGGCAGCGAAATTTTGCAGCAGGGAGCGGTGGCTAAAACGAACAAGTCTCACAGTCCTTGCTGACCCTGCCACACCCCACACAGACCGTCCGGAGATCGCGACCTCACAAATCAGGGTGAATGAGTCTCAGGTCAGGGAAAGATTTCGAGATCGTCCCGAAGTCGCTCAGGTTGTTCGTGGCGACCGGCAGTTGCGGGCGAAGCGCCAGGGCACACGCAGCGGTCCAAAGGTCGTTCGTGCCGCCCTTCTGTAGGTGCCCGGAGAGCTTCGCGTGCATCTCTGCCCAAAGCTCTACGACCTGGGACGTGTAGGGAACCACGACGAAGGACTTGAGCCGCCTGCGCAGATCCTCTATGCGACGAGCACCCCACCGTCGACGGTGGGCGTTGGCGAGCAGCTCACCGTACGTAGCGAAACTCACGGCCTGCTCGTGACCTGCGGTGAGGCTAATGAACGCCCTGCCATGATCGGCTCCCATCAGCCAGTAGCTCACGACGTCCGTGTCAATGAGCAGTGGCCCATTGGGGACGTCCTCCGGCCTCATTCGGCGAGAGCCGCGAGGAATGCGGCTCGCTCATCGTCCGTCAAATCGGTCATCCCTAGCTCGGCCGCGTTGACCCAGCCGTCCGTTCCTTGTGCTGTCTGGAGTCCAGCAAAGGTCTGGGGCTCCCAGAACGAGTCAACGTCAAGCTCCAGTTGGGTGCTTCGGGAGACTGCGCGCAGGTCGACGCTGGTAGCCTGCGCTGTCCGAGGGTGGTAACGCACGTAGCCCTCAAGATTCGCGCGGGAGCGCAGTGCCTCCTGAATCTGGTCAGCAAGCTCGGAGGAGAAGTTGACTGCTACAGCGTCGCCGCTGGCAAGACGCAACCGAGCGGTGTGGCTTTCGAAATCTGCCTCGAAAAGCACCCCGGTCAGGGTCTCATCCCTGCTCGTGGGCACCCGGTCACCGATGCGCTGCAGGCGTTCCCGAACTGCAGCATCGATAGTCGCTTGGCGTGAAGCCTGTCCCGTCGACATCGGGGAGTCATCGATCAAGGTCATCGCTGTGTTTCGGTCGCCGATCCCTAGATCTGCGGCTAACCGAGCGACCGCGGCGGCCAGCTCCGCGTCTGTTTCCGGGCCACCGCCGGTGATCACGGCTAGCAGCCGATCAAAAGCAAGAGAACTCAGGTCCGCGACGGAGATAGGCAGCTCGTCGTCGTTTGGCTCTGCCGCTTCCGGCAAGGCGAAGACTCCGACAAAGCTTCCGCTCTGGATATCTACCATGCGAAGGCGCGCCGCGCTTTCGATAGCCTGGACGTGCCGACCGGTCCCACGCCGGGCCTTTCCGAGGACCAGGTACGCCGCGTGGGCTATGGCACGTTCAAGACCAAGGATCATGCGGGCGACGTCGGCCGCCGCGACGCGGCCGGGCTCGGCGTTGACGCCTTCCAGCTTCGCCCGGACGATCCTCATGAGCCGCGACTCCTACATCTGATCCCTGTCGTCGAGGACCTGGTGCCTCGCCATGCAGTCTAGAAGGAACCACGCAGGGTCGTGGTCCCCTGACCGACCGACGACGAGCCGAATTCGGTTGCCGGGGTGGGTGGGAGCTCTACCGTGGGCGGGGTGTTGACGCCCGCAGACCGGGCCGTACGCGCGGGACGCCGCCCGCACACCGGCTCGGTCGACGACGCGGCAGGGTGGCAGATCCTGCGTGACTATCTCAAGCCGATGAACGGCGACGGCGCTGCTGGTTGGGACCGGCCGACTCATCTGACGGTTCGTCGGGCCTGTTCGGCTCGCCACAGCAGTTCGCCCTGCTCGGCGGCTGCCTCGTTGGCGGCGATCCATTCGTCGATCTCGGCCCGGTGGTCGGCGTAGTAGTGCAGCGCGACGTCGACGCTGTGCCGGGTCAGCTCGGTGCTCGCCATCATCTCGGTGACCAGCTCGTCGCCGTCCAGCTCCGGGGAGGCGGCCTTGATGGCGTGTCGCGCGGCGATGACCTCCCACACGTCGGGGCCGCCGGCCAGCGCGGCCCGCTGCCCGGTCGGCCCGTCGCGCAGCAGGATGCCGGGGTACTTCGCGCCGTCGTACAAGCTCATGGGAGCTACTCCTCCTCGTAGAGAAGAGGAAGTACGGGTCTGTCGTCGGTGACTCCGTCGGGGAGCCGGCCGGCGGCGGCAAGCCGCTCGTACGCCCAGCGCCAGTCGTCGCAGCGGCTCCGCAGGCAGGACACGCAGACCTTGAGCGTCGGCGAGTCGGTGTGGGCGGCCAGCATGTCCCGGTAGACGGCGACGAGGTCCTCGCGGACCGGCACCGCCTCCCCGACGGACGGCCCGCTGCTCACCGCGCACCCGCGTAGTAGTGGTGCTGGCCGTTGGCCTGCCGCTGCGGGTCGAACCGAGCCTCGAACTGCTCGGTCTGCCATGCGCGCAGCGCGTTGCGCACCCGGTCCGCCTCGCCCCAGGCCATCCGCAGCTCACGGCGCAGCTCGTCGACCTCGTCGGCGACCCGTTCCAGGTAGCCGTACACCTCGTCGGGGTCGAGGCCGCCGCGCCAGCGGCGCGGCAGGAACCGCATGGCGCGCACCGCCGGCCCGGTCAGCCGCGATCGCCGTACGCCGTTGCGTCCGCTGTTGCTCTGGTAGTCGCCGCCGGTCGCCGCCGTCAGCCGGTGCCGTACGGTCGCCGCGTTGCGCCTGAACACGCCGTGCCTCCTTGGGGGAGAGAATCGTGGAGAGGCGCCGGGGCGGGCGGGATCACGCCAACCGAGTTTGCAGACCTGGGAGCCGCGTTGCCGGGCACCCGCCCCGGGCCGTGCCACCACAATGCCGGGCGCACGCGGCCCGCCGGCAGGTGCATTTCTGCGGCATTCCTGGTGCACTTCTGTTGCATCGCTCGCTGACCTGCACAAACAGGTGTGCGACAACTTACCCGCATCGCCGTGGAATTTCCACGCCAAGTCTAGCGGAAGAGTTATCCACAGCCCATTGCATTGATCTTGTAGATCTGTGTGTACTACGTGCACCGTGGACATTGGTCCGACGCGACGGGAGGGCGTCCAGGTGACGGCACGGCGGCACGACCTGGTCAGGCAGCGTAGGACGGCAGGCTTCAGCCAGGAAGGACTGGCCAGGCTCCTACAGGTCGATCGCACGACGATCGCCCGGTGGGAGCGCGGTGACACAGACCCACACCCAGCGGTACGGGCACGACTCGCCGAAGCCCTTGACCTGGCAATTGATCAGCTCGACGCACTGTTCAGCGCCGAGCCGACGAATCTCGCTCTGGACAGCACCGATTCCGGCGGTACGGTGGCATTTGGGGATACCGATGGAGGTGATCTTGTGAACCGCCGTGCTTTCGCAATCAACACTGCTCTCGCCGGCCTCGGCATCGCCACACCGCTGCGCGACTGGATCACATCGCCGCAGGTGCCGCAGCACCTCGGCATGGAGCACATGCAGCAGGTCTCCGAGACGATCCTGGCCTTCCGCCGTGCCGACGCGGCGGTCGGCGGTGACAGCCTGTGCGACGTCGCTATCGCCATGCACCGCCGCCTCACCCGCTGGGAGCGCGAGACGAGCTACAGCCGCCAGGTCGGCGAGGCCCTGCAGGACTGCCTCGGTGACCTGGAGGTCCAGACCGGCTGGCTCGCCCTCGACGCCGAACGCCGTCAGGAGTCCCGCCACTTCCTACACGAAGCCTTCGTCCGCGCCCGGCTCCGCGACGACCCCCGGCTTGAGGTGCGTGCCCTCCAACAACTCTCGATGCTGGTACGGGATGCCAATCCATCGGAGGCGTTGCGCTTCGCTGACGCTGCCCAGCGGATCGCCGCGCCCTGGGCTACGCCCCGTCTAAAGACTCTGCTGCACTTGCGCTCTACGCTGGCCCACGCCAAGGCCGGCGATGCATCCGGCTTCGGACGCGAGCTGGTCAAGGCCAAGACTCAGTTCGACCGAGGGACGGCACTCGACGACCCGCCATACCTCCAGTTCGTCAACACGTTGGAGATGACTGGTATCGAGGGCGCCGGTCATCTCGCCCTCAACCGACCAGACCGTGCATCCAGCCTCTTCGCTGAAGGTCTCGTGGATCCCGATCCCCTCTTTCGACGGAACCTCGTCCTTACCAGGGTTGACGTCGCAGATGCCCTGTACCAGCAGGGCGATTACGTCGAAGCCGGCAGAGTCGCGAACGACGTCGTGCCGGCCGTGGCCTCGATTGAATCCCGTCGAACCCGGAAGCGTCTGGCAACCCTGCGAGCCGACCTCGGGCGGACGGCTCCTCACGTGCCGGCGGCTCGTGACTTCATCGAGGCGTACGACGCCGCAAAGGTCGCCTGATGGCGGTCGACGGTCTCAAGCTCGACGTCTACGACGCTGACCAGGCGAAGGCAATCCTTGAAGACCTGGTCGCCGTCTACATCGAGATCTACGACGAGCCGGCCGACGCGTTCCACGGCGAGGACCGCTACCGCAGGCAGATCAACGGGCACATGACGCTGCCCGGCTGGAAGCTCGTCACCGGCACGGTCGGCAACGAACTCGTCGGCTACACCTATGGCTTCCCGCTCTCATCAGGCCGCTGGTGGACCGGGCTGCTCACGCCCGTACCGGACGGATTCACCTCAGAGGATGGGCGGCGCACCTTCGCGATCAGCGAACTCATGGTCCGCGAGTCGTGGCGGCGGCAGGGGATCGCCCGCGCGCTGCACGACGCGTTGCTCGGCAACCGGGAGGAGCCCAGAGCAACCCTGCTCGCCGACCCAAAGAACGCCCCGGCGCAGGCCGCATACGCCTCCTGGGGCTGGCGCACCGTCGCCCAGCTCCGCCCCAACTGGGACAACTCCCCCACCTACGACGTCCTCATCCGCCCGTAGCAGGGCTGAACGCGATCACGACGCGGACCCGACAAAGAACGCAAGCCCTCGCACCGACTGAGTCTCTTAGCAAGTAGCCCCAGCGAGTTGTGATTCTTATCACAACACCTTATGTGTTGTTGTGACCAGGAAGTTCTTTTCGTAAGTGGTCATACTTACACAAGACCAACTCATGAGGGTTCACGAGGACACTACGAGTAGCCCTCATGATCTGGTTGCAGGTGTTACCCGAGGTTGTTGGGGTAGCACTGGACCTGGGGGGCACCTTCTGACGCATTCGAGGGGGGTTCGGGTGCGCCAACGAAAGGCAGCAACCGTGGCACGTATCGAAGACGTCGCAGCTTACATACTAGACCGGCGTGGCCCGATGACGGCCATGAAACTGCAGAAGCTGTGCTACTACGCGCAAGCTTGGCACCTCGTCTGGGAGGATCGTCCGCTCTTCGACAACGAGATTCAGGCTTGGGCCAACGGTCCAGTGGTCCCCGACCTTTACCTGCACCACCGGGGCCGCCTCCAGGTTGCTCCGGGCGAGTTGCCCGGTCACGCCGACGCGCTGACCGCTGGTGAGCGGGAGAGCATTGATGTAGTACTCGAATTCTACGGGGAGCTGACAGCGCACCAGCTAAGCGAGCTGACTCATCGAGAAGCGCCGTGGCGTGACGCTCGGTCGAACGCCGGTCTGGCCCCGATGGAACGCGGCACCGCGCGCATCACCCATGCTGCCATGTTCGAGTACTATGATGGGCTCACCTCGACCGACGACTAGACTAGGCCAAGGATGGCCAAGCCAAAGAGAATTACGCCGAAAGCTGGAGCGGTTGGGCTTGTTGCCCGCAAGGCCGTTCCAGCTTCCGCTGTTCGCGCGGCAAAATTCAAGCCGCCAGCCGACGGCCTCCTTTCGATCAGTTGGTCTAGGTTCGATCTCGACGGCCCATGGTGTTTGTCGAAATCAGACTCGCTGACCATCGTCAACATGATGCGCCGGCTACAGTCCATGGAAACCATGACACCGGATCAGGTCTTCAACAACGGTGGCGAGCCGGGCAAGAATTATGCGATCGAAGCAATTCCAAACAGAGATGCACGCAAAAGGCTGGAAACTCTGGGGTTCTCCGACGAGACCCAGATCAGCAGGCTACGAATCACCGGCGAATCTCGCTTGTACGGATTCAGACGTGACCCATACTTCTACGCACTATGGTGGGACCCCCATCATGCAATCTGGCCAAGCCAGAAAAAGAACACATAAAACAGCAATCAGACTACGGTTTGGTCGGCTTCCTGCCGATCGCCAGCACTGGGTGTCTGCACAAGATCGGGAGACACTCCGAGAGAATCGGCAGCAGCAGCTAAAGCCATCGCTGTCGCAGATTCCTTGTCGAGATCGCCGGCACACCAACGCCATCCGAGGACGGAGAGCTTGTCCGCGCCGAGGCCTAGGCCGCTTTCCGAATAGTCACTGAGTAGTTTAGTAGTCACGGCATCTGCATGGTTGCCAACGATCCGCCCAGCGATATGGAGCTTTGGTTCACGCCCAGAAGGACGCCGGTCATGGTTGTATCCGGGAGGCGCAGCCGTTATGTCACCTTGGCGCCATGCATCGACCATATGCACGATCTCCGGATAATCGGTCAGAATCTCAATGCGCCGGTAAGGAACGAGCTTCTTGATCGCCCAAAAAAGTGCCCGGCACTCCGCAGCAAGTTCGCCGTCGCCGTCATATTTACGAAACGTTGTCGTCGCACCGAAACCGAAGTGGCCATCACTCGCCAAGTAGCCCCATCCGCGCGGGTGCTGAGCACGTTCTTCATGACGGGCGTAGCAGCCAACCACAGCTACCTCGACATGAGCTCTCTCTTGAACCCTAGGCTGCGCCAACTGCCTCTCCCACTGGTATGAGTCTCGACTGATTGCTTTCCCGCTACCCGACTTGATCTCCCGGTCCTTCGCCTCACGCCACACAACCGGCGACTGACAGACCCTGTTCTTCTTGATCGTCAGCCAGGGTTCAGGATGAAGGACGCGACCGTCTTCAACCACGCAAATGACACCACAGATGCCACAGATAAACTGTGTGTTAGGGAGGCTCAAGATAGCATCGCAATCTAGATCATTTCGGACGGACATCAAGGACCACAGTCAACCCACGGGTTGCAAACAACCAGCAACTCACGCCTCACTGAAATTCATCCCGGGTCCCTACCGCTATTGGCTAGCGAGTGGCGCGGGCCTTGGCCAGGTGGGGGGTCGAGCGGGGTTTGGTACGGCTGGCCGGTGCGGATGGCATCGGCCATCGCGTCGTAGCGCTCCAGGATCAGGCGTTTGGTGCGGTACTCGCCGTGCGCCCTCTCGTCCTTCTCTCGGACCACCTTGAAGGTCTCTATGATGTAGCCGACGTCATCCCGATTCACCCTGTACAGGTGGAAGTAGGCGGCTTCGAGTTCGGCACGGATGAGTTCACGTCGCTGCGGGTCCCACCGAAACGGCGGGCCGTCGCAGCCGAGGCTCTTGGCATAACTAGCCAAGTCGTCAGCGGTGTAGGCCAACTCGACAACGCGGTCAGCGATCCACGAATCCAACGATCCGAGGCAAGAGGCCAGCGGACCACCGTCGCGGTAGCCACCGGGCGCGAGGACGGGTAGCTGCTTGATGACGTAGTACTTCAGGTGAGTCCCGGATGCCTTCTGGCGCACCACGTAGTCCAAGACAAACGAACTCATGTTGGCCTGCAGGCCAGCCGAAACGGTGCTGGGCATCGCGAGAAGGTAGGTGTCCCCGACGGCCGCGAACGGGATCACGGTTGAGATCAGGGTGCGTTCGTCGGTGCTGCGGGCGATGTCGCGCCAACCCAGCAGCCAGTCATGCGACCAGCGGCCAGCCAGCCGCTCATCGACAGCCCGTTTCGGCACCCAGTAGCGTGGCAGTGGCAGCCGCGCCGGATCGTCATGCTCGGCGTCGGTGAAACGGGGCAGCGTCCCGACGTTCAACTGCGCCTGCGTCGCCCCCTCGTACGTACCCAGCCGGTGGTCGTAGAAGTGGGCCATCTTCGCCTCGTACAACGGCAGCATCCGCTCGTCGCCCCGGACGAAGTGGTTGCCCTCCAACGTCCAGCCGCCTGGTTCCAGGGCCTCCCTCGTCCGGAAAAGCCCCGAGTCCGTGGCCATGTTGAACAGGCCTTGACTGAACGAGACACCCCACGGGTTGCCGCCCACTTTGGCCTCGTCCCACAGGACCGGAACCCGCCGGTAGATCCCCAACGTGATCTCCGCATCCCGCCGAGACAGAAACACCGGACACGTCCCCGTGTTCGGGTTCAACAGACTGATCTCCTCCGGCGACAACACGTACGCCCGCCGCGCGATCTGATCCACCTGCCGCACCCGGAACACCAACGACACCTGATCAACCGGCCGCCGCACACCCGCCACCGTCAACAACGAAAACCGAAACGAGTGATGCACTCCCGGAAAGACCCGGTCCTCGTTCTCGAAGTCGAACAGCGACACCAGACTCCGACGACGTACCAGGTCCTTGAAGAAGTCCTGGGTGGTCGCATCGGTGGCGATCCCGGTCGGGACGATCATGCCGAGCTGGCCGGCAGGTGCAAGGATGATGCGAGATGACTCCGCGAACATCGCGTAGGTGTTGAGCCGGCCCTGGCCGGTCAGTGGATAACGTCCGGAGCTGCGGATCATGTGGCTGATCGCCTCGACCTCGCGGACAGCGGTTTGGTAGTCCCGATAGAGCGACTGATACGAGAACTCCTCGGCGTGCTCAAGTGCGGCGATCGCCTTTTTCCGCGCTGAGGCGTGAGCCGCGTTCGCGATGTGTGGCGCTGGTGCCGCGAAGAACTCCTGCTCTTTGAACTCGATTTTCTCCCACGGCGGGTTGCCGAGGACGCAGGAGAAGCCGCCCTGCCAGCCGGTGGCGTCGTTGACCGGGCCGTGGTCGGGCACCCGGAAGATGTGCGGGAACTCGATGTGCCAGTGGAAGAAGCGGAACTGCCGGTGCAGCCGCTCCACCTGCTCCTCGACCGCGGCCAGCTCCAGCGACGCCTCACCCTTGCCGAGCCGCTCCAACACCGCCTGCGTGATCGCCGTACCCCGGGAATCTGGGGTTTTGGCCTGCACGAACGCGGCGCACCAGGCGTCCGCGACCAGCCGGGCGTGGCGTCGCTCCTGCTCCAGGACCTGCGCCCGTTTCGCCTGCACGTGCACGTCGGCCAGATCACCCGGCTCGACCCGGGTGAGCTGGGCGGCCTCCTCGGCGAGCGTGGCGTTGCCGACCTGGACGCCGCCGCTCCACAACAGCTCCGTCTGGCCGCCGGCCTCCTCCGCGTTCTGCTTCTTCAACGCGGTGGCGACCTTCTTGTCGTCGCCGGTCAACGCGGTGAACGCCGCGTCCGGAATGCCGTCGGCCAGCAGCCGGGGCGTCACCCCGAGCAGTGAGTTGCCGACCCGGATGTTGGCGTCCAGGTAGCCCAGCGGTCGGCCCGGCTCCATCGCCTCCAGCCACAGCGACACCTTCGCCAACTCGGCGGCCATTTCGTTGACGTCGACGCCGTAGATGCAGCGGCCGATCACCCGGCGCAGCGCTGAGCGGACCGCCAGCGGCGTCGGCTCCAACTCGTCGGTCTCCTCCGCGGCGACCCGCTTCGCGATCCGCCGGGCCGCCGCGATCAGGAAATGCCCCGACCCACACGCCGGGTCGCAGACCGTCAACTCCAGCAGCGCCGCCACCCGCTCCGGCGCGGTCGGCCGGTCGCACGCCTCGTCAATCAGCGGATCCAGCGCCGACTCCAGCAGCGACTCCACCAGCGACGACGGGGTGTAGTAGGAGCCGGTGGTCTTGCGTTCGTTGCCGGCCAGCCGTTCCGTGCCGAACCGCCACGCCGACGCGTCCCAGCGGGGCCGCAGCTCCAGCAGCGACTCGTAGACGCTGCCCAGCTCCTCCGCGCCCAGGTGCCGGAAGTCGACCCGCTGCCGGCCGCCGCCGCGCCGCTGCGGCAGCACCGCCAGCGCCTCCACCGCCTCCAGCAGATGCCGGTTGGACAGCTTCGCCGCCGCCAACGGCCGGTCCAGCGGACCCGGCTCGAACAGCCCGCCGATGCCCGGCAGGCCCAGCCGGGGCTGGCCCGCCTCCCGGCCCAGCGAGTCGAAGACCAGGCGGACCGCCTCCCACAGGTCGCCGTGGCGGGAATGCCGCCGCCGCACCGCCAGGTCCCGCAGCCGGGCCGCCGAGAAGAACGTCGCATAGCGCCGCCGGGTCGCCGCGTCCGCCTGCGGGTCCAACAGCGAATCCCGGTCCTCGGCGACGAACCAGAACAGCAGCCGGTAGATCACCCGCAGCAGGGAGCGTTTCACGTCCTCCAGACGCAGCGTCGCGTCGGCGACCTGGCCGCGCAGCGCGGCGTTCTCCGGATGGGTCAGCAGCCCGGTGCCGAGAATCTCCAGCGCCCGTTCCACCCCGTCGCGCAGCTGCTCCAACGCGCGTTCGCCCTGCTTGGCGCCGGCCGCCCGCCACTGCTCCAGCACACACGACGCCGGCCCGGCCGCCGGATCGGCCGGACGCATCCGGGACGCGTGCGCCAGCCGGTACAGCAGGACGAAATCGGCGAACAGCTCCCCGTCGAAGATCGCTTCCAGGTCGAACTCGATCGACGCCGAACCGACCAGCGTCGTCGAATCCCGCAGCAGCCGCAGCTTCTGCCCATTCGACAGCACCGCCCACAGGTGCCGGTCGCTGCGGTTCAGCAGCTGCTGCACCATCGAATGCGGGGCGGCGCCGGCCGCGCCGCGCACCCGCGCCGTCCGCCGGTCCAGGTCCACCCCCCAGCCGAGCAGATGCACCGGTACGGCGTCCCACCGGTGCGACACCGGGAACGTCAACTCGTCGACGGCGATCCCACCGGTCACCGGCGTCAACGGGTCGAAGCCCAGCTCCCGCAGCAGCACCAGCAGCCAGCGTTCCCGGGTCAGCCGGGCCGGTGCGCCGTCGCCGGCCCGCTCCCGCTGCCGGCTGAAGTCCCGCCACACCTCCTGCAGGTAGGCGAACGACCGGTTGGCGTAGCGGCGCACCGACTCACCCGACTGCAGGCCGTACGCGGCCGGGTCCATCCCCGGCAGCTCCCGGTCGCCGTGGCCGATGCGCTGCAGCAGACCGCCGGGCAGCAGGCCGCCGTCGACCCGTACCGCCGGATAGATCACCGCGCCGCTCATCACTGCTGCCCTTCGGGAAGGTAGAGGTAGACGCCGAGCACGTCGGCCGGTTTCTGCGCGGTCACCGTGACCTGCCGGCGGACCCGCTGCCCGACCGCTTCCCGGACCCGCAGATGCGCGGCCCGCAACCGGTCGGCGAGCTCGTCGGCGGTGGTCGACAGATGGTCGGTGACCGCGTCGAGCTGGCCGACGACCCGGGCCAGCAGCGGCGTCGCCGTGTCCGGCAGCACGTTGCCGGTCGGGGTCGCCGACAGCAGCGCCGCCGTCTCCTCCTCGGTCAGCCACTCGGCCGCCTGCGGGGCACCCCGGAACGCCAACACCCGCGCCTCCTCGGCGACCATCGGACGCGGCTCACCGCCCGCCGCCGCGCCGGCCGGCAACGTCAGATGCAGCCGGAACCGCACCAGCAGCAGCGTCGTGCGTTTCGACACCGCAGCCGTACGCATCACCCCGGCCCGCCGCGCCGGCCGCTTCTCCGCCGACAGTTTGTCCCCTGGCAGCGACGGATCCAGCGCCGACTCCAGCACCTGCCGGGCCAGCGCCGACACGTACGGGTCGGTCCGGTCCAGATGCGCCGCGCCCGGCGGCGTCGGCAGCTCGCGGCGCAGCTGCAACACCCCGGCCTTTGCCTGCCCCGCCTTCGTCGGCCGGGGCGGGAAGGCGTCGGTGACCTGGCCGGGCAGCCCGGCCAAGTCGGCGTCGAACCCGTACGGCCGCTCGACCACGTCGGCACCGAACGCGGCCAGCGCGGTCGCCGCGAACTCGGCCACCTCGGCCGGAGTGCCCAGACTGGCCCGGATCTCGGCCAACTCGTCGGCCACCTCGGCCGGTTTGATCGCCCGCTGGGCGTACTTGGTGCGGGACTCCTTCTCCCGCTCGGCCGCCGAATCCCACTGCCGGTGCAGCTCCTCACGCGGGCCGACGGCCAGCGCGTCGATGGTCAACTGCTCCGGCTGCTCCGGCGCCACCAGCAGCTCGTGGGCGATCGTCTGCAGCACGTCGTCGCTGGCGTCCGGCACCGGCACCGAGATGCCCAACGTCTCGCGGATCCGGTTGTGCTTGCGCAGCAGCACCTTCAACACGATCTCGTCGATCCGGTTGTCCGCGCCGTAGATCATCACCGCGCGTACCGTCGGGGCGACCTGGCCGAACCGGTCGACCCGGCCTTCCCGCTGCTCGTGCCGGGTCGGGTTCCACGCCAGGTCGTAGTGCACCACCGCCTGGAACCGTTCCTGCAGGTTGACCCCCTCGGACAGGCAGTCGGTGGCGACCAGCACCGGGCGGCGGCTGGTGTCGGCGGTCAACTCGGCGATCCGGGCCGCCCGCTCCTCCGGCGGCAACGCCCCGGTGACGCAGCCGACCGCGAAGTTACGGCCCAACGCCGCCTCCAGCCGCTGCGCGACGTACTCGGCGGTGTCGATGTAGCGGCAGAACACCACCGGGTTGAACCCGTCGCCGAGCAGCGTCTTGACCTCCTTGACCAGCAAGGTCAGTTTGGCGTCGCCGGCCCCGGCCAGCGCCTCGGCGCGCCGGGCGAACTCCCGCAGCCGGCGCTGCTCGGCGCTGCCGCCGCCACCGTCCGCCCCTGGGTCCGCGCCCGGGGTCGCGTCGGCCGACTCCTGGGTCTCGTCGTCGGGCAGGTCCAGCACCGCCGCCCGGCCCAGAGTGTCCGCGTCCTCGGCGCTGTCGGCGTCGGCGTTCGCCGCCCGGGTCCGCAGCGTCGCCGCCGCCGCGGCCGGCGACGACGCCAACGCCCGCAGCAGCGCCAACGCCGACCAGTAGCGCACCCGCTGGCGCACCTGCCCGCCGAGCGGATCCCGCACCACCTGCCGGGCGTACGCCACCACGTCGTCGAACAGGTCGCGGTACTCGCCGGACAGCCGGTAGGCGCGCTCGGTGGTGTGCCGGTCCTCCGGAAACGGGGTGTCCTCCAGGAAGCCCCGGATGTCGGCGCGCCTGCGCTGCACGAAATGCCGGGCCAGCCGCTCCCGGCCGGCCACCTGGTTGAGATCCACCGTGGCCAGCTCCGGATCCAGCAGGCCCAGCAGGTTGCGGAACCCGGTGTCCTTGCCGCTGTGCGGCGTCGCCGTCACCAGGATCAACTGCCGGGCCGGGTCGGCGGCCAACCGGCGTACCAGCTCGTAGCGCAACATCCGGGACTTGCCGGCCCGCCGGTCGTCGTCCGGCACGCAGCCGTGCGCCTCGTCGACGATCACCAGGTTGGGGCAGCCGCGGACGAACTGCTCGCGCAGCTCCGGCCGCTTGATGAAATCGGTGGAGACCACCACGTGCCGGTAACGGTCGAACACCGAATCGGTCGAGCCGACCAGCGACGCCTGCAACCGGCGTACGGTGCCCGGCAGCACCAGCTCGGCGGCGATGCCGAACTTGGCCGCCAACTCCCGCTGCCACTGCTCGGCCAACGCCGGACTGCACAGCACCGCCAACCCGTCCGCGTCGCCCTGGGCCAGCAACTCGGCCGCGATCAACCCACTCTCGACGGTCTTGCCGATGCCGACGTCATCGGCGATCAGCATCCGCACCGGGTCCTGGCGCAACGCCATCAGCAGCGGCACCAGCTGGTACGGCCGGGGCTCCACCGCCACCGCGCCCAACGACCGGAACGGCCCGCCGGAGGAGCGGAACCCGATCCGCAGCGCCGTCCGCAGCAGGCCGGCCCGGCTGGCGTTGCCGGCATCGGTCGGATCCGGGTACGCGAACGTCGCCGACCGGACCTCCTCCACCTCCGGCAGCACCGCAGCGCGTTCGTCGTCCGCCCCGCCGAGCGGGCGCAGCACCAGCACCTCCGGCTCCGACTCGGGCAGCACCACCCACTCCCGGCCCCGGGCCGTGACCAACGTCCCCGGCTCGAACCGCTGCGCCGCCACCGTCACGCACTGCCTCCCTGCCGCCGCCCGAACACGCCGGGATACCGGTCCACCACGCTCTGCCAGTCACCGGCGGTCACCCGGATCGGGGTCCAGCCGGCGTCGATCACACTCTCCTCGGCGTCCACGTCCCGCCCGGCCCCCGGCTGCGCGCCCGGCTCGTCGACGAAGACCACCGCCCGCTGCTGCCGGTAGGTCAGATCCGGGCTGACCCCGGCCACCGGCTCCGCCACCGGATCCGGCCCCCGGTACGACTCGCGCGCCAGCCAGGCCACGAACTCGGCCACCGGCCCGTCGACGCTACCGGCACCCGCCGACCCGTCGCTGCCCACTGGTGGGCAGTCGCCGCCCGGCGGCCGGCCGGCCGCCAGCTGCTCGGTCGCCGGCTGGTCGGTCGCCGGTCGCTCAGCCGTCGCCGTCGCCGTCGCCGTCGCCGCAGCGAACGACACCAGCAGCTGCGCCACCAGGTGCCGGTTGATCCGCCGGTGAAACCCCTGATTCGAGTACGACAACAGACAGTCGTAGCAGCCCTGGACGCAGCGGTCGGCGCCGGCGTCCGGCTGGTCCACGTCGACACCGGTCGGGTCGAAGTGCGCGATCTCCAACGCCTTCGCCGCCACCCGCGCGACCGCGTCCGGCTCCTCGACCAGCCGACGCAGCACCCCCGCCCCGCCCTCGGCGCTCTCGATGAACAGCATCCGGCCACGATCATCCGGATCCGGCAGCAGCTCACCGGTCAGCTCCGAGTCCTCCAGCTGGAAATGCGCCTCGATGCCGCGTTCCACCGCGTACAGCAGGGTCACCGCCATGTCGTCGGGCACCCGCTCGGCCAACCGCAGCACCAGGATGTTGCGCCGGTCCTGCACGTACGGGATCACCCGCTCCGGCGCGGCCACCTTGTCGATCGCCGTGATCGCCGCCTCGTCCGAGGTCAGCTCCTCGTCGTCGGCCCGGTTCTTCTCCGTCGCCTTACGCTCGGACAGCCAGTCACCGGTCGCCGGATCCAGGAAGAAGCCCCGGACACTGGCCTCCTTGCGGCGGCGCAACCCCAGATTGGCCCGCCGCACCGTCGCCGCGTCGCCGTAGACCAGCTCCGCCAGCGGACTGCCGTCGGCGGTGGTCACCGCCGCCGTCAACCGGCCCGGCCGCCGACCATGATCATGGAAGCGGTACGACGTCTCGATCTCGAACAGCGACCGACGCCGCTCCTCCTCGTCCGACGAGATCCGCTCCCGCCGCTGCGTGCGGACCGTGTACAGGCGCAGCAGATTGGTGTCCGTCGCACCCAGCCCTTGCCCGCAGTTCACACACACGTCCCAGCCGACCTCGTCGTCGTGCAGATGCCCGCACTCGGCGCACCGCCGCGCAGACGAGGTCAACACCCCGTCGGCGTTCGACGCCACCTGATGCAGCTGAACGCCGCGCACCAGGTAGCGGGCACCCTCGTGGTAGATCAACGCACCGGGGCCGAACTCGCTGATCCCGATGAACCGGGGCCGGTGGATGTAGTCGCCCTTGCGGCCACCGGCCAGCCCCGGCACGTACGCGGCCAGCGGCAACCGGGGAAACGAGTAGCCGGGCAGGAAACCCTCCGACGCCAGGTAGCGGAACGTGTAAAAGTCGGTCTGCGGCTCATCGGAGTCCTCGTTGGCCAGCAGGTTCAGCTGCACCCGGGCGTCGTTGGCCCGCCGGCTCGCCTCGTCCCGTGCCTTGCCGGTCACGTTGGTGTCCACCGCCCGGCGGTTCTGCACCTCGTACTCGCGCCGCGCCGCCTGGTAGAGCTGCCGCCAGCGGCCCAACGCCGCGTCGAACTCGTCGTACGCCTGCTCCACCGTGTCGGCGACCCAGCTGGCCCGCCACCAGGGAGCCCCGCCGAACGCCCCGTCGACGTCGCCGGCCAGGACGGCTTCCGCACGGGCCAACGCCCGCTTACGGGCGTCGTCGTCGCGCAGCTTGCGGACGAACTCCGGCGAAATCCGCAGCGACGGCGCCTCCCCGCCGGTCTCCAACAGCCGCACCAGTGAACTGGGCAGCTCGGCCCCGGTCTCGGCCAGCCAGATCGCCTGCACGTGCGACCGCACCAGATCCTCGTTGGCCAGATCGAGCCGGGGCGCCTGCACCGCACCGCCGACCATCAGCTGCGGGCGTCGGAAATAGAACTGGTCGTGTGCGTTGCCCGTCGAACAGTAGGTGACCACCAGCGCCGGCTGCCCGGACCGGCCGGCCCGCCCGGCCCGCTGGGCGTAGTTGGCCGGCGTCGGCGGCACGTTGCGCATCGCCACCGCGTTGAGATCCTTGATGTCGACGCCCAGCTCCATCGTCGGCGAGCAGAACAGCAGCGGCAGCGCCGCCTCCTGGAACTGCTTCTCCCGCTTCTGCCGGTCCGCCGCCTCCACCTGGGCGGTGTGTTCCTTCGCCTGCAGCCCGGCCAGCAGATGCGAGGTGTCCCGGTACAGGTCCCGGAAGAAGGTGTTGACCCGGGCACCCGCCTCACCGGAGAGCACCTTGCGGACCCGGTCCTCCGCGCCCACCGTGCCGTCCCCGGCCTGCCAGATCAGCGCGTCCGACTTCAGCCGGTAGCCGCTGACCAGGTCGTCGCCCTCCGGTGGCACCTCGATCACCAGGGTCGCCTCGGCCAGCACCGCCAACAGGTCGCGGATCATGTCCTGCGCGTCGGCGACCGTGCAGCCGTCCTTGCCGTACTGGCGGATCAGGTACTTGCCGAACGCGCCCCGGCCGGACAGATGCAGCAGTTTGCGCCGCTCGCCCTTGCCGCTCGGCTTCGGGTAGGCGACCCCCGCGACGACCGCCCGCTCCCGTTCACCCAGCTTCCACGGCTCGGCCAGCTGCTGGCGGGACAACCGGTCGATCTCGTCGAAACCGTCCTGAGTCAGGCACCGTACGTCGATCGCCAGGTTGCGGCGCAGTTCGTCGAGCAGCGTCGAAGCCACGTCGTGGCGGCGTTCCGGTTTGTCGTCGCGCAGCAGATGGTGGCTGCGCGACCAGATCTCCTCGTCGACGGCAACCTCGTCGAGGTAGCGGTAGCCGATCCGCAGCAGACCGGTCTGCTCCAGGTTCGGCATGGTGACCCGCCAGCCGCGTTCCAGATCGAGGTAGAGCCGGTAGTTGACCACCTCGCGCAGCGCCCGCCAAATCTCGTCCTTGCCGTACCGCACCTCCGGGGTCCGGGCAAACTGCCCCAGCTCCAGCCGCAGCGCCTCGGTGACCTGCTGCGCCACCCGCTCGTGGGTCAACCCGTCCGGGGCCGCCGCCACCGCCCGGTACAGCGCACCGCGCAACTGCACCACCTGGACGAAGTCGTTGAAGTGCCCGGCCTGCAGCGAGGCGTCCTGCCGGTTGTCGACGAAGGCGAGCAGCTTGCGGGCCTCCGCCGGCAACTGCGGGGCGGCCCGCAACGCGCGTACCACGCTCGCCCCGACCACCGACAACGCCGAACTGCGGCCCTCCACGGACAGCTTCGCCAGCTGGGCGAAGTCCTTGCCGCGCTGGCGTTCGTAGGACACCTGGCAGCGCAGGCAGAACCGGAACGGCGACGAGATCCAGGCCGCCGGCACCCCCTGCCCCGGTGCCTGCTCGGTGCCCATCGGGTCGAGATGCACCAGCTCCGGCAGGTGGCGTTCCTTCGTCGGGGCCACGATGGTGCGCCCGTCGTCGGCCAGCAGCGTCCACGAGTACGGCAGCCGGGCGTCGCTGAGCACCGTGTCGAGATCCGCCGGCCACGGCTGATCGTCGCTGATGTAGAGGTAGCCGGCGTCACCGGTGGCCGACTCCACCTCGCTGCCCGCCTCGAAGCCGTGGTCGGCGCGCCGGACGATCAGATAGTCCTGGCCGCATTCGCGGCAGAAGGCCAACGGCACCAGCGCCTTCGACTGGTCGACCATGCTGGTCGGGGAGAGCGCCTGGTAGCGGCTGGTCACATGCCGCACCGACGGCGGCTCGATCGTGGTGTAGACGTTGTCGCCCTTTGACAAGAACTGGTGCAGCCGGAACGCGAAGAACGGCCGCCCGGTCCCCGGGTCGTCGAGCCCCGCACCGGCGGCCAGTACCGCCTCGATCGCGGTGGCGCACTCCCGGCCCGGCACCCCGGTCAGCTCGGCGAGCAGGTCCGCGGCCTGCGGCACCGTCCGGGGCCGGCGCAGCCGCACCGGCCGGCCGGTGACCGGGTCGGGCTCCACCCCGAACGCACCCTCGACCCACGCCGCCAACGGATCGTTGCGCAACCCGTCGACGTCCGGCCGTGGCGGCTCGACGGCGGCCCACCGCAGGACCCGGTCACGCAGACCGGCGGGGTCCGCGCCGGTGCCTGCCGGCGCTCCGGTGGCCGGTCCGCTGCCGGCCGGTGCTCCGGTGGCCCGCTCCAGCGTCTCGACGATCACGTGGCCGGGTTCGACGGTGGTGCCGAACAGCCGGCTCGCCACCTCGGCCACCTTGATCCGCTGGTCGGCGCCGGTGGTGTCGGAGGCCATCGTCGCCGAGGTGCCGACGCACTGCACCTGCGGTGCGGCGAAGGCGTCCCGGGCCCGGCGGACCAGGAACGCCACGTCGGCACCCTGCCGGCCGCGATAGGTGTGCAGCTCGTCGAGGACCAGGAACCACAGGCCCCGGGCGGCCCGGGTCAACGGGCCGCGTTCGGCGTGCCGGGTCAGCACCAGCTCCAGCATCACGTAGTTGGTGAGCAGGATGTCCGGCGGGTCGGCGAGGATCCGCCGCCGCTCCTCGGTGTTCTCCTGCCCGGTGTAGCGGGCGAACCGCACCGGCGGGGTCCCGCCCGGCAGGCCCCAGCTGAGAAACTTCGTCAGCTCGTTGAGCTGGCTGTTGGCCAGCGCGTTCATCGGATAGACGATGATCGCCTTCACCCCGGGCCGGTAGGTGCCGTCGGCCTTGGCCCGCAGCACCCGGTCGACGATCGGCACGATGTACGACAGGCTCTTGCCGGAACCGGTGCCGGTAGTCAGCACGTAGCTGTGCCGGTCCCGGGCGATCTCGATCGCTTCCCGCTGGTGCTGGTGCAGCCGCAGCGGCCGCGCCCCCGGGTCGTCCGGCTGGCGCTTGATCCGGAAGATCCGCTCGTTGTCGGGGTGCAGCAGGCCCTGCCGGACCAGCTCGTCGACCCTGCCACCGGAGGCGAAGTTGGGATTGAGCGACAGGAACGGTGCCGGCCACTGGTAGCCCTGGGCGGTCAACTCCGCGATGTGTTCGGCGATCTTCGGGTCGCGGGGGTCGACGAAGCTGGACGTGAACTCCTTGTAGTCCTCGATGAGCTTGTCGCGTACATCGAAGACGTCCACCACTGCTCCCCGGCCCGGCACCACTGACAGTCCGTCGATTCAATCACCGGCCGGGTACGCACGGTAAGTCCCGCCATCTGGTGCATTTCCGACCCGATCATCCGACTCGACCACACCACCCGGTTGATCCACTCCAGGTCACCGGCCAGAGCGTGACCGGGTGGCACTTGGAAGTCGTATGATTTTCCTATGGTTACCACAGTCAACCTGCCGGACGAGCTGCACGCGCAGCTCAAGCAGATCGCTGAGACCGAGCACCGGTCGGCCAACGCCACCATCGTCGTCGCGATCGAGGAGTACGTCGCCAGGCACAGCAAGCGGTCCAAGGTGCGTGGGTTGGCCGCAGATGTAGCCGAGCGCCACCGGGAGCTGCTCGACCGACTGGCCCAGTGACCGTCTACCTCGACGTCGAAGACCTGCTGGAGATCGGCTCGATCGTCTTCGGCACCCCAGCCAAGGTCCGCGACTACGGGCTGCTCGCCTCCGCCGCCGCCCGACCGAGCACGATCGTCTTCGGGCAGGAGGCCTACCCCGACCTCGCGGGCAAAGCGGCCAGCCTGCTGCACTCGATCTGCGGCAACCACGCACTCGTCGACGGCAACAAACGCCTGGCGTGGGCCGCCGCGCTGGTCTTCATCAACCTCAACACCGGGACCCCGATCCCGGACGTCGATGTCGACCGGGCCGAGGCGTTCATGCTCGCGGTTGCCGACGGCAGTCTGCACGAGGTCGATGCGATCGCCGCTGAGCTACGGTGGCTCGGGGTCGTCGACTGAGGGTCCAGCTCAACCGGGACCAGGCTGGCCCAGGCCGCCGAGGTGCCCCCTGTTCAGTCTGCTTCGGACAGCAGTGCCTGCTCGACCTGGCCGAAGCGGATCCGTTCCTGCTCCAGGCGTACCGCCGGGCCGAAGGCGTCGGCGACCAGATCGGCGTACAGCGCCGACTCGTCCGGTGTCAACGCCGGCAGGACGGCGTTGACCGGACTCGCCTCCCGGCCCCAGTGCGGCCGGTGCGCCAGCAGGGTCGCCCGGTCCATCAACATCGAGCGCGCCTGCGGAAACACCGCCCGCAGCCGGTCCAGGATCGCGAAGCCGTGGGTGTCGATGTCACCCCAGTAGACCAGCTCACGATCGGCCAGCCAGGGCACCGCGCCCAGCGCGCTCGCCGCGTACCCGCCGCCGAGGATGGCGAGAGCGCCGTCGACCGGCGGCAACGCCAGGTACGTGATCTCGTTCTCCACGACGAACACCCGGGTCGCGGCGATCGGGACGGCGGCCAACTCCTCGGCCCGCACGGTCAGCTCCCGGTACGGCGCCAGCCCGGCCGGCGGGGTCGCGTCGAGCGAGCGGAGCCGCACGTACGCCGGTTTGCCGCGCAGCCGGTAGCGCTGCACGAACCGGCTCGGTGGATGCTCGGCAGCCACCCGCTCCGGCGGCAGCTGCCGGTCCAGCAACTCGGCCAGCACCCCGCGATGCTGCTCGATGAACTTGGTGTCCACTCCGGGCACGTCGACCTGCCGCAGGTAGCGGTCCGGTCCGCCGTACCGCTCGATCCAACGCACCGTGTCGACCAGCCGGTCCCACCGGTCGGCCTGCGCCAACGCCTTCATCGGATGGTCCGCGACCCAACCGGCGAGCGCGGGCGCGGCCCGGTGGGTCCGGTCGAGCAGCACCGTGAACCGCTCGACCTCGCCGGCCACTCGCAGCAGCCGCCACAGCTGCTCCGCCCGCTCGATCACCACCTTGGCGGGCACCGTGTTGGTGCCGATCACCCGACCGCCGATGGTCTTCCACTCCAGCCGGACCAGCGTGTCGTCGATTTGCCGCCACCGGCTGAGCCAGTCCTGCGCGGCACCGAAGTCGGCCGCCAGCTCCGCCGAGGTCGGTGCCCGCAGCGGCAGCGCCACCGGCTGCCACGGCTCGCCCCGGGCCAGCGCCCGCAGGAACTCGCCCGCCGTCCAGCGCCGACGCAGCTTCTGCCGTACGTCGTCGAAGCTGCTCCAGGCCGCCGCCGCTCGCCGGCTCACCCGCCGACCCGCTCGTGATCCTGCCGGCGTGCATGATATTCGTCGATGGTCAGGCTCTGCAGCCGCGAGTAGCTGCCCTTCGGGTTGTCGACGAAACCAACCGCCGACACGTGCGGCTCGATGACGTGGATCTTCTGCAACGGGGTGACGATGAGCAGCTGCAACCCGATCCGGTCGAACAGCATCAGGGCGAACCGCGTGGACTCGTCGGAGCCGCGTCCGAACGCTTCGTCGATCACCACGAACCGGAAGGTGCCCGCGCCGGTCCCGCCCGCCGTGTCCAGTTTGAACTGGTACGCCAGGGACGCGGCGAGGATCGTGTACGCCAGTTTCTCCTTCTGCCCGCCGGACTTGCCACCCGAGTCGGTGTACGTCTCGTACTCGCTGTCGTCCTCGCGGTAGCGTTCAGTCGCCGAGAAGACGAACCAGTTACGCACGTCAGTGACCCGCCGCGCCCACACCTTGTCGACCTCGGTCAGGCCCTCCCGCCCCTGGAACCGCTCGATGATCTGCTTGACCTGCAGGAACTTCTGCTCCGAGTACTGGTCGGAGTCGTCCGCGCCGAGCGAGTTGTCGGTGCAGGCCCGCAGGTCGGTGCGGAACTGCCGGATCTCCACGTTCGGCGTCGGGTTGCCGCCCAGCTTGATGTAGCGGCCGGCGTTGTAGTCGATGCCCACCAGCGACTTGTTGATGGTGTCGATCCGCTCCTGGATCAGGTCGGCCTGCTTGCGCAACTGCGAGTGGAAGCTGGCGATGTCGCGGATGGTGTTGGTGTTCAGGTACGTCTTGAACTCGGCCTCGAAGCGCGGCAGGTCGTCCTGCACCAGCCGGTCCCGCATCGCCCGGTACTCGCCGGCCGACTCGATCGAGTTGTCCAGCTCCGCGGTGTCCAACGGATACTTGCTGCGGAAGTCGGCCATCCGGCTGGCCGCCCGGGTGCTGGCCTGCTGCTGACGACGGGCGGCGTCGTCCCTGCGTCCGGCCAGGTCGCGATCCAGCTCGGCACCGAGCCTGTCGTACTCCTCCGGACTGCCCGGCACCGACGATCCGACCAGGACGGTCAGCGCGTCGAACACCGGCGTGGCGGCGGCGTAACCCGGCTCGGCCAGCAGCTCGGCGGCCTGCCGTCGGGCCAACTCGTCGCGCTCGATCTGCCCGCCGATCTTGCCGATCCGGCTGTTCAGTGTCTGGCGGTCCGATTCCAGGACCGTGATCCGGGCGTCGACCCGGTCCAGCTCGGCGGTCAGCCGGGCCAGCTCACCCGAGGCGGACTCCAGCCGCTGCTTTTCCCGGGTCAGCTGCCCGATCCGGGTTGCCGCCGACTGCCAGTCGATCTCGGTGGCGTCGACGAACTCGACCAGTTTGCTCAGCGTGTCACGCTGGCGGGACAGCCGGTCGAGCTGGCCGCGCAGCTGATCCCGCTCCGCTGCCGCCGCCCGGTGCTCCTGGGTGACCTGCAACGCCTTGGCCAGCAGCGCCTCGATCTTCTGCTGCACGCTCCAGCCAAGAACGTACGTGCTGCGGTCGTCGATCCGGGACCGGTCGTCCTTCTCATGCCGGCCACCGGTGTCCTTGATCTGCCCCGCCCTGGTCACCGCTCGTTCGGCCCGGCGGAACTCGGTCACCGAGTCGACGCACTCGTAGCCGGCCCGCCGCTGCAGTTCCCGGGTCAGCCAGCCGCGCAGCGGCGACTCCTTGACCTCCAGCTTCGCCGACAGCGGCCGGTCACCGTACGGCTGCTGCGGCTGACGTGGCACGGACGCCGGCACCCGGTAGTAGACCAGCCGGCCGGACAGGTGATGGTTGTCCACCCAGTCGGCGACCGCCGGATAGTGCACGTCCGGCACCAGCAACGACAACGCGAACCCGCGCAACACCCGCTCGGCGGCGCCCTCCCATTGGGTCTCCGCCGCCCGCACCTGGATCAGCTCGCCGGCGAACGGCAACTCCGACTCGGGCAGCCGCAGCGCCGTGCAGATCGCCGACCGCAGCTCCAGGTTGCGGCGCGGAATGTTGCTGCGCCGCTCACGCAGGCTGCGCAGCTCGGCGTTGACCTCCTCGGCCTGCCCGCCCAGCTCCCGCACCCGTACCTCGGCGTCGGTGAACGCGTTCTGCGCATCGGCCTGGGCCCGATCGCCGACGGTCGACGCCTCGGCGACCTGATCGCGGCGGGCGGTGAACTGCTCGATCGCGTCGATCTCCGGCAGCCCGGCCTCGGTCAGCAGCAGGTTGTACCGGTCGAACCGCTTGCGGCGCTCGCCGCGTACCCGCTCCTGCTCGCCGATCTGGCGTTGCAGATCGGCGATCCGGTCGCCGCCGTGCCCGGCCCGCTCCAGGTCGAGGCGGCGGTGCTCGGCGCGGCGTTCCGCCAACTCGTCGATCACCCCGGTCAGCGCCGCCTGCTGCTCGTCGCGCTCCTTGCCGTGGGTGGCGATCCGGGTGTCGAGCAGCTCGACCTTGCCGCGGGCGCAGAAGTACGGCAGGGCCGCCCGGTGCGCCGCCAACTTGTCGACCTGTCGGCCGTGCGAGTCGTACTGGTCGCAGGCGTCCAGCAGCGGACGCAGGTCGGCCAACTGCTCACGGGCCCGGACCACGGCCGAGTGTGCCCTGGTCAGATCCTCGAAGTGGGCGACCAGCCGCCGGATCCAGTCCCCGGCGTCGAACGGCTCCAGCATGTGGTTGCGGACGAAATCGTTGAGGTCACCGACCGCCTTCATCGACACCGTCTGGTGGAACAGGTCCATCGCCTGGTCGGAGGCGATGCCGAGGCGGCGGCGGAAGTCCTTGCCGTACTCGGGGAAGTGGTCGTAGAGCTTGGCCCCGGCGGCGCGCAGCCGCTTGCGCAACGCGGTGATCTCCGGGCCGAAGTTGACGAAATGCTCCGCGACGGTGAGATCGACGTTGGCGACGACGAAGAACCGGTCCGGCTGGCCGGCGTTGCCCTCCCGCATCCAGAACACCTGGGCCAGTGTCACTGTCGCCCCGGTGCTCTGATCGGCGAAGACCCCCAGCAGCACCGAATAGCTGTCGGTGCCGCGCAGCCCGACCGGCCGGGACGCCCCGGTGGCCTCGTCACGCTCCGACTTGTAGTAGCCGAGCATGTACGAGCGCAGCGACCGCTCCCGCATCTCCGCCCCGGCCGCCTTGTTGTACGAGATCTTGTGCGCCGGCAGCAGCAGGGTGGTGATCGCGTCCACGATGGTCGACTTGCCGGAGCCGATGTCGCCGGTGAGCAGCGCGTTCGCACCGCCGGGCCGCAACGTCCAGACCCGGCCGTCAAAGGTGCCCCAGTTGCGGACCTCCAGCCGCTGCAGCCGGAACCCGACGGGCGGCGGTGCCGAAGCGTCGTCTGCCGTGGTGTCGGTCATCTCTCTTCCTCCGCACCGGAGCCGGCACCAGGCGCGTCGCCACCCGGCGCGTCAGACCGAGCGCCGGTGAGTTCGGCGGCGTACTCGGCCAGCCGGGCGTCGAAGTCGGCCAGCCACTGCCCGTCCACGTACGCCTTCAGAATGCGCCGCACCTCGTAGCTGGCGTCGCCGTCCTTGACCTTCCGCAGGAAGCCCAGATCGACCACCTTGCCCAGATGGGCATCGATCTGATCGACCAGCCGGGCCTCGCTCACCGACGTCGGCAGGAACGTCGCGAGCATGTCGATGATCTGCTGGCGGGTCAACACCAGCCGGGTGTCGGCGTTGTCGGCGTCGAACTCGGCGAGCTTCTTGCGCAGCAGCGCCAGCAGCAGGCTGACGTGGAACGACAGCGACCGCCGGGGGATCAGCCGGGGGATCGCCGACGCCTGCGCGTCGTCCGGGTCCTCGTCGCGGGAGCGCAGGTACGCGTACCCCTCGGCCTCGTCGACGACGACGGTCAGCCCGATCACCGCAACGTAGTCACGCACCTGGGCCTGCAGTTGCGTCAGGTGCTGCCAGGGCACCGGGTGGGCGTCGCGGTAGAGCACCCCCTTCATCAGCTGGGTGACGGCCAGCGACAGGTTCGGCTCGGTCGGTCTGGTAGCGGCGGTCAACGCTCGATCACCTCCCTGGCGACGGGGCCGGCACCGCCGCGGACAAAGGACACCGCCGGCAGTACGGCCGACCGCAACCGGCCGTCGTCGTCACGCCAGCGCACCTGTTCCTGCCGCTGCTCGTCGAAGAGCACGTCGAACTCCGGATCCCGCAACGACAGGTAGGTGACCAGCTCGGCCAGGCCCTGCTCCAGCGGGTGCCGGGCCAGCAGGTCGGGCAACGAGACCTGGGACGCGCCGGCCAGTTCCCCGCGTACCGTGCCACGCAGCCGGGTCGGGTCGACGTACACCTGGTCGAACAGCGCCGAGACGTCGAGGGTGACCGGGCCGGTGTCGCCGTCCGCGTCGCTGCGCAGCGCCTGCTTGGCCCGGGGCCGGTAGAGCGGCCGTTCCATCGGCAGGGTGATCTGCGGCGCGTTGGCGTCGATGTCGTGGCGCAACCCGCCGAGTGGCTGGTCGCGCAGCGCGATCGCGTGCGACTCGATGCTGCGCAGGAGATCCATCACCCGGCGGTTCTCCAGCCAGACCTGGTCGTCGAGGAACCGACGCAGCTGCTCGGAGAGCATCCGTACGGTGGCCTGGGTGCGTTCGGCCGCGTCCAGCCAGTCGTAGTGGATGCGCCGCATCCGGGGATCCGGATCACCGATCGCGTCGAGCTGCTGCACCTTGGCCAGCAGGTCGCTGAACTCCTCCTGCCGCTGCGGGGAGAGCAGGAAGTCGTAGAAGGCGTGGAAGGTGCGACCCTGGTCGGATTCGGCGATGCTGTGCCGGCTGCCGACCACCTCGTCCAGCAGGTCACCCTTCGACCCGTTCCAGGTGGCGATCTGCTCGCGCAGCGACCGGTCCAGTGCCCGGAAGTTCGCCTCCACCTCGCGGAAGTCACCGAGCAGGCCACGGGCGGTAGTGACGAACTGCTGGTATCGGTCGCGCTGGGCAGCCGGCTCCAGCAACTCCACCTCGCCGGCATTGACCCGCTCGATCTCGGCGTCGATCTCGGCGCGCCGGGCGTACAGCTCGGTCAGCCGTACGTCCGGGTCGGTCTCGGCGCCGAAAACCATCTGGCGCAGCAACTCCAGCACGATGTTGAGGCGCGACTCGGTGCCGACGAAGGCCCGCCCACGCAGCGACTGCACCCAGGCCAGGGCCCGCTCGACCGCCGGGGTGGCGTCAAAGAAGACCTCGTCGGAGCCGGGCGGGTAGTACTTGCGCAGCCAGCCGACCTCAGGCTGGGCCCAGTCGTCCAGGTACGCCTTCGCGCTGCGGGGGAAGGTGCCTTCGCCGAGCCGGTCGTTGAGCGCCTGCAGATCGTCGGTGAGTCGGCCGGCCAGCTCTGTGGCGGAGATCGACCGGATGTTCTCCTCGACGAACACCCGGCCGAGAAATGCCAGTACCAGCGCAGCATGGTCGGCCCGGAGCAACCGCCAGCCCGGGTCGTTGCGTCGCAACCACTCCAGGTCGTCGAACTCCACGGCTGTCCTCACGCTCGGGGGGTTGGTCAGCCACCCATGTTACGGAGCGCCCACGACACGGGCTGATCCTGGACAGGTCAGGATCGTCTTCCACGCTCCCTCGCGGCGAATGTCGAGGCGGGTATGCAATCAGCGAATTGACAGCGGCCCGCAAACTGACAGTGCAGGTAGCCCCGGCCGGATCGGCCGAGGCTACCTTTTGGCGGGACAGATCAGGTGGACGGGACGGATCAGGCCGGTGAAAGGCCTTCGGCGTAGTCGTACAGGCTCTTGATGTCGTTGTCGAAGTACGGGCCGTCGAACTGACCGTTGCCCGGGTTGTCACCGTGGCTGACCACGCTGTTGATGTACCCGTAGCCGGTCGAGTCGTTGTACTCCTGCAGCCAGGGTCCACCGCTGGAACCGTACGTCATGTTGCAGTACATCCGAATCTGCTGGCCACCGGCGTTCCACGTGGTGCCCTGGCAGTAGTACTGGCTCTCACCACCGCCCAGGTTGGACGGGTAGCCGAGGGCGGTGACCGAAACGCTGTAGCTGTAGTTCCAGCGCAGTCCGTGGCCGCCGACGGTGTCGACGACCTTCAGGCCGTAGGTGCCACCGTTGTTCATGATGGCGATGCCCATGTCCTCGGCGTAGCTGCCGCTGTTGATCCAGGCGGTACGGGTGTTGAGGCTGTACGCCACGAAGGTGCCGTACGGCCGCGAGCCGTTGCGGTACCGCGGGACGAACTGCCAGTTGCTGTACCACTGCCCGCCGGGGCCCTGGTGCACGCAGTGACCGGCGGTCACCACCAGCCGCCGCTTGCCGCTGGCGACGGTGCTCGCCGAGCAGGAAGCCCTGCCCCCGGTGGGGGTGGTGAAGTAGACCTTGCCGACGGCCTGCGACTCGTTGAGCAGCATCCCGACGTCGCCGCCGGTGCCGATGCTCGGCGCGACCGGTGCCACCGCACCCGCCGGCCCGTCGGGCTTGGCCACCCGCTCAGTCGACTCGGTGCCCTTCGCCGACCTCGCGAACGTCAGATCGACGGCAGACGCCATCCGCTCCTCGGTCCAGTAGTCGCTGACCTCCTTCGCGATCTTCGCGTTGGTGATCGCCCGGCCGTCGAGGGTGCGGGCGATGGCGCTCGTGTTGCCGTCCGACTTGAACGGCGACGACTCCGCCTGGGCGGCCGGCGCGCCGGTGACCACCAGCGTGAGTGCCAGGCCGGCCATTGCCGACCAGCGCAGTGTGGATTTCAAGAGACCCTCCCTTGTCTTGGTACCCATCTGGGCGCTAGCAGCGTATTGGCAAATTTCCATTGATCACAACGGAAGTAAAATGACTGATCACGGACACTCGCGAAACCCGCCGCTTGAGCTGGGTAGCTGTCCACCAGAATCATTGGATCCAACTTCACCAAACGCTTCGACATCATGTGAGCAGGGAGCGCCACAGAGAATCAGAGATTTTACGTCTCATTTATCCCATAGCATCGCGAAATACATCCGAAATACAAGCCACGCGAGTTTCCGGACCCAGCGCCGAACATTTGTGGCAGGAATCAGACAGCGTGTTTCAGAACTGACCGGTAGCAGTCAGAAGAGAGCCCTAGCTAGTTGATCTGGTCGACCGGGTTGTCCGGGGCGACCGGGTTGTCCGGGGCGACCGGGCCGAGCACGACGGTGCCATCCGGCTCTACCCACCAGCCCGGGTTGCAGGCGACCTCCCAGACCGTGCCGTTCGGGTCGGCGAAGTGCCCGTGGTACCCACCGAACTCGGCCCGCTGGCCCGGCTTGAGGACCGTCCCGCCAGCCGCCCGCGCCTCGGCCAGCACCCGGTCGACGTCGTCCGGCGTCGGCACGTTGTGCGCCAGCGTGAAGCCGCCCGGCCGGGTCACCACCGCCGCAGCCGGGCCGATGTCCCGGCCGAAGGCGTCCGCATCGAACAGGCCGAGCATCAGGCCCGGACCGATCTGAAAGAAGATGATCTCGCCGGGTACGTCGAGCGTCGGACGCCAGCCCAACCCGTCCCGGTAGAAGCGCCGCGCGGCGGCCAGGTCGGCGGTGGCCACAGTGATGAAGTGAACCTGCTGCCGCACTGCCGGCCTCCCCGCTTCGACGAACTGATCCCGATCACCGACCAGACTGCCACGAACAGGTCAACATGACTGGTCGACCACGCCTCACCGGGGCGGCGGGTAGCCGTACTGCTGGTGGGCGAACTGTTGCACGGCGGCGAGCTGGGCATTCGCCTCCCCGATGAGGTCGGACGCCTCCGCCGTCGCCGCCGCCAGGCCCTCCTCGTCGTCGGCGAACCGGCGCTGCGCGTCACCCATCACGTCGTGCACCAGCTGGACCGCCCGGTCCACATGGCCGACGGCCAGATACAGCCGGGCCAGGAACAACGCCTCGAAGGTGAGCCGCGGATCCTGCCAGCCCGGACGACGGCGGGCCCGACGCAACAGCTGCTGCTGCTTCTCGATCGCCTCGAAGCCCAGGCCGCGCTGAGCCAACCGCTCAGCACGGCGGGCCAGTACCCGCAGGTCGTGCTCGACGTCGCGGGGTGCCGTCCCGGCCGCGACGAGGACGAGCAACGCCCCGAACAGCGCGACGTAGACGCCGACACCCGGGCCGATGTCCAGTCGGTCACCGTCCGGTCCGGCGACATCGCCGATCTCGGCGTGGTTCAGCACTGCCCAGGCGAGGGCCAGCAGGCCCGCCCCGGCCACCGTCACCTGCTGCCACCTGCGCGCCCGGCCCAGGCCGTACCACCCGGCGACGACCAGCGCGACGAGCCCGGCCAGCAGGGTCACGAACGCGTCCCCGCCGGAGAGTCCGGCCCGCGAGCCCAGCGCCGACCCCTCGGTGGCGGTCTCCACCGCGCCATAGGTGACCGCGCCAGCGTCCGGACCGGCGACCCAGGGCAGCACCGACCCGAGCACCAGCAGCAGTCCACCGCCGGCCGCCGATCCGGCGGTGAGCAGCCCGCGCAGCGGTAGGCGTACCCGGTTGACGAGATTCAGTACGGCGCTCGTCATGACGGCAGCCGGATCAGGTCGGCGGTGGCGGTCACCTGAGTGACGTAGCAGACCACCGGCACCAGCAGCACCGCCGCCGGCATCAGGATGATCCGCGCCGGCAGTCGCAGCGGGGTCGGCTGCAGCCGCGCGGCCAGCACGCCCAAGCTGCCCGGGACCAGGATCAGCAGGGTCACCACCGACAGCAGGTAGCGGGCCGGGCTGTCACCCGGTGCGGGGAACAGTGGTGCCAGCAACGACTCCTCAGCCAGCCAGGTGGTGCCCCGGGCCAGCCCCACGACGACCGCGACCAGCACGATCACCGGCAACGCCAGCAGGAACAGATCCCACAGCCAGCCGATGCCGATGCCGCTGGCCGGGCCGGCACCCAGCCGGCGTCCGCCGCTGGACCGCTGTCTCTCCTCCAGCCGCCGTTGATCTTCATGCCGCTGGCGTTCCTGCTCACGCCGGTACGTCTCCTGCTCGGCACCGGCCCGCCCGCCCCACCGGGCGCTGCTGAGCTCGGACTCGCTCAACGACTGAAGCGGCTTGTCCGGGTCCATCGACGTCGCCCCCTACCCATCTGGTCACTCACGGGTCATGCACTCACGGTCATGGTCGGGCCGCCCGGCTGGTCGCCCGCTGCCGGAGGATCAGGGTGACGAGGCAGACCAGCAGTCCGGCAGCCGGGCCGACCAACCCTGCGACGGCGGCCCGTCCATCCGGCTCGGGCGGCAGTGGGCCGACCGCGAACCCGGCCACGCCGTCACCGGCGTACCGCTCGGCGTCAGCCAGCGCCACCCGGTACTCGCCCGGGGCGAGCGCCATCTCGCCGACGCTCCAGCCGAGCAACTGCGCCGCCCCGGTCGTCACCCGGTGGTCGTAACCGTAGGCCGGCCCGACCAGCACCGGCTCGCCGTCGGCCGTCGTCACCTCTACCTCGATCAGCCGGGGCGGGGCGGCGTCGATCAGCCGCTGGACCGCGTCGGGGCGGTCGGCCCCGGCGATGGTCTCCAGCCAGACGCCGTACTCGCCGCCGTCGGCGACCTGGACGGTGACGGTGTCGTCGATCGCTGCCCGGGACAGGTCCACGGCGGCGGCGTCGCGCTGCGACTTCGCCGTGTACCCGTACCCGAACAGTCCGACGAAGCCGGCCACCCAGAGCGCCAGCCCGGCAACGTACCACCAGCGGCTCGGGCCGAGTCGGATGAAGAACGGCCGAGGATTCACTGCCTGACCCTCCCGCCGCAGCTCACGTAGATCTCCCGCAGCTCACGTTGATCTCCACCGGTCAAGGTGCCCATCCGATCAGCTGGTCGCCGAACTGCCCGGCGCCCTGGCCAACCAGGGCGACCGGTTCCGGGTCACCACCGGTCGAGGCGACAACGTGGAACTCGGTCACGTCCGGGTCCTCGGCGGACCCGGTGGTGAACAGGATCCGCTCCGCCGACGGGTCCAACCCGAGCTGCCCGATCGCCCGCCGCCAGGGCGGCGTCTGCTCGGCGATCAAGGGCTGCTCGGCGAGCCGCTGGCCGGTGATGGTGAGCCGGTAGATCTGGTCCTGGCCGGTGGCCAGCAGGGTCTCATCGTCGATCCAGCTGACCAACTCGTAGCCGGGCGACTCGAACTTGGGCGCCTCGGCGATCTGGTACGGGTCGCCGATCTGCGCACCGGCCCCGGCCAGGACGTACTTGGCGCCGACGGTCCCGTCCGGGGTGACCACCAGAACCTTGCCGTCCTCGTAGGTGGGCACCGGCACGTCCGAGTCGGGGAAGTAGAACGGCTGGCCGACGACCGTACGGGGCATCTTCGCCTGGATCTGCTCCTCGTGGCGACGGTCCTCACCGTCCAGCCCGACCGACATCAGTCGGGTCGCACGGTTCTGGTACTGCCAGTACCAGAGCCGCCCGGTGCCGTGGTGTACGGCCGGCTGGGACTGCACGGCCTTGTCCGGTACGGACTCGCCGTAGCCGGACAGGTCGGTGAAGGATCCGTCCAGCGAGTGCAGCCCTACCCGGGTTTCGAAGCCGATCGGTTCGGCGCGTTCCTTGCGGACCACCACCAGCTGCCGGTAGTCGGGGGTGAAGTCCTCCTGCCGCAGCAGGCTGCTCAGCACGTCCTGGACAGGATGGTCGGCGTACACCTTGGGGGTGAACCGCCAGTTCTCGGTCACCGCGCCGTCGATGGTGACGCTGTAGACGACGATCTCCTCATCGGTCAAAGTTTGGGCGAACACCGCGCCGGGGGCGAGGGTGCTGCGGGCGACCGCCGCGTCGCCCTCGGCGAACGACACCGGCTCGGGCGATGCGGACGGTGACGGCTCCGCCGACGCGGTCACGGTGGCGTCCGCAGCGGCCTCCGTCGGCGCGGCCTGGCCTTCGTCGTCGGCCGGGCCGCCGCCGCAGCCGGCGAGCAGACCGAGCGCGGCCGCGGCGAGTACGGCCGCCGCCCGGTATCGGATCGCAGTCCTTGATGGATTCGCGGTCGTCTCCATCAGCAGACCCGCGATCCACGGTCCTGGCCGGCAGGGCTCTCGTTCACCAGGTCCAGTGCGGCGGTGGGCTCCGGGTTCGGCAGGTCGTCGCGTCCTTCAGGAGTCACCGGGGCCCCGTTTCCCGTCGCGTGCGAAACGAAGAAAGCCTCCCCGTCCCATTCCAGCCAGAGATAGCACTTCGTGAAGGCCATGTCGGCCTGCACCTTCCACTGCCCGTCCACATCGACCGGCTCGCCGAGACCCGCGTAGCCCGCGTCGGTCAACGCCTGCACAAACTCGTCGCGCTCCGCTTCGCTGTTGACTCCACCAGCACCGATGAGGCCACAGCCGGTCAGGGACAACCCTATTGATATCGCAGAAATAGCACACAACTGCTTGCTGGAACGCATATTTTCCGACCCCCACGAATCGCCCTGTCACCGGGAATCCCAGCTCCTCAAGAACCCCGGCCCGTCACCGTACCGCCCTGAAACAAGAGCATTCGACGGCATGGTGACCCGGATCACAAAGACCAACACCGAACGGGCCAAAGATCACGAACAATCGGCGGCCGACCCACACGAACCGCTTACGCATCAGTCATCCGTTTGGTCAACCGCTTGTTTGGCTGGGCCACCGGGGCTGAGGAGGGGGACGGCCAGCTCGATCCAGCGTCGGCAGACTCCGGGCCACCGTGGTTCGGCACCGCGCAACCACAGAGCCGACAATGGTCCGGAGCCGGTCCGCCCACCGGCAGGAGGAGAGTCGGGAAGATGGCGTTGCTGAACCCCACGCGACTGACCGGCCGGCCGGCGGCGGTCACCGTCGGCGACCAGTCGATGTCCGGCGACGACCTGCTCGAAGCCGCGACCGCCGTCGCCAGGCAGATCGCCGGCGCCGACACCGTCGCGGTCGACGCCACGGCCAGCCTCGACACGGTCGTCGCGCTCACCGGTTGCCTGCTGGCCGGCACCACACTGGTCCCCGTACCGCCGGACGCCGGTCCGGTCGAACGCGGTCACATCCTGCGCGACTCCGGCGCTCAGCTCCTGCTTGGCCCCGACCCGACGAGGCCGGTCGGGGGCGGCCCCGACCGGGGCGACTCGGACCTGGCCGGCTCCGGCCAGGGTGGCTCCGCCCGGGGCGGGCCCGGCCAGCGTCTGGCCGGCGGACCCGACACCCCCGCGCTGATCCTCTACACCAGCGGCACCACCGGCGCGCCGAAAGGTGTACCGGTGACCAGCGCCAACATCGCCGCCGACCTCGACGCCCTCGCCGAGGCCTGGGCATGGACGCCGGACGACACCCTGGTCCACGGCCTGCCGCTGTTCCACGTACACGGCCTGGTGCTCGGCGTCATCGGCGCGCTACGCGTCGGCTGCCGGCTGGTGCACACCGGCCGGCCCACCCCTGGGGCGTACGCCGCCGCCGGTGGCACGCTGTACTTCGGCGTACCGACGATCTGGTCCCGGATCTGCGCCGACCGGCCCTCCGCCCGGGCGTTGCGCGCCGCCCGGCTCCTCGTCTCCGGTTCGGCGGCCCTGCCCGCCCCGGTCTTCCACACCCTGGCCGAGCTCACCGGGCAGGCACCGGTCGAACGGTACGGAATGACCGAAACATTGATCACGGTCAGCAGCCGCGCCGACGGCGAGCGGCGACCCGGCTGGGTCGGTACGCCGCTCGCCGGCGTACACACCCGGCTGGCCAGTGAGGACGGCGAGCAGTTGCCGGCGGACGGCGAGACCATCGGCGAGCTGCAGGTTCGCGGCCCGATGGTGTTCGACGGCTACCTCGGCGCCGCCGGGCGCGGCGACTTCACCCCGGACGGCTGGTTCCGCACCGGCGACGTCGCGGCGATCGACCGGACCGGCTGGCACCGTATCGTCGGCCGCGCCTCCACCGACCTGATCAAGAGCGGTGGTTACCGGATCGGTGCCGGCGAGGTGGAGAACGTGCTGCTGACCCATCCGGCGGTACGCGAGGCGGCGGTCATCGGCGCACCCGACGCCGACCTCGGGCAACGGGTCGTCGCGTACGTGGTTGCCGAGGGTGTGTCCCCGCAGTCGCTGATCGACTTCGTGGCCACCGAACTCTCCACCCACAAGCGGCCACGCGAAGTGCGCATCGTGGACGACCTGCCACGCAACGCGATGGGTAAGGTGCAGAAGAAGCTACTGCATGACGACCGCCGGTGACATCCGGCCACTACCGACAGTCACTACATCGACATCAGCCGAACGGCTGATGTCGAGCGTTCAAGGCCGGTGCCATAAGTTTTCTTTACTTGCGGCTCAAGAAATCATCATTTCTGGCGCTGAAGTTGATTCTTGATTGAACCGCTCCCTAACGTATGCGTATGGCCCGGGACGACCAGTCGTCCGCTCCCGGTAACCCCCCCGCCGGCACCGTCGTGCCCGAGCCTAATACAGACATCCCAGTACGGTGAGCATTCGGAAGGTGTGCACATGGGACAACCGGCTCACAGACGCGCCGCCAGACCTGCGAAGGGCGGACGGGCGCGCCGCGCCGTCATCGCGGTCGCGACCCTGTCCGCCTTCGGGGTCCTGATCGCTGTCAGCCAGATCTCCAGTGCTGGAACGGATCGCAAGGCCAGCGAGCAGGTCAACGGACTCGATGTGCTCGGTACCGGATGTGACGACAGCTCGTTGGAGCCGCACGACGGTTTCCAGGTGGGCAGCCGCTGCGTCTCGACGGCGTTCGGCGAGGTCGGTGCGGCAGAGCAGAACCCGACGCTGCTGATCACCGAGTCGCCGGAATCGGTCGGCGTCGGCGAACCGTTCCAACTACGGGTCAGCACCCGCAATCTGGTCCGGGACCGCTTCCTGCCGGCGGCTCAGGGCGGGTACTACGTGGAGTCCGCACTGCTGACCGGAGACGGGCTGACCCGCGGCCACTTCCACACCGCCTGCCGAATGCTGACCAGTACCACCGAGGCACTCGACCCGGAGCCGGTGCCGGCCTTCTTCGTCGCGACCGAGGACGGTGGCGGCGGTGCCGAGCCGGACGTGGTCACCATCCAGGTGCCCGGGCTGCCTCAGGAGGGAATCGCCCAGTGCGCATCGTGGGCCGGTGACGGATCGCACCGGATCCCGATGATGCAGCGGGCCAACCAGACTCCGGCGATCGACGCCGTCCGTATCGAGGTGCGAGCCGGCGGAGCCGAGGAACCCCCAGCGGAGGAGCCCCCGGCCGAGGAACCACCGGCCGAGGAGCCCCCAGCCGAAGAGCCTCCAGCTGAGGAACCACCCGCTGAGGAACCGCCGGCCGAGGAACCACCGGCTGAGGAACCACCGGCCGACGAACCCCCAGCGGAGGAGCCCCCGGCCGAGGAGCCCCCAGCCGAGGAACCACCGGCGCCGGCCAGCCCCGAGGCGGAGGTCACCGACGATCCGGCACCGCCGACGCAGGACGCCGAGCCCACGCCGGAGCCGACTGAGACCGCTGCCGAAGAGGAAAAGGAAGCCGATCCGACCCCGGAGCCGACCGCACAGCCGAGCGCGGACCCGAGCCCGACTGCCGCCGGCGGTGGAATCAATGCACCAGCCGTGGACAACCTTGCCAACGACGTCAACACTGACGAGTCAGACAGTCCGCTGGCACTGACCGGTGCTAACACGATGAACTTCCTGGTCGTCGGCCTGGTGCTGATTGTCGGCGGAGTGATTCTCGTCCACCTGACCCAACGTCGCCGCTACCCGAACCGGGAGCGCTGACGGTCAACAAACTCCCACACCGCACAGCTGTGCCCACTGCGCTCAACCGCGCGGTGGGCACAGCTGTCCCGTCCCAGGTCGTCGTCGGGCCGCACGGCTCAGGCGCTGAGCTGGACCGTCAACTGGTAGTCGTCGATCAACCCGGTCAGTACGCTCGCCCCTGCCTGGTCGACCACCTGCCAGACCACGGACACCACGTGGTTCCCCTGGCCCACCCGCCGGCAGGCCTGGGTGGCGTTGGGCTGCCCGGTCAGACGCGCCTCGGCGTCGAAGGTCACCAGGACCTGGGCGCTGTTTCCGGCCGGCACCACGAACGGCACCGCCGCGCCGGGCAACGGCACCGGATTGGCGGTCTCCGCGACGGATACCGGTGTGTCGTTCAGGCGGACCAGGCTCGCGATCTGGGCACCCCCGTTGCAGGCCGCCGGACCGTCGCCGTCGGCCGCGTAGGCTGCGTCCACTTCTGCGGCTGCGTCCACCTTCAGCGGCTGGGCTGCGGACCGTGCGGTCGCCGGCAGCTGCTTCAGCAGCACACCGCCGAACGCCAGCAGGACCAGCACCGCGATGATCGGGGCACGTCGCTTCCTCATGACTGCTCTCCTCTGTGTATCGCCGGGATGCCGGCGGTGGCGAGCAGGTTGGCAGCACAGGGTCACGGCCGGATCAGGGACCGGTCATTCACCATGACGCCACCGTGACGGATTTCCGCACCATGGGCACGCCCGAGCGGAGATCCGATCACGAGGAGCGCAACATGATCAGCAGGGTGTGGCGGCGGCGGATGGCCGCCCTGTCAGCCACGGCGGTCACGCTGACCGGCACGGCGGTGACCGGCGGGACTGGAAACCCGGCGGCAGCGGCCCGGCCGGGCGGGCTGCCGGACCTGGCCGTGCTCGCCAGCAGCCACGACCACAGCGGGGTGAAGACCGTGACCGTGCACTGCCCTGACCCCGGGCAGTCGGTCTACGGGGCGGGTGCCCGGATCATCGGTGGTGCCGGTGGCGTCGTCCTTACCGCGATGGCCCCTGACCAGACGCTGTCGTCGGTTACCGTCTCGGCCGCCGCCCGAACCGGTCACGACAGCGCCTGGTCGGTGTCCGCGTACGCCGTCTGCGACGTCTCGTCCGACCCGCCGCAACGTACGGTGGCCACCGCCGTCGACGGCACCACCGCCACCGCCACCTGCCCCGACCGGACGCAGGTCACCGGCACCGGTTTCCGGGTCGACGCCGACGTCGACCTGTCGTACGTCGACGAGGTGGCACCCGACCGGGATCTGCGCCGGGTCCGGGTGCACGCCGGCGGCAACACGCCGACCCGGGTCGTCGCGTACGCGATCTGCAAACGGCCGACCGCGGTCGACGGCTCGCTCGGTGCCCGACTGACCGCGACTACCGCGACCGACGACGCCTGGCCGAAGACGGCCATCGTCGACGGCTCCGGCACCGACCAGCGGGTGTACGGCGTCGGTGCCTCAGTCCGCGGCCAGGGCGCGTACTGTTCCTCACCGCGCTCGTCCCCGACCCGCTGCTGAACCTCGCCGGGGGACGGGCCGATCGGGGCGCCGGAACGGATCCGCTACGGCACGACAGGTACGACGACGGGCACGAGGACGACGGGAAAGGCGAACTGACCAGCTACGGCATCCTGCTTCATCCCACGTTCCACTGAGTCCGTCCCACATTCTCAGTGAGCGACGCGGGGCTGCGGCCGGGCCGGCACCAGCAGGGTCCGGTCCGGTGGCCGTACCCCGATCGCCCGCATCGCCTCGGCGTACCGGTCGAAGGCGCGGCGGGCCTCGCCGTGCTGGCCCGCCGCGACCAGGGCACGGACCAGCGCGCAGTGGGCCGGCTCGTCGTACGGGTCCCGCTCCAGCACCCGCAGCAGGTAGCCGGTCGCGGCGGCCGGTCCGGCTACAGTCCGACTGGTCCGGGCCAGCATGCGCAGCAGACTCAGGTACGCCGCCCGCACCTCCTCCCGCATCGGACGGGACCAGTCGTCGTACGGTTCGTCCTCGAACACGTCCGCGCGGTACTCCCGGTCGGCGGCGAGGAACATCGCCCGTGCCGGCACCGTCATCCCCCGCTCCAGGAGCCGGCGGCCGTGGGCCACCTGTGCCAGGAAATCCTCCACGTCGACCCGCACCGTCGTCAGGTCCAGGGCGATGCTGCCCTGATCAGCGACGATGAACCAGTCGGGACCGAAGTCCTTCGCCGGGTCAAGGACGGCGCGGACGATGGACAGCAGCACCGACAGCCGGTGTCCGGTGCGTTCCGGGTCGTCCGCCGGCCACAGCAGCTCACTCAACTCGCTGCGGGGTACCGGTCGGCCGCGTCTAGCCACCAGGATCCGGAGCAGGTCCCGGGCCTTGCGGGACTGCCACTGCGAAACCGGCACGGGTCGTCCGGAGAGCCGGACCTCGAACCGGCCCAGTGCCCGGACGACGACTTCACCGGCGGCGGTCGGGCCGGCACCGGAGGTCGGCCGGGCGTAGGTCGCGGCCAGGCTCGCCGGCCGGTCCGCCCGAGCGCCGGCCGCTGCCAGCCGCTCCGCCGCCAACAGCCCGCCGAGCCGGTCGTCGGTGCTGGCGGCCGGCAGCTGACCGAGGGCGACAAGGAGGCGGGCCGCCTCCACCTCCGCCCCGGCACCGGTCCAGATCGCGTACGCCTCGCGCAGCGCGTCGCGTACCCGGGCGGGATCGGTCTCTGCGGCGGCGCGCAACTCCAACGCGTCGGCCAGCCCGGCGCGGTCCCGCTGCGCCCCCGCCACCCGGGCCGCCTCGTCCGCGGCCAGGGCCTGCACCGCCCCGGCGGACAGCCGGGGCAGGTCGTCGACGATCAGCGGGCGGTCGTCGACGACCGCCCGGATCTCGTCGGCCAGCCGTTGCGGCGTCGCCTCCGGCCCACGCCACCAGTGGGCGCCCGACGGCGGAACCCAGCGGCGCAGCGCGGTGGTCTTGCCGTAACCGGCGGCGGCTACCACGATCCGGCAATCCGGACCTTGCCGCCCCGGCCCTGACGAACGCACCGCTGCTCACCTGCCTCTCCGGCAGAAACGGGCTCGTCCCTCTCCGGCAGGAACAGGCTGCGCGGGACCGCCGCCGGCGGCAAGACCTCTGTCGGCAATCCGGCCGTGACACGGCGCTGAGCCAACCGTGACCGCCGTTCCGATCCTGATGACGCCGGTCCCGGACGGCGCGACCGGCAGAGCAGAAGGAGGAACGGCGGTCGCGGTGGTCGGTCCGGTCGGGCCGGCCGCCGCCACCCACACCTGTGACGGCGAGCCGGTGACCGTCAGCGGCTCCGGCACGATCAACGGGACGAGCGGACGGGACGTGATCCGTGGCTCGTCCGGCAGCGACATCATCGACGGCCGGGGCGGCAACGACGTCATCTGCGCCGGTGGCGGGGTGGACGCGGTCTACGGTGGTCAGGGCGCGGACCGCATCTTCGGGGAGGGCGGGGACGACTTCCTGTGGGGTGAGGGCCTTGGCGTCGTGGTGACCGGCGGTGCCGACGAGATCTGGGGTGGCACCGGCGACGACACCATCTACGGCCAGGTCGGGGGCGACACCCTGCGCGGCAACGAGGACAACGACGACATCTACGGCGGGGACGGACCCGACACCATCTTCGGCGGGATCAACATGGCCGAGACCAGCGGCGCGCAGCTCGACGCCTGCTACGGCAACACCGGCAACGACACCATCCGATCCTGGCTGACCGGCCACCCGAACGAATGCGAGGTCGTCGTCGACTGATCCGTTCGTGGACTGGCTGCCGCAGGCGGCAGCCAGCGGGTGTCGGTGGCTGGGCGGTACCGCCCAGCCACCGACACCCGCCCCGTCCGTCAGTGTTGGACATCGACCGGACTCGGCTGCGTGGAAATGGGGACCGAATGACGTTCGGAGACGCTACGCATCTCGTCGCGCAGTTGGACCAACGCGCCGGCTATCTGGCCGGCACCGGGTTGGCGGCAGCCGCCTTCCTCGCTTTTCACGGAAACCGGCCGCTGCTGCTAGAAGGTGCGCCGGGGGTCGGGAAGACCGCGTTCGCCGAGGCGATGGCTGCCGTCCTCGATCGACCGATCGAACGAGTCCAGTGTTATCCGGGTCTGGACGCCAGCCAGGTCCTCTACGACTGGAACTTCGCGGCCCAGATGCTGGCGCTGCGCGCGGCCGGGACCGGTGACCACACCGACCGGCTGCCCGAGCTGTGGGACGAGAAGTACCTGGTCGCGCGACCGATCCTGCGGGCGTTGCGGAACGGACCGGCGGTGCTGCTCATCGACGAGGTCGACCGGGCCGAGGAGGACTTCGAGGCCCTGCTGCTCCAGGTGCTGGACAAGTACGAGGTCACCATCCCGGAGCTGGGGACGGTCCGCGCGGAGGTCGCGCCGTTCGTGGTCCTCACCTCCAACCGCACCCGGGAGCCGCACGACGCCATCAAACGGCGCTGCTTCTACCACTGGATCGACCATCCCGGTCCCGAGCTGGAGGCTCGTATCCTCCACCGGCACGTAGCAGGACTCGCGCCGGACCTGGCCATCGCCATCACCGAGATCATGGCCCAGCTCCGTCGGCTGGACCTGGCCAAGCAGCCCAGCCTGGCCGAGACGATCGACTACGCGCGGGCGATACACCGGCTCGGCGCCGCCACGCCGGACGACCCGGCAGCGGACGCGGCGATCTGCACACTGGTCAAGCACCACGACGACGAAGCGCAGGTACGTCGGGTGCTGGCGAGTCAACGGAACGTCCGATGACCGCCGACCCGCTGGCCCTCCTGGTCCGGTTCGCCGAGGCGCTGCGAACCGCCGGGTTGGCCGTCAGCGTCGACCGGGTCGTCGCCGCCGCCGAGGCGCTGGGGCACTGGGGGGTCGCCGCCGACGCGCAACCGTACTGGCCGCTGCGGGTGGCTCTGTGCCGCGACCGGACCGACGTACCCGTCTTCGACATCGTGTACCGCGATTGGTTCGGCACCCCGCCGGACGGCGTCGGTCACACTCGACCGGCGCTGGTCCCAGCCCAGTCCCGCCCAACCGACGGCCGGCCGGCTACCAGCGAACCGGCACCACAGAGGGCCGACGTACCGTCGCCGCGGGCCGCTGGCGGCGGGGCCGGCAACACCAGTCGGCTGGCCAGCCGTGACTTCGACGACCTGACCAAGGATGAGCTGCGGGAGGTGGCGACCTGGGTCGACCTGCTGCGGCCGATGCCCACCCGACGCACTATGCACCGCCGCTCGACCCGGACCGGCCCGATCGATCCGGCCCGGACGATGCGGCTCATGCTACGCACCGGCGGCGAGCTGGTACGGCTACGCCATCGCCGCCCGGCGGCACGCACCCGCCGGCTGCTCCTGCTCGTCGACGTCAGCGCGTCGATGAGTCCGTACAGTGACATGCTGCTGCGGTTCGCGGCCGCCGCGCTGGCTGCGAATCCGCGTACCACCGAGGTCTTCGCTGTCGGCACCGACCACACCCGCCTCACCCGGTCGATGCGCGGGCTCCGCCCCCGGGACGCGTTGCCCGCCGCCGGGCGGGTGCGCACCGGCTGGTCCGGCGGCACGACGCTCGGCGACGCGCTGAACGGTTTCCTGCGACGCTGGGGTGGCACCGACGTCGTCCGCTCGGCGATCGTGGTCTTCGGCTCGGACGGGCTCGAACACGCCGAGATGGCACCGCTGATCCGGCAGGTCCAGCGGCTCGCAGCCCTCGCCAAGGTGCTGATCTGGGCCAGTCCCGACTGCCACACCGACGGCGAGCGTTCGAAGGACCACCGCATCGCCCAGGCGCAGCAGTCGGCCACCCGGGTGGTGGGCTGCCACGACTACCTGGCGCTGCGAAACCTGGCGAAGGTCGTCACCAATGCGTGACCTCGAAGGACACGACGTCGCGGTGCGGCGGATCATGCGACGTGACGACCTGCTGACGCTCGCCGCCGCCGCCGACACCGCCGTGGGCATCGTCCGGATGCGCGAGGCGGAGGCGCTGACCGGGGTCGACGGCAGCACCCTGTTCGACCTCGCGCTGCACCGGCACATCAAGTTGGCGACCGGGGACGCAGGCTGGGCGGAGCGGGCACAGGCCTGGGATCACGCCGCGGTTCTCGTCCGGTACTGCGAGCTGGTCGGCACCGCACTGACCAGCGAGTTCACCGCAGTCGACATGCACGCCCGATCGCTTAGCCTGCTCGAGGAAAACCAGACCCGGCCCGGTCTGCGCCGGCTCGACCGGGACCTGACCCTGGGCGCGTTCAACCGCTACCACGCCGCCCGCGACCTACGACTGGACGGCCGCATCCAGGCGGCCCGCGACCTGGCCCGCCGCTCACCGCAGGACCTGTACGGCACCGGCGCCGAGCCGCACATCGCGCACTACCAGTACGAACTCGGCGCGACCCACATCGAGCAGGGCGACCCCCGGCCGTTCCTGCGCCAACTGAGGGAGCTGCGCCCGTACTGGGAAGGTGACCGGGCCAAGGCGTTCCCCACCCGCTACCGGTTCGAGTTCATCGAGGCGTTGGTCTCCTGGTACGCCGATCCTGGCAGCGACCGGGCCGGCGAGTGCTTCGCCGCCGCCATCGACCTGCTGGACGCCGGACGCGACGCCGCAGACGTCAGCAGCCACGACGGCGTGGACCACCAGAGCGTACGCGAACTGTCGCTGCTGCTCGCCGCCGCCGAGCACCTCGTCCGCCCCGGTGGCGACCTCGACCGGGCGGCGGACCTGGCGTTGCGGGCGCTGGACGCCGCCGAGCGGGTCCGGGCGCGCTGGCGGGTCATCGCCCGGTCCCGGGCACCGCTGGCCGAGGCGTTCCACCGGGTCTACGCCGACGTCTGTCTGCTGGCCCACCGGATAGGCACCGATCGGGCCGCCGGGCTCGGGCTCCGGGCGGCGCTGTCCGCGAAGTCGACCGGTTTCGCCGCGCGGGTCCGCGACGGGCTGACCTTCGACGACAATCCGCTGATCAAAAACCTGCTGACCCAGATCCTCGATGTCGAAAACCCCAGCCCCGGTGTCATGACCAGCACGGCGTACCGCCGCCAGACGCAGCTGGACGCGCTGCGTAAGGACCTGGAGGACGCCGTCTCGCCGATGCTCGCCGACACCGTGTTCCCGCCGCCCACCGACCTGGACGAAGTCGTCCGCGAGATCGGGCCGCGGTACGCCCTCGACTATGTCGAGCTGACCGACAATCTGGCGGTCCCGGCGTTCTTCCGCACGCTCATCGAGCCGGGTGGCCGGATGACTTTCGACCGGTTCGATCCGGGAGACGATTTTCGGGTCCTGTTCGAGCACGCCCGGGTCGGCCAGCTGACCGGTGGCCGGGACGTCGTCGACCCGCCGGTGGCGGGTCTGCGCGACGACGGTCTGCTCGACTTCCGGGCACTGGCCGGCAAGGTCCTGCCGCCACGGTTGACCGAGGAGATCCTGCCCGGCTGCACCGTCGACGCGCCCGCCCAGCTGCTGATCTCGGCGCACTCGTGGCTGAGCCTCGTCCCGTGGGCCGCTCTGTGGACCGGCCCCGGCACCCGGCTGGTCGAGCGCGCCGTCATCTCGCAGAGCCCGGTGCTCACCTGCCTGTCCCGTGAGCTGCCACCGCCGGTCTCCGGTGCCGCTCTGGTCCGCCTGGTCGGCTCCGACGAGCCGGTGGAGATCGACGGACAGCGCCTTTCCGACCTCGACATTGCACAGGAGCGGGCGGCGTGGGGTCTGCCGCCGCCGGAGACTGTCGGCGTCGCGCTCAGCAGCTGCAATCTGGACGACGGCGGCGTCCCGGCCCCGTACGGCGGCCGGTTCGCGGACGCGTTGCGACGGCGCGGCCGCTGGCAGTTCCTGCACATCGCCGCGCACGGCGGCGGCCAGGGCTTCGGCCAGTATCTGGCCCTGCCCGGCGAGCGGCTGTCGGCGGCCCGGGCGCTCGGGCTGCGCTGGCCGGAGTCGGTCCTGATGGCGTCGTGCCACGTCGGACTGGTCCGCAACGATCAACGCGCCGAGCCGCTGAGCCTGGTGATGGCGCTGCTGACCGGGGGTGCCCGGTGCGTGGTGGCCGGGATCGACAGCGTCGACGACGCCGGCACCGGCCGGATCGCCGCCGCGATGGTGCGCGCCGCTCGATCCCCCGAACCGGTCTCCATCGACGTCGCGCTGCGCGACGCCCAGCTGGCCGAGATCCGGGCGGGCACCCCGGAGTCCGGCTGGGCGCTGCTCAGCGCGTACGTGCAATGAACGTTTCTCAGCTGTCCTCGTCGTCCGCCAGCCGTCGGGCCTGCTCCAGCGCCCAGCGCACCCGGTCGAGGCGACCCGGCTCCTTGGCGTGCTGATCCAGCGAGAACCACCGGATCCGCCAGGTCTGATAGCCCTGGTCGGCCGGTCCCAGTCCCCGACACCGGATCAACGACCAGATGAACATCGGCATGGTCGCCGCGCCGAGCGCCCGTTCGCGACCGGACCCGCTCGGGCCACCGAGCCAGCTGGACATGGCCTCCACGGCTGCGTCGTCGAGCGGGTTGAGCGCGAGACAGGCCGGGCCGTCGGTCCGCCGTGACGGAAGGTCGAACCCGGGTTTGAGCAGCGCCAGGTTGAGTCGGACGTGCACCAGCTGCCGCTGGAAGCCTTCGTCCATCTTCGATTCACCCGGCACGTCCTTCTCGATGGCCGCGTACGCCCGGGTGAACCGGTCCAGCAGGTCCTTCTCCCACAGCTCCCAGGAAGCGAACTCCGGTGGCTGGCTGCGGCCGTAGCGCTGCATCGCCGGCCGGATCGCCAGCAGCAGCGACGCCGCCCGGGCCGTCATGATCCCCGGGTTCTGCAACGCGGTGTGCCGGGTGAGCCGGTGCTCGTCGACCTGCTCGGCGAACCCGAACTCTTTCCGGATCTGGTCGGCCGTCTCGATCGCCCGCTCCCCGACGGCGACGCCGTCGGTCAGCTCGCGGAACATTCGCTGAATCCACCGCCGCTCCTCGGCGGGTGACCGGCCCGACGCCGCCGGCTCGTCGGACGGATCCGACCAGCGGGCGATCACCCGCTCGGCGGTACGGCAGGCCGTGCCGGTCTCGGCGAGCGCCAGCTGGAGGAACACCTCGTCCAACTGGAGCCGCAACAGCTGGGTGTCCTCGCCGGCGCCGAGACTGTCGCGGAACTCGACGTACCTCTTCTGGGCCTCGGCGTGCAACGTCCAGGCTACGTCGTAGCCGCGCTCCGTGTCCCGCTTGGACTCGGCCAGCGCGAGGGCGCGCAGCGCACCGAGAGCCCGTGGGGCGAACTCCGGCCACGGGAGTCCACGGGCACCGTCCGTGATCCGTCGGACCAGGGCGAACTCCGCCTCGCTCCGTCGTCGGACATCCGGCGCGGTGACGTCGCTGTCGAACGACGCCTCGATCCGCTGGACGCAGTCCCAACTCGTCTCGTAGATCAGCCAGCCCATCAGCGGGAGCCGCTCGGCCAGCTCGGCGGGCGGCAGCTGGGTCGCCCGGGCGGCCAGGATGTCGCGGTACGCCTGGACGTCCGCCTCGATCCGGTCGACCAGCTCGCTGTCGGTGCGGCGCTTCTTGGCTCGCAGCGCGGTGCACAGGTCGCGCAGCTCCTGCGGGGTCATCATCGTGGGCGCTCCTCCACACTCGGTGTCATCTCGAAGTCGATGCCGTGGATCTCGTACCGCACCCCGTCCGGCCAATTCGGATCGATCTCGCGGGAGCCGCCGGTGGCGATCTGGTCGATCAGGTCCCGCAGCCGGGAACCGCCAACGGGTGCGCGGTGATCACGGTCGGGCGGGCGGGGACCGCGATCGGGTTCCCGGGTCTGGACGATCTCGGGCTGCTCCAGCGCGGCGAGGCTCTGCGGCGCGGAGCTGAGCACCACCAGGATCGTTTCGGTCCGGGCATGCGCCGGGTCAAGTCCGGTCGGCCAGGCCAGCCCTACCCCGGTCAGCTCCCGCCGAACGTCGTCGCGGCCGTACGTGTAGCCGGATCGTGGCGGTAGCAGACGGCCACTCGGGGTGCCCCGCATCAGCAGCGAGACCCGTCCGGACAGCCCGATGTCCAGCATCGACACGTACACCGGCAGGTCACCCCGGTTGTGGACGGTCACGTAGATCCGGCTGGCCGGGGTCAGCGGACTACCGGCGGGCGGCGGCGGGTGCTCGGCACCGTCCACGACCAGGCCCCAGTCCACCGTGACCTCGGTGCCCAGCGGGTAGGACGGGTCACCGATCAGTCGCCGCAGCTGGGTCGCCTGGGCGTGGATCAGCACCGCGCGGGCGAGGTCGGCGTACCCCCGGGCGTCATCCGGGTACGGCGGATGCAGCGGCCCGATCCGGTCACGGAGCACCACCCCGCCGGAGTCGTCGAACCGGATCTCGGCCGTCCACTCGGCGCCGCGCCGGGCCGGGCGGGCCAGCACCGTCGACTCCAGCGCCGCCAGCACCTGCCCGCCGCGCGGGTCGCCGGTCGGCACCCGCACCGTGATCTGCGGCGCGGTCACCCTGGTGCGTACCGCCCGCGCCCCCGCCGGCACCGCCGACCAGTCGGCGGCGAAGCTCACCGTGCCCGCGACCGACGTCTGCGCCACGTGGTCGATCGTCAGATCGCCGACCCGGTGCGCCCGGTCGTCGGCTGCCCGACCTGGCGGCATGATCATGAACTCGTCGCCGTGCTGGACCCGCAGCAGGGCGGCGGCGTCCAGCCGGACCCGGCCGGGCACGTCCAGCGGCGTCACCGGCAGGGAATTCAGCAGGTCCGCGCGCTCGGTGCTGAACAGCAACCGGTCGGCCGGACCCTCCGCCTCGGGACGCTGCTCGAACATCAGCCCGGTCACCCGGTAGCGAATCTGGTCGAGCAGCCCGGACCAGGTCACCGGCGCGTCGCCGGCCTCGGCGAGGGCCCGGCACAGCTGTGCGGTAAGGACGCCACGCCAGAGCCCGTCGTTGTCCGGACGTTCGAACGCGCGCTGACCGGGTGCGCAGGCCACGATGCGGACCGCGTGCGGGTTGCTCTCGACGGGCAGCAGATCGGTACGCAGCTGGATCCGGTCGAGGTGGGCGCGGACCCAGGCGTACGGTGCCGGTCCGCGCAGCGCCCGCAGCCGCAGGTTCACGTCGCGGGACATCAGCCCGGAGTGGCAGCAGTCGAGGATCACCGTGACGTTGCGGGTCACCGCGACCAGCCGGGACTGCAGGACGGACAACTCTGCGGCGGTCACGCCCCGGAAGTCGTCGGCGGTCGACTGGTCGTAGTCGGTCGGCACGATGTACTGCAGATCGGCCGGCCACGACGGCTCGGTCTGGGAAGGTCTGGTTCGTGATGGCCCGGGCTGTGGTGGCTCGGGCTGTGGTGGCTCGGTCTGTGGTGGCTCGGTCGAGCCGCCGTGGCCGGAGTAGTAGACGACGACCGCGTCGCCCGGCCCGGCGTCGGCGATGATCCCTTCGTACGCGGCGAGGATCCCGGCCCTCGTCGCCGCTGCCGGCGGGCACTCACGCACGTCGAACCCGCGTACCCGCAGAGCCTGCGTCATCGCGGCGAGATCGTGCCGCACACCGCGCAGGCCGCCATGGTCGGAGCCGATCAGCAGGGCAAGCCGGTTCACCAGATTCCGCCGTCCGGATCCCGGTCCAGCAGCGCTTCGACGCTGGTCCAGCGGCCCGGGCCGTACCGGTCGAGCACGGTCCAGTCCCGTCGCCACTGTTGATAGTTGGCGGTCGCGCCGGCGTCGTCCCGGCACGCCTCGACCGAGCGGATGAAATGAGGCATCGACGCGGAGCCGACGACGCTCGCGTCGCCGCGTACCCTGCCGTCGCCGCCGGCCGGTTCCGCCAGCCAGCGCGACATGGCCAGGGCGGCCTCGTCGTCGAGCCGGTGCAGCGTCAGCGTGTCATCCACGACCAGCGGCTCCTCGAGCGTCTCCGAAGCGGTCAACAGCGCCAAGTGCAGGCAGAACTGCACGATCGTGCGGGCGTGGTCGTCGAGCAGCGGGGCGAGGGTGCCGTCGGCCTGCATGGCCGGGCGAACCAGGTACGCCAGTGTCTCGTGGAACCGCTGGCGTACCGAGGACATGAAGTCCGGCCAGGTGTCGTAGCCGCGCGGCCGCATGCCGAGACGCTGCATCGCCGGACAGAGCGAGTACATCAACAGCAACGCCCGGCACGTCATGATCGCCGGGTTGCGGAACCCGGTGCGCAGAATGAGCCGGTCCTCGGTGATCGTCTCCACGAATCCGTACTCCTGGTAGATCCGGTCGGCGATGTCCAACGCCCGCCTCCCGACCTCGGCACCGTCGGAGAGCTGCCGGAACATCCGGGGCACCCAGCGGTCGGCCTCCCGCCGCTCGGTCGCCACGTCCGCGCCGCCCCAGTTCTCGAGCCAACGGCCGATCGTCTGTTCAGCGGTCCGGCAGGCGGTGCCGGTCTCGGCGAGAGCCAGTTGCAGCAGGACTTCGTCGAGGTCGAGGACCAGGCGCGCATCCGCCGGGTCGGCGCCGAGACTGTCCCGGTACGACTGATGCTTTGTTCGTACTTCCTCGTGCAGCAGCCACGCGCCGTCATAGTCGTTCCACTTCGACCTGACCAGCGCCAGGGCCCGGATGGCGCCCAGGGCACGGGGGGCGAACTCCGGCCACGGCAGCGATCTGGCGGCGGTAGCGAGCCGGATGATCAGCGCCGCGTCAGCCTCAGCCGCCCGCCGCGCCTGCTCCGACAGCCCATCGATCTCGGCTGGAACGTTCCACAGCAGCATCAGCGACGTCTCGTAGATCAACCAGCCGGTCAGCCGCAGAGCCGTCCTCAGCTCCGCCGGCGGCAACTGGGTTGGCGCGACGCGCAGGCGGTCGCGGTACGCCGCCACGTCATGCTCGATCCGAGCGACCAACGCCTCGTTGACGGGGATCCTCTTCCGACGGACGTCGGAGCAGAGTTCACGGAGAACATCGATCTCGGTCATGGACCGCCGACCTCCCAGGTGACGTCTACGTTCAACGTCTACTGACGGACCGGCGATCAGCCGAACCGGCTCAGTCGCCGGTCGATGTCCACTGAGTTCACCTTCCGGACGCGGCGATTCGGCTGCGGCCAGACGCCGCCCTGGGACACCTATTATCGGTGGCGACCGAGCGCCTCGCCCGATGCCGCGTGGAGGATTCATGTCCGGCTTCGCACCCGTCCCACTTCCCGCCTGCGAGCCAAACTTCCAGCCGGATACGGTCGCCGCCGAGATCGAGACCTGGGTGTCCGCTGAGCCGATACGGGCACTCGTCGACAGGTTCGGCGGCACCCTGCCGGCCGCCGCCGTCGGCCCGCTGCTGACCTGGTTGGACGGCTTCTCCGGTAAGCACTGGGACTTTCGGAAGAAGGCCGCCGGGGTGGAACGCGACCAGGTCAGACCCCCCCACTTCAACCGGGCGACCGCCCAGTTGGTGACCGACGCGGCAACCGCCCTCCAACTGGTCGAGCCGCGGCTGCCGGCCCACCGGGAGTACGACCATCTGCTCGTCCTCGGCGGCCTGGGCCGGGCCTGCCTGCAGCGCACCGAGTACGCCGCGCGGCTGATCCATCAGGGTGCGGTCGCCGTTGCCGAACTGGCCGCGCTGGGCAGTTTCCGGCCGCTGACCACGGCGGAACGGGAACTGCCCGGACTCGCGGACAGCGGGTACGAGGTGGACGCGATGGACGCCGGGGTGCGGTCCGCGTTCCGCCTCGACGGACCCGGGCAGCGCGAATCGTCGGACGGCCCGGTCGACCACAGCTCCTGGTCGATGCGCACCTACCGGTCACCGGCCGGTACGGCGGTCCGGGTGCTCGCCGCACCGTCCAGCGAACCGGCCACCCGCCGGGCCAACACCCCGGACACCTACGAGTTCTGGGCCCGGCGGGTCGACCTACGCGCCACCGACCGGATCTTGGTGGTCACCTCCCCGATCTACGTGCCGTTTCAACACGCCGACGCCCTGCGCATGCTGGCACTGCGGTACGGCTGCGGAATCGACACCATCGGCTTCGACCCTGGCGCGGTGAGCGTGCCGCTCGCGCCCGGCGCCACCAACCCGGACCGCTACCTGCAGGAGATCCGCTCCGGGCTGCTGTCCATGATGCGGCTGTACCAGGCCGTCTCCGCGCCCGCAGCCGTACGATGACCAGCGACTTCGCCCGCGCGCCTCTGCCGTCGTGCCGGTCGGGCGACGACCGGGCCAGTGTGGCCGAGGGAATCGCCGGGTGGCTGGGCTCGGCCGCGATGACCGCCCTGCTGGCCGCGTTCGGATTTCGGCTGCCGGCTGCCGCCCCGCTCGGCGACCGGCTCGCCGACGCCGCGCGTTTCTCCAGCCGATGGGACTACCGCAAGGGGAAGGAACGGCACCAGGCGGTCGGCGAGAAGTTCGAGCCGGAACTCGACGCGCTGATCAGGCGGACCACCGCCGCCCTCGGCCTGGCCGACTGCGCGACGCCTGCGGAGCGACGGTACGACCACGTCCTCGTCCTCGGCGGCGGAGTCCGTACCATGCTGGCCCGGGCCCACCTGGCCGCGACGACGGTCCTGCGGGATGGAATCGGCGTGTCGGCCGTGGCCGGGCTGGGCAGCACCCGGCCGCTCGTGGGTCAGGCCGAGACAACCCGCGAGCTGGGGCTGCGGCCGTGTCCCACCGAAGGCGACGCGGTGGCGGAATCGCTACGCCGCGAGTTCGGCCTCGGTGAACCAACCAGTTGCCGGGACGGCGACGGCTGGTGGGTACGGGAGCATGTCGACGTTCGGCCGCCGGTGTCGGTACTCGCCGCGCCGTCGACCCGGCCGGGGATGCGCGCCAACACGGCCGACACGTTCGTCGGGTGGGCCGAACTCCTGCCCGGAGCCGCCCGCGACGCCCGGCTGCTGCTGGTCACGACCGACATGTTCGTGCCTTTCCAGCACTGTGACGCGGTACGGGTGCTCGGCCTCGGCTACGGTGCCACGATCGAGACGATCGGGTTCGCGACCGCGACCAGCCGGTGGGTGCAGCCCGCCGACACGTTCGAGGTGCTGCAGGAGGTCCGCTCGGCGATCCGCTCCATGCAACTGCTCTACGCCGCCGTGGACTGAATCGCCTCGCGGAACACCCGCGACTTGTGTTCCCAGTTGTCGTACCGTCCGTAGCTGGGTGCTGCGGGGGACAGCAGCACCACGCCGCCCGCCGGGGTGACCTCGCGGCTCAACCGCACGGCGTGCACCAGATCGCCGGTGGACAATGTGGTGATGCCCGGCAGGTCGCGCAGCAGGTCGAGGATCACGTCACCGTTGTCCGGCAGGCCGATCAACGTCGCCGTGATCTTGCGCTGCTCCAGGTAGTCCCGCAGCGGGGTGTAGTCCACCGCCCGGTCCAGACTTCCGCCGACGATCACGGTCAGCGGGCGGTCCGCGTATGCCTCGATCGCGTACATCGCCGACTGCGGAATGGTCGACAGTGAGTCGTCCACAAAAGTGAGCCCGGACGGGTCAGGCAGTTCGGTCATCCGGTACGTCAGCGGCGCATACTCCCCGACGGCACGGGCCAGGTCGTCGCGGTGGGTCAGGCAGTCGACGCCTTCCCCCTGCACCGCGGCCAGTGCCACGCAGAGGTTGCCCTCGTTGTGCCGCCCGACCGGCGCGAACAAGTCGCGTGGGAACAGCGGCTCGCCGGCCAGGAAAACCCAGCGCCGGCCGTCGGGATGCTCGGTCACATGGAACGAGTCCGGCCGGTTTCCAGCGACCAGCGGCAGCTCGAGACCGGCACCCAACTGGTGCAGCTCGGCGGCCAGCCGCTCGTCCTGGCCGTTGTAGACGACCACCTCGGCACCGTGCATCGCCACGTTGAGCTTGTCGCGGTAGTAGCCACTCTCACTGCCCGACCAGTCGAGATGCTCCTGAAACAGCGAAGTCAACGCGACCACCCGGGGCGAGTCCTCAAGGTCGGCACACTGGTAGACGCTCAGTTCCAGCACGTACCGCTCCGACTCGGGCAGGGCGAGCGCCGCCACTCCGATGTTTCCGCCGAGGGTGGCCTGCCGACCGACCGCCGCCAACATCTGGTGGATCAGCGTCGTCGTCGTGCTCTTGCCCTTGCTACCGGTGACCCCGACGGTACGCGTGGCGTGGTCGGCCATCCACAGAGCGGTGCCGCCGGTCACCACCCCGCCCCGGGCACGGTGCTCCACGATCCAGGGATGCGTCTGGCCGATGATCGGCGACCGGACGATCACGTCGATCGAGCGGAGCTGGTCGTGGGCCGCCTCTCCCTCGTACAGCGGCGCGATCTCGGCGAGTCGGCCGTCCCAACCGGTGGCGAGGAAGGTCGTCCGGTCCTGTACCGCGATCATCCGTGCGGGACCGTACGGGGCGATGGCCTCGGCGGCGGCGATCGCCTCCCGGCCAGTACCCCAGACGGCGACCTGCCGACCTGTCAAGTCCTCCAGATGCACGGGCGCTCCTCGGATGCCACCAGAAACCGGCGACTAGGGCTGTCACAGTACCGAGACGCCAGACGACCACAGTCGGGACGCCTCGGCAGTGAATAACATAGCGCCGTGACGTCCCTCGCGGAGCAGGTAACCGCGCTGGCGCGGGCCGCTCCGATGCCCGCCGTCGCGGTGTGCGTCTTCGACCGGCAGGGCGTACTGGCCCGAGCGGTGCACGGCGTCGCCGACCTGTCGGTCGGCCGGCCGGCGGCTGCCGACGAGTGGTGGGACCTGGCGAGCCTCACCAAGACGCTGGTCACGCTGCCTGAAGTTCTCAGTCTGGTGGCCGACGGTCGGTTGGCACTGGAACAGCCGCTCGCTGAATGCTGGCACCGGGCGGTCGGCCGACCGGTCGGCGGGGCCACCGTCGCTGACCTGCTCAGTCACCGGTCCGGACTACCCGCCGCCGTTCCCTTCTTCCGGACCCTCACCGGACGCGCGGCGGTCGTGGACGCGGCGCTACGCACCGAACTGGCGGACCAGCCGGGAGTGGTCTACAGCGACCTGGGCTTTCTACTGCTCGGTGCGATGGTCGAGGATCTCGCTGACGAATCGCTGACCGTGCTTGCCCGACGCCGGACCGGGCTGCACATGGGGCGGGCCCCCGGCCGCGCCGCCGCCACCGAACACTGCCCGTGGCGTCGGCGACTCATCGTCGGAGAGGTCCACGACGAGAACGCCTGGACGATGGGCGGTGTCGCCGGGCACGCCGGCGCGTTCGGCACGCTGCAGCTGGTCAGTTCGGCGGCGCGGAGCTGGCTGGCCGGGCAGGCCGTAAGCCCGGACCTGCATGCGGCGGCCCGGTCGTGCTGGGCTGCCGGCCGGGACACCGAGCGGTTCGGCTTGGGCTGGTGGCTCACTCCGACCAGAGGCCTGGGCGGGCCGGTCGCCGGAGCGGACGGCTACGGCTGCTCTGGTTTCGTCGGCAACCGGGTGTGGCTCGAGCCCAGCCGTGGCTACGGCGTGGTCATCTTGAGTAACCGTGTCCATCCACGGCGCGACGCTCGTGCCCCATTCGCCGCCTGGTGCGATCGCCTGCTTGCAATGCTGGCGACCGAGGTGTGGAGCCAAGGGGACTCGAACCCCTAACCCCTGCCTTGCAAAGGCAGTGCTCTGCCAGTTGAGCTATGGCCCCGAGCGGTCCCCGTCGCAGCGGTGCCGACCGCAGTCCGGGGAAAAGGAGTGGATCAGCGGAGGTCAGGAGCGGTGGTCGCCTCATGCCAGAGGGCACGCTCGTCGCTGGTTTCCTTGACCTTCTTGGCGATCAGCGCGGCTACGCCGATGACGCCGGCGATGATGAGGATCTTCTTGACCATGGGGCGTGTCCCCTTACGCTCGACTGTCGTGGAGTGGGGCTAGCTGGAATCGAACCAGCGACCTCAGAGTTATCAGCTCTGCGCTCTAACCGACTGAGCTATAGCCCCGTACGCGACGAGCAAGGTTACCGCACCCGTGCCCTACACCCCAACTCGGGGCGAAAGCCACCGGCGTCCGGCGAACGGAGCGCCGGACCATGGGGGAGACTACCGGATCGCGGACGGCCGGGGCCAATGGGTATCGACCCGCCCGGCCGTCCTCCACTTCCCTGCGTGGGCCAGGTCAGTCCCGCTCGGCCAGGGTCAGTTCGATCCCACCGACCAGGTCGGCGCAGACGTTGTAGATGAACGCGCCGAGCGTCGCCAGCGCGGTGTAGAGCACCACGTTGATCAGCCCGAACAGCGCCGCCGTGCCGATCACGCCCTGGGCGGTGATCCGCAGGCTCGGACCGTCCCCGGCACCGGTGCCGATCAGGTCACCGAGGCTGGCGTTGACGCTCTGGAACACGCCCATCGCGTCGAGCGCCAGGTAGAGCACCGAGGTCGCGACGATCACCACGATGAACAGCACCAGCGAGACCGCGAACGAGAACTTCATGACCGACCAGGGGTCGATCCGCTTCAGGTTCAGTCGAGCTCGACGCGGCCCTCGCGAGGCAGCCGAGCTGACCCCGGGTCGTGCGGTCCGGGCACCGTCCGGGCCGACCCGCGCCGCGCCGACCGCGCCAACGCCGGCACCGGCACCACCGATCGTGCGTACGGTCGGTGAACCCAACCCGGTCCGCGAGCCGGGGGTGGCCGTACCCACCCGGGCCGTGCCGCCGATGGTGCCGAACTGCCCGGTGGGTCCGAGCCCACCGCCCGGTCGGGTGCCACTTGCCGCGGTGGCGCCGAGCGCTCCACCGGTGAATCCGCTGCCGGAGCTGGCCGGCGGAGCGGATGAAACAGGAGGTGCCGACGTCACAGGAGGTGCCGACCTTCCGGAAGAGGCGGAGATGCCGCCGAGCTGAGTGGCGCTGTCGCCGGTGCCGCCGGCGCGGGTCGAACCGTCGGCGGAGTCGCCGGTGCCACCGGCTGAGTCGTCGGCGGGTCTGTCGGGCGGGGGAGGCATCCCTGGCGCCCGGGTGAACTTAGGCGACGGCGAATCACCGGGCACGCTGGCCCGGCCGACAGCGGCGCGGCCGGTGGCCGTTGATGTGCCTCCGGCGGCGGATTCCTCGTCGACCGGAGCCGCCGAGGATCCTGTTCCCCCCGACTTCGCCTGGGTCTCCGTCATCAACTAGTCCTGTTCGTCAGGCTCGTCGGCATTGCGAGCAATGGCCACGATGGTCACGCCGTCTGGGAGGTCCATGAGCTTGACCCCCATTGTGTTCCGGTCCCGGGTACGTCGTACAGGCTTCACCGGAGTCCGGATCACGCCACCGTTGCTGGTGATCGCGAAGAGCTCGTCGTCCGGACTGATGACGACCGCGCCGACAAGACCACCACGGCGCTCGGTGATCTTGGCAGTCAGCACGCCCTTGCCTCCCCGGCCCTGCACCGGATACTCCTCGATCGGAGTACGTTTCGCGTACCCGCCATTGGTGGCGACCAAAACATCCAGGTCCATCCCCTCCCGGACGACCGCCATGGCGAGCAGCTCGTCGGTATCGGTGAACCGCATCCCGATCACCCCCGACGTAGCCCGCCCCATCGGACGCAGCGCCTCGTCGGTCGCGGTGAACCGGATCGCCTGGGCGTTCTTGGAGACCAGCAGCAGGTCGTCGGCCCCGCCAGCGAGAGCCGCCCCGACCAGTTCGTCGGCGTCCCGCAGGTTGATGCCGATGATGCCACCGGAGCGGTTGGAGTCGAACTCCTCCAGCCGGGTCTTCTTGACCAGGCCGTTGCGGGTCGCCAGCACCAGGTAGGGCGCCACCTGGTAGTTCGGGATCCGGATGACCTGGGCGATGTGTTCGTCCGGCTGGAAGGCCAGCAGGTTGGCCACGTGCTGGCCCCGGGCGGTACGCGACGCCTCCGGCAACTCGTACGCCTTCGCCCGGTAGACCCGGCCCTTGTTGGTGAAGAACAGCATCCAGTCATGGGTGGACGCGATGAAGAAGTGGCTGACGATGTCGTCCTGGCGCAGCGTCGCACCGCTGACGCCCTTGCCGCCCCGGCGCTGCGAGCGGTAGAGGTCGACCTTGGTCCGCTTGGCGTACCCGGTGCGGGTGATGGTGACCACCACGTCCTCGCGGGCGATCAGGTCCTCCATCGAGACCTCGCCGTCGAACGGCACGATCTTCGTCCGCCGCTCGTCGCCCCACTTGGCGACGATTTCGCCGAGCTCCTCCGAGACGATCCGCCGCTGCCGCTCGGGCTTGGCCAGAATGTCCTTGAGGTCGGTGATCTCCAACTCGATCCGGGCGAGCTCGTCGATGATCTTCTGCCGTTCGAGGGCGGCCAGCCGGCGCAGCTGCATGTCCAGGATCGCGGTGGCCTGGATCTCGTCGACGTCGAGCAGCCGCATCAGGCCCTGCCGGGAGTCCTCGACCGTCGGCGACCGCCGGATCAGGGCGATCACCTCGTCGAGCATGTCCAGCGCCTTGACCAGACCGCGCAGGATGTGCGCCCGCTCCTCGGCCTTGCGCAGCCGGTACGCGGTGCGCCGCCGGATCACGTCGATCTGGTGCTCGACGTAGAACCGGATGAACTGCGCCAGGTTCAGCGTGCGCGGCACCCCGTCGACCAGGGCCAGCATGTTGGCGCCGAACGTCTCCTGCAACTGGGTGTGCTTGTAGAGGTTGTTGAGCACCACCTTGGCGACGGCGTCGCGCTTGAGCACCAGCACCAGCCGCATGCCGGTACGCCCGGACGACTCGTCGCGGATGTCGGCGATCCCGCCGATCTTGCCTTCCTTGATCAGCTCGGCGACCCGCTCGGCGAGGTTGTCCGGGTTGACCTGGTACGGCAGTTCGGTGACGACCAGCGAGGTCCGGCCCTTCTTGTCCTCCTCGACCTCGACCACGGCCCGCATCCGGATCGACCCGCGACCGGTGCGGTAGGCGTCCTGGATCGGGGTGGTGCCGACGATCAGACCGGCGGTCGGGAAGTCCGGGCCCTTGACGATCTCGATCAACGCCTCGAGCGTGGTGGCCTCGTCGACCTCCGGATTCTCCAGGCACCACTGCACCGCCGCCGCGATCTCCCGCAGGTTGTGCGGCGGGATCTTGGTGGCCATGCCGACGGCGATGCCCTCGGAGCCGTTTATCAGCAGGTTGGGGATCCGGGCCGGCAGGATCACCGGTTCCTTGGCCCGCCCGTCGTAGTTGTCCTGGAAGTCGACGGTATCCTCGTCGATGTCCCGGAGCATCTCCATCGCCAGCGGGTCGAGCTTGCACTCTGTGTAGCGCATCGCGGCTGCCGGATCGTTGCCCGGGGAGCCGAAGTTGCCGTTGCCGTCGACCAGCGGGTACCGCAGCGACCAGGGCTGCGCCATCCGGACCAGCGCGTCGTAGATGGCCGAGTCGCCGTGCGGGTGGAACTGGCCCATCACGTCACCGACGACCCGGGAGCACTTGACGTAGCCCCGGTCCGGCCGGTAGCCCGAGTCGAACATGGCGTAGAGGATCTTGCGGTGTACGGGCTTGAGCCCGTCCCGTACGTCCGGCAACGCGCGCCCGACGATCACGCTCATCGCGTAGTCGAGGTACGAACGCTGCATCTCGACTTCCAGCCCGACCGGCTCGATGCGATCGTGGCGGGCGACCGCGGCCGCGGCGGCTGCCACGGGATCCGGCTCGCTGCCGAAGGACTCGGGAGTATCCGTCACAGTTAACCCTTATCAACCTTTAAAACCGTCATACCGGTGCTGGACAACGGCTGTGGAAGCTGGCGAAGTTGCTGATGACGCGGCCGGGCCGGCCCCGGTTCGGGGGTCGCCCGGCCGCGCGGGGGGCTAGATGTCCAGGAAGCGGACGTCCTTGGCGTTGCGCTGGATGAAGGAGCGCCTCGCCTCGACGTCCTCACCCATCAGAACGCTGAACAGCTCGTCGGCGGTTGCTGCGTCGTCCAGAGTCACCTGACGCAGCGTACGCGTCGCCGGGTTCATCGTCGTCTCCCACAGCTCGGGGTAGTTCATCTCGCCCAGGCCCTTGAAGCGCTGGATGTCGTCCGGCTTGGCGTTCGGCTTCTTCTGCTGGCGCAGCACGATCAGTCCGTCGCGTTCCCGGTCGGAGTACGCGTACTGGGCGTCGTCGCCCTTCCGGTTCCACTTGATCTTGTACAGCGGCGGGGCTGCGAGGTAGACGTGGCCCAACTCGACCAGCGGACGCATGAACCGGAACAGCAGGGTCAGCAGCAGCGTCTGGATGTGCTGGCCGTCCACGTCCGCGTCGGCCATCAGCACGATCTTGTGGTAGCGCAGCTTCTCGATGTCGAAATCGTCGTGGATGCCGGTGCCCAGCGCGGTGATCAGCGCCTGGACCTCGTTGTTCTTCAGCACCCGGTCGATCCGGGCCTTCTCCACGTTGAGGATCTTGCCCCGGATCGGCAGGATCGCCTGGGTACGCGGATCCCGCCCCTGCTTGGCCGAGCCGCCGGCCGAGTCGCCCTCGACGATGAAGACCTCCGACTCGCGCGGGTCGGTGGACTGGCAGTCGGCCAGCTTGCCCGGCATCGACCCGGACTCCAGCAACGACTTGCGCCGAGCCAGCTTGCGGGCCTGCTGGGCGGCGATCCGGGCACGGGCCGCCTGGGTGGCCTTCGTGATGATCATCTTGCCCTCGGCCGGGTTACGGTCCAGCCAGTCGACGAGCCACTCGTTGCAGACCCGCTGCACGAAGCTCTTCACCGGGGTGTTGCCCAGCTTGGTCTTGGTCTGGCCCTCGAACTGCGGGTTGGCCAGCTTGACCGAGATAATCGCGGCGAGCCCTTCCCGGATGTCCTCGCCGGAGAGCTTCTCGTCGCCCTTGAGCAGCTTCTTGTCCATGGCGTACTTGTTGACCACGCTGGTCAACGCGGACCGGAAGCCCTCCTCGTGGGTGCCGCCCTCGTGGGTGTTGATGGTGTTGGCGAAGGTGTAGACCGACTCGCCGTACGATTCGTTCCACTGCATGGCGATCTCGACCGACATGCCCTCCTCCTCCGCGCCGAACTCGACCACGCTCTTGTGGATCGGGTTCTTCGAGGCGTTGAGGTGGCGGACGAAGTCCGAAATACCACCCTTGTAGCAGAAAGTGACCTCGCGGTGCTTTCCGTCGTCGTCGGCCACCCGCTCGTCGCGCAGCTGAATGGTCAGCCCACGGTTGAGGAAGGCCATCTCCTGCAGGCGGCGGTAGATCGTCTCGAACGCGTACTCGGTGGTCTCGAAGATCGACGGATCCGGCCAGAAGGCGACCGCGGACCCGGTCCGGTTCGTCGTCTCGCCCTTGTCCAGCGGCGTCGGCTTCGAGTTGGCGTACTGCTGCCGCCAGACGTGGCCGGCCTTGTGGATCTCGACCTCCATCTTCACGGAGAGCGCGTTGACCACCGAGACGCCGACCCCGTGCAGGCCACCGGAGACCGCGTACGCCTTACCGTCGAACTTGCCGCCGGCGTGCAGCACGGTCAGGGCGACCTCGACACCCGGCTTTTTCAGCTTCGGATGCAGGTCCACCGGGAAACCGCGGCCGTTGTCGGTGACCCGCACCCCGCCGTCGGCGAGCAGCACCACCTCGATGGTGTCGCAGTGCCCGGCCAGCGCCTCGTCGACCGCGTTGTCCACGACCTCCCAGACCAGGTGGTGCAGGCCGCGCTCACCGGTCGAACCGATGTACATGCCCGGTCGCTTGCGGACCGCCTCGAGACCCTCCAGCACGGTGATCGACTCGGCGCCGTACTCCTGGTTGTTCTGCGCTGACACCCTCAGCCACTTTCTCGCACACCTGGGCCGCGACGGCACAGGGACGCGGGGTTCGGCGGATCTTCCGACGGCGGGCGGACGCGAACCGGCACCATGGCCGACAACCCGCATCTTCCGGGTGGATCGCCGACGGGTGGCGAAACGCGCCGTACGCCGCAGCGGACCCGCGGATCACGAACGGCTGGGCCCCGTACGGTCCGGCGATCACGGCTGCCGGCGGTCACCTCGTCGGTGATCCTGCCGGGCGGGCTCCGGATCGTCGCGCCGCGCGGGTCTCCCTCGTCTCTGTCTCCGATCCTACTGTGCCGAGCCGACATAACCGGGACGCGGCACCCCCGTAAAGCGGCTGAGAGGTTCGTAGCCGGCCGCACCCCACCCACCGCGACCACCCCCACACGCACCAGATCCGTCATTCGGACGGCCACGGGGCACCGCGCCGTCGGTCACGCGGCCCGCCGGGCCACCTGAAGGTGAAACGACTACCCGGATGCCGCTACAGTGCCGCTACCGCACAGGCTCGCACCGGGCAGCAGCATCGCGGATGCGCACCCGACCCGGGCCACCAGCTGGAGAAGGGTGACGCTTGCGATGGGGCTGGACAACGTCGCGGTGCAATGGCCACGGGTCGGCGAGTTCTACGAACCGGTCGCACCGGCCGAGTTCGTCGACTTCGACAAGCTGGCGGAGCAGGCCGACGTCGCGGCGCCGACCGCCGCGCTCGCCGGTTACATCGCGAAGACCGGCAGTGTCCGGGCCACCGCCTACACCGAGCTGGTGGACCTGCTGCTGGGGCTGACCGGAGTGCTGTACGCCACCGAGGCGGCCGCCGAGGACGAGGACCCGGTGATCGACCCGGACGGCTGTGCCTGGATCGCCGGCGGCCTGGAGCGGTTCGTCGACGGCCACGACCGGTACGGCGACACCGTCACCTTCGACACGGTCGGGGCGGTGCTGCGTGACGCCCTCGCCGGGGCCCGGCTCGCCGAACAGCAGCTGCGCTGGCTGGACAGCCGGCTCGACGCGCTACGCGACGACGCCGGTGACGCGCCGCAGTGGAGCTTCCCCCGGTCGGAGCTGGCGGTGCTGTCCCGCTTCTACCGCCGCTGCGCCGACCGCGGCTTCGCCGTCTACGCCGACGCGGAAGCCTGATCCCGGGCGGCCGGCGTCTTCCGGGCGGCCGGCGGCGGCCAGGGAGCGGGCCGGCCGGGTGGGATCAACCGTACGTGTCGCGCGGGCCACGACCGCGGACCCGCCGCGGACCCTTCGACCAGGACGGCGCGGCCGGGCCGTGGATGTGCAGTTTCGTCACCACGTTGTGCCCGACCTCGGCGGCGATCTGGCGCAGCAACGAGCGGGCGAGCAGACGTAGCTGGGTCGCCCACGCGGTCGACTCCGCCTCGACCGTCAACTCGCCGTTCTCCAACTTGACCGGGCGGCTGTGCTTGGCCACCTCCGGCCCGACCACCCGTTCCCAGGCACCGAAGACGGTCGCCTCGGCGGCCGGCCGTTGCCAGCCGCGCGCCTTGACCAGCCGGGCCAGCACGTCGCCGAACAGTTGGGGATCGCGGGGGTCCGGCCCTGGGCCCGAGTAGCCGCGCAGTCGTCGGCCGCCCGACCCGGCTCCCCCCGCGTCGCTGCCGCCACCGGTCCGGCGGCGGGGCCGGTTCGCCTCCCGACGGGCGCGGGCCGCGTCCAGCACCGCCCTGGCCAGCTGCGGACCGGTCGACGGCGGGGGCAGGATCGGCGGCTGGTCGGCAGCCTGCGCCGGCTCACCGTGCTGCGGCTCATCCGACATGGCGTACCTCCCCACGGCTGACCTCGAAGCGTGCCCCGCGCAACGCTACCGGGACGTCCTCGGCCACCGCGCAGGTCACCAGCAGTTGGCTGGCCCCGGCGACCAACTCGGCGAGTCGTTCCCGGCGGCCGCTGTCCAGTTCGGCGAACACGTCGTCGAGGACCAGGACCGGCTCGATGCCTTCCGTGCGGAGCAGGTCGTACGCGGCCAGCCGCAGCGCCAGCGCGCAGGACCAGGATTCGCCGTGGCTGGCGTACCCCTTCACCGGCAGGCTGCCGATCGTCAGATGCAGGTCGTCGCGGTGCGGGCCGACCAGGGTGACGCCGCGGTCGACCTCACTGCGGCGGGCCTCGCCGAGCGCGGCCAGCAGCGCTGACTCCAGCGCGGACCGGTCCGCCGCCGGCGGCACCGTCCCGGCATCCGGCAGATCGATCGACGGCCGGTAGCTGATGCCGGCCGCCGCGCTGGTGGCCGCCACCGCGTCGTACGCCTTGGCCACGTGCGGGGCCAGTGCGGTGACCAGCTCCAACCGGCCGGCGAGCAGCTCGGCTCCGTGCCGGGCCAGATGGGCGTCCCAGACGTCCAGCGTGCTCAGGTCACCGCCCCGGTCACCTCCGGTCTTGCGGGCCAGGTACGCGCTGCGCAGCAACGCGTTGCGCTGCTTGACCACCCGGTCGTAGTCGGCCCGTACGCCGGCGAACCGGGGCAGCCGGGTGACCAGCAGCTCGTCCAGGTAGCGGCGGCGTTCGGCCGGGTCGCCCCGGACGATCTCCAGATCCTCGGGGGCGAACAGCACCAGCCGCAGCGCACCGATGACCTCCCGCGCCCGGCGGGTCGGCGACCGGCCCAGCCTGGCCCGGTTGGCCCGACCCGGCACGATCTCCAGTTCGACCAGCAGCTCCCGTTGGTCGTGCACGACCAGGCAGCGGATGATCGCCGAGTCGGCGCCGACCCGGACCAGCGGCGCGTCGGTGGCGACCCGGTGGCTACCCAGCGTCGCCAGGTAGCCGAGCGCCTCGACGAGGTTGGTCTTGCCGACCCCGTTCGGCCCGACCAGCACGCTGCCACCCGGTTCGAAGGTAAGCTCGACCCGCTGGTACGAGCGGAAATCGATCAGTTCGAGACGGCGGACGTACACGGAGGTCAGGGGCTGGACTGCACGGCGTGTCCGCCGAACTGGTTGCGCAGGGCGGCGACCGCCTTCATCGCCGGGGAGTCGTCCTGCCGTGAGGTGAACCGGGCGAACAGCGAGGCCGCGATCACGTTCATCGGCACCCCGAGCCGGATCGCCTCGTCGACCGTCCAGCGCCCTTCGCCGGTGTCCTCGGCGTACCCCCGCAGCGCCGCCAGTTGCGGGTCCTCGTCGAGCGCGGCGTCCAGCAGATCCAGCAGCCAGGACCGGACCACGGTGCCGTCGCGCCAGGACTTGATCACCCCGGGCACGTCGGTGATCAACTCGCTCTGCAGCATCAGCTCGTAGCCCTCGGCGTAGGCGTGCATCAACGCGTACTCCACGCCGTTGTGCACCATCTTCGCGTAGTGTCCGGCACCGACCGGGCCGGCGTGCACGAAGCCGTGCTCCGCCGGCGGCTTGAGCGTCTCGAAGATCGGCATCATCCGCTGGACGTGCTCGGCGTCGCCGCCGACCATCAGCCCGTACCCGGCCTGCCGGCCCCACACCCCGCCGGACACCCCGACGTCGAGGTAGCCGACGCCGTGCTCGGCCAGCCGGGCCGCGCGCGGCCCGTCGTCGCTGAACCGCGAGTTGCCGCCGTCGATCACCAGATCGCCGGCGTCGAGCAGGCCGCACAGCTCATCGACGACCGACGACGTCACCTGGGCCGGGACCATCATCCAGACGGCCCGCGGGGCGCCGAGCCGGTCGACCAGCTCGGCGAGGCTGGCAACGTCGCTGACCGCCGGGTCCCGGTCATAGCCGTACGCCTGGTGACCGGCGTCGCGTAGCCGGTCCCGCATGTTGCCGCCCATCCGGCCCAGGCCGATGATGCCCAACTGCACGGTGTGCCCCCTTCGTCGCTGCCCGATCGTCGCCCACCGGGTGTCCCGGTGTTACCGGGTTACCCGGATCGGCATGATCAGATAGCGGTAGCCGGGGATGATCTGATCGTCCTCGCCGGCCGGTGAGATCACCGCGGGCTTGAACGCGTCGACGAAGGTGAACACCGCCGTGGCCGAGCCGAGGTTCTGCAGGCCGTCGATCAGGTACTGCGGGTTGAACCCGATGGTCAGCGGCTCACCGGTGAACGCGGCCTCCATCGCCTCGCTGGCCCGCGCCTCCTCGGTGTTGCCGGCCTCCACCACGAGCCCGTCCGCGCTGAAACTGAGCAGCACCGGGGTGGTGCGCTCGGCGACCAGGGCGACCCGGCGTACCACCTCGACGAGAGTGCTCACGGCCACCCGGGCCTCGGCGTTGTGGCTGCTCGGGAAGAGCGACCGGACCGGCGGGTAGTTGGCACCGTCCAGCAGCCGGCTGGTGGTCCGGCGGGTGCCGCCGGCAAACCCGATCATGCCTTCGCCGGCCCCGCCGTGCGCCAACGCGATGGTGACCTCGCCGCCGATCGGCCCGAGCGTCTTGGCTGTGTCGGCCAGGGTGCGGGCGGGCACCAGCGCGTTCAGGCTGATCTCCGGATCGTCCGGCTGCCAGTCGATCTCCCGGATGGCCAGCCGGTACCGGTCGGTGGCGAGCATGGCGAGCCGGCTGCCCTCCAGCTCGACCCGGACCCCGGTCATCATCGGCAGCGTCTCGTCGCGGCCAGCGGCCACCGCGACCTGGGCGACCGCGGCGGCGAACGTCGGGGCGTCGACCCGGCCGGCGCTGGCCGGCATCTCGGGCAGGGTCGGATAGTCCTCCACCGGCATGGTCGGCAGGGTGAACCGGGCGCTGCCGCAGACCAGCTCCAGATGCGCACCGACCGCCGCGATGTCGACCGGCTTGGCCGGAAGCGACTTGGTGATCTCGGCGAGCAGCCGACCGGAGACCAGGGCCGAGCCGTCGGCATCACCCTGCACGTCGACGGTCACCTGGCTGGAAACCTCGTAGTCGAATCCTGAGACCTGCAGGGAACCGTCGGTGACCCGGAGCATCGCGCCGGCCAGCACCGGCACCGACGGCCGGTTCGGCAGGCTCTTGGCCGTCCAGGCCACCGCGTCGGCGAGCGCATCGCGCTCCACCCGGAACTTCATCCCATGCCTCCGCACTTCATGCCGTGCCTCCGCGTCGACTCGATCGAACGATCTTCGGTGGTGCCGGACCCGAGGCGGTCCCTGGGCGGCTCGACCGTCATCGGTCGACGGACCTCACCGAACGATAGGCCAGACCGCCGGGCCCGTGCGTCCGGCCCCGGACTTCTGCCGGTTGACCGGACCGGCAGGTGCGGCGGGTCGGCTGCATCCACACCTATCCCCAACGCCGGTGATTGGTTTTTGTTGTCTAGAAGATAAATCTCATCGTCTTCATCGGGGCTGTGCACTCTGTGGACATCTCGCGTTTACGCAGGTCAGGTGGGTTCGATGGCGGTGGATTACCTGTGGAGAGGGCTGGGTACAACCGGGGTTGTTATCCACAGGCTGCCCGGCTGCCCACAGCCGTGCCGAGTTATCCACCGGTTGTCCACCGGTTATCCCGAGGGTTCGTCCCCAGCTGTGGACAAGGTGCCGGCACCATGCCGGTCCGTCGTCCCCAGAACCTTCAACAGGATCCCCACAGGAGGTGGCGGGCCTGTGGACAAGCTGTGACTGAGAGTGATTGTCCACAGCGGTTTCCCCAATAGTTGTCCACAGCCTGTGGACAACCGGGCGGGCGGGATGCAGGTGTCATCCACCGTCCGGCAGCGGCCGCGGTGGAAAACCTGTGGATGAACCTGTGAGTGATCCGCCGGATCAACGGCGCACGAAAGGGCGCACGGACCGGCGCACGGCTTGGCGCACGGCCCGGCCGCCGGATCGGCGGGCCGTCAGGCGATCTGCTTGATCCGGTTGGTCAGCTCGGCGATCTGGTTGTAGAGGGACCGGCGTTCCGCCATCTGCTGCCGGATCTTGCGGTCGGCGTGCATCACCGTGGTGTGGTCCCGGCCACCGAACGCCTGTCCGATCCGGGGCAGCGACAGGTCGGTCAGCTCGCGACACAGGTACATGGCGACCTGGCGGGCGTTGACCAGCACCCGGGAACGTGAGTGACCGCGCAGGTCCTCCAGGCTGACCCCGAAGTAGTCGGCGGTGGCCACCATGATCTGGTCGGCGGTGATCTCCGGGCCGGCGCCGTCCGGGATGAAGTCCCGCAGGACCTCCTCGGCCAGGCTCAGCTCGACCGGTGACCGGGTGAGACTGGCGAATGCGGTGACCCGGATCAACGCGCCCTCCAGCTCCCGGATCGAGTTGGCGATCCGGGACGCGATGAACTCCAGCACGTCCGGGGGCGCGTACAGCCGCTCCTGGGCCGCCTTCTTCTGCAGGATGGCGATCCGGGTCTCCAGGTCGGGCGGCTGGATGTCGGCGAGCAGCCCCCACTCGAAGCGGGTCCGCAGCCGATCCTCCAGGGTGGCGAGCTGCTTCGGTGACCGGTCCGAGGTGATCACGATCTGCTTGTTCGCGTTGTGCAGCGTGTTGAAGGTGTGGAAGAACTCCTCCTGGGTCCGCTCCCGGTTCTCCAGGAACTGGATGTCGTCGATCAGGAGGATGTCCACGTCACGGTAGCGGCGCTGGAAGGCGCTGGTCTTGTCATCACGCAGCGAGTTGATGAAGTCGTTGGTGAACTCTTCGGTCGACACGTACCGCACCGACCGGGCGTGTCCGAGGGTGGTGGCGTAGTGACCGATGGCGTGTAGCAGGTGAGTCTTGCCCAGCCCCGAGCTGCCGTAGATGAACAGTGGGTTGTACGCCTTCGCCGGTGACTCGGCCACCGCGACCGACGCGGCGTGCGCGAACCGGTTCGAGGAGCCGATGACGAACGTCTCGAACATGTACTTCGGGTTGAGCCGGTTTCCGCCGGTGTCCACCCCCGGTCCGGTCAGCCGGCGGTCGTCCCGGCCGGTGCCGCGGTGGTCCAGCCCACCCCGCCCCGGGCCGCTGTCGGGCGGGCTGGTCGGCAGGCTGTCGCCGACGCCGCCGTACCGTTGGTCCGGTGGGCGGTAGTCGGTCGGCGGCCGGGCCGGGCGTTGCTGCGCGGGCGGTTCGAGGTCGTGGTCGAGCCGTTGCGGACCTGGCGGTCCGGCGGCGTAGTCGTCACCGAAGAGCGCGCCCTGGTCGCCGGTCCGGGCCGCCGGCACCACCGGCAGCCGGCCGGTGGCGCCGTCCAATGCCTCGGGTACGCCGACGCGGTGCTCCGGCGCACGGGGTCCGTCGGGCGTGTCCGGCACGCCGCTGACCGGCTCCGGCGCCTCGGGTCCGGCAATGCCCTCGCGGTCCCAGCGGTGGTTGTCGGTGTCGCGATGGTCCGGTCCGGGCGGGGGCGGGCCCAGCCGTGGGTCGGGCTCGTCCGGGTGGTGCAGCCGGGTCTCGACGGTCGCGGTGCCGTACACCGTGCCGACCGGTCGACCCTGACCGTCCTCCGGCGGACGGACGGTGACCGCCACCTGGATCGGTCGGCCGAGCCGCCGCGACAGCGCCTCGGTGATCGCCGGGCGCAGTCGCGATTCGATGACGTCGCGGGTGAACGCGTCGGGTACGGACAACAGCGCGGTGTCCTCGACGATGGCGCGCAGCCGGGTGAGCCGCAGATAGGCCCGCTGCTGGGCGGAGACGATCTCGTCCGCCAGCTCGTCCGTGGTCGCCAACCAGACCGCGCCGAGGTCTATCGTCTCGGCCACCGTAGCGCCACCCCCATCGCATCCGAGTACCCGGCCGCCGGCACTGTCTCTGTGTCGGCCGCCGGTCGGGATCGGTCCCGCTCTCGAACAGGTACGACGAGCCATGCTGCGGGCCGCTGAACTGACCGTCATCCACAAGTTATCCACAACCTGTGTGTACTGCTGACCGCGGCTCCCCGTCGTCCGCCGAACCTGCCCCCTGCCGGCTCGGCGCCCGGTGTCGATCACCGTCGCGGGCGACCGGCCCGGCTGCCTGGTTCGTACCGATGAAGCGGTGCCAGGTGCTGCCTGATGCTTGACCGGCAATCGGGCACGCTAACAGCGTTGTCCACAACCGTTCAACCGGCGGTCGCCGGTCCCCGTTGTCGGTTCCGGTGAAAACCGTGTAGCGGCACTGGCCGCGTCGCTCCACGGCCGGATCACCGGCGGTGGCCGGCGGCGGGCCAGCCGTCGGCGCTGGTCCCCTCTGATAAGCTAGTCGGGTGCGTTGTGCCCTCACGACGCGCTGGCGCAGACCTGCACCGTCGCCTGACCAACGGGCCGGATCAGATCTGCACCGCCGGTTCTGACCAACCGCCGGCCCGACCAACGGCCGGATCTGACCAACCGCCGGCCTGACCGACAGCCGGTCTGATCATCTGACTCCGGGCCGCCGGCCGGGAGCCACACCTGACGGAGAGTCTGACGTGAGCAAGCGCACCTTCCAGCCGAACAACCGCCGGCGTGCCAAGACCCACGGCTTCCGGCTGCGGATGCGTACGCGTGCCGGCCGTGCCATCCTCTCCACCCGCCGCGCCAAGGGCCGCGCCCGCCTGTCCGCCTGATGGTCTTCGCGGGCGTCGTGGAGATCTAACCGCCATGCTGGCCGCCGCTGAGCGCGTACGGAATCGTGCCGACTTCACCGAGGTCGTACGCATGGGTCGGCGGGCCGGCCGTGGCTCGCTCGTCGTACACCTGTTGCTGCCGTCTGCGGTGCCGGGCGACCAACCGGGGCCGACCGGTGGCTCCGGTGCCCGGGCCGGCTTCATCGTCTCCAAGGCGGTCGGCAACGCGGTGACCCGCAACCGGGTGCGTCGTCGGCTCCGACACCTTGTCCGGTCCCGGCTGGCAGCGTTACCGGGCGGTGCCCTGCTGGTCGTCCGGGCCCTCCCGCCGGCCGCCGGAGCCTCCTCGGCAGGGCTGGCCGTCGACCTTGACGCCGCGCTGTCCGCCGCGGTCCGCGCCGCCGACCGCCGTTCCCGCGGCACCTCCGGTGATCGCCCGTCCGGCGTGCCGCGCACCGGACCCCGGACCCGGGCCAGAGCGGGGGACGCCCGATGACCGCCTCCGACGACCTACCTCGCCCCGCGACACCGGGTGGCCGCCTGCTGACAGGTGCGATCGTCGCGTACCGTCGTTGGATAAGCCCGGCTCTGCCGGCCCGCTGTCGGTTCTACCCGTCGTGCAGCGCGTACGCCCAGGAGGCGATCGCCCGGCGCGGAGCACTTCGGGGGGTGCTGTTGGCGGGTTGGCGCCTGCTGCGCTGTCATCCCTTCCACCCCGGTGGATATGACCCGGTACCGATGCCGGGCGGCCGCCGTGCCGATGCGACTGGAGTCCCGAATTGAGTCTCGACTGGATCTACTGGGCCATCTCGTGGATCCTCCTGTTCTGGCACTCGGCCTGGGACCGGATCGGTGTGCCGTCGACCGAGGTGCTCGGCACCAACTGGTCGTGGATCCTGGCCATCATCTTCCTGGTGGTCACGGTCCGGGTGATCCTCTTCCCGGTCTTCGTCAAGCAGATCAAGTCACAGCGGGCCATGCAGGCGCTGCAGCCGAAGGTCAAGGAGCTGCAGGAGAAGCACAAGGGTGACCGGGAGACGCTCCAGAAGGAAATGATGGAGCTGTACCGGAAGGAGAAGGCCAACCCGCTGATGGGTTGCCTTCCGATGTTCCTGCAGATCCCGGTCTTCCTCGGCCTGTTCCACATCCTGCGCCGGCTCAACCCGGAGCAGACCCGCAACGTCGACCTGTACGGCTGGACCGCGGACCAGTTCTACGATGCCTCCCGGGCCAGTCTGTTCACCGCGCCGATCGCCGGGCGGTTCGGCTCGACGGCCGACGAGCTGGCGGCGATGGGTGCCAGCGGCACCACGGTCAAGGTGATCGCCGGGATCCTGGTGATCGTCATGATCGTGACCACCTACCTGACCAGCCGACAGATGATCCTCAAGACCGGCTGGGCGGAGGACCCGCAGCAGAAGATGATCCAGCGGCTGATGCTCTACGGCATCCCGGCCTCGCTGCTCATCTCCGGCGCGATCTTCCCGATCGGCGTCATCATCTACTGGGTGGTGAACAACATGGTCACCCTCGGCCAGCAGCAGTGGGTACTGCGCAAGTTCCCGCCGCCGCCGATGCCGGCCGGCAAGGGGAAGCCCGCTACGAAGTCGACCTCGACGTCGAAATCGGCCGGCCGGCCGGCGGCGAAGTCCGGTGCCGGCCAGTCACGCAAGCCCGGCACGACCGACGCCAAGCCCAAGTCGGCCGGTGTCTTCGCCCGACGCGGCAACGGTGCCGAGGCCGCTGCCCCGGAGCCGGCCCCGGTCCGCGAGGGTCTCAAGCCCAAGCCTGGTGCCAAGCCGGTCAACCCGAAGAAGCGGCGGCCGGCGAAGCGTCCGGGTTGACCGGGCAGGCGTCCCGGCGGCCGGCTCCTGCTGGCGGGCGTTTCCCGGTGGCCGGCGGGGCGTCCCGCACAGCCGCAACGGCGGCAACGTAGACCTCCCGAGGGCACGGCGCCCGTCCGCCGGTCCTCGGTAACCAGCGGACCGACCGGTTCCGCCGAGCGAGTACGGAGATGACACCGTGACCGATACCAGCCTGCCCAGTGCCGACCCGTCTGTCGACGAGGAGGTTGTCCCGGCCCGGGCCGCCGACAGCGCCGACGACCGTCCCGGTGACGCCGACGACGCGGGCACCGACGAGGCTGACGAGGACGCGGCCGGCAAGGACGCGTCAGCGCCCGCTTCCGCCGCCACCGACAACGACCTGTTCCAGCAGAGCGAAATCGCCGCCGACTACGTCGAGGGACTGCTGGACATCCTCGACTACGACGGCGACATCGACGAGCTGGTCTCCGGCGGCCGTCCCGTGGTGGAGGTGGTCGGCGGGCAGCTCAGTGCCCTGGTCGGGCAGCGGGGTGCGACCCTGGAGGCGCTCCAGGAGCTGACCAGGCTCGCGGTCTTCCGGCAGACCGGATCGCCCAGCCGGCTACTGCTGGACGTCGGCGGTTACCGGAACAACCGGCGCAAGGAGTTGGCCGCGGTGGCGAAGAACGCGGTGGAGAAGGTCAAGGAGTACGGCGAGCCGGTGCGGCTGGAGCCGATGTCCGCCTTCGAGCGCAAGTGCGTACACGACGTGGTGAATGCGCTCGACGGCGTGCTGAGCGAGTCCGAGGGTGTCGAACCGACCCGGCGCATTGTCGTCCGGCCGGCCGACTGAGCACGATGACCGATCTGCCCGAGCAGACTGATCGGGTGGCTACCGGCCCGGACGGGAACCCGTCCGGGCCGGTTCCGTCGGGAGCGCCCGTTCCGTCAGGACCGGCCACGCTGGCGTCGCCCCCCGAGTCCGCCCGCGAGATTTTCGGTGCCGAGCAGCTGCGGCTAGCGGTCCGGTACGCCGGCCTGCTGGCCTCGGAAGGACTGCTCCGTGGACTCATCGGGCCGCGCGAGGTGCCCCGGCTCTGGGAACGGCACCTGCTGAACTGCGCGGTCGTCGGCGAACTCGTGCCCGACGGAGCGACGGTGCTGGACGTCGGATCCGGGGCCGGTCTACCCGGGCTGGTCCTGGCCGTGGCGCGGCCGGATCTCAGCGTCATCCTGGTTGAGCCGTTGGCCCGGCGTACCGCTTTTCTCGTCGAGGCGGTGTCGGTCCTTGGCCTCACCGACCGGGTCGACGTGCTGCGTGGCCGGGCCGAGGAACTGCGCCGGGATTTCCCCGACGGTGCGGCACCGGTGGTCACCGCGCGGGCGGTGGCCCCACTCGACCGGCTGGCCGGCTGGTGTCTACCGCTGGTCGAGCCCGGTGGGCGGCTACTCGCCATGAAGGGCGATTCGGCCGGGGCGGAGATCACCGAGCACCGATCGGCGGTGGTTCGGTCGGGTGGCGGTGATCCGGTGCTGCGTCGCTGCGGCGAACGATGGCTCGACCCGCCGACCACCGTGGTGGAGATCGAGCGGTCCGCTCCGGTGCCCGGGGCGGGTGGTCGACGCCGCTCGGAACGCGGCGACCGAGTACGGCCGCGTTCGTCGCGGCGGACCCGGGGGTGACTGCCGAACCCGCCCTGATGGCGGAGTGGAACGACGTGAAGGCTGCGACACGTCGGACAGTCGGCCGTGGCCACACCGGCCCTGATCCCCGTAGGCTGACCGCGCGTCGATAGTCTGGACCGGGCGGCAACGCGAAGTTGCACGACTCCTGCCGCCCCGTGCCGGTCCGCACGCCACGCCCGAAGCGCGGTCGTGAGCGCTGGCGGTGCCGATCCATCCAACGCGGGCAGGGATGACACGGTGCATGACAACGGTAGTTACGAGGATCCGCGGTTGACCGGCGAGCGCCACGGTGTCGGCGACCCCACGTTGGTTTCACGTGAAACGGCGTACCACCCGGGTTGGCCGGAGGGCGGGGCGGTGCCGGTCAGTGGGGCACCTCAGCCGCCCACGACGGTGCCGGTGCCCACAACGCCGGTGCCCGCAACGCCGGGCGACCCGACCCGGGCCGGCGTGCCGCTCGTAGCGGACACGTCGGTCGGTGCCGCACCCCCGACGCCGGAGCAACCGGCGCCCAACCCGACCTCCCCGGCCGCCGACGAGCCGTACGTTTCACGTGAAACACCGAATCGGGAAGAGGATGATCCCCCCTTGGCAATGGAGGCTTTGCGCGCCGTGCAGATTCTGAACCCCAGCGGCGAGGTGACCATGCCCCGGCCGGACCGGACCCGGGTGATGTGCGTGGCCAACCAGAAGGGGGGCGTCGGTAAGACGACCACTACGGTGAATCTCGCGGTGGCCCTGGCGCTGCACGGGAACCGGGTGATGGTTGTCGACCTCGACCCACAGGGCAACGCCTCGACCGGACTCAACGTCCCGCACCACGCAGGCGTACCGGACGTCTACGACTGCCTGATCGACAACGTCCCGCTGACCGAGGTGGCGCAGCCGGTCGAGGGGATACCAGACCTCTGGTGCGTTCCCGCGACGATCGATCTGGCCGGGGCCGAGATCGAGCTGGTCTCCGTGGTGGCCCGGGAGTCCCGGCTGTCCCGAGCCATCACGGCGTACCCGGTCGAGCTGGACTACGTGTTCATCGACTGCCCACCGTCGTTGGGTCTGCTGACGGTCAACGCGCTGGTCGCCGCGCAAGAGGTGCTGATCCCGATCCAGTGCGAGTACTACGCGCTGGAAGGACTAAACCAGTTGATCAACAACATCAACCTGGTCCGGCAGCATCTCAACCCGACGCTGGACGTCTCCACCATCCTGCTCACGATGTACGACCGCCGGACCCGGCTGGCTGACGCCGTCGAGCAGGACGTGCGCAACCACTTCGGGGACAAGGTGCTCCAGTCGGTCATCCCCCGCAACGTCCGGGTCTCGGAGGCACCGAGCTACGGCCAGTCGGTGATGACCTACGATCCCGGATCGCGGGGTGCAACAAGCTACTTCGAGGCGGCCCAGGAAATCGCCGAGCGCGGTGTCGCTCGGGTCGGTCGCAATGTCTGACACGGTGGTTGGAGCGGGAGGCAGGGCATGAAGAACCGTCCGAAGGGCGGGCTTGGGCGCGGGCTCGGTGCCCTCATCCCCACCACCGCTCCGGTTCAGCCGGGTGCCGCACAGCCGGCCTCGGCGCCGGTGACCCCGTCACCGGCCACCGCAGCCGTCTCCGGCAGCGTCGGCACCTCTGCTGCCGTCGCGACGGAACCGGCTGCGCCGCTGCCCGCCGATCTGTCGCCGGTGCCCGGTGCCCGGTTCGCGGAGCTGCCGGTCGCCGCGATCGTGCCGAACCCGAAGCAGCCCCGGCAGGTCTTCGACGACGAGGCGCTCGAGGAGCTGAAGGTCTCGATCGAGCAGGTCGGGTTCCTGCAGCCGATCGTCGTACGACAGCTGGACGACGGTGAGCAGTACGAGCTGGTGATGGGGGAACGCCGCTGGCGTGCCGCGCAGGCGATCGGCCGGGAGTCCATCCCCGCGATCGTCCGGGACACCAGGGACGACGCGATGCTCCGGGACGCGCTGCTGGAGAACATCCACCGGGCCAACCTCAACCCGCTCGAGGAGGCGGCCGCGTACCAGCAGTTGCTCGACGAGTTCGGGGCGACCCACGAAGAACTCGCCAGGCGCATCGGCCGGAGCCGGCCGCAGATCTCCAACACGATCCGGCTGTTGAATCTGCCGGCTCAGGTGCAGCGGAGGGTGGCCGCCGGAGTGCTGTCGGCCGGTCACGCCCGGGCGCTGCTCAGCCTCGACGATTCCGACGCCCAGGACGCCCTAGCGCTACGCATCGTCGCCGAAGGGCTCTCGGTCCGGGCCACCGAGGAACTGGTGGCACTCGCCGGAACCGAGGACTCGGCGAAGCGTACGGCCAGTCCGCAGCGACGCCCGAAGGCCCACGCCCCGGCCCTCACCGATCTCGCCGATCGCTTGTCCGACCGATTCGACACCCGGGTCAAGGTCGACATCGGGCGGAGCAAGGGCAAGATCACGATCGAGTTCGCCACGGTAGACGACCTGGAGCGGATCGTCGGGATCATCGGAGTGGGCGACGGGGATGACTCCTCTGGGGCCGTCGACTGATCTGCCGGGCCGGTCCGCCGGCCCGGCAGATGGCATGTCCTCGCAAGGGCTGGTGTTTCACGTGAAACACCAGCCCTTGTTCCTGCGGTCCCTGCCCGCGCCGCTGCAACGCCCCGGACCCCGCCCTTGCCGGCCGGTCCACCCTCGCCGGCAGTCCACCCGGAGCCGGCACCCGCTTCTCGCCGGTCGGCCGGGCGGAGGCGACCGCGCGGTTCGTTTCACGTGAAACGGTGGGCCGGTGGGGGCCGCCACCCGGCCCGGTAGCTGCCCGGTGGGGCCGGTGGAGGCACCCGCCCGGTGGAGATGTTCCACGTGGAACCGGAACGACGGTCTCGCCCGGCCCGCCCCGAGGGCCGACCTACGGCTGTTTCGGGCGGCGCCAAACGGCTCGCCGAGCCCGGTTACCACTCGGCCGATGGATCGTTGAGAAGACCGGGCCACCGGAGGCACCAAGGTGAATCCGCCGCCGACCGGGCGGGTCCCGGGTGTCCCGGGATCGATCCGGTACGGGGCCGGGCGTTTTCCACAGGCGTTTTCCACAGGGTGCCTCGTTTCACGTGAAACAGCGGGTAGACCGGGCTGTCGCCCTGTGGATAACTCCTGTGGAAAACGGGGACGGCGGGCCGTGGCCGGCTGCTGACCAGAGACCGGTCGTCCCTCCGGATGAGAGTTGCGGGCCGGCCGAAACGGGGAACGACAGGCGGCGCAGACTCGGTTAGGGTCAGCGTCGTGCCAGACACCCCTGCCTCGGTTCCCGACTTCGCGCGATGGCCATCCTTCCCCTTCGAGGGCGACCTGCGGGTCAAGCGACTCGACGACCCGGTTGACGTCGAACCGCCTCGCAAGGGTGAGGGCACGGCGGAGTGCTCGTCCTGCTCCGCCCCGGACGACGCGTACATCTGGGTCAGCGAACGCTGGCGGGTCCGCGCGATGGACCGCCCGACCGGGCTACCGATGGTCCTCATCCTGGAGTCCCGGTCCCACTTCGACCTCGGCGATCTGCCGAACCTGCTCGCGGCCGAACTTGGCGTGATGACCGTCCGGCTCGAGCGGGCGATCCGGTCGCTCGACGGCGTGGCCCGGGTTCACGTGAACCGATGGGGGGACGGCTCGGCGCACCTGCACCTGTGGTTCCTGGCTCGGCCGTACGGGCAGCTGCAGCTGCGTGGCACGTTCCTCTCCCTGTGGGACAGCATCCTGCCGCCGATCTCCGAGTCACGCTGGCGGGAGAACCTGGCGCTGGTCGCCGCGTGGCTGGCGGAGTTCGGCGGTCGTCAGCTCGCTGAGCCGCCGCGGATTCAGTGGCGGGCACCGTCGAACCTCACCGAGCAGGCGAGCCATCCGGTCAGCGTCGACGACTTCGACGAGGTCGACGATGCAGGACCGGGCGTGGCCGAGCTCGTGGTGCCGATGGAGAGCATCGAACCAGCTGCTGATCTCGGCGAACTCGCCAGCGACGTCGCTACGACCCAGCCGGGGGAACCTCTTGCTGCCGACCCGGCCGACGCCGAGGATGCCGCTGCCCCCGCCGACGACAGCGCCGCCGCGGGGGCCGGTACCGAGGCGAAGAAGGACGACGACCCGGACCCGGAGGGCGCTACGGACCAGGACGGGCCCGAAGTCCCGGCTGCGGGCGATTCGGCGACGGCGTCGCCGACCGGCAGCGCCAGGTGATCAGTTTGCCGGGTCGTACGGTCGGGCCGCGGCCCGGACCACCAGCGTGGCGAGCAGTTCGCCGAGGTCCAGTCCGCCAGCCTGGACCGCCAGCGGCAAGAGCGAGGTCTCGGTCATCCCGGGTGAGACGTTGACCTCCAGGACGTGCGGCCGGCCGTCGGGGTCGACGATCATGTCGACGCGGGAGAGGTCCCGCAGCCCGAGTGCCCGGTGAGCGGCAACGGCGGTCGCCGCCACCTGCTCGGCAGCAGGCTCGTCCAGCCGGGCCGGCGCGTGCCAGGTCGTCAGTCCGGCGGTGTAGCGGGCAGCATAGTCGTAGACGCCGTTGCGTGGCACGATCTCGACGGCCGGTAGCGCCTCCGGTCCGGCGCCCCGGTCGACGACCGATACGGCGACGTCCATCCCGGTGACGTACCGCTCCACCAACGCCGTCGAGTCGTACGCGAAGCAGCCGACCATCGCTGCGGAGAGTTCCGCCGCCTCGCGTACCACCGCCGCGCCCAGCCCGGAGCCGCCCTGCGCCGGCTTGACCATCAGCGGCAGGCCGAGCCGTTCGACGATCCGCTCCAGCACGGCGACCGCACCCAGTTCGGAGAACCGGTCGTGGGGCAGCGCGACCCAGTCCGGGGTCGGGATGCCCGCCTCGCGCAGCACCGCCTTGGCCGACGGCTTGTCCCAGGCCAGGCGGGCGGCGCGGGCGTCGCAGCCGATGTACGGCACGCCGCAAAGATCCAGTACGCCGCGCAGCGAGCCGTCCTCACCGGTCGCCCCGTGCAGCGCGATGACCACCGCGTCCGGCGGATCGGAGCGCAGTGCTGGAATCAGCGAGACGTCGGCGTCGCGCATCTCGGCCTCGACGCCGACCGAGCGGAGCGCGTCCAGCACCCGGCGACCGGACTTCAGCGAGACGTCCCGCTCGTACGACAACCCGCCGGCGAGCACGAGCACGCGCAGATCCGGGGCGGCGGACGACGACGAGGATGCGGTTGCGGTGGGGTCCAGCGCTGGGCTCATGCCCGAATCATGCCAAGTCAGGCCCGGGCGCGTCAGCGCCGGGGCGCTGACGTCGGCCGGATCCGCCGGTGACCGGTCCGAAGACCTCACGCATCGCCGACTCCCGCTCCATCACACCGGCCAGCCGCCGGACGCCTTCCCGGATCCGCTCCGGCGGGGGGTAGGAGAAGTTGAGCCGCATGTTGCCGGCCCCGGAGCCGTCAGCGTAGAAGCCGGTGCCGGGAACGTAGGCCACCCGGGCGGCGATGGCCCGGGGGACCATGGCTTTGGCGTCCAACCCGTCCGGCAGCGACGCCCAGACGAACAGGCCGCCGCTCGGTCGGGTCCAGGTCGTCCCGGCCGGCATCAGGTCGGTCAGCGCGGACAGCAGCGCGTCCCGCCGCTCCCGGTAGACCTCCCGGTACGTCTTGAGCTGCTCCCGCCACGGCATGGTGGCCAGGTAGGTGGCGACTGCGGCCTGGGCGTAGGCACTGGGGCAGAGGATCTGCGCCTCACTCGCGATGACCAGCTTCTCGCGTACCGCGTGCGGAGCGAGAATCCAACCGACCCGCAGCCCTGGCGCGAAGGTCTTGGAGAAGGTGCTCAGGTAGAAGACACCGTGCCGGCGCCGGGCCCGCAGCGGCGCCGGCGCTTCACCGTCGAAGCTCAACTGGCCGTACGGGTCGTCCTCGACGACCAGCAGGCCGGCGCGTTCGCAGATGTCGAGTACCCGGTCGCGGCGCTCGTCGGTCAGCGTCACGCCGGCCGGGTTCTGGAACGTCGGAATGGTGTAGAGGAACTTCGCCCGTCGGCCGGACCGGGCCACGTCGGTGATCGCCTGCTCCAGCGCCTCGGGGATCAGCCCGTCGGCGTCCATCGGCACGTGCACCACCTGGGCCTGCGCCGCCTGGAACACGCCGAGGGCGCCGACGTAGGTGGGGCCCTCGGCGAGGACCACGTCGCCCGGGTCCAGGAAGAGCCGGGCGACCAGATCGAGGGCCTGCTGCCCGCCGACGGTCACCACCACGTCCTCGGGGGAGGCCCCGGACGAGACGTCGATCCCGGACAGCGACATCACTTCGCAGATCCGTTCCCGCAGGTCGAGGGTGCCCTGGCCGATGCCGTACTGCAGGGTCGAGGTCCCGGTCTCGGCGGCGAGTCGGCCGAGCATCTCACCGACCGCGTCCAGCGGCAGCGCGGCGACGTACGGGGCTCCGCCAGCGAGCGACACCACCTCCGGCCGACTGGCGACGGCGAACAGCGCCCGGATCTCCGAGGCGGTCATCCCCCGGACCCGGCGGGCATAGCGGTCGGTGTAGTCGTCGAGCGTCGTGCCGGTCATGCCCTCACCTCGAGATGCGTCGCACCGGTGGTGCCGGGTCGGGCCGCGACACGCACTGATCGTCTGATGGTAGTCCGGCGTGTCGCCGCCCGGCGTGGGCATTACCACACCGACCACATGTCGGACCAGCGAACCCGGATTGGCCTGCGAAGACAGCGACCGGACGCCCGACCTCTCCCCTGACGCGAGGTTGCGGCGTACGATCGCTCGTTGGGGACAGGAGACGGCGCGTGGTGAAGCTCGGCGGGTTTCAACGCTTGACCGGTTCGGTGGTGGGGGATCGCCAATGTCGCGACGTCTGGTCAGTCTGACGCTGGACACGCTGGAGGAGCTACCCAGATCCTGCCGGCGGTGTGTCTTCTGGGAGCTCGATCCGGTGGCGGCCGACCGCGCCCGCACCTCCGGCGACCCGGCGCTGGAGAAGGAGGCGTGGGTCTCCCAGACCCTCCTGGAGTGGGGTTCCTGCGGCAAGCTCGCCTACGTCGACGGCATGCCGGCCGGCTTCGTGATGTACGCGCCGCCGGCCTACCTGCCGAGGTCGATGGCGTTCCCGACGTCCCCGGTCTCCGCCGACGCGGTCCTGCTGACCACGGCGCACGTGGTGCAGCCGTTCGCTGGCGGTGGCCTCGGGCGGATGCTGGTGCAGGGCGTGGCCCGGGATCTCACCAAACGGGGCATCAAGGCGATCGAGGCGTTCGGTGACGCCACCGCCGACCCGGAGGAGACGGCCGGTCGGGGCTGTCTCGCCCCAGCCGACTTCTACCTGTCGGTCGGCTTCAAGACGGTCCGGCAGCACCCCCGGTTCCCCCGGCTGCGGCTGGAGTTGCGGACCGCGTTGTCGTGGAAGTCGGACGTCGAGTACGCCCTGGAGAAGCTGCTCGGCTCGATGACTCCGGAGAGCCTGCTGCGCCCGGCCACCCGCGCGGTGACGAACTGACCGTCGAGGTTCAGGCCTCCGCCGTCGCGTCGACCACCGCCCGTAGCGTGTGCACGTCGATCGACCCGGTCGGCACGTCCAGCTCCACCGGGTAGTACATCCGCTGCACCGCGGCGACCAGCGCCTCGGCCACCTGGTCACGGAACCCGGGCCGGATCAGCCGGGCCCGGTCGGCCGAGCAGGTCAGATAGCCAACGTCCACCCGTACCGCCGGCATCCGGGTCAGCCGTAGCAACTCCCAGCTCTTCGCGTGGATGCGGCAGTCGCGCAGGCCGGTACGCACCGCGATCTCCCGCTGCACCAGCCCGGCGAGCCGCTCGCCGACCGTCGAGGTGACCCCGTTGCCGGTGCCGTAATGGTAGGTGGCCACCCCGTCGGCGGCCGGGTTGGCGTGCCCGTCGACGTGCAGCGAGATGAACAGGTCCGCGCCGATGTCGTTGGCCAGCTGGGTGCGCGCCGGGTCGCTGAGCACCGTGGTGGTGGCCGGACCCCGGGTGAGATGCACCCGCATCCCGGCTGCCGCCAGCCGCCCCTCCAACCGGGCGGCGAGGTCGTACGCCAGCTCCGCCTCGGACCAGCGCCGGCCGCTGTCGGTGACCACCACACCGGGATCGGGTCCCCCGTGACCAGGGTCGATGACGATCGTCTTGCCCACCAGGTTGGGGCCGGACTCGCGGAACGCGTCCGCTTCCCGCAGCCACTGCGGGCGCCCGCCGACCACCTTGCGGCCCAGCCGACGCATCGCATGCATGGTGTACGGCCCGCAGCTGCCGTCGGCGGTCAGTCCCACCTCCCGCTGGAACTGGGTGACCGAGCGGGCGGTGCGCCCGCCGTACACCCCGTCGGCGCGGCCCACGTCGTAGCCCATCTCCAGCAGTCGTTCCTGCAACGCCCGGACGTCCTCGCCGACAAGCGGCTGCGGTATCGAGTGGTAGAGCGCCCGGTCACCGAGCCGCCAGCGGGCGGCGTCCAGCGCCCGCCAGGTCTCCGCGCCCACCCGGCCGTCGATGCTCAGGCCACGGAGCTGCTGGAAGGCGCGTACGGCGTGCTCGGTGCGGGCGTCGAAGACGTCGGCCCCCGGGGTTGGCTCGAGCAGCTCCAGGTTGACCAGGATGGAGCGGATCTCGGCCACGGCGGGACCCTGATCGTCACGGCGGATCGGGCGCACGGGACGCGGACCTCCCCCCTGCAGGCGCGGACGATCCGGAGCGTAACCCGGCCGGCAGGCGCCCGTACCCGGGTTGCGGCGAAGCGGACCGTACGGGCGGGGCGGGTCACCGACCCGTGAGCAGGGAAAACGGCTCGTACCGGGGTGTAACAAGTGTGTGTCCTACCCTTGACAGTCGCTCCTGCCAATTACAAGATGACGTCTTGAAAGGCGAGACACCCGGGAGGTGAGCTGATGGTGACCAGGACGGAGACGAGTCCTCCGGTCGTGCCGTCGGTGCACACCCGGGCCCGCAACAATCCGAAGCGTCATGGAATCCGCTTCGGCGCCGCCGTCGGCGGCATCATGATCCTGTTTTGACTCTGCCGCCCCAGGCGGACCGCACCGGTGCGGTCCGGCCGATGCGCGCCTGTGGGCAGGCGACGACATCGGACCAGATCTGAGGGCCTTCTGACACCGCCGGCAGGTCGGCCGTCCGTTGCGACGGTCCCCCGGCGTCGGCCATCAACGGGTCGAACACTCCCATGATCACCGTTTCCGGTGTGATTCGGGCATGGCAGCCAGTCGATTTCAGGAGCAATCTCGATGATGACAACTCTCAAACCGATCGAAGGTCCCGCTGCATGGCGCGGCGACGAGATCGCCGACGACACGTCCTGGCAGTACCAACTCGGCGAGGCAGAGGTCGCCGAACTCGAGCGGGTCGGTCGGCGGTTCGTCGACGACGATCCGGATCTGCGTGCCGTCACCGCTGAGCAGTATCAGCTACCGGCACTTGCCGAAGGGCTCACCCGCTGGGCCGAGGATCTCGACTCCGGTCGGGGCTTCGTGCTGGTCCGCGGACTGCGGGTCGAGCACTACAGTGACGCGCTGTCGGCCGCGATCTTCTTCTTGCTCGGGTTGCACCTGGGCGTTCCGATGCGGCAGAACGAACTCGGTGACCTGGTCGACCACGTCCTCGCCACCTCGGAGAAGACCAGCGCCGATCCCACCGCGCTCGGGTCGAAGATTCGCGACAAGCTCGACTTCCACTCCGACAGCTCGGACGTGGTGGCTCTGCTCTGCCTGCGTGCCGCCCGTCAGGGTGGAGCAAGCAGCCTGGTCAGCGGAGCGACCCTCTTCAACGAGGTGCTGGCCCGCCGTCCGGAGCTGGCTCCGCTGCTGCTGGAGCCGTGGTACTTCGACTGGTACAAGCAGGATCACGACGCCCCAGCGCCCTATTACACCTCCCCGATCGTCAGCTACGTCGAGAAGACCTTCAGCATCTACGCCGGAAGCAAGATCATCTTTTCGGCGCAGGACTATCCCGAGGTGCCGCGGATGACCGGGGAACAGGTCGAACTGTTGCACCTGCTCGACGACATCGCCCGCGAGCCCGGAGTCGCCCTGGACATGGAGTTCCGGCCCGGGGACATCCAGTGGCTGCTCAACTATGCCGCCCTGCACTCCCGTACCGCCTTTGTCGACTGGCCCGAACAGGGGCGTCGTCGGCACCTGCTGCGGCTGTGGCTGCAACGCGACGTCGGGCGTCCGCTCGCCCCCAACTTCGGGCGGCACGTCGTGAAATCCCGGGCCGAGACCCGCGACGAGACGGTCGTCGACGACCAGGGGCGGTTCAGTATCCACCTGGCGGCGCTGCCCCGCTTCGACTGGGGCCTGTAGCCGGGATCGCCGGGAAGGGAGTGACATGGATATTGCTCGACGCGGAAGATCCGCGGCCCTCAGTGTCCTCGGAGTGGGTACGGTCCTGCTCGCCTGGCAACTGATCCGGGTGACCGAGGCCCTTCCCGAGAACTCCCTTCCCGGCCCGGCCGCCGTCCTGGGCAACCTGCCCGGCCTGCTGAGCTCCGCGCAGTTCCGGTCCGGGCTGGTGGACACTCTCGGCAGCTGGGCGCTCGCCCTCGGGCTGGCAACGGTCGTCGGAGTGGCGATCGGGGCGCTGTCGAAAGCGATCCCTGGTCTCGCCGTACCGACCTCGGTCGCGGTGGACGCCTTTCGGTCGGTGCCGTCCACCGCACTGATCCCGATCTTCATTCTGCTGCTCGGGCTGGGCACCGAGATGAAGGTGGCGGTGGCCGTCTACGCCATCGTCTGGCCCATCCTGATCAACACCATCTACGGACTGTCCGGCGTCGAACCCACCCGGATCGACGCGGCTCGGTCGATGCGCTTCTCGTGGCTGCGTACCCAGTTGAGCGTCGCATTGCCGACCGCCCTTCCGTCGATCTTCACGGGCGTCCGGATCGCCTCCGGCGCGGCCCTCGTGGTGGTGATCAGCACCGAGCTGCTCGGCGCCCTGAACGGGGTCGGCACGGTGCTGGTGGCGTACCAGCGGGCGGGGCGAGCGGACTATGTCATCGCCGGAACCCTGATCGTCGGCGTCGTGGGGGTCTTCGTCTACGCCGCCATCACTCGGCTGGAGGACCGCATCGTGAAGTGGAAGTCCGTTGACTAGCCCGCTGGCGCACGCGCGGCCGGCGGCGGCCCCCGGACCTGCGTCACCTGCCGCACCATCGACCGTCACGGGACGCTCCGTCGGTCGTCGGGTCGCCCGCTACCTGCGTCCGCTGACGCACCTCTGGCTGCTCGGCGGCGTGCTGGTGGTGTGGGAGGTGTACGCGCGGGCGAACCCCACGATCTTCTTCCCGCCGCTGACCTTGATCGTGGAACAGTTCGGCGCGGACTGGATCTCCGGGTCGCCACGGCAGGCGTTCCTGTCCGACCAGTTCTGGACCGCTGTGCTGCCGAGCATGTCCCGGCTGGCCCGGGCGATGCTGCTGGCCTTCGTGGTGGGCGTGATCGGCGGGGTTCTTGTCGGACGCAGCGCCGTAATCAGGGATATGTACAGCCCGATGATCCGGTTCTGGCTGGCCACTCCGAAGGTGGTGCTGCTCCCGGTGGCCCTGCAGATCTTCGGGGTGTCCGACGCCCTGAACATCTTCGTGATCTTCTTCGGCACCGTCTGGCTCATCATGATCAACACGGCGGACGGGGTGGCCGGGGTCAACGCCGCCTGGCTCCGCAGCGCCAGCAGTATGCGCCTGTCCCGCTGGCAGCTCTACCGGCACGTCATCCTGCCCGCCGCCGCTCCGCAGATCCTGGCTGGTGTCCGGGTCAGCATCGGAGTCGGTCTGATCATGGTGATCGTCTCGGAGTTCTACGCCACCACCGCTGGCGTCGGCTACGAAGTGATGCGGTTCCAGGAGACCTTCAGCTACCTGCAGATGTGGTCGGCGTTCCTGCTGATCGCGATCATCGGTCTCGTCCTCAACTTCGCCGCCGCCCGGCTCGAACACCGGGCACTGCGTTGGCAGCGCCGTACCGGCCTGGGTGCCCTGTGAAGCCCGATCCGACCGGAGGACCGTCATGACTCTGACCATCGACAACGTCACGAAGAGCTATCCGGCCGCGAAGACCGGTCCCCGCCTGGCTCTTTCCCCGACGTCGCTCACCATCGGCCGGAACGAGTTCGTCTGTGTGGTCGGACCATCGGGCTGCGGCAAGTCGACGATGCTGATGATGATGGCCGGGCTGCTCACTCCGACCGCAGGGCAGATCCGCCTCGGTGACGCTCCGGTCACCGGTCCGCCGGTCGGGCTGAGCGTCGTATTCCAGGACTACGGCCGCTCGCTCTTCCCATGGATGACGGTCCGCCGCAACCTGGCCATCGCCGGCAAGGCGGCCCGGCTGCCCCGGGACGAGATCGCCGTACGGGTGTCCGAGGCCCTTGCCGCAGTGGGCCTGCACGGGGTGGAGAGCCTGTACCCCTGGCAGATGTCCGGGGGAATGCAGCAGCGGGTGGCGATCGCCCGGGCGCTGGTCGTACGGCCCGAGGTGATGCTGATGGACGAACCCTTCGCCGCCGTCGACGCCCAGACCCGCGCGGACCTCGAAGACCTGGTCCTCAAGGTACGCCACGAGTACCAGATGACGGTCGTCTTCGTCACCCACGACATCGACGAGGCGGTCTATCTCGCCGACCGGGTGCTGGTCCTCCAAGCCAATCCAGGGCGACTCGCCCATGACCTGTCCATCGATCTGCCCCGCCCGCGGGACCAGGTCCTCACCAAGCTCGAACCGCGGTTCGCCCAACTTCGCAGCGAGATCTTCCGCCTGGTCATGCGGCCGCCGGCCGACCAGTCGGACTGATCGGACCGCCCGGACAGCGGGTCAACTCCACCTGCTCACTGCCGTCTTCGCTACCGAGCGGACGGCGGACGTCGGCCGCCCGAGAGGGCGTGTCATCAACACTGAAGAAAGAGGATAAATCATGCTATCAGCGAGGAAAGTTGCGGTAGTCCTCGGAGGCGCCCTGCTGGTCTGCGGCACCGCCGCCTGCTCCTCCGACGGGTCGGACGGCACCGACGGAGCGGCGTCGGACAGCATCCGGATGACCACCCTGTATCTCTGCAACGAGCTCTCCCTCTACGCGTTGGACCAGGGGATCTTCGACGAGCACGGCCTCGACATCGAGCTGGTCAACGTGCAGTCCGGGTCGGCCGGGATCGCGGCGGTGCAGGGCGGAGCGGCGGATGTCGCCTTCGTCAGCCCGCAGGGTCTGCTCACCGCGATCGACAAGGGCGTCGACCTGAAGATCATTTCGGACAGTGGAGAAACCACCGAGGACAGCCAGGGCATCATCGTCAACAACGACTCCGACATCAACGGACCTGCCGATCTGCAAGGCCGTACGATCGCCGTCAACGACCTCGGCGGCACCATCGTCACCCTGATCAACCGCTGGATCGAGGCAGCGACGGGGCAGGAGTCGACCGCTGAGTTCGTCGCCCTCGGATTCGCCGACATCGAGCCGGCTGTCGAGAACGGCACCGTCGACGCCGGTGCGGTGACTGCGGCGGACGTCCACAAGATCGTTGCCAATGGAAAGGGCAAGTCCATCGGCAACCCGACGTGGGACGGGGTGGGAGCCACCCCCAACGCCCTGTACGCGGTGACCTCCACCTGGCTGGAGGAGAACCGGACCGCCGCGGAGCAGTTCGTGGCGGCCATGCAGGAAGCGGCCGACGAGGCCAACGAGCCTGCCAGCGACGCTGACAAGTTCGAGATCTTCTCGAAGTACTGCAAGAAGCCCGTCGCGGAACTCGCCGAGGTCCCGGAACTGGCCTACAGCGGCTACATCGACATGGCAGCTCTGGACAACGCCGTGCAGCTGTTCAAGGAGGCGGAGATCCTCACACCGGAGTTCGACGCCGCCGCTTCCGTCCCGGAGTTCGCCCAGGCCCAGTGAGGTCACCTGCGCTGCCCACGGACCGTGGGCAGCGCAGAGAACAGTCGGGCCCGGTCAGGCAGCGTGCCTGACCGGGCCCGACCTGCAGGTCCGTACGTTCGGGGTCAGAAGGCCGACTCGATCAGCTTGACCAGGTCGCCCTTGGGCCGGGCGCCAGCCACCGACTGTACCGGCTCACCGGCCTTGAACACGGTGAGCGTGGGAACCGACATCACCCGGTACCGGCGGGCGATCTCCGGGTTCTCGTCGATGTTCAGTTTGACGATCGACACCTTGTCACCCATCTCGGTGGCGATCTCCTCGAGCAGCGGTGCGACCTTGCGGCACGGCTGGCACCACTCGGCCCAGAAGTCCACCAGCACCGGCTTGTCGGACATCAGTACGTCGGTGGCGAAGCTGGCCTCGGTGACCGCTCGGGTAGCTCCCACGGAAAATCCTCCTCCTCGACCGCCGGTGCGCCGGCGGTCAGACCTCTTCGAGTGTGGCGAGGTAACGCTCGGCGTCGAGCGCCGCCGCGCAACCGCTGCCGGCAGCGGTGATCGCCTGCTGGTAGGTGTGGTCGACCAGGTCACCGGCGGCGAACACGCCCGGCACGCTGGTCCGGGTGCTCGGCGAGTCGACCAGCACGTAGCCGTTCTCGTCGAGCTCCACCTGGCCGCGGAACATTTCGCTCCGCGGGTCGTGGCCGATCGCGACGAAGACCCCGGTGACGTCGAGCGTCCGGGACTCGCCGGTGTGCGTGTTGCGCAGCCGGATTCCGGAGACCTTACCGTCGGCGCCGAGGATCTCCTCGACGACACTGTTCCATTCGACCCGGATCTTGTCGTTGCCGAGCGCGCGGGCCGCCATGATCTGGCTGGCCCGGAACTCGTCGCGGCGGTGCACGATGGTCACCGATTCGGCGAACCGGGTGAGGAAGGTGGCTTCCTCCATCGCCGAGTCGCCACCGCCGACCACCACGACGTGCTGCCCCCGGAAGAAGAAGCCGTCACAGGTTGCGCAGGAGGACACCCCGTGGCCGAGGAACTCCTGCTCACCGGGGACGTTCAGGGGACGCCACGCGGAGCCGGTGGCCAGGATGATCGCCTTGGCCCGGTAGCCGGTCTCGCCCACGTAGACGGTGCTGGCCTCGGTGGTGCCCGGGGTGCCGGTGTCGGCCAACTCGACCCGCGTCACGTCGTCGGTGACGAACTCGGCACCGAAGCGCTCGGCCTGCTTGCGGATCGAGTCCATCAGCTCCGGACCCATGATGCCGTCCGGGAAGCCCGGGAAGTTCTCCACCTCGGTGGTGGTCATCAGCGCTCCGCCGGACTGCACCCCCTCGATGACGAGCGGGCGCAGGTTGGCGCGCGCGGCGTACACCGCGGCGGTGTAACCGGCCGGCCCCGAGCCGATGATGATCAGGTTGCGGACCTCGTCCACTGCCGACTCCCAAAGTCTGATTTCTGCGCAACGGCGACCGTTGACGACAACGCCTCGGAGCCGGGGAGTAATCCCGCTCCGGTGCCGCGTGTCCCACGTCACGCGGCCGGCAGGGTCACCCTACCTGTGCCGAGTACCTGGTGTCCGCGCCGGCCACAGGCGTACCGCAGCCGGTGCCGCTCACCCAGATCCAGCTGGCACCGAAGCTGTCGCTGAACGAGAGGACCAGCGCCGGTTCACCTTCGAACGCCGCGAAGTCCACCAGGTCGACGCCGAGTACGCCGTTACCGTGCTCGGCGGTCACCGCGGCCACGCAGTCGGCCAGCGCGGCCGGGTCGGCGAGTCTGGCCAGTGCCGTCGAGGCGGGCGACTCCTGCAGTACGGTGTCCTCGCCGGCCGCCGGTTGCCCCCCGTCGACGCCGCCGCGCCCGACGGCCTCGAACATCGGCACGATCGTCGCCCGCTGGTAGTCGGTGCCGCTGGCCAGCAGCCGAGGTGCGGAGGCGTCCATCATCGTGCCCGGCTGGTCCTCCTGCCGGGTCTCGGCGCTCTGCTGGCTTTCGGCGCTGCCGGCATCGTCCGACGCGCTACCCGCCGTGGTGCTCGCGTCGTCGGCGGACCCGGCACCGAGCAGCTGGCCGACCCCGAGGCCGGCGAACGCCACGGCGGCCGCCGCGACGGTGATCGGAGCGGCGTACCGCTGCCAGCGGCGGCGACGGTCCCGCCGCGTGCGGGCCGCCGCCAGCGGTACCGGTGCTGCGACGGTGGCCAGATCCGGGCTGATCGCCGGGTCCGGGTCCGGGGTCGGCTGCGGTAGCGGCTCGGCGGCCAGGGCGGCGTGCACCCGGTCGGCGACGTCGGGTGGGATCGGCTCGACGACGCTGCCCCACTCGGCGAGCATCGTCTGGACCAGCTGGGTGGCCTCGACCAGCTCGTCGTGGGCCGCCCGCCAGGACGGTCGTTCCGCGATCAGCCGGGCCACGGTGACCTCGTCCGGGGTGCCGTCGAGCGCCCCACCGACGTAGTCGGCGAGTAGCTCTCGATCGACCTCCTGGAACCGGTCGGCGGTCACCGCTCCTCCTTGCCACCGTCGCCACGTGCGGACCCTGATGGGACGTCGTCGAGCCGCTGCGGGTTCCGTGGGGTGAGCGACGACACCTGGGCGCGTGGCGGTGCCACCTGCGCACCCGCCCGTTGCGGCCGCAGATGCCCGAGAAGCCCGGCCAGCCGGGCCCGCCCCCGGGCGCAGCGGCTCTTCACCGTGCCCTCGGCGACGCCGAGCATCACCGCCGCGTCGGCGACCGGGTAGCCCTGCACGTCGACCAGGATCAACGCGGCCCGCTGCTCCGCCGGCAGCTCGGCCAGTGCCTGGCGGACGACTAGGGCGGTGTCGTGATCGACCGGGGGTGCCGCCGGCTCGGTGCCGCGTACGCTGTCGTCGTCCCGGCCACCGTCGGGCAGCGGGACCGTGGGGTGGGACTTGCGGCGGCGTACCCGGTCCAGGCACGCGTTGACCACGATGCGGTGCAGCCAGGTGGTGACCGCAGCGTCGCCCCGGAATCGGGCGGCCGCGCGGTGTGCCGACAGCAGCGCGTCCTGCAGCGCGTCGGCGGCCTCCTCCCGGTCGCTGAGCGTACGCAGGGCAACCGCCCAGAGCCGGTCCTGGTGCCGCCGTACCAACTCGGCGAATGCCTCCGGGTCGCCGTCGACGTGTGCCCGGAGCAGTTCCTCGTCGCCGAGGTCGGCCCGGCGTCCGGTCATGGCCCCTCGACCGTGATCTCCTGAACGCCGATCTGGTATTTGTCGTTGCCGATCGGAGGCAGCTTGGTGATCCATACCAGGAGGTACTGGTAGGTCTCGTCGGGCGAGAACCCGCTGAAGGTGAGGGTTGCGCCGTCGGCGTTCTCGAATCGGGCACCGATCCGGTCGGTGAACGTCTCGAGGATCTCGTCGTCGCCTTCCCGGGTCGCTCCCGGATCGTTCGGACCGGCCAGTAGCTCGGCGGTGGCACCGGACGCGGACAGCTCGACCTTCACGCTGGTCACCGCCCGTGGCTCCTGCAGGTCGATCAGCACCCCCATGCCCCGCTTCAGGTTGCCGAAGTTGGGGTTGCGCTCGTAGGCGTCGGTCTCCCAGCCGGTGTTGGTGTCGCCGTCGACGGCGGCCTCCGCCCCGTCGAGCTCGTCACGGGCACCGTCGGCGTCAACGATGCGGACCTGGTCGCCGGAGAGGGCGATCGGCTGTGGCTGGGCCGGGGCGCTGGTCTCGGTGGGATCCGGGGTCGAGGTCACCTGAGTCTGCGGCGGTGTCGGCTGACCGTCTTCGCCGTCACCGTCGTTGCCGAGCGCGCTGATCCCGAAGTACAGCCCGGTCACCGCGATGACCAGCAGGCCGGCGACACCGGCGGCGATCTTGCGGCGGGACGCGAGTGGGGTGCCGGTCGGCTCGTCGTCGTCGGCCGCCGAGAACCGCAGCGGTCCGACGCTGTCGAGGTAGTGCTCCTCGGTGCTGGCGTCGAGCCGACCCAGCTCGGCGGCGAGCACCTCCGAGGAGGGCAGCGCGAGTCGCGGGTCGAGCAGATCCATGGTCAGGTCGTCGAGGTACGCCGGAACACCGGAGCGCACCTGACGGGGGGCGGCGACCGCCCCGGTCGCATCCCGGACCGCGTCCGGCAGCGTCGTGCTGCCGGCCTCGTGCTGTGGCCAGTGACCGGTCATCGCGAAGTAGAGCACCCCGCCGATCGCCCGGATGTCGGTTTCGTAGGTGTCGGAGCTGTCGGCCCGTGCGTCGGCCAGCACCACCCGGCCGTCGTGGCCGATCATCACCGTGCCGGGGTGGATGTTGCCGTGCACCATGCCGGTGGCGTGCACCGCAGCGATGGCGGAGGCGACCGAGTGGGCGATCATGGTGGCCCGGGCCGCGTCCAACGGACCGGCGGCGGCGATCACCTCGCGCAGCGAGTCGCCCTCCACCCACTCGCGGACGACGTAGGCCCGCTGCCCCTCGTCGATGGCGTCGTAGACGCCGACCAGGTTGGAGTGGATGACCCGACTGGCCCGGACCGCGGCCTGCAGCATCTCCATGGCGGAATCGCCACCGGGGTAGCGCAGCACCACCGCGACCGGACGGCGCAGCACCACGTCGACCCCACGCCAGACCTGCCGGCCCGCACTGTCGTTGTTGACGTGCTGAGCCAGCTGGTATCGCTCGGCGAGGATCTCGCCGGCGGAGGGCGCATCGAAGGCCATCATCGGCGGACTGGCCTCGTCCGCCTCCTGGCCTTCGCCGACCTGGGTCACCCGTCCTCCCTGTGGATCGTCTCGGTCGAACCCTGGTGCTGGTCGTCCGGTGTTCTGCCGGTTGTCCGGTTGTCCTGCTGGTCGCTCTTGCCGTGCGGTCCTCGTGCTGCCGGCACCGGCCGGCCCCGCAGCGGTGGAACGTCACCGTTCACGACCCGGTGTCGCACGTATCCGTCCAGAACGACCTTACCTGCGTTGCGGCACCACCAACATGTCAGCTTCCCGCAGCTCCCGCAATGCCGACCGGGGATCGACCTGCCGTCGGGCGGACCATCGGTCAATGCCGCCCCGCCCGTACGGCCAGCCGCACGCATAACCTCCATCGCAAATATACGTTGTACCGCCCGGGTGCCGCTCCCAGCCCGCCGCGACAGCCCACTCGACAGCCCACTCGACAGCCCACCGCGACCGGGCCACCGAGGCTCCGACACCGCCCGTAACGAGGATCCTGGTTTTGAGTTATCCACAGGTGCTGACCTGGTGTCGAGCGTGTCCAACCCGGTTATCCACAGGTCCGTCCACAGGCTGATCTCGCCGGTCAGCGGCCGAGGCGACGGCGCACCATCGCCAGCACGTCGACGATCTCGCGGATCCGCAGGACCACCGCCAACCCGAGGTAGACCAGCCCGACTGCGGCCCCGCCGACCACGAGCTGCAGGATCGCCAACGGCTGGCTCGGCGTGTCGCCACCGGGCAGCAACGTGACCACGAGCCACCCGGCCAGGGCGGCACCGCCGGCCGCCAGCGCCACCTTGCCGAAGGTGACCATGATGCCGCCGAACCCGATCCGACCGACCCGGCGGCGCAGCAACCAGGCCGACAGCACCGCCGCTGCCAGGTACGAGACCCCGTTGCCGATCATCAGGCCGGGCGCCGCGAACTGCACCGACAGGGCGACGAACAGCCCGATCTGGACGAGAATCCGGAGCGCCACCACCGGAATGTTGATCAATGCCGGGGTGCGGGTGTCCGGCAGGGCGTAGAAGCCGAAGGTGAACAGCTGACTGACCGCGAACGGCACCAGGGCGACCGCCGCCGCCAGCAGCACCACGGCGGTGGCGTCGGCGGCTTCGGTGTCGAACGCGCCGTACCGGAACAGGGAGAAGGAAACCGGGGTGGCCAGCACCGCGTAGCAGACGGCGATCGGCGCGAGCACCGCCGTCACCGTCCGGGTGCCGCGCGCCAGGTCGACGGCCATGTCCGAGTAGCGGCCGTCGGCAGCGGCCGAGCTCATCCGCGGCATCAGCGCGGTGATCACCGAGACGGCGATGATGCCGTGCGCCATCATCAACAGCAGGAACACGTTGTTGTAGATCAGCGGGCCGGCTTCGTCCTCGTCGCCCGCCCGGTTCAGCAGGTTGAACACCACCACCAGGCCGAGTTGGCTGACCGCCACGTAGCAGAACATCCAGACCCCGAGCCGACCCAGTTCGGCGAGGCCCAATTGGCGGAAGTCGAACCGCCAGCGCCACCGGAAACCGACCTTACGCAGCGCCGGGACCAGGCCGGCGGCCTGCACCACCACGCCGAGCAGGGTGCCGCCGCCGAGCAGCACGATCCGGCCGGGGGTCATCTCGCCCGGTTCGATAATCCGGGCACCGAAGATCGCGATGTACGTGCCCAGGGTGGCGATCACCACCAGGTTGTTGAGGATCGGTGCCCACATCGGCGCCGCGAAGTGCCCCCGGGTGTTCAACAACGCGCTGACCAGCGCCGACAACCCGGTGAAGAAGATCATCGGCAACATCAGGTACGACAGCAGAGTGACCAGGTCACGGAACTCCTCCGTGGTGCGGTCACTGGAGTAGAGCAGCGTCAGCAGCGGTGCCGCGGCCATCGCGACCAGGGTGGCGACGGCCAGCGCCAGCACCGCCAGCGACAGCAGCCGCTGCGCGTACGCCTGACCCCGGTCCGGGTCCGACTTGCGTCGCCGCACGAGCACCGGCACCAGGACGCTGGTCAGGATCCCGCCGAGCAGGAACTCGTACACCATGCCGGGGAAGATCTGCGCCGTGGTGTAGGCGTTGCCGACCAGCGATCCGCCGAGCGCTGCCGCCAGTACCAGGGTCCGCAGGAAGCCGGTGCCCCGGCTGACCAGGCTGCCCAGCGCCATGACCGCGCTGTTGGTGGCGGCGCTGCCGCCCTCCTGCGGCTCCTGCACCGCCGGGTCCGGCATGGCCGCCGGCGGCTCGGATGGTGGCGCGGTCGACTCCACCACCGGCTGGCCGCCCGGTCCGACGGAGATCAGCGTGGCGCCGTCCGGCTCCGGGCCGCCCCGACCGGGGTCGGCGTTCGTGCTCCGGTACAACCCGCCACTCATCGGACCTCCACCCCGCCGGTACGCCGGAACCGCCGCGCCGGACGCAGGTTCGAGCCTATCGGCCGTCGTCTTCGGCCGGGACGATGCCCGACAGTGCGTCGACCACCCAGGCGGCCTCGGCCGGCACCACCGGCTCGGTCAGCGCGTCCAGCAAGGTCGGATGGTCACAGCCGGCGTCGGCCAGCGTCCGGCCGAGCACCGGCACCATCGCCAGGTCACCGGTGTCGCAGGCCCGCCGGGCCAGTTCGGCCACGGCCGGCGTACGCCACGGCGTGTCGAGCAGCCGGCGGTGCCGGGCCGCCGCGCGGCGTACCAACTCGGTGACCTCGTCGAACGGGAAGGACTCCGCACCGAGGACGCGGGACGGTGCGCCGGGGCCGTCCGGCTGCCCGGTGGCCACCCAGCCCCAGCCGGCGGCGTACCGCCAGTGTGTCCGGGCGCCGTGGTCGAGATGGTCGCGGACCTGCCGGGCCACCGAATCGTCGTCGAGGATCCGGGGGTCGACCGGGGCCGGTGCCGGCCACCAGGACGGGTCGGCGAACAGCTCCAGCGGCGGCTGCACCGGGCCGGTCCTCGCATCGGTGCCGTCCGGGTCGCCCGCCGGACCGTCGCCAGTGATCGCTGAGCCATCAGGTGCCGCCGGGCCGTCGGTAACCGGCGGGTCGGCGCGGCGTAGCGCGCGCAGTGCGGTGGCCAGCATGGTGGCTGCCCGGTCCGCCTCCGGCGGGTCACCGGCCGGTGGCGCGTACCGGTGCAGCAGCGCCACCAGCAGACCGGGATGTGGCCACGCCGGATCGTCCAGGGCGAGCAACCGGCCGATCAGGTCCAGCTCCGCCCAGCGCAGCACCGCCGCGTACGGCCGGCCCGGATCCAGCCGGGCCAGCGGCAGCGGCTCCGTCGCTCCCGGCTGGCGCAGGCCGAGCAGGCATTCGCCGTACCCGAGGTCGATCTCCAGCACCAGGCCGTAGCCGTCGGCGACCGGCAGCACCACCCGGGTCTGCGCGTGGTGGGCCGGTGCGGGTCCGTCCACCGGCGGCAGGTACGCCGCCCAGAAGGTCGGATCGGTGGTCAGGCTGGCCAACGGTTCGGGAATCGGCACGGTGACTCATCCTGCCCGGCGGGGGCGGCGGCGGCCACAGCGGCTACTCTGGCGATCCCATGTCCGAAACCTCCGCGCCTCGCGCCACCGATGCTCGTGCCGCCGTCGGGTCCGACCGCACTGCGGCGACCCCGGGTGACCTGACCGCCGTGCAACGCAACGCCGTCGCCGAACTGCTCCGGGTCTCCCCGGTCGCCGACGAGCTCGGCAACCGGTTCGCCGCCGCCGGCCACGAGCTGCACCTGGTCGGCGGCTCGGTCCGCGACGCGCTGCTCGGCCGACTCGGCAGCGACCTGGATTTCTGCACCGACGCGCACCCGGACCAGACCCTGGCGGTGGTCAAGGGCTGGGCGGAGGCGATCTGGGAGACCGGCCGCGAGTTCGGCACCATCGGCGCGCGGCGGGGTGGGATGACCCTGGAGGTCACCACCTACCGGGCGGAGGCCTACGACGGGGTGACCCGTAACCCGGTGGTCGCCTACGGCACCAGCCTCGCCGACGACCTGCGGCGGCGCGACTTCACCATCAACGCGATGGCGGTCAGCCTGCCCGAGCACCGGTTCACCGACCCGTACGGCGGGGTCAGCGATCTGGCCGCGAAGATCATCCGTACCCCGGGGACGCCGCAGGACTCGTTCGGCGACGACCCGCTGCGGATGCTACGGGCCGCCCGGTTCGCCGCCCAGCTGCGGTTCGCCGTGCATCCGGACGTCCGCGCGGCGATGGCCGCGATGGCGGCCGACCTGGACCGGATCACCGCCGAGCGGATCCGGGACGAGTTCAGCAAGCTGCTGTGCGGCGCCGACCCGGTCGCCGGGTTGCGGCTGCTGGTCGACTCCGGGCTGGCCGACCGGTTCCTGCCCGAGCTGTCCGGGCTGCGGCTGGAGATCGACGAGCACGCCCAGCACAAGGACGTGTACGAACACACGTTGACCGTGGTGAGCAACGCCGTCCGGCTGGAGAGCGACGGCTGCGACTTCGTGCTGCGGATGGCGGCGCTGATGCACGACGTCGGCAAGCCGGCGACCAAGGCGGTCGGGTCGGACGGCCGGGTCAGCTTCCACCACCACGAGGTCGTCGGTGCCCGGATGACCCGGCACCGGATGAAGGCGCTGCGCTACCCCAAGGAGGTCACCACCCAGGTGGCCAGGCTGGTCGGCCTGCACCTGCGGTTCTACGGGTACGGCCGGGGCGAGTGGACCGACTCGGCGGTCCGCCGCTACGTCACCGACGCCGAAGATCTGCTGCCCCGACTGCACAAACTGACCCGGTCCGACTGCACCACCCGCAACCGGCGCAAGGCCGCCGCGCTGGCCGCCGACTACGACGCGCTGGAGGAGCGGATCGCCCGGATCCAGGCCGAGGAGGATCTGGCCCGGGTCCGGCCGGACCTGGACGGCAACGCGATCATGGAGCTGCTCGGCGTACCGCCGGGACCGGTCGTCGGTCGGGCCTGGCGGCATCTCAAGGAGACCCGGCTGGAGCGCGGGCCGCTGGACCGCGACGAGGCCGAGGCGGAGTTGCTGCGGTGGGCACGGGCCGAAGGGATCCTGCCCGACGCCGGTTAGCCACCCGTCGCGCCCGAATCGGTGGTTACCGGGCGTTGTGCCGCTCGACTACCGTCGCAGGACGGACGGGCGCGGCGATCTTGCTGGCGGTCGCGCGCCACCGAGAGCTGATCAACCGGGAGGGCCCAGATGCAGCCGTGTGCGGTCTGCGGCGGTGTGTCCGTCAACCAGGCCGGCTACTGCCTCCAGTGCGGCACGTTCCGCGGTGTTCCGTCCAGCCCGGCCGGCTACCCCGGGCACCCGCCGCAGCAGCAGCCGCCGGCACCGGTCTACCCCGGCAGCGGGGGGCCCAGCTACCCCGGCAGTGCGCCGCCCGGCTACCCGGGCAGCGGTGCGCCGGGCTATCCGGGCTACCCGATGGCGCCGCAGCCGCCCGACCGGGGCCGGTCCTACCTGGTCCCGCTGGTGGCCCTCGGCGCGACGTTCGTCGTACTGGTGGCGGCGATCGGCGTGGTGATCGCGGTCCGCAGCACTGGCGACGGCACCCGGGTCACGGCCGATCCGAGTGTCTCCCTGACCCCCAACGCGTCGCCGACTTCCAGCGCCTTGCCGACTCCGAGGGAAGCCTCGCCGCCGCTGGTCGACCCCTGCGTGGTCGGCACCTGGCAGGTGGACTCGTACGAGGAGGACATCGCGCTGGAAGAGCCGTTTGGCAGGACCAGGTTCACCGGCGTCGGCCCCGGTGCCCGGGTCGAGTTGCGCGAGGACGGGTCGGGCACCACCGACTACGGCGACGGCACCACCTTCGAAGGATTCGTAGCCGGGACCGTCGTCACCCTCACCGTCAGCGGGCAAGTCACCTACCGCTTCCGTGCCCTCGACGGCACTGTCTCCTTCAGCGACGTCGACGCGGACGGCACGGTCACGTTGAGCGCCCCGGGTCTCGACTCGGAGAGCCAGACCCTGGTCGTCGACTTCGACCCGGCCAGCTACCAGTGCGACGGCGACACCATGACGCAGAGTACGACGCTCTACACCGCAGAGATGTCCAAGCGCTGACTGTCGACACCCACCGCGTCGACGTCGATCATCGACGATGACGGCAGCAACCACACCACGGGCCCGGGATGACTCCCGGGCCCGTTGTCGGCGAGGACCGGTCAGCCCTGGTCCGCGCCGGTGTCGCTCGCGGAACCGGTCAGTGGCCTGCGCTCCGTGCGCCCGCCGTTGGCCGGCTCGGCACCGCCGCCCAGCTTGGCCAGCATGCCGGCCAGGTCGATCCCGGTCAGGTCGTTGCCGAGCTGCAGACCCTGCGCCACGTTGCTGGCCACCGACTTGGCCAGCGACGAGGCGCCGTCGGTGGAGATCACCGTCATCTTGTCGATCGAGCCCATCGGGGCACTCGCCGCCTCGACCACCTGCGGGAGCACCTTGACCAGCAGGTCGAGCACGGCGGCTTCGCCGTACGCGGCGAACGCCTCGGCCTTGCGGGCCATCGCCTGAGCCTCCGCCTCGCCCCGGGCCAGGATCGCGGACGCCTCGGCGGTGCCTTCCCGTTCGACGGCGTCGGCGATCGCGCTGCGCCGCCGCTGCTCGGCCTCACCCTCCTTGGCACCTTCGATCGCGTTCGCCTCAGCCAGCGCAGCCCGCCGGGCCCGCTCACCCTCACCGGTGAGCCGCGCCTGCTCGGCGGAGGCCTGCGCCCCGGCGATGGTCGCCTGCCGCTCGGCGTCGGCGGCCAGCACGGCAGCGCTGCGAGCAGCCTCGGCCTCCTGCTCGACCCGGTAGCGGGCGGCGTCGGCCGGCTTGCGGACCTCGGTGTCGAGCTGGCGTTCCTTCAGCTCGGCGTTGCGCTCGGCGACCTTCTGCTGCTCGGAGAGGATGGCCTGGTCCCGCTCGGCCTGGGCGAGTGGTCCGGCCGCCGCCGACCTGGCTTTCGCCGCGTCGATCTCGGCCTGGATGGACGCCTGCTTCAGCGACAGGTTCCGGTTGGCCTCGGCGATCGCCTCCTCGGCGAGCAGCCGCTCCTGCTCGGCGGCCTGTCGGGCCCGTGCCTCGGCGATCGCGGCGTCCTTGAGTACCCGGGCGGCCTCCGGCCGGCCGAGGTCCTGCAGGTAGGACCCTTCGGCGATGATGTCCTGCAGTTGGAACGTGTCGAGCACCAGACCCTGGTTGGTCATCGAATGCTCGGCCTCCTCGGCGACCGCGCTGGCGAATGCCGCCCGGTCCCGGATGATCTCCTCGATGGTCAGCCGGCCGACGATCGACCGCAACGCGCCGGCGAGCACCTCGCGGGTGAAGTCCTCGATCTCGTCCTGCTGGTGCAGGAAGCGCTGCGCCGCCGCGCGGATCGCGTCCTCCGTACCGCCGATCTTGACGATCGCCACGCCCTGCAGGTTGGCCCGGATGCCCTGTTTGCTGACCGCGCCGGCGATCTCGACATGGATCCGGCGGCTGGACAGGTCGAGCACCTGCAGCTTCTGCACCACCGGCAGGACGAACACCGAAGCGCCCATCACCACCTTTTGCCCGGACATGTCAGTGGACCGGGTGCCGTCGAGGGCCTGGGTGGTGCGCCCCTTGCGGCCGGTGACGATGAACGCCTCGTTGGAGCCGGCGACCTTGATCCGGGAGAGCACGAAGAGGATGAGTACGAGCACCAGTGCCGCAGCACCGATGATCGCGATGAGCAGTGGGGTCATGCGGGTTCCTTAGAGAGATGAGGTGGATTCGACGTCACTGGATCGTGGGGGTCTGCTCGACGACGACGCTGGTGTCGCTGACTGCTTCCACCACGAAGACCTGGGCACCGAGCGGGATCGGCAGGTCGGCGCGGGCACTCAGCTTCACCGGCTGCCCGCCGAGCCGGACCCGGATCTCGCCGTACCCGCCGGGGTGGATCGGGGTGATCACCACGCCGAGCGTGCCGACCAGGTGGTCGCGGGTCGGGGTGCCGTCCGTCGGCATGTTCCGGGCGGCCCGGGACAGCCGCATCGTCAGCCAGCCGGCCGGCAGCGCGGCGGCGACGCCGATCGCGGCGGCCGCCACCGTCAGACCGGCGTCGCCGGCACCCAGCAACCCGCCCGCGCCGGCGTCGCCGGCACCCAGCAACCCGCCCGCGCCGGCGTCGCCGGCACCCAGCAACCCGCCCGCGCCGGCGTCGCCGGCACCCAGCAACCCGCCCGCGCCGGCGTCGCCGGCACCCAGCAACTCGTTGGCGATCGCCGCGGCGAACCCGAACGCTCCGGCGAATCCGGCGACCACCTCGACCGACACCGGCCCGTCGGCACTGACGTCACCGAGATGTAGGAACTCGCCGCCGAGCAGCCCGACGGCGAGCACCACCACGCCCAGACCACCGATGATGAGGAAGACCAACGTCCCCGTGTCCACATTCCGGAACGGTAGCCCGGCCAGGCAACCTCCCCGCCCGGCCAGGGTGCGCCCTCAGCCAGGGCGCGGCCTCGGTTAGGGGCCTCAGCCAGGGGCGAGGAACAGCTCGCGACCGGCCAGCCGGTCCGGGAGGCGGTAGCGGGTGTGCGGGGTGCTGTCCGGTCCGATGGCCACGACCATGCCGGCGGCCGAGTCCATGTACAACAGTCGGTCGCCACTGGTCCAGTAGACCCGGCTGGTCGGTAGCTCGGAGCGCACCTCCCCGGTGGCCACGTCGACCAGTTGGGCGCTCTGTTGACCCTGGACGACGACCTGACTGCCGTCCGGCGACCACGACCACGGCCCGGCGACGTCCCCTCGCACCGGCACGAACCGGGTGGCGGATCCGTCGCGCGCCGAGAAGAACTGGATCCCACGCCGGGGATGGCGGATCGATTCCGAGCGCTGGCCGACCGGGTCCGTCTGGCTCAGCGCCACCTCCCGACCGTCCGGCGACCAGGTGAACTCGCAGTAGTCGGTGCAGTAGAACGCCCGGTCGGTGTCGACCGGCCAGCTCGCGACCGTACCGCTGTCGGCGTCGACGATGGTCAACCTGGTTTCGGCGCTCTCCTTGTCCGCGACGGTCAACAGCAACCGCCGGCCGTCCGGCGACCACTGCGGCGTCAGGATGTGCTGCCCGGTATGGACCCACCGCACCTGTGCGTCGGTACCCGCCTCGAGCAACCCGATCTCGAACGGCCGGTCGTCGTCGCTGATCGCCAGCATCGCACCGGTCGGCGCGGGATAGGCCGCCGCGGGCAGCGGGATCTCCCGGTACCGCCCGGCCGACCGGTCCAGCACGATCGACGGGTCCGGGCCGGTCGCCGGAGCTGACCATGATTGCGAGATCGCGCCGGTCACCACCCAGCCGTCGGCCAGTTCGACCGGGGCATCGGCCCAGTTGGCGGCGTTCAGTTCGACGACCGGCACCTCGGCAGCCGTCGGCACCTCGGCCGGGCCCGGTGAGGCGGGGGTCGGCGTCGCGGGCAGCGGGCCTACCGGCGGGACCAGCGCGTCGCCGGAGCGGCCGAGCAACTGGTACGGCACCGCCACCGCGGCCACCGCCGCCACTGCGACCAGTGCGACCGCCGCCCGCCGTCGACGGCGCAGCCAACGGCCACGGCGGATCGCCGCTGCCGCGACCCTGCCGGTCGGCTCCCCGGTCGGTCCGACCGGCGACCAGCCTCCGACGTCGACCTCGTCGGCGAGGTCGCGCAGCGCCATACGGAGCAGCCGTTCGGCTTCAATCTGCTTCATCGCAGCGCCTCCGACTGGTCAGTCAACTCCGCGAAATCGGGCACCAGCTTGCGCAACCGCTCCAGCGCCCGACTCGCCTGACTGGCGACGGTCCCGGTCCGGCAGCCCAGGATCTGCGCAGTCTGCTCCACGCTCAGATTCTCCAGGTAGCGCAGCACCAGGACCGCGCGCTGTCGAGGCGGAAGCTGACGTAGCGCGTCGCGCAGCATCATCCGCAGTGCGGTGTGCTCGTCCGGTCCGGTCACCGGTCGGTCCGGCACGCTGGCGTACATGACCTCCGGTCGTCGACCGCTCCACCGCCACCGGGACACCTGCTCGTGGTAGAGCACCCGGCGTACGTACGGTTCGGCGTCGCCGTGGATCCGGCTCCACCGGGCGTACGCCTTGGCCAGCGCCGACTGCACCAGGTCCTCGGCGGCGTGCCGGTCCCCGGTCAGCGCGTACGCGATCCGGAGCAGCGACGCACCTCGTTCGGCGACGAACGCGGTGAAATCCTGATCCTCAGTCCGGCCCACGGAGCACCTCCACAAAGTGCAGACGTCCCCGGGCGCGATTAGTTTGCATGCGACCATGCGCCAGTGGAGATTCGGATCCGGACTGTACTCGGGCACTTCGAGATCGACCTGCTCCGCCGACTCGACACCGGCTTCACCGCTTCCGCCGTACTGCAGGTCGTGGGCGGTACTGACGGTTTCACGCTGCGGGAGGTCCCGGTGTCGCCGCCGGTGCGCAAACGGTACGACCTGACCGAGGGAGTCACCGAGGGCGGTCGGCCGTGGGACCTGTACGCGCTCGCGATCGCCGACGACCAGCCGGCCGGCTTCATGGCGACCACCTACCAGCGGTGGAACGGGCGGCAGGTGGTCAACGAGCTGCACGTGGCCCCGACGTACCGTCGGCGCGGGGTGGCCCGGGAGCTGATCGGCATCGCGCAGGTCACCGCCCGGGAGAACGGTGCCCGGGAGATCTGGTTGGAGACCCAGAACGTCAACGTCGCGGCGGTACGCGCGTACCGCCGGCTCGGCTTCACCCTGACCGGTATCGACACCACCCGCTACCCGCCGCCGTACGCCGACGAGGTGGCCCTGTTCATGTCGGCTGCGGTGCCGCCCGCACCCGGTGACCCGGCCGGTCAGCCGACCGGCGGACAATCGGCGGATGCGATGGGCGGTGCTGGACTCACCGATCGGTGAGCTGTCGGTGGCGGTCGACGACGTCGGCGTGTGCCGGGTGCAGTTCGGGCGTACCGACGAGGTGGTCGACACCGCGCCGACGGACCCGGTACTGTGCGCGGCGCTCGACCAGCTGCGCGGCTACTTCGCCGGTGCGTCCACCGGTTTCACGGTGCCGCTGTCGGTGCGGCGGGGCACGGAGTTCGAGCGGGCCGTGTGGCGGCGGATGACCGACATCCCGTACGGACAGACCGAAACCTACGGCGCGGTCGCTGCGGCGGTGGGCGACCCGCAGGCGGCGCGGGCGGTCGGGGTGGCCTGCAACCGCAACCCGATCCCGGTGATCGTGCCCTGCCATCGGATCGTCGGAGCCGGCGGCAAGCTGGTCGGCTTCGGTGGCGGGCTGCCCCGCAAACGGCACCTGCTGGAGCTGGAGGCGGCGGTGGCGCTGCGCCAGGCATGGACCTGAGCGCGCGTATCGGGCGGCCCCGCTACAGCGGGACCGCCCGGCGACGCGAGGTGCCGATCTGCCGGCGAACGGCCGGGATCAGCGCTCGATTTTGTTGACGATGAAGTCCTCGACCGCCTGGCGGGCGTCGTGGTCGGCGTACTGCTCCGGCGGCGACTTCATGAAGTAGGACGAGGCTGACAGGACCGGGCCGCCGACGCCCCGGTCGAGGGCGATCTTCGCGGCGCGCAGCGCGTCGATGATCACGCCGGCGGAGTTGGGCGAGTCCCAGACCTCAAGCTTGAGCTCGGCGTTCAGCGGGGTGTCACCGAACGAGCGGCCCTCCAGCCGGATGTACGCCCACTTGCGGTCGTCCAGCCACGGCACGTGGTCGGACGGCCCGATGTGCACGTCGCTCTTGGCCATCTCGTGCGGCACCTGGGAGGTCACCGACTGGGTCTTCGAGATCTTCTTGGAGACCAGCCGGGTGCGCTCCAGCATGTTCATGAAGTCCATGTTGCCGCCGAAGTTCAGCTGGTACGTGCGCAGCAGCTCGACGCCCCGGTCCTCGAACAGCTTGGCCAGTGCCCGGTGCACGATGGTCGCGCCGACCTGGCTCTTGATGTCGTCACCGACGATCGGCAGCCCGGCGTCGGTGAACTTCTGCGCCCAGGTCGGGTCCGAGGCGATGAACACCGGCAGTGCGTTGACGAATGCGCAACCGGCGTCGATGGCGGCCTGCGCGTAGTGCCGGGCGGCCTGCTCGGAGCCGACCGGCAGGTAGCAGACGACCACCTCGGCGCGCGCGTCGCGCAGCGCCTGGGCGATGTCGACCGGCTGCTGGTCGGATTCCTGGATGACCTCCTGATAGTACTCGCCTACACCGTCGAGGGTGGGGCCACGCTGCACCAGCACCCCGGTGGGCGGTACGTCGCAGAAGGTGATGGTGTTGTTCTCGCTGGCGTTGATCGCCTCGGCGAGGTCCATGCCGACCTTCTTGGCGTCCACGTCGAACGCCGCGACGAACTCCACGTCCGAGACGTGGTAGTCGCCGAAGGTGACGTGCATGAGACCCGGGACGCGGTCGTTGGGGTCGGCGTTGCGGTAGTACTCCACGCCCTGGACCAGGGACGAGGCGCAGTTTCCGACACCGACGATGGCGACGCGGACGGAGCCCATCGCGTTTGCCTCCTTCTTGTTCTTCACGGCCGCTCCGGCTCGTCTCCGGGCTGTCCCGGCGGAGCCTCCCTGGTCTGTCCAGGCGGGGGCGGATCGTTCTCTGCGGGTTCGAACTTCATGGGATCGGGGTGGCCGGTGCGTGGGGCCCGGCCGGACCGCTCGCTGGCGATCAGCTCCTCCAGCCACCGGACCTCGCGCTCGCAGGCGTCGAGTCCGTGCCGCTGGAGTTCGAGGGTGTACGCGTCGAGCCGCTCCGCGGCTCGACCGAGCACCTCGCGGAGCCCTTCCCGGCGTTCCTCGATCTTGCGCCGCCGCCCCTCCAGGATCCGCAGCCGGGTGGCCCGGTCGGTCCGGGAGAAGAAGGCGAAGTGCACGCCGAACCCGGTGTCCTCGTAGGTCTCCGGGCCGGTCTGGGCGATCAGGTCGGCGAACCGCTCCTTGCCTTCTGCGGTGATGGTGTAGACGACCCGGCCGCGGCGGCTGGTCAGTGCCGGGATCTCCGCGTCGGCGGTCGTGGGGTCGTCGGCTTCGGCGATCAGGCCGTTGGCCTGCAGCCTGCGCAGGGTGGGGTACAGCGAGCCGTAGCTGATCGCGGCACGGATCGCCCCGAGTTTGGCGGCGAGCTCCTTGCGGAGCTCGTAACCGTGCATAGGGGACTCCTGAAGCAGGCCGAGGATGGCGAGTTCGAGCACGCTGCCCCTCCTACCTCGTGGTCTGCCCGGCATCGTCGACTCGATGTATCGAGCCGATACATCGACACGGTAGACGGAAACCAGACACCGGGCAAATGGTTCCTTGCGTACGGTCGGCTACTGATCGTGACCGTGTCGCCAAGGTCAGCCGGGACCGCGTACGCTCGTGGCCATGCGTTCGCAGCGTCAGGTCGTCGACTACTCGCTTCAGCGGCGAGCCGTGCTGCGCGAGGTGTTCTCCGGCCGGGTGAGCAGCCACGAGGTCTGTGATGCCTCGCCCTACCTGAAGAGTGCTGCCCGGTTCCACGGCGAGCCGACCGACGAGAGCTGCCCGATCTGTCACCGCGAGAACCTGACCCACGTGCACTACATCTATGGCGATGAGCTGAAGCAGTCCGCCGGACAGGCCCGAAACCGGGCCGAGTTGTCGTTGCTGGCGATGACGCTGCGTGAGTTCCAGGTGTACGTCGTCGAGGTGTGTCGCGTCTGCAACTGGAACCACCTGGTGGAGCAGTATCTTCTCGGCCGGGATGGCCTAGGCGTCGGCGGTGACGGCGAGGCTGACGACGCCGTCGCCGTGTCCGGCGGCGGCCGTCCATCGATGACCAAACGAAGGCGAGAGGCCCAACGGTGAACCTGATTGCCCGGTCGCTGCGTAGGCACCAGAGAGTAGGCAGGGCAACGTTTCTGGTTAACCGGACAAGTCACGATATTTCTGATGAAGTGGCTTTCGGCTGCTGGTGTCGCTCCGGCACCGGTAGTGGGCCAACTCACGGCAGACCGGTGGTGGCGCTGGAGCGCACCACCGCAACCGGCAGGGTGTGACACATGAACTCGTACGGCGACCCCAACTCCGCCCACGGGCGTGCCTACAGTCCAGGCAGCGGTGGCGGATACGGATCCGAGCCGGATGACTACCACTGGGCCGGGGCGGACGACGCCGGGCCGGCCCGCGGCCACTCCGCGCGGGGCGACTCCGAAGCGGGTTGGCCCGGCGGAGAGGCTTTCCGCGGACCAGCCAGCCCCGGCACCGGTCGGGCCTCGGTCGGTGGCCGTGCTCCGGTCAGCGGCGCCTCCGCCGGACGGGCCTCCGCCGGACGAGCGTCGGTGGGTAGCGCGTCGGTCGGCAGCGCATCGGTCAGCGGCGGCCCAGCCGGTCGGGCCTCGGTCGGTGGCCGTGCTCCGGTCAGCGGTGGTGCCCCGGTCGGTGGCAGCGCCCCGGTCGGTGGTGCCGCCGGCCGTGCCGGAGTCGGCCGGGCGACCGTCGGGCGGGCCAGCGTACGACCGGTCTCGCCGGCCGGTGGGTTCGGCGGCGGTCCGGGTGGTCCCGGCGGACCGGGTGGTCCTGGTGGACCCGACGGCCCGTCCGGGCCGGGACGCCGTGGCCGGGGCGGTCGCGGCGGCGACCCTGCCGCGGCGAAACGGGCCAAGCAGCGTCGGCGGATCAACCTGCTGATCGCGTCGTTCGCGGTCCTGATCATGCTCACCGGTGGTGCGGTCGTCGGCGGCACCTACTACTCGACGACGGTGACCCTGCCCGAGGAGCTGCCGCTGCCGCTGGCCAGCACGATGTACGCCAGCGACGGCACCACCCGGATCGCCAAGCTGGGCGAGTTCAACCGGGTGTTCGTCACCGTCGACCAGATCCCCGAGCACGTGCAGCGGGCGGTGGCCTCCGCCGAGGACCGCAAGTTCTACGAGCACTCCGGCGTCGACTACGTCGGTATCGCCCGGGCGGCCTGGAACAACTTCACCGGCGGCACCCGGCAGGGTGCCTCGACGATCACCCAGCAGTACGCCCGAAACGCGATGGACCTGCAGGAGGTCTCCTACGCCCGGAAGGTCCGCGAGGCGGTGCTGGCCTCGAAGCTCACCGACCGGTACGACAAGTCCGAGATCATGGGCTTCTACCTCAACACCATCTACTTCGGCCGCGGCGCCTACGGCATCGAGGCCGCCGCGCAGCAGTACTTCGGCAAGTCGGTCGCCGACCTGTCGGTCGCCGAGGGCGCGGTGATCGCGGCGGTGATCAAGCAGCCGGAGCCGGACGCGACCACCGGGCACCAGGGCTACGACCCGGCGGTCAACGAGGCCGAGGCCAAGGCCCGCTGGGAGTACGTGATCGGTGGCATGGTCGAGATGGGTTGGCTGCCCGAGGCCGAGCGACCGACCGAGTATCCGGAGATCCGGGAGGTCGATCCGAACAGCTGCATCATCGACTGCGGGATCAACACCCCCGAGGGCAACGTCATCAACTACGTCCGCGACGAGATGGTGCAGATGGGCATCTGCACGCCGGACACCTGCTCGCAGGAGCTGCGGCAGGGCGGCTACCGGGTCGTCACGACGATCGACGCGAAGATGCAGGACGCCGCGGAGAAGGCGATCTGGCGTAAGGCCAAGGGGTCGGCCATGGAGGGCCAGCCGGAGAACCTGATGGCGGCGATGGTCGCGATCGATCCGGAGACCGGCCGGGTGCTCGCCTACTTCGGCGGCGACAACGGCACCGGGCACGACTACGCCGGCCGCAACTACGAGAACGGCCAGTGGACCGGCGGCCACTCGCCCGGCTCGACGTTCAAGATCTACACGTTGGCCGCCGCCCTGGACAACGACATCTCGGTCGACTCGCACTGGACGGCGAAGCCGTTCAAGGTCGAGGGCACCGAGATCCAGGTGCAGAACGCCGGCCGGAACGCCAGCTGTGGCGAGTGGTGCTCGCTGGAGTTCTCCACCGTCCAGTCCTACAACGTGCCCTTCTACCACGTCACCGAGCAGATCGGCGCCGACAAGGTGGTCGGCATGGCCAAGGCGGCCGGCGTCGCCACCATGTGGAACACCGCCGACAACAAGCCGTACGACCTGACCACGGCCGACCCGAAGGAGGTTGCTCCGTCGCCGTTCTTCAACGTGGTCGGGTACGGGCAGTACCCGGTGACGGTGCTCGACCACGCCAACGGGGTGGCGACGCTGGCCAACCGCGGGGTCTACAACAAGGCCCACTTCGTGATCTCGGTCGAGAAGAAGAACCTGGTCAGCGGTGAATGGGTGACGGCCGGAGGCGAGCAGCTCAAGCCGGAGCAGCGGATCCGGCAGGAGGTCGTGGCGGACCTGACCGACGTGCTGACCCAGATCCCGAACAACATCAACAGGGACCTCAACGGCGGGCGTCCGGTCGCTGGCAAGACCGGCACCTGGGAGCTCAACGAGTCCAGCGGCGAGAACGGCGATGCCTGGATGGTCGGCTACACCCCGCAGATCGCGACGGCGGTGTGGGTCGGCAACGTCGGAGACCGCAAGGCGATCCGCGACAAGAACAACAACAAGATCGGTGGTAGCGGACTGCCCGCCATCATCTGGCAGCGCTTCATGAACGAGGCGCACAAGGGGATGGACGTCGAACAGTTCCCGGCTGCCCGGGAGATCGGCAGCGTCGACGCCGGCAACGGCAAGTCGCCGGCCCCGCCGCCGCCGGACCCGCAACGGCCGGGTCGCGGCGGAATCTGCGACGGTCCGCTGGGCGACCTGTTCTGCCCGGGCGGCGGAAACAACGGCGACAACAACGGGAACAACGACGGCGACCAGGGCGACGACGGTGCCGGTAACCCCACCGGAACTCCTGGTAACGGGACCGACCCCAACGACGGTGACGACCAGGGTGGCGACGGCGGCATCGGGTTCGACTTCGGCGGTGGTGCTGGCGGCACCACTGTGCCGCCGACACTGCCGCCGCCGACACGCTGATCGACGGACGCAGATCACCAACCACCGCGCCGGCCGGTGACCAGGTCAACCGACCTGGTCACCGGCCGGCGCGGTACATCGGTGAACTCGACATGCCGGTCCTGGGCAGACGAAAGCAGGTCGAGTACGGCAGGATGCCTGTTCATGAGCGTGCAGCCGCCGAACGGTATCGATGGAGTTGAGCGGGCCGAGCAACCTGGACCGGCCACCGCAGCCGAGGGCGAAACGGTCGAGCGGCCGCCCGTCGACCACCCGTCGCGCGCTGACCGGTTCGTCCGCGGCCTCTCCGAAGCGATCGGTGGCCCGCTGGGCCGGCACGCCGCCGGGCAGGACAGTGCCGCCGGTCGGCCCGGCCGGTTCTGGACCGCCGCCCGGATCGTGCTCGCACTGATCTGCCTCAGTCTCGCCGCGCACTGGGTGCAGAAGTCGCCCTGCATGGACGGAGCATGGCAGGACAACGTCCAGTACACCCGGTTCTGCTACACCGACGTGCTCGCTCTCTACTACGCCGAAGGGCTCAACGAGGGCAAGGTCCCCTACCTCGACCACCCCGTCGAGTACCCGGTGGTGACCGGCTACTTCATGGGCGTACTCGGGCTGCCGGTGCACGCGCTCGGCGCGGACCGGCCCGAGCTCAACCAGGCGATGTGGTTCTACAACGCCAACGCCCTGGTGCTCTGTGCGCTGGGGGTGGCCGCCGTGGCGGCGATCCTCGCTCTGCGCCGCCGCCGGCCGTGGGACGCCGCGATGTTCGCTCTCGCCCCCGCGCTGGTGCTGACCGCCACCGTCAACTGGGACATGCTGCCGATCGGGTTCGCGATGTTCGGCCTGTTCGCCTGGGTACGGCAGCGCCCGCTGCTCGCCGGCGTCCTGCTCGGTATCGGCGGCGCCGCCAAGATGTGGCCGCTGTTCCTACTCGGACCGATCCTCGTCCTCGGCCTGCGGTCGGCCCGGATCCGGGCCACCGCCACCGCGATCGCCGCCGCGGTCGGCACCCTGGTCGCGGTCAACCTGCCGGTCTACCTCTTCGCCCACGACGGGTGGCGGCGATTCTTCGAACTCAACTCCGAACGGCCGATCGACTGGGGAACGCTCTGGTACATCGGGCGCTACCTGGACGGCAAGTGGGCCGGCGGTACGCCCGGCGACCAGGGCCCGTTCCAGTGGCTCAGCGACCACATCCCGACGCTGAACACCCTGTCGTACGTCCTGTTCGGTCTGGCCTGCCTCGGCATCGGCGCGTTGGGGGTGCTCGCGCCGCGTCGGCCCCGGCTGGCCGCGTTGGCCTTCCTGGTGGTCGCGGCATTCCTCATCTTCAGCAAGGTCTGGTCACAGCAGTTCACCCTGTGGCTGTTGCCGCTGATCGTGCTGGCCCGGCCGCGCTGGGGTGCCTTCCTCGCCTGGCAGGCCGCCGAGGTCGGCTACTTCCTCGCCTTCTACGGGCAACTGCTCGGCACCGCGACCGGCAGCCAGGTCATCCCGGAAGGGGTCTTCGTGCTGGCCGCCACGCTGCGGCTCGGCACGGTGGTGGCGCTGTGCGTGTTCGTGATCCGCGACATCCTCCACCCGGAGCGGGACGTGGTACGCCGCAACTACTCCGACGACCCGGACGGCGGCGTCTTTGACGGCGCGCCGGACGCCGGCTGGGTGGCCAAGGTCCGCCGCTGGTTCAACGACGAACGCGAACCCAGGCCGGCCCCCGGTGGTTCACAGTCGGTAGACGACGGTGTCGCCGATGTCGACTCGGTCGATGCCGAGCCCGTCAACCGGTAGGTCGATGGTGGTCTGCCACGGCGTACCGGGCACCTCGTCACGCCGGAGCACCACGGTGCGTACGCCCAGCTCCCGCAGGTACCCGATGCTGGACTGATCGGGGAACGTCCGGGTGACCTCCCGTACCTCGGCCAACTGGTCCGGGGTGAAGCCGCTGCCGCCGTTCACCACCGGCTGGAACCGGGTTGTCGACCAGAGCATCACGTGCTGGTCGAGATTCTGGCTGCTGGGCAGCACCAGGATCGGGCCGTCGTCGACCCGCATGATCTGCGGCTGCTCGGGCACCACCGGGTGCGGGGTGACGTTCAACCCCTCCACCAGGACCAGCAGCAGGGGCAGCAGGGTGGCCAGTCGCAGCAGCGCACCGGGCCGTTCGGTGACCCGTTGCCGGGCGATGTCGTCGACCCGGCCGACGAACGCCGCCACCGCCCCGGCGGCGAGGATCGCCAGCAGCAGCGTGGTCCACAGCATCATCCGGCCCGGTGTGCGGATTCCGTCCCAGCCGGGTACGTACTCGAAGAGCAGACCGTAGCTGTAGGTGCCGCCGAAGAAGCTGCTGCCCATCGCGAGGATCCCGGTGAGCAGCACCCCGGCGAGCAGCAGCAGTCGTTGCCGCCACGTCCAGATGGACAGCACCAGCCCGGCGAGCGCCAGCGCGTACAGCACGAAGCCGGGCAGCAGGGTCATCTCCGGATGCCAGGGCAGTGCCGCGCGGGCATCGGCGTGCCGGTCGCCCCAGATCAGCGACTCCGCCGGCGCGGTGAAGAACCCGGACAGCGGCGGCGAGTACGCGGCCAGGTCGTCCATGGTCCGGGCGGCGTTCGGGTGCAGCTCGGCGACCCGGAAGTACGGGATCGCCAGCAGCACCCCGACGGCGGTGAACAGCGCGCCGCCGGCCACGTCGGTGAGCAGCAGTACGGCTCCGAACGGCTTTCGCTGCGGCCAGAACCAGGTACGCCGGACCAGGTACATGGCCAGTGAGACCAGGCAGATGATCGCCAGGATGTAGATGAACGGCAGTCCGATACCGAAGCCGAGGCTGACCTGCCAGGCCGCGGTCAGCCAGCCGGCCAACGCCCAGCTGACACTGCGCCGCTGCGGTCGGTAGCCGTACCGCAGTGACCAGCCGTGTCCCCGGGCCAGCATGGCCAGCGCCAACGGGATGCCGCCGTTGGAGACGATGTGCAGGTGCCCGGCCTGGGACAGCAGCCACGGCGCGTACGCGTAGCCGGCCGCACCGACGGCTGCCGCGGTCCGCCCGGCACCGAGCTGGCGGATCAGTGCGTACGCGCCGAGCGCCGCCAGCGCGTGGGCCAGCACGAAGATGATGTTGTAACGCAGGACCGCCGCCACCGGCCCGTCTCCGATCATGCCGGCGGGCGCGTAGCCGAGCAGGGTGTCGGAGAAGGCGAAGCTCCACGACTGCGGGTAGAAGGTGTTCGACTGCCACAGCTGGGTGGGGTCGGCCAGCAGAATATGCCCGGACCAGGCCATCTGCCAGGCCTGCAAAGTCGGATCCCAGGTGTCCTGCGGGATCGTGTAGAGCGGGTAGCGCAGCGTGGGCCAGGTCATCGCCACCGCGACGACGAGCGCCGCGACGGTGGCCAGGCTCCATTCGTGGATCAGCACCCGGACGACGGCCCGCCGGGCCCGCACCAGCCGACCCGGCCGGCTCGCCGGTGCGGGACCGAACGCGGTAAACGGATCGTCGGTTGGCTCGGCTTTGGCCTCCGGCGGCTCGGCCTTCGTTTCCGGCGGGTTGTCGGTTGGCTCGGCCTTGGTCTCCGGCGGGTCGTCGGTCGTGACCAGCTCGGCCTCCGGCCGGCCCACCGTCGTCTCGTCGAGCTGCTGTTCGGTGCCGTTGGTCGATGCCGGGTCGGGGCGGACCGGGTCGGCCGTGGTGGCCTGGTCGCCGTCGGCGGCTGCCCGCTTGCCGGTCATCGGGCTGGATCCCGCTGCCCCAGCCGATCCCGCAGGAAGGCGATGTCCGCCGCCTGGCCGTCGGTGCCACCCGGAGTCTCGACGATGACCGGCGCGTCGGCGGACCGGATCACCGCGACGATCAGTTCCGGGTCGATCATGCCGGCCTGGAGGTTCTCGTGGCGGTCCCGGCTGCTGTCGAAGGCGTCCTTGGACCCGTTGGCGTGGATCAGGTCGATCCGGCCGGTGATCGCCTTGACCCGGTCGACGATGTCGAGCAGCTCCTCACCTGCGGCGTGGGCGTGGCAGGTGTCCAGGCAGAAACCCGGCCCGAACTCGCCGATCGTGTCCCACAGCCGGGCCAGCGCGTCGAACCGTCGGGCGCAGGCGTTCTCGCCGCCTGCGGTGTTCTCGATCAGCACCGGCACCGGGAATCCGCCCTGATCCCGTGCATAGGCGAAGGTCTTGCGCCAGTTGTCGAAACCCACCGCTGCGTCGTCGCCCCGGCTGACGTGGCCGCCGTGCACGATCAGACCCTTCGCCCCCACCTGGCGGGCACCGGTGGCATGGCTCAGCAGGAGCTTGCGACTCGGAATCCGGATCCGGTTGTTCGAGGTGGCGACGTTGATCACGTACGGAGCATGCACGTACCGGTCCACGTCCGAGCTGGCCAGCTGATCCGCGTCGGTGCGCGGCTGCGGGGCCTTCCAGCCCTGCGGGTCGGAGAGGAAGAACTGGACCGCGTCTGCCCGTCGGTCGGCGGCTGCGGTGAGCGGGTCGCTGGGGTCGACGTGGGCTCCGATACGCATGGGCCGAGCCTACGTGGCAAGCCTGACGATCCGGGCACCGGCGGTTCGTGCGACCACCGGTTCGTACCGGTGGACGTGGGCCGGCCGCCCGGCGAGCCGGCCGCGTCACCGCCACCGATCGCGGTCGTTGCTCCCGGTAGAGAACCGGCTCGGCGTCTCCGCCGATCGGCGGAGACACCGACGTCTTCGTCCTCGTCTTCATGCCGGGACCGGCGCCACCGTTCGTGCTGGGAGAGGACGTGCCGATAGAACTGTCGCTCGCGGAGGGCGTGGTGGCCTCCTGGTTCGCCGGTCTGACCGGACAAGATCATCCAATCGGACTATTAGCGCTCCTTGCGCTAATTGCCGTGATTGGCGTGTCTGTAGCAGCAATAAGGGTTATAGTTGTGCAACACGGGCAGAAGTTCAAACACCTGCCCTGACCAGCGCACAACTGCACAGGCTCCGCGGGGCGCCTCACGTCCAACCTCGTCGGTGTGGTCGTTCCTCCCCAGGTCCCACCCAAAGAATGCGGACAGGGGGCGCCCCGCGGCTCGTGCCCGCAGCCGGCTATCCTTGTTCGGTTGCGCCGACGTCAGTTGCCTGACTGGTCGTCGGCGTCACGACGCTGGACCTCCTGCCACGGAAGGACCGTGGCCGTCAGCCCACAGGAGGTGAGTACGTCTTGCGTCATTACGAGATCATGGTCATCCTCGACCCCAGCCTCGAGGAGCGCACGGTCGCGCCCTCGCTCGACACGTACCTCAACGTGATCCGCACCGCCGGAGGCTCGGTCGAGAAGCTCGACGTCTGGGGCCGCCGCCGCCTCTCCTTCGAAATCAACAAGAAGGCGGAAGGCATCTACGCGGTCATCGACCTGCAGGCCACCCCGGATGCTGTCGCCGAGCTGGACCGCCAGCTGCGACTCAACGAGTCGGTGCTGCGCACCAAGGTCATTCGGCCGGAGACGCGCTGACCGCGTCCCACCGGTCCGCCCGACAGCCCTCGTCGGTCCTGTCACACGGCTCTGGCAGCCTGGTGACGAGGACGTCGACTGAGTGCGCGAGGAGATGGTCATGGCAGGAGATACCACCATTACGGTCATCGGCAACCTGACCGATGACCCTGAGTTGCGCTTTACCCCGTCGGGAGCAGCGGTCGCCAAGTTCCGGGTGGCTTCGACCCCCCGGTACATGGACCGAGCTTCCGGCGAGTGGAAGGACGGCGAGCCGCTCTTCCTGTCCTGCACGGTGTGGCGCCAGGCGGCGGAGCACGTCGCCGAGTCGCTCCAGCGGGGTGCCCGGGTGATCGTCTCGGGTCGGCTGCGGCAGCGGTCGTACGAGACCCGTGAGGGCGAGAAGCGGACCGTCATCGAGTTGGAAGTCGACGAGATCGGCCCGTCGCTGCGGTACGCCACGGCGAAGGTGCAGAAGATGTCCCGATCCGGCTCCGGCGGCGGCGGCTTCGGCGGCTCCGGTGGCGGTGGCAACCAGGGCGGCGGCTTCGACGACCCATGGGCCACGGCCGCGCCGGCCGCGCCGGCCGCCTCGTCCGCCCGTTCGGGCGGCGGGAACTTCGACGAGGAACCTCCATTCTGATATGGCTTCCAACGCCCGCGATCGCAAACCAGGAGCACGAGCAATGGCCAAGGCTGCGGCACTTCGCAAGCCGAAGAAGAAGGTGAACCCGCTCGACAAGGACGGGATCACCTACATCGACTACAAGGACACCGCGCTGCTGCGCAAGTTCATCTCCGACCGGGGCAAGATCCGTGCCCGGCGAGTGACCGGGGTGACCTCCCAGCAGCAGCGACAGATCGCCCGCGCGGTCAAGAACGCCCGCGAGATGGCGCTCCTGCCGTACACCACGACGGCCCGCTGAGCGGAGGCACCGATATGAAGATCATCCTCACGCAGGAGGTGTCTGGGCTCGGTTCCCCCGGGGACATCGTCGAGGTGAAGGACGGCTACGGCCGTAACTACCTGCTGCCCCAAGGGTTCGCGATCTCCTGGACCAAGGGTGCCGAGAAGCAGGTCACCTCGATCAAGCGGGCCCGTTCCGCCCGGGAGATCCGCGACCTCGGGCACGCCAACGAGGTCAAGGGTCAGCTGGAGAGCCTGAAGGTCACCCTGACCGCTCGGGCCGGCGAAGGCGGTCGACTGTTCGGCTCGGTCACCCCGGCCGAGGTCGTTGACGCCGTCCGTACCGCTGGCGGTCCGGCCCTGGACCGGCGGCGGCTGGAGCTGCCCGGCCACATCAAGTCGGTCGGTACCTACCCGGTGAAGGTCAAGCTGCACCCGGACGTCACCGCCAAGTTCGACCTCAGTGTGCTGCAGGCCAGGTAGCTTCCGACAGCCACAGCGAGCGAGACATCCGACTCAGGGGCCACACCAGACGGTGTGGCCCCTGAGCCATGCTCAGCGCAGAATGCTGGAGACGACGACCGGATCCCCGGACCCGAGGTAGAAGATGCCCGGGTAGCCGGCGGTGGCGAAGCCGTGACTGGTGTTGCGGCGCAGCACCGAATCGGTGAGTTCGAGGGTGCCAGACCGGTCGTTGCTGACGAAGAAGATGGCCCCGCCACCTTCCCGCGCCTCGTTGTCGGCGATGACGGTGCCGGCGATCGAGACGGTGAACCGGTTGCCGTCGGCGTAGATCGCCCCACCGCTACCGCCGCCCGGGGTGCCGGGCTTGGCTGGATTCGCACCGTTGCCGGTCGCCGAGTTGTGCGTCAGTACGCTGTTCAGCACGATCCACGAGACACCGATGCTGCTCAACGCACCGCCGTTGGCACACACCCCGCCGTCGCCGGGTGCCCCGCCGAAGGTGCTCTGCACCACGTACACCGGCTGGTCCTGCCACTGGTCCAGCACCCGGATCGCCGCGCCCCCGAGATCCGGTCCGGTCGGGTCGCACCGGTTACCGACGAATCGGGAGTTGACCACCCGGAACTGGCCGCCCCGGACGAAAATCGCGCCACCGCCGCCACCGTCGACCTGCTCACCGGTGGAATCGCCGTCGGCAAAGGTCAGGTTCTGCACGACCAGTTCGGGATGGTCCTGATCATTGCAGTGCGAGGTCGTCCAGCCCTGCGCCTGGTCGCAGGTGTTCATGTACAGAATTCGTCGTTGCCCGCCGCCGCTGAGGGTGACCAGCCCGCCGCCGTCCAGCACCACCTGCCGACTGGCCGCGTTGCGGACCTTCGCCGTCCGGTCCATCGTGATCACCACCGGTTCCGGCCCGCAGGCGAAGGTGATGATCCCGCCGGCTGCGACCGCCGCGACGACCGCCTGGGAGGTGCAACTGGCCGGCGTACCGTCGCCGATCGTGCGGGTCGGCCGGCTGGTGTCCACCGCGCGGGCCCGCGCCGGCACCTGAGCTTGTCCATCGGGGTTGCCGGCCGCCGGACCGGCCGCCGTCGTCCGGTCGGGAGCCTCCGACGGCACCGGGGCCGGGCCCAGCCCGGCCGCGCCGGACGGTAGTGGTGTGCCGTCCGACGGGACAGCGGCCGGCGCGGTGGTAGCGGACGACGCCCCAGGCTGCGCGCCGCTGGGAGGACCGGCACCGACCGCCGAGCCGTCGCCGGCCGGGCCGCACCCGGTCACCAGCCCGGTCACCAGCCCGGCGAGAAGCGGCCCGGCCACGGTCAGGTTGATCCTCCGGCTGCGGCTGAACACTGGTCGATCCTAGGAGCACGGCACCCGCGACGAACAGCGCGAACAGTCGGGGATCCGGGGCCCGCCCGGTAGGTCCGGCGTCAACCGATCGGCTGGCCGGTGATGGCGCTGGCGAGCACGGTCGACATGCCGCCGCCGATCACCGCCGACGCCAGGCCGACACTCGAGGCGCGCCACGTGCCGCTGACCCACCTGATCGACACCGCCAGGACCAGCGAGATCATCAGCGCGTACGCGAAGTCCGGCGCGGCGGCCAGCAGCGAGTTGATCGCCTGCGCCCGAGCGGAGAGGCAGTCGCCGTCCACCCCGAGAACGCAGTCGGTGGTCGCCGGGGTGCCGTCCAGGGTGAGGCTCCAGATCAGAAACGCCACCACCGGCAGGGCGTACCAGGCAGCCGTGTACAGCAGCGACGACAAATAGCCGCCCTGGTCGGCGTCGATCAGTTCGTCGTCGATCCGGTACGTCAGCCGACGCTGCGACGGCGGCTCGTACCTCGGCCGTGGTCGTTGCTCGGGCAGCACCCGGGAGCGGGGCGCGCTCGGCAGTGCGATCGGTGACCGGGGTGCCGAAGCTGGCGTCTCCACCCACCTGGGGTCGTCTGCCGCCAGCCGGGTGCCAGACCAGAAGGTACCTTCCCGGCCCGGCTCGACCTGTGGCCACGGGTCGACCGGCGGAAGGATATCGGCGTCGACGTCGCCGACCTCGGCGGCGCGTCTTTTGCGCGCCCCGGTGCGGCTACCGGCCGGCCAGCTCTCCGGGTCGTCGCCCCGGTGCCACTGATCGGTCTGGTCGCCGATCTCGCGCCAACTGTCGACCGGTTTCGGGCGGTACGCCCTGCGGCTGAGCTCCCCGGCCCGGCCGGCGGGCGGCTGCGCCGGGCCGGCACCGATCGCCCGCGGCGAGGACGCGGTACGCGGCCAGGTACCGGTCTCGTCGGTGAACTCGCGCCGGGGCGGTTCGATCTCGCGACGGGCGGGCCGGTCCCATCGCCCGGCCTGGTCCGCCTCCCGCGACCACCCGCCGGTGCGCTCGCTGGCCCGGGACCATTCGCTGGTGTAGTCGGCACCCCGGGACCATTCGCTGGTGTGGTCCGTCGCGCTGGACCATCCGCTGGTGGGGTCGGAACGCCTCGACCACTCGCCGGTGTGGTCCGATCCACCGGACCACCCGCTGGTGGACTCGTCGTCGCGTAGCCACTGCGCCGCGTGGTCGTCGTCGAGGCGACGCCGGATGTCGTCGCGGTCGCGCCGTCGGCGGCCGGGACGGTCGGAGTCGGACGGCTGGCCGGTACGACGGGACGACCGACGACTGCGACCGCCGTACCCCTCGAGGTCACCGGGGTCACCTGGATCACTGGGCGACGCCGACCACCGCGCCGGCGCGGTCGACCAGGTAGCGGGTGGCGTAGTGGCTGGACCGCCCGGGTCGAGCGGACCGGCACCCGACACCGGCCCGGAACGGCTATCGGGCGACTCACGCCGCCAGCCCGCTGGATCGCCGGACACCGGGCTGCCGGAGATCGGGTTCCCGGACACCGGGCTGCCCGAGATCGGACCGCCGGAGATCGGGTCCTCGGCCGCGCGGCGCCGGCCCGGTGCCCGCCGGGGCCGGTCCCAGGCGGGGGCGTCCATCTCGGGCCGGGCCGCTGGCAGCGCCGGACGGCCACGGGACCGGCGGCTCCGTACCGGCTGCTCGGGGATCTGCCACGATTCGTCGCGGTGCCGCCCGGCCCGGCTAGCCGGCGGATCCCGGTGGACCGGCTCACCCGCTGGCGGCGTCGGGCCGGCGGGCAGCGCCCACCGGTCCGTAGGCGGGCTGCCCCGGTCTACCTGGTACCGGGCACCGTCGCGCTGGTCCTCGTCGCGGCCGCGTCGGTCCTCGTAGCGGCGCCGGCCGCGGGGCGCCGCGTCATCCTCGGCCGGGTCGTAGCGCCGTGACCGACGAGAGCGTGGTGCCGGGTCGGCATCGGTGTCATCGGGCCACCGGGCAGCCGACCGCCGCTCGCGTGGAGGGCGGTCGCCGTACTCCCAGTCCCGGTAGTCCACCGCCGGAGCCTCGCCCCTTCGCTATCGAGCCGTGATCGGCTGGGCCGGCGAATCAGTTCCCGCCCGATAGTAGCCGGTAGCCCGGTGGGCAGCCCGGTGCAGATTTTTGTCCACCGGCTGTGGATCGCAAAGTCCCAGCTCAGCGGGCATCTCCTCGGGTTGGCGGCAAGTTTTCCACAGGCTGTGCACAAGGTTGTGCACAGCCTGTGCCCTCCTGTCCACAGCTTGTCCAGAGGTTCATCCACCGCCGTGTTTGGGCAAGCCGCCGCAAGTCCGTATCGTTTCCCGGAGCCCTCCCACGCCGATGCGACGCCCCCCGGTCGCCCGGTCCCTGGTGGGCCCGACCGCAGGTCGTCGACGACGCACGAGCAGACGATGTCGTACCCGCGCAGTTGACTCGCGGCAGTGATGTAGTGAAGGGGGGCGCCCGGATGTCCATCACGGACGACCTGCAGACCGAGCCCCGGCCACCGGCCCGCCCGTCCGGTCCACCCGGCCCGCCGGCCAAGCCACCCGGTCCACCCACCGGCGGTGAGCCCTTCGACCGCACGCCACCCCAGGACGTCGCCGCCGAACAGTGCGTCCTCGGCGGAATGCTGCTCTCCAAGGACGCCATCGCCGACGTCGTGGAGATCCTCAAACCGAACGACTTCTACCGCCCGATCCACGCCACGGTCTTCGACGCGGTGCTGGACCTGTACGGGCGAGGCGAGCCGGCGGACGCGATCACCGTCTCCGCCGCGCTCGCCAACTCGGGTGACCTGGGCCGGATCGGCGGCGCGCCGTACCTGCACACCCTGATCGCGAGCGTGCCCACCGCGGCCAACGCCTCCTACTACGCCAGGATCGTGGCCGAGCGCGCGGTGCTGCGCCGCATCGTCGAGGCCGGCACCAAGATCGTGCAGCTCGGGTACGGTTCCGCCGCCGGCGGCGGACGGGACATCGACGACGTCGTCGACCTCGCCCAGCAGGCGGTGTACGACGTCACGGAACGGCGGGTGAGCGAGGACTTCGCGGTCCTGGCCGACATGCTGCAGCCGACCCTCGACGAGATCGAGGCGGTCGGTGCCCAGGCCGGCATGATGACCGGGGTGCCTACCGGGTTCACCGACCTGGACCGGTTGCTCAACGGGCTGCACCCCGGGCAGTTGATCATCGTCGCCGGCCGGCCCGGCCTCGGCAAGGCGCTGGCGCTGGACACCCCGCTGCCCACCCCGACCGGCTGGACCACCATGGGTGAGGTCGCGGTCGGCGACCGACTACTCGACGCCGCCGGTCGACCCACCACGGTCGTCGGCACCTCTGCCGTCCTGCTCGGCGGACGGTCCTACCAGGTCGAGTTCTCCGACGGCTCGGCCATCGTCGCCGACGGTGACCACCTCTGGCAGGTGACGCACCGGCCCGCCGTGCCGGTACCGGCAGCGGCCGCCGTGGCGCTGGCCGCTGTCACCCCGGCACCGGTCTCGGCCGATCCGGCCCTGGCCGGCCGGTCCCGGCCACGACCGGCCCAGTCCGCACCTGCGCGGGCCACCCAGGTACTGACCACCGAGGAGATCCTGGACCTGCTCGACCGGTCACCGGCGGAGCATCCCGAGGTCACCGTCGCGAACTGCCGTGCCTTGGCGCTGCCCGACCGCGACGACCTGCCGGTGCCGCCGTACCAGTTGGGGGTCGATCTTGCCGGTGGTGACCCGGCTGCCGACCACCGCCAGGTCGACCGGCGGATCCCCGACGCGTACCTGCGGAGCTCCGAGCGGCAGCGGCGGGCGCTGCTGACCGGTCTGTTGGACACCGCCGGCACCCGCAACCCGGGCGGGCTGGACGAGTACCGGACCACTTCGCGCCTGATTGTCGAAACGGTACGCGAGTTGGTGGCGAGCCTCGGTCTGCACTGCACGGTGTCAGCGGCCACCGTCCGGGGCCGGATGACCTCGCCATCCACGGTCTACACGGTGACCATCCAGACCGACGACGAGCAACAGCGACGAATCACCTCGGTCCGACCGGTCCGCAGCGTGCCGGTGCGCTGCGTCACCGTGGACAACGCCGACCACCTGTATCTCGCCGGCCGGACGATGATCCCGACGCACAACTCGACCGCCTCGATGGACTTCGCCCGCAACGCGGCGATCCGGGCCGGTCACGCCAGCGCGATCTTCTCGCTGGAGATGAGCAAGGTGGAGATCGTCATGCGGCTGCTCTCCGCCGAGGCGAAGGTGCCGTTGCATGTCCTGCGCTCCGGCCAGCTCTCCGACGACGACTGGACGAAGCTGGCCCGGCGGATGGGCGAGATCAGTGAGGCGCCGCTCTTCGTCGACGACACGCCGAACATGAACCTGATGGAGATCAGAGCCAAGGCGCGGCGGCTACGGCAGCGGCACGACCTGAAGATGATCGTCGTCGACTACCTGCAGCTGATGACCTCACCGAAACGCACCGAGAGCCGTCAGCAGGAGGTCGCGGACCTGTCCCGTGGGCTCAAACTGCTGGCCAAGGAGGTCGAGTGCCCGGTGATCGCGGTCAGCCAGCTGAACCGTGGCCCTGAGCAGCGTACCGACAAGCGGCCGCAATTGTCCGATTTGCGCGAGTCGGGGTCGATCGAGCAGGACGCGGACGTGGTCATTCTGTTGCACCGAGATGACTACTACGACAAGGAGTCGCCTCGGGCGGGCGAGGCGGACTTCATCGTCGCCAAGCACCGGAACGGGCCGACCGACACGGTGACCGTCGCCGCGCAGCTGCACCTATCCCGGTTCGTCGACATGGCGATCTGAGCCACCATGCCGGGACGGCCGCCCGCTCCCGGCAGCGCGGCGGCCCGGATCAGCGCAGAGTTCCGAACCAGCGCAGAGTTCCGGACCGCCGGGGCACCGGCTCAGTCGAAGAGCTGGTTGAGGAAGCTCTTCTGCCGCTTGTGCCGGTAGTGCCCGTGGTAGCCGTGGTGCCCGTAGGCGGGAGCCGGCGGGTAGGCCGGGGCCGGCGGCGGGTAGCCGGGCTGGTGGTGCGTCGGCGGGGGTGGCGGAGGCGGCGGGTATCCGCCGGCCGGGCTCGGTGCCGGGCGGGGCGGTTGACCGGGCTGCTGGCCGCCGGCACCACCGTTCCAGGCTGCCTCCGCGTCCAGCAGGCGCTCCAGCTCGCCCCGGTCCAGAAAAATGCCGCGACACTCGGTGCACTGGTCGACGGTGATCCCACTGCGCTCGTACTGCCGCATGGCGCCGTGACACTTGGGACAGTTCATCTGCATGACTCGACGGTACCGGCTGGGATCCTCACCTGCCGACTGGCAACGCGGTGACCTCGTCGTCGGACACCTGGTGGAAATCCTGGTAGTAACAACCGACGGCGCGGAAGTCCGTTGGCCGCAGCGGGCAGACGACCTCGTCGACCACGTCTTGGAGCGTGCCGATCGCCTCGGCCGAGCCGACCGGCACCGCCAGCACCACCCGGTCCGCACCGAGGCTTCGACTCACCGTGACCGCTGCCCGGGCCGACGCGCCGGTGGCCAGCCCGTCGTCGACCAGAACGGCGGTCCGGCCGCGCAGGTCCAGCGGCGGCCGGTCGCCCCGGAACAGCCGCTCGCGGCGGCGCAACTCGGTGGTCTCCTCGGTGGTGATCCGGGCGATCTGTCCCGGGTCGAGCTGGTCGGCGATCTCCGGGTTCAGCACCCGCACCCCGCCCGGCCCGATCGCGCCGAAGGCGACCTCGGCCGCCGACGGCAGACCGAGTTTGCGGATGACCAGCACGTCGTACGCCACGTCGAGCTGGTCGGCGACCACCGCCGCGACCGGTGCCCCGCCCCGCAACAGTCCGAGGACGACGACGTCCGGTCGCCCCCGCAACTGCGCCAACTGCCCGGCCAACTGCTCCCCGGCGTCGCGGCGGTCCCGGTATTCCATCTCCATGTCCTCAAGGTGTACGCCGTTTCCCGCCCGCCCGCCGCCGGGTCGGCGGATTCCACACCGACGGTCGCGGTCACCCTGCCAGGATGTCGCCGGCCAGGCGGCCGACCAGCAGCGCGGCGAATCCGGCCAGCAGGGTACCGGTGGCGTAGCCGGCGGCCGTCCAGCGATCCCGCGCGGAGCCGCCGGCCAACTGGACCACCTCGTAGGCGAAGGTCGAGTACGTGGTCAGCGCGCCGCAGAGGCCGGTGGCGAGTAGCCGGGCCAGCCAGCCGGCACCGGTCAGTCCGGCACCGGCGAGTACGCCGATCAGCGCAGCCCCGGCGAGGTTGACCAGGAAGGTGCCCCAGAAGCTGGGCTGACCGAGTCCCACCACGACCCGGTCGGTGAGGTAGCGAACCAGCGCGCCGACCGCCCCGCCACACATCACCAGGAGCAGACTCATCCCGTACCTCCCGAATTTCTCGGATGCGGGTCGGGTCACCGGACCCGCCGCGCGATCCGGTCGGCGAGCGGCCGGGCCGCCGCGCCGCCGAGCCAGACCGCGACCAGCGCGCCCGCCAGGGTGCCGAGCGCGTAGCCTGCGGCCAGCCAGGGCCGTCCGGCGGCGAGCAGGTCGGCGACCTCCAGAGTCTGGACCGAGAAGGTGGTGAAGCCGCCGAGTACGCCGGCACCGAGAAACGGCCGGAGCAGCCGGTGCGGCTGGGGCACGGCGGTGACCACCCGCATCAGGACACCGATCAACGTACATCCGACGAAGTTGGTGACCAGGGTCGGCCAGGGCAGGCCATCCTCGGCCAGGCCCGGCCAGCTGGCGGCGATGCCGTAGCGGGCGGCCGCTCCGGCCGCGCCGCCGACAGCCACCGCGGCGAGGACCGCCGGTGCCGCCGACCCCCGGGGCATCACCGGTCGGGCCCGTACGCCGGCACCAGCCCGTCACGGTCCGGCGCGAACGCCCGCGCCGGCACCTCGGCGACCCGGAGCACAGGAACCCAGCTGAACAGGGCGACCGGGTAGAGCAGGTAGCCGAACCGGGTCGACGGCAGCAGCAGCGTCGCGGCCAGCAGGCCGAGGCCGCAGATCAGGGCCGCGGTGGCGGCGGTCCGCGGCGGCCGGCGGACCAGCCGTACCGCGATGGCGAATCCGGCGAGCAGCAGCAACCCGCTGGCGACGATCCGCCCGCCGGGCAACCAGGTGGCGATCAGCATGCCGGGCAGTGGCGAGGCCGCCGGGCTGGAGACCATGCCGGCACCGAGTGGGAAGCCGAGCACGTTGTGGATCAGCGCTGCGTGGTCGACCACTGCCACCGGCAGCAGGGCGAGCAGCGGCAGGGTGATCCCACCGGCCGCGACCCGGCCCACGGCCCGTCGACCACGGGTGGCGGCGTGGCAGAGCAGCACCAGCAGGACCGGCCAGGCGAACAGCTTGAGCGCGGCCGCCGCGCCGATGGCCGCCCCCGCCGCCGCGTACCGGCCGCTGGCGCAGAGCACCAGGGCGAGCAGGGCGAGGGCCAGCACCGGCAGGTCGTCGCCGCCGGTGCTCATGGCCAGCGCGGCGATCGGCAGTACGGTGCCGAGCTGAGCGGCGCGCACGAGTACCCGATCGCCGGCCGGGCCGGCCCGGCGGCGCGCCAGAGTGAGGGCCGCAGCCAGGGCGGCGAGGGTGGCGACGGCGAACCAGACCCGGGCATCGGTCCACCAACCGGTGCCGGCCAGCGCCCGGGGTAGCCCGAAGATCGCCATTCCGGGCTGGTACGGCAGGTACCCGAGTAGCCGTTCGTCCGCCGGCAGCGCCGCGATCTGCTGTTCGGACAGGTACGGGCTGCCGTCGGCGAGCAGCCGGGAGGCACCGCCGTCGTCGACCACGACCACCTCTTCCTGGGCCCGGTCGGTGCGGCCATCGGCTCGCTGCTCGGCCTGCCGGACCAGGGGCACCGCGACCACCGCCGCCCAGGTGACTCCGGTCAGCCACGCGCGGGCGACGCCGCCGGTCAGCCGCTGGCGGGTCGCGGCGCGCCGGACGACGAGTTGGCCGACCACGACGAGGGCGGCGGCCGCGTAGCCGACAACCGCGACGGCCCCCCAGGCCCGGTGCGGGGCGAGCGTGGAGGCGACCGCGGTGACCGCCGCGAAGACTGCGGAGAGCAGATAGAGGGCCAGGTCGCCGACGAGACCGTCGGCGCTCCGGTCCAGTTGCACCCAGCGGCGGGTGGCGACGGCCCGCCACCGCCGGGCCGGGCCAGCCGGGCGGCGCTGGCGAGCTGCGGGCCCGGCCGCCGTGACGGTCACGCCGGCAAGTCTGACAGAACGGTCAGGCTGGCAGGTGCGGTACCTTCTCGTTCCGGTGCCGTTGGCCTGCCCGGCGGGTCTGGTCGATGCGGACGACGGCGCCTTCGTCGTGCAGTGGACTGGCCAGGCTGCCGGGTCGGCCGCCGGATCCGCACTGCAGCGCGGTGAGCAGCCGGTGGGCCGGCATCGGCCGGGCGAACAGGTGTCCCTGACCGGCGGTGCAGCCGATCGTCCACAACGCGTGGCGCTGTGGCTCGCTCTCCACGCCCTCGGCGACGACGGCCAGGCCGAGGCTGCGGCCGAGGTCGACGGTCGACCGGATGACGGCGGCCGATTCGGAGGAGGTCTCCATGCTCATCACGAACGAACGCGCGATCTTGAGCTCGTGCACCGGGACCCGGGACAGCATGGACAGCGACGAGTAGCCGGTGCCGAACTCGTCCAGGGCGAGCCGTACCCCGGCGTCGCGCAGTTGGCCGAGCACCTGGTCGACGACTTCGAGCTGGCTGAGGGTAAGGGTCTCGGTCAGTTCCAGGATGAGCCGGTCGGGCGGGACGTCGTGGGCCTGCAACCGGGCCAGTACGGCACCGGGGAACCGCCGGTCGAGCAGGCTGCGCGGGGACAGGTTGACCGCGACCGGCAGGACGAAGCCGGATTCGTGCCAGGTGGCGGCGGCGATCAGGGACTGCTCCAGGACCGCGTCGGCGAACGCGGGGAGCAGACCGGAGCGCTCGACGGTCTCCAGGAAGCGCTTCGGGTCGAGACGGCCCCGGTCGGGGTGCTGCCAGCGGGCGAGCGCCTCGGCGGCGATCACCTCCCCGGTGCCGAGGTCGACGATCGGTTGGAAGTCGACGTTGAACTCGTGCTGGGCGACCGCCCGACGCAGGTCTCCGCCGAGCGCCAGCCGGCCGACGTCGGCGGTGTCCCGGCTGCGGGCGTAGACGGCGGTCCGGCCGCCGGATCGCTTCGCCTGGTACATCGCCACGTCGGCGCGGCGCAGCAGTTCGGCCATTCCGCCGCTGCCCGGTGCGACGGCGATGCCGCCACTGGCCTCGACGTTTATCCGCATGCCGTCGAGTTCCATCGGTTCACAGATCGCGGTGAGTAGCGCGTCCGCGCGGTGCGCGGCGATCGCGGGAGCCGGCAGCGTGGTCAGCAGTACGGCGAACTCGTCGCCGCCGAGCCGGGCCACCAGGTCACCGGGCTGCACGTTCGCGGACAGTCGCCGGGCGACCTGGATCAGCACCTTGTCGCCGGCGCCGTGGCCGAGCGTGTCGTTGATCTCCTTGAAGTGGTTGAGGTCGACGAGGAGCAGCGCGGTGATCCCGCCGGTGCGCCGTCGGCCGAGCAGTTCGGAGCCGTGCTCCATCAGCCGGCGCCGGTTCGCCAGCCCGGTCAGTTCGTCCTGTGCGGCCTCGCGGGCGTGCCGTTCGGCGTCCTGGTTCAGCTGCCGGTAGAGCGAGGCGTTGCGGACCGCCGTGCACAGTGCGGACGCGAAGGTACGCAGCGTGTAGTGCTCCCGGTCGGAGAACTTGACCGGGCCGGTCAGGCAGAGCCGCAGGGTGCCGACGCTGAGGGTGCTGCCCGGACCGGCGAGCGGTACGGCGATCACGGTCCGCATGTGCGGGGTGGGGGCGCTGCCGGTGGGGCCGTCGTACTGCACACCGTCGCTGTTGCCTTGGACCAGCCGGGCAGGTTCGTTGAGTTCGACCTCGACCCGGTCGGTGGAGAACAGGTCGGCGGCCTGCACCACCGCGATGGACAGCACCGCGTCGAGGTCGACGACGTTGAGCGCGTCGGTGGCCCGGGCGAGCCGCTGCCAGGCCTGCTGGTCGTCGCGGGCCCTGGCATGTCCGGCGTAGGCCAGGTGGATGCAGAGCACTACTGGTGGAATCGTCACCAGCAGCCACTGGTCCGCCTTGAGGATCAGCAGGATGGCGACGATCAACGGGAACCGGATCACCGCGCTGGAGATCCTGAGTCCGAGGTTGTGCCGGAAGATGGCGCACAGTCCGGTTCCGGTGTCGCGGGCAATGACCGGGATGGTGAGCACCTCGTCGAGCACGACCGCTACGACATAGGCGGTGACGAGCGGCCCGAAGAACGCCGCGCTGTAGATCGCCAGCTCCGGATCCCAGTTCAGCGTGTGTAGGACGGCGCCAGCGGCGGCGGCGACGAGCATGTTCTTCGCGACGGCGAAAGTCGCCTTTATCCGGGCGATTCGTTGCACGATCATCGCGAGGCCGACGCCCAGGCCGGTGCAGAGCACCACCAGGGTGGCGGGTGCCACCGCGAGTCCGACCAGGATGGCGACTTCACTCCAGGCGATGGCGTGGGCCGTCGACCGGATACGGACGCGCCATTTGACGGTGACCCCGACTGCGGCGAGGAAGACCAAGGCGGCGACGAGCGCCAATTCGTCGGGGGTGGTGACCAGCGACCCGGCGACGAGGTAGAGCGACGAGACGCCGACGGCCACCGCACAAACGGCGACGAGACCGACGAGCAGCACCAGCTGCCGATCGGTCTCGTTGTCGCGTCGAACCGTGCGGGTCACACCCGTTCCTGATCTTGTTGCGCTGCGTGGCCCGCAGAACTACTGCTCGTCATCGGTAGACGACAGTATCAGTACCATTCGTTGCTGCGCATGGTCTTCCCCTCCACTCGATTGGGCAGTTGGTGCTGCCGGCTCTTGCTGACAGGAGAACCATAGAGTTGCGATATGCCACTTGCATACGGATAAATGTCCATATGCGCATGATTAGTGAAGATGGCGGCGGTTTGTCACCGTTGGTTATTGATCGCCGACGGAATGCATTCGAACGGGTTCGCTCATAACCTTATGGATTCCTTAGGCGTGCACGATTTGAGGGCTGTAGTAGGTATCCGCGAAGGTGATCCGGGAAGTGCGGGTCGGTGGAGAAGTGGAAGGTGACATCCGGGCCGGCAGGTCGCCGGTACGACCGGCCTGATGCCAACTCTGCCGCCAACCGTGGCGGTCGAGCCAGGGCCGACTGGTCTGCTCGATAGGCTCGTTCAGGTGACCGAGGTACCGAACCTGACCCATGTCGATGAAACGGGCGCTGCGCGGATGGTGGACGTCACCGCCAAGCCGCCGACCGTCCGCCGTGCCGTGGCAGCGGGACGACTGCGTACCACCGGCGAGGTCGTCGAGTTGCTGCGCCGCGACGGCCTGCCCAAGGGCGACGCACTGGCCGTCGCCCGGATCGCCGGCATCATGGGTGCCAAGCGCACCCCCGACCTGGTCCCGCTGTGTCATCCGATCGCGCTGCACGGTGTGGTCGTCGACCTGGCGCTGACCGCGGACTCCATCGAGATCACCGCCACGGTGCGGACCGCTGACCGGACCGGGGTCGAGATGGAGGCCCTCACCTCGGTCGCCACCGCCGGGCTGACCCTGATCGACATGATCAAGGCGGTCGACCCGGCTGCGACGCTGGACGACGTCCGGGTGCTGTCCAAGGAAGGCGGCAAGACCGGCGACTGGCACCGTCCGGCGGACCGGTCGTGAGCCCGTACGCCCGGGTGGTGGTCGCCTCCAACCGCGCCGCCGCCGGCGTCTACTCCGACACCAGCGGTCCGCTGCTGGTGTCCGGTCTGCGTGACCTCGGCTGCCAGGTCGACGACCCGTTGGTCGTCGCCGACGGCGAACCGGTCACGCAGGCGCTGCGCCGGGCGGTCGCCGACGGGGTCCAGCTGGTCGTCACCAGCGGCGGTACCGGGATCACCCCTACCGACCGCACCCCGGAGGCGACCCGCTCGGTGCTCGACTACGAGATCCCGGGGATCGCCGAGGCGATCCGGGCGGTCAGCCGGTCGGCGGTGCCGACCGCTGCGCTGTCCCGGGGCATCGCCGGGGTGGCCGGTCGTACGTTGATCGTCAACCTGCCCGGCTCCACCGGCGGTGCCCGCGACGGCCTGGCCGTGCTCGGGCCGATCCTGCGCCACGCGCTCGACCAGCTGGCCGGCGGCGACCACCCCCGCGGCTGACACCACCGGCCCGGCTGACACCACCGGCACCCCCGGCCGCACCCGGCCAGCGGATAGGCTCGGTCGGTGAGCGCCGAACCGACGACCGGCAGGGCCGCCCCGGCCGCCGGGCACCCACCCGTCGACTGGGGGCAGGCCCGCGCCCTGGTGCACGCCGCCGGCCGGGCCGCCCGCCGCCCGGTGGTCCGGCTGCCGTTGCCACAGGCCGACGGGACCACCCTCGCCGCGCCGCTGACCACCCTGACCGACCTACCGGCCTTCCGTACCGCCAGCGTCGACGGCTGGGCGGTGCGCGGCGGCGCCCCGTGGCGGGTGGTGGGCCGGGTGCTGGCCGGCGGGGTGCCGCCGGAGCTGTCCGACGACGGCACCGCGGTGCAGATCGCCACCGGCGCGATGGTCCCCGCCGGGGCCACCAGTGTGCTGCGGGTCGAGGAGTCGACGCGCGACGACACCGGACTGGTACGCGGCGAGCCACGGCCGCAGCCGGAGTGGCGCTCGCCCGGCGAAGAGGCGTCGGCCGGCGAGGAACTGCTGCCGGCCGGTACGCCGGTCGACCCCGGGGTGATCGGCCTCGCCGCCTCCTGCGGCTACGACGACCTGCCGGTGTATCAGCGGATCCGGGCCGGCCTGCTGGTCTTCGGCGACGAACTGCTGACCACCGGGCCACCCGGCGCCGGTCGGGTGCGCGACGCGCTCGGCCCGGCGGTGCCCGGATGGCTGCGCCGGTACGGCTGCGAACTGCCTGCCGAGGCGGTGACCGGGCCGGTCGCCGACACCCTCGCCGCACACGTCGACGGGCTGCGGTCGGCGCTGGCCGGCGCCGATCTGGTCTGCACCACGGGCGGCACCATGCACGGCCCGGTGGACCACCTGCATCCGGCGCTGGCCGAGCTCGGTGCCGAGTACGTGGTCAACACGGTCGCGGTCCGACCCGGGTTCCCGATGCTGGTCGCCCGGGTGACCGGTGCCGACGGGCGGGACCGGTTCGTCGCCGGGCTGCCCGGCAACCCGCAGTCCGCGATCGTCGCCCTGGTGTCACTGGTCGCGCCGCTGCTCGCCGGGTTGCAGGGCAGGCCGCTGCCGACCCTGCCCCGGCACCGGCTGGGGGCGGCGGTGCCGGGTCGTGGTGACTTCACCCACCTTGCCCTGGTACGGGTCGATCCGGTGACCGGTACCGCGTACCCGCTGCGGCACGTCGGGTCGGCGATGCTGCGCGGGCTGGCTGCCGCCGCCGGCTTCGCGGTGATCCCGCCGGGCGGTAGCGGCCGCCCCGACGACGAGGTGCCCGTCGTACCGTTGCCACTGCTGCCCGGGGAGCGTCTGCCGTGACCGTTCCGACCACCCGACCTGTCGTTCTGGTGTCGGTGACCTCGCAACCGCTCGACCTGGCCGCCCACGAGGCGGCGGTCACCGACCCACGGGCCGGCGCGGTGGTGTCCTTTCAGGGCGTGGTCCGCGACCACGACCACGGCCGGTCGGTACTCAGCCTGGAGTACGAGGGCCATCCCAGCGCCGAGGACGTGCTGCGGGAGGTCGCCGACGAGGTGGCCGCCGATCCGGCGGTGCACGCCGTCGCCGTGTCGCACCGGCTGGGGCCGCTTGCCATCGGTGAAGTGGCCCTGGTGGCGGCGGTCAGCACCGCGCACCGGGCGGCGGCCTTCGCCGCCTGCGCCCGGCTCGTCGATGAGGCGAAGGCCCGGCTGCCGATCTGGAAGCGGCAGATTTTCGCCGATGGCACCGAGGAGTGGGTCAACTGCCCCTGACCTGACCGGAGGTTCGGGCGTCGGACTGCCCGGTGCCGGTCCGGGCGTCAGGAAGCCCGGTGCCGGTCGGAGCAGCCGGCTGGCGGTGCCGGATCTGCGGTCGCGGGTCGGTGTAGAACGCCGGCTCGGCTCCGGGCCGCCAGGGCAGCGCCGCGACGAGCGCGATCAGCGCCAGGGCGAGCGAGTTTTCCATCAGTACGCCGAACAGGCCGTCGTGGTAGTGCGAGACCTGTGGCAACTGGTGCTCGTACGGCCAGATCGGCGACACCAGGAAGAGCAGGTAGAGCGCGATCGCGGCGGTGGCGTGCCGCATCCCGGTGAGGGCGGGGAACCAGATCGGGGTTCGTAGCCCGGCCACGCCGCTGATGCCGGCACCAGTGGGCGGGTAGGTGCGCCGCGAGATCAGCCCCTTGCTGGCGCTGCGGCGCCGCAGCGCCGCGTCGGCCAGCACGATGATCGCCGGGATCACGAAGACCAGGTGGTGCGACCAGCTGATCGGGCTGATCACGTTGGCGGTGAGGCCGATCAGGGTGAACGCGGTCAACTCGTCGCCGTCCGCGTGGGCGTGAGCGGCCCGGGACAGCCCGAGCGCCAGCAGCAGCAGGGCGAACGAGATCCAGAGCAGGCCGGGGGTCTCCATCGAGTCGTAGAGCCGGGCCAGCAGGCCGGCCAGCGACTGGTTCGGGGTCATGTCCGACACCCCGACCCGGCCGGTGTCCCACAGCACCGAGGTGAAGTAGGCGGCCGACTCGTCGGCGGCGACGATCATCGCGCCGACGGTGACTGCGGCGGCGGTGCCGATCGCGGTGGTGGCCGCCCGCCACTGCCTGGTGATCAGCAGGTAGACGATGAACAGGGCGGGAGTCAGCTTGATCGAGCTGGCCAAACCGATGCCGGCGCCGGCCCAGATGCCGCTGAAGAAGATCCGGCGCAGTGGGCCGCCGGTGGCCAGCCGGTGCGGCGTGGGCGCGGCGCGCCAGCGCAACGCGACCAGGTCGGCGATGATCAGGCCGAACAGCAGCAGATTGACCTGCCCGTACCCGAGGGTTTCCCGGGACGGTTCGATGGCCACGGCGAGGGGCACCGCGAGACCGACGGTGAACCAGCGCGGCCAGCCGCAGCGGTCGGCGATCGGGCCGAGTAGCACCGCCAGCACGACGGTGAGGGCGGCGATACCGAATGCGACGTTGAGCCAGCCGGCGGTGATCATCGGAACCACCGCCATCGGCAGCATGGTGAGGCCGGCGAATGGTGGATAGGTGAAGCCCAGGGTGGTTTCCGGTGCGATGAATGCGTACAGGTCGCCGCCGTTGGCCCACCACATGATCGCGCCGTGGTAGATGCGCATGTCGAAGAAGTTGTACGGCCGGCCGAACATGCCGATCGCGTACCAGGCGGCGTAGCAGGCCAGCGCGACGAGGCCGAGCCGCACGAGCGTGCCGCGCTCGACGTCGCGAACCAGGCGGCTCAGTGGCGCGCGGCGACGGCTCAGTGGCGCGAGGCGACGGCTCAGTGGCGCCAGACGACGCCGACCCAGTGGGGCGAGACGACGGACCCGGGATCGGACGTCCGTCACCATGATCTACCCACCCCCGGTCGTTGAATGCAGAGTCTGCTCAGTGCCCGTCCGAGCCTAGAACGCAGCGGCGTCCGGGGGCGGGCGCGTTACCCTACCGTGTCCGATCCCACACTAGTTCGCGATATTTCCACCGCGTTAACGCTGTGTGCTGTGTTCTATCTCTTTCGTGGTTTTCGGTGCTCACTACGCACTGAAGTCCGATATTTACCGCCCTCGTTCGGGTCGTCGTTCGGCCGGATCTACAGGTCAGCCGGGCAGTCGCCGGGCGGTGGCGGCGGACCGGACCGCGATCCGGGCGTCCCGACGCGCCGAGTGCACCGCCCGCCGCACCGACCGTCGGCTCCGCCGCACCGAGCGCCGGCTCTGCCGGACGGCCCGGCTGGTCCGCCAACGTAGACCCGGCCGACCCTCAGTATCGGCCGCAGCGAGCAGCAGCCCGCCCAGAAGGCCCAGATTCTTGAGAAAGTGCACCTGATGGAGTTGTCGTTCGGTCGGTTCCGTCGCCGACCAGAATGGATGACCGGCCACCGTGGTGGGCACCAGCGAGGCCGCCAGTACCGCCGCGGCCGGCCGGGTCAGCCGACCGGTCGCCAACAGCAGGCCACCGGCGAGCTGGGTGGCACCGTGCAGCCGGACCAGACTCTCGGTGTCGGTCGGCAGTCGGGGCGCGGCCCGTTCGATCATCGGAGCGACCCGGTCGGTGACCGTCTTCGCCCGGTCGGCGTACTGCGCGGGGCTGGCCACCGCACGGGCGCCGCTGACGATGAAGATGCCGCTGAGCAGAGCGCGGGCAGTGGTGCGTACGGGTCTCATGCTCCTTGTCATACCCGGTTGGGCGGTCTGTTACCCGGCAAACCGGTGAGCTGTCGCATCGCGGCAAGGTTGCCGGGCCGCACCGGGCGTGGTCAACCGGGCTGGGTGCGCAGGTACCGGCCGAAGTGCGGCACGGTGAACGCGACCGTGCCGCGCTCACCCGAGTAAATCAGCCCCTTCTTGATCAGGGCATCCCGGGCCGGCGACAAGCTGGCCGGTTTCCGGCCGAGGGATCGGGCGATCTCGGCGGTCGGCACCGCCGGGTCGATGTCCGCCGTCGCCGCCGGGTCCAGTGGTCCATCGCTCGTTTCGTCGTGGTATCCCTGGACGGCCGGTGCCGGGCCGTCCCCCGGGGTCGCCGAGGCGAGCACGGCCATCGCCCGCATGTACTCGCGTTCCGCCGGGGTGGCCCGTTCGAACCGGGACCCGAAGAACCCGACCGCGAGTTCCGCTTCCGCCTCCGGCGCGGCGACCCGCACGTCGGCGGCGGTGATCGGCGAGCGCGGAGCATGGTCCCAGGTGGCCTTGCCGTAGGCCTGTACGAAGTACGGGTATCCGCCGGACTTGTCGTAGAGCAGGTCGAGCGCCTTCGCCTCGTACTCGACCTGCTCGCGGGCGGCCGGCGCGGTGAGCGCCTGGTCGGCGGCGACCCGGTCCAACCGGTCGATCCGCTGGTAGCGGAACAGTCGTTCGGAGTAGGACTTGGCGGCGGAGAGTACCGCCGGCAGGTGCGGCAGCCCGGCTCCGACGACGATCAGCGGCCCGCCGAGCTGCGACAACTCGTGACAGGCCGCACAGAGCGCGGAGACGTCGGTCGCGTCGACGTCCTGCATCTCGTCAATGAAAAGCGCGATCCCGGTGCCGACGTCGGTGGCCACCGCCGCAGCGTCGGTGAACAGCTCCACGAGGTCGATCTCGATGTCGCCGGAGTCGGCCCGCCCGGTCGCCGCCGGCACGTCGATGCCCGGCTGCCAGCGGTCGCGCAGCCGAGGCTGGGCGTTGCCACGTCCGCCGGCGGCCGGCGGGTTCGCGCGCAGCGCGAAGGCCTTCAGTACGCCGAGAAAGTCGTCGATCCGCTCGGGTGCCCGGTGCCGGGGCGCGAGCTCGCGTACCGCCATGTGTAGTGCGGCGGCAACCGGGCGGCGCAGCGACTGGTCCGGCCGGGCCTCGATCTTGCCGGTGCCCCAGAGCCGGGCGATGGCCTGCGAACGGAGCGCGTTGAGCAGGACGGTCTTGCCCACCCCGCGTAGGCCGGTGAGCATCAGGCTGCGCTCCGGCCGGCCCCGGGCGACGCGTTCCAGGACCACGTCGAAGACGTCGAGCTCGCGGCCGCGGCCGGCGAGTTCGGGTGGGCGTTGGCCGGCGCCGGGGGCGTACGGATTCCGGATCGGATCCATGTCTGGCACCGTATCGGGCCGTCTAGCGTCTGCGCTAGAACCGGGTATAGGTCCCGATCGTGTCGGCCGACGTCCGTCGACACCTCGGCCGACCCGCCCGCCGAGCCCCTGTCGGACCGTCGAGCAATGACTAGGGCTCTCTAGCGTGACAGCTAGAAAGCCCTAGTCATCGGTCGAGAGCGGTTCCCGGTCAGAGCTCCTTCATACAGAGCACGTAGTTGAGCAGCTGCTCACCGGTGTCGTGCGTGTAGGTGGTGTCGGTGTCCGGGTGGCCGAAGATCGGATCGTCACAGCGTTCCGTGTCGGTGGTCAGCGGAATGCGGGCCAGTACCTCGAAGGTGCCCGGATCGCAGGCAACCTTGCGCAGCACCGCGTCCTCGTCGGAACCGTCGTTGACCACACAGTCGCCGACCACGATCAGGTCGAGACTGCTGTCGGGCGGCGGCAGCGAACTGGAGTCCTCGCCCTGCTGATCGTCGGGCGCGCCGGTCGAAACGTCGACCGTCGGCAATTCCTCGCTGGCGGTCGAGGTGCCGCTGTCGGCCAACGCGAACAACCCGATCACACCGCAGCCGCAGAGCAGCAGCAACACCACCGCGCCGATCACCAGCCCGATGATGAGCCCGGTACGTGACTTCTTCGGCGGTGGGGCACCGGGCATCCCGGGCGGCGGCGGACCCCAACCCGGCGGCGGTGGCGGTGGGAAGCCACCACCCGATCCGGGCGGTGGCGGGTACCCACCGCCACCCGAGGTCGGCGGTGGTGGGTAGGCGCCGCCACCGGAAGTCGGCGGTGGGTAGCCGCCAGGCTGGTACGGCGAAGAGTAGGGCGTGGTCGGATCAGGGGCACCGGAGCCCGGAGGTGGGTAACCGGAGCCCGGAGGTGGGTAACCGGAACCAGGCGGCGGGTAACCGGACTGACCGGCGGGGTCGTCGGGCTGTCCCGGACCGGGGTAGCCCGGCGGACCGTAGCTGGACATGATCTCCCTAGCGTCGTCGCTGGATCAGGCGGGGCGCTGCCCGCCTGGCACGAATCTCACCCGCCGGGCAGGGGTCCAGCGGATCAACTGTGCTACCGGAACGGTAACCAACGGCTGCCATCCGGCGGCAGCCTCACCGGTCAGTTCACCGCTGCCTGAGACAGAGCACGAAATCCAGGGCGTCGAGCTGACTGTTGAAGAAATACCAGTTGGTGTAGCCCTCGACGTCCGCGCACTTGGTCTTGGCGTCCTCTTCGCCGTCGGTCACACCATCGAAGCGGGCGAGCACCTCGTACGCGCCGGAGTCACAATCCGTGATCGTCAGGACCGGCGTCTCCTCCTCCACCTCGGCCTCGTTGCGGACGCACTGCCCGACGTCGACGAACCGGGCGTCGTTCGACGAGGTCGGAGTCGGAGTGGGGCTGGGCTGGTCGGCCCCGGCGGTCGGCTCGGGCTGCTCTGACGGGGCCGCGGACGGCGCGTCGTCCGGCTCGGAGGTCGGTGCCGTCAACTCCGCCCCAGCGTCCGGCGTCTCATCGCGGGTCAGAACGTAGATGCCGGCCGCGCCGCCCCCGCAGAGCAGCACCGTCAGACCGATCAACACGGCGAGCAGTCCGCCGCTCAGCCCACCGCGCCCGGAACGGCGTGGTTCCGCCGCCGGCTCCCACGCTGGTGCCGCGCCCGGCTGCTGCTGGCCGCCGTCGGGGTACGGCTGCTGGCCTCCGCCCGGCTGCTGCCACGGCTGGTCACCGCCGGACTGCTGCCACGTCTGGTCCTCGGCTCCGGCCCAGCCCTGGGCCGGTTGGGTCGGCGAATGCCAGTTCTGGTCGCCGGCCGACGTGTGCTGCCCGTACCCCTGCCAGTCGGGACCGGCGGGCGGAGGCTGCCCGGTCGACCAGTCCGGCTGCGCGCCGCCGTGCCACTGCTGGCCCGGTGCCTCGGTGGGCGCGTCACCCCAGGGACCGGGCGGCCCGCCCCAGGGATCGGACGGCTCCCGGTACGGCTCCGACGGCTGCTGATGCTCGGGCCACCGGTCTGGCTGCTCACCCGGGTACGGCCCGCCGGGCGGTCCGTATTGCGACATGTCCTGTCCTCCTGCACGGCGGTTCCGGCCCTGGCCACCCGCTCGGGTCGGTGATGACAGACGTCACCGTAGCGTGAGCACCCCAACCGCTCACCTCCCCGAAGCGCGCCAACCGCCGGCCAACCGCATCATGGCCCGACGATGCACCGGGTCCGGCAGTTGCGAGTGACCGGGCCGGCGGCGGTCCGACCAGCCCCTACAGCAGGCGGAGCTGGCGGTCCTTGGGGCGGCGTGGCCCCTCGTCGCCGAGCCGGTCGAACAGCCCCGCGTCGATCGCGTCCAGGAACGGCGTCGGCCGGGTCTCCCGCTCGCTGCCGTGCCGGGCCCGGCGGCGGGCATGCGAGAGGTAGAGCCGGTCCTGGGCCCGGGTCAGGCCGACGAAGAACAGCCGCCGCTCCTCGGCGACGTCGTCATCGGTCGGCGTAGTGCCGGGGAAGCGCAGCGGTAGCAGGCCGTCCTCACAGCCGACCAGGAAGACCACCGGGAACTCCAGGCCCTTCGCCGCGTGCAGGGTGAGCAGGGTCACCGCCTCGGCCCGTGGGTCCAGCGCGTCCACCTCGGCGCCGGTCTCCAGCTGGGACAGCAGCATCGGCAGGTCGTCGCCGCAGCGACGGGCCAGCGGGGTGAGCAGCTCCACCGCCGACCAGATGTCCGCCGGCGACAGCTGCGGCCCGGCCGGCAGGTCCAGCGTCGGCGTGGTGAGCCGGTCGGCCAGCACCTGCCCGGCGAGCCGGACCCGGGCGGCCAGCGAACCGTCCAGCCCACCACCGGCATGGCGCAGCTCGCGGGCGATCGCCGCCACCCCCGGCCGGTCCCGCAGCCGGTTGTGCGACCGCTTCTGCACCGGCACCCCGGCCCGGGTCAGTGCGTCCACGATCGGGCCGGACTGCGCGTCGGTGCGGTACAGCACGGCGATGTCGGAGAACGACACCGACGACGTCTGCCCGTCGATCCGCCCGGAATCCAACGAACGGTGCGAGATCCCGCCGACGAGTTCGTCGACCGTACGCACCACGAACGCCGCCTCGTCGGCGGCCGTACCGGCGGGGTAGAGCCCGATCAGCGGCGCCTGCGGATCGAGTCGGGCCGGCTCCAACCGCCGGCCGCGGACCAGTGAACCGGGCGCGATGGCCTGCACCGCGGCGGCCAGGATCGGCGCCGCCGACCGGTAGTTGCGGGCCAGCCGGACCAGCCGGGCGTCGACGAAGTCCTCCGAGAAGCGCAGGAAGTAGCCCACGTCGGCGCCCCGGAACGAGTAGATCGCCTGGTCCGGGTCGCCGATCGCGCACAGGTTGCCGTCCGCCGGGCTGAGCAGCCGCAGCAGCTCGTACTGGTCGGCGTCGACGTCCTGGTATTCGTCGACGAAGATCCACCGCCAGCGGTCCCGGTAGCGGGCCACCAGCTTCTGGTCGTCGCGCAGCAGCCGCAGCGGCAGGGTGACCAGCTCGTCCAGGTCGACCAGGCCGGCCGCGCGCAGCAGCTTGGCGTACGTGGCGTCGTCCTCGCCGGCCTCGGCGCGGGCCCGATCCCGCTCGGTGTCGTCGGCGATGCGGAACGTCGCCGGCAACCCGGCGGCCTTCGGGTTCTCCCGCAGGATCGTCAACCCCAGCGAGTGGAAGGTGGCCACGGTGACGTCCTCGGCCACCGGGCCGAGCAGTCCGTCGAGCCGGTGGCGTAGCTCCTCGGCGGCCCGGCGGGTGAAGGTGATCGCCAGGCAGCGCTCCGGAAAGACGTTCAGCTCGGCGCACAGGTACGCGATCCGATGGGTCAGCGTCCGGGTCTTGCCGGTGCCCGGCCCGGCGACGATCAGCAGCGGCCCGCCCGGCGCGGACGCGGCGACCCGCTGCATCGCGTCGAGCCGGTCCAGCAGCCCGGTGCCGACCTCCTCCATGCCGGCCAGCATCGGCTCGAACGGCTCGTGCGGCGACGGCGTCGGTGGCGGCGGGATCGGCGGTGCCGCCGGCTCTTGCCCGGCCCGCCCGGCCCGGCCCGGCCGTGTCGGCCGCCCACCGGAGCCGGACCGGCCGGCCCCGGCCTTGGACTGTCCGGTTCCGGCCCTGGACTGTCCGCCGCGCCGGGCACCGGCCGGTGCCGGTTCGTCGGCGGCCACCGGCCCGTCGGCCGGGCGCTGCGCCGGCACGGGTACGTCGAACAGCGCCTCCGGCTGACCGGCACCACCACCGGTGGCCAGCTCACCGGGCGCGAACAGGGTGATCACCCCGTACTCGCCGTCGTAGCCCGGCACCCGACGGACCTCGCCGCGACGCAGCCGGGTGATCGCCTCACCGAGCAGTTCACCGCCGGCCCGCCGGATGTCGTCCACCGGCACCTTGGTCAGGATGTCCAGTTCGGGGCCGAGCGCGGCGACCAGGTTGACCACCTGACCCTCGACGGTCTTCGACCGGGCACCGACCTGGTTGATCTCGCCGACGATCTCCGGCAGCGCCACCAGGTGGGTGACCTGCTTGGCGTTGGCCGGCCGGTGCCCGTCGGGCCGGTCGGCGAGATCCTCGACCCGGCTGAGTACCCCGACGGTGAGCGGTTTGCCGCACTGCGGGCAGCGACCGGCGGCCTGCCGGGTCTGCTCCGGGGCCCAGTTGACGCCGCAGTTGCGGTGCCCGTCGGCGTGGTACTTGCCCTCCTCGGGGAAGAACTCGATGGTGCCGACCAGCCCGTCGCCGGTGCGCAGCGCCTCCCGTACTGCGTAGTAGTCCAGCGCGCTGTCCAGCACGGTGGCCTCCCGGGCCAGCGCCGGCGGTGAATGCGCGTCGGAGTTCGAGACCAGCTGGTAGCCGTCGAGGCTGGACACCCGCCAGTTCATCGCCGGATCCGACGACAGCCCGGTCTCGACGGCGAAGATGTGCCCGGCCAGGTCGGCGTAGCAGTCGGCGATCGCGTCGAAGCCGGACTTGGAGCCGAGCGCGGAGAACCACGGCGTCCAGATGTGCGCCGGCACCAGATAGCCGTCCGCGCTCGCCTCCAGGGTGATCTCCAGCAGGTCGCGGGAGTCCAGCCCGAGGATCGGCCGGCCGTCGGAACCGAGGTTGCCGATCCGGCCCAGTGCCGTGTTGAACCGGGCCACCGCGTCCAGGTCCGGCAGGTAGATCAGATGGTGCACCTTGCGGGTCCGGTCGCCACGCTTGTAGATCGTCGAGATCTCGACGCTGAGCATGTACCGCACCGGGTCGGTCTCGGCCGCGCTGGCCAGCCGGGGCGGCAGCCGGCGGGCGACGTCCCGCTCGGCCTCCGGGCTGAGCCGGTACAGCCCCGGCTCGGCCGGGCGCAGCGACTCCCGCAGATGCTCGAACCACGCCGGATGGGTGAAGTCACCGGTACCGAGCAGGCTGACGCCCTTGCGCCGGGCCCACCAGGCCAGGTTCGACATGTTCAGGTCCCGGCTGCAGGCACGCGAGTACCGGGAGTGGATGTGCAGGTCGGCGATGAAGGGCCCGGGTCCCGTGGCGGAGCCGGGAGAGGGCACGGCGCGGTACGGGGGCACGCCGCATCCTGTCACGTGACCGGGCCGCCCGGCGTGTCGCCACGCGCGGAAACCCGCGAGACGTGACTCTCACTCGCCGCGGGCTGACCGTTGCGCTCCTATTCGCTGCGCAGCTCGACCAGGGAGACCTGTGGCGGCGCGCCGACCCGCACCGGCGGCCCCCAGAACCCGGCGCCGTTGGTGACGTAGACCTGGGTGCCGTCGACCGTGGCGAGGCCGGAGACGACCGGTTGCACCAGCCGTACCGCCAGGTTGAACGGGGCGATCTGACCGCCATGGGTGTGCCCGGACAGTTGCAGATCGACGCCGTACCGAGCGGCCTCGTGGGCCTGCACCGGCTGATGGGCGAGCAGCACCACCGGGCGGTCCGGATCCCGGTCGCCGAGCGCCCGGTCGTAGTCCGGGCCGGCCAGTGGCCCGGACCCGTCGGCACTCTGCCCGGCCGGCCGCGCGGTCTCCGCAGTCGGATCGTTGACCCCGGCCAGATCGAGCACCCCGCCCGGGGTGACGATCTCCTGGCGTTCGTTGACCAGCACCCGCAGGCCGAGCCGGTCCACCTCGGCGACCCACTCCTCGACGCCGGAGTAGTACTCGTGGTTGCCGGTGACGAAGAAGCTGCCGTAGCGGGCGCGCAGGTCGGCCATCGGGGCGGCGGTGCCGCCGAGCTCGGTGACGGTGCCGTCGACCAGGTCGCCGACGACCGCGACCAGGTCGGCGTCCAGGCTGTTGATCAGCTCGACGATCCGGGTGGTGTGCGCCGGCCCGGTCAGCGGGCCGATGTGAATGTCCGAGACGGTGGCGATGCGCAGACCGTCCATGGCCCGGGGCAGCCGGGCGATCGGCACCTGCACCCGGTCCAGCCGGGGCGGGCCGAGGGCGGTCCGGATGCCGTAGCCGGTGACGCCGGTCGCGGTCAGCCCGGCGAAGATCGCGGCACCGCGGGCGAGCAGCAGCCGCCGGCCGGGGTCCGGCACCGAGCCGTCGGCCGGCCGGCCGCCGGGCAGCTCGGCCGGCGGCGGGGCGGACGTCTCGGCCGGTACCGTCACCGGCACCGTGCCCACTCTGCTCGGCTGGCGACTGCGGGCCCGGCCGACCAGCCGGGCCACCAGCAACGGCGGCTCCAGCACCAGCAGGACGACCAGCAGGTAGAACATCACCGCCAGCCAGACGTAGCCGGGCCAGGCAAGCCAGGACATCCCGGCGGACCGGGTGCTCACCATGGTCACCGGCACCAGGACCGCCAACCCGACGGCCAGCAGCGTGCCGGCCCGCCGCCACCGACCCGGCCGGGTGGTGTCCCGGACCAGCCGCCACCACAGGTAGCAGTGGATCAGGCCGGTGATCAGGGTCAGCGTTGCGACGAACCCGAGTACGGCGAGCACGGACGCGCCCCTCCTCAGCCGCCAGCGAACGGTGGCAGCACGTCGACCGTGGCACCGGCCGGCAACGGTGTGTGACGATCATGCCAGACGGCGCCGTCGACCAGGAAACTCGCCGCCGCCAGCACCCGACCCAGCCGGTCGCCGTGCCGACCGGTCAGCTCGGCCACCAGCCCGGCCCGGTCCAGCCCGGCCGGGACGGCCTCGGCGGTCCGCCCGGCCGCCGCCCGTGCCCCAGCGAAGTAACGCACCGTCACCATCGAGTCGCCCACGGTCAGCCGCCGATCGCCGACATCGGGCGGGCCGGCTGCAGGAACGTCGGATCGTCGATGCCGTGCCCGGCCAGCTTCCCGGCCATCGCCCGTCGCCACCGCTGCGCCAACTCGTCGTCGTCGGCCCCGGACCGCAACGCGCCACGCAGGTCCGACTCCTTTCGGGCGAACAGGCAGTCGCGTACCTGGCCGTCGGCGGTGAGCCGGGTCCGGTCGCAGTCACCGCAGAACGGCCGGGTCACCGTGCCGATCACCCCGACCCGGGCCGGGCTGCCGTCCGGCCGCTCGGCGCCGGCCACCAGCCAGGTCTCGGCCGGTGCGGCACCCCGTTCGGCGGGATCCGGCAGCAGGGTGAACTCGGCCCGCAGCCGGTCGAGGATCTCGGTGGCGGTGACCATCCGGTCGCGGTCCCAGGACTGCTGCGCGTCCAGCGGCATCTGCTCGATGAAGCGCAGCTCGTAGCCGTGGCTCAGGGCGTACCGCAGTAGCGCCGGGGCCTCGTCGTCGTTGACCCCGCGCAGCAGCACCGCGTTGATCTTGACCGGGGTCAGCCCGGCCGCCGCCGCGCCGGCCAGCCCGGCGAGCACGTCCGGCAGCCGCCGGCGGTGCGCCAACTGGGCGAACCGCTGCGGGTCGAGGGTGTCCAACGACACGTTCACCCGGTCCAGGCCGGCGGCCTGAAGGCCGGGCGCCAACCGGTCCAGACCGATCCCGTTGGTGGTCAGCGACAGCACCGGTCGGGGCCGCAGCGCCGCCGCGGCGGCGACGATCCGGGTCAGCCCGGGGCGCAGCAGCGGCTCGCCGCCGGTGAACCGCACCTCGGTCACCCCGAGCTGACGCACCGCGACCCCGATCAGCCGGGTCACCTCGTCGTCGGTCAGGATGTCCGGGCTGGGCAGCCAGGGCAGACCCTCCGGCGGCATGCAGTAGGAGCAGCGCAGGTTGCACCGGTCGGTCAGGGACACCCGAAGGTCGGTGGCGACCCGTCCGTACCGATCGGTGAGCCGGCCGTCGGCGGGCCGTGCGCTCGATGCCATGCGCCGACCGTAGCGCGCCGGTGCGTCAGGAACGCAGCGCGGCGGTGCGTCAGGAACGCAGCGCGGCGGTGCGTCAGGAACGCAGTGCGGCGGTGCGTCAGGATCGCAGCGCGGCGCGGGCCGCGTCCGCGACGGCCGAGCGGTACGCCGCCCCGAACAGGGCGGTGTGCACCAGCAGCAGATGCAGCTGGTGCACCGGCACCCGGCCCGCCCACCCGTCGGCCAGCGGCCACTGCTCCTGGTAGGCGTCGAGGATCCGGTCCAGGTACGGAGCGCCGCCGAACAGCGCCAGCTGCGCCAGGTCGGTCTCCCGGTGCCCGCCGTGCGCCGCCGGGTCGACCAGCCGGCAGCGCCCGTCCGCGCCCCAGAGCAGGTTGCCGGGCCACAGGTCGCCGTGGATCCGGGCGGGCGGCTCGTCGCCGCCGTACCCGTTGATGTTGATGTTGTCGACCACCTGCTCGACCAGGCCGGTCTCGGCGGCGGTGAGCGCGCCGTTGTCGACCGACATCCGCAGGTACGGCAGCAGCCGGCGCTGTCCGAACCAGGCCGACCAGGGCTGGTCGGTCACCAGTTCGTTGTCCTGCGGCAGCGCGCCGACGAACCCCGGCCAGTCCGCCCCGAACCCGGCCGCGCCGGCCCGATGGGTGATTGCCAGCTCCCGGCCGAACCGCTCGGCGGCGGCCGCGTCCGCGTCGCCCGGCTCGACCCACTCCAGGGCCAGCAGCTGCGGCAGCGCCACCAGCACCTCCGGCACCGGTGCCCCACCGGCGGCGGCCAGCCAACGCAACCCGGCCGCCTCGGCGGCGAACAGGCCGTCCGGCAGCGGCCTGGCGGACCGCTCCGGCCAGGACTTGGCGAACACCGAGTTGCCGTCGTCGAGGGTGAGCCGGCTCGCCGCGCAGATCGACCCGCCGGAGACCGGCGTCTCCCGGATCCGCTGATGGGTGAGGAAGGTCGGCAGGTGCTCCGGGTGAGCCCGCAGGTACGCCAGATCCATGGCGGCACGGTAACCCGCGCTACCGGAATGCGGGCCAGTGCTCCGGCCTTCAGGCCGGGGGTGAAGGCCCGCGCTGGGAGGGCCGCCAGGCCCGAGCAGTGCCTTGACCGGGACGGTTCTGCTGCTCGATGTACTGCTTGATGACGGTCAACGGTGCGCCGCCGACAGACCCGGCGAAGTACGAGCCGGACCAGAGTTTGTTGGCCCGGTAGTAGTGGCGCACCAGGTCGGGGAACTCCTGCCGGAGGCGGCGCGAGGAGACCCCTTTGAGGCTGTTGACCAGCCTGGCCACGGCGACCTTGGGCGGGAAGTTGACCAGCAGGTGGACGTGGTTGTGGCCGCCGTTGAACTCGACCAGTTCGGCCTCGAAGTCGGCGCACACGTCTCGCATGATCGCCTCCATCCGGGTCAGGTGCCGGTCGGCGAACACGTTGTGCCGGAACTTCGTCACGAAAACCAAGTGGACATGCATCGCGAAAGTGCAGTGTCTGCCGGTGCGGATGCCTTGAAGTTCGACCATAAACCAACATGATACAGTGATGGCCGTGCAGCTCCGTTACAACTACCGGATCACCCCGGACGCCGCCCAGCGCACCGCGCTGGCGCAGGCGTTCGGGTGTGCCCGGGTGGTTTTCAACGACGGACTCAGGCTGCGTCAGCAGGCCCGCGAGGCGGGCGAGAAGTACATCTCCGACGGCGACCTGTCGAAGTTGGTCATCACAGCGGCCAAGGCCAGCGAGGACCGGGCCTGGCTGGGTGAGGTGTCGGCCGTGGTGTTGCAGCAGGCCCTCGCCGATCTGAACGCCGCGTACCGCAACTTCTTCAACTCGCTGTCCGGCAAACGCCGGGGCCGCAAGGTGGCCCCGCCCCGGTACCGGTCCCGTAAGGACAACCGGCAGGCGATCCGGTTCACGAAGAACTCCCGGTTCAAGGTCTGTGACAACGGCCGCCTGCGGCTGCCGAAGATCGGCGACGTTCCGGTGCGCTGGTCGCGCGGCCTGCCGTCGGATCCCACCTCGGTCACCGTGATCAAGGACACGGCAGGCCGGTACTTCGCCTCGTTCGTCGTGCGGATCGGCGAGGACGAGACGCTGCCGCCGGTCGACTCCGAGATCGGCATCGATCTGGGCCTGACCCACTTCGCGGTCATGTCCGACGGCACGAAGGTGACCGCACCGAAGTTCCTGCGCCGCGCGGCCCGCAAGCTCAAGCGGTTGCAGCAGGCACTCTCACGCAAGCAGAGGGGCAGCAACCGCCGCAGGAAAGCCGTGATCGAGGTGGCCCGCGCTCACGCGCGGGTAGCCGACACCCGGCGGGACTGGCAGCACAAGCTGTCCACGGCGATCATCCGCGAGAACCAAGCGGTGTACGTCGAGGACCTGTGCGTTGTTGGTCTCGGCCGGACTCGGCTGGCGAAGTCCGTGCACGATGCGGGCTGGGCCGCCTTCACCGGCATGCTGGAGTACAAGGCGCAGCGGTACGGGCGCGCGTTCGCCCGGGTGGACCGGTGGCTCCCGTCCACCCGGATGTGCTGCGACTGCGGCCGGATCAACGAGAAGATCGCGTTGAACGTCCGGGAGTGGGACTGCCCGTGTGGCAGTCACCACGACCGGGACATCAACGCCGCCATCAACATCAAGGCCGCCGGACAGGCGGACTTCAACGACCGTCGAGCGCACGTAAGACCGGGACTTGTCCCGGCGGCGCGCAGTGAAGCGGTAACCCACCCGGACGCTGCGTGTTCCACGCGCAGCGTGGAGGGAATCTCCGTCCTTCTTCAGGGCGGAGAGGATGTCAACCGTCACCCCACCCAGTGGCGCAACCGGTAGTGAGCAGAAACGCCGCCACCAGGGAAACTACTCTGCGTGCTTGTGGATAACCCGGCGTGTCGTCCACAGGTCGGGTTGGAACGGCCACCGCCGGTCACCGTCCGGCGCGACAGTTTCCGGCATGACACCTACCGAACCGGTACCCACCCCCGATTCCGTTCCCGACCCGGCTGCTGACCCTGCTGCTGATCCGGCTGCCGGGACGGCCCAGGGTGCCGCGCTCACCGTCCGCGAGCCGGCCGACCTGATCGCCGCCGTGCCCTACCTGATCGGCTTCCACCCCGCCGACAGCGTGGTGGTGGTCGGGATGCGCGACCACACGGTCGTCATCGCCGCCCGTGCCGACCTGCCCGACGCCACGGTCCCGGCCGACGTCCGCGCGGCGGCAACCGCCCAGCTGACCTCCATCGTCGATCGCCAGCAGGTCAGCGCCGCCGTGGTGCTCGGCTACGGTCCGGCCGACACCGTCGACCCGGTCCTGCGGGACACCACCGACGCACTGCGCCGACAGGGCACCGTGCTGCTCGACGCGCTGCGGGTGGCCGACGGTCGCTACTGGTCCTCCTTCTGCGACGATCCGACCTGCTGCCCGCCGGAGGGCCACCGTTTTGACGCTGAGATCAACCCGGTCGCGGTCGCGGCCACCGTCGCCGGGCAGGTCGCCCTGCCCGACCGGGCCGCGCTACGCCGCCAGGTGGAACCGGTCACCGGTCCGGCCCGGGCAGCGATGCGGTCCGCCACCGAACGTGCCCGGGCCCGCCGGTCCGCGCTGGTCGACCACGCCCCGCCGGCCGACCTGCTCGGTGCCCGCACCCTGCGCCGGGCCGGGGAGAAGACGGTACGGATGCTGCTGGAACGGCAGGGCCGGGGCATCGCCCCGACCGACGACGACATCGCCTGGCTCAGTCTGCTGCTGACCGACCTGGAGGTGCGCGACTACGCCTGGGAGCGGGTCACCGACGAGCTGTGGCAGGTCACCTTCTGGCAGGACATCGCCCGCCGGGCCGAGCCGGAGCTCGCCGCCGGGCCGGCCAGCCTGCTGGCCTTCGCCGCCTGGCGGGCCGGCAACGGAGCCCTGGCCCGGGTCGCCCTCGACCGGGCGCTCGACGTCGAACCCGGCTACTCGATGGCGAAACTGATGGACGACGTCCTGGTCCGCGGCATCCCACCGGCGGCGCTGGGTCCGTGGCCCAAGCCGGACCGCAGCGGGCGTAAGGGCCGGGCGGACACCCGCCCGCGCCGTCGACCCGACGGTGAGCGGCTCGACCGGGCCCGCCCTGCCGGCCGACGCCGCCCGTGAACCCGCCCCGCGCGGGCATGACGCGGACAGACCCCGGGCTCGCCCCGGGGTCTTCCGGGGTTGCACCGGTGTCAGGACGTAGGCTGCCCCGATCCGGCACATCTGGTCCGGCTTCCCGGGCCCTGGTGCAGCGGTGCGGGCTGGCCGGGGGCGGTGGTCACCTGCTGACCGCAGACCGAGCACCTACCTCCTGGCGCCATGAACGGACTCCTTCCGGAATCTGGTAGTCCGGGTACGGGTCCTCGTTCGGCTCACCTGCGATGCCGCCCGGTCCGGTGGTGGCGGTCGCCCGGAGGAAGACGGCGCCGCCGTCCCGGCAGGTGATCTTCACACCGGACGGGGAGCTGTGCACCCCGGTGAAGGCGCACGGCTCCCACGAGGTGAACTCCTCGGGTCGGGCGAAGTCCAGCAGTTGTACGGCGAACGCGAGCGTGCGACGCGCCCGCTCGCGAGGTGCGGGCATCTCGGCCGGCAACGACGCCGGTGCCGGTGCGGGCTTGCCGACGGCCGCCCACAGCATCCCGGTCGATCCCGTCGAGTAGTAGACCCGTACCCCGGCTGGCGAATTGCCGCCGGGCTCGGTGTCCTGCCCGTACCGACGGACGTCGGTGATGTCCGGGTGCTTGCTGGTCTGGAACAGTGCTTCAAGCACGTCCAAGACTTCGGCGACCTGCATGTCCCCGTCTCCGATCTGAGGCTGTCTGCGCTGTTCAGGGCCGAGCATAGACACGGCAGGGATCTTGCGGGGGTACGCGGCGCACTTCACGAGGTCGCGCCCTTGTCGCGGTCGCCGTACGCCCAGCCGGCCTTGCTCAGGCTGTGCACTTCGCCAACGCGTGGCAGTGGGTCATCAGGTGCCTTACGTGGATACTTCGGCCTCCCGGCCGGGTGCCCGGCGGCTTGCCCGAGTCGGATCGCCCGACGGCCCACTCGGTCCGTCGCCGCGCCCGCATGCCGCCGGGCCTACTGCGGTGTCAACGGTCAGTTGGTTCGCCGGGCTGGGGAAGGCACCCCGGCGACGAGCTTGAGCACATAACCGCACTTTTCCGGACAATTCGCGGAAGCTGCTGTTTGCCGATGTGAGGCTGAGATACCTATCGACCAAGGGATTACGTATCTCAGCCTCACATCGGCGCGGGGAGCCGGTCAGGCCGAGCCGTGCGCGAGGACCTGGTAGCCGAGTTGCTGGCCGTAGGTCATCAGCGAGCGCAGGGTCGGGACCAGTTCGGTCGCCTCGGTGGACCAGTGGTGTCCCCGGTTGCTGTCGAGTCGGCGGTGGCGGGCCGACGTCGTCTGCCGTTGTCGCCGCAGCTCGCGTCGCAGGTGGTGCAGCCGCTGGGAGGCCGTCGACCGGCCGGAGCGCCAGTCGAGCCAGCGCAGCCACCAGTCACGGATCATCTCGGTGATCATTTCTCTCCCTTGATCAATAGTCAGGTTTCCGTGCGCCGGGGCAATCGGTAGAGTCCGTGGCGCTGGACGAAGATCTCCCGCCGTTCGGCTGCGTTGCCGTGCCGGTCGATGACGTATCCGGTCAGCCAGATCCACCCGTCGTAGGTCCACTTGCGGTCGACGGCGATGACCCGGAGTCGGATGGCGCGGTCGGCGGCGAACTGGATGCTGGCTTGCCGGCCGATGATCAGTACGTCGCCGGGTTCGGCTCGGGTGTGGCGAGTAGTCGGTTACTCGTCACGCCATTCTGCTATCGGGTAGGTCGTACGCCCGCAGTCCGGGCAGCACCTGGACTTGACCTTGAACGACCACAGCCCCGCACAGAAGCCCAGCAACGCCGCGAAGACCGCTCCGAGCATCGAAACTTCCTTCCTGTGGCGGGCCGGGAGACCGGCCCGGACGCCGGCCTGTCTTGACCCATCTACGCGGGAAGGATGACTTATGAGGGTTACTTGAGTCAACCCCTGTCGTAATCCCACAACATCAACGCTGTGGACTTTGAGCTGGTCGGGGCGCAGGAAATCGCCAAGATGCTCGGTGTGAGCCGACAGCGGGTGCACATCATCAGCCGACGCAAGGGCTTTCCCGACCCGGTCGCGGTCCTCGCAATGGGTTCGGTGTGGCTGAAGTCGGACGTCGAGCGCTGGATCCAGGAGAACCGGCGACAGACGTGAACTTATCGGGCACGCCGGAGCCCGGCGAGCCGTACGGCGAACGGCAGCGTCGGACACGTCCGGGTCAGTCGGTGAGGCGGTCGGCGCCCGCGTAGACGTTCATCGTCGATCCGCGTAGGAACCCGACCAGGGTCATCCCCGCTTCCTCGGCGAGGGCGACCGCCAGACTGCTCGGCGCCGAGATCGCCGCGAGCACCGGGATGCCGGCCATCCAGGCCTTCTGGGTGAGCTCGAAGCTGGCCCGCCCGGAGACCAGCAGCAGATGACCGCGCAGCGGCAGCAGGTCCTCCCGGGCCGCCCAGCCGATCAGCTTGTCGACGGCATTGTGCCGGCCGACGTCCTCGCGTACCGCCCGGAGTTGCCCGTCGGCGGCGAACAGGCCGGCGGCGTGCAGCCCACCGGTGCGGTCGAAGCCCTGCTGGGCGGCGCGCAGCTGGTCCGGCAGGCCGACCAGGGTCTGCGGGCTGAACGTGGCCCGGTCGGCGGCCACGTCGAACCGGGACCGGGTGCGTACGGCGTCGATGCTCGCCTTGCCGCACACCCCGCAGGAGCTGGTGGTGTAGAAGTTGCGGGTCGGGTCGGTCTGCGGCGGCGGGACGTGCCCGGCGAGCGTCACGTCGACCACGTTGTACGTGTTGGGTGTGTCGGTGCCGGCACACAGCTGGGCGGTCACCACGTCCTCGGCGGCCCCGATCAGACCCTCGGTCAGCAGGAAACCGATCGCGAGGTCGATGTCGTTTCCCGGCGTACGCATGGTGACGGCCAGCGGGGGACGCCGCGCCGCACCGGCCGGGCCGACCCGGATCTCCAGCGGCTCCTCCCCGGAAATGGTGTCCATCCGACGGACCCGCCGGGTCGACCCGCCGCCGACGTCGATCCGCAGCACGCTGCGTCGCTCGTTCGCCCTGCCCATGCACCCCATCCTGCCCCGGTTCGCAGGTGGCGAACGGGCCGGGAGGGCGGCAGCACTCGCCTCAGGCGCCGCCATATCGCTGTATGGTGTGCGTATGGCGGCGAAGAAGGTGACTGTGACCCTCCCCGAGGAACTGGTCGAGGCGCTCGGCGAGGCTGCTCGCGAGGATGGCGTCCCCTTGTCGCGGCTGGTGGCGAGCGCTGCGGAAAGTGAGCTCCGGCGGCGGGTCGGGCGGCGGCTGGTCGCCGACTGGCAGGCCGAGCACGGTGCGTTCACCGTAGAAGAGATCGCTGCGGCACGTGCGGAGATGGCTGCCGCCGACGCTCAGGCGCTCAGCGCGCCAGGTCGGGCCGCCGCGTGACCATCCCCTACGTCTACGACACAGGGGTGCTGCTGGCGATCGACAGCAATGACCGACGGATCTGGGCGATACACCATCTGGCCGTCGAGGAAGGGCGACGTCTACTCGTTCCTTCCGTCGTTGTCGGCCAGGCCTGGCGAGACACCCGCCGGCAGGTCCAGCTCGGACGGTTCCTGAGCAGCTGTGAAATCGTGCCAGTCGGTCTGGAGCTGGCCAAATCGGCCGGGGTGTTGTGCGGGAAGGCCGGTACCCGTGACGTGGTCGATGCCAGCGTGGTCACCATCGCGCTTGCCCGCGGCGCGATCGTCTTCACCAGCGACCCCGAGGACATCGCACACCTGTCGGCTGCCTCGGACGTCAAGCCAGGGCTCGTCGTCCGCCGCCTCTGAAACCCGTCGGCACGACGCGGGCCCGGCGGGCCTCCGAGGCACCTGTGACGCATCTGGGGCGACGGACGGCTCAGGCCGCCGGCGGTCGACTGGCCAGCAGCACCCCGACGACGGCTCCGAGCACCAGGAACGGCCCGAACGGCAGCTGCTGGGTCCAGCGGATCCGCCGGGCGACCAGCAGGACCACCGCCACGCCGCCCGAGCCGACGAAGGCGACCAGCAGCCCGAGCAGCACGATCGGCCATCCGAACCAGCCGAGCACCGCGCCGACGCTGAGCGCCAGCTTGGCGTCGCCTAGCCCGAACCCTCTGGCGCCGAACGCCAGGGTGGTGGCGGCGAACAGCGCCGCGACGCCCGTACCGGCGATGACCGCCCGCAGCCAGGCCGTTGACGGCTCACCCAGCAGCAGCACCGCCGCACCGAACAGCGCCCAGGTCCCGGCGGCGGCCGGGTAGGTGAGCCGGTCCGGCAGCCGGTGCACCGCGAGATCGACGAAGACCAGCGGGACCATCCAGGCCGCCCACCAGATCAGCGCCAGAAGGACCGGCCAGGGAAGGCCGGCGGAGACCAACGCCGCCAGCGCCGCGACGGCGACCACCTCGACGGCGAATGGCGGCGGGCCGACCCGGGCACCGCAGCCCTCGCATCTGGCCAGCGGGGACAGCGACGCCGGCGGGGAAAACGACCCCGGCCGGCCGGCCGCGCCGAACGGCGTGCCGCACCGTGGACAGCCGGTCCGCCACGGTTCGCCGGGTGCCACCGAGTGGACGGCGACGGCTCGGCGCAGCACGGGCAGCACCAGCAGTACGCCGAGCAGCCTGCCGGCCTGACCGGGCTGTCGCCGGGCGGGGGCCGGTGCCGGCCCGGTCCCGATCGGGCGCTCGTTACCGGTGATCATCCCTGCGCCCTCTCCCGGCGTCCGCGACGCTGGTAACAGTCCGTGTTTTCATGATCGCTTACTTTCGGTGTCGACCGGCCTGGCGGAGTCCGGTCGACCGGTTTCGGCTCGCACCGTGGTCGGCTCGCCGGCTGGCAGCGGTCGCGCCGACCGTCGACTTCCAAATGGGACAGAATCCGGCGCAGGCTGGCAATTCGCGATGGCGACTGTCGGTTTTCGATCACCACCGCCCACTTGACAGACGTACTCCGACGCGTCTTAGGGCGGTGATCGGAATGACCGGGCATCGCACCGCCCTCCATCGGGACCGGACTCGAAGATCGTAACCCTGAGTATTGTTCTGAATTGCCCCTGTTGCTGTCGCGGGCGTCAGCCTATGCTCCCCCCTTGAGCGATGCACTACCGCCGGGAAACATCCGACCGACCGGCGGAAATGCGTCGGTCGACACCTGGCCGGACCAGCCGGAGGCAGCACTGGATCATTCCAGCGGACAGTACGGCAACACCCCAACACATCGATGTTGGCAATAGTGCTTGTCGCCCTGCGCCACCCTGGCCGGCCCGGCGGGCACCGAGGAGGACGGACGTGAGGCCAAGTCAGCGCCCCTGGCCAGCGGTGATGCTGGCCGCGTCGGTGCTCGCGGCTGCCGCACTCGCCGGCTGCGCCAGCGAGCAGTCCGCCACCCTGCCACCACTGCGCGTACCGGCGGCGACCGACGACCCGGCCGCCGCCGAGGCCGCCGAAGCCGCGCTCGCCGCGTACAACGGCTACCTCGCCGCCGCCGAGAAGGCCGAACACGCGGCCGACCCCCATCACCCCGAGTTGAAGAAGTATCTCGGCGACCCGCTCTTGACCCGGGTCAGGCTGAGCATTCGAGTAGCGAAGGAGCACGGCGCCGTGCGTACCGGCTCACTAACCTCCGAACCCACGATAACCAACATCAATCTGGATTCGGTGCCGATGACGGTTGACATCCAGGACTGCCTGGACGCGACGAATTACCGGATGGTCTACGCCAACGACACCGACACGGTCGTTCCCGGCACCGAGGTGGGTCGTTACCTGGCCACCGCCACCGCGACCCGCTACGACGACGGTCGCTGGCTGATCAGCCGGGGTGTCGCACACCGGGACCAGCCATGTTGACCCGCGTCGGTGCTACCGGCCGCCGTACGTTCGTCGGGCTGGCCGCAGTCGTCCTGCTGGCTGCTGCCGGGCTGACCGCCGCCGTCCCGGCTGCCGCACAGTCGTCCGGCGGCGGCTGCGGCGGCGTCACCCAGGCCGAGTGCGAGGGCTGGGTCGAGCAGCCCGGCGGCCCCGGCCACGACGGAGGCGGCGGCAACAACGGCGGCGGCAACAACGGCGGCGGCGACGGCGGGGCCGGCCCGTGCTACCGCGACGGCGTCGAGTTGGACTGCTACGACGAGATCGTCGGCTGGTTCAACCGCGAGGACGAGTGCTACTACATGCGGGCCGAGCCGCAGCCGCCGGGCGGCGAGCCGGGGCAGGTCGCGTACAACGTCAGTTGCGTCGCCGGGCAGGTCTCAGAAATCGTCAGGTGGCTGGACGACCCGCCGTCGGGCTACGAGGCGCCACCGGACCCGTACGAGCTGCGTCGCCGTGCGTACGCCCGGATCCAATTCGAGAAGCCGGTCATCCACACCGCGCCCGACCCGGACAAGCCCGGCCTGGTCGGTCTGCCGGTCTGGGTGTGGTCCGAAGAGTCCAACGCCGTCTGGGGACCGCTTGATGAGGACGAGGCGGACCGCGACGTCAGCGTCCGGGTCGTGGCCGAGGTCGACGAGATCACCTTCAACATGGGCAACGGCGACAGTTTCAGCTGCGAACGGGACGAGGTCTTCGACGCATACGACCCGGCGGTCGACAACCCCTGGAACCCCGGCTGCGGCTACGACAACGGCTACTCGACGCCGGGCAGCTACCGGATCACCGCCACGGTCAGTTGGGACGTCACCTGGTTCATCAATGATGTGGAACAGGACATCTTCGCCAGCCCGCAGATCAGCAGCGACCCCATCGAGATCGAGATCGACGAACTGCAGGTGGTACGGCGATGACCGTGGCGACGACACGTACCGGCCAGGGCGGCGTCGATGCGCCGGTCACCCCGCCGAAGATCGTCCGGCAGCGACGGGTCCGGCCCGGCCTGCTCGGGCTGGCGGTGCTGCTGATCGCCCTCGGCGGGCTCGGGTCCGCCTTCGCGGTCACCTCGGTCCGGGCCACCGGCTCCTACCTGGCGGTCGCCCGGGACGTGTCGGTCGGTACGGTCCTGTCCGCCGACGACCTGGTGACCGTGCAGGTGGCTGGCGGGCAGGCGATCAAGCCGGTGCCGGCCAGCCAGCTCGACCAGGTCGTCGGGCTGCGGGCCGCAGTAGCCCTGGTGCCAGGCAGCCTGCTCACCCCGGCGCAGTTGACCAACGAGCCGATGATCGGGCCGGACCAGCAGCAGATCGCCCTCGGACTGCGGGCCGACCAGGTGCCGGCCCGGCAACTGAACCCCGGCGACAAGCTGATCCTCGTCGGCACCCCGACGCGTAACGCCAGTGAGAACGCGGTCACCCGGTTCGACGCGACCGTGATCGACGTGGCCGCCGACGACCGCAGCGGGGTCATCGCCTACCTGGCGCTCGCCTCGCGGGACGTGCCGGCGGTGGTGGTACTCGCCGCCGAGGACCGGATCGCGGTCGTGCTGGCCCCGGCGGCCTGACGGATGGCCATCGTCGCGCTCGTCTCCGCCAAGGGTTCCCCCGGCGTCACCACCAGCGCGCTCGCCTGCACGCTCTCCTGGCATCACCGGGTGGTGCTCGCCGAGTGCGATCCGGCCGGCGGGACGTTGATGGCCGGCTACCTCGGGGGTGCCCTGGAGGGCCCGCGGGGCATCGGGGAACTGGCGGTCAGCGAGTTGCGCGACGGCAACCTGGAGGAGGCCTTCTGGAGCCAACTGGTCGACTTGGACGCCCCCCGCCGGGAGCGGCTGCTGCTGCCCGGCGTGGTCGACCCGACGCAGATCGGCAGCGTCACCCCGCTGTGGCAACGGTTCGCCGACTTCTTCGTCGGTCTCGAACACGGCCGTCCACCGTACGACGTGATCGTCGACTGTGGCCGATTCTACGTCGCGAATCCACCGTGGCCGATTCTGCGGGCGGCGACCATCGTCCTGGTGGTGGCCGCCGCGCACCTGCCCGACCTGTCCAGTGCCCGGGCGGCGGTGACCGCCATCGAGCGGGACTTCGCCGAGCACCGGGTGCCGCCCGGCTCGCTGCGGCTGCTGCTGGTCGGTGACGGGCACAGCCGCGCCGAGATCAGCAAGGCACTGCAGCTGCCGGTGATCTCCCGGTTGCCGGCCGACCCCCGTACCGCCGAGGTGCTCAGCCACGGCGGCACGGTCAAGCTCAACCGGCCGCTGCTGCGGGCGGCCGGCGCGTTGGAGGTCCCGGTCCGATCGCTGATCGAGCGGCGCCAGGCCCGGCTGCGGTGGCCCACGCCGGAAGGGGTGCCGAATGCGATTTGAGCCAGTGCTGAGCGACCCCCGGGACGAGTCCGAGAACGGTACCGGCCGGCCCGTCGAGCGCGGTCGGTCCGGTCATGGCGGGCCTGGTCAGTCCGGCCAGCCGCCGCGCCCGGCCCGGGACCGGCCGGACCCGCTCACCTCGATCACCCCGCCGCTCGGTCCGAACGGCATCCCGGGCGAAGCCGCCCCGGGCGACGCCGTACCGCCCGCCGCGACCCGGCACAGCGGCGTGCCGCTGCGTCCCGCACAGCACGGCCACAGCGCGCGGCACAGTTGGCCGCTGGTCGTCCCGGTCAGCGCGGCACCGGCGGGCAACGCACCCGCCGCTCCACCGGTGTCGGCCCCGCCGGTGTCCGGTCCGGCGTGGGCCGCGCCACCCACCGCCCGGCCCACGGGCGCACCCCGGCCCGGCATCCAGCCCGGTGCCGCCCCGGCGACCCTGCCCCCGGTGACCCCGCCGCCGACCGCCTCGCCTCCCGTGACCCCGCCGCGCCCCGCCCCGCCCCCTGTGGCCCCGCCGCCGACCGCGCTGGCCCCAGCGACCACGCCGCCGGCCACCCCCGACACCACCGGCACCGGTGCGCTGGCCCGGCCGCGTACCGACTTCGCGCTGGTCCGCGAGCTGCGCCGGGAGCTCAGCACCCGGCTCACCCGCTGGCAGCGGGGTCGCGAGTTCACCATCGACGAGGAGGACGTCGAGCGGGCCCGGATCGCCGTCGCGGTCGTCGCCGAGTACGCCGACCAGGTCCGCCGGGCCGGCACCCCGCTGACCGCGTACGAGGAACGGGTGCTGCTCGACCAGGTCACCGCCGAACTCGTCGGGCTCGGCCGGCTGCAGACCCTGCTGGTCGACGACACCATCGAAGAGGTCCACATCCTCGGCTGCGACCAGGTGCGGATCACCCGGCGCAACGGGCAGGTGGACTGGCACGCCCCGATCGCCGACAGCGACGACGAACTGGTGGAGATCCTGCAGGCGGCCGCCCGCCGGGCCGGGGCCACCGAACGGTCGCTGTCCACCTCGAAGCCGACGCTGGACCTGCAACTGCCCGACGGCAGCCGGCTGGCCGCCGTCTACCTGGTCAGCCACCGCCCGTACGCGGTGATCCGCAAGCACAACACCCTGGACATCAGCCTCGACGACGTGGCCGGCGGCCGGCCCGACCTGGACGAGATGATCGACGTACTGGTCCGCGACTTCCTGCGGGCGTCGATGCGGGCCGGGCTGAACATCATGGTCGCCGGGCTGGCCGGGGCCGGAAAGACCACCATCATCCGGGCGTTGATGGACGAGATCCCGCCCGACGAGCCGTACGTGCTGCTGGAGGAGAGCCGCGAACTGCTGCCGGCCCGGCGTACCGAACGGCACCGGGCGGTGATGAGCTTCGAGGCCCGGGAGGGCCACGGCGAACGCGGTTTCGACGGCCGACCGGCCGGTGAGGTGAGCATCGCCGACCTGATCCCGGTCTCGCTGCGGATGGGCGTACTGCGGATCATCGTCGGTGAGGTCCGGTCCCGGGAGATCGTGCCGATGCTGCAGGCGATGACCACCAGCCGCGGCTCGATGTGCACCATCCACGCCCGTACCCCGTCCGGGGTCGGCGAGCGGATCGTCGAGCTGGCCCTGTCGCACGGCCGGGAGATGACCGTCGACCAGGCCCGCCGGATGGCCGGCAACGCCCTCGACCTGATCGTCTACGTCACCGTCGAGGACGAGACCGGCATCGGCGGACGCAAGCACCGGTTCGTCTCGCACGTCGAGGAGGTGATCGGGGTCGGTGAGGGCGGTCGGATCGCCACCACCACCGTCTTCGGCCCCGGCCCGGACGGCCGGGCGGTCCCCCGGCACCTGCCGGAACGGATCCGGGAGCAGTTGCTGCGGGTCGGCTACGACGCCCGGATGCTGTCCCGCTACATCGAGGCCGGCGTCGGCGCCTGGCGTCGGCCACGGCACACCGTCCTGCGGGGGCACCGGTGAACCTGCCCGCCAACATCGAGGTGATCGCGGTCGTCGCCGGCGCCGCCTGCGTCGGCGGACTGGTCCTCGCCGTCGTCGCGCTGATCGGCACCAGCCGGCCACCTGGGCCGCCGTCGCGGGCCGGACTGCTGGTGCGCCGGCTCTGGCTGGGCTCCGGCACCAGCCGCAGCGAGCAGCGCCAACATCAGGCGCTGCTGGTCGGCGCCGGGCTGGTCGGCGCATTCGCCTTCCTGGTCACCGGCCTGCCGGTGGCCGGCATCCTGGTCGCGGTCGCCGTGCCGGGGGCGCCGTGGCTGTTCAACGTCGGCAAGGCGGAGCGGCGGGCGATCGCCCGGATCGAGGCCGTCGGCGAGTGGACCCGCCGACTCAAGGATGTCTCCGGCACCGGCCAGGGCCTGCAGCAGGCGATCATCGGCACGGTCAGCACCGCCCCTGAGCAGATCAACCCGGAGGTACGGGATTTGGCGTCCCGGCTACAGGCCGGCTGGCTGGGCCGGACCGCGCTGCTGGCGTTCGCTGACGAGATCGGCGACCCGGTCTGCGACCAGGTGGTGGCGGCGTTGATCCTGCACCTCACCGACCGGGGCGAGCGGCTCGGTGACGTCCTGGGGTCGATCGCGAACGCGGCCGCCGCCGAGGTCGCCACTCGCCGCGAGGTGGAGGCCAAACGCACCCAGCCCCGGTTCGCGGTGCGGTTCCTGACCGTGATGACCCTGCTGGTCCTCGGGTACGGGCTGGTCAACCCGGACTACATGGCGCCGTACGGCACGCCGACCGGCCAACTGGTGATGGTCTCGCTGGGCGGCCTGTTCGTCGCGCTGCTGGTCTGGGTGCGGCAGATGAGCATCCCGCCCCGACCGGCCCGGTTCCTCGCCGCCCCGGACCCGGACGAGGTGCTGTCATGATCCTCAACTGGCAGTTGACCGTCGCGGTGGTCAGTGGAGCGCTGGTCGGCCTCGGGGTCTTCCTGCTGCTGCGGGAGACCAGCCCGGCCACGCCGGCGCTCGGGCCGGCGCTGCGCCGGCTGCACCACACCCAGGGCCGGCCGGGTGTGGTCGCCGTAGACAGCGATCTGGCCTGGCTGACCGGCGTGGTCCGGTGGCTGCGGCCACCGCACAAGGAACTCGCCCTGCTCGGCCGGACCCCGGAGCAGTACGCCCTGTCGCTGCTGCTGTCGGCGTTGATCGGGCTGGTCGCGCCGCCGGTGCTGGGCATGGCGCTTGGCGTGGTCGGCATCGACCTGCCGGTCGCCGTACCAGTGGCCGCCGGCCTGGTGCTGGCGGCGGCGGCCGCGCTGATCGCCCACCAGGACGTGGTCAGCAAGGCCCGGCAGGCCCGGCGGGAGTTCAGCCGGGCGGTCTGCACCTATCTGGACCTCGTCGCGTTGCAGCTGTCCGCCGCGCACGGGCCGGTGCAGGCGTTGGAACGGGCGGCGAAAGTGTGTGACGGGTGGGTCTTCGAACGGATCCGGGAGGCGCTGCGGCTGGCCCAGCTGCAGATGCATTCGCCCTGGGACGAGTTGCGGGACCTGTCCGACCAGATCGGCGTGCCGGAACTCGGTGACGTCGGATCGATCATGCAGTCGTCGGGCACCGAAGGTGCCCAGGTGCACGAGACGTTGCGTAGCCGCGCCGACTCGTTGCGCGACCAGATCAGGACCGACAACCTGGCTCGGGCCGAGGCGGTCACCGGCCGGCTCGACATTCCGGGAGCGTTCCTGGTTTTCGTCCTGATCGGATTCGTCCTATATCCCTTCCTGGCCCGGATCTGACCGCCCGGATATGACCGCCCGGCGGCCGCCGGGCAGACCCCCGAAAGGACACTCACCATGCAGATATTCACCCGCCTCTACCTCGCGGTGGCCGACCGGATCGGCGAGCTGCGCGGTGCCGACGAACGGGACCGGGGAGACAGCCCGGTCCCCACCGCAGTGATCATCGTCGGGCTGGCGCTCGTCGCGATCGCCGTCCTCGCCTGGGCGTCGAACCTGGCGTTCGACTTCATGAACGCCAACCCGGACCCGACCAGCGACCTGCCGGACTCGGGCAACTTCCCGGGCGGCGGCGATTGATCGGCGACATGCGCCGTCACTTCGTCCGCCGGGCGGGCCGGACCACCCCCACCCCGGTGCCCCGGCCCGCCCCTACCCCGGTGGCCCGGCCTGCTCCCACGCCGGTGGCCCGGCCTGCCCGGGACCGGGGCGCGGCGCCGGTCGAGTTGGCGATCCTGCTGCCGGCGATCCTGCTGCTGCTGTTCGCCTCGATCCAGGTCGCCGCGCTGTTCCTGGCCCGTACCGTGGCGTTGAGCGCCGCCCAGCAGGCGGTCACCGCCGAACGCGGCTACGACGCGTTGGGCAGCGGCAACGCCGACACCGGGGTGGGTGCGCAACGCGCCGCCGCGTTCCTCGCCGACGCCGGCGACTGGCTCGACCCGGACCCGCTGCCGGAGCCGTCGGTCGGCCCGGACGGGCGGTACGTGTCGTACACCGTCAGCGGCAAGGCGCTGTCCCTGATACCGGGTGTGACGTTCACCGTCAGCGAGACCGCCAACGGCGAGATCGAGCGGTTCGAGCAGGTCGCGGGAGGCTGATCGTGCGGCGACGCCATGCGGGCTGCGGCCGGGGCCGTGACCAGGGCCGCGACCGGGGCTCCGTCTCGGTGGAGGTGGCCATCCTCACCCCGGCGTTCCTGCTGCTCGTCGTCGTCGCCTGGGTGACCGGGCGGACCGTGCTGGCCCGCAACGCCCTGGACGCGGCGGCGCATGACGCCGCCCGCGCCGCGTCCATCTCCCGGTCGGTGACCGAGGCGCAGACCAACGCCGAGTACGCCGCGCAGCAGCGCCTCGACTGGGAGGGCATCGCCTGCGCCGGGGAGCCGGCCGCCGACTTCGCCCCGAACGGGGTGGACACCCTGTCCAAGGCGTTCGCCACCGCGCCCGGCAGCACCACCGCGCTGATCCACGTCCGGGTCAGCTGCACGGTCCAGTTCGGCGACCTGGGGCTGCCCTGGGTAGCGCAGGACCGGCTGCTCAGCGCCGACTTCCGTTCCCCGCTGGACCGCTACCGGGGGCGGGGATGAGCCGCCAACGGCCGGGCGGAAGCCGCCAACGGCCGGGCGTCAACGGCGATGCGTCCGGTCACCGCGACGCGGGGCGGGTCAGCGTTTTCCTCGCCGTGGCCTTCCTCGCCGTGGCGACCGTCCTGGGGATCACCGTGGACGCCGCCGGCAAGTACCGCACCAAGCAACGGGCGGACAACCTGGCCGCTGAGGCGGCCCGCACCGGCGGGCAGCAGATCGACATCGGTCTGGCAGTCAGCGGGGAGGGCCAGTTCATCGACGTCCCGGCGGCCACCGCCGCGGTCGACCACTACTTCGACGACATGCCCGGGGTGACCGGGTACACGGTCGAGGTCGCCCCGGATCAGCAGCAGATGACGGTGACCGTCGACATGACCTACGAGACCACCATGCTCAGCCTCTTCGGTTTCCCGCCGGGGATCCCGGTGACCGGGCAGGCCACCGCCGTGCTCCGGACCGACCCGTGACGGGAAGCCGACCCCTCGAGAGGAGCGGCACCATGCGCGCGACCCGCGTTTCCCCCGTCCGGCGGCTCGGGCAGGTCCTCACCGGCCTGGGTGCGCTGACCGTCCTGTTGATCCTGCTCGCCGGTGCACCGGTCGCGCTGATCGCGTTCGCCGGCAACCCGCTGCCCGATCACCTGCCCGGCATCGACGAGATCGGCACCGCGCTGACCAGCCGCGACGACGGGCAGCTGTTCATCCGGGTGTTGGCGGTGGTCGGCTGGTTGGGCTGGGCGACGTTCCTGCTGTCGGTGCTGGTGGAGGTGCCGGCCCGACTGCTGCGGCGGCCGGCCCCGAAACTGCCCGGCATGGGCCGTCAGCAGCGGGTCGCCGCCGCGCTGGTCGGAGCGATCTCGCTGATCCTGGTGGCCGGTCCGGCGGCGGCGTACGCCGCACCGGGGCCGGTCGAGGCGACCTCGGCGGCGGTGGTGGGCACCGGGTTCGGCAGCGCACCTGAGCTTGCCGCGCCCGCCGGCCAGCAGGCGACGCCGAACCAGCTCGTCGGTGCCTCCGGGCGGTCCGCCGCGGCGGCACCGGCCGCCGTTGGCTCGCCGGCCCCGCTGGTCTCGCCGGCGGCGTTGCACACGCTCGCGTCGGCACCCACCGGCCCGGAGGGCGGCGACACAGCACCGACAGACCAGCCGGACGAGGCGGCGGAGCCGGCCGTGTACCGGGTCGCCAAGGGTGACTACCTCGGCCACATCGCCGACCGCTACCTCGGCGGGTTCAGTGACTACCAGGAGCTGGCCGACCTCAACGAGATCGGCGACCCGGACCGGATCCGGGCCGGACAACTGCTGCGGTTGCCTGCCGAGGCGACGGACACCGGCGTCCGGCCGCATGCCACCGGCACGGTCGTCACCCCGGCGGTGACGCCCACCCCGTCACAGCCGGCCCCGTCGCAGCCGACGCCGGAGCAGCCGGCGGCCCCGCAGACCCCGCCGCCCGTCGACGTACCGTCGGACGCCGACCGCCCCGCCTGGCAGGTGGACAACGAGGCGACCGGCAACCTCGGCGGCGGCGTCTCCGCCGGCCGCTCCGGCCCGGAGCAGAACCTGAACCGTCCACTCGCGGTGACTGCGGTGATCACCGCAGCGAGCATCGTCGGTGCGCAGATCGGCACCATGCTCGGGCTGAAGCGGCGTACCGCCGGAACGTCCGGCGAGACCGGCCGGCACCGCCGCGACCGGGGCTGACCTGAGCCCGTACCGCCGCGACCGCGCCTGACTCGGGCGGCACCGCCGCGACCGCGCCGGTATCCGGCTGCTCAGCCGCCGCCCGGCCGGAGCTGCCGCTTGTCCGGCTTGCCGCTCGGCCCGACCGGCACCACGTCAATGAAGGTGACGGTACGGGGCCGGCTGGCCTGGCCGAGCCGGTCGGCCACCAGCTCGCCCAACTCCGCTGGGTCCGGCCGCTCGGCGGTAGCTGGTACGACGAACGCGTGCACGGCCTCCCCGCTGTGCTCGTCGGGCATTCCGACGACGTAGGCCTCGGCCACGCCGGGATGACCGGCCAGGACCCGTTCGATCGGGCCGGCGTACTGGATGTTGGCGTCGACGATGATCACGTCACGGATCCGGCCGAGCAGGTACAGGTAGCCGTCGGCGTCGAAGCGGGCGAGATCGCGGGTCCGTACCCAGCCGTCGACGAACACGGCCGCCGTCTCGGCCGGGTCGGCCCAGTAGCCGGCGGCCTGGCCCGGGGTACGGACGAACAGTTCGCCGGTGCCGCCCGCCGGGACCTGGTTGCCGGCGTCGTCGCGGATCTGTGTGTCGACCGGGTCGGGCGGCCGGCCGACGCTGGCCAGCCGGGCCGGCACCGCGGTCATCTCGGCGGGGGTCAGCATGGCGATCAGGCCGGCCTCGGTCTGGCCGTACCCGTGGTAGACGACCGGCCCCAGCACCGACACAGCCTGAGCCAGCCGGCCGGGTTCCAACGGGGAACCGGAGACCAGCAGGGCGCGCAACGAACCCAGGTCGACCGGACCGGTCCGCTGGCCGGCAACCAACTGATGCAGCCGGGGCACGGTGATCACGCTGGCGGTCGCCCGCAGCCGGGCGATCGCGTGAGGCAGGAACGGTTCCGGGCCGCCGGTGGGTTCGGCGATCACGGCAGTGCCGCCGGCGGCCAGGGTCAGCACGGTGTACTCCATCATCACCTGGCTGCTCAGCGATCCGAAGACCAGGAAGCGGCCCAGCCTGGCGGCCAGGTCGCGGACGGCTGCCGGCCACCGGTCGGGGCGCGCCGCCCAGCCCGCACCGAGCGCGGCGTACGTCTGGAGGCAGCCCTTCGGGTTGCCGGTGCTGCCGCTGGTGTAGATGATCCGCCCGCCGTCCCCCGGACGGCCGGCACAGTCCAGTGCGGCCGCTGACGGCGGTCCGGCGAGCAGGTCGCGAACCCCGGACGGGCCGGCGGATCCGCCCAACGGGCCGACAGCGTGCAGGTCGAGTCCGTCGGCCGCGACCCGTAGCCCGTCGGTCGCCGTGGACCGGTCGACCACCACCGCCCGGTTGGCCGGCACCGTGCCGCCACCGGTGAGGACGTGGCGTAACTGTCCCGGTGTCAGCCCAGGTCGCACCCCGGCGACCCGGGCGCCGACCACCTGGGCGGCGATCATGGCGGCGAACGCCTCCGGCGAGACGCCGAGCGCCATCGCCACCCCGTCACCCGGCCCGATCCCCGCCGCGCGCAGACCGGTGCTGATCCGCCCGACGGCGTCCAGGAGTTCGGCCCCGGTGACGGCGCGCGTACCATGCTCGAACACCGTCCGGTCGGCGGCAGCCGCCAGTAGGTCCAGGATCGGCTGCGGGTACACCGGGGCCGGCTCGGCCGGTCCAGGCAGCTCAGCCGGTCCAGGCAGCTCGGCCGGTCCAGGCAGCTCGGCCGGTCCAGGCAGCTCAGCCGGCTCAACTGCCGACATCGGTGAGGCACTCCTTCACGAACACGGCCAGCGGCTGTTGATGCACGCTCGCCAGGTCCCACTCGTTCTCCAGATTCTCGGCGAGGTGGTGCACCGCGCGTACCTGGCCGCCGCTGTGGAACCGCACCACCGGGTGCAGGTAGGTGGCGTCGTGGGCGGCGGCGGCGTCGTTTTCCGCGACCCGGGGCACCGACACGTCGAACGGGTCGACCGAGTCGTGGTTCGCCCCGTACTCCAGGGTGACGGCGAAGGTGGGCAGGCTGGCGCCGAGTCCACCGTCGGTCAGGTACGCCAGCGGCACCTCCTCGTGGTGGTACGCCGAGCCGTCCGGCCCGACGGTTACCACGTCGGCGAGCACGCCGAACTGCTGCCACAGCGCCGACGACCGGTTGACCCGGGCGACGAGTGCGTCGGTGATTGCCTCCGGGGTGGCGTCGAGTTTGGTGGTCGGCCAGCCGGTGCCGTGGTACCGGGCGCCGAGGATGCGGTACAACGCCCGTACCCCGTACCGGAAGCCGTGGATGAATCCGCTGGTCGACGTCTTGAAGTCGCGTTGCTGGGTGAGCGTGCCGGTGAAGTACAGGTCGGACACGGTGGTCGACTCGAAGGCGGACGTCTGCTCGGGGAACCGGTCGTTGATGACCAGCCGGGGCCGGCAGGTGTCGTCGAAGATGCCGGCGTCGAACCGGAACCCGGTGCAGGCGATCACCCGGTCGTACCGGATCTCCCGGATGGCTTCGACCGTCCGGGCGTAGCGGAACCGGACCAGGTAGCGGCCGTCGGCGTCGCGGGTGATGCGCTCGATCGTGCCGTCGAGCACCGCGTTCTGCGACTTCAGCTGGTAACTGTCGAGGAAGTTGTTGTTGACCGCCCGCAGGTGGCCGACGTAATGCGTCTGCCAGGCGAACCGGACGGAGCGGGGACCGGCGACGTGGATTACGGCCGCGGTTTCCATCAGCGCGTCGGCGGTCTCGAATCCGGAGTTGCCCTTACCGATGATCATGACGCGCTGGCCGGTGAAGTCGGTCGGGTCGACGCTGACGGTGTCGTAGCGTTCTGCCGTCTCGATGCCGGGGATCGGCGGTACGTACAGCTGCGATACTCCGGTCGCGACGATCACCCGGCGGGCGTGCCAGGTCCGGCCGTGTTCGTCGAGTACGGCGAACCCGTCGCCGTTGCGACCGATCCGCATCACCCGGGTCTGGTACTCGACCCGTACCCCGGTGGCGCTGGCGAAGTCGGCCAGGTAGCGGACCAGGTCGTCGGCTGCCGGGAAGTACCGCTTGCTGTACCGGGTGAACAGCAGCTCCGGATCGTCGCTGAGCAGCGAGTTCCAGTCCATCCGCAGCCGAAGTTCGGCGTCGTCGTAGCCGGTGTGCACTTTGTTGATGGAGATCAGCTGCCGGTGTCGGGGATAGCGGGTGAAGAACGTGCCGGGGGCGGCCCCGGCCTCGAGGACCGCGTAGTCGTGGCCGTCGCGGTGCATCAGGGCGGCGAGCTGAAGTCCCGCAGGCCCGGCACCGATGATCAGATAGTCGTGTGCCATGGCGCGACGCTAGCGGTGGGTATTCAGAGATTCATCAGACCCGATTGGCTGGGTCCGGGGCTGTCGGGCTGAGAGTGTTCTGAGATTCCGTGGTTACGGTCGGCGAGGTGACCAGCAATACGGTGACCGAGATCGATGCAATCGATCTGATCGGCCCCCTGCACCCGGCCGACCTACGGCGCGTGGCTGCCGCAGTGCACATCGAGGTCACTGCGGCGGTACGCGGCCGGGTGCAGGGTTGCCGTTCGTATCTGCGTGGCGTGCTCGACGGCGACCGGACCGTCTACGGCGCGACCACCGGCTTCGGCGCCCTGGTCGGCTTCGCCGGCCGGGACAACGACGCCGATCAGGCCGACAACACCCTGGCGCACCTCGGTGCCGGTCAGGGCCCGGACATCGACCCGGCGGTGGCCCGGGCCGCGATGCTCGTCCGGGTGTGGTCGTTGGCCCAGGGTGCTTCCGGCGTGTCACCACACGTGGTCGACGCACTGGTCGCCATGCTCGCGACCACGTTCGCTCCGGCGATGCCCCGGTTCGGGTCGGTCGGGGCCAGCGGTGACCTGATCCCGCTGGCGTACGCCACCCAGTCGCTACGCGGTCAGGGTCATGCCTACCTCGACGGTGAGCGGCTGCCGGCGGCCGAGGCGCTCCGGCGGGCCGGGCTGCGGCCGTTGACACTCGACGGACGGGACGCGCTGGCGTTGGTGAACGGCACGTCGGTGACGACGGCCGCCCTCGCGACCGCGCTGCACGATGTCCGGGTGGCGCACCGGTCGGCGCAGCGGCTGGCCGCGCTGCTCGCCGACGTACTCGGCTGCGACACCCACCAGTTCCTGCACCCACGACTGATCGCGGCGTACGGCCATCCGGGCGCGGTCGAGGTGGCGGCGCGGATGCGTGGGCTGCTGGCCGGGGCGCGGCCGTCGGGTAGCCGGCCGCTGCAGGAGGCGTACAGCATCCGGTGCGGTCCGCAACTGCTCGGCGCGGCCGAGGGCGCGTTGCGCTACGCGGACACGGTGTTGACGGCGGACCTGGCCGGGGTCAGCGACAACCCGCTGTTCTTTCCGGACGATGATCTGGTACTGCACGGCGGGAACTTCTTCGGCCAGCCAGCCGCGTTCGCCGCCGACGTGCTGGCGATGGTCACCGCCCAGGTCGGCAACCTGGTCGAGCGGCAACTGGATCTGCTGGTCGATCCGGCCCGCAACGGTGGTCTGCCGCCGATGCTCGCCGCCGGCCCCGGCCAGCAGCACGGGCTGCAGGGTGCGCAGCTGGCGGCGACCGCGCTGGTCGCGCAGCTGCGCCGGGAAGTCGCGCCGGTCAGTTCACAGAGTCTGCCCACCAACCTGCACAACCAGGACGTCGTGCCGTTCGGTACCCAGGCCGCGCTGCGCGCGGTGGACCAGGCGCGGCTGCTGCGGCTGATCTGCGGCTCGCTGGCGGTCGGGCTGCGCCAGGCGGTGCACGTGGGGGCGCGTCGGCCGACCGCACCGGGCTGCGCTCAGCTGCTCGACCAGCTGGTCGAGGTGGTGCCGGCGATCGACCCGGACCGCCCGCTCGACCAGGACGTACGCCGGGCAGCCGACCTGCTCGACCACGTCGACGAGACGGCCGGCAGTGGATCGACAGACACCGGACCTGACCGGCAGGCAGCGAAACCTCGGTAATTGTCCTTTGTAGCGTCAGGCGGTGAATCAAGCGATGCTCGACTATCTGATCATCGGGGCGGGCCCGGCCGGGCTCCAGCTCGCGTCGCACTTCGAACAGTCCGGACAAGCGTCCTACCTGGTGCTGGAGGCCGCTGGCGCACCGGGCGCCTTCTTCGAGCGTTACCCGCGGCACCGCCAGTTGATCTCGATCAACAAGCCACACACCGGCTCCACCGACCCCGAGCTGAACCTGCGGCTGGACTGGAATTCGCTGCTCAGCGACGACCCGGACCTGCTGTTCACCCGGTACACCGAACGGTACTTCCCGCATGCCGACCTGATGGTGCGCTACCTGGCCGACTTCGCCGCCGCGACCGGCGTTCGGGTGCAGTACGAATGCCGGGTGACCCAGGTGGCCCGCGACCCGGCCGGTGGCTTCGAGGTCACCGACGGGTCGGGCACGGTGCACCGGGCGCGCCGCGTCGTGGTGGCGACCGGGGTGTCCCAGCCGTACGTTCCGCCGGTGCCCGGCATCGAGCTCGCCGAAGGGTACGGCGACATGCCGGTCGACCCGAAGGACTTCCTCGACCAACGGGTGCTGATCATCGGCAAGGGCAACTCGGCGTTCGAGACCGCCGACAACCTGCTGGAGACCACCGCGTTGATCCACGTGGCCGGGCCGAGTTCGATCCGGATGGCGTGGCGCACCCACTACGTGGGGCACCTGCGCGCGGTGAACAACAACTTCCTCGACACGTACCAGTTGAAGTCGGCCAACGCCATCCTGGACGGTGAGGTGCGGAGCATCGTCCGCGACGCGGCCGGCTACCGGGTGCGGTTCAGTTTCAGCCGGGCCGACGAGGTCGTCAAGGAGCTGCCCTACGACCGGGTGCTGGTCTGCACCGGGTTCCAGTTCGACCCGTCGATCTTCGCCGCGGACACCCGTCCGGCGCTGACGATCAAAGACCGGTTCCCGGCCCAGACCGCCGAGTGGGAATCGGTGAACGTGCCGGACCTGTTCTTCGCCGGCACGCTCACCCAGCAACGCGACTTCAAGAAGTCGACCAGCGGATTCATCCACGGCTTCCGGTACGGCGTCCGCGCGCTGCACCGGATCCTGCGGCGGCGTTACCACGGTGAGGCCTGGCCGGCGGAGAAGCTCGACGCCGACCCGGCCGCGCTGGCCGACGCCATCATCGCCCGGGTCAACCGCACCTCCGCGCTGTGGCAACTGTTCGGGGTGCTCGCCGACGTGCTCACCGTGGCCGGGCCGGATGTCCGCTACCACGAGGAGGTGCCGGTCGACTACCTGGTGGGCAACGGGCTGTCCGTGCCCGGCCACGAGCCGACCCACGCCTTCGCGGTCACCTTGGAGTACGGGCCCGAGCACGACCAGGTGGACCCGTTCGACGTGTCGGTCAACCGGATCGCCCAGGACTCGGCCGGCCAGGCGCACGACGCCGCGTACCTGCATCCGGTGGTCCGGCTCTACCGCGACGGCGTCGTGACCGACGTCCACCACCTGGCGGAGAACCTGGAGAACCGGTGGGACCGGCCGGACGTGCACCGGGCGCCGCTGGTCGCCTTCCTGGACCGTTGCCTGGCCACCGTACGCGGATGAACGGGACCACGCTGCCCAGCGTCGCCGCCCCGGTGAACCTGGCCGACCTGCGGGCGGCGGCCCGTCGCCGGCTCGACCCGGCGCACGACGACTTCTTCGCCGGCGGTGCCGGCGACGAACGGACCGTACGCGACAACGAAGCCGCCTTCGACGCCTACCGGGTACTGCCCCGGGTGCTGCGCGGCGTCGGCGCCCGTGATCTGCGGGTGGAGCTGTTCGGCGAGACGGTCTCGATGCCCGTGCTGGCCTCGCCGACCGCCTTTCACCGGCTCGCCCACCCGGACGGGGAGGCGGGTTGTGCCCGCGCGATCGCGGCGGCCGGCACGATCATGGTGGTGAGCATGGCAGCCACCACCCCGGTGGAGACGATCGCGGCGGCCGTCGCCACGATGCCGCCCCGGCCGGCGCCGGCCAGCGGCCCGCCCCGTCCGCCGAAGTTGTGGTTCCAGCTCTACCCGCAACCGGACCTGGCGTTCACCGAGTCGGTGATCCGGCGCGCGGAGGCGGCCGGCTGCGGTGCGCTGGTGGTCACCGTCGACTCGCCGGTGTTCGGCCGGCGCGAACGGGACCTGCGGCACGGCTTCCTGGACCTGCCCGACGGGCTGTGCTGCGAAAACATGCGCGATCCGGTGACCGGCGAGATCCGGGCGATCACGATGGACGCCGCCCTGGACTGGCGGCGGATCGACTGGCTGCGGGAAACCACCCGGCTGCCGCTCGTACTCAAAGGCGTCCTGCACCCCGCCGACGCCGCGCTGGCCGTCGAACACGGGGTCGACGCGGTGCTGGTGTCCAACCACGGCGGGCGGCAGCTCGACGGCGTACCGGCCAGCGTCGACGCGCTGCCCGCCGTCGTCGACGCGGTCGCGGGCCGCCTCCCGGTGCTGCTCGACGGCGGGGTGCGGCGCGGCACCGACGTGCTCACCGCGTTGGCGTTGGGCGCGGTCGCCGTCGGCGTCGGCCGGCCGGTGCTGTGGGGCCTGGCCGCCGGCGGTGAGATGGGCGTACGGCAGGTCCTGGAGCTGCTGCGGGCCGACCTGGACCGGGCGATGGCGCTTGCCGGAGCGGACTCTCCGGCCGCGATCACCCCGGACCTGGTCACCCCGGCGGTGGGCGGCCGAGCGTGGCCGGTGGGGGTACGCCGATGACCGGGCCCGGCGTACCCGTGCTGCTTGCCCTTGTGGCGGCGGCGGTCCTGGTGTGGACGCTGCCCCGCTGGCTGCCGCCGGCAGTGATCGGCCTGCGGCAGTGGGTGTTCGCCCGGGTGAACGGTGGTGAAGGGATCGCGGTGCCCGGCCCGCTGGTCGGCGCGGAGCACTTCGAGCGGGTGTACGCCCACCCGGCGGCGGACGGACGCAGCCGGGGCGCGGGCCTGTCCGATCTGTTCTGGTACTGGTTGTCTCCGGGGCCGCACATGCACCAGGAGCACCTCGAACCGGGTGAGCGCTACCGCACCGTGGCCCGGACCACCCGGCGGGTGCTGGCCGTGTCGCAGCGACGGTCGACGGAGTTGGCCGCCTCGGCCGCCCGCCGGCAGCTGGACCGGTTGCCGCCCGAGCGGACCAGCCTGGTGCGGCTACGCGACATGATGCTGCCGATCTGGGCCGAGGTCTACTACGAGCTGGTCTTCGGTGAGGCATGCCCGCCGGACGCGCGGGCGCTGATCGTCGCGAACGCCGGCGACGTGTCGTCCGCGCTGAAGTGCAGTGGGCTGCGGCACCTGGGCCGGCGGAACCGGTTGACCCGCTACCTGCGGGCCCGCGTCGACGCGGGGACCGCCCCGGTCGTGCTGCCGGAGCCGTTCACCGCCCAGGAGACCGCCTGGTACCTGCACGGTGCGTTCTTCACCACGGCGGTCGTGCAGATGTCCGAGGCGATGGCGCATCTGCTGCTGGCCGTCGCTCAGCATCCGCCGACGCAGCTCGCGGTGCGCCGGGCGTTGGACGGGCCGGCGGAGGCCGCCGACGAGCTGCTCGACCGGGTGATCGACGAGACGTTGCGGGTGCATCCACTGTTCGGGGTGGCGCACCGGATCACCTCGGCACCGATCGAGGTGGATGCCGGCACCACCCTGCCGGCCGGCTCGGTGCTGCTGTTCAACTATCTGGCCTTCCAGCGCACCGGACCGGCCGCCGACGACGACTTCGACCCGGACCGTTGGTTGCGGCTGTCCCGGCGGGAGGCGCACTTCGTCCCGTTCGGCGTCACCGCGAACCGGGCCTGCCCGGCGCGCGGCGTCGCGCCGGTGATGATGCGCGCGGCGACCCGCGAGGTGCTGCGCCGGTACGCGCTGGTCTCCTCGGTACGCCACGACCGGTCGTTGCCGAGCCGGGGTCCGTGTTTCCTACTCCCGGCCGGTTCGGGCGAGGTCGGGCGACTGCGGCTGTGGCTGATGCGCACCGAGGACCGGTGGGCCGACGTCTGGCGAAGCCTGGTCCAGCTGGTGCTGGGCAGTGTGATGGTGCTCCACGCGCGACGGCTGCGGCTGTGCGCGAACCACTTCGACCATGCCGGGCGCTGACGCTGCCGAAACTTCGCTGGAGGGCCGATGAGTACGGTCGATCTGGCGCCACGGTTCTTCATCGCCGTGGCGGTCATCCTGCTCTGCTGCCGGACGGTCGCCTGGCTGCTCGGCAGGGTCGGTCAGCCGGCCGTGGTGAGCGAGATGCTCGCCGGGGTCCTGCTCGGGCCGTCGTTGCTCGGGCTGCTCGCCCCGACCGCCCAGCGGGCGCTGTTCCCGGAACAGCTGCATCCGGTGCTGTACGTCGTCGGGCAGATCGGCCTGGTGATGTTCATGTTCCAGGTCGGGTACGCGTTCACCACCCACCGGGTGGCCGACCTGGCCGGCACCGCCGGCGCGGTCTCGGCCGCCGGGGTGCTGGCACCGTTGGCGCTGGGCGCGCTGCTGGTGTTCGCCACCGCCGGACGTGTGCCGGTGCTCGCCGACGGGGTCCCGACCGGGGTGACGGCGGCGTTCGTCGGCGTCACCCTGGCGGTGACCGCGTTTCCGATGCTCGCCCGGATCGTCACGGAACGCGGGCAGGCCGGCACCCGGCACGGTTCGTTGGCCCTGGCCAGTGGCGCGATCGACGATGTGGTGGCCTGGATACTGCTTGCCGTGGTCCTCGCCGTGGCCACCGGTCGGCCCGGTCCGGCGCTGGTCACCGTCGGCGGGGCGGTGCTGTTCGGGCTGCTGCTCTGGCGGTTCGGGGCCCGGACGGCGGCGGCGCTGATGCGCGACGGCCGGCTCGGTGACCAGTCCCGGCTGCTGGCCGTCGTGACGCTGTTGTTCGCGGTGGCGTGGTACACCGACGAGATCGGGCTGTACGCCGTCTTCGGCGCGTTCGCGCTCGGTGCGGTGATGCCGCACGACCCGCGGACCGACCAGGTGGTGGAGACACTGGTCCCGGTGTGTCAGACCGTCTTCCTGCCGTTGTTCTTCACCTATTCGGGCCTGCACACCGAGTTCGGCCTGCTCGGTGATCCGTCGGTGCTGCTGTTCGCGTTGGCCTGCGTGGCGGTCGCGATCCTGGGCAAGTTCGGATCATGCTGGTTGGCGGCCCGGCTCAGGGGCGAGCCGAGCGGCGTGGCGTTGCGGGTCGGCGCGTTGATGAACGCCCGTGGCCTGATGCAGCTCATCGCGCTCAACATCGGGTTGTCCACCGGTGTCGTCAACTCCACGATGTTCACCGCGTTGGTACTGGTCGCCCTGGTGACGACGTTGATGACCACGCCGCTGCTGAGCTGGTTCGAACGTGTCGATCGCCGCCGAGGGGCCGGACCGGTCGCAGTCCTGATCGTCGACCCGCCGGCCGAAGTCCCTAGAAATTGACGAAGGTCTATGTAAATCCAGGTCTGGTGTGCGATTCTCGACAGGTGATGACGGCAAGCGTGACGTCGCCACCGGCACTGCGCCTGCTCCTGATCGAGGACGACGCGGACCTCGCGGGTCTGCTGACCGAAGTGCTGGCCGACGAAGGGTACCGGGTCGACGCCGCCCGCGACGGACAACGCGGACTGCATCTAGGACTTACCCGACCGTACGACGTCATGGTCATCGACCGGGTGCTGCCCGCGATCGACGGGTTGAACCTGCTCGCCCGGCTGCGTTCCCGTTCGGTGCGGGCCCGGGCATTGATGCTGACCGCGCTCGGCGCCGTCGACGACCGGGTCGCCGGCCTTGACGCGGGCGCCGACGACTACCTGGTGAAACCGTTCGAGCTGAACGAGCTCGCGGCCCGGTTGCGGGCGCTGTGCCGGCGCGCCTTCGACACCGCCGAGACGGTACGGGTCGGTGACGGCTGGCTCGACCTCGGGCTGCGGGACGTGGTGCTGCCCGACGGGTCCCGGGTCGCCCTGTCGTTGCGGGAGTTCGACCTGCTCCGGGTGATCGCCATGACGCCGACGAGGGTGCACTCCCGGTCCGGGCTGCGTCGGCAGGTGTTCGACGACGCCCACGCCACCTCCATCGTCGACACCTACGTCTACTACCTGCGCCGCAAGCTCGGCCGGTCGGTGATCCGGACAGTGCACGGAGTCGGCTACCGGCTCGGTGAACTCTGATGCCCCACCCGTCGGCCGAGCAGTTCGGCACCTCCTGGGCGGCCGCCGAACGCAAGGTCATCGCGCGGGCCCGGCTGCGCGTCGGCGCGCTGGTCGGCCTCGCGGTCACCGCACTGGTCACCCTGGTCGGCGGGATCGCCTACGGCATGCTCGTACACGGGCAGGAACAACAAATCGACCGGGAGCTGCGCTACACGGCCAGCCGCGGCAACCCGTCCGGGCCGCCGGGCTGCACCTGGCTGTTCCTGCGCGGCGGCGGCGAGCCGCCGGACGCGACGGCCTCCGGGCCGCAGGACGCAGCGGTCGCCGCACTGCAGACAGCCGGAGTCCCCGCACCAGCCGGATTCCCGCTCCGCCAGGTGATGGAGACGGTTGCCGCGACCGGCATCGAGCAGGTGACCAGGGTCGAGCGCAACGGCACCGTCTACTTCGTCCTCACTCAGCCCCGGGGCGGCGACACCATTCAGGCCGTCTTCGACGCCCGTTACCACCTCGCCGACCGACGGCACCTGCTCCTGGCCCTGTCCATCACCGAGGGGATCGGACTGCTGGCCGCCCTGGCCAGTGGGATGGTCGTCGGCTGGCTCACGGTCGCGCCACTCGCCGAGGCGCTCGCACGTCAGCGGCGCTTCATCGCCGACGCCAGCCACGAGCTGCGTACGCCCATCGCCCAGGTGCACACCCGGGCGCAGGTGCTCGCCCGCCGGGCCCGTAACGGCAACGGCAACATTCCGTCCGAATACGCCGCCGACCTGGACCGGCTGGTCGGCACCACCCGGCAACTCGGTGAGGTGGTCGACGACCTGCTGCTGTCCGCCCGGCTCGGCGCCGCCCCGGCCGACCGTGCCTCCGACGCACCGGTCGACCTGGCCGCCATCGTCGAGGACGCGGTCCTCGCCGAGAGCGACCGGGCACAGGAGTACGGCGTGGTGATCGCCCTGGACCGGTCCGCCGGTCCGCTGCCGGTGGCCGGGGTCTCCTCGGCGCTGCGCAGGGTGGTGTCCGAGCTGCTGACCAACGCGTTGCGGCACTCCCGACCAGGCGGCCGGATCGACGTCGCCGTCTGCCGCACCGCCGTCGGCGACACGATCGAACTGACCGTCGCGGACACCGGCGACGGCTTCGACCCCGACGAGCGCATCTTCGACCGGTTCCATCGCGGGGCCGGGTCGGACCGGCTGCACATCGGCCTGGGCCTGGCGCTGCTGCGCGAGGTGGTGACGGCGCACCGCGGCACCATCGAGGCCGCCGGCCACCCCGGTGCCGGCGCGAAGTTCACCGTACGGTTGCCGGCTGCCGTGGCACTGTCGGATCAGGGCAGTTGGGCCTGCACGACACCGGCCACCACCCGGCTGCGCAGCACCTGCTGATCGGTGGCGGCCGGGCCGTGGGCGACGGTGCCGTCGGTGAGCCGGAACGCACTGCCGTGCCACGGGCAGACCACGCAGGCGTGGCCGTCCGCGCTGATCACCTCACCCTGGTCGAGGGGTCCGTTCTGGTGGGCGCAGTGGGCCAGCAGCACCGTGACGTCCTCGCCGTGCCGGTAGACCAGCACCGGTACGTCGTCCACCTGCCGGCTGATCATGCCCGATTCGGGCAGGTTGGCGAACTCGGCGATCGGGTGCCAGCCGGCGGAGATCCGATGCAGCTCGGGCACCGCGTGGTTGACCCCGGCGGCCTGCTTGTAGGCGAGATGACCGCCGAGGAAGCCGCCGGCACCGACCGCGGCGAGGCCGAGGAATCCGAGCGTACGGCCGGTCTGGTGCCGGCCGCGCAGCCGGGCGACCAGCGATCCGGTGTAGCAGGCCAGGCCGACGGTGTTGGCGATCGCGTGCACCAGGCCGACCCGGCGCTGCTCGCGGGACAGGCTCGCCCAGTCGTTCGCCCCGGCGATGGCCGCCGGGATCGCGGCGGCGGTGCCGACGCCGACCAGGGTGGTCGCGGCCCGTCGCTGGCCGGGCAGCATGTCGAGTACGGCGGCGCTCAGCCAGGCGCCCATCGGCACCTGGATCAGCACTGGGTGCAGCGGATGCCCCAGCCACACCCCGTGCAGCAGGTCGCGGACCCGTTCGTTGCTGATCCGCCGCTGGACGCCTTGTTGCAGCCGGTCGCCGATCCGGTCCAGCCCGGTCGCCTGTTCGATCTTCATCAACAGTGCCCGCATCGTCCCGACGTTCCCGCCTGACCCACCACCAAACCTCGACGGTCTTGCACATGCCGGGCCAAGTTGGAGCTCTACGGAACGCGGTCCGTCGCGTCGAAGTAGCTGCGGACAGCGGTTGTCAATGCCGCGAGAGTTGTGCTCCCCACCTCATCCAGGGGACCAGGACTCGTCATGGTGGGCGGCAAACTCATCCAGGGCTGCCCGCTCACCCTCGTCGGCTTCGGCGTCCCATCGCCGGTACGCCTTCAGCGCCGAAGCCTCCAGGTAGTCGGCCAGTGCGGCGTTGACGGTCGCGGACATCGTGACCCCGGACGTGCGCTGGACATGAGCGGTGAGCATCCGGTCGACCTCGGGGCATATGGATAGAGTGCGTTCGATCGCCCACGTCATACCGCCGGAAGCTACCGGAATGCGGGCCAGTGCTCCGGCCTTCAGGCCGGGGGTGAAGGCCCGCGCTGGGAGGGGCCGCCCGGGCCCGAGCAGTGCTCTAACCTGGCCGGTTCTGCTGCTCGATGTACTGCGTCACGATGCTCAGTGGCGCGCCGCCGACGGAGCCGGCGAAGTACGAGCCCGACCAGAGAGTTTGTTGGCCCGGTGGTAGTGGAGTGCGAGGTCGGGGAATTCCTGCCGGGGGTGGCGCGACGGGACTCCCTTGAGTGAGTTGACCAGGCGGGAAACGGCGACTTTGGGTGGGTGGTCGACCAGCAGGTGGACGTGGTTGTCCTCGCCGTTGAACTCGACCAGCTCGGCCTCGAAGTCGCGGCACACGTCCCGCATGATCGCCTCCATGCGGGTCAGGTGCCGGTCGGCGAACACCGTGTGCCGGAACTCGTCACGAAAACCAAGTGAACATGCATCGCGAAAACGCAGTGCCTGCCGGTACGGATACCCTCACCTTCTGCCATAGACCAACATGATATCGTGTGGTTCGTGCAGCTCCGGTACCAGTTCCGGGCCTACCCGACACCCGGCCAGCAGATCGCGCTGGCCCGGGCGTTCGGATGCGCCCGGGTGGTGTTCAACGACGGGCTGCGCGCACGGCGGACCGCCCGCGAGCAGGGCCTGCCGTACGTGTCGGACGCCGAGCTGTCCAGGCGGGTCATCACGCGGGCCAAGGCGACTCCGGAGCGGGCGTGGCTGGGCGAGGTGTCGGCGGTGGTGTTGCAGCAGGCCCTCGCGGACCTCAACGCCGCGTACCGCACCTTCTTCGCCTCGATCACGGGCAGACGCAAGGGTGCGAAGGTGGCGCCGCCGAGGTTCCGGTCCCGTAAGGACAACCGGCAGGCCATCCGTTTCACCCGTAATTCCCGGTTCACGGTGCTGGACAACGGTCGTCTGCGGCTGCCGAAGATCGGCGACCTGGCGGTGCGCTGGTCCCGGATGTTGCCGTCGGACCCGTCGTCCGTGACGGTCATCCGGGACGCCGCCGGGCGGTATTTCGCCTCGTTCGTCGTGCGGACCAGCGAGGACGAGCCGCTGCCCGAGGTGGACGCCGAGGTGGGGATCGATCTGGGGCTGACGCACTTCGCGGTCATGTCGGACGGCACGAAGGTGGCCGCGCCCAGGTTCCTGCGCCGCGCGGCCCGCAAACTGAAACGGCTGCAGCAGGCCCTGTCGCGCAAACAGCGGGGCAGCAACCGCCGTGGGAAGGCTGTCGTGAAGGTCGCCAGGGCGCACGCCCGGGTGGCCGACACCCGGCGGGACTGGCAGCACAAGCTGTCCACGACGATCATCCGTGAGAATCAAGCGGTGTACGTCGAGGATCTGTGTGTCGTCGGTCTCGGCCGGACCCGGCTGGCGAAGTCGGTGCACGACGCGGGATGGTCGTCGTTCGTCGGCATGCTGGAGTACAAGGCGGCGAGATACGGGCGTACCTTCGGCCGGGTGGACCGGTGGCTCCCGTCCACCCGGATGTGCTCGGACTGCGGCCGGATCAACGACAGGATGGCGTTGAACGTGCGGTCGTGGGTCTGTCCGTGTGGCGGTCACCACGATCGGGATGTCAACGCGGCGATCAACATCAAGGCCGCCGGGCAGGCGGACTTCAACGACCGTGGAGCGCGGGTAGGACCGGGACCTGTCCCGGCACCGCGCGGTGAAACGGTAACCCACCAGAACGCCGCGCGTGTCACGCGCGGCGTGGCTGGAATCGCCGCCGTTTAGGGCGGCGAGGATGTCAACACCTGACAGTGGTAGCAGTCGCAGCTGAGGTGCGCCGAATCGTCAACCAGCAACCGTAGGCCTGTGCAGACCCGGATGCACCTACTACGAATGTTCTCGATCAAGTTCCTCTTTACTTCCAAGTTGCCGCTGGGACCGCTCGGCGACTTCCCCGGAGACCCTACCCATCATCGATCTCGCCCGGCCGAGAGCCTGCATACCGAAGCGACTAGCGGCACCAACACTCTCCGCCCCAGTCTCAAAAACCTTGCCCTTCACCTCAGCGCCGGTGTCGAGAACCTTGGCGCCCACCTCGGACCCCGTTTCGAGGACCTTGTCGCGCGCTTCCACGGCCGCGTCGAGCCATCGCCGGGCATCCCGTGACCGGCGGTTGCGTTCAACGCCGAGCCGGCCGTTGAAGTCGACGACGATCGTCGCGACGTGATTGGTCGACCGCACCACGGCGCGTGATGAGGTCGGGTTGAGCAGCACCTTCGCGTTGGCAGTGCCGGCGGCTGCGTCCATCCGGGCCATCAGGCGTTCGGTGGTGCGGAGGATGAGCTCGAGGCGCTTCTGCCGGGCGATCCGGATAGCGACACGATGCTCTTCCAACTCATGCGCGGACGCGTCCAGCACCCGATCGAGTTCGAGAACGGCGACCGCGTCCTGGAGCTGGAAGCAGCGGGCCAGGACAGCGAGCCACTCCTGAACCTTGACCTCGGCTTCCTTCGACGTCGTGGCCAGGTCACCAACGTTTGCGGTCTCGAGTTTCTCGGCGATAGCGTCGAGCTGCCGCAACGCGTACGCCTGGGTCCGAGCCAGTGGCACCGGCGTTGCCTGCACCTTTGACCAGGTGACCTCGGAAACCCTGCCCACTTGCTCCCGGATCGTCAGGGCCTCGTCGATGACGAGCTCTACCCCGATCATGTCGGCCACCACCGCGTCAGTCTGAGCGCGGAGCACGGCGTCGACCTTCGCGTCGATCACGGCGAGATAGTCGGTGATCTCGTCCATGCTCTGTTTCATCGCGAGTTGCGCCATGAGGCCAGCGGCCCCGGTCAGGATCGCCGGGTTTGTCAGCATCGCGCTCGGGGTCTGCACGATCTCGAGCAGGCCGGTGATCCTGCCGTGGTCGGTCAGCACGGCACGGCTGAGACCGTTCTCCGAGCCGCTCATCAGGTTGTACTTCTTCATCGCCTGGGCGGACTCCGCGGACAGCTGGACCCATCGGCCGGACTGCTCGGAGATCTCAGCCCCGGCTTTGGCGATCTTGGATCCGGCGCCGAGGGCGCCGCTGAGCCGTTTCAGCCCGAGGTCTTTCGACGGCAGCCGCTCCGCAGTGAGGAAACGATCGACAGCCGCCGGATGCCCGATGACCGCCAGGCCATCGCCGTCACTGATCAGCTGAATCTCGTTCTCCAACGCATCGCTCCTCGAAGTAGGGCACAGATCGGCATCACGCTATGTCGTCTTAACCAGCCTCACCATGGTCCGCTCGTATCGATTTCCTCGGAAGTGGACGATGTCGTGCAGACACGCCTGCCTTGAGCTACGGGTTGGCTGGCCTGCACGGCCGGCGACAGCTCCGCAGCTGACTAGGCTTGGTCACGGGTCGGAAAGTCGGGTCGATCAGAACGACACGATGATGCCGACCATCGGGGGGCGGCGTATCCGGAGCAGGCGAGCGAACCAGTTCCCTGCCCGTGCCATGACGTACCGGCGGGCCAGCAGCTTGCGGGCCAGCGCCGACCCGTCGCCGTCCAGCAACCAAGCCGTTCCCGTCACACCCGGCGCGTCCGGTGCCACCGCCCCGCGTAAGGAACACGGCTGCACCCGAACCTGCGGGTTGTTCCGGATCCGCTTGACCTTGCCCGAGCCCGCTTCGGTCACGATCCAGAGTTCGGCACCGTGCGGTACGTGCCAGACCGGTGTGGCCACCGGGGTGCCGTCCTTGCGGTAGGTGGTCAGGCTGATGTACCGGCTACGGGCGATCTCATCGGCCACGGTCACCGGGTCAGCGTAGCGAGTCGTGTCCGGTCGCGCCCGCTGATCAAGCAGACATGCGGTCCGTCGAAAGTGGCCATCCTCTGGTCAGAGAGCGGCGGCGATGCAGGCGGCGACGAAGAGCACCTGCAGCAGCGTGCGCGGAACCAGGGGCGTGACCGGCCGATCGGCAATCTTGAGCTGACGCCGTGCCGCCGACACGTTGGCTGGGAACATCGCCAGGAGGAGGAGCGCGAGGCAGATCGCCGCGACCGGCGCGGTCGACGGGATCGCGAGGCCGACGGCTCCGGCCAGCTCCAGGACCCCGGTGATGGTGACCAGCAGCGGTGCCCGGGGCAGCCTCGGCGGCACCATCGCGATGAGTGAGTCGCGCCGCTTCGCACTGAAGTGGGCCACACCGGTGAGCACAAACATGAGGGCCAGTCCACCACGCAGCGCCGGCTGCCAGTTGTCGAGCGCGTCGATGCCGAGCAGTCCAGTCATGCGCAGGACCAGCCAGCCGCCGATGAGGGCGATCAGGGGAGCCATCGCGTACCTCCATATCTTGTCATTGACAAGATAGCGTCTAGCGCGCGCATCTTGTCAATGACAAGTTGGGCTTGCCGCATGAGTCCGTACCTTCACGGGGTGCTGCACCGGCGCATCACTTCGATGATCGGACCGGCCTGCTCACCGTGATCGCCGCAGAGGGGTCCGACCGACAGCCGGATCACCGGCCAGGTTGTCCCTCGCCGACGGGCCGGCGGCGCCGGAGGCGCGTCGGTCTACTTACTTTGGCCGCCGATGGGGCGTTCCGGGTGGCTTCGCGGTCGGAAAGTCGGGTCGATCAGAACGACACGATGATGCCGACCATCGGTGGGCGGCGTCGCCCTCGCACGGGGCGGCATGCACGAAGACCGGGCCGATCTCGCGGTAGGCGCCGGCGGTGCCCTCGGGGCGGTATGCGATGAGGGCGAGGTGCTCACCGGCGCGAGCCTCACGCAGGCAGCACCGCAGCGGGGCGCCGTCCTCTTCGGCGACGAACGCCTCGAAGCGCTCACCCGCATCGTCGGCACCGTCATGGCGCATAGCCTTCAGCCGCTCGGGTGGGATCGGGAAAATGACGAAGCTCATGCTCTCTACGATGGTGGCGGCGGACGGCAAAGTCTGGCGGAAATCGGCTGCGGCGTATCGAGTTGGCTGCGATGCGGCCGGTCGACGATGACGGAGATCGTCCCGCCGTGCCTGTTCCTGGTCACGGATGAGCGCGGTAGAGCTTCCTATGGCAGGTCGGCGGCGGGTCCGTGGACGAAGGGCCGGCGACGTCCCTGGCTTGGCTCGTTGAGTAGGACACCGTCAGTAGAACTCCGCCGGAAGGAACCACTGACGAGACGATCACCCGAGCCGTCGGTGGCCGCTGCTGACGACAGCCGCTACCACTCGCCACGGTAACCACCCAGGAAGGCCGACACTGCGGCGTGCACGACGAGTTGATCGGTCGGTACGACACGGGAGGCGGGGGACAGGAGAAGCAGCCGTATATCACCGTGCGTCACCGCCGGTGATGGACGCCAGTCCACCCGGAGCGGCAGATTCGGGTGGACTGGCGGCTTCAGGAGGTAGCGCGCTCGGCGAGAGTCGCTGCACCGGGGCCTGAGAGCTCATCGGGCTCAACGGGGCGACCGGAGACCGCGAGCAGGAGGGCGAGGGCCGATCCGTGCACCAGCGGTCCGGTTCCACCGTCCACGGGTGCATCGGAGGCGATGATCCGCAGACCACGCGCGCGCTCCCTGCCGCCGCCGATCTTCACGGTCGTGCGAAGTTGGAATTCCAGCGCCTCCGCCACCTGGTCGGCCGGGTAGTCGCCGGTGAGCCCGACCGCCCGCCGGACGTCTTCTCCATGGACGAAGGCCTCGACGAGGCGTGTGGCGATCGCCGCCGGCGGTGTGCTGGTGCGGGTCAGGACGGATCGCAGCGCGTCGAGAGTGTCCTTCGGGTCGTCGCACCGTTCGCGGGCGAGACCGGCGGCGTTCTGGCGGTCGAAGTCGAAGCGGGCAGTCACCATGTGTCGGATGAAGCCGATCCTCGTGGTCTTCGCCGTGTCGACGAGGTGGGCCACGACATCGTGCACGTCCCACTCACCGCAGGCGGTAGGAGCGTTCCACTGCTCTGGCGCGAGAGTCTCCAGGTCGCGGACAAGAGCCGCGCGTTCGTGGTGAACGGCAGTCCAAACATCGGTGCGTCGGGCATCCATGGCACTACTAAAACAGTAGTACACGCTACTAGGCAAGTAGTTACACTGGCTCCGTGGCGACACGAAGGACATACGGCTCGTACAACGACGGCTGCGCTTCCGCCCACGCGCTCGACCTGATCGGAGAGCGGTGGGCCCTCATCGTCGTGCGCGAGCTGTTGCTGGGGCCGAAGCGCTTCGTCGACATTCAGCGCGACATTCCAGGCATCGGCCCCGGAACGCTCTCACGCCGGCTCCAGGACCTGGAAGAGTCCGGCATTGTTGTACGGCGCACCCTGCCCCGCCCCGCCGACGTCACCGTCTACGACCTCACCGAGTGGGGATACGACCTCGAGGCCGTCAACACAGCCCTGTCACGGTGGGCCGTGCGCTCGCCGCGACTGCCGCTGGAGGCGGACATGAGCCCGGACACACTCGTCCTCGCCATGCGGGCGCATGCGTCGCCGGCACCAGCAGGTGAGCCCGTCCGCCGCGTCGCGTTGACCTTGACGGACTCCCGCGCCGCCGGGCAAGAGCCGGTCGAGTACCTCGCGACAGTAGGCCCAGGCGGTACCACGGTGTCGAAGGAACCGATCCCCGACGACGTCGACGCGCGAGTCGAGGCGACGACCCTCGCGTGGAAGGCTCTGGTCATCGGTGGAGCTCCGATCGAGGGTGCCGAAGCGGTCGCCATCATCGGCGACTCCACAGCGGTCCGTGCCCTGCTCGACGCCACCCAGCTAGGGATCTCCCCAGGTGACAGCACGCCGTCCATCCCTTGTCCATAGCGGCAAGATCGCCGGCGCGATTTTCGTCATACCGGTGTTGCTGGCGCTGACGGACACGTCAGGTAACACGCTCCTGCCGGCCCTGCCAGGTACCGTCTGCCGTGCGCCGCTTCCCGAGGTGCGGTCCGCGCTCGATGGACTGGCTTGGGTGGAGATCGACCGTCAGCAGTGAGTCGGTAAGTGCACCCTGATCGCGGCATGAGCGGATCTCGCTGTACCGCCCCGACACCTTCAACCGCCGGAGCGGCCCGTGGCGGCAGGTTCAGATCCGGACGCCGCGATCGGCGACGCTGCTTCGAGTGGAGGGCTCAGGCACGTTATTCGCCCGAATAACGTGCCTGAGCCCTCCACTCGGCGGCGGACCGAGACTCGACGAACCGAGGTGCGCGCTTCTCGGCACGTCCGGACGCTTCACCCGGCGGCAGTCGACTACGCTCCGTCACACCTGGTTCGCGGCATGTGCGCGCACTAGGTTTGGCCTTGGTGAAACGTGCTGGGGCTCGGATCGTCGCCTCGGCTTGCCAATCATGTTCGAGCACGAGACATCTTGATCGCGCAGTTTTGTGCCCGACTACGCCTCGGTCGGCTGGTAGTAGAGCCCGGTCAAGCGTGGCAGGCGTCGTCGCATTTCGGCCTCGTCGTCGAAGTCGAAGTCCCAGTCGCGGTCGAGTTGGGGATACCGGATGCTGTAAGCGTTGGACGGTAGCTCTTGTCCGGTTGCTGCCAGGTGCGCGTTCCAGGCGACGGCGAGGATGTCCTCACACCACAGGTCCTCGCCGTTCGCAGCGGCCTGGACGACGATGGGGTGACCGGCGAGCCAGTCCGGGTCGGCGAGTGCTTCGTTGAACACGGTCTCGCCCTGGGCGATCAGCCAACCGCGGAAGTAGTCGAAGCCGTCGTCGGAGGCACCACCGTTGATCACGTAAGCAGCCGCCCAGAGGTCGACGCGGTAGGACTGGGCGAGCAGATTCCACAGCGGTTGAGCAAAGGCGACGATCTCAGCTGGTTTGCGTTGGCCCAGCAGCGCAACCATCCGTTGTGCCACCTCGTCGGCGTCCAGCGCTGCCTGGCTCAACTCGCTTCGCGCCTGTTCGACCAGGCACCACACGTCACTCACGTTCATGATCGGCGATCGTCGCACGGAGCGGCTCACCGCGCGACGACGGCCTCGATTCCAGGTCGTCGACCCGAACGGAGCAGTGCCCGTACGATCCGAAGGCGTAACGTTGTGTAGCGATCGTTGAGCGGCGTGTCAATACGATGCGCGGATTTCATCGGTGCCCCTTCTGTCCGGATCGTCCGGATGGCTCGATGATCTCCGTGGACCATCCGAGCGGCAGAGTTCTGTTGGGACACACCGAGGTCAGGGTGCCGTCAGGGTCGGGTGCGATGTTTGCTGCACCGTCGCTCATCTGGCATTACGTCACTGCCCATTCCTACCGACCGCCGGCCGAGTTCATCAAGGCCGTGGAGCAGTACGACCAGGGCTGGACTTCGGACGCGAGCCACTGGATCCCCCACGATGCCGTTCGTACCACGTTCAACTGATCCGAGGCGCTCGCTGACGCACGCCGCCAGCGCCTTCGGTGCGGCAGAAGCGGATGCTGTGCGGCTGGTCCTATGAAGCTCGGTCTCCGGCACGGCGGCTGGGTGGGCCAGCCTGTCACACCTTCAATATGTCCACGTCGTACACCGCTATCGACGCGTCACGGGAGGCGAGCGTCATCCCCTCGACGGCTGCCTGTGCCACCAGCATTCTGTCGAAGGGGTCTCGGTGATGCGCGGGTAGGCGACCGGCCGCGATCGCGTGAGCGTGGGTCACCGGCAGTTCGACGAAGCCCATGTTCCGTACCTGTTCGGCGAGGTCGGTCGGGCCGGCGAGCTTTCCAGTGGCCTGCTTGATGGTGATCTCCCACAGGCTGACCGGGGACAGGAAGATGTCCGGGTCGTGGCGGAGCCGGTCGAGAAGGTCGTCGCCGAGGGTGGCGTCGCCGGTGATGGCCCAGAGCGCGACGTGGGTGTCGAGCAGCAGACTCATGCGCCGATGCCGAAGTCGGCGGCGATCTCGGCATTGGTCTGGGGCGAATCCCAGTCCCCGGACAGGTCCAGCTGTCCGGCGAGTGAGCCGACCGCGGTCCGGTTGGCCCGGCGCACCAACGGCACCACCTTCGCCACCGGGGTACCTGCCCGGTCGATGATGATCTCCTCGCCGCGTTCCACCCGCTCGATGATGCGCGAGAGGTGGGTCTTGGCGTCGTGCATGTTGTAGTGCGCGGCCTCAGCTGACATGACTAGACCTCCTAGTTAGCTAGCAGCTTAGTCCGCTCAGGTGTGGAGGCGCTACGATTCGCCAGATCGCGACCCGCAGTGTCAGGCCGGGCCGTGTTCGGGTGTGAAGAAGCGCCGGCCCTGCTGCAGCAGGGCCGGCGCTTCGACGGTGTCTGGGCGGAGGGTAGGCGCGGCTGGTCAGTGGTGGTGCTTGGTCAGCTCGACGAAGGAGCGCCAGGCGGACGGGCGGAAGGCCAGGGTGCCGCCGTCGCGGTCCTTGGTGTCCCGGACCAGCACCCGGCCGGGCAGGTTGTCGGCCACCTCGACGCAGTTGCCGGATGCACCGTTCGACCGAGACGACTTCCGCCACGCTGGTTCATTGATCACTGGATCATCCTTAACATCAGGTCTCGGGTCTGGTCGGCGGACAGCGCCAACTCGTTGACTGCTTCCCAGATTAGTTCCAGTTCGAGTACGTCACCAGCGGTGGTGGCGAGGCGTCCACGCAGCAGATCGTCCAGGTAGCCGACCCGCCTCCCGTCGCCCATGGTGGCCAGTGCCAGCGGCCCACTGAGACCGGCGTGGAGCCCGGCCGACTCGGGGACCGCCCGGATCCGGACGGTCGGCCGGTGACCGAGGTCGACCAGGTGGGCAAGCTGGTCCTTCATCACCTCGCGTGGACCGCGACGCAACGCCGTCTCCTCGACCAGGACCACCAGGTCGACCGGGGGATCGCGGTCCAGCACCGCGCGCTGTCGCTCTTGACGGGTCGCAATCACCTCCTCGAGCCGGCCCCGGTTGGACGGCACGCCAGTGAAGACCTGCCGCATGTACGCCTCGGTCTGCAGCAGGCCAGGGACCAGCGTGGGCTCCCAGGCCCGCAGCAACACCGCGCGTCGCTCGTGATCGACCCAGGAGCGCAGCCACGGCTGGCGGTCCTCTCTGCCCTCCCTGGACAGCTGCTGAAGCTGGTTACCGGAGTTCAGTAACTTGTCGAGATCCTTCGCGGTGTCCTCCTTCGGCACCAGCCGGCCGGTCTCGAAGCTGGCGATGAGCGACTTCGACACGCCTACCGCTTTGGCCAACTGAGTCTGGTTCATGCGCTGAGACAGCCGGAGCCGACGAAGCTCCACAGGTAGTTCAGTCATGTTTATAACCTCCAATAACTCGGGCTCATCTTTACCTCTGCGACTTTCATATTGCCCTATGTCTGGGTGGGAGTCCAGGGTGGATCACGACGGGAAATTGACCCGATGAGTGAGGGGGGTCGACGGTGGAGGTGGGCGCGCTCGTCGGGGCGGCGCTGCTCGGCTTCTGCGCCGGGCTGTGGTCGTTCAAAGTGAAGTCCAGATGGTGCCCCAGCTGCGGGCGTGCGACCTGGCCGATGGAGCGGGGCGCCGACGGTGTCCAGCGGCCACGTGGCGATGGAAGGCCCGGTGGATAGCCGGCTGCTGCCGACGCCGGAGCCGAATGCAGGGGACGTGCTGTTGATCGGCCAGGAAGCGAGCATGCAGTTCGCCGGCAACCGGAGAATTCGATTTCGTGTCATCTCGGTGGACCGGAAACCGACCTACGACGGTTGGATCTGGCTCACCGGCTACGTCATAGACGAACGCGGTTACGCTGCCGAGCGGCGGGAGATCTTCGTGCAACGCGATGGACTCTACCTACTGGCCAAACGGCAGTCGACGTGACAATTGATCAAGGAGAGAAAAGATGATCACCGAGATGGTACGGGACTGGTGGCTGCGCTGGCTCGACTGGCGTTCCGGCCGGTCCACGGCGTCCAGGCGCCTCGAATACCTGCGCCGCGAACGGCTCGGACAACAGCAACGCAGCCGTACGACGGCCCGGCACCGCCGGCTCGACGGCAACCGGGGACGCCACTGGTCGGCGGAGGCAACCGTCCTGGTCCCGACGCTGCGGCCGCTGATGACGTACGGCCAACAACTCGGCTACCGACTGCCGCCGCACCGCATGACCTGACCAGCTGCCGCCGCGGCATGAGCAGAGGTCTGATCACTTGGGCGCGGGTCGAGTCCACGTCAGGGCGGGGTTGCCGTGCGGGTTCCCGTCGCCGCAGGGCCAAGGTCCGCTATCTAGGCTGGCGAGGCCACTGTCGCGGAAGATGAGCAGCTCGTCCTTCAAACTGAAGAGGACGTGACCGTCGTCAAGTAGCAGGATTCTGCTCATCACCGCGCGATCGTCGTCCTGGGCGAACAGCGTCCGGGCCTGAAGGTCGGGGCTGATGGCCAGGAGCTTGCCGTCGCGCCACAGAACCGCAGTGCCGTCGGCGTCCAGCGCCGGGTAGCTGGTGTAGTAGCCGCTCAGTGGCGGGCCGTCGGTCAGGGAGCCATCGGAGTTGAGAACGCGGAACCGAGAACGGGACGGGAGAATGTTCTCCGACTCGGCACCGCTGATGACGCCACGGTGGTCAACGAGCAACATGCCGTGGCTGGGCCAGGTCTGCCCACGGTGGCCCTCTGAGTCGTAGTACACCGTCGTGAACGCGCCGTAGCCTTGTTGGCCGATCAAGAAGGCCCCAGGCCCGGCGATGGCTTTGTGCACGTATGGGCCTGGCGCGGTGGTGGTGATTATCCGGCCAGTGTCGGTGTCGAGGATGGCGCAGACGCCGATGCCGCTCCTGCCATCGCCGATGCCGACCAGTGTCCGGTGGGCGGAGACCAGCAGCGGCTCCCGGTAGTCGACCTGGATCGTGCGTGGCCGCCACGGCTTCTTCGGACGGAGCTGCCAGTCGGTGTGTACGCCGGCTTCCACAACGCCGGGGAAGGACAGCTCCGAGAGCGGAAGCGATGTGGACCAGTCGGTGGCGCCAGTCTGGCTGTGGCGAGCGACGCGGGCGGTCGCGCCAGGTGGAATGTGGTGGCGAGGGCTGGCGGGTAGCCAGATTACGCAGAAGCCGTCAGGCAACAGGACGAACGCGCCGAGGTGTTCGTGGGCTTCATGTTCAGGGACCACCGAGCGGACAACCTGGCCGTCGCGGCTCACCTCGGTAAAAGCCTGACCGGTGGGGGCGCGGTGCGCCAGCCATACCGTGCCGACCGGGGTGACCCGAGGCGGCCGGGGATGCCCCTCGAAGGTGCGCTGCCATAGGACCCTGCCTGTGGGGTCGACGGCGGTAAGCACCGTACCGTCGAGATCGCGTCCGTTGTAGCTGATCACGAAGACCGGGTCGCCCGAACCTTCGGCAGCTAGGCCCCAGACCTGTCCCGGCATGACGACACGGTCTGGGCCCATCGTGGTGATCCCTCCGACCGATTGCTGCCAGCACGATAGCGCCCACGACGCGCACTCCAACAGACCGACCTGGCGATGGCGATCGACGGCAGATCGGTGCGCCCGGCCAGCCGCTTGCTCCGTACTGCTGCGGCCAAGCGATACTCAGTGCCGTGAAGGACGAGGCGTTCGCCGCAGCGGCCGAGGAAGTCCTGCACTCCGTCTCGGACAACCCTCTCACTCTACGTTCACAGCGACGCAGCCTGGTCCCGCGAGAGTTTCTGCGGGCGCTGGCGACGGCTGCAGCAGACTGGCCCCACACGCCTCCGGAGATCTGGTACGGCGAGATCATGCAGAGCAGTTTCTGGGCGTTGGTTCATGGATCGCCCCCGCCATCTCCCGACGAGGACGAGAAGTCGGCAGCCGAGACGCTGGCCTTCGGGGTCATGCTGAGCATGATCAGCATGGACCGTGGCGGGCATCACCATGCAGCCGAGCTCTGCGAACTGACACTGGACTACATGGTCACCCTGCCGGCGTGGAGCGGGGTCGAGGTCAGCTTCCACTGACCTACCAGACAAGGCACCGAAATGGATGTCAGCCAGGCCGACCGTGCCTGACTCAGCGCAGGGTGCGGCTGGTCGCGATGGCGGCGTACCGGGCGGTGCTCGGTTTCGGGGTCCGCGCGAACGTCTCCCGGTCGACGGTGTGCAGGCCGAAGTGGAAGCGGTAGCCGGCCGCCCACTCGAAGTTGTCCAGCAGCGTCCAGCGGCAGTAGCCGAGCACCGGTACGCCGTCGTCGATCGCGTCGAGCAGGCCGGCCAGCGACGGCTCGATGAAGGCCGCCCGCAGGGCGTCGTCGTCCACACCGACGCCGTGTTCGGTCACGAAGACCGGCACCCCGCTGACCTGGTACGCGTACCGCACCGCACCGCCGAGTGACGTCGGGTCGATCGCCGAGCCCAGCTGGTGCAGGGTGGCCCCGGGCAGCGGCGGCAACAACCTGTCCGCGTCGTAGACGGCACTCTCGTAGTTCTGGATGCCGACGAAGTCGTCGTCGCTGGCCAGCCGCAGCCAGTGGTCGTACACCTCGGCGCGCTTGCGGTCGCGCAGCGTGGCGTCGTCGCCGGCCACCCGGTCGTCGACGATGGCGATCGACAGCCCCACCGGCAGGTCGGGCCGCCTGGCCTTGAGCGCTTCCCGGGCGGCGAGGTGACCGGCCGTCATGCCGTCGCGCATCGCGTCGAACTCCTCCGGCAGCATGATGTTGCTGACCCGGTACCGGGGCACCCCGGCGGCGGCGCTGGCCGCCTCCAGGGTGGCCAGTTCCAACTTCTGCACCGACTCCGGCACGTCCGCCCAGGACAGCAGCTGCGGCAGGTTCGGCTCGTTGAGGGTGACGGCCATGGTGATCCGGTCACCGAAGTGGCGCATCACCTGGTCGCAGTAGCGGGCGAACAGCTCGGGCGCGGCCGGGTCCAGCCAGCCGCCGCGCGCGGCGAACCAGTGCGGGCAGGTCATGTGGTTGAGCGTCACCACCGCGGCCAGGCCCCGCCGCGCACAACTGTCGACGATCGCCGCGTAGTGGTCCAACGCCTCGGTGGAAAAGCCGCCCTCCTCCGGCTCGACCCGGGCCCACTCCACGGAGAACCGGAAGGCGCCCAGCCCCATCGCCTGCACCAGGTCAAGGTCGTCGCGCCACAGCTGCCAGCTGTTGCAGGCCCGGCCGGACCGCTCGGCGAAGACCGTCGGTGCGACGTTCTCCAGGTGCCAGGTGTCGCTGCTGGTGTTGTCGCCCTCGGTCTGGTGACCGGAGGTGGCGACACCGAAAAGGAAGCCGTCCGGGAAGCGTCTCATGGATGGTCGTCATTGCCTGCCGGACCGAGTCCGTCCAGGACGGGTATGCACATCGTCACCGCACGACACCTCGAAGGTTTGCAAGCGATGGTTTGCGCAAACGTACACTTGCGTTATGGTAGCCCGATGCCAACCCTGCTCGTCGGACCTGGCCCGGACCTCGACTCTGCCTTTGCCGCCCTCGGCGACCCCGTCCGTCGTGCCCTGGTGACCCGCCTCACCCGGGGCGACGCCACGGTCGGCGAACTTGCTGAGCCGTTCGACCTGACCCCACAGGCGATCTCCCACCATGTCGGCGTCCTGCGGCGGTGTGGCCTCGTCGAGCAGCGGCGCGAGGGCACCCGGCGCCCCTGCCGGCTCAGAGTCGACCAGCTCTCGCGGCTCGGCACCTGGATCGACGAGCAACGCCGTGCCTGGGACGACCGGCTCGACCACCTCGAACAGCACCTCGCCGAGCAGCATGACACCGAGAGCGGATCGGGCCAGTGAGTGCCAGCGCGGAACTCCACGACGACGAACTGATCGCCAAGCGCCATCTCCCGGCGGAGCCCGAACGGGTCTGGATCGCCTTCACCTCACCGACGGGCATCGCGGCCTTCTGGGGCGGTTCGCACGCAACGGTGCCGCCAGAGTCCGTGCTCGTCGACCTGCGTCCCGGCGGAGAGTTCGCCCTCGACACCCGCGCACCGGACGGCGCGACCCGCCGACTCCGGTTCGTCTACGTCAGCGTCTCCGCGCCGCACGAACTCGTATTCGACGAGCCAGTCACCGGCCTACGTACCACCGTCAGCATCCGGCCCGCCGACGGCGGCACCGATCTCACGGTCCACCAGCGTCGACTCCCCGCCGAGCTGCGTACCGCACAGGCAGCTACCGGGCTCGCCTCGATCCTCGATGCCCTCGCCGCACACCTGCAGCAGGACGATGCCACCCCAGGACGGAGCACACGATGACCCAGCCAACCCAGCGCCACCTCGTCGCGGAGTACTTCGAAGGATTCCGCACGAGCGACCACCCGCGAATCCTCGCGACCCTCACCGACGACGTCCAGTGGGTCATCCACGGCCACCGGACCACCTGCGGCAAGGCAGAGTTCGACGGCGAGATCGAGAATCCGGCGTTCACCGGCAGCCCCGAGCTCGACCTCCAGCGCACTTACGAGGACGGACCGGTCGTCGTCACCACCGGAGAGGGTCGCAGCACCAGCGTCGAGCATGGACCGTTTCGCTTCGCCTTCAACGACCTGTTCACGTTCCGGGACGGGCTCATCGCCCGCGTCGACTCCTACGTCGTCCCGCTGCCCTGACACAGCCGAAAGGTCAGCTGGCCGCGGACGGTCAGGTGAGTTGCGCTACGGCGGTCTGGATGGCGCGGTGCACCGTCGGGTACGCGTAGATCATGTGCCGCAGGCTGGTCAGCGGCACCTCGCCGTGCACCGCCACGGCGAGCGCGCCGAGCACCTCGCCGCCGGTCGGTCCCGCCGACGTCGCCCCGACCAGCACCCCCCGGTCGGCGTCAGCGACCAGCTTGATGAACCCGTCGTTGCCCGGCCCGTGAATCCAGCCCCGCGACGACTCCGGCACCTCGGTCACCGCCACCGCGACGTTCACGCCCTGCTCGCGGGCCTGACGTTCGGTCAGGCCGACCGCGCCGATCTCCGGGTCGGTGAAGGTGACCCGGGGAATTGCCCGGTACTCGGCCGCCGGACCGCCTTGGTCGAGGATGTCGCGGATCGCCACGTCCGCCTGGTACATGGCCAGATGGGTGAAGGCGCCGTGGCCGGCGACGTCACCGACCGCCCACAGCCTGTCGGCGACCGGCATCCGCTCGTCGGTGACCCGCATCCGCTCGTCGACCGGCAGGTGCCGGGCCGCCGGGTCCAGCCCGACGGTGTCGATGCCGAGTCCACCGAGGTCGCTGCGGCGACCGGTGGCGACCAGCAGCCGCTGCCCGCTCTCCGGCCCACCTTGGGACAGGTGTACGGCGAACATGTCGTCGCGGTACTCGATCCACTCGGCGCGGCTGCCGAGCCGGAGCCGTACCCCGTCGTCGCCGAGGGCGCGGGCGGCCAGCGCCGACGACTCCGGCTCCTCCCGGGACAGCACCCGCTCGCCGGGCTCGACGATGGTCACCCGTACACCGAACCGGGCGAAGACCTGGGCCAGCTCAAGCCCGATCGCGCCGCCGCCGAGCACGACCAGCGACTCGGGCAGGTCGGTGACCTCGATCGCCTCCTTGTTCGTCCAGTACGGCGTACCGGCAAGTCCGTCGATCGGCGGCACCACCGGCACGGTGCCGGTGGCCAGCACCACGCCCCGGCGGGCGGTGAACTCCTGCCCGTCGACGTCGACCCGCCCGGGTCCGGTGAGCCGGGCGCTGCCGTGCAGCACCCGTACCCCTTTGCCGGTGAGCCGGTCCACGGCGGCGGTGTCGGACCAGTCGGCGGTGGCCTCGTCGCGGATCCGCCGGGCCACCAGTGTCCAATCAGGACGGACGTCGGCGGTGCCGGCCAGGCCGTCGATCCGGCGGCCCTCGGCGAGCGCGTTCGCCGCCCGGATCATCATCTTGCTCGGTACGCAGCCCCAGTACGGGCATTCGCCGCCCACCAGCCGGCGCTCCACACCGACCACAGCCAGCCCGGCCTGGCTGAGCCGGCCGGCGACCTCCTCGCCGGCCACGCCCAACCCGACGACGACGACGTCCACCTGCTGCGGCTCACCCATGGGGGTCAGCATGTCAGAGCCCGATCCACCGCCGACCGGGCGGCCGGGGCGGCCGGGGCGGCCGGGCTCAGCGTTGCGGCGCAGGCTCGGCGCTCCGACCCAGGCTCAGCACTGCGGCGCAGGCTCAGCGCTCCGACAGCGGCGGCGGGTAGTCCAGGCCGGCGCGGACGGCGAGCGGCAGCCGCCACGGTTCGTGCACCGCCGCCCCGGTGACGCCGGCCAGCTCCGGCACCCACCGGCGGACGTACTCGCCGGCCGGGTCGAAGCGGTGCGCCTGGCGCAGCGGGTTGAAACCCCGGTGCGGGCGGGTGTCGTTGCCGGTGCCGGCCACCCACTGCCAGTTGCCGGAGTTGTTCGGCAGGTCGCCGTCGAGCAGCCAGCGGCCGAACCAGGCGAGGCCGTCCCGCCAGTCCAGGCCGATCTCCTTGGTGAGGTACCCGGCGGTGATCAGCCGGGCGCGGTTGTGCATCCAGCCTTCCGCCCGCAGCTGGCGCATGCCGGCGTCGACGATCGGCACCCCGGTGTGCCCGGTCTGCCAGGCGTCGAGGGCGTCGGCGTCGTACCGCCACTGCTCGCTGGCCCCGCGCCGGTACGCGGTGGTCGCCAGGTCGGGGAAGGCGTTCGCGACCTGGTAGTGGAAGTCCCGCCAGCACAGTTGCCGGACGAACGGGCCGGCGCGGTCCCCGGCGGCGGTGGCGACCTCCAGCGGGGACAGACACCCGAACCGCAGGTAGGGGCTGAGCCGCGAGGTGGCGTCGCCGGCCAGGTCGTCGTGGCTGTCGCCGTATCGATCGAGGCGGCTGTCGCCGTACCGGTCGAGGTCGCCCAGCCAGTCGCGCAGCCGGCGCCGCCCGGCGGTCTCGCCCCCGGCGGCGGCCTGCGGCGACTCCCCGTCCGGCAGGGCCGGCAACCGCCCGACGGCGGGACCGCCGGGCAGCCGGATCCGGTCCGGAGCGGCGCATCCGGTACGCCAGTCGGCGCCGGCCCAGGCCCGGAAGTACGGCGTGAAGACCTTGTAGTGGTCGCCGTTGGTCGGGGTCAGCGCGCCGGGGTCGACGACGGTCAGACCAGGGAAGGCGCGGTACGCGAGGCGGTGCCGGTCGCATTCGTCGGACAGCCGCCGCTGCCGGTGCCGGGCGTAGCGGCTGATGTCGGCGGAGACGGCGACGCCGTCGGCGTCGACCTCGCGGGCCAGCCGGATCGTCTCGGCGACCGGGTCGCCCCGGCGGATCAGCAGGTTGCCGCCGAGCCCGCGCAGCCTCGCCCGCAGGTCGGCGAGGCTCTGGTGCAGGAACCGGTCGCGGTTGGCCGACCGGCCGGCCAACCGTGGGTCGAGGACGAACAGCGGCACCACCTGTCCGGCGGTGGCGCAGGCGGTGGCCAGCGCTGGCTGGTCGTGCACCCGCAGGTCGCGGGTGAACAGCACGACAGCGGTACGCACGGCGGGCGCTACGGCGCGGTCGGCGTGGCGGCGGTCGGTGTGGGTGCGGTCGGCGCTGGCGTGGGGGTGGCCGGCGGCTGCGGCGGCTGCGTCGGCGGGCCGGTGACGTCGACTGGGCCGGCGACGTCGACCGGGCCGGGCAGGGTGACCGGGGTGCCGGCCGGGGTGAGCAGGGAGCGCAGCGCCACAGCGGCCCGGCGGCGGTTCCCGACGGTGGCCCGGCGACGGAACACGTCGAAGCCCTGCGCGGCGATCTCGTCGAGGATGCCGCCGTACAGCGCGTACGCGGTGCGGATGCAGGCCTGCGACGCGGGTTCGAGCAGGGTGACGCCGGGGGCGGCCGCCGCGTAGTGGCCCCGGGCGCGGCCGACCTCGTACCGGATCAGCTCAACGATCGGCGGGGTCGCCCGGCGGTGTCGGGCGGCGTCGACCAGGTCGGCCCGGGTCACCCCGAACCGGGCCAGGTCCTCGTCCGGCAGGTAGGTGCGGCCCCGGTCCAGGTCCTCGGCGACGTCGCGGATGAAGTTGGTGAGCTGGAAGGCGAAGCCGAGCTGCCGGGCCGGCTCCCGGGCGGCGGCCCGGTCGGTGCTGCCCAGGATCGGCAGCATCATGGTGCCGATCACCGCCGCCGAGCCCTCCATGTAGTCGAGCAGGTCGGTGTAGCGCGGGTACGAGGTGACCGTCAGGTCCATCGCCATGCTGCGCAGGAACGCGGTGAAGTCCGCCTTGTCCAGGTCGAACACCGCGATGGTGTGCAGTACGGCGGGCAGCAGCGGGTCGTCGACCGGGGCGCCGTGCAGGCCGTCGAGGAACCGCTGCCCCCACTGGTCGAGGGCGGCTGCCCGGTCGGCGGGCGGCAGTTGGTCGGTGCGGTCGACGATCTCATCCGCGTATCGGGTGAATCCGTATAAAGCGTGAACATGCCGGCGTTTCCACTGCGGTAGCAGCCGGGTCGCGAGATAGTAGGTCCGCCCGTGCCGTCGGTGCAGGTCACGGCAGTTCGCGTAGGCAGCGGACAGATCGACGTTCACCGGCCCCCCTCATCTATCGACGCAAGAATCGACGCAACTTCTGACCCTAGGGTACGCTCGTTCGCGTGGCCAATCACACAGTTGCCGGCACCGACCGCAGCGCGTCGGTCGACGAGCCGGCCGGGTCGGCCACCCCTGGGCAGCCCCCGGCCCACCGCCGTGACCTGCTGACCGCGGCCGTCGACGACACCCTGATCGATTTCCTCTCCACCGAGATCGACGCGCTCGACCGCATCGATCCGGCGCTGCGCCCGTTCGCGCAGATCGCCCGGGACACCGTGCTGGCCGGCGGCAAACGGCTGCGGCCGGTCTTCGCCCACTGGGGCTGGCGCGGGGTGGTCGGCCCGGACGCGCCGCTGGCTCCGGTGCTGCCGGCGCTGGCCGCGCTGGAGCTGCTGCACGCGTTCGCGCTGGTGCACGACGACGTGATGGACGGTTCCGCGACCCGTCGCGGCCGCCCCACCGCCCACCGGCGGCTGGCCGGGCAGCACCGGGCGGCCGGCCGCGACGGCGACCCCGACCGGTTCGGCGACGGTGCCGCCGTGCTGGTCGGTGACCTCTGCCTGGTCTGGGCCGACCGGTTGCTCGGCCAGGCCGGCGTGCCACCCCGGACCCTGCTGGACGTGCGGCGCCGCTACGACCAGATGCGGGTCGAGACGATAGCCGGGCAGTACCTGGACGTCCTCGGCGAGACCGAGGCCGACACCTGGTCGGTCGACCGGGCGCTGCGGGTGGCCCGGCACAAGACCGCCAGCTACACCGTGCTGCGGCCGCTGCACCTCGGTGCGGCCCTCGCCGGAACCGGCACCGACCCGGCGGTCCACGAGGCCTACCAGCGCTACGGCACCAACGTCGGCGAGGCGTTCCAACTGCGCGACGACCTGCTCGGCGTCTTCGGTGACCCGGCCACCACCGGCAAACCCGCCGGCGACGACCTGCGGACCGGCAAGCCGACGGTGCTGCTGCTGATCGCCCGCGAGCTGGCCACCGAGGCGCAACGCGCCGAACTCACCCGGCCGCCGTCCGGCGCCGACCGGGAGTCCGACCGGGAGAACGATCGACGGGTGAGCCGGCTGGCCGAGATCGTCGTCGAGACCGGCGCCGCCGACCAGGTGGAACAGCTGATCGAGCAACGGGTACGGGAGGCGGTCGACGCACTGGCCGACGCCCCGATCGACGCCGCCGCCCGTCGCGCGCTCACCGGCCTGGCGGTGACCGCCACCACTCGGCAGGCATGATGTGAGCATCGTTCAGAAGGAGGTGGTCGCGGCATGCGTACCGTGACCGGGGCGACCGAACGCGTCGTCGTGGTCGGTGCCGGGCTCGGCGGGCTGGCCTGTGCCCTGCACCTGGCCGGTGCCGGCCGGCAGGTCACCCTGCTGGAACGCGAGTCGGTGCCGGGCGGGCGGGCCGGGCGGCTGGCACTCGACGGCTACGAGTTCGACACCGGGCCGACCGTGCTGACCATGCCCGAACTGATCGCCGAGGCGCTCGGCGCGGTCGGCGAGGAGCTCTCCGACTGGCTGGAGCTGATCCCGCTCGAACCGGCCTACCGGGCGTACTATCCGGACGGGTCCACTCTGGACGTCGTCACCGACACCGCCCGGATGGCGGCCGAGGTGGCCCGGGTCTGCGGCCCCCGCGAAGCCGACGGCTACCTGCGCTTCGTCGACTACGCGCGGCGGCTGTGGCAGCTGGAGCGGGCCGACTTCATCGACCGTAACCTGGACAGCCCGCCGGACCTGCTCACCGGCAACCTGCTGCGGCTGCTCGCCGCCGGAGCGTTCCGGCGCATGCAGACCAAGATCGAGCAGTTCTTCACCGACCCCCGTACCCAGCGGATCTTCTCGTTCCAGGCGATGTACGCCGGGCTGGCGCCCCACGACGCGCTGGCCATCTACACCGTCATCGCCTACCTGGACTCGGTGGCCGGGGTGTCGTTCCCCCGGGGCGGCATGCACGCGGTGCCCCGGGCGCTGGCCGGCGCCGCCGAGAAGCACGGCGTACAGATCCGCTACGACACCACGGTCACCCAGGTGGAGACCGCCGGTGGTCGGGCGCGCGCGGTGCTCACCGCCGCCGGTGACCGGATCCCCGCCGACGTCGTGGTGCTCAACCCCGACCTGCCCGTCGCCTACGCCGAGCTGCTGCCGCCGGCCCGCCGCCGCCGGCTGCGCTACTCGCCGTCCTGCGTGGTGCTGCACCTCGGCGCCCGGCAGGGCTACCAGCAGATCGCCCACCACAACATCCACTTCGGCCGGCTGTGGAAGGGCACCTTCGACGAGGTCATCCGTCGGGGTGAGCTGATGAGCGACCCGTCGCTGCTGGTCACCAACCCGAGCCGGACCGACCCGTCGGTGGCCCCGCCCGGCGGGCACACCTACTACGTCCTCGCTCCGGTGCCCAACTTGGACAGCGGCCGGCTGGACTGGCGCGGCGACCTGCCGCAGCGGTACGCCGACGAGCTGATCGCCACCCTGGCCGAGCGCGGCTACCGGGGCCTGGCCGACGGGATCGAGGTCCGCGAGGTGACCACCCCGGCCGACTGGGCCGACGCCGGAATGGCCGCCGGGACACCGTTCGCCGCTGCGCACACCCTGTTCCAGACCGGCCCGTTCCGACCCGGGAACCTGCATCCCACCCTGGAGAACGTGGTCTTCGTCGGTTCCGGCACCCAGCCGGGGGTCGGCGTGCCGATGGTGCTGATCTCCGGCAAGTTGGCCGCCGGTCGGATCACCGGTGCGGGGGGTGCCCGATGACCGGGACGTCGCGGGAGAGCCATCTGGTCGAGTTGGTCGACCCGGCCGGGCGACCGGTCGGATCGGCTACCGTCGCCGCCGCCCACCAGCCGCCGGGCCAGCTGCACCGGGCGTTCTCGGTGATCCTGGTCGACCCGGCCGGCCAACTGCTGCTGCAACAGCGGGCCGCGGTGAAGACCCGGTTCCCGCTGCGCTGGGCGAACACCTGCTGCGGCCATCCGCTGCCCGGCGAATCGGTGACCGAGGCGGCCAACCGCCGGCTCGGCGAGGAGGTGGGCGTCGCGCCGGTGCCGTTGACCGAGCTCGGTGTGCACACCTACCAGGCCACCGACCCGGTCACCGGCCGGACTGAGTACGAGTACGACCACGTACTGCTGGGGGAGCTCGACCCGGCCACCCCGCTGCGGCCCGATCCGGCGGAGATCGCGCAGCTGCGCTGGATGCCGCCGGACGAGCTGCGGGCCGGCCTGACCGACGACCCGCACGCCTACGCCCCGTGGCTGGCCGGCGTGGTCGACCAGTTGTTCGCGCCGGGCCGGCGGGACCACGGTGCGGTTGCGGAGCGGCACAGCGCGGCTGCGGAGCGGCCAGGTGAGCGATGACGCGCTGAGCGCGGGCAGCGTGGCACGCCGCCTCGGCGTGGCGGTGACCACGCTGCGCACCTGGCATCAGCGGTACGGGCTCGGCCCGACCCGGCACGTCAAGGGGCATCATCGCCGGTACAGCCGGGAGGATCTGGCCCGGCTGGAGGTGATGCGCCGGCTCACCGCCGAAGGCGTGTCCCCGGCCGAGGCGGCGCGGTGGGCACGCGGCAACGCGGCTCCACCCGCCCCCGCCGCCCCCGCCGGCCCCGGGCCGGGCCGGGCCGGCGGCGGGCACACCATCGCGGTCGGCACCGCCGGCCCGGCCGCCCGTGGCCTGGCCCGGGCCGCCGTACGCCTGGACGACCGGGCCATGCGGGAGATCATCGAGCGTGGGCTGCGTACCGACGGGGTGATTGCCACCTGGGACCGGGTGGTCCGCCCGGTGCTGGCCGGCGTCGGTGACCGGTACGCGGCCACCGCCGGCTTCATCGAGGTGGAGCATCTGCTGTCCCGGTGCGTCTCCGCCGCGTTCGCCTCGGTGACCGGGCCGGTTTCGGCGGCCCCGCCGGATGATCCGTCGGACCGCCCGCTGGACGGCCTGCTCCCCGCTGCGACCGCCACCAGCCGGGTCCCCGCTGCGACCGCCGCCGGCCGGGTCGGCGGCGGCCCCGGTGCGCTGCTCGCCTGCACCGACGAGGAGCAGCACACCCTGCCGTTGGAGGCGCTGGCCGCCGCACTCGTCGAGGTCGGCGTGGTCGCCCGGTTGCTCGGTGCCCGGGTGCCGGCGACCGCGCTGGTCGCCGCGGTCGATCGGACGGGGCCGGCCGCCGTCGTGCTCTGGTCGCACACCCCGGCGACCGCGGACCTCGGGCAGTTGCGTGTGGCCCGATCCGGACGGCACCGTCCGGTGCTGGTCCTGGCGGTCGGGCCGGGCTGGCCGGTCACCGAGCTGCCGGACGGGGTACGGCACTGCGCCGACCTGACCGACGCGGTCACCCTCTGCCGGTCCGCCGACCGGGCCATCGGCCAGCAGCACGTCCCGTAGCTGTTGGCGGCACTTCCCGTCACCGCCGGCGGCCGGCAGTCCTGGTGTCCGATGTGCGGGGTCGAGTTGTGCGGATTGATCGACTAACGTGTGCTTCGCTCGATCTCCGTCCACCCCCTCGCCCGGAGTCGACATGTCGAAACGCACCGTGTCGAAACGTGCCATGGTCGCGGCAGGCCTGGCGGTGTTCGCGCTGCTGGTCGGCAGCGAAAGCATCGCCGCGCTGCGTGGTGCCCGGCAGGTACCGGCGCAGGTGCCGGCCACCGCCGCTCTCGGTGCCGCGCCGGACCGCCCGGTTCCACCCCCCGAGCCGGTGCCCTCACCCGGCCCCCGCGACCCGGTGCCGGCACCGACCGCCGACCCCGGCGACCAGCCACCGTCGTCCGCCGTGACCAGCGGCTCACCCGGGGCGTCCGCCCGGCCGGCCGTCGACGAGCGCCTGCTGCAACGCCGTACCGGCGGTCGGCAGGTGGCGCTGACCTTCGACGACGGGCCGCATCCGAAGTGGACGCCGCTGATCCTCGACGAGCTGCGGGCGGCCGGGGCGCGGGCCACGTTCTGTGTCGTCGGCGCCCAGGTGCGGCGGTATCCGGCGCTGGTCGTCAGGATGGTCCGGGAGGGGCACACCCTGTGCAACCACACCTGGAGCCACGAGCTCGACCTCGGCTCGCAGTCGCCCGACGAGATCCGGGCCAACCTGCTGCGGACCAACAAGGAGATCCACAAGGTGGTGCCCGGCGTGCCGATCGAGCTCTTCCGGCACCCTGGCGGGCTGTGGACGCCGAAGGTGGTCACCGTGGTCGAGGAGCTGGGGATGGTCCCGCTGGACTGGGACGTCGACCCGCAGGACTGGCGCAAGCCCACCAAGGAGAAGCTGGTGTCGCAGGTCACCGCCGAGGTTCGGCTCGGGTCGATCATCCTGCTGCACGACGGCGGTGGTGACCGGTCGGCCACCGTCGCCGCGCTCCCGGCCGTGGTCCACGAGCTGAGGCAGCGGTACGGCATCACCCTGCTCGGTGCTAGCCTTTCCCCCTGATCCGTCCGGTTCGCCGATCTGGTTTGGTCCGGGGCATACTCGTCACGTATGCTTTCGCAAGCTTCCGGCGGGGCCGGATGGGAGCACTACCGTCGGAGTCGCGATGTGCGATGATGACGGGGCCGCCCTCATCGTCTAGCGGCCCAGGACGCCGCCCTTTCAAGGCGGTAGCACGGGTTCGAATCCCGTTGGGGGCACCACCGGCCGACCGACCGGCCGGAGCAACACCGAGGTCCTGTGGAGCAGTCGGAGTGCTCGCCGCCCTGTCAAGGCGGAGGTCGCGGGTTCAAGTCCCGTCAGGACCGCGCAACGCCGATCGCCGTGCGTTTCCCACGCGCGGCGTTTCGTTTTCGGGGCCGACCCGACCGGTCCGGTGTCCTCACCGGCAGGCGGGTATGATGTCCCGGACACCCGGCCAGGTAGCTCAGTTGGTACGAGCGTCCGACTGAAAATCGGAAGGTCGGCGGTTCGACCCCGCCCCTGGCCACAAAGCCTCTCGCCGGGCTTCAGCAGCGCCCAATCGCCTCCTGCGGTTGGGCGCTTCGCTGTCGGACGACGCGCCGTGGATCCGTCTGCGCCGGGGACTGCCCTTGACATTCCGCGACGGGCCGTGAGACTGCCGGCATGGCCGAACACGACGGCACCGGGCCCGCTGCGGCGCCCGCGCCCGCCGACCCGCCACCCCGGCGGGTGCGGATCGTGCTGGGCGAGGTCGGCCGGCGCGGGGACGCCGACCGGCTGCGTACCGACCTGGCCGAGCAGACCCAGATCGGCGAGGCACTGGTACGCGGCCTGGTCCGGGCACAGTTGGCGTTGGCGATACGGCTGGCGGTGGTGGTCGTGGTCGGCCTCGGGTCGCTGCCGATGCTGTTCGCGATCGCCCCCGGCGTCGCCGAGATCAAGATCGTCGGCGTCAACCTGCCGTGGCTGCTGCTCGGGGTGGCCGCGTTCCCGTTCCTGGTGGCGGTCGGCCTGACCTACGTCCACCTCGCCGAACGCAACGAACAGGACTTCGTCGCGCTGGTCCGCCGGCCGGAACGCTGAGCGGCGCCGATGACCAACCCGTACGTGATCCCTGCACTGGTCGTGGTCACCCTGGTGACCGTCGCGATCGGCTTCTACGGGCTGAAGCTGGCCCGCACCACGTCCGACTTCCTGGTCGCCTCGCGTACCGTCAGCCCGTCCTGGAACGCGGCGGCGATCAGCGGCGAGTACTTGTCTGCCGCGTCGTTCCTCGGCATCGCCGGCCTGATCCTCAAGTACGGCGTCGACGTGCTCTGGTATCCGGTCGGCTTCGCCGCCGGCTACCTGGCCCTGCTGCTGTTCGTCGCGGCCCCGCTGCGCCGGTCCGGGGCGTTCACCCTGCCGGACTTCTGCGAGATCCGGCTCAGCTCCCGGCGACTGCGCCGGCTGGCCACCGTCTTCGTGATCTTCATCGGCTGGTTCTACCTGCTGCCCCAGCTGCAGGGCGCCGGGCTGACCCTGGCCACGGTCACCGGCGCGCCGTACCCGCTGGGAGCGCTGCTGGTCGGCGGGGTGGTCACCGCCAACGTCGCGCTCGGCGGCATGCGGGCGGTCACCTTCGTGCAGGCGTTCCAGTACTGGCTCAAGTTGACCGCGCTCGCCGTACCGGCGGTCTTCCTGGCCATGCAGTGGCAGTCCGACGGACGGCCGCCGGTCAGCCCACCGGACGGGTTGACCTTCACCCAGGCGACCACCGTGGTGGTCGAGCGGTCCGCGACGCTCAACTACGCCGACGGGCGGACCGAGCAGGTGACCCCCGGCACCGAGCTGACCTTCGCCGCCGGGGACCGGGTCCCCGAGGTATCCGGGGCCGAAGCCGACCGGGGAGCCGCCTGGCTGCTGCCCGGTGACCCGGACCGGGGCGACCAGGGGCTGTTCGCCACCTATTCGCTGATCCTGGCTACCTTCCTCGGCACGATGGGGCTTCCGCACGTACTCGTGCGGTTCTACACCAACCCCGACGGTGCCGCCGCCCGCCGGACCACGCTGGTGGTGCTGGCCCTGGTCGGCCTGTTCTACCTCTTCCCCACCCTGTACGGGGTGCTCGGCCGGGTGTACACGCCGCAACTGCTGATGACCGGACGCTCGGACGCGGTCGTGGTGCTGCTGCCGGAGGCGGCGCTCGGCGGCGGACTGCTCGGTCAGCTGCTCGCCGCGCTGGTCGCCGCCGGGGCGTTCGCCGCCTTCCTGTCCACCTCGTCCGGGTTGCTGACCAGCGTCGCCGGGGCGGTCTCGACCGACGTGCTGCGGCGCAACTCGGTACGCGGGTTCCGGCTGGCGACCCTGGTCGCCGGCGCGGTGCCGATGGTCCTCGCGCTGAACGTCTCCGGCCTGGACGTCTCGCAGGTCGTCGGGCTGGCGTTCGCGGTGGCCGCGTCGAGCTTCTGCCCGCTGCTGGTGCTCGGCATCTGGTGGCGTGGCCTGACCGACGCCGGTGCCGCCGCCGGCATCGTCGCCGGTGGCGGCGCCGCCGTCGGCGCGGTGCTGTGGACCGTGCTGGGTCCGCCACTGACCGGCTGGCCGGCGGTCCTGGTCGCCCAGCCGGCGGCCTGGACGGTGCCGCTGGCGTTCGCGGTGATGATGCTGGTGTCGGTGGTCACCCGGCGGCGGTTGCCGGGTCAGGTGAACGCCCTCATGCTGCGACTGCACGCGCCGGAGAGCCTGCGCCCGTGACATCCTGCGGCGTCGGTGTCGCCGTCGTGCCCGGGTATGAGAGCCGGATCCTCCCTCAGCGGGAGCGTATCCGGGGTGCCGGTAGTTACCGTCGGACCATGACAGATGCTGCCCAGCCCGGCGGGCAGGCGCTCGTCCTGCGCGGCCTGGCCAAACGGTTCGACGACAAGGTCGCGGTCGCCGGGGTCGAGCTGGACGTCCCGGTCGGCTCCTTCTACGGCCTGCTCGGCCCGAACGGTGCCGGCAAGACCACCACGTTGTCGATGGCGGTCGGGCTGCTACGGCCGGACGCCGGCCACGCCCACGTCCTCGGCCACGACGTCTGGGCCGACCCGGTGCGGGCGAAGCAACTGCTCGGCGTACTGCCGGACGGGGTGCGGCTGTTCGACCGGCTCACCGGTGCCGAGCTGCTCGCGTACCACGGTCTGCTGCGCGGCATGGACCCGGCGGTGGTCGACCAGCGGGCCGGCGAACTGCTCGACGTGCTGGCGCTCGACGACGCCGGACGCACCCTGGTGGTCGACTATTCAGCGGGCATGAAGAAGAAGATCGGGCTGGCCTGTGCGCTGCTGCACGGCCCCCGGCTGCTGGTGCTCGACGAGCCGTTCGAGGCGGTCGACCCGGTCTCCGCCGCGCTGATTCGCGACATCCTGCAGCGGTACGTCGCCGGCGGCGGCACGGTGATCTTCTCCAGCCATGTGATGGCCGTGGTCGAGCGGCTCTGCAGCCACGTGGCGATCCTCGCCGACGGAGTCATCAAGAAGGTCGGCACGTTGGACGAGGTACGGGCCGGGCGGTCGCTGGAAGAGGTCTTCGTCGACGTCGTCGGTGGTCGCACGGCCACCGGGGAGGAACTGGCATGGCTGTGACCGGGCCGGGAACCGGCGTGGCGGTGACCGGGTCGACCGCCGGGGTGCCCGCCGTCGCCGGCCGGCGCCCGGTACGGGCCCGGCACTTCGTCCGCCTCAAGCTACGGGTGATGGGCAACAACCTACGTGGCCAGGGCTGGCGGATCGCGTTGTTCATCGGCGGGATCATCGCCGGGCTGTGGTTCGCCGGCAACGGCTTCCTGATCCTCGCCGCGCCGGGGTTCGTCGACAGCGAACAGGGCATGCTGCTGGCCGCCGGGTTCGGCGGCACCCTGCTGGTGCTCGGCTGGCTGCTGCTGCCACTGGCCTTCTTCGGCGTGGACGAGACGCTCGACCCGGCCCGGTTCGCGCTGCTGCCGCTGCCCCGGCGGACCATGGTCACCGGGCTGCTGGTCACCGGACTGATCGGCGTGCCGTCGATCGCCACCGGCCTGGCCAGCCTGGGCCTGGTGCTCAGCGCGGCGCTGCTCGGCGGCCCGCTGGCCGGCGCGGTCCAACTGGTCGGGGTCGCCGCCGGTCTGCTGCTCTGCGTCCTGGGCAGTCGGGCGATCACCAGCGCGTTCGCCGGCATGCTGCGGTCGCGCCGGGTGCGTGACCTGGCCGCGGTGCTGCTCGCCGTGCTGGCCGCCCTGCTCGGCCCGCTGCAACTGCTGGTCATCGGCGGGCTGGGCAACGCCGACTGGGACCAGCTGGCTGAGGTGGCGGGAATCCTCGGCTGGACCCCGCTGGCCGCCCCGTACACGATGGGTTTCGACGTCGTCGACGGACGGCTCTGGGCGGTGCCGGTCAAGCTGGCGGTCACCGCCGCCACCCTGGCCGGCCTGTACCGGTGGTGGTCGAGGTCGCTGGAGTCGGCGATGGTCGGCACCGCGAGCGGCGGCTCGGCCAGGGCGGTGGCCGCTGCGTCCGGTACCCCGGTGAGTCAGTTGTTTCCCCGGCTGCTCACCCGGACCCCCCGCGACCGGTACGGCGCTCTGGTCGCCCGGGAGGTGCGCTACTGGTGGCGGGACATGCGGCGGCGGGCCAACCTGATCACCGTCGCCGTGGTCGGGGTGTTCATCCCGGCGCTGATCAACGTCGGCGGTTTCAGCGCCTTCACCTACGACCCGGACGGTTCGCTGGACGTCGGGCTGACCGCGTCGGCGACCAGCGTCAGTATCTCGATGCTCTTCGTCGGCGCGCTCGCCGCCGTGACCCTGGCCAACCAGTTCGGATTCGACGGCAGCGCGTACGCGGCGAACGTGATCGCCGGAGTGCCGGGTCGGCTGGAGCTGCGTGCCCGGGTGGTCGGGTTCTCGGTCTACATCGTGCCGCTGCTGGTGGTGATCTCGGCCGGCCTCGGGTTGTTCCTGCGCGAACCGGGCTGGATCCCGGTCGCCGCCGGGACGCTGTTCGCCGCGTACGGTGCCGGGCTGGCGGTCAACCTGATCGTCTCGGTGGTCGGTGCCTACTCGCTGCCGGAGACGTCGAATCCGTTCGCGCTGAACAGCGGTGCCGGCGTGGCGAAGAGCATGCTGGCGCTGGTGGCGATGGTCGCGTCGGCGGCGGCTGCGGTGCCGATCGTGCTCGCCACCGCGCTGCTCGGCGAGGTCTGGTACTGGTTTGCCCTGCCGGTCGGCGTCGGATACGGCCTGGGTGCGGTGGCCCTGGGCCTGTACATCACCGGTGACCTGCTGGACCGACGCATGCCGGAGCTGCTCGCCACGGTGACACCGCGCCGGTGACTCCCGACTGGGTCACAATGTTTCACGTGAATCATCCCGAGCCCGGTGCCGAGATCCACTATCGCGACCCGTTCGCCACGGCGAGTGAGGACCGTTCGCCCGCGCGGCGGCTACGTGGCCGGCTGGCCGCACCGGTAACGCTGTGGACGGCCGGTGGCGGGTCGGCTCCGCTCGCCGGATTGACCGTGTCGTCGACCGTGCTGGCCGACGGTGACCCGCCGCGACTGCTCGGGCTGCTCGACGAGGAGTCGCAGCTGTGGGAGGTGCTCCGCGAGTCGGGCAGGTTCGCGATGGTTCCGCTGGGTCCGGCGCATCGGCAGCTCGCGGACCGGTTCGCTGGGCTGATGCCGGCACCGGGCGGACCGTTCAAGGCAGCGGACTGGCAGTCCACCGGGTACGGCCCGGTCCTCGCGGGGGCGAGCGGGTGGGCGGGCTGCCGGCTCGACGACGCCCGACCGTACGGGTGGGCGATGCTGGTGGAGGCGACCGTCGAGTCGGTCACGGTCGGCGACGAAGGCGACGCCGGGCCGCTGATCCACTACCGCGGCCGGTACCGCGAACTCGGCGAGCCGCGCGGCCGGTAGCTCGGTCCGGGCACGTTCCGCAGCGTCCGGAGCGTCCGGAGCGCACCACCCGGCCCGACCCGGGTGGCAACCGCTGCCCGGCCGGGGTGCTACCACTAGGCTCGGGAGCATGCTGCCTGTTCCCCGATTCGGCGACGGCCATCGAGTGCTGGTCACCGGAGGTGCTGGTTTCGTCGGAAGCCACCTCGTCGACCGGTTGGTCGCGCGTGGTTGTGCGGTGGTGGCGGTGGACAACTTCGTCACCGGCTCCAAGGAGAACGTCGCCCACCTCGCCGACGAACCTCGGTTCACCCTCGTCGAGGCGGACATTTCGGACGGATTGCCGGATCATCACCCGGCGGTGCGTCAGCGGTTCGACGCGATCATGCACCTCGCTTCGCCAGCCAGCCCGACGGACTTCGCCACGCTGCCGATCGAGATCCTCCGGGTCGGCTCCCTCGCCACGTTGCACCTGCTGGACCGGGCGGTCGCCGACCGGGCCCGGTTCATCATGGCGTCGACCTCCGAGGCGTACGGCGACCCGTTGGTGCACCCGCAACCGGAGACCTACTGGGGCAACGTCAACCCGATCGGGGTGCGCAGCGTCTACGACGAGGCCAAGCGGTTCGCCGAATCGGCGACAATGGCGTACCACCGGTACCGCGGACTGGACGCCGGCATTGTGCGGATCTTCAACACGTACGGGCCCCGGATGCGGCCGGACGACGGCCGGGCCATCCCCACCTTCATCAGCCAGGCGCTGCGCGGCGAGCCGATCACCGTGCACGGCACCGGCGGGCAGACCAGGTCGATCTGCTACGTGGCGGACCTGGTGACCGGGATCGTCGCACTGCTCGACTCCACCGAGACCGGGCCGATCAACTGCGGCACCGAGCATGAGCTGACCATGCGGGAGCTGGCCGAGCAGATCGTCCAACTGGTGGGCAGCTCATCGACGATCAACCTGGTCGCCCGCTCCTCGGACGACCCGGAGATGCGCCGTCCGGACCTGACCCTGGCCCGCACCAGGCTCGGCTACCAGCCGACGGTCGATCCGCAGGACGGGCTGCGCCGCACCATCGCCTACTTCCGCCAGCGACTCGGCTGATCGGCGGCGGCCCGGCAGTCGAGTCATCGGCGGGCGAGCGCCCGGTACGTACGCTGGAGGCATGTCAGCCAGCAACCAGCACGGTGACCGGTCAGCCAGCAGCCGCCACGGTGGCCGGGCCGTCCCCGGCCGGACGACCGGTCCGGCCGGCACCGCCTACGGGTCCTCGACCGGCCGGGCGCAGGTGCCGGTCGGCGGTCGTGCCGGCCATCAGTACGGCGGTCGTGCCGGCCATCAGGTCGGTGGCCCGCCACGCCGGCCGCGGCCCCGCTGGGGGCGCATCGCCCTGGTCGGCGGGGTGGCGCTGGTGGTGCTGGCCCTGCTCGCCAGCGGCGGGCTCTGGGCGTACGCCCGTGGGCTGAACCAGGATCTGGGGCGGACCGATCCGTTCTCGCAGATCACCGAGGGGCGGCCGCCGGCGGCGGTGGACGGCGCGCTGAACATCCTGCTGATCGGCACCGACTCGCGGGATCCGGACGCCCCGGTCGACCAGGCCGGCAAGTGGCGGGCGGACACGATCATCGTGATGCACATCCCGTCGTCACACGACCGCGCCTATCTGGTGTCGATCCCGCGTGACCTGTACGTGCCGATCCCGTCGGACGCCGCCGCGGCCTGCGAGACCGGCGAACGGGCCAAGATCAACGCCGCGTTCGCCTGGGGCGGGCTGCCGCTGGCGGTACGGACCGTGGAGTGCTTCACCGACGTGCGGATCAATCATGTGATGTCGATCGACTTCGCTGGTTTCGTCGAGGTCACCGACGCGCTCGGCGGGGTCGACCTGACCGTCGAGCAGGACACGACGTCGATCCACAAGCCGTACCGACAGTTCAGTGAGGGCGTCAATCACATGAACGGCGCCGAGGCGCTGGACTGGGTCCGCCAACGCAAACAGTTTCCGGATGGTGACTTCGCGCGCATGCGTCACCAGCAAGAGTTCCTCCGCGCGCTGATGGACAAGGCTGTGAGTTCCGGCACACTGTCGAACCCGGTCAAACTGAATGCGTTTCTCAAGGCGACGACCCAGGCGGTGACGGTCGACCAGGGCTTCTCCCTGGTCGACATGGCGCTGCAGTTCCGCAAGCTCAGGGGAGAGAACCTGCACTTCCTGACCAGCCCGCACAACGGCAGCGAGACGATCAACGGCGAATCGGTGGTCGTCTCCGACCGGGAGAAGGCATTGTCGATGTACCAGGCGATGGCGGCCGATCAGATGACCGCCTGGGTCCAGGCCAATGTCACGCCCAGTCCTGGCGCCAGTGACTGACAGCCCTGAGCCGGTGACTGAGTGGACATTGCCGATCGTCACCCGGTGACGGGTCAATCCGACACAAATTTGAAACCCGAGCAGGGTCGATAAGTCGACCAAGTTTCCGTACAGTGGGCTCGCCCTATTGTCACGCCCCCAGGAGCAGGCATGCCGGTTCAGACCCGCCGACGTTCGACGTCGACCGAGTCGGGGAACCCGCTCGCCACCCGCGGCGCGGCCGGACGTCGGTCGGGTGGCCGGTCGGGTCCGGGTTCCGGCCGCAGCGGCTCGGGCCGGCGCCCCCGCCGCAAGGACCCGGTCTGGGCCCGCACGATGGTCGTGCTGGGCGCGCTGCTGATGATGCTCAGCGGCACCACGATCGTCGGCAGCAAATGGCTGATCGCCCAGGCGACCAGTGGGATCGAGCAGTCGAACCTGCTCGGCGTCGCCGGCAAGACCGACGCCGAGGGCGGTGACAGCCTCGAAGGTCCGATCGACATGTTGCTGCTCGGCATCGACCACCGGGGCAGCTGGGCGGAGTCGGACACCCGGGCCGACACGATCATCATCCTGCACATCCCCGCCACCCACGACCAGGCGTACCTGATCTCCGTCCCCCGGGACACCGAGGTCGAGATCCCGCCGTTCGAGAAGAGCGGGTGGCCGGGTGGGGTCGGCAAGGCGACCGAGGCGTTCTTCCATGGCGCACAGAACGGTGCCGGGCACGCCGGTGGCGCCCAGTTGATGGCGGAGACGATCAAGAACCTCACCGGGGTCAGCTTCGACGGCGCCGCGATCATCAACTTCAGCGGCTTCAAGTCGGTCATCGACAGCCTCGGCAGCGTCCGGCTCTGCGTCGACGAGGACACCCCGTCGATCCACATGACCCTGGTCGACGGCCAGCCGATGTGGAACTCCGAAGCCGACCAGGTCAGCGGGGAGAAGCAGCAGGTCGTGCACAAGAAGGGCTGCCGCGAGATGCAGGGCTGGGAGGCGCTGGACTTCTCCCGGCAGCGGTACGGGCTGGACAACGGCGACTACGACCGGCAGAAGAACCAGCAGAAGCTGATCAAGGCCATGGCCAAGAAGGCGATGGCCAACGGGGTGATGACCAACCCGCTCAAGTTGAACGAGCTGATCGACGCGGCAGGCAAGGCGTTCGTGCTGGACACCGGCAAGGTGCCGCTGCCGGACTTCGTCTTCACCCTGCGTGGGGTGGCCGCCAACGACCTGGTCATGCTGCGGACCAACGGCGGCAGCTTCAACGGCAACGACGCCGGCCGGGAGAACATCGATCCGCTCAGCCAGGAGATGTTCCAGGCGGTCAAGAACGACAACCTCGCTGAGTTCATCCTCGCCAACCCGTCGGTGCTGGCGGGCCAGGAATAGGCTGTTCGGCATGCATGGACCACCGATCCCCACCGTTGACGTCCCCGACGTATCCGCCGACGCGTATCTGCTGGACGTCCGCGAGCCCGAGGAATGGGCGGCCGGGCACGCGCCGGGCGCCCACCACCTGCCGATGATGGAGATCCCGCACCGGTTGGCCGACGTCCCACAGGAGGGCGACGTGGTGGTGGTGTGCCGGTCCGGCGGCCGGTCCGGGCAGGTCGTCGCCTACCTCAACCAGCACGGCTGGGACAACGTCCGCAACCTCACCGGCGGCATGCAGGACTGGGCGGCGCACTCCCGGCCGATGGTGAGCGAGTCCGGCGAACCGCCCCGGGTCCTCTGACCGGCGGCCCGGCGCTGGCGGCCCGGCACTGCCCAAATCCGCCGGCACCGGGCAGACTCGAAGCATGCCGGAACGCCCCGACTATCCGAGTCTGATCGCTGGACACACCGTCGTCCTCGATATGATCAACAGCGGTGAGTCGGGGCTGCCGATCCTGCACCACCTGCTGCGACTCGCGCAGCGTGCGCTCGGCGCCGCCGGGACCTCGTTCGCCGAGTACGGGCCACGCAGGGGTCGGATCATCGCCGCCACCGGTGCCGCCGAATGGTCGGTCGGCCGACCCGTCGACCTCGACGAACCCGCCACCGCCCGGCTGCTCACCGGACCGCGGACCGTCGAGTTCCCGGTGACGGCGCTCACCGCTGCCCTGGCCGACCAGATCGCCGGCCGAGGCCTGCACCGGATGCTGGTCGCGCGCGCCGAGATCGGCGGGGTGCTGATCGGCAGCCTGCACGCCTACTACCCGGATCCGGACCAGAGTGCCAGCCCTGACCATCACACGCTGATCGCCTACCTGGCGTCCTGCATCGCCCACATGTACGGCGACCAGACCGGGCTGCCGGTGCACGGCGACGGGCCAGTGGTCGCCGCGCTCGCCGACGGACTGGCCATCGTCGATGACGAGTCCTGCGTACGGCTGTGGAACCCGGCGGCTGAGCGGCTCACCGGCAGCACCGCGCAGGACCGGCTGCACCGACCGATCCCGTTCCCGGTGCCGCCCCCCGGCCAGGTCGTGGACCATCAGCTGCCGGACGGCCGGTGGCTGCGGATCACCTCCGGGGAGCTGCCGGGCTTCGTCGCCTCCCGGGTGGTCACCTTTCGGGACATCACCGACCAGCACCACCGCGATCACGACGTCGACCTGTTCATCGCGGTCACCAGCCACGAGCTGCGCACCCCGGTCACCGTGATCAAAGGGTACGCGGAGACCCTCAGCGACCACTGGGAGTCGTTGACCGACCGGGACCGACGGGAGGCCGCCCGGGTGCTCGGGCAGCGGGCCACCGAACTGGCCCGGCTGGTCGACCGGCTACTCTCCGCAGCCAACGACTCGGGACCGGCGGTCGGCGCGCCGTCCGCCCCGTTCGATCTGGTCGAGACGCTGCGGGCCGCTGTCGAGGATCTGCCCGCCGGACTGCGTCAGCGGCTCACCGTCGAGCTGCCCGATGACCTGCCGAAAGCGGTCGGAGACCGGGCGAGCCTGACCACCGTACTCACCGAACTGGCCACCAACGCCGACAAGTACTCGCCATCGGGCAGCCCGATCGAGGTCACCGCCATCGCCGACGAACGCTCGGTGGCCTTGCGGATTAGTGATCGCGGCATCGGGGTACGTCCGGAACACGTGGAACGAGCGTTCGATCGGTTCTGGCAGGGCGAATCGGGCGACCAGCGCCGTTACCCCGGCGCCGGACTCGGCCTGTACCTGGTCCGACAGATCGTCGAGCGCCAGCACGGCTGGGTGTCCCTGCGGCCCCGTGACGGCGGAGGTACGGTCGCCGAGGTGCGGCTGCCCCGCAGCTGAGAGGAGGCGGCGTGACCTCGGCACTGGCGGGACGGGTGTGGAGCGTGCTGGTACCGCACCATGCCAGCGGCGCCCGGTTCGCCCGTCACCAGCTCGCCAGGACGTTGGCCGACCGGATCCGCCCCGACTTCCTGTCCGACGTGATGACGGTCGTGGCCGAACTGGTCGGCAACGCCGTACGGCACGCCCGGCCGCTGCCGGACGGGATGATCCGGGTGACCTGGCAGCTGACCCCGCGCCGGCACAGCCGCACGGTCCTGCTGCGGGTGACCGACGGCGGGTCCGGGGACGTGCCGCAGGTCCGGACCGCCCCGTCGGACGCGCTCAACGGCCGTGGCCTGGGCATCGTCGCCGCCCTGGCCCGCCGCTGGGGGGTGGAACCCGCCGGCTCCGGCCGCTGCGTCTGGGCGGAGATCGGCGAGCCGGATCCGGGCTGAGCCGGGGCGGGACGCCGGGACGGGCTCGGGCGGATTCCCTCCGGTCACCGGCCCAGGGTCCGGGCGGATCCCTCGGCGGTGGGCGGGTTCCTCTAGGCTGTCTGGCCGTGGGCAAGCGCCGAAAGCAGGACCGGGCCGCCAGCGGCGGCAAGCGGGAGAAGATCCGCGACGTATTCGTGCCCCGGCCGTTCGCCGGGCTGGCCGACGAGCCGGACTGGGTCGCGCTGCGCGAACTCGTCCCGGCGGCCACCGCGCCGCTGATCCTCGAACCCGAGCTGGCCGGCAAGTACGCCGACCGGACGGTGACGCTGGCCACCGTACTGCCGATGGCGGCCCCGGCCGTCGTCCGGGCCGACGGCCAGATCATGATCGGGCTTCAGCGGCACGCCCAGTCCGGGGACGTCTCCCGCGACCTGGCGTCGGCGTTGCTGGCCGCGCTGGAGACCGAGCCGGGCGACACGGTGCCGGTGCCGCCGCTGCCCGGACCCGGCCCCCGGCTGCAGGACGTGCTCGCCGACGGGGCGCTGACGGTCCAGGTGCACGACAGCTTCGCGTTCTGGGTGGAGCCCGAAGCGGCCGCCAACCCGGCGGTGCAGGCCTCCCTGGAGCGGGCCGACGCGTCCATCTATCCGACGACCCGGATGGCGGCGGCGCCCGCCGCGTACTGGTGCCGGGTGGGGGAGCGGGCGCACGTGCGCTGGGTACTGCCCGGTGACGAGGACCGGACGCTGGACACACTGGCCCGGCTGAGCGCCGCCGGTGACCTGCCGATGGGGCCGCAGACCCGGTTCGCCGGGATGTTCCGGGCCCACGGGCTGCTGGTGCCGGTGTGGGACCTGCCGTCCGGGCCGGAGGCTGCCGAGTGGGAGCAGCCGTTGGCCGAGTTCGCCGAGCGGCTCGCGGCGGCGGCCAGCGTCACCGATCCGCTCGACGCCGCCGCCCGCCGGTCCCGGCAGGGCCTGCTGGGCCGGCAGCTCACGCTGCGCTGACCCGGCGGCCGGTCAGTCGGGCCGGAGCGGATCCCGGACCAGCGGTGCCGACATGCACCGTGGACCGCCCCGGCCGGACCCGAGCTCGGCGCCGGGGATCGTCACCACCTCGATCCCGGCCCGGCGCAGCTGCGTGTTGGTCGCCGTGTTCCGCTCGTACGCCACACACACCCCCGGGGCCAGCGCCAGGGTGTTGTTTCCGTCGTCCCACTGCTCCCGCTCCGCGGTGACCGGGTCCAGCCCGGTGCCGACCAGCCGGAGCCGGTCGATGTCCATCGCGTCGGCGGCGGCCCGCAGGAACGGCGCGGGTCCGGCGACCTGCAGGTCGCCCGAGGCGGTACGGATCACCGTGTACGCGGCGAGCTCCTCGGCCATCGGCGGGTACATCAGCACCGCGTCCACGTCGACCAGCGTGCAGATGGTGTCCAGGTGCATGGTCGCCCGCCGTTGGGTGATCGGCACCACCAGGACGGTGTGCGCCAGCCCGTCGCCGAGCACCCGCCGGGCCAGCCGCTCCACTCCGGCGGGTGTGGTCCGTTCGCCGACGCCGACGGCCAGCACACCGGGGGCGAGCAGCAGCACGTCGCCGCCTTCGACGTGTTCCTGGTCGGGCCGGTGGATCAGCTCGGTCCCGGCGAACCGGGGGTGGTGCCGGTAGATCAGGTCGGTGAGCCGGCCCTCCCGGCGGCGGGCGCGCATCGCCAGGCTGGTCACCGCCACCCGGTCGCGGATCCAGACCGATGAATCGCGAGTGAACAGCAGATTGGGCAGCGGGTCGATGATGAAGTCGTGCTCGCGCAGCAGGGCATGCACCAGCCCGGCCGGCCGGTCGTCGCGGCGGGACAGTTCGCCACGGGCCAGGCCGGCGACGAGCACCCGGGCCAGCCCGGCCGGGTCGAGGTAGGCGAGCTGCTCGGCGACCCGGTCACGCAGGGTCTCGCCCAACCGGCGGCCGGCCAGTACGGTTGCCACGGCCTCGGCGCGAGCCGGGGTGGCGGCGAGCGTCTCGGCGAGCAGTTGTTCGAGGTAGAGCACCTCGACACCGCGCTCGCGCAGCACGGCGGCGAACGCGTCGTGCTCGGCCTGGGCGCCGGCGACCCAGGGGATCGCGTCGAAGAGCAGGGCGCCGCTGTTGCGGGGGGTCAGCCGGGCCAGTTCGCTGCCCGGACGGTGCAGCATGACCACCCGGAGGTGGCCTACCTCACTGTCGACGTAGTGCGTCACACTCGCAGCCTATGGCAGTCGTTTGGCACCATCTGTTGAAAGAGTCGTGGGGTGAATAGGGCATTCATCCCTACTCACTCCGGCCTGGCGTCTTGCTTCAGTACCGGTGTCGCCACGTACGGTAGTTGGTAGTCCATCGTCCAGGGGACCTTTGCCGGAGGTCGTGATGACTGTCTTCCATGAGCGCCGCGTGCTGCCCGCCCAGCGGGCGCTGCCCCGCCGAGCGGGCGAACAGGTTATGGAGGAGTCCCCACCTGGCACGTTGGAGGCCATCCGGCCGTCGCCGATGGAGTGGGCCCGACGCCGTCGGGCCGAGCGTGGCGCCAAGCGGATCGAGGCGGCCGGCGCCCGCGCGCTGAACCGCCTGGACCAGCTCGGCCCGTCCTGGCACGTGGTGAACTGGCCGCGTACCGACAGCCCGGACCGGGTGCTCGGGTTGGAGACCGCTGGCCGCGAGGAACGTGCCGGGTTCCTGGCCATCGGGCCCAGCGGGCTCTTCGCGGTCACCGTCGTCGACCACGGCCGCAGCCGGGTCCTGGTCGCCGGTGACGTGGTGCAGATCAACGGCAAGCGACCGACGTACGTCGCCGAGGCCCGCCGGGACGCCAAGCGGGCGAGCAAGGCGATGTCCGCCGCGGTCGGGCACACCATCCCGGTCGCCCCGGTGCTCACCTTCGTCGGTTCCGGGGTGATCAGCGTGTACGGGCTGCCCAAGGAGTGCATGGTCACCACCCATCGGGAGTTGGACCGGCTGCTCATCGCCGGGGGCACCCGGATCAGTTCGGCCACCGCCGAGAAGCTGTACCAGGTGGCCCGGCATCCGGAGACCTGGCTGAACGCTCCGTACCGCTCGGCGACCGACTACCGGTGGTACGGGGCCGGCCGTTCAGCCGCTGACAAGCCGACCAGCCGGCGGTAGCCTTCGGGGCGAAGGCGCTGACGACCTCACTACGGCGTACGTCCAGCTGCCGACTAGCTTGTGACGACTGCACCCGTTTACCCCGGTCTGTCCGATCCGGAGCCTGCTCGGCATCAGTCGACGGACCCGGCAGAGACCGGATAGCGTTGCTGTTGTCCGGTTGAGTCAGGGGAGGCGCGGGTGGCGCACGTCGAGCTCTCGATCTCGGAACCGCTGGTCCCCCAGGCCCGCGAGCCGATCGAGCCGATGCGCGTGGACAACTTCCAGCTGTGGGTGGCCACCGCCGCTACCGCACTGGAGCCGTGTCTCGTCCTGCGCCAGGATCTGACCGTCGCCGCGATCTCCCGGTCCTGCTGCGACCTGCTGGGCCTCGGCGAACCCGGCCAGGTCGAAGGCCGGCCGCTGCTGGCCGGCCTGCGGCTGGTCGACTTCACCGCGCAACGCGGCGAGCTCGACGAGACCGAGATCGACAAGATCCCGCCGCTGCTCGCGCTCAGCTCCGGGCGGCTCGCCCGCGGCCTGCTGCGAGTCGACAGTGACGCGGCCACCGCCCAGGGCGACGGCACCGTGGACGCGATCGCCACTCCGGTGTGGATCGGCAAGAAGGTGACCGGGTCGCTGACCTTCTTCGCACCGATCACCACCGCGTACTCGGCCGGATGACCGGCCCGCCGGTCGACGCCTCTGCCGTACGCTGCCCTCATGCTCGACCTGGACCTGCTGCCAGCGGAGTACGCCGTCTGCCGCCTACCGGCCGGGTCCTCGCTGCCGGCCGAATACCTGGCCGGCCCCACCGCCGGGGTCGTCTCGGTGACCTGGACCGAGGACGAGGTGTCGGTGATCTGCCGCACCGACCGGGTGCCGCCCGGTGCCAAAGTCGAGACGCCGTGGCGCTGCCTGCGGGTGGTCGGCCCGCTGGACCTCGCGCTGACCGGGGTCCTCGCGTCGCTCGCCGGCCCGCTGGCTGAAGCCCGGGTCAACATCGTGGCATTCTCGACCTTCGACACGGATTATCTGCTGGTGCCGACCGTCCGACTGTCCGAAGCTCTGGCCACGCTGACCGGCAGCGGCCACCGGGTCGCCGGCGCAGCCGTACCATGAGTTGGTGCTGTCCGCACGTCAACGGTCCCGGGCCGGCAGCCGGCACCCCAGCCGGCGCGCCGGCTGCGGACTGCTGCTGATCAGCGCGGCACTGCTCGGCGTATCGATGGTCGCCGGCTGCGGTCGGCCGCCCGGGATCGGCGCACCGACGGCGGACGCGGTGCCGGCACCGACCGGCACGCCGACGCCGACCGCACCGCCGTCGACCGCACCGTCCGGTACCTCCACGCCCACGCCGTCCAACCCGCCGTCGGCCACCCCGAGCCGTTCCGCGACGGCCGACGGCTTCCCGGTGGCCGTCGCCGTCGACTGCGCCGGGCGGCCATCCGCCGCCCAGGTGGTGGCGCTGCTGCGCCGCACCGACGGGCTGCTACCGCCCGGCGCCCAGGTCAGCGTGCCGGTGGCACCCCGTTGCGCCGGCAGTTGGCAGTACACCGTGGTGCAGATCCCGTCCCGGGAGTCGTTGCAGGTGGTGACCGAAGGGTCGCCGACCTCGTTCACGCTGGTCACCGCCGGTACGGACGTCTGCATCATCCCGGTCCGGGTCGGCGCGCCGGCCGGGATCCGTACGCTCGCCTGCGAGTCGGTGCCGATCCCGCCGACCACTCCGTAAGCTGGCCGGCATGTCCGTCCCCGCGTCGACCCGATTCGCCTTCCTCGGCCCCGAAGGCACCTTCGCCGAGCAGGCCCTGCTGACCATCCCGGCGGCTCGGCAGGGCGAGCGGGTCGCGGCGCGCAGCGTGCCGGAGGCGCTCGACGCGGTCCGGGCCGGCACCGTCGACGCGGCCCTGGTGCCGCTGGAGAACTCGGTCGGCGGAGCGGTCGGTGTCACCTTCGACGAGTTGACCAACGGCCAGCCGCTCGTGATCGCCCAGGAGGTGGTGCTGCCGGTCGACTTCGTGCTGGCCGCACCCGCCGGCACGACGCTGGAGCAGATCCGCACCGTCGCCGCCCACCCGCAGGCGTCCACCCAGTGCCGGTCCTGGCTGCGCCGGCAGGTGCCGAACGCCGCCGTGGTCGACGTACTGTCCAACGGCGCGGCGGCCGTCGGCGCGGCGGCCGGTGAATACGACGCGGCGATCTGCGCGCCGATCGGCGCCAGCGGCCACCGACTGACCGTGCTGGCCGACAAGATCGCCGACCACGCCGACGCGGTGACCCGGTTCGTCCTGGTCCGGCGCCCCGGTCCGCCGCCGGCCCCGACCGGCGACGATATCACCACCCTGGCCGTCTACATCGCCCACGACCGGGTCGGCGCCCTGCTCGCGGTGCTGATGGAGCTGGCCGTCCGGGAGGTCAATCTCACCCGGATCGAGTCCCGGCCGACCGGGGAGGCACTCGGTCGGTACGCCTTCTTCCTGGACTGCTCCGGGCACGTCGCCGACGACCGGCTCGGCGACGCGCTGCGCGGGCTCCGGCGGGTCTGTGCCGACGTGCGCTTCCTCGGCTCCTACCCACGGCACGACTGGCCGCCGGCGGCCGGCGGCCGCACCACGGGTGGGCCGGCCGGCCGGCACGACGGCGAGTACGCGCAGGCAGCCGCCTGGCTGGCCCGGATCCGCGCCGGCCAACTGGACTGAGCCGACCGGACACCGCCAGCGGGGTCAGTCACCGGCGCGTCCCGCGCGTCGGTCGGACTACTGGGGCATCTGGCCGGCGCCGCGCACCGGCGGCTCCTCGGACGGTTGGACGATCACGAAGCCCTGGCCGGCGAAGCTCATCGTGAACGCCTCCCCGGTACGCCGGCCGAGCAGCGTACCGATGCCCAGCTGCTCGGCCCGGTGGTAGCCGGTCTGCAGGCTGGCCGACCAGCAGACGGCGGCCTGCGGGTCGACGTAGGTCGGCTGGTCGACGGAGAGCACGACCGGAGTGCCCTTGGTGGTGATGGCGAGCCGGCCCTGCCCGGTGAAGACGCAGTTGAACAGGCCTGCGGAGGAGGCGAAGCCCATCCCCTGGACCATCCGGATGTCGTACTGCAGCGTGGAGTCGAAGGCCAGCACGCTGGAGCCGTTGATGGACAGCGCGTCGCCCGGCTCCAGGTCGATCAGGTGCACGTCGGCGGCCTCGTTGGCGAGGAACACGTCACCCTGGCCGGTCAGCTTCATCAGCGGTACGCCTTCGCCGGTGAGCTTCTGCTTGATGAAGTTGCCGAGACCGCCGGAGCCGAGCGCCTGGAACTGCACGTGGCCCTGGTAGGCGACCATCGAACCGGTCCGGGCCATCGCTTCGCCGTTGAGCTCGATCTTCAACAGTTTGGAGTTCTGCAGCCGCAGCCCAGGCTGGGCGGACTCCTTCTCCAGGTGATCGGCGGAGAACAGGGCACTGCGCATGGGTTCCTCCTGGTCAGGTTGATCGACCGAAGGGTAGGTAACCCGCGCAACCGCACGTCATCGCCCGGCCGGACCATCCTTGGTCAACCCCAGCCCAGGTCGTGTAGCCGTTCGTCGTCAATGCCGAAATGATGGGCGATCTCGTGCACCACGGTGATCGCGATCTCGTCGACCACGTCGGCCTCGGTCGCGCAGATCCGCAGGATCGGGTGCCGGAAGATGAGAATCCGGTCCGGCAGTACGCCGGCGTAGTCCCAGCCCCGACTGGTGAGCGCGTGTCCCTCGTACAGACCGAGCAGCTCCGGCTCGCCCGGCGGGGTCTCGTCCTCGACCAGGATCACCACGTTGCTCATCAGCCGCAGCAGCTCCGCCGGGACTTCGTCCAGCGCCTCCCCGACCAACTCCTCGAAGCGCTCGCGGCTCATGTCGACCGGCATCGGTCCATTCTGCCGTACCACCGGGCTCCCATCGGCGGTCCCGGGCATGTTCAGGTATCGGCCTGCCGGCATGTCCAGGTATCGATCGTGGGCTTGTCCAGGTATCGGCGAACGTGAGATCGGTCGACGATGCCGGACAAGCCCAAGATCGTCAGGATGGCGTCGTGGGCGGGCGGTCAGACGGAGAGGCTGGCGTTCAGGGTGATCTCGGCACCCGGCGACAGCAGGCGGGAGATCGGGCAGTTCGCCTTCGCCGCCTCGGCCAGCTTCTGGAAGGTCTCCGGGTCGACGCCAGGCACCTCGCCCACCGTCTCCAGGTCGATCCGGGTGACGGTCATCCCGGCGTCCGTCTTGTCCAGGTGCACACTCGCGGTGGTCTGCACCGACGTCGGGGTGAACCCGGCGTCCGCCAGACCCTTCGAGAACGCCATCGAGAAGCAGCCGGCGTGGGCGGCGCCGATCAGCTCCTCGGGGTTGGTGCCCTCGCCCTCCTCGAAGCGGGACCGGAACGAGTAGTTCCCCTCGTACCCGCCCTTCCCGGTGCGGATAGTGCCAGAACCCTCGGTCAGATTGCCCTGCCAGCGGGCAGATGCGGTACGGATAGGCATGGGCATGACGCTAGCTCACCTCAATGCCCGACGCGACGATGCCCGTGCAAGGTCACCGAGGAGGCTCGGACCCGATGCCCGACGACAGCCGCCGCAGCGGCGCGGAACCCGCCATGCCCCGCCCGCCGGCCGACCAGCCGGCGGTGATCGAGCTCGGCGGCGGCGCCACCGCGCCGGCCGATGGCCCGGGTCCCGGCCTCAATTCCAGCCCTGGCCCCGGTTCCAGCCCTGGCCCCGGGACCGGACGGTGGACCGCCGTCGCTGAGCGGCTGTCCGGCGCGACCGCCGCGACGGTAGACCGGGCCCGTGCCGCAGCCGGGACCCGACTCGGCACACCCGGCCGCGGCAACCTGCCCAGCCTGCTGCTCGCCGCCGTCGGGGTGCTCGCTGCGGCCGGCTCACTCGGCGGCGTGTGGCTGACCTTCGAGATCCCCGGGGTCGAGGTCAGCAGCGGCGGTCCCTACGCCGCCACCGTGCGGCTCGCCGAACTCGGCGCTTTCGGCACCGGGTACCTGCTCGGTCTGCTGGCGTTGCTGGTCTGTGCGGCCCTGACACTGTTCGGCTCCCACCGCAACCGCCCCGACACCCGGATCGCCGGGCTGACCATCGGTGCCGGGCTGGTCGCGCTGCTGGTCACGGTGATGCTGAACAGCGACGAGCTGATCAGGTCGTCGCTGCAGGTTCCCACCGAGATGGAGGTGCTGGTCAGCCGTGGTATTGCGGTGACCGCCGGCCTGGTCGGCGTCGGCGCGCTGCTGCTGGCGCTGTACCTGGCCGGGTGGACCACGGCCGGCCGTGGCGGGACCACCGGAGGTGGCGGCACCACTGGAGGTGGCGGTGCCGGCATCGAAGGCGGTGTCGACCATGGTCGGGTGCTTGACGGGAGCGGGCAACCGACGACCGGCGATCCGGCGGGTACGGCGCCCGCGCCGACCGACCTGCCGTGGCGTCGGCCATCCAACGACGGCCCGGATCCAGGCGGGGGTGCACCCGCCGATCTGACGGTCGGGCCGACCGCCCCGTTCGTCCGGCCGGACAACCCGCCGCACCAGACGCACCGATGGTGAGGACGCACCGCTGGTGAGCCGGCCGAAAACCTGCGCGCGGGCCGACGCGGTGGGCCGGTATCGTTGACTTCCGTGATCGATCTCCGACTGCTCCGTGACGACCCGGACCTCTTCCGTGCCAGCCAGCGTGCCCGCGGCGAGTCCGAGTCCCGGGTGGACGATCTGATCGACGCTGACGAGGCCCGCCGCGCGGCGGTGCAGGCCTTCGAGGCGCTGCGCGCCGAGCAGAAGCAGCTCGGCAAGCGACTGCCCCGGGCGGAACCGGCCGAGAAGGCCGAGCTGCTGACCCGTACCAAGGAGTTGTCGGCCCAGGTGAAGGCGGCCGAAGCCGCCGCCACCGAGGCCGAGCAGACGCTGCGCCGGGCGCAGTTGGCCTTCCCCAACCTGATCGAGGCGGGTGCGCCGGGCGGTGGCGAGGACGACTACGTCGTCCTGCGGGAGGTCGGTGAGCGGCCCGACATCGACGCACCGCGCGACCACCTGGCGCTCGGTGAGGCGCTCGGCGCGATCGACGTCGAACGAGGCGCGAAGGTCTCCGGCAGCCGCTTCTACTACCTGACCGGGGTCGGCGCGCTGCTGCAGCTCGGCCTGCTGCAGCTGGCCATCGCCCAGGCCGTCGAGTACGGCCTCACCCCGACGATCACCCCGGTGCTGGTCAAGCCGGAGTCGATGGAAGGCACCGGCTTCCTCGGCGAGCACGCCAGCGAGATCTACCGGCTGGAAGCCGACGACCTGTACCTGGTCGGCACCAGCGAGGTGCCGCTGGCGGCGTACCACTCGAACGAGATCCTGACCCTCGACGGCCCGGTGCGCTACGCCGGCTGGTCGTCGTGCTTCCGGCGGGAAGCCGGCTCGTACGGCCGGGACGTGCGCGGCATCCTGCGGGTGCACCAGTTCGACAAGGTGGAGATGTTCTCCTTCTGCCCGCCGGAGCAGGCCCATGAGGAGCACCTGCGGCTGCTCGCCTGGGAGGAGGAGATGCTGGCCAAGGTCGAGATCCCGTACCGGGTGATCGACGTCGCCGCCGGCGACCTGGGCACCAGCGCGGCCCGCAAGTACGACTGCGAGGCATGGGTGCCGTCGCAGGGCCGCTACCGCGAGGTCACCTCCACGTCGAACTGCACCACCTTCCAGGCCCGCCGGTTGAACATCCGCTACCGCGACGCCGAGGGCCGCACCCAGCCGGTGGCCACCCTCAACGGCACCCTGGCGACGACCCGGTGGCTGATCCCGATCCTGGAGAACCACCAGCAGCCGGACGGCTCGGTACGGGTACCGAAGGCACTGCAGCCGTACCTCGGCGGCCGGGACGTCCTGGAACCCCTGGCCACCGCCTGACGTCCCCGCCCTGCCAAGGAGCTTCGTCGACCCCGGAGTCATGCCTGACGATGGTGCTGGTGTTGACGGTGCTGGTACTGGCACTGACGGCGGTGGGCGCAGGCAGCGCAACGTCGAGTACGACGCCTTCGACGACCGCTACGCCAACCTGCTGTTGAACGAGATCATCCCGCAGGTGACGGAGCACTTCTCGATCACCGATGACCCGGAGCAGTGGGGGATCTGCGGCGGCAGCAGCGGTGGCAACTGCGCCTTCACCGCTGCCTGGCTGCGCCCGGACAGCTTCCGCCGGGTGCTCTGCTGTCTGTCCAGCTTCGTCCAGATGCCAACTGGCAACCCCTACCCCGAGCTCATCAGGGACACCCCACGCAAGCCGTTGCGGATTTTTCTGCAGGCAGGGCACCGGGACCTGCACTGGAACGAGCCGGAGCACAACTGGCTCGCCAGCAACCTCCGTGTCGCGGCCGAGCTGGCGGAAGCGGGGTACGACTTCCGGCTGGTGCTCGGCGACGGCGGGCACAGCCCGAATCACGGCGGGGTGCTGCTGCCGGACGCGCTGCGCTGGCTCTGGCGGCCGCCGGACACTGGTTGAGCGGCGTCGAGTGGAGGGCTGGGGTACGTAATTCTCGCGGAATTACGTACCCCAGCCCTCCACTCGACGACGGGTGATCAGCTGACGCCGCCCTACTTCGGTTCAGCCACGAACACGCCGACGCCTTCGAGGGTCCCGGTCATCCGGTTGACGGTGACCCGGGTGGCCGGCGGATTTTGGCGCCCGGTCAGTGTGCACGCGGTCTTCGCGCGGAAGTCATGGTCAGGTCACGGTACGCGAGGTACGGTTGCTGACCCGTCGACCCGGGGATCAAGGAGGACAGCATGCCGCGCTCCGGTCTACCCAAGTTGATCGCGACCGACCTCGACGGCACCCTGGTCCGCAGCGACGAGACCGTCTCCGCGTACACCCATGGGGTGCTCGACCGTGCCCGCGACCTCGGCATCCCGGTCGTCGGGGCGACCGGCCGCGGACCCCGGCTGATGGAGCTGACCCGAAACGACATCCGGGCCGCAGACTATCTGGTGATGGCCGGCGGCGGGCGGGTGGTCGACCAGAGCGACCCGACCGGTGTACGGGTGCTGCGCGACGAGCGGCTGTCCGCCGACGTGCTGGCCCAGCTGATCACCGAGCTGGAGGCGGCAGTCGGTCCGCTGATCGTGATGGTCGAAGCGTCTGACGAGCACGAGGCGCCGCTGTGGGGCGACTTCGACCCGCAGTGGCGGTACCCGGAGCGGTTCGAGGCCCGTACCCGGCAGCAGTGCCTGGCCACCGACGTGATCAAGGCGTTCGCCCGAACGCCGTCGCACGACGTGGACGCGCTGCTCGCCGCCGCGGTGCAGATCGTCCCGCCGACGCTGGCGACGGTCACCCAGGCCGGGCTGGGCTTCATCGAGATCTGTCCGCCCGGCGTCGACAAGGCCAGCGGTCTGGCGGTCGTCGCGGAGTCGCTCGGCGTCGACCCGGCGGACGTGCTGGTCTTCGGCGACATGCCCAACGACCTGCCGATGTTCGCCTGGGCCGGGTGGTCGCGGGTGGCGGTGTCGAACGCCCATCCGACAGTACGCCGTGCCGCCGATGAGGTTACACTGCGTAATGATGATGACGGCGTAGCGATTTACCTCGACCGGCTACTGTCCGGAGATGGAAGTGCATCCACGTCTGGTCGCCACCGATCTCGACGGGACACTGCTGCGGCCCGATAAGTCGCTCAGTGCCCGGACCGCCGCCGCGCTGGACGAGTTCCAGCGGCGCGGCGGGCAGGTGGTGCTGGTCACCGGCCGGCCGGTGCGTTGGCTGCCGGCCGTCTACGAGCAGCTACGGGCTCCGGTGCCGGCGGTCTGCGCGAACGGTGCCGTGGTCTACGAGCCGCGTACCGACACCGTGCTGCGCGCCGACCCGCTCGCCCCGGAGATCATGGCCGAGGTCGCCCGGCGACTGCGCGCCGAAGTCCCGGATGTGGTCTTCGCCGTCGAGGTGGAGGACGGCCGGTTGATGCGGCACGGCACCGACTGGCCGGCGCACTGGAACAGCGACCACCCCACCGCCCGGCAGGTCACCGACTCGGCGGAGCTGCTCACCGCGCCGGCGGTGAAACTGCTGGCCCGCAGCAGCCACGATGACCCGGAGGTGTTCGTCCGGATCGTCGCCGGAGCGCTCGCCGGGCTGGCCGAGGCCACCCACTCGTCGAAGTCCGGGTTGGTGGAGATCTCAGCTGCCGGGGTCACCAAGGCGGCCGGGCTGGCCTGGCTCTGCGCCCGTTGGCAGATCGGCGCCGCCGACGTGGTCGCCTTCGGCGACATGCCGAACGACGTCCCGATGCTGACCTGGGCCGGGCAGGCGGTCGCGGTGGCGAACGCCCACCCGACGGTGCAGGAGATCGCGGACGCGGTGACGGCGTCGAACGCCGACGACGGGGTGGCTGCCTACCTGGAGCAGTTACTGGCGCAGAGTCAGAGGTACTGGCCGGTGCGGGTGCCGCCGCCCTCGCCCGGCTGACCGGCCTGGCCCGGCTGCCCCGGCATGCCGGGGATCATCCCACCTGGGCCGACCGGTAGTGCCGGCCGCCCGCCGGAACGCATCTGCTCAAGCTGCAGCCGGGCTGCCATCTGCTGGGCCATCAGCGCCGCCTGGATGCCGTGGAACAGCCCTTCCAGCCAGCCGACCAACTGGGCCTGGGCGACTCGCAGTTCACTCTCACTCGGGGTGGCGCCGTCCTCGAACGGCAGCGAGATCCGGGCCAGCTCCTCGCGCAGCTCCGGTGCCAGGCCGTCCTCCAGCTCGGTGATGGAACGCCGGTGGATCTCGCGCAGCCGCTGCCGGCTCGCCTCGTCGAGCGGGGCGGCGCGGACCTCCTCCAGCAACTGTTTGATCATGCTGCCGATCCGCATCACCTTGGCCGGCTGTTCGATCAGCTGCGACGGGTCTTCCGGGTCGACCGGCTCGTCGCCGGCACCGGTGGCCCCGCTGGCGTCGCCGGGGGCACCTGCGGCACCGGTACCGCCGGCGTTCACCGTGCCGACCGGTCGCCCGTCCGGGCCGACCACCACCACCGCGCCGGGCCGGCCAGCCGCCGGGCCGGACTCATTGGTCTCTTCCGGGGAGCCTGACGTCTCGGTCATAGGCTCCATCTTGACGCAGCACCAGGGCCGGCCGCTCGCCGGTCCCCCGATCACGCCGCTCGCCGGTCCCCCGGTCACGCCGCCCGTCGGTCCCCGGTTCACGCTGCCCGTCGGCGGCGTGAACCGGCAGATCACCTAGCATTGACTGGACGCAGCCGAGCGGGTAGAACGCCGAGTGGACTGTCGACCAGCTCGCCACCGTCGGCGTACTCCACCTGCGCGACCGACCGTCGTACCCATGGGAGAGGACCACCCCTGTGCCTCACATCGACCGCCGGCAAGCCCTGAAGCTGCTGGCCGCGCTCGGCGCCACCGGGCTGGCCAGTGCCTGCAGCGTCGGCACGGGTGACGACTCGAACGAAGACGACGGCCTGGTCAGCGACCGGCCAGTACGCATCGGCCTGATCGTCCCGCAGACCGGCGGTTACAAACCGATCGGCGACGAGATGCTCAACGGCTTCCAGCTCTACCTGGACACCCACCAGCAGCGGCTGGGTGGCCGCCCGGTCGACCTGGTGATCGCCGACGAGGGGGAGACCCCGGAGTCCGGGCGGGCGGCGGTCGACTCGCTGCTCCAGCAGCAGGTGCTGGCGCTCACCGGGGTGGCCAACTCGGCGGTGATGCTCGCCATCCGGGACGCCGTGGAAGAGGCCCGGGTGCCGTTGATCGGCTCGAACGCCTCGCCACGCAGCCTGCAGAGCGTCGTCTACATCTGGCGTACCTCGTACGTCGCCGACGAGCCCGGCCTCGCCCTCGGCGGCTACCTGGCCCGAGAGGTGTCCGCCAACGGCGAGGTGGCGATCGTTGCCGCCGACCAGCCCGCCGGCCGCGACGTGGTGCAGGGGTTCCGGGAAGGCTTCGGCGCCAGCGACGAGCGGATTTCCGGGGCGGTCATCTGGGCCAACGCCACCCCGAATCCGGGTCGGGACACCTTCATCGAGCCGATCCAGGAGGTGATCTTCCGGGATCCGGAGGCGGTCTACTGCCATTTCACCGGCTCGGCGGCGGTCGAGTTCATCCGGCAATTGCGCGACGCCGGCTTCGAAGGTCCGATCTACGGTCCGGGTTTCCTCACCGAGGGCAACGTCATCGACCAGCTGGGTGAAGAGGCGAGTGGCATCGTCACCGCTCTCAACTACTCGGCTGACCTGGATAATTCGGCCAACCTGCAGTTCGCCACCGGTTACCGCAAGCGGTACGGGGCGCCGCCGACCACGTACGCGATGTCGTCCTACGACGCGGCCCAGGTGCTGGACAAGGCGATCCGGTCCGCCGGACCGGGTGTCTCGTCCCAGGAGCTGAACCTGGCGCTCGGCCGGGTGGGGCAGATCGACAGCCCGCGTGGGCTGTGGCAGTTCAACCAGCCGCGTACGCCGCAGCAGAAGTGGTACCTGCGTGAGGTGCTGCGCGACGGCCCAGTGCTGTCGAACGTGCTGATCACCGAGCTCGCCACGCTCGGCTGAGCGCCGCGCTGGCCTGAGCCGGGCCAGGCACGCGCTGGGCTGGGCACGCGCTGGGCTGGGCTGGAGCCGTGGTCAGCCGCGCAGTTCGGCGACGCAGCACTTCACGCTGCCTCCGCCCTTGTGCAGCTCGGTGAACTCGACCGGCAGCGGCTGGTAGCCGGCGGTGGCCAACTTGTCGGCCATCCCGGTCGCCTCGCTGTTGACCACCACGTGCCGGCCGTCGCTGATCAGATTCAGCCCGAAAGCCAGCGCGTCGGACCGGTCGGCGATCACCGCCCCGGGGAACAACTGCCGGAGCACCCGCTGCGACGCGGGGGAGAAGGCCTGCGGGTAGTAGGCGACGGTCTCGTCGTCGAGGGCGGCCAGCGCGGTGTCCAGGTGGTAGAAGTGCGGGTCGACCAGGCGCAACGACACGACCGGCCGGCTCAGCGTCTCCTGGAGCCGGCGGTGCGCGTCCGGGTCGGTACGGAACCCGTAGCCGGCGAGAATCGTGCCGCCGTACGCCCCTGGAAGGTAGGTGAAGTCGCCTTCGCCCTCGTTGGTCTCGGTGGGCCGCACGTACCGCCAGCCGAGCTCCTCGTAGAACTCCCGATGCGCGATGGCCTCCGCGGCCCGCTGCGGGTAGGTGAACCGGGCCCCGAAGACGGTGCGGTCAACCGAGAATGCACCGTTCGCGGCGTACACCATGTCGGGCAGGTCGACGCGGGCCGGCAGCAGCCGAACCTGGTGCCCGATGCCGGTCAGCGTCTCGCGTAGCCCTTCCCATTGTTTGACGGCGAGTTCGGTATCCACCGGCAACTGCGGGTTCATCCACGGATTGATCGCGTACTCGACGGCGAAGTGCTCCGGCGGACACATCAGGTACGTCCGGGGCTGCCCGGCGGCAGCGCACACATCGGTCACGGGAACCAAGAGTAGGTATGCTGTCACACAATAAGAAGTCTTGATCGTTGCGCCTGAAGGACTAAACGTTGCAGATCGACGCCGTGGACCAGCGAATCATTGCGTCGCTGGTGGCCGACGCCCGTTCGTCCTACGCGGACATCGGCGCCCGGGTGTCGTTGTCCGCCCCGGCGGTCAAACGCCGGGTCGACCGGCTGCGGGCGGCCGGGGTGATCCGCGGCTTCACTGCCGTCGTCGACCCGTCCGCCGTCGGCTGGACCACCGAGGCGTTCATCGAACTGTTCTGCACCGGGCGGACCACACCGGCCCAGATCGCGGCGGCTACCCGCCAGCACCCCGAGGTGGTCGGGGCGTACACGGTAAGTGGCGAGGCAGACGCCCTGGTGCACCTGCGGGCAGCCGACATCGCGCACCTGGAGCAGGCCCTCGAACGGCTGCGGGCCGAGTCGTTCGTCACCGCCACGAAGAGCATGATCGTGCTCTCCCGGCTGGTCGACGCACCGGCGCCGGTCGCCGTCCCCGACCCGCTGGCCTGACCGGCAAGTGCCCGACCCGCTGGCCTGACCGGCCAGTGCCCGACCAGGTCAGAGGTACATGCCGGTGCGGTGATCCCCGGTGTCGCCCCGGGACGGCTTGTCCCCGTCGCCAAAGAACCGCTTGCCACCGAACTCACCGTGCAACCGGTCGTCCAACTCGTCGGCGAGACCGGTCATCACCTGCACCGCGAGCATCAGATGGGTGGGCTGGAAGTTGCGGCCGAACACCGGCACGGACGCCCACACCGTGTCGTTGGTGCAGTACAGCCGCCCGATCGGCATCCGGTTGGTCAACTCGGACAGCTTCACGTACAACTGCTCGGTCGGCTCCACCTCGGTCAGGACCGGCGAGAAGACGTCCACCAGCGGCGGATTGTCCCGGATCCGGACGAAGACCATCGCCGAGCCGGCCCGGATCCCGATGTCGCCGTCAGCGTCCACATGCAGATGCTCCGGGGTGCTGCGCATCATCGTCGCGACCACCGTCCGGACCCGCTCGTCGAGCGGCAGCGCGTCACCCGGACCGTCGTCACCGTCGCCGGGCACCGGGTCGCCGGTCGGCAGCCCGAGATGGTCGCCGAGGGACGACGCCGGTCGGGCGGTGCCGAGCGGCTCGACCTCGATCGGCGAGTCGTTGTCGTCGCCCACCGAGTAGACGACGAAGGCCGGATGCGGGGCACCGTAGACCTGGCGCAGCGTATGGGTGATCACTGAGGCCAGCCGGGCGACGTCCGTGGTCGTCGTGGCCAGCCCGAAGTTGTCACCGCAACCCGGCACCACCCCGGGCGGCGACCAGCCGAGCGCGACCAGTTCGGCGACGGCGTCCCGGTCCATCCGGTAGTCCGGCGGCAGTGTGGCGTTGCTCACCGCCGACGCGGTCAACCGGTCCTGCAGGCCGATCGAGACATCCACCGAGTAGATCGCGTCGCCGGTGCCGGACGCTGTCGGATCGAGGGTGAGCTCCACCTGTGCACCGGCCGGCAGCGTCGGCAACATGGCGGCCAGCGCGGCGGCGAAGTCCCGCCACGCCTGGGTCACCTTCTCCCGCAGGTCGGCCGTGCTCGGCTCGTCGAGCAGGAGCGGCTCGTGCGCCGCCGGCTGACTCCCGGACGCCTGATCCCCTGATGCCGGCACCTGCTCCCCCACGATGATCAACTCAGTCCCGTTGTGCGCACACCCTACCCAGATGAGCCACCACACCGGCTAGCCCCGGTTGCCGTCGGATAACCGGCACTGGCCGATCGCAGCTCGCCGTACCGCCGCTGGCCTGCGCCTTTTGGACGTAGCCGGCGGATCGCAGCACGTGAGAAGGTGGCAGCATGGCCCGTTCCGCCCCCCGAGACGACGCCGGCGACCGCGACCTACGGGTCGACCAGCCGGCGACCAGCGCGGCCGGACTGCCGGGCGTCACCCACGCACTGCGGGCCGGCGTCGCTCAGATGGGCGTACGCCGCACCGCGCTCACCCTGGCCCGGGTCAACCAGCCGGGCGGCTTCGACTGCCCCGGCTGCGCCTGGCCCGAGCCGGCCGCGCAGCGGCGCGCGCACGCCGAGTTCTGCGAGAACGGCGCCAAGGCGGTCGCCGAGGAAGCAACCCTGCGCCGGGTCACCCCGGAGTTCTTCGCCGCCCATTCGATCAGCGAGCTGGCCACCCGCTCCGACCACTGGCTCGGCCAGCAGGGCCGGCTCACCCACCCGGTGATCCGCCGACCCGGCGCCGACCACTACACCCCGATCAGCTGGGACGACGCGTTCCGGCTGATCGGCGACGAACTGCGGGGCCTCGACTCGCCGGACCGGGCCGCGTTCTACACCTCCGGCCGCACCTCCAACGAGGCCGCCTTCCTCTACCAGCTGTTCGCCCGGTCGCTGGGCACCAACAACCTGCCGGACTGCTCCAACATGTGCCACGAGTCGTCCGGGGTGGCGCTGCTCAGCACCATCGGCATCGGCAAGGGCTCGGTGACCCTGGACGACCTGCACCGGGCGAAACTGATCGTCGTCGTCGGGCAGAACCCGGGCACCAACCACCCCCGGATGCTGTCCGCGCTGGAACGGGCCAAACGGGACGGCGCCACCATCGTCGCCGTCAACCCACTGCCCGAAGCCGGGCTGCTGCGGTTCCGCAACCCGCAACGCCCCGGCGGCCTGGTCGGGGCCGGCACCCCGCTGGCCGACCACTTCCTGCAGATCCGTATCGGCGGCGACCTGGCGCTGTTCCAGGCGATCGGTGCGCTGCTGGTCGCCGACGATGCGGTCGACACTGACTTCGTCGACACCCACACCAGTGGGTACGCCGAGTACCGCGCGGCCCTCGCCGGGCTCGACTGGGCGGCGGTGACCGCCGCCACCGGGCTGGACCGGGCCCAGATCGTCGAGGTGGCCCGGCTGTTCGCCGCCTCCGACGCGACCATCGTCTGCTGGGCGATGGGGCTGACCCAGCGGCAGGACTCGGTCGACGCGATCCGCGAAATCGTCAACGTGCAACTGCTGCGCGGCATGATCGGCAAGCCGGGGGCCGGGCTCTGCCCGGTGCGCGGACACTCCAACGTGCAGGGCGACCGCACCATGGGCATCTGGCACGAGCCACCGGCCTGGTTGCCGGCGCTCGGCCGGCGACTCGGCGTACCGATGCCGACCGCGACCGGACTGGACACGGTCGGCGCGATCCGGGCGATGCGCGACGGCGAGGTACGCGTCTTCATGGCCCTCGGCGGCAACTTCGCCGCCGCCAGCCCGGACACCGACGTGACGGTCGCCGCCCTGGCGTCGTGCGCGTTGACCGTGCACGTGTCGACCAAACTGAACCGCTCGCACACGGTGCCCGGCGCGACCTCGCTGATCCTGCCCTGCCTGGGCCGCACCGAACGGGACCGGCAGGCCGGCGGTGACCAGTTCGTCACCGTCGAGGACTCGATGTCGGCGGTGCACGCCTCCCGGGGCCGGCTCGCTCCCGCCTCCGACCAGCTGCTCTCCGAGGTGGCGATCGTCGCCCGACTGGCCCGCGCGACACTGCCGGACTCGCCGGTGCCGTGGGAGGCGTACCAGGGCGACTACCGGGCGATCCGGGCGGCCATCGCCGACGTCGTACCGGGCTTCGCCGACTTCGAACGCCGGGTCGCCGAGCCGGACGGATTCGTGCTGCCGCACCCGCCCCGGGACCGGCGGACCTTCGCCACCGCGTCCGGCAAGGCCGCGTTCACGGTCAGCCCGTTGACCGTGATCGAGGTGCCGCCGGGCCGGCTGCTGCTGCAGACCATGCGCAGCCACGACCAGTACAACACCACGATCTACGGGCTCGACGACCGCTACCGCGGCATTCGGGGCGGGCGCCGGGTGGTCTTCGTCCACCCGGACGACCTGACCGCACTCGGCTTCGCCGACGGCGACCAGGTCGACCTGGTGTCGGAGTGGTCGGATCAGGTCGAACGCCGGGCCAGCGCCTTCCGGGTGGTGAGTTACCCGACGGCGCGCGGCTGCGCGGCCGCGTACTTCCCGGAGGCGAACGTGCTGGTGCCGCTGGACTCCACCGCCGCTGGGTCGAACACCCCGACGTCCAAGCAGATCGTCATCCGCCTGGAGCCGGCCTGACCTCGCCGTCACCGTAGGCACGGGCCAGGGCGGCCAGCCGGGCGCCGGCCTCGACCGGGTCGGCGCCACGGCCGACGGCCAACCCCAACAGGTACGCGGTGACCGGCGCACCCGGGCGCAGCACGTTGTGCGCCACGTCGCGGGCCAGGTCCAGCACCACCGGCACCGGCACCTCGCCGGGGTCGAGCCCGAGTTCGGCGGCGGCTGACGCCACCCAGCTCGTCATCGTGTCGCTCATCGCACCCACCGTGTCGCTCATCGGACCCACTCCCGTGCCTGCCGGACGTCCCGGTCGGTGTCGCAATCGAACCACGGCGGAGGGCCGGCGCCGGACCAGGTCACCTCGGCGACGGACAGGCCGCCGAACAGCGCCCGCATCGACGCCCCGACGAGGCCGCCGCCGCGCTGCGCGGCGAGCCGGTCGACCGCCGCATGCAGCCGCTCGGTACGCCACACACCGCAGAGCAGTTGCCGCCGACCGGTGGCGTCGACGTAGAGCGCCCCGTCGACACCAACCGCCCGTACGGTCCGCGTCAGCAGGTCCACCGCGTCGGCGGTGAGCAGCGGCAGGTCGCCGGCGAGCAGCGCGACCAGACCGGCCGGCTCGGCGAACGCGGCGGGACCGGTGCGGCCGGCGGCCTCGGCGAGTGCGGCGAGGCCGGCGGCGGTGGCGGCGACCGGACCGGCACCGGGCGGCTCCTCGCGTACCGCCAGGACACCCGGCGGCGGGTCGGCCAGCGGGCCGACGACGACGCGCGGGTCGGCGCCCGCGACGGCGGCCAGCACCCGGTCCCGCATGGCCACCCCACCCACCGGTACGTCCGGTTTGTCGACGCCGCCCATCCGTCGGGCCGCGCCACCGGCCAGCACCACCGCCGCGAATCCGGTCACGTCGCCGACGGTACCGCGAGGTGAAACCCGTCGGTGCGTTGACATCGAAGCCGGCCGGCCGGAGCGTCCTTCCAGTATGGAGTTCAGGCTGCTCGGGAACTTCGAAGTGGTACGGGACGGCCGGCCGGTATCGGTGGGCCGGCGCCGGCAGGAACGCCTGCTGCTCGCCATCCTGCTGCTGGCAGCCGGTCGTCCGGTCGCCACCGATCGGCTGACCGACCTGCTGTGGGACGGTGCACCGCCGCCGAACGCCCGCGGTGCCGTGCACACCTACGTCGGGCGGTTGCGGGCCGCCCTGTCGCCGTACGGGGTGCGAATCACCACGAAGGGTCGTGGCTACGCGGTGCCGGCCGGGCAGGTCGACGCGACCCGCTTCACCGACCTGGCCCGGGAGGCCGCCGGCACCACCGACCCGGCCGAGCGGATCCTCCTCGGCGGTGCCGCCCTGGCCCTATGGCGCGGGCCGCTCCTCGCCGACCTGGTCGACGAGCCGCTGCGGCAACGGCTCGGCGAACCGTTGCGGGAGCTGCGGCTCAGCGTCGCCGAGACGTGCGCGCGGTCGCTGCTCGACATGGGCCACCACGAGCGCGTGGTCCGCGACCTCACCGACCTGGCCGAGCAGCATCCGGGCCGGGAAGCGCTGGTCGCGAGCGTGATGACCGCCCTGTACCGGTCCGCCCGGCAGGCCGACGCGCTGCGCCTGTACGACCGCGCCCGCAAGACTCTGATCGGCGAACTCGGCGTCGAGCCCGGCCCCGACCTGGAGACCGTGTACCAGCGGATCCTCGTCGGCGACCCGCGCCTCGAACGACCGGCGGCCCCGGTGTACGCGGTGCGGGTCCGCGACCACTGGCTGCCGTGGAGCGTGGGCGGCCATCCAGCGCTGGAGTTCTGCAACACGTACGCGGGTTGGGGCGGTGAACGGATCCCCGGCGCGGAGTGGCTGCGCAGCTACTCGTCGCTCGCGGTCTGGGCCGGCCACCAGGATCTGCTCGACGACGGTGTCGTCACTGGCCTGCTCGCTACCGCCGCGCAGGATCCGATCGGCGCCGCGACGGTGCTGGACGAGGCCCGCCAGCTGCGCGAGCGGCTCTACGTCTGCCTCACCGACCCGGCGGATCCGCGCGCGTTCGCCGCCGTCGCCCGGTTCGTGGAGGACGCCGCCCGGGACGCGGTGTTCCGGCGGGGAGCGGACGGGCTGGGCGGCTGGCACCCGTCCCGTCGGGCCGGGCTGCGCGCGCCGCTGCACGCGGTCGCTCGCAGCGCCGGCGAACTGCTCGCCGACCCGCGCCGGTCGACGGTGTGCGCCTGCCCCGGCCCACACTGCGGCTGGCTGTTCCTCGACCAACGTGGCCGTCGTCGGTTCTGCAGTCAGGCCACCTGCGGGCACCCGGCGGCGACCTGACCTAGCGGCCCGCGTTCGGCAAGATCGTGGTGAGTCGATGGTGAGGGCCGCCGTCGAGACTCGGTCCATGCGTCGATTCACTTACCTCGCAATGGCCACGGCCACCGCCGTGCTCCTCGCCGCCGTACCCGCATCGGCGGCCCCCGACAACGGTCGTCAGCCTTCGGGCGACGACGAATGGGTGCCGGTGCCGTCGGCTCCCTTCGAGCAGGAAGCCGGTGTCACCTGTGACTTCCCGATCAGCGGTGAGCCGGTGCTGGACCGGGTGGTCAAGATGGTGCTGGCGACGTACCCGGACGGCTCATCCAAGCGGGAGATCTACACCGGAGCGCTCATCTACCGGGTCACCAACACCGCGACCGGGGAGTCGGTCGAGGTGGACATCAGCGGCACCTCGGTGCTGAACATCCGGCCGGGCGGTTCGTACTCCAACAACGTGACCTGGCGGGTCTGGGGTCCGATCCTGCTGGGCATGCACGAAGGAAAGAGCAACTATCCGAGCGGCATGTACGTGCCGAACGGGATCTACACGTTGGACGTCAGCAAGTCGGGGTACCGGACACTGCGGTTCACCGTCGGCAGCGCACACAACCTCTGCGACGATCTTCAGCCCTGACCTGCGGGAGCCCGACCTGCGGGAACCCCAGCCCGGACTCCGCCAGCGGGAAACATCCACCCCCCGATGATCGTTGCCGGTGGTATGGACGATTCCGGGGTGAACGGACCCGACAGCGGAGACGAGACGTCCCACGCCGGCCCGGCCCCGGGCCGGCGTGGCGCGGTCCGGGTGGAACCGGGCCAGAAACGGGTCCGGGTGTACCTGCACGGTGAGGTGGTGGCCGACACCACCGCCCCGCTGCTGGTCTGGGAGAAGCCCTACTATCCGACCTACTACCTGCCGGCGGCGGACGTCCGCGCGACACTCGTCGCGACCGGCGCCACCGAGCGGTCGCCGAGCCGGGGCACCGCGGAGATCCTCGACGTGGTCACCGGGGACGGCCGGACCGCCGTCGGGGCCGCCCGCCGCTACCCCGACTCACCGTTGCCGCAGCTACGCGACGCGGTACGGCTGGACTGGGCGGCGATGGACGAGTGGCTGGAAGAGGACGAGCCGGTCTACACGCACCCGCGTGACCCGTACACCCGGGTCGACATCCTGGTCAGCAGCCGGCGGGTGCGGGTGGAGCTCGACGGGGTGACGCTGGCCGACTCCGGCTCCCCCCGGATCCTGTTCGAGACCGGGCTGCCGCCGCGCTACTACCTGCCCCTGACCGACCTGCGGCGGGACCTGCTGGTGCCGTCGCAGACCCGCACACACTGCCCGTACAAGGGGACCGCCGAATACTGGTCGGTGCGGCTCGGCGAGCGGACGTACGACGACCTGGTCTGGATCTACCGCGCGCCGTTGCCGGAGAGCCAGAAGATCGCCGGCCTGGCCTGCTTCTACAGCGAAAAGGTCGACCTGTACGTCGACGGCGTCGCCCAGCAACGGCCGCGTACGCAGTTCAGCTGAAGCCGGCGCGGCACCCCGCCGGACGACGAGTCCGCCGGCCGGCCGTACGTGCGGTGCGTATCGCCCGGCGGTCACCTTCCCCTGCTAACTTCTGCCCGTGGCGCAGGCAGACGGATCAACCGCAACGGACGGATCCGGGACGCTCGACGGGTCCGGGTCCGGGTCCGGGTCCGGGTCCGGGTCAGTCGGGCAGCCGGCGGGCGTCGTCCCACGGGTCGTCCGCAACGACTGGTCGTCGGTGGCCGTACCCGATCTGGACAGCTGGCGGCCCACGATGACGGTGAGCGTCGTCATCCCGGCCTTCAACTGCCAGCCCACGCTGGATCTGACCCTGGCATCGTTGAGCCGGCAGACGTACCCGGCGGACCTGCTCGAGGTCGTCGTGGCCGACGACGGCTCGGACCCGCCGTTAACCCTGCCCGAGGTCCGGCCGGCGCGGACGAAGATCGTCCGGGTCGGTGCCGACGGCGAGGCCGGTTGGGGGCGGGCCGCCGCCCTGCGCTGCGGCGTCGCGCACAGCACCGGCGAGATCCTGCACTGGCTGGACGCCGACATGATCGCCTTTCCCGAGCATGTGGCGGCCCAGGTTCGCTGGCAGCATGTGCTGCCGTACGCGGTCACCCTCGGCTACAAGCGCTTCGTCGACCCGGACGGCGACGGGCGGTGGCCGTCGGCGGAGACGGTCGCGCGGACGCTGGCTCGCGGCGCGGCAGCGGATTTGTTCGGTGGCGACCCAGGTGAGCCGCACAGCTACGTCGAGCGGTACGTCAACCAGACCGACCAGCTGCGCATCGCCGACCATCACGCGTTCAAGATCCACGTCGGCGCGACCGCCGCGCTGTGCCGCGAGCTGTACCAGCGGGCCGGCGGGTTCGACGCGCAGCTGCGGCTGGGCGAGGACACCGAGTTCGGCTACCGGCTCGCCCAGGCGGGTGCCGTGTTCGTGCCGGAGCCGGTCGCGCGGAGCTGGCATCTGGGGCGGACCCACGTGATGCGCGCCCGCAAGGAGATCGCCCGCTGGAACCGCCCGTTCTTCGCCGACCGGATCCCGTACCCGCGCAGCTGGCGCAAGGTGGGTGGGACGTCCTGGTCGGTCCCGCTCGTCGAGGTGGTCACGGCAGTCGGTGACCAGCCGCTGGAACGGGTACGGGCGGCCGTCGACTCGGTGCTGCGCGGCACCGAACACGACATCCGGGTCACCCTGGTCGGCCCGTGGGATCAGCTCGACGACGCGCGGGTACGGGTGCTCACCGACCCGCTGCGCGACCTGCGACTGATCGCCGCGACCTACCGGGGTGAACCACGGGTCCGGCTGGCCACCGAACGGCCCGGCAGCGTCTTTCCCGCGCCGTACCTGCTGGACCTGCCGGCCGCGTACGGCCTGGCACCGGACGCCCTGCGACGCCTGATCGACGTCGCCGACCGCCACCAGGCCGGTGTGGTCCGGGTCGACGTCGGCGAGCCCGGAGCGGACCCGGCGCGGGAGGCCGGCGTACGGCTGTGGCGGACCGCGGCGCTCAGCCGGGCGCGGTGGGTGCGGTCCGCCGACGAGCCGCTGTTCGACACGGTGACCTCGGTGTACGGGCACCGCGACGTGCCCGCCGAGGAGGTCGGCGTCGTGGATCTCACCCGGTTCGAGGTGGCCGACCTGGCGAACGGAATGCCCCGGCCGTCCCGGCGTCGCCGGGCACCTGCCGCGCTGGTGCCGACCACGGTCGAGGTGGCCGGCGTACGGTCGCTGGCCAAGGCGACGGTGGTGGTCGCCTGGATGGCGGGCCGGCGGGTCCGTGCTCAGTGGGCCGGGTCGGCGGTGCGGCGCAGAGCCGGCCACAGTGGGTAGCGGTAGCGGGGCAGCAGCGGCATCGACACCGTGGTCGAGATCAGCCGCTGGCCCCGGGCCTGCTGGTCGATCCAGCGATCGTCCAGTTTCAGCGACACCTCGCCGGTGCGGAACCGGCTCGGGTTGCCGGAGACCGTGTGGTTGGGCCGCAACCGCACGGTACGCCGGTCGACGAACGGCCCGCCGGCCGGCGGCGAGACGACCTCCTCCGGCAGGCCGACGAAGCGGAGCAGACCTTCGACGGTATCCCGGGGCTCGGCCATGAAGTCCTCGTACCGCAACCGCCGGTGCCGGCCCGGATAGGCGCGGGCGGTCCGCTCGATCAGCAGGTTCCAGCCGAGCCACAGCCGGCTGCTCTCGGCCGGGCTGTGGTGGTGGGCCAGGCCGGGGGTCGAGGCATCGTGGTGGGAGGTCGTCCGGGACCAGGAGTAGGCCACCGCCCGCGGGTCGCGCACCACGTGCAGCAGGTGCGGCTGCACCCCGTCGACACCCGACAGCATCGCGGCGTCGGCGGGCGACTTGGACGAGTCGACGATCAGCGTGGCCCCGGTGACGTCCGCGACCGCCCGGTAGAGCGAGGCCATCAGCCGTCGGTAGCGCTCGACGTCGGGGGCGGGCCGGGTGCGTAGGAGGGTGGGCGTGTGGCGGACCCGCAGCGCGCGCCGCTGCAGCGCGTACACCTCGGTGGCCGACGGCGGGTCGTCCCCGTACGCGGCGCGGAGGATCTCCTGCCAGAGCGGGCATTCGGGGACCGGGACGCCGCAGCCGCACGGCCGGCGCTGCTGCAGCCCGCGTAGCCAGAGGTAGGTGAGCTCACCGACGGTGAAGACAGACTCGTACGAGTTGAGAATGTTGTCCAAGATGGTGGTGCCGCTGCGTCCCCACGCCGCGATGAACAGAACCTTGGTCACACCGCTCCCTCCACAGGCTGCGGCCGGAGTCTAGCCAGGGGCGATGCCGACCCGGGTCCGCTCCTGGCGCCCTGGCGGGCCGGGTGCCGGGGCCGGATGCCGGGTCGTCGCCGGTACGTCGTCCGGTCGCCGAGGGTGTTCCCGACCCGTACGGATGATGACTACCCAGATTTCACCCAATGGTCGCTCACGGTCGCCATCGTCAGGCGTGATGTCCGATACCCCAGCCGTCAGCGTGGTCATCCCGACCCGCAACCGCCCGGAGCTCGTGACCCGCGCCGCTCACAGCGCCCTCGCGCAGAGCGTCGAGGAGATCGAGGTGATCGTCGTGGTCGACGGGCCCGACACGGCTACCCGGTCCGCGCTCGACGCGGTCGCCGACGCCCGGCTGCGGGTGGTCGAGTTGCCGGCCAGCGGCGGCGCGCCGGCGGCCCGCAACGCCGGGGTACGGCAGGCCCGCGCACCCTGGGTGGCGCTGCTCGACGACGACGACGAGTGGCTGCCGCACAAGCTCGCCGCCCAGCTCGAGGTGGCCCGCGAGGCGTCCGCGCCGCTGCCGATCGTCGCCAGCCGGCTGGTCAACCGGACCCCACGGGCCGAGTTCGTGATTCCCCGGCGGCTACCGGATCCGGGTGAACCGCCGAGCGAGTACTTCACCGTCCGGCGCGGACTGTTCCACGGGGACGGCTTCATCCAGACGTCGACGATCATGGCCCCGACCGAGCTGTTCCGCCGGGTGCCGTTCGATCCGACGGTGCCCCGGATGCAGGAGCTCGACTGGTCGCTGCGCGCGCTGAGCCACGACGACGTGGCGCTCACCTTCGCCGACGAGCCGCTGGTCATCTGGCATCAGGATGAGAACCGGCCACGGATCAGCCTGGACTCGCCGTGGCAGGCACAGTTCGAGTGGCTGCGGCGCAGCCGTCCGCTGATGACGCCCCGCGCGTACGCCGCGCTCACAATGAGTGTGATCAGCTCGATGGCGGCACCCACCCGCAGCGGCAAGGTCTTCGCGACACTGCTGCGTGAGGCGCGCCGGCACGGGCAGCCGGGCACGCTGGACTACCTCACGTTCGCCCAGATCTGGCTGATCCCGCCGGACCTGCGCCGTACCGTGCGGGACATGATCCTCAAGCGCCGCCGCCAGACGCAGCCCGAGCAGCCGGCGGGCATTGAATCGGACGCGCTCCGGCGGTAGCTCGCTGGCTTTGGCTCGCATGCCCGCCTCGGGCCGCAACCGATGGCCCCGACGAAGACCGGGCCTGCCACCCGCGATCTTGTCCGGTGCCGGCACCGCCAGCGCGGGCGTACGCAGCAACTGATCTGATTATCAGATAGACTAGATCCATGCGAACCATCTCGGCCACAGAAGCCTCACGGAGATTCTCCGATCTCCTCGACTCCATCGAGCGCGGCGAGAGCGTCACCATCACGCGGGGAAACCGCCCGATCGCTGAGATCCGTCCGGCGCACCGCCGCACCGGCAGGGACCTACGAGCAGCACTCGCCGACATGCCCGCGCCCGACGACCGCTTCGAGACGGATCTCGCCGACGCTCTCAGCTACGTGACGAGCGAACGGACGGATCCGTGGGCCGACGCCTGATCCTCGACACCAACGTCGTCATCGCCTACGAGCGCGGCACGCTCGACCGCGCTTCCCTCGACGAGGACGAACTGGCGATCGCCGCCATTACCGTCGCCGAGTACCGGGTCGGCATCGAAATGGCCGACACCGTCGCCCGCGCGGCAGACCGCGCCCGAGCCTTGGCCGCGATCGTCTCCGCAGTCGACGTGCTCGACTACACCGACGCCACGGCCGCTCACCACGCCAGACTCATCGCGCACGTACGACACGCCGGAACACCACGCGGCGCGCACGACCTGATCGTCGCCGCGCACGCCGCCGAGACCGGACGAATCATCCTCAGTCGCGATGCGAAAGCCCGCTTCGGCGATCTGCCCAACGTCCTGGCAGCGCAGCCCTGATGGTTGACCACACCGCAAGAAGGGTTTCAACCAAGAGATCACCGCAGGGCGGGGCGATGATTCGACTACGGCGAGTTGACGAACGGGACGAACCGGTGAAGGGCTTGTTGACTGCGGTAGATCACGTAGACGCGTTCCTTGCTCGGGCGGTCGGCACCGCCGCGCGGACCATCGTCGCTCACCCGCCGACCCGCCTCGGTGCGGAGCCCACCAGACGTGCGGCCAACAAGCCATCGGTCATGAGCTGGGCTTCGTAGCTCATGATCCTAATGAGTTCTGGGAGTGAGCCATCCGGCAGACTCCTGATGGATAGGTAGCCGCCGGCGGGTGAGCACTCGTTGTTCCCGGACGTCGAGTCCTGACGGAAGATCGTGCCCCTGCCGGTCGGTGTGGAGAGTTGATCGCTGATGGGATGTCGTGCCCGCCCGGTCGCGGCGTGAGCACTGCTTCATTAGGTCGCTGATGGTTCTCCTCCCGGCTACCGAAGGTGATCGACTCGATAGACGGGAGACGTGTTGCTGTTCGTAGGAGATGACTGGGCGGAGGACCACCACGACGTCGAGGTGATGGACGCCTCCGGCCGCCGGCTGGCCAGGGCCCGGCTGCCCGAGGGCGTCGCGGGGATGACCAGGCTGCACGCGATGATCGGCCAGGCCCTCGGTGACGACATCGACACCGACGACGACGCCCGGGTGAGGATCGGCATCGAGACCGATCGGGGCCCGTGGGTGCAGGCCCTCGTCGCCGCCGGCTACACGGTGTACGCGGTCAATCCGTTGCAGGCGTCCCGCTACCGGGAACGCCTGGCGTTGTCGGGGGCCAAGAGCGACGCCGCCGACGCGCACATGCTGGCCGACATGGTGCGCACCGACTCGCACCAACTGCGCCCGATCGCCGGAGACACCGCCGACGCGCAGGCGGTCAAGGTCGTCACCCGAACACACAAAACCCTGGTCTGGGAACGCACCCGCGCCGGTCAGCGGCTGCGACACGCGCTGCGCGACTACTTCCCCGCCGCCCTCACGGCGTTCGCCGACCTCGACGCCCCGGACGCCCTGGAACTCCTCGCGAAGGCCCCCGACCCGGCGGCCGCCGCCCGGTTGAGCCTGACGCAGATCAGCGCGGCCCTCAAACGGGCCCGCCGCCGCGACATCCCGGCCAAGGCGGCCACGATCCAAGCCGCGCTGCGCGCCGAGCACCTCGGCCAGCCCGCCGTGGTCACCGCCGCGTACGCCGCGTCGGTACGTGCCCTGGTCGCGTTGCTGGTCACCCTCAACGAACAGGTCAAGGCCCTGCAAGGGCAGGTGGAGGACCATTTTGGCCGGCACCCGGACGCTGAGATCATCCTGTCCCAGCCCGGACTGGGTGCCGTCCTCGGCGCCCGGGTGCTCGCCGAGTTCGGTGACGACCACGACCGCTACGCCACCGCGAAGGCCCGGAAGAACTACGCCGCGACCAGCCCGATCACCCGCGCGTCCGGGAAGAAGAGGACCGTCGCGGCCCGGTTCGTGCACAACGACCGACTCATCGACGCCCTGATGACGCAGGCGTTCTCCGCCCTGCACACATCCCCGGGTGCCCGCGCCTACTACGACCGGCAACGAGCCCGTGGCGCCGGCTACAACGCCGCGCTGCGTCAGCTCGCCAACCGGCTCGTCGGCATCCTCCACGGATGCCTGAAGACCGGCACCGTCTACGACGAGGCGACCGCGTGGTCGCATCACCTCAACGAAGCTGCTGCTTGACATTCAAGCTCCTGGGATGTCTTCCGTTTGGGTAGCCCTCTCGAGTGGGCCGCCTGGGACTCGAACCCAGAACCTAAGGATTAAAAGTCCTCAGCTCTGCCGATTGAGCTAACGGCCCGTCAAGGGCCAACCCTACTCCGCCTGGCCGCAGCCTCTGCACCCGCCCGTCTGCTGCCCGGGTCTAGGTCTGTCGCGGCTGACCGGTTCGGTCAGGCGGCCGGTGTGCCGGAGCGAGCCGTGCAGGCCGCGATCCCTGGGCAGGCCTCGATCGTGGTCTCGATCCGTGAGCCGACGGGCCGCCCCGCTCGCGGCGTCGGCATCACACGACACTACTGGGAGCTGTGCGCGAGCGATGCGATCTCGGTCAGCGCATCGACATGTGCGGCGAAGGCCTGCCGTCCGGTAGGCGTAAGCTGCGCCCACGTCCGTCGGCGACCGTTGAGCGTAGCCCTGCGCAGCCTGAGGTAGCCCGCATCCTCCAACTGTTTGATGTGCTTGGACAGTGCCGAATCGCTGATCCCGAGTGCCTCTCGCAGCACTTGGAACTCGGCCTCGTCCAGAGGGGTCAGCAGGGAACAGATGTGCAGGCGGTGGGGTGCGTGGATGACCGGATCGAGGCGGGGCACGGTCACCACGGCGTCTCTGCCGACGCGGGGGTACAGGCACTCATGACGGTCGTCCCGTGACCCTTCGTCGAGTCGAATGGCGCAGAAGCTCGAGCACCGTGAAGAGCACCAGACCCGCGACCGCCCCGGACGCCGACGGGATCCACCACTGCCGGGATGCGTCGAACGCCTGAGCTGCGAACAATCCGAGTCCGAGCATCACCAGCGGTACGGCCACGACGATGGCGAGGGCTTCGGCAGTGCCGTGCATGGCCCTCACCCGCGCCACGACGCGGTGCCGCCACGCGCCGAGGGCCACGAGCCCGGCGATGAGAAGGGTGGCGACGCTCCATGTAGCGAGTGGGCCGTCGTAGACGGTGGCGACAGCCATGGTGGCGGACCACGATGACACGGCTGCGGCGAACCATCGCGAGTACAGGCCCTTGCTCAGCCCGAACTGCTTCATCCGCTCGATCGATGTCAAGGCCCTCGTCGCCTCATCCGGCGTGGGGTCGTCGGGGAAGATGACCATAGGTTCCTCTCTTTCCAGTACGGAAAGAGTAGCGGTGACTTTCCGTACTGGAAAGTCACGGCAGGAGTGCGGAGACACGTTCACGACATCCGCATGGTCCGGTACGGAGGCGCCGTCGGACGGGGTGGTGATGCCGCGCCTTCTCAGGCGTTGGCGATGCTCGTCAGGGCTTTGTGGACCAGCGCGGTCTGTCGGCCGAGCGTCCGGCCGGCCAGCAGTTCGCGCAGCGGGACGCGGACGCCGAACTCGTCATGGATGCGCCGGGCCAGCTGGGTGATCAGCAGGGAGTCGCCGCCGAGGGCGAAGAAGTCCGCGTCCTTGGCGAGATCGTCCTGCCCGAGTACCTCGGCCCAGAGCTTCGGCACCGTCACCTCGGGATCGGGATTGCCCGTGGGGGTCGTGGTAGCTGTGGTAGCGGTGGTGGCCGTTACCGCCGGGCTGCGGTTCACCTCGGGTGCGAGCAGGCGGGGCCCGGCGAAGGCGTAGCCAGGCAGATGGATGCGCCGGCCTTCGCCAGCCCCGAGGGCGTGTGGCGGCACCGGCACGCCCAGGGTCCACAGCCGGCCGAGGGCCTCGAGGATCGACCGGCCGGGGTCCCCGCCACCGGGATCGAGCGGCACTGCGGTCAGCCCGGCGGCTGCGGTCGCAGTGGCGAGGGCTTGCCCAGGGCCGACCTCCACAGCTACGCAGTGCGGATGCTGCCGGGCAAGCGCGGCGACGGCGTCGCCGAAGAGTACGGGCCGGCACACCTGCTCTACCAGTGCGGCGACGGTGACGGTGCCGCCGACTGGAACAATCTCCCCGGTCAGGTTTCCGGCCAGCGGTGTCGTCACCGGACGTAGAGCCGCCCCGGTGAGTGCCCCAGCCAGTTCGGGCACCGCAGGCTCCATCAGCCGGGAGTGGAAGGCGTGGCTGGTGTGCAGCCGGCGGGCGAAGACCCGGTCGCCGATGTGCCGGCGCAGCCGTTCCACCTCCTGTTCGGTGCCGGCGAGGGTGCAACTGGCCGGACTGTTGACCGCTGCCAGCGTCAGGTTGGCGCCCGATTCGGCGATCAGGTCCCAGGCGGTGTCGGCATCGCAGCCGACAGCCAGCATTGCGCCCGGCGGGCAGGACTGCATGGCACGCCCTCGGATGACGACGAAGCGAGCGGCATCGGCGAGCTCGAGTACGTCGGCGAGACACGCCGCGGTGATCTCACCGAGACTGTGGCCGAGGAGAGCGCATGGTGCCATGCCGAGACCGGTCAGGGCACGCCCGGCGGCGTAGCCGACCGCGAACAGGGCCGGCTGTGCCAGCTCTGTGCGGGCTAGCTCGTCGGCCGGGAAGGCGGGGTCGAACAGCGCGCGGCGCAGCCGCTCGGACAGCTCATCGTGGAACACGGCGAGGCACTCCTGCAGCGCCATGCTGAATCCGGGCAGCGCCGTTGCGTACCCGGTAGCCATCCCCGGCCGCTGCGAGCCCTGGCCGGGCAGTAGGAAGGCCACCGAAACCGGCCCGGCCGGCGCGCGGCCACGTGTGCGCAGCGAGCGCTGTTGCAGCAGTTCGGCGACTTCGGCGCTGTCGCGGCCAACCACCGCCAGGCGTTCCGGCAGCTTGGCGCGACCGACGGCTAGAGTTGCGGAGACGTCGGCGAGGTCCGGTTGTTCGCGGCGCAGGTGCGCTGTCGTCCGTTCCACCGTCCGGTCGAGGGCCTCCGGATCAGAGGCGGACAGAATGACCACCCGGTCCCGGACGGGTGCCACGGGCCGGGCCGGCGCGGGCTCCGGTGCCTCGACGATCATGTGAGCGTTGGTGCCGCCAATGCCGAACGAGCTGATCCCAGCGCGCCGGGGGACCGGCCCGGTCCAGGGCTCCGCAGCCGTCGGCACGCGCAGTGGCGATCCTTCGGCGTCCAGCAGCGGGTTGAGCGCGGTGAACCCGGCGACGGGGGGGACGACGCCGTCCCTGACCACCCGCATCGCCTTGATCAGCGCGGCCAGGCCGGACGCCGCGTCGAGGTGGCCGACGGTGGCCTTGAGCGCGCCGACGGCGACCTGGCCCGGTGCGGCACCCATGGCAGCCAGCGCCGCGCTCGCCGCGGCCCACTCGATTGGATCGCCGATCCGGGTACCGGTGGCATGCGCCTCCAGATAGCCGATGGATGATCCGGGCACGTCGGCGACGGCCAGGGCGGTCCGGATCACCTCCTCCTGACCGGTCAGTGAGGGCGCGTAGTAGCCGACTTTGGCGGCGCCGTCGTTGTTGACCGCACCGCCGAGCAGAACTCCGTACGGATCGGGGCCGTCGCCGAGGTCGGCGAGCCGGCGCAGCACCACGGCCACTACCCCGGAACCGGCCACGACACCGTCGGAGTGCTCGTCGAACGGCCGGCACTGCCCGGAGGCCGACTGGATGCCGCCGTCGACGTGCAGGTGGCCGCCCTGCGGGAAGTCGATGCCGGCGGCCGCCACCAGGGCCGTGTCGCATTCGCCGTTGATCAGGGCCTGCGTGGCGAAGTGCACGGCAACCAGCGAGGAGGAGCAGGCGGTCTGCACGCTCAGCGCCGGGCCGGTCAACCCGAGCTTGTAGGCGATCAGACTGGCGATGAAGTCCGGTTCGGTGCCGTGCAGGGCCTGGTCCAGGGTGAGCGGGTCGAGTGGTCCGCCGGAGAGCATGGCTCGCAGGTAGCCGCTGCCGCTGCCGCTGGTGAAGACGGCGATGTTGCGGCCGGTACTGTCGCCGGGTGCCGCTTGTGGCGTGATCCCGGCATCCTCCAGGGCAGACCAGGCGACCTCGAGCATCAGCCGGTGCTGTGGGTCCATCAGTTCGGCGTCACGGGCGCTGATACCGAACAGCCGGTGGTCGAAGCGATCGACGTCGGCGAGTACACCGCGGACGGGGACGTAGCCCGCCGCGCCGGCGACTTCGGCCGGCACGCCGGCGTCGAGTAACTCGGCGCGGGTCAGTCGGCGGGTCAGGACCGCCCCGCCCTTAACGGCGTCCCACCACGAGTCCAGGTCGGTCACGCCCGGCAGACGGGCGGACACCCCGGTCACAGCGACGTCGAGAGCGCGGTCCCGTTCCATGGACGACCTCCGGAGGAAGATGCGGCGATCAGTGCCGAACCCAACATTGCCGCACTAGGCAATTTATGGCAACCTCTTGACAAGCTTGGCACAAAGTTGATCCGACGGGATGGAGAAGAGGATGCGATCCACATCGCACGCCGCTGAGCCGACCCGGCTGCTGGACGAGCCCGTCTGCCTGCACCGGCTCACCGATCCGGTGCTGCACGCCGAGGGCGACCCGCACCGGGTGTGGCGCTGGATGCGCCACCACGCGCCGGTGCTGCGCCATCCCGACGGCGACCTGCCGGCATTCTGGTCGCTGACTCGGTACGAGGACGTCCGAGCCGTCTACCGCGACCCGGAGACATTCTCGTCCCGCCGCGGTGTGCTACTGCGCCCCGCCTACCGGGGCGAGGACCCTGGCGGCGGTATGACGCTGGCACTCACGGACCCGCCCCGGCACAGGCAACTGCGCGCGGTCGTCGCGGGCTGGTTCACCACCCGCTCGGTCCGATGGCTGGAAGAGTCGATGCGTGACTCGGTGCGCGCCATCCTCGCCCGGGTGGTCGACGAGCCGGTCGTCGACTTCGTGCAGGACGTCGCAGGCCGGCTGTCGATGTATCTGATCGGCTCCATCATGGGCGTTGCGGAACACGACCACGAGAAGCTGTTCCGCTGGACCAACGAGGCATTCGAGGCGGGTGTCTCGCTGGCCGCGCACCAGGAGCTGATGCACTACTTCATCGGATTGATGGAGCGTCGCCTCGTCGAGCCGGCCGACGACCTGGTCAGTGCCCTGCTCGGCGGCACCATCGACGGTGCCCTGCTCACCGAGGAAGAAGTCCTGCTGAACTGCGAGAACATCGTTGGTGCCACCGAGAACGGGCGGCTGGCGATCGCTGGCGGAATGGCCGCGTTCCTGGCGCGCCCCGACCAGTGGGAGCGGCTCGGTGCCGATCGGTCTTTGCTGCCGACGGCCGTCGAGGAGGTGCTGCGGTGGACGTCAAGTGCCACGCACAGCATGCGGACGGCCACCCGGGACTGCGTCATCCGCGATCAGCGGATCGCGGCCGGTGATCGGGTGGTGCTCTGGGTCGCGTCGGCCAACCGGGACGAAGATGTCTTCGTCAGCCCGGACCACTTCGACATCGGCCGTACCCCCAACCGTCATCTCGCGCTCGGTATCGGGGAGCACTTCTGTCTGGGCGCCACGCTGGCCCGCGCACAGATGCGGATCCTGTACAGCGAACTGCTGGACCGGATCCGGCTCATCGAACCGGCCGGTCCGGCGCACCGGGTGCGGTCCATCGCGGTCGCTGGGCCCGAGACGCTGCCGATTCGCCTGACACCGCGGTGATCAGAGCGTGCGGATCCGCTCGCCTATTCGCTTGCTCATCTCTTCGACGGTCGACTCGGCGATCACGTCGCGCCGGAAGTACAGCGTCAGCCGCAACCCGCCGTCCTCGCCTGGCCAGATCTCCGCGTGCAGTTCGAGCGGTAGGTCAAGATAGGGCTGGCGGACGAAGGTGGTCCGGGCCCCCTCCAGTGCGAGCTCCCCGGGCGCGTTGTCCTGCACGGCGAACAGGTTCTGGAACAGTGGTGGTCGGCTGCCGCCGGGCAGATCGAGCAGTCGCAGCATGTCCTGAAACGTCACGTCCTGTGCCGAGAACGCCGCTGCGAAGTCGCGCTGGGCCGCCCGTAGGGCGCCCGGTCCCTCACCGAGCGCTGCGCCGCGCAGCCGCAGGCACAGCATCGCGATGTGGCACCCGACGGCGAGCTCCGAGCGGGCTCCGTGCCGCTGGGCGACCGGGATGCCCACGGCGAAGTCCCGCTGCCCGGTGACCTCGGCGAGAGAGACCGCGTAGTGGTGCAGCAACGCCGCGAATCGGCTGACACCAGCGGCTTTGGCTTCGGCGTCAACTGCGGCCACCATGTCCGGCTCGATGGATACCTCGACGAGGCCGGTGCCGGCGACCTGATCCGGTCCGGGCAAGACCGGCCAGTGCAGGGACGGCACCCGGGCGAGCTCGATCCGCAACCTTTCACGCTGGTCCACCAGGCCGCTCATCGCGAGCCGCTCGATGTAGTCGCCGTAGGCGCGGGCGAGTGCCGGCGGCGCGGGCTGGTCCGGCGGCGGCGCACCACGCCGGGCGGCGTTGTACGCCGCCGCCAGGTCCCGGGCGAGCACCGACTCCGACCAGCCGTCGAACGCGATGTGATGCACGACGATCCCGAGCACGGTCGCGTCCCCGGCCGGTGACACGGCCACCCGCCACACATCCGCATCCTCAATCAGCAGCTCGCTGGTGAAGAGCGCACGCAACGCCGCGATGGCGGCTGGCACGGACGGCTGCGCTGGCAGTCTCTCCAGCGGCGGCGGGTCGACCTCGGTGATGCGTGCCATCGGCCGGGGATCGCCCAGGTAGGCCGCGCGCAGCGGCTCATGCCGGGCGTGCGTCGCGGCGATCGCGGACTCGAGCGCCTCGTGGTCGAGCTCGCCGTCGATCACCCAAGTCAGTAGACAGTGCGAGGTCAGGTCCGTCGGGTCGAGCAGATGCCGGGTCAGGAAGATCAGCTGCATGGGCGTGAGCGGGACGACGCCCACCTCGGCGTCGCCGGTGTCCGCCGGTGCACCGGTGTCCGCCCGTGCACCGGTGTCCGCCCGTGCACCGGGGTCGGCTCCTTGCAGCCAGCCGGCCAGCCCGGTGACGGTCGGATGGTCGAGGAGCTGGGCGAGCGGGACCGGCCGTTCCAGCCGATCTGCCAGGCGCGCGCAGACCCGGCCCATGTCCAGCGAACTACCGCCCAGGTCGCTGAGGGACACGTCCAGCGGCACCCCGGTGCGGCCCAGCACTTCGGCGAAGACCTCGGCGACGACGACAGCCATGCCGGCCGGCCGATCGACGTGCCCGTTACCGGCGGCATGGCGACCGACGGCGACGGCGCGTGACAGGAGAGCCCGTTCGTCGAGCTTGCCCTGCGGCGTCACCGGAAAGGCGGCGATCGTCCGGATCTCGGCGGGCAACAGATAGGCGGGAAGCGCCTCACGGAGTACCGGTAGCGCCTCTCCGAGCGGGTCATCCGGCTGCTCTGGCACACACCAGGCGATCAGCCGAGGCTCAGCGCCGCCCGTGCGGTCGACCACCACCCGGCAGGAGCGTACCGGTAGCAGGGCGATGATCCTGCGCTCGATCTCCGCCGGCTCGATGCGATGGCCGCGGATCTTCACCTGCCGGTCGGCGCGTCCACGGAAGTGCAGCAGCCCGCTGGCGTCTCGGACCCCGAGGTCGCCGGTGCGGTACGCACGTATCTCCTGGTCGCCGACCCGGATCGTCACGAACTTGCGCGCGGTCTGCTCCTCGTCACCGACGTAGCCCAGCGCCAGCCCGGTGCCGGTGAGGCAGATCTCGCCGATCTCGCCGTCCGCGCACGGCCGGCTGCCATCAAGGAGGTGCACCCCGGTCTCCGGGACGGGACGGCCCAGTGGCACCCCGTCCGGGTGTTCGGCGTCGGCCGGTGAGATCGGGTGGGTGGTGGCGAACACGGTGCACTCCACCGGACCGTATCCGTTGAGTAGGACGATGCCGGGGTGGCGGCGCAGAAACCGGCCTACGTGGGTGGGTGAGAGACGTTCTCCACCGATCATCAGCAGGCGTAGCCCGGCGAACGCATCTGGGTCCTCATCGACCAGCATATTGAACAGGCTGCTGGTCAGCCAGGTGGTGGAAACCCCGTGCCGGCGGATGCCGTCGCGCAGCCCGTCGGCGGTCAGGTATGGCTCCGTGACGATCACCGAGGTGCCGCCGTTGGCGAGTGCCGCCCACAGTTCCAGGGAGAACGCGTCCCATGGCGCCGGCGCGGCCAGCGGGATCACAGTGTTTTCGTCGAAGGTGGCGAAGGTGTCGACCGCGAAGAGCCGGGCGGTGGCGCGGTGGGGTGTGAGCACGCCTTTCGGACGTCCGGTGGTTCCCGAGGTGAAGAACACACAGCACGCCGTGTCCCCACTGACTTCGGCGGGCCGGAATCCGGACGGTGCGGCTGCCTCGTCCACCGGAGGTGTCCACACCGGGAGGTCGGGCCCGGCGACCGGCTCGGCGGCGATCAGCAGCGGCGCGTGGAGCACTGCGGTGACCTCCCGCAGGCGTGCTGCGGGCCAAGCCGGGTCCAGCAGCGCATAGGCGGAACCTGTCTTGAGTACTGCGAGGAGAGCGAGCACGAGGTCCGTCCCGCGTGGCAGGACGATCGGCACCTGATGGCCCGCGGTCACGCCCTCGGCGGCGAGCCGGGCGGCCCAGGCGTTCGCCGTGGCGTCCAGCTCGCGGTAGCTGATGTGGCGATCCTCGGCGACCAGCGCCGTGGACCCGGGCCGGCACCGGGCTGTCCGGGCCACCCGCTGGTGCAGGCCCTCGTCGAGACGGGCGGGCCCCACCGGCGGTATCGGATTGGTCTGCACGGAGTGCCTCCCGTCGGCTGGCGACACATCTGCATGGCTAGCGCCAACCTCTGCCATGTTGCCACCGGTTGCCAAGAGTGGCAACCCTGGTCAGCGGGTACCCGTTCCGGCAGTGGTTTGGGAGATGTCCTGGGTCAGCGTCTCGGCGATGGTGCGCCAGACCTCTGCTGCGAGTTCCGGGTTGCGCGCCTCCTGCGCCTGCTGCGCGAGGTCCTTCAGTGTGCGCACGCCGTGCTCGTGATCGCCGTCGAGGATGCGCAGCCGGCAGCACAGCGCCTGAAACCGGATGCGGTCCCGGAACGACAGCAGCAGCGCCTGCCCGTCGATCTGCGCGCAGATCGCTCGAGCCTCGTCCAGTCGGTCCTGCTTGACGGCGAGGTGGGCGCGCAGTGCGGTCAGCTGTTGGGCGTGCAGCTCGGTGCCGACCACCCGTAGCACCGGGGTGACCTCGTCCAGCAGCGCCTGCGCGGGTTCGGTGAGGGCGGGAGTGAGCTGGAGATAGAGGGAAGCCGCTGCGAGTCGTAGCCGGATCCACCGGAGCAGGTCCTGGCGGCCGTCGAGCCCGAGCAGCGCACGCTCGAGCAGATCCTGGGCGGCTCGATAGTCGCCCTGTCGGATGCGGACAGTGGCCGCCGCCCACAGCGCCTCGACCTGCAGCGTGCCCGCTGCCTGCTCGGTCAGTCTGCAGAGCTGGTCGGCATGGGTCCATGCCTCGGTCAGCCGGCCGAGCTCAGCCTCTGCGGAGACCAGTGCGTGCAGGGCACCGGCCCGGTCCGCCACCGACAGGCCCTCGGCGGCCTGCCACGCCGTCATCGCGTGCTTGCGGGCCGACTCGTTGTCGCCGAGCAGGCGCATACAGCGGGACAGCTGGATGTACGCCCGGGCCCGCAGCTGCGGCGCACCCAGCTCGTCGCTGAGCTGGGTCAGCTCGGTGAGCAGGGTGAGCTCCTCGTCGTGGCGACCCTTGCCGTTCAAGGTGCGGGCCAGCAGCCACAACGCCTGCCAGCGCAGTGCCGGGTCCCAGCTGTCGGTGTCGTGCAGCGCCTCGGCGAGTTGCTCGGTCGTCCCGTCGTCAGCGGAGGTGGAGATAGCCTCGGCGAGGAACTGGACGAGCGACGAAGTCTGCGTGGACGGTGGGCCGGACCCGCCGACCGAGGGCGCTGCCAGCTCAGCGACCGGCACGCCGAGCCGCTCCGCCAGGTACCCGACGATCCGGCTGTTCGGCCGGCGGGCGCCCGACTCGAGACGGGAGAGATACCCGGTGGACATCCCGTCGCCGGCCAGGGCAGCCTGCGAGAGCCCTCGCTTGACGCGCATGGCCCGCAGGTGTTCGCCGAATGCCGGTTGTTCGAGCATCTCACCCTCGTCCTGGAGCGGCCCGGGTAGCACCGACCTCGAGCGCTGTGGGACCTGAAGTGTGCCTCTCCCTCCGCAGTTTGACAAACTTGTCAGGCAGGATTCCCTGATTAACGGAGGTGCTGGCAGGAATCTTGCCCCTCCGGCCCAGTCGGTTCGGCACCTGCCAGGGCGTCGCGTGCAGGCACGCGGCTCACAACCCCAAGCGGTTCAGGAGATCGGCCGACGAGCCGGTGAACTGACGCGTGGCGAGCCGGTCGGCGGCCTGGGCGAAGGCGGGCCGCTGGTCGAGGAACCGCTGTAGCTGGTCGACCGAGAGCTCTCCGCCGCCATGAACACCGATCCCGCAGTGGTCCAGCATCATCGCGTTGAACTGCTGCTCGTAGACGTCGAACGGCAGTGCCAGGACCGGCTTGCGTAGGTACAGGCACTCGGACAGCAGCTGGTGACCAGCAGTGGCGACCACCGCTGAGCAGGTGCGTAGTGCCTCGGTGAACTTCGGACGGTCGAAGAGGGACGTGACCACGTTCTGCGGTGCGTCACCGATCGGCGTCTTGCTGAAGACAGTGAACGTCACCTCCGGGAAGCCGGCGAGCACGCGAAGAAACTCGGCGGGCTCCTGGCGCATCGCGGCGTACGGCGACAGGTAGACGACCACGGAGGTCCCGTCGACCTCGGGCGTCATCGACAACACGTCCGGGCGCAGGATCGGCTCGATGACCTGACCCTCGTACCGCTCGTCACGCTCCCACTCCAGTGGAAAGAACGAGGAGGCGATCCGGTCGTCCGCGGCCGGGAAGAAGTACCTCAACTTGGCCGCCTCGTGCCAGCGGGTGTAGCCGCCGGCGTCTGGCGTGCGGTACAACAGGAACTTGCTCTGCTGCTCGGTCGTGATCAGGCGAGCACCCACCAGGTAGGCGATCTGCGCGCTGGCTGGCTCGTAATCGGTCAGCACCACCTCGGGCGCGTCGCCAAGCTGTTCGGCGACCTGCTCGCAGAGGGCGAAGTTCCAGGCATCGCCCCGCGGGTCGAGCTCCCGTCCGTTGGCGGCGCTGCGGGTGATGTCGATGCCGGTCGGCGTCATCGCGACCCAGCCGCCGGGGAAGTGGGTGGGTTCGGCGATGGGCACGTGGGAGGGGAAGGCGTCGTTGAGAGCGGTGACCCCGTCGCCGAAGGTGACCAGGGCCACTCGATGTCCGCGTTCCTGCAGCTGACGCACCAGGTTCAGCTGGCGCGAGGCGTGCCCGTTGCCCATCCCGCAGGCGCCGACGAGCACCCGCCGGGTCGGTGCGGCGGGTGCCTGCGCGGGACGGCCGGCGTCGGTCATGAGAAGTCCTCTCGTGAGTCGGCGGATGACCCGTTTAGTCTGCACAGCTAGGCAAATTTTGGCAACCTGTGGCAAAGTTGGGTTGGTGAGGGTGCGTGCGGCTCGTTGGAGTTGCCAACTTGCCGGGCTCGGCGTACTCGGCTTGTCCGGCGCCCGATCGTCGGGGTGAGATCTCCGGCTCGCCTGGCCACGATAAGAAGAGGGACGAATTTGATGACTACACCGCAGCGTTGCTCCGTCATCGTGCCGACGTACAACCGGATCACCCTGCTCCGGCACACCCTCGACTCGTTCATCCGGCAGGACCTGTCCGCCGACGACTTCGAGGTGATCGTCTGCGACGACGGCTCGAACGACGGTACCGAGGCGTTGGTCGCGGGCTACCACGACCGGCTCCGGATCCGGTATTTCTTCCAGGAGGACGAGGGCTTCCGCGTCGCCCAGGCCCGCAACCTGGGTCTGCGGGCCGCACGCGCCCCAGTGAGCGTCTTCGTCGACTCGGGGGTGGTGCTCGGCTCTGGCGCGCTGGCGGCGCACTGCGCCGCCCATGAGAGCACAGCCGGCCCGGCCGCCGTCATCGGCTACGTACGGGGTTTCGCCGACGACATCCGCGCAGCCGCCGATCGGATCGACCCGGCCGACCCGGACGGCACCATTGAGCGGCTGTCACGGGACGACACCCTGCCCGACGTACGGGAGTGGTACTACCACCGGTACGGCGAGCGGCTGTGGGAGTTGGCGGCGCCCTGGCTGGTCTTCTGGACCTGCAACGTCTCGGTGAACACGGCGCAGGCCCGTGCGGTCGGGATGTTCGACGAGGCGTACCGGTCATGGGGCGGGGAGGACGTCGACCTGGCGTACCGCCTTCATCGCGGGGGGGCGCGTTTCCTGTTGAGCCGGGACGCGGTGGCGGTGCACTGTCCGCACCCCAAGGAGGACACCCGCAGCGCGAAGGCCAACCATCACTATTTCGCGGCCAAGTACGACACCCCGATCACCCGCCTCCGCCCGGACCATGACATCTTCCTGATCGAGCAGGAGATCCGCGACCGCGGCCTGCCGTCCTGCACTGAGTACCTGGCGAGGTTGACCTCCACGGGCACCAGGTGACCGCGGTGGCGAGCAAGAGCACCGGCTTCACGCAACTCGTCAACGACGGCGCGCTGCGCGGCCTCATGGTGAACACCGCGCTCGTCGGCCTCGGCGGCGCGTTGGTCAACACCTCGACCAGCCTCTTTCTGGCCACGGCGATCGGGGCCACCCCGCTGCTGATCGGACTCTTCTTCACCGGCCGTGGGTTGCTGGAGGTGGCGGCCGGCCTGAGCCTGGGCGCGCTGTCGGACCGCACCGGTAACCGGCGCACCCTGCTGATGCTCTGCCCGTTCTTCTCCGCGGCTGGCGCGCTGGCCTATTCGACGATCCGCGACTACTACGTGCTGTTCGCCATCGGCGCGGTCTTCTTCGCCATCGGTGGATCCGGCTTCGCGCAGATCTTCGCCTACAACCGGGACTTCGCCTCCGCCCGTTCGCTGAACCCGACCCTGCTCAACTCGGTGTTGCGCTCGATCACGTCGACCTGCTGGATCGTCGGCCCGCCGCTGGGGTTCTTCCTCATCGACGCGCGGGGCTTCACCGCGCTGTACCTGCTCACCGGGGCGCTCTACATGACCTCGGGCGTGCTGTGCCGCTGGCTGTTGCCCGATTTGACCGATACCGTTACCAAGAACAAGGCCAGGGGCAACCCGTTCGCCGGCATCGGTCGGTCGCTGTGGTTACTCATCCTGGCCGTGCTGTTGATGCTGACGGTGAACAACATCTATCAGATCAACGTCGCCCTGTTCATCACTCGCGACCTGGGCCTGAACGCCGGGTTCGTCGGACTGCTGCTCGGGCTCTGCGCGGCGCTGGAGGTCGGCGTGATCCTGGTGCTCGGGCGATACGCGGACCGGATAGGCAAGGGGCGCCTCATGCTCGCCGCCACCGCCTGCGCCACGATCTTCTTCGTCGCGCTCCCGTTCGTGCAGACCAAGCTCGCGCTGGTGCTGCTGCAGGTGCCGAACGCGCTCTGGACCGCGATCGTGCTGAGCATCCCGGTGACCATCCTGCAGGACGCGATGGGCAACCGGGTCGGTATGGCCTCCTCGCTCTACACCAGCTCGTTCCAGATCGGCATTCTGCTGGGCGGTGCCACCGCCGGAGTGGTCGCCGAATGGCTCGGGTTCACCAACGTCTTCTTCGCCTGTGCGATCCTGACCGCGGCTGCCACGGCCTTCCTCGCCGCCGACCGGCAGGGTCGGGCGCGCGACAGGCTCCCGGGAGGCGTCCGGGCCGCCGCCGGTTGAGCGGGGGCGCCCCGCTTGCTGGTCAAACACGGCGAGCCCCAGTCACTGGGGGCAACCCCTGGCCGTTAACGTTTGCCATCACGACAGGTCGTCGTTGATGGAGCTGACGACTCAAGGAAGACCATGCTCGAACAACCCGAATTCGGACAACGCCTCCGGGCTCTTCGCGCCGAGCGTGGCCTGTCTCAGGCGGCGCTCGCAGACGGGGTCATGTCCACCGGATATCTGTCCCGGCTGGAGTCCGGCGCACGGCCGCCGACGCACCGGGTAGTGGAGAACCTCGCACGCCGGCTCGGCGTGTCGGTCTCCGCCTTCGAAAGCCCGGACGACGGCGTCGGCACCCCGCGGCACTCCGCGTTCGCCGAGCTCCTGGCTGCGGTGGTGGCCGCGGCGAACGACGCCAACCTGGCGGAGTCGCTGGCCGATGCCCTGCACGAGACACCCGACCTCGACCCCGCGCTGCGGTGGCAGGCGCTCTGGCTGCTGGCCGAGATCCGTCGCGGCGAGGGCCGGCAGCAGGAGGAGTACGTCCTGCTCAAGGAGCTGGTCGACCTCAGCGAGTCGTTGGCGTCGCCTGAGCTGTGGTCCCGCGCCTGCACTGGCCTCTCCCGCTGCGCCCGCACGCTCGGCCACACCGCGCAGGCGCGGGAGTACGCGCAGCGGGCGCATGAGCTGTCCGAAAAGGCATCACAAGCTGCCCGTACGGGTGCCCTGCAGGCCCTCGTCGCGATCGAGGCGGAGGTAGGGGAGCTGGCGGCCGCGCAGGCACACGCCGAGCTGCTGTGTGAGCTGACCGAGAACGTGGAGGGCACGGCGCACGTCGAAGCGCTCTGGGCGGCGGCCACGGTCAGCACCCGCCAGGGCGATCACGCCGGGGGCCGGCGGCTGCTGGAACGCGCTCTCGACCGGTTGGACAGCCACGTCGACCTGGTGCTGTGGATGCGGTTACGGTTGGCCGCAGCCTCACTCGGTCTCCAGGTGAGCCCGCCGCCGCTGGACGAGGTGCGGGCCAGGCTACAGGAGGCGGCCACGGTCGTCAGCCTGGTCGGTACCGAGCTGCATCAGCAGGAGCTCCGTACGCTCTGGGTCTACCTCGCGGTGGAGGAGGGCCGCCTGGACGAGGCGTGGGAGATGGCGGAGCGGGTCGCAGCCGAGCAGTCGCTGCTCTCCTTCCGCGACCGCCTGAAGTTCGAGGCCATGCGTGTCCGGCTGCAGATCCGCCGGGGCGACCGGGAGGCCGGTGTGCACCGGATGCGGGAGCTCGCCGAGGAGGCGGAGTCGGCTCGCAACGTCGAGCTTGCCGCCGAGATCTGGCGGACGCTGGCCACCACTCTGACCGGAGACTGACGAGCCGCTCGGCCGGAGTCCCGGCCGAGCGGCTCACCAGCGGTAGTCTCAGGCACCGTTGCTGTAGGCGGTCGTGTCGCCGCAGAGCACGACGCTGGGTCGCCCGTCGACACCTACCGGCGTCGGGCCGACCAGGGTCAGCCGTTCCGCCCGACGGTGCGCTGTGCCGTAGTCGTAGACGGCGTAGTGCTCGGTGGCACGGTTGTCCCAGATGGCCAGGTCGCCGACGCGCCACTGCCACCGCACTGTCTGCTCCGGTTTGGTCACGTACTCCTGAAGCGAGTGGATCAGCTCGCGGGAGACCTGCGGGCTGTAACCGACCACGCTACGCGCGAATCCGCCGAGCAGCAGGGCGCGCTCCCCCGTCTCCGGGTGCACCCGCACCGCGGGATGCTCCGTCTCGATCCGGTTGGAGATGTAGTCGCCGCGCCAGTCGACGGTGTCGTCGGTGAAGTCGGAGTCGTTGCTGTGCACGATCCGCAGCCGGTCGGCGAGATCGCGCAGCTCGGCCGGCATGCTCTGGTACGCGGTGGCGGTGTTGGCCCAGATGGTGTCGCCACCCACCGGCGGGATGACCTTGGCATGTAGGAAGGCCGCCGCGGGTGGGCGTTCGATGAAGGACAGGTCGGTGTGCCAGTGGTTGGCCCGGGTGCCGTGGGAGGAGTCCATCGCCCGCAGGTGCGGCTGCTCCTCGGCGTTGTCGTAGATCGGGTGGCCAAGGGTCAGGTCGCCGAATCGCTTCACGAAGGCGACCTGGCTGTCGTAGTCGAGCTCCTGGTCGCGCAGGAAGATCACCTTGTGATCGAGCAGGGCCTGCCGCACCTGCGCGACGACCTCGTCGCTCAACGGGCCTGCGGCGTCGACGCCGCCGATGACCGCACCGATGTTTCCGGCAATGCGTTGCACGGTGACCGTCGGCGACGGCAGCAGTGTCTCAGTCATGACTCCCCCTTCTTCTTGCCAAATCTTTACCGCATCCTTTGCCTGATTGTGCCAAAAACTTGCCAGGGTGGACAGGGGAGCTCGACAATCAATCCATGACGAACGACATCCTCGGCATCGCCGACGACGCGATGAGCTGGGTGGAGACTGCGCACGACGCGACCGGACGACGCGGGGTCGCGGCAGGTTACGACCTGCGGCAGGGCTGGCAGGCCCCCTACCCGGAGACCAGCGGCTATCTCGTGCCGACCCTGCTGCGCGCGGCGCGCGTACTGGACCGACCCGCTCTGGCCGTGCGCGCCCGCGAGATCGGCGACTGGCTGCTCGAGCTGCAGTCCGCCGACGGCGCGTTCCCCGGCGGCATGGGCGTCGACGGTCCGCCGGTTGTCTTCGACGTCGGCCAGATCATCTTCGGTCTCCTGGCGATTGGAGACACCGCCAGCGAGGCGGCTGCCGAACGCGCCGGCCGATGGCTGCTCACCCAGCAACGTGCCGACGGTGCCTGGCTCTCCCACTTCGACTTCCCGAACACGTACTCGGCGCGGGTCACCTGGGCGCTGGCAGAGCTGTGGCGGGCCACCGGCGATCCGGCCGTCCTCACCGCGGTCCGCCGCTCGCTGCACTGGATCCTCCGGCAGGTCCGGCCGGACGGCTGGATCGACGGCATGGCATTCTCCGCCAGCCACACGCCGTGGACCCACACCATCGGATACGCCCTACGTGGGCTGTCCCGCTGCGCCGACCTGCTCGCCGACGATCTCGCTGAGCAGGCCCGCGCTGCGGCGGACCGGTGCGCGCGCCGCCTCGCCGAACTGGACAGCCCGTTGTACCCGCTGCTGCCGGGCGAGATCGGCCTCGGGTTCGAACCGCTGGCGGACTACGCATGCCTCACCGGCGATGCCCAGATGGTGACGATCTGGTGGGACCTGCACCGGCGAGAAGGCGACGCTGCCCTCGCGAAACGCTGCGAACAGGTGCTGGCGCGCCTGGCCGAACTGCAGGTGCGCCAGCCGCTGGAACCGGCCGCGGTGGGCGCGTTGCCGGGCTCCTTCCCGCTGACCGGGGGCTTCGAGCCGCTGGCCTTTCCCAACTGGGCCGCCAAGTTTCTGGCCGACGCGGCGATGAACGTGGTTTCCGCACGATGACCCGGCGCGTACGGCGGGACACCCCGCCGTACGCGTTCACGGCACTGGTGCCGTGGTTCTGCAGGCCATCTTCACCCCGTGAGCAGCCGACGCAGCCACTGCACCCGGGCTTGCCGGGCCCCGCGCGAGACGGTCGCGTCCGGCACCCACTCGTCGAAACTGTGGAAGGCCCCCGACCAGACGTGCAGCTCGGCCTGGCCACCCGCCTGCCACACCCGGCTGGCATAGTCGACCGCCTCGTCCCGCAGGGCCTCGACCGAGCCCACGTCGAGAAACATCGGCGCCAGCCCGGACAGGTCGTCGGCCCGTGCCGGAGCGACGTACTGCGAGACGTCGCCGCCTCGGCGCTCACCGAGCAGCGCGGTCCAACCGGTCAGGTTGGAGGTCCGGTCCCAGAGGCCGACACCGTCCATCTGCCGCCCCGACGGGGTCTCGCACCGGTCGTCGAGCATCGGGCACTGCAGCATCTGACCGAACAGGCGCGGTCCACCCCGATCGCGGGCCAGCAGCGCGACTCCGGCCGCCAGCCCACCGCCGGCGCTGTTGCCGCTGACCACAACCCTGGAGGGGTCGAGTGACCGCCCGGCTCCGTGCTCGGCAATCCAGACGAGCCCGGCGTAGCAGTCCTCCAGCCCGGCCGGCGCCGGATGCTCCGGCGCGAGGCGATACTCCACGGCGACGACCGCGAACCCCAGCTCCTGCGCCCGGTCGAGGTCGCCGTCCAGCTCCCGGCTGCGGCTGGTACCGGCCACCATGCCGCCGCCGTGGATGTGGTAGATGACGGGGAACGGACCGGGCGTCGCAGTGGGACGACAGATCAGCAGGGAGATGTCCGGCGCGCCGGGCGGCCCGGCGGCGGTCAACTCCTCGATGTCGAACGCACCGTCCCGACGGATCTGCTCGTCGGACATCCGGCCGGCCGCCGACAGCTCCCGCCGGAAGCTGATCTGGTCTGCGGTCATGCTCGGCAGGCCGTCGAGAATGTCGCGCAGCGGTCCGGCGAGCTGCGGGTCGAACGGCGGCGGTCCGAGGGGCGAACCCACCATGGTCATGGCGCTCCTCTCAGCCCACTGCGGCACCGGCCCGGAGCAGGCCGAACGGTGGGTCAGAAGTCAGGTAGAAGTGGTCGCCCGCGACGACCTCCTCGTGGAACGGGCCTCGGGTGAGCTCCGGCCACGGCCGACAGTCCGCGTCGACGTCCTCGCGCCCTACGATCGTCGTGACCGGGCAGCGCAGCAGCGGCTCCACCCGGAACGCGCGGACGTAGGCGTGGAACATCCGACCGTCGCTGCGGATGTACGGAAGTACGAGTTCCTGGAAGAAGGGGTCTGCCGCCACCTCGGGATCCGTACCCCCGAGGCTGATCAGCCGTGCGATCGTCGTCGGGTCGTCGTCGGGCTCCTCCTCCGTCAACTCCTCCGGCTCCGGCAGTGGAGCGTTGCGTGACCCGGAGGCGAACAGATGGGCCACCGGGACACCGTCGGTCTCCAGGTGCCGGGCCGTTTCCAGCGCCACGGCCGCGCCCATGCTGTGCCCGAAGAAGACCAGCGGACTGCCGGCCAGCGGGCGTACCGCTGCGGCGATCCGCGCGGCTAGCTGCACCAGGTCGTCCGGCGCTGGCTCGTCGATCCGCTCGGCCCGGCCGGGATAGCGGACGGCGTGCACGACGCTGTCCGGCAGATGGGCCTGCCAGTCGCGGAACATCGTCGCCGAGCCACCGGCGTGGGGGAAACAGATCAGTTGTCGTCGTGCGCCCGCCGGGGCGGAGCCGGATTGCAGCCAGATGCGCGGGTCCACGCCGGAGGCCGTCATGCCCGCACCCGCCGGGCCCGCGCCGCTCGGGCGCGCTCCACGACCGCCTGACGCGGGTCGTCGACCGGCCCGGTATCGGTGCCACCGCGTCCGATCAGCTCCGCCTGGGCTGCCACCGTGGTATGCCGGAACAGCGCCACCACGGACGGCCGCGTCCCGGTGCGCCGCTCCAACGCGCCCTGCAGCTGGAACATGGTCAGTGAGTGGCCACCGAGGTCGAAGAAGTTGACGTCGACCGGGACGTCGGCGACCTTCAGCACCTCAGCCCATGCCGCGGCGACCTGGGCGGTGGCGCCGTCACGGGTGGGCTGAGCCGTCGGCGCCGGGGTCGGGTGTGCGGCGTACCGGCGTAGTGCCTCACGGTCCACCTTGCCGTTGACGGTGAGCGGGAACTCCGGTACGACGTGGATCCGGGCGGGCACCATGGCCGCCGGCACCTGCCGGAACAACTCCAGGCGTACGCTCTCCGCGCTCACCGCTTGATCCGCGACCACGAATGCCTCCATCGCGGTCCGCGTTTCGTCGGGCAGGACCGCAGCGTCCCGGACGACGGGCACGGCCCGCAGCGCGGAGTCCACCGCGCCCAGTTCCACCCGGTGCCCACGGATCTTGATCTGATCGTCGCGGCGGCCCAGGAAATCGAGCGTTCCCTCGTCGTTCCAGCGCGCCATGTCGCCGGTCCGGTACATGCGCGCGCCGGGCGTCGCGTCGAACGGGTCGGGCAGGAACGCCTTCTCCGTTGCCTCTGGTTGGCCGAGGTAGCCGTGAGCGACGCCGGCACCGCCTACGAACAGCTCGCCCTCGACGCCACGGCCGACCGGGCGCAGGTCGTCGTCCAGCACATATACCCGGCCACCGGGGATCGGACCGCCGATGCTGACCGGGGCCGGCCCGGTGAACCGCCGGTACGTGGCCCAGACGGTCGCCTCCGTCGGTCCGTACTCGTTGACCAGGCACACCCGGAGGCCGTGCGTGGCGAAATGGCGGCGCAGGAGAGTTTCGGGCAGCGCCTCGCCAGCGGTGATGACGGTGTCCAACGACTGCAGGGCGTCCGGGCCGGCACGGTCGGCGGCGTCGAGCAGCACCGCGTACAGCGACGGGACGCAGAGCAGGTGCGTCACCCGGCGGTGACACACCAGGCGGACCAGACGCTCCGGGTCGCGCACCTCGTCGGCTGCTGCTACGACCAGACGGCCGCCAGCGCTCAGGGTTCCCCAGATCCCGGCGATCGAGGAGTCGAAGGCCAGCGGCGAGACGAGCAGGAAGGCTGGCGCCCCCGGGTAGACGAGGCGGCGGGCCGCCGTGGATGCGGCCAGTTGGCCGTGGGTGACGAGCACACCCTTGGGCTCGCCGGTGCTCCCGGAGGTGTAGATGACATAGGCGGGATCGTCGGCTGTGGCTTCGGCCGCCGGCCCCGGCTGTGGGGCCGGCTCCGGACGGTGGGCGACCACGAGCGGCCGGCCGGCCGCTCGAAGCCGTGGCTCGGTGGCCGGGCTGGTCACGACGGCGGCGACGGCGGCGTCGGCGAGAACCGCCGCCACCCGTAGGTCGGGCTGCGCAGGGTCGATCGGCACATAGGCGGCACCGGCCCGCCAGACGGCCAGGACGGCGGCCACCATGGCGACCGACGGCTCCATCACCACGGCGACGGTGTCGCGGTTGCCGACGCCTGCGGCGGTGAGCCGTGCGGCGAGAGCCGCCGCCCAATCGTCGAGGGCGCGGTAGCTGAGGCTGTCGGACTCGCCCTGTACCGCGGTGGCGTGGGGGCGGGCGCGGACGTGTTCGTCGACCGACTGGGGCAGGAGCGGCGGCGTTCCGGGAAGCGCTGCGGCCAGGCCGTGCGGCAGTGGGTCGTCCGGAGTGCGTCCTGGCCGACTTTTGGTGATCAACGGTTGGGAGGGCACTGCGTACGCCATGGAACTCCCCCGATCGTCATCGGTGTGGTCTGTGTGGGCACGTTCCCGAGGCTAAGCGATCTGGCAAACTTTGGCAATCTCTGACAATGATCTGGAAACGTCTGTACGCGATGGTGTGCCGCCCCATGTGGAGCGGCACACCGGTGGTGGTACGAGTCGGGTCGTGATCACGGCCAGTCGATGTCGGAGGCGACCGTCGATGGGGTCGAGGTGGCCGTATTCGTGCCCAGCGTGCCGGTCAGGGCTCCGACGGCGAGGCAGGCGGCCGCGCCGAGAGCGGCTATCCGTAGCAGGGTGGGCGAGGTGGGTCGACGGTCGACGAGGTGTGCGGGGTTGCGATGCGACATGGTTGATTCTCCCGGTACTCGAAATGTCCGGCAGTGCGACTCCGTTGTCGTTCTGCAGCGGCCAACGAAAAGACCAACGTCGATGTCTTTATGAAGCCTACTGTCCCTGGCTGGCTGTGACCAACCCGCCGATCCGATTTTGTAACCATGAGACCGGAGCCGACTTTGTAGACATTAGGGGTGCTGTCTGCAATCTACCGCCAGACGCTGGCGATTCTGGCGATTCTGGCGATTAGCCGAAAGTCGGTGACTCGACCGGCTCGGAGGCGGCTACGCTGATTTCGTCGCCATTCAGAAAAAGATCATCTAGAAATGCGTTCCGGAACTTGCCCGCGAAGTCAAGGTGCCGCATCAGCTCCGCGAAGTCGGCGGCGCGCGGGTAGCCCGCGACGATGTCGGGCCCGGCCAGGGTAGTCAGCTTGGCCCAGTGTGGCCGAGCGTCGAAGGGTCGCAGCGCCTTCTCCACCTCGGCGAGGACCGGGAGCACCGCAGGCCAGTTTCTGACCCAGGTGAAGTGCACCGTCACCGAGTCACGGCGGTAAGCCGGGCTGAGCCACAGGTCGTCGGCACGTACCGTACGGATCTCGGCGATCTGCAGGACCGGCGCCAGCCGCTCGGCGAGACCACGCACCGCGGACAGCGCAGCCGAGGCGTGGTCGCGCGGGACGTAGAACTCTGACTGCAGTTCGTCACCCGAGCCCGGCATGAACTCCGGGCGGAAATGTGGCAGACGCTCGTGCCACGGGCCCGGCCGATCCAGTTGCTCCGTGCTGAACTCCGGCGAGACTCCGTCGACCGGGTGCATCGGCCGCTCGGCGTGCCGACCGCCGTTCCAGCCCGACTCCGCCCATCCGGCGCGGCGCTTACGCCAGACCGAGCCCTCCTCGCTGTGCCAGGTGGTGAAGACGCTGACGCTGTAGGCCGAACTGAAGACTGCGTCCAGCTCGCCGATGATCTCGTCGAGCGGAACGCCGACGTGCACCTGCTGGCTCATCTCAAAGGCTGGCTCGACGTCCAGGGTCAGCGCCGTGACCACACCGAGCGCGCCCAGGGCGACGACGCATCCTCCGAAGATCCGGTCCTCGTCCCGCCGCAGCTCGCGCAGCTCGCCGTCTGGGCCCACCAGTTGCAGGCCCCGTACGGCGGCGGCGAGGCAGCGCAGCGTGTCTCCGGAACCGTGTGTTCCCGTCGCGCAGGAGCCGGCCACCGAGATGTGTGGCAACGAAGCCATGTTCGACAGCGCGTATCCCGCCCGATGCAGCTCCGCGGCCACCTCCGCGTACCGCATCCCCGCGCTGACAGTGACGGTCCGGTTCCGCTCGTCCAGGTGCAGCACCGTCGGCAGGCTGTCCAACCGGATCAGATCGTGCGTGGTGTCCGCGATCAGGCTGAACGAGTGCCCGCTGCCCAGGGCCCGGATCCGAGGTGCGCCGGCGACCAACCGCCGTACCTCGTCGATGGTGTCTGGCTGATGGATCCGGGCCGCGCCGAAGACGACCGAGCCAGCCCAGTTCGTGAGTCCCTGCGTCTGCACGGCTCACCTCCCGCCGGTGACGAACTCGTCGACCGCGACGAACCGGAAGGAACGTTCCAGTAGGCCCTCGATGATGCGGGGCAGGGCCGCCACGACCTGTGACCGGTCCCCGCCGCCGTCGTGGAGCAGGACGATCGAGCCGTTGCGGGTGGTGTCGAGCACGCGTTCGGCGATGATCTCGGTGCCGGGCATGGCCCAGTCGACCGGTTCGACGTCCCACAGCACCATCGTGGAGTCGACCGGCCGTAGCCACTCGAGTACCTCCGGGGTGCGCGAGCCGTACGGCGGGCGGAACAGCCTAGGCGCCGCGCCGGTCGCCTTCTCGATCGTCTCGTTCGTCCGCTCCAGCTGTTCCAGCAGCTGGTGCCGGGCCAGCTCGGGCAGGAACGGGTGGGACCAGGTGTGGTTTCCGACGGTGTGTCCCTCGTCGATCATCCGGTGCAGCAGATCGGGGTGAGCCGCGGCGTTCATCCCGACGCAGAAGAACACCGCAGGAACCTGAAAGCGGCGCAGCACGTCGAGGATCTGGGCGGTGTACCCGGGCGCAGGGCCGTCGTCGAAGGTCAGCGCCAGGGTGGGCCGCCCCCGGTCGCCGTGGGTCACGCAGCGGTGCTTGTCGACCATCGCGGCGAGCGCAGCGGCGCTGGCCTGTTCGTCGCGCCGCAGCACGTGCTCCCGGCCGGTCTGCGTGCCGCGGGTGGGGTCGAGCCTGACCAGACTTCCGAGGTCACGCCAGGCGGCGCGGGCGAGCACATCGGCGGGCACCGAGCCGAAGTCGGGTCGCGGTGGCAGCAGATGCGGGTCTGCGCGGTACACGACGAGGCCGGCCGCCATCATCCGGCCGTCCAGAATGCCGTTGGTGCTGTCCACCACGACCGCAGGTGCGCCGATCGTGTGCAGATGATCGATCATGGCGTCGACGTCGGCGGCGTTGAACCAGGCCGGCGCGGCCACCGGTTCGCCTGTGTCGTCCAGTACGGCGAGGCGATATCCATCGCCACTCCAGGAGACTCCTGCGTAGGGCATAGGTCCTCCGAGCGGGCGTAGGCCCGGACGTGGCGTGCGAACTGCGTCGTCCGTGGCTCAACGGTCATCGATGCATAACGTTGCCACCGGAGTTCCTGTTTGGCAACGGGGATGGCAAGTTTTGGTAAAACACGTGACCGGACAGCACCCGCGCAGGAGACGTTCAGGCGACCGCCGCAGCCAGCGTCCGTCGAGCGGTGTCGGCCATCACCGGATTGGTGTGCTGGTAGTAGGGGAGCGCCATGATCGCTTGCGCGACGGCCCAGCCACGGCCGCGTTCCCAGGTCAGATCATCCACCCGCAGCGCGGAGCGGTACGCCCGTCGCCCTTCGTCGTCCAGCAGGTTCCACGCCGGCATGAGGTCGACTGCGGGATCGCCGATTCCGGCCGAACCGAGATCGAGCACGGCGGCCAGCCGGCCCTCGCGCAACAGCAGGTTGCCGGGCATCAGGTCGGCGTGGATCCACACGTCCGGGGTGTCATGCCTGCCGGTGGCGAGGCACTGCCGCCAGACCTCTGCTACCCGGCGCACGTCGACGAGCCCGGCGCTGTCGGCGAGCGCGCCATCGACGGACTCGGCCAGCCGGGTGAGCGGGCCACCACGCCCGCGGCCTTGCCAGGTGCGCCCGCCGGTATCCATGCTCTGCAACTCACCGACGAACCGGGCGAGATCGCGAGCGAGCTCCAGCTGGTCGACGCCGGTGCCCGGTTCTACGGTGTCACCGGGGATCCACCCGTACGCTGTCCACCATCCGGAATAGCCGGCGGCGGGCCGGCCGACCGCGAGCGGCTCGGGCACGAGCAGTCGGGTGTGCCGGGCGATCAGGCGCGCGAGGTCCTGCTCGTGCTCCAGCGACGCCCGTGCGGTGGCGCCCGGGTCGGGGCGGAGCGGGAACCGCAGGACGACATCGTCGCCCAGCCGGAACAGGGCGTTGACCGTGCCGTGCGAGGTCACCGGCCGGACGGGGAGGTCCCGCCACCGGGGGAACTGTTCGGCGACGAGGCAGGCCACGTCCGCCACCGTGATGTCCACTTGGTCGGCATGCATCCGCACGCTGTCAGCGCTCCCTTCGACACGGTCGTGATCACTGGTAGTGTGTTTATGGTCACGGGTGGTGCGGGCTCCCCGTCAGTCAGCCGTAGCCGTAGCCGCAGCCGCTCGGGCCGCGGCCACGGTCTCCCGCTGTTTCCAGTTGGAGACGCCGCCCAGGTAGTACCGTACGGTCGCCGCGCCGGTGGAGAAGATCGGCACGTCGTTGCTCACCAGCCTGCCGAGAAGTTTGTCGTCGGGCGCGACGTTGTTGGCGTGGTCCTCCTCGGTGAACTCCTCTGGGATCGGCAGGCGCAGCAGCAGTTCGCGGCGCAGCAGCCAGACGCTCTGGTCGACGGTCATGATCGGATCATCGGGACCGGTGACCGTGCTGGGACGGAACGAGGCGCTGCGAATGCCGGGATCGGCACGGTCCATCACGACGTTCGACCCTGGGAAACGGACGCCCCGGTCCACCATGAGCTGATAGAGCCGCCGGCCCTCCTCGTACGTGAACGAGGTGTGCCACACCTCATCGGTGTACGGCGTGCCGTCGGCGTTCCACATGGTGCGTCCGGAGTGCACCGCGTCGGCGCCCGTCTGCCGTGCGAGGTCGCGCAGGCTGCTCAGGTGGTGCGGCTCGAACTCGTTGTCGTCGTCGAGAAAGGCGATCCACTCGGCAGACGAGATCCGCGCACCGGTGTTGAACAGCCGGGACAGCCGCGGATAGACGAAGCGCCGGTCACGCGGCGGCTCCTCGCGCTCCTGTGGTGAGCGCTCAACCAGGTGCGCGACGGTGCGCCGACCGGGGGCTGTCGGGGCTGACTCCACCACCGCCACCGACTCCGGATCATCGTCGATGACGACGATGTGCTCGATGTCACCCGGGTAGTCCTGGGCGAGGACGGAGGCCATCGCGCGGCGCAGCATCTGGTGGCGGTGCCGGGTCAGTGTCACGACGCCGATCGGGTCTGGCGACATCGGAGTCCCCTTTCAGGACAGAAGTCGTGTCTTATGCCAAATCTTGCCAAAAGTTGCCTGAGTCGTCAACGTCAGCTCCCGGACGGCGACGGTGTCTCCACCCGACGGGCCACCCGGGCAGCCTCGGCCAGCACCATGTCCCGGAAACGCTCACCCAGCCGCAGTACGCGCGGCAACACCCGACATTCAGCCAGGTCGCCATCGGCGTAGGGCAGGGCGAGGCCGATCAGCGGCGTCACCTGTCGCGGAGTCCCCGGGTCGAGCACGTCCTCCACCGGTTCGCCGGCCTCGTCCAGGGCCAGGCCCACCACCAGGACATCGACGCCGTTTGCGGTGCCGCGGGCGACGCCCAGCGACTGACCCTCGCCGTCGAGCGCGGTGCTTACCTCGGCGCGGAGCGCGCCAATCTCACGGTTTGCCACCCAGGAGTCGCTGGCCCGGAACAACTCGACGTCGGGCCGAGGCCATTTCGCCAGGAAACGAGCCTTGTTGGTCGCGAAGGCCGCGAAGTTGATCTCCGCGTCGCGGGCATGCGGCAGATGCAGGCCGCAGAGGTCCGTGCCGAGCAGGATCGGTGTGTTGGTGGCGGCGATTCGGTAGCCCCACTCCTGGTCCTCGGCACCCCAGCCGCAGAAGTCCTCGTCGAAGTAGATTCCGTGCCGGCGCACGACGTCACCGGAGATGGCGACGAAACCGGTCCATACCATCGTCCAAGGCAGCGTCACCGGCTCGAACCGCCAGCGAGGGTCCTCCCGCAGCCCGGTTGTCGCATCCAGTCGGGCGAGCACGGCGCGGTGGCGACTGAACGGCGCGGCGGCCACCGCCTCGGTCGTCGAGAAGTTGTCGTAGCCGATCAACTGCCCGATCACGCACCGGGCAGTCCCGTCGGCGAAATACCGGCGATGCATCGACTCTAGACAGCGGGGCGGGAGCATGACATCGGCGTCGAGGAGTACGACCACGTCGCCGGACGCTTGCCGCAGCGCGATGTTGCGGGCGTGGCTGGTGTTCCAGGGCCGCTCCACCATCACGGTCGCGATGTCGAGGCGGCGGGCGTACTCCTGGCACAGCCGCAGGTAGCCGTGGTCGTATCCGATCGCCCCGACGACGACCTCGAAACGGGCGCGGTCGAGCGTCTGTTCGGCGAGGGACGCGAACACCATGCGCACGTTGTCGAGGCGCTGCTTGTAGGGGATCACGATGCTGATCAGTGGGGTGCCCATACCGGCATATTGCCCAATCTGGCAAGGATAGGCAACACGAGCGAGGTGGGCAACGCGAGCGAGGGTTGCCAGATGGCAAAGATGTTGCCAAACTTGCTCGATGGTTTGCCTGGTGCTGCCTCGCGTATGCGGATCCGGCCAGGTGGCCCAAACCACGCCCGACGGTGCTGCGGCGCACACCGCGCACAGAACGGAGTCGACGACGTGACCACGCTGCAGATGGACATGTTCACGAACCCGGCGATCACCGACGCCCAGCTGAACCAGTTCGACGACCAGGGGTATCTGATCCTTCCCGGCTTCCTGCCGGTCGACCTGGCGAACCGACTGCGGCAGGAGGTGGATCGCTGGGTGGACGACGGACTGCGCGCCCGGTCGATCGACAGCTGCGTCGATCCGGACAAGCACGGTACGCCGCCGCTGATGGAGCTTGAGATGCCGACGCACGGCGAGTTGATCGCCTACCCCCCGCTGATGAACCTGCTCATCCGGCTGCTGGGACCGGCGTTCGCCTTCCACCACCTGCACAGCGACCGCCAGGCACCCGGACTCCCCGGTAAGGCCTGGCACCACGACTACGAGTACGGGCCGCAGGTCGACCCGGCCCACCGCATGGTCCACACCCTGCACTACCTCGACGGCCTCGACGATGGGACGTCGAGCCTGGTGGTGCTCCCCGGCTCGCACCGGGAGCGGGTGGCGAAGACCGCACGCGCCCACTTCGGCACCACCGTGCTACCCGGTGAGCTCAATCTCGAGCAACTCCCGGCGCGCTCGACAGTCGTGCTGCACTCGGCACTCTTCCACGCCCGGCGGCCCCGGCCGGACGGGCGTACCAAGGACCGCTACTTCATCGACACCTCGTACTGCCAGGCCGGAAGCAAGTGGCCGCCGGTCAAGCCGTACTGGCGACGCATGCTGCAGCGCGGCCGCGAGTTGCGCCTCGACCGAGGTCGGTGGCCGGACCTGTTCCGCGAGGAGCACTTCACCGAGTACCGCCGCCCGCAACAGCCGGCCGACAGCCAGGGCCGCACCGCGTCTGCGCGAGCGGTGCGGCGGCCCGGAGCCGGACGTTGAGCATCGCCCCGCCTTGGCACGACGCCCGCGACGATGGGAGGAAACGACATGTACAGGCCCGTGCGAATCGGCCTGCAGATTCAGCCGGAGCACGCCGAGTACCGCCAGATCCGCAACGCCGCAGTGGCGGCTGAGGAGCTCGGCGTCGACATCATCTTCAACTGGGACCACTTCTTCCCGCTCGACGGCGATCCGGACGGCCGGCACTTCGAGGCATGGACGATGCTTGGCGCCTGGGCCGAGTCGACCTCCCGGGTGGAGATCGGCACACTGGTCAGCTGCACCGGATACCGCAACCCCGACCTGCTCGCCGACATGGCCCGCACCGTCGACCACATCAGCGAGGGCCGGCTCGTCCTCGGCATCGGTGCCGGTTGGTGCGAACGGGACTACCAGGAGTACGGCTACGAGTTCGGCACGGCCGGCGGGCGCCTCGACCGCCTGAGCGGGGATCTGCCCCGGATCCGGGCTCGATGGACCCGGCTCAACCCGCCGCCCACCCGGCCGATCCCGGTCCTCGTGGGAGGCGCCGGTGAACGCCGGACCCTGCGGCTGGTGGCCGAGCATGCCGACATCTGGCACTGCTTCGGCGACCCGCCGACCCTCGCGCACAAGATGGCCGTGCTGCGCCGGCACTGCGCCGACGTGGGCCGCGACCCCGCCGCGATCGAGGTGTCGACTGCGGTGGCTGGCGCGCCCACGCCGGCGGGAACGCCCGATGTGCTCGGCGAGCAGCTGCGGGCCCTGGGCGTCTCGATGTTCACGGTCGGCGCGTTCGGGCCGCGCTACGACCTCGGCGTACTGAAGGACTGGATCGCGTGGCGGGACGAGTCGAACCGCTGAGCGAAGGGTGACCGCAACGCCGCCATCCGTTCAGGCACCCGTTCACCACCGCCCACCGATCCGCGACCTACCCGCACCGCGTGGCGATGTTCAGGAGCCCATGGCGGTGAACGCTGCGGTGAAGGCCCGCGGGTCGGTGTTCCTCAGTTCGCTCATCTGCGCGGACGTCGGATCCGGGTAGATGTCTTCGGCTCCGGCCGCGATGCCGTCGAGGATCGCGTCGGCGACGGCCCGGGGGGGGTGCCTTGGGCGTGTCCACACCGGTCAGCATGTCGGTGTCGATGCCGCCGGGGTAGACGCCGTGCACGCTGATCCCGGATCGGGTCAGTGCCGGTCGCAAGGCGAGGGTCAGCGAGTGCGCGGCGGCCTTGGACGCCGAGTAACCCGCCATCGGTGGTGCCGGCGCGTACGCGAGCAGGGTCAGCACGTTGACCAGCGCGCCCCTGTTTCTTTCCAGTGCCGGAGTGAACGCTCGGACCATGTCGTAGAGGCCGGTGAAGTTGACGGCGAACTCCCGGGCCAGCCCGTCGGGGTCGGCGTTCAGGGCCGCGGCGAACGCCGCCGCGCCAGCGTTGTTGATCAGCAGGTCGGCTTCGGTGGCCAGGGCGGCGAGCCGCTTGATGGCGGCCCGGTCGGTGACGTCGAGGGCGACGGGCGTGATCCGCTCATCGACGCGGACCGCCTGCGGGTTGCGGGCGCTGGCGTAGATGTGCTTGACGCCACGCTCGAGCAGGGCGTCAACGAGGGCGCGGCCCAGGCCGCGGTTGGCTCCGGTGATGACGGTGGTGCTTCCCGTGATCTCCATGCCATCCACCCTGCCGCTCACCGGTGAGATGATGAATGCCCGTACTACTCGGTCACTTGTCCCTCAGTCTCATCCCGCCTGCTCGTATGTCGTTTGCGGACCTAGACTGAGGCGGGTGGATGTTCTTGGCGACGTGCTGGAGCTGGCGCGGGTCGACGCGAGCCTGATGGCGACCTTCGACGCGCGGGCTCCCTGGGCCATCGAACTGCCTGCCCGACAGGGTGCCACGTTCCACGCCGTCGTGGCAGGCACCTGCTGGTTCAGCGTCGGCGACGCGCCGGCGCGCCAACTGACCCCGGGTGACCTCGTGCTGCTGCCGGCCGGGGCGCGTCACCAGTTGGCCAGCGATCCGGGTCTGCCGACGCGCCGCTTCGATGAGGACCTCAAGCGCAGCCTCATCCGTCCCAATGGTGAGCTGGTGCTCGACGGGCCCGGCGTACGGACCCGAATCCTGTGCGCGGGCTACCATTACGCGGCCGCTGTCCACCCCCTGCTGGGACTACTGCCGCCGGTATTGCACGTGGCCACCGCCCAACCGGCGAGCGGACCGTGGCTGCGCTCGGTTCTGGACCTGCTGGCCCACGAAACCCGCAGCGGTGCCGCCACCGGCTCGGGTACCGCTGCGGTACGCCTGCTCGATCTGCTGCTGATCCACGTCGTGCGGGCCTGGCTCGACACCGAAGGTGACACGATCAACCCATCGTGGCTGCGGGGCCTACGTGACCCGCTCACCGCGCAGGTTCTGGCCGTGCTGCACGAGCGACCCGGTCACGATTGGACCCTGGACACCCTCGCCGCGACGGTCAACGTCTCCCGTGCCACCCTTGTCCGGCGCTTCACCCGCCACGTCGGCGAACCGCCACTGACCTACCTCACCCGCTGGCGCCTCGACGTGGCCGCCCGCACGCTACGCGACACCACCTTGCCGGTCGCCACCATCGCCCACCGGATGGGCTACACCTCCGAGTTCGCCTTCAACCGCGCCTTCGCCCGCCTCCACGGCCAACCACCCGGCCGCTACCGCCGACATGCCGTCACGAACGGTTGACCGCCAGACGACAAGATGACCTGTGGTGGCTCAGCCGATGCGGCCGACACCGCCGAACAGGTAGACCTCGGGCTCGTCGGACTCCGGGTCGGGGCGCCAGCGTGAGCAGGTGACGACGCCGGGCTCCAGCAGGTCCAACCCGTCGAAGAAGCGTTCGAGCTCCACCTTGGTCCTGGCGCGGATCGGCGTGCCGCCGCGTTCGGTGGTTTCCCGCATCACGCGCAGCATCGGCTCGCCGTGGATCTCCGCCGTGGAATGGGTGAGCACCAGGTGGCTGCCGGCGGGCATCGCCTGCACCAGTTGCGCGACGGAGCCGTACGCCACGTCGTCGTCCATGATGTGGTTGACGACGCCGAGGAGCATGAGCCCGATCGGCTGCGAGAAGTCGAGCGTCCGCCGCGCGGACGCGAGGATCGCGTCCGGCTGCCGCAGGTCGGCTTCGACGTAGTCGCAACTGCCTTCCGGCGTGCTGGTCAGCAGCGCCCGCGCGTGTGCCATGACGAGCGGGTCGTTGTCGATGTAGACCACCCGGCAGCGCGGGTCGAGGGACTGCGCGACCTCGTGGGTGTTGTCCGCCGAGGGCAGACCGGTGCCGACGTCGAGGAACTGGCGGATGCCGGCGTCCCTGACGAGGAACCTGACCACGCGCTGGAGAAACGCGCGCTCGGACTTGGCTCCGATGGGGATGTCCGGGATGTGGGCGATGACCTCATCGCCGGCGGCCCGGTCGACCGCGAAGTGGTCCTTGCCGCCGAGCCAGTAGTTCCAGATCCGCGCCGAGTGCGGAACGGCAGTGTCCAGCTTGGAGCCCGAAGGGAGCTCCCAGTCCTCGGTCATGAAGGGATTGTCCCGCACTGAAGGGGCGACGACGCAAGTGGGGGCGACGGATAAGACGTTCCGGCGGGCTCCAGCAGGGCAGCCGTTGGTGAGTGGAGATCGTGCCCGTCAGACCGCGTTGCGGGCCCCTCGCTGTCGTGGTGAGGCCGGCGGGGTGATGACCTTCACCTCGTTCGCGGCCAGGGCCTCCCGTAGTTCGGCGGGCGGCAGGGTGTCGGTGATCAGGTAGTCCGCGCTGCCCAGCTCGGAGACCTGGGCGAAGAGCCGGCGGCCGAACTTCGAGGAGTCGGCGAGGATGGCCACCCGGCCGGCGCGCGAGATCATCTCCTGCATCATCGCGGCTTCGGCGAGGTTGCTGGTCGTGTAGCCGGCCTCCGCATCGACCGCGCCGACGCCGATCAGCGCCAGGTCGCAGCTGATGTCCAGTTCGGCGCCGCTGGTGGCCCGGAACCGCACCGGGCCGATGGTGGCGAGGGTCAGGGTGCGCACCGCGCCGCCGAAGACGTAGATGTCGCGGATGGCGGTGGGTGGCAGCGCCCCGGGCACCAGCAGATTGTTCGTCGCCACGGTGAGGTCGCGGTGCTGGCCCAGGTTGCGGGCGACCGCCAGGGTCGTGGTCCCGCCGTTGATCATGATGGTCGAGCTGTCCTGGACCAACGCCGCGGCCAGTGCCGCGATCTTCTCCTTCTCCTGCTCCTGCAGGCTGAGCCGCTGGTCGACGGCGCGGTCGGTGCGGGAGACTGTGGAGAGACTGACCGCTCCGCCGTAGGTGCGTACGAGCGCCCCGTTCGACGAGCCACCGGGGATGCGGCGGGCTGTTCGGCGCGGCGGCGCGCACGGCGGTGGCGACCACCTCGTCGCCCTTGACCGCGACGAACAGCGCATGCCGCGCAGGCCGTAGATAGGTGCCGGCGAGGTCGATGACGTCGGCGTGCCACCGCGGCTGGTAGCCGTAGCCGAACACCTGGTAGAAGGTGTCCAGCATGACGCTGCGGGCACCGTCGAGGTGCTGCGGCGTGGCGGTACGGATGTCGTACGGACCGATGTTCTGGTCGTTCACGTGGTGCTCATCTCTCCGGTGCTGGACGTGGTTGCGGGTCGTGGCAGGTGTCGCGGTGGTTCGGGGTCGCGCGGTCGCGGCAGGTCAGGGTCGAGCAGGGCGCGGGTCAGCGGCTGCCGGCCGGCGCGCAGCAGGGTGGCGGCGGGACCGTGTTCGACGATCCGGCCGTGGTCGAGCACGGTGACGTGGTCGGCGAGCCGGCCGACCACGTCCGGGTCGTGCGTGATGACCAGCAGCGCGAGCCGGTGCGTGCGGCACAGCCCGTCGAGCAGGTCGAGGATCCGGTCCCGGTTGACGCGGTCGAGACCGGACGTGATCTCGTCGCAGACCAGCAGCCGGGGTTGGGCCACCAGGGCGCGGGCGAGAGCGGCGCGTTGCAGTTCACCGCCGGAGAGCCGGTCGGGTCGGCGGGCGGCGAGTTCATCGTCGATCCCCACCTGGCGCAGCAGGTCGCGGGCGGTTCGCAGCGCGTCGGCGGGCGGTTGGCGGTGCAGCCGCACGGCGGGGCGGGCGACCTGGTCGAGCAGGACGGCGTACGGCTGGAAACTGGCCCGTGGGTCCTGGAAGACGTACTGCACGGCGGCGAGGTCGGCCCGCTGCCGGCGGTCGATCGAGCCGGCGAGCCGGCGGCCGTCGACTTCGATACTGCCGCCGCTGGGCGGGTGCAGGCCGGCCAGGCACCGGGCGACGGTGGTCTTACCGCTGCCGGAGCAACCGACCAGGGCGAGGCGCTGACCGGGGCCGATGACCACGTCGATGCCGTGCAGGACGGTGCTGCCGTGGTGCGCTGCGGTGAGCCCGGTGACCCGCAGCAGCTGGCCGATACCGCCCGGCGGGTCAGCGGCGGGGGTCGGCGCTGGCCGGTCGGTGGGGGTCGGCGCTGGCCGGGCCGGGCCGGTGTGATCGACGACCGCTTCCGGCGGGCCGGTGGCGACGACGGTGCCCCGGTCGAGCACGAGGACGCTGTCGGCGACCGCCCGGACCAGGTGCAGGTCGTGGGTGAGCAGGACGACCGCGACGCCGGCGGCGGCGAGACGGCGTAGTTCGGTGGCGACGTCGCGGCGGTTGAGGCTGTCCTGCCCGGTGGTCGGTTCGTCGGCGACCAGGACGCGGGCACCGGCCAGCAGGGCGTGCGCGATGACCAGCCGCTGCTGCTGGCCGCCGGAGAGTTGGTGCGGGTAGCGCCGCAGCAGGTCGCGGTCGTCCGGCAGGCCGACCCGGGCCAGCACCGCCCGGACCGCCTGCCGGATCGCCGCGCGCCGCGTCCGGCGCGACGGTGCCGGGGTGTGCCGGCGGGCGATCTCGCGCAGCACCGGGCCGATCCGGCGTACCGGGGTCAGCGCCGCCGCCGGTTGCTGCGGAATGTAGCCGACGGTGCCGCCAGCCGGCGGCGTGTCGGGGGTGACCGGTCGACCGGCGATCTCGACGTCGCCGGTGAGCCGGACGCCGGGTCCGGCCTCGCCGAGCAGCGCCCGCCCGAGGGTGGTCTTGCCGCTGCCGGACGGACCGACGACGGCGAGGAGGCCGCCGGCCGGCACGGTGAACGACACGTCGCGCAGCAGCCGCTGTCCACCGGCATCGGCACACAGCCCGTCGACCCGGATCACTTCGTGGCCTCCGGTCGGGCGGCCAGCAGGTGATCGGTGACCAGGTTGACCCCGACGGCGAGCGCGACGAGCAGCGCGGCGGGCACCACCACCGCCCACGGCTGCAGGAAGATCCCGGCGCGGTTGCGGTCGACCATGACGGCCCAGTCGGCGGCGTCCGGGGCGACGCCGATGCCCAGGAAACTGGCGGTGGCGACCAGGTAGACGGCGCCGATGAACCGGATCCCGGCGTCGGCGAGCAGGACCCGGCGGATGCCCCGGGCGACGTACCCGACCGCCCGCCGCCACCACGTCTCCCGGTAGAGCCGCATCGCCTCCATCGCGGGTCCGTGGGCCAGCGGCAGGGCCGCCGCGCGGGTGATCCGGGCGATCTCCGGCAGGGCGATGACGGCGACGATGACCACCAGCGTCACCGGTCCCCGGGGTGCGGTGGCGGCGAGCAGGATGAGCAGCAGCAGCGACGGGACGGCGAGGAGCAGGTCCAGCGGGCGCATCAGCACCTCGTCGAGCCAACGACGGCGGGTGAGGGCGGCGAACAGACCGACGGGTACGCCGACCAGGTAGGCCAGGGCGGTCGCGGCGGCGGCGACCGCGACGACGGACCGGCCGCCGAGCAGGATCTGCCCGGTGACGTCCCGGCCGACGAAGTCGGTGCCGAGCAGCCCAGCCTGGTCGAACGGCCGGGTCCGGTCCGTCCCGTCGCCGACCAGGGCCGGACCGGCGAGAGCGAGCAGCAGCGGTACGGCGAGCAGGACGACCCCGGTGACCAGGCGCGGAACCCGGCCGGTCCGCCGAGCCCGGCTGATCATTGGAACCCGGCCGGTCATCGGGCACCGGCCGTACGCGGGGCGAGCCGGAACGCGACCAGGTCGGCGGCCAGGTTGACGACCACGGTGGTGACCGCCACGATCACGCACAGCCCTTGGACGGTGGGGACGTCCCGGGCGGCGACCGCGTCGACCAGTGCGGTGCCCAGACCGGGGATGACGAAGACCGCCTCGACGACGATGACGCCGCCGAGCAGCCAGTCGGTGGTCCGGGCGAGCTGCTGCACGACCGGGGCGGCGGCAGTGGGCAGCGCGTGGGCCAGCCACCGCCGACCGGCGCCGAGGCCGAGCCGGCGGGCGTGGGCGACGTACTCGGACCGCAGCGCGTCGACCATGCCGGCGCGGGTCAGCCGGCTGAGTGAGCAGATCGGCCGGGCCAGCAGCACCAGCAGCGGCAGGACCAGCACGGCCGGCTGGGCGAGCAGGTGAGGGCCGGTGCCGACGGCGGTCGGCGGAAACCAGCCCAGCTGTACGCCGAAGACCGCGACCAGCAGGATGGCCAGGGCGAACTCCGGCACCGCGTAGAGACCGACGGCGACGGCGCTGATGGCCCGGTCGAGCCGGCCGCCTTCGCGCCGGGCGGCGAGCATGCCGAGGCCGATCGCGAGCGGGACCAGGACGAGCAGCGTCGCGGCGGCCAGCAGTACGGTCGCTGCGGCGCTGCCGACGATCAGGTCCAGGACCGGCCGTTGGGAGATCAGCGATACGCCGAAGTCTCCATGGAGCAGGCCGGCGAGCCAGTCGAGGTACCGCTGCCAGGGCGGCTGGTCGAGGTCGAGCTGTTCGCGGATCAGCGCGATCCGCTCCGGGTCGGGCTGGTCACCGGCGATCACCACCGCCGCGTCGCCGGGCAGCGCCTCGGTGAGCACGAACACGATGGTGGTGATGCCGGCGACCTGCCCGACGCCGAGCAGTAGCCGTCGTACGGTGTAGCGGGTCAGGCTCAAGCCAGCCACACCTTGTCGAAGCGGGCCCAGTCGAGGGTGTTGGCGGGGGCATCGGCGGACACCCCGCCGACCTGGGGTGTGGTGGCGACGAGGAAGTCGGCGAAGCCCCACACCAGCAGCCCGCCCTCGGCGTGCAGCATCCGCTGCATGTCGCCGTACGCCTGCCGCCGACCCACTTCGTCGGCGCTGGACACGGCGGTGGCGTAGAGGTCGTCGAACTCGGGCCGCATCCACTTGGTGGCGTTCGTCGTGGAGGTGCTCAGCAGCCGCTGCGAGATGTGGGTCTCGATCGGCATGGCACCGGAGCGGAAGCAGGCCATGACTCCGTTGTCGAGCACCTCCCGCCAGTAGGTGTCCTTGTTGCGTTGCACCGGTTCGACGTTCAGCCCGACCGCGCGGGCCTGGTCGGCGAAGACGCTGGCCGCCTCGACGAACCCGGCGGCCACCGGCGCGGTGTCCAGCGGGATCCGCAGGCCGCTTGCGCCGGCCCGGTCGATGAGCGCGCGGGCCCGGTCGAGGTCGGGTTCGCGCTGCGGGATGTCGTCGGCGTAGTACTGGTAGCCCTTGCCGAACAGGTCGTTGCCGACCTGCCCGGATCCGGACAGGACCGTCTCGACCAGTTGCTGCCGGTCGGTGAGCAGGAACATCGCCTCCCGCAGGTCCCGGTTGTCGAACGGGGGGCGGTCCAGTTTCATGGTGAAGCCCTGCAGGCCGCTGTTGGCCATCCGGGTGATGGCGATCCGGTCGTCGGCGGCGTAGCTGCGGGCCGTGGTGGGGCTGATGTCGTGCGCGTACTCGACCTGCCCGGCGAGCAGCGCGTTGACCCGCGCCGACTCCTCGTTGGCGATCACGTACTCCAGCTCGTCGAGGTGCGCGGCGCCGTCCCAGTAGTCCGGGTACCGGGCCAGCAGCAGCGACGTACCGGGGGTGAAGCTGCTGAACGTGAACGGCCCGGAGCCGATCGGCCGGTCGAACGATTCGCTGCCCTCAGGCACGATGTACGCGCCGAACGCGGCGAGCACGTTGCCGAACTCGGCGAACGGACGGGTCAGCGCGAACTCGACCGTACGGTCGTCGACGGCCCGGCTGGCCCGCAGATCGATCAGGGACAGGCTGGCCTTGGCGCGGAACGCCCGGTCCGGGTCGGTGATCCGGGCGTAGCTGGCCAGTACATCGGCGGCCCGCACCGGCCGGCCGTCGTGGAAGGTCGCCTCGCGCAGCGGCACCCGCCAGCGGGTGAGGTCGGCGTTGGGCTCCCAGCCCAGTGCGAGCCGGGGCTGGATCGACACGTCCGGGCCGTAGTCGGCGAGCTTGTCGAAGATCGCCTTGGCCCGGGACGCCTCGTTGAACAGGTTCGCCAGGTGCGGGTCGAGGCTCTCGGTGGCACCGCCACCGGCGAACGCGACCCGCAGCCGGCCGCCCCGCTTCGGGGTGGCGGAACCTGCGGCGTTGTCGGAATCGGCGGGGGTGTCGGCGCCGCAACCGGCGAGGAGCGCGGCGGTCACGGCGGCACCGCCGCCGAGCAATGTTCGGCGGCGTAGTCGGGCAGCAGTCGACATGTCAGTTCTTTCCTTCCAGAGGGGTTTCTCAGCGGGGTTTCAGGCCGCGTCGTCGCGGCGGCGGGCGACCAGGTGCAGGCGGTCGCCGCGTAGGCCGGTCGCCAGCACGGCGCCGGGATGCCAGGGCGGTTCGGTACGCGGACCGGGGGAGTCGAACAGAGCGAGGACGTCGAACCCGGCGCGGTCCAGCAGGTGGCGCAACTCCTGCGGGAAGAGCAGCCGCCACGCGGAGGTCTGCACCAGTTCCTGCTCGGCACCCGGCCAGGTCCACACCCGACGGCGGCGCAGCAGTTGCGCGGCGGCGTCGATCCACAAGGTGGTACGGGACGTGTAGGTGACGCCCTGCCAGCGCACCGACCGGATGCTGGGCCCGTCGAGCAGGTCGGTGTTGCCGAGGAAGTACGCGCCGTTGCGCATCTCGGCGACGAGCAGCCCGCCGGGGGCCAGCTGCCGTCGGCAGTTGGCCAGCGCGGCGGTCAGGTCGGCATTGTCGTGGCAGTACAGCAGCGCGCTGTCCAGGCAGGTGATCACGTCGAAGTGGTGACCGAGGGCGAACGTACGCAGATCACCTTCGACGAACCGGACCCGCTGGTGGCGGCGGCGGGCGTAGGCCAGCATCCGGGTGGACAGGTCCAACCCGGTGACGTCGAAGCCGGCCCCGGCGAGGTACCCGGCGTCGCGGCCGGTGCCGCAGCCGAGGTCGAGCAGCCGTCGGCCGGGCGGTCCGGGCGCGAACCGGTCGACCAGGTCGGCCACGAACCTGGCCGCCCGGTGCTCCGGGTCGGGGAACTGGGCCTCGTACAGCTGTGGGTTGTCGGTGAGCAGGTTGCCGCCCGTCACCACCGGCTCGCTCACCGGGCCGCCTTTCCGGCACCGGCCGGCACCGTTCGTGGGGTGAGCAGGCCCCGGCGGTGCAGCAGCCACACGGCGGCGCCGGAGGCCAGGCCCAGCCCGGCGCAGAGCAGCCACGCTCCGGCGGGTACGCCCGGCGCCGCCCCGTCCGGCTGGCCGCCGGTCTGCATGAACCGGCCGACGGCGGTGGTGGCCAGTGCCGCCACGACCCCCGAGGCCAGGTAGAACACCCCGAAGTAGGTGCCGGTCAGCCCGTCGCGGGCGAAGCCGGGCACCAGTTCCAGCACGAACGGCTGCGCCATCATCACCCCGACCGCCAGCGCCAGCGCGGCGGCCAGCGTCGGCAGTGCCCGTACCGGGGCCGGGCCGGTCGCCGGCAGCAGCGGCAGCAGGAAACCGAGACCGGCCACCGCCATCCCGGCCGCGATGGACACCCCACGGCTGCACCGCTGGCGCAGCCACCCGGTAAGCCGGACCTGCCAGCCGAGAGTGACCACCGTGGACACGACGAAGAGTGCGGCCACCGCCAGCGCGGTGCCGGCGGCGGCCTCGGCCTGCACCGGCAGCACCAGGTAGAGCTGGGTCTGCAGGGCGAACAGCGCGCTCAACGCCACCGTGAACGCCAGGAACCGGCCGTCGGTCAGCGCCTCCCGCCAGTCCCGGCCGACGCTCTGCCCGCTGCGGGTCACCGGATGCGGTGGCAGCACCAGCAGTTGCGCGACGGTCAGCGCGGCGAACACCACCGTCGCGCCGATCGCGGCGGCCCGGAAGTCGACCAGCAGCAGTGCGCTGCCGAGCAGCGGCCCGAGCAGCGCACCAGCGCTGGCGAAGACGTTGAACAGGGCGAACGCCTCGGCCCGGCGCTCGGGCGCGGCCTGGGCGAGGTAGGCGCGTACCGCCGGGTTGAACAGCGCCCCGGCCAGCCCGGTCAGCACCGAGGCGGCCAGCAGCGCGGGCAGCGACCCGCCGACCGCGAACACCGCGAAGCCGACCGCCCGCAGCCCGCACCCGGCGATGATCACGCCACGGGCGCCGAGCCGGTCGGCGGCCGACCCGCCGACCAGGAACAGCCCCTGCTGGCTCAGGTTGCGCACGCCGAGGACCAGGCCGACCAGGGTGGCCGACAGGCCGATGTCGTCGCGCAGGTAGCCGGCCAGGTAGGGCAGCAGCATGTAGAAGCCGACGTTGACGCCGAGCTGGTTGACCACCAGCAGCCGGATCGCCGGCGGGAAGCTGGTCAGCGTCGTCCAGGTAGCCCTCACCGCGCCGCCTCCGCCGCGCCGGTCCGGTCCGGCACCGCCCGGTCGGATCCGGTCGTCGTCGTCGGTGTCACGCCCAGCCCGGGGGTGTCCGCCAGGCGCAGCACGCCGTCGTGGCCGCCGATCCCGGTCCACGGGTCGTCGGCGATCAGCAGGTGCCCGTCCAGGTCGACCCAGCGGGCGAGGCCGGCCAGGTGCACGGCCGGTGCGACGCCGAGGGTGCTGGCGGCCAGGCAGCCGAGCATGATGTCCAGACCGCGTTCCCGAGCCGCGTCGACGATCCGGGTGGCGGCGACGATCCCGCCGCACTTGGCCAACTTGACGTTCACCCCGGCGACCGCGCCGGTGAGCCGGTCCAGGTCGGCCAGGCTTTCGGCGTCCTCGTCGGCGACGACCGGGATCGCGGTGCGGGCCGCCACCCGGGCCAGCAGGTCGGGCCGCCCCGGCGGGATCGGTTGCTCGACGGCGTCGATCCGGTACCGGGTGAGCGCGTCGAGTCGCCGTACCGCCAGCTCGGCGGACCAGCCGCCGTTGGGGTCGAGCAGCAGCCGGGCCGAAGGTGCCTCCGCGCGTACCGCCGCGACCCGGGCCACGTCGTCGGCGTCACCGGCCTTCACCTTCAGCACCGCGAACCCGGCGGCGACCAGCCGGCGCGCGGTCGCCGCCGCGTCCGCGACCGGCACCAGCCCGATCGTGTACGCCGTGGCCACCGGCGTCGGCGTCGGCGCTTGCAGCAGCCGGTGCACCGGCAGCCCCCGGGCCTTACCGAGCAGGTCGTGCACGGCGGTGTCCAGCGCCGCGAGCACCCCGGCGGGTCCGTCGAAGGTGCTCAGCTCGTCGCGCAGCGCCGCCGGATCCGGATAGCCGGATAGCCGGCCGGTCCAGCCGGCACAGGTACGTTCGATCGCGGCCCGGTCGAGTCCGTAGTAGCCGCTGGTGACGACCTCGCCGTGGCCGGTGAGCCCGTCGTGGGTGACGGTCAGCCGGACCGCTTCGCGGTGGGCCATCACCGACCGGGAGATCCGCAGCGGTTCGCGCAGCACCAGCCGGTAGGAGCGCCAGGACAGTTTCATGCCGGCACCCGCTCGTGGCGTACCGGGTCGCTGACTGCCCGGCAGCGGCTCCACCGGGTGACCTCCACCGCACCGGGGTGCGGTATCTCGACCGGATGGCCCGGGGTGGGGCCGAGCAGGCCGTTCCGGACGCACCAGCCATCGTCGAAGATGGAGTCGAGGTATCGGTGCGGACCGTCGGGGAAGACCGCCAGCACCCGGGTGTCCGGCTGGGTGCGGGCCGTCCAGGCGGCGACCCTGGCGACCGCGCCGGTGGACCATCCGCCGGTGACGAATGCCGTACGGGCCAGCCGCCGGCAGGTGTCCACCGCCTCCGCCGGGCCCAACCAGTGCACCTCGTCGAACGCCGGATAGTCCACGTTGTCCGGGAATATGCTGCTGCCCAGCCCGCGCATCACCCGCCGCCGGGCCGGCTGGCCGAAGATCGTCGAGCCGATGGTGTCCACGCCGATCAGGCGCAGCTGCGGCCAGTGCCGGCGCAGTGTCCGGGCCAGCCCGGCGCTGTGCCCGCCGGTGCCGACGCTGCAGACCAGCACGTCGACCGCGTCGACCTGGGCGGCGATCTCGTCACCGAGGCTCGCGTACCCGGCGACGTTGTCCGGGTTGTGGTACTGGTCCGGCCAGTACGCGCCGGGCAGCGCCGCCAGCACCTGCGTCAGCCGTTCCCGGCGGGCCTGCTGCCAGCCACCCGTCGGGTGGGGCCGGTCGACCACCTCCAGCCGGGCCCCGTACGCGTGCAGCAGCGCCCGCATCGACGGCTCCAACTCCCGGTCGACGACCAGCACCACCGGGTGGCCGAGGGCCTGCCCGGCGAAGACCAGCCCGATACCGAGAGTGCCGCTGGTCGACTCCACCACGGGTGCGCCGTCGCGGAGTTCGCCGCGCCGTCGCGCGCCGGCCAGCATCGCCACCGCCGCGCGGGCCTTCATCCCGCCCGGTGCGACGCACTCGACCTTCGCCCAGAAGCCGCCGTGCGGGTGCGGCAGCGGCGCGTCGACGTAGATCAGCGGGGTGTGCCCCAGCAGGTTCAGCAGCTGCGGCGCGCTCACCCGGACACCCCGTACCGGTAGATGGTCGTCGGGCCGCCGTCGAGCCAGAAGAACGGGTACGGCTCGGCTGACACCGCCGTCAGCCCGGCGCCGCGGAACCACGGCAGCACCGCGCTGCCGGTCTGCGCGAACGCCACGAACGGCTTGCCCTCGGCGGCGGCGTGGGCCAGCAGCGGCTCGAAGGTGCCGTTGCCGAGGGTCATCCCCGAGGCGAGGATCGCGTCGCAGCGGTCCAGCAGCGCCGCCGCGTCGGGCAGGCACGGCTCGTCCCATTCGGTGCGGCCGCCGGCCAGGTCGCACGGCAGGTACCGTCGGTCGGCGGCGCGGAGCCGGGCCAGCAGCGAGTTCACCACGCCGACGACCAGGACCGTGCCGCTGGTCGCCGGCAGCAGGTCGACCACGGCGGCGGCGCGGGCCTGCGACTTGGCCAGCGAGCTGCCGGCGGGCACGGTGACCACCGTGTCGGCCGCGTCGGCGTGCGGGCGCTGCGCCATCAGGTACGCGTCGAGCGCGGCCACCCGCACCGGCAGCAGCGGATGCGTGAGCAGGTCGGCGACCGTGGCACCGACGCAGTCGTAGACGACCTCGTCGGGCAACTCGCCGGGCTCGACCGCGCACGAGCCGACCGCCGCGTCGACCCGCAGGCTCAGTACCTGGTTGCGGTAGCCGCGCAGCCGGGTCGCGTGCCGCGCGCCCTGCCTGGTCACGAACCCCACGCTGACCTGCCGGCGGGTCGGGTCCACGCCGTGCTGGCCGGCCCGTACCGCGTCGCTCAGCGCGGCGAGGGACCGGTACGCCGGCCGGGCCGGCGATACGGGCGAGGCCGAACGGGCCGACGACAGGGACGCCGCCGGGGTGCTGTCGGTGGACGCCGTCATACCGCGGCTCCGGCCGGTGCGGCGGCCGGCGCGGCGGCCGGTGCGGCGGCGGACCGGTCCCGGTCGGTGGTGCCGTCGTCGTCGACGTACCCGACGCGTACCTGTGCGGCCAGGCCGTCGGCGATGGTCCGCGCGCCGGCTCCGGCCGTGTCGACCACCATCACGTGGCCCAGGTAGTCGTTGTTGCTGCTGCCGTCACCGGCCCGGTGGCCGGCGGGTTTGACCGACCAGTCGACGACCCGTGGGTCCGTCTGCCAGGCCCCGGTCCCGTCGACTCGGGCGATGGCGCCGGGGCGCGGCGGCAGCACGAACGCGATCGCGGCGCTGTGTACGCCGGTGTCGGCGGGTGTGAGGTCGGCGGTCTCGCCGAGCGCCAGCTGCGCGTACACCATGGGTAGGTCGATGCCGGTGACCCGGCGCACCAGCTCGGTGATCTGGTTGCCGGCCGGCCGGGGGTTGACCTCGACCACCCGGGGCCCGGCCGGAGTCAGCCGCAGTTCGGTGTGGGCGACGCCGCGGTCCAGCCCGACCGCCGCCAGCGCGGCCACCGCCACCTCACCGGCCCGGCGGGTGGTCGCCGGGTCGAGCGGCGCCGGGAACATGTGTCCGGTCTCGACGAACCCCGAGGTGCCGCCGAGGCTCTTGTCGGTCACCCCGACGACCGTCGTTTCCCCGTTGACGGTGACCGTCTCCACGCTCACCTCCGGGCCGGACAGCAGCTCCTCCAGCAGCACCGTCGGCACCCGGGGCTGGTGTCGGGCGTTGACCGGGAACCCGGTGAGGGCGTTGAACGCCGCCCGTAGCCCGGCCTCGTCGGCGACTTCGCGCACGTACATGCCGGCGCAGAGGTCGACCGGTTTGACCACCAGTGGGAAGCCCAGCTCCCGGGCGGCCCGCGCGACGTCGGACCAGCTCTGCGCGAGCGCGTACCGGGGTTGCGGCACGTCGGCGGCGTCCATCGCCGCCCGGGCGAGGTCCTTGCGGTACGCCCGACGCACCGCCGCCGGGTGGGTGCCTGGCAGACCCAGGTGGGCGGCCAGCTGGGCGGCGGTGTCGAGGTAGTAGTCGCAGGAGGTGAGTACGCCGTCGAAGCGCAGCGCCTGATGCAGCCGTTGTGCGTGGTCGAGCAGTCCAGGCAGGTCGTTGGTCTCGGCGGTCAGCACGTTGTGCGCGGCGAGCAACGGATGCGCGCCCCCGGCCGGCGCGCCGCGCAGGTAGTGGTGCAGGTCGCGGGTCAGGAAGGAGAACCGGTGCCCGGCCTCCAGCACCGCCCTGGGCAGCAGGTGGGCCATTGCCCCGACCCAGCTTTCCACCAGCAACACATGCGCCATCGACGCCTCCTCGCTCGGCAACCGGCATGGTGATGATAACGGTTTTCGTTTGCGGAGGATAGGCGCCCGTCGTCCGGCGGTTGGTCAGCTAGTGCGGCAGCGACCCCGAGGGTTCAACGCCGCGACTGGCCGGTCTCGGCCCGGGCAGTGGATGTCGGCGGGTGGAAACCGGTCAAGCCCGTGACGAGCAGCAGGTACGCGGTCAGCTCCAGCAGCGCGGTGAGCGCCGGGACCGGGTACGGCGCCAACGGCGTGGACCCGATGGCGTACGCGGCGGACCAGGCCAGCTGGTCGCCCACGTACAGGGGCAGCGGCACGGCCCGGACGGCTGCGTCCACTTGGGGCAGCGCGGTGACGGCGAGCAGCGCCGCGCCGGCCGAGGCGAGCCACCGGCGGTGCCCGGCCAGTGCCGTGGCGAGCGCCAGCGCGGCCAACCCGAGCCCCAGTGGCGGCAGCACGGCCAGGCTCACGGCGATCACCGAACCGGCCAGGTCCGCTCCGGCCAGGTCCGCCCCGGTCGGGTGGTCACGGTGGTCGGTCGCGATGGTCAGCCAGATGGCGATGATCCGGAACGCCGCGTACCCGGTGATCAGCACGGCCGCCAGTGCTGCGGTGACCGCTGTCCGCCGACGCCAGGGGCGGACACCCGGGCCCAGGTGGCGATCACCCCGTCGGTGCCACGCCGCGAGCAGTACCGCCACTGCGGTCAGCGACGCCCAGCAGATGGCGAGGCTCGACTCGACGCCAGCGAACCGGTCGACGCCGGCGGTATCCGGCCGCAGCACCTGCCAGCCGTGACCCTCGGCGCGGTCACCGGGCATCGTCCGGACGGCGTCCAGCATCAGTACGGCGAGCGCCGCCGGCACCGCCCAACGTGGCGTCGGCAGCCCGCTGACCACGGCGTAGGCGACGAGCAGGCCGATCGCCAGCACCTCGGCGTAGCGCCAGGCCGGGCTGGCTGTCAAAACGCCAGCGACGTGGATCACGGCGCATCCGCCTGCGGCGGTCAGGAGAACCGGTCCGCGACGCACCGGGTGAATCTAACCTGACCCTCCGTCAGCGGTCGGATCGCTCACCAACGCTCCAGGCAGACATCGACGGAGCAGCACCGCTGGCACTCGCTTGCCGGGCCAGCGGTCGGACGGGTGTCAGGCTTCGAACCTGCCGGTCTTGATCTCCTGGACGAAGCCGGTCCACTGGGTCGGGGTGAAGGACAGCACCGGCCCAGCCTGGTCCTTGCTGTCACGCACCTCGGCGGCCTGGTCGACGTACCGCGCCTCCACGCAGGCACCGTTGTGGCCGCTGCGGCTGCTCGTGCGCCACTGGTTGTCGAGTGTCTTCATGGTGTCTCCCTATCCCGGAGGTCCTTGATCATCTCGGCCGATGCTGCGGGTGACAGGGCAGATGCCCGTAGGTCGTCGAAGACCTTGGCGCATCTCTGCACATCCTCACCTTCAGCGTAGAGGTCTCCGGTCAGCCCTTCGATGTAGACCACCCCTGGGCCCTCGTCGAAGCTGAGGATGTGGAAGCTCGACAGCATCGAGGCGTATGCACCCTCCCCGAACGGGATGACCTGAATGATCACGTTCCACCGGTCCTGGGCTTCGAGCAGCGCTGTCAGCTGGTTGGTCATTACCTCCGGTCCGCCGATCCGGCGGTGCAGCACTGCCTCGTCGATGACCGCGACCAGGCGAAGCTTCTCCTCGGTGAGTAGCTTCTGTCGCTCCACGCGGACCGCGACCCGTTCCTCTACGGCCTGCGGCGTGGGCTGCTCAACGGCGGCGGCGGCGATCGCACGGGTGTAGTCGACGGTCTGCAGCAGGCCAGGCACCACGAGCGTCTCGAAGTTCTGGATCGTCGTCGCGGCGGACTCCAGTCCGATGTACTGCCGGTACGAGTTCGGCAGGTCTCCGTACTTCGCCCACCAGCCGCGTTGCTTGCCGCTCCGCGCCATCGACAGCAGGGTCTCGCGTAGCTCGGCGTCGGCCACGCCGTACAGGTCCAGTAGGGCGTTCAGCGCCGGACCCTTCAGCCCTACCCTGCCCTGCTCGATGCGGCGCAGGGTGCTTGCCGAGACTTCGATGGTGTCAGCTGCCTTCTCGGTGGTCACGTTGGCTTCCTCGCGTGCTCGGCGGAGCTGCACGCCGAGCTGGAACCGCACGAAGGTCGGGCTCGTCATGCCCACATTCTGCTCCTGACGCCTCGTTCTCGGCCATCCATATTTCGTCAATCCTAGATGGCTGCCAATCCTTGACTCCACAAAAGTGCGCGCGCAAACTGGATGCACGAGCCACACCGCGCAAATGCGAGGGAGCGGGCATGTCTCAACACGTCCCTGTCAACCGGGGGCACTGGCCGAAGGAAGCCCAGTGAGCACGCACACTCCGGATCGTCCCCACTGGATGTGTGCGAAGTGCGGACTTCCATGGCCGTGCGACGCGCGCCGTCAGGAGCTCCTCGCCGAGTACACCGGCGCACGGGTGTCGCTGTCGGTCTACATGGCCACGTGCCTGATAGACGCCATGACCGACCTGCCGCTCCACAGGTCCGGGTACCTGTACTGGCGGTTCATTGGGTGGTGGCGCTGATGCTGTGTCGATCCCGCAGGAGGGGATGTCGATGATGGAAGTGGGAGCGTTGTTCAGCGCGGCGCTACTCGGCTTCTGTGCCGGGTTGTGGTCGTTCAAGGTCAAGTCCAGGTGGTGCCCGGACTGCGGGCGTACGACGTACCCGATAGCGGATCGGCCTGGTGAGTAGCCGGCTACTCGCCACGCCGGAGCCGAAACCCGGCGACGTCCTGATCATCGGCCGGGAAGCCAGCGTCCAGTTCGCAGACGGCCGGGGCTTCCGGATGCGGGTGATCTCAGTGGACCGGAAGTGGACGTACGACGGGTGGATCTGGCTCACCGGATACGTCATCGACCGCCACGGCAACGCAGCCGAACGGCGGGAGATCTTCGTCCAGCGCCACGGACTCTACCGACTACCTCTCGGCGCGCGGAAAGCTGACTAACGATCAAGGGAGAGAAATGATCACCGAGATGATCCGTGACTGGTGGCTGCGCTGGCTCGACTGGCGCTCCGGCCGGTCGACGGCGTCCAAGCGGCTGCACCACCTGCGCCGCGAGTTGCAGCGACAACGGCAGACGGCATCGGCCCGTCACCGCCGACTCGACGGCAACCGGGGACACCACTGGACCACACAGGCCACCGAACTCGTCCCGACCCTGCGCCCGTTGATGACCTACGGCCAGCAACTCGGCTACCGGGTCGTCCTGCACGGCTCACCCTGACCGGCCCCCGCCCCGACACCCAATCAGCCGGGACCACACGCCCGCCCGGCCGGGATCACCAAGATCAGTTGAAGGTGAGATACCTTTCCCGCCGGTTGAAAGGTATCTCACCTTCAACTCGTGGCGTCGGTGCCGGTCAGCCTGGCGGTGCCGGTGGCGTCGGTGATCCTCGAAGCCGGGGAAGAGGGGGATCTATGCCGTCGGCTCCGTACACCTCACTGTCGGACGTACCCGATGTCGTACTCGCAGAACTGTCCCGGGCACGCAGCGGCGTGATCATGCTCGCCGTCGACGGGCTGTCACATCATGCGGCGCTGGCGGCAGGCTGGCGGACCGCCGAGCTGACCCAAGTTGGCCAGCACCTTCCCGAGCACGTCGACGACCGCGTGGCTGACCGCGCCATGACCGGAGTCGGGCCAGCGCGGCACGGCGCACCCGCCTGCGGCGGTCAGCAGAACCGGTCGGCGACGCACCGGGCGAATCTAGCCCGACCCCGGTCGAACCCGTCCGTCGGCGGCACCCGTCGGCGGTATCCGGCAGCGGTTGATCGGGTCGGCCTCTGTGGATATTGACAGAAGTTTGTCAATTAGTAAACTTTCCTATCTGAGAGCGCTCTCACGCCTTGCTTCCATCGACCTCTCGGAGGTATGCAGATGAACCGCAAGCTGGGTGCGCTGCTGGGCCTGACCCTGAGCGCCAGCCTGCTCGCCGTACCGCCACCGGCCGCCGCCGCGCCGACCGCCGGCGCCTCCGGCCCCGCCACGAGCGCGCCGACCACCGCGCCGGTCGCCGGACCCGCCACGAGCGCGCCGGCCACCACCGCCGCGCCCGCCGACTACGCCGCAGCCGCCGATATGGCCGCGCTGCCCGCCGGCCAGCTCGCCGCGCTGCGCAGAGATCTCGACCTCACCCCGGACCAGCTGGCCACCCGGCTCGCCGTCGAGACCGCCGCCGTACCGATCGAACACCGCCTGCGCACCGAACTGGCCGACGCGTACGCCGGCACCTGGGTCGCCGCCGACGGCCGTACCGTCGTCGTCGGGGTGACCGATCCGGTGCAGGCCGCCCGGGTCCGCGCAGCCGGTGCCGAACCCCGGACCGTCACCCGCAGCCTCGCCGAGCTGGACCGGCTCGCCGCCGGACTCGACCGACGGGCCGCCAGCGCCGGTGACGCCGTGCACTCCTGGTACGTCGACCCGGTCACCAACACGGTGACCATCGAGGCCGCCGACGTCGCGGCGGCCGCCGGCTTCGCCCGCGCCGCCGGGCTGCCCACCGCCGCCACATCGGTGGTACGCAGCGACGACGCTTACCGCCCGGTGTACGACATCCGGGGCGGTGACCAGTACGTGATCAACAACAGCGTGCTCTGCTCGGTCGGCTTCGCCGTCGCCGGCGGGTTCGTCACCGCCGGCCACTGCGGCGGCGTCGGTGCCTCAACCGCCGGCAGCGGGGTCGCGCAGGGCACCTTCCGGGGGTCGTCGTTCCCCGGCGACGACCTGGCCTGGGTGCAGACCAACGCCAACTGGGTGCCCCGGCCGTGGGTGAACAACTACGGCGGCGGCACGGTCAACGTCACCGGCTCCCAGGAGGCAGCCGTCGGTGCCGCTGTCTGCCGGTCCGGCCGGACCACCGGCTGGCGGTGCGGCACCATCACCGCCAAGAACGTCACCGTCAACTACTCGGGCCAGCTCGTCTACGGACTGGTCGCCAGCAGCGCCTGCGCGCAGCCCGGTGACTCCGGCGGCTCGTTCCTCGCCGGCACCCAGGCGCAGGGCGTCACCTCCGGCGCCGGTGGCACCTGCAGCTCCGGCGGCACCACCGTCTACCAGCCGGTCAACGAGATCCTGTCCCGCTACGGGCTGTCGTTGACCACCACCGGCAGCGGCTCGACCAGCCGGATCATCGGGCTCGCCGACAAGTGCATCGACGTACCGAACTCCAACGGAGTCGACGGCCAGTACCTGCAGTTGTACCGGTGCAACGGCACCAACGCGCAGAACTGGACCTTCCCCGGTGACGGCACCATCCGGGCGCTGGGGCTCTGCATGGACGTCGCCTGGGGCTCGACCGCCAACGGCGCCGTGGTGCAGCTCGCGAACTGCAGCGGCAACCCGGCCCAGCAGTGGGTGCTCTCCGGCGCCGGTGACCTGGTAAACCCGCAGGCCAACAAGTGCGTCGACGTGGTCGACTGGAACACCGCCGACGGTGCCCGCCTGATCATCTACGAGTGCCACGGCGGCGCCAACCAGAAGTGGCGGCGCGGCTGACCGTCGCGTCGTTGCCCCGGTCGGCGTCCCGACGGGGTCCCTGGTCACGGCGCGCCCGCGCCCGGTTCCTGGCAGTCCACCGCGCCGGAACCGGGCGCGGCTCGTCTGCCCCTAGGCGGTCGGACGGCTGCGGCGGCTTATGTTGGCAGGCGGGTGCGGTGTGCACTCGCGGCGGCCGATCACGGACACGTCGCCTACCTGCACGACGGCCGGCCGGTGTGAGCGCACCGGGCGGGAGAGAGGATCGACACGTGGGGATCTACGACATTCCGCTCACCACCCTGGCCGGGCAGCCCGGCTCGTTGGGGGACTTCGCCGGCAAGGCACTGCTGGTGGTCAACGTGGCGTCGAAGTGCGGGCTGACCCCGCAGTACGCCGGCCTGGAACAGCTGCACGAGCGGTACGCCGACCGGGGCTTCTCCGTGGTCGGCTTCCCGTGCAACCAGTTCGGCGGCCAGGAGCCGGGCAGTGCCGAGGAGATCCAGGAGTTCTGCTCGGCCACGTACGGGGTCACGTTCCCGATGTTCGCCAAGATCGAGGTCAACGGGCCCGGCCGGCACCCGGTCTACGCCGAGCTGACCGAAACCGCCGACGCCGACGGCACGGCCGGTGACATCCAGTGGAACTTCGAGAAGTTCCTGGTCGCGCCGGACGGCCGGGTGGCCGGCCGGTTCCGGCCCCGGGTCGAGCCGACCGACGACGCGGTGGTCGCCGCGATCGAAGCACAGCTGCCCGGCTAGGGGCCGACTCGGCACCGTCGCGCGGTGCGGCCGGCCCGGGTCGGGCCGGCCGCCCGTACGGTCACCGCTGGTTGAAGGTCTGCTTCGGGTGACCCACGCAGTACCAGATCATCAGCGGCGAGCCCACCCCGTGACCGTCGACATCCAGGCACTTGCCGGTCAGCGGGTTGACCAGGGTGCCGCTGCGGCCCTGCCACTTCTGCCAGTTCTGCGCCGGGTGGCCGCTGCAGTACGCCATCTGCACCGGGGTGCCGTCTTCGCTGGCACCCCAGGCCACATCCATGCAGAGCCCGTTGGCGCGGATCGTGCCGTCGCTGCGCAACTGCCACCACTGCGACTTGTTCTCGGCGCAGCGCTGCAGGGTGAGCCGTGTCCCGTCGGAGCCGGCACCGGCGCTGACGCACAACCCGGTCTCCTTACCGACCAGCTGGTAGGTGTTGGACGGGCGTACCGGGGCGGGCGGCGCCGCCGGGGTGGTCTGCTTCGGCGGGTTCTTCGTGGCGCGCGGGCTGGGCGGCGGTGCCGCCCGCCGGGTGTTGACCGTAGCCGGTGGCGTCGTCGCTGACCTGGACTTCGGCGAACCGGTCGGGGAAGCGGCCGGGGTCGGTGACGTCGACGGCGACGCGGAGGCCGACGGCGACGGCGTGGCCGACGGCGACGGCTCGGTGGTCATCCGGGCGTCCATCGCGTAGAAGTCGGTGAGCCGCTGCACCGACTCCAGCAGGTTCTCGGTCTCCTTGTCGAGCGGGCCGTCGGTCTGGCGCACCGCGTCGACCCCGGCGTGGTACGCGGCCAGCGCCATCAGGTAGACGTCCCCTTCGGCGTCGCCGAACGACTCGACCAGCGCGCACATCGCGGTGCCGAACGCCGGGATGGCCGCCGCCGGCACCATCGGTGACGCGTCGGCCGGCCCGTGCTCCTGCCAGAGCTCGGTGGTGAACTGGGCGATGCCCTGCCGGTCGTCGGCGCCGACCAGGGTCGCGTCGAACCCGGACAGCGCCATCAACGAGGCGGCGACCGCCGGGGCGGTGACCGCCGGGCAGGTCGATCCGGCCTCGACGATCAGCTCGACGTACTCGGTGGAGATCGCCTTCGGCTGACGGTTCGTGTCGGCCGGCTCGTCGCCGGACCCGCCGAACTGCGGCAGCTTGCTGTAGTACGCCGCGTAGCCGCTGGCCTGGCCGACGTAGGTGAGTGCCGGATCGGGTACCCCACCGGCGTCGGTGACCGTGTCCAGCCCGGTGTGGAACGCCGCGAGCGCCAGCCACCACTGGTCACCCGGCACCTCTGCCACCCGCAGCCGGCCGCTGAGCTGGCACATCTGGCGGGCCAGGGCGATCACGTTTGCCTCGACGTCGGCGCGTTCCGCCGCCGGCCACGGCGCCCAGTCCTGCCAGTCCTGCGAGTCGAGCCCGGCGATGCCCTGCCCACCGGAGGTGGTGGTGTCCGCGCCGGCGTCCAGGCCGGACTCGGCCATCAGCTGGCCGGCGACCCGGGCCGGGTTGAGCATCGGGCACGACTCGGCGGCGGCGACGATGACCGCCAACTGCTCGTCGGAGACCGGCTGGCCGATCAGGTCGTCGTCGCGGGCGGACGCCGCACCGAACCCGATGGTCGCGACGACCGTGGACAGCGCCGCCAGCCCGGCGATGACGCCTGCCGTGGTGCGTCGCGGGAGCCGATCGAGCAGGCGTCGGAACAGGTCGAGCAGGCGTCGGAACGGCAAGGATCCGGGCATCATGATCAACCACCGTCTCAGGTGCATCCGCCGAGGCGATTCCGGTCGATATTGAATCGATCCCACTCAGCCACGGTCAATGCCGGTGGGTGAATGCTAGGAATCCTCCTGGGACTTGCCCGCCGTACCGGACCTGCCGGCCGTACCGTCGGTCTGGTCGTCGCCGGCCAGCGCGGACCGCAACCGTTCCTTCTCGGACCGGCGGCGCTCGGCGGACTCGGCGATCTGCTGCGCCATCTCGTCCCGCCAGCCGCGCATCAGAAACCACGACAGCGCGGCCGAGAAAATGACCGCGATCATAAGTTTAAGAAAAATGTTGATGTCGACCGGCCAGAGGGCCAGCACGACGATCACGAACAGCCCGATCCGGCCGAGCGTGTACTTCACCGCAGGGCTCATGCCTCTCCTCACCGGCCGTCCAGCCACCGGACGCCATGGAACCAGACCGCCGCGTACACCAGGGCGAAGACCGCCGCTCCGATCCCGCCGCCGGCCGTCGGCGGCAGGTCGGCCGCGATCCCGGCGGCGAGCAGCCCGGACGCGACCCCGACCCCGGTCGCCACGGCGGCGGCGACGAACCGGGCGGAGCCGCCGGCCCAGGCCCGGAAGTCGTCGGCGAACAGCCACGCCGGCAGGATCACCGCCAGCCAGCCGTTCGACTGGCCGAGCCGGCCGTCGCCGATCAGCGTGAACACGCCGTCGAACAGCAGCAGCACGACCAGGCCGATCACCAGGCCGGCGCCGACCACGCCGAGCAGATCCGGCAACGCGACGACCCGACCTGCGGCGTCCCGGCGCGGAAGACTGTCGCTCTTCGATTCCGTCATGACCAGATGAGGGTACGCCTGGGCCGGTGCCGCACCCGGACCAGGTTTGCCACGCCGGCATCCGGATAACCGGCCAAGATGGCAGCCGACCCCCGGTGGTACGGGGCACCGAGGGTCGACGCCGCCAGGTTTGAGCCGCCCACCGCTGCGGTGAAGGTGTCCGGATGCATCCGCTGCATCTGAGCTACGCCCTGGTCGGCGTGCTCGCCGTACTGCTGGCCTTCTGGTCGAGCGCCATCCGCCGCGCGCCGGTCAGCGAACCGCTGCTCGCGTTGCTGCTCGGCGTCCTGGTCGGCCCGGTGTCCGGGCTGTCCGGGACACCCGCCGAACAGGCACTGCCGGCCCGGCTGCGTCAGGTGATCAGCGGTGAGTCCGGGATCAACGACGGGCTCGCGTACCTGTTGGTCGCGCTGGCGTTGATCGCGGCCGCCGCCCGGCCGGCCGGGCAGCAGGTGGCCGAGGCGGCCTGGGGCGTCGGCGGTGCGGTCCTGGTCGGGGTGGCGGTCGGCTGCCTGGCCGGTTGGGCGGTACGGGCGGCCGAGGCGCGGGAGCAGGTCGACCAGGGCTCGCTGCTGGTCTTCGCCGTGGTCCTCGGCGTGGCCGCGTTGGGCGTCGCCCGGGTCGCCGGTACCGACGCGATCCTCGCCGTGTTCGTCACCGGGCTGGCCTACAACCGGCTGATCGGCCGCCGGTCCCGGGCGTCTGAGCAGCAACTCGACGACGCGCTCACCCGGTATCTCGTCCTGCCGGTGTTCTTCCTGCTCGGTCTGGTGGTGCCGTGGCGGCAGTGGCTGGAGCTCGGCTGGCCCGTCGTGGCGTTTCCGGTGGCCGTGCTGCTGCTGCGCCGGCTGCCGGTGGTGCTGGCCCTGCGGCCGGCGCTGGGCATGTCGTGGCGGGACACGGTGTTTCTCGGCTGGTTCGGCCCGATCGGCGTGTCCGCGCTGTTCTACCTGACGTACAGCTACGCCGAGGGGGCGACGGATTCCCGGCTGTGGGCGGCCGGGACGCTGGTGATCGCGGCCAGCACCCTGGTGCACGGGGTGACCGCCACCGCCGGTCGCCGCTGGTACTCCTCAGCGACGTCCCGGGGCGTCGGCGGCCGGTGACGCCGCCCGGCACCGCTGGATGTCCGGCCGGTGCTCGGGCCGGGCCGCCGTGGCCAGATCGGCGAGAATGCTGTCGATCAGCTCGATGACCCTGGGCTGGTCAGTGGCTGCCTGCCGGACGTCGGTGATCGAGGTGGCGAGGTGGCTGGCGAACGACTGCCGGCGGACGTGGACCCGGACCGTCCCGTCGTCGTCCCGGACGATCCTCGGTCGGTCCGGCCGGTCGGCCAGTCGGCGTAGCAGGTCATGCGCCTCCTGCAGGGCGCGGACGGCGGTGGTGGCGTCGTTGATGCCGGGCGAGAGCGCCCGTTCGGCGATGTCGGCGAGCTGCCGTAGCCCGAAGCCGACGTCCTGGCCGGGGACCCGTTCGACGCCGACCTCGACGGCCTGTCCGGCCAGCGTCGCGTCGACCGGGCCCGGCGGGGTGTCACCGACGGCGTGTACGGCGACCAGTGGCATGCCGGCCACCACGAACTCGCCGGGGATCCGTTCGACGGTGAGGGCGCAGCCGTCCCGGCGGGCGAGCCGCGCCAGCAGGTTGACGTCGACCGCGATGACCACCCCGGTGGCCGGTGCCGCCAGCACATCGACGATCGGGCCGTCCGGGGAACCGGTCGGATCGGTCGGCCGGGCGCCCACCGGTCGATGCTGCGTCTGCTCTGCACCCCGATCGCCGCGATCATGTGCGAGACCCGCATCAGAGCGGTCATATGGTGCAGGTAGTAGATGAACATTCCGGTGCTGCCCAGCACCAGGGCCATCGACACGGCCAGCGACAGCGCCGGCAGCCGGGCGTCGGACCGGTCCGGTAGCGCGGCGAGGACCACCATCGCGAACAGGAACGTCGCGACGAAGGTGCCGAGGGTGGCCTGGGTGACCCGGTCGCGCAGGAACGTCCGCAGTACCCGGGGTGAGTACTGGCTGGAGGCCAGCTGCACCGCTACCACCGTGATGGAGAAGACCAGCGCGGTGAACGAGATCATCGCGGTGATCACCGCCGACAGCAGCGACCTGGCGCCGGCCGGTCCGCTCGGCAGGAAGCCGTCCAGCGGCAGCCGTAGCCGCAGCTCCAGGGCGGTGAGCAGGATCGCGCCGAGCACCGCGCCGGTCGCGAACGCCGCCGGTACCGCCCAGAAACTGCCCCACACGCCACGGAGGCGGGACAGCATGCCACGGCGCTGATTCACCGCTGCGTCTTTCCCACGCCGGGGCGGGTCGACACCTGCCCGCCGGATCAGGCCGGTCCGGGCTGCTCGAAGGCGTTGCCGGTGCGGCCTCGCTCAGGCCCAGATCTGCTGCGGCTCGGCCCGCCGGTCGGCCAGCGCCGGCGGCCGGTCGTACTCGCGTACCACCTGGTAGCGGGTGTCCCGCTCGACCGGCTGGAAGCCAGCGTCCCAGATCAGGTGCAGCAGGTCCTCGCGGTGCATGGTGTTCGGCGTGCCGTAGGAGTCCGCGTCGTGGGTGATCTTGTACTCGACCACCGACCCGTCCAGGTCGTCGACGCCGAAGTTGAGCGACAGCTGTGCCACGGACAGCCCGTGCATCACCCAGAAACACTTGACGTGCGGCACGTTGTCGAACAGCAGCCGGGACACCGCGAAGGTCTTCAACGACTCGGCCGGCGCCGCCATCGTGGTGCGCTCCTGGATCCGGTTACGGATCTTGCCGTCCGCCGAGTCGACAAAGTCGTGCTGGTAGCGCAGTGGGATGAAGACGGTGAAGCCGCCGGTCTCGTCCTGCAACTCGCGCAGCCGCAGCACGTGGTCCACCCGGTGCCGGGGCTCCTCGATGTGCCCGTACAACATCGTTGACGGGGTCCGCAGCCCCTTGCTGTGCGCCAGCCGGTGAATCCGTGACCAGTCCTCCCAGTGGCAGGCGTGGTCGACGATGTGCTGGCGGACCTCCCAGTCGAAGATCTCCGCGCCACCGCCGGTCAGCGACTCCAGACCGGCGTCCATCAGCTCGTCGAGGATCTCGTCCGCCGGCAGCCCGCTGATCTTTTCGAACCACTGCACCTCGGTCGCGGTGAACGCCTTGAGCTTGACGTTCGGCAGCGCCGCCTTGAGCTCGCGCAGCACCTTCGGGTAGTACCGCCAGGGCAGGGTCGGGTGCAGGCCGTTGACGATGTGCAGCTCGGTGAGCTGCTCGTCCTCCATCTCCTTGGCCTTACGGACGGCCTCGTCGATGCGCATCGTGTATGCGTCCTTCTCGCCCGGCTTGCGCTGGAACGAGCAGTACGCGCAGGAGGCGCTGCACACGTTGGTCAGGTTGAGGTGCCGGTTGACGTTGAACATCACCCGGTCGCCGTTGAGCTCGGTCCGCCGGTGGTGCGCCAGCCGGCCCAGCCAGGCCAGGTCGTCGCTGGCGTACAGGTCCACCCCGTCGGTGTAGTCCAGCCGCTCCCCGGCGTACACCTTCTCTTCGAGCTCACGCTTGCGACCAGCGTCCACGTCCGCCACGCCCCTTCCCGGCCGGCCACGCCGACGACCCGCCGTCGACGACCATCAGCCGTGATCCGCGTTCGAGCGTACGTCCCGGGGCCGCCGATCGGCTCGTCGCCCGGCGGCACAGCGACCTGCGTCATGCCCGGGTCGCCAACCTCTCAGCTTCTCGTTACCTCACGAATCATCGACATCAGCAGCCCCGTGCGGTAAGACCGATGTGGGACAGGCGACACCAGGCGACGCGACTCGGTTCCGGCGCATCAGCACCGGACAAATGCGCCGTACGGGAGCGAGCGGGCAGGCATGGCACGAAGAAGCAGGGGCGCGGCAGTGGGCCAGCGGCGCGACGGAGCACGGCGGCAACGCCGGTTCGTGATGGTCGGTGCCGTTCCGGTCCGGCTGAGCCCGGCCCTGTGGGCCGGCCTGCTCGGCGCCGTCACCGCAGTCGCCCTGGCCTCCCCGGTGTACGCCCAGCCGGCGACCGTGCCGGACACCGGCAGCCGGCCGGTGCCCGCCGGCGGCCTGCAGCTGCCCGGCACCGGCCCGACGACCAACGCGCCGGCCATCACCCCCACCCCGGTGGAGGGCCCGCTCGCCGCGCAGATCTACGCCGGTGAGACCGAGGTCGCGCTGCTCGGTCAGCAGCTGCTCGAGCTCGAACAGGAGCAGACCGCGGCGGAGACCGCACTGGCCGCCGCCGAGCAGTCGCTGCGCGAGGCGCGAACCGCGCTGATCGAGGCGCAGCGGGACGCGGACAGCGCGGCGTCGTACGCACTGAAGGACGCCGCCGCGATGCCGCCCGGCGAGTACCGCGGTGATTTGCACGGACTCGGTGCCCTGTCCCGGCTGCAACGGGGCCAGCAGCCCGGCGTCGGCACCGACGCCGCCAACCGGGACGTTTCGCTCGCCGCTGCCGCCGAGCAGGAGGCGTACCAGACCTACACGGCGGCGCTGGCCCTGGTCGACGCGCTGCGCAGCGAGTTCGGCAGCACCGAGGGCACGTACAAGCAGCGGGAGACCGCGCTGCTCGCGTTGAAAGAGCAGAACACCGAGCAACTGGTGGCGATCGAACGCCAGCGGGAGGCCGCCGAGCAGGAGATCGGGCAGGGCATCGACGGGATCGACGGTGCCGCCGCCCATCCCCGTGCCGTCGCCGCCCTGGAGTTCGCCCTCAAGCAGCTCGGCAAGCCATACCTGTGGGGGGCCGAGGGACCGCACCGCTACGACTGTTCCGGCCTGATGTGGGCGGCGTACCGGTCGCCCGGCGCCGACTACTTCGGCCTGCCCCGGGTGGCCAAGGACCAGTACTACGCGACCCGGCACAACAAGGTGGACCGGTCGGCACTGCTACCCGGTGACCTGATCTTCTTCGCCTCCGGGTCCAGTTGGACGACGGTGCACCACGTCGGGATGTACGTCGGCAACGGCAAGATGGTGCACGCGCCGACCACCGGAGACGTGGTCAAGGTCTCCACCGTCTGGTGGTCCCGGTTCTACGCGGCGACCCGGGTGATCCGCGAGGTCGCACCGACCCCGACCCCGACGCCCACCCCGACCCCGACGCCCACGCCATCGCCGGACCCGTCGCCCGATCCGACGCCGGACCCCACGGACTCGCCGTCGCCCGACCCGTCCGACTCGCCGTCCCCGGACCCCACGGATTCGCCGTCGCCGGATCCGTCGGATTCGCCGTCGCCTTCCCCGTCGCCGTCGACCAGCCCGTCCACGCCCGGTCCGATGCCGACGCCGAGCGACCCCAGCCCGTCGCCGACCGGCTCCGGGGCTCCGGATCCGGACGCGAGCGGCTCCGGAACCCCGGATCCGGACGCGAGCGGCTCCGGAACCCCGACCAGTACCCCGAGCGAGTCGAGTTCCGCTTCGGCCGGCCCGAGCGCGTCGGCGACGTCGGCCGGCACGCCGAGCGCAGGCCCGCTGGAAGGCTGACCGTACGTCCTCCGGTCGGACCGTTGCGCCCAGTACCGGACAGACGGCCACGGTCGGTACGCCGATACTCCGGCTGTGCCGAGGTGCATCGGTATGGCACGGTAAACCGGCGGACTCCTCACCGACCGGAGGTGTTCCGGTGAGCTGGCACGGGAGGCAGTGATGGACGAAGCTCGGCCCTGGTCGTCGGTGGACCAGGTCGACGGTGGTCAGCGGCGGGTGCCCGACCAGGTCGACCGGTCCGGATCGGCGCCGCCACCGGCAGAGGAGTTGCCGGCTCCGTTCAGTCCGCCGCCGCCACCACCGGCCGGGGCGCTGTGGGCGTCGCCGGTCGGCACCGGTTCCAGTGCCGACGTCCCGGTCGTGCCTGGTACGTCTTCCCCGTCGTCGGCGGCCGGGCCGTCGGCTCCGACCTCGCCGGCTCCGACCTCGCCGGCGGCCGGGTCGTCCGCTTCCGCGTCGCCGGCTCCCGCGTCGCCGGCTCCCGCGTCGCCGGCGTCCGCATGGTCGGCGTTCGCCTTGCCCTGGCAGCCGCCGGCCACGACTGACCAGCAGCCGGCCGACCATGCCGCGTCGGCGTCCGCAGCTGCCGCGACCGAGCCACCCGCTGCGGTGTCGTCGCCTCCGGCGGCCAGCGGGGAAGCCGCGTCGGCCCGTGCCCGCGCCACGGTGGCCGGAGCGCAACGGGTCTCCGCCAGCGACGTCGGGGCGCTCCGGGTGCCGACCGGCGGGACCCGTGTCTACGGTGCGCGTCGTACCGAGGAGCCCTCGCCCAGCGATCCGGCCCTACCCCCCGACCCGGTACAGCCGCCCGCACCTGCGGAACCGCCGTCCAGGCCGACCTCACCCGAGCCGGAACCCGCCCCGGCCCCGGCTCCGCCGTTGCCGCCACGGCCGACCTCACCCGCTCCGGTGCCAGGCCCGTACCCGCCGGGCCCGGGTCCGAACCCACCGGGCCCGACTCCGCCACCGCCGTTCCCGCCGCCAGCCGGGACCGCGTACCAGATGACCCAGGCGGCCGGCGGCTACACGATCCCACCGGCGGTTCCACCGACGCCGTGGCGCGAGTCACCGCCGACGCCCTGGCACCAGCCGCCGGCGCCGCCGGAGCCGGTCGCGCCGCCGGAGCCTTCGCCGGCCTACGGGCAGTGGGCACGCAGCACCCCGGCCCCGGCGGCCGGGCGGGTGTACGGGGCCCGCCGGCCCGACAGCGACACGCCCGGACCCGGCCCGGCCAGCCGGCCAGCGGCCGATCCGACGATGGGTCTGCCGATGGGGGCGCCCGGCGGCATGCCCGGGGCACCCGGCGGCGTGGTGTTCAACCCCGCCGTGGAAAACTCCGGCTCGCTGACCGGTCACATCCTGGCCCAGGGCTGGGCTGACCTGCCCGAGCGGGAGGACCGCAGTACCACCAAGGTGGTGCTGGCCATGGCGGTCGGTCTGGCCGTGATGGTGGTGATCGGCATCATCGCGGTGCTCGCCGTGGGTAACACCTTCACCGACATCTTCGACGGGCTGCTGGGCGGTTGACGCCGGATCGGCGGAGGTGAGTCGGCCCACCGGTCGGACGGGTCAGGTGGCAGCAGCGCGGCAAACCCGTACACTTGTCACTCGATCATCAACCCGGCGCGCTACCGCGTGCTCATGGGCGATCTTGCGGGCGATTCAACGGTGCACACCGGAACGGGCCATTCGCGAAGATCCGCCCCGCTCTGAGAGGTTTTCTTGACCACCTTCGCTGATCCCAGCACGTTCCCCTCCGTTCTCGACACCGTGCCCGAGGCCGCCGACCTGCCGGCGGAGCCGGCGACCAGCCAGACCGCCGAGCCGGTCGCCGCGGCCGCGGCCGCCGAGCCGGTTGTCGCCGAGCCTGACTTCGCGGCGCTCGGGTTGCCCCGGCAGCTGGTCCGGGCACTCGCCCGGGAGGGCATCACCACCCCGTTCGAGATCCAGCGCGCCACCGTGCCCGACGCGTTGGCGGGCCGGGACGTGCTCGGTCGCGGCCAGACCGGCTCCGGCAAGACCCTCGCGTTCGGCCTGCCGTTGCTGGCCCGGATCGCCGACGGCCGGCGGGCCCGCCCACTGCGGCCCCGGGCCCTGATCCTGGTCCCCACTCGCGAGCTGGCGATGCAGGTCAACGACGCGTTGTTCCCGCTGGGCCGGGCGGTCGGGGTCTTCCTCAAGACGGCGGTCGGCGGCGTCCCGTACGACCGGCAGATCGATTCGTTGCGTCGCGGTGTGGAGATCATCGTGGCCACCCCGGGGCGGCTCGGTGACCTGATCCAGCGCGGCGTCTGCCAGCTGGACGACATCGAGATCACCGTCCTGGACGAGGCGGACCAGATGGCCGATATGGGCTTCCTGCCGGAGGTCACCGAGCTGCTGGCCAAGACTCCGGCGGACGCCCAGCGGCTGCTCTTCTCAGCCACCTTGGACAATGACGTCGACACGCTGGTCCAGCGGTTCATGACCGATCCGGTCACCCATTCCACCGCGCCGGCCACCGCCGCCGTGACCACCATGGACCACCATCTGCTGCTGATCCCGCCGAGCGACAAGTTCGCCGTGGCCGCTTCGATCGCCGCCCGTTCCGGGCGGACCATGATGTTCGCCCGTACCCAGCTGGGCGTGGACCGGCTGGTGGACCAGCTGGCGTCGGTCGGGGTGCGGGCCGGTGCCCTGCACGGCGGCAAGACCCAGCGGGTACGCACCCGTACCCTCGCCGAGTTCAAGGAAGGCCGGACGAACGTCCTGGTCGCTACGGACGTGGCTGCCCGGGGCATCCACGTCGACGGGGTCTCGCTGGTGGTGCACGTCGACCCGCCGAAGGACCCCAAGGACTACCTGCACCGGGCGGGGCGGACCGCGCGGGCCGGCGAGTCCGGCGCGGTCGCCACCCTGGTGCTGCCGAAACAGCGGCGCAGCACCCTGGCCATGCTGGAAAAGGCCGGGGTGGAGCCGGCCCAGACCCGGGTACGCCGCGGCGACGCCGCGCTGTCCGAGCTGACCGGCGCGACCGAGCCGAGCGGCGTGCCGATCGTGAACGAGCCGGAGCCGCCCCGGCAGTCCCGCGCGAGGGGGGACCGGTTCCGGCCGGACCGCCCCGACCGCTTCCGGGGGCGGGGCGACCGCTCCCGGGCCGACGGAGCGGACCGCTTCCGGGGTGACGGCGAGCGGGGTGCGCGCGGTGGTGCCGACTGGGCCGGCCGTGGTGGTGCCGACCGGGCCGGCCGGGGTGGCGCCGACCGGGCCGGTGGTGACCGGCGGCGCGGCGGTGGTGACCGGCGCTTCACCGACCGGCGGCCGAGCCGCAGCTACTGACCCGCTACGACCCGCGTGCGTGACCGGCGCCGACGACCCGCTCCGCGGCGGCTCGTCGGGCCGGTACGGTCGGGAACATGCCGACGTTGCCGAAATCGATCGTCTGGACGCGGACGGACACCGGCGGTGCCGATCAGGTCCTCTTCGACGACCAGCGCGGGCTGACCGCTCGCGGGGTGGCGGTGGCGGCGGCGCCGCTGCCGTACAGCTGCCACTACGAACTCGCCACCGACGAACAGTGGGCCGCCGTCCGGCTCACCGTCACCGTCGAGGGTGCCGGCTGGCTGCGGACCGTACGGATGGAACGGGCGCTCGGCCGGTGGCGGGTGAGCACCGCCGAACAGGGTGACCTGGACCGTGCTTTGCGGGCGGCCGGGCGCAGCCCGGTCGGCCTGCCCGGCACCGAGGAACCGGGCCGGCTCGACGCGGCGCTCGATGTCGATCTGGACGCCGCGCCGCTGTTCAACACCCTGCCGATCCGCCGGCTGCGGTTGTCGGAGCAGCCGGTCGGGCAGGAACACCGGCTGGTCGCGGCCTGGGTCCGGGTGCCGAGCCTGGAGGTGATGCCGATGGAGCAGACCTACACGGTGCTCGGCGCTGACCGGGTCCGGTACCGCAGCGACAGCTTCACGGCCGACGTGACGGTGGATCCGGACGGTTTCGTGCTGCACTACCCGGGGCTGGCGCAGCGCGCCTGATCCCGATCAACGCGCGTCGGTCGGCCATTCGCCGGTACGCAGGAACTGTTCGGCCACGGCCCGGTACGGGGCCAGATCGATCCCGTGCCGGGTCAGCCAGTCGGCCGAGTAGTAGCTGGCGGCGTACCGTTCGCCGCTGTCGCACAGCAGCGTCACCACCGAGCCCTGCTCGCCGGCGGCCCGCATCTGCGCGATCAGCGCGAACGCGCCCCACAGGTTGGTGCCGGTCGACCCGCCGACCCGCCGACCCAGCAGGTCGCTGGCGATGCGCATGGCGGCCAGTGAGGCGGCGTCCGGAACCTGGATCATCCGGTCCACCACGGACGGCTGGAAGGACGCTTCGACGGTCGGCCGACCGATCCCCTCGATCATCGACCCCCGGCCGGTCGAGGTCGACCAGTCACCGCTGCACCATGCCGGGTAGAAGGCGGAGTTCTCCGGGTCGACGACGCAGATCTTGGTGCGGTGCCGCTGGTAGCGGACGTACCGGCCGATGGTGGCGCTGGTGCCGCCAGTGCCGGCACCGACCACGATCCAGTGCGGGACCGGGTGCCGTTCCAGCGCCAGCTGGGCGAATATCGACTCGGCGATGTTGTTGTTGCCCCGCCAGTCGGTGGCCCGTTCCGCGTAGGTGAACTGGTCCATGAAGTGCCCGCCGAGGTCCTCGGCGAGCCACCGTGCCTCGATCACCACTGCGGCCGGGTCGCGGACCAGGTGGGGGCGGGCACCGTGGAACTCGATCTGGGCGATCTTCTCCGCCGAGGTGCCGGCGGGCATCACCGCCACGAACGGCAGGCCGAGCATCCGGGCGAAGTACGCCTCGGAGATGGCGGTGGAGCCACTCGACGCCTCGACGATCGTGGTCTGCGGACCGATCCACCCGTTGCACAGGCCGTACAGGAACAACGAGCGGGCCAGCCGGTGCTTGAGTGAACCGGTCGGGTGCACCGACTCGTCCTTGAGGTAGAGGTCGATGCCCCAGGACGGGGGGAGTGGGAACGGCAGCAGGTGGGTGTCGGCGGACCGGTTGGCGTCCGCCTCGACCTTGGCGATCGCGTCGGTCACCCAGGCCCGGCCGGCGTCGTCGTACCGGTCCAGTTGATTCACTCGCAGACGGTAACAAGTGACGTCGCCGAATCACCCGGTCAGGGGGCGGGGCCGGTTCTCCCATTTGGTGGACAGGGTGACGCTGGTCCGGGTGTTGGCGATCCCCGGTGTCCGGTTCAGCCGCATGATGAGCTGTTCCAGCTCGGCGATGGTGCCGACCCGGGCGAGGCAGAGGAACGACTCGGTGCCGGCCATGAAGTAGCAGGACTCGATTTCCGGCATGTCGCGCAGCGCGTCGAGCACCGCCTCGGTGTCGGCACCTGAGTCTTCGACCAGTCCGATCAGGGCGGTGACGCCGAGGCCGACCGATTCCGGCTGTACGTCGGCCCGGTAGCCGCGCAGCACGCCGGAGGTTTCGAGCTTGCCGATCCGTTCGTGTACGGCGGGTGCGGAGAGTCCGACCTGGCGGGCGAGTTCGGCGTAGGAGAGCCGGGCGTTGCCGCGCAGCAGGTCGACGAGCCGGAGGTCGATGGCGTCCACGGGATGTAGACCCTAGTGCCTGTCGCCCGCCCGGGTGGCCCGCACTGGTCCGCGCCGGCGGTTGGCGGTCGCCGTGCCGATGGCCTGCGGTCGTCCGGGCCGGTGTCCGCCTCGTTCCGCATCCGGATCCGCTGGTTGACGAGCTAGGGTAAATTACAACATAGGGCGCAAATCCTACCGGGTAACTGCCCAGTCGGGTAGCTTTCCTCATTTCCCGGACACGGCGGTCGGCCGGTGCTCTAATGGCCGTACGTCTGGCACTACGGCATCTGGCACACGGTCCATCGGGGGGCTGACTGGCCACGCCAGAGCCGTCGTGGACGCGAGGAGGGGACCGTGGACACTGGAGATCGTCTGCTGACGCCGGGCGAGGTGGCCGCGCTGTTCCGTGTCGACCCGAAGACCGTCACACGATGGGCAGCGGCCGGCCGGATCGGCAGTATCCGAACTCCCGGAGGCCATCGTCGGTTCCGGGAGTCCGAGGTGCGTGCGCTACTCGAAGGCGAAGGCGTGCTGGAGGAGATGCAGGCGGAAAGCGCGGAGACCACCCGGCCCCGGCACACCGAGAACGGATCAGGAGCAGCCGGGCCGTACTGACGCCGGCCGCACTGAGCCGGTGGTCACGGCCGGTCCGCGCCCAACTCGCCGGACCACCGCCGGAACAGATCGTGCGGTACGCCGAGCGCGTCCAGCACCTTGCCGGCGACGAAATCGACCAACTGAGCGGCGGTGGCCTCGGCACCCGCACCATAGAAGCCCGGACTGGCCGGCAGCACCACCGCGCCCGCATCGTGCAGGGCGAGCAGGTGCTCCAGGTGACTGCGGGTCACCGGGGTCTCCCGGGGGACCAGCACGACCGGCCGGCGTTCCTTGAGGTTCACCTCGGCGGCCCGCTGCAGCAGGTCCTTGGACAGCCCGATGGCGATGCCGGCGCAGGCGGCCGTGCTGGCCGGTACGACCACCATCCCGCGTACCTGGTACGAGCCGCTGCTCGGCCCGGCGGCGAGATCACCCGCCGGCCAGAACCGTACGTCCGCGTCGTCCAGCCCACGGCCGAGCCAGCGGGCCAGGTCGGCGCGCCAGTGACTGTCCCGCAGCGGTGCGCCCGTCTCGTCGAGCAGGGTGAGCCGGGCCGCGCGGGACACCACCAGGTCGACCGGATGGCCGGCGTCGAGCAGCGCGCGGAGCACCGCGGCCGGGTACGGCGTACCGGACGCCCCGGAGATGCCGATCACCCATGGTCTTCTCATCAGATCCCTGTTCGCGTGGCTGGTCGCGGGCTGTCGCCGGTGCCCGGTCACCCCATAGGGTAAGACGACCCGCCTTACGGACACATTGGCAGCAACTTCGCAGGCAGCCCATGGACTCCCGCAAATTCACCCCGTCGCCGCCCCGCCCCGACATCCCGTACGGCTCTTCCTGCCTCGACGGGCCGGCCGCCGAACTGCTCGGCGAACTGCTCGTGGAGCTGCGCGCCGGCTGCCCGCTGCCCACCGTGCTGTCCCCGTACGCGGCACAGGCCGACGCCTGGCTGCCCGGCTGGCTGCAGCGGTGCGGCCTGCCACCGGGCACCGCCACCCACCGTCGGCTCGCCGGGGCCCGGATCGGCCGGTACGCCGCCCGGCTCTATCCAGGTGTGCCGGCGGCCCGGCTGCGGGTGCTGGCCGCCATGTTCGCCTGGTTCTTCCTGCTCGACGACGAGTTCGACGGGGTCGCGGATCCGCCGGAGGGGAGGTTGCGCCGACTCGCCGACGAGGTGCTGGCGGTGCTGCGCGGTGACCCGGCGCCGGGCCCTGACCCGGTCCTGGCCGGACCGCTGCGCCGGATGCTCGCCGGTCCGTGGCAGGCGGTGCAACGGGCCATGCCCGACTGGTGGCGCCGCCGGTTCGTCGAGGCGGTGGCGGAGCACCTCGACGGAGCGGTACGCGAGGCGGCGAACAAAGCGGCCGGCCACCGGCCCGGCCCGGACGAGTACGTCGAGTTGCGCCGGGCCACTTCGGCGGCGCACGTGGCGTACACCCTGATCGACTACGCGACCGGCGACCCGGTGCCGGACGCCGTCTTCCACCACCCCCGGGTGCGCGATGTCCGGGTCGCCGGCAACGACCTGCTCTCCTGGTACAACGACCTTTTCTCACTGCCCCGCGACCTGACCACCGCCGGCGGTCACAACCTGGTGGTGGCGGTCGCCGAGGCGCGGCGGGTGCCGATCGGCGACGCGCTGGTCATCGTCGCGCACCGGTGGCGGGCCGAGATGGCGGCGTTCGGCGCACGCCAGGCCGAGGTGCCGTCGTTCGGGCCGGACCACGCCCGGGCGGCGCACGGCCTGCTGGCCGGGGTCGGGTACGCCGTCCGCGGCACCATCGACTGGTCGTTCGAGAGCGCCCGCTACCAGCAGCGGCGCTGACCGGCCGGGGCGGTCAACGGTCAGCGCAGGTCGAGCCGTACCACCAGGTCGACCAGGGCGAACGCGAACAACGCGATGCCGACGAAGCCGTTGGCGGTGAAGAACGCCCGGTTGACCCGGGACAGGTCGGTCGGCGTCACCACCAGATGCTGGTAGCCGAACGCCACCGCGGTCAACGCCAGCCCGATCCACCACGGCCAGCCGAAGCCGACCAGCACGCCGAACCACCCGAACAGGGCGAACGTCACCAGGTGCGCCACTGTCGAGGCGTGCAGCGCGAAGCGTCGACCGTACCGGGCGGGCACGCTGCGTACCCCGATCTCGCGGTCGACCTCGGCGTCCTGGCAGGCGTAGATCAGGTCGAATCCGCCGATCCACAGCCCGACCGCGGCGCCGAGCAGGATCGCCGGCCCGGCTCCGTCGAAGGTGCCGGTGACCGCCAGCCAGGCACCGACCGGGCCGACCAGTTGGGCCAGCCCGAGCACCGCGTGCGGCCAGTCGGTGAACCGCTTGGCGTACGGGTAGACCACCAGCGGGACCGCCGCCAGCGGGGCGAGCGCGAGGCAGAGCGGGTTCAACGCGGCGGCGGCGCCGAGGAAGACCACCAGCGCGACCACCGCGCCGGTCCAGGCCGTCCGGACGCTCACCGCCCCGGTCACCAGTTCCCGTCCGGCGGTACGCGGATTGCGCGCGTCGATGTGCCGGTCGATGATCCGGTTCGCCGCCATGGCGAACGTCCGGGCACCGACCATCGCGACGGTGATCAGCAGCAGGTCGAGCCAGCGGACGCCGCCGTCGAGGCGGGCCATCACGGTCAGCGCGGACAGGTACGCGAACGGCAGCGCGAAGACCGAGTGCTCGATCGCGACGAGCCGTAGGAAGGCCCGGATCCTGCCGACCGGGGCGGCGGGCGCGCCGGCCGGTCCGGTGGTGGCTGCGGCACTCACGAGATCCCGTACTCCCGCCACCGCTTGTCCACCAGCGAGACGATCTCCGGCGACATGCTCATCTCCTGCGGCCAGCCCCGGGTGTAGCCCTCGGTGGGTAGTTTGCGGGTCGCGTCGACGCCGGCCTTGCCGCCCCAGAACTGCTGGTACGACGAGTGGTCGAGGTGGTCGACCGGGCCCTCGGTGAGTAGCAGGTCGCGGGCGTAGTCGACGTTGCCGAAGGCGCGGAACGCGACCTCGTGGTAGTCGTGCACGTCGCAGTCGTCGTCGACCACGACGATCAGCTTCGACAGCGACAGCAGGTGGGCGCCCCAGATCGCCGACATGATCTTCTGGGCGTGCTTCGGGTAGCGCTTGCGGATCGACACGATCACGCAGTTGTGGAACACCCCGGCGGCCGGCAGGTCGTAGTCGACGATGTCCGGGATCAGCATCCGCAGCAGCGGCAGGAAGATCCGTTCGGTGGCCTTGCCGAGCCCGTGGTCCTCCTGCGGCGGCTTCGAGGTGATGATCGAGTGGTAGAGCGGGTCGCGCTGGGTGGTCATGCATTCGATGTGCAGCACCGGGAACGGCTCGACCGGGGTGTAGAAGCCGGTGTGGTCGCCGAACGGGCCCTCGGGCAGCCGCTCGCCCGGCTCCAGGTAGCCCTCCAGCACGATCTGGGCGTGCGCCGGCACCTGCAACGGCACGGTCTTGCAGTCGACCATCTCGACCCGCTGGCCGCGCAGGAACCCGGCGAACAGGTATTCGTCGATGTCGCCGGGCAGCGGGGCCGACGCCGAGTAGCTGACCACCGGGTCGCAGCCGATCGCTACCGCCACCGGAAGCCGCTCGCCGCGCCGCTCGGCGACCGCGTGGTGGGCGGTGGAGTCCTTGTGGATCTGCCAGTGCATGCCGAGCGTGGTGGGTGAGTGCTGCTGCAGCCGGTAGAGGCCCAGGTTGCGCTTGCCGGTCTCCGGGTGCTTGGTGTGGGTCAGCCCGTAGTTGTGGAAGATGCCGCCGTCGCCGGGCCAGACCTGCAGCCCGGGCAGCCGGTTCAGGTCGACGTCCGCGCCGGTGTAGACGACCTCCTGGCAGGGCGCGGTCTTGACCTTGCGCGGCGGCAGCGAGGTGAGCTGCATGACCTTGCCGAGCCCGTCGCGGATGCCGGACCAGCCGACCGGCAGGTCGGGCTTGATCATCGCCCCGATCCGGTCGCCGATCTCGTTCAGGTTCTCGACGCCGAGCGCCATCGCGGTGCGTTTCTCGGTGCCGAACAGGTTGATCGCCACCGGCATCTCGCCCCGGGTGGGCCGGTCGAACAGCAGCGCCGGCCCGCCGGCGCGCACGGTCCGGGTGACGACCTCGCTGACCTCCAGCGTCGGATCCACCGGTACGTCGACCCGCCGCAGCTCACCGGCCGTCTCCAGCGCCGCGACGAAGTCCTTCAGATCCTGGTACGGGAAACCTGGAGCCGCCATGCCGCCAAGTCTGGCCTACCCGGCGGCCGGTGCCACCACCCGGGGCGGTGATTCGCGCCGCGTCCGGACTCGGGCCGGTGCCGGTCAGGCGTAGGAGTGCAGGCTCTCGAAGAAGTAGTTGACCCCGAACAGGTTCATCAGCATGGTGAGGAAGCCGAGGATCGCGATCCAGGTGACCGTGGTCCGCCGTACGCTCGGGGTCGCCCGGGCGTGCAGGTAGCCGGCGTAGATCACCCAGGAGATGAACGCCCAGGTCTCCTTCGGGTCCCAGGCCCACGGCCGCGACCAGGCGTGTTCCGCCCAGATCGCCCCGGCGATCACCGCGAAGGTGAACACCGGGAAGCCGAAGGCGTGCAACCCGAAGGTGAGCCGTTCCAGCGACACCGCCGCCGGCACCCGCTTGGCCAGCAGGTACGGGAACCCGCGCCGACCCTGCTCGTAGCCGTGCCGCAGCAGGAACATGGCGGCCGGGATCGACCCGAGCAGCAGCACCCCGGACGACGCCATGATCGTCGAGACGTGGATGGCGTACCAGTAGGACTCCAGCGCCGGCACCAGCGGCGTGATCGGGGTGTAGAACACCAGGCCGGCCAGGCCGAGCAGGGCCACCATGACGAGCGCGACGAACAGGCCGAGCAGCCGCAGCGACGGCCGGCGGTAGACCATCACCAGCCAGGCGGCCACCCCGACGAAGGTGATCGCCAGGACGTACTCGTACATGTTGCCCCACGGCAGCCGCTCTGCGGCGATCCCCCGGGTGACCAGGCAGGCCAGGTGGAACAGGGCACCCAGCACGGTGGCGCCGGCGGCGAACCAGCCGGCGAGTCCGACCGCCGGCCAGCCGGTCCGCTCGCTGCCCGTACCCGTGCTCTTGTCGATGGTCGGCCCGGCCGGATCGACCGCGCCGGCCGGGCCGGATCCAGGCGTCGGTCCGCCGCCGGTTCCGGCCGCCGCGACGGCGGCGAGTTCGCGGTCGGGCACCGTCGCTGCAGCGGTACGCCTGGTGCCGAACCCGGCTTCGACCGCGTGGCAGATCATCGCGAGCAGATACGCGAAGATCGCCACCACCAGGAGTTGATCCGACAGTGCTGACATCAGTGCCGTCCTTCCCGTGGCCCGGCGTCGCCGCCGAGTGCCCGGATGAGCTCCCGGAACTCGTCGCCGAACCCGGGATGGTCGGTGCGCGGCAGCCCACCGGCCTCGACCAAGCTACTACCGGGTGTCGTTGACGCTGCGTCGGGGCCGGCCGGTGTGACCCGGAACCACACCCGGCGGCGTCGGCCGAACAGTGCCGGCATCAGCCCGAGCAGCAGCGCCGCCGAGCTGGCCAGCAGCAGGCCGCTGCCGGGATCGTGCCGGACCGACAGGGTCACGTACTGCGAAATGTCGAGAAATTCGATGGTGGTGCCGTCGTCCAGGGTCATGGTCTCGCCGACCCGCAGCAGCTGCGGGTCACCGACCGGCAGCAGCCGGCCGGCCTCCACCTGCCGCTGGTCGATCTGGTAGACCGAGCCGGGGATGCCGGCGTCCAAACCGAGGTTGCCCCGGTACGCCCACAGCATCACCGCCGGGTCGCGCAGCTCCGGGTGGGTGGAGCGGACGTACGGCGGCTGCTGCGGGGCGGACGGCAGCAAGAGCCCTTTGAAGGCCACCTGCAGCTGCGGGTCCCGTTCGCCGGTCGTCGGGTCGACGTTGGCGTCCGGGAAGCTGGCGACCCCTTCGCTGGTCAGCATCCCGTCGACGGCCAGGAACGGCGCGGAGACGGTCTGCGCCTGCCCGTAGCGGTCGGTGTAGCGCAGCACCGGCACGTAGCCGTGCCCGAGCAGGTAAACGTTGGCACCGTCGAGGCGCAGCGGGGAGTTCACCGAGAACGTCTCGGACCGGGCCGCGCCGCCGTCGGCGTCGACCCGCACCTCGGCGGAGTAGCTGGCCGGCTGCCCGGTCTCCAGGAAGGTGGCGGTGAAGTCGGTCAGCTCCAGACAGAACCGGGGCAGGTCACCGTCGGAGATCCGGGGGCCGAGCCGGTACTCGTCGTACTGCTGCACGGTGTTGCAGAACGCGGTGTCCGGCCCGGCGACCAGCAGCCGGTTGCCGTTCCAGCCGAACCAGCTGCCCACGGCGACCCCGAGCAGGACGCCGATCAGCGACAGGTGGAAGACCAGGTTGCCGGTCTCCTTCAAGTGGCCTTTCTCGGCGGCGACGCTGTCGTCGGTGACGGTGACCCGCCAGCGGCGGCGGCGCAGCTCGACGGCGATCGCGTCCCGCGCGGCGGCGGGTGCGTCGCCGGCCGTGGTGTCGCCGGCCGTGGTGTCGCCGGCGGCGGTCCAGCGGGCGTGCTGCGGCAGCCGGTCCAGCCGGCGCGGTGCGGCCGGCGGCGCGGCCCGCAACGCCCGTACGTGCTCGCGCAGCCGGGGCACGATGCAGCCGACCAGGGAGGTGAACAGCAGCAGGTAGATCGCCGCGAACCAGGTCGAGGCGAACACGTCGAACATGCCGAGCCGGTCCAGCACCGGGGCCAGCCGCGGGTTCGCCGCGAAGTACGCGTCGACGTTTTCGATGTTGACGTCGCGCTGCGGCAGCAGCGAGCCGGGGATCGCCGCCACCGCCAGCAGGAAGAGCAGGATCAGCGCGGTCCGCATGCTGGTCAGCTGCCGCCACGAGTTGCGCAGCAGAGCCAGCGCCGGATTCGGCCGGGACATCAGATGCCGACCTCGCCGGCCCCGACGGTGGCCTGGAACCAGATGACGAAGTCGGTCCAGGCGCCGGTGACCAGCGCCGCCCCGACCAGGATCAGCATCGCCCCGCCGACCCGGGTGACCCAGCGGCTGTTGCGCCGGATCACCGTGAACACGCCGAGCAGCCGGCGGAACGCCAGGCCGAAGACGACGAACGGCAGGCCGAGCCCGAGGCAGTACGCCACGGCGAGCGCCACCGCCCGGTCGGTCTGGCCGCTGACCGTCGCCATCCCCATCACCGCACCGAGGGTGGGGCCGACGCACGGCGTCCAGGACAGCGCGAAGACCGCGCCGAACACCGGTGCGCCGACCAGGCCGGCCTCCGGCAGCCGGCGTACCCGCACCTCGCGTTGCAGGCCGGGCACCAGACCGAGGAAGGCGAGCCCGAACAGGATGATCAGCAGCCCGACGCCGATCTCCACCGGCCGCTGGTAGACGAACAGGTGGCGGCCGACGCTGGCCATCAGGATCGCGGTGAGGGTGAAGACCACGGTGAACCCGCTGATGAACAGCAGGGTTCCGGCCAGCACCCGGCCGTGCCGGCCGCCGAAGGAACTGCCGGCACTCGCGCCGGCACCGCTGCCGCTGCGGCCACCGGTGGCGTCGAGGTCGGAGCCGGCCAGTCCGGTCACGTACGACAGGTAGCCGGGGGCGAGCGGCAGGATGCACGGGGAGAGGAAGCTGACCAGCCCGGCCAGCGCGGCCAGGCCGAGAGCCAGCAACACCGGACCGCCCCGGGCGATCTCGGCGAACGTCTCACCCATCGGCCGGGTCCGGCTCGGTGCCGGCGCCGCCGCCGGTCGCCTCGCCGCCGCCGGTCGCCTCGGCGGCGATCTGTTCGACCAGCGGCTGCAGCTCGTCCTGGCGGATCTCGGCGCGGACGACGGTGGCGATCCGGCCGCTCCGGTCGATGATCATCGTCGCGGGGATGCTGTTCGGCGGAATGTTGAAGTCCAGGGCGAGCCGGCTGGCCGGGTCGAACAGGCTCGGGTACGTCACCCGGCCCGCCTCGAAGGCGCGGGCCTTGTCCCGTTCGTCGCGGACGTTGATGCCGAGGAAGCGCACTCCCTGCTCCCGGGTCGCCTGGTAGGTGGCCTCCAGGTCGGCGGCCTCGGCCCGGCAGGGCGGGCACCAGGAGCCCCAGAAGTTGACCACCAGGACCTGGCCCCGGTACGCCGCCGGATCGAACGCGGAGCCGTCGAGCAGCTCGGCGTCCAGCTCCGGTGCCGCCGGCCGGTCGTCCCCGGTGCACCGGATCACGCCCTGCGGGTCGGTGTCGCAGTCGGTCGCCCAGTCGCTGGCGGCGCAGCCGGTCAGGGCCAGCGCGGCGGCCAACGTACCGGCGAGAAGGGCGGCCGACCGGCGGCCCGGCGCGATCAGCCCACGCCCTGCCGACCGCATCTCAGGCCCCCTTGGCCGTCCGCGCCGACGGCGACATGGCGATCAGGTGGGCAGCCGGCTCGGAGTAGCCGATGCCGACCACCTTCGCGTCCTCGAAGTGGATGGCGGTCAGGCTGGCCAGGCCGCACTGCCGGCGGCGCGGGTCGTGCCAGAGCCGCTTGCGTTCCAGGTAGCGGCGCAGCGTCCAGATCGGCAGCTGGTGGGAGACGCATACCGCCTCGTGGCCCTCGGCGGCGACCCGGGCGGCGTGCACCGCGGCGAACATCCGCTCGGCGATCGCGGTGTAGGCCTCGCCCCACGACGGGGTGACCGGATCGCGCAGCACCCACCAGTTGCGCGGGTCGCGGAACGACCCGTCGCCGGGGGAGACCCGCCGGCCCTCGAACCAGTTGGCCGACTCGATCAGCCGTTCGTCGACCGAGACCGGCAACCGGAACTGGGCCGCGATCGGCTCGGCGGTCTCCTGGGCGCGTTCCAACGGACTGGCGACCACGTGCACCACGTCCCGGTCGGCGAGGGCCTGGCTGGCCGCCTTGGCCATCTGCACGCCGAGCTCGGAGAGGCGGAAACCGGGCAGTCGGCCGTACAGAATCTTCTCCGGATTGTGGACCTCGCCGTGCCGCAGTACGTGGACGACCGTCCGTTTCATGCGTTGTCCCCCAGCGTCGGTGCCCGCAGCGCGCCGTCCGCCGCCGCAGCGGCGGCTGCGGCCCCGGCCGGCAGCGCGGCCGCGAGCTGCTCCAGGGCGGCGTCGTCGATCGCCGCCGAGACGAACCATGCCTCGAACGCACTGGGGGGCAGGTAGACGCCGTGCGCGAGCATCGCGTGGAAGAAGGCCCGGTACGCGTCGACGTCCTGCAGGCGGGCGCCAGCGTAGTCGGTGACTTCGGCGTCGGTGAAAAAGATGGAGAACATGGTGCCGGCGGTGGAGAGCCGGTGCGGCACTCCGGCGGCGGTGAGCGCCCCGGTGGCCAGCTCGGCGACCCGGGTCGCGGTGTCGGCCAGCCGCCGGTACAGGTCGGTGTCGGCCAGCCGGAGCGTGGCCAGCCCGGCGGCGCAGGCCAGCGGGTTCCCGGAGAGCGTGCCCGCCTGGTAGACCGGGCCGGCCGGGGCCAACTGCCGCATGATCTCGGCCCGGCCACCGAACGCGGCGGCCGGCAGACCGCCACCCATCACCTTGCCGTACGTATAGAGGTCGGCGTCAACCGGCTCCAGCTCGGCCCAGCCGCCCCGGGCGACCCGGAACCCGGTCATCACCTCGTCGACGATCAGCAGCGCGCCGTGGGCGTGGGCGATCCGGGCCAGTGCGGCGTTGAAGCCGGGGGCGGGCGGCACCACTCCCATGTTGCCGGCGGCCGCTTCGGTGATGATCGCGGCGATCTGGTCGCCGTGCTCGGCGAAGGTCGCCTCCACCGCCGCCACGTCGTTGTACGGCAGCACGATCGTCTCGCTGGCGGCGGCACCGGTCACCCCGGGCGAGTCGGGCAGCCCGAGGGTGGCCACCCCGCTGCCGGCGGCGGCGAGCAGTGCGTCGACGTGGCCGTGGTAGCAGCCGGCGAACTTGACGATCCGGGGCCGGCCGGTGTGGCCCCGGGCCAGCCGGATCGCCGACATCGTCGCCTCGGTGCCGGAGTTGACCAGCCGGAGCTGGTCGACCGGGGTACGGTCGACGATCTCGGCGGCCAGCTCCACCTCGCCGGGCGTCGGCGTACCGAAGCTGGTGCCGTGCGCGGCGGCTGCGCTGAGCGCGGCGACCACCTCGGGGTGGGCGTGGCCGAGGATCAGCGGTCCCCAGGAGCAGACCAGGTCGAGGTAGCGCCGGTCGTCGGCGTCGAACAGCCACGGGCCGGATCCTCGGGCCATGAACCTGGGGGTCCCGCCGACCGCCCGGAAGGCGCGCACGGGCGAGTTGACCCCGCCAGGGATGATCCTGGTGGCGCGGTCGAACAGGGCCTGGGATGCGGGCGCGTGCGCCGGGTACGGGCGGGCGCCGGCAGTTTCGGTGGCAGTCACGGCCCTGCCATTGTGGCAGCGTCACCAGGCGACCGCACATCCGACCCTGCCCAACGCCCGGGTTCCCGGCGACCGCCGTACCAGGGCCGGGCTCGCGCTGTCGCGATACGCTGGCCGGGTGGAGCGGGCGGAGTTGTCGATCGCGTTGCGGCGCACTCCCGACGAGGCTGTGCTACGCCTCGTCGGTGAGATCGACATGCTCACCGCCGCCCAGCTGTCCACCACCGTCAACGATCTGCTCGGTGACGCGCCGTCCCGGATCGTGCTGGACATGGCCGGTGTCACCTTCTGCGACTCGCAGGGGCTGGGCACCCTGGTGGTGCTCACCCGCAAGGCCAGTCACGCGCAGAGTCTGCTGCTGCTCACCAACGTCGGCGAGTTCCTGCACCGGGTGTTGAACATCACCGGGCTGCGGTCGGCGCTCACCATCCGTAACGGCGCCGGCTGACCCGGGCCGGCCAGCCTGGCAGCTGCGGTCAGCCGCCCCAGCGGGCTGTATCCAACTCGTCGGCGACCTCGGCCGGATCCACTTCGCCGTCGCGCAGCCGGGCGGTCGCCCGGTCAATCGCCGCACACAGTTGCCGTACCTGTTCGTCCCGCTGCCGGACCAGGTCCGCCTGGGCGGCGAGTTGGCGGTTCTTCACCCAGAGGTCGACGAAGACGCCGACCTTGGCCCGCAGCACCCACGGGTCGAAGGGCTTGATCAGGTAGTCGACCGCGCCGACGGCGTACCCGCGCAGGGCGAGTTGGGCGTCGCGGTCTGCGGCGGTCAGGAACAGGATCGGTACGTGCCGGGTGCGTTCGCGACGCTTGATGTGGTTGGCCGTTTCGAATCCGTCCATCTCCGGCATCTGCGCGTCCAGCAGGATCACCGCGAAGTCGTCCACCAGTAGTTTCTTCAGCGCGTCCTCGCCGCTCTCCACCGCCACGGCCTGCACCGGCAACCCCTGCAGGATCGCCTCCAGGGCGAGCAGGTTGTCCCGCCGGTCGTCCACCAGCAGTACCTTCGCCGATCCGGCAGTCACGAGTTCAACTCCTCAGCCGCGTTGATCCAGGTCACCATCAGGGTGATCAGTTCGTCCAGGTCCACCGGCTTGGTGATGTAGTCCGTCGCCCCGGCCTGCAGCGCGGACTCCCGGTCACCCGGCATCGCCTTCGCGGTCAGGAAGACCACCGGCAGGTCCGCGAAGCGTTCGTTGCGGCGGATGATCCGGGTCGTCTCGTAACCGTCCTGGTCCGGCATCATCGCGTCCATCAGCACGATGTTCACTTCGGGGCGTTCGGCGAGTTTACGTACGCCGTCGACCCCGTTGTCCGCGTAGATCACGGTCATCCCGTGCAGCTCCAACGCGCTGGTCAGCGCGAAGACGTTGCGGACGTCGTCGTCGATGATCAGTACGGTGGCCCCGTCCAGCCGCCGGGTGGTCGGCGGTTCGGGGCGGTCCACCTCGATCGGCCGGGTCAGCGGTGGCAGCGCGGTGCGGATCGGCGCCGCGGCCGGCAACGGTGCTGGCGGCAGCACCGCGTCGGTGTTGAGCACGTCGGGAACGTACAGCGTGAAGGTGGATCCTTCGCCCGGCACCGACGAGACGGAGATCGCGCCGCCGATCAGCCGGGCCAGGTCGCGGCTGATCGACAGGCCGAGGCCGGTGCCGCCGTACCGCCTGCTGGTCGTCCCGTCCGCCTGCTGGAACGCCTCGAAGATCAGCGAGAGCTTGTCGTCGGAGATGCCGATTCCGGTGTCGATCACCGTGAAGGCGACCACCTGGTCGGCGGTGGACAGCGCTGGTTGTTCGAAGGTCAGGTCCTGCGGGGCGGGGGCGATCTGCAGCGTCACCGACCCGGCATCGGTGAACTTCACTGCGTTGGAGAGCAGGTTGCGCAGGATCTGCTGCAGCCGCTGCGCGTCGGTGACGACCGCCGGCGGCAGGTCCGGCGCCACCTCGACGTGCAGTTCCAGCCCTTTCTCGTCGACCTGCGGCGCGAACGCCTGCTCGACGTACGACCGGATCTCGCCGAACGGCACCTCGGCCGGCTGCACGTCCATCCGGCCGGCCTCGATCTTCGACAGGTCGAGGATGTCGTCGATGAGGGACAGCAGATCGGAGCCGGCGCTGTGGATGGTCTTGGCGAACTCGATCTGCTTGCCGGTGAGGTTGTCGTCCGGGTTGTCGGCCAGCAGCCGGGCCAGCAGCAGCAGCGAGTTCAACGGGGTACGCAGCTCGTGGCTCATGTTGGCCAGGAACTCCGACTTGTACGCCGAGGCCCGGGACAGCTGCTGGGCCTTCTCCTCCAGACCGATCCGGGCCAGTTCGATCTCCCGGTTCTTGGTCTCGATGTTGCCCTTCTGCTCGGACAGCAGCCGGGCCTTGTCCTCCAGCTCGGCGTTGGTGCGCTGCAGTTCGGCCGACTGGGCCTGCATCTCGTTGGCCAGCCGCTGCGACTGGGCGAGCAGTTCCTCGGTGCGCTTGTTCGCCTGGATGGTGTTGACCGCGATGCCGATCGTGGCGACCAGCCGCTCCAGGAACGCCAGGTGCAGCTCGGAGAAGGCGGCGACGGAGGCGAACTCGATCACCCCCAGCATTTCGCCTTCGAACAGCACTGGCAGCACCACGTGGTCCCGGGGCGGGATGCTGAGCAGCCCGGAGCGCAGGGTGAGTGCGCCGGTGGCGCCGGCGCCGACCCGGATGGTCCGGCGGGAGACGGCGGCCTGGCCGACCAGCCCTTCACCCGGCCCAAAGATGATCTTGTGGTCCCGGGCCACGTAGCCGTACGCGGCGGTGAGCCCGAGGCGGGTCACCCCATCGTCGGCGTCGGCGAGGAAGAACGCGCCGAGCTGCGCGTCGACCAGCGGCGTCACCTCATTCATGATCATGCGACAGACCTCGCCGAGGTCCCGCTGCCCCTGCAGCAGGCCACCGATCCGCGCCAGGTTCGAGTCCAGCCAGCCCTGCTCGGCGTTCTTCTTGGTGGTGTCCCGCAGGGTGACGATCATCTGGTTGATGTTGTCCTTCAGCTCGGCGACCTCGCCCTGCGCCTGCACGGTGATGTGCTGGGTCATGTCGCCACGGGTCACCGAGGTGGAGACCTGCGCGATCGCCCGCAGCTGGGTGGTCAGGGTGGACGCCAGCTGGTTGACGTTCTCGGTGAGGTCGCGCCAGGTGCCGGAGACCCCCTTGACCTGCGCCTGGCCGCCGAGCTCCCCCTCGGTGCCGACCTCCCGGGCGACCCGGGTGACCTCGTCGGCGAATGACGACAGTTGGTCGACCATGGTGTTGACGGTCGACTTGAGCTCCAGGATCTCGCCCTGCGCGTCGACGGTGATCTTCTGGGAGAGGTCGCCCTTGGCGACGGCGGTGGTGACCGAGGCGATGTTGCGGACCTGGCTGGTGAGGTTGGAGGCCATCGAGTTGACGTTGTCGGTGAGGTCGCGCCAGGTGCCGGAGACTCCCTTGACCTGGGCCTGGCCGCCGAGTTTGCCTTCGGTGCCGACTTCGCGGGCGACCCGGGTGACCTCGTCGGCGAATGACGACAGTTGGTCGACCATGGTGTTGACGGTCGACTTGAGCTCCAGGATCTCGCCCTGCGCGTCGACGGTGATCTTCTGGGAGAGGTCGCCCTTGGCGACCGCCGTGGAGACCTGGGCGATGTTCCGTACCTGGGCGGTCAGGTTCGACGCCATCGAGTTGACGTTGTCGGTCAGGTCCCGCCACGTCCCGGCCACCCCGCGCACCTGTGCCTGGCCGCCGAGCTTGCCTTCGGTGCCGACTTCGCGGGCGACCCGGGTGACCTCGTCGGCGAACGACGAGAGCTGGTCGACCATGGTGTTGACGGTCGACTTGAGTTCGAGGATCTCGCCGCGTGCGTCGACGGTGATCTTCTGGGAGAGGTCGCCCTTGGCGACGGCGGTGGTGACCGAGGCGATGTTGCGGACCTGGCTGGTGAGGTTGGAGGCCATCGAGTTGACGTTGTCGGTGAGGTCGCGCCAGGTGCCGGAGACTCCCTTGACCTGGGCCTGGCCGCCGAGTTTGCCTTCCGTACCCACCTCCCGGGCGACCCGGGTGACCTCGTCGGCGAACAGCGACAGTTGGTCGACCATGGTGTTGACGGTCGACTTGAGTTCGAGGATCTCGCCGCGTGCGTCGACGGTGATCTTCTGCGACAGGTCGCCCTTGGCGACCGCCGTGGAGACCTGGGAGATGTTCCGGACCTGACTGGTCAGGTTGCCGGCCAGCTGGTTCACGTTCTGCGTGAGGTCACGCCACGTCCCGGAGAGCCCGCGGACCTGGGCCTGACCACCCAACTTGCCTTCGATACCGACTTCGCGGGCGACCCGGGTGACCTCGTCGGCAAACCACGACAGCTGGTCCACCATCGTGTTGACCGTCGATTTCAGTTCGAGGATCTCGCCCTGGGCGGCGACGGTGATCTTCTGGGAGAGGTCGCCCTTGGCGACCGCCGTGGAGACCTGGGCGATGTTCCGTACCTGGGCGGTCAGGTTCGACGCCATCGAGTTGACGCTGTCGGTCAGGTCCTTCCAGGTGCCCGCCACGTTCGGCACCTGGGCCTGCCCGCCGAGTTTGCCCTCCGTACCGACTTCGCGGGCGACCCGGGTGACCTGCTCGGCGAACAACCGCAGCGTGTCGGTCAGCATGTTGATCGTGTCGGCGAGCTCGGCGACCTCACCCTTGGCCGACACGGTGATCTTCTGCGACAGGTCGCCCCGCGACATCGCGGTGGCCACCTGGGAGATCGACCGGACCTGGTGGGTCAGGTTGGAGGCCATCGAGTTGACGTTGTCGGTCAGGTCCTTCCAGGTGCCGGAGACCCCCTTGACCCGCGCCTGGCCACCCAGCTTGCCCTCGGTGCCCACCTCCCGGGCGACCCGGGTGACCTCGTCGGCGAACGACGAAAGCTGGCCGACCATCGTGTTCACCGTCCGGCCGATCCGCAGGAACTCGCCGCGCAGCGGCTGTCCGTCGATCTCCAGCTCCATGTGCTGGGACAGGTCACCTTCGGCGACCGCCCGGATCACCCGGGCGATCTCGGTGGTCGGTCGACCCAGGTCGTCGATCAGCGCGTTGATCGCCTGGTGGTTGTCCGCCCAGGCACCGCCGAAGCCCTCCTCGTCGAGGCGTTCGCTGAGCCGGCCGTCCCGGCCGACGATCCGGCTGATCCGGCGCAGGTCCAGGTGCTGACGTTCCTGCAGCGAGACCACCTCGTTGAAGGCGTCGGCGACCTCGCCGGCCACCCCGACCCGGCGGGGCAGCCGTACCTTTAGATCCCCCTGCCCCACCCGGCGCAGCGCCTCGGCGAGCTCGGTCAGCAGCGCGGTCTCGTCGATCGCCGGCCGTTGGTCGGAGGACAGCTGTTTCGCGCTGGTCATAACTCCTCGCTCAGCTCTGGGAGTGGGCTGACCTCATCATTGCTCGACTACCGTGGCAGATGCGAGGCGCATGCCCGCACCAATCTGTCAGGGGATCGGAGGAACCGGCAGGTGACAGCTAGGGCCGAGCGTTCCGCCACCGGCACCGGGAGTGAGCATGTCCGGCGGGTTCGCCTGCCGGCCGACCGACGGACCCCGGCCACCGCACGTGCGGTAGTCAGGTCGGTGCTGTCCGAAGCCGCCCTGGATGAACTGATCAACGAGGCGCTGCTGCTCACCACCGAGCTGTCCACCAACGCGGTCGTACACGCCGGCACCGAGCTGATCATCGAGGTGGTGGCCGACCCGGTCGGGCTGACCGTCACGGTCACCGACTTCGCGGCCGGCCCGATCGAGAACGTCGCCGCGCTGCCCCGCAACGAGCGGCAGAACATCTCCGAGGTGTCCGAGCGGGGCCGGGGGCTGCTCCTCGTCGACCACTTCGCCAGCCGGTGGGGCACCACCCACCTGCGCACCGGCAAGGGGGTCTGGTTCCGACTCGACCGGCACGGCACCCCACCGGCACCGGACGACTGGTTCCCGCCGTGGCCGGCCGGCACCCGGCCGGCACCCACCGCCGACGATGATCACCACACCCGGCCGCCCGCCGCGCCCAGCGCCGGGACGCTCGCCGCGCTGATGCAGGCCGGGCCGGAACCGCATGCCGACGATCCGCTCGCGGACCTGGCCGGCAGCCTGCTCGCCCGGGTGGCGGACCTGGTCGGCGCGGCCGGTGGCACCGTCCGGCTGGACCGTGGCGACGGCAACGGGGTCCAGATCCTGGCGCGGTACGGCCGCCAGCCGCGGGCCGGTGAACTGCTGCGCGTACCGCTGACCGTGCACCGGCCGTACTCCGGGGAACTCGAACTCGACGCCGCACCGTCGGACTACGCCCGGCCGCTGGCCGCGCTCGTCGCCGAACGGCTCTCGCTGCACCTGGAGAACGACCGGCTGCGCCGCGCCGACCTGCGCCGGCAGACCTGGCTGACCTTCCTGGCCGAGGCGAGTGAACTGCTCGCCCAGTCACTCGACGTCGACCTGACAATGGCGTTGATCCCGCAGCTGGTGGTGCCCCGGCTCGGCCGGTGGTGCGCGGTGCACACCGCGGACGAGTGGGGCCAGCTGCAATTGGCCGCCGCGAGCCACGCCGACGAGACGGTCCTGCCCACGCTGCACGCCACGCTGCGCGAGTCCGGCCCCGACTCCGTGCTGGCCCGGCTGCGGGAGGCGTCGCGCAGCGGATCACAGGTGCCGCTCGGCGCACCGATGGACGGCTTCGCCGTACCGCTGGTGGCCCGGGGTCAGCGGCTCGGCACCCTCGCGGTCGGCCGGCACCTGCGGCACCGGCACGACCCGGACGAGGTGTCGGTCCTGGAGGACGTCGCCCGGCGGGCCGCGCTGGCCATCGACAACGCCCGGATCCATCAGGAACGCCGACGGGTCGCGCACACCCTGCAACAGTCGCTGCTGCCGCCGGGGCTGCCCACCATCGGCGGGATCGGGCTGGCGGCCGAGTACGTGCCCAGCGGCGACGCGGTCGAGGTCGGCGGGGACTTCTACGACGTGGTGCCGTTGTCGGAGGGCCGCTGGCTGGTGGTGGTCGGCGACGTGTCCGGCAAAGGGGTGCAGGCCGCCACCGTCACCGGGCTGGTCCGGGACGTCATCCGGGTGCTGGTACGCGACGGAAAGGCGTTGCCGGAGGTGCTGGCCCGGCTCAACGACACGCTCGTCGAACGGGGCGGTGGCCGCTACTGCACGCTCGCGATGGCCGCCGTGACGGTCACCGCCGACCAACAGCTGGACGTCCGACTGCACCTGGCCGGCCACGACCGGCCGGTGCTGATCAGCGGGTACGGGCAGGCCCGGTTCGTCGGTGCCGGCGGGACCGCGCTCGGGCTGCTGGAGGAGATCGTCGCACCGTCGGTGGAGCTCAGCCTGGCACCCGGCGACTCGCTGGTCTTCTACACCGACGGGATCACCGAGCGACGCAACGGGCGGGAACTGTTCGGCACCGAGCGGCTGCGCCGCGCGGCGGCACCGCTGGCCGGCTTCTCCGCCGACGTGGTGGCGGCCCGGCTGCGTACCACGACGCTGGACTTCTCGGTCGAGGCGCCCCGCGACGACATCGCGATCCTGGTGGTACGCAACGAGCCGGCGACGAAGGCCGGCCCGGCCAGCCCGGTCAGGACCCGTCGGTGAACCGGCCGGGGGCCAGCCGGTGCTGCGGGTCGAACCGTTGCTTGAGCTCAAGTAGCCGGGGCAGGCCCGGCCGGTGGCCCCAGATGTCGACGGCCTGTCGGACCTCGGCGGGCGCGGTCAGCACCACGCAGCTGCCGCTGCGCGCCAGCAGCACCGCCCGAACCGTCGCCAGGGTCTCGGCGACCCGCTCCGGCGGGGTCGACCCGGGAAGTACGGCGTGCACCAGGCCGGTGCCGACCGAACCGCGAACACCGATGGGCGCGCCGACCGCGTCGCGCACCGCGTAGATCGCGGCGTGCAGGTGCGCGGCCGGTACGTCGAGCCGCAGAGCGATGTCGCTGGCGGTGAACGGGTAGCGCCGCCACCAGACCGGCGGTCGGGCGGTGTCGACGGCGTCCCCGCCGAGCAGTGCCGCCGCCCGGCCGGCGCGTTGCCGGTTCAGACCCGGCTCGCCCTCGAACAGCACCGCGAGCTGCCCGCCGGGCGGCACCTGGGACGGCCGGACGGTACGCGCGGCGTGTGCCGGCAGATCCAGCTCGACCGCCACCGGGTGCAGCCCGTCGACGGTCAGCTCGCCGACCAGGTCGCGTACCTCCAGCGGGGTGTGCACGGTGCGTCGCACCCAGCGTCGGTCGGCCGGCACCGGCTGCAGCCGGACCGTCGCGGCGACCAGCACCGCCAGGGCCCCCTGCGAACCGCAGAGCAGGTGGGGCAGTTCGTCACCGGCGTCGTCAGTCTCCGACGCCGCCCGGACCAGCCGCCCGGCGGCGTCGACGTAGTCGACCCCGGTCACGTGCCGGCACGGCGGACCGTGCCGGTGGCTCAACGGTCCGGTCTCGTCGGTGGCGACGATCCCGCCGACCGTCGCCGACGCGGAGGGCGGGTCCAGCGGCATCCGCCAGCCGGCCCGGCCGACGGCCTGCTGGGCGGTGTGCAGCGGGGTGCCCGCGCCGACCCGGACGGTGCGTGATCCTGGCGGGCGGTGCCAGACGCCGGTCAGCCGGGAGGTGTCCAGCACGATGTCCACCTGGGACGGAGGAGTCCACCAGTCCAGTTTGCTGCCGGAGCCGCGGGGGATCAGGGTCAGATCCCGATCGGCGCACAGGCGCAGCACCTCGGCGGTCGCCGAGGCCGTGCCCGGTGCCGCCACCCAACGCGGAGCGGCGGCCGCCACCTCATCGGCCGGGCCAGCGTCGCGCACGTGCGCGGCACCACAGATCTCAGCCAGTCGAGCGGCCACGTCCTGAATCACCGTCGAGTCACCCCCCGCGCTGATCGTACACGTGTTCTAATCGATCCGGATGGCCGTGCGGCGTGCCGCCGCGACCGGGCGGCCCGCTCCGGGCGGTACCGTGGCCGGGTGACGACCCAGACACCGGTTCCGCCGACCGCCAAGCGTGTCCCGACCGAGCGCGTCCACCACGGCGACACGGTCGTCGACGACTACGCCTGGCTCGCCGCCAAGGACGACCCGGACACGATCGCCTACCTGCAGGCGGAGAACGCCTACACCGAGGGTGCCACGGCGCACCTCGCCGCGCTGCGCGAAACACTGTTCGGCGAGACGAAGCGGCGTACCCAGGAGACCGACCTGTCGGTGCCGACCCGCAAGGGCGACTACTGGTACTACACCCGGACCGTCGAAGGCCAGCAGTACGGCATCCACTGCCGGCTCGCGGTCCGGCCTGGTGATTCGGCCCCGCCGGCCACTGTCGACGGCGTGTCGATCGACGGCGAGGAGATCCTGCTCGACGGCAACGCCCTCGCCGAGGGGCACGACTTCTTCGCGCTGGGCACCTTCGACGTCAGCCCGGACGGCCGCTGGCTGGCGTACTCCACCGACTTCTCCGGCGACGAGCGCTTCACCCTGCGGATCAAGGACCTGTCCACCGGCGAGGTGCTGCCCGACGAGGTGCCGTCGACCTTCTACGGCACCGCCTGGGCGGCCGACGGCAGCGCGCTGTTCTACCTGACCGTGGACGACGCGTGGCGGCCGTACCGGGTCTGGCGCCACCAGATCGGCACCGGCGCGGACCGCGACGTCATCGTCCACCAGGAGGACGACGAGCGGTTCTGGGTCGGCGTCGAGCTGACCCGCTCCGAGCGGTTCATCCTGATCGACGCGCACAGCAAGACCACCAGCGAGGTACGGGCACTGCCGGCCACCGACCCGACCGCCGAGCCGGTGGTCATCGCCCCGCGTCGGCAGGGGGTGGACTACTCGGTCGAGCACCATGGGCACCGGTTCCTGATCCTGCACAACGACGGCGCCGAGGACTTCGCCCTCGCGTACACCTCTGTGGACGCCCCCGGCGACTGGGTTCCGCTGATCGGGCACACCCCCGGCACCCGGCTCGAATCGGTGGACGCGTTCGCCAACCACCTGGTGGTGTCGCTGCGTACTGACGGACTGACCGGGCTGCGGGTGCTCCCGGTCGGCAGCACCGACACCTTCGACATCGAGTTCCCCGAACCGATCTACAGCGTCGGGCTGGACGCCAACCCCGAGTACACCACCACCAGCCTGCGGATCCGCTACACCTCGCTGATCACCCCCGACTCCATCTACGACTACGACCTGGTCACCCGCGACCTGGCGCTGCGCAAGCGCAAGCCGGTGCTCGGCGGCTACGACCCGGCCGGCTACGAGCAGCACCGGGAATGGGCGGTCGCCGACGACGGCACCCGGGTGCCGATCTCGGTGGTGTGCCGCGCCGGGACCCCCCGGGACGGTTCCGCGCCGTGCGTGATCTACGGGTACGGGTCGTACGAGATCAGCATGGACCCGTGGTTCTCGGTGCCCCGGCTGTCGCTGCTGGACCGTGGCGTGGTGTTCGCTGTCGCGCACGTGCGAGGCGGCGGTGAGCTGGGCCGGCGTTGGTACGACGACGGCAAGATGATGGCCAAGAAGAACTCGTTCACCGACTTCGTGGCCTGCGCCCGACACCTGGTGAAGGCGGGCTGGACCACCTCGGACCGGCTGATCGCCCGGGGCGGCTCGGCCGGTGGGCTGCTGATGGGCGCGGTGGTCAACCTCGCCCCGGACGCGTTCGGCGGCATCGTGGCGCAGGTGCCGTTCGTGGACGCGCTGAACACGATCCTCGACCCGACGCTGCCGTTGACGGTCACCGAATGGGAGGAATGGGGCAACCCCCTGGAGGACCCCGACGTGTACGCGTACATGCGCTCGTACACCCCGTACGAGAACGTCGCCGCCGTCGACTACCCGCCGATCCTGGCCGTGACCAGCCTCAACGACACCCGGGTCTTCTACCACGAGCCGGCGAAGTGGGTGGCGAAACTGCGCGCGGTGGCTCCCGGCGGGTCGTACCTGCTGAAGACGGAGATGGGTGCCGGTCACGGCGGCCCGAGCGGGCGCTACGACGCCTGGCACGAGGAGGCCTTCGTCACGGCCTGGATCCTCGACCGGGTGGGGCTGGCCGGCTGACCCGGCCGGCGGACGGGACCCCGCCGTCGCCGCGATGACGCCGGTCGCGGCGGGTCCCCGACCGGGCTGGGATTATGGTGACCGGGCAACGAACTCCCGGTCCTGCGCGGACGACAGCAAGTGGAGTACCGTTCGAGCGGAATGGCTGGAGGTCTCGAATGTCCCTGACGGTGCAGACGGAGCAGCGTGGCGACGTCGTCGTCGTGTCGGTCGGTGGTGAGTTGGACATGGCCACCGCACCCCAACTCCAGGACCAGATAACGGATCTACTGGACAAAGGCCGTAGTCGGCTGGTCTTCGATCTGGCCGACGTGTCGTTCTGCGACTCCACCGGCCTGTCGGTCTTCGTCCGGGCGAAGAACGGGTGCGACGAGGCCGGCGGCGTCGTCCGGCTCGCCGCACCGCAGCGCGGGGTGCTGCGCATCCTGGAGGTCAGCGGCCTGGTCGAGGTCCTGCAGACCTTCCCGACCGTCGACGAAGCGGTCTCGGCGCCCCAGCCGGCTCCGGCCGACTGACTGACGCGGCGGCGCCGGCCTCGTCCTCGATCCAGCGGGGCCGGGCGATCGCCCAGCCCGTACCGGTCTGCACCAGCAGCGCCACACCGAGCAGCGCGATCGGCACCAACCAGCCGCCGGTCTGCTCGTACAGCAGACCCACCGAGAGCGGGCCGAGCGCGGCGATCAGGTAACCGGTGCTCTGGGTGAACGCCGACAACGACACGACGCCGGCCCCGGTCCGGGCCCGGAGCCCGATCATTGCCAGCGCCAGCGGGAAGGTGCCCTGGCCGAGCGCGAGCAGCACCATCCACACCAGGGCACCCTCGTACGGCAGCCAGAGCAGCCCGGCGTAGCTGAGCGCGGACGCCACGGCGGTACCGAGCACCAGCGGCCGCAGACTCGCCATCCGGGTGGCCAGCGTCGGCGTCAGCAGCGCGATCGGCACAGCGACCGCGGTGACCCCGGCCAGCAGCAGCCCGGCGGTCTCCGGCCGGAAACCGGCGTCGCGGAACACCTGCGCCAGCCAACCCATCTGGGCGTACGCGCCGAACGACTGTGCGCCGAAGAAGCCGGCCATCAGCCAACCGAGCCGGGTCCGGCCCGGTCGGATCGCCGTCGCGCCCGGCCGCGCCAGCGGCCGTCGACCAGCGGTAGTGACCGCCGGCTGCTGGCCGGCAGCGCTGGCCGCCGGCCGATGCCCGGTGGCGCTGGTCGCCGGCTGCCGCCGGTCCCGCCAGGCGACCGGCACCCAGAACACCGCGGCGGCGACAGCGATCAGCGCCCAGAAGCCGAGCCCGACCCGCCAACTGCCGGCCGCGTGGGCGATCGGGACCGCGGTGCCGGCCGACACCGACGCGCCGATGGTCAGCGACATCATGTACGCGCCGGTGACCAGGCCGGCCCGGTGCGGGAAGTACTGCCGGACCAGCATCGGCAGCAGCACGTTCGCCACCGCGATCCCGGCCAGGGCCAGGGCGCTGGTCGCCACGAACAACCAGGCGGAGCTGGTGGTGACCCGCAGCAGTTGACCGGTGGCGAGCGCCGCCATCGAGGCCACCAGCAGCCGCGGTGGCGAGAAGCGGCGGACCAGCCACGGGGTGAACGCGCCGACCGAGGCGAAGGCCAACGCCGGCAGCATGGTCACCACGCCGGCAAGCAGGCCGGACAGCGCCAGGCCGGTACGGACCTCGTCCAGCAGCGGGCCGAGGCTGGTGATCGCGAGCCGCAGGTTGAGCGCGACGAGGATCATCGCGATCAGCACCACGACCGTGCCGCGCCGGCCGGCTCCGGTGGTCGCCGTCCCGGCCGGTGAAGTGGCCGGCACCGGCTGGATCCGCCCGGTCGTGGTTGGCCCGGTCGTGGTTGGCCCGGTCGTGCTTGGCCCGGTCGTGGTTGGCCCCGGCACGGCCCGCCCCGATGAGGTCTGCCTCGGCACGGTCGACCCCGGTGCGGTCCGGGTAGCCGGGCGGCCGGTGAGGGCGGTTGGCGGAGTCATGTCGACCATCCTAAAATCATGGGATGATTTATGGTCGGGTGATGTAACCGATGACACCCTCGGCAGCTTCCCCGCCGGCACCTGCCGGCCAGTCCGGCACTTCCGGCACTTCCCGCAGGTCCCGGCAGACTCTGGTCCGCCAGGCGATCGACTCGCTGCGCGAACAGATCGCCGCCGGCGACTGGCCGCTCGGCACCCGGATCCCGACCGAACCACGGCTGGCCGAGGCGCTCGGCGTCGGGCGCAACACGGTCCGCGAGGCGGTACGCGCGTTGGTGCACGCCGGCGTGCTGGAGTGCCGGCAGGGCTCCGGCACCTACGTGATCTCCACCGACGAGTTGGCCGGCGCGGTGGCCCGCCGCTGCGCCACCGCCGAGTGGCGGGAGACCGTGGAGGTCCGCCGGGCGTTCGAGGTCGAGGCGGCTCGGCTGGCGGCGCAGCGGCGTACCCCGGCGGACGTGGCGTCACTGGACGCGGCGCTGGCCGACCGCGAGGCAGCCTGGCGCGGGGGCGACCTGGCCCGGTTCGTCGACGCGGACCTGACGCTGCACCGGGCGATCATGGCCGCCGCGCACAACGTGATGCTGTCCGAGCTGTACGACTCGATCGGCGCGGCGATGCGGGCCACCGTCGCCGAGGCGGTCGGCCCGGACCTGCACCCGGACCGGCACGTCGACCACGGCCGGCTGGTCGCGGCGATCCGCGACGGTGACCCGGAACGGGCGGCCCGAGAGGCGGCCGCCTACCTCGGCACCGACTGACCCGCGACGCTCACGCAAGACCGGCCCGTGACGCTGACGCGACGAGGGCCGGACCCCGGGGGGCGGGGTCCGGCCCTCGCGCTGAGCGCTGCGCGGTGGTGCCGCGCTGCGGCGCGCTGCTCCGGTGCTGCTGCGGATGGTGCGGTGGGTCAGCTGTTCCAATGCTGGGCGACCAGTTCGGCGGCCTGGGTCTCCCACTGCGCATAGTGGAACGGGTACGCCGATACCTGGACGGTCTGGGCGGCCTCGGTCAGCGGCATGTCCTGCCAGCCGTCGACGGCCTTGAGCCCGTTCAGGAACGCGGTGGTGGAGTACTCGACGTCGGTGATCTGCTCCACCGTGCCCCAGCCGGAGGAGGGACGCTGCTGGAACAGGCCCTGCGAGTCGTGGTCGTTGCGGTCACCGAGGTGGCCGAGGTTCTCCAGCTTCGACTCCTGCAGGGCGGTGGCGATGGCGACCACGGCGGCCCGCTCGTCCATGCCGGCCTTCTTCGTCGCGGCGATGATGCCCTTGACGTTGTCGGTCTGCTCGCCGGACAGGGTGATGCGGGACTGCTCACCCTGCACACCGTGCGGGGTCAGCTTGTCGCTGTCGACGCGGTCGCTGGTGGCGTCGTGGTCGGTGGTGACGGTGTCACTGGTGGTGACGGCGGTGTCCGTGGTGGCAGCCCGGACGCCGGGGGTGTGCTGGGCGGCCAGGGCGGGGGCGGCGATCGCGCCGCCGGCCAGGGCCAGCCCGGCGATGCCGAGGGCGGTGTTACGCAGCTTGTCGCGGAGCGTACCGGTGATGATCGTGTTCATGGGGGGTCCACCTCTCCGTGCCGGGGGGATCGCCGTTCCAGGTGGTCGTGCGGTGCGGGGGCGGACCATGCACAACGACCGCCGGTCACCAGGCATTCCACCGCGCTGCCGGGGGCCGGGCGACGGGGCGTGCGCCAGCGGGGCGGGCAGATCGTCGCGGTAGGTTGTCGACCGATATTCCGCTCAGCTGCCGGGAGTGCCCCTCATGATCAACGGCTTCAAGAATTTCATCCTGCGCGGGAACGTTGTCGACCTCGCGGTCGGCATCGTCATCGGTGCGGCGTTCACCGCCGTGGTGACCCAGTTGACCAAGTCGTTCCTCGAGCCGTTCATCAGGCTGCTGTCCGTGCTGCTGACCGGCGAGGAGGGCATCGGCGGTGCTGGGTTCACGGTCCGTGGCGTCGTCTTCGACTGGCCGGCCTTCGTCAACGCGGTGATCACCTTCGTGCTCACCGCCGCCGCGCTGTACTTCCTGGTCGTCATGCCGATGAACCGGCTCGCGGAGCGTCGGCGTCGGGGCGAGGAGCCGCCGCCGGCCGCGCCGAGCGAGGAGATCAAGTTGCTGACCGAGATCCGGGACGCTCTGGTGACCCGCCGCACCGACCGGTAGGTGTCGTCGTCCCGGGTGGTCACCGGCGCGGATTCGGATCGAGGGAACCGTCATTGTCGTCAAATCGGCTCCGAGACAACCATGTAGGTTCCCTCGGTGGCGCCAGGTCGACGAGGCGCCGACCTCGAGGAACTCTCCGTAGTTGCCCTATCACTCCCAGCAGTTGAAAAATGGCGGCGGCGGGACGTGATTTGCGTGACACTTGACACATGGAGCAGCTAGCCGGGATCACGTCCCAGGACTGCGCAACCCCTACCCGACCCGTCGCCGACCTCGGTCGACCGACCGCCCAACCCGCTGGCGGGCGGGCGGTGGCCACCCTTGTCCGGCCCCGCTGTGACGACCCCACCTGTGGCACCTGCTACCAGCGGCCGGAGACGGACTGACCGCCGTACCCACTCGAACAAATGTTCGATAGGGTCCGTCGGGTGGAGCAGCGTAAACACTGGTGGAACGGCAGTTGGGGGCGGCTGGCCCGGCGGGACGTGTTCCTCCGCGCCGACGCCGACCGGTGGTTCGTCGAGGCCCGCGTCGGCGGCGCCGAGGGCAGGTCACGGTTCACCGAGTACGACACCGAGGAGTCCGCGTACGACGCGGTCCGTCGCCTGATCGACGGCCCCGGCGCCTGGCGCGAGGTCTCCGACGGACGGTTTGTCGCACGCCGACACGGGGAACCGGACTTCCATGAACGCGGCTGACGCATCTGTGACAGACCGGATCGCCACCGGCATGCCGGTGGTCGACGCACGGGGCGAGGAGATCGGCACCGTCGCCCTGGTCCGTCCAGCGGATCCGAACGCGGTGACGGTCGAAGGCGCGGTCGATCCGCAGGACGCGATCGGCGACGAGGTGCCCCACCCGCAGGTGGGCGACGAGCCGGCCACCGCGCCCGACGTGGCGGCCCGGCTGCTGCGTACCGGCTTCATCAAGATCAGCACGACGGAGCCGGCGGCGTTGTCGGGCGGTGTCGGCTATGTCAGCGTCGAACAGCTGGCGGCGGTCGACGCCGGGGTGGTCCGTCTCGCGGTGCCCCGGTCCGAGGTGACACCACCGGCCTGACCGGCGGTATGGTCACTGACCGGACCGACAGGTGGGTAGCGGGCCCGGCCGGGCTGCCGACCGGGCGACCCGGCAGGCAGCGGACCTCGGTGCTCCGGGCCGGCTGCGACCTTGGGCGGTCCGGCGGGTGGTCCGCGACGGTGGGAGGCGACGTGGCGCGCGGTGGTGTCTTCTGCATCGAGGGGCAGTGGCATCGCGACCTGAACGAGCGCGGCTCGGTGCTGCCGACCCTGGAGCTGCTGGAACGGCTCAGCCGGATCCGGTTCATCCACCGCGACGCCGCGACCCCCGACGAGCTGGCCTACTTCCTGGACCGCTGGCTGCTGCGCCAGTACGCCGACTACCGGGTCGGCTTCTTCGCCATGCACGGCGAGCCGACCAAACTGTGCCTGACCGAACGGCACCACGTCGACCTGGACGACGTGGCCGAGCAGATGGCCGGCCGGTGCGCCGGCAAGCGGCTGTACTTCGGCAGCTGTTCGGTGCTGCGCGCCTCCGACGCCCGGATGCGCGAGTTCCTCGCCACCACCGGGGCCTCGCTGATCTGCGGCTACACCCGGGAGGTCGACTGGGTGGAGTCGGCGGCGTTCGAGACGGTGCTGCTCGACGTGCTCGCCAACGGGGTCTACAACAACGCCGCTGAGCTGCGGATGGGTTCGTCGCACTGGGCGCCGCTGGCGGCGTACCTGGGCTTCCGGATCGTCTACGCCAACGGCCGCACTTGGCGGCCGGCCGGCCGACAACGCGGGTCGGCTGGCCAGACGCCGGGGCCGGCGAGCCCGCCGCAGGTGCCGGCGCAGGGCGGTGGTCGCGGTGGTCGCGGTGGTCGCGCCAGCCGTACGTCTGCCGGCAGATAACCGCCGCCGGCAGACGTACCGCTGGCGTACGCCGATCGCCCGATCGCCATTGGCGGCATCACCATGTGATGGTGGGCGGTAGGCAGTAGCCGAGTTGTTGGCCGTAGGTCATCAGTGGGCGCAGGGTCGGGACCAGTTCGGTCGCCTGTGTGGTCCAGTGGTGTCCCCGGTTGCCGTCGAGTCGGCGGTGACGGGCCGATGCCGTCTGCCGTTGTTGCCGCAGCTCGCGGCGCAGGTGGTGCAGCCGCTTGGAGGCCGTGGACCGGCCGGAGCGCCAGTCGAGCCAGCGCAGCCACCAGTCACGGAGCATTTCGGTGATCATTTCTCTCCCTTGATCAATTGGTCGGTGGTCGGGCTTCTGCGTGCCGTGGTAGTCGGTAGAGTCCGTGGCGTTGGACGAAGATCTCCCGTCGTTCGGCGGCGTTGCCGTGACGGTCGATGACGTATCCGGTGAGCCAGATCCACCCGTCGTAGGTCCACTTCCGGTCGACGGCGATGACCCGGAGTCGGATGGCGCGGTCGTCGGCGAACTGGACGCTGGCTTCCCGGCCGATGATCAGGACGTCGCCGGGTTTCGGCTCCGGCGTGGCGAGTAGTCGGCTACTCACCAGGCCGATCCGCTATCGGGTAGGTCGTGCGCCCGCAGTCTGGGCACCACCTGGATTTAATCTTGAACGACCAGAGCCCGGCGCAGAAGCCGAGCAGCGCCGCGCCGACGACTGCCCCGATTCCTAGCATGGCCACACTCTCCTGTCGCAGGTGTCGATGGCTTCGAGATCGAAGATGAGCGCGTCTGCCGCGTGAAGTTCCTCGATCAGGTCGTCGAAGAGGTGGCTGTGGTGTGCGGAGAGGGTTTCGTGGGCGGGGACGATGATGTGGTGGGCGTCCTCGACGAGGAGGTCATGCATCAGGCGGTCGAACGCTGCTCGGCTGGTCGCTGCGCGTTCGATGAAGACGGCGGTCAGGTCGTAGCCGTGGCTGTCGGCGAACTGCTGCATGCGTTGCTCGGCTTGGTCCACGATGGCGTTGCTGGTGTTGGCGTGCGGCGGCAGTAGGCGGATGTAGCCGTACAGCGGCGGTTTCATGGGTTCAGTTCTCCTGCAGGGTGTGGACCAGGACGCCGGTGTCTTCCAGCGCGTTGAGAAGGTGGTGCTGGACCACCGGGTGCGTGGAGAGGTGCGCAAGGCTGGGCGTGATCACGCGCCGGGCGTTGGAGCGGCGGGTCTCTTCGATCAGTGCGGTGAGGGCCGGGCGGCTCAGCGCGCTGTCGTACTCATGGAAGAGCCCTGCGAGGCAGCAGCCCTCCTGCTCGGCCCAGAACTTGAGGGCGAGTTCCATCTGCCGGATGTCGCCGTCGAGGGCGTCGAGGTCCACCCGCAGGTAGCCGTACATCAGTGGCTTCACCATGGAGCCCTCTTCGAGTCGAGCGGGACCGACGACATGTGCCTGCTCGGGCTACCCCTCGCCGGCTGCTGGGCGGTGCGGCATGCCCAGGTATCGAAAACGAGTAGAGCACTGCGTGTATCGATCTGCAAGACTTCATTTAGGGCACCCAGAAGTCGGTCATAGTGAGCGAAGCATGCATTGCAAAACAGGCGTACGGGTGCTTTCATCGTGAGTGACAGGGTCGCCTCACCGTGAGGCGAGGAGCGGAGGGTAAGACGTGGCGGAAGGAGCGACAGGGTCAACGGTGCCGAGACGGCAACTGGGCCGCTGCCTGCGTGATCTCCGGATGCAGGCCCGGTTCACGGTCAGAGCCGCTGCCTCCGCTCTGGAGTGGAGCGAAGCGAAGATCTGGCGGATCGAGACCGGGCAGACGTCCATGCGGTCACTCGACGTCGAGCAGATGTGCCGCGTCTACGGCGCGTTGACCGAGACGACGACATCGCTCATGGCTCTCGCCAAGGAGACCAAGAGCAAGGGCTGGTGGCTGTCTTACGCGGACATAATCAACGAGGGCTTCGACGTTTACATCGGACTGGAGGAGTCCTGCAGTCACTTGCGGTGGTACGAAGCTGAGCTCGTGCCAGGGCTACTGCAAACCGAGGACTACGCCCGTACGCTGATCGAGGCCGACAACCCCGGCACGGAGCCGGACGAGATCGCCCGGCGGGTTAAGCTTCGCATCGCCCGGCAGGCGCTGCTCACCAGACCGGTCGCGGCACCGGAGCTGAGGGTGGTGCTCAACGAGTCGATCCTCCGTCGGCCGGTGGGCGGGCAGGAGGTCATGAGCGCGCAGCTGGAACGGCTGCTCACCGTGAGCGAGATGTCGAACGTGGCACTGCGGGTGCTGCCGTTCGCGGTCGGGACACACGCCGGCATCATGTCGGGTCCGTTCGTCGTGTTGGAGTTCCCCACCAACGGCAACGGCCAGGCCACCGAACCACCCACAGTCTACGTCGACGGTTTCACCGGGGCGCTGTTCCTGGACAAGCCGTATGAGATCGACCGGTACGAGGCAGCATTCACCAACATCTGGGACGCCTCGCTCGATGAACAGGCATCGAGGCAGGCAATCAGGGACGCGATGAAGGAGATGGGCAAATGATCACTGGCGACGTTTCAGCGGCTCGTTGGTTCACATCGAGTCGGAGCAACGGACAGAACAACTGCGTCGAAGTGGCCGACAACCTGCCCGGCCGGGTCCTGGTCCGGGACACCAAGAACCGAGACGGCGGCACCCTGGCCTTCGGCCCGTCCGCGTGGCGCTCGTTCATCGAGGTGGCGAAGCGCCACCACTGACGGCCTGACGGCTATCTCGGCGAGACAGCCAACGAGCGCCGACCCTGCCTCGGTAGGGTCGGCGCTCTGTATCGCTCGCCGGACGCAGTGAGTCAGGGTCGCGTGCTCGCTGGCCGGCTCGGTCGGTTCGCTCTCCGCCGCGAAGGCTCCGTCATGACGTCCGTGAGCGCGGACCCTTCGCGGAGCTGTTTACGCAGCTCAAGTACGGTTCGAGAGTGGACGTTGGTGGCGTTCGGGCTGTTGTCGTGCTCTCTCCGGGCGGACCCTTCGCGGACCGCCCGCTCCACCGCAGGTCAGGAGGGGTAGAATCGGTACCCTGTCGCAGCTCTCTCGGGAGCTGCCCTTCATTGAGGCTGCACGTAGACGCGGCCGACCTCGACGCCCGCGTCGAGTCGCAGCTCTCTCGGGAGCTGCCCTTCATTGAGGCCTGGATGGCCAACCTCGCCACCGTCGAAGAATGGTCGCAGCTCTCTCGGGAGCTGCCCTTCATTGAGGCTGGACGATGCGGCCGATGGATGGCTTCTGCACGGTGGTCGCAGCTCTCTCGGGAGCTGCCCTTCATTGAGGCCTCTCCGTGGCCCGACAGTCGAAGCACTGGTGACGGATGGTCGCAGCTCTCTCGGGAGCTGCCCTTCATTGAGGCGTGGCTGACCGCAGGGCGCCGCTGCAGTGGATCGCCGAAGTCGCAGCTCTCTCGGGAGCTGCCCTTCATTGAGGCGCGGCGATCTCCTCGTGGGCGATCTTCTCGTCGTCGTCGCAGCTCTCTCGGGAGCTGCCCTTCATTGAGGCGCGGTGGGCCGCAAGCACCGCCGGCACATCGACATGTCGCAGCTCTCTCGGGAGCTGCCCTTCATTGAGGCTGGACGTCTCGCACGGGCACCCCGTCGTCGAGTCGCAGCTCTCTCGGGAGCTGCCCTTCATTGAGGCCGTCGTCGCCGACGGGGAGCCCGTGCGCAGCCAAGTCGCAGCTCTCTCGGGAGCTGCCCTTCATTGAGGCCCGATCATCTGCGGCCGCCGCAAGGAACTCGCGCCCGAGGGTCGCAGCTCTCTCGGGAGCTGCCCTTCATTGAGGCGACATCGGGACCTTGGCTGCCAGCGAGGTGATGGTTTCGGTCGCAGCTCTCTCGGGAGCTGCCCTTCATTGAGGCGGCGTCCGAATTCCGTCTTTGTTCCGTCTTTTGTCGCAGCTCTCTCGGGAGCTGCCCTTCATTGAGGCGGCTCGGGAGCCGGTCAGGACTTCGTGTCCATCCGCGTCAGTCGCAGCTCTCTCGGGAGCTGCCCTTCATTGAGGCAGGGCGTCGAGTTGGGCGGTGATTTTGGTCAGTGTCGCAGCTCTCTCGGGAGCTGCCCTTCATTGAGGCACCAGCCGGGCGTAGGTGGTCTTGCTGTTCGGAAGTCGCAGCTCTCTCGGGAGCTGCCCTTCATTGAGGCGCCAGACCGATGAACGGCCCGTAGCGTCAAGTCAGTCGCAGCTCTCTCGGGAGCTGCCCTTCATTGAGGCGTCGGGCACCTGCTCGGCGACCAGTGGGCACAAACGTCGCAGCTCTCTCGGGAGCTGCCCTTCATTGAGGCAGGCGTTCGCACCGCCGAACACTCACGCGGAGCGTACGTCGCAGCTCTCTCGGGAGCTGCCCTTCATTGAGGCGGGTAGGTCGCTCACCCTGCCCGAGCAGGCCGGAGGTCGCAGCTCTCTCGGGAGCTGCCCTTCATTGAGGCTGGCCGGCCATCCGTACGGCGGCCTTGGCGAGGTGCTGGTCGCAGCTCTCTCGGGAGCTGCCCTTCATTGAGGCCGCCGACCGCCGTTGCCGCCGCGCTGGTCGCTGCGGTCGGGTCGCAGCTCTCGGGAGCTGCCCTTCATTGAGGCCTCGGCTTCGAGGGCGACGCGGAGAGCATCCACACCTACGTCGCAGCTCTCTCGGGAGCTGCCCTTCAATGAGCTGACGGCGGAGCTGCGTGGGTTCGTCGATCTGGCTAAGCGGACCGGATCCGCGTGACCCAAAACAAGATCAATGTGAGCGCCATGGGTCTCAAAACAGCTACATGGAGGCTTATTCAGCAGGGCCTCGATAGCCCACAGTGGACCCCCGATAAATGAGACGGCCCGCCCTCCCATAGGATGGAGTTACCACACAACAACCAAAGAAAAGCGGACCGCCGAACATGTATCATACCACCGGCTTCACGACCGATCAGATCCGCGACCTCTGCGTGCTGGTCCGCGCCGAATGCCGGAACCTGGGCATGGAACCGTGGCCACCGATCCTCGGCCTCTACCGCGCCCTCGTGGTCACGTTGACCTACATGCGGCGCAACCGCGTCCAAGCGGAGATCGCCGAGGCGCACGGCGTCTCCCAGTCGACGATCTCACGGGCGGTCACCGGCATCACACCGGTCCTCGACCGCGTGCTGGCGGGGTTCTCGCCGACCGCCGACGAGCTCGACCCGACCGTCCAGTACATCGTCGACGGCACCCTGTTCCCCTGCTGGTCATGGCGCACGGACCGCTGTCTGTACTCCGGCAAGCACAAGACCACGGGCATGAGCGTCCAGGTCGCCTGCACCCTCGACGGCGCGCTCGTCTGGGTCTCCGATCCCGTCACCGGCAACCACCACGACTCGTACGCGATCAACGACACCGGTGTTCTCGTCAGCCTGAATCCTGGAGGCTGGATCGGCGACAAGGGATACGTCGGCAACGGCATGATCACTCCGTACAAGAAGCCCAAGGGCGGCGAGCTCACAGAGTGGCAGAAGGAATACAACAGGCAGGTCAACAAGATCCGCTGGGTCGTCGAACAGGTCATCGCGAATCTGAAGACCTGGAGAATCCTGCACACCGACTACCGCAGACCGCTCGCGACCTTCACAGAAACGATCTCCTGCGCCATCGGGCTGCACTTCTACAGGATCGCCTGTGAATAGACCTCATGGGAACCATGGCACTCACGTTGATCTTGGCCATCGGCGGATGGGTCAGTCGTCGGGAGCCAGGCGGTGGGTGAGTGCGGTGTGCCGGCGACCGGCCCCGGCGGTCCGGACCGCGATCGCGATCGCCTTGCGGGAGCCGACCAGGACCACGAGTTTCTTCGCCCGGGTCACCGCCGTGTAGAGCAGGTTGCGCTGCAGCAGCGTGTACGAGCTCATCGTCACCGGGATGACCACCGCCGGGTACTCGCTGCCCTGGGAGCGGTGCACGGTGATCGCGTACGCGTGCTGTAACTCGTCCAGCTCGTCGAACTCGTACTCGATGTCCTCGTCCTCGTCGGTGCGGACGGTGAGCTTGCGCTCCTCGGTGCTGACCGCGGTGACGACTCCGATGGTGCCGTTGAAGACGCCGGCGGTGCCCTTGTCGTAGTTGTTGCGGATCTGGATGACCTTGTCGTTGATCCGGAACACCCGGGCGCCGTGCCGCCGCTCCGGCCGGTCGTCGCGCGGCGGTGCGAGCGCCTCCTGCAGGGCGGTGTTCAGGTTGCCGGCGCCGGCCGGACCCCGGTGCATCGGGCTGAGTACCTGGATGTCGCGGGCCGGCACCCGGAACTTGCGCGGGATCCGTCGGGCGACGATGTCCACCACCAGGCCGGCGACCGCCTCCGGGTCGTCGGCCGCGAACAGGAAGAAGTCGGCCATGCCGTCGGTGCGGGGCTGCTCGCCGGCGTTGATCCGGTGCGCGTTGACTACTACCCCGGACTCCTGGGCCTGCCGGAAGATCCGGGTCAACCGCACCTGCGGTACGGCCGGGGCGGCGAGCACGTCGCGCAGCACCTCGCCGGCGCCGACCGACGGCAGCTGGTCGACGTCGCCGACCAGCAGCAGGTGGGCGCCGGGTGCCACCGCCTTGACCAGCTTGTTGGCCAGGATCAGGTCGAGCATCGAGGCCTCGTCGACGACGATCAGGTCGGCGTCGATCGGGTTGTCCCGGTCGTACGTCGGATCGCCGCCCGGCCGCAGTTGCAGCAGCCGGTGCACGGTGGCGGCCGGGTGGCCGGTGAGCTCGGTCATCCGTTTCGCCGCCCGGCCGGTCGGCGCGGCGAGCACGATCTTGGCGCCCTTGGCGGCGGCCAGCGTGATGATCGACTTGACGGTGAACGACTTGCCGCAGCCCGGCCCGCCGGTGAGCACCGCCACCTTCGAGGTCAGCGCCAGGCGTACCGCCTGCTCTTGCTCGGGGGCGAGGTCGGCACCGGTGCCGGCGCGCAGCCAGGCCAGCGCCCGGCCCCAGTCGACGTCGGCGAACGCCGACAACCGGTCGGCGCGGTGGTGCAGCAGCCGCAGCAGGCTGCCGGCCAGTGAGCATTCGGCCCGGTGGAACGGCACCAGGTAGACGGCCGGGATGGTGCCGCCCTCGCTGGTCGGGTTCGGCACCGCCTCGCGTACCACGCCTTCCTCGGCGACCAGCGAGGTGAGCGCGTCGCGGACCAGTTCGACGGCGACGCCGAGGATGCCGGCGGCGTCCGTACACAGGTTGGGCTCCGGCAGATAGCAGTGGCCGTTGTCGGCGGCCTCGGAGAGGGTGTACTGGATGCCGGCCTTGATCCGTTCCGGGCTGTCGTGCGGGATGCCGACCGCTTGGGCGATGGTGTCGGCGGTCTTGAACCCGATGCCCCAGACGTCGGCGGCCAGCCGGTACGGCTCGTTGCGGACGATCGAGATCGACCCGTCGCCGTACTTCTTGTAGATCCGTACGGCGAGCGAGGTGGTGACCCCGACACCCTGCAGGAAGATCATCACCTCCTTGATCGCCTGCTGTTCGATCCACGCCTTGGCGATCAGCGAGGTCCGTTTCGGCCCGAGACCGGGCACTTCGACCAGCCGGCCAGCCTCTTCCTCGATGATCCGTAGCGTGTCGGCGCCGAAGTGGGCGACGATCCGGCCGGCCATCTTCGGCCCGATCCCCTTGATCAGCCCGGAGCCGAGGTAGCGTTCGATGCCCTGCACGGTGGCCGGCAGCACCGTGGTGTACGAGTGGACCTCGAACTGTCGGCCGTACTTCGGGTGCGACCCCCACCGGCCGACCAGCCGGATGCTCTCCCCGGGCTGTACGCCGAGCAGCGAGCCGACCACGGTCAGCAGGTCGGTGCCGGACCGCTCGGTGGCGACCCGGGCGATGGTGTAGCCGGTCTCCTCGTTGGCGTAGGTGATCCGTTCCAGGACCGCCTCCAGTACCGCTGCCGGAGGCCGGGTCGGCGGCGCGGCCGAGGGCGTGGCCGAAGGTACGGCCGAGGGCGTGGCCGGGGCGGCGGTGGGTCCGGTGGTGGCGGTCACCGGTCGATTATCCGACCGGCGTGTCGGCGTACCCGCTCGCCTGCAGTTCGAACAGTTCCCGGTACAGCCCGTCGGCGGCGAGCAGCTCGTCGTGCGTACCGGCCTCGACCAGCCGGCCCGACCGCAGCACGTAGATCCGGTCGGCCCAGCGGACGTTCGCCAGCCGGTGGGTGATCAGTACGACGGTCCGGTCCGGCCGGCGGCGGAGCTGCTGGAACAGGGCGTGTTCGGCGCGGGCGTCCAGCGCCGCCGACGGTTCGTCGCAGATCAGCAGCGGCGCGTCGCGGTAGATGCCGCGGGCGGCGACGAGGCGCTGCCACTGGCCACCGGACAGGTCGTGGCCCTCCCGGAAGTTGCGGTCGAGCAGCGTCCGGTAGCCGCGTGGCAGGCTCTCGATCATGTCGTGGGCGGTGGCGGCGGTCGCGGCATCCACCATGGATGGACGTATCCGGTCGCCCACCGGCCGGTCGAGGTCCGGCTGACCGTGCCCTGCCTGGTCGCGGTCGGTTCGGCCGATGGTGATGTTCTGCCCGGCGGTGAACGGGAACCGCCACCAGTCCTGGCTCATCACCGCGACCTGGCCGGCGAGCCGCTGTGGGTCGATCTCGTCGATGTCGACGCCGTCCCAGCGGATGCTGCCGCTGCTCGGCCGGTACAGCCCGGCGATCAGCTTGGCCAGGGTCGACTTGCCGGAGCCGTTCTCACCGACCAGTGCGATCACCTCACCCCGGCGCAGGGTCAGGCTGACCCCGTCGACCGCCGGATGGTCGGTGTCCGGGTAGCTCAGGCTGACCCCGTCCAGCTCGATCTCGTCGTACCCGCCGATCCGCCGTCCGCCGGCCGGCGGCACCTGCCGGTCGGCGCGGGCCAGGAAGTCGCGGTAGTCGCGGTAGTACAGCGCGTCCTCGTACAGCGAGTTGGTGGCGTGGATGGCGGTGTTGAGGTTGGCCCGGGCCGCCTGGAGCGCGATCATCGCGGTGGCGGCGGCGGCCAGCGGGATCATGCCGACCAGGAGCAGACCGCCGAGTACGGCGTACACGACGAAGGCAGCGGTACCGCTGAACGCACCCCCGACCACCCGGGTGCCGGTCTGCGCCCGGACCAGCCGCAGCTGGGCCCGGGTCTCGGTGGTCATCGTGCGGTGGTACTCGCCGAGCAGGAAGTCCCGCATCTGGTAGGTGCGGATTTCCGCGGCGGTGTGCCGGTTGGCCATCAAATGGGCCAGCATCCACATCCGCCGTCGGCGGGTGATCCGGGCCAGCAGCGCGAGGTATTCGCGGCGGGCGATCCGGATGGCGGTGACGGCGGCCGGTACGGCGGCCAGCAGCAGGCACGGCAGCAGCAGCGGTTCGATGACGGTGACCGCGGCGGCGGTGGCGGCCACCCCGACGACTCCGGTGGTGAGGTTCACCGCGTCGTCGACGATGGACGCCGCTTCGACGGTGCCCCGGTCGCGGGCCCGGTCCATCTCCTCGGCGAAGCCGGCGTCGTCGAACGCGGCCAGCTCCACCGACGTGGTGGCCTCGAACAGCCGCAGCTCGGCCCGGTAGGTGACCTGCGGGGCCAGCCGGGCCTGGGCCCAGCCGGCGGCGATGGTCAGCCCGCCCCGGGCCACCACGGCGAGCGCGGCGACGGTGAGGGCCGGGGCGGCCGCGCGGATCCGGTCCGGCGTCGGCCCGGAGGCGAACAGTTCCCGCAGTACGCTGCTGGTGGCCAGCAGCCCGAAAGTCGTCATCACCCCGGCCACGATGTTCAGCCCGATCGCGGCGACCGTGTCGCGTGGGCTCACCGACCAGGCCAACCGGACCGCCTCAGCGAGGATCCCGGGCAGTCGGCGGGCGACCGTCCAGAAGCTGGTCTCGGCGAACGCCCGGGCGTGGTGCATCCAGTCCGCGTCGGCGAGTTCGGGCAGCGCCTCGCTGTCGTCGGGGGAGCCGGCGGATGGTTGCGTGGCAGCGGAAGATTTCTGCTGAATAGGCCACATGCGTCCGAATCCTTTGTCGTCAGCCTGCCGCAGGGGCGGACGGAACGTAGCGTGGAGGCTACTGAAGGATATGTGGTCGGTGATGCCGGTGAGTGTCGTACCAGGTATCCATGGCAAACTTTCAATCCGGTGGTGATCGGCCGCCCACCGCGCCGGTAGCGAACGGCCGCCCACCCGACGGAAGAAGGCCAGCGACCGATGGACCAGCAGCAACTGCAGACGCTCCGACAGTTGTACGTGAGACAGCGCATCCGGTTGATGGTCAACCAGTACGAGGTCCGCGCCGTCGGCCCGGACGGCTCACCCGGGCCGCTGCTCGCCTTCGCCCAGCAGAAGCGGCTGGCCTTCCGCGAACAGGTCACCCTCTACGCCGACGACCAGCGCCAGCAGCCCGTACTCGGATTCAAGGCCCGGCAGGTGATCGACCTCGGGGCGACCTACGACGTGACGGACGCCGCCGGCCACCCGATCGGACTGTTCCGCAAGGACTTCGCCAAGTCACTGCTGCGCTCCACCTGGCACCTGGAGCAGCCCGGGCTCGGCGTGGCGACCGGCGCGGAACGTAACGTGGCGGTCGCCCTGCTGCGCCGGTTCAGCGACCTGCTTTCCTGGCTGCCGTACCACTTCGACTTCACCATCGACGGCCAGCCGGCCTTCTCCGTGGTGCGCAAGTGGGGCCTGCGGGACAACTACCAGGTCGACATCCACCACCCGCAACTGGACCGCCGCCTGGTGATCGCCATGGCCGTCGCGCTGGACGCCCTGCAGTCACGGTGACCTGCCGATCCCGCCTCGGAGCCGCCGGTGGTGCCGTCCCGGCAGCCGGGCCGGGGCGGTCGTTGGCGTACCGGCTTCACTAAGATATCGATTTGTGATGGCCGGATGTGGGCAAGCGACCACCAGTCTGGACCGACGGCTGCGGCAGACCCGGGAGCACCACTTCGTCGGCCGGGCAGCCGAGCTCGCCCTGCTGCGGGAGGCGTTGGAGCGCGCCCCCGAGCCGCTCGGAGTGCTCTACCTGCACGGGCCGGGTGGTATCGGCAAGTCCACCCTGCTGCGGTACTTCGGCGACGATGCGGCCGCCGCCGGGCGCCGGGTGGTGCATGTGGACGGCCGGGCGGTCAGTCCGTCACCGGCCCGGTTCGAGCTCGCCGCCGCTGATGCACTGTCCGACGAGACGGCGGTGCTGCTGGTCGACTCCTTCGAGCACTGCCAAGGGCTGGAGGACTGGCTGCGGGACCGGTTTCTGCCCCGACTGCCGGAGTCCGTCCTGGTGGTGCTGGCCGGCCGGGGCGGCCCCGGGCCGCAGTGGCGGGCCGATCCGGCCTGGCGTGACCTGCTGAAAGTGATCCCGATGGACAACCTGTCCCGGGAGCACGCCGTCGCGCTGCTCAACCGTCGGGGCGTACCGCCGGATCTGCACCCCTCGGTGCTGTCGTTCGCCGGCGGCCACCCACTGGCGCTGCGGCTCGCCGCCGAGGTCGCGGTCACCCACGACGCCGCCGCCACCGCCGTCTGGCGGCCCAGTCTGAACGTGGTGGAGACCCTGCTCACCCAGCTGATCGGGGAGACGCCGTCGCCGCTGCACCGGCAGGCGCTGGAAATCTGCGCGCACGCCCAGACGACCACCGAAGGACTGCTGCGGGCCGCCCTGGACCGCGACCCCGGGCCGATCTTCGCCTGGCTGCGTGAATTGCCGTTCATCGAGTCCGACGCCCGCGGCCTGCGCCCGCACGACGTGGTCCGCGACGCGCTCAACGACGACCTGCGCTGGCGCGACCCGCAGGGCTACGAGACGATGCACCGGCGGCTGCACGCCTACCTGCTCGAGCAGGCGTTGGCCGCCACCGGGCCGGCGGTGCTGCCGGCGGTCGGCGCGATGATGTACCTGCAACGGCACGCGCAGGAGATCCGCCGCTACTTCACCTTCGCCGACGAGGGCGAGGCCTACGAGGATCCGTACCAGCCGGCGGACCGGCCGACGGTGCTGGACCTCGCCAGCGAGGCCGAAGGCCCGGAGTCCGCCGCGCTGGTCGGCTTCTGGCTGGACCGCCAGCCCGAGGGCTGCCACGTCTACCGCAGCTCCGCCACCGACGAGGTGGTGGGCTTCATGATCTGGCTGGACCTGGACGATCCGCAGCCGGCCGAGCTGGAAGCCGACCCGGTCGTCGACACCGCCTGGCGGCACTGCCGGGCCAGCGCCCCGCTGCGCGGCGGCGAACACATCGGTCTGGCCCGGTTCATGGTGCATCCCCCGTCCTGCCAGCGGCCGTCGCCGGTGACCGACATGATCCAGATGCGGATGCTGGCCCACTACCTGCATGACAAGGGTCTGGCCCTGCACTACCTGGTGCTGCACGACGCCGAGTTCTGGGGGCCGCACCTGGCCTACTTCGACGACCATCCCGTCGAGACGGTGCCGCAGGTCGGCGGACGCCCGTACCACCTGTTCTTTCACGACTGGCGGGTCACGCCGCTGATGCACTGGCTCGACCACAACCAGCAACAGCTGCTGTACGGGCTGCAGCCGCGTACCGCCCGGCCCGGTGCCGACCTGCTGGTGCTGTCCCGCCCCGAGTTCGACGCGGCGGTCCGGTCCGCGATGCGGGCCTGGCGCCGCCCCGACGCGCTCGCCGCCAACCCGCTGGTCCGTACCCGGCTGGTCGCCGACCGCCCGGACGGCGACCGCCCGGACGGTGACCCGGTCGACGCGCTGCGCGGTGTGCTCGGTGCCGCGCTCGACGGCCTGCGCGACGACGTTCGGTCACACCGGGTGCTGGTCACCACGTTCGTGCACGGCACCCCGACGCAGGAGGCGGCGGCGGACCGGCTCGGCTTGCCGTTCAGCACCTACCGGCGGCACCTGACCCGGGCGTTGGACCGGATCAGCGACGCCCTGTGGCACCGCGAACTGCACGGCTGACTCAAGCCGAGCGGCGGTCAGGTGCCGACTCCTTGCGCCACAACAGCTCACAGACCCGGTCGATGGCGGCCCGCAGATGCCGCTTGTACGTGCTGGCCGGCAGACCGAGCCGGTCCGCCGCCGCCTCCTGGGTGGTCGGCCCGGCCAGGTAGGTGGCGGACAGCACCCGGTACAGCTTGGCATCACGTGGGTCGTGCCGCAGCGACTCCGCCGCGTCGGTCAGCAGCGTCCGCAGCGCGCCCACCGGGTCGGCGGCCGGACCGGCACCGGAACCGGAACCGAGCACCAGCCGGCTGCGGGTCAACGGGTTGGACCGCAACGCCGACCCGTCGTGCAGCAGCCGCAGCGCCGATCGGACCGCCGCGTCGAAGTCGGGGCGGGACAGCACCGTGTGCACCAGGGCGGCGACGGCGGTGGTCGCGCCGGTCGAGGAACGGACCGTCGGGCCGGTTGACGACCGCGCTGCCGGGCCAGCCAGCGGCCACGCGGTCACCCGGGCCGCCCACACGTCCACCGGGACCGCCCGCCAGTCGTGCGCGTACAGGTCGTACGCCCGGCCGTCCACCACCGGCCGGGGCCGGACCGGCTGGTGGTCGATGAACTCGGCCACCCCGACCGCCTCGTCGGCCAGCGTGAGGAACGACCAGGCGAGCCGCTGCGACCGGATCCACCACTGCAGGGTCCGGACGTGCATCAGATCCCGGACCGCGGAGCGCCGCCGCGCCGCCAACGGGTAGCTGAACCGGGTGAGCAGGATGTGTTCGCCGGCCCGGGGCGGCGCGGCGGCGGCGGACCGCCAGACCGCCGCGACCACCGGGTCGGCGGCGATCTCGTCCGGGTCCGGGCCGGTCAGCCGCAGGGTCACCTGGAACCCGGCGACGGCTCCGTCGAGCGAGCGCCGGTATACGTCGAACGCCTCCGGTTGGCGGTCCAGCCAGAATCCGACCAGCTGGTCGGTGCCGTCGCCGGACTCCCGCACGATCCGCCGCAGGGTGGCGTGGTCGGCGGGCGTCGCCCGGTCCGGGTAGACCGCGCCGCCGCCGTGGCGCAGCGCGAACGGCGCCATCACGGCGGTGTCCTGCAGGATGTGGTACAGCGAGCGGACCGCCGGCAGCACGGCCTCGCCGCTGGCGGCCCGCGCCCGGTGCAGCAGGTGGGCCGCCACCCGGGCGTGCATCACCTGGTAGCCGTGCGGGTCCCGCCAGCGCAGATCCGCGTCCAGCACACTGCGTACCACGTCGTGCGGGACGACCCCATCACGGCCACTTTGGACGAATGGTAGCCGGCGCAGCCAGGCGAACAGCTCCGCCGCCGCCTCGCCGACCACCGAACGCAGCAGGTCCTCGGTGGTGGTCAGCGCGTGTGAGCAGGTCTCCAGCGCGAGCCGGTGCTGCGCCGACGGCACCTCGCCGACCAGGTGGTGCAGCAGGGTCGCGACGACGTCCGGGGTCGGTGTCCAGGTGGCGGCGGCCCGCCGGTCGCCGACGGCGACCGCGGCGGAGAGGTTGAGCGCGAGCGGATGGCCGCCGGCGAAGCGCAGCACCGCGTCCCAGAGTTCACGCGGTACGCCGCGCCGGTCCAGCAGTTCGGTGGCCGCGTCCGGCGGCAGACCGCCGAGGCTCTCCACCCGCAGTACGCCGGACCAGCCGAGGTCGGCCTGCCACTCGCAGTCCGGTGCCTGCCGGCCGGCGACCACCACGACGACGCCGTCCGGGATGCGCGGCAGGAACCGGTCCCGCAGCCAGCCTTCCAGGCCCTGGCAGCGTTCGAACGTGTCGACGAGCAGGACGGCCGGGGCGCCGCTGAGCGCAGCGTAGGCGGCTGCGGTGAATCCGGCCGGGGACGGGTCGATGCCGGCGCCGTCGACCTGAACGACGATCCGGCCGGCGTCGCGGGCGAGGGCCGCGAACCGACGCAGCAACATGGACTTTCCGATGCCGCCGGGGCCGTGCACGAACCACACCGGACATCCGTCGGGCGTGCCGGCCAGTGCGGCCCGGAAGGCGTCCAGTTCGGCGGCACGGCCGACGAACGCCTCTTCGCGGGCCGTTCCCAGTCGGTTTGCCAGCCGCCCAGCCACCGCACCCCCCGTGATCTGGTCCACTAGGCATACTACGGTGGGTTACCGTCGGTGCTGAACGGCAGCCCGGCTGCTGCGTCGAGTGGTCGACCCGCTTCGCCGACCGGTAGCAGACCGTCGCGCTGGGTGTCCGCCTGGGTGTCCCCGGCGGCCGGTCCGCCCGCGCCGGGTCGCCACCAGTTGGCCCGGCCGAGCAGCGCCATCGTGGCCGGTACCAGCAGGCCACGGATGATCGTGGCGTCCACTGCGATCGCCACCGCCATCCCCAGCCCGAACATCTTGATCACCGGGCTCGGGTTGAGCACGAAGCTGGCGAAGACGCAGACCATGATCAACGCGGCCGAGGTGATCACCCGGCCGGTGGCGGCCAGCCCGGTGCGTACCGACAGCAGGTTGTCACCGGTCCGTTGCCAGCTCTCACCGACCGCCGTCAGCAGAAACACCTCGTAGTCCATGGACAGGCCGAACAGCAGCGCGAACAGCATCATCGGCACGTACGACTCGACCGGCACCGGGCCGTCCAGCCCGGTCACCGCGGTCCCCCACCCCCAGACGAACACCGCGACCAGCGCCCCGTACGCGGCACCGACCGACAGCAGGTTCATCACCGCCGCCTTGACCGCCAGCACGGGTGCCCGGAACGCGAACAGCAGCAGCACCGCGGAGAGCGCCACCACCACGGCGATCACCCACGGCATCCGGTCGGCGACCTGATCGGTGAGATCAGACTTGATCGCCACCGCGCCGGTGACGTGCAGCTGCCCGCCGTCCGGCTGGACGTCCCGCAGCGCCGCCACGGTGTCCACGGTGGCCGGATCGCTGGGGGCGGTGGTCGGCTGCACCCGCAACGTGCTCACCCGACCGTCGCCGGAGACGGCCGGTGGCGCGACCGTCGCGACACCGTCGGTGGCGGACAGCTCCTGACGCAGCGCCAGCACGCGCGGGTCGTCCGGCCCGGTGGCCGGCGAGTCCCATGAGACGACCACGCTGAGCATGCCGTTGACCCCGGGCCCGAACCCTTCGGCCATCAGGTCGTAGCCGAGCCGGGTGGGGCTACCCGGCAGATCGTCGCCGGGGTCGGTCTGCCCCAGCTGCAACCCGAGCGTCGGCGCCGCCAGCAGGGCCAGCAGGGCGGCGGTGCCGAGGGCGTAGCGGCCGGGGCGGCGGGTGACCCGGTCGGCCAGCCGCCCCCAGAAGGCGCCGCTGTCACCGCGTCGCCGCAGGCCGGGAACGCGCAGCGCGCCGATCCGGGGGCCGAGTACAGCCAGCAGCGCCGGCAGCAGAGTGGTGGCGGCGGCCACTGCGACCAGCACCACCAGCCCGGCCGTCCAGCCCAACGTGGTGAGGATCGGCACCTGGGCGACGGCCAGCCCGCCGAGCGCGACGATCACCGTACCGCCGGCGAACAGCACCGCACTGCCCGACGAGGCGACCGTGGCGACGATCGCCGGCCCGATCGCCGTACCGTCGTCGAGGAGTGTCCGGTAGCGGGTGACCAGGAACAGCGCGTAGTCGATGCCGACACCGAGACCGATCATCGTGGCCAGGGTGCTCGCCACCCCCGGCATGTCGGTCAGGTGCCCGGCCAGCCCGACCGCGCCGACCCCGATCAGCAGCGTGAGCACTCCGGTGAACAGCGGCAACGCGGCGGCGACCAGCCCACCGAAGACCAGCACCAGCACGATCACCGCGACTCCGAGACCGAGCAGTTCGCTGGCGTGGGTCGCGGCGTCGTGGCGGGCCAGCGCGCCGCCGGGCACGGTCTCGATGCCGGCGTCGCGGGCCGGGGCTGCGGCGTCGACAATGTCGTCGGACATCTGCCGGGTGACCGAGCGCGGGCCGATATCCAGCCGTACGGTCGCGTAGCCGATCGTGCCGTCGGCGCTGATCGTGCCGGCTGCGGCGGCCGGCGGGGTCACCGACACCACGTGCGGTGCCTGCTCGACCCGGTCGAGCGCGGCGGTGACCGCCGCGACGTTCGCCGGATCATCCAACCGCCCGTCGCTCGCTTCGAAGATCAGCTGCCCGCTGGCCTCGTCGCTGCCGGAGAAGTGCTGGTCGAGCAGGTCCCGCCCGATCTGGCCGTCGCTGCCGGGCAGCGAGACGTCCTCCTCGGTCGGCCGGCCGAAGCCGGCGATCAACGCCGCCACCGTGACGGCCACCAGCAACCAGGCGCTGATCACCCACCACGGCCGCCGTACCACCGCGCTGCCGACCGCGCCCATCATCCGGTGCACGGCGCCGGTCTCCACCGTGTTCACGCCGGCTCCCCGCAGGTGTCGGTGGCTGACGGCGTCGCCCGTCCGACGGGCCGTAGGTCATCCCCGCCGACGGTGACGGACTCGCCGGTGATCTCCAGACGCAGCCCGTCGGCGGTCGCGGTCAGTCCCTGGTACGCCAGCCCGGCCGGCAGCTCGGGCAGCTCCCGTTCGATCCGGCGCTCGCCGAGGGCGCCGGCGCCGAGGGCACCGGCCAGCTGGTCGGCGGAGCGGCGCAGCCCGAACACCTCGACCTCCACCGGCTCGATCCGCAACATGCGGCCGTCGAGCACGGGTACGGCGTACACGGTCACCGGCACGGCCTGGCCGAAGATCGTCGCTGTCACGTCGACGATCAGCTGGCCGTTGTCGCTGCCGCGAATCTGCACGTCGGCCCCGGAGAGCAGACCGCCCACGGAGTCGTCGGCTCCGCTGTCGGCCCGGTCGTCGGCCAGCGCGTCGAGGCGGGCGAGGTCGACCGTGAGCGCGGCGTACAGCCGGCCGATCCGGATCTCAACCGGGCCCGACGCCGCGGAGCCGGCACCGGCCGCCGCCAGGCCCCCGTCGAACTCGACGTCGCGTACCTCGGCGGTGACCCCGGCGATCGGCAGCTCGCTTTCACCGAAGCGGTCGGCGGTGACGGTGAGACCGGCGAACCGGCCGGCCAACGCCTGCGTCACGAAGGGGAAGCCGTGCACGTCGACCTGCGGCGGCTCGGCCAGCCCGAGGACGCAGGCGGCGGTGTCGGCGAGCCGGGCGCCGACCACGCCGGCGGCGATCCGGTCCGCGACGACGAGACTCCCGGGGATCAGCAGCGCCGCGGTGAGCAGCAGCCATCCTCGCCGGTTGCGAGGTCTCCAGATGCGCATGCCCCGATCACATCCGGCCGGGGTGCAAGCCGGACGTGAGTTCGATGAGAACCCGTTAAGAACTGCCCGCACCGCTGCAACCGCACCAGCTCGTCCCGTGGTTCCGGGCGGCGGCTGAAGCTGTAGGTACTATGGTTGAGTTGTAGGCACAGTTGGGGGGTCGGGTTGAGCACCGTGTCCGTACGTGAATTCTCGTACAACCCGAGTGCCATGTTCGCCAGGGTCGAGCGTGGCGAAACGCTCGAGGTCACCCGGCACGGCACCGTGATCGCCGTGCTGCTACCTGGTTCGGCCGCCCTCAGCCGCTACTCGCCGCTGGTCGCGAAGGGCCTGATCAAACTCGCCACGACCACGACGAGCGACTTGGACCAAATCCCGCACTTCGACGTACCAGAGGACGTGTCACCGCTGGACCTGCTGCTCGAAGCCCGTGAGGACGAGGACCGTTGATCTACCTTGACTCCTCGGCTCTCGTCACCCTCGTCTCTGGCCGGTCGTACGCGCCCGGGTTGCGCGAGTATCTTGGCGATCAACCTGCGGCACCGATGGCCACGTCGACCCTCGGGTTCGTCGAGACCGTCCGTACCCTCGACACGATCGGTGACTATCCCGACATAATGTCGAATCTGCTTCGCAACTTCACCGAGATCCTGCTGACCGCCGAGGTCCGGGACACCGCTGCGCTCGTACCACCTGGTACGCGGTCCCTGGACGCGATCCACATCGCAAGCGCTCAGGTGCTGGGCGCCGCCCTGACGGTCCTGATCAGTTACGACAAGCGGATGCTGGACATCGCCCGCACGATCGGACTACCGACAGCCTGCCCCGGTCTCAGCTAGGTCGCTGGTCGGACTACGGCGTTACGAGCCAGGCCTGCTCGGCCGCAGCACTTCTTGTACTTGGTACCCGACCCGCACCAGCACGGATCGTTGCGTCCCGGTGGCCAGACGATGGTGTCCTGGTCGGCGGCCAGCCTGGCGTACCGGGTCTTCACCGCCGAGTCGAGTGGCGACTCACCGATCCGCTCGGCGAACTCCGACAACCCGGCAACCGTGGCCGGCACCACGCGGATCGCCGGCACTCCGCTTTCGGCCAGGCCGCGCCAGCGACGCTCCGCCGCCGGAAAGTACTCCTCGTCAGGGTCGACGTACGCGTCGGGCCACCGGCGGCGGGCCTCGGCCCGCTCGGCGCGCTGAAACACCAGCAGCCGCAGTTGATCGGGTATCCGACCCGACTCGAAGTGCTCCCGCGCCTCGTCCAGCGTCGTCGGCAGTCCGGCCGGCTCGGCCATCTGCTGCGCCGGTGCCGCCGGAGCTATCTCGTCGGTGTTGTCCGCCGGCAACCCGAGCTGACGCCGGACCTCGCGCCGGGCCCGGACCATCACCGACGACATCTTCATCCAGCCGTCCGGCCCGCGCAGCGCCTCGAGCTCGTCCGGCGTCAGGCGGGCGACGGCCCGGTCGTACCATTCCAGCGCCGCCGGCAGGTCACCGCGTTCGGCCAGCAGTTCGGCGACGAGAGTGCACTGCCCCTCACTGAGGTCGGGGTCGCGGGCGAGCCGGGCCAGCTCCGCGTACGCCTCGCTGTCCGCCCCGGCCTCGAACTCGATCCCGGCCAGGTCGCACCGCGCGTAGCAGCCGTCCTCGCCGCCCGCCGCGATCAGCTCGGCCAGCAGCTTGCGTGCCCGGTCGAGCTGGCCGGCCGCCCGCCACGCCTCGGCCGCTTCCAGCAGGAGCTCGGCCCGCTCGTCCGGATACTTCTCCGCGTCGGCTTCAATCGCCGCCGCCCGCGCGGCGGCCTGGTTCGCCGGTTTCGTCGCCACGGCCGGAGACCGTACCCGCTGTGCCCGCCGACGTCACCGCGACACTCCCGCCCGGCGCTGCTCGTCAACCGCAAGCCGCTACGGGGGTGCGAGGGAGCATTCTGGCAGCGGAGTCCGGCAAGTGGTACCGTATCCGGTACAAGATTGAGGAGGTGTCGTGGCGGCGGCGATCAGTGCGAGCGAGGCCCGCAAGACCCTGTTCCCGCTCATCGAGCGGGTCAACGAGGACCACACCCCGATTGAGATCGTCTCCAAGCGGGGCAACGCAGTGCTGGTGAGCAAGGAGGACTGGGATTCGATCATGGAGACGAACTACCTGCTCCGGACGCCTGCCAACGCGAATCACCTGATGGAGAGCATCGATCAGTGGCGGGCCGGGACCGCCGTCGAGCGTGACCTGGGTCTCGACGAGTGAAGCTCACCTGGACCGACAACGCCTGGGCCGACTACCTGTACTGGCAGACCCAGGACCGCAAGACGCTGAGGCGAATCAACGCCCTGATTTCCGATATCAAGCGGGACCCTGACGGGCCAGGCATCGGCAAGCCCGAGATTCTTCGAAACACCCTTGCCGGCCTGCGGTCGCGGCGCATCGACGATGAGCACCGTCTGGTGTACGCGGTCGAGCAGGGGGCAATCACTGTCATTTCATGCCGTTACCACTACGAGTGACGCCAGCGGCATCGGCCGGTGCGGCCGGGACGGTGAACCAGATGGTGGTCCCGCCGCCGGGAGTGGTGTCGGCGCCGACCTCGCCGCCGAGAGCCCGTACCGCGTCGGCGACGATCGCCAACCCGAGCCCGCTACCCTCGGCGGCGCCGCCCGCCGCGCCCGCCCGGTAGAAGCGGTCGAAGATCCGTTCGGTGGCCTCCGGGGTCAGCCCCGGCCCGGTGTCCGACACCGCCACCCGCACCCGGCCGGCGTCGGCGTGCACCGACACCTCGGCGTTCGCCTCGACCGGCGTGTGCGCCCGTACGTTGGCCAGCAGGTTCGCCAGCACCCGCCGCAACGCGTCCGCGTCACCGGCGACGAGCAGATGCGGTGGCGAATCCAGCGCGATCACCCGTTCCGGCTCGACGGCGAGCGCGTCGGCGACCGCGTCGCGGGCCAGCACAGCGATGTCGACCGGCTCGTCCTGCAACTGCGGCTCGGCGTCCAACCGGGCCAGAAACAGCAGGTCGGACACCATCGTGGACATCCGGGCGGCCTCGTCGTCGAGCCGGCGCAGCACGTCCGGCCGGCGCTGTTCGTCGACCATGCCGCCGCGCAGCAGCTGGGTGTAGCCGCGGATCACGGTCAGCGGGGTGCGCAGCTCGTGCGACGCGTCCGCGACGAACGACCGCATCCGCTGCTCGGAACGCTCCCGCACGGCCAGCGCGGCGAGGATCCGGTCCAGCATGCCGTTGACCGCCAGGGTCAGCCGGCCGGCTTCGGTACGCCGTACCCGTCGGGGGTCGTCGGTGATCGGCACCCGGCGGTCCAACTGCCCCCCGGCGATCGCGTCGGCGGTCCGCGCGATGTCGTCCAACGGCCGCATCCGGGCCACGATCAGCATCCGGGCCAGAAACGCCAGCAGTACGGCGACCGCCACCGACACCAGCACCTCGATGCCGAGCAGCCGCGCCACGGTCTCCCGGACCGGGGCCAGCGGCAGCCCCAGCAGCACCACGCCGGGGCCGGCGTCGACGGTCACCACCCGGTACACCCCTTCCGGGGTGGTGATGCTGGTCAGCGGGGACTGCCCGCCGGGCGGCGGGGCCGGTGCGGCGTCCAGCAGCGGGGTCGCCGGCACCGGCGCGGTGGACGCGAACCGGGTCAGCTCGCCGTCTGCGGTCCGGATCTCCACCAGGAACTCGGTGGGGCCGATCACCGCGCGTACCGTCTGGTCCCGCACGTCCCGTTCGCCGACCCGGGCGATCTGCCGGCTGCCGCTGGCGACCAGCGCGGCGGCGGTGGTGAGCTGCTCGTCGGTCCGGTCCATCAGCTGCTGGCGCAACGCGACCGCGCTGACCACGCCGGTGATCAGCAGCGCGGCGCAGGTGAGCGCGACGGTGGCGGCGATCAGCGACCCGCGCAGCGACCAGCGCGGTGCCCGACGGGTGCGACTGCGCGGTGCCCGGCGGGTGCGACTGCGCGGTGGCACAGCTCACCCCTGCACGGCGGTACGCAGCGCGTAGCCGAAGCCGCGGTGGGTGACGATCAGCGGCTCACCCAGCGGGTCCAGTTTGCGGCGCAGGTAGCCGATGTAGGTGTCGACGACGTTCGACTCACCACCGAAGTCGTAGCGCCACACCGCCTCCAGGATCTGGCTGCGGGACAACACCCGGCCGGAGTTGAGCATCAGATACCGCAGCAGCTTGAACTCGGTCGGCGACAACTGGACCGGGGTGCCGGCCCGCTGCACCAGCAAGGTGTCCTCGTCCAGCTCCAGGTCGGCGTAGCGCAGCACGGGACCGGCCCGACCGGCCGTGCCAGCCGGATCGCCCGGCCCGGTGGGACCGTCCCGGCCGGCGGTGCCGGAGCCGACCCGGCGCAGCACCGCCCGTACCCGGGCCAGCAGTTCCTCCACCGCGAACGGCTTGGTCAGGTAGTCGTCACCGCCGAGGGTGAGCCCGGAGACCAGGTCGCGGCGGGCGTCGCGGGCGGTCAGGAAGACGATGCCGAACCGGTGGCCGCGTTGCCGTAGCCGTCGGCACAGGTCGAACCCGTCGCCGTCGGGCAGCATCACGTCGAGTACGACGAGATCCGGTCGCCCCGACTCGGCGAGCTGCTCCGCCTGCGCCACGGTGGTCGCGGAGTCGACCGCGAAGCCGTGGAAGGTGAGCACGGTGACCAGCATGTCGACGATGTTCGGTTGGTCGTCGACGACCAGGATGCGCGCCGATGCGTTGCCCATGTCTGCTGATCAGATCACGCAATCATGGGAGAAGGATGAGAACCGGCGGCACCGGTCGGCCGTGGCCCGTCACAGGCAGCACCAGCAGTAGAGGTGGTCACCGGCGTCGCGGGCCCGTCGGGCGAGACCGGCGATCGCCTCGATCACCGGGACGAGCTCGCCTTCGGGCAGTGGGCCGGAGTGGGCGAACTCGTCGATCCGCCCCCACCGCGCCGACAGCTCCGGCAGCTGGCCGCCGCTGATCGAGGCGAGGGTGTCCCTGGCGGCGTCGTCGAGGCCGAACAGCCACGGGCCGTGCTCCTCCGGGTTCCAGATCAGTCGGCTCTGCACCAGGCTGGCCCGCCAGGGCGCATCCCGGACGAAGCTGACGAGCTGGCCGAGAGCGACCGGAGGGTCGATCCACTTGAGGTCGACGGCGTCCACGGCAACGCCGCCGGCACCGTCGATGCCGCCGCTGCCGGCAGCGCGGGCGACCGGCCCGCCGTCGAGCTCGTCCATCAGCGCGATCGCCGCGTCGTCATCGACGGACCGGAAGTAGTCGTACAGCACACCCATGCCGGTCACCTCACCACACGGATGCGACAGGAAAATCAGGCAACCGATCGCGGTACGTGACGCGTCGTCTCCTACGTGCGCGCGACGAAAACGATGATCACGGTGGCCCTGCTCGTGCTCGGCGGTTCGCTGCTGGTGCCGGGCAGCGCGTCGGCGACGGCCGGCGTCGAGGCGCTGCCGGACCGGGTCGGCACCCCGCCGTTGGGCACACTGCGGATCACCGATCCGTTCCCGATCGGCGCGGCGGCGGTCGCGGTCAGCGGGTTCGGCGGTGCCGACACCGGCAGCGTCGCCGTGGTGGACGCCGCGACCGGCCGGTACCGGGTGCACCGGGTCGGGGTCACCGCCCCGGCCGGCGAGGTGGTGCTGCTCTCCCCGGACGGCACCCGGTTGGCGCACCAGTGGAGCGACGAACAAGGGACCGACGAACAAGGCAGCGACGACCGGCGACGGACCGGTGTCGCCGTCATCGACCTCGGCGACCGGTCGGTGCAGACGGTCGGGCCGGGCACCAGCGACAGCGTCCTCACCCGGCCGCTGGGCTGGTCGCCGGACGGCAGCCGGCTGGTGCTGGTCGACTCGGTGCCGCGCACACCGGACCGGGCGGCGTACCGGGCGGTCGTCAGCCTGGTCGACGTGGCCAGCGGATCGGTACGGGAGCTGGCCACCACCGACGACGACGCCACCGCGCCCGTCCCCGGTTACTCGGTCGCGTTCACCGTCGACGGCCGGCGGCTGGCGCTGCAGCTCGGTACCGAGCTGACCATTGTCGACCTGGCCACCGACCGGCGGCACACGCTCGACCTGCCGGCCGGCCGGACGCTGGCCGGCAAGGGCGCCTGGCAGCCGGACGGCGGCAGGCTGACCCTGGTCGAGCAGGACGGTGACGACTGGCGGCTGATCGGCGTCGACCCGGCGACCGGCGCCGAGGTGCCGGGCCAGCGGCTGCCCGCCGTGACCGACATGCTGGCGGTCCGGCTGCTCGGCTGGCAGCCGGACGGGGCCGCCCTGGTGGTCGCCTACCAGCCGGAATCGACCGGTCGGAGTTCCTACCAGTCGCTCGGGCAGCGGATCAGCTACGGGCACGTCGGCGGCGTACAGCTGATGTCGTTGGCGCCCGGCGGGACGACCCCGACGGTACGGATGACGGCCGCCGACGGGGTACGGGCGATCGACGTGGCCGACCGGGCGCTCGCCACCGGGGTGATCCGGCCGGGGCAGGACCCGTCTCGCTGGCCGGGACCCCGGTTCTGGCTGTGGCCGGTGGTGGGGCTGGTCGTCGCGGCGCTGCTGCTGCCGGTCGCGTACCGTGCTGTCGGTGTCCGACGCCGACTTCCTACAGACCACCCGTGACTCCTACGACGCGATCGTCGGCGAGTACGCCGAGGCGGTGAAGACCGAGCTGGACGAGGCGCCGTTGGACCGGGCCATGCTCGGCATGTTCGCCGAGCTGGTGCGTTCGACGGGCAACACCGCAGTCGCCGATGTCGGCTGCGGCCCGGGTCGGGTCACCGGGCTGCTGGCCGGGCACGGGCTGGACGCGTTCGGGATCGATCTCTCCCCGGGCATGATTGCGCACGCCCGGCAGGCGTACCCAGGGCTGCGGTTCGAGGTCGGCTCGATGCTCGACCTGGACCTGCCCGACGGCGGGCTCGGCGGGCTGCTCGCCTACTTCTCGATCATCCACCTGCCGTGGCAGCGGCGGCCGGAGGCGTTCGCCGAGTTCCACCGGGTGCTGGTGCCGGGCGGTTACCTGATGCTGGTCTTCCAGGTCGGCGATGACATCCGGCACCGGGACGAGTTCGAGGGCAAGCGGATCGACCTGCGCTTCCACCGGCAGCGGCCGGCCGAGGTGGCGCGGTTGTTGACCAAGGCCGGCTTCCTGGTCCTGGTGACCGTCGAGCAGACCCCGCCGGCACCGGGCCGCCCACCGCTGGGCATGCTGGTCGCCCGCAAACCCTGACCGGTGGCACCGGCCCTGGAACATTCGGGCCTCACTGCTGCCGGTCCGGGTGCCGCCGCAACCGCAGGCAGGTGTCGCGCCACAGCTCGACGGTCTCCTCCTGCCGCAGCCGGGCGGCGGCGTGCCGGCGCACCGTCGGGCAGAGGCGGAAGCTGCCCGGCTGTGGGGCGTCGGTCAGCAGCCCCGCCTCGATCAGCCCGTCCAGGGCGTGGGCGGTCGCGGCCGGGCCGAGATCGGTCAGCAGTTCGGCCACCGTCGCCGGGTGGTCACCGGGGCGCAGCAGCGCCAGCCGGCGGAACAGCTGCCGTTGCGCGGCCGGCAACCGCAGGTACGCGGTGTCGGAGCCGGCGGGACCACCGGTGGCCACGGCGGTCGGCGGCGACTCCAGCGGGCACCAGCGGGCCCCGAAGAGGCCGGCGAGCCCGCTGCGGCTCGTCACGATCGTCAGCCACCCCGCCGACGCCGGTAGCACCGGGCGGACCTGCTCCTCGGCGTACGCGTCGTCCAGCACCAGGATCCCGCGCCGACCGGACATGACCGACCGCAGCAGCGTCGCACGTTCCAGGACCGGCAGTGGTGCCCGGTGCTCCGGGACCCCGAACGCGCGGAGTAGACGGTCGATCGCCGTACCGACGGCCAGCGGCTGCCGGGACGTGCCGGCCAGGTCCAGCAGCAGCCCGTCGACGCCGTACCGTCGGCAGGCCCGGTGTGCCGCCGTCACCGCGACCTCCGTCTTGCCGGTGCCCGCCGGTCCGTACACCACGACGACGGTTGGCCCGGTCGTGGACGGTTCCGGTCCGACGGCCGCCGTCGCCAGCTCGCCGATCTGGCGCAGTTGGGATTCCCGCCCGTTACCGGGCGGTACCGTACCGGGCGGGGTCGGGTCGGGCAGTGCCAGCGGGTGGGCGGTCTCCGGCGGGCCGGCCGTCGACGCGGCCGCCGCCCGGGTGAGCTGGCCGGCCGCTGCGGCGCCGACGGACGTCGCCGCGCCGAGTACCGCCGCGATTCGTTCGACCGTCAGCGGTTGCGGGACGACCCGGCCGCGTTCCAGGTTGCCGACCGTGCGCGACGACAGTCCGGCGGCCTCGGCGAGGCGCTCCTGCGACAGTCCGGCCGAGCGCCGCAACGCCACGAGCAGCGTCGGCAAGTCCATCGGCGACGGCAGGTCGGTCGGTGTCGGCATACCTGATGATCGTTCAGTCCTGGTGATTCGGCTGTATGGCTGCCGAGTTGATGTCGGGTAACTTGTGCCCGCATGGTCAGCGTCGGCGCGGCGGAAGGCCGATCGATGAGCCTCGGGGCTGCGGACCCGGACGGTCCGGACGTCTTCGCGCTGCTGCTGCGACGGTACCGGCGGGCCGCCGGGTTGAGCCAGCAGCAGTTGGCGCAGGCTGCCGGGCTCGGCGTGCGGACGCTGCGGGACCTGGAACGCGGCCGGGTCGGCCGACCGCAGCGGGCCACCGTGACCGGGCTGGCCGAGGCGCTGCGGCTGCGGCCGGCCGAGGCGCAGCGGCTACGCCGGTCGGTCTCGTCGGGCCAGCCGGTGTCGTCGGGCCAGCTCGTCGACGGCGATCCTGATCTTGAACCGATCGGGCTGACCACGCCGCCGAGGGTGCCGTTGCCGGCGGATCCGCCGGACTTCAGTGGGCGTGGCACCGAACTGGACCGGCTGGCCGGTCGGATGTCGCGGCCCGGGGCCGTGGTGGTGGTGCACGGTCCACCTGGGATCGGAAAGACCAGTGTGGTCGTACGGGCGGCGCGGGAACTGGCCGCCGCGTTGGCGGACGGGGCGTTCTTCGTCGACCTGCGGGGCACCGCGCGGCAGCCGGTGACGCCCCGCGCGGCGGTGGCGCAGCTGCTCGCCGATCTCGGCGTGGACCGACGTCGCCTCCCCAGCGGTCTGAACGAGCGGTTGGCGTTGTACGACGCGATGACGGCCGGCCGCAGCGGCGTACTGGTCCTCGACGATGCCCGCGACGCCGCGCAGGTGCGGCCGTTGCTGCCGACCGGCGGCGACTGGCGGGTGTTGATATCCAGTCGTCGGCAGCTGACCGACCTCACCGACACCGACTCGGCCGATGCCGGGTCGACGCGCGTCGAGCGGATCGCGCTCGGTGCGCTGCCCGGCCCCGACGCCCGCAAGCTGCTGACCGGAGTGGTCGGTCCGGCCCGGCTGGCCGCCGAGCCGGCGGCGGTCGACGAACTCGTCCGGATCTGCGGCGGCCTGCCGCTGGCGCTGCGGATCGCGGCGAGCCGGTTGGCGATCCGACCGCTGTGGACCGTCGGCGGTCTGTTGGACCGGTTGCGCGACAGCCGACGGCGGCTCGACGGGCTGTACGCCGGGGACGTCGAGGTCCGCGCCGCGTTCATGGTGTCGTACCGGCAACTCGAACCGGATCAGCAGACGGCGTTGCGCCGACTGGCACTGCTGCCGTGGCACGGCTACGACGTGACGACCGTGGCCGACCTGCTCGACACCGACACCGACAGCCGCAGCGACAGCCACACCGATCTCGACACCGACCGGGCGGCCACGGCGTTGGACGGGCTGGTCGAGGCGGGCCTGATCACCGGCAGCGGCGGTCGGTTCCGGTTGCACGACCTGCTGGTGGTGTTCGGGCAGGAACGCGCGGCGGACGAGGACAGCCCGGCGGATCAGCAGGCGGCCGTCGACCGGGTACGCACCGGGCTGCTCGCGGCGGTCGTCGCCGCCGGTGCCTGGTTCCCGTCGTACCAGGAGCCGCTGGACCGGCACCGGTTCCCCGCTGCCCGTACCCCGTTCGGGTCCGCGTCGGCCGCCCTCGACTGGTGCACCGCGCAGCGTCGGGCGATCACCTGGGCGTTGCGTCGCACGGCCCAGCACCAGCGCCACGCCGAGATCGTCACCGTGGTGGACGCGATCCGTGGCATCGCCAACCGTCACCACCATCTGGCCTCGTGGCGCGAAGTCTTCCAGGCTGCTGTGGACTCCGCCGTCGTGCTCGGCGACCCGGCGGCGGAAGCCCGGCACCGCGACTCCCTCGGCTTCGCGTTCAAGTACCAGGTGCGTCAACCAGGGCAGGCGTTGCCGGAGCACGAGCGGGCCCGGCAGCTGCACGCGGCGATCGGCGACCGGGTCGGGTACGCGTGGAGCACGCTCTACACCACCGGTGCGCTGCACCGCTGCGGCCGGCTCGCGGAGGCGCTCGACCGGGCCCGGCTCGCCGCGGAGCTGTTCGCCGCGCTGGGCGAGACGCAGGGGGCGGTGATCGCCAGCTACGCCATCGGCGACATCCAACGTGACCTGGGGCATCCGGAGCAGGCGGCGCGGACCCATCGCCGTGGGCTGGAACGGCTCGCCGAGCCGGCCGGCCGGGACCGGGTGAACGCCGGCATGTTCGGCTACCGGCTCGGTCTCGACCTGGCTGCGGTCGGGGACCTGCCGGGCGCGGCGCGGGTGCTCGAGCAGGCGTACGCGACGTTCGCCGCCGAGCATCATCCGACCGGGATCGCCGAATGTCTCGGCGCGCTCAGCGAGGTGCTGGCGCGACTCGGCCACCCGCGCGCGGTCGCGGTCGCCACCCGCGCCGTCGGCGTCTGCCACGAGCTGGGCGACGAGCTGCGGGAAGCCCAGGCCTGGTACGCGTTGGGCCTGGTGGCCCGCGCCGAGCAGCGCTCCGAGGACCAGCTGCGGTGCTTCGACCGGGCCCGGTCGCTGTGCGAGGGGTCGGCGGACCTGGAGGTATGCAGCCTGCTGGCGCGGCTCGCCCGGCAGTGACACCGGCACCTGGCACTGACACCCGGTTCTGCCGGTCGGTTTTCCTGTTCCGGTGCCCGGGGATCGGGTTCCATCCGAGGGTCGAGGCGATCACGTGCGTCGCGGTCGCCTGCGTCGAGTTCACGTGCGTCGAGACGTCGACGCCGACCGTGCCCGGAGGACAGCGATGCAGCTCGGCCAGCAACCGCCAGCCGGGGCGGCACCCACCGGCCACCTGCCGGCCGACCGTGCGCGGGCAGCGTTCGCCGACGCGGTCGCGACCCGGGTGCTGCACCGCGATCCGGCTGCCTCACCGGTGCGACGCGGGGCCGCCGCGTTGGTCGCGGTGCTGCTGACCCTGGTCGTCGTGGCTGTCGCCGGGTTCCTGGTGGAGTACCTGAGCAGCGGAAAAGGCACCGCGCGGGCGGCCGACGTACCAGGCGCCACCGCGCCGACCACCGACCCGGACAGCCCGGCCGGGCCGGCCGGATCCGAGAGTCCGGGCCAACCGGACGGGTCCGCCCCGACCGGCGGTCCGACGACGGCCGGCCGGCAGTCGGGTACGCCGACCGGCGCGCACCTGGCGCCGCCACCGGCCGGGACGCAGCCGACGACCGCCCCCGCCGTGGCGTCCGCGACCCGGACCACGCCACCGGCCACCACCGGCGAGAGCCGGTCGGTCGCGTCACAGCCGACGAGCGCGGCACGGCTGGCGGCCACCACGTACTCGGCGATCGCCGGTCCCGGCTGCTCCGGCAACAACGACGCGCACAACTGGTACAGCCAGGGGGTGTACCGCGACGGCACCGCCGGCTGGTACGACATCACCGGCGGCCACCGCGGCGACGGCTGTTCCGGGTCGGCGCTGGCGATGCCGATGTCCGGCAGTTCCACCGCGACCGGCCGCAACTACGTGGTCTGGTGGTTCGAGACAGCTCCGGTGGTCAACGGCACCTGCACCTTCTCGGTCCTCGTCCCGAACAGCGGCTCGGCGCGCGACGTCGCCGGCAACCCGGCGGTGTACAAGGTGCTCGGCGGTCGGACGTCGACGAGCCCGTACGCCCAGTTCTCGATCAACCAGACGGCGAACCGGGGACGGTGGGTCGGCACCGGGGCGGTGGCGGTCCGCAACGGTGCCATCTCGCTGCACCTGCAGGACTCCGGCCGGGACCCGAACGGTGAACACATCGGTGCCGCACAGGTCCGGGTGAACTGCACCGCCGGATAGCCCACCGGGCCGGTGGCCGGTCGTCTCGAACCGGGTCAGGAACCGGTGGCGGCCAGCTGCGCCGGTACGTAACCGAACTCGATCGCCCGCCTGGTCAGCTCGGCCTTGTTGCCCACGGCGAGTTTGGTCCGGATCCGCTTCACGTAGGTGTCGACGGTGGCGGCGGTCAGCCCCAGCTCCCGGGCGGCCTGTGCGTGGGTGAGACCCCGGGCGATCAGCCGTAGGGTCTGCACCTCCCGGGGAGCGAGCGCCGGAAGCTGCCGGCTTTCGGCGGCTGCCGAGCCGGTCCGGGCCGGCGCTGCCCGGACCGGCTCGGCTGGCGCCCACTGCAGGCCCCGTCCGAGGTGGATTCCGCCGGACACGACGGCGTCCAGGGCGATGCGCATCTCGGCCGGGTCGGTCGCCCCCGCGACGAGCACCGAGCGGGCGCCGCACCGGATCGCGGCCAGCGCCGAGCTCATCGCCGTCGCCGACGCCACCACCAGGGTGGGCCACCGGTCGCAGATCCGGCGCAGCTGTGCCGGGGGCAGGTCGACGCCGAGCACCGCCACCGCCGGCCGGCGCGGCGCGGAGGTGTCGGGCACCGTACCGGTGAGCAGGTCCTGGACCTGGCAGCGCAGCGTGAGGTCGCGGATCCGGTGGGCCTCGGAGAGCAGGAAGCGTACGCCCATGCCGGCCAGCGGATCCCGGACGAGGGCGATGACGTCGTACGGGACCGGTTCGACGGTCAACGCGTCCTCCCGAGCGGCGCTCCGCCGGGGCGCCTGCTGGTTGCCCGGTTGCGGCGACCCGCCGCCGGTACGCCACCCACCTGGCAATCCAACCGGCCGGCGGGGGTCGGCGACAGGAAATCGCACCGGCAGAACCGGGCCGACGAGGCGTGCTCAGCGCTCGGCGGGGGCGGCCTGCGCGTACCCCAACTCGATCGCGCGCCGGGTGAGGTCGGCCTTGTTGACCGCGTCGAGTTTGCGGCGCAGTCGCTTCGCGTACGTGTGGACGGTCGCCTCGGTGACGCCGATGCGCCGAGCCACCTGCCGGTGGGTCAGGCCCTGGGTGATGCCCTGCAGGACCTCGAGTTCCCGGTAGGTCAACGGGATCCGGTCCGGTGGTGCCGGCTCGTCGACGGAGGCGACAAACCGGTCGACCAGTCCGGCCGAGACGTACCGGCCTCCGGCGGCGGCCGCCACCATCGCCAGGTCGAGATCGGGTACGGGGTCGCCGGCGGCGACCAGCGCACGCACGCCCGCCCGCAGCAGTCCCACCAGGTCCACCGGTTCGTCGGCCGGGACGGCCAGGACCACGCAGCGGTTTCCGGCTGCTGCGGCCACGGCGGCGTACCGGGCGGCGGGCAGCGACGCCCAGTCGAGCAGCAGCACCAGCCGCGGCGTCGTCGGCTCCGTGGCCGGGTCGGCGGGCATCGCGCGGTTGTCGGGCGTGGCCGGCTCGGCGGGAGCGGGTCGGTCAGTCAGCGTCATCGGGCACGTCCTGCGGTCGAAGGTCGGTCAGCTCGTCCTCGCTCGCCCCGGGGGTCGTGGCGACGCGTAGCGCGTGGCGTTCGGTCATCCGCTGGAACACGTGCCGGGCGGCCCGGCCGTTGCCGAACCCGTCGACCCGGGGGAGCCGGTCGAACAGTGCGGTCAGGGTGTCCCGGGTGGAGCCGGTGAGCCGGTAGCGGTGCTGCTCGGCCTGGGCTTCGACGATGCGGACCAGCTCGGCCGACCGGTAGTCGGGGAACCGCAGCGTACGGGTGAACCGCGACGCCAGGCCCGGGTTCGAGGCGACGAACCGGGCCATGTCGTCGGGGTAGCCGGCGGCGATGACGACGACGTCTTCGCGGTGGTCCTCCATCAGTTTGACCAGGGTGGCGACCGCTTCGGCACCGAAGTCCGCGCCCTGCCCGGTCGGCGCCAGCGCGTACGCCTCGTCGATGAACAGCACGCCGCCGCGGGCCCGTTGGAAGACGCCGGTGGTCTTCGGCGCGGTGTGTCCGACATATTCGCCGACCAGGTCGCTGCGGCTGGCCTCGACCAGATGCCCCCGGGTGAGCAGGCCCAGCGCGTGCAGGATCCGGCCGTACAGGCGGGCCACGGTGGTCTTGCCGGTCCCCGGGTTGCCGGCGAAGACCAGATGCCGGCTCAGCGGTGGCGGCGGCAGCCCGGCGTCGCGCCGCAACCGGACCAGCCGCATGACGGTGACCAGGGCGCCGACGTCGCGCTTGACGTCGTCGAGTCCGATGAGCTGGTCGAGTTGGTGCAGCAGCCGGGCCACCGCATCGGCTGGGTCGGCCGGGGCGTCGGCCGGCGCTGCGGACACCGGCCTGGTCGGTGGTTGACCACTGCGTGGACCCGGGTCGGGGCAGCGCAGCACCGCCCACGGTCCGCCGTGGACGCTGCCGTGCAGCGTCGGGCCGGCGAGCACCGTGGTGCACCCGTCGCCGACCTGCACGGCGACGCCGCCGGTGCCGGTGATCGCGCCGCCGCGCAGCAGCGGCCGGTGCGCGGTGTCGACGATCAGGCCGGTGCCGCCGGCGATCGTCGCGCCGTCGGCGGTCAGGTCGCCCCGGTCGGCGACGTGCACACCGGCCAGCCGGGCACCGTCGATTCGTCCACCGGTCAGCTGCGCCGTCGCGGTGTCGACCACCGCCACCCCGTGCTCGCCGCTGCCGGTCAGTTCGCAGCCGGCCAGTTCGGCGCGGGCCTGTCCGCCGACGTGCACGGTGCTGTAGCCGGACCCGGTGGCGACGACCCCGGTCATCGTGATCCGGGCCCGCCCGGTCAGGTATGCGGCGTTGCCCTGCGCGTCGACGAGCCGACCTGCGGTGACGGTCAGTCGGGCGTCGTCGCGGGCCGCCACCGCCGAGTCCCGTACCCCGGTGAGGACACAGTCGTCGAGCCGTACCTGCGCGGTGCCGGTGGCCAGCACCCCGGCGCCGGTGCTGCCGTCGATCCGGCTGCCGGTGACGTCGACCTGGCCGCCGACGACCCGCAGCCCGCACCCGCCGACCCCGGTCAGTACGCAGTCGGTGACCGTGACGGTGGCGTCGTCGGTCACCTGGAGTCCGTCGCCGGCGACCTGCCGGATGGTCACCCGACGCAGCGTCGCCGTCGTGGTGCCGGTGACCATCACGCCGGCACCGACGACCGTGCAGTCCTCCAGGAGCGCGTGGCCCTGGTCGAGCAGCACGGCGGCGGTGTGCCCGTCCGGCGTACCCGGGTGGGTCGGCGGCGCCTCGAACACCACCCCGCGGATGGCCACCGTCGCGCCGATCACCAGCACCGGGGCGACCGGCGTGACGATCCGGACGGACCCCGGTTCGCCCTCGGCGACCAGGGTGACGGCCCGGTCGAGGACCAGCGCCTCCCGGTAGCGGCCGGCCCGGATCGTGACGGTGCCGCCGACATCGGCCGCCCGTAGGGCGGCACCGACGCTGCGGTGCACGCCCCAGCCGTGCGTCGCTACCCGGAGGCGTGTGGTCATCAGGGACGATTGTCGGCGGTGCCTGGCCTGGCGCACTACGTCCCTGTTCTGGCCGCCCACCCCGATGTCGGGGTTTCGGTGACTGGTGGTGCCCCATGCAGACCGGACACGATGACGGATGCCAGGTGGCGGACGCGTGATGAGGTAGGTGAACTGATGGTGCCCGACTACGGTGTAACCCCGTTGCAGGTGCAGGCCGGCGCACAGAGCGCCGCGGCGATCGCCGACGAGATCTCCGTCGGGCTCGATCAACTGCGGCAGTACGTGGCGTCGCTGCGCGGCGCATGGGAAGGCGTGGCGCAGGTGAGTTTCGACGAGCTGATGCAACGGTGGGCGGTCGACGCCCAGAACCTGCACAACGCGTTGGTGGGGATCTCCAACGGGCTGAACACCACCTACCAGAACTACGTGAGCAGCGAGACGGCCAACAACCAGTCGGTGCAGCAGGTGCTCGCGTCCATGCCGCCGGCCCGGCTCGGCTGACGACGGCAAGGAGTGATCGATGAGCATCGACAGTAGTTTTCTGCGGGTCACCTCGGCGCAGGAGACCGCCGGTAGCTACGTGCTGTCCCGGTCCGCCGAGATGGAGGAACGGCTCTCCCAGTTGAAGACCCAGCTCGCCGAGTTGGAGTCGATCTGGACCGGTGAGGCCCGGGAGCACTACTTCGAGCTGCGGAACCAGTGGAGTGTGGCCGCCGCTGACCTGTTCGGACCGACCGGGGTGCTCGGCATGGTCGGCCACGCGCTGAACACCTGCTGGGACAACTACACCGGGGCGGAGGAGAGCAACCGGGCGACGTGGCGGTCGTCGTGACGCCGACCACCGCCGGCACCGGTGTCGGTGCCGGTGCCAGCACCGGTGTCGGTGCCGCGACGGGACACCGGTGCCCGGTCACCGTGGTCGGTGCCCGCCGCCGGGTGGACCTCGCTCTGCCGGTGGAGGTGCCGGTCGGTGAGTACCTCGGGCTGATCCTCGACCTGTGTGAGCAGCCCACCACCGGCGCCCACCCGCAGGTGTGGTCGCTGGCCCCGCTGGGGCGTCGGCCACTGCCGCTGGACGCCCCGCTCGCCGACTGCGCACCGACCGAGGGCATGGTGCTGTACCTGGTCGACGTGGCCGCCGACGAGGACCACGAGCCGCAGGTGACCGACATCGACGAGGTCGTCGCCGAAGCCACCGACGAGTTGGGGCGGCGGCGGTGGAACCAGCGGGCGGCAGCCGCGACCCTGGTGGCGGCGGGTGTCGGGTGGCTGGTGGCGACGATCGGATTGGCGACGATCGGACTGGCAACGATCGGGCCTGCGGCGTCCGGACCGGCCACGTCCGGGTCGGGTCGGCCCGTCGGGGTCGAACTGCTCGCCGTCGTCGTCGGGCTGGCCGTACCAGGGCTGGTCGCCCTCGCCCGGCGGCGCGGCTGGCCGTTGCCGGAGCCGCTGCTGGCCGGCCTGGCCCTGACCGCCCCGCTCGCGCTGGGCTGCGCCGGGGCGATGGCCCTGGGCAGCGTGTCGGGGGCGGCGGTGGCGGCCAGCGTCGGCGGTCTGCTGGCGTTCGCGGCGGTGCCGTCGGCCGGGACGCTGGCGGTGGCGTTGTGGATCGCCGTCGCCGCCGGATGCGCCGTACCGCTGGTCGTGCTGCGGCCCTCGGGTGCCGGCCTGCTGGCGGTGGTGGCGCTGGTCGGTTTCGCGATGCTGGTCGCCGCCGCGCCGGCCGCCAGCCGGCTGGCCATGTTCGGGCAGGGACGCCCCGGGTCGGTGCCGGCTGACGACCCGGTGACGGTCACCGCGGCGGTACGCCGGGCGTACCGGATCCTGGCCGGGTGGACGGTGGCTGCGGCGCTGCTCACCGCGACCGGTCTGGTCGGGGTGGCCCGCTCGTCGGACTGGGCGGCCTGGCTGCTGGTCGGCGCGTTGGCGTTGGCGTTGGCGTTGCGTGCGGTCAGCCACGAGTTCGCGGTGGAGGCGGCGTCGACGCTCGCCGCCGCCGTGGCCGGCCTGGTGACCCTGACCTTGACCGTCGCGGCCCGGTGGCCGGTCGCGGTCGGGGTGGGCGTGCTGGTGGCGCTGACCCTGGTGGGCTGCGGTGGCTGGCTGGCGTCGCGGTCGCCGCTGACGGACCGCCGACCCCGGTGGCTGCTGGGCGCCTCGACGCTGTTCGTGGCGGTGGCGCTGGTCGCGGCGCTGACGATCTGGGGGGCGGTCGGCGTGATGCTCGACCTGGGCCGGTCGATCGCGTCCTGACCAGCCCAGGTCAGCAGGCCGCGAGCGTCAGCCGGAGTCGAACCGGGAGTGGTCGTCGGCGGTCGCGTACCCGTCGCCGGTGGCCTCCAACGCCTGCACGTACGCGCCGAACAGTTGCAGCGTCTTCGCGAAGTCGTCCAGCGCCTGCGCCATGTACGGGCGAATCGCGTTGGCGAACTCGATCGCGTCGGCCTGCAGGCTGTCCGGCACGTCCTGCCGGATGTAGTACTGCTGGTGCGGTGCCCCGGGGTTGTCCTGCACGATCTCGTCATGGGTCTCGGTCTGCCCGAAGACGGTGTCCTGAGTCGTCGCTACCCGGTTGCGTAGCTCTTCGTACCGGCTGGTGAGGTCCCGGACGGCGGTGAGCAGGGAACCTTCGACGGCGGCCAGCCCGGCCAGTGACACGGACAGCTGGGCGTAGGTCGCGGTCCGGCCGTCGACGTCGGCCTGGCCGGAGGCTTCCGACGATTCGCCGGGCTCGTAGGAGATCGAGAAGCCCGGGTCGACGGTGACCGAGTCCGGGGTGATCTGCTCCGGCGGCGGCGCGGAGTCGCCGCCGGCCGGGGCCGGTGGGGGCACCGGCAGGCCCGGGTCGCGGGTCTCGTCGCCCGGATTGTTGCTCGTCGTTCCCATGCCACCTCCCGGTCGTGCCGTCGGTTCCGGCGCAGCATCCCCTGAATCTGGCGACCACGGGAACGTCCATGTTCTGGGTACCGGGCCCGAAAGCGGAGCTGTCCGGGGCCTTGGCCGGCGACCTACGGTGACCGCATCCGGTGCCGCGTCACCCGGCGCGCGCGGGTGGGGAAAGGAGCCGGCATGCCGTTGATGTACTACGTCGACATGGACGCGGTGCGTGCCGCGATCACGACCATCAGGACCGAACGCGACACCGTTGACGAGCTGCTGACCGGCATCGAGGGCGCGTTGGACAGCGCCACCGCCGTCTGGTCCGGGCCGGCGGCGTCCACCTTCGCCGACCTGTCGCAGCAGCTGGTCGGCGCGAACACCGACCTGATCGACGCGATCGACGCGATCATCAGCCGGATGCAGACCACCCTCGACAACTATCAGCGGACGGAGACCGCGAACTACTACACCGTCGGGGGGACCTGACATGCCCCTGGCCGACAACCCGCTCGGGCCGAACCCGGTCTACAACACCAGCAGCATCTCCTGCGACATCACCACCCTGGCCGCCGACGGCCAGCAGGTGCTGGACGACGCCGGCCGGGTCGCGGGATGCCTGGAACGGATCGTCGGGGCGCTCAACGGCCTGTCCGAGGCGGGTGCCTGGCTGGGTCCGAGCGCGACCGACGCGCAGTTGCTGTTCGACAACTTCAACGCGGCGGCCAGTGAGCTGTTCAACGACGAACCACCCGGGTTGTTCGCGGTGATCGGGGTCAACCTGCGCCGGGCGGCGCTGAACTACGACGCCGCCGAGACCCAGATCGTCGCCATGTTCGACGCGTTCATCGACGTGGTCGGTGGCGGCTCCGGCCCGTCCGGTGGCCCGGATCCGTCCGGCGGCCCCGGCGGCGGCGACACCGCGCCGGGCGGCACCCCCAACCCCGTGACTCTCACCGAGGTGGCCCGGTCCTGAACCGGGCCGGACCGCAGGAAGCCATGTCGACGTCAGAATCCCCGCTCCCCGTCCGGCTGCTGCACCGGGCCGCGCGTACCGCCGGGCCGGCGTTGCCGCAGGGCCGGCTGACCGTGGCGGCCCCGCCCACCGACCCCGCCGGCAACGGCGGCATCGCGCTGATCACCCTGCTGTTGCCGCTGCTCAGCACGATCGCGATGGCCGGCTACATGATCACGCTCGGGCACCGGTGGATGGTGGTGGCCGGCATCGCGTTCATCGTGATCTCGATCGTGTCGACCTTCGGCATCCGGTACCAGATGAGCGCGCACGCCCGCCGCCAGCGGGCCCGCCAGCGGATCCGCTACCACGCGCATCTGACCGGGATCCGTCGCAGCGCCCGGGGGATCGCCGCCCAGCAACGCGCGGCGGTGCCGGTGACCCACCCGTCACCGCAGCGGCTGCTCGCCATCGCCTGGCACCGGCAACGGCTGTGGGAGCGTCGACCCACCGATCCGGACTTCCTCCGGATCCGGATCGGCCTCGGCACCGGGCCGCTGTGCGTGCCGGTGACCCTGTCGGCCAGAGCCGACCCGATGGCCGACACCGACCCGGACCTCACCGCGGCCGCCGAGGCGGTGGTCCACCAGGTCGGTACGGTCGGCCGCCAGCCCGGCGTGGTCGACCTGGGCCGGGCCGGTGTGGTCAGCGTGATCGGTCCGCCGGCGGCGGCCCGCGCGGTGGGCCGGGCGATGCTGTGCCAGACGGCGGCGTTGCACCCGCCGGAGGACGTCGCCGTGATGGTCTGCGCGCCGGACACCGTCCGGGACTGGGAGTGGGCGGTCTGGCTGCCGCACGTACGCACCGCCGGCCCCACCGGGCAGGTGGCCGACCTGCCGCCGACGGTCGCGCCGGTCGCCGTCGCCGACGACCTGTCCGCACTGGTCGGGCTGCTGCAGCTGTGGCTGGCCCGGCTCGCCGCCACCGACGAGCCGGTCCTGCTGACCCGGGCCGACGCCGACCCGGGCCGCCGGCTGGTGCTGCTGATCGACGGCTACGACCCGACCAGCGCATGGGTGCGCGAGCCGGTCCTCACCGAGCTGCTGGCCCGGGCCGGGAAGGCCAGCGGGGTGAGCGTGGTGTGCCTGGTGCCCAGCCCGTCGCACCAGCCACCCCGGGCCGACGTACGGGTCAGCGTCGACGACACCGGCCGGGTCACCCTCGCCGGCCGGTCGGAGCTGATCGTCGGGGTCGACGATCTGGTCGGCGACGCCCCGACCCCGGCCCTGGCGCGGTGCCTGGCCCGGGCCATGGCACCGCTGCGGCTGCGGCCGCCCCGGGCCGGCGACCTGGTCGACTCGCTGTCGGTGCCGGAACTGTTGGGCCTGTCCCGTGACGAGGTGGTCGGCACCGGCCGCTGGTTGCCGGCCGGCAGCGACGAACTGCTGCGCGCACCGATCGGCATCGACAGCGACGGCCGGCCGGTGGTGCTCGACCTGAAGGAGTCGGCGCAGGGCGGTGTCGGCCCGCACGGGCTGGTGATCGGCGCGACCGGGTCCGGCAAGAGCGAACTGCTGCGTACCCTGCTGGTGGGGTTGGCCATGACCCACCCGCCGGACCTGCTCAGCTTCGTGCTCGTCGACTTCAAGGGCGGGGCCACCTTCGCCAACGCCGTCGACCTGCCGCACGTCGCCGGTCTGATCACCAACCTGGCCGACGACATGGCGCTGGTGGACCGGGTCAGAGCGGCGCTCGTCGGGGAACAGCAGCGTCGGCAGCGGCTGCTGCGCGACGCCGGCAACGTCGACTCGGTACGCGAGTACCAGGTGCGCCGCGCGGCCGGCGGTACGGACGTCGACGGTGCCCCGCTGCCGGCCCTGCCGTACCTGCTGGTGATCGTGGACGAGTTCGGTGAGCTGCTCACCGGGCGGCCCGACTTCATCGACCTGTTCGTGCAGATCGGTCGGGTGGGCCGCAGCCTCGGGATCCATCTGCTGCTGGCCAGCCAGCGGCTCGACGAGGGTCGGCTGCGTGGCCTGGAGTCGCACCTGTCGTACCGGATCGGGTTGCGGACGTTCAGCGCCGCCGAGAGCCGGGCGGTGCTCGGCACCGCCGACGCGTACCTGCTGCCGCCGCTGCCCGGCTCGGCGTATCTGAAGGTCGACGAGTCGGCGTACCGCCGGTTCCGGGTCTCGCACGTCTCCGGTCCGGCCTGGCCGGTGGTCCGGCCGGCCGCGCCGGTCCAGCTCGTCCCAGTGCCGTTCGGCCCGGTCAGCCGCGACGCGCCGTACCCCGACGGCCGGGCCGACGGCGCTGGCGGGCCGACTGTCGACGGCGGGCCGGAACCCGTCGACGGGCTGCCCGAGGCCGACGCCATCGGACCGTCGACACTGGATCTGGTGACGACCGCGTTGGCGCAGGCCGACGCGGTAGCCCACCAGGTGTGGCTGCCGCCGCTGCCACCGGCGATCGCCCTCGGATCCGTGCTCGGCCCGGTGGGCGAGGTGCCGGAACGCGGGCTGCAGGCCGAGAGCTGGCCGTGGCTCGGCGGGCTGCGGGTGCCGCTCGGCGTCCTCGACGAGCCGGCCACCCAGCAGCAGTCCCCGATGCTGGTCGACTTCGGTGCGGCCGGGAACCTCGCCGTGGTCGGCGCCCCGCAGACCGGCAAGAGCACCCTGCTGCGCACCACGGTGCTGGCATTGATGCTGACCCACACCCCGGACGAGGCCCAGTTCGCCTGCGTCGACCTCGGCGGTGGTGGCCTGCGGACGCTCGCCGCCGCCCCGCACGTCGCCGGGGTCGCCGGCCGCCGCGACGTGGAGCTGGCCCGCCGGATCCTGCTGGACACCCGGCGGCTCGTCGACGAACGGGAACGGATCTTTGCCGACCTAGGCGTCGACTCGGCCGGCCGCTGGCGGCAGCTGCGGGCCAGCGGCGGCCTGCCCGGCGACGTACGCGCCGCCGACGTGTTCCTGGTGCTGGACAACTGGCCCGCCATCCGGGCCGAGTTCGACCTGGCCGACGAAGTCGTCGTGGACGTCGCGGCGCGCGGACTCGGCGTCGGGGTGCACGTCCTGGTGACCGCGAACCGCTGGTTCGACATCCGGTCCAACCTGCGCGACAGCCTCGCCGGCCGGCTCGAACTGCGGCTCAACGACCCGGCGGAGAGCGAGATCAGCCGGCCGGCGGCCCGGTCGCTCGGTGACGTCGTCGCCGGCCGGGGTCTGGCCCCACCCGGCGTGCCGTACCAGGCGTTGCTGCCCCGGGTCGACGACGCCGACACCGTCGACGCCCTGACCGAGGCGGTCGACGAGGTGGTCGGCAAACTTGCTGCCGGCTGGAGCGGACCGGCCGCCCCCGAAGTACGGGTCCTGCCGCGCCGGCTGGCCGCGGCGCAACTGCCGGTCGACACCGCCGCTGCCGGCGTACCGATCGGCGGCGTACCGATCGGGCTCGACGAGGTCGGCCTCGCTCCGGTCCACCTCGACCTGATCGGTGACGATCCGCATCTGGTGGTGCTCGGCGACTCCGGCACCGGCAAGACCCAGCTGCTGCGGACCTGGATGGCGGCGATGGCCCGCCGCTACACGGCGTGGGAGATCCGGTTCGTCGTGATCGACTACCGGCGGACCCTGCTGGGCGCGGTGCCCGAGGACTACCTGGGTGCCTACGCCGCCGATCCGACCGCCGCCGCCGAGTACGTCGGGCAGGTCGACGGCAAGCTCGCCGAACGCATGCCGCCGCCCGGCCTGACCGGCCAGGACCTGGCCCGCCGGGACTGGTGGCAGGGGCCGCAGCTGTTCGTCGTGGTCGACGACCACGACCTGGTCGGCGGCGGCAGCTCGCCGTTGTCGCCGCTGGTCGACCGGCTGCCGCACGGGCCCGACCTCGGATTCCACGTGGTGCTCGCCCGGCGCGTCACCGGCAGCTCCCGGGGGTTCGCGGTCGATCAGCTGCTCGCCCGGTTGCGGGAGCAGCAGCCGGCCGCGTTGATCCTGCCCGGGGACAGTCGTGAAGGGGTGCTGTTCGGCGGCCACAGGGCCGAGAACGGGCCACCGGGCCGGGGTCGGCTGCTGCGCCGGGCGCACCCCGACACGGTGATCCAGGTGGCGATCGAGGAGGCCTGAGGTGCCGATGACGGAGGTGCGGCGTGCCGATCTTTCCAACTGAGATCGACGACCAGCAGATCCAGAGCCTCGGCAACGCGTTCGTCGCCCTGGGCAACGACCTGTACCGGCAGGCCAGCGGGATCACCGGCCCGCTCGGCGAGGCCGCCTGGCAGGGCACCGGCCGCGACCGGGCGGTGCAGGCCTGGGACGGGATCGTCACCAACACGGTGGTGCCGGTGGCCAACGAGATGATCGCGATCGGGCAGGCGATCCAGGATTTCGCCCAGGCGGTCCGGGAGGCGCGGGCCGAACAGGAACAGATGCGGACCATCGAGATCATCGTCGGCGTGATCGGGGTGGTGCTGACGCCGCTGACGTTCGCCATCGGGCCACTGTTCACCGCCATCACCCGGGCCGTCTCCGTACTGCTGTCCAGCCTGGTGCGGGTCGTGGTGAACGTGTCGGTCAACTTCGGCCGGGCGTTGCGGATCGTCGCCGCCGGGATGCCGCGGATCACCACCGTGCAGGTGGGCGAGGGCCTGGCCGGGGCGTTGCAGGTCGCGGTCCGCAACGGTGCCACCGTGGTGCCGCCGGCGGTCCGGACCCCGGCGCAGGTGGCGAATGCGGCGGTACGCTCCAGCCAGGCCGTCATCCGGCCGACGGCGGAGGTCATCTCCAACGTCGGCATCAACATGGCGGTGGACCTCGGCCCCGATGCGATCGTCAAGACGGCGTACGGGGTGCCGTACCACGCCGATCCGGCCGTGATCGGCATCTCGGCGGCGATGGGCCTGTCGGGTGCCGTACCGGGTGTGCACGACATGGTCCCGGCCACCTCCCGCCCAGGGCCCGTCACCGGGCTGCCCGCGTCGGTCGGCCCGCCCCTGCCGGTGCCGGCGCAGTCGGTACCGAACGCGCCGGTGATCGGATCGGTCACGTCGCCGCCGCCGAAGGTGGATCTGGGCATCACCACCGGCGGCGTCGCAACGCCGGCGAACCTGGGGACCGCCCCGAAGACCTCGGCGAGTGTCGTCCCCGGCCCGGTCGTACCGGACAACTCCCCGCGCACCTCGGTGAGCAGCCTCGACCGGACGACGTCGACCTCGTCGGTTCCGGCCCGGCCGTCGACGATCGCGGATCCGCCTCAGCAGGTACCGTCGCAGTCGACGTCGCACGCACCGGCGCAGTCGGGGCAGACATCGCAGTCGACGTCGCAGTCGCAGCCGTCGCAGTCGCAGCCGCCGCAATCGTCGCAGTCGGGACAGACGTCGCAGCCGGGGCAGACGCCCTCGCCGCAGCCACAGTCGGTGTCCAAGCCGGATCCGGTGCCTCCGGCGGTGCGGGACGCGGGCACCGTCCAGTCGCAGCCGGCCGTGACACCGCCGCCGCAGCCGTCGCCACAGTCGCAGGCACAACTGTGGGGTCCACAGTTGACTCCAGAGGCCCGGCTTGCCCTGGACCGCGAGTACGGATACCTGCTGGACCGCGCGGAACTGCTCAGCCCGCATCCCGACCAGCGCGGGCAGGACGGCCGCAGCTGGGCCGAGCGCGCCGACGGCCGCAAGGTCCTCGGCGTCACTGACGCCGAGTGGCTTGGCCTGAACCGGTTGCTGGCCGAGTCCCGGCTGAACCCCTTCGAGGATCACCGCGCCAACATCCAGCAACGGCTGCACGATCTCGACCTGGACAGTGCCGACCTGGCCGCGTACCAGAAGGGTCTGGAACGCGGGGTGCGCCCCAGCGAGCTGCTGAAAATCAACGCGCAACGCCAGAACGATCTGGGCATCTCCGAACCGCTGACCCAGCAGGAGGCGAAGCTCGCCCTGCACCCCGACGCGGGGGAACGGCAGGCCGCGAACCTGATCGACCGTCGGCGGGACCAACCGTTCCCGGACCTCGACCGGTGGCGCGACCGGGAACTGCCCGCACACGTACGGGACCGGCTCGGCGCCGGGCAGGAGCACATCACCACGGTGGGGCAACTGCTCGACGGCGGCGACAACCCGTACCCGTCACCGGCACAGCTGTGGGAGGCGACCAACAGCAAGGCACCCCTCGGGGTGCTGGAAAGCCCGGACGGTCTGCGCCACATCCAGGTCGAGCTGTTCAACCAGGCGTACGTCGACTGGCAGTCGGGCACCCCGAAGTCGGCGCTGTCCCCCCAAGGGTTGGCGACTGTCAACGCGCGCTGGGAGCAGACGGTGCGGGCCGCGTACCGCGAAGCCTTCGACGCCGGCAACGGGTCCCCGCTGGAACACCTGCTGGAGACCGTGGAGACGAACCGGGCGAGGTTGTACGACGCCTTCACCGCCGAGGCCAGCTTCGAACGTACCCTGAACCAGGCCCGGGGCGCGTTCGACGAGGTCGCGGCCTACTTTCCCGAGCTGGACGCGACCGCGCTGGATCGCGCCTGGAACGTGTTCAGGCAGGACTTCCGGGCGGTGTTCGAGGAGTCGCTGCCGACCAACTCCCGCCCTGAGGACATCACCACCGCGCCCTACCGTGACCTGCTCGACGTCGACAACCTGTCCGACCGCTTCATCGGCGAGATCAAGTCGAACCGGGCGGTGGTCGAGGCCCGCGACGGCTTCCAGCAGTTGGCGTACAACCGCGGCCTGTCCCGTGACGTGCTCGACCAGATCGGCGGCGACTACCGTGAGGACTTCGTCTACCTGGCCCGCGAGCAGCTGAACTCGGGCGGTCACAGCAAACTCTGGCTCAATCATGAGCAGGCCAACGGCGACGTGTTCTCGTCGTACACCACGAAAGCCGACGCCGACATGCGGGCTGCGGATGCCGCGAGGACCGACCGGTGGCGCGAGGAACTGCTGGCGGTCTGGCGCACGGTCCCCCAGCCGCCGGAGCCGACCACCGCCGCCACGGCGGGGCCGACCACCCGTACGGTGGGGTCGACCGCCGACACGGCGCGGTCGCTGCAGCAGACGCGCCTGGCCGACCCGCAGCCGTTGGACTGCCTGCCTCAGCTGCACAACGTCGACACCGGCCTGACCAAGGCCGGAGTGCTCGCGCCGAGGCCGAATGTGGTGCGCGACTCCGCCTACCTGGAGGCCGGGCCGGCGCAGCGGTTCGCGATCGACCACGGGCAACCCTGGCGGCAGGCAGGCAGCATCGAGCAGGTCGCCGACCTGTTGCGCGGCGTGCCGGGGTCCGTCGCGTACCTGACGGCCGGTCCGCCCAACGCGCCGTCGCACGCCTTCGCACTGGTCAACGACTCCTCGTCGGGGCTGGCGTTCGTCGACGTGACGGCTCCCGCCGAGCAGGACCCGGTGACCGCCTACGACAGCCGTACGCCGAGCCGAAACGCTCCGGTCGGGTTGGCCGATCTGCGGTTCATCGCCTTCACCCCGGACCGGGTTCCGCTGACCGGGCCGGACTTCGCTCACCACGACGGCGTCTCCGGACTGCTGTTGGCCCCACGCGACTACCGACCCGGCACCCTCGACCAGACCACCGAGACCCCAAAGAGTGCGGCGGAGTTGCGGCGGGATCTCCAGCGCCTGATCGATGAACGGGCCAGGCTGACCGGATCGTCGAGCGAGCCGATCTCCGAGGAGGCCGTTGCGCTGACGGCCGATATCAACCAGATCGAGCAGGAACTGCGGGCGATGGAGAACGCCGTTGCGGAGGCGGCCACCGCCGCTGAGCACACCGAGCACATCGAGCACATCGAACACGCCGAACACGCCGAGCAGGTGGAGCAGGAACTGCGGCGGCAGGACTGGAACACGATCTCCGACGGGCTGACGGTCAGCGTCGCCAAGGTGTTCGAATTCGACGGGTCGTTCGACAATGCGCCGACCTGGACGTTGCAGGTGCTGGACGTCGTGTTCGGCGGGCTGCGGGTCGGCGCGCCGGTACCACCGACGGCGGTGGTCTTCGCGGCGGTGGACCCGGAGTCCGGCACGGTCGTCGAGGCCGGCCGGGACGAGCCACGCCAGCTTCACGAACTCATCGAGCAAGAGGCCCCGGGCAACGGCGCCAACCTCGTCGTGCTGCTGGTGAACAACCCCGGCGAGCTCGCTCCGGCGGTACGCGACACGCTGCCGGAGGGCATCCGCGTGACGCAGCTGTCCGACGCGTTCAACGGGGGCCTGCGGTCCGTCGATCGGCGACACTGGCCCGAACTGGTGCAGCGGTACGTCGACTTCGCCGGCGAACGGCACGGGATCACGTTCGGGCCGCCGGCGCACGCCCAGCAGTTCGACGCCCTGGGCGACGGGCAGCTCGACTCCGGGCTGCGCGACCTCGGCGACTTCGCGGCCAGAATCGCCCGGGACACGCCGCTGTCGAAGTCGGTGGCTGCCAAGCTGGCCGACGACCTGACCGACGACCACTACCTGCGCAACCTGGCGAACAGCGGCGACGTCGTGTCGTCCGGCGGCAGGATGTACGAGATACGGCTGAAGCTGGGCCCGGCCGTCGCCAAGCCGGCGTTCAAGGCCGGCGAGGTCAACTTCGCCGTGCCGTACGGTGCACGCTCGGCGCCGAAGTCAGTCACCGCCGCCAGCCAGACCAGCTCGGCGTCGACCCCGGCGATCGGGCTGCCGCCGGAGACCGGCGTGGTGGCGGCCGTGACGGCGACCGCCGGGGTCACCACCAGCACCGGACAGTCGGTGACGACGATGGCGGAGTACGCCACCTCCATCAAGAGCTTCAAGGCACCCGGCTACTTCGACTATCCCGACCCCCAGATCACGGTGCGTCGTATCGGCGGTCCGCACGCCGCGACGTCGGTGCCGATCGGTAAGCAGATCACCGTCCGCTACCTGAAGGAGACCCTGGTCCCGGACCTGAGCGGGCTGCGCGCACCCGACGGTGAGCAGGACCATCTGTCGCCCGGCACCGTCACCGGCGACCTCGACGGTGCCTGGAAGAAGGTCGTCTCGGTCGACCTCAATGCCCTCAGATCGCAGTTGCTGGACCACTATCATTCGGACACCGCCGACGCCGACGGGGTGGTGCACCGGCGACGGGCCCGCCCCGATGTGCTGAGGTCCATTGCGGAGTTCGTCAGCGAACGCACTCTCACCCACCATCCGCGTGACCTCGCGTCCGGGGCGCTGCTGTTGTCCGTACCACACACGCTCGACGGCCGGTCCCGCACCGACCAGTTGGCGCTGACGCTGACCTCGCAGGACGCCAGCGCCTCGGCGCACACCTGGGCGATCGACCGGCTGTCGAACACGATCCTGCGGTTGGATTCGCTGGGCGGTACGAAGACGGCTGGCAAGGACGGCAACGGCAGCAGCGCCCAACTGGCGGTCTTCGCCGGCGCCGGGTTCGGGATCAACGAGGTGACCGATCCACCGACCGGGGAGGACGTCGAGACTCCGGGGCGCGCCACCGTGCGGGGCACCGTCGGCGGCGGAACCACGAAGACGGTGAACGTCAGCGACGCCGGTCAGTACGCGCAGAAGGCGGTGGTGGAACGGACAACCGACGCGCTGCTGATGAACAGGACGCTGGTCGCCACGGTGGTCGTCACCCCCGAGATCGGCGCCACGCAGACGTTCACCGGGCCGGCCCGTACGTTCCTTTCCGCCGCCCGCGACGAGGCCGGTAGCACGAGCGCCCTGACCCCGCTGACGTTCCTGACCCCGGCGCAGACCGGAATCCAGCAGCCGTTCACCGTGCTGCCGATGGTCACCGGTATCACCAAGGTGGAGCAGGTGTTTCCCGCGGTGATGGATTCGGTGCGGGAGGCGCTCGACGAGTTCCCCAACGGTACCGCCGTGTCACCGGTGCAGCTGGCCGCCATGGAGCGCCACTTCGCGACCCACTTCTCCGGCAGCGCCCTGCTTACCGGGCACGGCAAGGCGGTCGACGGCAGCCTGCAGGCGTCGTACGAACTCGACACGTTTCTGGTGCATGTCGAGTTCTGGATCGAGCAGGAGGGAGCCGCCACCGACCAGTCCCTGTTCGGCGTCGCCGGATCGCCCCGGTCCGACGACAAGCTCACCATCGACTCGTCGGCCAAGTACGGCGGAAAGTTGGTCACCCGTACCGGCGTGACCACCAGTCAGCAGGTCGGCGTCGACGGTGCGGTCGTCGGTCGGAAGAAGTTCGGTTCGGGCCCCGAGTGGCTGGTCCAGGGCGGGCTCAGCGCCGGCACCGACTTCGCCTTCAGCCAGGTGATGTCCGACAGCGCCACGCTCGGCCACCGGGGCAATCGGCGGATCAAGTTGACCGGCGCGGGGGTGCGCGGCCGGCACGGCGCGGTCCTGCACGTCGAGACGCTGGTGCTCGACCTGGCGGGCGTTGAGGACCCGCAGTTGACGGCGAAGTCGATCGACTCCGCCGTCACGACGACCGGGCGGCTCGACAGCGACCAGGTCGACGCCCTGCCGCAGCTCGGTACCCTCGACCTGGCTGATCCCGGTCCGGAGGTGAAGCTGCCACCGGGCTCGACTCCGCTGACCCCGCCGCAGACCGCCGGGGTGGCGGCGGCCATCGGCGAACTGCTCGGCTACCCCGACGAGATCGACGTCACGCAGATCGACCGGGACACGATCATCACCGGCGTGCGGGTGGCGAACCTGTACGGGCCGGCGAACGCGATGAGCCCGTCCGGCACCACCTACCTGGGCCTGTTCACCGCCGCCGACGGTTCGGTGCGGTACCTGACCGTCCAACGTCGGCTCTACCAGGCACGTCCGGTGGACATCCTGCGCGACCCGGTCAAGGCGTTGACTGACGCGGGTCTGCAGCGGGGCTCCCAGTTCAGTGGCGGACCGGAGAACGTCAAGGACGTCAACAGCAGTCTCGACACGTCTGCGGCGTACAAGATCAAGTGGAACTGGCGGCTGCTCGCGTCCCTCGGCCTGCGAGGTGAGCAGGACGGCACCGCCGTCGGACTGGCCGGCAGCTACGGCGGCCAGTTGGGGTTCACGCTCTGGGACCATTCGTCCGGCCACGGCATCAACGGCGTGAACCGTCGGTCCGCGAAGGACAGCACCGCCAGCGACCTGTACCAGTTCCACACCGTCCTCGAGGTGCGGGCGACCCGGGAGGGCGCCGACGCAACGATGGTGACCGAGTCGAAGCTCGTCGCGGCCGGGTCGATGACCGCCGTCCTGCCGCGTACCGAGACGCTGCGCTTCCCCGACCGGTTCAACCTGCCCGCGCCGGCGCTCACCGGCACGGTCACCGAGGCACTCGCCGGCCAGTTCGTGGCGAGCAGCCATACAGCGACCACCACGACCCGGCGTCATCTCCCGCCGACGGTCGCCTCCGGGCAGTCGCTCGATCTCGCCGACGTGGTGGAGCTGAGCAACGGCGACGACGTGCTGCCGGCGGTGCTGACCCTGCTGCCTCATGCCACCGACACCAGCGAGGCGTGGAGCGTCGTCGCCAGACGGCAGGACAAACTGGCCATGCTGCTGGGGGCCGACGCCCTGCTCGGCCTGGCCCCGTACCTCGGTGCGAACGGTGCCCTGGAACTGCTGCTGCCGCGCAGGACCTGGTACGGGTGGACCGTCGACGTGGTCACGGTGACGGCCAGGATGGGCCGGGGGACCCACATCGGCAGTCTGCCGGCCAAGGAGAAGTCGGACACCTACCACCAGGGCGGCACCCAGCGCGAGGACCGGCGTGGCCGCGGCTTCGAGTGGAGCCGTGGCGGCAACCTGACGCTCCCCGCCAAGGACGACACGATCGGGGTGACCGCCCGGCTGTTCGGCATGGCATCGAGCCGGAACAAGGTGCGGACCGTGGCGGTGTCGGAGTCCGACCGCCAGCAGGAACGCTTCAAGATCGATGACAGGGCGCTCAAGGCGGACACCGACACCCGCAAGTACGTCGGGTTCGAGGAGTACACCCACCCGTGGGCCTTCACTGTCCGGATCGCCACGGTGTCCAGCCCTCCTCAGCTGCTGCTCTGGATGACTCTCGGACAGGCCAGCCTCATCGCCACCTGGTGGGCGCGACAACGACCCCAACCAGCTCAGACCCGTAGGTTGCCCGGAACGATACGACTGCACTACCCGACCGCGCTGACCTTCGACACCCCGATGCTGCCAGTCGGCAGCGCGCTGACGGAGGTCGTCGTCTACCGGGACCGCCGGCCGGCGGACCTGCCGCCGTACTACGACCTGTCCGCGCAGCAGCTCGACACCGTCGAGGGCAACGTCAAGTCGAAGGTGCTGCTCAACGACCTCACCGTCGACAGGTCGATGCTGGCGGCAGCCATCCGAGGGGTGCAGAACGCGGCGTTCCGGCACGCCGACCGGCTGCCCCATCCGCCGTACTGGCTGGCTCCGGGCACCCAGGGCCACCTGGCCACGCAGGTCGTCCCGGCGGTGCTGCTCGGGCTCGGCGACCGCATCCTGCAACCCGGCGGGGTCAGGATCCCCGGTCTGACCCACCTGCTGATCGCCGACCCGGCGGTCCAGTTGCTGCCGCACAAGTTGACGTACCTCTACTCGGTCAAGTTCACCAACGAGAGCATGCGGGAACTCGGCGACGAGACGGAGACCAGCACCACCGTCACCAACAGCCGTGATCAGGAGTTTCTGCAGACCAAACTGGCGTCGAGCACGGACCGGCCCGACCCGCTCACGGTGTCCAGGACAGTCGAACACACCCACGAGGACAAGACCGAGGGGTACGTCTACCTGGTCAGCCGCGGCACTTTCCGGATCACGGGGACGCACAACGTCCACCAGCCGATGACGATCGACCTGACGGTCAGCAACGCGGCGGTGATCACCGTGACCGCGGCTGCGGCCAAGGCGCTGAAGCTGCCCGAGGCCGTAGCGCCGGCCGAGCTGACCGGGCCGCCGCCGCAACTGCACACCACGGCCCTGCATGGCGGTGAGATCCTGGTCGTCGAGTCCACCCGGGCCAGCGCGTTGCCCGCGCTCGACCCGGGCACGCTGTCGCGCCATCCGAGCGTCACCACCGTCGTGGTCGACATCGACGCGACCGGCAGGGTCCATCTGGGCGACGAGGCCATCGACAACGTGGCGACGTTGGCGGCACAGATTCGGCATACCGTCGGCTGGGACCGCCGGGACATTCTGCTGCTGCCGAAACATCCAGCGGAGCTGTCCGGCGCCAGCGGGGCGGCGCACCTGCGCAAGCTCGCCCGGGACCTGCACCGGGCGCTTGGCGTGCACGTGGTCGTGCCGACGAGGGCTACCTTCGACAGACCCGGGCGGATCTGGCGGTGGTACCGCGACGACCGCGCGGCCTGGTACAAGGCGGACCACGTCGCCCACATGCAGGAACTGCTCGGCGGACCTCCGCCCCCGCCCGTCGACGATGTCGAGGTGGTGCCTGAGCCAGTTGTCGAGCCGGATGTCGAGCCGATCGAGACGTCCGTCGTGGCAGCGGCGGAGGTTGTTGCTGAACCGGAGGTTGAGCCGGTTGAGCCGGTTGTCGTGGTGGCACCGGAGGTTGTCGAGCAACTGCCGGACCATACGTCGTCAACCAACCAGGCGTTCCTCGACTCTCCGCGGTCGGCGGTGTTGGCGTCTCCGGAGGCAACGGCCAGCACGGTCCCGCCGGCTGCGACGGCCCGCCTGGCCGAGCCGGTCCGGCAGGACCTGGCGAACCAAGCCGCCCTGGACAGCATGGATGAGAGCATCGCAAGTGTGGCAATCGAGCGGACCGCCGTACTGGCGGAGCAGATGTTCGGCAGCCTCGACCAGGTCGAGACCAGCCGGCTGTGGACGGTGGTCAAGCTGGTCGCCATCCAGCTACAGGTCAGCGACGATGACCCGCAACGGATCACTGCCGACCGTATGGCCACCGTGGTGCGGACGCTGTTGAACCTCAACGCCGACCGGTCGATTGAGGAACATCACTGGGTGTTGATGGACGGGTTGGTCCGTTGCTGAACCATCCTCGCCCGCTACGGGCCACCTCGCGCAGAGCGTGGTGTCGACGAGCGTGGCCCGCCGAGCCCGTACCTCAGCTCCGATTGCGGGTGTACGGCGACGGTGGTACGCATCTCGGCCAAATGCGCGAGCATGAGCTGCTTGCCGTCCCTCCGCGTCAGCCGACCACCCCGGGAATTCCGCCATGACTTACGACTTCGACGGGCTGCTCGCCGCAGCGACGACCCTCACCGCCGACGTGCGGCTGCGGCTGCCAAGCGGAAGATTGGTCGCCGCCGAACCGCCTGGGCTCTTCCCCGCCGGCGAAGTCGCCCGCTGGGCGTTCACCCAGACCGTGTCACCCGGCGAGTACGCCGTCGAGATCCTGACCGAGGACGACGTGGTGCTGGGTGCCCGGGTCGTCGTACGTCCCGAGCCGGTCAGCCAGTGGCTGCCCGCCCAGCGCAACGGAGAGGATTACATCTATCCGGTCGACGGCGCCACCGGGGGGTTCGGCTCGGTCGAGGTCTTCGAGGCGTTGACCGACGACGAGGCCCGCGAGGAACTGATAGCGGACCTCTCCTTCGACGCGGACGAGCCCTACAGCATCTACCACCACGAGGCTACCGGCACCAACCTCATCGCCATCCACCTCGGCGCTGACGGTCGGTACCGGAGCTGGGTCGGGTACACCGCCGGCGGCGAGGTTGCCTGCTTCCTCACCGACTTCGGCGACCTGGAAGCCCGGATCGGCGAGTCGCCGGAGCCTTTCCAGTAGGAGATTTTGGAGCCAGTGCTACGTTCCGGCCCGACCAGGCAACGGCGAACGCTTCGCGGCATGAGCGGATTTCGCTGTACCGCCCCGACACCTCAACCGCCGGAGCGGCGCGTGGCGGCAGGTTCAGATTCGGACGCCGCGATCGGCGACGCTGCTTCGAGTGGAGGGATCAGGCACGTTATTCGCGCGAATAACGTGCCTGAGCCCTCCACTCGGCGGCGGACCGAGACTCGACGGACCGAGGTGTGCGCTTCTCGGCACGTCCGGACGACAGCCGGGCAGCTCGGCGTAACGCTGGGCAGCGTGCCGATTGCGGCAGGTCAGGGGATCTGTGGACCGAGGGGACTTTTGAACCCCTGGTGGGCAGGGCACGCCAGTGGCCCCACGCACCTTCGAGTCGTCCGTTGGTGCCCGGCGTACAACTCGGCCGCCGGCCGGACCCCTGATGTTGTCTGGATGCTCGCCAGATCGTTACGCCGGTTCGACGGGCAGCCAGAGTTCACAGGTCGCGGTGCTGAAGTCGTTCGTAGGCTCATGCACGGGATGCGGCCCCTTGGTCCGAATGACCACCCATCTGCCAGCCGGAACTTCGATGATGTCGAGACCGCCGGGGACCGGCGTACCCGGGGACACGGTGACCCCGTGAAGGTAGGTCAGCGCGGTGCCCTCGGCGTAGTCGGGGTCAAGGACGTCGCTCGTCAACCTTGGTTGCAGCGCGCCGGTAGGCACCCTACAGAATCGGCGCGGAAAGTGTCGGGTGGTCGAGACGGTGCCGCCGCACGATGGTGGGCATGGATGACACGACGTTGGTGTCTCGCTTTCTTCGCGACGGCTTCGTGAAGCTGGAGGGCGCCGTCGCGCCGCGCGTGGCAGCGGACTGCGCGCGGCTGCTGTGGCGGGAGACGGGCTGCGATCCGGACGACTCAGCGACGTGGACGCAGCCCGTGCACTGGGTGCCCGGCATGGCGCAGGGGCCGTTTGCCGCCGCTCCCAACTCCCCGTTCCTCCATCACGCGTACGACCTGCTCGTCGGTGCGGGACGCTGGGAGCCCCGCTACTCGCTGGGCACGTTCCCGCTGCGCTTCCCGCACGAAGAGGAGCCGGACGACGCGGGCTGGCATATCGAGGGCAGCTATCTGCCGGAGGGCGAGAGCTGGTACTTCACCAATGTGCGCTCCCGGGGCAGGGCGCTGCTGATGCTGTTCCTGTTCAGTGAGGTCGGTGAAAAGGACGCCCCGACCCGGATCCGGGTCGGCTCCCACCTCGACGTACCGAAGGTGCTGGAGACGTACGGGGAGGATGGAGCGAGTGGACTGGCCCTTGCGCCCGACCTGGTGGCGGCGTCCGAGCACCGGCCGCTCGCCCTCGCCACCGGCTCTCCGGGCGATGTCTTCCTGTGCCACCCATTCCTGGTACACGCGGCGCAACCGCACCACGGAACGCGGCCCCGCTTCATGGCCCAACCGCCGCTGATGCCAGCCGCACCGTACGAACTGGAGCGGGCCGACTGCGCATATTCACCTGTAGAGATCACGATCCGTCGAGGTCTCGGGCAGGATGCCCTCGGTCCGGACGGGGACGGCACCGACCGCGGCGCCGGGGCGACTTGCTCCGTCCGTTCCTGAATGCCTGGCCGAGGGTCTTTTCGGAACATCGGGGAGCCAGAGGCCGGTGAAGTGTGGCAGGCAGGGCAGGGCCGGCTAAGTGCGTCGGAGGCGGGGTTTTGGCAGTGGTTCTGCGAGTGAGTGCGCGCAATGCCCGGTTCCAGCAGTGGAAAGCTCTCCTCGGGAATCGGACCAAGCGGCAGCGACGTGGCGAGTTCCTGGTGCAGGGCGTGCGCCCGATCACCATGGCCGTCGAACACGGCTGGCAGATCCGGGAGCTGCTCTACGACACCAGCGCTCAGCTGTCTGGCTGGGCACGCGAGGTCCTGGACACAGTCCGGGCCGAGAAATGTGCCGTCTCGCGTGAACTGATGCACGAACTGGGAGGCAAGGCAGACAAGGTTCCAGAGCTGCTGGCCGTGGTCGCACTGCCGGAGGACAACCTGCGCCGTATCCCGATCGGTCCGACCATGCTCACCGTTGTGTTCGATCGGCCCACCAGCCCCGGCAATATCGGGACCCTCGTTCGGTCGGCGGACGCCTTCGGCGCCGGCGGCGTCATCGTCACCGGTCACGCCGCCGACGTGTACGACCCGAAGGCGGTTCGCGCGAGTACCGGCTCGCTGTTCGCCTTGCCGGTAGTTCGGGTGCCCTCCCACCAGGCCGTTCTGTCCTGGGTCGCTGACGTCCGTGCCGGCGGCATCGGAATGAGCATCATGGGAACCGATGAGCGCGGCATTCTGGACGCCGCCGAGTACGACTTCACGCAACCCACCCTGGCGTTGATCGGCAACGAGACCACCGGCCTCAGCTCCGGCTGGCGCGAGGCATGCGACCAGCTCGTCCGGATCCCAATGCTCGGGTCCGCCAGCTCTCTGAACGCGGCGACCGCCGCGACTGTCATGCTGTACGAATCGGCACGCCAGCGGGCCGCCGTCGCCAGCGGTAGGGTCCTGATCGCAGAACGCTACGGAGCTGCCGGCGGCGCTCGGCCGACGCGGATCTCGCTGCCCTGACCACGGGCGATGTCACGTCCCTTGCTCGCACTTCCATCGGCAAGTCCGAGAAGTCGCAACCTGGCGCTCCGTCATCCACGGTGACGATCGGTTTGCGGCATGAGCGGATTTCGCTGTACCGCCCCGACACCTCAACCGCCGAAGCGGCCGCGGCGGCAGGTTCAGATCCGGACGCCGCGATCGGCGACACTGCTTCGAGTGGAGGGATCAGGCACGTTATTCGCGCAAATAACGTGCCTGAGCCCTCCACTCGGCGGCGGACCGAGACTCGACGAACCGAGGTGCGCGCTTCTCGGCATGAGCGCGCGTTGGTACCCACCCGATCCGGGAACAGCTGATGCGTTCCTGGAGGCTCGGCCGGTCGCCGGTCCAAGCTGTACGGACTCTCGGCGGCGAGTACGGCCGCTCGGACGTGCTGAGGGCCGACGCCCTGCACGTCGAGTGGCGGATACATCCGGCGGATAGGTCAGCGCTGATGCGCGCCGGTTCTGCATCCTCCTCCAAGAGGGCCGGTGTCGGGTTGGTCAGGGTCGGGTGGTGGCGGCCTGGTTGACGAAGGTTGACCAGGCGGTTGGGGTGAAGGTGAGGGTGCCGCCGGTGCGGTTTTTGCTGTCGCGGACCAGCACCTGGCCGGGCAGGTTGTCGGCGACCTCGACACAGTTGCCGCCGTTGCTGTTGCTGCGGCTGGCGGTGCGCCACGCTGGCTCGGTCATAGCTCCTCTGCCATTCTCGCGATCAGGTCCCGGGACATGTCTTGGGGCAATGCCACCGAGCGTATCGCCTCCCAGGCGTTGATGAAGGCGGCGACCTTGGCCGGCTCCTCGTAGGTGCGGCCGTCCACCGGGTTCTCCGCATAGGCCACCGTCGCCCCGCCCGGCAGCGTGGCCAGCGCGAAATTGCCCAGCTGGCCGATGTAGAGCCCGGCGTCGGCCGGCACCACGTGCAGCAGCACCCGGTCGCGCCGCGACATCTCCACCAGGTGCAGCAGCTGCTCCTTCATCATCACCGGGTCGCCCCGCCGTAGCGCGGCCTCGTCGACGATGAACGAGGTGACCGGCGGCGTCTTGCGGTCGAAGACGGTCACCTGGCGAGCCAGCCGGTGCGCCAGCCGCTGCTCGGCCACCTCCGGCGGAAGCAGGCCGACGGCGAGCACCGCGCGGGCGTACGCCTCGGTCTGCAACAGCCCGGGGACGTAGGTCGACTCGTACCCGCGCAGCATCTCGGCCTGGGCCTCGTACTCCGGCCACGGCTGAAACCAGTCCGGCGGCACGGCGTTGCGGGCGTCTGCGGCGGTCTCCTGCACCAGGGTGCCGCTGCCGAAGACATCGTCGATCTGCTCGGCGGTGTCCGGCAGGGGGATCTGCCGGGCCGTCTCGAACTTGGCGATAAGCGAGGTGGAGACGCTCAGCCGCTGCGCCAACTGCTCCTGGGTCATGCCTCCGTTGAGGGTGCGGAGGAACTTGAGAGTGCGGGGAACCCCGTTGCTGCTCACGAATTACCGGTCCTTCCCGATTCAAGATCGAAGTTTCGGAACGGGTTCTGTTGGTGGGAATCCTTCCACTGCTGGCGCTGCGGGTCCAGGGTGGATCTGCTGACAGCAAAAGATCGGGAGGGATTCGATGATCAATAAGGTGATGGTCGCCGGGGCGGACCCGGACGACGATCCGGTGTTGCGGCACGCCCGGGAGACCGCTGAGAAGCACCTGCCGAGGCGGATCGGCGAATGCCCGACGTGCGGATCGGTCGCGTTCTGCGCACCGTTCACCATGGCCCTGGCGGTCCTCGACCGGCGGGACGTGCCGCGAGCACGGCGGATTCGGACCGTCCTCACCGTCGCCGGCTTGTCGCCGCCGGAGTTCCCGCACCCGCCGGAGAGCAGCGACGACGGCCGGAGCGGCAACGGCAGCGGGTGGTGTGAAATTGTCCGGTGAACCGTTGATCAAGGTCGGCGACGTGCTGCGTCTGCGCGCCGAAGACTGGGCATTCGGCAACAGTCCGGTGGCGATTCGGGTGTCCCATCTGCGGCACGGTCACGACATTCCACACGTGACCATGATCGCGGTGATGGGCACCTTCGTCAGCGGCCCCCGCGCCGGCCAGATGATGCTGCTGTCGGTGTTCAAACACGCATTGCGGCGGCCCGGCGTCGTCGAGCGCGACGGCCGTACCCCCGAATCTCGCTCCTGACCAGAAACGCCCTGACAGCGATCCCGTCGAAATGCGAAAGGCGGTTCCACCGTGCGCAGGCTTCTCCACCTCGTCCTGTTTCCCCGGCGTACCCGGCGGCAGTCCCGGCCGCACACCCGCAACGCCGGTGCCCGCCACTACCGTGGCGCGGTCCGGCCGTCGATCAGCCCAGGGCTGGTCCGTGACCGTCAGTTCCTGGACCGTACCCGGCGCGGTCTCGACCCGGCCGAGGTACGCGCCTTTCTGCACCTGGTCGCCGACGAGTTGGCCGCAGTGCGGGCCGAGCTGGCGATGACCCGCGACGAGAACGTACGGATCAAGCAGGCGCTGCGGGACTGGCAGTCGCGGCAGTTCCAGGCCCGGATGCCGGTGTAGGCCGTCGGCTCGTGACCACGAAGGGAGCCATGATGGTCCACCGCACCGGGGCAAGGGTCGGAGCCGGGATCGCCGCTGGGACCGGGACCGCCGGTTGGGCCTGGCCGCCGCGCTGCTGGTGGACCTGGTCGACGCCGGGGCGCTGCGGGTGCGCGACAGCCGGCTCTGGCTGGCGGCGCGGCACGTGCCGGTGGACGCGCTCGGCGGCTGGATCCTGCGTTGGATGGCCGCCGAGTCGGGGTACCGGCGGGTGGGTACCTGGTTGGCGCTGCTGGCGCCCCGGCGCTCATCAGCAGGTCGCGGGGCGGCTGGTCGCGGCGGGTGTGGTGCGGCCCCGGACGGTACGCCGTCTGCTGACCACCGCCGTGCGCCACGTGCCGACCGCCGCGAACCGGGCCGCTCACCATCGCCCGGAACCGTCTCGACGGCGCATCCCACCGACGCCGGGGACCAGGCCGGCGCTGAGGGTCAGGCCGGCGCTGAGGGTCAGGCCGGCGCCGCCGATCACCGCGATCCCGACGACGCCTTACGGAACGCGCCGCCCGACGTACGCAGTGTCGCGTCTCGGGCGGGGGTGTCGGTCGAGCGTGATGCCGGAGATGCATCATGATGCACCTGTGGCATCAAGCTCTCGGGCACCTTGGTTTTCCGGGACCGGGCATCGCAGGCGTCTCGGCGTCGTCGAACGCGACGGTCGACCGGCACGCCACCTACGGACGTGCCCTGACCTGCCCCGGTGGAGCCTCCCCAGGAGCCACCCGCTAGTCGAACGTCCAGAAGAAGTAGTAGACGGTGGGCGGGTTGCCGTACGCGCGGTACTGGCAGAGGTAGGAACTCCACAGGTCGTTCTGGATCCCGTAGTTGCCGTACCAGTGGCAGAAATTCAGATCACTGTAGACGTTGCGGAGCGTGCCGCCCGGCGGGTCCGGGTAGTCCGCCGATGCTGGGGCGGCGGTGGTCGCGAACAGGCCGGCCATGGCGATCATGAACGCCACCAGCAGTGTGGTCAGTCTTCGCATGCATCCTCCCATAGGGTCGGGGCACTCGCCGATCTTCCGCGTGTCTCCAGACATAACGAGATCGACGCCCAGCGATGCCATCATTTCATCGTCGGTGGTCTGGGGGAAGGCCTGAGCGCCGCAGGCCTCGGCCGGTGGCGGGCCCGTCAGCGGTGACTGACGCGGCCTCGCTGCCGCCGAGCGGTCGCCGACCGGGGCGTCCACGTCACCAGCTCGCGGACAGTGAGCGGCATGACCTCGGCTATGCCTGCGACGAGTCGGGGGCGACCACGGCCAGCCTGGGGAAGTAGCTGCGGTACCGGGCGGAGTCCCGGGTGAGGAGCTGATAGCCGCATACTGCCGCATGGGCGCCGATGTAGAAGTCGGCGATCGGCGAGCTCTTGGTGCCACCTTGCCTGCGGTACTTGACATATGCCTTCCCTGCCAGGAAACCCGCAGGGTAAGGCGGTTGTTCGCGGAGAAAATCCGATGCCGGGACGACCTCGTCCAGATCCTCGATGCGGTCGAACCGTACCGAGATCTCGGCGTACACGATCGGGTTGATCACGAGCACGCCTGCGTCGCGGGACGCGGCGAGCGCCGAACTCGACCACTGTGACCACGTCGGATCCTCGGTGAGGATGTCGAGCAGGACGTTGGAGTCGACCAGCGTGACGGTCCCGTCCGAATGCCTCTCGGGCACCACGCGGAGCCGCTCATTCGCCACGGAGCAACTCCATGAGCTGGTCCGTGGTCATGCCCTCCGTCTCGCGTGCGGTGCCCTGCCCGCGCAGATGCCGCACAAGCCGTTGTCCTCTGGAGAGGGCACCGTCGACCCGCACGATTCGCAGCGCGTCGCCCTCCTCGACAACCTCGATCTCGTCGCCTTCATGCAGGCCGTGTTTGGCGCGCAGCGGCGCAGGGATGGTCACCTGACCCTTGCTGTTCAGCTTCACCGTGCCTCCAGCGTGTCACGTATTACTTGTACTACGTAATACTAGCGGTGGTTTCAGGGCTGCGAGGGGTTTCTCCCCTCCCCTGGGTTCCAGTCGCAGGGCGGGGGCCGAGGCCAACGCCTCACTGGCTTGACTTTGTCGCATGCTATGACTCATGGTTGTAAGACAAAGATTGCGACTATTGAGGTGGTGGCGATGCGTCAGGCAGAGCACAGCGAGACCAGGCAGTGGCTGGACCAGCACGGTCTGACCGACACCGAGCCGACCCCGCTGCTGGCGACCCGGCTTGCCGTACGACGGCGGGCCAAGCTCGCCGGCGACATGCTGCTGGCCGCGTTCCTGATCGGCGCGGCGCTCACCCACACGTTGAGCCGGCTCACCGACGCCGCGTACTCCTGGTTGTCGTTGCTGCTGCTCACCGCGCTGGTGGTCGGTCTGCTGGCGGCGCAGTGGCTGCTCCGCCAGTGGGTCCGCCGCGTCGACCGGCGGGCCGGCGCGCAACTGCCCCGGCGGGTGGCCCACCCGGTCGGGTTCGGCTGGCCGGCGGTGCTCGGCCGGCCGTACGCCGTCTTCACGGTCGCCGCCTACACCGGCGCGCTGGCGCTCGCGGTGAGCGTACTGCCGGTTTCCGACCCGGTCCTGCGGGCCGGAGCCGCCGTCGTGTTGATCGGGCTCGTCGGTGCCGGAGCCGGCATCGTCATGCAGCTGCGTCAGGTGCTGACCAGCCCGGCCGTCGCCGAGGACGAGGCCTCACTCACCGCCGACGTCATCATGCGGGTCGAGGACGCCCGAGCCCTCGTCACCCCAAGCCTGGTCTGGTCGCTGCCGGCCATTTTCCTGTACGGCGAGTCGCTGGGCTGGTGGAACGCGGTCGCGATCGGACTCGTCCTGGCCGGAGTCGTCGCGTTCGGTCTGGTCCAGACCCGGACCATGGCTGTCGGGGCGACCGCACGGCAGGCCATTATCGTCCGATGATCGTCATCGACGCCGCCTCGCCGACGCCGCCGTACGAGCAGCTCCGGGCCCAGCTCGCCCGGCAGATCCAGGACCGGTCGCTGACCGTCGGCACCCGGCTGCCGACGGTCCGCCGGCTCGCCGCCGACCTCGGCCTGGCCGTGAACACCGTCGGCCGGGCGTACCGGGAGCTGGAGGAGGCCGGGCTGATCGAGACCCGTGGGCGGGCCGGCTCGTTCGTCACAGCCGCCGGCGATCAGGCTCTCGAACAGGCCCACCGCGCCGCCCGCGACTACGCGACGATCATCACCAGGGGCGGCATCGACCCCGCCGAGGCGATCCGGATCGTCCAGGCGGCCCTGGGTCAACCGGCCACACCGTGACTCACCGGCCAGGGTGGCGCAGTCGCCAGCGATCGACGCCCACATGCAGCAGCACCAACGGCAGTACGCCCACCACGTACCAGGCCAGGTCGGTGGGGTCGAAATGGGCGCCCAGGACCAGCCGTGCCAGCAGACTGCGCTCGGACAGCTCCGCCGGTACGCCGGTCAGCTGCAGCAGCTCGACGAGCCAGCAGAAGGCGACGGCGACCGTCCCGGCCACGATCGGCCCGGCAGCCGGTGTCAGGACGAACACGCCGGCGTAGACCATCGACGCGTACAGGGCGGTGCCGGAGTACTGCTGCAGCGCACCGGAACTGTCCAGCACGCCGTCCCCACCGGCGAGCACCCGGATGCCGAGCGCCACGGCGAGGAACCCGGCGGCGGCTGCCAGACCCGCCAGCCGTACCCGCCACCTGAGACCTGTCACGGTGGCCGACCCTACAGTTCACCGGCCTTGTCGGTCACCGGCCGGTCGGCGGGGTCCCTGCGGATCTCAGTACGTCGATCTCGCAGCCCGGCGAGGCCGGGTCGAAGCCGTGCCCGACCAGCCAACGGATCGTCAGCAGACTGCGCACCGACCACCAGGCGCGGATCACGTCGAGGTCGACGTCGGTGCCGTAGCCGGCGAGGAGGTCACCAAGGCGTTCCCGGTGCCCCAACGTCAAGGTGGCGAGGTCGAACAGGGCGTCACCCCGGCCCGCCTCGGACCAGTCGAGCACGCCGGTGACCTCGTCGCCGTCGACGAAGACGTGGGCGACCTGCAGGTCGCCGTGCGTGAAGACCGGTGTCCACGGCCGCAGCGCGGCCTCGGCGGTCCGGCGGTTGCGCAGGACGAGGTCGGCGGGGAGCACTCTGGTCGCGATGAGCCACTCGCACTCGCCGTCGAGTTGCGAAGCCAACTCGTCGGGACTGCGACCGGGCCACGGTGGCAGCGGCGCGTCGTGCAGCATCCGTACGGCGGCACCCGTCGCGGCCCAGGCCGCCGACGGCGTCGCCGACGGCTCGCCGAGCCGGCCGAGCGCCGTCCCGGCCAGGGCCGCGAGCGCGAGTACGGGCGGTCTACGCCACAGCACCTGCGGAGTCGGCACCGGTGCTCTCGCCATCGCCTCGACCTCGACCTCGGTGCGTGTCTGATCGGCATCGATTTTCAGGAACACGTCGCCGACGCGCAGGGTCGCGCGCTCGTGATGGGCGACGACGACCTCGACCTGCGCCACGTTGGCCATCATCGGGCGGCCGGCAGACAGCGTCATCCGGTTTACCCGGCCCGTCTCCGACGCGCAGGCGAGATCCAAGATCATGTGAGCGCTATGGACCTCACAAGCGCCAGGAGACGTCCATGGCGCTCACATGATCTTGAGCGGAGGGCGCGCCGTCGGTCGCGGGTGGCGGCGTCCGCGTGGTACGCGCGGCGCGGCGGATCGAGGAGTCCCTGGTAGCTGAGATCCGTCAAGGCCAGTGTCATCGTCCCGCCCGCATGGTGTCCGGTACGCGAAGTATCCGCGTCGTGTGATGATCAGCTTGGCATGGAACTGAGCGTAATAGATATTGATATGACCATGTGACAGATGGTGCAGTTGTGCTCACCAGCGGAGTCCTCCCCACCCCCAGGAGGTCTAGATGCGATTCCGCGCACCAACTGCCAACGCCGGCTCGTGGCGCAGGACCACCGTCCTCGCCGTCGCGACCGTCGTCGGCCTGTTCGCCGTCGTGACCGGCCCAGTGTCGGCCGATCCCAAGCCCAGCGGTGCCGACCGGGAGTCGATCGCCGGCCCGTACCGGGTCCTTGGACCGAAGACCTTCGCCGACCGCGACGCGGTGGCCGGGACCGGCGCCGCGATCGACTACATCGAACACGGCATCCTCAACATCACCGCGACCCGGGCCGAGGTCAGCGCGATCCAGGCGCTCGGCTTCGACGTCGAAGCGGTCCGCGCCCCGGTCCGGGGCACCGGCGACGTGGGCACCCTGGACTTCCCGCCGTCCGACTCGGCTTACCACAACTACGCCGAGCTGACCACGGTGGTCAACCAGGTGGTCTCCAGCCACTCGAACATCGCCCGGAAGATCAGCATCGGGACCTCGTACGAGGGCCGCGACCTGATGGCGGTCAAGATCTCCGACAACGTCGCCACCGACGAGGACGAGCCGGAGATCCTGTTCAACTCGCAGCAGCACGCCCGCGAGCACCTCACCGTCGAGATGGCGGTCTACCTGCTGAACCTGTTCACCGACGGCTACGGCAGCGACTCGCGGATCACCAACATCGTCAACACCCGCGAGATCTGGATCGTGCCGACCGTCAACCCGGACGGCAGCGAGTACGACATCGCCACCGGCTCGTACCGGTCCTGGCGCAAGAACCGGCAGCCGAACAGCGGTGCGCTCGCCGTCGGCACCGACCTGAACCGCAACTGGGACTACCGGTGGGGCTGCTGCGGCGGGTCCTCCGGCTCCCCGTCGTCGTCGACCTACCGTGGCCCGTACGCCTTCTCTGCCCCGGAGACCCAGGCGCTGCGCGACTTCGTCGACAGCCGGGTCGTCGGCGGTGAGCAGCAGATCAAGGCCAACATCGACTTCCACAGCTACTCGGAGCTGGTGCTCTGGCCGTTCGGCTGGACCACCGCCAACACGCCCTCCGGGATGACCACCGACCAGTACAACACCTTCGCCACCCTCGGTGGACAGATGGCGGCGACCAACGGCTACACCCCGGAACAGGCCTCCGATCTGTACATCACCGACGGCAGCAGCATCGACTGGATGTGGGGGGAGCACGGCATCTGGGCGTACACGTTCGAGATGTACCCCGGCTCGTCCGGCGGCGGCGGCTTCTACCCGCCCGACGAGGTGATCCCCGCCCAGACCGCCCGCAACCGGGAAGCGGTGCTGATGTTCAGCGAGTACGCCGACTGCCCGTACCGGGTGATCGGCAAGGAGTCGCAGTACTGCGACGGTGGTGGCCCGGTCGACCCGCCGGGCAGCACCGTCTGGGCGGACGACTTCGAGTCCGCCACCGGCTGGACGACCGACCCGAGCGGCACCGACACCGCCAGCACCGGGCAGTGGGAGCGCGGCGTCGCGCAGGCCACCAGCTCCGGCGGGGCCCTGCAGCTGACCGCGTACCAGGGCAGCAACAGCCTGGTCACCGGCCGGCTGGCCGGCTCCTCGGCCGGCTCGTACGACATCGACAGCGGGGCGACCAGCGCCCGCTCGCCGGCCGTCGCGTTGCCGTCGAGCGGCACCCTCACCCTGTCGCTCGCCTGGTACCTGGCCCACCTGAACAACTCGTCGTCGGCTGACTACCTGCGGATCAGCGTGGTGCACAGTGGTGGCACGACGACGCTGTTGAACCAGTCCGGCGCGGGGAGCAACCGGTACGGGTCCTGGTCGACCGGCAGCTACAACCTGACCCCGTACGCGGGTCAGACGGTGCGGATCCTGGTCGAGGCGGCGGACGCCTCCACCGCCAGCCTGGTCGAGGCGGCCATCGACGACGTCCGGATCACCAGCTCCTGACGTCACCAGCGGTGCCGGCCCGGCTCGTGCCGGCACGCAGGGCTGCCGTGCGGTGAACATCACCGTACGGCGGCCCTGCGCTGTCGCGGTGTCTGCCGGCCGGCGCCGGTGGGTTACGGTGCTACCGACCGCCCCGCAGCGAAGCCGGTGCGAACCCGGCGCTGTCCCGCAACTGTGATGCCCCGGCCGACGGCCGGGGCTAGCCAGGTCGCCTGCGGCGTGGTCGCGAACCGCGCTCTCGAGGAAGGGCGCCTCGCCACCTGGCCGGGGCCGGAGTCACCACCCCCGACCTGTCGGCGAAGCACCAGCCCTCGACCGACAGGAGGACCAGATGAGCAGATCCCACCCGCTGCGGGCCGCGCTGCTGCGTACCGCCGTGGTCGCCACCGCCGCGGCCCTTGCCCTGACCGGCTGCGGCCAGGCCGGCGACGGCTCCGGCGGGCCTGACGACGCGCAGCCCGGCGTCAGCCCAGAGACCGCCGCCAGCTACCCGGTCACCGTCGGTGACCTGACCCTGGAGGTACGCCCGGAGCGGATCGTCGCACTGTCGCCGACCGCGACCGAGATGCTCTTCGCGATCGGCGCCGGCGACCAGGTGGCCGCCGTCGATGACAACTCCAACTTCCCGGCCGAGGCGCCGACCACTGACCTGTCCGGGTTCACCCCGAACGTCGAGGCGATCGCCGGCTACGAACCCGACCTGGTGGTGCTCTCCGGCGACACCAACGAGGTGGTGGCCGGGCTGACCCGACTGTCGATCCCGGTCTACCTGGCCGGGGCGGCGGTCACTCTGGACGACACGTACCGCCAGATCACCGAACTTGGTGCCCTCACCGGGCACCCGGAGGCGGCGGCCGACCTGGTCGACACCATGCGGTCCGACATCGACAAGCTGGTCGCCGACGTGGCGAGGCCGGCCGAGCCGCTGAGCTACTACTACGAGCTCGATCCCACCCTCTACACGGTGACCAGCGACACCTTCGTCGGCTCACTGTTCACCATGGTCGGGCTGACCAACGTCGCCGACCCGGCGGACCCGTCCGGGGAGGCCGGTGGCTACCCGCAGCTGTCCGCCGAGGCGCTGATCGACGCCGACCCGGACCTGATCTTCCTGGCCGACAGCAAGTGCTGCCAGCAGAACGCGCAGACGGTGGCGCAGCGGGCCGGCTGGTCCACGATCACCGCCGTCCAGGCCGGTCAGGTGGTCGAGCTCGACGACGACGTCGCGTCCCGCTGGGGCCCCCGGGTGGTCGACCTGGTCCGGGCGATCGTCGACGCGGTCGACGCGGCGGCGTCCTGACATGCCCGACGCGGCGGCGACTCGGCGGCGGCCCGGGCTGACCGCCGGCTGGTTCGCCGGTGCGGTGGCCGCCGTCGTGCTGTCGGCCCTGGCCGGGCTGGCGTTCGGCCCGGCCAGTCTGCCGCCGCTGGCGGTCGCCGCCGAACTGCTCAACCTGCTGCCCGGCGTCGACCTGGACAGTGGACTCAACGACCGGCAGGTGGCGATCGTCACCCAGTTGCGGCTGCCCCGGGTGGTGCTGGCGCTGCTGGTCGGCGGCATGCTGGCCCTGGCCGGCGGCTGCTACCAGGGGGTGTTCCGCAACCCGCTGGCCGACCCGCATCTGCTCGGCGTCGCCGCCGGAGCCGGGTTGGCGGTGACCGCGGTCATCGCGCTGCGCCCCGGCACCGGGGTGCTGACCGGGCTGCCGGTGACGGTGCCGCTGGCCGCGTTCGTCGGCGCGCTCGGCGCGGTCGCGTTGACCTACCTGCTCGGTACGGGTGCCGCCGGGCCGGACCGGTCCACCGCGACGCTGATCCTGGCCGGGGTGGCGGTCTCGGCGTTCCTCGCCGCCGGGCAGACCTACCTGCTGCAACGCCACGTCGACACCATCCGGGAGGTGTACTCGTGGCTGCTGGGCCGGCTGGCCACCGACGGCTGGCACGAGGTCCGGCTGGTCCTGCCGTACGCGGTGATCGCCGCCGTGGTGGTGTTGGCGCACCGCCGCGAGTTGGACGTGCTGTCGGTCGGTGACGAGGAGGCGGCCAGCCTCGGCCTGCACCCGCAACGGTCCCGATACCTGCTGCTCGCCGCCGCGTCGCTGGGCACCGCGGCGGCGGTGTCGGTGTCCGGGCTGATCGGTTTCGTCGGGTTGATCGTGCCGCACCTGGTCCGGCTGGTCGCCGGCAGCAGCTACCGGGTGATCCTGCCACTGTCGATGCTGCTCGGCGGCGCGTTCCTGACCGTCACCGACGTGGTGGCCCGGACCGTGGCCGCGCCGGCGGAGATCCCGATCGGTGTGGTCACCGCCTTCTTCGGCGCCCCGTTCTTCGTGCTGGTGCTGCGTACCACCCGCCGGACGGTGGCGCTGTGACCGGGCCGGCGTCCGGGCCCGATCCCGGGCCCGAGACCGGGCCCGCGCTCAAGTCCGCGCCCGCGAGCACTGCCGCCGGCACCCCGGTGGTCGGCCGTGATCTGCGGGTACGCCTCGGCGGCGCGCCGGTGCTGGACGGTGTCGACCTGACCGTGGCCGCCGGCGAGTGGGTGGCGGTGATCGGGCCGAACGGAGCCGGCAAGTCGACCCTGCTGCGGGCGGTCGGCGGGCTGCTGCCGGTCGACGGCGGCCTGGAGCTGTTCGGTACGCCGATCACCCGGCTCGGCCGGCGGGACCGGGCCCGGCTGGTCGCCACCGTCGTACAGTCGCCGGTGGTGCCGGCCGGGATCGCCGTCGCCGACTACGTGCTGCTCGGCCGTACCCCGTACGTCCCGCTGCTGGGCCGGGAGTCGGCGGCCGACCTGGCGGTGGTCGACGACGTGCTGGCCCGGCTCGATCTGACCGGGTTCGCGCACCGGCGGCTGGCCACCCTGTCCGGTGGTGAACGCCAGCGGGTGCTGCTGGCCCGGGCGCTGGCCCAGGGCGCCCCGCTGCTGCTGCTCGACGAGCCGACCAGCGCCCTGGACATCGGCCATCAGCAGGAGGTGCTGGAACTGGTCGACGAGCTGCGCCGGGACCGTGGGCTGACCGTGCTGGCCACCATGCACGACCTGTCGGTGGCCGGCGAGTACGCCGACCGGCTGGTGCTGCTCGCCGCCGGCCGGACGGTGGCCGCCGGCCCGCCGGCCGAGGTGCTCACCGAGGAGAACCTGGCCCGGTACTACCGGGCCCGGGTGCGGGTGCTGCCCGGCGCGCACGGCCCGCTGGTCGTCCCGGTCCGCGACCGGGACGTTCCCGGCACGGACCGGCCCGTTCCCCGTCCAGAACCGTCAGTCGCCGGCGATCCGGATCACCGAGAAGAAGGCCCCCTGCGGGTCGTTGAGCACGGCGAACCGGCCGTGCGGCAGGTCGGTGGGCGGGACTGAGACGGTGCCGCCGAGCGCGGCGGCGTGCTCGGCGGTGGCATCGCAGTCGTTCACCGCGAAGTACACCATCCAGTGGGCCGGCAGGTCCGCCGGCCAGTCGTCGCCGACCATCGGCATCATCCCGGCGACGGGCTGCTGCTCGACCAGCCATTCGGTGTACATGATCGGCGGGAACGGGGTGTCCCGGGTCTCCCAGTCGAAGACCGCGCCGTAGAACTCCTTCGCGCCCTCCGGGTCGCGGGTGGTCAGCTCGTTCCAGCAGAGTGAGCCGGGCACGTTCGCCAGCTCCGCGCCGGCCATGGACAGCGGCTGCCAGACGGCGAAGCTGGCCCCGGCCGGGTCGGTGAAGACCGCCGCCCGGCCCCGGTCGAGCACGTCGAACGGCGGCATCAGCACGGTGCCGCCGGCCGATTCGACGAGCTTGGCGCTCGCCTGGGCGTCGAGCGTGCCGATGTACGTGGTCCAGGTCGGCGGCTGCCCGTCGGTGGCGACCGAGCCGGCCCCGGCGACCAGTTTGTCGTCCTTGCTGAACAGGGTGTATCCCTCGGCGTCCGGACCGTCGGGCGGCTGCGCGGACCAGCCGAACAGTTCGCCGTAGAACCGGATCGCACCGGGCAGGTCGGAGGTACCGAGGTCGACCCAGGCGGGCACCCCGGCCGCGGCGACGGACATGGCGGATTTCCTCCTGCTGATCGGCTGGGTGGACCCTGCTGACCGAATCCTGGCACCCGGTCGACGACGGTCGGGGGAGATTCGCCGAAGCAATCGCCCGTCGCGCGGAATCATGGCCCGCGCCGAGGGTAACCGTGCGCCGGGCTGATGTTACCGACCGAAGCCAGGCGGGGTGCCGGACACCGGCCGGGACGCGGGACAGCGGCCGGGACGCGGGACAGCGGGGGAGAACGATGGTACGGGTGATCGAGGTGTTGCCGGGCGACATCGACCGGGCGATCAACGACGATCACGTCCTGCTGGACCAGCTTTTCCGGCGGCTGGAGACAGGCCAGGGCGACCGGCGGATCCTGGCAGACCAGGTGGTCTACCGGATCTCCATGCACCTGGCGGCCGAGGAACAGGTCCTCGACCCGGTCTTCGACGAGCCGACGGTGACCAACCGGTTGTCCGTCGACGGCGCGTCAACTGACGGTCCGGCCGGTCGGCGATTGACTGCCGGGTCGGCGGCCGAGCTGGTCCAGCGGGGGCGGGACACCCGTCAGCGGATCAAGGAGGCGGCGGCCGAGATCGACCGGTCCAGACCCGGGAACCTGGACTTCGAAGAAGCGCTCAACCATTTGATCGCCGACGTTCGCCGGCAGGCCGCCGACCAGGAGGGGGTGCTGTTGCCGGCACTGCGGGCCGCGGTCGGTCCGCAGCGGATGGCCGAACTCGGGGCGCAGTTCACCGCCGCCAAGTACCGTGCACCCACCCATCCGCATCCGCAGACACCGAACACCTCCCGCAGCAGTCGGCTGCTGAGCGGCCCGGCCGCGCTGGTCGACCGGCTCCGCGACCGGACCTCGGGGCGGCGTGGCTGGTTCGCCACCGACGCGTCCGGGCTGCTGGAACCGCAATCGCAGGCGCTGCTGGACGCGTTCGCCGCGCTCGGCCCCCGGCCCACCGAGATCCTCGATCCGGCCGAGGCGCGGCGCCAGCCGACCCTGTCCGACGCGGTGGCCCGGATCCGTACCGACCGGGGGGACCTGGCGGAACGGGAGCCGGTCGACTCGGTCTTCGACTTCGCCATCGACGGTCCCGGCGGGGAACTGACCCTGCGGGTCTACCGGCCGACGTCGGCGTCACCGGCCGGCGGCCTGCCGGTGCTGATCTACCTGTACGCGGGTGGGTGGGTGGTGGGCAGCCTGGACACCTACGACGCCACCCCCCGGGCGCTGTGCAACAAGGAACGGTGTCTGGTGGTGGCGGTGGACTACCGGCACGCCCCGGAGCATCCGTTCCCGGCCGCCCACGACGACGTGCTCGCCGCGACCCGCTGGCTGCTGGACAACGCCGGGGAGATCGGCGGTGACCCGGAGCGGATCGCCATCGCCGGCGAGGCCGCTGGCGGCAACATGGCGGTGGCCACCTGCCTGCAGTTGCGCGACGCCGGTCAGCGGCTGCCGCTGCTGCAGGTGCTGATCTACCCGGTGACCAGTGTGACGGTCGACGACGGCTCCGGAGTGGACGCCGCCGACGCGGCACCGCTGAACCGCCCGATGCTGAGCTGGTTCGCCCGGCACGCCTTCCCTCGCCCGGAGATGCTCGACGACCCCCGGGTGGCGTTGCTTGACCTGCCGGTGCAACGGCTCGCCGGTCTGCCGCCGGCGGTGGTGCTGACCGTGGAACGGGATCCGCTGCGCGACCAGGGGCAGGCGTTCGCGCAGCGGCTGCGGGCGGCCGGGGTACCGGTCGAGCACATCCACTACGACGGCGTACCGCACGAGTTCTTCGGGATGGGCGCGGTGCTGGACGTGGCGGAGGCGGCCCAGGACCGGGTGGCGGCGGAGCTGCACACCGTGTTCAACCCGTCCGGCCAGTCGTCGAGCGGCTGGCCGACGGGCCTGTGAGCCCGCGGGACCGGAATCAGCGGTCGGCGAGGTCGGCGACGGTGTTCACCAGACCGGCTGCGGTCTGCGGCTCCCGGGTGGTCAACACGAGGTAGCGCCCACCGGACAGTTGCACCCGGATGCCCGGACCGGATCGGGTGATCAGGGCACGTCCCCGCGTGTCGGGGTGGTAGCGGTAGCCCCAGCCGCCCCATTCGGACACCCGTACCGTCGTCTGGACGGCCCCGACGACCTCCCGCGCCGGCACGCTGATCCGCGGCCACCCGAACGGTCCGAAGCCGATGTGGATGCCCTGCCGGTCGATGGTCAGCCGGTTGACCAGCAGCAGCATCACCAACGCCACGGTGAGCAGCACCGGGCTGGCCACCCAGACGTTGATCCAGACCGCCAGGACCCCGGCGAGCAGCAGCAACGGGACCAGGATCCACAGCCCGGTGCGGGACACCGACGTCTGCTCGGTCCACCCGGCACCGTCGGCCGGCAGCGGCACCCGGGGCAGCTCGGCGGCGGGTCGGCCGTCCGCCGCCGGCCGGGCCGGCGGCGAACCGCACGCCGCGTACGCCAGCACCGTCCAACCGGTCACCCCGACCATCAGCGCGGGAATGTGCCAGCTCGGCGCCGGTGCCCGGGTCGGGTCCAGTACATCGACCGACAGTGCCACGGTGGTCAGCCAGATCCCGGCGACGAACCCGGCGACCGCCGCGCCGATGGTGATCAGCCACCGCCGCAGCTGCCACCGCAGCCCGAGCGGCAGCACCCCGACTGCGGCGAGCACCGCCCCGGCGGCCGCGCCGATCGTGTAGCCGGTCACGCTGTTCGTCAGCGAACTGGTCGCGTCGACCACGTCGGCCGTGTTCCAGTGCATCGGCAGCCGGTCCGGCAGCCGGTGTCGCAGCACCTCGGCGGTCAACGGCACCACGGCGACCGGGAGCACAGCGAGCAGGAAACCGAGCAGCCGCCGGCCGCCGCCACCGGCGCGGTCCTGCCCGGCCGTCCCTCCATCGCTCACCTGGCGATTGTTTCCCAGCTGTCGCCGGGCCAACCTGGAGGGGGCGGGCGGTGTGGCGCGCGCCGTTCTGCTAGTACCGCCGGTCGGTTCTGTCAGTGCCGGTGGTCGGTCCGGGCGTGGTCGGTAAGCGCGGGTGGCAACGGTTCGGCGTGCAGCACCGTCAACCGGGACACCGCCCGGGTCAGCACCACGTACAGCCGGTGCAGCCCACGCGGCTCGGCCGCGACGATACCGGCCGGCTCGACCACCACCACGTGGTCGTACTCCAGCCCTTTCACCTCGGTCGCGGCGACCACCGACACCCGGATCCCGGGGTCGCCGGCGGCTCCGGTGACCTCGACACCGGCGGCGGTCAGCGCCTCGTGCAGGCCGGTCACCGCGGACTCGGCGGCGATCACCCCGACCGAGCCGTCGTGCGTCAGCGCCGCGCGTACCTCGGCCACCGTGGCACCGGTCAGATCGTCGACCGTACGCAGCGACAGCGACCCGTCGCGACGCAGCGACACCGCCGGTGGTACGTCCACTGCGAGCGCCGGCAGCAGCCGGTTGGCCAGCTCGACCACCACCGCCGGCACCCGGAAGCCGACCGTCAGCGGCACCACCGGGGCGTCGGGCCGACCGAGGTGGGTCAGCGTGCGCTGCCAGTCGGTGGCCGCCCACGGGGCGGTGCCCTGCGCCAGGTCGCCGAGCAGGGTGACCGAGCCGTGTTCGCTGCGCCGGGCGATCGCCCGGCACTGCATCGGCGACAGGTCCTGCGCCTCGTCGATCACCACGTGCCCGTACCCGGTCGGCCGGTCGAGCAGCCCGGCGACCTCGTCGATCAGCACCAGGTCGGCCTCGGTCCATCTGGTGGTGCGGACCGACCTGGCCGGCGGCCGCAGCAGCGCCGCCTGTTCGGCCTCGTCGAGCAGACCGGTGGCGGCCGCCGCCAGCCGCTGCGCATCGGTGAGCAGCGTGGACACCACCCCGGTCGGGGTGAGCGCCGGCCAGACCCGGTCCAGCCGGGCGCGCACCGGGGCCACCCGGGCCATCCGCCGCAGCCAGGCGTCGCTCGGTGATTCGGCGCGCCGGGTCTCGGCTTGGCGTTGCAGCAGCGCGACGATCCGGGCCTGCACCCGTTCCCGACCGATCCGGTACGGCGGATCCTCCTCACGGACCGTCCGCACGATGCGGTGCAACGCCTCGACGCCGATCCGCCAGCGGTAGGAGCCGTCCGGCACCACGATCGACTCGTCCGGTTCGCCGAGGTACGTCTCGACGGCGCGGCGCAGCACCTGCGCCATCCTGGGGTCGTGTTTGATCGCGGCGGCGGCCGGGGTGTCCTCGGCCCGTACCGGCACCGAGTCGATCAGGTCGGTGACCGTGCACTGGGCCACCTCGACCTCACCGAGGGCGGGCAGCACGTTGGCGATGTAGGACAGGAACACCCGGTTCGGCCCGACGATCAGCACTCCGGCCTTGCGTAGCCGTTCCCGGTGCGCGTACAGCAGGTAGGCGGCCCGGTGCAGGCCGACCGCGGTCTTGCCGGTGCCGGGCGCGCCCTGCACGCAGATCGACTCGGCCAGCTCGGCCCGGACGAGCTCGTCCTGTTCGGGCTGGATGGTGGCGACGATGTCCCGCATCGGGCCGACCCGGGGGCGCTCGATCTCCGTGGTCAGGATGCGTGAGGCGGTGCCGAGCTCCTCGCCCCGGTCGAGGTGTTCGTCCTCGAAGCTGGTGAGTTCGCCGCCGGCGTAGCCGAACCGGCGGCGGACCCGTACCCGCTGCGGGTCGCGGGCGCTGGCCTGGTAGAAGGCCCGGCTGATCGGCGCCCGCCAGTCGAGGACCAGTGGCTCGCCAGTGTCGTCGGCGACATGCCGGCGGCCGATGTGGTGCCGGCTGATTTGGTGCCGGCCGCTCCGCGGCCCGCCCGGATCGGGCTCATGACCTGGCACGAGGTCGTCGTCAATCTCGTCGAGATCGAGATCGAGATCGAGATCGGGATCGGGATCGGGATCGTCTTCGACGTCGAGCCGGCCGAAGAACAGCGGCGTGTCCGGGTTGTCGGCCAGCTCGGCGACCCGGCGGGCCAGGTGCCGGCCCAGGGTCTCGGCGGTGTACGCGTCCCCGGCGACCCGGTCGCCGGTGCTGAACAGGGCTTCGGCCCGGTTGCGCATCCGGGCGAGGGCGGCGCGGGACGCGGTCAGATGGGCGCGTTCGGAGGCGAGTTCGCCGTCCAAATCGGGTGCGGGGCGGTCGGGTGTGGGGCGGGGGTCGGGTGTGGGGCGGGGGTCGGGTGCGGGGCGGTCGAGGTCGGGTGCGGGCATGCTGACTCCTGGCTGGATCGCCGGCGTGCTCGCTCGCGTGTCCGGAACCGGGTCGGCCGGTGCCCGGCGCGGGGGACGTCCGCTGCGGTGCGACTCACCGCGGCCGTCAAGCGGCCATCGACTTTACCCCTGGCCCGTCGCGGGTCAACCAGATTTCCCCGCTACGTCGGCGCGACGGGGTTGCCGGCCGATCTGCTCGACGGGGTGTCCGGGGGTGCGGGGTGCGCCACAGGCCGGGCCGCCGCCGGGCGTGGCGACCGCCCGACGGCTACCGTGGAGATCATGAGTCACGGTGACGGGGGCGAGGGCGGCGGGCTGCGCCGACCACGGGTCGGGCACATCCAGTTCCTGAACTGCCTGCCCATCTACTGGGGGCTGATGCGCTCCGGCGCGCTGCTCGACGTCGACCTGCACAAGGACTCCCCGGAACGGCTCGGTGCCGCCCTGGTAGCCGGGGACCTGGACATCGGCCCGATCTCGTTGGTCGAGTACCTGCGGCACGCCGACCAGTTCCTGCTACTGCCGGACATCGCGGTAGGTAGCGACGGGCCGGTGCTGTCGGTGAACGTCGTCGCCACCCGGCCACTGGGCGAATTGTCCGGCCGCCCGGTGGCGCTGGGCTCCACCTCACGGACCGGTGTGCTGCTGGCCCGGATGCTGCTGGCCGAGCGGTACGGCGTCGAACCGGACTACTTCACCTGCCCGCCGGACGTCACCCAGATGCTGCTGGAGGCCGACGCCGCCGTGCTGATCGGCGACGTCGCGTTGCGGGCCCACCACGAGGCGCCGGAGCGCGGTCTGGCCGTCACCGATCTGGGGCAGGCGTGGCGGGACTGGACCGGGCTGCCGATGGTCTTCGCCGTCTGGGCGGTCCGCCGTGACTTCGCCGCTGCCCACCCAGGCCAGGTCAAGGAGGTCCACCAGGCGTTCCTGCGGTCGCGTGACCTGTGCCTCGCCGAGCTCGACGAGGTGGCGCGGTCCGCCGCTCGGTGGGAGCCGTTCGACGCGCCGACCCTGGCGTCGTACTTCCGGGCGTTGGACTTTTCGCTCGGCGACCGGCAGGTGGCCGGGCTGCGGGAGTTCGCCCGGCGGGCGGCCCGGTCGGGTGCCGCCCCGGCGTTGCCGCCGGCCGGTCCAGAGTTCTTCCTGCCCTGACCGCTTGCTCTCTGCCCTGACCGGGCCCCGACGGTTCAGTGCCCGACCGAGGCGGTCATCGCTGCCCGCAGCTGCTCGGTCACCGCGCGGCAGATCTGCCCGCCGTACGTGAACGGCCGGTCGGCCGGGAACCGGGTCATCACCCCAATGGTCCACCCGTCGCCGATCGCCAGGCAGTTGACGTGCCACTCCTGCTCATCGTCGCGGATCACCCAGCCGTTCTTGATGGCGATCCCGTCGGCGTCGTCTGTCGGGAACGCCTCGATCACCCCGAAATCGCCTGGACTGCGTACGCTGCGCATCTCGGTCAGCAGCCAGTCGGTCCACTCGGCGCCGGCCGCCCGGCCGTCGACGATGCACGCCCCGATCCGGGCCACGTCGCGGGGGGAGAGCCGGGTGGTGCTCCACCGGTTCTCGGTCGAGCTGCGGCTGTCGGTGAGCCCGCAGATCCGGATCATCCGCTCGGTCGCGGCGGTTCGGCCGATCTCCTGCCACAGCTCCTCAGCGACCTGGTTGTCACTGTCCCTGATCATGATTTCGAGCTGCCGCATCCGGAAGTCGCTCGGCGACCGGCCCGCCTCGGCCGAGGTACGCAGGTAGTCGGCCGCGATCCACGCCTTGATCAGCGACGCCGTGGTACTGGTCTCGGCCAGGTTGGCCGATCCGTGGATCTCTCCGGTCCGCTGGTCGAGCATCGCCCACGACCACCAGCCGTCGATGCCGTCCAGCCGTACCGTGGTCGGCGCGATGGCCAGCGGTGACAGCGTCGGGTCGGGCTCCGGAGTCGGGCTCTCGCTCGGGCCGACCGTCAAGGTTGACGCCGGCTGACGCCAGCGGGACTGCTGGTCGCTCGGCTCGTCGTCGGCGGCGGCCAACGGCGCGTCGGGAACCAGCCGCAACCCGGCGATACCGGCGACGCCCAGAGCGACGACACCGATCACGATCAGCGGGGTACGCCACCCGGCCCGGGAGTGGCGGGCCACGCCGCCAACTTGCCCGGTCACCAGCCGACCAGGTCGGCTGGTGAACAACCGGCGCAGCCGGCGGGTCGACGGAATCCAGGAGGTGGGTGGCATGTCACCCGGCCGGTGTCGCCGGGGGCGGCAGCTCGGCGGGCAGCTGGATGGCGGCGCCGACGTGTGGGGTGACGAGTTGCCGGGTTACCTCGCGGCAGATGCCCGACCCGTACTCGAGGCCGTAGCGGCCCGGGTACCGGGTCATCACCGCCAGCACCCAGTCGTCGTGTACGGCCAGGCAGTTGAGATGCCACAGGCCGTCCGCCCAGATCAGCGTCCAACCGTTCTTGATGCCGACCGGCGACTCCCGCAGCAGGCTCTCCGGCAGGCCGTCGATGATGCCCCAGCGGCCCCCGCCGGAGGCGGTCTCCTGCTCGGACGCGGCGGTTCCGCCCCGTACCTGGGACATCTCGTCGAGCACCCAGTCGGTCCAAAAAGGGCCGGCGGCGGTGCCGTTCTTGACGCACTCGCCCATGAGCACGGCGTCGCGGGCGGACATCTGGGTGTAGCTCCACCAGACGTGGTCCTCCTTCGGCGGTACGACCATCCGGGTCTGCTGCAGGCCGCACATCTTGATCATCCGGGCGAGGACCTCGTCGCCACCGGCCTCGTAGTACAGCCGGTCGGTGGCCCGGTCGTCGCTGTCGCGGATGGCCAGGCTGGCCTGCTGCAGAACCTCGGGCTTGGGCTCGGCGTCGTCGAGTCTCCGCAGGTAGTCAGCGACGATCCAGATCTTGATCATCGATTCGGTGGAGCTGGTCTCGGTCATGTTGGCCGAGCCGCCGATCTCGCCGCTGTCGCGGTCCAGCAGCGCCCAGGTCATGAAACCGTCGACCGGGACCGAGACCGGTACGGCCCGCAACGTCGGAACGGCCGGCGGCTCGGGGGACTCGGCCATGGCGAGGGCCGGATCGGTCAGCTCGACGGCGGACCGGTTGGCGTCCGGCCCGGGCCCGCCGACGAACCGGGCCGAGGCGGTGGGGACCACCAGAACGGCACCGACCACCAGGGCTGCCAGCACGACAGTGAGTGTCACGCGTGAACTCATGGAAGGCGGCTCCGGGGAGTGAATCGGTGATTTCAGCTCGTCGGTGCTCTGGCGGGTTACGTCGGTGAGGGAAGGTCCTCGTACCGGGTGTTTCTGGAGGTGCGGGTTTTTCCGACAAATGTGGGTCAGGTGGGCCGGTGCGCGCCTCGACGCCGCCGCGCCATTGGGCAGTTTACGGGGCGAATCTCGGAGTGCCAGCCCTCGCGCGCCGGAGATCTCAGGGGATGAGTGACGAATACACCTGATTCGTCCGGTTAGCTGAGTATTTTCAGGATAATAAGTGGATAAAAGTCATGTTTGCGGGGGCACATCCGGTCACTCGTTGTGCCGGCCCAATCTCTGGCGATGAAGATTTTTCGAGTGCTGTTACAGGGCTTGGCTGCGACTGGGGTTTCTTGTAACACTATGTCGGTGGACGGTGACGACGCCCAGACGGTGAGTGGCGCCAGCAGTGGGATTCTCGACGAGGTCGAGGCCGCCGAAGCTGCCCTGCGCGACGCGGCGCTGCGCGGCCGGATCCCCGGTCCACGGGCCGCCGACGATCCGACCTGTCCCGACAAACCGGGCGATCCCGACCGGGACTTCATCGAGATGATCGACGCCGACCAGAAGATCGAGCCGCGCGACTGGATGCCGGACGGCTACCGGCGCACACTGATCCGGCAGATCGCGCAACACGCGCACTCCGAGATCATCGGCATGCAGCCTGAGGGCAACTGGCTGACCCGGGCGCCCAGCCTGCACCGCAAGGCGATCCTGCTGGCAAAGGTCCAGGACGAGGTCGGCCACGGGCTGTACCTGTACGCCGCGGCGGAGACCCTCGGCATCAGTCGGGAAGAGTTGGTCGACCTGCTGCTCGCCGGCCGGCAGAAATACAGCTCCATCTTCAACTACCCCACGCTGACCTGGGCAGACGTCGGCGCGATCGGTTGGCTGGTGGACGGCGCGGCGATCATCAACCAGGTCCCGCTGTGCCGATGTTCATACGGCCCGTACGCCCGCGCCATGATCCGCATCTGCAAGGAGGAGTCGTTCCACCAGCGGCAGGGCTACGAGATCCTGCACACCCTCGCGCACGGCACCCCGGCTCAGCATCAGATGGCCCAGGACGCGGTGGACCGCTGGTGGTACCCGTCGCTGGCGATGTTCGGGCCGCCGGACGCCGACTCGACCCATTCGGGCCAGTCGATGCGCTGGAAGATCAAGCGGTTCTCCAACGACGAGCTGCGCCAACGCTTCGTGGACATGTGCGTCCAGCAGGTCGGCCCGCTCGGGCTCACCCTGCCCGATCCCGAACTACGGTGGAACGAGCAGCGTCAGGCGTACGACTTCACCCCGCCGGACTACGACGAACTGCTCCGGGTGATCCGCGGCGACGGGCCGTGCAACCGGCAGCGGCTCGCCCACCGGCGGGCCGCGCACGCCGCCGGCGGCTGGGTCCGCGAGGCGGCCCGGGCGTACGCGGAGAAGCAGGCCGGCCGGCGGAAAGCCGGCGTCGCGGCGGCCGGAGCCGGCGTCGCGGCGGCCGGAGTGGGCGCTCCGCCGGTCGGAGTGGGTGCCGGATGAGCGGCGAACCGGCCCGGACCCCGCCCACCCCGCTGTGGGAGGTCTTCATCCGGTCCCGGCGCGGGCTTGCCCACACCCACGTCGGCAGCCTGCACGCGCCGGACGCGACGCTCGCCCTGCGGCACGCCCGCGACCTGTACACCCGCCGGCAGGAAGGCGTCTCGATCTGGGTGGTACCGGCGGAGTCGATCACCGCGTCCAGCCCCGACGAGAAGGACGCCTTCTTCGACCCGGCGGCCGACAAGGTCTACCGGCACCCGACCTTCTACCAGGTGCCGGACGGAGCGCGGCACCTGTGACCACGACACCCCCCGACCAGCTGCTCTGCTGGGCCGACGATGCGTTGATCACCGCTCAGCGGCTGGCCGCCTGGTGCGCCCGCGCCCCCGAGCTGGAGGAGGATGTCGCGCTCACCAACATCGCGCTCGACCAGCTCGGCGTGGCCCGGCTGCTGCTGTCGTACGCCGCCGAGCAGCTCACCCCCGATGCGGTGCCGGCCGCGCCGGCCGACCAGCCGGTCACCGAGGACACCCTGGCGTTTCTCCGCTCCGACCAGGAGTTTCGCAACTGCCTGCTGGTGGAGCTGCCGGACGACGACTACGCGGTGACCATCGGCAAGCTGCTGTTCCTCGCCGCGTACCAGGTCCGGCTCTACGCCGTGCTGAGCGCCGGCACCGACCAGCGGCTCGCCGCGATCGCCGGCAAGGCGGCCAAGGAGTCCGCCTACCACCTCGACCACGCGCGGCTGTGGACCCTGCGGCTCGGCGACGGCACCGAGGAGTCGCACCGCCGCATGCAGCACGCGGTCGACGAACTCTGGCCGTACACCTATGAGCTGGTCGCCCCGGTGCCCGGCAGCGGCCTGGCCGACCTGCGGTCCGACTGGCTCGCCACGGTCGGTCCCATCCTTGCCGAAGCGACCCTGGCCGCGCCTGGTGGCGGCTGGCGGCCCGGCGGCGGTCGGCTGGGCCGGCACACCGAACACCTGTCGTACCTGCTGGCCGAGATGCAGGTGGTGCACCGGGCCCACCCGGGTGCGCGATGGTGACCGGAAGCCCCGCAACCGCCGGCGGGGCCAGCTCGGCTACCGGCGTCGACAGCTCGGCCGCTGGCGGGGCCGGGTCGGCAGCCCGGGCGGCGGTCGAAGCCGTCGTCGACCCGGAGATCCGCGTACTCACCATCGCCGAGCTCGGCATCCTCCGCGCCGTCGAGGTCACCGAGGCCACCGGCGCGGTCCGGGTGACGATCACTCCCACCTACAGCGGGTGCCCGGCGATGGAGCTGATCCGGGCCGAGATCCGGGCGGCGCTGCACCGGTCCGGCTTCACCGACGTCGCGGTCGTCACCGAACTGGCGCCCGCGTGGAGCACCGACTGGATCACCGAGGCGGGCCGGCACAAGCTCGCCGCCGTCGGGATCGTCCCACCTGCGCCGGCCGCCACCGGTCCAGTGCCGGTCCCGTTGGCCGTACGCTGCCCGGCCTGCGGCTCACCGCGCACCGAGCAGCTGAGCCGATTTGGTGCCACGGCCTGCAAGGCGCTGTGGCGGTGTCAGGACTGCACCGAGCCGTTCGAGCAGATGAAGGCGTTCTGATGGCGGTGACGATCAGCCGACCGGCGCGACGGCGTCCGGTGTTCCACCCGCTGGCGGTCGCCAGCGTCGATCAGCTCACCGCCGACGCTGTGGCGGTTACCTTCGCCGTACCGCCCGAGCTGCGTGACGCGTACCGGTTCCGGGCCGGACAGCATCTGACCGTACGGCTGGTCGAGCCGGCCGGTGGCCCGGAGATCCGCCGTTCGTACTCCATCTGCTCGACCCCGGCGGAGCTTGCCGACCACGGCCGGCTGCGGATCGGCGTGCGGCACGTCGCCGGTGGCGCCTTCTCCGGGTACGCGGTGCGCCAACTCGCCGCCGGGGCCACCGTGGAGGTGATGCCGCCGCTCGGGCATTTCACCACCGGGTTCAAACCGGGCCGCAGCCGGTACTACGGCGCGCTGGCCGCCGGCTCCGGCATCACCCCGGTGCTGTCCCTGCTCGCCACCGGGCTGGCCACCGAGCCGGACAGTCGGTTCAGTCTGATCTTCGGCAACCGGTCCGCGCACACCGTGATGTTCGCCGACGAGATCGCCGACCTGAAGGACCGGTACCCGGACCGGCTGCAGGTGGTGCACGTGCTGACCCGGGAGACGCAGGACGCGGAGCTGCTCACCGGGCGGATCGACGCCGCCCGGTTCGACCGGCTGCTCGACACCGTGGTGCCGGGCGATCAAGTAGACGAATGGTTTCTCTGCGGACCATATGGGCTGGTCATGGCGGCCCGGCAGGTGCTCGCCGAGCGGGGCGTGCCGGATGGTGCCGTACACAGCGAACTCTTCCACGCCGGGGACGCCGCATCGGCCGGGGACACCGCACCGGCCGGGGGCGCCGGCGCGGAGACGGCCGGCACCGAGGTGACCGTACTGCTCGACGGGCGGGCGTCGACGGTGCGGACGCGGCCGGGGGAGCGGGTGCTCGACGCGGCCCTGCGGGTCCGGTCCGAGCTGCCGTACGCCTGCAAGGGCGGGGTCTGCTCCACCTGCCGGGCGAAGATCGTCGACGGCGCGGTGACGATGGCCCGCAACTACGCCCTGGAGCCGGACGAGGTGGCCGCCGGTTATGTGCTGACCTGCCAGTCCACGCCAACCACGCCGACGCTCACCGCCGACTACGACGCCTGACGTCGCTGGCCACGACGGCTGTCGGGGCGTCACGGGGATGATCGTCGATCGAGCTGGTCGAGCAGTTGGCGGGCCTGCGCGTGGGAGGTGAGTCGGATGAACCGCAACCGGCTCCATCGGGGGTCGACCGAAGCCTCCTGCAGCCGGCTGCGGTAACGGGCGTGCTGTTGCCAGGCCCAGACGATGATCGATTCCTCCGGATCAAGGCTGAACACGTTTGACCAGCGTTCCCGGTTGCCGTTCCACAGTTCCACCCGGCGCGCCGCGCGGCGTACCGTGCGTCGGACGATCTGCTGCATCACCTGCCGGCGCGGCAGGTCGAACCAGATCACCGTGTCGGCTCGCCGCCAGATCGGGTCGCGCACCGTCGAGTAGTTGCCGTCCGCCACCCAGCCGTCGCCGGAGACAACCGCCGTCACCCGTTCCCGGAACTCCGGTTCCGGCGTCGGCTGCCAGTCCTGCTGGTGGAACAGGGCGTCCAACTCGACGTGCGGCACGCCGAGCCGTACGGCCAACTCGGCGGCCAGGGTCGACTTGCCCGACCCCGGCGCCCCCATCACCGACACCCGTCGCACCTCGCTGCCCCTTTCTTTCGTGCTGCCTGTCCTGTCGTGCTGCCCCTGCCTACCGTTCGAGTTGAAGGTCAGATACCTCAAAGTGCTGACGAAAGGTGCCTGGCCTTCAACTCGTGGCCCGCTCGGCGATCGCCTGCCGAACATCCCGCACGACTTGTCCACTTTGCCGGAGTACGTCGTCGGCGGTGAACCGCAGCACCAGCCAGCCGGCCGCCCGCAGCGCGTTGTAGCGGGCCACATCCCGGCGGAACGTCGTACGCTCCCGGTGGTGGTCGCCCTCGTACTCGATGGCGATCCGCCAGCGCGGGTAGGCGAGATCGACGCGGGCCAGGAAACGTCCGCGTGTCCCGTGCCGTCCCGCCGACGGCGGCGCGCCTAGGGTCGCCGAGGTCGCCGAAGCCGCTAATGTCGCCGAGGCCGCTGAGGCGTGCGGCAGTGTCCGTACCTCGTGTTGCGGGACCGGACGGGGCAGGCCGGCATCATGCAGCAACAGCCGCAGCCGGGACTCCATCGGCGACTCGCTCAGCGGCTCGGCCAAGGCGACGAGTTCCCGCAACTGTGCCGTGCCGCGTCGGCCCGGGTGGGCGTCGAGGTAGCGGACGAGTGCCTCGCGGCGGAACGACCGATGACGCAGCAGCGCGTCGAGTGCGGCGAGCGCGTCGGCGCGGGGCAGCATGCGCCCCAGGTCGAAGCCGGTACGCACCTCAATGGTCAGCGGTATCCCGCCGAACAGGGTGGTGATGTCGGCCGGCTCGAGCGCGTGATGGGTGACCGCGACACGGGGGTGGCGCCACAGCCGCGCCGTCGGTGGCAGATCGACGTGCACCGGGCTGTCGCGGGGCAGCAGGTCGACACCCCACAGATACGCGGCGCTCAGCCCTCGGACCGCCCCGCCGGGCGGCAGTTTCAGCGCCACCGCCTCGCACCACATTCGGTGGTCGTCGGCGTCGAAGACGGCTGCGTGCACGTACACGTCGGGTAGCACACGGCGCCACGTCCGGCCGGCGAGCATCCGCCGGGTGAGTAGTCCGGCGGCCACTGCGCGGGTGCCGGAGAACGGGCCGATACTCAGCTCACGCGGGATCCGCCGGGCGCGGGGCATCGCCAGAGTCTGCCCGGCCGGCTGGTCGGCCCGCCGCCCCGTCGGTGTCTCGCGTCGCAGATCCGACTGTCCCCTGCGGTCCGACCGTCTCCGGCCGGGTGGGCGCGTCGCGGTGGATCAGCCCCTGGACGGCCAGGGTCGCGGCCGCCGCCGCCAGCGGCAGGGCCGGCAGCGCGTACCGGGGCTCGTACATGCCGATCGCCACGGTGAACACGGCCAACCCGGGGCCGGCGACCACCAGCAGTACGGTGTCGAGCCGGATCCAGCCGGCGACCCGCCGCCCGGCGGCCAGCGCCGCGACGGTCAGCAGCACCGCCAACGACATCACCACCGGGATGCCCCGGGTCCAGCGGCCGTACTGGTGCAGCGTCCGGGTCAGCGGGGTGGCCGGGTCCGCGACGACCGGCTCGGCGACCGCCGCCTGAAACCCGCTGGACGCCTGGGCCGGCGGACAGTTCTGCTCGACCCGCACGTCGGCGGAGCGGAACCGGACCGGCGGCACCAAGCGCTGCCGCAGGCACTCGTTCATCGGCCCTAGGTACAGGCCGGGGACGAAGTGTGCGGCGCTCTCCCGGCCGACCGTCGCGAAGTAGTCGCCGGGCTGCTGGCTGATCACCGACCGGGAGAAGCTGGTCAGCACCCGGGCGCCCTCCGGGGTGTAGACCCAGTCGCCGAGTCGGGCCGGCCGCCGCCAGAAGAACGCGTCGGCCCGGTCCCAACGCTGGTCCGGCGGCTGGTCCGGGCAGGCGATCCGCTCCTCGTCGGTCAGTTCGATGCGGTCGCAGTCAGCGATCATCGCGGCCCGGCCGTACAGGGCGGTGCCGCTCTGCGCGCTGTAGACGCTCTGCCGGTCGCCGATCCAGACCATCACCATGATGTACGGCACACCGAAGGCGAGCAGATAGCCGAGCACCGGCCGCCAGCCGACTCGGCGTACCACCAGGTAGCCGGCGAGTAGCAGGGCGACCGGCAGCGCGGTGGGTTTGGTCACCCAGGCGACGGCGATCAGCCCGCCGGATACGACGGCCGCCACCGGACCGGGGCGGGGCGACCAGAGCAGCGCCCCGACGGCGGTGGCGAACAGCACCATGAACATCAGGTCGGGCAGCAGATAGTGCCCCATGGTGAGGACCAGGGAGTCGAAGATCAGCGGTACGGCGGCCAGGGTGGCCAGCCAGCGGACCACGCCCCGGCGCAGCAGCAGGGCGTACAGGCCGACGGCGAGCAGCAGGCTGAGCAGATGCTGGACGGCCGCGACGGCGGCGAGTGTCCGGGTCTGCTGTAGCGCGGACAGCAGCAGCACGTAGCCGATCGGCCGGTTCGGGTGCGGCTCCAGTGGCTGCTGCAGCATCAGCAGGTACTCGCCGCTGTCGCCGTGGAACCAGAACGCCGGCTGATACGCGACCAGGTAGGCGATCCGCAGTCCGAGACCGGCGGCGAGCAGGATCACCAGAGGCAGGTGGCGGCGCAGTGGCGTCATCCGGTCGCTCTGCCCCTCCCTCGACATGGCAGTACGCTTCATGCGTGACTACCAGCCGGGAGATCGACAGCATCCTGCAGCGTGGCGCCGACGGTGGGCGGATCTCCGCCGAGGAGGCGCTGCTGATCTACACCGAAGCGCCGTTCCACGCCCTCGGCGAGGCCGCGGACGCGGTGCGCCGTCGCCGGTACCCGGACAACGTCGTGACCTATCTGATCGATCGCAACATCAATTACACCAACGTCTGCGTCACCGCGTGTCGTTTCTGCGCTTTCTACCGGGCGCCCAAGCACGCCGAGGGCTGGGCCCACCCGATCGAGGAGATTCTGCGTCGTTGCGGCGAGGCGGTCGAGCTGGGCGCTACCCAGGTGATGCTGCAGGGTGGCCACCACCCCGATTTCGGGGTGGAGTACTACGAGCAGCTGTTCGGCGCGGTCAAGGCGGCGTACCCCCGGTTGGTGATCCACTCGATCGGGCCGAGCGAGATCCTGCACATGGCGAAGGTGTCCGACGTCTCGCTGGACGAGGCGATCACCCGGATCAAGGCCGCCGGGCTGGATTCGATCGCCGGCGCCGGCGCCGAGATGCTGCCGGACCGACCCCGCCGGGCGATCGCTCCACTCAAGGAGTCCGGGGCGCGCTGGCTGGAGGTCATGGAGCTGGCGCACCGGCACGGCATCGAGTCGACCGCCACGATGATGATGGGCACCGGGGAGACCAACGCGGAGCGGATCGAGCATCTGCGGATGATCCGGGACGTCCAGGACCGGACCGGTGGTTTCCGGGCGTTCATTCCTTGGACCTATCAGCCGGAGAACAACCATCTCAAGGGCCGCACCCAGGCGACGACCCTGGAGTACCTGCGGATGATCGCGGTCTCCCGGCTCTTCTTCGACCAGGTGGCGCATCTGCAGGCGTCCTGGCTGACCACCGGCAAGGACGTCGGGCAGTTGGCGCTGCACATGGGGGTCGACGATCTCGGTTCGATCATGCTGGAGGAGAACGTGATCTCCTCGGCCGGTGCCCGGCACCGGTCGAACCTGCACGAGCTGATCTGGATGATCCGTTCGGCGGGCCGGATCCCCGCCCAGCGGGACACCGAGTACCACCACCTCGCTGTGCACCGTGATCCGGCGGACGACCCGACCGACGAGCGGGTGGTGTCGCACTTCTCGTCGATCGCGTTGCCCAATGGCGGGGCCCGCCGCGATCTGCCGCTGGTTGACGCGCGCTGACTGACTGGACGTGCACTGACCGGTTGGATGCCCATTGACCGACCGGACCTGCACTGACCGGCCCGGATTCGTCCGATCGGATGGCTGGTGAGGCCGACCAGTCAGCCCTTCTCGACCGGCGGGTGGGCCGGTGGTCGGCCGGTCGTGGCGGGCAGCGCTGTCGATGCGGCGAGGTGGCGCGAACCTTAGGACAAGGGGCCATAACGTGTTGATCACGAGGGGCGCGAAGCTTCCCGTCGGCCGCTAACGTCCTCGTCAACAACGTTCCGGCAGCCGCCCGCGCCGCGACGCCGTCCCCCTGGTCGTCGCAGGTCACGTCCCCTAATGGCGGTGGTCGCCGGAGCCGTACTCCAGCGGTCCGAGGGGGCCGTCCACATAACGCACGGCATTACGGGCGAGGTGGTTCAACCCACCTCGCCCGTAGTGTATGTGGCCTCGGTCACCCGCGCCGCCGGCCCCGCGCCGCAGGTCGGGACGGGTGCCTGGCAAAGTGGTCGGGCGTGACTGACATCCCGCCGCCGGTCCGCGCCGGCCTGGACAAGCAGCCGGCCGAGGTCGCCGCGATGTTCGACGGCGTGGCCGGCCGGTACGACCTGACCAACACGGTGATCTCCTTCGGCCAGGACCGACGGTGGCGCCGGGCCACCCGGGCGGCGCTCGACCTGCTCCCCGGCGACCGGGTGCTCGACGTCGGCGCCGGCACCGGGGTCTCCACCGCCGAACTCGGCCGGGGTGGGGTGTGGGCGGTCGGCTCGGACATCTCGCTCGGCATGCTGCGGGCCGGCCGCCGGGCCCGTCCGCAGGTGCCACTGCTCGCCGGGGACGCCCTGGCGTTGCCGTTCCGGGACGCCACCTTCGACGCGGTGACGATCTCGTTCGCGCTGCGCAACGTGGTCGACACCGACGCCGCGTTGGCCGAGCTGGCCCGGGTGACCCGGCCCGGCGGACGGCTGGTGGTGTGCGAGTTCAGTCAGCCGACCAGTCCCGCCTTCCGGACGCTCTACCTGTCCTATCTGATGCGGTCGTTGCCGGCGGTGGCCCGTGCGGTGGCGAGCAACCCGGACGCGTACGTCTATCTGGCCGAGTCCATCCGGCAGTGGCCGGACCAGGCGGCGCTCGCCGGGCGGATCACGGCGGCGGGGTGGCGGTCGGCGCAGTGGCGCAATCTCACCGGTGGCATCGTGGCGCTGCACCGCGCCACCCGGCGGTAGCGCCGTGCCACCTGGAAGTAGCGCCGTGCTGCCGTACGCCGGATCCGGGTGCTCGGGCGACGGGTCGGTCACTCCTCGGTGTCCGTCGATGGGTGATTTCGGGTCGTCGGTCACCCGCCGAGGTCGCTACCTCGCAGGGTTAGGGTCGCCTAACCGATTGCCGCCCTGTTAACGGTTCTAGACTCACCTGCGAGACGGCTTGTGAAGCATTTCACGAGCGACTGGGAGGCGAACGGGAGGTGGCTGTGAGCGAGACCGAAGCCGATGTGATCGTCGTCGGGGCGGGCCCCGGTGGTTCCGCGACCGCCTTCCACCTCGCCCGGCACGGCGTACGGGTACTCCTGCTGGAGAAGACCACCTTTCCCCGGGAGAAGGTCTGCGGTGACGGGCTCACGCCGCGCGCCGTCAAGCAGTTGATCAAGCTGGGCGTCGACACCTCGCCCGAGGCCGGCTGGCTGCACAACCGCGGCCTGCGGGTGATCGGCGGCGGCATCCGGCTGGAGCTCGACTGGCCCGACCTGGCCAGCTTCCCCAACTACGGCCTGGTCCGCACCCGACTGGACTTCGACGACCTGCTGGCGAAGCAGGCGGTCGAGGCGGGAGCGGTGCTGCACACCAACACCAACGTGGTGGCTCCGGTGCTGGACGCCACCGGGCGGGCGATCGGCGTGACCGCCGAGGTCGGCCCGGACAAGCAGCCGGCCACCTTCCATGCCCCGTTGATCGTCGCCGCGGACGGGGTCTCCGGCCGGTTCCCGCTCGCCATGGGGCTGGCCAAGCGCGAGGACCGGCCGATCGGAGTCGCGGTCCGGCGGTACTACCGGTCGCCGGTGCGGCACCGGGACGAGTACCTGGAGTCCTGGCTGGAGCTGCGCAGCCGGGAGGGCGGCGAGAAACTGCTGCCCGGCTACGGCTGGATCTTCGGCATGGGTGACGGCCGGGTCAATGTCGGCCTGGGTGTGCTCAACTCGTCCAGCGCCTTCGGCAAGACCAACTACCGGCGGATGCTGACCGACTGGCTGGGCAGCACGCCACCGGACTGGGGGCTGGCCGACGAGGCCAACGCCGACGGCCCGATCCTCGGCGCGGCCCTGCCGATGGGCTTCAACCGGGTTCCGCACTACACCCGGGGAGTCCTGCTGGTCGGTGACTCCGGCGGTATGGTCAACCCGTTCAACGGCGAAGGCATCGCGTACGCGATGGAGTCCGGTGAGCTGGCCGCCGAGGTGGCGGTGCAGGCGTTGGCCCGGCCGGCCGGCGTCGACCGGGAGCGGGCGCTGGCGCACTACCCGAACGAGCTGAAGGCCCGCTACGGGGGCTACTACCGGCTCGGGAACATCTTCGTGAAGATGATCGGCAACCCACAAATCATGCGAATCGCCACCAAGCACGGCATGCCGCATCCGACACTGATGCGGTTCGTGCTGAAGCTGCTGGCGAACCTGACCGATCCACGTGGCGGGGACGCGATGGACCGGATGATCAACGCGATGACCAAGGTGGCTCCGGCCGTGTGACGCCGCCGGCAGCACCCCGGGCCGTCGGCCCACCGCAGTAGTCGCCAGGATGGGGCAACGACGCCCGGTCCCGGCGGGAGACATCACGGATCGCTGGAAACTGACCGCGGGCAGGGAAGGACGAGCAGGAGAAGCCCATGTCGCTCTCGCCTTACATACCCATCGTCGGGGTCTTCGCCCTCGCCTCGGCCTTCGCGCTGTTCTCGGTGGCGGCCGCCCGGCTGGCCGGGCCGCTGCGCTACAACCGGGCCAAGCTCGAAGCGTACGAGTGTGGGATCGAGCCCAGCCCGGAGCCGGTCGGCGGCGGTCGGATCCCGATCAAGTTCTATCTGACCGCGATGATGTTCATCATCTTCGACATCGAGATCATCTTCCTGATCCCGTGGGCGGTCTCGCTGGACCCGCTCGGCGCGTTCGGCTACGTCGCGGTCTCGCTGTTCATCGTCGCCGTCTCGGTCGCCTATGTGTACGAGTGGCGGCGCGGCGGGCTCGACTGGGACTGACGGAGGAACCATGGGAATCGAGGAGAAACTCCCCGCCGGCGTACTGCTCACCTCGGTGGAGAAGCTGGTCAACTGGTCCCGCAAGACCTCCGTCTGGGGGGCGACCTTCGGCCTGGCCTGCTGCGCGATCGAGATGATGGCGGCCGGTGCCCCGCACTACGACATGGGTCGCTGGGGCATGGAGGTGTTCCGGGCCTCGCCCCGGCAGGCCGACCTGATGATCGTCGCCGGCCGGGTCAGCCAGAAGATGGCCCCGGTGCTGCGGCAGATCTACGACCAGATGGCCGAGCCCCGCTGGGTGCTGTCGATGGGGGTCTGCGCCTCCAGCGGCGGCATGTTCAACAACTACGCCATCGTGCAGGGCGTGGACCACGTGGTGCCGGTCGACATGTACCTGCCCGGCTGCCCGCCCCGTCCGGAGATGCTCATCGACGCGGTTCTCAAGCTGCGCGAGAAGATCGGCCACGAGCCGCTCGGCCCGAACGGCCGCAAGATGCTGGAGGCCCGCCGGGCCCGCGGTGACGTGCCGGTGGTCGCGCCCGGGGCGATGCCGTCGTCGTACCGCTCCGACAAGGCCCGCCGGGCCGAGTGGGAGCAGGCCGTCCGGGAAGGCCGCGAGGAGCAGCTGCGGATCGAGAACTGGATGAAGGCCCAGAACCACCTGCACGCCCGGGAGCGGCTGAAGTGATTCCCGCGTCGACCAGCGAAAGGACGATCCAGTGACCGGGCCGACCAACGCGCCCAGTGAGCAGCCGGGCGGTGGCGTACCCGCCGCCGCCCCGCCGGTCGGGGCGACCAGCGGCGCGCCGGCCGAGTTCCCACCGGCCAGCGGGGCCGGCCGGGGAATGTTCGGCATCCAGGGCTCCGGCGACACGTCCGGCTTCGGCGGCCTGGTTCGTCGCCGGTCCAGCGTGGCCGGCAGCGAACGGCCGTACGGCGGCTACTTCGACGAGGTGTGCGACGCCCTCGAGGAGGCGTACCCGGCCTTCGCCGACGCGATCGAGAAGGTCGTGGTCGACCGGGGTGAGCTGACCCTGCACATCAAGCCGGAGCGGATCGCCGAGGTCTGCCGGGTGATGCGCGACGACGAGGCGCTGCGCTTCGAGCTCTGCTCCTCGGTGTCCGGGGCGGACTACCTGGGTGCCGACGAGCGTCGGCTGCACGTCGTCTACCAGCTGACCTCGATGACCTACCGGCGTCGGGTCCGGCTGGAGGCGGCGGTCACCGCCGAGGATCCGCACCTGCCGAGCGTCACCGCCGTCTACCCGACCGCCGACTGGCAGGAACGGGAGACGTACGACATGTTCGGCGTGGTCTTCGACGGCCACCCGGCGCTGACCCGGATCCTGATGCCGGACGACTGGGAGGGCCACCCGCAGCGTAAGGACTACCCGCTGGGCGGCGTCCCGGTGGAGTACAAGGGCGCCGAGATCCCACCGCCGGACAAGCGGAGGAGCTACCAATGACGGCCGGATACGCAACCGAACGCGAGACCGACGAGGGCAAGGTCTTCACCGTCACCGGTGGCGACTGGGACACCGTGGTCGGCGGTACGGACCCGCTCACCGACGAGCGGATCATCGTCAACATGGGGCCGCAGCACCCGTCCACCCACGGGGTGCTGCGGCTGGTGCTGGAGCTGGAGGGGGAGACCGTCCGGGAGGCCCGGACGGTCGTCGGCTACCTGCACACCGGGATCGAGAAGAACCTCGAGTACCGCAACTGGGTGCAGGGCACCACGTTCGTCACCCGGATGGACTACCTGGCGCCGATCTTCAACGAGACGGCGTACAGCCTGGCGGTGGAGAAGCTGCTCGGGATCACCGACGACGTCACCGAGCGGGCGAACACCATCCGGGTGCTGATGATGGAGCTCAACCGGATCTCCTCGCACCTGATCTGGCTGGGCACCACCGGCCTGGAACTCGGCGCGATCTCGATCATGCTGTACTGCTTCCGGGAGCGCGAGTACATCCTGGAGATCTTCGAGCTGGTCTCCGGGCTGCGGATGAACATGGCCTACGTGCGGCCCGGCGGGGTCGCCCAGGACGTGCCGGACGAGGCGATCGCCAAGATCCGCGAGTTCCTCAAGGTGATGCCGAAGCGGCTCAAGGAGTACGAGGACCTGCTCTCCGGGCAGCCGATCTGGCTGGAGCGGACGCAGAACGTCGCAGTGCTCGACGTCACCGGCTGCCTCGCGCTGGGCGTCACCGGGCCGGTGCTGCGCTCCGCCGGGCTGGCCTGGGACCTGCGCAAGACCATGCCGTACTGCGGCTACGAGGACTACGAGTTCGACGTGCCGACCACGCCGACCGCCGACGTCTGGGGCCGCTACCTGGTCCGGATGGCCGAGATGCGCGAGTCGCTGAAGATCATCGAGCAGGCGTTGGACCGGCTCAAGCCCGGTCCGATCATGGTCGCCGACAAGAAGATCGCCTGGCCGGCGCAGCTGGCCATCGGCGTGGACGGCATGGGCAACTCGCTGGAGCACGTCGCCAAGATCATGGGTCAGTCGATGGAGTCGCTGATCCACCACTTCAAGCTGGTGACCGAGGGCTTCCGGGTGCCGCCCGGCCAGGTGTACGTCGGCATCGAGTCGCCCCGCGGCGAGTTGGGCGTGCACGCCGTCTCCGACGGCGGGACCAGGCCGTACCGGGTGCACTACCGCGAACCGAGCTTCGTCAACCTCCAGGCGATCCCGGCCATGGCCGAGGGCGGGCTGCTCGCCGACGTGATCGCCGGGGGCGCCTCGTTGGACCCCGTGATGGGTGGGTGTGACCGCTGATGGGCTTCAGTCAGGAAACGCACGACCGGGCCCGGGAGATCATCGCCCGCTACCCGGCGGACCGCTCCCGGTCGGCACTGCTGCCGCTGCTGCACCTGGTGCAGTCCGAGGAGGGCTACGTCTCGCCGGCCGGCGTCGAGTTCTGCGCCGAAGCGCTGGGCATCAACAAGGCCCAGGTCAGCGCGGTCGCCACCTTCTACACCATGTACAAGCGCCGGCCCACCGGTGACTGGCTGGTCAGCGTCTGCACCAACACGATGTGCGACGTGCTCGGCGGCCAGCGGGTCTACGACGCGCTCAGCGAGCACCTCGGTGTCGGCCACGAGGAGACCACCGCCGACGGCACCATCACCCTGGAGCACGCCGAGTGCCTGGCCGCCTGCGACTACGGCCCGGTGATGACGGTCAACTACGACTTCTTCGACAAGGTCGACCCGGACATCGCGCTCGGCGTCGTCGCCGAGCTGCAGTCCGGCGGCCGCCCGGCACCCACCCGGGGTGCCCGGCTGTGCACGCTGAAGGAGATGTCGCTGCAGCTGGCCGGCTTCTCCGACACCCGCGAGGGCGCGGTCGCCGACGGACCGGCCGGCGACCCCACGCTGCGCGGCCTGCGGCTGGCCCAGCAGCACGGCGTCTCGGTCGCCGGCTTCGACCCGAACACGCCGATCAGCGGCGACGCCCCCGCCCCGGCACCCAGCCGGCCGGCACCGGCGGCGACCGGCAGCACCGCCCCGGACGTCAAGGCACCACAGGCCAAGTCGCCGGAGATCCGGGCCGCCGAGACCCGCGCCCCGGACGCGAAGACCCCGGCCCCGGACGCCCCCGGCACCACGGTGCCGACCGACCGGGCCGAGCCGGACAGCGACGCCGAGGCCGCCGAGTCGGCCGGCGCCGCCGCCAACCCGCCCGCCGGTGACGCCAAACCGGCCGGCGACAACTCGCAGCCACAGCGCGGGTCGCTGCGGGACGCGCGCAGCGAGGAGGGCACCCGATGACCCAGCCGCGACCGGAAACCCTGCAGAAGCTGACCCCGGTGCTGACCAAGCGTTGGCTGTCACCGGACGCCTGGAAGATCGACGTCTACCAGCAGCTCGACGGCTACGCCGCGCTGCGCAAGGTGCTGACCGGTACGCCGGACGGCCGGGGCCGCGACGCCGACCCGGTGCACCCGGACGACCTGATCAAGCTGATCAAGGACTCCGGGCTGCGCGGCCGGGGCGGGGCCGGCTTCCCCACCGGCCTCAAGTGGGGGTTCATCCCACAGGGCGACGGCAAGCCGCACTACCTGGTGGTCAACGCCGACGAGGGCGAGCCGGGCACCTGCAAGGACCTGCCGCTGATGATGTACGACCCGCACTCGCTGGTCGAGGGCGTCATCATCGCCTCGTACGCGATCCGGGCCAGCCGGGCCTACATCTACATCCGGGGTGAGGCGGTGCACGCCGCCCGCCGGCTGCGCAACGCGGTCGACGAGGCGTACCGGGCCGGCTACCTCGGCAAGGACATCCTCGGCTCCGGTTTCGACCTGGACCTGGTGGTGCACAGCGGGGCGGGTGCCTACATCTGCGGCGAGGAGACGGCGCTGCTGGACTCCCTCGAAGGGTTCCGTGGCCAGCCCCGGCTGCGTCCGCCGTTCCCGGCCACCCACGGCCTGTACGCCTGCCCGACGGTGGTCAACAACGTCGGCACCATCTCCAGCGTGCCGTACATCGTGCTCGGTGGCGCCGCCTGGTGGAAGAGCATGGGTACGGAGAAGTCGTCCGGCCCGATGATCTACTCGCTCTCCGGCCGGATCGCCAACCCGGGGCAGTACGAGTGCTCGATGGGCATCACCCTGCGCGAGCTGATCGAGCTGGCCGGCGGGATGCAGCCCGGTCACGAGCTGCGGTTCTGGACGCCCGGCGGTTCGTCGACCCCGCTGCTCACCGCCGAGCACCTGGACGTACCGCTGGACTTCGAAGGGGTGGCCGGCGCCGGCTCGATCCTCGGCACCACCGCCACCCAGATCTTCTCCGACCAGGACTGTCCGGTGTACGCCACCTACCGGTGGCTGGAGTTCTACCACCACGAGTCGTGCGGCAAGTGCACCCCGTGCCGGGAGGGCAACTACTGGATGGTGCGGGTCTTCCGGCGGATCCTCGCCGGTCAGGGCACCCACGAGGACCTGGACACCCTGCTCGACACCTGCGACAACATCCTCGGCCGCTCGTTCTGCGGCCTCGGCGACGGCGCGACCAGCTCGGTGACGTCCTCGCTGAAGTACTTCAAGCAGGACTACCTCGACTACATCGAGGGCCGCACGGCACCGAAGCTGTCGGAGAAAGCATTGGTAGGTGCGCACTAATGGCAGAGGTAGCCAAGACCACCGAGACGGTGACGTTGACCATCGACGGCGTCGAGGTCACCGCGCCCAAGGGCGCCCTGCTGATCCGGGTCGCCGAGAAGCTGGGCATCGAGATCCCCCGGTTCTGCGACCACCCGCTGCTCGCCCCGGCCGGCGCCTGCCGGCAGTGCCTGGTCGACGTGGAGGGGCAGCGCAAACCCGTCGCCTCCTGCACCCAGACCGTCGCCGACGGCATGGTGGTCCGCACTCAGCTCACCTCCGAGGTGGCCAAGAAGGCCCAGCAGGGGATCATGGAGCTGCTGCTGGTCAACCACCCGCTCGACTGCCCGATGTGCGACAAGGGCGGCGAGTGTCCGCTGCAGAACCAGGCGATGTCCACCGGCCGGCCGGACTCCCGGTTCCACGAGCACAAGCGGGAGTACCCGAAGCCCGTCGAGATCTCCACCCAGGTGCTGCTGGACCGCGAGCGCTGCGTGCTCTGCCAGCGCTGCACCCGGTTCTCCGAGGAGATCGCCGGCGACGCCTTCATCGACCTGATGGACCGCTCCTCCGGCGAGCAGATCAACGTCTACCGGGACGAGGCGTTCGGCGCCGAACCGACGCCGGACGGTGAGGGCGACGGCGACGTGCCGTTCAACTCCTACTTCTCCGGCAACACGGTGCAGATCTGCCCGGTCGGCGCGCTCACCGGTGCCCAGTACCGGTTCCGGGCCCGCCCGTTCGACCTGGTCTCCTCGCCGAGCGTCTGTGAGCACTGCTCGGCCGGCTGCGCGCAGCGTACCGACCACCGGCGCGGCAAGGTGATGCGCCGGCTGGCCGGCGACGACCCGGCGGTCAACGAGGAGTGGAACTGCGACAAGGGCCGGTGGGGGTTCCGCTACGCCACCGCCACCGACCGGCTCACCACCCCGCTGGTCCGCGACGCCGGCACCGGTGAGCTGCGGGAGGCGTCCTGGAGCGAGGCCCTGGCGGTCGCCGCCGACGGGCTGCGCAACGCCCGCGACGGGGCGTACGGCGTCGGGGTGCTCACCGGCGGTCGGCTCACCGTCGAGGACGCCTACGCGTACGCCAAGTTCGCCCGGGTGGCGCTGCGCACCAACGACATCGACTTCCGGGCCCGACCGGTCACCGGTGCCGCCGGCTCCACCGAGGAGGCCGACTTCCTGGCCGCCCGGGTGGCCGGTGGCTCCGACGTCACCTACGCCGACATCGAGCGGGCCCCGGTGGTGGTGATCGCCGGGCTGGAGCCGGAGGAGGAGTGCCCGATCCTCTTCCTGCGGCTGCGTAAGGCGTACAGCAAGAAGGGGCTGCGGGTGATCGCCCTGGCCCCGTACCTGAGCCGGGGGCTGGAGAAGCTGGGCGCCACGTTGGTGCCGACCGTGCCCGGCGACGAGGCGCGGCTGCTCACCGAGGACCGCGCGGTCACCGAGGCGCTCGGCCGGTCCGGCGCGATCCTGTTCGTCGGCGAGCGGCTGGCCACCGTACCCGGTGGGTTGTCGACCGCCGGCGCGGTCGCCGAGCGGGCCGGCGCGAAGCTGGCCTGGGTGCCACGACGGGCCGGTGACCGGGGCGCGGTCGACGCAGGCTGCCTGCCGAACCTGCTGCCCGGCGGCCGTCCGGTCGCCGACGCGGCCGCCCGGGCGGAGCTGACCGGGGCCTGGGACATCGGTGCCGGGACCATCCCGTCCGAGCCGGGCCGCGACGTCGACGCGATCGTCGCGGCGACCGCCGCCGGCAAGATCGGCGCGCTGGTCGTCGCCGGGGTCGACCCGGCCGACCTGGCCGACCCGCGGCTCGCCGAGCAGGCCCTCGACGCGGTGCCGTTCCTGGTCAGCCTGGAGATCCGGCACAGCGCGGTGACCCGCCGCGCGGACGTGGTCCTGCCGGTGGCGCCGGCGGTGGAGAAGGCCGGCAGCTACCTCGACTGGGAGGGCCGGCTGCGCACCTTCGAGGCCGTGCTGAACACCACCGCGATGGCCGACTCCCGGGTGCTCGACGCGATCGCCGCCCAGCTCGGTGTCGCACTCGGCACCGGCGAGGTCAACCTGATCCGCCGGGAGCTCGGCGCGCTGCCGGCCACCAAGGCGCAGCGTCCCGGGCTGCCGCTGGTCGACCCGACGGCACCGGCCAGCCCAGGTGCCGGCGAGGCGGTGCTGGCGACCTGGCACCACCTGATCGACCTCGGCACTCTCACCGACGGTGACCCCTACCTGGGTGGCACCGCACGGCCGCCGGTGGTCCGGCTGGCCAAGTCGCTGGCCGGGGCGCTCGGGGTGGCCGACGGGGATCCGGTCACTGTCGGCACCGACCGGGGCGCGGTCACCCTGCCGGCGGCGGTCACCGATCTGCTGCCCGACGGGGTGGTCTGGCTACCGACGAACTCGCCCGGCTCGACGGTGCGCCGCAGCCTCGGCGCGGTCTCCGGCGCACTGGTCAAGGTCAGCGCCGCCACCGGCTCGGACGGCACGGTCGCCGGATCGGACGGCAACGGGCGGATCAGCCACAACGGCGCGACGAACCCGAACCTAGGGGGTCTGCGGTGAACCCACTGGCACAGGAACCGACGCTGTCCGACTTCGGGCTGGACCCCTGGTGGCTGATCCTGATCAAGGTGGTCTTCGCCTTCGTCTTCGGGCTGCTGGGCACCCTGCTCGGGGTCTGGTTCGAGCGGCGGGTGGTCGGCCGGATGCAGGTCCGTCCCGGCCCCAACCAGGCCGGCCCGTTCGGCCTGCTGCAGACCCTGGCCGATGGGCTGAAGATGGCCTTCAAGGAGGACATCCTCCCCAAGGCGTCGGACAAGGTGGTCTACTTCTTCGCCCCGACGATCTCGGTGATCTGTGCGGTCACCGCGCTGTCGGTGATCCCGTTCGGGCCGATGGTGAGCATCTTCGGCACCCAGACCCCACTGCAGGTCACCGACGTGCCGGTGGCGGTGCTGGTGCTGCTGGCCTGCTCGTCGATGGGTGTGTACGGGCTGGTGCTCGGCGGCTGGGCGTCCGGGTCGACGTACCCGCTGCTCGGTGGCCTGCGCTCGACGGCGCAGGTGATCTCGTACGAGATCGCGCTCGGGTTGTCGGTGGTCGGCGTCTTCATGACCGCCGGCACCATGTCGACCAGCGGGATCGTCGCCGCCCAGTCCGGCGGTGACCTGTTCACCTCGATCGGCGGGTTCGACCTGTACGCCCCGGGCTGGTACGCGATCCTGCTGCTGCCCAGCTTCATCATCTTCTTCATCGCCGCGGTGGCGGAGACCAACCGGGCGCCGTTCGACCTGCCCGAGGCGGAGTCCGAGCTGGTCGCCGGCTACATGACCGAGTACAGCTCGCTGAAGTTCGCGCTGTTCATGCTCTCCGAGTACGTCGCCATGGTGACCATGTCGGCGGTGACGGTGACGCTGTTCCTCGGCGGCTGGCGGGCCCCCTGGCCGATCAGCATCTGGGACGGGGCGAACAGCGGCTGGTGGCCGATGCTCTGGTTCATGGGCAAGGTGATCGCGCTGATCTTCGTCTTCGTCTGGCTCCGCGGCACCCTGCCCCGGCTGCGCTACGACCAGTTCATGCGGTTCGGCTGGAAGGTGCTGCTGCCGATCAACCTGGCCTGGATCCTGGCCCTCGGCGGGATCCGGGTGACCAGCGGCTGGGAGCGCAACGACCGGCTGATCGCGATCGGCATCCCGGTCGCCATCCTGCTCGCCGTGGTGATCTTCTGGCCGACGCGCAAGGAGCGGCCGGCGCCGACCCTGCAGGAGCAGGTCGACTCCCGGCCACCGGGCAGCTTCCCGCTGCCCCCGATGGACCTGCAGGTCCCGCCCAGCCCACGGGCCAAGCGGGCGGTAGCCGAACGGGAACCGGCCCAGGTCGGTCCCGCCACCGACGACAAGGAGGTGTGACGTGGGCGCGATCACGGGAACGTTCAAAGGCTTCGGGGTCACCTTCTCCCACATGTTCCGCAAGGTGGTCACCACCGACTACCCGTTCAAGCCGCCGGTGTCCGCGCCGCGCTACCACGGCCGGCACATCCTCAACCGGCACCCGGACGGGCTGGAGAAGTGCATCGGCTGTGAGCTGTGCGCCTGGGCCTGCCCGGCGGATGCGATCTACGTCGAGGGCGGCGACAACACCGAGGAGCAGCGGTTCTCCCCGGGTGAGCGGTACGCCAGCACGTACCAGATCAACTACGCCCGGTGCATCTTCTGCGGGCTGTGCATCGAGGCCTGCCCGACCCGCTCGTTGACCATGAGCAACGAGTACGAGTTGGCCCGCGACTCCCGGCAGGACCTGATCTTCACCAAGGAGCAGCTGCTGGCGCCGCTGCTGCAAGGCATGGAGCAGCCGCCACACCCGATGCGGTTGGGCGACAGCGAGAAGGACTACTACGTCGGCGCGCTGACCAACCCGGGCACCTCGGCGGGCGCCGAACGGGCGCCCTGGTCGGAGCAGGGCACCCAGGACGGCTCGGGGACGACGGGAGAGGGCAAGCCATGACCGAGCTCGCAGCGGAGGTCTCCACCGGGGAGGCGGTGACCTTCTGGATCCTGGCTCCGCTCGCGCTGCTCGGCGCGATCGGCATGGTGTGGGCCCGCAACGCGGTGCACTCGGCGCTCTGGTTGGTGCTGACCATGCTCTGCCTCGGCGTGTTCTACGTCGTGCAGGGCGGGCCGTTCATCGGCCTGGTGCAGATCATCGTCTACACCGGCGCGATCATGATGCTCTTCCTGTTCGTGCTGATGCTGGTCGGCCGGGACGCCTCCGACTCGCTGATCGAGACGCTGCGCGGGCAGCGGATCGCCGCGGTCGCCCTCGGCGTCGGCTTCGCCGCGCTGGTCGGCACCGGGCTGTACCGGGGCCTCGGCGGGGTGCAGGCGGTCGGCCTGGAGCAGGCCAACGCGGACGGCAACGTGCAGGGCATCGCCGCCCTGCTGTTCGGCCGCTACCTGGTCGCGTTCGAGGTGACCGCCGCCCTGCTGACCACCGCCGCGATCGGCGCGCTGATCCTGGCGCACATCGAGAAGCGCAAGGAGGAGCGGCGCGGCCAACCGGAGATGATGCGGGCCCGGTTCGCCCCCGGCAACTACCCCGGCCCGAAGCCGGGTCCGGGTGTCTACGCCACCTCCACCTCGGTGGCCACCCCCGGCCGGCTGCCGGACGGCACGCTCACCGACCGGAGCATCCCGGCGATCCTGCCGACGCGCGAACTCTCGCCCAGCGAGGCCGCCCCGAAGGGGACTGACAAATGACTCCGGACAACTACCTGATCCTGTCGGCGGTGCTGTTCACCATCGGCGCGGTCGGCGTGCTGGTCCGCCGCAACGCGATCGTGCTGTTCATGTGCATCGAACTGATGCTCAACTCCGCGAACCTGGCGCTGGTCACGTTCAGCCGGATCAACGGTGACCTCAACGGTCAGATCATCGCCTTCTTCGTGATGGTCGTGGCGGCAGCCGAGGTGGTCGTGGGGCTCGCCATCATCATGACCATCTTCCGGACTCGGCGCTCGGCGAGCGTCGACGACGCCAACCTGCTGAAGTACTAAAGGGGCCCACACGTGGAATCGACTGTGGAGTACGCCCAGGCCACGGGGCTGCTGAGTAGCGTGTGGCTGCTGGTGGCCATCCCGCTGGCCAGCGCGGCGATCCTGCTGCTGCTCGGCAAGCGCGCCGACAAGTGGGGACACTGGCTCGGGGTGGTCGCCGTCGGGGCGATCTTCGTCCTCGGCCTGACCTACTTCTTCCAGCTACGCGGCCTGGACAACCGGGCGGTCGAGCTGAGCCTGTGGGAGTTCATCGAGGTCGGTGGCCTGTCGGTGGACTTCGGGCTGCTGTTCGACCCGCTGTCGGCGGTCTTCGTGCTGCTGATCACCGGCGTGGGTTTCCTGATCCACGTGTACGCGGTCGAGTACATGTCGCACGACCCGGGACGACGGCGCTTCTTCGCGTACTTCAACCTGTTCGTCGCCGCGATGCTGGTGCTGGTGCTGGGCAACAACTACGTGATGCTGTTCCTCGGCTGGGAGGGCGTCGGTCTGGCGTCGTACCTGCTGATCTCGTTCTGGTACCACCTGCCGGCGGCGGCGACCGCCGGTAAGAAGGCGTTCCTGATGAACCGGGTCGGCGACGCCGGCCTGGTGCTGGCGATCTTCCTGATGTTCGCCACGCTCGGCACCACCCAGTTCGAGGCGGTGTTCACCGGCGCCGGCGCGCTGGCCTCCGGCACCATCCTGGCGATGGGCCTGCTGCTGCTGCTCGGCGCGACCGGCAAGTCCGGTCAGTTCCCGCTGCAGGCGTGGTTGCCGGACGCGATGGAGGGCCCGACCCCGGTCTCGGCGCTGATCCACGCGGCGACGATGGTCACCGCCGGCGTCTACCTGATCGCCCGGTCCAACCCGATCTTCTCGGCCAACCCGACGCTGCAGACCGTGGTGGTCAGCGTCGGCGCGCTCACCCTGCTGATCGGCGCGGTCATCGGCTGCGCCAAGGACGACATCAAGCGGGTGCTGGCCTGGTCGACGGTCTCCCAGATCGGCTACATGTTCCTCGGGGTCGGGCTCGGCGGCGGCGCGTACGCGCTGGCGATCGTGCACCTGCTGGCGCACGGTTTCTTCAAGGCCGGGCTGTTCCTCGGTGCCGGCTCGGTGATGCACGGGATGAAGGACCAGACCGACATCCGGCGGTTCGGCGGCCTGTGGCGGCACATGAAGATCACCTGGGCGACCTTCGGGTTGGCCTGGCTGGCGATCATCGGCATCTGGCCGTTGTCCGGCTACTTCTCCAAGGAGCCGATCATCGCGGCGGCCTTCGAGCGGGAGGACTGGACCGCCTGGCTGTTCGGCGGGGCCGCCCTGCTCGGTGCCGGGCTGACCGCCTTCTACATGACCCGGCTGTTCATCCTCACCTTCCACGGCCCGAAGCGGTGGACCGAAGACATCGACCACCCGCACGAGTCGCCGGCGCTGATGTGGGTGCCGCTGGTCCTGCTCGCGGTCGGGTCGGTCGCCGCCGGCTGGCTGATGTCCACCTCGGTGCCAGAGTGGTTGACCCCGGTGCTGGGCAGCGAGGAGGGCCACCACGAGGCGGTGCTGTCGCACGGCGTGGTCACCATCCTGGCGCTGGTGATCACCGTGCTCGGCGCGCTGCTCGGCTGGCTGCTGTTCCGCAACGGCACCGCCGAGCAGGAGCAGCCGGCCGGGGTGCTGGTCACCGCCGCCCGGCACAACCTCTACACCGACGCGTTCAACCGGGTGGTGTTCGAAAAGCCGGGCATCTTCCTCACCCGGGCGCTGGTCTTCCTCGACAACCGGGGAGTCGACGGCCTGGTCAACGGCCTCGCCGCCGTGATCGGTGGCAGCTCCGGGCGGCTGCGGCGGCTGCAGACCGGCTTCGTGCGCTCGTACGCGATGTCCGTGCTCGCCGGTGCCTTCGTGGTGGTCGCGGCGTTCCTCGCCCTGCAGATGGGATGGCTGGCGTGAACGACTTTCCGTTCCTCTCGGTGCTGACCGTGGCGCCGCTGGTCGGTGCGCTCGTGGTGGCGCTCGTCCCGCGCCGTCAGGGGGAGCTGGCCAAGTGGCTGGCGCTCGGCTGGTCGGTGGCGGTGCTGGTGCTGTCACTGGTGATGTGGTTCGCCTTCACCGTCGGCGGCGACCGGTTCCAGTTCCGTGAGTCCTACCCGTGGATCCCCAACTGGGGGGTGAACTTCACCTTCGCGGCCGACGGCATCGCGCTGGTCATGCTGATGCTGATCGCGGTGCTGGTGCCGTTGGTGATCCTCGCCTCCTGGCACGACGCGGAGGCGTCGAAGCGGTCGGTGCCGGTCTACTTCGGCCTGCTGCTGCTGCTCGAAGGCACGATGATCGGCGTCTTCGCCGCCGCCGACATCTTCCTGTTCTACGTGTTCTTCGAGGTCATGCTGGTGCCGATGTACTTCCTGATCGGCAGCTACGGCGGCCACCAGCGGCAGTACGCGGCGGTGAAGTTCTTCCTCTACTCGCTGGTCGGCGGTCTGTTCATGCTGGCCGCGGTGATCGGGCTGTGGGTGGTCGGCGGGCAGACCTTCGACTGGCAGGCGCTCAGCGAGATCGACATGTCCACCGGCGTGGAACGCTGGCTGTTCCTCGGCTTCTTCGTGGCGTTCGCGATCAAGGCGCCGTTCTTCCCGTTCCACACCTGGCTGCCGGACGCCGGTGGTGCCGCGCCGGCCGGATCGGCCGCGCTGCTGGTCGGCGTGATGGACAAGGTCGGTACGTTCGGCATCCTGCGCTACTGCCTGGGGCTGTTCCCGGAGGCGTCGCAGTGGTTCGCCCCGTGGGCGCTGGCCCTGGCCGTGATCGGCATCATCTACGCGGCCCTGCTGGCGGTCGGTCAGAACGACCTGAAGCGGCTGGTGTCGTACACCTCGATCTCACACTTCGGTTTCATCGGGGTCGGCATCTTCGCGTTCACCACCCAAGCCGGCACCGGCGCGGTGCTCTACATGGTCAACCACGGGCTCGCCACCGGCCTGCTCTTCCTGGTCGTCGGGATGTTCGTGGCCCGGCGCGGCTCCGCACTGATCAGCGACTTCGGCGGGGCCGGCAAGATGGTCCCGGTGCTCGCCGGGGTGTTCTTCTTCGCCGGTCTGGCGTCGCTGGCACTGCCCGGCACCGCGCCGTTCATCTCCGAGTTCCTGGTGCTGATCGGCACCTTCTCGGTGAACAAACCGGTCGCGGTGATCGCCACCCTCGGCATCATTCTGGCTGCGGCGTACGTGCTGTGGATGGTGCAGCGCACCACCCAGGGCACGTTGAACCCGGCGCTGACCACGGTCGACGGCATGAAGCGCGACATCACCCTGCGGGAGAAGGTCGTGGTGGCCCCGCTGATCGCCCTGATCCTGCTGTTCGGCTTCTACCCGAAGCCGTTGACCGACGTCATCAACCCGGCCATCGAGGCGACGTTGTTCGATGACGTCGGCACGTCCGACCCCGCCCCGACCGAGGGCGTAATCCAGGAGGCGGCCCGGTGAGCGAGTTCTCATCCCCCGCGATCGACTACGCGGCTATCTCGCCGATGCTGATCCTGTTCGGCGCGGCGATGATCGGCGTCCTCGTCGAGGCGTTCGTGCCCCGCTCACTGCGTAACCCGGTGCAGCTGGTGCTCGCCCTGGCCAGCATGGTCGGCGCGCTGGTCGCGGTGGTCCTGCAGGGCAGCACCCGGACGGTGACGGCCGGTGAGGCGATCGCGGTCGACGGCCCTACGCTGTTCCTGCAGGGCGCGATCCTGGTGCTCGGCGTGATGGCGATGCTGCTGATCGGTGAGCGGTCGCTGGAGACCGGCGGCGCCTTCGTCGCCCAGGCGGCGATCGTGGTCAACTCGGCCGAGGACCGTAAGCAGGCGGCCGGCCGGTCCGGTGCGACCGAGGTCTACCCGTTGGCGCTGTTCGCCCTCGCCGGCATGCTGCTGTTCGTCGCGGCCAACGACCTGCTGACCATGTTCATCGCCCTGGAGGCGTTCTCGCTGCCGCTGTACCTGCTCTGCGCGCTGGCCCGGCGGCGGCGGCTGCTCAGCCAGGAGGCGGCTCTCAAGTACTTCATGCTGGGCGCCTACTCGTCGGCGTTCTTCCTGTTCGGGCTGGCGCTGACCTACGGCTTCACCTCCGGGGTGGACAGTCCGACCGGGCCCGGGGTCGACTTCGCCACCATCCGGGCGGCGGTGGAGACCTCGCAGTCCAGCCCGGTGCTGTTGTTCGCCGGCATCGCGCTGATCTCGGTCGGCCTGCTGTTCAAGGCGACCGCCGCCCCGTTCCACGTCTGGGCCCCGGACGTCTACCAGGGGGCACCGACACCGGTGACCGGCTTCATGGCCGCCTGCACCAAGGTCGCCGCGTTCGGCGCGCTGCTGCGGGTGCTGCACGTGGCGTTTTACGGCGCGGCGTGGGACTTCACCCCGGTGCTGGGCACGGTGGCCATCCTGACCATGCTGGTCGGGGCGATCCTGGCGGTCACCCAGACCGACATCAAGCGGCTGCTGGCGTACTCGTCGGTGGCCAACGCCGGTTACCTGCTGGTCGGTGTGCTGTCGCTGTCCGCCGAGGGCCTGGCCAGCACGATGTTCTACCTGGTGGCGTACGGCTTCATCGTGCTCGCCGCGTTCGCGGTGGTCACCCTGGTCCGCGACGCCGACGGCGAGGCCACCCACCTGTCCCGCTGGGCGGGGCTGGGCCGACGGTCCCCGGTGTTCGCCGGCATCTTCACCTTCATCCTGCTGGCGTTCGCGGGTATCCCGTTGACCAGCGGTTTCACCAGCAAGTTCGCCGTCTTCGGGGCGGCGGTCGGGGACGGCCAGATCTGGCTGGTGATCGCCGGTGTGGTGACCAGCATGATCCTCGCCTTCCCGTACCTGCGGGTGGTGGTGATGATGTGGCTGAGCGAGCCGAGCGACGCCACCCCGACGGTGGTGATCCCCGGTGCGCTGACCTCGGCGGCGCTGATGATCGGGGTACTGGCCACCCTGCTGCTCGGGGTCGCACCGGGAGCGCTGCTGGATCTGACCAGTAACGCCGCCGAGTTTGTCCGATGAACCACCTCACCCGCCCCCAACCTGGGCCGCCACCGCCGCTGTGGCATGGTTGGGGGTGTGGTGAGGACGGCTGACGGCAGCTCCTTCGCGTCCGGCGCGGGAGCGGTGACCTCGATCGGGATCGACATCGTCGACCCGCAGCTGCAGGCGTCCATCGCCGGGATCCTGGCCGGAGTCGAGGTCGAGCTGCGCGACAGCGTGTTCAGTGCCGACCCGTTCGTCACCGAGGCGGCCCGCCATCTGGTCGAGGCCGGCGGCAAGCGGTTTCGCCCGTTGCTGGTGGCGCTCGGTGCGCACTTCGGCGATCCGGCGGCACCGCTGGTGGTGCCGGCGGCGGTGGTGATGGAGCTGACCCATCTGGCGACGCTCTACCACGACGACGTGATGGATGAGGCACCGGTGCGTCGCGGCGCACCGAGCGCCAACTCGCGGTGGACCAACTCGGTGGCGATCCTGGTCGGGGACTACCTGTTCGCCCGGGCCGCCGACCTCGCCGCGGATCTCGGTATCGAGGCGGTACGGCTGCAGGCCCGCACGTTCGCCCGGCTGGTGCACGGCCAGATCGCCGAGACGGTCGGCCCGCATGGCGGCGAGCCTTCGGTCGGCCACTACCTGCAGGTGATCGGGGACAAGACCGGGTCGTTGATCGCGACGTCCGCGCGGTTCGGCGGGATGTTCGGTGGCGCGGCAGCAGAGCACGTCGAGGCCCTGGCCGGGTACGGCGAGACCATCGGGGTGGCGTTTCAGCTATCCGACGATTTGCTCGACATCGCGTCGGACTCCGCCCAGTCGGGCAAGACACCCGGCACCGACCTGCGCGAAGGGGTGCACACGCTTCCGGTGCTCTACGCGCTCGGCTCGGACGACGGTGACGCCGCCTCCCGACGGTTGCGGGAGATCCTGGCCGCCGGTCCGGTCACCGACGACGACCTGCACGCCGAGGCGCTGGGCCTGCTGCGCGAGTCACCGGCGCTGAAGCGGGCCCGGGAGACGGTGCGCGGCTACGCCGAGGAGGCCCGGTCCCGGCTCGCGCCGCTGCCACCCGGCCCGGCGCGGCAGGCGATGCAGTCGCTGTGCGACTTCATCGCCGACCGGACGAACTAGCCGGGCGGCCGGGGTCCGGTCCTGGTCCGGTCCGGTCGCCCGGGCGGATTTCCGCCGGCCGGCGACGGTACGGGGGCGACGAACGGCACCGCCATTTGCGATGATGTTGCGTTAGCCAATAGCATGAACCGTACGTGTCGGGCGCCACACCGATAGTCGCCACCTGGTGCCCCTGATTCGAAAGGGCATTCCACAGGCGGCTGTCTTTTCATATGGTGTAAGTCCCCGGCGGCGGAGGTGGTTGTGCGCGACCCCTTGGCGGAACCTTCGGACCTCATCCGGAGCGTTTCACGGGCACTGCGTGTGCTCGAAGCGGTCGGACGTGCCCCGCGCGGACTGACCGTCAAACAGATTGCCCGGCGCTGCGAGCTGACCGTGGCGACCACTTACCACCTGGTGCGCACCCTGGCGTACGAGGGCTACGTGATCCGTCGCGAGGACGGCACCTACATCGTCGGCCTCGAGGTGGCGGACCGCTACCGCGAACTGGTCGCCGCGTTCCGCGGCCCGCCAGCGGTCGGTGAGGCGCTGCGCCGTGCAGCGGCGGAGACCGGCTACAGCCACTACCTCGGCCGCTTCGTCGGGTCCCAGGTGGCGGTGACCGCGTCGGCCGACGGGCTGCGCTCGCCGTACCTGGAGGACCTGGTGCCCGGGTTCGACGAGGGGGCACACGCCACCGCACTGGGTAAGGCGCTGCTCGCCACCCTCACTCCCGACCAGCGGTTCCGCTACCTCAAAGAGTTCGGCATGCGGCCGTTCACCTCGGCCACGATCACCACCATCGAGGGCTTCGAAGCCGATCTCGCGGTCGGCGACCGGCGCGGCATGCACCTGGAGATCGGCCAGTACCGGCAGGGCCTCGCCTGCGCCGCGGTGATGGTCAACGCGGACAAGGACGTCGAGCGGCGGGTGGCGATCGCCTGCGCGTTGCCGGCGGCCGAGATGATGACCTCGGCCCGGGTGGTCCGCGCGAAGCTGCTCACCGCCGCCCGGGCGGTCGCCGAGGCGATGACCGGCCCGGAGCATCCGGGCAGCTGAACAGTTTCTCCAGGACCTTGAACCGCCCGGCCGGCGGCTACGTGTCATGAGGCGGAAGGGAAGGGCGCCTCTTGACCGACCAGGATTCACAACTGATGCGCGCGTTGCACGAGGAGCACGGTGACGCGCTCTTCGCCCATGCGCTGCGGCTGGCCGGTGGCGACCGGCAGCGGGCCGAGGACCTGGTCCAGGAGACGCTGCTGCGGGCCTGGCGACATCCCGAGTCGCTGGACCCGGAGCGGGGATCCGTACGGGCCTGGCTGTTCACCACGGCCCGGAACCTCGCGATCGACGCCTGGCGTCGACGCAGTGTCCGGGTCGGCGAGGTGGTCACCGACGAACTGCCGGAACCACCACCGGCGGTGGACGAGGCGGACCGTGCCGTGGAGGCGTGGACCGTCGCCGAAGCTCTCGGCCGGCTCTCCCAACCACACCGGGAAGTGCTGATCGAGTGCTTCTACCGGGGGCGTTCGGTCTCCGAGGCGGCGGCCAGGCTCGGTGTTCCGCCGGGTACCGTTAAGTCACGGACACATTACGCACTGCGCTCGTTGCGGCTGGTGCTGGAGGAGATGGGGGTGACCCAGTGAGGTGTGACTACGCGCACGACGACGGCGCGTACGTCCTGGGTGCCCTGTCACCTGCGGAGCGAGCGGCGTACGAGCATCACCTCGCCGGCTGCCCGAGCTGCCGGCAGGCAGTCGCCGACATCGCGGTGCTGCCCGGACTGCTCGGCCGGCTGGATCCAGCCGGCTTCGAGCAGATCAGCGACCCGCCGTCGACCGAGCCCCGGTTGGCAACCCTGGTTGCCGCGGCGGGCCGGGCCCGCCGCCGGGGCCGGCGGATGCGCCGGTGGCAGACCGCCGGGGCGGCGCTGGCCGCCGCGGGTCTCGCGATCGTGGTCGGCTTCGGGGTCGGCTGGGTGGGGGCCGGCGGTACGCCGGAGACCACGCCCGGCTCCCAGCTTGTCGCGATGCAGCCGGTGGCCTCGCAGTTGCCGATTCACGCCGAGGTGGGTCTGCAGGCGGCGGCCAACGGCACCGAGGTCACCATGCGCTGCTGGTGGGAGCCGACCAACCCGGACGGCCGACCGATGGATTTCGAGCTGGTCGCCTACGACCGGAACGGGGCCAAGCAGCAGGTCGGCTCGTGGGCGGTCAGTCCCGGAGCCGAGATCGTCTTCACCGGGGCGACCCGGTTCGAGCACGACCAACTGGAACGGCTCGAACTGGTCCGTTCCGACGGCGCGGCGATCCTGGCATACCAGGTCGGCTGACCTGGTCGGTTGCCGGTCGGTTCCGGCCCGGCCTGGTTGGCCGGTCAGTCCCGGTCCAGTCTGGTCGGCCGGTCAGTCCCGGTCCAGTCTGGTCGGCCGGTCAGTCCCGGTCCAGGACCAGACCCAGCAGCCAGGTGACCACCCCGACCAGCAGCGCCCCGAGCACGGCGGCCGGCCAGAAACCATCCACCTCGAACGGCAGGTCGAGCTGTCCGGCGATGAATCCGGTCAACAGGAACAGCAGTCCGTTGACGACCACCGCGATCAGCCCGAGGGTCAGCAGGTACAGGCCACACCCGACGGTCTTGACGATCGGCTGCAGCACCGCGTTCACCACGCCGAAGATGACCGACACGAGCAGCAGCGTGACGACCGCCTCGCCGATCGCGTCGGTCTGCAACGTGATGCCCGGAATGATCAGGGTGGCCAGCCAGAACGCCAACGCCGTACTACCCAGGCGGATGAGGAGGCTTTTGAGGAAACCCATCCGGGAATCCTGCCATGCCGACCGCCGGTTGCGGCCCATCGGTCCCGCAGATGCGCCGTCGACGTCCCGGCAGCACCAGTTGCAGTCCCACCAGATGCAGTCCTACCGGTACCCGGCGCGACGGTCGGTCGACCCTGCTGACCGTCCCCCCGGGTTAGCCGCTCGCTGGCTGATTCGTCGCCGGTGCCACCGCAACCGAGCCGTTATCCACAGCGGACGAGGTGGGGCTGCGGCGGCGGGTCGACCCGACTACGGTCGGCGAGGTGACGTTCACCGCCGGCGCGGCGGGGGTGACTGGCCACCGTCCGGCGCGGGAAGCGTCGGCCGGTAGGCACCGGGGTGGTAGGCACCGGCTTGGACCGGGACCGAGAGGGGCACAGCGTGTCGCAGACGCAAGCCGAGTTGGCGATCATGCAGCGGGCGGCCAGCCGTTTCGACCAGGTCGACGAGGAGCTCGACGCGATGCTGCGCGGTCTGCTGCAGCGTTTGGAGGTGCTTCAGCACGCCTGGCGTGGTGCCGGTGGCCGATCCTTCGAGCAGGTCACAGCCGGGTGGGCCAGGGAGCAGGCGGTGTTGCACCGGGCGTTGCGCGAGACGGCCGGAGCGATCCGTACCGCCGGGACGCAGTACCAGGCGACTGACGCTGCGGCGGCGGACCGGGTGACCCGGGCGGGGCGACGGATCGAGCTGCCGCTCTGAGACGGACTGGCAGCCTGCCGGCCAGCTGCTCCAGGGCACGACCTGGCGGGCGGCTGCTCCAGGGGGCACGACCTGGCGGGCGGCACGATGGTACGACACGGAGGAGGTGACCAGGTGGCCGACGGCGAGCTGGTGGTGGATTTCCGAGCGCTGCAACAGGCCAGCGCCGACATCGGGCAGGCGCTGCGTACTCTCGGGTCGCAGTTGCACCAGGTGGAACGGGAGGCTGCGCCACTGGTAGCGACCTGGGAGGGTGCAGCCCGTCAGGCGTACGAGCAACGGCAGGCCCGGTGGCGCGGCGCGGCGCAGAATCTCCAGGCCCTGCTGCGGGAGATCAAGGTCGCCGTCGACGAGTCGGCCGCCGACTATCTGAGCACCGAACGGCGCAACGCGGACCTGTTCCGATGAGTCGAACGGTGTTCCCTCGACTACGCGAAGTGTTTTCTCACATCAGTTGATCTGCAAGGCGTCCGCCGGCCGTTGTGATCGTGGCACCACCTTGTAGGTTGTACCGGACGCGTGTGGCCTGTCCGGTGGAAAGGGGGGTCGGCCGTGACCGATTGGCAACCGGCCACCGAGATCGAGGCCGCGATGCGTGACGCCCTGCTCCGTCAGGACCAGGAGCTCTACTTCCAACTGCTTGCCGGCACCGAGTTGCTGCTCCCGGTTTCGGCTCAGGCCCTGGCCGGCCAGGCCCCGATGGGCTGGGGCACCTGGACGACGAACGGGCGGACCCACGTTCTCGCGTTCACTTCGCCGGTCACCCTGCACGCCTGCCTTGGCGACAGCGGCAGTTCCGCCCGTCGGGTGACGTTTGCGGAGCTGGCCGCCACCTGGCCGAACCTGGAGTGGTGGCTGGCGGTCAACCCGGGTCTGCCGATCGAAGGCTGGCTGCCGGCCTGGTTCGTCGCCCAGTTGGCTCGCGGAGACGCGCGACTGCCGAATCGCGGCGGCCAGTCCGAGGGCCGAGCCGATGCCGCCGCCCGAGCCCGCGCGACCGCCACCGTCCCCGGACCGGCCAGCCATCCCGGCGGTGCCGGGCCGGTCGACGGTGGGCCCGTTGACGGCGGGCCGGCTCTACTGCCGGACCACGGCCGGCATCCCACCTGGTACGCCGCCGAAGCTTCCGCCGCTGCCAGCCCACCGCCGGCACCGGCCGCTCCGGCACCGGCCGCTCCGGCGCCGACCGCTCCGGCTCCGGAAGGTCAGTGGCCGCACCCGGACAACGCGGCCGCCGACCCGGCGCCGCCGACCGTCAGTCCGGTGCCGCCCGGCTCGCCGCCACCGTACGGTTCGACCCGATCCCCGGCCGGTGCGACCGCCGGGCTGTCGGCCGGCGGTCTGCCCCGCCGGGTGCCGACTCCCGCGCCGCCTACCGAAGACCCGGCACCAGCGGCGGAACAGCGCAGCACGGTCGTCGGTCCGGCCACCGAGCCGGCGTCCGGTCCGGCATTCGAGCCAGACGTCGATCCACCGTCCGGTCCGGTGGTCGAGGAGCCACCGTCCGGTCCGGCCTTCGAACCGGCCAACGACGTGGAGCGGGACCTGGTTGCGGCGGCAGGCGGCGGCGGCAGCAACTCGTTCCTGTCCACCCTCCTGCTCGCCAAGGTGCTGCTGCCCGTCTCCGAATCGTCCGTGGCCGGGTCCAGACCCGGCGACGAGGGCTTCACCTGGCGGACCGAGACCGCCGCCGACGGTACGTTCGTCGTGGTGTTCACCTCGCCGGAGCGGATCGCCGATCACTTCGACACCCCGGTCGAGACCGTCGAAGTGAAATTCGTCCAGCTGATCCGCCGCTGGCCGGACCCGCAGTGGTCGTTCGTCATCAACCCCGGCACTCCGGTCGGCGCGAAGCTGCCCGGCACCGAGATCGTCGGCCTGGCCAGCTGGGCGGCCGAAGTCGGGCTGGGAGACGAGGAAGCCGACGTCGAACAGCCGGCCGAACCCCAACCCGGCGCGTCGGCCGCGCCGAAGCCGGCCGTGTCCAGCGGGCCGGACGTCCCGGGGCAGCCGACCACGATGCAGAAGACAGTCGCCGCCAGCCAGGTCGGCTACTACCTGGACCGTGGCTACGACCGGGTGTCGGGGTTCGTGCACCGCGCCGCCGAGGTCGCCCACCTGGACACCCCAGCCAAGCTGTACGCGGCACTCGGGCTCGGCTACGCCGGGTCACCGTTCGCTCCGGACGCCGAGGAGATCTTCGTGCTGCGGTGGCCGGCCTACCGGCCGAGCCTCTACCGGATCCCCTACGGCGGTCAGAACGAGAACGCCATGCGGGCGATGGAAGGCTGGGTGATCGAGCGCCCGCCGTTCCGTGGCAACGGCTTCGCCCCTGGGGAGAGCAGCGACGTCGTAGCCGAGTTCAAGGTCGACGGGATCCGGCTGCCGCACGGCTCGCAGCTGTGGCGGCTCGGCGCGGACGGCACCGGGACGCTCGTCGCCCGGCTGGACGCCGACGAGACCGCCTGGCAGCGGGTCAAGGAGGAATGATGCGCGACGGCTACGTCGCCCGCTGGCAGGGGCAGGAGTACGACGCCAGCCCGGCCGGTGACGAGGTGCGGATCTACCAGCCGACGGAGGGCGAAGGCTTCACCGCGATCCGCTCCGGCCGGTACGTCCGGGTGGTGCCGATGTCCGAGGTCGACGACCTGGCGTACGTGCGTACCACCTGCACCTGGCACGGCCAGCCGTTCGTCGTGCTCGCCAAGCACGACGGCTGGCTGCGGGTCGAGTACACCGGCGGTCGGGCACCGGTCGCCCAGTCGCTCGGGCTGGAGGAGTTCGACTTCGGCGTCTACCAGGGCTGGGCGGCGGCCAACGAGGTGACCGAGCTGCGCGAGCACCGGGTCTGACCCCGGGTCGCGGGTCAGCTCTTGGCCCAGCGCAGTACCTCGCCGAGCACCACCTCCGGCGACTCGACGTGCGGGAAGTGACCCACTTCGTCCAGTAGCCGCCACTCGTACGGGGCGATCACGTACCGCCCGGAGCCTTGCGCAGTCCGGGGCAGCACTGCCGGGTCCAACGCTCCGTGCAGCTGCAACGTCGGTGTCACCAGCGGCTCCTGCAGCAGCTTGACGAAGCGGTAGCCGTGCAGCCGTAGCAGCGACCGGAACGCCCAGCGGTATCCCTCCAGCGCGCAGAACGACGCCTGCGGGATCCGCATCGCGGTCCGGCACAGCTGTTCGTACTCGGTGAACCGGGCTCCGCCCGTCCACGCCGGCCCACCCCACTGGCGGAGGAACCCACCGACCATCGCCGCGTCGTCGCGGGTCAGCACGTGTTCGTAGCGGGGCAGCTGGAAGCGCAGCGACGGGGTGGAGGCGGCTGCCTGCCCACGCGGGTCGGTGAAGATCGCCGAGCGTAGCCGCAGCGGGTGGGCGGCCCCGATGACGACCAGCCGGCGCACCATCCTCGGGTGGAAGGCGGCGGCGGTCCACCCGATCATGCCGCCGAAGCCAGCGCCGACGATGACCGCCGAACGCTCGCCGAGCGCCCTGATCATGCCGGTGACGTCGGCGGCCAGCGTGTATCCGTCGTACCCGCGCGGCGGCTTGTCGCTCGCGCCGAAACCGCGCATGTCGACCGCGACGGCACGGTAACCGGCGTCGGCCACCGCCGGCAGCATCTCGTGCCAGGCCCACCAGAACTCGGGAAAGCCGTGCAGGAAAAGGACCAGCGGGCCGGTGCCGGCCTCGACCACGTGGAACCGGCTGCCGTTGGCACCGACGTACCGGTGCTCCCAGGGGCCCTTGATGAGCACACAGGACTCGTCGACCGGGCCCGCTGTCCTGCCACGTTCTCCCATGGCGACAGCGTAGGCCGGCCCCGCACCACCGTATCCGGCCTGGGCAAACAATAGAGGTTGATTCAGGGCGATCACCGGCGTGGGCTCAGGGTGGTCCACCGGGGGCGGCGGACTTCCGCCGCTGGCGGCGGGAACCGGTCGGGCGGCGATACGGTTGCCGGATGGCCGACGATGCTGCCGGACCCGCGCCGGGCAACCCCCAACCGCCACCCGTCCCGTTGATCAGCGTCGCCGGGCCGCCGGCCGAGTACGGCGCCGGCTACGGTGCGGCGGCGGCATCGGTGATCGCCCGCAACATCGAGCACTACCTGCGGCGGTTTCGCGACGAGGCCGGGTTGAGCAGGTCGGCGGTACGGATCGCCGGCGGTACCTTCCGCAACGCCAGCCGGGCCGCCCACCCGAGGATCGTCGAGGCGCTCGACGCGGTGGCCGGCGGCGCCGGGGTGCACGTCGACGAGGTCTACGCGCTGAACGCCCGTACCGAACTGCTGTACGGCACCGGGCGGACGGCGGCCGACCCGCCGCCCAGCGACCCCACCGAGCCGGAACCCACCGGCCCCGGCCCCGGCCCCGGCCGTGAGGTCGGTCCGGACGGGTCGGCCGGCGGCTGTACGACGGCCGGGGTGCTCGGCTCCCGGACCGCCGACGGCCATCTGCTGCTCGGGCAGAACTGGGACTGGCATCCCGATCAGCGGGACACCATGGTGCTGCTGCGGACCACGGACGAGCGAGGACTGACCGTGCTCACCCTCACCGAGGCGGGCATGCTCGCCAAGGCCGGGCTGAACTCGGCCGGGCTGGGGGTCTGCATCAACATGCTCGGCAGCGACCGGGACGGGCTGGCGCCGGGCCGATCGCCCGGGGTGCCGTACCACGTGCTGCTGCGCGCGGTGCTGGAAGCCGGCAGCCTCGGCCAGGCGACCCGGGTGGCCTGCCGTACCCCCCGGAACGCGTCGATCAACCTACTGCTCGGCCAGGCTGGCCCGGCCGGCGGGGAACTGCTCGACCTGGAGGTGGTCCCCGGCGACGTCGGGTGGACCCACCCGGTGGACGGCGTGCTCACCCACGCGAACCACCTGGAGACGGCCCTGCCGGTACGGGACACGACGAAGAACCTCGGCGGCTCGTCGATGTTCCGGGCGGCACGGGCCCGCCGGCTGCTGGTCGAACGGGCGGCCGGTGGGCCGTTGAGCCTGGCCGACCTGGCCGACGTTTTTCATGATCATCTGGGTCTGCCGTTGGCGATCTGTCGGCATCTCGACGAGCGGGACGCACCGGCGGACCAGGCGGAAACGGTCTACTCGGTGCTGATCGATTTGGACGCCCGCCGGCTGGGGCTGGCCGCCGGCCCGCCGTGCCGGCACGACTATCACTGGCTGGAGCTGGCCGACGGCGTCACCGGATGACCTCCGCCCGGATCAACTGCCAGTGCTGGCCCGGCCCGCAGTAGATCCGGATCCGCAGCGGAGCCACCTTCACCCGGATCCGGGTGTGCTGGGTGAGCATGGTGCCGTCGTCGCCGTACAGCGCGTGTTCGGTCCCGTCGTCGGTGACCAGCCCGTAGCAGGGTCCGGTGCCGCCCCGGGTCACCGTACCGACCAGCCAGTCGCCGGTGATCAGGTCGGACGGGGTCTTCGGTGGTGTCCCGGGCCGGGGTAGCGTCGGCGGTTCGGTCCGGGACAGACCCGGCGTACCGGTCGGTGTCGGTGTCGGTGTCGCCGGCCCGCCGGAACCGCTCTGCGAGGCGTCCGGGGTCGCCGGCATCGGTGCTCCTGACGTGGGGCCGCCACCGCAACCGGCGACGGCGATCAGCGCCACGCGGGTCAGCATGACGGCGACGGACCGGGAGGCTGACTGTCGGATCAGCTTCGGTACTGCCATGCCGGTTGGACGCCGCCCGGCCGGCCGGAGTTCCACCGGCCGGCCGGGACCGCGTCACCGCCGGGTCAGGAGACCCGGATCTTCATCGTGGTGCCGTCCACCGACACCACCCGGATCTTCACGCCGACCGCGGGCAGCTTCACCCCGTGGTTGGGCAGTTCCTCGTAGAAGTACTTCCGGGTGTCGTTGAACAGCGGCTGGGCCGCCTGGCCGCGTACCCAGTGCGGTTCGCCGTTGATGTGCAGGGTGAACCCGTCGGCCTTCTCGAGGCTGAACGGCGCGTCGTACACCTGGACCCGGGCCCGCCACGGCGCGCCGGTCAGGTTGTACATCGGCCGCGGCCGCGAGTCGATGTACAGGTTGCGCCCCTCACCCGGGTGCACGTTGGTGTTGTTGTCGACCTGGGAGGTGTCCCAGTACGAGATCAGCAGACCCTCCTGGTACGCGTAGTGGTCCACCATGTCGGGCTTGGTGTCGGCGTACCCGAAGTAGTACGGGCCGGTCTCCAGGTAGCGGTCGTACGATACGTACGAGCGGTGCCCGGCGATGTAGTAGTTGTCGTAGTCAGCGGTCACGCTGGCCCCGACCGTGGTCCAACCGTCGAGCGCCCAACCGCCGTCGCCCTCGGCACCGTCGGTGAAGATCGGTGAGCCGTCGGCGGTCACGGTCATCTCGTCGCCGAAGAAGCCGCCGTACGCCACCGCGCCGTCGGTGCGGTAGAGCAGCCGGACCAGTACGGCGTCCCCGGCGTACGCGTCCAGCGGCACGTTGATGTCGACCCACTGGCCACCGGTCGAGCTGTCGATCGCCGGGGTGCCGCTGCCGTCGGTGCCGTACGGGACACCGTTGACGGTACCTTCGAGCGAGGTCCAGCTCGCCCCACCGTCCGCCGACGCCTGGAAGTACAGGTAGTCGTAGTCGTCCTCGATGTCGTAACGCGCCTTCATCGACAGTGCGGCGGTCGAGGCACCGGCGAGGTCGAACTCACGGGTCATCGTGTTGCTCATGTCGTCTTCGTTGCCGGAGAAGTACTGCATCTCACCGGCGTACGGCTCGCCGAGCTCGGTGGTGACCTCCTTCTTCGGCAGCACGACGACGACCGCCTGGGCCCGCTTGGTGTTGTACTCCTGTGGACCCAGGTGCAGGGTGCGTTTCTGCCCGGCCACCACCACTTCGTAGTCCAGCCAGCCCAGCTGGAGCTTGTTCCATGCGCCGAGGTCACCGGGGCGCTCGCCAATCCCGCCGTCGGTGGCGGCACCGAGGCGGCTCTGCGCCATCAGCGTCCAGTGCTCGTTGTTGTTGTCACCGCCGCCGGAGGTGTCGTAGTCGTCCGGCAGGCCCAGGTCGTGGCCGTACTCGTGGACGAAGACGCTCAGTCCACCGTTCTCCGGCTGGATGGTGTAGTCGCCGATCCACAGCCCACTGTCGCCGATCTGGGTGCCACCGGCCGGGTTCTGTGCCGGGCCGGTCAGCCCGATGTCGGTGGCGAAGGCGTACCAGCGGTGGCTCCAGATCGCGTCCTCACCCTGCCACGGGTCACGGTCGGCCTGGTCGCCACCGGCGTGCACGATCTGGAAGTGGTCGATGTAGCCGTCGGCCTCGTTGAAGTCGCCGTCGCCGTCGAAGTCGTACCGGTCCCACTTGTCGAACTCACGCAGCTCGGCGGCGATCTCCTCGTCGGTGCGGCCGAGCGCCTGCTGGTCGGCGACCCACTGGTTGGCGGCGTCGCGCAGCAGCTGCCAGACGTTGCTGCAGACGTTGCCGCCGCACAGGTCGCGGCCGTACCGGGCCTCGTTGTAGCGGACCTTCACCCAGTCGGTGACGGTGCCCTCGACGCTGTACCGCCCGGAGGACTGGGTCTCGTAGTAGGTCTTGACCGACTCGACGCCTTCACCGGCACCGAAGTAGAGGTCCCGGTAGTGCTCGGCGGAGTAGTCGGCCTGCCAGATGGTGGTGTTGTCGACCGTCCGGTCCGGGGCGGGGATCTCGTTGTGCAGCGGTCCGTCGAACCGGGCCGGGCCGTCCCAGTTCGGGTTGCTGTCCACGTCCGGGTAGCTGGGGTGCCGTTCGTTGCCGAACTCGGCCAGGATCACGAAGATCCGGTCGGTGGTCTCCCGCTCCAACTCGACGTACTGGTCCTTGCCGGAACCGGCACCGCCGCGGGCGGCCCGGCCGGCGATGCCGGTGCCCGACGTCTCACCGACCTTCGCGACGGTGCTCGCGCCCCGCCGTTCCGGTGTGAGTCGGCCACTGACCACTTCGCTCACTGCGCGTTCGCGCAGTTCACGACGCTTCTCGCCGAGCGGGTTGGGCAGGTCGTCGCTCGGGGCTTCGGCCCGGGAAGGAGCCGCCACCGGTGCGTCCACCGGTGGTGCGGCCATCGCCGTCGCGGGTAGAGCAAAGCCCATGCCCGAGGCGAGCGACACGGTGAGCATCCCCACCATGACTTTGCGCACCTGGATACCTCCGGTTCGGGGGAATCAACGCCGCCACTTGGGTGAGGGCGGCACGATCTCCGGATGATGTGGCCCCCGTTGTTGGGGCCATCGTGAACCTAGTCACCCGAGGGAACCCCTGTGAAGGTCAATGCGTCGATTTGTTTCACGCTCCCGGCTGGATCGCCCTGATATGTCACAACGATCACGCCGTGAAAAGTGGCCGGCCCGGCCGCCGAAGCGACCGGGCCGGCCACGAGCCGTTCACGTCGGCGGTACGCCGGGACCGCACCACCGCCGGCGGTACGCCGGGATCGCACCACCGCCGGCGGCGGACGTCAGTCGTCGTCGGACTTGCCACCCTGCATGCCGGAGGAGATCAGCTCCATCACGGTGGAGTCCTGCAGCGTGGTCACGTCGCCGAGCGACCGGTTCTCGGCGACGTCGCGCAGCAACCGGCGCATGATCTTGCCGGAGCGGGTCTTCGGCAGCTCCGGCACCAGCATGATCTGACGGGGCTTGGCGATCGGCCCGAGCGTACGCGCCACATGGTTGCGCAGCTCCTGGATCAGCGCCTCGCCGGCCTCGCCCGCGATGTCCGCGCTGCCGCGCGGGATGGTGAACGCGACGATGGCCTGACCGGTGGTCGGGTCGGTGGCGCCGACCACGGCGGCCTCCGCCACCGACGGGTGCGACACCAGCGCCGACTCCACCTCGGTGGTGGAGATGTTGTGCCCGGAGACCAGCATCACGTCGTCCACCCGGCCGAGCAGCCAGATGTGCCCGTCGGCGTCCTTCTTGGCCCCGTCACCGGCGAAGTACATCTTGTCGAACCGGGACCAGTAGGTGTCGATGAACCGCTGGTCGTCGCCCCAAATGGTGCGCAGCATCGACGGCCACGGCTCACGCAGCACCAGGTAGCCGCCGCCGCCGTCGGGCACCGACTCGGCCTGGTCGTCGACCACGTCGGCGCTGATTCCGGGCAGCGGGGTCATCGCGCTGCCCGGCTTGGTGGCGGTCACCCCGGGCAACGGCGAGATCATGATCGAGCCCGTCTCGGTCTGCCACCAGGTGTCCACGATCGGACACCGGCCGCCGCCGATGTGTTCCCGGTACCACATCCAGGCCTCCGGGTTGATCGGCTCACCGACGCTGCCGAGCAGCCGCAGCGAACTGAGGTCGTACCCGGCCGGGATGTCCTCGCCCCACTTCATCATGGTGCGGATCAGCGTCGGCGCGGTGTAGAGGATGCTCACCTTGTACTTCTGCACGAGCTCCCAGAACCGGCCCTTGTGCGGGGTGTCCGGGGTGCCCTCGTACATCAGCTGGGTGGCGCCGTTGGACAGCGGACCGTACACAATGTACGAGTGCCCGGTGACCCAGCCGATGTCGGCGGTGCACCAGTAGACGTCGGTCTCCGGCTTGAGGTCGAAGACCGCGTGATGGGTGTACGACGCCTGGGTCAGATAGCCGCCGGTGGTGTGCAGGATGCCCTTCGGCTTGGCCGTGGTGCCGCTGGTGTAGAGGATGAACAGCGGCTGCTCGGCGTCGAACGGCTGCGCCTCGTGCTCGGCGCTCGCTTTCTCCACCGTCTCATGCCACCAGTGATCCTTGTCGGTCCAGGTGACCTCCTCGCCGGTCCGCCGGACCACCAGAACGTGCTCCACCGACGGGCACTGGGCCACCGCCTCGTCGACGGTCGGCTTCAGGGCCGAGGGCTTGCCGCGCCGGTAGCCGCCGTCGGCGGTGATGATCACCTTGGCGCTGGCGTCCTGTACCCGGCCGGAGAGCGCGTCGACCGAGAAGCCGCCGAACACGACGTTGTGCGTCGCGCCGATCCGGGCGCAGGCCAGCATCGCGACTGCGGCCTCCGGGATCATCGGCAGGTAGATCGCCACCCGGTCACCCGCCGTCACACCGAGGTCGGTCAGCGCGTTCGCCGCCTGGCAGGTCATCCGGTGCAGGTCGGCGTAGGTGATGGTGCGGGTGTCGCCCGGCTCACCCTCCCAGTGGATGGCGACCCGGTCGCCGGCCCCGGCGGCGACGTGCCGGTCCAGACAGTTGTACGCGACGTTGAGCTGACCGCCGACGAACCACTTGGCGAACGGCGGGTTGGACCAGTCCAGCACCTGGTCCCACTCCTTGGCCCAGTGCAGCCGGCGGGCCTGGTCCGCCCAGAAGCCGAGTCGGTCGGCGGCTGCCTCGTCGTACGCGGCCGCGGTGACGTTGGCCGCCCCGGCCAGCTCGGCGGGCGGCTCGAACCGGCGATTCTCCTGAAGTAGGTTCTCCAGCGTTTCGCTCATGCGTGGGGCTCCTCACACGTCGCTTGACTTGCTCCGAGGTTAGTGTCGCCGTCCCGCCGGCACGAGACTTGGCGGATACCTGGGTACCCATCGCGCGCCGAGCGGCCACACCGGCGCGGCGGGCGGTTCAGCTGGCCAAGCTTGTACCGTGACGCTGGTGACCGAGACCGACCCGCTGGCCCCGCTGCTCGACCTCGCCGACGTGGCACCCGCGCTGGACCGCGCCCGCGAGCAGGTCGACGCCGCGTTGCGGCACCGGGCGCTGCGTCGGCACGGCGGGGCGGTGGCGGCCGAGATCAGCCTCCGCTCGGCGGTGGCCAGCGCCGCGTTGGACGGGCACGACCATCCGGTCGCCGACGTACGCGCCGGGACGGTGACCGATCCGGTGGTGCAGGGGGCGCTGCGGGTGGCCGAGGCGGTCCCTGCGCTGGCCGACCGCTGGCCCCGTACCCCCCGTCAGGTTCTGGCCCGGTTGCACGTGCTCGCCGCGCGCGGGCTGGTGCCGGCCGACCAGCTGGGTCGTCCGGTCGCTCGGCCTGACGTGACGCCGCAGTCAGGCGCGACGCCGGGCCCGGATGTGACGCTGCGGCTGGACGGGGTTTCCGCACTGGTCAGCGGCGGTACCTCGGTGCCGGCACTGCTGCTGGCTGCGGTGGTGCACGCCGAGCTGCTCGCGTTGCGGCCGTTCGCCGGGCCGAGCGGGGTGGTGGCCCGGGCCGCCGCGCGGCTCACCCTGGTCGCGGCCGGCACGGACCCGCGTGGCCTGCTCGCCGTCGAGGTCGGCCACCACGAGCGGCAACCCGAGTACGTGGGTTCGGCGGGCGCCCTCGCGACGGGTACGCCAGACGGCGTCCGCTCCTGGCTGCGGCACTATCTGACCGCGGTCGAGCTGGGTGCCCAGGAGCTGACCCGGGTCGCCGACGAAGTGCTGGCCAACGCCTGAGCCGCTACTGGCCGGGGCGCTAGTGCGAGCCTGTTGGGTTGGCCGTGCGTCCCTGACCAAGATCAGGTGAGCGTCATGGACCTCACCGGTCGCTTGAGAGGTCCATGACGCTTACCTGATCTTGCTTGGCAGGTGCAGGGTCAGGCCGAGGCTGTCTTTGTCCGGCGGTGCCGGCCGTACCAGGCGATGCCGATCGCGACCCCGACCCCGACGCTCAACGCGGCGGCCGCCACCGGGACCGCCGGCCGCTCCCGCAACCTGCGGCCGAGCGGTATCGGGTGGCGGAAGGCGAGGACCGGCCAGCCCTGCTCGGTGGCGAGCTTGCGGAGCTGGCGGTCCGGGTTGACCACCGTCGGGTGCCCGACGCATTCGAGCATGGGTACGTCGGTGACCGAGTCGGAGTAGGCGTAGCACTCGGCGAGGTCGTATCCGCGCTGCTCAGCGAGCTCGGTGACACCGGTGACCTTGGCTGCCCCGGCCGCGTAGAACTCGATTTCTCCGCTGTACCGGCCGTTCTCCACAGCCATCCGGGTGGCGATCACGTCGGTGACCCCGAGTAGTTCGCCGATCGGGCGTACCATCTCCTCGCCCGACGCGGAGACCAGCACCACGTCCCGCCCGGCGTTCTGGTGCTCCTCGATCAGCGCCGCCGCCTCGGCGTAGACGTACGGGTTGATCAGCTCGTGCAACGTCTCCGCGACGACCTGGCGGACCTGCTCCACCTGCCAGCCCTTGCACAGCGCGGCCAGGTAGTCGCGGGTGCGGGCCATGGTCTGCTCGTCGGAGCCGCCGAGCCGGAACATCAGCTGGGCGTACGCGGACTTGACCACGTCCCGCCTGGTGATCAGCCCGTCGCGGTAGAACGGCCGGCCGAACGCCAAGGCGCTGGACTTGGCGATGACAGTCTTGTCGAGATCAAAAAAAGCGGCGCTGCGGCCCACGACGGTGCAGTCTAGCCGGAGCGGGACGTCGGCGACGGCCGGTGCTCCGTCGCCGGCCGGCGACAGGGATCCCCCGGGATCTGATCCAACGATCAGGAACCTGAGTGGCCCAACCTGCGTCCCGTGCCGTCAGCGGTGCGACTCCCGGTGAAACGCCACTCGACGGGTGGCGGTCTGCTCAGGCATGCTTGTCATGACACAGTTATCTTTCCCGTCCCAGGCTTCATCCGGAAGACACTCGGCGGTTGCACCCCCCGTGACCGCTGAGCGGGTTCGGCTCGACCCCCCCGGAGCCGAACCCCCAGGCGACCCCCGTCTCCCCCCGGCGGGGGTCGTCGCTATTCCAGGGCGTGTTCCAGCTTCCGGCGCCGTTCCGCCGCCCGGTCCTCTTCGCGTAGCAGATCAGCTGGCCGGCATCGGCGTTGTCCACAGCCTGTCCCGTTGTCCACAGGCAGCCCCGTCGAGGGCCCACCGGCACCGGGTCGGCACCCACAGTTGCGGCATCCCCTCACCGACTGCAGGAGGTCCGGATGCCGCCGCACACCAGCACCGCTGCACCCCGCCGGCTGCCACTGGTCGTCACCGCTGACGAACGACTGCTCGACGACCTGCTGCGCCTCGCGGCGCTCGCCGGCACCGACGTCGACCTGGCTGCCGACCCGGTCGCCGCCCGGTCCCGGCAGGCCGCCGCCCCGCTCGTCCTGGTCGGTGCCGACCAGGCGGACGCCTACCTGCGGGCCAGAATGCCCCGCCGACCCCGGCTGGTCCTGGTCGGCCGGGCCGACCAGGACCAGCCCTGGCAGGTCGCCGAGCTGCTCGGTGCCGAGCACGTCGCGATCCTGCCGGCGGCGGAGCCGTGGCTGGTCGACCGCCTTACCGACAACGGCGGCACCGACAAACCGGCTGCGGCTGTCATCGGGGTGATCGGCGGCCGGGGTGGTGCCGGCGCCAGCGTGCTGGCCGGTGCCCTGTCGGTCACCGCTGCCCGGCTCGGGCTGCGCAGCCTGCTGGTCGACGCCGACCCGCTCGGTGGCGGCCTCGATCTGGTCCTCGGCTGGGAGCAGATCGACGGGCTGCGCTGGCCGGCGCTCGCCGACAGTGACGGCCGGATCGACCCGTCGGCGCTGGCCGGTGCGCTGCCCTGCCGGGGCGACCTCGGGCTGCTCTCCTGGGACCGGGGCGAACCGCTACCGCTGCCCGCCGCCACGATGAGCGCTGCCCTCGACGCAGCCCGGCGGGAGCGGGACGTGGTCGTCGTCGACCTGCCCCGGCGGCCCGACGACGCCGCGATCGCGGCGATGCACGCCACCGACCGGGTGCTGGTGCTGGTCCCGGCCGAGTTGCGGGCCACGGCGGCGACCGCCCGGGTGATCGCCGACATCCAGCGGCACTGCACCGACCTGTCGCTGGTCGTGCGCGGACCGGCCCCGGGCCGGCTGCGGGCCCGGGAGATCGGGCGGACCCTGGGGCTGCCGGTGACCGGGGTGCTGCAACCTGAGCCACGAGTCAGCCGAGGGCTGGAGCGCGGTGACGCTCCAGGTTCCTCGGGCCGGGGTCCGTTGGCCGAGTTGTGTCAGCGGATCGTCGCCGGCCTGGTCGACCGTACGGCGGCAGCGTCGTGACTGCGGCTTCGGCCCGTTCGGGCGCGGGTGACCGACGTTCTGGTGAAACGGCCTCCAGGCACACGCCGTTATCGCAGTTCTGCTATATTCGCCAGGCGTCGTGGCCTGTCTACTACCACCCCGAGGCGGAAGCGGAGTAGCGCATCGACGAAGTGAGGGGCGACGAGTGATGAACCTGTCCGATCTGAAGACCTCGGCCCAAGTCCACGACGAGCAGCGCCACGACCCAGAGTTTCGCTCGGAGTGGGACCGCACAGCGTTCGCCAACGACATCGCGCTGCGAATCTTGCGCTACCGCCAGGAACATGGCCTGACCCAGGCGGGTCTTGCCCGCGAGGTCGGGATGACTCAGTCGGTGATCGCGCGCCTTGAGTCGGGCGATCAGCCTCCGTCGATCGCGACCCTGGTCAAGCTATCGAAGGGCACAGGCATGGGTTTCAATATCAAGGTCAGCGGCGGTGCGGTCGAGTTCATCGCAGCCTAAACAGCTGCCCTGACGCCAGCGTCTGCCCCTGGTCCTGGTCGTCACATCAGGGCAGACGTTCATTGAGGTCAGCGGTCGAACTGTCCGACCTTGAAGACCGTGGGGTCGCCGTCGAACGGCTGGCGGTGATCTAACCCGAACTGCCCTCGATCCCACACCCGGGATCGGGGGCAGTTCCCGTTTACTGTCCTTCGATCGTGACCCGGTGTGCGCCGTAGCCCTCCACACCGCCGTCAATGCGTGTCACCAGCACGACCGGTTCGCCCTCGTGGAGCCCATACTTGCGGCGTTCCTCTGGATCGGGCATCCGGGCCTGCGCCCGGTCGCCACTACCCAAGGTGACGGTAGTCCGCTCCTGCTCACCCATGACGAACGTTCCGCGACTCTGCACGACCACGATCAAGCCCTCGCTCCGCAGTTGCTGTAGTGCGCGCCGGACCGTGAGGCGACTCAGTTGGTACTCCTGCACCAGATGCAGTTCGGAAGGGACTCGCTGGCCAGCGGCAAGCTCACCCGTACGGATCGCCTGACGCAGCCGGTCTGCGAGCTGCTTCCACGTAGCGACGTCGGGATCGAAGTCGCGGTCTCTGGTCACAGCGGCAAGTTAGGTCACTACATGCTGCCGTAGTGTTGTGTTGACGTCAATACAGCACTTAGAGTGACTGTGCCCGTGATGAATCCCTCTCGACAGGCTGGATGATGCCGAGGCACGTCACCTATGAGGCGTACATCGTCGCTGTAGCAAGGACGCTGGCCAGGCGACACCGGCCGGTGTGGTCCTGGCGCAAGTGGCGACAGGTCTGCCGGTGTGGAGCGTCGTTGCCCTGCCGGGCGCGGCACCGGATACCGATCAACCGGGGGCACTGGCCAGGGGAGGGCGCGTGAGCTCCCACATCCCGATCCAGCCGGCGTGGACCTGCGCGGGATGCGCGGATCCGTGGCCCTGTCACACCCGTCGTGAGGAGCTGCTCGCGGAGTACGCGGGGGCGACGGTGTCGCTGTCGATCTATATGGCGACGTGCCTGCTCGACGCGATGATCGACCTGGCCGACAACCGCAGCGGGTACCTGTACTGGCGATTCATGGGGTGGTGGCGCTGATGTCGGTCATCCGGCCCGGTGACGAGGACATGCACTTCGAGGACGGTTCGCACCGCTGGTACCCGTTCGATCCCGCCGACGACGACCAGCAGGCGTGGGAGGACCGCGTGCACGAGCACAAGCGTCAGCACCGTGAGGAGGAGCCGCGCCCCCGCAAGCGCTGGCCACGCCGCTCGATCTGACCCCGCCGGTTCATTGCCTGCCCGGCCGCTATAGCAGATCACCTCCGGCCGGGAGGAGTTATCCACAGGCAGGTCGGTTGTCCACAGCCTGCCTGATCGTCCAGGCGTGAACGCCGCGTCAGCGTCCACAGTTTCGGCATCGCTCCCCGAGCCGTAGGAGGGCTCAGATGCCGCCGCTGTACCCCGTCACGATTCGCCGCACCTGTACGCCGCTCGTCACCGCCGAGGGAAGACCTCGGCGTAACGTCGCGGGCCTGGTCGATCGTGCGGTGGTGGCGTCATGACGGCCGGGTGGCCGGGTGGTGCGGGCGTCGACGAGGCGGTGGTGGCGGCCCGCGTACGGGAGCGGTTCGTCGCGGACGGCACGTCGGTGACGCCGGCGTCGGTGGTCGGTGCGGTGCGTGCCGAGCCGGGGGCGGCGTTGCGGGGTGACGCCGGGTTGTTGCGGCTGGCTGACCGGGTGCACGGTGAGTTGGCCGGGGCGGGGCCGCTGGCGCCGTTGCTGGCCGACGCGCGGGTGACCGACGTTCTGGTGAACGGCACCCAGGTGTGGGTGGACCGGGGTGCCGGGTTGGAGCGGGCGGCCGTGGGCGTCGGTTCCGTGGACGAGGTACGCCGGTTGGCGCAGCGGCTGGCGGCGGCCTGCGGGCGTCGGCTCGATGACGGTTGCCCGTACGTCGATGCCCGGTTGCCGGACGGTACCCGGTTGCACGCGGTGTTGCCGCCGGTGGCGGCGACGGGGCCGTACCTGTCGTTGCGGACCTTCCGGCAGCGTCCGTTCCAGTTGGCGGAGCTGGTGGGCAACGGCATGGTCGATCCGCCGGTGGCGGAGTTGCTGCGGGCGGTGGTGGCGGGGCGGTTGGCGTACCTGATCGCGGGCGGCACGGGGTCGGGCAAGACGACGCTGTTGAACACGCTGCTCGGGCTGGTGCCGGCCGACGAGCGGATCGTGATGGTGGAGGACGCGGCCGAGTTGCGGCCGGAGCATCCGCACGTGGTGACATTGCAGGCGCGGACGGCCAACGTCGAGGGCGTCGGGTCGGTCGGGCTGGGTGCGTTGGTCCGGCAGGCGTTGCGGATGCGGCCGGACCGGCTGGTCGTGGGCGAGTGCCGGGGCGCCGAGGTCGTCGACCTGCTGGCCGCGCTCAACACCGGCCACGACGGCGGCGCTGGCACCCTGCACGCGAACGCGGCCAGCGACGTGCCGGCCCGGCTGGAGGCGTTGGGGTTGCTCGGCGGTCTGCCCCGCGCCGCGTTGCACGCGCAGATCGCGGCCGCCATCCAGGTGGTCGTGCAGCTGCGCCGGTTCGCCGGGCGGCGATTCGTCGACGCGATCTGTCTGCTCACCCCGCACGGGCCGGAGCGGCTGATCACGGTCACCCCGGCCTGGCGGCGCGGGGCCGGCCCGCAGCCGGCCGGCCCGGCCCTGGCCAGGTTGCTCGTCGAACGCGGCGTACCGGTGCCGGCGGTGCTCGACAGCCGGGGGCCGCGATGAGCCTGCGACCCGGTATGTCGCACCGGCGTTGGCCGCGTCGGCTGCGCCGTCCGTGGGGACACCGTCGTCGGCTGCTGGCGGTGACCGGACCGACCCCGGTCCGGTCCAGTGGCGGTCCGGACTCGCCGACACCAACCACCGTTCGGTTCTGCGTCCGGCTGCGGTCCCGGGCGCTGCGGCTCGGCGGCGCCGCGCGCCGGCATCCGCGTCGGACGTCGGTGGCCGTCGCAGGCACCGGCGGGCTCGCCGCCTGGTGGTTGGGCGGGCCGGTGGCGGCGGCGATCACCGCCGCGTACCTGGGGCTCGGCCTGCGTACGGCGGCGAACCGGGCCGCCGCCAAGGCCCGGCGGGATCGGCGGGTACGGCAGTTGGACGCGCTGGCCGCGCACGCCGCCGACCTGCGGGCCGGACTGCCGGCGCGGCCGATGACGTTGCCGCAGCCTGCGACGTTGCCGGACCCGGGCCCAACGACGGACACCGCCGCGACCCGGCTCGCCGGCCTGTCGACCGCCGCCGTACGACTGGCGGAGCGCACCGGCGCGCCACTGGCCGACCTGATCGAACGGATCGAAGCCGACGCCCGTGCGCTGGACCGGTCGCGGGACGCTGCCGCCGCGCAGGCAGCCGGTGCGCAGATGACCGCCTGGCTGCTGGCCGGGCTGCCCGCCGGCGGTCTGGCCCTCGGCTACAGCATCGGGGTGGATCCGGTAGCGGTGCTGTTGCGGACCCCGATCGGCGCGGCCTGCGCGCTCGCCGCGGTGGCCCTGCAGGTCGCCGGGCTGGCCTGGACCGAGCGGCTGAACCGGGCACCGGAGGCGACCAGCTGATGGCCGGCACCCGCACGATGCTGCCGCCGGCGGTCCGCCCGGTCACGGCACTCGCGACCCGCCGCCGGCTCGCCCGGCTCGGCGGCGATCCGCCAGCGGAGTCCGACCTGTCGCGGCTCGTCCGGCCAGTCGCGGTGCTGTCCGGCTTGGCGGTGCTGGTGATCGGCGGCAGCTGGCTCGCCGTGCCGCTGGCCGTCGCGGCCGCTGTCGGTGTCGACCGGTCACTGCGCCGGATCGAGCCACCGTCGGTACGCCGTCGGCGGCTGCGCGCGGCAGCCGACCTGCCGCTGGCCGCCGATCTACTGGCGGCGGCGCTGCGCGCCGGAGCGCCCGTGGATCAGGCGGTGGTCGCGGTGGCCGATGCGCTGACCGGGCCGCTCGGTTCCCGGCTGAGCCGGGTGGCTCGGGCGTTGCGGCTCGGTGCCGAGCCGGCCGAGGCGTGGCGGCATCTCGACGCGGTGCCGGGCGGCGAGCGCCTGGCCGCCGCCGCGATCCGCTCCGCGGCCAGCGGCGCCGCCCTCGCCGGTGCGGCGACCAGGCTCGCCGACGATCTGCGGGCCGGTCGTTCGGCGGCGGCCGAGGCGGCGGCCCGCCGCGCCGGAGTGCTGATCGTGCTTCCCCTCGGGCTGTGTTTTCTGCCCGCCTTCATTCTCGCCGGTCTGGTACCGGTGATCGTCGCCGTCCTCGGCGACGTCCTCTGAGGAAAGGAGTCATCATGCGGTCGACGAAGGTTCCGCCCGACGCGGCGGCGGCGCCGACAGCGACAGCGGGGCTCGGACGGCGGGTGGTCCGCCGGTGGCGCGGCCAACTGGCCGGCCGGTTGCGCGACGACGCCGGGATGAACACCGCCGAGTACGCCGTCGGCACCCTGGCCGCCGTCGCCTTCGCCGGGATTCTGCTCAAGGTGTTGACCAGCGAGGGCGTGCAGGCTGCCCTCGCCTCGGTCATCGACCGGGCGCTCGGATGAGGCCGCGCCGGCAGGCCGGCGGTGACCGGGGCTCGTTCACCGCCGAGTTGGCCGCCGGTCTGCCGGCGCTGGTGCTGCTGCTGGCGGTCGGGTTGTCCGCCGTCAGTGCCGTGGTCACCAAGTCCGAGTGTCTCGATATGGCGCGGTCGGTCGCGCTGGCCACCGCGCGGGGCGACCGTGACGCGGCGGCTCTGGCCGGGCCGCCGGGGGCCGAGGTCTCCGTGGTCGTCGACGGTGACCTGGTCACCGTCACGGTTCGGGCACCGCTGCGGGCGTTGGGCGCCCGGCTCGGGCTGACGTCGGTCACCGCGTCGGTGACCGCAGCGGTCGAGCCCGGCGTCACCGGGAGCGCTGCCGTCGCGACTGGGAGCGCAGCCGGCGTACCTGGGAGCGCCGGCAGCAGCGGTTCCGTTACCGGCGGTGCCGTCGACGGCGGTGACGGCGGTGACGGCGCTGGATCGCTGCCGGAGCGTCACCGGTGACCGGCCGACGACGCCAGCGTGGGCCGCGTGACCCAGGCCGCCCACGCCGGCCCGGGGTCGACGTCGGGCAGCGCGGCAGCGCCAGCCTGTGGCTGCTCGCTGTCGGGTTGATGCTGGTCGCCGCCGGCATGGCCGGCGCGCTGATCGGTGCGGTCCGGCTCGCCCGGCAGCAGGCGTCGGTGGCCGCCGATTTGGCCGCCCTCGCCGGTGCTGCCCGGGTGTTCGCCGGCCCCGGCGTGGTCTGCGACCGGGCGGCCGAGGTGGTCGGACGCAACGGCGGGCGGTTGCGTGCCTGCACCGTCGACGGGCTGGAAGTCGTGGTCACCGTCGAGGTGACGCCGCTTCCGGCCACCGGCGTCGGCCGGCCGGTGAGGGTGACCGCCCGAGCCGGTCCGCTGCGGGCCGACCCGTGGGTGGGCGCCGCCGCGCGGGCCGATCCCGGGTCAGCGCGGCGGGCCGTCGGCGGTGGTGGCGTGCATGGCCCAGCGGGAAATCACCTGGTGAATGTTGTAGAGCCGCTGCTGGATCAGTTCGAGGCGTTCCGCCTGGGCCAGGGCCGCGTACGCCTGGGCCAGGGCGATCTGCTGGTCGACGGTGAGGTTCTGCGGGTCGATCGAGTAGAGCAGTTCGACGGTGTCGGCCACGGTGTCGGCCACGGCGTTCTCCTCCGGTGGCGTGGTGGAAGCGCTCCCACGTCTAATCTATCCAGATCAGGAGAAATTCATGCCAGTAGATCGCACATGGTCCGGTGCCGGATCAGTCAGCGCTTTCCGGCAGGCTGGTCAGCACCACGTCGAGCACCCGGACGGCGTCGGCCTTGCCCAGCGGGTTGTTGCCGTTGCCGCACTTCGGCGACTGCACGCAGGACGGGCAGCCGGTCTCGCAGCCACACGCGGCGATCAGATCGCGGGTGGCCCTCAACCAGGTCCGGGCCGCCTGGTAGGCGCGTTCGGCGAACCCGGCGCCCCCGGGGTGGCCGTCGTAGACGAACACGGTCGGCGCCTCGGTGTCGGCGTGCGCGGCGGTGGAGAGCCCACCGATGTCCCACCGGTCGCAGGTGGCGATCAACGGCAGCAGGCCGATCGCCGCGTGCTCGGCGGCGTGCAGCGCGCCGGGCACGTCCGCCGGCTCGACCCCGGCGGCGGCGAGCGCTGCCGGCGAGACGGTGAACCACACGGCGACGGTGCGCAACTGTCGGGCCGGCAGGTCCAGCGGTCGGGTGTCCAGCACCTCGCCCGACCCGATCCGGCGCCGCTGGTAGGAGACGACCTGGCTGGTCACGTCGACGTCGCCGACGAACAGGCCGACCGGGCCGGCGTCGCGGTACTCGCGTACCGCCGCCACCGACAGCGAGGTGACCTCCCGGGCGTGGGTGGACCAGTCCGGCTCCTCGGCGTGCACCAGCGCGCACGCCCCGTCCAGATCGAGGTCGTCCACCACGTACGACACGCCCTGGTGCAGGTAGACCGCGCCCGGATGGATCAGGAAGTGCGACGAGCCGGGGTCGACCGTGCCGAGCAGCCGACCGGTCGACGTCTCCACGACGTCGACCGGGGTGCCTCCTTCGCCGCGCAGGTCGACCTCGGGACGCCCGGCGGCGGTCCAGTACCAGCCGGTGGGGCGGCGCCGCAGCAGCCCGGCGGCGACCAGTTCGTCCAGCGTCTGCTTGACCGACGCGCCACCGAACAGTTCGATGTCGGCCGAGGTCAACGCGCCCTCGGCGGCCGCGCAGCACAGTTGCGGCCCGAGCACGTACGGATTGGTCGGGTCGAGCACCGTGGCCTCCACCGGCCGGCCGAAGACCGCCTCCGGATGGTGCACCAGGTAGGTGTCGAGCGGGTCGTCCCGGGCGATCAGCACCGCCAGCGCCTCGCGTCCGGCGCGTCCGGCCCGCCCGGCCTGCTGCCACAACGACGCCCGGGTGCCGGGATATCCGCAGATCAGCACCGCGTCCAGACCGACCAGGTCCACCCCGAGCTCGAGGGCGTTCGTCGAGGCCAGCCCGAGCAGTTCACCGGTGGTGAGCGCGCGCTCCAACGCCCGTCGCTCCTCGGCCAGGAAACCGGCCCGGTACGCCGCCACCCGGTCACCGAGCCCGGGTGCTACCTCGTCGAGCGCCCGGCGCGCGCTGCTGGCAACCACCTCCGCCCCGCGCCGGGACCGGACGAACGCGAGCGTGCGTACCCCGGCGGCGACCGCGTCGGCGAGCAGGTCGGCGCTTTCCCGCAGCGCCGACCGCCGTACCGGGGTGAGGTCGTCGGTGTCGGCGCGGGCACCGGGCAGCAGCGGTGGCTCCCACAGCGCGAAGGTCACCGCCCCGCGCGGCGCGCTGTCCTCGGTGACCGGCTCCACCGGCAGCCCGGTCAGCTGGCTGCCCGCCCGCGCCGGCTCTCCCGAGGTCGCCGAGGCCAGGATGAACACCGGCGTGCCGGGCGCGGTGGTGGGCCGGACCCGCTGGTACCGCTCGGTCTGGCGACGCAGTCGACGCAGTACGTGGGCCACGTGCGAGCCGAACACGCCCCGGTAGCTGTGGCACTCGTCGACGATGACGTAGGTCAGCCGGCGGAGGAAATTCGACCAGGCCCCGTGCCGGGGCAGGATTCCTCGATGCAGCATGTCTGGATTCGTCAGCACAAAGCGGGCATGCTGCCGGATCCAGGCCCGCTCCGGCTGCGGGGTGTCGCCGTCGTAGCAGGCCGGCCGTACCCCGTCGAGTCCCAGGTCGGCGACGGCGCGCAACTGGTCGGCGGCGAGTGCCTTCGTCGGCGCCAGGTACAGCACAGTGGCCCGAGGGTCGGACAGCAGCTTCGCCAACGCCGGCAGCAGATACGCGAGCGACTTGCCCGACCCGGTGCCGGTGGCGACGATGACGTGCCGGCCGGAGTAGGCCAAATCGGCTGCGTACGCCTGGTGCCGCCAAGGCTGCTGGACCCCGCGTGTGGTCAACACGTCCCGCAGGTCGGCGGGCACCCAGTCGGGCCACGGCGCGGTGGCACCGGGCCGCACCGGCAACCGCTCGACATGGGTGACCGCAGCCGGGTACGGAGTCGGATCCGGTCCAACGGTCGACCTAGCCGGCGTTGCCTGCTGCCCGGGGGCCGTCTGGTGCGCTGGCGCGGTGCCGGTCTGGCGCGGCAGTTCCCCGGCGGCGCCCCACCGACGCAGCAACCCCGCCGGGTCCGGACCCGGTCCGGGCGTTACGGTGGCGGGTGAGGTCACGTCTGCACTCTCGCACCGGGGCGCCGACGCCGGCATGCCGGGGTAGGTCTGTGGGATGCAGGGAGATCATCGACCGTATGGAGTCGCGCGGCGCAACCGCGCCGCGCGGTGGTTAGATGCCATAGGCGTGCATCGCAGCCGAGGAGGGGACCGATGGAGCTGTCGCTGTCGACTCGCACCGTTGGCGAGTACACGGTGCTGGAGGTCGGCGGCGAAGTGGACGTCTATACCGCTCCCCGGCTGCGGGAGCGGTTGATCGAGCTGATCGACGCCGGCAACCACAAGATCGTCGTTGATCTCCACCGGGTCGACTTCCTGGACTCCACCGGGCTCGGCGTGCTGGTCGGCGCGCTGAAGCGACTCCGTCCGGCTGGCGGCACCTTCGGGCTGGTCTGCGACAAAGAGTCCCTGCTGAAGATCTTCCGGATCACCGCGCTGGACCAGGTCTTCCCGATCTTCCCGACCGTACAGGCCGCCACCGGTGGGGAACCGGATGGCTCAGCTGGCGCAGCGCCGACGGCGTGATGGCCACCGTCCGCCTCTCGTTCTCCCCGGCGCCGGTGCACGTGCGCACCGCCCGCCTGGTCGGCGTCGCCGTAGCCCGCCGGGCCGGAGTGGCCGAGGAGCTGCTCGACGAGGTCCGGCTGGCGATCGGCGAGGCCTGCACCCGGGCCGTCGCCCTGCACCGCCAGTACGGGCTGGCCGACCTGGTTCAGGTGGAGATGTCCGATGAGGAGACCTACACCGTACGGGTCATCGACCGGGCCCCGATCGAAGCCGGACTCGGCCTGAGCGCGCTGCCGCCCGACGAACTGGCCGACGAGTCGTTGACCGACGAGGCCCTGACGGTCGGTGTCGGTTTCGCCCTGCTGGCCGGTTTCGTCGAGGACCTCCAGGTGCGGCCGGTCGACGAAGGTGTCGGAACCGAGGTGCGGATGGTCTGGCCGGTCGGCCGGTGAGACCCCCGTCGGCCCCGCCCACCAGCTGAAGATCAACCTCCGTCGTCACAACTGTCCGTTCCGCCTGCAGGAATGATCCACAACTCGGTGGGTGGACGGTGTGACCTGCCTTACCCGGTCCGGCTAGAGTACGCGGGTTATCACCAACTGTCCTGGCCCCACAAACCTGTGGGTGCCAGCAGACCTCGTTGCTCCCCGCGTGGAGTCGCCCCGCCGGTTCGTCCACCGACCGGGGCGAGCGTTCGGTACAGGAGGACACTGATGTCCGGGACCACCTTGGCCGCCGAAGGCGGCGGGCTGTCCCTTACCGGCACACACCTGACGTACGTCGTCATCGCCGCGGTCATCGCGCTGGTGGCGCTGGGTTTCGCCGCCGCCCTGGTACGGGCGGTGCTGGCGACCGGTAAGGGCACCACGAACATGCAGGAGATCGCCGGCGCCGTGCAGGAAGGCGCGTCGGCGTACCTGTTCCGCCAGTTCAAAACCCTCGGCGTGTTCGTCGTACTCGCCGTCATACTGCTCTTCCTGCTCCCTGTGCACGAGACACAGGGCAGCGAGACGATGGTGAAGGTCGGTCGATCCGTCTTCTTCGTGGTGGGCGCGGTGTTCAGCGCGTTCATCGGCGGCGCCGGGATGGCGCTGGCCACCCGGGCGAACCTGCGGGTCGCCGCAGCGGCCGGCACCGGCGCCGGTGGCCGGGAGAACGCGATGAAGATCGCCTTCCGGACCGGCGGCGTGGTCGGCTTCCTCACGGTGGGCCTCGGCCTGTTCGGCGCGGCCCTGGTGGTCGTCCTCTACCGGGTCGACGCACCGACCGTGCTGGAGGGCTTCGGCTTCGGCGCCGCCCTGCTGGCCATGTTCATGCGGGTCGGCGGCGGCATCTTCACCAAGGCCGCCGACGTCGGCGCCGACCTGGTCGGCAAGGTCGAGCAGGGCATCCCGGAGGACGACGCCCGTAACCCGGCGACCATCGCCGACAACGTGGGCGACAACGTCGGTGACTGCGCAGGCATGGCCGCCGACCTGTTCGAGTCGTACGCGGTGACCCTGGTCGCCGCGCTGATCCTGGGCCGGGCCGCGTTCGGCGAGGAAGGCCTGGTCTTCCCGCTGATCGTCTCCACCATCGGTGCGGTGATCGCGCTGTTCGGCGTACTGATCACCCGACTGCGCCCGTCGGACCGCAACGGCATGGTGGCGATCAACCGGGCGTTCTTCACCTCGGCGGTGCTGGCCGCGGTGCTGGTCGCCGTCGCCGCCTTCCTCTACCTGCCGAGCAGCTGGACGGCGCTGCTCGGCGACGACTGGCGTACACAGCTCGGTGTCGACGACGGGGCCGACCTGCCGCTGTCCCCGGCCGGCCTGGCCATCGGCGCGGTGCTCATCGGCATCGTGCTGGCCGCCGCGATCCAGCTGCTCACCGGATACTTCACCGAGGTGCACCGCCGCCCGGTGCAGGACATCGGCAAGAGCTCGCAGACCGGCGCGGCCACCGTCATCCTGGCCGGCATCAGCGTCGGTCTGGAGTCGGCGGTCTACTCGGCGCTGCTGGTCGGCGCGGGTGTGTTCGGGGCGTTCCTGCTCGGTGGCGGTTCCATCACCCTGTCGCTGTTCGCCGTGGCGCTGGCCGGCACCGGCCTGCTCACCACGGTCGGCGTGATCGTGGCGATGGACACCTTCGGCCCGATCTCCGACAACGCGCAGGGTATCGCCGAGATGTCCGGTGACATCGACGAGGCCGGCGCCCGTACCCTCACCGAGCTGGACGCGGTCGGCAACACCACGAAGGCGATCACCAAGGGCATCGCGATCGCCACCGCCGTGCTCGCCGCGACGGCGCTGTTCGGCTCCTACACCGACACGGTCAGCATCGCGTTGAACGACGCCGGGATCGACGACGTGCCGGGCTACCTGGCCGACTCGCTCAACGTCGCCAACCCGGGCAACCTGGTCGGTCTGATCATCGGTGCCGCGGTGGTCTTCCTCTTCTCCGGGCTGGCCATCAACGCGGTGTCCCGCTCGGCCGGCGCCGTCGTGCTGGAGGTCCGCCGCCAGTTCCGCGACAACCCCGGCATCATGGAACGGACCCAACGGCCGGAGTACGGCAAGGTGGTCGACATCTGCACCCGCGACGCCCAGCGGGAGCTGCTCACCCCGGGTCTGCTGGCGGTGCTGGCGCCGATCGCGGTCGGGTTCGGCCTCGGCGCCGGTGCCCTCGCCGCGTACCTGGCCGGCGCGATCGGCACCGGTGTGCTGATGGCGGTCTTCCTGGCCAACTCCGGCGGTGCCTGGGACAACGCCAAGAAGCTGGTCGAGGACGGCGCGCACGGTGGGAAGGGTTCCGAGGCGCACGCCGCCACGGTCATCGGCGACACCGTCGGCGACCCGTTCAAGGACACCGCCGGCCCGGCGATCAACCCGCTGCTCAAGGTGATGAACCTGGTGGCGCTGCTGATCGCCCCCGCGGTGATCATGTGGGGCGTGGGCACCGACCAGAACGACCCGCTGCGCATCGCCATCGCGGTGGTGGCGACCCTGGTCGTGGTAGCCGCGGTGGTGTTCACCAAGCGCAAGCCGATGGCGATGGGGGAGAACATCGACGGCGGCCCGGCCGGCGGCGGCAGCACCGGGTCCGAATCGGAGCGCGTGAGCGTCTGACCGACCTCCGACCGACCGGTCGCAGGCTGACCGGTCACCGTCCGACCGACCGGTGGCTCCGCCCGATCCCTGTGGACCGGGTGGAGCCACCGGCTTCGACGTACCGCCGACCGGCGGCGGGCCGTACGGCTGTCGTCACCGGTGCGTACGCTGCACAGCATGGGAGCGCGCCGCGTGGTGTCAACTGCCCGGATCGCAGTGCTGCTCACTGCCGTGGCGTTGACGCTGTCGGGCTGCGGTGGAGGGCCCAGCCCGGTCGTCTGGGCGGCCGAGGTGTGCACCGCGCTGCGCCCGTGGCGGGCCGAGATCAGCAATCTGACCAGCAGCACCCAGCAGCAGATGACCGCGCAGACGACCCCGGCGCAGGCGCAGGAGAACCTGGTCCGACTGCTGTCCGGTGCGGCCGCCGCGACCGAGACCGCCCGGGTCCGGGTGGTGGAGGCCGGGGTACCCGACGCGGACCAGGGTGAGCAGGTGGCCACCGGGTTCGCCGACTCGCTCGGCGCGGTACGCGACGCGTACGGCAAGGCCGAGGAGGGCATTGCCGAGCTGGACGCCACCGGACCGGCGGACAGCTTCTACGACGGGGTCGAGGCGGTGCTCGCCACCCTCACCGACGACTACCAGCGCAGCGCGCTGGACACCAGCTCACTGGATTCCGCGGAGCTCAATCGGGCCTTCGACGAGGTCCCGGAGTGTCGCTGACGCCGCCGACCGACTCCTCCGCCGGCGCCCCGACGGCCCGGCAGTTGTCGCTGTTCGGCGTGGCGGCGGCGGATCCGACGCCGGGCGACCTGGCGGGTCTGCTCGCCGGTCCGGGCCGGATCAGCCGAATGGGCGGCACGGTACGGGTGTCGGTGGACGTCGAGCCGGCCTGGCGGGTGCACGTGCTGGTGGCCGAGTTCCGGCGGCGCGGGCTGGCGCCGAGTTGGCGTCAGCTGCCGGACGGCCGGCTGACGGTGCGGACGGCGTACACGGCGGTGCTGGCCCGGCTCGGCGCGGCCTGGCTGCATCCGCCGACGCCGGACCAACCGGACGCCGACCTGCCGGAGGCCGCCCAACCGGAGGCCGCCCAACCGGAGGCCGACCTGCCGGACGCCGGGCCGGTGCGCGGCGAGGACGACCGGCTGGTGAAGCGGCCGCCGACCGGTTTCCACCTGGCTGGTCAGCGGCTGCGGCTGTGGGCTGCGGCGGCCGGTGCCAGGGACCCGCTCGGCTACCGGTTGCGGCTGGCCGAGTCGGACGCGGACAACTGGCCCCAGGTGGGTGCCGCGCTCGCCGCGATCGGGCTGCCGGCGGTGCTGCTCGATGCCCGGTCCGGCGGTCCGGCGTACCGGATCGTGGGCCGACGTCGGCTGACCAGGCTGGCCGAGCTGCTCGGCGACCGGCCCGCCGCCGCCCCCGAGGACGGCTGGGCGTGATACCGCGACCCCGTACGACCCGGTCCGACCCGGGGTCCGGCTGCTGTCCGACCCGGTCTGATCGCTGTCTGATCGCTGACAGAACAGCCGGGACATCGACCGACGCCAGCGGCTGCTGCGGTGCGGTGCGCCACGTCACGCCGGTCGGTGGGTGTACCGTGTCGCCGTTGGTGCGGTAGGAACGAGCTGGGTCGGCATCGGGTGGGCTGCTGACCGGCTGCGGTGAACCAACCGGACGACCGACGCAAATCGGGCCGAAGGCTTGGGTGCGTGTGCTCCACCGGCCCCGGGTTCGCGTTACGTTGGACATCGTGACCGTCGCCCGCCCGCTTGTCGTGGCGGGCGCCGGTCGATCTGGGCCGCCGCCTGTCGCCGGGCGGTCCGAGTGGGGTCGAGGTCAGGAGAGACGTGCCGAGCAACACCTCAACCAGCCGTCTGGTCATCGTCGAGTCGCCGGCGAAGGCCAAGACGATCTCGGGCTACCTGGGCCCGGGGTACGTCGTCGAGGCGAGCCTCGGGCATGTCCGGGACCTGCCGCGCAACGCCGCCGACGTGCCGGCCCGCTACAAGAAGGAGCCGTGGGCCCGGCTCGGCGTCGACGTCGACAACGGCTTCGCCGCGCTGTACGTCGTCTCGGCCGACCGTAAGCAGCAGATCGCCAAGCTGACCAAGCTGGCCAAGGAGGTCGACGAGGTCCTGCTCGCCACGGACGAGGACCGCGAGGGCGAAGCGATCGCCTGGCACCTGGTGGAGACCCTCAAACCCAAGGTGCCGGTGCGCCGGATGGTCTTCCACGAGATCACCCGCGCCGCCATCCGGGCCGCAGTGGCCAATCCCCGGGAGATCGACCGCAACCTGGTCGACGCCCAGGAGGCGCGGCGGATCCTGGACCGGCTGTACGGCTACGAGGTCTCGCCGGTGCTGTGGAAGAAGGTGATGCCCCGGCTGTCCGCCGGCCGGGTGCAGTCGGTGGCCACCCGGATCGTGGTGGAGCGCGAGCGGCAGCGGATGGCGTTCCGTACCGCCGAGTATTGGGACATCCAGGCCACCCTGGCGGTGACCGGCCAGCCGGCGGCCGACGCCGACGGACCCCGCTCGTTCACCGCCAACCTGATCGCGCTCGGCGGCGACCGGATCGCCACCGGCAAGGATTTCGAGCCGAGCACCGGACGGGTCCGCCCGGAGGCGTCGGTGGTGCACCTGGACGGCGACGGGGCGCGGGGCCTGGCGGCCCGGCTCGACGGTCGGCCGTTCACCGTCACCCGGGTCGAGGAGAAGCCGTACCGCCGGCGGCCGTACGCCCCGTTCATTACCTCCACCCTGCAACAGGAAGCGGCCCGCAAGCTGCGGTTCTCGTCGCAGCAGACGATGCGCACCGCGCAGCGGCTGTACGAGAACGGCTACATCACCTACATGCGGACCGACTCGGTCAACCTGTCGGAGACGGCGATCGCCGCCGCCCGCAGCCAGGTCGCCGAGCTGTACGGCGACCGTTTCGTTCCACCGGAGCCGCGTCGCTATACCGGCAAGGTCAAGAACGCCCAGGAGGCGCACGAGGCCATCCGCCCCGCTGGTGACCAGTTCCGCACTCCCGGGGAGTTGGCCAACGAACTGTCCGCCGAGGAGTTCAAGCTCTACGAGCTGATCTGGCGGCGGACCATCGCGTCCCAGATGACCGACGCGGTGGGTTCCAGCGTGTCGGTACGGATCCGGGCCGTCTCGACCGCCGGCGAGGAGTGCGACTTCGGTGCGACCGGCAAGACGATCACCGACCCGGGCTTTCTGCGCGCCTACGTCGAGTCCTCCGACGACGAGTCGGCCGAGGCGGAGGACGCCGAGCGCCGGCTGCCGAACCTGGCCAAGGATCAGCCACTCACCGCGCGGGAGCTGGCGGCGGTCGGGCACAGCACCCAGCCGCCGGCCCGCTACACCGAGGCCTCCCTGGTCAAGGCGTTGGAGGAGCTGGGCATCGGGCGGCCGTCCACCTACGCGTCGATCATGCAGACGATCCAGGACCGGGGGTACGTCGCCAAACGCGGCCAGGCGCTCATCCCGTCGTTCCTGGCCTTCGCGGTGATCGGGCTGCTGGAGCGGCACTATCCGCGACTGGTCGACTACAACTTCACCGCCAGCATGGAGAACGAGCTGGACGAGATCGCGTCCGGCGACCACCAGGCAGTGGACTTCCTCACCTCGTTCTACTTCGGCAGCGACACCGCCGGGGACGAGTCGGTCGCCCGCTCCGGTGGCCTCAAGCGGCTGGTCACCGAGAAGCTCGCCGAGATCGACGCTCGCAGCGTGAATTCGATCCCGCTCGGTGTCGACGACGAGGGCCGTCAGGTCGTCGTCCGGGTCGGCCGCTACGGTCCGTACCTGCAGCGGTTCCTGCCCGACACGGAGGGTGCCGACCACGCGGCGGCCGGGCCGACCGGTGGCGGCCCAGCGGCCGGGTCGAACGGTGGTGGCTCAGCGGCCGCGCCCACAGTTGGCGCTGCCGGCGGAGCCGAGCCGGCGGCCGGTGGCGGTGACGAGGCGGAGGGGGCGGCAGCCGGAGCCGGCGGGGACCGCGTTTCGCTGCCGGAGGGGATCGCGCCGGACGAGCTGACCCCGGAGAAGATCAACGAACTGTTCCTCGGCGGTGGTGGCGAGCGCAAGCTCGGCGAACACCCGGAGACCGGCGAGCCGATCGTGCTCAAGTCCGGCCGGTTCGGCCCGTACGTCGCCAGTGGCGAGCGCCGCTCCTCATTGCTGCGCTCCCAGTCACCGGAGACGCTGAGCATCGCCGAGGCGCTGCGGCTGCTGTCGCTGCCCCGGGTGGTCGGGGTGGCACCGGATGGTGCCGAGGTGCTCGCCGCCGCCGGCCGGTACGGCCCGTACGTCAAAAAGGGCGACGAGTTCCGGTCGCTGGAGTCCGAGGAACAGCTGTTCACCGTCTCGCTGGACGAGGCGTTGACGTTGCTCGCCGCGCCGAAGACCCGGCAGCGGCGGGCCGCCGCGCCGCCGTTGCGGGAGATGGGCGCGGATCCGCTCACCGAGCGCCCGCTGGTGATCAAGGACGGCCGGTTCGGCCCGTACGTCACCGACGGCGAGAGCAACGCCTCGCTGCGGCGTGGCCAGACGCCCGAGTCGTTGACGATCGAGCAGGCGTCGGAGATGTTGGCCGAGAAGCGGGCGAAGGGCCCGGCGCCGCGTAAGAAGGCGGCGAAGAAAGCACCGGCGAAGAAGACCACCGCCAAGAACGCCGGTGCGAAGACCGCGGCCAAGGCGACCACCGCCAAGGCGACCGGTGCGAAGAAGACTGCGGCCAAGAAGACCGCGGCCAAGAAGGCGGCGCCGAAGAAGGCCACCGCCAGCCGGGCCGCAGACCAGTCCGACGACTCCTGACCACGCCGCAGACCACGCCGCCGAACGCGCGCCAGGTAGATGACTCCTGGCCGTGCTCCTGGTCGTGCTTCTGGCCGGCGGTGGCCCGCCGCCGGTGAGATTGTCATGAATGATCTTCGTAAATGATCTTCATGGTCAGGATGATGTGGTACAGGTGAATACCGATATCCGTTTCGCTCGTTAATCCGAGTAACGTTTTTGATCTCACTGCTGCCGACGATGGTTCCGACGCGCGGGGGATCTTTCTCGGAAGGAGTGGGACGAGTGTCGACACCAGCCGTCACCAGTGGCCCGCTGCGGCGGGTGCCGGTCCAGGGGCGCAGTCTCGCCCGGGTCCAGCGCATGCTCGACGCGTGCGCCGAGATCGTGGACGAGGTTGGCTACGAGGGTCTGACGACGACCCTGCTCGCCGAACGAGCCGAGGTGGCCATCGGTTCCGTCTATCAGTTCTTTCCGGACAAGCGGGCGATCGTGCAGGCGCTGACGCTGCGCAACATCGAGGCGTACGTGCAGCGGCTCAACGAACGGTTCACCGGCGGCGAGTTCGACCACTGGTGGGACGGCGTCGCCGCCGGCATCGACGAGTACATCTGCATGCACCGGACGGTGCCCGGATTTCGCACCCTGCACTTCGGTGACGTGGTCGACGTACGGCTGCTGGACGAGAGCAGGGACAACAACGCGGTGATCGCCAGTGAGCTGTCCAAGGTACTGGTGGGGCGGTTCGGCATCCCGGACGAACCCCGGCTGCGGTTCGCGCTGCAGATCGCGGTGGAGGCCGCCGACGCGCTGATCAAACTGGCGTTCCGGCGCACCGCCGAGGGCGATGAGAGCGTACTGCGCGAAGCGAAGGCACTGATCCGCGAGTACCTGCACCGCCACGTCGACCCCGCCGCGACCGGTGACCGTGACCGCGACGGTGACCGTGACCGACCGGGCTGAGCGCCAGGATTAGAGTGTGACCGGGGCCCCGCCGCCGGGCCGACGGGGAGGAACGGTCATCGACGACAACGCCACCAGGCCGCAGCGCGGTGGTGCGCCCGACACACCGCCGGCCGACCAGGCTGCCGCCCCGGTCGACCTGTCCGGTCTGCCGGCGCTGCGTTCGGTGCTGCGCATCCGTCCGTTCCGGCGGCTGTGGATCGTGCTCGGGGTCGCCTCGTTCAGCGACTGGCTGGGCCTGCTCGCCACCTCGATCTTCGCGGCCGGGCAGGTCTCCGGCGGTGCGGCGCAGGGCGCGGCGTTCGGCGGTGTGATCGCCGTACGGCTGCTGCCGGCGTTGGTCCTCGGCCCGGTCGCCGGGGTGCTCGCCGACCGGTTCGACCGCCGCTACACGATGGTCATCTGCGACCTGCTCCGGTTCGTGCTGTTCGCCTCCATCCCGCTGCTGCCGATGTTCGGCGCGAGCGGTGCACTCACGGTCGCCTGGGCGGCGATCGCGATCTTCCTGATCGAGACGATCACGTTGATCTGGATCCCGGCGAAGGAGGCGGCGGTCCCCAACCTGATCCCCAAGGCCCGGCTGGAGATCGCCAACCAGCTCACCCTGATCGCCACGTACGGGTTCACCCCGGTGCTCGCCGCGATCAGTCTGGCTGTCCTCGACGCCGCCGTCCGGGCGGCGGCGGTGACCGATCTGCCGGCCTGGGCGGAGCCGGCGCAGTTGGCGCTGTTCTTCAACGCAGCCTCCCGGCTGGCCACGGCGATCGTGGTCTTCTACGGCATCAAGGAGATCAGCGGACGGGCCGTCGCCGCCGGGCACGCCGACCAGAGCCTGATCCGGCAGTTCGTCGAGGGGTGGCGGTTCATCGGCCAGACCCCGCTGGTCCGGGGCCTGGTGCTGGGCATCTTCGGCGCGTTCGCCGGTGGTGGCATCGTGATCGGCACCGCGAAGTTCTTCACCGCCTCGCTGAGCGCCGGTGACGCCGCGTTCTATCTGCTCTTCGCGGCGATCTTCGTCGGGCTGGGCGCCGGGATCGGGCTGGGCCCGACGGTGGTGCGTGACCTGTCCCGGCGGCGCTGGTTCGGGCTGAGCATCGTGCTGGCCAGCGGCTCGGTGCTGATCCTCGCCCTGTCCATCCACCTGTCCATGGCCATCCTCGGCGCGGTGCTGGTCGGCGCGGCGGCCGGGATGGCGTTCCTGGCCGGGATCACCCTGCTCGGCGGCGAGATCGCCGACGACGTCCGGGGCCGGGTCTTCGCCGTGGTGCAGACCGGCACCCGGGTGGTGCTGATGCTGGCCATCTCGGTCAGCAGCGTACTGGTCGGCGTGGGCGGCTCCCGCCAGCTGCAGATCGCCAACCTGGGCGTCTCGTTCTCCTCGACCCGGTTGCTGCTGCTGCTCGCCGGGGTGTTCGGCATCTTCGCCGGGCTCAGCGCCTTCCGCCAGATGGACGACAAACCGGGCGTTCCGGTCCTGGCCGACCTGTGGGGGTCGATCCGGGGGCGACCGTTGACGTCGGTGGAGCCGTTCACCGCCAACGGGGTCTTCGTCGTCTTCGAAGGCGGCGAGGGCGCCGGCAAGTCGACACAGGTGACAGCGTTGGCGCAGGCGCTGCGCGAGCGGGGCCGGGAGGTGGTGGTGACCCGCGAACCGGGGGCCAGCGGCCTCGGCGAGAAGATCCGCCGGCTGGTGCTCGACGGCGGCCCGGACGCGCCGTCGCCCCGCGCGGAGGCCCTGCTGTACGCCGCCGACCGGGCCCACCATGTGGCGACCGTGGTCCGGCCGGCGCTGGCCCGGGGCGCGGTCGTGATCAGCGACCGCTACGTCGATTCGTCGTTGGCGTACCAGGGTGCCGGGCGGACCCTGCCGGTCGATGAGGTCTCCTGGCTCTCCTCCTGGGCCACCGGGGGTCTCAAACCCGACCTGGTGGTGCTGCTGGACATCGAGCCACGGGCCGGCCTGGACCGGGCGCAGCGGCGCGGGGCCGGTGCCGACCGGCTGGAGAGCGAGTCGCTGGCGTTCCACGAACGGGTCCGGTACGCGTTCCTCGACCTGGCCGCCGCCGAGCCGAAACGCTATTTGGTGCTGGACGCCACCCGGGGCGTCGACGAGGTACGCGGCGCGGTGCTCGACCGGGTCGAGGTGCTGACCGGCCGGGCCGACCCGGCGGCACCCGTCGCCGCCACCGAGCCGAACGCCGATGCCGAGCCGAACGCCGATGCCGGAGCGGGGCGACCGACGTGACGACCGCGACCGACGTGACGACCGTGAGCATGCCCGCTGACGTCTTCGCCGACCTGGTCGGCCAGGACGAGGCGGTGCAGACCCTGCGCCGGGCCGCTGCGGCAGCTGGCGAACTGCTCGCCGCCGGCGACGGCGACCCGCCGCCGTCGGCCGGAGCGATGACCCACGCCTGGATTTTCACCGGGCCGCCCGGCTCCGGGCGGTCGGTGGCCGCCCGCGCGCTGGCCGCCGCGCTGCAGTGCCTGCACGGGCAGGGCTGCGGCCGGTGCGCCGGCTGCCACACCACCCGGGCCGGTACCCACGCCGACGTCCGGTTCGTCGTGCCGGACGGCCTGTCGATCAGCGTCGGCGAGATGCGCGCGCTGGTGCTGCGGGCCGCCAGCACCCCGTCGGCCGGACGCTGGCAGGTGCTGGTGATCGAGGACGCCGACCGGCTCACCGAGGCGGCCGGCAACGCGCTGCTCAAGGCGATCGAGGAACCGCCGCCCAGGACGGTGTTCCTGCTCTGTACGCCGTCCACCCACCCGGACGACATTTCGGTGACCATCCGGTCCCGCTGCCGGGTGGTCAGCCTGCGGCAGCCGCCGGCCGAGGCGGTCGCCCAGGTGCTGGCCGAGCGGGACGGCGTACCGGCGGAGACCGCCACCTGGGCGGCGGCGGCCGCGCAGGGGCACGTCGGCCGGGCCCGGCGGCTGGCCCAGGACCAGCAGGCGCGGGAGCGCCGGGAGGCCGTCCTGGCGGTGCCGCGCCGGCTGACCACGGTCGGAGCCTGCTTCGACGCCGCGTCGGCGTTGATCGCCGCCGCCGAGGCGGAGGCCGAGGCGGCGGTCGCCGAGGTCGACGCGGCGGAGCGTACGGCGCTGCAGACCGCGCTGGGCGCCGGCGGTACCGGGCGCGGTGCCGCCAGCGCGGCCCGGGGGACCGCCGGGCAGATCAAGGAGCTGGAACGGCGGCAGAAGTCCCGGGCCACCCGGGCGCAGCGGGACGCGTTGGACCGGGCGCTGGTCGATCTGGCCGGCTTCTACCGAGACGTACTGGTTTCCGCGCTGCGGGCCCCGGTGGCCCCGGTGCACACCGACATCGCCGGGCTCACCGGCGCGGCTGCCGAAAAGTGGACAGCGGAGTCGGCGCTGCGCCGGCTGGAAGCGGTGCTGAGCTGCCGAGAAGCGATCACCGGCAACGTCAAGCCACGGATCGCCGTCGAAGCGATGATGCTCAGCCTCTGGCGCGGCTAGGTTGCTGCCGGTACGGTTCGGTGCCGTAGCGCAGCCCCATCCGTACGTAGGGTGCAGACCGGTCTGTGCCCGCTTGCCGACGATGGTGAGGACCCCGTGGTACGGCAGATCGACGAAGCGTGGATCGAGGACGCGGTCGAGCGGTACCGCCAGATCGAGGCCCGGCAGGTCGAGTTCGACAAGGCGGTGCACACCGTCGAGGTGACGGTGCGCTCGCCGGACGGGTCGGTCGAGATCGTGGTCAACGCCGCCGGCACCGTGACCGACGTGCGGATCCTCGGTCCCCTGCACACCCGGAGCAACACCGAACTGGCCGCCGCCGTGCGCTCCACGGTGGCGGCGGCAGCCGATGCCGCCCGCTGGGCGCGCGAGAAACTGTGGGCCGAGACGTTCGGTGCCCACCCGTCGCTGCGGGAGGTGTGACATGGACGCCACCGCGCAGCTGGTCGCCGCCGAGCTGGCGCGCTGCGCCGACCAGCTGACCGGCACCGCGAGCCAGCTGACCGGGCTGCGCGACAACGCAGACCGTGGACTGGGCGGCGGGCCGGGCGGCGAGTTGAGCGACGCCGCCGACGGCGGGCCGCAGGCGGCGTCGGCCGGCCGGTTGGGCGCGCTCACCGCAGCGCTGGGCCGGCAGTGGCGGGACACGGTGGCGCAGCGGGCAGCCGAAGCGGACGAGGCCGGCCGGCGACTCGCCGAAACCGCAGCCGGGTTGCGGTCCGTGGTCGGCGCGTACCGCGACGTCGACCTGACGGCCCGCCGCCGGCAGCCGACGGAGGGCAGCTGATGGACGTGTTGGACCGGGTCGCCGCCCCGGCCCGGGAGCTGCTGGCCCGGGTGGACGCGCTGCTCGTCGGCAACGGCGCGCCGCCGGGGCATCCGGTCTGGCCGCTGCTGCGCCAGGTGCGGGCGTTGCCCGGCGAAGCGGTGGCCGCGTTCGTCGCGGTGCGCCCGGAGCCGTTGGCCGCCGCCGGCACCGCGATCCGCCCGCAACTTGACGGGTACGCCGAAGCGGTCGACGTACTGGCCGGCCGGCTCGACTGGTCCGGCCCGGCGGCCCAGGCGTACGACGCGGCACGCCGTACCCTCGCCACCCGGCTGACCGGCGGCGGTGGCGCCGCCGACCCGGACAGCTTTGCCGGTCGGTTGGCGGCTACCGCCGGGTACGCCGAGGCGGTCGCCGACTGGGCGGCGCTGAGCCGGGCCGGCCTGGCCGCAGTGCTGGCCGAGGCGCTGGGCTCGGCCGAGGCGGTCACCGTACGGACCGCCGCCGCCGAATCCGGATGGTCCGCGTTTGGGCAGGTCGGATCGTTGGGGCCGGCCGACGCCGCCGCCACGATCGCGGCGGCGGTGCTGACCGCGATCCTGGAAATCACCGAGCGGGGCGAGGAGCTGCTGGAGCGCTGGCGGCCCCGGCTGGCACCGGCCGGCGGGCACCGACCGATCGACGTCGCCAGCCCGGGTGCCGGATCAGACGGGACGATCCGGCTGCGCTACTGACGGGGCTTCCGGCCCAACAGGGCGCGACGACCCCGGAACAGGCAACGGCGCCGCGCTCAGGAGCACGGCTTTTCGCCTGTTGCTCCGGCTGCGACGCCGTGGCCTTTCCTGCACCCCCCGCAGGCTCTTGATACCGAAGGGAACGCGGCCGACCCGGACAGGTTGCGGGCCGCCCGGCACATTCACCCGTTCAGCCGACCCCGTCCGGCGGATCGGCTGTCGCCGGCTGCCTTCTCGATGCCGGGAGGTCGACGTAGGGTAGGGCCATGGGGATGCTCTGCGCGGTCAGCTTCAACCGGTACGGGCGCCTCTTCTACCTCGACCCCGGGGATCTGCGGCCGGCGGTCGGCGACAAGGTGCTGGTGCCCACCGACGACGGCACCGAGGTCGCCGAGTGCGTCTGGGCCCCGCAGTGGGTCGACGATCCGACCGACGGCTTTCCCCGGCTGGCCGGCCTGGCCACCGAGCAGGATCTGCACCGTGACGAGGTGCAGCGCAAACGCAAGGCGGAGGCGAAGGTCGCGGCGAAGCGGCTGATCCGCGAGCACGGCCTGCCGATGAAGGTGGTCGCTGTCGACCATGTCCTGGAGCAAGGGTCGCTGCAGAGCGCCCGGGCCACCATCTACTTCACCGCGCCGCACCGGGTCGACTTCCGGTCGCTGGTGCGCGACCTCGGTGCGACCCTGCACTGCCGGGTGGAGCTGCGGCAGCTGTCGGCCCGCGACTCGGCCCGGGTGCAGGGCGGCATCGGCTCCTGTGGCCGGGACCTGTGCTGCGCCACCTTCCTCACCGACTTCGAGCCGGTGACCATCCGGATGGCCAAGGACCAGGACCTGCCGCTCAACCCGCTACGCATCTCCGGGGCCTGCGGCCGGCTGATGTGCTGCCTCAAGTACGAACATCCGCTGTACGCGGAGAGCGGCAGCTACCCCACGTCGGGTCAGCGGGTCGAGACCCCGGACGGGCCGGCCAAGGTGGTGTCGCGGCATCCGCCGAGCGAGTCGGTCACCGTACGGCAGATTGCCGACGGGGCGGTGAAACGCTGCGCCCTGGCCGACGTCTGCGGTCCGCGCCGCGCCCACGACCAGGCGTACGGCTGACCTCGCGGCGCACCGGACGTCGCGGCTCAGCGGATGGTGATCGGCTCCTCGGCGAGTCGGGTGGCCAGCGGCTGTTCCGGCACGATCCACGGGGCGTGCGCGGGGGCCTGCGGGTCGGCCCGCCAGCGCTGGCACACCCGGTCGACGGCCACCGGGTAGAGGGTCAGCGACCCGTCGGCGGCGATCCGCATCCGGATGAAGCACTTCGAGTCCTCGATGCCCTGCCCGGCGAACAGCTCGTTGAGGTTGACGTCGAAGGTGCCGGCCAGCACCAGATATCCGGCGGTCAGCTGGCTGGCGACCAGCCCGGCGACCGGGCCGTAGACGACCGCGGCGGCGACCACCGGCAACGGCCAGGGCCAGTCGACGAACGGCAGCTCCAGCCAGATCAGCGCACCGACCCAGGCCAGCGCGATGTGTGCGACGCCGTGGCCGAGCCCGAGCAGCCAGTGCCGGGAATGTCGGGCACCGCTGGCGCTCGGCGGCTTGGCGAAGACCACCGACGCGGCGAGGGTGAGCACCACCATCGCGACCAGCGGGATGCTGAACAGCCGCTGGTTGTCGGGGTCGGCCCAGGAGACGATGACCCCGGCGACGGCCAGCATCAGCAGCGTCTGCAGGGTGCCGAGCAGGGTGGCGAAGCCCGGGTTGCGGCGCGGCAGCCGGTGGAAGATCCCCCAGCTGTAGCGGCGGGACCGGGCCGCCTCCGGGTAGCGGCCGGCCAGCTCGTAGTCGCGGTGCGGGCTGGCGTTGCGGGCGAGGGAGTCGACCGGCGGTACGGTGATCCGCTCGGGCAGCTTGTGCGTCGCCGACAGGTAGGCGCCGCCGCCCCCGCAGGTGATCAGCTGCCGGTCCGGGTTGGCGTACCGGGCGTAGTGGTGCTGGTCGCCGGAGATCATCAGCGGCACCCGGGCGCCGGTCGGCTCGATCACCGTACGCAGGAAGTAGTCGACCGCGTCGTAGGCCTGCGGGTCGCCGACCGCCTTGACCCAGGCCGGTTCCGGCACCGCCAGGATCACCCGGTCGCCCGGCTTGAGCTGCCCGGCCGCCTTCTCGAAGTAGATCAGCTGCGGGTCGTCCAGGTACGCGCCGAACTGCTCGTCGATGGCGAACAACCACCAGTCGTTCGGCAGCCGGGTGGCGAAGTACGACCGTTTCTGCTCGGTGCGCCAGCCACCGATGGTGGCGTCGCGCCGCCGGGCGAACAGCCGCAGGAACGCGGTGAGCCCGTCGTACCAGTCGTGGTTGCCGGGGATGGCGTACAGCGTGGGCCGCTGCTGCCCGGCCGGCGGCTTCGGGAAGGCCGCCTGGTACGGCCCCTTGCTCCGGTCCTCGTACGCCTCGCCGCTGGCCGCCGGGTAGACCTGGTCGCCGCCCATCACCAGCAGGTCGCCGCGGCGCAGCCGGCCGGCGCCGTCGACGTCCAGCTCCGGCTGCGCCAGCAGGTACGCCAGCGAGTAGGTGGCCGGGAAGCCGTCACCCAGGTCGGCCACGTAGTCGATCCACAGCTCCCCGTCGACGGCGTCGTGGTGGTGCACGTCGTCGGGGAGGGCACCCTGCAGTTCCCGCTTGTCGAGGTACGCACCGAACAGCGTCGCCAGCAGGGTGCGCAGCCCGGTGCTGAGCAGCAGCATCGGGGCCAGCCAGGGCACTGGGGGGCGGGGGGTGAAGCCGAGCTCCCTCGGGTCCAGCGACCGGGGTCGGTGATGGTCGGCGGCGGCTGGGGCAGGCGTGCTCGGTTCGTCCGTCACACGTCCGGAGCCTACTGTCGGTCATCGACGCCTGTCACCCGTGGCCGGGCCCGGTCGTACCTGTCGGTGCACCGGCCGGCCGGCGTGATCTCCGCCCGGTGCCGTACACTGGTTGATCGTTGCCGCCTTAGCTCAGTCGGCAGAGCGACGCACTCGTAATGCGTAGGTCGACGGTTCGATTCCGTCAGGCGGCTCAGAGAGATGCCCTGACCGGTAGGTTCGCTGGTCAGGGCATCATTCTCATCGATGGGGTTTTGAATCGTCCCCCGAACTCCCCAGAAACGCCTACCGGCGATCAGGTCCCGCGTATCTGTCGGCGGGATGCGGGGCCCCTGGGTCCACCGCGCTTGACATGGCGTCGATGCACCAGTTTCCTAGATGTGATCGATCGAAGTCGATAACTGGCCGGTGTCAATGGAGGGACAGCCGTGCGTACCCCGTCTCACTGGCGCGGCGCCGCCGCGCTGACCAGCGCCGCACTCATCGCCGTCATCGCGCTCGGCGCATCCCCCGCCGTCGCGCGGTACGGCGGACCGGCCGGCCCGCCGACCCCGACCGCGCTCTGGGCCAGCACCAACGGCGTCGCGATCAGCCTGACCTGGCAGCAACCGCCCACCGGGCCACGGGTCCACTCCTTCCGGGTGTACGAGGGCGGAGAAGTGGTCGCCCGCACCAGCACCACGTCGACGACGATGAACGTGCCCTTCGGGTCGTCGCACGCGTACACCGTCACCGCCGTCGACCGGCACGGGCGGGAGTCGGCGCCGACCGACCCGGTAACCGGCCGCTCCTGGCTTTCCGGGGTCAACCCGGAGTGTCTGCCGACCCCGACCCTGCCGATCACCGTCACCGCCGTGACCGCGTCGGCGGTCTCGCTCTCCTGGCCCCGGCACCCGCTCGGCGACGAGCTGGAACTGCGGGTGAACGGCATCAGCCTGGGCTGGACGTCGCTGACCAGCGCCCGGGTCGGCGGTCTGGCACCCGCCACCGATCACCAGATCCAGCTCTACCGGCTCAACCCATGCGGTCCCGGATCCGCCGAACCGGTCGGCTCGGCCAGCGCCACGACCGCCGCTGGCGATCCCGCGCGGCACGGCCCGCCTACCGGCCTCACCGTCACCGGGCGCACCGACACCACAATCAGCCTGGCCTGGACCGCGCCGGCCGGACCGCCGCCGGACCGGTACGCGATCTACGAGGGCGGCACCCGGGTCGCCGTCAGCGTCGGCACCACGGCCACCGTCCAGCGGCTCTTCCACGCCACCTGGCACCGCTTCACCATCGCCGCGCTCGATTCCGCCGGCAACGAGTCGGCGCACAGCCCAGCGGTGTCAGCCAGCACCGAGACCTGCCTGAGCAGCCCGCCCCGGCCGGTCGGGCTGGTGGCGACCGCGCTCTCCCCGTCGTCGGTGCGGCTGAGCTGGACCTTCGACGCGACCGCCACTTCGTACACCGTTTGGGACGGTGACACGGCTGTCGCCACCTCCCGCTACCCGGAGACGGTGGTCTCCGGGCTGCCGTCCGCGTCCCGGCATGTCTACCGGGTCAGCGCGACCCTCCCCCAGTCCTGCGGCGAGACCCCACGCTCCGCTCCGGCGCGGGTCACCACCGCACCCGGTCCTGCCGCCCGGCCGGCGGCGCCGGCGTCGCTCGAGGTGACCGGCAACGCCCCCGGCAACTGGCCCACCGACGCTCGGCTCACCCTGGTGTGGTCTGCCTCCACTGGAGGCGAGCCTGCTGTCAGCTACCGGGTGTACGAGGGAGCGACCGTCGTCGGCGAGACCGACGGGACCCAGCTGACGCTGCCGGTGGGCGGGGCGACCTGGCACACGTACACGGTGGTCGCCGTCGACGCCGCCGGCAACGAGTCGGCGGCCAGTCCGTCGGTGACCGCGCAGGGCATGTTCTACCCGCCGCCGTAGGACAGGCGACGCGGCCCGAGGGGGTTCCGGTCCGACCGTCGCACGCGCGGGGCTGCGGCAAACCGGCCGTACGTAGGCGGGCGAGGTGGAGCCGGCCGGAGTTCACCCCGTCGTACAGGGGCACCGTGAGTGGCGGGTGGTGGTCGGTGCGCCGGCGAGATGCCCCTCGCCGGCTCCGAGGGGCCAAGGGTGTGTTCGATGGCTTGATGCCAGAGGTGCATCTTGATGCACCTCTGGCATCAAGCCTGAACCGGTAGTCCGGACCATGGAGGTAACCTATCGCTGCAAGGACAGCACCTAAAGTCACCAACGCGTATAGACGTCGACGATGGGCCCGATCTGCGGTGGCAGCCGGCGGATCAAGCCGCTGAGGTGGCTCAGCGACGGCGGCCCGGCCCGCCGGACGACGATGCAGGCCTTCTGGTGCGGCGCTTGGCGGGCTGCTGCTGGTTGGGCGCGGTGGCCGGTGGCGGGCGCCGCCGGTCGGCGAGGTTCCAGTGGTAACGCTCGTACAGTGCGATCCCGGCGCAGACGGAGACGTTCAGCGACTCCGCGGCCGGGTCGATGGGGATCGACACCGAATGGCGGGAGATGTTCTCGAAGGAGCGCGACGTGCCGGTCTTCTCGCTACCCAGCAGCAGGGCGAGCTGCTCGTCCGCGTCGCGTAGGTCGCTGACCGCGAGATCGCCGTCGGCGTCGAAGGCGATCAACGGAATGCCGGTACGCCGGAAGTAGCCGGTCGCCTCGGCCCGCGACGCGAGCACGATCGGCAGCGAGAAGACGTAGCCCCGGCTGGCCCTGATCAGCCGCCGGTCCGCGATGGTGGTCAGGTCGCTGTCCACCAGCACGATGCCACCGGCGCCGAGCGCGAACGACGTCCGCACGATGGCCCCGATGTTGCCGACGATCTTCACCCCGTCCAGGACGACGAGGTCGCCGGTCGTACGGGACAACTCGTCGAAGCTCCACGGTCTCGGGACCCGGGCTATCCCGAACGCCTTGGGCTTCTTGTCGGTTCGGAACAGGTCGTTCATGATCGGGGCCGCGACCAGGCGGACCGGGATTCCTTCCCGCCGGCATGCGGTGACCACCTCGCCGGGCAGCGGGCTGGTCTGCACCCCATAGACCTCGATGAACTCCAGCCCGGCGTGGATCGCCTGGACCAGCGGCTCGGCGTCCTCGATCAGCACGGTCCGCACGACGGATCGCGAATGCTTGGTGACGTCGATGATCCGCTGGACGGCCGGATCCGACCGCTCGGTGATGACATCGAGTTCCGCCACGGCAACGACCCTAACCCACCCCGGGTCCGGCCCCGCCGTCGAGCGCCGGCGCCGCACCGGGTTTGCCGCCCCGATCCAGGGGTACGCGCCGGGGATGCTGCCCCACTGACCGGGCGGGTCCACCCTCCCGCCCGGCCGAACCGCACGGGAGGTGTCCGATGAGCCAACCCCGCGACCAGATGCAGGAACGCGGCTGGGATCCGATCGGCAGTCTGCAGTCGCTCTGGTCGGAGCTGGGCCGGGTCTTCGGCGGCGACGCCGGCGTACCCGAGGTCGAGCTGCTGGACACCGACGACGGCTGGCGGGTGGTCGCCCGGCTGCCCGGCGTCGCACCGGAAGAGGTGGCGGTCGAGATCGACGGCGCGGACCTGTGCCTGCGGGGCCGGTCCGAGCAGGAGGTCAACGTCGACAACGGGCTGGCGGAGACCGGTTCGACCGAGCGCGGCTTCGAGTACCGGCTGCGCCTGCCCAGCGGGGTGGACGTACACCGGATGGACGCGGTGATGGACCACGGACTGCTCACCGTCACGATGCCCCGGGCCGAGCCGGGTGGCCGCCGGTCGATCACCGTGGGCCGGCCGCAGCACCAGCAGCCGACCGCCGGTTCGGCGGCTGCCCGGTCCGGCCGCGCCGAACAGGTCCGGATCACCACGGACGGCGCCGGAATCGCCGCCGAGGAGATCGATCCGGCCGCCGACCGGGAGATGCACCATCCGTACGCGGGTGAGGCGGACCCGCAGCGGCAGCAGGCCAGCACCGCGCGATGACCGCCGGCCCGGCCCGGCCGGCAGCACCGGGCCTGACCGCCGGCCCGGCCCGGCCGGCCACGCTGGGCCTGACCGTCGACGCGGCCAGTGACCGACTGGTGCCGGACGTGCACCGGATCGCGGTGCTGCGCGCCAACGCGCTCGGTGACTTCATTTTCGCCGTACCGGCGTTGACGGCGTTGCGGGCCGCGTACCCGCAGGCGGAGCTGGTGCTGCTCGGCGCGCCCTGGCATGCCCGCTGGCTGGATGCCCGGCCAGTGGCCGACCGGCCGGGCCCGGTGGACCGGGTGCTGGTGGTGCCGGCCGCGGACGGTATCCGGGCGGCGCAGCCCGACGACGAGCCGGTCACGATGACCCAGTTCCTGGACCGGGCCCGGCGTGAGTCGTTCGACCTGGCGGTGCAGTTGCACGGCGGCGGGCGCAACAGCAATCCGCTGGTCGCGGCGCTGGGCGCGCGGGTCACCGCCGGGCTGCGGGCGGCCGACGCGCCGCCGCTGGACCGCTGGATCCGGTACGTCTACTACCAGCCGGAGGTGTTCCGCTACCTGGAGGTGGCCGGGCTGGTCGGCGCCGAACCGGTGACGCTGCAGCCCAAGGTGCCGGTGACCGGCGCCGACCGGGCCGAGGCGGACCGGGTGCTCGGCCCGGCCCGGCAGCCCAGGGCGGTGCTGCATCCGGGGGCCAGCGACCCGCGCCGACGGTGGCCGGCGGAACGGTTCGCGGCGGTCGCCGACGCGCTGACCGATCGCGGTTTCGAGGTGCTGGTGACCGGCACCGGGCCGGAGCGGGACGTGGTCGCCGAGGTCAGCGCGGCGACGGCCCGGCCGGTGCGGACCGTGGTGGACGAGTTGAGCCTGGGTGGCCTGGCCGGGCTGCTGGCCGGCTGCGCGGTGCTGGTCGCCAACGACACCGGCCCGCTGCACCTGGCGGCGGCGGTCGGCGCGCCGACGGTGGGCATCTACTGGATCGGCAACCTGCTCAACGGTGCTCCGCCGGTACGTGGCCGACACCGCCCGCTGGCCGCGTTCACCATCCACTGCCCGGTGTGCGGGATGGACGTCAGTACGGTCGGCTTCCCGGCCCGGGGCGGCGGGCGCAGCTGCGGCCATCAGGAGTCGTTCGTCACCGACGTGCCGGTCGCCGAGGTGGTCGACGCGGTGCTGGAGTTGGCCCCTGCGGCATCCGGCGCACCGGGCGGCCGGCACCGACGGTCCGCCCGGGTGCCGGCCGCCGTCAGGGCGGCGGGTCGCCCGGTCTGACCAGCTGGTGCCGGTAGGCGAACACCACCAGCTGCGCCCGGTCCCGGGCGGCCAGCTTGATCATCGTACGGTTGATGTGGGTCTTGACGGTCAGCGGCGACAGATGCAGCCGTTCGGCGATGTCAGTGTTGGACAGTCCATGCGCGACCAGCAGCAGGATCTCCTTTTCCCGGTCGGTGACCAGGTCGAGCTCCGGTGGCTGCCGCACCGACGGCTGGAGGTCGCGGATCAGCCGGCTGACCAGCCCACGGGTGGCCCGGGGCGACAGCAGCGCCTCGCCGTCGGCGACCACCCGGATGGCGGTGACCAGATCACCGGGGGCCACGTTCTTGCCCAGGAATCCGCTCGCCCCGGCCTGGAGAGCGTGGATCACGTTGTCGTCGTTGTCGAACGTGGTGAGCACCAGCACCCGGACTCCGGCGAGGCGTTCGTCGGCGCCGATGCGCCGGGTCGCCTCGATGCCGTCGACCCGCGGCATCCGGATGTCCATCAGGACGACGTCGACCCGGTGGCGGTGGCACAGCTCGACGGCCTCGGCGCCGTCGGCGGCCTCACCGACGACTTCCAGCCCCGGCGCCGCGTCCACGATCATCCGGAACCCGGCGCGGATGAGTGCCTGATCGTCGGCGAGCAGAACCCGGATGGTCACGTCACCTCTCCTCGGTGGTGCCGGTCCTCGGTGGTGCCGGCGGGCAGCTCGGCGCGTACCCGGAACATGCCGTCGCCGGTCGGTCCGGCGGTGATCGTGCCGTTCGCGGCGGTGGCGCGTTCCCGCATGCCGAGCAGCCCGAACCCGGTACCCCGGCCGGATCCGGTACCCGGACCGGATCCGGCGGTGACCCGGTTGGTGACCTCGACGCGGAGCGTGTCGGCGGCGTACTCGAGGTCGAGGTCGGCACCGCCGTCACCGTACCGGTGGGCATTGGTCAACGCCTCCTGCACGATGCGGTACGCGGCCAGGTCGACCACCGCCGGCAGCGGCCGGGGCTCGCCGCGCTGCCGGTGCCGTACGGCGAACCCGGTGGCCGCCATCCCGGCCAGCAGGTCCGGCACCCGTTCCAGACCCGGGGCCGGTTCGGCGTCGCGTACCTCGTCCGGGTCGCGGAGCACACTGATCACCGACTTGATCTCCGCCAGGACGGTGTCGGCGGCGGTACGGATGTGCCCGAGCACCGGCCACACCCGGTCCGGCTGGTGGCGCAGCACATGGTCGGCGGCGCCGGCGTGCACACTGATCACCGCGATGTGGTGGGCGACGACGTCGTGCAGCTCCCGGGCGATGCGCAGCCGCTCGTCGACCACCCGGCGGCGGGCCTCCTCCTCCCGGGACAGCTCCGCCTGCCGGGCCCGTTCGGTGACCTCGGCGACGTACGCGCGGCGCATCCGGACCGAGTCGCCCACCCCGGCACCGCCGAAGATGATCGCCGCCACCGTGAGCTGCTCGGTGTTCCACCAGCCGAGCAGGTGAACGACCGTGCCGGTGGCCATCAGCGCAGCCCAGACGAGCCCGGCGTAGAACCACGGCCGGCGACGCGGGCTGTACAGCACGGCCGAGTAGGTCAGCAGCCCGACGGCGATGAACAGTCCGTCCGGTGGGCGACCCAGCGTGATGGTGATCATGGCGAGCACAGTGGCGGCGGTCAGCACCGGGACCGGTCGCCACCGGCGGATGAGGGCCAGCGCGGCGCACAGCACCGCCAGCACCGTCATCGCGGGGTGGGTCGAGGTGACGCCGATGAACAGCACCGACAGCACCCCGGTCGCGGTCAGCACCACGTCGCCGAGCAGGCCACGGTAGTCGCCCAGCAGGCCACGGTAGCGGTCGTAGGGCTGGAAACTCCGTCGACTGCGCACCGCTGACACGGTCACGACGGTAGAACGCCGGGCCGGTCCCCAGCGACCTGTTCCTGCGGTACCGGCGACCTACGCGGCTACCGCATCCGCAGTACACAGCCGCCTGCACCGGTCGGACGACGCACCCGCCCGCCCCCCGCGATCGTGTAACCACCCCTGAATCCCGGGGTTTCACCAGCAACGGAGGATGGTCGTGGCGACCTTGTTCTACCGGCTCGGGCGGGCGAGTTTCCGGCACCGCCGACTGACCCTGGTCGTCTGGGTGGTCCTGCTCGTCTCGTTCGGGCTCGGCGCGGCCAAACTGTCCGGGCCGACCAGCGACGCCCTGTCCCTGCCCGGCTCGGAGTCGTGGCGGGCGATGGACGTGTTGGGCGAGAAGTTCGGCACCGGCACCACCGCCTCGGTGAAGGTGGTGTTCACCGTGCCGGGCGACGCGACGTTGACCGGCCCCGACGAGCAGGCGGCTGTCCGGGCCACGGTCGCCGAGCTGCGGCGACTACCGCAGGTCGCGACGGTCGACGACCCGTACGAGACGCAGACGATCGCGCCGGACGGCCGGACCGGGTACGCCGACGTCTCCTACGCGGTGGACGATCACGAGGTGACCGCCGAGTCCCGGGCGGCGCTGCTCGCCGCCGGCGACACCGCCCGGCGGGCCGGCATCGGCGTCGAGTACTCCGGCGATGTGGTCACCGAGGCCGAGGAGGGCGCCGCCGCCGAGGCGTTCGGTCTGCTGGTGGCCGCCGTGGTCCTGCTGATCACCTTCGGTTCGCTCACCGCCGCCGGCCTGCCGCTGCTGACCGCGCTGATCGGGGTCGCCGTCGGCCTGCTCGGCATCGGGATCGCCTCTGGCTTCCTCGACCTGACCTCGAACACCTCCGCCCTGGCCACCATGCTGGGCCTGGCCGTCGGGATCGACTACGCCCTGTTCGTCATCTCCCGCTACCGGCACGAGCTCGCCGCCGACCGCGACGCGACCGAACATCCGGGCCGCGACGCGGCGGAGGCCGCCGGTCGGGCCGTCGGCACCGCCGGGTCCGCCGTCGTCTTCGCCGGCCTGACCGTGGTCATCGCGTTGACCGCGCTCGCCGTGGTCCGGATCCCGTTCCTGACCGCGATGGGGATCGCCGCCGCCGGAACCGTCGCCGTGGCGGTGCTGATCAGCCTGACCCTGCTGCCGGCCCTGCTCGGCTTCGCCGGCCGCCGGGTCCTGCCCAGGGCCCAGCGGCGCCGGCCCACCGGCAGCCGGATCCCGTTCGGCGAACGCTGGGCGCGCGGCGTGGTACGCCACCGGGTGCCGGCGCTGATCCTGTCGGTCGTCGCGGCCGGTGTCGCCGCGATCCCCGCGCTCGACCTGACGTTGGCGTTGCCCGACGCCGGCACCGCCGCCCCCGAGTCAACGCAGCGCAAGGCGTACGACCAGCTTGCCGCCGGCTTCGGAGCCGGCGTCAACGGTCCGCTGATCGTCGTGGTGGAGACCGCTCCCGGCGCGGCGATGGCCGCCGCCGAACAGGCCCGGCGGTACGTCGCCGGCCTCGACGACGTCGTGGCGGTCACCCCGGCGGCGGCGAACCCGACCGGTGACACCGCGATCCTCCAGGTCGTGCCCGCGCACGGGCCGACCAGTGAAGACACCAAGCAGCTGGTCCGTGCCATCCGCGCCCACCAGCCGGACCTCGGCGCGGCTACCGGCGGCGCGGCGTTGTCCGTCACCGGTCGGGCCGCGATCGACCTGGACGTGTCAAAGCAGATCGACGACGCGCTGCTGCCCTATCTGGCCGTCGTGGTCGGCCTGGCGTTCGTTCTGCTGATGCTGGTGTTCCGCAGCGTTCTGGTGCCGATCAAGGCGGCGGCGGGTTTCCTGCTGTCGGTGGCTGCCTCGTTCGGCGCCCTGGTCTTCGTGTTCCAGCAGGGCCACTTCGCCGACCTGCTCGGCATCGCCGCGACCGGTCCGGTCGTCAGCTTCATCCCGATCTTCCTGGTCGGCATCCTGTTCGGCCTGGCCATGGACTACGAAATGTTCCTGGTCACCCGGGCCCGGGAGGAGTATGTACACGGCGCCGCCCCGGACGACGCCGTGGTCGCCGGCATGCGGCACAGCGCCCGGGTGGTCACCGCCGCCGCGCTGATCATGGTCAGCGTCTTCGCCGGCTTCATCCTCGCCGAGGACAGTGTCGTCAAGTCGCTCGGGTTCGCGCTCGCTTTCGGCGTCGCCGTCGATGCCCTGCTGGTCCGGATGACCATCGTCCCTGCGGTGCTGTCGCTGCTCGGCCGGTCCGCGTGGTGGCTGCCGAGGTGGCTCGACCGGGTCCTGCCGAACGTCGATGTCGAAGGTGGGCGGCTCACCCGGCGGCTGGCGTCAGCCGGCGCCGACGGCGCGCACCTGGACCGGCGGGGGGAACAATTCCCGGACGTCGTCGGGCAACGGTAGCTGCACCCGGTACAGCACCCCGTCCGGGCAGTAGCCGGCGATCCGGTCCAACGCGGACCGCACCCCGTCGCGTACCGTCCGGTCGTCGGTGTCGTACCGGGCGGTCCGGCGGCGGACCCGCCGGACCAGCTCGGCGGCGTCGAACCGCTCCGGCGCCCCCGCTCCGGCCCCATCGGCGGTTCCGTCCCGGTCCGGCCGGTGCTCGGGGTCCGGGCGGGCCGCCATCGCCAGTAGCGGCGGCAGCGCGTCGACCAGCAGCGCCGCCTCGCCGTCGGGCAGCAGTTCGACGAGGGTACGCAGCACCGCCACGTCCAGCTGCCAGATCGTGGTGGTCGGGCGGGCCAGCCGTACCGTCACGGCCCGACCTCCTGCCGCTCGTGGCGCGGCCCGCCGCCGGCCGCCGCCGGGTCGTACCCGGCCGCGGCCTCCTCGTCGAGCAGCAGCTGCCAGCATTCGACCCGCCGGTCGGTGACCGTGGTCGGCGATTCCAGGTGGAACGCGCCGCTGGGCACGATGCCGGCACCGCCGTAGCGGCTGAGCACCGAAAGTTGGGCGGCGACGTCCTCGCCCTGGTGGTCGACCGGCATCCGGGGCCAGAAGTCGAAGCCACCGGCGGCGACCAGCTTGGCCCGGTCGAACAGCACGCACCCGCCGATCCAGGACACCCGGTACGCCCGCCACTGGCCTTCGCCCAGCTGGAGCCGTTCGGTGACGTGCAGCAGGTTGGCGGCCGAGTGCAGCCGGGCCCGGGACCACTGCGGCGTACCGGGCCGGATCCGCTCCGGCTGCGGCCGGCCGTCCCATTCGACGTACCCGTCGTGGTCCTGCGGCCGCACATCATCCAGGTAGGACAATCCGTGTACGGCGTTGCCGACGAAGCCGCAGCGCAGTTCGGCGATCGCGGTGACCAGTCGGCCGATGGTGCCGGGGGCGAGCCAGACGTCGTCGTCGAGCATCAGCACCAGCCGGGCGGTGGAGAGACTGAGCAGGTACGCCCGGTGTTCGGCCAGTCCGCGCCGGGGCAGCCGCCGGGTGAGCAGCACCGGGTGACCGGTGTGCCGCAGCGCCCGGACCATGGTGGCGGCGGCCGGGTCGGCCCACGCCGGTCCGCCGTCGGACTGGTCACTGACCACCACGCCGAACCCGTCGGGGGCGTCCTGTGCGGCGAGCCCGGCGAGGGTGGCGGCCAGCTCGGCGGGTCGGTTGCGGGTCGGGACGAGTACGTCGAGCAGCCGGTTGCGGCGGAACTCGACCGGGTCCCCGGGCGGCAACGGTCGACTCATCGGGCTCCTTCCGGGTGTGCTTCGGGTTGCGGGTGTGCTTCGGGTGCCGGGTGCGTTTCGGGCCGGCCGGCCGGCCCGCCGGCCGGGACGATCGGAGCGGCTGCCGACCGGATCCGGTCGATGACGGCCGAAGTGGACCGGTCCGCGACGTAGCCGAGGATGTGCACCGCCCCGCCGAGCCGGCGGACCAGCGGCGCTTCGGGCACCATGTCCGGCGGGTAGTCGCCGCCCTTGACGTAGACGTCCGGGCGGATCCGCTCGATCAGCCTGGCCGGGGAGTCCTCCTCGAAGACCACCACGTGGTCGACGCTGGTCAGCGCGGCGAGCACGGCGACCCGGTCCTCGACCGGGTTGACCGGCCGGTCCGGCCCTTTGAGCCGTCGCACGCTGTGGTCCGAGTTGACGGCGACGATCAGCAGGTCACCGAGGGCGGCGGCCTCCGCCAGGTAGCCGACGTGACCGCGGTGCAGCACGTCGAAGCAGCCGTTGGTGAAGACGATCCGGGCTCCGGCGGCACGCTGTACGCGTACCTGTTCGACCAGGTCGGCGGGGTCGGTGCCGGCGGCCGGGAACGCCTCGGTCAGCGCGGCGGTCAGCGTGTCGCGGTGGCAGACGCAGGTGCCGCAGTCGCGCACGGTCAGCGCGGCGGCGAGCTGGGCCAGCTCGGCGGCGACCGGCAGGGTGGCGCCGGCGACCACCGACAGGGTGAGAGCGGCCAGATAGGCGTCGCCGGCTCCGACGGCCCGGCTGGCCGCGACCGGTTCGGTACGGCAGTGGTGCGTGGCGCCGCTGCGGTCGCCGACCACCGAGCCGTCGGTGTCCAGGGTCACCGCCACCAGGTCCGCCCCGGTTGCGGCGTGCAGCCGGGGCAGCAGTCGCCGGGCGGCGGCGACCCGGTCGCGGTCCGGCGTGGGTTCGCCGACGGCCGGTGCGGCCTCGGCGATGCTGGGCGTGATCAGCGTCGGCCGCAGTCCGGCCCACCGGGTGAGGTCGTGGGCGTCGAGGGCGACGGTGCCGTAGCGGTCCCGGTGCCGGATCAGCCACTGCCGGATCCGGTCGGGCAGCGCACCGAGCCCGTAGTCGCAGATGACCAGGTCGGGCCGCACCACGTCGGGATTCGCCCCGGTGCCGTCGACATCCGGCTCGGCTGGGCCGAGCCGGATCTCCTCGGTGCTGGCGACGAGCGCGGCGAGCAGCCGTTCAACCTGTTCGGCGGGGAGTGGACCGGCCGGGCCGCCGTCGTCCTCGCGGAGCAGGATCTGGTCGGCGGCGAGCAGTCGGCGTTTCACCGGGGTACGGGTGCCCGGCTGGGCGATCATCCGGTCCTGCACGCCGGCCCGGTGCAGGCAGCGCGCCACCTGGTCGCCGACCTGGTCGACGCCGATCGGGGCGACCAGCAGTGGGCGGGCGCCGAGCGCGGCGAGGTTGACTGCGGTGTTCGCGGCACCGCCGGCGGCGACCTGCCGCCGGTCCAGGGTGAGCACCGGGGCGGGTGCCTCCCGGCAGAGCCGGGTGGAGGTGGCGAACCGCCATTCGTCGAGCATCGCGTCCCCGACGACCAGGACGGGTCGCCCGGACCACAGCTCGACGAGGTCGGCGGGTCCGGCGCCGTCAGGCGGGCCGGTGGGGTCGGCGGGACCGGTGCCGTCAGACGGGCCGGTGGGGCCAGCCAGGCCGGCGCGGTGCCGCCGGTCGTTGGACGAGGGCCGCATGGGGCAGCGGGTGCCCGGGACGGGCACGGTCAAACGTGCGGGTCGGTACATGTCGGGGATCACAGATAAATCGGTTGGCTTTCCGCCCCGGCATGGCAGAATGCTTGTAGCAAGCAACTATCGGATGGGGTGAGATCGGCGGTGCACACCGACCCGCCGACCGGTCCCGACGCGGAGCTCATCGCCCTCGGCAAGCAGTTCGGCGTCTTCCACCGGTCCGTGCACATGTTCTACCAACGGCTGCGGTTCGACCCGCCGCTGGAGCGGGCGGCGTACACCCTGCTGGTGCGGATCGCCGGCGACCGGCCAGCCCGGCTCAGCGTGCTCGCCGACGGCCTCGGCCTGGACCTGTCCACGGTGAGCCGCCAGGTCGCCGCGCTGGAGGCGGCCGGGCTGGCCACCCGTACGCCGGATCCCACCGACCGGCGGGCCAGCGTGATCGCGGCGACCGAGCTCGGCGTGCAGGTCTACACCCACAACCGGGCGGTCTGGGTGGGCGCGATGCGGGACCTGCTGGCCGACTGGACCCCGGCCGAGATGAGCGAGTTCGGGCGGCTGTTGACCCGGCTCAACGAGACGATCACCACCCGCTACGGGGGGACGGATCCGGCGGATCGCTGTCCGCGGGGGGAAGGGGAAACACCACAATGACGACCACCGAGGAGCGGGTCGCGCCGGCACTCAGCCGCCGGCAGATCCTGCTGCTGCTGGCCAGCCTGATGACCGGCATGCTGCTGGCCGCGCTCGACCAGACCATCGTCGGGGTGGCGCTGCCCACCATCGTCGGCGAGCTGGGCGGGATCAACCACTACTCGTGGGTGGTCACGGCGTATCTGCTGGCGTCCACCGCGTCGACGCCGCTGTACGGCAAGACCGCCGACCTGATCGGCCGCCGACCGGTGTTCCTGTTCGCGATCGGGATGTTCCTGCTGGGCTCGCTGCTGGCCGGCATGTCGCAGAACATGACCCAGCTGATCGTCACCCGGGGCCTGCAGGGGCTCGGTGCCGGCGGCCTGATGACCCTGGCGTTCACCATCATCTCGGACGTGGTGTCGCCCCGCGACCGCGGGCGCTACCAGGGCCTGTTCGGCGCGGTCTTCGGCCTGTCGTCGGTGGCCGGGCCGCTGGCCGGCGGCTATTTCGCGGAGACGAACTGGCGCTGGATCTTCTACATCAACGTGCCGCTGGCGATCATCGCGATGGTCATCTGCTGGTACGTGATGCGGCTGATCCCGTTCCGGCGGCGGGACCACGCGATCGACTGGCTCGGCGCGACCCTGCTGGTAGCCGGGGTCAGCGCCATCCTGCTGGCGCTGAGCTGGGGCGGCGGCGAGTACGCCTGGGGCTCCCCGGTGATCATCGGACTGTTCGCCGTCGGCGCGGTCCTCGCCGCGATCTTCCTCGTCCAGGAGTCCCGGGTCGCCGAGCCGATCCTGCCGCTGAGGCTGTTCCGGGAACCGACCTTCGCGCTGGCCAACGCCGCCGGCTTCGTGCTCGGTCTGGCCATGTTCGGCTCGATCATCTTCATCCCGCTCTACCTGCAGATCGTCAAGGGCGCCTCACCGACGGCCAGTGGTCTGCTGATGCTGCCGATGATGGCCGGCATCATCGTCACCTCGGTGGCCGCCGGGCGGGCGATGACCCGGTACGGCCGGTACAAGTGGTTCCCGGTGGCCGGCTCGGGGGCGCTGGTCGCCGGCGGTCTGCTCTTCACCCGGCTGGAGGTGACCAGCCCGCTCTGGCAGGCGTTCGTGGTGATGGTGGCGGTCGGCGTCGGGCTCGGGCTGTCCATGCAGTCGCTGGTGCTCGCCGTACAGAACGCGATCCCGCTGCGCGACCTGGGTGCCGGCACCTCCACGGTCGCCTTCTTCCGGACGCTGGGTGGCTCGTTCGGGGTCGCGATCCTCGGCGCGGTGCTCAACGCCCGGCTGACCGGCGAGCTGGCCGACCGAATGCCGGCCGCGATCGCCCAGCTGCCACCGGAGCAGGCCGCCGACATCGCCGCCGCCGGAGGCGCGGAGATCTCGATCGACCAGCCGGCGGTGATCCTGGCGTTGCCCGACCCGGTCCGGGACGCCATCCAGTACGCCTTCGTGGAGTCGCTGCACACGGTGTTCCTGGTGACCGGCCTGGTCGCGGTGATCGCCGTGCTGATCACGTTGGTGCTGCCGGACCGGGAGCTGCGCGGCGAGGTCGAGTCGCAGGCCACCTCAGCCGACCTCGCCGGATAGTCCGGAGACGGACCGGACGGTCCGGTCCGTGCCGGCTCTACTTCAGCACCAGCTGGCCGGAGTGCTCGAAGGCGGCCAGGTCGGTGAGGGTCTCGCCGACGGTGCCGGCCAACGGGGCCGGCATCTCGGCGTGCGCGAAGAACCCGGCGTCGGTGGTCTCGTCGGTGACGGTCAGCAGGTCGCCGGCGAAGCCGTCGACCCGGAAACAGACCACGAACAGCTGGTACGTGTCGTCGAACATGTTGGTGAAGGTGTAGTCGGCGCCGGTGTGCATGGCGAACGGGGTGACACCGGCGGCCCGCAGCCCGGTCTCCTCGTAGACCTCCCGGGCGGCGCAGCCGGCGATCGACTCACCGAGTTCCATCGCGCCGGCCGGTAGCGCCCACAGCCCGTTGTCCGACCGCCGGATCAGCAGCACCCGGTCGTCGGCGTCGCGGACCACGCACCGGGCACCGACGAACATCAAGGTACGGTCGCCGGCCAGCGCCCGCAGTTGCCCGAGGTACGAATCCGCCCAGGAGATGCTGGCCATGGAGCAACCTTAGGCGAGGCGGGCGCCGCCTGGGTCCTCGATCAGCGGCGGGTGCGGGTCTGGAACAGCAGGGCGGCGGCTGCCACCGAGACCAGGCTGATACCGGCGCACCAGGCGAGGGCGGGTCCGACGCTGGAGCCGGTCGGCTGGTCGAGCAGCAGTCCGCGGATGGTTTCGATGACCGGGGTGGCGGGCTGGTGTTCGGCGAAGCCGTGCAGCCAGGTCGGCATCGTCTCGATCGGCACGAACGCGCTGCTCGGATAGGGCAGGAACAGTACGAAGAAGGTGAACCCGCTGGCCGCCTCGGCCGACTTCGCGAGCAGGCCGACCGCCGCCGACAGCCAGGACAGCGCCACGATGAAAGCGAGCAGTACGCCGATCGCGGCGAGCCACCGCAGTGGCCCGGCCTGCGGTCGGAAGCCGATCAGATACGCCACGGCCAGCACGATCCCGGCGGAGGCGAGGTTGCGCAGGCTGCTCGCGGCGACGTGACCGGCGAGGATCGCCGCCCCGGGGACGTCCATCGAGCGGAACCGGTCGATGACTCCTTCGCTCATGTCACTGGCGACCGAGACGGCGGTCATCGACGCGCCGTACGCGGCGCAGAGCAGGATCACGCCGGGCACGACGTAGGTGACGTACCGGGTGCCGGTCTGGATCGCGCCGCCGAACAGGTAGACGAACAGCAGCATCAGCATGACCGGCAGCATCAGCGCGGTGATCAGCCCGTCGACGTTGCGTAGGCTGATCCGCAGGCTGCGCTGCGACATGACGGTGACGTCAGACACGGGTGGGCTCGCTTTCCTGGCTGGTGGCGCGTCCGGTGAGGGCGAGGAACACGTCGTCGAGGCTGGCGGCGTGCACGGTGAACCGGGCGACGGTGTCGCGTCCGGGGTCGATGTCGTCGAGCAGCGCCCGCACGTGTCCGGCGCTGCCGTCGGTGGGCATGCTGACCAGCAGCCGGTCGGGGGCGACGGCGCCGGCCCGGCCGCCGGCGCGGGCGACGAGTTGGCTGAAGGCGGCCTGGTCGGTGGCGGTCAGGTCGAGCCGTTGCCCGGCGACCCGGTGTTTCAGCTCGTCGGGGGTGCCTTCGGCGACCACCTGGCCGCCGTCGAGCACGGCGATGCGGTCGGCCAGTTGGTCGGCCTCCTCTAGGTACTGGGTGGTGAGCAGGACGGTGGCGCCGCCGGCGGCCAGTTCGGTGATGACCTGCCACAGGTCCTGCCGGCTGCGCGGGTCGAGGCCGGTGGTCGGCTCGTCGAGGAACAGCACCGACGGTGCGCCGACCAGGCCGGCGGCGAGGTCGAGCCGGCGCCGCATCCCGCCGGAGTAGGTGCCGACTCGGCGGCGGCCGGCGTCGACGAGGTCGAACCGGTGCAGCAGTTCGGTGGCGCGTCGCTGTGCGTCGGTGCGGGACAGCCCGGCGAGCCGGCCGAGCATCCGCAGGTTCTCCTGGCCGGTCTGCAGGGTGTCGATCGCGGTGTGCTGGCCGGTGAGGCTGATCGCCCGGCGTACCTGTCGGCGTTGCCGGACCGCGTCGAAGCCGGCGACCTGGGCCTGGCCGCTGTCCGGCCGTAGCAGGGTGGCCAGGATCCGTACGGTGGTGGTCTTGCCGGCGCCGTTCGGGCCGAGCAGCGCGAAGATGCTGCCGGCGGGTACGGCGATGTCCACTCCGGCCAGCACGGTGTGCCGGCCGTACGCCTTGGTCAGGGCGGTCGCCCGCACCGCCAGGTTGTCCTCCATGGGATGCTCCCCCGGGTCGGTCGATCTTCTGCGTACGACATACGCTTAAGCGTACGGTATACGCAGTTGGATCGTCCGGCAACACGTGGCATCGGCGGTGGATGGAAAGGGCGGCGCGACGATGGCGGAGACCGGGACCGGGACGGGACTGCCGGCGAGCATCGAGGCGGCCTGGGGTTTGCGGGACCGGCCGCAGAAGGGGCCGCGACCGGCGCTGACCCTGGCCCGGGTGGTGGCCGCCGGCGTCGCGGTGGCCCGCGCGGAGGGGATCGGCGCGGTGTCGATGAGCCGGGTCGCCAAAGAGCTCGGCGCGGCGACCATGTCCCTCTACCGCTACGTCTCCGCCAAGCACGAGCTGGTCGAGCTGATGGTGGACGCCGTCTACGGCGATCCTCCGCCGATCGGGCCGGACGAGGACTGGCGGGCCGGGCTGGGTCGCTGGGCCTGGGCCGTGACCGACGTCTACCGGCGGGATCCGTGGATCATCCAGGTGCCGGTCAGCGGGCCGCCGATCACCCCGAACGCGGTGGCCTGGGCGGACAACGCGCTGCGCCGGCTCGCCGGGACCGGCCTGGATCCGGCCGAACGGCTCGCCGTGGTCCTGCTGATCGCAAACCTGGTGCGTGGCGAGATGGTCCTGGCGCTGCAGCTGGCCGAGGCGTACCGGGGGCCGAACGCCGGCAACCTGACCGACTACGGGGGACGGCTGTCCCGGCTGATCGACGAAGAGCGGTTCCCGGCGATGAGCGAGATCGTCGCCAGCGGCATCTTCGAGCAGCCGGACGACGGTGAGTACGAGGACCTACGGTTCGCGCTGGACCGGGTGCTGGACGGCATCGAGGTGCTGATCCGCGCCCGCAAGACCGACTGAACCGCGCCGACGAAGCCGGCTGATCTCACGCCCGTTGGCGGGCTGGCCCTGACCTGTTACGCTTTCACCTGTCAGAAAAACATGACATGTGAAGGAGAGCGATGACATCGGCCACGCCCTCCGGTGACGATCTGGTCGAGAAGCTGGCGGCGCTGGCCAACCCGCTGCGGCTGCGGATCATCGGCCGGCTCGCCGCCGGTCGGGACTACGTCAGCCACCTCTCCCGTGAGATCGGCATCAGCCGCCCGCTGCTGCACATGCACCTGCAGCGACTGGAAGCCGCCGGCCTGATCGTCGGAAGTCTCGAGCTGTCCGAGGACGGCAAAGCCATGAAGTACTACGAAGTCGCCGATTTCACCCTGCACCTGACCCCGTCGACGCTCGCCGCGGCGGCGGCGACCCTCACCGGACCGGACCCGTCGGCAGCGGGCCCCGCGCGTAAGGAGAAGTCCTGATGTACGCCAACGCGGCGCAGACCGCAGCGACCTGGCCGGAGACGGCACTCGCCCTTGGGGCGATGACGCTGGCCGTCATCCTGGTCATCGCGATCCTGTCCACTCTGCACGAGTTCCGCAAGACCCGGACCCTGGCCGGGCAGGAGGAGGCGATGCGCCAACTGGTGCGCCGCTACGAGCAGCTCGCCGAGAACTCGGTCGACGCGCAGCAGCGGGTCGCGGCCGACCTGGCCGAGCTGCGGACCCGGACCAGCGCCATCGAGCAGATCCTGCGGACCGTCGAATGAGCGCCGGTCGGACCACCCCGGTCACCGACACCATGCGGGCCGTCGTCCAGGACCGCTACGGGTCCGCCGAGGTGCTGACCGTGCGGCAGCTGCCGTGTCCGTCCATCACGGACAAAGACCTGCTGGTACGGGTACAGGCTGCCTCGGTCAACTACGCCGACCTGGTGTTCGTCACCGGTGAGCCGTATCTCGCCCGGTTGGCCTTCGGCCTGTCCGGCCCCCGGGCGAAGGTACGCGGGCGCGACGTCGCCGGCGAGGTTGTCGCGGTCGGGGCGGCGGTCTCCGGGTTCCGTCCCGGTGACCGGGTGTACGCCGAGATCGACAGTGGCAGCTTCGCCGAGTACGCCGCCGTCCCCGCCGACCGGGCCTGGCGTACCCCGGCGAACGTCACCCCGGTGCAGGCGGCGACGGTGCCACTCGCCGGGGTAACCGCCTGGCAGGGGTTGCGGGACCACGGCCGGCTCCAGCCCGGTCAACGGGTGCTGGTCAACGGGGCCTCCGGTGGGGTCGGCACCTTCGCGGTGCAGCTCGCCAAGGCGCTCGGTGCCGAGGTCACCGGGGTCTGCCGGGACCGCAACGTCGACCTGGTGCGCTCACTCGGCGCGGACGACGTGATCGACTACACCCGCGAGGACTTCACCCGGTCGGGTCGGCAGTGGGATCTGATCTTCGACGTGGCGGGTCGGCACCGGCTGACCGACTGCCGCCGGGCGCTGACCCCGCGCGGGACGCTGGTCCTGTGCGGCGGCACGGGCAGTCGCTGGTTCGGCCCGGTGGGCCGGCTGCTGCGGTCGAAGGTCTGGGCACCGTTCGTCAGCCAACGGGTGGTCGGCTTCCTGGCCGCACCCGGGCCGCAGCCGCTGCGGGAGCTGACCGAGTTGATCGAGGCCGGCCGGATGGTCCTCCCGGTGGAGCGGACGTTTCCGCTGGACCGCGCGGCCGAGGCGGTGCGGTTCTTCGTCGAGGAGCATCCCCGGTCGAAGATCGTCGTCGAGGTGACCCCGGGCGGGTCATGATCGACACGCGGTGGTCGGCTCCGGGCACCCGGCCCGGCCGCCGGTGCGCGACACTTGTCGACGACCGGACGACGCAGCTCGGCGACCGGGACGACGGAGCGGAGCCGTGTGCGGGGGGTGGAGCCGTGAGCGGATCGGAGGTGGCTGGCGTGCTGGATTGGCGACGGGTCGTGGCGCTGCTGGCCGCCGTCGCGGCGGTCGCCGCCACGGCGGGATGCACCGGGTCGCGGTCCGCCGAGCCGGCGCTGGTGCCGGTCGTCCCCGAGCGGGCCGCGTCGGCCACGCCCACCGAGCAGTTGCGGGTCGAGGTGCTGGCCCGCTACCCGCACGACACCGCCGCGTTCACCCAGGGGCTGGAGCTGGCCGGATCGGACCTGTACGAGGGCACCGGCCAGTACGGCGAGTCCGAGTTGCGGGTCGTCGACCTGGCCAGCGGCACGGTGCGGCACCGGGTGAGCCTGCCGGAGACCGCCTTCGGTGAGGGCATCACCGTGCTGGAGTCGCGCATCTGGCAGATTACCTGGCGGGAGGGGGTCGCGTACGAGCGCGACCGGGAAACCCTCGACGTGCTGCGCGAGGTGACCTACGACGGCGAGGGCTGGGGCATCTGCCACGACGACGCCGCGGACCGGCTGGTGATGAGCGACGGTACCGACCGGCTCACCTTCCGCGACCCGGCCACGTTCGACCCGACCGGGTCGGTCACGGTGACCCGCGACGGCGCGCCGCTGCGTGACATCAACGAGCTGGAGTGCGTCGACGGTCAGGTCTGGGCGAACGTCTGGCGGACCGACGAGATCGTCCGGATCGACCCGGCGACCGGGCAGGTGGTCGCCGAGGTCGACGCCGGTGACCTGCTGACCGGTGCGGAGCGGGCCGGTGCGGACGTGCTCAACGGCATCGCGGCGGTGCCCGGCACCGATGATTTCCTGATCACCGGCAAGTACTGGCCGGCGCTGTTCCGGGTCCGGTTCGTCCCGGGCTCCTGAGTTCTGGCCCGACGCCGTCGGCGCTGGAGTCGCTGGAGTCGCTGGAGTCGCTGGTCAGCGGGGTGCACCGACGACGGCGCGGAGCGCGATGTCGACGGAGGCCTGCAGCTCCTCGCGGCTGGCGCCGGCTGCGGCGTGGACGGCGTGGCCTTCGCTGAGCGCCATCACGAACCGCGCCAGCGCTCGGGCGTCCACCCCGTCGGGCAGGTCGCCTTCCTCGGCGGCGCGGGACAGCCGTTCGGCGACGGCTGCTTCGGTGGCGGCCCGGCCGGCTGCCAGGACCTGGGAGATCCGGGTGTTCTCCGGTGAACAGGTCAGGCCGCCCTGGACGGAGAGGCAGCCGCCGGGGTGGCCTGCGGAGGTGAGTTTGTCGGCGCTGGCGCGCAGGAACGCTGCTATCGCGGCGTACGCGGTGGGCTGGTCGAGGGCTGCGCGGACGGCGGCCAGCTGGGTTTCGTGGTAGCGGGCGAAGGCGCGCTGGAACAGCTGCTCCTTGCTGCCGAACGCGGCGTACAGGCTCGGCCGGTTGATGCCCATCGCGGCGGTGAGGGTGCTCAGCGAGGTGCCTTCGTAGCCGTACCGCCAGAAGACCTCCGTGGCCCGGTCGAGGACCGCCTCCTCGTCGAAGGCGCGCGGTCGGCCGGCGGGGTGCGTCCCTGTGCCCATGCGCCTACTTTACCGCTCGGTACAGATCGTGACCGGGCTCACCAACCGATCGGTACAGAATCTGTTACGGTTCCTCCCAACCGATCGGTACAGAATGGGGGCGGACTGGTTCCGCCGCCGCTGGGAGGAGACACATGTCAGTCGCACTGGTCACCGGCGCCAACAAGGGTCTGGGCTTCGAGACCGCCCGGCAGCTTCTCGCGTTGGGCCACACCGTCTACCTGGGCGCCCGCGACGTCGAGCGGGGCGAGCGGGCCGCCACGACGCTGGGCGCGCGGTTCGTGCAGCTCGACGTCACCGACGACGCATCGGTACGCGACGCCCTGGCGGTGGTCGCCTCGGCCGAGGGCCGCCTCGACATCCTGGTGAACAACGCGGGCCTCCTCGGACTCGACGCCGCCGACGGGCCGGCGGCCCTGCGGGTGTTCGACACCAACGTGGTCGGCATCTACCGCGTCACCGAGGCGGCGTTGCCGCTGCTGCGCAAGTCCGCGAACGCCACGGTGGTCACGGTGTCGAGCAGCATGGGTTCCTTCTGGGCGGTGACCAACCCGCAGCGCCCGGAGTTCGGTCTACCGGCGGCGCTGTACGCGGCATCCAAGGCGGCGGCCACCATGCTCACCGTCCAGTACGCCAAGTCTGAGCCGGGCATCAGGTTCAACGCGGTCGAACCCGGCTTCACCGCCACCGACATGACGGCCGCCATGCCCGGCGGACGGCCGGCGGCGGACAGCGCCCGGGTCATCGTGCACTGGGCCACCCTCGACGCCGACGGTCCCACCGGGACGTTCCACGACGAGTCCGGTCCGCTGAGCTGGTAACGGGCAGGAGAGGGGGAGGGACAGTGACTGACCGGCCGAAGACGCGGCCGGTGGGAACGACGATCGGGATCATCGGTGCCGGCGAGGTCGGCAGCCAGATCGCGCGGGCGGCGGTGTCGGTCGGCTACCAGGTCGTCTGGCGCGACGGCAACATCCCGGTCCTCGACTCCGGCGAGAAGACGGTCCACGAGTTACGTCAGGAACAACTCCCGACGTCCAAGGTCGCCAAGGCGTTCACCGATATCCAGGCTCCCCGGCTGCTCACCGCCGGCCGGCCAGCGGGTGCCCCCGACCGGCTGGCGCTGTCGGTGTCGAGTGACTTCCCGGACGCCGTGGCGCTGGTGACCCGGCTGTACGACCAGTTCGGGTTCGACACCGTCGACAACAGCCCGCTGAGCGAGTCCTGGCGCAGTGGTCCGGGCCAGCCCGTCTGGCTCCGGCACGCACATCAGAACCGTGACGAGTTGATCGTCAACCTGAGCAAGGCGCGGCGGGTGATCCCGGGCTGACCTGCGGACCCCTGGGTTGACCTGCGGTTTGACCATGCTAGCTTGCCGACATGAAAACCGTTACCGTTTCTGCCGGGCTGGCGGTGGTGCTGGCGGTCGGCCTGGCCGGCTGCGCCACCGCCAGCCCCGACGCCGACGCCGGCACCGCCACGACCCCGGCCGACGTCGTCGAGATCACCAACTGCGGCACCACGCTGACCATCGCCGCACCGCCGCGCCGGGCCCTCGCCATGGAGCAGAACGCCACCGAGATCCTGCTCAGCCTCGGCCTGGCCGACCGCATGATCGGCACCAGCTACCAGACCGACCCGGTGCTGCCCGAACTCGCCGACGACTACGCGGCCGTACCGGTGCTCGCCGACCTCTACCCCAACCGCGAAGCCGTCCTCGACGCCGCGCCCGACTTCGTCTACTCCACCTTCACCTCCGCGTACAGCCCGGAGGCCGCCGGCCCCCGCGCGGACCTCGCGGCCCTCGACATCCCCGCCTACCTGTCCCGGTTCGCCTGCGAGGACCCCGCCACCGGCGAGAGCGCGGTCGACTTCGACGGCATCTTCGCCGAGATCACCGAGATCGCCACCATCTTCGGCGTCACCGAGCGGGGCGAGGAGCTCGTCGCCGACCAGCGTGGCCGGCTCGACGCCGCCATCGCGGCCGCCACCGCACCGGCCGACACCAGCCTGCTCTGGTACTACTCGGGCACCGCCACCCCGTACGTGGCCGGCTCCGGCGGGCTGCCCGACGCGATCAGCACCCAGCTCGGCGTCACCAACGCCTACGGTGACGCCGAACAGACCTGGCCGGCCGGCAGCTGGGAGGAGATCGCCGCCCGCAACCCCGACGTCATCGTGCTGGCCGACCTGACCCGGGGCGGCGACGGCGACAGCGCCCAGGCAAAGATCGACTACCTGCGGAGCAACCCGACCACCGCCGAACTCGACGCCGTCAAGGCCGGCCGGTTCATCACCGTCTCCGGTTCGTCGATGGACCCGTCCGTACGCAGCGTCACCGCCGTCGAAGCGGTCGCCGCCGGCCTCGCCCAGCTCACCGACTCCTGAGGAACAATCTGATGACCGACCTGATGACCGACCAGTTCACCCCGGCCGACGCGCGTCGACTGCTCGACCTGTGGGACACCCAGCAGACGGCGTACGTCGCCCACCGGGAGAACCGCTTCCAGGCGATGCGCGACGTGCTGCGGCTGCACCTCGGCGACCGGCCGGCCACCGTACTCGACCTGGCCTGCGGACCCGGCGCCCTCACCGACCGGGTGCTCACCGAACTGCCCGCCGCCCGCTGCGTCGCCGTCGACTACGACCCGATGCTGCTGCGCATCGCCACCGCCGCGCTCGCCGACCACGGCGACCGCGCCGACGTACGCGACCTCGACCTGGTCGCCGACGACTGGGCCGACCGGCTCGGCGTCGACACCGTCGACGCGGTGGTCAGCTCCACCGCCCTGCACTGGCTCTCCCCGGCGCAACTGCTCGCCGTCTACACCGCCGCCGCCCGGCTGCTACGCCCCGGCGGAATCCTGCTCAACGCCGACCACCTGCGGTTCGGCCCCGAGCAGCCGACCCTGGCCACGCTGGCCCGGCAGCACGATGAGCAGACCCAGCAGGCCGGCTTCGCCGCCGGAGCGCTGCGCTACGACGCCTGGCACGCCGAGGCGGCCCGCACCCCCGCCCTCGCCGCACTGACCGCCGAACGGCGGCGGCGCTTCGCCGACCGGTCGCAGCAGCCGGACTCGCCGCTGCAGTTCCACCTCGCCGCGCTGCGTACCGCCGGATTCGCCGAGGTCGGCACCATCTGGCAGTACCTCGACGACCACGTGGTGTTCGCCCGACGATGACCCTCACCCCGTCGCGAACGCCGCCGACCACCCGGACCCGGGTGCGGGTGGCACGGGGCACCCGTACCCGGGCACCGGTGTTGATTTTCGCCGTCGCCGCGCTGGCGCTCAGCGTCGCCGGGGCGACCACGATCGGCACCGCCGATCTGACCGTCGCCGACGTGTTCCGCACCCACGCCGTCCACCTCGGACTGCCGGTGACCGGGCTGCCGCCGCTGGCCGACAGCATCGTGTGGAACCTGCGTACCCCCAGGGTGCTGCTCGCCGGCCTGGTCGGCGGCGGGCTGGCGGTCTGCGGCGCGGTCCTGCAGGCGTTGACCCGCAACCCGCTCGCCGACCCGTACCTGCTGGGCATCTCCGCCGGGGCGTCGACCGGCGCGGTGTCGGTGCTGGTCTTCGGCCTCGGCGTCGGCACCGCCGCGCTGACCGGCGGCGCGTTCGTCGGCGCCGTCGCCGCGTTCGCCGCCGCCCTGGCCATGGCCGGCCGACGATGGACCGAACCGTCCCGGATCCTGCTCGCCGGGGTCGCCGTCGGCCAACTCTTCGCCGCCGTCACCAGCCTGATCGTGGTCTCGGCCGCCTCGCCGCAGCAGACCCGGGGCGTCACCTTCTGGCTGCTCGGCTCGCTGACCATGGCGAGCTGGCCGTCGGTGGCGCTGGCCGCCGCCGTCACCACCGTCGCGGTGGGAATCTGCTGGGCGGCCACCCCGGCGCTCGATGCGTTCACCTACGGCACCGACGTCGCCCAGTCCCTCGGTTTCGCCCCGGCGAAGGTCCGGGCGGCGCTGTTCACCACCACGGCGTTGCTTGCGGCGGTCCTCGTCGCGGCCAGCGGCGCGATCGGCTTCGTCGGGTTGACCGTGCCGCACGCCGCCCGGTTCCTGGTCGGCTCCCGGCACCGGATCCTGCTGCCCACCTGCGCGATCATCGGCGCTACCTTCCTGATCTGGGCGGACACCGCCGCCCGGACCGTGTTCGCGCCGCAGGAGGTGCCGGTCGGGGTGGTCACCGCACTGCTCGGGGTGCCGGCGTTCGCGCTGCTCATCCGCCGTCGGCAGGCGCCGGCATGAGACTGCGCGCCGAGAAGATCAGCTGGGCGGTACGCGGGAAGCCGCTGCTCGCCGACGTCACCCTCGACGCGCCCGACGGCGCCCTGGTCGGGCTGCTCGGCCCGAACGGCTCCGGAAAGTCCAGCCTGCTGCGGGTGCTCGCCGGCCTGCAGCGGCCGGACACCGGGCGGGTGCTGCTCGACGGGGTCGACACCCGATCCATCCCGCGCCGGGCGCTGGCCCGGACGTTGGCCCTGGTCACCCAGCACACGGCGGCCGACGTGGACATGTCGGTACGTGACGTACTGCTGCTGGCCCGGATCCCGCACCGCCCGCTGCTCGCCGCGACCACGGCGGCGGAGGTCGCCGCCGCCGAGCAGGCGCTGGCCGACGCCGGGCTGCCCGGGTTCGGGGACCGTCGCTGGTCGTCGCTGTCCGGCGGGGAGCGGCAGCGGGTCGACATCGCCCGTGCGCTGCTGCAGCAGCCGCAGGTGCTGCTGCTCGACGAGCCGACCAACCACCTGGACATCCGCCACCAGCTGGACCTGCTGGAGCGGCTGGCGGCCGGATCGACGACCGTGATAGCGGCGCTGCACGACATCAACCTGGCGGCCCGGTTCTGCGATCAGATCGTGCTGCTGCACGCCGGGCGGGTGGCGGCGGCCGGGCCGCCGGCGCAGGTGCTGACGCCAGCCCGGATCGCCGAGGTCTACCAGGTGACCGCCGACATCGATGTGGACTCGGTCGGTCTTACCCGCGTCCATCTACGTCAGAGTATCGACTCAGTTCACTCAGGCTAGCCGAATTGGGAACCATGGTTTACTCATTGACAGTGAGCGATCAGCCCCGTAGCGTGACGGCCGATCGGTTCCAAGGTCTGGCACGGGGAGTAGCAGATGACATTGGATCGTGGTGCATCCGTGCGCGGGCTGCGGCGGCTTGCGGTGCTGATCGTGATGGTGCTCGGGGTGCACGCCGTGGCCGCCGCTCCGGCGGTGGCCGGACCGACCGGGCACGAAACTGCGACGTCGAGCAACGTCGTCGCGCCGATCGCGCCGGACATCGACTCGCCGGAGTACCTGCCGCTCGACGCCGACGAACACACCAGCGCCTGCGCCGAGGACAACCAGCATCGCGGGTCGATCGGTGTGTACGGCACCTTCACCTTCCACTCGCCGTCCCCTCAGGTCGTCAAGTACCTGTACGGCTTCAACACCAACCCCTTGCCGGACAACGTCCTGGTGCCCGCGAGCATCGGTGCGCCGGTGTCGCTGCGCTGGATGCCGGTGCAGGACCGGACGACCTCAGTCACCGTGCAGGCGGTTGACGCCGCCGGAGGACGTTCGCCGATCGCATACTGCCTGTTCTCCGTACCGACTCGGCTCGCTGCTGGCGAGTGGCCGCTCGACGACGCGGCCGGTGCCACGTCGGCGGCGGACGCGCGCGGCAACCACCCGGCGGCCGCCGGCAGCGGCGTCACGTTCGGCGTTCCCGGGTCGGAGTGCGCTGACCTGGGCGCGCAGTGCCAACTCGGCGGGGCGGCCCGACTCACCGGCGACGCGGCTAACAGCTACCTGGCTACCAGCACTTCCGGCCTGATCGACACGTCGACCGGGTTCGGTGCCAGCGCCTGGGTGCGGTTGACCGACGACTCGGTCGACCGGGTCGCGGTCAGCCAGGACGGCACCGACGTACCCGGCTTCACCCTCGGCTTCGACGCAGACAGTGGCCGGTGGGCGTTCGGGATCGCTGCATCGGACTCGCCTTCACCGGCGGTGTCGTCGGTGACCAGCACCGCGCCGGTCGCTCTCGGCGAGTGGACCCACCTGGCTGCCGCGTACGATCCGGAGCTGACCACGATGACGTTGTACGTCCACGGCGACGAGCAACCGGTGGCGCAGCGTCAGTCGGTGTGGGCGTCGCAGGGCGCGGTGCAGATCGGTCGCGCCGTCAGCGGCAGCGGCTACACCGCGGGCTGGGCCGGAGACTTGGCCGACGTCGCGGTCTTTGACCGCGTACTGGTGTCCCGCGAGGTGCGGGACCTGTCGGCTCGGCCGACGACCTCGTTCGGCTACTGGCCGTTGGACGAGGCCACCGACGGCGACAGCCCGGAGTACGGCGGCGGTGCGGACCTGCGGTTGTATGGCGATTCGCACCTGTATACCCCGGATATGGACGAGGACCCGTTCGTTGAGACCCCGCTGGTAGGCGATGGGCATCTGGTGCTCGACGGAGTCGACGATTGGGCGCAGACCGACGGACCGGTCGGGGTGACCGACCGCAGCTTCACCGTCGGCGTACGGGTGCGGTTGCCGGGCCCGAACTGCGGAGACACCGATCAGGCGGTGCTGTCCCAGGCTGGTACGACGGCCAGCGGGTTCGTCATCCGCTGCAACGCCGCGTCGAATCGCTGGGAGCTGGTCCTGCCACACCAGGACACCACCGACCCGGCGTCGACAGTCATACAGGACAACCTGACCTACCCGGAATGGGATTACTTCGGCCAGCACCTGGCGGTGGTCTACGACTCGGCGCGCCAGGAGGTGCGGTTCTACGTCGACGGCCGACTCTCCGCGACTGGCACTGCCGCCTACACGGCCAGCTGGCGGGCGAACGGCGGCCTGCAGGTGGGCCGGGCGTTGCACAACGGGAGCTTCGGCCAGTACCTCACCGGCGTCGTCGACGAGGTCCGGGTGTACGCGGGAGCCGCCGACGAGACCATGATCGCCCGGATGTCAGGAATGGCGGGTGGCCCGATCGGGTGACCGTTCGCTGAGCGTGGCCTGCGTACCGGCACAGGGTGCGCAGGCCGCCGCGCTCAGCGCAGGCAGGAGTCGTCGGGGTCGATGGTGGTGGTGATGCGTCGGCCGATGTCGCGTAGCTGCCGGCACTGGGCCTTCGTCATCGGGTCGAAGACGAGTCGACGCACCTCGGCGACGTGGCCGGGGGCCGTGGCGACCAGCTTGTCCCAGCCGTCGTCGGTCAGCGTCGCGAGCGTGTAGCGGCCGTCGGTCGGGTCCGGCGTACGGCAGACCCAGCCGCGCTTTTCCAGCCGGGTGACGACCTGCGACAGCCGCGACAACGACCCGTCGGCGATCATGGCGAGCCGGCTCATCCGCATGGTGCGCTCGGGTGTCTCGGACAGCGCGGCCATCACCTGGTACTCGAAGTGGCTGATCCCGGCGTCGCGCTGCAACTGCCGGTCGAGGGCGCCCGGCAGCCTGGCCAGTACGCCGGCGAGGGCGAACCAGGTCTCCAGTTCCTCCTTGTCGAGCCAGTGCGGCTGCTCGGTCGGGGTGGCCATGTCGTCGAGTCTAGCTTCAAGCGTCAAGTGATCACGAGAGCTGCGTCACTTGACGCTTAAAGTCATGACGGACTAGCCTCGCTTCAAGCTTAAAGCGATCCGACATCGGAGACAGATATGAACATCGTTCTTTGGGTACTCGCCGGCCTGCTCGCCGCAGCGTTCCTCGGCGCGGGGCTGATGAAGGTCAGCCAGCCGAGAGAGAAGCTCGTCGAGAAGGGCATGGGCTTCGCCGCCGACTTCCCGATGGGTCTGGTGCGGACCATCGGCGCGCTGGAGATCCTTGCCGCGATCGGCCTGATCCTGCCGGCGGTCACCGGCATCGCCCCGGTGTTCGTGCCGCTGGCCGCCCTCGGCCTGGTCGCGATGATGATCGGTGCCGCGATTGTGCACTTCCAGCGCAAGGAGTACCCGGCGATTCTGCCCAACCTGGTCCTCCTGGCGATGGCCGCCGTCGTCGCCTGGGGCCGCTTCGGCCCGTACGCCTTCTGAGCCGACCCGCTCGATCCGACCCGCTCGATCCGACCCCGCCGGGGTCACAACCGGAAGAGATCTGACCAATGCCTGAGCTGTTCGAGCCGGTGACCATCGGCAAGTGGAACCTGCCCAACCGGGTCTTCATGGCACCCATGACCCGCAACCGGGCGCAGCCCGACGGGGTGCCCAACGAGCACGCCGCCAGCTACTACCAGCAGCGGGCCACCGCCGGCCTGATCATCACCGAGGGGGTGCAGCCGAGCGCCGTCGGGCAGGGCTACCCGAACACCCCCGGCCTGCACACACCCGCGCAGGTCGACGGCTGGCGGCGGATCGCCGACGCGGTGCACGCCGCCGACGGGCGGATCGTCGCCCAGTTGATGCACGCCGGCCGGATCGCCCACCCGGACAACAAGCACGGACAGGAGACGGTAGCGCCGAGTGCCGTCGCCGCCGACGGCACCATGATCACGGCCACCGGCATGCAGCCGTACCCGACGCCCCGTGCCCTGACCACCGACGAGCTGCCGCAGGTGGTCGACGAGTTCCGGCAGGCGGCGCGTTCGGCCGTCGACGCCGGCCTCGACGGGGTCGAGCTGCACGGCGCCAACGGCTACCTGCTGCACCAGTTTCTCGCCCCGCCGACCAACCGGCGCACCGACGGGTACGGCGGTTCGCCGGCCGCCCGTGCCCGGTTCGTCGCCGAGACGGTTGCCGCCGTCGCGCAGGAGATCGGCCCGGAACGGGTCGGCCTGCGGCTCTCCCCGGCCAACGGCGCCAACGGTCTGATCGAGGACGACCCGGCCGAGACCGCCGCCACCTACCGGGCGCTGGCCGACGCGATCGCCCCGCTCGGCCTGGCCTTCCTGCACCTGTCGATCGACCCGGCCGATCCGCTGCTCGCGGACCTGTCGGCCCGGTTCGGCGGCCCGGTCGTCGTCAACACCGGGTTCGCGTCGGTCACCGACCGGGAAACCGCGCAGACCCTGGTACGCAGTGGGAAGGCGACCGCGGTCGCGGTCGGTCGACCGTTCATCGCCAACCCCGACCTGGTACGCCGCTGGCGCGAGCGGGCTCCGCTCAACGAGGTCGACCAGGCGACGGTGTACGGCGGTGACGCCCACGGCTACACCGACTACCCGTTCCTGGACGGCACCAGCACGCCGGCCGACGCCGGATAGGCCGGGCGGCGGGCCCGGCCCTGCGCTCTGTGACGTTCAGCTTTCGCGGCACTGCGGGTTAAGCGGACACGATGCCCGGGAATCCGGACAGGTCGCGACCGGGGCCTCGTCACCGGCCGCCGGCCCCGGCACCGTCATCGGTATGACCTCGAATCTGCTGCACCGCTGGCCGAGCGCGCTCGGCCTGGGGTGTGCCGTACTGGTGCTGGTGGCCGGGGCCGGGCGTGAGGTCCTGGCGATCGTGCTCGGTGTCGCCGTGCTCTGCTATCTCACCGCCGCCGCGACCCAGCGGCGCTGGATGGCCTGGGTAGGCCTCGGCGCCGGCTCGCTCGTGGTCGCGGCGAGTGAGCTGGCCGGCCTGCCGTGGTGGGCCGGCCTCGGCTTCGTCGCGGTGGTGCTGGTGGCCGGTGGCCTGGTCGGCGGCGTACCGAGGGCGCCGCTCACCGCGCAGACGGTTGCGCTGCTCGGCTACGGCGGGCTGGCGGTCACCGCGGTGCTGGTTGTGCCGGCTGTCGGGATGGTGCTGGCCGGGCTGGCGTTGGCCGCACACGGCGTCTGGGACGTCATCCACCACCGGCGTGACGAGGTGGTGCCCCGGTCGCTGGCCGAGTTCTGCGTACTGCTGGACGTCCCGTTAGGGCTCGGCTTCCTGGCCCTCGCCGCCACCGGCGCCGTTTCCGGGTGACCAGGCCGATCCGGCCGGGCCGGCCTGGTCACCCGGGGCACCGGTGTGGCTGCTGCGGTACCCGGCCCGGTAACCGGACGGAGTGATGCCGTACCGGTCCATGAAGGACTGGCGCAGCGCGTCGGTGGAGCCGAAGCCACACCGGGTGGCGATCGCGGCCAGCGGTAGCCGGCTGGTGACCAGCAGGTGGGCCGCCGCCTCGGTCCGTACGCCCCGGACGAAACGGGCCGGGTTCTGCCCCAGGTGGGCGACGAACAACCGGGTGAGGTGACGTTCGCTGACCGCCGCGCGGGCGGCGAGCGCCGGCACGCTCAGGTCGGCGTCGGGCGTGTCCCGGATCGCCCGGACCAGGTCGCGGACCAGGCTGTGCTCGGGAACCGGGGCGCTCAGGAACATGCTGACCTGGGCCTGGTTGGCCGGCCGCTGCAGGTAGGTGACCAGCGCGCGGGCGACGTGGCGGGCCAACTCCGCGCCGTGGTCCTCCTCGACGAAGGCCAGAGCGAGATCGAGGGCGCTGGTGACGCCGGCCGCCGTGGTCACCACGCCGTCGCGGATCCACAGCGGACGGGCGTCCACCCGTACGGCCGGGTGGCGGGCGGAGAGCTGGTCGGCGTACATCCAGTGGGTGGTGGCCCGCCGCCCGTCGAGCAGTCCGGCGGCGGCCAGCACCGACGCGCCGGTGCAGACCGAGGCGACCCGGCGGGACTCCCGGGCCAGCCGCCGTACGTGGGCGACCAGCCGGGAGTCCCCGGCGGCGGCGAGGTGCCCCTCCCCGCCCGACACGATCACCGTGTCGAGCGGGCCACGGAGCCGTTCGAGTGCCGCCTGGGCGTGCAGCGTCAACCCGGACTGGCAGCTGATCGGCCGCCCTGCCGGGGCGGCGACCACCAGCTCGTACGGTGGGTCCGCGCCCCGGTTGGCGTAGTCGAACGTCGTGGTCAGGCAGGCGATGTCCAGCAACTCGGCGTCCGGGTAGCCGATCACGGCCACCACCCGGGGCGGGGCAGCGCGGTGGCGGGTCACCTCACCAGCGTGCCGCACACCCGCCAGCTATCTACATGTTGCCGTCGGCACGCCAGTTCTGGTAATTGCCGCCGTTGCACGGCATGGTGTAGACCTTCCCCTGACGGTCGCTGTCCAGGCAGACGTTTCCGTGGATGTAGTGCTGGAACTGAATGCGGTAGTAGTTGCAGCAGCTGCGGTTCCAGTTGGTCGGCTTCCACCGCTGGTACGGATTGTCCCTGGCGCATGGCGAGGTGTAGACCTGCCCGGCCTGGTTGGCGTCGAGACAGCGACCAGTCTGCTTGTTCACGATCTGGTAGCGCTCCCCGTTGCTGATCCAGCCTTCGTCCCAGTTCTGGTAGTTGCCGCCGTTGCAGCCCATAGCGTAGACGTCGCCGCTGTGGTTGCTGTCGAGGCACAGACCGGTCTGCCAGTTGCGGATGATGCCACCGTCGCCCGGAAGCGCCGCAGCCGGCGACGCTACGAGGGTGAGTGTGGCGAAAATTGAGATGATGGCCAACGCGCTACGGGCCATTCTCCGCTGCCATATCCTGCCGGTCGTACTGTTCTTTTGTGACATGCGTGTTTCCTCGCGGCGTACGATTGTGCACTGAGTCGCCGTTGACCTACGTGCTATTCGGTCGCCTGAGGCTATTTCGCGGACTTTGCGCCGAGCAACACTTCGTCCATGATCACTGGGCGATTGCCGGGATCACTGGGCGATTGCCGGGTGCCGGGTGCGGGCACCGGTCGACGAGGGCCCGCCGCCGCGGCGGGCCCTCGTCGCCGCCGTCACTGCGCGGGCCCGACCGTGACCGTCGCCGTGGCCGGCAGACAGGAGTTGGTGTCGGCGGTCGCGGTGACCCGGGCGACCGCTCCGGCGCTGCCAGGCGCGGCGGTGATGGTGACCGGATGCTCCGGGCTGCCGGGCCGGGTGACCGTCGGGGTGACGCTGACCCCGGGGTCGCCGGTGACGGTCAGGTGCAGCGCCGCCGAGGTGGTGCAGGCGGACACCACGAACGTCACGATCGCGGTGCCGCCCTCAGGCACCGCCACCTGTGACGGGCAGGCGATCACCATCAGCGCCGGCGGCATCGGCGCGGGCGTGAAGCCGACCTCGGGCGAGTCGGCGGTGGCCGCCGGGGCGACGGTGACGACCCGGGCGAACGCGGTGTGGCGGGGGATGCTCGGCGAGCCGATGCGCAGCGCCGGATGGTCCGGCGGGACGTCGATGCCGTACGGGGCGCTGCTGTCGCTGCCGACCAGGATGTCGTTGATGTAGAACTCGACCCGGTCGATGGTCCCCACGTCGGTGCTGGCGTCGGCGGTCATCCGGACCGCGCAGACCGACACCAGGTAGCTGCCGTCGACCGGACTGGTCAGCGTCACCTCGGGTGCCGGCCCCGGACCGGTGCCGTCGCACGGGTCACCGTTGATGGTGCAGCCCGGATCCTGCGGTCGGCCGCCGGTCCAGGCGCCGACGTACCCGATCTCGACCGACCCGCCGGCGGCGATGACGTTGTTCCACGTTGTCGGGGTGGCGGTGAGGGTCTTGCCGTCCAGGGTCCAGTTGGCGTTCCAGCCCTGCTGGACCGTCTCACCGGCCGGCAGCGTCAGCACCAGTTTCCAGCCGTTGACCGCCGTGGCGCAGTTGTTGGTGATGGTGATGTCGCGGAAGACGCCACCGCTGTCCGGGCCGTTGTTCCAGTAGCTGCTCTCGATTGTCACCGTCAGGCATCCGGCGCTGGCGGCGTCGCCGGCGGTCGTGCCGACCGCGTACGCCGGGGCGCCGGTCGCCGCCGTGCCGCTGGTGGCGAGAAGCATCGCGGCGGCGACGCCGGCCGCGGCCCGCCACCACGAGGTCCGGCGGCGGCTGCGGGGCAATCCATCGGTACGGTGGTGCGTCGGTGGGGTGGACGACAACGACATAGGGGCTGGTCTCCTTCGATCCCAGGAACCCGTGCCGACCGGTCGGGCCGGCAGGACGGACGGTCCCACAGATCTCCGCCGGCCCAGGCCACTGTAGGCACCCTCATCGTTACATCAGTGGCTCTCGATGCACAACGGGTGTGGCGGCGCGCTGGGTATTGCGTGGTGGTTGAGTGCCGGGTGTCGGTGGGTGGGTCCGGGTGCACCCGGACCCACCCACCGCCTCAGCTCAATGTCAGCTCACGTCCGGCGGTCACCAGTCGCCATTGATCGCCTTCGACACGGTCGTCTGGGTGCAGTAGAGGTCACCGCCGGCGGACCGGTTCTGGTAGCACGTCTTCCAGTAGACGATGCCGTCCTCGTCCATGTTGTAGTTGCACGACGCCCAGGTGCCGGCACCCTCGGAGTTGTAGCAGATGCCGGACCGGCCGTAGTCGGTCCACCAGTACGCGGCGGCCGACGCGCCGTCGGAGTCGCCGTCGTACACGTGGAACCAGTCGCCGTAGTCCTCGAAACAGGCCTGGTTGCCGGTCGAACCCTGGATCAGGCACCGCTCCCAGAGCAGGCCGATCTCGGCCGCACCCTCTGGTGCGCTGGACTTCGCGCCGTACGCGATCGTGTCGACGCTCGCCGGATCGACGGCGACGGTCGTCTCCGCCGTGCCGGAGCCATTCGCCGTGCCTGATGGTGCCGCCGATGCCGGGGCGGCCATGAACGCTGCGGCCGTGACTGCTGCGAACAGCGCAGCCAGGCTGGTACGGATCTTCACTCGTGTTCCTACTTCCTCGTCGTGATCGTCGAAATTCTGCCGACACCTCGGTGCCCCCGAGGCAGAGTTCGTTCGTCAACGAACGGGAGGTACCCCGTAATTCACTTGTGGATCCACTTCAGGTACATGGGCCCGGTAACCTGATGTCCCCCAACATACATAGCCTTCGCTGTCTCCGCGACTCGTCGTCGCGTTCGTGACAGCGGTCCCGGCCGGCCCTGCTGGGACGGCAGACCCTGCTGGGTGGCGGCGCCAGCGCATCGAGGGCTGCCGACGACGTGTCGGTCCGGCCGTGCCCGAGCGGGATGATCGGACGCATCCACGTCGCCGGATCGGTGATCAAGGCACCTCTGCCTGAGGTTGGATCAGGACTGGCTCCCGTAGGATTCTTTCACTTTCAGATGAGCGTCGAGGCCGTGCTCCTCGGCGAACGCGATAGCCCGCGCCAAGGCTGCTTCCAGCTCGTCCGTGCCGATCTTGGCTGGGTCGAGAAGGTACTGGAGGACCTCCATCACCGACTCCGCCGCCACCTCGTACGGGATCTCCTCCCGGCGCTTCGCGTCCACCACGGAGGTGATCATCTCCTCGGTCGCCCGCGCATCGACCGACGTGCCTGCGGGCAGGGCGGCGCGAAGCTCCGCGACGAAGCGGATGATCTCGCCACGGCTGGCACCTTCCGGGTACTGCCGTTGCACCGCGAGGACGAACAAGGAGGTGGTCAGTGCTGCCACCCAGAGCTGGTCCTCGGGCGGAATATCTTCCTGAACGGTCGGCACGTCCGCAGCGTCGTCGAGAGTCAGCAACGTCCGCACCAGGGCAACCGCCCCTGGACTAATCTTCTTCACTCCACTCCTCCGCGAGCTGGTCGACCTCAGCGAGGAAGCGGTCCAACTTGTCTGCTGGTGCGTCCGAGAGTAGATGCCACAGCACGACGAGTTCGGTTTCAAGTAGTGCGCCCTGATCAGCATCCTCAACGTCGCCGGTTTCGCCGGTCAGGGCCGAGATCAGCATTTTTTCGGCCAGCTCCGGATCAAGATTCAGCGTGGTGTCCGCGAACTTGCTGCGAACCTCGGCGACCAGGCGAATAACCTCGCCCCTGGTTGTCCGCTCCCCGAGCCGCTCGCGTGCGGCGAGGAAAAACGCTGCTCCGAGCACCAGGCCGAGCTCCTGCCACCCTGCTTCGTCAAGCTGCCGGCAGCGCTCCCGATAGGCACCTGGGTCGCCGTGGGTAAGCTCCCGGAGGAGTTCCAGGTACGGCTCGCGGTCAGTCGTCAATTTTCCGCCTCCGAGACTTCCTGTCGTCGAGCTTCTTCAGGATAAGGGCAAGCGTTGCCGCGAGTGCAATTGCGGCGGACTCGGCGGATTCAGCGTAACCGGGGCTTTGGTTGGAGGGCCCGGGCGTCGAGGGATGTTGCACCGTGGATGTGGTTCCCTTTGGCCCAAGCTGGGTTATCGCATCCGTTATCTTTCCGGTCACGTCGCCGGCGGTCTCGGCATTCTCAACACTCTTCTTGGCGACTCGTCGGTGCCAGCTCTTCGGGCGTGCGGTGCTTGCGACGATCTCCTCGCCGGAGGGCAGGCTGGTATCCGGGTTGGCCCGGCCGACGGGCATCGAGCCGGGCATGATGTGGTTGCCGTACCTGGAGAACGCCTCTGCCGACTTGGCGAGCAGGTTGCCGAGTCGGCCGGCCTTGGCCGCCGCGATCGCGGCATCGTCGACGGCACCCCGGATCTCACTGTGGTCGGACCCGGCGCCGGCTTCGTCGAGGTGCCGGTGCGCCTGGGCCAAGTCCGCTTGGGCGCGAGTAGCTCCGGCTGCGGCCTGGTCCAGTCGCTCGACGGCGGTACGGAGCTGGGCGACCACGTCGGCCAGGGTCACCCGAGTTTTCTCCGGTACACCCGTGCGTGCTCGACACACGCATCGATCCGACGGATGGTCAGCTCAACCTCCTTGATCGCAGCCTTGAAGTGCTCCCGGCCTTCGTTGACGCAATCGTGCTGGCTGTCGTGCACGGTGCGCAGTGCCAGGTCACCCGCTTCTGCCGCGACTTCCGCAAGCTGCTCGATGAGCTTCCTGGCCTCCTCGGCGGCTTCGATGGCCAGCCCGATACGCACCTTGACATCGTTGACCGACATGTAGGCATCCGTCCAGACGGGGGCGACGCAATCCGCGACGTGCTGCGCCTTCTGGTGACGTAAAGGCTACCGTCTGTCCGCTACGGGGACGGTCTGCTGGTAGGCACAGTGGACCAGCGGCGTAGCTGGTTGGCTGCTTGGCGGGATGCGGTACATGTGTGCCGTGTTGCCGGAACGATCTTCACCGACCGTGACGGGTGGGCGGTCGGTGCCCGCTCTGCTTGCCACGAGTTGAAGCTGACGCACGTCACTCCGCCGGCTTAACGTGCGTCAGCTTCAACTCGAAACTGAGGGTGCGGTGTTGGCCGCCCGTGTCGGCGTTGGTGGTCACTGAGGGCGAGAGTGGAGCCGGGTGGGGGAGCCTGACGTCGGTGGGTGGGTCTGACCAGGGCGGTTCGCCCCGGCCGGGGTCGGCGTCGGGCTAGCCGGTCGAGTGGTCGGCAACGTAGGTGCCGCGTCCCTGTTGGCCGATGATCAAATTGCGGTCGTGGAGGAGCGACAGCGCGCGGTAGACCGTACCGGTGCTGACGTCGTAGGCATCGGCAAGCTCGCTGGTCGACGGCAGCTTCTCGCCGGGAGCCAGCTCGCCATTGTTGATCTTGGCAGCGATGTCGTCGACGATCTCTCGGAACGACGGTTTTGCAGTTGGCATGGGGTGTCTCCAGTTGGTTCGGCACCCTGATCGTGCCGCACCTGGATGACTTACTGCAATAACTAAGCCAAGTTGGTCCCGCAAAGGCGAGGTAGATATGCTGTAGTAAGTGCAGTAAGTTGAGCCGTGGTCGTCTCCGGTTGGTTCGGCAAAACGGATCGGGCGGCGGCTGAGCAGGTGGTATTGCATCGCCGGGTGGCCGGCAGACGCGGACGGTCAACCTAGGCAGGGAGGGGGGTGTGCGTATGTGCCGGCTGCCCGGGACGGCTTGACGGCCGGGCTTCGTGCTCCAGGGTGCGGTGATCGGATGCGCGCGTTCTGACGAGCCCTCGGCGTGTCGAGTCGATGAGGCGCAGTGGATCATCGACCGACGATGCCCTGACGAGACGCAGACGGCAGGTCACCGGTGAGCGGGAGAGGGGCCTACGGCTTGCGCATCCACGTCGCCGGATCGGTGACGAAGATGCCCTTGCCTTGGTGGCGGCGGATCACCTCAAGGGCTTCGAGCCGTATGTGCACCAGTTGCATGGTGGACGGGCTGACTGTGTAGATCTTGCAGAACTCGGCGATCGACGGCAGCTTGTCGCCGGGTGCGTACTTACCTGCGCGGATGTCCGCCATGATCTCGTCGGCGATCCGCAGGTAGTCAGGCTTGGCAGGCATGACGCTCCTGCTTGTCGAGGGCTCCTCGCGTGGCGACTCCAATTTGATCACAAGGAAGGTGTATGAGCAATGGAACTTGAGTTACTTGGCTTCCTCATATAAGTTGCTCCCTGCGGGCGCTCCTCGCGTGGCAACGATGGGGTGTTCGTGCAGTGGTCGGGGCGGGGTGGTGGCGCGCGGCTTGCCCGCCCCGACCGCCCTACCCGAGCGAATCCCCGCGAAACCCGTAAACCCGTGAGCAGCAGAGATCCAGCATGAGCCGCTCCGGGGTCGTACTCGCCGAACGAGGCTGCGACCGCCGGAGCTGGGGCGACCCGTCGGCTGCGAGTCCTCCCGCTTCGGCCTTCCCGGCCGGCGGGTCGCCCCGTCCAAGCACACAGATACGCAGCACCAGCACCGGGCGCAGATCAGGCACAGCAACAGCGCGGCATCGCGTCGGCGGCATCGGCTGCCGGCGTACTCCTGACCGAAGGGGAACCCCGACGATGCGCAACCTTCTCCACCGGATCTTCAACCGACCAGGCCGGCGAGCAAACCGGGTGGTCGAGCCACCGCAGCACCTGCGGCCCCGCAACGCCGGAGTGCTTCGCAACGCCGGAGTGTTCCGCCGGCCGCCGTTGCGGCCCCGGATCCACCCCGGCCAGGTCCGCGACCGCCGGTTCCGCGAGGTGCGGCGCGGCCTCGACCCCGCCGAGGTGTACGCCTTCCTGCACTACGTCGCCGAGGACCTGACCGCCCTGCGGGACGACCTGCGGCGCACCGACGACGAGAACCTGCGGATCAAGCGGGCGCTGCGCGAATGGCAGTCCACCCAGACCCGGATGTACGTATGACCGCCGGGCCGCGTACCCAACTGGTGCTGACCGTCGCGAACCTGGACACCGGCGCGGTCGCCTCCACCAGCGTGATGCCCGGCGACATCGAGCCGGAGCCGGCACCGCACGGCGGCTGGGAGATACCACTGTGGTCGGTGCGCGACGAGTTGGCGGCGCAGGTCAAGGTCGACCGGTCGACGCTGCGTGACCTGCGCTATCCGGACGCCGAGCGGGCCGCCGGGCTCGCGGCGGCGCACACCGGTCCCGGCCACCCGGCCTGGTCGATCCACTTCGGGCGTACGGTGGCTGAGCCGCCGGTCAGCGTCGACGAGTCGTTGGCCCGGCTGTGCGCGCTGGCCGACCTGCTCTGCCTCGACCTGGTCGTCGAGGCCCGGTGGGGGGTGTTCGCGGCCGGCCTCAACTGGGACATCAGGTTCGAGACGCCCGGCGCGGCCGTGCCGCGTGACCAGCGCGGGTACGCCGCGAGCCTGCCTGCCGCCGTCGACCGTACCGCCGTTGCGGACGCGTTGGCCGGGCTGGCCGAACGGTCGTTGACCGCACCGGCGCACTTCCTGCTGCCGGCGTTGCGGTCGGCGGCACCGCCCGACGAAATCGACGTCGAACGGCTGGAGCGCCGCATCGTCCAGGACTGCGGTACGCCGCCGCCGGTCCCGGCCGGCGCGGGGGAGTGGACCGCCGGGGCGCAGGCCATCTGGCGGGATCGCCGCTGGCGGCACACGTCGCTGTGCCGGATCCCGGGCCCTCGGCCGGCGATCCCCGAACTGGCCCCGGTGCTGCGCCGGACCTGGCAGCCGCCGCTGCCGCCGTGGCTCGGCGAGCCGATCCCCAGCGTGCCGTGCCCGGACTGTCACGCTACCGGCTGGCGGCACCCGGTGCTGACCTGCCGGCGGTGCGGCGGCCACGGCCGGCAGTTCGACGGAGTCGTCGTCACCGTCACCAATCTGCGGGACCGGGCGACGCACGTCGAGTGGCGGCCGAGCCGCACCACGAGCGGGGACACCGCTGCGTCCGTCCTGGAGTCGGGTGGGCCGCCGGTGGTGCGGTTGCCGGAACGATTCCGGCTGAGCCGGCTGGCCGGCGTGTTCGGCGTACGGCCGGTGGACCTGCTCGACCTCACCGGGGAGCGGGTGGTCCCGCAGGAGCTGCGCGACGCGGTGGTGCCGGTGCTCGGCGACGGGCCGGACCCGGTCCGGCGGTACCTGCGGGCTGCCGCCGCCGGCCGGCCCGGTGCCCGCCTGCTGGTGCACGCCACCGACTGGGCCGAACTGCCGGCGTTCGACGCGTTCGCTGCGTTGGTGGTCGGGCTCGGTCTGGCGTTGCGGGTGACCGCCCGGGACATGCGGTCGTACGTCGACGACCCGATGGTGGTGCACGACCTGCTCTGGGGCGTCGAGGCGTTGCCGGTGATCCGTCCGGTCGATGACGCGAAACCGGCCGACGGGACGGAGCGGGTGGGCGAGCCGGAGCCGGTCGATGAGCCGGAGCCGATTGATGAGCCGTTGAGTCGCAGTGTGCAGCAGGCGATCGGCCGTTGCCTGCGCTACCTGGAGCTGGCGGTGGTCGAGTCGCTGCCGGCCGACCCGGCACGGCCGATCCCGGTGCCGCAGCAACTGGTGCCGCCGGTCGTGCCGGACATCGTCGGGCGGCTCACCGAGCTGGCCGCCGCGCACGCCGGGCAGGTGATGGCCGCTCACCTGGACCAGGCCGGCTGCCGCTACTGGGTCGCCCCCAGCCGCTGAGGCCTGGGTCGACCCGAGCCGCTGAGGCTGATGCCACAAGTGCATCATGATGCACCTGTGGCATCAAGCTGAAAATCGCATCTGCCCCCGGCACGGCCCGGTGCATCCGAATAATCCGTTTTATCCAGCCCGACTTGGGTGGTTCAAGCGGACTTGCGGTCAGTGGTCTTCTTTGCGGTGGTCTTGCGGGCACCGGACTTCTGCGTACCACCGGTCTGTCGCGTACCGCCGGTCTTCTGGTCGGCGCTTTTCGCGGCGGTCTTGCGGGCCTGGGCCTTTTCCGGCTGGGCCTTCTTGGCGGTGGTCTTCTTCTGGTCGGCGGCCGCAGCCTTCTTCGCCGGGGCCGTCTTCCTGGCCGGGGCCGCCTTCTTCGCCGCAGGGGCGGCGGCCTTGGCCGATTTGGCCGAGGTGATCGGGGTCGGCTCGGCCGGCTCCCGGTCCTCGCCAGCAGCCTCGCCGGGGGCCTCTCCGCGCGCCACCCGGGCCCGCTCGACCGAGGCGCGCAGCGCGGCCATCAGGTCGACCGCGGCGGCCGGTGCCTCCTCTTCCTCCTCCGGGGCGACGATTTCCCGGCCCTCCACCTTGGCGTCGATGACCTCCTGCAGCGCCGCCCGGTAGTCGTCGGTGTACTCGTCCGGCGCGAACTCGCCGGCCATCGAGTCGATCAGCGAGGCGGCCATCGCCAGCTCCGGCGGGCGGACCTGGATGTCGTCGTCGAGGAAGCCGAAAGACGCCTGCCGGACCTCGTCCGGCCAGAGCATCGTGTTGAGCACCAGCACGTTGTCGCGTACCCGCAGGGTGGCCAGCTGCTCGCGTTGCCGGATCGCGACCTTGACGATCGCCACCCGGTCCGAGTCGGCCAGGGCGTCGCGCAGCAGCACGTACGGCTTCGTCGCGGTGCCTTCCGGCTCCAGGTAGTAGGCCTTGTTGTAGAGCATCGGGTCGACCTGGTCGGCCGGTACGAACTCCAGCACGTCGATCGCCCGGGAGGTGCTCAACGGCAGGTCGGCGAAGTCCTCGTCGGTGAGGATCACCATCTCGCCGCCGCCGAGGTCGTAGCCCTTGGCGATGTCGTCGTAGCTGACCTCCTCGCCGTCGACCGAGCAGACCCGCTTGTACCGGATGCGCCCGCCGTCCTCCCGGTGCACCTGGTGGAACCGGATGTCCTTCTCCTCGGTGGCGGAGTACAGGCGTACCCCGATCGACACGAGGCCGAACGACACCGCGCCTTTCCAGATCGCGCGCATGGCTGATCCCTTCGCCACCACCGGCGGCCGCCGACCTGTCCCGCCCTTCCCCAAGGTCAAGATCGCCAGGTCGGCCCGGTGTTGATCCAGGATCGCATCCGACAGAACTCAGCGCGACCACTTCGTTGCTGGTTTTACAGTGGCAGGATGCCGGGTGGACCGCTGCGGCCGATGCTCGCGACGACCGGGGAGCTGCCCACAGGCCCCGGCTGGTGGTACGAGTTCAAATGGGACGGAGTGCGCGCTCTGGCGGATATCTCCGCCGGTGGGCAGCGGCTGTACGCCCGGTCCGGTGCCGAGATCACCATCGCCTACCCGGAGCTGTCCGGGCTGCCCCGCGCCCTGGACGACGCCCTGCTCGACGGGGAGATGGTGCTGCTCGACGCCGCCGGCCGACCATCGTTCACCCTGCTCGCCGAGCGGATGCACGTGCGGGATCCGGCGCGGGCGGCCCGGCTGGCCGCCGGTGCGCCGGCCACGTACATGATCTTCGACCTGCTGCGGCTACGCGGCGCGGACCTGACCGGCTGGCCGTACCGGGACCGGCGGCACGCGCTGGAAGCGCTCGGGCTGGCCGGGCCGGCGTGGGCGGTGCCGCCCAGCTTCACCGACGGGCCGGCCACCCGGGCCGCCGCCGCCGAACACGGGCTGGAGGGCGTGGTCGCCAAGCGCCGCGACGCGATCTACCGGCCTGGTGCCCGCAGCCCCGACTGGGTCAAGGTCAAAATCGAGCTGACCCGGGACTTCGTCGTCGGGGGCTGGCGTCCCGGGGTGCGTCGGCTCGGCGGGCTGCTGGTCGGCGTACCGGTGCGGGACGCGACCGGCGCGGCGACCGGCGCGCTGCGCTTCACCGGCCGGGTCGGCGGCGGGATCGGGTCGGCCGCGGAGCGGGCCCTGCTGGCCGCGTTGGAGCCGCTGCGTGCCGAGACGCCCCCGTTTGACACGCCGCTGCCCCGGGAGGACGCCCGCGGCGCGATCTGGGTACGCCCAGAGGTGGTGATCGAAGTACGGTACGGCCAGCAGACCCCGGACGGGCGGCTGCGGTTCCCCCGGTTCCTGCGGATCCGCCCGGACCTGCCGGCCACCGACGTCACCGAGGAGGACGCCGATGCGGGCTGATCGCAGTCTCGGCGCGGGCGAGCGCCGGATCCGGGTGGACGTCGCCGGCCGGTCGCTGGAGTTGTCCAACCTGGACAAGGTGCTGTACCCGGCGGCCGGGTTCACCAAGGGCGAGGTGATCGACTACTACACCCGGGTCTCCGGTGCGCTGCTGCCGCACCTCGCCGACCGGGCACTCACCCGGATCCGCTACCCGAACGGCGTCGACGGCCAGTTCTTCTTCGAGAAGAACGCCCCGGCGAGCACCCCGGACTGGGTGCGGACCGAACGGCTGCCCACCCCCGGGTCGTCGCGGGGCCGCGACGAGCTCGACTTCGTGATCGCCGACGACCTGCCCACCCTGGTCTGGCTGGCCAACCTGGCCGCGTTGGAGCTGCACACCCCGCAGTGGCGGGTCGGCGCCGACCCCGATCTGCTGGTCGTCGACCTCGACCCGGGGGCACCGGCCGGGATCGAGGAGTGCTGCGCGGTCGCGGTGCTGATCCGCGACCGGTTCGCCGACGACGGCATCGCCTGCTTCCCGAAGACCTCCGGCCGCAAGGGCATGCAGCTCGGCGCGCCGGTGTCGGCCGGGCAGCCGGCCGACGTCGTCTCCGGCTACGTGAAGCGGGTCGCCGAGGAGCTGGAACGCCGCTCACCGAAGACGATCACGTCGAAGATGGCCAAGCGGCTGCGGCCCGGCCGGGTCTTCATCGACTGGAGCCAGAACAACGCGGCGAAGACGACGGTGGCGCCGTACTCGCTGCGGGCCGGCCCGGTGCCGGCCGCCTCCGCGCCGCTGACCTGGCCGGAGGTGGAGGCCGCGGCGGCCGGCGAGCCGGGCGTCGTCCGCCAGTTCACCGCCGCCGAGGTGCTGGACCGGCTCGCCGAGTACGGCGACCTGCTCGCCGACCTGCTGACCGTCGGGCCGCCGGTCCCAGAGCGCAGGCAAGAGTCAGGGTAGGGCCGGGCCGAGTACGTCGTCGGCGTCGACGATCGTGTACGCGTACCCCTGCTCGGCGAGGAACCGCTGCCGGTGCGCGGCGTACTCGGTGTCGATGGTGTCCCGGGAGACCACGGTGTAGAAGTGCGCCTGCCGGCCGTCGGCCTTGGGCCGCAGCACCCGGCCGAGCCGCTGCGCCTCCTCCTGCCGGGAGCCGAACGTGCCGGACACCTGGATCGCCACCGCCGCCTCCGGCAGGTCGATGGAGAAGTTCCCGACCTTGGAGATGATCAGCGTGGGGATCTCACCATGGCGGAACGCGTCGAACAGCCGTTCCCGCTCCTTGTTGGTGGTGGAGCCCTGCACGATCGGCGCGCCCAGGAACTCACCGAGCTGGTGCAGCTGGTCGATGTACGCCCCGATGACCAGCACCTGCTCGCCGTAGTGTCGGTCGACCAGCGCCTTGACCACCGGCAGCTTGGTACGCGCGGTGGCCGCCGCCCGGTACCGCTCCTCGGTCTCGGTGACCGCGTACCCCATCCGTTCCGCGTCGGTGAGGGTGACCCGGACCTCGACGCATTCGGCCGGGGCGATCCAGCCCTGCGCCTCGATGTCCTTCCACGGCGCGTCGTAGCGTTTCGGCCCGATCAGTGAGAAGACGTCGCCTTCCCGGCCGTCCTCGCGGACCAGGGTGGCGGTCAGGCCGAGCCGGCGGCGGGCCTGCAGGTCGGCGGTGAACCGGAAGATCGGTGCCGGCAGCAGATGCACCTCGTCGTAGATCACCAGGCCCCAGTCGCGGGCGTTGAACAGGTCGAGGTGGGTGAAGGCGCCCTTGCGGCGCGAGGTCAGCACCTGGTACGTGGCGATGGTGACCGGGCGGATCTCCTTGCGCTCGCCGGAGTACTCGCCGATCTCGTCGGCGGTCAGCGAGGTGCGGGCGACCAGCTCCCGCTTCCACTGCCGGCCGGCGACCGTGTTGGTGACCAGGATCAGCGTGGTCGCCTTGGCCTCGGCCATCGCCGCCGCACCGACCAGCGTCTTGCCGGCACCGCAGGGCAGCACCACCACGCCGGAGCCGCCGGCCCAGAACTGCTCGACCGCCTCCTGCTGGTAGGACCGCAGCGACCAGCCGGGCTGCCCGTCGCCGCCGGCGGTGTCCAGCTCGATCGGGTGCGCCTCGCCGTCGACGTAGCCGGCCAGGTCCTCGGCCGGCCAGCCGAGCTTGAGCAGGCCCTGCTTGAGCCGGCCCCGTTCGGACGGGTGCACCGCCACCGTGTCGTCGTCGATCTTGTCGCCGAACATGCCGGCGAGCTTCTTGCTCTTGGTCACCTCGGTCAGCACGGCCCGGTCGGTGGTCCGCAGCACCAGCCCGTACGCGGGGTCGTTGGCCAGCTGCAGCCGGCCGTACCGGTCCATGGTGTCGGCGACGTCGACCAGCAGCGCGTGCGGCACCGGGTAGCGGGAGTACTTGAGCAGCGCGTCGACGACGCTCTCGGCGTCGTGCCCGGCGGCGCGGGCGTTCCACAGGCCGAGCGGGGTGAGCCGGTACGTGTGCACGTGCTCGGGTGAGCGCTCCAGCTCGGCGAACGGGGCGATCGCCATCCGGCACGCGGTGGCGTCCGGGTGGTCGATCTCCAGCAGCAAGGTCTTGTCCGACTGGACGATCAGCGGTCCGTTGTTCACTGTCGGTATCCCCCTTCTGGCCGACCCACCAGTCTCGCACGCGACCGCCCGACACCGGGCGGCCCTGGTGACCGACGCCACTGTCGGAGTGACGATCGTTGCGTACCTGGTGAATATCGCAACCTCAGCGGCCGCTGCGGCGTCTTACCTCACGACGGCTGTCCTGGTCAGGACATGACCTGGAGGTACGCCAGGGCAGCGTCACACTGGCCGGTGCCGACGGACGCGTTCGATCCGCACCGTGACCCGTCCGGGCCGGAGAGGCAGCCCGGGGAGCGGCGACGCGGGCGGAGTAACGGGGGCGGGCGGTCCACACCCGTGCGACGGCCAGGTGGTGGCCACCGGCTGCTGGCGACTCTCCAGCGAGCAGCCGGCGGCCACCACCTCAGCGAGCGGGGGTGAGCCCGACGCCGGAGGTGTACCGCACCGGGACCGGGTCGATGATCTCGCCGACGAACCGGCCGTCCAGGTGGTCCAGGAAGCCGATCAGCTGCCAGCCGCCCTGGTCTGCGTCCGGCACGAGGCGCGGTGCGTACAGGCCGGGGTGGGTGAACGGCTGGGCGGCGGCGACGTCCCACGGGCCGGTGGTGGCGGTGCCGGGCACCACCCAGATCTGGTCGGTGGTCGCGCCCCGGGCCGGCGAGACGGCGTTGTTGGTGCAGAACAGCAACAACGGCTGTCCGTCGATCACCACCACCTGGGGGACCTCCAGGTGCCCGAAGCCCGCCGGTACGGACAGCGGCGGCCGGACCCGCCAGGTGGTCAGGTCGTCCGAGGTGGCGTGCCCGATCACGCCCCGGGTGTCGGCCGGCCCGGTGGCGGACCGGGCGGTGATCAGCATGTGCCAACCGGCGCCGGCCGGGTCCGGGAAGACCCACGGGTCGCGCCACGCCTGTTCGTACCAGGCGTCCCGGTCGAGCAGTTCGTACCAGGTCGGGTCGGCCTCGACCAGCGGCTCGGTGCCGTGCCGGTGCCAGGTCATCAGGTCGTCCGAGACGGCCAGACCGATCCGCTGCACCAGCCCCTGCTCGGCCCGGCTGACCCCGGTGTAGAAGAGGTACCAGCGGCCGTCCGGACCCCGGACGGTGCTGCCGGTCCAGGTGGCGAGGTCGTCCCAGGCGGGTGCGTCCGCCGGGACCAGCGCGTCGGCGACCAGCCGCCAGTTGCGCAGGTCGGTGGAGACCGCGTGGCCGATGCTGGCGCGGTGGTGCCGCCGGTGCGGGTCGCCCAACGCCCGGGAGGCACGCAGGAAGAACGCGTGCCAGCGGCCGCTGTCGTCCCGTGCGTACCAGCTGTCCCACACCCAGTGATCCGGTAGCCGAAGCATGCCGGGAAACCTAGCAGTGAATCGGTTTAGCGCCAAGTTCGCGTCGTTACCCGACGTACTGGGGACGGACTTCCAGGGGCCGGCCGACGTCGCTGCTCAGCTGCTGTCCGCCGGCGCGGCGATCGACTTCCGGCGGTGCAGTGGCATCGGCACCATGCACCGCTCGGTGGATTCGCCGTCGAGCAGGATCTCCACCGCCCGCTGGCCCATCCGCTCGTGCGGCAGCGCCGCGGTGAACAGGCCAGGCCGCAGCCAGGTGGCGATCGGGTCGTCGTCGAACGAGACGACCGAGATGTCGGTGGGCACGGTCAGCCCGGCGTCGGCGATCGCCTGGTACGCGCCGAAGGCGAGGCGGTCGTTCATGCAGATCACCGCAGTGGGTGGGACGGCTCGGGCGAGCAGGGTGCGCATCGCGGTGTAGCCGTGCTCGGGCAGCCACTCCCGGCAGAACGGCTCGGCGTACAACGTGGCGTCGGCGGCCGACAGAGCGTGCCGGATGCCGAGCAGCCTGGCCTCGGCGGCCAGCGACACCTCCGGGTCGCGTTCCTTGAGGCGGTTGCGCCCGATCAGCGCGATCCGTTGCCGGTGGCCCTGCTTGAGCAGGGCCTCGGTGACCGCCCGACCGGCCAGTTCGTCGTCCGGCAGCACACACGGCAGGTTGTCCGGGCTGGTGGCGTTGAGCAGCACCACCGGGCCGCCCAGGATGGCCGGCGGCACGGTCAGCCGGCGGGTGGCCATCGCGGCGTAGATCACCCCGTCGACCTGCCGGTCCAGCATGGCTTCGATCGCGTACCGCTCGAACTCGGCGTCGCCCTGCGTCTCGGTGATCAGCAGTACGTGGTCGCGCTCCCGGGCGGCGTCCAGCGCACCCCGGATCAACCCACCGGCAAAACGGGTAGTTGCCACGATGTCGGACACGAAGGCAATTGTGGCGGTTTTCCTGGTCCGCAGGCTTCGTGCGGCGACGTTCGGGCGGTAGCCTAGTTCTTCGGCGGCGGCGAAGACCCGCTGGTGCGCCTCGACGGAGAGGCGCGTTCCCTCCCGCCCGTTCAGCACCATCGACGCGGCGGTCTTGGACAGGCCGGCTCGGCGGGCGACATCGGCCAAGGTGGCCCGGTTCCGCACCGTTGATCCTCTTGATGGGGGTTCACTGTCCACAGCACTGCCTCCGCCGGTCATGCCCATGCTCCATCATGCGATGCCGCCCCTGGTCCGGGGCAGGCGGGCTGACCCGCCACCTGTGAACGAGCCGTTTCCGGACCGTTGCCAACTGGTCCTTGACAGCAACGAGCTTTTCGCAGCATGCTCTGCTAAATCAGTTTAGCTAACCGATCCGCCAGGGCAGTCACGGCGGAACCCCAGCCGACGGCGCACCGCAGCCGTCGCAGGCGAAACATCACGAACCGCTGCGCCGCGTGGGATCGGCGGGGCGGCGACAACTCAAGGAGTCCCGAGATGCGTAGATATGCGCGGAAGCTCCACGCCGGTCGCCCGGCGCTGGCGCTGGCGCCGCTGATGGCGGCGGCCCTTGCCATCACCGCCTGCTCGGCCCCGGGTGCCGACCCGGTCACCGAGGACGGCGGTGACACCGAGGTCAGCACCGAACTGGGCAGCGACCCGATCACCCTGGAGATGTACGCCGAGACCGGCTTCCCGCTGGCCAAGGCGCTCGCCGACGAGTTCAGCAACCAGTACCCGAACGTCACGTTCAACGTGCGCGAGGACCAGTTCACCGTCATCGTCGAAAACGCCCCCCGGGTGCTGGCCGGCGACAACGCGCCGGACATCATCCGGCTTCCCACCATGATCGACCTGGTCTCCGACGGCCTGCTGAAGAACCTCGACCCCTACTTCGACGCGTACGGCTGGGACAGCTTCCCCGCCTCGCAGCTGGAGCAGCTGCGGATCGCCGACGACGGCACCCGGGGCAGCGGCTCGCTCTACGGCATGGGCCTCGGCTACAGCGTCACCGGCGTGTTCTACAACAAGGAACTCGCCGAGCAGGTCGGGATGACCGAGCCGCCGGCGACCATCGCCGAGTTCGAGGAGCTGCTCGCCGCGGCCAAGGACGCCGGCATCCAGCCGATCATGCAGTTCAACCAGGACACCGCCGGGATCAACTTCCCGCACCAGGCGCTGCAGAACCAGTACGGCGACCCGCAGGAGATCGCCGACTGGATCTTCCAGAAGGAAGGCGCCACCTTCGACACGCCGGCCGCGCTCAAGGCCACCCAGACCATCGAGAAGTGGGCCCAGGCCGGCTACTTCCCGGCGGACGCCAACGCCATCGACTACACCGCGATGATGGGCCAGTTCCAGGAGGGCAACGGCCTGTTCATGTTCAACGGTGACTGGGAGTCGGGCAACCTGGACGCCAACATGGCGGGCGAGGTCGGCTTCTTCCTGTTCCCGGGGGAGACCGCGGACGCCTCGCACGTGGCGATGTCCGCCCCGAACACCTTCGGGGTCGGCGCCAAGGCGAAGAACCCCGACGCCGCCGCCTTCTTCCTGAACTGGGTGCACACGAACGAGAAGGCCCGGGAGATCTCGGTGCAGGTCGGTGGCTCCAGCCCGGGCGGCCCGGCCGACCTCGAGGTGCCGACCGCCGCCGAGGGCACCGTACTCGCCCAGACCCTCGCCGCCAGCGGGCAGCTGGCCGAGGAGAACGGCGCGGTGGACTTCACCGCCAACGCGACCGGCTCGATCTTCGCCTCGGCGATCACCCCGGAGCTGCAGAAGCTGATCGTCGGCGAGCAGACCCCGGAAGGGTACGTGCAGGCGGTCCAGGCCCAGTACGAAGAGGAACTGTCTCGATGACGCTGCCCGCTACCGGCAGCACGTCACCCGCGCGGGCCCACCGGAACCGGTGGGCCCGTTCGGGCCGCTGGTCCGGCTGGTTGTGGGTGGTGCCGGCCCTGGTGATGTACGTGGTCTTCGTGGTCCGCCCGTTGACGCTCACCTTCCAGTACTCGCTCTACGACTGGAACGGCATCGGCGTCGCGCGGTGGGCCGGGCTGGACAACTACCTCACCGTCTTCACCGACTCCGACCTGCTGAAGATCATCGGGAACGCGTTCGTGCTGATCGTCTTCTTCAGTTTCATCCCGGTCGGGGTCGGGTTGCTGGTGGCCAGCCTGGTCCGGCGGATGGCCACCGGTCTGTTCGGCACCGCCGTACGGACGATTCTGTTTCTCCCGCAGGTCATCCCGCTGGTCGCCGCCGGCATCGCGTGGAGCTGGCTGCTCTCGTCGTCCGGCGTGGTCAACCAGGTGCTGCGCGCCGTCGGCCTGGGCGGGCTGGCCCGGCCGTGGCTCGGCGACTTCGACACCGCCCTGCCGTCGGTCGGCATGATCGGCGCCTGGGTCTCCCTCGGCCTGTGCACCATCCTGCTGATCACCGGGATCGGCAAGATCGACCCGAGCCTGTACGAGGCGGCCCGGATGGACGGCGCCGGCCCGGTCCGGGAGTTCTTCGCGGTCACCCTGCCCGGCCTGCGCCGCGAGATCGGCGTCTGTCTGACGGTGACCGTCATCGCGGCGCTGGCCAGCTTCGACATCGTCTATATCTCCACCAGCGGCGGCCCGGGGTACCAGACCACCGTGCCGGGCCTGGAGATCTACCGGCTGGCGTTCGCCCAGCGGCAGGTCGGCCTCGCCTCCGCGCTGGCCATCGTGCTGATGGCGCTGGTGCTGCTCTGCGTACTGCCGATCCAGCGTCTGACCCGGGAGGAGAAGGGATGAGGCTCAGTCGCAGCGAGCAGGTGACCGGGCGGGTCTTCCTGATCCTGCTGGTCCTGGTCACCCTGCTGCCGTTCGTGAGCATGCTGTCGGCGGCGTTGCAACCCCGGGGAACGGTGCCGACCGGGCTGACCTGGCCGTCCGACCCGCAGTGGGGCAACTTCGCCGACGCCTTCACCGTGGCCAACATGGGCGCGCTGCTCAAGTCCAGCGGCCTGATCGTCGCCGGGGTGGTGCCGGTCGCCGTGGTGATCGCGACCATGGCCGGCTTCGGCCTCGGCCACCTGAAGATCCCCGGCGCCCGGTTCGTCTTCGTCTTCTTCCTGCTCGGTCTGACCATGCCGTTCGAGGCGGTGATCACCCCGCTGTACTACCAGATCCAGGACTTCGGTCTGCTGAACACCCGGTGGGCGATCATCCTGCCGCTGATCGGGCTCTTCATGCCGTTCGGCGTGTTCTGGATGCGTACCCACTTCATCAACGTGCCGGCCGAGCTGTCCGAGGCGGCCCGGGTCGACGGCAGCAGCACCTGGCAGCTGTTCTGGCGGATCCACCTGCCGCTGGCCCGGCCGGCGATCGCCTCGCTGACCATCCTGCTGTTCCTCTGGACGTGGAACCAGTTCCTGCTGGCCATCGTGCTCGTCGACGACGGCACCAAGCGGACCATGGCCGGGGCGCTCGGCGCCTTCCAGGGGCAGTGGGGCACCGACCAGGTGCTGCTGTGCGCCGGGTCGCTGCTGATCCTCACCCCGACGCTGATCGTCTTCCTGATCTTCCAGCGTCAGTTCATCAAGGCCCTGCTGCAAGGGTCGGTGAAGGGGTGACCGCGTCCGACCAGCCGCTCGTGCAGGGCGACGTCGCCGACGGCTTCGGCCGGGTCGCCGACGTGTTCCGGGACAACTTCGCCACCCGGGGCGAGGTCGGCGCCGGCCTGGCCGTCTACGTCGACGGACGCCCGGTCGTCGACCTGTACGGCGGGCTCGCCGATCCGCGTACCGGACGGGTCTGGCAGCGGGACACCCCGGCGGTGGTCTTCTCCTGCACCAAGGGCATCCTGGCGGTCTGCGCCTACCTGCTGGTGCAGTCCGGCCGGCTGGACCTGGCCGCCCCGGTCACCCGCTACTGGCCCGGGTTCGGTCGCAACGGCAAGGCCGACATCGTGGTCCGCGACCTGCTCACCCACCGGGCCGGCCTGCCGGCGCTGGACCGCGATTTGACCCGGGAACAGGTGCTGGCCTGGGAGCCGGTGATCGCCGCGATCGAGGAGCAGACCCCGCTGTGGCAGCCGGGTACGGCGTACACGTACCACGCGTTGACCTACGGCTGGCTGGTCGGCGAGGTGATCCGGCGGGTCACCGGCGTACCGGTGGGGGAGTTCTTCCGCGACACCCTGGCCGGGCCGCTCGGCCTGCGGACCTGGATCGGGCTGCCGGCCGCCGAGCGGGACAGCGTGGCCTGGACGCTGGCCCCGCCGGACAACCCGGTCAGCTACCCGGACCGGGTCAGCGAGCGGTCGCTGACCATGGGTGGCGCGTTCGACTTCCCGGCGGACGCCGCCGGCCTGGTCAGCTTCAACGACCCGGCCGTCCAGGCGGCCGAGGTTCCCGGAGCCGGCGGGGTGAGCTCCGCCGCCGGCCTGGCCCGGCTGTACGCCGCCTGCGTCGCGCCGGTGGCCGGACCCCCGCTGCTGACCACCGCCTCGGTGGACGACGCGGTGGTGGTGCGCTCGCAGGGCCGGCAGCGGTACGGCGGCCCGGACGCCGGGCAGCGCTGGGGGACCGGCTTCCTGCTCGGGTCGCCCCGGATCCGCCCGATGCTCGGCGACCGCAGCTTCGGTCACGACGGGGCGGGCGGGCATCTGGGCTTCGCTGACGACCGCTACCGGGTCGGCTTCGGGTACGTGCTGAACCAGATGGGGCCGGCGGACGACGACCGGGCCAACCGGCTGACCGCCGCGTTGCGGGACTGCCTGGACTGAGGCTCGGAGCGGGTATCCCCCGTCCCACCAGCAACAACTATATGTCCAGCCGATTTCTGGCACGTGTCTTGACATGGCCTGATCATCGCGAGCATGCTCAGCTAAATCAGTTTAGCGTCGATCTACTCGCCCAGCTTGACTGCCGGTCCCCCGCTTGTGACCCCCACCCGCAGGCCTGGCTGGGCACACGCGCTCGCGCGGGAAGGAAGGACGCATGACCCTCCGCAAGAAGGCGGTTGCCCTGCTCGCCGTAGCCGCGGTGCTGAGCACCGCCGGGGCGGCGAACGCTCAGGGTGGCAACGGCGGCGGCATCACCACCGGCATCCAGAGCATCACCCCGATCACCGAGGTCTACACGTACGGCCAGCGGGTCTCCGCGGTGGCGGTCGAGTACGGCGAGATCGTCAACCCCGACTCGATCGACCCGAGCACCTACACCGTGTCGGACACCGTGTACAACTTCCGGTTCAACCCGATCGAGGACCTGACCAAGATGGCCGACCGGACCATCACCAACGTCTACACCAACAGCCGGGCGCACACCCGGTTCGACCAGCGGTCGGTCACCGGACGCTACGTGATCATCGAACTCGACCCGGCCGACGTGGGCGGCTGGACCGTGATCGTCTCGAAGTGCCCGACCTTTCTGTGCACGGTCAAGGTCAACCCGGATCTACCGACCACGCTGACCCAGCGCAAGCGGATCCACGCCAAGCAGGGCAACGGCAACGGTCTGGGGCCGGTGCTCGCACCGGGCACCCCGCACCGGGTCCGGGCGATGACCGAGGAGCCGGTGAACCTGCTGGTCGACGAGTTCGCCTACGACTCGTACCTGAGCGGCGGCATGGTGCTGCCGTACCACTACCACCTGCCGAAGAACTACGACCCGGCCAAGCGGTATCCGCTGATGGTCGTGCTGCCCGGCCACGGGATGGGCTTCGACGGGGACAACACCGGGGTACAGATCGCGGCGGACATCCCCGCGGTGGCCTGGCTGGAGCGTAAGTGGACCGGCAGCGACGAGGACGTGATCGTGCTCGCCCCGCAGAACCAGCGGGTCGGTGCGGCGGCCGAGGCCGCGCTGCTGATCAAGCTGATCGACCAGTTCGTCGACGAGTACAGCGTCGACCCCACCCGGATCTACACCACCACGGTCTCCTACGGATCGCAGCTGGCCTGGGCGGCGTTCGAGCAGCGGCCGGATCTGTTCGCCGCCGGTCTGATCACCGGTGGGTTCCAGATCAACGAGGAGCAGGCCGCCGCGGTGGCCGAGGCGGAGATGCCGGTGTACGTCACCCACGGCGTCAACGACCACCTGCTGAACATCTCGCTGGGACGCAACTCCCGCGACGCGCTGCAGGCGGCGCACGCGGCGCAGGGCAAGAGCGAGCAGGAGATCGCCGACCTGGTGCGCTACACCGAGTACGAGAACGACGCGTTCTCGCTGCCCGACTACCACGCCGCCTACGGTCCGACGTACGAGGACCGCAGCATCCTGAAGTGGCTGCTCAGCCAGCGCAACGACAGCGCCTCCTGAGCCGACGGACCCGGGTCCGGGCAACCGGGTCCGGGTCAGCCTGACTACCGCCCGACCGTGAGCCTGTCGGAGGATCGCCGGATCCTCCGACGGGCTCACGCGTGTCTCCGGCCGCCAGCCCTGGCTCCACGGTCCGGCAACCACCTCTCGAAACGGTTCGGGTCAATGTTGTTATCGTAAACAAGCAGCGGCTGGCTGAAAGTGCTCGGCGGGTCGATGGGCAGTGAGGGTGCAGCAGCTTTCCCAGTTGCATCGTTACAATGCGCCCGAGACTGATCCAGTTGTCTCGATGTATTGAAGGTGTTAGCGATAACACCTATGCTCCTGCTGTGGGGCGCGGGGCACGTCCCACCTGCTTCCACCGGCCTTGTCGGGAGTCGGCCGGGTGTGGTGGCCGGCAGCGTTCCCGCCTTCCGAGCCGGGCCTCGGGCGCCGAGCGTTGCGGGCCGGGCGAGTCCACCTCGGTGAAGCGTCCCCGGGCCACGCCGTGCGACGCGGCTGTCCGGCGGTGCCGGTGCCTGCTGGCGTCGGCCACGGTGCCCAGCCCGCACCGTGGCCGACGCCGCCATCCCAACTTGCGATTCCGCTGAACCTTGCTGCCTGGGTACCCGGCGCCGTCGGCACCCATCCCGGAAAGGAACTCCAGTGCGACAAACAGCTGTCAAACGAGCAGTGCTGCTCGCGGCGGCCGGTGGCCTGGTCGCCTCGGCGGCGACCGTGGTCCTGCCCGCAACCGCCGCCGCAGCCGCCGGATGCTCTGTGGACTACGCCGTGTCGTCCCAGTGGCCCGGCGGATTCGGCGCCAACGTCACCGTCACCAATCTCGGAGACCCGATCGACGGCTGGACCCTCACCTGGTCGTACACCGCTGGACAACAGGTCACCCAGGCGTGGAACACGTCGCTGACCCAGAGCGGGGCACAGGTGACCGCGCGCAATGTCAGCTGGAACAGCGCGATCGCGACGAACGGCACCGCCTCGTTCGGGTTCAACGGCTCCTGGAACAACAGCAGCAACCCGACGCCCGGCTCGTTCACCCTCAACGGAACGGTCTGCACCGGAGGCGTGACCGACCCGACCACCGCTCCGCCCACCACCGTCCCGCCCACGACGGCTCCGCCGACCACCGCCCCGCCCACCACGGCTCCGCCGACGACACCGCCGCCGTCGGGGGATTACACGAATCCGGTGGTGTGGCAGGACTTCGCGGATGTGGAGGTGATCCGGGTCGACGACACGTACTACATGACGGCGTCGACGATGCATTATTCGCCGGGTGCGCCGATTCTGCGGTCGTACGATCTGGTGAACTGGGAGTTCGCGGGGCATGCGGTACCGAGGTTGGAGTTCGGGTCGAAGTACGACCTGTCGGGGGCGCAGCGTGGGTATGTGCGGGGGATCTGGGCGTCGACGTTGAACTACCGGCGGAGCAACGGGACGTACTACTGGGCGGGTTGTATCGATTTCAGTCAGACGCACATGTACACGTCGCGGTCGGTGGAGGGGCCGTGGACGAAGCATGCGACGTTGCCGTGTTACTACGACGCGGGGTTGTTGTTCGACGATGATGACACGCCGTATGTGGCGTACGGTAACGGGACGATCAGTGTGGCGCAGTTGTCGGCGGATGGTCGGTCGCAGGTGCGGGCGCAGCAGGTGTTCCAGACGCCGTCGAGTGTGGGGACGCTGGAGGGGGCCCGGTTCTACAAGCGGAACGGTAGCTATTACATCTGGTTGACGCGGCCGGCGAACGGTCAGTATGTGTTGCGGTCGACGAACGGGCCGTTCGGGCCGTACGAGATGCGGCAGGTGTTGTTGGATCTGCCGGGGCCGATCTCGGGTGGTGGGGTGCCGCATCAGGGTGGTGTGGTGCAGACGCAGAACGGTGACTGGTACTACATGGCGTTCGTGGACGCGTATCCGGGTGGGCGGATGCCGGCGTTGGCGCCGATCACCTGGACGGGTGACGGGTGGCCGCAGTTGCGGACGGTGAACGGTCGGTGGGGGGTGAACTACCCGGTGCCGAATCTGCCGGCGCCGCCGCGGGTGGTGAAGCCGTTGACCGGGGTGGACACGTTCGCGGGGACGACGTTGGGGCCGCAGTGGGAGTGGAACCACAATCCGGACAACTCGCGGTGGTCGGTGAACGACGGGCTGCGGTTGTCCACCGCGACCGTGACGAATGATCTCTACAGTGCGCGGAACACGTTGACGCATCGGATTCAGGGGCCGACGTCGACGGCGACGGTCGAGTTGGATTATTCGTCGATGCGGGATGGTGACCGGTCGGGGTTGGTGATGTTGCGGCAGTCGTCGGCGTGGGTCGGGGTGCGTCGGGACAATGGGTCGACCCGGGTGGTGATGACGAACGGGTTGACGATGGACAGTAACTGGAACACCATCGGGACCGGGACTGAGGTGGCGAGTGCGCCGGTGTCGGGTGGTCGGGTCTGGTTGCGGGCGAATGCTGATATCCGGCCGGGTGCGGGGCGGCAGGCGCGGTTCTCGTACAGCACGGACGGGGTGAATTTCACGTCGTTCGGGCCGGCGTTCACGTTGAACAATGAGTGGCAGTTCTTCATGGGTTACCGGTTCGGGATCTTCAATTATGCGACGCAGGCGCTCGGCGGTTCCGTCACCGTCCGACGGTTCGAACTCAGTACGCCATGAGTGTCGGTCGCGACTTCAGGAGAGGAAAAGGAATGAGAAGGCCCAGAAGTGTACGCACGATGGTCGCGATCTCCGCGACGATCGCGCTGTCGACAGGAATGGCGGTGGCGGTAGCCACCTCAGCCAGCGCGGCGTCGACGTTGGGTGCCGCCGCCGCCGAGAGCGGCCGCTACTTCGGCGCCGCCACCAACTCGTTCATGCTGAACCGCCAACCCCACGCCACCGTCCTCAACCGCGAGTTCAACTCCATCGTGGCCGAGAACGAAATGAAGTGGTACCACACCGAACCCAACCAGAACCAGTTCAACTTCACCGCCGGCGACCAACTCATCGCCCACGCCCGCGCCCGCGGCATGACCGTCCGCGGCCACACCCTCGTCTGGCACGCCCAACAACCCCAGTGGGCCCAGAACATGTCCGGCAGCGCCCTGCGCAACGCCATGATCAACCACATCAACCGGGTCGCCGGCCACTGGCGCGGCCAGATCCACTCCTGGGACGTCGTCAACGAAGCCTTCGCCGACGGCGGCAGCGGCGGACGCCGCGACTCCAACCTGCAACGCACCGGCAACGACTGGATCGAGGTCGCCTTCCGCACCGCCCGCGCCGCCGACCCCAACGCCAAACTCTGCTACAACGACTACAACACCGACGGCATCAACGCCAAGTCCACCGCCATCTACAACATGGTCCGCGACTTCAAAGCCCGCGGCGTCCCCATCGACTGCGTCGGCCTGCAGTCCCACCTCGGCACCAGCCTCGACCCCACCTACCAGCAGAACATCCAACGCTTCGCCGACCTCGGCGTCGACGTCCAGATCACCGAACTCGACATCCAACAGGGCGGAAACCAGGCCAACATGTACGGCCAGGTCACCCGCGCCTGCCTCGCCGTCGCCCGCTGCACCGGCATCACCGTCTGGGGCGTCCTCGACCCCGACTCCTGGCGCACCGGCGCCAACCCCCTGCTGTTCGACGGCAACGGCAACAAGAAACCCGCCTACGACGCCGTACTCAACGCCCTCAACGCCGGCGGCAACCCCCCGCCGCCGACCACCGCGCCGCCGGCAACCACTCCGCCACCGTCCGGCGGCGGATGCTCCGCGACCGTCTCGATGAACTCCTGGAACGGCGGATTCGTGGCCACCGTCCGGGTCACCGCCGGATCGTCGTCGATCAACGGCTGGCGGGTCCGGCTCAACGTACCGTCCGGGGCCAGCGTCACCGGCGCGTGGAACGCCGACCGCAGCGGCAACACCGGTGCCGTCGACTTCACCAATGTCAGCTACAACGGCCAGGTCGGTGCCGGGCAGTCCACCGAGTTCGGTTTCCAGGCCAGCGGAAACGGTTCGATTCCGACGCCCAGCTGCACTGCCGGCTGAGCAGCTCTGGGCCGGTGCGGAGGCTGTCCTCTCCGCACCGGCCCGACCGCACCAGTTTCCTCCCGGCAGGCTTCCGGGCCGGCCCAATGCCTTTGACCGGCCGTGCGATTCCAACGCGTTCGACCGTCCATGAGATCAGGGGAAGTAGATGAAGAGATGGAGAACCAACGCCGCCTTGGCGTCGGTCGGTGCCGTTCTGTTCGCCTCGGCTGCGGTGGCGGCTGCGGCGCCAGTCGCCGCAGCCGCCGGATGCTCGGTGAATTACGCGGTGTCGTCGCAGTGGCCGGGTGGGTTCGGCGCCAACGTCGCCATCACCAACCTCGGTGACCCACTTACCAGCTGGACGCTCACCTGGTCGTTCGGCGCAGGCCAGACCGTGACCCAGGCGTGGAACACGACGCTGACCCAGAGCGGTGCCACGGTGACTGCCAGGAACGTCAGTTACAACGGTGCCATCCCGACCAACGGCACGACCTCGTTCGGCTTCAACGGCTCGTGGAACGGCAGCAACCCCGCTCCCACCAGCTTCGCGTTGAACGGAGTGGCCTGCACCGGCGGTACCGCGCCGACCACCGCGCCTCCGACGACCGCACCACCGACCACCGCACCTCCGACCACCGCACCTCCGACCACCGCACCACCGACCACGCCGCCTCCGACCGGGCCGGCCGACATCACGGTGAACAGCGCCACCCGCTACCAGACGGTCGACGGCTTCGGCGCCGCCACCTGGATCTGGGGCAGCGGCACGTGGTCGACCGCCGAAACCCAGACCATGGTCGGGCTCGGGCCCAACCAGTTGGGCCTTTCGATCATCCGGACCGGGATCTCCCCGGAGTCCGGTGAGTGGCCGGTCCAGGTCAACGCGCTGCGTACGGCGAAGTCGTACGGCTCCGACGTGAAGATCCTCGCGTCACCGTGGACTGCGCCGGCGGCATGGAAGACCAACAACAGCCGGATCAACGGCGGCAAGCTGCGGACCGACTACTACGACGACTACGCCAACCATCTGAACAGCTACGTCCAGTACATGCGCAACCAGGGCGTGACGGTCGACGTCACCTCGGTGCAGAACGAGCCGGACTGGCACCCGAGCTACGACTCGATGGACTGGAGCGGTACCGAACTGCGCAACTTCGTCCGCGACCACGGGTGGCGGGTGCAGAACACCGAGCTGATGGTCGCCGAGGCGGTCAACCTGAACTACAGCTACACCGATCCGACCCTCAACGACGCGACCGCCCGCAACAACATCGGCTACATCGGCGGGCACCTGTACGGCACCGAGGCGTCGGGCCGGCTGGGGCCGTACAACCTGGCCAACCAGCACGGCAAGCCGGTATGGATGACCGAGTGGAACCTCCACGAGGCGGACGGAAGCGGTTCGAACATCTGGGGCAACCCGAGCAACCAGACCGTCTGGAACGAGACGCTCGACGACATCATGCGTACGGTGCACCGGTCGATGGAGGCCAACTGGACCGCCTACATCTGGTGGTACGGCAAGCGGTACTACTCCTTCATCGGCGACGGCGAGTCGGCCTTCGGCACCACGGCCGGAGCGCCGCTCAAGCGCGGGTACGCGTTTTCGCAGTACGCCAAGTACGTCCGTCCCGGTTACCAGCGGGTCGCCCTGACCAAGAGCTCCAAGGCGTCGCCGCTGGAGGTGACCGCCTACACCGGTGACGGGAAGACCACCCTGGTGATCCTCAACCGGTCGAACAGCGCGGTCAACGGTGCGGTCGTCCAGGCCCCGCAGAACGTCACGCGGGCGGAGCACTACCTCACCTCGCAGTACTCCAGCGCGGCCAGCCAGTCGGTGACGGTGAACGGCCAGCAGGTCACCGTCAACGTGGGCGCACGCAGCATCTCCACCGTCGTGCTCACCCACTGAGGGCAGCGGGTGCCGGTGCGGGTCCCCGCCCGCACCGGCACCCCGACCCCGACGGTGCCGGCCGGTGCCGGGCACGTCTGCCGGCACCGGACACGTCGGCCGGTGCCGGTTACTGTCCGATCCGGCCCCGACCTGCCAGTCTGGAGACAGCGAAGGGCAGCGATCGGGCCGGGAGGCGGTCATGGCGGTCAACGACAGTGCGGATCGACCAGGGCCGGCCGACCGGGGCTACCCGGCGTCGGTCTCGCGGGCCACGTTGTTCTGGTACGCGTTCGCGTCGACCCTGCTCGTCGGCTGGTTCCTGTTCGGCTGGCTGGTGCTGCGTCAGGGCTTCGTCGACTCGGTGGGTGAGGCACTCGGCACCGGATTCGCGCTGCTGCTCACGGTGTCGGTGATCGAGGCGGCCCGCCGGCACCGGCACGACGGCCGGCCCACGGGCTGACGCTCCCGGGCGTACCGACCGGGCCGACCGGGGCCGCCGCGCGGTCCGGGCCGACCGCCGTGGCAGGCCGCAGTGCGGTCAGTCAGTCGTGCACCACCGCGGCGGTCACCCGCTGCAACGCGAAGGTGTGCAGCGTCTCGGTCCGCTCGTCCTCGGCCCGCAGGTAACCCGCGCCGATCGACACCGGACGGACCAGCCGGGACGCGGCGGCACCGTGCGCGTCCACGTAGCCCACCCAGACCAGCGCCTTGTCCCGTACCGCCTGCTGCAGCACGGCCAGCGCCTGCGAGTGCGCCTGCACCGCCGCCAGCCCGTCGACCGCCTGCCCGGTCGCCGCCCGGACCGGACCGGGTGCGCGCCGTACCGCACGGGCCGCCGCCTCACCCCGACGGAGCTGCTCGACCAGACCGCTGATCCGGGGGGCGGTCAGCTTCGGCACGGCCAGCGGATCGACCGACCGCAACGTCACCGGATGCCGCACCGGTGCCCGCCGGGCCCGGGGCCGGCCGGTGCGTAGCGCGGCCCCGGTGCCGTCCTCCGGCACCGGGGCGTAGCCGGCCTGCCGCAGCGCCTCCAGCATCCGGCCGGCGGGCACCACGCTGACCAGCACCGTCGGCGCCAGCCGACGCAGCGACAGGGCAGCCAGCCGGCGGTCCGCCAGCACCGTGGCCAGCAACGCCTCGTCGTCGCTGCGCAGATAGCCGCCGGCCGATCCGGCGCGCAACCCGCCATGGGTACGCGCTGAGTCGTCGATCAGGTAGGTGAGGCCCTGCGGCACCGGGGTGCGGGACCGCCGGGCGAACAACTCATGCAGCTCGGCCGCCTGGTAGCCGGCGTCCAACGCCCGGCGCACACTCGCCGACGTGACCCGGTGCACACTGGCCGCCCCGGTCGACTCCGGCTCGGCGACCAGCTCCAATTCGGCAGCCAGGGCCGGCTCCGGTGGACCGGGCACCACCACGGTCAGGTCGGCCTGCACCAGAACGTGGTCCACCGGGGACGGCAGCAGGTCGTCCAGCGCCCGTTCCACCGTCGACGCCGCACCTCGGTGCTCCCGTTCGGTTGCCCGTACGCCGAGCGGATCGTCGTCGGCCGCGATGTCCCGAGCGTCCCGGCCCTCCCCGGCGAGCAGCGAGCGGCCGTACCCGGTCAACACGCCCAGCCCGGTGACGCCCAGTTGAGCCGCCTCGTCGAGGACCTCGCGGTGCAGCTCGTCGCGGCCCCGGCTGCGCCGCGGCGCCTGCCAGGCGAGCAGCGTGAGCACTTCGTCGGCGGTCGGCGCGGCCCCCGGCGGCAGCGCGGCCAGCACCCCGAGCACGGTACGGCGTACCGTCGGCGCGCCGGCCCGCTCCACGTCGGTCGACAACGCGGTGATCGGCCGGTCCCGGTCGTCCCGGCGGCCGATCAACCCGGCCCGCCGGGTCATCGCCAGCCACGCCCCGGCCAGCCGCTCCCACCGCCGGGCCACCGGTTCGTTGATCCACTGGTCGTAGTTGCCGGTCGGCAGGATCTGCTGGTCGACGGCGGTGCGGCTGGCCGAGGCGGGCAGTTCGGCGGCACCGAGCAGCCCGGCGGCGTACCCGATCTCGATCAGCAGCCCGGCCAGCGACTCGCTGACCCCACCGACGCGGGCCAGCCGGCGCAGCTCCCGCACCCCGATCCCGCCGGTACGCAGCAGCGGCGCCGGCTCGGCGGCCAACGCCTCCAGCAGCGCGCCGGCCTGCCGGACCAGCTCCATCGCCTGCCCGGCACCGGTCGAGTCAACCGCCTTCGGATCGCGTTCGGCGGAACCGGCGGCAGGCGGGTCGGGGCGCAGCGCGCCGAGCGGCCCGGTGTCCCGGCGCAGCAACAGCCCGACCTCGCGGGGCAATTCCACGGCCTGGCTGCCGGCCGTCGCCGGCTCGTCGGTGACCACCGCCAGCAGGCCGGCCTCGACCAGCCAGCGCACCGGGCTCACCCCGTCGCCTGGACCCAGGGCGGCCGGGGCAGCAGCGGCCGGGGCCTCGCGGGCCTGAGCGCCAGCGGCCGGGGCTTCGCGGGCCTGAGCGCCAGCGGCCGGGCCGCCAGCGGCGGTAGTCACCGTGCCGAGCGGCGGACCGGCGGCGAGCCGGTCGAGCACCGCCCGGGCCGACGGCGGGGCGCTGAGCAGCGTCCGGCGCAACGTGGCCGGATCGGCGCACCGTCGCGCCACCCGGTCGTCCAGGTCGGCGGCGGGCCGGCCCAGCCCCGCCGGGTACGGCGAACTCGCCTCGTCCACCCCGCCGGCCACCCGCAACCGCCCGGCCGACCCGTACAGCAGGCAACGGGCCAGCAGCCGGTCCACCGCCGCGCGGACCTGAGCCGCAGTCGCCCCGCTGCCCGGCGCGGTGGCCATCGCCAGCACCGCGTCCACTGGGACGACGGCGTCGGCGGTGTCGGCCGAACCGGCTCCGGCCGACGGCTCCCGGCACAGCCGCGCGGCGTCAAGGATCCGCAGGGTGAACTCGTCGAGGTCGTCGAGCGCGCGGGCAGCGGAGACCCGCGACTGGGCCCGGGCGGCCAGCGTGGCGATGTCGGTCGGCGCCGGCACCACCAGATCCGGACGCAGGCGCAGCAGGTCACCCAGCTCCGCGTCGGAGCGGGAACGCAGGTGGTCGGCGAGTGTGTTGGCCATGGTTGTTCCACGCTAGCCCGCCGGACGCCCCAGGTGGCCTCGGCCGTCCGGAGCAGATGCGCCGGCTCGGGAGTCGCCCGCATAGGCTCACCCTCCGGCCGCCACCCGACCGGCCACCCGCCGGCCGGACCCACCCGTCGTGGCGGGCGTGACGAGGGAGGGACACGCGCATGTCGCCGGTGGTCGGATTCGACCTGGACATGACATTGATCGACTCGCGGCCGGGGGTCGCCGCCACCTACCGGGCGTTGACCGAGCTCACCGGGGTGCAGGTGGACGCCGAGGTCGCGGTGTCCCGGCTCGGCCCGCCGCTGCGCCACGAGATCAGCCAGTGGTTCCCGGCCGACCAGGTCGATGCCGCGGTCGAGCAGTTCCGGTCGCTCTACCCCCACTACGCGGTCGGTCCGACCCTGCCGATGCCCGGGGCGGTCGCCGCGCTCGAACTGGTCCGGGAGCGGGGTGGGCGGGTGGTGGTGGTCACCTCGAAGCTCGGCCGGCTGGCTCGCCTGCACCTGGACCACCTGAGGCTGCCGGCGGACGAGGTCGCCGGGGACCTGTTCGCCGAGGGAAAGGCGGTCGCCCTGCGCGAGTACGCCGTACAGCTGTATGTGGGTGACCACACGGCGGACATGGTGGCCGCGCGGACCGCCGGGATACCGGGTCTCGGGGTGGCCTCCGGCCCCTGTTCGGCGGCTGAGCTGCGGTCCACCGGAGCGGCTGCGGTGATCGACGACCTGACCGGATTCCCGGCGGCGGCCGACGCACTGCTCCGGCTAGCCTGGTGAGGTCAATCCTGCGAGTGAAGTCGAGGTCAGTGGTGCCGACGGGTCGAGTGAAATGGTACGACGCGGGAAAGGGGTACGGATTCGTCACCAGTGACGAGGGTGGCGACGTGTTCCTGCCCAAGGGTGCGTTGCCGGCTGGCGTCACCGACCTCAAGTCCGGGCAACGGGTGGAGTTCGGGGTGGTGGACAGCCGGCGCGGCGCGCAGGCGCTCGGCGTACAGCTGCTGGAGGCCCCGCCGTCCGTCGCCGAGCTGCGTCGGCGACCGCCGGAGGAGCTGCACGGACTGGTCGAAGACATGATCAAGGTGCTGGAGGCCAAGGTCCAGCCGGACCTGCGGCGGGGCCGGTTCCCGGACCGCAAGACGGCGCAGACCGTGGCCCAGCTGGTGCACGCGGTCGCCCGCGAACTGGAGGTCTGACCCGCGGTCGCGGTCCCCGGACCGCAGTGGTCGGCTCTCTACCGCCGCCGTAGCTGGTCGTCGGGCGGTGGCGCGAGCAGCCCTGCCGTCGGTGGGGTGAGCCCTTGCGCCGCCGCCCGGTCCAGTAGCGCGGCGACCGCCGCGTACCCGTCGGCACCGAGGTCGGCGGTGAATTCGTTGACGTACAGCCCGATGTGCCGGTCCACCACGTCCGGCTCCATCTCCTGGGCATGGGCCAGCACGTAGTCCCGGGAGGCGCCCGGATCGGCCCAGGCCAGTCGGACCGACTCGCGAACCCAGCCGGCCGCCTGCGCCGGGTCGACGACGCCCCGTCGGGCCAGGATCGCGCCCAACGGGATCGGCAGCCCGGTGTCCGACTCCCACCACGCTCCGAGGTCGACCAGCGCGGAGAGCCCGTACCGCTGGTAGGTGAACCGCGCCTCGTGGATCACCAGCCCGGCGTCGTACCGGCCGGCGGCGACGCCGGGCATGATCTCGTGGAACGGCACGACCTCGATCCGGGCCGGCGGCCGACCCGCCGACCAGAGCCGGAACAGCAGGTACGCGGTGGTCCGCTCACCGGGTACGGCGACAGTCGCCCCGGTCAGGTCGCCGGCCGCCCAGCGGCCCTCGCCGGCCGTACCGCCGGCCGTACCGCCGGTCAGCAGCAGCGGGCCGCAGCCCCGGCCCAACGCACCCCCGCAGGGCAGCAGGTGGTAGTCCGGCAGCAGCCAGGGCAACGCGGCGAAACTGACCTTGACCAGGTCGAACTCGCCGCGTTGCGCGGCGGAGTTGGTGACGTCCACATCGGCGTACCGGACGGTGACCGGCGGGGCGTCCGGCACCAGCCCGTGCACCAGGGCGTGAAAGACGAACGTGTCGTTGGGGCAGGGGGAGAAAGCCAGCCGCAGGGTCACGTCAGCCACGGTAGTCGGCACTCCGGCTGGCCAGCGCGCTGGCCGCTGTGGTCAGCGCGGCCAGCGCCAACGGGATCCGCCAGCCGGACCGGTCGCGCGGGCCGACCGGGTTGGAGATGGTACGCAGCTCCGCGAAGGGCAGCCCGGCCAGCTCGGCGGCGCAGGCCACCCCGTACCCCTCCATGGCCTCGGCCACCGCGTCGGGGTAACGGCCGGTGAGCGTTCCAGCGGTCGTCGCGGTGCCGGTCACGGTGTTCACCGTCAGCACCGCGCCGGGTACGGCGTCCGGCAGCACCGTCCGCAGCCAGCCGGTGAGCGCGCCGTCGGCGGGGGCGACCGCGGTGCCGAAGCCGAGTTCGTCGATCGTCAGGAACCCGTCCGGCGACTCGGCGCCGAGGTCGGCCGCGACGCTGCGGGTGGCGACGGCGGTCTGCCCGACGGCGATCCGATCGGGGAATCCGCCGCCGATCCCCGCGCTGACCACCGCGTCGTACGGGCGTCCGCTGCTCGCCGCGAGTGCCAGCTGCCGGCTGGTCCCGGCGGCGGCCGCCGCCGAACCGACCCCGACCACCGCGACGTCGACCGCTCGGTCGGCTGCGTCGCCCGTCGTGCCGCCGTCCGCTGCCGTGCCGCTACCGGCCGTGCTGCTGCCCGCCGTGCCGCCGCCCGGGGCGATTCCGCGCCGGAGGGCGACCGCCTCGGCCTCGACCGCGGTCACGATCAGAATCCGCACCTGCCGCACCCTACCCACCGCGCCTTCCTGGACCTACCGGCCGCCGGGCAGGGTCCGTTGCCCGGCGACTCGTCACCTGCCCGTGGGTTGGCGTCTTACCCGCCCGTGGGCCAGCTTCCGCTGTCCGGCCCGTCGGGTCGATCGTCCTCGGCCGCGCGGCGCAGCGTCGACGACGGGCGGTAGATGTGGAATCCGGGTGGCGTCGGATCGTCGTCGTCGGCTTGGCCGTCGGACCGGTCGTCGCCGCGGTGACCGGCGGGTGCGCCGGCGGCCGGGACGCCGACCGGCTCGGCACCGACCGGGCCGGTGCCGCCCTGCCCAGCGCCGACCGGTGCCGGCGGTGCCGGCGTCGGCGGGGCGGGTCGCGGACGTGGCCGGATGCGGGCCGGGACGAGCGACCGGCGGGCGCGTGGCGGAACAACCGTGCCGCCGTCGTCGGGTGAGCCGGCGTCGGGCGTACCGGAATCGGCGGTGACTGATCCGGCGGTGCCGGGTTCGGGCGGGCCAGTTTCGGGCGTCTCCGGGACGTCGTCGGCTGCGTCGACCGGTCGGCCGTTGAGCCGGTCCTTGCGCTGCCGGCCGGCGACGATCATCGCGCGGGCGGCGGCGAGTATGCCGAAGCCGGCCGCCGCGACGACACCGACCCGGCCGTCCACCGGAATCAGCCCGAACGCGCCACCGGCGACGAACGACAGCATCAGAATGGTCTCGGAGTGGGCGAATGCGCTGGCCCGCAGCCGTTCCGGCAGCCGCTCCTGGATGGTGGCGTCCACCGCGAGCTTCGCGATGCCGCTGATGATCGCGGTGACGAAACAGAACAGTGCCACCATCAGCAGCGAGAACTGCAGGGTGGCGAGTACACCGACACCGGCCACGATCACCAGCCCGCTGGACTGCAGGGCGAGTGGGCGGTTGATCCGCATCCGGCTGCCGATCGCGGTGGCGGCGAAGCTTCCGGCGGCCAACGCCGCTCCGACCAACCCCAGCGCGCCTTCGTCGCCGAGCTGCTGGCGGAACACCACCGTGGACAGATCGCCCGCCTTGATCGCGAAGGCGAGGAAGAGCAGCAGGAAGCCGTAGAGGCAGCGTAACGTGCCGCTGCCCACCAGGGTGGCGATCACCAGCCGGCTTCCGGTGAGAATCCGCTGCCGGTCGGTGCCGCGCCGCAGACCGAACACCCGGAACGCGCGTGGCACCCGCTCGGCGGGCTCGGAGTCGGCCCGAGGCGGCAGCCGCAGCGCGATCACCATGCCGACCAGGAAGATCACCGACGCGACCCGCAGCGGCCACTGCGGCCCGAACCAGAACGCCGCCAGCCCCAGTGGTGCGACCAGCGCCCCGGCGATCGTGCCGTAGACGCTGGCCCGGGCCCCGGCCTGGGACAGCCCCAGCCCGGCCGGCAACAGACGGGGCACGGCGGCGGAGCGGCCGACGCCGTACGCCCGGGACAGGGCGAGCACCCCGAACGCCGCCGGATACAGCCCGAACCCGTTCAGGTGGTCGGCGATCAACCAGGCCAGGAAGGCCCGGCCGAGCATGGTGGTGGCCAGCGCGTACCGCCGGCCGTGCCGGAAGTGGTCGAGCACCGGGCCGACCACCGGGGCCAGCAGCGCGAACGGCACCATCGTCACCAGCAGGTAGAGCGCCACGCTGCTGCGCGCCTCGCCGAGCGGCGCGCTGAAGAAGATGGTCCCGGCAAGCCCGATGGTGATCAGGGTGTCCCCGGCGCAGGAGGCAGCGTGCAGGTCGAACAGGCGCGACATGCCCGGCTCACCGCCCGCCCCGCGGTGGCGTACCTGCAGAACCTTGTGTCCGGCCCAGCGACCGCTGTGCGCCGTGCCGCGCAGCACCGCGCGGGTGCCGCGGAAGGCGGTCCCGGCCGTGTGCCCGAGCGAGCGAAACAGCCCCATGCGCCCATCCTCACCTATCCGCAGCCGTCCCGTCTCGGGCTGTGCCGGTTTTCGCGGTCGCGGGTCCGGGTCGGCGGGGGAGTGCCTGCCGACAACGAGTCGCCGTCGGCGGGGGAGTGCCTGTCGGCGGTGCCGGCCGGTAGGCAACAATGGGACGGTGACCAGGAGCACCGCTCGTGCCGCCCGCCTCGACTCGGTCTGCGCCAAAGCCGTCGACGTGGCGTACGCCGCGCTGACCGACGCGGTGGATCCCGCCGAGGTCGGCGAGCACCTGCAGGCAGTCGCCGAAGGCGACCGGCTGGTGACCCACCTCTTCGACTGTCATCTTGCCGGGTACCAGGGCTGGCGGTGGGCGGTCACCGTGACCCGGGTCTCTCGCAGCCGGCAGGTGACCGTCTGTGAGACGGTGCTGCTGCCCGGCCCGGACGCGTTGCTGGCACCGGGTTGGCTGCCCTGGCACGACCGGCTGCAGCCCGGTGACCTGGGCGTCGGTGACCTGCTGCCGACCTCGTTCGACGACGACCGGCTCGCGCCCGGTTACCTGCAGTCGGACGACCCGGCCGTCGAGGAGGTCTCCTGGGAGCTCGGGCTCGGTCGGAGCCGGGTGATGTCTCGCGAGGGCCGCGCCGACACCGCGCAGCGCTGGTACGACGGCGAACACGGCCCGCAGGCACCGATCTCGGTCGCCGCGCCGGACACGGCCCGCTGCGGCGCCTGCGGGTTCTACCTGATGCTGGCTGGGGCGCTGCGGCAGGCGTTCGGGGTGTGCGGCAACGTGTACGCACCGGACGACGGCCGGGTGGTGAGCGTGGACCACGGCTGTGGCGCGCACTCGGAGACGCTGACCGGCCCGGCGGTGACCCCGGTGGACGAGCTGCCCACGGTCTACGACGACGGCGAGGTCGAGACGGTCACGGTGCGTTCGGGTCCGGCCGGCGACTGACCTGGTCGGCGTGGCGCCGTCGCCGGTTGGCGTCGTGCCGCAGCATCACCGCGAGCCCGGGCAGCCCGAGCAGGAGACCGGCCAGGCAGGTCCAGAGCCAGTCGGTACGCCCGGTGTCGGCCAGCCAGTCTCGGGCGAGCAGGCAGACCAGCCCGGCGACGGCCCAGGCGATCATCCCGCCGACGGCGAACGGCACCATCGGTGGGTCCAGCGGCGCCGGTCGGGGTGCCCTCGGCAGCCGCACCGGGCCGGTCGGGGCGTCCGGCGGAGTCATCGGCGGCGAGTCGGGCACGCTACCAGGGTACGTCCCGGTTGATCGAGACCGCCGCGACGGGCCGGTCAACCCGGACGGCGGGCGGCCGGATCGGCGATGTCGCGGGACGTAACCGGATGGACCTCCACAGGTAACAGCTGATCTGAGACGATGCGCGCAACCCAGTCAACCTGATGATCAGCTGTGAGGACCCATGGCGACAGTGCCGGCAGAGACGACCGGGTCGACTCCGGACCGCAGCCCACGTAACGCGTTCGACCGGTTCTTCGAGATCACCGCCCGCGGCTCCACCCCCGGCCGGGAGGTACGCGGCGGCCTGGCCACCTTCTTCACGATGGCGTACATCGTGGTGCTCAACCCGTTGATCCTGGGTAGCGCGGTCGACGGCGAGGGCGCCGCGCTGGCGATCCCGGCGATCGCCGCCGCGACCGCCCTGATCGCCGGGTTGATGACGCTGCTGATGGGGGTGGTCGCCCGGTTCCCGCTGGCGCTGGCCGCCGGTCTCGGGGTGAACGCCCTCGTCGCCTTCGAGATCGCACCGCAGATGACCTGGGCCGACGCGATGGGCCTGGTGGTCATCGAAGGCGTGATCATCCTGGTCCTGGTGCTGACCGGGCTGCGTACCGCCGTCTTCCGGGCCGTGCCGACCCAGCTGAAGACCGCCATCGGGGTCGGCATCGGGCTGTTCCTCGCGTTGATCGGCTTCGTCAACGCCGGGTTCGTCACCGGTGGCACCGCGTCGCCGCCGCTCGGCCTGGGCGTCAACGGCATGATCGCTACCTGGCCGGCGTTCGTCTTCGTACTCGGCCTGCTGCTCACCCTGGTGCTGGTGGTCCGCAAGGTGCGCGGTGCGATCCTGATCGGCATCCTGGGCTCCACGGTGCTGGCCATTGTCGTCGAGGCGATCGGCGGGTTCGGGCCGGCCGGCGGCCCGGACGGCCAACCCGGCGGTTGGGCCCTGACCGTGCCGAGCCTGCCCGACCAGGTCTTCGGCATGCCGGATCTGTCGCTGCTCGGCAAGTTTTCCGTGCTGGGGGCGTGGGACTCGGCCACCTGGCTGATCGCCCTGATGTTCGTCTTCACCCTGCTGCTGACCGACTTCTTCGACACGATGGGCACCATGGTCGCGGTCGGTCAGGAGGGCGGCCTGCTCGACGCCGAGGGGATGCCGCCGAGGACCAAGGAGATCCTGGTCGTCGACTCGATCGCGGCGGCGGCGGGCGGCATGGCGAGTACGTCGAGCAACACCTCGTACATCGAAAGCGCCGCCGGGGTGGCGGAGGGCGCCCGGACCGGAGCGGCGAACCTGGTCACCGGCGGGTTGTTCCTACTGGCCGTCTTCCTGTCCCCGCTGGTCGAGGTGGTGCCGTTCGAGGCGGCGTCGACCGCGCTGGTGGTGGTCGGCTTCCTGATGCTGACCGCGGTGCGCACCATCGACTGGACCGACTACGAGATCGCCATCCCGGCGTTCCTCACCATCGTGCTGATGCCGTTCACCTACTCGATCTCCAACGGGATCGGCGCGGGGGTGATCACCTTCGTGCTGATCAAGCTGGTGAAGGGCCGCGCGGCGCAGGTGCATCCGCTGCTGTACGGGGTGGCCGCGCTGTTCACCCTCTACTTCCTGCGGCATCCGCTGGAGTTGCTGATCGGCTGAGCCGACCGCCTCGTCGCTTCGTCTGCCGGCACCGGCGGTACCCTGGTGCCGCCGGTGACGGTGGTCATAACGGCTGGTCGATCGGTGTGTTCGTTAGTTAGGCTAACGAACGTGACGGAGTGGGCGGTGATGGGAGAGCAGCAGGTCACGGCCGCGCAACTGGCGACGTCCCTGCGCGATGCCATCACCCGACTCAACCGGCGGGTCCGACGGGCCCGGCCGGTCGGCGATCTGACGGTCACCCAGCTGTCCGCGCTCACCAGCCTGGAGCTGGCCGGTGCGATGACGCCGCGGGAGCTGGCCGACATCGAGCGGGTCCAACCGCCGACGATGACCAGGATCGTCGCCAAGCTCGAGGAGCGCGGACTGGTGCAACGCACCCCGCACCCGACCGACGGCCGGCAGGTGATCCTGTCGGCCACCGGGTCGGGCCGCGAGGTGATCGCCGGGTTCGAACGGGTACGTGACGAGTGGCTCGCCACCCGGCTCGCCGCGCTGAGTCCTGCCGAACGGGACACGTTACGGCAGGCGGCGGAGATCCTGCAGCAGGTCGCCCGCGGCTGACGCGACAGTCGCCATCGGGTCCGCTTCGTCCCATGTGGATGACGCGTACGATCCGAGGAGGCGCACCCCGAGTGCGGGCGACACTGAACACCACCTTCCAGTCCCTACAGGTCCGCAACTACCGGATCTTCGCCACCGGGCAGCTGATCAAGCTGATCGGTGTGTGGATGATGTTCATCGCGCAGGACTGGCTCGTCCTGCAGCTGTCGGACGACTCCGCCACCGCGCTCGGCGTGGTGGTCGCCCTCCAGTTCACCCCGGTGCTGCTGTTCACCCTGATCTTCGGCCGGCTCGCCGACCGCTACGACAAGCGGCTGCTGCTGTTCGTCGCCAACGCCATCTGGTGCGTGCTGGCCCTGGTGATGAGCGTGCTGGTGCTGACCGGCGTGGTGGCGCTCTGGCATGTCTTCGTCTTCGCCGGACTGCTCGGCGTCGGCAACGCCCTGGAGACCCCGGTCCGGCAGGCGTTCGTCTCCGAACTGGTCGGGACCCCGCTGCTGCCCAACGCCCTCGCGCTGTCCTCGGCGACGTTCAACACCGCCCGGATCGTCGGCCCGGCCGTGGCCGGGCTGACCATCGCGGCGTTCGACGTCGGGCCGGTCTTCCTGATCAGCGCGCTCGCGTCCACGGCCCAGCTGGTCGGACTGATCCGGATGCGCTCCGGCGAACTGCACCGGGTCGGCCTGCCGGTCGGAGCGCAGCGGGACGCCGCCAAGGTGGTCGACGGGTTGCGCTACGTCGCCCGCCGCCCCGACCTGATGCTGCCGATGGCCCTGATGGCCGTGCTCGGCCTACTGCTGTTCAACTTCCAGCTGACCCTCGCCGCGTTGGCCAAGACGGTCTTCGAGACCGGTGCGGCGTCGTTCGGGCTGTTCACCACGGCGCTCGCGGTGGGCGCGCTGGCCGGTGCCCTGGCCGCCAGCGGCCGGCGCGACCGACCGTCGGTCTACGTCGTGCTGGGCAGCGCGTTGACCTTCGCCGGCCTCGGCACCCTGGTCGGGCTGGCCCCGACGTACTGGCTGGTGGTGCTCCTGCTGCTGCCGACCGGGTTCTTCATGGTCTACTTCGCGCAGGCCTCCAACCAGCGGGTGCAGCTCGGTGTCGACCCGGCGTTCCGGGGCCGGGTGATGGCGCTGTGGGTGCTGGTCTTCCTGGGCACCAACCCGGTCGGCGCACCGATCATCGGCTGGGTCGCCGAGCGCTTCGGCGCCGGGGCCAGCATCTGGCTGGGCGGCCTGCTGTCCTTCCTGACCGCCGCCGCCGCGCTGGCCTGGCAGTTGCGGCGTACCGGCGGCCGGCTGCGGCTGAGGTGGGCACCGATGCCCCGGCTCTACGTACTGCCGGCCCGACCCGCGCCGGCCCATGCCGGAGCAGTCCGAGCCTGACCTGGAGCCGTACTGCCCGGGGTCCTGGAGCCGTACTGCCCGGGGCCGATCGGTCCCAGGCCGCCGGAGGCCGTCGGCGGCCGCCGGCGGGTCAGGAACTCGCGCGGTCGGCCGGGCCGCTACCGAACAGGACGTCGTCCCAGCTCGGCAGCCGCTTGCGGGGCTTGCCGGAGCTGTCGGCCGGGGTCTCGGTGGCACCGGACGCGGCGCGCCGGGGCCGCAGCACCGCCAGGGACGGCACCGCCGGGACCTCCTTGGGCGCGTCGGCGTCGTCGTCGAAGGCGGAACCCGCGCCGCCGCCGAGCAGGGCGGCGGCACCACCGGCCACCGGCCGCTGCCGGGGCGTCTCGGCGTTGGCCGCCGGCTCCAGGCCACGACCGGCCGCCGAACCGAGCGGTCGGTCCAGCGAAGCGAGCAGCGCGTCCCGCCCGGCCCGGATCGGGTCCCGGCTGGGTCGTGGCTGGTCACCGGGGGCAGCCGGGAGGCCGTGCCCGCCGCCCCGGCCCGGCTCGGCACGCGACGGACCGGGCAGCGCGTGCCCGCCCCGCTCCGGCGCCGGCTCCTGACCGAGGATCTGGGTGGGCCGCTCGGTGCAGAGGTACTGCGCCATGTCGTCGTGCGGCGAGATCACCTGGCGGCTCTTGTCGAGCTCCCAGATGGCCTGGGCGGTGGCCTTACCGGACGGCCAGGTAGCGATGATCCGCCAGGTGCCGTCGTCGCGCCGGTACGCGTCCCAGGAGATTTTCTCCGCGTCGATGCCGTGCTGGGCCAGCCGGCCGTCGACGACCTCGGCGAGCGGGGCACCCTTGTCGGAGTTCTTCAGCCTGGTACGCCGGGCGTGCTGGGCGAGCATGGCCCGCTCCTGCAGCACCGGTCCGGCGTAGCGCAGCACCCGGTCGACCGGCACCCCGGCGATCCGCGCGACGTCGTCGGCCGACTCGCCGGACCGGATCCGGGCCTGGATGTCCCGGGGGGACAGCGACGGCTGGGGATCACCGGGCTGGCTGGCCACCGTCAACGTGGTCGAGCTGTCCGGGTCCGCCTGCACGGCGGTGGAGACGCGGTCGTCGATCGGTAGGGCGAGCAGTCGGCCGACCTCGTCAGCGAGGACCAGGGCCTGACCGTCCTCGGAGAGGGCGACGAAGCGTACCGGGCGCATCGCGTTGCCTCCGTCCCGCTGAGCTGCCCCACGCCGCAAGGTCGACCCGCCCGCGACGTCCTCCGCACACGGTACGCCGATAAGTCACCCGATGGGAGTAGGCCACGCCGGGCATGTCGAGTGAGCTGCCCCGATCCGTCCGGCTGGGCGGGTCGGATGGCGGACGGTGATCGAGCGTCGGCGATCACGGTCGATCGCGGATGGTCAGCGGTTGATCGTCATCCTAGAGCAAACCGGCCGGTTCGGCGACAATCAACGCCGAACCGGCCTTATCGCCCGATATGCCTCAGAGCCGCTCGATCACGAAGTCGACGCAGGCGGTCAACGCCTCGACGTCGGCCGGGTCGATCGCGGGGAACAGCGCCACCCGCAGCTGGTTGCGGCCGAGCTTGCGGTACGGCTCGGTGTCCACGATGCCGTTGGCCCGAAGTACCTTGGCGACCTTGGCGGCGTCCACTCCGTCGACGAAGTCGATGGTCGCCACCACGTTCGACCGCAGTGCCGGATCGGTGACGAACGGGGTGGCCACTGCGGACCGCTGAGCCCAGCCGTAGATCGCCGCCGCGCTCTCCGCCGTCCGCTTCGCCGCCCAGGCGAGCCCACCCTGGGCGTTCATCCAGTCGGTCTGCTCGGCGGCGAGGAAGATCGTCGCCAGCGCCGGGGTGTTGTAGGTCTGCTCCAACCGCGAGTTGTCGATCGCGGTCACCAGGTCCAGGAACGCCGGGATGTACCGGCCGGACGCCTTCACCTGGGCGGCCCGGTCCAGGGCAGCCGGCGACATCAGGGCCAGCCAGATGCCGCCGTCCGAGCCGAAGCACTTCTGCGGGGCGAAGTAGTAGACGTCGGTCTCGGTCGGGTCGACCTCCAGACCACCGGCGCCGGACGTGGCGTCGACCAGCATCAGTGCACCGTCGTCGGCCCCGGCGACCCGCCGGATCGGCACCGCGACCCCGGTGGAGGTCTCGTTGTGCGGCGTCGCGTAGACGTCGACGCCCGCCTCGGCGACCAGGGTCGGGGCGCTGCCCGGCTCGGCCTTGTGCACCGTCGGCTCGCCGAGGAACGGCGCGTCGCGTACCGCCTTGGCGAACTTGGCCCCGAACTCGCCGAAGCTGGCGAACTGCGCCCGGTCGCGGACCAGACCGAACGTGGCGACCTCCCAGAACGCCGTGGTACCGCCGTTGCCGAGAATCACCTCGTAGCCATCGGGCAGCGCGAAGAATTCGGCGATGCCGCGCCGCAGCCGGGCCACCTCGTCGCGGACGGTGCGCTGCCGGTGGGAGGTGCCCAGGTAGCTGGTGGCGACCTCGGACAGCGCCTCTACGGCTGCCGGGCGGACCTTCGACGGGCCGCAGCCGAACCTGCCGTCGGCGGGCTTGATCTCGTCTGGGATGCGGATGGTCGCAACGTCAGCCACGGTGGTCAGCAGTCCTTCCAGATGCGCTACGGGTCGACCAATCCTCGCACCCGACCGGCTGGCCCCGGGGTGTGGTCCCACGTCTGCGACTGAGGCGTGCCCCACATCCCCCGGGCCGGTGCCGGCGGAATCCGTACCCGATCAGGATCGGTGCCGGACCAGGATCCGTGCCGGATCAGACGTCGTGCGGGACCGCGTCCCAGCCGGCGACCTGCTGCGGCTTGCGCGGCTGCGGGCCGACGTACCGGGCGGACGGGCGGACCAGCCGCTTGAGCCGCTTCTGCTCCAGGATGTGGGCGCTCCAGCCGCCCATCCGGGCGCAGGTGAACATCGAGGTGAACATGTGCGCCGGCACCTCGGCGAAGTCGAGCACCACCGCCGACCAGAACTCGACGTTGGTCGCCAGCACCCGGTCCGGCTTGCGGTTGTGCAACTCCTCCAGAGCGGCCTTCTCCAGCGCCTCGGCCACCTCGTAACGGGGCGCGCCGAGCTCCTTGGCGGTGCGGCGCAGCACCCGGGCGCGCGGGTCCTCGGCCCGGTACACCCGGTGGCCGAACCCCATCAGCCGTTCGCCGCGGTCGAGCACGCCCTTGACGTACGACTCGGCGTCGCCGCTGCGTTCCACGCCCTCGATCATGTGCAGCACCCGGGACGGGGCACCACCGTGCAGCGGTCCGGAGAGCGCGCCGATGCCCGACGAGATGCAGGCGGCGGCGTCGGCTCCGGTGGAGGCGACCACCCGGGCGGTGAAGGTGGAGGCGTTCATGCCGTGTTCGGCGGCGGAGATGAAGTACGCGTCGACCGCCTTGACGTGCCGCGGGTCGGGCTCGCCACGCCACCGGCGCATGAACCGCTCGACGATGGTCTGCGCCTTGTCGATCTCCTTCTGCGGCACGGCCGGCAGACCGAGTCCACGGGCCGACTGGGCGACGAACGACAACGCGGTGACCGACACCCGGGCCAGGTCCGCGCGGGCCTGCTCGTCGGAGATGTCGAGCAGCTGGGACAGCCCCCAGTACGGGGCGAGCATGGCGACCGCCGACTGCACGTCCACCCGGATGTCGCCGGAGTGCACCGGCACCGGGAACGGCTCGGCGGGCGGCAGACCCGGCCCGAACCGGCCGTCGACCAGCAGTGCCCAGACGTTGCCGAAGGAGACCTGTCCGATCAGATCCTCGATGTCGACGCCGCGGTACCGTAGGGCACCGCCCTCCTTGTCAGGCTCGGCGATTTCGGTCTCGAATGCGATCACACCTTCGAGACCCGGTTTGAAGTCGGACATGTGGCTCTCCTGGTGGGGATTTTGGCGGTGCTGCCCGAGCGCCCGGTAGAACTGCTGCAGGCTGCCCTGAACGGCTTTCACTGACGTCCGTGTGCTGCGGTGACTGGTCGTTCGCGCCCGGTGGGTGACCGGTTGTTCGTGCCTGGTGGGTACCCAGCGTAAGTTCGGTGCCAGGGGTAGCCCTAGTTCAGGAGAGCGACGTGACGGGAGACACACCACGACCGAGTCTGCCGCGTCGTGACTATCGCGGTGCCCCGGAACTGCGTCGCTGCGACCTCGCCGTCGACTGGCACACCCAGTTCGCCCGATGGTTCGCCGACGCGGTGGCGGCCGGGTTGCCGGAGCCGAATGCGATGGTGCTGGCCACGGCCGACGTCGATGGGCGACCGAGTACCCGGACGGTGCTGATGAAAGGGTACGACGAGACGGGAATCGTCTTCTTCACCAACTACCGGTCCCGCAAGGGCACCGAGGCCACCGACAATCCCTCGGTCAGCCTGCTCTTTCCGTGGTTCGCGATGTCCCGGCAGGTGGAGGTACGTGGGGTGGTGGCACCGGTCCCCCGGGCGCAGACCGAGGCGTACTTCGCCACCCGGCCGCGTGGCTCCCAGCTCGGCGCGTGGGCCAGCCCGCAGTCGCGGGTGGTGCCGGACCGCGCGGCGGTCGACGCCGGTCTGGCAGCAGCCCGGCGGCGGTTCCCGGAGCCGACCGTGGTGCCACCGCCGCCGCACTGGGGCGGCCTGCGGGTGACGCCGTGGACCGTCGAGTTCTGGCAGGGCCGGGCCGACCGGCTGCACGACCGGTTGCGGTACCGCCGGGATGCCGGCGGTGGCTGGTCGATCGAGCGGATCGCGCCGTAGCGCAACCTTTAATTTACTCTTAGCTATAGTGGATCACTGGCCGGCGGGTGACCCGCGAGCTGGATTGAACCGTTATCGTCGCCGCATGGACAACGTCGATGCACGTCCGGGCCCGCCGTCGGGAGCGCAGTGGACGATCGCGGCGGACGGGCACGAGGCCGTCGTGGTCGAGGTGGGTGGCGGGCTGCGGGCGTACCGCGCCGGTGGGGTCGACTACGTCGACGGGTACGCCGAGGACGAGCTCTGTGTCGGCGGTGCCGGCCAGGTCCTGGCTCCGTGGCCGAACCGGATCCGCGACGGCCGCTACACCTTCGCCGAGGTCACCCGGCAGCTGCACCTGTCCGAGCCGGACCGGCACACCGCGCTGCACGGGCTGGTCTGCTGGCTGCCCTGGCAACTGATCACCAAGACAGCCGAGGAAGTGGTGGTCGGCTGCACCCTCTTCCCGCACCCCGGCTACCCGTGGTCGCTGGTGCTGCGTACCCGCTGGGCGGTCGGCGCCGACGGACTGCGGGTGACCCATCAGGTGACCAACGCCAGCGCCGAGCCGGCACCGTTCGGGCTCGGGGTCCATCCGTACCTGCGGCTGCCGGACACCGTCGTCGACGACCTGACCCTGCACCTGCCGGCCCGCAGCCGGCTGCTGGTGGACGGCCGGCTGCTGCCGATCGGTGCGGCGAAGGTGGCCGGTGGCGAGTACGACTTCACCAAGCCGCGGCGGATCGGCCCGGTGGTGCTGGACACCGCGTTCGGCGATCTTGACCGGGATCCGTCGGGCGGCTCCGCGGTCCGGTTGTCCAACCAGGATGGATCGGAAGGCGTGACGCTCTGGGCCGACGCCGCCTTCGGCTGGTGGCAGCTGTTCAGCGGGGACACCCTGGCGGAGCCGCGCTACCGGCGGTCGGTGGCGGTCGAGCCGATGACCTGCCCGCCGGACGCGTTCCGGTCCGGGCGGGATCTGATCGTCCTGGCGCCGGCCGAGACCTGGCAGGCGAGCTGGGGCATCCGGCCGGGGCAGGAGCCGGCGGGACCGGGACCGGAGAGCCGGTGATGGAGTTCCGCGACGCGGTACGTCGGCGGCGGATGGTCCGCAACTACGATCCGGACCGCCCGGTACCGCCTGAGATCGTCGACCGGTTGCTGGAGCACGCCATCCACGCGCCGTCGGCCGGGTTCTCCCAGGGCTGGGGTTTCCTGGTGCTGGACCGGCCGGACGACCGGGCGGCGTTCTGGGCGGCGACCACCCCGGTGGCGGCGGACCCGGACACCGAGCGGCGCAGCCGCTGGCTGGCCGGCATGACCCAGGCGCCACTGATCATCGTGCCGCACGCCAACCGGTCGGCGTACCTGGACCGGTACGCCCAGCCGGACAAGGGTTGGACCGACCGCGACGAGGCGCGCTGGCCGGTGCCGTACTGGCACATCGACACCGGGTTCGCGGCGCTGCTGATGCTGCTGACCGCCGTGGACGAAGGGCTGGGAGCCTGCTTCTTCGGCATCCCGCCGGAGCGCACGCCGAATTTCCGGGAGGCGTTCGGCGTGCCGGACGAGTTCGTCCCGATCGGTGCGATCACCGTCGGCTACCGGGCACCTGACACGCGTTCCCCGTCGCTGCGTCGCGGTCGCCGTCCGGTCGACGAGGTGGTTCATCGTGGCCGGTGGAACGGTTGACCGGGGCCGGTTGCCGGCGGTGACGCTGCGATACGGGCCACAGGAACGCTCCGATTGGTCGCGGCAGGTCGCTACGCTGGCAGACGCGCTGGCGTACGGTGGCGTCCGGCCGGCGGGTGGCGGTTCGGCAGACAGACGGTCCGGTAGGCGACATGGGAGGAGCGCGCCGTCGTGATCTTCAAAGCGGTGCGGGACGGTCGTCCTTACCCTGAGCACGGTCTGACCCTGAAGCAGTGGGCGGAGATTCCGCCCCGCCCGCTGCGGCTCGATCAGCTGATCACCACCAAGCGGGAGCTGGCGCTGGACAAGCTGCTCGCCGAGGACTCGACGTTCTACGGCGACCTCTTCCCGCACGTGGTCCAGTGGAACGGCGGTCTCTACCTGGAGGACGGCCTGCACCGTGCCCTGCGGGCCGCGCTCCAGCAGCGCAACCAGATCCACGCCCGGGTGTACCTGCTCATCCAGCAGCGGGCCGCCGGCTGATCTGCCGGCCCGGCCCTGCCTGCCGGCCCGATTCGTCCGCCGGGCGTGATGCTCCGCCGGCCGGCTCCGGATGCGGTTGTCGTACCGGGGCCGTACGGTGAATCCAGACGTCCCGGCGGTGGGCCGGCGTCTGGTGAGGACGGTGATGGGGATGTCCCGTAGCGGCGATGTCAACACTCCTACTCAGGAATTTCCGGAATATCCCGACGGTTCGCCGGAGCCGGCCGGGCCGGTCGAGCCGGCTACGCCACCGGCGGAGTCCGGCGGGCGTCGACGCGGGCTGCTCGGCCTCGCCGCAATCGTCGGCCTGGTCGCGGTGGTGCTGCTGTCGACCCAGGCCGTCGGGTTGCTGCCGAACTGGCGCAACCCCTTCGCCCAACAGGAGACCGATCGCACTCAGCCGCCGGTGCTGCAGTCGATCCAGGATCTCAGCCGGTTCGTCGCGGCGGAGGGCAACTACCAGGTCGTCGTCGACCTTGAGCAGGACCGACGGTACGTGCCGGATTTCCTGCTCAACGAACGAACCCTGTTCGTCGGGGTCGGAACGGTCGAGGCATACGTCGATTTCGGGCAAATCGGCGAGGAAGCCATATCTACCTCTGAGGATGGTCTTTCTGCGCAAATCGAGTTGCCGGCCCCGCAGTTGACCGACGCGGATCTCGATCTCGACAACAGTTATGTCTTCGCCGAGGAGCGCGGCCTGCTCAACCGTCTCGGTGAGGTGTTCGGCGGTGACCCGAACCGGCGGCAGCAGGTCTACCAGTTGGCCGAGGACCGGATCACGGCCGCCGCCCGGGAGAGCGGGATCGCCGGGCGGGCCGAGGAGAACACCCGCAAGATGCTGACGGGGCTGCTGCGCTCTCTGGGATACGAGGAAATCTCAGTCACCTTTGTGGCGCCGTAGACATTTCCGCAAACCGCCCGGGAAGGGTGATGATCCGCCGGACCGAATCATCCTTCGGTCCGGCGTTTTCTGTCCAGGGGTGGGCACTCGTTCCGCGTGGGTCGCGCTAGAGTGCAGTCGAGGGCCGGATCCGCGGAAACGGCGGGACAGAAAATGAAATTGACTCATGACTTGTACGGCGGCCTGACTGTGGTCAGTCTCTAATTCGGGGGTGCACCCGTGGCGCGTTCGGTGCGCAACGACGAGGTCGAGGTCACTGTCCTTCTGCCGTGTCTGAACGAGGCGGAGACGCTGGAGGTGTGCATCCGCAAGGCCCGCCGGTCGCTCGACGAGCTCGGGGTCCGGGGCGAGGTCCTGGTCAGCGACAACGGCTCCACCGACGGCTCACAGGAAATCGCCGTACGCGCCGGTGCCCGGGTGTCGCACGCCCCGATGCGCGGCTACGGCGGAGCACTGATCAACGGCGTCGAGCAGGCCCGCGGTCGGTACGTCATCATGGCCGACGCCGACGACTCGTACGACCTTTCCGACCTCGGACCTTTCATTCATGAATTGCGGCGCGGTCGGGATGTGGTGATGGGGAACCGGTTCCGCGGCGGTATAGCCGACGGCGCGATGCCGTTTCTGCACCGTCATCTCGGCAACCCGGTGCTCTCCTGGCTGGGCCGTCGGCTGTTCAACCTGAATGTGGGTGATTTTCACTGCGGGATCCGTGGGTTCAACCGGGACCGGGTCCGGCAGTTGCAGCTGTGCATGCCGGGCATGGAATTCGCCTCCGAACTGGTCGTCCGGGCCGCGCTCAACGGCTACGACATCACCGAGGTGCCGACCACCCTGCGCCCCGACGGCCGGAGCCGGCCGCCCCACCTGCGGACCTGGCGGGACGGCTGGCGTCACCTGCGGTTCCTGCTGGTGTTCGCCCCCCGGAAGATGCTGATCTGGCCCGGTGCGGTGCTGTTCACGGTCGGCCTGATCGGCACCGTCACGTTGGCCGTCGGCCCGTTGGTCGTCGGCGGGATCGGGTTCGACGTCAGCACCCTCGTCTACACCTGTCTCGCCATGCTCGCCGGCGCACAGCTGCTGCTCTTCGGAGCGTTCGCGCTGATCTACGGCAGATACGAGGGCATCACCGACCTGCGACAGTCCGACCGGTGGAGCCGGTACGTCAGACTGGAGACCTGCACGGCCGGCGGGATCGCGTTGATCCTGCTCGGTCTGGCCGGCACCATCCTGGCGGTCGCCACCTGGGGTGCGACCGGCTTCGGCGCCCAGGACGCGAGTGACACCATGCGGGTAGTGCTGCCCTCCTCGACCGCGATCGGCCTCGGCGCGACACTGATCTTCGCTGGGCTCTTCTCCAGCCTGCTCAGCCTACGGCGGGTCTCCGTCGCCGTGGCCGATCAGCAGATCTCGGAGCCCGGCCCGCTGGTCGTCAGCACCCACTGACCAGGACGGCCGCCGATGCACGACATAGCCGGCGCGCGTCACGACAACGAACGGTTCCGCGGAGCACCATGACTGTCGAGACATCCCCGGCCGGCGCTGGCGAGCCGTCCGGCCGGGAGGTCGGTTCGCCCGGCCGGGAGTCAGGCTCGCAAGGCCGGACGGCATCGGGCCGGATCCCGGAGCAGGACAATCCGGACGGATCTCGGAGACCGGAGTCAGGGCCAGGGCCAGGGCCGGGTCGGCTCCGGGTCAGCCGGTTGCCGGCACTGGCCGGCCGGCCGGGGCTGCTCGCCGTACTGACCTGGCTGGTGGCCACACCGGTGGCGGTCGTGCTGCCGTCGGTGGCGCGCGCCGACCCCTTCACGGTGGCCGGTCGGGCGCTGCCGGTCGCCAGTGGCCTGCTGCTGGTCTGCCTCGGCGGACTGGCCGCCGCCGCCGTTCGGCGATGGCAGCCCACCGCGATGCCGGCACTGGCCGGAGTCAGCGCCGGCCTGGCCTCGGCCTGGCTGGCGCTGATCCTGCGGGCCGCGCTGTACGGCACCCCGTTCGGCTTCGGTGGCCTGTCCGGGGACATGCTGCGGATGACCGCCACCGCCACCCGGTACACGGTCACCGTGGCCAGCGCGGACACCACGGTGCCCGGGCTGCCGTCGGAGTACCCGCCGCTGTACGCCTGGCTGGTCGGCCGGGCGGCGGTGCTGCTCGACCAGCCGGCCTGGCGGTTGCTCGGCGACGCCGAGGTGCTGTTCGTCTCGGCGTCGGTGCTGGTCGGTTTCCTGCTCTGGCGCCGCCAGGTGGGTCCCTGGACGGCGCTGGCGATCTCCTGCGTGGGGGTGCTGGCCTGGTCCGACCCGCGGAAGGCGTACGAGGTCCTCGCCTTGATGGTTTTCATCCCGTGGGTGCTGGAGACCTTCACCCGTCCGCCTCGCAGCCGGCTGCACTGGCTGGCCTGCGGGCTGCTCGGGGGTCTGCTGGTGGTGCTCTACCAGGCCTGGCTGGTCTACGGGGCGCTCGGCCTCGCGGTGATCGTCGGCTCGGCCTGGCGGGCCGAGCCGGACCGGTGGGCGTACCTGCGGCGGCTGCTGCTGGTCGCCGCGGTCGCCGCCGTCTCGTCGGCGTGGTACGTGCTGCCGTATTTGTCGGCCCTGACCACCGGCGGCGGCGGACAGCTGGTTTCCGACCTGTTCGTGTCGCCGTACTACCTCGACGGTCTGCTGCCGTTCCTGGAGCGGGGTGACCTGCCGCTGCGTGGCCTGCAGCTGGCCGGCCTGGTGGGCTCGGTGTGGCTGATCCGGTCGACCTGGTGGGCCCGGCCGCTGCTGCTGATCGCCGCCGGTGCGTTCGCCTACCGCCTGCTGTCGTTGGTGCGGTTCGTGCTGACCGGGCACACCGCCTTCGCGCACTACACGGCCCGGCTGTACGGCGTCGTACTGGCCGTCGCCGGGGTGCTGACCCTGGTGCACGCGGTGCCGCTGCTGCTGCGCCGGCTGCGGATCAGCCCGCCGGTCGGACTGGCCGGCGTGCCGCTGGCGGTGCTGCTGGCCTGGGCGGTGCCGGTCTACTCCACGAATTGGATGCCGGGCACCAGCGGCTCCGGTTCGGGGTACGCGGCGGCCGCGCACGCTGAGCCGCTGCCCGGCGGCGGCTATCCCCGGTACGCGCCCGACACCGGCCGCGCTGACTGGTTCCCGGTCGAGCCGGTACGTCGAGCGGTCGAGCAGGTCACCGGGCCGGACCCGGACCGAGTCACCCTCAGCGTCGACGAACGGCTCTTCTCGTACCTGCCGTGGCCGGGTTACCTGAGCAACGACCGGACCGCGGCGGGCACCCTGTCCCGGTGGGACGAACGCCGGGCCGAGCTGCGCGATCTGGCCGACCAGGAGGACCCGGCGGCGTTCGCCGCCGAGTCTGCGGCGACCGCGTTCGGGCCGATCGACGTCTTCGTCCTGACCCGGGACGGCGACGAGCTGATCTGGCGGGACCTGCGGTTCCATCGCGACCAGTTCGACCCGCGGTACTGGGTGGTCCGCGACGACCTGCCGGGACAGGTCGTGGTCTCGGTCCGTCGGTGACCGTGGTCGGCCGTTCCTGGGGCTGGCGGTGCCCGGGGCGGGTGCTCAGTACGACGTGGCGAGGTTACGGTCCTCGTTTGGCATCACGATCCACAGCGCCAGGTAAATGATCACCTGGGTGCCGGGCAGCAGCAGGGAGAGCAGGAAGATCAACCGCACCATTCCCGCTGAGATGCCGAACCGTTGGCCGAGCCCGGCGCAGACGCCGGCAATCATCCTTCCGTTGCGGGGACGTACCAGTTTGCGGCTCATCGGACGCTCCTTCGGGTGTCGTTGCTGGCCGGTCTGCCACTTCCACGGTAGGTACGCCGGGAGGCGGTGGCCTCGGTCCACGGACCGATTCGCGGCGTGGCTCCCGTACGGCGTTACCCTGACCGATTCAAGATCATTCAGGGGGCCGCGCCCGGGTGGCGTCATCTCACGGACGTGCGAGCTACCCGCATTGTTCACCGACTGCTAATCTTGCCGGCGTTGCCCACGCTGACGCTGCCCCCACCCTCGTCGGTGCGCTCGGGCGACGACACCCCTCGGAGCGCCTCGCGCGCTCGTCTAGACGGAAGCGCGCGAATGTGACACTGGCGATCCTGATTTCGGCGAACCGGGCTTCTGCTACCCCCACCAGCGCCGATGCCGGAGAGTTGCGCACCGCAAGCGGATTGTCGCTTGACGATCACCTCCGGGAACAGCTTGCGGCGGTCGGCGCGGCCGAGGTGCGGACGGCGGAACCGGCCGGCGTCGCCGACCTCGTCGAGCGGGCCGGTGGGCCGGTCCTGCTGTGCGCCACCGACGTCGTCGCTCACACCGAGGTGATCCGGGTCCTCTCCGTGGCACCGGCCGAGTCCACCCGGGCGCTGCTGCTGCCCGCCGCGGACGGCTCCGGCGGCGGTCAGGCCGCCGCCGTCAGCGCGCTGCGCGGCCGGATCATCGAAGTCACCACCGGCCCGGCCACCACCGGCCCGGCCACCGCCGGCCCGGCCACCACCGGCCCGGCCACCGCCGGCCCGGCCACCGCTGGCCGGCTTCCGCTCTTCGGCGGCGTACTGCGGGTCGGCGTCGGTGACCTGCCCGCGTTTGCCACGGCGGCCCGGGCCGCCGCCACCCGGCGACTGCCCCCGGGCACCCACCCGCTGGACGCGATCCTCGCCGAGTTCGTCGCCGACGGCGCCGTCGTCGGTGCGTACCCGCTGCGGCACCTGGTGGCCCGGCGGGTGGCCGACCCGGTCGGTCTGTCCGACGCCGAGGCCCGGATCCGTGCCGTCGACCCCGACCGGGCCCGCCTGCGTCTCGTGGTGAAGGAACAGGACGACCTGTTCGCCACCTACTTCGTGAGCAGTTGGTCACCGATGGTCGCGAAGCTCGCGGCCCGGATCGGGCTGAGCCCGACCGGGGTCACCGCGATCTCGGTCGCGTTCGCCGCCGCGGCCGCGCTGTTGTTCGCCGTCGGTGACCGACCGCTGCTGCTGCTCGGTGCGGTCCTGCTCTATCTCGGCTTCGTGCTCGACTGCGTCGACGGCCAACTGGCCCGCTACACCGGCCGGTTCAGCGCGTTCGGTGGTTGGCTGGACACCATCGCCGACCGGGGCAAGGAGTACCTGGTCTACGCGGGGCTCGGCGTCGGTGTACACCAGGCGGGACTGGCCGGTGGGTGGGCGGCCGACGGATGGGTGCTGGCCACCGCAGCGATCGTGTTGCAGACCGTCCGGCACATGACCGACGCCTGGTACGGGGCACTGCACGACGAAGCCGCCCACCGGCCGCCGAGCCGACCGGCCACCGGCGCGTCGGCGGGCGGGGTCGGCGGCCGGCTCAGCCAGGCCTCCGATCGGGTGCTCGCCGGGCCGCGCTCGCCGATCTACTGGGCGAAACGGACCATCGTCTTTCCGATCGGCGAGCGGTGGGCACTGATCGCCGTCACCGTGGTGCTGTTCGGCCCGCTGGTCAGCCTGTGGGCCGTACTCGGCTGGGGGCTGCTCGCGGCCATCTGGACGGCGGGCCTGCGGACCCTGCGGGCCCGGTCGATGCGGGTCCCGGTACTGGCGGCGGTGGACACCGCGAACTACCGTGACGACGGTTTCCTGGCCGGTCGGATCGCCGGTCTGCTGACCGGTCGGTCCCCCGCCGGGCAGTTGCCCCTCGCGGTGGTCGCCGCCGGGACAGCCGCGATCCTGTTGGCCCTGACCGCGACCGGCGTGTTCGCCGGTGCCGGTGCCGTTCTCGTCGGCGCGGCGGCCCTGCTGGCGGCCGGCTCGGCCAGCGCGGCCCGGCCGGCCACCGGCGCGCTCGACTGGCTGGTGCCGGCGGCGCTGCGGGCGGCCGAACTTCTCTTCGTCGTCGCGGCCGGCGTGGTCGCCGGCGTGCCGGCCGCGGTCACCTACGGACTGCTGCTGATCCTCGCCCTGCACCACTACGATCTGACCGCCCGGCTGGAGAAACGGCTCGACGGACCACCGCTGCGCCGGTGGAGCCTCGGCTGGGACGGCCGGACACTGCTGCTGGCCGCCGCCGCTGCCGGACCGATGCTGCTCGCTCCCGGGCTGCCCGCGACGGTCACCCCGGTCGCGGTGACCACCGGTGTGGTTGCCGCATTCGCCGGCTACCTGGTGCTGCACTTCCTCGTGACCGCGGTGATCGATCATCGGCCGGCGGCGCCGGATCGAGCAGCGGATCACCGCCCGCCGGGCGCCGTCGCCCGGATCCCGGCACCCCGCCGACGGCCGGCCATGCCGGTTGGTCCGGCTCCCTCCCTCCACCCCGCCGGCCGCCCCGCCGGCACGATCGCAGGTGATGACCGATGACGTTGATCAGTATCGTTGTGCCGGTGTACAAGGTGCAGGGCTACCTGCGGGAGTGCCTTGACTCCATCCTCGGGCAGTCGTTCACCGACGTCGAGGTGATCGCGGTCGACGACTGCTCGCCGGACACCTCCGGGCAGATCCTCGCCGAGTACGCCGCCCGCGACCCCCGGCTGACCGTGCTGTCGCTGCCGGCCAACGTCGGCCTGGGCAAGGCCCGAAACGCCGGCCTGGACGCGGCGACCGGCGAGTACGTCTGGTTCCTGGACAGCGACGACTGGCTGACCGACGGTGCGCTGCGGGCGGTCGCCAACCGGCTCCGCGACACCACCCCCGACGTGCTAATCGTCGACCACGTACGGGTCTTCTGGAACAACTACCAGGCGGGTAGCGCGCTCCGTCAGGCCTTCCCGACCTCGCCCGGCGACGAGGTGTTCGACGTGCGGACCCGGCCGGAGACGCTCAAGGTCCTGCACACCGCCTGGAACAAGGTCACCCGCCGGGAGTTCCTGGTCGATCTCGGGCTGCGGTTCGAGGCTGGCTGGTACGAGGACGTGTCGTTCACCTTCCCGCTGCTGGTCGCGGCCGAGCGGATCACCGTGCTCGACCGGGCGTGCGTCAACTACCGGCAGCGTCGCACCGGGGCGATCACCCGGACCCGCAGCGCCCGGCACTTCGAGATGTTCGACCACTGGGGCCACACCTTCGACTGGTTGGACGCCCGCGGCCCGCAGGCCGATCCGGTCCGGCCCGAGCTGTTCGGTCTGATGATCTCCCACTACCTGATGGTGCTGGGACACGGCGGTCGGCTGCCCCGCGAGCTGCACCGGGAGTTCTTCGCCCGGGCACACGCCGACTACCAGCGGCGGCTGCCGGCCGGCGGTTACCCCGAGCCGGATGGTGTGGAAGGGCTGAAGCGGCGGCTGCTGGCCGCCAACCGGTGGCGTACCTTCGCCGCGTTGCGGGTCGGCCAGCAGGCCCGCAAGAAGCTGCCCTCGGTCACCCGACGGTTCGGTCGGCCGGTCAAGCGGCGGCTGATCAACCTGGCCCGGGTCGGCCGGCGGACGTTGCTGCGTGGCTACTACCGGCTGCAGCTGCGGCTGCCGATGGACGAGTCGCTGGCGCTGTACGCCGCGTACTGGTACCGGGGCTACAGCTGCAACCCGGCGGCGATCCACGCCAAGGCGGCGCAGATCGCCCCGCAGATCAAGAGCGTCTGGGTGGTCCGGCGGGACCGGGCCCCGAGCATGCCGCCCGGGGTGCCGTACGTCGTCGCGGGCACCCGGGGCTACTACCGGGCCCTGGCCCGGTCGAAGTGGCTGATCAACAACGTGAACTTCCCCGACTACGTTCGCAAGCGGCCCGGCTCCGTGCACGTGCAGACCCACCACGGCACGCCGGTCAAGGTGATGGGCCTGGACCAGCAGCGGCACCCGATCGGTGCCACCTCGATGAACTTCTCCCTGCTGCTGCGCCGGGTGGACCGGTGGGACTACAGCGTCAGTGCCAACCACTTCTCCACCCAGATGTGGGAGCGCGCCTACCCGGCCAGCTTCGAATCGCTGGACACCGGCTATCCGCGCAACGACCGGCTGGCGCTGGCCACCGACGCCGAGGTGGCCGCGGCCCGGGAGGCGCTCGGCATCGCTCCCGGCGAGCGGGTGGTGCTGTACCTGCCGACCCACCGCGAACACCAGCCCGGCTGGCGGCCCGACTTCGACGCCGACGCCTTCGCCGAGGTCCTCGGCCCGGACGCCTGGCTGCTGATCCGCAGCCACTACTTCCACGACCGGCAGCGGACCGGCCGGGCGCCCAACGCCCCGGCCAGCGGCCGGGTCCGGGACGTGTCGGCGCACCCGGTGGTCGAGGACCTGTACCTCGCCGCCGACGTGCTGATCACGGACTACTCGTCGGCGATGTTCGACTACGCGATCCTGGACCGACCGATCGTGATCTACGCGCCGGATGCCGCGGCGTACGCGATGGCGCGGGGCGTCTACTTCGACATCACCGCGGAACCCCCGGGAGCGGTCGCCACCACCTTCGGCCACCTGCTGGACGTGTTCCGTACCGGAGCGGTCGACGACGACGCCGCGGCCAAGGCCCGGACCCAGTTCCGGGGGCGGTTCTGCCACCTCGACGACGGGCACGCCGCCGAGCGGGTGGTCCGCCGCGCGTTGCTCGGCGAGCCAACCCAGCCGGCTGCCCGCTGACCCCGGTGGGCGCACTGCTCAGCGTCGTCACACCGATCTACAACGTGGCGCGCTACCTGCCGGAATGCCTCGACTCGCTGGCCGACCAGACCCACCCGGACATCGAGTTCGTCCTGGTCGACGACGGCTCCACCGACGACAGCGGTGAGATCGCCGCCGCGCGGGCCGAGGCCGATCCCCGGTTCCAGCTGATCCGGCAGCCGAACCGAGGGTTGGGCGCGGCCCGCAACACCGGAATCCGCGCGGCCAGCGGCGACTACCTGGCGTTCGTCGACAGCGACGACGTGCTTCCCCGGTACGCCTTCGAGCTGCTGGTCGGTGCGCTGGAGTCGACCGGTTCGCAGATCGCCTCCGGCAACGTCCTGTTGTTCAACTCACGCGGGCTCTGGCAGTCTCCGCTGCACCGGGGCACCCACCGGCGGACCCGGCTCGGTGCCCGGCTACGTCGCCGCCGGAACCTGCTCTACGACCGGCTGGCCTGCAACAAGGTGTTCCGGCGGGACTTCTGGACCGGCAACGAGCTGTGGTTTCCCGAAGGGGTGCGGTACGAGGACATCCCGGTGACCGTTCCGGCGTACGCTCTGGCTGCGAAGATCGACGTGCTGAGCACCCCGGTCTACCACTGGCGCCAGCGCGAGGCCGGTGCCGAGGAGTCGATCAGTCAACGGCAGACAGAGATCACCAACCTGGTCGACCGGTTCGCGGCGGTGCGCAGCGCCAGCCGGTCACTCGCCGCGCTCGGCAACCGTAGAATGAAGAACCACTACGACACCATCGCGTTACGCAGCGACCTGCGGATGTTCCTGTACCTGCTGCCGGACGTGGCGGACGAGGCGTACCGGCAGCGCTTCCTGCAGTTGGCCGGCGAGTTCCTCGCCGAGGTCGACCCGTCGGTGCCGGACCGGCTCGAACCGGGACTGCGGGTGGCCTGGCGGTTGGCTGGCGACGGTCGACTCGCCGAGCTGCTCACCGTGGTGGCGGCGACCCGGCTCGGGCAGAAACCGCCGGTGGTGCCGGACGTCCCGGTACAGCTGTACCGGCCGGACCGGCGGTTGCGTACCGCCCTGCGGTCGGTCGCCTGGCGGGGCGGCCGGTTGCGGATATCCGGGCACGTCTACCGTGCGCCGCAGGTGGCCGGCGCACCCTGGCTACGGCTACGCGCCCTGTGGCTGCGCGAGCGGGGCCGTTCCGGGCGGCGCGTGCCGGGGCCGGCCCACTCGCGGGTGTTCGCTGGTCGCGGCTCGGCGTCGTGTCAGTCGGCCGAGGACCTGCCGGCCGGGTCGGGGTTCGACGCATCGTTCCGTACGTCGGCGCTGCGGCCCAGCTCAGGATGGCGGACCGGCACCTGGCTGGTGATGACCGGCGTGGTCGACCCGGCCGGACCGCCGGTCAGCGGACCGGTCAAGGTCGGCGAGATCCAGCCGGCCCTCCCCGCCACCTGGGTGGCACCCGAGGTACGGATCGTGCCGGTGCTGTACGACGGTGCGCTGCGGTTGCGGGTCGAACGACCCAGGGTGTGGGCCACCGCCGCCGAGGTCGACGACGACAGCCTGGTGATCAGCGGAACAGTCGCCGCCGGTGTCGCGCCGCCGACCGCCCTGTCCCTGTCCCGGGCGCCGGCGGTGGTGTGGCGGCGCTACCCGACCGCCGTCGGCGGATCCGCCCGGCCCGCCGCCGATCCGGCGGCGGCCGGTCCGGACACCGACGAGGCGACCGGAGCTGTCTTCAGCTGTCGGATCCCGCTCGCGGATCTGCTCGCCGGGGCTGCCGTCCAGCGACCGGCGCCGGTCGGTGATCCGGTGTCGGGCTGGTTGGTCGGCTACCGGCTCGGCGCCGACCGGACCGACGAACACCTGCCGGTCGGGGAGGGCTTCGTCGATCTGCACCCGGTCGGTGGGCGTCCGGGCCCGTTGGTGGAGCCGGGGGATCAGGGCAGCCTGACGATCCGGATGCTGCCGACCGGTCCGGTGGTCACCTGGGCCACTGTAGATCAGAGCGGGGTGACCATCGGCGGTGAGTGCGCGGTTGATGACCTACCGTCCCTGGTCGTCCTGCGGCACGCCGACGACCTGCGGGACGCGGCCGCCCCGGCGGACCGCGACCTGCCGGTGGAGAGCGTCGACGAAGGCTGGCAGGTCCGAGTGCCGGCCGCCGGCCCGGACCAGCTTGAACCGGGCCGCTGGTGGTTCGGCTACCGACCGGGCGCCGGTGGCCAGGTGTGCGACCTGCCGGTGTCCCTGGGTATCCGGGACGGCCTGGGCCGAGCGGACGGCACCGGTGGCAGGCAGCCGCTCCGGCTGCGACTGGAGCCGGACCGGCTGCACCGGGTCGCCCTGCTGGCCAGTTGACGGCGATCGGCCCGGCCGCCGCGACCGGTCAGCTGTCGGTACCGCGAGACGTCAGCCGCCGTCGACTGGACCGTGCCGTCCGCCATGCCCGGTGAAGCAGGTTCCGGCTCTGCCGGGCACCCATCTCGGACAGCCACTGCGGGCTGCGGGCCAGGGTGCCGGCGGTGCCGTCGGTGACGACCAGTGTCGGCCCGGCGGCGTCCGGCGTCAGCCAGAGCACCCGGGTGCCGACCCGGGTCGGTCGGGTGCCGAGGGTGCCCCGGCCGCCGCGCTCCGGACCCGGCGGTACGGCGTACTCGCGGCCGCTGTCCCGGACGACCAGCCGGACCGGGTACCGGCCGGGAGCCAGCTCGCCGGCGGCCAGCCGGCAGGACCAGCGCAGATCGTTGCTCTCGCGGCACTCGACGGTGACCGGTTGGCGGAGCAGCCCGTCACCGATCTCCAGCAGCAGGTCGGAGCGGACCTGACCGGGTTCGCCGTCGATGCCGGCGCAGCGCACCGTGCCCAGGACGGTGACTGTCGGGCCAGCGGCTGCCGGGCCGGTGACCGGCCGACTGCCACGCAGCGCCTTGACACTGACCGTCACCTCACGGACCCGGAGCAGATCGCGGTAGGTGTCGAAGTCGGGATATCCGAGGTACGGCTGGCCGGCGTGCACCCGCAGCGGTCGGCTGGAACGCGGCCGGCGTACTGTCTCGGCGTCCTGCTCGTAGATCGCGACGGCGCGCAACCCGGCCCCGGCGTTGCCGACGAACTCGCTGGCCACATCGATCGGGATGTCCTTGAAGAGGCTGTGCATCCGGGCGGTGAACTCGGCGAGCTGATCGTCGTCGCAGCCGGCCGCCGCCCGCCACGCGTAGTGCAGCTGCATGTAGGCGATCCACCGGTACACCGCTTCGCGGTCGTCGGGGCGCAGGTCACGCACCTCGTCGGCGAGCCGCTCGATGATGGTCAGATGCTGCATGATCCGGGCCGGCTGGCTGCGGGAATCCATCAGCGAGGAATTGTCCCCCCGCTGCCGGTAGAGGTAGCTCAGCCGGGGGGTGAGGACCGTCCGGGGCGACCTGGCCAGCAACGGAATGGTGAACAACACGTCCTCGAACGCGGTGCCCTCGGTGAACGTGACGCCGACCGCGTCGACCAGATCCCGGCGGAAGATCTTGTTGCAGGCCGACGGGTTGCCAACCAGGTCCGGGGCGTGCGCGATGTGCTCGACGACCCGTTCACCGATGAGCAGTTCACGACGCCAGGCGGGGTTCGGCCGGGGCGGCAGCCCTTGCATGTCGCCGACGGCGATCGCCGCCTCGTGGCGGTCGGCGAGCCCGGTCAGGTGACTGAGCGCGCCGTCCGGGTAGATGTCGTCCGAGTCGAGGAACGCCAGGTAACGGCCGGTGGCGAGGCGCACGCCGTGATTGCGGGCCGCGCCGAGCCCGGCGTTGTCCTGCCGGACGTAGCGCACCGCGGTGGCCTGGCCTGCGTACCGCTGGGCGATCTCGGCTGATCCGTCAGTCGAGCCGTCGTCGACCACGACGACCTCTACCAGGTCCCGACCAGGCTGGCGTTCGATCGATCCGAGCGCTTCCGCGAGCCATTTCTCTGTGTTGTAGACCGGCACGACGACGCTGACCGTCGGGGATGGCACCGCGTTCACCTCACGTCACGACTGGGTAATCTGGATCGGTGACCCTGATTCGTAGAGTACGTCGCGTGCTGCGCCCGGCACGGCGGATGGTTGGTCGGTTACAGCGCATGGCCGGCCGGCCAGCGGCGCAACTCTACAGCCCGAACGTTACCGCGAGCGACGTTCGTCTTCTTGCCGGCATCGCCGAGCGCAAGGGCGATCGTCAGGGCATAACGGCGGCCCTGCTCCGGCTGGTGCAGCGCGGGGCGGCGAACGAGACCGAGCAGCGGCGGGTCCGGTCCGTCGGCGTCGGCGCACCGGCCCCGGCCGCCGACCCGCCGCCCGCAACCACCGACCGGCCGACCCCGGTCGCCGACCCGCCGCCCGCAGGTCGACCGGCCGGCGACGCAGTCCGGCTCACCCTGCACCGACCCGATCCGGCAGCCCCGATCGAGGCCACCGTCACCGGCCGAGCCGCACCGCTGTCGTACTGGCGTCCTGCCTGGGCTGAGTTGCCGTCCGACCTGCGAGACCAGCTCACCGCCAGTGTCCTCACCCGACTCGCGGCGACCGGCGGCGTCGTCGAGGTGCGCGCCGGCGACCCGGCCAGCACATCCGTCGGCCGAGCGGTCGCCGCCGGCACCGGTGCACGGTACGGTGGGTAGCCGTGATCGTTCCCTGGCGCCGTGGCACCTCCGACGGACACCTGCTTGACGACGCGCTGAGCGCGCTGGCCGCCGCCGACTGGTCCGACACCGACCGCCCCCCGGTCGCCTGGCTGCACTGGCCGGTCGACACGGCCAATCCGTACCAGTCGTTGCTGTACAGCCGGTTCTCCCAGCACAACCTGACGCCGATCCGGGTCCGCCGGCTCGACCAGATGGACAAGCTGCTGCCCGCACTGCCCGACGGCATCGGCCGGGTGCTGCATGTGCACTGGCTCTACGACGTCACCTCCGGTTGCACCACCACCAGCCAGGCCGAAGCGGCGGTCGATGCCTTCGCCGAGCGGCTGGACACCCTGCGCGACCAGGGCGTACGGCTGGTCTGGACGGTGCACAACCTGCTTCCGCACGAGACCGTGCACCGGGCGACCGAAACCCGGCTGCGCCAGGTGATGCTCGCCGCCGCCGACGTGGTGCACCTGATGCACGACAGCCACCTCGACATCCTGCGGGACACTTTCGGAGCCGAGCCCCGACGCGTGGTGATCGCCCCGCACCCGACCTTCGCCGGTGCCTATCCGGACTGGGTGGACCGGCCCGCCGCCCGCAGCCATCTCGGCATTCCGCTCGGCGCCCGGGTGCTGGTCACCTTCGGGCAGGTCCGGCCGTACAAGGGGCACGGCGACTTCCTCGACGCGCTCGACGTCGCGGTCCGGCACGACCTGCGGCTGCGCTGGCTGGTCGCCGGCAAGGTACGCGAGGAGGCCGGCGGCCCCGAGTTCATGCGCCGGGCCGCCGAGCACCCGGCGGTGATCTTTCATCCCGGCTTCGCGCCCGACACCGACGTGCAGTACTTCCTGCGGGCGGCCGACGCCGCCGTCTACCCGTACCGGTCGTCGCTGAACTCCGGCGCGCTGGCGCTGACCGCCGGATTCGGCCTGCCGGCGTACGTGTCGACCGGCACCACCGTCGGTGGTCTGCTGCCGGACGCCGCGCTGCGCCGGTTCGACCTGTCCGACCCGGACAAGACCGCCGAGACGATCACCGAGTCCGGTGGGGCCTGGGACCGTGCCGAGCCGGTCCGTGCGGCGGTCCGTGACCACGTCGAAGCCCTGGCCCCGGCAAAGGTCAGCGCCCGGTTCGCGGCCGAGTTGCGGCGGCACCTCGACCCGCTGGCGTGACGGGGCGCCCAGTGGCTGGCGACCCTGCCGACTGGTCGCGCCGCCGGACTCAGCCGGCGCTGTACGCGTATCGGGCGGCCCGTTCGGCCAGCCACAGCCACCGGCGCTGCACCGCACCGCTGGTCGCGGCGACCATGCCGAGCGCGTCGGTGCGCACCCTGTCCAGTGCGACGGCGTCAGCCGCCGGGGCGTCGAGCAGCCCGGCGCCGTCGCGGAACGCCTCCGCCTCGGCCCCGCCACCGAACCGGGGAGCGACCTCGTCGCGCCAGAAGTCCGCCCAGTCCAGCTCCGGGTTCCAGCCGAACCGGGCGTACGCCAGATAGCTGATCTCGTTCGTCGGGTGGTAGGCGCCCGCCTCGCCGAAGATGGTCAGCCCCCGCATGCCGGCCGCGCCGACCCGGGCCGCCATGTCGGCGTACAGCTGCGGCACCCAGGAGTGCCGCTGCCGGTTCCACTGCGATCCGGCGTGGGTACGCAGCACGTTCGCCGTGTGCGGTAGCGCTTCGACGTGCGCGGCGGTCAACCGGTCCCGGTTGTCGTACCAGAACCCCCGGTTGACGCAGTACTGGTAGGCCACGTCGTCGGGCAGGTCGGCCAGCGGACGCTGTGCCGGCAGGTCGAAGATGTTGTCCCAGTAGACCTCGACCAGGTGCCGCAGCGGCACCCCGGCCGGCCCGGTACGCCGGGCCGTGTCCAGCAGCGCAGGGTAGACCGACCGCATCGCCTCGTACGACCAGGAGGTGCGTTCACCGCCGGTGCGCCGGGTGCACCGAGCGCAGGCGCAACTGCCGTAGTCGCCGGTCTCGAAGTTGATCCCGCCCACCGGGATCGTCTCCAGCAGCCAGTCGACGGCGTCGCGATTCCAGGCCAGATTGTCCGGCTGCGACGGGCAGGCGGCCATCATGTACTCGCTGGCCGGGAAGTGCAGATCGCCGAACTCGTCGATGTCAAAGCCGATCTTCTTCGGCAGCTCGGCGGCCAGGTCGGGGCGTTGCCGCAGCCAGGTCGCCAGGTTGTAGCGGTGCCGGCCGTCGAAGTAGATGCCGCCGTAGGCGTTGACCCCGATCCCGGCGATGATCCGCACGCCCCGCTCGTTGGCGTACGCGCACAGGTCGCGGGCCGCGTCGACTCCGCCGTGCGCGTCGCGCAGCAGCCCGTACACGACGATCCCGCCGATCCGCTCCCGGCTGCAGAAGTCGACCAGTCGCCGGTAGTCGGCGCCGAACGCGTCGGCTGACTTGGCGTACGGGTTGAGCGCGCCGATCTCCTGCTGGCCGAGCTGGCGCAGATCCCAGTTGGTCGAGTGGTCCCAGGTCCACAGGGTGCGCAGCGCCAGCCCGGGTGCCTGCTCCCGTACCCCCACCGGGACCCCGCGTTCGGTGGTCAGCTCGGTCAGCTCCCGGGCGGCGTAGATCAGGCCGGCGAACGGGTCGCCGGTCAGCCGGATCCCACCGTCACCGGTCGGGTCCGCGCCCGGCCCGCCACCGGCCGGAACCTCGATCCGGTAGGCGCCCTCCGGCAGCGCCGGGTCGGCGTCGAGGTGCACCGGCACCCCGTCGGTGGAGCTGCCGAAGGTCTCGGCGAGCAGCCGGGCAGCGTACGGCGCGGATTCGGCACCGCGTACCTGGACTCCGGCAATCCGTCGTAACTGCGACATGTCTACCTCCCGAGGGATTGTGGTGTGGCGGCCAGGTACTCGGCCACCTCGATGGCGGTCCACACCCCGTGCCGCCAGTACGGGTCGGCCTCGCACACCGCACGGGCGGCGGCGGCGTCGGCGGCCCGCACGATGAGCACCGACGCGCTCAGATCGGCGTACGCGCCGGCGACCAGCGCGGTGCCGTCGGCGAGCAGGGTGGCGACCCGGTCCAGGTGAGCGGACCGGTGCGGCCCGCGCCGCTGCGCCGCGTCGGCGGCGTACCTGGCGGTGACCAGGTAGGTTGGCTCGAACTTCACGCGTCACCGCCAATCGCTTCGAACAGCCGCTGCATCGCCACCCGGTAGACCGTCTGCGGGCGGCCGGCTCCGGTGCTGACATGCACTCCGACCTCGTCGGCGTAGCCGGCGGCGCGCAGCGAGTTGAGCAGCCGGCGTGCCGAGCGGGCCTCCACCCCGTATGCGTCGGCCAGGCCGCGGGCGGTGACCTCGTTGGGGTCCAGTTGATGCAGCGCCTCCAGCAGCCGTCGGGTGGACAGCGGGCCGAGCTTGAGCTGCTCGGAGACGCGCAGGATGCCGGGCGCGGTCTCCCGCAGGCGTTGCTTGACCGGGCTCACCCGGCTGGAGTGGATCTCCCCGTCGGGGAAGACGACGTGGGTGTCACCACTGCCCCGGCTCAACGCGAGGGCCTTGCGGGCGTTGTCCTCGGCGGCGGCGATCGTCGTGCCGGCGCCGAAGCCGACGGTGTGGCCGCCGTCGACGCCGCGCAGGGTGAGCAGGGAGGCGTGGCCGGCCCGGTGGCGGGCGAGGGCACTGTCCACGGTGCCCCGGGTGGTGGTGATCACCATCGTCCGGTCGTCGATCATGCTGAGCCGCCCGCGCATCCGTTCGGCGTGTTCCAGCAGCGCCTCGCGCAGCCGCAGCCGCTGCCGTTCCACCTCGTACGGGTCGTGCCGCCGGCTGGTCGGCTCGGCGAATTCGATCATCATGACGGCGATCTGGGTGGCCCGGGACTGCCGGATCTCGGCGGCCAGCCAGGCGCGGCGTAGCGCGTCGCGCACCGACGCGCGGGTGTGCTCGACCCGCCAGACCGGCACGCCCGCCTCGCGCAGGTCGCGGTGCACCGCACCGAGGCAGGTCAGGCAGGCTTCGACGGCACCGGCGGCATACCGGTCGCGGTGGTAGGCGGTGACGTCGTCGAGGGTGGCGTAGAGCAGTCCGGTCGAGTCGGCGATCGGCAGGATCTCGGTCGGTGCGGGCACCTCGATGTCGTGGTACGTCTCCCGCACCACTGCGGCCTCGATGGTGTCGACGCTGACCGTCGGCAGTTGACCGCCGGTGGCCAGCAGCATCCGGGACAGGGTGCGGTAGAGGTCGATGCCGCCGTGGCGGATGTAGTCGACCTCGGCCCGCAGGTCACCGGCGGCGGTGGCCAGCGCGTACGGGATCCGACCGGTGAACAGCAGTACCTGGCAGAGCTTGTCGAGCTCGCGGGCCAGTTCCGGGGCCTGCTCCGGCCGGGCGTACGCGCGGCTGGCGAGTTCGCCGGGCCGCCCTTCGCCGGCGGCGACCTCCTGGACCAGCCGGATGGAATCCTCCGGCCCGATGATGCCGATCATGTGTTGCTGCCTCCACGTCGTCGCCGGCTCGCGGGCGGGCTGCTCAGCCGGGCCGTTCAGCCGGTGTAGACGGTGCCGGTGATGCTGGCCGACAGTGGTGCCGCGAGTAGCACCAACGCCGACGCCACATCTTCCGGCCGGCCCAGGCCGGCTTCGATGCCGGCGACTCGGCCGGCATCGACCCCGTTGGCCCGCGCCTCGTCCAGCGAGCGGCGCATCAACGGGGTGTCGATGTCGCCGGGGCAGAGCGCGTGCACTCTGACCCCTCGTGCGCGAAGCTGGCGGTCCAGGGTCAGCGCCAGACCGTGCAACCCTCCCTTGCTCGCGCCGTAGGGTACCGACCCGGAGCCGGTCAGCACGCCCGCCTTGGAGCCGACCAGCACCAGCACCCCGGTGCCGGCGGCCAGGTGCGGCACGGCGTGCTTGGCGACCAGGAACGGCCCGGTCAGGTTGACCGAGAGCACCCGGTGCCAAAGCTCGATCGGCACGTCGGTCACGTCGAGGCCCTGGCCCTGCATGATCCCGGCGACGTGCAGCACCGCGTCGATGCCGCCCCAGGCGGCGGCGACGCCGTCGAACGCGTCGGCCACCTCAATCTCGACCGTGACGTCGACCTGACGGGAGTACGCCGTGACACCGAGGTGGCGGACCTGCTCGGCGGCGCGGGCCGCACCGGCTCCGTCGGCGTCGAGGACGGCGACTGCGGCGGCGCCGGCCGAGGTGGCGGCCCGGACGGTGGCCAGCCCGATGCCGGAGGCACCGCCGACCACCACGACCCGGCGCCCGGCCAGCAGGGAGGCCGTACCGCTGGCCGGTGTGGCCGCCGCCGGATCCTCCGCCGCCGGATCCTCCGCCAGGGTGACGGCCCGGCCGCCGCTGGTCACGCGCCGACCGTCCGGCGCACGGCGGCGGCCACGTCGGCGGCCTCCGGCACGACGGCGGCCTGCAACGCCGGTGCGGCCGGCATCGGCACGTCCGGGCAGGCGACCCGGGCGACGGGGGCACGCAGGTCGGCGAAGCACTCGGCGGCGGCGCGGGCGGCGATCTCCGCACCGAAGCCGCCGGTCAGGTTGGCCTCGTGGGCCACGACGAGCCGGCCGGTACGGGCCACCGACGCCGCGACGGTGTCGAAGTCGAGCGGGTTGAGCCAACGCAGGTCGATCACCTCGGCGTCGATACCGTCGTCGGCGTGCAACTGCCCGGCGGCGTCCACCGACGCGGACACCATCCGGGACCAGGCGACCACGGTGACGTCGGTGCCAGGGCGGACCACCCGCGCGCCGCCGACCGGCTCCACCGCGGCGTCAGTGCGCACCTCGCCCCGGGTCGGGTACAGCATCCGGGCCTCGGCGACGACCACCGGGTCGTCGCTGACCACGGCGGTACGCAGCATCTGAAACGCGTCGTCCGCAGTGGCCGGTAGAGCCAGCCGTAGTCCGGGGGTGTGCGCGAAGTACGCCTCCGGGGAGTGCGAGTGCTGCGCGCAGGCGCCCGGGGAGTAGCCCTGCTGCATCCGGATCACCAACGGCACCCGCCACCGGCCGTTGCTGGCGTAGTGGATCGTCGGGATCTGGTTGACGAACTGGTCCATCGCGACGAACGAGAAGTCGGCGTACATGATCTCGGCGATCGGCCGCAGGCCGGTCATGGCCGCGCCGAGCGCCATGCCGAGGAAGCCGGACTCGGAGATCGGGGTGTCGAAGATCCGCGCCGAGCCGAACCGCTTGTGCAGCCCTTTCGTGGCGCCGAACGGCCCGCCGGGCAGGGCGACGTCCTCGCCGAAGTAGATGGTGTCGTCCCGGCTGTCCAACGCCCAGGTGAGGGCGGCGTTGACGGCCTGGATGTAGCGCAGGGACTCAGACATGGACGTGCTCCTTGACGGTCGCCGGGTCGGGCAGCGGCGTGGCGCGGGCGGCGGCGACGGCGGCTTCGATCTCGGCGTCCACCTCGGCGTCGATCGCGTCCAGGGCGGCGGTCAGCGCCGCGTCGGCGGCCTGCCGGATGCGGGCGAGCGGCTCACGCTGGCGGGCGGCGGCGATCTCGCCGGCCGGCCGGTAGTGCTGGGCGTCGCCGCTGTAGTGCCCGACCAGGCGTTCGGTCATTGCCTCCACGATGGATGGGCCGGAGCCCTCGCGGGCGCGGGCCACCGCCTCGTCGACGGCGACCGCGACCGCGTCCGGGTCGTTGCCGTCGACGACCCGACCGGGTACGCCGTAGCCGGGTGCCCGCTCGGCGAGTTGGCGGACGCGGACCATGTCTTCGATCCGCGACATCTCCGAGTAGACGTTGTTCTCCACGACGACGACCAGCGGCAGGTCCAGCACGGCGGCCATGTTGATCGCCTCGTGCACGTTGCCCTGATTCATCGCGCCGTCGCCGATGCTCACCACCGAGACCGCGCCGGAGCCGGTGCGCTGCGCGGTCAACGCGGCCCCGGCGGCCACCGGCACCCCGGCGCCGACGATGGAGTTCTCGCCGACGAACCAGCGGCTCGGATCCGACAGGTACGGGGAGGCGGCCCGGCCGCCGCACAGCGCGCTGTCGCGGCCCATCATCTCGGCGAACAGTCCGGCGAGGTCGACGCCGCGAGCGATCGCCCAGCCGTGACCACGGTAGGTGGCAGTCACGTAGTCGCCGTCACGCAGCGTACGGCAGGCACCGACCGGGATCGCCTCCTGACCGTTGCACAGGTGGATCGACCCCGGGATCTCGCCGCCGTCCTTGAGAGCGGTCAGCCGCTCCTCGAACCGGCGGATCCGGGCCATCGACCGGTAGTCGTCCGGCAGCCCCATCACACCCCCAACGCTCATTAGTCCCTTATTGCAGTCCGTTGAGAACGGAGCCTAGACCAGGGATGTCATGCTATGGAAGAGTGAGATGGCAAGTTTCTGGCCGTTATAGGTCTCAAATTTTCTGGGGGCAGCTATGGAGATCGCCGCCGTGGACTCGGTGGTGCTCGGCGACGCGCACTTCGTCCAGGTGCACACCGCCGACGGGCTGACCGGCGTCGGCCAGTCCGCCTGCTGGGGATACCCGGCGGCGGTGCACGCCGTGGTCGAAGCCTTCCGCCCGTACCTGCTCGGCGCAGACCCACGCCGGATCGAGCACCACTGGCACCACCTGTACCGGATGGGACCGTTCCGCGGCTCGGTGCTCACCGCCGCCGTCTCCGCGATCGACATCGCGCTGTGGGACCTGCTCGGCAAGCGACTCGGCGTACCCGTCTGGCAGCTGCTCGGCGGCCAGGTCCGGGACCGGATCCGGCTGCACCTGCTGCTGGGCGGCACCGGTGCCGACGACCTGGCCGCCCAGGCGGCGGCCGCCGTCGCCGACGGCTTCACCGCCGTCAAGTTCGACCCGCTGCCGGCCGACTACGCGAACCTGTCGGTGGCCCGGCTGGTCGCGCAGACCGAAGCCACCACCGCAGCCGTACGCGACACCGTCGGGCCCGACGTCGACCTGCTGATCGAACTGCACCGCAAACTCACCCCGCTGCAGGCCGAATCGGTCGTACCCGCACTGGCCCGGCACCTGCCGCTGCTGGTCGAGGACCCGATCCAGATCGACAGCGTCAGCAGCCAGGCCGACGTGGCGCGTCGGGCGGCCGGCGTACCGATGGCCAACGGCGAACGACTGCACACCATCTGGGAGTTCAAGGAGCTGCTCGCCCAGGGCGGTGCCCAGTACGTGCGCCCCGACGTCGGCCTGGCCGGCGGACTCAGTCACGCCCGTAAGATCGCCGCCCTGGCCGAGGCGCACCACGCCGCCGTGGTCACCCACAACTGCCTCGGCCCGCTGCTGACCATGGCGTCGGTGCACCTCGACGCGGCGATCCCGAACTTCGTCGTCCAGGAGTACTCGCCACTGGACGACACCCCCGCCACCGGCCCCGCCCGCCCGGCGGTCCGCCGTGACGGCGGCTTCCTGCCGGTGCCCGACCAGCCGGGCCTCGGCGTCACCCTCGACCTGACCGACGCCGCACCACTGGACCTCACCGGCCGGCCACTGAGCCGGATCCCGCTGCGTTCCGACGGCTCCGTCGCCTACGCCGTCTGAGCCCAACAGCCCCGGACGGGGTACCTGTCACCCCAATTCCGACAGGTCGGACGAGCGACGGGTCGATACGCTTGTCGGCATGTCGCAACCGACGCCCGAGATCCGGCCAAACCGGCAACTGGTGTACGCCTCCGACGAGCTGATGGGTCGTATCGCGCAGCAGGTCCAGCCGCAGATCCAGCAACCCGGAGCGGTCGGACTGGTCCGGGTCGCGCTGCTCGCCTATGTCTTCAGCTGGCTGCCGGCCTTCGTCGTCCTCGCGGCGGCGACCGCCGTCGCGCCGGCGGCGACCAGCGGGGCCAGCGTCGCGGCGACCGCGCTGTGGGCCCTGCAGTTCGCCACGCTGATCGCGATCTCGGCGGTCGTCACCACCCTGGTCCGGCGGCCCGCCACCCCGGCTGAGCAGGGCGCGGACGCCCCGCCCAGCCGGATCCTGTTGCGTGCCGTGCGCGGCGCGCTGCTCACCATCGCCTGCGCGGCACTGGTGTTGGCGTGGCAAGGGCTGTCGGTCGGTCAGATCGCGGTGCTCGCCGGGATGATCGCCGCCGTCCTGCATCTGGCGCCGGTGCTCATCGCCCGGCTGATGCTGCGCCGCCAGCGCGGCGACGCAGCGGCCCGGTGACCTCACGCTGCGGCCCAGCGACCTCAGGCCGGTTCGACCGGTAGCCACAGTTCGCAGGTCGCGGTGCTGAAATCGGCAGCGCGGTCGAGCACCGCGACCATCGACGGACCTGGCCGCAGCCGCCACGGATTCGACGGAAACCAGTCGGTCGCCGTCGCCGCCCAGGCCGACTGCAGGGCCTGCGGGTACGACCCGGCGACGTGGAAGACCGCCCACCTGCCGGCCGGCGCAGCCACGGCGTCCAGGTCGGCGGGCGTGGGCGTCTCCGCCTCGACCGCGACCCCGTGCAGGTAGGTCAGCTCGCTGCCTTCGGTGGCTTCCGGGTCGAGATCGGCGATGACCTGCAAGATGCCGGCCGGCTCGGTGCCGCACAGCGCCTTCAGCCGCACATGCTCCTGCGCCGGCAGTGCGGCGATGTGCTGCTGGATGTGCGGGTTGACGCCGTGGTGGATCAGCGGGACCCGGGTCGCGTGTCCAACGAGCCGGAACTCGGGCCGGTCGACGATACGGGTGTCCATCGGGATGCTCCCTTCGACGGTCAGGCGGAACCTGAGCTGTGACTGGCTGCGAAGGGGGCCTCCGTCGCGGCGTACCTCACTCGGGCCGACACCGTGGACCGCCCGGAACGCCCGTCCGAACGCCTCGGTCGAGCCGTACCCGTGCCGGACGGCGATGCTCAGCAGATCGTCGTCGCCGCGCACCAACTCGGCGGCGGCGACCGTCATCCGGCGTCGGCGTACGTACTCCGACAGCGGCATCCCGGCCAGCGACGAGAACATCCGCCGCAGGTGGTACTGGGTCGTGCCGAGCGTCCTGGCCAGCGCGTCCACGTCGAGCTCCTCGGTCAGGTGCTCCTCGACGAGGTCGACCAGCCGGTTGAGTGCCGAGATCACGTAGGCCTCCCTTCGACGTCCAGCCTGGCCGAGCGCACCCTGGCGGCGCCCGACCGTCGTGGCCCGATCCGATCATCCGGCCGCCGTCGCCGGTCTGGGCGCCGATCAGGCGTCAGCCGATGATCGGGCTGCGGCGTTCGAGCAGAACGACGTCGCGCCAGCGGCCGTGGTGGCGGCCGACGCGCTCACGGGTGCCGATGGTGCGGAAACCGCAGGTGTGGTGCAGGGCGAGGCTGGCGGTGTTCTCGGGAAATATTCCAGATTGGATGGTCCAGATGCCGGCCTGCTCGGTTGAGGCGATCAACTGCCGGAGCAGCAGCCGGCCGACGCCGCGCCCTCGGGCGCCCGGGTGGACGTAGACGGAATGTTCGACGACCCCGGCGTAGACGCACCGGTCGGAGACCGGGGTGCAGGCGGTCCAGCCGAGGACGGTGAGGTGAGCGGCATCGGCGTCGACGGCGACCCAGCGGTGGTCCGGCAACCGGGTGGCGGTGAACCTGTCCCAGCCGGGTGGTTCGGTTTCGAAGGTGGCGTCGCCGGTGGCGATGCCGAGGCGGTAGATGTCGAGCACGGCGTCGCGGTGCGCGTCGGTCATCGAGGTGAGGACCACCGGTGGCGTCGCACCGGCGGCGGTCACCGTCCGGCTCCGGTGGTGGTGGCGACGTCGAGGAGCCGGGACAGGGCGGCGAGCCGGGTCGGGGCGATCCAGTAGTACACCCAGGTGCCCCGGCGCTCGCAGTCGATCAGACCGGCCTCCCGCAGCACCTTCAGGTGGTGGGAGATCGTCGGCCCGGTCAGGGTGAACGCCTCGGTCAGGTCGCAGACGCACACCTCGCCGCCGGCCTGGGACGCGATCAGCGACAGCAGTCGCAGGCGTACCGGGTCGCCAAGGGCCTTGAAGCCGGGGGCCAGGCTCGCCGCCGCCTCGTCGGTGAGCGCCTGGTCGGTCAGCGGGGCGCAGCAGGTTGACGTGTCCGGCACGACCGGCAACTCTTGTCTCGACACGCGTCTAGTTTGACGATCATCAAGACAGCGCGCAAGCTTGCTGCCTAGATATTCGTCTAATCAGTGCTGGAGGTGCGGGATGTCCCGTGTCCAACTCGCCCTGCGCGTCGCCGACCTGGAAGCGTCGGTCGCCTTCTACACCAAGCTGTTCGGCGTCGAGCCCGCCAAGCGGCGCCCCGGCTACGCCAACTTCGCGATCGCCGAGCCGCCACTCAAGCTGGTGCTGCTCGAAGGCGCCCCCGACCAGCCGACCGCACTGGACCACCTCGGCGTCGAGGTCTTCGACGGCGCGCAGGTCACCGCCGCGACCGACCGGCTCACCGAGGCCGGTCTGATCACCCTCACCGAAAACGACACGTCCTGCTGCTACGCGGTGCAGGACAAGGTGTGGGTCCGTGGCCCGGGCAACGAGCCGTGGGAGGTGTACGTGGTCAAGGGCGACTCCGACGACATCGGCGCATCCGCCGCCCAGAACCAGCCCGCCGCCCAGAACCAGCCAGCCAACACCGGCGAGCCCGTCGCAGTCGGGTCGGGCAGTCCAGCCGAAGGCGGCTGCTGCTCGTAGGTTCGCGCTCATCCGGCGCCGACCGCCCGCCGGGGCCAGCGGTGCAGGTCGCGCAGTAGTTGCCGGTCGTGGGAGGCGATCACCACCGCCGCGCCGGTGACGTCGAGGGCCGCGACGAGCTCGTCGACCAAGGCGATCGACAGATGGTTGGTCGGCTCGTCGAGGATCAGCAGATCAGGGCGCTCGGCCAGCCGCATCGCGAGTTCCAGCCGGCGCAACTGGCCGGTGGACAGCCGGCCCACCGGTGTAGCGCGGGCGGCGCGATCGAGCAGGCCGAGGCCGACCAACCCGACGGCCTCGGCCTGCGTCAGATACCCGTGGGCGATCAACCGATCAACGTGGTCGTCGTACGCCCGGGCCGCCGAATCGGCGTCGGTCAGCCGAGGTGACTCCTGAGCCACCAGCGCCACCCGGGTGTCCGCCGACCGGCGTACGGTGCCCGACGTGGGCTCCAGGGTACCGGCGAGCACGGCGAGCAGCGTCGACTTGCCGGCACCGTTCGGCCCGGTGACCAGCAGCCGGCCTGCCTGCGTGAGCGTCATCGACACCGGCGCGTCGAGCCGGCCGGCCACGGCCACGGCCACCGTGGTGACCAGGTGCGCGTCACGTCGCCGCCCCAGCGGCGGTACGCGCAGCTCCAGCGGCGGCTCCGGCACGGTGATCCGATGGGCCTCCAACGCGGCGCGGTGCCGGTTGACCGCCTGCACCACCCCTGGCGTGCGGGTCTGCCGCTGATGCTTGTTGGTGCCCTTGTCCGGCCGCCACCCGGTGCGTAGCCGCGCCTGCGCCTGCGTCAACGCCTGCTGCAGCCGCCGCTGTTCGTCCTGCTGGGCGGCGTACTCCTGCTCCCAGCGGGCTCGATCACGGGCCCGGCCCTCGCGCCAACCGGCGTAGCCGCCGCCGTAACGACGCGGCCGGCCGTCCTGGCTCGGGTCGAGGTCGAGGACCTGGTTCGCGACGTCGGCGAGCAGCGCGCGGTCGTGGCTGACCACGACGACGCCGCCTCGGTGTTCGCGCAGCCGACGGGTGAGGAAGTCCAGCCCGGCGGCGTCGAGATGGTTGGTGGGCTCGTCGAGCAGCAGCAGGTCCAGGTCCGCGCCGAGCAGGCAGGCCAGCCGGACGCGGTAACGCTGCCCGACCGACAGGGTGTTCAGCGGTCGCGGCCGGTCACCGCAGGCACCCAACTCGGCGAGGGCGACGTCCAGTCGCCGGTCGGCGTCCCAGGCGTCGAACGCCTCGCAGCGCGCCAACGCGTCGGCATACGCCTCGTCGGCACCAGGGACACCGTCGCTGAGATCAGCGGTGGCCTGCGCGAACGCGGCCAGCGCGGCGTGCGGGCCGGCGAGCGCCGCGTCAAGTAGCTCGCCAACCGTCACCCCGTCGGCGGCGTCGAGTTCCTGTTCGGCGAGGCCGAAGGTGCCGACGCGGTGCACGGTGCCGGCGTCCGGGGTGAGCCGCCCGGCCAGGGCGTGCAGCAGGGTGGTCTTACCTCGGCCGTTCTCGCCGACGACGGCGAGCCGGGTGCCGGTGGCCACGGTGAGATCGACCTGGTCGAGGACGAGCCGCCCGCCGCGCCGCACGGTCAGCCCGGCGGCGGTGAGCTGGGCGTTGTCCCGAGCGGGGACGAGGCCGTCGGCGCGGTCGGTGATGCGGTCGCCGGCGTCATTGGTGAAGCGGTCGCCGGCCGGGCCGGCGGCGTTCGGGCTCGCGGTGGCATCAAGGTGGTGCTGAGGCACAGGGTTTCTCCGCGGTCTCGGATCGAGAGCCGGGAAGGCACGCGAGAGCGCCGCCCGGCATGGACGCCTGGGACGGCAGCGGAGAAAAGGGAAAGGTACGCGCTGCCGTCAGGCGGCGGCGCGCAGCCTCAGCGACCCGGTACCCGTGTACATGACGTCCAGATTAGCCGACGGTGCGCCGTCGACGGCCCGATGCGAGGGTGAAACACAAGCAGACCTGCTTGTCCGCGTGAGCGGGGCAGGTCCGCGCCTGGACCGTAGCGCATCCGCCGCCCATGGCCGTCAGGCGGGCGGCGGCGAGGGAGCAGCGGGCGGCGGTGGGTGGCCCGGATGGTCGAAGACCGGGTACGCCCACAGCGGCTCGCCGTCGGCGTCGGCGACCTCGGCGAACAGGTGTGCCAGCGAACGGGTCCACCGGGCCTGCACCTGCGACGCGGCGGTGACCCGACTGGCGTGACCGAAGCCGTTGCGGGTCCGCAGCACGCAGATCAGCAGCAGCCCGTGCCGGTAGATGCGGTAGTCGTAGATGCCGGCCTCGTCGATCAGCGCCGACAACTCCGGCCAGACCTCGGCGTGTCGCCGCTCGTACTCCTGCCCGGCGCCGGGCCGCAGCCGGTACACGTAACACAGCTGCGCGCCCGGCGCCTCGCTGTCGGCGGGTGCGCTCACTTGCCGGAGCCCGCGAGCGCGCCGGAGACCAGTTGCCGCTGGAACACCAGGTAGACGATCAGCACCGGCAGCAGCGCCACGATCAGGCCGGCGCTGACCAGCGGCACCGACACGTCGTACTGGCCGGACAGCAGCGACACCCCGACCATCAGGGTCTTGGAGTCCGACCCGCCCATGATGACCAGCGGCAGCAGCAGGTCGTTCCACATCCACACGAAGTTGAAGATGGCCAGCGCGGCCAGCGCCGGGGTGGCGATCGGCACCAGGAGCCGGAACAGGATGGTGAAGTGCCCGGCACCGTCCATCCGGGCGGCTTCGATCAGCTCGTCGGGCACCTGCTGGAAGTAGCCGGCCAGCTGGTAGGTGCCCAGCGGCAGGCCGAACGCCGCGTACGCCAGGATCAGCCCCTGGTATTCGCCGGACATGCCCAGGTCGAGCACGGTTTGGTAGAGCGGGTAGATGATCGCCTGGCTGGGGATGGTCAGCGTGATGATGATCAGCAGGAAGACGGCCTTGCCGCCGCGGAAGCGCAGCTTCGTCACCGCGTACGCGACGAGCAGCGCGGCCAGCACCGACAGCACCAGCCCGCCCGCGGTGGTGATCAGCGAGTTGAGCAGCAGCCGGGGCATGTCCATCCGGCGGAACGCCTCGACGTAGTTCTCCAGGGTCACCCCGGTGGTCGGCAGCCCGAGCGGATCCTCGGCGAAGCCGTACTGCGTCTTCAGCGAGCTGATCACGGTGAACAGCAGCGGGTAGATCGCCGCGACCGCGACGACGACCAGCGCGAACGTCAGTAGGTAGCGCCCGAGTCGGGCGGTGGTCCGTCGGCTCATCGCGGCTTGCGGGTCCCCTCTTTGAACATGTGCCGCACGGAGAAGATCGACAGCACGGCGACGAAGACGAACAGGGCGATGCCGATCGCGGAGCCGTAACCGCGGTCGAGGAAGGTGAAGGTGGTCAGGAAGACCAGGTACTCCGGCAGCATGGTGGCGTCACCGGGGCCGCCCTGGGTCAGCGCGTAGATCAGCGGGAACAGCCAGATCAGCACCCCGGAGGCGCACAGCACACTCCAGTACGCCACGGTCGGGCGCAGCATCGGCACCACGATCGAGAACAGCCGTCGCCAGAAGCCGGCCCCGTCGAGGTACGCCGCTTCGAGCATCTCGTCGGGGATGGTGGCCAGCCCGGCCAGGTAGGTCATTACCCCGAGCCCGAAGAAGCTCCACAACGCGACGGCGACCAGCGAGAAGAGTGCGCTGTAGCGGCCGTTGAGCCAGGCGATCGCCAACGGGTCGAGCCCGATCGTGCGCAGGCCGGCGTTGATCGGGCCGTCGGGGGCGAGAATCTGGCGGAACATGATGCCGACGACGATCGGCGCGATCGTGTACGGGACGAAGTAGACGGCCCGGAAGAACTTCCAGCCGGGGGCCCGCTGGTGGATCAGCACCGCCAGCACCAGTGGCAGCACCACCCACACCGGCAGAGTGGCGACCACCAGCAGCGCGTTGCGGAAGCTGGTGATGACCATCGGGTCGTCGAGCATCCGCAGGTAGTTGTCGGCACCGGCGAACGTGGCACCGCCGAAGCCCGCCGACGACTCCATGCTGGTGATCACGCCCCGTACCAGCGGCACCAGTTTGAACGCCACGGCCAGCGCCAACGCCGGGGACACCAGCAGCGCGGCCAGCCACCACTCGCGGGCATGCCGGTGGCGGCGGGCCGGTCGGCGGGCGGTTCCGGGCGTCCGGTCGGCGGACGTCGGCTCCGGTGCCGGCGCGGTGGAGATCGTCATCGCGGTGTCCTTAGCCTGGCAGGGGTACCGGTCGGTGGGCAGGCGGTGCCATGCCTGCCCACCGACGCGGCGGTCAGTTCTGCTGCTTGGTCGGGCTGCGTTCCAGGGCCTGCTGCATCTGTTCGGCCCAGGCGTCAACGGTGAGCTGGCCCAGCGTGACCTGCTGCCAGCCGCGGGCCAGCGCGTCGGCCTCCGGGCCGGAGAGCATCACGCCGGCGTGCAGGGTCGGGTCGGCGACCAGTTCCTGAATCTTGAGGAACGCCGGTGAGTCAGGCAGCAGCGCGGAGTCCACGTTCGTGTTCAACGGCTGCCCCTTGGCGTACTCCACCCACAGCTCGCCGTTCTCCTTGCCGGCCAGCCAGGAGATGAAGGTCAGACCGGCGTCCTTCTTGTCGCTCCACTGGGTGACGCCGTAGACGGCGCCTTCGATGCCGGAGAACTTCTGCGCCAGCGGCGCGTCCGGGTTGATCACCGGCCAGCGGGTGACGCCGAGGGTCTCGTCGCCGAGGGCCTCGCCGAACGCCTGCCAGTTCACCGCGTCGGAGATGATCGTGCCGGCGAAGGCGGCGTCACCGCGCTGGAAGATGTCCGCGCCATCGGGCAGCATGGTGATCGACGGGGCGTTGTCGTTGGCCCAGCCGCTGGTGGTGATCTCCGCAAGCTTCTCCAGTGTGGACACCAGTTTCGGGTCGGTCCAGGAGATGGTGCCGGCCAGCAGGGCGCGGATGTCGTCCTCGGTCAGGTAGTTGCGGGCAATCTCCGGGAAGTCCCAGTACGCCGGGAAGGTGCCGGACAGCCCGAGCGCCAGGCAGGTCTTGCCGGTGGCGGCGACCGCCTCGCAGGCCGCGCCGAACTCGTCCCAGGTGGCCGGCGGCTGTTCCGGGTCGAGCCCGGCGGCGGCCAGCACGTCCTTGTTGTAGTAGAGGACGTTGCCCTGATAGGAGAACGGCACCCCGTAGCAGTTCTTGCTGGTGTCGAAGTCCTCGCAGGCGCCGCTGTAGGACACCAGGTCCTTGTTGATCTCGGCCGCCTGCTCGCCGAGCGGCACGTACGCGTTGCGCCGATCGAACAGCTCCAGCCCGGCGTTGTTGGCCATCACGTCCGGCCCGGACTGGGAGGTGATGTACGGTCCCTGCACCTCCGGGTACTTGTCGAACGGGACCGATTCCATCTCCAGCTTGATGTCCGGGTGGCTGGCCTCGAAACTGCTCTTGACCTGCTGCCAGTATTCGGCACCGCCCGGCTCCCAGGTCAGCACCTTGAGGGTGACCGGTCCGTCGGCGGTGCCGTCGTCACCGCCGCAGCCGGTGAGCAGCGCGGCGGCTGCCGTCCCGGCGGCGGCGAGGCCGGCAAGGGTACGTCGTCGATTCATCCGGTGAAGCTCCTAATCAGCGAGAGGTGTGGCGGATCCGGTGGGTGGCGCCGCCGGCGGCGGCGCTGGCGGCGATGGCGGCGGCGACCTCGACCACGTGCAGGCCGTCGGCGAGCGGTACGACCGGAGTCGGGTCCCCGCCGTCGACGCGGTGCAGGAAGTGCCGCAGTTCGGCGGCGAGCGCACCGCCGCCGTCGGCGGGCGACACCTGCCAGTCCGGCGCTTCGGTCTGTTCGGCCTGCACCAGCAGGGTGGGGTGGGCGAGGTCGACGTGACCGACCCCGTCGGTGCCGTACACCTCGACGAGGTCGCTGGTGTGGTTGGGCGTGTGTTCGGGCAGCAGGTAGCTGTTGCGGATCGACGACACGACGTCGTTGGCGTGTCGCAGCTCCGCCCAGACCAGGACCGGCGTGGCCGATCCGGGTCGGGTCCGGGCCGTGGCGCGCACCTCGACCACCGGCGCCTGCGCGTACCACAGAGCGAGGTCGATGTCGTGCACCGCGGTGAGCAGCGCGGGATGCTCGTGCGGGAAGAGTCGGCTCAACGTGCGCGGCCGGTCCCGGCGCGACGAGACGGCCAGCACCTGGCCGAGTCGGCCGGCGCGTACGGCGTCGTACAGTGCCCGGTGCGCGGGACTGAACCGCAGGATGTGGCCGGGCTGGCAGAGCACGTCGCGCTCCTGGGCGGCCGCGACGATCGCGGCGGCGTCGTCGACCGTCGTGGCCAGCGGCTTTTCCACCAGTACGGGCACACCGGCGTCGAGCAGCGCGACGGCGACCGCGCGGTGGACCGGGCCGGGTACGCAGACCGAGGCGGCGTCGGGCCGGGCCGCGGCGAGCAGTTCGGTGACGGAACCGAAGGTGCGGCTGACGCCGTACCGCCGGGCAACGTGCTCCCGAGCAACCGGGTCGGGGTCGACGAGGGCGTCAACGGTGACACCGAGTGATCGGTAGGCGGCCACGTGCCGGGTGCCGAACGCACCGGCTCCGAGCACGGCGACCCGCAGTCCGGAGCTCATCGGTCCGCCGCCCCGGTGGCCGGTGCCGGTTCGGCTCGTGCGGACGGCTGTGCCGGGACGGTGGTGCCGGGCTGGGCGAGCCCGCCGGCGAGAACGGCCCGGGTCAGCCGTTCCAGCACCGTCACCCCGACGCCGATGCACCGTTCGTCGACGTCGAACGAGCCGGAGTGCAGTGGCGCGCCGCCGGCGGTGCCGCTCGACACGCCGAGTTTGACGTACAAGCTGGGGCCGAGCGCGCCGAGCAGCGCGAAGTCGTCGGTGGTCAGCGGTGGGACCGACAGCGGGTGCAGGTCGACCAGACCGGGCAGTACGGCGTCGGCCAGGGCGACGAGCCGTTTCGCGTTGCGTACCGGCGGCATCTCGTTGGCCCAGGTGAAGCGCAGGTCGAGGTCGAGAGCGTCGGCCTGCCCGACGGCGACCCGTTCGATCACCTGTTTGAGCCGGGCCCGGACGGCCGGATCGTGGGTGCGCAGCGTGCCGGTCGCTTCGGCGCGTTCGGCGACCTGGCTCTGGCTGGCCCCGCCGGTGATCGTGCCGATGTTGAAGGCGACGAGATCGTCAGGGTTCTGTGCGCGGGCGACGGCGGTGTGCAGGGTGGTCACGATGGTGGCGAGACCGAGAATGGCGTCGCGTCCGCTGGCCGGGGTGGCGGCGTGTGCGGCCCGGCCGACCAACTCGACGCGGAAGGCGTCCTTGGCGGCCATCGCGGTGGTCCGGTCGACACCGAGGGCTCCGGCGGGTAGCCCTGGCCAGCAGTGCAGCCCGAGTACGGCGTCGAAGCGCCGGTCGGCGAGTGCCGGGTCGGCGAGCACGGCGGCGGCCCCTGAGCCGGCGCCGAACGGGATCTCCTCTGCGGGCTGGAAGAGCACGGTGACGCTGCCGGCCGGTGGCGGGTCGCCGGCGATCCGGGCGGCGACCCCGTACGCGACGGTCATGTGTACGTCGTGCCCGCAGGCGTGGCAGACGCCCGGGGTACGGGAGGCGTAGGGCACCTCCTTGGCATCCGACACCGGGTACGCATCCATATCGGCCCGAATAAGTACGGCTGGTCCAGGCGTGGCGGAGTCGAGCTCCAGAAGCAGCCCAGTGCCGGCTATGCCGGTGTGTAGCCGACCCAGTGGTCCCAGCAGTCTCTGCAGTGTCGCTGCTGTCTGCTTCTCCTCGAAGCGCAGCTCAGGGTGCTGGTGAAGTTGGCGCCGCAACTGCGTCAGCGCTTCGACCTCGTCGCCTGCCAGCGTCACCTAGCTTCACCTCACGTGTGACATAAATCCGGACCTAATAGAGACAGAACTTAGGTCAGCGGGTGCGTCGCGTCAATGGGCTGGTCGGATCCGGGTTAGGGTCCGGCCATGGAACGGGCCGACGCACACCTGCACCTGTTCGCCGACGGCTATCCGGGCCGGTACGGCAGATCCCCGTCAGGCGGGCAAGAAATATCCATATACCAGGACATACGACGTGAACACGGGATTAGTCGTGCTCTCGTGGTCGGCTACGAGGGCGAGCCCCGCTTCGCCGGCAACAACCACTACCTGGCGAGCCTCGCCGCCGTACACGAGTGGCTGGCCCCGGTCGCCTACCTGCACTCCGGTGGACCGAAACCCGGCGCGCACCGGGACGACCACATCGATCCGATCGAGAGCGGCGGCCGGCGGGGCCAGACCGGTGACACCGCACCCGGCCACTGGCTGGCCGCCGGGTTCGTCGGCTTCGCCGCGTACCTGGGCGACCGGGACAGCGCCGACTGGTTCGCCGACTGGTTGACCCGGCACACCGCCACCGTCAACCGGGCGCACTGCCTGCTCAGCGTGAACGCCGTACCGGCCGCCGTCGCCCGGCTCGGCCCGGCGCTCGCCGCGGTCGGCGACTGCACCGTGCTGTTCAGCCACCTCGGTCTGCCTGGCCGGCAACCCGCACCGCCGGCACCGTCGACGGCAGCCGCCATCCTCGCCCCGCTGGGTGAGCTGGCCAGGCTGCCCCACGTCGGGGTCAAGGTCTCCGGCCTGTACGCGGTCAGCGACCCCCCGTACGACCACCCGCACGCGGCCGCCCGGCCCTTCGTCGAGCAGCTGATCGAGTGGTACGGGCCACAACGGCTCTACTGGGGCTCCGATTTCCCGCCCTGTCTGGACCACGTCTCGTTCGCCCAGACACTCGATCCGGTCGGCCTGGCTGGCCTGAGCGCCGGCGAACGTGCGGACGTTGCCGGCCGGAACCTGCTGAGGGCTCTCGGCGACAACGGGTAGCGGCCGGTCAACGATCGTTCACTCGGGGTCGGGGCTCGCGCCACATCGGCCAGATCGGCGGGCCGTCAGGCAGCCGGACCGGCCCATGCGGCCGATAGCCGTGCCGAAGGTACAGGTCCCGGTTGCGTGGCGTGGTCGCCTCCAGATAGCCGGGGGTGCCGTAGCCGTCCAGGTGCCGGTGGTGGTGCCGCAGCAGCGCACTGCCCAACCCGCTACCCTGCCGCCACGGCGCCACCGCCAGGTAGGCCAGATGCCAGTGCGGCTGCCACGGATGGTGCGCCGCCAGGATCCGGCCCAACGCGGCGAAGCGGGGTTGCCACCGTCCGGTCGCGGTGAGCAGGTGCAGCTCGTGGTCGCTGACCGTCTCCGGCTCGGTGGGCGTACGTCGCCCGCGCGGGTGCCATACCGCGACCCCGCTGAACTGGCCGGCGACGTGCACCGTGCCGCCGGCCCGGATGGCGTGCTCCAGCTCTATGGTGAACAGCGTCCGGAAGACCTCCGCCCGTGCCTCCAGGTCTTTGACCAGCCACTGCGACACCGGCGCGATCAGGAACGCCTCGGTGAGCAGGGTGGCGGCCTGTGGGAGGTCGTCCACTCCGGCGGTACGGATCGTCACGGCGGCTGGGTGGATCGCGGTCATCAGCGGCCTCCTGCCGGTCGGCGTATCTGCGTGACGGGTGGCCCGGCCGGTGGGCCGGGTCATGCAGATGACGCCCGTGGGACCGGGCCGGATGGCGTAGCGGCAGGTCAGATGCCCGACACTCGTACTGTCGGCGGGTGGCCCGGGACCGGGCCACCCGCCGACAGCGGTGGAGGGTGCGGGACGGCGGTCAGTCCCGCTGCGGTGCCGACGGCAGGGCACGCAGTTGGGCACGGACCTCGGCGACGGCGGCGGCGCTGGGGGCGTCCCCGTTCGTCGGTCCGTCCGCGTACGTCGCGTCGACGAATTCCCCGCCGACCTGCTGGTAGACGAAGTTCGGGGTGATCGCCGGAGCCGACTCGGAGTCGACCCGGGCCAGCTCACCGCCGAAGATGACGACTCGTGAGCCGGGCTGGAAGGTCTCCTTCGCCGGTGCCTCGTGGATGACGTACGAGATTCCGCCGGCTTCGCCGCCCATCGATCTGATGGTCACCTCGGAGCCGGCCTTGAGTTTGCCCCGGTAGACCGTGTCGATAGTGATCGTCACCGGGGTGTAGACCGCCTCGATGGTCTCTCCGGTGTCGAGGACGTCGACGGCGTGTACGTTCGGCAGCACGCTGTCGACGGTGCCTTCGAAGACGTTGGTGTTGCCGAAGAAGGCCAGGGCGTTCGGCAGATCGCTCTCGATCTTGTACGGATGTGCCTTCACCACTGTGGGGGCGGTGGCGGCGGACGGGGTGCCGCCGTTCTGGCCGCAGCCGGCGATCAGGGCTGCGGCGAGGCCGAGGGTGGCGACCGCGATGGTGCCGGGTCGCAGGAAACCGTGACCGATCATGGCGGCGCTCCTAGTAGATGGCGGTGACCCCGGCGACGTCGTCACTGTTGAGGGTGCGGCGGGTGCCGGTGTTGATGGTCGTCATGACCGAGGCCTGCTCGGCGGGGGTGTACGACGTCCCGTCGGTGCAGTGCCCGATCCAGGGGTGTGCCAGCCCGGTGAAGTGACCGACCTCGTGGACCGCGACGGTCTGCACGTCGGCGACCCCGCCGGAGATGTTCTGACTGCCGTTGACCCAGCTGAACCGGTTGGACAGGATCAGGTTGCCACCGGAGTGGGTCGAGCCGCTGACCATGGTCTGCGCGTAGCCGGGCGCGTTGCCCATCAACGGCGAGTAGGAGTGGGAGCCGCGGAACGCGTAGATCATCCAGCCGCTGGTGTAGTCCGGTGTCGTGTACCGCAGGGTGGAGCCGCTGCGGTTCCACTGGGTGAGGCCGTTGCTCAGCCCGGTGCGCATCGCCGTCGGGAAGCTGGGGTCGACGCCGAGGGTCTTCGAGTAGGTGGTGTTGTTCCACTTCGTCATACCGGTACGGCAGTAGGCGGAAGCCGGTCCAGCGGCGATGACCACGGCACCCACCGAGCCGACCATGGCGGCCAACGCCGTCCCCAGAATCCGACGTGTCACTGGATTGACCATGCACGGTTGCCCTTCTCTTAGCAGCGGCATGCGCGACAACAAGGGCAATCATATAAAAAAATCTGCATAAATCAATGTATTGGCGGCCCGGTGGGTACGCGACCGGGGGCGTCGCGGGTTCGCGACGCCCCCGGTTCCGGTGCGCTGTCCGGCCGGAGCCCGGTCAGGCCCGACTCGACCGGGCCCGGGACAGGATCACAGCTCGAGCGACCAGGTGTTGATGTAGCCGGTGTCGCCGCTGAAGATGTCGCGGACCCGCAGCTGCCAGGTCCCGTTGGCGGTCTCCGACGACAGGTTCACCGTGTACGTCTCGATCACGTTGTCGGCTCCGTCGAAGAACGCCCAGCTCTTCAACCGGTAGGAGGAGCCGTCCGGGGCGATCAGGTCGACGATCAGGTCACCCCGGTAGGTGTGCTGGATGTTGACGTCCACCGTCGACGACGACGAGGGGGTGCTGCTGCAGCCGCTGATCGCGATGCTGCTGCTCACCCACGATCCGCTGTCCGGGATCGCCACGTCGGTGCCGTTGGTGCCGGTGCAGCTGCCGCCCGGACCGATCACCGTCAGGGTGAACGTCGCGGTACGGGTCGCCGAGCTGCCGGTGCCGGTGACGGTGACCGGGTAGCTGCCGCCCGGGGTGCTCGCCGAGGTGCTGACGGTCAGGGTGGCCGAGCCGCCCGAGGTGACGCTCGACGGGCTGAAGCTGGCGGTCGCGCCGCTCGGCAGACCGCTGGCCGAGAAGCTGACCGACTGCGCCGAGCCGGACGTGGTGGCGGTGGAGACGGTCGCCGTCACCGAACCACCTGGGGTGGTCGAGCCGGACGTCGGGCTGACCGACATGGAGAAGTTGTCCGCCGGCGGGGTGCCGTCGTTGACCACGTACAGCAGCCGGTTGGGCGAGCCGCTGCCCGGGTTGCCCACCGCGCCCACCGTCGCGTTGTCGTACAGGTAGTCGCGGACCTCCTGCGGGCTCCAGCCAGGGTTGGTCGAGGCGACCAGGGCAGCCGCGCCGGCCACGTGCGGCGCGGCCATAGAGGTGCCGCTGATGGTGTTCGTCGCGGTGTCGCTGGTGTGCCAGGCCGAGGTGATCGACGACCCGGGTGCGAACACGTCAAGGCAGGTGCCGTAGTTGGAGAAGCTGGACCGGCCGTCGTTGCTGGTGGTGGAGCCGACGGTGATGGCTTCGGTGACCCGGGCCGGGGAGGTGTTGCAGGCGTTGGCGTTGCTGTTGCCCGCCGCCAGGCTGTAGGTCACACCGGCCGCGATCGAGTTGCGCACCGCGGTGTCCAGCGAGGTGTTGGCGCCGCCGCCGAGGCTCATGTTGGCCACCGCCGGCAGTTCGGCGTTGTCGGTCACCCAGTCCACCCCGGCGATGACGCCGGCGGTGGTGCCGCTGCCGGAGCAGTTCAGCACCCGGACGCCGACCAGCGTGACGTCCTTGGCGACGCCGTACGCGGTGCCGCCGACGGTGCCGGCGACGTGCGTACCGTGGCCGTTGCAGTCGTCCGCGGACCCGCCGTCGACGGCGTCGAAACCGCTGACCGCCCGGCCGCCGAAGTCGTTGTGGCCGAACCGGATCCCGGTGTCGATGATGTACGCGTGCACGTTGGACGCGGTGTTCGGGTAGGTGTACGAGTCGTCCAGCGGCAGATCACGCTGGTCGATCCGGTCCAGCCCCCATGACGGCGGGTTCGGCTGGGTGTCGGTGATCCGTACGGTGTGGTTCTGCTCGACGTACTCGACCGCCGGGTGGGCGGCGATCCGGGCCGCCTGCTTGGCGTTGGCGGAGATCTCGAAGCCGCGCAGCGCGGCGGTGTAGGTGCGGGCGACCGTCCGACCGTGCTGGCTGGCCAGGTTGCGGGCGGTCGCGGCGACCTGTCCCCGGGTGACCGCGCTCTTCTTGAAGACCACGATGTAGCTGTCCGGTACGGCGGTCGGTCCACCAGCGTGCCGGATCGTCCCCTCCGGTTCGGCGGCGGTGACCGGTCCGGTGACTGCCGCCACCATGGCCAGTGCGGTGGCACCGACGATGATGATCCTGCGGGGGAGATTCATCTCCCGTCCTCCCATCAGATCGGCAGGCGTCAGTCCGCTGACGGTGACAGCGGATCAGTGAACGCCGATCTTGCTGAGAGTAATCTGAGTTGACACTGGGAAGTTATATTCTGAAACGTCTATACCACTGGTGCGATGGAACCGACGGGATCATCGCCCACCTGCAGCGCCGTGCCCGAAGAGCGGGTGGTGCCGGGTGGTCTGAAACAAGGAATTTTCATGATCGCCCTTGGTGGGGGCGGGTGATCGAGGCTCAGCGGGAGACCAGCCGACGGCGTACCCCGCGGGCGTACTTGCGGGCGACGAAGACGGTCGCCCGGCCGAGGCTGCGGGCCCCACCGACGGTGACCGTCTGCCCGGCCCGTCGGCCGCCGCGCGGTCCGGCCGTAGCCGAGCCGCCCGCCGCGCCCGACCCGGCTGCGGTCAGGTCGACCACGTCGTACTCGCTGCCGGTCTCCCACCGTTGCCCGTGGCTGGCGGCAACCGCCTCGACCAGCGCGCCGTCGGCGGTACCGGCGTGCAGCGCCCGGCTGCGGGCTGCGGTGGACCACAGCTCGACGGCGTGGGTCGGGGCACCGGCACCGGCCGGCAGCACCCGGAGCAGCCCGCACCGCCACTTCTCCATCGCCGCGACCAGCGAGCGGACGGTCCGTGGACCGACGCCCAGCCGGGCCGGCACCCGGAGCAGGTACGGCGCGGGGAAGGCGGTCACCGGAGCACTGCTGACCATGCGTACCCGTGGTTCGCTGCGGTACTCGGCGGCCAGCAGCCGCAGGTCGGCTCGGCTGCCGTCGGTCCCGCTGCTGTCGGCTTGGCTGCTGTCGGCTCCGCCGCTGTCGGTCCCGGCCACGGCCCAGTCGCCGACCAGGGCGACGTGCAGGTCGCGCTCGTCGCCGCCGAGCAGCCGGTCGACGCAGGACCGGACCACCCGGTACGGCTGGTCGACCGGTACCACGGCGGTCACCAGTGGCACCTGCCAGACCCGGCCGGGCCGGTTGCGACGCTCGCGGGGGAACGGCACCAGGTCGGTCAGCTCGGCGTCGGCCCGCTGCCCGGTGGTGACCGGATCCGCCGGGGCGGCCGTCCACAGCGTCGCCGCCGGCTCCGGCACGAACACCGCCCCAGCCTGCGCCAGCCGGTAGGCGACCTCGACGTCAGTGCCCTGGAACCGGTCGGAGCCGGCCTGGTAGCGGTCCCGCTGGAAGGCATAACCGGTGCCGGCGGCGGCCAGAAAAACGAGATGGTCGGCGGTGCGGAGCTGATGCGTGGTGTCGAGCAGCCGGGCCAGCCCGGGGTCGACCGTACTGCCCGGGAAGAGCTGGCCGAGGGTGCCGGCGCTGGCATGGGCCACGATCACGTCCGGGTCCGGGGCCCGGCCGGAGAAGATCATCGGTACGGCGACACTGACCGCCGCCGGACTGGCCTGCTGCCAGCGGGTGAGCGCCGAGACCAGGTCCGGTGCCGGGACCGCCCCGGCCGGAATCCGGACGATGATCTCGCCCTTCGCGGTGCCGACCTGGTCGGCGAAGTCGCTGTCGGCGGTGACGGTGACGATCTGCAACAGCCGGTCCGGGTACCGCTGCTGGCGCAGCGCGGCGACGGTACGGGCGGCGCCCGCCGGGTCGCCACCGTCGCCGACCACCAGCACGCTCACCTGGGCGGTGGGTGCCGGGTGACCGGGCTCCACGGGGGCGATCAGGGTCCAGTCGTTGTGTGGTGACGGAGCGGCGGACACGGCACCAGGCAGGGACACGCGTGCAGCGTACCGGAAGCCTGGCCGGTAGCCTCTGCCGTGATGTGGGTCGGTGTCGCGTGCGTCGGCCCGACGTGGTGCTCCGAGCCGGAACGACAAGGTGGCGCAGGGTGGCGGAGAATGCGGTGGGTGGCGTCGTGCGCGGCGGGAGCCCCGATCACCGGCGCTGGTGGTGGCGGGTCCGGTTGACCGATCGACCGGACGGCCGCCCGGTGTCCGGGCCGACCACCGGGGCGGCCCGTCGGGCGCTGGTGGACGCCGACTCGGTGGCGGCGCTGCGCCGCCTGCTGGCTGAGCCGGCCGCGGCCACGCCGACCCGCCAGCTGGTGGTCCGGGTACGCCGTTGGCGTCCGCCGACCGCCGGCTGGTCCGGCCGGCTGGGCCCGGTACCGGGCCTGCGGCGGCACCGGGTGCGGCTGCCGCGCGGTGGCGGCAACGCACGGCTGAGCGTCGACCTGGCCGAGCCGGTCCCGCTGCACGATCTGCTCACCGCCGCGCTGGCGGTGCTGGCGCCGGTCCGGCCGTTGCCCCGACCGGCCAGCGCCGACGTCGCGGCGGTCGGGGTGGCGCCCGGCTGGCTGCCGGTCGACGCCAACCACTCGGTGACCGGGGCGCTGACGACGAACCCCGAGATCCGCGGGTACGACGTGGTGCTCGCCCCGGACGCGGCGACGCTGGCCGCGCCGTCGGACCTGGTCGGGGTGGCGGTGACCGCCGGTGGCACCGGTGCCCGGGTGGCCAACCGGCAGCCGCTGGTGCTGATCGATTCGGCGGTGGCGAACCCGGTCGGCCGGGGCCGCCGGTACGGGCCGACGGAGCCGACCGGGGTGCTGGAGTTCCTGCCCGGCGACCCGGTGCCGGGCTGGCAGGTGCGGCCGGCTGAGTCCGTCCCCGCCCCGGCGGATCCGGCACCGGTCGGGGCGGATTCCCCGGCAGCCGGTGCGGTGCCGGTGGCGCGCGGCGGGTTGGCCGGCGCGCCGCTGTCCGGCGACCAGCTGGCGGCCATCCGCCGGTTCACCCATCTGATCTGCCCCGACGTGCCGGCGGTCGCGCCGGCGGCGGAGGCGACGCTGCTCGCCCAGCTGGCGGCGACCGGTGCCGTGCTGCGGGTGCCGCAACTGCCGCCGGCGGTGGCGGACCGGCTGGCCGAGCCGCTGCTGGCGGTGCTGCACAGCGACCTGCCCGGGGTCGGCGCGGATCCGTTGGAGTGGGAGATCCGCAGCGTACGGCAGCGGTCGGCGGCGTTGCGTGGGCACGCCGCCGCGTTCGCCGCCGGTGACGTCACCGCCGACACGTTTCCGGCGCTGGCGGCGCCGCCGTCGGTGAGCGCGGTGCTGGTCACCCGGCGTCCCGAGTACCTGCCGGACGTGGTGCGGCAGCTGGCCGGGCAGACCTACCCGGAGTTGGAGATCGTGCTCTGCCTGCACGGTATCGAGTTGACGGCGGACCTGCGGGCGCGGCTCGGTGAGTGCGGCCGGCCGATCCAGATCTTCAGCGCGCCCGCCGGGTTCAGCTTCGGCGAGGTGATGGGCGCGGCGACCGCGCGGGCGCGGGGCAGCCTGGTCACCAAGGTCGACGACGACGACGTGTACGGCCCGGAGCACATCTGGGACCTGGTGCTGGCCCGGGAGTACTCGGGCGCGATGCTGGTCGGCAAGGCGGCCGAGTTCGTGGTGCTGCAGATGCTCGGGGTCACGGTCCGCCGGGCCGCGGTGCCGCCGGAGGCGTACGGCGCCCCGGTGGCCGGCGGCACCATGTTGATGGCGCGCGGTGACCTGGAGGCGGTCGGTGGTTGGCGGCCGGTGCCCCGGTCGGTGGACCGTGGCCTGATGGACCGGGTGCTGCGTGCCGGCGGGCTGATCTACCGCACCCATCCGCTCGGCTACCTGTACGAACGGCGGGCGGCCGGGCACACCTGGGACGCCGGTCTCGACTACTTCCTGCGTCGGGGTGGCCAGCAGTGGGACGGGGTGCCCCGGCACCCGGAGTTCGGTACGTCGCCGGTCGGACTACCCGAGGTAACCGCTCGGTAATCCATCCGATCTCCTGGTAATCGAGCTGTCACAATATGAACATGGCACGTTTACCCGATGTGCCAGGGCGATGGCGCTCGTCACAGTCATTCGGGGGCCGGCAACCGATGGCTGGGGGAGGTGACGGTGACCACCGTCGCGCTCAAGGATGTATCCAAGGTCTTTGCCGACGGGACCGTCGCCGTCGACAAGGTCAACCTCGACGTCAACGACGGTGAGTTCATGGTGCTCCTCGGCCCGTCCGGCTGCGGCAAGTCGACCGTGCTGCGGATGATCGCCGGGCTGGAGGATCCGAGCAGCGGTGCGGTGCTGCTGGACGGCGAGCTGGCCAACGACATTCCGCCCCGGGACCGCCGGGTCGCGATGGTCTTCCAGGACTTCGCCCTCTACCCGCACATGTCGGTGGGGGACAACATCGCCTTCCCGCTGCGCCTGTCCGGAGTGGAGACGGCGTCCCGGCAGGAGCGGGTGGCGGACGTCGCCAGCGCGCTGGGCATCGGCGACGTACTCGCCCGCAAGCCCAGTCAGCTATCCGGTGGCCAGCGGCAACGGGTGGCGATGGGGCGGGCCATCGTCCGCCGTCCCGGCCTGTTCCTGATGGACGAGCCGCTATCCAACCTGGACAGCGGGCTGCGGGCCGAGCTGCGGGCGGAGATCTCCGGGCTGGTCCGCGAGCTCGGCGTCAGCACGGTCTACGTCACCCACGACCAGGCCGAGGCGCTCACCATGGCCGACCGGGTGGCGATCATGCGCAAGGGCGTGCTGCAGGACGTCGGCACCCCGACCGAGGTGTACGGCCGGCCGGCCACCCTCTACGTCGCCGCGTTCCTCGGCAGCCCTCGGATGAACCTGCTGGAGGCATCGGTCTACGTCCATCTCGACCGCTACGTCGCGCTCAACCTGGGCGAACAGACCCTCTACCTGCCCTGGACCGATCTGCGCGCCCGGGCCGTGTCGCACTACCACGGGGAACGCATCGTGGTCGGCCTGCGGGCCGAGGCGCTGACCCCGGTAGCCCCCGGCAGCCCGGGTGACGTGCTGCAGGGCCGGATCCGGTTCCTCGAACACCACGGCCACGAGTCGCTGGCCTACCTCGACATCGGGGCCACCGCGATCGTGGTCGACGACCTCGCCGGCACGGCGGTGGAGCCGGCCGGTGCCGGCGGCCGCCTGCGCCGGTTCGGTGGCGTGATGCAGCGCCTCACCGGCCGGTCGGTCGGCCGGGCGGCCGTCGGCGAGCAGTCGGCCGAGCCCGGCCCGGACCGGGAGAGCGTGCTCAGCGACCCGGGGCGGCACCACCGCCGGCCGGCCGAGCTGGCCGTGCGACTGGCCCCGTACCCGGCGGTCACCCCCGGCCATCCACTGGCCGTCTCGGTCCGGATGGACGCCCTGCACTTCTTCGACGAACGGGGTGACCGAATCGACGTCGGCTGGCGATGAGTGGGCGGATGGCGATGAGTGACTGACCGGTCACCATGGGCTGGCGCGCCGGTGGAAACCGAGCCGGCCGACCGGAGATCAGGTTAGATTGGCTGCGTGCTCGGTCTACCCGCTCATGTGACCGCCTGCCTGTTCGACCTCGATGGGGTGTTGACTCAGACCGCGAAAGTGCACAACGCGGCGTGGGAGGAAACCTTCAACAACTTCCTCCGCGCCCGCGCCGACGAGACCGGCCAGCCGTTCCAGCCATTCGATCCGGGCGCCGACTACAGCCGCTACGTCGACGGCCGACCACGAGCCGACGGGGTGCGTTCCTTCCTCGCCTCGCGAGGCGTTGAGCTTCCCGAGGGGTCGGCGGACGACCCCCCGGAGGCCGACACCGTGTACGGCATCGGCACCCGGAAGAACGAGGTGCTGCTGCGACGCATCGCCGAAGACGGGGTGCAGGTCTACGACGGTTCATTGGCCTACCTTCATGCTGCCCGCTGGGTCGGGCTGCACCGGGCCGTCGTCTCGGCCAGCGCCAACTGCCGGGACGTGCTGATCGCGGCGGGGATTGAGGAGTTGGTCGAGGTGCGGGTAGACGGGGTGATCGCGCGCGAGAAGGGCCTGCGGGGCAAGCCGGAACCAGACACGTTTCTGGCCGCTGCCGCGCAGCTCGGCGTCGAGCCGGGCAACGCCGCGGTGTTCGAGGACGCGCTGGCCGGCGTGACGGCGGCGCGTGCGGGGGAGTTCGGCTGTGTCATCGGAGTCGACCGGGTCGGCATCGGTGACGAACTGCTCGCCAACGGTGCCGACATCGTGGTGAGCGATCTGGGGGAGTTGCTGGTCGGAGCCGAACGGTGATCCGCGAACGGGCCTACCCCGTGGAGCCGTGGCACGTGCGGGAGACCCGGCTCGACTTCGACATCCTGGCCCAGTCGGAGTCGGTCTTCGCCCTCGCGAACGGGCACGTCGGATTCCGCGGCAACCTGGACGAGGGCGAACCGCACGGCCTGCCCGGCACCTACCTGAACTCGTTCTACGAGTTGCGGCCGCTGCCGTACGCCGAAGCCGGCTACGGCTTCCCCGAGTCCGGCCAGACGCTGGTCAACGTCACCAACGGCAAACCGATCCGGCTGCTGATCGACGACGAACCGTTCGACGTGCGCTACGGCGACCTGCTCTCCCACGAGCGGGTGCTCGACCTGCGGGCCGGTCTGCTGGACCGTCGGCTGGAGTGGCGCTCGCCGGCCGGGCGTACCGCCCGGGTCCGCAGCACCCGGCTGGTGTCGTTCACCCAACGGGCGGTCGCCGCGATCTGCTTCGAGGTGGAGGCGGTCGACGAGCCGTTGCGCATCATCGTGCAGTCCGAGCTGGTCGCCAACGAGGAGTTGCCGGCACAGAGCAAGGACCCGCGTGTCGCGGCGGTGCTGGAGACGCCGCTGCAGGCCGAGGAGCGGCTGGTACAGCCCGACGGCGGGCTGCTAATCCACCGTACCAAGGCCAGCGGGCTGCGGATGGCGGCGGCGATGGGGCACGAGATCGACGGCCCCGGCGAGGTGTCGGTCAGCACCGAGGGCTTCGACGACTGGGTCCGGACCACCGTCTCCTGCCTGCTGGAGCCGGGGCAGCGGCTGCGGATGGTGAAGCTGCTGACGTACGGCTGGTCCAGTCAGCGCTCGTTGCCGGCGCTGCGCGACCAGGTCGGCGCGGCGTTGGCCGGCGCCCGGATCTCCGGCTGGGAAGGGCTCTGCGCCGAGCAGCGCAAGTACCTCGACGACTTCTGGAGCCACTCGGACGTGCGGGTGGACGGCGACCCGGAGATCCAGCAGGCGGTCCGGTTCGGGCTGTTCCACGTGCTGCAGGCCGGTGCCCGAGCCGAGCAGCGGCCGATCGCGGCGAAAGGGCTGACCGGCCCGGGGTACGACGGGCACGCCTTCTGGGACACCGAGATGTTCGTGCTGCCGGTGCTGACCTACACCCAGCCGGGGGCGGTCGCCTCGGTGCTGCGCTGGCGGCACTCGACCCTGGACCAGGCGCGGGAGCGGGCCCGGATGCTCGGGCTCAACGGGGCGGCGTTCCCGTGGCGGACCATCCGTGGCCAGGAGTGCTCGGCGTACTGGCCAGCCGGCACGGCCGCGTTCCACGTGGCGGCGGACATCGCCGACGCGGTCCGGCGGTACGTGCACGCCACCGGGGACGTCGAGTTCGAGCGGGAGATCGGCCTCGAACTGCTGGTGGAGACCGCCCGGTTGTGGCGTTCGCTGGGCCACCACGACCGGCACGGCCGGTTCCACATCGACGGGGTGACCGGGCCGGACGAGTACACCGCCGTGGTCGACGACAACATCTACACCAACCTGATGGCGCAGCGGAACCTGCTGACCGCCGCCGACTGCGCGCTGCGCTACGCCGACCGGGCCTGGGTGCTCGGCGTCGACGACGAGGAGACCGCGGCCTGGCGGGACGCGGCGCTGTCGATGCACGTCCCGTACGACGACGAGCTGGGCGTGCACCCGCAGTCGGCCGGGTTCACCCGGCACCAGGAGTGGGACTTCGCCGGCACCCCGCAGGACCACTATCCGCTGCTGCTGCACTACCCGTACTTCGATCTGTACCGCAAGCAGGTGGTCAAGCAGGCCGACCTGGCGCTGGCGATGCACTGGCGGGGTGACGCGTTCACCGAGGAGGAGAAGGCCCGCAACTTCGCCTACTACGAGCGGCGTACGGTGCGGGACTCGTCATTGTCGGCGTGCACCCAGTCGGTGATAGCCGCGGAGACCGGACATCTGGAGCTCGCCCACGACTACATGGGTGAGGCCGCGTTGATGGACCTGCACGACATCAATCGCAACACCCGCGACGGCATCCACGTGGCCGCCCTGGCCGGGGCGTGGCTCGCGCTGGTCGCCGGCTTCGGGGGGATGCGTGACCACGGCGGGGAGCTGACCTTCGCTCCCCGGCTGCCGCAGCGGATCAACCGGCTGGAGTTCGCCATGATGTGGCGGGGCCTGCGGCTGCGGGTGGCGGTCCAGCACGACGAGGTGACCTATTCGCTGCGTGACGTCGACCCGAACGCCACCGTCGACCTGACCCACCACGGCGAGCCGATCACGGTGGCTGCGGACAAGCCGGTCACCCGGGCGATCCCGCCGGCCGGTCCGGTCGGTCCGCCGCCGCAGCAGCCGACCGGCCGGTCACCGGTGCGCCGGTCGGCGCGTACCGACTGACGGCGCGTACCGACTGACGGTTCTTCGCGCGGTGCCGGACCGGCCCGGCACCGCGCGAAGCGAGGTCAGGTCACAGCAGGGACAGATGTACGTGGTTGGTGTGGTCGCTGTTCGGGTCGCCGCCGGCACCGCTGTACGAACTCCAACCGGTGGTCGGTGACCAGAACTGGCGGTACCAGATGACGTACAGGATGCCGAGCTTGTCGGCGTTGCGGACGAAGAAGGCGGTCAGGTTGTTGCCGTACAGCCGGTCGTCGCCGAAGGCGTCGCCGCCGAACCCCTGCTGCTGAGCGGAGAAGTCGCAGGCCCGCCCCTTGGGGTGCTCGAACGGTCCGCCGGGGCGGAAGCAGGAGACGAAGCGGGTGAAGCCGGCCTTCTTCGCCTCGTTCAGCGCGTGCATGGTGCGCGGCGTGATGCAGCCGCTCGTGGTGGGGTCGTCCAGACTGCACGACTGGGACGGCCAGGAACCGTCCGAGTTACGCGGAGCCTGGGCGGCGACCGGCGAGGTGGCCGAGACGAACCCGTTGGTGGCGACCGCGCCGACCAGTTGCAGGGCCTTTTCGGCCTCTTTCTTCTGGCGGGCCATCGCTTCGAGTTGCTGTTCCTCGCGGGCCACCTCGGCGTCGATTGCGGCGACCGCCCGGGCGGCCTGTGCGCGGGCCTCGTTGAGCTCCCGGATCCGCTTGTTGTCGTGCATGGCGATCATGTCCAGGCCTTCGGCGCGTTCCAGCAACGCGTCCGGGTCGGCGCTGTTGAGCAGGACCATCACCGGGGTGATCCGACCGAGACGGTACGAGTTGGAGGCGACCTGGCCGATCTGTGGGGTCAGCGCCGCTATCCGTTCCTCGACCTTTTCCAACTCGAGGTTGAGCTTCAACTGGCGTTTGCGGGACTCGTCGACCGCCGCCTTGGCTTCGACGTAGCCCCGGCCGGTCGATTCGAGCACTTCGCTGAGCAGTGGCGGGGCGCCTTCGTCGTCCGGATCCTGAGCGGCGGCCGGCGACGCTACGACGAAGCCGGCGAGCAGGGCGGCGACGGCGGCGAGGGCCGCGGCCGTCGGAATCCGCCGGCGGAGGGGTGCGGTCATCCTGTTCCTTTCCTTGGCCGCCGACCGAGTTAGCTGACGGGTTCGGGACGGAACGATCCCTACCGCTGGCGCGGATTCACCCCGGTGGAAACGTGGTTCCCCGGCTCACCCCGGAGGGTGATTGGGCGGCGGTCACCGCCGGCACCGGTGGGCGCCGCCTGGCGGAGACCGCCGGCAAGCTTACCGGATCGGTCACCGGCATCAACACCTCGACAATCCTGACTGAGCTGGAAAAATCCGTTACCGGGCAACGACTTTCGGTGATGTCCACTTTCTGCGTTCGGCGGCGTACGACAAGTCGTCAGGCGGGCCGGATTCGCTGCGCCGAGGTTAGCGGCTGACTACAGTGCGTATGAGGAAAAGCGGGAAAGTCGTAGCGTCGGACGGATCTTCGGTGAGAGATGACGATTCCCCGGTTGGGCCGCCGGACGCCGACAGCGTGGTGGTGATCGGCCTCGGCCGGTTCGGTGGTCAGGTCGCCCAGTCTCTGCTCCGCCTCGGCCACGACGTGCTGGGCATCGACGAGCATCCCAAACGGGTGCACCGCTGGTCCGAGCGGCTGCCGAGGGTGGTCGAGGCGGATTCGACCGATGACCAGGCGCTGCGCCAGTGCGGCGTCGCCGACTACCCCCGCGCGGTGGTCGGCATCGGCTCGGACGTCGAGGCCAGCATCCTCACCGTGGTGGCGCTGACCGAGCTGGGTGTCCCGGAGGTCTGGGCGAAGGCGATCACCGCCAAGCACGGCCGGATCCTCGCCTCGGTCGGCGCGCACCATGTGATCTTTCCGGAGGCGGCGATGGGTGACCGGGTGGCCCACCTGCTGGCCAGTCGGATGCTCGACTTCATCGAGTTCGACGACGGGTTCGCCATCGCCAAGGTCTGCGCCCCGCCGGACGCCGCCGGCCGGACGTTGGCCGAGTCCCGGCTACGTCAGCGGTACGGCATCACGGTGGTCGGGATCAAGGAGCGGGACCGGCAGCTGAGGTACGCGGGACCTGAGACGTTGATCCCGCCGGATGCGCTGCTGATCGTCGCCGGGGCGACCACGGCGGTTCAGCAGTTCGGCCGGTGAACATGGGCGTGACCGCCTCATCACACCTTCATTTCGTGAGCTGATCAGCCGCCGGACTTTCGCAAACTCGTGACTCAGGCTACAGTCCCTGCATGGGAGCGCTTCCATCGATGGATGTGCCCCCGCTGAAGTAATCGACGCGTGGCGCGGCGATGGCGACATCACCGTGTCAACCGCACAGCTCCCGAGGCTGGCGGCGGGCCAAGCCCGGACTCCGCCGCCAGCCCGCGCACCACCTGTCGAGAGGAGGTGGAACCAGAGCCACTCGCGTGGCCCGGCTCCCGCGCGTCACGCACGACCTGGACGCCAGACCGCTCGTGCGTGTTTAGCAACTGATGGTGGGGACGGGGGTTGCCCTCCCCGTCCCCACGCTAGTCCTCGATTGTTACGGCGGGGAATCGCCGACAAGTCAGGACCGCGACGCCGGTCCGTCCGACAGCGCTGCCCGGCCTGCCGATGCATCGGCAGGCTTCGTTGTGTATGGGGCCTGGGGCAGCGGCTGGGCTGCCGCGTCCGGTCTGCGGCAAACGGTCGGACCGACCTTTCCGTCGCCGCGTAAGGCTTCGATGCTCGTCGATCGGTAGTGAGCAAGCTCACAGTCGGTCGATCTGCTGGTCGCGACCGGACGGTCCGGTCACGCGCCGCCGGCGCGGTGGTGCCCGACTAGTCAATCGACAATCATGGATATCAATGTCGCTGGTCCGTCCCGGCGGCCGCACCGAAAGCGAGATGTCCATGCCGCAACCGCCGCACCGCTGCCGCCGGGGGATCCGGCGCGATCCCAACCACACCCGACGCCGGCTCGGCGTCGCGGTCGCCGCCGCACTGCTCGGCCCACCCCTGCTACCGGCGTCCGCGGCGCTCGCCGCGGCGGACACCGAGCCGCCGACCACCCCCGGCACCCCGACCGTCGCCGAGATCAGCACCACCGACGTCACCCTGGTCTGGACGGCGGCCACCGACGACGTCGGGGTGACCGGCTACCGGAATGCGGGCCAGTGCTCCGGCCTTCAGGCCGGGGGTGAAGGCCCGCGCTGGGAGGGCCGCCAGGCCCGAGCAGTGCCTTGACCGGGACGGTTCTGCTGCTCGATGTACTGCTTGATGACGGTCAACGGTGCGCCGCCGACAGACCCGGCGAAGTACGAGCCGGACCAGAGTTTGTTGGCCCGGTAGTAGTGGCGCACCAGGTCGGGGAACTCCTGCCGGAGGCGGCGCGAGGAGACCCCTTTGAGGCTGTTGACCAGCCTGGCCACGGCGACCTTGGGCGGGAAGTTGACCAGCAGGTGGACGTGGTTGTGGCCGCCGTTGAACTCGACCAGTTCGGCCTCGAAGTCGGCGCACACGTCTCGCATGATCGCCTCCATCCGGGTCAGGTGCCGGTCGGCGAACACGTTGTGCCGGAACTTCGTCACGAAAACCAAGTGGACATGCATCGCGAAAGTGCAGTGTCTGCCAGTGCGGATGCCTTGAAGTTCGACCATAAACCAACATGATACAGTGATGGCCGTGCAGCTCCGTTACAACTACCGGATCACCCCGGACGCCGCCCAGCGCACCGCGCTGGCGCAGGCGTTCGGGTGTGCCCGGGTGGTTTTCAACGACGGACTCAGGCTGCGTCAGCAGGCCCGCGAGGCGGGCGAGAAGTACATCTCCGACGGCGACCTGTCGAAGTTGGTCATCACAGCGGCCAAGGCCAGCGAGGACCGGGCCTGGCTGGGTGAGGTGTCGGCCGTGGTGTTGCAGCAGGCCCTCGCCGATCTGAACACCGCGTACCGCAACTTCTTCAACTCGCTGTCCGGCAAACGCCGGGGCCGCAAGGTGGCCCCGCCCCGGTACCGGTCCCGTAAGGACAACCGGCAGGCGATCCGGTTCACGAAGAACTCCCGGTTCAAGGTCTGTGACAACGGCCGCCTGCGGCTGCCGAAGATCGGCGACGTTCCGGTGCGCTGGTCGCGCGGCCTGCCGTCGGATCCCACCTCGGTCACCGTGATCAAGGACACGGCAGGCCGGTACTTCGCCTCGTTCGTCGTGCGGATCGGCGAGGACGAGACGCTGCCGCCGGTCGACTCCGAGATCGGCATCGATCTGGGCCTGACCCACTTCGCGGTCATGTCCGACGGCACGAAGGTGACCGCACCGAAGTTCCTGCGCCGCGCGGCCCGCAAGCTCAAGCGGTTGCAGCAGGCACTCTCACGCAAGCAGAGGGGCAGCAACCGCCGCAGGAAAGCCGTGATCGAGGTGGCCCGCGCTCACGCGCGGGTAGCCGACACCCGGCGGGACTGGCAGCACAAGCTGTCCACGGCGATCATCCGCGAGAACCAAGCGGTGTACGTCGAGGACCTGTGCGTTGTTGGTCTCGGCCGGACTCGGCTGGCGAAGTCCGTGCACGATGCGGGCTGGGCCGCCTTCACCGGCATGCTGGAGTACAAGGCGCAGCGGTACGGGCGCGCGTTCGCCCGGGTGGACCGGTGGCTCCCGTCCACCCGGATGTGCTGCGACTGCGGCCGGATCAACGAGAAGATCGCGTTGAACGTCCGGGAGTGGGACTGCCCGTGTGGCAGTCACCACGACCGGGACATCAACGCCGCCATCAACATCAAGGCCGCCGGACAGGCGGACTTCAACGACCGTCGAGCGCACGTAAGACCGGGACTTGTCCCGGCGGCGCGCAGTGAAGCGGTAACCCACCCGGACGCTGCGTGTTCCACGCGCAGCGTGGAGGGAATCTCCGTCCTTCTTCAGGGCGGAGAGGATGTCAAGAGGTCGCCCGACTGCACACCGACTACGTCGTGATCAGCACGACCCCCGACTACGCGATCACCATCGGCGGGCTGGGGCCGTCGCAGACGTACCAGTTCTGGGTGTACGCGCTCGACGCCGCCGGCAACCGTTCGCCGGCCAGCCCGAGCCTGCGCCTGACCATGCCGCCCGGCGACGACCAACCACCCACCGCGCCCAGCGCGCTGACCGCCACCACGATCGGCACTGACTCGGTCACCCTGCGGTGGCAGCCGTCCGTCGACAACGTCTACGTCGCCTGGTACGAGGTGCTGCGAGTCAACCCTGACGGCTCCACCACCCCGGTGGCGACCGCCCCGCAACACCCGCCGACCGGACCGACCGCCCGGGTCGGCGCACTGCGGCCGCAGACCGCGTACACCTTCGTGGTGCGGGCCCACGACGACGCCGGCAACACGTCACCACCGTCCGAGCCACTGACCGTGCGGACCCTGCCGGCGGCACCGGTCTGCGAGGTCAGCTACCAGGTGGTGAACCACTGGCCCGGAGCCTTCCAGGCCCAGCTGACCATCCACAACGCCGGACCGGCCGTGATCGACGGCTGGACCCTGCGCTGGACCTTCCCCGGCGACCAGCAGATCAGCCACCTGTGGGGCGCCGAACCGGTCGACCTGGTCCCGCCGGACATCACCGTCACCAACACGCCGTGGAACAGCCGGATCCCGGCCGGCGGCAGCGTACAACTCGGTTTCGTGGTCAGGTACTCGGCGAGCAACACGCCGCCCACGGACTTCCTGCTCAACGGCGACCGGTGCACGTCCTCGGGTTGACCCCTCGTCGAAGACGCGCTGGTGACGGCGGCTTGCTAGCCTCGCCCGCATGCGGGTGCTGGTGGTCGAGGACGACCCCGAGGTACGCAGCGCCGTCGTCACCGCGCTGCGCTCCGGCGGATTCGCCGTCGACCAGGCGGCCGACTGGAGCCAGGCCGACCTGAGCATGAGCATCAACGACTACGACTGCCTGGTGCTCGACCGGATCCTTCCGGAAGGCGACTCACTGCACCAGCTCGGCCACCGACGGCGGGCCGGGCTCACCACACCGGCCCTGGTGCTCACCGCGCTGGACAGCGCCGGGGACCGGATCGCCGGCTTCCAGGCCGGTGTCGACGACTACGTGGTGAAGCCGTTCGTCACCGCCGAACTGGTGCTGCGGGTCCGGGCGCTCTGCCGACGCCGCGGCGCAACCACCCCACCGCTGCTGCGGGTGGCGGATCTGGAGGTCGACGCCGCCCGCCGGGAGGTGCGCCGCGCCGGCGTCCTGCTGACGCTCACCCGCAAGGAGTTCGCCGTACTGGAGATGCTGCTGGTCCGGCGCCCGGCGGTGGTCAGCCGGAGCGACCTGTTCGAACACTGCTGGGACGAGCTCGCCGACCCCAGCTCGAACGTGGTGGACGCGGTGGTCGCCCAGCTGCGCCGCAAGCTCGGCGAGCCGCAGCTGATCCACACCGTACGCGGGGTCGGCTACCGGGTTGGCGGGTCGCCGTCGTGACCGCCGGCCGAGTCGGCGGGGTGCCGTCGTGAACCGCCGCGACCGGCGGGGCGGCAAGCCGCTGCAGACCGCTGACCGGCTGCGTAACCTGCGGATCCGGATCACGCTGCTGGTGATGGCGATCAACGTGGTCGGCCTGGCCGGGATGGGCGCCGTCGCGTTGCTGGTCGACGGACGGCAGCGCGACGAGGTGGTCGCCGCCGAGCTGCGGCGTACCGCCAGCACCGCCGCCGCCCTGCTCTACTACGAGTCCGGGGCGCTGCAACTCGACAAACTGTTCGACAACGCGGTCGCCAACGGCACCACCGCCGTCTACGTCTACGAGGCCGGCCGAGCCGACCTCAGCCTGGTCTTCGCATACCCGGCCCGGCTGCCGGTCGTCCCGCCGAACAACCTGCTCGCACCGGCCCGGACGGTCTGGACCTCCGGCACCGAGCTCGCCGGCGGAGTCGGCGACACCGCCGGTACCCCCACCCCGCTGCTCGCCGTACCGTTCGAGCACGCCGTCACCGGAGCGGTGGCCGGCACCGTCGTGGTGCTCGGCGACACCGGGCCGGCCGAGACCGCCAACCGGCGGCTGGCCCTGGCCCTGGTCGCCGGCGGGGTCAGCTTCACCGCGCTGGCCTGCGCCGGCGGTTACCTGCTCGCCCGCCGGGGCACCGAGCCCATCGCCGACGCGCTCAACCAGCAGGAACGGTTCGTCGCCGACGCCGCGCACGAGCTGCGCACCCCGTTGACCGTGATCCGTGCCGTCTCCGAGACCGCGCTGGCCGAGCCGCAGCGCCGCCCGGCGGCGCTGCGTCAGGTGGTGCGCTCCGCCGACCGGCTCGCCGACTCGGTCTCCGTCCTGCTCACCCGGGCCCAGCTCGTCGCCGGCCTGCGCGACCTGCGCCGCGAGCCGTTTCGCCTGGACCAACTGGCCGAGGAGGTGCTGACCGACACCGTCGTCGCACCGCACCGCGCGGTGCCGGTCACCGAGGCGGTGGTGGCGTACGGCGACCCGGCGCTGGTCCGGATCGCGCTGCGCAACCTGATCCAGAACGCGGTCCAGCACGGGCGGGGCGCCGACCAGCCGGCCGAGATCCGGCTCGAGGTCACCCCTGGACCGCCGACGGTACGGGTACGCGACCACGGCACCGGGCTCAGCGAAGCCGTCGCCGCCGCGCCTGAGCAGCGGTTCCGCAGCGGCACCGAGGACGGCACCGGGCTCGGGCTGGCCATCGCCAGCTGGGTGGCGCAACTGCACGGCGGGCAGCTGCGGCTGGTCAACGCCGAAGGCGGCGGTGCCGAGGCCCGGCTGCGGCTGCCCGGCGGTCAGGGCGGGTAGGGCGGTATGCCCGAGCGTACCGGCCAGTGTGCCAGGACCACCCGATCAGGGCACGTAGACCGCGTTGTCGCCGTCGGGGCGGATCGCGAACCAGATGCCCGACTGGCCGTGACCGTTCGCGTCGCCGGGCATCCGGTCACCGGCGTACCCGTACAGCGGCCAGCCGGCCAGGCTCAGCTGCCGGCTCCCGTCGGACCGGTCGAAGCAGCCGACCAGCTGCCGGTCGATCCCCTCCACCCGTACCTCGCCCTCGCAGGGGGCCGGAAGCCAGGACTGCCGGCACTGTCCCTCGCAGGCGGACCAGGTCGGTGCCGCGGTGTCCCGGTCGGACCGGTACAGCACGAACCCCTGCGCGTCGATGACGATCTCGTCCAGCGTCCGGGAGTCGACCGCGTACAACGCGGTGCCGGTCGCGGTGGACGACGGCGCGGCGGAGACACCCACCGGGGTCCCGGCCCCGGGGTCACTGCACCCGGTGAGGACCAACCCGGTGAGGGTCAGCACCGCACCCAGGATCAACCGTCTCATCAAAACCTCACGCTCCTACCAGCAGGATAGGCGGGTCCGACCGGGTTCAGGAGGTGGACGTGCGCACGTTGCTGCGGCCGACGGCGGTGCTCGGCCTGCTGTCGATGCTGACCGGATGCGTCGCGGCCGGCGGCGAGCAGACGGCACCGGCCAGCGCCTGCGGCAGCCGCATCGCGGTCCTCGGCCCGCTCTCCGGCGACTCGGCCGACCTCGGCGGCAACGTCCGCGACGGTGCCCGCCTGGCCTTCGACCAGTACCGGGCGGAGCATCCGGACTGCCCGGTGGAGCTGGTCGAGTTCGATTCGCAGGGCGACCCGAAGCAGGCCCCCGCGCTGGCCCAGCAGATCGTCAACGACGCCCGCATCATCGGGGTGGTCGGTCCGGGTTTCTCCGGCGAGGCCGAAGCGGCACTGCCGATCCTCGACCAGGGCGGCGTCGCCACCATCACCACCTCGGCGACCCGTACCGAACTCAGCGAACGCGGCTGGTCCACCTTTCACCGGCTGGTCGGCAACGACGCCGCGCAGGGGCGTGCCGCCGGTCGGTACATCGACCAGGCGCTGGGCGGCACGGCGGTGTTCGTCGTCGACGACGGCGGGGCGTACGGCCAAGGGCTGGCCGACCAGGTGGCCGCCACACTCGGCGCCAAGGTGGTGCAGCGGGCGACGGTCGCCGCCGGCGCGACCGACTTCAGTGCGGTCGTCGGGCAGATCCGTTCCGCCGACGCCGACGTGGTCTTCTACGGCGGCTACTACGCGGAAGCCGGTCGGCTGCGCCGCCAGCTCCGCGCGGCCGACATCCCGGCGACCTTCGTCGCCGGTGACGGGGCGAAGGCGGACGGCTTTCTCCGCGAGGCCGGCGACGACGCCGAGACCGGGGTGGTGATCACCTGCCCCTGCCTGCCGCCGGAGCGGGCCGGGGCCGAGTTCCCGCAGCGCTACCGGGAACGCTTCGGGGTGGAGCCGGGCACCAACTCCGCCGAGTCGTACGACGCGGCGACGGTGTTCCTCGCCGGAATCCAGGCCGGACACGGTGACCGGGCCGCGATGGCCGCGTTCGTCGACGACTACGACGCGCCCGGGGTCACCACCCGGATCGCCTGGACCGGCACCGGCGAGCTGGTGGCGTCGTCGGTGGTGGTCTGGGCGTTCCGCGTCCAGCAGGGCCGGTTCGTGGCGGAGCGGTCCATCCCGGCAAGTTGACCTGCGCGCCCCTGGCGGGCGCGTCCGTGAACGTGGCAGAGGAGTTGAGTCATGACCCTACCGACCACGGCTGGCAGTGGCGGTGCCGGCGAGGCCTGCACCGGGGCGGGCAACCGGCCCGGTGGTGGCACCGAGAAGGTGCTGCGCGCAGTCGCGGCCGGCCCGCTCGGCGCGTACCCGTTGCTGGAGGCCGCGTTCTGCTGGAACGAGCGGCGGCCGGTCGGCTGGCGCCGGCTGGGGGCGGCGTCGGCCACCGCGGACCGGCAGCTACCGGTGGCCCAGACCGAGCAGCCCGCGGCCGCGGCCCGGACCGCCCGCCTGCTGTCCACGATCACCTGGTCGGTGACCAGCCCGGTCGGCGCAGCCACCTCGCTGACCAGGGTCGAGGTGTCCTCGGACGGGTACCACCGGGTGTTGCGGGCGTTGGCCGGCGCGTGGCGCGACGGGCGGCGGATGCTCGGCTGTCCCGTGCTGGCGGCCGCGCACTACCCCGCTGCGCTGGCCGTCTGGCGGATGGCCGCGCTGCTGGCTCCGGCGGACCGGACCGCCGGGGTGCTCGCCATCTCGGTGAGCACCCCGGCGGCGGCGCTGCTGCGAAGTGCCGCGCCGGCGTTGGCGCTGCCGCACACGGTCGTCGAGCGCAGTGGGCGCAGCACGGTGATCCGGGTGGACCGCCCGACGCTGTTCCGCCGGCTGCTGACCGAGATCGACCCGGCTGCCGCCGGTTCGGGCGACGGCACGCCCGCCGGACGGCCGGTGGTGGCGGTCGGACGCCGGCTGCCGGCCGAACCGATGCGCCGGCTGCCGGCCGAACCGATGCGCCGGCTGCCGGCCGAACCGATGCGCCGGCTCGCGGCCGCCGGCTGACCGGGCGGTCAGCAGGTCAGCCGGCTGCGGCGGGGTCGGTCCGGGGGCGCGGCCGGCGGGTCAGCCCGAAGCCGACCACGCCACCGACGGCGGCCAGTACACCACCGGCCACCGTCCAGATCCACCGACTCGTCAGGCCGGGCAACCAGCCGCTGAACCAGCCGACGACACCATCCCACCAGGACTCTTCGCTGACCTGTCCGGCGGCGGCCGGGTCGCCGGCAACGGCGTCGCTGGTGAGCACCGCCCCTTGCCGTACGGTCGGCGTCAGCGGCGCCTCCAGCCGGCCGCCCTCCGGGCTGGTGTCGTCCGACATGTCGGCGCTCACCCGCAGCTCGACCTGCACCGGCAGGCCGAGGTCCTGCTCCGGCAGGTCGGTGACGGAGAGCCGGACGTAGTAGGTGCCGGGTAGTGGATCGGCGGACCACGGCTCCGCCCAGGCCCGGACCTGCCGCAGTACGCAGCCCGCCCGTACCTGCCGGTCGGTGGCGGAGCCGACGGGTGCCTGCATTCCTGCGGTACACGGCTGGCGGCGGCGCAGCCCGTCGAACACGTCGATGGTCCAGGTCGACGCGCCGCTGCGCGTCGCCGGATCGGCGAGAGTCACGGTCGCCGCGATCGAGCTGGTCTGGCCGGCCTGGGCCGGGAACGACCAGTACAGGTACTCGCCGGTCGCGGCGGAGACCCGGACCGGCTGGTCGATGTGGACCGCCGCAGCGGTGAGGAACGACGTACCGGCCTTGGTGAGAGTGGCCTCCGCCGGTGCCGGGGTGGGGCCATCGGCCGCCGCCGGGGTCGCGACGAGAAGGACGGCGGCGCCAGCGGCGCCGACGGCCAGGCCGGTGCGGGTCAGCCGAAATGTACGGCGGGTCAACTCAGCTCTCCTTCCAGACAGTGGTCCACCAGCGGGTCAGCCAGCCGGCGAGGACTCCGGTGACCAGCCCGGCGAGGCTGAGCACGATCAGCAGCAGCCAGCCGCGGCCCAGGCCCGGGCTTTCCGGGGTGGGGGAGGCGGCCACCAGATCGACGGTGAGCTCGATCGGCATGCCCGGGGCGTCACCGGCCGCGCCGGCGGCGGCGAACGAGTTGCTGACTACCAGGCAGACCTCGGCGGGCGGTGGTTCCACGCCGGCGGCCGTCGGCACGGCGGCGGACGGAGTACCGGCCAGGTCAGCAGTTCCATCGGTGTCGTCGGCTTGGTCGGTCCCGTCGGTCCGGTCGTCTTCCGGGCCGGCGGACCAGCGCAGACCGGTGGACAGTACGTCGGTCCGGCCGCTGCCGGCGTCGGTACCCCGGACCAGTTCACGGCCGTTGGGATGGACCGCGCGGAGCAGGATCCCGTAGTCCCGGTTCACCGGGCGGTCCAGCGCGATGCTCACCGAGGCGCGCAGCTCCTGGTCCGCTCGGATCGGTACGCGGTACCAGCGGTGCTCCTCGAAGCGTTCCCGGTCGGTGTAGACGCCGGCCGCGAGCAGTGGTGCCGCCGTGCAGTCGGTGCTGCCGGTGACCAGCTCCGGGGTCTGGGTGTAGGTGTCCTGGGCCCGGTCGACCAGCTGGTTGATCCGGTCGGCGAGCTGGTCGGCGCTCTGCGCGGTGGTGTACGTGCCGCCGGTGGCCCCGGCGATGCAGACCAGCTGCTGGCGGACCTTGTCGTCGAGGGTGAGGCCGAGCGTGTCGACGATCAGCCGGGTGCCCTGGGCGGCGAGTTCCCGGGCGACGTCACACGGGTCGGGTGGGGCGCAGGTGTCCTCGCCATCGGTGATCAGGACGATGCGGCGGGCGGTCTCACCGGAGCCGAGATCCTTGGCCGCCTCCCGCAGGGCCAGCCCGATCGGGGTGAAGCCGGTGGGCCGCAGGCTGGCGATCGCGGCCTTCGCCTGGTCGCGGTCGACCGGCCCGACCGGCACGATCTGCTGGGTGTCCTGGCAGCCGAGTGCCTTGTCGTCGCCGGGGTAGGTGGCCCCGAGAACCCGGATACCCAGGTCCGTGCCGGCCGGCACGGCGTCGACGACCTCGTTGAACGCGCGTTGGGCGACGGCCATCCGGGTCTGGCCGTTCATGTCGGGCTCCCGCATCGAGCCGCTGACGTCCAGGACCAGCTGCATCCGCAGATTCTCGGTGGTCTCGTCGGCACCGGCGGGCGGGGTTCCGGGCAGGATGATGACGCCCAGTAGTCCGATCAGGACAGCCTGGGCGGTACGTCGGATGATCACCGGGCGATCCTAGTGATCATCCAATGTGCCCTCCACAGTGGCAGGGCGCGGCCCGGCGCGGGATCGGGCAGCGGCCACGAGGTTGCGACCGGGCGGTCGTCACGCGTACCGGCTCAGTCGCGGTGTGGGGCCTCGAACAGTTCGGTGACCATCTTGGCGTAGTCGCGGGCCATGTCGCCGAACTGGTAGCTGCGGGCGGCGCCCCGGGCAGCCAGCTCCACATGCCTGCCGCGCAGCTCGGTCGAGGCCAGCAGGGCGTCGGTCAGCCCGTCGCGGGCCGCCGGATCGAAGCCGATGGTGTACGCCGGATCCAGCAGCGCGGTCAACGCGCCCACCCGTGGCGCCACCACCGGGCGGCCGAACGAGACCGCCAGATGGAAGCTGCCCGAGTTGAGCACCGTGCGGTACGGCAGCACCACCGTGTCCGCGGCCTTGAAGTAGAACTGGACCTCGTCGTCCGGGACCGGATCGAACATCGCGGTGATCCGGGGGTCACCGTCGCAGCGTTCGGCCAGCCCGTCGCGCGGGTCGAGCCGTTTCGGCGCCCCCGCGACGATCAGTCGCAGCCGGGGATCCTGCTCACCGGCCGCGTTGAACGCGTCGAGCAGTTCGCTGACCCCCTTGTACGGTCTGATCCCACCGAAGAACAGCAGGACGTGGTCGTCGGTGGTGTACCCGAACCGGCGACGGGCCGCGAGCCGACTCACCGAGTCGGGATACACCCCGAGGTAGCTGCTGTGCCGGACGATCCGGACCTTCTCCGGCGGCAGCGGATAGTGTGGCGCGGTCGCCGCCACCGTCTCCGGACAGAGCAGGTGCACGACATCGGCCTCGGCGGCGAGGTAGCGGGCCAGCTCCTTCTCCACCTCCGGGAACTTCCACTCGTGCGGGAAGACGTTGTGGATGGTCCAGATCAGCCGGCCGCCCCGACGCCGTAGGTCGGCGATCCGGTTCTGGAACTCGGCCAGCCGCGCCGCCGCCTGCTGGACGTCGGTGGCCGGGTGCACGATCGGGTCGGTCCAGTGCACGTGCAGCACGTAGTTGTCCAGCCGACCGGCGGCCAGGTGCGGGGCGGCGGAGACCCGGACGGCGTCGGCGACCGGGAACCAGCGCACCCCGACGTCGCGGAGACCCGACATCAGCAGCTGCTGATAGGGATTGTCCACATAGTAGGGGTACGTGCCGACAAACCGGCTGTTGGCCCGGCGCGGCTGCGGGTCCAGGCCGTCGATCACCGCGTGCAGGTCCGCCGCCCGGCGGGCGAACGAGTGCCGCTCGCGTACCACTGCGGACAGCTGGCCGGCCAGCGCGACGGTGCCGGCGGGGTCGCCGGTCAGCCGGGCGATCAGGTCGCCGAGGCTGGCCGCGTCGCTGTACGTGGGCAGCTCCGCCAGCCCGAGTTCGGCGAGCCCGATCCGGCAGTTCGTCAGCGGCAGCGCACCCGCCGCCAGGCTCTCCAGCAGCCGCGAGTTGACGTTGCCGTACGGCCGGGTGGTGTGGTTGAGGTCGTCGAGCACCAGCAGCGCCCGCCGGTACAGGCCCGGCAGGTTGAAATAGCTGGTCGGGCCGCCGGCGTACCGGGAGAAGTACGCGTTCAGCCCGCGCTTCTCGCCGAAGACGACGAACGGGAAGCTGATGTCCACCCCGCGCAGGCACTGGTACAGGTGCCGCTCCCGGCCCCACGAGTTGACCGTCGTCACCGCGCCGCTGCGGACCTGGTCGGCACCGGGCAGGGTGAACAGCTCGGTGTCCACCCCGAGCGGCAGCAACCCGACCGGCCCGTCGTAGTGCTCGCGCAGCCGGCTGACCGAGGCGGACGAGGAGGCGACCACCGTGTCGAACAGGGCGAGGTGCGGATGCTCCCGCCAGCGGTCGGTCTCGTTGCGGACCCAGGCGACGATCCGGCAGCGGTCCGGCACGGTCAGCGGGTCGAACGTCGGGATCATGGCGACCGCCACGTCGGTCTCCGGTGGCAGCTCCGCCCAGCGCTCCGCTGGCAGGTACGCGACCTCGTAGCCGTGCCGCTGCAGGTAGCGGCCGATCCCGACGGCGACGTAGAGGTCGCCACGGCCGGCGTCCAGGTCGACGGTGGAGACGCAGAACACCACCTTCACCGCGTCCGAGCGGTGGAACCGGTCCTGCCCGCAGGCCCGCCGGTAGGCGTCGCACAGCACCGGATCAGCGGTCAGCCCGTGAAACTGGGCCGGCACGTTGGTGGTCGGTACGTTGGTGGCCGGCGCCCCGCGACCGTCCGAGCTGTCGGCGCCGGCACCGGTGCCGGTCGTGGCGCGTCGGTTGGTCGACCGGCTCCGTCGGCGTTTGACGGCCCGCAGGCCCTCGTTCGGCCGGAACACGTACCGGACCATCTTTCCGGCCCGGTACGTGTTGCTGTTGGCCATCTTGTTGATCCGGGTCTGCAGCCTGGTGGCCGTCTCCTGCAGTTCCTTGACCTTCTGCTGCGAGTCCTTGAGCTTCGCCTGGAACTGCGTCCGTTCCTGCTCGGCCCGGCGCAGCGTCTCCCGGGCCTGCAGCGCGTCGAGTCGTTCCTGGCCGACCAGGTCCTGAGCGAGGCGGAACTGCTCGTCCAGCTGCCGGTGCCGGTGCTGCAGGTCGTCGAGTTGCGCGGCCAGCCGCTTGTTCTCGGCCAGCGCGTCGAGGTGGGCCGAATGCTCGGCGGTGAGCCGCTGCTCGGCCAGGCTGATCCGGACCGCTTCGGTGGACGGCCGGCACTCCACGACGTACTGGTAGGTCTCGGCCTCCGCGCCGAGCTGGGCTACCACCCGGCGCAGCTCGGCGCTGATCTCGAAGGCGCGGGCCCGGTGCGGAGTCTGCTCGGCGGACCGGATCGTCCGGTGTGTCGCGCTGACCAGGAACCCGTTCGACTCGAGCAGCGTCTGCATGCTGGTCCGGGTGAAGAAGCGCAGGTGGGTCGAGTCCAGCAGGCCCGTCCTGGTGTACTCGAAGTTGCCCGTCATCAACTCGATGATGATCGACTCGTGCGCCATGTTCGGAAAGCTGACGACCAGCAGACCGTCCGGAGCGAGGATCTTGTCGTCCCGCAGTGCGCGCAGCACGGAACCCGGCTCGATCAGATGCTCCAGCACGTCGGCGAGGATCACCACGTCGTACTCGCGGCCGGCCAGTACGCCGGGCCAGTCCGGTTCCCGCAGGTCGACGACCATCGTCTCCTGTACGCCGCCGGCCCGGGCCTCGGCGAGCGCCTCGGTGTCGACGTCGGCGCAGGTGACGGTGCGCCCCGCGACGGTGGCGAGCATGCCGGAGACGACGCCCGGCCCCGAACCGAGGTCGAGTACCCGGGGGCCACCGCTCGCCGCCAGCCGGTAGACGGCGGCGGCGGTGTTGTTGGTGTCCTCCGGCTCGAAGCTGTAGGAGTATCTGCTCAAGTCCGTCTCCGCGGGTGCGCCGTGGGCCTCGTCGGCCGGGCGGTGCGTAGTCGGGGCGCAGGGGGTGGCTGAACAGCAACTTTACTGGATCAACGGGGTGACCGGCGGCGAAGCGCCAGCAACCGCGTCAAATCCGGTTGGCAATCCGTCGGGCCCGGCGCGGCTGGCGATCGGGCTCGTCTCCGGCTCGCGATCCGCTCGTCTCCGGCTGGCGATCCGCTCGTCGTCTCCGGCTAGCCGCAGACGAGCGCGTCGATGTCGTCGCGGCGGCCGAGGCGACCGTCCCGGCCGTCGGCGAGAGCCAGTTCGACGAGCTTCTCGTAGCCGGCGCGCAACTGTGGGGCATGGGTGGCGACCTGCTGGAGCCAACAGGTGGCGAACGCCTCGAGCTCCGACTCGATCTCGCTCAGCGGGGCGGTGAAGAACCGCTTGCTGAAGTGCAACCGGTTCCGGCACATGTAGTAGACGTAGTACGGCGGCGGGTATCTGCCGGCCGACCGTTTGTAGTGCCAGACCCGGGAGTAGGGAGCGAGGACGGTACGCCAGCCGGCCTGCTGGGCACGCAGGCAGTAGTCGGTCTCCTCATAGTACAGGAAGTAGTCCTCGGACAGCAGACCGATCTGGCGTAGCGTCTCCCGCCGGATCAGGAAACACGCGCCGGTGACGTAGTCGACGTCGCGTACCGTCCCGTCCGGCACGGACGGATCGAACACCCCGGCGTCGGCGTGGTACGTGGACCCGTGGCCCTTGATCACGCCGCCGTTGAACAGAATGCGGGCCGGGTGTCCGCCGTCGAGGATGCGGCTGCCGACGATCCCGGCGTCCGGGTGCTCCTCGGCGGTCTGCAGCAGACGAGTTAGCGTCTCCGCGCTGACGACCGCATCCGGGTTGAGCAGCCAGACGAACTCGGCGGACGACGCCAGTGCGGCCCGGATCCCGATGTTGCAGCCAGCGGCGAAGCCGACGTTGTCGCCGGCCGAGACGACCTCCACGGCCGGATCCAGCAAGTCGGTGAGATCGGGTCCGTGGTGCTCCCGTTCGGTGTTGTCGACGACGATCACCCGCTGGTCGGCGGTGTCACTGGCCTGCAGCGAGGTGAGGCAACGGACAGTGTCGTCGTAGTGCCGGTAGTTGACTACGACGGTTGCTACCCGCGGCCCGATTCGCACCGGTGACCTCCCGAACGGCAGGCGTCCGCAGCCGGTCCGTCCACCTGGGCCGAGGCTATCAGCTCGGCCGTCGGGTGTACGGCGGACCGCGCGGAGCCGGTCCGCCGTACACCCCGCAGGTCACCGCCAGGTGTCGGTGAGGGTCGTCGTGTCGCCTGCCGGGGTGGCACTGCGGTTGCCGCCCGACTCCCAGTCGACGGTGCCGTCCGGTGCGCGCTTGACGTACTTGTACTCGAAGGACTCACCCGCCGGCAGGTTGACGCTGCCCGACCAGACCGGGTAGTCGTCCGGAGCGAGGGCGACCGCCCTGGTCGGGTCCCACGAGCCCAGCGCCGGGACCGAGCCGACGACCAGGACGTCCTGCCCGTACCAGGTGGTCGCGGTGACGTCGAAGGTGACCGGGACGGTGCCCGGCTGCTCGCCGCCGGAGTCGGGTTGGCCCCAGGTGGCGGTGAGCGGGGTGCCGCCGACGCCGGTGCGGTTCGCGCCAGCTTCCCACTCGACGATGCCGTTCGGCGCCACCTTGACCAGTTTCCACTCGAACGCCGTACCGTCCGGGACGTCGACGGAGCCGGTCCAGGTCGGGTAGCTGGCCGCGTCGGTGCCCAGCGGCGCCGCGCCGGCCGGGTCCCAGGAGCCGAGTTCGGGCAGTGAGCCGACCACCCGTACCTGCTGACCGGGCGTGGTCTGCACGGTGGCGGTGACCGGGGTGCCGTCGCCCGGGGGCGGGTCGACCGGGGGGCAGCCGGCCGGGTCGGTGCAGTCGAGCCGCGCCGCGACGTGCAGTGCCACCGCCCGGTTCGCCGGGATTTCGGCGTGGAAGTCGCCGTCGGTGACGGCGATCGTGCCACCGGTGCAGGTGCCACTGTCCGCCCGGTAGGTGCCCCGGGCGACGTTGCAGTACCAGCCGTCCGGCAGGCTGGTGGTGAAGCTGCGGCTCCAGGTGCCGCCGGTCGCGTTGAACGCGGCGTACCCGCGGTCGGCGCGGGCGAAGCCGAACCGGCCGTTGCCGTCGGTGACCACGGCGCCGATGCCGGTGCCGGCGGTGGCGTTGCGGAAGCCGACCATCCCGGCGACCTGCTCGTCGCGGTGCTCGCAGATCCACTCGGCGCTGGCGCAGTCGGTCGGCAGCGTGGTGCCGTCGCCGGTGCTGGGCGGGCCCTGGGCGACCACCGGGCCGAAGGCGTAGCTGGACATCAACTGCGGGGTCCCGTACGGGTGGGCCAGCATGAACGCGTCGGCCAGGTAGTAGCGGTCGCCGTCCTGGTAGGTGAGCGTCGGGGTGGCCCGCTGGGTGTCGTGGTTGTCGATGAAGACGACAGCCTGGTCGCCGGTCAGCCCGCCGTAGTCCGGCAGGCTGGCCAGTTGGGCGATGTTGCCGTCGCGGAAGGCCGCGGAGACTGCCCGCTGGTAGTCGAAGTTGGTGACCTTGCCGTACGGTGCGTACGCGGTGTACGGGATGGTGCCGTCGCCGTACACCTCGTGGAACAGGTCGGGCCGGCCGCCGAAGCCGGGCACGTCGTCGAGCCGGGAGATGATGTCCGCCAGGTGGGCTTCCTGGACGTGTTTGGCGGCGTCCACCCGGAACCCGGCGACGCCGAGGGCGATCACCGAGTTCATGTACTTGGCGATCTTGCGGCGTACCTCCGGGTCGGCGGTGTTGAGGTCGGCCAGGTCGAGCAGTTCACAGTCCTGCACTTCGGTCTTGCTGCCCCAGTTGCTGATGGTGCGGTAGCAGGGGCCGAAGTCGGCGTAGCCGTAGCTGTCGCCGGAGCCGTCGCCGAACAGGTCGGGATAGCCGTACTTGCTGTAGACGGTGCCGGCGCTGCCCGGCCCGCTGCCGACCGATCCGGTGCCGCTCATGTGGTTGAGCACCATGTCGACGTAGATCTTGACGCCCTGGTCGCGGCAGCGTTCGACCATGTCGACGAAGTCGGCCCGGTCGCCGCGCCGGGTCTGGTCGATCCGGTACGAGACCGGCTGGTAGTCCTGCCACCACGGATAGCTGGCACCTTCGGCGCTGGGCAGCACCACATGCTCCTGCGGCGGGGATACCTGGACCCCACCCCAGCCGTCCGGGCCGAGTGTTGTCTCGCACTCCTCGGCGATGGAGTCCCACCGCCACTGGAACAGGTGCACGATCGCGTCGCCGTTGCCGACGGCGGTGGCGGCCGCATCGGCGGTGGCGGTCGCCTCGGCGGTCGCGGCCGGGGCCGCTGCGGGGGGCGTGGCGGCGGCGGTGGCGGTGGCGGGCGTGGTCAGGGTGACGGCCAACGGGATCCCGAGGATGGCCGCCACGGCGGTGGCCACCGGTCTGGACACGGTCGATCCGGGTACGGACATCGGCGCTCCAATGCTGGTGATGGCCTGCCTGCGAGGAGGCAGGCAGCAGGGTCCTGAAAAATCCTGCAAGGATCGCAAGTACTTCCAGGCGTGTGGTGAGGGTAACAATCAGACGTCTCGCTGTGAACAGCTTGTTTCGGCCGGGAGCTTGAGGTGTGTCGGATGGCAGTCCCGGATCGGGCTGCAAGATCTGACCTCTGCTTGCAGCAAGATCCGTCGAACTGCGGTCCCGGCCCGGGGTCAGCCGGCGGTACGCGGAGTCCGCCCCCGACCGCCGACGGTCGGCCGACCGGCGGCCCCGACCGCCTCACTGACCGCCGCCGCCACCGCCGGATCGGCGTCCGGACGGGACAGCAGGATGAACTCCACCTCGCCCAGCGGCGGCAGATCGGCCGGGGTCACCGGGGTCAGGCCGGCCGGCACCAACCGGGCCGAGTGCGGCAGCAGGCCGAGACCGGCGCGGGCGGCGGCCACCAGCCCGCCGAGACTGCCGCTGGTGCAGGCGATCCGCCACGGTTGACCGGCCGACGAGAGCGCGGCGAGCGCCTGCGCCCGGGAGATGCTCGGCGGCGGGTAGACCACCAGCGGCACCGGTTCCCCGGCGGTGCGCCGCGGCGGCGTCGGCTGGTCCGCCGCGCCCAGCCAGACCAGCCGGTCACGCCAGACCAGAGCGCCCCGGGACTGACCCGCCAGACGTTTGGCGAAAACCAGGTCGAGTGCCCGGGCGTCCAGCAACTGGTGCAGTGTGCCGCTCAGCGCCACGGTCAGCTCGACGTCGACCAGCGGGTTGCGGCGGCGGAAGGTCTGCAGCACGTCCGGCAGATAGCTGGAGATCAGGTCCTCGGAGACGCCGAGCCGCAGCTTGCCGCGTACCACCGTGGTGCTGAAATGCCGGCGGGCCCGGTCGTGCGCGTCGAGAATGTCCCGGGCGAAGCTGATCATCGCTTCGCCGTCCACCGTCAGCTGCACGGTGTGCGTGTCGCGCAGCAGCAGCGGCCGCCCGGCTGCCTCCTCCAACCGCCGTACGTGCGCGCTGACCGTGGACTGCCGCAGACCGAGCCGCTCGGCGGCCCGGGTGAAGCTCAGCAACTGGCTGACCGCCAGGAAGCTGCGCAGCTGGACAGGCTCGTACACGATCTGAATGTTATCGCGATATGCGATGACAGTCAGTGCGGTGATCAGCTTTCCCGCTGATCGGCCAGCCGCTCAGAATGGGTGGACCACCCCCTGGCTACCTGGAGCACCCGGATGCGCTGGCCCCGCTGGCCGATCATCGACCCGTTCATCGCGATGCTGTTCGCCGTCGTGGCGCTCGCCGCGCTGCTCCCGGTCCGCGGTACCGCCGCCTCGGTCGCCGGTGTCGTCGCCAGCGTCGGCATCGCCCTGCTGTTCTTTTTGCACGGGGCCAGGATCGCCCCGACCGCGGCGCTCGCCGGCGCCCGGCACTGGCGCCTGCACACCGTGGTGCTGAGCACCACCTTCGTGGTCTTCCCGCTGCTCGGCCTGGCCGTCGCGGTGATCAGCCCGCAACTGCTGCCAGCCGACCTCTACCAGGGGGTCCTCTTCCTCTGCGTGGTCCCCTCGACGGTGCAGTCGTCGATCGCGTTCACCTCGATCGCCCGGGGCAACGTGCCGGCCGCCGTGTTCAGCGCGTCGTTCTCCAACATCGTCGGGGTCGCGCTCACCCCGCTGCTCGCCGTGCTACTCATGCAGAACACCGGTGACCTGCGGCTGACCGCCGGTTCGATCGGATCGATCGTCGGGCAGCTGCTGCTGCCGTTCGTCGCCGGTCAGTTGTCCCGGCGGTGGACCGCCGACTGGATCGGCCGGCACAAGAGCCTGACCTCGGTGGTCGACCGGGGCTCGATCCTGCTGGTGGTCTACACCGCGTTCAGCGCCGGGGTGGTCGCCGGGATCTGGCAGCAGATCGCCGTCAGCCAGCTGCTGGTTCTCGGGGCCACCGTCGGCGCCCTGCTGGCGGTGGTGATGGGGCTGCTGTTCGGCGTCACCCGGCTGCTCGGCTTCGACCACGCCGACCGGGTCGCGACGGTCTTCTGCGGCGCCAAGAAGAGCCTGGCCACCGGGTTGCCGATGGCGGCCGTGCTGTTCAGCCCGCAACTGCTCGGCCTGCTGGTCCTACCGCTGATGATTTTCCACCAGATCCAGCTGATCGTCTGCGCGGCCCTGGCCCGGTGGTGGTCGAACCGGGCCCCGGTCACGCCGTCCGGGCCCCCGAGCGAACCCGCCGAGCCACGATCGCCAGAGCGCCGAGCACCAGCAGGCCGAACACCAGCGACCCGCCCATCACCGTCGGCGCGGTGAGCATCCCGCTCAGGATCGACGCGGGTACGCCGACCTCGCCCGGTTCGGGGAAGGTGAGCCGTCCGGTCGCCTCGTGGGCGACGGTCCCGCTGCGCAGCCGTACGGTCACCGTCCACGGTCCGTCGGGCAGGTCACCCGGCAGCTCGACCAGCACCGATCCGGTCTCCCCGGGCAGCAGGGTGGTCCCCCGTACCACCGGGAACGGTCCGGCCCGCGCCCCGGCCGGCCCGTCGGACAGCTCCACCTCGCCGGTCAGGTCGACGGCCCGGCCGCCGGTGTTGCGTACCCGGGCACTGAGCGACGGCACTCCGGCGTCATCGCGGGCCGGCAGCAGCCCTTCGATCTCGAAGTCGGAGCGCGGCTCGCCGCCCATCCCGACGTCGAGGTAGACCCGGATGCCGACCCGGTGCACCTGGCGGACATCGCCCTGCACTCCCTGCCGGTCGCCCGGTTGACCACCGCCGGTGCCACTGTCCGCACCGGTGCCGTCGTCGTCTGCGCCGTCGTCCGTGCTGTCGTCGGCTGTGCCGGTCGCCGCCCAGATCACTGCGTACCGCTCGCCCTCGGATGCCTTGGGCGGCACGGCGATGGCCACCTCGACCCGGGCCTGCTCGTACGGTGCCAGGTCCAGCCGGGGCCGGTCCACAGTGGTCCAGGAGGTCAGCTCGTTGCCGGTGCCGGTCGCGGCGAAGCGGAACCGGCCCTGCTCGATGCGGGCGGCGCCGGCGTACACCTCGATCCGCCGGTGCAGCCCCGAGTTGTTGACGACCAGCACCTCACGCCGGATTCCGGTACCTGGCGGCACGTGGTCGACGATGTACCGGTGCGCCCGCGGGTCGGCGCGACGCTGCGTGGGCGCCTCCAGCAGCTGGATGCCGATCCCGGCGTCGGCGGCCGGCGCCGGTTCCGGCGCCGGGGCGGCGCCGGCCCGGGCCGGATGGCTCAGGACGGCGCCGCAGCACAGCAGGACGGCGAACGACAGCCACCGCCGACGGTGGTCAGGCGACCGAATGGGTCACCGTCCCGGTGTAGGTGCCGGCGACGTTCGCCAGCGGTACGTTGACCTCCAATGTCGGGTTCCAGGACGCGGAGTTGTTTCCGGTGCCGCCGGCGTGGGTGAAAGCAGTGACCGGTGTGACATCGCTGAGCGGGACAGCCGCGCCGGCGTCAGCCTGTCCCGGGGTGAAGGTGCCGTTTCCCTCGGTCGCCGTCGCCGCGCCGGACCAGTAGTCGATGTTTCCGGGTGTGACGATCTCACTCGCGTCACCGCCGTCGTCGGTGGTGAAGTCGGTGGCCTGCACCTCGGCGGTCCAGGACGCGTCGGCGGCGGCCCGGGTGTCGGCGACGGCCACCGCGCCGAGCTGTCCGGTGATCGTGGTGCCACTGCCGCCGTTGCCCAGATCGGCGGTGCCCGGGACGGTCATGTCCAGGGTGCCGGCGTCCAGGTCGAACGTCGTCGTGGTGTCCTGCTGAGCGGCGGCCGGGGTGGCCGCCAGGGCGATCGCCGTCACCGTCGCGGCGCCCACGGTCAGGAGTCTGCTGGTACGCACAGGTTCTCTACCTTCCTTGATCGTTCCGGTGTTCCTGGTTCGGGACGGACCCGGCACTCAGCCGCGTCGGGTCCGACTGACGGGTGGGGTGGTGTGGTCAGCGAACGACGACCGAGTCGAGCTGCTCGGCGCCGTACCGCTCGATGTACCGCTCCAAGGTGTCGTCGCCTACGGCGGTCCAGAACTCGACGCCGCGATCGGTGTCCAGCCACATCACCCACTGGTCGCCGACGTATCCGGTGTCCGCCACCGGCGCGGTGACGAACCGAACGTCGTTGCGGATCTTGCGCAGGTCGAAGGTGAGCTGCCGGAGCTTGTCGTTGGTCAGGCCGTCGTCGACGGTGACGGTCGCGGTGATCGCGTCGAGCAGCGCACCGAGCTGTCGTGGGCTGGTCAGAGTGTCCCGGTCGAGGGTCTCGTCGAGCAGCGCGCGCAGGTAGTTCTGGTGGCGGCGCATCCGGTCGAAGTCGCCCTCCGGCAGGCCGTAGCGCTGGCGTACGTACTTGACGGCCTGCTCGCCGTCGAGCCGCTGCGGTCCGGCGGGCCAGCTGGATTGCAGGCTCGGTCCGGGCGTCCCGGCCGGGATCTCCACGGTCACTCCACCGACCGCGTCGGTCAGGTCTTGCAGCCCGACGAGGTCGATCAGGGCGACGTGGTCGATGCGTAGCCCGGTCACGTTCTCGACGGTCTGTACGGCGAGGCTGGCGCCGCCGAGCGCGTACGCGGAATTGATCTTGAGGTTGCCGTGCCCGGGGACCGGCACCCACGAGTCGCGGGGGATGGAGACGACGTACGCCCGCTCCCGGTCGGCGGTGATCCGGACCACCATCAGCGAGTCGGTCCGGCCGTACGGCCCGGTGGGGGAGTCCGCGCCGGTGGCGCTGGAGGCGAGGCTGTCGACGCCGGCGAGCAGCACGGTCAGCCCTTCCGGCGTCGGTGCCGGCCGCTGGTCGGCCGGGATGGCGGCGAACGGGTCGGGGATTCGCTTGATCTCGCCGAGGTAGTAGTGGCTGACGGCGGCCACCCCGGCCACCCCGGCGAGGGCGGCGACCACCAGGCCGGTGATGCCGAGCAGGGCGATGCGGCGCAGCCGGCGACGGCCGTGCCGGGCCGGTGGCCGCCGGTGCTGGCCACTGCCGGCGCTCGACCGGGTCAGCGTCACCGGGCTGGTCGCCGGACCCGCCGGCTGCCGGTCGGACCACTGCTGCTGGTCGGACCACTGCTGCCGGTCGGACCACTGCGGCTGGTCGGACCACTGCGGCTGGTCCGTCGACTGCTGCTGGACGGTGCATTGCGGCTGGTCCGCCGCCCAGCGCGGCTGGTCGGCGGCCGCCCACTGGTCGTATGTCTGGTCGGCCGTGGCCCATTGGTCGTGCTGCTGGTCGATGGTCCACTGGTGTGACTCGGCCCAGTCGTCGTCCGCCGTGGCGGGGCGGTGCTGGCCCTGGTCGTGCGTGGGCAGGTCGGCCCAGTTCTCCCAGGCCGGTGCCGGATTGTCCTGATCGTCAGGTCGCCCGGTCATCGTGATCACCTCTGGCTCGATCGCTGAGAGATCCAGGCTAACCAGACATTACGGATCTATAACGCCAATCGGCGAAAATCTAGATGAGACTCGGGCTGACCGGCGTCGTCGGGTGAACCGGATCGACAACCCGGCACCCGGCGCAGCCAACTGGGGTTAGCGTCACAATATGTCAGTAATAGTCGGTATTGTCGGTGATGTAGGTGGCCGCCAAGAGGGCGTCGACCAACTCGCCCTGGCCTGCACCCCGCACGACCTTCAGCAGACCGGTCGCTACCTGGACGACCGAGCGGCGATCGTCGCCCGCTGGTCCGACGGCGACCGGGCGGCGACCCGGTCGCCGTACTCCGCGACCCGGTCGCCGTACTCCGCGACCCGGTCGCCGTACTCCGCGACCCGGTCGCCGTACTCCGCGACCCGGTCGCCGCACTACGCGGCCACGGCGGACGCGGTCGCGGTCAGCTGCACTGCCCAACCCGACCTGCTCGACCTGTACCGGCGGCACGGTACGGCGGCTGTCACCAGGCTGACCGGCGACTTCGCGGTCGCGGTCTGGGACCGCGACCGGAACCAGCTGCTGCTGGCGGCCGACCGGACCGGAGAGCGGACGCTGTACTGGCGGCTCAGCGGTGGCCAGCTGACCTTCGCCTCGCAGCTGCGGGCGTTGCTGGCCGATCCCCGTACCAGCCAGGAGCTCGACCCGGTCGCACTGCACCACTACCTGACCTACCGGTACGTCCCCGCGCCGTGGACGATCTACGCCGGCATCCGCAAGCTTCCCCCGGGCACATCGCTGACCTGGGCGGACGGGCGGGTCACCACCCGTCGCTACTGGACACTCGACGCCGCTGCCGGGCCGTCGGCACTGGGCATCGACCAGGCCGCCGAGCAGCTACGCGGGCGGCTGGTCGACGCCGTGCGCTCCCGGCTGCCGGCCACCGGGTCGCCGCAGGTGCTGCTCTCCGGCGGGATCAGCGCCACGCTGGTCGCGGCCGCCGTGACCCGCAGCACCAGCGTCAGGACGCACACCTGCTCCGTCGGGTTCGGCGACCCCCGGCTCGACCAGCGGGCGGCGGCGCGAGCCGTCGCCCGGGCGCTCGGCACCGAGCACCAGGAGTATCTGGTGACCGGGCTCGACCCGGCCGTACCGCAGCAGATCGCCGGCCTGTTCGACGAACCGTTCGCCAGCCCGGCCGCGATCCCGGCCTACCTGGTCGCCCGGTACGCCGGGGTGCGGCGGGCGGAGGCGTTCTGCGGCCTCGGCGGTGCCCTGCTGTACGGCGGGTTCCCGCACCACCTGCTGCTCGGCTGGCTCAACGGCTGGCCGCAGCGGCCGGCCGGACTGCCGGGGTTGCAGCGGGCCGGGGCCGCGTTGGTGCGGCGGAGCATGGCCGGGACCCCGGTGCGCCGGTTCGGCCGGCTGCTGGAGGTCGCCGGCTGCCCACCGCCGACCCGGTACGCGCGGATCGTCGCCGAGTGCAGCGCCGAGCAGAAGAATGCCCTCTACCCGGCGCGGCTGCGCGACGAACTCGCCGACGTGGACAGCGGCCTGCTGGCCGAGGCGGCCTACCTCGCCTCGTCGGGGGACTCCCAGGCGGCCCGGATGGCCGATGCGGACCTGCTCGGATACCTGCCCGGCGACGTACTCGCCCGGTGGTCGACGGTGTCGGCCGGCGCGGGACTACGGCTGCAGGCGCCGTTACTCGACCACCGACTGCTCGAGTGGGTGGCCGGCCTGCCGGCATCGTGGAAGGTGCCGGGGCGGCGGCGGAACCTGGCGCGGCGGGCGGCGGCCGGCTGGTTGCCGGGCCGGGTGGTCACATCCGAGCCGGTGGACGCCCGGCCACCGCTGGCCGGCTGGCTGCGAGCCGAGCTGCGCGAACTCGCCCGGGACCTGCTCACCGACCGGACCTTCCAGGACCGTGGCCTGTTCCAGCCGGCTGCGGTCCGCCGGCTGCTCGACGAGCACCAGGCCGGGCTCGACCACGCCGGCGAGATCTACACGTTGCTTCAACTCGAACTCTGGCTGCGGCACCGGACGGGGTCGGTGAGAGACCCCGCACTTGCTGGTCAGCGCGACATGACCTTGGAAGAATCGGGGTACGGCAGAACCGGTGCCGGAGGTTGCCCGGCGGCGGCGTCGCCAACCGGAGACCTTCGGTAACCGTGCCGGAACGGATAGTGTGATCATCATCGACGCGCCGGTCAACCAGGACCGGCGTCGCTGTACCTGCTGCACGTACGTGGAGGTGGAGTTCCCTACATGACCGACCCGACCCCCACCAAGGCCTCCGGATCCGGTGACAAGTCCGGATCGAGTGAAAAGTCGGACTCAACCAGGCCGCCGGAGTCCCGGCGTCCGTTCCAGCTCTCCTCCTGGGCGGAAGCCAAGTTCATCGGCGACGTGCTCCGCACCGAGACCGTCGGCGGCGGGCTGCTGCTGCTCGGCGCGGTCATCGCGCTGATCTGGGCCAACTCGCCGTGGGGTGACGCCTACACCGACCTGGGCCAGTTCGTGCCCTGGCCGGGTGGGGCACCGCTGCACCTGGACGTCGACCTGGCCCACTGGGCGGCGGACGGCCTGTTGGCGATCTTCTTCTTCGTGGTCGGTCTGGAACTCAAACGCGAATTCGTCGCCGGTGAACTGCGCAGCCCACGCCGGGCCGCGCTGCCGGTGATCGCCGCGGTCGGCGGCATGGCCATGCCGGCGCTCATCTACGTACTGATCAACCTCAACACCGGCGACAGCGCGCTGCGCGGCTGGGCGATCCCCACCGCCACCGACATCGCGTTCGCCCTCGCCGTGCTCGCCGTCATCGGCTCCCACCTGCCGCAGGGCCTGCGCGCCTTCCTGCTCACCCTGGCCGTCGTCGATGACCTGCTGGCGATCACCATCATCGCGTTCTTCTACACCGAACAGGTCAACTTCCTGGCCCTGGCCGGCTCCCTGCTGCCGCTGCTCGCCTTCGCGCTGCTGCTGCGGTTCGGCAGGACCTGGTGGTGGGCGCTGATCCCACTGGCCGCCATCACCTGGACGCTGATGCACGCCTCCGGCGTACACGCCACCATCGCCGGCGTACTGCTCGGCTTCATGGTGCCGGTGCTGCCCCGCAAGGGCGAGCAGCACGGCATGGCCGAGCACTTCGAACACCGGTGGCGGCCGATCTCCGCCGGCTTCGCCGTGCCGGTCTTCGCCTTCTTCGCCGCCGGTGTGTCGCTGCGGGACGGCGGCATCGGCTCGGTGTTGACCGATCCGGTGGCGATCGGGGTGATCGCCGGTCTGGTCCTCGGCAAGACGATCGGCATCCTGGGCGCCACCGGGCTGATGACCCGCTTCACCCGCGCCGACCTGGGCGGGCTGAAATGGGTCGACCTGCTCGGGGTGTCGCTGCTGGCCGGCATCGGGTTCACCGTCTCGCTGCTGATCGGCGAGTTGGCGTTCGGTGCCGGCAGCGACCGCGACGCCCACGTCAAAGCGGCCGTCCTGATCGGCTCGCTGACCGCGGCGATGCTCGCCGCCATCGTCCTCAGCCGACGAAACAAGGTCTACCGGCGGATCTCCGAACAGGAACGGCAGGACCGTGACGGCGACGGAATCCCGGACATCTACCAGCAACTGCCGCAACCGACACCGGACGACGACCGACGCTGAGCCGGAGTGCCCCGGCGGCGCCCCCGCAACCCGGTCGTGGCCCTGGTCCTGCCCTAGTCGAGGGACAGGTCCAGCATCGACCGGCGTGCGGGGCCGCCGCCGCCCAGCGTGATCCGGCGGGTCAGCCGCACCGACTCCAACATCCGGCGGTCGTGCGTGACCAGCAGCAACGTGCCGGTGAACGACGCCAGCGCCGACTCCAACTGCTCGATCGCCGGCAGATCCAGATGGTTCGTCGGCTCGTCGAGGACCAGCAGGTTCACCCCGCGCGCCTGCAGCAACGCCAACGCCGTACGGGTCCGCTCGCCCGGCGACAGGGTGGCCGCCGGCCGCAGCACGTGGTCGGCCCGCAGCCCGAACTTCGCCAGCACGGTACGGGCCTCGGCGGGGGCCAGGTCGGCCGCCGCCCGGAACGCGTCCAACACCGGCTCGTCGCGCAGGAACAGTTGGCGGGCCTGGTCGATCTCGCCGACCACCACCCCGGGGCCGAGCCACGACTCGCCCGAGGCCAGCGGCAGCCGCCCCAGCAGCGCGCCGAGCAGCGTCGACTTGCCGGACCCGTTCGGCCCGGTGATCGCCACCCGGTCCGCCCAGTCGATCTGCAGATCCACCGGGCCGAGAGTGAACCCGCCTCGGCGTACCACCGCTTGTCGCAGCACCGCGACCACCGCGCCGGCCCGGGGCGCGGCGGCGATCTCCATCCGCAGCTCCCACTCCTTGCGCGGCTCCTCGACGACCTCCAGCCGCTCGATCATCCGCTCGGTCTGCCGCGCCTTCGCCGCCTGCTTCTCCGACGTCTCGCCCCGCAGGTGGGGAATGAACTTGTCGTTGTCGGTGGCCTTGCGCCGCGCGTTGCGGACGCCTTTCTCCATCCAGGCCCGCTGGGTACGGGCGCGGGCCTCCAGCCCGGCCCGGGTGTCGGCATACTCCTCGTACGCCTCGCGGGCGTGCCGGCGGGCCATCTCCCGCTCGGCCAGGTACGCCTCGTACCCGCCGCCGTAGTGGTTGACCTGCTGCTGGGCCAGATCCAGCTCGACCACCCGGTGCACCGTACGGGCCAGGAACTCCCGGTCGTGCGACACCAGCACGGCACCGGCGCGCAGCCCGGTGACGAACTGCTCCAGCCGGGCCAGCCCGGCCAGGTCCAGATCGTTGGTCGGCTCGTCGAGCAGCACCACGTCGTAGCGGCTGAGCAGCAGCGACGCGAGCTGGGCGCGGGCCGCCTGGCCGCCGGAGAGAGCCGTCGTCGGCTGGTCCAACGCCACCGTCAGGCCCAGGTCGGCGACCACCTGCTCGGCGCGTTCGGCCAGGTCGGCGCCGCCGAGGTCCAGCCAGCGTTCCAGCGCCACCGCGTACGCGTCGTCGGCGCCGGCCCGGCCGTCGGCCAACGCCTGCGTCGACGCGTCCAGTTCGTGCTGCGCCGCCGCCACCCCGGTCCGGCGGGCCAGGTAGTCGCGTACCGACTCGCCCGGCCGGCGCTGCGGCTCCTGCGGCAGCAGCCCGACGGTGGCGGTCGGCGGGCCGAGCGTGACCGTGCCCGACTCGGGCGTGTCCACCCCGGCCAGGATTCGCAGCAGCGTCGACTTGCCGGCACCGTTCGCGCCGACCAGCCCGATCACGTCGCCGGGCGCGACGACGAGGTCCAGCCCGGTGAAGAGCTGCCGGTCACCGTGCCCGGCGGACAGGTCTCTGGCGATCAACGTGGCGCTCATGGCCCGGCGATCGTAGCCGCCGACCGGCAGACTGTGCTGCATGATTTCCACGCTGGCGATCGACTGCGGCGGCGGCGGCATCAAGGCGTCCGTACTCGACGAGGCCGGCACCATGCGGGCCCGGCCGCTGCGGGTGCCGACCCCGTACCCGCTGCCGCCGAAACGCTTCGTCGACACCCTGCGCGGGTTGAGCGACCAGCTGCCGGCGGCCGACCGGGTCACCGTCGGGATGCCCGGAATGATCCGGCACGGGGTGGTGGTCGCCACCCCGCACTATGTGACGAAGGCCGGTCCGCGGACCAAGGTCGACCCGGGACTGTTCGCCGAATGGTCCGGCTTCGATGCCCGTACGGCGCTCGGCGTCGCCTTCGAGCTGCCGGTGCTGGTGCTCAACGACGCCGAGGTGCACGGCGCCGGGGTGGTCGCCGGCACCGGCTGCGAACTGGTCCTGACCCTCGGCACCGGGCTCGGCTGCGCGCTGTTCGACGGCGGCCGGCTCGCCCCGCACCTGGAGCTGTCCCAGGCACCGGTGCGCTGGGGGCAGAGCTACGACACCTACGTCGGCGAGCACGAACGCCGCCGGCTCGGCGACGCGTTCTGGTCCCGGCGGGTACGCGGCGTCGTCGACGGTCTGCGACCGGTGTTTTGCTGGGACCGGCTCTACCTCGGCGGCGGCAACTCGCGGCTGATCCGGCCCGAGCAGGTGGCCCGGATGGGCGACGACGTGGTGGTGGTGCCGAACACGGCCGGCATCGTCGGCGGCGTACGGGCCTGGACGCTGATCCGACCCTGAGACCGGTCCGACCGCGAGACCGGCCCGACCCCTGAAACCATTCCGGCCCTGACTGGTCTGTGCCGGGTCGTCCTGAATCTGACTGGGTGACCGGCGGATGTCCGGTACGGGAACAGTCGCATTCCGCCGGTGGTTGTGCCAGCGTCAAGGTTGTCGGTGATCGCGACCGGGAAGGTGGGGCGGCCATGGATCTGTTGGAGGAGTACCGCCGGGCGAACCTGTACTTCGAGTCCGGCGATCCATCCGGGGCGGCCCGGTTGCTGGAGCCGATCATCGCCGCCGAGCCCGACAACTCGGCGGTCCGCCAGCTGCTGGCCCGCTCCTACTTCAAGTCTGCGCAGCTCGGCCGGGCCGAGGAGCAGCTGCGCGAGCTGATCGACCGCGACCCGAGTGACCATTACGCCCATCACGTGCTGGGCCGTACCCTGGAACGGCTCGGTCGGCCGTCGCAGGCGCTGCGGCACCTGCGGCTCGCCGCCGCCATGCGCTCCGAGCATTCGGACTACCTGGCCGCGCTGCGCCGGGTCGAGGCGAAGGTCAACGGAAGGGCGTCGTGAAGATCAAACTGGACCTGCACGACATCTACAACCGTGGCCAGGACATCGATCGGGCGCTGCGGGGTGTCATCGACGAGGCGGTGGCCAAGAAGGCCACCCTCGTCGAGATCATCCCCGGCAAGGGCTCCGGCCAGCTGAAGAAGCGGGTGCTGCGGTTCCTCGACCAGAAGGACGTCAAGCAGCTCTACCACCGGGTGGAGAAGGACTCGAAGAACTTCGGCCGACTGTTCGTCCACTTCCGCTGGAAGTGACTCCATCGCTGCGCTGTTAGCGACTCCGCCGCTGCGCTGGTAGCGACGCGGCCACCTATCGCGGGCTGAGGGCCGCCATCGCCCGGTCGACGTAGTCGGCGAGTGAGTCCTCGGTCGTGGACGCCAGCCAGGCGTGCTGCGCCGCGACCAGGCAGCCGAAGGCGGCGGCGGCGAGCGCCCCCGGCGTCGGGTCGTCGGCGGCGTACGGGGCGCCGGCGGCCTCGGCGCGCTCCCGTAGCACCTCGACGACGGCGTGCTGCATGCTCTGCAGCTTGCGCAGGTAGACGGCGAGCAGCGCGGGCGTCTCCAGGATCACCCGCTGGACGGGCTTGCTGACCTGCTGTTGGCCTGACGTGTCTGCTGTGGCGTCCACGATGTCGAACAGCCGGCGCAGCGACGCCCAGACGGGTTCGTCGGCGGGGCGCTCCCGCAGGTTGGCGAGCATGTCGTCGGCACCGAGGTCGAACTTGCCGACGACGATGTCCTCCTTCGTCGGGAAGTAGCGGAAGACGCTGCGTTGCGACATGCCGACGGCCGCCGCGATGTCGTCGATCGTGGTGGCGTCGTAGCCCCGGGACACGAAGAGCTGCAAGGCCGCGTCGGCGATGTCGCGCTGCACCGCTCGGCGGGTGCGTTCGCGCAGGGTTGGCTGCTTTCCAGTCATGATGTGGTCAGCCTAGCACTGGCCGTCGTGGTTGACAGTAGCTGACAGTTTCGGCGTACAGTGTCGCCATGACCAAGGTGATCGTCATTACCGGATCCAGCGACGGCATCGGCGCCGCTGCCGCCCGTCAGCTGCACGGCGCCGGCCACCGGGTGGTCGTCGTCGGGCGCTCCCCGCGCAAGACCGAGGCCGTCGCCCGCGAGATCGGCGCGGAGTACTTCCTCGCCGACTTCGCCCGCCTCGACGAGGTCCGCAAGCTCGCCGCCGAGCTGGACGCCGCGTACCCGCGCATCGACGTGCTCGCCAACAACGCCGGCGGCGTCTTCGGCGACCCCACCAAGACGACCGACGGCTTCGAGTTGACCTTTCAGATCAACCACCTGGCACCGTTCCTGCTGACCCGGCTGCTCATCGACAAGCTGACCGCGTCGCGGGCCACCGTGATCCAGACGTCGAGCGTCGGCGCGCGGCTGGCCGGCAAGCTCGACGTCGACGACCTCAACCTCGACCGCAACTTCGACCCGGTACGCGCCTACAGCGCCGCCAAACTGGAGAACATCCTGTTCACCACCGAACTGCACCGCCGCTACCACGCCGAAGGCATCGCCGCCGCCGCCTTCCACCCGGGCAACGTCGCTACCAGCTTCGGCACCCAGTCGGCGAGCCGGCTGATGCGGTTCATCACCACCAACCCGGTCACCCGGGCCATGCTGACCACCCCGGAGAAGGGCGCCGACCAGCTGATCTGGCTGGCCACCAGCCGGCCCGGCATCGACTGGGAGCCCGGCCGCTACTACGAGAAGCGTCGGCCCGCCAAGCGCGTCAACTCCCAGGCGTACGACCCTGATCTCGCCCGGCGGCTGTGGGAGCGCTCGGAGCAGCTGCTGGGCTGACCGGCGTCGCCGCCGCAGGCCGCGTCGCCGTATCCCGGCCGGTCGCGGCCTGCCGGGTTGACCAGGCCGACAGCGCGGCAACCGGATCGTCGGCGAAGAACCGGATCGTCCGTACGAGTGCGAGCCTGCCCAACGGGCGGACCACCCGCAGCGGCTCGGCCAGCTCGACCACCAGGTTGGTCTGCGCGATCGCCGACACGATCAGCACGTCACCGGCTACCCGGATGGTGCCCTGCTCGTTGTAGTTGCGCACCATGCGGACCTCGGCGACCAGCCGACGGGGCACCCGTACGTCCAGGAACGCGGCGTTGCGGACCCGGATCTCGTCGGGCCCGATCACATGCGGCCGGGTCACGGTCGCGGCGATCACGGCCAGTGCGATCAGTACGCCGTACGCGTCGACGATCAGGATCGCGTGCCGCAGCGGGGCCGGCGCACCGACCGCCCGTAGCAGGATCTCCACCGCGACCAGCTCGACGATCGACACCACCAGGAACATCGCCATCGTCGACGCCACCGCCCCGGCGTAGGGCACCGCCGTCGCCGACTCCGGTACGCCGTGGCGGCGACGGCGTACCCACAGCCAGAGGCTGACCAGGCCGGCTGCCTCGAAGCCGACCAGCCGGCGCAGCACCACCCCGACCCGACGCGCGGTCATCGGTGATCTCGCAACCGGGCGACCAGCAGCCGGAACACCTCGGCCTGGGCGGGGGAGAGCTCACCGGCGATGGTGGTCAGCCATTGAGTGGCCTGCGCGTCGCCGGTGGTCGTGACGATCGCCTCGGTCATCTCGGCCGGCAGGAAGCCTTCCAGGTCGGCGGCGAGCGACGCCACCCGCGCGTCGGCCGGGTCCGCGTCGGCGATCTCGTCGAGCCGTCGGTAGAACTCCTGCGTACGGGACAGCATCGCCGGCTCGGTCAGCGGCTGGAACAGCGCGCTGAACTCACCCCGCTGCTCCGGCCCGACCCCGGTATCCAGCAGCGCCAGCATCTCCCGGTCCAGGGCGGCGAACGCCGAGCCGTCGGTCGGCAGTTGACGCAGCACCGCCGCCATCTCCTCGGACACCGTGGCATCGGCGTCCAGCTCGTCGAGGTTCTCGCCGGCGGCCAGCAGTACAGCGAGCCGTTGCCGCCTGCTGGCGATCGCGGCCTGCTGGCGGGCCAGGTCGGCGTCCAGCTCGGTGAGCACCTCGCGCAGCTCCCGGCCCTGGTCGTCGGCGAGCACGTCACGAATCTCGTCGAGCGAGAGCCCCAGCTCGGTCAACCGGCGTACCCGGGCCAGCACGACCGCATCGCGCAGCCGGTACTCCCGGTAGCCGTTGGACAGCCGCTCCGGCTCAGGCAGCAACCCGAGATGGTGGTAGTGGCGCACGGTCCGGGTGGAGACCCCGACCAGCACGGCAAGCTCGCCGATCCGCATGCCACCAGTAGAAACGTTGCCGCTACGACAAGGTCAAGCTTGCCGTAGCGGCCTCGCGGACTGTCAGGCGTCTTGGAGTTCTCGGAGGTGGTGGTCGACCGCCTGGAACCGTGGCCAGTCCGGCGTGTGACAGCCGACGGCGTGCAGCGCGGTACGGATGTCCATCAGCAGCCTGCTGGCAGCGAACTCGAAGCTGGTGGCCTCGGTCGACGTGGCGATGTCCACGATCCGGTCAGCGAGCTTCGCGGCGATCTGGACCTCGACGTTCAGAGAATCCAGTTGTTCCTGGACCGCATCGATGAATTCTTCGAACTGCTCATCGGTGCCATGGGGGGTGCTGACGAAGGTCATCTGGACCGCGAGACGGAACTCTTTCACGTTGCCTCCCAGCACGTCGCCCGACGAAGCTGAGCCCTCATGTCTCGTAAGTAGTTCGGATTCGAGGGCGTTGTTGACATCGTCTTCATGCACTTACAGGGATTCGGGCACTTCAACTTGAAGTGCTTGTTCCCTCCTCCGGTGACGGACCATATAACTCATTTGGCGCACTGTCGGTTATGAGACAGTCACCGAAAGCTACTTTTTGCGAATGTTGCCGGCCGATCAGCTACGGCCCACCAGTGCAGTGTCGACGAACATGATGACGGGGGTGCGGCGTCGTTGCCGCCGCGACAAGGTCAAGCAACGATCGTCAACGCGATGGGCCCGGTGCGGCGCTGTCGAGGGCGATGGTGACGACCTTACGCACCGCGGGTACGCCCGGCGGGTCGCTTTCCCGGTCAGCGAAGAGCAGATGTCCGGTCCCTACCAGTATCGGCGCGAGCGTGTCGATGTCGGCGTCGACCGCGATCCGGCCGAGGTCGCGCTCGGCGGCCAGGTAGGACGCGATCATGGTCGTGGCGTCCGAGAGGATCGGCAGTCGCGGGTCCGGTCTGGTGCGTCGCAACCGGCTGCGCAGCTCGTCGCGGGAGACGATGAGACTGATCAGGGCGAGGGTCACCGATCCGAACAGCTCGGTGAGCAGCCCGGTCAGATTGTCGGCGACGGTGCCGGTCCCGGCTGCCTGCTGCAGGGCAGCGGCCTGGGTGTCGATCCGGGCCATCCGGTCCAGCACGAACTCGGTGAGGAAGGTGTCGAAGTCGGCGAAGCAGCGGTGCAGGACGCCCTTGGCGACCCCCGCCTCGGTGGTGACCGCCCGGCTGGTCAGACCACTTGGTCCAGCTTGGAGAAGGACGCGTTCGGCGGCGTCGAACAACAGCTCGCGCGCGTCGCGGATGGCCACACCGGTTGGCACTGTGCGCTCCTCAGCTCGCCTGTCGGACCGCCGCAATGGGCGATTGCCCACTAGAGTGGGCGCATGCCCACTTCATCGTCCGGGCGTCCACCGGATCCTCATCTTGCCAGGGGCGTCGCCGAATCGTTCGGCGTCGACGCACCGCGCTACGACCGGGCCAGACCTCGCTACCCCGACGCGCTGGTACGGCGGATCGTCGCCGCCAGTCCCGGATCCGAGGTGTTGAACGTCGGCTGCGGCACCGGCATCGAAGCCCGACAGTTCCAGCAGGCCGGCTGCACGGTGCTCGGGGTCGAACCCGACCCGCGGATGGCGGACTTTGCGCGGCGCGCCGGCGTCGAGGTCGAAGTGGCGACATTCGAGAAGTGGCAGGCCGCCGGACGGACCTTCGACGCTGTCATCGCCGGAACGGCCTGGCACTGGGTCGACCCGGTCGCCGGGGCGACCAAAGCCGCCCAGGTCCTGCGCACCGGTGGTCTGCTGGCACCCTTCTGGCACGTGTTCCAGCTCCCGTCCCTCGTGGCGGAAGCCTTCGCCGCCGCCTACCGGCGGGTGGTGCCCGACTCGCCGGTCACCTTCGAACCGGACAAGCAAGGTGTCGACGCGTACCAGCCGCTGTTGACCAGAGCCGCCGACGGCATGCACGAGGTCGGCGGGTTCAGCACCCCCGAGCAGCTGCGCTTCGACTGGACGCAGCCGTACACCCGCGACGAGCTGTTCGATCTCATGCTGACCCAGGGCCTCCTCACCCGGCTGGCACCGGACGAACAGGCGGCGATGTTGGACGGCGTCGGATTCGCTGTCGACAAGGCCGGTGGCAGCGTGACGATGTCCGGCACGACCGTTGCCGTCGTCGCGGTGCGGTACCCGCAGGGCCGCCGCAACAGCGGTCACGTCGGCGGAGTGAGCCGGGCGGTCGGTCGTCCGTGACCGTCAGCGCCGGTAGACGTCCGGGAAGGCGGCGAGGGCCGCCTGCAGGTCGGCCAAGGGTCCGCCGTTGACCGGCGTGCGGGCGGACAGCAACTCGTCGGTCCCGCGCCAGACTGCCACCGCGTAGTCAGCCTCAGGCACCTGGCACAGCGGCCTGCCAGCGGGCGTGCTCAGCTGCAGACCATGACGGCGGGTACGGCGTACGGCGAAACTCCAGCCGCTGCCGGCACCGGCCAACACGTAGCTGGCGTCCGGGTGCGCCAACAGGGTTACGACGCCGTTGAGCATGTCTGCGGCGGCGAGATACACCATCGACAATCCGCGCGATCCGAGTTGGCGGGAACTGTAGGCCCCGCCGTGCCAGCACAAACGGACGTGCCCCAACTCGAACCCGGTCACCTGCGGTGGCGCATCAACGGGTGCGTCGAACTGTACGGCGATCACACCAACATGATGATGGTGTCCCGCCGTCGATCGGCCGCTGCCGACGCGACGACAGGCCGGGTCCGCACAGGACAAGTCGATAACGCTAGGCATCTTCGATGTAGGCATAGCGTGATTACGAGAGGGCTGGGGTGCTGGTTCAGCTTGATGCCACAGGTGCATCAAGATGCACCTGTGGCATCAGGTCAGCGGAGCCACCCTGCTCCGGAGCAACCCGAGCGGCCAGTTCAGCCCAGGTCGGCCCAGGTCAGCCAGAGCGACCGGAGCAACGGTTCAGTCTTTGCTTTATTCAGCATCTGATGTACTGTCGCGGTCGTGGAGACGCTGACCTACGGGCAGGTGCTGGCGCGCTTCGGGCACGCCCTGTCCGACCCGGTACGGGCCCGGCTGCTGCTCGCGCTGCGCGACGGCCCCGGCTATCCCGCCGAGCTGGCCGACCTGCTCGGCACCAGCCGGCAGAACCTCTCCAACCACCTGGCCTGCCTGCGTGGCTGCGGCCTGGTCGTGGCGGTGCCCGAAGGCCGGCGGTCCCGCTACGAGCTGGCCGACCCTCGGCTCGCCCACGCCCTGGGCGACCTGCTCGGCCTGGTGCTGACCGTTGACCCGGCGGCCTGCCCGACCGCTGACACCGACGGCTGCTGCTGATGTCCGCCCAGCTGCCGCTCATCCCGATCGGCCCAACCCGACCGTCCGAACAGAACCAGCTGACCGGGCATGCCGGCCCGACCCGGCCGTCCGCCGCCCGGCAGGCGACGCTCGCCCGGCGAATCCGATGGTTCGTCGCCGCCACCATCGCCTACAACGTGATCGAGGCGGTTGTCGCGATCAGCGCCGGCACCGTCGCCTCCTCCACCGCGCTCATCGGGTTCGGCCTCGACTCGGTGGTCGAGGTGGCCTCCGCCGCCGCGGTCGCCTGGCAGTTCACCGGCGCCGACCACGAGCGCCGCGAACGCCGGGAACGCGCCGCGCTGCGGGTCATCGCCGTATCGTTCTTCGCCCTCGCCGGCTACGTCGGTGTCGAATCGGTACGGGCACTACTGGGCGCACACCGTCCGGACCACTCCACGGTCGGGCTGGTCCTCGCCGCGCTCTCCCTGGCGGTCATGCCGGTGCTCTCCACCGCGCAGCGCCGCGCCGGCCGGGAGCTCGGCTCGGCGTCGGCTGTCGCCGACTCGAAACAGACCCTGCTCTGCACCTATCTGTCCGCCGTCCTGCTCGTCGGGCTGGCGGTCAACTCGCTGTTCGGCTGGTGGTGGGCCGACTCGGCAGCCGCCCTCGTCATCGCCGCCGTCGCCGTCAAGGAAGGCCGGGAGGCCTGGCGCGGCGACGCCTGCTGCTGCACGTCCTAACGGAGGAACAGTGATCGCCGGCTTCGCTCTCGTCCTCTACCTGGCCGCACTCGCCATCGCGTTCGGCTGGCGTAGCGTCGTCCAATGGCGGCGCACCGGTGACACCGGGCTGCGCCTGGACGCGGGACGGCCCGGCTCGCTGCGCTGGTGGGCGAAGCTGATGTTCGTCGTGGCACTGCTGCTCGCAGCCGCCGGCCCGGTCGCCGCACTGGTCGGGCTTCCGCCACTGACTCCACTCGACCAGCCCTGGATTCGGCTGGCCGGGACGGCCCTGGCCGTCGCGGGTGCCGCGCTGACCCTCGCCGCCCAGCAGCAGATGGGATCGTCGTGGCGGGTCGGGGTCGATCCTGGTGAACGGACCACCCTGGTCACCCATGGCCTGTTCGGGATCGTCCGCAACCCGATCTTCACCGTGATGGCGGCCAGCGTCGTCGGCCTCGCCGCCATGGTGCCGAACGCTGTCAGCCTCACCGCGGCCGCCGTGCTGATCGTCTCGGTCCAGGTTCAGGTGCGGGCCGTCGAGGAGCCCTACCTGGTCGGTGTGCACGGCGAGGCGTGGACCCGGTACGCGGCCCGGGTCGGCCGGTTCCTGCCCGGCGTCGGCGCCTGGCGACCGCGCTCGGGCTGACCGCACCGACCGACCACATCCGGCCGGGTGGCTACCATCGCCGGGTGAACGAGGCAGCCGATGAGCGCAGGGCCGACCAGGGCGAGACGGGCGGGCCGGGTGAGCAGCGGCGCGGCACGCTGTCGGTGGTGCCGACGCCGATCGGCAACCCGCGCGACATCACGCTGCGGGCGCTGGACGTGCTGCGTACCGCCGGGTTGGTCGCCGCCGAGGACACCCGGCGGGCCAGGCGGCTGCTCGACGCGCACGACATCGACGTCCGCATTGTCAGCTGCTACGACCACAACGAGCAGGCCCGTACCGCCGAGTTGATCTCCGTGCTGAACGCCGGCACCGACGTCGCGTTGATCTCCGACGCCGGTACGCCGCTGGTCAACGACCCCGGCTATCTGGTGGTCGGGGCGGCGCTGGCCGACGGGCTGCGGGTCGACCCGCTACCCGGGGCGAGTGCCGCGCTGAGCGCCCTGGTCGGCTCCGGGCTGCCGGCCAACCGTTTCCTGTACGTCGGCTTCCTGCCCCGCAAGTCGGCGGCGCGGCGCACCGCGTTGACCGAGCTGGCCCCGTTGGCCGCCACGTTGATCTTCTTCGAGGCGCCGCACCGGGTGGTGGAGATGCTCGCCGACGTACGCGAGGTGCTCGGCGACCGGTCGGCGGCGCTGGTGCGCAACCTGACCAAGTCGCACGAGGAGTGGCTGCGCGGCCCGCTGTCCCAGGTGCACGCCGACCTGGCCGCCCGCGACGAGGTCAAGGGCGAGATCACCGTGGTGGTGGAGGGCGTCCGGCGGGGTGGGTCGACCAACGGCGGCGTCGGGGCCGGCGGCCTCGACCCGGACCGGGTGATCGAGCTGCTGCTCGGTGCGGGGCTGGACACCCGGACGGTACGGTCGTTGGCCGGTCAGTTGACCGGGCTGGCCCGCAACGAGGTCTACGACCGGGTGTCGGCGCTACGCCCGCGCTGAAGGCGCCTGCATAGATCTATTGACATGCTCGAAACACGCTGAGAATATTCGAGTACTGCGGGTGGGAGCGCTCCCATCCGCTGCTTTCGATGCACGACCGCTGACGCGGCGCGCCGGGCAGAGAGCCTCGCCCGCGCCGCACGACCATCGAAAGGACCCGGCGTGTCGATACTCTCCCGGCGGCGGACCGTTCCGCTCGCCGTCACCGCAGTGACGGCGCTGACCGCCACCGCACTCACCGCCGCTGTTCCTGCCCACGCGCAGGACGAGGCACCCGAACAGATTGTCAACGGCACCTTCGACGACGGCCATGCCCCCTGGTGGGGCACCCCCAACATCACCCTCGACTCCAGCAGCCAGCAGCTCTGCGCCGACATCCCCGGTGGCACCGTCAACCCGTGGGACGTCATCATCGGCCAGGACGACGTCCCGCTGGTCGCCGGCGAGACGTACGAATACAAGTTCTTCGCCACCGCCAACCCCAACAAGGTGATCCGGGCGCTGATCCAACTGCCGGTCGACCCGTGGGCCCAGTACATGGCGGCCAACCCCGAGGTCAGCGTCTCCGGCAACAATTACACGTACACGTTCACCGCGCCGACCGACCTGCCCAACGCACAGGTCGCCTTCCAGGTCGGCGGCAGCACCGACCCGTGGCGGCTCTGCCTGGATGACGTGTCGCTGCGCGGCGGCGCCGAACCAGAGGAGTACGTGCCGGACACCGGGCCCCGGGTACGGGTCAACCAGGTCGGCTACCTGCCGAAGGGGCCGAAGAACGCCACCCTTGTCACCGACGCCACCGACCCGCTGCCGTGGAAGCTGTACGACTCCACCGGCAAGATCGTCGTCAACGGCAAGACAAAGCCGCGCGGGCTGGACGAATCCTCCGGCCAGCAGGTCCACTCGATCACGTTCAGCCGCTTCGTCCGGCCCGGCACCGGCTACACCCTGGTCGCCGACGGCGAGACCAGCTTCCCGTTCGAGATCGGCACCAGCTTCTACACGCAGCTGCGTGCCGACGCGCTGAAGTTCTACTACACCCAGCGCAGCGGCATCGAGATCCGCGACGAGCTGCGGCCCGGCTACGGCCGCCCGGCCGGGCACGTCGGCGTCGCACCCAACCAGGGCGACCTGGAAGTACCGTGCCAGCCCGGCGTCTGTGACTACACGTTGGACGTCTCCGGCGGCTGGTACGACGCCGGTGACCACGGCAAGTACGTCGTCAACGGTGGCATCTCCGTCTACCAGCTGATGAACGAGTACGAGCGGGCCCGGCGGGTGCACCAGGGCAAGCCGTGGCTGCAGCGCGACGGCGTCCTGGACCTGCCGGAGAGCGGCAACAAGCTGCCGGACATCCTCGACGAGGCCCGCTGGCAGCAGGAGTTTCTGCTCAAGATGCAGGTCCCGGCCGGGCAGCCGCTGGCCGGCATGGCCCATCACAAGATCCACGACGCCGCGTGGACCGGTCTGCCGCTGCTGCCGCACCTCGACGCCCAGCTGCGCGAGCTGCACCCGCCGTCGACCGCCGCCACGCTCAACCTGGCGGCCACCGGCGCCCAGGCGGCGCGGGTGTTCGCGCCGTACGACGAGGCCTTCGCCGAGCGCAACCTGAACGCGGCCCGCACCGCGTGGGCGGCGGCCATGGCCAATCCGGAGATGTACGCCGACCCGGCCGACGCCACCGGCGGTGGTCCCTACGACGACGTCGACGTCACCGACGAGTTCTACTGGGCGGCCGCCGAGCTGTACCTGACCACCGGGGAGAGCGAGTTCCGCGACTTCGTGCTCGCCTCGCCGCACCACACCGGTGACATCTTCGAGGAGGGCGCGTTCGGCTGGCAGTGGACCGCTCCGCTGGGCCGGATGGCGCTGGCCACGACGCCGAACAGCCTGCCGGGCTGGTGGCAGGTGCGGGCGTCGGTGATCGAGGCGGCCGACCGCTACCTGGCCACGCTCAAGGCCCACCCGTACGGCATCCCGTACACCCCGGTCGGCAACATCTACGACTGGGGTTCGAACAGCGTCATCGTCAACAACGCGATCGTGATCGCCACCGCCTACGACCTGACCGGCAAGGAGAAGTACCGCGACGGGGTGCTGCAGACGATGGACTACATCTTCGGCCGCAACGCGCTCAACATCTCCTACGTCACCGGCTACGGCACGGTGTCGTCGCAGAACCAGCACTCCCGCTGGTACGCCCGGCAGCTCAACCCCGAGCTGCCGAACCCGCCGCGCGGCACGCTCGCCGGTGGTCCGAACTCGTCGATCCAGGACCCGGTGGCGCAGCGGCTGCTGACCGGCTGCGCGCCGCAGTTCTGTTACATCGACGACATCGAGTCCTGGGCCACCAACGAGCTGACCATCAACTGGAACGCGCCGTTGGCCTGGATCGCGGCCTTCATCGCCGACCAGGGCCGCGGCTGATCCACACCCCTGCGCCGCCCGGGCGGGTACCGGGCCGTGGCGGTCAGAACGTGTAGGTCCGGGCGACGGTCACCAGTTCGCTGGTGTGTGAACCGGCCACCCCGACCCCGGTCGGCCGGGGGGTGAAGCCGGGCAGGTCCGCCAGGCCGTCGCTGCCGTCGGCCACCCGGATCCGGACCGGGCCGGCGGCGGCGTTCGCGTCGTCGCCGGCCCGCAGCACCAGCACGACCTCCAGCCCCTGCGGCGGCGGGGCGTGGAACACCGTCCCGAAGCTCCACCCGTCACCGGAGGAGGTGCCGGTCGACTCGACCGGCACCTCCCGGCCGGCGACCGTCGCCGACACCACCTCGGGCCCGCCGACCGCCACGTGCAGCCCCACCAGCCGGACCGGCCGCTGCTGCAGCAGGCGCAGCCGCAGGGTACGCAGCCCGTCGGCGGCCACCCCGCTGTCGTCGAGCAGGTCCAGCGCCGGGGCCGGCAGGTCCGCCGCGTCAGCCGACCCGGTACGCAGTGGATGGTCGCCGATCAGCGGGAACTCGTCCGCCACCGAGGCGGTCTGGTCGACGTACCCGGCGGTCCACGGCTGCGGCCGGGTCTCCCAGCTCAACCAGCGGGCCTCGCCGGTGTCGGTGTCCAGCGCGTACATCAGCTGGGTCGGCACCGGATGGTCGGCGTCGAACCGGTCCCCGACGAAGCCGACGACGGTGAGCACCAGCGCGGCGAGCCCGCCGGCGACCGCCGGCACCGGCCCGGCCCGGCGGGCCCGGACCGCGGCGACGCCACGCTGCCCGCCGGCCTGCGGCAGCAGCAGGTCCAGCACCGGCAGCCCGGCCAGCGCCAGCAGCGTCGCGACGAACGCGGCGGCCGCGCCCAGGCCCATGCCCAGCGCCGGGAAGAGCAGCACCACCGTCGGCGCCAGCAACAGCACGCCGACCGCCGCCCCGGCGGCCAGTGCCACCACCGGCCACGGGCCGGTGATCCGCAGCGACAGCGCGACCAGGCAGCCGGCCGTGCCGGCCAGCGCCGGCAGCGTCGCCAGGTAGGACCCGCCGGGGGCGAGGGCGGCGAGCAGCAGACCGAGCAGGGCCAGCCAGGCCAGTCCACCGACGGCCAGCGCCGCCGGGCCGACCCGCCGCCGTAGCAACGCGTACCAGGTGAGAACGACGGCCGTGGTCAGCGCCAGCACCGCCAGCCGGTACGGCACCGGCCGGTACGGGTCGAGCAGGTCGGCGTACTCCGGCCGGAGCCGGACCACGACGGTCCACAGCAGTTGCGCGGCGGCCGGCGCGGCGACCAGCGGGACCGCCGCCAGGCCGAACCCGGCGGCCAGCCGCGGCCAGTCGGCCCGGCCGCGTCGCCGGGTCGCCCAGGCCAGTACACCGACCCCGACGGCGGCCAGCACCGCCAACGGCCAGGTGAGTGTGCCGGAGTAGCGGGCCAGCCCGAGCGGGGTGGGAAAGTAGGTGGCGTCGGAGTCGCCGGCCAGCGTCGGGATGTCCGTCGCGCCGAATCCGCGGGCCAGACCGAGGGTGTTGTCGCCGTGGTGCTGCAGGCTGGCCAGGTCCATCGACGCGGGAGTGTCCTGCGGGGTGTGGTAGATGGCCGATCCGTCGATGTACGCCGAGTTCAGCCCGGCGAAGCCGGCGTCCAGGAACGGGGTGAAGTCGGTGTCGTTGGGCAGCAGGCGGTAGACCTCGACGGCGAACGACGTACCGATCGGGTGCGGGGCGGCGCGGCCGAACACGTCGACCAGGGCGGCGTTGTCGCGGGACGTCTCGAAGGTGACCACCGGCCCGCTGCTGCCCCGTGCCTCCAGGTTGAGCACCACGGTGTCGTCGGCGTCGGCCAGCGGGTGCCCGGCGACGAACGCCGCCGCCCCGCACAGGCAGGCCTCCTCAGCGTCGGTGAACAGCAGCACGACGTCGTTACGTGGCCGGTCACCTTCGGCGATGGCACGGGCCACCTCCAGCAGGGTGCCGACGCCGGCGCCGTCGTCGTTGGCACCCGGACTGACCTGGACCGAGTCGTAGTGGGTGACCAGCACGATCCGTCCGGTCGGGTCGGTCCCGGGGATCCGGGCGACCACGTTGCGTACCCGGGCCAGGGTGGCGCCGCTGGCCGCGCCGCTGAGCTGCCCGGCCTCGACACCGACCGCGTCCTGGGTCTGCGGGGCCAGCCCCAGCCCGGTCAGCGTGTCGACCAGGTAGTCGCGGACGTCGTCGTTGGCGGCACTGCCGCTCGGGTGCGGTCGCTGCGCGATCCGTTCGATGTGCCGGTGGGCCCGCTCCGCGCTGAACTCGGTGGCCGGCGCGTCGGCGCCGCGCGGCGCGGGTGGGCGCAGGTCGACCAGCGCGACGGCGGTCAGCAGGCCGAGGGCGGCGAGCGCGGCGAGCGCGGCGGCCGGCCGCCGTCGGGGGCGGGCGAACGCCCGGTGGGCGGCGGCGACGAGGGGTACGCCCATTGGTGCTCTCCTGCGCTGCGGGGGTCGGGGTGCCTACATCCTGCCGAACCCGGGCCGGCCGGGTCACCAGGCGTCGGCCGGGTGGCCTAGTTTGTGAATGTTCCCGTGGTTGTGTGCCCTGGTCGGCCGGGAGACGATCAGCGGGTCATCGAGAAGGAGCCCACCATCGATACTCACCTGGCGCGGCGGCGGACCAGCGGCAGGCCGGCATGACCGGTTCGTCACTCGTTCCGCCCCGTTCCCATCCTCGGTCCGAGCCGGGCCCGCCGGTTGCTGTGACGCCGGCGGAGCGGTTGCGGGTGCTGCTGGTCGAGGACGACGAGGGCGACGCGTTCCTGGTCGGCGAGTTGCTGGCGGAGGCGCAGGCGGCGGTCGACCTGGTGGTGGCGAACAGCCTGAACCAGGCCCGGGAGCGGATCGCCGGGGTCGACTGCGTCCTGCTCGACCTGGGTCTGCCGGACGCGCAAGGGCTGGACGGCCTGCGCCGGGTGCTCGGCGTGGCCGGCCGGGCGGCGGTCTGCGTGCTCACCGGTCGGCAGGACGAACACCTCGGCATCGACGCGGTCGCCGAAGGCGCCCAGGACTACCTGGTCAAGGGCCAGGTCGACGGGGTTCTGCTGAGCCGGGCACTGCGGTACGCCGTCGAGCGTAAACGGGCCGACGAGAACGCCCGCCGGCTGCGCGAGGTCGAGCTGCGGCAGGCCGAGTCGGCCCGGCTGGAGCGCGGTCTGCTGCCGCAGCCGTTGATGGACACCGACGAGGTGTCGGTGCACACCTTCTACCGGCCGGGTCGGCACGCCGCGCTGATCGGCGGTGACTTTTTCGACGTGGTGCAGACCACGCCGGAGCGGATCGACCTGATCGTCGGCGATGTCTGCGGGCACGGCGTCGACGAGGCCGCGCTCGGGGTCGAGCTGCGGGTCGCCTGGCGGGCGCTGGTGTTGGCCGGGGTGGCCGATGACGCGGTGTTGCCGGCGCTGGAGCAGGTGCTGATGAGCGAGCGTCGGCTGCGGGAGATCTTCGCGACGGTGGCCGCGGTCCGGCTGGACCTGGCCGCCAACCGGGCCACTGTACGGTTGGCGGGACATCCGCCGCCGCTGTTGTTCCGCCACGGTCAGGTCGTGCCGGTGCCCGCCCCGGGCGGCCTGCTGCTCGGCGTCCACCCCCGCCCGCCCCGCGCCTTCGATGTGGAGTTCGACGCCGATGAGTGGTCCCTGTTGATGTACACCGACGGTCTGATCGAGGGGCGGTTCGGCGACTCCGACGAACGGCTGGACGTGGCCGGCCTGCAACGGCTGGTGGCCGAGCCGGCGGCTCAGGACGTGCCGCTGCCGGCGCTGCCCGGCTGGCTGGTCGGCCGGGCCGAGGAGATCAACGGCGGCCCGCTCGCCGATGACGTGGCGATGCTGCTGGTCAGCCGGGGCGGTGGCCGGTGACCGTACGCCCGATCGGCCGGTTGACGCTGCGCGCCCGGGTGACGCTGCTCTGCGTCGTGGTGGGCGGCCTGCTGGCGGTGCTGGCCGGCGGCGCGGCCCTGGTCGCCCGGGCCAACCAGGACCACATCGACACCGTCCTGACCCAGGTCGGCCCGCTGCGGACCGACGCGGAGAGCCTGCTGACCGTGCTGGTCGACCAGGAGACCGGGGTACGCGGCTACGCGGTCTCCGGCGACCCGGCCGATCTCGAACCGTACCGGCAGGGGGTGGCCCGGGAACGGCAGCTGATCGACCACATGCTCGGGCTGCTCGGCCCGGACAATCCGCTGCGTGCCCAGATCGAGGCCATCGCCGACCAGTCGCGGCAGTGGCGGGACCTGGTCGCCGAGCCGGCGATCGCCGCCGTCGAGACGGACGGGACCGCAGCCGGGCAGACGCTGCTCGACGACGCCGCCCGGCAGCGGTTCGACACGTTGCGGGCCGACGTCGACCAACTGCAGGCGGACATCCTCGCGGTGCGTAACCAGGTCGCGGCGGACGCCCGGGGGACGAGCCGGACGCTGGCCGGCCTGCTGGTCGTCGCGGCGGTGGTCGTGGTACTGGCCGGGGTGGTGCTGCTGATGTCGCTGAACCGGCTGGTGATCGGCCCGGTCACCGGTCTCGCCGCGCAGGTACGGCAGGTGGCCAACGGCGAATACCACCGGGACATCGCGAACATCGGGCCGCCGGAGCTGGCCGCGCTGGCCAGCGACGTGGACGGCATGCGGCGCAAGATCGCCGCCGATCTGGCCGAGGTGCGCGACGCCCGGGAACGGGTCGAGTGGGTGAACGGCCAGCTGCAGAAGCAGGCCGAGGAGCTGGTCCGCTCCAACCGTGACCTGGAGCAGTTCGCCTACGTGGCCTCGCACGACCTGCAGGAGCCGCTGCGCAAGGTGGCCAGCTTCTGTCAACTGCTGCAGCGCCGGTACGCCGGTCAGCTGGACGCCCGCGCGGACCAGTACATCGCGTTCGCGGTCGACGGCGCGCAGCGGATGCAGCGGTTGATCAACGACCTGCTGGCGTTCTCCCGGATCGGCCGGATGGCCTCCGGTTTCACCGACGTCGACCTGAACAAGGTGATGACCGACGTGGCCGGCCAGACCGAGGCGAGCCGGGAGTACGCCGGTGGCGAGCTGACCTGGTCGCAGCTGCCGGTGGTCCCCGGCGAGGAGCCGCTGTTGACGAACCTGCTGGTCAACCTGGTCAGCAACGCGTTCAAGTTCCGCCAGCCCCAGGTGCCGCCCCGGGTGGAGATCTCCGCTCGTGAGCTGGACGGCGAGTGGGAGATCACCTGCCGGGACAACGGCATCGGGATCGAGGCCGAGTTCGCCGACAAGATCTTCGTCATCTTCCAGCGGCTGCACTCGAAGGACGCCTACCCGGGCACCGGGATCGGGCTGGCGATCGGTAAGAAGATCGTCGAGTACCACGGCGGCCGGATCTGGGTGGACACCCAGGTCGACGAGGGTACGGCGATTCGTTTTACGCTTCCGGTGACCGCCCGCCCGGACCCGGTGTCCGCCGCGCCGGTCGACGGCGACGCGGAGCAGGCGGAGAAGGAGGCGAGCGTGTGATGACCGAACCGGACGGCACGAGCCCGATAGAGGTGCTGCTGGTCGAGGACGATCCGGGTGACGTGCTGATGACCCAGGAGGCGTTCGAGGAGCACAAGGTCCGTAACCGGCTCACCGTCGTCTCCGACGGCGCCGAGGCCCTGGCCTACCTGCGCCGGGAGGGCAAGTACGCCGACGCGGTGCTGCCCGACCTGATCCTGCTCGACCTCAACCTGCCCCGGCGCGACGGCCGTGAGGTCCTTGAGGAGATCAAGAAGGACGACGAACTGGGCCGGATCCCGGTGGTCGTGCTCACCACCTCGCAGGCCGACGAGGACATCCTGCGCTCCTACCAGCTGCACGCGAACGCGTACGTGACCAAGCCGGTGGACTTCGAGCGGTTCATCGCGGTGATCCGGCAGATCGACGAGTTCTTCGTCAGCGTGGTGAAGCTGCCCCCGCGCGGCTGACACATGATCGACGAGGTAGGTGAGCTGCTGCGCGAAGCGGCGGCGCGGGCGGTGCTGCCCTGGTTCAACCAGCTGTCCGCCGAGCACATCACCGAGAAGGCCCCAGGTGACCTGGTCACCGTGGCCGACCAGCAGGCCGAGGAGGTCATCGCGGCCGGGCTGCGTCGGCTGGCGCCGGGTTCGGTGGTGGTCGGTGAGGAGGCGGTCGCCGTCGATCCGCGGCTGCTGCGTCGGCTGGGCGACGCCGGCCGGGTCTGGCTGGTCGACCCGATCGACGGTACGGCGAACTACGCGGCCGGCCGTCGGCCGTTCGTGATGATGGTGGCCCTGCTCGCCGGGGGTGAGCCGGTGGCGAGCTGGATTCTCGACCCGGTGGCCGGGTCGCTGGTGTCGGCCGAGCGCGGGTCCGGCTGCTGGGTGGACGGGGTGCGGCTGACGTCACCGTCGACCATGCCGCCGGTGGGCCGGCTGCGTGGGGCGGTGCCGCTGGAGTATCTGCCGGTGCCGGTGCGGGCCGCTGTCGAGGCCGGCGGTGACCGGGTGGGTGCGGTGCTGCCGGGGCAGCACTGCGCCGGCCGGGAGCACTGGGACATCGCCGCCGGGGAGCAGGATTTCGCGGTGTTCTGGCGGACCCTGCCGTGGGACCACGTGCCGGGCACGTTGCTGGTGCGGGAGACCGGCGGCGTCGCGATGCGGCTGGACGGCAGCCCGTACGACTTCACCGACGACCGGTCGGGGCTGCTGGTGGCCCGGACCGACGCGGCCTGGCAGGAGGTACGGGCGGCGCTGCTGCCGGCCGGGTGATCAGCCGCCGGCCGGGTGCTCCGGGGCGGTCGGCTGGTCCGGGTCAGCCGGCTGCCAGTCGACGGCGAGGCTCTCCCGGGCGCCGGCGCGTTCCAGATGTTCGCCGACGAGGTACTCCACTCGGGCGAGCCCGATGTCGTCGTCGCTGTCGGCGTGCAGCCGGAGGCTTTCGTCGGTGGCGTCAATCCGGCAGGTGCCGAAGCCGAAGTCGATCAGCCCCTGGTCGGCGGTCCATTTGACCGGTACGGCGGTCGCGAAGTGTTCGCACAGCCGGGTCAGGTGGCGCCGCGACCGTGGGGTCCGGACGTGAGCCTCGGAACGTGGCACCAGAATCCTCACTGGAAACTGTGGATAAGGTTAGGCTAGCTTAATTTATTGCATCCCTGTGGCGTCGCCGGGATGGCAGTGCGACACGCCGGCCGTCACGATCTGTAATCGTGCTGATTTTGCGTGACGAGTTCATTGCCGCAGGTAATAGTTGGGACTCGACTGCGCGCCATCTGCATAGTGTGGTAATGCACTCGACGCGCCGGTGTTCCAGTGGCGACGGTGAAATCCGGTAAGCTGTGCCCGGTTTACGGACCGCGACCCGACAAAGTGATCCAGGAGGACGCGACTGTGGTCGGCACGACGAAACTCCGGCGGCGCTCCGGTGTGGCGGCGTCACTCGTTGCGCTGGTCACCGCGATCGCGCTGGTGATCGGCACGCCGGTCGCCTCGGCCGCACCCGACGCCCCGGACGAAGGCGACAACAAGAGCCTGCGCGAGGTCCTGGAAGCCGCTTCCAAGGGGCACATCGAGGCGAAGGCCAAGCTGGACAACTCCAAGAAACGCCAGAAGGAGCTGACCGCCCAGTACGACGCCGTACAGGAGCGGCTGGTCTCGCTCACCGACGAGGTCGGGCTGATGGCGGCCGAGTCCTACCGGGTGGGGCGACTGACCTCGGTCACCATGCTGCTGAACAGCGCCTCCCCGGCCGACATGCTGGACCGCGCCGCCGGGCTGGAGGTGATGGCCCAGCGGGAGGGCCGCAACCTGCGGGCCCTCACCGAAGCTCACGAGCAGGCCGCCCGGGCCAAGGCCGCGATCGACAACGAGGTACGGGAGCAGGAAAAGCAGGTCGCCATCATGGCCCGCAAGAAGCAGGACGCCGAGCGCGCCCTGGCGGCCGTCGGTGGCCAGTCCAGCGGTGGATTCGTCAGCACCACCTCGGCCGCCGCCAAACCCGCGCCCCGCAACTCCGACGGCTCCTGGCCCTCCGAGTCCTGCAACGTCGACGACCCGACCACCTCCGGCTGTATTACCCCGCGCACCCTGCACGCCTTGAACCAGGCGAAGTCCGCCGGCTTCACCCGGTACGTCTCCTGCTTCCGCAACGGCGGCAGCGGCGAGCACCCCAAGGGCCGGGCCTGCGACTTCTCCGCCGAAGCCGGCGGATTCCAGAACCGCGCCGCCACCGGTGGCAACCGCACGTACGGCAACAACCTCGCCAGCTACTACATCAACAACGCCGACCGGCTCGGTGTGCTCTACGTCATCTGGTACCGGCAGATCTGGATGCCCGGCACCGGTTGGCGGTCGTACAACGGCGGCGGCAGCCCGGCCGGCGACCACACCAACCACGTGCATCTGTCGATGCTCTGACCTGACCGCGTGCATCCCGGTCGGGCGACGGGCGGGATGCGTACCATCACAGCGATGGACTCGCCACCACCGGACGTCGCCACCGACAGCGCCGACCCGGCAGACTCCGCCGCCGACACCCAGCTCGCGGCCGGCACCCAGGTCGAGACACCGCCGGCTACGCCGCTGCGGCCCGGCCTGGCCGCCGCGCTGGTCTTCGTCTCCAGCGGCGCCGTACTGGTGCTGGAGATCGTCGCGCTGCGGCTGGTCGGGCCGTACATCGGGGTGACCCTGCAGACCAACAGCGCGGTGATCGGCGTCGCGTTGGCCGCGATCGCCTACGGCACCTGGATCGGTGGCCGGATCGCCGACCGGCGCGACCCCCGCCCGCTGCTGCCGGCCGCGCTGGTCCTCGCCGGGATCACCACCGCGATCACCCTTCCGCTGGTGCGGTACGCCGGTGAACTGCTGCGCGGCAGCGCCGTGGTGGGCATCCTGCTGCTCACCATGGTGGCCATCGTGCTGCCGGCCGCGCTGCTGTCGGCGGTCACCCCACTGGTGATCAAACTGCAGCTCGGTGACCTGAACCGCACCGGCGAGGTGGTCGGCAAGCTGTCCAGTATCGGTACGCTCGGCGCGATCACCGCCACCCTCGGCACCGGCTTCTTCCTGGTCGCCACGCTACCCAGCAGCGTGATCATGATGACGCTGGCGCTGCTGCTCGGCGGCAGCGGTATCGCCCTCGGGGTGTATCTGCACCGCACCCGGCCACCCACCGCCGCCGCCACCACCACCGCCACCGGCGGCGCAGCGCCCGGCGGCCGGACCGGCATCGCCACGCGGTCCGCCGTCGCCGTGACCGGGCTGCTCGCCGTCGGCCTCGCCGTCGTCGCACCCGACCCGTGCGATGTGGAGACCGAGTACCACTGCGCCACCGTGCAGGCCGACCCGGACCGCGGCTCCGGCCGGCTGCTGCTGCTCAACTCGGCCCGCCACTCGTACGTGGACCTCGACGACCCCACCCACCTGGAGTTCGCCTACACCAAATGGATCGGTGCGGCCCTCGACGTGACCGCCCCACCCGGGGAACCGCTCGACGCGCTGCACCTCGGCGGCGGTGGCTTCACCATGCCCCGGTACCTCAGCGCCACCCGGCCGGGCACCCGCAACACCGTCTACGAAATCGACGGTGGACTGGTCGACCTGGGCGTGCGGGAGCTCGACGTACAGCCGGGTCCCGACCTGGCCGTGGTGGTCGGCGACGCCCGGATCCTGGTCACCGACCTGCCCACGGACAGCGTCGACGTGGTCGTCGGGGACGCGTTCGGGCACCTGGTCGTGCCCTGGCACCTGGCCACCCGGGAGATGGCCGCCGAGATTCGCCGGGTGGTCCGACCGGGCGGCAGCTACCTGCAGAACGTGATCGACTACCCGCCGCTGCGGTTCATCCAGGCCGAGGTGGCCACCGTCGCGGCCGAGTTCCCCGAGGTGGCGCTGATCACCCGGCCGGGGGCGTCGACCCGGCTCAGCGGCAGCAACTTCGTCATCCTCGCCGCCGACCGGCCGCTGCCGTTGGACGAGGTACGGGCCCGGTTGACCGCTTCGGTCGGTGCCGAGTTCGATCTGCTCGCCGGGGACGAGCTGACCGATTTCGTGGCCGGCGCGCAGCCGCTCACCGACGACTATGCCCCGGTCGACCAGCTGCTCGTCGCCCCCTGACGCGTTTCCGCAGGTGTAGCTCGGGCCAGATCGGGCAACTCGGGAGTCATGGGTGGGGTGGCGAACGACTGCGGGCAACTGCTCGGTGACCGGTACCGGCTGATCGAACGGCTCGGCACCGGCGGGACGTCGGTGGTCTGGCGCGGCTACGACGAGATCCTCGACCGGCAGGTCGCGATCAAGGTCCTCGCCCCGCAGTACGCTCCGGACCAGGTGTTCCGCCACCGGATCCGGGTGGAGGCGCAGGCCGCCGCCCGACTGTGCCACCCGCACATCACCAACGTCTACGACTACGGCGAAGCCGTCCGGGACGAAGCCACCCTGCCGTACGTGGTGATGGAACTGGTCGACGGTGAGTCGCTGGCCACCCGGCTGCGCCGGGAACACATCCTGTCCTGGCGGGACGCGGTGGTGGCCTGCGCCGAGGTCGCCTCGGCGCTGGCCGCCGCGCACGCCACCGGCGTCGTGCACCGCGACGTCACCCCGGCCAACGTCATGCTGACCAGCACCGGAGCAAAGGTCGTCGACTTCGGCATCTCCGCGTTGGCCGGCGAGAGCGACGTCGGCCCGGACGGCAACCTGCTCGGCACCCCGGCATACCTGGCGCCGGAGCGCCTCAACGGCGGCCAGGTCTCCCCGGCCACCGACGTGTACGCCGTCGGCCTGCTGCTCTACCGCTCACTCACCGGCCGGCTGCCCTGGCAGGCCGCGAGCGTCACCCAGATGCTGCGGGCACACCTGCACACCGTGCCCGACCCGATGCCGCCGGTCGCCGGACTGCCGGCGGAGGTGGTCGACCTCACCCTGCGGTGCCTGGCCAAATGCCCGGCGGACCGGCCGACCAGCGAGGAGGTGGCGAAGACGTTGGCGGCAGCCGTCGGGGTCGCCGCCGGGCTGTCGCCGTCGATGGTGGCGCCACTGCCGAACCGGCCGGGCTCCGCCACCGACGGCGCCACCGACGACGGCCCGCCACCCGTCGGCGTCGACGTCACCTGCGGGCTGGAGGTCACCGGGCTGGACCTGCCGGTCGCGACCGGCACCGGCCGGCGGCGCCGGCTGCGGACCTCGTGGGTGCAGCGCCGGGCGGAAGCCGTGGTGATCGGGGTCGGCCTGATGATGCTCAGCGCCCTGGTCTGGGCCGGAGCCGGTGCCACGCCGGCCACCGACCGGTTCCGTGAGGCGGTGGCCGCGCCGCCGGACTTCGGGCTCGCCGCCCAGTCCTCGGCGCCCTGCCGGGTCGAATACACGGTGCGCGGCGACTCCGGGCGGGAGTTCGTCGCGGCAGCCACCGTCACCAACACCGGGTCCGCCGAACTGACCGACTGGTCGCTGCGCTTCGCCTTCCCCGGCACCCAACGGCTCACCGCGGTGCGGGGCGGCCAGTGGGAACAGCAGGGCGGCGACGTACGGCTGCGGCCCGCCGCCGACGTCACCACCCTGGCCCCGGGGGCGACCGCGCAGCTCCAGCTGGCCGGTGACTACGACGGGGTCAACACCCTGCCGCTGGAGTTCCACCTCGACGAGCTGATCTGCGACGTGTCCGTCGCGGCGGTCGCCGGACAGGCGGCGGGCGCGACGACCGAGCTGCTGGAAACGGCGACCGGTCAGCCCGCCACCGACCCGTCCCCGGCCCGGTCGGCCACCGGTGGGCGGTAGGGATCGGGTGACGGGGTACGGGTTCAGGTGGCGGCGGCGAACCGCTGCACCTGTTCGGTGGTGCCGGAGACGATCAGCAGAGCACCTTCGCGCAGTTCGGTCTCCCGGTCGGCGTAGGTGAACCGTTCCCCCGGCATCTTCACCCCGATCACCGTCACCCCGTACCGCGACCGCAGGTCGGTCTCGCCGAGCCGCCGGCCCGCCGTACCGCTCGGCAGCCGGGTCTCGGCGATCGAGAAACCGTCGTCGAACTCGATGAAGTCGAGCATCTTGCTGGTGATCAGGTGCGCCACCCGGTCGCCCATCGCGGCCTCCGGGTAGATGACGTGCCGGGCGCCGACGGAACGCAGGATCTTGCCGTGCTTGCCGGAGACCGCCTTGGCCCACACCTCGGTGACGCCGATCTCGGCGAGGCTGAGCACGGTCAACACGCTGGCCTCGACATCTGAGCCGATGCCGACCACCACCCGCTGGAAGTCCCGCAGACCCAGCTGACGCAGCGCCTCGGTGTCGGTCGAGTCGGCCTGCACCACGTACGTCAGGCGGTCCGCCCACTGCTGGACCACCGCCGAGCTGGAGTCGACGCCGAGCACGTCGAAGCCCATCCGCAGCATGGAATCGGCGATCTGGCCGCCGAACCGGCCGAGCCCGATGATGACAGCGGTCCGGGTGGACCTGGTGCCGGTACGGTCAGCCAACGATGGGTCGCTCCTCCGGGTAGTGGAACCGTCGCCGCCGGGTGTTCAACGCGATCGCCGAGCCCAACGTGACGCTGCCGATCCGGCCGACGAACATCAGCACGACGAGCAGCACCTGAGCGGGGTCGGGCAGGTCGCCGGTGATCCCGGTGGACAGCCCGGTCGTGCCGAACGCCGACGTCACCTCGTACAGCGCCTGTTCGCCGCCGATGTCGTCGGTCAGGCTGATCAGCGCCAGGGTGCCGGCCCCGACCAACGCCACGCCGATCAGCGCGACGGTCAGCGCCTGACGCTGGCTGGCCGCCGCGATCCGGCGCCGGCCGATCACCACGTCGTGCTCGCCGCGCAGCTCCGACCAGATGACGAAGGCGAGCAGGAAGAAGGTGGTCACCTTGATGCCGCCGGCGGTGCTGGCGCTGCCACCGCCGATGAACATCATCCCGATGGAGACCGCCGTCGTCTCCGGGTTGAACTCTCCCGGGTCGACCGTGTTGAACCCGCCGGACCGGGTCATCACGTCCTGGAACAGCGCGGCCAGCAGCTTCTCCGGCAGGTCGAGCGGGCCCAGGGTACGCGGGTTGGCCCACTCGAAGGTGAGCATGCTGACGAAGCCGGTGCCGATCAGCGCCAACGTGCCCCAGACGGTCAGCCGGGTGTGCACCGACCAGCGCTGCGGCCGGCTGCGCTCGCGGGCCAGCTCGAACAGGGCCGGGAAGCCGAGCCCGCCGACCACCACGCCGACGATCAGCGGCAGGCAGATCCACCAGTCACCGACGAACTGGACCAGCCCGTCGGAGTAGAGGGCGAAGCCGCCGTTGTTGAACGCCTGGACGGCGTGGAACAGCCCGTACCACAGGGCCCGGGGCGGTGGGTAGTCGTAGTGCAGCCACAGCCGGGCGGCCAGGATGAGGGTGATCGCCGTTTCGGCGCCGAGCATCGTCGCCGCGATCCGCAGCAGCACCCGCCGGATGTCGGACAGCGCCAGGCTGTTGGTCTCCGCCTGCGCGGTGAGCCGGCTGCGCAGCCCCAGCCGGCGCGACACCAGCAGGCCGAGCAGGGTGGCCAGCGACATGATCCCGAAGCCGCCGAGCTGGGTGAGCACGGTGATCAGCACCAGACCGAGCGGCGTCCAGTAGGCCGGGGTGTCGGTAACGGCCAGCCCGGTCACGCAGACCGCCGAGGTGGCGGTGAACAGGGCCGTGACGAAGGGAGCCGCGTCAGGTCCCTGGCGGCTGGCCGGCACCATCATCAGTACGGTGCCCACGGCGATCGCCCCGAGGAACGCGATCGGCACGATCCGGGCGGGGTTTCGCAGCGGCCGGCGCATCAATGATGTCATACCACCGCAAAACCGAAAAACACCGGATATTGATCAACATTCATGTGGTGGTCGGCCGGTCACCGTCCGCCCGTCGCCCACCGGTCTCCCGCCCGTCGCCTGGGACGTCTTCACTGACGCCCGACCGTGCCCCCGGGAACCCCTGTGAGGAGACGACGTTGTCGCGTACTCTGCCGATCATGCTGCTCGCCGGCACCCTGCTGGCCACCATGGCGATCCCGTCCGCCGCCGCCGCCACCGCCACCGCCACCGACCCGGCGACTCGCGGCGAGCCGCAGGCCGAGCCGAAACCACTGGTCATCGCGCACCGAGGGGCCAGCGGCTACCGGCCGGAGCACACCCTGGAGGCGTACCGGCTGGCGATCCGCCAAGGCGCCGACTACATCGAGCCCGACCTGGTGTCGACCGCCGACGGGGTGCTGGTCGCCCGGCACGAGAACGAGATCTCCGGCACCACCGACGTCGCCGACCGCGCCGAGTTCGCCGACCGGCGGGCCACCAAGACCATCGACGGGCGATCCGTCACCGGCTGGTTCACCGAGGACTTCACCCTGGCCGAGCTGCGTACCCTGCGGGCCGTGGAGCGACTGCCGCAGGTCCGGCCGACCAACACTGCGTTCGACGGTGAGTTCACGGTGCCGACCCTGCAGGAGGTCATCGACCTGGCCCGGTCGCAGAGCCGGCGGCTGGGCCGAACCATCGGCATCTACCCGGAGACCAAGCACCCCACCTACTTCCAGTCGATCGGGCTGCCCCTGGAGGAGCCGCTGGTCGACACGCTGCGACGCAACAAGCTGACCCGGCGTACCGACGCGGTGTTCATCCAGTCCTTCGAGACGGCCAACCTGCGCAAGCTGAGCCGGATGACCGACGTGCGGCTGGTGCAGCTGCTCGGCGGCAGCGGCCGGCCGTACGACTTCGTCGTGGCCGGTGACCCGCGCGGCTACGCCGACCTGGCCACCCCGGACGGGCTCGCCTGGATCAGCCGGTACGCCGACGCCATCGGGCCCACCAAGGACCTGATCGTGCCGCGCGACGCCGACGGTGCGCTGCTGGCCCCGACCTCGCTGATCCGCGACGCCCACCGGGCCCGGCTGGCGGTGCACGCCTGGACGTTCCGGGCGGAGAACCAGTTCCTGCCGACCGACCATCGCATCGGTGCCGACCCGGCCGCCCGGGGCGACATCACCGCAGAGTACGAGCTGTTCTACGGACTCGGGTTGGACGGACTGTTCGCCGACCATCCGGACACCGCCGTGGCGGTCCGCGCCGCCACCCGCTGAGCCCGGCCCGGGGCCGCCGGTCGGTCGGTTCCGCCGGTCCTTGTTACGGTCCACCCCATGACCGTTACGCCGGACCGGGCCGAGTTGCGCGACCGCGCCGAGCAGACGCTGCACCGGCTGGCCGGGCCGGACGCGACGTTGCGCGACGACCAGTGGCGGGCCATCGAGGCGCTGGTCGTCGACCGGCGGCGGGTGCTCTGCGTACAGCGCACCGGGTGGGGCAAGTCGGCGGTCTACTTCATCGCCACCGCGCTGCTGCGCGCCGGCTCGTCCGGCACCGGCACCGGCTCGTCCGGCGCCGACCCGGCCACCCCGGCCGGGCCGGTGCCGACCGCACCGGCCGGGCCGACGGTGATCGTCTCGCCGCTGCTGGCGTTGATGCGCAACCAGGTGGCCGCCGCCGAACGGGCCGGCATCCAGGCCCGCACGATCAACTCCGCCAACCTCGACGAGTGGGACACCGTCAGCGCGGAGATCCGGGCCGGCGCGGTCGACGTACTGCTGATCAGCCCGGAGCGGCTGAACAACCCGGACTTCCGGGACAACGTGCTGCCCAGCCTGGCCGCCACCACCGGCCTGCTGGTCATCGACGAGGCGCACTGCGTGTCGGACTGGGGGCACGACTTCCGCCCCGACTACCGGCGGATCCGGACCTTCCTGCGCGAGCTGCGCCCCGGGACGCCGGTGCTGGCCACCACCGCGACCGCAAACACCCGGGTCACCGACGACGTCGCCGAACAGCTCGGCGACACCAGCGAGGGCGGGGCCGGCAGGCTCGGCGACACGCTGGTGCTGCGCGGTCCGCTGGACCGCCAGTCGCTGCGGCTGGCCGTGCTCGACCTGCCCGGCACCGCGCACCGGCTCGGCTGGCTCGCCGACCACCTGGACACGCTGCCCGGCTCCGGCATCGTCTACACACTCACCGTCGCGGCCGCCGCCGAGACCGCCGAGTTCCTGCGCTCCCGGGGCTACGCCGTCGCCGCGTACAGCGGCCAGTCCGACGACGCGCAACGCCGCGCCGCCGAACAGGACCTGCTGGACAACAAGATCAAAGCCCTGGTGGCGACGTCGGCGCTCGGCATGGGCTTCGACAAGCCGGACCTCGGCTTCGTGGTGCACCTCGGCGCGCCGCCGTCACCGATCGCCTACTACCAGCAGGTGGGCCGGGCCGGCCGGGCACTGGACGGTGACCGGTACGCCGACGTGGTGCTGCTGCCCGGCCCCGAGGACCAGGCGATCTGGCGGTACTTCGCGTCACTGGCCTTCCCCCGCGAGGAACAGGTGCGCTCGGTGCTCGCCGCCCTCGAAAACGCCGGTCGTCCGCTGTCCACCCAGGCCCTGGAACCGATCGTCGACCTGCGGCGCACCCGGCTCGAACTGATGCTCAAGGTGCTAGACGTGGACGGCGCGGTGCGCCGGGTGCGCGGCGGCTGGGTCGCCACCGGCGAGCCGTGGCACTACGACGCCGCCCGGCTGCACCGGGTGGCCCAGGCGCGCACCGCCGAACAGCAGATCATGCAGGAGTACGCGGTACCGGCCGCCACCGCCCCGCCGGCCGGCCGCCCCGGCTGCCGGATGGAGTTCCTCCGCCACTGCCTGGACGACCCGCAGGCCCAGCCGTGCGGGCGCTGCGACCGGTGCGCCGGCGGGTGGCTGCCGTCCGAGGTGAGCCCGGACGCGTTGCGCGCCGCCGAGACCTTCCTCGGCCGGGCCGGAGTGGAGATCCCCCCGAAGAAGCTCTGGCCGACCGGGCTGGAGGCGGTCGGCGTACCGCTGCGCGGCAAGATCGGCCCCGACGAGCAGGCACTGCCCGGCCGGGCCGTCGGGCGGCTGTCCGACCTGGGCTGGGGCAGCCGGCTGCGGGACCTGCTCGCCGCCGGCCGGCCGGACACCGCGCTGCCGGCCGACGTCGCTGGTGCGGTGATCGACGTGCTCCGCGAGTGGGCGCGCGGCGCCCAACCGTGGCCGGCCCGACCGGTCGGGGTGGTGGCGGTCGCCTCCCGGACCCGCCCGGAGCTGGTCGCCAGCACCGCCCGACGGATCGCCGAGGTCGGTCGGCTGCCGCTGCTCGGCTCGGTCGAGCCGGCCTGGGCCGAGCCGCCGTCGACTCAGGGCCGGGGCAACAGCGCCCAACGGGTCCGTACCGTGCACGACGCCTTCGCCGCGCCGCCGGAGCTGGCCGCGGCGTTGTCCGGGCTGACCGGCCCGGTGCTGCTGGTTGACGACCTGGTCGACACCGGCTGGACGTTGACCGCCGTGGCCCGGCTGCTGCGGCGCTCCGGTGCCCCGGCGGTGCTGCCGTTCGCCCTCGCCACCACGAACTGACCCGGTCCGAGCGATACGGGGTCGCCCGGCCCCGGTCAGCCTGATCCGAGTCAGCCCGGCCGGCCGTAGCCCTTGATCGGCATCCGGTCGATCCGGTCGACGCGGACCACTTCACCGTGTCGCGGCGCGTGGATCATCTGGTCGGCCCCGATGTAGATCCCGACGTGCTGCACGTTGCTGTAGAAGAAGACCAGGTCACCGGGGCGGAGCTGGGCGCGGCCGATCCGGGTGACGGTGCCGAACTGGCGGCGGGCGTTGTGCGGCAGCCGCACCCCGGCCGTCGCCCAGGCCGCCGAGGTCAGCCCGGAGCAGTCGTACGAGTGCGGCCCGGCCGACCCCCACCGGTACGGCTTGCCGAGCTGGGTGTGGGCGAAGGCGACGACGCTGGCCGCACTGCCGGTCGCCGCCTCGGGCAGTGGGTCGGCCGGGCTGCGGTCGGCGGCGGCGGCGCCGGACCGGTCCAGCAGCGCCTGCTGGCGGTCCCGCAGCTCGGTCAGCGCCCGGATGTCCGACTCGATCTGCCGCTGCGTCGCGGACAGCTGCTCCTGCTGCAGCAACTGCTGCTCGATCAGCGCGTTCGCCGCCCGGCGGGCCGCTTCGCTGCGGTCCCGGGTGTCGCGCAGCCCGGCGATCGTCCGCTCGTTGTCGCGGTTGATCACGTCGGCGATGAGCAGCTGGTCGACGAAGTGTTCCGCCGACGCGGTGGACAGCAGGGTGGCGACGGGTCGGGCACCGTTCACCCGGTAGTTGCTGGCCGCGAGTTGGCCGACCTGATCGTGTCGGACCGCGAGCTGCCGGTCCAGTTCGATGATCGTCTCGCTGAGTCCACCAGCGCGTTCCTGATTGTGGCGCAGGTCCAGCCGGATCTCGTTGTACTGCTCGACCACCGTCTCCAACTGGTGGGCCGCCTGGTCGATCCGCCGATTCAACTCGGCGATCGAGGCCTGCGCCTGGGCTGGAGCCGGCAGCAACGTGGCGGTTACAGCGGTGACGAGGGCGGCTGCCCTACTTGCCAAGCTATTAACGGTCACGGATGGTACAACGACGGTGCGTTGCGGAAGCCACGGCCGACGATCCAGCCGACGACCAGCCGACGACCCGGCCGAGGCGTTGCCGGCCGGTAGCGACTACCGTCGGCGAGGTGGGAGAAACAGTGACCGGTGCCGGCGATCCGACGGGGCCGACAGACCCGGCGGGGCCGGCGGGGCCGACAGAGCCGGCTGAGTCGACGGATCGGGCAGACCCGGCGGGGCCGGGGACGTCCACCGTGCGGCTGGCGACCGGGGTCGCTGCCGTCGTGCTCGCGATGCTCGCCGGGTTCGCCCTGGGCCGGGCGGCGACCGCACCGACCAGCATCGGCACCCAGTACGCGGCCGGCGCGGCCGACCACACCCACCCGCCCGGGACCACCCCGCATGTGCACGGCGGCGGCACCGACGGCGGTGACGGCGGTGACGGCCGCGACCAGGTGTCCGGCCTGTCGGTCAGTGTCGGCGGCTACACCCTGGTGCCGGTGCGGCGGCAACTGCCGATCGGCGACCAGGTCGACCTGCGCTTCCAGATCGTCGACGCCGATCAGCGGCCGGTCACCGCCTTCGACGTGGTGCACGACAAGCCGATGCACCTGATCATCGCCCGCCGGGATCTGACCGGCTACCAGCACCTGCACCCGACGATGGCATCGGACGGCACCTGGAGCGTCGCGGTCCGGCTGGCCACCGCCGGCATCTGGCGGCTCTACACCGACTTCACCTTGCGCGACCCCGACGGTACGCCGGTCGCGTTGACGCTCGGCGTCGACCTCGTGGTGGCCGGCGAGTATCTGCCGGCCGACCTGCCGGCCGCCGCCGACACCGCCGAGGTGAACGATTTCACCGTACGGATGCGTGGGGTCGCGCAGCGCGGGGTGGTTACGCCGCTGCTGTTCGAGGTGAGCCGGGCCGGCCAGGCCCCGACGCTGGAGCCCTATCTCGGCGCGTACGGGCATCTGGTCGCGCTGCGCGACGGCGACCTCGGCTACCTGCACGTGCATCCGGAGGCCGAGCTGGTCGACGGCGCGGTGAAGTTCTGGCTGACCGCCCCGAGCCCCGGAGACTACCGGCTGTTCCTGGACTTCCAGGTGGCCGGCGAGGTGCACACCGCCGAGTTCACCGTCACGGTCGACTGACCACGGCCGCCCCGGCGGCGTCGGGTACCACCGCCCCGGCGGCGTCCGGCGGCGCCGGCAGCAGGGTCTGCAGCCGGGGGGTCACCGCCCACTGGTCGACCAGCGCCCGGTAGGCCCGGTGCTGCTCGCGCCGGTCCGGTACGCCGCCGCGCCGGGCCCGCAGCAGCAGGTTGCGCGGCGTGTGCTGGGAGTCGATGAACTCGACCACGTCCACCCGGTAGCCGTACGCCCGGAGCAGGGTCGCCCGCAGCGTGTCGGTGAGCACGTCGGCGAACCGTTCTCGCAGGATGCCGGCGGAGACCAGCGGCCCGTACGGCTGCGGTGCCGGCAGCCGGCGCAGCTGGGCGGCGATGTCGTGGTGGCAGCAGGGCGCGGCCAGCACCCACCGGGCCTGCCAGTCGACGGCGCGGGCCAGCGCCTCGTCGGTGGCGGTGTCGCAGGCGTGCAACGCCAGCACCAGGTCCGGTGCCGGCTCGACCGGTGCCTGCCGGATCGTGCCGGCGACGAACCGGACCTGCCCGGCGCAGCCGAGCTGGTCGGCCAGCGCGGTGTTGCGCCGCCGCTGGTCCTCGCGGACGTCGACGCCGGTCACCACCGGCTGCGCGCCACGGGCGACCAGGTAGCGGTAGGCCGCGAAGGTCAGGTAGGCGTTGCCGCAGCCCAGGTCGACGACGTGCAGCGGCCCGGCGGGCAGCGGGTCGGGCAGGGTGGCGGCGAGTGCCCGCAGGAACGCGTCGACCTGGCGTCGTTTCGCGGCGTTGGCGCCGATCGCGGCGAACAGCGGGTCGTCCGGATCCAGCAGGTATCGCTTGGCCCGGTCGTGGTCGCCGGGGCCGGTGTCGGCCCGGTCGGCGGTCGACCGGTGCACCTGCGCCGTGCCCTTCTTGGTCACCCGCAGCTGCAGCGTGCTGGTGCTGGTCTCGACGTGCCAGTTGCCGAACGGCTCAGCGAGCAGCTGGTCGATCGCTGCTTCGGCGGGGGCACCCGGCGGCAGGTTACGGGTCACCGGCCGGGTGCCGTCGTTGGTGACGATCTGCAGATGGGTACCGGCCCGCAGGGCGACCGGCCGGAGCTCGGCCCGAACGACCGACGGGGCGGCGTTGCGCCGACGCCCGGCGGCGACTGCCCGGGTGAGCTGCGGGCTGAGCAGCAGCGCCCGGACGTCGTCGAGGGCGTCGGCGAGGGACCGAGTCAGTTTTCGCCGCCGCTGCCCTGGTCGGCCCGGCCGGCTCCGCCGACCTGGTCGGCCCGGCCGGCTCCGCCTGAGCCACCCCGGCGGCGCCGGCGGCGGCGCGTCGAACCGCCCGAGCCGCCGTCCGACGTGGCGGCGGCCGTGATCTCCGTACCGCCGGTGGACGCCGCACCGGAGTCGGTGCCGGCACCGCCGTCGACGAGCTGGCCGCCGCGCCGCCGCCGACGTGGCCGGCGGCTGGCCGGGGCATCGTCCTCACCGGCGGTCGTCGCGGTGGCGGCGGACCGGTCGGTGTCGTCCGGCGCGGCGGAACGGCGCGACCGCGACGACCGGCGGCCCCGGCTGTCACCGCGCGGTCCGCGCTCGGCGCGGCCGTCGCCGTCACCGCGCCGCCGTCGGCCGGCACTGCGGCCGCCGAGGTCCTCCTCGACCTCGGCGGACAGCCCGGCCCGGGTGCGGTCGGCGCTGGGCAGCGTGCCGGAGACGTCGCGGGAGATGCCCAGGTCTGCGTAGAGGTGCTCGGATGTGTGGTACGTCTCCGGCGGCTCGGGCATTTCCAGCCCGAGGGTCTTGTCGATGATTCGCCACCGGGTGATGTCCTCCCAGTCGACGAAGGTCACCGCCACCCCGGTCGCGCCGGCCCGGCCGGTACGGCCGATCCGGTGGGTGTAGGTGTCCTGGTCCTCCGGGCAGTCGTAGTTGATGACGTGGGTGACGCCGGAGACGTCCAGACCGCGGGCGGCGACGTCGGTGGCCACCAGGATGTCGATCTTTCCGGTACGGAAGGCGCGCAGCGCCCGTTCCCGGGCTCCCTGGCCGAGGTCGCCGTGCACGGCGGCCACCGCGAAGCCACGGAAGTCCAGGTCCTCGGCGACCCGGTCGGCCGCCCGCTTGGTACGCGTGAAGATCATCGTCAGCCCGCGCTCCTCGGCCTGCAGGATCCGGGCGACGATCTCGATCTTGTTCATCGGGTGGGTGCGGTAGACCACCTGACGGGTCAGCGGGGGAACGCCCGCCTCCGTGGTGTGCCCGGCGTGGATGGTCACCGGGTGGCGCAGGAACCGCCGGGAGAGGGCCACGATCGGGTCGGGCATGGTGGCGGAGAACAGCATCGTCTGCCGGTCCTCCGGCAGCATCGCCAGAATCCGCTCGACGTCGTCGAGGAAGCCCAGATCGAGCATCCGGTCGGCCTCGTCCAGCACCAGCGCCCGGATCCGGTCCAGCCGCAGCTTCTTCTGCTTGGCCAGGTCCATCAACCGACCCGGCGTACCGACCAGGATCTCCACGCCGGAGCGCAGCGTCTCGATCTGCGGCTCGTACGCGACGCCACCGTAGATCGGCAGCACCCGCACGCCCCGGGTGCTGCCGGCGGCGGCCAGGTCCTTGGCGACCTGCAGGCCGAGCTCGCGGGTCGGGACGACGACGAGTGCCTGCGGCACGCCGTCACCGCCCTCGGCCGGCGCGAGCACCCGGTCGATGAGCGGTACGCCGAAGCCGAGCGTCTTGCCGGTCCCGGTCGGTGCCTGGCCGATCAGGTCGCTGCCGCGCAGCGCGATCGGCAGGGCGTACTCCTGGATGGCGAAGGCGTGGACGATGCCGACCTCGGCGAGAGCGGTCACCGTCTCCGGGCGGGCGCCCAGGTCGGCGAAGGTGGGGCTGTCCGGCCGTGCCGGTGGGCGTTTCGCCGGCTCGTCACCGGCGTTGTGATCGAAAATGTCAGTCATCAGGTGTCGGGGGTGCCTCTCGTGGTGCGCCCCGCCTGTTCCTGAGGGCGCGTGTCGGATGCGGCGCCGCGACGGCGCCGGTTGTGCGGTGCGCACGGTGCGCGCCGGTTGTGGCCGGTGCCGGAAGGGCTCCGGTTGTGTGGCGCGCCGAGCCGGCGCGTCCGATGGTCGTCGGCACCGACGTCGCGTCGGTGCGGTGCGGGTGCTGCGACGTGCCGTCGCGATGCCGGGGCGACGCGTTGTCTGCGGCGTGCCGCAGTGCGTCAATTGACGGCGCTGGCCACACGCGATCAGCAGGTCGCGGGCCGCACGCGCGCCGCGAACCCCGCTCGAGCATCCTCGACGGCCGCAGCATTGCTGACCATGGTAGCTGACGGTCCGCGTCGACGTGCAGATCCTCGGCGACGGTGGCCGGACCGACGACTCAGCTGTGGTTCTTGTCACGCCGCCGGGGTGGTGCAGGCGCGGCGGCAGTGACGAACGGCACGGTCGTCGACGGTGTCGGCCGGACGGCTTCGCGGCCGAGCCGCAGTCGCGACCGGCGCGGCGATCTGGCGGGTGATCTGGGCGGACCGATCCGGATCAGGGTGAACCGATCCGGATCGGTGCGGTCGGTGGCCGGTAGTCGGCAGCCGGGAGCTGGCGGCCGGTAGTCGGCAGCCGGCCTGGCGGCTTCGGGCCGGTCCGGCCAGGTCAGCGGACGGTGAAGCCGACCGAGCGGGGAGCGGCCTCGGCGATCTCCACGTACGCGATCTTGCTGACCGGGACGATGACCCGCCGGCCGCGCTCGTCGGTGAGTGACAGAGTCCCCTCGGTCGTGATTGCCTGGGTCACGATCTGCTCGATCTCAGCCGGTGACTGGGCACTGTCCAGAACGAGCTCGCGCGGCGCGTACTGCACGCCGATCTTGACCTCCACGGGTCCTCCTTGAGGTGGGCGAAAACAACGCCAACGCGAAGGTTAGCCGATGCGGACGCGCTGTGGTCAGGATGCCTCACCCTGCAGCGGGAACCCGGCGATGCCCCGCCAGGAGAGTGCGGCGAGCAACGACTCGGCTTCGTCCTTGGGCACCTGTCGACCACCGGCCAGCCAGAACTGGGCGGCGGTCTCGGCCGCGCCGACCAGCCCGGAGGCGAGCAGTTCGGCCCGGGATCGACTCACCCCGGTGTCCGAGATGATGGTGTCGGTGATCGACGCGATGCACTCGCGTTCGACGCGTTCCACCCGGGCCCGTACCAGCGGTTCGTTGCGCAGGTCGGAGTCGAAGACCAGCCGGAAGGCGCCGCTCTCCTCGTCGACGAAGTCGAAGTAGGCCTGCACCGCCCCGCTGACCCGTTCCTTGTTGTCGGTGGTCGCGGCCATCGCGGCGGCGACCTTCGCGATTATGGCGTCGCAGTGCGTGTCGAGCAGTGCCAGATACAACTCCAGCTTGCCCGGAAAATGCTGATAAAGCACCGGCTTGGACACGCCGGCCCGCTCCGCGATGTCGTCCATCGCCGCCGCGTGGTAACCCTGTGCGACGAACACCTCCTGGGCGGCGGCGAGCAGCTGCTTGCGGCGGGCGGACCGCGGCATCCGGGCCGGTCGGCCGCTTGTCTGTGCGTCGCTCGACGCAGCGGTCATGTCGAACCTCCGAGTCCGGTCGCGGCCATCTGGTCGGCGAAGAAACGAAACGATCAGTGCATATCACCTGGCCGGTCAATTGGCCCGACGTTGCAACTTATCGCCACTGTCAGCACACGGTAGCCTCAGCGGGGGCGACCGAGGAGCGCACGGTGGACGAATCAGGTGAACCCCGCGGGGCTGCACCGGGACCAGAGGACGGCGGAGCGGATCCGCGAGACCGTCGTGACCAGGGCATGGGCAGTTGGACGGGGTCGCCGACCCGGTGGTCGGACGGCTCCGGGGTCGGGCCGGACGCCGACCATGCCGGTGCCGGCTGGGCCGCCCGCGACGAACCGGTGAGCGGCCCGCACTGGGCCGACCCGCCGTCCCGGTACGCCGAGGTGCTGCCGTTCACCCGGACGCCGCGCGGCGGCTCAGCCACCCGCAGCTCCCGCAGCACCGACAACGGCCGCGCCACAGCCGTCAACGGCCGGCCGGTCTCCGGGCCGGCCGAGACCGTCGTACCGACCCCACGCCCCGCGCCGGCCGGTGAGTCGATCCAGCCGGGCGGCGCGGACACCGGACGAGCCGACGACGAGCCGACCGGCCGGGTAGCCGGCGGACCCGCGGACGACCCACCCGCAGCTGGCCGCCCCGCCGAGCGCCGGGGCGGTGACAACCCACGCCCGACCCCGACGCCGGTCAACCCGCCGCCCCGCTGGCAGGAGACGGCCCGGGTGGTGCCGACCGCGCCGCTGCGCGCGGTGCCGGTGGCCTCGGCGGCACCGGTGTCGCCCGCCCGGCAGACCCGCCCCGGCACCCCACCGGGCTTCCAACCACCGACGACCGGTCGGCCCGGCGGGCAACGGTCCGAGCCCGACGACCGCTCGGTCGAACCCGACCGGCAGCGCACCGCGCAGTCCGACCTCCCGCCCGAGCGGCCTGACCTCCCGCCCGACCGGCCCGGCCCCCTGGGTATGCCGGCCGACCGGTCTGCTGGCGGCCCCGCCGGCCGTACGGCGGACGCAGCTGGACGTGACGAACCTGCCCGACGTGACGCACCTGCCCGACCCGATGACTTTGCCCCCACACCGCCGCAGCCTGCTGGGCAGCCGTCCAACGCCGGTCCGCTCCGGCAGCCGACCGGCGAATGGCCCGGTCCAGGTGCTGGCGGGCCGTGGTCCCGGCAGGTGACCGGCGAGTGGCCCCGGCCCGGCGCCGCCGACGAGTGGCGACGGCCGGTTCCGACCAGCGCCGCACCGGCCGCAGACCAGTGGCACCGACAGAGCGCCACCGGTGAATGGCCACGACCGACCAGCTCCGCCGCGTGGGACCGGCCCTCCGGCGACGAGGCGGGCCACCGGATCCAGCGTGGTCAGGGGTCGGCCTCCGGGTCGGCCTCCGGGCCCCCGGCCGGCGATCCGGACTGGTCGTACGGGCAGCACTGGTCGGCGTCGGAGCCGGGCTGGACGGATGGGCCGACCGATTCGAGCTGGGCGGCTGCGGAATCCGGCGGTCAGGGGTGGGCGGCCGAGGCCGCCGGTGGGCCGAGCGGCCCGGCGGAACGGGACGACCCCGAGCCGTCGGCCTGGTCCGACGATCGGACCGCCACGGCTGACAGCGGCTGGTCCGGTCCGCCGCCACCGAGCTGGGGCGGCGACGACCGCGGCGGCTGGCCGGGCGCGGCGGGCGGCGAGTCGGGCTGGGCGATGCCAGATCCGCCGACCGTGCCGGAGGAGATGCCGTGGCGCCCCGACCGCCCGGCCGACCTGGGCCAGGCCGCCGGGTACCGGCCGGTCAGTGGCCAGCCCCGGTACGAGCCGACGGCTCCCGCCGGGCAGTACGGACCGGGGCGGGCCGGCCAGGGCGACAGCGGCGGGGATGCCGACGACCTGATGCCCCGCCGCCGGGCGGTGTCCCGCCGCGCGGACGACGAACTGGGCGAGGTGACGGCGTCCGGGCCGGCTGGCGCGTCGGTCCCTGCGGAGCCGCCTGGGGCACCGGTCACCGCCGAGCCGGCCGGTGGCGCGCTGCCGCCGGTAGAACATCCGGCGGACCTGTCCACCACCCCCATCGCGGCTGCCGCGCTGGACGCGTTGCCGCAGCGGGTTCCCGCCGACCCGGACGTGCCGACCGTGCCACAGCAGCTGCCGCCGGTCGAACACGCGGCGGAGACGCCGGAACTCGCGCGGATCGCGTCCCACCTGCGCCGCGGCGACGTCGTCGACCAGCCGCAGGAGCGGCCGGAAGGCTTCGACGTCGGAGCGATCCTGGCAGCGGTACGCGGCGTCGGCGGAGTCCGCGACGCCTCGCTGCGGACCACCGACGCCGGTGCCCACAGCCTCCGGCTCGACCTGTCCGAGGGTGCCGACCCGGCCGAGGTGAGCCGGTTGGTGGCGCGGCTGCTCCAGGAACGGATGGGCCTGGCGGCGGCCCCGCAGAACCTGCCGGGTGTCGAACCCGACCACGGGCTGCCGGCGTTGCCCGGCCGCGCCGACCTGCCGGCGCCGGGTCGGCCGCCGGGCCTGACGGCACCGCCGCCGACGGCGCCGGGCGGCATACCCGGCTGGGTCGCCCCGGAACCGGCGGACGTACCGCGCCGCCGCCGACAGCCGCTGGGTCCCCGCCCCGGCCAGGAGGATCCGCCGCCCCGGCACGCGGGTGCGGCCGCCGCGACATCCGCTGTGCCGTGCCTGGAGCCGGCCGGTACCGCGCCGGAGAGCGGGCCGCCCCGGCCGCTGAACCCGGGTGGCCGGCCCGGCCCCCGGGTCGTGCTGGACCACGTCCAGGTCAGCACGTTCGGCGTGGACGCCACCGTCGAGGTGCGACTGACCGCCGGCCAGCGGACCACGTCCGGTGTGGCGACCGGGCCGGCGGTCGACGGGTACGTGCTGCGGTTGTGCGCGGTGGCCGCCGCCTCGGCGATCGAGAAGCTGTTGGCCGGTCCGGCCGGCGCGGCGGACCGGGGACGGTGCATCGTCGAGCACGCGGCCGTGGTGCCGATGGGCGGCTGCGAGGTGGCGGTGGTCGTCGTACTGCTCGCCTGCGGTGGCTGGGTGGAGCAGCTGGCCGGTTCGGCGGTCGTCTCGGGGGACCCGCGGCAGGCTGTGGTGAGAGCCACACTCGCCGCCGTCAACCGGCGACTGGACGCTCTGCTGGCCTGATCGGCACGGTCCCCGCGCCTGATCGGCACGTATCCGCGGCCTGCTCGGCACGCACCTGCGGCCTGCTCGGCACCGTCCGGCGGCCTGACTGGTCGCTCAGTGGCCCATTCGGCGGTACGGGGTACCCGGATCGACGCGCCGGTCCGGGGTGCCCGGACCGGCGCCGGCTGTGGCACGCTGGTCAGCGATGTCTGACCGCCGTACCCGCCCGACACGCCGTGACCACCCGACCGGGGCACGGAGCCGGTCGGCGCACCGCCGGCAGCGGCGGGACGCGTCGCGTACCCGCCGACGGCAGCTGCGGTGGCCGGTGCTGGCGGCGGCGCTGGTGACCGTGCTCGGGCTGGCGGCGATCGGGTTCGCGTTGCCCAAGGTCGGAGTGGGCGGCGATCGGGACGCGGTGGCCGCGCCACCCGGCGACACCACGGCGGCGACGCCCAGCGTCGAACCGCCCCCGACGACCGGCCCACCGCCGACCACCGCGCCACCCGCGCCGGTGCTGCGGCTGTCCGGCACGGCGCCGTCGGCCGGCAGCGGCGAGTTCGATTTCAGCTCGAAGCAGGGGAAGATCGCCGGTCGGTCCGGCACGCTGCGCCGTTACCGGGTGGCCGTGGAGATCGGCTCCGAGGAGGACGTCGAGGCGTTCGGTGACGCGGTGGAGAAGCTGCTCTCCGACGAACGGAGCTGGATCGGCGGCGGTCAGCTGCGCCTGCAGCGGGTGCCGGACCAGGCCGGCCACGACTTCACCGTCTACCTGGCCACGGCGCAGACCGCCGCCCGGATGTGCCAGGCCGGCTGGGTGGACATCCGGGTCGACGGCGAGCCGTACACCTCGTGTCGGGCGCAGGGCCAGGCGATCATCAACCTGGACCGCTGGCGGTTCTCGGTCGACCACTACGTCAGCGGCGAGGTCCCGCTCGACGTCTACCGGGCGTACGTGATCAATCATGAAGTCGGCCACGAGCTGGGCCACGGTCACGAGCGCTGTCCGGGGGAGGGCGAACCGGCCCCGGTGATGATGCCGCAGACCCTGTTCCTCGACGACTGTGTGGCCAATCCGTGGCCGTTCCTGGCTGGTAAGCAGTACTCCGGTCCCCCACTGTGATCGGTCCGCTCGGCTAATCGGCGGAGGACACGGGGCGTACGGTCGGATTGAATCCCTGAACCGATGGTCCCCGCGCGTCGTTCGGGCCTTACCGACATGACGTGACAATCTGGGCGGGTCAGGCCAGGGATTCGCGCCGGTTTGCCCCCTGTCGTGCACCAGTCCGACCGGCGCGGGTGGCGAAGCACGCCATGAGGGGCGGGCCACGATGCACGACCGACGACCAGTCACCGAGGAGCCGGAGCACCGGCCGGGCAACGGGCCGGAGCACGGGCCGGACCGCCAGCGGGATCACCGGACGGAGCGTCGACGGGCGGCCCGTCGCCGACGCCGCCGGGCCGGGGCACTCGTCCTGGTGACGATGGCGGCGGCGCTGATCGTCACCGACGTCCTGCGAGCCGGGCCCGACGCCACCGGGCTGCTGGCGGCGGCGGTACGCGAGCCCGGCCCCGGCGGCGGGGCGGCACCCGCCGGCAGCGCACCGCCGGACGGCGCCGGCCTGCCGCCCGCCTCGTCGCCGGCCCCGTCGCCAGCCAGCTACCCGGAGACCGGGCCGGGCACCTTCGGCTACCTCACCGGGACCGGCCCGCTGCTCGGCTGGGCCGGGGAACTCCGCCGGTTCCGGGTCGCCGTCGAGGACGGGACCGGCCAGCGCGCCGACGAGTTCGCCGCGATCGTCGACGCGACGCTCGGCGACGGACGCAGCTGGATCGCCTCCCGGCAGTTCCGGCTGCAGCGGGTGTCCCGGGTCGACGCGGCCGAGTTCACCATCTACCTGGCCACCCCGGGCACGTCGGAGCAGATGTGCGCCCTCGGTGGGCTGTCCACCGAGAAGTACACCTCATGCCGGCTGCCGGGCCAGGTGATCATCAATCTGGCGCGCTGGCTGGAGGCGGTGCCACATTACGACGGGACACTCGCCGAGTACCGCGCCTACGTGATCAACCACGAGGTCGGTCACCAGTTCGGCATGGGCCACGAACTCTGCCCGGCACCCGGCCGACCCGCTCCGGTGATGCAGCAGCAGACGTACGGGATGCAGGGCTGTGTGGCCAACGGCTGGCCGTACCTGGACGGTAAGCGGTACACCGGCCCACCGATGACCTGACCGGGAGCGACCGGTCCAGGGTGCCGGGTGGCGACCCGCGCCGGGAACGGCTATTCCCGGATCCCGGATGGCGGGCGGTGTCGCTACTCATGGCCGAGTCGGCGCGAAGCGAGCAACAATAGCGCAGCCAGCATTGCCGATCCCGGGGAGTTCACCGTGTCGTTGCCCCCGCTCGTCGAACCCGCCGCCGAGCTGACCGTCGATGAGATCCGCCGCTACTCGCGGCACCTCATCATCCCGGATGTCGGGGTTGACGGCCAGAAACGCCTCAAGAACGCCAAGGTGCTCTGCGTGGGCGCCGGCGGGCTCGGCTCACCCGCCCTGATGTACCTGGCCGCGGCCGGTGTCGGGACGCTGGGCATCGTCGACTTCGACACCGTCGACGAGTCGAACCTGCAGCGCCAGATCATCCACGGCCAGTCGGACATCGGCCGGTCCAAGGCCGAGTCGGCCGCGTCGTCGGTGCGGGAGATCAACCCGTACGTCAACATCCAGATCCACGACGTGTCGCTGGACAACGACAACGTCTTCGACATCTTCGGCCAGTACGACCTGATCCTCGACGGCACCGACAACTTCGCCACCCGCTACCTGGTCAACGACGCCTGCGTGCTGCTCGGCAAGCCGTACGTGTGGGGGTCGATCTACCGGTTCGACGGCCAGGTCAGCGTCTTCTGGGACCAGCACGGCCCGAACTACCGGGACCTCTACCCGGAGCCGCCGCCGCCCGGCATGGTGCCGTCCTGCGCCGAGGGCGGCGTACTCGGCGTGCTCTGCGCCTCGATCGGATCGATCATGGTGACCGAGGCGATCAAGCTGATCACCGGCATCGGTGACCCGCTGCTCGGCCGGCTGATGGTCTACGACGCACTGGAGATGACCTACCGGGTCATCAAGATCCGCAAGGACCCGAACGGCGAGCCGATCACCGGCCTGATCGACTACGACGACTTCTGCGGCGCGGTGTCGACCGAGGCCGAGGAGGCGGTCGTCGACTCCACGATCACCGCCCGCGAGCTGAAGGACTGGCAGGACGCCGGCAAGGACTTCTTCCTGGTCGACGTCCGGGAGCCGGCCGAGTACGAGATCGTCAAGATCCCCGGCTCGACGCTGATCCCCAAGGGCGAGTTCCTCAACGGCGAGGCGCTGGCGAAGCTGCCCCAGGGCCGGCAGATCGTGCTGCACTGCAAGTCCGGCGTACGGTCGGCCGAAGCCCTCGCCGCGGTCAAGGCCGCCGGTTTCGCCGACGCCGTGCACGTCCAGGGCGGGGTGCTCTCCTGGGTCAAGCAGATCGACCCGTCGCTGCCCAGCTACTGATCCAGCCCGCCGGCCACCACCCTGCTGGCCGCTGACGACGGCGCCGCCGGGGATCTGGTCCGTCCAGGTCCCCGGCCGGCTAGTTGACCTTGACTGAGTTACCGAGGCGGACCGGCGGACCCGGCGGTAGCCTGTCGTCCGTGGTCGATATGGATGCCGCCATCGGGTTCGTCGTCGCGCACGGCGACACCGTGGACCGGGCCCGGCTGTCCTGGTTGCGGACCGGGGCCGCCCCGCAGCCCGACGCACTCACCAGCGCCGAGGTCGGGCAGGCCCCGGACGGCGGCTGGCCCGCCTTCTGGGCCGGCGACGTCGCCTCGGTCGACGCCACCTGCTTCCGGCTCGCCGAACTGGACGACCTCGGCGCGCTCGACCGGCCACCGGCCCGCAAGGCGCTCGACTGGCTGGCCGCCCGGCAACGGGCCGACGGCAGCTGGGAAGAGGACGAGACCCTGGCCGCCGAGGCACCCGACTGGGCGCGGCCCGGCGACCCGGAGGCCACCTACTACCTGACCGCCAACGCCGGCTACTGGCTGAGCGTCGCCGACACCGACGGTGCCGGCGACCCCGGTCACCGCGCCGCCGCGCAGCGCGCCGCCCACTACCTGGCTGCCCAGATGCGCCCGGACGGCACCTGGCCGTCGTACCTGCTGGCCGGCTGGCTGGCCGCCGCCACCCTCTACCGGCAGACCATGTTCTACGAGTCGGCCCGGATGCAGGTGGTGCTCAACGACCGGCTCGCCACCATGGCCCCCGGTGACGTCGCCCAGCTGGCCGCCGCGCTGCGCCGGGCCGGCCTGGCCGACGACGACTGGCTGCTGACCAACGCCCGCCGTCGGCTGGCCACCACCCAGCGCAGCGACGGCGGCTGGGACAGCGACGCGGGCGACGCGTTCGAGGTGCACGTCGTCCTGGCCGCGATCCGCGCCTGCCGCTGACCGGGCCTGGCGGCGTGCGCGCCTGCCGTCGGGTGGGGTTACCCGCGCAGGTGGCCGTCGCCGGTGACCACGTACTTCGTCGAGGTCAGCTCCGGCAGCCCCATCGGCCCACGGGCGTGCAGCTTCTGGGTGGAGATGCCGATCTCCGCGCCGAAGCCGAACTGCCCGCCGTCGGTGAACCGGGTCGACGCGTTCACCATCACCGCCGCCGCGTCGACCCGGGCGGTGAACTCCCGGGCCGCGCTCGCCGAGTCGGTGACGATCGCCTCGGTGTGCCCGGTGCCGTACCGCTTGATGTGCGCCACCGCCGCGTCGAGTGAGCCGACGACGGCGACCGAGATGTCCGCCGACAGGTACTCGGTGGCGAAGTCCTCGTCCGTGGCCGGCACCACGTCAGCCGAGAACGCCGCGACCTCCGGGGTGCCGTGCACGGTCACATTCGCGTCACGCAGTTCCTTCAGCAGTTTCGGCAGGAACGCCGCCGCCACGTCCACGTGCACCAGCAGCGACTCGGCGGTGTTGCAGGTCGACAGCCGCTGCGTCTTCGAGTTGACCGCCACGGCGAGGGCCTTGTCCAGGTCGGCGGCGGCGTCGACGTACACGTGGCAGTTGCCGACGCCGGTCTCGATCACCGGCACCGTCGACTCCTCGACCACGGTGCGGATCAGGTCCGCCCCGCCCCGGGGGATCAGCACGTCGACCAGGCCGCGCGCCCGCATCAGCTCCTTGACCGAGTCCCGCGACGAGGCGTCCAGCAGCTGCACCGCGTCCGCCGGCAGGCCGACGCCGACCAGCGCGTCCCGCAGCACCTCGACGAGGATCGCGTTGGAGTGCGCCGCCGACGACGAGCCGCGCAGCAGCGCCGCGTTGCCCGACTTCAGGCAGATCCCGGCGGCGTCGACGGTCACGTTCGGCCGCGCCTCGTAGATGATGCCGACCACCCCGAACGGCACCCGCACCTGGCGCAGCTCCAGACCGTTGGGCAGCGTCGAGCCGCGTACCACCTCGCCGACCGGGTCGGCCAGGCCGGCCATCTCCCGCAGCGCCTGCGCCATGTCCTCAACGCGCTTCTCGTTGAGCGCCAGTCGGTCCAGGATCGCCGTCGACAGGCCGTTGGCCCGTCCGGCGTCCAGGTCGGCCGCGTTCGCGGCCACGATCTCGGCGGTACGGGCGACGAGCGCATCGGCCATCGCCAGCAACCCGGCGTCCTTGGTCGCCCGGGTTGCGGTGACCAGATCGTCGGCCGCCACCCGCGCCCGCTTGGCCTGCTCGGTCACGCTCATGGTCAGCTTCTCCTCGAATGTCGTGTGGTCACTCGATTGTCGTGTGGTCATAGGAGCACCAGGTCGTCACGGTGCACGACCTCCCGCTCATATCCTGGCCCCAGTGCCGCGGCCAGCTCACCGGTGGACCGGCCGAGCAGCGTCGGCAACTCCACCGCGTCGTAGTTGACCAGCCCACGGGCCACCGGCGCACCCGCCGCGTCGACCAGGTCGACCGGGTCGCCGGCGGTGAACGTACCGTCAACGGCGGTGATCCCGGCCGGCAGCAGCGACTTGCGGCGGGCCACCACCGCCTGCACCGCCCCGGGGTCCAGGTGCAGCCGGCCCCGGGGCGCGGTGGCGTGCGCCAGCCAGAACAGCCGGGCGGCGGGCCGGCGCTCCACCCGGTGGAACAGGGTGCCGACGGTGTCACCGCGCAATGCTTCGGCGGCGAGCGGGGCGGCGGTCAGCACCACCGGGATGCCGAATCCGGTGGCGATCCGGGCCGCCTCCACCTTGGTGACCATGCCGCCGGTGCCGACCCCGGCCCGTCCGGCCCTGCCGATCGCCACCCCGGCCAGGTCGGCGGCGTCGCGTACTTCGGTGATCCGTTCACTGGCCGGCTTCGCCGGGTCGCCGGTGTAGAGGGCGTCGACGTCGGAGAGCAGCACCAGCAGGTCGGCGTGGACCAGGGCGGCGACCAGGGCGGCCAGTCGGTCGTTGTCGCCGAACCGGATCTCGTCGGTGGCGACCGTGTCGTTCTCGTTGACGATCGGGACCGCGCCGAGGTCGAGCAGCTTGCGCAACGTCCGGTACGCGTTGCGGTAGTGCACCCGCCTGGTCACGTCGTCGACTGTCAGCAGCACCTGGCCGGTCGTCAGACCGTGCCGGGCCAGGCTGGCGGCGTACCGGCCGATCAGCAGCCCCTGCCCGACGCTGGCCGCCGCCTGCTGGGTGGCCAGGTCATTTGGGCGTCGGGTCAGCCCGAGCGGCGCGAGCCCGGCCGCGATCGCCCCGGAGGAGACGAGCACAACCTCCCGTCCGTCGTTCGTGAGGGAGGCGAGGACGTCGACGAGGGCGTCGACCCGGTCGCCGTCCAGTCCGCCCTCCGCTGTCGTGAGGGAGGATGAGCCGATCTTGACGACGACCCGCTTCGCCTGGGTAACTGCGGCACGCACGAGCCCCATTGTGCGCGCCGGCGTGCGCGTCGTCGGCCCGAGATCTCATATCGTGGCGCGCGTGACCCCGCAGGAGTACGTGGAGGAAGTGCTGGCGCTCGTCGAACGCATCCCAGCTGGGAAGGTCATGTCGTACGGCGCGGTCGCTGATGCGTTGTCTGAGCGCAGTCGGCGTTGTTCTGCCCGCCTGGTCGGGAACATCATGGCGCGGCACGGCTCCGCCGTCCCCTGGCACCGGGTGGTTTCGTCGGCCGGCCGGCTGCCGCCGGGGCATGAGGAGCGCGCCTCTGCTTTGCTGCGCGCCGAGGGTTGTCCGTTGCGCGGTGACGGCGTCGACATGAAAGCCGCCGCCTGGTACCCGCCGCAGTAAAGCGGGTGAGACCCGCGAGTGGAGGGCCGGGGTACGTAATTCTCGCGGAATTATGTACCCCAGCCCTCCACTCGACGCGGTCACCCGGCACGCTCGGCGATCGCCTGCCGTACTGTTTGGGGGATTTGTTCGCTTCGCCGGAGTACGTCGTCGGCGGTGAAGCGCAGTGCCAGCCAACCGGCGGCCCGCAGGGCGTTGAACCGGTGCACGTCCTTGCGGAAGGTGGCCTGCTCCCGGTGGTGGTCGCCTTCGTACTCGATGGCGATGCGCCACTGCGGGTACGCCAGGTCGACCCTGGCGATGAACTTCCCGCTGCCTGTCGAGCCTGCCGAGCTGGTTGTTGGGGCGACGACTTTGAACTGCGGGGTGGGCTTCGGCAGGCCGGCGTCGTGCAGCAGCAGCCGGAGCCGGCTCTCCATCGGTGACTCGCTCAACGGCTCAGCGAGGATCAGCAACTCGCGGAGCTGCTTTACCTGCCGTCGCCCCGGGTGGGCGTCGACGTACGCCGATAGTTGGGCTTTCGTGCAGGTCCGGCGGCGCAGGAGCGCGTCCAGGGCGACGAGCGCGTCGGCCCTTGGCAGCCGCCTACCCAGGTCGAAGGCGGTCCGGACGCCGGTGGTGATGGGCATCCCGGTGAGGGAAGTGACGTCATGCTCCCAGTTGAGGGCCAGGTTGGCGTACCGGATGCGGGGGTGCGGGTCTGGTCGAGCCTTGCTCGGTACGGCGACGTGCACGGGTGCTGGCACAGCGCCCTTGTGTGGCAGCAGGTCGACGCCCCAGAGAAAGGCGGCGCTCAGGCCGTAGATAGTCGCAATGGGTGGGAGACGGACTGCGACGGCGAGGCACCACATCCGGTGGTCGTTTGGCTGGTACGCGTCAGCATGCACGTAGACGTCGTGGAGCAGACGGCGCCAGGTCGGGCCGGCGAGCATCCGCTTGGTGAGCAGGCCGGCGGCGATCGCCTGGCTGCCGGCGAACGGTTCGACGGTCAACTCGCGGGGCACCTTGACGGGGCGGGCCATCCGGCAGAGCTTGCCGGCACACATGCATGCTTCGCTGCCCCGATCGTCGATCTGGTCGCGAATCCGACTCAAGAGTGAGGGGGAGTGGGCTGCTGGGAGGCTCCGGCCCGGTGCGGACGGTGGAGGGGCGGGAGCCGGTGGTGGTTTGGTGCAGGCGGGGCAGTCGATGACGGTGACTGGTGACTGCCCCGCCTGCGGGTGAGGTCGGCGCGGTCTCCCGCTGGTGGCGCCGAGCTGGCGGCGTGCGGTCAGATGTCGGCAGTCACCGCGGTGACTGCTCCGTCGAGGGTAGCGGCGGTGGCGATCAGCCTGGTGTGGTGCGGGCCGTCGGGCAGGTGGACTTCGCATCGCTGTGGAGTGAGCAGGACGGTGACGGCGGTGCCGGGGTGGTGGGTGGCGAGCGCGGTGAGCGCCGGCACCGGGTCGGGTAGGCCGTTGCCGGGCTGGGCATCGCCTGCGCCGTCGGGCTCACCTGGGCTGCTGTGGAGGTTGGTCGGCACCGGGATCGGGGTCGTCGGGTCGGCGGGCACGGTGGCGTCGGTGGCGTTGGGGAGGTACTCCAGGGCCTGCGCGATCGCCTTCGGCAGGCTGGGGCTGTGTGCCCCGGGATCCCAGCGGCCGAGGTGGCGGGTGGTGTCGGGTGGGGCAAAGCGGATCCCCCACCGCAGGCCCTGCACCTGGTACGGGATGCCGTCGTTGCGGCGGTGGTCGGCGACGCTGACGACCAGGGCCAGGTCGAGGGCGTACGCCAGTTTGACCACTGTGGCCAGGGGCGGCACTTTCGGTGGGCTGGCGTGCAGCATGATCCGCCCGCCGGGGTGCCCGTTGGTGACATTTTCGAGGTACGCGGTGACCGGGTTGCCGCCGGTGCGGTGCACGGTGGCGTAGCCGTGCAGCAGCTCGTGGTCGCGCAGGTGCATGGTGAGCCCGTCGAGGGTGGCCAGCTCGGTCGGGTCGAGGCCGATCTCGGTCAGCTGGTGGGCGAGCTGGTACTCCGGCGGGAGCTGGTGGATCGCCTTGCCGTTGGGGTGGTAGCCGATCCAGGGCGGTGCGGCTGGCGGCGTACCGCCGAGGGGTGGCCAGTTGAGGTGGCGGACCCGGCGGCGGCCGGCGGCGATGGTGACGGTCGCACCTTGATAGATGCGGTGGGTGCCGCCGCAGGTGCGGCAGCCACCGATCGGTTCGCAGTCGCAGTCTTCCCAGTGGGGCAGGTGAGTGCAGTCGGGGCAGCGCCGGTGTGGGATCGGTGGTCCCTGCCACGATGGTGGGGGCGGCTGCCAGGAGCGGGCCAGCCGCCCGCCGGAGCCGGTGCCGGTGCCGGTGTGAGTGTCGGCGGTGCGCAGGGTGGTGTGCCACCAGCGGCCGTCGCGCCAGATGGCGTGCGCGCCGGGGGTCGGCTCGCCGGTGAGCAGCGCGGAGCAGTCGGCGACGATGCGGCGTTCCAGCTGGTCGACGTCGACCGGTGGCGGGCCGAGGCTGATGCCGCTGGCCGGGCGCGGGGTCACGTAGTGGGCGGGGGCGTGCTGGCCGCGGTCGACCAGCTCGTAGCAGGCGCGGGCGACACTGACCCGGGTGGCGGCCTCGGCGAAGCTGCCGTAGCGGCCGGTGCCGGCGGGGACCGGGCTGCCGGGCAGTTCGAAGCGGACGTCCCAGCGGAAGCGGTCGCTGTCGGGGGCGAGTGGGTCGCGGCGGGCTTCGACGACCAGGTCGAGGCAGAGCAGTTCGGCGGTTTCGCAGAGTTCGCCGAGGCGGCGGGCCGGGTCGGGTGGTGGTGGGGCGGCGCTGCGGCCGTACCAGATCCGCCATGGTTCGTAGCCTTCGCCGGCGATCGGCCCGGCTTCGAGGGCGTGCCGTTGGTGGTCGGGCAGGTCGGGTTGCCAGCCGGCGGGCAGCTCCGCCCACGGGGCGAAGATGGGTTCGCCGGGTAGTTCGGGGTCGTAGACGTGGGCGGCGCCGACCCGGGCGGCGAGGTCGTCGACGACGGGTGCCAGGTCGAGGCACCAGAAGCGGCCGTCGTCGGTGCGGGTCGGGGTGACCGCGCCGGGTACGACGTTCGCCGACGCGACGGCGGCGGTGTCGATGTTGGCGACGGTGAGCACGAACTGGGCGCGGCGTTTGCCGGCCCCGCCGCAGCGCGGACAGGCTGCGGCGGGGCTGCCGTCGCAGCGGGGGCAGCTGACGACGGTGACGGTGTGGTGCGGGGTCGGGTCGTGGGTCACGACTGTCCCGCGTACCTGGTGGTGGTGCCGGCGCCGGTCCAGGCGGGCAGGTTGACGGTGGCCTGCGCAGCGCGGGCCTGGCTGGTCTGCCAGCGGCGGAGCGCGTCCTTGATCCGGTCGTTCTGCTCGTAGGTGCGGTCGAGTTCGGCGTAGACGACGCCGAGGTCGTGGGCGACCCGTTCGAGGAAGGCGGCGACTTCGCCGGGGTCCAGGCCGGGTCCGTGGGCCTTGCGGGTGACGGTCGGGAAGCGGTGGCTGCGGATCTGCCAGGGCCGGATCGGCCGGTACGCGGCGGGCCGCTGATTACGGCTACGACCATCGGCGGGTACGCGGTAGACACCGCTGCCGTTCGGCCAGTCGCGCGGTGGCGTGCCAGCCATGGTGCGGCGTTGCCGGCGCAGCCGCCAGCGTCGCCAGAGCTCTCGCATCACGTGTTCCTCCCCATTCCTTCGCTGCTGGTGTTCGGGTCTCGCGGTGTCGTGGGTGGGTCTGGACGGGGGTGGCCCTGCCGCTTGCCGATCCCGGCGGGGCCACCCCCACCCCGATCGCCGCAGCCCTCCTCGGCAGTACGGCGACCAGGGCAAACCTTCGGGGCCGGGACGCCCAACGGCGTGACCCGCTACACGCCCCGACCAGCCGCGTGGAGTCCTCTGAGGTTGGAGACCAAGGAGGAAACCTCGCACCGAGGAACCTAAGCGAAGTAGTTCGCTTAAGTCAACACCACTAGTTCGCTGTACCGGCATCTTGCTGCCTGAGCTGTCCGCGTGATCTCATGGCGGGTGGAGACCAAGGAGTGCCCATGCCCGCCACCAAGTGGGAGAAGCTTGCCGACCACATCCGCGCTCAGATCAAGAGCGGCGAACTGCGGCCCGGCGACAAGCTCCCGTCAACTGCCCAGCTCAAGGCCGAGCACAACGTCTCGGACTCGGTGATCCGCTACGCCATGCATGCACTGCGCACGGAGGGCCTGGTCGAGAGCGCCCATGGCGTTGGCGTCTTCGTCGCCGAACCCAAGTGACTGCCCCTTTAGTTGGGGCTGCAGAGCAGGGCGGTGAGATCGACATCCGCACACCTGACACCAGGATGAAGATCGGACGGTGGGCCGCCTGACGGGGTGAGGCGGCAGCTGGCACTGACCGGTATTGAGTAATCTTTGCTGCCACGCAAGGAGACGCCAATGCCTACCCGGCCGGACTATATCCGCATATCGGACGCGTACGGTGCTGCGATCGTCAGCGGCCAGCTCAAGCCTGGCGAGAAGCTGCCTTCGATCGCCGAGATGAGCAAGCGCTACAAGGTCGGTGCTACGACCATCAAGATGATCCTCGTACGGCTGGAAGCGCGCCGACTGGTCCGCCGTCATCAGGGCAAAGGCACGTTCGTTGAGCCTCGCGACCGGTGGCTGCTGCCCGATGGTGACGATGACGCTCGGCCGGAGTTCGAGTTCTGATGGTTCGGTGCTACTAACAAGTGGCGTACACCAAGCGGCCAGGGTCGTTATCGACCGGCAGGTGCGACGCAACCCATCCCCCTTCGTCGAGGCCCGACGTTGCCTGGCTGGCCCGATAGTTTATCTATGCTCGACAATCAATAGATCTCCTATCTTGTCGGACATGTGGCGAATACGTAGTTTCGAGGATCAACGGACGCAAGGGCTTCCGACGTGTATCTGACAGATCAACTTAGACTGCTGTCATCGCTATCTGTCCATCCCCGAGTAAGATGAGCAGTCCTCGTGTGTGGGTGGGAAAGGGACAACGAAGGGTAGTGGTGCCTTGCCTAGCAGAGCCTCTGTCATTAGGAGCGTGACGTCTGCCTCCGGGGTAACTACCCTTGCGTTGCTGGTAGTCGAGGCTATTGCGATATCGCTTGCGGTTTCGCTGACTGACAGTGATGGTGCTTTCCGGTACACCATGGGTATTCTCGCGTTGGTTATATTAATGTACTTCGTTCTGGCCCTGGTGAGACCGGAACTGATCGGAACGAAGCGCGGGGAACGAGTGCCACAACATCCCGGTGGGCGCTCCGGTCATGATTTGACGGCAGTAACTGAAGAGCCTGAAATCAAGTATGATATCTTCATATCGTCGCCTATGAGCTCGTTGGAGAGTATTGGATATGAAAAATTTCGAAAAGATATCCTAAGAGTAATGGAGGCAATTGAGACGCACTGTCGACTGCGCTGCTACTACTCGGGGAAGCATCGGCCGACTCTCGAAGATTTCGAGGCCACCGATGTTGGACTTCGTAATGATATGGAGGCAGTCAGGGCTAGTAGAAGGTTCTTGATGATATTTCCGGAAAGCATCGTGTCAAGTGCTTTGGTGGAGGCCGGGATGGCCCTGGCTCTAGGTAAGCCGGCGATCTACTTCACTGGACGGAATGTTTCCCTTCCGTTTATGCTCGAAGGTGCGGCGAACTCTACCAGTCGCAGACTACCGCCAACTCGACAGTATCGATTCAGTGACATCGAGCAGTTGATAAGGCAAATCAAGAACAATGGTAGAGATATTTTCGAGTAATGATCTCACGTCAAGGAGTTGGTTGAAGGATGCTCCCCGAAGAGGCTTTGGCAAAATTGCTCAAGCAGTCGAACCTTACTTTGGCAACCGCCGAATCTCTTACGGGCGGCCTGGTTGGTGAATTGATAACCTCAGTTCCTGGCGCGTCAAGTTTCTATCTCGGTGGAATGATTACGTACGCTACGGAGTCCAAATCTGAAGTGCTTGGCGTGGATCGCGATACGATCAGGGAGGAGGGACCGGTAAGCTGCAACACTGCCCGCCAGATGGCGGCGCGAATTAGAGAGAAATTTGGATCATCTATTGGTCTCGCAACCACTGGCGTAGCGGGTCCGACCATGCAGGATGGACATCCTGTTGGAACTCTTCATATAGGTTTTGCAGATAGTGTGGGTGATCAGTGCATCTCCTTGCGTAGTTCCCTGTCTGATCGTGTGGCTATCCGGAATTGGGCAGCGCGTGAGGCGCTGACGGTAGTTGTCAACAAACTTGCAAGCCCTTAAGGGAAGTTGCTCTGCAATATTCGGATAGGTGGTGGGTGATATCTCCGCCGTAAACCCGGCATCCAGTTGCCCCTGGCGGATTGGGAGAACCGCCGGGGTCGAAACTTCTTGGGGCAGGCATTTGGTGGTTGACGAAGGTCAGACAGGACCCCATTCCAGCCGATTGGGCCACAAGATGTCGAGCTGGGACAAACTCATCCAGCGCCAGGGGCCCTGGCTGATCGCGGGCGCTGCATCATTGGGGCACATCAGGGAAGCCGAGGGGTCAGATGCCTGATCTGCGAGACTATGTCGATATCCAGCTCGGCTCGGCCCGTGAGCAGTGGAGATCGATCGCCTCTCGCGTTCCAGTTCCCGGCAAGCGGCAAGTCGACTTCCTGCCGGTCGAGACCCTCATCTGCCTTGCCGTGGGCCTAGTTGTCGATCGTCGTCGGTACGGCGGAGGCACGGCGGACAACGCCGCCGAGCCCATACCGACGATCGCACGGCTGTTCTGCCGGCCAAACGGGAGCATTTTGGCGAAGATGGCCAATCTCGACGGCAGTCTGCGCAACGGTGCCAAGCATGAGGTCCAGGTCGCTGCTCAGTTGCTCGCCGAGCCTGGACAGCTCGGCGCTGTCTACCGGCTCCTGCTCACCGCCGCTCGCAGCGTCGGTATTGGGCCGGACGCTCTGCCAGACTTCCTCGGCCTGGCCGACGACGACGGCGATCTGCTCCTGATCGGCCAGCGTGAGCTGGACGAGACGGACGTCGCCGCCGCCGTTCGCCCGGCAGTGGATGTGTGGCGCGCTTCGCGGGCCGATCTGGACGAGCGGACCACGGAGCGTCTCCTGATGGCGGCCGTTCGGGTCGGCCAGCACCGGTTCGCCAGCGAAGTGTTGCGCAACCACGGGCATCAGTGCGTCTTCTGTGGCCTCTCGGTTTCGCTGCCGGAAAAGCGAGCGGCGCGGATGCTCGTCGCCAGCCACATCAAGCCGTGGCGGGCGTGCAGTCACGCCGAGCGGCTCGACGCACGCAACGGGCTGACTGCCTGCCCGACACACGACGTCGCGTTCGACACCGGGCTGTTGACCGTCAACGGTGGGTTGCGCATCCACGTCAAGCCCGTGCTCGCCGCAGCGGTCGAGACGGACCCTGCGACGCGAGCGGCCTTTGGTCGGCCACCCCTGGCCGAGCGGCTGCTGCTACCGGATGGCGCCCAGCCTCCGCACACCAAGTATCTGGCGTGGCATCGCCAGCACATCTTCGAGGAAGCGACGCACTGACCTCAGACGGCCGGCAACGGCAGTTGCTGGACGACCGCCCGGGGGCGGGACCGCTTCTGCTTCGTGTGGGCGTGGACGTGGTCGACGATGGCCGTCCCGACGGCCTCCGCGAGCCGAGGCGGGACGGCGTTGCCGATCAGACGGCCGAGCGGCGCGAACTGGACGGGCTGATCGGGGGCCACGAACTCGTACTCCTCCGGGAAGCTCTGCAAGATCGCGGCCTCCCGCAGCGTGAGGGCCCGGTCCTGCTCGGGGTGCCCGAATCGGCCGGCGCCGTAGTTGTACGCGAGCGTAGTGATCGTCGGTGCGGGCTCGTCCCATGCCATCCGGGCGTACACGTTGCGGAAGGTCGACCCGGAGGCCTTGCGATGGCAGGGCGCGCGTAGCTCTTCGTCCCACTGCTCCCACGTACCGCCCGGCTTGGACTGCCTGATCCGGTCGAGATTCGTGTCGCTCAGACTCCGGCACTTGTGCAGCGGGTCGTCGGCCGCGGCCTGCCCGTGCTCCACTGGAGTGAGGCCCCCGATTCGTTGGCGGACAGTGACGTACTCCGAGCTGGGGACCGTGCCCTTAGGAACCGCGATCGGGCCGAGCAACGAGGCGACCAGGACCATGCGCCGCCGGCGCTGCGGCACCCCGTACGCGGGGCAGAAGCACGACGAGTGATCGACCGAGTAGCCGAGCTCGCGCAGCCCGGCTACGAACTTGCGGAAGATCGCGGTGCTGACGATCCGTGGCACGTTCTCCATCGTGACGATCTCGGGCAGCGTGCCCGCGATCAGGCGGAGCATCTCGTCGACGAGGGGCCACTGGGCCTCCTGCGAGGTGTCGACGCCACGACGGTACGAGGAGAAGGGCTGGCATGGCGCGCACCCGGCGAGGACCCGGACGGACTTACCGGGCCACATCGCGGCAAGCTCGTCGGCGGTGAGCTCACGGACGTCGCGGCGGTGGAACGGCGCATCGATGTTCGCGCGGAACGGGTAGTCGCAGCTGTCGTCGACGTCGACCCCGGCGGCGACGTGGATGCCGGCCTTCAAGAGACCGTACGAAAGCCCGCCGACTCCGCAGAACAGGTCGACAGCGGAGATCTTGACAGGTCGGGCGGCCATGCTGGGATCCTAGTGGATCAAACCAGGAGAGCGTACGCCCCGGGCCGTCGCCTGTGTGGTGCCGCGCCCGATCCTCGACAGGCTCAAGATCCGTAGTGGACTGTGTGTCGACCAGGGTGTTCGGAACGTTCTCGGGGTCGACTTGCCAGCTGGATGACGTACCGTCGTGATTTCGACTGTGAATCTCGTACGTTCGTCTCGGTCGGCCTCGGCCGACGCGCGGGCCGCGGCGAGTGGCACGTGGTCTTACCTGCATGAAAAGGTCGAACTGGTTGCCATCCGAGCGGACAACGACCTCCGTCGACGCTCGAACATATGTATGAGAATCGTTTTCTTGTCGGTGTTCGTCCCTATCATGGTGCCACTCGTGATCGAGGAGGCGAACGTCATGGCGATGGTCCGGTCGGCAGCGCGGCAGACGAGGCGTGAATCGACCAACGTTAACAAGGCTCATGTCGACGAGTTGCGTGCGATCCTCGAACAGCATGGAGCTGAACAAGCCCGCAATCTAGTGGGCAACTTTGCGAATCGCCACCAGATCAGCCACCACGACGTGGATGCACTTTTGAACGGGCTGACCAGGGGCCCGGAGGAGCGGCCGGCCGGTGTAGAGCCGGGCGGACCTGCTGCCGGCGACCTTGATCTCGATCATGGGCCGGTCGAGCCTGTCGGCCTCGCCGAGATGTCGACCGACGACGACGCCTTGGATTGGATGTTCGCGGACGAGCCACCCCTGCCAGCTCCGCGACCAGCCAGCGATGTCGTCGGGCGAGCGCTCGACGATCTCCTGGGAGACTGGGAGAGGAAGGGCGGGCAGCTGACGCGCGACGAGGTGTCGCGATTGGCCGTTCAGCGCAAACTCTCCCTGGTGCAGCATGGCGAGCTGCTCGATCGGCTAGCGGAGGCCGGCGTCGAGCTGCCAGTGGCAGCTGGCGCGCGGCCCATCAAAGCCAAGTCGGATGCCGCCGTTACTCGAGGTGATGGGGATGCGGTACGTCTGTACATACGGCAGATCGGCCGCTATCCGCTGATCAACGCCGTGCGCGAGGTGGAGCTTTGGTCATCGATCTCGCAAGGTGTGGCCGCCCAGCAGCGACTCGACGACGCCGACCAAACAGGGTTGACCCCTGGGCTTCGACAACGGCTGCAGGAACAAGCGGTGGAGGGTCGACGGGCGCACGCTGAGCTCGTCTGTGCCAACCTACGTCTGGTCGTCTCCATAGCCAAGCTGAAGCAGTACGAAGGCTGTGGTGTCGAGTTCGCCGACCGTATCCAGGACGGCAACACTGGATTGATGCGAGCGGCCGACAAGTTCGACGGATCAAAGGGCTTCAAGTTTTCCACCTATGCGTCCTGGTGGATCAGGCAAGCGATTGATCGGGGCATCGGCGACCGTGGAAGAACGATCCGCATTCCTGTGCACATGTACGAGAAGTTGCGAAGGGTCAGGGCAATCAAGCTGAAGCTGGCCGACCGATTTGGTCGCGAGCCGACGCTGTCGGAGATGTGTGAGCGGACCGGGCTCGAGCCGGGGCAGGCGCAGGCCGCGCTTGATCTGCTGCAACCAGTTCGTAGCATCGATCAATTGATTGGAGAAGATGGCGACTTTCGACTTTCCGACGTTCTGGCGGTCGATGGGGAACGCGACGGTCGGGCTGATCCGGCAGAGATTGTGATGTACTCGGTTTTCCAAGCCGAAATCGCTAGGGCCGTGAAAATTGTTCTCCGGCCTCGGGAGGTTGAGATAATTAGGCGTAGGTTTGGTATTGGTAACGGCGAAGAGGAAACGCTTGACCGGATCGGGGTGCACTTCAATATCACCCGAGAGCGCATTCGGCAGCTGCTGGGGAAGTCGCTGGCCAAGCTCAGGGAAAGCCCTGATGTGCAGAGCCTTCGTTCATATCTAATCGATGATTCGCGAGCGGGAGCTGACGGTGCTTCAGCAGGGAGGTGGGCTTCGTGACTAGCTCAGGGGTTCAGAGTCTGGAGCAGGCGTGCGAGGCGTTCGTTGCCTGGCTCGACCGTCGGGTGATCGCGGCCGGCCGTGGTGACGGCCTGGAACGACTGGAGGTCGCTCCGTCCGGCACCTTCTGGCTCGGGCGGCTGTCCTGCGAGGACGAGGTCAAGGACGGACTCAACGACGACCGTTCGGAACGGCTGGATCCGTGTGCGATCGGGATCAGACTGCGTCCGGCCGGCGGGCCGCCCTGGTCGATGTCCGTCACGGTGCGGGCACGCGCCTGGGGCAAGGACGAGGCGAAGGATCCAGATCCGAGAGGCCGCTGGTGGCGGAGCGATCTCGTCGAGGAGGTCGTCTCGGTGTTGGTCGACAGCGCCGGTACAGAGGCCGGATCGAAACAGCTCGAGGACGCCTTCGCCGCCGTCGGCGTGCCCGGGCTGTCGGCGAAGGTCAAGGTCGACGTCGAGGACTGGCACAAGCAGACCGAGCTGGTCGTGCAGCTGGTCAACACCAGCCCGATCAAGGCGCCTGGCTTGGCCGACTCCCATCTTTTCGAGACGCAGATCGAAGTGCGCGGCTTGCCAACCGTGCCGTTTCAGCTGGAGGCGCTGCCCGACAGCTTCCGGTACGACCGCCAGGTGCCTGCCTACGGCGTGAACGTCGGCGTCGAGGTGCTGGAGTCCGACGTCTTCCGTACGACCGACACGGTGACGGTGCAGACCTTCCGGCCGACGTACTGGAACGGTGCCGAGGCGCCGCCGGATCTGTCGTTCGCGACGCTGGCAGCCGATCCGATCCCGCAGCTGTCCGCGCTCGTGAGCGCGCTGGCGGGGTACGACGACGCGCACTGGTCGCCGTCGGTGCTCGACGCCCGGCAGGCGGCCGAAGGCTGGACCACGGAGATGCGGGGCGAGGCGGACCGGTCGGCGTCGGAGGTCTTCGGCGAGCTGGACCGGCTCCGCGCCGGTCTTGAGCTGCTGCGCGCCCGACCGGAGCTGTGCCGTGCCTTCCAGCTGATGAACAAGGCGATCGCCCGCAGCGCCCAAGGGCGCGGATACGACACGTGGCGGCCGTTCCAGATCGGCTTCCTGCTGGCAACGGTTCGGTTCCTGATCGAGCGGGACGAGGAAGCCGAGTACGTCGACACCGTCTGGTTTGCCACGGGTGGTGGCAAGACCGAGACGTATCTGGGTCTGCTGCTCACGGCGGCCTTCTTCGACCGGCTGACGGGTAAGACGATAGGGGTTACGGCCTGGTCGCGGTTCCCGCTGCGGCTGCTCAGCCTGCAGCAGACCCAGCGGTTCGCTGACGCGCTCGCAGGCGCCGAAATGGTCCGCCAGGAAGAGAAGGTGGGAGGCAAGCCGTTCAGCCTGGGCTTCCTCGTAGGTCAAGCGGGCACACCCAACAAGGTGGTTCCGACGACCGAGAAAGACGAGATCACTCCGGACAGCCCTGGTATGCCGGACAAGTACCAGGTCTTGCTGCACTGCCCGTTCTGTCGGGCGGAGAAGCTGACGATGCGGTTCGACCGCAAACGGTGGATGCTCGAACACCGCTGCACCAACACCGACTGCCCCAACGGCAGCCGCCCGCTTCCGATGTACGTGGTCGACCAGGAGGTGTTCCGCTTCCTGCCGACGGTCGTCGTCGGGACCTTGGACAAGGCGGCGTCGATCGGCATGCAGCAGGCGATGCGCGGCCTGGTTGGTCCGCCGCAGAAGCTGTGCTCGGTGCCCTGGCACGGGTTCACCTACGCCCAGCGGTCGTCGTCGCCCAACGGGTGCCTGGTGCCGGACTGCCAAGGCGGGCCGCTGCTCAAGGACCTGCCGATGGACGGCGAGCGGTTCGGACCGTCGTTGCGGCTGCAGGACGAGCTGCACCTGCTGCGGGACAGCCTTGGGGCGGTCGACTCCCATTACGAGAGCCTGCTGGATCACCTGCAGCAGAGGCTGTGCGGCTCTCGGGCGAAGATCGTCGCCAGTAGCGCGACGCTGACCGGCTACGAGCATCAGGTCGACGTGCTCTATCGCCGGCGCGGCCGCGTGTTTCCGCAGCCCGGTCCGCGTGCCGGCGAATCGTTCTGGACGATGTCGACCGACCAGCCACTGCGGCGCTTCGTGGCGGTCGCGCCGCGCGGCGTCACGCTGGAGCACGTCAGCGACCGGACCTTGGACACGCTGCAGCGCTGCATCCGCGAACTCAAGGACGAACCGGCGAGGGTTTGCGCGGACGCCGGAGTCGATACGCAGCACGTCGACAAGCTCGTCAGCCTGTACGGCACGGACGTCGTGTACGGCACCACTCTCTACGACGTGGAGGCCGCCGGGCGGAGCCTGGGCAGCAACAACACCGTGTCGGGCATCAACGTCGAGCAGCTCACCGGCCAGACCGACTTCGACGAGGTGCGAGAGATCCTCGACCGTCTGGACCACCCGGAGCCGAACTTCGACGACCGCATTCACGTGATCGCAGCCAGCTCGATGCTCTCGCACGGCGTCGACGTCGACCGACTCAACACGATGGTGATGCTGGGGTTGCCGCTGACCACCGCCGAGTTCATCCAGACGACGGCCCGGGTCGGCCGGCGGCACCCCGGTTTGGTCTACGTGCTGCACAAGATCGGCCGGGAGCGGGACGCCCAGACCTTCCGGCACTTCGGCCCCTACGTCCGACAGGGTGACCGGTTCGTCGACGCGATCCCGATCACCCGACGCAGCCGGAGGGTGCTGGATCTGACGATTCCGGGTGTCGTCGGTGCGCGAACGTTGATGATCCGCGAACCGGCGAGCAAACAGAGACTCAGCACACCGGCGAACCTGCGCGGCTACGCCCGTGACTCCGGGATGACTCCCGCTGGCGAGGCCGCCGACATCGCGGCGCTGCTCGGGTTCGACGACGTAGCGGATCCGCTGCACTGTGAGCAGATCGCGCAGTGGATGAGAGAGTGGTTCGCGGATCTCGAAGATCCGAGCACTCGGGCACGATTCACCAGTGAACTCGGACCCCGGCAACCGATGAGGAGCCTCCGCGACGTCGAGGCCAGCGCACCGATCCACGAAGACAGGCGGTCGTGATGAAGCCTCTCGCATCTCGCAGCGGCAGCCAGATCCTGCGGACCTTCCTGCCCGAGCAGACGGTCGACTTGCGCGGCGACATCTACCGGGTCACCGAATGGTCGGCACCTAGCCCGATAGAGGTCGACACCGATCTGTTGCGCCGGCATCTGCTAGGGGAGATCGCCGCGTGGGCGGTCAAGGACAACGACGACGGGATGGGTGGCGAGCTGCTCCGCAAGGCGCCGGTCGAGGTCGTGGAGCTGGACGACCGACGCGGCGTAACGGTCGAACGGTATCCCCAGGTGTGGCTGTGCCGGGTCTGCAAGCGCATCGGCAAATCGTCGGACCGAGCCTGCAGGTGCGGGCAGCGCGGCAAATGGGGCCAGCTGCACTTCGTGGGCATCCACGACTGCGGGGCGATCTACGAACCGTGGATCCGGCGCTGCAAGGAGCACGACGATGTCAAGGTCGTGATTCCGAAGAGCGCCAAGGCGGCCGACATCAGCTTCGTCTGCCCCACTTGCAGCAAGCAGACGATGCAAGGGCTTGGCTTCAACCGGCCCTGCGACTGCGGCAAAGGCACCGTACGGTGGAACGTCCATAAGGCGCGCACCGTCTACACCCCGCGCAGCACGGTGCTCATCAACCCGCCCAGGCCGGAGCACCGGGAGGGCCTGAAGCTCGCCGGTGGTGCTCGCAAGGCGCTCGTCTGGGTCGTCGAAGGGCTGACCGCCGACCGCCCTGCCGATGTGAGCTCGCTGCCAACCCGCGAAGAACTTGTCGAGCAACTCGTGGCCTCTGGTCTTGATCGTGCGATTGCGGAGAACGCCGCAAACAGCGCCGAGCGGGATGGAGGGCTCGCCAAGCCGGGCGCGCATCCGATCGACCGGCTGTCGGGACATCGGCGCGAGACGGCCGAACGCGAAGCTGCCGACATCGCGATGGCGCTGGCCGAGAGCCGATTGCCGACGACCAAGCTGGGCGGATCGGGGGTCGGTGGCGCCCTCGCCGCTCGCTACCGTGACAGCTACCCGGCGGCGCTAACTCGGGCTGGCGTGGCCGGGCTGGACCTGGTCGACCGGTTCCCGGTGCTCAATGCGATGTACGGCTACACCCGTGGTGACGACGACCCGGCGAAGTGCCGGTTGCGGCCGTTCCGCCGTAAGAGGGGCGGCTACCGGCTGTACGGCAACCTCGCCGAGACGGAGGCGTTCCTGATTCGGCTGGATCCGCTGCGGGTGGCGACCTGGCTCTCCGGGCGCGGCCACCGGCTTTCGGGCTGGAAAGTCGGAGACCAGGACGAGGTTGCGGCGCGGGTCGCGGTGCTGGAGTCGGCGGTGGTGCCGTCGAAGCGCGACGATCCGTCCGACGGCTCACCCGGCACCGACCTTCTCAAGCTGGTGCACACCTACGCTCACCGGTTCATTCGCCAGACAGCGGTCTTTTCCGGCATCGAACGCGATGCGCTCAGCGAGTACCTGTTGCCTGGACATTTGGCGTTCTTCGTGTACGCCGGCGCCAAGGGTGACTTCGTGCTCGGCGGCATGCAAGCGGTGTTCGAGTCCAACCTCGACGACCTGATGCACACCTTCGTCGACGCGGAGCACCGGTGCCCGCTGGACCCGGGTTGCAGTCGGGGCAGCGGGGCGTGCAGTGCCTGCGTACATCTGGGTGAGCCGTCGTGCCGGTTCTTCAACCGCTTCCTCGATCGGGGGGTGTTGTTCGGTCAGGGCGGCTACCTGCGGATACGGCCCGAGGAGTGACGGCCAGCAGCCGCCGCCACTGCGCTTCGACTCGGTCGGCGGCGGCTGCGGTCGCCTCGTGCTCCCACACGTGCAGCACGGTCCAGCCCAGGTCGGCCAGTGCCGCGTCCTTCGCACGGTCGCGGGCGACGTTGCGGTCCAGCTTCGCCTGCCACCAGTCTCGGTTGTTGCGCGGCAGGGTGCCGTGTTCGGGGCAGCAGTGCCAGAAGCAGCCGTCGACGAAGACCGCCAGCCGCGCTCGGGTGAAGACCACGTCGGGCCGGCCCGGCAGCCGCGCGTCGTGGATGCGGAAGCGCAGCCCACGGCGGTGCAGTTCGCGGCGCAACAACAGCTCGGGCTTGGTCGAGGTGCGGGGTTGACGGCGGAGTCGGGCCGACGTGGCGGCATCGAGCGGTACGGGCAAGGGGGACTTTCGGCCCATCTCTCCAACCTATCTGGGGACGTTCCGTTAGATCACAGGCAGTTAGGCTTGCGAACTGGCGACAACGCGACTTGTCGGCGAACGTCTCATTTGTAACGACTCGAAAACGGAGAAAACACCTGTGACGGGATCGAAGCAAGACGTCCGCAGGTCGATCGCGCCGGGGTCGGTCGTCGTGATCCGCGACGAAGAGTGGCTCGTCGTCGCGACCGAGGAAACCGCCGACGGCACGTTGGTGCACGTCCAGGGTCTCGGCGATCTGGTCCGCGACACCACCGCTTCCTTCTACGACTCCCTCGACACGATCACGCCGCTGGAGCCGGCGGAGGCCACGGTCGTGGCCGACGGCAGCCCGCGCTACCGCACCGCGCGGCTGTGGCTGGAGTCGACGATCCGCAAGACGGCCGTACCGCTCGGCACCCGGGCGTTGTCGGTTGCCACCCGCGGCCTGGCCGACGCGCTCAGCTACCAGCAGTCGGCGGTGCGCAAGGCGCTGGCACCGGAGAACCTGCGACCCCGGATCCTGCTCGCCGACGCGGTCGGCCTCGGCAAGACCCTCGAAATCGGCATGATCTTGTCGGAGTTGGTCCGCCGGGGGCGCGGTGACCGGATTCTGGTGGTGACGCCCCGGCACGTGCTGGAGCAGATGCAGCACGAGCTGTGGACCCGTTTCGCGTTGCCGTTCGTCCGGCTGGACTCCGCCGGCATCCAGCGGGTGCGGCAGAAGCTGCCGGCGACCCGTAACCCGTTCACCTACTACAAGCGGGCGATCATCTCGATCGACACGCTCAAGTCCGATCGGTACGTCGCCAGCCTGCGCAAGCAGCGGTGGGACGCGGTGGTCATCGACGAGTCGCACAACCTGTCGAACACCGCGACGCTGAACAACCGGCTGGCACGGCTGCTCGCCCGCAACGCCGAGGCCCTGATCCTCGCGTCGGCGACCCCGCACAACGGCCGGGCAGATTCCTTCGCGGAGCTGCTGCGGCTGCTCGACCCGTCGGCGGTGCCACCCGACGGCACCCTCGACCGCGAGGAGGTGCGGCGGTTGGTGGTGCGCAGACACCGGCACAGCCCGGAGGTCGCGCAGGTCGTCGGCGCGGACTGGGCGAAACGGCAGGAACCCAACAACGTGCTCGTGCCGGCCACGCCAGCCGAGGACGCCGTCGCCCGTGAGCTGGAGGAAGTCTGGCTGTGGCCGGGCAAGGGCGGCAGCCCGTACTCGGGGCAGAACGCGTCGCTGTTTCCGTGGACGCTCGCCAAGGCGTTCCTGTCGTCCCCGGCCGCGCTGCGGGAAACCATCGACGGCCGGCTGGGCCGGCTCGCGCACGACGACCGGGCCGACGTCGAGCGTCAGGCGCTGCGGCGGCTCGCCGCGCTCAACGAGCAGACCCTGCGTCAACCGTCGGCGAAGTACACCCGCCTGGTCGCACACCTGAAGGAGATCGGCGTCGGCCAGGGATCGCCGGCCCGCGCGGTGGTCTTCGCCGAACGGCTGGAGACGCTGCGCTGGCTGCACCGCAGCCTGCCGAAGGACCTCGGGTTGCCCGCCGACGCCGTCGAGATCATGCACGGTGGTCTCGCCGACGACGAGCAGCAGCGCATCGTCGAGGCTTTCAAGCAAGAGAAGACAGCGGTACGGGTGCTCGTCACCGGCGACGTCGCCTCCGAAGGTGTCAACCTGCACGCCCAGTGCCACGAGCTGGTCCACTACGACATCCCGTGGAGCCTGATCCGCATCGAGCAGCGCAACGGCCGGATCGACCGGTACGGGCAGAAACATCCACCCCGGGTCACCGCGCTGCTGCTGGACCCGTCGAGCGAACGCTTCGCCGGCGACGTACGGATCCTCGCGAAGCTGGTGGAGAAGGAAGACCAGGCGCACACCGCGCTCGGCGACGCCGCCTCGCTGATGGGCTGCTACGACGTCAAGGGGGAGGAGGACGAGATCCGCGCGGTGCTCGCCGGCAAGAAGACCCTCGACGACGTCGTACGGCCGGTCGAGAAGGTCGCCACCGGCAACGACCTGGCCGCGATGTTCAGCCAGCTCTTCGACGCGCCCGCCGCGCCGGCCCCGCAGCAGACGGGCCCCGTGGCCGACGTCGCCGATCTCGACTCCGGCCTCTACCCCGACGACGTGTCCTACCTGGAGGACGCGCTGCAGGAGGCGTTCATCGAGCCGGCGGCCCCGCCGAAGAACGGGGGCGTCGGCTGGCGCCGCGACGCCGCGTTCGGCACCGTCGAGCTGACCCCGCCACCGGACCTCGCGCAGCGCCTCGACGTGCTGCCACAGTCGTACCTCGCCGACCGGCGGGTCACCGAACGACTCGTGTTGGCTGCCACCACGGGCCGAGGCAAGGACCGGCTCGCGGCGGCGTTGCGCGATGACAGCGACTCGACCTGGCCGGACGCGCACTTCCTCAGCCCGCTGCATCCGGTGCTGGACTGGGCGTCGGACCGGGCGTTGGCGGCGCTCGGCCGCAACGAGGTCTTCGCCGTTCGGGGCGCCGTCGACGCGCCCACGGTGCTGCTGCTCGGCACGCTCACCAACCGGCGTGGGCAGATCGTCTCGGCGGCCTGGCTGACCGCCGAGTTCCCGTCGCCGGACGACCCGTCGTTCTCGCTGGTCTCCCCGCACGAGTCTGCCCGCGACGCGCTGCACGCCCTCGGCTGGGGCACGGCCCGCAACAACCCGGGCCCGGTCGCCGACGTCGAGACCCTGCAGCGACTCGTCGCCCCGGCGGTGCACGAAGCCGAACGGCACCTGCGCACCGTGTTCGAGGCGTCGAAGAAGGACGTCGCCCAGCGGGTCGAACAGTGGTCGCAGCGGCTGGACCGCTGGGACGTCGAAGCAGACGCACTCATCCAACGCAGCGACATCAAGCAGCGCCGGGCCAGCGTCGAGCAGGAACGCGAAATGGTGCAGGCGATGGCGCCCGATCGACAGCTCGTACGGCCGCTGCTGCTGGTCGTCCCGGACATGGAAGGTGGCAAGCGGTGAGCGGCTCGGACGCGATCCTCGTCGGCGAAGGATGGATCTCGGAGCACTACTTCACCACCGAAGCCAAGGGCGAATCGTTCCGCGCCGAGGTCAAGAAGCGCCGCGACGCCTGGGACGCCGAAGCCAAGGAAGGCCGACCGACGCCGAGGTCGCGCTTCACCGAGGCCCGGCAGACCCTGGAAACCGAGCTGGCGACCCTGGCCGAGCTGCTCGACCCGGCCGCCAGCGCCGAGCCGCTAGACGGCCGTACGGCCGACGACGTCGCCGCCACCGTCCATGAGCGACTGATCGACGTGTTGGAGCTGACCGGCCACGGCCTGGTCGTGCGCCGCGACGGGCCGCTGCTGCGGATCTCCTCACCCGGGATCACCGACCGGGCGCCGCTGGTCGTCGTCTCGGCCCGTCCGGTCGCCGCCGTCGAGGAGCTGCTGGCCCGCGACGCGGCCACGCTGCCCGAACCGGTCAGCCTCACCGAGGGCACCGAGGAGCTGAAGTCCGCCGCCCGGCTGGTGTCCGCGTTGTTCGTCGCCGACGACGCCCCCGACCTGGTCCTGGTGCTCGCCGGCCGATGGGCGCTGCTCGCCGAGCGGGAACGCTGGGCCGAAGGCCGCTACCTCGCCGTTGACGTGCAGCTGGTCTGCGAACGCAACGACACCAAGAAGGGCGGGGAGATCGACCGGGCGCTGACCTGCCTCTCCGCCGAGTCGATCGCCCCGGACGCCGACGGCAAGCTGTGGTGGCACGACATCCTCGCTGCCTCGGTCAAGCACACCGTCGGCGTCTCCAAGGACCTGCGCGACGGTGTCCGGCTCTCGATCGAGATCATCGCCAACGAGGTCGTCGACCGTCGCCGCGCCAAGGGGCTCCCACCGCTGCCGGCCAGCGAAGCCCAGCCGCTGGCCAAGCAGTCGCTGCGGTTCCTCTACCGCATCCTGTTCTTGCTGTACGCCGAGGCGTCCCCCGAGCTGGGCGTGCTGCCGGTCGGTGCCGGAGAATACGACCAGGGCTACAGCCTGGACCGACTGCGGGACCTGGTCCAGGTGGAGTTGGCCACCCCACGTGCTCGCAGTGGCACCCACCTCTACGAATCCCTCGGCGTGCTGTTCCGCCTGGTCGACAAGGGACACCAGCCGGGCGCGGTCGCCGCCTCGGACGATGACACCGAAGGCGACGACGCACCGTTGGCCGCTGAAGGGCTGACCTTCAACGCACTGCGCGCCGACCTGTTCCGCCCGGAGGCGACCGCCCACATCGACGCCGTCGGCCTCGGCAACGTCGCCCTGCAGAAGGTCCTCACCCACCTGCTGCTCAGCAAGGAATCACGCGGCAAGGACCGGGGCTTCATCTCGTACGCCGAACTGGGCATCAACCAGCTCGGCGCGGTCTACGAGGGGCTGATGTCCTACACCGGCTTCTTCGCCGAAACCGACCTGTACGAGGTCGCCAAGAACGGCGACTCGTCCAAGGGCTCCTGGGTGGTGCCCACCGACCGGGTGGACGGCATCTCCGCCGCCGACTTCGTCAAGGCAACCGACGAGCAGACCGGCGAGTCGAAGCCGGTCCTGCACCCGGAAGGCTCGTTCGTCTTCCGGCTCGCCGGTCGTGAACGCCAGCAGTCCGCGTCGTACTACACCCCCGAGGTGCTGACCCGCTTCACCGTCGGCCAGGCCCTGGAGGAGCTGCTCGACCAGGACGGCCGCACCACCAAGGCCGCCGAAATCCTGGAGATGACGGTCTGCGAGCCGGCGCTCGGCTCTGGTGCCTTCGCCATCGAAGCCGTCCGGCAGCTCGCCGACCAGTACCTCAAACGTCGCCAAGCCGAGCTGGGCATCCGGATCGACCCCGACGAGTACCCGCGTCGGGTGCAGGAAGTCAAGGCGTACCTGGCGTTGCACAACGTCTACGGCGTCGACCTCAACGCCACCGCCGTCGAGCTGGCCGAAATCTCGCTCTGGCTGGACACCATGGTCGAAGGCCTCGCCGCGCCGTGGTTCGGCCTGCACCTGCGACGCGGCAACTCTCTCGTCGGTGCCCGCCGGGCCGTCTACCGGCGTAACCAGGTCAGCGACAAGTCCTGGCTCGGCGCGGTGCCGACCGACGTGCCGCTGACCTCACTGGTCGAGGACATGGAGGCCGAACGCGTCGCCAGCGGCGGCATCCACCACTTCCTGCTGCCGGCAGACGGCTGGGGAGCCGCCGCTGACGCCAAGGAAGCCGCTGCACTCGCCCCCGTGGCCGCGAAGCGGCTCAAGTCGTGGCGCAGCAGCGTCAAGTCGAAGCCCAGCCAGCAGCAGGTCAACACCCTGGTCGAGCTGGCGCACCGGGTCGAGGTGCTATGGCAGATCGCCTACCGCCGGCTGAGCATCGCCGAACGGGAGATCCGCCGGGCGATCGCGGTCTGGGAGGCGGGCGACTTGCCGGCCGGAGGTGGCGTGCAACGCGAGCAGATCGAGGCCGCACTCGCCGACCCCGATGGCGCCTACCAGCGGTTGCGCCGGGTGATGGATGCCTGGACCGCGCTGTGGTTCTGGCCCCTCACCGACGAGATCACCACGGTCGATGGGGCACAGGTCGCGCCACCCACCATGACAGAATGGCTCGCCGGTTTGCAGGCGCTGCTTGGACGCAGCCCTGAGCTGCGCAAGCCATCCCTGCCGCGTGAGACGCTCGCCGCCAGCGCAAGCTGGGACGAGCTGAACGAGGGCGAGAAGATCGACCTCGGCTTCGCTAACGCCCTCCCCGTAGCCGATGCGCTGCGGAAACACCCGTGGCTGGTGGTGTGCGAGCGGGTCGCCGAACAGCAAGGCTTCTTCCACTGGAACCTCGACTTTGCCACCGTCTTCGCCCGCGGCGGCTTCGACCTCCAAGTCGGTAACCCACCCTGGGTTCGACCGATTGTCGACATTCCTGCCCTGCTAGCCGAGGGCGATCCGTGGTGGCAGCTCGTCGTTAAACCGACGCAGGTACAAGTAACGGCTCGCCGCGAGACGACCCTTGTTCTCCCGGGACTCGCAGACCTCGTCGTGGATGGCGTGACGGATGTCGCCTGCCTTGCCGAATTTGCTGGATCAGTATCGCAGTATGGTTCCCTTAAGGGCCTGCAGCCCGACTTCTACCGCTGCTTCATGTTGCAGAGCTGGCGGCATGGATCGCGGCATGGAATCATTGGGCTAATACATCCTGAGTCGCATTTTACGGATGAGAAGGCGAAGGCTGTTCGTGGGGAATCCTACCGGCGACTGCGCCGCCATTGGCAATTCATGAACGCATTGTTCCTGTTTGAGGTCCACGACCAGGTTTCCTATGGTGTCCACATCTATGGCGAGTGCCTGGACAATCCCCGCTTCTTGATGGCAACTTCCCTCTACCACCCCGAAACGGTGGAGCGTTCGTTGGGGCATGATGGCTCAGGGGTCGAGCCAGGCACGAAAGACGTGAGTGGAAACTGGGACATTCGCCCGCATGCGGCTCGGATTACGTTGGTTACCAAGGAAACCCTGTCAACCTGGCACGGAGTTCTCGAGGATGACAGCGTCTCGGTAGGGCAGTCACGTATGGTGTATGCGGTCAATAGTTCGGTGGCGAGGGTACTGTTCAAACTTTCGGGTGCGCGGCGAATTGGTGAAGCGGGACTCCATTTTTCGCCTGGCTGGCATGAGAAAAGTGATCGAACTAAGGGCTACTTTGAGTTGGAGTGGGGTGCGGTCAGATCGTGGAATGATGTGATCTTGCAGGGTCCTCACCTATTCGTAGCGACTCCGCTGTACAAGATGCCGAACAAGACGATGCTGCACAACCAAGACTGGTCGGCGACTGACTTCGAGGCGCTGGCTGTCGATGCAGTTCCGGTGACCTCGTACAAGCCGGTTGGCGATCGGGAGCGGTACGATCGCGACTATACGAATTGGGGCTCGAAGGAAGACCCCGACCTTGCGTGCAAATACTATCGGCTCGCGTGGCGGAAGATGGCTGCCAATACTGGAGAACGGACGCTTATCTCAGGCATCATCCCACCGGGTGCAGCTCATATCGACGGAATTTCATCTCTTGGTGTTCCGGATGAACATCCGCTCCGCCTGGTGGAAATTGCTGGATTTGCGGCATCTCTTGTATGTGATATGGTTGTCCGCGTCGCACCGAAGGCGAATATTCGCTATAGTACGATAGCTCGATTGCCTGGCAACGTGCAAATTGAGATGGAATCTGAAATCGTCTTTCGTGTGCTTCGGCTGAACTGTGTGACGGATGCCTACGCGGATCTGTGGCGGGAGTGTTACACGCCCGAGTTCCTTGACGATCAGTGGGCGGGTGGGTTCGCGCATGCTCGGCGGCGGCCGTTGGGGGCGGTAGGACCGGAGTGGGACGCGGACACGCCGCTGCGGATCGCGGCGGACCGTCGGCAGGCGCTCGTCGAGATCGATGCGTTGGTGGCGCTGATGCTCGGGCTGACCGCCGACGAGCTGTGCACGATCTACCGGACCCAGTTCGCCGTGCTCTATGGCTACGACCGCAACGTCTACTACTACGACGTCAACGGGCGGCTGGTGCCCAACTCCGTGTTGAGCGTGTGGCGGAAGAAGGGCGACCGGATCACCGAGGAGGAGCGGACCGCGACCAACCAGGCGGGCAACACGTACACGTACGAGCTGCCGTTCGTGACCCTGGACCGGGAGGCGGACATGCGGCAGGCATACGCCCACTTCGAGCAGCTGCTGCGGGAGCGCACGTGAGCGAGCTGCTCCCCACCCACCAGGCGGACCGGATCCGGCACAGCCTCGTCGACTACCTGACGACGACGTTCGGGCTGACCGACGGCGACGCCCGCGACGGCCTGGACCGCTTCCTGTCCGACCCGGACACCGGCATGTTCAAAGGCCCGTACGTGCGGCTGCGACTGCCGTACCGGCCCGCCGACGCCGGCTGGCGGGACACCCTGGAGTGGTACGAAGGCTTCCCGCCGCCGTACGGCCACCAGGCCGCCGCGTTCGCCCGGCTCGCCTCGGCAGCCGGCGGACAGCCGCGCCGGCCGCTGCCGACCCTGGTCACCACCGGCACCGGCTCGGGCAAGACCGAGGCGTTCCTGGCACCGATCCTGGACCATGTGCAGCGGGCCCGCCGCGACGGGGTGACCGGCATCAAGGCGTTGATCCTCTACCCGATGAACGCGCTCGCCAACGACCAGGCGGCCCGGTTGACGAAGCTGCTCGTCGAGCAGCCCGACCTGGCCGAGGTGACCGCTGCGCTCTACACCGGGCAGGCTGGGGAGACCCGGCCGGCGGTGAGCGCCGACGGGCTGATTACCGACCGGGAGATCATTCGGGACACCGCGCCGGACATCCTCCTGACCAATTACAAGATGCTCGACCAGCTGCTGCTGCGGGTCGAGGACCAGGAGCTGTGGCGACAGTCGGCGACCAGCCTGCGGTACCTCGTACTCGACGAATTTCACACCTACGACGGCGCGCAAGGCACCGACGTGGCGATGCTGCTGCGCCGGCTCGGCCTGGCCCTCAAGAGCCACTGGCGCGACGACGACCCGGCCATCGACGACGCCGCGCGCAGCCGGCCGCTGGGGCTGGCGACCCCGGTGGCGACCTCGGCGACCCTCGGCGACAAGGGCGACCCGCTGGTGATGCTCGACTTCGCCCACACCGTGTTCGGTGAACGGTTCAACGCCGACTCGATCGTCACCGAGACCAGGCTCGACCTCGACGAGTGGTCCGCCGGCGCGGCCGACCAGACCACCGCCGCCAACCTTCACCCGGTCGAGGTCGGCACGCTGGACGTGACGGCCGCGCTGGACGCCGTCGCCGACCTCGGCCACGACCCGACCGGTGAGCAGCTCGCCCACGTCGTCCTCAGCCAGCTCTACGGCGTCGAACCGGAGCGGTTCGCCGGCGCCGACCCGCACCTGCTGCTCGCGCTCTGCCAAGCGCATCCGCTGGTGCACACCCTGGCCCGCGAAGCCGAACATGCCGTCGCCTTAGACGCCCTCGCCGAACGGGTCTTCGGCGTCGGTCACCCCGCCCGCGCCCAGGCGCTGCTGACGCACGTGATCGCCGCGCTCGGGCACGTCCGCGCGGTCGCCGGCCGTGACGCGCTCGCCGTCGACGTGCACCTGTGGATCCGGGAGCTGACCCGCATCGACCGGGCCGCCGCCACCGCCGCACGGTTCCGGTGGAGCGACGACGGCCCGCCGGTCCCCGGCGGCGACGCCGAGGACACCCGGCCGTCCTTCCCGGCGATCTTCTGCCGACACTGCGGCAGATCCGGCTGGGGGATCGGCCTCGCCCCGGTCGGCAACAGCCTCACCCCCGAGGACGATTACATCCGCCGCGACCACGCCGTCAAGGAGGGCCGGTTCCGGCCACTGCTGTACGCGCCGGCCGAAGCCGCCGCCAGCATCGACAGCGGCGAGCCCATCGACGGACTGGTGTGGTTCTCGATCCGCAGCCGGGAACTGCTCACCAGCGTCGCCGACGACGACCCGGAGCTGCGCGACGGCTGGATCCTGCCGGTGCTCACCAACCTCGGCACCGACGCCGACCAGCAGAGCCGCAAGGACGCCTGCCCGTCCTGCGGGCAGGAAGACGGCATCCGGTTCCTCGGCAGCGCGGTCGCCACGCTGCTGTCGGTGTCGCTGTCGACGCTGTTCGGCTCGCCGACCCTCGACGCCCGGGAGAAGAAGGCGCTGGTCTTCACCGACTCGGTGCAGGACGCCGCGCACCGGGCCGGGTTCGTCCAGGCCCGGTCGCACACGTTGACGCTGCGGTCCGTGCTGCGGCACGCCGTCGCCGACGGGGAGCTGACCCTCGACGCACTCGTCGAGGAAGTGATCCGGCAAGCCGGCGACGACCCGTTCGCGCGCTACCGGGTCCTCGCCCCGGACTGCGCCGACCGGGAGTCCTTCGTGGAGTTCTGGAAGGCCGGAAAGCTGCGTGCGGTGCCCGCGAAGGTGCAGGCCCGGGTGCGCAAACGGCTCGCGCTCGACGCCGCGCTGGAGTTCGGGCTCAACTCCCGCACCGGCCGAACCCTGGAACTCACCGGCGCGGTCGCCGTCGAGGTCACCGCCGGTGAACCCGCCCGGATGGCCGGGACGGCCCGAGCCGTGCTCGACGGCGCGTCCTGGCAGGCCGCGCTCGGCGTGACCGGGCCCGACGACGCGACGCTGGTGCGGTGGGTCCGCGGCCTGCTGGACCGGATGCGCGCACAAGGTGCCATCGACCACCCGTGGTTCGACCACTACCGGGCCGAAGACGGCCGCGACTGGTCGATCTGGGGCGGGCGGCCCCGCAGCGACGGCATGCCGGCGTTCCCCCGAAACCGGCCCCGGCCCGCGTACCCGAGGGTCGGCGGCGGCGCCGGACCGGCCAACGGCGGACTGGACCCGGTGACCACCCCACAATCCTGGTACGCCCGCTGGACGTCCCGCGTACTCGACGTCTCCCCGCTCGACGGCGGCCGGCTCGCCCGGCAGCTGCTCGACCGGCTCGCCCGCGACGGAACCCTCACCACGACCACCAGCGAATCCGGCGCCACCGTCTACGGGATCCCCCCGTCTGCGGTCGTCGTCGCGCCAGTCGACGAAGCCGACCTGGCCGCCGGCCGGCACCTGCTGGTCTGCGAGACCTGCCGGGCCGTCACCCCGGGCACCGTCGACGTCGTCGCCCAGCTCACCGGTGCACCCTGCCTGCACGTGCGCTGCCGTGGGCACCTGCAGCCCGACCGGCTGAAGGACAACTTCTACCGACGGCTGTACGGATCCCCGGACATGCGCCGAGTCGTCTCCCGGGAACACACCAGCCTGCTCGACGACGAGACCCGCCTGGCGTACGAAGACGGGTTCCGCGACGCCGCGACCAGCCCGCAGGCCCCGAACGTCCTCGTCGCCACCCCCACCCTGGAGATGGGTATCGACATCGGCGACCTGTCGGCGGTGCTCCTCGCGTCGCTGCCCCGCACCGTCGCCTCCTACCTGCAGCGGGTCGGCCGCGCCGGCCGGCTCACCGGCAACGCGCTCAACCTGGCCTTCGTCACCGGGCGCGGTGAGCACCTGCCGAAACTCGGCGACCCGCTGTCGGTCATCGACGGAGAGGTGCGGCCACCGGCGACCTACCTGGCGGCGGAGGAGATCCTGCGCCGGCAGTACACCGCTTACCTGGCCGACGGCTTCGCCCGCGACGCCGGCCGCCGCCACCCGAGGACCGCCGTCGGGGCGATCGCCTCGACCAACCCGGGCACCTTCCTCGGTGACCTGGTGTCGCACGCCGAGACCAGCGCCGACGAACAGCTGCCCCGATTCGTGGCCACCTTCGACCTGCCCGACGACGTCGTCGAGCGGCTGCGCGACTGGCTGCGGCCGGTCAGCGGGCCACGGACCAGCGGGTTCGCCGCGCACGTACAGGAAGCCAGCCGCCGCTGGCGGGACAACGTCGAGACGCTGGAACGCCGACGGACGAAGATCACCGAGCTGCTGCCCGAGCTGGAAGCGAAGACGGCGTCGCCTGCCGCCACCGACGACGACAAGCAGGCGTTGCGGTCGGCGCGATCCGCCCTCGGGCTGACCGGCGGTCAGCTGGCCGACCTGCGCGGCGGCTACTGGATCAGCGTCCTCGAAGAATACGGACTGCTGCCCAACTACACGCTGCTCGACGACACCGTCACCCTCGACGTCGGTCTGTCCTGGATGGATCCGGATACTCTCACGTACACCTACGACCGGGCGCACTTCGCACGCGGCTCCGCGCAGGCGCTCAGTGAGTTCGCCCCCGGCGCCACCTTCTACGCCCGTGGCTGGGAAATCGACATCGACGCCGTCGACCTCGGCATGGACGGCTCGGCGATCCGCAAGTGGGCGTTCTGCCCCGCCTGCGGGTACGCCGTCGACGTCGCGCTGACCGGCCGTGAAGTGCCGGTCCCGGCCTGCCCGCGCTGCGGCAGCACCGGCATCGGCGACACCGGGCAACGACTCGACGTCGTCGAACTGACCCGGGTCTCCGCCGAAGTGCGCCGCGACGAAGCCGCCATCTCCGACCGCAAGGACGATCGAACCCGTACCGGGTTTCTGGTCGTCGTCGCCGCCGACGTCGACCCGGCGAACGTCGCCCGCCGCTGGTTCGTCGAAGGCACCGGGCTCGGCTGCACCTATCTGCGCGTCGTCGACCTGCGCTGGATCAACCTGGGACTACGCGGGCACGGCACCACCCGGACGATCGCCGGCGACGAGCGGCAGGGCAACCTGTTTCGCGTCTGCTCCGGCTGCGGCAAGAAAGACACCGAAACCGGCCGCAACCGGCCGCACGAGCACCGGCCGTGGTGCCCACATCGGATGTCGCCCACCGAGAAGACCAGCACCATCGCGCTGTCCCGGACGCTGCGTACCCAAGGGTTGCTGATCCGGCTGCCGCACGCGGTCAGCATCGGCGACGACTTCGCCGTGCCCAGCCTCTCCGCCGCGCTGCTGCTCGGCCTCCGGGAACAGATGGGCGGCCACCCCGACCACATCCGGGTCGAACACGTCGTCGACCCCACCCTCACCGACGGCACCGACAACCACGACGCGATCCTGCTGCACGACGCGGTACCCGCCGGGACCGGCTACCTCGCCGAAACCGCCACCCCCGAGCGGCTACGCGAACTGCTCGTCCTCGCCTGGGATCGGGTCCGTGACTGCGAATGCCGCCACGAAGACCGGCTCGCCTGCCATCGATGCCTCCTGCCGTTCACCGACCCCGGGGCCGTGCGGCGAGTCTCCCGGGCATCGGCCGAACGGCACCTGCGTGCCCTGCTCGAGCTCGCGCCCGACGCCGAAACCGCAGAAGGGACGACCTGGACCGTGACCGAGGTGGCACCGCACGAGGAGCCCGAGTCGCATCTGGAACGCGCCTTCCACCGGATCTTCGTCGGCCGGCTGCGGCGAGCCGGTGCCGCCGTCTCCGAAGCGCCCGGGCCGACCGGCAACGTCGTGCGGTTCACCCTGCCCGGCATGCACCGGCAGTGGACCCTCACCCCGCAAGCCAACGTCGTCGATTCCCGGCCCGACTTCCTGCTGGAAACCAACGACATGAACGTGCCCACGGTCGCCATCTTCACCGACGGGCGGGCGTACCACGCCACCGCTGCCGCGAACCGGCTCGCCGACGACGCCGCGAAACGGGCCAACCTGCGCGACGCCGGATTCGTGGTGCTCGCCGCCACCATCGCCGACGTCGAACCCGGCGACCAGGGCGCCGCCCCGCCCTGGTGGTACAACCCCGACATGGCCGGCAACCTGATGAACATACCGCAACTGCAGGCGCCACCAGAGGCGTACCGTAGCCTCGGCCGAGGACCCGTCGACTGGCTCGTCGACTGGGTGTCGAACCCCCAACCGGCTGCGGTCCGGGCCGTCGCCCGCGCCGTACCGATGTTCCTGTCGGCCGGAGCGCACGTGATGCCCGTCGCCGATTCGGTCACCCCCGAAGAGTTGGCCCGTGCCGCCCTGCTCGACGAGCACCTGCCAGTCGGCGAGCGCAAGCTCTACCTGAACCGCCGAGGAGCCCTCGCGGTGGTCGTGGAGATCCTCGCCGGAATGGTCGTCGAAGTCGCCGTGGTCCTCGACGACCGCGACGAAGCACTCGACGACGCCCACGCCGAAGCGTGGCGAGCATGGCTGCGGTTGTCCAACGCGCTGGCGCTGCGAGACTGGCCGACCGTAGTGACCACCACGAGCCTCGTCCACGCCGCCGCCGGCGACCCGGCCGACGAGCAGACCGGAACCGTGCTCGGACGCCCTGTCGGCGCCTGGGCCGACGTCTACGACGCCGCCGCGCCCGGCGAAGAACGACGACTCGTCGCCGCGCTCGCCGCGCACGACGGAATCGCCCCGCCAGTGGTCGGCGCGGAAGGCCCCGACGGCATCCCACTCGACCTTTCCTGGCCCACCCTGCGAGTGGCCGTCGCCTTCGCCCACATGTCGGCACAAGATCGCGCCGACCTCGCCGAAGCAGGCTGGCGACTCGTCGAGCCCACCCCCGAACTCGTCGCCGAAACCGTCACCCACGTCCTCGACCCCGCCGGAGAACGCTGATGCCGACGATCATCATGGGCAAGCTCGCCAACAAAATCGACGGCTCCGTGCGCGGAAAGGCCATGGCCTTCCTGCAGAAGCTCGGCACCGACGACGCCACACCCGGCCTGCACGTGGAACCGATCCAGAAATCCGCCGACCCCCGGGTACGCACCGGCCGGGTCGACGAATTCTGGCGGGCTGTGATGTTCCGCCTCGACGGAGACGGCGAAACGCACTACGTCATCCACGGGATCTGGCCGCACGACGACGCGATCGCCGTGGCCGGGCGCGTACGGCTCAAAGTCAATCCGATCAACGGCCTGCCGCAGATCGAGGAGATCGACCCCACGCCGCCCCCGCCCCCACCTCCGCCGCCGGCCCGGCCCGTCGCCGAACCGCTGCTGCTGCGGCTCGGCCACGACCAGACGGACCTGATCGAGGTCCTCGGCCTGCCCGCCGACGTCGTCGCCGACGCGATGGCCGCAGCCGACGAGGACGCCGTGCTCGACCTGGCGCAGCGCCACGACGGCTGGGTCGGCACCATCCTCGTCGACCTCGCAGCAGGCGACACCGTTGACGCGATCGTCGCCCGGATGCAACTGGAGAAGACCGACCCGGCCGCCGACGCCGACGCCGACGTGCTGCAGTCACTCAAGCGCCCGGCAGCCGCGCTCCAGTACGCCTTCATCGGCGACCAGGAGGAACTGCGCCGCGTCATCGAAGACGGCGACTTCGGTGCCTGGCGGATCTTCCTGCACCCCGAGCAGCGCCGGTACGTCGAACGCCGCTACAACGGCCCGTACCGGGTCTCCGGTGGAGCCGGCACCGGCAAGACCGTCGTCCTCGTCCACCGCGCCCGCGCGCTGGCCCGGCGTGACCCGCAAGCGCGGATCGTGCTGACCACCTTCACCACCAACCTCGCCGAAGCCCTCGGCGACAACCTCACCCAACTCGACCCCCAGGTGCCGCAGACCAAGACGCTCGGCCAGCCCGGCGTGTACGTGGCCGGAGTCGACGCGCTGGCCGCCGCCGTGCTGCGCGGCGCCGGCGGTGGGCTCACCGCCGCCATGCGGGACGTGCTCGGCGAAGAACGGTCCACCCCGGTCGCCAGGACAGCCGGCACCCGCTGGCGGGAGACGATCGAATCGACCGGGACCACGCTGCCACCAGAGCTGGCCAACGAGACCTTCCTCGCCACCGAGTACGCCCACGTCGTACTGCCCAACAAGATCCACGACGAGGCCGGCTACCTACGGGTCCGCCGCCCCGGCCGAGGCGTGGCACTCGACCGCGCCAAGCGCGCGGCGGTGTGGGAGCTGATCGCCGCGTACCGGGCACAGAGCCGTATCGACGGCAGCCTCGACTTCGCCGAGGCCGCCGCTGTCGCCGCCGCACACCTGACCGGCCAGCCCGACCGACCCGCCGACCACGTGCTGGTCGACGAGGGGCAAGACCTGTCACCGACCCATTGGCAGCTGCTGCGTGCCCTCGTCGCCGCCGGACCGGACGACATGTTCATCGCCGAGGACTCCCACCAGCGCATCTACGGCGCCCGCACCGTGCTGTCCCGGTACGGCGTCGCCGTCGTCGGCCGATCCCACCGGCTGACCCTCAACTACCGCACCACCGCCCAGAACCTGAAGTACGCGTTGGCGATCCTCGACGGCGCCGAGTTCGTCGACCTCGATGGCGACCGTGAAGCCACCGGTTACCGCTCCGCCCGGACCGGACCGACACCGGTCGTGGAATCCGCAGACTCCATCACCGACGAGCTGACGGCGATCGTCGGCACCGTGCGCCGCTGGCTCGACGAAGGCGCCGCACCCGACACGATCGCGGTCCTCGTCCAAGACCGATTCCACCGGGACCGGGTCGTCACCGCCCTGACCGACCAGGGCATCGACGCCCGTGCCGTCGACCGTGACCGTCCGCCAGCAGGTCGAGTGCCAGTGCTGACCATGCACCGAGCCAAAGGCACCGAGTTCTCCAAGGTCGTACTCGCGCTCGGCAAGCCGTCCCCGGCCGAACTCGCCAGGATGGAATCGTTGGATCCCGCAGACCGGGCCGACGCGGAGCTGCGAGCCCGATCGCTGCGCTACGTCGCGGCGACCCGGGCACGCGACGAGCTGATGGTGGTCCGGCGACCAGGGTCAGGCCAGTAGCGGCGCGTGCGGGGGCGGCACGACGGCGTCGATCCGCTGCTCCAACTTGTGGGGGTTGGCGAAAAACTCCACGTCGCTCACCGACTCCAGCTCGCGGACGATGGCCGGCGACCAGTCGTCTTGTGTCCCGTCGAGAGCTGCGATGCGCTGCTGTTTCGGCACCTCGGACAGGCTGAAGATGTGGTAGCAGTGCGAGGCAGCTTGCTCCTGGTCGCGTCCGCTGACCGCCTGCACGTATGCGGCCTTGTTGGCGGACGACACCTGCAGAGTGACCTGTCGCTCGCGACCCGAGCTCAGGCGCATCGCCGCCTCGCGCCGTACCCGTCGACCATCCTTGGTTGCCCACTCCTTGACCCGATCGACGACCTGATCGGGGAAGCGAACCAGTGGTTGCTTCACCGCCAGCCACCGCAGCTGGTCCACCCGCATCGACGCTTGGGCGACGGCGAGCACCAGCTCGCCCAACGACTCCTTGGCGCCGTAGGTGGCCAACTCGCCGGGCACGGCGTTGAAGCCGTTCAGGCCGGACAGGCGCGCGGCCTCAGCGATCGCCTCCGCAGGACGACCGTGGTCGAAGTTGACACCAGCCATCGACAGCAGGGTGGTCGCCATGGCGCGGTCGGAGATGCGGTAGCCATCGCCGATCGGCTCGACGAGCAGGCGCACCGCGTCGCCGTCGCCGTAGGTGAGCGGCAGGTCGATGAGCAGGCCGTCGCCGTACGCCTGGGTGACGCTGTGGTCGTTGACCGCGCGCAAGATCGCGCCTACGACGGTTTCGCTGTTCATCGCCACCCCCATCACGGCTCTACCCAGGTGAAATCAGTACCCAGCTCGACGAGGCACTCTGCCGCGAACGCTTCAAATATCGCACGGTAGACGCCTGGAGCGACGCGAGGCGCCAACGGCACTTCGGGGATGTCCGTAGGCTTATAGGCGACTTCGTCGCCCATCGCCGGCTCTGTCTGATGCTTGTGGGTGCCATCGATGGGCCGGTGCGTGTGGTTGACGCACAGTCGCCGAGCCGAGAAGCCGTCACGACCAGCGCCGACGAGGTACTGAAGGAAAGGCTCGCTCGGTCGTAGCGGATGGACCGTCATCCGTAGGACGCACGGCGCAAGATGCTTGATGGCGATCCGGACCTGGACCAGGCCCTCCTTGTCGAGGCCGGGCTTCTGCCTCCAGGTGATGCCCCCAACGGTCGTTGCGGAGGCGGCGGGTGACAGGAGGCTGCCCAGGTTCGCGTGCGTGGCCAGCGGGGAGGCTTGCCTGCTCAACGATGCTCACCGGTCCAGGGGGAGTGGCGGGGAGGGGATTCGACCCTGTCGGACCAGTCGCGCGTCAGGGTCGATCTGCCACAAGGTTACGGCACGACTACGCCTCGCCGCCGGCCCGCTTAGCCTATCGTCGCAGCCGGGACCGGTCCCGGCTAGTCCGAGTTGTACCAGACGAGCATCCCGGGACCGTCCGGAGTGGTCACCGGTATCCATGCCTCGTCGGCCTCGTGCATACGGCTCTCGTCCAGTTGCAGGGCATGTGGCTCCTGGCTGTGTCGATCGCACGCCCAGTAGGTGATGCCGCCGATGATCCTGCGGAGCCTGCTCCGCTCCGGCTCCGACCATGCACGGTTCCGTGTGCCAGCGCCACGGAAGTCCTTCTCGAACAGCTCGCGAAGCGCGTCCAACGCGTCCTCATCCGCCATCGGGACGAGGAAGCCCTCCACCTGCCCTTGTCGACACGCCGTACCGCCGTACTGCTGCTGATAGACCACCCCCGTCCGGGCCTCGACGACCAGGTGAATCCACATGCCGGCCGTACCGTCAGGGTCCAGAAACACGAACCGCCCACCGCTCATGGCGTCAGTCTTCCTGACGACCAGGCGTGTGCCCGTTGTGGTTGACTGGGTAGCGCGTACGTAGGTGGGGGAGCGGGGCCGGAGGAGGTGGCGGCGCGGTGGTGCAGTTGCCGGCGGTGCTCGGTGAGCCGATCCGGTTCGTGCTGAACTGGGGTCGCCGCTACTCGCTGTGGGTGTTCAACTTCGGCCTGGCCTGCTGCGCGATCGAGTTCATCGCCACCAGCATGGGCCGGCACGACTTCATCCGGCTCGGCGTCATCCCGTTCGCCCACGGGCCGCGCCAGGCCGACCTGATGGTCGTCTCCGGCACCGTCACCGACAAGATGGCGCCGGCGATCAAGCGGCTCTACGACCAGATGCCCGAGCCCAAGTACGTGATCTCGTTCGGTGCCTGCTCCAACTGCGGCGGCCCGTACTGGGACTCGTACTCGGTGACCAAGGGCGTCGACCAGCTGATCCCCGTCGACGTGTACGTGCCCGGCTGCCCGCCCCGGCCGGAAGCCCTGTTGCACGGCATCCTGCGGCTGCAGGACAAGATCGCCGCCGAGCGCTCCGGCATCGGCGGCGTGCACCGGCCCGACCCGCTCGCCTCGCCGGTCGACCGGCTCACCGCACCGGTCGTCAAGCCACCGAGCTGAGCCGGCCCACCAGCCGGAACCAGACCGACCGGCGAGCTGACCCGGCGTACCGCCGGGATCTGACCCGGCGCTCAGTGGCGCGGTTGCTGAAACGCGGTAGCCTGCGCCAACGTGAGTGATTCTCAGCGCGCGACGCAGATCGTCGACATCCTGACCGCCGAGTTCGGCGAGCTGATGGCGGTGGACCCGGCCGCCTTCCGCCGCAAGTTCCGCAAGATGGCCGCCAGCCCGTTCGCGTTCTACCGGGGCACCGCCTGCCTGTTCTACGCCGACCAGACCGAGCCCGACGGGCCGTTCAACGACGACAGCTTCTGCGACAAGCAGACCAGCCGGGTCTGGATCCACGGCGACCTGCACGCCGAGAACTTCGGCACCTACATGAACGGCTCCGGCGAGCTGGTCTTCAACGTCAACGACTTCGACGAGGCGTACGTCGGCCCGTTCATCTGGGACCTGCGCCGCTTCGCCGCCAGCCTCGCCCTGATCGGCTACGGCAAGGCGCTCTCCGACGAGATCATCGGCACCCTGGTACGCGAGTTCGCCACCGCCTACCTGGCCGAGCTGCGGGCCATCGTCGCCGGCGGCGAAGAGGCGATCGGCTCGATCACCCTGGCCAACGCCACCGGCGTGCTGCGCCACGTGCTGCAGGAGGCCCGGCTCAACACCCGCGTCGGCCTGCTGGAGAACCTCACCACCATCAATGACTACGAGCGGCGGTTCATCATCCGCGACGGGGTGTACGAGGTCGACGACGACACCCGGGCCGCGGTCACCGCCGCGTTCGGCGACTACCTGGCCACGCTGCCGCACCGGGCCGGCGGCGGTCGCGCCGTCGCCGCCCAGATCAAGGACATCGTGCTACGCAAAGGCGTCGGCATCGGCTCGGCCGGGCTGCCGTCGTACAGCATCCTGCTCGAAGGCCACACCCAGGCGCTGGAGAACGACGTCGTCGTCTACATGAAGCAGGCCCAGGTGCCGGCCGTCGCCCGGCACGTCCACGACGAAGGCGTCCGGTCGTACTTCCGGCACCAGGGCCACCGGACCGCCGAGTCGCAGCGGGCGTTGCAGGCCCACGCCGACCCGTGGCTCGGCTTCACCGAGCTGGCCGGCGTCGGCCAGCTCGTCGCCGAAGTCTCGCCGTACGCCGCCGACCTGGACTGGTCCGACGTCAACGAGCAAGACGAGCTGACCGGCGTCGTCACCGACCTGGCCCACTCGGTGGCCCGGATGCATTCGGTCGCCGACGACGAGTCCAGCCACGACCTGGTCGACTACTCGACCGAGGAGGCGATCGTCGCGGCGATCGACACCGACGAGGCCGGCTTCGTCGCGGGCCTGGTCGACTTCGCCCACCGGTACGGTGCCCGCGCCCGCACCGACCACCGGATCTTCGTCGACCTGTTCCGCAACGGCCAACTGCCCTGGGTCTAGCGCCGGGTGCCCGGTAACAGCGAGATCAAAATGTCAGGTCGCCGACCGCGCCGTTGGGCCGGGGCTGCCATCCTGGACAGTGTCGGCACGGACACGGATGAAGGGCTACCGTGGCGAGAAGATCCAGGCAGATCCCGGCCCGGCGGGGTAGCGGCAGCGGCAGGGCCAATCGTTCCGGTAGCGGCCTGAAGAACGCCGTGATCCTGACGGTCATCACGGCGGTCGTCGGCGCGGTAGTGGCCGCGGTGCTGACCAGGGAGTCCCTTCTCGGTCTGGTCGACCGGGCCCAGGGCGGGACGCACCTGACGTACACGTTGGAGCGTCACTTCCCCACGACGTCGATCGGCGACGCCTGGGCCCTGCCGGCAGATGTGACGGCCGAGCAGGAGGCGGCGATGCCGCAGGCCGGGCCGGACTTCCACAAGTGGGTGCTGGCCGAGGGCGGTGTGCAGGTCTACAGCCACGTGACCCGCATCGAGTTCACCAACCCCCGGGAGCGCCAGGTGCGGATCAACAGTATCCGGGGCCGGGTGGTGGACAGCCAACCAGCGTGGGACGGCAGCCTTTTCTGCGAGTACTCGGAGGGCACCGGGGACGTCACCGTCGTCGAAATCAACCTCGGTGACCAGGACCCGGTCGCGCGAGTCGCGAACGGTCGAGGGACCGGCTCCTCCTACTTCCTCTCCAACGGAGACATCACGCTGGCCAAGAACGAGACCCACAGCCTGGTGGTGACCGCACTTCCGCCGCCCGGTCGATGGGCGGCGTGGCACCTCGAAGTCAGATACACGGTCGACGGCGAGCCAGCCACGCTCGTCATCGACGACAACGGCTCGCCGTTCACCATCAGCGACGAGGCTGACGACTACCAGACCTACCTCGTCCGGGCCGGAAAGCAGGAGTTCGACCACGACTGGCAGAAGGACAACGGCTGGTACGAACGGTCCCCAGGCCAGTGCAGGAATTGGTAGTGGCCCGGTTGAGGAACCGCCGAGCACTCGCCGTCGCCGTGAGCGCGGTGCTTCTCGCGACGCTCCTCGTCGCCTGCACCGGCAGCGAATCCGGGTCCGAGGCCGAGCCTGAGGCCGAGGCGACTCCTGCGGTCGAGTCCGACGCGCCGCCGACGGCGGAGTTCGACGCCCCACCGACGGTCTCGTCTGACGCCCCGTCAACGGCGGAGTCCGACGGCCCGCAACTCGACGTCACCGCCACCAGCACAGTGGACGACTTCGGACTGCCCGGCGACGCGGCGGTCGTCGCCTTCCCCAGCCTCGCCGAGCCACCCGACCCACCAGCCGGGATCAGCACCTGCGGCGACCTGCACGCCTGGATGCGGACCCAGGGCGCGATCGACGTCGGCGGCAGCCAGGTCCAGGTCAACCTCTGGGCGCCGACCGACGACGTGACCGTCACCGCCACCAAGGTCGAAGTGGTACGGCTGGACCGGCGCGACCCGTTCGAGAGCCGGGCGATCGCCTGCTCCGCCACCCAGAAGGTTCCCGACGAGGGGCAGCTTCCGCTCGTTGACGTGCCCGGTGACACGCCCTCCCGGGCCGGCGACGCCCGGACCCTGGACGGGCTGGAAACCGGTGTGCCCACCGAGGTGCCAGCCCACTACGTACACATGTTCTGGACGTCACCGCAACCGATCGAGCTGCTCGCCGGCGACCGGAAGCCGTACATCACGGTCCGGCTGGAGGCCCGCTACGGCTGGTACGACTGGGAGCTCGTCGTACACCTGCTCGTCGACGGAGAGCAGCGGACCTACCGGCTGCGGGACGGCCGCGACGACCGGCCGTTCAGCACCAACTCCGGTTACCTCGGTGACGACCTGACCCGCCTGCCACGTACGGAGAGCTACGTGTGGTGTGTGCACGACCAGCCGCCGCGACTGCACCGGCAGACCGCGCCGTTCCTCTGCCCCGATGAGGACCGATGAGCCGGGCGGGCCGGCGCGGCGTCGTACGCCTCGTCGCGGCGTCGGTCGTGCTCGCCGCCATCGTGGGCGCGACCGCCCATGTCGTCTGGACCAGATTCGGCCCCGGCGACCCCGACGGGGCAGGGCGGCAGCCGATCGGCAGCGGGCTGTTCGCCGTGACCGACGGCGAATCGCTGACCCTGATGCGCGGGAGCCGCCCGGCGGTGACCATGCCGGCCGGGGACGGCTGGTCGCTGGGCCGCCCCAGGTTCACCGCCGACGCCGCCTACGCGTACGCCATCTCCAGCAACGAGGATCGCGAGCAGCACCGGATCCTGGTGGTGGACGTCGCCACCGGCCGACAACACACCGTCGACTGCCCGGACTGCCCCGACGAGGGCACCCCGGTCGCCGCCGGCGGCAGCAGCGTGGCCTACCTGGACCAACGGAACCAACAGGCAGACCTGCGGGTCCTGGACCTGGCCACCCCGGAGGAACCACCGAGCAGTACGCCGGTACGGGGCCTGCCGCCGACCCCCGATCCGGACCGTGGATACCGGGTGATCGCCGCCGTGCCGGACGTCGTCCTCGTCGCACCGAGCCGGGGGACCGGCAACCTGCAGCTGATCAGCCGCGACGGGACGGCACGGACGGTGGCCGGCGATTCCGACAGCAGCGTCCCGTTCGACGCCGCAACCGGCACGGTCGACGGTGCCACGGTGTTCGCGTTCGACGCTTCGGTCATCCAACCGGTCGAGGAAAGCGAGTTCCACTCCTGCCAGTCTGCTGGCGTGTCACTGCTCGACCCCGCGTCCGGGCAGCTGACCAGGACCCCGGGTTTCGCCATCGAACACGGCCCCGACGACGGCACGCGCGTCACCGACCTGTGGTGGGGAGCCGACGGCGAGCTGTACGCCCTGGTCCGGCCGTACTTCTGCCGGACCGACCGGCTGGACCGGAGCAACCCCGACCACCGGCGGGCCAGGCCGGTGACCCTGTGGCGGCTGACCGACGGCCAGTGGGAGCGCCTGGACAGCCTCCGAGGTGCCGAGTGGATCCGGCAGATCGACCCGGAAACGCAGATCATCCTCGACCGTAGTCGCCGCCTCGTCGTGCAGGACGAGCAGCGGCAGGTCGTCGTGGACACCGACCGGGAGCCGATGGTGACGGTGCCGCCGGCAACCGGCGCTGACCCGGCCATGGCGGTACGGACGACCCCGCCGCCGTGCACCGAACAATTCTTCGCCGACCAGGCCCCGACGCTGATCGACGAGCCGGACGTCACGTCGGTCAACTGCCGGGACGGGTACGCCCACGTCCAGTTCACCGACACCGCACACGCCGACCGCCCACGCCAGGCGGTGCTGTTCGCCGCGATCGGGGCGAGCTGGCACACCCGGGCGCTCTCCACCGGATGGGACGGCCGGTTCCGCCCCGCCGACCTCGCCTACTTCGACCTGGACCCGCAGGAGTTGCAGCCACTGTTCCCGGACATGATGCAGGAGCCGCCGCCCCCGGCGGAGCCACCGGACGTCTCCGCCTTCGTCGGGGCGTGGCGCAGCCAGGAGGACGGCCCACTCGAAGTGCGCCCGGACGGCAGCGCCGAGGCGACGTACCTGGTTGACCGGTGGTCCGACCCGGTGTGGATGTCCACCGTCCAGCTGAAGATCATCCTCGCCACCCGCAACTCCGCGATCGCGGAAGTGGTCGCCAGCGACGGCCAGGGTGCCCAGGTCGGCAGCCAGTTCCGGTTCGGCTTTCAAGGCGACTGGCTCGTCCTGACCCCGCCGTACGGCTACGGGAATCTGTTCAAGCCCGCCTGAGCCGGGTCAGCCAGGACGGCGTGGATCCGGGCGACGACGCCGACCACTGGCGACGGACGGTGGCATGACCGGGCTACCGTCGAGTGGTGGCCCGACCCGGTTGGCGGTTCGAATCGACAGAGTTGCTGAGCGCCCCACTGGTGGCCGGTGGACTCGTCCACGTCGCCGGTGAGGACGGGCACGTCCACACCCTCGACGCCGGCAGCGGCCGGCCCCGGTGGCGGGCCCGGCGGGGCGAGCCGAAGCCCAACCCGTACTACCCGCCGCTGCCGCCGGTGCTCGCCGGTGACACCTTGGCCGTCACCGCCTCCCTCGGCGGGTCCGGCTGGGCGGACGCGGTGCTCGGGCTGGCCACCGCCGACGGCGCCCAGCGGTGGACGTACCCGCTCGTCGGCACCACCGTCACCGGGCTCGCCGCCGACGACAAAGACGTCGTCGTCACCGACCGCGACGGTCTGACCTGCCTCGACCCGGCCGACGGGCGGGTGCGGTGGACGGTGCCGCCGCCGCAGACGACCGGGCCGTGGGAGGCCGTCTTCGACCAACCGGCGGTCGACGGCGACCATGTGTACGCGATCGCCCGGATCCGCACCCAGAACTCGCCCACCGACGGCGGCTACCTGATCATGGCCTTCGACCGGTCCACCGGCACCGAAGTCTGGAGTGGCCGCGTCGAAGGCGGCGGCGGAGCCACGCTGACCGTCGGCGGTGACCTGGTCTGCGTCGGCGACGGTCAAGGCCGGTTCATCGTGCTCCGCCGCGACACCGGCGACACGGCCTGGCTGGTGCGGGCCGGCCCGAAGTTGGGACTGCCGATCCGATCCGGGCTGCTTCCGTTCGCCGCACCGGGCGGGGCGGCGGCGTTCGCCGGTCAGCAGGTCGACCGGCCGGTGCTCACCGAGCAGGAGATCCACGTGCCGAGCCGCAACGGCGACGTTCACCTGCTGGACCGGGACACAGGCGAGGTGCGGCGCGTCTGGCGGATCGGCGTACCGGCGCTCAGCATCGCCGTCTCCGACGAGCTGCTGCACGTCGGCGGCATCCACGGGCTGCTGGTCGCGTTCCACCGGGACCGCCGCGAGGTGAGCTGGTGGCGGAGGCTGCCGGTCGGCCGGATCGACGCGCTGACCGTCGCCGACGACCTGCTCCACGTCGGCGGCGAACGGCACCTCGCCGCAGTCGACCCGGCCACTGGGGCCGGGGCCTGGCGTCGCTTCTCGGCCCGGGTCCGCCGGTCGTCGTACCCGTCGGGGTCGGCCGGCCGGGAGCTGACCAACGCCGACCTGCCCTGGGCCTGACGGCCCGTCCTCAACCCGGAGCGCCGGCCCGCCGGGTGGACCGGTCAGAACTCGATGACCGTCTTGATGCCTTCCTCCTCGGCGTACGCCCGCTCGAAGTCGTCTAGGCCGTACCGGTGGGTGATCAGGCCCATCAGCCAGTCGTGGTCGGCGCGGGCCAGCGCCTCGGCGGCCTGCCGCCAGTGCCGCCGGTTGGCGTTGACCGTGCCGAACAGGACGTTGTTCTTCAACACCAGGCAGCGGTTCAGCTCGTTGAGGTCCAGCTCGATGTGGTGGGCCTTGGCGTTGATCCCGGTCAGGCAGCCGATGCCGTTCGGCGCCAGTTTGCTGAACACCTCACGGACCACCGGCGGCGCGCCGGTGCACTCGATGATGACGTCCGGGTCGAAGTCCAACTCCTCCACCGGCACCGCGTGGTACGTCGCACCCAGCCGGCGGGCCAGCTCCGGCTTCGGCCCCGACGTGCCCCGGGCCAGCACATGCGTCTCCAGGCCGCGCTGCACGCTCAGCAGCGCCGCCAGCAGCCCGATCGGGCCGGCGCCGGTGACCAGCACCCGCTGCGGTGCCCAGAAACCACGCGCCCCGATCCTGTCGACGTGGTCCCAGGCCTTCGCGACCACGCTGGTCGGCTCCAGCAGCACCCCGGCCAGCCCCAGCTCCGGCCGCAGCGGTACGGCGTACTCGGCCGGCACCCGCCACCGCTGCCGGGCGAACCCGTCGATCCCCTTGATCCCGCACTCGGTGTACCGCCCGTTGGTGCACATGTCCCACTCGCCGGCGGCACAGTACCGGCACGGCACCGGGTCGGGCCGCCGGACGATCCCGGCGACCAGGTCACCTGGCCGGGTCGTCCCACTCGGGTCCTCGACCACCCGGCCCAGCGACTCGTGGCCGAGGACCAGCGTGTCCCGGCCCGGCGGCGGTTCGCCGTAGTCACCGCCGAGGATCTCCCCGTCGGTGCCGCAGATGCCGACCGCGACCGCCTCGACCAGCACCTCACCCTCGTCGGGTGACGGCTCCGGCACGTCGTCGACGAGCCGCAGCGAATCGGCCTTGCCCGGGGTGACAGTCAGCGCACGCATGACCAGGATGTTTCCCCGCAGGTCAGTACCTACACGCGCAATGTCGGGCCCACGTGCCTCCCACCCGCGCCCTTAGGATCAGACCCATGACCCCCGAGGAGATCGGCGCGCACCTGGTCAGCCTGCTCGACCAGCCGGCGGCCGCGTCGGAGGCGGCGTCGCCGGCCGCGCCGGTCACCGCCACGGTCTCCGCAGGCGGCGACCGGTACGCCCGGGCCACCGTCGACGTACCCGCCGACAGCTGGCCGGCCGCGCTCGCCGCCGCCCGCGACGACGCCGACCTGGCCTGCGACTTCTTCGACTGGCTCTCCGCCGTCGACGAGCTCGACGACGGCTTCGCGATCGTCGCCCACCTGTGGTCCACCCGGCACCGGCACGGACTGCTGCTGCGCACCCGGGTGCCGCGCGAACGCCCCGAGCTGCTGTCCGTGGTCGACGTGTTCCCCGGCGCCGACTGGCACGAGCGGGAAACCCACGAGATGTTCGGCGTCCACTTCGTCGGCCACCCCGCCCTCACCCCGCTGCTGCTGCCCCCCGAGTTCGAAGGCCACCCGCTGCGCAAGGAATTCGTCCTCGCCGCCCGGGTCGCCAAGCCGTGGCCGGGCGCGAAGGAGCCCGGCGAACCGGCCGGCGGCGGCACTGGATCCCGGCGGGCCCCGATGCGGCCACCGGGCGTACCGCTGCCGACCGAATGGGGTCCGCAGGCCGCCAGGCCCGCGCGCGACGCCGACCCCGACGGGGGTACGGACTGATGCCGCTCTGGCTGGAGCTGACGATCCGGGTCGGTGCCGTCGTCGCCGCGTTCCTCACCCTGCCGCTGCTCGTCGGGCAGCTGGAACACAAGGCGATGGCGCATATGCAGGGCCGGCTCGGCCCGATGTACGCCGGTGGCTTCCACGGCTGGGCGCAACTCATCGCCGACGGCGTCAAGTTCGTGCAGAAGGAGGACATCACCCCGCGCGCCGCCGACCGGCCGGTGTTCCGGCTCGCCCCGGCGATCGCCCTCGTGCCGTACCTGCTGGTCCTGCTCGTCATCCCCCTCGGGCCGGGCGACCTCGTCGGCCAGCCGCTCGACGTCGGCCTGTTCTTCGTCCTCGCCGTGATGGGTGTCGGCGTCGTCGCCGTGCTGATGGCCGCCTGGGCGTCGGCCAACAAGTACAGCCTGCTCGGCGGGCTGCGCGGGGCCGCCCAGCTGCTCGCCTACGAACTGCCGCTGGTGCTCGCCGCCGCCAGCGTCGCGATGGCCGCCGGCACCCTGTCGCTGTCCGGCATCGTCGAAGCGTGGCGGCCCTGGTGGCTGCTCTGGCAGGCACCCGCCCTGATCGTGTTCTTCCTCGCCGGCATGGCCGAGATCCGTCGCCCACCGTTCGACATGCCGATCGCCGACTCCGAGCTGGTCTTCGGCTACCTGACCGAGTACACCGGGCTGCGGTTCGCGTTCTTCCTGCTCGCCGAGTACGCCGGCATCGTCGTCATCGCCGCGCTGACCACCGTGCTGTTCCTCGGCGGCTGGCAGGGGCCGTTCGGTGTCGAACAGCTCGGCTGGCTGTGGACGCTGCTGAAGGTCTTCGCCGTCGCGTTCGTGATCATCTGGCTGCGGGTGTCGTTCCCCCGGCTGCGCGAAGACCAGCTGCAACGGTTGTGCTGGCTGGTGCTGGTGCCGCTCGCCCTGGCCCAGCTGGTACTCACCGCAGGGGTGAAGGTGACCATCTGATGACCAGCGCCACGCACACCCAGGAGCGTGCGGACGGCCGGGCCGACCGACCTGACGGGCCCGACCAGCCCGACGAGTCGCCGCCGGCCGGCACCGCTGGGGCGCCGGGGGACCGGCTGCGCCAGCCGCCGGTCAACCGGTGGCGGTGGCTGGACCGGGACCGGCTACGCTGGCTGGCCCGGATCGCCCTCGCCGTGACCCTGGCCGCTGGCGCCGCCGGGCAGATCGCGGTCTGGGCCGCCGGCAACTGGCTGTGGAACGACGAGACCGCCATCGCCATCAACCTGCGCCGCACCTTCCTCGAACTGACCCGGGGGATGGAGTTCCAGCAGGTCGCCCCAGTCGGCTGGCTCTGGCTGGAAAAGACCCTGTGGTGGGCGTTCGGCGACGGCGAACGGGTGCTGCGGCTGCCGTCGCTGGCCGGCATGCTGGCCGTCCTGGCGCTGACCGCGATCATCACCCACCGGGTGGTCGGGCGGTGGGCGGCGGTGGCCGCGACCGCGCTGATCGCCGCAGCGCCGATGATCCTGACCTACGTCGGCGAGCTCAAGCAGTACGCCGTCGAATCGGCGGTCGCCCTGGCGGTACTGCTGCTCGGTGACCGGTACCTGGCGTCGGTCGGCTCCCGCCAGGGCCGGTCCCGCTGGCTGATCCCGGTCGGCTGGGCGGCGGCCACCTTGGTCGCCGTCTTCGTCAGCCTGACTGCGGTACTGGCCCTCGCCGGTGCCGTCGCCGGGATGACCCTGCTGCTCGCGCTGCGTCGCCGCTGGACCGACGCAGCGGTCCTGCTCGCCGGCTCCGCGCCGGCGGTCGCCTTCGCCGGCTACCTGATCCACCGCCGCCGCCGGTTCCCGTTCATGCCCGGCCAGTCCGACTACTTCGCCGACGGCACCCCGCCGGCCGGCTCCGGGCCGGTGGAGATCCTCACCTGGCTGCCCCGGATGTGGTCCAGTTTCGTCACGGTGACCCTGGACTGGCGCCAACCGCTGCTGGTCCTGCTGCTGGCCGTAGCCGGCGTCGCGGCGCTGATCTGGCGGCGCCGGCCGCTGTGGGCGGCGATGCTCGGCGGGACCCTGCTGGTGGCGGTGGCCGCTGCGGCGGCCCGTGGCCTGCCGCTCGCCGACCGGGTGGCGACCTGGCTGATCGCCCCGACGGTGATCCTGGTCGTCGCCGGCCTGGACGGCGGCGTACGGCTGGCTCTGCACGCCAGCGCCGGGCTGGCCCGGCGCGCCGGTCGGGTGGCGGTGGCGTCCCTGGCGCTGCTACTGGCCGCCGCCGTGCTGCCAGTGATCGCCCACCCGGCGGCCGTCGCGGCGTACCGGCAGGTGATCGACCCACGGATGAAGGACGCCGGTCCCGCCGCCCTCGCCGACGTGGCCGCCCGGGCCCGGCCCGGCGACGTCGTCCTGTTCTACTGGTTCAGCTACCGGATGGTGGTCTGGTACGGGCCGCAGCACGACCTGGCACCGCGTACCGTCCGGCTGTACCTGTCCGATCACGACAAATGCGACCCGCAGGCGTTCGGCGAATGGCTCGGTGACGCCGACCGCGTCTGGTACGTGCACGGCCGCAACCTCAGCGGCGAGCCGGCCGACTACCCGACCCGGGTCGCCGCCGAGCTCGCCGAGCTCGGCACCGTCGTCGAAATCCGCGACTTCCCCGCCGACCGCTGGTCGACGTCCACCGCGGCCTGGGTGCTGGTCGACCTGACGGCCGGGCCGGACCCGCAGCCGCCGGTCGTCGAACCGGATTCCGGGTACGCCTGCCTCGGCCGCTGGTGACAGCGTGGCAATCGGCAATCGGCAATCGGCGACGGAGACCGGAGACCGGAGACAGCGGAGATCGAAGGCAACGGAGATCAGATGCTCGCGTGCCCGGCACGGATTCGGCAGGATGAGGCGCATGGACCGACGCGGCGGACGACCGGCATGAGCGGCGAGGAGCACGACACCGGACACAGCGGCACCGGACACGGTGGTGCCGGGCACGGCGAGAGCGGGCACCGTGGCGGGCACGGCGAAGGGCTGCTGAAAGGCCTGGCGACGACCTTCAAGACGATGGTCTCCCCGGCCCACACCCAGCAGTATCCGGACGTCGCCCCCGACCTGCCGCCCCGCTCCCGTGGGGTCATCGCGCTGCTGGCCGAGAACTGCACGGTCTGCATGCTCTGCGCCCGCGAATGCCCCGACTGGTGCATCTACATCGACTCGCACAAGGAGGAGGTGCAGGTGCCGGGGGCGGCACGGGCCCGGCAGCGCAACGTCCTCGACCGGTTCGACATCGACTTCTCGCTCTGCATGTACTGCGGCATCTGCGTTGAGGTCTGCCCGTTCGACGCGCTCTACTGGTCGCCCGAGTTCGAGTACGCCGAGTACGACATCCGGAACCTGCTGCACGACAAGGAACACCTCGGCGAGTGGATGGCGAGCGTACCGCCGCCGCCGGCGCACGACCCGAACGGCGAACCGGCCAAAGAGGAGACCGCCGCCGCCCGCAAGGCCGCCGCGCCCGGTCGGCCTGCCCGTGGGGCGACCACGTGACCGGTACGGACGTGCTGCTGCTCGCCCTCGGCGCGGTCGCCGTCGGCGCAGCCACCCTGGTGGTGACCACCCGGCACATCGTCCGCGCCGGGCTGTACCTGGTCGGCTGCCTCGGCGCCGTCGCCGGCCTGTACCTGGTGCTCACCGCCGAACTGGTCGCCTGGGTGCAGGTGCTGATCTACGTCGGCGCGGTCGTGGTGCTGCTGCTGTTCGCGGTGATGCTCACCCGCGCCCCGATCGGTGCCGCCACCGACCTGGACCGGCCCGGCTGGCCGGCCGCGCTGATCGGCGGCGGGGCCGGGCTGGGGCTGGCCGCACTGTTCGTCGACGCGTACCGCTGGTCGCGCGTCGACCTGCCCGACGCCGGCACCGCCGACCGGCTCGGCGCTGCCGTCTTCGGTAGCTGGGTGCTGCCGTTCGAGGTGCTGTCGGTGCTGCTGCTGTCCGCGCTGATCGGCGCGATCGTGCTGTCCCGCCCCGACGTCGGCGCGGCGCCGAGTCCCGAAGCCGGCGCACCGCCCGAGCAGGCCGGGCAGCCGGAGCCGACTGAGCCGGGCGGGCGCGGCTGATGCGCCCGGTCATCCCGTACCTCGTCGCCGCCGCGCTGTTCGGGCTCGGCCTGTACGGCGTGCTGCGCCGCCGTAACGCCGTCCTGCTGCTGATGTCGGTCGAGCTGATGCTCAACGCCGTCAACCTGGTCCTGGTCACCGCCGACACCACGGTGCGCGCCGCACTGCCGTACACCGGGCAGACGTTCGCCCTGTTCATCATCGTGATCGCCGCCGCCGAGGTGGGTGTCGGGCTGGCCATCGTGCTGCACCTGTACCGGCTGCGGGCCAGCGTCATCGTCGACGACGTGCCGCTCGGCGATGACGCTGCCGGGCCGCTCGACGCAGACCCGCCGGCCGACACCGCTGCCGCGCCGGTCGATCCCGCCGAGCGGCAGGAGGTGACCCGGTGACCGGGTCGACCCTGGGCCACCTGCTGCCCGCCGTACCGTTCGCGGCCGCCCTGGCCGGCCTGCTGGTCAGCCTGCGACCCGACCCACTGACCGCCACCCGACGACGGGTCGCCGCCGGGCTCGGCGTCGGCGGTGCCGCCGCCGCGCTGGCCGTCGCCGTCGCACTGCTGGCCAGCGGGGCACCGACCGTCGAGCAGTCCCGGTCGTGGGTCGACGTCGGCGGGCTGGCGGTCACCTTCGGCGTACGGCTGGACGGCCCCGCCGCCCTGGTCGCCGTCGCGGTCGGCGCGGTCGCGCTCGCCGTACAGCTGTACTCCGTCGCCTACCTCGCCGACGACGACCGCTACCCGGCGTACGCCGCCCAGGTCAGCCTGTTCACCGCCGCCATGCTGCTGGTCGTCGTCGCCGGTGACCTGATCATGCTGCTGGTCGGCTGGGAGGTGATGGGCGCCTGCTCGTACCTGCTGATCGCGCACGACCGGCGGCTGCCCGAGGCACCGGCGGCGGCCATGAAGGCGTTCCTGGTCACCCGGGTCGGCGACGTCGGTTTCCTGCTCGGCATCGCGGTGCTCGGCATCGGCGCCGGCAGCTTCCGGATCGCCGAGGTGCTCGCCCACGACTACCCGCCGGCCACGGTCACCACGGCGGCGCTGCTGCTGCTCGCCGGCGTGGCCGGCAAGAGCGCCCAGTTCCCGCTGCACACCTGGCTGCCGGACGCGATGGCCGGCCCGACGCCGATCTCCGCGCTCATCCACGCCGCCACCATGGTCGCCGCCGGGGTGTACGTGGTGATCCGGCTCTACCCGGTCTTCGTCGCCGCCCCGGCCGCGCTGATACTGCTCGGCGTACTCGGCGTCGTCACCCTGCTGCTCGGCGCGTTCGCGGCCACCGCCGCCGACGACATCAAACGGGTACTGGCCTGGTCGACCGTCTCCCAGCTGGGCTACATGACCGGCGCGTTGGCCGTCGGCTCCCCACCGGCCGCCCTGTTTCACCTGCTCACCCACGCCGCGTTCAAGGCACTGCTGTTCCTCGCCGCCGGCTGCGTGATCCACGCCGTCGGCAGCAACCTGATGTCGGCGATGGGCGGGCTGCGCCGGCCGATGCCGGTCACCTTCGCCGCCACCGCCGTCGGGCTCGGCGCGCTCGCCGGGCTGCCGCCGCTGGCCGGCTTCTGGAGCAAGGAGAGCGTGCTGTACGCGGCCGCCGAAGCCGCCCGCCACCCGGGCGACGGGCCGGTGCCGGCGTGGCTGGGCTGGCTGGTCTGGACGGCCGGACTCGTCGGGGTGGCGGTCACCGCCTGGTACGCCACCCGGCTGCTGCTGCGGACCTTCCTCGGGCCCTCCCGGGTGCCCGCCGGCGTGCACCCGCACGACCCGCCGGCGTTGATGCGCTGGCCGGTGCTGGCGCTGGCCGTGCCGGCCGGGCTGCTCGGCCTGGCCGCATTCAGCACCACCTTCACAAACTGGCTCAACGCCCCGCAGCCCAGCGCGGGATTCGGTCCGGGCGACAACCGACCCGCCGGCGACCAGTTCCCACCGGTGCAAGCTGAGCTGGTGCACTTCGGTCCCGACCTGGTGCTGCCGGTGCTGCTGCTGGCCGTCGGCGTCGGCGCGGCGGTGTGGCTGCATCGACGTGACCCGGCCGCTGACCCGGCCCGGGTGCTCGGCCCGCTGCGGCCGGCGTTCGCGGCGGCGTTCTGGCTCGACGCGGTGCAGCGGGCCGTGGTGGTCCGCCCGGTGACGGCGCTCGCCGCCGCGGCCCGGGTCGGCGACGAGTCCGGCGTGGACGGCACGGTCACCGGCACCGGCCGGGCAGTGACCGGGCTGGGCGACTGGTTGCGCCGCTGGCACGCCGCCCCGCTGCCCCGGGCGGTCACCATGGTCCTCGCCGGCGTACTGCTGATCGGGTTGGCGACCGCGGCCGCCGCCGCCCTGGGGAGCGCGGGATGAGCGGGGGCCGACGATGATGACGTACGCCGACGACGGCTGGACCGTCGGGCAGTTCGCCCTGCTGGCCGTGCTGGTCGTGCCGGCGCTCGGCGCGCTGCTGCTCGCCCTGCCGGTCGGCGGCGACCGGGCCGGCCGGGTCACCGGCACCGTCTTCGCGGCGATCACGTTTCTGGTCAGCCTGCCGTTGCTGCGCGACCCGACCGGGGTCGGCTGGTTCGCGTACGGTCCACCGCTGGACGGCCCACCCGGGGTGCTGCCCTGGCATCAACTCGACCTGCCCTGGGTGCCCGCCCTGGACCTGCGGTTCCACCTCGGCGTCGACGGGATCTCGTACCCGCTGGTGCTACTCACCACCGGGCTGACCCTGCTCTGCTGCGCGTACACCGTCTGGCGCGCCCCGCACGGGCGCAACGGGCGGGCGTTGGTCGCGTTGCTGCTGGTCGTCGAGGTCGGCATCGTCGGCACCTTCCTCGCCCTCGACCTGGTGCTGTTCTTCGTCTTCTTCGAGGTCGTGCTGCTGCCGATGTACGCGATCATCGCCGGCTGGGGCGGCAGCACGGAGCAGACCGGTGGCGCGCACCGGCGGGCGGCGACCAAGTTCGCCATCTACACCCTGGCCGGCTCGGTGCTGCTGCTGGTCGGCGTGGTGACCGTGACGACCGCCGCCGGCACCGCCGACCTGACCGTACTCACCGGCGGCGACGGACTCGGCCGGGGCACCCAGCTCTTCGCGTTCACGCTGCTGGCGCTGGCCTTCGCGGTCAAGGCACCGCTGTGGCCACTGCACAGCTGGCTGCCCGACGCGCACAGCCAGGCACCCACCGTCGGCAGCGTGATCCTCGCCGGGGTGCTGCTCAAAATGGGCACGTACGGGCTGATCCGGGTCGCCGTCGGCGTCGCCCCCGAAGGCGCCAGGTGGGCCGCCCCGGTGCTCGGCACCCTCGCCGTCGCCGCGATCATCGTCGGCTCCCTGGTGTGCCTGGCGCAGACCGAGCTGAAACGGCTGATCGCCTACTCCAGCGTCGGACACATGGGGTTCGTGCTGCTCGGCATCGCCACGCTGAGCGCCACCGGCATCCAGGCCGCGCTGATCGGCAACATCGCCCACGGCGTCATCACCGGCCTGCTGTTCTTCCTCGCCGGCGCGGTCAAGGACCGCTACCACACCGGCGAGTTGGCGGCGCTCGGCGGACTGCGGGAACGCTCCCCGGCGCTGTCCGGGCTGCTCGGCTACGCGGCGATCGCCTCACTCGGCCTGCCCGGCCTGGCCGGCTTCTGGGGGGAGGCGTTCGCCGTCGTCGCCGCCTGGCAGCGCGGCGGGGCACTGTGGACGACGCTGGCCGTGGCGGCGGCGTTCGGGGCGGCGCTGACCGCCGCGTACCTGCTGCGGATGCTGCGCCGGGTCACCCACGGCCCGGCCGGTACAGCGGTCCGGGCCGTGGTGCCCGCCCCGGCGATCAGCCGCCCCGAGGCGCTGGCCTGGGCACCGCTGGTGCTGCTGGCGTTGGCCATCGGGCTGGTGCCGGCGCTGGTGCTCGGCGTCGCCGAGTCGCCGGTCACGATCCTGCTGGAGGTGATCCGGTGACCGACGGGACTGCCGCACAGACGATCGACCACCTGGCGCTGCTTCCGGCGTACCTGGCGGCGGCGACCGCGGTCGCGGTGCTGCTGGCCGACCTGTTCGTCAGCCGGCGGGCGGTCACCGGGGCGACCGCTGTCGCCGGTGCCGCCGGGGTCGGCCTCGCCGCGCTGGTGGCGCTGGCGCATCCGGCACGGGCCACCTTCTGCGGTACGCCGTCCGCCGTACCCACCGAGGGCGGACTGCCGTCCGGCGGGCTCGTCGACGGCGGGTTCGCCTGCTCATACGTCGCCGACAGCCGGGCCGCCCTGGTCGCGCTGCTGTTCGCGGCGCTCACCGCTGGGGTGCTCGCGCTGTCCGCGCCGTTGCTGACCTCCGGTGCGGTGCCGGCCGGCGAGTACTGCTTCCTGCTGGTCTGCTCGATGACCGGCGGGGTGGTGCTCGGCGCCGCCGGAGACCTGATCACCCTGGTCGTGGCGGTGGAGACGCTCACCCTGCCGCTGTACATCCTGGTCGGGCTGCGCCGGCAGCGGGCCGCCTCGGCCGAGTCGGCAGTGAGCTTCTTCGTGGTCAGCGTGGTGTCCACGGCGGTGGCGCTGCTCGGCGTGGCGCTGCTGTACGCCGCGTACGGCGCGGTGCACCTCGACCTGCTCGCCGGAGCCAGCGGCCTGGCCGAGCCGGCCGGTACGGTCGTCGGCGGCTCGGCCGACGGGCAGGCCCGGCTGGCCCGGGTCGGTGTGGTGCTGCTGCTGACCGGTCTGGCGTTCAAGGTGGCGGCGGTGCCGCTGCACGCCTGGGCGCCGAACACCTACGACGGTGCGCCGCTGCCGGTCGCCGCGTACCTGTCGACCGCGTCGAAGCTCGGCGGTGTGGTGGCGATCGTCGCGGTGGTGACCGAAGGGCTCACCCCGCAGTTGGCCGCGTCCGGGCCGGTGCTCGCGGTGCTGGCGGTGGCGACCATGACGGTCGGTAACCTGGTCGCGCTGCGGCAGCGGCGGATGGTGCGGCTGCTGGCCTGGTCGTCGATCGCGCAGGCCGGGTACATCCTGGTGCCGCTGGCGGCGGCCGCCGGGGTGGCCGGCCGGGGCGTCGAGGAGCAGGCGGTGGCCGTCGCGGCGGTCTTCGCGTACACCGTCTTCTTTGTGTTGTTGGAGCTGGCCGCCTTCGCGGCGGTGGTGGCGTTGCGGCCGGCGGCCGGCGACGGCGGCCTGATCGCCGCGTATGCGGGCGCGGCCCGCCGTCGGCCGTGGGTCGGTGCCGCGCTGACGCTGGCGTTGATCGGGCTGGCTGGTCTGCCGCCGGGCCTGGCCGGGTTGTTCGCCAAGGTGGCGGTGGTCCGGTCGCTGCTGGTCGGCGGGGCCGGCTGGCTGGCGTTGGTGGTCGCCGTCAACGCGGTCCTCGGCCTGGTCTACTACCTGCGGGTCAGCGCCACGCTGTACGCCCGGGAGCCGGCGCCGCAGTCCTCGGCTCGTGGCGTGCCTGCACCTGGTGGCGCAGTGCCGGTGCCCGGTGGCCCGGTGGCGTGGCCGGTGGTGGCGACGCTCGCCGTCGCGACCGTTCTGGCCGTTCTGCTCGGATTCGCACCACAGGTGGTCTTTGACGTCGTCGCGGGCTGAGTGAGAGTTCCTGACTGAGTGAAACATGCCCGCCAGGTCTTGATTGACAGCTAACTCTCAGCTATTGCGGGATGCGCAGTGGGTACGTGAGCGTTGCACCTGCCGTGGGGTCCTCCAGATGACCCGGTGGAGAGGGAGTGAACGTGCACAGCCACCACAACGGTCTCAAAACGGCAGCCCTGCTCGGCCTGCTCACCGCCATGATCCTCGGCGTTGGCTACTGGTTCGGCGGCAGCGGCGGCCTGATGATCGCCGTAGGAGTCTCGCTGGCGATGAACGCCGGCACCTACTTCTGGTCCGACAAGATCGCGTTGCGCTCGATGCGGGCCCAGCCGGTCAGCGAAGCGCAGTTCCCGGCGCTGCATCGGATGGTCCGGGAGCTGGCCGCCGAGGCCGGGCAGCCGATGCCCCGGCTCTACGTCAGCCCGACCATGCAGCCCAACGCGTTCGCGACCGGGCGTAACCCGGCCAACGCGGCGGTCTGCGTCACCCAGGGGATCGTGCAGATCCTCGACTACCGCGAACTGCGCGGGGTGATCGGGCACGAACTGTCCCACGTCTACAACCGGGACATCCTGATCTCCAGCGTCGCGGCGTCGCTCGCCGGCATCGTCACCATGCTGGCCCACCTCGCCTGGTTCCTGCCGTTCGGCGGCGGGGACGACGACGAGGGCGCCAACCCGGCGGCGCTGCTCGCCATGCTGATCCTCGGGCCGCTGGCCGCGTCGATCATCCAGCTGGCGATCAGCCGTAACCGCGAGTACCAGGCGGACGCGTCCGGCGCCGCGCTGACCCGCGACCCGCTCGCGCTGGCCAGCGCGCTACGCAAGATCCACATGGGTACGCAGCGGATGCCGCTGCCGGCCGAGGGTCAGCTGGCCAGCTCGGCCCACCTGATGATCGACAACCCGCTGCGCAAGGGCGGATTCGCCGCGCTGTTCTCCACCCACCCGCCGATGGAGCAGCGGGTGGCCCGGCTGGAGCAGCTGGCGTACGCCGGTGCCGGCGGTCCGGTGCAGCGCCGGTAGTAAATACAGCCGGTTGTAAATACGCCTGTGTGAGCGGCCTCGCACCCCGTACCGGACCGAAACCGGTGGGGTGCGGGGCCGTCAGCGGGTTAGGGTCGGCAGGCCGAGCGGTCGTTACCGCCGCCGGCCCATCGGCAGGTCCGCAGCACGTCGGCCGCCGGTGCCACCAGCCGGTGAAGGGAACGGAACAGTGTCCGGATTGCGGAAGTATGTCGCCGTCTGGCGCATCCCCGGCGGACCCACCCTGCTGATCCCGGGCGTCATCGGCCGGCTCAGCATCGGCATGACCCCGCTCGCCCTGCTGCTGGTGATCAGCGACTCCACCGGCCGGTACTCACTCGCCGCGATCGCCGGCGGCGTCTACGCCCTCGCCGGTGCGGCCCTCAGCCCGGTCGCCGGGCGGATCGCCGACCGGCTCGGCCCGAGCCCGGTGCTGCTGGCCACCGGGATCGCCCACCCGGTCGCCCTGATCGCCCTGCTGTTCGCCACCCGCAGCGGCGGCTCGATCCTGGCCGTGTTCCTGGTGTCCGGCCTCGCCGGTGCCAGCTATCCGCCGCTCAGCGCCGCGATCCGGGGCGCCTGGAACAACCTGACCAGCCCGGCCAGCGGCCGCTACCCGCTGCGCAACACCGCGCTCGCCGCCGAGACCACCATCTTCGAGGTGGTGTTCGTGATCGGCCCGCTGCTCGTCGCCGGGCTCGTCGTGATCGCCGACGCCGCGGCCGCGCTGGTCGCCGCGGCCGTACTCACCCTGGCCGGCACCACCGTGGTGGCGCTCGGTAGGGCGATGCGCGGCTGGCGACCACACTCACGGGAAGGTCACGCCCGGGGCCTCGGCCCGCTGCGGGTGCCCGGCTTCCCGGCGTTGCTCGCCTGCGTCGGCGGGCTCGGCATCGGCTTCGGTACGGCCGGCGTGGCGGTGCCCGCGTACGCCTCCAACTACCTGGGCGCCAACGACGACGGCGGCAGCCTCGCCGGCGTACTGCTGGCCGTCTGGGCCGTCGGTAGCGCCACCGGCGGGATCTACTTCGGCATCCGCCGACCGGCGGTCGACGCGTCCCGGCAGTTCGCCTGGCTGCTCGCCGGGGTCGCCGCCAGTTTCGTCGTGTACGCGGTGATGCCGCACCCGCTGGCCCTGGGCGTGGCGCTGACACTCGGCGGCGCCGTGATCGCCCCGGCGCTGACCGTCGAGAACACCATGGTCGGCCGGATCGCCCCGGTCAGCATGCTGAACGAGGCGTACACCTGGGTGACCACCATGGCGGTCGGTGCCAGTGCGGCCGGCGGTGCGGTCGCCGGAGTGCTCGTGGACCGTGTTGGTGGCCCGGCGGCGGCGTTCCTGTTCGCCGCCGCCGCGCTCGCCCTGGCTGCGCTGCTGGCCGGCTGGCCGGCCGGTCCGATCAGCCGGGCCGAGGCCCGCGCGTCGGTCGACCTGGACCGAGCCCTGCTCGGCGATCCGGCCTGAGCTGGGTCAGCGGTAGTTGGTGAACTGCAGGGCGATGCCGAAGTCCTCCTGCTTGAGCAGCGCGATGACCGCCTGCAGGTCGTCCTTCTTCTTGGCGGTGACGCGCAGCTGGTCGCCCTGGATCTGCGCCTGGACACCCTTGGGGCCGTCGTCGCGGATCTTCTTGCTGATCGCCTTCGCCTTGTCCGACTCGATGCCCTGGATGACCTTGCAGTCGATCTTGTAGGTCTTGCCCGACGAGCGTGGGTCACCGGCGTCCAGCGACTTGAGCGAGATGTTCCGCTTGACCAGCTTCTCCTTGAACACGTCCAGGCTGGCCTTGACCCGCTCCTCGGTCTCCGCCTGCAACGTCACGGCCTCCTCGCCGGACCAGGTGATCTCGGCGCCGGTGCCACGGAAGTCGAAGCGGGTGGACAGCTCCTTCTCGGTCTGCCGGAGGGCGTTGTCGATCTCCTGCCGGTCGACCTTGCTCACGATGTCGAACGACGGGTTGGCTGCCATGATCTGCTCCCTGCCAGTGCGGGTCTCGGACGGTGCGCGGGTCTCGGACGGTGTATCGGACGTTGCTGGACAGTTGACTCCCGCTGACGGTACCCGGTTGCGGGAGAGCCCCGGCATGCCGCTATCCTTTCCTGCGTCGCCTCGCGTGACGAGGCGGCACGCCCTGGCGGGTTGCCCGAGCGGCCAATGGGAGCGGACTGTAAATCCGTCGCGAAAGCTACAGAGGTTCGAATCCTCTACCCGCCACCAGGCGCACCAACAGCCCTTGACCTGCACCAACAGGTCAAGGGCTGTTGTCGTACGGGCTCCCGGCGCGTCCCGTCCAGTCCAGCCAGATCCAGCCGTCTACGGCGGTCTGTGGGCGGATCGTGGGCAGGTTGATCTTGGCCGTGGACCTGGTCGGCGGGGGCCTGGGCGAGGTCGCTGGGGGCGGCGGGCCGGTCCTGGGGCTTCCACGGACGCCGTACGGGTGCCGGGGCGGCTGGGATGTGGGACGCGGCGGTACGGGCCGTCAGCGGGCAGCTCGGGGGCAAGCCGGTCCCGTTCTTGGACTGGCGCGGCAGCCGGAAGCCCCGACCTCGACGGCGACCAGCCCCGCCGGCTTCCGTACGGCCGCGCCTCAAGTGGCTAGGAGAACCTGCCGGGTCCGCTCAGCATGGCGTCAAGGTCGCGCAGGAGCGCGCCGAGTCGGTCGCTGGTCCCGCCGTCCATGTGGGGGATCGGGCCTGCCAGCGGCCTGGTGCTCGCCCAGGTCGTAGAGCACGTTCCGAAGGTCCTCGGCTGTCGCAGGGTCGAGCCTCATCACGATCGCACGGTAACCCTGCTCGCCACCAGGCGGGCGCGCGGGCGGCTGCCCGGCGGCTCTCGGTGGTTCCCGCCCCGGCGCCGGAGGCAGCCGGGGCGGCTTGCCGCCGGCCGGCGTTCCGCCCGCGCGCCGCGCCGGGCGCGGCGCGCCTTGATCCAGTACAGAGCAATTCGGCAGGAGCCACAGAGCCCACCACAGAGCCCGACACCACAGTAGTCGCTCCGCCGGAAGGACGGTACGAAGCTCCTGCGGCCGGACGCAGTACGAGCAGAGCCCGTCCGGAGCTGGCTTGGTGCTAGAACAACCCGGCGTCGAGGTCACGCGGCCCTTACCGACGCGCTCTGATTGAAGCTCTGGAGGCATCGACTCGTCAGTAGCGCGCCACGGGACTACAGTGACACATTCGCCGCTGCCCACAGGGGGAAACATTGAGTGTCGTCCAGGTCAGATTTGTCCGAAACGCGATTAAAGATCGATTTGGTCCTTTGATTAGCATGTCTGACAGGCCGAACATTTCCGAGGAGAAGCGGGAGCAAGAGTTCCTAAGTCGCGGCTTGGCTGCCCTTGCCCGACAAATCGAGCATCCGTGTAACGACCAAATAGCGGCAGATTCTGTATTCGACGGGCGTGACGACCGGGGCCTAGATGCAATCAGCGTGGACCGGCGGACCGCGCGCCCAAGGATATATCTATACCAGGCCAAGTGGAGCGATAAGGCCGTGGGCGGCTTTGGAGAGGCTGAGGTCCATAAGATGATCGAAGGCCTCGACTTGATGCTCGACCTGCAGTTCACTGCGTTTAACCAACGTTTCCAGAGGCATGTTCCGGAACTCGATATCGCATTCGACACTAAAACCGGAACACCGAGGATTGTACTCGTGTTGGCGCTCATGCGAACTGAGCCGATTAATGCGAACGTTCGTAAGCTGCTTGAGAAAAAGATTGCTCCGTTCAATCAAGTCGAAGAAATGGTCGACTACAAGATCCTCGATTTAAGAGACTTCCATCGGGCGATCCTTGGCGAAGCCGCAACGTCAAACATCGACGTTACGGTACGACTGGAAGGGATCGGACAAGAATCAAGCCCATACAAGGCCATGTATGGAACGATGACAGTCCCAGATTTAGCCGACATCTTTAGCCAACACAGACGCGGGCTTTTTGCCAGAAACATCAGAGATTCCCTCGATAGCACCGACGTCAACGTAAAGATAAGAAACACGCTCCTGCAGGAACCGGAGCATTTTTGGTATTTTAGCAACGGCATAACCATCTTATGCGACTCGATCAAGCCGGTCCGAAAAGTGATTCTCGGCGGTGTGGGTGAGCTGGCTTTGCGCCGCGCTAGCGTAGTAAATGGCGCGCAAACAGTCAGTGCCATTCACACGGCGTACGTTGCCGACCCCGCCACCGCAGAGCGTGGCCGTGTCTTAGTGAGGCTGATCTCGCTTGAAGATTGTCCTCCGGGCTTCGGTGACCTGGTTACGACGAGCACCAACACGCAGAATCCGATCGAAGACCGCGACTTCAAATCGTTGGATGAAGTTCAAATCAAACTACGAGATGAATTCGCGTTCGAACTCAGTCTAAGTTACGTCTTCAAGCGCGGCGAACCGCTACCTGATCAGGAGCACGGTACGTCGATTAGCGAGGTTGCAGAAGCTCTGGCCGCTACTCATCCCAACGCCGAGTACGCCGCCCTTGCCAAGCGTGAACTCTCCGCCATCTGGAAAGATGACGTGTATAAGAACATCTTCGGATCTGCGCCGAATGTTCACCAGGTCTGGCGGTCGGTGCAGCTACTGCGCCAGGTACGAGAGCGGTTAGCTGGGCTTCGCGAAGGATTGCTATGGCGCGCCGCCGCGATGGCGGGTTACGGGGATCTTCTTATCACCCATGTTGTCTTTAAGAATCTGAACAACAAGGGCATTGGTGATCCTGACAGCGGCTGGAACGCGCAGCTGACGGAAGTCCCTACTCTGGCTGAGCGATCGCTTGGGTGGTGCCTGCAGGCAATCGATGCCGAATACGGTACAACAAGTCATATCATCGCAGCCGTTCGCAATACGGAGCGTATTCAGCGCGTAGCTCGTAGTGCAATCGAAGGGATTAGGGCTGGCCACAAGCCTCCGAAGCTGCGTCCTGGATATAGGATCCCATCGGCAGGAGAAAAAGGCAGGCAGGTTGACGCTGTCAAGACGATCGTCGCGGCGGCGCGAATTCCGGACGGAACCGTACTTGAGTTTCGGCCGACCACTCGACCCGAGCGCCGCGAAATGACCGAGTGGCTGGCCGCGAACCCGGATCGCGGACTTGCGCAGTGGCGCAACCATGCGAGGAATCCGCTTCAATGGCAGATTGATGGGCAATGGTACTCGCCTAGTGGCCTCGTGCGAAAGATGCGAGAGATGGCCTCGGGTAAGAGTGTGAATGTCGCAGGTACGTTGCATTGGCACGTGCCAGATCAGGGATCTTTGAAGGACATTGCGGATAATCTGAGAGCAGAGCAGGAGTTTTCAATCCTTGAGGTGTCAGACGGTGGCTCGGATTAAGAATGTTTCTAAGGAGAGAACCATTTAATTCCTGGAGTTGGCGGTCAGTCTGGCTCTGGGGTCACTTGCAGTGACGAGCGAATTTTCCCCGGACATGAAGTCGATCCTTGGAGCCTCGATGTGGCCTGCTGTCTCGCGTGATCAATCGATTTGTCGAGCTTTGTGTCGCACGTCCTCCCGCCTTGCTGGTTGGCCCCAACGTTGTCCGATGCTGCCTGGTGGAGGCGCTAGTTGGTGAGCAGTACGGCAACTGAGCCGGCCTGGGACTAGCATTAGACGCCGGCCGGTTCTGTCGTCAGCGGCTTTTATTCGGTAGGCTATGCGGCCGTGGCACCAGAAGCGACACAGCCCCGAGGGGCGCTAGGCGGACCGGAACACGTGCGGGTCCGCGTCCCTACAATCGATGCCCTGCTTGCGGCAGGATGGGATCGGTCACAACTTCAGTGGAAACCTGAGTGGAGAGTTCCGCAGTCGCCGCACGACGCTGCCAAGCGCGAGGTGGGGAAGTCATTCGCAGGCTGGCCTGTCGACCTGGCGATCTTTGATGATGTGAGCACTGTAGGGCAGTGGGAGCATCTGCTAGTGATTTGCGAGTTCAAGGCGCCGACCCTGTCAGAAGGTGCCTCCCAGCTCGAGATCTACTTAGCGAGAGAGCCGCGAGCCCGGGTAGGCTACTGGAGCAATGGCAGCGAATCCCTTACTGTTCTGAAGCGGGCAGACGGCACCTTCCAGCATCGCGGGGGTGGCGGAATTCCTCGCCCGGGCGACAATTTTGAGCAGCCCAGCGAGAAGCCATTAACCTATAGTGACCTCGTGATACCGGATGGCGGGAGGCTCAAGGCTGTCTTCAAGCGGCTGCTCGATGCGATCGTCGCTCGGGATAGTAAATCTACGCGATCCGACGGACAGCTAAATCAACTGTGTAACCTTCTTCTGCTAAAGCTCGATTCGGATACGCAGGGATCCTTCGAGCCTCGTGAGCCGCTCGCATTCCAGCTTTCTGCAGCTGAGAGCGCAACCGCAAGGACAATTCGAAGGCAGTTCGACCAGCTTCGCACTAAGAACGGGGATGTCTTCGCAAACGACAACGAGCCTGGTCTTTTCCTGGATGATCACACAATTCAAGCAGCCGTCTACGAGCTTAGTAGTCTGAATCTCCTAGAGGTCGGCGCCGAGGCGGTTTCATCGGCCTTCCAGGTTTTTCGTAGGGCGAACCTGAAGGCTGGCGAGGGCCAATATTTTACTCCTCAAAGGGTGATCTCGAGCGCGGTGCGACTCATGGATATCCGGCCGGGTGACAAGATTATCGATCCGGCCTGCGGTACGGGCGGCTTCTTGGTTGAGGCATTCCGGCACATTAGTAAGATGGGGGTTGGTGCGAATCCTGGCGCCGCTAGGACGTGGGCTCATCGTAATGTGTTCGGCATCGACAAGGATTCAATCAATGTCAAGCTTTCGCGTGCAGTCATGGTTATCCTTGGCGACGGATCGGCTCACATTCATGTCGGCGATTCACTTTTGAAAGACCGATGGCAGCGCGACTACCCACATCTTCCGCCATCGGTGCAAGACGGTGCCTTCTCGGTCGTCATCACGAATCCGCCATTCGGTAGAAATCTAAGAGTTTCAAGGAATGACGGAAAGCGTAACGGCTACACGGTAACAAGAGCGGGCGGTCGCGAGCACAGGGATGTTGAGATTGGGCTCGTATTCGTTGAGCGTGCCCATCAGCTACTCATGCCAGGTGGGCGCCTCGGAATCATCTTGCCCGAGACGTACTTCTTCTCTTCTTCGTATCGTTGGTTCACTTCTTGGCTAGAGGAAAGGTTCACTCTCCGAGGTGCGGTGAATATTCCGATGGAGGCTTTCCAGGGATTTTGCCGCGCAAAGACGAATTTTTACATTCTGGAAAAGAGGTAGTTGGCGTGGTGCATAAGCCGGCTTGGTTCCGCGACGGTGAAGTGTTCATTTCGTACGCTCCGACCTGCGGCATCAACAAAGATGGTGAGGAGCTTTACGTTGTTGATGCCGCAACAGGTCAGCGTACGGGGATTATCGACGACCGGATGGCCGACGACGTAGACAGGCTTTTGGCCGGCCTCACGCCCAGCGCTGGGGACACTAGCCGGTGGGTAAGGCTCAATCATGATGAGCCGTTCCTTGCTGTGCCAGCCTACTTCGATGAGCGGCCACAGCGAGAGTTCGATGCCCTGCTCGACGGTGACGATTTTGACGGGTGGTCGAGTGCATCGTTGGGTGACCTTATAGGCCGGCGGTGGGTGAGGGCCAGCGCGGGCCATGGTAGTCCCTCGGCTGATTTACGCACAGGCGAGGTTCCGTACATTAAAGTGAGCGATGTGCGGGCTGGTCTAATAAACATAAACCCTAGCAATCGCGTATCGAGCGTGGTTGCGGAACGGTTCTGGGGTGGTTCGGATTCCGGGCTACAGGCTTGGGATCTGATTACACCAATCCGAACCTCAAAGAACATCGGCGAGTTTGCTGTCCTCATGCCGGGCCAAGAGCGTGTGGTTCTGACCAAAGAGATGCTTGTCCTTCGCGCGATGGACGGGGCGCCGTTTGACAACTTCTATCTTCTTTGGGCCATGACGCTGAAGGCTGTTCGTCGCCAATGGGGGCGTGTCATCTTTATGCAGACCAATCGTGAAGATGTTGGGTCTCGCTACCGCGAGATTAGAATACCTATCCCGCCCACATCGGATCAAGCGAGAGTCGCTTCGGGGGCCTTTAGGAGCTACTATAAGGAGTCGCAGAAGATTCGGGAATCCTTTCTCGCATACCTTGCTAAGGATGATCGACACCACGTATTTCTTTCTAGCGTCGAAGCTGTCGAGGAAGCTGCGGAAGACGACTCTGAGATGTAGGACTGCAGCTAACATTAAACCAGGCATTCGGTCATAACTGCGAGATTGAGATTGGCCTACGGGTGCAAGACGTGCGGTTCGAACTGCGTCCGCGTCCGAGCGGCCAATGGTGCTGGCCTTACATGCCGGTTTCGTGGGTCGCGATCAGGATTTTAGTAGCTCTGTCACGTAGCCTATCCTGTGATTGAAGGTTTGTAGCGACCTAACTGCCACACCTTCGGATCTGGCGAATATAGGTATCGGCGACGTGTATGTGGTGTCGGTAGTGACTGTGATGCGTTGACTGCCTGAGGTAGTGTATGGCAGGATCTTCTTCAATTGCGACCACCGGAGTCTCTGTCGGCACTACAAGCTTTTCTGGCCCGCACTCGGAGGTCACGTGGGGTCCGAGAAGCGCACTCGACATTGGTTCAGATAACCCGATGGTGCTGGGCCTGGTCCTCGTCGGCGGTGACGGTGGCGCTGCGGTAGTCGAGTCCGCGTAGGTCAGGGCGGGCGTCAACGAGGGTCGCCGCGATGGTGCGGGCTGTTGCGATGGCTGAGGTGAGGTCGCGGGCGTGGATCGGGATGTGGACGACATAGCGGCGTTGTGCGCCGGAGTCGCTGGCGGCGGTCGCTCGGTCTGCGTCGGCTTGGTGGTCGCGGTCGGCGCTGCGCGGTGCGGGTGTTGGTCGGGTGTGGGTGCCTCGGCCGTGTTCGGTGGTGACGAGTCCGTCTTGGCGTAGGGCGTTGATGGCGGCGCGGATGGTGCCGCGTGCGACGTTGAACTCTTTGGCGAGTGCGGTTTCTGCGGGTAGGAGTGCGCCGGGTGGTATGGCGCCGCTGGTGATGCGGTCGCGGAGTTGGTCGGCTACGCGGCGGTAGCGGGGTGTTCCGTAGTGCGGGGTTGGCACTCGTGTCACGTTACCTGTCTGTTGTGTAGTCAAGTGCCGTCTGGCTGCTCGTTTCTACGTCTGGACAACAGGTCCACTTGTAGGTACGTTTCCCTGTGTGTGGCCGAGTTAGCCGCTCGTGATCAAGGGGTTGGCTGCGGTGGTGTCCCGGCCACACGCTCGCGTACTGCCTGATGGCACCTCCCGTGGTGGGGGTGCGGGTGGTGTGCGTCCTGGTCGGGGTGCGGCGTTACCCGACTCCGCCCGCCGGGCGGTGCGCCGTACCTCGCGGTGGGGCCGGCGGCTCTGTGCGTTCCCCCCGTTGCGTGCGGGGTCGCCGGTCTCCTGTCAGCGTGGGAGGTGCTGATGATGAGGACTTCGCGTCTGGTGGCGTGGTGGCGTCGTCGACGTCGGACCGGCCCGACTGTGCGGGCGGTGGCCCGTGTCGTTCCTGGGTGGGCGGTGGAGCCGACGGAGGTGTCTCCGCTGGTGGTGGGTGCGCCGTTGTTGACGGTGGGTCAGCGGTTCCGGGCTGCTGGTGGGCGGTGGTCGCGGTGACCCCGGTCGGCGGTGGCGCGGAGAAGGTGGAGCATCCGGCGTGGTGTGCGCGGGATCGGTGCGGGCACGTCGTGCCACCACTCTTTGCGCACATGGCGCGGCGGCACCGGTCCAGGTTGTGTCAGGTGGGCACGCCTCGTGTCGCGGGCGGCAGTGTGGTCGCGTATCTGATCGGTGGTGACCGGTTGCCGCCGGTGGTGGCGGTGCACGCGGCTGCGCCGTGGCTGGGCGCGGGGTGTGCTGAGTTGCGGTTGTCGGAGGTGCGCAAGCTCGTCGACGCGTTGACCGGCCTGCTCGCCGACGCCGACGCGGCCGGCACCGGACCGGGCGATGACACCAACGGTGCCGACCGGGGGAAGGCGGGCGGCTCGTGAACGGGGAGGATGCCCGGCCGGGTGGGCTGGTGTTGTGTCCGGTGTGGTGCGCGGGGTGTGGTCCGCGTGACCGGATGCACCGGGCCGGTCTGGTGACGGCGGGAACGGAGCGCACGGGCTGGGTGAGTGCGGATGTGATCGCCGATCACGGGGCGGTGTCGGATGTGCGCGTGAAGGTGGACGTCACCCGGTACGCGTCGACGCAGACGGTGTTGCTGCAGCCGGGTCCGGCGGCGCGGTTCCTCGGCGGCCTGAACCAGGCGACGCGGCTGCTGCACGCGTTCACCCGCCCGACGGAACGGGTGGAGGGGTTGGCGTACCGGCGGGCGGCGCAGTTGGAGCCGGGGATGCGGGTGCTGCTGTTCGGCGGCGTGGTCCTGGTCGTCGACACCGACGAGGTGCCGGAGTTCCCGACGGCGGCGCTGTTGTCGGTGCGGCAGGAGTCCGGCGGCGCGGTCTACACGGTGCTGGTGCCGGCCGATATGGAGCCGCTGGTGATCGGCCCATGACCCAAAGGATCAGCCGCAGGGTGGTGCGGGGCGGGGTGTGGGCTGACCGTGCGGGAGCGCCGACCACCTGGCAGACGTATGAACGTCTAGGGGGTAGCGTTGCTGGCGTGACGGCCAAGGACTGGCGACCCCGGTATCTGCAACTCGCTGAGCAGTTGCGGGGTCAGATCCTGTCCGGGGAGATGCCGCCGGGCACGTTGATGCCGTCGGAAACCGAGTTGGCCGAATCGTCGGGCCTGTCGCGCACGAGTGTCCGTAACGCGATCCGGCAGCTGCGGGAATGGGGCCTGGTCCGCGCAGAACAAGGGCGGGGCACCTACGTACGGGCTCCGCGTCAGCGGGTGCGGCGGCGCAACACGGAGCGCTACCAGTGGGAGAAGGACCGCGTCCTACTCCCCGACGCGGAACGGCGGGCGACGGGCGGCACAGAGCATGACACCGGGCTGACGGTCGATGATCTGAAGTTCCACGCCGAGTACACCCGCGTCCCGGCCGATGCCGAGATGGCGGCCGCGTTCGGCCTGGAACCGGGTACGGAGTTGCTGCGGCGGGTGTACTGGACCACGACGCGCACGGAGTCGGCTCCGTTGTCGGTGTCGTACTCGTTCCTGCCGGTGGCGTTGATCGCCGGGAACCCGGACCTGCTCGACGCGGCGAACGAGCCGTGGCCGGGCGGTACGCAGCATCAGCTGTACACGGTCGGGATCGAACTGGACCGGATCGTCGACGAGATCAGGGCGCGGCCTCCGTCGCCGGATGAGGCCGAACTCCTCGACATCGATCCGGGCGTGTCCGTGCTGACCGTGCGGAAAACGTCGGTGGACATCGGTGAGCGGGTGGTGGAGGTCGCTGACGTCGTCATGCCCGGCGACCGCACCGAGCTCGTGTACTCGAACACGCTGACGCGGTGGCCTGCTTGACCCAGGTCGTTTCGGTCATCACCCCGGTGCACCCGCCGAGCATCGGCTATCTCGCCGACGCCTACGCCTCCCTGGTCGCCCAGGACATGCCGGACGGCTGGGGGTGGCGGTGGCTGGTCCAGGAGGACGGGCGCACCGGGGCTGTGGCCGACGCGTTGCCCGACGACCCGCGTATCTCCGTCGGTGTCGGCCGACCCGGCGGCCCCGGTGTCGCCCGGACCCTCGCGATGGACCGGGTCGACGGGCCGTTGGTGAAGGTCCTCGACGCCGACGACCAGCTCACCCCCGGTGTCCTCGCCCGGGACATCGCCGCCCTGACCGCGCACCCGTCGATCGGGTGGTCGACGTCGCGGGTGCTGGATCTGCTGCCGGACGGGTCAACGGTCGGCTTCGACTCCGACCCGCCCGCCGGGCCGATCGCCTGCGGTGACGTGCACGCGTTCTGGCTCGCCAACAACTACCGGGCACCGGTGCATCCGGCGACGCTGTGTCTGCGGACGGATGTGCTGTTCGCCCTGGGCGGCTGGATGGCCCTGCCCGCGTCCGAGGACACCGGCCTGCTCCTGGCCGCGAGCACCATCACCGGCGGCTTCTTCCACGCCGAAACCGGCCTGCTGTATCGCAAGTGGCCCGGTCAGGTCACCAGCCAGGCCGCGCACCGCGAACCCGGCGAACACGCGACCCGGATGCGGATCATCGACACCCGCGTCAGAGCGCTGGCCAAGCTGAACACCACGGTCACCCTGCCCTAACCCGGCGCTCGTCCCGCCCCGCCTAGTCCACACCGACCGGCGGGGCTTTTCGCGTGCCCGTCGACGTCCGTCGACCCGGTAGCCGGTCTGGGCGGGGTTGCGGGGCTGTCCGCAAGGGTCATTCGGGGTATACCGGACCACTTTCCGAGACTCGTTGACATGTCTGCCAAGTAGTCCCTACCTTTGGTCCTGCCGGTTGGCAGACGTTACTACAAGTTGGGAGTTGCAGAGATGGCTCTGCGAGGCGGAACGAGGTTCTCGGTCCGGTGTTCGGACGTGTTCCCGGCGGGGTGCGCGTTGGTGCCCGAGTCGCTGGGTGAGGTCGAGGACTACGACGAGAAGACGGGTCGGCGGTCGCCGGCGAAAGACAAGCTGACGGGCCAGCGGGTGTGGCAGGTCCGGGTGATGGACCTCGACCCGGAGTTGGGCAAGCGGTCGCGGGAAACCACGGTCAAGATCTCGGCCGACCACCAGCCGGTCCCGCCGACCGGCACGCCGTTCGAGGCGGTGGAGTTCGACGACATGACGGTCACGCCGTACGTGGCGTCCAACGGACGGATGGCGTACTCGCTGCGGGCGTCGGGGATGCGCGCCCCGGCCGGCGCGGCCTCCAACGGTAAGGCGCGCGCCGCTGCGGGTTCCGGCTCGTAGCACTCGGTTCGGGGTGGGGCTGTCTGGTCTTGGCGGACGGCAGCCCCACCCCTGGTGTCTCCCCCCACTCCTCTTTCTCAGATTCGGTGAGGTTCCGACGTGTCCCAGGTTAAGCGCGCCCAAAATCGGGCGCGGATCCGCTGCGCCGACTGCAAGAACATGTTCACCCCCACCCCGACCGACGACGCCCAGGGCGACACCGACAACGCCACCAACGCCGTGACCGTCGGCGGTGATGCGGCCCGGTGTGGGCTGTGCGCGGGTCAGCTGGTGTTGCCGTTCCCAAGGTTGCGCGACGCTCGCGGCCGTTTCCTCCCGGTCGTCGGTGGTGGCCGGTGATGGGGCGTCCGCGTGGTGAGGTCGTCACCACCGTCTCCGGTGATCTGCTCGTCGTCCGGCCCCGCCGGCTGCGGCTGCCCTGGTGGGCGGTCCTTCTCGGCCTGCTCGCGCGGTGGACCGGTCGGGGCCTGTGGTGGTGCCTCAAGCACCCCCGCATCCTCACCGTCTCGGTGATCACGGTCGCCGTGTACCTCGACTACGGCGTGCCCGGTCTGGTGACTCCGGTCGTGTTGGCGGGGTTGGGGTCGGCGTTGTGGCGGTGGCGGCACGAATCGTCCTGGTGGGTGTGGTGCGCCGGGCCTGTGCTCGGCCGGTGGCGGCACACGGTCGTGTACCGGCGGGTGTGGCGTGAAGCGATGACCATGTGTGACCTGTCGCGGGTCTACCAGCACCAGACGGTGTTGCCGCAGCTTCTGGCCGTGCACTGTGACCAGGCGTTGGATGTGTTGTCGGTGCGGATGCTGCGCGGGCAGACCCCCGCCGACTTCCAACGTGCCACGGAGCAGTTGGCGTACGCGTTCGGCCGGCGGCACGCCCGCGTCTACACCGAACGCCCCGATGAACTGCCGGTGCGTGGCGGTGGCTGGGTGGGGTGGCTGCTGCGCCAGGCCGACGCCTACCGGTTCCGTGACCGGCCCGACGTCGTCTACATCGTCCTGGTCCGCACCGATGCCCTTCGGAAGACGGTCCCACCGTTCCCGGTGCCGACCGTCCCGGACTTCACCGCGCTCCCGCTGGCCGTGCGGGAAGACCTCCGCACGTGGCACCTGCGGCTGTTGGCGACGCATGTGCTGATCGGTGGGGCGACCCGACGCGGGAAAGGCTCCGTCCTCTGGTCCCTCGTGCGCTCGTTGGCGGGTGGGGTGGCGTCCGGGCTGGTCCGGCTGTGGGTGATCGACCCCAAGGGCGGGATGGAATTCGCGTTCGGCCGGCCGATGTTCGCCCGGTTCGCCTCCACCTCCTTCGACGCCATGGCCGATCTCCTCGATGAGGCGGTCGCCGTGCTGCGGGAGCGGCAGGCACGCCTTGCCGGCACGGTCCGCGTCCACACACCCACCGTCGATGACCCGCTGGTCGTCGTGGTGATCGACGAAATGGCGGCCCTGACCGCGTACCTGCAAGACGTCGAGCTGCGGAAGCGCATCGCCTCCTCGTTGGGGCTGCTGCTGTCCCAGGGTGCCGGCGTCGGTGTCCTCGTGGTGGCCGCGTTGCAGGACCCGCGTAAGGAGGTGCTGCCGTTCCGGGACCTGTTCCCCACCCGGATCGCGCTCGGTCTGACCGAGGCGTCGCAGGTCGACATGGTGTTGGGCGACGGCGCACGCAACCGGGGCGCGTTGGCGGATCAGATGCCGTCGTGGGCCAAAGGCGTCGGCTACGTCCTGCTGGACGGCACACCCGACCCGGTCCGGGTCCGGTTCTCCTACCTCACCGACACCGACATCAAAACCATGGCCGAAGAGTTCCCGGCGCCGGTGGCCGCTGCGGACATCCTCGCCCAGGTCGGCCGGGAAACCATCCCCGAACCTGACCCGTCTCCGACATCGGGTGTGCGGCGGATTCCGTTGTCTCGTAAGCCTTCCGGACCGCTGCTGCCTGACTCACTACTCAACCTGCTGCGCGACAACAACGGCCGGCACGACCAGGGCGACACCGACACCAGCGGCGGCGGTGGTTCCCGGTGACACAGACGTCTACGCCGGGGCGGCGCTTCTACCGGCTGCGGACCCCCACCACCGACGGCGGGCGCGGAACAGCGGTATCTGTCCGGGTCGACACCGACCGGCCCGACCCCTACCCGCTGTATGTCGCCATCGGCTCCGGCCGACGCCGGGTCTACCTGACCCCCGGTGAGGCGTGGGCGCTGTGGCGCTGCCTGTCCGAAGCCGTCGCGTCCCTCGGCGATCCACCCGACCACATCCGCACCACCATCCACCCGACCGGGAGGTAACCCCTGATGCCATCCCTCAACCGCCCCTCCTGGCTCCTGCTGCGGCTGCCGTGGCTGGCCCGACTCCTGCACCGGCCGATCCGCATTACCGCGACCGGCCCGGCCGATCAACTCGCCGCGCTCCTCGCCGGTCTCCGCACCTACCTCAACCTTCGTGGCAGGCCAGGAATGCGGGTCCGCATCGACCTGACCATCACCGACCGGGAGGACACGCCGTGACCTGGCAGCGTGCCGAAACGGTGCTGCGGCTGGTGATCCTGCTCGCCATCGGCTCGATGGCCGGCGCGGCGGCGTTCACCCACGTTCATGACCTGTCCGTCGCTCACGGCCAACCCCACTGGATCGGCTGGGCCAACGCCGTCGCCGTCGAGCTGATGGCTATCTACCTGGGGCTGGAGATCCGGGCTCGGCGTCGGGCGGGTCGACCGGTCGGGTTCGTCGCCGTCCTCCTCGTCGGCTTCGCACTCCTGTCGTTGGCCGCGCAGGTCGCGGAAGCGGAACCGTCCGTGTGGGGCTGGATCGTGGCCGCTGTGCCGTCGCTGGCGTTCCTGGCCCTGGTCAAGGTCGTGCTGTCCAGCGCACCCGCTGTCCCGGCTGTCCCTGCTGGTCCGGCGGCGTCGACTGCGGCGGCCAACCCGACTGGTCCTGCTGGTCCTGCTGATCGGGTGCGCGTCGACCAGGTCCCGACCGACGACACCGACCCGGAACCGGATCACGTCGAGCGGCCTGCGGTCGTCGAACCGGTCCGCGTCGCCGGTCACGCGTCGGTGTTGCCGCCGCTCGGGGTCGTCCAGCCGCGACGGGCAAACGGGATGGTGGTCGGCCGGTGACCGCACCCACCACCCTCCCCGGCCTGGAAGGATCCGCCACGGATCGGCCGACGACCGTCGAACAACAGCCTCGGCCCGGCTCCCGTGCCGCGCGGATGGGCCTGCCCCGGTCGGTTGATGTCCTGCGCGACGTCGCCACCGAATACGGCGTCTGCATCCGCCCGCTCGCCATGCGGCGCACCGACCTCGACACCGGCCGTACCGGGGTCATCGACCTGCCCTGCGGCGCGACCCGTGAGGACAAATGCCCACCGTGTGCGAAGCGGAACCGGCGGCTGCGGCAGGCGCAGATCCGCGACGGCTGGCACCGCGACGACGAACCGTTGCCGCCACCTGCACCGGCGTCGGATGAGCAGAAGGCGCTGATCGTGCTGCGGGCGCACTTCGAGTTCGAACGCGACGCGGCCGTACGGGAAGCCGACTGGAAGCAGGTCACCGACCTCGACGACGCCATCCGCGAAGTAGAAGACGCCATCACCGCCGAAGGACTACGCGGCCGCGTCGCACCACCCCACACCCCGACCACCACCGACGGCGATGGTGTCGACCAGGGCGACGCGCAGGACAACGGCAAACGGCGGAAGCGGTCGACCAGACGGCGCCAGGACGCACCCGACCTACCCCGCCGACCGGTGGAAGCGCGCACCGTCGGCAAGACCTACACCGCACCCGACGGCACCACCTACCGCCCGTCGATGTGGCTCACCCTCACCCTCGACAGCTACGGACCCGTCCGCCCGGACGGCACCCCGGTCAACCCCGACCGCTACGACTACCGCCGTGCCGCCTGGGACGCGGTCCACTTCCCCCGACTCCTCGACCGGTTCTGGCAGAACCTCCGCCGCTGCGAAGGCTGGAACGTCCAGTACGCCGGATGCGTCGAACCCCAACGACGCCTCGCCCCTCACGCGCACTTCGCGATCCGCGGCACCATCCCCCGACAGACGCTGCGGACGGTGGCGGCGGCGACCTATCACCAGGTGTGGTGGCCGTCCGTCGACGTCCAGCACTACGGCGGCGAACACCTGCCCGTCTGGGACGTCGACCAGACGGCCTGGGTCGACCCGCACACCCGTCAACCGCTGACCAGCTGGGCGGAAGCACTCGACGCCGTCGACGCCGACCCGGACGCGGAACCAGTCCACGTGGTCCGCTTCGGCACCCAGGTCGACGCACGCGGCGTCATGCCCGGCACGCAGGATGCGGAACGCACCATCCGCTACATCACGAAGTACATCACCAAACACGCCGCCGACTGCCACACCACCACCAGCGGCCGGCAACGCCAGCATCTCGAACGGTTCTGGCAACAACTGCAGGTCACCCCCTGCACCGACCGGTGCGCGAACTGGCTGCTCTACGGCGTCCAGCCCAAGAACGCCAGTGCGAAGCTGCGGCCCGGACGCTGCCGGGGCAAAGTCCACCAACGCGCCACCCTCGGCATCGGCGGCCGGCGCATCCTCATCTCCCGCGACTGGTCCGGCAAAACCCTCACCGACCACAAACACGACGCGCGCGCCTGGGTCCGGGCACTGCTCGGCGCTACCACCGATCTGGCCGGCGTCGACCAGGCGACCGGCACCGACGGCGCGACCTCGTCCCGGCACGCGTGGGAACTGGCCCGGCCCGACGACCCGGACGTCACACCCCTCGGGCACCGACTCCTGCGCTCCATCTCCGAACGCGCCCGCTGGCGCTCCCAACTCCTCGCCGCGAAGGACCGGGCGGCCCAGGAGACGAGCCACGACCTTTCGGCAACTGGCGGCGGAACGACGACGGACGGGGAGAGACAGTGAATGACGAGCTGCTGACCGTGCCAGAGGTGCTGGCGGAACTGCGGGTTCCTCGCTCTACCTGGTACTACTGGCGGCAGACGGGCAAGGCTCCACGGGTCATCAAGCTGCCCAATGGGGAGCTACGCATCCGGCGCTCGGTCCTCGGGCAGTGGCTCGGCACGCTGGAGTGTGACGCGGCGTGAAGAGCTACGACTTCCAGGTCTGGGGCGTCGGCAAGCGTGCCGACCGGAAGGCCCGGCCGTGGCGGGTGCGGTGGTCCGTCGCCGGTAAGCGGTTCGAAGACACCTTCCGTACCAGGGCGCTCGCGGAGTCGTTCCGGTCGGACCTGGTCAAGGCATCCAACGCGGGGGAGCCCTTCGACACGGAGACCGGGCGTCCCGTCGACCAGATCCGCGAGCGGCTCGGCGTCACCTGGTACGCGCACGCTCGGGCGTACGTCGAAATGAAGTGGCCACGGGCGGCGGCGAAAACGCGGCGGTCGATCGTCGAAGCGCTGACGTCCGTCACGGTGATCTTGACCCGGCCTGCCAAGCGGGGGCGTCCGGCCGATGAACTGCTGCGTGAGGCGCTGTACCTGTACGGGTTCAACCCGCGACGCTGGTCGGACGAGGTGCCCGGCGAGCATGCGGCGGCCCTGGCCTGGCTGGAATCGGCGTCGTTGCCGGTGGTCGAGCTGGACTCGCCGGTGATGGTGCGTCGCGTACTCGACGGGTTGTGCCTGCGGTTGGACGGTAAGCCGGCGGCGGCCGCGACGGTGCAGCGCAAGCGGGCGACGTTCTACAACGCCCTGGGGTACGCGGTGGAGCTGGAACTACTCGACGCCAACCCGGTCGACCGGGTGCAGTGGAAGGCACCCGAGGTCGCCCAGTCGATCGACCGTCGGGTGGTCGCCAACCCGGCCCAGGTGGCGGCGCTGCTGGAAGCGGTGAAATCTCTCGGCAACCGGGCTGACCGGGTGGTCGCCTTCTTCGGCTGCCTCTACTACGCGGGCATGCGTCCGGCTGAAGCGGCGGACCTGCGGCGGGCGGACTGCGTGTTGCCGGGTCGGTGCGTCGGCTGCGGCGTGGACCTGGTCGACGCGGTCACCGTCCAGCCGGGCCGGTCCTGCGATCACGAGAAAATCGAGTACGGGTGGGGTCGGGTGACGTTGGCGGGTACCTCGCCGCGCGCTGGGTCGCACTGGACCGATGACGGGCAGCCTCACGAGCGGCGTGGGCTCAAGCATCGGGCGGACAAAGAGACGCGAACCGTCTCGATTCCTCCCCAACAGGTCGAACTGCTCTGCGTGCACCTGCGCCGGTACGGCACGGCGCGCGATGGTCGGCTCTTCCACGGGCTGCACGGCGGGCCGCTGTCTGAGTCGGTGTACGACCGGTGGTGGAAGCTCGCGCGTGAGAAGGCGCTGACAGAGGAACAGGTCGCCTCGCCGCTGGTCCGTCGTCCGTATGACCTTCGTCACGCTGCGGCGTCCCTGTGGCTGAACGCCGGAGTACCGCCGACCGAGGTCGCCCGACGCCTCGGCCACGGGGTCGCGGTCCTGCTCCGGGTATACGCCAACTGCGTCGACGGCGGGGACGACGGCATGAACGACAAGATCGGCGGCGCGCTCGGATGACCTTTACCCGACCTGCCACACTTCCTGTATGGCCAGAGTTCCCCGGCGTAGCCGCGCTGCCCTCCGGGCCATCCTCGCGGCATGCACGACGGGCGCGGCGGCCTCTGCTGGCTTCGCCGAAGCTCCTTCCGGATTCCAGCTCACCATGGGCGGCATCGCCGCTGCGATGGCTGCGGTCATCGCCCTGGGCCATCCGGACCCCCAAAAAATCCCTAGCCAAGTTCGGTGAACTTGGCGGGCTGGCTGGAGTGGCTGGCTCAGGTCAGCTTCCTGCTGGTGGGCAGGCCGGCCACGGTGGGCGAATAGTGGGCGGGACTGCGCCGGTTGGCCCGGCGGGGGAGACGAAGCGCCAGGTCAGCGGCCGGATGAGGGTCGGGATCGTCGGCACACTGTAAATCCGTCGCGAAAGCTACAGAGGTTCGAATCCTCTACCCGCCACCAGGCGCACCAACAGCCCTTGACCTGCACCAACAGGTCAAGGGCTGTTGTCGTACGGGCTCCCGGCGCGTCCCGTCCGGTCCAGCCAGATCCAGCCGTCCCCGGCTTTCCGGGACCAAGGCGCCGGACCCCAACGTGCCTCTGCGGCCTTGATGCCACAGGTGCATCAAGATGCACCTGTGGCATCAAGCCCGACCGGTGCCACCGACCCGGGGTGGTTGCTCTGCGTCAATCGATCGGTGCGTATCGTTGTCGGTGGGTCTCGGAGGTCAACGACGGGCCCGCGTGGTCCGGTCGGTGAAGGCCGGTCGGCAGGGGACCGGTCGGCAGGGGAGAGGTGCGTCAACTGGCCCGCGCGCCGCGCCCGCCGGCGCCGTCGATCCGGACTGGGTAGTGTTCTTGGCCGCAGTACACCGTTTGGGCTGCGATTTCCGAACTGGCGAGTAGCTACCGACACCGAGCCGTGACCGAAAAGGGCGCCATCGAGTGGCCGGCAGGGCTTAGCGTCGAGACCCGGCGACGGTCCGTTGTCGGCTGGCTGATGACTCGGTCAGTTGACCATCTATCCCGAATTTTAGTTGCATAAAAGAGCAACAAATCACTTCCTTCGTTGATTCGTAATAAATCCGGCATGTCGGTCATGATATTGGCCCAGTCGCGTCGCTGAGTGCGGGGTTTGCCTAGTGTCCGTGGCCGCCAATCCTCTTCGCGGCGTCACCGGCTGTCGCCGAGCCGGATCGCCCAGCCTGAGCAGCAGCGGGACGAAAGCCGCAGGGCAAAGCCGCCGCTAAGGTTCTCCTCGTCCGATTGGCTAGGATGGGCGGTGCCGAAGGTGCAGGCCGGCCGCGTCAACCTACCGTTGGTGCGGTCCGGTGTGGCACCATCAGGACTCTGCCCCTCATTCGCGTAACTCATTCGCCTCCTTGGACGGGAGTCTGTAACATGCGTGGACACACGATGGGCCGCCGGCTCGGCAGGGTCGTCGCGGTCGCCGCACTCGGGATTGCTGTCTCGTTCACCGCTGGGACCGCCGCCCAGGCTGCCCAAGCCTGGGTTACGGTCGGTGACGAAGTGCCTGTGGTTTCCCCGGTGGACAAGTACGGCTTCGACGCCACGGTGGATTCGCAGGTCTCGCTCTACGACTTCAGCTGGACCTGATCGCCGCATCCGACACCAAGGGGATCGAGTGCCAAGGCCACAGGCGATCTCACGGCATTCTTCCGGGCGGGCGTGGTTCGTAACCGGGCCACTCGCTCTGATAGCCGTACTCATCTCTGTGGCCTTGGCCATCAACCACCCCAATCCCACCGGAGATTGGCTGCTCGGTCTGCTGTTCTTCGGCCTGTTCCTGGCCGCACACGCGGCAATCCTGTTGTTCGAGGTACGCCGACAGTCGTTCACCCTGAACATGGGCGAGATCCCGTTTCTGCTGGGTCTGTTTTTCCTGCCGCCACTCACCCTGATCATCGGCCGGGTGCTGGCCGCCGTACTCGGTCATCTGAGCCTGCGGCAACCACCCGTCAAGTTGTGGTTCAACGTCGCGAACGTGGCCGCCGGCACGTCCATCGCCACCGCGATGGTCGTCAACGCAGACGTGCTCGACGCCGCCGAGCCGCGTACCTGGCTGACCCTGGTCGGGGCGATGATCGCCTGCCAGATCATCACCCTGGTCGCCGTGCTCGTGGTGATCACCCTGGCCCAGGGCCGGTTGTCCACCAAGGAGCTCACCACCACGACCGTCCCCGCCCTGGTCGTCGCCTCCATCAACATCACCTTCGGGCTGGTGGTGCTGATCCTGCTGGCGCAGAGCGACTGGGCGCTGATCCTGCTGGTCGCGCTGATCACCTTCTTCGTGCTCGCCTACCGGTCGTACGCGAAATCACTGCGGCAGAACCGCACGCTCTCTCAGATCTACGCGTTGACCCGGGCGATCGCCGACACCCCGCACGACGGGACGATCATCGACATACTGCTCAAGCGGGTCCGGGAGGTGCTGCAATCCGAGTACGCCACGCTCTGGCTGCCGAAACAGGGGCGGTATCCCGAGGTGCTGCTGTCGGCGACGGCCGACGGGCAAGGGCTGGTCGACACGGTCGGCGCTCCGGAATCGATCCGTGAACACGTCTTTGAAACCGGGAGTTCCCTGGCCGTCGGGGCGAAATTCGGCGACAGCCCGTTCGACACGGCACTTCGTGAATGGGGCACGAAGGACGCCGTCGTGGTGCCGTTGCGTGCCGGCTCGCTGGTGATCGGCTGCCTGGAGGTGTCCGGCCGGCTCGGGGACATCTCCCACTTCGGACCCGGTGACCTGCGGCTACTGGAAGCTATCGCCGTGCACGCCGCAGTCGCCGTGGAGAACTCGCGCCTGGTCGATCGGCTGCGCTTCGACGCGGCCCACGACGGCTTGACCCGGCTGGCCAACCGTCGCAGGCTGACCGCCGCACTCGACGAGTCGGTGGCCATCCGGACCCCGGGTGAGGTGGTCGCGGTGCTGCTCTTCGACGTCGCCGGGCTGCGGCAGGTCAACGAGTCGCTCGGCCACGCGGCCGGGGACAAGGTCCTGGCCGAGGTCGCCCGGCGGCTACGGGCCAGGGCCCCGTCGGCCGCGCTGGTCGGCCGCAGCGGCGGGGACGAGTTCGTGGTCACCCTGCGGATGGAGGCCGCCGAGTACGCCGTACAGCTCGCGGTCGAGCTCCGGGACCAGATCCGCGACCAGATGGTCTTCGGCGCGTTGACCCTGGACGTCGACACCGTGGCCGGTGTCGCGGTGCACCCCGACCACGGCAGCGACGCCGCGACGCTGCTGCAGCGGGCGGACCTGGCCGCGACGGCGGCGAAGTCGGTGCCCGGCGGCGTCCAGCTGTTCAACCCGGCGTTGGAGTCCCGTTCGGTACGCCGCCTCGGTCTCGCCGGTGACCTGCGGGTCGCGCTCGACGAGACGCAGCTGGAGGTCTACTACCAGCCGAAGGTGACGCTGCACGGCCGCCGGCTGGTCGGGGTCGAGTGTCTGACCCGGTGGGAGCATCCGACCCACGGTTCGGTCTCGCCGGAGGACTTCGTCGCGGTCGCCGAACACACCGGTCAGCTCGGTCGGCTGACCGAGTTCGTGCTGCGCGAAGGGCTGCGCCGCAGCCGGGAGTGGAATGTCGGTCAACAGCCGTTGCCGGTGGCCGTCAACCTGTCCGCCCGTACCCTGACCGATCCGGAGTTTCCCGAGCTGGTCCGGACCCTGCTGGACGAGGCACAGGTCGCTCCGGAGCTGCTCACCCTGGAGATCGCCGAGGCCGGTGTGCTGGATGGTACGGACCGGCCGATGCCGACCCTGCGGCGGCTGCGCGACCTGGGGGTGCGGCTGTCCGTCGACGATTTCGGCACCGGCTACACCTCGCTGGCGCACCTGCGCCGGCTGCCGGTGCACGAGGTGAAGGTCGACCGGTCGTTCGTGCAGGGGATGGCGACCGACCCGGGGGACCTGGCGATCGTCAACGCGGTCGTGACGCTGTCCCAGCAGTTCGGCCTGACCGTGGTGGCCGAAGGGGTGGAAAGCGAGTTGACCCTGGAGCTGCTGCAGGACATCGGCTGCCAGGTCGGGCAGGGCTTCCTGTTCAGCCGTCCGTTGCCGTACGAGCGGCTGGCCGCCTGGTACGAGGCCCAGGCCGACCCGGAGAGCCTGCAGTCCAGCGAGGTTCGCCGGCTGCGGGCCGTGCCCTGAACGCCGACCGGCAGCGCCTGAGCCCCGACCGGCAGCGCCTGATTCGCGACGGGCAGGGCCTCTGACCTGCGGCGGCGTGGCCGGGCCAAGCTGATTTCACCTCGCGGGGCGGGCCGTGTACTCTTACCCGTGCACATCCGCCCAGGCGGGTGGGTGTTCGGCCCCCTTAGCTCAGTCGGCAGAGCGTCTCCATGGTAAGGAGAAGGTCTACGGTTCGATTCCGTAAGGGGGCTCAGAGGGTTCCACTGGACCCGTCACGGCGGTGTAGCTCAGGTGGTAGAGCAAACGGCTCATAATCGTTGTGTCGCCGGTTCAAGTCCGGCCACCGCTACGGTCGGCTTCGTGGGTGAGGCCGGTGGTACGAAGTACGGGTGGGCGCCGCAGGCGCCCGCTTTGCATGTCCGCGCTGCCGCAGGCTACGCTGGCACGCTGTAGTTGTTCCGATAGCGAGGAAGGCACCCCGCCGTGGCCAAGGCGACCGACGTCCGTCCAAAGATCACTTTGGCGTGTGTGGAGTGCAAGGAGCGCAACTACATCACGCGGAAGAACCGCCGGAACGACCCGGACCGCATCGAGCTGAAGAAGTTCTGCCCCCGGGACGGCAAGCACACGCTGCATCGCGAGACCCGCTGACCATCGCCGTTCCGGGCGGCCCGCACGTCGTCCGGGTACCGGCCAGCGGGTAGGTTGCTGCGCATGCCCATGGATCCGTCCTTAGTCGGTCGCAGTTACCCGCCCGGCGGTACGTACCTGGTGGGGCGGGAGAAGATCCGCGAGTTCGCCGCCGCCATCGGGGCCAGCGATGCCGTCCACCACGATCCGGATGCCGCCCGCAAAGCGGGCTATCCGGACGTGGTCGCGCCACCGACCTTCCCGGTGGCGGTCACCATGTCCTCGTCCGAGCGGGTGATCTCCGATCCCGATCTCGCGATCGACTACAGCCGGGTCGTGCACGGCGACCAGCGGTTCCGGTACGTCCGCCCGGCGGTCGCCGGCGACGAACTGGTGTGCACCGACACCATCGAGGAGATCATGTCCCGGGGCGGACATGACTTTCTGACCGTCCGTACCGAGGTCGCCGCTGCGGCGACCGGTGAACCGGTGGTCACCGTCTGGATGAAGCTGGTCGTCCGGGGGGAGGACTGAGATGGAGCTGACTCCGCAACGGTTCCGGGTCACCCGGGCCGACCTCGTCCGCTACGCCGGAGCCTCCGGTGACTTCAACCCCATCCACTGGAGCGACCGGTTCGCCACCGGGGTCGGCCTGCCAGGTGTCATCGCCCACGGCATGCTCACCATGGCGTTGGCCGGGCGCGCGGTGACGCAGTGGGCCGGATCGGCGGACGCGGTGGTCGAGTACTCGGTCCGGTTCACCCGCCCGGTCGTGGTCCCGGACGACGACGAAGGCACCGAGATCGAGGTGACCGGGGTGGTCAAGGGCACCACCGAGGACGGGTTGACCCGGATCGACGTCACGGCCGTCTGCGGCGGCGAGAAGGTGCTCAGCCAGGCCCGGGCACTGGTTCGTACCTCGCGCTGACGGCCGGTGGTACCGGCCCGGGTACGCGCGGTGCCGGTACCGGTTGGGAAAGTGGTGGCTCTACCCGTACACTGGTCCGCCGTGGGGCCTGTGACCCCTGTTCAGTCCTGCGTGGCCCTGCGCCTCGCGGGGTTGGGTGGGGTTGCCGACCCGCACAGGGGTGTAGCTCAATTGGCAGAGCAGCGGTCTCCAAAACCGCAGGCTGCAGGTTCAAGTCCTGTCACCCCTGCGCCCAAGGCCTGACCGACCCGGTGGGTCGGCTGCCGTCCCCGTTGGCGGCCGTCCCGCAAGGGGAATGGCCGACGTGCACGACGCAGCGCGTCTGACCTGGCGCGCGACCCGATCACCCCGACGGAGGGCGAGATGGCCGAGAGGAACCGGCGTGGCGATGACGCCGCGGACGACCGCCCCGAGGACGAGTCGATCGACGAGACGTCGGTCGAGGACGAGGTCGACGACGACGAGCCGGCGGCACGGGGTGGCACGGCCACCCGGAGCAAGGCCAAGGCGGAGTCGTCGGAGGGACGACCGAAGGCGAAGTCCGAGGCCGGGGTGGGGTTTTTCGGGCGGATCATCCGGTTCGTCCGCGAAGTGGTCGCCGAACTGCGTAAGGTCATCTGGCCGACTCGTAAGGAGTTGCTGACCTACACCGCCGTGGTGGTCGTGTTCATCGCGGTCATGCTGACCATCGTGGCCGGGCTGGACTTCGTGTTCGCCAAGGGTGTGCTGTGGGTATTCGGCAACCCCAGCTGATTTTGTGACGGAAGTGAGCAAGCGTGCCTGAGTACGACGAGACCGCCGGCGTCACCGACGACCAGTCGACGGTGGCCACGGCGGCGGCTGATGAGTCGGTTGAGGCCGCCAGCGCACCACCGGTCCCCGCTGCCGGGGCGGACGACTCCCCGGCCGACGCCAACGGCTCCGCCGCCGGGCCGGACAGTCCGGACAGTTCAGCGGCCGAGGCCGCCGAACCCGCCGCCGCGGCCGACGACGAGGAGTTCGACCCGGTCGCCGAGCTGCGGCAGAAGCTGCGCTACGCGCCAGGCGACTGGTACGTGGTGCACTCGTACGCCGGCTACGAGAACAAGGTCAAGACCAACCTCGAGACCCGGATCAGCAGCCTCGACATGGAGGAGTACATCTTCCAGGTCGAGGTGCCGACCCGGGAGGAGGTCGAGGTCAAGAACGGCAAGCGGCTCCAGGTGCAGAACAAGGTCTTCCCCGGCTACATCCTGGTCCGGATGGACCTCACCCCGGAGTCGTACTCCTGCGTGCGTAACACCCCGGGCGTCACCGGCTTCGTCGGGGCGACCGACCGGGCCGACCGGCCGGCGCCGTTGTCGCTCAACGAGGTGCTCAAGTGGCTCGTCCCGGCGGTGGCGGCCGAGCCCAAGAAGGCCAAGCCCGAGGTCAAGGTGCTGGACTTCGAGGTCGGCGACTCGGTCACCGTGACCGACGGCGCGTTCGCCTCGTTGCCGGCCACGATCAGCGAGATCAACGCCGACCAGCAGAAGCTGAAGGTGCTGGTGTCGATCTTCGGCCGGGAGACCCCGGTGGAGCTGAACTTCAACCAGGTCGCCAAGATCTGACTCCGGCTCAGCCGGGCCGGCGGTTCTCCGGCGCCTGCGTAACCACTGCTGCACCGACGGCGGCAACCCCAGCTGGGGTTGCCGCCGTCAGCTGCGCTAACCTAGAACGTCGGCCCTGGGCCGCGCCTGACCGTGCGCGCGTGTCGAGGGTTCGCCAGCCCGTGCCGGACGACGGCCAGTCGCCGGTGACGTCCCGCAGATCCGGTGCGGAACACCAGATCAAGCCCCAGGAAGTGACATGCCTCCGAAGAAGAAGCTCGTCAAGACGTTCACGCTGCAGTTGCCGGCGGGTCAGGCCACCCCGGCACCGCCGGTCGGTCCGGCGCTGGGTCAGCACGGCGTGAACATCATGGAGTTCTGCAAGTCGTACAACGCGCAGACCGAATCCCAGCGGGGCGACATCGTGCCCGCTGAGATCAGCGTGTACGAGGACCGGTCCTTCACGTTCGTGCTGAAGACCCCGCCCGCTGCCCGGCTGCTGCTCAAGGCCGCCGGGATCCAGAAGGGCTCGGGTGTGCCGCACACCACCAAGGTCGGCCAGGTGACCACCGCCCAGCTGCGGGAGATCGCCGAGAAGAAGATGGCCGACCTCAACGCGAACAGCATCGAGCAGGCGGAGAAGATCATCACCGGGACCGCCCGGTCGATGGGCATCACCGTCAAGGAGTGACCGTCCCGACCCGCGACTGCGGGTCGGAGCCGACCGACGTGGGAGGGCGCGCGCACGGCGTCGCCCGCCAGTGACCACAGGAGCCAGAGACAATGCAGCGCAGCAAGAACTACCGCAAGGCCACCGAGCAGATCGACCGGACGAAGCTGTACGCCCCGGCCGAGGCGGTGAAGTTGGCCAAGGAAACCAGCTCGGCGAAGTTCGACGCCACGGTCGAGGTCGCGATGCGCCTCGGCATCGACCCGCGTAAGGCGGACCAGATGGTCCGCGGCACGGTCAACCTGCCGCACGGTACGGGCAAGACGGCCCGGGTGATCGTCTTCGCCGCCGGGGCGAAGGCGGAGGAGGCCGTCGCCGCCGGCGCGGACGAGGTCGGCACCGACGAGCTGGTCGCCCGGATCCAGGGTGGCTGGCTGGACTTCGACGCGGCGATCGCCACTCCGGACCAGATGGCGAAGATCGGCCGGATCGCGCGGATCCTGGGCCCGCGCGGCCTGATGCCGAACCCGAAGACCGGCACGGTCACCATGGACGTGACCAAGGCCGTCTCGGACATCAAGGGCGGCAAGATCGCCTTCCGGGTGGACAAGCACTCCAACCTGCACCTGATCATCGGGAAGGCCTCGTTCGGCGAGGCCCAGTTGATCGACAACTACGCGGCCGTGCTCGACGAGGTGCTGCGGGCCAAGCCGTCCGCGGCCAAGGGCAAGTACCTCAAGAAGGTCGTGCTGACCACCACCATGGGGCCGGGCGTGCCGGTGGACCCGAACGTGGTCAAGGACCTACACGAGGCGACCAGCGAAGGCTGAGCGGTCCAGATCGACTGACGGTGGGGGTGGGGTCCGGCGGACTCCACCCCCACCGCCGTGCCGGGCGGATTTGGTGCCCGCCAGTGCGGTGCCGTACGCTTGCCGTATCCACACCCAAAGACCGCTGGTCACCGTGCCTCGGCACGGTTGAAGGTCCCGTTTCCACGGGCGGCCCGCGCAGGGGCGGAACGGACGATGAGTCATCGCCGTCGGCTGACGGCTGCCTCGCCCCGTGCGCCCTGCGCCCGGGGCGTTTTTCGTGGGCGCGGGATCTTCACGGCCGGCCGGCCACCCGCCGGCCGACCGCCAGCCTGGAGCACCAGAGAGGAGGGACATGGCGGACAAGCCGGTTCGTGCCGACAAGGCGACTGCGGTCGCCGACCTGACCGAACGGTTCCGTGCATCGGGTGCCACGGTGCTCACCGAGTACCGGGGTCTCACCGTCGCCCAGCTGACCCAGCTGCGCCGTTCGCTGGGGCAGAGCGCGACCTACTCGGTGGCGAAGAACACCCTGGCCAAGCGGGCCGCGTCGGACGCGGGCATCGACGGACTCGACGCGCTGTTCACCGGTCCTACCGCGCTCACCTTCGTCTCCGGCGACGTGGTCGAGGCCGCGAAGGGCCTGCGCGACTTCGCTAAGGCCAACCCGATGCTGGTCATCAAGGGCGGGGTCTTCGAGGGGCGCGCGATCACCGCGACCGAGGTCAACAAGTTGGCCGACCTCGAGTCCCGCGAGGTGCTGCTGGCCAAGCTGGCCGGTGGCATGAAGGCGAACCTGAGCAAGGCCGCGGCCGTGCTGCAGGCCCCGCTGTCGAAGACCGCCCGCCTGGCGGCAGCGCTGCAGGACAAGCGCGAATCCGAGGGTACGCAGGCCTGACCCGCCAGCGCCCCGTCAACGTACTCAATTCGAAAGGAAGCCGACCATGGCGAAGCTCAGCACCGACGAGCTGCTCGACGCGTTCAAGGAGATGACGCTGATCGAGCTCTCGGAGTTCGTGAAGCAGTTCGAGGAGACCTTCGACGTGACCGCCGCCGCGCCGGTGGCCGTCGCGGCCGCCGGTGGCCCGGCCGCCGCCCCGGCCGAGGCCGAGCCGGAGAAGGACGAGTTCGACGTCATCCTCGACGCGGACGGTGGCAAGAAGATCCAGGTCATCAAGGTGGTCCGGGAGCTGACCGGCCTCGGCCTCAAGGAGGCCAAGGACCTGGTCGAGGCCGCGCCGAAGGCGGTCCTCGAGAAGGCCAACAAGGAGACCGCCGACAAGGCCAAGGCCAAGCTGGAGGCGGAGGGCGCCAAGGTCACCCTCAAGTGACCTGACCCACACCGAGGTTGATTGCGGGCGGCGATCCCCGACGGGGGTTGCCGCCCGTTTCCGTTCGCACACCCGGTGCGATTGCCCGATGATCAGGGCATTTCACCCTGGTCGGGGTCGACGGGCTGCCCGGCCGGCCGGCAACCGGCTGACGTAGTGGGCGATCTCCCCGTACGACAGGCCTTGACGCGGCACGGACCGGCAGGCACGCTGACTACAGCAAGCTGTTTCACGGGCTTGCGACGGCCAAAGCTGGGTAATGGCACCAGCAGCGGGTCGCCGGATCGGGAGACCGGTCAGGGGTCCCGGTGTTCGCCAGCCCCCACCAGGCTCCGTGGGAACGCCGCGTTCCGAGCGGTACGGAGGCACCGGTCCCGGTCGCCCCGACCAGCTCCGCGACGTCCTTCGGCGTCGGGCTGGACAGCGGTTAGCCGCTCGGCTACACTGCTAGTTTGCGCTGCCTTCCGACTTGCCTCGCGCCCGGAATGTCCGATCCTGGATATTTTGACCGAGGTTCTTTGGAGTGCGCGCGAAACAGCCGTCTGCAGCACCGGTCCTCGGAAGGACGCATCTTGGCAGCTTCCCGCCCTGCGAAGACCAGTCGTACGTCGAGCGCTTTCGCTCCTCGCCGAATCTCATTCGGCCGGATCACCGAACACCTCGAGGTCCCCAACCTTCTCTCCATCCAGACCGAGTCGTTCGACTGGCTGGTGGGCAACGAGGCTTGGCAGGGCCGGTCGGCTGACGACCCGCACGCACGATCCGGCCTCGCGGAGATCCTCGACGAGATCAGTCCCATTGAGGACTTTTCCGGCACCATGTCGCTCTCCTTCTCCAGCCCGCGCTTCGACGAGGTCAAGGCCTCGATCGAGGAGTGCAAGGAGAAGGACCTGACCTACTGCGCACCGCTCTTCGTCACCGCGGAGTTCACCAACAACACCACCGGCGAGATCAAGAGCCAGACGGTGTTCATGGGTGACTTCCCGATGATGACGCCGAAGGGCACCTTCATCATCAATGGCACCGAGCGCGTGGTGGTCAGCCAGCTCGTCCGGTCCCCGGGCGTGTACTTCGACAAGCAGCCGGACAAGACCTCCGACCGCGACCTGTCCAGCGTCAAGGTGATCCCTAGCCGGGGTGCCTGGCTGGAGTTCGACATCGACAAGCGCGACACCGTCGGTGTCCGCATCGACCGTAAGCGGCGTCAGGCCGTCACCGTCCTGCTCAAGGCCATCGGTTGGTCCGCCGACCGGATCCGGGAGCGGTTCGGCTGGTCCGAGCTGATGATGACCACCCTGGAGAAGGACCACATCGCCGGGGTGGACGAGGCGCTGCTCGACATCTACCGCAAGCTCCGTCCTGGTGAGCCGCCGACCCGCGAGAACGCGCAGACGCTGCTCGACAACCTGTTCTTCAACCCCAAGCGGTACGACGTCGCCAAGGTCGGCCGGTACAAGTTCAACAAGAAGCTCAACCTCGACGTCCCGATCAACTCCGGGACGCTCACCGAGGACGACATCGTCGCCACCGTCGAGTACCTCTGCCGGCTGCACGCCGGTGAGGAGGGCTACGAAGCCGACGACATCGACCACTTCGGCAACCGGCGGCTGCGTACCGTCGGCGAGCTGATCCAGAACCAGGTACGGGTCGGCCTGTCCCGGATGGAGCGGGTCGTCCGCGAGCGGATGACGACGCAGGACGTCGAGGCCATCACGCCGCAGACCCTGATCAACATCCGCCCGGTGGTGGCGGCGATCAAGGAGTTCTTCGGCACCTCGCAGCTGTCCCAGTTCATGGACCAGACCAACCCGCTGGCCGGGTTGACCCACCGCCGGCGGCTCAGCGCGCTCGGCCCGGGTGGTCTGTCCCGGGAACGGGCCGGCTTCGAGGTCCGTGACGTGCACCCGTCGCACTACGGTCGGATGTGCCCGATCGAGACCCCGGAAGGCCCGAACATCGGTCTGATCGGGGCGCTGTCCACCTTCGGGCGGGTCAACCCGTTCGGCTTCATCGAGACCCCGTACCGCAAGGTCATCGACGGCCGGGTCACCGATCAGATCGACTACCTGACCGCGGACGAGGAGGACCGGTTCGTCAAGGCGCAGGCCAACGCGCCGCTGATGGCCGACGGCACCTTCGCCGAGGACCGGGTCCTGGTCCGACGCAAGGGCGGTGAGGTCGACTTCGTCCCGCCGGCGGCCGTCGACTACATGGACGTATCACCGCGGCAGATGGTCTCCGTCGCCACCGCGATGATCCCGTTCCTGGAGCACGACGACGCCAACCGGGCGCTGATGGGCGCGAACATGCAGCGCCAGGCGGTGCCGCTGGTCAAGGCGGAGTCCCCGCTGGTCGGCACCGGCATGGAGTACCGCGCCGCGGTCGACGCCGGTGACGTGGTGATCGCCGAGTCCGGTGGTGTGGTCGAGGACCTGTGCGCCGACTACGTCACCGTGCACCAGGACGACGGCCACCGCCGGACCTACCTGCTGCACAAGTTCCGTCGCTCGAACGCCGGCTCCTGCGTCAACCAGAAGCCGACCGTCTTCGAGGGCGACCGGGTCGAGGCCGGCCAGGTCATCGCGGACGGCCCGTGCACCGACGACGGCGAGATGGCACTCGGCCGCAACCTGCTCGTGGCGTTCATGCCGTGGGAGGGTTACAACTACGAGGACGCCATCATCCTGTCCCAGCGGCTGGTGCAGCAGGACGTGCTCACCTCGATCCACATCGAGGAGCACGAGGTCGACGCCCGGGACACCAAGCTCGGCCCCGAGGAGATCACCCGCGACATCCCGAACGTCAGCGAGGAGATGCTCGCCGACCTCGACGAGCGCGGCATCATCCGGATCGGCGCCGAGGTGGTTCCCGGTGACATCCTGGTCGGCAAGGTCACCCCGAAGGGTGAGACCGAGCTGACCCCGGAGGAGCGGCTGCTGCGGGCGATCTTCGGCGAGAAGGCCCGGGAGGTCCGGGACACCTCACTGAAGGTGCCGCACGGCGAGACCGGCACGGTGATCGGCGTACGGACCTTCTCCCGCGACGACGGCGACGAGTTGCCGCCCGGCGTCAACGAGCTGGTCCGGGTCTACGTCGCGCAGAAGCGGAAGATCCAGGACGGCGACAAGCTCGCCGGCCGGCACGGCAACAAGGGCGTCATCTCCAAGATCCTGCCGGTCGAGGACATGCCGTTCCTCTCCGACGGCACGCCGGTCGACATCGTGCTCAACCCGCTCGGTGTGCCGGGCCGGATGAACATCGGCCAGATCCTGGAGACCCACCTCGGGTGGGTGGCCAAGACCGGGTGGAAGGTCGAGGGTGACGACGCCGAGTGGAAGGCCGCGCTGCGCGCCATCGGCTCGGACGACGCCGAGCCGGACACCAACGTCGCGACCCCGGTCTTCGACGGTGTCCGCGAGGAGGAGATCACCGGCCTGCTGGGCAGCACCCTGCCCAACCGGGACGGCGTGCAGCTGATCGGCAGCTCGGGCAAGGCCCAGCTGTTCGACGGCCGGTCCGGTGAGCCGCTGCCGGACGCGATCGCGGTCGGCTACATCTACATCCTCAAGCTCAACCACCTGGTGGACGACAAGATCCATGCGCGGTCGACTGGCCCGTACTCCATGATCACCCAGCAGCCGCTCGGCGGTAAGGCACAGTTCGGCGGCCAGCGCTTCGGTGAGATGGAGTGCTGGGCGATGCAGGCCTACGGCGCCGCCTACGCGCTGCAGGAGCTGCTCACCATCAAGTCGGACGACGTCCTGGGCCGGGTCAAGGTCTACGAGGCGATTGTCAAGGGCGAGAACATCCCCGAGCCGGGCATCCCGGAGTCGTTCAAGGTGCTGCTCAAGGAGCTGCAGTCGCTGTGCCTCAACGTCGAGGTGCTGTCCAGCGACGGCGTGGCCCTGGAGATGCGCGAGACCGACGACGAGGTGTTCCGGGCCGCGGAGGAACTCGGTATCGACCTGTCCCGGCGGGAGCCGAGCTCGGTCGAGGAAGTGTGAGGCGCGGTCGGCGGCCCTGACCCCAGGGCCGCCGACCGGGGCCCCGTGAACCAGCAGTAGCGACGACGACATAGGGGACACGAAACGTGCTCGACGTCAACTTCTTCGACGAGTTGCGCATCGGTCTCGCCACCGCCGACGACATTCGTCAGTGGTCCCACGGCGAGGTCAAGAAGCCCGAGACGATCAACTACCGCACCCTCAAGCCGGAGAAGGACGGGCTCTTCTGCGAGAAGATCTTCGGCCCGCAGCGGGACTGGGAGTGCTACTGCGGCAAGTACAAGCGCGTCCGCTTCAAGGGCATCATCTGTGAGCGGTGCGGCGTCGAGGTGACCCGCTCCAAGGTCCGTCGTGAGCGGATGGGGCACATCGAGCTCGCCGCTCCGGTCACTCACATCTGGTACTTCAAGGGCGTCCCGAGCCGGCTCGGCTACCTGCTCGACCTGGCGCCGAAGGACCTGGAAAAGATCATCTACTTCGCGTCGTACGTGGTGACCGGGGTGGACGCCGAGGCGCGCCACCGCGACATGTCGACGATCGAGAACGAGATCTTCGCGGAGAAGCGCCAGTCGGAGAACAGCCGCGACTCGGAGATCGAGAAGCGGGCCGCCAAGCTGGAGGCCGACCTGGCCGAGCTGGAGGCCGAGGGCGCCAAGGCCGACGTACGCCGCAAGGTCAAGGAGTCCGGCGAGCGGGAGATGCGCCAGATCCGCGACCGGGCGCAGCGGGAGATCGACCGGCTCGACGAGGTGCTCGACACCTTCCGCAAGCTGGAGCCGAAGCAGCTGGTCACCGACGAGCTGCTGTACCGGGAGCTGCGCGACCGGTTCGGTGAGTACTTCACCGGCGGGATGGGCGCCGAGGCGATCAAGACCCTGCTGCAGCACATGGATCTGGACGCCGAGGCGGACAACCTGCGGGAGATCATCCGGAGCGGCAAGGGCCAGCGCAAGATCCGGGCCTTGAAGCGGCTCAAGGTGGTCGCCGCGTTCCTCAGCACCCGGAACTCGCCCGGGGGCATGGTCCTCGACTGCGTACCGGTGATCCCGCCGGACCTGCGCCCGATGGTGCAGCTCGACGGTGGCCGGTTCGCCACCAGCGACCTCAACGACCTGTACCGCCGGGTGATCAACCGGAACAACCGGCTCAAGCGGCTGATCGACCTGGGCGCACCGGAGATCATCGTCAACAACGAGAAGCGGATGCTGCAGGAGGCCGTCGACGCGCTGTTCGACAACGGCCGCCGCGGCCGGCCGGTCACCGGCCCGGGTAACCGTCCGCTGAAGTCGCTGTCCGACATGCTCAAGGGCAAGCAGGGCCGGTTCCGGCAGAACCTGCTCGGCAAGCGGGTCGACTACTCCGGCCGGTCGGTCATCGTCGTCGGTCCGAAGCTGAAGCTGCACCAGTGCGGTCTGCCCAAGCAGATGGCGCTGGAGCTGTTCAAGCCGTTCGTGATGAAGCGGCTGGTCGACCTGAACCACGCGCAGAACATCAAGTCCGCCAAGCGGATGGTCGAGCGGCAGCGGCCGGTGGTGTGGGACGTGCTCGAAGAGGTCATCTCCGAGCACCCGGTCCTGCTCAACCGGGCGCCGACCCTGCACCGGCTGGGCATCCAGGCGTTCGAGCCGCAGCTGGTCGAGGGCAAGGCGATCCAGATCCACCCGTTGGTCTGCACCGCCTTCAACGCCGACTTCGACGGTGACCAGATGGCGGTGCACGTACCGCTGTCGGCCGAGGCGCAGGCCGAGGCCCGGATCCTGATGCTGTCGTCGAACAACATCCTCAAGCCGTCCGACGGCAAGCCGGTGACCATGCCCACCCAGGACATGATCATCGGGCTGTACCACCTCACCCACCGGACCGAGGGTCTGACCGGTGAGGGTCGGCTGTTCAGCTCGGACGCCGAGGCCCGGATGGCGTTCGACAACGGCGAACTGCACCTGCAGTCGCCGGTCCGGATCCGGCTGCACGGCGTGGTCGAGGTCGACAACGGTGCCGGCGCGTCGCGTTGGGTGGCACCCGAGGATTGGCAGCCGGGTACGCCGCTGATCGTCGACACCACCCTCGGCCGGGTGCTGTTCAACGAGGTCATGCCGGTCGGCTACCGGTTCGTCAACTACGAGGTCCGCAAGAGCCAGCTGTCGGCGATCGTCAACGACCTGGCCGAGCGGTTCCCGAAGGTGGCCCTCGCGGCGACCCTGGACGGGCTCAAGGAGGCCGGCTACCACTGGGCCACCTGGTCCGGCGTGACCATCGGCATGCAGGACGTCGTCGCGCCGCCGCACAAGCAGGAGACCCTGGAGCGGTACGAGGCGGAGGCCGCCCGGATCGACAAGCAGTACCAGCGCGGTCTGATGACCGGCGAGGAACGACGCGGTGAGCTGATCGAGATCTGGACCAAGGCGACCAACGAGATCGCCAAGGATCTGGAGACCTCGCTGCCGCACGAGAACCCGCTGTGGAAGATGATCCACTCTGGTGCCCGAGGCAACCTGCTGCAGCTGCGGCAGATCGCCGCGATCCGTGGTCTGGTGGCCAACCCGAAGGGCGAGATCATCCCGCGGCCGATCAAGTCGAGCTACCGGGAGGGTCTGTCGGTACTGGAGTACTTCATCTCCACCCACGGTGCCCGTAAGGGTCTGGCCGACACCGCGCTGCGGACCGCCGACTCCGGTTACCTGACCCGTCGACTGGTCGACGTGTCGCAGGACGTCATCATCCGCGAGGAGGACTGCGGCACCGACCGGGCGATCACCATGCAGGTCGGTGAGCGGCTCGACGGCAAGCTGGTGGTGCACGAGTTCGCCGAGACCGGCGTGCACGCCCGTACCCTCGCCGAGGACATCAAGGGTGCCGACGGCGAGGTCGTGGTCGAGCGCGGCGCGGACCTCAACTCGATCCTGGTGGACAAGCTGGTCGCCGCCGGGGTGGAGAACGTGCGGGTACGCAGCGTGCTCACCTGCGAATCCAAGCTGGGTGTCTGCGGCGCCTGCTACGGGCGTTCGCTGCCCACCGGCAAGACGGTGGACATCGGCGAGGCGGTCGGCATCATCGCCGCCCAGTCGATCGGTGAGCCGGGCACCCAGCTGACGATGCGGACCTTCCACACCGGTGGTGTCGCCGGTGAGGACATCACCCAGGGTCTGCCCCGGGTGCAGGAGATCTTCGAGGCCCGGGTGCCGAAGGGCAAGGCGCCGATCGCCGACACCCCGGGCCGGGTGCGGATCGAGGACGGCGAGCGGTCCCGGAAGATCGTCGTCATCCCGGACGACGGCAGCGACGAGATCGTCCACGACAAGGTCTCCAAGCGGGTCCGGCTGCGGGTGCACGACGGTGACCACGTCACCGTCGGCGAGAAGCTCACCGAGGGCACCATCGATCCGCACGAACTGCTGCGGATCCTCGGCCCGCGGGCGGTCCAGGTCCACCTGACCCAGGAGGTCCAGGAGGTCTACCGCTCGCAGGGTGTGCTGATCCACGACAAGCACATCGAGATCATCATCCGGCAGATGCTCAAGCGGGTGACGGTCATCGACTCCGGCGGCACCGAACTGCTGCCCGGTGTGCTCGTCGACCGCGCGGTCTTCGAGTCGGAGAACCGCCGGCTCGTCTCCGAAGGCGGCGAGCCCGCCGCCGGTCGGCCGATGCTGATGGGCATCACCAAGGCGTCGCTGGCCACCGACTCCTGGCTCTCGGCGGCCTCCTTCCAGGAGACCACCCGGGTGCTGACCGACGCGGCGATCAACGCCCGCAGCGACTCGCTGATCGGCCTCAAGGAGAACGTGATCATCGGTAAGCTCATCCCGGCCGGTACCGGCATCAGCAAGTACCGCAACATCCGGGTCGAGCCGACCGAGGAAGCGAAGGCGAAGGTCTACTCGATGACCGGCTACCCGGAGACCGACTACGGGTTCGGGCCGGCCAGCGGTCAGGCCGTACCGCTGGACGACTTCGATTTCGGTTCCTACCGCTGATCAACGGCTGGTACGACTGTCCGGGCGCCTGCCCCGCCGCGACCGCGGCGGGGCAGGCGCCTTCAGCTTGTAGGCTGGCACCGTGCAGGTGACCCCGGTGCCCCAGGCCGCGCACCCGACGCCACGGCATCCGGCGGACCCCGACCCGGTGCGGTCCACCAAGGCCGGAGCCGTCTTCGCGCTCGGGCTGGTCGCGGCGATCACCGGGCTGCTGGTCGGCGGCGTGGTACCGGCCGTGGTGGCGCTGCTGCTGGCCAACCAGGCGCGCCGGGAGGCGTACTCGTCGCGGGGTTACCTGACCGGGGCGGGCTGGCTGCGCCGCGGCGAACGCCTGGCCTGGACGGGCCTGCTCCTCGCCGCCGTGACGCTGACCCTGGCGCTGGTGTTCGGCATCTTCGACTGGGCCACCGGTCCGGTCGGGCAGGACTTCGACCCCGGCATCGACTGACCGCAGCGGCACCGGGCCGGCCCGGGCGACCGGGCCGCCACCGGCCGGTCACGAACGACCGGCTGGGCCGGTCGCAGGACGAGGAGGAACGCAGGTGACCCAGCCCTCGGGGTACGGGACCGCAGCGCCACCGGCCGGGCCGCCGATCGGGCCGCCGCCCGGTGCCCGACCGGTGGCCCCGCCACCGCCGGAGGGACGGCTGTCCCCACGGCGGGTGGAGCAGGTGCCTGGCACGAGTTTCGGGCTGGTGCACCTGGAGGTGCCGCCGGTGGTGTCCGGGCTGGCGGTGACGTCGTTGATCGCCGGCGTCATCTCGGTGCTGGTCTCGCTGACCGTCGGCTGCCTGGGCGTGGCCGGCGCGGACGGTGGCTGGGGCGGCTGGGCCGCCGGGGCGTTCACCCTGCTCGGCGTCGCCTTCGGAGGGGCGGCCGTCGGCCTGGGCCTGCTCGGTCTGCGCCAGGTCCGGCAGACCGCGCCACCGCCGGCGGTGCGGTTCACCGGCCGCGGTCTGGCGATCGCCGGGATCAGCTGCGGCGGGGTGGGGCTGGCGGTGACCCTGTTCAGCTTCGCCGTCGCGCTCCTGCTGGTCGCCGGCTGACATTCGCCGGAGCATCCGGCCAGTGCCCAGTACGCCGCCCGCCGGGCCGGCAGCCGGGCGAACCGGTACACTTGGTGACCGGAGCGGTCCGCTGCAGGCGGAGCAGACAGACGGCCGATCCGAGGTCCGGGGTTCGGGTTCCGAGATTACGGGGCCAGGGTCAGGAGTTCGGTGCCGCCGTTTTGACCTGCGCGCGCGTGGTGGGTACTCTACCCTCTTGTGCCCGGCCTGCCCGGGCAAGTCGTGCGTGCGCCCGATCCAGCCGATGGTCATCGAGCAGCGCAACGGCGGAGTGCAGATCCCGGTGGTTGACAGCTGACGGCCGGGTCCGTGTGCGGGCGACACGCCCGACCGCGGGTGCCGGTGCCCTGGCGGGTGGCCGGTCGGAGTGTAGGAGAGTCGGCCCGCAGGGCGGCTGAGGAAAAGTGCGGCCGCCTGTGCGGCCGGAGGGAGCAAAGGAACCCGGTGCCAACGATCCAGCAGCTGGTCCGTAAGGGCCGCCAGGACAAGACGAGCAAGACCAAGACGCCGGCGCTCAAGGGCAGCCCGCAGCGTCGTGGCGTGTGCACCCGTGTGTACACCACCACCCCCAAGAAGCCGAACTCCGCGCTGCGCAAGGTCGCTCGGGTGAAGCTGAGCAGCCAGATCGAGGTGACCGCCTACATCCCCGGCGTCGGCCACAACCTGCAGGAGCACTCCATCGTGCTGGTGCGCGGCGGCCGGGTGAAGGACCTTCCGGGCGTCCGCTACAAGATCGTCCGCGGTTCGCTGGACACCCAGGGTGTCCGTAACCGCAAGCAGGCTCGCAGCCGCTACGGCGCGAAGAAGGAGAAGAGCTGAGATGCCGCGTAAGGGCCCTGCTCCGCGTCGCCCCCTGGTCGCGGACCCGGTGTACAACTCCCCGCTGGTGACCCAGCTGGTCAACAAGATCCTGCTGCGGGGCAAGCGTCAGCTCGCCGAGCGGATCGTCTACGGCGCCCTGGAGGGCTGCCGGGAGAAGTCCGGCACCGACCCGGTCGTCACCCTCAAGCGCGCCATGGACAACGTGAAGCCGACCCTGGAGGTCCGCAGCCGCCGGGTCGGTGGCGCGACGTACCAGGTGCCGGTCGAGGTTCGCCCGTCCCGGGCGACCACCCTCGGGCTGCGCTGGCTCGTCCAGTACTCCAAGGCCCGCCGGGAGAAGACGATGATCGAGCGGCTGATGAACGAGCTGCTGGACGCGAGCAACGGTCTCGGCGCGGCGGTCAAGCGCCGCGAGGACACCCACAAGATGGCGGAGTCCAACAAGGCCTTCGCCCACTACCGCTGGTAAGCCGCTGTCATGCCCGCCGGCATAGCCGCGCAGACACAGTCGACGACGAGACGAAGTAGGGATTGAAGTGGCCGCCGTAGACGCGCTCGCCAAGGTACGCAACATCGGCATCATGGCGCACATCGATGCCGGTAAGACCACGACCACTGAGCGGATCCTGTTCTACACCGGTATCACGTACAAGATCGGTGAGGTCCACGAGGGCGCTGCCGTCATGGACTGGATGGAACAGGAGCAGGAGCGGGGCATCACCATCACCTCCGCCGCCACCAAGTGCGAGTGGAAGGGCCACACGATCCAGATCATCGACACGCCGGGCCACGTCGACTTCACGGTCGAGGTCGAGCGGTCGCTGCGGGTGCTCGATGGTGCGGTCGCGGTCTACGACGGCGTGGCCGGCGTGGAGCCGCAGACCGAGAACGTGTGGCGGCAGGCGGACAAGTACAAGGTCCCCCGGATGTGCTTCGTCAACAAGCTCGACCGGACCGGGGCCGACTTCTTCCGCTGCGTGCAGATGATGGTGGACCGGCTCAACGCCACCCCGCTGGTGCTGCAGATCCCGATCGGCCTCGAGAGCGGCCACATCGGTGTCGTCGACCTGGTCGAGATGCGGGCGCTCACCTGGCGTGGCGAGACGATGAAGGGCGAGGACTACGCGGTCGAGGAGATCCCGGCCGACCTCGCCGATTCGGCCGCCGAGTGGCGGGAGAAGCTGCTGGAGACCCTCGCCGACGTGGACGACTCCATCATGGAGAAGTACCTCGAGGGTGAGGAGTTGTCGGTCGAGGAGATCAAGGCGGCGATCCGCCGGGCCACCCTCGCCGACAAGGGCAACCCGGTGCTGTGCGGCTCGGCGTTCAAGAACAAGGGCGTCCAGCCGATGCTGGACGCGGTGGTCGACTACCTGCCGTCGCCGCTGGACATCCCGGCGATCGAGGGCACCGCGACGGACGGCGAGACGCCGATGCTGCGCAAGCCGTCGACCACCGAGCCGTTCTCCGGCCTCGCGTTCAAGATCCAGACCGACCGGCACCTCGGCAAGCTGACCTACGTACGGGTCTACTCCGGCACGCTGGACTCCGGGTCCCAGGTGATCAACTCCACCAAGGACCGCAAGGAGCGGATCGGCAAGATCTACCAGATGCACGCGAACAAGCGTGAGGAGCGGGCGACCGCGATCGCCGGCGACATCATCGCCGTCCAGGGCCTGAAGCAGACCACCACCGGCGACACCCTGTCCGATCCGGCGAACCCGGTCATCCTGGAGTCGATGACGTTCCCGGAGCCGGTCATCGAGGTGGCGATCGAGCCCAAGACAAAGGCCGACCAGGAGAAGCTCTCCACCGCGATCCAGCGGCTGGCCGAGGAGGACCCGACCTTCCGCGTCAAGAACGACGAGGAGACCGGGCAGACGGTCATCGCCGGCATGGGCGAGCTGCACCTGGACATCCTGGTCGACCGGATGCGCCGCGAGTTCAACGTCGAGGCCAACATCGGCAAGCCGCAGGTGGCGTACCGGGAGACCATCCGCCGGAAGGTGGAGAAGGTCGAGTACACCCACAAGAAGCAGACCGGTGGTTCCGGCCAGTACGCCCGGGTGATCATCAGTCTGGAGCCGCTGCCGCTGGACAACGAGGCGCCGACCTACGAGTTCGCCAACGCGGTGACCGGTGGTCGGGTGCCGCGGGAGTTCATCCCGTCGGTCGACGCCGGTGCCCAGGACGCCATGCAGTACGGCATCCTCGCCGGCTACCCGCTGGTCGGGGTCAAGCTGACCCTGGTCGACGGGCAGTACCACGAGGTCGACTCGTCCGAGATGGCGTTCAAGATCGCCGGCTCGATGGCGCTCAAGGAGGCCGCCCGCCGGGCGGACCCCGCGCTGCTCGAACCGATGATGGCCGTTGAGGTCACCTCTCCCGAGGAGAACATGGGTGACGTCATCGGCGACCTCAACTCCCGGCGTGGCATCATCCAGGCGATGGAGGAGCGCGGCGGAGCCCGCGTCGTCCGTGCCCTGGTGCCACTGTCGGAGATGTTCGGCTACGTCGGCGACCTGCGGTCGAAGACCCAGGGCCGGGCGAGCTACAGCATGCAGTTCGACTCCTACGCCGAAGTGCCGCAGAGCGTGGCGAAGGAGATCATCGCGAAGGCGACGGGCGAGTAACGGTCCGGGGAGTTGACCCTCCCCGGCCCGTCTCGGGCGAACTGCATACCGGGCCTGAAGGCGTGACCGCCGCAAGACCCGAGCACTTCCCGGTCGCCGACACCGGACCGGAAAGGCTGTCGACAGAGTCCTAAGCGCCGAACGGCGCGCCGGGCGTACGAACCAAGAAGTCCACAGGAGGACACCAGTGGCGAAGGCGAAGTTCGAGCGGACTAAGCCGCACGTCAACATCGGCACCATTGGTCACATCGACCACGGTAAGACGACGCTGACGGCGGCCATCACCAAGGTCCTGCACGACAGGATGCCGGACCTCAACCCGTACACGCCGTTCGACGAGATCGACAAGGCGCCGGAGGAGAAGGCCCGCGGCATCACGATCTCGATCGCGCACGTCGAGTACCAGACCGAGGCGCGGCACTACGCGCACGTCGACTGCCCCGGGCACGCCGACTACATCAAGAACATGATCACCGGTGCCGCGCAGATGGACGGCGCGATCCTGGTGGTCGCGGCGACCGACGGCCCGATGCCGCAGACCCGCGAGCACGTGCTGCTGGCCCGTCAGGTCGGCGTCCCGTACATCGTCGTGGCGCTCAACAAGAGCGACATGGTCGACGACGAGGAGCTGCTCGAGCTGGTCGAGCTCGAGGTACGTGAGCTGCTGTCGGCCCAGGAGTACCCGGGCGACGACCTGCCGGTGGTTCGGGTCTCCGCGCTGAAGGCGCTGGAGGGCGACCAGGAGTGGTCCGACAAGCTCATGGAGCTGATGAACGCGGTCGACACCGCGATCCCGCAGCCCGAGCGGGAGACCGAGAAGCCGTTCCTGATGCCGATCGAGGACGTCTTCACGATCACCGGTCGGGGCACCGTGGTGACCGGTCGCGCCGAGCGTGGCGTGCTCAAGCCGAACGAGGAGGTGGAGATCGTCGGCATCCGTGAGAAGTCGATGAAGACCACCTGCACCGGTATCGAGATGTTCCGCAAGCTGCTCGACGAGGCGCGGGCCGGTGAGAACGTCGGTCTGCTGCTGCGTGGTATCAAGCGCGAGGACGTCGAGCGCGGCATGGTGGTCATCAAGCCGGGTACCACCACCCCGCACACGGAGTTCGAGGCGACGGTCTACATCCTCTCCAAGGAGGAGGGCGGCCGGCACACCCCGTTCTTCCAGAACTACCGTCCGCAGTTCTACTTCCGGACCACCGACGTGACCGGTGTGGTCACGCTGCCGGAAGGCACCGAGATGGTCATGCCCGGTGACAACACCTCGATGAGCGTGAAGCTGATCCAGCCGATCGCCATGGAGGAGAACCTGAAGTTCGCGATCCGGGAGGGTGGCCGCACCGTCGGCGCCGGCCGGGTCACCAAGATCATCAAGTGAACTGGTAACCCGATTGGCCTTGCCGTACCTCGGTACGGCATACTAGTCAGGTTGCGTCCGCGTAGGGTGGCTGGCTGCCCGGCAGCCAGCCACCCTCGCACGGCGTCCGGGGCAGATTCGCCGCGGCACCCGCACTGTTCGGCAGCGTACGGCTTCGCCGTTTCGCCGACCGGGGCGGTGATGCCGCTGGCCTGGCCCGGTGCCCAAGACCTCAGCGGTGGGGATCGTCTCCGTGTGGGGCCAGATCGCTCCGGAGTCCCGGGGCGGAGCCTGGTCAGCGGTTGCGACACGCCCGACCGCGGGGGTCGGACACCGAAATGAAACGGCAGCGCCGGGGTCCGACCGGCGGCATCCGCTCCGGCGAGCGGGCTCCATTGCGGGCGGAGAGAGAAGGAACAGAAGCCACCATGGCGGGACAAAAGATCCGCATCCGGCTCAAGGCCTATGACCACGAGGTCGTGGACTCCTCGGCGCGGAAGATCGTCGAGACGGTGACGCGCACCGGCGCTCAGGTCGCAGGCCCGGTGCCGCTGCCCACTGAGATCAACCGTTTCTGCGTCATCCGTTCGCCGCACAAGTACAAGGACTCGCGCGAGCACTTCGAGATGCGCACGCACAAGCGTCTGATCGACATCATCGACCCGACTCCGAAGACGGTCGATTCGCTGATGCGCCTCGACCTGCCGGCTGGCGTCGACATCGAGATCAAGCTGTAGGGACCGGACAATGGACAGGCAAGTGAAGGGCATCCTGGGCGCCAAGCTCGGCATGACCCAGGTCTGGGACAACAACCGGGTCGTCCCGGTGACGGTGGTGCAGGCCGGCCCGTGTGTGGTGACCCAGGTGCGGACCGCCGACAAGGACGGTTACTCCGCGGTCCAGCTCGCGTTCGGCGCGGTCGACCCACGCAAGGTGAACAAGCCGGAATCCGGTCACTTCGCCAAGTCCGGCGTGGCACCGCGGCGGCACCTGGTCGAGCTGCGCACCACGGACGCCAGCGAGTACGAGCTGGGCCAGGAGATCACCGTCGAGACCTTCGAGCCGGGTGCCCGGGTCGACGTCACCGGCCGGACCAAGGGCAAGGGCTTCGCCGGTGTCATGAAGCGGCACGGCTTCCACGGCCTGCGGGCCAGCCACGGTGTCGAGCGCAAGCACCGCTCGCCCGGCTCGATCGGCGCCTGCGCTACCCCGGGTCGCGTCTTCAAGGGCGTCAAGATGGCCGGCCGCATGGGCAGCGTGCGCTACACCGTGCAGAACCTCACCGTGCAGGCGGTCGACCCGGAGAGCAACCTGCTGCTCGTCAAGGGCGCGATCCCGGGCCCGGCGGGCGCGCTGATCCTGGTCCGCAGCGCGGCGAAGGCGCAGGCGAAGAAGGGCGGTGCCGGCAAATGACCACCGTTGACGTGATCAACCCCGAGGGTGCCAAGAGCGGCACCGTCGACCTGCCGGGCGAGGTCTTCGACGTACAGGCCAACATCGCCCTGATGCACCAGGTCGTGGTCGCCCAGCTCGCCGCCGCGCGGCAGGGCACCCACAAGACCAAGACCCGCGGCGAGGTCGCCGGCGGCGGCAAGAAGCCGTACAAGCAGAAGGGCACCGGCCGGGCCCGGCAGGGCTCGATCCGCGCGCCGCAGTTCGCCGGCGGTGGCGTGGTGCACGGCCCGGTGCCGCGTGACTACAGCCAGCGGACCCCCAAGAAGATGAAGGCCGCCGCGCTGCGCGGCGCCCTCTCCGACCGGGCGCGGGCCGGGCAGCTGCACGTCGTGGAGGCGTTCGTCACCGGTGAAAAGCCGTCGACCAAGAGCGCCCTGGCCACGCTGCGCAAGGTCAGCTCCGCCAAGCGGGTGCTGGTCGTGCTGAGCGCGACCGACGAGCTCAACTGGCTGTCGCTGCGCAACCTGCGCAACAGCGAGCCGCTGGTGCACCTCATCGAGGTGGGGCAGCTCAACACGTACGACGTGCTGGTCGCCGACGACGTGGTCTTCACCAAGGGGGCTCTCGACGAGTTCCTCGGTGTTCCGGCGCAGACCGAGGAGGGCGACAAGTGAGCACGATTGCCGACCCGCGCGACATCATCGTGGCGCCGGTGGTCTCGGAGAAGAGCTACGCCGAGCTCAACCGGAACTGGTACACGTTCCTGGTCCACCCGGACGCCAACAAGACCCAGATCAAGATCGCGATCCAGCAGATCTTCGACGTCCGGGTGCTGACCGTGAACACGCTCAACCGCGAAGGCAAGCGCAAGCGCACCCGGACCGGCTTCGGTCAGCGCAAGGCGACCAAGCGGGCGATGGTGAAGCTGGCCGACGGTGACCGTATCGAGGCCTTCGGCGGCCCGGTCAGCTGAGGGGTGTAGACAATGCCAATCCGTAAGTACAAGCCGACGACGCCGGGCCGCCGTGGTTCGTCCGTCGCCGACTTCGCCGAGATCACCCGGTCCACGCCGGAGAAGTCGCTGCTGGTGCCGCTGCCCAAGAAGGGCGGTCGGAACACGCACGGCCGGATCACCGCCCGGCACCACGGCGGTGGTCACAAGCGCCAGTACCGGCTGATCGACTTCAAGCGGGTCGACAAGGACGGCGTACCGGCCAAGGTCGCGCACATCGAGTACGACCCGAACCGGACCGCCCGGATCGCGCTGCTGCACTACGCCGACGGCGAGAAGCGCTACATCATCGCGCCGAAGGACCTGAAGCAGGGCGACACCGTCGAGTCCGGCCCCGGCGCCGACATCAAGCCCGGCAACAACCTGCCGCTGCGCAACATCCCGGTCGGTTCCACCATCCACGGTGTGGAGCTGCGGCCGGGTGGCGGCGCCAAGCTGGCCCGCTCGGCCGGCACCGGTATCCAGCTGCTCGGCCGGGAGGGTGCCTACGCGACGCTGCGGATGCCCTCCGGCGAGATCCGCCGGGTCGACGTGCGCTGCCGGGCCACCATCGGCGAGATCGGCAACGCCGACCAGTCAAACATCAACTGGGGCAAGGCGGGCCGCATGCGGTGGAAGGGCAAGCGCCCGACCGTCCGTGGCGTCGCGATGAACCCGGTCGACCACCCGCACGGTGGTGGTGAGGGCAAGACCTCCGGTGGTCGCCACCCGGTGAACCCGAAGGGCAAGCCGGAGGGCCGGACCCGTCGTAAGGGCCAGCCGAGTGACCGGCTGATCGTCCGCCGCCGCTACGCCACCCGCAAGCGCGGCTAGAAGGAGTCTGGTAGCACATGCCTCGCAGCCTGAAGAAGGGCCCGTTCGTCGACGACCACCTGATGAAGAAGGTGGAGACGCAGAACGACAAGGGCTCGAAGAACGTCATCAAGACCTGGTCGCGGCGCTCGACGATCACCCCGGAGATGCTCGGGCACACGATCGCCGTGCACGACGGGCGCAAGCACGTCCCGGTGTTCATCACCGAGTCGATGGTCGGGCACAAGCTCGGCGAGTTTGCCCTGACCCGCACCTTCAAGGGTCACGAGAAGGACGACCGCAAGAGCCGTCGGCGCTGAGTCGCGGGCACGGATAGAGGATCAAGGGGTTACAGCGATGCCAGTGAAGGGCGACGCTCCGGTGCTTCCGGGCGCGCGGGCGGTTGCGCGGTACGTGCGCATCTCGCCGATGAAGGCGCGTCGGGTGGTCGACCTCGTCCGCGGTCTGCCCGCGAAGGAGGCACTCACCGTCCTGCAGTTCGCGCCGCAGGCCGCCAGTGAGCAGGTGTACAAGGTCCTGGCCAGCGCGATCGCCAACGCCGAGAACAACGAGCAGCTGGACCCCGACGCGCTGCTGGTCAGCGAGGCGTTCGTGGACGAGGGTCCGACGCTGAAGCGGTTCCGGCCACGGGCGCAGGGCCGGGCGTACCGGATCCGTAAGCGGACCTGCCACATCACCATCGCGGTGGAGGCCGTCGCCGCGGCGAAGCCGACGCGGCGGGCGGCCAAGGCCCAGCCGGCGAAGGCCGCGAAGAAGGCCCAGCCGGCCGAGGCGGCAGCGACCGACGCGCAGCCGGCGGCCGTGGAGCAGACCGAGAGCACGGCGCAGGGCGGCACGACCGCGAACGAGCCGGCCGGCGGCAAGCAGAGCAGCACGGAGGGTGCCGAGTAATGGGTCAGAAAGTTCACCCGCACGGGTTCCGGCTCGGCATCTCGACCGACTGGAAGTCGCGCTGGTACGCGGACAAGCTGTACAAGGACTACATCGCCGAGGACGTCAAGATCCGCCGGATGATGTCCAGCGGTCTCGAGCGGGCCGGTATCTCCAAGGTGGACATCGAGCGGACCCGTGACCGGGTCCGGGTCGACATCCACACCGCCCGCCCGGGCATCGTCATCGGCCGTAAGGGCGCCGAGGCGGACCGGATCCGGGGCAAGCTGGAGAAGCTCACCGGCAAGCAGGTGCAGCTCAACATCCTCGAGGTGAAGAGCCCCGAGTCGGACGCACAGCTGGTCGCGCAGGGCGTCGCCGAGCAGCTGGCCAGTCGGGTCAGCTTCCGGCGGGCGATGCGCAAGGCCATGCAGTCGGCGATGAAGAACCCGATCGTCAAGGGCATCCGGGTGCAGGTCTCCGGCCGGCTCGGCGGTGCGGAGATGAGCCGTACCGAGTTCTACCGCGAGGGTCGGGTGCCGCTGCACACGCTGCGGGCCAACATCGAGTACGGCTTCTTCGAGGCCCGGACCACCTTTGGCCGCATCGGCGTCAAGGTGTGGATCTACAAGGGCGACGCGGTCCCGGGGCGGGAGGCTCCGGCCGAGGCGCCCAGCCGTCCCCGCCGGGAGCGGCCGGACCGGCCCCGTCGCGGGCGTTCCGGCTCCAGCGGGACGACCGCCGGTGGCACCGAGGCCGGCCGGGCGGCCGCCGCGGAGATCTCCGGTGGCCCGTCGACCACGACCAGCAGTGCCGCGCCGGCTGATGCCGCGCCGGCCACTCCGGCCGCTTCGGCCGGAGCGGACAGCTCAGCGCAGGAGGGCTGACAGATGCTGATCCCGCGCAAGCCCCCGAAGGGCTTCCGCAAGCCGCATCACCCGAGCCGTACTGGCGCCGCCAAGGGCGGCACCCGGGTGGTGTTCGGCGAGTTCGGTATCCAGGCGCTCGAGCCGGCGTACGTGACCAACCGTCAGATCGAGTCGGCCCGTATCGCCATGACCCGCCACATCAAGCGTGGTGGCAAGGTCTGGATCACGGTCTTCCCCGACCAGGCGCTGACCAAGAAGCCGGCCGAGACCCGGATGGGGTCCGGTAAGGGCTCGCCCGAGTGGTGGGTCGCCAACATCAAGCCGGGACGGGTGCTCTTCGAGATGTCCTTCCCGAACGAGCAGATCGCGCGTGAGGCGATGCGTCGTGCGATCCACAAGCTCCCGATGAAGTGCCGCATCGTGACGCGCGAAGTGGGTGAAAGCTGATGGCAGCGGGCGTTTCGGCCGCCGAGCTGCGTGAACTCTCCGAGGAGGAGCTGGTCACGAAGCTGCGGGAGGCCAAGGCGGAGCTGTTCAACCTCCGCGTGCAGGCCGCGACCGGTCAGCTGGACAACAACCGCCGGCTGCAGGTCATCCGTCGGGAGATCGCCCGGATCTACACGATCATGCGTGAGCGTGAGTTGGGACTCTCCGCCGCGCCGACTGAGGTGGCTGCATCATGAGTGAGAACACCGCCCCCGAGCAGGGCGCAACGGTCGTCCGGGCCCGCCGCAAGGTTCGCGAAGGGCTCGTGGTCAGCGACAAGATGGAAAAGACCGTCGTCGTCGAGGTCGAGGACCGGGTCAAGCACCGGCTGTACGGCAAGGTCATGCGCCGTACCAGCAAGCTGAAGGCACACGACGAGCAGAACGCGTGCGGGGTCGGTGACCGGGTGCTGCTGATGGAGACCCGGCCGTTGTCCGCCACCAAGCGGTGGCGGGTCGTCGAGATTCTCGAGAAGGCGAAGTAGCCGGGCGACCCGTCCGCCGCCGTCGCGCGGCGTTCGGGTCGGTCGGGTCCGGATGGCAGCCCGCGCGTAGCGCGGACCAGGTTCTTCCAAGCTCCGGGTGACCGGAGGACTGGCAGACATAGGAGATAGACGTGATCCAGCAGGAGTCGCGACTGCGTGTCGCCGACAACACGGGTGCCCGGGAGATCCTGTGCATCCGGGTGCTCGGTGGCTCCGGTCGGCGCTACGCAGGCATCGGCGACGTGATCGTCGGGACGGTCAAGGACGCGATTCCCGGCGCCGGCGTGAAAAAGGGCGACGTGGTGAAGGCCGTCGTGGTCCGGACCGCGAAGGAGAAGCGGCGGCCGGACGGGTCGTACATCCGCTTCGACGAGAACGCTGCCGTCATCATCAAGGACGGTGGGGACCCGCGCGGTACCCGCATCTTCGGCCCGGTCGGGCGTGAGCTGCGGGACAAGCGGTTCATGAAGATCATTTCTTTGGCGCCGGAGGTGCTGTGACCGTGAAGGTGAAGAAGGGCGACACGGTCGTCGTCATCGCCGGTAAGGACAAGGGTGCCAAGGGCAAGGTCATCGCGGCCTACCCGCGGCAGGACAAGGTCCTCGTCGAAGGCGTGAACCGGATCAAGAAGCACACCCGCATCCAGACCACCCAGCGCGGCGGGCAGACCGGTGGCATCGTCACCCAGGAAGCTCCGATCCACGTCTCGAACGTGCAGGTGCTCGACTCCGACGGCAAGCCGACCCGGGTCGGCTACCGGTTCGACGACAGCGGCCAGAAGGTGCGGATCGCGCGTAGCAACGGTAAGGACCTGTGATGACCACCGCTACCCAGACCAGGCCGGCGCCGCGCCTCAAGCAGCGGTACCGCGAGGAGACCATCGCGCAGCTGCGTGAGCAGTTCCAGTACGCGAACCCGATGCAGGTTCCGGGGCTCGTCAAGATCGTCGTGAACATGGGTGTCGGCGAGGCCGCCCGGGACGCCAAGCTGATCGACGGTGCCATGCGTGACCTGGCCACCATTACCGGTCAGAAGCCGCAGGTGCGGCGGGCGACCAAGTCGATCGCGCAGTTCAAGCTCCGTGAGGGGATGCCGATCGGCGCGAAGGTCACCCTGCGTGGTGACCGGATGTGGGAGTTCCTGGACCGGCTGCTGTCCATCGCGCTGCCCCGGATCCGGGACTTCCGCGGGCTGGACGGTCGCAAGCTCGACGGCAACGGCAACTACACCTTCGGGCTCACCGAGCAGTCGGTGTTCCACGAGATCGACCAGGACCGGATCGACCGCACCCGGGGCATGGACATCACGGTGGTGACCACCGCCAAGACCGACGACGAGGGCCGGGCGCTGCTCAAGCTCCTGGGCTTCCCGTTCAAGGAGAACTGAGCTATGGCCAAGAAGGCGCTGATCATCAAGGCCGCCGCGAAGCCGAAGTTCTCGGTGCGCGCGTACACCCGTTGCCAGCGGTGCGGGCGGCCCAAGGCGGTCTACCGCAAGTTCGGCCTCTGCCGGGTCTGCATCCGGGAGATGGCGCACCGCGGTGAGCTGCCCGGTGTGTCGAAGGCTTCCTGGTAACCCCACCTTGACAGGTCTTCGCCGTAGGCCCGGTGGCACAGCCACCGGGAACCCCGGCGAGAAAGGTTGACGAGACCCATGACGATGACCGACCCGATCGCAGACATGCTGACCCGTCTGCGCAACGCCAACCAGGCGTACCACGACCGGGTGACGATGCCGTACTCGAAGGTCAAGGCGAACATCGCCGAGGTCCTCAAGGCCGAGGGTTACATCTCGACCTGGCAGGTCGAGGACCCCGCGGAGGGTGCCGTCGGCCGGCGGCTGGTGGTCGATTTGAAGTACGGCCAGAACCGGGAGCGCAGCCTCGCCGGGATCAAGCGCGTGTCCAAGCCGGGTCTGCGGGTGTACGCCAAGTCGGATGAGCTGCCCCGGGTGCTCGGCGGCCTGGGCGTGGCGATCATTTCGACGTCCCAGGGGCTGCTCACCGACCGGCAGGCCCGTAAGCGGAGCGTGGGCGGGGAAGTCCTCGCCTTCGTCTGGTAATCGGGAGACTGGTAACAATGTCGCGTATTGGACGTAAGTCGATCCCGGTGCCGGCCGGCGTCGATGTCAAGATCGATGGCCAGACCGTCACGGTCAAGGGCCCCAAGGGCGAGCTGTCGCACGTCCTGCCCGAGTCGATCACCGTTGAGCGGACCGAGGACGGTCAGCTCCAGATCAACCGGGCCAACGACGAGCGCCAGGCCAAGGAACTGCACGGGCTGAGCCGCACCCTGGTGTCGAACATGGTCATCGGGGTGACCGACGGTTACCGCAAGACCCTGGAGATCGCGGGTACGGGTTACCGGGTCACCGCCAAGGGCAAGGACTTGGAGTTCGCGCTCGGGTTCTCGCACCCGGTGCTGGTGCCGGCCCCGGAGGGGATCACCTTCACCGTGGAGCGGCCGACGCTGTTCCACGTGGCCGGGATCAACAAGTGGCAGGTCGGTGAGGTCGCCGCCAACATCCGGAAGATCCGCCCGCCGGAGCCGTACAAGGGCAAGGGCGTGAAGTACCAGGGCGAGGTCATCCGCCGCAAGGCCGGAAAGGCAGGTAAGAAGTGAGCGCCACACTGTTGAAGCGTCGGGCGGGCGGCAGCGTCTCCGCGCGGCGTGCCATCGGGCGGGCGCGCCGGCACTTCCGGGTGCGCAAGAACCTCAGCGGGACCGCGCAGCGGCCGCGCCTGGTGGTCACCCGTTCCCTGAAGCACATGGTCGCCCAGATCGTCGACGACACCAAGGGCCACACCCTGGCGTCCGCGTCGACCATGGACGCGTCGCTGCGGGGTACCGCGGGTGCCAAGAGCGAACTGGCCGGCAAGGTGGGCACGCTGCTCGCCGAGCGGGCCAAGGCGGCAGGTATCTCCAAGGTCGTGTTCGACCGTGGGGGCAACCGGTACGCGGGGCGGATCGCCGCGCTGGCCGACGCCGCCCGCGAAGCCGGACTCGAGTTCTAGCGGCCGTCTGATGCCTGTCCAGACGCAAATCGAAGCAAACCCCGTCACGAGTAGGAAGGAAGGCTGCTGATGCCAGGTCAACAGCGTCGTGGCGGCGGGTCCGGTGGCAACGAAGGTGGTCGCCGCGACAACCGCCGTGAGGGCGGTCGCGGCAACGCGCCCGTCGAGAAGACCCCACACCTGGAGCGCGTCGTCGCGATCAACCGGGTCGCCAAGGTCGTGAAGGGCGGTCGGCGTTTCAGCTTCACCGCCCTGGTGATCGTGGGCGACGGTGACGGCACGGTCGGCGTGGGTTACGGCAAGGCCAAGGAGGTGCCGGCGGCGATCGCCAAGGGTGTCGAGGAGGCCAAGAAGCACTTCTTCAAGGTGCCCCGGATCGCCGCGTCGATCCCGCACCCGGTGCAGGGCGAGGACGCCGCTGGCGTGGTCCTGTTGAAGCCGGCGAGCGCCGGTACGGGTGTGATCGCCGGTGGCCCGGTGCGTGCGGTGCTGGAGTGCGCGGGCATCCACGACGTGCTCTCCAAGAGCCTCGGCTCGTCGAACCCGATCAACATCGTGCACGCCACGGTCGCCGCGCTGAAGAGCCTGGAGTCGCCGGAGGCGGTCGCCACCCGGCGTGGCCTGCCGGTCGAGGACGTGGCCCCAGCCGCGATGCTCGCGTCCCGCGCGGGCGCAGGGGCGTGACAGCGAAGATGAACGGAGGGCGGCTGTGATGGCACGTCTGAAGGTGACCCAGGTCCGGTCCGGGATCGGGACCAAGCGCAACCAGCGGGAGTCGCTGCGGTCGCTCGGTCTGAAGCGGATCAACGACGTGGTGGTCAAGGAGGACCGGCCCGAGATCCGGGGCATGATCTTCACCGTGAACCACCTCGTGAAGGTCGAGGAGGTCGAGTAATGGCGATCAAGGTCCACCACCTCCGGCCGGCGCCGGGGGCCAAGACCGCGAAGACCCGGGTGGGCCGCGGTGAGGGCTCCAAGGGCAAGACCGCCGGTCGGGGCACCAAGGGCTCCAAGGCCCGCAAGAACATCCCGGCGGCGTTCGAGGGTGGGCAGATGCCCATCCACATGCGTCTGCCGAAGCTGAAGGGCTTCAAGAACCGGTTCAAGGTCGTCTACCAGGTGGTCAACCTGGACCGGTTGGCGGAGCTCTTCCCGAACGGTGGTGAGGTCGGTCCGCAGCAGTTGGCCGAGTCCGGTGCGGTCCGCAAGGGCCAGCCGGTCAAGGTGCTGGGCAGCGGCGACCTCGGTGGTGTGTCTCTCCAGGTGTCGGCGCACGCGTTCAGCGGGTCGGCCAAGGAGAAGATCACCGCAGCTGGCGGCTCGGTCACCGAGCTCTGAACACCCAGCTTGGACGTGGCGCTCGCTCAGTTGTCCGCGACTGACGGGCGCCACGGCCTACTGGTGAAGCCTCCGTCCCGTTAATATCGGGACCGGTGTATGTTCTAGGGCACGCCTGCCCAGACCGACGCCGGACTGTTAGAGTCCGATGCCAGCCATGGATATCGGGCGCTCCGCACCCACCCCGACCCGCCAGAACATCCGGCGGCCGCCTCGCGCAGGAGGAAGAAGTTGCTCTCCGCCTTTCTCAGTGCGTTCCGCACGCCTGACCTGCGCAAGAAGCTGCTGTTCACGGTCTTCATCGTCGCGATCTACCGGCTCGGCGCCACGCTGCCGAGCCCAGGCGTGTCGTACGGCAACGTGCAGCAGTGCATCACCGCCCTGGAGTCCGGGGACTCCAGCGGGGTCTTCACCCTGCTGAACCTCTTCTCCGGCGGTGCGTTGCTGTCCCTGTCCGTCTTCGCGCTGGGCATCATGCCCTACATCACCGCGTCGATCATCCTGCAGTTGCTCACCGTGGTGATTCCACGGTTGGAGCAGCTCCGCAAGGAGGGGCAGTCCGGCCAGGCCAAGATCACCCAGTACACCCGGTACCTGACCCTGGGCTTGGGCATCCTGCAGGCCTCGGCGTTCGTCGCGCTGGCCCGCTCCGGGCAGCTGTTCAACAACCAGTGCGACCAGTGGCCGATCATCCCGGACGGGACCGGCCTGCCGACCTGGTTGACGCTCAGCGTGCTGGTCATCACGATGACCGCCGGCACCGGCATGGTGATGTGGCTCGGCGAGCTGATCACCGACCGGGGCGTCGGCAACGGCATGTCGGTGCTGATCTTCACCTCGATCGCGGCGCGGCTGCCCAGCGAGGGTTGGGCGATCAAGAACACCCACGGCTGGGGCATGTTCGGCCTGGTGATCGTGCTGGTCCTGGTGGTCATCACCGCGGTGGTCTTCATCGAGCAGGCACAGCGCCGGATCCCGGTGCAGTACGCCAAGCGGATGATCGGCCGGCGGATGTACGGTGGCACCTCGACCTACATCCCGTTGAAGGTCAACCAGGCCGGTGTCATTCCGGTGATCTTCGCCTCGTCGGTGCTCTACCTGCCGCAGCTCGGGCTGCAGTTCTTCGATCCGAACGACCCTGGTCAGGTCCAGGCGTGGATTCAGAACAACCTGGCGAACCCGACCAGCCCGATCTACATCGTCACGTACTTCTTTATGATCATCTTCTTCACGTACTTCTACGTGTCGATCACGTTCAACCCGACCGAGGTCGCGGAGAACATGAAGAAGTACGGTGGCTTCGTGCCCGGCATCCGACCGGGCCGGCCCACGGCCGAGTACCTCGACTTCATCCTCAGCCGGATCACCCTCCCCGGTGCGCTCTACCTCGGCCTCATCTCCGTCCTGCCGAACTTCTTCTTCATCTGGCTGGACAGCGACCAGTACGTGAACTTCCCGTTCGGTGGCACCGCCGTGCTCATCATGGTCGGTGTCGGTCTGGAAACCGTGAAGCAGATCGAGAGCCAACTCATGCAGCGCAACTACGAAGGGTTCCTCCGGTAGATGAGGCTGGTACTGGTCGGTCCCCCCGGGGCGGGGAAGGGGACCCAGGCCGAGTTCATCGCCGCTCACCTGGTCGTGCCCAAGATCTCGACCGGGGACATCTTCCGGGCCAACGTCTCCCAGGGCACGCCGCTGGGTGTCGAGGCCAAGCGATACATGGACGCCGGCAAGCTGGTCCCGGACGAAGTGACCATCAACATGGTCCGGGACCGGCTGGCCGAGCCGGACGCTGCTGAAGGCTTCCTGCTCGACGGTTTCCCGAGGACCACTCCGCAGGCCGCCGCGCTGGACAAGCTGCTGGCCGACCTCGGCACCGCGCTGGATCTGGTGCTGGAGCTGGTCGTCGACGACGACGAGGTGATCCGGCGGCTGTCCGGTCGGCGTACCTGTCGCGGCTGCGGCAAGATCTGGCACGTCGAGTTCGACGCGCCGGCGACCGAGGGCCGCTGTGACCGGTGCGGCGCCGAGCTGTTCCAGCGCGACGACGACAAGCCGGAGACCATCGCCCAGCGCCTGGTGGAGTACGCCGAGAAGACCGCGCCGCTGGTCGACTTCTACGGTGCCCAGGGCAAGCTGGTCGGGATCGACGCCACCGGGCCGGTCGAGGACGTCACCGTACGCGCGATCGACGCCCTGCGTTCGTACGGCGGGTAGCGTCCGATGCGCCGCCAGCAGTTGGACATCCAGCTGAAGACTCCGGAGCAGATCGACCGGATGCGCGCCGCCGGCCTGGTGGTCGCAGACGCCCTGGCCCGGATGCGGGCGGCGATCGCCCCCGGCGTCTCCACCGCCGACCTGGACGCCATCGCCGCGGAGACGATCCGCGACGCCGGCGCTGTCCCGTCGTTCAAGGGCTACCACGGCTACCCGGCGACCATCTGCTCCTCGGTCAACGAGCAGGTGGTGCACGCGATCCCGGCCGCTGGGCAGGTGCTGCGCGACGGTGACGTCATCTCGGTCGACTGCGGGGCCGTACTGGACGGCTGGCACGGCGACGCGGCCTTCACCGCTCCGGTCGGGGAGGTACGTCCGGAACTGCTGCGGATGATCACGGTCGCCCAGGACGCGCTGTGGGCCGGGATCGCCGCTGCGGCGCGCGGTGCGGTCAGTGGCCGTGGCCGGCTCACCGACATCTCGTACGCGGTGGAACGGGCGATCCGGGCGGGCGGCCGGTACGGCATCGTCGAGGGCTACGGCGGCCACGGGATCGGCACCGAGATGCACCAGGACCCGCACGTGCTCAACTACGGACGGCCGGGCAAGGGCCCGCGCCTGGTCCCGGGGATGGCGTTGGCCATCGAGCCGATGATCACCGAGGGGTCGGCCCGCACCGACGAGCTGGCTGACGGCTGGACGGTGGTGACCCGGGACGGGTCGATGGCGGTGCACGTCGAACATTCGATGGCGCTGCTGCCGGACGGCGTCTGGGTGTTGACCGAGCCGGACGGCGGCCGCTCCCGGCTCGGCGATCTGGTGACCGCCCGTCAGCCGGCCAATTCCCGACGCTGACCCGGGGCCTGCCCCGGCTCCGGCCGCTCTCTGGTCAGGTCCGGTGCCGGTCTGGTCGGGCTGGCACCGGGGTGTCAAGCTGGTAGCCATGGATCGGCGGGACGAGATGCGGGCGGCCGACGCCGACCGGGAGGCAGTGGCCGAACGGTTGCGCAACGCGCTGAGCGAGGGTCGACTGGATCTTGCCGAGTTCGACGAGCGGTTGCAGCTGGCCTACGCGGCGAAGACGTACGGTGATCTGGACGGACTGCTCGACGATCTGCCACCGGTGACCGCCGCCGGACGCTCGCAGTTGGTGCCGATCGTCGCTGACGGGCTGCCCGCCGAGTTGACTCCCGGCCCGGACGGCCGCTATCCCGGTGCGACCCGCCGGTGGCTGGTCAACGAGTGGGACGGGTACGGGACGGCGGTCGGGATCACCATCGCGATCTGGGCGGTGACCTGCGTCATGAGTCAGGACCTGCTGTACTTCTGGCCGGGCTGGGTGGCCGGCCCGTGGGGCGCGGTGCTGCTGGTGACCACCGTGCTGGGTCTGATGAAGGGCGAGCCGCAACAGTGGGCGGCCAAGCAGGCCCGGAGGCACCTGGCGAAGCAGGAGAAGGCGGAACGCAAGCGGCTCGAGCACGAGTCCGGCGGGGCCGATGGTCCAGCCCCGGGCCAGGGGTAGCCAGGTAGCCACCCGGCCGCACACACCGGAGGCCGCGCGGTCGGCCGGCGGTCGAAGGCCTGACCGGCTCACGGCGGTAGAAGGCCTGACCGACGGCCGGCGGGTTGCCGGTAAACTCCCTGCTCCTGCTGCTTTGTCGGGTATGCTGACCTGCGGCAGCGCGCGGTTTGCTGTCCGCGTGACAACCCGCGTACACTGATAGATCGGCGCACAGCGTCCACTCCAGCGTGCCTGCTCTGCGCTTCGGCAGGCCGTGTCTGATCGGGTGTCGCCTGGGTTTCCGTAACCCGGACCGAGCCCGTCGTCAGACGTCTGGAGCCGCGGCTGGCGCGGTCGAATCGGTACGGTCGGCAGGCCGGACGGGTCCGTCCGCGAATGGTGTTGTGAGCCGATCCCGAGCAACCGACGTCAGGACAGCGGAGGACATGCCGAAAAAAGACGGGGCCATCGAGATCGAAGGTCGAGTGATCGAGCCACTACCGAACGCGATGTTCCGGGTGGAGCTCGCCAACGGCCACAAGGTGCTGGCTCACATCAGCGGCAAGATGCGGCAGCACTACATCCGCATCCTGCCCGAGGACCGGGTCGTCGTCGAGCTTTCGCCGTACGACCTCACCCGCGGGCGCATCGTCTATCGCTACAAGTAACCGCCTGACGGCGGCCGGGGCGTCCCGTGTCCGTCCTCAAGCCCGCACCGTGTATGCGGCCGGGCGTCAACGGAAGTAAGGCACACCGTGAAGGTCAAGCCGAGCGTCAAGAGGATCTGCAACAAGTGCCGGGTGATCCGCCGGCACGGCCGGGTGATGGTCATCTGCACCGACCCCCGGCACAAGCAGCGCCAGGGCTGACCCCGAGCCGACCGGCAGGAGCCGGGCCGGCGACGGGGCGGTTCAGGCGGCCGATCGCACAACAGCACATGCTCGTTCCAGCCGCGAGCACCCGGTGACCATGTCGCCGTGTCCGTGGCGCAACCCCCGGTCGGAGGCCGGGGCCCGGCATGCCGGCCCGCCCAGGTGGGTGGTCGGCGAGGGCAGCCGGGGTGGGGCGGGCTCAGACCTCCGTGCACACCACTTGAGGAGTACGCCCGCACATGGCACGTCTAGTCGGCGTGGATCTGCCCCGCGAGAAGCGGATGGAGATCGCGCTCACCTACATCTTCGGGATCGGCCGGACCCGTTCGATCGCCACGCTTGCCGCGACTGGCATCGACCCGAACAAGCGGGTCCGGGACCTCACCGACGAGGAGCTGGTCCAGCTCCGGGATCACATCGAGGCCAGCTTCAAGGTCGAGGGTGATCTGCGTCGGGAGGTTGCCGCAGACATCCGCCGCAAGGTGGAGATCGGCTGCTACGAGGGCATCCGGCACCGCCGCGGGTTGCCCGTGCACGGCCAGCGCACCCGGACCAACGCCCGGACCCGCAAGGGCCCGAAGCGGACCGTCGCCGGCAAGAAGAAGCCGGGCAAGAAGTAGTCCTGGCCGACGCCGGGCTCGCCCGGATACCTCGATCGTTCAATAGGAGCGCAGAAAACTTATGCCACCGAAGGCTCGCGCTGGAGCCGCTGTCAAGAAGGTCCGGCGCAAGGAACGCAAGAACGTCGCCCACGGGCAGGCGCACATCAAGAGCACCTTCAACAACACCATCGTCTCGATCACCGACCCGACCGGTGCGGTGATCTCCTGGGCCTCCGCCGGCCAGGTCGGTTTCAAGGGCTCCCGCAAGTCGACGCCGTTCGCCGCGCAGCTGGCCGCCGAGGCCGCCGCCCGGCGGGCGATGGAGCACGGCATGCGCAAGGTCGACGTCTTCGTCAAGGGCCCCGGCTCCGGCCGGGAGACCGCAATCCGTTCGTTGCAGGCCGTCGGCCTGGAGGTCGGGCAGATCTCCGATGTCACGCCGCAGCCGCACAACGGGTGCCGTCCGCCGAAGCGTCGCCGGGTCTGAGAGGTTAGGAAGAGATGGCTCGTTACACGGGTGCTGACTGCCGCCGTTGCCGGCGGGAGAAGATGAAGCTGTTCCTCAAGGGCAGCAAGTGCGATGGGCCGAAGTGCCCGTTCGAATCCCGGCCCTTCCCGCCCGGCCAGCACGGCCGTGGTCGGACCAAGGAGACCGAGTACCTCCTCCAGCTGCGGGAGAAGCAGAAGGCCCGCCGGGTGTACGGCGTGCTGGAGAAGCAGTTCCGCGGCTACTACGAGGAAGCAGTGGCCAAGCAGGCGAAGACCGGTGAGGTGCTGCTGCAGATCCTGGAGTCCCGGATTGACAACGTCGTGTACCGGGCTGGCTACGCCAAGTCCCGGGACATGGCGCGCCAGCTGGTCAAGCACGGGCACTTCATGGTCAACGGCAAGAAGGTCGACATCCCCTCGTTCCGCGTCAAGGAGCACGACATCGTCGAGGTGCGGACGAAGTCGAAGGAGCTGACCCCGTTCCTGGTCGCCCAGGGCGAGGCCGGTTCCAAGACCGTCCCGGCCTGGCTGGAGGCGATCCCCAGCCAGATGAAGATCCTCGTGCACTCCATGCCGGCGCGTCAGACGATCGACACGCAGGTTCAGGAGCAGCTGATCGTCGAGCTCTACTCGAAGTGAGCCACCCCCGTCGACGGGGGGTCGCGGTCGACCGGCGTCACCGACGTACGGCACCGGCCCGGCCCCCGTCGATGGGCGCACGACCGACGGGCGTCATATAGCGGTCGCCCCGACCCAAGGAGAAGTACGTGCTCATCAGCCAGCGGCCGACTCTGTCCGAGGAGTCGATCAGCGACACGAGGTCCCTGTTCACCATCGAGCCGTTGGAGCCGGGTTTCGGCTACACGCTCGGCAACTCGCTGCGGCGTACCCTGCTCAGCTCCATTCCGGGCGCGGCGGTCACCAGCATCAAGATCGACGGCGTGCTGCACGAGTTCACCACGATCCCCGGCGTCAAGGAGGACGTGGTCGAGCTGGTCATGAACGTCAAGGAGCTGTGCGTCAGCTCCGAGCACGACGAGCCGGTCAGCATGTACCTGCGCAAGCAGGGCCCCGGTGACGTGACCGCCGGTGACATCCAGCCGCCGGCCGGGGTCTCGGTGCACAACCCGGACCTCAAACTGGCCACCCTCAACGGCAAGGGCCGCCTCGACATGGAGCTCACCGTCGAGCGGGGCCGCGGGTACGTCACCGCCGCGCAGAACAAGCAGGCCGGTGCCGAGATCGGCCGGATCCCGGTCGACTCGATCTACTCGCCGGTGCTCAAGGTCACCTACCGGGTGGAGGCGACCCGGGTCGAGCAACGGACCGACTTCGACCGGCTGATCATCGACGTCGAGACCAAGGCGTCGATCGGGCCGCGTACCGCGCTGGCCTCGGCCGGCTCCACCCTGGTCGAGCTGTTCGGTTTGGCCCGCGAGCTGGACGAGACCGCGGAGGGCATCGACATCGGGCCGTCGCCGCAGGACGCCCAGCTGGCCGCCGACCTGGCGCTGCCGATCGAGGAGCTGGACCTGACCGTACGGTCGTACAACTGCCTCAAGCGCGAGGGCATCAACAGCGTCGGCGAGCTGATCGGGCGGACCGAAGCGGACCTCCTCGATATAAGGAATTTCGGTCAGAAGTCGATCGACGAGGTCAAGATGAAGCTCGCCGGGATGGGGCTGGGTCTGAAGGACTCGGCGCCCAACTTCGACCCGGCACACGTCGTGGACTCCTTCAGCGAAGCCGACTACGACACCGACGACTACCGCGAGACCGAGCAGCTGTAACGCCGGCTGCCGCCACCACTGAGGAGCACCAACCATGCCCACGCCCACCAAGGGCCCCCGCCTCGGCGGCAGCCCCGCGCACGAGCGGATGATGCTGGCCAACCTGGCCACCTCGCTGTTCCGGTACGGCAAGATCAAGACCACCGAGACCAAGGCGAAGCGGCTGCGTCCCCTCGCGGAGCAGCTGATCACCAAGGCCAAGCGGGGCGACCTGCACTCGCGCCGTCGGGTGCTGACCGTCGTGCGGGACAAGGACGTGGTCTTCGAGCTGTTCGACCAGATCGCGCCCCGGTTCGCCAACCGTCCGGGTGGCTACACCCGGATCGTGAAGACCGGACCGCGCAAGGGCGACAACGCCCCGATGGCGATCATCGAGCTGGTCGAGGAGCTGGTGGTGACCACCCCGGCGCCGGCCAAGGCCGACCGTCGGGCGGCCGCCCAGCAGGACAAGGTCGAGGCGCTCGCCGGTGCCGACGAGGCACCGGCCGCGCGTACCGACGCGGACACCGCGGCCGACCAGGACGCCGAGCCGCCGGTGTCGGCCTCCGGTGACACCGACACCGCTGCCACCCAGGCCGCCGCAGGCGACAGTGATGCCACCCAGGCCGCCCCGGCCGGCGAAGGCGACAACAAGGCCTGAGCCGCCGCCGAAGGCGACGACACGGCCTGAGCCGGCGAGGAGCACAACCGGTGGGACCCGGCGCTGCGACAGCAGCGTCGGGTCCCACCGTCTTTCCGGCAACCACGCGACACAGGAGGATCAGGTGCGGCAGGGGTACGTCCGGCTGCGGCTCGATGTCGCGTACGACGGCACCGACTTCTCCGGCTGGGCGGTGCAGCCGCAGCGGCGGACCGTCGCCGGGGTGCTGACCGAGGCACTCGACCGGGCGTTCGGGCCAGGCGTCGCACTTGGGCTGACCGTGGCCGGGCGTACCGACGCGGGGGTGCACGCCACCGGCCAGGTGTGCCACCTCGACGTGCCGGCCGAGGTGTGGAGCGAACGGTCCGCGACGCTGCTGCGCCGGTTCGCCGGTACGCTGCCCCGCGACGTCCGGGTGCGGGCGGTCACCGAGGTGCCGGCCGACTTCGAGGCCCGGTTCGCGGCCACCTACCGGCGGTACGCGTACCGGGTCACCGACGCCCCGTACGGTGCGGAGCCGCTGCGCCGGCACGACACGCTTGCCTGGCCGCGTCCGCTCGACCTGGCCGCGCTGAACGCCGCCGCCGCCCTGCTGGTCGGCGAGCACGACTTCGCCGCGTACTGCCGGCGCAAGGAGCATGCCACCACGATCCGGCAGATCACCCGGCTGGACTGGCACCGGGACCCGGACGGGACACTCATCGGCACCGTACAGGCGGACGCGTTCTGCCAGGCGATGGTGCGCAGCCTGGTCGGGGCGATGCTGTTCGTCGGTGACGGCCGCCGGCCGGTCGACTGGCCGGGCAGCCTGCTGACCCGGCGGGAACGGTCCAGTGAGGTCACCGTCGCCCCGCCGCACGGGCTCACCCTGGTCGAGGTCGGCTACCCCACCGACCCGGCCGGGTACGCGGCCCGCGCCAGCGTCACCCGCCGGCTGCGGCTACCGGCGGCCGACTGACGGCCGGTCACCGAGCTGCTGCGGCGTCAGCCCCCGCGTCGGCCTCGTTCGGTGCCGCGTCGCCGTCGGCCGCTGCGGGATCGCCGTCGGACCCGGCCGGCTCGTCCGCTGCTGCCGGTTGCACCGCCCGCTTCTCCAGCACGTTCGCCTGCAGGTGCAGTTGCAGCATGTCGAAGAGGATCTGCCGGGCGTACGGGTCGTCGGCGGGCACCGGTTCGCTGTCGGCGCGGGCGATCACGCAGTACATCAGGAAGTGGCCGAGCGAGTGCCAGCCGACCTGGGCGGAGGAGAGCGCGATCGCCTCGGTCCCCTCGTCGGCGATCATGCCCTGAAAGCGGCCCTTCTCCTCGTCGACCATCGGTTTTATCCGGGTGTGTGCCCATTCCGCGCCGGAGGCGTCGGCCAGGTTGAACACCCCGGTGGTGATCAGATACTCGCCGGTCGGTGACCGTAGCGTGCCGCGGACCACCTGGTTGCAGCCGAGCTCGTCGAGCAGGGTGCCGATGTCGCCGGCGACCGCCGCCCGGCAGCGCTCCTCGATCTGGGTTTTCAGCAGCCGGTACGGCGGCTCGGCCGGGTCGATCACGATGTCACCGGTCGGGAAGACCTCCTCGACGGTGAGCGGCTGCGGATCGGCCTCCCGGGAGCTGATGTCCCGGGGGACCACGGTCGGTGCCGCCGCCGGGGCACCCGCCGCCGCCCGCCCGTTACGTTCGTCCACGACGATGAAGTACGAGCTAAGCCCGCAGACGCCGAGCATCAGCAGGACGGCGACACCGCTGATCACGACCTGCCACAGCTTCGTCGACGACCACACTGCTGCGGCCGGCCCGGGCGGTCGCCGGCCGTGAGGTTCAGTGGGACCGCCGGTCGGGGGTCGACGCGGTCGGGGGGTCCTGCCCGGCGGCGGGGCGGTGCCCGGCCGCCGGCGTCCGGCCTGACGACGTGTCCTGGGACTCCGAGGCGATCCGGGCGCGGTAGGTCCGCCGCCCGGCGGCGCGTCGCCCGCCGGGCTCGGTGCGGCCGGCGGCGGGAATGCCTGCGGGGGCGGGGATACCTGCGGCGGCCGGAATGCCTGCGGCGGTGGCACAGCGTAGTGTGCCGGGCCGGCACCGCGCTGCGGCGGCGCGACGCCCGGCGGTGGCACGGCGTAGCGCGCCGGCCCGGTGCCGCGCGGTACGGCGTAGTGCGCCGGCCCGGCACCCGACGGCGGTGCGGCAGGCGGCGGCCAACTCGGCCGCCCCGGATGCGGTTGGGGCTGGGCGCGGGGATGCGGTTGGGGCTGGGCGCGGGGGTGTGCTCCCGGCGGCGGCTGGACCCCGGGGCGCGGTCGCGGTGACGGCTGCCCACCGGGGTGTGCTCGGGGTATCGGCTGGGGCCGGGGGCGCGGTGGCGTCGGCGGTACACCGGCGGACCACGGCGGCCGAGCCGATTGATCGGGTCGAATCGGCCGGCGGTCCGCGCCGGATTCGTACCCGTACGTCATATCGCACAGGGTAACGGACGGATTGGGGGGAGAGCTGCCGGTCAAGACTTGCATCAATTGAAGACCGGGCATAAGCCACATCGATCATGGTGACCGCCGTCAACGCCGTACCCCGGGTTGGGCGACAATGCCCCGGTGACCGGCGACCACTACTTCAGCCCGCAACCCGGCACCGCGGACGTACGGTCGGAGATCGAGTTCACGGTGGCCGGGCGCGACTACCCGCTGACCGCCGCCGCCGGGGTGTTCTCCGCCGGCCGGCTCGACCCGGGCACCGCCGTACTGCTGCGTAAGGCCGACCTGCCCGCGCCGACCGACCCCGGTCCCTTCCTCGACCTCGGCTGCGGGTACGGCCCGATCACCTGCGTGCTGGCCGACCAGGCACCGGCCGCAACGGTCTACGCGGTGGACGTCAACGCCCGCGCCCGCGAGCTCACCCTGCTCAACGCCGGCCGGATCGGCGTCGCCGACCGGGTCCGGGTTGCTGATCCGGACCGCGTGCCGTCGGAGCTCACCTTCACCCAGCTGTGGTCCAACCCGCCGATCCGGGTCGGCAAGGCGGAACTGCACGCCCTGCTCGCCCGCTGGCTGCCCCGCCTCGCCCCGGGCGGCGTCGGCTGGCTGGTCATCGCCCGCTACCTGGGTGGCGACTCGGTGCAGCAGTGGCTGCGGGAGCAGGGCTGGCAGGTGGATCGGCACGCCAGCCAGAAGGGCTACCGGGTGCTGCGGGTCACCCACCACGCCGACTGACCGCCACCCCGGTTCGCCAGTGCCAGTGCCAGTCGCTCACCCGGCGGCGCGAATCTCAGCTGCCGACGACAGGCCCGATCAGGCACCATGCCGGGGTGGGATACGTGGACGTGGCCGCGGTGGGGCACACCCTGCCGGATGGTCGGGAGCTCTTTGCCGACGTGTCGTTCCGGGTCGGCGAGGGTGCCAAGGTGGCACTGGTCGGCCCGAACGGCGCCGGCAAGACGACGCTGCTGCGGATGGTCGCCGGTGACCTGCCGGTGGCCACCGGAGCAGTCGCCCGCGCCGGCGGGCTCGGCGTGATGCGGCAGTTCATCGGCATGATCGGCGACGACCGTACCCTCGCCGACCTGGCACTGTCACTCGCCCCGCCGCCGCTGCGGGCCGCAGGAGAACGGCTCGCCGCCGCCGAACGGGCCGTGCACGCCGCAGAGGCCGCCGGCGCGACCTCGGCCGCCGCCGAGAAAACCCAGATCGGGTACGCCAACGCCCTCGCCGCCTGGGGCGAAGCCGGCGGCTACGAGGCCGAGGTCGTCTTCGACACGGTGGCCACCGCAGTGCTCGACCTGCCGTGGGACCGGGTCCGTGACCGTCCCGTCCGGACACTCTCCGGTGGACAGCAGAAACGGTTCGCGCTGGAGCTGCTGCTGCGCGGCACCGACGAGGTGCTGCTGCTCGACGAGCCGGACAACTTCCTCGACGTACCCGGGAAACGGTGGCTGGAGCAGCGGCTGCGCGAGTCGACCAAGTCGGTGCTCTACGTCTCGCACGACCGGGAGCTGCTGGCCCAGACCGCCGACCGGGTGGTCGCCGTCGAAGGCGGCTCCGCCTGGACCCATCCGGGCGGCTTCGCCAGCTGGCACTCCGCGCGGGTCGCCCGGCACGCCCGGCTGGAGGAGCAGCGCCGCCGGTGGGACGAGGAGCACGAGAAACTGCGCGAACTGATGCTGATGTACAAGCAGAAGGCGGCGTACAACGACGGGTTGGCCTCGCGGTACCAGGCCGCGCAGACCCGGCTGCGCAAGTTCGAGGAGGCCGGCCCGCCGCCGCTGCCGCCGAAGGACCAGTCGCTGCGGATGCGGCTGTCCGGCGGCCGTACCGGCAAGCGGGCGGTGATCTGTGAGCAACTGGAGCTGGATGGGCTGACCTACCCGTTCGACCTGGAGATCTGGTACGGCGACCGGGTCGCGGTGCTCGGCGCCAACGGCACCGGCAAGTCCCACTTTCTGCGGTTGCTGGCGCGGGGCGGCACCGACCCGGACCCGGCGGCCGGCCCGATCGCCGGCGCGACGCTCGCCCCGGTGGCCCATGACGGCATGGTCCGGCTCGGTGCCCGGGTCCGGCCCGGCCACTTCTCGCAGACCCACGACCGGCCGGAACTGCTCGACCAGACCCTCGCCGACGTACTGTGGCGCGGCGACGACCACCGCGACGGGATGGACCGGCACGCGGCGATGGCCGTGCTGTCCCGCTACGACCTGGCCGGCCAGGGCGACCAGCGGTTCGGCACCCTCTCCGGTGGCCAGCAGGCCCGGTTCCTGGTGCTGCTGCTGGAGCTGTCCGGCGCCACCCTGCTGCTGCTCGACGAGCCGACCGACAACCTGGACCTGGCGTCGGCGGAGGCGCTGGAGGAAGGGCTGAAGGCCTTCGAGGGTACGGTGATCGCGGTCACCCACGACCGTTGGTTCAGCCGATCCTTCGACCGGTTCGTGCTGTTCCAGGGCGACGGGGAGGTGGTCGAGGTCCCCGAGCCGGTCTGGGACGTACGCTGACCGACATGGCTGAGATGATCTACCGCCGGTTGGGTGACTCCGGGCTGATGGTGTCGGCGGTCGGGGTCGGCTGCAACAACTTCGGCCGCAAGCTGGACGCGGCCGGCACCCGGGCGGTGGTCGACGCCGCACTCGACGCCGGGATCACCCTGTTCGACACCGCCGACATCTACGGCACCCCGCACGGCGGTTCCGAGGAGCAACTCGGGGCGGCGCTGCGCGGCCGCCGCGACGACGTGGTGCTGGCCACCAAGTTCGGCATGGACATGTCGGGGATGAACGGCGTCGACCACGGGGTACGTGGCTCCCGGCGGTACATCATGCGGGCCGTCGAGGCGTCGTTGCGCCGACTCGGCACCGACTACATCGACCTGTACCAGTTCCACGAGCCGGACCCGGTTACCCCGATCGAGGAGACCCTGCAGGCCCTGGACGACCTGGTCCGCGCCGGCAAGGTCCGCTATGTCGGGTGCTCGAACTTCGCCGGCTGGCAGATCGCCGACGCCGCGTGGATCGCGCGTACCGCCGGGTTGTCGCCGTTCGTCAGCGCGCAGAACGAGTACAACCTGCTGGACCGGCGGGTCGAGCAGGAAGTGGTGCCGGCCTGCCGGCGCTTCGGCCTGGGACTGCTGCCGTACTTCCCGCTCGCCGACGGGCTGCTGACCGGCAAGTACCGCCGGAGCGAGGCGCCGCCGCCGGGTAGCCGGCTGGCCGGCGAGAGCAGCCGGTACGCCGCCCGACTCGGCGGAGCGCCGTGGGACGTCATCGAGGCCCTCGACGCGTACGCCGCGAAGCGGGACCTGTCGCTGCTCGCGGTCGCGATCGGCGGCTTGGCCGCGCAGCCGGCCGTGGCGTCGGTGATCGCCGGGGCGACCACCCCCGAGCAGGTACGGGCGAACGCCGCCGCCGGGACCTGGCAGCCCGACGCCGCCGACCTCGCCGAACTGCGGTCGATCCTGCCGGAGCACGCCGGCCCCGGCGGCTCGCTGAGCTGACCGCCACTGCCACTCATGGCGCCGAGAGCTCACGGTGCCGAGAGCTCATGGTGCCGAGGGAACCCACATTGTTGTCTCGGGGCCGTTTTGACGACAATGACGGTTCCCTCGAGCTGATCCGCGTCACCGGCCGCCCCGCGCACCGCCCAGGGGCGATGCGGGGTGCCGCGCCGGGGGAGTGCCGGCAAGGCTGAGCCTCACATGATCCTGACTCCTCGGCTGGACTTCCGCCGATGATCGGGTACCCGCATTGCGTGGCGTGGAGACCGGCTGCGGATCGCGGTGCTTCGTGCCGATTTTCAGGCCAGCCGTCAATCAATGATCAATTAGCGGTTCGGCAATGGCGTCGTGGCGTTGTGGTAGAGATATGTCCACTCGATAGTGACTGTCGTCTGTCGATCATTCCGTCGTCGGTGAGTGGCATACCAGGAGGTGGCAACGTGCCCGCAGCATTGTTGAACTCGTCGGTGCCCCGACGGCAGCTCGGTCGGGAGCTGCGTCGGCTGCGTGAGCGGTTGGCCGGGGTCCCGCAGACCACGGCGGCCCGGGGAGTTGGAGTGGTCGGCGACCAAGCTGCTGCGGATGGAGCGGGGTGAGGTGCCGATCCGCGCCGAGGACGTGGTGCTGCTCTGTGAGCTGTACGGCGCGGACCTGAAGACCGTCGAGGCGTTGGCCGCGTTGGCCCCGAAGACCAAGGAGAAGGGCTGGTGGCACGACTACGCCAGCATCCCGTCCTGGTTCGAGCTGTTCGTCGGCCTGGAGGAGGCCGCCGCCCATCTCCGCGAATTCCATACGGAGCTCGTCTCCGGCGTGCTGCAGACCCGCGAGTACGCAACTGCCGTGTTCAGCGTGAACCAGGATGAAGTGCCTGCGGATGAGATCGAGCGCAGGGTCGAGATGCGGATGCGTCGCGCGCGGTTGCTGACCCGGATGGAGCCCTACCTGCCCAGGTTCGACATCGTGCTCGATGAAGCGATCCTGCGTCGACCGATCGGCAGCGGGCAGATCATGGCCGGACAGTTGCGTCGGCTGGCTCAGGCCGGGGAGCAGCCGAATGTCTCGGTCCGGGTGCTGCCGTTCAGCGCCGGGTTGCACGCCGGCCTGATGGCGCACGGTTCGTTCACTCTTCTTGATTTTCCAGAAGGGAACGAGCCGACGACTGTCTACGTGGAGGAGCTGACAGGAGCTCTGTTCCTCGATCGGCCGGATGAGGCTGAGCGGTACGCTTGGACCTTCACCGACATCGCTGGCCGGGCGCTGAGCGAGCAGGCCAGTCGTGACCTCTTCTGGCGGACCGCGAAGGAGTACGAGTCATGATCGATCTTTCCGGAGCTAGCTGGCGCAAGAGCAGCCGATCAAACAACCAGGGTCAGTGTGTCGAGGTGGCTGACGGGCTGGGTGGGGTCGTCGGGGTGCGGGACTCGAAGGATCCGGCTGGTCCGGTGCTGGTGGTCGCCCCGACAAGCTGGTCACGCTTCGTCGCCGCCGCCAAGGGCGGGGCCCTCACCAGCTGACGGCGGCGGTGCGCCGGCGGCCGGCCGGCGGTGAGCCTGGTCACGGCCGACAGCGGCGGGGCGGGCAGCGACCGAAGGTTGCCTCGGATCGGCCCTTGGCGGATCGACGAGACCGTCGTACGGTAACAGGCAAGTAACCCACGGGAGCCCGGTGCACCGGGCTGAGAGGGAGGCTGACGCGGCCTCCGACCGTAGAACCTGATCCGGGTAATGCCGGCGCAGGGAGGAGCGTTGCCGTGCCGTCCCTTGGGCGACTGCATCTGATCACCGACACCCGACCCGGGTGCGACCCGCTCGGCGTACTGCGGGCGGCGTTGGCCGCCGCCCACGCCGCCGACGCCACCGCCGACCTGGTCGTGCAGGTCCGGGTCGAGGACGACATGTCCGACCGGGACGCGTACGAGCTGACCGGCCGCGCGGTCGCCGAATGTGCCGCGTACCAGGTGACCTGTTTGGTCAACGACCGGCTGCACGTCGCGCTCGCCACCGGTGCGGCCGGCGCGCACGTCGGCGCGCTGGACCTGCCGGTCGACGCCGCCCGCCGGGTGCTCGGGCCGGCCGCGATCCTCGGTGCCACCGCCCGCGACCCGGCCACCGGGCGGGCGGCGGTCGCGGCCGGGGCGACGTACCTGGGGGTCGGGCCGTGCTACGCCACCGGCACCAAGACCGAGCTGCCCGACCCGATCGGGCCGGCCGGGCTGGCCGCCGTCGCCGCCGCCGTCGACGTACCGGTGGTCGCGATCGCCGGGGTCACCGTGGACCGGGTGTCGGACCTGCTGGCCGCCGGTGCGCACGGGGTCGCGGTGGTCGGCGCGATCGCCGCCGCCGCCGACCCGGGGCGGGCCACCGCCGACCTGCTGACTGCGGTACGGCAGCGGCCTACCGGCACCGACAACGGAGCGCCGGCATGACGGCGACGGGCAACGGACACGCCAACGGCTGGGCCAGCAGCCGGGCTGATGTGGCGGTGGTCGGCGGCGGGCCGATCGGGATGAGTATCGCCTGGCGCTGCGCCCAGCGTGAGCTGCGTACCGTGCTCTACGACCCGGCACCCGGATCCGGGGCGTCCTCGGTGGCCGCCGGGATGCTCGCCCCGGTCGCCGAGTCGCACTTCGGCGAGGCTGAGCTGACCCGGCTGCTGGTCGACTCGGCGGCCCGTTGGCCGGCGTTCGCCGCCGAGCTGACCGCAGTCACCGGCCAGGACATCGGCTACCGCACCGACGGCACCCTGGTCGTCACGCTCACCGGTGACGACCGACGCGAGGCGGAGCGGCTCTGGGCGTACCAGCAGAGTCTGGACCTGCCGATCACGCTGCTGCGCGCCACGGCGCTGCGGGAGCGCGAACCGGCGTTGGCCCCCAGGGTGCGCGGCGGTGCGCTGATGCCCGACGACCACCAGGTCGACCCGCGCCGGCTGGTCGCGGCGTTGGACACCGCGCTGGACCGGGCCGGGGTCACCGTCGTCCCGCAGCCGGTCACCGACGTTTCCACATTGGATGCGGCGGTGGTCGTGGTCGCCGCCGGCTGTGGATCAGCGGCGCTGACCGGGCTGCCGGTCCGCCCGGTCAAAGGCCAGATCCTGCGGCTGCGGGCACCCGCCGGCGCCGTCGGGTTCCGGCACGTGATCCGGGGGTACGCCGACGGCCGGCACGTCTACCTGGTGCCGCGCGCCGACGGTGAGGTGGTCGTCGGCGCCACCGTCGAGGAGCGCGTCGACACCACCGTCACCGCCGGAGCGGTGCTGGAGCTGCTGCGTGCCGCCGCCGACCTGCTGCCGGAGATCGCCGAGTACGAGCTGGTCGAGGCACAGGCGGCGGCCCGGCCCGGCACCCCGGACAACGCGCCGCTGCTCGGCTGGCACCAGCAGCCCGACGTCAACTCGGCCGGCGGCTCCGCAGGCAGGGAAGTGCTGGTGGCGACCGGGCATCACCGGCACGGCATCGTGCTGACCCCGGTGACCGCCGACCTGATCGCCGACATGGTGGCCGGTGCCGACCCGGATCCGGCGCTGGCACCGTTTACGCCCGGCCGGTTCACTGCCGCGAACAGGGAAAACGCGAGGGAGGAGCAGCCGTGGAGTTGATCGTCAACGGGGCATCGATGACCGCGCCGACGGGAACCGTGCTGGCCGACGTCGTCCGGGCGGTCACCGACCGAGCACGTGGCGTCGCTGTCGCCGTCAACGGTGAGGTGGTGCCGCGCAGCGGCTGGTCGGCCGAGCAGCTGTGCGACGGCGACCGGGTCGAGGTGCTGATCGCGGCGCAGGGCGGGTGAGCCGGATGCCGTTCACCGTTGCCGGGCACAGTTTCGACTCCCGGCTGATCCTCGGCACCGGCGGTGCCGCCAACCTGCACATCCTGGAGCAGGCGATCGCGGCCAGTGGCACCGGTCTGGTCACGGTCGCGCTGCGCCGGGTGGACAGCGCCGCCACCATGCACGGCGGGCTGCTCGACCTGCTGGAGCGCTGCGGCGTACGGCTGCTGCCGAACACCGCCGGCTGCTACACCGCCACCGAGGCGGTCAAGGTCGCCCACCTGGCCCGCGAGGCGTTCGACACCGACTGGGTGAAGCTGGAGGTCATCGGCGACGAACGGACCCTGCTGCCGGACGGCGCCGAGTTGCTGCGCGCCGCCGAGCAGCTGGTCGACGACGGTTTCACCGTGCTGCCGTACACCACCGACGATCCGGTGCTGGCCCGCCGGCTGGCCGACGCCGGCTGCGCGGCGGTGATGCCGGCCGGTGCGCCGATCGGCTCCGGGCTGGGCATCCTCAACCCGCACCACATCCGACTGATTCGTCAGTCAGTGGACATCCCGGTGGTGCTGGACGCGGGGGTCGGCACTGCCTCCGACGCCGCGCTCGCGATGGAACTCGGCTGCGACGCGGTGCTGCTGGCCAGCGCGGTCACCCGGGCCGCCGACCCGGTCGCGATGGCCACCGCCATGCGGTACGCCATCGACGCAGGCCGGCTGGCGGCCCGCGCCGGGCGGATCCCGAAGCGTTTCCACGCCCTGGCATCCACTCCGGACGAGGGGCGACCCGAACTGTGAACGGGATTTTGTTGCTCACCGATCGCCGGCAGACGGCCCGGCCGCTGTCGGAGGTGGTCGCGGCGGCGGTGGCCGGCGGACTCCGGCAGGTGGTGCTGCGGGAACGTGACCTGCCCCGAGCCGAACGCGCCGCGTTGGCCGACCGGCTGCGCGGCATCCTCGCCCCGGTCGGCGGGACGTTGATCGTGGCCGGCCCCGATCCGCTGGGCGGTGACGCGGTGCATCTGAGCGCCGCCGGACCGTACCCGCCACCGGCGTTCGGGCTGGTCGGCCGCTCCTGCCACGACGAGGCCGAGCTCCGCCGACTGACCACGGAGGACTACCTGACGGTGTCGCCGGTCTTCGTGACCGCGTCCAAGCCCGGGTACGGGCCGCCGCTGGGCCCGGCCGGGCTGGCCCGCCTGGTCCGGGTGGCCGCCGGCCGGCCGGTGGTCGCCCTCGCCGGGGTGACCACGGCGGAGCAGGTCGCCACCTGCCGGGCGGCCGGTGCCGCCGGGGTGGCGGTGATGGGCGCGGTGATGCGCGCCGCCGACCCGGCGGCCGTCGTGGCGGAGTTGGTCGCTGCGGCCGCACCGGCCGAGGTGAGCTGCTGATGGCCGGCGATCGAGGTGAGCAGCTGACGCCCGCCGACCGGATCACCCCGGTGGTGGCGATGACGATCGCCGGCTCCGATTCCGGCGGCGGCGCCGGCATCCAGGCGGACCTCAAGGTCTTCGCCGCGCTCGGCGTCTACGGCACCAGCGCGATCACTGCGGTGACCGCGCAGAACACCACCGGCGTCACCAGCGTCCACCAACTGCCGGCAGCGCAGGTGCTCGCCCAGATCGAGGCGGTCCGCGCCGACCTGCCGGTGCGCGCGGTGAAGACCGGCATGCTCGGTACGGCCCGGATCGCCGGGGCGGTCGCCGCGCTGGCCCGAGCCGGGGAGCTGCCGAACCTGGTGGTCGATCCGGTACTGGTCTCGACCAGCGGGCACCGGCTCGGCGTGGTCGGCGCGGTCGAGCGGCTGCTGCCGTACGCGCTGGTCGCGACGCCGAATCGGGCGGAGGCCTCGGCGTTGGTCGGCTGGCCGGTGCGGACCGTCGACGAGATGGCGCGGGCCGCCGCCGAGCTGGCCGCCGGCGGGCCGAGGTTCGTGGTGGTGACCGGTGGCGACCCGGACGGTACGTCGACCGACCCGGCCTCGGCCGACGTGCTCGCGGCGGCGGACCCGGCGGTCGACGTCGTCGGCACCGCCGACGGCGGCTGGCGGCTGGTCGGCGAGCGGCTGGACACCGGCAACACGCACGGCACCGGGTGCAGTTTCGCGGCGGCGGTGGCCGCCCGGCTGGCGCTCGGCGACGACGTACCGGCGGCGTTGGTCTTCGCCAAGGAGTACGTCGCGCGGGCGCTGGCCGGTGCCCGGCACTGGCGGTTGGGTTCCGGCCACGGACCAATAGACCATTTCGGCAACTACCTGAAGGAGGCCCGCTGATGCAGGCTCGGCGCAAGGTGTACGTGCAAGGACCGCGACCGGACATCCAGGTGCCGTTCGCCGAGGTGACCCTGACCGGCGACAACCCGCCGGTGCGGCTCTACGACACGTCCGGCCCGGGGTCGGACCCGCAGGTCGGGCTGGCCGCGCTGCGTGGGCGGTGGATTGCCGAGCGCGGCGACGTCGCCCCGGTGCGCGGTGCCGGCACCCCGCTGGCCGGGGCCCTCGGGCGTCGGCCCACCCAACTGGCGTACGCCCGGGCCGGGATGGTCACCCCGGAGATGGAGTTCGTCGCGCTGCGGGAGAACCTGCCGGCCGAGGTGGTACGCGACGAGATCGCCGCCGGACGCGCGGTGCTGCCGGCCAACGTCAACCATCCCGAGTCCGAGCCGATGATCATCGGCGGTCGGTTCCTGGTGAAGGTGAACGCCAACATCGGCACCTCGGCGGTCTCGTCGTCGGTGGCCGAGGAGGTGGAGAAGCTGACCTGGGCCACCCGGTGGGGTGCGGACACGGTGATGGACCTGTCCACCGGCAAGCGGATCCACGAGACCCGCGAGGCGATCGTGCGCAACTCGGCGGTGCCGATCGGTACGGTGCCGATCTACCAGGCGTTGGAGAAGGTTGGTGGGGATCCGGTCAAGCTGAGCTGGGACGTGTTCCGGGAGACCGTGATCGAGCAGGCCGAGCAGGGCGTCGACTACATGACGGTGCATGCCGGGGTGCTGCTGCCGTACGTGCCGTTGGCGGTCGACCGGGTCACCGGGATCGTCTCCCGGGGCGGGTCGATCATGGCTGCCTGGTGCCTGGCGCACCACGAGGAGAACTTCCTCTACACCAACTTCGCGGAGCTGTGCGAGATCCTGGCCCGCTACGACGTGACCTTCTCGTTGGGTGACGGGCTGCGGCCGGGGTCGATCGCCGACGCCAACGACGCCGCGCAGTTCGCCGAGCTGCGGACGTTGGGCGAGCTGACGTCCGTGGCGTGGGAGCACGACGTGCAGGTGATGATCGAAGGCCCCGGCCACGTGCCGATGCACAAGATCAAGGAGAACGTGGACCTGCAGCAGGAGCTGTGCCACCAGGCGCCGTTCTACACGCTCGGCCCGCTGACCACCGACATCGCGCCGGCGTACGACCACATCACGTCGGCGATCGGAGCGGCGATGATCGGCATGTTCGGTACCGCGATGCTCTGCTACGTCACGCCGAAGGAGCATCTGGGGCTGCCGGATCGCGACGACGTCAAGGCCGGGGTGATCGCGTACAAGATCGCGGCGCACGCCGCCGACCTGGCCAAGGGGCATCCAGGTGCGCAGGCGTGGGACGACGCGCTGTCCAAGGCGCGGTTCGAGTTCCGCTGGGAGGACCAGTTCAACCTGTCGCTCGACCCGGAGACCGCCCGGTCCTACCACGACGCGACGCTGCCGGCCGAGCCGGCGAAGTCGGCCCACTTCTGCTCGATGTGCGGCCCGAAGTTCTGCTCGATGAAAATCACGCAGGATCTGAAGGAGTACGCCCAGCAGGGCATGAAGGACAAGTCGGATGAATTCGTCGCATCCGGTGGCCGGGTCTACCTGCCGTTGGCCTGATCGTCGGCGCCGCTACGGCTCCGATTGTCGGCACCGTCGCGGTTCCGGTCCTCCGCACCGTTACGGCTCCGGCCGTCCGCGCGGCGGGGCTGCCGACGCAACTCGCTGACCCAGTCCACGTGTTCGGCGTCCTCGTCGGTCAACGCCGGTGGAGGCGCCGGCCGCCGCTGGCGCATGAACCGTGGCCGGGGAATCCGGCCGGCCGCAGGTGCGGCGGGTGGTGCGGCGACCGGTTGCGGTGCGACCGGTGGTGGTGCCACCGGCCTTGGCGTCGGCCGGTCGACGCCATCGGTCACCGGTGTCGGTGTCGGTGTCGGCGGCCCGTCCGGCGCGATCGGTGTCGGGTCGACACGGGGGGTGACCGCCGCAGGTGTCGGCGGCGGACGGTCGCCCGGATGCGACTGCGCGGCGACCGGCACCGGTGACGCTGCGGTCGGGCCTGATCGGACCGGGCCTGATCGGACCGGGCCTGATCGGACCGGGCCTGATCGGACCGGGCCTGATCGGACCGGGTCCGGTGAGGTCAGGCTCGGTGTGGGCGGGTCCGCTGCGGGCGGGTATGACGCCAGCAGGTCGGGCGTGGGCCGGCCCGGCGTCGGCGGGTCCGGCACAGGCGGCGCTGCCGGACCGGGTGACACCCGCCCGACGGATGCCGAATCGGCGGGAATCTTTTCAGATAGGGCAATTTCCACTACCGATTCTCGGCTCTCGGACGAGCTATCGGCGGGTCCGACGGTCGCTCCGACGGCGGGCACGGGCGTCCCACTCGCGGGCGTCCCACTCGTGGGCGTCCCACTCGCGGGCACGGGTGCGGGCGTTCCGGTTGCGGTGCTGGCCCGTCGGCCGGGCCGACGCACGGCAGCCACGGTGATCGAACCGACGACCCCGGCGGCCACCGCCAGCAGCGCCGCCCAGTAGGGGTCGTCCTGGTAAGGCCCGGCGCGGCCGGCCCCGGCGGCCAGGTACGCGGCGTCGAGGACCGCCGGTCCGGCCATTCCGGACACCGCCGTGGCCACCGTCGGCGCCGCCCGCCACCGGGCCAGCCCGCTCACCGCCGCACCGAGCGCCAGCGCCAGCGCCGGCAGCAGCACGAACAGCTGCCAACCGGGGTCACCCGGGTCGAGCGCGACCGGTTCGAGTACCCCGGGTCGGATCTCGGCGACGGGGTCACCCGCCCACAGGTCCGGGGCAACTGACCCGACCGCCAGCAGCCAGAGCGCGCCGCTGAACACCAGCACGTTCCAGCGCATCGCCGGATGGGTCAACGCGGCCAGCGCCGCCGGCAGACCCACCACCGCCCCGATCCCGCCGATCAGGGCGGTAACCGTCACCGGATCGTCGACCCCGGTCGACGCCTGCGCCGGCAGCACCGACAACCCGACCACGGCGAGCGCCGCACCGATTGCGGCGACCAGCGCCAAGACGACCCGGCGGAGCGCTGTCCGGACCGCCGACACCCGCCGGGGCCGGGCCGGACGCTGCTCGGCGACCCGTTGCGCCACGCACGCGCCGACGACGGCAGCGACGATCGCGAACCAGGCGAGCCAGGACAGCTGGGTCGGCCAGAAGTCTGCGGTCGGCCCGACGAAGTCGCGACGCAGGCGTACCAGTTGGAGACCGTAACCGGCACCGAGCTGGACGGCGCCGGCGAACGCCGCTACACCGAATGCCGTGGTGATCGCTCTGAGCCAGGTCCGCAAGGCCATGCCGGGAGGTTACGGCCGGCCGCCCGCACTGTCGACCTGGACCGGGGCGACCGCCGCCGGGCCGGTGGGTCAGCCCAGCTGGGGCAGCACCTCGGCGGCGACCAGCTCCAGGTGGTCCAGATCGGCGAGGTCGATGAACCGCAGGTGTACCCGGCTGGTACCGATCGCCGCGAACTCCCCGATCCGGTCCACCAGCTGGGCCGGCGAACCGATCACCGGGTCCTCCGGTGGCAGGGCGCTCTTCTCGTGCAGCGGCGCGGCGCGACGCTGCGCCTCGGCGTCGGTACGCCCGATCGCGATGACGATGCCGGCTGACATGGTCAGCGGCGGTCGGCCCTGCTCGGTGCGCCCGGTCCGGTGACAGGCCTCGGTCACCCGCTCGTAAGCCGCCGCGGTCTCGGCGACCGACTTGAACGGCATGTTGAACTCGTCGGCGAACTGGGCGGCGAGCTCCGGGGTCCGCTTCGGCCCCCGTCCGCCGATGATGATCGGCGGGCCGGCCGGCTGCGCCGGCTTCGGTAGCGCCGGAGCGTCGACCAGCTGGTAGTGGTCGCCGTGGAAGCTGAACTTGTCACCGACCGGGGTACGCCACAGCCCGGTGATCACCTCGAGCTGCTCGGCCAACCGGTCGAAGCGTTCCCCGACGGACGGGAACGGCAGCCCGTACGCGGTGTGTTCCCGGGCGTACCAGCCGGCGCCGATGCCGAGGTCGACCCGGCCACCGCTCATCTGGTCGACCTGGGCGACCATCACGGCGAGCGGTCCGGGCAGCCGGAAGGTCGCCGAGGTGACCAGCGTGCCGAGCCGGATCCGGGAGGTCTCCCGGGCCAGCGCGGCCAGGGTCAGCCAGGCGTCGGTCGGCCCCGGCAGCGCCAGCTCCTCGCCCATCGACTGGTAGTGGTCGGCCCGCAGGTAACCCTCGAACCCGGACTCCTCGGCGAGCCGGGCCAGCCGGAGCTGGTCGTCGTAGCTGGCGCCGCGGTGCGGCTCGGTGAACACGCTGACCCGCATGGTCAGTACCCTCCGATCCCGGCCGTCGCCGGTGCGTCGCGTTCCATCAGCACCTCGTGCAGTTCCGCACTGCACCGGGCCACGTCCTCGGTGTGCGCGTTGCGCCCCAGGCTGCGGGGGCGGGGGATGTCGATCGGCACGATCTTGCGGATCCGCCCTGGTCGAGGGCTCAGCACCACGACCCGGTCGGCGAGCAGGACGGCTTCGTCGATCGAGTGGGTGACGAAGACGATGGTCGCCGCGCGCTCCATGTGGATCCGTTGCAGCTCGACGGAGAGTTCCTCCCGGGTCAGCGCGTCCAGCGCCGAGAACGGCTCGTCCATCAGCAGCACCTGTGGTTCGGCGAGCAACGAGCGGCACAGCGACACCCGCTGCTGCATGCCGCCGGACAGCTCGTGCGGCAGCCGCTTGTCGAAGCCGGCCAGCCCGACCATCTCCAGCAGTTCCATGGCCTTTGCCCGGTGCTGTCTGCGGCGCAACCCGAAGATCTCCGCCGGCAGCAGAACATTGTCCAGCACTGATCGCCAGGGCAGCAGGGCCGGACGTTGAAAGAGCATCGCGATGTCCCGGCGTGGTTTGACCACCTGCTGACCACCGACGGTGATCTCGCCGGCTGTCGTCGGAAGCAGTCCGGCGATGAGTCTGAGCAGGGTGGACTTGCCGCAACCGGATCGACCTACGACCGCGACGAACTCACCGGCAGTCACCGAAAGGTCGATGCCGCGCAGTGCCTCCACTGTGCCGGAGCGACCGGCGAACGTCCGTCCGACTCCGCTGAGCTGGATCATGGGGCCGGCAGCTCCCTCGTCCTGAGTCGATCAACAAGCGGGGGACAGAGTATCCGGATCGTGCCGGCCATGCACCACCCGCACGGTAAACACTTTTGATTGCGATCCAGGGTTCGCGATGCCCGGCTGTCGCATTGGTGAGGTTTCCCTCGTACTCTGTTGCCCGCGAAGTTTCCCAACGCGACCGCGGCACCGGTGCGGCCCCCACCGACCGGCTGCCGCGCCGGACCAACTACCCCCTCCGGTCGGCTCGACGACCTGCGGGTTTGTCGAGGGGCCGTCGGGTTGGAAAGGACACACGTTCATGACAAGGCTCACCCGTACGATCGCCGCCACGGCCCTCGCGGCGGCGCTCGCGGTCACTGCCGGCTGCAGCGCGGACGACGGTGACGAGGCGAATGCCGGTGGCACCGAGGAATTGAAGAAAGTGACGTACCTCACTTCCTTCGGTAACTTCGGTCGGGACTCCTACGCCTGGGTCGCCAAGGACAAGGGCTTCTTCGAGGAGGCCGGTTTCGACGTCGAGGTCAAGGCAGGAGCCGGCACCGGCGACAACATCAAGACCGTCGTCGCAGGCCAGGCCCACTTCACGCCGATCGACATGACCGGCGGACTGCTGCAGTACGGCAACGGCGAGGCGAAGGACTTCGTCGTGGTCGCCGGCATCCAGCAGCGCACCATGGCCGCGATCATCGCGCTCGACGGCAGCGGCATCACCACCCCCAAGGACCTGGAGGGCAAGACGCTCGCCGACGCCCCCGGCTCGGTGGTGCGCAACCTGTTCCCGACCTACGCCTCGCTGGCCGGCATCGACGAGACCAAGGTCGAGTGGGTCAACGGCGCCCCGCAGACCCTGATGGGCACCCTGGCCTCCGGTTCGGTGGACGGCATCGGCCAGTTCGTGGTCGGTAAGCCCACCGTGGAGACCGTCGCGCAGGGCAAGACCGCCGTGGTGCTGCCGTACAGCGACATCATGACCGACCTGTACGGCAACGTGCTGATCACCTCGACGGCGATCGCCGAGGAGGACCCGGAGATGGTGAAGCGCTTCAGCGCGGCACTGCTCAAGGGCCTGGAGTACAGCATCACCAACCCGGAGGAGGCCGGCGAGATCCTGGCCAAGAACGTGGAGGAGGCCAACCCGGCCGCCGCCGCCGCCGAACTGGAGCTGATGGCCGCCTTCGTGAAGTCGACCAGCTCCGGTGTGCCGGTCGGTGCGCTGGACAGCCAGCGGATCGCCCGCAGCATCGCGATCCTGCAGGGCGCCGGGGCGATCCCGCCGGGCCTGGAGCCGGAGCAGGTCGTCAACTTCGACCTGGCCCCGAACGCCGAATCCTGACCGACCCGGGTGTGGGCGGGTGGGCCACCGGTGGGTGGCCCACCCGCCCACACCCGGCGGCTCGGCGAGCCTGAGGAGTGTCGTTGACATCTCCCCCTGCTGAAGCAAGGAGATTCGACCCTCACGGGTCGAGCTTTCTGCTTCGCCGACCACTGCCGACCCGAATCAACGGCGAGGGACGGAGTACCGCCCATCGGTCTTACACGGTCTCCACAGACGTCACTTCCCACCAGCCCGGCGGTAGGCCCGACCGGCCTGGCTGTCACCGGAAGGGCAAGGCCACGTTAGCACACCTGTTCGCACGCCGGATCTCTCGGTGTGTGAGTAGTGGACGTCGATCCGCCTCGGCGGCGAGTCGACTTTCCCTGCCGTGCTCCGCAGGTGTCCGTTTCCTCCCCGGCCGGAAGGCCGGAGTATCCACGGAAGGCATCTGATGACCGTACTCAAACCGGCGCAGGCGCCACCGGTACGCGCCGCGACCACCGCTCCGGTCCGCCGCCCCGCCGGCGGCCGGGTCGCCGCCGTTGGACTACCGCTGCTCGGCGTGGCGGTGACGGTGACCGTGTGGTGGCTCGTGACCAGCGTGTTCGACCTGGTGCACTCGGTGGTGCTGCCACCCCCGCAGGACGTGTACGCGGCGTTCTCCCTGCGGGTGCCGCGACTGCTGGAACACACCCTGGCGACCACCACCTCGACCGTCGCCGGGTTCGCGATCTCCACCGTGGTCGGGGTGCTGATCGGTCTGGCGCTGGCCGGCTCACAGGTGGCCGAGCGGATGTTCTCCCCGCTGCTGGTGGCGCTCAACGCCGTACCGAAGATCGTGCTCGCCCCGCTGCTCGTGGTCACTCTCGGCTGGGGCCAGCAGTCGATCCTCACCATGGTCTTCCTGCTCTGCTTCTTTCCGATCGTGCTCTCCACGGTGACCGGCCTGACCTCGACCCCGGCCGATCTGGCCGAGCTGGCCCGGTCGCTGGACGCGTCCCGGTGGCAGACCTTTCGCAAGATCCGGTTTCCGGCGGCGTTGCCGCAGATCTTCGTCGGCCTGAAGGTCGCGATGCCGTTGGCGGCGATCGGTGCCGTGATCGGCGAGTTCCAGGCCGGTGAGGAAGGCCTGGGCTACATGACCCTGCAGTTCAGCGGGATGGGCGAGAACTCCGCCGCCTGGGCGGCGATCGTGTTGATCGGGCTGATGAGCATTCTGCTCTACTTCGCGCTGGTCGGCTTCGAACGGCTGCTGCTGCCGTGGGTGCGGGAGACGACGTCCGCCCGCTGACGTCGCCACCATGTCGCGCCCGCCCCGGACGTCGTGCGCCCGCCAGGAACAACTCCTGGCGGGCGCACGAGGCCGGTCCGTACCGGGGCCGTCAGCTGGCCAGCCGCCAGCGGCCGCCCCGGGAGACCAGCATGGTCAGTGCCTGGGGCATCAGTCCGGAGTGGTTGTCCGGGGTCATCCGGATCGGCCCGGACAGCCCGTCGAACTGGGTGGTCTCCAGCACCTCACGGATGGCCTCCCGGTTGATCGAGCCGTCGCCGGTCGACGTGGCCACCGCGTCGGCGATCAGCTGGACGGCGTCGGCCGCGAACGAAGAGAACCCGTAGTAGCTGCCGAACCTGGCCGTGTAGTCGCGGAACCACTGCTTGCGGGCTGCCTTCGCCGGGGTGTTGGCGATCACGTCGTCGATCACCATGGTCTGGGTGAAGACCAGGTTGACGCCCTTGGTGCCGGTGGCCGAACCACCGGACAGGAACAGGTCCCCGGCGGCGGCGGCGTCGAAGAACAGGGGCCCCGGGTAGTCGGCCTGCGCCGCGCTGTCCGCCGCCAGCGCCGCCTGCTCGGCCGAGGTCCAGACCAGCAGCGCGCCCGGATTCTCGCCGGTCAACGGCTGCGCCAGGGTGGCGACGGCCTGGCTCACGTCGGTGTCGGTGGTACGCACCTGTTCGGTGCCGACCAGGTTGATGCCGAGCTTGTCCAGTTCGGCGGTGATCACCCGCAGGCCGTCCCGGCCGTACTCGTCGTCGGTGTGCAGCAGGCTGGCCCGCCCGATGTTGCGGCGGCGCAGCTCGTTGGCGACCGCGGCGGCGCTGTCCGCCGCGTTGGGGCCGAGCTTGAACAGATAGCGACGCTCGGTGACCGGGGTGGCGACCGCGGTGGCCGGGGCCAGCGAGATGGTCGGCACCCGTTTGTCGTTGATCGTCCGGGCGGCGCCGACCGCACAGTCACTGCAACTGCCCATGATGATCGCGGTCACCGCGGAGTCGCCGGTGAAGTCGCCGATGTTGCGCAGCGACTCGCTCGGGTCGGAACGATTGTCCCGGACGTCCAGCCGGATCGTCCGGTCGCCCAGCAGACCCGATTCGTTGATCTGCTCGACCTTCAGTTCGAGGGCTCGCTGGTAGCCCTTGCCGACGGTTGCGGCGGCACCGGACAGTTCCAGGTCGGCGGCGATGACGATCTCGCCGCCGTCCCCGCCGGCCGAGTCGCTGGCGAACTGGCAGCCGGTGAGCGAAGAGGCCAGCAATGTGGATGCGAGCGCCATGAGTAGGGCGGAACGGGTGGGCCTCAAGTCAGTCCTCCAGGTACGCGGCGGATGCGCACCCGGTCGGTGGGCGGCGGCGCGGCTGAGCACGTCCTCAGTAGAAGTCGCGCCGGCGGCATGCCGTACGGTGTGCGCGGAGCCTGCAAACTTGGGAAACCATGCCAATGGGCGGCGTTCTGGTCAAGCGCGCCGGTCGGGGCGTTTCCGGGACTGTCGTCCCACATGTTGGCAACGAGTACATGTTGCGAGCGTTGACTTTGGCGGGACAACTGACGGTGGAAGTTCTATCCGCGCTGATCAGGGCGGTGTGATGAAGATACTCTCCGGTAACACTAGGGTGATTACGGGTCGTCCGACCGATTCCTGCCCCACTGAGGCTTCCCAAGCGGGTCCACTTCTGGTGAAATCGCGGCCGTGCCGCATGCGGCGCTCACCGCTGCAGCAGGCATCGGTCGGCAGTCCGCGTGTGGAGATAGCGACGGAGGCGATGTCGTGAGGACCGGACCGACGACCCTGCCCGACAACGGCCCGCGGAAGCGCCGCGCGCCATTGCGTTGGGTGCCGCGACTGAGGGATGCGCGGATCAGGTCCAAACTGGCCCTGATCCTGGTCGTTCCGCTGGCCGCGGTCGCCGCTCTGGCCACGGTACGGCTGGTCGACGTAGGACAGGGCGCAATCGACGCGCGAATGGTGCGGTCGATGGCCGAACTCTCCGTCGACGTCTCAGCCCTGGCTCAGGACGTCCACAAGGAGCGGATGGCCGCGGTGACCTTCCTGGCCGCCCGTGACGCCGACGCCGAGGCCTACAACATCCGGGTGCGCAGCACCGACGAGCGGATCGCTGCGTACGCCGCCGAACGCGACCGGGTCGGTAACGTGCCGGAGGCGGTCGAGCGGCAGCTGGTCGCCATCGACGACCACCTGGACACCTTGAACGCCACCCGCCAGGAGGTGCTCGACCGGCGGCAGATGCCAGTGCCGGAAGCGGTGCTGCGGTACGGCGTCATCCTGTCCGACCTGGCTTCCTACGGTGAGGTGCTCGGCCAGGTCTCCGGTGACGGCGAGGTGCCGGACAGTCTGCGTGCCGTCTCCGCCTTCGCCCGGGCCAAGCTGGCCACGGCCGAGGAGGAGGCGATCATCTTCGCCGCGCTGTCCACCGGCCGGCTGGACGAGGAGCAGTTCTCGTCCTACCTGGCCACGCTGACCAGCCAGCAGGAGGCGCTGCTGTCGTTCTCGCTGGCCGCGTCGCCGTGGGAGCAGGAGCTGGTCGACAGCAGCGTCACCGGTGACGCCGTCTTCCTGGCCGACCGGGTCGCCACCGAGATCACCCGTTCGGTGGGCCAGCGGGCTCCGATGAGCGCCGCACAGGCGGCCCGGGCCGTGGGCGCGGTCAACGACCTGATGCGGTGGGCCGAGATCCAGCTGGAGAACCGGCTGCTCGACCGGGCCACCGAGGTGAGCACCAACGTCACCCGGCAGGCGATCATCGAGTCGATCGCGGTGCTGATCGTCCTGGTGCTGGCGATCGCCCTGGCGGTGGTCCTGGCCCGCTCGTTGAACGACTCGCTGCGGCGGCTGCGGGAAGGCGCCATGTCGGTGGCCAGCCGGGACCTGCCGGAAGCGGTGGCCAAGCTCCGCGACGTCAACGACCTCAACGACCGGGGCCCGGAGGAGATCGTCCGCAACCTACGTGACCCGATCCGCCTGCCCAACCGCGACGAGGTCGGCCAGGTCGGCCAGGCGTTCAACGTGGTGCACCGGGAGGCGGTCCGGATCGCCGCCGAGCAGGCCGCACTGCGGGCGAGCGTGTCGGCGATGTTCCTCTCCCTGGCCCGCCGAAGCCAGACGCTGGTCGACCGGATGATCGGCGAGCTCGACGCGATCGAGCGTGGCGAGGAGGACCCGAAGCGGCTCGCCCAGCTGTTCCAGCTCGACCACCTCGCCACCCGGATGCGCCGCAACGACGAGAACCTGCTGGTCCTGGCCGGTGCCGACTCGACGGCGCCACGCCGGGAGGACGCGCTGCTGGTCGACGCGCTGCGGGCCGCGCAGTCTGAGGTCGAGCTCTACAACCGGATCGAGTTCGGCACCGTCGACACCGACATCCTGATCTCCGCGCACGCGGTCAACGACGTGGTACGTCTCGTCGCCGAGCTGCTCGACAACGCCACCCGGTTCTCCCCGCCGACCACCACGGTCGTCGCCGACGCCCGGCGGCTGCGCGACTACGTACTGGTCCAGGTGGAGGACCGCGGCCTGGGGCTGTCCGAGGAGCAGTTGGACAATCTCAACCGGAGGCTCGCCGAGCCGTCCACGGTCGACGTCTCGGCGTTCCGACTGATGGGTCTCGCCGTGGTCAGCCGGCTGGCCGGCCGGTACGGCATCCGGGTCGAGCTGCGGCCCAACCCGGAGGGCGGCACTATCGCCCAGGCCACGCTGCCGAGCAGCATCCTGGTACTGCCGCAGCGCACCCGGGAGCCGGTGATCACGCGGGGACGCCCGGCCATGGCGGCCGAGCCGATCTCCGCCGCGCCCACGTCAGGCGGGACCTGGTCGCCGATCTCGAGTCCGCCGGCGGCGGCACCAGGCCGTACGGCGACCCTCACCGACCAGTGGCAGAACGCCCGGTCGTCACAGTGGAACGCGGTGGCCGGTGCACCTACCGCCGCCTTCCCGGTGACCACCGGCGGGCAGTCGACGCCGGTGTCCGCCGCCCCGATCTCCGCGTCGCCGATGTCCGGCTCGCCGATGTCCGGGCCGCCGATGTCGGGCCCCCCGATGTCCGGCGCTCCCATGTCCGGGGCACCGGCTGCCCCGGCCGCCGGCCCGGCCGCGCCGACGTACAACCCGGGGCTGCCGGCGTACCGTCCGGCGGCATCCGCCGCCCCGCCTGCGGCGGCATCGCCGGTGGCCAACGTCGGTACGCCGACCGTGGCCTACCCGACGGTGCGACCGACCGGTACCAGCGGCTACCCGGACCAGTCGGTCATCCCGGCCACCATGCACCCGCTGGCCCCGGCGGTACGCACCGGCGGCCAGCTGCCGCACGGCCCGATGGCCGGCGGCTCCACCGGCGGCGGTGCGCCCGCTGCGCCCGCCAACCCCGCTGCGCCCGCCAACCCCGGTGCCCGGCCCGAGGACGCCGCCGAGATGCCCATCTTCCGGGAGATGGAGGCGGTCTGGTTCCGGTCACACGGCTCGGCCGAGACCACCGTCCTGCCGCTGCCGACCGCCGGTCGTCCGCCTGCTGCCGGTGCGCCCGCACCGGCGTACTCACCGGCACCCGCTCCGACCAGGACACCGCTGCCGGCCCGCAACCCGGGACAGTCGACTCCACAGCCGGCGGCGTACTCTGCTCCGGTGCAGCCGAACGCCGCACCACCACCCCCGGCCGCGCCACCGGCGCCCGCACCGTCCACTCCGGCCGGCGCGGCGACGTCGGCGCTGGGTGCCATTCCCCGGCAACGGACCGGCGACTCCGGCAGTTGGCGTACCGCCGCTGACGAGGGCTGGGCCCGGGCCAGTAAGGCAGCGGAGCCGGCGACCGCCGGCACCACCCGCTCTGGTCTGCCGAAGCGCCAGCCCCAGGCACAGCTGGTGCCGGGTGGCGTGGAGGCCAAGCAGGGCCGCGAGCCGACCCGGCGGACCCCGGACGAGGTCCGCGGCCTGTTGTCGGCATATCACCGTGGCGTGCAACGCGGCCGGACCGTCGGCAGCGAGCAGTACCGCGCCACCTCAACCAAGGAGACCAGCGAATGAACAGGCCAGCAGCTATTCAGGACATGGGTTGGCTGCTCAGCAACTTTGCCGACAGCGTGGCGGGGATCGCCCATGTCGTGGCTGTCTCGGCAGACGGACTGCTGCTCGCCTCCTCGCGTGACCTGCCGGCGGACCGGGCCGACCAGTTGGCGGCGATCACCTCCGGCGTGGTCAGCCTCACCGACGGGGCGTCGCGGATGTTCAGCGCGGGTGGCGTGCTGCAGACGGTGATCGAGATGGACAGCGGGTACCTGTTCCTGATGTCCATCAGCGATGGATCGTCGATGGCGGTGCTCGCCGCCCGTAGTTGCGACGTCGGTCAGGTCGGGTACGAGATGGCATTGCTGGTCGAGCGGGTCGGTGCCGCGCTGGTCCCGGCGCCACGGGAGACCGTGGGCGGCCGACCCTGATCCGAGGCTGAAGTTCCGCTGCGACACAAGGGACCGTCACCGATGACGTGCCAGCAGACCCACGAGGAGGTGACCGCTCAATGGGCCAACCACGACAGGACCCGCGCGGAGCGCTGGTCCGCCCCTATGCGGTCACCCGCGGGCGTACCGAGCCACGGCAGCACATCGCACTGGAGGCGGTGCTGGTGGCCTCGGCGGCAGCGGTCACCGAGTCTCGTTTCGCCGGGCACGACAAGCATCGAATCGCCACGATCTGCGACAACCGTGCCCAGTCACTGGCGGAGATCGCCGCGTACACCCGGCTCCCGCTGGGCGTCGCACGGGTCCTCGTCGCCGACATGGTCGCCGACGGCCTGCTGGCGTTGCACAGCACCGCTCCGACTGAGACAGAGGGCTACGAGGAGCGGATGGAACTTCTTGAGAGGGTGCTAAGTGGACTTCGCAGGCTATGACCGTCCCGGCGTCCGCCGGGACAAGGGAATCACCTCGGCGAAGATCGTCATCGCCGGTGGATTCGGGGTGGGCAAGACCACCATGGTCGGCGCGGTCTCCGAGATCACGCCGCTGACCACCGAGGCGCTGATGACCTCGGCCGGTGTCGGCATCGACGATCCGTCAAAGGTCCCCGGCAAGGAGACCACCACGGTGGCGATGGACTTCGGCCGGATCACCATGGCCGACGACCTGATTCTCTATCTGTTCGGCACACCCGGACAGACCCGGTTCTGGTTCATGTGGGACGAGATCATCCGCGGCGCGGTCGGTGCCGCGGTGCTGGTGGACACCCGCCGGATCACCGACGCCTTCGCCCCGCTCGACTACTTCGAGAACCGGCAGCTGCCGTACCTCGTGGCGTTGAACTGCTTCGACGGCGCGCCACAGTACGAGCCGGAGGAGGTGCGGGAGGCGCTGGCCATCGCGCCGCACGTGCCGCTGGTGATGTGCGACGCCCGCAGCCGGGACTCGACGAAGAGCGTCCTGGTCACCGTGGTCGAACACGCGATGGCGACGCTGCGCGCCGAGCACGGCCGAGGGTATCCGACGCCGGTCGGCTGACCGCTACGGAAACGGCCGGCGGCCGCTGCGCCGCCGGCCGGTGCGACCTCAGTCGATGGGCAGTCGGTAGCCGCGTTTGACCACGGTCTGGATCACCCCGGGCGTACCCAGCCCGGCCCGGAGCCGGGCCACCGCCATCTCGACGGCGTGCTCGTCGGCGCCTCGGGGCAGGGTGCGCAGCAGCGCGGCCCGGGACAGCACCCGTCCCGGGGTCTGCGCCAGCGCGCGTAGCACCGCCATCGGTGCCGGTGCCAACGGGCGCAGCTCACCGTCGATCACCGCGGCGTGTCCGCGTAGGGTGAGCAGGTGTCCGCCGACCTTCAGGTTGACCGCCCGGCGGGGCAGTTCGTCGACGATGGTCCGGACCAGCGCCCCGAGTCGGGCGCGAGCCGGTGCGGTCACCGGCACTCCGTGCCGGCGCAGCGGCGCCGCGGTGACCGGCCCGACGCAGGCGGCCAGTACGTCGGTCCGCATCGCCTCGAGCACCGCGTCGGCGTTGGGCCCGGCGGCGCGCAGCAGCGCTCCGACCGCCGGCGCGGAGGTGAAGGTGACCGCGTCGACGAGCCGGCCGGCGACCAGATCGACCAGCCGGTGCAGTGGTGCCGGGTCGGTCGGCGGCGCCCACCGGTACACCGGCACCTCGATCACGGTGGCGCCGGCCGCCTCGAGCGCCGCCGAACACTCCGGTTGCCGTTCCCCGTGCAGCTGCATCGCGATCACCTGGCCGGCCACGCCGCGGGCCCGCAGATAGTCGGTGACCTCGTCACAGCTCTCCGACGCGGGTGACCATTGGTCGTGCAGGCCGGCTGCCCGGATCGCGCCCCGGGCCTTGGGACCGCGGGCCACGATGTAGGCGCCGCCGAGCACCGCCCGCAGCGGCTCGGCCAAGCCCCACCCCTCCGCGGCCTCCAGCCAGCCACGCATGCCGATGCCGGTGTTGGCGATCAGCACGTCCGGCGGATTGTCCAGGCAGGCCCGGGTCGACGCCCGTAGTTCGGTGTCGTCGGCCAGCGGCACGATCCGCAGCGCCGGGGCGAGCACCACCCGGGCACCCCGCCGTTCCAGCAGCGCGGCCAGCTCGTCGCGCCGCCGGTCGGCGGTGACCCCGATGGTGAATCCGGACAGCTCGTCGGACATCACTGGTCCTGCCGCCGACCGAGCACCTCGATCAGCCCGTCCCGACAGCGCACCCGGTAGGTCGGCACGGCGACGCCCGGCAGATCCAGACATTCGCCGGTACGCAGGTCGTAGACCTGCTTGTGCAGTGGTGACGCCAAGGTCGGGATGTCCCCCCGGGTACCGACGATGCCCCGGGACATGACGTGGGCGCCGGCCACCGGGTCCTGGTTGCCGATCGCGTACAACGTCCCGTCGTAGGTCCGGAAGACCGCCACCTGCTCGCCGTCGACCAGTGCGGCCACGCCCCGCTCCGGCTCCACCCGGGAGTACGGGCACACCGGTGTCCACCGGGCGGTGACGTTGACTGTCTGCACACTCATCGGCGTACCTCCAGGGTTGTCGGGAGACCGAGCGCGACGGGCCGGCGCTCGCCCAGGGCCGGCACCGGCTGGCCCCGCTCGACCTCGAAGGTGATCGACGGGTCCGGGGTGTCGGGTGCGTTGACGAAGGAGGCGAAGCGGCGTAGCCGCTCCGGGTCGTCGATCGTGTCCCGCCACTCGTCCGAGTAGGACTCGACGTGCCGGGCCATCGCCTCGTCCAGCTCGGCCGCCAGCCCGAGCGAGTCGTCGACGATCACCGATCGCAGGTGGTCCAGGCCGCCGTCCATGGCCTCGATCCAGGCCGCGGTGCGTTGCAGCCGATCGGCGGTGCGGATGTAGAACATCAGGAACCGGTCGATGGTACGGACGAGCTCCTCAGTGGACAGGTCGCTGGCGAACAGGTCGGCGTGCCGGGGCCGGAAGCCGCCGTTGCCGCCGACGTAGAGGTTCCAGCCGACGTCGGTGGCGATGATGCCGAAGTCCTTGCTGCGCGCTTCGGCGCACTCCCGGGCGCAGCCGGAGACCGCAGACTTGATCTTGTGCGGGGCGCGCAGCCCTCGGTAGCGCAGCTCCAGGGCGACCGCCAGGCCGACCGAGTCCTGCACCCCGTAGCGGCACCAGGTGGAGCCGACGCAGGACTTCACCGTCCGCAGCGCCTTGCCGTAAGCGTGACCGGACTCGAAGCCGGCGTCGACCAGCCGCCGCCAGATCTTCGGCAACTGCTCCACCCGGGCACCGAACAGGTCGATCCGCTGCCCACCGGTGATCTTCGTGTAGAGGTTGAAGTCCCGGGCCACCTCGCCGATCACGATCAGCTTCTCCGGGGTGATCTCCCCGCCGGGGATCCGCGGCACCACCGAGTAGGTGCCGTCGCGCTGGATGTTGGCCAGGAAGTGGTCGTTGGTGTCCTGCAGGGTGGCCTGCTCGCCGTCGAGGACGTAGCCGTTGCCCAGCGAGGCGAGAATCGAGGCGACCACCGGCTTGCAGATGTCGCAGCCCCGGCCCCGACCGTGCTCGGCGACCAGCTGGGAAAAGGTCCGGATGCCGCGTACCCGGACGATGTCGAACAGCTCCTGGCGGCTGTGGTCGAAGTGTTCGCACAGCGCGGTCGACTGGGCCACCCCGGCGACGGACAGCAACTGCTTGAGCATCGGTACGCAGGACCCGCAGCTGGTGCCGGCCCGGGTGCACGCCTTGATCCCGGCGACGTCGGTGCAGCCTTCGCCGATCGCGCCGAGGATCTGATCCTTGGTGACCGCGTTGCAGGAGCAGACCTGGGCGCTGCCGGGCAGCGCGTCGATGCCGGCCCCGCCGGCGGCACCGTCGGAACCGGCCGGGGCGAGCAGCGCCAGCGGCGGGCCGGGCAGCGGCCCGCCGACGCTGGCCCGCAGCGTCGGGTACGCCGTCGCGTCGCCGACCAGCACCCCGCCGAGCAGGGTCCGCGCGTCGTCGGAGAGCACCAACTTGGCGTAGACCCGGGTGGCCGGGTCGGTGAAGGTGACGTCCAGACAGTCGGCGGTGGTGCCGTGCGCGTCGCCGAACGACGCCACGTCCACCCCGAGCAGTTTGAGCTTCGTGGAGGTGTCCGCGCCGGGGAAGGCGGCGGTGCCGCCGAGCAGCCGGTCCGCGACCACCTCGGCCATCGCGTAGCCGGGGGCGACCAGCCCGTAGCAGCGGCCCGGTTCGCCGTCCACGCTGACCGCGGCGCACTCGCCGACCGCCCAGATGTGCGGGTCGCTGGTCCGGCAGGTGGCGTTGACGGTCACCCCGCCGCGCTCGCCGATGGCCAGCGCGGCGGCGCGGGCCAGGTCGTCGCGGGGCCGGATGCCGGCGGCGACGACCACCAGGTCGGTCTCCAGTTCGGTGCCGTCGGTGAGGGCCACTCCGTGCGGGGTGCCGTCCGGCCCGGTGCGGATCGCCGACGTCGCGGTCCCCAGGTGCACGTCAACGCCGAGGTCCTCGACGTAGCGGCGCAGCATCGCCCCGCCGGCCTCGTCGATCTGGACCGGCATCAGCCGGGGCGCGAACTCCACCACGTGGGTACGCAGGCCGAGCAGCCGCAGCGCGTTGGCGGCCTCCAGGCCGAGCAGGCCGCCGCCGATCACCGTGCCGACCCGCCGGCCGGCGGCCGGATCGGTGGCGAAGTCGCGGATGGCGACCAGGTCGTCCAGCGTCCGGTAGACGAACACCCCGTCGCGCAGGCCGCCGCCGTCGGCGCCGTCGGTGGGGCGGTGTGCGCCGTCGATCGGCGGGACGAACGGGTACGAGCCGGTGGCCAGCACCAGCGCGTCGTAGCCGTACTCGCCGTGGTCGGTGACGACCACCCGACGGTCCCGGTCGATGCGCCGGGCCGGCTCGGCCAGCCGCAGGTCCACCCCGTCGTCCGGGGTGTGCACGCTCAACTCGTCCGGCCCGACACCGTCGAAGAAGGCCGACAACCGGACCCGGTCGTACGCCGGCCGCGACTCCTCGGCGAGCACCGTGACCTGCCATTCGCCGCCGGTGTCGCGGGACCGGACCGCTTCGACCAGGCGCTGCCCGACCATGCCGTTGCCGATGACGATCAACCGGTTCACGCTGGTACCTCCACGTCGGAATCCACAGATGAGAGCCAGTCGACGATGCCGGTGACCGCGTCGGTGCAGCTGCCACAGCCGGTGGTGGCCCGGGTGGCGGCGACCACCTCGGCGACCGACCGGGCACCGGCGCGCCAGCAGCGCACCAGCGCCCCCTTGCTGACCGTGTTGCACTGGCAGACGGTCGCCGCGTCCGGCATCAGCGCCGGACTGGTCGCCGGCGCCGCGACGGTGCCGCCGACCGCCCGGCCGAGCAGCAGCGCCCGCCGGTCGGTCGGCACCGGACCGCCCCGGTCGAACAGTTGGATGACGGTGCCGACGGCCGGGTTGTCGCCGAGCATGATCGCCCCGGTCAGCCGGTCGTCGCGGATCAGCAGCCGGGCGTACGTGCCGCGCGCCGGGTCGGCGAAGCTGAGCTCCTCGGTCTGCCCGTCGGCGCCCGGCCGGGTGTCGCCCATCGCGGCGAGGTCGATGCCGGCGGCCTTGAGCCGGGTCACCGTCGGCAGTGGCCGGTAGCGGGCACCCGGGTCGTCGCCGGCCAGCACCCGGGCCAGCACCTGGGCCTGTTCCCAGGCGGGGGCGACCAGCCCGGTAACGACGCCGTCGTGTTCGGCGCAGTCCCCGATCGCCCAGATGTGCGGGTCGCTGGTGGCCATCCGGTCGTCGACCATCACACCGCGCCCGACCCGTAGCCCGGCCCGCCGGGCCAGGTCGGTGTCCGGCCGGACACCGCAGGCCAGCACCAGCAGGTCGGCGTCCAGCTCCCGGCTGTCGCCGAGCCGTAGCCGTACCCCGTCCGTGGTGGCGGTGACCGACTCGGCGGCGGCGGCCAGCTCGGTGCCGACGCCGAGGCCGGCCAGGGTACGGGCGAGCACCGCGCTGGCGGTGGCGTCGAGTTGACGCTCCATCAGCTGACCGACCTTGTGTACCACCCGCACGTCCAGTCCGCGTGCGGCGAGCCCACGGGCGGCTTCCAGCCCGAGCAGGCCGCCGCCGAGCACCAGCGCGGTGCGGGCACCGGCTGCGGCGGCGAGGATCCGCCGGCAGTCGTCCAGGGTCCGGAACACCGCGACCCGGTCGGGCAACCCCGCCGGGCCGTCGGCACCGGTCAGGCCGGGCAGGTCGGGGACCACGGCCCGGCTGCCGGTGGCGAGCACCAGATGGTCGTACTCGGTGGCGGTGCCGTCGGCGGTGCGCACCGTCCGGGTGGCCGGCTCGATCGCGGTCACCGCCAACCCGGACCGCACGTCGATGCCGTGCCCGGCGGCCTCGGTGAGCGTGACGTCCAGCTCGTCGGCCCGGCCGGCGAGCAGGTTCGACAGCATGATCCGGTTGTACGCCCGGTGCCGCTCCGCCCCGTACACGGTGATCTTGTAGTCGCCGCGCCGGGCGTGCAGCTCGGCGGCGAGCCGGGCACCGGCCATGCCGTGGCCGACGATGACGATACGGTTCACGCTCGCTCCACCCTGACCGCACAGATCTTGAACTCGGGCATCCGGGATGTCGGGTCCAACGCGTCGTTGGTGACCGAGTTGATCCGCCCCGCGCCACCCCAGTGGAACGGGGCGAACACGGTGTCCGGGCGGATCGACTCGGTCAGTCGGGCCGGGGCGCGCATCTCGCCGCGTCGGCTGGTCACCGTGACCGGGTCGCCGTCGGCGACGCCGAGCCGGGCGGCCAGGTCCGGGTGCAGCTCCACGAAGGCCTCCGGGGCGGCGCCGCGCAGCGGCGCGATCCGGCGGGTCTGTGCACCGGACTGGTACTGGGCCAGCACCCGGCCGGTGGTCAGGTAGAGCGGATAGTCGGCGCAGACCTCCTCGGCGGCGGCCCGGTGCTCCACCGGCACGAACCGGGCCCGCCCGTCCGGGGTGGCGAACCGCTCGGTGAACATCCGTGGGGTGTCCGGCCGGTCCGGGTCCGGGCAGGGCCAGAAGACCCCGTCGGCGGCGTCGATCCGCTCCCAGGTGACCCCGGCGTAGTCGGCGACCCCGCCGGCCGAGGCCCGGCGTAGCTCGGTGAAGACCTCGGCTGGGTCGGCCGGGAACTGCCCGGCCGGGCAGCCGAGCCGCTGCGCCAGGTCGGCCAGGACGGCCAGGTCGGTGCGGGCGCCGGGCGGGGGTGGCCGCAGCGCGTGCCGGCGCAGCACCCGGCCCTCCAGGTTGGTCATGGTGCCGTCCTCTTCGGCCCACTGGGCGGTGGGCAGCACCACGTCGGCCATCGCCGCCGTCTCGGACAGCACGAAGTCGGCGACGACCAGCAGGTCCAGATCGGCCAGTCGGCGCTGGACCCGGCCGGCGCGGGGGGCGGAGACCACCGGGTTGGAGCCGAAGACCAGCAACGCCTTCGGCCCGGCCGGGGTGCCGAGCGCGTCCAGCAGCTCGTACGCGGAAACCCCCGGCCCGGGCAGGTCGGCCGGGTCGACTCCCCACACCCCGGCCACGTGTGCCCGCGCCGCCGGGTCGTCGATGCGCCGGTAGCCGGGCAGCTGGTCGGCCTTCTGACCGTGCTCCCGGCCACCCTGACCGTTGCCCTGGCCGGTCAGGCAGCCGTATCCGGAGCCGGGTCGGCCGGGCAGCCCGAGGGCGAGCGCCAGGTTGACGTAGGCGCTGACCGTGTCGACGCCCTTGGCGTGCTGTTCGGCTCCGCGCGCGGTGAGGATGACGACCTTCGCGGGCGGGGCGTCGGTCGCGCGGCGGTCGCCGCCGGCCAGCGCCCGCGCCGCCGCCTCCAGATCGCCGATCGGTACGCCGGTGAGCCGTTCCACCCGGGCCGGCCAGTAGCCGGCGACGGTGGCCCGGACGGTGTCGAAGCCGGTGGTCCGCTCGGTGACGTAGGTCTGGTCCACCCAGCCCTCCCGCAGCGCGACGTGCAGCAGCGCGTTGGCCACCGCGAGGTCGGTGCCGGGGGTGGGCTGCAGGTGCAGGTCGGCCAGGCGGGCCGTGGCGGTGCGGCGGGGGTCGATCACGATCAGCGTGCCGCCGCGCTGTTTCATCTCGGTCAGGTAGCGGGCGAACGGCGGCATCGTCTCGGCCACGTTCGCGCCGACCAGCAGCAGGGTGTCGGCGGCGCCGACGTCGGCCATCGGGAACGGCAGACCGCGGTCGACGCCGAAGGCCCGGATCCCGGCGGCGGCCGCCGAGGACATGCAGAACCGGCCGTTGTAGTCGATGTTGCGGGTGCGCAGCGCGACCCGGGCGAACTTGCCCAGCGCGTACGCCTTCTCGTTGGTGAGCCCGCCGCCGCCGAACATCGCGACCGCGTCGCGGCCGTGTGCCTGCTGAATGCCGGTGACGTCGGCGACGATCCGGTCCAGCGCCTCGTCCCAGCTGGCCGGCCGCAGCTCCGCTCCCGGTCGGTCACGGACCAGCGGGGTGGTCAGCCGCTGCGGGTGGTCGAGCAGCTCGGCGGCGGTCCAGCCCTTCTGACAGAGCCCGCCCTGGTTGGTGGGAAACTGCCGGGGCAGCACCTGTACGCCGCCGTCGGCGCTTGCGCGCAGCCGCATGCCGCACTGCAGGGCGCAGTACGGGCAGTGGGTGGCCACGGTCCGGTCGACGGATCCGCCGGTCGGCCCGATGGCCACCTGCACGCTGCCTGGCATGTGCGAAGCGTGCCGGGGGGCGATTTCACCGCGACGTCCCGATTGTTTCCAGCCTGCTAAGAGCAGCTCACACGGACCGTTGTCAGGGGGTTAGCCAGCCCATCTGCTGGGACCTCCGGCGTACCGGTGCCGACCAGCCGTTTTGACCGGCGTGCCGGGCAGCGGGTATCGTCGCCTGCTGTTGTGCGACAACCGAGGGGCGTCCCTCGCCAGACCCGTCACCGTCCCAGGTCACCGTCCGTGGATGCAGCTCACCGTCTGCGGGAGGCCCCGTCCGATGGTGCCAGGTCAGCCGGGGTATGCTTGTCGTTCGCGCGCGCGTTCTCTGCCAGGTCGCCCGGTTCCGGGTCGCCCCGACGGCCCGCGCGTTACCTGACGACCGACGCGCGACCCCAGACCGACGACGAGACAAGGTAGACCTGTGCGTACGTACAGCCCGAAGCCGGGTGAGATCGAGCGTCAGTGGCATGTGATCGACGCCTCTGACGTCGTGCTGGGCCGCCTGGCCACCCACGCCGCCACGCTGCTGCGCGGCAAGCACAAGCCGACTTTCGCGCCGCATGTCGACACCGGTGACTTCGTCATCGTCGTCAACGCCGGCAAGGTGGCGTTGACTGGCAACAAGCGGCACACCAAGGTGGCCTACCGGCACTCCGGATACCCCGGCGGGCTGAAGCAGGTCGGCTACGACGAGCTGCTGGCCAAGCGCCCCGAGCGGGCGATCGAGCTGGCCGTCAAGGGCATGCTGCCGCACAACAAGCTCGGTGCCAAGCTGATCCGCAAGCTCAAGGTCTACGCCGGCGCCGAGCACCCGCACGGCGCGCAGCAGCCGGTGCCGTTCGAGATCAAGCAGATCGCGCAGTGAGCGCGGGCGAAGGAACCAGCATGACCGACACCACCGAGGCCAGCCCGGTCGCCGTTGCCGAGACCGAGCCGGCCACCGCCGTGACGCCCGCGCCAGTGGTGCGCGCGCCGCGCGGCGAGCGCCCGATCCAGACCGTTGGGCGGCGCAAGGAAGCCATCGTCCGGGTGCGGATCGTCCCCGGCTCCGGCAAGATCACCTGCAACGGTCGCGAGCTCGAGGAGTACTTCCCGAGCAAGGTGCACCAGCAGCTGATCCGGGAGCCGCTGGTGACGGCCGAGAAGGCCGAGGCGTTCGACGTGATCGCCAACCTGCGCGGTGGCGGCATCACCGGCCAGGCGGGTGCGCTGCGGCTGGGCATCGCCCGGGCGCTGTGCGCCAATGACGGCGACGACCGCCCGGCGCTGAAGAAGGCGGGTTTCCTCACCCGCGACGACCGGGTCAAGGAAAGCAAGAAGTACGGCCTGAAGAAGGCCCGTAAGGCTCCGCAGTACTCGAAGCGCTAGTCCGACACGGCTGAACGGACGGCTGGGACACCTCCTTCGTGGGGTTTCTCGGCCGTCCGTGCTTTTTTGTCTAGTTGATGCGGATTCTTCCGTTCATCGGCAGTATCTTCATCGGTTGCCGGCCCGCTCGCCATCGCAGCGGGGCGGATCCCTACCCCCGACGGGGCGGCGGAGCGGCACCATTAGCGGGACCATCGGAGGATGACAGGTATGGCGCGGCTGTTCGGCACCGATGGCGTACGCGGGCGGGCCAACGCCGATCTCACCCCGGAGCTGGCGCTGGCGGTCGCGGTCGCCGCCGCGCACACCCTGGCCGAGCGGGATCCGAGCCGTCAGCCGCTGGCCGTGGTCGGCCGCGACCCGCGGGCCAGCGGCGAGATGCTGGAGGCCGCCGTGGTGGCCGGGCTGACCAGCGCTGGCGCGAACGTGTTGCGGGTCGGTGTGCTACCGACCCCCGGTGTCGCGTTCCTGGTCGGCGAGACCAAGGCCGACTTCGGAGTGATGCTCTCCGCGTCGCACAACCCGATGCCGGACAACGGCATCAAGCTGTTCGCCGCCGGTGGGCACAAACTGCCGGACGATCTCGAAATGAGGATCGAGGCCGCGATCGGCGCGGCGATCGAGGGCGACGGGTCCACCGGCCGTCGGCGACCCACCGGGGCCGGGATCGGCCGGGTGAGTGACCTGCTGGACGGGGCCGAGCACTACGTCGGGCATCTGGTCGGCACGGTCGACCACCGGCTCGACGGGCTGCGGGTGGTGGTCGACTGCGCGAACGGGGCGGCGGCCGAGGTCGGCCCGGTCGCCTACCGGGAGGCCGGCGCGGAGGTCATCGCGATCAACGCCGAGCCGAACGGGCTCAACATCAACGACGGTTGCGGCTCGACCCACCTCGACGTGGTCCGGGCCGCCGTCCTCGAACACGGTGCCGATCTTGGGCTGGCCCACGACGGCGACGCCGACCGGTGCCTGGCGGTGACCGCCGACGGCACCGAGGTGGACGGCGACGAGATCATGGCGATCCTGGCGCTGGCCATGCGCGACGCCGGCACGTTGACCGCCGACACCCTGGTGGCCACCGTGATGAGCAACCTCGGTCTGCGACTGGCCATGTCCCGGGAGGGCATCAAGCTGGTCGAGACCAAGGTCGGCGACCGGTACGTGCTGGAGGAGCTGCGGGCCAGCGGGCTGGCGCTGGGCGGTGAGCAGAGCGGGCACATCGTGATGCCCAGCTACGCCACCACCGGCGACGGGGTGCTCACCGGGCTGCAGCTGATGTCCCGGATGGCGGCTACCGGATCTTCGCTGGCCGGCCTGGCCGCCGCCGTCACCAAGCTGCCCCAGGTGCTGATCAACGTGCCGGTCGGCGACCGGGTCGCCGGCGCCGGAGACCCGGCGGTACGGGCCGCCGCCGAGCAGGCCGAGGCCGAGCTGGGCGGCACCGGGCGGGTGCTGCTGCGCCCGTCCGGCACCGAGCCGCTGGTCCGGGTGATGGTCGAGGCGGCGACGGTGGAGACCGCCCGCTCGGTCGCCGAGCGGATCGCCGCCGCCGTCCGCGCGGCCAGCCCGGCCTGAACCCGGTCCGGCCCGCCCGGCCTGTTCCCGTCTGCCCGGCCCCGTCAGCCGGCCGGTCGCAGGCCGGCCAGCCGCCGGCTGGCTTCGGCGAGGACCTCGGGACGTTTGCAGAAGGCGAACCTGACCAGCAGCCGCCCGGCGTCCGGCTCGTCGTAGAACACCTGGGTCGGAACCGCGACCACGCCACAGCGCTCCGGTAGGGACAGGCAGAATTCGATCCCGTCGGTGCCGCCCAGCGCACTGATGTCGGCGGTGGCGAAGTAGGTGCCCTCCGGCACCAGCACCCGGAATCCGGCCTCGGACAGCCCGGCCACCAGTTGGTCGCGCTGCGCCTGCATGTGCTGCCGCAGCCCGGTGTAGTAGCTGTCCGGCAGGTCCAGCGCCACCGCGACGGCTGGCTGCAGCGGCCCGCCGTTGACGTAGGTGAGGAACTGCTTGACCCGGGCGGTGGCGGAGACCAACGCGGCCGGCCCACTGGCCCAGCCGATCTTCCAGCCCGTACAGGAGAAGGTCTTGCCGGCCGACGAGATGCGCAGCGTCCGGTCTCGCATCCCGGGCAGGGTGGCGAGCGGGACGTGCGGGGTGTCGGCGTCGGTGAAGACGAGGTGCTCGTACACCTCGTCGGTGACCGCCCAGATGTCGTGCTCCCGGCAGATCGCGGCGATCGCGGTGAGCTCGGCGACGGTGAAGACCTTGCCGGTCGGGTTGTGCGGGGAGTTGAGCAGCACCAGTCGGGTACGCGGCCCGACCGCGGCGCGCAGTGCGGCGGGGTCGAAGGCGTACCGGCCGTCCCCGTCGGGACGTAGGGTGACCGGCCGGCGGACCGCCCCGGCGAGCGCGATCGCGGCCGCGTACGAGTCGTAGTAGGGCTCGAAGCAGACGACTTCGTCGCCCGGCTCGCACAGCGCGAGGATGGCGGCGGTGATCGCCTCGGTCGCGCCGGCGGTGATCAGGACCTCGGTCTCCGGGTCGTAGTCGAGATCCCAGAAGCGCTGCTGGTTGCGGGCGACGGCGGTGCGCAGCGCCGGAATCCCAGGACCGGGTGGGTACTGGTTGTGGCCGCTGCGCAGCGCCTCGGTGGCGGCGGTCAGCATCACGGTGGGCCCGTCGGTGTCCGGGAAACCCTGGCCGAGGTTGACCGCGCCGGTGCGGACGGCAAGAGCGGACATCTCGGCGAAAATCGTCGTGCCGAACGGGCGCATGCGGCGGACCAGGGGGTCGATGTCGGCGGGGGCGCCGGGGGAGGTGACCACCTCGCCACTTTATGCGGTCCATCGAAACAGATGACGGCACCCGTACTTTGCACCATAAGGCGGGTTTGGTCGGTTACTGCTCAGCGTGCTTGATTGATTGCTGGGGTTATGCGCACAGCCGATGAGCGATCGTGGGTTAGGCTACGACTCATGTGTGGAATCGTGGGGTACGTCGGCACGCGGCCGGCGCTGGGCATCGTGCTGGACGGGCTCCGGCGGCTCGAATACCGGGGCTACGACTCGGCCGGCGTGGCGATCGTCTGTGACGACGAACTGCGCACCGAGAAGCGGGCCGGCAAACTCGCCAACCTGGAGAAGGCGCTCGGCGACGAGCGGTTCGGCACCGGCACGGCCGGTGACACCACGACGGCCGACGGCACCGGCTGCCCGGCCCCGGTCGGCATCGGCGACGGCACCGCCGGCATCGGCCACACCCGGTGGGCCACCCACGGCGGACCGACCGACCGCAACGCCCACCCGCACGTGTCCCGGGACGGCCGGATCGCGGTGATCCACAACGGGATCATCGAGAACTTCGCCAAGCTGGTCGCCGAGCTCGAAGCCGACGGGGTCGAGTTCGTCAGCGACACCGACACCGAATGCGCCGCCCACCTGCTCGCCGCCGCGCTGGCCGACCTGCGGGCCGCCGGCGAGCCGGAGGGGCCGCGGCTGCTGGCCGCCGCGATGCGTCGGGTGTGTCAACGCCTCGAAGGCGCGTTCACCCTGCTCGCGGTGGACGCCAGCATCCCGGACGCGGTGGTCGGAGCGCGGCGCAACTCCCCGCTGGTGGTCGGTCGCGGCCCAAGCGAGCACTACCTGGCCAGCGACGTCTCCGCGTTCATCGAGCACACCCGCGACGCCGTCGAGCTCGGTCAGGACCAGGTCGTCCTGATCACCCCGGACAGCATCGAGATCACCGACTTCTCCGGCGCGCCGGCGCTCGGCCGCGACTTCCACATCGACTGGGACGCCTCCGCCGCCGAGAAGGGCGGCTACGACTACTTCATGCTCAAGGAGATCGCCGAGCAGCCGCAGGCGGTCGCCGACACGCTGCTCGGCCGGCTCACCGAGACCGGCGAGATCATGCTGGACGAGGTCCGCCTCACCGACCAGGACCTGCGCGACGCCGACAAGGTCTTCATCGTCGCCTGCGGTACGGCGTACCACTCCGGGATGGTCGCCAAGTACGCCATCGAACACTGGACCCGGATCCCGTGCGAAGTGGAGCTGGCCAGCGAGTTCCGTTACCGGGACCCGGTGCTGGACCGGTCCACCCTGGTGGTGGCGATCTCCCAGTCCGGCGAGACGATGGACACCCTGATGGCGCTGCGCCACGCCAAGGAGCAGAAGGCCCGGGTGCTGGCGATCTGCAACACCAACGGTTCCACCATTCCGCGCGAGTCCGACGCGGTGCTGTACACCCACAGCGGCCCGGAGATCGCGGTCGCCTCCACCAAGGCGTTCCTCACCCAGCTGGTGGCCTGCTACCTGATCGGCCTGCACCTGGCCCAGGTACGCGGCATCAAGTACGCCGACGAGGTGGCCGCCGTGGTCAGCCAGCTGCAGGAGATGCCGGACAAGCTGCGGCAGGTGCTGGACTCGATGGAACCGGTCCGCCAGCTCGCCCGGGACCTCGCCACCGCCAACCAGGTGCTGTTCATCGGCCGGCACGTCGGCTACCCGGTCGCCCTCGAAGGCGCGCTCAAGCTCAAGGAGCTCGCCTACATGCACGCCGAGGGCTTCGCCGCCGGCGAGCTCAAGCATGGCCCGATCGCGCTGATCGACCAGGGCACCCCGGTGGTCTGCGTGGTGCCCTCACCGGCCGGCCGGGGCATGCTGCACGACAAGATCGTGTCGAACATCCAGGAGGTACGGGCCCGGGGCGCCCGTACCGTGGTGATCGCCGAGGAGGGCGACACCGCCGTGGCACCGTACGCCGACGATCTGATCTACGTACCGCGCACCCCGACGCTGCTGGCCCCGCTGTTGACCACGGTGCCGCTGCAGGTGCTCGCCTGCGAGATCGCCGCCGCCCGGGGACACGACGTCGACCAGCCCCGGAACCTGGCGAAGTCGGTCACCGTGGAGTGACCGCCGGGCCCGTGCCGGGGCGGCTGCCAGCCGGGTGGTCGACGCCGAGCACGATCCGGGCCATCGAGTCCAGCGCCGGATTGTCCCCGGCCCAGTAGCCCAGATGCCCCGACGCGTCACCGGTGAAGACCCGGGCACCGAAGTCCTCGCCGCTCGGGTCCTCGCCGTGCCACAGCCGGTCGCCCGGCCACAGCTGCGGCCAGGTCGCCCGGCGGATGACATCGTTGTCGGCGGTGGTGGCCCACACCCGGTCGGCCGGCACCGCCAACTCGCCCACCCGATCCACCCCCACCCCGGGCGAACCGACGAAGATCAGGTTGTCGGCGGCCAGGCCGGGTGCCTGGGCCGCCGTACCCACCACCAGCGAGCCGTAGCTGTGTCCGAGCACCGTCAGCCCGCCCGGGTCGCCGTCGCGGTTGACGCCCAGACCTTCCTGGAACCGGCGCAGGTCGGCGGCCCCGGCCCGCGCCGGGGCGGTGCTGGCCGCCTCGTTGACGAACGCCGGCGCTGCGTAGTCCAGCCACAACACGGCGGCGGTCGACTCCTGCGGAGCCAACTGCTGGCAACGTCGCAGCACCTGCTCGGTGCGGACCAACTCGCCGCCGACCCGGTCGAGACCGCTGCCCATCCCCGGCACGTGGGTCAGCACGCGTCGGGCCTGATCGGGATCGCCCAGCGCGAGGATCACCCGGCCGGTCGAGGCGGGGGCCGACGGATCAGCCGGCCGGCCGGCACCGCCGTCCAGCGCCAGCAGGTAGGCCCGCGGGCCGGCTGCGGACGCGAGCCGGTCGTCGACCGTGTCCAAGCCGTCGATCAGCCGGTCCAGCCGGCGCAACCGCGGCACCGCCGTCGGGTCCGTGCTGTCCAGCAGCGCCGCCCGCTCGGCCAGCAACGCCGTCCGCTGCCGACCCAGCAGCAGCCGGTTCGCCTGGTCTCGAACGGCCGCCGGCAGACCGTCCCACCGACCGACCCGGGCCGGCTCGTGTCGGATCAACCAGCGTCGCTGCGCGTCGTCCAGCCCGGCCCACCAGGCCCGCACCGTCGCCGGCGCGGCCGACGGCGGCGGCCGCGTCGCCGGCGGGCGGGCCGGCCAGCCCTGGCTGGCGGCGGTGGCGGCCGCGTCGAGCCGGCGGGCCGCGTCGACGTCCGCCTCGGTGGCCAGGGCAAGCGCGTCGGCGACGCCGGCGGCCACCCGGCGGGCACCGGCCAGGGTCGGTGCGTCCGGGCGGGTCACCGCCGGGTCCACGCCGACTCGACCGTCCCGGTCGATCGACAGACCGAGCACCCCCGCCGTGGCGACCCAGTCGGCGAGCACCGCCTTGGCCCGGGCCAGCTGCTCGGCGTACCGGCTGAGGATCTGGTCGACGACGCACAGCGCCGGGCCGACGGCGTCCAACCGGTCACCCAGGCCGGCCAACCGGGTGTCGGCGGCGGTCGCCGCCGGGCCGGACCAGCCGGCGCGCAGTGCCCCGGCCGCCCCGGCCACCTCGGCGGCCCGCCGCTCGACCGCTGGTTGCCGGCGCCGCCAGCCGTACGCGGCCCGTTGCCAGGCCGCCGGGTCGGCCCGCCACAGCTGCCGGTACGTGATCACCCGGCCAGCCGGTGGACCGCCCGCCAGTCGGCGGCGTCGTACTCGTCGGAGGCCCTGGCCAGCGCCTGCCCGGTGGCGGCCGCGTCCGCGCCGGCCCGGCTCACCTGCCGGTGCACTGCGGCCTCCACCGTGACCAGCAGGTCGGCTGCGGCCCAGCCCGGTGCGGCGACGGTCAGCTCCGGCTGGCCGGCCAGCCCGTGCGCCAGCCGGTAGGCCAGCCCGGTCAACCGGTCGGCGGCGTCGTGCAGCACGGCCGGCCGCACCCGCAGCGGCCCGCCGCCGGCCGGGCCCACGTCGTTGCCGGGCAGTTCACCCATGTCGCCTCCGTTCACCCATGTCGCCTCCGTTCACCCATGTCGCCTCCGTTCACCCATGTCGCCTCCGTTCGCCCGTGTCGGCTCCGTTCACCGTGTCGCCTCCGTCGGCATGCGTCGATGGGCAGACGCTAGCCGGAACCGGCGGCGTGGCGGGGGACCCTGTGGACAATCGGCGCAGCGGTTACCGTCCCGCCGGTCCCCGCCGCCGGTAGGGTGACCGTGGGCGGTGAGCGACGAAGCGGCGCGGTGGAGGTACGCGAATGATCCAGGTGTGGCGGGTGTCCGACGTCCGCAGCGCCGAGCAGGCGCTGATGGCGACCGTTCCACCGGGGACATTGATGCACCGGGCCGCCGCCGGCCTGGCCCGCAGGTGCGCCACCCTGCTCGCCGAGCGCGGCGGGGTCTACGGTGCCGAGGTGCTGCTGCTGGTCGGCTCGGGCGACAACGGCGGTGACACGCTGTACGCCGGAGCCCGGCTGGCCCGCCGGGGTGCCCGGGTCACCGCCTGGCTGCTGCGACCGGACCGGGTCCACTGCGGCGGGCTCGCCGCGCTGCGGGCCGCCGGCGGCCGTACCATCGACGGCCGGACCGCCGACGGCGCCGGCCGGCACGCGGACCTGATCCTGGACGGGATCGTCGGCATCGGGGGCACCGGCGGGCTGCGGGAGCCGGCCGCCGGTGCGCTCGCCCGGGTCGGCGAGCTCACCTCGGCACGCGGCGGTCGGCCGGTCATGGTCGCGGTGGACGTGCCCAGCGGCGTGGCGGTCGACACCGGCGGGGTGCCCGACGGTGCTGCGGTGCCGTCGGCCGGAGCCGGCCTTGCCGGAGCCGGGCCCGCCGCGGCCGGGACGGACACCGTACGAGCCGACGTCACCGTCACCTTCGGCTGCCTGAAGCCGGCCCTGATGGTCGGACCGGCCGCCGTCCGCGCCGGCCACGTGGACCTGGTCGACATCGGCCTGCGACCGTGGCTGCGCGGCACACCCGCGTTCGAGGTGCCCGGTCGCGACGACGTGTCAGCCTGGTGGCCGACGCTGGCCCCGGCCGCCGAGAAGTACACCCGGGGAGTCGTCGGGGTGGCGACCGGATCGGCGACCTACCCGGGCGCGGCGGTGCTCTCCGTCGGCGGGGCGGTCGCCGGGCCGACCGGCCTGGTCCGGTACGCCGGCAGCGCCGCCGCCCAGGTGCTGGACCGGTACCCCTCGGTGATCGCCACCGGTCGGGTCGCCGACGCCGGCCGGGTGCAGGCCTGGGTGTGCGGCTCCGGGCTGGGCGGCGGGGAACACGCCGTGACCGAGCTGCGGTCGGTGCTGGCCGCGCCGGTGCCGGTGGTGCTGGACGCCGACGCGTTGACCATGCTGGTCGACGGCAGCTGGGCGGAGCAGCTACGCGGCCGGCAGGCACCCACCGTGATCACCCCGCACGACCGGGAGTTCGCCCGGCTCGCCGGCCAGCCACCCGGCGACGACCGGGTCGGGGCCGCGCTGCGGCTGGCCGCCTGGATGCGGGCGACCGTCCTGCTCAAAGGCGACCGTACGGTGGTCGCCGCCCCGGACGGACGGGCGTACGTGAACGCCACCGGCACCCCGGCGCTGGCCACCGGCGGCACCGGCGACGTGCTGGCCGGCCTGCTCGGCTCGCTGCTCGCCGCCGGGCTGGACCCGCAGCGGGCGGCGTTGGCCGCCGCGTACGTGCACGGCCTGGCCGGCCGGGCCGCCGCCCGGAGCGGGCCGGTCACCGCAGTCGAGGTGGCCGCCGCGCTGCGCCCGGTGGTGGCCGACCTGACCGGTGGGTGACGGTGACCTTCCGACGGGTGACGATGATCTGACCCGGCCGGCCGCCGACCTGACCGGCTGGGAACCTGCCCGATCAGGTGACCGGTCAGTAGGCTGGCCTCATGTGGCAGGCAGAGGTGCGGGTCGACCTGGACGCGATCCGGGAGAACGTGGCCCGGCTGCGGGCCGGCACCAGCGCCGAGCTGATGGCGGTGGTGAAGGGCGACGGGTACGGCCACGGCATGGTGCCGGCGGCCCGGGCCGCCCTCGACGCCGGAGCGGACTGGCTGGGCGTCTGCACCCTCGGTGAGGCGCTGGAGCTGCGCGGTGCCGGACTGACCGGGCCGGTGCTGGCCTGGCTGCTCAGCCCCGGACTGCCCCTGCACGACGCGGTCGCCGCCGACGTCGACCTCGGCGTCGGCAGCCGCGCCCTGCTGTCCGAGGCCGTCGCCGCGGCCCGACTCGCCGGCCGGCCGGCCCGGTTGCATCTCAAGATCGACACTGGCTTGTCCCGGGGTGGGGCCACCGGCGACGACTGGCCAGAGCTGGTCGAGGCGGCCGCCAAGGCACAGTCCGACGGCACCGTCGAGGTGGTCGGGGTGTGGAGCCACTTCGTCTTCGCCGACGCGCCCGGCCACGCCACCATCGACCGGCAGTTGGCGGCGTACCACGACGGGCTCGCCGTGGCCAGCCGGTACGGGCTGCGACCCCGCTACCGGCACCTGGCCAATTCGGCGGCCACCCTGACCCGGCCGGACACCCACTTCGACCTGGTCCGGCCCGGTATCGCCTGCTACGGGCTGTCCCCGGTGCCGGGCGAGACCTTCGGTCTGCGACCGGCGATGACCGTCCGTGCCCGGGTGATGCTGGTCAAACGGGTCCCCGCCGGGCAGGGCGTCTCCTACGGGCACACCTACCACACCGAACGGGAGAGCACCCTGGCCGTGGTGCCGCTCGGCTACGCCGACGGCGTGCCCCGGCACGCGTCCAACACCGGGCCGGTGCGCCTCGGCGGCCGGACGCGCCGGATCGCCGGGCGGGTGTGCATGGACCAGATCGTGCTCGACTGCGGCGACGACGAGATCAACGCTGGGGAGGTGGCCACATTGTTCGGTGACGGACGCGACGGCGGCCCGACCGCCGACGACTGGGCCGACGCGGTCGGCACCATCAACTACGAGATCGTCACCCGGTTCGGTAGTCCCCGGGTGCCCCGGATCTACCAGGACATCCGGCCATGAGCGGGCAGCGGGCCGGTGCGCAGAAGGTGGCCCGGACCGCCGGCATCGTCGGCGCGGCCATCGGCGTCGCGGCTGCCGGGGTGACCGCGACGGTCACCGTCGAACGCGCCCTGGTGCGCCGACTCAAGCGGGAGGTGGCGGACCGGTACGCCGACGAACCCTTCGGCGAGCTGCCCTACGACGAGACCCGGGTGGTCACCGCCGCCGACGGCACCGACGTCTACGTGGAGATCGTCGAGCCGGACGACGCGGCACCGCTGCGGCCGACCATCGTCTTCGTGCACGGCTACTGCCTGGACATGGGGACCTTCCACTTCCAGCGCCGGGAGCTGACCCGGCGGGGAGAGTACCGGTTGGTCTGCTACGACCAGCCCGGCCACGGCCGCTCCGGCCGGCTGGAGTCCGGCGACTACGAGATCGACGCGCTCGGTGAGACGCTGCGGGCGGTCATCGAGCAGGCCGCCGGTGACGGCCCATTGATCCTGGTCGGACATTCGATGGGCGGTATGACCATCATGGCCCTGGCGCAACGGCATCCGGAGCTGTTCCGCGACCGGGTGGTCGGCACCGTACTGATGGCGACCTCGGGCAGTCTGGTCGACGAGGCCCGGCTCGGTCTGCCGGCGATCCTCAGCCGGGCCGGCTCGCCGCTGCTGATGCTGGTCAACAACGCCACCCGGCTGACCGGTCCAGTGATCGACCGGCTGCGGGTGGCCACCGCCGACCTCGCCTGGCTGCTGACCCGCCAGTACGGCTTCGGCACCGCCCGGCCCAGCCCGGCGCTGGTCAGCTACGTGGAGCGGATGAACTCGCGGACCTCGGCGGAGACCGTCACCCGGTACGTGCGGACCCTGCTGACCCACTCCCGGTACCCGGCGCTCGCGGTCCTGGAGAGCAGCCCCACCCTGGTCATCGTCGGCGACAAGGACATGATCACCCCGGTGACCCACTCGGAGGAGATCCTGCGTCGGCTGCCCGACGCCGACTACGTGAGGATCCCCGACGGTGGGCACGTGGTGATGCTGGAACACGCCGACCGGGTCAACGCGGCGCTGTTCGCGTTCCTTGCGAAAATTGCCCGATGACCGTCCGGATTCCGCTACCCGAACTGGCCGACACCCACGACCTCGGCCGCCGCCTCGGCCGGCTGCTGCGCCAGGGTGACCTGGTGGTGCTGACCGGTCCGCTCGGTGCCGGCAAGACCGCCCTGGTGCAGGGGATCGGCGACGGCCTCGGGGTACGCGGCGACGTCACCTCGCCGACCTTCGTCATCGCCCGGGTGCACCAGCCGGATCCGGCCCGGGGCGGCACGCTCACCCTGGTGCACGCCGATGCGTACCGGCTCGGCGACGCGCCCGACCCGCGGGCCGAGATCGACGACCTCGACCTGGACGCCGACATGGACCGGGCGGTCACCGTCGTCGAGTGGGGCGAGGGGATGGTCGAGCAGCTCGCCGAGGCGCACCTGCTGATCCGCATGCACCGGGCCGAGGACGACTCCCGGACCGCCGAGGTGACCGGGCGGGGCCTCGGCTGGTCGGGCCGGCTCGCCGCACTGGACCAGCCGGCCGGCCATGCTGGACGGTGATGTCGTAGGCCACCCGTAGAGTGCCGGACGGCGCGCAGCTATCCATGAGGAGGGGCGGCGGCCACCACCGAGGCGTGACGAAAGGCTCCCGAGATGCTCGATCTGCTGGCCATGCTGCCTTCTGCCTGGGCCACCGCGCTCACCCCGCACCTGGACCCGGCCGGCACCGCCGCGCTCGGCCGGTACGTCGCCGACGAGTACGCCGACCAGACGGTGTACCCGCCGGTGGAGGACCTGTTCACCGCGTACCGGCTGTGCCCGCCGGAGCAGTGCCGGGTGCTGATCCTCGGCCAGGACCCGTACCACCGGGCCGGGCAGGCCCACGGGCTGAGCTTCAGCGTCCGCGACGGGGTGCCGGTGCCGCCGTCGCTGCGCAACGTCTTCAAGGAGCTGGGCACCGATGTCGGGGTGCCGATGCCGCGCAGTGGTGACCTGACCGGCTGGGCGGCCCAGGGCGTGCTGCTGCTCAACGCGGTGCTCACCGTGCGGCAGGGCCGGCCCGGCTCACACGCCGGCAAGGGCTGGGAGGAGTTCACCGACGCCACGATCGCCGCGCTCGACGCCCGCGACCAGCGGGTCGTCTTCCTGCTGTGGGGCGGCTACGCCCGCAAGAAGCGCGGGCTGATCACCAACCCGGGGCACGTCGTGCTGGAGGCCGGCCACCCCAGCCCGATGAACCCGCGGGGCTTTCTCGGCAGCCGGCCGTTCAGCGCCACCGACAAGGCGCTGGCCGATGCCGGCCTGCCCGGCATCGACTGGAGCCGGACCGGTGGTGCCGATCAGCCGGTGGCCGGCTGACCGGTCAACCGCCGCTCCCCGGCGACCGGCTGACCGCTGCGGCCCGCCCGGTGCCGGTCCAGTAGCCGGGCGACGCCCGGATCGGCGATCGCCAGCTCGGCCAGCGGCACCACCGGGTAGTGCCGCTCGCCGTGCCGTACGTCGATCGACTCGGGGAGTTCGTCGCACATCCGGGCGTGGATCTCCCCGGCTATCGTCTGCCACCGGTGTGGATACGGCTCGCGCGGATCGACCGGAATGTGCCGGTACTCCTGCCAACGGTCCATCCACCGGCTCGCGTACCGGCCGGTCAGCCATTCGCTGATGGTGTCCGCCTCGGACCAGAGCAGGGCCACGTGCACTCCGGGTGCCGGCACCGGTGCGCCCTGCAGCAGTGCGGCGGTCGGACCGTCGAATACGTAGCTGATTCCGTCGACGTGGCGGCGGAACCGCTCGACGTCGGTGTCCAGGAGCCGGTCATCGATCCCGCGGTCGGCGAGTTGCGCTATCTGCCGGTCCACGTCCTCGTCGAGGTCCTCGACTCCGACCACGAGCTGCCGGCCCAGCGCCGCGAACAACCGCTCGACCAGTGGTAACGCCGCGCCCCGGTGACCGGACTCGACCCGGGCCACGGTGGTTTGCGCGATTCCGGTGGCCGTGGCCAGATCCCGCTGGGTCAGCCGGCGGAGTTCGCGTTCCTGCCGCAGCAGCCGGCCGACCTCCCCGCCGAGCCGGGTCGACGATTCCATTCGCTGATGGTCCCTGTCCGGTACCGATGATGTCCATCCTCGACGGATGTCCGGTTCCCGACCGGCGGCGCGTGACCGGCTGGTTGGACTCCCGGGCGGCCGGACTCGGACCGGACTCGGACCGGGCCAGGTTCGGCGCGGGGGACATGGTCTCTCTCCAGGCTTGATGCATCTGTGGCATCAAGATGCACGTGTGGCATCAGGTCCGGAGAGTATGAGTGGCGGGCGATACGCGGGACACGCGCGACATACGGGACGCGGGGTCGCGGGGTCGCGGGGGGTGTGGGGTGACCCGGCCACGGGCGCGCCGAGGGCAGCCAGGAGCCGGCCCCGGTGTCCGGTTAGGGTGCATACCGTGCTGGTACTGGTGCTGGATTCGTCGACTCCCGCAGTGACCGCCGCGCTGGCCGAGATCACCGATGACGTACGTCTGCTGGCGAGCCGACGTACGGTCGATGCGCGGGCGCACGGCGAGCTGCTCTCCCCGCAGATCGCGGCCTGCCTGGCCGAGTCCGGTGCGACGGCGGCGGACCTGACCGCAGTGGTGGCCGGGCTCGGCCCCGGGCCGTTCACCGGACTGCGGGTCGGCTTGGTCACCGCCGCCAGCGTGGCGCACGCCCTCGACATCCCGACGTACGGCGTCAACTCGCTCGACGCGCTCGGCCACGCCGCCGGCACCGACCTCGCCGGCACCGACCTCGCCGGCACCGACCTCGCAAGCGACGACCTCGCCGGCAGCGACGCCGCGACCGGCCGGGTGCTGGCTGCCACCGACGCGCGGCGCCGGGAAATCTACTGGGCGGTGTACGCCGCCGACGGTCGGCGGCTCACCGACCCGGCAGTCGGCGCGCCGGCCGCCGTCGCCGAGGCCCTGGCGGGTCTCGGCGTCACCACGGCCGTCGGCGACGGCGCCCTGCGCTACGCCGAACTGCTCGGCGTACCGGTGCGACCCGAGCCCCGCTACCCGGACGCGCTGGCGCTGGCGCGGTTGGCGGCCGACCGGGTCCGCACCGCCGCGCCCACCGAGCCGCTGACCCCGTGCTATCTGCGCCGGCCCGACGCGGTCGCGGCGGCCGGACGCAAACCGGTGCTCCAGTGACCCAGGTCGGTGGGCAGCTGCGGATCGTCCGGTTCCGCTGGTGGCACATCGAACAGGCGGTGCCGATCGAAGCCGACCTGTTCGGTGCCGAACAGTGGTCGGCCGAGATGTTCTGGAACGAGCTGGCCAACGGGCACCACTACCTGGCCGCCGTCGACGGCACCGACCAGCTGGCCGGGTACGCCGGGCTGGCACTGGCCGGCGACCCGGCGACACCCGACGAGGCGTGGGTGCAGAACGTCGCGGTACGCCGGGACAGCCAACGGCGCGGCGTGGGCCGGACCCTGCTGGTCGGGCTGCTCGACGAAGCCACCCGGCGCGGGGCCGGCCGGACCTTCCTGGAGGTCGCGGTGGACAACGCAGCCGCGCAGCGGCTGTACGCGGCGTACGGTTTCGAACCGGTCGGCGTACGCCGTGGCTACTACCAACCCAGCAACACCGACGCTCTGGTGATGATGCGAGATGGCTGACGAACCTCTGGTCCTCGGGATCGAGACCTCCTGCGACGAGACCGGGGTCGGCATCGTCCGCGGGCACACGCTGCTCGCCGACGCGCTGGCCTCCAGCGTGGCCGAACACGCCCGGTTCGGCGGCGTGGTGCCGGAGGTGGCCAGCCGGGCCCACCTGGAGGCGATCGTGCCGACGATGCGCCGGGCCCTCGACGACGCCGGTGTCACCCTGGCCGACATCGACGCGATCGCGGTGACCGCCGGCCCCGGTCTGGCCGGTGCCCTGCTGGTCGGTGTCGCGGCGGCCAAGGGCTACGCGATCGCCACCGACAAGCCGGTGTACGGCGTCAACCACCTCGCCGCCCACGTGGCCGTCGACACCCTGGAACACGGTCCGCTGCCGGAGCCGGCGATCGCCCTGCTGGTCTCCGGTGGGCACTCGTCGCTGCTGCTGGTCGACGACCTGACCGCCGGGGTCACCCCGCTCGGTGCCACCATCGACGACGCGGCCGGCGAGGCGTTCGACAAGGTGGCCCGGCTGCTCGGCCTGCCGTTCCCCGGCGGGCCGCCGATCGACCGGTCGGCCCGCGACGGTGACGCCGCGGCGATCGCGTTTCCCCGTGGACTCACCGCGCCGAAGGACCTCGCCGCACACCGGTTCGACTTCTCCTTCTCCGGGCTGAAGACCGCGGTGGCCCGCTGGGTCGAGGCCCGGGAACGGGCCGGTGAGCCGGTGCCGGTGGCGGACGTCGCCGCGTCGTTCCAGGAGGCGGTCTGTGACGTGCTGACCGCCAAGGCGGTCGACGCCTGTCGGGACCGGGGCGTCGAGACCCTGGTCATCGGTGGTGGGGTGGCGGCCAACTCGCGGCTGCGGGCGATGGCCGAGCAACGCTGCGAGCGGTACGGGATCCAGGTCCGGGTGCCCCGGCCGAAACTGTGCACCGACAACGGCGCGATGGTCGCGGCGCTCGGTTCGCATCTGGTCGCCGCCGGGGTACCGGCCAGCCGGCTGGACCTGCCGGCCGACTCCGCGCTGCCGTTGACCACGGTGAGCGTGTAATGTCCGGCGACGTGATCGTGCGGATGTGGGAGGCCAAGGCCGAGCCGTCCCGCCTGACCGAGTTGCTCACCTGGGTCTGCGACACCGCGCTTCCGGAGATCGAACACAGCCCGCTGCACGTGGCCAGTGAGGTCTTCTCGTCGACCGATGACCGGCTGGTGGTCATCTCGAAGTGGCGCAGCAGCCCGCTGTCGTTGCCGGAACCACCGCTGCGGCTGGTCACCCGTCCACCGCACAGCTGGGACTTCACCCAGGTCGACCGCTGAAGCCGCCGACCGACCGGCGGAAATGGGAAAATCGGTGGATCGGCCACGCAAAGTAGCCGTACCGTCGCGATGTCATGTGGTCCCTGCCCGTCGCCGATCCCGGCGTAGCCGATCACCGGTCAGCCCTGCGTCTGCTGCGCTGGCTGGCCGGACGCGCCGGGGCGTCCGTGGCTTGGGGATCGGTGCTCAGCGTGGTCTGGATGGGCAGCCAGGCGTTGATGCCGGCGGTTCTCGGGCAGGCCGTCGACGTCGGCCTCACCGCCCGCGATCCGCAGGCGCTGCTCGGCTGGTCAGCGGTGCTACTGGGGCTGGGGCTGGTCCAGGCGACGGCCAGCATCAGCCAGCACTGGTTCGGGGTGTTCAACTGGCTGTCCACCGCGTACCGCACGGTCCAGCTCACCGTACGGCAGGCCAACCGGCTCGGCGCCACCCTGCCGAAACGGCTGGCCACCGGCGAGGTGGTGAGCATCGGGACCGCCGACATGAGCAGTCTCGGCAGCGCGGTGGAGGTCGTCGCCCGGGCGGTCGGTGCGGTGGTGGCGATCGTCGTGGTCGCCGCGATCCTGCTCGGCACCTCCGTTCCGCTCGGGCTGGTGATCGTGATCGGGGTGCCGGTGCTGATGGCGGCCGTCGGGCTCGGCCTGCGGCCGCTGCACCGCCGCCAGCAGACCTACCGGGACCAGCAGGCCACCCTGGCGACCCTGGCCGGCGACATCGTGACCGGCCTGCGGATTCTGCGCGGCGTCGGCGGTGAACCGGCCTTCGCCGACCGCTACCGGGACCAGTCGCAGGAGCTGCGGCGGCGCGGCGACCGACTGGCCCGGGTCGAGTCCGTACTGGAGGCCGGCCAGCTGCTGCTGCCCGGGATGTTCCTGGTGCTGGTGACCTGGCTCGGGGCGCGGCTCACGCTCTCCGGCGAGCTGACCGTCGGGCAGCTGGTCGCCGCCTACGCGTACACCGCGTTCCTGACCGGTCCGATCCGGACGCTGACCGAGTTCCTGCACACCATGACCCGTGGCCACGTCGCCGCCCGCCGGGTCGCGGGCCTGCTCGCCATCACGCCGGAGTTCACCGACCCGGCGTGGCCGCGCCGACTGCCGGACCGCGACGGCGAACTGGTCGATTGCACGTCCGGCCTGCGGGTGGCCCCGTACCAGTTGACCGCCATCGCGGCCACCGCGCCGGAGGACGTCGCCGGGCTCGCCGACCGGCTGGGGCGCTACCGCGACGCCGAGGTCGCCCTGGCCGGCGTACCGCTGCGGGAGCTGGACCTGGCCACGGTCCGGCAGCGGATCCTGGTGGCCGACAACGACGACCGGCTGTTCACCGGCCGGCTGCGCGACGAACTCGACGGCACCGGGCGGGCCAGCGACGACGCGATCCGGGCGGCCCTGGTCGCGGCCAGCGCCACCGACATCGTCGACGCGCTGCCGGACGGTCTCGACGTCGAGGTCGCCGAACGTGGCCGGGAGTTCTCCGGCGGCCAGCAGCAGCGGCTCCGGCTGGCCCGGGCGCTGCTCGCCGACCCGCCGGTCCTGGTGCTGGTCGAGCCGACCAGCGCCGTGGACGCGCACACCGAGGTGCGGATCGCCGCCCGACTGCCGGCCGCCCGGACCGGCCGGACCACCGTCGTCTGCACCACCAGCCCACTGCTGCTGGAACACGCCGACCGGGTGGTGTTCGTCGACGCCGGCCGGGTGGTGGCCGACGGCAGTCACGCCGATCTGCTGCGCACCGAACCCGGGTACGCCGCCCTGGTGACCCGCGCCGAGTCGGCGGCGTTGAGCGAGGTGACGTCGTGACAGCGTTGCCGGTCGCGGACCGGGCCGAGGTCCGCCGGTACGCCCGTGTCCTGGTCCGCCGGCACCCACGGATGCTGGCCGGTGCCCTGGCGCTGCACGTGGGTGCCGCGGTCGCCGGGCTCGCCGCGCCCCGGCTGCTCGGCGGCCTGGTCGAGACGCTCACCACCGGGACGGCGGCGGTCGCCGCCGTCGACCGGACCGCCCTGGCGATCGCCGGCTTCCTGGTCTTACAGGCGGTGCTGGCCCGCTACGCGCACGTCGCGTCCGCCCGGCTCGGCGAGCGGGTGCTGGCCGCGTTGCGCGAAGAATTCATCGGCCGGGTGCTGTCCATCCCGCTGTCGACGGTGGAGAAGGCCGGCACCGGTGACCTGCTCACCCGGACCTCGCACGACGTCGCCGTGCTGTCCAAGTCGGTGCGGTTCGCGGTGCCCGAGACGCTGATCGCGATCAGCACCGCGACCTTCATCTTCGGGGCGTTGCTGCTGGTCGGCCCGGTGCTGGCGGTGCCCTGCCTGATCGTGGTGCCGCTGTTGTGGGCGGGCACCCGCTGGTATCTGCGCCGGGCACCGGACGGCTACCTGGCCGAGAGCGCCGCGTACTCGCGGATCACCGACGGGCTCAGCGAGACCGTCGACGGTGCCCGGACCGTCGAGGCGCTGCGCCGGCAGGAGCACCGGCGGCGGCGTACCGACGCCGACATCGCCCGGCAGTACGCGGCCGAGCGTTACACGCTGTGGCTGCGTACCGTCTGGTTCCCGCTGATCGAGATCAGCTACGTGGTGCCGGTCGCGGCGACCCTGGCCGTCGGCGGCTGGTGCTACCTGCGCGGTTGGGTGACGCTCGGCCAGGTCACCGCGGCGGTGCTGTACGTGCAGATGCTGGCCGCCCCGCTGGACCGGCTGCTGAACTGGCTGGACGAACTGCAGCTCGGTGCCGCGTCGCTGGCCCGGCTGCTCGGCGTCGCCCAGCCGGACCGGCCCGCGATCGCGGTGCCCCGCGCGCCGGCACCTGACGGCGTGCGCGCCGCCGACCCGGTCGCGGCGGTCGACGTCCACTTCAGCTACGTCGACGGGCGGGAGGTGCTGCGCGGGGTCACCCTGGTGCCGCAGCCGGGGGAGCGGATCGCCATCGTCGGGCCGTCCGGCGCCGGCAAGTCCACCCTGGGCCGGCTGCTGGCCGGGGTGCTGCGGCCGACCGCCGGTTCGGTCACCGCCGGCGGCGTGCCGCTGACCGACCTCGCCCCGGACCAGCTGCGCGGCCGGGTCGCCCTGGTCACCCAGGAGCATCACGTCTTCATCGGTACGGTGCGCGACAATGTCGCGCTGGTCCGACCGGACGCCAGCGACGCCGAGGTACGCGCCGCGTTGGCCGCCGTCGACGCACTGGACTGGGTCTCCGCCCTGCCGGACGGGGCGGCCACGGTGGTCGGTGCCGGCGGCCATCCGGTCGGTCCGGACCAGGCCCAGCAGCTCGCCCTGGCCCGGCTGGTGCTGGCCGATCCGCAGACCCTGGTGCTGGACGAGGCGACGTCGCTGATCGACCCGCGTACCGCCCGGCGCACGGAGCGGTCGCTCGCTGCGGTGCTGCACGGGCGTACGGTGATCGCGATCGCGCACCGGCTGTACTCGGCACACGACGCCGACCGGATCGCCGTGGTCGAGGACGGGCTGATCACCGAGTTCGGCTCGCACGACGAGCTGGTCGCCGCCGACGGCCCGTACGCCGTACTGTGGCGCACCTGGCAGGGCGTCGGGTCGGCGCAGGCGGTCGGCTGACCGGGGTCAGCCGGCCACCGCGTCGAGCGGGTCGGCGAGCAGCTGTTCGAAGGCGAGTTCGGCGGCGCCGATCAGCGGGGCGTCGTCGCCGAGTTTCGGGGTGCGCAGCCGGACGTGTTCCCGGCAGGCCGGTAGCCCGTTGGAGTTGAGCCGGCTGCGCACGTGCGCGGCCGCCGCCAGGTAGACGTCCCGCAGCGTGCCGCCGAAGATCACCGTCTCCGGGTTGAAGATGTTGACCAGGTTGGCCACGCCGAAACCGAGCCAGTTGCCGACCTGGCGGACCGCGGCCTGGGCCTGGCTGTCGCCTCGGTCGGCCGCGTCCACCACGGCGAGCACCGCTTCCCGGCCGACGACGGCCCCGCTGCGGCCCGCCGCCTGGATCAGCGCGTGTTCGCCGATCTCGGTCTCCCAGCAGCCCCGGGATCCGCACAGGCAGGGCCGGCCACCGGGGTGCACCACCATGTGGCCGACCTCGCCGCCGTACCCGCCGTGGCCGGTGACCCGCCGGCCACCGGCGATGATGCCGGCGCCGACGCCGACGTCGCCGTACAGGTAGATGACGTGGTCGCAGCCGACCGCCGCGCCCCGGGTGTGTTCGGCCAGCGCACACACGTCGGAGACGTTGCCGACCAGCACGCCCCGGTCACCGCCGAGCGCCTCGGCCAGGGCCGCGCCGAGCGGCTCGTCGACCCAGCCCATGGTCGGCCCGAGCCGGACCATGCCGTCGTCGCGGCGGACCATGCCGCAGACCGCGACGCCGCTGCCGACGCAGACCGCGCCGGCCGGCACCGCCTGGTGCAGCTCCTTGACGAAGCCGGTGAGCGGGCCGACCGCCTCGGCGGCCAGCGTCCCGCGCGGCCGTTCGGCGGTGCGGATGTCGAGGATCCGGCCGCCGAGCCCGACCCGGGCGGCCCGTAACCGGTCGACCTCGATGCTGAGCGCGTACGCGTACACCCGCTCGGACGCGGGCCGGACGACCAGCGACGGTCGTCCGGCCCGGCCGGTTTCCCGGGCGCCGCCCTCGCTGACCAGGCCGGCGGCGGCCAGGTCGGCGGTGAGCGCGCCGATGGTGCTGCGGTTGAGCCCCAGCGTGGTGGTCAGTTCGGCCCGTGAGGTGGCGCCGTGCACGTGCACGTGGCGCAGCAGCGCGCCGAGGTTGTGCCGGCGGATCTCCTCCTGGCTGGGTCTTGCCCGCATCGGATCGTCGTCTCCGCAGTCATCGTGACCCGGCGGCGGCGCGACGACGGGACAGCGCGTCGACGCTGGCGGCCAGCAGCAGCACCAGCCCGGTGAAGACGAACTTCACCCCGGAGCTGACGTTCATCAGCCCCATGCCGTTCTCGATGACCGCGACCACGGCGCCGCCGAGGACCGCGTCGAGGACCCGGCCCTTGCCGCCGAACAGGCTGGTGCCGCCGATCACCGCCGCGCCGACGGCGAACAGCAGCACGTTGCTGCCGCCGGTGTTGGCATCGACCGAGTTGGCCCGGCTGGCGGCCACGATGCCGCCGACGGCGGCCATCGAGGAGCAGATCATGAAGGCGGAGATCCGGATCCGGTCGACGTTGATGCCGGCCCGGCGGGCGGCTTCCCGGTTGCCGCCGACGGCGTAGATGTGCCGGCCGTACGCGGTACGCCGCAGCACGAAGGTCCAGAAGACCAGCAGTACCACGATGACCGGCACCACGATCGGCACCCCGCGCAGCGAGGTGATCAGCGGGTTGATGCTGCGCTCCTGGTTGAGGATGTAGACGGCGGCGCCGGCGATCGCGATCAGCACGCCGATGCGGGTCAGCACCACCACCATCGGGTCGGTGACCAGGCCCTTGGCGGACCGGGTGCGGTAGCGCAGCAGTTGGATCAGCGCGAACCCGGCCACCCCGACGCCGAAGATCGCCCAGCCGACGACCGGCGGGACGTTGCGGTTGACGATCGCGATGAGCACGTCGTCGCGCAGCGAGACGTTCTTGCCGCCTTCGATCAGCAGCAGCACGGTGCCCTGGAAGGCGAGGAACGCGGCCAGGGTGACCACGAACGACGGGATGCCGACCTTGGCGACCAGGAATCCGAGGGTGGTGCCGATCAGGGTGCCGGTGGCGACCGCCGCCAGCACCGCCACGTACCAGGGCAGTCCCATCTCGGTGGAGACGACCGCCAGGATCGCGGCGCAGACACCGCTGGCGAAGCCGGCGGAGAGGTCGATCTCACCGAGCAGCAGGACGAAGATCAGCCCCATCGCGATCAGGGTGACCGCTCCGCCCTGGATGAACAGGTTGGCGAAGTTGCCGGCGGTGAAGAAGTTGGGCCGCACGATCGAGAAGACCGTGCAGAGCACGACGAGACCGAGGATGGCGGGCAGCGCGCCGAGGTCGCCGCCGCGCACCCGGGAGAAGTAGTTGCGCAGGTGTTCGCCGACGCCGGGCGAGTCGGCCGGGGCGGCGGGCCGCTGGACTGTCGAGGTGGCGGTGCTCATCGGTCGGCTCCCGGTCCGGTGGTGACGGTGTACTCGGTGCCGTTGTCGGCCGGCAGGCCGAGGTCACCGCTGCGGCCGGCGGTGATCAGCTCCACGATCTGCGCGTGGGTGATCTCCGTGCTGCGGACCTGGGCGACCATCTGGCCGAGGTACAGCGCGGCGATCCGGTCCGACACCGCGAAGACATCGTTCATGTTGTGCGAGATCAGCACGACGGCGAGGCCGTTGTCGGCGAGCCGGCGGACCAGTTCGAGCACCTGGGCGGTCTGGGCGACGCCGAGCGCCGCGGTGGGTTCGTCGAGGATGACGACCTTGCTGTTCCACAGCACCGCCTTGGCGATGGCGACGGTCTGGCGCTGGCCGCCGGAGAGGCTGGCGACGAGTTGCCGCAGCGACTTGACGGTCCGGACGGAGAGCCCGGCGAGGGTGTCCGCGGCCATCTGCTCCATGGTGGTCTCGTCCAGCACGATCCCGGTGCGCTTCTCCCGCCCGAGGAACATGTTCTGCACGATGTCGAGGTTGTCGCAGAGCGCGAGGTCCTGGTAGACGACCTCGATGCCGTGCGAGGCGGCGTCGCGCGGGTTGTGGATGTGCACCCGGCGGCCGTTGACGAGGACCTCGCCGCGGTCGATCGGGTGGATGCCGCTGATGCATTTGACCAGGGTGGACTTGCCGGCACCGTTGTCACCGACGAGCGCGGTCACCTCGCCGGGGTAGACGGCGAAGTCGACGTTGCGCAGCACCTGGACGGGGCCGAAGTTCTTGTCGATCCCGCGCAGTTGCAGCAGGGGGGTCGCGGACACGGGTGGTCTCCTTCGTGAGGGTGCCCGGCCGGTGCCGGTTCCGCCGCCGCGGGTGTCACCCGGCGATGGTGCTGCCGGGTGACACCCGCGGCGGGGCTACCGGTCGGTCGCCGGTACGCCGGTCAGCTGATGCCGGCCTCGGCGCAGAGCTCGGCGAACTCGTCGGTGCAGAGCTCCTCGGCGGTGACGTAGCCGTCGTTGACCACGTCGGCGACGTTCTCCTTGTAGATGGCCTGCGGGGTGAGCAGCACCGACGGCACCTCCCGGTTGGTCTCCGGGTCGGTGACGGTCTGCGCGACCTCCTTGCGCTCACCGTTGGCCAGCGCGACCGCCAGGTCGGCGGCGGCCTGCGCCTCGGCCTTGATCGCCTTGTAGACGGTCATGCACTGGTCGCCGGCGAGGATGTTCTGCAGACCCTGCGGGGTGGCGTCCTGCCCGGTGACCGGCACCTGGCCGTTGAGCTGGTTGCGCTTGAGCACCGAGATCGCCGCGTTGCCGAGGGTGTCGTTGGCGGCCAGCACACCGTGGATCTCGCCGCCGGTCTGGGTCAGCATCTGCTCGAAGATGGTGGCGGCCTGGGCGCCGTCCCAGTCCGGCACCCACTGGTCCGGGCCCTTGACGTATTCGCCGGACTCGTACAACGGGTCGAGCACGCCGTCGTAGCCGTTCTTGAACAGGGTGGCGTTGTTGTCGGTCTCGGAGCCGTTGAGGGTGGCGATGGTCGGCTCTTCCACGCCGGCGTCGGTCAGGCACTTGACCAGACCCTCGCCCTGCAGCTGGCCGACGGCCTCGTTGTCGAAGCTCACGTAGTACTCGGCGGAGCCGCCCAGGGTCAGCCGGTCGTAGTCGATGGTGGCGACGCCCTGCTGCTTGGCCTTGTCCAGCACGGCCTTGCCGGTGCCGGAGTCCAGGTTGACGATCATCAGGACGGTGGCCCCGTCGGTGATCATCTGGTCGGCGAGGGTCTGGAACTGGGCCTTGTCGCCCTGCGCGTTCTGGATGGTGGCGTCGACGCCGGCGGCGTCGAACGCCTCCTGCAGGAAGCGCCGGTCGGCGGTCTCCCAGCGGTCGGAGGAGGCGCTGTCCGGCAGGATCACGCCGATCTTCGGGGTGGGCGTGTCACCGCTGTCGGTGCCGGTGTCGCTGCTGCAGGCGGTCAGGCCGCCGGCGAGCAGGACGCCAGCGGCGGCGGTGCTGAGGATCCCTCTGCGCATCGCTCGGGTCCTTTCGAAGGGTGATGTTTCGCGTACAAGGGTTTTGTGCTGGTGCGTGTCGTGCGGTCTCAGGTGTGGCTCGCGCGGCGCTGGTGGGCTCCGGAGACCCGGCCGGCGACGGCAACGGCCTGGGGCTGGGCTGGGCCGTCACAGTTTTGTTGTGTCCGGCAACGTATTAGGAGTGTGGCGCCGAGCACAAGACCGCTGACGTCACCAGTTTTGTTGCCCGCGATAACAATTCAGCAACGTGGCGGACATCTGCCCGTCGACTGACCGGATCAGTGGGTAGCGATCGGGGCGAACCGGGCGTCGGCCACCGCTGCCAGGTCGCCCGGAGTGATACTCAACTGCAACCCGCGACGGCCGGCCGAGACGTACACGTCGGCGTACCGCTGCGCCGAGGCGTCCAGCACCGTCGGCAGGCGTCTGCGCTGCCCGATCGGGCTGATCCCGCCCCGGACGTACCCGGTGGTCCGCTCGGCGAGCACCCGGTCGGCGAGCACCGCGCGCTTGCCGCCGAGCGCCACCGCCAGAGCCTTCAGGTCCAGCTCCCCGGTGACCGGCACGACGCCGACGGCGAGTGCCCCGTCGACCTGCGCCACCAGCGTCTTGAACACCTGCTCGGCGGCGACGCCGAGGGCGGCCGCGACCGCCGCGCCGTAGTCCGGGGTGTCCGGCGAGACCCGGTACGGGTGCAGTTGGAAGGTGATCCGCCGCTTGGTCAGCAGCGTCGTCGCCGGGGTCGCGGTACCTGCCATGCCGCGCGACGTTACCGGCCCGCGCGCTCATCGGGCGGGCGCGCTCGCCCGGCCTGGCACGCTCACCGGCCCGGCGCCGGCACCGGGTGGGCGAGCAGCGCCGTCGGGGCGCCGGCCACCCGGGTCAGCACCAGGCTCGCCGCCACGCCGGCCCCGGAGGCGGTACGCAGCCGCAGCTCGCGGCGCAACTGGGCGGGGTCGAGCGGGGAGCCGCGTTTGAGGATCTCCAGCCGCGTGACACCGCGTTCGCGCAGCAGCGCCCGCAGCCGCTTCAGCGAGAACGGCAGCACGTCGGTGATCTCCAGACACCGGCCGTACGGCGTGTCGGTCGGCGTGTCGGCGTAGACGTAGGCGATCGACCCGTCGGCGAGGGTGCCGTCGACGGTCGCGGCGAACGCGGCGACCAGGTGCGAGCGGACCACCGCCCCGTCCGGGTCGTACAGGTAGCGCCGGACCGGGCCGACGTCGACCGGCTCGCCACCGTCGCCGGTCAGCTCCGTGGCCGGCTGCCCGGCCCGCAGCAGGGTGGCCCGGCGCGGCGTGTCGGCCAGCGGGCCGCACCAGAACGCCGCCTCGACCACATCCCGGTCGACGCTGACCCACTCGGCCTCGGCTCCCGGCGGGATCAGCGCGTGGTCGATCCCCGGCGCCACCTTCAGCACGGTCCGGGGCACCCGGGCGACCAGCGACCGGACGAAGTCCCACGGCGGGGAGTAGCTGTCCGGGTCGAAGGTGCGCCGACCGTTGCCGGACCGGCGGGCCGGGTCGCAGAAGACCGCGTCGTAGCCGGTGAGGTCGACTCCGGTGGCGTCGGCGCAGACCACGTCGACCAGGTCGGCCAGCCCGGTCGCCTCGACGTTGGCGGCGGCGATCGCGGCGGTGCCCGGGTCGGCCTCCACCGCGTACACCCGGATGCCGGCCCGGGCGGCGGCGAGGGTGTCCGCGCCGAGACCGCAACCGAGGTCGGCGAGGTGGCGCACCCCGGCGGCGCGCAACCGGGCGGCGCGCCGGTCGGCGACCGCTGACCGGGTGGCCTGCTCCAGGCCGGCGCGGGTGAAGAACATCCGGGCGGCGGCCGGGCCGAACTTGCCGACCGCGCGGGCACGCAGCGCGGCCTGGGTGAGCGCGGCGGTCGCCAGCGGTGCCGGCACCCCGGCGGTACGCAGCGCGGTCGCCGCCGTGAGTGGATCCGTCCCGCCCGGCGCGGCCAGCACCTCGGCTGCGGTGACCAGCGCGGCCGCGCCTTCCGGGGCGCGCAGGGCGGCCAGTTCGTCCGGGTGCACCGCGACATTGTCCATGCTCGGCCATCGGGCTAGCACTCCGTACAGGCGACTGCTAATCTGCGGTTAGCACTCTCGGGTCGAGGGTGCCAGCCCGCCGGCTCCCGCCGGTGAGCGAAACGCCAGGCGGTCCGGCACCCGCGACGACGGATCCGCCCGGTGGACATGAGGCAGATTGACGCCGGTTACCCACGTGGCCGGCACCAAAACCAGATACCCCAGGAGGGTATGCCCGTGACTACCGCGACCAAGGTTGCGATCAAGCCGCTCGAGGACCGGATCCTGGTCCAGGCGAACGAGGCTGAGACCACCACGGCGTCGGGCATCGTGATCCCCGACACCGCCAAGGAGAAGCCGCAGGAGGGCACCGTCCTCGCTGTCGGCCCCGGCCGCGTCGACGACAAGGGCAACCGGATCCCGGTTGACGTCAACGTCGGCGACACGGTCATCTACTCGAAGTACGGCGGCACCGAGGTCAAGTACGCCGGCGAGGAGTACCTGGTGCTCTCCGCCCGCGACGTCCTCGCGGTCATCGAGAAGTGACCTACTGCCAGTGCTGAACGCCCCGAAGCCCCAGCCCGGGGCTTCGGGGCGTCGCCCGTTGGCCGGTGCCGGCAGCCGCCGGCCGGCCGACGGCTAGTGCCTGTGAAGGGAATGTCATGGCGAAGATCCTGAGTTTCTCGGACGACGCCCGGCACCTCTTGGAGCACGGCGTCAACACGCTCGCGGACACGGTCAAGGTCACCCTCGGCCCGCGCGGGCGCAACGTCGTGCTGGACAAGAAGTTCGGCGCTCCGACGATCACCAACGATGGCGTGACCATCGCCAAGGAGATCGAGCTCACCAACCCGTACGAGAACCTCGGTGCGCAGCTGGTCAAGGAGGTGGCGACGAAGACCAACGACGTCGCCGGCGACGGGACCACCACCGCCACCGTGCTCGCCCAGGCGATGGTCCGTGAAGGTCTGCGCAACGTCGCCGCCGGGACCAACCCGGCCGGCCTCAAGCGCGGCATCGACGCGGCCGCGCAGAAGGTCTCCGAATCGCTGCTGGCCAAGGCGGCGGACGTGGCCGACAAGGGCTCGATCGCGCAGGTCGCGACGATCTCGGCCCAGGACGCCACGATCGGCGAGCTGATCGCCGAGGCGATGGAGCGGGTCGGCCGCGACGGCGTGATCACCGTCGAGGAAGGCTCGACCCTGGCCACCGAGCTGGAGGTCACCGAGGGCCTGCAGTTCGACAAGGGCTTCATCTCCCCGCACTTCGTCACCGACGCCGAAGCGCAGGAGGCGGTCCTCGAGGACGCGTACATCCTGATCACCACCCAGAAGATCTCCTCGATCGAGGAGCTGCTGCCGCTGCTGGAGAAGATCGTCCAGGACAGCAAGCCGCTGCTGATCGTCGCCGAGGATGTCGACGGGCAGGCGCTGTCCACCCTGGTGGTCAACGCCGTGCGCAAGACCGTGAAGATCTGTGCGGTCAAGGCTCCCGGCTTCGGTGACCGGCGCAAGGCGATGCTGCAGGACATGGCGATCCTGACCGGTGCCGAGCTGATCGCCCCGGAGCTGGGCTACAAGCTCGACGCGGTCGGGCTGGAGTCGCTGGGCCGGGCCCGGCGGATCGTGGTCGACAAGGACACCACCACGGTGGTCGACGGTGCCGGCAACGACTCCGAGGTCGCCGACCGGGTCACCCAGATCCGCAAGGAGATCGACGCGTCCGACTCGGACTGGGACCGGGAGAAGCTCGCCGAGCGGCTGGCCAAGCTCTCCGGTGGCATCGCGGTGATCAAGGCCGGGGCCGCCACCGAGGTGGAGATGAAGGAGCGCAAGCACCGCATCGAGGACGCCATCGCCGCGACCAAGGCCGCGGTCGAGGAGGGCACCATCCCCGGTGGCGGCGCGGCGCTGAGCCAGATCGCCGCCGTGCTCGACGACGACCTCGGCTTCGACGGCGACGAGAAGGTCGGCGTGTCGGTGGTCCGCAAGGCGCTGCACGAGCCGCTGCGGTGGATCGCCCAGAACGCCGGCTACGACGGGTACGTCGTGGTCGGCAAGGTACTCGAAGGCGACTGGGGCCACGGTCTCAACGCCGCCACCGGTGAGTACGTCGATCTGGCCCGGGCCGGCATCATCGACCCGGTGAAGGTGACCCGCAACGCGGTCAGCAACGCCGCGTCGATCGCCGGGCTGCTGCTCACCACCGAGAGCCTGGTGGTGGAGAAGCCGGAGAAGGTCGAGCCGGCCGCCGGCGGTCACGGTCACGACCATGGGCACGGCCACCAGCACGGTCCCGGTTTCTGACCGGAAATTCCACCCTGCTCCACCTGCTCCACCCTGGATCCGCGTGATCAGTACGGCCGAGGGCGCACTCCGCCCGAGGTTTCTGATCACGCGGATTCTGCGTATCGTCGGCGGTACCTACGCGCCGTCGACCCCGTACGGTGCCGGACAGATGGGCTGGACGCGATGAGGCCGGAACCGACGGTGCCGGACGCGACAGGGCCGGAGCCGACCGGGCCAGCTGCGCAGACCGAACCGCCGGGCCGCCTGCCCGGGCCGCTCGCGGCGCTCGCCGGGGTGGCCGCGGCCGCGCTCGCCCTGGGCCTGGCCGAGCTGATCGCCGTCGCCACCGGCGCCCGCTCGGCACCGCTGGTCGCGGTCGGCGGGGTGGTCGTCGACACCGTCCCCGAGCCGCTGAAGCAGTTCGCCATCGACGTGTTCGGCGTACACGACAAGACCGCGCTGCTGATCGGCACCGGCGTACTGCTCGCCGGGTTCGCCGCCGTCATCGGGATGCTGGCCGCCCGCCGGCTCGCCGTCGGCTTCGCCGGCATCGCGGTCTTCGGCGTGATCGGCGCGGCGGCCGCGCTCACCCGGCCCGGTGCCGGGCCGGCCGCCGTCCTGCCGGCGGTGATCGGCGCGTCCGCCGCCGCGCTGCTGCTCTGGGCGCTGCTCGCCGGCCCGCTGCGGCCGGCCGCCGTCGCCGCGTCGGCCTCGCCGGCTTCGCCTGCCGAACCGGCGCCGGTACCGGTTCGGCCCGGTGCCGGCACCGCCGACCGGCGCCGGTTCCTGTCCAGCGTCGGCGTGTCGGTCGGCGCTGCCCTGGTCACCGGTGCCGGCGGGCGCTGGCTGGCGCAACGCCGGGGGGTGGCCACCGCCCGGTCCGCCGTGACGCTGCCCGCCCCGGTCGACGCCGCGCCGCCGCTGCCTTCCGGTGTGGACCCGGCAGCGCCGGGGCTGAGCCGGTACGTCACCACCAACCGTGACTTCTACCGGATCGACACCGCGTTGGTCGTGCCCCAGGTCGACCCGGACGAATGGCGACTGCGGATCCACGGCCGGGTGACCAACCCGATCACCCTGAGCTACGCCGACCTGCTCGGGATGGAGCTGGTGGAGCGGTACGTCACGCTGGCCTGTGTCTCGAACGAGGTGGGCGGGAATCTCATCGGCAACGCCCGCTGGCTCGGCGTACCGGTGCGGGACCTGCTGGTCGAGGCGGGCCCGCTGCCCGGAGCCGACCAGGTCGTCGGCCGGTCCGTCGACGGCTGGACCTGCGGCACCCCGACCGAGGCGCTGCTGGACGGGCGGGACGCGCTGCTCGCGGTCGGGATGAACGGTCAACCGCTGCCGGTCGAGCACGGTTTTCCGGTCCGCATGGTGGTGCCCGGCCTCTACGGGTACGTCTCCGCCTGCAAGTGGGTCACCGAGCTGGAGTTGACCAGCTTCGCCGACTTCGACGCGTACTGGGTGCCGCGCGGCTGGGCGGCGCAGGGCCCGATCAAGACCCAGTCCCGGATCGACACCCCCCGGGTCCGCGCCGAACTGTCCGCCGGCACCGTACCGGTGGCCGGGGTGGCGTGGGCCCCGCACCGGGGCATCAGCGGCGTCGAGGTACGGGTGGACGACGGCCCCTGGCAGCCGGCCGAGCTGGCCCCGGCGGTCTCCGCGGACACCTGGGTGCAGTGGGTCTGGCAGTGGCCGGCGACCTCGGGTGAGCACCTGCTGCAGGTCCGGGCCACCGACGGGACCGGCGCCACCCAGCCCGAACTACGCCAGCCTGTCGCCCCGGACGGGGCGACAGGCTGGCACTCGGTCCGCGTAACAGTCCAGTAGGGACAATCGAACCGGCTGCGGCCGGTGGCCGAGGTCGCGGCCCAGGTGGTGGCCGCGACCGCGACCGCAGCCGCGCGGTCAGGTGGCAGTTTGCCGTGGTCAGGCGGCGGTGGCCGAGTCCGCCGGCTGCGGCCTGACGGCAGCCGATTCCGGCCGGCGCTGGGCCGGCACGGTCGACTTGTGCGGTCGGCCCAGCCGGGCCTCCAGCCGTTGCACGTCGACCCGGCCGCCGCGGCGGTCGGCGAGATCCTCCCAGCCGAGGGCGAGCAGCCGGAGCCGTTCCGACTCGCTGAAGCCGCCCCACACCCCGTACGGCTCGCGCACCGACAGGGCGTGCGCGGCGCACTCCGCGCGGACCGGGCAGGTCCGGCAGACCGCCTTGGCTCCCGACTCCCGGCGGTTGCGTGACGACCCCCGCTCACCGTCGGGGTGGAAGAACTGGGCGCTGTCCCGGCCACGGCAGGCACCGAGGATCTGCCACTCCCACAGGTCGACGATCGGTCCGGGCAGTCGGCGTACATCCGACATCTGCACCCCTCCTTCCGCGCGGCTCCCGCGGACACTTCGTGGTAGGACCGGGCGGCCGGCCGCGCAAGCGCTCCGGTCCTTCGTGTCACCGGGGTACCCGGGAGTCCCACTGCTCAATCACCCGTGCCGGAACGTGTGGGATCACCCGGGTCGGAACCTGCGCGCGATAGCCGGTCGGCGACGTGGCCGCCGGTCCTGAACTTTCATCTTTTTTCGTGGCAAAGCGCATGAGCGAGCGTGCCTCGCGTGATCTGCTGCTGGCGGGAGAGGGGAGTCACAAGTGCGCAAGGTGCTCGTGTGTGTACGAACGGTAATTGCAGCTCAGAACATCACCGCCGCCGCCGCCCGGCTCGGCCTCTCCGCCGCAGTACGCACAGCGGTCTCTGAACCGGAGGTGATGCTGCGGCTCGCCGAACGGCCAGCCGAGATCGTACTCGCCGACACCGCCCTTGCCCGTCCGGACAGCGCAAGCTTCACCCGCCGGGTGCTGGCCCGTTCGCCGGGCAGCGTGATCGTGCTGTTCGGCGGGGAGGACCCGCAGGTGGCGTCGGCCGCGCTGGCCGCCGGTGCCCGTGGGCTGCTGCGCGGCACCGACGACCTGGTCACCGCCGTGGCGAAGACCCTGCTGCTGCTCGCCGCGCCGGGCCGCCGTACGCCGGCACTGCTGACCGAGCAGTCAGCAGCCGCCGCACCGGCCTCGGCGGTGACCGCCACTATTGGTGCCGCTGGCACGGCGACTCATCACTCCGGGGCTGCCGCCGCTGGTACCGACTCCGCCGGACGATCGGTCACCGGCGCCGCCGAGCAGACGGCTGCGGCCGCTGCCGGTGCGGACCCGGCCACCGGCCCGAACGTGGTGCCGAACCAACGCGACGACGCGGCCGCTACGGCGCCGGCCGCCGACACCGCCGAAGCACCGGCACCCGTCCCGCACCCCGACGGCGCGCCGACCGACAGCGCACCCAATGACAGCGCACCCAATGACAGCGCACCCAATGACGGCGTGGCGCCCGGTGCCGGACCGGACGGCGCCCAGCCGTCGGACGGTCGAGTCACCGCACTACGCCGGATCGGGCTCACCGAACGCGAACTCCAGGTGCTACGCGGGATGGCGGAAGGCAAGAGCAACGGCGAGATCGGCCGCGACCTGTTCGTCTCGGAGGACACCGTCAAGACCCACGCGCGACGACTGTTCCGCAAGCTCGGCGCACGGGACCGGGCGCACGCGGTGGCCACCGGATTCCGTACCGGACTGGTCGCCTGACCGACCTTAGCCCGGCCGGTCCTGGTCGTCGTCCGCCTCGTCCCGCAGGGTGTCGTGCACGCCGTCGGCGTACCCCCGGGCGTACTCCCAGCTCACGTAGTGGTCCGGGTCGGGGTTGAAGGCCGGCTCGTGCACCCGCGGCCGGCCGGAGTCCAGCAGGTGGCGCAGATTGCCGCGCAGCAGGTCCCAGTCGAAGTAGTGCGGCTCCCGGCAGTCCTCGCAGTCGATCACCAGCCCGCGGATCCCGACCGCGCCGAGCAGCGCCCGGTAGACCTCCAGGTCGGCGAGGTCCTCCAACACGTCCTGCCGTTCGGCGGGCGTCAACGAGTCCGGCTCGCCGGCCTCGGTGGGATCCTCCAGCCCGGCTGCCGGATCGGCGGGGTCGCCGCTGAACGGATCGATCGGCTCTTCGTGCACCCCTCCACCGTAGTCCCACCCGTACCGGCTGCGTGGGCCCCACCCGGTCCGGCCGGCCGCGCAGGTGGCGCGCCCCGCCGGTCAGGCGGTGGGTACGATGAACCATCGCACCGCAAGACGGGGCGAGCCGGTCAACCGCCACCCACGCCGGGCCGCCTGCCGACCCGGCGCCTGGGCATCAGCCGCCGCCGGCCCCAGGCGAACCGTCCGACCAGCTCAGGGGAAGAAGTCGTGGAAAACTCGCCCACCCAGCAGCCCGTCGTCGACAGCACCGCCAACGGCGGTCACGTGCCCCCGGTCCCCGCCGCGTTCGGCGGCCACGTGCCGGAGATGCCCGCCGGGTCGGCCCGGGCGGTGCCGCTCGGGTTGACCTTCGACGACGTGTTGCTGCAGCCCGCCGAGTCGGACGTCATCCCGAGCCGGGTCAACACGGTGACCTCGATGACCCGCAACGTGCGACTGTCCGTACCGTTGCTGTCCAGCGCGATGGACACGGTGACCGAGGCGCGGATGGCGATCGCGATGGCCCGGCAGGGCGGCATCGGCGTACTGCACCGCAACCTCTCCGCCGACGACCAGGCGATCCAGGTCGACCTGGTGAAGCGTTCCGAGGCCGGCATGATCACCAACCCGGTGACCTGCGGCCCGGACGACACGCTGCGGCACGTCGACACGCTGTGTGGCCGGTACCGCATCTCCGGTGTCCCGGTCGTCGACGAGCAGGGCGCCCTGGTCGGCATCATCACCAACCGCGACATGCGGTTCGAGACCGACCAGAGCCGCCCGGTACGCGACCTGATGACCTCGATGCCGCTGGTCACCGCCCCGGTCGGGGTGGCCAAGGCGGACGCGCTGGCCCTGCTGCGCCAGCACAAGGTGGAGAAGCTGCCCCTGGTCGACGACGCCGGCCGGCTGCGCGGGCTGATCACCGTGAAGGACTTCACCAAGAGCGAGCAGTACCCGGACGCGACCAAGGACGACGCCGGCCGGCTGCGGGTGGCCGCTGCGATCGGCGTCGGCGACGACTCGTACAAGCGGGCCCGGACCCTGGTCGACGCGGGCGTCGACGTACTGATCGTGGACACCGCCCACGGCCACCAGCGCGGGGTGCTGGACATGGTGCGCGCCCTGAAACGGGACACCGAGGTCGACGTGGTCGGCGGCAACGTCGCCACCTACGCCGGTGCCCGCGCGCTGGTCGAGGCCGGCGTGGACGCGGTCAAGGTCGGGGTCGGCCCGGGCGCGATCTGCACCACCCGGGTGGTCGCCGGGGTCGGCGTGCCGCAGGTCACCGCGATCATGGAGGCGGTCCGGGCCTGCCACCCGGCCGGCGTTCCGGTGATCGCCGACGGCGGCATCCAGTACTCGGGCGACATCGCCAAGGCGCTGGTCGCCGGTGCGCACACGGTGATGCTGGGCAGCCTGCTCGCCGGCTGCGAGGAGAGCCCCGGCGAGCTGCTGTTCATCAACGGCAAGCAGTTCAAGTCGTACCGGGGAATGGGGTCGCTGGGCGCGATGCAGTCCCGTGGCCAGGCCCGCTCCTACTCCAAGGACCGCTACTTCCAGCACGATGTGCTCAGCGACGAGAAGCTGGTCCCGGAGGGTGTCGAGGGCCAGGTGCCGTACCGTGGACCGCTGGCCACCGTCGTGCACCAGCTGATCGGCGGGGTCCGGCTGGCCATGGGGTACGTCGGCGCCGAAGGCATCGACGACCTGCACCAGCGCGGCCAGCTGATCCGGATCACCGCCGCCGGTCTGAAGGAGAGCCACCCGCACGACATCCAGATGACCGTCGAGGCCCCCAACTACCACACCCGCTGACCTACGCCGTCGACCTGCCCGCGCGGTGGCCGAGCCGCCGGGCGGTCGACCTGTCCATGACGGAGATATGCCATGCGTGACGTGGTCGAGATCGGGCTGGGCAAGACCGCGCAGCGCGGCTACCACCTGGACGACATCGCCATCGTGCCGAGCCGGCGGACCCGGGACGTCGACGACGTCTCCACCGCGTGGCAGCTCGACGCGTACCAGTTCAAGATCCCGTGCGTGGCGCATCCGTCGGATGCCACGATGAGCCCGGCCAGCGCCGCCAAGCTGAGCGAGCTGGGCGGGCTCGGCGTGCTCAACGTCGAAGGGCTGTGGACCCGCTACGAGGACCCGAGCAGGGTGCTCGGCGAGCTGACCGCGCTGGGCGACGACGACCCGGCGACCCGCCGGCTGCAGGAGGTGTACGCCGAACCGATCCGTCCCGAGCTGATCGCCGAACGGGTCCGGCAGATGCGGGCCGGCGGCGGTACGGTCGCTGCCCGGGTGTCGCCGCAGCACACCCTGGCGCTGGCCCCGGTGGTGCTGGACGCCGGCGTGGACATCCTGGTGATCCAGGGCACCCTGGTGTCGGCGGAGCACGTCTCCACCACCGACGAGCCGCTGAACCTCAAGGAGTTCATCGCCGACCTGGACCTGCCGGTGGTGGTCGGCGGCTGCACCGACTACAAGACGGCGCTGCACCTGATGCGTACCGGCGCGGCCGGGGTGATCGTCGGGATCGGCGCGGACGAGTGGTCGACCACCGACTCGGTGCTCGGTATCCGGGTGCCGATGGCCACGGCGATCGCCGACGCGGCCGCCGCCCGCCGCGACTACCTGGACGAGACCGGCGGCCGGTACGTGCACCTGATCGCCGACGGTGACCTGCAGACCTCCGGTGACATCGCCAAGGCGCTGGGCTGCGGTGCCGACGCGGTGATGCTCGGTGAGCCGCTGTCGCTGTGCGCCGAGGCCCCGGCAGCCGGGGCGTGGTGGCATTCGGTGGCCAGCCACCCGAAGCTGCCGCGTGGCGCGTTCGGGGTGGCCGACGAGCCGCTGGGCACCATGGAGCAGTTGCTGTTCGGGCCGGCCGACTCCCCGGACGGCCAGCAGAACCTGTTCGGCGGGCTGCGCCGGGCGATGGCCAAGTGCGGCTACCGCGATCTGAAGGAGTTCCAGCGGGTCGGTCTGGTCCTCGACCGGTGACCAGCCGCCGTCCGTCGTTCGCGCCGGGCCGCCGTCGGTGGTCCGGGCCACGGCGGCGTACGGCGGGTGTCACCGCGCTGCTCGCGGCGGTGCTGGCCGCCGGCATCGCCGGCTGCGGCGTACTGCCGGAGCTGGTCGACCGGGGCGACGACAGCTCGACGGGTGGTTTCCAACCCGGTGCGGCCGGCATCGGCGACCCCTACTTCCCGACGTACGGCAACGGTGGCTACGACGTGGCCGGCTACCAGTTGACGCTGCGCTACGACCCGGACAGCGAGCGGCTCGACGGCACCGCCACGATCACCGCCACCGCCACCACGGATCTGTCCCGGTTCAACCTTGACCTGGCCGGGCTGGTCGTCGACGCGGTCACCGTCGACGACACCCCGGCCGGGCACAGCCGCGACGGCAACGAGCTGGTCGTCACCCCGGCCACCGGGCTGGCCGACGGTACGCAGTTCACCGTGGTCGTCGACTACGGCGGCCGGCCCGAGCTCCTGACCAGCCCGGACCTGGGCGCGGGCGGCTTTCACGTGACCGACGACGGGGCGATCGCGCTCGGCCAGCCTGAGTCGGCCAGCACCTGGTTCCCGGTCAACGACCATCCGCTGGACAAGGCGACCTTCGACATCGACGTCACCGTCCCGGACGGGCTGGCCGCGCTGAGCATCGGCGTACCGGGGCCGACCAGCAGCGCCGACGGCTGGACCACCTGGACCTGGTCGGAGTCCACCCCGTTGGCCAGCTACCTGACCACCCTGGTGATCGGCGACTACCGGGTGGAGCGTGGCACCCACGCCGGCCGGCCGATGGTGACCGCCGTCTCCGCCGATCTGCCGGAAGGTGGCCCGGCCGAGCAGGCGATGGCCCGCACCGGTGAGATCGCCGACTACCTGGAGTCGGTGTTCGGCCCGTACCCGGTCGACGCGTACGGCGGCGTGGTGGTGAACGACGACCGGATCCGCTACGCCCTGGAGACCCAGTCCCGGCCGGTGTACGGCGACGTGTTCTTCGACTCCGGGCCGGTCACCTGGGTGGTCGCGCACGAGTTGGCCCACCAGTGGTTCGGCAACAGCGTGTCGATCCGGCACTGGCGGGACATGTGGCTCAACGAGGGTTTCGCGACGTACGCGGAGTGGTTGTGGTCCGAGCACGACGGTGCGGCCACCGTCGACGAGATGTTCGACCGGGAGTACGACCGGATCGACTGGGCGAGTCCGGCCGGTGACCCTGGCCCGGCGGGGATCTTCAGCCAGTCGGTGTACAAGCGGGGTGGGCTGACCGTGCACGCGTTGCGGCTGACCATCGGGGACGACGCGTTCTTCCGCCTGCTCCGCACCTGGACGGCCGAGCGACGCAACGGCAACGCCAGCACCGAGGAGTTCGTCACGCTCGCCGAGCGGGTTTCCGGCCAGCCGTTGCGGGAATTCTTCGATGCCTGGCTGTACGGCGACACCGCTCCGGCCAAGCCCTGACTGGTAGTGCGTGGCGGGCCCGGCGTGGATGCCGGGCCCGCCTTGTCATGGTGTGGTGTGGGTGTGGTTCAGCGTTGGAGGGTGAGGAGGCCGGGGCGGTAGGGCAGGAGGCCGTAGTCGCCGCCGGAGTTGGGGGAGCGGCCTTGGTAGAGCATTTGGAGGTTGCAGGGGTCGATGGTCATGGTCTGGTCGGCGTTGGTGCGGATGAGTTCGCCGTGGCTGATGTCGTTGGTCCAGGTGGCGCCGCTGTTGGCACGGCCTGCGAAGGGGTTGTTCTCGCTGGTGGCGTTGGGGGTCCAGGTGCCGCCGAGGTTGGTGGCGGTGAAGGAGCGGAAGTAGCGGCCCTGGGAGCCGATGGCTTCGACGATCATGAGGTAGCGCTGTTGGCCTTGGAGTTTGTAGACCTGGACGCCTTCGAAGAGGTTGTTGGTGGTGTCGGTCATGATGGTGGTGTAGTTGGAGCCGAAGTTGCCGGGGAAGTTGCCGATGGGCATGCTGGCGCGGTAGATGCGGCCGTTGTCGCCGGCGAAGAAGAGGTACATGTTCTGGTCGTCGCCGATGAGTGCTTGGTCGATGGGTCCGGTGCCGGAGTTGCTGATGCTGCCGGTGAAGAGGGTCTGGTGGGCGGACCAGCTGTTGACGTTGGTGGGGTTGGTGGAGGTGCGGTAGGAGAAGGCGGGGCCGCCCCACTGGTAGGCGAGGACCCAGATGTTGCGGGGGGCGAAGTAGAACAGGCTGGGTGCGACGGCGGAGAAGGGCATGGCGTTCTGGCTGGCGGAGCCCATCTGGTTCCAGTTGGAGAAGAGGCCGAAGTTCATCGAGCCCCAGCTGGTGCCGTAGTCGTGGTTGGTGGCGTAGACGAGGTGTTGGCCGTTGTAGGGGGCGTGGGTGAAGTCTTTCAGTGACACCCAGCCGGAGCGGGGTTGGGCGAGTGCGCCGGTGGAGGTCCAGCGGTAGCTCGACGGCAGATTGCAGGTCGGCGGTGCGGTGGTCGGCGGCGGTGCGGTGGTGGGCGGTGCGGTGGTCGGTGGCGGTGCGGTGGTCGGTGGTGCGGTGGTGGGTGGCGGTGCGGTGGTCGGGGTCGTGCCGCCGTTACATGCCACACCGTTGAGCGCGAAACTCGTCGGTGCCGGGTTGCTGCCCGTCCACGAGCCGTTGAAGCCGAACGACACCGTGCCGTTGGTGGGGACGGCGTTGTTGTAGCTGACGTTGCTGGCGGTCACCGCCGAGCCGCTCTGGGTCAGTGACGTGTTCCAGGCCTGCGTCACCGTCTGCCCGGCGCCGAACGACCACGTCAGCGTCCAACTGGTCAGTGGGTCCCCGAGGTTCGTGATGGTCACGTTGGCGCCGAAGCCGCCCGGCCACTGTGACGACACGGCGTAGTTGACCGAGCAGCCCGCCGCGGCGGCACCGGCCGGTGCCGCCACGACGAGCGCCGCCGACGCCAGCAACGCGGCCCCGGCCGACGCCAGCCCGGCTCTGGTTGTTCTCGATTTGATCATGTAGCACTCTCCCGGCAGGACGGTGACCTCGCACTTGTGCTCAGGTCAGTGTTAGGTGAGCGTTAACATCCGTGCCGGGTATGTTACGGGAGCGCTCCCAGTCCATCAACCTATGTCTATGCTGGGACGTCAGGTTCCTGCATGAGCCGCGCCGGTGGCAGGTGCGAGTCCGGGTCCGACGGGCGGGGCCCTTCCGGGCCGTCCGGGCCGACCCGGACGAAGGTCTCCACCCGGGTCACCCGGCACGGGACGCCCTTCAACTCGAAGTCGTCGGTGCGGGGTGGCCGGTGCGCCGCGCGGGCCCGCTCGTACGCGGCGATGAACTCTTCCATCGGGGTGTCGTCGTCCAGCTTGACCCCGACGTCGGAGATCGAGAACGACTGCGCGTCCCGGGCGTCCTGCGGCGTCGCGTAGGTGGTGGACGACCGCGGCCGCCATCGGCCAGCGACGCACTCTCCGACGGTGAAACCGACCGGGAGCAGCACCACGTTCGGATGCGTGGTCACCGCCAGCCGGGAATCGGCGTGCACGTCCCCTGGGACGGCCCTCGGATGGTAGGAGGCGGAGATCATTTCCATCCGGACGAGTCCGTTGGTCAGTCCGGTGCCGGCGGCCGGGTCAATAACGAATCCATCCAACTGCGACGTGTTCCGCTTCGTCTGGCCCGGCGGGTACGGGTCCGGGTCGGTCGGCCGGGGTGGCTCCGGCCCGTCCGCGCCCATCCGGATGAACGGCTGGGCGCGGATGATCCGGTAGCGGGAACCGTTGACGGTCAGCTCGTCGACCGCCTCCCAGTCCAGCAACTCGTACACCGCTTCGTACTCTGCCCGCTCGGCGGCGTGCTCGGGGGTCTGCGGTGTCTCACTGTGCAGCCTCCGGAAGTGGGATGCAAGGCTGTCACGGGCGTCCTGCGGGCTGTCGGCGTTCAGCCGCAGGATCCGCCACCGACCGTTTACCTCCTGGGCAGAGCCGTAGATCGGGGCACCCCACATGAGCTTCGGATAAGCGGCCGCACGGTTGCGGGCGTCGTCCTCGGAAACCGCCGATACCGGGTCGTCCCGATGCTCGATTTTGATCAACAGGTGCTCAGGCACCTGGTTGGCGTCATAGACCATGTACGCATTGTGATGGCTCGATCGCTGGACCGCAGCCCCGCCCCGCCGGGATCGGCCCGCATCACGGTCGATCCGTTTCGGTGCGGCCCTACTGGCCGTTCGGGTCCAGGCTCTGCTGACCGTTCGGGTCCAGGGCCGCACGCGCCTCGTCGCGGCTGGGGTACCCGCAGAGCTCGACGAGGTTGCCGGTCGTCGCGACGAAGGCTTCGTAGATGTCGTCGTCGAAATGGTTGAGCCAGTCGCCGGCCTTGCCCTTGCGGTAGTGCGCAGTCGGCCCGGTCTCCAGGCGATTCTTGCGCATCCGGGAGAACCCGTGCCGGTCGAGCAGCGCCGCCAACTCGGCCGGAGGCAGGGCAATCCCACAGTGCCGCATCAACTCTTCCACCTCGTCCGCCTGTCGCTCACCGGTCAGATCCTCGTACCGGAAGAGGCGGAACGTCTCGGCGCTGGGTGCGGCCACCCACGACCGCAGCGCGGAGAACAGGTTCTTCTCCGCGAGGTGGTTGATGATGTAGAGCAGGCCTTCCTTGCGTGGCTTCTCTTTGAGGATCTTCCGATGGTGCAGGACGTCACCCATCGGGGTGTGCGAGTTCCGCAGCGAGAAGTAACTGGAGACGACGATGTCGCGCGGGTCCCGCATCACGAAGAAGGCCCGGTACTTCTCCGGCTTGGGGATCGCTTCGAAGCGTTTGTAGCCGACGAAGAGCGACGAGGCGACCCGGCCGGGCGGAATGGCGTCAGGGTAACGCCGCCGGTGGACTCGCTGATCGAAGGGCAGCAGGCCGGAGTACTGATACACGACCGGGTCGCTGAGGATGGCCTTCACCCACTGGCTGCCCGTCTTGCGGACCGTGCAGTGGTAGATGTTGTCGTATTCGCAGCGGGCGACCACCGGGATCGTCAGCCGGCTTCTCGCGATCCGCGTCTCGAGCATCGTCCACCGCACCGCCACGCGCACGTTGCTGGGCGTGTGGTGCTTGGCGAAGGTGAAGGTCCGTTTGATCAGTGTCCTAGCCCTGTCTCTGCCCGCAGCCGGTCCCTGTCCGAAGCGGATCCCTGCCCGAAGTGGACGACACGCATCAGCGGATGCTGCGCATCTCAGCCTGAGATGATAGTACGCCCAGCCTGGGATGATGATGGACGTGGACCGCGCCGGTCAACCTCCGAGCCGCCCGTGAAGCTCTCCAGGCTGAGCGTGTCGACCCGGGAGTGGGCAGCGGAGGCCGATGCCGGACCGGGTGCGCGGCGCGGCTCGCTGCGCTGGGCGGGGCTGGTGACCTCCCGGCGTGGCGGCGGCACCCGGGTCGCGGCCGCGCCGCCCGCCGGGCCCGGTCCGGATGAGATGCTGCGTCACCACGCTGCCGCGTTCGTCCGCGAGACGCGTCAACTCGGCGTGGACGACAGCCAGATCATCTCGGCGGTCGCCCGAGCGCTGGAGGCTTCGACGCAGGACCCCGACGCGCAGGTCCGGTAGTTTGCCGTCCAGGAGCTGGGCCGGCTCAAAGGATGTCGAGAACGGCGCGTAGCAGCCGGTTGACCTCGACCATCTCGGCCGGGCTCAGCCGGCCGACGCGCTCGCCGATTGCCTTTTCGACGTCGACGGCACGCAGTTGGTCCAGCATGAGTCGGGTTGGCTCGCCGCGCACGGCGACCTCGGGCCGGAACACGTACGGGTGGGCTGAGGCGGAGGTAGGAGCGACGATCGTCGTGGACAGGTTGAGATCGTCGGACTGCACCACCACGACGTACCGCGCTCCTTGTTGCTCGTGACCGACGGCATCGCGGGGTGCGCGCAGCCGGTAAACGTCACCACGCACCGAGCTCGTCCATCTCAGCCTGTACCCGGCGAACCTCCGCGAGGTCGTCGATGTTGCCACGAGCGTGCTCCGCGTCGGCCCGCATCTTTGCCCTCAGCGCCTGGTCGGCGTGCGGCTGCTTGCCGATCCGCTAGCGGATGGATCGGCGGATCGGCTGGTGGTGCAGCGGTTACCAGTCGGTAATGATGGCGGGATGCGGTACGACGTGGTCGTGATCGGGTCCGGGTTCGGCGGCAGCGTCGCCGCGCTGCGGCTCGCTGAGAAGGGCTACTCGGTGCTGGTACTGGAGGCCGGCCGCCGCTTCGCCGACCACGAGTTGCCGCGCACCTCCTGGCGGGTGCGACGGTTCCTGTGGGCGCCGGCGCTCGGCTGCTACGGAATCCAGCGGATCGCCCTGCTGCGCCCGGCCGGCCGACGCGGAGCAGCCCGCGTACGCGCAGGAGGAACAGGTACAGGGGAGGCACCTGCGGGGGAGAGCAGCGGCCGGGCCGGGGTGCTGGTGCTCTCCGGAGCCGGGGTCGGCGGCGGGTCGCTGATCTACGCGAACACGCTCTACGAGCCGCCGGACGACTTCTACGCCGACCCGCAATGGTCCGGCATCATCAACTGGCGGGCCGAACTCGCCCCGCACTACGCCCGCGCCAAGCAGATGCTCGGCGTCGTCGACTATCCGCGCACCACCGCCGCCGACGAGGCGATGCGGGCGGTCGCCGACCGGATGGGTGCCGGCGACACGTTCCGGTCCACCCCGGTCGCCGTCTACCTCGGTCGTCCCGGTGAGCGGGTCGCCGACCCGTACTTCGGTGGGGCCGGGCCGGACCGGGTCGGCTGCACCCACTGCGGTTCCTGCATGACCGGTTGCCGGGTCGGTGCCAAGAACTCGCTGCCGAAGAACTACCTGTGGTTCGCCGAACGGGCCGGAGCGCACATCCGGCCGCTGACCACCGTCGTCGGGTTGCGGCCGGGTCCGGACGGTGCCGGCTACCTTGTCGACGTACGTCGTACCGGTGCCTGGGTCGGCGGCCGGCAGACGATCGTCGCCGACCAGGTGGTGCTCGCCGCCGGGGCGCTCGGCACCCAGCGGCTGCTGCACGCCGCCCGCGCCACCGGCGCGCTGCCGGCGATCTCCGCCCGGATCGGCACCCTGACCCGGACCAACTCGGAGGCGATCCTCGGCGTGTCTGTCCCCCGCCGGGCCGCCCGCCGCCGCGCCCTCGACTTCACCGACGGGGCGGCGATCACCAGTTCGTTCCACCCGGAGCCGGGCACCCACGTCGAGCCGGTGCGTTACGGCGACGGGTCCAACCTGATGGGGCTGCTGCAGTCGGCGCTGGTGCCCGGCGGGCCGCACCGGGTGCGCCGCTGGCTGGCCGCGCTGGCCGGCCGGCCCCGGGAGACGCTGCGGCTGCTGTCGGTTCGGGACTGGTCGCGGCGCACCATCGTGGCGCTGGTGATGCAGTCGGTGGACAACTCGCTGACCACGTACCACCGACGCGGGCGGCTGGTCGCCGGGCACGGGCACGGCCGACCCAACCCGAGCTGGATCCCGGCCGGTCACCGGGCGGTGCGGCTGCTCGCCGACGAGATCGGCGGCATGCCGGGCGGCGCGGTCACCGAGCCGTTCGACGTGCCGATGACCGCGCACATTCTGGGCGGGGCGGTGATCGGGGCCACCCGCGCGGACGGCGTCGTCGACGCGTACCACCGGGTCTTCGGTTGTCCGGGCCTGCACGTGGTCGACGGCGCGGCGGTCCCGGCGAACCTAGGGGTGAACCCGTCGCTGACCATCGCCGCGCTCGCCGAGCGGGCGATGGCCCACTGGCCGGTCAAGGGCGAGCCGGACCGCCGTCCGCCGGCGAGCTGAGCCGCGACCCTGAACCATCGTCGGGACGGTTCGGCGACGGTCGGTAGGCTCCGGAGCATGAGCACGCCGCGTCCGGTCCTGGTGGTGGACTTCGGAGCCCAGTACGCCCAGCTGATCGCCCGTCGGGTGCGCGAGGCCAAGGTCTACTCGGAGATCGTCCCGCACGACATGCCGGTGGCCGAGATGATGGCCAAGGAGCCGGCCGCGATCATCCTGTCCGGCGGCCCGGCCAGCGTCTACGCCGACGGTGCCCCGCGGGTCGACCCGAAGCTGTTCGACGGCGGGGTGCCGGTCTTCGGCATCTGCTACGGCTTCCAGGCGATGGCGTTGGCGCTCGGCGGCACCGTCGCGCACACCGGCAACCGGGAGTACGGCGGCACCCCGCTGGCCGCCCGCCCCGAGGCCGGAGTGCTGCTACGGGAGCTGCCGACCGAGATCCCGGTGTGGATGAGTCACGGTGACTGCGTGACCGCCGCGCCGGAAGGGTTCACGGTCACCGCCGGTTCGGCCGGGGCACCGGTCGCCGCGTTCGAGGATCTCGCCGGCCGGCGGGCCGGGGTGCAGTTCCACCCGGAGGTGGGGCACACCGCGCACGGCCAGCTGATGCTGACCCGCTTCCTGTACGACATCGCCGGCATCGAGCCGACCTGGACGCCGCAGAACATCATCGACGAGCAGGTGGCCCGGATCCGCGAGCAGGTCGGTGCCAAGGAGGTCATCTGCGGGCTGTCCGGCGGGGTCGACTCGGCGGTCGTCGCCGCGTTGGTGCACCGGGCTGTCGGCGACCAGCTGACCTGTGTCTTCGTCGACCACGGGCTGCTGCGGGCGGGGGAGGCCGAGCAGGTCGAGTCGGACTACGTCGCCGCGACCGGGATCAAGTTGAAGGTGGTCGACGCCACCGACCAGTTCCTCGGCGCGTTGACCGGGGTGACCGACCCGGAGCAGAAGCGCAAGATCATCGGTCGGGAGTTCATCCGGGTCTTCGAGGCGGCGGCCCGCGAGGTGGCCGCCGCCGGTGACGTCGAGTTCCTGGTGCAGGGCACCCTCTACCCGGACGTGGTGGAGTCCGGTGGCGGCACCGGCACCGCCAACATCAAGTCGCACCACAACGTCGGCGGGCTGCCGGACGACCTGCAGTTCGCCCTGGTCGAGCCGCTGCGCACGCTGTTCAAGGACGAGGTGCGGGCGCTCGGCCTGCAACTCGGGCTGCCGGAGGCGATGGTCTGGCGGCACCCGTTCCCCGGCCCGGGTCTGGCGATCCGGATCATCGGCGCGGTCGACCGGCAGCGGCTGGACCTGCTGCGCGCCGCCGATCTGATCGCCCGCGAGGAGCTCACCGCCGCCGGGCTGGACCGCGACGTCTGGCAGTTCCCGGTGGTACTGCTGGCCGACGTGCGCAGCGTCGGGGTGCAGGGCGACGGGCGCAGCTACGGCCACCCGGTGGTGCTGCGTCCGGTGTCCAGTGAGGACGCGATGACCGCCGACTGGTCCCGGCTGCCGTACGAGGTGATCGGCCGGATCTCCACCCGGATCACCAACGAGGTGCCCGAGGTGAACCGGGTGGTGCTGGACGTGACCAGCAAGCCGCCGGGCACCATCGAGTGGGAGTGAGCTGACCGGTCAGTCGGTGGTGCCGCCGGGCCAGGGCGGCGCGGTCGGCGGCTCCTCCGGCATCAGGAACCAGATCACCGGGTAGGTCAGCGCGGCCAGGCCGCCGGTCAGTACGGTGACCACCGCGAAGATCACCCGGACCAGGGTGGGGTCGGTGTCGAAGTAGCGGCCGAGGCCGCTGGCGACACCGGCGATCATGCGGTCCGTGGTGGGTCGCCGGAGCTGCTTGTACGGGGCCTGAGCTGTGGGGTTCTGGGAGGTCGTCATGCTTCAACGGTCCGCGCGACGGTCCTCGGCGACCTCGGTGACCTCCCGGATCAATACCCTGATCCGTCCCGGAATGCGGCTCTAGGTAGTCAAGTAGTTACCTAGAATACTGTCGCCAATCTGACAGTCGTCCGCGCCGACTGGCCACTTGCGGGCAGAATTCGGACTCGTGACTCCCGCCCTAGAGCCGCTTCGCAGGATCGCGGCATACGCTGTCTGTGCCGATTCGGAGGACCGGGTTCTGCTGGTCCGCGCCTCTCCGCGCTCTGGTACACCCGGGGTGTGGTCGCTGCCGGGAGGAGCAGTGGACCACGGGGAGGATCCCAACCACACCGTCGTCCGGGAGACCGCCGCGGAAACTGGCATTTCGGTCGCGGTCACCGGGTTGCGGGACGTCCTCGCCGACATGCGCTCCCTTCCCCGGCGCGGCATCACCCTGCACACCGACCGGTTGATCTACGACGCGTCGATCCGTGGCGGACAGATCTGCCACCGGATCAACCAGCCCACCGACCTCGCCCGGTGGTGCAGTCTGGACGAGGCGAAGCAGTTGCCGCTGCGTCCGTTCACCGCCAGCGCTCTCGGCCTGCCGCCGGAGACGATCGACCTGCGGCCGGACACCGCTCCCGACTTCCCGTCGTTCTACGCCGTACCGGGGCCGGACGGGCTGCACCGGGCGCAACGGTTCGCGGCGTACGCGGTCGCCACCGACCCGGCCCGGCGGGTCCTGCTGACCCGGATCGCGCCCGGCTACCCGGGTGCCGGTCGGTGGCATCTGCCCGGCGGTGGCACCGACTACGGCGAGCAGCCCGGCACGGCGCTGATCCGCGAGCTGGTCGAGGAGACCGGCCAGCGTGGCCGGCTGGTCCGGCTGCTCGGCGTGGCCAGCCACCGGGACGCGGCCTCGCTCGGTCCGGAGGGTTACCCGATCGACTGGCACGGGGTGCGCGCTTTCTACCAGGTGGAGGTGGACCGCCCGTCCCTGCCGATCGTCACTGACATTGGTGGGTCGACCTCGGAGGCCCGCTGGTTCGCCCGTACGGATCTGGCAGCCATCCGGTCGGAGCTGACCGAGGTGACCGCCGAGGCGGTCGGAGCCGCCCGGCTGGTCTGACCCGACCCCGGCGGTGCCACCGACGCTCGGCGGCGCCGCCGGGAAGGCCGTGGTCGGTGCTAGCTCCAGCTAGCGCTGCTTTGCTTGAGCTAGCGTACCGCCGTGAGCAGGTGACCGGTTTGGCCCGGACGAACCGGCATAACTCAGACTGATCTCTCGCCATCCCGCGTCGGCTGTGCAATGGTGTAGGCCGCATAATCGGGCGTCCGGCGCAAGTTGCGCGGGACGACCGACCGATGATGGAGGGATCCGTGGCGAGAGCCCCGTGGCGGCGGCGGCGTACGACTGACAGTCCCCGGCCGGCAGGACGTCAATGGGCGGGCCGTCGATGGACCGGTCCGCTTCGTCGTAGTGGCAGCCTGGCCCGCCAGGTCCTGCTGGTGCGGGTCGGCCGCAGCGGCAGCGACCGGCTCCGGTTCGGCCGGCGGTCGGCGGACTCCGTCGGACGGTACCGGGTCGACCCGCTGACGGCGGCCGAGATCGCCGCGATCGCTCCGCTCAGCCCGGCGGTCGGTCCGGTCGGTCCGGCACCTGCCGCCGGCGTCGAGGACCACCCGATCACCCCTGAGGACCACACCGCCACGGCGGACAGCCGGCCCGGCGGGCTGCAGCCGGCTCCCGTACCGCTGCTGCCCGGCACCCCGACGGCGGCCCGGCGGGCCGGCTTCGTGCTGGTCAACTCGACCACGCTGGCCAGCCTCACGCTCGGCCTCACCGCCATCTTTCTGGCCATGGAAGGCGACGTACGCCCGGCTGCGGTCTGCCTGATCGCCTGCGTGGTCTTCGACGGACTCGACGGGGCGCTGGCCCGCCGGCTCGGGGTGGCGAGCCCGTTCGGCGCGCAGATGGACTCACTCGCCGACATGTGTTCGTTCGGGCTGGCCGCCCCGGTCGTCGTCTACGCCTCGCTGGCCGGCTCGGTCTCCACCACCGCCGCGGCGGTCGCCTGCGCCCTGGTCGCCGGCTGCGCAGCGATCCGGCTGGCCCGGTTCAACGTGTCGCCGTGCGACGGTGGGTTCTTCACCGGCGTACCGACCACGCTGGCCGCCGCCGTCCTCGGTCTCGGCGTGCTGATCGACGTCCCGATCCCCGGTGGTGCGCAGCTGGCGGTCGTGGCGCTGCTGGCCTTCGCGATGGTCTCCAGCTTCCCGTACGCGAAGCTGGCCCGGCTGATCAAGCTGCCGCCGTGGCTGTGGGTCGTGCCGGTGGTCGGCGCGTTGATCGACGCCCGGCTGACCTTCGGCCTGACCGTGCTGGCCTACCTGGTGAGCGGGCCGTTGCTCTGGCTGCACCAGCGACGGGCCGCCTGACCCTCAGTCACCGGCCGGCCCCGACCGGCCGGCCCTGCGGGTCAGCGCCAGCGGGCGATCACCGAGCTGCCACCGGCCACCCGGTCACCCGGCCCGACCAGCGCCTCGGCGGCGTCCGCCGGCAGGTAGACGTCGGTGCGCGAACCGAACCTGATCAGTCCGAACCGCTCGCCCTTGGCGAGCAGACTGCCGACCGGGGCGCGGTGCACGATCCGGCGGGCCACCATCCCGGTACGCTGCGCGACCACCACCCGGCCGTGGGAGGTCTCCAGCACCGTGTACGCGGCGACGTTGTGCTCCGCGGCCGGCTTCATCGCGGCGGCGAAACCCCCGTCGGTGACGAAGTGGTCAACCACCCGGCCGGCGACCGGACTGCGGTTGACGTGCACGTCGAGCACCGAGAGGAAGACCGCGATCCGTAGGAACCCGGCGGCACCGAGCCGTTCGTCGTGCACCCGTTCCACCGACAGCACCCGGCCGTCGCTCGCCGCGACCACGGCGGTCGGGTCCTCCGGTACGTCGCGTTGCGGGTCGCGGAAGAACGCGGCGACCGGGCCGGCGGCCAACGCCGGCAGCAGCCAGAGCCGGCTCTTCGGCCGGGCCAGCCGGGTCGCGGCGGCCAGCCCGAGGGCAATCCCGGCGGCGGCCACGCCGCTGGAGTCGATGTGCATCCCCCGGGTCAGCGGAACGCTGCTGGTCCGGAACGCCGGCCCCAGCTTGGCGGTCCGGTCGACCGGTGCCGGGGTGAACCGCAGCCGGTGCACCCGCAGCGGCGGGACGTTGCGCAGCACCAGGTCACTGCCGACGCCGAAGAGCGCCGCCTGCCGGTCCAGTTCGGCGGCCGCACCGGAGGTGCCGCCCGGCAGCGCCGCGACGGCCACGGACAGTACGGCGCCTTCGGTGAGGTACTTGCCGTAGCCGTCGATCATGGTGCGGGCCTGTTCACCACTTCCGGTGAGGACGGTTCCGACGATCAGCAGATCGGCCGGGTCGGCGGCCGACACCGTCTCGATCACCCGGACCCGTTCGTCGACCCACGGGCCGTGACCGGCGATCTCCGCCCGCAGTTGTGCCGTCTGGTCGACGCTGGCCGGCACCACGGTCATCGTGTCGCCGGGCAGCAGTGCGTCGATGGCGGCGTTGACCACCCTTGTTCCCGGAACCACCTCGACCAGCAGGACGTGCTTTGCCGCGTTGTCGCGGGCGAGTTCGGCGGTCAGCGCTCGGGCGGCGCGCTCGCCGATGTCGACGCGGGTGCGAAGCACGGAAGCGACTGGTACGGGGGTGTCGGACATGGCGGACGGGCTCCTCGCGGCAATGGTGGGACGCGGACCCAGCATAGGTGCACCACCGGTGGGCTGCAGCGGGCCGTCAACCACCCGACCCGCTGGGCGGGGTAGCCGGCTGGCCGGGCGCGGGCTCGCCGGGCGCGGCGGCGTCGGGCGTCCGGGCGTGGGCGTCCGCCGGTCCGCCGCTGTGCTCGTCGGCGTCCGCCGGCCCGTTGTCCTGGCCAGCGGTGCCAGCGGGAGGTTCGCGGCGGCCGGACCGCAAGGCACCGACCAACCCGAGTACGCCGATCAGGATCAGCCCGCCGGCGACGATCCAGCCGACTCGAGGCAGCGGTACGTTGACTGACTGGGCGATCAACCACCAGCCGGCGATCAGGAGGAAGATCAGCCCGAAGGTGAGGGAGACGCCGTCGGTACGATGCCGTTTCATCGGATGACCTCCAAGTCGCCAGCGTTGATTTCGATCCGCAGGGTGAGTTCGCCGCCGCCGGTGCCGTCCGATCCGAGGTCCTCCACGACGCGACTGCCCTGCTCGAAGCCGTCCCAGCGGTGGCCGAGCACGGACGCGTTGCCGGCGTTCATGTCGGTCTCGGTCCGGACGTCGACCTCGTCCGGTAGGTAGACGCGGAGTTTGCCGAACGACAGCGAGACCGTCACGTCCTTCTGCCGGTCGGTGAAGTCCACGTTGCGCAGGTCCAGTACGGCGTCGCCGAATGTCGCCGCGTACCGCGAATCCACCTGGCCGTAGGTTGCCGGTTTCCACACCACCGGCTCCGACGTGGCCTCCTTGGCCGACTCGACGAGGCTGGAGACACCGACCGCAGCGGCAGCCGTCAGACCCAGCGCGATGAGCCAGCGGGCCCGGCCGATCCAGGCCCCGACCAGCAGCCCGACCGCGATCGTGGCGAGTACCGCCGCGAAGTAGGCCGAGGGTGGCGTGGGTGCCAGGTCGGTCAGGTCGAGCGCGGCGACCAGCCCGAGCACCACGAAGATCATCGAAAAGGTGATGGTGCCCAGCCGGGACCGTTCCTTGCGGGGCCGTGGTGCGGCCGCCGGCGGCGGGGGGACCGGCGGCGGGGGGAACTGCCCCGGTGGCCTGCTACGACCGGCGTACGGGCCGTAGGGCGCGAACGGTGCCCGGTAGCCCCCGGCCGGTGGTGGCGGGCCTACCGGCGGGTACACCGGCAGCGGGTGGGTCGGCGGGTCGTCCGGCCGTGGCTGGGCCAGCTGCCCGGCGGCGACCGGTACGGCTGCACCCGCCGCTCCCGCTACCGGCGCGGGTGGCGGTGGTGGGTTGTACCCGTGCGGCGGTGGTGGACCGTACCCTGCCAGCGGTGGGCCGTATCCGGGTGGTGGTGGGCCGTATCCCGGCGGTGCCGGCGCCGGGGGTCCGGCCGGTCGCGGGCCGTCCTCCCGGAAACTGCGGTTGAGCAGCAATGCGCCGCCGATCAGCACCGCCGAGCCGAGCAGGACGGCCCGGAACCCGTCGGTGACGATGAAGCCGAACATGACAGCGGCGAGGATGCCGATCACCAGTACGACGACCGGTGAGGTGCTCGACCGGCCCCGGCCCAGCAGCCCTTCCACCGGCGAGGTGCTGTCCCCCTCACTCGGGGTGGCCAGCCACACCACCAGATACACCAGGATGCCGATGCCGCCGAAGAAGCCGAGCACCGCCAGCAGCACCCGCCACAGGACCGGGTCGGTGTTGGTGGCCCGGCCGATGGCCCCGCACACCCCGGCCAGGTACCGGCCCTGACGCGGCCTGATCAACCCGTACCGCGAGGCGAGGGCCTCGGCCTGCGGTGGCGGTGGCGGTGGCGGCCAGCCGTACCCGGGGGCGTCCGTCGGCGGGGCCGACGCGGTCCCGTCGGCCGGCTCGCCCGCTGTGCCGGGCTGCTGTGCCGACTCGTCCGCATGGTCGGGCGGCTGCGCCGGTCTGGTCGCTGGGTCGGGTGGCTGAGCCGGTCCACCTGGCTTGGTCGGGTCGTCGGTCATACTTGTGATCCTCCGTGCCCGGCTGTCCGACCTGCCTCGGGAATCGACCCTGACGCCACCCTGACTTTCCAGACGGTGGTTGTCCGGGACGTCCCCGTGGTCGCGCGGGTCGTCGCCGTGTGACGATCGAATCCACCGGCTGAACTCGCCGGCCGAACTCACCGCCAGCGGGCGCCGGCCGGATCGGCCGTCAGATCGTCCACGTCCCATCCGCCGAGGAGGCAGCGATCACTACCGCGATCGAGCCGCCACGTCTGTATCGCAGTCGCGAGCAGCGGGTGGTCGCCGGAGTCGCCGCCGGGATCGCCCACCACCTGCGACTGCCGGTGGTCGGCGTACGGGTGGCGTTCGTCGTACTGATCGGGTTCAGCGGCCTCGGCGTGCTGCTCTACGCGGCGTTCTGGGCGGTGGTGCCACCCGCGACCGCCGGGCCGCCGAAGCGTCGCGACCTGGGCGAACTACTGCCGTTCGTGGCGATCGGCCTCGGCGTCATCCTGATCCAGGTGCTGGTCTTCGAGTCCAGTGGAGTGAGTGCCACCGCCGGCTGGCTGGTGGCGGTCATCGCGGTCGGGACCGGGATCATCTGGCACCAGTCGGCACCGGAACGGCGGCGGGCCTGGCGGGAGACCCTGCCGCAGGTGCCGTGGCTGGGTGCGGTGGTCGACGAGAGCGACCGCCGAGCCTTCCTGCTGCGGTTCATCGGCGGTGGGCTGCTGGTGGCGGTCGGCGTGATCGGGGTGGCCGCGGTGTATTCGCCCCGGGGCGACTTCGCTGCCGTCATCAACGGCGTCATCTTCGCCCTGGTCGGTCTCGCCGGCGTCGGGGTGGTCACCGCCCCGGTGCTGTGGCGGACGTTCAACCAGTTGCGCACCGAGCGGGAAGGCCGGGTCCGGGAGCAGGAGCGGGCCGAGCTCGCCGCGATGATCCACGACCAGGTGCTGCACACCCTGGCGCTGATCCAGCGCAACGCCGCCGACCCGAAGACCGTGCAGCGGCTGGCCCGGGGTCAGGAACGGACCCTGCGGAACTGGCTCTACAAGCCGACGGCCTCGCCGACCGAGCGCTTCGCGGCGGCGTTGGAGCAGGTGGCGGCCGAGGTGGAGGACACCTTCGGGTTGTCCGTCGAGGCGGTCGTGGTGGGTGACCGGGGCACCGACGAACGGGTCGGCGCGTTGGTGGCGGCGACCCGGGAGGCGCTGGTCAACGCGGCGCGGCACGCCGGGGTGCAGACCGTGTCGCTGTACGCGGAGGTGGAGCCGGAGCAGCTCAGCGTCTTCGTCCGGGACCGGGGCGCGGGCTTCGACCCGGCCCGGGTGGGGGAGCACCGGCACGGGGTGCGCGGCTCGATCGTCGGCCGGATGCGCCGGCACGGCGGTCGAGCCGAGATCATCAGTACGCCGGGCTCGGGCACCGAGGTCCGGCTGACGCTGCCGGTCGGGCCGGAGAGCCGGCAACCTGGACCGCAGGGCCGGCAACCTGGGCCGCAGAGTCCACAGCCCACGCCGGAGCGCCGACAGCCTGGAGAGGGGCAGAGATGAGTGAACCGACCAGCCAGCCGGCGGCGGGTGGGGCACCGGGGCAGCCGGACGGACGGCGGTTGCGGGTCTTCCTGGTCGACGACCATGCGATGTTCCGCACCGGGGTCCGCGCCGAACTCGGCGCCCACGTGGATGTGGTGGGCGAGGCGAGCACGGTGGCCGAGGCGGTCAGCGGGATCGCCGCGGTCGGCCCGGACGTGGTGCTGCTCGACGTACACATGCCTGATGGTGGGGGACGGGCGGTGCTGGACGCGGTGCTACGGGGCTCCGGCGTGGCGCGGCCGTCGGTGCGGTTCCTGGCGCTGAGTGTCTCGGACGCGGCGGAGGACGTGATCGGGCTGATCCGGGCGGGCGCCCGTGGATACGTGACGAAGACGATCTCACCGGACGATCTGGCGGCGGCGATCCAACGGGTGGCCGACGGGGACGCGGTGTTCAGCCCTCGGCTGGCCGGGTTCGTGCTGGACGCGTTCGCCTCCCGGTCGGACGCGCCGGTGGTGGATCCGGAGCTGGACCAGCTGACCAACCGGGAGCGGGAGGTGCTGCGGCTGCTCGCCCGGGGCTACGCCTACAAGGAGATCGCCAAGGAGCTGTTCATCTCGATCAAGACGGTGGAGACCCACGTCTCCAACGTGCTGCGCAAGCTGCAGATGTCGAACCGGTACGAACTGTCCAGATGGGCGGCGGACCGGCGGCTCATCTGACCGACCAGCGGACTTGCTCTATCTCCCGGATGATGGGAACCTGGTTGGCGATCCGTCCGGAGTCGATCATGGCGGGCCTGGTTCTTGGCTCGTTGTGGGTCTGCTGCGGACCGGTGTTAACCCTGAGGTTACAAGCCGGAAATTGCCGCCAATCCGGCATCCGGGCACCTCGGACAAGTGGTGACTATTCGTATTCACTTGACATCCGAACGTGATGGAGGGGTCGCGGGGAAGGTCACACGAGGGCTTTCCTACTCTGCAGTAATAAGGGTTGTACAGTGGTCCGATGCCCAGGTCAGGGCGGGTCTGAGCGACGGTTGAGTGATCTTGACCGGAGTATCGGGGCCGTCCCGTCCGCGTATCACCTTGATAACGGCACCTTCACGCAACGGGCTACCTGGTGTCACAGTGTCAGTCACCTCACAACCCCCCCGTGAGCGCCCTGAGGAGGCTCTCCCATGCGTGGGAAAACCCTAAAGGTGGCGGTCGCAGCGACCGCCATCGCTCTGTTCGCCACCGCTTGCAGTAGCGACGGCGAAGAAACCACGGAGAACAACAACTCCGGAGGTACGCTTCGCATCTACGCCTCGGAGCCGGCGTTCCTGCTGCCGTCCGCTGGTGACGACGAGCCGTCCATCCTGGTCATCCGCCAGCTCTACCGTGGTCTGGTCAAGTACAACGCCGAGACCGGTGAGCCGGAGAACGACCTCGCCGAGTCGATCGAGTCCGAGGACAACAAGACCTGGACGGTCACGCTCAAGGACGGCTACACCTTCGACAACGGTGAGCCGGTCAACGCCGACGCCTTCATCCGGGCGTGGAACTACACGGCGTACGGGCCCAACGCCCAGAACAACGCGTACTTCATGAAGCGCATCGCCGGCATCGACGAGGTCAGCGGCGAGGAGCCGGCGGCCGAGGAGCTCTCCGGCCTGCAGAAGGTCGACGAGCTGACCTTCACCGTCGAGCTGAAGGAGCCGTTCGCCGGCTTCCCGGCGATCGTCGGCTACTCCGGGTTCTTCCCGATGGCCGAGGCCTGCCTCGCGGACACCGACGCCTGCAACGAGACCCCGATCGGCAACGGTCCGTACAAGATCGAGGGCAGCTGGGAGCACGACCAGCGGATCCAGCTGGCGCGCAGCGAGACCTGGGCCGGTGAGGAAAAGGGCGCGGCCGACGTCCTGGACTACAAGATCTACGCCGATGTGGACGCCGGCTACGCCGCCTTCCAGTCCGGCGAGCTGGACGTGATGTACACCATCCCGCCGGCGCGGTACCAGGAGGCCAAGCAGCAGTACGGCGACCGGATGTACGAGGCCCCCGGCGACAGCTTCACCTACGTCGGCTTCCCGACCTACGACGAGCGCTTCGCCGACAAGCGGGTGCGGCAGGCCTTCTCGCTCGCGATCGACCGGCAGGGCATCATCGACGCCGTCTTCGACGGCCGGTTCACCCCCGCCGAGGGCGTCGTGGCGCCGACCTTCGACGGCTACCGTCCGGGCGTCTGCGAGTACTGCACCCAGGACGTCGACCGGGCCAAGGAGCTGCTGGAAGAGGCCGGCGGCTGGGACGGCGAGCCGCTGGTGCTGTGGGCCAACGCCGGTGCCGGTCACGAGCAGTGGCTGCAGGCGGTCGGCGACCAGCTGAAGGCCGCGCTGGGCATCGACTACGAGCTGAAGGTCAACCTGCAGTTCCCCGAGTACCTGGCGACCGCCGACGAGAAGGAGTTCACCGGTCCGTTCCGGCTCGGCTGGGGCCCGGACTACCCGGTGGTCGAGACCTACCTCTACCCGCTCTACGGCTCCGGTTCGGACAGCAACAGCTCGGGCTACAACAACCCCGACTTCGACGCGCTGATCGCCCAGGGCGACGCCGCGGCGGACCTCGAGGCGGCGATCCCGTTCTACAACCAGGCCGAGGACATCATCGTGGAGGACATGCCGGTCATCCCGATGTGGTTCAGCAAGATCGCCGCGCTGTACGGCGAGAACGTCGACGAGTTCCACTGGAACAAGATCTCGGACGCTGAGTACGGCAAGATCACTCTGAAGAACTCCTGACCTGCGAGTCTGACTGATCAAGTCGTAACGCGACGTGGCGGCAACGGGAACTCCCACGAGGGGGCCTGTTGCCGCCACGTTTAGCGCCGAGAGGAGACCCCCCAGATGGGGCGCTACGTCATCCGACGGTTGCTCCAGTTCATCCCCACCGTGCTGGGCACCATGTTCCTACTGCACTACGTCACGTCGCTGGGCATCCAGTTCAGCGGCAACCCGGTCCGGGCGATCTTCGGCGACCGCAAGCCGACCGAAGCGCAGCTCGCCGCCATGACCGAGAAGCTCGGCTTCGGCGACCCCTGCCTGGAGCAGCCGGGCAACCCGTGCTTCGGTCTGTTCTTCGACCGCCTGCAGGACATCTTCCTGCGCTTCGACTTCGGCATCAACCTGCAGCAGGAGCCGGTCACCGAACTGGTCTCCCGGGCCCTGCCGCACACTCTCAAGCTGGTGCTCATCGCCATCGTCTTCGAGGCGGTCATCGGCATCTTCGCCGGTGTCCTGGCTGGGCTGCGTAACGGCAGCTTCTGGGACTACCTGGTGAAGATCTCCACGGTCTTCGTCATCTCCGTGCCGATCTTCGTCCTCGGCGTCGTGGTCCGCCAGTACGTCGGCGTCGAGTTCGGCAACGTCCTACGTGGGCAGGACTGGATACCGGAACTGATCTCCCGAGGCGTCTTCGGCGCCGGGTTCATCGCCGACTACCCGACCGCCAGCCTGGTCATCCCCGGCATGGTGCTCGGCGCGGTCTCCCTGGCCACCACCGCCCGGCTCACCCGGACCAGCATCATGGAGAACATCCGGGCCGACTACGTGCGTACCGCCAAGGCCAAGGGTCTGGCGAACCGGCGGGTCATCGGCGTGCACACGCTGCGCAACTCGCTGATCCCGGTGATCACGTACCTCGGTGTCGACATCGGCTCGCTGATGGGCGGCGCGGTGGTCACCGAGCGGATCTTCAACGTACGCGGTATCGGATCGTTGGTCGCCCAGGCCGCCACCTCCGGTGAAGCCTCGGTGGCGATCGGCGTGGTGACCATGCTGGTCATGGTCTTCCTGCTGGTGAACCTGCTGGTGGACCTGCTTTACGCGGTCCTCGACCCGAGGATCCGCTATGAGTGATCGCAATGGACCGAACATCCGGCCCGGCGCCGTGTTGATCCACGGCGGACCGAGCGTAGCGAGGTGCCACCATGAGTGACCCGACCCATCCCACGGCCCCCGCCGGCGGCACCGAGGTGGCGCCACCGCCACCCGAACCGGCCCCGGCCACCACCGAACGCAACGCCAGCCTGTGGGCCGACGCCCGGCGGCAACTGCTGCGTGACCCGGTCTTCATCGCCGCGTCGATCTACGTGCTGCTGGTCGCGTCGATGGCCGCCTTCCCCACCCTGTGGACCCGGCAGGACCCGCGCGCCTGTGACGTCCAGCGGACCCGGATCGCGCCCAGCTGGGAGCACCCGTTCGGGTTCAACAACCTGGGCTGCGACTACTACTCGCACGCCATCCACGGGGCCCGGCCGTCGCTGCAGATCGCGATCTTCGCCACGCTGGGCATCGTCCTGCTCGGTGGCATCGCCGGGCTGCTCGCCGGCTACTTCGGCGGCTGGGTGGACGCGATCATCTCGCGGATCACCGACATTTTCTTCTCGCTGCCGTTCCTGCTCGGTGCGATCGTCTTCCTGACCGTGATCAAGCAGCAGAACGTCTGGACGCTGGCCGCTGTGCTGATCGTGCTCGGCTGGACCACCATCGCCCGGATCATGCGCGGCAGCGTGCTCTCCTCCAAGGGCCTGGACTACGTGCAGGCGGCCAAGGCGATGGGGGCCGGGCACGGCCGGCTGATGTTCCGGCACATCCTGCCGAACGCGATCGCCCCGATGGTCGTCTACGCGACGATCACCCTGGGCGCGTTCGTCTCCGCCGAGGCGACGCTGACCTACCTCGGCGTCGGCCTGCAGCCACCGGAGGAGTCCTGGGGCATCATGATCTCCCAGCACCAGGTCTACTTCCTGGACCACCCGTGGCTGCTGCTCTTCCCGTGCGGGCTGCTGGTCGGCACGGTGCTCTCCTTCATCCTCATGGGCGACGCGCTGCGCGACGCCCTCGACCCGAAGCTGCGGTGAGGTGAGCCATGGCGACAGACAGAGACATCACCGCCACCATCGACGCGCTGCCCGGGCTCGACGCCAGCGCACCGCCGCTGGAGGTCAACGACCTGCAGGTCGAGTTCCGCACCCGCAACGGCATCGCCCGCGCGGTCAACGGGGTGAGCTTCTCGTTGCAGGCCGGCGAGACCCTGGCCATCCTGGGTGAGTCCGGCTGCGGAAAGAGCGTCACCGCCCAGGCGATCATGGGCATCATCGACTCACCGCCCGGGTTCGTCACCGGCGGCGAAATCAAGTACCGGGGCGTGGATCTGCTCAAGCTGCCCGAATCGCAGCGGCGCAAGATCCGGGCCAACCGGGTCGCGATGATCTTCCAGGACGCGCTGTCGGCGTTGAACCCGGTGTTCACCGTCGGCTTCCAGCTCTCCGAGCTGTTCCGCAAGCACCGGGGAATGTCCCGGGCCGACGGAAAGGCCCGGGCGGTCGAACTGCTCGACCTGGTGAAGATCCCGGCCGCCAAACAACGGGTCAGCGACTTCCCGCACCAGTTCTCCGGTGGCATGCGCCAGCGGGTGATGATCGCGATGGCGTTGGCTCTCGACCCCGAGGTGCTGATCGCCGACGAGCCGACCACCGCCCTCGACGTCACCGTCCAGGCCCAGGTGATGGCCCTGCTCGCGGAGCTGCAGCGGGAACGCAACATGGGCCTGGTGCTGATCACCCACGACATGGGGGTGGTGGCCGACGTCGCCGACCGGATCTCGGTCATGTACGCCGGTCGGGTCGTCGAGGAGGCGCCGGTGCGGGACATCTACGCCTCGCCGGCCCACCCGTACACCAAGGCGCTGCTGGAATCGATCCCCCGGATCGACCTCAAGGGCCAGGAGCTGAACGTCATCAAGGGCCTGCCGCCCGCGTTGACGAACATCCCGGCCGGCTGCTCGTTCAACCCGCGCTGCCGGTACGCGCAGGATGTCTGCCGGGCCGACCCGGAGCCGCCCCGGTTCGCGCTGGCCCCGAGCCGGACCTCCGCCTGCCACTTCTGGAAGGAGGTCAAGGGCGATGAGTGACGTTGTCCTGGAGACCAAGGACCTGGTCAAGCACTTCCCGCTGACCCAGGGCATCCTGTTCAAGAGGCAGATCGGCGCGGTCCGCGCGGTGGACGGGATCAACCTCCAGCTGCACCGGGGCGAGACGCTCGGCATCGTCGGCGAGTCCGGGTGCGGCAAGTCCACCCTGGCCAAGCTGCTGGTCGGGTTGGAGACCCCGTCGTCCGGCTCGATCATGGTGCACGGTGCGGACATCGCCGGCCGCAGCGGCGCCGAGATGCGCCGGGCCCGGCGCAACATCCAGCTGGTGATGCAGGATCCGTACACCTCGCTGAACCCGCGGATGACGGTCGGCGACCTGATCGGCGAACCGTTCGAGATCCACCCGGACGTGGCGCCGAAAGGCGACCGTAGCCGCCGGGTCCAGGAGCTGCTGGAACTGGTCGGCCTCAACCCGGACCACATCAACCGCTACCCGCACCAGTTCTCCGGCGGGCAGCGGCAGCGGATCGGCATCGCCCGGGCGCTGGCGCTGCGCCCGGAGATCATCCTCTGCGACGAGCCGGTCTCCGCGCTGGACGTGTCGATCCAGGCTCAGGTGATCAACCTGCTGGAGCAGCTGCAGAAGGAACTGGGGCTGTCGTACATCTTCATCGCCCACGACCTGTCGGTGGTGCGGCACATCGCGCACCGGGTCGGCGTGATGTACCTCGGCAAGATCGCGGAGATCGGCACCGAGGAGGAAATCTACGAGCAGCCGACCCACCCGTACACCCAGGCGTTGCTCTCCGCGGTCCCGCTGCCCGACCCGACGGTACGCGGCCTGCGGGACCAGATCGTGCTGGAAGGCGACGTGCCGTCACCGGCCGACCCGCCGTCGGGCTGCCGGTTCCGGACCCGCTGCTGGAAGGCGCAGGACATCTGCGCCGCCGAGGAACCGACCCTGACGGTACGGGACGCTTCGGCGCACCCCAGCGCCTGCCACTTCGCCGAGGTACGCAACGTCGTGCGGGTCACCGAGTAGTCCCGGCGCCGGCCCGCTCGTCGCCTCGCGTCACCTCGACGCACGGCCTGGGCGGGCCGGCTGGGCACCGTGCGGGCCGGTCGGCCGGCCATCGCAGGTGCCGGGCGGTGATCACAACGGGCCGCGGCCTGCCCGCAGCACCAGCAGCGCCAACTGGGTGCCGTCGGCACCCAGCTCCGACCGGTAGCGGTCGACGATCTCACGTTCCCGGGAGAGCACCAGCCGGGTGCCGCCCGAGGCGATCCGCACCGCGCCCACCTGCTTCGACAGCTCGGCCCGTTCCTGCCAGAGCGCGATCAGGGCGTCGTCGATCTCGTTGATCCTGTTCCGGATGGCCAGGATGCGATCGGCCGCCTCCGGCGCGTCCGTCCCGGTCTGGTGCCGACCGTCGGATCGCCCCGTTGAGCCGGTCGCGCCCGGTTGGCTCGCCTCCTCGGCGGTGCCGGCCGGTGGCGTCGCGCTGCTGTCGGCGGTGTGCGCAACGGCGTTGGTCCCCATGTCCTGCCTCCTGGACTGTCCGGCCCCGGTGGACGCGGAACCCGGAACGCGAAGTGCCCCGGGCTCTCGCGAGAGCCCGGGGCACTTGTAGGTCTGATGATCAGGCGCGACCTACGGCAGCCGGACTCCCGGAACCGTAGCTAAAGAAAAATCGTGCCTGGCGGATCACGCTACGAGTATGCCCAGGCCGGTGACGCCAGCGCAAGAATTCCGCCATCCTCTGGGAAGACACCCAGCGCGCCGACGGCCTGAGCTTGGCGGGCCCGAGCTTGGGCGGGCCTGAGCTTGGGCGGGCCTGAGCCTGCGATCCGGGCTGGCGGCGCGGGCGGCGCAGGGCTGTCGGTCGTGCGGCATAGACTCGCCGTGCGATGCATCCACTCTTCGAAACCCCAGCGGCCCCATCCGCACCTGCCCCAGATCGGGACGGTCCGTCGGCCGGACCGCCCCCGGTCGAGCCCGGTGTGGCCGGCCGAGGGTCGGTTGAACCCAATCTGGCCGGTGCCGCGCTGCTGACCGGGCTCAACGGCCCGCAACGGGAGGCAGTCACCCACGCCGGTGGCCCGCTGCTGATCGTGGCCGGTGCCGGTTCCGGCAAGACCAAGGTGCTCACCCACCGGATCGCCTACCTGCTCGCGGCCCGGCAGACCCACCCCGGTGAGGTCCTGGCGATCACCTTCACCAACAAGGCGGCCGGTGAGCTGAAGGAGCGGGTCGGCAACCTGGTCGGGCCACGGGCCCGGATGATGTGGGTCTCCACCTTCCACTCCGCCTGTGTGCGAATCCTGCGGGCCGAGCACGAGCACGCCGGGCTGAAGTCGACGTTCTCCATCTACGACGCGGACGACTCGCGGCGGCTGATGCAACTGGTCGCCCGGGAGCTCGACCTGGACCCGAAGCGCTACCCGGCCCGAGGGCTGGCCACCCAGGTGTCGAACCTGAAGAACGAGCTGGTCGACCCGGAGACGTTCGCCGACCGGGCGGCCGGCCCCAACGAGCGGGCCCTGGCCGAGGCGTACACGCTCTATCAGCGCCGGCTGCGCGAGGCGCACGCGCTCGACTTCGACGACCTGATCATGACGACGGTGCACCTGCTGCAGGCCCACCCGCACGTGGCCGGCAGCTACCGGCGGCGGTTCCGGCACGTGCTGGTCGACGAGTACCAGGACACGAACCACGCGCAGTACCAGCTGGTCAAGGAGCTGGTGGGGGACGGTTCGGACGACGTACCGCCGGGGGAGCTCTGCGTGGTCGGCGACGCCGACCAGTCCATCTACGCCTTCCGGGGCGCGACCATCCGCAACATCCTGGAGTTCGAGCGGGACTTCGCCCAGGCCCGCACGATCCTGCTGGAGCAGAACTACCGCTCCACCCAGACGATCCTGACCGCCGCCAACGCGGTGATCACCAACAACGCCGGTCGCAAGCCGAAGCGCCTGTGGAGCGATCAGGGCGACGGCGAGCGGATCGTCGGCTACGTCGCCGACACCGAGCACGCCGAGGCGGACTGGGCGGCCCGGCAGATCGACCGGTTGTGCGACGACGGCGCGGCCCGCCCGGGCGACGTGGCGGTCTTCTACCGCACCAACGCCCAGTCCCGGGTCTTCGAGGAGGTGTTCATCCGGGTCGGCCTGCCGTACAAGGTGGTCGGCGGGGTGCGCTTCTACGAGCGCAAGGAGGTCCGCGACGCGCTGGCCTATCTGCGGGCGGTGGTCAACGCCGACGACACGGTGAGCATCCGGCGGGTGCTCAACACGCCGCGTCGGGGCATCGGCGACCGGGCCGAGGCGTGCGTCGAGGCGCTGGCCGCCCGCGAGCGGATCTCGTTCGGTGCCGCGCTGCGGCGGGCGACCGAGGCACCGGGGATCTCCACCCGGGCGGCGAACGCGATCGCCGACTTCGTGGCGCTGCTCGACGGGGTACGGGAGCAACTGGCCACCACCACCCCGGAGGAGGCACTGGAGTCGGTGCTGCTGCGCTCGGGTTACCTGACCGAGCTGGAGGAGAGCCTGGATCCGCAGGACGCCGGCCGGGTGGAGAACCTGCAGGAGCTGGTCAGCGTGGCCCGCGAGTACACCGAGCGGGTCGAGGCGTCCGACGAGCCGGCGACCGTCGCCGGCTTCCTGGAGCAGGTCGCGCTGGTCGCCGACGCCGACCAGGTGCCCGACGACGACCCGGACCACCAGGGTGTGGTCACCCTGATGACCCTGCACACCGCCAAGGGCCTGGAGTTCCCGGTGGTCTTCCTGACCGGCCTGGAGGACGGCGTCTTCCCGCACCTGCGGGCTCTCGGCGACACCGGGGAGCTGGAGGAGGAGCGGCGGCTGGCGTACGTCGGGATCACCCGGGCCCGGCAGCGCCTGTTCCTGTCCCGGTCGGTGACCCGGGCCGCGTGGGGGCAGCCGGCGTACAACCCGCCGTCGCGGTTCCTCTCCGAGTTGCCGGCCGAGCTGGTCCGCTGGGAGCGGACCGAGGCGGCGTACACCTCCTGGTCGGGCACGGGTGGCGGGGTCGGTGGGCGGTCGGCCGCCGCGGACCGGTCGCCGGTCGCGCGCGGCGGCGGCTTCGCCGGCGGTACGCCGAAGGCCGCCCGCCTCGCTCAGCGGCTCGGGGTGGATCCGAGCCGGCTGAGCACCGCCAGCGAGCTGCCCACCGCGCCCAAGGTGACGGTGGGGGAGCGGGTCAACCACCAGCGGTACGGGCTGGGCCGGGTGCTGGCCGTGGAGGGGCACGGGCCGGGAGCCAGGGCCCAGGTCGACTTCGGTGACCAGACGATGTGGCTGGTGCTGCGGCACGCGCCGATCGAGAAGATCTGACCCGGCCCGTACCGCAGCGGTCAGCAGCCCAGGTCGACGCCGCGTTCGCGCATCCACGGGGCCGGGTCCACCTGGCTCCACAGCCCGCCGACGTGCACCTCGAAGTGCAGGTGCGGGCCGGTGGAGTCGCCGGTGGAGCCCTCCGCGCCGATGGTGTCCCCGGGGGCCACCTGGTCACCGACGGCGACGCTGGTCGCGGAGAGGTGCGCGTAGTGGGTGAGTACACCGCCGCCGTGGTCGATCACCACCGAGATCCCGTACCCGGTGTACGCCCAGCCGGCGACCTGCACCGTTCCGGCGCCGGCGGCGAGCACCGGGGTGCCGGCCGGCAGGGCCAGGTCGATCCCGGCGTGCAGCACGCCCCAGCGCTGGCCGTAGCAGGAGGTGATCTGGGCGCCGGGCATCGGGGTGACCCAGTCGGCCGTGCTGGCCGCTGTACTCGCCGCCGCCGCCGCGGTCGTGGCCGGGTCATTGCCGTCGCTGCCGGCGTCGTCGGTCTGCCTCGCGGCGTCGTCGGTCGATCTCGCGGTCTCGTCGTCGGTCCCGGTCGGCGCGGCGTCGTCGGCTGCTTCGGTCGGGTCCGCCGGTTGACCGGTCTCCTCGGCGCGGCTGGTGCTGCTGTCGGTGGGCGCCGGGCCGAAACCGGTCTCGTCCCCGCCGCTGTCCGGGGTGGTCGTCGGCTGACGGGTGCTCCGGTCGGCGCGTCCCGCCGAGTCGGCCCGGTCGGCGAGGGCCGAGGTCGTCGCCGGATCGGTCGCGGCGGGGTCGGGGGCGGAGTTGAGTGCGGTGGCCGCGCCGCCGATAGCGAGGGCCGCGACGGCCAGCGCGGTGAGGGCGGCGGTACGGGTCCGGCGGCCGAACTCCGCCACCTGGGCGTGCTTGCCGGGCGGAACCAGCCGGTGCAGCCCTGGTGACCGACGCCGGGTCGAGGGCTTGCTGCGCTCCGGGGGCTCGGGGTGCGACACGGGGGTGACCTCCGTGGTAAGGGGGGCACGGACCCGGAAATGGTGGTGTGCCAGGCACAGAGGGTGGGTACCGGGTAGGCGGAGAAGTCGGCGCGCACCGCCCGGAGGCCGGACTTTCGTGACTCTCCGTGGTCAGATGGGGGATTCGCTGGCCCGACCGGTAGTGGTGCAGATCACAAGATCCAGTGTGACGTAGGACATATTTTCGCTGGTACGGGCGACCGAACTGCACAAGAAAACCGCTCAGACCGTACGGTCTGAGCGGTTTTCGTCAGTCACTTAGAGTGTCAGGGCTCGACGACGCCACCGTAGATCGCCTCGACCTGCAGCTTGAGGTCCACTCCCTTGCCCCGCAGCCAGGTGATCGGGTCCTGCGGCTCCGAGTCCACGTGCACCTCGAGGTGCAGGTGGGCGCCGTAGGAGTGGCCGGTGTTGCCGACGTCGCCGAGCAGATCACCGGCTTCCACCCGCTGACCGGCGGTGACCCGCAGCCGGGACGCATGGCCGTAGACGGCCTCGGTCCCGTCGTCGTGCTTGACGATCACGCAGTAGCCGTAGCCGCCGTTCCAACCGGCGAGGGTGACCGTGCCAGCGTGGATCGAGTGGAACGGGGTGCCCTCGGCGGCGGCTAGGTCGACGCCGGCGTGCAGCTTTCCCCAGCGCATGCCGTACGGGGAGGTGAAGGTGTAGCCGCGCAGTGGCAGCATCCACACGTCCGGAGCGGCCTGGGTCATCGAGGTGGCCGGGGTCCGGTCGGCGTCCCGGGAGGCGCGCTCGGCGTCCTCGGCCCGCTCGCTGATCTGGCTGTCCAGGTCGAGGGCCTGGTCGTCGATCTCCAGAGCCTGGTCGCTCAGCGCGACGCTGTTCTCCAGGTCGGCCAGGGCCGACGGGCTGAGTGTCTTGGCGTCGGGCATCGCGCTGGCCCCGAGGGCGACGACACCCGCGCCGACGACGGCGGTGGTCATGACCGCCGCGTAGCGGCTACGGGGTGGAGTCGGTACGCGGCGACGACCCCGATATCGATCGGGCTCTGACGACAGGCGCTGGCGCACGCACACCCTCCATCGGCGGGTAGTTCGGCGGCGGTGCGAGCATCCGGGACCTCGTTGCGGAACCTGGGATTAACGCTCGTTGGCCGGGTTGGTTCTGGCCGGAGCCAGAGGACAACCGTGGACACGGTAGCCAACCCCTAGGGTCGCCACAACCCGACTCGCGAAAAACTGTTGACGATCTGCGACCGTCCGTTGTGTATTGCCCGATTTCGTAACCTTTTATCGGGCCACTCGTTGGTAACTGCTGGTTACATTGAGCATTACTTATCGTGCGTTCAGTCAGGGTGGATTCGGGGTTGCGGCTCGGGGTCGGCCGGGCTGCCGGCGATGTGCCGAGGTTGGTTAACCTTCGTTAAGGATCGACCGGTCGGCAGGAGGCGGGCAGCGATGGAGACTCGGATCCGGGTGGTGGTGGCGAAGCCTGGTCTCGACGGCCACGACCGCGGCGTCAAAGTGGTGGCCAGGGCGTTGCGGGATGCCGGCATCGAAGTCATCTACACCGGTCTGCACCAGACACCGGAGCAGATCGTCGAGACCGCCATCCAGGAGGATGCCGACGCCATCGGGCTCTCCGTGCTGTCCGGCGCGCACCTGACGCTGTTCCGCCGAGTGCTCGACCTGCTGCGCGAGCGGGGTGCGGACGACATCGTGGTCTTCGGTGGAGGCATCGTCCCCGACGAGGACATCGCGGCACTCAGCGCGCTCGGCGTGGCCAGGATCTTCACCCCCGGGGCGAGCACCGCCGACATTGTCGACTGGGTCCGCGGCAACGTCCCCGCCCAGTGAAGCGGCAACGTCCCCGCCCAGTGAAAAGGTGAGCGACCCAGCGAAAAGGGTGAGAGGCCGGACGCACCCCTCACACGTCCGGCCTCTCCATGCACGATGCCCCGCCGCCACCCCTCGACCGACAGGGCATCGGCCGCTTCCGTCGGCCCCGCGCTGCGTTTCCGACACCTCACTCAACGACACCTGTCACCGGGGGTTACGTCGCCGGCACACCTTATTTTCGGGGGCCGTGCCGGTGGTCGCGGCCGGGTCGCCGTACGGCTGGGTGGGCGGCTCGCCGGATGTGTGCAGTTGCGCACACCGTCCGCCCGCCTACTGGCGTCCCAGGGCCGGGTGGTTAGGCTGCGCCAATGGCCGGTCACCGCTCGTGACCGGGAAATCATCTGATTCTGCACGCTGGCGGCGGCGCGACGGCGCGCCGCGGAGACGGAACGGGACGCGCAAACGTGGACCTGTACGAGTACCAGGGGCGCGAGCTGTTCGAGCGACACGGGTTGCCCGTGCTCGCCGGCGGCGTCGCCACCACCCCGGAAGAGGCCCGCGCGATCGCCGAGCGCCTCGGCGGCCGTGTCGTGGTCAAGGCCCAGGTCAAGGTCGGTGGTCGAGGCAAGGCCGGCGGCGTGAAGCTGGCCGAGGACGCCGACGAGGCGGTCAGCCACGCCACCAACATCCTCGGTATGGACATCAAGGGGCACACCGTCGGCAAGGTGATGCTGACGGTGACCGCCGACATCGCCGACGAGTACTACCTGTCGTACCTGCTGGACCGGGCCAACCGCACCTTCCTCTGCATCGCCAGTGTCGCGGGCGGGATGGACATCGAGCAGGTCGCCGCCGAGACGCCGGAGCGGGTGGCGAAGATCGCCATCGACGCCAACGTCGGGGTGGACGAGGCCAAGGCCGCCGAGATCGTCACCGCCGCCGGCTTTCCGGCCGAGCTCACCGACCAGATCACCGAGATCGCGGTCCGCCTCTGGCAGGCGTTCATCGCCGAGGACGCCACCCTGGTCGAGGTGAACCCGCTGGCCCGGACCCCCGAGGGTCGGGTGCTCTGCCTCGACGCCAAGGTCACCCTGGATGAGAACGCCGGTTTCCGGCACCCCGACCACGAGGCGATGGTCGACCAGTCCGCGGTCGACCCGCTGGAGCAGCGGGCCAAGGAGAAGGACCTCAACTACGTCAAGCTCGACGGCTCGGTCGGGATCATCGGCAACGGGGCCGGCCTGGTCATGTCCACCCTCGACGTGGTGGCGTACGCCGGCGAGGCGCACGGCGGCGTCAAACCGGCCAACTTCCTCGACATCGGCGGTGGCGCCAGCGCCGCGGTGATGGCCAACGGGCTGGAGATCGTGCTCTCCGACCCGGACGTGCGGACCGTGTTCGTCAACGTCTTCGGCGGGATCACCGCCTGCGACGAGGTGGCCAACGGCGTCGTCCAGGCGCTGGCTCTGCTCGAACAGCGCGGAGAGACGGTGACCAAGCCGCTCGTCGTCCGGCTGGACGGCAACAACGCCGAGGCGGGCCGGGCGATCCTCGACTCGGCCGCCAACCCCCTCGTCGAGCGGGTCGACACCATGGACGGAGCGGCCGAGCGGGCCGCGCAGCTCGCCGCAGCGGCGTCCGGCCGCCCGGAAGGACAGTGATCGAGATGGCGATCTGGCTGACCAAGGACTCCAAGGTCATCGTGCAGGGGATGACCGGCTCCGAGGGCTCCAAGCACACCCGGCGGATGCTCGCCGCCGGCACCACCGTCGTCGGCGGGGTCAACCCGCGCAAGGCCGGGCAGCAGGTCGAGTTCGGCGACACCCGGCTGCCGGTGTTCGCCAACGTCGGCGAGGCGATGAAGGAGACCGGAGCCGACGTCACGGTCATCTTCGTCCCGCCGGCGTTCTGCAAGGCGGCGGTGATCGAGGCGATCGACGCCGAGATCCCGCTCGCCGTGGTGATCACCGAAGGCATCCCGGTGCACGACTCGACCGCCTTCTGGGCCTACAACACGGTTAAGGGCGGCAAGACCAGGATCGTCGGTCCGAACTGTCCGGGCATCGCCTCCCCGGGTGCCTCGAACGCCGGCATCATTCCGGCGGACATCACCCCGGCCGGCCGGATCGGCCTGGTCAGCAAGAGCGGCACGCTGACCTACCAGCTGATGTACGAGCTGCGCGACATCGGCTTCTCCACCTGCGTCGGTATCGGCGGTGACCCGGTCATCGGCACCACCCACATCGACGCGCTGGCGGCCTTCCAGGAGGACCCGGAGACCGACGCGATCGTGATGATCGGCGAGATCGGCGGCGACGCCGAGGAGCGGGCCGCGGAGTTCATCAAGGCGAACGTGACCAAACCGGTGGTCGGCTACATCGCCGGGTTCACCGCCCCGCCCGGCAAGACGATGGGCCACGCCGGTGCGATCATCTCCGGCTCGGCGGGTACCGCCGCCGCCAAGCAGGTCGCGCTGGAGGCGGCCGGAGTCAAGGTCGGCCGTACGCCGAGCGAGACCGCCCGGCTGATGCGTCAGGTGATCACCGGCGGCTGACCGGCCACAGCCGACATGGGCCGTCGACCGGGAGACCGGTCGGCGGCCGTCGTCGTGTGGTCAGCCGATCGGGTAGTTCCCGGTGGCCCAGAAGCTGGCGTTGGCGATGATGTTCAGCACGCTCAGCACGATGGCCACCCAGCCGAGCACCGGGGACTTCCGGAAGCGGTTGGCGTCGCGGATCGACAGTGCGCCGAAGACGATGCCGAGGATACCGCAGCAGAGCAGGCCGACCACGATGCCGAGCACACCCCACAAGGTGCTGCGGTCGCTGCCGGCCGACGCTGCGGCCGGTGGATACTGGGTCATCGGCAGGATCCCCCGTCAACTCGACAACCGCCGTCGTCGACGGCGCGGTCCAGCACCGAGCGTACGGCCAAATGACCGGAATGTCGGCGGGTTCGGCAGGTGACCGGCCAGGCCACGGCGATATTGCCGCCGGATCAGTGCGCCCACGTGCCAAAGTAGGCACGATGGCAGCCCACCCCCCGGATCCGCCACGGACGGCGGACAGTACCGCGTCGGTCGACGCCGTTCGGCACCCCGGCCCCGGCCGTGCCCCCGGCGCCGCCCGCCGTGGCCGGGCCCCGCTGGCCGTCGCGGCCTCGGTGACCACCCTGTGGGCCGCCGTCGTGTCGTACCTGCCGGTCGCGGTGGTGATGTGGCTGATCCGACTCGCCGAAGGCGACTCGTCGGTCCTCGGCGCGGCCCGGATCGGTCTGGCCGCCTGGCTGCTCGGGCACGGCGTACCGCTGGACACGCCGACCGGTCCGCTCGGCCTGCCGCCGCTGCTGCTCAGCGCGCTCGCCGCCTGGCGGATCTACCGGGCCGGGGTGCACACCACCCGGGCGGTCGGTGCCCGGCACCGCGGGTCCGCCGGCCGGGCGATCGTCGTCGCGTTTGCCGTCGCGACCGCGTACGGCGCGCTGGGCGCCGCCGCCGCGCACGTCACCAACAGCGCTACCACGGCGGTCGAACCGCTGCGGGCCGGGGGCACGCTGGCGGCGTTCGGCGGGATCGGCGCGTTGCTCGGAGCCGGCCAGACCACCGGAACGCTGCGCCGACTGGCGGCGCGCTGCCCCGACCTGCTCCGGCACGCGGCGCGGGCCGGGCTGGTCGCCGCGCTGCTGGTGCTCGGTGCCGGCGCCGCCGTGGCCGGGCTGTCCGTGGCGATCAGCGGTGGGGACGCCGCCGACACCATCGGGGTGTACCGGGCCGGGGTGGCCGGGCAGGCCGGGATCACGCTGCTCAGCATCGCCTACGCGCCGAACGCCACCATCTGGGCGACCGCCTACCTACTTGGGCCGGGCTTCGCGCTCGGATCCGACACGGCGGTACGGACCACCGAAGTCACCCTCGGCAGCCTGCCAGCGGTCCCGTTGTTCGCCGGGCTGCCCAACGGCCCGGCCGGCGGGCTCAGCGCGGCGTTGCTCGCCCTGCCGGTGCTGGCCGGGATGACCACCGGGTGGGTGCTGGCCCGCCGCTGGCCGGCGGGGTCCGACCGGGGTGGTGCCGGGCTGCCCGGCTGGCCGGTGCTGATCGGTGCTGCCCTGATCAGCGGGCCGGTGGCCGGACTGTTCCTGGGCGGTGCGGCGGCGGTGTCCGGCGGGCCGCTCGGTGCCGGGCGGCTCGCCGACGTCGGCCCGGTCGCCTGGCAGGTGGCGGTGGTGTCGAGCGCGGTGGTCGCGGTCGGGGCGGTGGTCGGCGCGGCGGCGGCGCGGGCGGTGGCGGCACCTCCGGCGGACCGGTCCGCGCCCCGCCAGCGGCGGTCCGCCGCCGCCCGGTCCGCCGCCGCCCGGTCCGCCGCCGCCCGGTCCGGTGCCGGGCAGGGACATCTCGGCAACGGCACAGGGCGCCCCGGACGATCCGGGACGCCCTGATCGGGTCGCGTCACAGAGCCTGGCTCAGATGCTGTTGAACCCGCTGCCGAAGTCCAGCAGAACGCCGAGGATCGAGTTCGCGATGCCGAGCACCACCCCGATCGCGCCGCAGATCAGCCCGGCCATCGCCTGGCCACGGTTGTCGGCCAGGCCCTGGTCGACCTTGTTCTTGCCGAGGAAGCCGAGCACCGCGCCGGCGATCCCGGCCGGAATGCCGAGCAGCGGGCAGCACACGGCCAGCACCAGCGAGGCGATGCCGACGATCATGCCGATCAGGCCCAGGTTGTTGTTCTTCTGCTGGCCCGGCATGCCGTAGCCGCCGGCGGGGTACGGCTGGCCCGGCACCGGCTGCTGCGCGTACGGGTCACCGTAGGGCTGCCCCGGCGGCTGCTGCGGGTACGGCTGCCCCGGCGGCGGCTGCTGGCCGTACGGGTCCGAGTAGGGCTGTCCTGACGACGGCGGCTGCTGGCCGTACGGGTCCGAGTAGGGCTGCCCCGAGGACGGCGGCTGACCGTACGGGTCGGACGGTGGCGACGAGGTCGGGTCCTGGGGCTGCTGGGGCTGCTGGCCGTACGGATCTTGGCCTGGGTAGCCGGGCTGCACAGAGAGCTCCTTCATGACGACGACGCTCAGGGCGGTCGGAGATCGTGTTTTTGCCCGAGCGTCGGGCAGCGTATCTGGTCAGCGCAAATCCTGCCGCCCGTCGCGCCCGCCCGTCGCGTTGGGCGGGACCTGGGCGGGACCTGGGCGGGGCCTCGTCGGCGGCCGGGTAGGGTGCTCGGGTGACCTCGTCCCCGGCCAGACTCGTGGTGCTCGTCTCCGGCTCCGGCACCAATCTGCAGGCGCTGCTCGACGCCACCGAGGACCCCGCGTACGGCGCGGTCGTCGTCGCGGTCGGCGCGGACCGGGACGGGATCGCCGGGCTGGACCGGGCCAAGGCCGCCGGGGTGCCCACCTTCGTGGCCCGGGTCGCCGACCACGCCAGCCGGGCCGACTGGGACGCCGCGCTGACCGCCGAGGTCGCCGCGTACCAGCCGGACCTGATCGTTTCGGCCGGCTTCCTGAAGCTGGTCGGCGCCCGGTTCCTGGCCGCCTTCGGGGACCGCTACGTCAACACCCACAACTCGCTGCTGCCCGCGTTCCCCGGCATGAACGGACCGCGGGACGCCCTCGCCTACGGGGTCAAGCTGGCCGGTGCCACGCTCTTCTTCGTCGACGCCGGCGTCGACACCGGACCGATCGTCGCGCAGGTCGCGGTCCCGGTCGAGCCGGACGACGACGAGGCCAGCCTGACCGAGCGGATCAAGGAAGCGGAACGGGCGCAGCTCGTCGAGTACGTCGGCCGGCTGGTCCGGCACGGCTGGACCATCTCGCATCGAAAGGTCACCATCCGATGAACCCGAGCATCGACGGCCGCCGCCCGCTGCACCGGGCGTTGATCAGCGTCTACGACAAGACCGGCCTGGTCGAGCTGGCCACCATGCTGCACGCCGCCGGGGTGGAGATCGTCTCCACCGGGTCGACCGCGACCACCATCGCCGCCGCCGGCGTGCCGGTGGTCCGGGTGGAGGACGTGACCGGCTTCCCGGAATGCCTGGACGGCCGGGTCAAGACGCTGCACCCGCACGTGCACGCCGGGCTGCTGGCCGACCTGCGCTCCGCCGACCACACCACGCAGCTGGCCGAGCTCGGCGTCGCCCCGTTCGACCTGCTGGTGTCCAACCTGTACCCGTTCCAGCAGACGGTGGCCTCCGGCGCCGACCTGGACGGCTGTGTGGAGCAGATCGACATCGGTGGCCCGGCGATGGTGCGGGCGGCGGCGAAGAACCACGCCAGCGTCGCGGTGGTCACCTCGGTGTCGGCGTACCCGCTGATCGAGCAGGCCCTCGCCGACGGCGGCTTCACCCTGCGGCAGCGGCGCGCCCTCGCCGCCCGCGCGTTCGCCGACATCGCCGAGTACGACGTCGCGGTCGCCGACTGGTGCGCCCGGACCCTGGTCGGCGCGGACACCGACCAGCCGGTCGACTGGCCGGAGTTCGCCGGCACCGCGCTGCGCCGGGCCGCCGTGCTGCGCTACGGCGAGAACCCGCACCAGCGGGCGGCCCTCTACCTGGACCCGGCGGCACCGGCCGGGCTGGCCCAGGCCGAGCAGTTGCACGGCAAGGAGATGTCGTACAACAACTACGTCGACGCCGATGCCGCCTGGCGGGCGGCGAACGACTTCACCGCCCCGGCGGTGGCGATCATCAAGCACGCCAACCCGTGCGGCATCGCGGTCGGTGTCGACGTCGCCGAGGCGCACCGCAAGGCGCACGCCTGCGACCCGGTCTCCGCGTACGGCGGGGTGATCGCGGTCAACCGGCCGGTCACCGTCGAGCTGGCCAACCAGGTCGCGGAGATCTTCACCGAGGTGGTGGTGGCCCCCGGGTTCGACCCGGCCGCGGTCGAGGTGCTGGCCCGGAAGAAGAACCTGCGGCTGCTGCTCGCCCCGGCGTGGCAGCCGGCGGAGGTCGAGTGGCGGCAGGTCTCCGGCGGCCGGCTGGCGCAGACCGCCGACCGGATCGACGCCGCCGGCGACGATCCGGCGAGCTGGCGGCTGGCCACCGGTGCTCCGGCTGACGCGGACCTGCTGGCCGACCTGGGCTTTGCCTGGCGGGCGGTACGTGCGGTGAAGAGCAACGCGATCCTGCTGGCCCGCGACGGTGCCACCGTCGGGGTCGGGATGGGCCAGGTCAACCGGGTCGACGCCGCCGAGTTGGCGGTGCGCCGGGCCGGTGCCGGCCGGGCCGCCGGTGCGGTGGCCGCCTCCGACGCGTTCTTCCCGTTTCCGGACGGCCTGCAGGTGCTGATCGACGCCGGGGTACGCGCGGTGGTGCAGCCCGGCGGTTCGATCCGGGACGACGAGGTGATCGCGGCGGCGAACGCCGCCGGGGTCGCCATGTACCTGACCGGCACCCGGCACTTCTTCCACTGACCGGCCGGCCGTCGTCGTGTCGCCGCAGCAGCGCGTCGAGGAGCGGATCGTCGGGGCCGACTGGGCGCTCGACGAGTTCGACCGGGTGCACTTCGACCGCTGTGAGCTCGTCGACGTCGACCTGACCGAGGCGGTGCTGACCGGCTGCGTCTTCACCAACTGCGTACTGGCGAACGTGCGGGCCAACGCGGCCCGGCTGACCCACTGCGCGCTGCTGCACTGCGTGATCCGGCGGTCGTCGTTCTTCGACGCGACGTTCGCCGACTGCAAACTGACCGGCACCCAGTTCCTCGACTGCACGCTGCGCCCGCTGCACGTCGACGGCGGGGACTGGGGGTTCGTGCTGCTGCGCGGCCAGGACCTGACCGGGACGAAGCTGTCCGGGCTGCGGCTACGGGAGGCCGACCTGACCGAGGCGGACCTGAGCCGGGTGGATCTTTCCGGGGCGGACCTCGGCTATGCCCGGCTGACCAGCGCGAAGCTGCGCGGCACGGACCTGCGTGGGGCGGATCTGGCCGGGGTCGAGCTGCGCGGCCTCGATCTGACCGGGGCGCGGATCGACCTGGCCCAGGCGGTGCAGGTCGCGGCGGCGTACGGCGCCGACGTGCGGCCCTGACCGGCTGGTCCGCAGGGCCCTGACCGGCTGGTCCGTGCGGCCCCTGACCGGGCTGGTCCGTGCGAGGTGCCAACCGGGGCGGATCGGGCGACGTGAGACGATCGGTGACGTGACGGCGACAATTCTGGACGGCAAGGCGGCGGCTTCCGCCATCAAGGACAACCTTCGTGCCCGGGTCAAGGCGCTCGCGGAGCAGTCGGTGGTGCCTGGTCTCGGCACCGTGCTGGTCGGTGAGGATCCCGGCTCCCAGGCGTACGTCAACGGCAAGCACCGCGACTGCGCCGAGGTCGGCATCGCCTCGATCCGCCGGGACCTGCCGGCCGACGCGACCCAGGAGCAGGTGGAGGCGGTGGTGGCCGAGCTGAACGCCGATCCGGCCTGCCACGGCTACATCGTGCAGCTGCCGATGCCGGCCCAGATCGACACCCAGCGGGTGCTTGAGCGGGTCGATCCGGACAAGGACGCCGACGGGCTGCACCCGGTGAACCTGGGCCGGCTGGTGCTCGGTTTCGACGCGCCGGTCGCCTGCACCCCGCGCGGCATCGTCGACCTGCTGCGCCGCAACGGGATCCGGATCCGGGGCGCGGAGGTGGTGGTGATCGGCCGGGGCACCACCGTCGGCCGGCCGCTGGGTCTGCTGCTGACCCGGCGCAGTGAGAACGCCACGGTGACCCTGTGCCACACCGGCACCCTGGATCTGGGCGACCACACCCGCCGGGCCGACATCGTGATCGCTGCGGCGGGCGTACCGGGGCTGGTCACCGCCGAAATGATCACGCCGGGGGCGACGGTCGTCGACGTCGGCATCACCCGGGTGCTCGGCGAGAACGGCAAGGGCCAGTACACCGGTGACGTGGCACCGGACGTGGCCGAGGTGGCCGGTGCGCTGGCCCCGGTGCCCGGCGGGATCGGCCCGATGACCCGGGCCATGCTGCTGACCAACGTCGTGGAACTGGCCGAGCGGGGCCTGGCCGGCCGGTGAGCCGGCCGGTGAGCCGATCGGTGTGGTGGGCGTGAGGTGGGTCTCCGGGCGCGCCCCTGACCCGCTCAGCCGTTACCTGGCTGATACGGTCCCGTCAAATTCGCCCGGTAGCAGGGAGTGAGACGACAATGGGCAAGAAGGTCACCGTCGTCGGGGCCGGCTTCTACGGCTCGACGACCGCGCAGCGCCTGGCCGAGTACGACGTCTTCGACACCGTCGTGCTGACCGACATCATCGAGGGCAAGCCCGAGGGACTGGCCCTCGATCTCAACCAGTCGCGGCCGATCGAGGGCTTCGAGACCAAGGTCGTCGGTGCGACCACCGGGGTGGACGGCTCCGGCTACGAGGTGATCTCCGGCTCGGACGTCGTCATCGTCACCGCCGGCCTGCCGCGCAAGCCGGGGATGAGCCGGATGGACCTGCTGGAGGTCAACGCCAAGATCGTCCGCGGCGTCGCGGAGAACATCGCCCGGTACGCCCCGGACGCGGTGGTCATCGTGGTGTCCAACCCGCTCGACGAGATGACCGCGCTGGCGCAGATCGCCACCGGGTTCCCGCGCAACCGGGTGCTCGGCCAGGCCGGCATGCTGGACACCGCCCGGTTCTCCCACTTCGTCGCCGAGACCCTGGCGGTACCGGTGGCGACCGTACGCACGCTGACTCTCGGCTCGCACGGTGACACCATGGTGCCGGTGCCGTCGCGGTGCACCGTCAACGGCAAGCCGCTGACCGAGCTGCTGCCGGCGGACAAGATCGAGGAGCTGGTGGTCCGGACCCGCAACGGTGGGGCCGAGGTCGTCGCCCTGCTCAAGACCGGGTCGGCGTACTACGCGCCGTCGGCGGCGGCGGCCCGGATGGCCAAGGCGGTGGCCGAGGACTCCGGCGCGGTGATGCCGGTCTGCGCCTGGGTCACCGGGGAGTACGGCATCGACGGCGTCTACCTGGGCGTGGAGGCCGAGCTCGGGGCCGAGGGTGTCCGTCGGGTGGTGACCACCGACCTGACCGACACGGAGCTGGCCGCACTGAAGGAGGCCGCCGAGGCGGTCCGGGCCAAGCAGGCGGACGTGGCCGACCTCTGAGCCGTACCGGCGTGACGATCGGGGCGGGCATCCGGGTGCCCGCCCCGACGTGTGTCGCGCCTCGTTCGTCCCGCCCGCTGCGCACCGGGTTCGGCAATCCAGTACGCTCGTACTGCTAACACGAGTTTCCGAGAGGAGCGCCGGTCGATGGCGAAGATCAAGGTAACCAACCCGGTCGTCGAGCTCGACGGCGACGAGATGACCAGGATCATCTGGAAGCAGATCCGGGAGCAGTTGATCCTGCCCTACCTCGACGTCGACCTGCACTACTACGACCTGTCGATCCAGTACCGCGACGAGACCGACGACCAGGTGACGGTGGACGCCGCGAACGCCATCAAGCAGCACGGCGTCGGCGTCAAGTGCGCCACCATCACCCCGGACGAGGCCCGGGTCGAGGAGTTCGGCCTCAAGAAGATGTGGCGCTCCCCGAACGGCACCATCCGGAACATCCTCGGCGGCGTGGTGTTCCGCGAGCCGATCATCATGTCGAACGTCCCCCGGCTGGTGCCCGGCTGGACCAAGCCGATCATCATCGGCCGGCACGCGCACGGCGACCAGTACAAGGCCTCCGACTTCGTGGTACCCGGGCCGGGCACGGTGACCATCACCTACACCCCGGCCGACGGCAGCGCCCCGGTCGAGATGGAGGTCGCCAACTTCCCCGGCGGCGGTGTCGCGATGGGTATGTACAACTTCGACGAGTCGATCCGTGACTTCGCCCGCGCCTCGCTGCGCTACGGTCTGGACCGCGGTTACCCGGTCTACCTGTCGACCAAGAACACCATCCTCAAGGCGTACGACGGTCGGTTCAAGGACATCTTCGCCGAGGTGTACGAGGCCGAGTTCGCCACCGAGTTCGCCGCCGCTGGCATCACCTACGAGCACCGGCTGATCGATGACATGGTCGCCGCCGCGCTCAAGTGGGAGGGCGGCTTTGTCTGGGCCTGCAAGAACTACGACGGTGACGTGCAGTCGGACACCGTCGCCCAGGGCTTCGGCTCGCTGGGGCTGATGACGTCGGTGCTGATGACCCCGGACGGCCGTACCGTGGAGGCGGAGGCCGCGCACGGCACGGTCACCCGGCACTACCGGCAGTGGCAGAAGGGCGAGAAGACGTCGACCAACCCGATCGCGTCGATTTTCGCCTGGACCCGGGGTCTGGCCCACCGCGGCAAGCTGGACGGCACTCCGGCGGTGACCGAGTTCGCCAACACGCTCGAGCAGGTCTGCATCGAGACCGTCGAGGCGGGCCAGATGACCAAGGACCTGGCGCTGCTGATCGACCGCAACGCTCCGTGGCTGACCACCGACGAGTTCATGGCGGCTCTCGACGGCAACCTGGCCAAGCGGCTGAGCGCCTGAGTAGCCGAGCGTCTGAGCAGCTGAGCGCCTGAGCTCGCGGCCGGCACCGTCACCGGTTCCTCCGGCGAATCGTTGAACAGGGTGGACGTGGTGCCAGTCGCGTCCAAGGGGATCTTCCGGTGGCGGTCGCCCTGAGCAACATGACGCCAACGGTGGATCCTCGGCTGTGAACCAGCAGCCTGCCGTCCCTTCCCTGCGGGGGGCCCTGTCCCGGGCCCCCCGCAACCATGTCCGGCACGGTCGGACATGTCGGGTCCGGTGGAACGTGTCCGGGCCGGTCAGGCGTCACGCAGCAGCGCAGCCGCCTGTTCGGGCCGGACGTCGTTGATGAATACGCCCATCGCCGATTCCGAACCGGCCAGGTACTTCAGCTTGTCCGCCGCCCGCCGGATGGTGAACACCTGCAGATGCAGGTAACCCAGCTCCCGTTCGTGACGTACCGGGGCCTGATGCCACGCCGCGATGTACGGTGTGCCCTGCCGGCTGTCGAAGAGCCGGTCGAAGCGGCGCAGTACGTCCAGGTAGAGCGGCCCGAATGCGTCCCGTTCGGCGTCGTCCAACGCGGCGATGTCCGGCACCCGGCGGTGCGGTGCCAGGTGCACCTCGAACGGCCAGCGCGCCGCGGCCGGTACGTACGCCGTCCACCGGTCGTTCGCCGCCACCACCCGTACCCCGGCCGCCCGCTCGGCGGCCAGCACGTCCGCGTACAGGCTCCGCCCGCCGGTCGCTGCGGCGTGCCGTCGGGCGGCGGCCAGCATCGACCGGGTACGCGGCGGCACGAACGGGTACGCGTAGATCTGTCCGTGCGGGTGATGCAGGGTTACCCCGATCTCCACGCCCCGGTTCTCGAAACAGAACACCTGCTCCACCGCGTCCAGCGCGGACAACTCGGCGGTCCGGTCGGCCAGCGCGTCGACGACGGTGCGGACCCGGGCCGGGGCCAGGGCGGCGAACGAGGTGCCGTGCTCGGCGGTGAAGCAGACCACCTCGCAGCGCCCGAGACCGGGCCGGGTCGGGGTGAACGGCGTACCACCGGGGTAGCCGGCGGTCCCGTCACCCACCCGGTCGCTCAGCGACGGGAACCGGTTCTCGAAGACCACCACGTCGTAGTCGTACGCCGGAATCTCACTGGACCGGTCGGGCCGCGACGGGCAGAGCGGGCACTGGTCGGTCGGCGGCAGGAAGGTCCGGGTCTGCCGGTGCGCGGCGATCGCCACCCACTCGTCGGTCAACGGATCGTGGCGAAGCTCCGAGGCGGGTGGCGGGGGCGGCAGCTCCCGCCGGTCCGGTCCTTCCCGGACGGCGTCGTCCCGCTCGTCGAAGTAGATGAGTTCCCGCCCGTCGGCGAGCCGTACCGCATGGCGTTTCACGACGCTGAGTTCCTATCGGTGTGGGTCGGCGATCGACAGCTCGACGCCGTGTCCGGCCAGGACGTCGCGGGCCGGTGCGGGTAGTCCGGGGTCGCTGACCACGACCTGGGCCGTGGCCAGCTCTGCCATCGAGGAGATGCCCACGACGTCCCATTTGGTATGGTCGGCCAGCACCACCAGGCGGGCCGCCGCTGTGATCAGGGCGCGGTTGGTGTCGGACTCCATCAGGTTCGGGGTGGTGTAGCCGGCCCGTTCGCTCATCCCGTGCACACCGAGGAAGAGCAGGTCCACGTGCAGGTCGCGGAGGGCGGTCACGGCCACCGGCCCGACCAGCGCGTCCGACGGGGTACGCACCCCACCGGTGAGGATCACCGTACGGTCGCCCCGACCGTCCCGGTAGAACACGTCGGCCACCGGGATCGAGTTGGTCACCACCGTCAGCCCGGGGACGTCGACCAGCCGGCGGGCGAGCTCCACCGTGGTGGTGCCGGCCGACAACGCCACCGCCCCGCCGGCGACGACCAGCTCGGCGGCGCGTGCGGCGATCGCCGCCTTCTCGGCCTGCTGCCGGGCGGACTTCGCCACGAACCCGGGCTCGTCGGTGGCCCCGGGATCGACCAGGGTGGCCCCGCCGTGCACCTTGGCCAGCAGCCCCCGGTCGGCGAGGACGTCCAGGTCCCGGCGGATCGTCATGTCTGAGACGCCGAACTCGACGGCCAGGTCGGTGACCCGTACCCCGCCAGCGGCCCGGACCCGGTCCAGGATCGCTGCCTGGCGCTGCGGCGCGAGCATCAGCACCACGTCCTGCTCCCACCTGCTCGCACTAAATCCAACAGATGCGAACACTATCGCGCAGGTGCGGCCGAACGGAAGTACGCCCGGCCAGGTAGGCGCCTGCGTAGGGTCGGGTCAGCGGAACGCTTCCGCCACCGCGCTGCGCCAGACCGGCGGACGGCCGAGCCAGGCGGCGAGGTGCGCGTCGTGCGGGGCGTAGTGGTCGGCCAGCTCCCGACGGGTACGGGCACCGGGCGGCTCGACCGGCAGGCCGTCGGACGGTGCGCCCGGTGCTCCGTCGACCAGGGCCGGCGGTTGCGTCGGCGGCGGTAGCCACGGCTCCTCGTCGAGCCTCGGCAGGCCGAGGAAGTCCAGCACCTCGCCGTACACCTTGGCCGGCGTGGTCCACAGCCGTTCGGCCTCCACCAGGCAGATCCGCTCCCGGCCAACCTGAGAGGCCAACCGGTCCAGGTAGGTGGCGTACTCGCCGCGCTGCCGGTACGCGTGGTGCTGGTGGGCGAAGCTGCGGTACCCGGCCTCCACCCCGAGGCGTTCCTCCTGCCCGCGTAGCCGGGCGGACTCCAGCGCCAGCGCCCGAGCGAACGATGGCTCCGGCTCGTGCCCGGCCAGCCGTTCCACCCGGAAGTGCGACCAGGCCCGGTCCACCGGATCGCGGACCAGCACCAGCAGCCGCACGTCCGGCAGGTCGCGGGCGATCCGCAGCGCCGCGTACGGGTGGTAGAGGTAGTAGGTGCTGGTCTCGAAGGCGCTGGCGGTGCCGCCGTGGCGTCGCTGCAACCGGCGGGCGGTGCGCTGGCGGGGGAAGTGCCCCCGGTACCAGTCGATGCCGCGCTCGTACGAGGTGTCGAAGAAGCTCACCCCGTCGCGGCGGGCCGCCCGCAGCACCAGCGGATGAGCGGCCAGCATCCGGTGCAACCCGGCGGTCCCGCACCGGTGCCCGCCGCAGATCAGGAACGACGGCAGCACCCGCCTCGGGGCCGTCCACCGCCCGTACGACCAGGACCGGGTGGGCACGATCCGGCGTAGCGGCTCCGGGATCCGACTGCGTATCGGCATGTCGCCCTCTCCTGTCCTGCCTGGACGGCTGTGCTGCCGGGGTGGCGCGAAACGCTATTTACCGGATAACGCTGCCGCTACCCGGACAAGAGCGGCTTCTCGCCCGACTTGCCGTCATCTGCAGAAAAGGCGACAAAGGAGGATGTCGTGGGTCAGGCCGGCTTCAGTCGCGGCTCCACCCAACCCGTTTCGGTGAGGTGCTGCAGCACCGTCTGCACGCCCTGCTCGATGCTCATCTCACTGGTGTTCAGCACCAGGTCGGCATCAGTCGGCTCCTCGTACGGATCGTCGATCCCGGTCATCCCGGTCAGCTGACCGGCCCGCGCCTTGGCATACAGCCCCTTACGGTCGCGGGCCTCGCAGACCTCCAACGGGGTCGCCACCCAGACCAGCAGGAACCCGGCCCCGGCGTCGTTCGCCATCTGCCGGGCCACCGCCCGGGCCTGGGCGTACGGTGCGATCGGGCAGCAGATCGCCACCCCGTGGTGCCGACCGACCTCGGACGCGACCCAGCCGATCCGACGGACGTTGCGGTCCCGGTCCGTCTTGGAGAACGTCAACCCGGCGGAGAGCTCACGGCGTACCACGTCCCCGTCGAGCAGCGTGACGGTCCGGTCGCCGCTCTCCCGCAGCGCGTCCGCCACCCCCCGGGCGATGGTCGACTTGCCGGAACCGGACAGCCCGGTGAAGAACACCACCAGGCCACGATGCCGGCGCGGCGGCCGGGCCCGGGCCAGCTCCCGCGCCACCGCCGGCGGGGTGTGCCACTCCGGTAGCGGAAAACCCCGGTCCAGCAGGTCGTCGATCTCCTCCTGGTCGAGCGCCAGCCGCCGGTTGCGCGGCGGGATGTCGTCGCGCCAGCGCCACTGACCGTCCCGGTTGTCGTAGGCCAGCTCCCGGGGCACCAGCACCCGTGGACCGCCGCCGGAGAGCATCTCGCCGGTGGACAGCAGGTGGGTGACGCCGTACGCGGCCGCCACCCGGGCCCGCAGCAGCGCGTCGCGGATCTCGTCACCGCGCCGGGTCAACGGCACCGCGACCAACGTCGCCGGCGGCATCCGGTCCCGGGCCGCGAAGACACTGCGGACCAGCACCTCCGGCGGCAGCCCGCTGACCCCGCCGTCGGCGACCGGGATCAGGATCAGCAGATGTGCGGCGAGGGTACGGGCGGCGTGCGCGATCTGGGCCAGCTGCGGGCGGTGCAACGGGCGGTCGGCGATCACCCCGAGCACCCGGCCCGGGGGCAGCAGCGCGCGTACCTCCGCCGGGCTGCGACGCAGCCGCTGGAACGGCCCGCCGGTGCCGTCGCCGAGCCGGCGCACCCGGCCGCCGACCGCCGAGAAGCCGTCCCGGCTCGGCCAGGCGTCGACGATGTCCAGCGCGGCCACCGGAGCACCCTCCGGGTCGGTGAGCACCAGCACCCGCAGCAGCGGATTCGTCAGGTCGAGCCCGGCGACCAGGCCGGCCGGCACCTCCAGGGTGACCGGCACCGGCCAGGCGGTGCCGTCGGCCAGCCGGCCGCGACTACGCAACGAGGCAAGATCGGCGCGGGTGTGGAAGCCGGTCAGCGGGGCGTACGCCTCGGACAGGATCAGCTCAAGGTCGGCCAACTCGAACGGCCGCGGCGTGTACGCCGGCGCGTCCCGCAGCACGTCGTCAGGCAGCACCCAGCCGTCGGTCATCACACCCCCCAATGGATCGAACTCACAGTTTCGCAGCCGGCCGGCCGTCGGTCGAGACTGGCACGGCGAGTTCTGTCACCATCGCGGGATGTCGACCATCGTCGCGCGATGTCGACGTCTCGTCCGGGGCCGAACCAGAGCAACGCTTGCTTCCGGGTCCGGCGGAGTCACCCCTAATGGCAGGGCATGGGTCGCACCTCAGGGAACCTCCAGGGGGAAACCCCATCCCACGACGTGCCGGCAGTCCATACGCTGACCGGGTGACTCTCATCGCAACCGATGCGCTGACCAAGACGTACGGCGGGCGGGTGACGGCCCTGGCCGACCTGACCGTCGAGGTCCAGCCCGGCATCGTCGGCCTCGTCGGGGCCAACGGCGCCGGCAAGTCGACCCTGATCAAGATCCTGCTCGGCCTGCTCGCCCCGACCAGCGGACAGGCCCGGGTGCTCGGACTGGACCCCACCACCGACGCCGACGCGGTCCGCGCCCGGGTCGGCTACATGCCGGAGAACGACTGCCTGCCGCCGGACCTCAGCGCCGCCGAATTCGTCACCCACCTGGGGCGGATCAGCGGTCTGCCGCGCGCGGCGGCCCGGGAACGGGCCTCCGAGGCGCTGCGCCACGTCGGGCTCTACGAGGAGCGCTACCGGCAGATCGGCGGCTACTCCACCGGTATGAAGCAGCGGGTCAAGCTGGCCCAGGCGCTGGTGCACGACCCCGACCTGCTGCTGCTGGACGAGCCGACCAACGGCCTGGACCCGGCCGGCCGGGACGCCATGCTGGCCCTGGTGCACCGGATCGGCGCCGAGTTCGGCATCTCGGTGCTGGTCTGCTCGCACCTGCTCGGCGAGGTGGAACGGATCTGCGACTCGCTGATCGCCATCGACGGCGGCCGACTGCTGCGTTCCGCCCAGCTCTCCGACATGACCACCGCCAGTGACGTGCTGGCGATCGAGGTCAGCGAGGGCACCGAGGCGCTGGCCGCCCGGCTGGCCGCGGCCGACCTGCCGGTCAGCCGGGAAGGTCAGCTGCTGCTGGTGCCCGCCGAGACCGGCTCCGACGTGTACGACCGGATCCTCACCGCGGTCGTCGAACTCGACCTGCCGCTGCACCGGCTCGACCAGCGCCGGCACCGGGTCGCCGAACTCTTCGCCACCACGGAGGACTCCCGTGTCAACGTCTGACCAGCTCACCGCCGCCCGGGGCACCGGGCCGACGCCGGCCGGCCCGGCTGTCGCGGGCACCACCTCGAACGGCGCGCCGGGCGGCGTCATCCACGACATCGGCTACCAGCGCTACACCGGGGTCCGGCTCGGTCGCCGGCACGTCGTCGGCGCGCTCTACGCGCACAGCCTGCGTACCGCGTTCGGGCTCGGCCGCAGCGCCAAGGCCAAGATCTTCCCCTGGTTCATCGTCGGGGTGGTGGTCGCCGCCGCCGCCGGCCTGGTGGCCGTCCGCGCCCAGATCGGCCAGGTGCTGCTCAGCTACGCGCAGTTCGCCGACACGATGAGCTGGCTGGTGATCTTCTTCGTCGCGGTGGTCGCCCCCGAACTGGTCTCCCGCGACCTCGGCAGCGGTGTGCTGCCGCTGTACTTCTCCCGGCCGCTGCGGCTCGTCGACTACCCACTGGCCAAGTTCGCCGCCCTGGCCACCGCCGTGTTCATGCTGCTCGGCGCACCACAGCTGGTGATGTTCCTCGGCGGCGCGTTCACCACCGACGCCGGCTGGTCCGGGGTGTGGGACGAGGTCACCGACCTCGCCCCAGGCCTGGCGTACGCCGTGTTGTGGGCCGGTGTGTTCAGCGCCATCGGGCTGGCGGTCGCCTCAGTCACCGGTAAGCGGGCATTCGCCGCCGGTGGGATCGTCGCAGTCTTCCTGATGACCACCCCGATCGGCGGGGTGCTCTCGGTGCTGCCGTCGGTCACCGCCAACCAGCTCGCCGGTCTGGTCGCCCCGTCCAGCCTGGTGCAGGGCACCGGGATCTGGCTGTTCCGGGACGCGCTGATAACCGAAGCCGGCACCGGTCTGGACACCGGCGGCTTCGGCCCGCTGTACGGGCTGGTCACTGTCGTCCTGATCGCCGGCTGCATCGCCGCCCTGATCGCCCGCTACCGGAAGGCGGCCCGTCGATGACCACCTCGACCTCGACCCCGAGCTCCACCCCGGCCGCCGCGGCCCCGGTTACCTCCGCCGCCGGCACCGGCACCGCTGGCACCGCCGGCCGCCCCGCCGCGATCGAGCTCGCCGGGGTTTCCCGCTGGTACGGCAACGTCGTCGCGGTCAACGACGTCAGTATGGCCCTCAATGCCGGGGTCACCGGCCTGCTCGGCCCGAACGGCGCCGGCAAGACCACGCTGCTGCACATGATGGCCGGCTTCCTGCCGCCGTCGCGGGGTGCCGTCACCGTCGACGGCGAACCGACCTGGCGCAACCCGGGCGTCTACCGCAAACTCGGGCTGGTCAGCGAACGGGAGGCCGTGCACGGCTTCCTCACCGCGTACGAGTTCGTGCTGGCCAGCGCCCGGCTGCACGGGTTGCCCGACCCGGCGGCCGCCGCCCGGCGGGCGATCGAGCTGGTCGAGATGACCCCGGCGCAGGACCGGCGGATCGGCACCTACTCCAAGGGGATGCGCCAGCGCACCCGGGTCGCCGCCGCGCTGGTGCACGACCCGACGGTGCTGCTGCTCGACGAGCCGTTCAACGGCATGGACCCGCGCCAGCGGATGCACATGATGACGCTGCTGCACTCGCTCGGCGACGCCGGCCGGACCATCCTGTTCAGCTCGCACATCCTGGAGGAGGTCGAGCAGGTCTCCGGCACCGTCCAGGTGATGGTCGCCGGCCGGCTGGCCGCCTCCGGCGACTTCCGCAGCATCCGGCGGCTGATGACCAACCGGCCGCACGTGTTCGCCGTACAGTCCAGCGACGACCGGGCCCTGGCGGTGGCGCTGCTGCGCCACGACTCGGTCACCGGCGTCGACCTGCCCAAGGGCGGTGGGATCACCGTACGCGCCGGTGACTACGGCAGCTTCACCCGCGCCCTGCCCCGGATCGCGCTCACCGAAGGGATCCGGGTGCACCGCCTGCTGCCGTCGGACGAATCCCTGGAGAGCGTCTTCTCCTACCTCGTGGAGGCCTGAGAGCCGTGAACTCGACCGTCATGTGGATCACCGCGCGGGGGCTGTTCGGCCGCCGCCGGTTCCTGCTCCTGCTGCCGCTGCCGGTGCTGGTGATCGCCCTCGCCGTCCTGTGCCGGTGGCTCGGCGTCGCGCCGGGCAACTGGGCCCAGCCGGTCCTGATCGCGCTCGGCCTGGCCGTGGTGCTGCCGGTGGTGGCGCTGATCGTCGGCACCGGGGTGCTCGGTTCGGAGATCGACGACGGCACCATCGTGCACGTACTCAGCAAGCCGCTGCCGCGCTGGCAGATCGTGCTGCCGAAGCTCGTCGTCGCGTTCGGTGTCACCACGCTGACCGTCGCGGTGCCGCTGTACGTCGCCGGGGTGCTTGCCGAATCGGCGCGCCTCGGCCTCGCCCTGGCCGCCGCGAGCGCCGCCGGAGCGCTGGCCTACTCGGCGCTGTTCGTGGCGCTGAGCCTGGTCACCCGCCGTCCGGTGCTACTCGGCCTGGTCTACGTGCTGATCTGGGAAGGGCTGCTGGGCAACATCGTCTCCGGCACCCAGGTGCTCTCCGTCCAGCAGTACGTGGTCACCTTCGCCGACCGGATGGCCGCCACGACACTGTTCGACGGCCAGGTGTCGGTCACCGTGTCGGTGATCATGACCGCGGTGATCGCGGTGCTGTTCACCCTGCTCGCCATCGACCGGCTCCGTTCGTTCAGCGTAGCCGGCGAGACCAGCTGACCCGACCGGCATCGAGCGGCTCGCATCGGGGGGTGCCCGTGCCGGCCGACCAGTCTCCCCGCTGGTCGGCCGGCCCGGCTGCGTCAGCCCGTGTTGCGCATACCGGCGGCGATGCCGTTGACCGTGGTCAGCAGGGCCCGCTCCAACGCGGTGTTGTCGCTCGGCGCCCGCCGGGCACCCGGCGCGGTCGCCACCGTCCGCGTCGCCGCCCCCGAGTCGCGGTACTGCCGCAGCAACGCCACCTGCAGGTGGTGCAGCGGCTCCAGGTAGGTGTCCCGGACCGCGAGGGTGCGCTGCAGCACGTTGTTGTTCTGCAGCAGGCTCGACGACCCGGTGATCGCAAGTACCTCGCGTACCGTCCGCTCGTACTCCTCGGTGATCTTGTCGAAGATCGGCTGCAGCGGACCCGGCACCAGCGTCTCCACGTAGCGCCGCGCGATGCCCAGGTCGGTCTTGGTCAGCATCATCTCGACGTTCGACAGGAACGTGCGGAAGAAGTGCCACTGCTCGAACATCTCGCCGAGCACGTCGGACAGGCCGGCCTCACGGGCGGCGGCCAGCCCGGAGCCGACCCCGAACCAGCCGGGCACGATCTGCCGCGACTGGGTCCAGCCGAACACCCACGGAATCGCCCGCAGCCCACCCAGCCCGGCGCCGGTGTTCGGCCGCTTCGCCGGCCGGGAGCCGATGTTGAGCGCGCCCAGCAACTCGGTCGGGGTCGCCGCCCAGAAGTACGCCGGCAGGTCCGGGTCCTCGACCAGCGAGCGGTAGCAGGCGTACGCCGAGTCGGAGACGACGTCCATCGCCGCGTCCCAGTTTTCCAGCAGCTCAAGCGGCTGGCGCGGCTCGGTGTGCAGCAGCGTCGCCTGCAGCACCGCCGCGACCGTCAACTCCAGGTTTTCCCGGGCCAGGGCGGGGATCGTGTACTTGTCGGAGATCACCTCGCCCTGCTCGGTCACCTTGATCGAACCGTCCAGGGTGCCGTACGGCTGGGCCAGAATCGCCTCGTGCGTCGGCCCACCGCCCCGGCCGACGGTGCCGCCTCGGCCGTGGAACAACCGCAGCCGTACGCCGTGCCGGGCCGCGACGTCGCGCAGCGCCCGCTGCGCCCGGTGGATCTTCCACTGGCTGGTGGTGATGCCGGCCTCCTTGTTGGAGTCGGAGTAGCCCAGCATCACCTCCTGCACCTCGCCGCGCGCGGCAACGATCGCCCGGTACGCCGGCAGCGACAGCAGCTCGTCGAGCAGGTCGCCACCGGAATCCAGCTCGGCCGGGGTCTCCAGCAGCGGCACGAACCCGACCCGGGCCAGCCCGTTGTGCACGTCGACCAGGCCGGCCTCGCGGGCCAGTACCGCGGCGGCCAGCACGTCGTCACTGCCCAACGTCATCGAGATGATGTACGACTCGACGACCTCCGGGCCGAACCGCTGCTGCGCCTCGCGGATCGTGCCGAAGACGTTGAACGTCTTGCGCGCCGACTCGGTCAGCGGAGCGTCCATGCTAGACAGCGGCCGGCGGCCGGTCAGCTCGTCGGCCAGCAGCTTCGTCCGCTCGGGGCGGCTCAACGAGTTGTAGTCGGTCACCTCGCCGACCCGGGCGTACATCTGGGCCAGCACCGCGTGGTGCGCCTCGGCGTGCTCGCGCACGTCCAGCGTCGCCAGGTGCAGACCGAACGCCGACACCGTACGGATCGCCGACGCCAGCTTGCCGACCGCGGTCAGCTGACCCGAGTTGCGGGCCAGCGACGCCCGCATCAGCTCCAGATCGGACAACAGCTCGTCGGAGCCGCGGTAGTCGCGGCCCGGCACGTGCGCGGTGCCCCGGTTGAGCCGCAGCCGGGTGTTCGCCAGCTTCGCCTTCACGCACCGGGCCTTCAGCCGGTACGGCTCCTCCGCGTTGGTACGCCGGAACCGGGGCGCCACCTCCGGCAACGCGTCCAGATCCTTGGCCAGGCTGGCCGACAGATCCAGCGAGACGCCGCGCAGCCGCCGGGACACCGACACCTCGTTGATCAGCGCGTCCATCGCCTCGTCGGTGGCCTGGATGCCGTGCTCGTGCTGGATCATCAACACGTCGCGGGTCACCGCCGGGGTGACGTACGGGTTACCGTCCCGGTCACCGCCGATCCAACTGCCGAAGGTCAACGGCCGCGCCGTGGGGGCGGTCTCGACACCCAGCCGGCGCAGCGTGTCAGCAAGATCGTCGAGTACCTGCGGGGCGGCGTCGGCGTACAGGTCCCGCAGGTAGTACACCGCGTTGCGGGCTTCGTCGGTCGGGTCCGGGCGGTCCAGCCGCAACTCGTCGGTCTGCCAGAGCAGATCCAGCAGCTCCGCCAGCCGGCGGCTGCTCGCCGAGGCGTGCTCACTGGCCCCGTACAGCACCGCTTCGGACATCTCCACGTCGAGTTCGTCGGCGACCGCCCGCAGCTTCGACAGGATCGACCGGCGGGCCGCCTCGGTCGGATGCGCGGTGAACACCGGGCGTACCGCGAGCCGGCGGGCGGCGGCGGCGATCTCGTCGGCCGACACCCCGCGAGCGGAGATCAACGTCGCGGCCTTGTCCAGCCAGCCACCCTCGGTGGCCCGGCGGCGGCGCAGGTCCCGGGCCCGGTGCACCTGCTCGGTGATGTTCGCCAGGTGGAAGTAGGTGGAGAAGGCGCGGGCCAGCTTCGTACCCGTGGTGACGTCCATCGCGGCGAGCCGGGCCGCGGCGGCCTCGGCGTCACTGCGCACCTGGGTACGGATCTCCTCGACCAGGTCGAGCAGCGGCTGACCCTCCTGCCGGGCCAGCGTCTGGCCGAGCAGGGTGCCGAGCCGGCGGATGTCGGACCGCAGCGCCGCGTCCGGCCCGTCCTGACCGCTGCCAGCAGCATCGGTCTGCACGGTGCCTGCCTTCGCGTTGCCGGCCTGGGCGGCACCGTCCTGCGCGTTGCCGGCCTGGGCCTTGTTGGCTTGCGCGGCGTCCGGTTGCGCGGCGTTTGCGGGTTGGGTGGCGGCGAGTTGCTGGGCGTCGGGCATCGGGTTTGCGGACAGCTCAGTCACTGGGCGCTCCTCACGCGAGTACGAAGGACGGCGCTGTCCGACAACTTGGATGTTATCGGCCGTCCCCCCGGCCACGGGGAAACTGGTGAGTCTTGTCTCAACGTTCGGCGTACCGTCCCGGAATGTCCCTTTCTGGGGTGGCCCGCCCAACCGGCGATGCCCCCTTCAGGGGCGGCGCCCACGCAGCGAGGGGAGCCGGTCACCCCCACCTGCTCAGCGAGGGAACCTACATTGTCGTCAAACCCGCCGGGTGACAACAATGTAGGTTCCCTCGATCCGATCACTGGCGTTGCTCGGCGATGGCCTGCCGGACCATCCGGGCGAGTTGTCCGCTTTGCCGGAGGACGTCGTCCGCAGTGAAGCGCAGTACGAGCCAGCCGGCGGCCCGTAGCGCGTTGTACCGACCCACGTCGCGGCGGAACGTCGTGCGCTCCCGATGGTGGTCACCCTCGTACTCGATGGCGATCCGCCACTGCGGGTAGGCAAGATCGACCCGAGCAATGAAGCGACCCCGGCCGGCACCATCCGATGCCTGTCGTCGCGATGTCGTATGCCGTTGCGGCCTCGCCTGCGGCGGCCTCGCCTGCTGCGCCGGCCGGCGTACTTCGTACTGCACTGTCGGGCGGGGCAGGCCGGCATCGTGCAGCACGAGCCGGAGCCGCGACTCCATCGGCGACTCGGCCAACGGCTCGGCGAGCGTGACGAGTTCGCGCAGTTGGGCGATGCCACGTCCGCCGGTGTTGGTGTCGAGGTAGCCGGTGATGGCTTCAGCGCGCAGCAGACGGCGGTGCAGCATGGCGTCGAGTGCGGCGAGCGCGTCGGCCCGGGGCAGCAGACGGCCCAGGTCGAACGCCGTGCGTATCTCGGTGGTCAACGCGATACCGCCGAACGAAACGGTGATGTCGGTCGGGTCGAGCGCGCGACGGGAGACGGCCAGCCGGGGGTGCGCGCCGAGTCTGGCCGAGCGAGGCAGGGTGACGTGCACCGGGCTCCTACGGGGGAGCAGGTCGACACCCCACAGGTACGCGGCGCTCAGTCCGCTGATCGCCCCGCCGACGGGCAGCTTCACCGCCACCGCCTCGCACCACATCCGGTGGTCGTCGGGGTCGAACGCCGCCGCCTCCACGTAGACGTCGGGAAGCAGCCGTTGCCAGGCAGGGCCACGGAGCATCTGCCAGGTGGCCAGGCCGGCAGCCACCGCTCGGCTACCGGAGAACGGGGCGAACCTCAACTCGCGAGGGACTCTGGCGGCGACAGACATCGGCAGAGCCTGCCCGACAGGCTTCACTGACCGCTGCCCCAGCGACCGGTTGCGTCACCGATCCGACTGCTCCTGTACGAAGACGCCTTCGCACCACGAGTGACCGGGCTACGTTGACCGCGATGGCAGGGGGCACTTCGCCCCAGCTGGACGCGCCGTGGACGGGGGTACGGTGATGCGCGGCTGGCTCGGAAGATCCTGGCTCTTGTCCCCCCGCGTCTGGTGGGCCCGCTTGGTTCGTCGAGCCGAGATAGAGGTGGAGTACCAGTCTCGGCCCCTCCTGCAGCGTGCCGTCGAGCCGCGGCAGACCGACGCCCGCCCGTGGCACCGAACCCTGTGGTTTGCCCTCTGCCGAGCGGCATTGGTGCTGATCGCTTTAGTCGTCGTGATCTTCCAATTGTTGGTTCCCCTTTACAGCATCTTTTCGCGCTGGCATGACTGGGACAGGCTAATTCCGCCATGGTCGTACCAATGGCTGCAGTGGAGCCCAGCCACGGCGTGGGGTGAGATGAAGACCGTTCTCGGTCCGATTATCAGCATCGCCTTCGCCTTTGTCGTCTACTACATATTTGCGCATTGGCGAATCATCCGCTTCTATCGGAAGAAGGCGCATGATTCGCCGACGGAACTCGTGGAGACCGCAACAAAGATTATCGATGACGTGCCTGGTCGCCGGGAGTTGTGTGAGGTGCTGATCGAGCGAATTCGGGATCCGGCGACTCGGTCTCCGATGGTGCTCATCGGTGGGGTCGGTGCCGGAAAGACTGCAACGCTGGTCGAGCTGACCCGGAAGTTGGCTGCACAAGATATCGTGCCTATCCCGATCCGGCTACGGGACACGGCTGGGAAGGAAGAACTCAACTTCAAGGAGCTGGCTAGAGAGAAGTTCAAGAAGGAAGTCGATTCGAAACTGTTCAGTGACGGCCACATGGAGCGGCTCTGGCGGGAGCTCTTCCGCTCCAACGAGGTGGCTATCCTCGCGGACGGACTCGACGAGGCAATTCAGGGAGCGCCGGCTAGGGATAGTGCGATCCGGGAAGCTATTCAGCAGGCCGTCCATGACGGTCTGCCGTTGGTGATCGCTTCCCGCCCTTACGATCCGCTACGCGGTATGAAGTCGACTGTCATCGCGCTGGAGCCGCTTGGTGAAGGTGCTGCTATCGAGTATGTGAGCAACGGGGGTGGCTCCCTGGCGAATCGGTCGATCGCCGAAATTGCAACTGTCGTGCACACGGCGGATGTCGCGCAGTCGCCGATGTTCCTGCGCGTCATCCGTGACTTGGAGGGGGCTGATCAACTACCCCGTGAATTATTCGGCGGCACCAAGGTGGACATCAGAGGGGATTGGCAGTCAAGGGATCGAGCTACCGTTCGGCTAGCTCTGCTCAGGAAGTGGTGCGAAGCGCTATGCGAAGGAGGTTTCCGAATAGACTATGCCCATACCAAAGATGAGCGAAGGATGACTGAGGAGATCCTTCAGGCGTTCGCCTGTCTGAGTCTTGGTCTCAACCAGCAATCGCCGCAGTTCGTGCACTTTGACCGTCTCTATATAGATCGCGGGAAGGACCGTGGATTTGCCGAACTGATCAGGGATGATCTGCAAGTGCGACTGCGTGATCATATTCCTAGTGGCAGAGTTGAGATCGAGGATAGGGATAGTGTTGTCATCGCCATTCAGCGTGGTGAAGCGCTAGGATTTGTCGATGAGGCAAGGGATGGTGTGCGTTTTCAGTACGGTGATCTTCAGGCGTACCTCGCCGCAGAATTCATGTCCAGATTAAGTATGAAGGACTTTCGTCGAGTTGCGAAACAATTTGGCCTTGGGCGAGGTGGCAAGGGTTTCTCTGGCAATCGACAGCCAAGCCGGGAGTTGCTGGATTCGTTGATTATGATGTCAAGAATGCCGAGTGAAGAGGGGTGGAAGAGGGAATTCTTGTGTGGAATAGTTGAAGACCTTCTCGATGGTGCGCGGACGAGTGAAGGAAAAGATTGGATAATTCCATGCTGGCGCCTGGAGATGTATGCAGCGGCGCTGGAGATCGACGCCATGCGTGAGGAGCCTGAACAATATTCGATAATCGATCAGTTGCTGGGGTGCTGGGACGACTTCTGTGAGGACGAGACCGCACCTGATCGGCCGTTGGATGAAGCCAAGCTCCATCTCGTGCGGCGAGCTGGAGACGCCGTGCGGATACTTCACGACAGATCCCATGTTGGCGACGTCAGTGGCGTAGCGCTGTCGTACGAGAGATTGTTTCGCATCGCCCTCAAGGAGAACTCGTACCGTGTTCGGTTGGCGGCTGCCCGCGAGGTCGGTCTCGGTGGCATCGATGCTGTAGAGCAGTTGTGTGTGGGGGATCTACTCGCGCCGCCGCCGCCGCTGTTGGATCACTCTCGGCGATCGGAGGTCATATATGCAGCAGAGGCGGCCGCCAGCCACAGTTCTTCGTACCGCTGGTTGTCGCTGCGACGGTCGGGCCTGCCAATCGCAGGGAAGCGTGCGTCCTACTCTGCCGCACAGGCGGTGGTCTCAACGGAGAAGGTGCAGTTGGGGACCGGCGACGGGCAAACTGGTCTACCGGACCGCAATATGGGAGTTTCGCAGGATCACAAGAATGATGACCACTACCAGATCGTTGGATGGGTGCTACCCCTGCTATACCTGTCGACCTCCCTAGAGGACCAGGATTTCCAGGGAACCGCCGGCCGGTCCCGGCTGGCCAGTAGTTCCTGCGGAAACGACATGCTCACCGAGAAGCTCGACCAGTGGCTGTTTGCGTTGCCCAAGCGGGATCCCGCCCAACCTCATGCACGTTTCTCGATCAGGGCGGAGCTCGCGCTGGCACAGGGCTTCCGGCTTGCCGCAAATCTACGTCGCCTGCCCAGGGGCGCCCGGGTCCGAGACCGTAGCTTCATGGTCGAGCGGGCCGAGTTGGCGCTGCGCAACTCCGGGTTCTGGTACAGCCAGATCGCTCTGATCCAGGCGCTCACCCTGCTTTCGCTCCCCGATGATCCGAATGCGTCGGCTCCGCCGGGCGGGCATGTTGCCGATCCCTGGGCCCAGGTCCAGTACTGGATCGGTCTGGCCGGCAGCGCCGTTCCAGGTGGCGAGAGGGGCAAGGCACATCCATTTGTCACCGAGGTCGGTCGCTTTTGTTTGTCTGCGCTGCTCACACTGCGTCCCGAGCGCTACATCTGGATCGACGAGAGCGAGACAGCAAGCCGGGTCGGTGCGTGCAGCCCGTCGGAGGATGTCCGGTGGCACCAGACGTCGTGGATCCCCGATTCGATGGGCTGGAGTCTGCTGGTGCCCCGAGCACAGCGCCTGCTGGCCGACGTCATGCTGCTCTACAACCTTGCCGACCGAGGTGATAGCCCGGACCGCCGGGAAGTACGGCTGGCCCGGTCGGACCGTAGCGACCTGCCGCCGTGTATGACAAGTGACCGCGAGGCATTGCAGGTCAAGCGGAACCTTGACCTCAAGGAACGTGGCGAACCGGGCAAGACCTGCCTGCACGGCTGCCCGTTTCGACTCTGCCCACTGCCAGCCCGGGGCGAACGGCTGACGTACCAGATGGACCAGAGCTTCTGTGCGCGCCAGGCGGACCTGGCCAGCACGATGAGGGTCGATTTCTGGCACCGCGATTTCTGGAAGTCAGGCTATTGGCGGTACGGCCCGTGGCGTCCAGAATTATGGCGAGCCTGGTTCGTCAACCGGGCAACCTGGCAGGCAGTGCCCCGTTCGGCGCTGAGCCGGTTCTGGCGGCAGATGTCGGAGCGTGACCTGCCCGACGACCGTTGGTAGTCGGCGCCTCGGGTCTGCCGGATCGTCACCGATCCGACTGCTCCCGTACGAAGACGCCGGCGCCGGGTGCACCGTCGACGAGCCCGCGTGCTTTCAGCCAGTCGATCGCGGCGCGGACGACCTGACGGGAGACGTCGAACTCGGCGCACAACTCGGTGCCGGATGGCAGCTTCGCGCCGGGCGGGTACTCGCCTGACTCGATCCGCGAGGTCAGCGTGTCGATCAGTCGTTGCTTCTTCGTGTAGGCAGGCATGGGCATGACTTCCGTGGCAGGTATGCCCATGTGATCACGGATCTCGTCCGAGCGTCAATGTCAAGAGCCGACAGGGCTTGACCTGACATGACAGGTAATCCTAGATTGAGCCCGTCGACCGTGGCAGGTCGAAGTGATGAGATTTGTAGGCGGCCCGGGTAGAGTTGGCGCTCCAGGCTCCCGGGCCTTGACCGGGAGAGGACCCCGGCCCATGAGCAATCTACCGAAGCGTGCCCACCCGCCGTGGTGCCTGCGCGGCGCCGACTGCGCCACTACGCCCGACAGCGCCGCCTGGCACTCGTCCCGCCTGCTGCGAGTCGCCGCGACCGACGTGCACCCGTGCGTGGACGTCGCTGTCGGCCGCTGGCAACTCGATCCGGCCGGAGCACCGCAGGCGGCCCGAAGGCAGCGGACCGGCGCGACCGGTACGGCGGCGCTGCTGGCTGGTGGCGTACTGCTGGAATTTCGACTCGGTGACGACGTCGACCAGTGGCCGGTCGACCGGGCGCAGGCGCTCGCCCTGACCCGGCTCATCCCGCGACTGCTGCGCGACGACGTCGTGCCCCGGCTCCGCCGTGCAGCCTGACGGCTGCCGGCTGACGGGGCCAGCTGCCTGACGGCCAGGGCCGGTACGCCGGTCGGTGACCGTAGGTTCAGCACGGTCAGTCGACGATGGCGTACGCGCGGACCGGCGCGGTGTCCAGCCCGGCGAACATCGGCGGTACGGCGCTGAACCGGAACCCGTACGCCGGTAGCTCGCCGAGCCCACGTAGGTGCTCGACGATCGGGATCCCGGCGGCCAGCAGGATGCTGTGCGCCGGCCGGGCACCGTTGGCCGAGGGCGCGGTGTCGTCGATGTTGATCGAGTCGATGCCGACCAGGGCGACTCCTGCCGAGACCAGCAGTTCCGCACCGTCCGCTGCCAGGTACGGGTGGTCCGGGGCGGCGTACCGCTCGGTGCCGAAGTGTGCCGACCAGCCGGTGTCCAGTAGCACCGCCCGCCCCGCCAGCGCCCCGCCGGCGGCCGTGCCGTCGCCAGCGGCCGTGCCGCCGACGACCGTGCCGTCGACGACGGCTGCCCCGGCCAGGTGCGGGCGCAGCAGCGCGGCGTCCACCGCTCGCGTGGCGGACGGCACCCGGACCACCACGCCGGGCAGATCAGCCAGCTTTTCCAGCGGCAGCCCGGCCAGGTCCGCCCCGTCGGACCAGCGGTGCGACGGGGCGTCCAGGTACGTTCCGGTGTTGCCGATCATCGTGATCTGGTTGATCCGGAACGTGGTGCCGGCCGCGTACCGCTCGGCCGATGCCTCCCGGCTGAGCCACTCGGTGATCGCCGGGGCGGGTAGCCCCGGATAGGTGACCATGCCGTCCCGGACGACGTGGCTGAGTTCGACGAACCGTTTCTCGGTCGGTGTGCCCATGTCCGGCGAGGTTAGTGGGTGAGGGCGGATCAGCGGGCGGATAGGCTGGTAGGCCTGACCCCCCGCCCGGACCGGGCGTGGGGTTGTCGTCGCGTGTGCGCCCTAAGCGTGCACCGCCGCACAGCAAGGCGTATCCCACCGCGAAGGTTGTGACCATGACCGCGCTCGCCGGCCTGCTCAATGCCGCTCTCGCCGATCCCGCCCTGACCCGGGTACGGGATCTGGCAAAGATCGCCACGCCTGAAAAAGACGGGCTGGACGTCACCGCGCCGCCGGCGCTGCGCCCGTTCACGGTCGCGGCGGTGGCCGCCGAGACGCAGGCCGGCGGGGCGGGGCGACCGGTGCTGGCGGTCACCGCGACCAGCCGGGAGGCCGACGACCTGGCCGCCGCCCTCGGTGAGCTACTGCCGGCCGGCCAGGTCGCGGTCTTCCCGAGCTGGGAGACGCTGCCGCACGAGCGGCTGTCGCCGCGTTCGGACACCGTCGGGCGACGGCTCGCCGTGCTGCGCCGGCTGGCGCACCCCGAAGCGGACACCGGACCAACGGCCAGCGACGGCAAGTCCGGCGACGGTACGCACGGCGAGCGACAGCGGCAAGGGCCGCTGCGGGTGGTCGTGGCGCCGGTCCGCTCCGTGCTGCAGCCGCAGCTAAGAGGGCTCGGTGACCTGGAGCCGGTCCAGCTGACCGCCGGAGGCAACTCCGGCGGCCTGGAGGAGGTCGTCGACCGGCTGGTCGCGATGGCGTACGCACGGGTCGACCTGGTCACCAAGCGCGGTGAGTTCGCGGTACGCGGCGGCATCCTGGACGTGTTCCCGCCGACGGACGAGCACCCGTCCCGGGTCGAGTTCTGGGGCGACGATGTCGAGGAAATCCGCACCTTCGCCGTCGCCGACCAGCGCACCATCGAAGCCGTCGACCGGCTGTGGGCACCGCCGTGCCGGGAACTGCTGCTCACCGACCCGGTACGCCAGCGGGCCGCCGAGCTGGCCCAGCAGCATCCCGAGCTGGGCGAGATCCTGGACAAGCTGGCCGAGGGCATCCCGGTCGAAGGCATGGAGTCGCTGGCCCCGGCCCTGCTGGACGGCACCGACAGCATGGAGCTGCTGCTGCACTGCATGCCGACCGGCACCCACGTACTGCTCTGCGACCCGGAGCGGATTCGCACCCGGGCGCACGATCTGGTCCGTACCTCGGCGGAGTTTCTCGAAGCCAGCTGGGCCGCGGCCGCCGTCGGCGGCCAGGCCCCGATCGACCTGGGCGCGGCCGCCTTCCGCACGCTGGCCGAGGTACGCGCGGTGGCCGCCACGCTCGACCAGCCGTGGTGGACGCTGTCGCCGTTCGGGCTGGCCGAGGCGGAAACCGACGCAACCTCCGACATCGCGCCCTGGGAGGACGCGTCGGCGCCGGTGAGCGTCAGCCCGGACGCCGGGGACGCGGTGGCGCTGACCGCCGCCCCCGCGCCGCTCTACCACGGGGAGACCGCCCGGGTCGTCGACGACCTGAAACGCTGGACCGGCGACGGTTGGTCGGTGGTGCTGGTCTTCGAGGGGCACGGGCCGGCGCAGCGATCGGTGGCCGTGCTGCGCGACGCCGGCCTCGGCGCGACGCTCACCGAGGCGGTGCCGGACGCGCCGAAAGCCGGTGAGCTGGTCGTCACCTGCGGCAGCCTCGGCAACGGCTTCGTCGCCGAACGGGCCCGGCTGGCGATCGTCACCGGCGCCGACATCAGCGGCGGCCGGGGCGCGTCCACCAAGGACATGCGCAAGATGCCGAGCCGGCGGCGCAACACCATCGACCCGCTGGAGTTGCGCGCCGGCGACCACGTGGTGCACGAGCAGCACGGCATCGGCCGCTACGTCGAGCTGGTGCAGCGCAAGGTCAACGGCGCCGACCGGGAGTACCTGGTCATCGAGTACGCGCCGGCCAAGCGCGGCCAGCCCGGCGACCGGCTGTTCGTCCCGACCGACCAGCTGGACCAGCTGTCCCGCTACGTCGGCGGGGAGCAGCCGACGCTGCACAAGATGGGCGGCTCGGACTGGCAGAAGGCCAAGACCCGGGCCCGCAAGGCGGTCCGGGAGATCGCCGCCCAGCTGATCCAGCTGTACGCGGCCCGCAAGGCAGCCAAGGGGCACGCGTTCGGCCCGGACACCCCGTGGCAGCGGGAGCTGGAGGACGCCTTCCCGTACACCGAGACCCCGGACCAGCTGGCGGCGATCGACGAGGTCAAGGGCGACATGCAGCAGTCGACCCCGATGGACCGGCTGATCTGCGGCGACGTCGGCTACGGCAAGACCGAGATCGCGGTACGGGCGGCGTTCAAGGCGGTGCAGGACGGCAAGCAGGTGGCGGTGCTGGTGCCGACGACGCTGCTCGCCCAGCAGCATTTCAACACGTTCGCCGAGCGGATGGCCCAGTTCCCGGTCGAGATCCGGCAGCTGTCGCGGTTCCAGACCCCGAAGGAGACCGAGCAGACGCTGACCATGGCAGCCGAGGGCACCGCCGACATCGTCATCGGCACCCACCGGCTGCTGCAGTCGGCCACCCGCTTCAAGGCGCTCGGGTTGATCATCGTCGACGAGGAGCAGCGGTTCGGGGTGGAGCACAAGGAGCACCTGAAGTCGCTGCGTACCTCGGTCGACGTGCTGACCATGTCGGCGACGCCGATTCCGCGCACCCTGGAGATGGCGATCACCGGCATCCGGGAGATGTCGACGATCGCCACCCCACCGGAGGAGCGCCATCCGGTGCTGACCGCCGTCGGGGCGTACGACGACAAGCAGGTCGCCGCCGCGATCCACCGCGAGCTGCTCCGCGACGGCCAGGTCTTCTACCTGCACAACCGGGTCGAGTCGATCGACAAGGCGGCGCGGCGGCTCCGCGAGCTGGTGCCGGAGGCGCGGGTTGCGGTGGCGCACGGCCAGATGGGTGAGGACGCCCTGGAGAAGGTGATGGTCGGCTTCTGGGAGAAGGAGTTCGACGTCCTGGTCTGCACCACGATCGTCGAGTCGGGTATCGACATCCCGAACGCGAACACGCTGATCGTGGAGCGGGCCGACCTGCTCGGCCTGGCCCAGCTGCATCAGATCCGCGGCCGGGTCGGCCGGGGCCGGGAGCGGGCGTACGCCTACTTCCTCTACCCGCGCGAGAAGCCGTTGACCGAGCACGCCCACGAGCGGCTGTCCACCATCGCCCAGCACACCGAGCTGGGCGCCGGCATGTACGTGGCGATGAAGGACCTGGAGATCCGGGGCGCCGGCAACCTGCTCGGCGGCGAACAGTCCGGCCACATCGAGGGCGTCGGCTTCGACCTGTACGTGCGGATGGTCGGCGAGGCGGTGCAGAACTTCAAGGGCGAGGCGCCGGACGACGCCGAGGCCGCCGAGGTGAAGGTCGACCTGCCGGTCGACGCGCACCTGCCGCACGACTACATCGGCGTGGAACGGCTGCGTCTGGAGATGTACCGCAAACTCGCCGGGGCGCGCGACGCCGCCGCCCTGCAGGAGATCGTCGCCGAGATGACCGACCGGTACGGCGAACCACCGGCGCAGGTCGGCAACCTGGTGGCGGTGGCGAGGTTCCGGCTGCTGGCCAAGGCGTACGGGCTGACCGACGTGTCGATGCAGGGCAAACATGTCCGGTTCGCCCCGCTGGTGCTGCCCGACTCGAAGCAGCTGCGGCTCAAGCGTTACCACCCGGACTCGGTCTACAAGTCGGCCGCCGACCAGGTCAGCGTGCCCCGGCCGACGACCCGGCGGATCGGCGGCGAGCCGCTGCGCGACCAGGCGCTGCTGGACTGGTGCGCCCAGCTGCTGCGCGACGTGCTCGGTGACCCGCCGACCACGGATGCCGTACCGTCGACGGACAGTGCCCGGGTCGGTGCACCGGCCGGCAGGGGTGCGTGAGAGAGTGTCGTCCATGCAGCGTGTCCGTCGCCTGGCGTCGATCACCGTCATTGCCCTGGTCGGGGTCGCCGCACTGTCCGCCTGCCGGTCGCAGCCCGGGGTCGCCGCCTACGTCGGCGACGAGCAGTACACCGAGGAGCAGGTGACCAGCGTCGTCGACGACCTGGGCGACCAGCTCGGCGAGCAGGCCGGTGAGCAGGGCGCCCCGCCGCTGCCGACCCGGCAGCAGGTGGTCAGTGCCCTGGTGCTCGCCGACGTCTGCGCGCAGCTCGACGTGCCGGGCGGCGCGCAGCCGATCTCCCCGGAGCAGTACGCCCAGCAGTTCGGTCTGCCGCCCGACTCGGAGTACGTGCGGGCGGCAGCGCAGGCCTGGACCTGCGTCACCGGCCTGCAGGCCGGCGGCCAGGTGCAGCCGACCCAGGAGGAGCTGTTCGACCTGGTCGAGAAGGGCCGGGCCGCCGGGGTGATCCCGGACGACGTGACCGATGAGGAGGCCGCCGGTCAACTCGACGGTGAGCAGTTGCGGTCCGCGCTGGCCGCCCGCGACGCGATCGCCGACGCGGTCGCCGAGCAGGATGTCACGGTCAACCCGCGGTACCGTCCGCTGGAGTTCCCGGTGCTCAGCTTCCAGACGGCCCAGGGCAACGTGATCGCGGTCGGCATCCCGTTGGGTGGCGGCGACTCGGGCACGGTCTCCGAACGGCAGTGACCGCCCGGATCGTCCTGCTGGTCACCTCGCCCCGGCTGCCGGCCGGGCTGCTGACCGCGCAGGCCTGGGACGTCGTACGCCGGTTCCCGGTGTTCGCCGGCGCGGACAGTGAGCTGGCCACGGCGGTCAGTGTCGCCGGTGGCACGGTCACCGTACCGGCACCGGAGTCGGAGTCGGTTGAGCAGACGCTGTTGGCGGCGGCCGCCGAGCACGGCACCGCGGTGTGGCTGGCCGGTCCGGCCGGCGACGAGGACCTGGCCCGCCGGCTGGGGCTGCGGCTGGCCCGCGAGCCTGCCCTGGCCGAGCTGGAGCTGATGTACGGCTCCTGGGATCCGCCCGGGGCCCGGCTGCTCGACGCGGTCGAGGTCATGGACCGGCTCGTCTCGCCCGGCGGCGATCCGTGGAAGCGGCAGCAGACCCACGACTCGCTGGCGCGGTACCTGCTGGAGGAGAGCTACGAGGCGTACGACGCGATCGCGGCCGGTGACCTGACAGCGCTGCGCGACGAGCTGGGTGACGTGCTGCTGCAGGTGGTGCTGCACGCCAGGCTCGCCCAGGAGCTGCCGGACGGCGAACGTTGGGACGTCGACGACGTAGCCGGTGGCCTGGTGGCGAAGATGATCCGCCGCAATCCGCACGTCTTCGCCGGCGTGCAGGTCGATGGCATCGACGACATCGTCGACAACTGGGAGCAGATCAAGGCTGCCGAACGGGTCGAGTCGGGTGCCGCTTCCGGCGCGGGCGAGACCCCGTCGCCGATGGACGGGATCGTACTCGCCCAGCCGGCGTTGTCGCTGGCCGACAAGGTGCTGCAGCGGGCCGGGCGCGCCGGGGTCGACGTACCGCTGCCGCAGCCGGACCCGGCAGATGACCCGTCGACGCGGCTCGGCGCGCAACTGCTCGAGCTGGTCGCGCAGGCCCGCGCCGACGGACTGGACGCCGAGGGCGCGTTACGCCGTGCCACCCTCGCGTACGCCGCCGCCGTCCGCACCGCCGCCACCGACTGACGGCTTCGGCGGCACCGACGGCTCGGAGGGTTCCGACGGCTCGGACGGCTCGGACGGCTCGGAGGGTTCCGACGGCTCTGGCCGGAGCCGGATGCCGAGCAGCTCCAGGGTCAGGAACGTGACGACGCCGAAGAAGAGCGCGATGTCGGCGACGTTGCCGATGAACCAGTCGAAGTATGCGATGAAGTCGACGACGTGGCCCTGCCCGAACGACGGCTTCCGGAACAGCCGGTCCAGCAGATGGGTGAATGCCCCACCCAGCACCAGGCCGAGCGCTGTCGCCCAGGCCCGAGAACGGGCCCGCAACGCGAACCAGGCAGTCACGCCGACACCGATCGCGGCGGCGATGGTGAAGATCCACGTGGTGTTCTCGCCAAAGGAGAACGCGGCACCCGGGTTGTAGATCAGTTGAATGCCGAGGGCGTCGCCGATCAGCGGGGTCCGCTCGCCCCGGGTCAGCGTCGCCTCCGCCCACATCTTCGTCAACTGGTCGACGACGAGCACCGTGGCGGCGATTACGAAGGCGAGCCACGGAGCCCAGTCGGTCCATCGCTGCCGCCGGGGCGCGCGTGCTGCCGTACCGCCGTCAGTCGGTTCGTGGATGCTCTCGTCGGTGCCGGCGCGCTCACTCATGATCGGTGATTCTCCCACCGCTGCCCGGAAGTGCACAGCCGCGTCGACAGGCTCTTCGGACCCCGCACCCTGCCCGGCAGGGTCGGAGTACGCCACTGGCTCCGCCTGCACGACTCAAGCCTAGGTGGACGGTGCAACTGGCAGGTCGGCTGATGTTGCGAATAGCCACCAAGAGCGTGGCAAGGGGATACCGTTGGGAAGATGTCTCCGGTGGGCTTCCCGACTGCGGAGGATTCGTGGTTTCGCAGTTGTGGTTGTGGTCCTTCGTGGTGGTCGCGCTCGGTGCCGTGCTGTACTTCGTCCGCTGGATGCGCGAGCCCAAGGGCGTCCCGGTCGCCGTGTACCTGCTCGCGATCGTCATCCTGATCTGGTCTGCCATCTGGCACGCGGTGATGGCGCTTGGCGGCGCCCTGACCACGGTCGGCGACCATGCCGTGCACTGGGGGTACTACGCCGACTGGATCGTCACCGCCCCGTTGCTCGGTTACGCGCTGGTGCTGGTCGGAACGCATGCGTCGGCCGGCAGGAGGACCGACCTGGTGGTCCTCGTGGTAGTGACCAGCGTTCCCATGATCTTCTGCGGACTGGTCGGGGACCTGGCGCTCGAACCGACCACGCGGTACCTCGCCTACGGTGTCGGCGTGCTCGCGCTCGGCGCCAACTATGTCGTGATCTGGGGGCCGCTGCGCAGAGCGGCAGCTCAGCAGCCGGACCACATGCGGACGCACTTCAACCAGTTGGCCGTGCTGCTCAGCGCCCTGTGGCTCGGCTTCACCCTGGTCTGGCTGATGGGACCAGCCGGTCTCGGCGTGTTCGACGAGCCCACCACGACGGCGGTGTTCGTGGTCCTCACGGTGCTGATGAAGATCGTGTGGAGCGCGCTCGACCTGGGGCGGCTGCGGTTGTTCGCCAACCGGGACGCGCTGCACGTCGTGCATTGAATGCCGGCCGTTGGCTGCTGCGCCGGGCCGGGCGGGTCGTCGTCCCGGCGTTCGGCGTGGTGCTGCTGATCCAACTGCCGGTGCTGAGCCACACGACATCAACGGCCGATTCCACGCTGCCGTTGCTGGTGGGGCTGTTACTCGGCCTACCCCACGGTGCCGTCGATCATCTGGTGCCGGCCTGGCTGAAACCCGCCGCCGACGAATGGCGAGCACGGGCAGGTCTGCTCGTCGGGTACGTCTGCCTCGCAGTCCTCGTCTGGTGGATCTGCTACCGCGTCCCCGGCCCGGCGCTCGTCGTGTTCCTGATGGTCGCGGTCGTCCACTTCGGCGCCGGCGACGAGGCGTTCCACCGGCAACGGGACGCACGACGAACACCGACTCGGCCGTACGCCGTGCTCGCCTACGGAGCGCCGCCGGTGCTGCTGCCGTTGACGCTCTGGCCGGACCACGTTGATCCGCTGCTGGAGAGCATCGGCGCCGGTTCGGCGTACCTGCTGAACAGCGAGGTCCGGGTGAGTGCCGTCGTGGTTGCCGGCGCGGCGGTGGTCGCCACCATGGTCAACGACCTGCGGGCTGGCCGGCGCGGTGACGCCGGATACCTCGGGCTGCTGATCGCCGTGTTCGTGCTGGTGCCGCCTGCGTGGGCGTTCGGCACCTACTTCGCGGCGGGTCACTCGGTGCGGCATGTGGCCCGGCTGCTGCTGGCCGACCCCGGCAACGCTGCCACCCTGGCCGCCGGCCGGCTCGGTCCGGCACTGTGGCGGTTCGCTGCCCAGGCGGCGATCCCTACCGGAGCCGTACTGGCTGTCCTGGTGCCGTTCGCCGTCTCGGCCACGCCGCAGGTGGGGATGTCCACCGGCTTCGCGGTGTTGGCCGGGCTAACCGCACCGCACGCCCTGCTGGTGCTCTGGCTCGACCGGCGCGGCGTCGACTATCTGGCGCGAGGGCTGCCGGGCCGGCAGAACTCGACCCAGCCCGATGGCGAGGCCGGCCGCGACGATCAGTACGCCGACGCTCTGCCCGGCCGACGGTGGTTCCCGATCGAGCAGAGCGGCCGAGACGAGGGTGGCGATCGGCAGCACACCGATGAACATGCCGGCACGTTCCACTCCGAGCCGGCGCAGCCCGGTGAACCAAGCCAGGAACGCCACCACGGTCAGCATCACCGCCAGGTAGCCGAACGCCGCCGTCTCGGCCGCCGTCGGTAGCCGCCAGCGGGTCGCCTCTCCGGCGACGAGCGCGGCCAGCGCGAACATTGGCACCGCCAACCCGCAGCTGTACGCGGAGACCCGTACCGCCCCGAGCCGGTCCAGCAGGGCGGCGGCGAGCAGTGAGAACGCCACCTCGCCGGCGAGCGCCCCCGCGCAGGCGGTCAGCCCGACGGCATCGGCGGTGCCGGTGCCGTGGACGGTCGCCGTACCGACGACCACGATGCCGGCGGCAAGCACCAGCCGGGCTGCCGGGCGGCAGCCGCGCAGCAGCGGGCCGAGTAGCGCCAGGGCGAGCGGGGCGGCGCCGACTATGGTGCCGACGGTGGCGGGGTCGGCGTGCCGCAGCGCGGCCAGCACGCAGATGTTGAACGCGACCAGGCCGGTGGCGGCCAGTGCGGCGAGCAGGGTCCAGTCCCGCCGGCGCAGCCGACGGTGACCTGCCGGGCGGGGGCCGCCACCGAGCCGGGGCGCGTAGCGAACCAGCGCGGCCAGCAGCACGGTGGCAACGGCGTACCGCAGGGTCTGGCCGGTCAGGGTCGGGTAGTTCAGGACCAGTCGGCTGATTGAGACCGAGTTGCCGAGCACGATCATGGCTGCGGTGCAGAGCAGCACTCCAACGGGATTCACGTCGGTTGACGCTAGGCGCGTGGTGGTCCAGTCTTAAGTGCCAATTTCTACTCCACTGAAAGGACCAATTCGGATGTGGGAGGTGCTGGTCGAGCTGGACCGGACCCGGGCAGGGCTCACTGACCAGCTGACCGGTGCGCTGCGATCGGCGATCGGCGATGGCCGGCTCGCCGCCGGCACCCGACTGCCGTCCACCCGCAACCTGGCCGCCGAGCTGATGGTCTCCCGGGGGGTCGTCGTCGAGGCGTACGAGCAGTTGTCCGCCGAGGGCTGGCTGCTGGCCCGACGGGGTGCCGGCACCACGGTCGCCGCGACCCCGCCGCGCCCGGCAGCTCAGTACACCCCGCCGGACCCGCCGCGAGGACCACTGCACGGACCGGCGGGAACCGGGGCCCGGGCGACGGTGCTGCGGCCGGGCGTACCGGATCTGGCGATGTTTCCGCGCGCCGAGTGGCGCCGGGCGTACGAGCGGGCGCTGCGCACCGCCCGCGACGCCGACCTCGACTACGGCGACCCGCGCGGGGCGCCACGGCTACGCACCGAACTGGCCGGCTACCTCGGCCGGGTTCGGGCCGCCCGGCTCGACCCGGATGAACTGTTCGTCACCACCGGCGCCGCACAGGCGTTCGGCTTGCTCGCCGCCGTGCTGCGACAGCACGGCGCGACCACGGTCGGTATTGAGGATCCGGGCAGCCCTGGCATCCGTGGGCACCTGACGGCGCACGGGCTGCGGCTGGTGCCGGTGCTGGTCGACGCCGACGGTCTCGACGTCGGCGCGCTCGCGGCGAGTGACGCGCACGCGGTGCTGGTCACCCCGGCGCACCAGTTTCCGACCGGGGTGGTGCTGGCCCCGCGCCGCCGCCACGAGCTGCTCGACTGGGCTCGGCGTACCGGCCGGTTGATCGTCGAGGACGACTACGACGCCGAGTTCCGCTACGACCGGGATCCGGTCGGCTGCCTGCAAGGGCTGGCACCGGACCTGGTGGCCTACGTCGGCTCGGTCAGCAAGGCCCTGGCACCGGGGATGCGGCTGGGCTGGCTCGGCGTACCGCCGGATCTTCGGCAGTCGGTGCTGGCCGAGAAGGCGGCGGCCGACCTCGGCGGACCGGTCCTGGAACAGCTCGCCTTCGCCGAGCTGTTGGCCTGCGGCGGGTACGACCGGCAGCTGCGTCGCTCCCGGCTGGTGCACCGGCGACGGCGGGACGCCCTGATCGGTGCCATCCGTCGGCATCTGCCGCAGGCCCGGGTCTCCGGTGTTGCGGCCGGCCTGCATCTGGTGCTGGAGCTGCCGGCCGGGGTCGACGACACGGCGCTGGCCGCGGCCGCTACACGGGTCGGGCTGGGGCCGGTACCGCTGTCTGCGGCCCGGCTCGGACCGTCACCGCCGGCGGGTCGGCCCGGCCTGGTGCTCGGCTACGCCGCGCATTCACCCGACGAACTGGAATCGGCGGTCCGGACACTCGCCGGGTTGCTCGACGCATAGCGTCGGTGGGATGGCCTAGGGTCGGTGGCATGGCGTCGTTCGTACCTCTGGCTGAACGCATCATCGACGCGCTGCTGGCCAGCGATCCGGCCCTGGCGTCGTCGGCCGGTGACCACCGCCACGACGACCGGTTGCCGGACCTGTCGGTCGACGGCGTCGCCGCCACCGCGACGATGCTGCTGGACGCCACCAACGCGCTCGCCGAGGTCGACGCGGACGCATTGTCCACCCAGGAGCAGGTGGATCACGCGATCCTGTCGGCGATCGTCGATCGGCGGCTGTTCGAGCTGACCGAGGTGCGTGCCCGGGAGTGGAATCCGCTGGTCTACAACCCGGGGCCGCTGCTGCACGGGCTGATCGCCCGCCCGTTCGCGCCGGCCGCGCAGCGGCTGACCAGCCTGGCCGGGCGGCTCGGCGCCGTACCGGACATGCTGGCTACCGCCCGCGAGACGCTGCGCGGCGTGCCGGCGATCCACGCCGAGACCGCCGCCGGCCAGTTCGCCGGCACCGCCGCGCTGGTCCGCGACCAGGTGCCGGGGCTGCTGGCCGAGGAGCCGGGGCTGCGGGACAAGGTCGAGCCGCTGGCGGCCGAGGCGGCGTTCGCGTTGGACGAGTTCGCCGGCTGGCTGCGCGACAGCCTGGAGCGCGACGTCGACCGGCGGGACCCACGGCTGGGCCGGCGGCTGTGGGAGGCGCAGCTGTGGCACACCCTGGACACCGAGCTGACCGCCGCCGACGTGCTGGACCGGGCCTGGGCGAATCTGGAGCGGGTAACCGGCGAGATCCGGGCGGCGGCGGCCGAGCTGACCGGTGGGCCGGCCACCGACGACACGGTACGCACCGCGTTGGCCCGGCTGGCCGCCGAGCATCCGGACGACTCGTCCATCGTGTCGCTGGCACAGACCGCGATGCGGGAGACCACCGAGTTCGTCGCCGCCCACGATCTGGTGTCGATGGTGGACGACCGGTGCGTGATCCAGGAGATGCCGGAGTTCGCCCGGGGCGTCGCGGTGGCCTACTGCGACCCGCCCGGGGTGCTGGAGCGAGCCGACGTGCCGACGTTCTACTGCATCGCGCCGACGCCGACGGATTGGCCCGCCGAGCGGGTCGAGTCGTTCTACCGCGAGTACAACGACCACATGGTGCGTAACCTGACCGTGCACGAGGCGATGCCGGGGCACTTCCTGCAGTTGGCGCACGCCCGCCGGTTCCTCGGCACCACCCGGGTGCGGGCGGTCGGCCGGTCCGGGCCGTTCGTCGAGGGCTGGGCGGTGTACGCCGAGGAGATGATGGTCGACGCCGGGTTCGGTGGCCTGCCGGTGCGGCTGCAGCAGTTGAAGATGCAGCTGCGGATGACCATCAACGCGATCCTGGACCAGTTGACGCACTGCGCGGAGCTGCCGCAGGCCGAGGCGATGGCGTTGATGACCGGCCGCGGCTTCCAGGAGGAGGGCGAAGCGGCCGGCAAGTGGCGTCGGGCGTTGCTGACCTCCACCCAGCTGTCCACGTACTTCGTGGGGTACGCCGAGGTGGCGCAGGTGGCGGCGGCGCGGCCGGCCGGCGTACCGGCGCGGCAGTGGCACGACGCGATGCTGGCGCACGGCTCGCCGCCGCCGCGGCACCTGCCGGCGCTACTGCCGGTCTGACCTGCCGGCGCGCTGGTGTTCGATCAGCCAGCGGGAGATCGAGTACGTTGCCGGCAGCTCGGCCGGCAGGTCGTCCAGGGCGAACCACCGGGCCTCGGCGATCTCCCGGCCGTCGACGACCGGTTCGGCGTCCGGCCCGGCGCGGGCGGTGAAACCGGCGAGCACCACGCCGGGGCCGGACATCGCCCACGGCTGGCTGCCGAAGTAGTCCACCTCGTGCACGTCGAGACCGACCTCCTCGGCGACCTCGCGGTGCACCGCCTCCTCCAGCGTCTCGCCGGCCTCGACGAATCCGGCGACCAGGGCCCAGACAGCGGTCGGCCCGTAGGTGTGCCGGACCAGCAGCAACTCGTCACCGTCGGGTCCGGGGCTGCGGGTGATCGCGGCCAGCACGGCGGGGGAGAGCTGCATCGGTACGTACAGGTCGCAGCCGGGGCAGCGGCGGGCATGCTCGCCGGGCACCTCGGCCAGCTCGGTGGCGCAGGCTCCGCAGAACCGGTGGGTACGCCGCCAGGTGATCACCTGCAGGGCGCGTCCGGCGAGCGCGGCGAGTGGCTCACCCAGCTCACCGGCCATCGCCGGCCAGCTCCGCCAGCCGCCGAGCTGGTCGTCGACGGCGGGCAGGCCGGCTGCCCACACCCGGGTGCCGTCCAGGCTGCCCAGCGGCACCCACTCGGTGCTGGCCGGTAGATCGGCCACCGACGGTAGTCCGCCGTCGGCGCCGACCAGCAGTCGGCGGCCGGCCACCACCAGGCACGGATCGGCCGGGTCGGCGCCTCGGCCCACCCGGGCGTCGGGAACGAATCTGCCGGGCGGGGCCGGGTCGCTGGGCGGGGCCGGGTCGCTGGGCGGGGGCGGATCGGCCACGGACGGCCCGTTACGCGGGGCCGGGTCGACGGTCGACGGACCGTGCTCCGTGGGGGAGCGTGAAGGCGGTCTCGTCGGCAGTGTCACTGTACCGGCTTATCGCGAATTCGACGGTCTGTCCATCGACCACCCCGGTGAAGCTGCCCAGCGCGCCTTCGGTGGTGACACACACGTCGAACCGGGACGCCGCCGCCCCCTGCACCTGGCTGACCTGCACACAGGTGGCGTGTCGGCCGGCGATCGTGGTGTCGTTCTGGCTCACCACGGCCGCCGGATCCAGCGCGGTGGCGTTGAGTAGCGTGATCACCACCGGTGGGGTGACCAGGCCTCCGGCGTTGGCGTCGGTGAACAGCTCCGGATCTGGTTGGGCGGACGGGGACGGCCCGCTGGTCAGGGTGCAGACCGGCGGGGAGTCGTCGGTGTCACACTCGGTGGTGGTCTCGTCGGTGACGATCAGCTTGCCGCCCGGGTAGACGTACGCCGTACGTTGCGGGGTCTGCGCCTGCACGATGCTGGCACTGGCCCCGCCGACCAGCTGGTACTCGGCCGAGTAGGTCAATGCCCTGGCCCCGTCGAGTCGGGCGGCCAGCTCGTTGACCAGGTCGGCCGGCTCGATGGTCTGGCCGGCGTCGGCGATGGTCTGGCAGCCGGCGACCAGCAGCAGCGTGCCGGCGGCGGTGGCCGCTGCGGCGCGGCGGAACCGGTTCTCCGTTGCACGCATGGTGACAGGGTGACCGATCCTGTCCACCCACCGCAAACCGATTGCCATCAATGTCAGTAAATGAGATCGATGCCGGATCCGGGTGGTTCCCGACGCGTACATCCCGCGTTTCGGAAGCCAGCGCCCGCAGCGTCACCGTCGCCCGATACGCTGCCACCGGAACGGTCGGCCGCACCGTCGCGGCCTTGCGGGACTTGATCACGAGGAGCGACACAGTGGCTACCATCGAGGGAATCGTCGCCAGGGAGATTCTCGATTCGCGCGGCAATCCGACCGTCGAGGTCGAAATCGGGCTTGACGACGGCACCATCGCCCGCGCTGCGGTGCCGTCCGGCGCGTCCACCGGGGCCTTCGAGGCGATCGAGCTGCGTGACGGCGACGCGGACCGCTACTCCGGCAAGGGCGTCGAGCAGGCGGTGGCCAACATCGAGGAGCGCATCGTCGACCAGCTGGTCGGTTTCGAGGCGAGCGAGCAGCGGCTGATCGACCAGAAGATGCTGGATCTGGACGGCACCGCGGACAAGTCCGGGCTGGGCGCGAACGCCATTCTCGGCGTTTCCCTGGCGGTCGCGAAGGCCGCCGCGAACAGCGCCGAGCTGAGCCTCTTCCGGTACCTCGGCGGGCCGAACGCCCACCTGCTGCCGGTGCCGATGATGAACATCCTCAACGGCGGCGCACACGCCGACTCCAACGTCGACGTGCAGGAGTTCATGATCGCCCCGATCGGCGCGCCGACCTTCCGGGAGGCGTTGCGCTGCGGTGCCGAGGTCTACCACAAGCTCAAGTCGGTGCTGAAGAAGAAGGGCCTGGCCACCGGCCTCGGTGACGAGGGTGGCTTCGCCCCGGACCTGCCCACCAACGCCGCCGCGCTGGACCTGATCGCCGAGGCGGTCGGCGCCGCCGGCTACCAGCTCGGCACCGACATCGTGCTGGCGCTCGACGTCGCCGCCACCGAGTTCTACCGCGACGGCGCGTACGTCTTCGAAGGCTCCGGCAAGACCTCCGACGAGATGGTCGCCTACTACACCAAGCTGGTCGGCGAGTACCCGATCGTGTCCATCGAGGACCCGCTGGGCGAGGACGACTGGGCTGGCTGGTCGGCGATGACCGCCGCGCTCGGCGACCGGATTCAGATCGTCGGCGACGATCTGTTCGTCACCAACCCGGAGCGGATCGCCCGGGGCATCGCCGAGCAGGCGGCGAACGCCGTTCTGGTCAAGGTCAACCAGATCGGCTCGCTGACCGAGACGTTCGACGCGGTCGAGCTGGCCCACCGCAGCAACTTCCGCTGCATGATGAGCCACCGGTCCGGTGAGACCGAGGACACCACGATCGCCGACCTGGCGGTAGCCACCGGCTGCGGCCAGATCAAGACCGGCGCACCGGCCCGCTCCGAGCGGGTGGCCAAGTACAACCAGCTGCTGCGGATCGAGGAGGAGCTGGCCGACGCGGCGCGCTACGCCGGGGCCGGCGCGTTCCCGAGGTACCGTTCCGCCTAGCGTCCCGCCGGTTCGACCGGCCCGGTCCTGGTGACCGGGTCCGGTCCGACCGGTCCCGGCGCGCCGACGGTTCGACCAGCCGCCTGCGCACCCGACCGGTCCCGTACAGCCAACCGCCCGGGGAGGGGTGTGACGACGGTGCCGCAACGGCGCACACCGAGTGGTCAGGGCCCGGCCCGCCGGCCGGGACAGCCCGGCCGGTCCGGCTCGCGCGGGCCACTGCGGCTCGCCGGCCGCGACACCGGTTCCGACGGCGGCTCCCGGGCCGACCAGCGCGGCAGAGCGACCCGGTCGGCGGGTGCCGACCGGGTCGCTGCGCCGCGCTCCGGCGTGCCCCGCCCCGCTGCGGGCCGCTCCGGTGACCCGGGTCGCCCGGCCAGCCGCCCGGCTGCCGGCCGCCGGGTGCCCGGCGGCCCGGTCAAGCGGACCACCGCGCCGCAGCCCAACCGGTTCACCGGCCGGGCGACCGTGCTGCTGGTGGTGCTGGTCGCCCTGGCGCTGGCGTACACCTATCCGGTGCGGGTCTACCTGGCCCAGCAGTCCGACATCGCCCGCATCGAGCAGGCCCAGCAGGCCCAGCGCGAACGGATCGCCGAGCTCAACGCGCAGGCCGAGCGCTGGCAGGACCCGGACTTCATCCGGATCGAGGCGAAGCGGCGGTTCTACATGGTCTACCCGGGTGAGGTCCCGCTGCTGGTGCTGCACGATCCGGACGGTGCCGCCCGCGACTCGGGCGAGCCGGTCGAGCCGGCCGGTGAGCGCGACGGCCCGGCCGGCCCGTGGTACGACACGCTCTGGTCGAGCGTGCAGGCCGCCGACGCGGAGGGCATTTCTCGGTGAGCGAATCGGTGAACGAATCGGTGAGTGAAGCAGCCGACGAACGCGATCTCGCGGCGGTCGCCGCGCAGCTCGGCCGGCCGCCGCGCGGCACCCGGGCGGTCGCCCACCGCTGTCCGTGTCAACTGCCCGACGTGGTCGAGACGGTGCCCCGGCTCGCCGACGGCACGCCGTTCCCGACCCTGTTCTATCTCACCTGCCCCCGGGCGACATCGGCCTGCAGTCGGCTCGAATCAGCTGGACTGATGCGTGAGTACGCCGCCGAGCTGGCCGAGGATCCCGAGTTCGCCGCCGACTACCGGGCGGCGCACGAGGACTACCTCGCCCGGCGGGAGGCGATCGGCCACGTCCCGGAGATCGCCGGAGTGTCGGCCGGCGGCATGCCGGGCCGGGTCAAGTGCCTGCACGTCCACCTGGGTCACGCGCTCGCCGTCGGCCCCGGCGTCAACCCGATCGGCGACCGGGTGCGGGAGCTGATCGGCCCCTGGTGGGCCGGCGGCCCCTGCGTACCGCCGCCGGAGTCGGACTAGGTGACCGGCGTGACGGATCCCGGATCCGACGCCGGCCTGGTCGTCCGGCGGGCCCGGACCCGCGACGTACGGGGCATCCGCCGGCTGATCGACCTGTACAGCCCGGACCGTCGGCTGCTCAGCAAGGCCACGGTCACGCTGTTCGAGGACGTCCAGGAGTTCTGGGTCGCCGAGCGGTCGGCGGACGGGGCGATCGTCGGCTGCGGCGCGCTGCACGTGATGTGGGAGGACCTGGCGGAGATCCGTACCGTCGCGGTCGACCCGCAGTGCCGGGGCCGGCGGATCGGGCACCGGATCGTGACGGAGCTGGTCGCCGTCGCCCGTCAACTGGGCGTGGCCCGGGTGTTCGTGCTCACCTTCGAGACCAGGTTCTTCGCCAGCTTTGGCTTCGTCGAGATCGACGGGGCCCCGGTGCCGGCCCAGGTCTACGAGCAGCTGCTGCGTTCGTACGACGAGGGCGTCGCCGAGTTCCTCGGGTTGGAGCGGGTCAAGCCGAACACGCTCGGCAACACCCGGATGCTGCTGCACCTGCGCTGACTGCTGCTGCACCTGCGCTGACGTGCACCGCACCCGCGCCCGACGGCGTCGGCCGCCGGCCCGGCAGCGGCTGCGTACCCGGTACGGTGTCCGGTGTGGCGACGCGGGTGGCGGGCATCGACTGTGGCACCAACGCGGTCCGGTTGCTGATCGCGGACCTGCCGGACCCGCAGCAGCTGGCAGAATCCGGGACCGGCTCGGTCACGGGAGCCGGCTCGGTCACGGGAGCCGGCTCGCCGGCCGGGTCGGCCGCCGCGCCGCTGACCGACGTGGTCCGTCGGATGGAGATCGTCCGGCTCGGGGAAGGCGTCGACCGGACCCGCCGGCTCGCCCCGGCGGCCATCGAACGGACCCGGCAGGCTCTCACCGGGTACGCCGCCGAGCTGGCCGCGCACGGCGTCGAGCGGGTGCGGATGTGCGCCACCTCGGCCAGCCGCGACGCCGACAACGCCGACGAGTTCGTGGCGATGGTGCAGGCCACCCTCGGAGTGACCCCGGAGGTGGTGACCGGCGACGAGGAGGCCCGGCTCACCTTCGCCGGGGCGGTCGGTGGGCTGGCCGCCACCGCGCCGGCACCGTACCTGGTGGTGGACATCGGCGGCGGGTCGAGCGAGTTCGTCGTCGGCACCGACACGGTGCACCGGGCGGTGTCGGTGGACGTCGGCTGCGTACGGATGACCGAGCGGCACCTGCGTGCCGATCCGCCGACCGCCGCCCAGATCGCCGCCGCCGAACGCGACATCGCGGTGGCGGTCGACCGGGCGCTGTCGGTGGTGATGGGGCCGGACCGGTCCGGCCCGCCGCCGACGCTGGTCGGGCTCGCCGGGTCGGTGACCACGGTGGCCGGGATCGCGCTGCGGCTGGACAGCTACCGGGCGGACCGGCTGCACCACGCCCGGATCAGCTACGACCAGGTGGCCGAGGTGACCGCCGACCTGCTGGCCATGCCGGTCGGGCAGCGGCTGCGGATCCCGGTGATGCACCCGGGCCGGGCCGACGTGATCGCCGCCGGCGCCCTGGTGCTGCGGATCGTCATGGAACGCGCCGACGTGTCGTCGGTGGTGGCCAGCGAGCACGACATCCTGGACGGGATCTGCCTGAGCTTGCGGTGACCGGCAGACGTACCGCAGCTCACCAAGAGGCGTACGCCACCCTCCGCGCGCCTTCCCCGGCCCCACGGCGCGTGTCAGGCTACCCGGACACGTGCCCCACTGCGCGCCAGCCAACGATGACTGACCGACAGGAGGACCCCCATGGGCGAGATGGTGAGCTACCGCAGCAACGGCGGGACCAGCGAGGGATACCTGGCCCTGCCACCGGCACCCGGGGAGGGCGGCGCGGCGGGCGCCGCACCTGCGGTCATCGTGATCCAGGAATGGTGGGGGCTGGTGCCGCACATCACCGCGGTCGCCGACCGGCTAGCCGAGGCGGGGTTCGTGGCCCTCGCTCCCGACCTCTACCACGGCGTACAGGCGACCGAGCCGGACGACGCCCGCCGGCTGCTGATGGGCCTGGCGATGGACCAGGCGGCCAAGGACATCGCCGGCGCCGCCGAGTACCTCGCCGGCCGGGCCGAGTCGGCGGGCGACACCGTCGGTACGGTCGGCTTCTGCGCTGGCGGCAGCCTGGCGCTCTGGTCGGCCACGCTGACCGGGCGGATCGTCGCCACCGCCGGGTTCTATCCGGCGCTGCCGTGGGAGCGGATGCGTCCCGACTGGGCGGGCTACGCCGGCAAGTCGGCGATGATCCACTGCTCGGAGCAGGACGGCACCTCCGCCGCCGACGGGATCCAGCAGGCCAAGGGCTACATCGAGGCGGCCGGCGGGGGTTGCGTGGTCTACGACTACCCTGGCACCCGGCACGCGTTCTTCAATGACGACCGGCCGGAGTCGTACGACGACGACGCGTCGACGCGTGCCTGGGCGCGGACCTTGGAGATGTTCCGGACCCGACTCGGCTGACGCCACGGCCGGCCGGTCTCGGTCTCGCGGTGCGTCGTCCGCTGGCCGACCGACGTCGGAAGGAGCCGTGGTGACCGGTACCGCAGCCGACGTGACCAGCGCGGCCGACGTGACCAGCGTGGCGGCGCGGGTGCCGGACCTGCCGGCACTGGACCACGCGATAGCCGGCTGCCGGGCCTGCCCGAACCTGGTGGCCTGGCGGGAAGAGGTCGCCGCGACGAAGCGCGCGGCGTTTCGTGACCAGACCTACTGGGGCCGTCCGGTCCCCGGCTTCGGGCCGCCGGACGCCCGGATCGCGATCCTCGGGCTGGCGCCGGCGGCGCACGGCGGCAACCGCACCGGTCGGGTCTTCACCGGCGACCGCTCCGGCGACGTGCTGTTCGCCGCCCTGCACCGCGCCGGGCTGGCCAACCAGCCGACCAGCGTCGCCGTCGATGACGGTCTGCGGCTGTCGGACACCCGGGTGGTGGCCGCCGTCCGCTGCGCCCCGCCGGCGAACCGGCCCACCCCGGCCGAGCGGGACACCTGTGCGCCCTGGCTGCACCGGGAGATCGCCCTGCTGAGACCGACGCTGCGGGTGGTGGTCGCGCTCGGCGCGTTCGCCTGGGCCGCGTGGTGGCCGGCGATGAGCCGGGTGTACGGGCGACGACCGCCCACACCCAGGCCGGTGTTCGGCCATGGGGCACACTGGTCGGGCGGCGGGGCGGTGCCCGACGTGCTGGGCTGCTACCACGTCAGCCAGCAGAACACGTTCACTGGACGGCTCACTCCCGCCATGCTCGACGAGGTGTTCACCGAGGTGAATCGCCTGGCGGGGCGGATTTGATCGGGCCGAGACGACCACTGGAGGACTCGAGGGGGCACCCGCCGGCAATGGATTCCGCGGCTATCCGCAGGCTGTGGCCACTCGCCGCCGTCGCCGTACTGCTCGCGCTGACCGCGGTCGCGGCGGCGAACTCCACCCTGCCGGTCGGCCGCACCGACGCCACCGTCGAACGGGACATCCCCGCGCTGCCGGACTACCAGCAGCCGCAGACGGCACCGACGTACCAGCCGCCGCCGGACGACTTCGCCGCCGCCGACCAGCAGCAGCTTCCGTCCTGGGTTCCGCTGCTCGCCGGGGCGCTGTGCGGCCTCGCCGTGCTGGTCGTCGCCGGCCTGCTGCTGTGGACCCTGCTGCGTGACGTGGTGCGCCGCCGACCCCGGTCGATCCCGGTCGGCATCCGCCGGCGGAGCACCGCAGGGCCCGGCCCGGCCAGCACGGCCGAGGTGGTCGCCGCCGTCGACGCCGGACTGGTCGAGCTCTCCGCCGCCGACGCCGACCCGCGCCGGGCGGTGATCGCCTGCTGGGTACGGCTGGAGCAGGCCGCCGCCGCGGCCGGCACCCCGCGCCAGATCGGCGACACCTCGACCGACCTGGTCACCCGGCTGCTCGCCGGGCACGAGATCAGCGCCGAGGTGCTGTCGGCGTTCGCGGGCGTCTACCGCGAGGCCCGCTACGCCCGGCACGACGTCGACGAACGGACCCGGGAGCAGGCGCGGTGGGCGCTGCGCCGGCTGCGTACCGAGCTGACCGCCGCAGTCGGCCCCGGCGAAGGCGAAGGCGGGCCGGCCGGTGAGTGACCCGCAGACCAGCATCGACGACCTGCTCTACCACGACGAGGAGGCGCCGCCCCGCGAGCGTCGCGCGCCCGGCCGGGTCCGGTCCTGGCTGACGGCGCTGGCGCTGGCCGCCGCCGGCACCGCTGCCGTCCTGCTCGGGCTGCGGCTGTTCGGCCTGACGGTGCCGGTCGAGGCGGTCTTCGCCGGCTGCCTCGCGCTGGTGGTGCTGCGCCGCACCGTCCGGTCGGTCGCCGCCCCGCCCCCGGTCAAGCTGCGCCGGGTCGGCTCCGACCCGGAGGACGGCAGCTACGTCTTCGGCAGCGAGGACGGCCTGCGGGAGGCGGTCGGCCGGTGGGAACGCCGGCTGCGGGCCGGTCAGGGCGACGCGGGCCGGTTCGCCGAGGTGACCCTGCCGGTGCTCGGCGAGCTGGTCGACGAGCGGCTACGGCACCGGTACGGGCTGACCCGGGCCACCGACCCACAACGGGCCCGGGATATCTGCGGGGACGAACTGTGGAACTTCCTGAACACCCCGGCCCGGCGCAAGCCGTCGGCCAAGGACTGCGCGGTGTTCGTCAGCCAATTGGAGAAAATATGAACGACGTGGTGGCAGCCCCGACCACCGAGGTCAGCCGGCTCGCGCACGCCGTACTGGACTCGGTCGGCACCGTGCTGGTCGGCAAGCGGGACGCGCTGGAGCTGGTCCTCGCCGGCATCCTCGCCGGCGGGCACGTGCTGCTGGAGGATCTGCCCGGGCTGGGTAAGACGCTGACCGCCCGGTCGTTCGCCCAGGCGTTGGGGCTGGACTTCCGTCGGCTGCAGTTCACCCCCGACCTGCTGCCGGCCGACGTCACCGGTTCGTTCCTCTACGACCAGCGCAGCGCCGACTTCACTTTCCGGGCCGGTCCACTGTTCACCAATTTGCTGCTCGCCGACGAGATCAACCGGACACCGCCGAAGACCCAGTCGGCGCTGCTGGAGGCGATGCAGGAGAAGCAGGTGTCGGTCGAGGGGGTCACCTACCGGCTCGAGGCGCCGTTCCACGTACTGGCCACCGCCAACCCGATCGAGTACGAGGGAACCTACCCGCTGCCCGAGGCGCAACTCGACCGGTTCCTGCTGCGGGTGTCGTTCGGCTACCCCAGCCACGAGGAGGAGTGGGAGGTGCTGCGCCGGCGCATCTCCCGCCGCCAGGAGGAGACCGAGCTGGCCGCCGTGGTTGACGCCGCCGGGCTGCGGGCCATGCAGGCGGCGCTGGAGAACGTGGTGGTCGAGGACTCCATCGGCCGGTACATCGTGGCCCTCACCGCGGCCACCCGGGAACATCCGTCGGTCCTGGTCGGAGCGTCGCCCCGGGGTTCGCTGGCGCTGCTGCTGCTGGCCCGGGCCAAGGCGGTGCTGGCCGGCCGGGACTTCGTCGTGCCGGAGGACGTCAAGGAGGTGGCCGCCCCCGTACTGGCACACCGGATCACCCTGCGGCCGGAGATGTGGCTGCGCCGGGTGGATCCGTCGTTCGTGGTAGGCGAGGTGCTGGCGCAGACCCCGGCCCCGGCCAGCGGCGCGCTGCCCAGCTACGGCGGCGGGTTCGGCCCACCGGGCAACGCGGCGGCCGGCCGCCGCGCGGCACCGTGACCGGCGGCGGCGTGTCATGACCGCCACGCAATGGCAACCGACCCGGGCGCTGGGCCGGGCGGTGCTGATCACCGGGCTGCTGCTGATCACCGGGGTGATCCTCGGCCGGGTCGACCTGGTCGCCCTGGCCACCCCGTTCGCGCTGGGCACCGCGTACGCGCTGCGCCGTCGGCCGGTCGCCGCGCCGGTGCTGGACCTCGGGGCGGTCGACGCCAACCTCGTCGAGGGCGGCCAGGTCGGTGCCCGGGCCGCCGCAGCCAACCCGGCCGACGCCGACTACGACCTGGTCGTGGTACGCGCGCTGGTGTCGCCGTGGTTGCGCATCGACGAGGTCGGGGTGCTGGCGCCGATTCCGCTCGACGGCGGCCGTTCCGGTGGCGGACGGGCCGCGGATCCGGGCGACCCGTCCACCGACCCGCCCGCCGGTGGTGGCCAACTGCTGGTACTCGAACGGTTGGCGGCGGCGGCCCGTCCCCGTCCCAGTGGTGGAGTGCCGGACCGCCCGTTCGGCCTGGCGGTGCCGACCGGCTCGGCGGCCGGTTTCGAACTGTCCGGGGTGGCGCTGCGCTGGGGCCGGCAGCCGGTCGGACCGGTCGCCGCGCGGGCGATCTCCTGCGACGGGCTGCTGTCCTGCCGGCCGGTGGTCGCCGAACCGGTCCGGGTGCCGGTCTACCCGGTGATCGACCCGTTCAACGCCGACGAGGCGATGCCCCGCGCCGCCGGGCTGGTCGGCGGGCACCGCTCCCGCCGGCCGGGGGAGGGCGGTGAACTGGCCGGGGTGCGCATCTTCGGCCCCGGCGACCGGCTGCGCCGCATCGACTGGCGGGTGTCGCTGCGGGCCCGACAACTGCACGTCGCCGCGACCCTGTCCGACCGCGACGCTGAGGTGGTGCTGCTGCTCGACGTCCTCACCGAGGTCGGCCGCTCCGGTGGGGTGTCCGGCGGTGCGTCGGTGCTGGACACCACGGTCCGGGCGGCGGCCGCGATCGCCGAACACTATCTGCACCGCGGTGACCGGGTGTCGATGCTGGAGTATGGGCCGACGGCCCGCCGGCTCCGCCCGGCCACCGGCCGCCGGCAGTACCTGACGGTCCTGGAGTGGCTGCTCGACGTCGAGGTGCGGCCCACCCCGTACGAACCGTACGACCAGGTCTTCGGCCCCCAACTGCTCTCCTCGGACGCGCTGGTCGTGGTGCTGACCCCACTGGTGGACCCGCGTTCGGCGGAGATGCTGGCCCGGATGGCCCGCTCGGGGCGGATCGTCGTCGCCGTCGACACGCTGCCCACCACGGTGGCGCCGCCGCCCCGGCAGGGCCAGTGGACCGAGGTGGCGTACCGGCTGTGGCGGCTGGACCGGGAGAACACCGTCGGACAGTTGCGTGAACACGGCGTACCGGTGGTGAACTGGGCCGGGGCTGGAAGCCTCGACCAGGTGCTGCGGGACGTGGCCCGGCTGGCGTCGGCGCCGAAGGCGGTACTGCGATGATCACCGCGATCCGGGACCGGGTGGCGGCGGTGCGCACCGGATTCACCCGGGTCACCCTCGCGCCGGTGCTGCTGCGGGGCGTGGTGGCGGTCACCGCGCTGCTCGCGTTCGGGCTCGCGTACCCGGCCGAAGTCTTCCTCGGCCGGGCCGGCCCGGCGCTGCTCGCCGTCGCGCTGCTGCCGGCGTTGGCGCCGCGCGGGCACGCGCCGGCGGTGACGATCCTGGTCGGGATCGGCGGCTGGGTGCTCGCCACCACCGGGTACGGGACCCCGGTGCAGCTGTGGCGGCTGTTGGCGGTCGGCGCGCTGCTGTACCTGACCCACAGTCTCGCCGCGCTGGCCGCCGCCGTGCCGTACGACGTGGTGCTGGCCCCCGAGGTCGTGGTGCGCTGGTCGACCCGGGTGGCGGCGGTGCTGCTCGCCTCGGCGGTGCTGGTGGTGCTGCTGATCACCGCCGCCGGCCGGACCGCCGGTCAGCCTTTCCTGCTCGCGGTGCTGGCCGGCTTGGCGGTGGCGGTCGGCGCGGTCGCCCTGCTCGCCGCCCTGGGCCGGCGCCGCTGACCGGCCGGCGGAGGCATGATCGGCCGGCGCCGCTGACCGTCCGGCGGAGGCATGATCGGCCGGGAGGTGCGGCGGCTCACACGGGCGTGCTCGGTCACATATCTGGCTTTCGAGGCGGCGTCAAGAGGCAACCGGGAGGAAGATGGGGTACGTGAACAGGCAACGGATCCTTGTCGTCGGTGCCGGGCATGTCGGTCTCTACGCCGCCCTGCGCCTGTCCCGCAAGATGCGTCGGGGCGAGGTCGAGGTGATCGTGGTCGACCCGCAGCCGCACATGACCTACCAGCCGTTCCTGCCGGAGGCGTCGGCGGGCAACATCTCACCCCGGCACTCCGTCGTGCCGCTGCGCCGGGAGCTGCGCCGCTGCCACGTGATCGCCGGAGCGGTGACCAGGATCGAGCACGCCCGCAAGGTCGCCGAGGTGCAACCTATCGTCGGCCCGCCCCGGGAGATCAGCTACGACCATGTGATCGTCGCTCCCGGTTCGGTGTCCCGCACCCTGCCGATCCCCGGTCTGCGTGAGCACGGCATCGGGTTCAAGACCATCGGCGAGGCGATCTACCTGCGCAACCACGTCCTGGAACGGCTCGACGTGGCAGCGGCGACCGCCGACGAGCAGGTCCGCCGGACCGCGTTGACGTTCGTCTTCGTCGGCGGCGGCTACGCCGGCATCGAGGCGCTGGCCGAGATGGAGGACATGGCCCGGGACGCGCTGCGCTACTACCCCGAGCTGAAGCCGACGGACATGCGCTGGGTGCTTGTCGAGGCGACCCAGCGGGTGCTGCCCGAGGTCGACCGGGACATGGGCGCCTACACGGTGCAGCAGCTGGTCAAGCGGGGGATGGACATCCGGTTGGACACCCGGCTGGAGTCCTGCGTCGACGGGCTGGTGCGGCTCTCCGACGGCGACAGCTTCCCGGCCGACACGATCGTCTGGACCGCCGGGGTCAAACCGTCGCCGATGCTCGACGCCACCGATCTGCCCCGCGACGAGCGGCGGCGGATCAGCTGCCGGCCGACGCTGCAGGTCGTCGACGGCGACCGGACGGTCGACGGCGCGTGGAGCGCCGGTGACTGCGCCGCGGTGCCGGACCTGACCGGCCCGCCCGGGGCGTACTGCTCGCCGAGCGCCCAGCACGCGGTGCGCCAGGCCCGCACGATGGCCGACAACATCCTGGCGGTGGTCCGTGGGCAGCAGCCGGTCGAGTACCGGCACAAGCACGCCGGCAGCGTGGCCAGCCTCGGCCTGCACAAGGGCGTCGCCCAGGTGTACGGGATCAAGATGACCGGGCTGCCGGCCTGGTTCATGCACCGTACGTACCACATGAGCCGGATCCCGTCGCTGAACCGCAAGGTGCGGGTGATCGTCGACTGGACGCTCGCGCTGGTGCTCAAGCGGGAGGTGGTGGCGCTCGGGCAGCTGCACGACCCGCGCGAGGAGTTCCTCGGGGCGACCCCGCAGCTCGACCAGCCAGGTGCCGCACCGGCCCGGGTCAGCTGACCGGCCAGGTCCAGGCGTCGGCCACCCGCTGGCCCGGCCCGAGCAGGTCCTCGGTGGTCTGCCGCAGCTCGGCAGCGTGCGTGGTGTCGTCCACCAGCACCACGCAGTCGGCACCCCAACGGGCCAGGTCACGACGGGCCCGGGCGCGTTCCTCGTCGGTGATCTCCGGCACCTCGCCGGTCCGGGCCACCTCGGCGAGGATCTTCGACGTCGGCAGCTTGAACGTGCCCATCGAGGCGTCGCCCCCCGGGGCGTACGGGCCGATGAAGAACCCTTCCGGCATGCCGAAGTCGACCGTGGTCGCGGTGGCCCAGGCCATCGGCCACGGCTGCGGCGGGGTGGCGGGCGGCACCGGCACCAGCACGCCGCCGGACGGTACGCAGCTCCGCCAGTGACCGCCGACGATGAACTCCGGCAACGGGTCGCGGTCCATCGCCGGCAGCGGGGCCGGCACGACCGGGATCAGCGCCACTGCGACGACGGCTGGGACGGCCAGCCGGGCCGGTCGCCGGCCGAGCCGCAACGCCCGGTCGACGGCGAGGGTCAGGATGACGGCGATCAACGGGATCACCGCGAGGGCGAACCGCATCGGCAGCGCCCCGTCCACCACCGGCATCCCGTCGAGCAGGGCGTACGGCCCCGGGACGTCGGACTTGGCGCCGTCGACGACGATCCGTGGGCCGAGTGAGAGCCCCGCCATCAGCAGCGTCCCGGCGGCGCAGGCGACGACCACCGGCCGCCGGATCAACCAGCCGGTGGCGGCGGCCGTGACCAGCACCAGCGGCCAGCCGAGGAAAGTGTTGTACTCGGCCGGTCCGGTGGTCAGCTCGGCGGCGGCCGCCGAACCGGCCACCGACAGCTCGGACACCGCCGGCCAGCTGGCCAGATCGGCCGAGAAGTACGCCGGGTCGAACACGCCGTCGGAGACGCTCTGCGGCCCGGCGAACTGGAACCACAGCGGATACCCGAGCAGCACCACGCCGACGGCCACGGCGACCAGCATCCCGGCGACGAAGTTCGGCAGGATCCGCCACGCGTACCGGGGTCTGGTCGCGGCGAACGCCGCCGCCATGATGATCAGCGTGACCGCGGTGAGGAAGAGTACCTCCTCGCCGACGAACACCTGGACCGCGACGACCAGCCCGAGCCAGCCGCCGGAGGTGACGATCCGGCGGCGGTCGGGCCGGCCGGCCGGCCCGAGGATCCGCCCGTCGGGTGTCGAGCCGGTGGGGTCGGCGGCCCGCATGATCCGGAGGAGCAGCCACATCATGACCGGGATCAGCCACAGCGCGGTCATGTGCAGGTGGCTGTTGCTCTGCGAGACCATCCCGGGGGCGAACCCGCAGAACGCGCCGCCGGTCGCGGCGGCCAGCCGGTGCGCGCCGAGGGGCCGGGAGAACAGGAAGTAGAACGCGATCGCGCTGGCGGCCAGGTTGCCGGCGACCAGCAGCGCGAAGCTCACCGGGGCGCCGAAGAGCACGGTGACCGGGGCCATCAGGAAGCCGAGCGCGATGACCGTCGTGTTGGCCATCAGATTCACCCCGTCGGGGGCGTTCAACCGGTCACTGAGCAGGCCGAAGTCGCCGAACAGCAGCCGCGCGTCGCTGGCCAGGAACCACTCGTACAGGGTCTGGTCCTCCGGGTTGAAGGCCAGCAGGTGGGCACCGGGTGCGGGCCAGAGCCGGTGGGTCAGCACGCCGGCGAACAGGACGAAGAACAGGCACACGACGGCGTCCACCCGGTGTCCGCGAGCCGCCGCGGCGATCCGGGACCACCGGGAGCCAGCCGTCGAGGGTCCGCCGGGCCGGGGCGGAACGGGGCCGGTGTCCTGCGCTGCGGTTGCTGAGCGGCTCACGGTTCGCACCCTAGTGCCGTGGGCCGGCCGGGCTGCGTCCGGCTGGGCGCGACCCGCTACCGTGACATCTGCCGTCGCGTACCAGCGCGTGGCGTGTCGGCGATCGGTCCGACCGGGCGCAGCCCGGCCGACCCGCCGGCCCGGGTGGTGGAATGGCAGACACGGCTGCCTTAAAAGCGGCTGCTGAAAAGCGTGCGGGTTCGATTCCCGCCCCGGGTACCTCGGTGTCACCTGGTGCCGTTTCGAGGCCTGGTGCCACCGGCCGGAGTCCGCCCGTTCCACCGGACCGAGTCCGCCCGTGACCGGCGGTCCTGCACAGCGTCGATCGAGCCGTCTACCCTTGACCTCACACCATCGTGTGACAACCCCCTGAGGGAGGCTGGACAGTGAAGACATCCAACCCGGTCCTGGCTCGGCTCGGCCAGGCGGCCGAGCGGGAGCGGGCCACCGGGTACGCCCCTGCCGGTCCCTACGGGCAGCCCGGCACCGGGCAGCCATATCCGTCGCAGGCCGGTCACCCGGCCGCGCCACCCACCGTCGCGCCGATGACGGTCGACGACGTCGTCGTCAAGACCGTCACCCTGCTCGGCATCACCGGGCTGTCGGCGGCGGCGGCCTGGATCCTGGTCCCCGACTCGCTGCTGTTCGGCGCCTGGATCGGCGCCGCGATCGTCGGCCTGGTACTGGGGCTGGTCATCTCGTTCTCCCGGGTCGCGAACCCGGCGCTGGTGGTCACCTACGCCGTCGTCGAGGGTGTCTTCGTCGGCCTGGTCAGCAAGTTCTTCGAGGTGGTCGCCGGCTACCAGGGCATCGTCCTGCAGGCGGTGGTAGCCACCTTCGGCGTCTTCTTCCTGATGGCCGCCCTCTACAAGATGAAGGTCATCCGGGCCACCCCGAAGTTCACCCGTGGCCTGATCGCCGCGATGGTCGGTGTCTTCGCGGTCATGATGATCAACCTGGTGTTGTCGCTCTTCGGCGTCGACACCGGGCTGCGTAGTGGCGGTCCGGTCGCCATCATCTTCAGCCTCATCTGCATCGTGGTCGCCTCGCTGAGCTTCGTGTTGAGCTTCCACGAGGTCGAGGAGGGCGTCCGGCTCGGCCTGCCGCAGCGCTACTCCTGGACCGCGGCGTTCGGCATCCTGGTCAGCCTGATCTGGCTCTACATCGAGATCCTGCGCCTGCTCAGCTTCTTGCAGGGCGACGACTGACCGTCCGTCCGCTGACCGTCCCCGTCCGCGCCGCGCCGCGCCGCGCCGTACTGTCGGCGCGGCGCGGCTGTCGTCGCCGGCACTAGACTGCGGCGGTGGCCGCAGCGCACCTGACCCGCCTGGTCGACCTCCTGGTCCGGCAGGTGGCCCACTGGGAACAGCCCCGATGGGCGGCGGGTGACGGCCACCGAGCGGACGAGTTCCACGACCTGGTGCAGTACCTTGCCGACTTGGGCGCGGCCGCCGAAGGGCGGCCCGGCCGGCAGGTACCCCGGCTGAGCCGGGACACCGCGCTGCCCGACCAGTTGCGGGTGGTCGCCGCCGACCTGATCCGGGCGGCACCCGATCCTGCGGCGCTGGAATCGGCGGCGGCTGCGGCGCGGCGGCTGCGCGGCCGGCTCGAAACGTCCTGATCCCCACCGGCCGGCTCGATACGCTCTGACCCGCCACCGGAGCCACCGGCAACGGCCCCGTCGACCGACGCCCGGCCCAGGCCGGTGCGGTCTAGTGGTACGCGGTGGGTCAGCGGTGCGGGGCAGTGTTCGCCGCCGCGAGTACCGCCGGAAGCAGCGCGTGCGCCCAGATCCGGTACCCGTCGGCCGACGGGTGGTAGCCGTCATGGCAGTAGGTGTTGGGGTCGGCACGGAACACCGCCCCGGTCTCGCCGGCCAGGTCGACCACCCTGGCGCCGGCGTCCCGGCCGGCGCGGGCCTGGGCCCGGGCGGTCCGCCGCCCGAGCAGCCCGGCGAGCTGACGCAGCGGCGGCGCGATCGCCCGGGCGGCGCCGAGATCCGGGCAGGTGCCGACCACCACCTCCGTCCCGGCGCCACGTAGCCGGCGTACCGCTGCGGCGAGATGAACCGCCGACTCGCCGGGCCGACGCAGTGCGGCCGCGTCGTTGGTGCCGATCAGAACGACCGCGACGTCCGGTCGTTCGCCCAGCAACGCCCGGGCGACCTGGGTGGCCAGGTCCCGTGAGCGGGAGCCGGCCACACCGACGCTGGAGAGCAGGACCCGGCGCCCGGTGACCGCCGAACCGCCCTCGTGCTCGGCGAGCAGCCGGGCCAACTGGCCGCCGACCGTGTCGGCCACCCGGTCCACTCCCACTCCGAGGGTCACCGAGTCGCCGAGCAGCACCAGCCGCAGCGGCGCGCCGCCGGCCGGACCGAGCGCCACCCGTACGGCCAGCCCCAGCTCCGGCTGGGCGTACCGGCGGTGACGGGCCAGCACCGCCTCCCCGACCAGCAGCGCGGCGCTGCCCACCGCGCCGGCGACGACCGCGGCGGCGGTGACCTGGCCCATCCGTACAGCGATGTTTCTCGACGTCACGGCGGTCACCTTCCGTCGGTACGGTTGCGGTCGCGCACGGCTCAGTCCTGCGGTCCGGCGGTGGACAGGCCCACCCGCTGATCGGAGGATACGGCCGACTTGCGGTGGTCGCCGTCCCGATCGCCGCCCGGCGGACCGAACAACCAGGTGAGCGCCGCGGTCTGCCAGGATCGGCCGGCGAACCTCGGCCTACGGCGCAGCCGGGCCCAGCGGCCGGCCGGACCGCGTTCCCGGCCGGCCACCCGGGTGCCGCGGACCTCGGTGCCGGCGTGGCGGACGGCCTCGTGCGCGGCCTGGGGCAGCGTCCGCACCTTCTCCCGGCCGGCGACGCCACCACGCGAGGCGGTGCTGGCACCGAGCGCGCCGAGTGCCGCCGGCAGCAGGACGGCGGCGGCCATGGCGTACCCCTCTGCCGAGGGGTGGAACCGGTCCCAGGAGTAGAGCCGGCCCGGTTCGGCGGCGAACCGTGGACCGAGCAGGTCGCCGAGGGAGACCGTCCAGCCGCCGGCCTCGACCACCGCGACGGTCTGCGCCGCGGCGAGTTGTCGGCTCCACCGACGGGCCAGCCAGCGCAGCGGCGGTTTGATCGGCTTGATCGCGCCCAGGTCCGGGCAGGTGCCGACGACCACCTCGGCCCCGGCTGCGCGCAGTTGCCGTACCGCGTCGACGAGGTGCCCGACCGCGACCTCCGGCGGGGTGCGGTGGGTGACGTCGTTGCCGCCGATCAGGATGACCGCGAGGTCCGGTCGTAGCTCCAGCGCCGCCTCCACCTGCGGGACCAGGCCGACCGACCGGGCACCCACCACCGCCAGCCGGTGCAGCCGGACCGGTCGCCGCTGCCGGCGGGAGATGCCGGTGGCCAGCAGCGCGCCGATGGTCTCCCGGGGGCGGTGCACGCCGTAGCCGGCGGCCGACGAGTCGCCGAGCACCACCAGGGTCAGCGGCGGCCCGGGCAGCCGGGAACCGTACACCCCGTCGCCGCGTGGCGGTGGCGCCTCGGCCAGCGGGATGATCCGCCGGGCCTGCTTGGCCTGCCCGTAGAGGGTGCCGGCGGTGGCTACCGCGGCCGCTGCGGCGGCACCTGCTCCGAACGCCGCCAGCCGGACGGCCCGCGTAGCCACGGTCCAGTCGGTCGGACGTGTCCCCGCGCCACCCGTGCCCATCGCGCCCCCCGACTGCGATCCGCTGCTGCCGTCGTGCTAGGTCTTTCGAGATTATCTCGGCCCGCGGTGCCGGGCTCAGCCCGATTCTGGCCGGGGTCCACCGGCCTGGGGACGCGTGTCCGGCGGACGCGTGTCCGGCGACAGTTGCCGATCCCGGGCATCATGGAGGGCAGGGCACCACGGGTCGACGACCGGGGTACGGTCGGCGGCCGGTGGGCACACACACATCCGGCAGGCCCGGTGACGAGGAGGTGGCCGCGATGGCCAGGACACTCAAGCGGGCGGCGGCGTTCGCGGCGCTGGGGCGGGCGCTGACCGCAGGCGCCCGCGGTGGTCCCTCACTGGGGCGGCGGCTGGCGGCGCTGCCCCGGATGATCCGGGCCACGATGCGCGGCGACTACGACGGCGGCCTGCGGCTGGCGTTGATGACCGCGGCCGTGGCCTACGTCGCGTCCCCGTTCGACCTGGTGCCGGAGGCGATGCTGCTGATGCTCGGCATCGTCGACGACGCGCTCGTGGTGACCTGGCTCGCTGGCAGCGTGCTCGCCGAGACCGAACGCTTCCTGGACTGGGAGGCCCGGCGCGAGTCGGTGGTGCCCGGTCAGGTGGTCGGCTGACCGGCCGTGCACCAGTAGGCTGACCCCGACATACTCCACCGCCGGCAGCGGGCTGTTGTCGGCTGACGACCTCAACCCGACGATGGCGCCTTGCCGGCGTCAGCAGAAGGGCACAACGAGGTGCGTTACCACGACAGCGTTGTCGATCTCATCGGCGACACCCCGCTGGTGCGGCTGCGCAACGTCACCGCGGGGATCTCCGCGACGGTGCTGGCCAAGGTCGAGTACTTCAACCCGGGCGGCTCGGTGAAGGACCGGATCGCGCTGCGGATGGTCGAGGCCGCCGAACAGGCCGGGCTGCTCCGTCCCGGTGGCACGATCGTCGAGCCGACCAGCGGAAACACCGGCGTCGGTCTGGCGTTGGTCGCGCAGCTGCGCGGCTATTCGTGTGTCTTCGTCTGCCCAGACAAGGTCAGCGAGGACAAGCAGAACGTGCTCCGGGCGTACGGTGCCGAGGTGGTCGTCTGCCCGACGGCGGTCGCGCCGGAGGACCCCCGCTCGTACTACCAGGTGTCCGACCGACTGGCGGCGGAGATCCCCGGCGCGTGGAAGCCGGACCAGTACGCGAACCCGGCGAATCCGCAGTCGCACTACGAAGGCACCGGGCCGGAGCTGTGGACACAGACCGAGGGGCGGATCACCCATTTCGTCGCCGGGGTAGGCACCGGAGGGACGATCTCCGGGGTGGGCCGCTATCTGAAGGAGGTGTCCGGCGGCGCGGTGCGGGTGGTCGGCGCCGACCCGGAGGGCTCGGTCTACTCCGGCGGGTCAGGGCGGCCGTACCTGGTCGAAGGGGTGGGGGAGGACTTCTGGCCGCAGACCTACGACCGGTCGGTCTGTGACGAGATCGTGGAGGTCTCCGACCAGGAGTCGTTCGAGTTGACCCGCCGGCTGGCCCGGGAGGAAGGGTTGCTGGTCGGTGGCTCGTGCGGGATGGCCGTCGCGGCGGCGCTGCGGGTGGCCCGCCGGGCCGGGCCGGACGACGTGGTGGTGGTGCTGCTGCCGGACGGCGGACGTGGCTACCTGTCGAAGATCTTCAACGACGAGTGGATGGCCAGGTACGGGTTTCTGGGGGTCGAGGCGGCTGAACCGACCGTCGGTGACGTGCTGGCGGCGAAGCCGGGCGGCCTGCCGGAGCTGGTGCACGTGCACCCGACCGAGACGATCCGCGACGCGGTCGACTACATGCGCGAGTACGGCATCTCGCAGCTGCCGGTGCTCAAGGCTGAGCCGCCGGTGGTGACCGGCGAGGTGGCCGGGTCGATCGCCGAACGGGATCTGCTGGACGCGCTGTTCAGCGGCAAGGCGCAGCTGCACGACACGATCGAGCGGCACATGGCGCAGCCGCTGCCCATGGTGGGCGGTGGCCAGCCGGTACGCGAGGCGGTGGCGCTGCTGGCCGGCACCGACGCCGCCCTGGTGCTGGTCGACGGCAAACCACGTGGAGTGATCACCCGTCAGGACCTGCTGGCACATCTGGGAAAGTCCGGCCGATAGTCGCACATTGTGTCCGGTTGATCGCTGGTAGCTGGGGTTGACTAGGGCCATGGAAGCGCTGCCCCGGCACGGTTCGCCACCGGGGCAGGCGACCATGGTGCTTCACCACCGCGGTGACCCTGGGCGCCCGCCAGCATCCCGGGGTCCCGCACTGTTGCCCGCCCACGCCGATCAACCGGCACGCCTCCGCCGGTTGAGCGCCTTCGGCCAGGCGTTTTCCCCCGGTTAGGGCGGGCAGTGCCGGGCGAGAGTGCGGGGCTGGACGGAACCCCCGCAGCAGCGGTCCCGTACTCTCGCCCGGCCGTCAAGCCCTGTGTGGCGGCGCGGCGCTCAGCCCGGTGGCGGTCAGCCCTGTGCGGCGGCCGGGGTCGCCGGCTCAGCTGCGGCGACCGTGAGGTCGAGCGCATAGCGCAGCTGCGGAGTCGGCACCGGCCCGAGCCAGCCGTCCCGGCCGACCCCGTCCGGGCGCCAGCCACCCGCTTCGTAGAAGTCTCGGGCCCGGTGGTTGGCCGCGTACACCCAGAGCACCGCCCGACGGCACCGGCGCTCGCGCATCGTGTCGAGCGCGTCGCGGATCAACGCCCGGCCGACGCCGCGGCCCTGGTGCCCGGGATCGACGTGGATCGCATACAGCTCACCGGTGGCCGGCTCGCCGTCCTCGTGCGGGCCGACGTAGGTGAACCCGATCAGCCGCCCCTGGTGTTCGGCGACCGTCAGCCGGTGCGTGTCACGTTCGTGGCTCCACCGCTCGACCCACCACCGCGCCGCGGCGTCCGCCCCGTAGGTGTCCAGCGCGGCATCCGGCACCATGCCCTGGTACGCGCTGCGCCGGGACCGGTGGTGCAGGTGACCCACCGGGGCGATGTCGTCGAGGATGGCCGTGCGCAGGGTGACCGCCACCCGGCCGAGCCTACCGGCATGAAACGACCCCCGGGGCTTCCGCGTCTTCGACGCGGGCCGGCTGGACTGGGCCGGCACCCCGGGGGCCGGGTGGCTGTCGTGGATTCGCCGCACCGCTGCCACACGGTCTCGACGATCGGAGCTGTCAAGGACAGCGGCTAGCGGGCAGCCACCTCACGAGTCCTATAGCTATACAACGCTGGACCACCTCCTTTCCCGTGTACGGCCACGCTAGCCGGCCGCTACGGCCGCCGGCAACGATTTTTCCGCCGACCGGGGCGACGGCGTGGACTGCCTGGCCGGGGTGCCGGCGTGGACTGCTCGGCCGGGGTGCCGGCGTCGACCGTCGGCACGGCTCGCGGGCCAGTCCGGTCGGTGGAACCGGCGGTCGGTCGCACCCGGCTGGTCCACTACCCGAAGGTGACGAATGGTTACCTTGCCCTTACTTTGAGTGGTTAATGACAATGATTGATTATGGTCTTAGTCTCGTCTGGCCTCGGGTATCGCGCCACTGAAGATCGGATGAAGTCTGCTCGGACTTGTCCAGCACGGCCGACATCTGCCATCGTCTTTGCCGGATGGTGTACCTACCCCTGGAACGTTGGTGTACATGGTGGCCTGTCGCTGGCATGCTGGTCGATGGGCCGCGAGGTCGGCGGGCCGTTACGCCGAGTCGGTGGAGGTTCGGTCCAACGCGTCCACGCGCCATCCCCGCGGCCTCTGACCAATAGCGTCAGGGGCAGTCGAAGGTCAGGAAAAGCGCGGTTGGGTTTTCAGCAGGTCTTCAATACAGGTAGGCAGGCGGAATATGAGCGATACGGGTGAGACCCTGAGGAAGGCCCGGGAATCCGCTGGTGTCAGCCTGGCGAAAATGGCCGCGCTGAGCCACTTCAGCAAGGGTCATCTGTCGAACGTCGAGGCGGGGCGGCGGACAGCGACGGCCGACGTGGTGACCGCCTACGAGCAGGTCTTGGGGGACCATATGCAACGTCGGGGCCTGATCACCGGGCTCGCCGCCGCGGTGGTGGCACCGGCCGCCGTCTCCGAGTTGATCCACCGCGGCTTCACTGCGGCGCTCGGCGACCCGGCGGCCGAGGAGCAGTGGCAGGAGCGGGCCGGCAATCTCGGGCGCGACTACATGTCCGTCGGAGCCGGTGAGCTGCAGGACCGGCTCGCCAGCGACCTCGTCGTGCTGCAGCAGCAACTCGGGTCCCCGGTGATGTGGGGACTGGCCGCCCGCTTCCTCAGCGTCTACGGCAAGACCACCGGGGAGGCGCAGGAAGCCGTCCGGTGGTACCGGTTGGCCGCGGTCAGCGCGGACCGCAGCGGCGACCGGAGCGTGCGGGTCTGGGTCCGGGGCCGCGCCGCGCTCGCCCTCGGCTACGAGGGTGCCGCCCTCGCGGTCGCGCAGGACCTGGCCGACCAGGCCCTCACGTTGACCGACCGACCGTCGCTCGGGCGGCTCAACGCGTTGATGGCCAAGGCGCACGTCGCCGGCGTCCGTGGCGACCGTACCGCCGCGCTGGCGCATCTGGACGCGGCCCGCCGGGTCTTCGATCAGACCTGCTCCGCCGAGCAGATCTCCGACTTCGCCGTGCCCGAGTGGCGGATGGCGACCTTCACCAGCATGCTGCTCGCCCGCCTCGGCGACCCGGCTGCGGTCGACGCCCAGGAGTGGGCGGACCGGACCCGGCCGGCCAGCCTGGCCCGGTTCGCCACCCACATCGAGCTGCACCGGGGGCTGATGCTGGTCAAGTCGGGTGACCGCGTCGAAGGGCTGCGGTACGCCCGGTCGGCACTGGCGAGTCTGCCACCGGCCAAGCACAGCCAGTCGCTGCGGTTGATGCTGCGGGAGGTGGAGCGGGCCGCCGCCTGATCGGCGACGGCCAGCCTCCAGGTCGGTATCGGCGACGGGCCGGTTCCGGGTCAGTCGGCGCTGCGCGCGACGCCCACCGGGCAGGTCATCCCGTTCGGCCCGTGGTTGCAGTAGCCGCCCGGATTCTTGTGCAGGTACTGCTGGTGGTAGCCCTCGGCGTAGTAGTACTCGCCGAGCGGCCGGATCTCCGTGGTGATCCCGTCCCGGCCGGCCGCGGCCACCACCGGAGCGAACGCGGCCCGGGAATCGGCGGCCTCGGTCGCCTGCTCGGCATCGGTGGTGTAGATCGTCGACCGGTACTGCGTACCGACGTCGTTGCCCTGGCGCATGCCCTGCGTCGGGTCGTGGTTCTCCCAGAACACCTTCAGCAGGTCGGCGTAGCCGATCCGGGCCGGGTCGTAAACCACCTGGACGACCTCGGCGTGCCCCGTCCCGCCGGAGCACACCTCCTCGTACGTGGGGTTCGGCGTCTCGCCGCCGGCGTACCCGACCGAGGTCGACACGACCCCGGGCAGCCGCCAGAACAGCCGTTCGGCCCCCCAGAAGCAGCCCATCCCGAAGACCGCCACCCGGGTACCGGCCGGCCACGGGCCGGTCAGCGGCGTACCGAGCACCGCGTGCCGGTCCGCCACCGGCATCGGCCGGTCCCGGCCGGGCAGGGCCTGCCCCGGTTCGGGCAGATTCGCTTTCATCGGTCGCAGGAACACCGTGCGACTCCTCTCGTTCGTGGCCTCTCGGACAACACCGGCGGGGGCCAGCTCGTTCCCGCCGGGGTACCCGCAGGTCGGGCGGGCATCCGTCCCACCGGCGGTGGCGCTCGGACCGATGGCCTAGCCTCGTGCCATGACATACGGGTTCGACACGGTCGCCATCCACGCCGGGCAGGAGCCGGAGGCCCGGACCGGAGCGGTCGTGCCGCCGATCTACCAGACCAGCACGTACGCCCAGGACGAGGTGGGCGCGCCCCGGGCCGGGTACGAGTACAGCCGGTCGGCCAACCCGACCCGGGACGCGCTGCAGGAATGCCTGGCCGCGATCGAGGGGGGCCGGGTCGGGCTCGCCTTCGCCAGTGGTCTGGCGGCTGAGGACACGCTGCTGCGTACCGTCTGCCGGCCCGGCGACCACGTGATCATTCCGGACGACGCGTACGGCGGCACGTTTCGCCTGTTCGCCAAGGTCGCCGAGCGTTGGGGACTGGCCTGGACCGCCGCGCGGATCTCCGACGTCGACGCGGTCCGGGCAGCGGTACAACCCGGTCGTACCCGGATGATCTGGGCGGAGACCCCGACGAACCCGCTGCTCGGCATCGCCGACATCGCCGGGCTGGCCGCCCTGGCCCGTGACGTCGCGGCGCGGCTCGTGGTGGACAACACCTTCGCCTCGCCGTACCTGCAGCAGCCGCTGGCGCTCGGCGCCGACGTGGTGGTCCACTCCACCACCAAATATCTCGGTGGACACTCCGACGTGGTCGGTGGCGCGCTGGTCACCGACGATCCGGAGCTCGCCGCCGAGCTGGCCTTCCACCAGAACGCCATGGGCGCGGTCAACGGACCCTTCGACGCCTGGCTCACCCTGCGCGGGATCAAGACCCTGGGCGTACGGATGGAACGGCACTGCGACAACGCCGAGCGGATCGTCGAATTCCTCGACCACCACCCGGCGGTACGCCAGGTGCTCTACCCCGGACACCGCGACCACCCCGGCCACGAGACGGCGGCCAAGCAGATGCGCCGGTTCGGTGGGATGGTTTCGTTCCGGGCGGCCGGCGGTGAGGCGGAAGCGGTGCGGATCTGCAACCGGGCCCGACTGTTCGTACTCGCCGAATCGCTCGGCGGGGTCGAATCGTTGATCGAACATCCTGGACGGATGACCCACGCGAGCGCCGCCGGCTCGCCTCTTGAAGTCCCCGGCGATCTCGTGCGACTGTCTGTCGGAATCGAAACCGTGGACGACCTGCTGGCCGACCTGGATCAGGCGCTCGGCTGAGGATCCGTCGGCGAGATCCGACGGGCGGGCCCACCCCGGGCCGGCCCGACACCCGGGCGGGTCCGGCGACGGGTCCGCACAGCGACGCGAACCGCGTACCGGCTGCCTGGAGGTGCCGTGCACGACATCGTACCGACCTGGGTCGGGACCACCGCCCGGCAGATCGCCCGGGCCGTACGCCGGGGTGACACCTCGGCGACCCGGGTCGTTGCCGACCATCTCGACCACATCGCCCGGGCCGACCCGGAGCTGTCCGCCTTCCGAGCGGTCCGTGGCGGCGAGGCCATCGTCGAAGCGGAGAAGGTCGACGAGCAGGAGGACCTGGCGAACCTGCCGCTGGCCGGGGTGCCGGTGGCGATCAAGGAGAACACCCCGGTCGCCGGGCTGCCGACCTGGCGCGGATCGGCCGCCGCGCGGACCCCGGTCGCCGAACACGACCACGAGATCGTCCGCCGGATGCGCGGTGCCGGCGCGGTCGTCGTCGGGGTCACCCGGATGCCGGAGCTCGGGCTCTGGGCGACCACCGACGACGCAACGGCAACCAGCCGCAACCCCTGGCAGTTGTCGCGCACCCCGGGCGGTTCCTCCGGTGGCGCGGCGGCCGCGGTGGCCAGCGGCATGGTGCCGATCGCACACGGCAACGACGGATTCGGCTCGATCCGGATCCCGGCTGCCTGCTGCGGCCTGCTCGGGCTCAAACCGGGCCGCGACGTGGTTCCGCGACAGCTCGGCACCGAGGACTGGTTCGGCCTCACCGAGCACGGCATCCTGACGACCTGCGTGGCGGACGCCGCGACCGGCTTCGCGGTGCTCGCTGGCCGGCGACCGGAGAAGCTGGTCCAGCCGGGCCGGCTGCGGGTGGCGGTCTCGCTCACCTCGCCGGTGGCCGGGCTGCGGGCAGATGCGGCCAACCGGGACGCGGTTGCGGCGACGTCGCGTCGGCTCACCGAGGCCGGGCACGACGTGGTCGGCACCGAGCTGCACTATCCGGCCTCGCTGGGGCTGCGGGGACTGTCCACCTGGTTCGCCGCCGCGGCCGAGGACGCCGCGGCCGGCCGGGCCGGCGGCCGGGAACTGCAACCACGGACCCGTCGGCATGTCGCGCTCGGCCGGTGGGCACAACGGCGCGGGTACGTCCGGGAAGCCGACCGCACCGCCTGGCGGGACCGGATGACCGGGTTCTTCACCGACCAGCGCGCCGACGTGCTGCTGACGCCGGCGCTGGCCAGTACCCCGCCGGCCGCGACCAGCTGGGCGCGCCGGTCCTGGGTGGCGAACATGTGGAGCTGCGTGCGGTACGCCCCGTACGCCGCGCCGTGGAACATGGCCGGGCTGCCCGCGTTGGTGGCGCCGGCCGGGCTGCGCCCGGACGGCTTGCCGGTCGGGGTCCAGCTGGTCGGGCCGCCCGGCTCGGAGCTGCTGCTGCTCGCGGTGGCCGGCCAGCTGGAGATGATGGCATCGTGGCCCCGGCACGCCCCGTCGTGGCCGAGAGTGGACAGCCCGGTATGACGGAACTGGTCGGACTGCCGGACGTCCTCGCCGCCCGAGACGTCCTGGCGGACGTGGTACGGGTGACTCCGCTGGAGCCGTCCCGCCCGTTGACCGCACTGCTCGGCGGGCCGGTCTGGTTGAAGTGCGAGAACCTGCAGCGGGCTGGCTCCTACAAGGTGCGGGGCGCGTACCTGCGAATCTCCCGGCTGACCGAGCAGCAGCGGCGGCGCGGGGTGGTCGCGGCCAGCGCCGGCAACCACGCCCAGGGCGTGGCGCTCGCCGCCGGGCTGCTGGACATCGGCGCGACGGTGTTCATGCCGACCGGCGCGCCGCTGCCGAAGGTCGCCGCGACCAGAGGGTACGGTGCCGAGGTCGAGTTCGCCGGCACCACCGTGGACGAGGCGTTGGACGCGGCCCGGGAGTTCGCCGACCGTACCGGTGCGGTGCTCATCCACCCGTTCGACCATCCGGACGTCATCGCCGGTCAGGGCACCGTGGCGCTGGAGATCCTGGAGCAGTGCCCGGAGGTCGCCACCATCGTCACTTCGGTGGGTGGCGGCGGGTTGATCTCCGGGATCGCGGTAGCGGTCAAGGCGCTGCGCCCGGACGTACGGGTGATCGGCGTGCAGGCGGACAGCGCGGCCGCGTACCCACCGTCGCTGGCCGCCGGTGCCCCGGTGCGATTGGCCGACTACCGGACGATCGCCGACGGCATCGCCGTGGGACGCCCCGGTGACCTGACGTTCGCGCACGTCAGCAAGTTGGTCGACGAGATCGTGACGGTCTCCGAGGAGGATCTGTCGAGGGCGCTGCTGATGCTGTTGGAGCGGGGCAAGCAGGTGGTCGAACCGGCCGGCTCGGCCGCGGTGGCGGCGCTGTTGTCCGGCGCGGTGCGGCCGGCCACCCCGACGGTCGCGGTGCTCTCCGGCGGCAACATCGACCCGTTGCTGCTGTTGCGGGTGATCGAGTACGGCCTGGCCGCCGCCGGCCGGTACCTGCGGTTCACCGTACGGTGCGGCGACCGGCCCGGTGAGCTGGCCGCGCTGCTGGCGCTGATCGCCGAGCAGCGGGCGAACGTGGTCGACGTCGATCATCAGCGGCGCAACCCGCATCTGCGGTTGGGTGAGGTCCAGGTCGGCCTGTCGGTAGAGACCCGCGGCCCGGAGCACTCGACCGAGCTGGTCGAGGTGCTCCGTGATCGCGGCTACCAGGTAACGTTCGCCGTCGCTGACTGACCCACCCTCGCTGACTGGCCCACCGCTGCCGACGGACCCACCGCCGCTGCGGCGGCCGCAAACTCAGCCGGCGAAGGGCTCGAACTTGTCGACAGTGACCTTGATGTCCGCGCCGCTCGGCGCGGTGTAGGTCACCGTCTGACCCTGTCGGCTGCCCAGGATGGCCTGACCGAGCGCGGACTCCGGGCTGTAGACGGTCAGCTCGGTCGTCGAGGAGATCTCCCGGGAGCCGAGCAGGAAGGTCTCGGTGTCGGCGGGGTCGTCGTCAAAGTGGATCGTGACGACCGTGCCGGGCGCGACGCTGTCCGCGTCCGGTGCCTCGCCGACCTTGGCGGTACGCAGCAGCTCCTGCAGGTAGCGGATCCGGGCCTCCTGCTTGCCCTGCTCCTCGCGGGCGGCATGGTAGCCGCCGTTCTCCCGCAGGTCGCCTTCCTCCCGACGGGCATTGATCTCGGCGGCCATCGCCGTCCGTCCGGCGATCAGCTCGTTGAGCTCGGCCTGGAGCCGGTCGTAAGCGTCCTGGGACAGCCAGGTGGTGGGCGCCTCGCGGTCGGTCGTGGACACAGACGATCTCCTTGTGGGCTTGCGGGCGGTCGAGGTCGAACTACCAACGTACCAGCGATCCGCACCGAGGTGCCGGGGTTGCAACGGCCCGGGTGTGCCGGCCGCCGGATCGCCACCCGCCTCGGCGGGTGTGGCGAGGGTCACGGTCGGCTGGTCAGGCGGCGGGTCGGCAACGTGGCACCTCGCCCAGGAACGCGACCCCTTCGGTGGCCAGCCGGTACGTGGTGCGGACGTGTCGTTCGCCCGGTTCGGCCCGGACGGTCACCTCGGACCGGCCCACCTCCGCCCCGTCCCGCGACCGGGCCCTGACCAGGCAGGTCGTCGCACCGCCGGGGGGCACCGTGACGGCGAAGTCGATGGTGATCCCGTCCTCGGTGGCCTCGGTGTAGGTGATCACCTCGGGCTGGTGCAGCGGGTCGCCGTACAGCGTGTAGAGCCGGCCGGCGATCGCCGTCCCGACCAGCACCGCCACCGCCGTGAGCAGCGCGACGAGCCACGGCCGGCGCGCTCGGGGCGCGCGTCGCCGTCCGTACCGCCCGGGTGGGAACATGGCGGCGGTCGGTGCGGTTGTGGCGGACGTGTCGGTCACCCGGGACGGAACTCCTTGGCGGACGTGTCGGTGCGGTCGGCGAGAATGGTCGACGGGCCCCATTGTCGCAGCCGGGCCCGGACGCCGCCGGCAGGGGATGTCAGGCACGGGATGAGGGAGCGTTTTCGTTGGCTGAGCAACTGCGTCTGATGGCGGTGCACGCCCATCCTGACGACGAGTCCAGCAAGGGTGCCGCGACGATGGCCCGGTACGTCGCGGAAGGTGCCCAGGTGCTGGTGGTGACCTGCACCGGCGGGGAGCGGGGCAGTGTGCTGAACCCGAAACTCGACCGGCCGGACGTGTGGGAGAACATCGCCGAGATCCGCCGGGCCGAGATGGACGCCGCCCGGGCGATCCTCGGCGTCGAGCAGGCCTGGTTGGGCTTCGTCGACTCGGGTCTGCCCGAGGGCGATCCGCTGCCGCCGCTGCCGGACGGGTGTTTCGCCCTGGAGCCGCTGGAGGAGGCGGCCGGGCCGCTGGTGCGGTTGATGCGGGAGTTCCGTCCGCACGTGGTGACCACCTACGACGAGGACGGCGGTTATCCGCACCCGGACCACATCATGTGCAACCGGGTGAGCGTCGCCGCGTTCGAGGCGGCCGGTGACCCGGCCCGCTACCCGGGTGTCGGTGGCGAGCCGTGGCAGCCGTTGAAGCTGTACTACTGCATGAGCTTCACCAAAGCGCGGATTCTCGCGCTGCACGAGGGGATGCTCGCGATCGGTCGGGAGTCGCCGTACCAGGAGTGGATGGACCGGTGGGAGGAGCGCCCGGACAAGGGCGACCGGATCACCACCCGGGTCGACTGCGCCGACTACTTCCCGGTCCGCGACGACGCGCTGCGCGCGCACGCCACCCAGGTCGATCCGGACGGCTTCTGGTTCCAGGTGCCGATGGAGGTGCAGCGGCAGGCCTGGCCGACCGAGGATTTCGAGTTGGTCCGGTCGTTCGTCGACAGCCCGAAGCCGGAATCCGACCTGTTTGCCGGGATTCGCGAGGGGCTCAGCCACTCCTGATCCGCCGGGCGTAACGTGTAGTCGACGTCAGCGACGCAGAGGGGTCCGATCGTGCTGAGTGCTGTCCATGTCCTGGCGGTGAACAACTTCGGGGACACCCGCAGCGGTGGTCTGGCCGGGCCGATGGGGCTGTTCCTGCTCCTGGTGCTCGCCGCCGCGACGGTGTTTCTGATCAGGAACATGAACGCCCGGCTGCGTCGGCTGCCCGAGCGGTTCGACGACGCGGCGCCGGGCAGCGGGTCGGCGGCGGCCGAACGCAATGTCCTTGATCCGACAGAAGGCGACTCGCGTCCCGGATCCCCTTTGTAAGCGCTTACAGGCGCTCTCACCAGGGACTTTTCTCCCCTCCAGTGGGCCTCCGCCGGTAAACCGGCCCAGTGGCCCCTGTTGCCGGAATCGGCTTTGGCTTAGCCTTCCGCCGGGGACCTTCAGTTCCTCCGACCGCGCGCGGAAAGGGGCGACCATGGATCGCACAGCTGTCGTCCCTGGTCGTACGGAACGGACGCGAGGGATGCTCATCATGGTCGGTCGTCCGCGCCGGGCGTCGGTCCACGGCCCGGCGGTCACCGGGGGTGACCCGTGACGCCGGCGCGGCCGGAACCGGCTGCGACCGCGCACCAGGCGACGACCGAAACCCTGGACGGCGGGGGCCAGTGGCGGCTGCCCGTCTTCACCGTCGCTGTCCTGGTGGCTGCCGTCGCCACCATCACCATCGGGCTGCTCACCGGGTCGGCCCCGCAGGCGTCGGCGCTCCCGCCCCTGGCCGGATTCGCGATCGTCGCGGCGCTGCTCGGCGTCGCGCAACTCGCCCGACTGCGGTTCCGCATCGGGACCGGCACGGTCAGCTTCACCTGGGGCGAGGCCGCCCTCATCGTCGGGCTCTACGTCCTCCCGGCCGGCTGGCTGCCGGCCGCCGCCGCAGTCGGCGTGGGCATCGCCTGGACCCTGCTGTCGATCTTCTCCGAGCCCCGTACCGTGCCGGAGATCCTCCGGGTCACCGCGTCGTTGACCGTCGCCGTCGCGGCGGCCGGCGTCGCCGCCCGGGCGGTCGCCGACCCGTACGCCCAGCAGCTCACCCCACTGCTCGCCGCCGCCATGCTCCTCGGCGGGCTGGTCTATCTGCTGATCACCGCCGCCCTCGCCACGGTCGCCCTGTCGCTGCGGCACGGCCGGCCGTTCGGTGCCACCCTGCTGCACGCGCTGCGCAACAAGCTGCTGATGTTCGTCGGCAACGTCCTGGTCGGGCTGGTCACGGTCGGGATGCTCGGTCACGATCCGCGTTGGCTGCTGCTGCTGCCCCCGGTGCTGTGGCTGCTGCAGCAGACCTACGGCCACCGGTTGCGGATCGAGGACGAGCGTCGGGCCTGGCAGGAGTTCGCCCGGGCGACCCGGGCGCTCAACCAGCTCGACGAGCCGGCCGTCGTCGGCGCCGGAGTTGCCGGCGGGCTGGCCCTGTTCGGTGCCGAGCGGGTCGAGATCGACGTGCGGCAGGTCGACGGCAGGCTGTGGCGCTACGTCGGCGACGCCGACGGCGGGTTGCGCCGGTCGGAGCCGCCGGCCGATCCCGTCGACCCCGTCGCGGCGGCTGAGGACGTCGCGGACGACGCCACCGACCAGATGCTCGTCCACCCGCTCACGGTCGGCCGGACCGGCGTCGGTGAGCTGCGGATCCACCTGCCGGTCAGCACCATGCCGAGGTCCCGGGACCGCAACGCGCTCTCCGCCTTCGGTGACGCGCTCGCCGCAGCCCTGCACGACGCGGCGACCGAGCGGGCACTGCGCCACCTCACCGACCGGACCATGCACCGGTCCATGCACGATCCGGTGACCGAGCTGCTCAACCGGGCGGCGCTGCTCACCAAGGGGGACGCCGCACTGCACCGGCTGGAGCACGATCATCCGGTCGCTCTGCTGCTGCTCGACATCAAGGGCTTCAAAGAGGTCAACGACACCCTGGGCAACGCCGCAGGCGACGAGCTGCTGCAGTCCGCCGCCCGGCGGCTCAGCGACCGACTCCGCCCCGGCGAGCTGCTCGGCCGACTCGGCAACGACGAGTTCGCCCTGCTCCTGACCTCGCTGAGCCCGGCGGCGGCCGGTTGCGTCGAGCGGACCTCGCCGACCGGGGTGGCGATGCGCCGGGCCCGCGAGATCACCGCGATGCTGGCCGAGCCGACCGAGGTCGCCGGCGTGCGGATGTCGGTCGAAGGCGCACTCGGCGTGGTGGTCGCCGGTGCCGGCACCGCCGACATGAACGAACTGCTCCGCCGGGCGAACATCGCGATGAGCCAGGCGAAGGCGATCGGCGGTAGCGTCGCCGGCTACGACAGCGCGAAGGACGCCGCCAACACCGACCAGTTGGCACTGTTGGCCGAACTGCGCGCCGCGCTGGACGTCGACGACCAGCTCGAACTGGCCCTGCAACCGGCGGTCGACCTCGCCACCGGCGGGCCGACCGGGGTGGAGGCGCTGATCCGGTGGCGGCATCCGCGCCGCGGCCGGCTCACCCCGGTCCACTTCGTCAGAGCGGTCGAGGGCAGTGAACTGCTCGCCCCGTTCACCCGGTACGTCGTCGACCGGGCGTTGTCGGCCGCCGCCGAGTGGGCGGCGCACGGCATCGACGTACCGATCTCGGTCAACATCTCGGCCCGGAGCCTGCTCGACCCGCAGCTGCCGGCCGAGATCGGCGAGCTGCTGCGCCGCCACCAGGTCCCGGCCCACCGGTTGGTGCTGGAGATCACCGAGACAGTGGTGATGAGCGAGTTGGAGATCATCGACGAGGTGCTGGCCAGCCTCCGGGAGATGGGCGTCCAGCTCGCCGTCGACGACTTCGGCACGGGGTTCTCCTCGCTGGCCTTCCTGACCCGGGTCACCGTCGACGAGTTGAAGGTCGACCGGTCCTTCGTGGTCCGGATGGCCGACTCGCCACGCGACGCCGCCATCGTGCGACACACCGTCCGGCTGGGCCGGGAGATGGGCCTGCGGGTGGTCGCCGAGGGGGTGGAGACCGCCGACCAGCGGGCCACTCTGGCCGCCCTCGGCTGCGCCGCCGCCCAGGGCTACCACTTCTTCAAGCCGATGCCCGCCGACAAGGTGCTCGCGGTGCTCCGGTCCCTGGCGGACTCCGCGCAGGCCCAGATCTACCCGCTGCGCGCGGACGGTGCGTCGTGACCGGCGGGCCCAGCGGTGCCGTCCGGGACTGGCTGGTCTTCGACTACGGCCAGGTCATCTCGCTGCCGCAGCCGTCGGCCGCGGTGGCCGCCATGGCCCAGCTGGCCGGCCTGCCGCAGGCCACCTTCGACGAGGGGTACTGGCGGCACCGGGACGCCTACGACGCCGGCTGGCCGGCCGACCGCTACTGGAGCCACGTGGTCGGTCGGCCGCTGTCCGCCGACGATCCGCTCGTGGCCGAGCTGGACCGGGCCGACATCGCCAGCTGGTCGCAGCTGAATCCGCGTACCGTCGAACTCGTCACCGGCCTTGCCGCCGACGGACACGGCCTGGCGCTGCTGTCCAACGCTCCCGAGTCCATCGCCACGGCGATCGACTCGGCCGACTGGGCGGCGGTGTTCCACCACCGGCTGTTCAGCTGCCGGCTGGCGTTGACCAAACCCGATCCGGCGATCTTCGCGGCGCTGCTGCGCCGGCTCGGCGCGCCTGCCGACCGGGTCACCTTCGTCGACGACCGCCCGGAGAACGTCCAGGCCGCCGCCGAGGCGGGCCTCATCGCGCTGCGATACCCGGACGTTCCGCTGCCGACCCGGCGGTGAGCCGCCCACCGACTGGCTATGGTCGGAACGTGCGACCCCACACCGTCGGAGTCGTGCCACGACCCCGAGGAGCGACTCAGCGTGAACCGGCTCGGTGAGGCGACCAGCCCGTACCTGCAGCAGCATGCCGACAACCCGGTCGACTGGTGGCCGTGGTGCCCGGAGGCGTTCGACGAGGCCCGCCGCCGGGACGTGCCGGTGCTGATCTCGGTCGGGTACGCGGCCTGCCACTGGTGCCACGTGATGGCGCACGAGTCGTTCGAGGACGACGCGGTCGGGCAGCTGATCAACGACAACTTCGTCGCGATCAAAGTGGACCGGGAGGAACGCCCCGACGTGGACGCGGTCTACCTGGCCGCGACCCAGGCGATGACCGGTCACGGCGGCTGGCCGATGACCGTGTTCGCCACCGCCGACGGCACCCCGTTCTTCTGCGGGACCTACTTCCCGCAGGCGAACTTCGTCCGGCTGCTCCACTCGGTCGGTGCCGCCTGGCGCGACCAGCGCGACGCCGTGCTGCGCCAGGGGGCCGCGGTGGCCGAGGCGGTCGGCGGCGCGCAGGCGGTCGGCGGGGCGACCACGCCGTTGACCGCCGACCTGCTCGACGCCGCCGCAGCGACGCTGGGCAAGGAGTACGACCCGACGCACGGCGGGTTCGGCGGGGCGCCGAAGTTCCCCCCGCATCTCAGCCTGCTCTTCCTGCTGCGGCATCATCAACGCACCGGCGCCGCCGACAGCCTGGAGATCGTCCAGCACACCTGCGAGGCGATGGCCCGGGGCGGCATCTACGACCAACTCGCCGGGGGCTTCGCCCGGTACGCGGTGGACGGCACCTGGACGGTGCCGCACTTCGAGAAGATGCTCTACGACAACGCGCTGCTGCTGCGGGTCTACACGCTGCTGTGGCGGCTCACCGGCGACCGGATGGCCGGTCGGATCGCCCGGGAGACGGTCCGTTTCCTCGCCGAGGCGCTCGCCGTACCCGGTGGCGGGTTCGCCTCCGCGTTGGACGCCGACACCGGCGGGGTCGAAGGCGCCAGCTACGTGTGGACGCCGCAGCAGCTGATCGAGGTCCTCGGCGAGGCCGACGGCCGGTGGGCGGCCGACCTGTACGGGGTGACCGGCGACGGCACCTTCGAACACGGCACCAGCGTGCTGCGCCTGGCCCGCGACGTCGACGACACGCCGCCGGAGCAGCTGGACCGGGTCCGGGCGGCGCTGCGTCGGGCCCGGTCGGGCCGGCCGCAGCCGGCCCGCGACGACAAGGTGGTGACCGCCTGGAACGGCCTGGCGGTCACTGCGTTGGTCGAGTTCGCCACCACCGCCGATGCCCTGAGCGGTGCCGACGAGACCGGTGCCGACGAGACCGGTGCCGCGGCCGGCACCGACGGCGACGTCGAGCTGGCCACCGAGTTGGCGGTCGCGACCGGTGCGCATCTGGCCCGTACCCACCTGGTCGGCGGGCGGCTGCGCCGAGTCTCCCGGGACGGTCTGGTCGGCGCGCCCGACGGGGTGCTGGAGGACTACGGCTGCCTCGCCGAGGCGTTCTGCTCGCTGCACCAGCTCACCGGGGAACGTCGATGGCTGGACCTCGCCGGCGAGCTGCTGGACGTCGCGTTGGCCCGGTTCGCCGCCGACAACGGCGGCTTCTACGACACCGCCGACGACGCCGAACAGCTGGTCGCCCGGCCGGCGGACCCGACCGACAACGCCACCGCGTCCGGGCTGTCGGCCACCGCCGCCGCGCTCACCGGGTACGCGGCGCTGCGCGGCGCCCCGCAGTACCGGGCCGCCGCCGAGGCCGCGCTGGCCACCGTCGCGCCGGTGGTCGCCCGGCATGCCCGGTTCACCGGCTACGCCGCCGCCGTCGGCGAGGCGTTGCTGTCCGGTCCGTACGAGATCGCCGTGGTCACCGAGGACCCGACCGGTGACCCGCTGCTACGGGCGGCGCGGCGGCACGCGCCGCCCGGTGCGGTGGTGGTGGCCGGCCGTCCCGACCAGGCCGGCGTACCGCTGCTGGCGGACCGGCCGATGATCGGCGGGGCGTCGACCGCGTACGTCTGCCGGGGCTTCGTCTGCGACCGGCCGGTCACCTCCGTCGCGGATCTGGTCGCGCAGCTGGGTTAGGCTGTCGCCGCCATGGATACCCGTACCGGACTGCCCGTCGTCGGCATGGTGGGTGGTGGGCAGCTCGCCCGGATGACCCATCAGGCCGCGATCGCGCTCGGCCAGTCGCTGCGCGTGCTGGCCCGTACGCCGGAGGACGGCGCCGCCCTGGTCGCCGCCGACGTGCAGTACGGCGAGCACACCGACCTCGCCGCGCTGCGTACCTTCGCCAAGGGCTGCGACGTTGTCACCTTCGACCACGAGCACGTGCCGGGCGAGCACATCCGGGCGCTGGCCGCCGACGGCGTGCGCCTGCACCCGGGGGCCGACGCGCTGCGCTGTGCCCAGGACAAGGCGGTGATGCGGCAGCGGCTGACCGAGCTGGGTGCCCCGGTGCCGCGCTGGCGGCGGATCGGCTCGGTCGACGAGCTGGCCGAGTTCGGCGCCGAGGTCGGCTGGCCGGTGGTGGTCAAGACCGCGCGCGGCGGCTACGACGGCCGCGGGGTGTGGTTGCTGGACACGCCGGACGAGCTGGTCGCCGCCGGGCTCGACCCGGCCGGCCCGTCGGCCGACCCGGCGGTGGAGCTGATCGCCGAGGAGCGGGTGAAGCTGGTCCGCGAGCTGGCGGTGCAGGTGGCCCGCTCGCCGTTCGGTCAGCTGGCGGTCTACCCGGTGGTGGAGACCGTGCAACGGGACGGCATCTGTGTCGAGGTGCTGGCGCCCGCGCCGGCCCTGCCGCAGTCGCGCGCTCTGGCCGCCCAGCAGCTGGCCATCGACCTGGCCAGCGCGCTCGACGTGGTCGGGCTGCTGGCGGTGGAGCTGTTCGAGGTGCCCGGTGGCCTGGTGGTCAACGAGCTGGCGATGCGGCCGCACAATTCCGGGCACTGGACCATCGAGGGGGCCCGTACCTCCCAATTCGAGCAGCATCTGCGGGCGGTCCTGGACTATCCGATGGGTGACACCGGGCTGACCGCCCCGGCGGTGGTGATGGCCAACGTGCTTGGCGGCGCGGACGGCGGGATGGGCATCGACGAGCGGCTGCACCACCTGTTCGCGACCGACCCCGGCGCCAAGGTCCACCTGTACGGCAAACAGGTCCGGCCGGGCCGCAAGATCGGCCACGTGACGGTGCTCGGCGAGGACCTCACCGACGTCCGGAATCGGGCCGCCCGGGCCGCCCGCTGGCTACAGGAGGGTCGATGATCGGCGTCATCATGGGCAGCGACTCGGACTGGCCGACGATGCGGGCCGCCGCCGAGGCTCTCGCCGAGTTCGACGTCGAGCACGAGGTGCGGGTGATTTCGGCGCACCGCACCCCGCACGGCATGCTCGACTATGCCGGCACCGCCGCCGACCGTGGCCTCCAGGTGATCATCGCCGGGGCGGGCGGTGCGGCGCACCTGCCGGGCATGGTCGCCTCGGCGACGCCGCTGCCGGTGATCGGGGTGCCGGTGCCGTTGAAGCACCTGGACGGGATGGACTCGCTGCTGTCGATCGTGCAGATGCCGGCGGGCGTGCCGGTGGCCACGGTGTCGATCGGTGGCGCCCGCAACGCCGGTCTGCTGGCGGTGCGGATCCTCGCCGCCACCGACCCGGGGCTGCGCGCCCGGATGCTCGCCTACCAGCAGGAGCTGGTCGAGCTGGTCGCCACGAAGGACGCCGCGCTGCAGGCGTCAGCCGGCGGTACCGCCTAACCCCGAGCGGCCTCAGCGCATGCCGCGCAGGGCGCCCCGCACCCGCTCCTGGGTCTGCCGGCGCCACTCGCTGCTGGCCCCGAGCGCCAGCAGCACCAGACCGACCGGGATCAGCACCAGCCACGGCCCGAAGAAGGTCAACGCGTGCAACGCGGTCACCGCGCTGACCACCGTACCGACCACCACCGGGGCCTGCTGCTGACTCATCGCCCCGACCAGCAGGGTGCCGACCGCACCGAGCAGCAACAGGACCTGCCGGAAACTGTTCTCCCCCGAGCTGATCACCAGTACCAGGGTGGGCAGGAACGCCGCGGCCAGTGCCGGCCCGTACGCCGTCCAACTGCTCAGGTCCGGCCGGTGCCGCAGCTCGAGCACCCCGACTAGCAGGGCGAGGACGGCGAACGGCAAGGTGTACGCCTCGGTGAGCGCCACATCGGTGATCCGCATCAGCATCCACCAGGCGGTGATCTCGCAGCCGACCGCCAGCCAGAACAGCACCCGGCGCTCCATCGCACGGCGGCCAGGCCGGGTGGCCGTCACCCCGAGCACCGCACCCCAGGCGGCCAGCAGCCCGGCCAGATGCGCGGCCGAGTCGTACGCCAGGGCCAGCGCGAGCAGTGCGGCCGCGTAGCTGCTCCACTCGACCACCGCCGCCTCGCGTACCGCCTCGGGGTGGCTGAGCCGGGGCAGCCGGGTCGCGGACAACAGCAGGCCGGCACCGACGGCGAGTACGCCGAACGCCGACCAGCTCGGCGGAAGGCCGGCGACGAGGCCTATGGTCAGCACGAACATCTGCGCCATCACCGAGGCGAACAGCCAGCCGAGGATCCGGGCCGGCTGGCTGCGTCCGGCGTACGCGGACACCGCTCCGACGCACACCGAGCTGCCCAGCGTGAAGACGGTCAGTTGGTCGTTGGCCAGCGCCCCGGCGAGTCCGGCGCCACCGGCGGCGAGGCCGATCAGGAACAGCAGCCGGCGGGCGATGCGCAGCGGCCGGTGCCGCTCGGTGTCCGGCGGCGGTTCGGTCAACGCCAGTCCGACCATGGCGACCGCGAAGACCAGCAGCGCCGCCATGGTGCCCGCCGGCCAGCCGACGCCGAACGACATCGGGGTGATCAGCAGGGTGATCGCCACGCCGGGCAGTACCACCGGAACCGCCTGGCCCGGCTGGCCGGTGTTGAACCCGGTCGCGGCCAGCGCCGCCGCGACGGTGAGTAGCAGCGCCGCGAGCAGGTTGGTCGGGTCCACGGCGGCGGCCGGCGGATCGAGCAGCCCGGCCGGTGGTCCCTGCCAGATCGCGGTCAGGGTGCGGTACGGCTCGACCAGTGCGGCGGTCAGCGTCGGTGCCACCGCCGCGACGGCCAGCGCGGTGGGCAGCGCGGCGGCTGCCAGCGCACCCTTGACCGGGCTGATCGCCCACTCCTGGCCGATCTCCAGCGGCCCCGGCTGGCTCCACCGGCCGCCGAGCCCGGACCATCGGCGACTCGGCCGGGACAGGTCCACCGGCGGTGGGGTGGCGGCCCGGAGCAGTTCGGCGAGTACGCCGAGCAGTGCGGCTCCGGCGGCGTACATGCCGGTCGGCAGGCTGGTCGGGAGCGAGGCGAGGGCGGTGACCGTCGCGCCGGCGGCCAACCCGACGGTGGCGTACGGCAGGTAGTGCGGGACCCGGCGGCGGACCATGGCCAGCACGGCGACGCCGAGCGCTGAGGCGGCCAACGCCCCGGTCAGCACGATCTCCGTGGTCCAGCCGAGCGCGGCGGCCAGCGCGGCGACCGCTCCGGGCAGTGCCAGCAGCGCGGCCCCGGTCGCCGCGCCACCGATCTTCGCCAGGTGCGCCGGCATCGACTCCCGGTCGGGGACGGGCGGCCCGGTACCTGCCTGGTCGACCTGGTCAGCCTGGTCAGCCTGGTCAGCCTGAGCAGATTGGTCGGCCAGCGTCACGGTGGCGACGACCCGGGCGAGTACCGCCACCACCACGCAGGTCAGCACCACGACACCGAGCGCGGCGGCGGTGGTCCACGGACGGACCAGGCTGGCGCCGATGGCGTACAGGGCGACCGCCACGGCGACGCCGGCCCGGGCGGTGGCCGCCTGTGGATCGTTGGCGGCCACCGAGACGATCCCGTACCCGATCGCGACCAGGCAGCCGACCACGATCGGCGACCACCAGGGCAGGCCGAGCGCCGCCGGGGTGCCGACGGTGGCGAGCGCGACCAGCACGCCGGCGGCGTGGAACGACCAGGGCCGGGGCAGCGCGACGGCGGCGGCCAGCGCGAGCAGCACCAGGGCCAGCGGCACCTGCCAGGAGTTGGCGGCGACCTCGGTGGACCAGGCGGTCAGGTCCGCCTGCCAGAGCTGGCCCGGAGTGGCCAGTGCCTGGACGCCGCCGGCGACCGCCGTGTAGCCGGCGAGGACGGCGATGACCCCACCGCTGACCGCGGTGCCCAGGACCGGTCCGCGCCGCCAGTGCTCGGGCAGGGCGCGTACGGCGACCGCCACCAGCAGGGTCAGCGCCGCGCTGGCCACCAGTTCGGTGCCGGGTACCACGATCGCGCTGACCCTGGCCAGCGTGCCGACCAGCGCGGCGGTGGCCGCCGCCGCGGCGTAGTCGGGGCCGTCGAGCAGCCGGTCCGCCCGCCGGCCGGCGTCGATCGAAGGCGCCATGAGCAGCAGCCCAGCGGCGACCAGCAGCCCGACGGCGACCCACACGTCGGCGATGGCCGCGCCGGGCGAGCCGAACGCCGCGGCGGTGACCGCGAGCGCCCCCAGCCCGGTGCCGATGGTCAACGGTCGGGGGATCTGCCGTTCCGCCACCTGCGCCAGCGCCGAGTAGCCGAGCGTGCCGCAGACCGCGAGGAAACCGGCGGCCAGGATCGGGGCGGTCGTCTCCTGGACGGCCAGCGCGGTCGGCCCCGGCGGCGGCACCAGAGCGGTGACGAACGCCGCCACCCCACCGGGCAGGGCGAACGCGGCCCCGCCGGCGGCCCAACCCCCGACCGCGTCCCCGGCGGGCCGGCGGCGTACCTCCGGCAGCGTCCCGGCTACCGCGATCAGTACGCCGGCGGCGGCCAGCACCAGCAGGGCGGCAGCGGTGGAGCCGGGTCGGGCCAGCGCCGCGCCCGCACCGGCGGTGCCGAGCACCGCCGCGCAGATCACGTGTACCCGGGCGGCCCGGGTGGTGTCGGTGAGGAAACCGGTGCCGGCCACCGCGACGGCGGCGAGCACCGGCAGCCATGGTGCGGCGTACCAGGGCAGGGCGAAGGACGCCGGTACGGCCAGCGCGGTCAGCGTCACGCCGACGACGGTCGCCTCGCGACGCCATTCGACCGGCATGGCGACCGCCGCCGCGATGGTGATCAGCAGCGCGGCCAGGGCGAGCTGCCAGTCGGCGGGCCCGGCGTAGTCGACCAGGCTCTCCTGGTAGCCGGCCAGGTCGGCCTGCCAGGCGGGCAACGCGGCGCGGACCGGCGCCAGCGCCGCCCGCAGCGCGCCACCGGCGACGAGTACGCCGAGCACGGTCAACGCGGCCGCCGCCGCGAGCTGCGGGCCACGGCGGACCTGCTCCGGCAGGGCCCGTACGCCGATCCCGGCGACGGCGACCACGGCGGCGATCAACAACAGCGCCGGGCCCGGCAGGGCGACCGCCGCGACCCGGCTGGCCGCGCCGATGACCGCCAGGGCGAACACGCCGGCGGCCAGGTCCGGCAGCGGCGGGTGGCCCAGGGTGAATCCGCCGACGAGCCCGACCCCGGCGGCGATCAGCAGCACCGCCGCCGCGACCAGCGTGGCGGGCACCGTGTCGGCGCGCAGCACCGCCACCACAGCGAACAGCAGCGCGGCGGTGACGGCCAGCCCGTGCAGGGTCCAGATCAGGTCGCGTAGCCAGAGGACGGCCGCAGTGGGTGCCGGCGGCAGCCAGCCCGGCTGTCGACGACCGTCGCCGCCACCGGGAGGCTCGCCCGCGACGACGGCGTCGGCCTCCTCCGGCGCGCTCTCCGGCCGGTCGGAGCCGGTGCCGGACGGAGCCGGCCCGGCCGGCCCGCTGGCCCGGTCGCCGGGCCGGTTGCCGCTGTCCGGTCCGGCCGGCGCGGCCGACCCGGCCGACCCGGCCGGCACGTCCGGCCGGGGTCGGGCCACCGTCGGCGACCCGAACCGCCAGTTGGCGCCGAGCTGCCCGGAGCCGCTCAGCAGCCGGACCAGCAGCAAATCGAGCACGGCGACCACGGCGAGCGCCGACGCCCACCCGGCCGGCCCCCGGATCAGGTCCTGACCGAGCAGCGGCACGACCGGCTGGATCGCGAGCACCATGCCGTACCGGGGCAGACGCAGCCCGGTCGTGGCGGCGTATCCGGCGGCGACCAGCGCGGTGACGGCGAAGGTGAGGCCGGCGAACGTCGATGGGCTGACCGGGCCGGCCCGGACGGCGTCGGTCGCCCAGATCGCGTAACCGTCGATCGGGACGAGGACCAGCGCCACGGCGGCGATCGTCTCCGCGGTGGAGGTGAGCCCGCGGGCGGCGACCGCTGGCGGGGCCGCGAGCAGCAGTAGCGTGCCGGCGAACAGCACGCTCAGCCGGGTGACGTCGGGCAACGCGCTGTTGGCGACGGCGGCGAACACCACCACCGCCATCAGCGCGCCGAGGCCGAGCAGGACGTTCTGGATCGACTGGGCGGACGCCTCCGGTCGGGTGCCGTCCGCCGACAGGACCTGGGTCGGATCGTCGCCACCGGCGGCCGGCGGGTAGCCGGGCGGTTCAGAGCCCGGCGGCGGCCCGGTCGGTGGCGCGTCGTCGTCAGCGACCAGGTTGGGGCTCTGCCGGGGGAACTTCGGCGGGGCGGTGCCCTGGTCGGCGGTCGGCGGTCGACGCCCGGCCCGGCGGCGGACCGAGACCCGGGGCCCCGGGCCACGCCGACCGGCGGCACCGCCGGTGGACAGGATGTCCCGCTGGAAGATCGCCGCCTGCAGATCGCTGGCCATCTGCTTCTGCTCTTTGGCCAGCGCGAGCTCGCGGGCCTTCATCTCGGCGATGGACCGCTCGATGCGGGCCAGGTCCTCAGCGAACTGCGGCTGCTCGGCACCGCACCGGGGGCAGGTCGCCGCCGCCGGCACGGTCCGCCCGCACGAGGCGCAGCGGTACGGCGTACTCATGGCACCCTCCTCCACGCCCGGACCACACTGTGGACCACTTCCTACGAAGCATGCCTAAACCAAGCAACTGTTGAACAGCCCCAGGCGGCGTGGAGATCGGAGAAAAACCGGTTGTGGGTCCGTCCCGGACCCACAACCGGCCGGTTCGGCGCGGGCGGTGCCGGGCTCAGGGGCGGCCCATGCCGCGGTACTGCCAGCCGGCGCCGGTCCACAACGTCGAGTCGAGGCAGTTCCGGCCGTCGATCACCCGGCGGCCGGCGACCAGCTCACCCAACGCCACCGGGTCGGCGTTACGGAAGTCGGCCCACTCGGTCAGGACGCAGACCAGGTCGGCGTCGCGGACCGCGTCGACCATCGACGGTACGTAGGTCAGGTCCGGCTGCGCCCGCCGGGCGTTCTCCGTACCCTCGGGGTCGAAGACCCGCACCTGCGCGCCGGTCTTGGCCAGCATCGCCGCCACCGCGAGCGACGGCGCGTCGCGGACGTCGTCGGAGTTGGGTTTGAACGTCGCCCCCAGCACCGCCACCGTCGTGCCGGACAGATCCGGCCCGGCCGGCCCGGACCGGCGGCCCAGCAGCTCGGCCGCGAGCTGCACCACCCGGGACCGCCGCCGCTGGTTGATCAGATCCACCTCGTGCAGGAACCGCAACGCCTCACCCGCGCCGAGCTCCTGCGCCCGCGCCTGGAACGCCCGGATGTCCTTCGGCAGACAGCCACCACCGAACCCGACCCCGGCCTGCAGGAACCGGTTACCGATCCGCGGGTCGTAGCCGATCGCCCGGGCCAACTGGGTGACGTCGCCGCCGGCCACCTCACACACCTCGGCCATCGCGTTGATGAACGAGATCTTCGTGGCCAGAAACGCGTTCGCCGCGACCTTCACCAGCTCGGCGGTGGCGAAGTCGGTCACCACCAACGGCACCTCCCGGTCCTCGGTGGCGGCCAGGTCGAACACCCCCTTGTGCGCGGCGTACAGCATGCCGTTGGCCCACTCGCTGCGGACCCCGACCACGATCCGGTTCGGCCGCAGCACGTCCTCGACGGCGAAGCCCTCCTGCAGGAACTCCGGACTCCACGCCACCTCGACGCCCAGGTCGCCCGAGGCGTGCTTGCCGACCAGCTGCTCGATCCACTCGGCGGTGCCGACCGGCACGGTGGACTTGCCGACGATCAACGCCTTCCGGGTCAGGTGCTGGGCCAGGCCGGTGACCGCCGCCTCGACGTAGGACAGGTCCGCGCCCATCGCGTCGGCCCGCTGCGGGGTGCCCACACAGATGAAGTGCACGTCGCCGAAATCGGCGGTGGCGGCCATGTCCGTGGTGAACCGCAACCGCCCGGCGGCCAGGCTCCGCTTGAGCAACTCGTCCAGACCCGGCTCGTGGAAGGGCACCTCACCTGCGGACAGCTTGGCGATCTTGTCGGCGTCGACGTCGTAGCCGATCACCTCGTAGCCGAGTTCGGCGAAGCAGATGGCGTAGGTCGCGCCGAGGTAGCCGGTGCCGAGGAAGGTCAGGCGCGGGCGGGGGGCACCGGACGGCGGGGTCACCGCCGCGATGGCCGGGACAGGCTGGATGTTCGGGTACGGGATGGTCACGCCTTGATTCTCCGCTCGCGCTGGCGGCGCTGTGGTCGCGTCGCACTCGGTGGTCCGGTGCCGGGGGCTCGACACCAATCATCGTGGTTTTGACGTTCGCGGCATACCGCTTCTGTGGGGACCGACCCGGCTGAGAGCCGCCGATCGGCTGCCCGGCAGACGATAGTCCGTATGGCTGGGTGGGGGCGACCGACGTCGGCGTTACTCGCCGGTATCCTCGCACTGGAGCAGGATATCGAGGGAACACTCCAGGCGAGGGAGGGCGTGATGACGTCCGGGCCGGCGTTCGATGTCTATCAGTTACCAGAGGAGCACACGGCGATCCGGGAAGCGGTACGGGAGGTGTGCGACGCGAAGGTCGCCCCCAACGCCGCCGAGGCCGACGAAACCGCACAGTTTCCCACCGCGTCCTACGACGCGTTGCGGGCGGCGGACTTCCACGCCCCGCACGTCCCGGAGCAGTACGGCGGGGCGGGTGCTGACGCCCTCGCCACCGCGATCGTCATCGAGGAGGTCGCGCGGGCCTGCGCATCCTCATCGTTGATCCCGGCGGTCAACAAGCTCGGCACGATGCCGCTGCTGCTGGCCGGCTCGGAGCAGTTGAAGGAGCGCTATCTGCGGCCGGTGGCGTCCGGGGCGGCGATGTTCTCGTACTGCCTGTCCGAGCCGGAGGCGGGCAGCGACGCGGCGTCGATGACCACCCGCGCGGTCCGCGACGGCGACCACTGGGTGCTCAACGGGGTGAAGCGGTGGATCACCAACGCCGGTGTCTCGGAGTACTACACGGTCTTCGCGGTCACCGAGCCGGGTGCCCGGTCACGGGGGATCTCCGCGTTCGTCGTGGAGAAGTCCGACCCCGGGGTGAGCTTCGGTGCACCGGAGAAGAAACTCGGCATCAAGGGGTCACCGACCTGCGAGGTCTACCTGGACAATGTCCGGATTCCGGCGGACCGGATGATCGGCGAGCCGGGCACCGGGTTCGCCACCGCGATGCGCACCCTGGACCACACCCGGGTGACGATCGCCGCCCAGGCCGTCGGCATCGCGCAGGGCGCGCTCGACTTCGCCCGCGGGTACGTGCGGGAGCGCCAGCAGTTCGGCAAGCCGATCGCCGACTTCCAGGGCGTCCAGTTCATGATCGCGGAGATGGGCATGAAGCTGGAGGCGGCCCGGCAGATCACCTACGCCGCCGCCGCCCGGTCGGAGCGCGCCGACGCCGACCTGACCTTCTTCGGGGCGGCGGCGAAGTGTTTCGCCTCCGACGCGGCCATGGAGATCACCACCGACGCGGTGCAACTGCTCGGCGGGTACGGCTACACCCGGGACTACCCGGTCGAGCGGATGATGCGGGACGCCAAGATCACTCAGATCTACGAGGGCACGAACCAGGTGCAGCGGATCGTGATGGCGCGTCAGCTGCTGACACCCTGACCTGACCTGAGGCCGGACCTGAGGTCCGGGTCCGGCCCAGCTCTGGCCTCAGTTCTGGGACTTTCCGGCGTCGTCGGGACGGGCCGGCAGCACCGTCGTGGTCTCGTCGCCACCGTCCGGGCCGTCCGCCGTCGGGACGATCCGGGTGGTCTCGTCGGCCTGGTCGATCCGCTCTGTCTGGTCCGGCTGGCTGATCCGGGTGGTCTCGTCCGGGTCGGTGGTGCTCGGCTGGCTGATCCGGGTGGTCTCGTCCGGGTCGCCGCCAGTCACCGCCGGTCGGGGCGGTGCGAACGCCGACGCCTGGGGCAGTACGACGGTCGGATCGTCCCGCCGGTGCCCCGGCGGGGTCAGCCGCATCGTGTCGTGCTCCGAGTCGGTGCCGGCACCCGTCGCCGATCGGGCTGGCCGCAGCGGCGGGTTGGCGGCAGCCGGGAACGCGATGGTCCGAGCCGGATCGCCGGTCGGCGGCTGGGCCGACCACGCCGGCGGTCCGGCGTTGCCGCCGTATCCGCCGGCCGGGTTGCCGCCGTATCCGCCCGCTGGGTTGCCGCCGTATCCGCCCGCTGGGCTGCCGTATCCGCCCGGGTCGCCGTACCCGCCGGGGCCGGGCAGTGGGGCGGTCCGTGTCACGTCCTGCGGTGGTGGTCCGCCGGCATACAGCGCCACCATCCGCTCACCCCGCCAGCGACGTGGGCTGAACACGGTGGCCAACAACGGGACGGCCAGCACCACGGCGAGCCCTTCGGCCGGCGCCGTGAGGACGAAGTCCGTGCCGAGCAGCCGGCGCGGCATCGTGTCGTAGAACCCCACGATGTCGACGGTGGCCCACACCGACACTGCGACGAACGACGCCCCGGCCAGCACCGGCCCGACCGGGGACAACCGGGGCAGCAGCAACAGCGCGTACGACACCCCGCAGACCGCGAGCGCGGCCAACCCGATGAACACGTCGAGCGGTGGTTCGCTGTAAGCGTCCCGTCGGGCCAGCGCGTACTCGCTCAGGCCGAGCCCGGCGAGGAACCAGATCACCGGTGCGAGGAGCAGGGACAGGATCAGCGAGCCCAGGTGCCGCATCTGACCTCCTCGCGGGGATGGTGCCTTCCGGCACGGTACCCGCCAGGCGCAACGTCACCGACGACGGTCGGTGGGTCGGTTCAGCGAATCACCCGACTGGACCGGGGGATGGGCCGGGCCGGCCGTAGTCCGTCGCCGTCGGGTCGAACGTCTTCGGCCGGCGCGGCCAGTGTCGACTTCGTCTTCGTCTTCGTGGTCAACGACGCCGGCCGGCCGGCGTCGGCCCGGTCCGGGCCGGTCGGTGCGTCGGCGGATTCGTCCGACGTCGTGGTGCTGCCGCCCGGCAGCGACCAGAGCGACGGATCGAACTCGCCGAGCGGCCGGACCGGCAACGGCTCCGCCGCCGCCGCGTCGGAGCCGGCCTTGTCGTCGGCGGTGCTGTTCGTCGCGGGCCGGGACCGCCACCGCTGCCGGCTCAGCACCGCGGTGCTGAGCAGCACCCCGAGCAACGCGAGGGTGCCGTTCTCCACTGGCTGCAGCAGTACCACCGGTTCACCGAAGAGCCGCCACGGCGTACCGATCAGGTCGCGGGCACCGAACGGGTCGACGAACATCGCGACGTACGGGGCGGCCAGGGCCAGCCCGGCGGTGAGTGGACCGAGCGGGGAGAACCGTAGCGTGCCCAGCAGCCCGAGCAGCAGACCGGCGGCGAACACGAACGCGGCCGGTGCCAGCAGGGTCGCCGTGTGGTAGCTGCCGTCGGTCACCCAGCCGGCTATGGTGCGGGCCGACGTCGTCTGGCCGACCGCGATCAGCACCCAGCACAGCGGTGCCGCAGCCAGGCCGCTGAGGAAGCTCCAGAGATGACGCATGGGCGAACCGTACCGTTTCGGGCGGGAGGCTTGGGCGGGGGCGCAGCGGGGCGGCGCACTTTTTCGGGTACGCGTTGGCGCCCGCCGCAGGCTGTGCCCGTTGCGCTACCTGCCGACGACAGCTTGTGTTCCCGGCACGCTCCGTTGCGCCCCGGTTGGCAGGACAATCGATCAGCGGCACCGCCGCCGGCGGCGCTCGACGTACGCGAGGATGGAAGTGGACGGCCACACGCGGTCCGGCGACGCGGCCGTGACCCGGGGAGGAGTGTCAGTCGTGAGCGAGGTGCTGTGGCGCCCACCGGCGGACGTGCGGCAGCGGACCCGGATCGGCGGATACCTGGCGTGGCTGGAGCGCACCCGGGGGCTGCGGTTCGCCGACTACCGGCAGCTGTGGCAGTGGTCGGTCGACGACCTGGCCGGGTTCTGGGGGTCGATCTGGGACTACTTCGAGGTGGTCGGCCATCAGCCGGCGGAGCAGGTGCTCGCTGACCGGCGGATGCCCGGGGCGCGGTGGTTCCCCGGTGCCCGGCTCAACTACGCCGAGCACGTTCTACGCGCCCCCGGGCTGGCCGAGGACGCGCCGGTGGTGATCGCGCACAGCCAGACCCGAGCGCCGGTCACCCTCACCGTCGGGCAACTGCGCGACGAGGTCCGCCGGGTGCGGGCCGGGCTGCGCCGGCTCGGGGTGGGGCCGGGCGACCGGGTCGCGGCGTACGCGCCGAACATCCCCGAGACGTACGTGCTGATGCTGGCCACCGCCAGTCTGGGCGGAATCTTCTCGTCCTGCGCGCCGGAGTTCGGCACCCGCAGCGTCACCGACCGCTGGCAGCAGATCGAGCCGACGGTGCTGGTCGCGGTCGACGGCTACCGGTACGGCGACAAGGCGGTCGACCGCCGGGCCGAGGTGGCGGCGATCGCGGACGCGTTGCCGTCGGCGCGGCACCGGGTGCTGATCCCGTACCTGTCGGCTGAGCCGTCGGACGCCCCGTCGTGGGCCACCTCGACCTGGGAGGCGCTCGCCGCGCCGACCGACGAGCCGTTGGCGTTCGACGCGGTGCCGTTCGACCAGCCGCTGTACGTGCTCTACTCGTCGGGCACCACCGGGCTGCCCAAGCCGATCGTGCACCGGCACGGCGGCATCCTGCTGGAGCATCTGAAGATGCTGGCGTTGCATCACGATCTGGGGCCGGGGGACCGGTTTTTCTGGTTCACCACCACCGGCTGGATGATGTGGAACTATCTCGCCTCCGGGCCGGCGGTGGGTGCGGCCATCGTGCTGTTCGACGGCAACCCGGCGGTGAGTGCGGCCCCGGGCGGCCCGGCCAGCCCGGACCTGGGCACCCTGTGGCGACTGGCCGCCGAGACCGGCGCCACCTACTTCGGCACCTCGGCGCCGTTCCTGCTGGCCTGCCGTAAGGAGGGGCTGGTGCCCCGCGAGATCGCCGATCTGTCCCGGCTGCGAGGGGTCGGCTCGACCGGGGCGCCGCTGCCGGCCGAGGGTTTCACCTGGGTGTACCGGTCGGTCGGCGAGGATCTGCAGCTGACGTCGCTGTCCGGCGGCACCGACGTGTGCACCGGGTTCGTGGGCGGCGTACCACTGTTGCCGGTGCGGGCCGGGGAGATCGCCTGCCGGTGTCTGGGCGCGCGGGTCGAGGCCCGGGCCGCCGACGGCCGGACGGTGGTCGGTGAGCTGGGCGAGCTGGTGATCACCGAGCCGATGCCGAGCATGCCGGTCGGGTTCTGGAACGACCCGGACGGCAGCCGTTACCGGCAGGCGTACTTCGACCGGTACCCGGGGGTCTGGTGCCACGGTGACTGGATCACCGTCGCCGAGGACGGGAGCTGCGCGATCACCGGCCGTTCGGACGCCACCCTGAACCGGGGCGGGGTGCGGTTGGGCACCGCCGAGTTCTACTCGGTGGTGGAGGCGTTGCCGGAGGTCGCCGACTCGCTGGTGATCCACCTGGAGGATCCGCAGGGCGGGGCGGGGGAGCTGCTGCTGTTCGTGGCGTTGCGGGCCGGGGTCGGGCTGGACGACGCGCTGCGTACCCGGATCGTGCGTGAGCTGCGCTCGGCGCTGTCACCGCGGCACGTGCCGGACGGGATTCACCAGGTCGCGGCCGTGCCCCGGACGCTGTCCGGCAAGAAGCTGGAGGTGCCGGTGAAGAAGATCCTCACCGGCGTGCCGGCCGGGCAGGCGGCGGCGGCCGGGGCGTTGACCGATCCGGCGGCGTTGGCGCCGTTCATCCGGTTCGCCCAGGACCGGGAAGCGTCGGTGGGTTGACCGATTCCGCCGGGATGGCAACGCAGCGTCAGCGCAGCGCGTCTCACAGGCGTGGGTGTCTACTTCCGCTTGAAGATCACCGACACGCTCGGCGTCCGGGTCGAGGGGGCACACGCCTTCAACCCGTTGGCCGGGATCACCCGGACGTTCTGGTACCGGCTGCCAACCGACTGGGTGGTGGACGGCGCGGTGCCGCGACAGCGTCGCGAGATGCTGGTCGACCGGCTGTACGGCCCGGGCTGGCGGGACGGCAACCCGGACGGGTCCCGGTACATCATCCTCGGCGTGCAGGAGAAGCTGCTCAGCGACGGTGAGGCGGCGGGCAAGCCGTGGCTGGCCGATCGGGCCGGGTTCTACGTGTGCGCGCCGGACGGCGAACTGCGGGAAGTGGTGCCCCGCGAACTCTGACCGGCCCCGATCGTCCGGCGGCGCCGACGACGACCACTCAGGCCAGGACCAGATCGACCTTCTCGCTGTCCACCCGCCCGTCGAGCCGCTGCCGGTCGAGGTTGCGGCAGAGCACCATGGTCGCCTCGGCGGCCAGCGGCGCCAGCAGCCAGTCGGTCGGGTCCGGGTACCGGTCGCAGTCGACCAGGACCCGGGCCCCGGCCCCGATGCCCAGCTCCGCGCCGCGCCGGCGGGCCCGGCCGGCCAGCTCCGCGTCCTGTCGGTCGACCGCCGGGTACGGGGTGAAATGGTCGCCGTGGCCGCGTACCTCGGTGATGTAGTCGGTCCAGCCGGGTGGCAGTTCCCGGGCGGGTGCCGCCATCGGGGCGAGGCTGAGCAGGTAGCGCTCGCCGACGGGCCGCCGATCGACCTCGGGCACCGCCGGTGGGCTGGCGAAGAGCACTTCCGCGGCCGGGTCGTCGGGCAGCGCCGGCAGCGGGTCCCGGCCGGTCGGGGCACCGGGTCCGGCGGCCGGGGCGGTCCGCACCACCAGCGCGGCCGACCAGCAACCGAGCAGGACGCCGGCGGTCTGCCAGTGGGCCGGCAACGCGACGTCGGCGTGGTCACCGGCGGCCGCGCCGGCCCCGTCCACCACCAGGTTGGCGGTCTTGGCCACCCAGTTGGCCAGCGTCGCGCCGGACAGTTCGGTCCGGTCGCCGGTCGCGTCGTCGTACCAGGTGAGCAGGGGCCGCGTCGGGTCCGCCGCGACGGCGACCGCGAGTAGCCCGGCCAGGTTGTTGGTCATCGGGGCCGAGCGTAGCGCCGTCACTGTACGTACACGCTGTCACCGGGTGGTCTCGCCCCGCTGATCGTCGGCGGCGTGGTTCGCCGCGACGCGTTTTCGGTCGCGTCGTCGACACGGCGGACGGCGTCGGGCGGCGTAGTCTTGGCACACGTGTCGTTCTTCACAACCCTCCACCACCCCCTTAGAGGAGTTGCCCAGTGACCGCCGGTCGACCGCCCCGCGTACTCATCGACGCCACGAGCGTGCCCACCGACCGCGGTGGCGTCGGTCGATACGTTGACGGCCTGCTGGGGGCCCTCGGCGCGCTCATCGGCAGCGGCGTCGAGCTCTCCGTCGTAGCGCTGCGTACAGATGTCGAGCGGTACACCCGAATGTTGCCGGCCGCCGACGTGATCGCCGCGCCGGCCGCCGTCGCGCATCGCCCGGCCCGGCTGGCCTGGGAGCAGACCGGGTTGCCGCTGCTCGCCCAGCAAGCCGGTGCTGACGTGCTGCACTCGCCGTACTACACCTGTCCGATGCGGGCGGGATGTCCGGTAACGGTAACTGTGCACGATGCGACGTTCTTCACCGAACCGGAGCACTACGACAAGTCGCGGCGAACCTTCTTCCGTAGCGCGATCAAGACCTCGCTGCGCCGGGCCAGTCGGGTGATCGTGCCCAGCAAGGCCAGCCGCGACGAGCTGATCCGGCTACTCAACGCCGACCAGGCCCGGATCGACGTGGCGTACCACGGCGTCGACTGCGGCGCCTTCCACGTGCCCAGCGACGAAGAGAAGGCCCGGGTACGGGCCCGGCTCGGGCTGACCGGCACCGACTACATCGCGTTCCTCGGTGCCAAGGAGCCGCGTAAGAACGTGCCCAACCTGATCCGGGGCTGGGTGCGCGCGGTGCAGGACCGGCCCGAGCCGCCCGCGCTCGTGGTCGCCGGCGGGCAGGGCCATGACGACGACATCGACCGTGCGGTCTCCGACGTCCCCGCCCACCTGCGGCTACTGCGTCCCGGCTACCTGCGCTACGCCGACCTGCCCGGCTTCCTCGGCGGGGCCCTCGTCGCCGCCTACCCGTCCTACGGGGAGGGCTTCGGCCTGCCGATCCTGGAGGCGATGGCCTGCGGTACCCCGGTGCTGACCACGCCGCGGCTGTCGCTGCCCGAGGTCGGCGGTGACGCGGTCGCCTACACCAGCGAGGATCCGGACCGGATCGCCGCCGACCTGGTGGCGTTGCTCGACGACGAGTCCCGCCGGCACGCGTTGGCCAAGGCCGGGGTGGACCGGGCCAAGGAGTTCACCTGGGCGTCCAGCGCCGAGGTGCATGTGGCGTCGTGGAGCCGGGCCGCCAGCATGAACCGGGTCGCCTGGTGACCCGACCACTACCTACCGGTACGGGTAGGTATCCACCATCTCGTCGGGTGGCGTGCCCGTGCCGGGCATGATGTGCTGATGCTCTTCGCCGTTATTCCGGCGGGTGGCAGCGGCACCCGACTGTGGCCGCTGTCCCGCGCCGGTAACCCTAAATTCCTGCACCCCCTCACCGGCACCACCGCCTCACTGCTGCAGGCGACCGTCGCACGGCTGGCGCCGCTGACCGATCCGGAACGGATTCTGGTGGTGACCGGTGCGGCGCACGCCGCGGCGGTCGCCCGGCAGTTGGCGACGGTGCCGGAGGAGAACGTGCTCGTCGAGCCGTCGCCCCGGGACTCCTGCGCGGCGATCGCCCTCGCCGCCGCAGTCGTCGCCCGGCGTGAACCGCAGGCCGTGATGGGTTCGTTCGCGGCCGACCATTTGATCGGCGACACCGACCGGTACGTGGAGACGATCCGTCAGGCGGTGGACGGAGCCCGCACCGGCCTGCTGATGACCGTCGGTATCACCCCCACCCGGCCGGAGACCGGCTACGGCTACCTGGCCTGCGGCGACACCATCGGTTCCGGGCCGGTCCGCCGGGTCGAGCAGTTCACCGAGAAGCCAGGGCTGGCGGTTGCCGAGAAATACCTGCGCTCCGGCCGGCACCTCTGGAACGCCAGCATGTTCGTCTGGCGGGTCGACGTGTTCCTCACCGAGCTGGCCCGCCAACAGCCCGAGCTGCACACCGGCCTGACCCGGATCGCGGCCAGGTGGGACAGCCCCGACCGGGACGAGGTGCTCGGCGAGATCTGGCCGACACTGCCCCGCATCTCCGTCGACTACGCGGTGATGGAGGGCGCGGCCGCCGCCGGGCGGGTCGGCACCGTCCCCGGCGACTTCGGCTGGAACGACGTCGGGGACTTCCACACCCTCGGCGACGTGCTGCCCGCCGATCCGGACGGCAACGTCGTCCTCGGCGCCCCGGCGGCCGAGGAGAAGCCGGGGGTGCTGCTGCGGGACAGCAGCGGCCTGGTGGTGGTGCCGCACTCCGGCCGGCTGGTCGCGGCGCTCGGCGTACGGGACCTGATCGTGGTGGACACCCCGGACGCGGTAATGGTCTGCCCGCGCGATCGGGCGCAGGACGTCAAGCGGCTGGTGGACGCACTCAAGGAACGCGGCGAGGACGGCTACGTCTGAGCCACCCGGTCCGTCACGGCGGCGCGACGAGCCCGAGTGCGACGACGGTGCCGTCGGGGCCGGCGACGGTACCCAGCTCGGCGCTGGCGACACCGTCGGCCGCCAGCGCCGCCCGTAGCCGGTGCAGGTCGGCGCCGAAACGCACCAGGTCCGGTGGCGTATCGCCGGGCGGCCGGCAGCGCAGCAACACCGGGTACGCCGCGTCGGCCGGCAGACCGTCGGCCGGGGTCCGCTGGTTGTCGGCGTCGGCCAGTTCGAAGCGGGTGCCGGGTGCCACCACCTCGGACACCAGCCGGACCGCCCGGGCCACGGTCCCGCCGTCGACCGGACGGCGATCGTCGACTCCGACGGCCGGAGCGCCCGCCGGTCCGGCCGGGGCCGCTACCGGTCCGGCCGGGGCCGCTACCGGTCCGCCCGGCGGCAGGGTCGCCGCCGCGAGCAGCCCGGCCCGGCGGGCCTCCGCCGTACCCAGCGTGAACAGGTCCTGACCTGGTTCGCGGATCAGTGGGCGCACGCCCGGCCCGTCGGGACCGGCCGGCCCCGCCGGCGGTTCCGGCCGCCACGGATAGCCGCGGACCACCGCCACCGGCACCTGCTCCGACTTGCCCTTCACCAGGTCCCCGGCAGCGGCCATCTCGTCGACCACCGCCATCTGGGTGAGCCTCAGCTCGTTGCCGTACCGGTCGGTCTGGCCGCGGTAGTCGCGCACCGGGTCGATGCCGGCGGCCCCGAGCGCGACGTCGGTCAGGCCGTTGCGCCACGGCCGTCCCATGGTGTCCGACACGACGACCGCCAGATCGAGCCCCAGCCGGGCGTGCAATCCGGCCCGTAGTTGTCGGGCCGACCGGTCCGGATCGACCGGTAACAGCACCAGCCGGGTGGGCGCGACGTTCGAGTTGTCGATCCCGGCGGCCGCCATCACGAACCCGTGCCGGGTCCGGACAATCCGGGTCGCCCCACGCCGCGCCACCACCTCGACGGTCTCAGCGGCCAGCACCTCGTCGCGGACCCGGCTGCGGTCCGGCTCGTCGGCCGGCAGGTCCACCAGCCGGCCCTCGGCCTTGGAAACAATCTTGCTGGTCACCACGAGGACGTCGCCGTCGCGCAGCCACGGCGCGGCGTCCCCGATCAGCGCCGCCAGGTCGTCACCGGGGACCACCTCGCCGATCCCGGTGACCGGCAGGATCTCCAGCCTCATCCGGTCACCCCGGTCGGCCGGCCGGCCAGTTCGATCGCGGCGCCGACCATCGCGGCCGTCGCCGCCTCGTCGGACATCCACAGCGGTACGGCCCGCACCTCGATCCCGTCCACCCGGGTGGCCTCGTCCACCGGGTCGACCAGCCAGCCGTCCAGCAGCCCACCGGCGCGCCGGGCACCGTAGAGCGCCGCCACCCCCGCCGCCGTGCACGGTTCACCCAGCACCGCGAGGCACCGGTCGGCCATGCCGCGTACCGGTGCGTCGCCGATGATCGGCGACACTCCGACCACCGGGGCCGGGTTGCCGGCGAGCGCCTCGCGGATCCCGGGTACGGCGAGCACCGGCGCGATGCTCACCACCGGGTTGCTCGGCGCGATCAGCACGACGTCGGCGGCGGCCAGTGCGTCCAGTACGCCGGCGGCCGGCTTGGCCTGTGCCGCGCCGACGAAGACGAACCGGTGGGTGGGCAGCGCGCCCCGATGACGTACCCACCATTCCTGGAAATGGATGGCCCGCTCGCCGCCGGCATCAGGCCCCGGCCCCGACTCGGAGCCCGGCCCCGACTCCGGGTCGGAGACGACGACGTGGGTCTCCAGCCGGTCGTCGGTGGCCGGCAGCAGCCGCAGCCCCGGCTGCCAGCGGGCGCAGAGCGCCTCGGTGACCGCCGACAGCGGGTAGCCGGCGTTGAGCATGGTGGTGCGGACCAGATGGGTGGCGACGTCCCGGTCACCGAGCCCGAACCAGGTGGGTTCCGCCTGGTACGCGGCCAGCTCGTTCTTCACCGCCCAGGTCTCGTCGACCCGGCCCCAACCGCGCTCCGGATCCGCGCCACCGCCGAGTGTGTACATCACGCTGTCCAGGTCCGGGCTGATCCGCAACCCGTGCAGGATGACGTCGTCACCGACGTTGACCACGGCGGTCAGCTCGGCTCCCGTGCGTCGGGCGTACTCCCGCGCGCCGACCAGGAACTTCGCGCCGCCGATCCCGCCGGTCAGTACCACGATCCGCATGCCGTCCATCCTCGTCCATCGGCGGAGCACTACGCTCACCGGCATCGACCGCCGCCACCTGCGAGCACCGGGAGAAATGCGTGACCACCCAACCAGAGGCTGGGCCCGGCGACCGGCCGCCAGCCAGAGATCTCACCATGCCGCTGCGGGAGCTCGCCGCCGCCGTCCTGCTCGGTGCCACCGCGGTGTTCCTGTTCACCGCGTTGCTGGACCTGCTTGTCCCGTACCGGCTCGGCTTCGGGCCGGGGTTTGCCCGCCGTTCGGCGGACAGTTTCGGCAGCTTCGTCAACCTGGCCACGGTCGGCTTCCCGTTGCTGGCGGTGCTGCTCGCCACGCACCTCACCCCGGAGCTGGGCCGGGCCCGGCTGATGACCCTGGTCGCCCTCGTCGAGTACGCGGTCGTCGCGGTGTTCGGTGGTCTGTTCGGGCTGCTGGTCGGCTTCGTCGTGCTGGTCGACGACACCATCCGCGGCGGATTTCAGGCGCTGTTGACCCGGGCGGCGTGGCTGGCGGTGCTCGGTGTCGCCGGGTACGCGCTGTGGCGGATCTGGCAGGGGCGCTACCAGGTGGTGCGACCGAAGCCGCCGGCACCGGGCGGCTACGGCCCACCCGGGCAGTACGGCCCACCGCCGGGCTACGGCCCAGTAGGGCAGTACGGCCAGCCCGGTCCGTACGGCCCACCGCCGCCCGGATACGGCCAGCCGGGTCCGTACCACCAGCCGGGGCAGTACGGCCAGCCCGGCCAACCGGGGCCGGCGTACCCACCGCCGCAGCCCAGCGGCCCGCATCCGATGTACGCGCCACCGCCGGCACCGTCGTCCGGGCCGCCCGCTCAGCCGGCACCGTCGTCCGGGCCGCCCGCCCAGCCGGCACCGCCGTCCGGCACGGCGGAACAGCCCGGGCCGGCTGGCGACAGGCCCCGGCCGCAGGAGCCGGGACCGGACGGGCCGACCCAGCGGATCTCCTGATCGGCTCCGGTCGCCGGCGGCCCAGCTCCGGTCGCCGGTGACCGCTGTGGCGAGCGCCACCGGCCGGCGAAGGCCCGAGGGCCTAGTCTGCACTGGTGGCCGAGCACACCGAATCCGTCGTCGCCCGGGTGACCGGGGCCGCCCCGGCGGAACAGCCCACCACCGCCAGTGTCCGGCGGGCGCTGCGTCGTGCCGCGACCGGCCGCAGCCTCGACCTGGACGAGGCGGTCGCGCTGCTGGCCGCCACCGGTGGCGAGTTCGACGAACTGCTCGACCTCGCCGGTTCGCTGCGCGACGCGGGGCTGCGGGACGCCGGCCGGCCGGGCGTGATCACGTACTCGCGGAAGGTCTTCGTGCCGTTGACCCGGCTCTGCCGGGACCGCTGCCACTACTGCACCTTCGCCACCGTGCCGGGCCGGCTGCCCGCCGCGTACCTGGACCGCGACGAGGTCCTTGCGATCGCCCGGGCCGGTGCCGCTCAGGGCTGCAAGGAGGCGTTGTTCACCCTCGGCGACCGGCCCGAAGACCGCTGGCCGGCGGCCCGCCGGTGGCTGGACGAGCGGGGCTACGACTCCACCGTCGACTACCTGCGGGCCTGCGCGATCGCCGTACTGGAGGAGACCGGTCTGCTGCCGCACCTCAACCCGGGGGTGCTGAGCTGGGCCGAGCTGCAACGGCTCAAGCCGGTGGCGCCCAGCATGGGGATGATGCTGGAGACCACCGCGACCCGGCTGTGGTCCGAGCCGGGCGGCCCGCACCACGGATCGCCGGACAAGGAACCGGCGGTGCGGCTGCGGGCGATCGCCGACGCCGGCCGGGTCGGCGTGCCGTACACCACCGGACTGCTGATCGGCATCGGCGAAACTCCCCGGGAACGGGTCGAGTCGCTGTTCGCGATCCGCTCGGCGGCCCGGGAGTACGGCCACATCCAGGAGGTGATCCTGCAGAACTTCCGCGCCAAGCCGGACACGGCGATGCGTGGCATGCCGGACGCCGAACTGCGTGACCTGGCCGCGACGGTCGCCGTCGGCCGCGTCCTGCTCGGGCCGGGTGCCCGCATCCAGGCCCCGCCGAACCTGGTCGAGGGGGAGTACGCGCTGCTGCTGCGGGCCGGCATCGACGACTGGGGCGGGGTGTCGCCGGTGACCCCGGACCACGTCAACCCGGAGCGGCCCTGGCCGCAGATCGACGAGCTGACCCGGCGTACCGCCGCCGCCGGGTTCACTCTGCGGGAACGGCTGACCGTCTACCCCGAGTATGTGCGGCGCGGCGAGGCGTGGCTGGACCCCCGGCTGGCCGCGCACGTGTCGGCGCTCGCCGAGCCGGGCACCGGTCTGGCCGACGAGTCGGCGATGCCGGTCGGCCGCCCCTGGCAGGAGCCGGAGGAGGTGTTCGCCCCGGTCGGTCGGACCGATCTGCACACCACGATCGACACCACCGGGCGGACCGGCGACCGGCGGGGCGACTTCGACCGGGTGTACGGCGACTGGGCCGAGGTCGCCGGCCGGATCAGCGTACCGACCGGTGCCGGTACCAACGGCGACGGCGTCGGCGACGCGAATCTGCGGGCCGGGCTGCGGCTGGCCGCCGACGATCCGGCGGCGCTGCTGCAACCACGGCACACCGACGCGGCGCTCGCCCTGTTCACCGCCGATGGCGCGGCGCTGGACCAGGTCTGCCGGATCGCCGACGAGGTACGCCGGGACACCGTCGGCGACGACGTCACCTACGTGGTCAACCGCAACATCAACTTTTCCAACGTCTGCTACGTCGGCTGCCGGTTCTGCGCGTTCGCCCAGCGGGAACGGGACGCCGACGCGTTCCGGCTCTCCGCCGAGCAGGTGGCGGACCGGGCCGAGGAGGCGTGGCGGGCCGGTGCCACCGAGGTCTGCATGCAGGGCGGCATCGACCCCAAGCTGCCGGTGACCGCGTACGCCGAGCTGGTCCGGGCGGTCAAACGACGGGTGCCGCAGCTGCACGTGCACGCCTTTTCCCCGATGGAGATCGTCACCGCCGCCGCGAAGGCGGGCATGCCGGTCCGGGACTGGCTGCTGATGCTGCGCGAGGCGGGACTGGACACCATCCCGGGGACCGCGGCGGAGATCCTCGACGACGACGTGCGGTGGGTGCTGACCAAGGGCAAACTGCCGGCCGCCACCTGGGTCGAGGTGGTGACCACCGCGCACGAGCTGGGGCTGCGGTCCAGCTCGACGATGATGTACGGGCACGTGGACCATCCCGGCCAGTGGTTGGCGCATTTCCGGGTGCTGGCCGGGGTGCAGGACCGTACCGGCGGCTTCACCGAGTTCGTCGCACTGCCATTTGTGCACACCAATGCGCCGATCTACCTTGCCGGGTTGGCCCGGCCCGGGCCGACCTGGCGGGAGAACCGCGCCGTGCACGCCATGGCCAGGCTGCTGCTGCACGGCCGGATCGAGAACATTCAGTGTTCCTGGGTGAAGCTCGGCGACGAGGGCACCGTGGCGATGCTGCGCGGCGGGTGCAACGATCTCGGCGGGACGCTGATGGAGGAGACGATCTCCCGGATGGCCGGTTCGGCCAACGGTTCGGCGCGTACCGAGGCGCAGTTGCAGTCGATCGCGGCCGCCGCCGGCCGTCCGGCGGTCCGCCGGTCCACCGCGTACCAGCGCTGACGGCCGGCCCGGGGCCGGGGCCGGCGCACTGCGGTGGCGTACCCGACAAAAGTCGATTCGCGGATGATCGAACCCACCGGCGTCGTCGACCGTATGGATAGGTGCCGGCGACTGCGGGTGACAGATGGGCCGCGCCGGCACTGGTCCCATCGCGACAGTGGGTTACCCCCTGACCCACCGGAAGGGTTGTCCATGAGAACTCGCCAGCGAAACCGACCGAAGTTCAAAATTTCCCGCCGCCAGGTGCTGACCGTGGCGGCGAGTGCGGGTGTCGGCGCGGCCGCGGTCAGCGTCAGCGGCCTTTCGTCGGCCGTGGACAGCCGGCTGGCCGGAGCAGCCTCGAATGACGAGGCGATCGTCGTCCATCTACGGGATCCGTCCAACGGCACGCTGGACGTCTTCGTCGGCACATCGCGGATCGAGGTACGCGACAAAGGTCTCGCCGCCCGGTTGCAGCGCGCCGCCCGCCAGGGCTGAGTACGCCGTACGGGCACGTTTCACCTGACGCGTACCGCGTCGATCACCGATTCATTCAGGCTATGTGAGGTAGGTTCGCCATGTCTTCGCACCGTGAAGCGCCGGAGATATCCAAGGACCCGGTCGCCGACAGCACCGACCTTTACGCGTTCGTGAGTCCGGACCGCCCGGACACGGTGACTCTCATCGCCAACTATCTGCCTTTCCAGGTGCCGTCGGGCGGGCCGAACTTCTTCGAGTTCGGCGATGACGTGCTCTACGAGATCCACGTGGACAACAACGGTGACGGTCATCCGGACATCACCTACCAGTTCCGGTTCCACACTGAGATCACCAACGAGAACACGTTTCTCTACAACACCGGACCGATCGACGCGCTGGACAGCGAGAACTGGAACCGGCGCCAGTTCTACAGTGTTACCAAGGTGGACTCGCACGGCAAGGCGCAGCTGCTGGCCCGCAATGTGCCCTGCCCGCCGTGCAACATCGGTCCGCTGTCCACCCCCGACTACGTGGGGCTGGCCAATGACGCCACGTTCCAGCTCAAGAGCGGTGAACGGGTCTTCGCCGGGCAGCGGGCCGAGGGGTTCTTCGTCGACCTGGGCGCCATCTTCGACCTGGGCAACCTGCGGCCCTTCCAGCAGTTGCACGTGGTCGGCAAGGACATCTTCAACGTGGCGGACGAGCCGGTCAACGCGACCGACCGGCTGAACGTGTCCAGCATCGCGCTGCAGATCCCGATCACCCACCTGGTCAGCGGCGGCGGCCGGTACGACGTCAACGACCAGCGTGCGGTGATCGGGGTGTGGACCTCGGCCGGGCGTCAGCAGGTGCGGGTGCTGGGGGCGGCCAAGGCCGCCGACGTCACCGTCGGCCCGGTGGCTCAGGTGTCGCGGCTCGGCAATCCGTTGTTCAACGAGGTCATCGTGCCGATGGCGCAGAAGGACCTGTGGAACACCCTGCCCCCGTCGGAGGACAAGCGCTTCGCCGGCCTGGTGGAGAAGCCCGAACTGGCGCAGTTGCTGCCGGTGCTCTACCCGGACGTCTTCCCCAATCTGGCCGAGCTCAACGAGTCCGGCAAACCCCGCGCCGATCTGGTGGCGATCCTGCTGACCGGGATCCCGGCCGGGCTGATCGACGGTTTCCAGAACAACACCGGCGATCTGCAGGCGGACATGCTGCGGCTGAACACCGCGATCCCGCCGGCGAAGCGGCCGAGCCGGTTCGGTCTGCTCGGCGGCGACCTGGCCGGTTTCCCGAACGGCCGCCGGACGACCGACGACGTGGTCACCATCTCGCTGCGGGCCATCGCCGGGTTGACGTTCCCGCTGATCGACAAGAACTTCACCCCGGACGACGCGGCCGGCGCGGTGACCCACGGGCTGAGCGCGGCCGACGTGACCGCCCCGTTCCTGAAGCATTTCCCGTATCTCGGCGTGCCGTACGACGGGTTCAACAACCCGTCCTGACCGGCCCGCACGTCCCGTCCGGGCCGACCCCGGCACATCCAGAGAAGGTGGGGAGCATGCACGAGCACAGTCTGGCCCCGTCGGAGACCGGCGGCGTTGTCCTCGACATCGGCGGCGACATGGGTGCCCTGATCATCTACACCGGACAGGAGTTCCACGGCCGGGAGATCGAGATCAGCCCGACCGCCGGTCCGGACCAGCCGGATCCGGCCCCGCGTACCCATGCGGCGGTCCGGGAGCGGCAGGTACGCGACGGAGTCTTCTTCAGCGCCGTCTACACCGATCTGCCGGCGGGTTCCTACACCGTGTGGCGCTCCGACGAGGTGCCCGCCGGTCAGGTGACGATCACCGGCGGGGCGGTGACCGAGTTCGTCTGGCCGCAGCACGCCACCGCTGGGCGGCTGATCCCCAAGGCAGGGTGACAGGAGTCCCGCACGACAGTGTGACGAGATTGACGCTTGGGCGCGATCGGCTTCTGGGCCGTAGGCGTGATCGACCCCTGGGGAGGGAAGTAGGGCTAGTGAGGTAGACCGGTCGTCCGACCGGACATCGAGCCGGTGCCGCGTGAGCGGCACCGGCTCGATGTCGTCTGCGGACAGCGTCGTCGCCGCTGGGATTCGCCGGTCAGGCCGGGCAGGGTGGTGCGACTCGCCGGTCCCGCGTTACCCGGTGGGGGTCTGAATCGATAGGGCAGGTTGCGGGCCGGATGACAACGGGGAGGGCGGGTGACCGGTGCGCGACAGCAAGCCCATTTACCAGGTTCGTCTTGACGACGCACGCATTACACGCGTGTAATTTCAACGGGGTCGCTCGGACGGGCTGCATCAAAACCGGATCGAACGGGCAAGATGGACACGCCTTCCGCGTGGGGGGTTGCGCCGGCCGGGTGGGGCGGCGCGCGAAAGGAGGCACGCGTATGGATGGTCGGCTGGAGGTCGCGGACCTGCTCGGTAACGCCCCGGAGTGGCAGGAGCGGGCGCTGTGCTCGCAGACCGATCCGGAGGCGTTCTTCCCGGAGAAGGGCGGATCCACCCGCGAGGCCAAGCGGATCTGCTCTCGTTGCGAGGTGAAGTCCGAGTGCCTGGAGTACGCACTCGGTCACGACGAGCGGTTCGGCATCTGGGGCGGACTGTCCGAGCGGGAACGACGCAAGCTCAAGCGCAGGGTCGCCTGACCTGCCGCTGTCGGCCCGGGCGAGTTGCCAAGTCAGGCCAGCTCGTCCGGGTCGACGCCGAGCAGATTCGCCACCTGCTCGATGATCACGTCGTGCACCAGGTCGGCGAGATCCTCCCGGTTCAACGCCCGGAACTCCAGCGGACGCCGGTAGAGCACGATCCGCGGCGGCATCTCCTGACGCCCCGGCCGGCCGGGCAGCAGCCGGGCCAACGGCACCTCGCCGTCCTCCAGCACGTCGGAGTCGTACACGTTCAGATCAGGTGGGACGTCCTCGACGGCGAATTCGACGCCGGCCAGCTCCTTCGCGAAGCGCCGCTCCAGCGTCTCGACCGTGTCCAGGACCAGCTCGTCGAAGACCTCGGCCTTGGTCCGGGCCAACGGCACCGTCGCCGGCACCAGCCGACCGCGCAGCCCGCGCCCGTGCCGGTCCCGGCGATCCCGACGCGCCCGGCGGGGCGTCTGCGCGCTGCCGGGCACGGGGATGGTCACTGGGATCCTCCGGTCACCTGCCCAGCGTAGTCCGGATCGGCCCTTTCCGGGCGTGCGGATCAGGAGTCCCGGCGTGTCGCGTCGGCAAGCTGGTAGTGGAGCCGGTATTAGAGATAACGTGCCGCCGTGAGGTCACCACGGCGCTGCTCCCGTAACGGCTGCCCCCGCCAGGCCGTCGCCACGTTGACCTATGTCTACAACGAGTCGACCGCGGTGGTCGGCCCGCTCGCCGCGTTCGCCGAACCGCACACCTACGACCTCTGCGAGCAGCACGCCCGTAGCCTGACCGCGCCCCGTGGCTGGCAGGTCGTCCGGCACGAGGGTGAGTTCGACCCGCCCCCACCGACCACCGACGATCTGGTGGCGCTCGCCGAGGCGGTCCGGGAGGCGGCCCGACCGGCCCCGCCGCCCCGCCCCGGTGACCCGGACGCCGTCGACATCGACATCAACCCGTCGACCGGCCGCCGTGGCCACCTCCGGGTGATCCCGCCGGCCTGACCGCGGGCCGATCCGCCCCCGACCCCGCCAAGCCGACCGCAGGCGGCGGTACGGCCGACCGCGTCACTGCCCGGTCAGCCGGCCCAGCAGCCCGGTCAGCCGGGACGGCCGGTCGCCGCGCGCCTCGGCCGCGTCGGCGGCGGTCACCAGCCGCAGACCCGCGTTGACGCCGAGCCAGCGCAGCGGCTCCGGCTCCCAGCGCGGCGAGCGGTGCCCGACCCAGGGCAGCGCGGTCAACTCGCTGTCCACGTCGAGGATCAGGTCGGCGAGGGTACGGCCGGCCAGGTTGGCGGTGCCCACCCCGTCGCCGACGTACCCGCCGGCCCAGGCCAGCCCGGTGGCCCGGTCCAACCCCACCGACGCCGCCCAGTCGCGGGCGACGCCGAGCGGACCGCCCCAGGCCCGGGCCACCGGTACCGCGTCGCCGAGCACCGGGAACAGCTCGCCGAGCGTCCGGCGCAGCGCGGTGAACACCCGAGGGTCGCGGTCGTACTCGGGCCGGATCCGGGACCGGAAGTGGTACGGCGCGCCCCGCCCGCCGAACGCCAGCCGGCCGTCGGCGGTCCGCTGCCCGTAGATGATCAGATGCCGGTAGTCGCTGAACGTCTCGCGCCGCGCCAGCCCGATCCGGGCCCAGATCTCGTCCGGCAGCGGCTCGGTGGCGATCATCAGCGAGTAGATCGGGGCCACTGCGCGGCGGGCGCCGGGCAGCGCCGGGGTGTAGCCCTCGGTCGCCCGTACCACCACCGGGGCGCGGACCGTGCCGGTCGGCGTCTCGGCCGCCCCGGGGCCGTACCTGGTGACCGGGGTGTGCTCGTGGATCGTCCCGCCGTGCCGTTCGACGGCCCGGGCCAGGCCACGGACCAGCCGGGCGGGGTGGATCGCCGCGCAGTGCGGGGTGTAGGCGCCGCCGAGTACGCCGTCGGCGGCGCACCGGGCGGTCGCCGCGTCGGCGTCGAGCAGGGCGAGGTCGGCGTGGGTGCCGCCGTACGCGTGGGTTTCGGCGACCGCCGCCTCGGCCCGCCGCAGCTGCGCCGGGGTACGGGCCAGAGTGACCGTGCCGCCGTGGCTCCAGTGGCAGTCGATGCCCTCGGCGGCGGCGACCCGGCCGACCTCGTCGACCGTGGCGTACATGGCCTGCTGCATGGCGACCGCCGCGTCCCGGCCGTGCCGGCGGGCCAGCGCGGTCGGCGAGCTGGGCAGCAGTGCCGAGCACCAGCCGCCGTTACGGCCGGAGGCGCCGTACCCGGCGATCTCCCGCTCCAGCACCACGACCCGCAGCGCCGGATCGGCGCGGGCCAGGTAGTACGCCGTCCACAGCCCGGTGTAGCCGGCGCCGACGATCGCCACGTCGGCGGTCGTGTCGCCGTCCAACGCGGGCCGGGGCGTCAGCTCGTCGTCCACGGTGGCCATCCAGTGCGACACGTCTCGGTAGTCACCGTGACCGCGCATGGTCCACGACCCTCCTGTTGTCGGCCCGGCGCTACAGTCGCTGCCAGGCCTCGGACAGCACGGCCCGCAGGATCTGTTCGATCTCGTCGAACTCGGCCTGGCCGGCGATCAGCGGTGGGGCGAGCTGGATCACCGGATCGCCCCGGTCGTCGGCCCGGCAGTACAGCCCGGCGGCGAACAGCGCGCCGGAGAGGAACCCGCGTAGCAGCCGCTCCGACTCGGCGTCGTCAAAGCTCTCCCGGGTCGCCTTGTCCTTGACCAGCTCGATGCCGTAGAAGTAGCCGTCGCCCCGGATGTCACCGACGATCGGCAGGTCGTACAGCTTCTCCAGAGTGCCCCGGAAAGCGCTTTCGTTGGCCCGTACGTGCCCGGTCAGCTCCTCCCGGGCGAAGATCTCCAGGTTGGCCAGCGCCACCGCGCAGGAGACCGGATGCCCGCCGAAGGTGATCCCGTGGCCGAACGACTCAGTGCCGTGCAGGAACGGCTCGATCAACCGGTCCGACGCGATCATCGCACCGAGCGGGGAGTAGCCGGAGGTGAGCGCCTTGGCGGTGGTGATGATGTCCGGCTGGTAGCCGTACCGCTGGGCGCCGAAGTACTCGCCGAGCCGGCCCCACGAGCAGATCACCTCGTCGGAGACGAGCAGCACGTCGTACGCGTCGCAGATCTCGCGTACCCGCTCGAAGTAGCCCGGCGGCGGCGGGAAACAGCCGCCGGCGTTCTGCACCGGCTCCAGGAAGACGGCGGCGACGGTCTCCGGGCCTTCGCGTTCGATCGCCCGGCCGATCTCGTCGGCTGCCCACCGGCCGAACGCCACCGGGTCGTCGCCGTGCTCCGGCGCCCGGTAGAAGTTGGTGTTCGGCACCTTGATCCCGCCCGGGACCAGCGGCTCGAAGTCGGCCTTGATGCCGGGCAGCCCGGTGATCGCCAGCGCCCCCATCGTGGTGCCGTGGTAGGCGATGTCCCGGCTGACCACCTTGTGCTTGGTGGGTTTGCCGACCCGCTTGAAGTAGGCGCGGGCCAGTTTCCACGCCGACTCCACCGCCTCGGAGCCGCCGGTGGTGAAGAAGACCCGGTTGAGGTCGCCGGGGGCGAGCGCGGCGATCCGTTCGGCCAGCTCGATCGCCGTCGGGTGGGCGTACGACCAGATCGGGAAGTACGCCAGCTCGCTGGCCTGCTTCGCGGCGGCCTCGGCGAGCTCGGTGCGCCCGTGGCCGGCGTTGACCACGAACAGCCCGGCCAGCCCGTCCAGCAGCCTGCGTCCCTCGCTGTCCCAGACGTGCGCGCCGTCGCCGCGCACGATGGTCGGCACCGGGGCGTCCCGGTAGCTGGACATCCGGGTGAAGTGCAGCCAGAGGTGGTCGGTCGGGTTGCCCATGTCGTGGCCCCATCGCGTCGGTCGCACCGGCGCCTGCGCAGGCACCGTCCTGGCTACGGTTATCGCACAGATCCTCCGCTCACTGCAAGGTTCACGAGATCAACAGTGCCGTTCACCTACGGTTTGAGCAATCCGAGCCAGCTACAACGACGAAATCCGCATCACGGGTGAGTCGGCCAGTCAGGGCCGCTCGCTGACATTGCGCGGTCCACCCGACCACGTGTGACGCCGTCACACGAATACGCCGAAGGGCGGACCCGGGCTGCGGTCCGCCCTTCGGCGCAAGTCGGTGGAACCGCTCGCCATCTATCTGTGTGTCTTGGCCCACCGCGAGGCCGCAGCGACCAGTTCGGGCAGCTCGGCCGGGGTGGGGAGCCCGGCGAGGTCGGCGACCGGCACCCAGCGGGCGCTGGCGACTTCCTCCAGCTGCGCGGTCAGGTCGCCACCGGAGGCGCGGCACACGTACACGAAGTCGATGTGCCGATGCGCGCCGATCTTGGAGTCGGTCACGTCCATCTCGATGACCGTCCACGGGGCGGCATGGCTTGCGACCGCCGGGTGGGTGAACGCTGGATCGCCAAGAACGGTGGCCTGAACACCGGTTTCCTCGGCCACCTCACGCACCGCCGCCTGGGCCGGGTCCTCGTTGGGGTCGATGTGCCCGCCTGGGTACAGCCATAGGCCGATCTTGTTGTGATGCACGAGCAGGACTCGATCCTCATCGTCGAGGACGACAGCGGACGCGGTGTTGTGCCGGATCATCACGGGAGCTGCCCTTCGGCGAAGACGCGGATGCGGTCCGCGACCCATCCTAGGGCCGCCTCGGACATACCCGGGTGAACGGGAAGCTGGAACGTCGTCGCAGCGAGAGCATCGGCGTTCGGGCAAGGGGTGGCATAGGCGGTGAAGATCGGCCGGTGGTACAGCGGTCGATAGCCGTAGCGCACCGAGTCTGGTGGCAGGCCCGCAGCGGCGAAACCGGCGGTGAGTGCTTGCGTGGAAGCGGGCTGCGTGGTGAGTACCAGGTTGTAGTAGTTGGGCTGGTCGGCCTCACCGTACGACAGTTCGGTCAGGTGGCCGTCCTTGGGCAGCGCCCTCAGCAGCCAGGTTGCGTTGGCGCGGCGGGAGCGCAGTTGCGCCTGCAGGCTGCGCAGCCGCCGCAGCCCGATCGCCGCGAGGGGCCCAGGGAGCTTGTAGTTCACGCCGTGGACGTGGCCCTTGAGGTGGCCGAGGTGAGTGTAGAAGTCGATGCGGTCGGCCAGTTCATCATCGTCGGTGAGCACGAACCCGCCCTCGCCGGTGGACAGCAGCTTGGGTGCCGCATCCGCGCAACCGGCATCTGACGGCGGTGGTGCTCGGCGTGGACCCCGCCGAGCTGTGGCCGGACCCGTACCGACACCGAGGCAAGGCCTGGTTCCGGCCATGGGAGGAGATCGAGCGGGAGGCGGTCGCGCTGCGCTCGTACGAACCGCTCGTCGTGCCTGGCCTGCTGCAGACCGAGGGGTACGCACGGGCGATGCTGCACGTCGGCGGGGTGAACACCGCCGACGAGGTGGAGCGGATCGTGCTTACCCGGTTGGAACGTCAGACGATCCTGACCGGGGCACGTCCGCCGTTCCTGGTGATGGTGATCGACGAGGTGGTGCTGCGTCGACTGGTCGCCGACCGGGCGGTGATGCACGATCAGTTGCGGCACCTGATCGCGTTGACCGAGAGCCACCCGCACGTGCAGATCCGGGTGATCCCGGCGGGCGTGCCCTGGCACACCGGGCTGGCCGGCCCGTTCGCGCTCGCCCGGCTCGCCGATGGTCACGAGTTCGCCTATCTGGACAACCAGTTGCGCGGCGAGATACACGCCGCGCACGACGACATTGCCACGCTGGGCCGGCGGTGGGACAGTGTCAGCGGGGAGGCACCATCGATCGACCTGATCAAGGAAGTGGCGCAATCATGGACCTGACCGGCGCCCGGTGGCGTACGTCTACCCGCAGCAGCAACAACGGCGGAAACTGTGTCGAGGTGGCGGACAACCTGCCGGGGCGGGTGCTGGTCCGTGACTCCAAGGACCGGGCCGGCGGCGTGCTCACCTTCGACCCGGCCGCCTGGCAGACCTTCGTCACCACCCGCCGCCCCTGACGAAAGACATCACTCCTCGGCCAGGCGGGAGGCACGAATCTCGTCTTCAAGGCGGCGCTGCCCGGCGGCGCTTCGCTCAGCGGAGCTCGGCTTGCGGAGGAACCTGCCACAGGGCGCTGACCGGCATGGCCCGTAGTTTGGGGCCGAACGGCAGCGTGGCGGTGCCGGTGTAGAGGACGACGCCGGCGACGAAGTCGTCGCTGAGCCGGTCGGCGAGCCTGCGTAGCCCACGGAAGTCGTCCGGTCCGACGGTCGAGGCGGCCTTGACCTCGATGCCGACGACACGGCCGGCCCTGTCCTCGAGCACCGCGTCGACTTCGAACTTGCTGTGGTCCCGGTAGTGGGACAGCTCGACGGACTGGGCAGACCAGCTCAGTTGGCGGGACAGCTCGGACAGGACGAAGGATTCGAGCAGCGGGCCGAACGACGCACCGGGGCGCAGCAGTGCCCGGGCGTCGACCGCCATCTCGTTGGCGGCGATGCCCGAGTCGACGAAGATCAGTTTGGCGGCTGCGGTGGCTCGGGTGCCGAGGTTGCGCGACCATCCTGGAATTCGCCTGATGAGGAAGATCTCCTCCAGTGCCTGGAGGTAACGCGCGATCGTCGGTCGGCTCAGTCCGAGCGCGGATTCGAGGGAGTTGGCCGCGACGATGGTGGCCGACCTGGCAGCGAGCAGCCGTACCAGTCTGCGTAGCTCGCCCTTGCGCTGGATGTCGGCGAGTTGCCGGACGTCGCGGTCGATGAGCGCCTGGACATATGCGTCGAGAAAGCGTTGACGACGGCGGGGGTCGGCGCGGGATGTGGCTTCGGGCAGACCGCCGCGCACGATTCTGGCGGCGTAGTCGGCGCGGGTCACGGCGGACTCGTGGCGCAACTCAGGGCCGAGCGTGAAGATGGCGTCGACGAAGCCGTCCGGCTCATCCTCCAGCTCACCCTGGGAGAACGGCCAGAGCTCGATGGTCTCCATCCGGCCGGGCAGCGCGTCGGGAGCGGCTAACGTGCCGAACAACCGCGCGGAGCCGGTGAGAAGGTATCGACCTGGTCGGGGATCCTCATCCACGGCGGCTTTGATAGCCAGCAGCAGTTCCGGGACACGTTGGATCTCATCGATGATCAGCAGTTCCGGGGAGTCAACGAAGCCGACCGGGTCGGCTGTCGCCGCCGCGCGATCCTGCGCCCGGTCAAGATCACGGCGTTCGGCGAAGCGGTCCCCGGCGACGATGCGCACGAGGGTGCTCTTGCCTGCTTGGCGTGCGCCGCTGATCAGTACGACGCGGGTGTCCGCCAGCGCGGCGTCCACCTGGGCGGCGGCGTGGCGCGGGATCAGGCGTGACGTAGGCACAACCCCATACTAGCCGCCACACTTTCGATCTGCGACGACCTCGCTTTCGGTCTGCGGCAGGTTGATGTTCGGTCTGCGGCAGCCTCGTGTTCGATCTGCGGCGCGCACGTGTTCGGTTTGCGGCATCCGGCTCGGCCTCGCTTGCCGGCGAGGCCGAGCCCGGATCGGGCCGATCGGTCGGTGGTCGTCGGGCGACCGGCGTTGAGGACGACGCTGCCGCCGGCCAGCGTGGGCAGAGCCCGTTCGCGTTTCTACGGGCACGGGTGAATGCCGCTGGTGGAGTACGGGGTGCTGTAGCCGACGAGACGGTCCCAGTCCTGGTCGGGACAGTGGCCGTACCAACGGGTGCCGACCTGGGTGGTGCGACTGCTGTCCGAGTAGTAGATGGTGACCATCAAGTGGTACTCGTCTGGAATGGCCTGTGCCGGAGCGCTGGTGGCTACCAGGGTGGCGGCCACCACGAGTAAAGCTGCGGCGAAGGTGTTGCGGATGAAGGTCAGCATCGTCCGAATCCCTTCTGGAGGATCGACACCCGGTAGTCGCACCATAGCAGCTCGTAGGTAGGTGTGGGGCGGGGTGAAGATCCGACAAACACCCGCGAGCGGTCAGTCGGTGTTCGCCGGGCGCCCGGCGTTGAGGTCCACGCTGCCGCCGGCGGGCACCGGCAGGAACGTCGGGCAGCCCTTGGCGGTCTCGTCGGTCAGGCAGCGCTGGAACACCTCGTACAAGATGTAGCCCTCCGGGCCGAGCACCTCGACGAGCTGACGGATCTGCTTGAGCTTCTCCTCGACGGTGGCGTTCTGCTCGGTGATCGCCCGCCGCTCGGTGATCGCCACCTGGACCGCGGCCAGGCCGTCGACCAGATCCTGCCGCGGCGTCGGCTTCTGCAGGGTCAGGTTGAACTGCAGGAAGTACGCCCGCCCACCGGTGGTGGCCTGCACCGCCGCGCCCAGATCCTCGTTGATCGCCGTCTCGAAGGCGGCCCGGGTCGCCGGGTCGTTGTACAGCGCCAACCAGTCGTACTTCTGCGCCTCGGTGGTCATCGCCTTGTGCAGCGGCTGCCCGATGTAGAACCGCAGCAGGTCCAGCCAGTGTTCGGTGGTCCGGCCGTCGCCGTCCATCACCGGCTGGAACTTCAGCCCGATCTCCTCGTGGAACTCGCGCAGCATCCCGCCCTCGTCGGCACACGAGGTGTCCAGGTGGAACGTCAACCCGCCGGAGACGGTCAGCTCCTGGTTGTCCTTGGAGACCACCACGAACGGCGTGGACTCGGAGCCCTCGTTGCCGGTGAAGTCGAACGTACGCTGGCCGGCCGGGTACACGTAGTACCGCTCGCCCGGCCCGTCCCAGGTGCGGTTGTTCTGGGTGACGCAGGCCTGGTAGGTCGTGCTGGAGAAGGCGCCCGCGTCGTAGTGCAGCGCCACCTGGTCCGACTCGGTGCTTACCGTGGTGCAGCCGGTCACGGTCAGCACCAGCAGCGCACCGAGACCCGCGATCACCCGTAGCTGACGACGCATCCGTTTGCCCCACTCTCCTCGACGTGTGCCGTCAGGGTAAGAAAGCGAATCAATCCGACCGGTCAGGCCGTACCCCAGGTGTAGGTCTGCTTGCGCAGCTTCAGGTAGACGAACGCCTCGGTGGAGACGACCCCCTCGACCGTGCGCAGCCGCTGCAGGATCTCCAGCAGGTGGTCGTCGTTGCGGCAAACCACCTCGGTGAGCAGGTCGAACGACCCGGCGGTGATCACCACGTAGTCGACCTCGTCCAGCTCCGCGAGCCGGTCGGCGACCGTCTCCAGATCCCCGGAGGTACGCAGCCCGATCATCGCCTGGCGGGGGAAGCCGAGCTGTAGCGGATCGGTGACCGCCACGATCTGCATCACCCCGGCGTCGAGCAGCCGCTGCACCCGCTGGCGGACCGCCGCCTCGGAGAGTCCGACCGCCTTGCCGATCGTGGCGTACGGGCGGCGCCCGTCCTCCTGTAACTGTTCGATGATCTGTTTCGCCACGTCGTCGAGGAGGACGTGACCGGAGCCGCCGCCCTGCTGTCGTGTCCCCATCCGGGTCTCCTCGTCTGTCAGAATCGGCGCATTGTGCCGCACCGCTGATACGTCGCCGAGCGGGTCGGCGTTAAGAGTCCGAGTCTGGCGTATTTCGTGGCCAATGGCGAGCAGCGCAACGGAATCCCTTGTGAAGTGCGCATCTGCATGCCAGGATCGGCGTCTGATCGGTTCACAAACTACGCCTTGCCTCCGTGCCGGCCCCGCCGGCCCGTACCCTTCCGGTCCTTCGGACCGGCACCACTCCAGGAGCCGTCCATGCGCAGTCGCCTCCGCCCCCCACCGTCCGCGCCGGCCGCCGCCCTGCTCGCGGCCCTCGGCATGCGCCGTACCCTCACCCGACGCTCCCTGGTACGCGGCGCCGCCACCTCCGGTGGGCTGCTGCTCGCCGGCGGTGCGTTCGCCGCCTGCGGCACCCCGGCAGCCCAGCAGACCGAGGAGAGCTGCGTCAGCGAGGACCTGTCCGACAGCGAACAGGTGATCAACTTCTCGAACTGGCCGCAGTACATCGACGTCGACGCCGACGACGAGAGTCGCCGACCCACCCTGGAGGCGTTCCAGCAGGCCAGCGGCATCACGGTCACGTACACCGAGGACATCAACGACAACAACGAGTTCTTCGGCAAGGTGCAGAACCAGCTGTCCGCCTGCCAGCCCACCGGACGCGACATCATGGTGCTCACCGACTGGCTGGCCGCCCGGATGATCCGGCTCGGCTGGGTGCAGTCCCTCGACAAGGCGAACCTGCCCAACGTCGCCGCCAACCTGCTGCCGTCGCTGAAGGCCCGGCCGTTCGACCCGGACGACTCGTACGCCGTACCGTGGCAGTCCGGGCTGACCGGCATCGCCTACAACGGCACCGTCACCGGCGAGGTCCGCACCATCGACGACCTGCTCACCCAGGCCGACCTCAAAGGCCGGGTGACCGCGTTGACCGAGATGCGCGACACCATGGGGCTGCTGCTGCAGTCGAACGGGCACGACCCGGCCGACTTCACCGACGCCCAGTTCGACGACGCCCTGGAGAAGCTGCGCCGGGCGGTCGCCGACGGGCAGATCCGCCGGTTCACCGGCAACGACTACGCCGCCGACCTGGCCCGGGGTGACGTCGCCGCCTGCATCGGCTGGTCCGGCGACGTGATCCAGTTGGCCGCCGAAGACCCGAACATCGTCTTTCAGGCACCCGAGTCCGGGCTGATTCTCTTCTCCGACAACATGCAGGTGCCGAACCAGGCCGCCCACAAGACCAACGCCGAGAAGCTGATGGACCACTACTACGACCCGGCGGTCGCCGCCGAGGTCGCCGCGTACGTCAACTTCATCTGCCCGGTCGAAGGTGCCCAGGAGGCGATGGCCGCGATCGATCCGGAGCTGGCCGCCAATCCGCTGATCTTCCCCGACGAGGCGCTGCTCGCCCGGTCCGCCGTGTTCATGGCGCTGACTGAGGAGCAGGAACGCACGTACGAGCAGAAGTTCCAGCAGGTCATCGGGGCCTGAGGCGGCAACCGATGGCGACCGACCCACCCGCCGGTGGCCGACTCGGCGGCGACCCACGCCCAGCCGACCCGAGCGCCGGTGACCTGAAGCTGACCGACCTGACCAAGCGGTTCGGCCCGTTCACCGCCGTGGACGGACTCGACCTGACGATCCCGCAGGGCGCGTTCTTCGCCCTGCTCGGTGCCTCCGGCTGCGGCAAGACCACCACGTTGCGGATGGTCGCCGGGCTGGAGCAGCCCACCAGCGGCCAGCTGCTGCTCGGCGGGCGGGACATCACCCGGCTGCGGCCGTACCGCCGGCCGGTGAACACCGTCTTCCAGAGCTACGCACTCTTCCCGCACCTCAGCGTGGCCGACAACGTCGCGTTCGGACTGCGCCGGCGTGGCATCCGCGACGTGCGCCCGCAGGTCGAACGGATGCTCGCCCTGGTGCAGCTGGACGGCTTCGGCCCGCGCCGCCCGCAACAGCTCTCCGGCGGGCAGCAGCAGCGGGTCGCCCTGGCCCGCGCGTTGATCAACCACCCGCAGGTGCTGCTGCTCGACGAACCACTCGGCGCGCTCGACCTCAAACTGCGCCGACAGATGCAGGCCGAGCTGAAACGCATCCAGACCGAGGTCGGCATCACCTTCGTGCACGTCACCCACGACCAGGAGGAGGCCATGACGATGGCCGACACGGTCGCGGTGATGAACGCCGGCCGGATCGAGCAGCTCGGCCCGCCCGCGCAGATGTACGAGTTCCCGGCGACCGCGTTCGTGGCGAACTTCCTCGGCCAGTCGAACCTGCTGGCCGGCGAGGCCACCGGCCGATCCGGCGACGACGTGCTGGTCACCGCGTACGGCTCGCGGTTCACCGTGCCCGCGGCCCGGTCCCGGTCCGTCGACGGTCCGGTCCATCTGGGGGTACGCCCGGAAAAGCTCGCCCTGACCCGGGACGCCGACGCCGTACCGGCCGGGGCGCAGTCGGTCACCGGCGTGGTCACCGAGCTGGCATACCTCGGGGTCAGCACCCAATACCAGGTGCGCACCGGTTGGGGCACCGAGCTGAGCGTGTTCAGCCCGAACAGCGGGGACGGAGCTCTGCTGCCGGTCGGTGCCGACGTGGTCGCCTACTGGCAGCCGGCGCACGCCTTCCTGCTGGCCCGCGAGCCGGGCGCCGGCGACCAGACCAGCCCGCTGCTCGACGACGCCGTACCCGCGTCATGAGCGTCCTGGCCCACGTCGGCGGGGGAGCGGGAAAGCCGCCCGCCCCGGTGCAGGCTGCCCGGCGGCGCAGCCGGCTGCTGCCGTACCTGCTGCTCCTGCCCGGCGGGGCCTGGCTGACCCTGTTCTTCGCGGTGCCGGCGATCCAACTCGGCGCGACCAGCCTGTACGACCCGGCCGGCTCGCTGGCCACCGGGTACGCGATGACCTGGTCGTTCGGCAACTACCCGGACGCGCTGTCGGCGTACTGGACGCAGTTCGGTCGCGGCTTCCTCTTCGCCGGCATCGCCACCGTGATCGCGGTGCTGCTCGGCTACCCACTGGCGTACGCGATCGCCCGGCGGGCCGGCCGGTGGAAGAACCTGATGCTGATCTGCGTCGTCGCCCCGATGTTCACCAGTTTCCTGGTACGTACCCTGGCCTGGAAGACGATCCTGTCGGAAAACGGCTGGCTGGTCGGCGTACTGCGGGATCTGCACCTGCTCGCGCCGGACGGCCGCCTGCTGTTCACCCCGGTCGCGGTGGTGCTCGGGCTGACGTACAACTTCCTGCCGTTCATGGTGCTGCCGCTGTATGCGAGCCTGGACCGGCTCGATCCCCGGCTGCTGGAGGCGGCCAGCGACCTGTACGCGAGCCCGGCGCGGGCCTTCTGGCGGGTCACCCTGCCGTTGTCGGCACCCGGTCTGGTCGCCGGCACCCTGCTGACCTTCATCCCGGCCTCCGGTGACTACATCAACGCCCGGCTGCTCGGCACCCCCAACGAGTACATGATCGGCAACGTGATCGACTCGGCGTTCCTGGTGCGGCTGGACTATCCACAGGCGGCGGCGCTGTCCTTCCTGCTGATGGCGGCGATCCTGATCATCGTGTCGGTCTACGTCCGGCGCACCGGCACCGAGGAGGTGCTGTGATGGGCCGGGGCGCGACGGGGATCGGTGCGCGGCTGGCTCGGTGGCTGGTCGACCGGTGGGTGCTCGGCGTCGGCCTGCTGGTGCTCGGCTACCTGCTGCTGCCGGTGGCGGTGGTCGCCGGGTTGTCAGTCAACCGGCCGTCCAGCCGGCTGTCCTACGACTTCAACGAGTTCACGTTGGACAACTGGCGGCAGCCGTGCGCGACCAGCGAGATGTGCGACGCGGTGCTGCGCAGCGTACAGATCGGGTTCCTGGCCACCGCCGGGGCCACGATCCTCGGCACTCTGATGGCGTTCGCGCTGGTCCGGCACCGGTTCCGTGGCCGGTCCGCGGTGAACCTGCTGATTTTCCTGCCGATGGCCACGCCGGAGCTGGTGATGGGCTCGTCGCTGCTGACCCTGTTCGTGGCCGGGGCGGTGCCGCTCGGCTTCTGGACGGTGGTGACCGCCCACGTGATGTTCTGCCTGAGCTTCGTCGTGGTCACGGTGAAGGCGCGGCTGGCCGGCATGGACACCCGCCTGGAGGAGGCGGCGATGGACCTGTACGCCTCCGAATGGCAGACGTTCCGCCTGGTCACCCTGCCGCTGGTGCTGCCCGGCATCGTGGCCGCCGCGCTGCTGGCCTTCTCGCTGTCGTTCGACGACTTCATCGTCACGAACTTCAACTCCGGCACCACCGTCACCTTCCCGATGTACGTCTGGGGTGCCGCCCAGCGTGGCATCCCGCCGCAGGTCAACGTGATCGGCACGGCGATGTTCGCGGTGGCGCTGCTGGTGGTGGTGCTCGGCGGTGCCCTCGGGCATCGCCGAGGCCAGGTCAGTCCTCGAACGCGTGCATGACGTGCTTGACCCGGGTGTAGTCCTCCAGCCCGTACATGGACAGGTCCTTGCCGTGGCCGGAGTGCTTGAACCCGCCGTGCGGCATCTCCGCCACGATCGGGATGTGGGTGTTGACCCAGACGCAGCCGAAGTCGAGCCGGCGGGTCATCCGCATCGCCCGGCCGTGGTCGCGGGTCCACACGGAGGCGGACAGGCCGTACCGGACGCCGTTGGCCCACCGGACCGCCTCGTCCTCGTCGGTGAAGCGCTGCACGGTGATCACCGGCCCGAACACCTCGTCCTGGATGATCTCGTCGGGCTGGCGGACCCCGGCGACCACCGTCGGGGCGTAGAAATAGCCCCGGTCGCCGACCCGTACGCCGCCGGTGTGCAGCTGAGCGTGGTCCGGCAGCCGGTCGACGAAGCCGGTGACCCGGCCCAGCTGGTCGGCGTTGTTCAACGGCCCGTACGCCACGTCCGGCTCGTCCGGTAGCCCGGTCTTCGTCGCTCGGGCCTGCTCGGCCAGGGCGGCGACGAAGTCGTCGTGCACGCCCGGCCCGGCCAGCACCCGGGTCGCCGCGGTGCAGTCCTGCCCGGCGTTGAAGTAGCCGGCCCCGGCGATCGCCTCGGCCGCCGCCGCCACGTCGGCGTCGTCGAAGACCACCACCGGGGCCTTGCCGCCCAGTTCCAGGTGGGTGCGCTTGAGGTCGGGCGCGGCGGCGGCCGCCACCTCCATGCCGGCCCGGGTGGATCCGGTGATCGACACGAACTCCGGGGTCGGGTGGGCGACCAGCGCCCGGCCGGTGTCCCGGTCGCCGCAGACCACGTTGAACACGCCCGGCGGCAGGAACTCAGCGGCGATCTCGGCCAGCAGCAGGGTAGACAGCGGGGTGGTGTCGGACGGTTTGAGTACCACCGTGTTGCCGGCGGCCAGCGCCGGGGCGATCTTCCAGACCGCCATCATCAGCGGGTAGTTCCAGGGCGTCACCTGCGCGCAGACCCCGATCGGCTCCCGGCGTACGTAGGAGGTGTGCCCGGCCAGGTACTCGCCGGCCGACTTGCCCTCCAGCACCCGGGCCGCCCCGGCGAAGAACCGGAGCTGGTCGACGCTGGGCGGCAGCTCCTCGTCGGCGGTCAGCTGGCGCGGCTTGCCGGTGTTGCGGACCTCGGCGTCGACCAGCTCGGCGGCGCGGGCCTCGACCGCGTCGGCCAGCTTGAGCAGGGCCAGCTGTCGCTGCGCCGGGATGGTGTCCCGCCAACTGTCGAAGGCGGTGGCGGCGGCCGACATGGCCCGGTCGACGTCGACGGGGCCGGACGTTGGTGATTGGGCGAACACCTCACCGGTGCACGGGTCGACCAGGTCCTGGTAGCCGCCGTCGACCGGGTCGACGTAGGCACCGTCGACGAAGTTGCGCACCGTCTGCTTGTCGGTCATGGTTCGGCTCCTGCACGTCGGCTCGGCCTGGATCAGGCAGGATGAGGTATCCGCCAGCTAGGAGCCATCTTCGCGACCGAAATCGCAGCAGACAAGAGGTACGGCAACTGTTTCCGTGCGCGCGTTGCTGGACCGTGCCGCCTCGTCAGCGTGTCTCACGCCGCTTCGTCGGCGTGTCGGGCGAGGAACTCGTCGATCGCCTGACGAATGAGCCCCGACCGGCCTCCCTTGTCGTTGCCGGCGAGTTCGTCCAGCCGCCGCACGGCCGTCGCGGAGAGGCGGACTCCGGTAACGATCATGGGTACGCTCTCCGGTGACGGCGTAGGGCCAAGATCGGGGCCTCTGGAGGCGTCGCGTAGCAGCTCCGAGATGTCGCCACCCTGGTCGAAATACGCCACCAGCTCTTCGCGGCTCATCGTCCGCGGATCACGGCTCGCACTCATCGTGTCCCCTCCATCCACTGCTTGACCTCCTCCGGCGTCGCAGGCCGAGCCGCCAGGATCGCGTAGCTGTTGACCTTTCCCACCCGCTCACACAGCACCATGATCACGCGTGCTGTGCCAGCCAGGCCAGCTACGCCAGCAGGAGTGTCCCGATGTGGTTCTCGATCCGCTGCGGCGAGTGGAGCGCTTCGACCGTCTCCTGTTCGGAGACGCCGTGCCGTGCCGCGCTGATCTTGCCGGCCTCAGTCCACCCGTACTCTCGCGCAACCACGGCACCAGCGTACAACGCGTAAAACGCATGCACCGGCAGCACCGCTGTCGCAGCTCTGAGTGACGTCGGCGCGTAAGGGCCTAGGGCGTGTATCAAAGTCGGCCGTGGGCGGGTGACGACTTTCGGCGTGTCGCTGCCCGGTAAACAGCGAGGTCTCCGGTAGACGGCTTATCGACCAAGACGAACCATCAACACGGAGACCTCGTGACCAGCGTAGCGGTGACGAGGCGGCACGACCTGACGGACGCGCAGTGGGCAGTCCTGGAGCCTCTCCTGCCCACCGCACGCCGACCGGGCCGACCGCCCGCATCAACGAAACGGCAGCTCATCGACGCGATCCGGTGGCGGACCCGGGCCGGCGCCCCGTGGCGGGACATCCCCGACCACTACGGCTCCTGGGCTGCGGCGTACGCCCTGTTCCGCCGGTGGCAGCGCGACGGGACCTGGGCACGGATCCTGACCGCGTTGCAGGCCCTGGCCGACGCGGCGGGACGGATCGTCTGGGACGTGTCCGTGGACTCCACGATCAGCCGAGCGCACCAGCACGCCGCCGGAGCGCGTAAAAGGGGGATCTGCAGGCCGAACCACCCGGCGGTACCGGGTCGGAACCCGACGACCACGCGTTGGGGCGTTCCCGTGGCGGACGGACCACGAAACTGCACCTGGGCTGTGAACAGGGACAGAAACCGCTGTCGATCGTGCTGACCGGCGGGCAGCGTGGCGACAGCCCGCAGTTCACGACGGTCCTCGACCGAATCCGGGTGCCCCGGCTCGGGGCCGGTCGGCCCCGGACCCGTCCGGACCGGGTGCTGGCGGACAAGGCGTACACGTCGAAGGCGAACCGTGCCTACCTGCGTCGACGGGGTGTCGCCGCGACGATCCCGTCGAAGGCCGACCAGGACGCCAACCGGCGGAAGAAGGGGTCGAAGGGCGGCAGGCCGCCGGCCTTCGACCCCGAGATCTACAAGCAGCGCCACGCGGTCGAGTGCGGGATCAACCGGCTCAAGCGCAACCGTGCCGTCGCGACCCGCTACGACAAGCTCGCGGTCCGGTACGAGGCGACCGTGCAGGTCGCGGCGATCAACGAGTGGCTGTGACCGACTTTGATACACGCCCTAGCGGGCGGAACGGGTTACGGCCGTGCGGATGCTGGGTGAAATCTGGTGGATGACCGTCGCCGGCATCGGCGATGATCTCATGCGTGGACGCTCGTCATCGGCAGGTCCGGGCTCGGTACACCGCCGACACCGTCACCGTGTACCAGGCGTATCCGGCGGAGATCGCGGTGCCGGCGTTGGCGAACGGGCGGTTCGTGGCCCCGTTCAAGCGGGACCGGATGACGTGGATCAAGCCGTCGTTCCTGTGGATGATGTACCGGTGCGGGTGGGCGTCCAACCCCGGTCAGGAGCGGGTGCTGGCGGTCGAGATCCGGCGCAGCGGGTTCGAGCGGGCGCTGGCGGCAGCGTGCCTGAGCCACTTCGACCGAAGCTTGTACCCGGACCGCGATACGTGGGCGCGACGGGTGAGGACGAGCCCGGTGCGGGTGCAGTGGGATCCTGAGCGGTCGCTGCGGCTCGGGCCGCTGCCGTACCGGTCGCTGCAGGTGGGACTGTCCGGCGACGCAGTCGACCGGTACGTCGACGAGTGGACCGTCGCCATCACCGAGGTGACCGGGCTGGCGCACGCCGTGCGTGACCGGCTTTCCGCTGGTGATGACGCGGGTGCTGCCGCCCTGCTGCCGGCCGAGCGGGTCTATCCGTTGCCGGTCGAGGTTGCGGCGGTCATCGGCGCAGACCCGACACCGGCGGCGACCTGCTGATACCGCAGGACGGGATCGAGCACGTCAGCCGGTGGGTACTGGTTGAGCTTGATGCCACAGGTGCATCAAGATGCACCTGTGGCATCAGGTCGTCGGACGCATCATGGGGGTCCGGGGCTCGTCAGGCGCGGTCGTGCAGAGTGACCTGGTAGCCATCGGGGTCGGCGAAGGTGAAGGTCCGACCGAAGGGGCCGTCGATCGGCGCGGAGACGATTGTGTGACCGTCGGCGACGAGAGCATCGTGAATGTCCTGCACGTCTGTGGCGTGGAGCCAGATGGCTGCACCGATGCCCGGCTGAGCAACGGATCCAAGGTCGGTGCCGGGGACGATCTCGCGCAGCGCGAACGCGATGGGCTTGGTCTCGAAGACGACGGCGTGCGCAGGCCCGGCCGGCGAGCGTAGGAGCCCGAGGTACTGCTCGTAGAACGCCCGCGAGGCGTCGAGGTCGCGTGCCTGCAGCGAGATGAAGTCGGGGCCGGTGACGGGCATGATGATCTCCTCCGGTCGTGTCAGGTTCCTGACATCGCGCAATGTATGTCAGGATGCTGACATGAGTCAAGGTGGGCAGGGCAGCGGGCAGGGCGTCGACCTGGAGACATCGCTGGGCTATCTGCTGAAGAAGGCATCGAGCGCGCTCCGGGTGGCCATGGAGGAGGTGCTGCGACCCCTCGGGATGAGCGTGACGCGCTACTCGTGCCTGGAGTTGCTGGCGCAACGGCCAGGCCTGTCGAACTCCGAGCTCGCGCGGGGCGCCTTCGTGACCCGGCAGTCAATGAACGTGCTGCTCCAGACGCTGGAGCGAGAGGGCTACGTGACCAGACCGGCGGAAGCGCCCGTCGGGAAGGTGCTGCCCACGCGGCTCACGCCTCTGGGTCGGCAGAGTCTCGAAAAGGCGACCGTCGCGGTCCGGTCGGTCGAGGTCAGGATGCTGGCCGGGTTGACTGAGACCGAGCAGTCGGAGGCGTTGCGGATCCTGCGGCGGATGGTCCGTTCCCTGCGCGATGGCGACGACGGCGCTTAGCGGGGCCGACTGCATTTGATTCGAGACTCGAAGTAACGTATGCTTCGAGTCTCGAAGTAACATGGTGGGGCCGGTGGCCCGGAAAGGTACATCCTGATGCACTCGTTTGCCGGAACCACTGCGCTGATCACCGGGGCCTCGAAGGGCATTGGGGAGGCGTACGCACGGGAACTCGCGTCCCGCGGAGCCGCCCTCGTCCTCGTCGCCCGCTCGACCGAAGCGCTGGAGAAGCTCGCCGCGACACTGCGGCAGACCCACCAGTCCCCAATCGTCGTACTCGCCGCTGATCTGTCCGACCGCGCCGCGCCGCGCCGCGTGCCATCGTCGACGCCCTCGCCGAGCAGCGTGTCGAGATCGACCTGCTGATCAACAACGCAGGCATGGGAGCGGTCGGCCCGTTCCTGACCCGCCCGTTGGCTCCGAACGTCGACTCGGTCGAGCTCAACATCACCGCACTCATGGGCCTCGTGCACAGCATCGGAGGCCACATGCTGGAGCGTGGCCACGGCGGCATCATCAACGTGTCCTCGGTGGCCGGCTTCCAACCCATGCCGTTCCAGGCCAGCTACGCCGCGACCAAGGCGTTCGTGCTGTCGTTCACCGAAGCCCTCGCCGAGGAACTGCACGACACCGCAGTACGGGTGATGGCGGTGCATCCCGGACCTGTCGCTACCGGGTTCTTCGACGGAACCACCGCAAAGATGCACACCAGAGCCGTCCCGCCCGAGCGCATCGCAGCGAAGTCGCTCGACGATTTCGCGCGTGGCAAAGAGATCTCGTTCCCCGGGGGTCTGTCCGATCGCGGCATCGCGTTCGCCTCGCGCCTCCTGAGCCGCAAACGGGCGGCGCGCCTGAGTGGCAACCTCAACCGCAGGGCGGGGTTCGACCGCGTCGGCGACGTCGACACCCCGGCAGCCGCCTGACCCCGCCCGACCTCGCCGCGTGGCGTTCAGAGTTGGCCGAGATCGACTTCAACGGAGAAGGGCGCGGTCAGTTTTACGACGCCGGTGAAGATCTCGCCATCGCGGTAGCGCCCAGTCGCCGGGTCAAGAACGTACGTGTAGACCAGCGGTGCGCCAGTGGCGGCCTGCTCGACCCGCCAGTAGAACTGGATGCCAACCCTGGCGTACTGGTCAGCCTTGACGATCCGGTCGGTCGTTTCCGATCCGGGAGAGACCACCTCGACCACCAGTAGCACATGCTCGGGGCGGGTCGGGGTGACGTCGATGGTGTCCGCCCGGTAAACCGTCACATCGGGACGACGGTTGTTCAGCGGCACGTCCTGGAGCCGAACATCGAAGTCGGTGTCAGCGTTCCAATCCGGCCCGGCGGCACCATCCAGAGCGTTCGCCAGCAGCCTGGCCAGGCGATTGTGCCGCTTAGAGGCACTCGGACTCACGAGCACCATCCCATCCACGATCTCAATGCCCGCACACTGCTCTTCTGTCCACGTCGCGTACTGCTCGGCCGTGACCTGTTCGTGCATCCAAGCCGGCGCGACCATCTCGACAGTCATCCGCGCCTCCTGACCGGCGATCGGCTACCACCTCAAGATACCGCCGGCTCTGTCGATGAGCAGGCTGCCAGACCTTTTGGGTCGATTTGCCGCAACTAGGATTTCTGTCCGTGTCATCGGTGTGACCGGCCGGCCTGACGCTGGGTGCAGGCTCGCCCCGCCGAGGGGGGACCGGGCCGGCTTGGTCGAGATGAAGCGCCGGCCCTGGCTGGCAGGGCCGGCGCTTCGACGGTGTCTTGCGGGGTGGGTGGCTGGGTCAGTGGTGGTGCTTCGTCAGTTCGACGAAGGAACGCCAGGCGGGGGCGTCGAAGGTCAGCGTGCCGCCGTCGCGGTCCTTGGTGTCCCGGACCAGGACCCGGCCGGGCAGGTTGTCGGCCACCTCGACACAGTTGCTCACGCCGCTTGATCTGGTGGACTTCCGCCATGAAGGGTCAGTCGTGTTCATCAATCAACCTTAGAATCAGGTCTCGGCTCTGGGTAGTCGATAGCGAGAGATCGTTGATCGCCTCCCACGCCCATTCCAGTTCGATGACGTCGGCGGTTGTGGTCGCCATCCTGCCGCGCAGCTGGTCGTCCAGGTAGGCGATCCGGCTGCCGTCGCCCAGGGTGGCCAGCGAAAGTGGTCCGTTAAGGCCTGGGTTGAGGCCGAGGTTGCGGTCGGGCACCACCCGTATCCGGACGTTCGACTGGTGGCTGGCGTCGACCAGGTAGGCGAGCTGGTCCTTGAGAACCTCACGGGACCCCTGGTGCAGAGCGGCCTCGCCGATCAGGCAGGACAGCTCGACCGGCTCGTCGCGGGTGAACACCGCCGTCTGCCGGTCGAGGCGGATCCGAATAAGATCGTCGACCTTGCTCTTGCTCCAGGGTGAGGCGGCGAACAGCTCACGCATGTAGGGCTCGCGTTGCAGCAGCCCAGGGATGATCGACAACTCCCAGCAGCGCAGCAACGCGGCCCGCCGTTCGTGTTCGGCCCACGGACGCAGCCACGGCTGGCGGTCTCCGCGTGCTTCCTCGGCCAGTTGCTGGATCTTGTCACCGGAGTTCAGCACCTCGTCGAGTGCCTGCGCGGTGTCCTCCTTCGGCACCAGCCGACCGGTCTCGAAGCTGGCTATCAGCGACTTCGACACGCGTAGCGCCTTCGCCAGCTGCGTCTGGTTTATGCGCCGGGACAGTCGGAGCCGTCGAAGCTCTGTGGTGAGTTCACTCATGATTATCACCTCGAATACCCAGAAGTGGCAGCGGGTTCAACGAGGTTCATCTTCTAACGACACCGACTGATAGTCCAGCGTGGAAGTAGACCACCGGGTGAATTGCCGTGGGTGCTGAAATCGGAGCGCTTCTCGCAGCAGCGATTTTTGATCAAGGAGCGGGGGCGAGTAGCTCGTCGATCTGGTTGATCGCCGACTTGGAGCCCTCCACCACGCCCATGTCCAGCACCTGTTGCAGTGCCTCAGCGGACTCGTATTTACTCAGGTAGGTCGCCCGGGTGCCGCCGTTGTGCTCGGCGAAGGTGTAGGTGTTGCGGGAGGCCGGCAACTCCGACAGCGGATTGAAGTCCAGGTCCGCGAAGCCGTCGTCGAAGGTAAAGCTCGTCGGCTCGTCCACGGCGGTGATCAGCCAGTATCCGGCATGCTTGTCGCCCTCCGGGCCGGTCATGAAGTAGGTCACGCGACCGCCGGGCGTGAAATCGTGGTCGACCACGGTCGCCGGGTAGGTCGGCGGTCCCCACACCTTCTCCAGTTGGCGAGGGTCGGCGTAGACCTGCCAGACCCGCTCCACCGGCGCGGCGAAGTCCGCCGTGATGGTCAGGGTCAGGTTGTCAAGGTCCTGCTGGACGTCGGTCACGGGCATTGTTCGGTCCTTTCGTCGGGGTCGTCTGCGAGCAGCGCGTCGATGCGTGCGATGCGGCCACGCCAGATGTGTTCGAGCTCGGCGAGCATGGCCGCCACCGAGCGCACCGCCTGCACGTCGCCGCTGGCCAGCTGCTCGCGACCACTGCGTCGCTTGGTCAGTAAACCGGCCTTCTCCAGCACGGTGACGTGTTTCTGTACGGCGGCGAAGCTCATGTCGTACTTGGCGGCGAGCGCGGAGACGGAGTGCTCCCCGGCCAGCACCCGGCGCAGGATGTCGCGCCGGGTGCGGTCGGCGAGCGCGTGGAACATGGCGTCCGCCCGGTCCGCGCTCTCCTCGATCACCACGCTAATATACAACCGATCGGTTGTACGTTGTCAAGGCCATCGAGTGCCTCGGTCACTGGCTTTAGGCTGGCCGGATGGATCACCCCGACCCGACCCCGCGTACGCCGTTCTGGCTGGCCGGCGAGCCGGCGCACGGTGACACACCGCTCGACGTGCACCACCCGTACGACGGTCGGCTCGTCGGACAAACCAGCTACGCCACGCCCGACCAGGTCGAGCAGGCGGTCGCCGCCGCGCACCGGGTCGCGCCGCAGGCCGCCGCGCTGCCCGCGTACCGCCGGGCGGCCGCACTGGACCACATCAGTGCCCGGCTCGCGCAGCGGGCCGACGAGATCGCCCGGCTGATCACCGCCGAGAACGGCAAACCGGTCAAGTGGGCGCGGGCCGAAGTGTCGCGCGCCGTCTCCACGTTCCGCTGGGCGGCGGAGGAGGCCCGGCGGTTCTCCGGCGACCTGCAGCGCCTGGACACCGACCCGGCCGCCGCCGGCCGGATGGCTGTGATCCGCCGGGTGCCGCGCGGGCCGGTGCTGGGCATCTCGCCGTTCAATTTTCCGCTGAACCTGGTGGCGCACAAGGTGGCCCCGGCGATCGCGGTCGGCGCCCCGATCATCGTCAAGCCGGCCCCGGCGACCCCGCTGACCGCGCTGCTGCTCGGCGAGTTGATCGCCGAGGTCACCGAGCCGGCCGATCCGGACGCCGCGTCGGACGCCGTGCCGGGCAGTGGATCAGGCACCGGGCTGCCTGCCGGGATGGTCTCCGTACTGCCGGTGCCGAACGACCGGGCCGGCGACCTGGTCGCCGACCCACGCCTGCCGGTGGTGTCGTTCACCGGCTCCGGCCTGGTCGGCGCGCTGATCCGCCGCTCAGTGCCGGACAAGCACGTCACCCTGGAGCTGGGCGGTAACGCCGCAGCGGTGATCTGCGAGGACTGGACCGGCGACGAGGAGCTGACCCGGGCGGCACAGCGGATAGCCACCTTCGCCAACTATCAGGCCGGGCAGAGCTGCATCGCGGTGCAACGGGTGTACGTGCACGAATGGCTCTACGACGGCTTCCTGCCCCGGCTCGTCGCGGCCGTTCAGGCGCTGCGGGCCGGTGACCCGGCCGACGAGGCGACCGACGTCGGGCCGCTGATCAGCGAGGACGCCGCGATACGCGTCGAGTCCTGGGTGGACGAGGCGGTGGCCGCCGGGGCGACGATCGAGGTCGGCGGCCGGCGCGACGGCGCGACGTACCCACCGACGGTGCTGACCGGGGTGCCGGCCGGCGCGAAGGTGCTCACCGAGGAGGTCTTCGGCCCGGTGCTCGTCGTGGACCGGGTGGAGAACGACGAGGCCGGGTTCGCGGCGGTCAACGACTCGGCGTACGGGCTGCAGGCCGGCGTGTTCACCCACAACCTGCAGACCGCGTTCACCGCACATCGGACGTTGCAGGTCGGCGGGGTGATCGTCGGCGACGTGCCGTCGTACCGGGCCGACCAGATGCCGTACGGCGGGGTCAAGGGCAGCGGTGTCGGCCGCGAAGGGGTCCGTAGCGCGATGGACGACTACACCGATCCCCGGGTGATGGTCCTCACCGGACTCGACCTCTGACCTGGCACCTCGCAGGTTAGGCGACGGCCAGCAGGTCGGCACCGATCAGCGGTGCCCAGAACCGACTCGCCGACTCGATGTCGTTGCACCAGGTCATTCCGTCGCGGCTGCCGTCGCTGTGCACGATCAGCGGCACAGGGCGAACACCTTCGGTGCCCGGTCGAGCAGGACCGCCTCCAGCCGGATCGCGGTGGTTGCCGTGCGGGTCTGGTCGCTCACAGTCGTCCTCGATTCGGTACGCAGTGACGTGTGGTGATGTCATCGTGTTCTGGTGGCCACCGGTCATGCAAGTGCATCGAGTTGCACTATCTGAACTACTGGTAGCTGACTTCGCGCTTCCGGTAAGCGAGACTGGCATCCATGCATCAATGTTCAGGAGGTGTCTGATGGTCGTCGGATCGCCGCCGACGGTGCGACGCCGGCAGCTCGGTCGCGAGCTGCGCGCCCTGCGGGAGACATCCGGCCTGCTCGCCGAGCAGGTCGCCACCGAGTTGCGCTGCTCGACCGCCCGGATCAGCCGGATCGAGACGGCCCGGGTCAGGATCTCGCCCGGCACCGTCCACGAGCTGCTCGACGTCTACGGCATCGAGGGCCCCGAGCGGCAGCGGCTGGTCGCCCTGGCCCGCCAGGCGCAGGAGACCGGCTGGTGGCAGGAGTACAGCGAACGTCTCACCTGGGAATACTCCACGCTGATCGCGCTGGAGAACGACGCCGCCGAGCTGCGCTGGTTCGAGCCGTCCGTACTGCCCGGTCTGGTGCAGATCGAGGAGTACGCCCGGACGGTCATCCGCAAGACCCTGCCCGGCCACAGCGCCGAGACCATCGAGGAGAAGGTCGGCGTCCGGATGGCCCGGCAGCGGGTGCTGACCCGCGACACCGACCCGGTGCGGCTCTGGGCGGTCCTCGACGAGGCGGTGCTGCGCCGGTTGGTCGGTGGGCCGGAGCTGATGCACCGGCAGCTGCGTCACCTGGTCGACCTGTCCACTTTGTCGACCGTACGGCTGCAGGTCCTGCCCTTCGCACGCGGTGCCTCAGCCTGCATCACCGGGCCGTTCACCGTGCTGACCTTCCCGGAGACCGCCGACGCCGACGTGGCCTACGTCGAGAACGAGGCCGGCGACCTCTACGTGGAGAAGCCGGCCGGCGTCGCCCGGTATAACCTTGTCTTCGACGACCTGCGGGCGGATGCGCTCGGCTGCGACGACTCCCGGGCGTTCATCGCCGAGGTCGCCGACGGGCTGACCTGACGCGTCGCTGACAAGGAGCACCGCATGTCCACAGCAGACTTCACCGGGGCGGGCTGGCGCAAGAGCAGCTACAGCGGCGGCAACGGCAGCTGCGTCGAGGTCGCCGTCGTCGGCGGGACCGTCGGCGTACGGGATTCCAAGGACCCGGCCAGCCCGGTGCTCGCCTTCACCGCGACGGACTTCGGGCGGTTCGTCGCCGATGTCCGGGGTGGCTCGCTGCGCGGGCCGGCCGCGTAGCCGGAGCGCGGTAGCCTGTCGCGCGGTGGCGTCCGAAGCGCGGGTGCCGGCGACGCGGAAGGCGAGGCGGAGATGTCGGTACGGCGTGGCGCGGCTCGACTGGCGACGGTGCTCGCGCTGACCGTCGGCACAGCGGTGCTCGCCGCAGGTCCCGCCTACGGCCAGGACGAGCGGGTGCGGATCGGCCTGCCGAGCAAGTTCGCGGTCGGCGAGAAGGCCGGTGGGGTGACCGTGAAGGTGACCAAACGCACCGACGGGTGCGTGGCGGTGCGTACCGCGCTGGCGATCCGGCTGCCCGGTGTCACCCCCGACCAGGTCGGCGTGCAGGCCCGAATCGACGACGACTGGGTGACCGTGCCGCTGTGGGACAACGGCGACGGGCTGCTGCTGACCGAGCACACCGCGCCGGAAGATGACGAGCTGTGCAAGGGCAAGAGCCGCTCGGTCCGCTACCGGATGGCGTTCCGGGCCGGTGCGCCGGCCGGAGTCGCGCACATCGTCGGTGAGGCGTACACCGCCGGTGGGGTGCTGCTCGGCCGGGAAGCCGGGGCCAAACGGGTCGGCGGCCGGCTCGCCGGCACCTACCAGCCGGGTCCGCCGACCCCGTCGCCGAGTGCGGAACCGACCCCGGAACCGACGGTCGACAGCGCGGCCGTGGAGCCGAGCGACGCGCCGGCCGTCCTGCCGGACCAGGATCTGCTGGCTGCGGCCGGCTCGGCCGGTGGGCCGGCCGGTGACGACGGTTCCGGTATCGGCACCGGGGTGATGGCCGCCGGGATCGGCATGGTCGCTGTCGGTATCGCCCTGCTGGTGCTGCTGGTCCGCAGGCTGCGTCCGACCCGGTCGGCCCCCGGTGGTACGGGTGGTCCTGGTGGGGATGTTGGGGGCGGCGGGGCGACCATGCTGTTGCCCCGGATTCGGCGCTGACCAGCGGCTCGGCGTTGCCGGCAGCGGCGTACCCGGCCGGAGGATGAACATCGTGCTGCCGGAGGATGGACCGTCAGCCTTGGCCGAAGGCATTGCCCACCGCTCCGTTACCCTCACTCGTGTTGGCATCGGCACGGCTGAGGAGTGAGACCTTGTCTGACTTGTCCAAAATCGTCAAGGCCTACGACGTCCGTGGCACCACTCCGGATCAGCTGAACGAGACCGTGGCCCGGGCCATCGGTACCGCGTTCGTGCAGGTCCTGGCCGAGCGCGGCGACAAAGCCGACCGGATAGTCATCGCCCACGACATGCGTGAGTCGTCGCCGCCGCTGGCCGACGCGTTCGCCGCCGGGGCCACCGCCGCCGGTGCCGAGGTGCTGCACGCCGGGCTGGCCTCCACCGATCTGCTCTACTACGCCTCCGGCGCGCTGGAGCTGCCCGGCGCGATGTTCACCGCCAGCCACAATCCGGCCCAGTACAACGGCATCAAGATGTGCCGGGCCGGGGCGGCGCCGATCGGCCAGGACTCCGGGCTGACCGACATCCGGGACCGGGCCCAGGCGCTGCTCGACAGTGGCGAGGTGCCGTCCGGCGGGGACCAGGTCGAGCGGCGCGAACTGCTCGCCGACTACGCCGCGCATCTGCGTACCCTGGTCGACCTGTCCGCGATCCGGCCGCTCAAGGTGGTCGTCGACGCCGGCAACGGGATGGGCGGCTACACCGTGCCGGCGGTCCTCGGCGACACGGTGCTGCCGGCTCTGCCGCTGGACATCGTGCCGATGTACTTCGAGCTGGACGGCTCGTTCCCGAACCACGAGGCGAACCCGCTCAACCCGGAGAACATCGTCGACCTGCAGAAGGCGGTCCGGGACCACAACGCCGACCTGGGGCTGGCATTCGACGGCGACGCCGACCGCTGCTTCGTCGTCGATGAGCGTGGCGAGCCGGTCTCCCCGTCGGCGATCACCGCCCTGGTCGCCACCCGGGAGCTGGCCAAACACCCCGGCGAGACGGTCATTCACAACCTGATCACCTCCAGCGCGGTGCCGGAGATCGTTCGGGAGAACGGCGGTGAGCCGGTGCGTTCCCGGGTCGGCCACTCGTTCATCAAGGCCGAGATGGCCCGGACCAACGCGGTCTTCGGCGGTGAGCACTCGGCGCACTACTACTTCCGGGACTTCTGGTTCGCCGACACCGGGATGCTGGCCGCGATGCACATGCTGGCCGCGCTGGGCGAGCAGGACAAGCCGCTGTCCGAGCTGGCCCACGAGTTCGAGCGGTACGTCGCCTCCGGTGAGATCAACTCGACGGTCACCGACCAGCAGGCCAAGCTCGCCGAGATCAAGACCGCGTACGCCGACGCCGACACCGACGAGCTCGACGGGCTGACCGTCCGCTTCGACGACGGTGCCTGGATCAACATCCGTGCCTCGAACACCGAGCCGTTGCTGCGGCTCAACGTGGAGGCACCGACCGTCGAGCGGATGGCCGAACTGCGCGACGGGGTGCTCGCGCTGGTTCGCGGCTAGGATCTTCACCGGAAGGCGCACCCCGGGACGGGGTCCGCCGGCGAGACACGTGGAAGGAGCCATCCGATGGCCCTGGATTCGCAGCTGCTGGAGATCCTCGCCTGCCCGGACACGCACCACACGCCGTTGACCTACGACGCGGACGCGGCGACCCTGACCTGCCCGGAGTGCTCGCGGATCTTCGAGGTGCGCGACGGGATCCCGGTGCTGCTGCTGGACGAGGCCCGCCGGCCCGGCGAGGCCGGCTGATGGCGGTTCCGATCGACGGCACGTCCGGGGTGGTGGGTCGGCGGGTCGCCGACGAGGCGCTGCTCGACGACGTGGACGGGCTCAACTCGACCGATCCCGGCGGCATGCTGCGGTTCACCGCGTCGGCCGGTGCCCAGGTGCGCGAGTCGGCGGCGTTGGCCGCCGAGGCCAACCTTGGTGTGCTCGGCGACGAGGGGCGCCCCCGGGCGGTGGTCATCGCCGGTATCGGTACCGCCGGGCGGACCGGTGACGTGCTGGCCACTGTGGCCGGACCGCGCTGTCCCGTACCGGTGATCCCGCACCGCAGCGCCGGCGTGCCCGGCTGGGTCGGCGCGGCCGACGTGGTCATCGCGGTCAGCGCTTCGGGACGCAGCCCGGAAGCGCTGGGTGCGGCTCAGGCCGCCGCCCGGCGCGGTGCCCGGCTGGTCGCCGTCGGGCCGCCCGACTCGCAGCTGCAGTCGGTCGCCGAAGGAGTACGCGCCCCGTTCGTCCCGGTGCCACGACGCGCTCCGGCCCGGGCCAGCCTCTGGGCGTTGACCGTGCCGGTGCTGCTTGCCGCGCGGGCGTTGGGGCTGGTCAAGGTCAACGAGGCGGATCTGGCGGAGACGGCGGCCCGGCTGGACGCCGACGCCGAGCGGTGCCGCCCGGCCGCTGAGTCGTTCGTCAATCCGGCGAAGGCGCTCGCTCTCGGGCTGGCCGGGTCGGTGCCGATCGTCTGGGGCTCGTCGCCGGTGGCGTCGGTCGCCGCCCGCCGGTTCGGCGACACGCTGTCCACGAACGCCCGCTACCCGGTGGTCACCGGGGCGCTCGGTGAGGCCGGCCGGGGCCGGGTAGGGCTGCTCGACGGGGTCTTCGGCGGTCTGGGGGAGTCGACCCGGGACATTTTCGCCGACCCGGACGACGATGATGACCAGTCCGAGTCGCCGACCCGGTTGCGTCTGGTGCTGCTGCGTGACGGTGGGTTGAACCCGGAGGACGACGCCGACGAACCCTTCGTGGTCGAGGAGCGTCGGGCCGAGGCGGTGCAGACTCTGGCGGACCGGCGCGGTGTGCGGTGCGACGTGATCACCGCGGAGGGCGGTTCGGCACTGGAACGGCTCGCCTCGTTGATCTCGGTCCCCGACTTCGCCTCCGTCTACCTGGCGCTGGCGCACCATCTGGACCCGATGGCGGTGCCGGCGGTGAGCGAGATGAAGGAACTCTCCACCACCTGAGGCGGGCGCCGTGGAACTGTTGACCGGCCGGATCCGGGACTACGCGTGGGGGTCGCGGACCGTCATCGCGCAGCTGCAGGGGCGCCCGGCTCCGGCACCCGGCCCGGAGGCGGAGCTCTGGCTGGGTGCCCACCCCGGTGCGCCGTCCCAGGTGCGGCGGGGCGGGGCGCTGGTCGGGCTGCCGGAGCTGATCGACCAGGATCCGGTGGGCTGGCTGGGTGAGCCGACCGCGACCCGGTTCGACGGGCGGCTGCCGTACCTGATGAAGGTGCTGGCCGCCGAGACGCCGCTGTCGTTGCAGGCGCATCCGGATGCGGCGCAGGCCCGCGCCGGGTACACCGCGCAGTCGAAGCTGCCGTCCACCTCGGCGGGGCGTAACTACGCCGACCCGCACCACAAGCCGGAGCTGCTGGTGGCGCTCAGCGAGTTCGATGCGCTCTGCGGCTTCCGGGCACCGCAGCTCTCCGCCGAGGTGCTGGCGGCGTTGGGTGTCGACGAGCTGGAGCCGGTGATCAAGGCGTTGCGGGTCGGACCGGGCGGGCTGCCGGAGGCATTGGAACGGTTGCTGCGGTGGCCGGGTCCGCAACGGTCGGCTCTGGTCGCGGCGGCGGTGGCGGGCGCCGACCGGCTGCCGACGCGGTACGCCGCCGACGCGGCGCTGCTGCGCCGGCTGGCCGGGCACTATCCGGCCGACCCCGGGGTACTGGTGGCGTTGCTGCTCAACCAGGTCACCCTGGCTCCGGGGGAGGCGATCTGGATGCCGGCCGGCAACCTGCACGCGTACCTGCGGGGTGCCGGCGTGGAGATCATGGCGGCCAGTGACAACGTGCTGCGCGGTGGGTTGACCCCCAAGCATGTCGACGTCGCGGAGCTGCTGCGGGTGTTGCGCTTCGAGGTGCTCGACGACCCGGTGGTACGCGTCCGTCCGGTCGCTTCCGGGGTGGTCACCTGGCCGGTGCCGGTCGCCGAGTTCGCGCTGCACCGAATTGTGCTCGACGCTGACGTGCGGCAGGTGTCGGTGCCGGTCGAAGGCCCCCGGGTGGTGCTCTGCGTCGCCGGTGAGGTCACCGTCGACGACGATGTGGCGGCGGTGTCGGTCCGGGCCGGGCAGGCGGCGGTGGGACCGGCCGGCGGGACGCCGTTGGTGGTCTCCGGCACTGGTACGGCGTTCGTCGCCTCGGTCGATCCGTCGATCGACTAGCCGGCTGCTGCCGGACAAGCACGCGGGGCGGCCGGGTGAGCGTCCGCTCCGCTCACCGACAGCCGCCCCGCGCATCCCCCCGGTTTGGTTCCCCCGCGCGTCAGCGTGACGATCATCGTGACGCGACGTAGCCATAGATTTGCAGTGAGTAGTCACGCTGTCAAGCTAATCCGGAAATTACCGACTCGTGGCGTGCCGGCGGGGTCAACCCTGGGAGCGGCTGCCCGGTCGTACCCAGGTCCAGATGCAGTACACCAGCCAACCGAGTGCCAGCGCGGTGGCCAACGGGCGCAACCCGACCGCGTTCAACAGGATCACCAGGGAAAGGACGACCAACCACGGGAGGAATGCCTTCACGGCACCGATGCTGCCACACCTGGCCAGCCGTAAGCCGGTTCACGACAGTGCGGATCCGGGCGGCCGCTCTCGGTCGGATCGTGCGCCGGAGGTGCGCAGCGTGCTGGCGACCGGTGGACGGCGCACCCCGGTCCAGTCCGGCTGCTCCGCCGTCGGGCCCAGCCAGGGCGGCCGCGGCCAGCTGCCGCGCGGCCAGTCCGGTCCGTCCCGCTGCGCCGGCGCAACCGGCTCGGGCGCAGCGGCCCGGACCGGCGCCGCCGGACGCAGGGCACTTGTGCGCGCCGGACTCACCGCAGCGAGTTCCGGCCAGAGCGCGGCGGTCACCGCCCTGGTCCGGGCCAGTCGCTGCGCCGACCGGCGACGGCGTTCGGCGAGAACCGCCGCCAGGTAGGCCCAGTCCGGGACACCGGCCGGCGGCGGGGGAGTGACCACCGCCGTGACCTGTTCGGTCACCAACCGGACCAGGTCGGAGCGGGCCGGTTCGGCGAACCCGTGCCCCCGGGCGAGCAGATGCCGTACGTCCAGCGCGAGGTCGTCGTCGAGGCGGCTCAGATCGAGGGTACGGGCCCAACCGGCGAGCACCGGCGGCATGTCCGGCACCCACCCCCAGGCCGCCGGGGCCCGGTCGTGCACCACGATCGTGCCGGCGGCCAGGTCCCCGAGACGTTTGCCGTCCCGGTTGGTCACCATCGTCACCAGGCTGGCCAGCCAGGTGAGCGGCGGCAGCAGCAGACCGGGCCACTCGGCGGCCACGCCGACCAGGGCGCGGGTCAGCGAGTGCCGGAAACGTGGCGGGCTGCCGTCGTCGCGTACCACCCGGATGCCGACCGCCAGCTTGCCGACGGTACGGCCGGCGTTCAACGTCTCGCCCAGCACCGGGTAACCGACCAGCACCAGGACCGCGCCGACCGTGAGTAGGGCCTGCCCGAGCGCCTCGTCGACCTCGATGGACGCGCGCATCGACGCGAGCAGCAGCCCGGCCAGGACCGCCAGCACCACCGCGATCAGCGCCTGCACGACGAGGTCGACGAGCAGGGCCAGCAGCCGCGAGCCGAGCCGGGCCAACCGTACCTCCACCTCGACAGCTTCGCCGCTGACGAGCCTGCCGCCCCCGGTTGTCTGCATGGCCACCCTGCCAGTGAACACTATGGGACGGGAGGTGACCGTGGACCTCGACGCGTACGTGGCGGAGCACGAGCCCCAGTGGCGACGACTGGAACAGCTCGTGCGTGCCCGGCGACTGACCGTCGCCGAGGTGGACGAGCTGGTCGCGCTCTACCAGCGGACCGCCACCCACCTGTCGGCGGTCCGCAGCCGCTCGCCGGACCCGGCGCTGGTCGCCCGGCTGTCCCGGCTGGTGCTGGCGGCCCGCGCCCGGCTCACCCGGGGTCGGGGATTCTCCTGGGCCCGGGTCGGCCGGTTCTTCAGCGTCGGGTTCCCCCGGGCGGTGTTCCAGGCGGCGCCCTGGTGGGCGGCGGTGGCCGTCGCCTTCTGCACGCTCACCGGCTTCCTGATGTGGTGGGTGGCCGGCAATCCGGACAGCGCCCGGCTACTGATCGGTGACCAGGCCGCCGCTGAGCTCGCCGAGTCGAGCTTCGCCGGCTACTACACCCGGTACGCGGCACCGAACTTCGCCGCCCAGTTGTGGGCGCACAACGCCTGGCTCGCCGCGCAGTGCCTGGCCGCCGGCGTACTGGTGGTCCCGGTGCTCTACCTACTCTGGGTGAACGCGCTGAACCTCGGGGTCACCGGTGGGGTGATGATCTCGTACGACCGGGCGGATGTCTTCTTCGGACTGGTCACGCCGCACGGTCTGCTGGAGTTGACCGGCGTCTTCATCGCTGCCGGCGTGGGGCTGCGGATCGGCGGGGCCTGGATCGCGCCGCCGGCGCACCTGACCCGGGGCCGGGCGGTCGCCGAGGCCGGGCTCTCCGGCGTACTGGTGGCGCTCGGGCTGGTGCTGCTGTTCGCGGTGGCCGGGCTGATCGAGGCCTTCGTCACCCCGGCACCGCTGCCGACCTGGCTGCGGGTCGCGATCGGGTTCGCCGCCTGGCTCGCTTTCCTCGGCTACGTCCTCATCCTCGGCTCCCTGCGTCCCGCCGACCCGGCCCGGCGCCCCGCTGATCCGGCCCTGCGCCCCGCCGATTCGGTTCAGAGCCGGCCGAGCAGTTTCAGCTGAAGGTAGAGGTCGGCGAGCCGGCCGGCGAAGCTCGGCGCGGCCGCGTCCAGCACCGGGACACCGTGCCGACGCAGCGCACCACCGACCCGGTCCCGCTCGGCCCTGGTCTGTGCTGCCGATGCGGCCAGGTACACGTCGGCGACGTCGCGGACCGGCCCGTTGGCGACGGCCGGCACCGCCGGATCCCCGACCGCGGCCACCACCACCTGGTGCCGGGCGACGAGCCGGGGCAGTACCGGCAGCAGACCGTCGCCGAGCGCCGCCGGCTCCAGCGCGGTGCAGAGCACCACCAGGGACCGGCGAGTCTCCCGGCGGAGCACCTCACCGACCATCAGTTCGTGGTCCGTTTCCACCAGCGCCGGTTGCAGCGCCGCCAGTTCGGCGACCAACCGGGGCAGCAGGGTCTGTCGGCTCGCACCCCAGATCCGCGCCCGGACCTTCGTGTCCACCGCCAGCAGGTCGAACCGGTCACCGGCTCGGTGCGCCAGCGTGGCCAGCAGCAGCGCGGCGTCGACCGCCACGTCCAGCCGGGGCTGGTCGCCGACGCGGACCGCCGACGTGCGCCCGGTGTCCAGGACGAACACCACCCGCCGGTCCCGCTCCGGACGCCAGGTCCGGACCAGTACGTCGGAGCGCCGGGCGCTGGCCCGCCAGTCGATCGACCGTACGTCGTCGCCGACCACGTACTCGCGCAGGTTGTCGAACTCGGTGCCCTGCCCCCGTCCCCGGGTCGCCCGCATGCCGTCGATCACCCGCAGCCGGGCCAGCTTCTCCGGCAACAGCCGCCGGGAGTCGAAGCGGGGCAGCACCCGCAGCGTCCACTGCGGGGTGGCCGGCCGTCGGCGTCGCTGCCGGAACGCCAGCCCGAGTGGGCCGGCGGACCGGACGGTCACCTCGACGGCGCGGCGGTCGCCGCGACGGGTCGGGCTGAGCGCGGCGGGCAGCGCGGCGGTAGCTCCCGGTGCCAGCCGTACCCGCCAGATGGGTCCACCGCCGACGGTGCCGGCAGGGCTAGCGGCGGTGCCGGCGCGAACGGCCGGATCGGTGCCGGCGCGATCGGCGGAATCGGTGCCGGCGCTGTCGGCGGGGGCGGCGCCGGCCGACGGGGTCCAGGCGTCGCGGACCTCGGCCCGCAGCCGCCGTCCGGAGCCGTTGCGCAGCCGCAACGTCACCGTCGCCGCAGTGCCGAACCAACTGGTCCGGTCGCCGTCGCGGCGCAGCTCCAGCGCGCTCAGCGGGGCGGCCAACGCCAGGTCGATCAGCGCGAGCAGGGCCACCGATCCGGTGACGATCACCAGACCCAGCCATGGCCGCGGCCACCACGGCAGGGTCACCGCACCGGCCCCGAGCAGCGCCGCCGCCCGCCAGGTCAGCACGGCGCCCGCCCGGTCCCGGCCGGCGGTGCCAGCGACCTGGTCACCGTGGCGTCAAGCCTGGTCACGGCTGCGTCAGGCCTGGTCACCGGGGCGTCGGGACGGCGCCGAGCACCGATTCGAGTACGGCGTCCTCGGTGACTCCCTCCAGCTCCGCCTCCGGCCGTAGCCGGATCCGGTGCCGCAGGGTGGCCCGGGTGACCGCCTTCACGTCGTCCGGTGTGACGTAGTCGCGGCCGGCCAGCCACCCCCACGCCTTGGCGGTGTTGAGCAGCGCGGTGGTGCCTCTTGGTGAGGCGCCGAGCGCCAGCGCGGGAGCCGTCCGGGTGGCCCGGCACAGGTCCACGATGTAGCCGAACACCTCTTCGCTGACCCGTACCTGCCCGATGGACCGGCGGGCCGCGGCCACGTCGGCCGCCCCGGCGACCGGGCGCACCCCGGCGGCGGCCAGGTCCGCCGGATCGAAGCCGGCGTGGTGGGCCCGCAGCACGCCCAGTTCCTCGTTCCGGCTGGGCAGCGGTACGGACAGCTTGAGCAGGAACCGGTCGAGCTGCGCCTCCGGCAACGGGTAGGTGCCCTCGTACTCGATCGGGTTCTGGGTGGCGGCCACGATGAACGGTGCCGGCAGCGGCCGGCGGACCCCTTCCACCGAGACCTGATGCTCCTCCATCACCTCGAGCAGGGCCGACTGCGTCTTCGGTGGTGTCCGGTTGATCTCGTCGGCGAGCAGCAGGTTGGTGAAGACCGGGCCTTCCCGGAAGGTGAACGCAGCACTTCGTGGATCGAAGATGAGTGACCCGGTGACGTCGCCCGGCATCAGGTCCGGGGTGAACTGCACCCGCTTGGCGTCCAGATCCAGCGCTGCGGCGAACGCGCGTACCAGCAGGGTCTTGGCGACGCCGGGTACGCCTTCCAGCAGCACGTGCCCACGGCAGAGCAGCGCGATGACCAGACCGGTGACCACGGCGTCCTGCCCGACCACGGCCTTGGCGACCTCGGCGCGCAGCCGGCGTAGCGCGTCGCGGGCCGCGTCGTGACCGGCGAGGTCGGTGCCTTGGCCGGCGGTGACGCTGCCGCTGTGCCGGTCGGCGGCGGGGCCGCTGTGCCGGTCGGCGGGTACGGCGTCCGCCGGACCGGTCACGCTGGGTCGGGTCACCGGGGTTCTCCTTCGATCGCGGATGGGGACCGGGGTGCCGGAGCCACCGGCCCGTCGGACGGTATCCGCTCCGGCCCGTCGGACGGTGTCCGCTCCGGCCCGTCGGGCGGTGTCCGCTCCGGCCCATTTGCCGGTTCGATGCGGTTGGCCGGACCGGCGACCTCGGCGGGCAGGGCGGCCAGCCGCCGGGCCAGGTGCAGCAGGTCGCCGTCGGTGGTGGGCGGCGGCCCGTACAGCAACGCGTCGATCTGCTCGGCGGACGCCCCGGTTCGGTCGGCGACCGCCGCCACGACGTCCGCCGGTTGGGGTTGATCCGGCAGATCCAGCATCGGGACGAGCCGGGCCAGTGCGGCGGTACGCAGGATACCCGTGGTGGGGGCCCGTTCCCGGGACCGCCGGTAGAGCTGCCCTCGGCCCAGCATCGTCTCGGCAACCGGAACCGTCACCGGCAGCGCCTCGGACACCGGTGGACCGAACCGGCGGGCCCGCCACAGCACCAGTACCAGGGCGGCGACGGCCAACTGGGCGAGCAACGCCCAGAACCACGGCGGAAAGGCGTCCAGCAGGGTGTCCTGCGACGGCCGGACCTCGCTGGCCACGGGTCCCTGCGGTCGCCCGGTCGGCTGGGCGCTGACCTGCGGGCCGGCGCCGGGGTCGTCCTCGCCGAGGTGGATCGACGGCTGCTGCACCGGCTCCCCGGGCTCCGGTGGGGTGTCCGGGCGGGCGAGGTCGAGCCAGACCACCTGTGCACGGGCGCCGAGCAGCTGGGCGGCGAACCGCGCGTTGCGGTGCTCGTCGAACCGGTCGTTGCGGAACGGGTCGCTCGCCCCGACCACCACCAGCTCGGCCTGCCCCCAGTCGAGCCGGGCCAGGCCGGCATCGAAGCACAGGTCGAACCGGTCCGGGTCGATTCCGGGCGGGGCAGCGTAACGCTGCCGTACGGCCGCCGCCGGTCCGGTGTCGGCCACCTCGGGCAGTGCGCATGGCCGGCCGTCGTGGTCCGGATCGTCGACCCGGGCCGCCCAGCGCCGGGTGCGGCGCTCGACCGGCAGCGGCTCGCCGCGTAGCAGCCGGGCCGGCGGGTCGACCAGCAGCACCCGGGTCCCGGCCGGCATCCGACCGAGCGCCTGCAGGTAGTCCGGATGCACCAGGGTTGGTGCGGGAACGAACAGCGTGGTGGGTCCGGTCAGCGCGGCGCGGATCGCGTCGACGGTCCCGTCGGCGGAGTGGACGGCGATGCCGTCGTCGCGCAACGCGGCGGCGAGGTCGCTGCCGCCGTCCGGGCCGTGGTTGGTCGGGGAGAGGAAGCCGGGCCGGGTCGGGTCCGGGTGGGTCAGCTGGTACGCCACGGCGGTGCCGACGAGCAGTACGCCGACCACCGTGAACGGGATCGCGATCCGCAGCCACCGCCACCGCCGCCGTGGCAGCCCTTGGCGGCGGACGCCGGGCCGGGTCACCGTCACCGTCGCCGGCCCGGTCGCTGGCCGGCGGGCCGACGGTCCTGGTCGAGTGCGTGACGCAGCTGGCCGGCGAGTTCGCGCATCCGCCGGTCGTGGCCGGGCAGTGCCGGCTGCCCGCCGTACCACACGTCGCTGAAGATGCCGCCGGCCTCGGTCAGCACGGGGTGGGCGGCCGGCTCGGCCCGCCCGGCCACATCGGCGAGTTCGGTGACGGTCCAGCTGGGGCGGTCGGTGAGCACCCCGTGGTCGGTGATCTCCACGACCATCGCGCGCAGCCGTTCCCGGACCGCCTCGGCGTACCGGCCCTGGTCGGCGTACCGGTCGGCGAGTGCGGCCGGAACGTCGGTCGACCGGGGCGGCGGCACCGGCGAACCACCGGGGCGGCCGCCGGCGGCCGCCGGCCGGCGTCGCCAGCGGCGTGGATCGAGCGCGGCCAGCCAGCGGCGCGGCTGGAGTGCGGCCAGCCAGCGGCGCGGCTGGAGTGCGGCCAGCCAGCGGCGCGGCTGGAGTGCGGTCAGCCAGCGGGGCAGGCCGGGCAGTGCCGGCCGCCAGCGGCCCAGCCGGCGCAGCCGGTCGGCCAGGCCCGGCCGGCCCAGCCAGCCCCATCGACCGGACCGGCGCCGTGGCCACCAGCGGGGCCGGTGGAACCATCCGAGGGCGGCCAACGCGGCACCGGCCACCAGCAGCACTGTGGCAAGGGACAGCGGGACGACGTCGCCGACGGCGGCGACGAACTCGGTCCACCAGCGGCTCACGGTCGCGATCACCTGCCGGCCACCGGCAAACCGGCGTCCGGCCTCATCGACGCTGCGGCCCGGGAGGTGGCCGTCGGGGTCGATGCCCGCCGCAGGCGGATGTCCAGTCCTTCGGTACGCATCCGCGTCTCCACGTGCAGGACGGCGTCCAGGCAGGCGAGCGCCGGGTAGCCGACCGCGTTGAGAAGTGTCCAGCCGGCGACGGTCGCGACGGCGAGCCACGCCGCGTCCCGGTCGACCAGGTTCACCGCGCCGATCGCCAGGCCGGCGCGGATGGCGAACCAGATCAGGTAGCCCAGGACGCGGATCAGCCCGGCGCGCAGCCCGGCGCGGGTGGCGAGCGCGGCGGACCGGGCCAGCGACTGCCAGACCGGCACCCGGTCCAGCACCACGGCCGGGACCGCCAGCCCGAGGACCGCGTACCCGATGAACCAGACCGGCCCGGCGAGCGCGGCGGTGAACATGATGGTGCCGGCCGCCCAGGCGACCAGCACGACCGCGGCGAACCGGCCGCCGCGCGGGTCGAGCAGCCGGGCCCCGGTGATGCGCCGACCGGACAGCGTCGCTCCGGCCGCCCGCGAGGTGAGGCCGCTGAGCAGGGCGATCGCCGTCACTTCGAGGGCCGCCCCGGCGGCGAGCAGCAGCCAGTAGAGGCCGAGCCGGTTCCAGCTCGGCAGGTACGCCGGGGCGGTGGCTCCGGCCGCCTCGCGCAGTGGGAGCAGCAGCAGCTGCTCACCGAGAGCGAGTACGGCGCCGACGGTCAACAGGACGGGCGCGTGGCCGCGGAGCAGACCCACGGCTGCGTCCAGCAGTTCGCCCGTGGTGAGCGGGCGTAGCGGCAGCACGTCGGGCGGGTCGGCGTGATGCACGCGGACTCCTGGTGACGAGGTGGTCGATGGTTCGGACGGGACGCTGGCCTACCATCGTGGCACGCGGATCGCCGTCGGACGCTGTAGGGCGGCGCGGCGTCCGGAATGTCATTACCGTACGGGGATGTCGTGACCGTGCCGGTGGCGCTGCGACCGGCCCGGCCGGTGGCGGTCCCCCACCGCTGGAACCGGGATGGAATATTGGTCACATGAGAGCCCGCGTGCTGGTTGTCGATGACGATCCCGCCCTGGCGGAGATGATGGGTATCGTGCTGCGCAGCGAGGGCTTCCTGCCGTCGTTCGTTGCCGACGGTGAGCGGGCGCTCGCCGCGTTCCGGGACAACCGGCCGGACATCGTGCTGCTCGACCTGATGCTGCCCGGGATGAGCGGGATCGACGTCTGCCGGGCGATCCGCTCCGAGTCGGGCATCCCGATCGTCATGCTCACCGCCAAGAGTGACACCGTCGACGTCGTGCTCGGCCTGGAGTCCGGCGCCGACGACTACGTGGTGAAGCCGTTCAAGCCCAAGGAGCTGGTCGCCCGGATGCGGGCCCGGCTGCGCCGGGGCGAGGACGTCGCACCCGAACTGCTCACCATCGGGCCACCGGGGAACCAGATCACCATCGACGTGCCGGCGCACACCGTCAGCCGCGACGGTGAGGAGGTGAAGCTGACTCCGTTGGAGTTCGACCTGCTGGTCGCGCTGGCCCGCAAGCCGCGCCAGGTGTTCACCCGTGAGGTGCTGCTGGAGCAGGTCTGGGGTTACCGGCACGCGGCCGACACCCGGCTGGTGAACGTGCACGTGCAGCGGTTGCGCGCCAAGATCGAGCCGGATCCGGAGCGACCCGAAATCATCCTCACCGTTCGGGGCGTGGGCTACAAGGCGGGCACCGGCTAGCCTGGTCGGTACTGTGGCTGGCCGATCCCGCACCGTGTCCGACCTGCTCTCCCGTGTCAGTGGCGCACTGCGCCCGGCGCGGGAGCTGCTGCTGGCCCGGACCCGGCCGGTGACCAGCGGAGCCCAGCGGATGTGGCGCAGGTCCCTGCAGCTGCGGGTGGTGACCATCACTCTGGTCGCGTCCGGCCTGCTGGTCGGCGGGTTCGCGTACATGGTGGCGTCGCAGAGCACCAACATTCTGCTGGACCGGGCCCGGGAGGACGTGCAGCGGCGGCTGACCCACGGGCGGGACTACGCCGCCGAGCAGATGAGCGTGCATCCGCAGTACTTCGACCCGCAGGTCCGGGTGACCTTCGAGCTGACCGTCAGCACCCTGGCCGGCGGCGACCCCGACCAGGTGGGTGGGGTGGTCGTGGTGATGGCGGCGAGCGGCTACCCACTGATCCAGTCGGCGACCTCGCCGGCGGTGGACGCGTCCGGTATGATCAGCGACGAGCTGGCCCGGCACGTCGGCTCCGGTGCCCAGGCGCACCAGATCCGCACCGGTGACCTCGGCGAGGGGCGGCTCAAGTATCTGGTCTACGGCTCTCCGGTGCCGACCAAGTTCGGTCAGGTCGAGCTCTACTACCTGGTGCCGCTGACCACCCAGGATCAGGCCGCCAACCAGATCCGGGCGACCGTGCTCATCACCGGACTGGCCCTGGTGATGCTGCTCGGCCTGCTGGCCGCGCTGGTCACCAGGCTGGTCGTCACGCCGGTACGGGTGGCCGCGCGCACCGCGCAGCGACTCTCCGCCGGGCTGCTGGACCAACGGATGGTGGTCGACGGCGAGGACGACCTGGCCATGCTGGCCGCCTCGTTCAACCAGATGGCGACGAACCTGCAGCGGCAGATCACCCGGCTGGAGGAGATGTCCCGGCTGCAGCGTCGGTTCACCTCCGACGTGTCGCACGAGCTGCGCACCCCGCTGACCACCGTACGGATGGCCGCCGATCTGCTCTTCGCCGAGCGGGACGGCTTCGACCCGGCGGCGGCCCGCAGCGCCGAACTGCTGCAGACCGAGCTGGACCGGTTCGAGAGCCTGCTCACCGATTTGCTGGAGATCAGCCGGTTCGACGCCGGGTTCGCGGTGCTGGACGCCGAGCCGACCGATCTGGTGTCGGTGGTCCGCCGGGTCGCCGACCGGCTCGACGGGCTGGCCGCCCGGCTCGGCGTGCGGATCGAGCTGCGACTGCCCGCGACGCCGGTGATCGCCGAGGTGGATCCCCGTCGGGTCGAGCGGGTGCTGCGCAACCTGGTCGGCAACGCCGTCGAGCACGGCGAGGGCCGGCCGGTGGTGGTCACTCTCGGCGTCGACGACGCGGCGGTCGCGGTGACCGTACGTGATCATGGGGTCGGCCTGCGGGCCGGGGAGGACAAGTTGGTGTTCAACCGCTTCTGGCGGGCGGATCCGTCCCGTGCCCGGCAGACCGGTGGGACCGGTCTCGGCCTGTCGATCAGCGTGGAGGACGCCCGGCTGCACGGCGGCTGGCTGGAAGCGTGGGGTGCGCCCGGTGAGGGTGCCCAGTTCCGGCTCACCCTGCCGGCCCGGGCCGGTGACCGGCTCACCTCGTCACCGCTACGGCTGGTACCGGAGGACCGCCGGCCGCCGTCCGGTGGGTCGGACAGCGGGTCGGACGGTGGGTCGGACGGTGCCGATCCGGACGAGCCGTGGCGGGCGCCGACGCAGCCCGCGCCCTCGGCCGCCGAACCGGTCGGCACGATGGTCGTCCTCCCGGAGCAGAGCGTCGGCTCCGGCGGCCGGGCCAGTGGCGGCGTGGCTGCGACCGGAGCGGCACCGTGATCCGCCGGTGGCGTCGACTGGCGCTGCTGCCGGTGCTCGCCGGGGTGCTGGCCGCCGGGTGCGGCATTCCGGAGAACACCGACGTCCGGGTCGACGGGCAGGGGCCGGCACCCGGTCTGCCGACCGGTGGCGGCGGCGCCCAGACGCCGGCGTCGCGGCTCGACGAACGCAACAACACCGAGGCGTTCGTCGTCAACTTCCTGCAGGCCGCCGCCGTGGAGGCGGAACGGGCAGTGGAACAGGTACGCGAGTACGTCGCGCCGCAGGACCGCGCGGACATCCGCGATCCCAATCCCGAGGTCGCGCTGACCGTGGTTCGACTGCGGGAACGTCCGCAGATCACCCGGGCCGAGGCCGGGGTGGAGGAGGTGGCGCTCGACGTCCAGCAGCTCGGCCTGCTGCGGCCGAACGGCGCGTTGGAGCCGCTGCCCGCCCAGGAGCCGGAGTTCACCGAGTACACCTTCCAGGTCGGGTCGGTGGCCGGTGAGACGGGCAAGTTCGTCCTCAACCCGCCGGCGGCGCTGCTGCTCAGCGTGGACGCGTTGAACACGTTCTACCTGCAGCGCACCATCTACTTCTGGGACACCAGCCAACGGGCGCTGGTGCCGGACCTGCGCTACCTGCCGGTGGCGGTGCCGTTGGAGCGCCAGCGCACCGTCCTGCTGGAAATGCTGATCAGCGGGCCGTCGAACTGGCTCGCCTCGGCGGTGCAGGCGCTGCCGAGCGGGATCCGCTCGGGTGGCAACGTGCCCGACACCGGGGACCGGCTGAAGGTCACGTTGATCGCCGACGCGACCCCGTTCGCCGACGAACGCGAACTCGACCGACTGGCCGCCCAGTTGATGTGGTCGCTGTGGCCGGAGTTCGACAACGACCTGGAGTTGACCATCCAGGGGCAGAGCCCGAAGGTGTACCCGGGTGCCGACCTGCTGGCGATGAACGGCACCCAGGCGCTGCCCGAGACGCCCGAACGGTTCACCGTCTACCAAGGCCGGGTGCACCGGTTGCGCAGCTCGGCGCGCTCCGGCGAGCCGATCCCGGTGCTCACCGAGGAGGTCAACCAGAACGTGGTCACCGCCGGTTTCACCCAGGCGGGTGGCGGTACGTACGCGGCCCTCGCGGTGGCCGACGGCAATGGCCAGCGGCTGATCGTCGGGGCGGCGACCGGGGCGGGCACCAGCTTCGACGCCAGCACCCGGACCTTCGACGACATCGGCCGGCCGGTCTGGCTCAAGGCACCGGGCGACGTGGGGCTGGTCGTCGCGGACGGTGGGCTGTACTCGTTCCGGGTGGGCAGCGGTGCGGTCGAACCGGTCACGCTGCCCGGGGTGACGGGCGAGGTGCAGTCGGTCGGTGCGGCCCCGGACGGGCACCGGATCGCGCTGGTGGTCGACGGTCGGCTGTACGTGGCCGCGCTGAACCGGGGCGGCAAGGTCGAGGTGCTGCCACCCCGTCGGGTGCCGACCTCGCTGTCCGACCTCACCCAGGTCGACTGGGTGGCCGAGACGCTGCTGGTGGCCGCCGGCACGAACCCTGACGGGCGGGTCAGCCTGTACGACGTGACGGTGGACGGCGCGATCGAGACCAGCTCGCTGCGGGACCTCGGCGGGGCGAGCGTGACCCATCTGGCCGGCTATCCGGCCAACCCGGTCGGCGGCGGCACGGTCGGTGCCCGGATGTACGTCGCCAACGGTGTTCCGTACGACCTGTTCGAGCCGAGTGAGCAGATCCGGCCGGAGGAGATCGAAGGGGTGGAGCCGAGCGGGACCGAGGAGCCGGAGAACTCGACCGCCAATCCGACCGCCCCGTTCTTCCTGTACTGACCTGCGGCGGTGGTGGGCGACGTCTGGTCGGCGCTGGCCGACCTGGTGCTGCCGGCGGAGTGCGCCGGTTGCCGCCGCACCGGCGGCCGGCTGCGGTTCGGCGTGTGCGGCCGGTGCGCCGACGAGGTGCAGCGGCTGCGCCCCCGGCCGGTACGCCCCGAGCCGGCCCCGCCCGACCTGCCGCCCTGCGTGGCGTTGGGCGAGTACGCGGGGGTGCTGCGGGAGTTGCTGCTGGCGTACAAGGAACGGGGGCGGCACGGGCTGGGCCGGCCGCTGGGCCGGCTGCTCGGCGACGCGGTCGCCGCCGCGGTCGGCACCGGTGCGGACCGGCCGGTGCTGCTGGTTCCGGTGCCGAGCACCGCTGCGGCGGCGCGGGCCCGGCACGGTGATCATCTCGCCCGGCTGACCCGGTACGCGGCGGCCCGGTTGCGGGCCGACGGCCGGCGGGTCGCGGTGGCGCGGCCGCTGCGGGCCCGGACCCGCCCGGACTCGGCCGGGTTGGACAGTGCGGCGCGGCTGGCGTCCGCCCGGACGGCGTTTCGGCCCCGGCGGGTCGGACTTGACATCTCGCTGCGGGCGGATCCGCGACTGCGGGTGATCGTGGTGGACGACATCGTCACCACTGGCGCGACGCTGGCCGCTGTGCACCGGCTGCTTGTCGCGCAGGGACTGCCGGCGTACGCCGCCGTGGTGCTCGCAGCGACGCGACGCCGTCACCTGCGGTAGTCAGTGTCTAGTGTCCTTTGTCGTGGTTTGTTCATGATCTGGGAATCTTCGCGCACCGGTCTCTGCCGAACTGATGACGCGCCGCCGTCGGCGGGTTAGCGTAGGCGCATCAGGGGTATGGCCGGTGGTTGAACAACCACCTGAGGTGTCCCGGAGGGAGGTGTATTCCGCTACCCGGCCGGTTGACGCCGACCACTCTTGGTCCGCTGACCGGTCCCACATTCTTTCGCAGCGACACCGATCGTTGAGATCGTTCCAGGGAGGTCACGCGTGGACATCGTGGTGAAAGGCCGTAACGTAGAGGTCCCCGACCACTACCGAGCCCATGTAGCCGAGAAGTTGGCCAAGGTCGAACGGTACGACCACAAGCTGATGCGCGTCGACGTCGAGTTGTTTCACGAGCGCAATCCCCGTCAGTCGGACCACTGCCAGCGGGTCGAACTCACCTGTGTCTCGCGCGGGCCGGTGATCCGGGCGGAAGCGTGCGCCAAGGATTTCTACAGCGCCCTCGACGCCGCCATCAGCAAGCTGGACACCCGGCTGCGCCGCGCCGCCGACCGGCGCCGGGTGCACCGCGGCCGGCACGCGCCGGTCTCGGTGGCCGAGGCGACCTCCGGGCTGCCGACCGCCGGGCTGAACGGGTTCGCCCCGTTGCCGCCGTCCCAGCCGACCGAGGAGCCGGCGACATCGGTCGCGGTGCTCGACCGCACCGCGCAGGATTTCACCGACGATGGGTACGAAGACGTTGCCGACGAGTACGACGACCAGCCCTGGCACATCGTCCGGGAGAAGGAACACCCGGGCAATCCGATGACGGTCGACGACGCGTTGTTCCAGATGGAACTGGTCGGGCACGACTTCTATCTGTTCCTGGACAAGGAGTCCGGCCGGCCGAGCGTGGTCTACCGCCGCAAAGGCTATGACTACGGTGTCATCGCGCTGGCTGAACCGACCGTCACCGCCTGATCGACCACCATTTCGACAATTCGTGGTCGACCGGTCGGATACCGCCGGCCATCGCCGCCAAACGGGCGGCCGTCGACGGTATCCGACCGGCCGGCGCGGCTCACGCTTTGTCGAGGTCGGCCGGTAGCAGCGAGTACTGGACACTGTCGTGGCGGCTGGCGTCCGCGCCGGGCAACTGGGCCCGGTTCCGCCCTTCGCGCTGAAAGCCGGCCCGCTCCAGGACCCGCTGGGACGCGACGTTGCTGGGCAGCGCACCGGCGGCCAACCGGGCGACGGCCGTGTTGGCGAAGATCCACCGGGCGAGCAGCCGTACTGCCCGAGCGGTGTAGCCGCGCCCGCGCCACTGCGGCAGCAGCGAATAGCCGATCATCGCCTCGCCGAGTTCCGGACTCAGATAACTGAGCCCGATCCGCCCGGCCGGCGTACCGCTGGCCGCGTCGCAGACGACCACGTCGATCCGCTGGCCGGCCAGCCACCTGCCCGGTGCCTTGGCGCACTGCGCCTCGATCAGGGCGCGGGTCGGCACCACCGGTGGGACCGAGGTCGCGGCGACGTCGGGCAGCGACTCCAGGTGGTACGCGAAGTCGGCGTCGGCCGGGCCGAGCGGGCGCAGCCGGACCACCCCGTCGGTCAACCCGTCGCCGGGCAGGTCCGGCAGGGTGCGTGGGGTCGGGCCCGGTGGGTCGCCGGCCAGTCGGGTCCAGACCACCAGGTCCTCCCGATCGGCGGTCGGCAGTCGGCCGGGCTGGCTGGCGGCGCCTCGGCGTACCCCCTCGTAGCTGAAGCCGGCGGCCAGCGCCACCCGCTGGCTGACCGCGTTGGCCGCGTCGGTGAGCAGCTCGACCCGGCCGAACCCGGACCGCACCGCGTGGCCGGTGGCGGCGATGGTGGCCGCGGTGGCCGCTCCTTTGCCCCGGGCCCGGGGCGTGATCCAGTAGCCGACCTCGATCTGGGCCCGCTCGGGTACCGCCCGGCTGAGCCCGACGCAGCCGAGCAGCTCGTCGCTGCCCGGGTCGGCGATCGCCCAGGCCGCGCCGCCGCCGGCCCAGGCGGCGGTGGACCCCTTGGTGATCCAGTGCAGTGCGTCGATGACCGTGTATGGCCGGGGCAGGTCGGGGATGAACCGCTGGGTGATCGGATCGCCGCAGGCCTCGGCGACCGCAGGGGCGTCGTCGGGCAGAAACATCCGAAGCCGGACGCCGCCCTCGGTGAGTTCGACGGGTTCCACCGGCCCATCCTGACGCAGCTTTCGCGCAGGGCATAACGCATATGCCGGGCGCACCCCGTCGACATGGTCCGTTATGTCGGAATATCCGGTGTCGGATGCGGGCTGCGACTGCCGCCGTACCGATTGATGCGCCTACGATGGTGAGGCACACCGTCTAGGGGAGCGTTGATCCGTGTCGATTCTTGAGAAGGTCCTCCGCGCCGGCGAGGGCCGCATGTTGCGTCGGCTCAAGGCGGTCGCCACGGCCGTCAACTCGATCGAGGACGACTACGTCGACCTCACCGACGCGGAGCTGCGGGAGCTGACCGACCAGTACCGCCAGCGGTACGCCGACGGCGAGTCCCTCGACGACCTCCTCCCGGAGGCGTTCGCCACCGCCCGGGAGGCCGCCTCACGGGTGCTCGGCCAGCGGCACTACGACGTGCAGATCATGGGTGGCGCGGCGCTGCACTTCGGCAACATCGCCGAGATGAAGACCGGTGAGGGTAAGACGCTCACCTCGGTACTGCCGGCGTACCTCAACGCGTTGTCCGGCAAAGGTGTGCACATCGTAACCGTCAATGACTACCTGGCCGAGCGGGATGCCGCCTGGATGGGCCGGGTGCACGAGTTCCTCGGGCTCACCGTCGGCGTGATCCTGCCCAACCGGCCCTCGGCCGACCACCGGGCCGCGTACCAGGCGGACATCACCTACGGCACCAACAACGAGTTCGGCTTCGACTACCTGCGCGACAACATGGCCTGGTCAAAGGACGACCTGGTGCAGCGCGGGCACAACTTCGCCATCGTCGACGAGGTCGACTCGATCCTGATCGACGAGGCGCGGACACCGCTGATCATCTCCGGCCCGGCCGAGCATTCCGCCCGCTGGTACGGCGAGTTCGCCGCCGTGGTCAAGCGGATGCAGGCCGGCAAGGACGGCGAGGGCGACTACGAGATCGACTACGCCAAGCGCACCGTCGCGGTGACCGAGCGGGGCGTCGCCAAGGTCGAGGACCGGCTGGGCATCGACAACCTGTACGAGTCGGTGAACACCCCGTTGGTCGGCTATCTGAACAACGCCATCAAGGCGAAGGAGCTCTACAAGCGGGACAAGGACTACATCGTCAACGACGGCGAGGTCCTGATCGTCGACGAGTTCACCGGCCGAATCCTGCACGGCCGCCGCTACAACGAGGGCATGCACCAGGCGATCGAGGCCAAGGAAGGCGTCGAGATCAAGCAGGAGAACCAGACCCTCGCCACCATCACCCTGCAGAACTACTTCCGGCTCTACGGCAAGCTGGCCGGGATGACCGGTACGGCGCAGACCGAGGCCGGCGAGTTCAACAAGGTCTACGACGTCGGCGTGGTGACCATCCCGACCCACCGGGAAATGGTCCGGATGGACCGGGCGGACGTCATCTACAAGACGGAGAAGGCCAAGTTCAACGCCGCCGTCGAGGACATCGCCGAGCGGCACGCGGTGGGCCAGCCGGTGCTGGTCGGCACGGTGTCGGTGGAGAATTCGGAGATCCTCTCCCAGCTGCTGCGTCGCCGGGGCATCCCGCACGCGGTGCTCAACGCGAAGTTCCACGCCAAGGAAGCCGAGATCATCGCGCAGGCCGGCCGTAAGGGCGCGGTCACCGTGGCGACCAACATGGCCGGCCGCGGCACGGACATCCTGCTCGGCGGCAACCCGGACTACCTCGCCGCGGCCCAGCTGCGCCAGCGTGGGCTCGACCCGGTCGAGCACGCCGAGGAGTACGCCAAGGCGCTGGAAGACATCATGCCGCAGGTCAAGCAGGCCTGCGCCGCCGAGGCCGAGGAGGTCTCGGCGGTCGGCGGTCTCTACGTGCTCGGCACCGAGCGGCACGAGTCCCGCCGGATCGACAACCAGCTGCGCGGTCGCTCCGGCCGGCAGGGCGACCCGGGTGAGTCCCGGTTCTACCTGTCGCTGCAGGACGAGCTGATGCGGCGGTTCCGGGCCGGGGCGGTCGAAGCGGTGATGGAGCGCTTCAACATCCCCGAGGACGTGCCGATCGAGTCCAAGATGGTGACCCGGCAGATCAAGAACGCCCAGGCGCAGATCGAGGGCCAGAACGCCGAGACCCGTAAGAACGTCCTCAAGTACGACGAGGTGCTCAACAAGCAACGCCAGGTGATCTACGCCGAGCGGCTGCGAGTGCTCAACGGGGAGGACCTGCACGACCAGGTCACCAAGATGATCGACGACGTGGTCGGTGCGTACGTCGACGGAGCGACGGTCGAGGGCTACGCCGAGGACTGGGACTTCGACCAGCTCTGGTCCAGCCTCAAGCAGCTCTACCCGGTGGGGATCACCGTCGACGAGCTGATCGAGGAGGCCGGCGGCGAACGCAGCGCGGTGGACGCCGACTTCCTCCGGGCGCAGGTGCTGGAGGACGCCCACGCGGCGTACCAGCGCCGTGAGGAGGAGCTCGGCACCGACGCGTTGCGGCAGCTGGAGCGGATGGTCCTGCTGCAGGTGATCGACCGCAAGTGGCGTGAGCACCTCTACGAGATGGACTACCTCAAGGAGGGCATCAGCCTGCGGGCCTACGCCCAGCGTGACCCGCTGGTCGAGTACCAGCGTGAGGGCTACGCGATGTTCGCCACCATGATGGACGGCATCAAGGAGGAGACGGTCGGCTTCCTGTTCAACGTCGAGGTGCAGGTGCAGCAGCCGGGGGCCCCGGCTGACGGTGCCGGCGCGCCGGCGGGGGAGCGGCCCGGACCCCGGATTCCGGTGCCCGACGGTGGCGCCGGGGTACAGGTGAGTGCCAAGGGCCTTGGCGCGGCACCGCGTCCGCAGGGCCTGCAGTACGTCTCGCCCACCATCGACGGTGCCGCCGGTGCCGACGGCGGGGTGCAGGTGCAGCAGGCACCGGCGTTGGGCGTCGGCGGCCCGCCGGCCGGGCGTGCGGGCCAGGGCGGTCAGGGCCAAGGCCAGCGTCCGGGCCAGGGCGCGCAGGGCCGCCCGCCCGCAGCCAGCCGACCGGCGGCCGGTCCGCCGGTGCCGGCGGCTGCCGGCCGCCGAGCCGCCCCCGGCCAGGCCGTCAGCAGCAACGGGCCGTCACGCAACGCGCCCTGCCCGTGCGGGTCCGGCAAGAAGTACAAGCGCTGCCACGGCGCTCCCGGGGTCTGATCCCGGCGGTACCTGATCCCGGCGGGTTGCCCGGTCACACGACGTCGACCGTGGTGCTCAACCAGCCGGTTGGCCGGCGTTCCAGCCGGAAGGCGAGCGCCCAGCTGCGTTCGTCGGTGCCGAGCACCGCGACGGCCTCCGCGACGCCGCTGACCGGCTCGCAGACCCGCAGCTGACGGACCCGGAGCAGCTCGACGGGGCGCCGCCCACTGCGGCCGATCGGCCTCGGCTGCGGCGATGCCGGCCCGCGTCGGGCCCGGCCCGGTTCGTCCGGTCTCCGGGCCCGGTCGACGGCGACGGCCAGCTGCGCGCCGACCGCGAGCGCCTGTGCCGGGTCGGCGAGCCGGCGGATGTGGCCGGCCGGGCGGAACCCGTTGATGATCTCCATGCTCGCGGCCAGGAACCGGTGCGCGGCCCGGCGGGCCTCCGGTGACGCGCCGGCGAGCGCGTCCGGCGGCAGCCCTCCGTGGCCACCGGCCGACCCGTTGGCCGGTCGGCCGACGGTGGTCGCGGACCGGTCGGCGACCACCGCGCCGGGTGTCGCCCCGGCCAGGTCGAGCGCCAGCTGTACGCCGGGACCGGGACGCAGGTCGAACTGAGCCGGCTCGTCGGTGAATGGCGGGTCCAGCGGCGGGGCGGGTCGCAGTCGGACGGGGGGACGTCGGATCCGGGTCGCGACAGTCATCCGAGCTCCTGTTGATCTTGCGTTTGCCTTCGTTTGCTTTCGGCAGACCAATTTGAAGCCAGCATGACACCGCCCGTCAACGTCTGTCGATGACGGTGTTCGGACAACCTGTAGGCGCCGGACTACTCCGGCTCGCGCTCGATCAGCGGGTTGCTCTGCACCCACTCCGCCGTCTCGGCGTACTTGCGCTGGATGTACTCCTCCAGTTGGGCGCGTTCCACCCGCCACTGTCCGCGGCCGCCGATCTTGATCGCGGGCAACTCGCCACTGCGAACCATGTGATAGACCTGCGAGTCGGATACGTTGAGTTCGGCGGCGACGTCGGACAACTGCAGGAACCTCGGCTCCACGGTGACTCCCGGCTCGTCTACGTCGGTCGGTTCAGTGTGCCACCGTGGCCCCGCAGGGCCGCTCGGCGGCGTACATTGCATCAGCGACGACATCTGTGGGGGGCGAGCGTGTCCGACAACCTGCTCCGGGTCTACGTCCCGGCCACCCTGCCGGCGCTCGCCGGGCTCCGCGACACCGGCCAACTCGCCGCCGACGTCGCGCACACGGTGACCCCCGCACTGCGGGAGTGGTACGTCGAAGGTGACGAAGAGGAGCTGGAGTACGTCGCGTTCACCCGCGCCGCCCAGGAGTCACTGCGCCACCTGCGCGACGATCCGGCCGCCCCGCGCCGGCGGGTGGTGATCGCCGTCGACCTGCCGGCGGACGCGCTGAAACGGTCGGTCGCCGAGCTCGGCTCCAGCACCGTGACGCTGGCCGGCCCGATCGCCTTCGCCTCGGTCGCCGCGGTGCACGTCGACGGCGACGAGGCGGTCGACGACGTATCGGCGGCGGTGGCCGCCGTGTCGCAGGCCGCCACCGGTGACCCCGACGCCCAGTTCGTCGTGGACGGTGCCGAGGACCACGAACTGGAGTGGTACGACGTGTCCGAGCTGGAGACGCTGCTGTGAGCGGGCCGGCCCGCCCGGCTCAGCCCATGTGCGGGTAGCGGTGGTCGACCGGCGGCACGAACGTCTCCTTGATCGTGCGCGGCGACGTCCAGCGCAGCAGGTTGTGCTTCGACCCGGCCTTGTCGTTGGTGCCGCTGCCCCGGGCGCCGCCGAACGGCTGCTGCCCGACGACCGCCCCGGTCGGCTTGTCGTTGACGTAGAAGTTGCCGGCCGCGTACCGCAGCATGGCGCCGGCCCGGTCGATCACCCGCCGGTCGGTCGCGAAGACCGACCCGGTCAACGCGTACGGAGCGATCTCCTCGGCCTGGGCCACCACGTCCCAGAACTGGTCGTCGTCATAGACCGACACCGCCAGGATCGGGCCGAAGTACTCGGTGCTGAACACCTCGTGCCCGGGATCGGCGCAGGTCAACAGGGTGGGCCGGACGAACCAGCCGACGCTGTCGTCGACCGTGCCACCGGCCAGCACCTGACACGACGGGTCGTTGCGGACCCGGTCCAGCACGGCCGCGTGCCGGGCGAACGCCCGGTCGTCGATCACCGCGCCGCCGAAGTTGGTGAAGTCGGTCACGTCGCCGTAGGGCAGTGACTCGACCGTCGCGACCAGTCGGTCCCGCAGCCCGGCCGTCCACAGCGACTTCGGCAGGTACGCCCGGGACGCCGCCGAGCACTTCTGCCCCTGATACTCGTACGCCCCCCGGACCAGAGCGGTGTGCAGCGCTGCCGGGTCGGCGCTGGGATGCGCCACGATGAAGTCCTTGCCGCCGGTCTCGCCAACCAGCCGGGGGTACGAGCGGTACCGGCCGATGTTCTCCCCGACGGTCCGCCACAGTTGCTGGAACACCCGGGTGGAGCCGGTGAAGTGGATGCCGGCCAGGTCCCGGTCGGCCAGCGCCACCTCGGACACCGCCAGACCGTCCCCGGTGACCAGGTTGATCACCCCCGGCGGCAGCCCGGCGGCCTCGAACAGCCGCATCGTGAAGTGGGCGGCGAACTGCTGCGTCGGGGATGGCTTCCAGACCACCGTGTTGCCCATCAGCGCCGGCGCGGACGGCAGGTTGCCGGCGATCGCGGTGAAGTTGAACGGGGTGACCGCGTAGACGAAGCCCTCCAACGGGCGGTGGTCGAACCGGTTCCATACCCCAGGTGCGGACCGGGGCTGCTCGGCCAGCACCTGATGGCCGAAGTGCACGTTGAACCGCAGGAAGTCGATCAGCTCGCAGGCCGAGTCGATTTCCGCCTGGTAGGCGGTTTTGGACTGACCGAGCATGGTGGCCGCGTTCACCGTGTCCCGCCACGGGCCGGCCAGCAGGTCGGCGGCGCGGAGGAAGACCGCGGCCCGTTCGGCGTACGGCAGATTGCGCCAGCCCGGTGCGGCCTGCTTCGCCGCTGCCACCGCGGCCTCGGCGTCGGCCGGCTCGGCGTTACCGGTCACCCCGAGAACGTGCCGGTGCCGGTGCGGCATCACCACCTCGATCGGCGCGCCCGCCGCCATCCGCTGCCGGCCGCCGATCGTCATCGGCAGCTCGATCCGGTCGGCCGACAACTCGGTGAGCCGGCGGCTCAGGTCGGCCCGTTCGGCACTGCCCGGCGCGTAGTCGCGGATCGGTTCGTTGCGGGGGTCGGGGGTGGCGGGAACGGCGTCCATCACAGGCTCCTGGCGTGATCTCGACAACGTCGGCGAAAGACGGACCCGTCGGGGCACCCGGTGGGGCGGCCACGGCGACGCGGTCCGGGTCCCATCGTCGCACGCCAGGCTGACCCGCACGCCGATCCGCGTACCCTGGTCGGCACCGGGCGACAGCACGCCGACGACCAGGAGGGCACCAGCGATGACCAGCCAACCCGCAGCCGCCCCCGACGCCGAGGTGGGCCCAGACGGCTCGGTTGGCGACGCCGAGGTGGGCCCGGACGGCTCGGTCGGCGCGGCAGTCGTTCTCGGCCTGCTCAGCCTCGCCTGGGTGACCCTGCTGATCGTCTCCGTGCTGAGCACCCTGGGGTCGTCCACCGACGGGGTGCTCGCGGTGACCGAGACCGCGTACGGGCTCCCGGCGGTGATCTTCGCGGCGCTGATCGCCGGAGCGGGTGTCGCCCAGGTGGTCCGCCGGCTGGCGGACCGGTGGCTGGGCGCGGCGACGGTGCCGAGACTGCTCGTCGCCCTCGGCTGCGGAGCGTCGACCGGCGTCGGTGCCGCCGCCGCCGTCGTGTACGGCGACGGCCGGGGCGGGTCGGCCGTCCAGATCCTCGGCTGGGCGCTGTTCGCCGGCGCCACGGTCGGCGGCGTGCTGACCGGTCTGCACCGCCGGGCCGGCCTGCTGACGGCGGCGGCCGCCGCCGGCGCGCTGGCGGTCGCCGGCACGACGACCGCCCGGGAACTGGCCAAGGGGCCGTTGCTGGAGCTGTTCGGAGCCGCCGACACCGCCGGATCGGTGCTGGCCGCGCAGTCCCGACTGGTCTGGGTCACCGCCCTGCTGGCCGGTGCCCTCGCCGGGCTGGTGACCTTCGGCTACCTGCACCGGGCGGTACGCCGGTCCGGCCGGCCGCTGCCCTGGCCGGGATACCTGGTCGCCGGGGCCGGTCCCGGCCTGCTGTTGGTGATCGCCGAGGTGGTCACCCGGGTCGGCGGTGCCCAGTTGCTCGATCTGGCCCGGTCGTTCAGTGAGAGCGACCAGGCCTTCCAGACCATGGCCGACGGTGCCCGGATCAACTCGGCGCTGATCGTCCTGTTCACTGCGGCGTTCACCGCGTTGATCTGCCTCGGCCGGACGTTGCCCGGCCAGCCGGATCCGGAGCCGACTGAGGATGCCGCGCCGACTGAGGATCCCGAACCTGCTGTCGGCTCCGAGCCGGCGGTGGGCTCGGCCGGCACCCGCTGACGTCCACGGTCGGACAACTTCCCGTCACAGTGACGCGGATCCCTCCCAGGTTCGTGCCAAGCGTCAGTTTGGTGACCGTCGTGCCTCGGCCGCACACCTACCGTCGACGGAGTGGACGGGCAGTACGGCACGCGACAGGCGCTCGACGGGCGGTACCGGCTGGGGGCGCAGTTCTCCCGTGGGGCGGTCGGCGCGGTGCACCATGGGCACGATCTGCAGGACGACGTGCCGGTGGCGGTGAAGGTGCTCCGGTCGGACGCCGCCGAGTATCCCGATCTGGTGGAGGGCTTCCACACCGAGGCCGCTCTGCTGTCCCGGCTGGACCATCCGAACGTGATCCGGCTCCGGGCCCGGACCGCCGTGGGCGACCTGCCCGCCCTGGTTCTGGACCTGGTCGACGGCGACGACCTGCGCCACCGGATCCGCCGGGACGGTCCGCTGCCCCCGGCTGTCGCGGTCGCCGTCGCCGCGCAGGTCGCCACTGCTCTGTCGTACCTGCACGAACGGGACATCGCGCACGGCGATGTCAAACCGGCGAACCTGCTGGCGCCGGCGGACGGCGGCCGGGTACGGCTGATCGACTTTGGTGCCGCCCGGACCGGGCACGCGTCGGCGTCGGCGCCGGACCGGGCCACCCTGGCCACCCCGGAGTACGCCGCGCCGGAGATCGCCAGCGGCGGTCCGCCGACCTGGTCGTCGGACGTCTACGCCCTGGGCATCGTGCTGTTCGAGTTGCTGTGCGGCCGTACGCCGTACCGTGGCGGGAACGCCGACGAGGTCCTCGCCCGGCACCGGCGGTGTGTGCCGGTACCACCGCCCGGGCTGCCACCGGCGGTGTGGCCGGTGATCGAGCAGTGCCTGGCGGCACGGCCGGCCGACCGGCCGACCGCCCGGTCGCTCGTCGCCCGGCTGCGTGGTCTGGAGCCGGCGCTCGACGGCTGGCCGGCGTTGCCGGCCTTGCCGGCGGATGCGGTCACCTGGTGGCCCCGGGACGTTCCGGCCGCTTCTGCGGCTCCGGTGGGAGCGCGGCCACGACGCAGGGCGCTGCAGTTCGGCGGGTTGGCCGGAGCGGGGCTCGCGTTGTCGGCGTTGGTAACGGGTCTCACCCTGGCGGCCGGACAGGGGGCCGGCTCGCAGCCGGGTCGGCTCAGCGGTCCGATCGGCCCGGTCGGCGCGGCGGTGCCGTCGGCACCGCCGGCTGCGGAGTCATCGCCGAGGTCGGTTTCCCCGGGAAAACAGCAGGACGGGACGCCGTCGGGGAGCCCGGTTGGTCCCACCGGCCAGGTAGGTTCGAGCGGGACGGCTGGGTCTGGTGTGGCCATCGGGACGCCGCAACCGTCCGATCCGGGACAGCTACCAGGCTTTCCAGAGGATATGCCCGGTGAGCTGGGGCTCCGGATCGGGGACCCGGTGCCACAGTGGCCGATGTCCGGGGTGGCCGGACCGGACACTCCGAACTAGTCAGACGAAGTAGACTTCATGCTTCAAACTTCACTAATGATTCCTGCGCCTGGGCATGTTGCTACGGGTAACATATTCTTTGTCCGTTTTGCTGCCTGATGGTAAATATTGATCTTCCTTACCGGACCGTCGTCCACAGACAGTGCACTTTAGAACACGGTTGGTCGCGGATCGCGCCAAATCCTGGACGTAGAGGCGACAAAGTGGCAGCGTAGAGGGCATGGCGGATGTACGAATCAATCCCACGGCGGCAGCCCTTCTCGGCCTGCTCCATGAAGGACCCATGACAGGCGGGCAGCTGATGGCTGAAGCTGACCGTCGACTTGGCGCTTACTGGTCGATGACCAGAAGCCAGGTGTACCGGGAGCTACCGGTGCTCGCCGAGCAGGGCCTGGTCCGGCTCGGCAAGCCCGGGCCGCGGTCGAGCCAGCCGTACGCGATCACCGCGGCCGGCAAGCGGGCGTTCCTCAAGTGGTTGGCCGACGCCCCGGGTCGCGACTCGGTACGTAACCCGATCGCGTTGCGGGTGGCGTTCGGCGAGCACCACACGGCCGACCAGTTGAAGACGGTCTACGCGGACGCGAGCGAGCACCACACCGAGGCGCTGGCCGCGGCCCGCGAGCAGGCACGCGAGGCGAAGAAGAACGGCGACACCTTCGGGGCCGCCGCGCTCGAGTTCGCCGTCGCCTACCACAAGGCCGCACTCTCCTGGCTGAAGACCGCACCGGTGGGCTGACCACCGGCGCCGGTCGTCGGTGGTCACGACGTATTGTTGTCGGTTGTGACCACTGCCGACTATGCCGACCAGCTAAAAGATCTTGACGCCACGCTTCGCCGGATCGAGGCGGTCATCGACATTGATCGACTGCGCCGCGACCGGGCGGAGCTGGAGGAGGCTGCCTCTGCCCCCGACCTCTGGAACGACCAGGCGAGGGCACAGCAGGTCACCTCCCGGCTGTCGTACGCGAACGCGGAGATCGCCAAGCTGGAGTCGTTGCGCACCCGGCTGGACGACGCGGCCTTGCTGCTGGAGATGGCGCAGGCGGAGGAGGACGCCGGCACGGTCGCCGAAGTCGGTACCGAGCTGGCCGGGTTGCACAAGGCGATCGAGGAGTTGGAGGTGCGCACGCTGCTCTCCGGGGAGTACGACTCCCGGGAGGCGCTGGTGGCGATCCGGGCTGGGGCCGGCGGCGTCGACGCCGCCGACTTCGCCGAGATGCTGCTGCGCATGTACCTGCGGTGGGCGGAGCGGCACGGCTACCCCACCGAGGTCTACGAGACGTCGTACGCGGAGGAGGCCGGTCTCAAGTCGGCCACCTTCACGGTTAAGGCGCCGTACGCGTTCGGCACCCTCAGCGTAGAGTCCGGAACGCACCGTTTGGTGCGGATCAGCCCGTTCGACAACCAGGGCCGGCGGCAGACCAGCTTCGCCGGCGTCGAGGTGCTGCCGGTGGTCGAGCAGACCGATCACATCGACATCCCGGAGAACGAGATCCGGGTGGACGTCTACCGGTCGTCGGGGCCGGGCGGGCAGAGCGTGAACACCACCGACTCGGCCGTTCGGCTCACCCATGTCCCCACCGGCATCGTGGTCACCTGCCAGAACGAGAAGTCCCAGCTGCAGAACAAGGCGGCTGCGCTGCGCGTGCTGCAGGCCCGGCTGCTGGAGCGCAAGCGGCAGGAGGAGCAGGCCAAGATGGCCGGGCTCAAGACCGACGCCGCCGGCTCATGGGGCGACCAGATGCGGTCCTACGTGCTGCACCCGTACCAGATGGTGAAGGATCTGCGGACCGAGCAGGAGACCGGCAACCCCACCGCGGTGCTCGACGGCGACCTGGACGCCTTCATCGAGGCTGGCATCCGCTGGCGCAAGCAACAGGAACTCGCCGAGGACTGATACCGGTAGCAGTTGCCTAACTACTATTCGTATTCAAGTCTCATGTACGGCCTGTGACTGAACCCATCATTTCGGGTGGTGTCGGTTCGGTCCGGACGGCTGATTTCCTGGGTTTCGCGGGGATTTGCTGGTACGAAACCTCGCGCATTACCGACATAGGAGACATCCGCCATCAGGCTGGACTTGGCGTAGCCGTTACACCGCGTAGACTCACCACCCGTGATTGCGCTCGAGCAAGTGACGAAGACGTACCCGAAGGCGTCCCGGCCCTCGCTGGACAACGTGTCGGTCGCGATCGAGAAGGGCGAGTTCGTCTTCTTCATCGGTCCGTCCGGCTCCGGCAAGTCCACGATCATCAAGCTGTTGCTGCACGAGGTGACCCCCAACAAGGGCAAGGTCATCGTCAACAGCAAGGACGTCACGACCATGCGCTCCTGGAAGATCCCCAACTTCCGGCGCTCCATCGGCTGCGTGTTCCAGGACTTCCGGCTGCTGCCCAACCGCACCGCGTACGAGAACGTCGCCTTCGCCCTCGAGGTGATCGGCAAGACCAAGGCGGTCGCCCGGCGAGTCGTCCCGGAGGTGCTGGAACTGGTCGGTCTGGGCGGCAAGGAGCACCGCTACCCGCACGAACTCTCCGGTGGCGAGCAGCAGCGCGTCGCGGTGGCCCGGGCGTTCGTCAACCGGCCGCTGGTGCTGCTCGCCGACGAGCCGACGGGAAACCTCGACCCGGACACCTCGATCGAGATCATGCGGCTGCTGGACCGGATCAACCGCACCGGCACCACGGTCGTGATGGTCACCCACGACTCGAACATCGTCAACCAGATGCGGCGGCGGGTCATCGAGATCGAGGCCGGCCGGATCGTCCGCGACCAGGCTCGCGGCGTCTACGGCTAACCAGCCACCACGGCTCCACCGGGGCCTGTGTCGGCCGGCACCGGCACGTGGCGGCCTAGTACCACCATCCAGCGGCAGATCCGGAAGAGGAACCCGATGCGCGCGAAATACGTCCTGTCCGAGGTGATGGTCGGGCTGTGGCGCAACGTGACGATGACCGTCGCCATGATCATCACCATGGCGGTGTCGCTCACCATGCTGGGCGCGAGTGGCCTGATGTACCTGCAGGTCAACTCGATGAAGGACTTCTACTACGATCAGATCGAGGTCTCGATCTTCCTGGTGTCCGACGTCTCCGACGAGCAACGCGACAGCCTGCAGAGCTCGCTCGACGCCGACCCGTTGATCTCTAACGTCACGTACGAGTCCAAGGAGGAGGCGTACAACCGCTTCCAGACGCTCTACGCCGACGCTCCGGACCTGGTCAACGCGGTCGAGCCGGACCAACTGCCCGAATCGTTCCGGATCAAGCTGGTCGATCCGGAGGAATACCAGGCGATCTTCGACAAGTACAACGGCACCGAGGGCATCGACGAGATCGTCGACCAGCGCAGGCTGCTCGACAAGATCTTCAACATCCTCGGCTCGGTGCAGAGCATGGCGCTGATCGCCGCGTCGATCATGGCGGTGGCGGCGTTGCTGCTGGTCGGCAACACGATCCAGGTCGCGGCCTACAGCAAGCGGCGCGAGGTCGCCGTGATGCGGCTGGTCGGCGCCTCCAACTGGTTCATCCAGGCCCCGTTCGTACTCGAAGCCGTCGTCGCCGGCCTGTTCGGCTCGCTGCTGGGCTTCGGCGCCCTGGTGCTGGGCAAGATGTTCCTGCTCGACGGCTCGCTGCGCGACCTCACCGAACTGCTGACCCCGATCGAGTGGAGCAGCGTACTGCTGATGTTCCCGGTGATGGCCGGCGTCGGTGGCCTGGTCAGCGCGATCACCGCCTGGGTGACGCTGCGCTTCTACCTGCGGGTCTGACGCTCAACCCGATCGACTCGATCTGCCGCCGCGCGCCGGCCGGTACCGGGAAAACCGGTACCGGCCGGCGCGTCGTCGCGCGGTACCATGGCGCGGTTGTCCGTCGGCGCCGCGTCTGAGCGGCAGCGCCCGGGTCGGGAGAGGAGGCAGCCATGCCACGGGAGAAAGGGCGCAAGGTCGTCGCCTCGAACCGCAAGGCCCGACACGACTACGCCATCACCGACGTGTACGAGGCCGGCATGGCGCTGACCGGCACCGAGGTCAAGTCGCTGCGGTCCGGCCGGGCCTCGCTGGTGGACGCCTTCGCCCAGGAACGGCAGGGCGAGATCTTCCTGTACGGCATGCACATCCCGGAGTACGACCAGGGCACCTGGACCAACCACGAGCCCCGCCGGACCCGCAAGCTGCTGCTGCATCGCACCGAGATCGACCGGCTGCTCGGCAAGCTGCGGGAGGGCGGGTTGACCCTGGTCCCGCTCTCGGTGTACTTCTCCGACGGCTGGGCCAAGGTCGAGCTGGCACTCGCGCGCGGCAAGAAGTCCTACGACAAGCGACAGGATCTGGCCAAGCGGGACGCCGACCGGGAGATCCAGCGGGCAGTGGGCCGGCGCGGCAAGGGGATGGGCTGACCAGCGTGGGTAGACACGCGGCAGGGGCGAACGTCGAGCGACTTACCGGCGAGCGACAGAATCGGACATTCGACGTATAATCCTTCCTTCCTGGCAATGTGCCGATCTTCGTCGTTGGCTTCTGGCCGTAACCGGGATGAAGCCCGGGGCCGGAGGCGTTAGGATCGGTACGGACGCGGACCACCTCTGGGCCGCGCCGCACACCAGGGGGTGACTGGTTTCGACTTCGTACGTTGCGGCAGGGGAAGCGAGCCGAGGAAGCCGACGTCGTCTCGTGAATCGGTCGTCGGAAACCAATAAGCGCCAACTCTAAGCGCGCTGACTTCGCTCTCGCCGCCTGAGGCGAGTAGCAAGTCTGTCGGTCTGGGACTGCCTTCGGCCCAGTAACCGGCATCAGTGAGAGGGCTGGCCTAGCGAACCCGGTCGCGGGGTTCGTGCGGCGAGATCAAACGCGACTGGGCCCGTCACATCGACTCGCTCGCGTGATCGATGGGGCCGAGTAGAGGCACAGCGAGCTGCGCTCGGAGAAGCCCTGGCAAGACGCCGAAGGACCCGGGTTCGATTCCCGGCACCTCCACGGACGACAGCCGGCCCATCGCCACCAGGCGGTGGGCCGGCTGCGTTGTACGGCCGGCTTCACTATATGTAGTCGATCGCCTAGTTGGTCTGGGAACCCGCTGCCAACCTGGTGCGTCTGACCCGACATGCGCCGTTTCACCGCCCTGTTGGGCATACCACTGATCCTGATCGCAGGTTGCGCGCGGACCGACGGGACCGGACCCGGTGGGCCGGGCGGGTCCGCCGACGAACGCTGGGAGACCTTCCAGCAGCGCGCCGACGAGGTCTCCGAGGCGTGGCGCACCGCCAGCGGGCGGCAGGAGTGGCTGGCCGGCTACGCACCCCTGCAGAGCCGCACCGTCCTCCCCGCCGAGCCCGGGTTCACCCCGGAGACCGAGCAGGCGTTCCACGCCGGGTGGTACCGGGCCGAGCTGACCGTGCCGACCGAGACACCCGCCGACGGCACCGTCGATTTCCCCGACGGGACGCTGAGCGTACCGCTGGTCAGCGCCGCCGACGCGTACGCCGAACTACGCCAGGGTGACCCGCCGCAGTGCGAGGCGGCCCGGCCCGGCCCCGACCCCACCGGCAGCGCCACCGACCTGGCCGGCAGCGGCACACCCGGCCCGGACGACAGCGTCACTGACTCCGGTCAGCTCGGCTGCCAGGCGTTGACCGTCACGGCTGCCACGCTCGGCACCGTCGACCTGCTGACCAGCCGGGGCACGGCGCAGGTGCCCGCCTGGCTGTTCGACGTCGCCGAACTCGACGGGCCGGTCGCCCGGGTCGCCGTCGACGAATCGGTCGCCGTACCGGCGCCCGAACCGCAGGTGCCGGAGCCGACCGGGATGACCACGTTCGTCACCGCGCAGAATCTCACCGACGTCGACGGGACCGACCTGGCGTACCGGCTCGGCGTCGGCGCGTGCGACACCGACATCACCCCGTTCGTCCAGGAGTACGCCGACGCGGTGGTGGTCGCCGGCGGCGTGACCCGCACGGCGCAGGAGTGCACCGACCAACTGCTGTTCCACCCGGTCACCGTGACCCTCGACGAGGCGCTCGGTGACCGTACAGTGCTCGACGCACTCACCGGTCGCCCGCTGCACGTCATCGCGGTCGGCTGAGCCATGCCGCAGCCGTACGGCCCGGGCCAGGAACCGGACGACGCCGCCGCGACCATGTCCCAACTGCTCGGCCGGGGCCTGCCCGGGCAACGCCCACCGGCCGGAGCCTGGAACCTCCCCACCGGGGAGGCGGTGATCCTGGCCGGTGACGCGGCGACCGGCAACCGGATCCGGATGTGCCTCGACGTCGCCGGGATCAGCGCCGCCGTGGTGGTGCTGGCACCGTCAGGGCAGCTCGACGGGCAGGGTGATGCCGTCGAGTGACTGCGGGCACGGGCAGTCCCGATCCATCGGCCAGGTCGCCAGCGCGGCCAGCAGCAACGCGCGCAGCCGGGCGGTGTTCTCGCCGAACACCCGGAACACCTCTTCCTGGGTGACCGCGTGCCCACCCTCGACACCCGCGTCCAGATCGGTCACCAGGGCGATCGACGTGTAGCACAGCGCCAGCTCACGGGCGAGGACCGCCTCCGGGTGGCCGGTCATGTTGACCACCGCGCCGCCGATCGCGGTGAACCACCTGGACTCCGCCCGGGTGGAGAACCGTGGCCCCTCGACCACCACCACCGCACCGCCGTCGCGTGGCTGCAGGCCCTGCTCGGCGCCGACCCGCAGCAGCACCGACCGCCCGGTCGGGCAGTACGGGTCGGCGAAGCTGACGTGCACCGCACCCTGGTCGTAGAAGGTCTGCACCCGTCCGCTGGTCCGATCGATCAGCTGGTCGGGCACGACGAAGGTGCCCGGGCCGAGCTCCGGGCGCAGCCCGCCGACCGCGCACGGCGCCAGCACCTGGCGTACGCCGAGCGAACGCAACGCCCACATGTTGGCCCGGTACGGGATGCGGTGCGGCGGATGCCGGTGGTCACGGCCGTGTCGGGGCAGGAACGCGACCCGCCGCCCGCCGACGTCGGCGACGGTGATCGGATCGGACGGTTCACCGTACGGGGTCGGCACCCGGTGCTCCGTCGCGTTGTCCAGCAACGCGTACAGCCCGGATCCGCCGATCACCGCCAGCTCTGCCTGCGCCTGCATCAGGTCCCTCCCGGTTTCGGGCAGGGTGGCCGGAAACGCCCGTGCCACGCCCGCGCGGTTAGACCTTAACCGGGCGCAGTCGAGCAAGCTATGGTGCCAGGCATGGCTTTCACTGCACCCGTGGCGGATCGTCGCCGCGCCGTCCGCGCGGACCGTGGGGGTCGTGACTGCGCCACGCGGGCAGGTACGGGAGGTCGAGGTGCACGGTGAAGGTCAGCGGATCGGGGGACGGTCGATGGCGTCGATGACCGGCCAACTGCTGGTCGCGACGCCCACGCTCAAGGATCCCAACTTCGACCGTACGGTCGTGCTGCTGGTCGCCCACGAGGCCGGGGGAGCGCTCGGGGTGGTGCTGAACCGGGCTACCGAGGTGCCGGTCGCCGAAGTGCTGGGTGGCTGGAGCAGTCTCGCCCGGGAACCGTCGGTGCTGTTCGAGGGTGGCCCGGTGCAGCCCGAGTCGGCGATCTGCCTGGCCCGTACCCGGACCCAGACCGGCCGGGTGAAGGGTTTCCACCGGATCGCCGGCCCGCTCGGCACCGTCGACCTGTCGACCGACCCGGGGCCGCTCGCCGAGTCGATCTCCGGGATCCGGGTCTTCGCCGGCTACTCGGGCTGGTCCGCCGGGCAGCTGGAGGAGGAGATCAACGCCGGCTCCTGGTTCGTGCTGGAGGGCCTGCCGGACGATCCGTTCATGGCCCGCCCGGACGATCTCTGGCCGATGGTGCTGCGCCGCCAGCGCGGCATGATGGCCGCGGTGGCCCACTTCCCGGCCGACGTCTCGATGAACTGACCGCGCGGGTCGCCGAGCAGACCCGTACGTCGGTGAACCCGTACGTCGTGAGCCCGACCCCGCGAGATGACCGCGCGGGGCGGCGTGTGTAGTATTGCCGGGTGCCCGGGAGATCCGGGCCGACCGGGGGCCGTGGCGCAGCTGGTAGCGCACCACACTGGCAGTGTGGGGGTCAGGGGTTCGAGTCCCCTCGGCTCCACCCGAAACCGCAGGTCAGCGGCATTTTCAAGCGATTCTTGTGAATGCTGCTGGCATCGCGTATCACATCGTCTCACGAGGTGGACTCTGTCGGGCCTCTTGGAGCGGCCTGCTCCAGCGGTGGGAGCATGGTCGGGCAGCCGTAAACCGTCCTTCTTCCCGGAGCGATGTGCCTGGTGGTAGTGGTTACGTCGGCCCGTTGACCCGCCCGGCTGGTCGAAGTTTTGCCGGGTCCGAGACCGTCAGCGAGGCACCGCACCACATCGAATTTGTGCTGGTGTGGCAACGGTGTCGGCGGCCAGTGAATACTCCCCGTAGGCGGTCATTTATCGCCCCGTTGGTGGCCAGGGATCTCCCCGTGGATGGCCAGATACCTCCCCGCTGACCAGGTCAGAGTGCCGGTCGGCGAGGGTCGACGGCGTGAAGAGCGGCAGGGAGATCGTGGAAATCTTGGAGGCATACGACCTCACGGGCAGTTACCGTGCGGCGGCTGAGTTGGCGGGGTGTGATCATCACACCGTTGCCCGTTACGTGAAGTTCCGAGAATCCGGGCAGAGTCCCGAGGCGCGGGCGCACCGGACGTAGGTGATGTCGCCGCACCAGCGGGTGTCGACCCGGCCGGCGGCGACGTCGAAGTCCCGGCGGATCAGGTCCGCCGACAACGCCGCGCCCGGGTCGGGCACGGTCGTGGTCCGCCACCGCTTCGGCGTGCGGCCGCACAACCCGGCGCCCCGCATCAGCCGCGCGACCCGCTTGCCGGAGTGCCGCCGCCCCTGGGCGGCGAGTTCGGCGCGGACCCGGGGCGCGCCGTAGGTGCCGGCCGAGTCGGCGTGGATCTCCGCGATGCGGGCGGTCAGGTCGACGTCGTCGCGTTCCCGCCGCGACGGACCACTGGTGCGGTGCTGGTAGTAGGCGGACCGGGTGACCTCCCAGCTCACAGGAACGCTTCACGTTCCCGTCGGGCCGCGCCTTCTCCGCCTCGATGAACGGGTACACGTTCACCGGGTCTCCGTGATGCTCCTATGTCAAGCCGCCGCCATCAGGTCGTCTCTGGTGATGTCGCGGTCGACCGTGGTGGCCGTGCCGGCGGGTGCCAGGTCCGATTGTTCGTCGGCCACCAGCGCGGCGAAGACCCGGTCGGACAGCCGTCGACGGAGCAGCCGCAACGCCTCAGTTCTGGTCTTTCCCCTGCTGAGTAGCGTGTCGATGTACGCCGCGCCCGGCCCGATCCCACGGGCCTGGGTGACGGCGGCCATGTGCAAGGCGGTGTTGATCGTGCGGTTCCCGCCACGGTTGAGCCGGACCCGGACCTTGTTGCCCGACCACACAGGTATCGGAGCCGTGCCGTTGAACCGGGCGTAGGCGTCCTTCGACCGGAACCGTCCCACGCCGGCGGTCTCACCGAGGATCATCGCCGCGCCGAGCACGCCCAACCCGGGGATGCCCAGTAACGTCGGCGCCATCGCCGTGACCAGCCCCCCCGCAGCTCACGCTCGAGGGCGTTGATCTGCTCGGTCAGCTCCCGGCAGCGCGTCAACAGGTCCCGGGCTATCCGGGCGACCGTGCCGTCGACCTCGGCGAGGGCCACGGTCAACTCGTCGATGACACGGTAACGGCGCAGCCCGCGGGAAGGTACCTGCAGTTCGGAGTCCAGCTCGTGCAGGTGCCGCGGAGCCGACCGCACAGTTTGGTGCGTTCCACGACGAGGTCGTGGCGGTGGTCGGACAACAGTTTCACCTGCCGGGTGGGCCCGTCGAGGTAGGCGGTTGGGCAGGTCGGGTTCACGCAGCGCGGCCAACGCGACCGCTTCGGCGTCGATCGGGTCGGACTTGCCGCGCTGGCGCCCGGACCTGCGCGCGGCGGCCATCAGCCGGGTATGCACCCGTACCACCCGCTGCCCGGCGCGTAGCAGGTCACGTTCCAGCCGGCGGGTCATATGCCGGCAGTCCTCGACGGCGAAGGTCACCTGGGTCCATCGGGCGGACCACTCCAGTGCCTGGAAGTGGCCCTCGTCCGTGGCGGCGATGGTCCGTTCACCGAGCTTGCGGCCAAGGTCGTCGACTGCGACCAGCGTGTGGGTGCGTTTGTGGGCGTCGATTCCGATCACGGTCATGCCGGCTCCTCACCGCAGACAGGGGGCAGGTCCACGAGCCGGACGAGGGGGCATGCCTCAATCGAGCGTTTCGCAGGCTCCTATCAAGCCACTCCCCGCCCGGCGCGGTGTCCGACGAGGCCGCACATCAGGACAAGCCACCAGCCGCGCGGGCCGGGGCAACGAAGAAACGAGCGAACCCCTCCGGACATCGATCAGCCTGGCATTAACGCGAAGAAGGCCGTGGCCCGTTTGAGGATGTCGACGTCCTCGCGGAGCCGCCGGTTCTCCGCTCGTAGCCGGGCCAACTCGGCCCGCTCATCCGACGTCAGCCCGTCGGATCGGGTCCCGGCGTCGAGTTCGGCCTGCTTGACCCACGCCCGCACCGCGGTCTCGGTCAGATCGAAATCCCTGGCGACCTGCCCGACCGTGCGGTCACCACGCTGACACAACTCCACGGTCTCAGCCTTAAAGTCCGGCGTGAACGCCCGCCGCGGCCTCGATCGCTTCTTTCCCACGCTCTCCATGATGCTGGACATCCTCCCGGGGGCCCCAGGTCCCCTGATCTCGGATGTCCGTCAAAACGGGGCAGGCCCATCCGACCGCTGCTCCCGCACCCCGCACACCTCGATCGCGGCGTCGACCTCCTCCCGCGACACCTGCGAGATCAACACCCCGAGCGTGACCTGATCCGGCCGCGCCACCGGACGGTCCACCACATCCACCGACATGACCCGTGATCAAAACAGCCAGCCGAGCCGTGGTCGTCCCGCCACGCCGCACCGTCCAGGAGTCCACACTAAACCCGCAGGTCAAGCCCAAGATCAACTTAGGCTACGTGGCATTGGGCCCAGTACCGACTGTGACGGGACGGACGGAACGGCGTCGGGATGGTAACTTGTCGATCTGTCTAGATGCGGGGCGCAGACGCATTTAAGGTGGCCCGTGCCTGCGATCGCTCCTTCTCGGCGCGGGTGTCGACACGTCGTTGCATCGGGCCCCGTGTCGGGCTGAAACGGGGAGCACTGTGATTGGAGCCAGGTTGACAAACACCCACGACATCGCGGCCTACAGCCTTGTGGCTGATCTTGAGCGGTCTGCCCTGCTCGTAGTGGACGGCCCACAAGGTTGGAGCTTGCCGTGGCACACCGACAGCCTCGCTTCGGAGGTGACCGCCGACCTGCGGCGCGATTACGGAGTGGACGCCACGGTCCTCGCCCGGGGTTGGGAGCTACTAAATGGAAACAGCTCTGCGTACGTCTACTTCTGTACTGGGTCCCGTTCTGGCACGGTGCGGCACACGGCGGCGCGGTGGCGTACCGTGCAGGAGGTATTGACGCTGAAGCCGGCGGCGGTTGGCCAACGGAAGGCTGTCGCCGAATGGGCTGGCCGCCACAATGCTGGCCGCGCGTTTGCTGAGGCGCCTGCATGGGCGGTCCCGGGATGGTTCGACGAGGCGAGTCGATGGATGCGGGACCAGGCCGAGGCGGCCGGTCTGACCCCCTCTGGGCCTGTGGGGCAGTACGTTGTTTCCCCGTACTCCTGCACCCTTCGGCTTCCCGCGGACGGCGGTCTGCTGTATTTCAAGGCGGCGCCGCAGGCATTCGCCCATGAGCCTCGGCTCGTGCAGGCATTAAGTGAGTGGTTCCCCGATAGTGTTCCCCGAGTCGTGGCCATCGAAGCCGACCGGCACTGGCTCCTGACTCGTGATATCGCGCCGTATTCGATGATCGAAGATGTCACGCGCGACATCGACGTTTACGCGGCCGCTGTCTCCCGGTACGCGCAGATGCAGGTGGAGACGGCCGCGCGAACGGACGAATTCCTGGCTTTGGGCCTTCCGGACAGGCGATTGCCGCTACTGCCCGACCAATTCGAGGATCTGGTCGCGGACACCGCGTTGATGCTGACCAATGACGAGGCTGGTCTCTCGGATACCGAGTACCGGATGTTGCGAGATTACGTGCCAGTCTTCCGTCGCACCTGTGAGCGCCTAGCCTCGTACGGCATGCCGGAGACCCTGCAGAACACCGACTTCTGGCGCGACTGCATCGCCATCTCCGGGGATAGATTCGTTTTCCTGGACTGGGCGGAGAGCATTCTGGGCCATCCGCTCTACTCCCTGACCATGGTCCTTCGCGATCCGTTGTTGTCGGTGGCACCCGACCGCGACCGGATGGCTCAGCGGCTCATCGACACATACCTGTCGCACTGGGCGGAGTACCTGCCCGAGGATGCGCGCGAGGAAGCGTTTGAGGTAGCTCGGCCGGGTGGCATCGTCTGTCGGGCTCTCGCTTGGCGCGACTGCCTCAGCGCCCCTGAACAACCGGACCGGTACGAGGTGACGCGCGGTGCCGTGGCGCGCAACATGCGTGCCCTGCTCAGCCTGCCCGGCGTCGTTGCGCCATGACCACTCCTCCGAGCCGGAACCAGGAGGACTTCCCGAAACTATTACCGGGCTTTCTCAACGTAATCCGTAAACGCGAAAGATCTCCAACTTCATTACCGTACGTAATGTGGCAGGAAAGTGTTCCAACGATCTGCGGAACCCGGTCTTGAGAACCTTCCAACACTTCAGATGGGCGATCGCGCGTTCGACGGCGGCGCGGAGCCGGTTGAGTGCGGTGTTGCACGCGCGTCGGACCCCGGTCAACTCCCGACCCCGAGGCTTCTTGTACGGACTCACGATGCCGGCACCCTGGTACCCCTTGTCACCGATCATCCCGGGCCCGCCGGGGGCGTAGTGGCCGGCCCACCCGGCGGCGATCCCGGACACGTCGAACGCCTTCCGGTCGTGCATGCCACCCGGACACGGGTCACCCACATCGACCACCCGCCCGGCGAGATTGGCCACCACCTGCACGTTCTGCCCACAGAAGCCCTTCTTCTCGGAGAACAGCCCGTCGACGTCGTCGCGTTCCCCGACCGGCGCGACCAGACCATCGACCAGGACCGCGTCCCGGCGGGCCTGGTCACGGACCTGCTCGTACAGCGGGGTCAACACCACGTCCACCAGCGGCTCCAGCTCCTCCTGATACCGCTCCACGGTCGTCGAACCGCAGCCGAAAACCTCACCGATCACGTCCGGCGCCAGATTGTGCCGCAGCCCGAACAACACCAGCACCAACGCCGTGTACAGCGGCAACGCCCGAGGGCGCCCCACCGGCAGGTCCCAGTCGACCAGCGCGTCCACCTGCTCGTACAGCCAGTCCAGTTGATCGGAGTCCAGTCCGGTCATACGCTCACAGCGCGGCGGCCGGCCGTCGATCGTTTGAGTCCACACAACCCAGATGATCCAGACGTCGCCGGCCGCCGTTTCCACAAACGACACGCCCACCTTGGTCACACCACAGGCCGTCACCCCACGTAATATCGACGAACCTCGGTGCCAATCGGCTCGAAGCCTATTGGGAAGTCCTCCAGGGCTATTGCGTAGTCGGGTTACTCCTGGTCACGGCGTCGATGAGGTCTGTAGAACGGCGGTTCGCGCGTCGGGTGGCGCGGGCGATGTTGGGTTCGCCGTTGCTGCGGTGGTAGCCGACCGCGGTGTTACGGAGTGTGGCGAAGACGGCGGGTCCGTTGCCGGTCCGGGCGTAATGCGCGTCCTCACGTAACGTGACATCGCGGACGTAGTGCAGGCGGTTCTCGATATGCCACTCTGCTCGTGCCCAGCTGCCGAGGTCGGCGGGTTGGGCCTGTCCAGCGGGCAGGGACACGGTCAGGTACGCCGTTTCGCGGCTGGTCCTGCCCTTGACCGTACGGGTACGGGTGATCCGGACGGCCTGCCGGGCGTGGGGGAAGCCGAGCCCGCCGGGAGTCGCCACGGTGACGGCCTTGACGGTGCGGGTCTCCGTGCGGCCGTGTCCGGTCTCGCGGGTCCGGGCTCCGACCGGGACCTGCGCCCAGGGAACAGCTTTGAGCTGGGCGAACGTGGTCGGCTGGTTGGCCTTTACGGTGACCATCAGATGTCCGCCGGCGGCGGCCAGGTACTCGGCGTGTCCGGTCTGGGCGTGCAGGGCGTCCGCGACGACCAGGACGTCGGTCAGCGATCCCAGCTGGGCGGCGACCAGGCGCAGCAGAGGCGTGAACGCCGGGATCTCATTGGATTTCGCGGCGATCTGGACCTGGGCGAGCACGACGCCGGTGCTGGTGTCGTAGGCCGACAGCAGATGGACCTGACGTCCGTCGGCGAGTCGGGCACCGCGCACGACCTTCCCGTCGACGGCGATGACGAGACGCCACCGCCGCCCGCTGCGGGTGACGGGTGTCGTGCGTGCCCGCAGCCAGCTGGCCAGCACCGCCGACAGGGCCTGCGCGTCGACGCGGATCAACAGCCGCCACACCGTGGTCGCGGCGGGGACCCGGTCGGTGAATCCGAGCCTCACCCACGAGGCGCGGTCCAGGTCCCGTACCCAGTCGGCGATCGCGGCGAAGGTACACGCCCCGGCCAGCACCGCGCACACCGCGACGGCGAGCACGCTGACCAGGGGATAGCGGCGGCCACGCGGATCACGCGGATCGGGTACCGCCCTCAACGCGACGAACAGGCCGTGATGCTCGCTGTCGGTGACCGCCGCCGGTGATGGCGTATCGGTGGGTCGGTGCGGCAGCAGAATCTCGGTAGGTGATGATGGCATCGGCGGGTGCGGTCCTTCTCGTGATCATGTGGCTTCGCAACTTCATGATCACCAACGGGCCGCGCCCGTCCTGCACAGACCCCCGAATTCTTCCCAAACTCCCAGCTCAGCCAGCCCTCAACCGACTACGCAACAGCCCTGTGCTCCATGACCCCGGCCTTCAACCACGCGGCGACGTGTTCCCTGGCGGGGAACCCGTTCAGCATGGCCAGGAGGTGGTCATGGTCGATGTTGTCGAACGCCGCCTTCAAGTCGGCGTCCAGCACCCATGCGCGAAGCGACTTGCGCTTCCCGCACAGGCCGAAGATCGACTCGATGGCGTCATGGCAGCCACGTCCGGGCCGGAAGCCGTAGACGTCCGGCTCGAAGCGGGCTTCCCACTCCGGCTCCAGCGCGTTACGGACCATCGCCTGGATGGCGCGATCGATCAGCGTCGGGATGCCGAGCGGTCGGCGTTTGCCGTTCGCTTTCGGGATATAGACACGCCTCACCGGCGAGGGCGTCGTCGTCATCGCGTTCTTCGACAGCCACTGAACCAGAGCCAAAGCAAAGTTAGTTGATCTTTGTTTTCCCTGGTGAGGATGGTGTCCGCCGGTCCGGTCCAGGGGTGGTGAACGAGCACGGCCTTCCCAAGTAGACGATGAAGGTTCCTACGCCAGTCGTCGTCTGCAAAGAAAGGCCGCTCGTGTCAGTCTCCCACGCCGCGTTCGACACCGTCACCGATCATCGCGGGGAGGTGGACACCCGGCAGGTCACCGCGCTGGCGACACTGTTCGGGCAGGTCACCGATCCACGGAAGGCCCGGGGCGTCCGGCACCGGCTCGCGGCGGTGTTGACCGTGCTGACGATGGCACTGCTGTGCGGAGCCCGCAACTTCCGGCAGGCCGCCGACCGGGTCGCCGAATTGCCGCAGCCGCTGTTGGCCGCCGCTGGCGCCCGCCGGCATCCGGTGCTCGGGGTCCGCGTCGCACCGGGTCGCGACACGCTGCGCCGGGTGGTCGAGGCGGTCGACGCGGCCGTGGTGGACCGCCTCGTCAGCGCCTGGCTGGCCACCCGACTCGCCCCACCGGCCGACCAGTGCGGGCTGGCGGTGGACGGCAAGACCGTCCGCCACTCGGGCGGACCGGACGGGGTCGACGTGCAGCTGTTCGCCGCGATGCGCCACGACACCGCGGTGGTCGTCGCCCAGGTGCGGGTCCCGGCCGGCACCACCGAGGTCACCCAGATCCGGGCGCTGCTCGACCACACCGAGATCGCCGGCACGGTGATCACCGCCGACGCCGCGCACCCCAGCGGCGACACCGCCACCTACCTGCGGAACCGAGACGCGGACTACGTGTTCACCGTGAAGGGCAACAGGCCCGCGCTGCTGGCCGCGATCACCGACCGGCTACCCGCCGCCACGGCCGCGACCAGCGACCACACCGACACCGAACGCCGCAGCGGCCTGCGGGTCACCCGCACCATCTGGACGGCGCCCGCCACCGGCGTCGACTTCCCCGGCGCGGCCACGGTGTTCCGGCTACGCCGTGACGTGTACGCGCCGGACGGGCAACGGATCAGCAAACAGATCGTCCACGGCATCACCAGCCTGACCAGCGCGGGGGCCGAGATCGCCAGACACGTGCGCACCCACTGGTGGATCGAGAACAAGGTCCACTGGGTCCGTGACGTCCTGTTCGGCGAGGACACCCACCACGCCTGGCTCGGCGGCGTCGCCCACGCCATGGCCGCCCTGCGCAACCTCACCATCGCCCTGATCCGGCTCGCTGGACACTCCAGGATCAAGCAGGTGATGGAACGTCACCACGCCGACAAGATGCTCATCCCAGCCCTGCTCAACGCATCGCAGCCATGATCAACTGACTTTGCTTCAGCTCTGGCCACTGAACCATGGCGGTCCGTGACTCATCGTCGAGAACGACAACACCGTCCACCCCGGCGGTGTGGCGTCCCGCGTTGTCCTGCGTCACCCGGCGCACGGATACGAGCACGTTCGCTCGTGACCGCAGCATCAGGCGTTGCAAGCTGCGGACCCGCTTGTGGTCCGCGTCCTTTGCCGCCGTGAAGATCCGTTGCCTCAACGCACGTACGTCCGCCTCGACCTTCGACCAGACGACGCCCGGCCACCAGTCGAAGCGCTCGTCCGCGGGTCTGTTCGCCGAAGCGTCCAACATCCCCCGCAATTCCCTGCGCATCCGCACCTTCCATTCACAACTCACCTGGCTCACGTCAGCCCGGTTTCCCGTCCGGGAACGTGCCCGGTATCCAGGTGGTTATCGCTACGGCAACTGCTTGGAGGAGCAGCCGCGTGCCGCGCGTTTCCCAGTGCCTTTCGACGTCCTGGCGTTCGCTTCTTGAGCCATCCTGTTCCCGCCGCGCACGTCAACGCCCCTTACGGGCACGTCCACCGGATCAACCGGCGCGTGACGGGGTTTCCGTGTTCCACACCCGTGACTGATCAGGTGCTCGTCGGTGGGTCGGCTTGACCTGCGCGGTCTGGTCTGGATCATGGTGGGGTGTCCGGAACGCCATCCATCGTGGAGCTGCTTGAGCGGCTCGCCCGTTTGGAGGCGCGGGCTGTTGAGCTTGAGCGGGACAACGCCGAGTTGCGGCGGGAGAACGCGGTGCTGCGGGCGGAGAACGCGGACCTGCGGGCCCGGCTGGGGCAGGACTCGTCGAACTCGTCGCGACCTCCGTCGTCGGACGGCCTGGCGAAGCCCGCGCCGAAGTCGCTGCGTGAACGGTCGGGTCGGCGCCCGGGTGGGCAACCCGGTCATGAAGGTCGCACGTTGCGGCAGGTCGTTGATCCGCACGAGCGGATCGAGCACAAACCGGTCACGTGTGGCGGGTGCGGTGACGGGCTGGCGGCTGCGCCGGTGACCGGGGTCGCCGCCCGGCAGGTGTTCGACCTGCCGGACATCGGTGTGCGGGTGACCGAGCATCGGATCGTGTCGCGGCGGTGCGGGTGCGGGCGGGTCACCGCCGGCCGGGCTCCGGACGGGGTGGACGCCCCGGTGCAGTACGGACCGGGAGTGAACGCGGCCGTCGTGTATCTGCAGCAGGCGCTGTTCGGAGCGCAGGCGCGTACCGCGCAGGCCATGAGCGATCTGTTCGGGGTGCCGATGTCGGTCGGCGCGGTCGCCGCCGCACACGCCCGCGCCGGGGACGCCCTGGCCGATTCGGAGTTCGTCGACCAGGTCCGCGACGCGCTGACCAGCGCGCCCGTCGTGCACGCCGACGAGTCCGGGCTGCGGGTCGCCGGCAAACTGCACTGGGTGCACGTGGCCACCACCGGCAAGTACACCCTCGTCTGGGTGCATGCCAGGCGCGGCCGGGCCGGGATCGACGCCGGCCAGGTCATGGGCTCGATGGCCGGGATCGCCGTGCACGACGCGTGGGCCCCGTACGACACCTACAGCGTGACCGGGCACCAGTTGTGCTGCGCGCACCTGCTCCGCGAACTGACCGCCGCCGCCGAACTGGCACCCGGAGCGGTGTGGCCCGGGCAGGCGGCCGAGGCGCTGCTGACGCTCAAGTCGGCCGTTGACACCGCCCGCGCTGCGAACCGGACCGGGATCGACCCGTCTCTGCTGGCTGAGCAGACCGGCTTGTTCCGCCAGGCCGCCCTGGTCGCGGTGAAGGAGCACCAGGCGCTACCGTCCCCGACCGCCCGGAAACTCGCCGCCCTCGCCCGCCGGATGCGCGACCGTGTCGACGACTACCTGCGCTTCGCGGTCGATCTGCGGTCCCCGTTCGACAACAACACCGCCGAACAGCAGATCCGCATGGTCAAGATCCGGCAGAAGGTATCCGGGAGCTTACGCACCCTCGACGGAGCCCAGCAGTTCGCGCTGATCCGTTCCTACCTCGCCACCGCCACCGCACACGGCCGCAACATCATGGACGCCCTCGTCGAGCTCGCCGCCGGCCGTCCCTGGCTACCCACCGCTGTAGCCACCACCTGATCAGTCACCCACACCCTTCAGATACGACCTGGCAGGGCGCCGTCTATCCCCCGAGGGCAGTGGTGTCCTCGCACCGAGACCCTTACCTCTCTCGTGCCACCTGCCGGACCTTCCCCGGCCGGCCCTTGCCACCCCCGCCGCCTGCCAGCAAAGGGGCTCAACGTTAACGAGGGGTCGACGACGGTTCACTTGCGTTCGCCCATCCAGGTCTTCCCCTTGCCTGCTCGCCGTCGGCAGACTGACCGCGCGCTTTGGCTTCTCCCGCGGGCTTCGCACCCCGTCGTTGCCGACGACGCACGCCACGGTGGGGACGGGCCGATGGACACTGACCCGAACTACATGCAGCTCCCGTAAGGGCGCCACCTCCAAACCATGCAGTTACTGAAGCGGTGCGACCTCACGTCGCACCAAGGGCTACGTCACCAACCTGCCGAACCCCGACCCCGACCAGGTCATCGGCGCCTACAGCCGACTCCTGCAGGTCGAGAAGTCGTTCCGGATGTCCAAGACGGACCTGGCCGCCCGGCCGGTGTTCCACCACACCCGCGAATCGATCGAGGCCCACCTGACGATCGTGTTCGCCGCCCTGGCCGTGTCCCGCTGGATCGAGAACACCACCGGCTGGAGCATCAGACGCTTCGTCACCACCGCCCGCCGCTACCGCACCGTCACCATCCAGGCCGGCGACCACACCATCACCGCCGCCGACCCCCTACCCGACGACCTCCACACCGCACTCAACGCAATCCACCGCACGCACTAAATGGCCCAAGTCGGGAGCGGTCGTGGACGACTTTTGTGTACCGACGATGGCGTTCGACCGCAGGATATTCGTGGGTGAGGTCCAGATCGGTCGGGCGACTTGGAGGATTCCCTACACGTTTACATCGCCTCCTCCGTATACCGCTCGTCTTTGCTACCGCCGGGACGGGCGAGAACTGGAGGCGCTCCAGGTTCCTGAATTCAATGGAACCGGTGCGCCGGGAGCGTTGGTGTTCGCAATGGAACGGCTTTCGTTGCAAGCGCTGCCGACGAATGCGATGGTGGCGGTCCAGGAAGCGGTGACAGCCGTCGTCGAGCCGTTTGCCTCCGTGACCGTCAGGTGTGTCGTCACGGCCGTTTCATGATCATATTTTGGTTGAGGATGGTGAATGGCCTGGTCATGTTGCGGGCGGCCCATCGGGTGGCTTCGGTGATGTCGGGTCGGCTGGCCAGGCGTAGGGCGTTGATGGCGAGGTTGCGTAGCGAGGCCAGTACGCGGGGCCCGGATCGGGTACGCACGGTTGACTGGTCTTCGGGTAACGCGTCGTCGCGGTTGCCGCGTGGGGCCGCGGGAACCGCGAGGCTGCGCTGCTCTCTCCGTCCTGCCACTCGTGATACCAGGGCGCTTCCTGTTCCCAGAAGTGAATTAGGGCCGCTCGCCGCGAACGTGGTGGATACACGACCGACGGTGCCGCGGCGCCAGACTGGATGCTCCGCGGGCTTTACGGTGCGTTGTCGTGTTCCGGCTCGAAGGGCTTGAGGTACAGCACGAGACTGCCGAGCCTCTTGGCGAGCGAGGGGAAGCCGGGGTAGATCCAAGGTCTCTGGCTGGATGGAGACTTCTGGGCCCATGTCGTGCTCGGTACCGCGGGCACCAGCGCTGTGATCTGGATCATGAAGGGGGCGCTGGCTGTTGATCTCCAGCGCCCTCCCGGTTCGGATGGCCGTGATATCTCACAACCGTCTCACGGACGGTCTGGCAAGCCCCAGTGCAGGCCGGCGCGATTCGGACTCTGACCTTGCCGCTGACCTGCACGCCCGGCACAGTTCGGCACCGCCCGACAGGCCTCAATAGGCCGTCGAGTTCACTGGCAGTGTGGGGGTCAGGGGTTCGAGTCCCCTCGGCTCCACCCGAAACCACAGGCCAGCGACATCTTCAAGCGATACTTGTCGATGCCGCTGGCCTGGGTGTCTCGATCTCACCTCGCGACCTGGGTGAGACACCCCAACACATCGAGTATGTGCTGGCAAGCTCGTTTTCGGCCCGTCTGAGTTGGTGTGTCGGTACGCCGCGCCTGTGGTGCGCTGCTGATCGCGCATGACGTGGCAGGGGGTCGGCCCGTAGCAGGGGTAGGAGTCGGTTCCCGAGGCGTACCACGTCCGCTGTCGCGGCGGTGCCGATGATCGTCGGCCCCGTTACGGGTGCGTGATCGCGGGCAGGCTATCGGCTGGTCGCGGTCGGCGTCTCGCCTGACGGTCGTGTCGGCCCGACCGTGCTCGCGCGTACGACGAGTCGGTGCGGTGCGCGCAGCTCCACACCGGGCAGCGGTGTGCGGCTGGCGATCCGCAGCAGCAGCCGCTCGACGGCGGTTGTCGCGATCCACTCCTTGTCGGGGGAGATCGTGCTCACCGGCGGATTCGAGTAGGCACCGTCCTCAATGTCGTCGTAGCCGACCACCGCGATGTCCTCGGGCACCCGCAATCCGCGCGAGGTGAGCACGTGCATGGCGCCCAGTGCGACGAGATCGCTGTAGCAGAACACGGCGTCGGGCGGCTGCGGCAGGTCGAGCAGATGTCGCATCGCGCCGGCCCCGTCGGCCCTGTTGAACCGTGGAGTCGCGATGATGAGCTCCTCACGTACGGTCACGCCGCGTCGCTCGTGCGCTGCGCGGAACCCGCGGGTCCGCAGCTGTGCGGCCTCACCCGTGGGGTAGGGCTGGTCCCCGATCGCGGCGAGGCGCCTCCGGCCGAGGTCGAGCAGATGTTCGGTGGCCTGCCGGGACGCCTCGACGTCGTCGATGCCGACGTGGTCGAACGTGCCCTGACTGGTCCGTTCGCCAAGGATCACCAGCGGGAGACTGGGATCGTGGTCGGCCAGCGCCTGCTGGTCGAGACCGAGCGGGCTGAAGATGACGCCGTCGAAGAGCAGCCGGCTGCGGCCGTGGCTGATGAGCATCCGCTCGTGATCGGGGTCGCCGTCGGTCTGGTCGATGAGTACGTTGTATCCCTGCACGCGAGCGGCCCGGATGACGCCCTGTAGCAGCTCCGAAAAGTACGGTGTGTCGAGGTACGGCACGACGAGGGCGATCTGTCCGGATCGGCCCTGGGCGAGGTTGCGTGCCAGGACGTTGGGTCGGTAATTGAGCTGCTCGACGGCTTGCATGACGCGCGCTCGAGTGCGCTCGGTGACGTTGGCGTAGCCGTTGACGACGTTGGAGACCGTCCGGCTCGAGACACCGGCTAGTTGAGCGACCTCACGTAGGGTGACGTCCCGCCGCATGTCGGCCTTCCTTTCGATCCCGAAGGCCGTCGCAGGTTTCCAACAGGTTACCCCTTGCCGTCCATCGATGGTCCGGGCATGCTGTCTTGCAGCGCTGCAAAGACGATACTGGATGTGCCACGGGCGCCGGTCGCGGCGTGTGCCACGCGGGACACGTCGTGCTCTGAGTGGCCGGTCACGGTGTGCCAGCACCGCGACCGGCCCGGTGGCACATACACGCATCGGCTGCGAAAGCAGTCGATCTCCGACGGAGGAGTTCAGTGAGTGCCAGGAGTTCCAGTCTAGGACGTCGGCACCTCGCCGTGACGGTGGCGGTCGTCACCGCCCTGTCGCTGGCGGGGTGCGGTTCGGACGGCGGCGAAGAGCAGGACGGCCCGGTCACGATTACGGTGTGGGCGTGGTATCCGGCGTTCCAGGGTGTGGTCGACCTGTTCAACCGGACGCACACGGATATCAAGATCGAGTGGACCAACGCAGGCACCGGCCAGGACCAGTACACCAAGTTGCAGACCGCGTTGAAGGCTGGCAAGGGTGCGCCCGACGTGGTGATGCTCGAGTTCCAGGAGCTGCCGACCTTCCAGCTCACCGGGCACCTGGTCGACATGAGCGCGTACGGGGCCAACGATCTCAAGGGCAACTACGTCGACTGGGCGTGGAAGCAGGTCAGCAACGGTGCGGCCGTCCACGCGATTCCCGTCGACGCTGGGCCGATGGCGATGCTGTACCGGCAGGACATCTTCGAGCAGTACGGGCTGACCGTGCCGACGACCTGGACCGAGTTCAGGGAGCAGGCCGAGAAACTGAAAGCCGCCGCTCCCGAGAAGTACATGACGGACTTCGGGGCGAACGACGGTGGTTTTATGACCGGACTGATGTGGCAGGCCGGCGCCCGGCCGTTCGGATACGACGTGGCTGACCCGCAGCATATCGATGTTAACGTTAACAGTGAGCCTGCGAAGAACGTCATGTCGTATTGGGAGGACATGGTCGACGCTGGCCTGGCCGACACCACCGCGTACGGAACGACGGACTTCTACAACGGGTTGGCCAGCGGGAAGTACGCGACCTACCTGGCGGCGGGGTGGGGTCCGGGCTATCTGGCGAGTGTGGCGAAGACGACGGCCGGCGCGTGGCGCGCGGCACCGTTGCCTCAGTGGACCGCCGGGGACGACGCCCAAGGGGACTGGGGCGGCTCGTCGTTCGCCGTGACCGATCAGACGGAGCACCCCGAGGAAGCCACCCGGGTCGCCATGGAGATCTTCGGGAGCGACAAGGATGCCTGGAAGATCGGGATCGACGAGGCGTTCCTCTTCCCGACCGCAACACCGATCTTGGAGTGGGACTATTTTCTTACCAAGGAGTACGAGTTCTTCGGCGGGCAGAAGGTCAACGAGGTCTTTGTGCCGGCGTACAACGGGATCGAAGAATTTCAGTGGAGTCCGTTCAACAGCTACAGCTTCAGCCAGTTGACCACTGCGGTAGGACAGGCGGTGGAAGAGGACACCTCCTGGCCGGGCGCGCTTGACACGGTTCAACAGAACCTTGTCACGTACGCGTCGAATCAAGGATTCCAGGTCTCCCGATGACCCGGATCCGACCCCTCCCCGTGGCCACCGACCCGGTGGCCACGGGGCCCACGGGCCCCACCGTGCCCGGTGGTGGCCGGCGTCGGACGGCCGTCCGACGCCGGTTCGACCGGCAGGCGGCTGTCGGATGGTTGTTCGTCGCACCGTTCGCGACCCTGCTCCTCGTGTTCCTGCTGCTACCGATGGTGTACGCGTTCAAGCTCAGTCTGTACCGCTCGACGCTGGTGCAGGGCGAGGTGTTCGCCGCGTTCGACAACTACCGCCAGGCCTTCGCTGATCCGGAGTTTCGCTCGGGGGTCTTGCGGGTGCTCGTCTTCGGGCTCGTGCAGACGCCGGTGATGATCGGTCTCGCCCTTGTCCTGGCTCTGTTGGTCGATGGCGTCAGTTCGCGCTTCGCCCGGATGCTGCGGCTGGCGGCGTTCGTCCCGTACGCCGTACCGGTGGTCATCGGCACGCTGATGTGGGGCTTTCTCTACAGCCAGAACACCGGACCGTTTAGATTCACCGGGATCGACTTCGTCGCGGGCGACACCGTTCTGGCCTCGCTGGGGAACCTCGTCGTCTGGCAGTGGACAGGCTACAACATGATCGTGCTGTATGCCGCGCTGCAGGGCGTGCCGCGGGAGATCTACGAGTCCGCGAGGATCGACGGTGCGGGGGCGGTGCAGGTCGCGCTGCGGATCAAGGCACCGATGATCTCCGCGGCCCTGGTGCTGTGCACCGTGTTCACGATCGTCGGCACCCTCCAGTTCTTCACCGAGCCGCTCATCCTGCAGCCACTCAACCCCGGCGCGATCACCAACAGTTACACACCCAACGTCTACGCCTACAATCAGGCGTTCTCGTACCAGCAGTACAACTACTCGGCGGCGATTTCCTTCCTGCTCGGCGCGGTGGTCTTCGTCGGTTCATACATCTTCCTGTTCGCCACGCGCAAGAGGAGTTCGCTGCGATGAGCGCCCCCGTCGCGACGACCTCCTCGCCGGCGGTGCGGCGCAGCCGCGGTACGGTCGGCACGCACCTGGTGATGGCGCTGTTCGTGGCGTACTTCCTGTTGCCGTTCTGGTGGCTGCTCGTCGCGGCGACCAAGGACAACGACGGGTTGTTCGGCTCGGAACCGCTCTGGTTCGCCGATCTGCATCTGGTCGACAATCTCCGACTGCTGTTCACTCAGGACGACGGACTCTACCTACGCTGGATGGGCAACTCGGCGTTGTACGCCGCGACCAGCGGCGTCGGGGCTACCGCGATCGCCGCCCTGGCCGGCTACGCCTTCGCCAAGCTGCGCTTTCCGGGTCGCAACGCGCTGTTCGCGCTGCTGCTCGGCCTCATCATGGTGCCGGCCACGGCCCTGGTCCTGCCGACGTACCTGCTGATGGCCGAGGTCGGGCTGGTCGACTCGGTGTGGGCGGTGATCCTGCCCTCGTTGCTCAACCCGTTTGGGGTGTACCTGTTGCGCGTCTACGCTCATGACTCGGTGCCCGACGAGATGCTCGAGGCCGCCCGCATCGACGGCGCGGGGGAGTTCCGGGTGTTCCGGAGCGTCGCGCTGCCCGCCATGCGACCGGCGTTGGTCACCGTCCTGCTGTTTACCATGGTGGCGAGCTGGAACAACTTCTTCCTGCCGCTGGTGATGCTCAGTGATCAGAACCTCTACCCGCTGACCGTCGGCCTGCGGTCCTGGTACCTGTCGGCGACCATCGGCAACGGTGGACCAGCTCTGTTCAACGTCATCGTCATCGGCTCGTTGGTCGCGATCGTTCCGCTCATCGCCGCGTTTCTGCTGCTGCAGCGCTACTGGCGAGGCGGGCTGACCATCGGCTCCCTCCGATGACGTACACCTGCCAACCGTGGGCGCCGGTGACGCCGCGACCACCGTTCCGACAAGGACATCCATGCACCTCGCTCACCTCGCCCTGGATCCGGCCGCCGTCGTGGCCCCGGTCAACCGCCGCACCTTCGGTACGTTCGTCGAGCACATGGGGCGGTGTGTCTACACCGGAATCTACGAGCCCGGTCACCCGTCCGCCGACGCGGACGGGTTCCGGACCGACGTCTTGGCCCTGACCCGCGAACTCGGTGTCACGGTGGTCCGCTACCCGGGTGGCAACTTCGTCTCGGGGTACCGGTGGGAGGACGGGGTCGGGCCGAGGGACCAGCGCCCCCGTCGACGCGATCTCGCCTGGCGCAGCATCGAGACGAACGAGATCGGCATCGACGAGTTCGTCCGGTGGGCCGACAAGGCGGACGTCGAGATCATGTACGCGGTGAACCTGGGCACCAGGGGAGTGCAGGAGGCTCTCGACGTACACGAGTACGTCAACCACTCCGGCGGCACCCACCTGGCCGACCTGCGACGGGCCAACGGCGCGGACAAGCCGTACGGCATCCGGATGTGGTGCCTGGGCAACGAACTCGACGGTCCGTGGCAGCTTGGTCACAAAAGCGCCGAGGCGTACGGGCAGCTCGCTGCCGCCACCGCTCGGGCGCTGCGCGCGGCGGAACCGGACCTGGAACTGATTGTCTGCGGAAGCTCCGGTTCCACGATGCCGACGTTCGGCTCGTGGGAAGCCACTGTCCTGGAGCACACCTATGATTTGGTGGACTACGTCTCGTGCCACGCCTACTACGAGGAACACGACGGTGACGTCGGGTCCTTTCTCGCCTGCGCCACCGACATGGACCACTTCGTCAACAGCGTCGTCGCCACCGCCGACAGCATCGGCGCCCGGCTGCGTAGCAAGAAGAAGATCCAACTGTCGTTCGACGAGTGGAACGTCTGGTATCTCTCCCGCTTCCAGAACCAGCCGCCGGTCGACGACTGGCGGGTCGCCCCGCGGGTCATCGAGGACGAGTACAACGTCGCCGACGCCGTGGTGGTCGGCAACCTGCTCATCTCCCTGCTGCGGCACAGCGACCGGGTGACTGCCGCGTGCCAGGCTCAACTGGTCAACGTGATCGCCCCGATCCGCACCGAACCCGGCGGGCCCGCCTGGCGGCAGACCATCTTCCATCCGTTCGCCCGAACGGCCGCACTGGCCCGCGGCGACGTCCTGCGTACGGTGGTGGACGGCCCCGCGTACCAGACTGACCGTTACGGCGCTGCCCCGGTGGTCGACGCGGTCGCCACCTATGACGCGGCGACGGACGTCGTGGCGGCGTTTGTCGTCAACCGTGACCAGGCCCGGTCGGTGGAACTCACCATCGACCTGAGTCGGTTCGGCGCGGGAGCCTGGAGTGTGGAAGCGTCGACTCTGCACGACGACGACATCCGGGCCACCAACACCGCGGGACGCCCGGACCGGGTGGGGCTGCGCACCAACCGGCAGGTCTCGACGCATCCTGGCGGTGTCCGGATCGTGCTGCCGCCGGTGTCGTGGACAGCCGTGCAGTGCTCGTCGATCCGGTCCACCGACGGGCTGAGCGACGGCTGATTCCCACCATCGGCGACTGGGCCGACGATACAGCGCGGCGGTGTCCGGCATCTCGGTGCCGGACGTCGCCTGCCGCTGCGCTTGACCCCTGTCTCGGACTGGCGGCGGCGGTATCCATGTGACTGGTATCAGTGCGTTCCATGGCGGTCGCACTACCTGAAAAAATCGACCGAAGTCAAAGCGTTAGGCGCTTGACAGGGGTCGATGTTAACGCGAACAATTGACGTAACGCGGGCGTAATGATCCTGTTGCGATCCGTAGGCGTGCGCGCGCCGTCTGCGCGGGCGGTCGATTCGGCGGAGACGGTCACTCCCTCCCGGGTGGTGAACTGTCACCCTAGATATCGATCAACAACAATATAATGTTGGTGTAGTAGGCCGTGTCGAACTCGATGAAGGAGGTTTCGATGACGAGGTTGGATCGGGTGCCGCGGGTGGGTTCGCGGTGGCGTGGTGTGCGGGTGGGGGTCGTCGCGGGTGCGGCGGTGTTGGTGTTGGCGGGTACGGGGGTGGTGTTCGGGTTGCCGTCGGCGTCGGCGGCGACGGTGGACACGTCGGCGTCGTATGTGTTTGTGAATCGGCACAGTGGTAAGGCGATGGATGTGTATGACTGGTCGACGGCGGAGAACGCGCCGGTGAATCAGTGGGCGCGTAATGATCTTGCGGTGCAGCAGTGGCAGTTCGTGGATGCTGGTGGTGGGTTCTACAAGGTGCGGTCGCGGCACAGTGGGAAGGTGCTGGAGTTGCCGAGTGCGGCGGATGGGACGCAGTTGGTGCAGTCCACTGATCGGGGGTCGGCTACGCAGCAGTTTCGGTTGGTGGATTCGGCTGGTGGTTTCGTGCGGTTCGTGAACCGGCAGTCGAGCAAGGTCATTGATGTGTGGGAGTGGTCGACGGCGGATGGTGGCCGGCTGGCCGGGTATGCGGATCTGGACGGCGCCAACCAGCAGTGGCAGCTGATCCGGCTGGGCGGCGGGACCGCCCGGACGTTCACCAACCCGATCAAGCGCAACGGGCCCGACCCGTGGCTCCAGGTGCACAACGGCGTGTACTACCTGGCCACGACGACGTGGAACTCGACGATCACCATGCGCCGGTCCACCACCCTCGCTGGGCTGGCGACGGCCCCGGATCAGGTGATCTTCAACCTGGCCGGCCGGCCCAACGGCTGCTGCAACATGTGGGCACCGGAGTTCCACCTGATCAACGGACCTAATGGACCACGGTGGTACTTCTACTACACGGCCGGGCAGAACGTGGCCGACTTCAACCCGACGCAACGGCTGCACGTACTCGAGAGCGCCGGGACCGACCCGATGGGACCGTACACGTTCAAGGCCGATCTGGGCAGCGACTGGCAGCTCGACGCGAGCATCCTGACGGTCAACAACCGGCTCTACCTGATGGGTACGTACAATGCCGGCGGCAGCTACGGGCAGAGCCTGTTCATCACGCCGATGAGCAACCCCTGGACGCTGAGTGGCCCACGGGTCCGACTGAGCTCCCCCACCCTGTCCTGGGAGCGCCAGACCCATCCGGTCAACGAAGGGCCGGAGCCGCTGTACCACGACGGGCGCACAATGATCGTCTACTCGGCGAGTGCCTGCTGGGGTCCGGACTACAAGCTCGGCCTGCTCACCTTCACCGGCAGTGACCCACTCAACCCGGGGCACTGGACAAAGGCACCGAACCCGGTGTTCCAGCGCGACAACGCCAACGGCGTCTACGCTCCCGGGCACAACGGGTTCTTCAAGTCGCCCGACGGCACCGAGGACTGGATCGTCTACCACGCCAACGACTCGGCTGGCGGCGGCTGCGACATGAACCGGTCCACCCGAGCTCAGAAGTTCACCTGGAACGCGGATGGTACCCCCAATTTCGGCACGCCTGTCCAGCTCGGGGTCACTCTTACCGCTCCCTCAGGCGAATGAACCGCCCCCGTGTCCCAGGCGGTACGCCCACTCAGATCCCCGTACCAGGTCCGCCTCGCCGGGCCGGAGATGAGTAGTTCGATGGTTTCTCGACGCACCCTGCTGGCTACCGGAGCGTCCGCCGCGGTGGTCGCTGGCACCGACATCCTGCTCCGTGGTGCGACACCGGCCTTGGCCGTTCCGCCCTACGGCGGCTACGTCATGGGCTACTTCACCGAGTCGCCCTCGTCGCTGGCCGACAGCTACGGTCTTCATCTGGCCGTCAGCACCGACGGTCTGCACTGGACTCCGCTAAACCAGAACAACCCGGTCGTCACACCCACCGCCGGCACGGGCGGTCTGCGCGACCCGTTCATCATGCGCAAGCAGGACGACACCTTCGTGGTGCTCGCCACCGACCTCAACGGAAAGGACTTCACCCAGCAGAACCAGTACATCCACATCTGGGACTCTCCTGACCTGCTGAGCTTCACCGGCTACCGCCGGGTGCGGATGCATACGATGCCGACCCATACCTGGGCACCGGAGGCGTTCTGGGACTCATCAAGGGGCCAGTACGGGATCCTGTACTCCGCCAGGAGCGGCAGCCGGGACGCCTTCTACGTCAACTACACCACGGACTTCCGTACCGTGAGCGCTCACCAGCTGTACTTCGACCCGGGTTTCGACGTGTTGGACGCCACCATGCACGTCGGCAGCGGCATGAACTACCTGTACTACAAGAGCTTCACCGACGGCCGGCTATACGGCGCCCGGTCCGGCAGCCTCGCCCCGCGTAGCTTCGACCGGGGTACGTACACCAGTGGCGTCGTCAACGGTGGTATCGAGGCGCCCATCGTGGTCAAGGCCAACGACCGTGACGAATGGTTTCTCTGGGGTGATTCGTTCTCCCCGAACAACGGTGAACTGTACGTGTGGCGTAGCGGCGACATCAACAGCAACAGCTGGACGCCACTTGGCAAGGAACGCTACACCCAACCGCTCAATGCCAAGCATCCCACCATCGCGCCGATCACCACCGCTGAGCAGGCGGCGATGCTGTCGCGGTGGGGGGCACCTGCCTGGAACCGGATCAAGTCGTACAACTTCCCGGACCACCTGATCCGGCACGCCAATTACGCGGTACGGATCGACCCGTATCCGTTCGACCCTTACGCCGACGCCCAGTGGCGCCTGCGGCCCGGCCTGGCGAACTCCTCGGGAGTGTCGTTCGAGTCGGTCAACTACCCCGGTCAGTACCTGCGGCACAGCAACTACGTCCTGGGCCTGGCTGCCAACGACGGTTCCGCCGTATTCGCCGGCGATGCCACCTTCTACCGGACGGCCGGGCTCGCGGACTCCGGATGGAGCTCGTTCCGCTCGCACAACTTCTCTGACTACTACATTCGCCACGCCAGCTATGTCCTACGTATCGACCCGCTCAGCAACTCGTCGAGTGCGGCCGACCGTGCGGACGCCACGTTCCAGATCGGGTACTGAGCGGAACGCCCGGGTCGGTGGCGCGGTACGCGACGTCGACCCGGCTCGTCCCGTGGAGACAGCGGCGTTGTCCGCCCCGGGTGCCGTCGCATCGTGATCGTGTTCCGACCAGCTGTTCGTCGAGTTGGTGAGCGCGATCCGGCAAAACCACAGTTTCACTCTTGGTGCGGTTTCGGTCACCTGCGTTTTCAGTTGACCACGAAATTCGAGGCCGTACCGACTCGATGAAGGAGGTTTCGATGACGAGGTTGGATCAGGTGCCGCGGGTGGGTTCGCGGTGGCGTGGTGTGCGGGTGGGGGTCGTCGCGGGTGCGGCGGTGTTGGTGTTGGCGGGTACGGGGGTGGTGTTCGGGTTGCCGTCGGCGTCGGCGGCGACGGTGGACACGTCGGCGTCGTATGTGTTTGTGAATCGGCACAGTGGTAAGGCGATGGATGTGTATGACTGGTCGACGGCGGAGAACGCGCCGGTGAATCAGTGGGCGCGTAATGATCTTGCGGTGCAGCAGTGGCAGTTCGTGGATGCTGGTGGTGGGTTCTACAAGGTGCGGTCGCGGCACAGTGGGAAGGTGCTGGAGTTGCCGAGTGCGGCGGATGGGACGCAGTTGGTGCAGTCCACTGATCGGGGGTCGGCTACGCAGCAGTTTCGGTTGGTGGATTCGGCTGGTGGTTTCGTGCGGTTCGTGAACCGGCAGTCGAGCAAGGTCATTGATGTGTGGGAGTGGTCGACGGCGGATGGTGGCCGGCTGGCCGGGTATGCGGATCTGGACGGCGCCAACCAGCAGTGGCAGCTGATCCGGCTGGGCGGTACGACGCCCACCACGCCCGGTGGGACCACCGTGCCAACTCCGCCGACGGGGACACCACCACCGGCCTACCCTCAGCCGGGCAGGGTCTCCGGAGACGTCGGCGTCCACGACCCCACGGTGGTCAACCGACCCGACGGCACGTATCTCGTCGCACACACCGGTGACAACATCGCGCTGAAGACCTCCACGGACCGGGTCACCTTCCGGAACGCCGGCATGGTCTTCCCCGCCGGGGCCCCGTGGACCACCACGTACACCGGCGGTGCACGTAATCTGTGGGCCCCCGACCTGTCCTACCGCAACGGCCGCTACTACCTGTACTACTCGGCGTCGACCTTCGGCTCCAACCGATCGGCGATCTTCCTGGCGACCAGCACCACCGGCGCGTCCGGGAGCTGGACCAACGAAGGCCTCGTCGTCGAGTCGCGCACCTCGGACAACTTCAATGCGATCGATCCGAACCTCATCGTGGACGACCAGGGCCGGTGGTGGTTGAGCTTCGGCTCGTTCTGGTCGGGCATCAAGATGATCCAGATCGACCCGGCCACCGGACGGCGGCTCGGCACGGCGATGCACAGTCTCGCCAGCTACGGCCCCGGCATCGAAGCACCCGTGATGGTCAAGCGAGGTGCCTGGTACTACCTGTACGTCTCGTTCGACCGTTGCTGCCAAGGGGCCAACAGCACGTATCGGATCATGGTCGGCCGGTCGGCCAGCCCGACCGGTCCGTTTGTCGACCGCGCCGGCCGGGACATGCTCTCGGGTGGGGGCACCCAGATTCTCGCCTCGCACGGCGGCATCAACGGCCCTGGTCACCAGGCGGTCCTCGCTGACAGCGACGGTGACTACCTCTTCTACCACTACTACGCCAACAACGGCGCGGCGCTGCTCGGCATCAACCGCATCGGCTACGACGCGGCTGCCTGGCCCTACGTGTACTGATCCAGCCGCGTGTACTGATCCAGCTGGTCCCGGTGGACACCTTCGCGGTGCCCACCGGGACCAGCTTCGACTCCGGTGTATGGCGGACGGACGTCCGACGCGGGAGCCGGGCGGTCAGCCGGTGCCGTCCGTGGTCGGGCGGACCACCTCGATCTCGAAGGCGTAGCGGTCGCCCCGGTACGTCGACATGGCCCGTTCCACCGGGCGGTCCCGCTGGTCGTAGGCGGTCCGCTCGACCAGCAGGGCCGGGCTGAAGGCCGGCACCTGCAGCAGGGTGGCTGTCGCCTCGTCCAGGACCGTGGCCCGGATGGACTGCTCCGCCCGGACGAGCCGGATGTGGTAGTGGTCCCGGAGCAGGTCGTAGAGCGAGTTGTCGAACGGCCGGTCGAGCAGCTTTGGGACGAGCGCGGCCGAGAGGTAGGTGTGCTCGATGCACATCGGGACGCCGTCGGCGGTGCGGACCCGTTCCAGGTGCACCACCTCGTCCGCCGGGCTCAGGCCCAGCGCGAAGCCGACGTTCGCGCCGGCCGGTATCGACTCGGCGGTGCGTAGGTGCGAACCTGGAGTCAGGCCGCGGCGACGCATGTCGTCGCTGAATGACGTGAGTTCGATGCTCTTCGTGATGGCCGGTCGGGCCACGAAGGTGCCGGCGCCGCGTACCCGGTAGACGCGCCGCTCGTTTTCCAGGCGTTCGAGGGCCTGACGCACGGTCATCCGGCTGACGCCGAACTCCTGGGCCAGATCGCGCTCGGTGGGCAACCGTTCGTCCGGGGCGAGCTCGCGTTCGATGAGGTTCTGCAGGTGGCTGCGGAGCAGCTCGTGCTTGGTTGCGGTCATCCGAGGTGTCAGCTCCAGGGGGCGGCTGGTCTAAACCAAAATGATACTAGCGCGACGCTGCCTGCCGGTCTACGCTACCCGCACTGACAATTGGACTAGACCAGAGATGATCTTTGGAGGTGCACGTGAGACGCGAATCTTTCCGGCGGGCCACCGCCGCGGCGATGGCCGGCGTACTCGCCACAGCGCTCGGTGCCTGCGGCGGCTCGGACGGCGGCGACGACGACAAGGTCGAGGTGGTCTTCTCCTACCTGTGGGCCGGTGCGGAGGCCGAAGCGCTCGAGGAGATCATCGCCGACTTCAACGCCAGCCAGGACGAGATCGAGGTCCGGGGGGTCTCCAACCCGGACTTCCAGAAGCAGCTGACGTCGATGTCCGGCGCGCAGGGCAGCTTCGACATCTCCGACCACTTCGGCAACGGCGTCGGGGCCTGGGCCAGCAAGGGCATCCTGGCCCCGCTGGACGACTTCATCGAGGCCGACGGGCTGGACACCGACGACTTCGTGCCGGCGGCGATGTCCCAGATGATGTACGAGGGCCAGACCTACTCGATGCCGATCGCCCTGCACGCGCAGATGCTGATGTACAACAAGAAGCTCTACGCCGAGGCCGGCATCGACGGGCCGCCGGAAACCACCGAGGAGTGGGCGGAGCAGATCGCCAAGCTCACCAAGCGGGACGCCGACGGCACGATCACCCAGCTCGGCTACGCCAACGCCGAGATCAACACATCGTTCACCACGCTCGGGTTCATGTTCGGCGGCGCCTGGGACGACCAGTCCGGCCGGCCCACCCCGGCCGATCCCGGCAACGTCGCCGGTCTGGAGTTCTACACCGAGAACATCCCCGGCACGTACGGCGTGGCGGAGGTCCGCGACTTCACCTCCGGCTTCGGCGAGTACGCCTCCGCACAGAACCCGTTCTACGTCGACAAGGTGGCCACCATCATCGACGGCGAGTGGCAGTCGGTCTTCATCGACCAGTACGCCCCCAACCTGGACTGGGGCGTGGCACCGCTGCCGTACCCGGCGGCGCAGCCGGAGCTCGCCGGCACCACCCAGGTCACCACCAGCACGCTGTTCATCCCGCGCAACGCCAAGCACCCCGAGGAGGCGTGGGAGTTCATGAAGTACCTGCTCTCCGAGGACGCCATGGTCCGGTTCACCCTGGCGCTGGGCAACCTGCCGGCCCGGATCTCGCTGCTCGACGACCCGCGCTACGACACCCTGCCGCAGTTCTCGACCTGGCTCGACGCCCTGCGTAGCCCGAACGCCCAGTCGCTGGCCAGCACGCCGTGGTCCGCCGAGTACACCAGCGACCTTGGTCAGGCCTTCGACGACATCGCCCAGCAACGCACGTCGCCCGCCGAGGGACTCGCCGACGTGGCGGACAAGGCCAGCTCCTATGCCCCGTAGGTCCACGACCTCGCGACGCCAGCTCCGGTTGGGGCTGGCGTTCGCGAGCCCCTGGCTGGTCGGCTTCGTGGTGCTGATCCTCGGACCGATCGTCGCGTCCGGGTACTACAGCTTCACCGACTTCAACCTGTTTCAGCCGCCGACCTTCGTCGGCGTCGACAACTACCGCACCATGGTCGGCGACGAGCGGTTCACCAAGGCACTGTTCAACACGCTGTATCTGACCGTGTTCGGCGTACCGCTCGCGCTGGCGCTGTCGCTGGGGTTCGCCCTGGCGCTCAATTCGCGGGTACGCGGCCTGCCACTGTACCGGGCCATCGTCTACCTGCCGACGATCATCCCGATCGTGGTCAGCGTGTACGTCTGGCGTTGGCTGCTCAACGCCCAGTACGGCTACTTCAACCGGATCCTCGGCCTGCTGCACCTGCCGCAGCCGAACTGGTTGGAGGACCCGACGTTCACCAAGCCGGCGATCATCCTGATCGGGCTGTGGATGGTCGGCGGCACGACCGTCATCTACCTGGCCGCGCTCAAGGACGTGCCGAGCGAGACGTACGAGGCGGCGCTGGTCGACGGGGCCGGGCCGTGGCAGCGGTTCCGCGCGGTGACCTGGCCGGCGATCAGCCCGGTGACCCTGTTCCAGCTGATCGTCGGGCTGATCACCAGCCTGCAGCTGTTCACCCAGCCGTACCTGCTGGCGCAGACCCGGCTCAACGCGGCCGCCGGCGGCCCCGACGACTCGCTGCTGACCTACGGGATGTACGTGTACCAGAACGCGTTCGTGTTCCTGAAGATGGGCTACGCGTCGGCGCTGGCCTGGGTGCTGTTCCTCGTCACGCTCGCGGTCACCGCGGTCCTGATGCTCACCTCGCGGCGATGGGTTCACTATGGATAGAAAAGCGCGGTTCGCCGGCCGTCACGCGCTCGTCTGGGCGATCGCGCTCGGCATGCTGTTCCCGTTCATCGTCATGATCGGCACCGCTCTGAAACCGCCCACCGAGGTGTTCTCGCTGCCGCCCCGGCTGCTGCCCGAGCAGTGGGAGTTCGGCAACTTCGAGGCGGCCCTGTCGGCGATGCCGTTCTGGCGCTACCTCGGCAACACCCTGCTGGTCTCCGGGCTCTGCGTCGTCGGCAGCCTGGTGTCCTGCCCGCTGGTGGCGTACTCCCTGGCGAAGCTGCACTGGCCCGGACGCGGCCTGATGCTGGCGCTCGTCCTCGGCTCGATGATGTTGCCGCCGCAGGTGACCCTCGTCCCGCTGTACCTGCTGTGGAACAAGCTCGGCCTGGTCGGCACCTACTTCCCGTTGATCGTGCCGAGCTTCTTCGGCATCCCGTTCTTCATCTTCATGCTCCGCCAGTTCCTCGTCGGGATTCCGGACGAACTGCTCGACGCGGCGCGGCTCGACGGCGCCTCGGAGTTCCGGGTCTACTGGCGGATCGTGCTTCCGCTGGCCCGGCCGGCGCTGGCCACCGTGGCGGTGTTCCAGTTCGTCTGGACCTGGACCGACTTTCTCAACCCGCTCATCTACCTCAGCGACAGCAGCCAGTACACGCTGTCGGTCGGGTTGTACGCGTTCTTCTCCGAGCACGGCGTCGACTGGGGTCCACTGATGGCGGCCAGCGTCATGTTCACCCTCCCGGCTTTGATCATTTTCCTGCTCGGGCAGCGGTACTTCGTCGAGGGCATCGCGACGAAGGGACTGAAGTGACCACGACCGCACCAACCGCGAAAGGAACGTCCATGTCGTACCAGGCGATCAGCGGCACCTTCCTCGACGAGATCAGCGTCGACATCCCGTCGCAGAACTGGGGCGAGCGGGAATGGGCCCGCGAGTTCGACACCTTCGTCGAAGCCGGGATCGACACCGTCGTGCTCATCCGGCTCGGCCTGGGTGAGCGGCTGGCCTGCCCGAGCCGGGCGGTGACCGACCGGCTGCCCGCGCTGCCGGTCCACGTCGACCTGGTCCAGCTCTTCCTCGACCTCGCCGCCGAGCGCGACATCGACTTCTTCCTCGGTCTCTACGACTCGCACTACCACTGGTACCGCTACGACTGGCGGACCGAGGTCGACATCAACCTCGCCGTCATCGACGAGATGTGGCAGCGGTACGGCGGGTCACCGGCGCTGCGCGGCTGGTACCTGCCGCACGAGACCACGGACACCAGTCTGCGGATCCTCGACATCAACACCACCCTCGCGGCCCGGCTGCGCGAGATCAGCGAGCTGCCGATCCTGGTGTCGCCGTTCTTCCACGGCCGCGCCGACATGGCCACCAGCACCGACCCCCGGCAGCGGCCCCGCTCGCCCGAGGAGCACGTGCGGATCTGGGAGGAGATCTTCCAGCGGTACGCCGGACTCGTCGACTACTGCGCGTTCCAGGACGGCACCGTGGAGCTGGCCCGGTCGGCCGAGTACTTCGCCGCGACCGCCGAGGCGGCGAGCCGGCACGGCATCGCCTCCTGGGCCAACATCGAGACCTTCGACCGGGACATGCCGATCCGGTTCCCCCCGACCGACTGGCGCAAGCTGGCGCACAAGATCGACGCGGTCCAACCGTACGTGGAGAAAATCATCACCTTCGAGTTCTCCCACTTCCTCAGCCCAAACTCGGTGTGGCCGGCGGCCCGCAACCTCTACGACCGCTACGGCGAGTTCCTCACCTCCCGGGGTGCCCGATGATCCCGCCGCAGGACCCGGCGGCGCCGCAGCTGGACCCGGCGGCCCCGCGGCTGGAGCCGGTGGCGGCGATCGCCGGCGGCCTGGTCGTCTCCTGCCAGGCACCCGAGGGCCATCCGCTGCGGGTGCCGTCCGTCATCGCCCGGCTCGCCGCGTGCGCCGCCCTCGGTGGTGCCGCCGCCGTGCGGGTCAACCACCCCGACGACGTACGGGCCGTGAAGTCCGTAGTGGACCTTCCGGTGATCGCGCTGCACAAGGAGCGGGCCGCTGACCGCGACCTGATCACCCCACGCTGGGAGCTGGTCGAGGCGCTCGCCGCCGCCGGTGCCGACGTCGTCGCCGTCGAGGCCACCGGACGGGGCGAGCTGCCGGTCGACGCTCTGGTCGCCCGCGTCCACGGGCAGCTCGGCCTGCCCGTGATGGCCGACGTGGCAACCGTCGACCAGGGCACCGCCGCCTGGGCGGCCGGCGCGGACCTGGTGGCCACCACACTGTCCGGGTACACCCCGGACAGCCCACGGCAGGAGGCCCCCGACCTCGACCTCGTCGCGGCGCTCACCGCCGCCGGGGTCCGCGTCGTCGCCGAGGGCCGGTTCGCCACCCCCGACCAGGTGCGTGCCGCCTTCGCCGCAGGCGCGTACGCGACGGTCGTCGGAACCGCGATCACCGACCCGGTCGCGCTGACCCGGGGCCTCGCCGCAGCCGCTCCACGCCCGGCCAGCCCGACCGGCCCGGCCGGTGCCGCCAGCGCAGACAGTTCGGCCAGCCTGGCTGGGCAGCACTGATGGCGGCAGCCATGGCCGGCACCGACGGCCCGGTCACCATCGGTGTCGACATCGGAGGTACGAAGATCGCCGCCGCGCTCGTCGGCGTCGACGGCGCTGTCGGCCCACTGCGCCGGGTGCCGACGCCGGCCGCCGAGGGCGCCGCCGCGGTACTCGCCGCTGCGATCGATTTGGCCCGTCAGGTCGGGCGGGACGCGGCTGGGACCCCGGTCGCCTGCGGGGTCGGCACCGCTGGCGCCGTCGACCCGGCGGGTCGGGTCACCCACGCCACCGACACCCTGCCCGGCTGGCGGGGCACCGACGTGCGGGCAGCGTTCACCGCCGCCCTCGGCCTGCCGGTCGTGGTGTGCAACGACGTACACGCGATGGCCGCCGGTGAGGCGTGGTGCGGCGCCGCCGCCGACGCCCGGGACGCGCTCGTCGTCGCCGCCGGCACCGGTATCGGCGGCGCCATCGTGGTCGGCGGCGAGGTGCTGGTGGGCCGGCACGGGTTCGCCGGCAGCGTCGGACATCTGCCGGCCGCCCGGCACCTCGGCCGACGCTGCGGTTGCGGCGCGGTCGACCACGTCGAGGCGTACGCGGCCGGCCCGGCGATCGCCGCCGAGTACGCGGCCCGGACCGGTCGCGGCGCGGCACCGCCCCTGGAGGAGGTCGCGGCGGCGGCTGCCGGCGGCGATCCGGTCGCGGTCGAGGTGACCGAGCTGGCTGCCCAGGTGCTGGGCGCGGGGCTGGCGACCGCCGCGAACCTGCTCGATCCCGAGGTGGTCGTCCTCGGCGGTGGCGTCGTCGGACTCGGCGACCGGTTCGTCGCCGGCGTGCGTGCCGCGCTGCACGCGGCGGCGCTGCCCGGGATCGACCGGCTGCCGGTGCGTACCGCCCGGCTCGGCAACGCCGCTGTGCTGGCCGGCGCCGCGCTACTCGCCGGCCGGGTCCTCACCGGCCGGATCAGCGCCGGCCGGATCAGCGCCGGCCGAGGTCGATGACGGGCTCGGCGCCAGTCGCCGCGTCGCCACCTTGTCCGCCCGTACCGCCGCCGCTGGCAGCGGTGGGCCGGGCCGGTTGTCGGTCTGGATAGAGCCACAGCGATCCGATCGCCAGGGCCACCAGCAGGTGTACGGCGGACTCGCCGCCTCCTCTGTGGATCCATCCCCGCCAGCCCGGCAGGATTCCGAGTAGCAGTTCGCGCTGCGCGGCGATGTCGGGTGCGATGACGAACGACAGGGCGATCAGCGCCATGGTCGACACGCTGAAGCCGACGACCAGGCCCACCCGGCACAGTCGGGGCCGTCGCCGGGGCCCGACGGTGAGCGCCCATGCGGCCAGGCTGCTCACGGCCGCGATCCCGAGCATCGGCAGGTACGGGGTCTGTGGCGAGGTGATCCCGGCCAGGGTGTTGTTCAGGTCGAAGACCGCACCGGCCCGCAGCCCGGTCGCCTGGATGCTGAGCACCCCGACGACGCCGACGAGCAGGGCGCCGAGCACCGCCCCGTACAGACCCCATAGCACGCTTCTCACCCGACGGACCCTCCTCCTCGCACCCGGTGCACCCGACGCCGCGACACGCCGAACACAGTATCTGGTGTTGCGTCTTCTGGCTTGCTCCCATATATGGTGTACCCCGCAGCTGGTTCGGCCGCCCCTCGGCGGTGGTCGAGGCAAGAGGGAACCCGGTTAGAGTCCGGGACTGCCCCGCAGCGGTGAGTGGGAACGACCGCCGTCACCGAGCACTGGACCCGTGGCGGGTCCGGGAAGCGACGGCCAGTAGGTACGAGCACGACGCCCACGAGTCCGAAGACCTGCCAGCGTGCCGCACGCGTCGCGTGCGGTGGTCGAAGGCCGCGCGGGACGGCCGACGCCGACGACCGGTCCACGCCGGCGGAGCAGACCGCCAGGTGGGTGACCGGTGGCGTCCTCCCCGTGTGTCCGTCGACCGGTGGACAGGCACGACAAGGGGAACCGATGCAGGTACGCAAGCGCGACGGCGACACCGAACCGGTGGACGTCAACAAGATCGTCAAGGCGGTCGAACACTGGGTCGCCGACCTGGACGAGGTCGACCCGCTGCGGGTGGCGACCCGGACGATCAGCGGACTGTACGACGGGGCGACAACCGCCGAGCTGGACAAACTGTCCATTCAGACGGCGGCGGAGCTGATCGGCGAGGAGCCGCAGTACTCGAAACTGGCGGCCCGGCTGCTCGCCGCCTACGTGGACAAGGAGGTCCGCGGCCAGCAGGTGGCCAGCTTCAGCCAGTCGATCCGCTACGCCCACGGCCTCGGGCTGATCGGCGACGACACCGCCGCCTTCGTCGCTCGCAACGCCCGCAAACTCGACGACGCTGTCGACGTCGACGGCGACCTGCGCTTCGAGTACTTCGGGCTGCGTACGGTGGCCGACCGTTACCTGCTGCGGCATCCGCAGACCCGGCTGGTTGTGGAGACGCCACAGTACTGGCTGCTGCGGGTGGCCTGCGGGCTGTCCCAGACCCCGGCCGAGGCGATCGACTTCTACCGGCTGATCTCCAGCCTGGCCTATCTGCCCAGCTCACCGACCCTGTTCAATTCGGGAACCCGGCACACCCAGATGTCGTCCTGCTTCCTGGTCGACTCGCCGCGCGACGAACTCGACTCGATCTACGAGCGGTACCACCAGGTGGCGAAGCTGTCGAAGTTCTCCGGCGGGATCGGCATCTCCTGGTCGCGGATACGCGGCCGGGGCGCGTTGATCCGGGGCACCAACGGCAGGTCCAACGGGATCGTACCGTTCCTCAAGACCCTCGACGCCGGGGTCGCGGCGGTCAACCAGGGTGGCCGCCGCAAGGGCGCCGCCTGCGTCTACCTGGAGCCGTGGCACCCGGACGTCGAGGAGTTCCTGGAGCTGCGGGACAACACCGGTGAGGACGCCCGGCGCACCCACAACCTCAACCTGGCCAACTGGATCCCGGACGAGTTCATGCGGCGGGTCGAGGCGGACGCCGACTGGTCGCTGATCGACCCGTCCGACGCACCCGAGCTGCCCGACCTGTTCGGCGAGGCGTTCGACGAGGCGTACCGGGCGGCGGAGAAGAAGGCGGTCCGGACGGTCAAGGCCCGCGACCTGTACGGGCGGATGATGCGCACCCTGGCGCAGACCGGCAACGGGTGGATGACGTTCAAGGACGCCGCGAACCGGCTGTCCAACCAGACCGGTGAGCCGGGCAACACGATCCACCTGTCCAATCTGTGCACCGAGATCCTCGAGGTCAACAGCGACGACGAGACCGCCGTGTGCAACCTCGGGTCGATCAACCTCGGCGCGCACGTCACCGCCGACGGCGTCGACTGGGCGAAGCTGCGCGCCACCGTCCGTACCGCCGTGGTGTTCCTCGACCGGGTGATTGACATCAACTACTACCCGGCGGCGCAGGCGTCGGCGTCGAACCCGCGCTGGCGGCCGGTCGGGCTGGGGCTGATGGGCCTGCAGGACGCGTTCTTCACGCTGCGGCTACCGTTCGACTCGGCGTCGGCCCGGGAGCTGTCCACCCGCGTCCAGGAGGAGATCTTCCTGACCGCGCTGGAAACCTCCGCCGGGCTCGCCGAACGGTTCGGCCCGCATCCGGCGTACGCCGAGACCCGGGCCGCCCGGGGCGAGCTGCACCCGGACCTGTGGGGTGCCGAGCCGGGCCAGCCCGAGCGGTGGGCCCGACTGCGGTCGACGATCGCCGCACACGGTCTGCGGAACTCGCTGCTGGTCGCGATCGCGCCGACCGCGACGATCGCCTCGATCGCCGGCTGCTACGAGTGCATCGAGCCGCAGGTGTCCAACCTGTTCAAACGCGAAACCATGTCCGGGGAGTTCCTGCAGATCAACACCTACCTGGTCGGTGAGCTGAAGGCGCGCGGGCTGTGGACAGCACCGGTCCGGGAGCAGATCAAGCGGGCCGAGGGCTCGGTGCAGGGCCTCACGGATCTGCCCGCCGACGTGCGGGAGCTGTTCCGTACCGCATGGGAGCTGCCGCAACGGGCGCTGATCGACCTGGCCGCCGCCCGTGCCCCGTACGTCGACCAGTCGCAGTCGCTGAACCTGTTCCTCAGCGCGCCGACCATCGGCAAGCTGTCCTCGATGTACCTGTACGCCTGGAAGTCCGGGCTGAAGACCACCTACTACCTGCGGTCGCGTCCGGCGACCCGGATCCAGCAGGCCACCGTCGGCATCGCGCCGACCGCCGGGCCGACCGTCGCGGCCAGCGCCGACGAGGCGTCGGCCTGCTCCCTGGAAAACCCCGAAACCTGTGAGGCCTGCCAGTGACCACCGTCTCCGAAACCAACACCGACGCCGCGACCGCTGACGCCGCCACCGCGACCGCCGCCGCAGCTGCGGGCCGACGGCAGCTGCTGCTCGACCCCGGCATGGACCTGACCCTGCGGCCGATGCGCTACCCGCAGTTCTTCGACCGGTTCCGGGACGCGATCAAGAACACCTGGACGGTTGAAGAGGTCGACCTGCACTCCGACCTGCCGGACCTGGCCAGACTGTCGCCTGCCGAGCAGCACCTGGTGTCCCGGCTGGTCGCGTTCTTCGCCACCGGCGACACCATCGTCGCGAACAACCTGGTGCTCAACCTCTACCAGCACGTCAACTCCCCGGAGGGCCGGCTCTACCTGTCCCGGCAACTGTTCGAGGAGGCGGTGCACGTCCAGTTCTACTTGAACCTGCTGGACACCTACGTGCCGGACGAGCGGGAACGGTTCGCGGCGTTCGCGGCGGTGGAGAACATCCCGTCGATCGCCCGCAAGGCCGAGTTCTGCTTCAGATGGATCGACTCGATCTTCGAGTTGCGGGAGCTGCGTACCCGCGCCGACCGGCGGGCCTTCCTGCTCAACCTGATCTGCTTCGCCGCCTGCATCGAGGGGTTGTTCTTCTACGGCGCCTTCGCGTACGTGTACTACCTGCGGTCCCGGGGTCTGCTGCACGGTCTCGCTTCGGGCACCAACTGGGTGTTCCGCGACGAGTCGATGCACATGGCGTTCGCCTTCGACGTGGTGGACACGGTCCGCGCCGAGGAGCCGGAGCTGTTCGACGCCGAGATGCAGCAGCAGGTCAGACAGATGCTGGCCGAGGCGGTGGAGTGCGAGGTGCAGTTTGCCGCGGACCTGCTCGACCAGGGCGTGTCCGGAATGTCGTTGGCCGACATGCGGGAATACCTGCAGCACGTCGCCGACCGGCGGCTCGCGGTGCTCGGCATCGAACCGATGTACGGGTCGAAGAACCCGTTCGCGTTCATGGAGTTGCAGGACGTGCAGGAGCTGTCCAACTTCTTCGAACGACGGGTGTCGGCGTACCAGGTCGGGGTGACCGGCTCGGTCACCTTCGACGACGACTTCTGACCCGCGTCCCCGCCCGGCCCGCCGCGACCGGCTACCCCGCTGCCACCGGCTCGGTGACGGCGCGGATCGCGGCCGCCGTGCCGACGGCGATCTCCTCGACCTCATCGGCGGAGACGACCAGCGGCGGGCCGAGCAGGATCACGTCACCGTCGACGCCGTCGGCGCAGCCGGTTCCGCTGTAGAGCAGCAGACCGGCGTGCCGGGCGGCGGCGACGACCCGTTCGGCGACCCGGGCGGTACGGGCGTACGGCCGCGCGGTCTGCCGGTCGGCGACCAGTTCGACGCCGACCAGCAGGCCGCGACCGCGGACGTCCCCGACGTACGGTGAGTCGGCCAGCTCCCGGCGCAGGGCCCGGCGCAGCGACTCACCGGCCCGGCGGCCCGCCGCGACGAGGTCCCGCTCGCGCAGCACCCGCAGCACCGCCCGGCCGGTGGCCGCGCCGACCAGGTGGTGCGAGTAGGTGAAGCCGTGGGTGAAACCGGTGCGCGCGATCGTGTCGTGCACCGGGCCGGCGGCGACGGCCAGCCCTAGCGGCCAGTAGCCCGAGCTGGCCCCCTTCGCCGCGACCAGGATGTCCGGGCGTACCCCCCAGTGGTCGACGCCGAACCAGGTGCCGGTACGGCCGAAGCCCGTCATCACCTCGTCGGCGATGAGCAGCACCCCGTACCGGCGGCAGACCTCGGCGACGGCCGGCCAGTAGTCGTCCGGCGGGACGCAGGCACCCAGCCCGGCCCCGGCGATCGGCTCGGCGATGAACGCCGCGACCGGCCGGGCCCGGCACAGTTCGGCCAGCGCAGCCGCGTGCCGTGCCCCGCAGCCGACCGGATGGGTGTCCGGGAACGGGCAGCGGTACTCGTACGGGGTCGAGGTGTGCACCGCCTGCCCCAGCCACGGCAGGTACGGCGCACGCAGCCCGGCCCGGCCGGAGACGTCCAACGCGCCCCGGGAGTTGCCGTGGTAGGAACCGACCCGGCCGACGACGAGGTGCCGGTCCTCGCCCCGGGCCAGGTGGTAGGCGCGGGCCATCTTCAGCGCGGTCTCCACCGCCTCGCTGCCGCCGGAGACCGGGAAGACCAACGGATCGTCCATCGGCAGTACGGCCGCGAGCTCGGTGGCGTACTCCTCCAGCACGTCGGCGCGGAACATCGAGCCGTGCGCGTACGCGACCGCGCCGGCCTGCTCGGCCTGCGCCCGGACCACCTCGGTGACGCCGTGGCCGATGCCGACGACGATCGCCCCGGCGGCCGCGTCGAGGTAGCGCTTGCCGGTGGTGTCCCACAGCTGCGCGCCGGACGCCGAGGCGATCCGTGGCGCATCGTCGGACACCCGGCCGAAGACGTGGCTCATCCCGGTACGGCGACGGCCCCGCCGGCTGCGACCTCCCCGCCGGCTTCGACCTTTCCGTTGCCGGCGGCCTGCAGGTCGGCGGCGACCTCGGCGACGGCCGCGCCGAACAGCCGCAGACCGGTCTGCGCCTGGGCCCGGGTGATCACCAGCGGCGGTGACATCCGTACCGCGTTGACGCCGGCCTCCAGCACCAGCAGGCCGCGACTGAACGCCGCCTGCTGCACCTGGCCGGCGATCTCGCCGGTGGGGAACTCGACGCCGATCATCAGGCCGACCCCGCGCACGTCGACGAGCAGCTGCGGGTACGCCTGCTGCAGTTCACGTAGCCCGGCGAGCAGGAACTCACCCTGCTCGGTGGCGTTGTTCAGCAGGCCCTCGTCCTGGATGACCCGCAGGGTGGCCAGGCCGGCGGCACACGGCACCGGGCTGCCGCCGTAGGTGGAGCCGTGCGCGCCCGGACCCCACGCCTCCATCAGCTCGGCCCGGGCCAGGAACGCGCCCAGCGGCAGACCGGAGGCGATGCCTTTCGCGCTGATCAGGATGTCCGGCTGTACGCCGGTGTGCTCGATCGCCCACATCCGGCCGGTGCGGCCCATGCCGCACTGCACCTCGTCGGCGACGAGCAGGATCCCGTGCCGGTCGCAGATCCGCCGCAGCCGGGCGAGCCAGCCGGCCGGCGGCACGATGAAGCCGCCCTCACCCTGGATCGGTTCGACGAAGATCGCCGCGACCTCGCTCGGATCCACCTGGTGCTCGAACAGCACCTCCTCGATGAAGTCCAGCGACGCCGGGGCGTAGGGCGCGTGCAGCACGCCGGGCAGCAGCGGGCCGAACCCCTTGTGGTACTTGGACTTCGACCCGGTCAGCGTCATCGCCCCGTAGGTGCGGCCGTGGAACGATCCGTAGAAGCTGATCACGTACTGCCGGCCGGTGGCGTACCGGGACAGCTTCAGCGCGCCCTCGACGGCCTCGGCCCCGGAGTTGGTCAGGAAGACCCGTACCGGCCCGTCCATCGGCGCGGTCTCGGCCAGCGCCTGGCACATCTGGCCGTACAGCGGCAGGTAGAAGTCGCTGGCCGAGTAGTGCAGCAGGGTCGCGGCCTGCTGCTGCACCGCCTCGACGACGCTCGGGTGGCAGTGGCCGGTGGAGGTGACCGCGATCCCGGCGTTGAAGTCGAGGAACAGGTTGCCGTCGACGTCCTCGACGACGGTGCCGTGGCCGCGCCGGGGCGCGATCGCGTAGGCGCGGGGCAGCGACGGGCTGGTCACCGCTTGGTCGCGGGCCAGCACTTCGCGGGCCTGCGGTCCGGGCAGTTCGGTGACCAGGTGCGGTTGCGGGCGGTCCGGGTCGAACCAGTCGGGGATCGTCGTCATCAGGCCACCACCGTCTGCGACTGCTCGCGGAGGAACTGCTGCAGGTAGTACGGTCCGCCGCCGGCCTTGCCGGTGCTGCCGGAGCCCTTCCAGCCGCCGAACGGCTGCACTCCGGGCCAGGCGCCGGTGGTGGCGCCGGCCGGCCGGTTGACGTAGACGACGCCGGCTTCGATCCGGTTGAGGAAGTGGTCGATCTCGCCCTGGTCGGTGGAGAAGAACCCGGCGGTCAGGCCCAGCGGCACGCTGTTGGCCCGGTCCAGGCCCTCGTCGACCGAGTCGACCGGGCTGACCGCAACGAACGGCACGAACAGCTCGCGCTGGAAGAGGTCGTCGTCGGGCGGTACGTCGGCGACGACGGCCGGTGCCAGGTAGTAGCCGTCGGGGCGGCCGTCGACCCCGGCGAGCACCTGGCCGCCGGTGACCACCCGGCCGACGGTCGCGGCGTGTGCGACGGCCTCGCCGTAACGGCGTACGGCGGCGGCGTCGATGACCGGCCCGAGGTACGTGTCGCGGGCCAGCGGGTCGCCGACGACCAGCGACTCGGCCCGTTCGGCCAGCCGGGCGACGAACTCGTCGTGGAGTTCGCGCGCCACGTACACCCGGGAGCAGGCCGAACACTTCTGGCCGGAGAAGCCGAACGCGGAGCGGGCGACGCCGGAGACGGCCCGGTCCAGGTCGGCCCGGGCCGAGACGATCGCGGCGTTCTTGCCGCCCATCTCGCAGATCACCGGCCTCGGGTAGGCGCCGGTGAACGCCCGGATGATCGACATGCCGGTCTCGTACGATCCGGTGAAGGTGAGGCCGCCGACGCCGGGGTGCGCCACCAGCGCCCGCCCCGGGTCGTCGCCGCCGGGGAGGAAATGGGCGACACCGGTCGGCAGCCCAGCGTCGACCAGGCACTCGAAGAACTTCCAGGCCGAGAAGGTGCCCTGCAGGCTGGGCTTGAGGACGAGGGTGTTGCCGGCGACGAGTGCCGCGCCGGCCGGCCCGGCGGTCAACGCCATCGGGAAGTTGAACGGGCTGATCACGGCCCAGACCCCGTACGGCTTGAGCACGCTGCGGGTGGACTCGTTGGCGGCGATCGTCGCCATCGGCTGGTCGAAACCGTGATGCTTGTCGTACATGTCGCAGTAGTAGCGGATCAGGTCCGCCGATTCCTCGACGTCGCCGAGCGCCTCCAGCCGGTTCTTGCCGACCTCCATGCTCATCAGCGCGGCGTACTCGTTGGAGCGCTCGCTGATCAGGTCGGCCGCCCGGCGCAGCACCGCGACCCGGTCCGGCCACGGGGTCGCGGCCCAGCCAGCGGCCGCGCTGCGGGCGGCGGTGACCGCCGCGTCGACGTCCTGGTCGGTGGCGGCGGTGACGGTGGCCAGCTTGAGCGTCACGTCACCCGGGCTGACCAGCTCGGCCGGGTCGACCCCGGGCCGGGCGGCGCCGTCGACCACCGGGGTGAGGCGCTGACCCAGCCAGGCCCGCGCCCGGTCCGCGCCGTCCTCGTACGCCGTGTGCAGGTCCTCGTTGTCAGCGGACAGGGTCGCGTAGGTGACCCGGAAGCGTGTGGCCACGGAAGAACTCCTTTCGGCGGGACGGCACCCAGTGAAGGTGTGGCAAAAATTCCAGACATCATCGCGTCATGCAGGAAAATCTACTGCGCAACGCGTATCAGAAGCAAGAACTTCTCCGCCGAGCAAGGCTGCTGCCGGGCTGCCGGAGGCTGCTGCAGGGCTCACGACAGACGGGACCGGGGTGCCCGGACCGGCCGTCAGGCCAGCCCGGACACCCCGGTCCGCGGTGTTTCGGTCAGTCAGTCCGGCGTCAGGAGACACCCAGGGTGGACAGGTAGTCCGGGTTCTCCGACAGCCACGCCTCGACGGCGGCCGGCTCGTCACCCTCGTGCACGTTGAACATCAGGTCCTCCAGCGAACCGAGCTGCTGGTCGTCCATCTGGAACTTCTCCAGCATCGCGGTCACCTCGGGGAAGTCCGCGCTGAACCCGGTCCGGGCCAGCGTGGTGATCTCCTCAGCGGTACCCAGAGTGCCTTCCGGGTCGGCCAGGTCCTTCAGCTCGTAGTTCGAGTAGGCCCAGTGCGGGTGCCACAGGGTCACCACGATCGGCTCCTCGTCGCCGATCGCGCTCTGCAGCGCGGCGAGCATCGCCGGGGTGGACGAGGTCCGCAGCTCGTAGTCGTCCAGCCCGTAGGTCGGCATGACCTTGTCCTGGGTGGCGGCGGTCAGACCGGCACCCGGCTCGATGCCGATGATCTCGTTGTTGAACAGCTCGGCGTTGTCAGCCAGATCCGCCAGCGAGTCGACCCCGTCCACGTAGGCGGGGACGGCGATGCTCAGGCTGGCGTTGTCGTACCAGACCCCGATCGTCTCCAGGTCGTCGCTGTACTCCTCCATGTAGGAGGCGTGCGTCTGCGGCAGCCAGCCGTCCAGGAACAGGTCGATGTCGCCGGAGGCCAGACCGGAGTAGACCACGCCGGCTTCGACGTTGGTCAGCTCGACCTCGTACCCCTCGGCCTCGAGGATGTTCTGCCACAGGTAGGAGGCGGCGATCGCCTCGTCCCAGGCCATGTAGCCGATGGTGATGCTCTTGTCGGCGGCGTCGGAGCCGTTCTCGCTGTCGGCGTCGCTGCCGCAGGCGGCGAGCCCCAGGGCCAGGGCGGCGGTGGCCGCCACTGCGGCCCGGCGTAGCGGGTTGTTGCGGAACATTCGTTGTCGTCCTTCCATCGTGTTGCCCTACACCGGCGGACTCGCGGCAGCGAGGCAGGGCGCCGGCACCGGTGACCCTCCCTGCGGGATCTCGGTTCGGATACGGTGCAGCTCTTGGTTCGGACTCGGGTTCGGGTTCGGGTTCGGGCCGGACTTGCGGCCGGATTCGCGGGTCAGGCTTCCTGTAGCGCCCGCTGCGCCTTCGCCGACCGGGTACGGGCCCCGATCGAGTCGGTCAGCCGGTCGAGCACCACGGCCAGGATTACCACGGCGATGCCGCCTTCGAAGCCCTGGCCGACCTGGATCCGGGCGAGTGCGGTGTTGATCACTTCGCCGAGGCCGCCGGCCCCGACCATCCCGGCGATGACGACCATCGACAACGCCAGCATGATTACCTGGTTGACCCCTTGCATGATGGTCGGCAGGGCGAGCGGCAACTTGGTACGGAGCAGGATCGCCCAGGGCGACGCGCCGAACGCCTCACCGGCCTCGATCACCTCGCGGTCGATCTGTCGCAGGCCCAGCTGGGTCAGCCGGACCCCCGGCGGCATACTGAACACCACCGTAGCGATTACCCCGGGGACGGCGCCAATGCCGAAGTAGAAGATCGCCGGGATCAGGTAGACGAACGCCGGCAACGTCTGCATCAGGTCGAGCACCGGGCGGGTCAACGCCGCCATCCGCTGGTTCTCCGCGATCAGGATCCCGAGTGGGACCGCTATCGCCAGCGACAGACCGCTCGCCACCAGCACCAACGCCAGCGTACTCATGGTCTCTTCCCAGTAGGGCATGCCGGCGACGATGCCGAGCCCGACGGCGGTGCCGATGCCGAACTTCCACCCGCGCAGCCACCAGCCGAGCGCCGCGAAGATCAGCACCACGACGATCGCCGGCGGTGCGGTCAGTACGTCGACCAGGGGATCCACCAGCGACTCGACGAAGCTCGAGATCCCGTCGAAGAGCGCGCCCATGTGCTCGGTCGTCCAGTCGACGATGACCTCGAACGCCGAGCCGATCTTGACGTACGGCAGGAAGCTGTCAATGCCGTCGGCGGCGTTCATGAGCGGTCTCCCTCCGGGCTCAGCACTGCGTCAGCCGGGGTTGCCTGATCAGGGACTGTCGCGGTGATGGTGCCCACCTCGCTGGAGCTGGTCGGCTCGGCACCGTCGCCGGTGCCGTCGCTGGTCCCGTTGCCGGTGTCGCTGCCGATGCTGCCGAGCGCGCTGAGCAGGGTGATCCGGGGGATCACGCCGGTGAGCCGGCCGGTGGTGTCGGTCACCGCGAGCGGGTGCGAACTTTCCGCACAGGGGGTGAACAACTCGGCGACCGGGGTGTCTTCCCCGGCGACCCGGACGTGGTCGGTGGTCACCACGTCCTGCAGGTTTCGTCGGCCGTCGCGGACCGCCTGGTCGATCACGTCGTCGGAGACCGTACCGAGGAACTGCTTGTTCTTGCCGGTGACATAGATCGCGGAGGTCTGCGTCTCCCGGAGGATCCGGGCGGCGACCCGGGGCCCGGAGTTGACGTCGACGACGCCGAGTGGTCGCTCCATCACCGATGATGCGGTGAGGATGCGGGTACGGTCGACGTCCGCCACGAACTGCGCGACGTAGTCGTTCGACGGGTCGGTGAGGATCTCCTCGGCGGTGCCCAGCTGGACGATCCGGCCGGAGCGCATCACGGCGATCCGGTCGCCGAGGCGCATCGCCTCGTTGAGGTCGTGGGTGATGAAGACGATCGTCTTGCCGAGCTGGGCCTGCAGGTCCAGCAACTGGTCCTGCACCTCGCGGCGGATCAGCGGGTCGAGGGCGGAGAACGCCTCGTCCATCAGCATGATGTCGGTGCCGGCGGCCAATGCCCGGGCCAGGCCGACCCGTTGGCGCATTCCGCCGGACAGCTCCTGGGGCAGTTTGTCCGCCCAGCGGTCCAGACCGACCAGGCGCAGCGCCTCCATCGCCCGCTCCCGCCGTTCGGCCCGGGGCAGCCCGGCGGCCTCCAGCGCGTAGCCGGCGTTCTCCAGGACCGAGCGGTGCGGCAGCAGCGCGAAGTGCTGGAAGACCATGCTGATCTTCTCGCGGCGCAGCTTGCGCAGCGCGGCCGGCTTGAGCTTGGTCAGGTCGACGCCGTCGATCTCGACCGAGCCGCCAGTCGGGGTGAGCAGGCCGTTCAGCATACGGATCAGGGTGGACTTGCCGGACCCGGAGAGCCCCATCACGACGAAGATCTCGCCGCGCTTGACCTCGAAGTTGGCGTCGACGACGGCGGCGGTGGCACCACCCAGGTTCGCCGGAGCGTCGGGTTGGCTGGTCTTGAGGCGCTCGAGCGCCTTGTCAGCACGTTTGCCGAAAATTTTGTACAACGATTTCACGACGATTGCGGACACGATCTCCATTCCAACGAATGTCGTGACGCTGGTCCCAATCGACGCACACGGGAGGTGTTCATCGACCGAAATCGAGTCGTCGGACGGTCGGTGGGCAAGTCAAACCAGGTCTGTGGTGGGGGTTTGCACTCGACCATACCCGACGGTCTGCCATGAACGAAAAACATCCCCGTACGGGATGTTTCGGACATCTCGTACGGGGCTCGACTGAGATCGGTCCCACCATTCCAACCCGTTCCATTGTCGACGGTATCGTCACCGAATCAGGTATGTGGCGACCGGCGCGGCAAAGCCTGTACCACGCTCACTAGCCCGAGATGCGAGGTATGACGTGGAACCTCCAGGTATCCTGGGCGGGGCCGCTGACCTGCGGCGGCCCTGCCCGGGGGTGCCCCGATGGAAGGCCCGTGCCACGGTTGCCGCCTCTCGTTTCGTCCACCTGGATAACAGTTTCTTCGGAAACCGGGCAAGGCCACTGCTGATCCGCATGAAGAACGGTCGGTGCGACGGTTTACGTGGAATGCACCCCGCTGACAATTAAATCAATCGCCGAGGTGCACGCCAATTGCTGGCAGTGTGGGGGAGTGCGGCGTCCGGGAGTGCTGCACAATCGTCTCAGGTGGCCCATACAAATGAGCTGACAGGGGTTTGTCCGGTGATGAGTGCTTGACCGTTGTCCCACGCGTACCGGTCATCGCGACGCAGCCCCGATCGCCTGCCGCACTGCCCTGACCCGAGGTGCCACCTCCGCCGGACCGCTGCGTCCGACACCGTCGCCCACGCACCCAAGCCGCGCTGGCTCGGTCGGGTCCGCAACCCGAAGGCGGTTTCGGAGAAAGGCACCCCTTACCTGATGGTCAAGAAAGTTGCATGATCAGTGTCGGTCGGGCACCGCGACAATCGCGGCGCCCGACCCGGACGTCTGGCAGGGAGGAACTGTCGGTCCGACCCCCACGTGGATCATGAACCAGCGGCGATCCCGATTTGCCGGGTGATAGTCACGTCGGTGATCTTGGTGTCCCTGGCCAGCAGCATGGCCTTGCTGAGGATGACAGCGAGAACGTTGTCTCCCTCGAACGGCAGGAACTCGCTGTGGCCGCCCCCCGACCGAGTCGATGTGCGGTCCGGCACGATGCACAAATAGGTGTCGTTCGGGCTCATCAGGATGTTGCCCGACCCCAGGTGGATCTTGTAGGTGCGCAGCTCGCCCCGGACCACCAGGAACCGGCCATCGATGCTGGCCTGGCTGCCCACCGCCAGCCGGGGCAGCAGCCGGGCCAGCAGATCCCGGCGGGTCTGCGCCGTCGCCGACAACTCCCCGAAGCTGTAGGAAGACCAGTAGTCCCGGAACCGGCCTTGCGGGCCGCCGTCGGACCAGGTCGGGTCATTGCCGACGCTGGCCACCCCGACAAACAGGTCGACGTCGCGCATCACCTCGCTGAACACCACCGGTGGCACCTGGTCCAGCGGTAGCGGCTCCGCCGGTGCCCGCTGCTCCCGCGCACCCCGCCGGCCGGCGGTGTACCCGCCGCCGGTGGCGTGCGCCTCGTTGCCGGGGGCGTCGATCGGATAGAACCGCACCTGGTCGGTGACCAGCCGCAGGTACGTACCGCTGTCGGTGGTGTCGGCACCATAGTCGTCGCCGACCCCCTCCACCCAGTACTCCGCCCGCAGCCCCCACTGCGGCAGCTGCCGTAACGTCGGCGGACAGGTGTCGTCGACCATCAACCGCAGCTTGTCCACCCAGCCCCGGGCGGCGGCGAGCGCGTGGAACTGGTGCTGGCGCAGCACGTGCCCGGCGAACCGGTTCGAGTAGCTGCCGGTCGACTCCTCCGCCGGGGTCAGCAGGTACACCTCGCGGTGGGCCTGCTTGAACGGCTGCACCACCCGGTGCCGCTCCAGCCACTCCCGCCAGGCGACCACCTCCGGCACCGGCCGGCCGATCGGATGCCACAGCTGCACCACCGCGTCGTCGGTGGCGGACACCGGGGCGTCGTCGACGGTACGCAGCGCACCGTCCGCCCAGCCGCACGCCACCCCGTCGACCAACCAGAGCAGCCGCCGGGCCAGGACGCCGACCAGCGGATGGTCCAGGTAGCGCTCCCGCCACGCCGGCAGGCTCCAACTGCGTCGGGCCACGAAGAGCCGGTCCAGCCGGGCCGACTGCGCCGCCAGCATCCCGGTCACGTCCTTGGCCAGCGTCTTGATCTCGGCCACGACCTGCGGATGGTCACGCCGTACCGCCGCCGGCGGCGACTTCACCACCCGGCCGGCGTCGTTGTGCCAGGTCACCGCGACAGCGCCGCCGCCGGCCAGCAGCTCGACCCGGCAGCCACCGACCGTCACCTCGTGCCGACCGACGTCGGACAACCCGTAGTCGGGGACCGCCAACTCCTCGATCTCGTCGCGGCCGATGCCGAGCGCGGCGGCCCGCGTATCGAGCGCCTTGTCGACCTCGTTGCGGGTGCCCTTGTACGTCAGCCGCGCCGACAACCGGGCCAGCTGAGCCAGCGCGGCGTCACCGTCGAGGCGACCCAGCACCCCGACCGCCGCGTTGGCGACCTTCGGGCCGGCCGGTCCGATCCCGGGCAGCCGCCGCAGCATCACCTCGACGAGTACGCCGACCTGGCGTACCTGGTCGGCGGTCGGCCCGGTCAGCTCCACCAGCCAGAGCAGACCACGCAGCACGTCCGCGTTGCCGGCGTCCGGCACCCGCTGCGGGGTGACCGACGCCGCGGCCAGCCACCGGCCCAGCACCGCACAGGCCTGACCCGGGTCGACCTGGGTGAGCAGCTCCCGCGCGGCCTTCACCCAGGCCGCCGACGGGCGGGGGGTGGTGGCGGTGCTGGCATGTGCCAGCAGCCGCGGCCAGACCGGGTCGAGGGTCGGCAGTTCGGTGGTGATCTGCTCGGCCCATGGGTCTTCGGTGGACAGCGGTGCGATGCCCAGCTCGATCGTCAGCCGCCGCAGCTGAGCGTTCTCCCCGGACAGGTGGATCGCCAACCGCAGCAACGCCTCCGGCAGCGGTCCCTCGGCAGCCAACCTGCGGGCCACAACCTCCAACGCGCCGGGCGGGATTGCGCGCCACTGCCGGACCGCGAAGTCGGCGATGACCCGGGCGTCGGCCTCGGTGAGGTTGTCGGGTAGCCGCCGGGCCAGCCGGGAGATGACCTCCACGGTCGTCCACGATCGCCTGCGCGCGTCGGTGGCCGCCTCGATCATGAGGCGCAACAGGCGCACCAGATCCGGCCGGGACAGCAGACGCAGCGACTTCCACGCGTCCTTGTCGTCCAACGCCTGCTTCGAATGTGTCTGCAGGTACCACGACAGGTCGACGATCTCGCCAGCGGTGACCAGCTCACGCAACCGCTCGATGCGCCACGGCTCGGTGTTGTTCCTGACCGACATCAGCCACCGACCAGCGGTACGAGTTTGAGGAAGGTGACCTCGGTGTCGCGGCGCAGGTCGACCTCGTCATCGAGATTCTCCACCTGGCGGTCGCCGACCAGCACCACGAACCCGTTGCGGCTGAACGCTGTCTCGGCGAGCGCCACCTGGTTGTCCGGGTCGACCCGGGGACGGCGACGGGTGGTCGGGTCGCCGTTGAGGGCCCGCTCCACCGGGGTCGGCTGCACCAGTGACCGTGCCGGTGCCGTCCCGGCGGCCTCGGCGGCGTGGTACTCGGCCACCTCCTGATGGATCCGCCGGCGGATCAGCTCCCGCAGCGTCAGCCGCTCCTCGAATATCCGCAGAGCCCAGGCCGGGGTACGGGCCCCGGCCGTGCTCTCGTCGACAAAGGTCACCATCGCCATGGCGCAGCAGTGTAGGCCCGCCCTACGACAACGGAGCCGCCCCGGACGAGCCGCCGTCAGTCGCGGTAGGCAGCGAGGAGCGCAGCCAGGTACGCGGGCGCCGGCCGGCCGTAGCTCCATACCCACGTCGTCAGGGAGCAGACGCCGCAGCAGCTCATACGCCTCGGTCAGCAGCTCTTGCTCAGATCGCGACCCACCTAGCAAAGTTTGCCAGAGAACCGGGGTTTTCCTGCTACAGGCAAACACGGGTTCTCAGGCAAACTTTGCCGATCGGCAGGCCATCGAGCTCAGCGATACAGCCGCCACGAGGGTGTCACGGACGCGGCTGCGGTCAGCCGAGTCCCTTGACGCCCGGATAAGCCGTGTCCGAAAGAACCTGTACGGCGGTGCCTGCGGCGGAGGTGGAGGGATGGTAGACCCGTAGTTGTCCGTCCGACGTCCACCGGGCCCACATGTCGGGTACGCCGTCGCCGTTGACGTCGGGGACGCCGATCACCAGGTCGACGCTCGCGGCCGACCAGCCGGTGCCGAAGGAGACATCACCGTCGCGGGAGTTCACGGCCAACTTCAACGAGTGCAGATCGACGCTACCAGCGACGGTGCCAGGTAGGCCGTGCCGCACAGACATTCTGCCGTTGTCCAAGTCGCGCCACAGTAAGTCCGGGGTCCCGTCCTGGTCGATGTCGACCACATTGACGATCTCCCTGCGGGCCCAGGCAGTGCCCTCCATCAGGGTCGCCTGCTGGAAGCTCGCCCCGGTGTAGCCGCTCAACGTCCAGAAGGCAGTGCCGGCCCGCAGCGCCAGGTCGGGGTGACCGTCCCCGGTGATGTCCCCGACGGCCTTGAGCTGGGTCCAGGTGGCCGGGTCCGGCGCTCCAGCCGGCAACCGCACCCGGATCCGGTCGTCGACGTCGAAGCTGCCGTACCCGTCGCCGGGGTAGATCCAGAAGCCGCCGTCGGGGGTGCGGACAAACAGGTCGGTGATGCCGTCGCCGGGGAAGGCGTCGCCGTACTTGGTGAGCAGCGCGACCTGGGAGGTCGCCGGGTCGTACCAGTGCCCGGCCGGGTCGAGCTGGCCATCGGCGCTGTACGACGCAGCCAGGGATCCGTACAGGGCTCCGTCGGTGTCGCTGGGATAGGTCCGCAGATTGCCGTCGGCGTCGATGATCGTCAGATCGGGTCGTCCGTCGCCTCCGGTGTCGCCCGGCCCGTCCGCAGTGTCGCGAGGCGGTACGTAGAAGGTGTGGTCGGTACGGGCGCTCCGGTTGCCGGCCGCGTCGTACGCGTACACCTGCAGGGTGGTCGGGCCGGAGTGTCGGGGTCGCAGGTCGGGCACGGTCGCCGTGCCGGAGTTGGCGGTCACGTATGTCAGCTCACGCCCGCCGAGCGCGTAGCTGAACTGGGCGGCGTCGGCGGCGGTGAAGGTGACCGGACCGGTCTGGCCGAACTTCACCGTTGCCCAGGTCGCTCCGTCCGGGGTGGCGGCCAGGAACACGTCGCTGGTGACGGCCGGAGCCGGTGGCGCGCTGGCGTCGATCGTGATCCGACAGGGTTGATCACCTGGCGGGAAGTACCACGATGTCGCGCCGTCGGTGTCCTCGGACCGGACGTCCCAGGAGTAGGTGACGCCATCCACCAGGCTGGTGGCGGGGATCGTCACGCTGCCCCGTCCGCTGCTCAGGCTGGTGACGAGGGTGCCGGCGGGCACCGTACCGCCGGTGGGCCAGAAGCGGAAGCGCAGCCCGCGCAGGTTGCCGTCCGGGTCTGAACCAGTGGCGGCCAGCACCAGGTTGGTCCGGGCGACGAGGGTGCCGCCGCCGGGCCCGGGTGCGCAGTTTCCGCCGGGTGTGACGGTGCCGGCGGTCGGCTCGTTGGGGCTGCGGTTGTAGACCACGGTCAGCTCGGTCGCGCTGACCTGGAACTTGCGCCAGGTGTGGGTGTCGTCCTCGTCGGTGGCCCGCATGACGAAGGTGATCTGGGACCAGCCGTTGGTCGCGCCGGCCTGGGCCCCCTGCTGCACGTCGAAGCTGACGTAGGCGTCGGCGCACTGGTTGCTGTAACCGTGCGCGAACGACCGACGCTGCTGCTCGGAGATCCAGTCCGGCTGCTTCTTCCAGGTGGTGCCGGAGGAGATTGCACCGGTGAGCCACAGCCGCATCTCCCGGGCCTGGCAGCTCCACGAGTGGTTGTTCAGCAGCCGCAGGCTGGCTGAACTGACCGTCGCGCCCTCGATGTTGCTGTTGAAGCCCATCCGCCAGAAGGTGCGGGCGCGCAGCGGCGTCTCCTCCTCGTAGCCGACCCGAGCGACGGTGGTGCCGTTGTTGAAGTTGGTGCCGTTCCAGGTGTTGGTGTTCGGGTGCTGGCTGTAGATGGTCGCCCACGCCTGGGTGGTGCTGCGCATCGTCGGGTCGAGGAAGATCGGGAACCGGACCTCGGCGTCGTCCAGCAGTCCGCTGGCCGCCGCGTCCAGCCGCAGTCGCGCCTCACCGGTGCCGTCGCCGTCGAGTGTGCTGGGCAGCTGGCCGATCTTGGAGCCCGGCTCGGCACCGCTGAGGCCGGACAGGCGCAGCACGTCGGTCGTGGTGGCCACCGAGGTACGCGGGGGCGCGTCGGGGTCGTCCGTGTTGCGTCCGGAGGAGTCCCAGCCGAACGGGGTGGGGATGGAGCTGATCTCCTGGTCGTCGGCCGGGTCGAGGATCCGGACCCCGCCGGTGACCGGGTCGTGCTGGAAGACAGCGGTCGACGACCGCAGGCCGTAGTTGATCTGGCGGACCGAGTCCACTGTGGCCGCGTCGGGCGTCTTGACGATGAGCAGTTGGCCGACGCCGCCGTCGTCGCGTACCACCATCAGCAGGTCGACGCCGGGCAGCACGTCGGGGTAGAGCGCCCGGGGGCCGTCGAGCACCGGCTCGGGTAGCGGCCCGGGCCAGGTGTACGTGATGGTGTGACCGTCGAGGTCCAGCTCGGCCAGCACCCGGTCAGTGGTGTCGGTGGTGTCGGCAGGTTGGTTGTCCGCTGCCGCGTACCGGTCGGCGGCCGGTCCGCCGCTGGAGAAGCGGACCGGTGCCGGGGCGTTGACCGGCCGTACGCCGAGACCGTCGGCGTCGTCGGTGACCCGGCTGCGGCCGGCTCCGTCGGCCCGGCCCTGGTCGGCCGCACCGGTGCGGGTGAGGGTGGTGTCGAGTTCCGCCCACTGCCCGGTGGCGTCGCGGGCCCGCTGTGCGATGGCGTGGCTGGTGGTACGCAGTTGCCCGTCCGGTCTGGCCCAGGTGAGTGAGGTGGCGGTCGTCGCGGTGTCGATCAGCACCTCCTTACCGGTGCGGCGGGCCTGGGCCAGGGCCGCTGAGTCGTCGAGCGGGCCGGCCGATGGTGCCGGGTCCGGCGCGACGAGCCGGTCGATGGTGGACCGCAGCCAGGGCAGCGTCGCGGCGACGAGCGCGACCACCAGCAGACCGACGGTCAGGGTGAGCCTGGTGCGCGTACGCGTGAATGGGCTGAGCAGGCGAGGCGCGGTCACTGCGGTCTACTCCCGTGGGACCCGGTGGGCAGGAACGATGTGGACACCACTGCGCCCGCTCGGCGGCCACGGGGCAGAAGTCCGCACACGATCGCACGGACACCACCATCGACGCGCCCCTCTTTAACGTTATTAACCTGTTATATCCCACTGGTGCGCATCGTCACCCGTGCCGGAATACGAGCCTTTGTCAGCTTTTGCTGGTGGCAACTCATCCATGTATTGCGATTTCAAGATCTCTACGCCTTGTGTGCAGATTGCCACCACGGGTCGCGATTGACCAGTGACACAGTTCACTCAGATCCCTGCTGTCAGCCTGATGCTCACTTGAGTGTCAGATCAACTTGACGCAGAGTGCTCACGACCGTGCCCCACACCCGGCGTGTGCTCTCGCGGTCCGTCCGCACCTTCTCTTCGCGCCTGGGAGTCGACGCGCATGCGTGGAACCGGTCCACAGTCCTGGCAGCTGGACCGCCGAGCCGCCGGTGACCGAACCGCCCGTACCAGAGCACGCCGGCTCGGCCGACGGCTTGCCAGCCGGGGCGGCACGCTCCTGCTGACGGCGGTCATGGTGGTGACGGTCCTGCCCGCGCAGGCATGGGCGATACCCGGCCCGGGAATGAGCCGCGAAGCGATCGAGGTCGACCTGCCGGACATCCCGGACGCCGAACGGGTCGGCCAGGACGAGTCAGCCGAATCCGACCTGACCACCGCCGACGAAGTACCGGTGGTGCCGTACGAACCGCAGGCCGTCACCCCGTGGGAGTCCGGCGACGGCACCGTGGACCTCACCGGGGTGGCCGCTGGTGAGACGCTGCCGGTCGACGACCTGCCGGTCGCGCTAGGCGTACCGTCCGATGGCGACCCGGCCGATCTCGCCGGCAGCTGGGCCGTCGGCCTCGCCGCCCCCGAGGCGTCCCAGGCCGCCGGCGTCGCTGGCCTGATCATGAAGATCACCCCGCCGGCCACCGCCGACCCGGCCGCCGAGGTCGCGCTGACCGTCGACTACACCACCTTCGCCGACCTGTACGGGCCGCAGGCCGCCGACCGGTTCGGCTTTCTGCTGCTGCCCGAGTGCGTGTACGACGCCCCGGACAGTGGCGACTGCGCCACCGCCGACGGCAGCACCGGCCGCAGCGCCGGACCGCAGGCCGGCGGTGCCGGCATCACCGGGACCGGCGAGTTCACCCCGGCACCGAGCCAGGTCTTGGTGGCGCCGACCCGGCGCGTGGTCAGCGGCACCGTCCCGGTCAGCGCGCTGCTGGCGGGCGAGCCCGCAGCAGGCCGGGCCACCACGTCCGCCACGTCGTCGAGTGTGGTCGGCGTACTGGACACCGGCGCGTCGGCGGCCGGCGACTACACCGCCACCCCGCTGCTCTCCTCCGGATCCTGGGCGGCCGGTTCCTCCTCCGGTGCGTTCACCTACGGCTACCAGGTGCAGGTGCCGGAGACCTCCGGCGGGTTGATGCCGCAGGTCAACCTGTCGTACTCGTCGCAGTCGGTGGACGGGCGGACCTCGGCCACCAACAACCAGGCCTCCTGGATCGGCGACGGCTGGGACTACGCCGCCGGGTCGATCACCCGCAGCTACGCCAACTGCCGGCAGGACTCGAAGAAGGCCGGCTCCAACAACGCCAGCCACCGCACCGGTGACCTGTGCTGGGGGTCGAACAACGCCACTCTTTCGCTGGGCGGGATGACCACCGAACTTGTCCTCGACGACGACGAGCAGACCTGGATCACCGCCAACGGCGACGGCTCCAAGGTGCAGCTACTCAAGGACTCCGGGCTGGCCAACGGCGACGCCGACGGCGAGTACTGGGTGGTCACCACCCGCGACGGCACCCGGCACTGGTTCGGTCGGCACCGGCTGCCCGGCTGGTCGTCCGGCGACCCGGTGACCAACTCGGTGCTCACCGCCCCGGTCTACGGCAACCACCCGGGTGAACCCTGCTACCAGGCCGGCAACTGGGCCGGGTCGGCCTGCACCCAGGCGTGGCGCTGGTCCCTCGACTACGTCGAGGACGTCCATGGCAACGCGATGAGCCTGTGGTGGGCGAAGGAGACCAACTACTACGCCCGCAACTTCAACTTCAAGGACCCGGTCCGCTACGACCGGGGCGGCTACCTGACCCGGATCGACTACGGCCAGCGCGCCGACAGCGTCTACTCGGCCGCGCCGCTGGCCCGGGTCTCCTTCACCGTCGCCGAACGCTGCTTCGCTGAAGGCTCGCTGACCTGCACCGAAGCCAACTTCACCAGCACCGACCCGAGTAACTACCGGATCTGGTACGACACCCCGGCCGACCTGCACTGCACCGCTGGGCAGAAGTGCTGGAACGCCTCCCCGGCGTTCTTCACCCGCAAACGCCTCGACCGGATCACCACCTCGGCGCAGCGGCAGCCCGGCTCCACCGCGCTGCAGACCGTCGACGAATACCGGCTCAAGCAGTCCTTCCCGATCCTGCGGACCGGGCTCAACACCGCACTGTGGCTGGAGTCGGTCACCCGCACCGGCTACGGCCGCAGCGGGAACCCCGACGACAAGATCGCCCTCAACGCGGTGCGGTTCGAAGCCAACCCCGACGACATGCCCAACCGGGTACGCCGCGACGACCGGCCCAACTTCTCCCGGCTGCGCATCGGCCGGGTCATCAACGAGTACGGCGGCGAAACGATCGTCACGTACAAGCAGCCGACCGGGGCCTGCGCCACCGGCACCGGCCTGCCCGGCAAGAACGACACCGCCGCGCTGAAGGCCAACACCCGGCTCTGCTATCCGTCCTACTGGCACCCCGACCCGGCAGTCGAGGACATCGACTGGTTCCACAAGTACGTCGTCGACACCGTCGAGGAACTGCCCGCCGTCGACGGTGCCTACCCCACCGTCACCCGGTACTCCTACGCCGACGCCGGCTGGAAACTCGCGGAGCAGGAGTTCACCAAGAAGTCCACCCGCACCTACTCGCGGTTCGCCGGCTTCGGCCAGGTCACCGTGATCACCGGCGACGACGACCCGGCCATCGGCAGCCGCCGGAGCAAGTCCGTCGCCCGGTACTTCCGCGGCCTGGGCGGCACCGTCGACGTCCACGACATCGACGGCGTGTTGATCGCCTCCGACGCCGAGCCGTTCGCCGGCCGGATCGCCGAGGAACTCACCTACACCAGCGCCGACGACGCCGACACGGCGTGGCTGACCCGCAGCGTCACCGTGCCGGCCGCCACAGAACTCGCCCGGCGGGACCGCGACGACGGACTCAGTCCGCTACGCGCCTGGCGGGTCACCGAACCCCGGCAGATCACGTACACCCGATCCTCCGGGACCGGCGACGACACCCGCACCCAACGGGTCGTCGAAGCCCGCACCACCTACGAGGCGACGTACGGGCTGCCCACGCAGGTCGAGTCCCGAGGCGACACCGGCCGCCCCGGCGACGAGTCCTGCACGTACGTCGACTACCTGCACCGGGCCGACCAGCACGTCATCGGGATGACCCGCCAGCTGCGGACCAGCCCGACGCTGTGCGCGGACGCCGACTTCGACGACCTGACCACACTCAGCTCGGCCAGCCGGGTCGGCTACGACGGCCAGCCGTACGGCACCGCTCTCGCCGCGTCGACCCGCGCCCTGGTCACCGGCTCCTGGTCGTTGAAGGCCGACGGGTCCGGTTTCCAGAGCGACGGCACCGTCGCCTTCGACGCGCTCGGCCGGGTGGTGTCCCGCACCGATCCGGACGGTAGGACCTCGACGACCACATTCGAACCGGCCACCGGGCAGGCCTACGAGGTCGTCGAACGCAACTCGCTCGGCCACGAACAGACCGTCGAGGTCGACCCGGGTCGCGGTGTCGCCGTACGCAGCACCGACCCGAACGGGCACGTCAGCCAGTCGACCTACGACCCGCTCGGCCGGCTCGTCGAAGTCTGGGCGCCCGGACGGACCCCGACCGCCGGCGCGGTCCCGGACTTCAGCGCCGAATACCACCTGCCGGCCGGCAAACCGCCGTACGTGGTCACTCGCAGCCGCGGCCACGAGAACCGGGTCGAAACCGCCGTCACCCTCTACGACGGGCTCGGCCGGGAACGGCAGAGCCAGCAGGAAGCCGTCGGCGGCGGCCGGCTGATCAGCGACACGCTCTACAACACCTCCGGTGAGGTGTGGCAGACCAACAACGCCTACTACGCCGAGGGCGCACCGAGCGGTGGGCTGTTCACCCCGCTCGCCGACACCGCCGTGCCGAACGCCACCCGCTACACCTACGACGGTCTCGGCCGGGTCGTCACCGAGATGCCGGTGCTGCGCGGCACGGAAGCACCGGAGCGGGCAACCCGCTACGAGTACGGCACCGACCACTCCGCCGTGATCAACCCGGCTGGCTCGCCGTCGTACCGGACCTACTCGGACGCCATCGGCCGCACCGTCCGGGTCGACACGTTCACCGACGCCGCGCGCACCGAGTTCACCACCATGCGGTACGGCTACCACCCGCGCGGCCAGTTGGCGTCGGCCACCCACTCCGCCGACCCGGACCGCCCGTGGACCTGGAGCTACGACCAGCGTGGCCGGCTCGTCACCGCCAACGACCCGGACTCCGGCAGCACAACGCTGACGTACGACCACCGGGACCGGCCGCTGACCTCGACTAACGCGCGTGGCGTGACGGTGTGGAACGGTTACGACGAACTGTCCCGGCCGACGCAGCAGCGGCTCGACGGGCCGAGCGGGACGTTGCTGGCCGAGTACGGCTACGACACCGCGCCCGGTGGCATCGGGCTGCCGGCGGCCGCGACCCGCTACACCGACGGGTTGGCGTACACGCAGCAGGTCGGTGGTTACACCGACGACTACCAGCCGACGTCGACGACGTTGACGTTGCCGCAGTCGGTCGCCGACATGTGGGGTCTGGCGGAGTCCTACACGTACGGCTACGCGTACACCGACACCGGGCTGCCGGCGTTGGTCGACCTGCCGGCGGTCGGTCGGATGCCGGCCGAGCAGATGCTGGTCCGGTACACGGCCGACGGGTTGCCGCTGTCGGTGTCCGGGCAGGACTGGTACGGCGCGGAGACGGTCTACTCGCCGTACGGGCAGGTGCTGCGGTCGACGTTGGGCGCGCAGCCGCACCGGGTGTGGACGACGGCGTCGTACGACGACGCCAGTGGCGCGTTGACCGATCAGCGGGTGTTCCGGGAGCAGACCGGTGATCAGGCGATCGTCGGCGGGAACCTGGTGTCGCACCGGTCGTACGGCTACGACGCGGCCGGTAACGTCACCGCGATCCGGGAGCACGCCGCCGGTATTCAGGAGCGGCAGTGTTTCGGCTATGACCCGCTGGGCCAGTTGACCGGGGCGTGGACGGCGGCTGACCAGACCTCGTGCGCGGTGGCGCCTGCTGCCGCGTCGGTGGCGTCTGGTGCGGACGGGGCCGGGTACTGGCAGGAGTACTCCTATGACCTGCTCGGTAACCGGTCGGTGCTGGTGGAGAAGGACCTCGGTGGTGACACCGGGAAGGACGCGACGACGACGTACGGCTACGGCGGCGCGGACGGGTCGCAGCCGCGCACGTTGACGTCGGTCCGTAAGGATTATGTGACGCCGGCGGGTGCGCAGGTGACGGCCGAGGCCGAGCGGTTGTACGAGGCGACCGGTGAGACGCGGTCGGTGCGGTCGGTGTCTTCCGGTGACGTGCAGGAGCTGACCTGGACCTACGACGGTCAGGTGGAGCGGATCGCCGGTCAGGGCGGTGGTGGCGGGACCGCCTATGTGGGTGTGGTGGGTAAGTGTCTGGACCTGCAGGCGGGGTTCGCGGTTGCCGGTCAGCAGGTGCAGTTGTACGAGTGCAACGGCACGACGGCGCAGCGGTGGTCGTTCACGGTGGTGGACGGGCAGCCGGATTCCGATCTGGGCATGTTGCGGGTGTACGACGACTGGTGTGTCCAGCCGGACGGGGACACGGCGGGTTCGCTGGTGCAGTTGCAACGCTGTGACGGCACCGCGGCGCAGCGGTTGACCCGTACGGCGGTCGGGCAGTTGCGGCACACCGGGTCCGGTCTGTGTCTGGCGGTCGATGGTGGTGCGACCGCGAACTCGACGCCGGTCGTGTTGGCCGTGTGTGATGCTGCCGCGGCCGGTCAGGTGTGGTCGGCGCAGGACGAGACCCGGCACGTCTACGGTCCGGACGGGGCGCGGTTGCTGACCGTGCAGGACCGGCGGGCGACGCTGCACCTGGCCGACGCGGTGGTCACGGTGGCGGCTGGTGGGGTGAACATCAACAGTCAGCGCAGCTACGCGGTGCCGGGTGGCAGCATGCTGCGGTACGCCTACGGGTCGGCGTCGGTCCAGTTGGCGGCGGTCGCGGCCGATCATCAGGGCAGTCCGTACGCGGAGGTCGGTTCGACCCTGGCGGGGATGCCGGTACGGATCCTGAAGCGGGATCCGTTCGGTAACCCCCGCGCGGTTGACGTGCTGGCGACGAATCTGAAGACCCGGGCCGGGTTCCTGGGCGCGGTCCCGGATGAGGCGTCCGGCTACACCCCGTTGGGGGCCCGCCTGTACGACCCGGTGGTGGGCCGGTTCCTGTCCGCTGACCCGGTCCTCGATGTGGCGGACCCGTTGCAGTCCAACGGGTACGCGTACGCGCACAACAATCCGGTCACCCACGCCGACCCGTCGGGTCTGTCGATCAGCCTGACCGCGTCGGAGCGGGCGGCGGCGTTGGCCGGGGTGGGTCTGTCCACCGCGCAGGTCGCCCAGGCCCGGTCGGCCGCGGGCCGGTCGATGACGTCGGTCATCCTGTCGGTGGCCTGGGACGTGTTGAAGGAGTTCATCGGCCTCAACGCCGCGCTGGGCTGCTTCGGCGGCGACGTGTGGTCCTGTGTCGATCTGGTCACCGAGTTCGTGCCCGCCTTCAAACTGTTCAAAGCGTTCGGCAGGATCGTCAAGGCCGTCGAACGTACCTTCTCCGCGATCAGGGCCTGGCAGAAAGCGAAAACGGCAGCCCAGGCGGTGCTGCGGGCGGCCCGCGCCGCCGAGACCGTCGCGTTGAACGCGAAGAAGGCGGCGGCCGAGCGGGCGAAACGCGCCGCGCAGGCCGCCGCGAAGAAAGCCGCCGACAAGGCCAACACCACCAGCAACAAAGCTGTCAACGCGTCGAAGAAGACCGGCAACCCCGTCCAGAAACAGGCCCAGGCCAAAACCAACCCCAAAGCCTCCACCAGCAGCGGAGGCGGCGGCCGGGCCAGCGGAGGAGACGGGGGCGGCAAGGCCACCTCCAAACCCGGCGGCAACACCGGCGCCAGCTCACGCTCCAACGGCGGATCCAGCGGCGGCGGAGACAAACCCGCCGACAGCTGCCCGCTGAACAACAGCTTCACCCCCGGCACCAAGGTCCTGATGGCCGACGGCACCACCACACCCATCGAGCAGGTCAAGCCCGGTGACACCGTGATCGCTACCGACCCCGAAACCGGCACCACCAGCATCGAGACCGTCACCGCCACCATCACCGGCGACGGCATCAAACACCTCGTCACCATCACCATCGACACCGACGGCCAGCACGGCTCGGAGACCGCCGAGATCACCGCCACCGACGGACACCCCTTCTGGGTCCCCGACCTGGGCGAGTGGATCGACGCCACCCACCTGCAACCCGGCCAATGGCTCCACACCAGCTCCGGCACCTGGATACAAATCACCGCAATCCACCGCCGGACCGTCCCACACGCCACCGTCCACAACCTCACCATCAGCCGCGTCCACACCTACCATGTAGTAGCCGACGCAACCCCCGTACTCGTACACAACTGCGGTCTGGCAAAAATTGCGGCAGACCATCGGGTCAACGGGAATGGGGGACTGGGTGTTCGGGAAAGTAAGAACATTGCCGTTATGCGGTCTCAGATCGATGGGCAAGCGTCGACAGTCAGTATCGCGACTAGCGGTCGACACGTCAACCCTGGGGAGGTGTCCATGCCTAGCGCAAGGCAGTTCACGCCGCCCAACCCGTCTAGAGCATATGACTCCGAAGTGTTTCTTCTTGAGGATCTCGCGATCGGTCTCAGCCCAACATCTACCGGAACTGTCCAGCTCTACTCGGAACGGATAGTTTGCCCTAGTTGCGAAGATGTGATTGGTCAGTTTAAAATGAGATTTCCTGGAATTAGCATCCGTATCTCGACGGGGCAGGACTGAATGATGTACGAAGTTGGAAGGTTGGCGGAGTTAATTCGCATCGAGGAGCCCGGCGGCGTACTTGGAATAACGGCAGAGCAAATATCAAAAATTCGGGAGGCATGGAACCTTTCGGAGCTTCCGTCAGCGTATGTAGAGTTTCTTTCCCACATGGGGGCGCGGGCGGGTCGGATACTCAGAGGAACGGACGCATTCTTTCCGACCATCCTCCGAATGAAGGAGTGGGCGGATGAGTTCTTCGATGAGAATTCCGGGACCAATTCTCTTCCTGATGGGGCGATCGTATTCGGGATGCATCAGGGCTATCTCGTGTATTGGATGTCGGACACGCTTACGCCTGACCCCGAAGTCGTACTTTGCGCGGAGGGTGATCCAAATCCATTGCGCACCTGGTCCTCCTTTACCGCATTCCTCAACTCGCACTACGCAGACGAGCCTGGGGTAAAATGAGCGTAGCCAATCAGGTTTGCCGGTTCGGGCTGGTTTGATCTGGCGGGGTTGTTGGGCAGGATGTCCGGGCGCCCGACGTCCCTTCCATCGTGGAGCGGCTCGTGGCGTTGGAGAAGGCTGTCGCGCAGTGGGATGCCCGGATTGTAGTGCTAGAGGCGGAGAACGCCGAGTTGCGGCGTGGGTCAGACACCGAAAATTCGAATCTACCGCCGTCGGCGCAGGGGTTGGACAAGGTTCGACGAGGGTGATCGACTGCCAGAATTGGCCGAGGTCCGCTGCTTGGTAGGACATGAAGCCGAGGATGTTCGCGCCGAGGCCACGGTCACCGGCGGCGTGGGCCTGGTAGAGGCCGGCGATCCAGAACTGTTGCGCCTGGCTGTGGTTGCCGTCGTCGAACGACAGCCATCCGGCGAGGCGCATCAGTTCACCGGCGGTGCCGTGTAGCCGCCGCCCCACCGAGTCGGTGTACCGGCGCTCGCGTAGCACCTCGACCACGGTCGCCAGGTGCTGACAGACCAGGCCGAGCGTCTGGCCGCTGCCGAGGTGGTCGTCCATCCGCCGCAGGCTCGCGGTAACGGTGTCCAAGTGGTCGACGACCTCACCGGACAGTGGCCGGCCGGTGGCGGAGGTGACGTCCGACGGCTGATAGGCGATGTTCCACTCGTCCGCCGACGACGTCAGCGCGAAACCAAGCAGAGTCAGGCAAATCCGTCGGCCCATCCCGCATCCCCGATTCGGTAACCATCATCGGCCGTGACTGACGCGCAGTTGGTGCGCTCGTTGGCGGCCCCTGGTGAGAGCCGCCACGAGCAGGGGGATTCAGGGGTTACGGGCGGGCGCTGTGGGTCTTGATGGTGGTGGTGAAGGTGGTCCAGCGGCGGGGGCGAAGGTCAGCGTGCCGGCGGCGGGGGCTTTGGAGTCGCGTACGTCGATCTGGGTGCCCCGGTCGCGGACCTCGACGCACTGGCCGTTGCTGCCGGACCGGCTCGACGTGCGCCAGGTGTTACGTTCCATGCTCGCTCCCTCGTCTGATGGCTGCTGGCCTACTCACGTGGCGATGAGGTCTTTGGTGTCGTTGCAGAAGCGGCGGACGGCGGGGGTGCGCCGGTAGGGGCCGAGTGCGCCGACGAGGTTGCGGACGTGTTTGACGCACCTGGCGGAGGTGACCTGCCCGGTGAGGGTCTGGACGGCCTGGTCACCGAGGGCGAGTGCCTTGTCCAGTTCGGGTTGGTCCTGCCGGACGTAGGTGGTGGCGAGCAGGGCGTTGCGTAGTGCTCCTTCGCGGCTGTACTCGTCGTTTTGGAGTCGTAGCGCGGCTCGGAGGTGTTCGCGGGCGCGGGTCCAGTCTTCGAGTTTGACGTAGCAGTAGCCGGCCTGGGCGTGGGCCTGGGCTTCGTTGATCCAGTACGCCCAGTCGGGATCGCCGTGTTCCGGACGTTCGTCGGTGAGCCGGTCGAAGGCGCTGTCGAGCGCACGGCGGGTGTCGGTGACGGCGTGGTTGTTGGCGTAGGCCTCGGCGGCGCGTAGGTCCAGGATCGTGCCGACTTTCGGGCTGGCGGCGGGGTAGGCGGCCCGCGCGGTCTCGGCGAGGGTGATCGACTGCCGGAGTTGACCGAGGTCCTTGGCCTGGCAGGACATGAAGCCGAGGATGTTCGCGCCGAGGCCACGGTCACCGGCGGCGTGGGCCTGGTAGAGGCCGGCGATCCAGAACCGTTGCGCCTGGCTGTGGTTGCCGTCGTCGAACGACAGCCATCCGGCGAGGCGCATCAGTTCACCGGCGGTGCCGTGCAGCCGCCGACCCACCGAGTCGGTGTAGCGGCGCTCGCGTAGCACCTCGACCACGGTCGCCAGGTGCTGACGGACCAGGCCGAGTGTCTGGCCGCTGCCGAGGTGGTCGTCCATCCGCCGCAGACTCGCGGTGACGGCGTCGAGGTGGTCGACGACCTCACCGGACAGCGGCCGGCCGGTCGTCGAGGCGACGTCCGTCGGCTGCTGGGCGATGATCCACTTGTGTGCCGGTGACGTCAGCGCGGAGACGAGCATGGTCAGGTAGATCCGTCGGCGCATGCCGCCTCCCGACTCGGCAACCATCATCGGCCGTGACTGACGCAGTTGGTGCGCTCGTGGCGGCCCGTGTTGAAAGCCGCCACGAGCAGTGGAGCCAGGGGTTACGGGCGGGCGCCGTGGGTCTTGATGGTGGTGGTGAAGGTGGTCCAGGCGGCGGGGGCGAAGGTCAGCGTCCCGGCGGCGGGGGCTTTGGAGTCGCGTACGTCGATCTGGGTGCCCCGGTCGCGGACCTCGACGCACTGGCCGTTGTTGCCGGACCGGCTCGACGTGCGCCAGGTGTTACGTTCCATCCTCGCTCAGCTCCTTGATCAGCTTGACCGACTCGGCCGGCGACCTTGCCAGCATGCTGAGATTGTCGTACGCCGCCGAGATCCGCGCCAGGTCACGGGTTGACTCAAGGAACAGCTCGCCGGCCAGGGTCTCGATGTAGCCGAGCGGTGGATCGTCCCGCTCGAAGCTGAGCAGAGCGAAGCCGCTGGTGATGGCCAGGTGTGCGCCGGCTTCGAAGCGCAGCACCTGGATCGTGACGTTGGGCAACTCGCTGAGCGTGACCAGGTGGGAGAGTTGGTCGCGCAGCACGTCCGGGCCGCCGACCTCGGTACGCAGCGCCGCCTCGGACAGGATCGCCTTGAGCCGCAGCGGTGTCGGTTGCCGGTGCAGCACCTCCTGTCGGGTCATCCGGGTGGCGACTCGCTGGTTGACCGTGTCCGGGTCGACCTCCCGACCGATGATGTTGACCTCGCGGGCGTAGCGCTCGGTCTGGAGTAGACCGGGCACCAGCGTCGGCTCGTAGTTCTTGAGCTCGACGGCTTCGGTCTCGTAGGCGATGTACGTCGCGTACTTGCCGCCGACGCGCTGCCACCAGCCGTCCTCGCGCAGGTCGCGGGCCTGGGCCAGCAGCGACGAGCCGGGCTCGGCGTCGAGCGGGACGCCGTAGGCGACGAGCAGCTCCATGACGTCACCAGCTCGTGGCTTGATCTCGCCGGACTCGATCCGGCTGATCCGCGACGACGAGCAGCGGACCGACTTGGCGACTTCCTCGCCGGTCAGGCCCTTGGCTTCACGGAGCTTGCGCAGATCGCGGCCGAGTCGCCGGGAGCGTGGAGTGGCTGGGGCAAATCGAGGCATGGCCATGATTCTGCACGACCGTTGCTCATCTGTCTGCCCCTAAGGACATGCTTCTGTTCATTGATCATGAACGTAGGCTTGCGATGCATCAAGTGATGCTGCAATCTGTAGTCGATACGCCACGGATCAGCCCCGCAGGGTGTGTCGCTGCGGCAACGCGGCGACCCCTCGGGGGTCAGGGCGTGGCAACGCTCCGACCCGCCGGCCCCGCCAGAAGGTGAGAGTGCTCGTGATCGCCAGACTGCTACCGATCGTCTTCGCCGGCCTGATGCCCGGCTTCCTCCTCGGCCTGTTCGCGTTCCGGGTCAAGTCCCGGTGGTGCCCGCGCTGCGGGGCGACCACCGAGGAGATCCACCGGAGCATGCACCGATGACCGCGCCCGGCCGCCACCGCATCGCCGACCAGCCCATCGGCCGGCGGATCGCCCAACTCCGCGCCCGGCGTGGCCTCACCCAGCAGGTCTTCGCCGACCGCATCGGCAAATCCCACTCCTGGGTCGACAAGGTCGAACGCGGCATCCGATCCCTCGACCGCATCTCCGTCGTCCACACCGTCGCCGCCGTCCTCGGCGTCACCCCCGAGGTCATCCTCGGCCCCACCACGGCCAGCCGACCCGAACCCGCCACCGACACCACCACGGCCGCCGTCGAACACCTGCGCACCGCCCTCGCCCGCTACGACACCCCCACCCCCGACCAACCCACACCGCCCGCCGACGACCTGCACCACCGCATCCAGTACGCCCACACCGCCTACCAGCACGCCCACTACCCACAACTACTCCGCACGCTGCCCGACCTGCTCACCCACACCCGCCACACCACCACCAGCGACGCCCCACCCGACACCGCGTACCTGCTCACCCGGGTCTACCGACTCACCGCCCACCTTCTGACCAAACTCGCCGAACCCCACCTCGCCTGGCTCGCCGCCGACCGCGCCATCGCCACCGCCAACGGCCACCCCCGACACACCGCCGCAGCCGCCATCGCCCTCACCCAGGCACTCCGCGCCCTGCACCGACCCACCCTCGCCACGCAGGCCGCACTCACCGCCGTACCACTCATCACGCCGGCCACGACCGACCACCCGGCACCGGACGACCAGGCCCTCGCCGGCACCCTGCTCATCGAAGCCGCCCTCGCCGCCGCCACCGGCAACGACCCCGCCACCGCCCACCAGCTCACCGACCACGCCGACACACTCGCCGCCACCATGAGCCACCACCAGCGGCGCCCCGACCACGGCGACACAACCACCGCCTTCGGGCCGACCACGGTCAAGCTCGCCCGCGCCCACCTCGCCGCCCACCTCGCCGCCGCCCTCGGCGACCCACACCAGGCCATCACCCACCACCAGCACGCCACCGCCGGTCACGGCTGGCGCCAGCTACCCGCCGAACACCGCGCCGCTCACCTGATCGACATCACCCGCGCCTACCTCGACACCGGCAACCCCACCGCCGCCGCCCGCGCCATCATCGCCGCCGACCAGATCGCCCCCGCCGAAACCCGCACCCGACCCACCGCCCACACCGTCGTCGCCACGCTCCTACGGACCGCACCCACCCCCGGCCTGACCCGCCTCGCCACCACCATCGGCCTCACCCCGCGAACGTGACCAGCCGGCTGCTGGACCGCGACTCCCTGTGAAGTGCTCGAAATTTGGCAGCTCGGTTGCTCAAATTTTGGTATCCGCACTTCTCGAATAGTGGTAGTTTCACCTCCTGGGATTCGGTACTTCATTGCTACGGAGGGGGCCAGGGTGCTGGAACCACTCGCCGGGATCGCGCAGCGGCGAGTCTCTGCGCTGCTCGATGACCTGCTCCGGGTGGAGCCGGTCATCGCCCTGCACGGCCCTCGCTCCGTTGGCAAGTCCACGGTCCTACGCGCGCTCGCCGACCGGCATGGGGTCCCCGTACTGGACCTGGACGAGTTGGGCATTCGCGACGCGGTGGTGGCCAACCCGCAGACAGCCGTCACGACGCCGGGCCTGCTCTGCGTGGACGAGTATCAGCATGCCCCGCAGATCCTCGACGCGTTGAAGGCTCGACTCAACCGCGAAGGCAGCCTTCCGGGTACCGCCGCGCTGACCGGGTCGACCCGCCAGGACGCGCTGCCCCGCACCGCGCAGGCACTCACCGGCCGCCTGCACACCATGACGATCTGGCCCCTGTCACAAGGAGAGATCAGCGGCGTCCATGAGGATTTCCTGCCGGCACTTCGCGCAGCGCCCGACGCGACCGTCGCAGCCCGGCCAGCGTCGACGACCACCCGGACGGAGTACGTCGATCGACTCTGCGCTGGAGGGTTCCCCCTGGCCCTGCGCCGCACAGGCCCCGCGCGCGACCGTTGGTTCGACGACTACGTCCGCCAGTCGCTGGAGCGCGATGCCATCGAGCTTGTCCGGGTACGTCAGCGCAGCATGCTGCGCGAGCTGCTGGGTCGACTGGCTGGAAGAACCGGGCAGGTACTCAACCTCACCAGCGCGTCCCAGGGCCTCGCAGGTGAGCGCAAGACCATCGAAGGCTACGTCCGCCTCCTCGAAGACCTATTTCTCATCGACCGACTTCCTGCTTGGGGTACGACGCTACGCGCGCGAGCCGCAGCATCACCGAAGGTGCATGTCGTCGACACCGGGGTGGCCGCCCGGCTGATGCGAGTCTCTCCCGCCAAACTCGCCACACTCGACCCGACCGCCTTGACGGAGTTCCGGCACCTCCTCGAGAGCTTCGTCGTCGGCGAGCTTCGCAAGCAGGCCTCCTGGCTTGACGAAAACGTAACTACGGGGCACTGGCGCACCTACGACGGCGGCGAGGTCGACTACGTCATTGAGTTCGACGACGGCAGGGTCCTTGCGTTCGAAGTCAAGGCGAACGAACGCGTCGCGGGCGCAGACCTCAAAGGCCTCCGAGCGCTACGAGACGCACTCGGCGACAGGTTCATCGCCGGCGTGGCGTTCAGCACCGGACAACGCTCGTTCACCTACGAAGACCGCATTCACATCATGCCCGTCGACCGACTCTGGACACCTATCAGCGGCTACCTCACGCTGACGCGGTGATGGGGTGCGGGTCAGGCGATCGCGGCGATGGCGCCGTCGTCGAAGTAGATGGCCTGGTGAAGCCGGCCACCGAGCGCGGCGGCGTAGCGGGCGACGACATCCTGTCCGGAGATCTTGCCCTGTTCGATCTGGGAAACCCGGCCCTTGGTGACGCCCATCCGGTCGGCGACCTGTTGCTGGGTCAGGCCTCGGGCCTTGCGTACCTCGGCGAGGCGGTGCCCGACGACGGTGGCCAGCAGTTCCCGCTTGCCGGCCTCGACCGCCTCCTCGCCGCCGACCCGTTCGACATAGGCGCTCCGGACGTCACTCCAGCGTGTGTAGCTCGTCACGGCCTCACCTCCTGCATGGCACCTTCTCCTCGATCGATCTCGCAGCTGGGCAGACTCCACCACTGATCTGCTGTCAGCCTCGTCAGGCAGCGGCGTCGCGGGGCTCGAAGCCGACCTTCAGGCTCACTCCCAGCGCCGCTGCCAGTCGCTCCAGCACCACGAGTGTCGGCACGGTCCCGCCAGCCTCGAACCGGGCCACCGCAGACTGCGTCATCCCCGACGCCGTGGCCAGCTGCGTCTGACTCCAACCGCGACGCTCGCGCAGCTCACGCACCGAACGACCGAGCTCGAACGCCAACCGCGCCGCCTCGTACGCCTCAGCGGCACCCGGCTCAGCCAACCGCCGCTCCCGCATCGCAGCCCAACCGCCACCCTCACCCATGACTAGACCTCCTCCTCGCCCTCAACCTGGTGTGCCTCGTCGATACACCGCGCCAGCGCCTGCCGCGCTCGGTCGATCTCCCGCTCCTCGCGCATCCGGGTCTTGAAGAAGACCGTCAGCAAGATGATCCGCCTTCCAGGCCCGATCCAGTAGGTGACCCTTACCGCGTGCTGCTCAAGGTGGAACCGCAACTCACGGAGCTTCCGATCAAGCTGCTTCGTGTAAGAGGCCGCGCGGAATGGTTGGTGGTCATCGGCGGCGGGTGGGGCGGTTGTCCCATCGGTAGAGGGTCCATGCGCGTCGGGTGAGGCTGCGGACGGTGATGATCGCGTCGGCGAGGTCGAAGTACGCGTCGATGACCTTCTCTGTTCGTTCGTAGCAGCGTTGCAGCCGGTTGAACGCGTTGTGCCAGCTGTTCGTCCGTTCAACGTGCCACCGTTGGCTCGCCTGGATGGGTGCCTTGTCGCCCTTGTGGGCGATCTCGCCGGTCAGGCCGCGTTCGGCCAGCAGCGTTCGGGTGGTGGCGGAGTCGTAGCCGGCGTCAAGGTGCACCGTGATGGTCGGCGGTAGTGGGCCGAGGTCGTCGAGGTGATCGAGGGTGGGTGCCAGCAGGGGCGAGTCGTGTCGGTTCGCGCCGGCCAGGACCCGGCCGAGGGGAATGCCGTAGCCGTCGACCATCGTGGAGCGTTTCATGCCCTGCTTGCCCCGATCGACGGGGGACCGTCCGGCGCAGTCACCGCCGCCGGGAGCCTTGGTGATGCAGCCGTCTACGGCGATGTCACTCAAGACCAAGCCGACGAGCCGGTCGTAGGCGTCCACGGCGATCTGCTTGAGCTGGGCGAACACCCCGAGGCGGATCCATTCGTCACGGCGGCCGCGGATCGTGGTGGCCGAACAGGTGGCATCGGCGATCGCCTCGTAGGAGCAGCCGAACCGCAACACCTGAACCAGCTTGTCGAACACGATGCGGTCATCGACCCGTCTACGGTGACAGCCCAACGGGTGTGTCGGTTGGTAGGTCGGCCGATCGGGTAGCAGCGCGGCGAACTGGACCCACAACGGCTCGATCAGCCATGCTGGGATGGCAGGCACAGAACCTCCCGTGATCACGGAGCGTCAGCAACTTCATGATCACTAGTTCTGTGCCTGCATCCGTTCAGGCGCGCCGATCAACCCACCATTACGCGCGACCGCTAAGGCTCGCCCAGTAGCGGCCCCTGCTCGGCCAGCAGGTCGACGTAGAACGCGGCTCGGGCGAACAGGGCACTCGGCAGACTCTCCAACCACTTCTCTACTTCCGGTTCCAGCTCCACGACACCCAGGGCATAGCATAGATGCTATAGCAGCACGGCGGCCACAGCTTGGCCCGACGTCAGCTTGACTGCGCGACCCACTTGACGCATTCCGTTATGGGAATATGATGACTGCCGTGGCACGAGCAGCGACGACGTCGGACGTCTTCAACGCGATCGCCGAGCCGCAGCGCCGGGACATCCTGGCGTTGCTGCGGGCGGGCGAGTGGCCGGTGACCGACCTGGCCCGGGAGCTGGGGATGAGCCAGCCACGGGCGTCCAAGCACCTGCGGGTGCTCCGGGAGGTGGGGCTGGTGCGGGTCCGCGAGGCGGGTAAGCAGCGCCTCTACGGCCTGGACGCGCGCGGCCTGCGGCCGATCCACGAGTGGGTCGGCGGGTTCGAGCAGTTCTGGAACGACAGCTTCGACCGGCTGGACAGCTACGTGCAGGACCTCAAGCAGACACGACAGGAGCAGTGACCGATGGCAGGAGCAGAGCGGGAAACACCGGCGAAGCCGGCGACGGCCGATCGGGAGATCGTGATCTCCCGAGTCATCGACGCCCCACCGGAGCTGGTGTTCGAGGCGTTCACCGAGGTCCGGCACCTGTCACGGTGGTGGGGTCCGGAGGGGTTCAGCACCACCACGCGGTCCTTCGAGTTCCGGGTCGGCGGCGAGTGGGACTTCGTGATGCACGGCCCGGACGGCACCAACTACTCCGAATGGATCACCTGGACCGAGATCGTCCCACCGCAGCGGATCGCCCTGCTGCACGGCGAGTCCCGCGACGACCCGAACGCCTTCGAGTCGACTCTGGCCTTCGCACCGGACGGCGCGGCGACCCGGATCGTGATGCGTACCGTCTTCCCCACACGCGAGCTGCGCGACCAGGCCGTGGAGAAGTACCACGCGATCGAGGGCGGCGAGCAGACGCTGAGCAACCTGGCGGCCTACGTCGCCGAACTCACCCAGCGGCAGGAGGAGGGTCGCTGATGGCCGGCGCACACCCCGGCAGCAGGGCAGCACCGGTCGAATGTAACTCGAAATGTAACCAGAGTCGTGGAATGTAAGTGGCCGGGAGTTACATTTGGCTGCTGGCAGAATGTCCTGCTCATGGTGTTGCTGCGCGCCGAGCCTGCACGGAGGCGACCGCAACGAGGCCCAGCGCGGCTTCGCGAAGTGGCTCGACAAGTCGATCGCCGACCGTGGTCTGCTCGACGTGCTCCGCAAAGGAGTCAAGGCCCAGGGGGTACGGATCTGGCTCGCCTACTTCCGTCCGTCGTTCGTGGATTCTGACGCGATCCTGACGACTGCCGCAGCAACCGGCTCACCATGGTCCGCGACCCCACCGAGCTGATCTTCGCCCACCGGGCCACAAGGCCGGATCACCGCCGCCGCTAGGCGCTACCCCGAGGCGCGCTCAGCGGCTATGGACCGGAACGTCACGGGGTTGCGGTGCGTCATCGGTTGTGGCTAATGTGCGCTGTCCTCTGTAAGCCTCTCAGCTGATCCGCTGCTTCGACATTCCATCGGGGGAAACCGCAGCATGCCCAGAATGACAGTTTTCGGCCGGCTCGCCGCCGGCTGTGCCGCCACCAGCCTGGCCGCTCTTTCGATCGCCACCCCGGCACAGGCCGTGGAGACCGACGAGATCGCCTGGGTCTCGCCGTTCATCGAGTACGTGACCAACATCGGGATGGACGCGACCACACCGAAGCCGATCGAGATCACCATCAGCAACAGTTCGCCGACCTCGGCCGTCGACGTGTCGGTGACGATCGACGCGTCCGACGTGTCGGACGCGTTCCGGATCGACCTGCCCGGTGCCAGCCAGGGTTGCACGGTCGCCGGCAAGGTGGCCACCTGCATGCTCGACGAACTCGCCGGCGATGCGACGCACGCCTACCAGGTCGACGCCCTGCCGGGTGACCTGGACGTCCTGCGGTACTGGGGCGTCATCGAGGTCACCACCTCGGCCGCGAACATGCCCGAGGAGCAGCAGACCACCGGCAGGGTCCAGCTCACCGGGCCCGGGGTCGATCTCGTGGTCGGTGAGATCGACGATGTGACGCTGCAGCCGGGAGAGAGCACGAACGTGCCGGTCCAGGCCACGAACGTCGGCACGGTGGCGGCCGCCGGCGTACAGGTGGTGCTGAGCACCGGACTGGACCTCGAGCTGCCGGACCGGTACGACAACTGTGAGTACAACCCTGACTTCCTGGAGCTGACCTGTCAGATCCTCGGCGAGGTCGGCCCGGGCGAGGTGTTCTCCCTGCACGAGGAGACCCCGCTGCGGGTCAAGGTCGGCGAGACCGCACCCGGCCCATCCGAGCGGATCGTCACGGTGGCGGTGCTGCCGCTGGGCGACGACGAGGTCGCGGCCCTCGGGGCGATGTCTGCCCGATCCGCCGGCAACGAGCTCCGTCTGGCCGCCCTGGATCCGCTGCCGGACATCAACGAGAGCGATAACTGGACCGACTTCCTGGTCACTATTCCGAAGCAGCCGGCCGACTCGGTGGCGATCGGCGCGACGGTGCAGGGGGCGGTCGGTGACGTGGTCGACATCGAGGTCGGCATGCGCAACGACGGCCCGGCCGACCTGATCCTGCCGGGCGAGGCCTGGGCCCCGTCCGCGCTGGTGACGCTGCCTGTCGGAGTCGAAGCGGTTGCCGTCGGTGACCGCTGCGCCCCGGTCGTCGACGGGAGCCCGGTCTGGGACGACCGCGGTCAGCCCAACGGCCTGGTCTACTTCTGCCGGCCCACACACAGTCCGGTGGCGGGGGAGACGTTCCACTACCCGTTCCAGGTGGAGATCGTCGGCGCGGCCGGTGCCGCCGGTTCGATCGTCATCGACGGCGGCGTGCAGGACCCGGACACCGGTAACAACACCGCCGAGATCACCCTCGGCAGCGGCGGCGAAGGTGCCGGCGGCGGGCTGCCGGTGACCGGAGCCAACGCCGGGCTGCTGGCCGGCGTCGGCGCGGTCCTCGTCGTCGCAGGTGCGGTGGCCGTGGTGATGTTCCGTCGCCGTCGGATCGTCACCGTCGTCGACTGACATTCAGAGGAGCATCCGACCGTACGTCGTTCATCTGGACCCCGCCGGGCTCGCCCGGCGGGGTCCGATGCTGTCTGTCCAATGCGATAGGCAGTGAAGATCGCTTCATGCGCGTATAGCGTGATTTATCCTGGTCGTGCATCGGGCGTCGACTGATTCGGACATTGTGACCAGAGATGAACTTCGAGGCAGCTGTCCTGTTCATCGGTACGACGGTCGACGCCCTCGGTGTGCTGATCATCCTCACCGGGCTGGTCGTCGGCACGGTGCTCTACCTGCGTGGCGCGTTCCGTGAGCGGAACATGCGGGCGACCTACCGTCGGTACCGGCAGGACATCGGCCGGGCGATCCTGCTCGGGCTGGAGTTCCTCGTCGCCGGGGACATCATCCGTACCGTGGCGATCTCGCCGACCTTCCAGAGCGTCGGCGTGCTGGCCATGATCGTCGCGGTGCGTACCTTCCTCAGCTTCTCCCTGGAGGTCGAGCTGGACGGCCGGTGGCCGTGGGGCCGGCGACGTCGCACCGGCGACGATGCCGGGGCGATGGAACGACAGGCATGACCGGCGGCGTCGTGGGTATGGGATGTGGTACGGCGAAACTCAGTGCCGCCCCCGGCGCAGACGACGTCCGTGAGGAGGAACGATGGCCGCCAAGCGGGAAAAGGCCGACAAGCACCAGCAGGCCGAGCAGATGCGCGACGACGTGCCCAGCACGATCGCCCGCTCTGACGACAAGGCCGTACGGACCTACAAGAAGACCCTGGAGTCGGCCGAGGAGAGTTACGGCGACCCGGCACGGGCGCACCGTGCGGCGTACGCCTCGTTGAAACACAGCCACGAGAAGGTCGGCGACCACTGGCAGCCAAAGGACAGCCTGGGCCCGTCCGATCCACAGGCGGCCCAGGGGACACCACGGTCGCTGCGCCAGCCGCGCGAGACCGCCCAGGGGGTCGACGCCAACGCCAGCAAAGGTCACCTCGACGACGTGGCGCGCCAGGTCGGCATCGACCACCCGCAGGACATGAACAAGGACGAACTGGTCAAGGCAATCGAGAAGGCGAACGCGCGGGCGACCGCGAAGGCCCGAAAGAAGTGACCGCCTGACGCACCTGAAACGTCCGCGACTGACCGTGTGACCCGGTCCCGGCTGTAGCCGGGACCGGGTCACACGACCTTGCGGGTGGTCCGAGGGGCTGCGGACCGCCATCCCGGAATTCTTCCGGACCGGGCTCCACCGCGTCCTCTCCCAGAATGCCGTTACCTGCCGCCCGGTCGGCGATTGTGGGCAATATTCGGCAAGCGGTGCGGTGAATCATGCCGTATCGGCCTTGACGGTTCACCGGGGCAAGGCAACACCAAAGAAGCGTGCCGGATCGGTACTTGTGATGCTCGTAGCGCGGCGGGCCTACCGGAGGCTGCACTATCTAAATCCGGTTTGTACGGCCGAGCAAGCGGCCAAGGTCACGTGCGCGCTTTTTTCGTTGCCCGACCGGAAAGAGGGAACCGAGATGATGGTGCTGGAAACCGTGAACCTCGAGATGGACGGCCCGGTGGCCACCATCTACATGAACCGCCCGGCCAAGAAGAACGCGATGAACCCGCAGATGCACCGGGACATGAACCAGGCCCTCGACACGATCGAGGCGGCCGGCAACGTCAAGGCGGTCGTGGTGACCGGGGTCGGCGACAGCTTCAGCGCCGGGATGGACCTCGAGGAGTGCTTCCTGCAGCCGTTCGACGACCCGCAGCTGTTCTACCGGACCAACCTGGTCGCGCTGACCTGGTTCAAGCGGCTCAAGGCCTTCCCGGCGGTGACCATCGCCAAGGTCAACGGGTTCGCGTTCGGCGGCGGCCTGCTGGTCACCGGCCTCTGCGACCTGGCGGTGACGTCGGAGACCGCGCTGTTCGGCCTGTCGGAGATCAACTTCGGGATCTTCCCGGCCGGCGGCGCCACCTGGGCGGCCACCCACAACCTGCCCCGCAAGCAGGCGCTCTACTACATCCTGACCGGCGACACCATGACCGGCCAGCAGGCGCAGGAGTACGGCCTGGTCAACAAGGCGGTGCCGGCCGACCAGCTGGACGCCGAGACCGACCGGATCGTGCGGAAGATCGCCAAGAAGAATCCGATCACCCTGGAACTGGCCAAGCAGGTGTACGAGCGCACCACCACGATGGACCTGCCGACCGCCATCGACTACGACCAGGCCAAGCTCTGGGAGCTGTCCCGGCTCAGCGGCAACGAGTGGGTCAACGTCGCGCTGAAGCAGTTCGAGAAGCGCGCCTACCAGCCGGGGCTGAGCACGTACAGCCGGGCGGAGACGAAGTCATGACCACCACCACCCCGACGCCGACGACGGTCGACATCCCGGACCTGTCGCTGCCGGCGTTCGTGCTGCAGCGCGCCGAGCAGTACGGCGACCGTACGGCACTGGTCGACGTGGCCGGTGGCGACGGCTACACGTACCGCCAGCTGGCCTCGATGGTGCGTCGGCTGGCCGCCGGGCTGCACGCCCGCGGCTTGCGCCGGGGCGATGTGCTGGCGATGCTCGCGCCGAACGTTCCCGAGTACCCGATCGTGGTGCTCGCCGCGTCGCTGGCCGGCGGCACGGTCGTCGTGCTCAACCCGATCGACACGCCCGACGACCTGGCCGGCCACCTCACCGACGCCGGCGCGAAGCTGCTGGTGACCGTACCGTCCGAGGTGCCCAAGGCGGCGGCGCTGGCCGCCCGTACCAAGGTCGAGGAGATCGTGGTCATGGGCGCGGCGGACGGCGCGACGCCGCTGTCCGAGCTGCTCAGCGACGACCCGGCGCCGGAGGTGGCGATCGACCCGGCGCAGGACGTCGCGGCGCTGCTTCACTCCAGCGGCAGCACCGGACGTCCCAAGGGGGTGATGCTGACGCACCGCAACATCGTCGCGACCGTGCTGCAGACCAGGACGGTCACGCCGCTCGGCGCGGACGAGAAGGTGCTCGCCATGCCGCCGTTCCACCACGCGTTCGGTCTCATCATGGTGATGAGTGCCAGCCTGCTGCAGGGCGCGACGATCGTGACGATGCCGCGGTTCGACCCGGAGGGGTACGTCAAGGCGATCCACGACCACCGGATCACCCGCCTCTACATCGTCCCCACCCTGGCCGTCCTGCTGGCCCGCAGCCCGCTGCCGGACCGGTACGACCTGTCGTCGGTCCGGTCGATCGTCTCCGGCGGCGCCGCGCTCGACCCCGAGATCGCCCGGCTCTGCCGGGAACGTCTCGGCTGCCACATCGCCCAGGGGTACGGCCTCACCGAGGCGATGACGTCGTTCATGCAGCTCGAGGAGCCGTTGGTGCCCGCGTCGGTGGGCCGCACGGCGCCCAACGTCGAGTGCCGGATCATTGACGTGACCACCGGTGCGGAGCTCGGCGCGCACCAGCGGGGCGAGATCCTGATCCGGGGTCCGCACGTGATGAAGGGGTACCTCAACGCCGCCGAGGTGACCAGCAAGGTGCTCCGGCCGGACGGGTTCCTGCACACCGGTGACCTCGGCTACCTCGACGACGACGGCGAGCTGTTCCTGGTCGACCGGATCAAGGAGCTCATCAAGTACAAGGGACAGCAGGTCTCCCCGGTCGAGCTCGAAGCGGTCCTGATGACCCACCCGAAGGTGGCGGACGCGGCGGTGATCGGCGTGCCGGACGAGGAGGCCAGCGAGATCCCGAAGGCCTTCGTGGTCGCCAAGGAGCCGACCACCGAGCAGGAGCTCATGGCGTTCGTCGCCGAACGGGTGGCGCCGTACAAGAAGATCCGGCAGATCGAGTTCATCGAGCAGATTCCCCGTACCCCGGTGGGCAAGATCGAGCGGCGTCGGCTGAAGGAGCGGACGTTCAGCTCGTAGTCGGTGCCGGGCAAGCGGGGAGAAGTCCCGGCGACCAGTTTCCTGTCATTCTGGCCATGGATGGTTCCGGCCGAAGTTCTGAGGAGATCTGATGAACCCTCCGCAAGTTGTCTCCAGAGAAGAATGGCTGGCGGCTCGTACAGCGCTGCTGGAGAAGGAGAAGGAAGTCACCAAGGCGCGGGACATGATTGCGGAAGAGCGCCGCAATCTCCCGATGGTCAAGGTGGAGAAGGAGTACCTCTTCGAGGGGCCGAACGGCACGCTGACGCTGCTCGACCTGTTCGAGGGGCGTCGCCAGCTCGTCGTGCGGCACTTCATGTACGCCCCGGGCGACCAGGAGGGCTGCATCGGCTGCTCGATGCAGGCCGACAGCGTCGGCGAGCTGTCGCACATGTGGGCCCGGGACACCACCTTCGTGATGATCTCGCGGGCTCCGCTGGCCGACTTCCAGGCGTTCAAGGCCCGGATGGGCTGGGAGATCCCCTGGTACTCGTCGTTCGGCAGCGACTTCAACTACGACTACGAGGTCTCCACCGAGCAGGGCGAGTCGCCCGGCGTCAGCGCCTTCTACCGCGACGGCGACGACGTCTACTTCACCTACTCGATCTTCGACCGGGGTGGTGAGATCTTCAAGAACTTCTACAACTACCTGGACATCACCCACCTCGGCCGGCGCGAGGACGAGCTCGAGCACCCGTGGGACTGGTGGCGTCACAAGGACAGGTACGACGCGGAGAACGCGGCGGTGCCGGGCACCAACTGGTGGAACGGCACCAGGTTTCAGAAGTAGCCCCTGATCCGGGCGGGACGGCTCCGGCTTCTGGCGAATCCACGGATTCGCCAGAAGCCGGAGCCGTAGGCCTGTCCCGGCCGTCCCGCGTCGGACCGGCCACCACCCAATGGCCGGTGGCACGTCGGGCCGGAGCAGCCATCCAGCAGCCACCCCATCATTCAACACAGTGGAGGAACCATGAGTGACATGTCTGGCCGGACCACGATCGTGGTCGGGGCGAGCCGGGGCCTGGGCCACGGGGTCGCCACCGCCTTCGCCGACGCCGGTGCGCCGGTGATCGCGGTGGCCCGTACCGCGATGGACTTCCCGGCGCCGGCCAACGGCGCCGGATCGATCCAGCCGGAGATCGCCGACGCCGGTGAAGCCACCGTCCCGGCCACCCTGATCGACCAGTACGAGCCGGAGGCCGTGATCCTGGTCGCCGGAGCCACCCCGCACATGCGCCCGCTGCAGGAGCAGACCTGGGAGACGTTCTCGGTCAACTGGGAGACCGACGTGCGGATCACCTTCCACTGGCTGCGCGAGGTGCTGCTCAAGCCGCTGCGTCCGGGCAGCCGGGTGATCGTGATCAGCAGCGGTGCCGTGCTCGGCGGATCGCCGCTCAGCGGCGGCTACGCCGGCGCGAAGGCGGCTCAGCGCTACATCACCGGCTACGCCCAGGATGAGGCGAAGCGGGCCGGTCTGGACATCACCTTCACCACCGTGCTGCCGAGGTTCGCGCCGATGACCGGGGTGGGCCTGCCCGCCGTACGGGCGTACGCGGCCCGCGCCGGCAAGTCGACCGAGGAGTTCGTCAACCGGATCGGGCCGCCGCTGACCCCGCAGATCGCCGGCGCCGCGCTGCTGGACCTGGTCCGGGCGGACGCCGCGGCGGTCGCGCCGGGCTACGAGCTCACCGGGGCCGGGCTGAAGAAACTGTCCTGACCCCGGACCGACGGTGATGCCCCGCGGGTAGCGTGCTACCCGCGGGGCATGTCGTGTCACCCCGGTCGGTGCCGGCGGTCAGGAGGCCGTCAGCCAGTCGGCGAGCCGCTCGCCGATCATGATCGAGGTCAGGTTGGTGTTGCAGTTGACGATCGACGGCATGACCGAGGCGTCGCCCACGTACAGGTTCTCCGTGCCGTGCACCCGCAGTCGTTCGTCGACGACCGCTTCGGCATCGTCGGCGGTGCCCATCCGGGTGGTGCCGACCGGGTGGTAGCCGCTGTCCAGGCTGAGCCGGACGTAGTGGCCGAGGATGTCGTCGTCGGCGACCATCTCCTCGCCGAGGACGACGAACCGGTCGCCGCGGTCGACGATGCCCGGGGTCTGCATCAGCTGCCAGCAGGTGCGGACCGCGTCGACCAGGATCTTGATGTCCTGCTCGGTGGCGAGGAAGTTCAGGTCGATGTCCGGCGGTGACGTCGGGTCGGCCGAGGCGAGCACCAGCCGTCCCCTCGACTGTGGCCGCTGGTGCACCACCATCACCCCGAAGATCGTCTTCGCCGCGGCCAGCATCTGCAGCTCGGGGAAGAGCGTCAGATCGAAGTGATTGATCATGTAGTACTGCAGGTCGTTGAACTCGTCCGAGCCCGGTGCGGTGGTGCGCACCATGGTCTGCAGGAAGGCGTCCTGCGGGTCGAACGTGCCCTCCTTCGGCACCATGAACGCGCCGGTGCGCGGGTGGTCGATCAGGGTGCCGCCGACCCCGGGACGGTCGAGGAGCACATCGATGCCGAGCCGGCGCAGATCGCTGGCCGGTCCGATGCCCGAGCGCATCAGGATCGCCGGCGAGTTGACCGCTCCGGCGGCCAGCACGATGTTGCGGGCGTGGATCTCCTCGGTGCCGCCGGCCGGGTTGGTGACCTCCACGCCGTGCGCCCGGGTTCCGGTGAACAGCACCCGGTTGACCTGCGCGCCGGAGTAGATGGTCAGGTTCGCCCGGCCGCGGGCCATGCCCAGGTAGCCCATCGCGGTGGAGAACCGGGTACGGGTGTCGTTGCGGTTCGACGGGATGGGACCGACCCCGGTGGCCTCGGGGTGGTTGTGGTCCTCCACGTCGGGGAAGCCGGCCTTGAGGGCGGCTTCGTGAAAGACGTGCTGCACCGGGGCCAGCTCGTCGGGCCGCCACCGGCGGATTGGGATCGGACCGCCCCGACCGTGGTACTCGTTGTCGAAGTCCAGGTCGTTTTCGAGTCGCTTGTAGTACGGCAGGACCTCGTTCCAGGCCCACGCCGGATTGCCCATCGACGCCCATTCGTCGAAGTTGTTCGGCGTGCCACGCAGGGCGATGGTGGCGCCGACCGCAGACGATCCGCCGGTCAGTTTCCCGCGCGGGAAGATGATGCGCCGGCGGTCGGTGATTTCGGCCTTGAAGTGCCAGTCGTACGTGGACATCGACATGGCGCTGCCGTCGAGGATCTCGTCCGGTGTCTCGTCGACGGTGGCGTAGTCCGGACCCGCCTCCAGCAGCAGCACCCTGCGCTGCGGGTCTTCGCTCAGGCGGGCGGCGAGTGCGGCTCCGGCGGACCCGGCTCCGACCACCAGATAATCAAATTCGTTCATCAGCGGCGTCCTTCGGCAGTGTCGAGTTGGCGATCCTGGGCGTTTCCTCGCAGGAGTGGATGCGCATCCATCACAGGACCTTCACGTCCCCCGATGAGCATCACATTTGCCAATTCGCGGTGCTTCTCCGCCGTTGCTCAGGGTGTTACTTCTCCGGTATTGCTCAGGGCGCTGTTTTTCTCGCTCGGTGGTGCCGACGCCGACGCCGACGCCGACGCCGGCGCAGGCGCAGGCGCCGATGCCGATGCCGATGCCGGCCGTGGCGGTCGGCGTCGGCGGGCCCGCGCCAGCGAGATCATGGTGGCTTCGTGCTTGTCGCCGGCGCCCACCATCAGCGAGCGCAACTGGGTCTCGAAGCACAGGTCGGCGTCGTACGGGTCGATCAGGTAGCCGCCGAGTTCGAGGGCGACCAGGCCGTGCAACGCGATCCACATGGTCTGCCCGACGAGCAGCGGGTCGGCCGGCCGGAACCGGCCCTGCTCGGTGGCCCGCGACACGGCGTCGACCAGCGGCTCCAGGGTGTACCGGCCGTGCTGGCGGTCACCCTCGCCGAGGGCGAACCCGCCGAGTGCCGAGCTGCCGAACATGACCAGGTAGAGCTGCGGGTGGTCGAGGGCGTTGGCGCGGTACGCGTAGCCGAGCGCCATCACGTCGGCCACGGCGTCGTTGGTGGCCCGGACGGTCGCCATCCGTCGGTGCAGCCGGGCGAAGCCTTCGTGCACCATCGCCCGGACCAGGTTGTCCATCCCGCCGTAGTAGGTGTAGACGACGGTGGTCGACGTGCCGACCTCGGCGGCCAGCCGGCGGGTGGTCAGCGCCGCCGTGCCGCCTTCGGCCAGCAGCCGCGCGGCTGCTTCGAGCAGGGCGGCGGCCAGCTGCGGATCGACCCGGCGCGGACTCACATTGACATGATCTCACGCCCGGCGTACCGTCGAGACATAACGTTGTTACGTAACTGCGAAACGTAACGCTGGTGCGTAACGATGCCGTCCAGGTCGTACGGCCGGTGGAGGCCCCGATGAGCGTCGTCACCCACTCACCCCTGACCCCCGCGACCGTCCGCCGGGACAACCGGCGACCCGTCGCCTACGAGACGACCGGGAGCGAGACCGACCTCGTCGTCACCGGCCGGCTGCCCGCCGAACTCGACGGCTGCCTGGTCCGGATCGGCCCCAACCCGACCCGGCCCGACCCGCGGGCACACCCGCTGGTCGGCGACGGCATGGTGCACGGCGTGCGACTGCGGCACGGCCGGGCGCTGTGGTACCGCAACCGGTGGGTACGCAGCGACAGCGTCGCCCGTACCCGCGGTGAACTCCCCATCCCCGGTCCCCGGCACGGGCTGAGTGACAACGCCAACGCCAACGTGATCCGGCACGCCGGCCGTACCCTCGCGCTCGGCGAAGCCGGCGTCCTGCCGATCGAGCTCGACGGCGAGCTCGACTCGGTGGCCCGGACGGACTTCGACGCGACCCTGCCGCACGGCTTCACCGCGCACGCCGAGACCGACCCGGTCACCGGGGAGCTGTTCGCCGTCGCCTACTACCACGACCTGCCCTACGTCGAACACCTGGTCGTCGGTGTGGACGGCCGGGTACGGCGCAGCACCCGGATCGAGGTGGTCGGCACCCCGCTGATGCACTCGGTCGCCCTGACCGACCGGCACACCGTGCTGTTCGACCTGCCGGTCGCCTTCGACCCGGCCCTGGCCCACGCCGGATCCCGGTTCCCGTACGCCTGGTCCGCCGGTCGGCCGGCCCGGATCGGCCTGCTGCCCCGAGCCGCCGCCGGGCCGGACGTGCGCTGGTTCGAGGTCGATCCGTGCTACGTCTTCCACCCGGTGAACGCCTACGAGACCGCCGACCGGTGCGTGATCGACGTCGTACGGCACGAGCGGGTCTTCGACCGGGACCGCCGGGCGCCCGGCGAGTGCGCCCCGACGCTGTGGCGCTGGACCCTCGATCTGACCAGCGCGTCCGTGACGGCCGAACAGCTCGACGACATTCCGCAGGAGTTCCCGCGCATCGACGACCGGCGCAAGACCACCCCCTACCGGTACGCGTACACGGTGGCCATGCAGGACGGTGCCGGCGCACTGGGCGGCTCGGCGCTACTGCGGCACGATCTGGACCGTCGGGACGTGGCGGTGCACGACTTCGGGCCGCACCGGGAGGCGGGGGAGGCTGTCTTCGTGCCGCGCGGCCCGGTCGGCGCGGAGGACGACGGCTGGCTACTCACCTTTGTGTACGACGGTCGGGTCGACCGCAGCAGCCTGGTGGTGCTCGACGCCGCCGACTTCACCGGCGAGCCGGTGGCCGTGGTGCACCTGCCGGTGCGGGTGCCCAGCGGCTTCCACGCCAACTGGCTCGCCGGCTGATTCAGCGAACAGGGCAATTTCCGCTATCCACGATGTCATATTGCCGGCTAGCTTCGCCACAGGATGTCATGCCTGTCTCACGGAAGGTATGTAAAATGGCCCATTCCGCCGCCCACCCCACCCCCCACCCCGCCCGTTCCGGGTCTACCGGCCTGCTGGCCCGGCTCAACGGCGCACACCACAAGCTGGCCCTGAACAGTTTCCTCGTCGTGGTGCTCGCGCACTGGGCCGAGCACCTGGTCCAGGCGTACCAGATCTGGGTGCTCGGCAACCCCCGGCCGCAGGCCCGTGGTGTGCTCGGCCAGTGGTTCCCCTGGCTGGTCAGTTCCGAGTGGCTGCACTACGGGTACGCGATCGTGATGCTCGTCTTCCTGTTCCTGCTCCGCCCCGGGTTCACCGGGCGGGCCCGGACCTGGTGGACGATCGCACTGGCCATCCAGTTCTGGCACCACATCGAACATCTGCTGCTGCTGATTCAGGCGCAGACCGGCACCATCTTCTTCGGTCAGCCGGTGGTGACCAGTGTGGTGCAGCTGATCGTGCCCCGCGTCGAGCTGCACCTGTTCTACAACTCGGTGGTCTTCATCCCGATGGTGGTCGCCATGTACCTGCACCTGCGCCCGAACGAGCGGGAGCGGGAGCAGATGAGCTGCAGCTGCGCCGGCCATCGGTCGGGAGTCCGACCGCTCGCCCCCCATGCGGCCTGACCCCCGCCCAGGCGTACCAGCCGGCACCTTCGGGCTGACGAGCATCGTCGCGGCGGCCGCCGTGGTGGCGGTGGCCGCGGTGGCCGGCGTCGCCGTGGTCGCCGCGGTGCTGCTGGCCACTCCTGGCAGCGCCCGTGCCGACGACGGCAGGCTGCTCCTGGCGGACCCACCGGTCGACGCGGCGCTCAGCGTCGCGCCGACCGGCGTGACCCTGTCCTTCACCGACACCGTGCAGCCGGAACTGTCCCACGTCGAGGTGTTCGACGGGGCCGGCGACGAGGTCACCGACGGCGACTACCGGCAGGTCGCGCCAGACCGGGTGCACCAGCCGGTGCAGATCGGTGCCGACGGTGACTACACGGTCGCGTACCACGTGACCTTTCCCGACGGTTCGGACGTGACAGACGTCTACCGGTTCAGCGTTGGCACCGGCGTGCCGCCGGCCGCGCTGGACGCCGCGACTCGCGAGGCCCGTACGGACGCGGTATCCGAACACGCGCACGAGATCGACGGATTCAGCGCGACCCTGCTGGTCATCGACGGGCTGGTGCTGTTCGTGGTGATCGCGCTGCTGTGGCTGCGCCCGCGCGACGGCCGGCCGACGTCACTGCGCTACCGCGATCCTGACTGACCGATCAGGCAGCGGGCGGAGCGCGCCGTCCGTCGCCGTGCCAGACCGACTGATCGGCGCCGGTGGGTCCGCCCGCCGGCGCCGATCAGTCGTTGGTCAGGGTCAGGGTCAGGGGATAGGGAAGAACGCGCGGACGAACCGGTCCCAGTTGCGGTCACCGATCGTCGCCCGCATCCGGGTCAGCAGCCGGGCGGGTATCCCGAGCCGGTACCGGACGCGCGGGTTGGGGTGGGTGACCGCGGTCTCGATGACCTTGGCGACATGCTCGGCGCGGACCGCCATCTTGCCGCGCAGCGGCGGGTTGTCGCTGAGCCGGTACGCCTGGTGCCACTGTACGAAGTAGTCCCAGAAGTCCTTGTACAGCGCCGGATTGCCGTGCGACTGCATGCCAAGGTCGGCGACGCTGTCCGGGACGAAGCCACCGAGGATCGGCGACGGCTCGATCAGCACCACCTTGATGTCGAACCGGGCCACCTCGTGCCGCAGCGAGTCGCCGATCGCCTCCAACGCGTGCTTGGTGGCCTGGTAGTAGCCCCGACCCGGCGTCGCGAACAGCCCGAAGATCGACGACATCAGCACCACCCGGCCGCCGCCCTGCTCCCGCATCCCGGGCAGGACCATCTGGGTGAGCCGGCACAGACCGAAGACGTTCGTCTCGAACTGGGCCCGCACCTCGTCCATCGGGGTCTCCCCGATGGTGCCGTTGAGGCTGTACGCCGCGTTGTTGATCAACGTACCGACCGCGCCGTGCTCATCGGTGATCCGTTTGACCGCGGCGGCCATCGACTCCTCGTCGGTGACGTCGAGATGCATCACGGTGATGCCCTCGGCGGCCAGATCGGCCAGCGCGTCGACGTTGCGGCCGGTGGCGTAGACCGGCCAGCCGGCCCGGTGCAGGCGCAGCGCGGCCGCCTTGCCCGAGCCGGACGACATGCCGGTGCCCGACGACGCACCGGTCAGCAGGATCGCGCGGGATCGTGTCACGACCGGACTCCTTTCCGACCGGAGGTCACTCGTCGCCCTGTCGGGCGATCCGGCTGCGGTCGGTCGACGTACCCAACCCGGTCGCGTCGACCAGCCGGTTGATGAAGGCGAACAGGCTGGCGCAGAAGACCGCCTCGAGCATCTCGGCGTCGCTCCAACCGGCGGCGGCGGCCCGTTCCCAGTCGGCGTCGGTGATCTTGTACGCGCCGGTGCTGACCTTCTCGACCAGCTTCATCAGCGGCCGGGTCCGCTCGTCGACCGGCAGTTCCTCCGCGGTCGAGGCGGTCGAGACGGCCTCGACCAGCTCCTCGCTGCCGCCGAACTCGCTGAGGAACCAGCTGTGCGTGCCCACACAGTACGGGCAGCCGTTCAGCTTGGACGTCCAGGCCGAGATCAACTCTTTGAGGTCGCGGGGCAGGGTGTCGCCCTTGAAGATCCCCCCGTAGCCAGCGACAACCACCTCGAGCAGCCGGGGATTGGTCGAGGTGAGCCGGAACATGTCCGGCACGAACGGCAGCCCGGTGACCGCCTTGATCTGCTCGTAGAGTTCGGCGGTGCGGCCTTCGGCGTGCTCCTCGTCAATCAGCGGGACCCGGATTCCCGGCTGCTTTGTCGTCGTTTCCATTGAGCGTTCTCCTCAGTGGGTGAGCGGGTGCCGGGCCTGCCCGTGCGTCAACTCTCCACACCAGACCCGAACCGGGGACGACACCTGCCGTGCCAGCCGCGACGGTGGCGCACGGCGGAGCAGGCAGCACCTGTGGCAACGGTCGACAGGCATTTTGGTCGCCTCATGATGGCACGTGTGGCAGGGCGCCGTGCTCTCCCAGATTGCCTAGTCGGGGCACCATTTTGAAGACCGGCGAAAGAGGGGCGCGATCTCCGATAGCTCTGGCTACGTGGCAGTATCAACCGATAGCCTGTCACCAATCAATTGGAACGGATGAGGTCATGATGCCGGGAAGTCTGATGCGTCCGGTGCTGAGCGGCCTGGGGCTGACTCAGATTCGCTACGTCTCCGCAGTGCGGCGAGGAAGGGCGAGTGGTCTCGTATCTCAGGTGTACCGACAGATGGAAGGCGACTTCGGGGTGCTCGCGCCGCCGGTGGCCCTGCACGCTGCGGCGCCCGAGATGCTCGCCGCGGCGTGGCTGGTGCTGCGCGAGACGTTGATCGTGCCCGGGCTGGCGTCCCGGGCGGCCAAGGAGGCGGTGGCCACCGCCGTTTCGGCCGGTAACGCCTGCCCGTACTGCGCGATGATCCACAACAGTGCGCTCACCGTGCTCGGTCCGGGCCGGCGCGACCAGCCCGCGACGAATGACCCGGAACTGGACGTCGTCGTCGAGTGGGTGATGTCGGTGGATAATCCGGGCAAGCCGGTCGATCCCCAGTTTCCGGCCGAGCAGTTCGCCGACCTGGCCGGTGTGGCGGTGCTGTTGCACTACCTCAACCGGATGGTGAACGTGTTCCTCCGTGACGTACCGCTACCGCCCGGGGTGCCGGAGTTCACGCTGCCGCCGGTGCTGTGGATACTCGGTCGGCAGATGGCCGCGGCTGCCCGTCAGGCGCACGTACCCGGTGCCGCCCTCGGGCTGTTGCCCGCCGCCGATCTGCCCGCCGACCTGTCCTGGGCGGCCGGCAACGACACCGTCGCCCAGGCGTACGCCCGGGCCTGCGCCGTGATCGACGACGCCGGCGCCCGCGCGCTGCCGGCGAACATCCGCGCCCTGGTGTCGGACAACCTTGCCCGGTGGCACGGCGGGCCACGCGGGATCAGCCGGGTCTGGGTCGAGGAGCTGATCGCGCCGTTGCCCGCCGACCAGCGGCCGGTGGCCCGGTTGGCGCTGCTGGTCGCCTTCGCCTCGTACCAGGTGGATCCCGCCGTCATCGAGCGCTGCCGACAGGTCGGCACCAGCGACCGTACGCTGGTCGAACTCTCCTCCTGGGCGGCGATGGCGGCGGCCCGCCGGGTGGGCAATTTGCTCCCGATGCGGGGGTAGGCGACATTCCGTTCGGACAGAAAGGGCATCGCCGAGTAATGCGGGTATCCGCTACGGATGGTGATCGACGCTCGGCCATTGATAGAGCAAGAACGTCGAAATTTGGCTGCACTTATTGTTCTCGATTTATGGTAGGGTCTTAACTCATCCAGACCGGTCAGGGCCTAGATGGTGGAGCGTTGTTCGACACTTTCCTGCCTCCCGTGAGCCGTCGCGCAGCCAAGCAGCGTGTTGGTGATTACCCTCAGTGCATCACTACCGTCGCCCCCAGCCAGGGTGGTGGCGGCACGGCGGTGCGCCTGAGCTGGGACAATAGGTCTGTGTCGATGCTCCCGGAATCTGTAGTGGGTGACCAGCGCGCGAGCGCACTGTTCGAGAGGCGACCTCGTCGTCTACAGCCGAATGGAGTTGATCCGCAGTGCCTAACGCCGTCGAACGGGCTATTGCCATCATGTGGGACCGCTACCACGAGCCACTCTCACTCGACGCTATGGCCGATTCTGCCTTTCTGAGTCGTTTCTACTTTTCTAGATTGTTTCGGTCCAAGACGGGCACGTCGCCCGGCCGCTTCCTGACCGCGATCCGGCTGTACAAGGCGAAACACCTGCTGCTGGAGACCGACATGAGCGTGACCGACATCGCCTACGCCGTCGGCTACAACAGCCTGGGTACCTTCATCAGCCGGTTCACCCGCAGCGTCGGCATCTCACCGGCACGCTACCGGTGGCTCGCCGAGCACGGCATCCCACAGCTGTCCCAGCCCCGGTCGGCCGGCAGCCGGCGAGCCGCCACGATCAGCGGAAAGGTCGTGCTGCCGCCGATCGACGTCCCGGTCAAGGTCTACGTCGGAGTGTTCGACAGCCCGATCGTGCAAGGGCTGCCCGCAGCCTGCGACATCCTCGAGGCGTCCGGCGACTACCTGCTCACCGATGTTCCGGAAGGCGAATGGTACCTGCGGGCCGCCGCGATCGCGCTGGACGACATCAGCGCCCGCCCGTCGACCCGACGTCCGCTCGCGGTCGGCGCGCACGAGCCGCTGTCGGTGACGGTCGGCACCGATCTCACCGTCGACCTGGAGCTGCACGCCACCGGCGTCTTCGACCTGCCCATCCTGATCGCACTGCCCGAACTCGACGGACACGTGACCGGATCTCGGGGCCGTCGGTCCCGCAGCCGTGACGAACGGCGCGTCGCCGGTCGGACCCGGGTGGTCGGCGCGATCCGATCGTGACCCGAGGGCCTGCCCTCGCCCGGCCGGTGGCACCTGCTGCCGGCCGGGCGACCGAGCGACGTCGATACATGTGCTCCCCGACCGCCGGGGGCGAGGGATCCTCAACGACGCCTCCGGTAAGTGCTTCCGAAGACGTGATGCCGCAGGTGCATCAATATGCACCTGCGGCATCAAGCTCAGTCAGGTACCTCGACCCGGCGAGGTGACACTGCGTCCACCGGCCGAGGCAACCGCCCCGGGCCAGGCAGCGACGTCGGGCGGTGACGTCAGCGGCCGGGGACGACGAACGGTCCCCAGGTGAACGCCGCGATCCACGGTGCCGGGTCGGCGCTCCAGCGCAGCGCGCGGATCCGTTCCTCAGTCAACCGGCCGGACATCGCCTGGTAGACGTCGTGCCAGGAACCGGCGACGGTGGCCGCGAGCGCACCCTCGCCGATCGGCCACTGGCCGAGGTCGGTCTCCACCCGCAGGGCCGGCAGGCTGCGGTTGCGGGTCGACAGCGAAAGCCCTTTCGCCAGGATGCCCATCGCCACCGGCAGCGCCGGGTGCTCCGGCGCCGGCGGATCCACCCCGAGCGCCTGGCGCAGATCCAGCTCGTGGGTGAACGCGTCCATCACGAGGATGCCCCGCCGGACGGAGAACGGCTCGCCGAGGAACTGCTCGACCGGCCCGCTCAACCGCGTCCAGTCGTCGAGAAGCTCGCCGATCCCGCCAGCCGGCAGCGGTGCGGTCGCGCGGTCCGCCGGCAGCAGCGAGAACTGGATGCCGGCCGGCGGCGGACCGCCGCCGGTGCCTTCCGCCGCCGCCTCACCCGAGACGATCCGCTCATGCACCCGGGCACAGACCTGGACCAGGTGGCTGGCCAGGTCTGCGATGCTCCAGTCCGGGCAGCCGGGTACGGCTGCGGCCAGGTCCGGCGAACCGGCGGTGAGCAGCTCGGCCACGTTCCGGCGGACCTGCCGGTACCCGGCCGCGGCCGGTCCGGCCGGGGTCGGTCCGGCCGGGGTCGGTCCGGCGGGATCCGGTCCGGCGCCCGAGGCATCCGACTCGGCGCGGACGGAGTCGCTTACGGACATGCTTGCCTCCCTGGTACGGCCGTGTCGCCACGGCGGATCACTGTCGGTCGGGCAATGGCTGTCCGGCCGGGTCGGTCGACGCCCGCCCGGCCTGTTCGGCAGAAAGCCGCCCGGTCCGGTGCAGCCAGCGCACCGTGTCGGCGACCGTCCGGTCGAACGGGCGGGCGGGCGGTCCGATCAACGGCGCGTCCTGCGGCGGGTGGGCCGCGCAGGCGCAGACGTAGCAGGCTCCGTACTCGGCCGGGATGTGCCACGGCCAGACCCGTTGCACCAGGTCGGTGAGCCGGGCGAACGGCAACATCGCCCGAGCCGGCAGGAACACCGTCGGCAGCCGTCGCCCGGTCACCGCGCGGACGGTGGCCACGTAGTCGCGGGTGCTGACGTACCGGCCCGGCCCGAAGTGCCGGTCCAGGCCGTCGCTCGGCGCGGTGAGCAGCGCCGCGTGCAGGGCGGCGGTGTCGCGGACGTCGCCGACCGGGAAACCGCCGGTCGGCCAGACCGGCATCATGCCGCGCAGCACGTACCGCAGCCGGGCGGTCTGGTCGCCGATCTTCGGGTCGTCCGGACCGAGCAGCGCCGGCGGATAGCTGATCACCACCGGCGCGCCCTGCTCCTGGTGCTGGCGGGCGATCCGTTCCGCCGCCGCCTTGCTGGCCAGGTAGGTCTCGCTGGCGGTGCCGACCGGTGAGCGCGGGCCGAGCGGCGAGCGCGCGCCGAGCGGCGAGCCGCCTGCCGGCAGTAGAGCGCCCACTGTGGACACGTACACCGTACGGGCCACCTCCAGGTCACGCGCCGCCGCCAGCACCAGTTCGGTGCCGCGTACGTTGGTCCGCCGGGTAGCGGCGTGCCGCCGGCTGTCGAACGAGTAGACCGAGGCGGCGTGCACCACCGCGTCGGTGCCCCGGACCGCCCGGTCGACCGCGGCCGGGTCGGTGACGTCACCAACCACCACGTCGACCGCCGTGTCGGGCACTCCCAGCGGTGCCACCGCCCGGACCACCCCGGCGGCGTCGCGGGCCAGTACCCGGACCTGGTGGCCGGCGGCCAGCGTGGCCGCGACCGTGTGCGCGCCGACGAATCCGGTGCCGCCGGTGACCAGGACCAACATCGGTCTCCTCCATTTCTGGAATCCACCCATGCGCCATGGTCGGATATCGTGCGCCGACCGGGCCGATAACGGCACCTGGGCAAAACAAATCTCCCGTACCGGCGTGGAGTGCCCGCACAGGTCGTCGCTCGGTGTGTCGTACAACAATTTCGTTGGTGTCGGTCCGGTCCGATCGTGCCCCGGCGAGCGACGGTGGTCTTCTCTCATCGTGCCGTTGTTGACGCTACTTAGCCGCAGGTCACAGGGCAATCGGGAAGTGGCGCCCGCACTGCCGCGCCGGCACGATCAATGATGATGCTTGTCTGATCTGGATGAATGGGAGCGATAGGTGACCGGAATCATCCGAGGACTCCGGCAACGGGTCCTGACCCCTGACATTTCGCAGACCCGGGTATCCGTTCGCGGCTTCCACGACAAAGGGCCGGAAGCAGTTGAGGTCCTGGAATCCGTCGGTGCCGCGTTCCTCGCCGGGCTCTCCTCGGCCGCCGGCGCCCGGCGGGTCACCGACGTCGACACCGACCTCGCTCCGTTGCCGACCCGCTTCCAGGGGTTCGCCTACGAGGGCGCGGCGATGGGCTTCGCCCTGGTCGACGCGATCACCCCGGGGAAACCCCGGCGCAGCGCCGAGTTCCTCGCCGGGACCGGCGACCGGCACGTCTACATGGCGTACGTCGGCATCGGCTGGGCGATGGCCCGGCTGCCCCGGTTCCTCTGGGGCCGGGCCAGCGCCGCCGCCACCGACCCGTTGCTGCGCTGGCTGGTGCTCGACGGGTACGGCTTCCACCAGGCGTACTTCCACACCGCCGAGTACGTCGTCAACCGGCGGACGGTACGCGGCTTCCCCTGGCCGGCGGAAGGCCCGACGTGGTACGCCGACCGCGTCGTGGACCAGGGCATCGGCCGGGCCATCTGGTTCGTCGCCGGCTCCGACCCGACACGCGCCGCGGACCTGATCGACGCGTTCCCGGTCGCCCGGCACCAGGACCTGTACAGCGGTGCCGGCCTGGCCGCTACGTACGCCGGTGGCGCCACCGAGGCGGAGCTCGCCCTCTTCCTGCGCCGCTCCGGTGACCATGCCCCGTTCGTCGCCCAGGCGAGCGCGTTCGCGGCCCAGGCCCGGATCCGTGCCGGGCTGCTGACGCCGCACACCGAGCTGGCCACCGAGGTGTTCTGCCGGACCAGCGCGGTCGAAGCGGCCAAGATCACCGACGAGGAGATCCCGCCCGTCGCGGCGGAGTCCGACCTGCCGGCGTACGAGGTGTGGCGGTGCGCCGTCGCCGCACGCTTCCGCGCCGACGTCGGGGCGCAACCGTGACCGCGCTCGCCGACCAACCCAGCCGGTTGCGTCCCCCCGGGCCGTCACCCTGGTCGGCACCGGCCCTCCTGGCCCGGATGGCCCGCAACCGGCTGGACGTGATGCGGTCGGTGGCGGCCCGCTACGGCGACGCCGTCCGGCTGCCACTGGGGCCGAAGACGCTGTACTTCTTCAACCACCCCGACCACGCCAAGCACGTGCTCGCCGAGAACCCGGGCAACTACCACAAGGGGATCGGGCTGGTCCACGCCCGCCGTACCCTCGGCGACGGCCTGCTCACCAGCGAGGGTGAGCTGTGGCGCAAACAGCGCAAGACGATCCAGCCGGTGTTCCAGGCCCGGCGCATCGCCCGGCAGGCCGGCGCGATCGCCGAGGAGGCGGTCGGTCTGGCCGACCGGCTGCACACCATGGTCGGCCGCGACGAACCGGTCGACATCCGGCACGAGATGACCGACCTGACCCTCGGGGTGCTGGGGCGGACCCTGCTCGACACCGACCTGGGTGAGTTCGGCGGCATCGGCGACGCGTTCGAAGCCGTCCAGGACCAGGCCATCTTCGAGATGATGTCGCTGGGCGCGGTGCCGACCTGGGTGCCGTTGCCCCGGCAGCGGCGGTTTCGCCGGGCCCGCGCCGAGCTGCAGGACGTCGTTGATCAGCTGGTCGCCCGGCGCCGGGCGGCCGGCGGCATCGCCGAACGCGACGACGTGGTGTCCCGGCTGATCGGATCGACCAGCGAGGAGACCGATCCGCAGGTCGCCCGGCAGCGGATGCGCGACGAGCTGGTGACCCTGCTGCTGGCCGGCCACGAGACCACCGCCAGCACCCTGACCTGGGCGTTCCATCTGCTCGACCGACACCACGACGTCTGGGAGCGGGTGCATGCCGAAGCGGTCGAGGTGCTCGGCGACCGGACACCGGTCTACGAGGATCTGCACCGGCTGCGGTACACCGCGATGGTCGTCGACGAGGTGATGCGGCTCTACCCACCGGTCTGGCTGCTGCCCCGGATCGCCCAGGGCGACGACGTGGTGGGCGGCTACCACGTGCCGGCCGGTGCTGACCTGGTGCTCTGCCCGTACACCTTGCACCGGCATCCGGAGTTCTGGCCGCATCCGGACCGGTTCGACCCGGACCGGTTCGATCCCGACCGCGGCACCGACCGGCCCCGGTACGCGTACATCCCGTTCGGTGCCGGTCCGCGCTTCTGCGTCGGTAACAACCTGGGGCTGATGGAGGCGGTGTTCGTGATCGCCTGCGTGGCGCGCCGGCTGCGGATGTCGGTGCAGCCCGGCTACCGCCTGGTCCCCGAACCGATGCTGACCCTGCGGGTCCGGGGCGGCCTGCCGATGCGGGTCCACGAGGCCTGACCGGTCCCCCACCTTACGCAGCCGGCGCTCGCACCTGCGAGCGCCGGCTGCGTCGTGTCCGGCCGGCGACGGGCACCCGATCTCCGGTGTGGACCCGGGCCGCAACGAAGAACGAGGTCGCATCGAAGGACCGGGCGGCAACGAAGGACCGGGCGGTCCCGCTGTGCGCGGGACCGCCCGGTCGGGTGGCGGGTCGGGTCAGCCTCGGCCGGCGACCTCGACGAACCGGCCACCGTGGAACAGCAGCGCGTCGCGGCCGTCACCGCGGCCGGTGCCCAGCACCGAGCCGAGGAAGATGGAGTGGTCGCCGCCGTCGTAGACGGCGGCCAGCTTGCACTCCACCCAGGCCAGGCTGCCGGAGATGATCGGGGCGCCGGTGTGCCGCCCCGCCCAGTGGTCGACCGTCTCGAACTCCCGTTCGTCGCGCGGCCGCGACGAGCTGGCGAAGTAGCGGGCCAGCCCTTCCTGGTCGGCGCCCAGGATCGACACCGCGAAGGTGCCCTGGGCCAGGACCGTGGCGTGCAGCACCGCGGTGCGCTTGACACACACCAGCACCAACGCCGGCTCCAGCGACACCGAGGAGAACGCGTTCGCGGTCATCCCGTGCGGCAGGTCGGTCCCGGACGTCACCAGGGTGACGCCGGTGGCGAACATACCCATCACGGTGCGCAGCTCGGCGTGGTCACCCTTGCCCGTACCGTTGGATCCGGCCGCCCTGCCCGTACCGTTGGAACCGGCCGTTGCGACGCCCGGCACGGTCTGCTTGTCGGTAGCCACGGTCAGCCCTCCCTGACGTCTTCGAGCACCCGGCGCTGCCCGTTGCCGTTACCGTTGCCACCGGCGACGGCGTAGTGCGACAGCGCGATCCGCAGCGGATCCGGCACCCGGGCCGGGCGGGTGTCGGTGTTCGGCCCGCGCATACACGCGATCCGCTGCCGGCCGCGGGCGACCAGCTCCTCGAAGCCGTCCCGCAGCCGGACGTAGTCGAACGCGAAGCCGATCTGGGTCTGGGTCAGATCCTCCAACCGCATCCGGATCGACAGTTCGTCGAAGGCGCTGATCTCGGCGAAGAACTCACACTCGCACTTGAGGGTGAACAGCTTGAGATCGTCGCGGATGTCGGCCAGCACCTCCGGCGCGCGGTCCCGGAGGAACATCTCCCGGCACCGGCCCTGCCAGCGCAGATAGTTGACGTAGTAGACGTTGCCCACCAGGTTGGTTTCCTCGAAACCCACCAGGTGCCGGTACTCGTAGTAGGACTCCATGACTCACCTGCCTCCGTCGGCGGACATCGCGAAGACCACCGGGTCGTCGACGCCCTGCAGCGCGGTGGTGAAGGTGACGATCCGGGTGGTTCCGGACCGCAACGCCACCCAGCCGGCCGGTGCGTTCGGCTCGGCGGCCAGGTCGACCCGCGCGTGGCCGTTCTTGCGCAGACACTCGATGGCGCCCCACACCCGGGTCGCCGACACCGACAACTCTTCGCCGTGCTCCCGGGCGACCAGCCTGGCCAGCGCCAGGTTCTCCGCGCCGAGCAGGTCGGCCCACTCCTCGTCGGTGCGGCCGGCGGCCACCTCGACGTCGCAGCCGACCGCCGCCGGGCCGGTGACCGCCACGGTCACCCCGGCGCCGTGCGACGCCGAGATCTGCGGCCCGCCGGTGACCTCCGGTTTTCCGTCCGGGCGGTAGCGCACCTGCGTGTCGCCGCCCAGCGCCCAGCTGACCGCCTTGCGGGTCTGCTCCCGCCGGTCGGCCACCTCGGTCGCCTGCGGGTCGTCCGGGCGGACCACCACCCGCAGGTCGGTCGGCAGGAACGCGCCGACCCGCCGCTCCAGGTAGGGCCCGACCAGCGCCGGCAGCCACGGACCGGAACCGTCCAGTTTGCGTACGGCGTGCAGCCGCAACCCCACCCACCGCTCGACGAGGTTGCCGTCCGGGTCACAGACGTCCACGTCGTACAGGTAGGTGTCGCCCTCCCGGGACCGCTCCAGCGCGTGGATGGTGACGGCGTCCAGGGTGGCGGCGACCTTCGCGTCGGCCAGGTGCAGCCGTTCGATCGCCCCCGGCAGCAGCGTGGCGTCCGGTACGCAGCACTGCAGGGCGTGCATCACCGTGTCCCGGGTGCCGGGGTCGCCGAGCACCAGCTCACCCGGCCGGAACCGGGCGAACCACGGCGCCACCGACCGGTTCGACACCCGCGCCACGCAGCTGGTGGCGGCCAGATCCAGATAGCCCTGCAGCCGCTGGAACCGCGACCCCTGGAACAGCACCGGCCCGTACAGCTCGTTGGCCGGGTCGATGGGCAGCAGCTCGGTGGCTGCGGGCGCCGGCCGTACCTCGGGACGGGCCGGCAGGTCGTAGCGCAGCCGGGCCCGGAAGTGGTCGGCCGCGAACCCGGTGTCGCTGCTGCGGACCACCGCGTCGACGGCACCGTCCGGCGCGGCGAGCACCGCGATCCGGATGGTGTTGCTGCCGTCCGGCGGTACCACGATCGGCCGGAGCAGTTCGACGTTCTCCAGCACCGGCGTCTCGATCCGCCCGGTCAGCGCCCGCGCCGCCTGGGCCATCGCCTCCATGCCGAGCACCGCCGGTAGCAGCAGGTCCCCGTCGAGCAGGTGGTCCGGCAGGTAGAGGTCGTCGTCGGCGGTCAGGTCGGCGTCGACGATCAGCTCGACGCCCGGGTAGTGCACCTGCGGCCGGTCGACGAAGCGCAGCAGCGGCAGCTCCCGCCGCTCCATGGTGACCGTCGGCAGCCCGTCGGAGCGGCTCATCACCACCATCGCCTGCGGCGCGGACGGGCTGGCCAGCACCTCCTTGAGGATCGCGATGCCGTCCTCGACCGGGATCGGGGCGATGCCGTCGCGGGTCAGCGACTCCAGCACCCCGAGCCGTTCACCCATACCGGCACCCGACCACACCGACCACTCCAGGGCGAGGCAGCGGATGTGCGGGTGGTCCTCGCCGACCTTGCGGGTCAGATCGGTCATCCAGTCGTTGGCGGTGGCATAGTGCGCCTCACCGCGCAGCCCGGCCCGACCGATGATGCTGCCGAAGGTGATCAGCAGCCGCAGCGCCTGCGGGTCGGTAGCGGCGAGCACCGCGTCCAGGCCGTCGATCTTCGGAGCCAGGGTACGGCGGAAAGCGGCCTCGTCGAGCGCGGCCAACGGTGTCGGTTCGTTGCGTCCGGCGCCGTGCAGCACCCCGGTGACCTGGCCGAGCGCCTGCTCGACGGCGTTCACCGCCGCCTTCACCTGGTCCACCGCGGTGATGTCGGCCCGGGCGTAGTGGAACCGGACACCAGCGGCCCGCAACCGGTCCAGGTTGGCGGCCAGTTCGGCGTCGTCGGCCGGGTCGGAGCGGCCGAGCAGACCGACGGCGGTGCCGGTGTCCCGGCCCAGCGCCAACGCGCACTCGGCGGTGATGCCCTTGCCTCCGCCGGTGACCAGCAGCACGTCGTCCGGGCCGATCCCGGCGCCGCCGTTGGGCGGCAGCTGGATCGGCCGCAGCACCGGCTCGTACCGCTCACCGGTGGCGTCGTAGTGGACCTCGCTGAACCCGGTCGTCGCACCGACGTCGGCGACGAGCCGGCGCACCACCTCGTCACGGTCCGCTGGATCGTCCCCGTCTGTCGGGTGCTCCGGCAACGGCAGCAGCACCACCGTGGTGTCGATCTCCGGATGCTCCTGGTGCAGCGTCTTGGCCAGACCGGCGGCGGACCGCCGGTCACCGACCGCGACGAACCGGACCGGCCCGCCGGCGGACAGCGCCGCGCGGGCGGCCCGCAGCAGCACCGGGACGTGCTCAGGCTGACCGTCGCGGGGCAGACAGAGCAGCACCCCGTCGCCCACTCCGGCCGTCCGTAGCGCCGCCGCCAGCGGCTCGGCGAACGGATTGTGGCCGGCGGTGAAGACCTGCCAGTCACCGTCGACACCCGACCCGGCGGACGGGGCAGGCGAGGTCGGCACCAGGTCCACGGCGAACGCCCGGACCCAGGGGGCCACTCCGGCGACGACCGGCTCCGCGTCGTCGCCGGCCGGTGCGGCACCGGCGGCGTCGTCGAGGATCTGCGCGATCTCGGCCACCGTCGCGGTGGCGTAGCTGGAGGTCAGCGTCGGCGCCGGAACGTCGAGCTCGCGGGCCGCCTGGTTGACGATCTGGCCCACGGTGATCGAGCTCAGATGCAGCTCGTCAAGGGGCCGGCTGTCCGGGCGTACCGCCTCCAGCGGCAGCTCGGCCCGTTCGGCGGCGAGCCGACGGAGCACCTCGAGACTGTCGGCACCGGAGCGCCCCGCCGCCTGGTCCCGGGAGCCGTTCGCGGATCCCGGGGCGTGATCGGCCGGCTCGGCTCCGGCCTGCCGGGCGACGGCGAAGTCGCCGGCCGGGGCCGACTCGGCCGGGCTGACGAGGAAGCGCAGCGGCCGACCGGGTTCCAGCGGTCGGGTGAACCGGCCCTGAAACAACGCATCGTGGTCGATCGCAGCGCCCAGCGCGTACGCGGCCCCGACGGCGTTGAGCAGCCCGGACAGCGACAGGCTGTCGGTTTCCAGCGAGATCGTCGGCACGTCCGGGGCGATCTCGCCGGCCAGGCCCCGCAGGATCCGGCCCGGACCGACCTCCAGCAGCAGGTCACTGCTCTGCGCCAGCCGGCTCACCGCCTGGGTGAACCGCACCGGGTCGAGCACCTGCCGGCGCAGCAGGTCGACGACGTCGGTGTCGGCCGGCAGCGGCTCACCGGTGACGGTGGAGACCATCGACCTGGCCAGCGGGGTGAACGACTGACCGGCCAGGTGCTCGCCGAACGCCACCGCGGCCGGGGCGACCGCCTCGGAGTGGAAGGCGTGCGACACGGCGATCCGGGTCCAGAACAGGCCCTGCCGTTCGGCTCGGGCACCGACCTCCTCGACCGCGGCGACCGGGCCGGAGACCACGGTCTGCTGCGGACTGTTGTAGCCGGCGATCACCGCCGCCGTACCGGCCAGCAGCGGCTGCACCACCTCGGGCGCGGCGGAGATGCTGGCCATGGTGCCGTCACCGGCGCTGGCGTCGGCCATGATCCGGCCCCGGGCGGCGGCCGTGGCCAGCAGCGTCGGCTCGTCCATCGCCCCGGCCCAGTGCAGCGCGGTCAGTTCACCGAGGCTGTGTCCGGCGGCACCGGTGGCCTCGATGCCCACCATGGACAGCACCCGCAGACCGGCGACCGATCCGGTGACGATCCGTGGCTGGGCGACCGCCGTGGCCACCAGGTCGGTGCCGGCCGGCGGCTGGTACGTCCGGTACAGCGCGTCGACGTCGGCGAACCGGCGACGCAGTGCGCCACCGTCGGCCCGCCGGCCGGCACCCTGCCCGGGGAACAGGTACCCGATGCGCGGGTTGCCGCCGGCGGCGCCGAGGAACACGCCGTCGGTGGCGTCGATCACCGTACGCTGGCCGGCGGCGACCGCCTCTGCCAGCCGGCTGAGCCGGGCGGCGGCCTGCTCCGGGGAGCCGGCGACCACCGCGGCCCGGACCGGCTGGCCGGCCAGCTGCCCGGCCAGCGCGGCGGCCAGGTCGCCGAGCTCGGCGTAGGACAGCCGGGCCACCCACGGGGCCAGCCCGGCGAGCCGTTCGCCGAGCTCCTGTGGGCTCCGGGCGTCGAACAGCAGCAGTTCGGTGTCCTGCCGGGACCGCACCAGCGCCGTCGTCGCGGTGCCGACCCGGGTCCGCCGACTGGTCTCGGCGGTCTCCACCACCACGTGGGCGTTGATCCCGCCGAAGCCCATCGACGAGACCGCGGCCCGGATCGGCTTGTCCGCCGGCCACAGCTCGGCGCTGTCCGGCACCCGCAGCGCGGGCTGCTCGACGTCGAGTTCCGGGTGGGTCTCGACGTGCCCGGTGGCCGGCGGGATCACCTGCTGGCGGACCGCCAGGATCGCCTTGAGCAGGCCGGCCACCCCGGCGGCGGCCTTGGTGTGGCCGAAGTTGCCCTTGACCGTACTGATCGCGGCCGGCTCGGCCTCCGGCGCCGCCTCCCGGCGGGCCTCGGTGAACGCGCGCAACTCGGTGGCGTCGCCGACGGCCGTCCCGGTGCCGTGCCCCTCCAGGTAGGCGACCGAGTCGATGCCGAAGCCGGCCCGCTGGTACGCCCGCCGGATGGCCAGCCGGTGGCCGCTGGCCTCCGGCCGGGTGATGCCGCCCTTGCCGTCGGAGGAGTAGCCCCAGCCGGCGATGACCGCGTGCCGACGCAGACCCCGGGCGACGGCGTCCTCGTCGCGCATCAGCACCAGCATGCCGCAGCCCTCACCGGGCCAGAAGCCGTTGGAGTTGCGGTCGTACACCCGCATCTCGGCGGTGGCCAGCGCGCCGGTTTTGGCGAACCCGATCACCTCGAACGGGTCGATGCTCAGGTCCACCCCGCCGGCGACCGCCGCGTCCAGTTCGCCGTTGCTCAGCGCGTTGCAGGCGGTGGCCACCGACAGCAGCGACGACGAGCAGGCACCGTCGACGGTGTACCCGCCGCCCTTGAAGTCGAAGTGGTTGCAGATCCGCCCGGCGATGGTGTTGGCCAGCCCACCGGCGAGGGTGTCCTCGTCGATCGGCGGGAACGGCGCCTTGTAGCGCGGCTCTAGGTCGTCCAGGAAGGCGGTCACCGCGGTGTCGTCCCAGCCCTGCTCGCGCAGGGCTGCGCCGACCGTGCGTCGCACGTACGGCCAGCGCAGCCGCAGCAGGTTCGCCCGGCTGAACTCACCGGTCAGGGTGTTGCCGATGACCACGCCGGTGCTGGCCGCCGGCAGCCCTTCACCGTCGGCGAAGCCGGCGTCGGCCAGCGCCCGGGCGACGGTGTCCAGCGCCAGCCAGTGGGTCATGTCGGTGGACCGGAACGTGCTGCCGGCGATCCGGTACTTGACCCGGTCGAACTCGAACCCCTCCAGCACCGCCGCCTTGGCCGAGTAGAACCGGTCCGGAGCGGCCGGGTCGGGGGAGTAGTAGTCCTCGTGGTTCATCCGCTCGTCCGGCAGCCGGCGGAAGGCCCGGCGGCCGGTGAGTACGTTCTCCCACAGTTGGTTGGGGGAGTCGGCGTCGGGATACCGGCAGGCGATCCCGACCACCGCGATACGGTCAGTCATCAGATACCTTTCCTCACGCCGCCGCGCCGGCCACCGGCGCGGGGGCGGGTGCCACCGCCGCCTGCTGCTGGGCGCGCTTGCGCAGGTGAACCATCCACCAGTAGATGCCGCGGGCGCCGCAGACCACGACGACGGCGAAGAACAGCGTGTAGACGACGTTGAACAGCATCAGTACGCCGTAGACCATGGCCACCGACGACCCGAACATGAACTGGTGGATCGGCTTGACCGGGGTGGTCCCCGGGTCGGTGATCATGTAGTTGGTGAACAGCACGAACGCCACCCCGGCCATCACGCCGAGCGCGGAGAACAGCGCCACGTCCCAGATCCAGTGCCGCAGCAGCGCCTGGATGGCGAAGCCGCCCAGCCAGCCGACGATCAATGCCACCTTGCGGGTCAGCATGGCGTTGATCACCGTACCGGCGGTGACGATGATGATCGGGATCATGATCCGGAAGAAGGTGTTGGCACCCTCGGTGAACTGGTACGGCGGGGCGATCGAGATCCACGAGCCGAAGCAGACCAGGGCCACGGTGATGCCCAGGTTGGACGGGTTCATGTAGTGCCGCATCCGGCCGTACACCGGGGCCTGGAAGACATACTTGCCGGTGACGCCGACGATCACCGCGAAGGCGATCGGCAGGAACATGTCGTTGGCGTACAGCAGCATGTTGCAGGCCAGCGCGGTGATGTGGGCGGGCAGCAGGAACTCGTACAGGCCGCGTCCGCCGCGCCCGGCGTACCGGGGTGCCCGCTGCTGCATCCGGGCGCTGAAGGTCTCGAAGACCAGGTCGGTGGCGTAGCCCACCAGCACCGCCAGGATCGGCCACAGCCACGGCTGCTCGAAGCCCAGGACGGTGTACCCGAGGATGTTGAACACGGTCATCGAGATGGCGAAGTTGCGCAGCGCCAGGTAGCGGCGGTCCGGCTCCTTCGCCGCCGGCGCTGGTGGGCCGGCGGGGGCCGTCGTCGTGCCGACGGTCTGTTGGCGTTCGGCGGTCGTGGTCATCGGTTCGGAACCTCCTGGACACGGTCGGTCAGCACGAGGGTGTGCGTGCCGGCCGACAGCTGCTGGGTGGTGCTGTGCAGATCGCCGTCGAGGTCGCGCCAGCGCAGGTCGACGGTGACCGGGCCGGTGGCGTCGCCGAGCCCGAGGTGGACCTCGAAGCTGCGCTTGCCGCCGTGGCCGCTGCCGCCGTCGAGCTGGGAGACCTGCCGGCGTCCGTCTGCGGTGGTGACCGTGACGGTGGCGCCGTAGGCCGGCGTACCGGGCAGGTCGGCGTCGGTGCCGTCCAGCGTCGGCCGGTACAGCCGCAGGTTGAGGTAGTCGCCGAGGTCCGGTGCCTCGTTGGTGTAGAACGCCGGGGCGGCCCACTGCCGGGCCACGGCCAGGTCGAGCGCGCCGGTCGCCCGGGTGTCGGCGGTGGCGATGCCGCGGGTCGGGATCGGCACGTCCAGGCCGAGCTGCTCGGTGATGTTGGTGAACTCGCCGCTGTCGGTCCGGGCGAAGAAGGCGAGCGGCTGGTCACCGGCGATGTCGTCGCCGGGCTGCATGTTCGGCCACATCGCCGGGTTGGACAGCAGGTTGTCGTTGGACATCGCCATCTCCTGCAGCCACGGCCACCGGTCGATGTCGCCCTTGACGAAGCCGAGCGTCTGCACGACCTCCAGGTCGCCGTCGTTGCGGAAGTCGGCGAACTTCACGTCCCAGCCCCAGCCGCTCCAGGCCATGCCGAGCGGCCGGGCCTGCTGGATGAACGGCGCGGTACCGGTGGAGAGGCTCTGCAGAGCCTCCTCCTCGGAGCCGGCCTGGTTCACCCAGACGAAGTTGCTCTCCTCCAGCCCCCAGGCGGTGGTGATGTTGGAGACCACCATGTCGAAGCTGCCGTTGGCGTTCAGGTCGCCGAAGTCGACGCCCATCCCCTTGAACGAGTCCTTGCCCAGTTGGAACGACTTCGGTGTACCGTGGCTGCGCTCGCCGTAGACCGCCTCGAACTTGATCCGACCGGGGCGGGAGACGTTGTGCAGCAGGGCGTCGAAGGTGAAGTCGTTCGCCACGTACATGTCCGGCAGGCCGCGACCGGTCAGGTCGGCAGAGCCGAGCGCCAGGGTCCAGCCGGTGCTCTTGGCGAACGGGACCGCGCCCCGCTCCGGCACGAACGTCACCGACGGCGTCTCGCCGGCGGTCGCCGCGTGCCAGCGCAGCACCTGCAGCCCGCCGCCGTTGGTGGCGGTGGAGAGTGAGTCGTTCATCTCGACGTTGTCCTGGCCGTCCGGGTCGAGCACGTCGGACTCGGGGAAGTAGTTGCCGATCACCACATCCGGCTTGCCGTCGCCGTCGAAGTCGTTGACCGTGGCGGCGTTGGTGTGCCACTTAGGACCGTGGTAGCGGCCGTCCGGCGAGTCCTGCGGCAGGATCTCCTGCCGGTGGTACGCCTCGTTGGCGGGCAGCTCGGTGCCGGCCTTGCGCAGGAACAGGATCGGCACCCGACCCCAGTAGGTCACCATGATGTCCATCCGGCCGTCCAGGTTGTAGTCACCCGGTACGCAGCCCATCGGTGCCATCGTGTGGTCGATCGGCAGCGGGGCCGGGTCGAGCAGGAACGGCTCGAACCGGTCGGCGGCCGGTGCGGTCGGCGCGTAGGTGACCACCACCTCGTTGGTCCGCACGTCGACGAAGCACAGGCTGTTGGCCACCCCGTGGCCGGTCAGGTCGTTGACGGCGATGCTCGCGCCCACCGAGGAGATCCAGGACCGGATCTTGTGGTACGACTCGTTGACCTCACGGATGTTCCGTTTAGGTAGTTGGTCGTAACCCTCCGGATAGTCGATCTCAAGCTCGGTGAACCGGTACTTTTGGGCAACCTCGTCAGCGCCGGCCACCGACACGCGAGCGTCGATGACGAAGAACATCACGGCGAGGAGTAAAATCGCCGCTATTCCGGGGCTGATCGAGCGCAGGCGTTGACCCAGCACGGTCTGGTCTCCTTACTGCGGGAACCATCGGCTGTTGTCCAGGCCGACGGAGTTGACAGGGCGGACGTCGTTGCCGCAACGCCGATCCGATGAATTTCCGGAAATGGCGTGCGGTGAACGGGAGCCCTTGTGGCTCCCGGCTCGCCGGGGATCCTCCTGAAGCCGAGGGTGGGTGGAGATGGGGAGGCCGCACGGCACGGTCGGCCACCGGGATCATCGTCCGACGGCCGTACGGCGGAGCGCTTCTTTCACATTGCCTCCGATGATTCGCTGCATTCCCGGGATCTGTCACAATCCGTCGCCGATCCGATCGGACGGAAAGACGGCAATATTGCGAAACCCTCGGCGGCGGGAGCTGGCTAGCCTGAGTGAGGTGTCGCATGACGCGTCATCCGGACACCGCGCACGTCGTATTGCGGTCGGCTGTCCGGCTCACCGCGCAGAGAAGGAGCCGTCGTGTCTGTCGAGGGATTCTGGAAGGTCGCCGTGGCCACCCCGCTGGGTACCCGGCACACCGTGCTCGAATTGTTCACCAAGGACGGTGCGCTGCAGGGGATCTCCCGTGGGGAGAAGGAGGAGTTGGTACTGCAGGACCTGCAGCTGGCCGGCGACCGGTTGTCCTGGTTCCAGTCGATCACCAAGCCGATCCGGATGAACCTGGTGTTCGACGTGGTCGTCGACGGTGACGAGATGTCCGGCACCGCGAAGGGCGGCCCGATGCCGCCGGCGAAGGTCAGTGGCCGGCGCGAACCGGCGACCCAGGCGGCCTGACCTCGGCCGCAGCGGCGATCCCGGGCGCCCGGCCCGTCCACCACGGCTGGGTATCCGGGTGCCCCGGGTCGTCCACCGTGGCCCGGCGACCGGGATCCCCGGCGGGGCCGCGCAACCGCCCCTCGGACGGTCGTCGATGATCCGTACGACCGATTGACTTATTCTCATTTATCATTAAAAGTCATGGATATTCCGACCGGGGAGAGATCCATGACCGACGCGTCGCCCGCGACCATCCACCATCGGTATCTGATCGTCGGCGCCGGCCCGGCCGGCTTGCAGCTCAGCTACTACCTGCAGCAGGCCGGCAGCGACTACCTCACGCTGGAGCGGTCCGACGCTCCCGGGGAGTTCTTCCGGCGGTTCCCCAGACACCGCGGCCTGATCTCGCTGAACAAGGTGCACACCGTCAGCACCGACCCGGAGATCCGACTCCGCTGGGACTGGAACTCGCTGCTGCACGAGCCGTTCGAGCTGCCCTTCTCCGACTACAGCCGGGAGTACTACCCGAGCGCCGACGACCTGGTCCGCTACCTGGCCGACTTCGCCCGGCACCACCGGCTGGCCATCCGGTACGGGGTCGGCGTCGACCGGGTCGAGAAGACCGACAAGGGCTTCCTGGTGTTTGCCGGCGACCAGACGTACAGCTGCGAGTGCCTGGTCGTGGCCACCGGCTGGGGCCGACCGAACATCCCCGACGTGCCCGGCATCGAACACGCGGTCGGCTACGAGGCGATGAGCACCGACGCGGCGGACTACGCCGGCCACCGGGTGCTGATCCTCGGCAAGGGCAACTCCGCGTTCGAGACCGCCTCGGCGATCCTCGGCCACGCCGCCATGGTGCACCTGGCCAGCCCGCGGCCGATGCGGCTGGCCTGGAACACCAAACACCCCGGGGACGTACGCGGCCACCACGGCGCGGTGCTGGACAGTTACCAGTTCAAGACCCTGCACTCGGTGCTGGACTGCGTCATCGACGAGATCCGCCCGGTCGGCGACCGGTACGAGGTGCACCTCACCTACACCCACGCCGACGGCGAGACCGCGGTGATGGAGTACGAATCGGTGCTGCGCTGCACCGGCTTCGCCATGGACACCTCGATCTTCGGTGACAGCGCGCGGCCGAAGCTGGTCCCCAGTGGCCGGATGCCGGCCACCGACCCGGACTGGCAGTCGGTCGACGTCGACGGGCTCTACTTCGCAGGCACCCTGGCCCAGGACCGCGACTTCAAGAAGGCCTCCTCGGCGTTCATCGACGGGTTCCGGTACAACCTGCGGACCCTGACCGCGTTGCTGCGCGAGCGGTACGAGGCGGCGCCGCTTGACTTCGACAAGGTCTCCGCCGACGCCGACTCGTTGACCCGGGCGGTGCTCGACCGGGTCAACTGGAGCTCGGCGCTGTGGACCCAGTTCGAGTTCCTGGTCGACGCCCTGGTCGTCGACCAGGCCACCGGTCACGTCCGGCACTACCACGACCTGCCGGAGGACTACGCGGTACGCCGATTCGGCAGCGAGAGCCACTACTACACGTTCGGGCTGCGGTGGGGGCGGGACGACTACCCGGACGTCTTCTCGATCGAACGCCATCCGCAGCCCGACCGGGCGTCGGAGAGCGCCTTCATCCACCCGGTGGTGCGCCGCTACCGGGGCGGTGAACTCGTCGAGGAGCTGCACCTGCTGGAGGACCTGCTGGCCGAGTGGCGTCGACCGGACCGGCACGTCCAGCCGCTTCTCCGGTTCTTCGCCGCCGACCTGCACCGCTGACACCAGGGAAGCTGCCATCCCGCCACCAGGGAGCCGGCGTCGCTGCCGGCTACCGGTGGACCAGGACCTCGGACAGCGGCTTGCGGGTCAGCTGCGGCACGGTCACCCCGGCCGCCGGGTAGCCGACCGGCATCACCACGCAGGCCCGTTCCTCGGCGGGGCGGTCGCAGATCTCGTTGAGGAACTTCATCGGGCTGGGCGTGTGGGTGAGGGTGGCCAACCCGGCCAGGTGCAGCGCGGTGATCAGCACCCCGGTGGCGATGCCGACCGACTCCTTGACGTAGTACGGCTTGGGTGAGTTGGGGCCCCGGTGCACCTCGAACACCACGATGACCACCGGGGCGGTCTCCAGGAACGGCTTCTGCCAGTCGGTGCCCATCGGGGCCACCGCCCGCAGCCACTCGGCGGACGCCCGCCGGGTATAGAACTCCAGCTCCTCCGCCTCGGCGGCCTGACGTAGCCGGCGTTTGCGCTGCGGGTCGGTGACCACGACGAACCGCCACGGCTGCAGGTTCGCCCCGCTGGGCGAGCAGGCCGCCGCGCGTACCGCCTCCTCGATGACCTCAAGCGGCACCGGGTCGGGCGCGAAGTGCCGCACCGAACGGCGGCTGGCCATCTGGTCGGCGAACCGGCGGGCGGTGGAACCCATCGCGGCCGGGTCGAGCCGGTCGAGATGGAACGGGACCGTCGCGACGTTCTGCACGGGGACCTCCAGGGCCGGTCGGGCTGTCCTTCAAGGATCACCCACCGTGGGCCCCGATAGTTGCCACCGATTGCCGTTGTCGCTGCCGCCGTCGCTGCCGCCGTCGCTGTCGCCGGCCCGGTCGCGCGTGCGTGCGTCAGCTGGACGTGCGCTCGGCGAGGTAGTCGACCACGGCGGCCAGCCCGCCCGGTCGTTGCGCGGCCAGCCGCTGCCGTCGCGCGCCGGTGCCGTCGGCCAGCAGCCGGTCCACCCCGTCGACCACCATCCGGTGGGCGCGTTGGGCCCGTAGCTGGCCCTCCACCGCCGCGACCAGGTCACCGACCAGGTCGGCGGCCGGCCGGAGCCGGCCGGTGGCCGGATCCAGGCCGGCGCCGTCCAACCCGTCGCGCGCCGCCCGCCAGTACGCCACCCGCAGCAGCTCGTCCGGTACGTCGGGCGCGGGCACACCCTGCTCGACCAGCGCCGACAGCCGGGTCACCAGGGCGCGGACCACGGCCGCGTACAGCGCGGTCTCCTCGACGGTGAGCGCGGCGTCGGCGACCCGGACCTCCACGGTCGGGCTGTGCTCGGACGGGCGGACGTCCCAGAAGATCGTGCCCCGGTCGACCAACGCACCGGCGGCCAGCAGCGAGTCGACCACCCGGTCGTAGTGCGCGGCCGAGTCGAACCGGGGCGGCGGACCGGCCACCGGCCAACGCGGCCAGGTCATCGTCCGCCAGCTGGCGTAGCCGGAGTCCCGGTTGTCCCAGAACGGCGAGTTCGCCGTGAGGGTCAGCAGCACCGGCAGGTACGGCCGCAGATGGTTGCCGACCTGCACCGCCCGTTCCCGGTCGGGCATCTCCACGTGCACATGCAGCGCGCAGATAGCCAGTTCGTCGTGCAGGCCGCGGAACGTCTCGATGCCCCGGTCCTGCCGTGGCCCGGTGGTGATCGGCGGCGGCACCGGCCCGGCGACGGCGGCCGAGCCGGTGGCCACCAGCCGCAGTCCGCGCTCCCGGGCGCACCCGCCAGCGACCTTGCGGGCCTCGGCCAGCTGCGCCGCCAGCTCGGTGTGCCCGACGCACGGCTCGGTACGGGTCTCCACCTGCAGCGGGGTGATCTCGCCGGCCACCCGTCCGGGCAACCGGGACGCGGCGCCGGCGACGACCTCGGCGGCGCGCGGCACCGGAGCCCGGGTGACCGGGTCGACGACGAGGAACTCCTCTTCCACCCCGAACCGCGGGGCGATGTCCGGCTGGCGGTTGGTCGGACTCATGGCGGCGGAGACCTCCACGGCTGGCTCGACGTCGGCCGCGATCCCGGGCCGTCCGGAGCCTAACCGGTCGGCGCGTGGTCCCGCGCCGTCGAGAGTGCACTAAGCCGATGATCGTCCAGAATGTCGATCATCATGGCAGCCAGCAATGCCGTCCTGTCCGACATCTGTGACAGGTCCGCCCATTCGCTACGGGCGTGCGACCCGCCGCCGACCACCCCCAGTCCGTCCAGCGTAGGTATGCCCATCGAGCCGGTGAAGTTCGCGTCGGACGCGCCCGGCGCGCGTACCCCGACCAATGGCGGCAGCCCCATCCGCCGGCCGACCCGCTGGGCCACCTCCAGCAGCGGCACCGCCACCGACTCGGGCAGCGGGTACCGGTTCACCCCGCCGTCGACGTCGAGCGTGGCCTCGGCCAGCCGCGCCGGCAACGCCCGGATCATCCGGTCCACCCGGTGCAGTTCGTCGCGGGTCCAGGCCCGTACGTCGACACTGAACTCGGCGGACTCCGGCACCTGGTTGGTCATCGCGCCGCCGTGCAGCACGGTGGGTGTGACCGTGGTGCCGTCGGCGGCCAACGACCGTACCGCGAGCACCTGGTGGGCCAGCTCGACCGCCGCGTTGACCCCGCGGTGCGGCTCCACGCCCGCGTGCGCGGCCCGGCCACGGACGGTGATCCGGTAGACGGAGCCGCCCTTGCGGGCGACCTTGAGCCCACCGTCCTCGCTGCTCGGCTCGCCGACGAGCACCGCTCCGGACCGGCCGGCCTGCTGCTCGATCAGCTGCCGGGAGGTCGGCGACCCGCTCTCCTCGTCGCAGGTCAGCAGCAGCCCGACCCGGGACGGATCGGGCAGCAGCGCGAGCGCGCCGAGCAGCTGCACGATCCCGCCCTTCATGTCGCACACGCCCGGCCCGGTGGCGATCGGGCCGGACACGGTGAACGGCCAGTCGGTGACGGTGCCCGCCGGCCAGACCGTGTCGTAGTGGCCGAGCAGCAGGATCCGCTGATCGACCGCCGGCCAGAGCAGATGCGGCAGTCCGTCGCGGACGATCCGGCGGGCCGGTCGGCCGAGCACCTCGCTGCCCCAGGTGTCGAGCAGGTCGGCGCAGTCACGCAGCAGCCGTACCGCGCCGGGCGGGGACTCGGCGGCCACCAGTGTGCCGAGTCGCCGTACCATTTCCGTCGCCTGGTCCCCCGCAGCGCGTCGGAGCTTGTCCAAGTCAGCCATGCGGCGATCGTGGCACCGGCTGATGGCCGGCGTCATCCGCCAGCGTGCCCACCTCGTCGCTGTCCGTGCCCAAGTTGGATGGTGTGGCCGCCGGGCGACAGTCGGGGCACTTTGGAAGAACCTCGTCGGTCGAAGTTGCGGCATCATCCCGTTGGGACCGTGCCGCCGACCGACGGCGGACGACCGCCTCAGGAGGCCGCCGGATGGCACATATCGATCTTGGTCTGGACGAGACGGAACACCCGGGGATCACCGGCCTGTTCCGGTACCGGCCGGAGACCGCCGCCCCGCTCGGCGCGCTCGCCGAGGTGCTGCTGCACGCGCCGCACCCGACACTGAGCCCGGGCGAGCGTGAGCTGATCGCCGCGTACGTGTCGCAGCGCAACGAATGCTCGTTCTGCTCCGCCTCGCATTCGGCGTTCGCCGCCGCGCAACTCGACGGTGGGATGCCCGTGGTGCAGGCGGTGCAGGCGGACGTCGACGGCGCCGCCGTCACGCCGAAGCTGCGCGCGCTGCTGAAGATCGCCGGAGCCGTCGCGCGTGGCGGCCGGCAGGTCGACGCCGCGCTGGTCGACGCCGCCCGGGCGGCCGGCGCCACCGACCTGGAGGTCCACGACACGGTGCTGATCGCGGCGGCGTTCTGCATGTTCAACCGCTACGTGGACGGACTCGGTACGGTGCTGCCGGCCGACCCGGGGGTCTACGCCGAGCGGGCAAAGCAGGTGGTCGCCAACGGATACGGCGGTTGACCCTGCGCACACGTCAACCGGTCACCGCGGCCGCAGGCAGGTCAGCGGCTGTTGTACGGCATGGTGGGGAACCAGCCGTAGTCGAACATCGCCGGCAGCCGCACGTCCCAGTAGACGACCATGAAGACACCGAGCGCGATCAGCAGCCCGCCGGTGACCGCGGCGGTGCGGGCCGGATCGGTGGCCAGCCAACGGATCAGCCCGCCCCGGGTGACCACGACCAGCAGCGCGAACACCGCCGACACGATGACGATGTTGCCCAGCGACTGCAGAACGAACGCACCGGCTCCGTACAGCGGGTTGCCGCTGTCGACCGCCCAGATGAACAGCTTGTTGAACAGCGGGTACGGCCGGCCGATCAGGAACCCGCCGACGAGCGCGCCCAGGGTGACCACCCGGGCCACCGGGCGGCGGGCGAACGGGTCCGGCAGTACGCCGAGCGCCGCCAGCCCGAGGTAGGCGAAGGCGAGCCCGATCAGCCCGAAGACCACCATCGACTGGACCAGGCGTACCGGCAGCCCGCCGACCGAGCCGGTGGACAGCTGCGGCAGCCGGTCGCCGATCAGCACGCCGACGAAGCCGTACGCCCCGGCGACAGCGACCATGCCGAGGGTGAGCCAGCCGATCGGCCGCAGCAGGCTGCGCAGGCCGGCCCGGGTGGCCGCGCTGCCGCTGGCCTGGCTCATCGGCCCGATCGACGCGGCCATCGCGACGTTGCAGGCGGTGAAGGTGCCGGCCAGCCCGGTGACGAACGCGAACACCAGACCGGCGACGGTGCCGCCGATCGCGGTCGCCTTGGCGTCGTGGCCGAGCAGCGCGTTCGCGACGTTGTCACCGATCACGTGGTCGACGAACTCGTACGACCAGAGCACCGCGAGCAGCACCCCGGCAGCGGCGCCGATCAGCGCGATCCGGGTCCGGGAGGCCGCGGCCGGATAGCCGGACGCCGGTTGGATGGTCTGGGGCTGTGGAGATCCACTCCTGGATATAGTCATGCGTTGATCATTTGTGCGGCGGGAGGTGGTGTCCTCTCAGATCTTGCCCCACTGCCGTGCCGGTCGATGCGGATGACGCCCAAGACGGCAATCCACGACAACTTCGCGACAGCGGGGAAACCCAGAATGAAGTCATGTCGGTCACCTCGGATCAGTGGCGGTGCGCCGCCACCTCCGCCCCGGACGTGTCGCGACGGCTGCTCACCCTGGTGGACGGACTGCCGGCCGACCATCCGGTGACCGCCGACTGGAGCCTCGCCGACACGATGGCGCATCTGGCCACCATCACCGCGATGGACATCGCGCTGATCACCGGCGGCGTCCCGAACCTGCCGGTGCCCGAGATCAACGAGCTGCGGGCGACGACGACGGTCGACACCGTCGCCGAGATGAACCGGCGGGTGCTGGCACAGTTCACCGAGCGCGACGTGCCGGCGTTGTCGGCCCGGTTGCGCGCCGACGTCGCGGAGCTGACCCGGCTGGCCGACACGGCCGACCCGGATCACGAGGTGAGCTGGCTCGGCGCCGCGCAGCTGCCGGTCGCCGGCCTTTACTCCCATCTGCTCAACGAGATGAACATCCACGCCTGGGACATCGCCCGGTCGGTCGGCGGACGCTGGCACACCGACCCGCACCAGGCGGCGCTGTTCGTCGACGTTTTCCTGGCCGGAGTCACCCGCTGCGGCTACGGCCGGCTACTCGACCACGACCGGCCGGTCCGCGCCGGGCGGATCTCGGTGACCTTCCACCCGCGTACCGGTGGCCCGACCACCCTGGCCCTGGTCGACGGCCGGGTACTGCTGGAGCCGGTCGACCCGAGGCCGGACGTGCGGCTGCGCTACGACCCGGCGACGTTCAACCTGATGCTGTTCGGCCGGGTGGGTCGGCTGCGGGCGGCGCTCGGCCGCAAGGTGGCGGTCGGCGGTCGGCGGCCGTGGCTGCTGCCCACGTTCATGTCGACGATGCGACTGCCGTCCTGACGTCAATCAGTCCTGACGCGGATCCGTCGCAGTCGTCCTGACTGCGCCACGTAACGGGCTTGACGCAGACGCGTAGTGTGACGTACACAACCATCGCTGTTTGTCGATCATGGTGGGAGTCACCGTGATCGGCGGCGGAGGGAGTGTACGCCCATGTCGGACCAGGCGCCGTACAGCCGGCGCTCATTTCTCAGTGGAGTGATCGCCACCGGGACCCTGGCGGCGGTCGCCACCTACGCGGCCCCCGGTGGCCGACTGCAGTCCCGGGTCGAGCTGCGGCTGTCCACCGGCGCGGATCCGACCGGAGCCCGGGACCTGCTGGTGAGCATGTGGAACGAGACGAACCCACATACCATCGTGCGGGTCGACCCGATCGGCAGCGGCTCCGGCGACGAACGCCGGATCATGCTGGAGAAGGCCGCCGCCGGCGAGGCCGACCTGCTCAATCTCGACATCGTCGACGTGCCCGAGTTCGCCACCAAGGGCCTGATCGAGAAGATCCCGCCGACCGGCGGGCGGCAGCTCATCGCCCCCCTCGATCAGGTCAGCCGGGTGCCCGACGAACCCGGCGCGTACTGGGCCGCACCGTTCAACACCGACGTCGGCATGCTGTTCACCCGGCTCGACGGTGAGTCCACCGAGGCGCCGCCGCGGCGGCTGCCCGACCTGCTCGCCACGATCCCGGACGGGTCGCAGCAGTTCGTCGGACAGCTGCGCCCCAGCGTATCGGCGTTCTACGAGGCGTTCGTGGTCAACGTCCTGGAACACGCCGTCGCCGAACGGCCGGCCGTGCTGAAACCACTGGGCACGCCCGGTGCCGAACGGCCCGCCGACCGGATCTCCACCGACGTCGAGCTGTGGAGAACCGCGCTGCAGCCGCTGAAGGACGCGATCGACGCCGGGAAGGTGCTGACGTCCGGCGGCGAGCCCGAGTCACTCGAGGCGTTCGCCGCCGCCGACTCCACGATCCGGTACCTGCGCAGCTGGCCGGTCGAGTACCGCAAGCTGCAACTGGCCGGCAACCGGGACGTGGCGACCGGACGGATCCGGGTCGACCCGCTCAGCCAGGGCATCCTCGGCGGGCAGAGCCTGGCCGTCGTCGCCGGTTCGCGCTACGTCGACCGCGCCCTGGCGTTCATCTCGTTCGTCACCAGCGAAGGGGCCCAGAAGATCCTCGCCTCGCACGGCATCGCGCCGACCGCGATCGGCGCGTACAACGACCCGAACCTGCGGGCCTCGATCCCGCACCTGGTCAGAGTGCGCGAGGCGGTGGAGAACTCGCTGCCCCGGCCGGTGCACCCCGGTTACCGGCGGTTCTCCGACGTGGTCAAGGAGCATGTCGAACGGTTTCTCTACGAGGACCAGGACCTGTCGCCACAGTTCACCACGGAGATGGCCGGTGCGCTGGCCTGACCCCGGTGCCGGTGCCGGCGGCACGGTCCGGAGAGGTACGTCGTGCAGATAGAACCATGGCACGTCCCGCTGCTGGTGATGGCGGGCATCATCGTGCTCGAACTACTCGCCGTCCTGGTGCTCCGCGACGCCGGACCGGCGGTACGGCAGTTCCTACGCACCGCCGGCCTCGGCACGCTCGCCCTGGTGCTGCTGGTCGTTGTCGTGGTCAGCATCGGCCCGTCGCTGGCCGACCAGCTGGCCAGCGTCGCCGCCGCGATCGCCGGTATCGCCGCACTGTGGCTGACCTACCGGTCACACCGGCCGTCGGCGGAACGCGACGGCGGCGGCCGACGATCCGCCGGGGAGGACGGCCGCGACCGCCAACAGGCGAGCTGACCGCCCGTGCACTACACCGCCGCGCGGTAAGCGGTGCGCAGTGCGGACGCGAACGTCTCGACCGGCTGCGCCCCGGAGATTCCCCACCGGTCGTTCAGCACGAAGAACGGCACCCCGGTGGCGCCCAGCCGGCGGGCGGCCCGGGCGTCGGCGGCGACCTCGGCGGCGTACCCGTCGCCGTGGACCACCTGCTCGGCGGCGGCCCGGTCCAGGCCGACCTCGACGGCGAGCCGGACCAGGGTCTGCGGGTCGTCCAGCACGGCGGCTTCGGCCAGGTGCGCCCGCATCAGCCGCTCGTGCAGCGGCCCGCCGAGCCCGTTCGCCGAGGCGAACTGGTTCAACCGGTGCGCGTCGAAGGTGTTCACCGAGACCGCGCGGTCCAGTGCGTAGGTCAGGCCCTCGGCGGCGGCCAACTCGCTGACCCGCTGGGTCATCGCCCGGACCTGGGCCGGTGACCCGCCGGTCCGGCGGGCCAGCATCTCGGGCACCGGCAGCGGCTCCCCGTGCGTGGGGTCCAGCTGGAAGCTGCGCCAGCGCACCTGCACCCGGTCGGCGTGCGGGAACTGCTCCAACGCGGTGTGCAGCCGTCGCTTGCCGATGTAGCACCACGGGCAGATCACGTCGGACCACACGTCGACCCGGACCAGGGGGGTGGCGGCGGCGTCGGCCCGGCCGCCGGTCGTTGTGGTCGTCATCGTCACCTTCCAGGCCCGGGTTGGTCCCGCCGAGGCTAACCGGGTGCTGCGTCGCCGCCGGGGGCAACGTGCGAGACACCCTCGTCGGTGACACCCTTCGGGACACATTTCCGGGGTACTGCCCAGTAACAGGTGGAGCGGCCGGCGCTCGGCTGACACGATGACGGCGCGTCAGGTGGGTGCGCGTTGACCGACTGAGCCATGTGCAGCGAGTAGTTTCTCGACTGCGGTGCGCGATAACCGGGCCTGAAGTGGGAACAACCGGGCCCAAGCAAGCAACAACCGGGTCGAAGCAAGCAGAAAATGGACTGCCGAATGAGCAGTCGAGCCAGGCAACGTACCTTTTGTGGAGACTGCCAGCATCACCAGCGTTGCCCGTACGGAACCCGGCCTGGCAGCCGGCGCCGACCCCGACCTGATCGGCGGGCTCCGGCTCCGGCCCGACGCCCGGGCCCTGCAGCTCGACCGGTACGGCCGGGTGGTGCGCGTCTCGGCCGGCCTGACCCGGTGGATCGGCTGGTCGGGCGCGCAGCTCGCCGGACGCCCGTTCGAGCTGGTGCTGCACCCGGACCGGCGGGCCTGGTTCCGCCACCGGTTCAGCATCCTGCTGACCGACGCGTACCCGCACTTCGTCGGACTGGCCGAGGTGACCACCACCGACGGTCGCCTCGCCTCCAGCCACATCACCGCCGTGGCGGTACGCGGGACGGAGCCGCCGGCCGACTCGGTGCTGGTGCTGCTCACCCCGGAGAACCGGGTACGCCGCCCGCAGCTGACCGAGGTCGGTGCCCGGGTGCTGGAAGGGCTGGCCGGCGGCGCCTCGACCGCCGAGCTGGCGGCCAGCCTGCACCTGAGCCGCAAGGGCGTCGAGTACCACGTGACCGCGCTGCTGCGCCAGGCGCGGGTGACCAACCGGACCGCGTTGGTCGCCTGGGCGTACCACTGCGGGGTCCTGGTGCCCGGCAGTTGGCCACCCCGGCTGGCACCCGAGGCCCGGGAGCAGGTCCGGCCGCGCGCCCGGACCTCAGCCGCCGCCCAGCACGCGTAGGCCGGCAGCGCCGACGGTCGGGCCCGGCTCAGCGGCGGCCCGGCGGTGCCAGCGGCGAATAGCGGATCCGCGGCCCCGACGGCTGCCTCGCTTGGGTCTGGCTCGGGTGGCGGGCGGCCCGGTGCCGCATCAGCAACCAGACGCCGAGACCGCCCAGCAAGGCTCCCATCAGGACCGCCAGCACCAGCCGCACCGTGCCGCCGAAGACGATCTGCCCGAGCGCCGCCCCGACGATCCACCGGGCGACCCACGCGCCGACCGTCGACTCCGTGACCGAACTGGTGTCCGCTGCAACCGGCATGACCGCCTCCCCTGACCACGGTATCGATCCTTGGCGTTCCCGTGCGGGGCCAGCGGAAACCATGTCGGCAACTTGACGGCGGTCACACCCCTGCCGGCCGGACTATCCGGCCGTACCGTAGATGGTGTCCTTCAAGGAACGGACCTGGGCAAACTGGTCGCGGATCAGCGCGGTGGCGGCCTGCTGCACGCGTACGGAGAATTCGTCCTCCCGGAACCGGCGCAGGCTGCCCGGCACGATCCGCACCGTCCAGTCCCGCATACCGCGGACCTCGATCTGCACCGAACCGTCGTCGGACCGGCCCTCGGCGACGATCCCGCCCCGGGCCGCCTGGTAGTCGACGTCGCGCGGCCCGACCGGCGGCTCCTCCCCGGACACCGGCGTGTCGAGCGCCTCGCTGACCGCCGCCCAGTACGCCCTCATCCTGCCCGCCCACAACAGCCGGCCCAGCCCGGCAAGTTGCTGCTCGACATAGCGTTCGTCCAGCCACTGGTAGCGGCCGGCGGCGAAGGTGACCCGTACGCAGTCGCGGCCGCGCAGCTCACCGGAGATTGCGCCACCCGGCGCGACCGCCGTCACGTGCATGTTGTCGAGCCGGTCTGCCAGCAGTCCCACGATCCGTTCCCCAGTCATTGTCGTCGTCGAAGTGGGTGTGTGGAGAGTCGTTGCGGATGGTCGATCTGAACGGCCGAGGTGGGCGGTCGCCGTCAGGTCGAGTAGCCCATGAACAGTGGCCCGGTCACGTCAGACTGGGTCGCGTCGGCCAGCGCCGGCCGTTTCGCTACGAAGCTGTCCCGCTGCTGCGCCACGGCCTGGCAGCAGCTGGTGAGCGCGTCGGCGATCTTCTGCTCCTGCTCGGCGATGTAGCCGTGCAGCAGGCGGATGGCGTCGCGCATCGAGTCGACGACCGCCGGCGCCGTCTCACCCTGGAACCGGACCGCCGGCGGGTCGTCGGGCACCCCGGCAGCCGCCACCTGCGACGAGGCCCCGACAGCGGTCAACCCCAGCGAGAGCCCGAAGCTGACCGGGGCGAGCGCCACACCGGCCACCGCCGCCACTGACGACACCACGGTGAAGGTCATCACCCACTCGTTCTTGCCGCAGTCGTCCATCCGGTCCAGCGCGGTGATCGTGTCGTGGGCGATCTTGTCGATGTCGTCGCGCGCCCGGACCCAGATCTCCCGCTCCGCGTCCAGCGCCGCCCTGAGGACCGCGATCCCCATGAACTGGTTGTAGACGATCGACGGGAACGGGGAGATGAAGTTGCTCTTGAACTCCATCGCGGCCCGACCCGTCCAGCTCTCGATGTGGCTCTCCGCGTCAAGCATCTCGTCGAGCCGGGGGTTCGCCGGATAGATGTTGCCACTGATCGGATCCTCCGACACCGATCCCGATGACAGTTCCTCGATGGAGCGTCTGAGCTCGTTGAGCCGACCGTCGAACGCTGCCGGGTCAGGCATCTCGGCGAACGCCTGAAACAGCTCCGGAACGTCGCCGAACATCTGCTCGATCCGATGGCGGGTCTCCTGCTCGCCGTGCCGCGGTGCCGGTTGCGGTTCACCGGCCGGGGCCGCCGGGCGTGCCCCGGACTCGGTCAGCGCCTTCAACGTCGCCTGTTGCTGGATCTCGTACGCGTGCTGCATCAGGTTGTCGAAGCTCATCCGATGTCGGCCCTCGGCTCGCCGTTGACCTCCAGCAACCGGGCGAACTCACTGGCCGCCTCGTAGTCGGCACGGGCGTACTCGACGGTGGCGACGCAGAGCGCGTCCGCCGTCGCCTCGATGTTGTCGGCCGTGTCGTGGCAGATCTTCGCCAGGATGTCGTGCAGTTCGACCCACGGTTGGTACGCCGGACCGTACGGCACCCCGGGCAGATTGCCTGAGCGGACGAACGCCCCGGCGACGCCGACGGCGGCAGCATCGAGGGCGTCACCAGCCGTCGAGTAGACCGCCGCCACGGTGGGGAGATTGTCCCGGCCGGCACGCCAGAGCCCGTACAGGTCCGCGCCCAACCTGGTGCCGCAGTTGGGCTCACTGTTCGTCACGTGATCCTCCATCCGCCCGTCGAGTGGCCGACCCTGCCAGCCGGTTAGTTGAAGGGAGCTGTCGTCGCCCACCCCGGCGAACTGGGCGCGGGGCCGAAGTCGCAGTAGGGGTAGCTCTCGGTCCGGGAGTCGTCGAATTGCGCCGGTATGCTGCGGATGACGTCGGTCAGCTGCTCTGCCTGGTCCGGGTCGCATCGGCGGGAGCCCTTGTCGCCGTCGATGCTGCCGCCGACGATCTGGCCGGTGGCGTCCCGGAAGATGGTGCCGACGCCCCGGGTGAACAGGCCGGTGCAGTACGGCGACGCCATCCGGTAGTACACGATCCCACTGTGCGACTCCGCGTCGACGATGGTGGTGCGGTCGTGTGTGGTGGTGACCCCGGCGACCTCGTCCGGCCGGTGCTCGACCCAGGTGGTGGCACCGAGCGTGGTGTCCACCTCGACCCGGTCGGCGGCGTCGGCCGCCTCGTCGACGTACACGGCGGTGCCGACGCCGGACCGGGCACCGGGCAGCAGCAACGGCACCTCCAGCAGCACCGTCCCGCCGCCGTCTCCGACCACGACGGTGTCGCCGGCGCCGTCGCGCACGTCGAAAGAGACCCGGGTGCGGTAGGCGACGTACCCGCTGGTGTTCTCGACGATCACCCCGATGCTCGCGGTCGCCGAGCCGGGTCGACGCACCGGCGGGACGATCGTCACGCCGGATTCGACGACCCGCAGCCCGCCGCCGTCTGGTGCCTCGGCGGACGGGCCGGCGGTGCCGGTGAGCGGGCGGTCGGGTGCCTCGATACAGGAGGCTGCCGGGTCGGGCTCCAAGTCGGGCGAGCAGGCGGCGGTGACAGCGGCAGCCGCGACCAGGACGACGGCGAGCGCCGCCGGCACGGTTGGCCGAAGCCGGATCGATGCGGGCATGGCGCGCCTGTTCCCCACTCTTGAGCCGATGGACTGCCGCGGTTACTCCAACGTACTACATGGACACATTCCGTACGTGGTGCAGGGAGGTTGCGGTGACTCTAGGTGAGGATGATCAGTCTGCTGAGCTCCTGTCGCCAATCCGTCACTTTCCGGTACGGCTCAGTCGGCGAGCACCTGCTGGCCTTGCCGCAGCGCGGCGGCCATCGCGTCCCGGTAGCCGGACAGTTCGGCACCGTGCCGGTCGACCGCGGCGTCCAGCGCCTTCTCCCACGCCAGCCGCTGCGCCTCACGCAGGCCGGTCCGGTCGGCACACCCGGCGTCCGCGACGGCCAGCGCGATCTCCTTCTCCTGGGCCACCTCGGCCGGCCACGGGCCGTCCTCCGGCACCCGGCCGCCGGGCCGCTCACCGACCGGGTGGTGGAAGTACTGGGCGAAGCGCCGGGCGTCCGCCGGGTCGAGCAGCTGCGGCTGGCCGGCCTGCTGGAGGCAGTCCGACCAGGCGGCCGTCGCCGAGGCCACCGTCGGATCGGCGGCGTACCCGGCGCGGGCCGCCTCGTCGATCGCGGTCACCGGGCTCGGCGGCGCGGCGACCTCGCCGTACACAGCGGATCTGGCCTCGCCGACGCAGCCACCGAGCGTCGAGTTGCCGGCGTCGTCGGTGAGGGTCTCGCCGTCCGCTGCACCGGTCAGCGCCTCCAGGTAGCGGCGCTCCTCGGCCGGTGACGGCCAGGTGAACCGTTCAGTGGTGGCGCCGGCATCGGCTTCGGCGTCGGCCTGGTTGGCGGTTTCGGCTGCGCGGATGCCGTACCCGTTCGCTGTTGCCTCATCCAGCATCGGTGACTGCTGCGGTGGTACGACCGCCGGCCCGGGAAGCCCGGCCGGGAGCTGCGCGGGAAACCGGTCGATGCCGGCATCGCGCAGACACGCTTCGGTGAGCCGGCCGACGACGGCACGTACCTGCGGGTCCATCGCCAGCGTGGCGGCGAGCAGCGGATGCTGGCCCGACACCGGATCGGATCCGGCGGGCTGCCCGCCCGAACCGGCCGGCGGCTCGGCTGCCTCGTCGGATGTCGACGGTTCCGGTGAGCAGGCCGCCAGCATCGCCAGTACGCCGACCATCGCGGCGGTGGGCAGCAGCTTGTCGAGGCGTTCGTGGTGCAGCATGTTCAGACCGTCTCCGTTGATCATTGTTGCGGGTCGTCAGGGGGCGCGCAGTGCTGGTAAACCTCGGTCCGAGTGTCGGCCGCGGCCGGCGGCAGACTGCTCGGCAGCAGCGTCGACCCGGGGTGCCGGCCGGGCAGGCAGGCGGACGGCGAGACGGTGGGGTCGAAGCCCCCGCCGACCACCGTGCCGGCCTCGTCGCGGAACACCGCGCTGGTGCCGACTGAGGTCCACTTTTGGCAGTACGGTGAGTGGACCTCGTAGGTGACCGTAGCGTCAATCTGGTCCGTACCGTGCCGCCGGGTCTCCAGATGCCGGGTGGTGATTCCGCCGGCAGTGGTTGCCGCAGCGTCTACGGCCGCGTCCCGGGTCGCATCTGGCGTGTTTGCCGTCGCCGTCGCCGTCGCCGTCGCCGTCGCGGTCCAGGTCGCGCCGGAGACGGTGGCGTTCACCCGGGCGACCTCGACCCGCTGGCCGTCCTCGGACCGGATCCAGAACTGGCCGCCCACGCCGACACGTTCGCCGGGGAGGATGACCGGGATCTCCCGGGGCTGGTCGAGGATCGTGGTGAGGACTGCGGACTCACCCGCACTGTCGAGGACGTTGAAGGTCACCAGGGCACGATGCGCGGTATACGTGCTCGTGTTGGCGACGACGGCGCCGATGCTGACCATGGAGTTGCGGGTGATCGGTGCCGAGCTGCTGCCGAGCTGGGTGAAGCCGGACTCGACCACGTCGAGCCCGTTGCCGTCCGGCGGGACAGTCGCTGTCGCTTCCTCTGCCGCCGATGGTGTCGCTCGATCCGGCGGTCCGACGCACGGCGCGGTGGGGGTCGCGGTCGCGTCCGGCTGACCCCGCATCTGCAGGGCGACCGCCGCGCCGGCGGTCACCACCGCGGCGAATACCACTACGGACAGAGGCATGAGGATCTTTCGCCTTAGTCGGCTGGGATCAGGGGCATCCACGGTCGGTGTGGCCATGAAGCGTACTCCCACTTTCCAATGCGGACTGAAGGCGGCTCTGCCACGGTACAGCCTGGCAACCGTCGATGCCGACCGCAGCGCGGCCGGCTGCTCGCCGCCGGTCGCAGGTGCGGGTGGGCGGCGTGCCGCTCGTCATGGCTCCCGGGGCAGAGTGTCACCACAGGCTTGATGCCACAGGTGCATCAAGATGCACCTGTGGCATCAAGACCGAAGGGGCACACCAGCCCGCCGGTCGGTAACGCTGCGTACAAGTTTCGGGCGGGCCGGGGTGGTCCGTCGGTCAGCTGACCCCGTACGCCACCGGCCCACGAGCCGTGTCTCAGCTGCGAGCGCCAGCATGGCGTGGAGCTCTCCGTGTACGACCTCGCCCTTCACCGACGCGAGAAGTCGGTCTCCATTGGGGGCGGGCGGCTGCTGTTAGTGCCGGACGACGCGCACCTATGGACAGCGATATCCGGCCCCAGATCCAATCAAGTCATAGTGGCTCAACCGTGAGCGCCGGTCGCCTCGCCAGCGGTGGGCTGGCGAGGCGACCGGCTGCGGGAATAGCAGCAGGGGGTCAGTCAGCGGGCGGGGGTGTGGGTGAGGAAGGTGGTCCAGGCGGTGGGGGAGAAGGTGAGGGTGCCGCCGTCCCGGTCCTTCGAGTCGCGGACCAGGACCCGGCCGGGCAGGTTGCCGGCCACCTCGACGCAGTCGCCCCCTGTGTCACCGGAACGGCTGGACTTGCGCCACGCGGCGGCGACCTCGACACAGTTGCCGCCGGTGTCGCCAGAACGGCTGGACTTGCGCCACTGCAGACCGTCAGGAGTCGTCATGGCGTCAGCCTATATTTGGCGATGATGCGCAGCGATGCGCTCGTGGAGGCGGCATCGCCGAGCAGGCAGTCCCATTTGCGGTTGAGCAGGGTGACCGTCTCCTCGTCGTCGGCGACATGGCCCTTGGCGACGTCCTCCAGGTATGCAGCCGGATCCACGTCTGGCAGCGCGGCCATTATGAATCCACCGAGTAGTCCGACGTGTGCGCCGACCTCGGTCGGAAGGATATGGATCCGCACGTTTGGCAGCTTGGCGACTTCCTGGATGTGCTGGAGTTGCCGGTCGAGGATGGCGTGGTCGCCGATCGGTCTGCTCAGGATCGACTCGTCGAGGATGAAGATGCACTCGGGCGGGTTGTCGCGGGTTAGCAACTCCTGCCGCTCCATCCGGACCCGGACCAGTTCCTCCACCTTGGCCGGCGTGTGTAGCCCGCCAGCGGAGATGACGGCTCGGGCGTACTCCTCGGTTTGTAGCAGACCTGGGATGAGCGCGAGCTGGTATGAGCGGAGGCGGGTGGCCTCGGACTCGATCTTGCGCCAGGCAAGGAACCAGGCGGGGGTGCGTTGGCGTTCGGCGCGGTCCAGCAGTTCGGTCAGCAGGCCGCCAGTGGCCAGCACCTCGTCAACCTCTTCAGCAAACTTGAAGGTCGGCTTGCGTCGGCCCGTCTCGATCGCGGCAATCGTCGACGCGCTCCAATTGATCTTCTCGGCGAGCCCGTCCTGGCTTACTCCGGCGGCGACCCGCGCTGCTTTGAGCGCGCGTATCCACATGATCATGTCCACCGCTTACCCCTCCGTACGTGAGTGATTTCACGGGTATGCCGCTCCATCCTTACGGGAGAGTGCCGGTGGAGTCCAGAGTGTTCGCAAGAGAAGTTTCCGAGGATCAGCGGAGGGCAGAAATGAGTGTCCTGGTACCAGGTTCCCAATCGCCGGCCATCCCCGAGTTGAGCGAGGAGCAGACCCGTGACGTCGCCATCCGGTACGCGACGAGCGTCGTCACCGACCACTGGCCCTCGGTGGAGTGGGCCGGCTGCCCGGTCTGCCTGACCGACGGATGCCGCCCGATGGACACCGCGCTGCAATTTCTACGCGTGGAAGACTTCAGGGCGTACGAGCGGTTCGCCGAACTGTTGCTGCGCGCTGGCCAGCCGGTGGAAATGATCAACAATGAGAAATGACCCGCTGGTCAAAGTCGGCGACACGGTTTCGCTGAATACCGGCGACTACTGCTACGGCCTCGGTCGGCTCGTGCTGCGGGTCACCCGGGTCGACGACGGGGCGCAGCATCCGGGGATCGAATGGGTCCATCTGGTCGGGGTCGAGGTCGTCGGCGGCGAGGACCAACGCTTCCGCTCGATCGTCGTACGGGCGGACGCGCTGCGCCGCCCCGGCGCGGTGACCCGTCCGGCCCGTCGCCGCCCGTGAACTCGTCGAGTGGAGGGCTGGGGTACGTAATTCTCGACAAGTTAGGTACCCCAGCCCTCCACTCGACGTGCCGGTGGCGCAGCGGCGGTGCGACTACGCGGACAGTCCCTGCGAGAAGCGGATGTTGTTGCCGGACGGGTCGCGGACACCGCAGTCGCGTACCCCGTACGGCTGGTCGATGGGCTCCTGTATGACCTCCGCCCCGGCGGCCCGGACCCGCTCGAACGTCGCGTCCACGTCGTCGACCAGGAAGATCAGCCCGCTGAGCGAGCCCTTGGCGAACAGCAGCTCCAGGGTCTCCTGGTCGGCGGCGCGACCCATCGCGGCGACTTCGAGCACGATCTCGACGTCCGGCTGTCCGGGCGGGCCGACGGTCAGCCAGCGGAAGCCCTCGAACGGCATGTCGGTACGGACCTCCAGGCCGAGCACGTCGCGGTAGAACTTCAGCGCCTCGTCCTGGTCGCGGACGAGCAGGAACGTGTGGGAAAGCTTGATTGTCATGCCAGCGACGCTACGCCGGCCGGCTGACCTGGGCTTCTCCAAACCGACTTGATACCCCGGCCGGGCGGGTTGGGCGGGTGACGGCTTTGACGTAGCAGGCCGGGATGGCCGCGCCGGCCGCATGTGACCTGGCCCGGTACGCGCTGGGCGTCTCACCGACCAGCTCGGTGAAGCGGGAGCTGAACGAGCCGAGCGAGGTGAACCCGACCGCCATGCAGACGTCGGTGACGCTCAGGTCGCCACGGCGCAGCAGCGCCTTGGCCCGCTCGACCCGCCGGGTGGACAGGTAGCCGTACGGACTTTCTCCGTAGGCGGCCCGGAACAGCCGGGTGAAGTGCGACGGCGACATGTACGCGGCCCGCGCCATCGCCGGCACGTCCAAGGGGCGGGCGTACTCTCGGTCGAGCAGGTCCCGGGCGCGGCGCAGTCGGACGGCTTCCTCGACGTTCACCCGGTCAGGGTGTCATGCCCCACCGACGGACTCCCCGGTTTTAACCTCTCGCCGGGGTCAGCCCGGCTCGGTGACGTCGGGTCGACGAAGGCTCCGGGAGCGGGCGGCGCGCCACCCTGGGCCGACGACAGCCACCAGGCCGATGGCGCCGACGCCACCGAGCCACGCTGTGGTGATCGTTCGTGCCGCGTCCCGCCCGGGGATACAGGAGGTGGTCAGCGGCTCTCGCTGACCGAGCGGGTCGATGTCGACCTCGACCTTCGTGCCGACCGGCTCGGCCGGCCCACAGAACGGGACCCAGCCGAGATCGTCGCTGCCGACGGACAGTTGGTAGCTGGGGCGGCACAGTTCGGTGCCCGGCACGCACCCGTCACGGACATCGGTGACCTCGGCGGTGACCTGTTCGCCGTACGGCGAAAGGTTGCCTTCGCCGTAGGCGCCGGCGAAGGCGAGACTGAGCGCTCCGACCGTGATCCCCAGCAGTGTGCGTCCGGTGATGACGACCGTCGTCAGCCGGCTGGCCCGGTTACCGGAAGCTGCGCGAGCGGGCCAGATGGCGGCGACCACGTAGGCAGCTGCAGCTGCCCACAGCACCAGGACGGCCGTGACGAAGGTGAGTCCCGGTTCCTGGCTCAACAGGAAGCCGCTGAGCAGAGTCAGCAGTACCGCTGCGCCGAGCCACAGCATCGCCATGCTGCCGATTGTCCGCGCGGCCGGGCCCGCCGCGCCAGGGCAGCCGGCCCAGCGCAATGATCAACGTCAGCTATCTGACATCGTGCACGGATTCAGGCCGTACTCCGTTGTTCTTGACCGCCATGCCGCGCTTTCCCGGCACCACCACCTGTCCGTCGGTGACGAGCATGAACCGCTCTAGGCCGGGGACGAAGATGTTGACCACGGCCAGGTTGCCGGTGACGTAGTGGTCACGCTGCAGCGGCGTGAAGCCGCGTCTGGCGAGGGTATCGACGAGCTCGTCGAAATGGCCGGCGGCAGTGTCCGGCGCTTCCGTCTCCGCGTACGGCACCAGGGTGGCGTCGGCGAGCCGGCTGCTGAAGTCGCTTCGGTAACAGGCCTGGAGCGCGGGGTAGGGCGTCGTCCAGTCGTGCCGGACGGGCGTCATGGCCGCGAACGCGGAGTGGATGGTCCCGAGCGAGGACGCCAGCTGGACCTGGACCAGCTCGCTCACCGCACGGGCGATCGCATAGTGGCGGGAGAGCGAGGCGCCGCAGCCGCGGATCCGGGCCGGTTCGCCGCCGGGCGTGGGAAGGTAGGCGAAGATCGCCGGCACGCCCAGATCGGTGGTCATGTCGATCAGGTACAGCCGCTGGCCGGTGATGGTCTCCGCCGCCGACACCAGGGCTGCGAGGTCGTCCGGCAACGTGCTCGCCTCAATGAGGACCAGCGGTGACCTCCGCCGTCCCAGGAACTGGTCGATCAGCAGGAGGGAGAGCGCATCCCGCTCGATGGTCTCGTTGAGTGCGTGGACCGCCGCCTCGACCGGGTCGGTGCCCGCTGCCCAGCCGTTGTTGCAGGAGTAACGGCTCACCCCGGTGTAGTCGAAGTGGTCACCCAGACTGTCCCGCAGCGGGTCGGCTTCCTCGTCGAGGTAGTCCGGCACGGAAAGGAACAGCGGCACGTCAATCTCGGCGCCGCTGGTCACCACTCGGAAGGGTAGGCACCCCATCGGCCCGTCGGGCAGCTCCCCGAGCAGGCCGAGCGCAACGTCCTGGCTGAGCGTCACGTCGCGGGAGATCTCCCCCGCGCGGCGCAGCGTCGTCCCGCCGCCAGCGAGGCCCCGCAGCCCACTGAGGTGGTGCTCCAGCGCCTCGAAGATCGCGCCGACCTGGGCCGCCGCCGAATTTCCCTTGCCGAGTCCCAGTCCGCTGGGCACTGGGTCGTCGCCACGCCACAACGTCGCGGTCCAGACTGCCGGATCGCCGTCGAGCACCGCCGTGCAGTCCACCCGGAGATCGAGCTCGGCCGCCGCCGCCAAACCCCGCAGGTGTGCCTCGGACAAGCTCAGCGTCCGCTCACCGTCCTGGACCACCGAGCCGGCCGCAAGATCCGTTCCCGACATCACTGCACCTCCGAGTCACTCCACCTGAGACTTGACGCACTGCAGGACCGGGTGGGCCGGGCGGGCGAGCCGCCCGGCCCCTGTGACGTCGACTCAGCCGGCGGACTCGGCCGCCGCCACCTCGGAGTCCTGGTCACGCTCGGCCAGCTCGTCGAGGACCAGCTGCTCGGTCTCGGCGAGTTCCGGCTTGTCCTGCTGGGCCCGGTAGATCGCGTCGTGCAGTCCCATGTGCTTCCTCCTTCATCGAGAGGTGCCTTGGATCGATCTTCGGGTACGCCGATAGACACCGGATACGCGATTTGATATATCCGCACTCAGGCAGGCACCGCTGTCGATCGATGCCGCCGTCATCCACACCCCCCGTCTATGGGTTCACCTACAGCCGGGTCCGCCGGCCGCTCTGGTTTGCCAGGATGGCGAGATGAGGGTGGATTTGCGGTACGCCGCCGACGCGATCGTCTGCGGTTGACATGGAATCCCTTCGTTTCAACCTGCTCGGCGTGGTGCGCGGCCGCCGGGGCTCCGTCGACCTCGACATGGGAAGTCCGCAGCAACAGGCCCTGCTCGTCGTCCTTCTCCTGCGGCCGGGTCAGGCGGTGAGCGCGGCTGTTCTGATGGAAGCACTGTGGGGCGACGACCCGCCGGTCACGGCGACGAAAAGCCTCCGTACGTACGCCTGGCGCTGGCGCAAGGTGCTGGAGAACGACGTTGCCGAGCCCCGGCTCCTGACGACCGTCGGCGACGGCTACCGCCTGGAGGTGCCCGAGGACGCGGTCGATGTGCGGTACGCCGAGGCGCTGGCCCGTCGCGCCCGCCGCGCCCGCCGGGCCGGCGACGCGAGGAGCGCCCGCACGATGCTGGCCGAGGCGCTTGCCCTGTTCAACGGCGAGCCGCTGGCCGGGGTGCCCGGACCGTTTGCGCAACGGCATCGTCGCCGGCTGAGTGAGCTGCACCTGGACCTGCTGGAGGCGCGTCTGGCGTTGGACATCGACCTCGGCCGCGCCTCCTGGTGCGTGCCCGAGTTGCGTGCGCTCACCGACGAGAACCCGCTGCGGGAAAGCCTTATCGTGTTGTTGATCCGGGCGCTGCACGCCAGCGGCCGGACGGGGGAGGCCGCTGCGGTATTCCCGGCGGCTCGCCGCAGAATCGTGGACCGGCTGGGGCTGGAACCCGGCGCCGAGCTTGCCGACGCCCACCGGCGGCTCCTGGCCAGCGAAGGGCCCGCCGCCCCGCCGATGCGCAGTGGAGAGCCGGCGCGCACCGAGGCGTCGCCGGGCGGTGAGGCGTCGGCGGGCAGCGACGTGCCGGTGCCGGTGCCTCAGCCGGCCCAGGTTCCGGCCAGCACCGCGGACTTTACCGGTCGTGAGGCGGTGGCCCGCCTGATGATCAACGCCCTGAGCCGGCCCGACCGCGACTCGTTGCCGATCGTCGCCGTTGTCGGCATGGGCGGCCTCGGCAAGACCACCCTGGCGCGACACGTCGCTCACCGACTCGGTGCGCACTACCCGGACGGTCAGTTGTACGCGGAGCTCAGGGGCGGTGACGCCAGGCCGGCATCGCCGCAGGACATCCTGGACGGTTTCCTCGCGGCACTCGGGGTGGAGTCCGTCCCGGACTGCCAGGACAGCAGGTCGGCGCTGTTCCGCTCGGTGACGCACGACCGCCGGCTGCTCGTGGTGCTGGATGACGCGCACAGCCTCGCCCAGCTCACCCCGCTGCTGCCGGGCGCCGCGACCTGCGGCGTCCTGGTCACCTCCCGGTCCCGGCTGGCCGGCCTCAACGGCGCCGTGTACGCCGATCTCGAGGTGTTCGACGAGGCCGAGGCGATGGAGCTGCTGAGCCGGGTGATCGGCCACGACCGGGTTGCCGCCGAGCGCGAGACGGCACGGGAGCTCGTGGTCGCCTGCGGATTGCTGCCGCTGGCGGTCCGCATCGTGGCGGCCCGGCTGGCCGCCCGGCCGGGCTGGTCGATCGGCATGCTTCGCGACCGGTTCACCGGGGAGCGCCGGCTGGGCACGTTGCGGGCCGGCGACCTTGACGTGAGCGCGACTTTCCTGGCCAGTTGGCGGCAGCTCACTCCGGAGCAGCAGCGTGCGCTGGTCCTGTTGGCCGTCACCGACATGCCGGACTTCGCGCTGCCCATCGCGGCGCGGATGCTGGACCGGCCCGAGTCGGACAGCGAGGACCTGCTGGAGGAGTTGGTCGATCTGGCGTTGCTCGAGTCGGACACCGCCGGGCGATACCACCTGCATCCCCTCGTGCGGTCGTTCGCCCTGGCCCAGGACATCGCCGCACCGGCCGGATCGGCCGAAGCGGCTGCATCGGCCGGATCGGTCGGGGAGATCGCCGCCTCCCGGGGGCGGCTGCTCGACGCTCTTCTCGGCACTGCGGTCAACGCGTTCCGGTGGGCTGCTCCAGGCGACCCGGTCGCCGTGACCCTGGCTTCGGACGGGGCCGCCGGGCAGCCGTTGGACAGCCTCGCCAGCGCCCGGCGCTGGGCTGCCGTGGAATTGCCGAACATCGTCGCGCTGGTCGGGCAGATGGCGGCCGGCGAGGCGGACCTTCTTCGTCGTTCGGTGGATCTGATGATCGCGATGTCACCGTTCGGGCCGGATCCACGCGCCGAACCGACGATCGAGTTGTTGTCCGTGTTGTGCGCGGCGGCGGACCGCGCCGGCGACGGGAAGGTGGCCGGGCGCGCGCACTTCCTGCGCGGCAACCTGGCGATGGCGGCGGTACGCCGCCAGGAGGCCGAGCGCGAGCTCAGGATCGCCGCCCGCCTGTGCGCCAAGTACGACGACATCGCGATCCTGCGGCAGGCGTTGGACACCCTGGGTCTGCTGGCGCTGCGTCTCGGTGACTACGACGGTGCCGTCACCAATTTCGAGGAGGCGATCGGTCTGGCCCGCTGGCTTCGCCACCGCACCGGCGAGTTCATGTCGATCGTCAACGCGGCACTGGCCGAGATCTATCATGGACGGTCTGTCGAGGCGGAGGCCACCTGCCGGGAAGCCCTGGACTCGTTTGATGATCAGTCGGACGACGACGCGACCGCGTACGCGTGGTATGTCATCGGGCTCGCGGTGTTCGACCAGCAGCGGTACGAGGACGCCGTGTCATGGTTCGGCCGGTGCCTCAATCTGTGTGTGTCGGCGGGTCTGCACGTGCGGGAGGCGAGGGCGCGCTACCGGCTGGCGGACGCCTTGCGGGAGACCGGCGAGCTGGAGCTCGCTCTCCGGCATGCCCGGCAGGCGGCCGGTCACTGCGAGCGGCTCAGTGACCAGCGAGATCAGGCCTACGCTTACGCGGTGCTCTCGCGGGTGCTGCACGCGCTCGGCGCCGACCAGGAATCCCGCGAACAGCTGATCCTGGCCCACGACCTGTTCACCGTGCTCGGCCTGCCGGAGGCTGCCGAGACCGGACGGCAACTCGCCCGGCGTCCCTGACCGGCCGCAAGCGACCGGGCTAGCCGCGCAGGACGACGGTGTCGAGTACGTCGAAGCGGGTCGGGGCGTCGCGACGGCTGCCGACCAGGAACGCCACCTCGCGGCCGGGCTGGCACAGCGGCCCCCAGAACTCGCCGGCCAGCGCGCGCCGCAGCGGCAGCCCGCAGTATCTGCGGCGACGCTGCTGAAAGGCCACCACGTCCCGGTCGCGCAATTCCTGTACGTGGCTGCGGCAGACCGGATGGTGGCAGTGGTAGCGGTAGGCGACGGTGAACGGCGGCCGGCGCAGCAGGTCGCGCACCACCGGGCGGAACAGGTCGGGCTCGGTGCGGCGCCAGGTGGCGGCGGACCAGCGTTCGGCGGGCGGTGCCACCGGGGTCCGGTTGACCCGCACGTAGCGCAGCTCGGCGACCCGGATCAGGGCCAGTGACTGGGCGTCGGGACGCCGCGCCGCCGAGTCTTCCAGGTCGCACATGGACCATTCGGCGTGTCGGTGCAGGATCGCGGCGCGTCCGCGCCACCGCCGGGCTTCGTGGCGGACCCGCAGGGTTGCGTCGTGGACCCGCCAACTCTCCGGGCGGGGGTCGTCCGGGTCCGGCTGGGCGACAGCCGTGACGATGTCGTATCGCCGTACGGGCGCAGCCTGGCTGAGCGGGTGGGCTGGGATCTCGTCGAACCGGATCCAGTGCTGGGGGCCGTCGAGGCGGAGGCCGACGAGGGTGGTCATCGCGCCGTGTGTCGCGGACGGCACCGGCGGGGTGACGCCGGTGACCAGTACCTGCATCCGGGTCGCACCGCTGTCCTTGCCCGGTGGTGGTTCGTAGTGTGGCGTCCGGTACAGCTCGCTCACGCACGCCTCCGGCCGAGGGGTAGCCATTGGTGATTGGGCGACTACTCATTGCGAACAGGGTTGCACGGGTGAGCCCTCGAATCCAGAGCTGATTTCGCGGACCGGGTTGGCGTGGTAACGTGTTGGGCATTCGCCCAATGCAAACGTTCAGGGCGAGCGCCCAGCGGCTGCTGCCCCGGAGGTGGGAGATGACGCAGACCGCCGCCGAACGCGGCCGGCAGGTGCGGGCCCGGCTGCGCGCCGCCGCTGTCGCGTTGATCGCCGAGCGCGGCTGGGCCGCCGTCAGCACCCGGCTCGTCGCAGACCGGGCCGGGGTCGCCCCCGGGCTGGTCCACTACCACTACGCCTCGGTGCGGGCGCTGCTGATCGAGGCGGCCACCGGCACGATGACCGACCTCGTCGGCGAGCTGGACACGCTGCTGACCGGGGCAGCCAGCCCCGAGGCCGGCGTACGGGCCCTGCTCGCCGCCCTCGACGGCTATTCCGGCACCGACCCGGCCTCGCTGCTGTTCGCCGAGGTGTACCTGGCCGCCGCCCGCGACGCCGAGTTGCGCCAGGTGCTGACCGGCATCCTCGACGGGCTGCGTGGCCGGACCGCCGACTGGCTGGCCGGCCACGGCGTCGCCGACCCGGCGGGCAGCGCCGCCGTGCTGGCCGCCGCCCTCGACGGCCTCATGCTGCACCGTCCACTGTCATCCGACCTCACCTCGGACGCGGTCGCCGGACCGCTGATCCGGATGGTCAACACCGACATCACCGACACCTCAGCATGAGCACCACCGACAACGCCACGACGGAAGGGGACCGACAGTGAAGGCGGTCATCTGCGGCGCCGGGATCGCCGGGCTGGCCCTGGCCCACCGGCTGGACGCCGCCGGATGGGCGGTGACCGTCCTCGAACAGGCGCCGGCACCGCGTACCGAGGGCTACATGATGGACTTCTTCGGGCCGGGCTACGACGCCATCGAACGGATGCGGCTGCTGCCGCAACTGCACGAGTACGGCTACCAGGTCACCGCGCTGACCTACCGGGACGACCAGGGCCGTCGGCGGGCCAGCCTCAGCTACTCCCGGTTCGCCGACATCGTCGATGGTCGGCTGGTCAGCATCATGCGTCCCGACCTGGAACGGATCCTGCGCGAGGCGCTGCCCGGCCGGGTTGCGCTGCGCTTCGGCAGCCGGCTGGCCCGCATCGACCACCGCGCCGACCGGGTCGACGCCACCACCGTCGACGGCATCGTCCACCGGGCCGACCTGCTGGTCGGCGCCGACGGCATCCACTCCACCGTCCGCCGGCTGACCTTCGGCGACGAACGGCACTTCCTGCGCCACCTCGGCTTCCACACCGCCGCCTGGGTGTTCGACGACCCGACGGCCCGCGACGCCGTCGGCGACGAGTTCGCCCTCACCGACAGCACCCGGCGCCAGCTCGGCTGCTACGTGCTGCGCGACGGGCGGATCGCCGTCTTCGCCGTGCACCGCACCACCGACCCGCAGCTGCCGGCCGATCCCCGGTCGGCCCTGCGCGAGGAGTACGCCGGCCTCGGCTGGATCGCTCCGCAGGCGCTCGCCGCCTGCCCACCCGCCGACGACATCTACTACGACCAGGTCGCCCAGATCGAGATGCCGGCCTGGAGCCAGGGCCGGGTGGTCCTGGTCGGCGACGCCTGCCAGGCGGTCTCCCTGCTCGCCGGGCAGGGTGCTTCGCTGGCCGTCGCCGGGGCGGAGACCCTGGCCGCCGAGCTGACCCGGGCACTCGACCCCACCGCCGGCGCCGACCCCGGCGTGCTGGCGATAGCGCTGCGCCGTTACGAGACCGCGATGCGGCCGGTCGTCACCGACAAACAGCAGGTGGCCCGGCGCGGGGTCCGCTGGTTCGTGCCGGAGCACCGCTGGTGGCTGCACGTGCGGCGGGCCGCGTTGGCCGCCGCCGGGCTGCCCGGCATGGACCGGGTGATCGCCGGAGCCATGGTCGGCAAGTCCAGCACCTGACCCGCGGCAACGGCCGCCGGGTCGGAGCACCTGACCTGGGTACGCTCGCAGCATGCCGGTGCCGACCCCGACCCCGCCGAGCTGGATGATCCGCGGCCGCGAGCTGCTGTTCGACCTGGCCATCGTCGCCGTCGTCGGTTCCGCGTCGGTGCTCGCCAACGGCCCGTACGGACTGACCGGCATCGGCCACGGGCTGCTGATGGCGGCCCCGCTGCTCGCCCGCCGCCGCTTCCCGGCCGCCACCTACGCCGTGGTCGCCCTGCTCGCCGCCGCCCAACTGCTCGCCGGGGACACCTTCACCCTGCTGCCGCACGACGTGGCGATCCTGATCGCGCTCTACTCGGTGGTCAAGTACGCCCGGCAGGCCTGGATCGGGTTCGCCGCCCTGGCCACCACCCTTTTCGGCGGCTTCACTGCCGCCGTCCTGCTCAGCCCGGCGGTGCAGTGGGACGACGGCAACGGGGCGTGGTTCGACCGGTACATCTTCCTGCTGGCCAGCTCGGTCGCCATCGGGGTGTGGCTGCTCGGCCTGACCGTACGGATCCGCCACCTGTACGTCCGCAGCCTGGAGGAGCGGGCCGCCACCGCCGAACGGGAACGGGACCACCTGGCCCGGATCGCCGTCGTCGAGGAGCGCGCCCGGATCGCCCGCGAACTGCACGACATCATCGCCCACTCGCTGTCGGTCATGATCGTGCACGCCGACGGCGGCCGGTTCGCCCTGGACCGCGACCCGGACCGCACCCGCAGCGCGCTGACCACGATCGGGGCCACCGGCCGGGAGGCGCTCGGCGAGATGCGTCAGCTGATCGACGTACTGCGTCATCCGCAGCGCTCCGCCGAGGCGGTGGTGGACCGTCCGCGCGGCAGCCTCGACCAGGTGGGCGAGGCGGTGGCCAAGGCGCGGGCCGCTGGGCTGGCTGTCGAGTTCACCGTGACCGGCACCGTGCCCGAGGTGCCCGACGGGGTGGCGCTCGCCGTCTACCGGATCGTGCAGGAGTCGCTGACCAACACCCTGCGGCACGCGGGGGAGCGGGCCCGGGCGCGGGTGGCGATCACGTACGCCCGGCAGGCCATCGCGATCGAGGTCGTCGACGACGGCGGCGGCAGCGCGGTCGCGGCGGTGCCGGCGCTGAGCAACGTCACCCCGCTGCCGGTGCCGGCCCGCGCGCTGCCCGCCGGCGGGCACGGGCTGGTCGGCATGCGCGAGCGGGTCGGACTGTACGGCGGCGAGTTCAGCGCCGGAGCGCGGCTTGACGGCGGTTGGCAGGTGCGGGCGTCGATCCCGCTGACCCTGGCGGCGGCGGCGTGACCAGCGCCCCGGGGGCCGGCGCGGCCGTGGCCGGCGACGCGGGGACCGGCGCGGCCGGGACCGGCGACGCCGCCATCCGGGTGGTCCTCGTCGATGATCAGGCCCTGGTCCGGGCCGGCTTCCGGATGGTGCTCGACTACTCCGGCGACATGACCGTGGTCGGTGAGGCCGGTGACGGCGCGGAGGCGCTGCGGCTGCTGCGTACCGTCGAAACCGACATCGTGGTGATGGACGTGCGGATGCCGGTCCTCGACGGCGTCGAAGCGACCCGCCGGATCTGCGCCGCCGGACCCACCCCCCGGGTGCTGGTGCTGACCACCTTCGACACCGAGGCCGACGCGTTCGCCGCGCTGCAGGCCGGTGCCAGCGGATTCCTGCTCAAGAGCGTCCCGCCGGAGGAGCTGCTCGCCGCGATCCGGGTGATCGCCGCTGGCGACTCGGTGGTCGCGCCGCGGATCACCCGCCGCCTGCTGGACCGGTTCGCCGGCCAACTCGTCGCCGCCGGGCCGGCGGCCCCGGCCGTGGACGGGCTCACCGACCGGGAACGTGAGGTGCTGCTGCTGGTCGGCCAGGGGCTGTCCAACGCCGAGATCGCCGGCCGGCTCACCGTCGCCGAGGCCACCGTGAAGACCCACGTCGGGCGGATCCTCGCCAAACTGGGGCTGCGCGACCGGGTCCAGGCCGTCGTCCTGGCGTACGAGACGGGTCTGATCCGCCCCGGCACTACGACTTGAGGCGTACGCCGGCGCGCGGCTGCGACCAGCGACGGACCCGCAAGTGACGCGCCACGGCGGACGCCGCGCGCCGCCCGCGTCCCTAGCGTTTCCGGCATGTCTTCGACCACTACGACCACGGCCGCGGCGGTCACCGCCACCGGCCTGACCAAGGTGTACGGCACCGGCGAGGCGGCCGTCACCGCGCTGGACGGTGTCGACGTCGCCTTCGACGCCGGCCGTTTCCACGCCATCATGGGCGCCTCCGGGTCCGGCAAGTCGACCCTGATGCACTGCCTCGCCGGCCTGGACCGGCCCACCGCCGGCTCGGTACGCGTCGGCGACGCAGACCTCACCCGGCTCGACGACCGGCGGCTGACGATGCTGCGCCGCGACCGGATCGGGTTCGTCTTCCAGCGCTACAACCTGCTGCCGACGCTCACCGCGGTGGAGAACGTCACCCTGCCGTTGTCGATCGCTGGCCGCCGGGTCGACGGTGACTGGCTGAACCGGGTGGTCGCCGCCGTCGGGCTCACCGACCGGCTCGGGCACCGCCCGGCCGAACTCTCCGGCGGGCAGCAGCAGCGGGTGGCCGTCGCCCGCGCGTTGATCACCCGACCGTCGGTGATCTTCGCCGACGAGCCGACCGGCAACCTGGACTCCCGCACCGGCGCCGAGGTGCTGCGCCTGCTGCGCGACGCCGTCGACCAGCTCGGGCAGACCGTGGTGATGGTGACCCACGACCCGCTCGCCGCGACCCGCGCCGACCGGGTCACCTTCCTCGCCGACGGACGTCGGGTCACCGACCTGGACCGGCCCGACGCCGACGCCATCCTCGACGTGATGTCCCGGCTCGACGGCACCGGTACCGGTATGTCCCGGCTCGACGGCACCCGCGTGGGTGGGTGAGGTCAAGTGCTGCGGCTCACCCTGCGTTCGCTGCGTGCCCACGCCAGCCGGCTGCTGCTCTCCTCGCTGGCGATCGTCCTCGGCGTCGGCTTCGTCACCGGCACCCTGATCTTCTCCGACGGGCTGACCGCCGCGACCGAGCAACGCGCCGGGCTGCTCGACCGCTTCGTCGACGTCGAACTGACCCGCGACTTCGACGTACCGGCCGGCGAGGCCGGCGCGCCGGACGTCGACGGCGAGGTGCTGCCGGCCACGCTCGTCGACGCTGTCCGTCAGGTCGACGGGGTCGCCGCCGCCGAAGGCACCTTCAGCTGGTACGGCGTCGGGCTGCTCGGCCCGGACAACCAGTCCATCCCCGGCCTGAACAACCTGGTCACCGTACCGGCGGACCCCCAGCTGGCCGGTCTGCCGCTGGCCGCTGGCCGGCTGCCGCAGCGGCCCGGGGAGGCGGTGCTCGACGCCCGGACCGCCGCCCGGCGGGACATCACCATCGGCGACCAGGTGCAGGCTGCCGTCACCGACCGGCAGCCGCGGCCGTACCAGGTGGTCGGTCTGGTCGACGTCGCCGGCACCGGCGTCGACTCCGGTGGCGCGCTGCTCGGCCTGGTCGACGCCGACGCCCGGCAACTCACCGGCCGCACCGACCTGGACCGGGTGCTGGTCGTCGCCGAGCCGGGCGTCGGCCAGGCCGAGCTGGCCGAACGGCTGCGTTCGGCCGTCGGCGGGTACGTCGCCACCCGCACCGGCGAGCAACTGCGGGCGGCGGCGCTGGACTTCACGGTCGGCAACGGCGAGCAGTTCACCCGGCTGCTGCTCGCGTTCGCCGCGATCGCGGTCTTCGTCGCCGCCTTCGTCATCGCCAACACGTTCACGATCCTGCTCGCCCAACGCACCCGGGAGACGGCGCTGCTGCGCCTCGTCGGGGCCACCCGGGTGCAGCTGTTCCGGGCCGGCGTCGTCGAGGCCGCCGCCGTCGGGTTGATCGGCGCGGTCTGGGGACTGCTGCTCGGGGTGGTGGCCGCCGCCGGGCTGCGCCAGCTCTACGCCGAACTGGGCAGCGGTATGCCGAGCGGTACGGTGGTCAGCCCGCGTACCGTCGTCGTCGCCTTGGTCTGCGGCGTCGGGGTCACCGTCGGCGCGGCGCTGCTGCCGGCCTGGCGCGGCACCGCCGTACCGCCGGTCGCGGCGCTGACCGACGCGGCGCTGACCGTCGCCCGACCGGTCGGCCGGGTGCGGCTCGGCGCCGGCCTGCTGCTGATCGTCGTCGGCGTGCTCGGGCTGGTCGCCGCCGGCCGGCTCGAGGACCTGCTGGTGGTGGTCGTTGGTGGGATCCTGACCTTTGTCGGTTTGGTGCTGGCCAGCCCGTTGATCGTGCCAGCGGTCACCCGGCTGCTCGGCCGACTGACCGGGTGGGCGGCCGGTCCGACCGCCCGGCTCGCCGTCGCCAACGCGGTACGCAATCCGCGTCGCGCCGCTGCCACCGCGATGGCGCTGGTGATCGGCATCGGGCTGGTGACGGCGTTCTCGGTCGGCGCGCACAGCGTCAAACGTGCCGTGGAGCGGGAGGTCGACGCCCGGATCGGAGCCGCCTTCCTGATTGAGTCCGATCTGGACCCGGTGCCGCCCGAGCTGATCACGCGGCTTCGTGACCTGCCGGAACTCGGCGTGGTGCTCGGCGGCGCCGAGGTGTACGGCGCTCCGGGCGGGTTCGACGTGGCCGCCGGCCACCCCGACCTGCTGGCCAAGGCGAAGCTGGCAGTGGCCGACGGGGACGTGCGGGACTTCGGGCCGGGCCGGGTGCTCGTCAACGAGGCGACCGGGTTCGCCGTCGGCGACCGGTTCCGGCTGGAACCCGTTCCGGTCGATCCCGCCGATCCCGCCGAGTCGGCTGACTCGGCTGACCCGGCCGAGCCCGTCGGCCCGGTCGGGCAGGCGCGCGACGTCGTCGTTGTCGCGGTCCTCGCCGACCCGAGCGGCGGCGACCAGTCGGCCACCAGCAGGGTGCTGGCCGTCGAGGAGGATGTCACCGCCGTCTACCCCGACATCGACACCTGGCTGGTGCAGCTCGACCCGGCAGCGGGCGTCGACGCCGAGGCCGCCCGCGAGGCGGTGGAGTCGGTGGTCGTCAGCTACCCGTTCGTGACGTTCGTCGACCGGGCGGCGTACGCCGAGGCGCGTACCGGCACCGTCGACACGGTGCTGCGGTTCGTGCTGGCGCTGCTGGCCCTGGCGATCCTCATCTCGCTGCTCGGGCTGGCCAACACCCTGACCCTGTCGGTGGTCGAACGGACCCGGGAGAACGCCCTGCTGCGGGCTGTCGGCGTGACCCGGGGCCAGCTGCGCCGGATGCTCGCCACCGAGGCGGTGCTGACGGCGGTCAGCGGTACGGCGTGTGGCATCGCGATCGGGGTGGCCGGGGCGGCGAGCGCGCTCGCCGTGCTCAACAGTGCCGAGGACGACATCTTCCGGCTGGACCTGCCGTGGACGCAGCTCGGGGTCGTCGTCGCGGTGGCGGCGGTCGCCGCGCTGGTCGCCTCGGTGCTGCCGGCCCGCCGGGCGCTGCGCCAGCCGGTCGTCGAGTCGCTGGCGGCCGACTAGGTCGGCGACTGTTGATCGCTGATTGCCAGATCAACGCTTTCCTGGATCGGGAACTGCCCGGAGTCGTTGCGGGGGCGGCTCCGGGCAGTCCGACAAAAACAGATATCTATAGACGATCATTGATATCCGGACCAATGGGTGCGATAGTCGGGTGGAAGCGCTCCCGCACCCGTATGAGCGCCCAGGAACGGAGGATGTACCGTGCGTTCACGCAACCTCGATCAACCCGGTCGGCGATCCCGACCGGCCGCCCGCCAGCCTGTTCGAGCGCTTGTTCTGCTGCTCGCCCTGGTGGCAGGCATGCTGCCGTTCACCGGCGCGGCGCAGGCTCACGGCACCATCGTCAACCCGGCGAGCCGCGCCTACCAGTGCTGGCAGGACTGGGGACACCAGCACATGAACCCGGCCATGCAGCAGCAGGACCCGATGTGCTGGCAGGCCTTCCAGGCCAACCCGGACACCATGTGGAACTGGATGAGCGCGCTGCGCGACGGACTCGGTGGCAACTTCCAGGGCCGCACCCCCGACGGGCAGCTGTGCAGCAACGCGCTGTCCCGAAACAACAGTCTGAACCAGCCCGGACAGTGGAAGAAGACAAACGTCAGCCGCAACTTCACGATCCAGTTGTACGACCAGGCCAGCCATGGCGCCGACTTCTTCCGGGTCTACGTGAGCAAGAACGGGTTCAACCCCGCTACCCAGCGGCTCGGGTGGGGAAACCTCGACTTCATCACCCAGACCGGCCGGTACGCGCCGGCACAGAACATCAGCTTCAACGTCTCGACCTCCGGCTACACCGGACACCACATCGTCTTCGTGATCTGGCAGGCGTCCCACCTCGACCAGGCCTACATGTGGTGCAGTGACGTGAACTTCGTCTGATCGACAGGGCCGACGAACGACGGCACGGCACGCCCGCCGGCCCGGGACATCCACGTCCCGGGCCGGCGGTCCTGCACACTCGGGGGCTGTCCGGCCCCCGCCCGCACCGGTACGGTGTGCCGGGTCTGCCGACCCGGGGAGCGTGCACATGGCCGACATGTCAGCGGAGATCGCCGCCGAACAGGCGTACTTCGACGCCGCCGCCCGGGAACGCGACCGGCGGGTCGCCGCACTCGGCTCGCTGGCCCGCAGCGGGGCCGACCGGGCCACCGCCGCCCGGCTGCGCCACCACGCCGAAGCCGTCACCCGGGCCCTCGGCGGCGCCGCCGACGCGGTCGCGTTCGGCCGCATCGACGACGAGTCCGGCGAGGCGTACTACCTCGGGCGGCACCTGATCGGCTCGCCCGACGGCGGCGACCCGCTGGTGATCAACTGGCAGTCGCCGGCCGCGGCCCGCTACTTCACCGCCAGCCCCGACGACCCCCAGGGCCTGGTGCGCAGACGCGGATTCCGGTGCACCGGCAACGTCATCGACCACCTCGACGACGTCCTGTTCGCCGAGATCGCCGCCGGGGTGGCCGGTGCGGCGGCCGGCGGGTCGGGCCCGGCCGGCGTCGACGCGCAGCTGCTCACCGAGCTGGCCCGGGGCCGGACCGGCACCCTGCGCGACATCGTCGCCACCATCCAGGCCGCCCAGTACGAACTGATCCGTGCCCCGCTGCAGCAGGTCCTGGTGATCGAGGGCGGCCCGGGCACCGGCAAGACCGCCATCGCCCTGCACCGGGTCTCCTGGCTGTTGTTCCAGCACTCCGAGTTGACCGCCGACGACGTACTCGTGGTCGGCCCGCACCCGACGTTCATGCGCTACATCGGCCAGGTGCTGCCCGGGCTCGGCGACGCCGAGGTCGAGCTACGCGACATCAGCCGGCTCGCCCCGACGGTACGGCGTGGCCGGGCCGAGCCGGCGGCGGTGGCCCGGCTCAAGGGCGACGCCCGGATGGCCGGCCTGCTCGACCGGGCGCTACGCAATCGGATCGGCACCCCGGACCCGGCGGAGCGACTGCTGCTCGGCAGCCGGTTCGTCACCCTGCCCGGCGAGCAGGTGCAGCAGGCACTCGACGCCGCCGCCGCGGCCGACCTGCCGTACAACGGTCGCCGTCAGCTGTTCCGTGACCGGCTCGCCGACCTGGTCCACGACCGGTCCGGCGTCGACCCGCGCGGCGAACCGGCGCTGGCCAACCTGGTCGAGCGGCTCTGGCCGCAGCAGAGCCCGGCGGCGTTCCTGCGCGGCCTGCTGGCGTCCCGGCCCCGGCTGCGCGCCGCCGCCGACCCGGCTGTTGCTGCCGCCACTGGCTCGGCCGCCGAGGGGCTGACCGCCGACGAGTTGGCGCTGCTGCACCGGCGTGGCGCCGACCGGATCTCCGAGGAGATCTGGTCCGCCGCCGACCTGCCGCTGCTCGACGAACTGGACCAGCTGATCGACGGCGGGCCGTCGCGCCGGTACGGACACGTGGTTGTCGACGAGGCGCAGGACCTGTCACCGATGCAGCTGCGGGCGGTGGCCCGGCGCAGCCGCACCGGCTCGTGCACGGTCATCGGCGACCTGGCCCAGTCGACCGGCGGCTGGGCCCGGGACAGCTGGGACGAGGTGACCCGACATCTGCCGCCGACCTGCCCGGTGCGGGTCGCGCCGCTGCGGTACGGCTACCGGGTGCCCCGCCAGGCGTACCAGTTCGCCGCCCGGCTGCTGCCGGTCGCCGCGCCCGGCGTGACACCGCCGGAGGTGGTCCGGGACGGTCCGGCCGAACCCGGCGTGCACCGGGTCGGGCTCACCGAGCGGGCCGGTCGGGTCGCCGCGGTGGCCGGTGAGCACGCCGCGCGGGGCGCGTTCGTCGGCGTCGTCTGCCCGCCCCGCTGCCGCCGCGAGGTCGAGGCGGCGCTTGCCGACAACGGGCTCGCCTGGAGCAGCGCCCAGCAGGGCGACCTCGGCGCGGCGATCAACCTGGTCAGCCCGGCCGAGGCGAAAGGCCTGGAGTTCGACGCCGTGGTGGTCGTCGAGCCGGAGCAGATTGTCGCCGACGACGAGCGCGGCCACCGGATGCTGTACGTCGCGTTGACCCGCACCACCGGCCACCTGGACGTGGTCTGTGTCGGCGACCCGCTGCCGCTGACCACGCCGTACCGCCCGGATCCGGGTTCGGCCGACGACCAGCCCGACTTCACCGAACGGTCCGCCCGCCTGCTCGCCGAGCACCTCGCCGGTCAGCTGCGCGCCGGTGCGCCGGCCGCGCACTGGGCGGAAGTCCTCGACGAGGTACGTCGCCAGCTCGGCGACCGATCCACGGTAGGGGATCAGTCGCCGGAGTCTCCGTCAAAGCCCACGCTGGAGCCTTCCCCGACGTCCTGACCCGTATCGCCCACCAGGAGGGCTCCGACAGGGCCACCCGGTGCCCGCGTCCAGGGCGGGATCAGGCTGCGTCCGTTGAACCGGAGGTAGGGCAGGGACGCAATCCAGAGGCAGGCCAGCCCGGCCACCGGAAAGATGATCCACCGCCAGGCGATGCTCTCCGCCACACCCAGCCCCATCGCTGCCCGGCCCAGGGGAACGGCCACCAACCAACCGAACACCAGGCCCACAGGACTCAGGACGAACAGTGATCCCGGCAGGCGTGCGACCACCACGTCGAACGCTCCCGTGAGGTCTTCGCCGATGATCCTGGCGACGATGGTGAGGAACACCATCGCCAGCAACGTGAGCACGGGTACGGCCACCGCCACCCACGTTGCCGCTGTGAGGTACGCCGAGTCGTCATCGGGGAGTCGGAACAGGATGCTCCAGGCAAACATGCAGAGGCTCCCGTTGAGACCCATCAGGACCATCGCCCAGATAGGCATCGTGGGCATGAAGATGCGATCGAACAAGTCGTCGTCGGGTGCCGGCCGTCTCCTGGACATCGTCTCCCCAGCGTCTTCCGTCACGCCACCCCGCGAGGCGCGCGGGCGAACTGTCGTGCTCTCCTGCAAGGTATCGAAGGAGTTCCATCACGACCGGTGGTGGTGACCGCTGTCGGGGGCTGCTGTCAGGAGCTGCTGTCAGGAGCTGCTGGCGGGGCGGCTGAGCACCGCCGAGGTGAGCCGCCGGCCGACGGTCGCCTGGACGATGTTCTTCTGGATGACGGCCTTGGTGGCCCGGCTCGGCAGCGCCACCCCGAGTTCGGCGGCCAGGGTCCGTAGCTCGGCGACCTTCAGCCCGAGATCGTCGAGGTAGCGTCCGGCGGCCACCCGGTCGTCGATCGCCGCCAGGTCGGCGCGGATCCGGTCGGTGTCGATGTCGACCGCCGGCTTCGCCGCCTTGACTGCCCGGCTCCGGCGGGCCGGTGCCGGTGCCGCAGACTGTTGCGGCCCGGCGGTGGCGGTGGCGACCGTCAGCTGCGCGGTGCCGTCGGCGAGTGCGGCCAACTGCTCCGGCGGCAGGGTGCGAAGGAAGTCCGCGACCCGGATCAGGACGGCGTGGGACAGGTCGGCGGCGCTGGTCACGTGACTCTCCTACGGGCGGATCTTGGCGAGGAACTCGCTGGCGAGCTGTTGCAACTCGTACTGGACGTTGACGTTCGCGTCCGGCATCAGGACTGCGGGCAGGCCGTGCTCACCGGCGGAGGCGAACACCGTCTTGTTGTCGCGGATCATCTGCTGGAAGCGCGGAATCTCGATGGTCGCAGGATGGCCGATGAAGTTGCGCAGCGCCAGCAGTGGCCCGTGCCCGGTGTACTGGACCATCGTGAAGACGATGCCGAGGATCTCCGGGCTGATCTGGTCGGTCCGGCCCGCCGCGACCCGGTTGTAGTCGGTCACCAGCTCGGAGACCTTCTTCCGCAGGTAGTCGATGCCGAGCGTAGACAGGTAGTCCGGCCGGGCCGGGATCAGGATGTGGTCGCTGGCGACCACCCCGGTGCGGGTGACCATGGTGAAGTTCGGTGGGCAGTCGACCAGGACGACCTGGTAGTCGGTGAACGCGGGTGCGGCGAGCGCCTCGGCGAGCGCGCGGTGCAGGGACAGGAAACGCGGGCTGCCGTGCTGGAACCGCGATCCGCCCAGGCTGGCGGCGAAGTCGAGGTCGGCGTCGGTGAGCATCAGATGGGACGGCACCAGGTCGAGCCGACCTTCGCTGTGCTGACCGATCACTTCGTTGACGGTGGGCGGGGTGAGCACATAACGGTCCAGTGGTGCGGCACCGCCACGGTCCAGCACGTCACCGAACCACTGCAGGATGGTCCGCTCGTCGGCCAGTTCCCGCTCCCACATGGTCGGCTCGACGAAGGAGAAGGTCAGGCTGGCCTGTGGGTCGAGGTCGATGAGTAGCACCCGGTGCCCGCGGTACGCGAGTTCAGCCCCGATGTTGGCGGTGACGGTGGTCTTCCCGACGCCACCTTTGTAGTTGATGACGGACACCACGGTCATCGGCCGCTCCGCACACACATGGTCAGCAGCATGCCACGTGACCCGATGGATGTGTGCGGTGAGCTTGATGCCACAGGTGCATCAAGATGCACCTGTGGCATAAGCCTCGCCCAGATCGACCGACCCCTCAGCGGGCTGTACGACGGCTCTGGTGCGGCCCGGGTCTCCCGCCACGTCGCCAGTGGGTTCAGGCTGCCCTTGGGTGCCAAAGGTGACGCTGCGCGCTGAGCGTGTGCGGTTCCTGAGGCTCACAGCCCGGCTGAGGCTCAGGCCGGCGCGGAGTGATCCGGTGGGCGCGGAATGATCCGGCGGGCACCGTCGTTGTGCATGGTCGCGCCACGCACTCCGGCCCGCAGCCGCCGGACGGCAGTCAGGCTCCGGGCCCGGCCGGGCAGCCCGGGTCGGTGGACTTGGTCGGCCCGGTCAGTGGGTCGGGTCGGTGGGCCCGGTCGGGAATCGTCGGCGGGCCGGCGTGGTTGTACATGGTCACGGCGCGCAGCAGCGCACCCGCGCCACCGCGTCTGACCCCCGTACCACCCGGATGACCGTTTACCGCCCACCCGCCCGCCCGTGACGGGTGCGCCCCCTCGGCAAACGGAAGGTGGACCCCCCATGACCACGATCATCACCCGTACCCTGCGTACCAGCCTGCGTAACACCGCCCTCGGCATCGCCGGGCTGACCCTGGCCGGCGGCGCGATCGCCGCCCCCGCCCTGGCCGCCGACCACGCCCCCACCGCCCTGGCCGCACCGGTGTCCGCCGCCGCCAGCAGCGGCGTCGACGCCGGCACGCTCACCCCGCACGGCGTGCAGGGCGAGCAGTCCCGCATCACCCTGTCCGGCGAGCAGACCGACAACGTCAAGGGCATCATCGCCGCCACCAAGAAGGCCGGCATGGACGAGCGGGCCGCCGTGGTCGCGATCGCCACCGCCCTGCAGGAGTCCAAGCTGGAGAACCTCGGCCACCTCGGTGACCGCAACGACCACGACTCGCAGGGCCTGTTCCAGCAGCGCCCGTCGTCGGGCTGGGGCACCGTCGAGCAGATCACCGACGTCGAGTACTCCACCACCGCGTTCCTGAACGGGCTCAAGGCCGTCGACGGCTGGCAGGACATGCCGCTGACCCAGGCCGCCCAGACCGTCCAGGTGTCGGCGTACCCGGACCACTACGCCCAGTGGGAGACCCAGGCCGCCGAACTGGTCGCCCAGCACTGGAACAGCTGACCCGAAACACCCCAAGCTCAGCGCGAGGGCCGGACCCCGTACCCCGGGGTCCGGCCCTTCGACGCATGCCCGGCCGCGTCAGCCAGGGCCGACCTCGCCACCGGTGAACGGGTCCGGCAGGTTCCGCCAGCCGGCCTCGCCGTCAGCGAGCTCGGCGTCGGTGAGCAGGCAGCCTGCCAGCCGCCGGTACAGGTCGACCGGATCGAAGTCGACGCCTACGAAGACCAGGTTGCTGTGCCGGTCGCCGTAGTACGGGTCCCAGTCCAGCGCGGCGGCCAGCCGGCGCTGCGGGCTGGCCTGCTCCCACTGTTCGTCCGGCAGGTCGACCAGCCACCGGCCGAGGGTGTGCAGGGTGAGGCCGCCGCCGGCGGCCTCCCAGCCGACCACCGTCTCCGGCCGGTTGGCCAGCCAGAGATGCCCGCGGGACCGCAGCGGACCCGCGGTGACGTCGGCCAACGCGGCGTACAGCCGGGCGGGGTGCAGCGGGCGGCGGGCCCGGAACACCGCGGAGACGACGCCGCAGTCGGCGACCGGTTCGTGCACCCCGATCAGGTGACCCTCGACGCCGCGGTCCAGGACCGCCGGCGTCTCCGGCCGGTGCCGGTCGGTGTGCCGTAGCTGGCCGGCGAGCCGGGTGGCGTCGATCGTCGGCTGGTCGCCGGCCCGCAGGTGCACCGCCCACGGGGCCATCCGGGACAGCAGCACACCGAGCCGGTGCGTCTCGAAGGCCTGGTCGGTCGACCCACCCCACAGCACGACCGTGTCGGCGTACTCGATCTGCCGGGCGATCACGTCGGCGAGCCGACGGCGGTCGCCGGGGGCGGCGGCGATGCCCAGCCGGCTCAGGTCGTCGGTGCTGGCCAGGCCGTCGAGCAGGTGGTCGGCGGCGACGACCGTGACGTAGGAGTCGAACCGGACCAGGTCGCCGACCGGCCGCCCGGCCACCCGACCGTGCGCGCAGGCGGTGGCGAGTGTCTCCGGTTCCACCACTTCGGGCAGGACCAGCACGATGTCCCGGTCGGGTCGGGCGGCGGTGAGCCGGGCCAACGTGGCCGGCGCGTCCGCCCGCAGCGTGCAGCAGACACAGCCGTCGACAAGGTCGAGGCGCACGTCCTCGACCGGGCCGGTGCCGTCGCGGAGCACCCGGTGCGGAGCGCCGTCGTGCGCCGGGCCGACGTCGTAGCGGACGACGAGCAGGGACGGGTCGGCGGCGAGCAGGGTCCGGGCGACGGCCATCGTGGCGGCGGGCCAGAAACCGGACAGTACGGTGACCGCCGGTCTGGTGGTGGCGGACCGGTGGGTGGTACGGCCGGCCGGAGCTGACGGTGACGGCATGCACGCCCCCTCGATTGAAATGAAAACGGTTGTCATTGTAGCCGAATGGATGCCGCCTTCCGAGCCCACCTCATGGACCTGCTGGAGCAGCTGGCCGGCGAGCAGGTGCCGACCGGATTGGGGGGGGGCACCGGCGGTCCGGGCCGCGCTGCGTCGACGTACACATCCGCCGGCTGCGGGCCAAGCTCGGCGACGACCTTCCCGTGGTACGGACCGTCCACGGAGTGGGATACCGCCTGGACGGTGGCTGTCCGGTCACCGTCGCCCGGCTGGCCGGCGCCGACGACCCGATCGGGAGTGACATCGGCGACAGTCGGGTAACGTGGGGATTTGACTGATTGGTGGATCTCCGGCACGGTGGGCGGTAGACGGCCGCTGACCGACCCAGTCCCTGGAGCTTCCGCCGCCCGCCCTGACCGCCCGCCGCGCACTGTCCGCCGCGCCGTCAGCCCCAAACCCGACATTGCCGCTGAGCCGCCTCGCCGCGTCAGCCATCACCTGTTTCCGGTAGTTCCAAAATCCGATCAAGGAGTTGTCATGCTGACCATGACCGACAACGCGGTCTTCGTGATTCGCGAGATCACCACTCAGCAGCAGGCACCGGAGAGCGCCGGCCTGCGGATCTCGGCCGACCCGACCGCCGGGTCGCTCACCCTGACCGTCGCCGAGCAGCCGATCGCGGGCGACCAGGTGGTGGATTCGTCCGGCGCCCGCGTCTTCCTCGACGCCGAAGCAGCCAACCTGCTGCAGGACAAGTCGCTCGACGCCGCAGTGGACGACGACGGCGGCGTGCGCTTCGGGATCGCCGAGCAGCCGGCCGGCTGAGCGACCAGGACGTCGCAGAGCCGTTGGCGGGCACCGCACCGACGGGTGTCCGCCAGCGGCTGACCGGCCGTGATGGAAGGTCCACCCGGTCAGGTCCCTTGTAAACTCGCCGACAGCCTGCCTTGCGGTATCCGTCACGGACGATAGATTCCGCCGGTGGCAGCAGACAGACCTGGCGGGGCGCGTCGATGGGCCGTCGTCGCCGGGGTCCTGACAACCACCGTCGAGGCGGGGTGGCTGCTGGCGACCGGCCCGGCCGCCGCACTGGTCAGCGACCTCGGCGCGATCACCGTCGCCAGTTGCGCCGCCACCGCCTGCGGGATCGCTGCCCGCCGCCATCCGCCGCAGCTGCGCCGATTCTGGGTGCTGCTGGCGACGACCATGGCCCTCGCCGCCGTCGGCCGGGTCGTCTGGACCGTCGGCCGGCTCACCGCCGACGCACTGCCACACACCCCACTGATCGGCCTGATCTTCTTCGCCGGCCTCGTCACCGGAACCGCCGCGCTGCTCAGCGCGGTCTCCGCACCGCGTAGCGCGGTCGGCCGGGCCCGGGTGCTGCTGGACGGGGTGATCGTCGGGCTGGCGCTGCTCCCGGTCGCCTGGGTGGTGGTGTACCGAGAGATGGCCAGCGCCGAACTGGACGGTACGGCGACTGCGCTCGGCATGCTCTACCCGATGCTGGACCTGATCCAGCTTGCCGTACTGATCTCGGTCGCCGGACCGGCCCGACCACTGTGGCCGGCGCTGACCCTGCTCGGGGCCAGCCTCGCGGTGCGGGCCGGGGCCGACGCCGTCTACGTTTCGATGATCGCCCAGGGCACCTACCAGCCCGGTCACCCGGTGGACGTCTGCTGGCCGCTCAGCTACCTGCTGGTAGCGATGGCCAGCCGGCACCCGCCCCCGGCCGACCTCGATCAGGTCGACGAGACCGCCGAGCCGCCGCCGCTGCCGTGGTGGCGGGTCGCGCTGCCGTACCTGACTGTCGGCGCGGCGATCGGAGCGGTCCTCACCGCCGGCGAACCGTCGTCGGTGATCTACGCCAGCGGTGTCGCGCTGCTCGCCGCGCTGGCCGTCCGGCAGGCCCTGGCCGCGAACGAGAACCGCCGGCTGGCCGCCCGGCTGCGCCGGCTCGCCTACACCGACCAGTTGACCGGGCTACCGAACCGGCTGCTGTTCACCCGCCGGCTGCGTCAGTCGATTGCGGCGTTGACCGAGCCGAGCCGCGTCGCCGTCCTGCTGCTCGATCTCGACGGGTTCAAACAGGTCAACGACCGGTTCGGTCACGCCACCGGGGACGCGATGCTCAGCGAGGTGGCGGCCCGGATGCGGTCCGCCGTCGGGGATGCGGGGCTGATCGCCCGACTCGGCGGCGACGAGTTCGCCGTCCTGCTCGACCCGGCCCACGACCCGGCCCGGCTGGCCGACCGGCTGCTGGCGGTGCTCGCCGACGGCACGGTCACCTCGGCGAGCATCGGCATCGCCGAGTACGGTCCGCACCACTGCGGCGATGCCGATCTGCTGCGCGACGCCGACATCGCGATGTACGCGGCGAAGGCGGCCGGCAAGTCCGCGTACCGGTTCTGCACGCCGCGGCTGCGGGAGGCGGCGGTGGACCGGGCCGAACTGATCGCCGACCTGCGCCGGGCGGTCGACGACGGCGGCCAGTTCGAGCTGGCGTACCAGCCGATCGTCGACGTCGGCACCGGCCGGATCCGAGGCGCGGAAGCGCTGGTGCGGTGGCGGCACCCCCGGCTCGGGCTGCTCAGTCCGGCCCGGTTTCTGCCGCTGGCCGAGGAGACCGGCCTGGTGCTGCCGCTGGACTGCTGGGTGCTGGCCACCGCCTGCCACGACGCGGCCGCCTGGCAGCAGCTGGCGCCCGGCACCACGGTGGCGGTCAACCTGGCGCCGGCCCAGCTGCGCCGTGCAGATCTGATCGCCATGGTGGACGGCGCGGTGTCGGCGGCCGGGCTGGCCGCCCCCCGGCTGACCCTGGAGCTGACCGAGACGGCGCTGATCGACAGCACCGACGAGGTGCTGTCCCGACTCGCCCAGCTGCGTGAACTCGACGTACGGATCTCGATCGACGACTTCGGCACCGGCTACTCGTCGCTGAGTTACCTGCACCGGTTGCCGGCCACCGACCTGAAGATCGACCGTTCGTTCGTGGACCGGCTCGACTCGCCCGACCCGAAGGCCTACGCCACGGTTGAGATGGTCACCCGGCTGGCCGACGCGTTCGGGCTGGTGGTGGTCGCCGAGGGGGTGGAGACCGAGGTGCAGCACGGCGCGGTCGCGGCGATCGGCTGCCCGCGGGCACAGGGCTACCGGTACGGCCGGCCGCAGCCGGTGGCCCAGCTCCGCGAGCTGATCATCGCACGGTGACCGCAACTTCCACATGCGAGCATGGTCATGTTGATCTGCCGTGGTTATGCTGGCAAGCCGTCGAATACGCCCGATCCGTGAGGGATACTACAGATGGTCGATGAATCCGCTGGTGGCTCGCGCCCGGTGCCCAAGTTGGACACCTCGGTGCCGCAGACGGCCCGGATCTGGAATCATTGGCTGGGCGGCAAGGACAACTACGCCGTCGACCGTGCGGTCGGTGACCAGATCAAGGCGGCGTTCCCGCAGATCGTGGAAAATGCCCGGCTCTCCCGAGGCTTCCTGGTCCGGTCGGTGCGCTACCTGACCGGGCAGGTCGGGATCCGGCAGTTCCTGGACATCGGCACCGGCCTGCCGACCGCCGACAACACCCACGAGGTGGCCCAGGCGGTGGCTCCGGAGACCCGGATCGTCTACGTCGACAACGACCCGCTGGTCCTGGTGCACGCCCGGGCGTTGCTGACCAGCACGCCGGAAGGCGCAACCGACTACGTCGACGCCGACCTGCGCGACCCCGCGTCGATCGTGCGCGAAGCCGGCCGTACCCTCGATTTCAGCCAGCCGATCGGTCTGATGCTGATGGGCATCCTCGGGCACATCGCCGCCGACGACGAGGCCCGCGACATCGTGCGCAGCCTGCTCGATGTCCTGCCGTCCGGCAGCCACCTCGCGCTCTACGACGGTGGCGACACCAGCCCCGGGGTGGTCGAGGCCGCCCGGATCTGGAACCAGTCCGCGAACCCGCAGTACCATCTGCGCAGCCCGGACCGGATCGGACGGTTCTTCGACGGGCTCACTCTGGTGGAGCCGGGGGTGGTGTCGGTGACCCGGTGGCGGCCGGAGCCGGAGCAGGCGCACGTGCCCGTCATCGACCAGTACTGCGGCGTCGGCCGTAAGCCGTGAGCCGATGAGCGTCGTCGGGCACCAGGAGTACGCCGCCGGCGGACCGACGGTCCGCCGGATGCAGCTCGGTGCTCGGCTGCGCCGACTACGCGAGGCCAAGGGGATCAGCCGGGAGGACGCCGGCTGGACCATCCGGGCCTCCGAGTCGAAGATCAGCCGGATGGAGCTGGGCCGGGTCGGGTTCAAGGAACGCGACGTGGACGACCTGCTCACCCTCTACGGCGTCGCCGACCACGTGGAACGCAGCGAGCTGATCACCCTCGCCCGGGAGACCAACCAGCCGGGCTGGTGGCATCCGTACGGCGACCTGCTGCCCACCTGGTTCCAGTACTATCTGGACCTGGAGTCGGCGGCCAGCCTGATCCGCACCTACGAGATCCAGTTCGTGCCGGGGCTGCTGCAGACCGAGGAGTACGCCCGCGCGGTCATCGACATCGGGTTCAGTGAGTCCGGTGTCCGCGAGGTGGACCGGCGGGTCGAGCTGCGGATGGCCCGCAAGCGGGTGCTGGACCGGGCCGGCGCACCCCGCGTCTGGGCGGTGATCGACGAGGCGGTGCTGTGCCGGCCGATCGGCGGGACGCGGGTGCTGCGCGGGCAGATCGAGGCGCTCGCCGAGGCGAGCGAGCAGCCGGGCGTACGGCTGCAGGTGGTCCGGTTCCGCAGCGGCGGGCACGCCGCCGCAGGTGGGGCCTTCAGCATCCTGCGCTTCCCGGAGCAGGAACTGCCCGACGTGGTCTACCTGGAGCATCTGACCAGTGCGCTCTACCTGGACAAACGGGAAGAGGTCGACCGGTACGCGGCCGCCGTCGGGCGGCTGTTCATCGAGGCCGACCCGCCGGACCGGACCCGGGACGTGCTGCACCGCGCGTTGCGTGACCTGTGACGGTGACCGGCCGCCCGAACCGGACCGGCACACCCGGGGAGTAGAGGACACTCACCGGTGGGCCGTCCGGTGCCGGTAGCCCGCCGGCGGCGACCAGGTCGTCGGCCAGGTCGACCAGCTCGGCCCGGTGCAAAGGCCAGCGCGGATGTTCGTTGGGCAGATAGCGGGTCGCGCCGTAGACCCGTTCGTGCAGCCCCCACCGGGCGGTGAGGAAATGCTCCAACGGGGTCGGCTCGGCGATCGGCGCGCCGACCCGGACCACCATCCGGTTGTGCGCGCCACGCGGCCCCGGCCAGCGCCGCCGGCTGTGGTACGTCACCGTGTCACCGTCGCGGTCCAGCCGCATCCGCGACCACAGGTACGGCAGCCGCAGGCTGGCCATCGCCACCAGCACCGGCAGCAGCCGGGCCGCGTCCAGGGACCGGAACACCACCCCGCGCCGACCGGCGTCGTCGACCGAGTAGAGCCGCACGTTCGTTTCGCAGAAGGTGCCCAGGTACGGGATGCCCGGACCGGGACCCAGACCGACGCCGACCATCCGGAACCCGATCAGCCCGACGTAGCTGGTGCCGTCGAAGGTGTCCGGCCGGGTGCCCGGCGGCAGCAGCGGAGCGACCACCGCCGGGTCCACCGGCCAGTGCAGGAACGTCAGATCGTGCCAGCCCTGCACCAGGACCGGCCGGCGGACCGGGCGCGGCGCGGTGACGGTGACCGGCTCCGGCGGCGGCATCTGGGTACGGCTCATATGATCATCCTGGCAGCCCCGCACACCCGCGTCCGCAGCCGACTGCGGCGAACCCGAGGAGCCGTACCGTGGCACGTGCCATCGCGACGAACACCCGCGTCGACCGGGCCGGCCTGACCGACTTCCTGCGGACCCGGCACCGGGCGGTCCTGATCACCACCCGCGCCGACGGCCGCCCGCAGGCGTCGCCGGTCACCTGCGGGGTCGACGCCGACGGTCGGCTGCTGGTCGCCACCTACCCGGACCGGGCGAAAGCGGTCAACATCCGCCGTGACCCGACGGTGTCCGCCTGCGTCGTCTCCGACGAGTGGAACGGTCCGTGGGTGCAGTTGGACGGGGTGGCGGCGGTGATCGACATGCCGGACGCGCTGGACGGTCTGGTCGACTACTACCGCTGCGTCGCCGGCGAGCACCCGGACTGGGACGAGTACCGCGCGGCGATGCGCCGGCAGGACAAGTCGTTGATCCGGATGGTCGTGGACCGCTGGGGGCCGATCGCCACCGGCGGTTTCCCGCCGCGCCTCGCCGACGACTGACAGGGCTCCGGGCCGGTCACTCGGACAGCCCGGACGGCCCCGGTCACTCGGACGGCTCGGGGAGGTCGCAGTCGATCTTCGGGTTGACGCCGATGTAGTTCAACGGTCCGGCGATCACCGTCACGATCGTGGTGCCGGCGTGGGCACAGTTGGTGTCGTCGCGTTCGAAGTAGCCGCGTTGCACCGCCGCGACCACCCCGATCACCAGCCAGATGAGCACGATCACGCCGGATATCGAACCGCCACGCATCACTGCCTCCTCAACTCGTCGACGCCGTACTGGCCCCGCCGCACCTGCTGGCGGCGGGATCCGGTCGGCGGATGGGCAACCTGGTACCCAGTGACGTCGCCGGGGTAACCGTCCTCACGGCCCGGCCCGGCGCCAGAACTGCCGCCGCCCGGCCTGCGGCACCCGCTCGTCGCGGACCACGACGTCGAGTCTGCCCAGTTCGGCGCGGAGCAGTTCGGCCTCGGCCCGGTCACCGCGCTCGACCGCCCGCTGCCGGGCCGACAACAGCGGATCCGCGCCGTCCGGCAGGTCGGGCAGGCCCGGCACCCACAGCCGGTACGCCGCCCGGTACGGGTCGCCCTCGGGTCGCCACGGGTAGCCGTGCCGACGCAGCGCCGTGCCGAGCCGCTCAGCCGGCAGATCGCCGGACCGGGAGCAGAGCTCCTCGCCGCGGTGACCAAGCACCACCAGGCGGGCGCCGTCCAGGAAGACCGCGCCGACGGCGGTACGCGCGATGGCCACCCGGCGCTGCCCCTGCCGTACGGTCAACTCGTCGCGGTCGACCGTGACGAACAGTTGCTCGTCAGCGGCCATCCCGGCCAGCACCAGCCCGGCGAGCAGGCCGACCGCCGTACCGCCGATCAGGGCCGGTAGCCACGGCAGCGCGTCGATCAGCCGCAGCGGGCCGGCCAGCGGCACCCAGGCCAGACCCAACGCCCAGCCGGCGAACGGCTTCAGCGCCGCGCCGAGCCCGGCACCGGCCGCGACCAACAGTGCCGGCACCCCGTACCGCTCGATCGCGCCCGGACCGACGACCACCCGGCCACCGCCGATCGGATCAGGCGATGTCACGGCGTTCGATCCGCAGCATCCCGGCGACCAGCGGCAGCAGCACCCAGACCGCCACCGACGTGGCCAGCCGCGCCCACTGCCCGGCGGTGACGTCGGGGGAGAGCAGTGGCTCGGTGGTCAACGACAGGTCCAGCCACTGCGCCACCGGTCGCAGCCGCTCGACGACGCCGCCGAGGACCGTCCAGGCCGTCGGCAACAGCAGGAGCAGCACGATCGCGACCGGCGTGTTCAGCAGCAGCATGCCGAAGGCCAACCCCATCACCACGTTGATCACCTGGAAGAGCGCCGCGTAGCCGATCAGCGTCGCTTCGATCCGCCAGCCGCCGGTCCCGCCGGTGGCCGCCGCGACGGCCGTGCCGGCCGCGGCCGCCGCCAGGCTGGCCGGCACCGAGGCGACCGCCGCGACCAGCGCCGCGACCAGCTTCGCCGCCAGCACCCGACGTCGCACCGGTTCCAGCGCGAAGGTGGTCAGCGCGGTCCGCTGCGACCACTCGGTGGTCACCAGCATCACCCCCAGCACCGGCAGCAGGAACGCGACCGGCAGCGACGCCAGCACGAAGAACGTCCCGAAGGTCTGCTCGGCCGGGTCGGCGAACAGCACCAGCACGGCGACGATCGCCGCCGTCGACAACCCGATCGCCCCCAGCAGCCAGGCGCCGGCCCGGGTGTCCAGCATCTTGCGCAGCTCGACGAGGATCAGCCGCCACCATCGGATGTTCACTTGACCGCCTCCCGTACCGACTCGCCCGCCGTCAGGGCGAGGAACATCTGCTCCAGGCCGCCGGTGTCGGCCGGCCGCAGCTCCAGCAGGACCGCGCCCGCGGCCGCCGCGACCTCGCCGACCGCCTCGGGCGGGGCCGACACCAACAGCCGGCCGTCGACCGTGCCGACCTGATGGCCGGCCCGGTCCAGCGCCGCCCGCAGTGCCTGCTGGTCCCGGGCCCGCACCAGGGTGCCGCCGTCGCCGGCCAGCAGTTCGTCCTTTTCGCCGGCGGCGACGACCCGGCCACCCCCGATCACCACCAGCCGGTCCGCCACCGCCTCCACCTCGCGCAGCAGATGCGACGAGAGCAGCACCGTGCCGCCCCGGTCGGCGAAGTCACGCAGCAGCCCGCGCATCCAGAAGATGCCCTCCGGGTCCAGCCCGTTCGCCGGCTCGTCGAGGATCAGCACCTGCGGCTCGCCGAGCAGCGCGTGCGCCAACCCCAGCCGCTGGCGCATGCCGAGCGAGTAGGCCCGCACCCGCCGGCCGGCCGCCGCCCGGTTCAGCCCGACCAGGTCGAGCAGTTCGCCGACCCGGTCCCGGGGCGCCCCCATGGCGAGCGCCGCGACGGTCAGCGTCTCCCGGCCGGTGCGGCCCGGGTGCATCGCGGCCGCGTCCAGCAGTACGCCGACCACCCGCCCCGGGTCACGTAGCCGCCGGTACGGCAGCCCGTCGACGGTCGCGGTGCCGGCCGAGGCGGTGGCCAGGCCACAGATCATCCGCAGCGTGGTCGACTTGCCGGCCCCGTTGGGCCCGAGGAAACCGGTGACGGTGCCGGCGGCGCAGCTGAACGACACGTCGTCGACGGCGAGCTGCCGTCCGTACCGTTTGGTGAGATTGCGTACCTCGATCACCGCTTCAGCGTCGTGCCCCGGCGACCGGCGGCGCAGCGGCCGTCGGTCGGTGCCGGCCGGACTCCGGTCGATCGTCGGATGATCCTTGGTCGATCGTCAGTACCGACTTTGGTAGCTGTCCGCGACCGCCACCCCTTCCGTACGCTGGCCGGATGAGTGCGGTGCCGGCTCCCGACAATCCCTGGCTGCTGCCCGGCGCGCTGGTCGCCGAGTCGCCGGGGACCGGTCGGCGCAGCACCCGGGACTGGATCGTCGATGGTGTCGCGTTCGGGCTGGCGGTCAGCTATCTGCTCTTCGCGGCCTGGGATCTGCGCCAGCCGCAGCCCAACCTGACGGCGACCGGTACGAGCCAGCCCTGGCTGCTCCGGCTGGATCTGCTGCTCGGGCTGGTCTGCTGCGCGCTGGTCTGGCTGCGTCGCCGATGGCCGGTCGCCGTCGCCCTGGTCGCGCTGCCCGCCGGGGTGCTGTCGGTGAGCGCCGGGATCGCCATCGTGATCCTGCTGTTCAGCGTCGCGGTGCACCGCCCGTTCCCGGTCGCGGCGGCGGTGAACGCCGGGCACGTCGCTGTCGCGCCCGGGTACTACCTGCTCTACCCGGACCCGGACCTGAATCTGCCGGGCGCGGTGCTGTTCACCGGGATCATCCTCGGCACGGTGCTGGCCTGGGGGATGTTCGTCCGCGCCCGCCGGCAGCTGATCGTGTCGCTGCGGGACCGGGCCCACCGGGCGGAGGCGGAGCAGCAACTGCGGGTCGGCCAGGCCCGGCAGCTGGAACGCACCCGGATCGCCCGGGAGATGCACGACGTGCTGGCCCACCGGATGTCGTTGCTCAGCCTGCACGCCGGGGCGCTGGAGTTCCGCCCGGACGCTCCCCGCGAGGAGATCGCCCGGGCCGCCGGAGTGATCCGGGTGACCGCACATCAGGCGTTGCAGGAGCTGCGTGAGGTGATCGGCGTGCTGCGGGCCGAGCCGCCGACCACCGGCGTCGTCGACACCGACCCGGGGCCGGGCGACCGACCGGCCGAACCACCCCAGCCGACCCTGGCCGACCTGCCGGCCCTGGTCGACGAATCCCGCCAGGCCGGTGCCCGGGTGAGCCTGGTCAGTCGGATCGACCACGCGCAGGCCCTGCCGGCCGGGCTCGGCCGGGCCGCGTACCGGATCGTGCAGGAGGGTCTGACGAACGCCCGCAAGCATGCGCCGGGCGCGGCGGCGAGCGTCGCGGTCACCGGCCGGCCGGGTGACGGGCTGACCGTCGAGGTCGTCAACCGCCGCCCGGTGGCCCCTGCGGCGGCGATCCCGGGAGCGGGGACCGGCCTGGTCGGACTGGCCGAACGCGCCAGCCTGGCCGGTGGACGGTTGAGCCACGGCCCGACCGAGTCCGGCGACTACCGGCTCGCTGCCTGGCTGCCGTGGCCGACATGACCGCAGAGCCCGGCGTCACCGACCCGGCCGGCGGGTCCGATCGGGCCCAGGTGCGGGTCCTGATCGTGGACGACGACCCGCTGGTCCGGGCCGGCCTGTCGATGATCCTCGGCGGTGCGGCCGACCTGCTGGTGGTCGGCGAGGCCGGCGACGGCGGTGAGGTGCCGGCGGCGGTCGCCGCGTGCACGCCGCACGTGGTGCTGATGGACATCCGGATGCCGCGGGTCGACGGACTGACCGCCACCGAGGCGCTGCGCGCCCGGCCCGACCCGCCGCACGTGGTCGTGCTGACCACGTTCGACGCCGACGAGTACGTGCTGCGCGCGCTGCGGGCGGGGGCCAGCGGTTTCCTGCTCAAGGACACCCCGCCGATGGAGATCGTCACCGCGGTCCGTCGGGTGCATGCCGGTGAGCCGATCCTCTCCCCGGCGGTCATCCGACGGTTGATCACCCACGTGGCGGGCCAGCCGCCGGCCCCGGCCGACGTGCGGCCGGGACCGGGCGCCGACCAGGTCAGCCGCCGGGACCGCGCCCGCCGGGTCCTCGATGGGCTGAGCCCACGGGAACGCGACGTGGCCGTCGCGGTCGGCCAGGGATGGTCGAACGCGGAGATCGCCGCCGAGCTGTTCATGGGCGTCGCCACCGTCAAGGCGTACGTGTCGCGGCTGCTGTCCCGGCTGGAGCTGAACAACCGGGTGCAGATCGCCGTTCTGGTGCACGACGCCGACCTGACCTGAGTACGGGGTCGGCGGTCATGCGTCGAGGACCCGGCCGGCGAGGTCACCCCGGTCGAAGGAGACGAACACGTCGCCGAGCCGGTCCAGCAGGTACCGTCGTTCGTCGGCGGTGAGACCACCGACGAAGTCCTGCACCGTCTCGGCGACCACTGCGGTCTGCCGGTCGTCGCCGCCACCGGTCAGCTTCGCGGCGACCTGCTCGAAGGTGTCGTCGAGCAGTGACGTCAACGCGTCCGGGTGGTGCATGAACCAGTAGGACCGGGCGGTCGCCGGGTCGGTGAGCACCTTGTCCCGCAGGTAGCCCATCTGCTCCTGCTCCAACTGCTGCCGCAGCCGCTGCATCCGCAGCTCCCGGGTCAGCTTGTCGACCGTCTTCGTGTCCTGCTCGGCCTGGGCGTCCACTACCAAGCTGACCGTGCAGCCCAGCAGCCGCAGGTGCGAGGCGGTCAGATCCATCTGCGGCAGCCGGGTGTTCAGCTCGGCCTCCAGCATGGTCCGCTCGGTGACCTTGCGCGGGGCGGCGATCCGGCGGGCCGCGTCCAGCATGCACCAGCGGACCGTGGCGGCGGCCCGGTCATGCTGGCGCAGCGGCTGCCACGCCGTGGCGAACGTGGCGACGAACTCGGTGCCGGGCAGCGCTGCCGGCAGCCGGTCGGTGAACACGTCCTGGTCCGGACCGGGCAGCACCGGCACGGGGTTGCTACGGAACACGTCGAAGAAACCGGGCATCACAACTCCTCGGCGGCACTGGGAAGCAGAGACGACAGCAGCGGCGCGGACCGTGGGCGGGCCGCGATCGGGTCCGCGCGGCGCAGCTGGTCGACGAGGTGCCGGCGGAGTTCCGCCTGACGTGCCGGGTCGTCGGTGGCCGGCCAGGCGGTCAGCAGCGCGCGCAGCCGGGCCACCCGCCGGGCGGCGGCGGGACCGGCGGTGACGGTGCGGCCGAGGACGTGGGTGAGCGCGTCGACCAGCCCGGGGTCGGCCGCCGCGTCGTCGAACCACCGGTGCAGCAGGGTGTCGACGCTGCCCGGCAGCTGCCGGACGTCCAGCGCGCGGCCCAGCGCCACCCCGATCGCGTCCTGGACCACCGGGGTGGCCGCGACGAGCTCGGCGAGCACCCGGTCGGGCTGCCGGACCAGCGTCTGCGGCCCGGCGAGCTGGTCGGCCGGGCGGTGAGCCGGGGCGTCGGCCGGGTCGACTGGGCCGTGCGCCGGGCCGTCGCCGGCCCGAGGCTGCTCCGGCCGGCCGAGTAGATTCAGCGCGACGGCGGCGAGCGCGGCCCGCCGGGGCTGGTCGTCGGCCAGCCAGTACGCCAACCGCAGCAGCACCGGCTGGCGCAGCGCCGGTCGCCGCCACAGCGCCGCCAGCGCGGTGAGCACCGCCTCGTCGACCTCGGCGACGTCGTGCCGGGCCAGGTGGCCCAGCCGGACCATCGCCTGCTCGACGTAGAAGTCGGCGAACTCGCCACCGCAGACCTCGGCCACCGCGATCAGCACGGCCGGGTTGCTGCTGCCCTGCGCCCAGCGGTAGAGCTGCTGGCGGACCGCGGCACCGATCTCCGGGCTGAGCGCGGCGATGCCCAGCACGTGGACCAGCGCGCCGCGCAGCCCGGCGCGCCGGCTCCAGGCCGGTGCCACCTGGCTGAGGATCTCGGGGGTACGCCGCCGGAGCGCGGTGTGCAGCACCAGTTCGGCGCTGCGGGTGGCCAACGCACGGTCGACGGGACCACGCCGCTGTCCGCCCCGCAGCGGCAGCTCGGACACCCACCGCCACAGTTCGCGCTGGAACGTGTCGGCCCGGTCGGTGATGACGAAATCGAGCACCGCCTCGGCGTACCGGGCCCGGCGGTAGCGGACCGTGTGATCGTCGTCGAGGTACGCGTCGACGGCCTCGACGAGGGTACGGACGCCGGCGTGTCCGAGGCCGGCCGGTGGCGCGTCGGTGCCGGCGAGCCGGGCGTCGAGCGCCTCGGCGGCGCCGAGTACCCGTCCCGCCGGGGCACCCTCCAACGCTGCGGCGGCGACCAGGAACGCCCGGTGGCGCGGGTCGGGATGGTGGTGGAACCAGGCGGTCAGCTCCACCTCCCAGTTGTGGTACGCCGAGACCAGCGCCTCGACCAGTTGCCGGCCGGCGTCGGATTCGGCGGTGACCGGCGGTCCGGCCGGGCCGGGCTGGGTGGTCAGCACGTCGGCGGCGAGCTGGGCCAGCCGGACCGCTTCGGCGGGTGACGCGTCGACCAGCAGCTCGGCGATCTGCGGCTGACCGGCCAGCCAGTCGAGCGCCAGATCCGGCCGGAGCTGACGCAGCCGCCGGCCGAGGACCAGGTCGGCGGGTGGCGCCGCCACCTGCAGCACCGGACCGTCGCGTACCGCGCCGAGCTGCTCCCAGGTCGTACCGGTGACGGTGACCGCGATGGCCGAACCCCGCCGGGCCAGGCTGTCGCAGTAGGCACCGATGTCCCGGGCGAAGCCGTACTGGATGTGCGGCGCGTGTTCGGGCAGTTCGAGCAGGTACGCGTAGCCCGGCGCGACCGGCAGCTCCGCGATGGTCAGCTGTTCGCCGCGGGCGGGGTCGAAGGTCGGCCGGATCTCCCGCAGCCGTAGCCCGGTGCCGTGCAGCAGCCGCAGCGCGGCCGTGTACCGCCCGGTCCCGGGGCCGCCGACCAGGATCACCCCGCCGCTGCGGCGGATCCGGGCGACCGCCGTCTCGGCGGTCAGCCGGTCGCCTGCGAGGGTGCGGTAGCCGGGGTCGACGAATCCGGCGAGTCGGTCCCGTACGTACTCCGCACTGAGCTCGTGGTAGTCCCGTACCCGCTGGACGTACTGGTGCAGACCGCCGTAGACGACGTTTGCGACCTGCCCGTCGTTGTGGTCGATGGTCACGGCGGCACCGGTGCCGCCGGCCGGCAGGTCGGGACCGCCGCCGCCGTCGAGGTCGTCCAGCGCGTCGAGGTCGTCGAGCGCGTCGAGGTCGTCGAGCGCGTCGAGGTCGTCGAGGTCGGCCAGTTCCGGCAGGTCCCGGTCGGCGAGTTCCGACCGGTCGGGCTCGGCGAGGTCCGGCAGGTCCCGGTCGGTACGGATCATCCGTGACGTCCGCCCCGGGACTGCCACATCCCACCGTTGACCTGGTTGGCCGCCTGCCCGGAGTTGCTGCGGATCCGCAGCTCGCCGGTCTGCGCGGGCTGTCGGCCGCCAGCGTTGCCGGTGGGTGTGCGCCCGCTGTCCGGTGCCGCCGGGCCGGCCGCTGACTCGGCAGCTGGTTCGGCCGTCGTCGGCTGCGGCGCGAACCGTGGCACCGCCAGTAGGCTGCCGGACGGCTCCGGCACGTACAGCCAGGCCTGCTGGCTGAAGCTCTTGCCCGGCACGGCCGCCGCGACCTCGATGAAGTGGTCCGGATGCCGGCTGGTGTAGCCGGCCCGGACGACGTCGGTGAAGACCCGGTCGGACAGGATCGCCGCGACGTGGGTGATCGTCGGCTGGGCCGAGTCGAGCATGATCCGGACCGCGTCGGAGTCGAGCAGCCGGTGCGTCTCGTTGCGGGCGGTGCCGTTGCCGGCCCGCTCCGGCCGGTCCGGGTCGACCGGCAGTGGCCCGACATGCAGGCTGGCGCGCAGCCGGATGACCGGCTGGCCACGTGGGACACCGGCGTTGTGCTCGGCCAGCACGTGCTGCAGCACCGTCAGGAACGGGTGCACCAGGGCGGGGAGCAGCCGGGTCGGCACGCCGATCGCGAGCCCGTCGCCGCTGTCGCCGTAGAACAGTGGGTTCTGCCAGGCTTCGCCGATCGCCGCCGCCTCGAAGGCCTGCCGGACCAATTGGGGAATGAGCTGGTTGATGTCCTGATGGGTGCCGCCGGGCTCGGCGGTGAAACCTTTGGCGTCGACGGCGAGGATGCCGGTGTACGGCGGCAACTCCCGGGTCACGGTGAATGGCGGAGGTGAGACGACCACCGGTGCTCCTGTCGAGGTCGAGTTTCGTCGGCTCCGCATCGTGCCCTGGTTACCCGGCGTTTTCTGCCAACCAGTGGGCAACACGGCCATCAATGGACCAAGGCGGTCGTCGGATGGCCGGTCCGCGACCCGGACCGAACTGATCGCGGTCCCGGCCCGACAATCGGTTTCCCGCCGTCTGCTGTTCGGTCGACAGGCATTCAGGCCGGCGGATACTCAGGTCGACGAGTGGCTGCCGGACCGTGGTCCGCTGTATCCGATCCGGGCGAGTCGGCCGAGGTCGAGCAGCACGAACCGGCGGGGTGCGGTCGCGATCAACCGGTCGTCGCGGAACCGGGTGATCGCGGTCACCACCGCGTTGCGGGACGCCCCGATCAGCTGGGCCAGGCCGTCCTGAGAGAGGCCGAGGTCGAGCGAGGCCTGGTTCGGGCCGTCCGGGGTGGCCTTGGCGAGCCGGAGCAGCGCCCGGGCGAGCCGTTGCGGCACCGGCAGCGAGGCGATCTCCACCCGCTGTTCGTCGGATTCGCGCAGCCGGGCGTTGGTGTAGCGGCGCAGCGCGGGGTGCAGGTCGCGGTCGTCGACCAGCTTGAGGAACTGTTCGGTGGTCAGCTTCCGGGCGGTGACCGGGCGCAGCACCGAGACGCTGGCCGACCGGGGCGTGCCGTCCAGCGCCGCGATGTCACCGAGCAGATCCCCAGTAGACCGTACGGTCAGCATTGTTTCGCTGCCGTTGGCCTCGGTCCGGTACACCTTGACCGCACCGTGGAGCAGCACGAACACGTCGCGGCTCTGCTCGTCCTGAAGGAAGAGCCCATGTTTGCGGCCCAGCTGGACCGGCTGTCCGGCCTGTTGCAGTGCCTGCCAGTCGGCGGCGGTGACGTGATTGGTGAAGCTGACCCGGACCGGGTACGCGGCGGTCATGGGGACACCGTACCGATGTGGACCGTGCGGTGGGAATCACGGTGACGGATGTCCCGATCCGCCGGACGGTCAATGTCGCTGGACGGTCAATCCCGCCGGACGGTCAATCCCGCTGGACGGCGTCCGGGTTGGCCAACAGGTAGTCGTCCAGTGTGCCGGTCCGTACCGCGTCGAACATCTCCAGGCTCTCCGGCGTGAGCCGTTCGGCCGCCGTACTGCTGAATCCAGCCGGATTGAACTCGCCGCCGTTGGTCTTCACCATGATGAGGTCGTTCGAGGTGATCCCGCGCAGGGTGAATACGAAATCGGCGATCGGGACGCCCCCGGTGTCCAGTACGAAGGCCTTGCCGGCCGCGGTGATCACCCGGTCGATCTTCGCCGGGTTGGTCAGTACGCCGGTACTGCTCGCCTCCTGCACCATGGCCTTCAGCAGCTGCCGCTGGTGACGCTGCCGGTCGTAGTCCCCGTTCGGCAGGCCGTAGCGCTGGCGGGAGTAGTCCAGCGCCTCCCACCCGGCCATCCGCTTGCAGCCCTCCTCGTGCCACAGTTCCTCGCCGCCACCGACCTCGCGGGCCTCGGCCAGCCAGGTGGGCTCGCCGTCGACCAGCCGCATGTGCTGCGACTTCACCCGCTGGTCGACGCACATCCGGACCCCGCCGAGCGCGTCGATGACGTCCCGGAAACCGCCGAAGTCGATGATCGCCGCGCCGTCGAACTCGATGCCAGTCAGGTCGTTGAGGGTGAGTGCGACGAGTTGCGCGCCGCCGGTCCGGCCGACTCCGTTGCGCGAGCCGGCTCGGAACACGTCGGTGATCTTCGACTCGCCGCCGGGGTATCCGCTCGGCTCGAACGCCGGTGCCTCGACCCAGGTGTCCCGGGGGACCGACACCAGGTACGCCTGATCGTGGGTGGCCGGCACGTGCAGGATGATGATCGTGTCGGAACGCATCTCGCCAGGCCGGCTGCCCCGTTCGTCCACGCCGAGCAGCAGCATGGTGATCGGGCCGTCCAGCGCCTCGCCGTCGGGCTCCTGTGGGACCTTCGCGGCACCGGCCAGCAGGTCCTGCTGCTGGATTCGACTCGTGTACCGGTCGATCAGCAGCTTGCCGCCGACAACCGCAGTCGCGCTGGTGGCCATCAGCAGCGCGCCGACGGCGATGGTCAGCACCGCCCAGATCGGGGTGCGGCGGCCCGGTCGGGAGGCTTTCGTGGCGGGTGCGTCCGGTGCCGACATGCCGATGCTCCAGTCGAGGGGTGACGAAGGGAGGACAGCTTTGTCTTACCCGAGAGATTATCGCGTCATGCTGCGAATCTGCTGAGAAGATCCAGCTCAGCGCGACTATCTACTGTGATTCATCGATGGGCTGTCCGGTGCTTGACGCGATGGGCGTCGTTGCCCGGTTCTGGCATGGTGGTAGGAGAGGGCCGACAGTGCGGTAGGGGCGGCCAGCCGACCGGTACAGGGGGTATGCGGTGGAAATCGACGGAATCTTCTCGGCGCTTATCATCGGTCTCATCGTCGGAGCGCTCGGGCGGCTGGTCGTCCCGGGCAAGCAGAAGCTGAAAATTTGGGTCACCCTGCTGATCGGTGTGGTGGCGGCGTTGCTCGGCACTCTGGTCGCCAGCCTGTTCGGGGTGGCCGAGACCCGGGGTGTCGACTGGATCGAGCTCGCGTTGCAGGTGGCGCTCGCCGCACTCGGCGTGGCGGCCATCTCCGGAGCGGCCGGCAAGCAGGGGTAGCAGTCGGCAGGCTGCACGGCAGCGGGCAGAAAGTCAGCAGGGCCGGCCGGTCAGCCAGGTGCGTTCGATGGCCCCGAGATAGCGGTCCCGGTGCTCCTCGCGAGCCAGTGACCGCAACAGGAAGTCCATGTGGTCGCAGATCTCCCGCGCCCGCCGACTCGACTGGCAGGTCTGGTAGAGCACCGCGGCGTGCAGGTCGGCCTCGGCGTAGTTGCCGCGCAGCACCTCGTCGGTCCACCGGATCAACGACGCCCACATTGGCTTGATCTTGGCCCGTCGTTCGCTGGAGTCGAGCCGGCTGATCGCTTCGGCAGAACGGTCCCGGGCATGTGGCAGCGCCTGGCCGTGGGCGGCGAGCAGCGCCAGGAAGAACGGGGTGGAGACGAGTTCCTGGTCCAACCGGTTGGCCTGCTGATGGGCGTCCCGGGCAGCGGTGAAGTCACCATTGTCGCGCAGCAGCAGCCCGAGACAGTTCCAGTTCTGCGCGTCGTGCGGGCCGTGCTTGGTCGAGTTGCGGGCGTAGGCCAGCGCCCGGTCCGGCCGCGCGTAGCGGTGCAGCAGGGCCAACGCCCGGTCGGCGGCGTCGGCCGGCAACCGGTGCGACATGGCGGTGGTCAGCTCCTGCTCGGCGGCGGCGTCCTCGCCGAGGTTGGTCAGCGATCGGCCCAGCCGGTAGCGCACCCGGGGGTTACGCGGATCGAGTTCGACCGCCCGGCGCAGGCATTCCACCGCCTTCTCGTAGTAGCCCTCCCAGTACGCGGCCTCTCCCTGGTTGAACAGGTAGGAGACCTCGACCTGGGTGGTCAACCGGTGATCGAAGTCGCTGAGCCGGGACCGCATGTCCTCGATCAGCAGGTGTACCTGCTCGGACTGGCGTTCGGCCCGGCCGACCGCCGTCTCCACCCGGCCGACCAGCGTGTCGGCCTGCTCGGAGAGGGTCTCCGCCTGGTCTATGGCCCGGTCGGCCTGTGCGACGATCTCCTCGGCGACCACCCGTTGGCGGTCGAGTTCCAGCCGGGCGCGGGCGCCGGTGCGCCGGATGGTGCGCAGTTCACGGACACCGACGAAACCTGCGAAGACGAAGACCACCGTCAACGCAGTGACCAAAAGGGCAAAAGCCGCGATTATCCCACCGGACCAGGCGATCACCAGTTCGGCGATCTGGATCGGGTCGGGGGAGTCCGGCTCCATGTACCCAGAGTAACCACTTTGTGCGCCCATTTGACTACCCTGAGTGGTGGAATTCTGTCTCGGTCGGGTGGCGCAGGCGTGGCGATCGGGTCACCCTGGCCATAAGCTGATCATCATGAATATGAGAGATCCTCGATCTTTTGCGTTGGCTGGTTGGCGGGTCGCCGCAACGACACTCGCCGCTACCGCGCTGGTGCTTTCCGCAACCATGGCCCATGCCGCGCCGTACACCGACCCACACGCCGAGCCCGCCGACCTCGCCTCGGCGGCGACCTCGGCGGCCGCCGAGGTGCCGCTCGACCAGCTCTCCGTCACCAGCACCCAGGTCGCCTTCGGGCTGCAACGACCGACCGCGATGGTGGCTCCGGACGACGGCAGCGGCCGGCTGTTCATCACCGAGAAGGCCGGCCGGGTGCGGGTCTACCATCCGGCCTCCGGCCTGGCCGAGACGGCTTTGCTGGACATCGGTGACCGGGTCGACACCTCCGGCAACGAACGTGGCCTGCTGGGCATCGCCACGTCCCCGGGATTCGCCGCCGACCCGGCGATCTACCTGGCATACACCGCGCTGCCCGACGGCGCGGTCACCCTGTCCCGGCTGCGGCTGGACGCCGCCGACCAGCAGCCGGTGCCGGCCGACCGGGAGGAGATCCTGCTCAGCCAGCCGCACACCGAGTACGCCAACCACAACGGCGGGCAGTTGGCCTTCGGCCCGGACGGCCACCTCTACTGGAGCATCGGCGACGGCGGCGGCGCCGACGACGTGCTCGGCACCGGCCAGGACCTCGGCACCCTGCTCGGCAAGATCCTCCGGCTGGACGTCTCGGCCGCCTGCGGCGACCTCGCGTACTGCGTACCAGCGGACAACCCGTTCGTCGACGAAGCCGGCGCCCGTGCCGAGATCTGGGCGTACGGCCTGCGCAACCCTTGGCGGTTCTCGTTCGACCCGGCGGACGGCTCGCTGTGGATCGCCGACGTCGGACAGGGCAGCTACGAGGAGGTCAACCATCTGCGCGGGGTGGCCGGGGCCAACCTCGGCTGGTCCTGCCGGGAAGGTCCGGTCGAGTTCGACCCGCAGCGGTGCGACCCGGCGGCCGAGTACGTCGACCCGGTGTTCCACTACCAGACCTCGGTCGGCGGCTGCGCGGTGATCGGCGGCCACGTCTACCGGGGTAGCGAATCCGCCGCTACCGGCACCTACCTGGCCACCGACTACTGCTCGGCGACCGCGTACGCGATCCGGCCCGTCGCGGACGGTGGGTACGACACGGCGGTCATCGGTGAGCTGCCGATCCAACCGACCACCCTCGCGGTGGCCGCGGACGGCGAGTTCTACCTCGCCAACGACCTGCCCGGCCAGTTGCACCGGATCACCTTCGAGGCCGACGAACCGGAGCCGGTCGCCGAGTGTCTGGTCGACTACCGGGTGGACAGCGACTGGGGGTCGGGCTTCACCGTGACTGTCGGCGTCAGCAACACCGGTGACGAGCCGATCAACGGCTGGTCGCTCGGTTGGTCGTTCGCCGGCGCACAGCAGGTAGCGGTCGCCTGGAACGCGGTGATCACCCAGGACGCGGCGACGGTGACCGCCACCAACGCCGCCTGGAACGCCTCACTGCCCGCTGGCGGCCGGGTCGAGTTCGGCTTCCTCGGCAGCGGCGGCGCAGGTGCCGGACCGGTGCCGGCCGGGTTCACCCTCAACGGCCTGCCCTGCGACCCGGCACCGGCCGTGACCGCCGGCTAGGAGCGGCTGGAACCGGCTGTCTGGAACCAGTGCCGTCCCGGGGCGGGGGTACCGGTCGAGCTTGATGCCGCAGGTGCATCCTGATGCACCTGCGGCATCAGCCCTGGCAGGTGAGGTCAGTTCAGTGGCCGGGCGACCACCGGCTCGCCGGGCGGGAACTCCTCCGGGTCGACCACGGCGATCGCCCCGCCGCCGAAGAAGCCGTGGTTGACCAGGACCAGCCGGTGACAGTCCGGGTCACCGGTGCGTTGCGGCAGTTGGCCGGCCAACGCCCGTACCTTGGTCGCGGACGTCTCGTCGAGGGTGAAGCCGTCCGGCCCCCACACCCCACGCACCTGGAAGAACTCCTGCTCGCTGCGCTGCACGTCGCCGTTGAGGACGATCATCCGGTCGGAGCCGGTCAGCGCGCTGGACGCCTCGTTCAGCCCCCACGCCGAGTACGTCGCGCTGCCGGATTCGGGTGCTTCGCCGATGCCGATCCCGGTGCACCCGGCGATCGACAGTACGATTACGGCCGTCGCCAGCCAGGCGACGAGCCGCACCGCGACACCGCCGTGCGAGATATGACCGTGATGCCGGTTGGCAACCATTTCGTGATGGTCGCACACGCCGGAGGGCCCCGCTCGATTGCCGGCCTACCGCGTCTCCGCTGCCGGCCTACCGCGTCTCCGCCGGCCGGGGCGTGACGCCCAGTTGGGCGCAGGCCTCCTGGTACATCCGGACCACCTCGTGGCGGACCTGGACCCGTTCGGTGAGCCGGTACGCGAACGGCACCCGGACCGGCACCTCGACGCCGGCCACGGTGGCGGCGAACTCGATGCCGTCGGCGTCCAGGCCGGTCATCCGAGCCGCCGTCGCCTGCGGAGTGCCACCCAGCGACCGGCAGATCAGCAACGAGTCGGCCGCGTGATCGTCGTTCATGTGCCGAGCCACCTGGGCGACCACCTCGGCGGTGAACGGGCCGGTCACGCCGCCGACTCCATCGACTCCGGCGCCACCGGCTTCGGCTCCTGCTCCTGGCCCAGCTCGGCGAGGACCGCGGAGTTGTGCCGGTAGGCCACCGCCACCTCACCGACCAGAGCCGCCTCGGCGGTGACGTCCAGCGGCAGGGCGTCCAGCCGGGCCCGGTACGCGTTCTTGTATCCGCGCGGATCGTCGATGCCGGCGAAGTGGTAGAACGCCACGCCGCCCTCCTCGGTCAGCTCGTACGTCTGCGCCACCTGGCGGCCGATGAACAACCCGCCGGACAGGTCACCGAGGTACCGGGTGTAGTGGTGGGCGATGAACGCCGGCGCGAAGGTGAAACAGATTTCCTGCATCCGGGCGACGTACCGGCGGGTCGCCAGGTTCGGGGCAATTCGGCCGGCCCAGTCCGGGCCGAGCAGGTACGCCAGGTCGGCCTCCAACGCCGGCAACCGGGTCAACCGGTCGTCGACGAAGCCGCCGGCCAGCGGATCGTCGCGCATCGCGTCGGCCGCCTCCTCCAGCACCTGGTAGATGAAATAGTGCTGGGCGACCAGGTCGGCGTACCGCTGCCGGGGCAGCTCCCCGGCGACCAGGGCGGAGACGTACTGCTGGGACTCGGCCGCCTGGTGGTCCTGCCAGCTGGCCGCCCGCAGCCGGGCGGAGAAGGTGTCACTCATGTCGGGGGTTCCTTTCCTTGCCGTGTCGGGCCCCTGCCGGTGTCGGGTGCTGCCGTCGCGGAACGACCAGCGGGAGTCGGGTCTCGGGGTGCGGCAACACCTCGATGTCGTGCCGGTACACCTCGCTGAGCAGCGCACCGGTGAGGACCTTGCCGGGTGGCCCGACGGCCCGCAGCCGGCCGGCCGACAGCAACGCGATCCGGTCCGCGTACGCGCCGGCCAGACCGAGGTCGTGCAGCACCACCACGACGGCGTCACCGGCGGCGGCGCGCTGCCGGGCAAGCCGGAGCACCAGCTCCTGGTGGTGCAGGTCGAGCGCGGCGGTCGGCTCGTCGAGCAGCAGCGCGGCGGCCCGCTGGGCGAGCACCCGGGCCAGCGCGGCGCGGGCCTGCTCGCCGCCGGACAGCGAGGTGAAGGTACGGTCCGCGAACCGCGCCACGTCGGTGGCCGCCAGGCACTCCTCGACGATTGGGTCGTCGGACTCCTCGGCGGGCAGCCCGGCCCACGGCGCCCGGCCCATTCGGACCACCTCGGCGACGGTGAACGGGAAGGACAGCACGCTGCGCTGGGTCAGCACCGCCCGACGCAGCGCCAGCTCGGTCGAGGTCCAGGCGGACTGCGGCGCGCCGTCAATCCGGATCGCGCCGGCGGCCGGTGCGACGTCGCCGCCGATGGCGGCGAGCAGCGTCGACTTGCCGGCACCGTTCGGACCGACCAGGGCGACCACCTCGCCAGTGTGGACCACCAGGTCGATCTGGTCGAGCACCGCCCGCCCGCCGAGTTCGACCCGCAGCCGGTCGACCTCGACCAGCGCGCTGCCGGCCGGCCGGGTGGCCGGCACCCGGACGGGCCCGCGCCGGCCGAGCAGCCGCGCCGTACGCCCGCCGAGCAGCCGGATCGGCGGCGGGCTCATCCCCAACCTCCGGCCCGGCGCCGGGTACGGCGCAGCAGCCAGAAGAAGGCTGGTCCGCCGACCACCGCGGTGAGCACCCCGAGCGGCAGTTCCTGGTACTCGACCAGGGTCCGGGCGGCCAGATCGGCGGCGATCACCACCACCGCCCCGCCGAGCGCGCTGGCCGGTAGCAGCACCCGGTGCCCGGGTCCGGCGACCATCCGGACCAGGTGCGGCACCACCAGACCGATGAAGCTGATCACGCCGGTGAAGGCCACCGCGGCGGCACCGAGCAGCGCGGTGACGATGATCATGCGTATCCGGAGCCGTTCCACGTCCACCCCGAGGTGACGTGCGGAGCGTTCGCCGAGGGCGAGCAGGTCCAGCTTGCCGGCCGAAGCGAGCGCGGCGGTCAGCCCGACGACCAGGCAGGGCAGGGCGACCGCCACCGCGTTCCAGTTGGCCTGGGCCAGGCTGCCGAGGTTCCAGAAGGCGATCGCCTGCACCCCGGCCGCGTCGGTGACGAACATCAGCAGACCGATCGCGGCACCGGCGACCGCGTTGACCGCGATGCCGGTGAGCACCAGGGTGACCACCTCGGTACGTCCGTCGGCGCGGGACAACGCGTACACCAGGTAGGTGGTGACCAGCCCGCCGACGAACGCGGCGGCGGCCAGCGTCCAGCCGCCGAGCGCGGAGATCCCGGTGACGATGGCCAGGGCGGCGCCGACCGCCGCACCGGAGGAGACCCCGATGACCCCGGGTTCGGCCAGCGGGTTGCCGAAGATGCCCTGCATGACGGCGCCGGCGCAGCCGAGCGACGCGCCGACGACCGCGGCGAGGACGACCCGGGGGAACCGGACGATCCACAGCGCGTTCTCGCCGTGCGGGGCGGTCGGCAGCGCGCCGATCTCCAGACCGAGCCGGTGCAGCACCGAGGCGACCACCTCGGCCGGGGCGATCTGCACCTGTCCGGAGCCGGCGGCGACCACGCCGACGACGAGCAGCGTGCCGGCGAGGCCGGTGAGCAGCAGCGGCCGGCGGTTGGCGAGTACGGGGGCGGTCACGCCGTCACCGGCATTCGTGGATGGCGCGGGCGAGAGCCTGGATCGCCTTGCCGGTACGGGTGCCGAAGTTGAGCAGCACGGTGTCGTCCATGTCGATGATCCGTCGCTGCTGGCCGGCCGGTGTCTGGGCGACGCCGGGCATGGCGACCAGGCCGTCCACCCCACCGACCGATTCGAGGCCCTTGGTCATCACCAGGATGACGTCCGGTGCGGCGTTGATCAGACCCTCGCTGGTCAGCGGCCGGAACCGGGCCAGTCCGATAGCGGTGCCGGCGTCCTCGCCGCCGGCTGCGGCGATCATCGCGTCCGAGCCGGCGCCTTCGCCGCCCATCAGGTAGACGCCGGCGGTGCCGCGCAGGTAGAGGAAGGCGACCCGGGGTCGCTGGGCGTCGTCCGCGATGCCGTCGCGGGCGGCGGCGATCTCGCCTTCGACCCGGGCGACGAGTGCCTCGCCGGCGTCGGCGACGCCGAGCGCGGCGGCCACCTCACGGATGTGCACCGGTACGGCGGCCAGGCTCTGCTCGTCGCCGATCCGTACCACCGGAATGCCGGCGGCGCGCAGCTGGTCGAGCACCTCGGGCGGGCCGATGCTGTCGTCGAGCAGCACCACGCTGGGGTCCAGCGCCATGACCGCCTCGGTGGACAGGTCGTGTCCGCCGGGGGTGACCAGCGGCAGGTCGGCGGCGGCCGGGAAGTCGGTGGAGGTGTCCCGCCCGACGACCCGGTCACCGAGGCCGAGGCTGAAGACGATCTCGGCGATGGAACCGTACAGGTTCACCGCGAGGATGCGGTCGGCGTCGGTCACCGTGACCCGGTCGCCGGCGGCGTCGGTGACGGTGACCGGCAACGCCGGCTGCGGCGCCGGGTCCAGCGGGGTCACCGCGTCGTCGGCGACGACGGCGGTGACCGGCCCGCAGGTCGCCGGTTCCGGTGCCGCGCCGGGGCCGGCGGCGCTGTCGGCGCAGCCGGCCACCGGGCCGGCGAGCAGCGCGGCGGCGAGCAGCCCGACCAGCGTCGGGCGGTTCACGACCAGGGTCGGGCGGTTCACGACCGGCTCCGGCGGTGCCGGCGGCGGACAGCGGACAGCCCGGCCAGTGCCAGTACGCCGAGCGCCAGCAGGATCAGCGTGCTGCTCCACCACCGGCCGGCCGGGCCGACGGTGCTGACCCGGGTGACCGCCAACCCGGTCGGGTCGGTGCCGGCGACGGCGGTCGGGCCGCCGGTGCCGTCGGTCGGTTGGCCGGTGGCACCACCGGCAGCTGGTGCGGAGCCGCTGGGGTCACCGGCCGTACCGTCGGTGTCGGCCGGGCCTGCGGCGTCGCCGGTTGCCGGGGCCGGTGGCGCGGTGGTCCGGTCCGGGCTGCCGGCCGCCGGGGCGGCGCTGGTGCGGGCGGGCGCGGCGGCGGCCGCGAAGCTGATCGGGACGCGTACGTCCTGACTGCGGTCGCTGGTCCGGGTGTGGTCGGCGCGGGTGACCACCGAGCAGGTGCGTACGGTGCAGTCGACGTCGCCGATTCTCGCGGTCAGCGGGATTCGGACCTGGAACGAGCCGTCTTCGCCGTACGGCACGGCAAGTCCTTCGCCGTACGACGGGGGGTTGCTGGAGATCCAGTGTGAGCTGCCGCTGCCGCCGGAGGTGTCCACCCCGCCGCCGCACGGTGTCGGCAGCGCCCCGTCGCCGTTGTCCACACAGAACCCGACGTAGATGCCCTTGTTGGTGTCGTACCCGGTGCCGGTGACCGTGACGGTCGCGCCGGAGCGACTGATGCCGGTGGAGTCGGAGACGGTGAGTCGCTGGCCGCCGGATCCGGTTGCGGAGGTGTCCGCGTGGGCCGGCGACGCCAACGGTGGTGCGGCGAGTACGGCGGCGGTCGCGACGACGGCGGTCGCGGCGGTGGCGGTTACGACCGCCAAGGTCGCGGTGACCCGGCCGCTGAGCAGCGGCGTTGGCATGGGTGATCCCTCCGACGATCGTCGGTTGAGTTCTCAATGAAGGTTTGCCTAACCTAAGTCATCGCCGCAGGTCGGGACAAGGGTCCGACCGGTTCGAAGATCAGGTACCCCCGCCGGAGCCGTTTCTTGTTAGGTATGGCTAACCTAATCTCGATCGCATGCCGTGTCCACAGCAGAGGTGGAACACGGTGAGTAACTATCCGGAAAGGACCAGTCGATGATCACATCCAGAGCTGGTGCTCTGGGGCGACGGTCGGCGACCTGGGCGGCTGCGGCCGTACTGGGCACCGCGACCGCACTCGTCGGCGCCGCACCCGCAGTGGCTGCCCCTGCCGACATCACCGAGGGAAGCCTGAACTGGGGCTTCAAGGAGTCGTTCCGCAACTACGTGTCGTCCGGCGACGGTAATCCGCCGATCGCGGTGAGTGACGGTGCGTCGATCAACGCCGATGGCACGTTCGCCTTCCCGTCCACCGGCGGCAGCTACGACGCCGAGACCGGTGAGACGAACGCCACGTACGGCGGCACGGTCGTCTTCTCGTTCCCGGCGCACACGTTCACCATCACCCTGGCCAACCCGACGGTGGCCATCTCCGGCGGCACCGCCGTCCTCAAGGCCGACGTCGAACTGGAAAGCACCGCGTTCCCGTCGGTCGACGTCACCCAGGCGGTGATCGCCGACCTCACCACCACCGACGCCAACCTGGCGGCTGGTGCGGACGGCATCACCGGCACCGACCTGACCGCCATTCTGACCGCTGAGGGCGCCACCGCCTTCGCCGGCTTCTACCCGGCCGGCCAGGTCCTCGATCCGCTGTCGTTCGAGGCGGTCACCTCCGGCGGCGGTGGACCGGCCGCTCCGTCCGTCGACGTCAACCCGGACACCGACGTCGAACCGGCCGGCGCCACCATCACCGTCGACGGCAGCGGCTTCGACCCGCAGGCCAACGACGCCGCCGGGATCTACGTGTCGTTCGGCCCGAAGGTCGACGAACACTGGACCAACGCCAGCGTCCTGCAGGTCACCAAGTGGGTGAGCAGCACCAACGAGCCGACCGACGCCCGGGACACGATGAACCCGGACGGCTCGTTCAGCACCACGCTGCCGATCAGTGCCCAGTACACCGACCGCAACGGCAACGCGGTCGACTGCACCGTCACCCAGTGCTATGTGATCACCTTCGCTGCGCGCGGCTCCGCCGACCGCAGCCAGGACACCTTCACTCCGATCAGCTTCGCGGCCCCGGCCGGCGGCGGCGACGCCAGCCAGCAGATCGCCGCGACCGTGCTGGGCGGCGGCCCGCTCACGCTCAGCGTGGCCGGTAGCTCGGTCACCCTGCCGCCGACCGGCAACGGCGCCGTCACCAGCGGCGAGCTGAACACCGCCACCGTGTCCGACCTGCGCGGCACCAACGCCGGCTGGAGTCTGGTCGGTCAGGTGGGTGACTTCGTCGCCGCCGGCGGCGCGGTCATCGCGGCGGACAACCTCGGCTGGGCGCCCACCGCATCCGTGGTGGACGACCCGCTGGTCGGGCAGAGCGGCACGGTCACCCCGGGCGCGGTGGCCGACCCGGGTGCCGGACTCGGCACCGCCCGGGCATTGTGCACCTCGGCGGCCGGCGCCAGCGCCGGCAGCTTCACCTGCGGCGCGCAGCTTAACCTCGGCGTACCCGCTGCGGCGGCGCCGGGCGACTACACCGCGACCCTGACGCTGACCCTGTCCTGAGGATCAGCCCCACCGGCCGGTGCGGGGCCGCGACGGTCCCGCACCGGCCACCGGCCCGACTGGAGCGCCCGATGTCCGCCCCGCCCACCCGTCGCCCGCACCGCCGCCGCGCCGCCATCGGCCTGCTGGTGGCCGGACTGCTCGCGTTGCCCGGCGCCACCCCGGCCGCCGCTCAGCCGGCCGGTCCGGCTCCGGCCGCCGCGGTCACCTGGGCGGTGCAGCCGTCCAGCGCGGACGGGCCGACCGGACGCAACTACTTCGTCTACGACCTCGCCCCAGGCGCGGAGATCACCGACCACGTCGCGGTGCGCAACCTCGGCGACCAGGACCGGACGTTCACCGTGTACGGCACCGACGGGTTCCTCACCGACGACGGCGCGTTCGCCCTGCTCCCGGCCGACGAACCGGCCACCGACGTCGGCACCTGGATCCACTTCGACCAGCGGGAGTACGCGGTGCCGGCCGGGAAACGGCTGGACATCCCGTTCCGCCTGACGGTGCCGGCCAACGCGACACCCGGCGACCACGCCGGCGGGGTGATCGGCTCCATCGCCCAGCTCCGTACCGACGCCAGCGGCCAGCAGGTCAACGTCGACCAGCGGGTCGCCGCCCGGGTCTACCTGCGGGTCGACGGCCCGGTCCGCCCGGCGGTCAACGTCGAATCGATGAGCATCAGCTACGACGACCCGGTCAACCCGCTGGGCGACGGTGACGTGGAGGTCACCTACCAGGTGCGCAACACCGGAAACATCCGCGTCGGTGGTACGGGAGCGGTGCTGCTGGACGGCCCGCTGGGCTGGGAGCTGGCCCGCACCGATCCGGTCGACCTGCCCGAACTGCTGCCCGGCAGCACCTTCACGGTGACCGAGCGGATCACCGGCGTACCGCCGGCGCTGCGGCTGACCGCCACCGTCGATCTGGCCCCGACCACGGTGGACGTGGCGTTGCCGCCGGTCACCCGTACCGCCGGTGTCTGGGCGCCGCCGTGGTTGCTGCTCGCCGCGATCGTCGCCCTCGCCGGGTGGTTCGGGGTACGCCGCTGGCGTACCCGCCGCACGGCCTCCGGCACCGCCCCGACCAGCACCGCGCCGTGACCGGCCGGCGAACCTCGGTGTGCGCCCTGGCCCTGGTCCTGGTCGCCGGGGCCGGCGGCCTGCCGTCGGCACCCGCGACCGCCACCGCGCCCCAGGTCGCCGTCGCACCGGCCGACGCCCTCGTCGGCGTGCCGGTGAGCGTCACCCTGACCGGCTGGCCGACCGGCACCGTGCAGCTGGAGATCTGCGGCAACCAGGCCCGCCGGGGCGCGCTCGACTGCGCCACCGGATCGGCCCGGCAGCTGTACGTCGCCGACCGGCAGCCGGTCGCCGCCCAGCTCACCGTCGCCGCGCCGCCGGTGGCCTGCCCCTGCGTGGTTCGCGCCCGAGCCCTCGCCCCGGAGACGGAGTACGCGGTGGCGGTACCGGTGACCGGCACCGCCGCGATCGACGTCACCGACCTGACCGCGCCGGTTGCCCCGGCCGGGCCCGATCGGGCCGGGCTCCGGCTGGCCGGGGTGAGCGTGGCACCGGCCGAGCGGACCTGGTCGGCGCTGTTCGCGCTGCGCGGCGAGATCGCCATCGACGTCGACCTGCGCAACGACGGCACCGCCGAGGTCGGTGCGGTGCAGCTGTCCCTGCTGACCGGCCGGCCCGGCCGCGCGACATCAGTGGTCGAGGGGACCGACATCGCACCGCTGCCGGCAGGGCATGGCACAACGGTCCGGATCGTGGTGCCGGTCGACGGACCGCTGTACGGCCGGTACGCCGTACTGGGGCGGTTGACCACGGCGGAGATGGTCGGCGGCTCCGCCGCGGTGGAGTTCGAGGTGCAGACCGAACGGTATCCGTGGGGCTGGGCCGCCCTGGCCGGCCTGCTGATCCTGGTGCTGCTGGTACGGCAGTTCGTCGGGTGGCGGCGCGCCGGCCAGCCGGGCGGCTGAGCCGGCCCGGCGGCCAGCTGGCGGGGTGAGCCGGCGCGGCGGCACCCGCCGGTGCCGCCGCGCCGGCCGGCCCGTCAACAGCGGTTGATGGTCGAGTTGTTCAGCGCGATGTTGCGGATCACGATGTTCTGCCCGCACGGGTTTTCGTTGATCTGCGAATTGGTCAGCGTCAGGTTCTGCAGGGTGATGTCGCGCGACACCGGGAACTCGGTGCGCGAGGCGATCCGCACGTCCGAGCCGTTGACCGAACCGGAGACCGCCGCGATGTTCACGTTGTAGCAGTTCTCCAGCAGGATCGAGTTGCTGCCGGTGCCGGAGATGTCGATCCGGTCGATGACCGCGCCGCCGGACTCCGACACGCAGAAGATGCCCCGGCCGCCGCCCCGGGCGATGACCGTGCCGACCCGGATGTTCGTCGGGTAGCTGTTGCCGACCCGGCCGTTGCGGTTGGCCATCCGGAACCCGGCGTAGCCGGTGCCGGTGCCGGCGCCCTGCGCGTCGACGGTGCCGACGGTCGCGTTGATGGTGTCGTTGAGGATCAGGCCGGAGTAGCCGGTGTTGCGGGCGGTGACGGTGCCGACCGTCAGCCCGTCGACCCCGTACGTCTCGACGCCGTGCGCGCTGGTGCCCTGCACGTACACGTTGTCGATCCGCACGTTGCGGGACCGTTGGCTGCGGTCGCCGTGGTTGTCGATCCGGATGCCCAGGCCGGCGGTGACCCGGATGTCGATCTGGCCGAGGGTGATGTTGTTGCCGTTGCGGATGAAGATCCCGTACAGCGGGTTGCCGGTAATGTTGAGCCGGGTCACCTCGACGTCGGTGACGCCGCGGGCGTAGACCACCGCCTGGTCACCGGAGCCGGAACCGGTCACGTTGACCGTGCCGCAGACCTCCAGGACGGTGTACGACGGCAGCGACAGCCGGGAGCCGGCGCTGATCGACCCGGAGCCACGCACGATCACCTTCTGCTTGCTGTTGCGCCCGGCGGACAGGCTGTTCACCGCCGCCTGCATGGCCGACAGCATGCTGGAGCCGGTGTAGACGGTGCTGCCGCCGTTGCGTGCCGTCCAGGTCGAGCCGTTCTGTACGGCCTCGGCGTTGAACGAGCCGGACCCGCAGCCGCCGGACGGCGGCGGGGTGGTCGGCGGCGGGCCGCCGCTGTCGACCCGGACCATCTGCCACTGCTGGTTCCAGCCGTTGAGGTCCTGGTACTGGGAGATGATCCCGCCGTCGGCGGTGGACCACTCCCACACGTCCAGCACCTTGCTGGTGTGCCGGTTGACGAACCGGACGTAACCGCTGTCCGAGTCCAGCACCCCGAAATGCTGGCGGGTGCTGCCGTTGTCGGAGTTCTGGACGAGCTGGGTGCCGTCGTTGGCGTTGGGCAGTTCCAGGTACTTGCCGCTGTGCCGGGACCGGATCTTGTAGTAGCCGTTGCCGGCCGCGACGAACTGCCACTGCTGAACGGCCTGGTCGTTGCGCGCCCACTGGACGATCGGCGCGCCGTCGTTGGTCGCCCAGTTGTACAGGTCGATCGCCTTGCCGCTGTGCCGGTTGACCAGCACGTACCAGGCGTTGGTGTCGACGGTGGCAGCGGCCGCGTGCTGGATGCCGACCGCTGCGCCGGTGGCGACCATGGCGGTCGTGGCGAGCGCCACGACGCCGGTACGCCAGCGCCGCCATCTGGTGGCTGTCATGGAACCTCCTGGGTTGTCGGAGACTGCTTCTGCCTGGTCGTGCCCCCACAGCGACGCGGGGAAAGGGTTTTCCTATTGTTACGGCAATGTATCGACCCTATTCGATGGAGTCAACAAGGCTGCTGTTTTCTGGAAAAGCTGACGTCGGATGTCAGGTTTTGCTGGCACCGTCAGCGGCATGACCACACCACTGAACGGCAGGACAGCACTGGTCGCCGGGGCGACCCGCGGCGCCGGCCGGCGGATCGCCATCGAACTCGGTGCCGCCGGCGCCACCGTCTACGTCACCGGCCGCAGCACCCGACGGCAACGTTCCGAGATGGACCGCCCGGAAACGATCGAGGAGACCGCCGAACTGGTCGACGCCGCCGGCGGCACCGGAGTCGCGGTGCCGACCGACCACCTGGAACCGGACCAGGTCCGTACCCTGGTGCAGCGGATCGACCGTGAACAGGGCCGGCTCGACGTGCTGGTCAACGACATCTGGGGGGCCGACCATCTGACCGACTTCGAGTCGCCGATCTGGGAGCAGCCGCTGGACCGTGGCCTGCGGACGCTGCGGCTCGCCATCGACACCCACCTGATCACCAGCCACTACGCGCTGCCGCTGCTGATCCGCCAGCCGGGCGGGCTGGTGGTGGAGATGACCGACGGCACCGCCGACTACAACGGCACCCACTACCGCGAGTCGGTCTTCTACGACACGGCCAAGAACGCCGTCATCCGGCTGGCCTTCGCCCAGGCCGAGGAGCTGCGGCCGTACGGCGCGACAGCGGTGGCGCTCAGCCCGGGCTGGATCCGGTCCGAGGCCATGCTGGATCACTTCGGGGTGACCGAGGCGAACTGGCGCGACGGCACCGCCAAGGACCCGCACTTCGCCATCTCCGAGACACCGGCGCTGGTCGGTCGGGCAGTGGTCGCGCTCGCCGCCGATCCGCAGGTGTCCCGGTTCACCGGGCGGTCACTGTCCAGTGGGCAGCTGGCCGGCGAGTACGGCTTCACCGACGTCGACGGCAGCAGCCCGGACGCGTACCGCTATATCGTCGAGGTCGTCGAGACCGGCCGGCCGGCGGACACCACCGGTTACCGCTGACCGGCGGTGTCGCCGTACAGCGCGGCGAGCCGGCGGGCGGCGTCGCGCATCCGGTCCCGTAGCGCGGGCGGGGCGAGCACCTCCACCTCCGGACCGAGCGCCTGCAGTTGGCTGTACGCCACGTCGGGCGACTCGACCGGCAGCCGGGTGTGCACCCAGCCCTGACCGTCGGGTGGCCCGGCCGCCTCGTGCGCTGCCTGGGCGGCCGGTGCCTCCACCGCCCAGCGCAGCGCCCGCAGCCCGGCCGGACTCAGCCGTACGACGATCTCGTCGACCAGGATGCTGCGGACGAAGTTGGCGGTGCCGGCCGCCCACACGTCGGCCAGGTCGAAGCGGTGGTCGCGGTCGAAGACGTCGCCGGTGGCCTCGACTGCGGCGATCCGGTCCACCCGGTAGATCCGGTAGCCGTCGTTGACCTGGCCGACGTCGTTGACCTGGCCGACGCTGTTGACCTGGCCGACCTCGGGGACTCTGCCGACCAGGTACCAGGTGCCGTTCTTGAGCACCAGACCGTACGGCTGCACCGTTCTGACCACCTCGGTGCCGCTCCGCCGGTAGTTGAGTCGGACCACCTGGTCCTGCCAGGTGGCGCGGGCCAGGTCGGCCAGCGCAGGCGGCGGATCGGCCTGCCGGAACCAGCCGGGCGCGTCCAGATGGAACCGCTGCCGGGCTCGGCCGGCGGCGTCGCGCAGCCCGACCGGCAGCGCGGCGGTCACCTTGAGCTGGGCTACCCCGAGTACGTCGGCGAGGCCCATCTCATCGGCCGGTCCGGGCAGCCCGGACAGGAACAGCGTCTCCGCCTCGGCCCGGCTCAGCCCGGTCAGCCGGGTCCGGTAGCCGTCCAGCAGCCGGTACCCGCCGGCCCGGCCCTGGTCGGCGTAGACCGGCACCCCGGCGGCGGACAGCGCCAGCACGTCGCGGTAGATGGTGCGCTCGGAAACCTCCAGCTCGCGGGCCAGCTCCGCAGCGGTCATCGTCTCCCGGGACTGCAGCAACAGGACCAGGGAGATCAACCGGGCGACCCGCACGGTCAGCGCCCGGCGGGTGAGCGCAACGGGGATCCGTCGGCCACCCGCAACTGGTACGCCCGGTGCGGTGCCCAGCCGGCGACCAGGCTGAACCGGTCGCCACGGACGAAGGTCTCCCGCCATTCGACGGGCCGCCCGTCGGCCCGGCCGATCCGTTCGACGGCGAGTAGACCGACGCCCCGGCCGACGCCCAGCCGCCGGCGCTGCTCGGCGGTGGGCACGATGGCGTGGATGCGTTCCTCGCCGTCGGTGACCCGGACCCCATGCCCGGCCAGCTCACTGTAGATGCCGGTACCGGTCAGGTCGGTGGTGAGCAGCGGCCGGGCCAGCTCGGCCAGCAGCCAGACCCGGTCGGTGGCCAACGGTTCGTCGTCGGCGAACCGGAGCCGTTCCAGATGTACGAAGTGGGTGTCCGGGTCCAGCCCGAGCCGGGCCGCGACGGCGACGTCGACCCGCAGGTCGCGGGCGAGTACCTCGCTGCGCTGGCGCATTCCCCGCGCCTGCACCTCGTGGAAGAGCGAGTAGAGGGCACCGAGCGGCTGCTCGATCCGCTGCTGATGGACGGCGGTCCGTCGGCCCCGGGCCGAGTCCAGCACCCCGGCCTGGCGTAGCCGGCGCAACGCCTCCCGTACCGTGTGCCGGCTGACGCCGTACTCGTCGACCAGCTCGTGCTCGCCGGGGAAGCCGGCGGCGAACCCGCCGGCGGTCAACCGGCGGACCAGGTCGTCGTGCAGCTGGGCCCACAGCGGCATCGGGCTGTCCCGGTCGACCGGCCGGGCCTGGTCAGTCATCGTCTGCCTGATCGTCTCGTGTCTGCTGTCCGGTCTTCTGGTGCTGTCCGGTTGTCTGGACAAGAGTACGCCGCAGCAGGTACGTGTCCATGATCCAGCCCTTGCGGCGGCGGGCCTCGGCGCGTGTGGTGACGACCCGGTCGGCCACCCGGTGCACCGGGCCGGCGATCAGGATCTCGTCCGGGGTGCCGAGGTACGCCCCCCAGTAGATGTCAATGCCGTCGGCGGCGGTGAACCGGGTGAAGGCACACTGCGCGTCGAGCATCACCACCAGGTCGTCCACGCCGGCCGGGAAGCCCTCGTCGGCGAGCCGCCGACCGGTGGTGATCTGCACCGGGCGGCCGATCCGGTTCAGTGCGATCCGGTGCCGGGCGGTCAGCACGGCGACGCTGCTGATCCCCGGGATCACCTGGTGGTCGAACTCGACGACGTCGCGATCCCGCAGGTCGTCGAGGATGGCGAGGGTGCTGTCGTACAGCGCGGGGTCGCCCCAGACCAGGAAGGCGCCGCAGCCGCCGTCGGGTAGTTCGTCGCGGATCAGCTGGGCGAAGCGGTCGGCGCGGCGGCGGCGCCAGTCCTCGACCGCGGCCTGGTAGTCCACCGCGGTCCGGTCCCGCTCCGGGTCGGCGATCTCGACCGCCCGGTACGCCCCGGTGGTGTGCCGGCGCAGGATCTCCTGCCGCAACGCCGCCAGGTCCTGCTTGACCGCACCCTTGTCGAGCAGGAAGAACACGTCGACCCGACGCAGCGCCTCGATCGCCTGCACGGTCAGGTGGTCGGGATCGCCGGCCCCGATCCCGATGATCAGTATCTCTCGCACCCGGGGGAGTGTGCCGCACCTCGACCGGGCGGCGGTAGTCGCGGGCGCAGCGGGCAGCGCAACGCGTGCCGGCGGGACTTCCGCCAAGATCCGCCCGTCTTAACCGTTTTCTTACGCCTCTTACGTATTTATTACCGATCATCACTGTCTGTGGGCTAATGACCACTTGCGCGGTTCGATGGAGGAGAAGCGCACCGTCCTCCTTGGCCGGTGCCCCGACATCGAGAAAGGGGCAGTCATGTCACAGCGAGGTTCCGCCCTCCCGGCGACCCGCTCCCGGGCCAGCGCCGTGCGGCAACGCGGCATTCCCGGCACCGCCGCTGCTGCGGTCGGCACCGGACCGTTGGCCATCCTGTCCGAGCAGGACAGACAATTGTTCCGCCGATTCGGCTACGGCCCTGCTGAGCCGACCGGCTCCACCCACATCCAGCACGCGATCGAACAGTGGGCCGTCCTCACCCCCGACACGGTCGCCGTCGAACACCTCGACGAACGCATCACCTACCGACAACTGGACCAGCAGGCGGACCGTCTCGCCGCCCGGCTGATCGCCCACGGGATACGTCCGGGCGACCGGGTCGGCGTGTTCATGCGCCGGTCGATCCCCATGGTGGTCGGCATCCTCGCCACCCTGAAGACCGGCGCCGCGTACGTGCCCCAGCACGCCGGGGTGGCCACCGAGGCCCACCTGCGGCATGTCACCGAGACCGCCGAGATCCGGATCGTGCTGACCAGCACCGAAACGGTCGGTGAGCTGCCGCACCTGCCGGGCCGGGCGCTGATCGCCGTCGACGAACTGCTCGCCGAGCCGTTGACGGAATCGGCGTACCCGGTCGTCCCGGCCGGCCTGACCAGCCCGGACGACGGCTGCTACGTGCTGTTCACCTCCGGCACCACCGGCCGGCCCAACGGGGTCACCGTCACCCACCGCAACGTGTGCAACCTGCTCCTGACCGCCCCCGGCGACCTGGGCATCCAGCCGGGATGGCGGGTCGGGCAGATCCTCAACATCGCCTTCGACATGGCTGCCTGGGAGATCCTCGGATGCCTCAGCCACGGCGGCACCCTGGCCGTCCGGGGACAGGACATCGCGGCGACGGTCGAGACGGTGGACGTGGTCGTCGCGACCCCGAGCGTGCTGGGCACCGTCGACCCGGACCGGTGCCGCCGGGTCAAGGTGGTCGCCGTGGCGGGTGAGCCGTGCCCACGGGAGTTGGCCGACCGGTGGGCCCGACAGGCGGTCTTCTACAACGGCTGCGGACCGACCGAGACCACCATCGTCAACACCATGCACCGGCACGACCCCGCCTCCGAACGGCTCACCATCGGCCGGCCGACCCCGAACAACACGGTGTACGTGCTGGACGCCGACCGCCGGCCCTGTGCGATCGGCGAGGTGGGGGAGATGTGGGCGGGTGGTGACTGCGTGTCGGTCGGCTACCTCGGCGATCCCGAGCTCACCGGGCAGCGGTACGTCCCGGACCCGTTCCTCGGCGGTGGACGGATGATGTTCCGTACCCGGGATCTCGGGCGCTGGACCCCCGACGGTGAGCTGGAGCATCTCGGCCGCACCGACGACCAGGTCAAGGTCCGTGGGTTCCGGGTCGAGCTGGATTCGGTCTCCGCCGTCCTGGAAGCGGTGCCGGGGTGCCGTCGGGCGGCGACCATCAAGGTCGACGACCGTACGCTCGTGTCGTTCGTCGCCCCGGCGACCGTCGACCCGACGGCGGCGCGTGACGCGGTCGCCCGGACCCTGCCGTACTACTGTGTGCCCGAGCGGGTGCACGCCCTCGGGGCGCTGCCGGTGACCGACCGGGGCAAGATCGACAAGGCTGCGCTGCGCCGGTCGCTGGACCGCCCGACTCCGTCCGATCCACCGGCTCCGTCCGGCAGTCCGGGCCTGCCCGGCAGTCCGGCCCCGCCCAGCCATTCGACTCCGTCCGATCCACCGGCTCCGCTGCCGTGGGCGCGCCGGATTCTCAGCCACCCCCGGCTGATGCCGTACCACCGGCTGGCCGCCCTGGTCCTGGTCGGCAACGCCGCGCTGCTGTACTACGCGCTGACCACCGGTGGCTGGTGGCGGGCGGCCGATGGCGGCCTGGCGAACCTGTCCTACGCCGCTCTGGCCAACGTCGCCCTGGCCGTGCTGATCCGCCAGCAGTACGTGATCAACCTGCTGTTCTGGCTGGCCACCCGGGCGCCGACCCGGTGGCCGCTGCGCCTGCGGTGGGGGCTGGGCAAGGTGTACCACTTCGGTGGGCTGCACGTCGGTGGCGCACTCGCCGGCACCGCCTGGTTCGCCGGGTACGTCGCCGAACTGACCCGGCAGGCGCTGGCCGACCGGGCCGTCACCGCCGTACTGGTGCTGTCCTACCTGCTGATCGCGCTGCTGCTGGCATTGGTGGCGACCGCACTGCCGCCGGTCCGCGGCCGCCGGCACGACCTGTTCGAGCGGGTCCACCGGTTCGGCGGGTGGGCCGCGTTGATCCTCCTGTGGGCCCAGACGGTGCTGGTCGTCGACGGTGCCCGCGACGGTACGCCGCTGGCTGGCGCGCTGCTCGGCTCGCCGGCGCTGTGGACCCTTGCCCTGCTCACCGTGAGCGTCGCCCTGCCGTGGCTGCGACTGCGCCGGGTACCGGTGCAGGTGGACCGGCCGTCGAACCACGTGGCCCTGCTGACGTTCGGCCACACCACCCCGTTCGCCGGCTCGTCCACCGCGATCAGCCGCCGTCCGCTGCTCGAATGGCACTCGTTCGCCAACGTGCCGGCACCCGGTGAGCGCGGCTTCCGACTGACCGTCTCCCGGGCCGGCGACTGGACCGGCGCCCTGATCGACGACCCGCCGAACCGGATCTGGGTCAAGGGCATCACCACCGCCGGCGTGGCCAACATCGAGACCCTGTTCACCCGGGTGGTGTACGTCGCCACCGGCAGCGGCATCGGGCCGGTGCTGCCGCATCTGCTGGCCGGCAAGGTACCGGCGCACCTGGTCTGGTCCACCCGCAGCCCACGGACGACCTACGGCGACCAGCTGGTCGACGAGATCCTGCGGGTGCAGCCCGACGCCACCATCTGGGACACCGCGCGGCGCGGCAAGCCGGACATGGTGGCCCTGGCGCTCCAGGCGTGGCGGGCCACCGGTGCCGAAGCGGTGATCTGTATCGCCAACCAGAAGCTCACCCGGCAGGTGGTCCACGGGCTGGAGCGCCGGGGGATCCCCGCCTACGGCGCTATCTGGGACTCGTGAAACCGGGACCGGGCCGACTGAACACGGACCATCCGACCCACCATCCTGCAACCCGACTGGAGGAACCGACATGCACCTGACGACCGAGCGGGACGGTGGCGTGGTCACCGTACGGCTGCACCGGCCTGCGACCCGAAACGCACTCAGCACCGCACTCTGCGACGAACTTCTTGCGACCCTGCGACCGCTGGACCGGGACCCGGACATCGGCTGTTTCGTGATCACCGGGTCCGACGGCTTCTTCTCCGCCGGCGCCGACATCCGGGAGATGGCGGCGATGAGCCCGGTGCAGGCGATGACGGCCGATCACTTCGCCGGCTGGGAGGAGTTCGCCGCGTTCCGGACGCCGAAGATCGCCGCGGTCGCCGGCTACGCACTCGGCGGCGGCTGCGAGCTGGCAATGATGTGCGACCTGGTGTTCGCCGCCGAGGACGCCCGGTTCGGTCAGCCCGAGATCACCCTCGGGGTGATTCCCGGGATCGGCGGCACCCAGCGGCTGACCCGGCTGGTCGGCACGGCGAAGGCGATGGATCTGATCCTCACCGGGCGGATGATGCCGGCCCGGGAGGCGGAGCAGTGCGGCCTGGTGTCCCGGATCGTGCCCGCAGATCAGTTGCTCGCCGAGGCCCGGTCGGCGGCGGCGGTGATCGCCGGGCACAGCCGGCTCGCGGTCACCGCCGCCCGCGAGGCGGTCCAGCGGTCGCAGGAGGTCGGACTGCGCGAGGGCCTGCTGTTCGAACGGAGGGTCTTCCACGGATTGTTCGCCACCGCCGACCGGGCGGAAGGGATGTCCGCGTTCCTGGAGAAACGGCCGGCACGGTTCACCGGCAGCTGAGCCGACCGGGCTTCACTGGCCGGCCGGGCTGTCACCGGCCGGCCGGCCAGCCAGCTGCGACGGACGGATCCGGCGGGATTTGATAGTTATTGTGCGTACGGATGAGGCGCGGGCTGGCTGAACCGGCAAGGATCGGCATATGAAGGTTCTCTTCCTGGGTGGCCCGTGGCATGACCAACGTCGCGAGGTGACGCCCCGCCGCCTCGCCGCTGCCGCGGACACCTTGCCAACGCAGTACACGGTGCCGCTCCGACCCGGGGTCAAGCCCGTCACCTACACCCGCCGTTACGCCCGCAGTCAGGGCGAGCGGCTGCCGGTCTACGTCGCCCCCGACTATTCCGGCCCGGCCCGCGCCTGACAACTGCGGCGCCGACGCCCGAGCCGGCCACCGTCACCGGTCGAGCCCTCGCAGCCGGTCGGCCAGCTCTCGCTCGAAGAAGTCCAGGAAACCGTCCGGGTCGGGCCCGGCGTTCTGCAGCACGATGTGGTCGAAGCCGGCGTCGACGTACGGTTTGACCGCATCGAGGTGCACCGCCGGGTCCGGCCCTACGCTGAAGTGCGCGGCGATGTCGTCGGCGTCGACCATCGCCGAGGCCGCCTCGAAGTTGACCGGGTTGGGCAGCTCGCTCATCACCTTCCAGCCGGTCACCGCCCAACGGCTGGACTCCCAGGCAGCCTTGACCGCCTGCTCCTCGTCCACCGCCCAGGCCATCGGCACCTCGGCGTAGCGCGGTCCGGCGCCGCCGGCCCGCCGGTAGTGCTCGACGATCGAGCCCTTCGGCTCGGTGGCGAACAGTCCGTCGCCGAGCTCGGCGGCCAGCCGGGCGGACTCCGAGCCGCTGGCGGCCACCGCGATCACCGGCGGGGTCGGCGGCAGGTCGAACACTCGCGCGTCGTCGAGCTGCAGGTGCTTTCCCTGGTACGTGTGGTAGCCGCCGGACCAGAGCAGCCGGATGATCTCCAGCGCCTCGCGTAGCCGCTCGTGCCGCCCGTGCACACTCGGGAACGGCTCCCCGGTGACGTGCTCGTTGAGGCGTTCGCCGGCACCCACCCCGAGGGTGAACCGGCCGTCGGACAGCAGCGCCACGGTCGCCGCGGCCTGGGCGACGATCGCCGGGTGGTAGCGCAGGCTCGGGCAGGTCACGCCGGTGGCCAGCCCGAGCCGTTCGGTACGGGCGGCGATCGCGCCGAGCACGCTCCAGGTGAACGGCGAGTGGCCCTGGGAGTCCAGCCACGGGTGGAAGTGGTCGCTCATCTCGACGAAGTCGAACCCGGCCTGCTCGGCCCGGACCGCCTGGGCGATCAGGTCGGCCGGTCCGAACGCCTCGGTGGCCAGCTTGTAGCCGATCCGCATGTGTCTGCCCTTCCCCTGCTGGTCCCACCACGTCCGGTGACCGTGGCGCCGTCCGAGGTTTTCGTACCCTTGCCCGACGGATCTATTCGCGGTCGTGCTCGACCCGCAGTTGCCGCTTCGGGGCCGGGTCGGCGAGATGACCGACGGCGGATCAGAGCGCCGATCTTCGGCTCCGCGACGGTGGCGTCCTGGGTGACCTCGATCCGTTCCTCGCTGTCGACCGGCCAGACGGTCACCGCGAGGCGCCGTTCCGGAGCAACACTCTCAGCTTCTCGGTGATCGAGTAAGCGAATAAGCACACGAGCGCGCCCTGCTCGCCGGCCTGGCCGCGGCGATCGCACGCGAGCGGCGCCCGTGAGTTCATGACCGGGAGCCGGGCGTGGCGTCGCGTCCCGGGGTGACCAGGCCACTCTCGTACGCGACCACGACGGCCTGTGCTCGGCTGGCGAGGCCAAGCTTGGTCATCGCCCGATGTAGGTGGGTCTTGACCGTCGCCTCGCTGACCACCAGTCCGCGTGCGATGTCGCCGTTGGTCATGCCGGTGCCGACCAGCCGCAGCACCTCGATCTCGCGAGCGGTGAGCCCTCGCAGGTCAGGTAGCGGCGCTTGGGGGAGGTTGGAGTCTCGGGTGTATGCCTCGATCAGGCGTCTTGTGACCGTGGGGGCGAAGAGCATGTCACCGGCCGCCACGGTCTGGATGGCCGCGATGAGGCGCTCCGGTGGCGTGTCCTTGAGGAGAAATCCGCTGGCGCCGGCGCGCAGAGCGGCGTAGACGTACTCGTCCAGGTCGAACGTGGTCAGCACGAGGACCCGTGGACGGTGCGTCGCGTCGGCGAGGATGCGTTCGGTGGCGGTCACCCCGTTCAGGCGTGGCATCCGGATGTCCATCAGGATCACGTCCGGCCGGCGAGTCTCCGCCTGGATCACCGCCGCCTGGCCGTCCTCGGCCTCACCGGCCACGGTGAGCCCTGGCGCGGCATCAATCAACGCGGCCAGCCCGGCGCGAATCAGCACCTGGTCATCGACGACGAGCACGCTGGTCATCTACGGCCCTCCCCTGGCTCAGCCCACTCCGATTCCGCGGCCGCCGTGGGTAACGTGAGCAAGACCTCGAATCCACCTTGTGGCCGGCTGCGGGTGACGAGAGTTCCACCATAGACTCGGGCGCGTTCCCGCATCCCAATTAGTCCGTGCCCGGGCTTGGCGTCGTCTCGTGATTCGGCCATGCCGCGACCCGCATCGCTTACCCGAACCACGAATCGGTCGGCGTCGTAGTGCAGAGTCACAGTGGCGCAGGTCGGGCCGGCGTGCCGCAGGACGTTGGTCAGGCACTCCTGGATCACGCGATACGCGCACAGGTCAAGGCCGGCCGCGAGGGGGCGCGGCACGCCGACCACCACCACCTCGACCGGAACGCCCGCCCCGCGTACCCGCTCCACCAGTTCGTCGAGGCGGCCGATGCCCGGTGAGGGTTGGTAGGTCTCACCGTCGGGCGCACCGTCGACCTCGTCCGCGTCGACGCGCAGCACCGCCAGCACCCGACGCATCTCCCGCAACGCCTCGCCACTCGCCCGCAGGACCGTTTCCAGCGCGGTTCGCGAGGTTGCCGGGTCGGACTCGAGTACGTATTTGGCCAGCCCTGCCTGCACGGAGATGACCGACATGTGGTGCGCGACCACGTCATGCAGCTCTCGCGCGATGTGCACCCGCTCCTCGATGACCGCACGGCGGGCCCGCTCCTCGCGGTCGCGGCGCAACCGCTCCGCGAGTACGGCGAGGTGCCGGTTGCGCTCCGCCAGTTGCTGGGCGCGGTTCCCGAAGTGCCATACGACAGCAGTCCAGACCACGCTCTGCGCCAAGGCAGTCCACGCGGAGCCGGCGCCGAGGGCGACTCCACCGTAGAACCATACCGTGGCCACCACAACGGCGGCGGTCACGCTTGTCCGGGGTGACCGGTGGGCGGCCACCGTGTATAGCGCCAGCAGAGCTCCCGCGCTGTTCACCACGGGCCAGTAGCCGGTGGCGATATACCCCACCCAGAGTGTGCAGTACAGGAGCAGTACGGAGCTGGGAGCCCGCCGGCGCGCCGCCAGAGTCGCGTTGACCAGGCATGTCAGTGCGTAACCCACACCGTCGAGCTCGCGGAACTGCTCCGGCGGATCCTGCCGGCCGAGCGCCAGGCTGACCGCGGCGGTCGCCCCCGCCAACGCCACATCTACCAGCAGCGGATGCCGGTCCGAAAGTTGCCTCAGGTGCACTACCGCTCGCATGCCGGCGAAGGTTAACGGGGCGGGCGGCGGCGCCTACGACGAGGGTTTACCGGACGTGCTCTTTTTCAACCACTGGTAGCAATACGTCAATCGATGGATGGATGATGTCGCACGGCATGATTTCGTACCTTTGTTCCCAGCCACAGCCACTCACCGGAGGAGGCGAGGATGGGACGGCGAGGTCGGGTGACAGCACTTCCGTGGACCGGCTTGACCCTGACTGCCGCGTTGTTGGCGTCCGGATGTTCGGGGACCGCCGCGGAGGCGGACCACTCCCATGAAGTCCCGGACCTGCCGCCACCCGGGGCAGCCACCTCAATTGTCCTGCCACTGGACGACTATGTGATCAGCCCGGAGGAGCAGGAGCGGGCGGATCGAGCCCAGGCGGCACTGGAGGTGTCGTGTCTGAGCCGGTTCGGCCTGACCTGGTCCGGGCCGGCCGACTCGGACCTGTTGGTCGGCCGGGCGATACTCGCCGCAGGGCTGGCCGAGCGGTTTGGGCTCGTCGATGAGGCACAGGCAGTCGCGCATGGCTACCACCCGCCGCGCTGGAGCACACGGACGTTGATCGCCTCGCGGGAGCACGCTCACCACCACGAGCCTCCGGCGGATGTGGCCGAGGTGCTTTTCGGACAGGTATCCACTATTGATGGCGATTCGGTGCCGGCGGAGGGGTGCCGGGGTGAGGCCTCACGCCAGCTCTCGGCCAACACCCGTCCGCTGGCCACCACTTCGCTTGTCACGCGTCTGGAGGAGGAAGCGGCGCGGGAGGCCGCCACCGATGACCGGGTTACCGCGATGTTCGACGCGTGGAGCGCCTGCATGGCGGAGGCCGGCTACCACTACTCGACACCGATGAGTGCCGCCCGGGACCAACAATGGCGCCGCGCCCCGAAACCGTCGCCCCAGGAGGTCGCTGTGGCCGGAACGGACGTCGCCTGCAAGACAGCGGTCGGCTATCTGGACACCCTGGTGGATGCCACCGCCGAGTCCCAGCGAACCCTCATTGAGTCCCACGTTGACGAGCTGGATCGGGTGAAGCAGTCGCTCACCGTCGGGGCGCACAACGTCACCATGGCTCTCAGCTCGCACGTCCCGTCCGACCAGGGGAGGTGAAGGCCAACACATCGATGGGCGTCTGTCAATCGGAACTTGGATCGGAGAAGACTATGCGACGCAGGATCATCGCACTACTGGCCGCAATCGGCATCGGCACGGCGGCCTTGTTGGCCGCACCGACCCCGGCGAGTGCCTACGGGGTGAGCCAGGGCAACGACTACGCCCTACATTCGTACAACGGTAGGGTCCTCACCATCTGTGACGCGGAGAACGACGGGCACCGGGTCTGGGCGGGGTACTACACCACCGCATCGAACTCGTACCAGACCGCACCGGTAATCTACGGCAGCGACACGTCGGGCGTTGACTGCACCACGTACGAACTCTCCTATGTGCTGACGAACCTCCGGGTCGTTGAGGACAAACCGGGCAGCAGCAGTAACTACTACGGGTCGTGGCATGGCTACCCGGTAGCGGGTACCTGACAAGCTCCGGGCCAGGGCACTCACGGCAGCGTCGCTGATCATGGATGCCCTGGCCCGGCTGCGGTCCAGGTGCAGCAGGATGGAGTTTTGTGACCACCGATCCGCCTCTCCCGCTGCTCGGCCCGGCGGGCGTCGACCAGTTGCATCGGCGGAGACAAGTGCGCACCGGCCGGCAGATCCGTACCAGCAGACAGTGCCGACAGCACATTCATCGGATCGATATCGCCTGACGCTCGACATGAGCGCTCGCGGCGGCGAACTCCGGCCGCAGGATACCCAGGTAATCAACTGCCACTGAGTGCCGACCACCTCGTCGCGGGACAGAACCACCCGAATGGTCACAGCTTCGGTGGTAGTCGATCATTCCCAGTCCGGGTCACGGCGCAGCACCAGGGCACTGTTGAAGCCGTCGAAGCCACGGGCGGCGACCAGCGCGGCGTGCCCCGCGCACTCCCGTGGCGTACGGACGAAGTCCAGGTCGCAGCCGGGGGCCGGGCGGCGTGGCGCGGCGGTCGGCGGCAGCAGCCGGTGCCGCAGCGCCAGCAGCGCCGTCGCCACGTCCACCGCCGCACTACCCTGGTGCGCCCGCCCGGTCAGCGGCTTCGGCGTGGTCACCGGCGGCGGCGTCGGGCCGAAGACCGCCCGCACCGCACGCGCCTCGGCCCGGTCGAAACGCGGTACGCCGAGCGCGTCCGGCAGGCAGACGTCCACCTGGGCCGGAGCCACCCCGGCGGTCGCCAGCGCCCGGCGCATCGCCCGGGCGTACTGGTCGACGTCGCCGCCGGTGTGCCGGTCGGTGTGCCGGGCGTCGTGGCTGGCGCCCCAGCCGGCGACCTCGCCGTAGATCACCGGCGCACCCCGGGCCAACGCGTGCCCCAACTCCTCGACGACCAGTACCGCACCGCCCTCACCCGGCAGGTAGCCGGCGGCGTCGACGTCGAACGGCAGGTACGCCGACTCCGGGTCGGTGCCGGTGCTGAGCAGCCCGCTACGCAGCTGGCAGGCCAGCGCGTACGGGCTCAGCGCGCATTCGGTGGCACCGGCCAGCACCACGTCGGCGCCCCGCCGGATGGTCCGGGCGGCGTGCGCCAGGCTGTCCAGCCCGCCGGCCGCCTCGGCGACCAGCACCCCGCAGGCGCCCTTGAACTGGTGGGCGATGGAGAGCTGGCCGACACTGGCGGCGTAGAACCAGGCGATCGACTGGTACGCCCCGACGGTACGGCCGGGCCGGCTCCACAGCCGCTGCAGCTCGCGCTGGCCGAACAGGTTGCCGCCGGACGAGCTGGCCAGCGCCACCGCGTACCGGTCGGGGTCGTCGGCGGTGTCCGGCAGCCCGGCGTCGGCCAGCGCCAGCCGGGTGCCGGCGAAACCGAGATGGGTCCACCGGTCGGTCTGCACCGCCCGCCGGTTGTCGGTCCACTGCAGCACGTCGAAGTCGGCCACCTCGCCAGCCAGGGTGACCGGGTACGGCGCCGGGTCGAACAGGGTGATCCGCCCGGTGCGGAACTGCCCGGCCAGGGTCGCCTTCCAGTGCGCGTCGGCACCGAGTCCGGTCGGCGCCACCACGCCGATCCCGGTGACCACCGCCCGCCGGCCGGGCACCGCGGCCCGCTGACCGGGCAGCGCGGCCGGGGGGCCGTCGGCGCTCACCGTACTGTCCTCTCCGGTCGGGCGAAGACCATCGCCGACTGGAATCCGCCGAATCCGCTGCCGACCGACAACGCGACGTCGACCGGTAGCTCACGAGCGGTGTTCGGGACGTAGTCCAGGTCGCATTCCGGGTCGCGGGTGCGCCAGTTCGCGGTTGGCGGGACCACCCCGTGCGCCATGGCGAGCGCGCAGGCCGCCATCTCGATCGAGCCGATCGCGCCGAGTGAATGCCCGATCATCGATTTGATCGAACTGACCGGCACCCGGTACGCCGCGTCTCCGAGCGCCCGTTTGAACGCGGCTGTCTCGTGCCGGTCGTTCTGTCGGGTGCCGGAGCCGTGTGCGCTGACGTACGACACGTCGTCCGGGTTGAGCCGGGCCTGGTTCATCGCGTCCACGACGGCCAGTGCCATCTCCGCGCCGTCCGGGCGCAGCCCGGTCATGTGGTAGCCGTTGCTGCGGGTGGCGTACCCGCCGATCTCGCAGTAGATCCGCGCGCCGCGCCGCCGCGCGTGGTCCAGCTCCTCCAGCACCAGCACGGCGGCCCCTTCGGCGAGTACGAAGCCGTGCCGGTCGTTGTCGAACGGCCGGCTGGCGTGCGCCGGGTCGTCGTTGTCCGGGCTGGTCGCCCCGATCGCGTCGAACGACGCGACGGTGACCGGGGAGATCGGCGAGTCGGCGGCACCGGCGAGCATCACGTCCGCGTCCCCGTCGACGATCAACTGGTGGGCGTAGCCGATCGCGTCGATGCCGGAGGTGCAGCCGGTGGAGATCACCTGCGCCGGCCCGTGCAGCCCGTGCCGGCAGGCCACGTCGGCGGCCAGGCTGCTGGGCACCAGCGCCTGATAGAGGTACGGCATGGTGCAGTCCGGGTCGACCAGCCAGTGGCTGCCCGCGTCGCTGGCCACCACGTACTCCTGCTCCAAAGCCACGGTGCCGCCGACCGCCGAGCCGAGCGCCACCCCGGCCCGCTGCCGGCCGGCGTCGTCGAGGCACAGCCCGGCGTCGGCGACCGCCTCGATCGAGCAGGCGAGGGCGAACTGGACGTACCGGTCGGCCCGTCGCCGCTCGCGCGGGCCGAGCCCGGCTTCCGCCGGGTCGAAGTCGCATTCGGCGGCGATCTGGGACCGGAACGGGGACGGGTCGAAGACGGTGATCCGGCGGGTCGCGGTACGCCCGGCGGTGATCGTCGCCCAGAACGCCTCCCGGGTGGCGCCGCCGGGGGCGACTACCCCGACACCGGTCACGACGGTACGCCGGAGCGACCCGGCCGCGGTCACGGCCGGTGCCCGTTGGGTGTTGTGGTCCGGGTGCGCGGCACCGGCCGGGGGCCGGACCTGGCGGTGTCCCGACCTGCCCCGGCGGCGTCCGGACCGGGGCCGAGCACCGCCGGTCCCTCGGTGTCGACGTGGCCGAGTTCGGGGCGCGGCGCCAGCGGGCTCAGGTGGAAGACCACTTCGGCCGGCCCTTTGCTGACGTTGCGCAGCCGGTGCCGGGTGTTCATCGGCACGAACAGCCCTTCGGCGCGGTGCACCGCCACCGGCAGGTCGTCCAGGTCGACGACGATCTCGCCGCGCGCGACGTAGAGGAACTCCTCGCTGTACGGATGGTAGTGCTCGGCGATGCGTTCGCCGGGGCGCAGCACCGCCAGGCCGAGGAAGCCGGAGGTGCTGCCGACCGTGCGTGGGCCGAGCAGGACCCGGAGTTCGCCGCCGCGTCGACGGTCGGCGGCGAGGTCGCGGGCGGCGACGAGCCGTGGATCGTTCATGGGGTGCCTCCGGCGGGGTCTGCGGTACGGGCCAGGGTTTCGATCCGGTCGCGGATGATGTCCAGCTGGATCCGGCTGTTGGTGTTGATCCGTTCGGTCATGCCGGCGTTGTCGAGCGGCGCGGTCGGTCGCATGGCGAAGTCCTGCACCCAGGTCATCCGGGTGCCGCCGGGGACCTCCGCGTAGTCCCAGCGGATCCGCATGTACTCGAACGGTCCGGTCTCCACCCGGTGGGCCAGCACCCGGCGGCGGTCCCGGTCGGCGGTGCGTTCGCTGACCCAGCTCCAGACCGTCCCGTTCTCGTCCGGGTGCATGGTCAGCCGGAACCGCACGGTGTCCCCGTGCCGGTGCACGATCTGCACCGACGCGTACTCGGTGAACAGGTCGGGCCACCGGTCGACGTCATTGGTGACCGCCCAGACGAGATCCAACGGGGCGGCGATCACCACGCTGTTCTCGGTGTGCCCGGGCGGCGGCCCGGTGGCGTCCACGGCGGCCACTGTGGACGGGCCGGTGTCCGAGGCAGCCCCGGCGGCCGCGTCGCCGGCGATTTCGTCGGCGACCAGTTCGGCGATCTCGCCGATGGTCAGGCCCGCGCTGTCCGGCGGGATCCGCACCCGGTACCGGTCGGCGACCACGGCCTGCAGCTCCAGCAACGCCAGTGAGTCCAGGCCGAGCTCGGCCAGGGACGCCGCCGGGGTGTCGGCGGCGCCGGCCGGGTCGAGCCCGCAGTTGCGTACCAGGATCGCGGTGATGTCCGCGGCGGTGACCTTCGGCTGATCGTCGGTGATGCTCATCCGCTCCTCCTCGGGCGTGTGTGGTCAGGCCGTACGGGTCTGCGACGGCTCGTCGAGCAGCCGGCCGACCAGGCCGGTCGAGAGCCGTCCTTTGCGGAACATGGCGTCGTCCAGCACCCGGCGCAGGAACGGGATGGTGGTGTGGACGCCGGGGCCGCGTACGTCGAATTCGCTCAGCGCGCGTTCCATCCGGTTGAGCGCCAGTTCCCGGTCCGGCGCCCAGACGACGACCTTGGCCAGCAGCGGGTCGTAGTGCGGTCCGACGACGTACCCGGTGTTGCCGTGGGTGTCGACCCGGGTGAACGGGCCGCCGGGGATCTCGAAGCGGTCCAACCGGCCAGGTGTCGGGGTGAATCCGCGTTGCGGGTCCTCGGCGTTGACCCGACATTCGACCGCGACGCCCCGGGGCCGGATGTCCGGCTGGCGCAGCCGCAGCGGGGTGCCGCAGGCGATGTGGATCTGTTCCTGCACCAGGTCCACCCCGGTGATCATCTCGGTGACCGGGTGTTCCACCTGGATCCGGCAGTTGATCTCGATGAAGTGGAACTGGTCGTTCTCGTCGACCAGGAACTCGAAGGTGCCAGCGCCGACGTAGCCGACCGCGAGCGCGCCGCGCAGCGCCACCGCGGCCATCTCGTCGAGCATCGCCGCAGGCAGCGTAGGTGCCGGCCCCTCCTCGATCAGCTTCTGATGCCGTCGCTGCACCGAGCAGTCCCGGGTGCCCAGGTGCACCCCGTTGCCGTGGCCGTCGCAGAGTACCTGCACCTCGACGTGCCGGGCCTGGGTGAGGAACCGTTCCAGGTAGACCCGGTCGTCGCCGAAGACCGCCCGGGCGGTCTGCCGGGTCCGGTGGTACGCCGGCGCCAGGTCCGCCTCGTCGGTGACCACCGTCATGCCCCGGCCGCCGCCACCCGCCGCGGCCTTGATGATCACCGGATAGCCGATTTCGGCGGCGACCGTGGCGGCGTGGGCACTGCTGGGCACCGGCTCCCGGCTGCCCGGCGGCAGCGGCAGACCGGCCGCGCCGAGCACGTCCCGGGCCTTGGCCTTGTCCCCGAGGGCCAGCATCACCTGCGGCGGTGGGCCGATGAAGACCAGTCCGTTCTCCGCGCAGATGTCGGCGAAGTCGGCGTCCTCGGAGAGGAACCCGTATCCGGGGTGTACGGCCTGGGCGCCGGTGCGCCGGGCCGCTTCGACGATCGCCGCCGCGTTGAGGTAGCTGGCCCGGCTCGGCGCCGGGCCGATCTGCACCGCCTCGTCGGCGAACCGGACCACCGCCGAGTCGCGGTCCGCGGTGGAGTGCACCGCTACGGTCCGTACGCCGAGTTCCCGGCAGGCCCGGGCGACCCGCAGCGCGATCTCTCCCCGGTTGGCGATCAGAATCTTCTCGAACACGCTCACCGCCTCCTCAGCCCGGTGCCACGATGATCAGCGGCTGGTCGAACTCGACCGGTTCGCCGTCGCCGGCCAGGATCTCCACGACGACCCCTGGCCGGTCGGTGGTGATCTCGTTCATCAGCTTCATCGCCTCGACGATTCCGATCACCTGACCCGGCTCGATCGAGTCGCCGACATCGACGAATGGCGTTCCGCCGGGCTCTGCGGCCCGGTAGAACGTGCCGACGATCGGTGACCCGATCCGGTGCCCGGCCGCTGGCGTGGCCTGGTCCGCTGGCGTGGCCTGGTCCGCTGGCGTGGCGTGGTCCGCTGGCGGTGCGGTCAGTCCGGCCGCTGGGGTCGGTCCGGATGCGGCCGTGTCGGCCGGAGACGACGGTGGGGCCGCGACCGGCGTCGTCCGGTCGTGCCACTCGATCTCGATCACCGTGTCGCCGTGCCGGACCTGGACCCGGCGCAGCGGACCGGTGAGTTGACCGACCAGCGCCCGGGTCTGCTCGGCGAGTCGGCGCAGCTGACCGCCCGGATCCGACCCGGCCGGGGTTCCGTTGGCGGCGGCACTGGTCATCGCGGCATCACCTGGATCGTCGGCTCGGTGTCGGGCTGCGGTACGCCGGCGTCGACGGTGCCCGCCCCGTACCGGCGGAACCGTCGGGATCGTCGACGCAGCAGGTCGGTGATGGGTACGGCGAGCAGGTCGGACAGTGCGGCGGTCAGCGCCGCCCGTACCCGGTCGGCGGCGCCGGCCGGATCGCGCTGCGCGCCGCCGGGTGGTTCGCCGACGATGCCGTCGGCGACGCCGAGGCGTACCAGGTCGGGCGCGGTGAGCTGGAGCGCGGCGGCGGCCCGGGGCGCGGCGGCCCGGTCGTGGAACAGGATCGCGGCGCAACCCTCGGGACTGATCACCGAGTAGACGGCGTTCTGCAGCAGCAACACCCGGTCGGCGACGGCCAGCGCGAGCGCTCCGCCGCTGCCACCCTCGCCGGTGACGACGGCGACCACCGGGGTGGGCAGCCGGGCCAGGGTGCGTAGGCAGGTGGCGATCGCGGCGGCCTGGCCCTGTTCCTCGGCGTCGACCCCCGGATGTGCGCCCGGGGTGTCGATCAGGGTGACCACCGGCAGTCCGAGCCGGGCGGCGAGCCCCATCACCCGTAACGCCTTGCGGTAGCCGGCCGGGCTGGCCATGCCGAAATTGCGGGCCAGCATCTCCCGGGCGTCGTGGCCCTTCTGCTGCCCGATGACGGCGATCGGCTGGTCGCCGAGCCGGGCCAGTCCGGCGACGATCGCCGGGCAGTCCGCGCCGAGCCGGTCGCCGTGCAGTTCGACGAAGCCGTCGAACGCCGTTCGCAGATAGTCCAGAGTGGTCGGCCGGGCCAGGTCCCGGGCGGTACGCACCGACTGCCAGGCGGTCGGCGTCGGTCCGGTGCGGGGTGTCGGTGCCGTGCGGTGTGCGGGCTCGGCCCGCCCGGCGGGCGCGGCCAGCGGACCTGCTCCGGCCCGGCCACCCGCAGCCAGCGCGAGCAGGGCGCGCAGCCGGGGGCGTAGGTCGTGGCGTTCGACGACCATGTCGACCTGGCCGTGCCGGAGCAGGAACTCCGCGGTCTGGAAACCGGGGGGCAACGCTTGGCGGATCGTCTCCCGGATCACCCGGGGGCCGGCGAACCCCATCCGGGCGCCGCGTTCGGCGATCACCAGGTCGGTGTTGGTGGCGAACGAGGCTGCGACGCCGCCGTACGTCGGATCGGTGACGACGCTGACGGTGAGCAGTCCGGCGGCGCGCAGTTCGGCGATCGCGCAGCTGACCGTCGCCATCTGCATCAGCGCCAGGACGCCCTCCTGCATCCGCGCCCCGCCGGAGGCGGTGACCAGCACCAGCGGATCCCGGGCGGCGAGTGCCTCCTCGGCGGCGCGGGTGATCAACTCGCCGGTGGCGCAGCCGAGGCTGCCGCCGAGGAACCGGAAGTCCATCACCGCCAGGACGGCCCGATGCCCGCCGATTCGGGCGGTGCCGCACACCACCGCCTCCGCCAGGCCGGTCGCCGCCCGCGCCTGGGCCAGCCGTCGCCGGTACGGCATCGAGTCGACGAACCCCAACGGGTCCACCTCGGCGGCGCGGTCGGCGAGCCTGGTGAAGCTGTCGGGGTCGACCAGCTGTCCGATCCGTTCCGCCGCGGTCAACCGCTGGTGGTGTCCACACTCGGGGCAGACCTCCAGGTTGCGGCGCATCCGTCGCCGGTAGACCAGTGCGTGGCAGGCGCGGCAGCGCAGCCAGCGGTTGCGGCCCGGGGCCGCCACGGTGGTCATCGGGGCCGACCGGTGGGTGCGTCCCAGTGGTAGAACCGGTGTGCCATCGCGTCCCGGGGCGACCGCCAGGTCGCCAGGTACGGGCTGATGTAGCTGGCGAGCCGGCGGCTGACCTCGTCGAACTCGGGGTGTCGCCGGGCGGCGGCCACCGCGTCCGGTCCGGTCTCGTCGGTCTCGATCAGGTGCACGTACAGGTCGTGCAGCCGGTATAGCGACCGGTGTCGTACCCCGGCCAGGTGGGGCAGGTCGGTCAGGTCCGATTCGGCGAAGATCTCCGCGACCTGCTGCTCCGCGTCGGGGACCACCTTGGCGATGATCAGCGAGCGATCCATGGTTCCTCCCAGCGGCGTCGGGCCCGGTCCTGGCCAACCTTGCCGCCGTCGGCGTCACCGGCGCGTTGTCCGTACCGCCCGGGTCATCGCCCGTCGGTGACGCCGACGTGACGGACTATGAGTACAGTGCGTGATCGTTCTCAATGTGCGTCGGGACCACTGGCGGTCGTTGAGATTGACAAAATCCCAGGTCAGACGGGATTGAATCGGTGGGTCGAGCGAATCGGGTAGCCGACTGTGTGTTGACTGAGAGTAATCGTGATTGATAATCTTCGTGACGCGATGACGTGATGCAAGGGCGGCGACCGGTGACTGACGTGTGCAGGGGGTTCGGCCGTGACGTCAGAGGCAGGCAACGCGGGGGCATCATTCCGACTGCTGCTCCTCGGCGGCTTCCGTTTGATCCACCAGCACGAGACCGTGTCGATCCCCCGTGGACTGCAGCGGATCGTCGCGGTGATCGGGCTGCGACCCGGCGCCACCCGTGCCCACCTGGCCGGTCTGCTCTGGCCGGAAGCCGCCGAGGACCGCGCACTGTCCTCGCTGCGTACCGCACTGTGGCGGCTGCGTCAGGAGCCGAACTGCCCGCTGCGGACCGCTGGCGACACCGTCCGGCTCGACCAGCGGGTCCAGGTCGACGTCGACGACCTGGTCCGGACCGCCGCGCGGGTGCGCGACGGTGGGGATCCGCGGCTGGCCGACGCGGTGCTCACCGCCGCCCGGCACGACCTGCTGCCCGGCTGGTACGACGACTGGGTGCTGCTGGAACGGGAACGGCTACGGCAACTGCGGCTGCACCTGCTCGAGCACATCGCCCGCTCCCATCTGGACGCCGGCCGGCACGACGAGGCGCTGCAGGCCGCACTGGAAGCGGTCGGTGCCGAACCGTTGCGGGAGACCCCGCACCGGCTGATCGTGCAGATCCATCTCGCCGAGGGCAACGCCTACGAGGCGCTGCATGCCTTCTACGCGTACCGCGATCTGGCCCTGCGGGAGCTGCGGCTGGAACCGTCCCCGGCGATGGCCGCGCTGATCGGCGACATCCTCACCCCGATCCGGGACGCGCCGGCCCGGCGCACGCTCGACCGGCGTCGGCCGGGTGAGTCGGCGTCCGGCCCGGTCAGCCCTCGCCCGGCCCGCTGACCCGTCCGGCGTCACCGCCGAGCGAGACCCGGACCAGGGCAGCGGCGAACCGGGGCAGGTCGCGCTCACCCACCAGGGCGGCCAGCCGCTGCGGCGAGGTCGGCAGATCCAGCTTGCGGGCCCCGGTCACCACCCGCTTGTCCAGGTACGGACGCAGTCCGGGCCAGACTGCCTGCGCCTCGCGCAGGAAGATGTCCGCTCCGGTCGGGCCGATGCCGGGGAACGCGGTGAGCAACCGGCGCAGCACGGTCGGGTCGTCACCGCCCTCAGCGTGCAGCCGCCGCAGGTCACCGCCCCACCGCTGGTGGCACAGTTCGGCTCCGTCGCCGAGCATCGTGGCGGTCCGTTCGTCGTACCGCCGGTAGTGGCCCCGGCCGAGCGCGTCGACCCGGTCCTGCCAACTGGCCCCGCACATCGCCGCCGGCGTGCGGTAGCCGGCCGCGAACAGCTCCCGGGCGCCGGCGACCGCGACCCCGGCCGAGATCCGGGCGCTGAGCAGGGTGGCCAGCACCAGCAGCTGGTACAGCGGTGCCGGCCGGTCGGCCAGGGCGATACCCGCCTCGGCGCTGAACGTCCGGCCCTGCCGGTCGAGCAGCGCGTCGACCGCGCGTACCTGCCGATTCGCCATCGTGGCAACCCCCGTTCCCGGCCGACGAGGTACCCCCGGCGGCGCGGACCAAACGGGAGCAGCCCGCCGCGCCCCCGACGGTGTCGCCGGTCAGTTCGGCGTCGGGGGTCAGCCCACGTCGCTCGGCACCAGATCCCCGGTGCCGACGCCGTCACCGTTTACCGGCCTGCCGACGCGGTCACCGTTCACCGGCCCGCCGGCTTGGGCGATCCGCAGCGCCTCCACCAGGTCGCGGTACAGCTCGTCGGTGGCCAACAGCGTCCGGTGGTCGCCGTACGCCCGGATCCGCCCGCTGTCCATCACCACGATGATGTCGGCGTCGATGACGGTGGAGAGCCGGTGCGCGATGGTGACCACCGCGCCGTTGCCGGCCTGCTCCCGGATGCAGTCGTGGATGGCCGCCTCGGTGAGTCCGTCGACCTGGGCTGTCGCCTCGTCGAGCAGCAGGACGTCCGGCCGCCGCAGGATCGCCCGGGCCAGTGCGATCCGCTGCCGCTGTCCGCCGGACATCGACGACGGAGTGAGCAGGGTGTCCAGCCCGTCGCCGAGCGAGTCGATCTTCTCGGTCAGCCGGACCGCGTGCAGCGCGCGGTGGATCTCCCCGTCGGTGGCGTCCGGATGGGTGAACAGCAGGTTCTCCCGGATGGTGCCGGGGATCACCGGGGTGTCCTGCTCGACGTACGCCAGCCGGCTCCGGACCTGCTCGTGGCCCAGCGACGGGTACGGTCGACCGTCGAGCAGCAGTTCGCCCCGCTGCGGTACGAGGAACCGCAGGATCAGCGAGAAGAGAGTGGTCTTGCCGGCGCCGGACGGGCCGACGACGGCCAGGTGCCCACGGCGTGGCACGGCGAGATCGATGTCGTGTACCGCAGCCGGCAGGTCGGGTCCGTAGCCGGCGGTGACCTGCCGTAACTCCAGCACCGGTCGGTCGGTGTCGGCGGTCGCCCGACCCGCCCGGCGGGCCGCCGGCTCCGGGCTTGTCCCCGGCTCCGGGCGGGCCGCCGGCGCCGGTGTAGCGGTCGGGTCGGCCTCGGCCGGCATCGCCTCGACCTGCCGGATCCGACCGGCGGCGGCGATCCCGGACTGCAGCGCGGTGAGGTGCCGGCTCAGCGTGGTGACCGGCTCCATCAGTCCGAACGCGTACAGCAGGAACGCGATCAGGCTGGAGACCGGCAGTGCGCCGGTGCCGACCCGCCAGGCACCGAGACCGAGGATCGTGATGATGGCCAACTGGATGCCGGCCCAGGCGACGGTCCAGGCGAGGGCTTCGCGGCGGATGGCCGCGATGTTCTGCCGGGCCGACTCGTGGGCCTCGCCGACGATCCGCTCCGACTGGCGCTGCTCGGCCCGGCTCACCTTGACCGTGCGGATCGCCCGCAACGTGCCCTCCAGCGCCGCGCCCAACTTGCCGACATGCTCCTGGGCGCGTTCGCGCGCCTTGGCGATGCCCGGCAGCAACAGGCTGAACAGGACGGTCATCCCGGCGACCGAGGCGACGGTGGCGCCGAGCAGTACCAGGTCGAGCACGGCCATCAGCACCAGCGTGCCGACGAGCCGCACCGAGCCGTTGATCAGGCCGATCACGCTCGACGAGGCGGCTTCGCGCAGCAGCACCGTGTCCGAGGTGACCCGGGTGACGAACTCGCCGGTGGGCCGGGCGGTGACGGCCGGCACGGTGGCCCGGAACAGTCGGCGCACCATCGACTGGCGGGCGTCGAGGATCACCCGTTCACCGACGGTGCCGAGCAGGATCCACTGCCACAGCCAGATCACGACACCCAGGACGAGCAGCCCGAGCAGCGCGAGCACCGGGCCGCGCAGCGACGCCGCCCCGGTCAGGGTGTCCAGCACCCATTTGGTGACCATCGGGGTGGCGAGGCCGGCGGCGGAGCCGATCAGAGCGAGGAACAGGCCGAGGCCCAGCGCGCGGCGGTGCGGCCGGGCGAACGACCAGAGCAGGCGGAGCCGGGGCAATCGGCGGTCGGCGACGGGGGGTTCGGCGGTCTGCGCGACGGTCACACCATCAAGTGGACCACGGCCCGTTCCAGCTGGACCCCGGCGGTTGGTGGCGCGGCGCTGCCCGACGGGCGTTCAGGTGCGCCCCTGACTCGCATCTGCAAGGTGAAACTGTCTTTCGCATCGCAGGTGCGAGAGGATAACGTCTGGTCCGTGACGACCTACCGGATCGGCGACGCCGCCGAACTGCTCGGCGTGAGCGTCGACACCGTGCGGCGCTGGGTGGACGCCGGCAAACTCGCCGCTGCCCGGGACGGCAACGGTCACCGGATGATCGCCGGCGTCGATCTGGCGGCCTTCGCCCGCGCCCTCGCCGACGACCCCGACGAGGGCGTCGGCCGGTCGTCGGCCCGTAACCGGATGCGCGGCATCGTCACCGCGGTCACCCGTGACACCGTGATGGCCCAGGTCGACATCCAGGCCGGCCCGTTCCGGATCGTCTCGCTGATGAGCAGCGAAGCCGTCGACGAACTCGGCCTGACCGTCGGCACCACCGCCACCGCCGTCGTCAAGTCCACCAACGTCGTCGTCGAACGGGGCAACTGATGCGCCGCCGCGCCGGCTCCCTCGCCCTGGTGGCCGCCACCGCGCTGCTGGCCGCCGGCTGCGCCACCGGCACCGGCACGGGCACCGGCACCGGCACCGGCACCGGATCAGTCTCCGACGGTGCCCGGGACGACGCCGTAGCCGGCGTCACCGGCCCACTCACCGTGCTGGCCGCCGCCTCGCTCACCGACGCGTTCACCCGGATCGGAGCCGACTTCGAGGCGGCCAACCCCGGGGTGTCCGTCACCTTCAGCTTCGCCGGCAGCTCCCAGCTCGCCCAGCAGATCACCGCCGGGGCACCCGCCGACGTGTTCGCCGCCGCCAGCCCGGCCACCATGGCAACGATCGTCTCCGCCGGCGAGGCAGCCGGCGAGGCAGCCGTCTTCGCCCGCAACCAGTTGGTCATCGCGGTCCCGGACGGCAACCCGGCCGGGGTCACCGGGCTGGCCGACCTCACCAGGTCCGGCGTCAAGGTCGCCCTCTGTGCCGAGCAGGTGCCATGCGGGGCGGCCGCCCGTACCGCGCTCGACGCCGCCGGCAGCGACCTCGTCCCGGTCACCTTCGAACGGGACGTCCGCGCCGCGCTGTCCAAGGTCCGCCTCGGCGAGGTCGACGCCGCCGTCGTCTACCGCACCGACGCGGCCGTCGCCGCCGACGAGGTCGACGCCGTCGAGTTCGCCGAGTCCGCCCAGGCGATCAACGACTACCCGATCGTCACCCTGGCCGCCGCCGCCAACCCGCCGGCCGGGGAGGCCTTCGTCGGGTACGTCCGCTCCGCCGCCGGCCAGGCCGTCCTGACCGCCGCCGGCTTCCAGAGTCCGTGACCGTGACCGCGCCGCCCGCCGTCAGCCGGCGACGTCGCCGCACCGACCGGCGGCCGCCGGTCTTCCTCGCCCTGCCCGCCCTGGCCGGGCTGGCCTTCCTGACGCTGCCGCTGGCCGGGCTGCTGCTGCGTACCCCGTGGGGGCAGCTGCCGGCCCGGCTCACCGCGCCCGGCGTCCTCGACGCGCTTCGGCTGTCGCTGCTCACCGCCACCGCTGCCACCGTCCTGTGCCTGCTGCTCGGCGTACCGCTGGCCTGGCTGCTGGCCCGCACCCGGTTTCCCGGCCGGAGTCTGATCCGCGCCCTGGTCACCGTGCCGCTGGTGCTACCGCCGGTGGTCGGCGGCGTCGCGCTGTTGCTCGTCTACGGCCGGCGCGGCCTGGTCGGCGGTTGGCTGGACAGCGCATTCGGGGTGACCCTGCCGTTCACCACCACCGCCGTCGTGCTCGCCGAAGCGTTCGTCGCCATGCCGTTCCTGATCATCGCGGTCGAGGGCGCGCTGCGCGGTGCCGACCCCCGGTACGAGGAGGCCGCCGCCACCCTCGGGGCCAGCCGGTGGACCACGTTCCGCCGAGTCACCCTGCCGATGGTCGGCCCTGGGATCGCCGCCGGTTCGGTGCTGTGCTGGGCGCGGGCGCTCGGCGAGTTCGGTGCCACCATCACCTTCGCCGGCAACTTCCCCGGCCGTACGCAGACCATGCCGCTCGCCGTCTACCTCGCCCTGGAGCAGGACCTCGACGCCGCGATCGTGTTGAGCCTGCTGCTGCTGACCGTCTCCGTGGTGATCCTCGCCGGGCTGCGCGACCGCTGGGTCGGTGGTCTGCGGTGACCACCCGGCGACGGGCCGACCCCGACCCCGTACCCGACCCGGGGCCGGCGGCGGCGCTCGACGCGCATCTGGTGGTCCGCCGCGCCGGGTTCACCCTCGACCTGCGGCTGACCGTCGCCGCCGGGGAGGTGGTCGCGCTGCTCGGGCCCAACGGCGCCGGCAAGACCACGGCGTTGCGGGCCCTCGCCGGGCTGCAGCCGCTGCACGCCGGCCACCTGCGCCTCGGTGACCGGACGCTGGACCAGCCGGAGGCTGGGGTGCTGGTGGCACCGGAGCACCGGCCGATCGGCGTGGTCTTCCAGGACTATCTGCTGTTTCCGCACCTGACCGCGCTGGACAACGTGGCGTTCGGGCCGCGCAGCCACGGCGTGCCGCGTCGCGTCGCGCGGGAGGCGGCGGCTGGCTGGCTGGACCGGGTCGGGCTGACCGAGCACGCCCGCCGCCGGCCCCGGGAACTGTCCGGCGGGCAGGCGCAGCGGGTCGCGTTGGCCCGGGCGCTCGCCGTACGCCCGCAACTGCTGCTGCTCGACGAGCCGCTCGCCGCGCTCGACGCCCGGACCCGCGCGGAGACCCGCGCCCACCTGCGGCAGCACCTCGCCGCGCACACCGGCGTCGCGGTGCTGGTCAGCCACGATCCGTTGGACGCGATGATGCTCGCCGACCGGCTGGTGATCGTCGAGGACGGCCGGCTGGTGCAGTCGGGTGACGCGGCCACCGTCACCGCCCGCCCGCGCAGCGAATACGTGGCCCGGCTGGTCGGGCTCAACCTCTACCGGGGCAGCGGGGACGGTGTCACCGTCACGCTGCCCGGCGGCTTCCGGCTGGTCGCCGCCGAGCCGCAGCGCGGCGACGTGTTCGTGGCGTTCCCGCCGTCGGCGGTGGCGCTCTACCGGCAGCGTCCGGACGGCAGCCCGCGTAACTCGTGGCCGGCGACCGTCAGCAGCGTCGCCCGCAACGGCGACCGGCTGCGGGTCGAGCTGGCCGGGCCGTTACCGGTCGGAGCGGACGTCACCGCGGCGGCGGCCGCGCACCTCGACCTGCGTCGCGGCGAGCGGGTGTGGGCGACCCTCAAGGCGACCGAGGTGGCCGGATATCCGGCGGACCCGGACCGTACGATTCTCGGTGGAAGCCAGGCTTCCGACGGCAATTCGTCTCCAGGAGGGAATCCAGGTGAGCACCGGGGTCGAGACGCGTGAGTTCCAGGCCGAGGCGCGCCAGCTCTTGCAGCTGATGGTCCATTCGATCTACTCGAACAAGGACATCTTCCTGCGCGAGTTGATCTCGAACGCCTCCGACGCGCTGGACAAACTGCGCTTGCAGGCGCTGGTCGACAAGGATCTCGACGTCGACACGTCTGACCTGCACATCGAGATCGAGGCCGACCGCGAACAGCGCACCCTCACCGTGCGGGACAACGGCATCGGCATGTCCCGGGACGAGGTGGTCAGCCTGATCGGCACGATCGCCAAGTCCGGCACGGCCGAGTTGCTGCGCAAGATGAAGGAATCCAAGGAAGCCGCCGCGCAGGAGCTGATCGGGCAGTTCGGGGTCGGCTTCTACGCCACCTTCATGGTCGCCGACCGGGTCGTGCTGACCACCCGGCGGGCCGGGGAGACCGAGGCGACCCGCTGGGGGTCGTCCGGCGAGGGCACCTACACCATCGAGACGCTCGACGAGGCGCCTCAGGGCACCACGGTCACCCTGCACCTCAAGCCCGAGGACAAGGACGACCAGCTGCACGACTACACCGAAGAGTGGAAGATCCGGGAGATCGTCAAGCGGTACTCGGACTTCATCGCCTGGCCGATCCGCACCACCACCGAGCGTCCCGGTGAATCCGACGGTGAGACCACCAGCGAGGTGGTCACCCTCAACTCGATGAAGGCGCTGTGGGCGCGGCCCCGTTCCGAGGTCACCGACGACGAGTACAAGGAGTTCTACAAGCACGTCAGCCACGACTGGAACGACCCGCTCGACATCATCCACATGAAGGCCGAAGGCACCTTCGAGTACGAGGCGTTGCTGTTCGTGCCGGCGCAGGCGCCGTTCGACCTGTTCATGCGGGACGCCCGGCGCGGCGTGCAGCTGTACGTCAAGCGCGTGTTCATCATGGACGACTGCGAGGCGCTGATCCCGGAGTACCTGCGGTTCATCAAGGGCGTCGTCGACGCGCAGGACCTGTCGTTGAACATCAGCCGGGAGATCCTGCAGCAGGACCGGCAGATCCAGCTGATCCGGCGGCGGCTGGTGAAGAAGGTGCTCTCCTCGCTCAAGGAGCTGATGGACAACGACGCCGACCGGTACCGCACGTTCTGGACCCAGCTCGGCCGGGCGGTGAAGGAAGGCCTGCTCAACGACTACGAGAACCAGCGGGCGATCCTGGACATCTCGTCGTTCGCCTCGACCCATGACCCGGAGCAGTTGACCACCCTGGCCGGGTACATCGAGCGGATGCCCGACGGTCAGGAGGACATCTACTACATGACCGGCGAGTCCCGGACGATGATCGAGAACTCGCCGCACATGGAGGCGTTCAAGGCCAAGGGGTACGAGGTCCTGCTGCTCACCGACCCGGTCGACGAGATGTGGGTCGAGTCGGTCGCCGACTACGATGGCAAGAAGCTGCGGTCGATCGCCAAGGGCCAGGTCGACCTGGCCGGCGACGACGACACCGCCGAGTCCGACCCGGAGCGGGAACAGCAGAAGGAAACGTACGCCCCGCTGCTGTCCTGGCTGGGCCAGACGCTCGACGAGCAGGTCAAGGAGGTACGGCTGTCCACCCGGCTGACCACCTCGCCGGCCTGCCTGGTCGGCGACGCCGCGGACATGACCCCGGCGCTGGAGCGGATGTACCGGGCGATGGGTCAGGACGGGCCGAAGATCAAGCGGATCCTGGAGCTGAACCCGACCCACCCGCTGGTCACCGGCCTGCGCGAGGCGTACGGTGCCCGCTCCGACGATCCGGCGCTGGCCGAAACCGCCGAGCTGCTGTACGGCACCGCGCTGCTCGCCGAGGGCGGTGAACTCGACGACCCCGCCCGGTTCGCCAAGCTGCTCGCCGACCGACTGGCCCGTACCGTCTGAACCGCCGGACGTCGGGTTCCCCCGGCGGGCGTCGACCCGCTGGGGGACGCCCGCCGACCGGACCCGCGACGGCTCAGACGGTGACCGCCGCCGCCTCGGCGGCGATCGCCTGGTCGACGGCGGCGGCGACGTGCAGCCGGCTGGTCGGGAAGAGCAGCAGCGGGGTGTCCTCCTGTCGGACCAGCAGCTCGATCTCGGTGCAGCCGAGCACCACGCCTTGCGCGCCGGCGGCGATCAGCCGCTCGATGACCTTCAGGTACCTGGCCCGGGACGACTCGCTGACCACCCCGAGGCACAGCTCGTCGTAGATGACCGAGTGGACCATCTTGCGATCCGCGGCGTCGGGCACCAGGACGGTCAGGCCGTGACCGGCCAGCCGGTCGCGTAGGAAGTCCTGCTCCATGGTGAACGCGGTGCCGAGCAAACCGACCGTGTGCAGCCCGTGGCTGCGGACCGCGTCAGCGGTGACGTCGGCGATGTGCAGCAACGGGATGTCGATTGCGGCGGCGACCTGGTCGGCGACCTTGTGCATGGTGTTGGTGCACAGCAGCAGCAGGTCGGCGCCGGCCGCTTCGACCCGCCGCGCCGCGTCGGCGAGCAGGTCGGCGGCTTCGTCCCATTCGCCGGCTGCCTGCCGTCGTTCGATGTCGGCGAAGTCGACCGAGTAGAGCACGCACCGTGCCGAATGGTGCCCACCCAGCCGGTCGCGGACCAGTTCGTTGGCGAGCCGGTAGTAGTGGGCGCTGCTTTCCCAGCTCATGCCGCCGAGCATGCCGATCGTCATCATGCTGCCATCGTGCCACCGGGTGCCCGGGTACCGGGCGGATATTCGTCGGCGGACATCGACCCGGTTGGCGGCTGTCGCGGACGTCCATGTATTGACTATTGTGGACTCATCTTTCGCGGACTACCGGCAGTTGTCCGAACGTCAGGCGTGCCACCTGCGATGACCCAGCGACGGGCGGGAGCGACCATGGTGCCCAGGGACGTACCGGCGCGACGGATCGGCATGCGTGAGGTCGCTCGGGCTGCTGGCGTATCGGTCTCCACCGTGGCCAACGTGCTGAGCCGACCGTCGATCGTCGCGCCGGCGACTCGCCGCCGGGTGGAGGCCGTCATCGAGTCCGTCGGCTATGTGCCGAACGGTCCGGCCCGGCAGTTGCGCGGCCGGCCCAGCCCGATCGTCGCCAGCGTCACCCTGGACCTGGCCAACCCGTTCTACGCCGAGGTCAACCGGGGCATCGAGGACGAGCTCGCCGAGCACGGCTGTCTGGTGCTGGCCTGCAGCACAGACCTGCGCCCGGCCAAGGAACGGCAGTTGCTGAAACTGCTGCAGACCCAGGCCGTACGGGGCGTCATCATCGCGCCGGTCGGTACGGACCCGGCGCCGCTGTTGTGGATGAGTCAGCACGGGATGGCGGTCGTGCTGATCGACCATCCGCGCGCAGGGCTCGACCTGTGCGCGGTCGCGGTCGACGACGTCGCCGGTGGCCGGCTGGCCGGTGAGCATCTGGTCGGGCTGGGGCACCGCAGGATCGCGTTCCTCGGCGGCACCCGGGACGCCGGGCCGGTGGCTCGCCGTCGCGACGGCGTACGCAAGGCGCTGGCCGCCGCCGGTCTCGACCCGGCGACGGGGTTGCTGGACGTCCGCGTACCGCTGCATCCGCCGCCGCTGGTCGAAGCCGCCGCCTCAGCGGCGGCGCTGATTCTCGCCGCGACCCCGCCGGTGACCGCGGTGGTCTGTCTCAACGACACGGCGGCGCTGGGCCTGCTGGACGGGTTCGCCGCAGCCGGTGTCCGGGTGCCGGCGGACATCTCGGTCGTCGGCTACGACGACCTGCCGTTCGCCCGCCGGCTGGCGCCTGCGCTGACCACGGTCAGCCAGCCGAAGTATCGGCTGGGCCGGGCCGCCGCCGAACTGCTGTTGGACGAGGCCAGGCCGGGGCACGTTCACCGGGAGATCGGGTTCCGCCCGACGCTGGCGGTCCGCGCCTCGACCGCCCCGCCGTCCGACGCGTCGAAACGCATCGACTGATAGCTATTGCATCCGGTCGGGGTACGGACGTAGCTTGTTGGCACACCGTAGAGCGCCGAGCCGGTCCTCGTACTCCCGGTTTACAAACGTTGCAACAGCGCGCCGCGCACGCCCCCGCTCCGGGTCCGTGCGCTCGGGCAGGCGCGCCTCGTCCCGGGACTTCCCGGGCTCAACCTGAGGTAGGTCATGAAGAGAACACTCTTTGTCCTCGGCGCTGCCCTGATCACCTTCGTCGCGTCGATCCTGCTCGTCGTGCGGCCGGCCAGCGCGGCCGTCGGCCTGCACATCAGCGGCACCGACATCGTCGAGGCCAACGGCCAGCCGCTCGTCATGCGCGGGGTCAACCACCCGCATGTCTGGTACACCGGCGAGACCGAGTCGTTCGCCGACATCAAGGCGCTCGGTGCCAACACCGTACGGGTGGTGCTGGGCAGCGGCCAGCGCTGGGGTCCGTCCAACGACGTCGCCGACGTGATCGACCTGTGCAAGCGGAACCGGATGATCTGCGTGCTCGAGGTGCACGACACCACCGGGTACGGCGAGGAAGGTGCCGCCGCCTCGCTCGACCAGGCCGTCGACTACTGGATCAGCCAGAAGAGCGCGCTGGTCGGCGAGGAGAACTACGTCGTCATCAACATCGGCAACGAGCCGATCGGCAACGTCGACGCCGGCCAGTGGACGGCGGCCACCGTGAACGCCATCGGGCGGATGCGGGCCAACGGCTTCGAACACCTGCTGATGGTCGACGCGCCGAACTGGGGTCAGGACTGGCAGAACGTCATGCGGGCCGATGCCCAGACGGTGCTGGACGCGGACAGCCACGGCAACACCGTGCTGTCGATCCACATGTACGCGGTCTACAGCAGCGCCTCGTCGATCGTGAGCTACCTCGACGACTTCGAGGCCAACGGCTGGCCGCTGGTGATCGGCGAGTTCGGCTGGCAGTTCAACTCCGGCGAGGTGGACCACGACACGATCCTGGCTGAGGCGCAGGCCCGTGGCCTCGGCTACCTCGGCTGGTCGTGGAGCGGCAACACCGACCCGATCCTCGACATGGTGCTCAGCTTCGACCCGAACCAGATGACCACCTGGGGTGAGCGGATCTTCAACGGACCGAACGGCATCAGCTCCACCTCCCGGGAGGCCAGCATCTTCGGCGGTACGCCGCCGACCACCGCCCCGCCGACCACGGCGCCGCCGACCACGGCGCCGCCGACCACGGCGCCGCCGACCACCGTGCCGCCGACCACCGCCCCGCCCGGCGGCGGAGCCTGCACCGCCAGCTACCGGGTCGTCGGCCAGTGGCCGGGTGGCTTCCAGGGCGACGTCCGGGTCACCGCCGGCAGTTCGGCGATCAGCGGCTGGGTGGTGACCTGGACCTTCGCCGACGGCCAGACCGTCAACCAGGCCTGGAACGCCACCGTCACCAACAGTGGGTCCAATGTGACCGCCCGCAATGTCAGCTACAACGGCAGCCTCGGCGCCGGGGCCGGCACGACGTTCGGTTTCATCGGGTCCTGGAACGGTACCAACAGTGTTCCGACGCTGACCTGCGCCGCGGCCTGACACAACAGCGCGGCACGCGGCCTGACGTGCGGCCTGGCCACCAAGGTGCTGGTGGGTCGGGGGACGACAAGTCGTCCCCCGACCCACCAGCTCAGCCGCCGAGGGTGGTCAGCTCGGACACCACCACGTTGGCCAGTGCCCGGCCGTCGCGGCGGACCTGGCGCAGGTACCACTTCTGGATCGGGGCGTGGGTGGTCTTGGCGAACTGCCAGGGCCCGCGCGGGCTGGTGAGCTGCCCCAGCCCGGCGATCGCCGTGTTGATCTCCGCCGGTGTCGGGTTGACCCCGGCCGCGGTGATCGCCCGGTCCAGCACGGCCGCCGCGTCGTACGACGCCATCACGATCGAGGTGGGGGTCCGGCCGGGGTAGGTGGCGTTCCATGCGGCGACGAACTCCCGGTTGGCCGCGTTGTCCAGGTCGGGGGAGTAGTTCAGCCCGTTGTAGATGCCTTCCGCCGCAGTGCCCTGCGCATCGAGGCTCGCCGGTTCGGTCACGAAGCCCGCCGCGTAGAGCGGCAGGTCGGCGACGTCCGACTCGGCGTACTGCTGGACGAAGGAGATGGCGCTCTGGGCGTCGAAGAAGCAGTAGATCGCGTCGGCACCGGTCTGGGCGATCTCGTCAAGGTACGGCCCGAAATCGGTGGTGCCCGGGAACGGGGAGAAGACAGCCTGCCCGGTGGGGTTGGCGATCCGGCCACCGAGCGACTTGAAGGTGTCGACGAAGCCGCGCAGCTCGTCGCGGCCACCCTGGAAGTCCGGCCCGATGGCGTACACGCGGCCGTTGCCGACCTCCTGCTTGACGAACGGTGCCATGGCGACGCCGGGCTCTTCGGAGAGCAGGTTGGTGTGCCAGACGTACGTCACGTCGTCCAGCTCGGGTCGGCCCAGCCCGCCGACGAGCGGCACCTTGTGTTCGTTGATCAGCGGCAGGATGGCGGTGACGTTTCCGCCGTTGATGATGCCGGTGATCGCGGAGACGCCGTCCTGCTCCAGCAGCCGGGTGGCCGACTCGACGGCCACTCCGCTCTCGTACCCCTCGTCGCCGATGACCATCTCGGCCGGGTGGCCGCCGAGCTGGCCATCGTGCATGTCAAGGTAGAGCTGGAACCCGTCGCGCAGCTCGTCACCGGGTGCTTCGAGCTGGCCGTCGATGTTGGCGAGCATGCCGACCTTGATCGGCTGCGGCGTTTCGCCCGATCCGCCGAAGCATCCGGCGGTGCTGACGGCCAGGACGCCGGTCAGGCCGGCGGCGAGCAGCCGGCGACGGTCGGCGCGGGCGGCGGCAGGGCGGCGTGTCCACCAGGTCGGGCGTCGCATGCCGATCACAGGGCCCGCAGCAGTTCGGCACGGACCGCCGGGGTGAGCGCCTCGCCCATCCGGTTCGCCAGGTCGGTCATTTCGTACGAGACCTGGCCGACGTCGCAGGTGGGGGAGGCGAGTACGAGCAGCGACGCGCCGTCGCTGAACGACATGCAGAACATGAATCCGCCGTCCATCTGGGTCACGTTGGAGATCACCGTTCCCGCCTCGAAGAAGCGGGCCGCCCCGACGAGCAGGGCGATCAGGCCGCTGCCGGTAGCGGCGAGCTGGTCGGCCCGGTCCCGGGGCAGGCCGTAGTTGTGCGCGAGGACCAGCCCGTCGGTCGAGATGGCAAGGGCGTGGCTGACCTCTGGGGTCTGACTGACGAAGTTCTGCAACAGCCAGCTCAAATCGTTCGGGCTCGTCACGGTGGCGCTCCAGGTCGCGAGAGGTGGGCGGGTCGACGTCAGGCGGAGGTGGGGGCGCGACGCCCGGCCACGCCCTTGGCGTAGGCCGACATCGCCGCCGATACGGCGCCCGGGTCGAGCTTGCGGGGCGCGTCGGAAGCGGGCTGCGGCGCGTCGGGGATCAGGTGGTGCTGCGGTACGCGGCGCGGCAACCCGACCTGGTCGGCTGCGCTCGTGGCGGTGGTGGTCGCGGCGGTGGTGACTGCGGTCGTGGCAGCCGTCCACCGTTCACCTTCGTCGTTCGGCCAGGTGACGATCACCGAGTCGCCGTCCATCGCCGTCTTGAACCAGCCGTTGACCGAACGCCGGGCCTCGGTCACCGCCGTTCCCGCCGTGGCCGCTGCTGCGGCCGTCGGTGGGGCTGACACCGGCCGCGTGGGGGCGGGTACGGACACCGACGCAGATGCCGCCGCCGGTACCGGTGCCGACATCGGCGGTGGTGGTGGCGACGCGGGTGGCGGTGGTGGCGTCGACGCGGGCGGGGGTGCCGGTGCCGACTCGGGTGCGGGTGCCGGGCGGAACAGCGGCGCAGGCGCATTCACCGTGGCCCGGCCGGCGTTGATCACCGGCCGGTCGCCGCCGAAGGCCGCCGGTACGATCGGCCGACCGCCGACCAGCGACGGCCGGGCATGCCCGGCGAGGGCTGGCGCCGGCTCGGGATTCTGCACCGGCCGGCGGGTGATGACCGAGGCGGGCATCATGATCTCGGCGACCGTGCCACCGGATGATCCGGGACGCAGCTCGACCCGGACGCCGTGCCGGGCGGCCAGCCGGGCGACAACGCTGAGACCCATCGCCCGTACGCCCGACACGTCCACCGTCCCAGGGCTGGCGAGCTGGGCACTGAGCTGGGCACACCGCTGTTCGGACAGCCCGACCCCCTGGTCCACCACCTCGACGATGGCCCGGTCGGACAGCGCGTGCCCGGTGACCATCACCTCGGTCTCCGGCGGCGAGTACCTGGTCGCGTTGTCCAGCAGTTCAGCGAGCAGGTGCGCGACCTCGTCGACGGCCGCGCCGGCGACGGACAGCTCCCGGTCGACCGTGCCGATCCGTACCCGGGTGTAGTGCTCGATCTGGGAGAGCGCGGCCTGGATCACGTTGTCCAGCGGTACCGCTTCCCGCCGTACCCGGGAAATGCCGGAACCACCGAGCACCAGCAGGCTCTGGTTGATCCGCGCCATCCGGGTGGCGAGGTGGTCCAGTTGGTAGAGCTGTTCGAGCCGATCAGGGTCGGTCTCGTCGCGTTCCACCCGGTCGACCTGGGCCAGCATCGCGTCGACCAGTCGCTGCTCGCGTCGGGACAGGTGGACGAAGATCTCCGAGACGTTGGCCCGCAGTACCGCCTGCACGCCGGCGACCCGTACCGCCTCGCGGTGCAGCGCGCGGGTCGCGGTTGCCACCTCGGCGATCTCGTCGGTGCCGGTGATCGGGAACTCCGACACCGACCGGTCGGCGACCTCGTCGGGCTGGACGGTGCCGGGCGCGGCGGCGTCGAGTTCGCGGACCACGGCCGGCAGCCGGTCGTACGCCACGGTGGTCACGATGTTGCGGAGGCTGCGGAGCCGTTTGGTGATCCGCCGGGCCACCACACCGGTGAGCGCCGCGGTGAGGACCAGTACGAGGAGGATGCCGACACCCTGCAGCACCGCGGCATAGAGCCGCTGCTGACGCTCGGCCGCCACCGCGTCGGCCACCGCGGCGTCCATCTGGCGCTGGATGCCGAACAGCTGACCGATCCACCCCTCGGTTGCCTCGACCCAGGCGTCCGCGTTGATCCCGAACCGTTCGCCGGGCAGGGTCCGCCCGACCTGGTCCTGCAGGCGCTGACCGGCGACGACCTGCGGGTCGGTGCCGATCTGCTCCCAGCGCACCACCCATTCCTGCCCGGCCAGTTCGAGGAACGAGTTGCTGGCCTCGACGAACCGGGCCTGCGCGCCGGCGCTCTCCTGCTGGCCTGCGGCGGTCAGCGGGCTGCCGAGACTGCGCAGCACGATGATCTGCTGCTGCCCGATTGCCTCGCTCGCCTCCGACACCGCGACCGCCGCCCGGACCAGGTCGGCGGTGGCCGCCGAGTTCTCGGCGACCACCGAGGTGCGGAAGGCGAGCAGGTCGGCGATGAGGATCCGGTAGCTGAAGGCGATCGCGGACAGCGACACACGTGGACTGGAGCGGACCTGTTCGCGAACGGTGGTCAGCGCGTCCAGCCCGGCGTCGACGCGGCGTAGCACGGGGTTGTCCCCGGTCACCTCGGTCCGTTGCTGCTGGAACGTGGCGATCGCCGCGTCGGTCCGGGCGACCTGCTGCGCGTAGCTGTCGCTGGCCGTCTCCCGGTCGGCGGTCAGCTCCACGGCGGCGACCACCCGCTCAGCCTGCAACGCGCGGGCGAGCGTGCCTGCCTCTGCGGAGAGCTGTACCAGGTCGGTGACCCGGTTGGTGTTGATCACCTGCCGGACGGTGCCCTGCAGGGCGATTCCGGCGAATCCGATGACGGCGACCAGCGGTACGGCCACCAGGAGCCGGAGCAGGCGGACGATGCTGCCGCGGGTCAACCACCGGCGGCGGTGGTCACCGGAGCGGGTGTGCGCCGCGCCTGCTGACAAGGCCCGTGTCACGCGAACTCCGTCCTCTTGCGTTTGCGTTGTCGACGTCGGCCACCGCAGGAGCCAGGGAAGCGTGGGGCGATGGGTGTATCGGCACGTCTCCCCATGTCAGGGCGCATTCCTACCATGACGTTGACGGCGCCTTCTAGGCTCCTGCTCGGCTCCCGGCCCGGATTGACGCGCTGGTCACGTCCGGGACGCGCAACGGCTGATGCTCGCCTCCACCGATCGATGGACCGATCGGCCGTACGGGTGAGCCCATGCTGGCTGTGATCTTGTAGGGCGGCGCCGCGCCAGCGGGTTCTACCATGCCGCGGGTGCGCAGAACGAACAGTCCGGTCCTCGGGTCATGGCGGGCGCTCACCCTCGATATCGGACGGCGGCGGATGCCCGGTCTGCGGGTGCGGGTGGCGGGGCGTGGCAGGCTGCTGCTGGACCAGTGCGGCCCGGACCAGTGCGGCCTGGAGCGCGGCTGCGGTCTGCGCTGCGGCACGGTGCTGCTCGCCCTGGTGGCGCCGGACCACGGCGGCGTCGACTACCTGCGTACCGACCGGTTCGTGGCGCCGGTTCCGCCGGTCATCGCGGCGCTGGCCCGGTCGACCGGGCCGGGTTCCGACGACGGGGCCTGGCACGCCCGGTGGGCGCACTGGTTCGCCACCGGGTTGGACGCGGCCGCCAGTGGCCCATTGCACGACGGGCGCTGGGTGATCAGCCGGCTGCCGGCCGGTCAGGTGGTGACGCCGATGCCGGGCAACCCCGGCGTCCTCGACTGGTTCGCGGCCCGCGACCCCGGTCAGGTGCTTCCGCTGCGGCGACTCGCGTCGCCGGACGACGGCCGGGTCAAGGCGTACCGTAAGCAGGTCCGTGACGGCATCCTCGCGCCGGTCCTGCTGTGGTGGATCAGCGGCCTGGACGGCTACGCGCTGCTCGACGGCCACGACCGGCTGGTCGCCGCGCACGCCGAGGGCAGCCAGCCGGAGCTGCTCGCCCTGTCGACCGCGCCGGCCAGCCGGGCCGCCGACGACACCGATGACGCGACGCGGCGTTACCGTCGGACAGCGGACCGGATGCGGCGGCTGGTCGAGGCCGGCACGCCGGGTGCGGCGGACGCCGTGGCCGCGGTCAATCGGCGGTACGCCGCCGAGCTGCGGGCGATCGAGGCCGGTCACGGCGTCACCCGCGCCTGGCCACTGCCCGGCGGTACGCGACGCTGGGCTGAGGTGGCGTGCTGCTTCGCCCCCGACTGGTACGCCACCGTGGTTCAGCCGTGACGGTCGCACCGGCGGCTTGGGGGTGCCGTGGCGGTACAGCGGGTCAGCCGCGCTGCGTCGTCTCGTCGTCGAAGCGGCGGCGGGCCCGTTCCACCTCGGCGTAGTTGGCGGCGGTCCAGCCGAAGAGGGCGTCGACGAGGTCCTGCAGGGTCTTGCCCAGCGGCGCGATGCGGTACTCGACGGCGAGTGGGCGGGTGCCGGTGACGACCCGTTCGACCATGCCGTTGCGTTCGAGCCGGCGCAGCGTGGCGGTCAGCGACTTCTGGGTGACCGCCGGGATCTCCCGGCGGAGCTCGTTGAACCGCAACGGCCGCCCGCACAGCGTCTCCAGCACCCGTAACGACCATTTGTCCAGTACCTGGTCCAGTAGCTCCCGCTGCTCGGCATTGAGTGGGGAGTCAGCTTCCGCGAGGGTGGTTTCCGGCATGACACCTAGTATCGTTGAAGTTCCCTTCGGATACCAGGTAGACATCTGATACCAGCATCCGTTGAAGAAAGGGATCCGTCCGTGAGCGTGCAACTGCTGTCCCCGGAGGGGATGGCCCAGCCCGTCCCGTACCACCATGTGTCGATCGCCACCGGCAGCCGCCAGGTACACGTCGCCGGCCAGGTCGGGCGGAACGCCGACGGCAAGCCGGTCGGCGACACCGACGAGCTCGCCGACCAGGTGGCGCAGGCGTTGCGCAACACCGCGCGCGGTCTGGCCGGTGCCGGCGCGAGCTTCGCGGACGTGGTCCGGCTGCGGTTCTATGTCACCGACTGGACCCCGGAGCAGATGGACGACCTGATGGCCGGCGTCGCGCGGGTGGCCGACGAACTCGCTATTCCGCAGCCGTTCCCACCGTCGTCGCTGATCGGCGTCGAGGTGCTGTACGCCCCCGACGTGCGCGTCGAGATCGAGGCCGATGCGGTCCTGGACTGAGCGGCCCGGCCGTGCGGGCGGCTGCGGCCGGGCGGCTGTGGCGTCAGCGCGGAACCAGTCCGTTCTGGTACGCCCACACCACGGTCTGCAGCCGGTCCCGTACGCCGATCTTCGCCATCGCCCGTCCCAGATGCGACTTGACGGTGCTGGTCTCGATGAACAGTTCGTCGGCGATCTCGTTGTTGGACAGGCCCCTGGCGAGCAGCCGGACGATCTCCGCCTCCCGGGGGGTCAGCTGCTGCGCGGCCGCCGACTCGGGTGACGTCGCCGGACGTCGTCGGGCGAATTCGGCGATCACCCGGCGGGTCACCGTCTGGTCGACCAGACCGTAGCCGGCCGCCAGCCGGCGGATCGCGTCGATCAGGTCCTCGGGCTCGCAGTCCTTGAGGATGAATCCGCTGGCCCCGGCTTCGAGCGCGCCGAAGACGTACTCGTCGAGGTCGAACGTGGTCACCACCAAGACCGCTGGCGGCGACCCGATCGCGTCGGCGAGGATCTGCCGGGTCGCGGTGAGCCCGTCCCCGCCGGGCATCCGCACGTCCATGCAGATCACGTCGGGGCGCAGCCGGCGGGCGGTGCTGACCGCCGCCGACCCGCTCGACGCCTCCGCCACCACCTCGATGTCGGCGGCCTGCTCCAGCAGCACCCGGAAACCGGCCCGGACCACCGCCTGGTCGTCCACCAGCATCACCCGGATCGTCCCGGCACCGGCGTCAGCCCCGGCTTGCGCAGTGGTCACGACCGCTCACCTCCGTTGTCCGTCAGCGTCACAGTGACAGACCAGCCGCCGTCGGCGGTCGGCCCGTCCGCGAACCGGGCACCGATCAACTGGGCCCGTTCCCGCATGCCGACCAGGCCGACGCCGCTGCTGGTCCGGGCCGCCGGCTCCGGGCGTCGGGCCGGCGGCGCGTTCACCACCGCCAGCGAAACCTCACGCGGCAGATACCGCAGCGTGACCTGGACCGGAGCGCCCGGCGCGTGCTGCCGGGCGTTGGACAGCGCCTCCTGCACCGTCCGGTAGAGCGCCACGTCGGCGATCGGCGACACCGGGCGGGGCGTCCCGTCGACGGTGACGTCGACCGGCGTACCAAGGTCCCGGGCGGTCCGGACCAGTTCGTCGAGCACGGCCAGCCCGGGCACCGGAACGGTGCCCTCGCCGTCGAGGTGCGGGCCGGCACCGTCGGTCCGGTCCGCCGGACCGGCACGCAGCACTCCGACGACCAGTCGCAGATTGTCCAACGTCGCCTTGCCCTGCGCCCGGATCCAGGCCACCCCCTCCTTTGCCGCGGCCGGATCCCGGTCGATCAACTGCTGCACCGCCGCCGCCTGCACCACCATGCCGGACAGGTGGTGTGCGGCGACGTCGTGCAGCTCCCGGGCCATCTGGGTGCGTTCCGCGCCGATCGCCGCCCGTACCTTCGCCTGCTGGGTCCGGACCGCCTCGGCGGCCTGCTGACGGAGCAACCGCACATAGCGCCGGTGGGTGGCCACATAGCTGCCGACGAACGCGCCGCCGAAATAGGACAGCGCGCTCGACCCGGCCGGGCCGACCACCGGCAGCAGGCCGGACGATGCCGCCACCGCGGTGCCGACCGCGGCCGCCGCCTCGACCGCCACCGCCGCCCCGACCAGCGCGAAGGACCGCCGGGTCGGCAGCAGACCCCCGATGGTGTACGCCACGACGAACGGCGCGAATCCCCGAATCGTCGCGTCCGGTGGAGACGACGCGATCATCACGACCTGGACGCCGACCACGGCGGCGAGGCAGACCAGCGGGCGGACCCGGCGTAGACACAGCAGCAGGGCCTGCCCGACGGCGAGGCAGACCAGCAGCCACTCCCGCGCCGGGGCGAGCGCGAACGCGTCCGGCGGCGTCACCACCCAGAACAGCGCCGCCAGCATCGTGAACGTCAGCGCGGCGAGGCCGGCCGCGAGTAGACAGTCACGGACGAATGGCCGGCCCTCGATGTGGTCGTTCATGGTCGTCGGCATCCTCTGTTCCAGGTCGTGACAAGCCGCGACGGGCGGTCTGGCCGGTGTCGAGTTGGCGGTTCGTGCTGTCAGTAGGAGATGTCCGGCGCGAGCAGCATGAACTCGATAGCGAACCATCCCGTACCGGCGAGGGCCAGCAGAACCAGGATGCTGCCGGCGGTGCGCGACCAGCCGACCCGGCGGCGGACGTCGTCGACCAGCCGGACCGCCGCCGGGATCACCCCGAGCAGGCCGATCAGCTGGAAAAGCTGCACGGTGCGCAGCGAGACGGTGGAGAGGTCCTCCAGCCTCATGATCAGCACCAGACCCACCGCCCAGCTGGTGAGCGCGAGCAGTGCACTGCCGACGGCGACCCGGCTCAGCACCCGAGCGGTGCGTCCGGCCCGGTCGCGGGGTGCCCGGCGCAGGACCCGCCGGCTGATCGCCCCGACCGGCCAGGCGAGGACGGTGAGCAGCAGGACCACCGCCGACGCCCCGATCACGCCGAGGGCCAGGACGGTGCCACGGGCCGGTTCGACCGGCAGTAGCGCGAACGCGGAGTCGAAGGCGATCGCCTCCACCTTGCCGCCGGCCGCCCGCATCGCGATGGTGTGCTGACCGCCCACCTCACGCCACACCCACGGCTCGATCTCCTCGTAGACGGCAGCGGCATCGGACAGCGGACGTGGCTCGAACAGCAGGCGGCCGTCGTCACGGACGCTCACCGTGGTCCGCCCGGTCAGGCCGATCAGGGTCAGGAAGTTGCTCCGGACGGTGCGGGAGCTTTCGTACGTGCCGGCGGCCATCGCGGCCCGCTCGGCCGAGCCGGCCGGCGCGTTGGACACCGCCGCTGCCTCTTCCCCCGCAGCCGGCGTCGCCGCCGGGAAGTACCGGTCGGCGAACTGTTCGGTCAGGGCCAGCCGCAGCTCGTGGTTGGCCAGCGCCGACGTGCCGGTGCTGTTCAGCGAGACGAAGAAGCCGGCGCCTTCCTCCGGGTAGATCTGCAGGTGGCTGTGGAAGTACAGGGTGTCGCCGCCGTGCCCGATGATCCGCCGGCCGTTGCGGCTCTCGTCGAAGAACCCGAGGGTCATCCGGGGGCCGGCGGCGAGCGTGCCGAGTGACGAGGCGTCCAGCGCCGGCTGGTGCATCAGGTCGAGCGTCGCCGCGTCCAGCAGCGGCTGGTCACCGACCGGTTCACCCAGGTGGGCGAGCATGAACCGGGCCATGTCCGGGGCGGAGGCGCTCATCGCCCCGGCCGGCGGGGTGCCGACGATCTCGAACGCGCCGGCCGGGGCGGACGCGGTGGTGTACCCCTGCGACATGCGACCGGCCAGCGGCGCGGGCAGCGGCTGCTCGAAAGTGGACGACGTCATGCCGAGCCGGTCGAAGATGTTGCGCTGGACGTACTCCTCGAACGGGAGGCCGCTGACCCGTTCGACGATGTAGCCGGCCAGCGAGTTGCCGTAGTTGGAGTACGCCGGCACGGTGCCCGGCCAGAAGATTTGCTCCGGCGGGTCGGTGACCAGCGCTTCGCGCAGATCGGCCCGGGTGCCTTCCTGCCCGATCAGGCCGGCGATCCGTTCCTCGAAGCCGGGGGTGTGGGTCAGCAGGTGCCGCAGGGTGATCGGCTCGTCGAAGCTGCGGGGGAGGTCGAAGTCGAGGTAGCGGTCGATGTCGGTGTCGAGGTCGAGACGGCCGTCCTGAACGAGTTGCATGACGGCGGTGGCGGTGGCGAGTTTCGACACCGAGCCGATCCGGAACAGGTGCTGCTCCGGATCGACCGGCACCGCTGTGTCGCCGGTGCCGGTATCGGCGTGGCCGTACCCCCGGGTGGTGACGATCTTGCCGTCGTGGACGACGGCGACGGTTGCCCCGGCGATGTCGTTACGCTCCAGCGCCGCCGGGAGCACGTCGTCGAGCCAGGCGTCGACGTCACCGCCGTCCAGCGGGGCTGGTTCGACGGCGGCTGCCGGGGTGCCGTCGGCCGGGGCACCGTCGGCCGGGGTGGTGGCTGTCGGGGTCGGGTCCGGTGCGGCGGCGCCCGCGTCGCGCCCGGCGACGCCTGCGCCGGCGCCTGCGCCGACGGCGACGGCGACCGCGATCGCCAGGGCGGCGCCGACGCGCCGCAGTCGGCCGGTGGGCCGGGGCAGATACGACCGGTACCCGGTCTGCTCTGATGGATTGCTCTGGATCATGCACAACAGCCTGCTGTGGCGGCGCGGTCAGGCCATCTGGCGCAGGGCCACATTCGACTTACGACCTTGGTAGGAGGCCGGTTCAGCCCTCGGTAGGCGGATCGGGTTGCCGGGTGAACAGGTCGAGCAGGTCGCCGATCTGCCGGTTGGCTTCGGCGGGGTGTCGGAAGTGCCCGGTCGGGTCGACGGTGTACTGGTTACGGCGGCCGACCCGGGTGCGGCGCAGGTACCCGGCGGCCTCCAGGTCGGCGACGATGCCCTGGGCCGCGCGTTCGGTGATCCCGACGGACATGGCGACGTCGCGCAGCCGTACCGTCGGGTCCCGGGCGATGGCCAGCAGCACGTGTGCGTGGTTGGTGAGGAAGGTCCAGCCCCGGGCGGGCGGCTGCGCGCCGGGATCGGCTGACGCTGGCACCGACATGCTCGACCTGCCGTCCCCTCGTTCGTCGCGCGTACCTCGTTCCGCGCGGTCTTCGGACGCAACCGCCTCCGGACGCAATATACGTAGGACGGTACGTGAAAGCAGGATCGTAGATCCGGCCGTTCGTCGGCGTGCCGGATGGCTGCCCGACGCTTGACACACGAACCATGCTTCGCGAATACTGGTACGTAGTTCGAGGGGGAGTACCCGCGTACCGCCGCGTCGTCGTCAACACGGGCCCGGATCTGCCGCGCCCCGGCGACGCAGCCACCACCCGGTGGTTTGGGGAGACCTTCGTCCAGTAGCGCCGGCCCTGACCACGGGTCGGCCGGGCGAAAGGTCTGTCCGTTGACCGTTTCCTGGTGGGTCTGGGTCGCGCTGATGCTGGCGGTCGCGGCGATGCTGGCCGTCGACCTGTTCCTGCACCGCGACAACCACGTCATCGGCTTCCGTGAGGCAGTCATCTGGTCCGGCGTCTGGATCGCCGCCGGCCTGCTGTTCGGCGTACTGCTGTGGGCCTGGCAGGGCGGCGAGGTCGCCGGCACCTACTACGCCGGCTACCTGATCGAGAAGGCGCTGTCGATCGACAACGTCTTCGTCTTCGCGCTGGTCTTCAGCTACTTTGCCGTCCCCGCCGCCTACCAGCACAAGGTGCTGTTCTGGGGCGTGATAGGTGCCCTCGTGTTCCGGCTGGTGTTCATCTTCGTCGGCGCCGAGCTGCTGGAGACGTTCTTCTGGACCGCGTACCTGTTCGGCGCGTTCCTCATCTACACCGGCTACAAGATGGCCTTCCGGCACGACGAGCAGACCCCACCGGACCGCAACCCGGTGGTCCGCCTGGTCCGCCGCGTCATCCCCACCGACCCGGCGTACCACGGTGAGAAGTTCTTCACCCGCGTCAACGGCAAGCGCGTCGCGACCCTGCTGTTCGTCGTCCTCATCGCGGTCGAGGCCACCGACCTGATCTTCGCCATCGACTCGATCGCGGCGATCCTGGCCATCAGCACCAGTACGTTCATCGTCTGGACGGCGAACGCCTTCGCCATCCTCGGGCTGCGCAGCCTCTACTTCTGCCTCGCCGGGCTGCTGCGCCGCTTCGTCCACCTGCACTACGGCCTCGCGGTGCTGCTCGCCTTCGCCGGCGTCAAGCTGATCCTCTCCGAGACCCCGATCGGCAAGCTGCCCATCCCGCTCACCCTCGGGGTCATCGTCGTCACCATCGCGGTGTCGATCATCTGGAGCCTGCGCAGCACCAGCGGAACCGGCGGCGGGGACACCGCCGGCACCGACCGCGACGCGGATGGCCGGGCTACCAAGGCGTACGGAGACAAGGTCGCCAGCTGACGCCGGCCGGGATGTGCGTGGGCGAGCCCACACCGAACGGTCCTACCCGGGTCGGACCGCCAACGCCACACCCAGCAGCAGCGCGAGACCGGCGGCGAAACCGACGGTGTGTATCGCCTTGTCGTGGGCAGCGGGTTTGGTGGTCAATTCGGGGACCAGGTCGGCCAGTGCGATGTAAATGAAGTTCCCGGCGGCGAACGGGATCAGCACGGCGATGTCGACGTGCTCGGCCAGGCCGTACGCGGCGAGGGCGCCGACCAGGACCGTGGAGGCGGAGACGAGATTCCAGGACAGGGCACGCCGCCGGGACCAGCCGCTATGGACAAGGATGCCGAAGTCGCCCATTTCCTGCGGAATCTCATGGGCGGCGGCGATCAGCCAGGTGACAATGCCCAGGCGGATGTCGGTGAGGAAGGCGGCACCGATGGCCAGTCCGCCGATCAGGTTGTGCAACGCGTCCGCGATCAGGATCAGGTAGCCGACCGGGCGGTGCTCGGACACCGGGCGGTGACAGTGGTGCCAGTGCAGGTACTGCTCCAGGATCAGGAAGGTCAGCAACCCGGCGGCGAGCCAGACGTAGACGCTCAGCTCGTTTCCCAGCGCGGCCACCGACTCCGGCAGCATGTGGAACAGTGCGCCGCCGAGCAGGGAACCGGCGGCCAGCGCCACCAACGGCAGGACGATCCGGTTGAAGATCTGCTCGGGGAGCACGAAGGTCAGGCTGCCGGACAGGGCGAGCAGGGCCATCGCGGAGCCCGCCAAAACGATCCACGCCAGTGTCGGCACTGAACTTACCTCCGGTCGAACGACCACGGTCTGCCCTCGCTGGTCAGCCCAGCCTAGGGGGCCGCTCCGACGGGCCGGGCACCATTGCCGGTGCCCGGCCCGACCTGTGGTCAGACGACGGTGCAGGGCGTTCCGTTCAAGGTGAACGCGGTCGGCTCCGCTGTCCCGGAACCGGTGCCGTTGAACCCGATGTTCGCCGTGCCCTGCGGCAGCAGCGTCGAGTTCCACGTCAACGAGGTCGCGGTGACGTCCTGGCCGCTCGTGCCGTAGGTGGCGGACCACCCGCTGCCGAACGAGTGCCCACTGGGCAGGGTGAAGGCCAGGGTCCAGCCGTTGATCGTGCTGGTGCCGGTGTTCGTGATGACGATGTTGCTGGTGAACGTGGAGCCACCGCTGTTGATCGCGTAGGAGACCTGGCAGGTGCCCGCCCCCGACGGCGTGTTCACGGTGACCGCCGACGAGAACGGCGACAGGTTGCCGGCCGCATCCTCAGCCCGTACCCGGAACTGGTAGCTGGTCCCCGGGGTCAGCCCGGTCGCCGGGAACGAGTTCGTCGCCGACGTGCCGGCCGGCGCGAACGTACCGCCACCGGTGGCCCGCTCGATCTCGTAGCCGGCCACCCCGACGTTGTCGGTCGACGCGGTCCAGGTGAGCGTGGCCGAGGTCGCGGTCACGCCCGACGCCACCGGGGTGCCGGGGGTCGACGGTGCGACGGTGTCGGTCGACGTGCCGCCCGGGTCGGCGTACAGCAGCAGGTTCGGCGACCCGGTGCCGATGCCGGTCAGCACGTTGCTGGTCGCGGCGCTCAGCAGCGCCGCCTTGGCCTGCGCCATCGTCGCGCTCGGGTTGGACTCCAGATAGCGGGCCACCCAGCCGGTCACGTGCGGAGCGGCCATCGAGGTGCCCGACCAGCCGGAGGCGACGGCGCTGTCGCTGCTGTTGCCGGCCGAGGTGATGCTGTTGCCCGGAGCGAAGACGTCGATGCAGGAGCCGTAGTTGGAGCTGGACCACCGGCTGTCGGTGATGGTGGTCGCGCCCACCACGATGCCGTCCGGCGACCGCGGGTTGTTGTTGCAGGCGTCGCTGTTGTTGTTGCCCGCCGCGAACACCGCCAGCACCCCGGCGTCGACCATGTTCTGGGCGGCCGTGTTCACCACGACGCCGTAGTTCTGCAGACTGAGATTCGCCACCGAGCGCGGCGGTGCGTTCGTCGCCACCCAGTCCATGCCCTCGATGAGGTCCGCGTTGGTGCCGCCGTTGCTGCAGTTCAGCACCCGCACGTCGCGGATCTGTACGTCCTTGGCGACGCCGTACGTGGCGCCACCGACGGTGCCGGAGACATGCGTGCCGTGGCCGTGGCAGTCGCCCGGGCTGTTGCCGTCGTTGACGGCGTCGTAGGCCCACTGCGCCCGGGTGCCGAAATCGTCGTGCGTGGTCCGGATCCCGCTGTCCAGGACGAACACGGTGGTCCCGGTGCCGTCGGTGTCGTAGCTGAACTCCTGGTCAAGCGGGAGGTTGTGCTGGTCGACCCGGTCCAGACCCCACGACGGGGGATTGGGCTGGGTGGTCGCGCCACCGCCGGTCACAGTTGGCTCGACGGCTTGGACCACGGCGTCGGCCTGGACGTACTCGACGTTCGGGTTGGCCCGCACCGCCTCGAGAGCGCTGGCGTCGAGCTTCGCGGAGAAGCCGTTCAGCACCGTCGCGTACGGGTGGACCTCCCGGCCACCAACCCGCTCGGCGACCACCACAGGGTCGTTCGCCGCGCCGCCGGTGAGCGGCCGGTCCTTGAGAACGACAATGTAGCCGCCATTAGGCGTGCCATTCTCGGCAGGCAGCAGGGGAGCAAGAGAAGTCGTCGGTTGTGCCATCGCTGGAGTGGCACCGAAAACTACCAGAAGTGCGGACGTCGCGGCTGTCGTGATTGCCTGGCGACGGTATCGATGCGATCTGGACATAGGAGAAACTGGCCTCCTGGGCGCGGTGACGCATGGACTACCGGTGAATTGACGGCTTGCCCGGCTCGTCAGCTGCCGGGATCACCGGGCGCTGTGGCCGGACAGAGTGCTCGAGCCCCGTCTGCTGCAATGAGAGCACGGGTGTCGGCGTTCGCCAATGCCCAGACTGTTTGAAACCTGAATGAACTATGTTAAAGACACGGTGTGGCCAGGGAGTGTTCACAGGATCGAAAAAAGCGACCGCCCGCGTGATTGCTCTCACGTTGCCAAACGGCGCACTGGTCGATCTGCACCGGTCGTGCGCACTCTCGGGGCTGCCGGGCAACGGTGCCGCCGGGGTTGTCGTCGAGAGCGGGGGTGGGTCGCCGGCTGCGGGCACCAGCAGCTCAGCAGGATAGGCGATCCGTCGATCCCGCGACCACCGGTGCTGTCGCAAGCCCGGGAACATCGGCCCAGCCCGGTCTCAGACGTAGGTGTCACCGGTACTTTCGGCGCGGTCCGGGGCGGGGTGCGTTGCCCGTTCACAGTGCGAGTGGTGTCGGGAGTCGGCGATGAGTGGTGAGCAGGTGCTGGTGACAGGAGGCTCCGGCTTCGTCGGGGCGCACTGCGTCGTACGACTGCTGTTGCAGGGGTACCGGGTGCGTACCACGGTGCGTTCGGCGGGTCGTGCCGCCGACGTACGCACGATGCTGCAGACGGGGGGAGCGGAACCGGGTGACGCGCTCAGCTTCGCCGTGGCCGACCTCACTTCCGACGACGGCTGGGCCGAGGCGGTGGCCGGATGCGACTACGTACTCCACGTCGCCTCTCCGGTGCCGCTGGCCGAGCCCCGCGACGAGAACGAACTCATCGTGCCGGCACGCGACGGGGTGCTGCGGGTGCTGGGCGCGGCACGTACGGCCGGGGTGAAACGTACGGTGCTGACGTCGTCGATCGCGACGGTGAAGCACGGTCACCCGGCAGACAAGCGGCTGTTCACCGAACACGACTGGACCGATCCGGAACAGGGCCAGATCTCCGCGTACGCGAAGTCGAAGCTGCTCGCCGAACGCGCCGCCTGGGACTTCGTGCGTAAGGACGGCCAAGGCATGGAGTTGGCGGTGGTGAACCCGGTCGGCATCTTCGGTCCGGCCCTCGGACCGGACAAGTCCCTGTGGTCAGACCAGATCGACCGGATGCTGACCGGGCGCCAGCCCGTCCTGGCCCGGATCCACATCGGTGTGGTCGACGTACGGGACGTCGCAGACCTGCACGTACGGGCGATGACCGATCCGGCGGCGGCCGGGGAGCGGTTCCTGGCCAGCGCCGGCACCATGTCGATGCGGGACATCGCGGTGTTGCTGCGTACCCGGCTCGGTGACGAGGCTGACCGGGTCTCGACGCGGGTGCTGCCGGACTGGGCGGTGCGTCTCGCCGCCAGGTTCAGCCCACGGATCGCGTTCGTGTTGCCTGAGCTCGGGGCGGTACGCGAGGCGTCAAGCGAGAAGGCTCGTCGGATGTTGGGCTGGCAGCCCCGGCCGGCTGAGGAGGCCGTCATCGACATGGCGAACAGCCTGATCCGACGCTGAGGAGCCCTTGCCGGCGACCGAGGACTACTCTTCACTGGATGGCTCTTGTGGAGTAGCGCCGGCCGAAACAGCGCGGAGCTGATTTAGCAGAACGACAATGGCCGGACAGAGCGCTCGGGCCCCGTCTGCTGAAATGAGAGCACGGGTGTCGTTGTTCGCCAATGCCCAGACAGCTTGGAACCTGAATGAACTATGTCAAAGACGGGGCGTGGCCAGGGTCTGTTCACGGGATCGAAAAGGCGACCGCCTGGGTGATTGCTCTCCCGTTGCCAAACGGCGCGCTGGTAGGGTCAGGCGCGGGGCGGGTGGCAACGACACGCTCCTACGGTTTGGCTGGCGACGGAGTGACGAAGGGGGACGCTGATGAACGGGCCTGACCCGACAGTGCCGTTCGTCCGTCGGGTGCGGGTGCGGGGCTTCCGGTCGATCGCCGGCTGCGACGTGGCGCTCGGGCCGCTGACCGTACTGCTGGGATTCAACGCGTCCGGAAAGTCGAACTTTCTCGACGTACTGCGGTTTGTGGCGGATGCGTTGACTGGCTCGGTGCCGCAGGCGGTGGCCGACCGGGGCGGGCTCGGCGCGCTGCTGCACCGGGGACCGGGCGGCACCATGGAGTCGTTCGAGATTCGGCTCGACCTGGCGTTGCCGCCCCGGCAGGCCGGGCAGGCGCCGATCCCGGCGACGTACGGCTTCGAGGTCGCGCAGGACCCGTTGGGTGAGCTGCCCCTGCTCGTGCGGGGTGAGGCAGCGACGATCAGGCTTGCGGACGGCGAGCTGCGGTTGCCGCTGGACCCGGGTACGGCCCGCACCATGCGGTTGCGGCTGCCGGCGTCGGTGATCCGCGAGGATGATCCGCAAGGGGTGCTGGAGACCAGGCTGCGGGCGATGGCCTTCTACGAACTGGACTCGACCGCGTTGCGGGCGTTGGACAAACAGCTGCTGCCCGGTGGGCAGCTCAGCACGACCGGCCACTTCCTCGGTTCGGTGCTGGGTGAGCTGGGTCGGGAGGACCCAGTCGGTAAGGAACGGCTGGACAGTTACCTCGGGGCGCTGGTGCCGAACGCGCTCGGGGTCGACGAGCGGGTCGAGGGGCGCTACTCGACGGTGCAGGTTCGCTTCCGGGCCGGGGCGGCCGGTGACGGCGAGGAGGTGTTCCTGCGGGAGTCGCTGTCCGAGGGGACGCTGCTCGCAGCCGGGGTGCTGACGGCGTTGTTCCAGCCGGCGGCGTTCGCCGGACGGATCCCGTTGATCGGCATCGAGGAGCCGGAGACCGCGTTGCACCCGGCCGGGGTGGGGGCGATGTACGAGGCGTTGGACGACGCCGCGCAGCGCACCCAGGTGATCGTCACCAGCCAGAGTTCTGAGTTGCTGGACAACGAATACGTGAAGCTGGAACACGTTCGTGCGGTCGCCAACGTGGACGGCGTAACGTACGTCGGAGAGATCGACGCCGCTGGCCGCGCCATCGTGGACAAAGAGCTGATGACCCTCAGCGAGTTGCACCGCAGCGGGCAAATGCTGCCCGCTCAGGTGGGTTATCCAGCGCCGGAACATTGACGAAGGAGCGAGGCGCATGACCCTGGTCCGCATCGCCACCGTGGTCGAGGGTCAGGGTGAGGTCGCTGCGATGCCGGTGCTGCTGCGCCGGTTGGCGCAACAGATCGACCCCCAGCTGTACGTCGACTCGCCGCGCCCGCATCGGGTGCCCCGAGGGACGCTCCTACGCGCCGGGGGAGTGGAGACCGCGGTCGCCACCCTGGTCGAGCAGGTCGGAACATCCGCCGGCATCCTGATGGTGGTCGACGCTGACGATGACTGCCCCGCGAAGCTCGGCCCGGCGCTCGTCGAGCGGGCACGCCGGAGCAGGTCGGACGTGAACACCGCCGCCGTGATCGCCAACCGGGAGTTCGAGGCGTGGTTCCTGGCTGCAGCGCCGTCGCTGGCCGGCCAGCGTGGGCTGGCGGATCCGCTGCACCGGCCGGCCGACCCGGAGGTGCCTCGGGACTGCAAGGGCTGGCTGAGCGCCAACCGGGTCGACGGCCGCGCCTACAAGCCGGCGAGCGACCAGGCGGCGCTGGCCGCCGTCTTCGACCTGGCGATGGCCCGCGAGCACTCCCCGTCGTTCGACAAACTCTGGCGCGACCTGACCGGGCTGCTCGGCTGACCCGGTTGCAATACTCGGCACTAGTATTCGACGGGGTGTGCCTGTCGGAGGAGCTGCTCGGCTTCGAGGAGGAGTTCGTCCAGTTGTTCGTCCGCCATCTCCGCATCCTCGACGAGCCTGAACAGGAGCTGACCCTGGATCTCGGCCATCACGCCGACGTCGAGGCTGTCGACGATCTCCTCGACGCCGGGCATGTCCATGTCCAGCATGGCGTAGATCAGGGCCTCCCCCTCCTTGGCGGGAAGCTCGCGTCCTTCCAGAAGTCGGGCGCGGGCATCTGCTACGAATCGGATGACCTCGCCGGCGTCCCTGCTCTCACTGAACCGTCGCTGGACTGCGACGAAGAAACTGTATCCGATGATGGCGACGGGTGTGCCCTTTCCCCCATTCTGGAACTTCTCGGTGAACGAGTCGTAGGTTTCCCAGTCCTGGCGGAGCAACGCGCGAAGGAACTTGGTCTCGTCTTTCATCGGTCGAATTTCATCCGGTGAACGAGCGTGGTCCATGGAAATCCTGACTTACGCGTCGGTCTGGTGAATAAGTCGCTCGGCTTCTAGGAGCAAGTTGTCGAGCTGTTCATCGGTCAGTTCGGCATCCAACACCAGCTTGAAAAGCAGCTGTCCCTGAATCTCGGCGATCATTCCGACGTCGAGCCCGTCGACGATCTCATCCACATCAGGCATCTCCATGTCGAGCATCGCGTACATGACTGCCTCAGCTTCCCTGGCGGGCAGGTCGCGGCCCTCCGACAGGGTGGCCCTAGCATCGGCGACAAACCGGATGATCTCTTCTGGGCTACGCTGCTCGGCGAACCGCTGCCGTGCGGCGATGTAGCAGGCGTAGCCAATCGTTGCTATCGGCGTACCTTTTCCCTGTCCTTTCAGCTTTTCGAGATACAAGTTGTATGCATCCCAGTCCCGACGGAGAAGCGCCCGTACGAACTTGCTTTCGTCTTCCATGGCTATCCTTTGCTCTGCTTCTTGTCGGCTCGTGCTGTTTTCCAGAGTCTGGCGGCCACCTCGCCACCCTTGATCCCGACAAGCGCAACCGCGATGGCGGCGATCAAGGCATCGCCGGCTGACGTACTTGGCGGATGACTAGGCCGGAGGACAGGTTCCGCAGGACGATTGACGACGACGCCACCGGCACCGCCGGCGGCATCCTGGAACGACTCCGCCAACTTCTTGCCATGTTGGAAGCCATCGTCGACGCTCCGGACTTGGTGCACCCGCCCCATCAGCTTGCTGGACCGAGGCCCCATACCGGTTGAGTCCGCTGCAAGTTTCTCGCCGGTTGGCATGCCGCCGGTTTCGGAGCTTCGGGACGGGACAGAGCCGGGGGCGATGTGGTTGGCGTAGTGGGAAATCTCGGCTGCTGCTTCGGCGATGAGCCGGGCGATCTTGCCGGACTTCGCAGCGGCCTCGCTGGCCTGCGTGCGCGCTGCGGTGGCGTGAGAGCTGTCAGCGCCCTCGGTCGCGGTCTGGTAGTGCCGCGTACCGGCCGCGGCCGACTTCTGTGCGGTCGTTGCTGCGACTGCCGCGCCATCAAGGTCGTCGAGGATCTGCCGCAGCACCGCAATGACGTCGCCGACGCTGCCGCTGCTCACCCGAGAGCCTTCGCGTACTCCTCGGCGCTGTCAGCGCCGCCGTCGATCCGGCGGAGCACCAGCTCACCCTCGTCGTCGGCGCTGCGTAGCCGGCTGAGCGCGGCGGTGACGTGCGGGTGCTGGCTGTCAGTGAGGACGGCAATGGCGGCGACATGACAGGACCGGACGGTCTCCCGTACGGAATGGATGGTGTCAGCTGCCGACCGCAACGCCTCGGTCCCCTCGCGTAGCCGGCTCTTGACCTCGTCGACGCTCATCGCCGCTACCCGAGGATACCGGCGTACCGGCGGGTCGACTCGCCCGCTTGGTGGATGAGGCCGGCGGACTCCTCCAACTGCCGCTTGGCCTGCTCGCAGCGGCCGATCGCCTCGCTCACCAAGTGGTGCCCGGTGCCGGCCGAAACAGCGTGGAGCTGGCTGAGCATGTTGTCCAGGGTCCTCACCGCCGCCATGAGCTGCTGCCGGCTCGTGTTGCCGTGCTCTGCGGCCTGGGCGAGACCGGCCTTGACTTCCTGGATGCTGGCCACCAGTTCCTCCCCGACGTCGGTCCTGCGACGAGCCCGGCTACGGCGGTCACTCTCCTACATGGTCGGAGCCTATCGGAGTGCGTCAACGTCAGGCTACGGAAGGTGATGGCACCTCGGGCGGCTGGTCAGTTCAGTAGCCGCTCGGCCCAGTAGATCTGCCGGTCGGGGCCGACGCTGATCAGGGCAACCATGAGATCGTCGACGGCGGCGGGAGCAGACGCGACCGCGTACTCCTGCGGTGTGTCCGGGTGCGCCGGGTGCAGGACGAAGGAGTACGTGACCGGTGTGGCGTCGACCGACGTGACCACGACGACGTTGCCGGAGGAGTGGAAGCCACCGTTGACCTCACGCGCACCGACACCCTGTAGCCAGGGGTAGTGCTGTTCGACAGCGTCGAGGACGCCGTCGGAGCCTGATCCGACCTGGTCCGGTCTATTCGACCTGGTGGAGATGATCCCGGGCAGGGTGCGGGTCCGTTTGTCGAGCACCGCGATGATCAGCATCGCGCCGGGTTTCGCCTGCGGTGGCGGCGTCCACCTGACCTGGCCGAGGAAGACCTGGGCGCCGTCGGAGGGAACTACCAGCTGTTGACCGTCGAAGGCGGCGTCCGCAGTTGCCTGGTCGACCAGCCGCAGCGTCGCGGTCGCCTTCAACACCTCCGGCCCGTACGGCGACCGATGGTGCCACCACCGCCACCCGGTCAGGGTGACCACGATGACTACGGCTATCGTGCCGAGAGCCAGCATTCGCCGTCGTGTCACAGTGGAAGCTAATCACATCATCCGCACCATAAGCCACTACCGGTTCTCTTGGCAGCCGTTTTCCGCCTCCCAGAAGAGCCAGGGGCTACGGGAGAGAGATTCCAGGGACACCATCGGGCGCATGCGTCACAGGGTTTGGAGAACGTCGTCCGGACATACCTCCTGAGCGCATACCGTCGCATCATGATATCGAGGGCGAGAAGGCGGGAGTGTCCCCAACCGCCGAGAGTGGCGGAGGGGCCACCGCTGCGTGGATTCCTCTTTGGTGCCACATGGCGTCAGAACGTTCTAGCGCGCGCTGACTATCTCGAAAGCATGGCCGCACTTATCCGTGTCAGGGACTGTGCCGACATGAGGCGAGCGTCACTCCATAGCGTATACGAGTCTCTCAGAAAGGCCCGGAGTGCGGCCCGGCGTCGTGGAATTCTCAACGGAACGATGGAGTGTGCATGGCTCAGTATCCAGGCCGCCGAGTTGTTGATTCTGGAGATGCTCGATACAAAGGATCTACAGGGCTGGCTGCCGTCCGTCCTGGAGTTGGCCAAAGGTCGTCTGAAGGCGGACGACTGTCGTGTCGTCGAGCTACGGCGGCAATCCTCTCGATGTGGGCGGCTGGTAGGGGGAAGCCAACCGGAGGAGCTCCGGTGCGCCATGAAGGCCGCCCTGGTCGGCGTTCATTTGGCGATGAACAAGTATTACTCACGTATCCGGAGGCTGCGGAATGCGATGTGGTCCGCGACAATGTTGACTACGGCCACCGTTGTCGCGCTTGCCATTTGGGGTGCCTGTGCCCCGGAAACGCTCAGTCTCTGCTTCGGCTATCCAGACGATCTGGTCTGTCCGCATGACAGGGCGACGACGGGACAGGGCCCCGAGCGTCAAGTCCCAGCGGACGATCCACAGACTGAGCCGGACCGTATCGACGTCCTTTTGGTTCTGGTGTACGGCTTCATGGGTGCCGTTCTTGTGGGCATTGCAATGCTAGCCAAGATCCGCGAGTCGGCAGTGCCCTACGACTTGTCGCTCGCCTCGACTGTTCTCAAGCTGCCGGTTGGTGCACTATCCGCTCTTATCGGGATAATATTTGTTCGGGGGGAGTTTGTTCCTGGGCTGACGCAGCTCGACACAGGGGCACAGATCCTTGGCTGGAGCGCCGCTTTCGGGGGCGCCCAATACTCGGTCACCAGACTTCTCGACAAGCGGGTCAGCGAGATTGTCAATGATTCGCGCGACGGGTCGGATCCCAAAGAAACTCCAAATTCCAAGAATCGGTGGCGTGATGGAGACGAAGTCAGGGCTCTGCAGTAGAGGGCGACGATGCTGCTGCGCCGGCATCGATCGTCATCAAGGGTGTGTCGCGGAACGCGGCTGTCATTAGTCTCCGGGGCGGGCCGGTGACGGTGCGCCTCTATCCTGTGTACGCAATGCCGCCCCTCTGGGCTGGGGTACCGGGAGGACTTCCCGAAACTATTACCGGGCTTTCTCAACGTAATCCGTAAACGCGAAAGATCTCCAACTTCATTACCGTACGTAATGTGGCAGGAAAGTGTTCCAACGATCTGCGGAACCCGGTCTTGAGAACCTTCCAACACTTCAGATGGGCGATCGCGCGTTCGACGGCGGCGCGGAGCCGGTTGAGTGCGGTGTTGCACGCGCGTCGGACCCCGGTCAACTCCCGACCCCGAGGCTTCTTGTACGGACTCACGATGCCGGCACCCTGGTACCCCTTGTCACCGATCATCCCGGGCCCGCCGGGGGCGTAGTGGCCGGCCCACCCGGCGGCGATCCCGGACACGTCGAACGCCTTCCGGTCGTGCATGCCACCCGGACACGGGTCACCCACATCGACCACCCGCCCGGCGAGATTGGCCACCACCTGCACGTTCTGCCCACAGAAGCCCTTCTTCTCGGAGAACAGCCCGTCGACGTCGTCGCGTTCCCCGACCGGCGCGACCAGACCATCGACCAGGACCGCGTCCCGGCGGGCCTGGTCACGGACCTGCTCGTACAGCGGGGTCAACACCACGTCCACCAGCGGCTCCAGCTCCTCCTGATACCGCTCCACGGTCGTCGAACCGCAGCCGAAAACCTCACCGATCACGTCCGGCGCCAGATTGTGCCGCAGCCCGAACAACACCAGCACCAACGCCGTGTACAGCGGCAACGCCCGAGGGCGCCCCACCGGCAGGTCCCAGTCGACCAGCGCGTCCACCTGCTCGTACAGCCAGTCCAGTTGATCGGAGTCCAGTCCGGTCATACGCTCACAGCGCGGCGGCCGGCCGTCGATCGTTTGAGTCCACACAACCCAGATGATCCAGACGTCGCCGGCCGCCGTTTCCACAAACGACACGCCCACCTTGGTCACACCACAGGCCGTCACCCCACGTAATATCGACGAACCTCGGTGCCAATCGGCTCGAAGCCTATTGGGAAGTCCTCCGGTTGAGTCTGATGCCACAGGTGCATCAAGATGCATCTGTGGCATCAGGTCTCCGGAAGCGCCATGGGATTCCTCGGAGGAACCCGAGCCGGGCGGCCGACTCGGCGGCAGCCCGGGCGGCGTGGCTGAGAGGGCAGCACTTCTCTCGGGCTGTATGGATAGGTTGGCCGGCATGGGCAAGGCGACGGGTGACGAACGGCCGTTGCTGGGCCGGACTGGCGGCGACCGCAGCCCTGAGCAGGCCGACGCCCATCGCTGGCACGTGTTTGGACGACGGACCGTGTACGAGCGCCGGCCCTGGATTAGCCTCGACCTGGTCGACGTCCAGCCTCCCGGCGGCGAGCGGTTCGAGCACCATGTCGTACGGCTGTTCCGCGCCGCCATCGGCGTCGTCGTCAATGATCACGATCAGGTGCTGATGCTGTGGCGGCACCGCTTCGTGTCGGACCAGTGGGGCTGGGAGCTTCCCGGTGGGATCGTCGACGAGGGCGAGAGCCCGGAGACGGCCGTGGCACGCGAGGTCGAAGAGGAGACCGGCTGGCGACCGTACAGGATGCGGCGTCTGGTCTCGTACCAGCCGATGGTCGGCATGATCGACTCGCCGCACGACGTCTACTACGCCCGAGGTGCGACGTATATCAGCCGGCCCGTCACGTCCGACGAGGCCGGCGAGGTCGCATGGGTGCCGCTCGCCGGAGTCCGGCGGCTCCTCGACCGGAACGAGATCCTGGGCTCCGGCTCGGTCGTCGGCTTGCTGCACGTGTTGGCATTCGGCCTGCCAGGAGGCTGAACCGCTGAGGACAGCTTCAGCCGCTTTGGTCAGGCGGCGAGGCCGAGGAGTTCGGTGGCGCGGGTGGTGAAGTGGCGTACCTCGGGGAGGGTGGCGTACGGCTTCAGACGGTGTTGCAGGTCTCGGACAGTTCCGATGGTGCGGGACGAGTTGACGGAGGCAGCCAGTTCGACGACATGAGCGGCGCGGGTGGCGGCGGCTTCGACGTCCGAGCGGTCGAGGTCGGCGGTGGCCAGGGCAGCGTGGCTTAGGGCGGCGCGGCGGGCGCGGCCCTGCTGATGGGCACGTTCGGCGGATTCGGTGGCGAAGCGTTCGGTGTCGTCGGGCTGCCCGAGGTCGCGGAAGCAGTGGGCGGCTTCGCCGTACAGGTATGGGGTGTCGATGAATCTGGCCCAGACGGGTTCGTCGTCGTGGTCGACGCGGGCGAATGTCTGTTCGGCCTTGGCCACGGCAGCTGCTGCCGGTGCCGATTCGCCGAGTGCCGCGAGGGCGCGGGCTTCGAGGATGTGCAGGTCGGCGAGGCAGGCGGGGGCGTCGCCGTCGGCGAGTCCGCGGCGACCGGCACGGGCGAGCATGAGTGCTTCGCGGGGGTGACCGAGCAGGTTGGCCTGGTCGGACATGCCGGCGAGGACGTGCGCGCCGAGCGCGGAGTGGTTGGCGGCTTGGGCGAGCCGGAGCGCCTGGATGAGGTAGCGCTGGGCGAGCCCGTGTTCGCCGTCGTCGTAGGCCATCCACCCGACGAGGTACGACTGCTCGGCGGCTGCCTCGTAGAGCGCCTGCTGGACGTCCGGCTCGTGCTCCCGCTTGAGTAGTGGCAGTACGTAGCTCTGCATGTACTCGACGAGGGCGGTGCGGGCGTGGCCGCCGCCGCGCATCACGTCCAGCTCCTGGAAGAGGGCGAACATCTCCCGGATGCCGGCCACCTGCCGCATCCCGATCTGCCGGGGGCCGCGCTCCGTCGATGTTTCGTCGAGGGTGGCGAGCAGCCAGTCACGGCTCGGTGCGCCGAGTGCGGCGAGTACGAACGGTGCCTTGACGATGTTGCGGCGGGCGACGTCGGCCTTGCCCAGGTCGATGATCGTGTCGACGGTGGTACGCGGATGGTCGGCGTACTGCAGGCCGCGAGCGGCAAGAGTTTCCTCGTCGGTCATGCCGAAGTCTGCCGGGGTGATCCGGCGACGCAGACGTTCACTGAGCGCCCGTGCCAGCAGCGTCGGCACCGGTGGTCGCGGACGTTCGCCACGCTTCACCCACCGGTGGACCGCCGTGTAGTCGTAGCGGAGCGCGAGACCTTCGTCGGCACCGAGATCGTTGACCCGCCGGGCCAGCCCGGCCCACGAGAAGCCCGCCTCGGTGATGAGCGCGGCCAGTGCATCGTTCGATCCGTTCACGGAGCACCCCTCCCAAGTGACTACCTTGGACGGTACTGGTCAGGCATCGACACTGCATATGGCCACACGAAGGCTCGAATTTCACACGGGTGTTCACATGGTGCCGGCGAGGGCGGTCGTCCAGTTGTCTCTGACGTGACGAGGGGATCTCAGTCCTCGCGTTGCGTTGGTCGGTGGATGCGAATCCACTCGGCGACCGCGTCGCGGGACCAGATGCGGCCGGTGGCGAGAACATCCAGCGGTGCGGGGAACGACGGACGGTTGACGATCTCGGATGCCCGCTGGCGGGAGACGCCACCGAGCATCTGCTGGATCTCGGACATCCCGGCCAACCGCATGTCAACGAACGTACGGAGGTTACGACTAGCAGCCCCGTCAACTTGACGCACTTGACACCCGTAAGGGGGATGGGTGATTCTCAGTCGCGCACATCTTCAGAGGAGGGGAGTCGACCGTGACGCAGATGGATGACGACCGGTGGCGGTCGTGTGGGTCGGACTGGGACGAGCCGGGAACCGGCCCCCGGCAGGTGCCTGTCGACGTACCGCCGCCGGTGCTCATGCCCGACGCCCGGCGCGGTGCCGCCGACGTCCGGACCCGTACCGCTGCCCGAAGCGCGACCGGGCCGGGCAGCGCGCACCCCGACCTCGGCGACTGCGCCTGATCCGGATCTCCGCAGCTCACGCGGCGGAACCAAGGTCTGCCCCGGTCGCCGTACCGCCAAGGAGGGCTGCGGTGATCGGGGCGGGGGTGGCCCCGCCCGAGTCGGCAAGGGGCAGGGCCACCCCCATCCACCAGACACACCACCAAAGCAATCACCGCACCACACAGGGGAGGAGCACTGATCATGCGAAGGATGTGGCAACGGATGCGGGTCCGCTGGGGACGCCGGCGGATGGCGTCCACCCCGCCCAGCCGCTGGCCGGCCGGCGGCGACCCCGGCGTCCACCGGGTGCCCGGCACCAACATGCGCTCGGCGGCGGGCCGGCCGATCCGGCCCTGGCAGGTGCGCAACCAACGGTTCCGGCCGGTCGGCGTCACGGCCCGCGGCCTCGACCCGGTCGAAGTCGGCGCGTTCCTCGACCGCGTCGCCTACGACCTCGGCGTCCTCTACGCCGAACTCGACCGCACCTGGGAGCAGAACAACCGGATCAAGGACGCGCTGCGCCGCTGGCAGTCCACCCAGGCCGCGATCACCCAGGCCGCGATCAACCAGTCCGCAATGAACCAGGCCGCCGTCCGGTGACCGAGCCCGACAACTCCGGCGTCACCGTCGTCGACTGCACGACCTGCGACGGCGGTGGCGTCACCTCCCACCGGTGCAGCTGCACCTGGTACGGCGACCAGCTCATCGTCGACGACGACCAGTTGACCGCCGGCAACCCGGGCGGTACGGCGTACCGCGACTGTCAGGTCTGTCTCGGTACCGGCACGAACTGCGTGACCTGCGACCGCTGCGCCGGGCTTGGCCGCCGCCGCGCCCAGCTCGTCTACACCGTCGCCAACGCCGACACCGCCGCCGTCGCCTCCGTCAACATCGTGCCCGGCGCGCTCGACCCGGTGCACCGCGCCGGCCGCTGGTGGCTCGACCTCGACACCGTCGTCACCGAACTGGCCGGCCGGGTCGGCGCCGACCACCTGTACGACCCGGACACTCCCGAGCGGAATCTCCTCGTCGGCGGGCTGGTGCTGCCCCGCGACTGGCGACCCGACCTGCCGCAGGCACGGCGGCACGCCCTGGAAGCGGCGGCGATCGCCAACTACACGTACCACCCGTGGCAGCTCTGGCTCGGCAGGACCGCCCCGCCGGACCGCCCCGACCCGGCCCGCCACCTCGGCCAACTCTGCGCCCTCGCCGAACTGCTCTGCCTCGACCTGGTCGTCGAAACCCGGCCCGACCCGTACGGCGACGACCGCTACGGCTGGCAGCTGCGCCTCGAACTGCCCGACACCGGCGTCGGCGACGCGTTCGCCAGCGGCGTCGGCAGCTCCGACAGCCTCGACGCGGCGATCGTCGCCGCCGACGCCACCCGCCTTGCCACCGGCATCGGCGACCGTGGTGTCGACGTACCCGACCACTACCTGCGCCCCGGCCGACCCGGCCCGCCGATCGGGCCGCCGAAACTCGACCTCGACCAGCTCGAACGCCGCATGATCGCCGACTGCACCGCACTCGGCACCGGCGAGGCCACCCCCGGCGCGCAGGCCATCTGGCGCGACGGCCGCTGGTGGCACACCAGCCTGCGGGTGGTCGCCGTCGTCGAGGAACTCACCGAACGCACCACCGGACAGATTTCCCGGCGTACGGTCGACAAGCTCGCCCGAGCGTGGCAGCCGCCGCCGCCCAGCTGGCAGGGGCCGGCGATCCCGTCCGAACCCTGCCCGTACTGCGTACCGGAGCAGGGGTTGCGCCGCTGCGTCTGCACCGTCGGCGCGCCCGCCGCCGACCCGGAGTGCCGCTACTGCGGCGGTGCCGGGCGCAGCGGCCGGTACGCCGCCGGCCTCAGCCGCTGCTTCAGCTGCGGCGACACGCTGCGCATCCGGCACGGTGCCGTCGTCACCGTCACCGACGGGCAGCACTGGGCCCGCCACCTCAACTGGGCACTGCCCGACGAAGCCACCGCCGTGGTGCCGCGGATCGGCAGCCAGCCGGGCGGCAAACCCATCCACCAGGTGCCGCCGCAGTTCCGGCTCCCGTTCCACGTCGGCGACCTGGTGGTACGCGGCCAGCCGATCGGCCCGGACCAGCTCGCGCCGCTCGACGAGTACGAGATCCTGCTGGTGCAGGAGCTGTGGTACGGCTACGTCACCCTCGACCACCCTGGGCAGGACCCGCTGACCGCGTACCTGGCGAACGTCGCCAACGGGCACCCCGGCGGCCGGGTGCTGCTGCACGCCGCCGAGCCCGACGCGCCGCCGCTGGCGCGGGTGCTCGCGTTGGCGTACGGGCTGGGGCTCGCGCTGGTCGTAACCGTCGCCGACCACCGCAACGACGCCGGTACGCCGTACCGCATGCAGGGGGTGTCGTGGGGTGCGTACTTCGCCGCGCCCGGTGCCGCGATCGGCTTGCGGGCCTACCCGCACCGGCCCACCCTCGGGCACGCGCTCGCCCAGGCCGTCGAGTACGTGTGCGGCGCCACCCGCTCGGCGGTGCCGGCCGATCCGTCGACCGCGATCGCCGTACCGCAGAACGTGCCGCAATGCGTACCGCAGGATGTGCCGACGCCGGCAGCCGACGGCGACCCCGGCGACTGGGCGGCGCCTGCCGACCTGGTGCCGTTGCTGTCGTTGCTCGCGGGGTACTACGCCGGCGAGACGGTGATCGTCTCGCTCGCCGCGTCCCGCTGCGAGGTGCACGTACGTGAAGGTCCCGAGACCACCCGCCGGGTCGCCACCGCCACCGACCTGCCCGCCGCCGTCGCCGCCCTGCGTCTGCGCCCACCCACCACCTGACGATCCACACCGCCGGGAGTCTGCGCCGATGTGAGGCTGAGATACCCTACGCCGCAATCATTCGGTATCTCAGCCTCACATCGACGAGGTGGTTCAGCCGAGCGCAGCCTCCCAGGCACGGAGAATGCCCAAGTGATCGATGCACAGGTACCCGACCGTGCTGCACTGGCCGCACGGTCGCCAGCGGAGCTTGCCTTTTACCTCCGCACGCAGGGTTGGACGGCGCAGAACCGGTCGGACACCGGCGTTCAATGGATCAAGGTGGTGGACGGCGAGGAGTTCGAAGCACTCCAGCCGGGGAAGTCGATGCTTCGTGATTACCCGGCCCGGGTGCGAGACGTCATCCAGGTGCTCTCCGTCGTTGAGGGCCGATCGCCGGTCGATATTCTCGCCGACATGGCCCACACACCCCACTCGCTGTTCGGCGGAGGGTCGGACGGGCTGCTGCTGTTCGGCATCACCCCGCCGCGTCGCGACGCCGCACCAGAGCGGATGCGCGAGATCGCCCAGGTCACCCTGGATCGGCTCGCGCCGCTCGACCTCGACGCCCTGGTGCTCTACGACATCGACGACGAGGCGGACCGTAACCCGGACGAACGGCCGTTCCCGTACCTGCCGACCGCCGACCCGGCGGAGTTCCACGCCGAACACCTCGGTGCCTGGCGACGTCCGGTGATCATCTACCGCTGCGTCGGGAAGTACCAGGAGTCGCAGTTGCGGTCGTGGTTGACGTCGGCGGACACCGACCAGGTCGGCGCGGTCTTCGTCGGCTCGTCGTCGCGCGACAAGCCGGTGCACACCAGCCTGACCCGGGCGCACGAGGTACGCCGTGAGACTCGGCCGGATCTATTCGCCGGCGCGGTGACCATCACCGAGCGGTACACCCGTGGCCGCGACGAGCACCTGCGCATGTTGGCCAAGCAGGAGCAGGGCTGCGCGTTCTTCATCTCCCAGGTCGTCTACGACGTCGATGCGACCAAGAGCATGTTGTCGGATTACTACTACGCGTGCCTCGATCGAGGTGTGGCGCCGCGTACGGTCGTGTTGACCATGTCGGTGTGTGGGTCGCTCAAGACGTTGTCGTTTCTCCAGTGGCTCGGCGTCGACGTTCCCCGCTGGCTGGAGAACGCGCTGCGGCGCGCCGATGACCCACTCGCCGAGTCGTACGCCCAGTGCCTGCGCAACGCGAGTGACCTGCTCGACTTCTGCCGCCGTCTCGGGTTGCCGTTCGGCTTCCACGTGGAGAGCGTGTCGATCCGCAAGGTCGAGATCGAGGCCGCGGTCTCCCTCGCGACTGAACTGCGGGCGATGCTCGACCGGAACCGTTGACGACTCAACTGACCGATTACCGGACCTAGCTGACCGCCTGCCAGGCGAGGCGGATGGCGAGCAGGGCGATGATGCCGTTGCCGACCAGGGCGGTGATCAGCCGGCCGCGCTGGCTGGCGAGCGTGCGGCCGAGGATCGCGCCACCGGTGGCCAGCAGCAGTTGCCAACTCGCCGAGGCGACGAACGCCGCCACGACGAACACCGTGCCGACGAGCACTCGACCATCGGCCGAATCCGCCGTGTGCCCTTGGTAGCCGACCACGAGGGCAGCGAAGTAGACGATGGTCATCGGGTTCAGCAGCGTCAAACCGACGAAGGCGGCGTACGTCCGGGCGGCCGACCCGGTCGGCACCGGCTGCGTCGCGTCGGCCGCCGCGTGACGGGCCCGCACTGCGGTGAGGATTCCCCGTACGGCGATCGCGACGAGCACCACGGCGGCGGCGGCCCGCAGGACGCCGATTGCCGGTTGGAGCAGCCGGGCGATCGCCGCGCCACTGACCACGGCGGCGACGGCGTACAGCCCGTCGGCGGTGGCGGTGCCGAGCCCGGCGGCCGCACCGTGGCGCAGCGACACCTGGGCGGCAAGGGTGACTATCAGGACCCCGATCGCGCCGACCGGGATCGCGATGCCGTAGCCGGCGAGTAGTCCGGAGGTCAGCGCGTCGATCACGGCAGGACTATGCCGACCCGCCGGATCCGGCGACAACCAGTTTTTTTGCGCCCTCGTCCGGTTGACGGCACCCATTGCATTGACTACCGTCACTCCCGGTCTGGAGATGTTAACGCTCGTCAATGTCTTGCGCGTAGGGGTGATCCTGACAATCGCTGAAGCCGCGGCAGTCGACGACCACCGTATGGAGGGCCGCTTGAAGCGCGTCATCATCACCGCCACCGCCGTCGCTGCGGCGACGGCCATGATCCTGACCGCCGGCTGTACGCCAGGGTCAGGCAGTTCCGGATCGTCCGACCCGAACACCTTCGAGTTCTGGTCGTTCACCGGGATCAACCAGCAGGCATCCGTCGATGCGTACACCAGCGACCATCCGGACATCGAGGTCAAGCTCACCGAGGTGGGCGACACCAGCGAAACGGCCCAGGCGCTCACCGCCGCACTGGCCGGTGGCAAGGTGCCCGACCTGGTGCTGATCCAGGGCGACAACATGCCGAAGTTCATGCAGGCCCCGGAGAACTTCGTCGACCTGACCACGCTCGGCGCCGACCAGATGACCGGTGACTACCTCGACTGGGTCATCTCCCAGTCGACCACCGAGGACGGCAAGGTCATCGGAATACCGACGGACGTCGGCGGCATGGCGATCGCGTACCGGACCGACCTGTTCGCCGCCGCCGGCCTGCCCACCGACCGGGACGAGGTCTCCGAGCTGTGGCCGACCTGGGACGCGTTCCTGGCGGTCGGCGAGCAGTACGTCGCGGCTACCGGCAAGCCATTCCTGGACAACACCCCGACGAGCATCTTCTTCCAGGCGGTCAACCAGGGCGCGGAACGCTACTACGACGAGAACCGCGAACTGTCGTACGACAAGAATCCACAGGTCAAGGAGGCGTTCGACCTGACGTTGCGGATGTACGAGGCGGGCATCTCCGGTCGGATCGCCTCCTGGACGCCGGCGTGGACCGCCGGCATGAGCAAGGGCGACTTCGCGGTGATGTCGGCACCGTCCTGGATGCTCAACGCAATCAAGACCAACGCCCCGGACAGCGCCGGAAAATGGGACGTCGCCACCATCCCCGGTGGTTCCGGGAACTGGGGCGGTAGCTACCTCGCCATCCCGGCGCGGGCGAAGAACCCGGCAGCGGCCTGGGACTACATCGCCACGATGCAGTCGCCCGAGGGCCAGCTCGCGCACTTCCTGGAGCACGGGGCGCTGCCGACCACGCCGTCGGTCTACACCGACCCGCAGCTGCTCGCGAAGACCGACCCGTTCTTCTCCGACGCGCCGATCGGCCAGATCTACACCGAATCCGTGGTGAACATCGAGCCGTTCTACATCGGCCCCGACGACGCCACCATCGGCACCGAGCTGCTCAACACGCTCACCAGCGTGGAGCAGGGCCAGGTCGAGCCCGACGAAGCGTGGGACACCGCGTTGACCAACGTCAGGAACGCCCTCCGCGGCTGAGCAGACGACTGACCTGCGGCGGCCGGCCGGGAGCCTCCAGCCGGCCGCCGCACGTGCGGAAGGTGAGCGCTGTGACCACGATGCTCAGCCCGGCCACGGCCCGCAAGGACACCGGCCGGCCGACCCGGTCCCGTCAGATCCAGCAGGGCGTACGGGAGCGACTGGCGCCGTACGCGTACATCGCGCCGTTCTTTCTGCTCTTCTTCATCTTCGGGCTCTTCCCGCTGCTGTTCACGTTCTACATCGCCCTGTTTGACTGGAACCCGATCGGCGAACGCAGCTACGTGGGGCTGAAGAACTTCTCCGATCTCGTCGACGACCCACGGTTCTGGGGTGCGCTGCGCAACACGTTCAGCATCTGGGTGCTGTCGACCGTTCCCCAGCTGCTGATCGCGCTCGGCATGGCGCACGTGCTCAACCACGCACGGCTGCGGGCGGCCACCATGTTCCGGATGTCGATGCTGGTTCCCTACGTGACCTCGGTGGCCGCGACGACCATCGTCTTCGCCCAGCTGTTCGACCGCGACTACGGCATGCTCAACTGGCTCCTCGGGCTGCTGGGATTCGAGCACATCGACTTCACCGCGTCGCTGTGGGGCAGCCACTTCATGATCGCGGTGATGGTCGCCTGGCGGTGGACCGGCTACAACACCCTGCTGTACCTCGCCTCACTTCAGGCGGTTCCCCGCGACCTGTACGAGGCCGCCGCCGTGGACGGCGCCAACGGCTGGAAGCAGTTCCGGCACATCACCGTTCCCTCGCTGCGGCCGATCATCGTGTTCACCGTCATCACCTCGACGATCGGCGGGCTGCAGATCTTCACCGAGCCGCTGCTGGCCAACCCGGTGGGTGGACTCACCTGCGGCGCGGCGCGGCAGTGTCAGACCCTCACCCTGTTCCTCTACGAGCAGGCCTTCGGTCGCTTCCACTTCGGCTACGGCGCGGCCATCGGCGTCGCGCTCTTCGTGCTGGTCGTGATCATCTCCGCGATCAACTACCTCCTGGTCACCCGGATCCGCTCGGAGCGCCCATGAATCCCGCACCGCACCGGCGACGCAGCGCCAACCGGATCCACCCGGCCGTGTACGTGGCGCTGGGCGGCATGGTGTTCTTCAGCGTGTTTCCGCTCTACTGGATGTTCGTGGTGGCCACCACGGACTCGGCCACCGCGTACAGCCTGCCGCCGCACGTGCTGCCCGGTGGCAACTTCTTCCACCTGGCCAGCCTGGTCTTCGAGATCGTGCCGTTCGTGCAGGCGCTGATGAACAGCCTGGTCGTCGCCACCTCGATCGGCGTCGGTCAGGCGTTTCTCTGTGCGCTGGCCGGGTTCGCCTTCGCCAAACTGTCCTTCCGGGGCCGCAACACGTTGTTCCTGATCGTCGTGCTGACGATGACGGTGCCGACCCAGCTCTCGGTCGTGCCGCAGTACCTGATCATGTCGCGCTTCAACTGGGTGGACACCCTCCAGGCGTTGATCGTCCCCGGGCTCGTGAGCGCGTTCGGCATCTTCTGGATGCGGCAGCACATCGGCAACGTGGTCAACGACGAGCTGATGAACGCCGCCCGGGTGGACGGCGCGACGACCTGGCAGATCTTCTGGCGCATCGCCTTCCCGGTGGTCCGCCCGGCGGCGTTGATCCTGGGCCTGTTCGGCTTCGTCAACGCCTGGAACGACTTCCTGTGGCCGTTCATCGTGCTGAAGTCCCCGGAGCGGTACACCGTCCAGATCGCCATCAAGGCACTGCAGAACAACCGGGACATCGACCTGGGCCTGGCCATGTCCGGCTCGTTCCTGGCCACGTTGCCGGTGCTGGTGTTGTTCGTCTTCGTCGGCCGACGCCTGGTGCAGGGAATCATGGAAGGTGCGTTCAAGGGCTGACCAGGGGGCCTGGTGCCCTGACCGGCCGGTCGGCGGCGGTGCCCGAGGTGGCCGCCGCCCAGCGGGCGAGGGCTTCGCCGACCCGGTGGAAGCCCTCGCCGACGGCGCTGAACGCGTAGCTGCCGTCGGCGAGCCGCTGGATCAGCCCGCGCTGCTCCAGGTCGGCGAGGCGCTGGGTGAGGGTGACCTGGTTGACGCCGGTGTCGCGGGCCAGGTCGGTGAAGCGGCGCGGCCCGACCAGCAGTGCGCAGTGCAGCTCCAGCATCCAGCGTTCCTGCATCAACGCCAGCAGGTCGTCGAGCTGGTGGTGGCGGGTGTCCGGGTCGGTGCTGTCGCCGGCCCAGGCCGCCATTTCGGCGAGCACCGGGCGCAGCCCGGCCCCGGCCGACGTCAGCGCGTAGCGGGTCCCCGGCGGATTCGCGTCGATCACCGTACGGCTGACGATGCCGGCCGCCTCCAGTTCGCCGAGCCGGCGGGCCAGGGTGCTCGGCCCGACGGCCGGGATCGCCCGGCGCAGGTCGTTGAAGCCGGCCGGTCCGTCGAGCAGCGCGTGCACGATGTGCAGCGTCCAGCGGCCCCGGAGCCGGCCCACGGCGGCCAGCAGTACGCCCTGCTCCACCTGCACGTCGTCACTGTATCCAGCGGCATGCTTGTTAAAACTTGATAGCTAGTACTATTTTTTAAGTCATGACAGAGTCAACGAAGCAGGCCCTGGTCACCGGCGGCACCGGTGGGATCGGCCTGGCCACCGCCCGCGCCCTGGCCGCCCACGGCTACGCCGTCACCATCGTCGGGCGTGACCAGCGCCGGGGCGACGCCGCCCGCGACCAGCTGAACGCCGCCGCCACGGGCTCCCGCTCCGCAGCCGGTCCGGCTCCCGCCCGGTTCATCCGGGCCGACCTCTCCGCACTGTCCGCCGTCCGTGCCCTCGCCGACGACATTCGCGCCACCGGCCCGGTCGACCTGCTGGTCAACAACGTCGGCGGGGTCTACCGGCAGCACTGGCACACCGTCGACGGCATCGAGGCGACCTTCGCGATGAGCCACCTCTCCGGCTACCTGCTCACCGAGCTGCTGGTCGACGACATGATTGCCGCCGGGCACGGCCGGATCGTCAACCTCACCTCGGGCGCGATCCGGCTCGCCGACCGCACCCCGCTGGACCGGGTCGAGGTGGCCGGGCGCTACTACGGGTTCTCCGCGTACGGGCGGGCCAAGCTGGCCAACCTGGCGTACACAATGGGCCTGGCCGACCGGCTCGCCGGCACCGGCGTCGCGGTGCTCGCCGCCGACCCAGGAGCCAGCGCCACCGAGATGGGCCGGTCGATGCGCGCGGACCTGTTCCCGATGCCGGCCCGGCTGGCCTTCCCGCTGATCTACCTCAACCTGTTCCGGACCAGCGCGACCGACGCCGCCCGTAGTTCGATCACCGCCGCCACCGCCGACCTGCCCAGCGGTACGGTGCTCGGCCCGAAGGGCACCCCGGTGCGCCCGGAGGCGCGGGCCACCGACCCGGCGGTCATCCAGACCGTCACCGCGCTCAGCCAGGCGACCTGCGTCGCCACCCGCACCGACAGCCGGTCAGCGGCTGCGGGACAGGATGCGCTGCCCGAGTAGGGTCACCTGGATCAGGTCAGCGGTCTCGTCCGTACCGTCGCCGGTCTTCACCGCGAGCAGCAGCCCGGTGTCGGCGGCGGTGAACGCGGCAGTGACGCCGCCACGCTTGGCCACGCCGATGCCGACCGTTCCCGGGAAGGTCACCGAGCCGGCACCCAGCCCGGTCACGCCGTCGCGGGCGGTGAGCTGGTCGATGTAGTCGGCCTGCAGGTTCTCCGGCGGCACCACACTCAACCGGACGAGCTGCCCGGCCGGGTCCTGCCACACGCATTCGGCGAAGCCCGCCCCGTAAACGGTGCCGGTCGGCTCCGGGACCTCGTCGAAGACGGTGGCCAGCTCCGGCCGGGTCAGCAGGGCACACGGTTCGCTGAAGTCCGGCCCGTCGGCGGTGGTGCCTGCGGCAGGCGTCGCGGCCGCTGCGGAACCGGCCGACGCCGACGGCGCGTCCCCACCAGCCGGCCGGACCGCCTCACCTGCTGCCGGGCCGGCGGGGTCGCCGCCGCACGCCGCGAGCATGGCCACGAGCAGACCGGCACCGGACACGCGGTTCAAAGCCGTCGGAGTCATCGGTCACCTCCACTGACGAACCGGATGCGCCGCCGACGTACCCCGGCGAGTAGGGCCAGGCCTGCGGCGACCAGGGCGACACCGCCGACCACGTACGCGATGCCGGCCGCTCCGGTCACCGGCAGTTCGCCGCCCGCGCTCCCGCCGCCCGGCGTCGCAGCCACGGTCGGCATGCCCGGCATGGTCGCCCCGGGCGTCGGGGTCGGGCTCGGCGCCTCACAATCCGCCGGCGGGGCGTACGTTCCGGTTATCCAGGTCGGGGCGTCGAGGGCGAACGGCCCGGTGATCAACTGGTACGCGGTGCCGTCCGGCAGCGCGAAGGCAAGCTCGGTGGTGCCGGGCGGGACCGGTGCCAGGGTCTCTCCTGCCGGGAACGTGTCGGCCGTGACCAGCAGCAGACCGTCGACGGACCCGGTGCCCCGGTTGGCCAGCGTCAACTCCAGCCCGGTGCAGCCGTTGTCGGCGCTCACCTGGAGCTCGGGAGCGTCGGTGCAGCCGTCCGGAGCCCGGAACGGCACCGGCGGGGTGTCCCGTTCGCCCGCACGCCGGATCACGAACAGGTCGCCGCCGGCCGCACCGTACCGGCGGAATCCGCTGCCGACCATGGTGAACTCCTCCACCACGACGTCGTTGCGCAGCACCACGGTGTCGACCGGCTCCACGCTGTCGTCCAGTGGGTCGGATGTCCACCGTACGTCCAGCGCACCGCACACCATTTCCACCGCCAGCATCGGCGGGGCGGCCGCTGCCGGAGCGCCGACCCCGAGCACGAGCCCGGCGGCGACCACCGAGATGGCGCCGGCGACGCCGGGCAGCTGGCGGATCAGCTGGCGTACACGCATGACAGGACCATCTCTTCCGGGAAAGCAGCCGGGGCCGCAGCCACGACGGCGGCCGAGCGGCGATGTTGATCGAGCAGAGCGGGCACAGTCCAGCACGGCGCGGACCGATCCGGCGTGAGCGGTGGCCTACTCAATTTCGGCGCGCGGGACACTCAGCACGGCCGCCCGGCGCGCCGCCTCACCGGGCGGCCAGCGCTGCCCGCAACTCGGCCCGACCGGCGACGCCCAGCTTGGTGTACGCACGGTGCAGGTGGTTCTCCACGGTCCTGGCCGACAGGTGCAGCCGGGCGGCGATCTCCCTGGTGGACTCGCCATCGGCGGCCGCGAGCGCCACCTCCCGCTCCCGGCCGGTCAGCCCGGCGGTCGGTCGACGACCCCATCGCAGGGCCGGCGTCGTCGGCCGTTCACACCGGGCCAGCTCCCGGTCGGCGAGCAGGCGGGCCGTGGCCGCCGCCCGCCCGTCCCCGGCCCCGGCCCGATCCCTGGAACCGGACGCGGCGGCTGCCGTCGCGAGCGTCGCCGCCTCCGCCGCGTGCAGTGGCATGCCGTACCCGGAAAAGTCCCGCGCGACCCGCAACAGACCTGCGGCGTCCCGGTCGGCGGCTGCAGTGGCGTAGTCGACCACGACCCGCCCGAGCGCCCACCCGTGCGGTGGTGGATGGTCGGTGAGGAGCCGGACGGCGACGGTGGCACCGCCCAGCCGGACCAGGTCGAGTGCTCCCAGGGTGCCGGCTCCGACGGCCCCGGTCGTCCCGTGCCGGACCACTTCCTGCTCCAGCAGGCGCAGCCCATGGTCGGTGTCGCCGCCGCTCAGCGTGGCCAGCCAGGCCCGGCCCCGGGCGAGTTCGATGTCGAACAGTCGCACCGCGTGCGGCCCGCCGGGATACCGGTCCAGGTCGGCGGCTGCCTGCCCAGCGGTGGTCAGGTCGCCGAGTTGGGCGGCGGCCTGCAGCCGCAGCCCGGCCGCCCACCGGCGCACCCCGCGCAGCTGGACGTCGTCGGCGACCAGGTACGCCTCGTTCGCCCAGCGGAGCGCGGTCGCCGGCCGGCCCCGCAGCAGCGCGATCTTGGCGAGGAAGAACGCGGCGAGCGCCTGGCCGACCCGGTCTGGCGGTTGCAAGCTGGCCTGGTACGTCGACTCGGCGGCGGCCAGCGCGCCCGCCACGTCCGGCAGATCGACCAACAGCGACGCGACGGCCGCCGGGAAGCCGTCCGACTGCACCTGGCCGGGCCCGATGTGCCGGTGCGCCACCGGGACCACGTCCGCCAGCAGCTTGTCGGCCTCGGCGAACCGCCCGGCGAGCAGCAGTCCGCAGCTGGCCGCGCCGGCCGCGGCCAACCGCAGGTCGACCGACCCGGCGGTGTGAAACAACGCCAGCGCCGGCGCCACGACGGAGCAGTCGAGTTGGTACGCCCGCAGGTACAGCCGGACCGCGTCGAGCTGCCCCCGACAGCCCGGATCCGTGGCCGCGACGGCGTCGAGAGCGGCGCGAGCGGCCGCCACGTCGTCGGCACCGTGGACCAGGATCACCGCCAGCTGAATGGCGATCTGGGTCCGTTCGGCGTCACCGTGCCCCGGCCCGGCGGCCGCCGACCTGCTCAGTTCGGCGCAGCGGCGTACCGCCTCGTCGAGCCGGCCCAGCTGAAACAGCGCGCGTACCGCCGCCAGCCCGGCGGCCACCGCACCGCCGGCCTCGTACGCCCGCTGGGCGAGCCGCGCGGCCAGCTCGTACTCCCGCAGGTACGCCGCTTCCCGTGCGGCGGACAACATCAGGTCGACGTCGATGTCACCACCGCCGTCGAGCCGCCACAACGCGACCCGCATAACGTTTGCGCCATGCAATTGGCCGGCAGCTTCGAGCGTGTCGGCGAGTCGGCGGCTGTGCCGCAGCCGGGCCAGCTCCGGCGTGGCGGCCCGCAGCATCTCGGCGTACAGCGGGTGGCTGAGCTGGACAATCTGTTGCCCATCCACGGTGACGACGGTGACCAGGCCGCGCCGCTCCAGCACTTCCAGCGTCGCCGACCCGGCTACGGCGACTGCGGCCGGCAGCGGCAGGTGCTGACTGAGGGCGAGTAGTTCCAGGGCGTCGCGTTCGGCCGGGTCGGCGGCCGTCAGCCGGCTGCCCAACAGCTCGGTGAGGCGTGGTGCCGCATCCAGTGGCCCGGCCAGCCGCCAGATGCCGGCCGGTCGGTCGATCAGCCCGGCCTCCCGAGCCGAGGTGATCAACTCACGCAACAGCAGCGGGTTGCCGGCGGCCGCGTCCCTGAGCCGGCGCAGCGTCCGGCCCTCCACCGGCCCGCCCAGCACGGCCGCCACCAGCGCCTCGGTCTGCGGCGGGCTCAGCGGCGCGAGATCGACCCTGCGTACGCCGGCGTCCTTCCACAGTGCTGTCACCGCCTCCGGTGCGGGCGCGTCGGTGCGTACCGTGACGAGCACCGGCACCGTGCCGTCGGCCACCAGCTGATGAACGACAGCGGCGGAAACCTCGTCGAGCAGGTGCGCGTCGTCGATGACCAGGACGCTGCGGGTCCCGCCGACCGCTGCCCGGAGCCCGGCCAGCGCGCTCTGCACCGGCGTGGCCGGTGACGGCGTGGTGGGTGTCAGCGGTATGGCAGGTGTCAGCGGTGGGATCAGGCCGGCGAGCGCGGCCAGCGGCAGGCCGGTGCCCGAACCCGAGGCGTGGGCCCGCAACAGTCGCCAGCCGGCGACGGCCAGACCGGCTGCGACCTCCTGCGCGAGCCGGGTCTTGCCGACGCCGGCCGACCCGGCGATCAGTACGCCGCGCCGGTGCGTCGGCGGGCTGCTCAGCGCGGCCCGTACCGCCCGCAACTCGGCCTGCCGGCCCACCATCGGCGGCTGGTCCACCGCCTCGCGACTCATGGGGTCAGGTTCGCAGGTGGCGTCCACCGCTGGTCGCCGGACCAGCCGGCTGCTGCCCGACCCGGCGGCCCGGCCGCAAGCGGCTGCGGCTATTCGGCGACCGGGAACTCGACACCGGTCAGCTTCTCGCTCTCCACCCACAGCCGGCCGGCGGTGGCGGCGTCGCCGGCCACCGGGCTGCGGCCGGCCGCGACCGGCGGGCCGACCGTCTCGAACCGTCGGCCCGGCCCCCAGTAGCTGCCACCGTCGACTGCCGGGTCGGTGGCGGCGCGCAGAGTCGGCAACGCCCCGTCGTGTGGCGTCATCGCGATCAGCCGGCCGACGGCGGTGACGAAGCCACCGGTGTGCCGGGCCAGGTCGGTGGCGGTCCACCCGGGATGGGCGGCGGTGGCCAGCACCGGCGACCCGGCTCCGGCCAGCCGGCGTTGCAGTTCCAGGGTGAACAGCAGGTTGGCGAGTTTGCTCTGCCCGTACGCGGCCCACCGCCGGTAGCGACGCCGCTGCCAGTTCAGGTCGGTGAAGTCGATCCGGCCGGCGCGGTGGGCGTTGCTGGCGACGGTGACCACCCGGGCGCCGACGCCGGTGGACAGCAGCAGCGGCAGCAGCCGGCCGGTGAGCGCGAAGTGGCCGAGATGGTTGGTGCCGAACTGCAGCTCGAAGCCCTGCCGGGTGCGCCGCAACGGGGTCAGCATCACCCCGGCGTTGTTGATCAGCAGGTCGAGCCGGTCATGGTCGGCGCGGTACGCCTCGGCGAACTCGGCCACCGAGTCGAGGTCGGCCAGGTCGAGCCGGGCGCAGCTCACCGTGCCGACCGGCCGCTCGGCGCGGATCCGGTCGGCTGCGGTGCCGGCTCGTCCGGCATCCCGGCAGGCGAGCACCACGCGGGCGCCCCGGGCGGCGAGCATCCGGGCGGTCTCGAAACCGATGCCGGAGTTCGCGCCGGTGACGACGGCGGTCCGGCCGCTCTGGTCCGGCATGTCGCCGAAGGTCCACGGTGTCATCGTCACTCCCGGGCCAGGGCCTCGCCGCCGGCGAACACGATCGTCACGGCCGTCCGCATTCCGCTCCGGTACTCGTCGACCGAGGAGAGTTTGTGTTTCAACCCGAACGAGGCGGCGTGCAGATGCTCGGCCAGGTCCCGGGCGGACAGGCCGGCGGCCCGCCACCGGTCGGCGACCCCGCTGTCGGCGAGGACCTGCTCAACCCCGTCGACCAGCCCGCGCTCGATCCGCTCGGCCAGCGAGCAGCGCAGTGTGGACGCGGTGGTCAGCAGCTCCTCGAAGTTGCCGTGCACCGCGGCCCCGACCGATGGGCCCTGGCACGCTTCGAACGCGGCGAGGATCCGCCCCGGCGGGTCGAGGTCGTCGCGGGCGAACGCGGCTCCGGTCGCCGCGCACACGCCGGTCACCATCCGGTCCACGGCGGCGACGAACAGCTCGTCCTTGGTCTTGAAGTGCAGGTAGAGCCCTTGCCGGGAGATGTCGGCCGCGCGGGCCAGGTCGTCCATCGAGGTCTTGCGGAACCCGTACCGGATGAACACGTCGATCGCGGCGTCGGCGATGGCGTCCCGCCGGGTGGCGCTCGATGTCACGCCGGGCGCTCCGTACGTCCCAGTGCTGAGAACGGGTACGCCACTCCGGTCAGCTGTTCGCTCTCGGACCACAGTCGGCTGGCCATGACGGTGTCCTTGGCCCGTGCGGAGCTGCGGGCCGGCGCGGGTGGCCCGGAGGTGCCGAACCGGCGGGCCGGACCCCAGTAGCTGCCCGCGGCGGCCTGCGGGTCGGTCGCGGCGCGCAGGCTGGGCAGCGCCCCGGCCGGTGGTCGCATCCGAATCATCCGCTCGATCCGCGACCGGCTCTCGTCGGTGGACCGGCCCTGGTGGCGGCCGATCTCGGTCGAGGTCAGGCCGGGGTGGGCGGCGACGGCCCGCACGGTCGACCCGGCCTCGGTCAGCCGGCGCTGCAGTTCAAGGGTGAACAGCAGGTTGGCGAGCTTGCTCTGCCCGTACGCGGCCCACGGCTTGTAGCGGCGTTGCCGCCAGTTCAGGTCGTCGACGTCGACGCCGCCGGTCCAGTGGGCCAGGCTGGAGACGGTCACCACCCGGGCCGCCGGTGCCGCGTCGAGCAGCGGCAGCAGTTCGCCGGTGAGCGCGAAGTGGCCGAGATGGTTGGTGCCGAACTGCAGCTCGAAGCCCTGCCGGGTGCGGCCCAGCGGCGGTGCCATCACGCCGGCGTTGTTGATCAGCAGGTCGAGCCGGTCGTGGTCGGCGCGGTAGGCGTCGGCAAACGCGGTGACCGAGTCGAGGTCGGCCAGGTCCAGCTCGGCCCCGGTCACCGCGCCGGCCGGCTGACCGGCCCGAATCCGGTCCAGCGCCGCTTCGCCCTTGCCCTTGTCCCGGTACGTCAGCACCACGTGTGCGCCTTTGGCGGCGAGTATCCGGGCGGTCTCGAAGCCGATGCCGGTGTTCGCCCCGGTCACCACCGCGACCCGGCCGGTCTGGTCGGGAATGTCATCGAATGACCATGCAGCCACGCTGACGCCTCGCTTCTCCGTTGCCTACTTGACATCCGCGACAAACTTTACGTGGTGTGCTCAATCTGTCAAGCTCGCCGGTCAGGCGTTGGCTCGAAGAGCAGTCGGATCACCGGGCCGGCGAGCGTCGCCGGGTCGTCGTCCGCGTCGTGCGGCAGTGCCCCGGACAGCCACAGGGTCGCGAAGCCGTGCACGATCGACCAGGCCGCCAGGCGGGCGTTGTCCCGGTCGCCGGCCGGCACCCGGGCGTCGTCCAGGCTGGCCCGCAGCGCCCGGCCGGCCCGCTGCCGGGCGGCGGTCAGCTCCGGCGCGTCGAAGTGCAGCAGGCTCGGTTGGAACATCACCTCGAAGTGCGCCCGGTGGGTCGCGGCGAACCGCACGTACGCCTGGCCTGCGGCGAGAATGTCGCCGCCGGCCGCCTCCAACTGGGTCGCCAGCAGGTCGAGACCCTCGGTGGCGATCGCGGTGAGCAGGCCGGTCTTGTCGCCGAAGTGGTGCGTCGGGGCGGCGTGCGAGACCCCCACCCGTCGGGCCAGGTCGCGCAGGCTCAGCGCCGCCACCCCGGATTCGGCGATCGCCTCGGCGGCGGCGGTCAGCAGGGCCCGCCGCAGGTCGCCGTGGTGGTACGGCTGTTGCCGCATCACGCCTCCCCTCATCTTGTCGTTGACAAGATGCTACCCGGAGCGGCTATCTTGTCGATGACAAGATGGCGGGCGCGTGCGGCGCTGACCCCGAGGAGAACCTCTGATGAGTACGGCGGACCGATGGCTGACCGTGATTGCGCTGGTCAGCGTCCCGACGGTGATGTTCGGCGGCTACTCGTTGCTGCGGCTGGCCGCCGCCCGAAGACTGACCGACTTCCAGCTGTCGCTGTTCCGGGCCGGCCACGCCCACGCCGGCGTGCTGCTGGTGCTGACCCTGACCGCACTGAGCATCGCCGCCCGCGCCGGACTGTCCGACCCGTACACCTGGGTGGTTGGCGCGTTGCTGGCCGCCGGCACGATCAGCCAGTCCGGCGGCTTCTTCCTGCACGCCGGGATCGGCCGCCCCGGACAGTGGTCGTTCGGCAACACCCTGACCGTGCTCGGCGCGGGGCAGCTCACCGTCGCGCTGCTGCTGCTCGCGTACGCCGTCGCAACCAGCTGACCTGCCGGTACGCCGACCGTAAGACTTTTGCAAGAGATCAACTACGGTCGGCCGGGCGCTGCCGCCGTAGGCTGATCCGCGTGTGGAAACGACTCCTTGCCAACCCGTTGAGCTGGCTGGTCGCCGTCGTCGTCGCCGCCGGACTCGCGTTCGGCGGCTACTGGTACCAGCCGTGGAAACTGTTCACCGACGACGTGGTCGACGAGGCGCTGCCGCAGGTGCAGATCGCGGCGACCGGCACCCCGGCACCGGACCCCGCCGCGTCCGGGTCCGCATCGCCCAGCGCCGCACCGGCCAGCCCGTCACCGGCCGGCAACCAGCTGCTGGCCTCCGGCGAGTTCGTCACCCACGAGCACGAGACGAGCGGCACCGCCGAGGTTGTCCAGTTGGCCGACGGCCGCCGTCAGCTCGTGTTCCGCGACTTCGCCACCTCCAACGGCCCGGACCTGCGGGTCTGGCTCTCCGACCAGCCGGTGCTGGACGGCCGCGACGGCTGGTTCGTCTTCGACGACGGGCAGTGGGCCGAGCTGGACCGGCTCAAGGGCAACCGGGGTGACCAGGTGTACGAGATCCCCGCCGACGTCGACCTGACCAGCCTGACCAGCGTCTCCATCTGGTGCAAACGCTTCTCGGTGTCGTTCGGGGCAGCCGAGTTGGCCGCCTGACAGCCATGGTCGCGCCCACCACCGGCGGACCGTCCCTACGGGTGCTCGTCGTCGACGACGACCCTACCGTGTCCGATGTGGTCCGCCGGTACCTGGAACGAGCCGGCTACCAGGTCACCCGCGCCGCCGACGGGGTCGCCGCGCTGGCCGCGGTCGACCAGTGCCGGCCCGACCTGGTGGTACTGGACCTGATGCTGCCCGGGTTGGACGGCCTGGAGGTGTGCCGGCGGCTGCAGCGGCAGGCCAGCGGCGTACCCGTGATCATGCTGACCGCACTCGGGGAGGAGGCCGACCGGGTGATCGGCCTGCAGCTCGGTGCCGACGACTACGTCACCAAGCCGTTCTCGCCCCGGGAGCTGGTGCTGCGGGTGCAGTCGGTGCTCCGCCGCTCCGGGCCGCCCCCCGGCCCGGTCGGCGGTGAACCTCCGGTGGTCCGCGACGGCGAGCTCGCGCTGGACACCGGCCGGCGGTCGGCCCGGCTCGGCGACATCGAGCTCGCGCTGACCACCCGTGAGTTCGACCTGCTGCTGCACCTCGTCCGCCACCCGGCGAAGGCGTTCCGCCGGGAGGAACTGCTCGCCCAGGTGTGGGGCTGGAACTTCGGTGACCAGTCCACCGTGACCGTCCACGTGCGACGGCTGCGGGAGAAGGTCGAACGGGATCCGGCGCGGCCCCGACGGATCGTCACCGTCTGGGGCGTCGGCTACCGCTACGAACCGGCGGCCGGCAATGCCTGACCTGCCCACCGGCGACGTTCTCGCCGTGTTCGCCATCGGGCTGGGCGCGTCGTTGCTGATCGGTGTGCCGGGCGCGGTCGCGCTGCGGCTGCTGCGCCGGCACAGCATCGTCGTGCACCTGACCGTCCTGCTCACCGTCACCGTACTGGCGGTCCTCGCCGGCGTCGTCGGCGCGGCCCAGGCGATGTTCCTGTCCGTCCACGACCGGGACGTGGTGCTGCTGGTGCTCGCCGCGTCCGGAGCGGTCAGCCTGGCCGTCGGCTGGTGGCTGGGTGCCCGGCTGGCCCGGCAGGCGGTCTGGGCCGACCAGCTGCGTCAGCGGGAACGCCAGGCCGAGGCGAACCGGCGGGAACTGGTCGCCTGGGTGTCGCACGACCTGCGGACGCCGTTGGCGGGGCTGCGGGCCATGGCCGAGGCGCTGGAGGACGGCGTCGTCGCCGACCGGGCCACCGTCGCCGACTACCACCGGCGGATCCGCGCCGAGACCGACCGGATGACCCAACTCGTCGACGACCTGTTCGAACTGTCCCGGATCAACGCCGGCGCGTTGCGGCTGTCGCTGCGCCGGGTGCCCCTCGCCGAGGTGGTCTCCGACGCCCTCGCGTCGGCCGAGCCGCTGGCCCGGGCACGGGGCATCCGGCTGGTCGCCGCCGAACGCGGCTGGCCGTCGGTCACCGCCAGCGAGCCGGAACTGGCCCGGATCATCGGCAACCTGCTACGCAACGCGATCCGGTTCACCCCGTACGACGGGGTGGTGCAGGTCAGTGCGGGCCGCGACGGCGGCGCCGCCTGGCTGGCGGTGCACGACACCTGCGGCGGCATTCCCGAGGCGGACCTGCCTAGGGTGTTCGACGTTGCGTTCCGGGGCGAGACGGCGCGCAGCCCCGCCCCCGCCGGCCCGCCCCGGGCGGGGTCGCGGGTCGGGCCGGCGTACCTGTCCGGTTGGGCCGGACCGCCCCGTCCCGAGCCGCCGCCGGCCGGCGGCGGGCTCGGCCTGGCGATCGTGCGCGGCCTGGTCGAGGCGCACGGCGGTCGGGTCGAGGTGGCCAACGCCGGCCCTGGCTGCCGGTTTCTCGTCCACCTGCCCGCCGCCGGTTGACCCTCGCGCACGGTCAGCCGACCGGCAGGTCCCGCCGCCGCAGCCCGATCATGCCGGCGGCGGCGGACCCGGCGGCCAGCAGTGCCAGGACGACCAGCGGTACGGCCGACACCTGCCCGCCCGGCAGGCTCGGCAGATGCGTGAACGGGGAGAGATCGCGAAGCGGCTGCGGAAGTTGCAGCAGCGCACCGAACAGGTCGAGCCCCACCGCCGCCGCCAGCACCGCCCACCCGGCCATCGCCAGCCGGGGCACCAGCCCGACCAGGGCGAGCGCAACCGCCGCGAGCAGCCACACCGCCGGCAGCGTCGCGAACGCACCGACCAGCACCCGGGCCGTCGTCGGGCCGACGTCACCGCCGGACAGCCCGTACGCCGCACCCATCGTCGACCCGGCACCGGCCATCAGCAGGACCGGTCCGATCAGGGCGAACAGCAGATGACTGGCCGCCCAGCGGGACCGGGACACCGGTGCGGCGAGCACCGGCTCGGCCCGACCACTGGTCTCCTCGACCCGCAGCCGGCCCACGGCGGCGATCGCGTACCCGGCCGCCCCGACAGCGAACAGGCCGAGCATCGCGGCCAGGAACAGATCAACCAGGCCGGCGGCCCCGCCGAGCCGGGCGAACAGGTCACGCAGCGTGGGATTGTCGGTCAGCATGTCGCCGACACCGCCGGCCACCGCACCAAGCAGCGCCCCGGTGAGGGCGAACCCGGCCGTCCAGCTTGCCAGCGGCCCCCGGTGCAGCCGCCAGGCCAGCGCGACCGGGCCGGCCAGCCGGGGTCCGCCGGTCGCCGGCCCGGTGCCGGCCGCCAGCAGCCCGGACCCCAGGTCCCGGCGGCCGTGCAGCCCGGCCGCGACGGCGACCAGCCCGGCGGTCGCGGCGGCGTGCGGGCCGAGCACCCACCAGGCGTCGTCGGCGTACGGGCGCAGCCGCATCACCCAGCCGAGCGGTGACACCGCGCTCAGCCAGCCCAGCGGCCCGCCGGTGTGGGCGCTGAGGTCACCGACGACCCGGCCGGCCACGGCGGCGCCGAGCCCGACGGCGGCGATCCCCCGGGCCGCTGCGGCGGTGGTGGCGAGTTGGGCGGCGACCGCCCCGACAGCGGCGAAGAGCCAACCGGCCGCGGCGAACTGGGCGCCCAGCGCGGCCGACCCGGCGACCGGCAGCCCTTGGCCGGCCAGCCCGGCGGCGACCGCCGCGGCGAGCAGCAGGTTGGCGGCGAAGACGACGACGAGGGCCGCGGCCGGGCCGGCGTACCGGCCGATCGGGGCGGCGCCGAGCAGTTCCCGCCGGCCGGCCTCCTCCTCGGTACGGGTGTGCCGTACGACGGTGAGCAGGCTGATCAGCGCCACGATGACGGTGACGATGCTGATCCGCCAGGCGACCAGCCCGCCGAGGTCGGCGGTGTGCACCGGGCCGTACAACGCGACCAGCGCGGCGTTGGCGTTGCTGGTCTGCGCGAACGCCGACCGTTCGGCGGCGGTGGGGTAGAGGGCGGGGAAGGCGGCGGCGAAGTTCGCCGGCATCACCGACAGCCAGATGATCCACAGCGGCATGACCAGCCGGTCGCGGCGCAGGATCAGCCGGATCAGGTGCCCGGTGCCGGCCAGCGGGTTCACCGCCGTGCTCCGGTGCCGTGGTAGTGCCGCAGGAACAGTTCCTCCAGCGTGGGCGGCTGGCTGACCAGCCCGCGTACGCCGGCCTCGGCCAGCCGGCGCAGCACCTCGGGCAGCGCGGCCGGCTCGACCTCGCAGCGCAGCCGGGTCCCGTCGACACTGAGCCCGTGCACCCCGGCCAGGTCGGCCAGGTCGGCGATGGCTGGACTGGGGCCCGCCGGTCCGGCCGGCTCCGCGCCAGGCTCCGCGCCGACGTCGGCCGCAGCCGGCAGGTCGGCGACGATCGTGGTACGGGTCAGATGCCGCAGCTCGGCGAGGGTGCCACTTTCCACGGTCCGTCCGTCGCGGACGATGGTGACCCGGTCGCACAGCGCCTCGACCTCGGCGAGGATGTGGCTGGACAGCAGGACGGTCCGGCCCTGCCGGGCGGCGTCGGCGACCCGGTCGCGGAACACCGCCTCCATCAGCGGGTCCAGCCCGGAGGTGGGCTCGTCGAGCAGCAGTAGCTCCACGTCGGCGGCGAGGGCGGCGATCAGCGCCACCTTCTGTCGGTTGCCCTTGGAGTAGCTGCGGCACTTCTTCGTCGGGTCCAGCGCGAAGCGCTCCAGCAGGTCGGCCCGGCGGCGCCGGTCGAGGCCGCCGCGCAGTCGACCAAGCAGGTCGATCACCTCACCGCCGGTCAGGTTCGGCCAGAGGCTGACGTCGCCCGGCACGTACGCGAGGCGACGGTGCAGGGCGACCCCGTCCCGCCACGGGTCGCCACCGAGCAGCGACACCTGCCCGCCGTCGGGCCTCAGCAGGCCGAGCAGCACCCGGATGGTGCTGGTCTTGCCGGCACCGTTGGGGCCGAGGAAGCCGTGCACCTCGCCGGCCGCCACGCTCAGGTCGAGCCCGTCCAGCGCGGTGCTGCGGCCGTACCGCTTGGTCAGGCCCTGGACCTGGATCGTTGTTTCCATATCTAGAAAGCTACGTTGCGTTCGCAAGGTGGTCAATGAAAAGCCCGCCACCAGCGGGCATTGCTGCGTTGAATCGGGTCTTGCGTTGCAATGGTAGTTGCGGTTAACGCAACGATCGGCCAGGATGTGTTGCAATGAATTGAGGCTGAACGCAGCGGAGGGCGGGGGCGGATGCCCGGCGGACGGTTGACCTATCAGGACCGGCAGCGCATCGAGCAGGCACTCGCCGACGGCGCCGGCTACGCCGAGATCGCCCGCCGACTCGACCGCCCGACCTCCACGATCAGCCGGGAGGTCGGGCGCAACGGCGGGCCGGGCGGCTACCGGGCCACCGCCGCGCACCGGGCCACCGCGCACCGGGCCCGCCGTACCGGCCCGGTCACCCGGCCACCGGCCGGCCAGGCCACCGGGTACGGCCGGGACGCGGCCGCCGTGCAGGCCTTCGAACAGCAGTTCGCCGCCCTGATGATCCAGTCCGGTTTCCCTCGGATGACCGCCCGGGTGCTGGTCAGTCTCTTCGTCAGCGACGGCGGTGCACTCACCGCCGCCGAACTGGTCGACCGGCTGCGGGTCAGCCCGGCGTCGATCTCGAAGTCGATCGCTTTCCTGGAGCGGATCGGCTTCGTCACCCGGCGACGCGAGCCGGGGCAGCGGCGCGACCGGTACGCCGTCGACGACGGACTGTGGTACCGGGCCTGGTCGCTGCGGGTGCACGTCTTCCGGACCTGGGCGGACGCGGCGACCCACGGCGCCGCCGTACTTGGGCCGGAGACCCCCGCCGGGGACCGGCTGCAGTTGATGGGCGAGTTCTTCGGGCTGGTCTGCCGGGACGTCGAGCGGATCACCGCCGAGTGGCAGGCGTTCCTGTCCACCCGTGGTCTGCCGCCGCAGCCTGATGCGCCCACCGCCGTCGCGGAGCCGGTCCGGTGACCGGCGTGCCGGTCCGGCCGGGTGCCGGCCTCACCCGACGCGCGGTCGGCACCGGCCTGCTCGGCGGTATCGTGGCGCTGGTGACCACCGGCTGCACCGATTCGAGCGTCGAGTCGAGCGTCGAGTCGAGCACCGAGACCGGGTACCGGGTGCTGGTTTACAGCCGCACCACCGGGTACCGGCACGATTCCATCCCGGCCGGCGTCGAGGCCGTCGGCGAACTCGGCGCGGAGCACGGCTTCACCGTCGACGCCACCGAGGACCCGGCCGTCTTCACCCCGGACAACCTGGGCCGGTACGCCGCCGTCGTCTTCCTCAACACCACCGGCGACGTGCTCGACGTCGCCGGCCGGGCCGCGTTCGAGGGCTACATCAACGGCGGCGGCGGATTCGTCGGGGTGCACGCGGCCGCCGACACCGAGCACAACTGGCCGTTCTACGGCGAACTTGTCGGTGCGTACTTCGCCCAGCACCCGCCGGTGCAGCCAGCCACCGTCGAGGTCGTGGACCGGACCCACCCGGCCACCGCACACCTGCCGACCCGCTGGGCGCGCACCGACGAGTGGTACGACTACCGGACCCGACCGACCGACGCCCGGATCCTGGCGGTGCTCGACGAGACCAGCTACACCGGCGGGCAGATGGGGCAGCCGCACCCGCACGCCTGGTGCCGGACGTACGCCGGCGGCCGCACCTTCTACACCGGCGGCGGCCACACCATCGAGGCGTACGCCGAACCGGCGTTCCGCACCCACCTGCTCGGCGCGATCCGCTGGGCCGCCGACCGGGATGCCACAGGGTGACGGCCGGGCCCCGGGCTCATCCGGACGGTCAGCGCTGACCTCCGAAGGTCGGTAACTATCCAAGATCTGACTGAACACGGAGTGTGACGTGACGCACGCTGTCGGCCGGTCCGAGTCCGGCTGCAGCAGCCTCCGAGGAGGAGCGCGTGTCAGAGCCAGTCCGTGGAGATCTCCCCGTCGTCCGTACCGTCCTGGGCAGTCTTGCCGCGTCGGCCGCTCAGCGCTCCGCAGCCGAACTGCCCCGCGACGCCCGGCTGGTGCACCGCCGTGACGAACGCGAAGAACTCCTCGCCGGCCGGTTCGTCGACAGCCGCACCGGGCTGACCCCGGTCGGTGCCGACCCGGCCGGCGACCCGTTGACCGGCTTCACCGGCACCGGCACCGTCCGCGACGCCGGGCTCGGCCTGCCGGTCGTCGTCGCCACCGACCCGGCGATTCTCGGCGAAGCGTCGACCGCGACGACCTGGCTGGTGCGGGTCACCGGCCTGGCCGCCCGCAAGTCGGCCTACGTCCGTTATGGATACCCCGACGACAGCCCGGTCCGCGTTCGGTGCCGGTACGGTAGGAGCGGAGTCCCCGGGCCCGGGCAGCCGTCGGCGTCGACTGCCCGGGCCCGGGGACTCCGCTGGTTCGTGGTCAGCCCGCCGTGCAGGTGACGTTGCCGGGTAGCTGACTCGCACCGCTGGCCGATGTGATGAAGCCGGCGGTGGTCGACGATCCGGCGGACAGCTGGCCGTTGTAGCTGGCGTTGGTCACCGTCACCTGGCTGCCCTGCTGGCTGAACGTTCCGCTCCAGCCCTGGGCGACGGTCTGCCCGGCGGGCAGGGTGAAGGTCACCCGCCAGCCGTCGATGGCGGTGGAGGTGCTGTTGGTAACCGTCAGCCGCCCCTCGTAGCCGCCCGGCCAGGACGCCGGTGCCGAAACGGTGGCCGTGCAGGACGACCCGGGTGTGGTCGGCGGTGGCGTCGTTGTCGGCGGCACCGTCGTGGGCGGTGGCGTCGTGGGTGGCGGGCTGGTCGGCGGCGGGGCGGTGCCGGTGTTGAACTGCCACCAGTCGACGTTGAGCAGGTAGCCGCTGCCACCGGTGAACCGTAGGTACAGATCGTGGGTGCCGGAGGCTCCGGTGACCGGGCAGGAGACACCGGTCCAGCTCTGCCAGCCGCCGGTGCCGGGCACGTCGCAGGTGCCGACCCGGGTGCCGGTCGGGCCGCCGAGTCGCAGCTCGATGCTCCCGCCGCTGGAGTCAGCGGCCACCCGCGCCGTGAACGAGGCCGCCCCTGCGCCGAAGGCAACGCCCTTCACCTTGATGTAGTCGCCGTTCTCGATCCAGCCGACGTTCATGGTGCCCTCGCTGGACGGCTCTGTTTCGATCCCGGCCGACCAGGCGACCGTCTCGGCCTCCTGACGGATGTACGGGTTCAGGGTGCCGATCTGCGGCGCGCCCGCCGTGGTCATGTCCATCGTCGGGATCGTGCCGTCGGCGCGGTAGTTGAACTTCTCCACCGCGACGGAACGGGTGAATCCACCGCCGCCGGGCAGCGCGCCGTTGTGGTAGAAGAAGTACGAGCCACCGGCGAAGTCGATGACGCCGGGGTGGTTGGTGAAGCTGCCACCCTGTCGCGGCATCACCGTACCCCGGTAGGTCCACGGGCCGGTCGGTCCGGGAGCCGTCGAGTAACCGATGAACTCGGAGCAGCATTCGGCGGCGAAGACGTTGTAGTAGATCCCGTTGCGCTTGTAGACCCAGGGCCCCTCTTCGTACAGCGTGGGCCGGTCCGGATCGCCGGTGCGGGTGCCGAACCCGGCGGTGGTCAGCGGGATCCGGGTCGGGCTCCCCGAGTACGAGATCATGTCGGGGTTGAGCCGGACATACCACAGGTTGGGGTTACCCCAGTACAGGTACGCCTGCCCGTCGTCGTCGATGAACGCGTGCGGGTCGATCTCGCCGTTGGCCACCAGCGGGTGGCCGAGCGCGTCGCGGAACGGGCCGGTCGGGCTGTCCGCCACCGCGACTCCGATCGCCATCGAGTTGGTCGCCCGGGCCTTCACCGGTACGTACCAGTAGAACCTGCCGTTGCGTTCGATGACGTGGCCGGCCCAGGCGTCGGCACTGGCCCAGCTGAACGTGGTCAGGCTCAACGGTGAGCCGTGGTGTGTCCAGTTGACCATGTCGGCGGAGGAGAACAGGTGCCAGTCGTTCATGGTGAAGTACGTCGAGCCGTCCTCGTCGTGGCTCGTGTACAGGTACACCCGTCCGTCGTGGACCATCGGTGCCGGGTCGGCGGTGTAGATGTGTTGCACGATCGGATTGTCGGCCCGGGCGGGGGTGGCGATGAGGAACGTCGCCACGCACAGCAGGCTCGCGACGAAACCGATGGCGCGGTTGCGTCTAGTTCTTGTCAAGGTGACTCCTCGCTGGAGCTCTGACAGGTGCGTGGAGATCGACCAGGCCGACTGCCGGCGGACGATGCCGGCAGTCGGGACAATCACCTGGTCATGATGCGAGGGTGCCCGGACGCCATGGAGCGATGCTGTCGACGCGTCCGTGCCACCTGCCGCGCATACGGTGCGGTACGGTGCGTCGAAGCGTGCCCTTCGCTCCCGCGACCGAGGATAGCTGTTATCGATAACATCAGCAATCCATCGATGGTCGCCGAGCGGCGCGGGTGCTCGCCGACATCCACAGGGGTGGCCGGGCGGTGGGCGGGCTGACCTGGGTGAGGCAGATGTTTTCGCTAACAGGACCCTGTCGGTCGCCGCGAACTGCGGTTCGGGCGCGCCCGAAGATGCCTACCACGGGGACGGGCGGGCGCTGGCCACCGGCCTCACCTGACTGGCAGCCGGACCGTGCGTGGGCCGCGGCGGGCGTACGGACCGTCGATAGTGTTTGTTGCTCGCTGACTGTCCTGTCGCCGACATATCAGCATCGCCAACGCGGCCCCCGAACCGCGCTGGTGCGAAATGATCACAATGACGACAGGAAGGCTCTCCACCGTTCGTGATCGAATTGGAGACTGTGATCACGGGTCTTCGAGTCCCGGACGTGAACGCGGGTTTCGGTTCGGGCTACCTCGACACACTCTCCGCTACCGCTGCGACTGCTCTTGCGCCAACTGGGCGGTGGTGGTGACTGCGGCACGGGTCCTCCCCTCGTTCTGCGAAGACACGCCCGCCGCCGTGCGGATCCGTTGGTCAGCGGGAGTCGGCTCGCCGATCTGAAAACCGCTCGACATCGAGCATCCAAAGTATAGGCGGACGCATATGCGTATCAAACCCACGCGTGGCGCGCGCCCTGGGCGGACAGCTGGCGGATCTGCACGGCATGTCCGATTTGCCGTCGCCGAAGTGCTAGACTCAGGGCATCGGCAGATGGCTCCGCCGGACTCCCCAATCAGCCAGGGGGCATCCGGTTCATCGGTGAGCGGCGCATCCAATGGAGGGGGCGGCTCGATGATGGGGAAGGGCTCGCAGGTCATGGTGTCGCAGGCCCCAGGTCCAGGCCAGAAGGCATCGTCGGCGCGTCCGGTGCAGACGCTGCTGTACGCGGTCGTGGCCGGGCCGATCGTCGTGGGCCTGTCAGCGGTCGTCGGCGCAGCCGCCGGGGCGATCGACGATGCGTTGATCTGGCCGGCGAGACTGTTCGCCTTCCTCGTGCTGGTCGCCATCGCCGGACTGGCGGCCAGTCGGGTGATCGCCTGGCTGGCCTCGGCGGGCGCGACGCGCTGATCCGCGCCGGGCGGCCCAGCCCTTGCGTACCAGCGTGTCAAGCAGCCGTAGTCGTGTCGCGAGCCGTCGTTGCGCCCATGCGATCAGCAGGACGGCGACCGTGGCAGCGCAGGCTGCGAGCCAGCGCAGCGGGTCGAGACGCAGGTATCCCACCACGGTCAGCAGACTCACCGTCGGCACCGAAACGACGGCAACGCGCCGCCAGGGAGCAGCCGTGACTGAACCCCAGCGGCGCGCTGGCGGGTCGGCGTGGTGCCCGGTCCCGACAAGTCCGGTGGCGTCGGAGAGCAACTGGCGGTCCAGCTGCCCGTCTGATGTCTGCGAGGATGTCATGCCACGTCCCCTTCGCGAACCACAGCACAGGCGCCGCTCAGCTAGCCTGTTGTCACTTTGGACCTCGAGGGCCCACCGAGATGTGCGATCAGCTCGTCTATGACGCCGTTCAGGCGGGCCTTCGGAGTGGCGAGGTCCTCAAGTTGGAAGAACAGATCGATGTAGTTGGCGACCTCGTCCTGGGCGCTGATCGTCTCGTCCCGGCCGCCTTCGGTGTGCACCAGATCGTCGTCGGCCGGATTGGGAAAGTCCAGGATGGTGAAAGGCTTGATCATTCCGCGGTACTCGCCCGCGTCGAACCTGATCACCTGGACGTGGATGTTCGGTCGTTCGTTCAGCACCTTGAGCCACTCGAGCTGCCGAACCATCACCCCTGGTCGCCCGACCGCGCGACGGACGGCGGCTTCGTCCATGATGAACGACAGGGCCGGCGGCTCGTCTCGGGAGAGTAGTTCCTGACGCTCCATCCGGGCGCGCACCAGGCGCTCGACGTCGTCGTCGGAGAACGCCGCCGAGGCGTAGCTACGAATGATCGCCCGGGCGTACTCCTCGGTCTGCAGCAATCCGGGCACGAGCAGCGGCTGGAACCCCCGGATGCGGGAGGCCGAGCTCTCGTAGCCCAGGTACTGCAGCAGCGCCGGGCTCATCACGTCCCGGTACGACGCCCAGGTCTGCCGCTTGGCGATCTTTGCCATCTCGATGAGCTCGTTGATCTGCGCGACGTCGTTGATCTCGTAGTGCGCCAGTAGTGCGCGTAGGTCGCTGACCGAGATGCTGGACTCGCCTGTCTCGATGCGGATCAGCTTGGACGTCGACCAGTCCAGTTCGCGGGCCACATCCTTCTGAGTGAGCTGCCGGGTCTGCCGGAAGTCGCGCAGGGTGATCCGCAGGCGCCGCCGTTGCACCTCTGGATCGTTGTTCGTGCTCATCGGCACTCCTAAGATCAGTCGATCTGCGATGTAGCACCATGCTACGTGACTGCATCGATTATTCCAGAGTGCCGTCTCGAATTCTGTGGGCTTCGTGTCCGCTCTTGGTCAGCATTGCCCTGCTAAACCGGGGCAAATCGCCCCCGCCCTCCCTCACATTGAGAGCATCGCTCGTGCGTGCTCCGGATTGACAGGTAGCAGAATCTGACCTGGCGATGGTGCAGGTTGAAGTGGTCGCCCGCGATGTCTACCGTGTGTGTATGAACCAGGAGGATGTCGTGACGACCGTGGTCGACTCCGCCGAGCCGCTTGCGCCGGCACCCGAAGCGGGATTCACCCGGAAACTGGTCCTTCTGGCCGTCGGCGGGGCGCTGGTCGGCCTGGCGATCACGGCTGCGCTCGGCGGTGACGCACCGTTCACCGTCCAGTCCTGGGGGCGGACGCTGTTACTGCTGGCCGCCGTCGCGTTGGCCGCTGGCGTGGGGGCGCTGGCCCATCGCACCATCGCCGGGCCCGGCCAGGTCAACCAGCTTGCCGCCGCCCGCCTCGAAGCGGTGTCGACCGAACTGGACACCGCGCTGCGGCACGCAGAGGCGTCGCGGGCTGTTACCGACTCGCCGACGGCCCGGGCCCAGGCCGATGCGTTGAGCGACAAACTCGACGCCCTCAACACCGAGTTCGAATCGCTCATGCGCAACGTGACCAGTGTCGAGTCGAAGCTGGCGAGCGCCAACCGCACCGCGTGGGCGACGTTCTTCCTCGGCGCGCTGGTCGGCCTGGTCACCCAGGTCACGCTGGGCTGACCGGCGGGCTCGGGCGGTTCAGGGCCGACGGCCCGGTCAGTCCCAGGCCCGGCCGAGGGCGTGCAGTTGGTCGGCGTACTCGATGCGGTCCGGCCACGTCGTCGGCCAGGCCGCCGTTCCGTACACCGCGCCGAGGAAGGCCCCGGCCAGACAGGCGATCGAGTCCGAGTCACCGGAGGTGGCCGCCCCGCGGGCCAACCCGCCCACCGGGTCGTCGGCGTGCCACAGCGCGCAGAGCAGCCCGGTGGCCAGGGCCTCCTCCGCGATCCAGCCCTCCCCGGTGACCCGGCAGGCGTCGCCGCCGTCGTCCCCGGCGGCCAACGCCGCGTCGAGCCGGTCCAGTACGTCGAGACACTCGTCCCAGCCCCGCGAGATGAACCCCGCCGGACTGTCCATTCCCGGCCGCTGCCACAGCGGGCCGAGCCAGTCGTCGCGGTACACCTCCCGCTGCCCGCGACAGTGCTCACGCAGCAGGCCCGGCAGCGCCGGCAGTGGCGTACCCGCGCGCAGCAGCCGGACCGCGACGGCGGTCAACTCGCTCGCGGCCAGCGCGGTCGGGTGTCCATGGGTCAGCCCGGCCTGCAGTTGCGCGACGCCGGCCACGGTGTCGTCGTCATAGGCGTCGACCAGGCCGACCGGGGCGACCCGCATGTTAGCCCCGCAGCCCTTCGACCCGGCGACGGTGGCCTGCTGCCAGGCCACCCCGGTGGCCAGTTCGCCGCAGGCCCGCAGGCAGGTCATCCCCGGGGCCCGGTTGTTGTCCGGGCTGGCCGCCCAGGCCAGGAACCGGGCCCGGAGCAGCGGCTCCAGCTCGTCCGGGGTGGCGGCCGGGGCGTCGTGCAGCGCCCAGCCGACCGCGAGGGTCATCTGGGTGTCGTCGGTGACCAGCGCCGGATCGCCGACCAGCTCACGTGGCCCGGCCAGGCCGTACCGGTGGTGGATCTCGGCGACCGTCAGGAACTCGGTCGGCTTGCCGAGGGCGTCACCGTACGCCAGCCCGAACAGGCACCCGGACGCCCGGTCATCCACCGCCCGGTCACCACCCACCGCCGTACCATCCACCGCGACCTCCCCGTCTCGTCCCGGTCGGCAGGCTAGTCGGGCCGGTCAACCGGCGCGCGTCCCACCCTCGGCATCCGGCACGACACCGGCCGCCAGCAGATGCGCGCTCGCGGCGAGCAGCGCCGGCTCCCGGCCGTAGACCCGGGCGATTCCGAGCGCGTGGTCGAGCACGACGTCCGCGTCCGGTGCGTCGGCTGCGGCCTCGGCCGCCGTCCACCCCGGACCTTCGAATCGGTGGGCCGTCAGCCGGTCGAGCCGGTCCGGCCGCGCTCCGAAATACTTCCGGAATCTCGGGGTGGCCGGCGGGCGGCCAGAGGCGTCGTGCGGCGGGAGTAGGCGACGACCGTGTCGACCTGCTGATCGGCAAGGCAGGACCGTTGGCCTGCTTGAACGCCTACCAAGCCGCAGGTGGGACGGCCGGCACCGTGTTTCCGTAACGTTTCCGAAAGTTGTTGACAAGTAGCCGACTGCCTCATACCGTCGTCCCATCGACTTATCTCTATGATCGTCGATCCCCACCACCGCGCGGTACGGCGCCGATCCCCGGCGGCGGTCACCGTCCACGACAGGCTGTCGGGTCGTACCGCACCGCTGGCTCCCGCCAGCCTTCAAGAGGAGGAAACACCTACATGAAGGACACTGTCGTCAAGCCGAGAAGGCGCGGCCGCATGCGGCTGCTGATCGGCACCGCGTGCGCAGCTGCGCTGGTCGTCAGCGGCATGGTGATCGCCCCCAGCGCGCACGCCGAGGCCGACCGGTACCTCAGTTCGAACCAGACCGGTACGCACAACGGATACTTCTTCTCGTTCTGGAAGGACAGCGGCAACGCCAGCATGACGTTGCGCGAGAACGGCCGGTACTCCAGTTCGTGGGACCGCAGCACCAACAACTGGGTCGGTGGCAAGGGCTGGGCCACCGGTACCCGCCGGACGGTCAGCTACTCGGGCAGCTACAACCCGGGCAACAACAACACCTACCTCGCCCTGTACGGCTGGACGCGCAACCAGCTCATCGAGTACTACGTGGTCGAGAACTTCGGCAGCTACAACCCGAGCAGCGGCGCGCAGCGGATGGGCTCGGTCACCACCGACGGCGGTGTCTACGACATCCTGCGCAGCCAGCGGGTCAACGCGCCGTCGATCGACGGCACCCAGACGTTCTGGCAGTACTGGAGCGTCCGCCAGCAGAAGCGCACCGGCGGCACCATCACCACCGCCAACCACTTCGACGCCTGGGCGCGCGCCGGGATGCAGCTCGGCTCCAACCACAGCTACCAGGTGATGGCGACCGAGGGCTACCAGAGCCAGGGGAGCTCCGACATCAACGTCTGGGAGGGCGGCAGCGGCAACCCCGGACCGTCCCCGACCGGTAACCCCGGTAACCCCGGCAACCCGGGTGACCCGGGCCAGAGCAACTGCACCGCCGTACTGTCGGCCGGCCAGCAGTTCGGCGACCGGTTCAACCTCAACGTCTCGGTGCAGAACGTCAGCAACTGGACGGTGACCCTCAGCCTGCACGGCGGACAGAGCCTGCAGAACAGCTGGAACGCCTCGGTCAGCGGCACGACCGGGAACATCACCGCCAGGCCGAACGGTAGCGGCAACAACTTCGGAGTGACGATCATGCACGGGGGCAACTGGACCTGGCCGACCGTCACCTGTCGAACATGACCCTGACCGACCGTCGATAGCAACCACTGTCGACAGGGCACGTCGTGGGCGGGTCGACCCTGCTGGGAGGGTCGGCCCGCCCCGGTGCGCGCCCCGGTCGCCGGTCCGGTGGTCAACCCTTGACGCAGACCACCTGCCGCAGGTGCGCCACCACCTCGACCAGGTCGGCCTGCTCGGCGAGCACCTGGTCCAGGTCCTTGTACGCCGCCGGGATCTCGTCAACCACACCGGCGTCCTTGCGGCACTCCACCCCGGCGGTCTGCTCGGCCAGGTCGTCGACGGTGTAGGTCTTCTTCGCCTTCGACCGCGACATCCGTCGACCCGCGCCGTGCGACGCCGAGCAGTACGCCGCCTCGCTGCCCCGACCCCGCACGATGTAGGAGCCGGTCCCCATCGACCCGGGAATGATGCCCAGCTCGCCCCGCCCGGCCCGGATCGCCCCCTTGCGGGTCACCAGCAGCGGCACCCCGTCGTAGACCTCCTCGGCCACGTAGTTGTGGTGGCAGGAGATCGGCTCGTCGAAGCGGACCGCCGGCACCGCCGCGCGCAGCACCCGGCAGAGCAGCGCCAGCATGACCGAGCGGTTGCGGGCCGCGTACTCCTGCGCCCAGGCCAGGTCCCGCCGGTACGCCGCCATCTCCGCCGTGTCGGCGAGGAAGACCGCCAGGTCACGGTCGGGCAGGTCGGCGTTGTGCGGCAGCTTCCGGGCCGCCGCGATGTGCCGCTCGGCCAGCTCCTTGCCGATGTTGCGGGAGCCGGAGTGCAGCATGAGCCAGACCCGGCCGGCGTCCGGACCGCCCTGCTCGACGCAGACCTCGATGAAGTGGTTGCCGCCGCCGAGCGTGCCGAGCTGACGCTGCGCCCGGGACTCCAGCGCGGCGACCCCGGGGTGCAGGTCGGCGAAGCCGGACCAGAACCGGTCCCAGCCGGCGGTGGGCAGGCCGTGCACCCGGCGCGGGTCGACGGGGGTGTCGCGGGCCTGGAAGCCGACCGGGACCGCGGCCTCGATCGCGGTACGCAGCGCGCCCAGGTCGTCCGGCAGCTGCGCGTCGGTCAGGCTGGTCCGCACCGCGGACATGCCACAGCCGATGTCGACGCCGACCACCGCCGGGGCCAGCGCCTGGCGCATCGCGATCACCGAGCCGACGGTGGCGCCCTTGCCGTAGTGCACGTCGGGCATCACCGCGACGCCGTGCACCCACGGCAGCGTGCCGATGTTGCGCAACTGCTGGCTGGCCTGCGGCTCGATGGTCGCCGGATCGGTCCAGACCTTGACCGGGGCCCGGGTGCCGGGCAGCAGCGTATGACTCATGGAAACTCCTGGTTCGGTACGGGGAGCGCGACGGTGACCCGGTGCCGGCTGCGGTACCGGGAAAGGCCGGCGTGGATCGGCGTGGATCAGCGGGACAGCGGCGAGGATCAGCGGGGCTGCTGGCGGGCGCGGCTCAGCCGCGTCGGGTGGTGGTGGGTTTCGCCAGCGCTCGCATCGGTGGCTCCTCGGTCGTCACGGTGCCGTTCACGCTAAAGGCCGCTGGCCGGTGGCGGCAATCGGATTGTCATCGGTGCGGGCGCCCCGGGCGCGCCGGGAGGCGGCGTAGGTGACCGTACGGAGCCGTTGGATCAGCCCGCCGGTGCGCAGCCGCAGCGGAGGGTGACCGGTCGGATCGAAGGCGAGCGCGGCGTCGACAGCGGACGGCAGTGGCTCGCCGACGTCGATCCGACCGAACGTCCGCCAGTGGCCGGTGCCGGTGGCCGCCGCCAGCCGCAGCACGATCGGGCGACGGGCGGCGACATCGGCTAGCTGCTCGACCGCGCCGCCGAGGCGGCCCGGGGTGGCCGGCGACACGGCCAGGTAGATCCGGTGCCGACCGTGCCGCAACGACAGGATGCTGCCGTACGTGGTGGCGAAGTCGCGCCGGAGCAGTGGCAGGTGACGCAGTACCGGTGCTCGGCCGGCACTGGACACCAGCAGATCGACCGGGCGGTCCGGGGCGTGGACGCGGACCGCAAGGCCGAGGATGTCCGGCCAGCCGGGCGGGGTCGGGGTGCCCCGGGAGAAGCGGATGACGGCCGGCCAGCGCCCCGCCGGCAGGAACCATTCGGCGAGCGGTCCCCAGAGCTGGACCGCGCCGGTGAACGAGCAGCCGCGCGGGTGCAGCAGCCGACCGCCTCGCACGTGCGCCAGCCAGGCTCCGAAGGTCACGGCGCAAGGCGTACCCAGGTTCGGGGTGATCTACCGCCGATGGTCGGCGTCGGTGCCGTTCTGCTGTGGTTCCGGGCGCTGTTCCCGGCGGCCCCGGACCAGCTCGGTGGCGAGGGCGTCGAGCCGCTGGGCCCAGAAGTGCCGGTAGCGGCCGATCCATTCGTCGACCTCCCGCAGCGGTGCGACATCCACGGCATACAGCCGTCGGGTGCCGGCGGCGCGTACGGTGGTGAATCCGTTGTCCCGCAGCACCCGCAGATGCTGCGACACCGCCGGCTGGGAGATGCCGAACTCGGCCTGGACGACCGCGCCGAGGTCACCGGCGGAGCGCTCGCCGTCGGCGAGCAGCTCCAGGATCCGGCGTCGGACCGGGTCGCCGAGGACGTCGAACGCGTGCACCGGTCGAATCTATCCGTGGTGACTTATATAAGCAAAGGTGCCGGTCAGCCCAGGCCACCGGTGGCCGCTAGCTGCCGCGCTCACCGGCCGGCCGGGTCCATCGCCGGGTCCGGCCGCGTCGGATCGGCGACCAGCAGGCATGCTGGAGCCTGTTGATCGTGCGGCGTAGCCGACGTGGGTGTCCGGTACGGGCCCTGCCCGGAGGCCACCGAGGCGGGCGTCCGGGTCACCGCCGACCCGGGCACCAGCCAGATCGAGATCGTGCTCAGCGCGTAAGGAGAATCCCGACATGCCCGTATCATCACCGTCCGGCCCGGTCTTCCCCGGCAACTTCCTCTGGGGTACGGCGACCGCGTCGTACCAGGTCGAGGGGGCCGCCGCGGTGGACGGCCGGACGCCCTCCATCTGGGACACCTTCGCGCACACCCCCGGTCTGGTCACCAACGGCGACACCGGTGACGTGGCCTGCGACCACTACCACCGGCTGGAGGAGGACCTGGACATCCTCGCCGAGCTCGGCGTCGGCGCGTACCGGTTCTCGATCTCCTGGTCCCGGGTGCTGCCGGGCGGCGGCAGCCAGCTCAACCAGCGGGGCGTGGACTTCTACTCGGCGCTGGTCGACGGGCTGCGGGCCCGGGGGATCGCACCGGTCGCCACCCTCTACCACTGGGACCTGCCGCAGGAGCTGGAGGACGCTGGCGGCTGGCCGCACCGGGACACCGCCGAGCGGTTCGCCGAGTATGCCGGCCGGATGGGCGAGGTGTTCGGCGACCGGGTGCACACCTGGATCACCCTCAACGAGCCGTGGTGCTCGGCGTACCTGGGCTACGGCTCCGGGGTGCACGCCCCGGCGCGTACCGAGCCGGCCGCCGCGCTGGCCGCCGTGCACCACCTCAACCTCGGGCACGGTCTGGCGGTACGCGCGCTGCGGGCGAGCATCGACCCGGCGGCCCGGGTGAGCGTGACGTTGAACCTGCACCACGTGCGGGGCGAGTCGCCCGGCGACGCCGAGGCGGTCCGCCGGATCGACGCGCTGGCCAACCGGGCTTTCCTCGGGCCAATGCTGGACGGGGCGTACCCACGGGACCTGATCGACGACACCGCCGCGGTGACCGACTGGTCGTTCGTACGCGACGGCGACGAGGCGGCCGCGCACGCCCCGCTGGACCTGCTCGGGGTGAACTACTACAACCCGGTGCTGGTCCGCCAGTGGGACGGGGTGTCGCCGCGGTCGACCGCCGACGGGCACGCCGACGGGGCGGCCTCGCCGTGGATCGGTGTCACCGACGTCGAGTTCGTCACCCAGCCCGGCCCGTACACCCAGATGGGCTGGAACATCGACGAGACCGGGCTGACCGAGCTGCTGCTGCGGCTGCACCGCGACTACCCGGGGCTGCCGATGATGATCACCGAGAACGGGGCGGCGTTCGACGACGTGCTCGACGACGACGGCCGGGTCCGTGACCCGCGACGGGTCGACTACCTGCACCGGCACCTGACCGCGGTGGCCGAGGCGATCGACGGCGGCGCCGACGTGCGCGGGTACTTCGTGTGGTCGCTGATGGACAACTTCGAGTGGGCGCACGGGTACGGCAAGACGTTCGGCATCGTGCACGTCGACCGGCAGACGATGCGGCGTACCTGGAAGGAGAGCGCGCACTGGTACCGGCGGGTGGTGGCCGCGAACGCGCTGCCGGCCGCCCGCTGACCGGGCCGGTCGGCCCGGCGGTGCCGGTCGCCCCGGCGCTGCCGGCCGGCCGCTGACCGCGAACTGCCCGGATTCGGTTCACCTATCGACCTGATAATTCCGATCGACATGCTAGACATTGCCGGTCCGGTCCGGCACCCTCGACAGGGTGGACTGGGTATTGGTGCTGGCCGGTTGCGGCATCGGGATCATCGTCGGGCTGACCGGCATGGGCGGCGGGGCGCTGATGACCCCGATGCTGGTGATCTTCTTCGGCGTACCGCCGCTCGCCGCCGTCTCCAGCGACCTGGTGGTCAGCGCGGTGATGAAACCGGTCGGCGGGCTGGTGCACATCCGGCGGCGGACCGTGCACTGGTCGCTGGTCGGTTGGCTCTGCCTGGGCAGCGTGCCGAGCGCGTTCGCCGGCGTCCTGCTACTGCGCTCACTCGGCGACGGCGAGCGACTGCAGCAGGGCATCAAGGTGGCGCTCGGGGTGGCGCTGGTGCTGGCCGCCGCCGGCCTGGTCTTCCGCACCTACACCCGGATGGCCGAGCACGCCGCCCGCCGCCGGACCGGCACCGCCGGCCTGCCCGGCAGCGACACCGCGCCGGCCGAGCCGCCGCTGCGGGCCCGGCCGGCACCGACCGTGCTGATCGGCGCCGTCGGCGGTCTGATCGTCGGGATGACCAGCGTCGGCTCCGGTTCGCTGATCATCATCGCGTTGCTGATGCTCTACCCGCTGCTGCGGCCCGCCTTCCTGGTCGGCACCGACCTGGTGCAGGCGGTGCCGCTGGTGATCGCCGCCGCCGTCGGGCACCTGCTGTTCGGCGACTTCCGCCTCGACCTGACCACCTCGCTGCTGCTCGGGGCGGTGCCCGGGGCATGGCTCGGCGCACAGCTGTCGTCGCGGGCACCCGGCGGCCTGGTCCGTCGGGCGTTGACCCTGGTACTGCTGGCCAGTGCCATGAAACTGCTGGGCGTGCCGGACATCCCGCTGCTGGTGGCGCTCGCCGCCGTCGTGGTCGCCGGGTCATTCGGCTGGATGGCGGCCCGCCGCCGGCACGGCCTGCCCGCGCTGGCCCGTACCGAGCTGCGCGAGCCGGACCGGCCGGCCGACCGGGCCGAACCGCTGCGGGTCGGCGGCCGGTGACGGTCGGGATCCCGTGACGGTCGGGACCCCGTGACGGTCAGGACGGCTGCCACGGGCCGCTGACGAACCGGCCGTCCTCGTCGAACGGGTACGGGTTCGGCCGGCAGCCGCCCAGATCGGTGGTCTGCAGGCCCATCACCGGGGCCAACCGGCCCTGCCCGGCGCAGCCCATGTGGTCGAAGCCCAGGTAGTGGCCGATCTCGTGGTTGATCACACTGGTCTGGTACTCGTCGATGGTCACCGGGTAGCCGTCCGCGCCCTGCAGCCAGCGGCGCAGGTTGATCATGATGGTGGTGCCGAACCGGCAGGAGAAGACGCCGGCCGTGGTCAGCCCGACCTGACCGCACAGCCGGTCGACGGTCTGCGGGGTGGCCAGCCGAATCCGTACGTCGTAGCTGTTTCCGCCGACCCGCCGGAATGACCACGACGCCCGGTTCAACCCGACGCTGCGGTCGGTCACCGGGTGGAACCCCGACTCGGTCCAGCCACGGGAGGCGGCCAGGATGCCGTCCACCCGGTCGGCGAACCGCCGTACCGTCCACGGCTCCAGGCCGCCCCAGTCGATGCCCTGTTCGACCTCGACGCGGTAGGTGACGATCCGGGCACCGATGCCGATCCGGCCCGCCGCCCCGTCGGCGGCGGCGAAGCTGCCACTGGCCGAGCCGGGGATCGCCGAATCCGGCGGCACGGTCGGTGTCGGGCTCGGCGTGGGGCTCGGGCTCGGGCTCGGGCTGGCGCTCGGCGTCGGGCTGGACCCGGCGGCGTCCGCCGTCGCGCTCGGGCCGGTCGGATCGGCCGTCGCCGGCCGCCCGCCGGCCGCACCCGGTGCCGGCAGCCACTGTGGTTGCGCCGGGGCGGTGCCACAACCGACCAGTACGCCGGCAGCCAGCACCGCTGTCAGCAGCGCCGCCGGGACCGGATATCGCCCGATACGCACCTTCAGTCAACCCCCCTCGGCGACGTCAAGCCACCCAACCACAGCGACGGCGTCCGCCCCACCCCAGGTGACCTGTGGTGACCCGGATCGCACGCGGCCGGACAACCGCCACGCGGTCACCGCGTGACTGCCGTCCGCCGAGGACGTTGGCTAAGGTCGATCCGATGCACCGGATCGACGACACGGCGCCCGCGGCGCGCTGGGAAGACGCCTTCCTCACTGGCAACGGCGAGTACGGGCTGATGGTGTACGGCGATCCGACCGCCGAACGGATCGTGGTCGACCACCACCGGTTCGTGCTGCCCAACGGCACCCGCGACCTGCGGCCACCGGAGCTGGCCGGGGTCATCGAGCAGGTCCGGGACCTGATTCTGGCCGGCCGACGGGCCGAGGCCGGCCGGCTGCTGGCCGGGGGCCGGCAGCTGGAGTGGACCCAGTCGTTCCACCCCGGCTACGCGCTGACCGTCGACGAACCGACCATCGCCGGCCGGCATGTCGACCCGGCGCCACTGCCCGCCGACTACCTGCGTACCACGGATTTCATCACCGGCGAGATCACCGTGCGGTGGGCCGGCGACCGCACCCGGCGAGCCTTCGTCTCCCGCGCGGACCGGGTCGCCGTGGTCCGACTCGCCGCCGGCGAATGCCTGCTCGGTGCCACCGGCGACCTGCCCGGCCGGCCGCCCGACGTCAGCTACGACATCACCGCCTACCGGCGGGACGGATATGCGTTCCTGCGGGTCCGGGGCAGCTATCCGGCCGGCCTCGGGGCGTACGGCTTCGAAGGGCTGACCCTGGTGACCGGCGACACCGAGATCGTCGGCGACCGGATCCTGATCGGCGGGGACGCGTCGGCGCTGACCGTGCTCGACCGCTACGACGCACCGGGCTGGGGCACCGAGGCGTTGCACGCCCGACTCGCCGGGCTGGCCGACGCCGACTACCAGCGGCTGCTGGCCCGGCACGTCGCCCTGCACCGGCCGATGTACCAGCGGGTCGAGCTGCGGTTGCGGGTCGACGAGGCCGACCGGCGCCGTCCGGTCGGTGAGCTGCTCGACGCCCAGCGCGCCGACGGTGAGCGGCTGCTCCCCACGCTGCTGGAACGGCTGTTCCACGCCGGCCGGTACCTGCTGATCAGCTCCAGCGGGGTGCTGCCGCCCCGGCTGACCGGGCTCTGGCTCGGCTCCTGGGACGCCGCCTGGGCCGGCGACTTCACCACCGACGCCAATCTGAACCTGCAGCTGGCCGGGGCGAACATCGGCGCGTTGCCGGAGGTGACGGCGGCGCACCGACGGTTGATCGCCGGCCAGGTCGACGACTGGCGGCGCAACGCGCGGGCGGTGTACGGCGGCCGTGGCCTGCTCGCGCCGGGGCGCACCGACGGCGAGCACGGGCACCTGTTCCACTTCTGCGACGAGTGGCCCTGGCCGGCCTGGCTGCCCGGCGCCCACTGGCTGCTGTACCCGCTGTGGGAGCACCACCTGGTCACCGGGGAGCCGTTGGGGGAGGCAGCCGGTTGGCTGGTCGAGGCGGCCGAGTTCTTCGAGGACTTCCTCACCCGGGTCGGCGACGACGGCCGGTACGTGATCGTGCCGTCGTTCTCCGCCGAGACCGGGCCGCCCGACGAGCACGACGTGCCGGTCTACCCGGCGGTGAACGCCACCATGGACATCGCCGCCGCCCGGCACGCGATGCGGGTCGCGGGCGGGTTGACCGGTGCGTCCCGGTGGGCCGACCTGGCCGCGCGGCTGCCCGGGTACCTGGTGGACGAGCGGGGCGCGCTGGCCGAGTGGGCCTGGCCCGGCTACCGCGCCGACGACGACCACCGGCACGTCAGCCACCTCTACCCGGTCTGGCCGCTGCACGAGATCACCCCGGACGGCACCCCGGAGCTGGCCCGCGCGGCCCACCGGGCCCTGGCGGTACGCGGCGACGAGAACCTGTCCGCGCACGGCAGCCTGCACCGGGCGCTGGTCGCCGCCCGGCTGCGCGACGCCGACCTGGCCGCCGCCAACCTGCGGAAGATCCTCTGCGCGGACATGTTCTTCCGGTCGTTGATGAGCGCCCACAATCCGGGTCTGCAGACCTACAACGCCGACGCCGTGCACGCGCTGCCCGGCGTACTGATCGAGATGCTGGTCGATTCGCGCCCCGGGTCGCTGCACCTGCTGCCGGCCTGGCCGGTCGAGCTGCCCGGCGGCACCCTGCGCGGGGTGACCTGCCGGGGCCGGATCACCGTCGAGGAGCTGACCTGGGACGCCACGACGCTGCGGGTCCGGCTCCGCTCGGCGCTCACCCAACAGGTGACGGTACGCAGCCCGTACGGTGCGAGGGCGGTGGACCTGCCCGCCGATGAGCCGGTGGAGCTTTCCCTGCATACTTAGGCGATGCTTACCTCACTCCGCGCCGGTCGGGGTGAGCGCGTCGGACAAGGCGTGACCCAAAGTGGTGGAGGGGTGACCGTTGGTCGGCGGCTTGGCGGGCTGCTGGTCGCCGTACTGCTGCTCGCCCTGACCGTCTTCGCCAGCCTCGCCCTCGGATCCCGTGACATCGCCCTGCCGGTGGTGGTCGAGGCGCTGGTCGACCGCGACCCGGCGGTCAACGACCACGTCGTCATCTGGGACCTGCGGCTGCCCCGGACCGTGATCGGGCTGCTCGCCGGTCTCGCGCTCGGCCTGTCCGGCGGGCTCATGCAGGGACTGACCCGAAACCCGATCGCCGACCCCGGCCTGCTCGGCATCAACGCTGGCGCGTCACTTGCCGTCGTCGTCGCGATCACCTGGCTCGGCATCGGCACCACCGCCGGCTACATCTGGTTCGCGTTCGGCGGGGCGACCCTCGCCGCGCTGCTCGTCTACGGCATCGGGTCGATGGGCGGCGACGGCGCGACCCCGGTGAAACTCGCCATCGCCGGCTCGGCGCTCACCGCCGTGCTCACCTCGCTGATCACCCTGGTGCTGCTGACCAACCTGCAGACCCTGGAACGCTACCGGTTCTGGCAGGTCGGCTCGCTGGTCGGGCGGGACCTCGACACCGCCCGTACGGTGCTGCTGTTCATCGCCGTCGGCACCCTGCTGGCGCTGGTCTCCGGCCGGGTGCTCAACGCGCTCAGCCTCGGCGACGACGTCGCCCACGGGCTCGGCCAGCACGTGGTTCGGGACCGGGCGGTCATCATGACCGCGACCGTGCTGCTCTGCGGCTCGGCGACGGCGCTTACCGGACCGATCGTCTTCGTCGGGCTGGTCGTGCCGCACGCCGCCCGTTGGGTGACCGGGCCGGACTACCGGTGGATTCTCGCGTACAGCGCGGTGCTCGGTGCCGCCCTGCTGGTCGCGGCCGACGTGCTCGGCCGGCTGATCGCGCCGCCCGGCGAGGTCGAGGCCGGCCTGGTCGTGGCGTTCCTCGGCGCACCGGTGCTGATCGCCCTGGTCCGCCGCTCCCGATTGGCCAGCGTGTGACCGCTGGTCTCGAGCTTCCCGCGCTGGGCCGGTTGCGGCGTCGCCGACGCCGCCGGGCCACCGTGGTGCTGGCCGGGTTGGCCGGGGTCGTTGCGATCTTCGCCCTGCTCAGCCTCAGTCTCGGCGCCTACCAGATCTCGTTGGACGGGGTGCTCCGCACCCTGATCGGGCAGGGCAGCGGCCGCGACGACTTCATCATCCTCAGTCTGCGGCTGCCCCGACTGGTCGCCGGGATTCTGGCCGGTGCCGCGTTCGGCCTGGCCGGCGGCATCTTCCAGACCCTGTTGCGCAACCCGCTGGCCAGCCCGGACATCATCGGCGTCACCGGCGGGGCCAGCGCCGCCGCGGTGTTCGCACTGGTCACGCTCGGTGCCGGCAGCCTCGGCGTGTCGGTCGCCGCGTTCGTCGGCGCGGCCGGTACGGCGACCGCCGTGTACCTGCTCTCCTGGCGGGGCGGGCTGACCGGGTACCGGTTCGTGCTGGTCGGCATCGCCGCCGCGTTCATGGCGCACGGTGTCCTCGGTTACCTGCTGACCCGGGGAGAGGTACGCGAGGCGCAGACGGCGTTGTCGTGGATGGTCGGCAGCCTGGGCAGCGCCCGCTGGCCGGAGATCGCCGTCCTGGCGACGCTGCTCGGCGTGTTGACCCCGGTGCTGCTGGCGTTGCGTCCGGCGCTCGGGCTGCTGCAGTTCGGCGACGACACCGCGACCGGCCTGGGGGTGCGGCTGGAACGCAGCCGGATCAGTCTGCTGGCGATCGCGGTGGCCCTCGCGGCAGTGGCGACCGCGGTGACCGGACCGATCGCGTTCGTGGCGTTCGTCGCCATGCCGATCGCCCGGCGGATGATGCGCTCCGGAGCCCCGGTGCTGCTACCGGCAGCGCTGGTCGGCGTACTCGTGGTGACCGGGGCGGACCTGGTCGCCCAGCACCTGCTGCCCGGCAACGTCAAGACCCCGGTCGGCATCGTCACCGCGGTGATCGGCGGGCCGTATCTGCTGTGGTTGCTCGCTACCGCTGGCCGGAATCACGGCTCGGTAACCAGAATTACATAGGCTAGCCAAACCTAACTTGCCCGTGGTTGCATGTGCTGACCTTCGCGGACGACCCGCGCTCGTAGGAGAGACAGTGATCAGCAGAAAACTCAGCCGCGTCCTTTTCGCCGCCCCGCTCGCCCTCACCATCGGCCTGACCGCGTGCGGCTCCGGTGACGACTCCAGCACCGATGACGCCGCGACCGGTGGCAGCTCGGCCGGGTTCCCGGTGACCATCGAGCACGCCCTCGGTGAGACCACTATCGAGGACACTCCGACCCGGGTGGTCGCCTGGGGCTGGGGCAGCGCCGACGCCGCTATCGCGCTCGACGTGGTGCCGGTGGCCATCCCGTTCCAGAGCTACGGCGGTGACGCCAACGGCGTACTGCCGTGGATCGCCGAGAAGCTCGACGAGACCGGCGCCGAGGTGCCCACCGTACTGCCGGACGCCCAGGAACCGCCGTTCGACGAGATCGCCGCCGCCGACCCGGACCTGATCCTCGCCGTCTACTCCGGTATCGACCAGGAACAGTACGACCTGCTCAGCCAGATCGCGCCGACGGTCGCCTACCCGGGTGAGGCGTGGGCCACCCCGTGGCGTGACCTGATCACCACCGTCGGCACCGCGCTCGGCAAGAGCGGCGAGGCGCAGACGCTGCTGGACGACATCGACGCGCAGATCGCCACCAAGGCCGAGGAGAATCCGCAGCTGGCCGGCAAGAGCGTCGCCATGGTCTGGGACTCCGCCGGCACCTTCTACGTCTACAAGGAGGCCGACCCGCGGGTCGAGTTCGCCCTCGACCTCGGGATGACCGGCGCGCCCAGCGTCAACGAACTCGGCACCGACGAGTCGACGTTCTACTTCACCATGAGTTACGAGCAGCTCGACCAGCTCACCTCGGATGTGCTGGTGTCGTTCGCCACCACTCAGGAGGAACAGGACGCGTTCCTGTCCTCGCAGGCCGCGCAGACCATGCCGCAGATCCAGTCCGGGGCGGTCGCCTCGCTGGTCGGTGCCGAGTTCATCGCCTCGGTGTCGCCGCCCACCGCGTTGTCGGTCACCTGGGGCCTCGACGAGTACGTCGCCGCACTCGCCGAAGCCGCCGACAAGGTCGACGCCGCTTCCTGAACGACCATCCGGCTCGATCCGATCCGACCCGACCCGATCCGGCCCGGCTCGACCCGACCGAGCCGGGTCGGGCGGGCCGGGTCAGAGCTCGTAGTGCCAGATGCTGATCGCGTCGGCACCCAGCCGGCAGACGATCGTGCTGCGGTCGCCGACACAGCCGCCGACCGGTCCGGGAACGCTACCGACCATGCGTACCGTCTCCGGACCGGCCGGCGCCAGTACCGCGAGCCAGGCCGGTCCGGTCTCGGTCGGCTGCCGGTAGCCGACGAACGTGGCGTCGCCGCGCCCCTCCAACTCGGTCTCCCATGCGCTCAACGGCAGCAGGGTCCGTCCGGTCCCCGGGTCGATGATCCGCCCGCTGCCCGAACCCGCGTCGGCGCTGGCGTCCGCCACCGTCGCCGACGCGGGATATCCACGACCGTCGCCGTCTGCCGCGGCGCCGGACCCGCCGTCGGGCGACACGCTGTACGCCACCAGATAGCTGTCGAAGTCGACCACCAGGTCGGCCGGCACCCGCCAGACCGTCCGGCCGGTCACCGGGTCGACCGCCTCGATCCGGGAGTCGTCCGGAAAGCAGATCAGCTCGCCGCACCCGGTGATCCGGCCGGGTCCGTACCGCACCGGCCGGTGCCACAGCTGCCGCAACGTCGCCGGGTCGTAGCCGGTGACTCCCAGCTCACCGCCGCGCCACTGACGCACCAGCAGCGTGCCGGCCATGCTGTCCGGCCGGGACACCTCACCCAGATCGGCGGTACGCAGCACCGTGCCGTCGCGCCCGTCGCGTACCTCCGCCCGGCCGTCGGTGCCGACCAACAGCGCCTGCCCGGCGGACCCGGCCAGCACCTCGGTCGGCACGGCCAGATCGGCCCGCCACAGCTCGTCGCCGGTCGCCAGGTCGACGGCGCGCAGCGTCGACGAGGTGGCGCCGGCGCCGTCCGGCTCGTCGATCAGCGCGGTACGCCCGTCGTCGGTCAGCACCAGCCCGTCGGGTGCCACCCACCGGGTCTGCCCGGTCTGCGCGTCCAGGATCACCGTCGAGCCGGTGCCCGGACCGGACCTCGGGCCGACCAGCACCACGTCACCGGTCTGGCGTACCTGCCGCAGCCGCCAACTCGCCGCGTCGAACGGCACCGTCCACCGCAGCTCGCCGTCCAGCACGTCGTACGCGGACAGTTGCCAGGTGGTCGCCGCGCCCTGCGCGGCGGCCGAGGTGACCAGCAGCCGGTCCCCGGCGAGCACGATGTCCCGGGCCTTCACCTGATGGCTGGCGACCTGGACGAGCAGCGGACCGCTGGGCGGGGCCGCGCCGGTCAGGCCGGCGAGCAGCGCCAGGCCGACGACGGCGGCGAGCGGGCGGATCCGGTTGGCGGCCAGCCGTACCCGCTGCGGTGACCGCCACCACCGCCCAGCCGGTGGCGGCGGCGGCACCTCGGGGTGGCTGGCCAGACCCAGCTCGATGACCATGTGCTCCACACTCTTTCCTGTCGCGGCCGGTGTCCAGCGGCCGGGCGCGAGGTGCCCGTCGACCATAATTACGGCATGGACGACGCCCTGGCTCATCCGTCCCGTCGAACCCGGTGGCTGCGCCGCAAGCTGGCCGTCTGCGCCGCTGCGGCGGTCGCGGTCGCGCTGCTGGTCACCGGCAGCGGCTACTGGGTGCGGGCCTCGGCGGCCGAGCACGTCTACGAGCTGGCCAGCGTGCCCGCCGCGCCGGTCGCCCTGGTCCTCGGGGCGCAGGTCCGGCCGGACGGTACGCCGTCGGAGTTCCTGGCCGGTCGGCTGGAGGTGGCCCGGCGGCTGGTCGAAGCCGACCTGGTCCGGGCGGTGCTGGTCTCCGGCGACCACCGGGAGTGGGACTACGACGAGCCGGGCGCGATGCGGCGCTGGCTCATCGACCGGGGCGTGCCGGCGGACCGGATCGTGCAGGACCACGCCGGTCTGGACACCTACGACTCGTGCCTGCGGGCGCGCCGCGTCTTCGGCGTGGACCAGGCGATCGTGGTGACCCAGAGCTTCCACATCGAGCGGGCGGTCACGGTCTGCCGGCGGGTCGGCGTGGACGCGGTCGGCGTCGGCGACGACTCGGTACGCCGCTTCGAGCGGGCCTGGCGCTGGGGCGCGTTCCGGGAGCGGTTCGCTGCGGTCAAGGCCGCGTACGACGTGCTGGTGGGCCGGGACCCGGCGCTACCCGGCCCACCCGAGACCAGCCTTGACGACGCCCTGCGCGAGTGAGTCTGCGGCATCAGGGGCATTTTGTCCGGTAAAACCTTGGTTGTCGCGGCTGGCTATGCGCGCCGCGCATCAGCTATGCGCGATGCGCATATACTGACCGCCGAGCGTGTAGAGACGTCGCATAGGGAGTTGGATGTCGGAAGTAGGGGCAGCGCCGGATCTGGCTGATTGGATCGCCCGGTTGATCGAAGACGGCGAGACGTACGAGGTCGAGTTCAAGGGTGAACGGCGGGAGCGACTCAATGACCGTGACCTGGTGGAGGCTGTCGTGTGCCTCGCCAACGGAAGTGGCGGGGTGTTGCTCGTCGGCGTCGAGGGCGACGGGGTGGTCAGCGGAGCGCGTGCTCGGCACGAGGCTGGCGGCACGGATCCGCTGCGGGTTCAGGCTCTGATCGCGAACATGACGCAGCCTCCACTCTCGGCTGTAGTGCGCGTTGTCTGTATCCGGGGGCGTGACGTGCTTGTTGTCGAGGTTCCGGACAGTCCCCGAGTGGTTGGGACGACCCGAGGGACCTATGTTCGGCGGGCGATTGCTGGTGACGGTAGTCCGACATGTGTCCCGTATCATGCTCACGAGATGCTCGCTCACGAGGTGGACCGTGGCGCCGTTGACTGGGCTGGCCTCCGAGTCGGTGGTGCCGGGTGGGAAGACCTGGATCCGCTAGAGTTCGAGCGGATGCGGCGATTGACAGCGGCTGCTGGCAATGGGTCTGATCGGATACTGGCATCCTTGTCCGATCGAGAAATAGTGAACGCTCTTGGGCTCGCCGGGCGTAGCGGCGATATCTCGACGGGGGCTCTGCTGCTGTTCGGTAAGGTTCCTGCGCTGCGTAGGTATCTTCCGACTCATGAAGCAGCATTTCAGGTGGTTAACGGGATGCAAGTTGAGGTCAACGAGTTCTTCGCCTATCCGCTTCTCCGGCTGGCCGAGGAATTCTCGCTGCGGTTTCGCGCTCGTGTCCGAGAAGACGAGCTCGAATTCGGGTTGCTTCGGGTAGCCGTAGCTTCATACTCGGAGGTTGCGTTCCGAGAGGCGCTGGCGAACGCGTTGATTCATCGCGACTACACTCGTCGAGGGGCGGTGCATGTTCAGTGGGCGGAGGATCAGCTCGAGATTTCTAGTCCTGGAGGGCTGCCGACTGGCGTGAGGATCGACAATCTCCTCGTCGCACCGCCGCACCCTCGTAGTCCACTCCTTGCGGACGCTTTCAAGCGGACCGGACTGGTAGAGCGAACCGGTCGAGGCATCAATCGGATGTATGCCGAGCAGCTGCGTCTCGGGAAGCCGGCACCGGATTACGGAAGGACGACCGATACACACGTTGTGGCAATCCTGCCTGGTGGGCCGGCGAATATTTCGATGACGAGGTGGGTGTTGGAGCAGGAGCGGCGGCTAGGTGCGCCGCTTGGGCTCGGCGAACTTCAGGTGCTTACCGAGTTGGTGCGGGAGCGACAGGCTTCAACACATGACCTCGCCGATCTCGTCCAGCGTACGGAGAGCGAGGCACGGAATCTGCTGGCTCGGATGGTCGAGCGAGGCTGGGTCGAGGCGCGTGGCAGTGGAAAGGGACGTACCTGGCACCTATCTGCCGTAGTATATCGCGTTTTGGGTGTTCCGTCAGGTTACGTTCGAATGAAAGGATTCGAGTCGCTTCAGCAGGAGCAGATGGTTTTGCAGTACGTGTCGGCTCATGGCCGGATTACCCGGGCACAAGCAGCAGATCTCTGCTCTCTCGCACCCGATCAGGCAAGTCGTTTGCTGCGGAGGCTTGCGAGGGAAGGCAAGCTCCTGCAGCAGGGGGAAAGGCGGTGGGCCAGTTACGTTCGGCCGGACGGCTGACCCGTCTTGACTCCCTGTGGTCATGCCTGCCGCTCGGCGCAGCGTGCTGGCCGTTCGTCGCTGGGGCCACGGCGCGCGTCGGACCGGCACTCCGATGAACATCTAGATTGATGTACGTAGATGTTCATCGAAGGGAGTTTTTCCATGACCTCGACCGTCCGTCGATGTACGGCGGCGCTGGCGGCCGCGCTGCTGGTCGCCGTCGCGCTCGCGATCGGCAACGGCGCCAACGCCCAGGCGTCCGCCGTGCGGATCATGCCGCTCGGCGACTCGATCACCGACGGCTTCAACGTGCCCGGCGGCTACCGCATCGACCTGTGGCAGAAGTTCCAGGCCGGTGGGTACACTGTAGACTTCGTCGGATCCCAGTCCAACGGGCCGGCCAGCCTGCCCGACCGGAACCACCAGGGCCACTCGGGCTGGCGGATCGACCAGATCGACGCCAACATCGTCAACTGGCTGAACGCCTCCGACCCGCAGACGATCCTGCTGCACATCGGCACCAACGACATCACCCAGAACCGGGACCTGCCGAACGCGCCGAACCGGCTCGCCGCGCTGATCGACAAGATCACCAACACCGCGCCGGACGCCCACCTGTTCGTCGCCACGATCATCCCGGCCAGCTTCAGCGACGCTCAGTTCCGCGCGTACAACTCGGCGATCCCGCAGATCGTGCAGAGCCGGGCGAACGCCGGCCGCCGGGTGCACCTCGTCGACATGTACTCGGCGCTCACCACCGCCGACCTGGCCGACGGCGTGCATCCGAACGCCACCGGGTACAGCAAGATGGCCACCAAGTGGTACGACGCGCTGCTGTCCGTACCCGGAAGTCTGAACCCCGGCGGCGGACCGAGCCCGAGCCCGACCACCACGCCGGACACGTCACCGACGCCGACCACGCCGCCACCGGCAACCACCCCACCGCCCGCGACCACCCCGCCACCGGGTGGTGGCTGCACCGCCACCGTCTCGCTCAACCAGTGGCCCGGCGGGTTCGTGGCGACCGTCCGGGTCACCGCCGGCGCGGCCGGACTCACCGGCTGGACCGTCGGGATGACTCTGCCCGGCGGTGCCAGCGTGACCAACGCCTGGAACGCCGACCGCAGCGGCAACAGCGGCCCGGTGCAGTTCCGCAACGTCAGCTACAACGGCCGGGTCGGTGCCGGACAGTCGACCGAGTTCGGCTTCCAGGGCACCGGCAGCGGCTCCGGCATGACCCCGTCCTGCGCCGCCAGCTGAGGCGACGTCCGTACCGGGGTGGGCGGTGGCGCCGTCCGGCACCGCCCACCCCGGTGGTGGTCGCGCACCGACGCGGATCAGGTGGGCAGCGGCCCACGCACGACGTCGGCGGTGGCAAGCGGGGGCCAGGCGTTGGCCAGCAACCGCTGAAAGTACGCCGGGAACCACTCGCCAGCCGGTGGTGCACCGGGCAGCGCGCCGGTGTCGTACGTGCCAGCGGCGTAGTCCGAGTCGCACCTCGGCTCGTACGGGTGAAACGCGTTGCCCCAGGTGCCGAAGCCGTCCGAGACGCCCGGCGCGGTGGCCCAGACGTACGCGTCGACGCCGGGTGCCGGCGCGGCCACCGGTCGTACGCCGATGCCCGCGTCGGCCAGGTTGCACCAGTTCGTCACCCGGGCCCGCCGATCCAGCCGGCCGGCCTCGACGTACTCCTCGGCACTGGTCCGCGGACCCGGCCCGCTCGGGCGCTCGGGACCGCCCCAGCCGTTGCGTGAGGTGTCCACCAGGATGCCAGCTGCCCGGGGGAACCCGGCGGCGGTCAGCCGGTGCCGCATCGCGGCCAGGTACGGCAGCACATCGACGACATCGCGTCCGGCCACCCAACTGCTGTGGGTCCGCACCGGCTCGCCGTTGATCACGTCGCGGGTCCGGAAGTACCGCTCCCGCAGTACCGAATAGTTGCCGACGTTGGCGATGAAGCCGTGCACCAGGTCGGGGGTGGCACCCGACTGGCCGGCCGTCAACTGGAGCAGCGACACCAGGTCGGCGGCGTCCGATGCCCGGCCGAGCTGCCCCGGGTGGCTCACGTCCAGGTACGGATAGACGTTGGGCAGCGGACCGAGCCGCGCCAGGGCGTAGCCGATGCCGAGCGGGTAGCTGCCGTACGCCAACACCTGGTCGCAGCCGAAGGTGGCATCCGGCCGGGGCGAGGTGTGGGTGACCAGATTGGCCAGTGAGTTCGGCTCGATGATGGCGACGATCCGTAGCCGCGCGTACGCCGGGTCGGCGAGGATCTGCGTGATCGGGTCGACGAACTCCGCCCGGTAGCGGGGTAGCTCGTCGTAGGCCAGCTCGCCGGTGGAGGCCAGCCGTTCGCAGTCGCGGCCCGGCAGGTCGTGCAGGACGAGCTGGATCAGATCGGCACCCTGGCGTAGCGCCTCGTCGAGGTGGTCCCGCAGGCCCATCCGGTCACCGGCGCGGTCGATGGCGGCGATGCGGTCCAGCCGTACGGCGGTCGGTTGGTCGGCGACCAGGTGGCCGCCCGGCTCGCCGGCGGCCAGTGCCGACCACTCGGGGTTGACATAGACCTGAGCGCCAGCGTACGGATTGTCCATCTTTACCAGGTGATGGACGCCGACCGGGTGACCGGGTCCGGCGGCAGCCGCGACGGCCCCGGCCAGGACCACGGCGGTGGTGACTGAGGCGGAGGTGGCCAGTGCCGCGCCGAAGCGGGTGGCCCACGGGAATCGTTGCCGAGTCATCATATCGACAAGTGTCAATGATCGCATGGCGCTTGGCCAGTGCCGGCGCCGGAGCCCGGTGGTCGGTCGCCGCTCTGCCCTGTTCGCAGAGGCGACCGAAGCGGTGGCCGGCGCATGGCGTGTCGGCCGGAACCTGGTGCGGTGGCCCTCGGGGTACCACCGCACCAGACTCGGCGGCCGAGGGATCAGCTGGCCAGGTACCCGAGGCGGCCTTCGACGATCTGCCCCTCGCAGTTGCTGGAGACGGAGTCGAAATGGTCGCCGCTGGACATCCGGCACCGGTAGAGCGTCCGGTACGACCCGGTCGGCGGTGACGTGTAGGCGTAGCCGATCCGCCCGATCACCTGCTGCCCTTCGCAGTTGGCGTCGAGCGACGTCATGTAGTCCCAGCCGCCGACCCGGCACTGGTAGAGCGCCCGGGTGCCGGAGACCTGGCTGTTCCGTACCGTGCCCAGCGCGTGCTCCCGCTGGTAGCCGGAGAGCGACGTGTCGGTGGAGCTGACGTGGTCACGGCCGTTCCAGAAGCGGTAGAGGACCGCGGTCGGCGATGGCGCGCCCTGGGCGACGAACAGCAGCCGGTTCGGTGAGCCGCTGCCCGGGTTGGTGATCCTGTTCGGCGTCGAGTTGGCGAACATCGTGCTGGCCACCTGCGCCGGGGACATGTTGGGGGTGGTGGCGAGGATCAGTGCCGCCGCGCCGGCCACGTGCGGTGCGGCCATCGAAGTGCCGCTGATCGTGTTGGTGGCGGTGTCGCTGGTGTGCCAGGCCGAGGTGATGCCTTCGCCGGGGGCGAAGATGTCGGTGCAACTGCCGTAGTTGGAGAACGACGCCCGGGCGTCCGTGCGGGTGCTGGCGTTGACGGTGATCGCCTCGGCGACCCGGGCCGGCGTGTAGTTGCAGGCGTTGGCGTTGCTGTTGCCGGAGGCGATCGCGTAGACCACCCCGTCGGCGATCGAGTTACGGACCGCGTTCTCGACGGTGGTGTTGCTCCCGGGACCGCCGAGGCTCATGTTCGCCACGGCGGGCACCCCGGGAGCGTGGTGGGCGGTGACCCAGTCCACTCCGGCGGCGACCCCGGAGAACGAACCCGATCCGGCGCAGTTGAGTACCTTGACGGCGACCAGCGCGACGCCCTTGGCGACCCCGTACTGCGATCCGCCGATGGTGCCGGCGACGTGCGTACCGTGGCCGTTGCAGTCGGTGTTGTTGCCGTCCCCGGTGGTGTTGGTGCCCCAGCTGGCGCGGCCGCCGAACGTGCTGTGGCTGGTGCGGATCCCGGTGTCGATGACGTACGCGCGGACGGTGGGCGCCGTGGTCGGGTAGGTGTAACGGTTGTCCAGCGGCAGGTCGCGCTGGTCGATCCGGTCGAGTCCCCACGACGGCGGGTTGGTCTGGGTGGCGACGGTGCGGACCACGCCGTCCTGCTCGACGTAGGCCACGTCGGGTCGGGCGGCGATTCGCCGGGCCGCCGACTCGCTCATCGTCGCGGCGAAGCCGCGCAGTGCGTGCGAGTAGACGTGCCGTACCTTCGCGCCGTACCGTGCCGCCAGGTCCGTGGTGCGCGCCTGGCTGCTCGCGGTCGCGCCGTCGGAGAAGACGACGATGTAGCTGCCGGCGATGGCGTCCGGGCTGTCGGCCCCGAGGATCTCGCCGGGGGCGGCGGAGGCGGGGGAGGCGGTTGCCGACAGCAGCAGGGCCGCTGCCGCGGCCATTACGCCGCTGGTGGCCGTCCTGCGGAACCAGGACGATCCGGGTCCACTCATCTTCGATCCCTTCTGGGTCACCTGCCTGCGGAGAAAACGCGGGCAGGCGGCAGCTACCGCTGCTCGGCTTAGTGCACTGGACAGCAGGACATTAACCTACGTTAATGATTGCTGTCCAGTGTCGACATGGCGGCAGAGGTCCGAAGATGAGTTGTTGGTTCGGGCCAGTGGCGTTTCAGGGGATTAGTTCGCGTAGCCAGCGCAGCTGCCGGCGGACCTGCTCCGCCTCGCCACCTTCGTGGCCGTTGAACGGATACGGGTGAATTTCCCGGTCCGGTGGATCCGGGCGCCCATTTCCGGCACCGTACTGGTTGTACGCGGCGAATACCGTGCTCGGTGGGCAGGTGGTGTCGCGTAGCCCGATACCGAAATGCGCCGGCGCCACCGCCATGCGGGCGAACGACACCCCGTCGAAGTAGGACAGGGTACGGCGTACCGCCGGCTCGGCGTCGCGGTGCACGGCGAGGTACCGGGCGACGTCGCCGTACGGCTCGTTGTCGGTGATCTCGATCGCCCGCTGCCAGTGGCAGCCGAACGGCGCGGTGCAGATCAGCGCGGCCAGGTCGTCGACCAGGCCGGCGACCGCCAGGGCGAGCCCGCCGCCCTGGCTGTTGCCGGCCGCGACCACCCGGGCCGGGTCGACGCCGGGCAGCGCGCGCACCGCGGCCACCGCGCGGACCGCGTCGGTGATCAGCCGGCGGTAGTAGTAGTCGGCCGGGTCGAGGATCCCGCGGGTCACCGGCCCGGGGCCACCGGCGGTGGTGGGGTGCGGGTCGGGGGTGTCCCCGCCGTTGCCGTACTGGTCGCCCTGGCCGCGGGCGTCCATCAGCAGGTGCGCGTAGCCGGCGACCGGCCAGGTCAGCCGCTCGTGTGGCAGGCCCCGGCCCCGCCCGTAGCCGAGGTACTCGACGACCGCCGGCAGCGGCGTGTCGACCCCGGCCGGGCGGGTGTACCAGGCGTTGACCGGGTCGCCGCCGAACCCGCGCAACGTCACCTGCCAGGTGTCCAGTAGGCGCAGGTCCGTTGGCTCCGGACGGACGTCGATCAGCACCTCACGGCTGGCGGCATCGTCCAGGGTCGACTTCCAAAATGTCGTAAAGTCAGCTGGTTCGGCCACAGATGGGCTGTACGTCGTAAGTTGCGGCAACGGCAGATCAAACGAGGGCACTGAATCTCCCAGGAATACAAGTACACGGTGGACAGTCGCTCAGGCGGGCGGTGGCGGGGCGGTGCTCTCCCGGATCACCAACTCGGTGACCAGGTCGATGCGGCTGGTCGACAACTCGGCACCGCGGGCCAGGTCCAGCAACATCTGCGCGGCGGTGCCGGCCATGTCGCGCAGCGGTTGGTTGACGGTGGTCAGCGCGGGCACCGTCCAGGCGGCGACCGGCACATTGTCGTACCCGATCACCGACAGGTCGTGCGGGACGTCCAGGCCGAGTTGGCGGGCGGCCCGGAGTACGCCCAGTGCCTGCATGTCGGATCCGGCGAAGATCGCGGTCGGCCGGTCCGGGCGGTCCAGCAGCGCCATCCCGTGCGCGAAGCCGGCATCGACGTAGAAATCCCCGTGCCGGACGAGGTCGGCCGCGACCGACAGGCCGGCCTCGTCGTGTGCCGACCGGAATCCGGCGGTACGGGCCTGAGCGCACAGCACGTCCCGTGGCCCGGAGATGATGGCGATCCGCCGATGCCCGAGTTGCAGCAGATGCCGGGTGGCGATCAGCCCGCCGTTCCAGTTGTTGGATCCGACGGTCGGCACCGACGCCGACGTGGCGCTGTCGGTGTCGATCACCACGAACGGGATGAGCTGGCGGGCGAGTAGTTCCTGTTGCCGTTCGGTGAGGTGACACAGGACGAAGAGCACGCCGAGCGGGCGGCGGGCCACCGTGCCGTCGAGCCAGTCCTCCGGCGGGCTGTGCCGGCCGCCGAGCTGGGTCAGGTTGAGACCGATACCGGCGGCGCTGGCGATGGTCTCCACCCCGTGGATGATCTCCATCGCCCAGAGTGAGTCGAACTCGTGGAAGACCAGATCGATCTGGTCGTGCCGGATCGGCGGGCGCCGGGCCCGCCGGCGGTACTGGTGCCGGGCCAGGCTGGCCTCCACCCGGGCCCGGGTCTGCGGCGCCACGTCTGCCTTACCATTGAGGACCTTGGATACAGTGGTGATCGAGACGCCGACCTCGTCGGCGATGGTGGCGATGGTCGTCGGAGACGGTGGGTCGGTGCTCGGGGCGGATGTGGGAGTCGGCGGTGCGGCGGGACGTGCTGGGGGCAGTGGCGGCGCTTCTGTCATGCGTACCTCACGTAAGGTAACCGAAACTTCCGGAGCTAAACCTGCTGGTAAGCCCGGGTCGGCGGGTGTCAGTGGTGGCGGTGAGTGGGGACTCGGTGACATGGGAGCGACCTCAAGCGCACTCTATGCAGTTGAAGGTCCGGTTCGGTGACCCTTGACACACCATGCCGGGGAGTTTAGGTTCCCCGCAAGGTAACGCACATATTTCCGAAAGTTTCGAGGGATGTGTCCCGCGAGGCGTTCCCTGCTGCCGGCAGGGGGCCGGTGGCGGGCCGGACGTGAGGGGCGGCAACTGGGATGAGTACCCCCAGCACGGTCGATGCGTCGCCGCAGGCGCAGGTGCCCTTGCCACCGGTCGACGAGCTACCTCGACGCGGCCGGAGCCGGCCCCGCTCACGTACCTGGCGGCGGGCGCTGCGCCGCGACTGGCAGCTCTACTCGCTGGTCATCCTGCCGCTGGTGTTCTTCCTGATCTTCCGCTACCTGCCGATGCTGGGAAACGTCATCGCGTTCCGTCGGTTCCAGCCCGGTGGCAGCGTCTTCGGTGAATACTGGGTTGGCCTGCGCTACGTCCGGATGTTCCTCGCCGACCCGACGTTCTGGCAGGTCTTCACCAACACCCTGATCCTCGGCACGCTCACTCTGGTCGTGGTGTTCCCGCTGCCGATCGTGCTCGCCCTACTGCTCAACGAGGTCCGCGCCCGCCGGATGAAGCGGTTCGTCCAATCGGTGTCCTACCTGCCGCACTTCCTGTCGATCGTGATCGTCGCGGCGATGGTGATGCAGATCCTCTCCGTCGACGGCACGGTCAACTCGATCATCCGGGCGCTCGGCGGTGATGCGATTCCGTTCCTGCAGCAGCCGGGCTGGTTCCGCACCATCTACGTCTCCTCCGAGGTGTGGCAGACCGTCGGCTGGGGGACGATCCTCTACCTCGCGGCCCTCACGACGATCGACGAGGACCTCTACGAGGCGGCCCGGATCGACGGGGCGAACCGGTGGCGGCAGACCTGGCACGTGACGCTGCCGGGCATCCGGCCCACCATGATCACCCTGCTGATCCTCAACATCGGCACCTTCATGGCGGTCGGCTTCGAGAAGATCCTGCTGCTGTACAACCCGCTGACCTACCCCACCGCCGACGTGATATCGACGTACCTCTACCGGATGGGTGTCGTCTCCAGCAACTTCAGCTACGCCGCCGCCATCGGCCTGTTCGAGGCGCTGATCGGGCTGACCCTGGTGTTGTCCGCCAACCTGATCGCCCGTCGCACGGTGGGGACGAGCCTGTGGTGACCGTCGATGCCTCCCGCAAGCTGTTCCAGCCGACCCGACGCCGGCCCCGCCGGCCCGACGACACCCGCGGCTACCGGATCTTCCGGGCGGTCAACGGGATCATCCTGACCGGCGTCGTGATCATCACGCTCTACCCGTTCGCCAACATCGTCGCCCGCTCGCTCAGCGACGAGGGCTACATCCGGTCCGGCCAGGTCAACATCATCCCGCGCGGGTTCAACCTGGACACCTACCGGCTGGTGATGTCCGACTCGATGTTCTGGACCAACTACCGCAACACCATCGTCTACACGGTGACCGCCACCGTCATCTCGATCGTGCTCACCACCTGCTACGCCTACGTCCTGTCGAAGAAGGATCTCAAGGGTCGGAGCGCGCTGGTCGGTATCGCCGTCTTCACCATGTTCTTCTCCGGTGGCCTGATCCCCAACTACGTGCTGATCACCAGCCTCGGGCTGAAGAACAGCATCTGGGCGATCGTGCTGCCGAACGCGATCAACGTGTTCAACCTGCTGGTCATGAAGGCCTTCTTCGAAAGCCTGCCGACCGAGCTGGAGGAAGCCGCCGCCGTCGACGGGCTCAACACGTACGGCATCCTCTGGCGCATCGTCATCCCGCTGTCGAAGGCGATCATCGCCACGATGGTGCTCTTCTACGCGGTCTCGTTCTGGAACTCGTGGTTCACCGCGTTCCTCTACATGGACCGCTCCGAACTCTTCCCGGTGACCGTCTACCTGCGCAACCTGATCGCCGGGGCGACCACCGCGACCTCCACCGGAAGTAGCAGCGACAGCCTCGCCCAGGCGGCCGCGAACATTCAGGCCGTCACGATTATCCTGACCGTACTGCCGATCATCATGGTCTATCCATTCATTCAGCGCTACTTCGTGTCGGGCATCATGCTCGGCGCGGTCAAGGGGTAGCGCTGCGGACAGGTCCGCCCCATTCAATCGAATGCCTTCCGCACACGAAAGGAAGCCCGATGTTCCAACGATCCCGGCACCGCCACGCAGCGGTCGCCGCTGGTGTCCTTGCCCTCACACTCGGTATCGCCGCCTGTGGCAGCGACGGCGAAACCGAGGCGGAGGACCTGGACGGCAACAGGGTCGGTGCCATGGAGAGCTACGGCGTCGGTGACCAGTTCACCGCCACCGAGGCGCTGAGCTTCTCCCTGCTCTACAACAACCATCCCAACTATCAGATCGACAAGGAGTGGATGTTCTGGGACGAGCTGACCGAGCGCACGAACGTGTCGCTCGAAACGGTCGAGGTGCCGTTGAGCGACTACGAGCAGAAGCGTGGTCTGCTGATCGGCGCCGGCGACGCGCCGTTCATCATCCCGAAGACCTACCCCGGGCAGGAAGCGGCGTACGTGTCCAGCGGCGCGATCCTGCCGATCAGCGACTACGTCGACCTGATGCCGCACTTCCAGGACAAGGTCGCCAAGTGGAACCTGCAGGGTGACATCGACTCGCTGCGCCAGCAGGACGGCAAGTACTACCTGCTGCCCGGTCTGCACGAGGACGTCTGGACCGACTACACCATCGCCGTACGTACCGACATCCTCGCCGAGCTCGGCCTCGAGGAGCCGGCCACCTGGGACGAGTTCCGGGAGATGCTGCGGGCGATGAAGGCCGCGTACCCGGACGTCTACCCGATGTCGGACCGGTGGAGCATCCCCACCCCGCTGGGCGCGCTGCAGAACATCATCGGCCCGTCGTACGGCTACGACACGATGGGCGGCTGGGGCTACCAGAACGCCTCGTTCAACCGGGAGGCCCAGGAGTTCGTGTTCACCGGCACCATGCCGGAGTACAAGGAGATGGTGGAGTTCCTGCACTCGCTGGTCGCCGAAGGTCTCTTCGACCCGGAAAGCGTGACCCAGGACGACGACACCGCGATCCAGAAGCTCGCCACCGGCAAGTCGTTCGTCATCAGCACCAACGCGCAGACCCTGGTCAACGACTACCGGCCGGCGCTGGCGCAGAACAACCCGAACGCCACCATCGCCAAGATCACCCGGCCGGACAGCCCGGTCGGCTCGGTCAAGGCCGGCTCCCGCCTGGAGAACGGCATCATGATCTCCAGCAAGGCGCGGGAGAGCGAGAACTTCGTCGCGATGATGCAGTTCATCGACTGGCTCTGGTACTCCGACGAAGGCCAGGAGTTCGCCAAGTGGGGAGTCGAAGGCGTCACCTACACCAAGGACGCCGACGGCAAGTGGATCCTCGACTCCGACATCGACTTCATCGGAATCAACCCCGACGCCAGCAAGCACCTGCAGAAGGACTTCGGCTTCAGCAACGGGGTGTTCGCCTACGGCGGCACCACCGAACTGCTGCAGTCGACCTTCTCCGAAGAGGAGCTGAAGTTCCAGGAGGCGATGGGGCAGAAGGAGACCCTGCCGGTCTCGCCGCCGAGGCCGTTCACCGAGGAGGAGCGCGAGCAGGCCACGCTCTGGGAGACCCCGCTGAAGGACTACGTCCAGCAGCAGACCCTGCAGTTCATCCTCGGCCAGCGTGACCTGTCCGAATGGGACGCCTACGTCGCCGAGGTCGAGGGCAAGAACGCCCAACAGTACATCGACCTGGTCAACGGGGCGTACCAGCGCTACCAGGAAGAGCACGGCTGACCACCTGGGGGGTGCCGGTCGCGTCCGTGGCAGGGACGCGACCGGCACAGCCGGCACCATCATGAGGAGCGGAGCAGAGTTGACCCGGATCGTCGTACCGCAGCAGGGCGTCGGCGCCCTGCCGGACGCCTGGCGGGCCTGCGTCGGCACCGGCCGGTTCGACCTCGCGCTGCGCAGCGACTACCAGGAGTCCCTCGCCCTGGTCCAGCAGGAGATCGGCTTCCGCTACATCCGGGGGCACGGGCTGCTCAGCGACGGCGTCGGTATCCACCGGCCGTACGAACACGCCGGCCGACGCGGCGTGCACCACTCGTTCACCTACGCCGACCAGATCGTCGACGCCTACCTCGACCTCGGCATCGCCCCCTTCATCGAGCTCGGCTTCATGCCCGAAGCACTCGCCGCAGGCGACCAGACCGTCTTCTGGTGGCGCGGCAACGTCACCCCGCCCCGCTCTGAAACCGAGTGGGCCGACCTGGTCCGCGCCACCATCGGCAACCTCGTCGACCGGTACGGCCTAGCGCAGGTCCGTAGCTGGCCGATCGAGGTGTGGAACGAGCCCAACCTGGACATCTTCTGGCAAGGCGCCGACCAGGCCGCCTACCACCGGCTGTACGAGGTGACCGCGCACGCCGTCAAGGAGGTCGACGCCGACCTGCAGGTCGGCGGGCCGGCCATATCCCCCGGCGCAGACGAGTGGCTGGTGCCGTTCGCCGAGTACGTCACCGACCGCGGCGTGCCGGTCGACTTCGTCAGCCGCCACGCGTACACCTCGGGGCCGGCCCAGCACGTGCCGTTCGGCACCCACCAGACCCTGATGCCCGCCGACCACCTGCTGGAACAGTTCGCCAGCCCGCGCAAGCACCTGGCCGGCACCGCCCTGGCCGACCTGCCGGTGCACATCACCGAGTTCAACTCCTCCTACCGGCCGGACAACCCGGTCCACGACACCGCGTTCCACGCCGCGTACCTGGCCCCGGTCGTCGCGGCCGGCGGCGACCTGGTCGACTCGTTCTCCTACTGGACGTTCAGCGACGTCTTCGAGGAGGTCGGCATCCCGGCCGCGATCTTCCACGGCGGCTTCGGTCTGCTCACCCACCGGCAGATCAGAAAACCCACCTACCATCTGTACGCGTTCATGGCCCGGATGGGCCGTCAGGTGCTCGCCCGGGGTACCGACCACCTGGTCACCCGCGACGACGACACCGGCCGGGTCACCGTGCTGGCCTGGGCGCCGGTCGACGTCACCGACGTCACGGCCTCCCCGGACCGGCACGTCGTCTCGCTGTCGGTCCCGGTCACCGCCCCGGCCGGCTCGGCGTTCCTGCTGCGCTCGTCGGTCAGCGACGACGCCGGCAACGCCTGGCGGGCCTGGTGCGAGCTCGGCCGCCCCCGGTCACCCCGGCCGGCGCAGCTCGACGCGCTGCGTACCGCCGCCGAACCGGCCCGCAGCCACCGTGCGCTGCCGGTCGTCGACGGCCGGGCCGACGTCGACCTGACCCTGACCCGGCACGAGGTCACCCTGGTCGAGATCACCCCGGTGGTCGACGAGACCCCGCCGTGGTGCGACGACCGGCGGCTGCTCGGACAGGGCGGCCGTGATGAGTGAGCTGGCCGCCGCGCAGCGGCAGTTCGGCACCGGCCCGCTGTCGAGGGTCGCGGCGATCGTCTACCGGCTGACCGTCGTCGAGCTGCTGCTGCTCGCCGGCGTACTGCCCGGCCTGGTGCCGGCGCTGCTGCTGGCCCGCGACCCCAGCAACATCCCGATCTACGCCGCCTGCGCCATCCCGGTCGGCCCGGCGCTGTCCGCCGCCCTGTACGCCATCGCCCGGCACCGCCCCGACATCACCGACCTGACCCCGTCCGTCGACTTTCGGCGCGGCTACCGGGCCAACCTCGGCGGGGTGCTGCGGATCTGGCTGCCGCTGCTGGCCGGGCTGACCGTCGTCGCGGTCAACCTGGCCTACTTCGACGCGGCCGGGGTGCCGCGCTGGTGGGCGGCGCTGCTGGTCCTCGTCGCGGTCGCGGCGACTGTCTGGGGCGGCATCGCGCTGGTGATCACCTCGCTGTTCGCGTTCCGCGCCCGCGACGTGGCCCGGCTCGCCGCGCACTTCCTGACCCGTACGCCCGGCACCTCCCTCGGTGTGCTGGCGCTCGGGGTCGTGTCGGCCGGGATCACCGCGTACACCTCGGAGGCGGTGCTGGCGCTGGCCGGCTCGGTGCTGGCGTTGCTGCTGCTGCGCACCAGCCGACCGATGATCACGGCGATCGAGAAGGAGTTCACCAGGTGACGCTGCCCGACGTCGCGAAGATCCCGTACGGCGGGGACTACAACCCGGAGCAGTGGCCCGAGGACGTCTGGAAGGACGACTACCGGCTGTTCGACGCGGCGCGGATCGACACCGTCACCGTCGGCGTCTTCACCTGGGGCCTGACCCAGCCCGGTCCCGGCGTCTACGACTTCTCCACACTGGACCGCATCGTCGAGCGGGCAGTTGTCGAGGGCCGGCAGATCTGCCTGGCCACCGGTACCGGCGCGCATCCGGCCTGGATGGCCCGCGCCCACCCCGACGTGACCCGCGTCGACTTCTCCGGCCGCCGGCACCGGTTCGGCCAACGGCACAACTCCTGCCCCAACTCGCCGACGTACCGCCGACTCGCCACGGAGCTGGCCCGGCGCGTCGCGCAACGCTACGCGCGCACCCCCGGCCTGGTCGCCTGGCACGTCAACAACGAGTACGGCGGCGCCTGCTACTGCGAGCTGTGCGCCGCCAACTTCCGGCTCTGGCTGCGCGAGCGGTACGGCAGCCTCGACGCGCTCAACGCCGCCTGGTACACCACCTTCTGGTCGCACACCTTCACCGAGTGGGGGCAGATCGAGCCGCCGTCGGCGTTGACCGAACACTGGCGCGGGCCCGACCACACCGCGTTCCAGGGCATCACCCTCGACTACCTGCGGTTCATGTCGGACGCGATGCTGGCCAACTTCGTCGACGAGAAGGCGGCGATCCGCGAGTCCAGCCCGGACACCCCGGTGACCACCAACTTCATGGGCATGTACCGGCCGATCGACTACCACCGCTGGGCCGAGCACCTCGACTTCGCCTCCTGGGACAACTACCCACCCGACGACCGGTCGGCGGCCCGGATGGCGCTCACCCACGACCTGATCCGCGGGTTGAAAGGCGGCCAGCCGTTCTGGCTGATGGAGCAGACCCCGAGCGTTACCGCCTGCCGCGACGTCAACCCGCTGAAACGGCCCGGCGTCCTGCGGCTGTGGAGCTGGCAGGCGGTGGCGCACGGCGCCGACGCGGTGCTGTTCTTCCAGATGCGCGCCGGTCGGGGAGCCAGCGAGAAGTACCACGGGGCGGTCATCGGCCACGCCGGCCGCTCCGACACTCGGGTCTTCACCGAGGTCGCCGAGCTGGGCGCGGAGCTGGCGCGGCTCGGCGGCGTCACGCTCGGTGCCCGCACCCCGGCCCGGGTGGCGGTCCTGTTCGACTGGGACAGCTGGTGGGCGCTGGAGATCTCCGACGGCCCGTCCCGGCTGGTCCGTTACCAGCAGGTGATACTCGCCTATCACCGGGCACTGTGGGACGCCGGGATCGACGTCGACGTCGTCCCGGTCACCGCCGACCTGACCGGCTACGACGTGGTGCTCGCGCCGGCTCTGCACATGGTCAAGGACGACCTCGCGGCCCGCCTGGCGGAGGTGGCCCAGCAGGGTGGCACCGTGCTGGGAACCTACCTGTCCGGGCGGGTCGACGAGAACGATCAGGCGTTCCTGGCCGATGTGCCGGGCCCGCTGGCCCCGCTGATGGGGATTCGGATCGACGAATGGGACGCCCGGGAAGCCGACGTGGTCAACCCGGTCACCCTGGCGGCCGACGGTGCCCGGTCGGTCGTCTCCGCCGCCACGCTGCTGTTCGAGCTGGTCATCCCGCAGGGCGCCGAGGTGATCGGCACCTACCAGGCCGACTTCTACGCCGGCACCCCGGCGGTGACCCGAAACCGGTTCGGCGCCGGTGAAGGGTGGTACGTCGCCGCCGGGCTCGACCAGGCGGGCGTGAACTGGGTGGTACGCCGGATTCTGGACCGGCACGGACTGCTCGGCCCGTACGCGCACGTGCCGGACCTGGAGTCGGCGGTGCGGGTCGCGCCGGACGGCACCCGGATCCGGTTCCTGCTCAACCACGGTGAGGAGCCGGTCGAGCTGCCGGCCTGCGCCGCCGGGGTCGACCTGCTGACCGGGGAACGGGTCACCGCCGGTGCGCCGCTGCGCCTGGACCGGTACGGCGTACTCGTGCTCCGCGAGGACGCCTGACGCCGCGCCGCCGTCCGTCGGGACGTCGTGTCACGCGGCGGGTCGAAGGTGGTGCACCCTATCGCGCCAGCTAGGGTGCACCACCCTCCGCCCGCCGCGCCGACACCGCGACTCGATGATCCACAGCGCTCTGTCGAACCGACACGCCGAGGCCCGGTCAGCTGAAGCGCTGCGGATCATGAGAGCGGCTGTGGTCCGGGTACGCCGGACGGGTGATGTGTCTTCGAGGGGCAGGAGTGGCCCCTGACCGGTGGCAGGGTCGGTGCGGTGGCCGGGGCGGAACCGACCGGCTGATCCGGACGGTGCCAGCGGGGGAGCACGGACGATGGTGAGCAGACGTACGGCGTTGCGGGCAGGCGCGGTCGCCGGGCTGGTCCCGGCGGTCGGACTGATCGGGCGACCAGCCACGGCCGTACCGTCGCCGGCCGATGAGCCGACCCGAACCCCGGCCGAGCAGCCGGCCCAGGTCAGGCCGCAGAACCCGGACATCGGACCGGACACCGGCCGGGACGCCAACCCGTGGCGGGACCTGCCGGACCGGCAGTGGGCGGAGCTGCAACGGCGGCTGTCTGCGCAGGCCACCCTCTACCGGCGCGGCGGGGCGAGCTACGAGGCACTCAGCATCCCGTTCAACCACCGGTACGCCAACGTACAACCGGCGGCGATCCTGGCCGCCGGGACATCCGAGGACGTCGCGGCGGCGGTCAGCTGGGCGCGGGACGTCGGCATGCCGCTGGTGCCCCGGTCGAGCCTCGGCCACAACTACGCCGGCTACTCGACCACCCACGGACTGTTGGTGGTGATGAGCCGGCTGCGCGGCAGCGTCGTCGCACCGGCCCCGGTGTCCCGGCCGCCGCAGCGGTACGGCCCGGTCGAGGTCACTCCGGACGCCGGCCTGCTCACCGTGGCAGCCGGCGTGGTCAACGCCGACCTGCGGCCACTGCTGCGGCAGCAGGGAATCCTGGTGCCGGCCGGCCGTTGCCCGACGGTCGGGGTGGCCGGGCTGGTCCTCGGCGGCGGCATCGGGTTCAACGACAAGATGTTCGGGCTCACCTGCGACCGGCTGACCGCGACCGAGGTGGTGCTGGCCGACGGCACGACGACCGGCTGCGACGAGACCACCGACCCGGACCTGTTCTGGGCCTGCCGGGGCGGGGCCGGCAACAACTTCGGCGTCAACACCTCGTTCACCTTCCGGTACGCGCGGCTGCGCGGCGAGGTGACCTGCTTCCAGCTGCGCTGGGGTGCCGACAGCGTGGTGCCGGCGCTGTCCGCGATGCAGCAGATCGCCGCCGCGCAGCAGGCCGACCGACGCTTCGACTGCCGGATCGGCGCCGGCACCACCGTCGGTGACGGCGGACAGCATCAGGTGTACGCCGACGCGCTCGGCCAATTCTACGGGTACGCAGACGAACTCGTCGGCATCCTCGGGCCTGCGCTGGCGGTCGGCACCCGCACCGAGCGGCAGGCCAACCGGGACAGCATCCGGCAGGTGCCCCCGGCTGAGGCGGCGGAGCTGCTGTCCGCGACCACCCCGGCGCAGCAGTTCGCGGTCAAGTCGGCGGTGCTGCGGTCCCCGCTGGACGAGGCGCAGCTGCAGACGGTGGCCGCCGGCCTGCGGCGGTGGCCGGGCAGCCGTAACCCGGACGGTGCCGGGGTGGCACTGTTCTGCATGGGCGGGCAGATCAACGACGTACCGCCGGACGCCACCGCCTTCGTGCACCGCGACGCCCTGTTCGTGCTGGCCGCCGAGGCGAGCTGGGCCGACGACGACCCACCCGAGGTGGGCCTGGCGAACGGCACCTGGTTGACCGGCCTGTACGACGAACTCCTCAGCGGACGGCCGCCGGTCGGGGCGTACCAGAACTTCCCGGACCCGCACCTGGCCGACTGGCGGCGGGCCTACTACGGCGACAATTACCAGCGGCTGGTCGAGGTGAAACGCAAGTACGACCCGACCGACTTCTTCACCTACCCGCAGGGCATCGGTTCCTGCGGCTCCGTCGACGGCTACGCCAACCAGTGGTGTCCCCGCTGACCCGGGTACCCGGGTCAGCGGGGCAACGGCCGTCGAACCTGTCGGAAGCCTCGAACCTTTGATCAGGACAGGTCGAACCGGTCCAGCTCCATGACCTTGACCCAGGCCGCGACGAAGTCGGCGACGAACTTCTCGCCGGCGTCGCTGCTGGCGTACACCTCGGAGAGGGCACGCAGCTGCGAGTTCGAGCCGAAGATCAGGTCGACCGCGGTCGCGGTCCACTTGACCTCGTCGGTGGCCAGGTCACGGATCTCGTACACGTGCTCGCCGGACTCCGCCGCCTTCCACCGGGTGCCGGGGGAGAGCAGGTTGGCGAAGAAGTCGTTGGTGAGCACGCCGGGCCGGTCGGTGAGCACGCCGTGCGGCGTACCGCCGACGTTCGCCCCGAGCGCCCGCAGACCGCCGACGAGCACGGTCATCTCCGGGGCGGACAGGTCGAGCATGTAGGCCCGGTCGACCAGGAGGACCTCCGGCTGAGTCTTTTCGCCCGGCCGCAGGTAGTTACGGAACCCGTCGGCGCGCGGCTCCATCACCGCGAACGACTCGACGTCGGTCTGCTCCTGGCTGGCGTCGGTGCGGCCCGGGTGGAACGGCACGGTCACCTTGACCCCGGCATCGTGCGCCGCCTTCTCGACGGCGGCCGAGCCGGCCAGCACGATCAGGTCGGCGAGCGAGATCTTCGCGCCGCCGGCCGCGTTGAATTCCTGCTGGATGCTCTCCAGGGCGCTCAGCACCGTGGCCAGCTGCTCCGGCTGGTTGACCTCCCAGCTGCGCTGCGGTTCGAGCCGCACCCGGGCACCGTTGGCGCCGCCACGCTTGTCGGTGGAGCGGAAGCTCGCCGCCGACGCCCAGGCGGTGCTGACCAGCTGCGCGGTGCTCAGCCCGGAGTCGAGGACCTTCGCCTTGAGCGCGGCCACGTCGGCGTCGCTGACCAGTTCGTGGTCGACGGCCGGCACCGGGTCCTGCCACAGCTGGGCCTCGGGAACCCACGGCCCGAGGAACCGGCTGACCGGGCCCATGTCGCGGTGCAGCAGCTTGTACCAGGCCTTGGCGAAGGCCAGCGCGAACTCGTCCGGGTTGGCCAGGAACCGGCGGGAGATCTTCTCGTACGCCGGGTCGACCCGCAGCGACAGGTCGGTGGTGAGCATCGTCGGCTTGTGCTTCTTCGCCGGGTCGTGCGCGTCCGGAATGATCGCCTCGGCGTCCTTGGCCACCCACTGCTTGGCACCGGCCGGGCTGGTGGTCAGCTCCCACTCGTACCCGAAGAGGATCTCGAAGAAGCGGTTGCTCCACTGCGTCGGCTTGTCGGTCCAGGTGACCTCCAGGCCGCTGGTGATGGCGTCGCCGCCCTTACCGCTGCCGTACGTGCTCAGCCAGCCCAGGCCCTGCGCCTCGATCGGCGCGCCCTCCGGTTCCGGGCCGACGTGGGCGTCGGCGTCGGCGGCACCGTGGGTCTTGCCGAAGGTGTGGCCGCCGGCGATCAGCGCGACGGTCTCCTCGTCGTTCATCGCCATCCGGGCGAACGTCTCCCGGATGAAGTGGGCCGCCGCGAGCGGGTCCGCGTTGCCGCGCGGGCCCTCCGGGTTGACGTAGATCAGGCCCATCTCGGTGGCGCCTACCCCGGTCGCCATCTCCTTCTCGGAGAGGTAGCGGGCGTCACCCAGCCAGGTGTCCTCCGGGCCCCAGAAGATCTCCTCCGGCTCCCAGACGTCCTCCCGGCCGAAGGCGAAGCCGAAGGTCTTGAAGCCCATCGACTCCAGGGCGACGTTGCCGGCCAGCACCAGCAGGTCGGCCCAGGAGATCTTCTGGCCGTACTTGGCCTTGACCGGCCAGAGCAGCCGGCGGGCCTTGTCCAGGTTGGCGTTGTCCGGCCAGCTGTTCAGCGGGGCGAAGCGCTGCCCGCCGTCGCCGGCGCCGCCCCGGCCGTCCTCGATCCGGTACGTGCCGGCGGCGTGCCAGCTCAGCCGGATCATCAGCCCGCCGTAGTGGCCGAAGTCGGCCGGCCACCAGTCCTGCGAGGTGGTGAGAACCTTGGTGATGTCCTGCTTGAGGGCCTCGACGTCGAGCTTGGCGAACTCCGTGGCGTAGCTGAAGTCCGCGCCCAGCGGGTTGCCCTTGGGCGAGTGGGCGTGCAGCACCGACAGGTCGAGCTGGTTGGGCCACCAGTCCCGGTTGGTACGCGGCCGCCCGCCCGTTTTGGGAGTTGGCGAGTCGATCGCCGGGTTCTCGCTCTCGCTGCCGTGCGCGGTCACCGAGTCGTGGGCGACCGGGCAGCCGGACGCCGCCATCTTGTCCACACCCTGTGCGCTGGTGGGACCGTTGTTCTGGATGTCGCTCATCAGTTCCCTTCCGGATTGGCCGATAACGAAGTGGCGTTGTCGGTCGCACAGCCGGGGCAGGTGCCCCAGTAGACGACCTCCGCCTCGTCGACCGTGAAACCGTGGTCGTCGGAGGCGGTGAGACAGGGGGCGGATCCGGTGGCGCAGTCGACGTCGGCGATCACGCCGCAGGAGCGGCAGACGACGTGGTGGTGGTTGTCCCCGACCCGCCGCTCGTAGCGGGCGGTCGCGCCGGCCGGCTGGATGCGCCGTACCAGCCCGGCGTCGGTGAGGACCCGCAGCACATCGTAGACCGCCTGGTGGGACACCGTCGGGTGGTCGGCGCGCACCAGGTCGAGCACCGTGTCGGTGTCGACGTGCGGGCGGTCGCGTAGCGCCGCGAGGACTGCCAGCCTCGGCCGGGTCACCCGCAACGAGGCCGCCCTCAACTGCGCCTCGAGGTCGGATGTCACCGGGCCACGATAGGCCGTTTTCTGGAATCATTCAAGTTTCCGCGCGGTGGGCCGTGCGGGTGTCACGATGGGCGGAAACCTGCAGGTCAGGCCGGGGGTGGCGGATCTGTCAGGCCGGGGATGACGGCCCAGCCGGCGCTATCGGCACGGGGCGGTGCAGCGACGCGTGCGGTGCAGCGACGCGGCGGACCGTGGATCGCTCGATGACGATCCGCGGTCCGCCGCGTTCAGAGCTTGCCTGCTATCCGGCCGTACAGGATCTGATCTGGGGCCGGGCCCAGGAGTTGCCGTTGAACATGGTGGTGAAGCCGAAGACGTTGCCGTTGCCGTTGGCGCGGATGGTCATCACGTTCCCACTGGAGTCCCAGGTGGGGTTGCCGTTCCAGGTGGCCGAGATGCGCTGCGGCGGGGTGATCGCCACCACGACGGTCCAGTTGCTGGTCCCGGTGACCGTCACGGAGGTGTTGTAGCGGTCGCCCCAGACCTGACCGGTCGACATCGTCGCGGTGCAGGTTCCCGGGCCCGGCGTCGTCGGGTCGGGGGTAGGCGTCGTCGGGCTGGGCGTCGTCGGGCTGGGCGTCGGCGTGGGAGGTGGCGTCGGCTGATCCGGCAGCAGGGGACAGCTGTTGCGGTATCCGGCGATGCCGCTGGAGTCCATCAACGGGCACAGGAACTGGGTGTACCGCGAGTCGCTGTCGACGAAGGTCTTCAGCCAGGGGATCAGGATCCGCATTTCGAGGTTGTTGGGCCGGGTCGGGAAGAGATGGTCGGCACCGACGAACTCCATGTAGGCGCGCTCCGTCGTGGACGGCAGAGCGTTGTACAGGTCGGTGACGTACGACGGGGCGACCACCGTGTCGTTGGTGCCGGCGATCATCAACGTCGGCACCTGGTTGTTGGCCGGGGTTCCCGACGGCATGAACGGGGTGAGCCCGACAGCGGCCTTGAGGGAGGACCGGTTACCGGCCGCGTGGAGTGCCCCACCGCCGCCCATCGAGTGACCGATCACCGATTGCCGGCTGGCGTCGATCCGGTCGCGGACCGGACTGCTCTGGGTGAGCCAGTCCAGCGCGGCGAGCAACTGGGTGCCCCGGGCGGTGTCGAAGTCGTTGGTGCTGTTGGTCTCGACGCCGATGACGACGAAGCCGAAGGACGCCAACCAGTGCCCCATCCAGGCTTCCTCGTCGGCGAACCGTGCGGTGTAGCCGGGCACGATCGCCACCGCACCGAAGGTGCCCTGGCTGGTGTCGGTGGGGTAGTAGATCGATCCGCCGTTGAATCCGTTGCCGGGGGACACGCTCATCTCGGCGGTGGCGAAGGTGCCTCTGTTGGCGGCCACGCTGTCGCGGGTGGGGTCCGGGCCGCGCTGGTACGGGTTGTCGCCCGGCGGTGGGCTGGGTGACGGGCTGGTGCTGGGCGACGGGCCGGCGGTGGGCGAGACCGACGGCGACGGGCTGACCGGGGTGCCGCCGGCGTTGAGTGCGGCGAGGGTGGCGTCGTACGCCTGCTTCTTGTTGCCGTTGTTGTCGAACAGTAGTGGGGTGCCGTAGCTGCGCCAGGAGTCGCTGTCGCGGATGCCCCAGACGGTGATGCCGGTGCAGCGGGCGATGGCGAGGCAGTCGTTGACGACGCCGCGGAAGGCGTTGGCCTGGCTGCTGCCGGAGCCTTCGATGTCGAGTTCGGTGATCTGTACGTCGACGCCGAGGGCGGCGAAGCTGGACAGGGTGGTGCGGTAGTTCGAGGGGTAGGGGGACTGGGAGTTGAAGTGTGACTGCAGGCCGACGCAGTCGATGGGTACGCCGCGTTGTTTGAAGTCGCGGACGAGGTTGTAGGCGGCCTGGGTCTTGGCCCAGGACCAGTTGTCGATGTTGTAGTCGTTGTAGCAGAGTTTGGCGTCGGGGTCGGCGGCGCGGGCGGCGCGGAAGGCGGCTTCGATCCAGTCGTTGCCGGTGCGTTGGAGGTTGGAGTTGCGGCGGGCGCCGGAGTTGCCGTCTTCGAAGGCTTCGTTGACGACGTCCCAGGTGTGGATTTTGCCTCGGTAGTAGGAGGCGACGCGGGTGACGTGGTTGAGCATGGCCTGGCGGAGGGCGTTGCCTTCCATCTGTTGCATCCAGCCGGGTTGCTGGGAGTGCCAGGCGAGGGTGTGGCCGCGGACGGCCATGCCGCGGGAGATGGCGTGGTTGACGATCCGGTCGCCGTTGGTGAAGTTGAACTGGTTCTGTTGTGGTTCGGTGGCGTCGAGTTTCATCTCGTTTTCGGCGGTGACGCTGTTGAACTCCCGGTTGAGGATGTTCACGTAGGTCGAGTCGCCGAGTTTGTTGGCGGCGACGGCGGTGCCGAAGTAGCGGCCGGACTGGGCGGCGGCCGCCCCCAGGGTGGCCTCGTCGGCGTGTGCCGGCGTGGTCGCAGTCAATGCGGCCACGGCCGCGACGAGCGTGGCCGCGGCGGCCGACAGTCCGAACGCCAGACGGCGTCCGACGGGTCTTGCCATGGGATACATGACCTTCCCTTCTGACAGAAGTTAGGCCACGCCTGTCGAGGCGTGGTTCGGGGCCGTGCACGTGGTCCGGTCGTCGTTGGACAGGCAGCGTCAAACCGAGCCGCGGCCCGGGATGGACGGAGGCTGCGTCGAACGCCACGCGTGTGAGCGTTAGCGCGCGCGTGGGTGGCGTGGCGGTGGGTGCCCGGCTCCTGGTGGACGACCAGGTTGCAGGGGCGCCTGCCCTCCCTGCATCCATAGACTGTGAGCGATAACACCTCTGGCGTCAACAAGTTCCGGCAAACTTCCGGAAAAAGTTCAGTGCCGTACCTCGATGTCATCCACGAGCTGTAGCGCAGCATGGCTGAGTTGTCCGAGCTGACAAGGTTGCCGCTTCCTGGGCGGGCGACGACCATGAACCTAGTCGACCGATGTAGACAGCGAGTTCATTTCCGGAAGAGTTTCGGTACCAGGTCCAGAGAGGGAGCCGGGTGCCCCCGGCGCGGTATTCTCGGCAGTCAGTGCGACTGGCGGCACGGGATGGTGGACCATCGGGGAGCCGGCCACGGGAGTCGACCGCCTGGGCTCCCGTCCGAAAGGACTCCCATGCCCACGACCGCTCGACTGCTGCCCGGCGCGCCGGTGGCCGAAGCCGTACTCGCCGATGTCACCCGGCGGGTGGCCGTCCTGCGCGAACGCGGTGTCAGACCCAGCCTGGCCACCATTCTGGTCGGCGACGACGACGCCAGCGCCGGTTACATCCGCCTCAAACAGCGCCAGGCCGCCGAGTTGGGCTTCGACTCACCGCACCGGCATCTGCCCGCCGACGCCACCCAGGACGACCTGCTCGAGGTGATCGCCGGGTTCAACGCCGACCGTCGGGTGCACGCCGTCCTGATCCAGTACCCGGTCCCGGGCCACCTCGACTACGACGCCGCCCTGCAGAGCCTCGACCCGGACAAGGACGTCGACGGGATGCACCCGCTCAACATGGGTCGCCTCGCCGTCGGGATGCCGGGGCCCGTGCCGTGCACCCCGGCCGGGATCGAGACGCTGCTGGCCCACCACCGGGTCCCAATCGCCGGCCGGGAGGTGGTCATCCTCGGCCGGGGCGCCACCCTCGGCCGACCGTTGGCCATGCTGCTGGCCCAGAAACGCCCGACCGCCAACGCTGCCGTCACCGTGGTCCACACCGGAGTCGCCGACTGGCCCCGCTACACCCGGCGCGCCGAGATCCTGATCGCGGCGGCCGGCGTACCCGGCATCATCCGGCCCGAGCACGTCCGGCCCGGAGCGGTGGTGATCGGCGCCGGTGTCCGCTACGCCGGCCGCCGCCTCCTGCCCGACGTCGACGAGGCCTGCGCCGAGGTCGCCTCCGCGATCACCCCGCGCGTCGGCGGCGTCGGACCGACCACCGTCGCCATGCTGTTCCGCAACGCCGTACACAGCGCCGAACGGGCGACCAGGTAGGAGCCGCGGCCCGGCCCCGAGCAGCTTCCACCGTGGTCGTCGACCCTTCGCGGTGTGCTACCGGGTCGGGCGTACCTCGTCGGGGAGCGGCTCGCGGCGGGTCAGCCACTCTGTGGGTATCCCGCCCGGTCCGGAGCCGGTGTACGCGGCCACGATCCCCCCGACGATCGCCGCGGTCGTATCGACGTCACCGCCGGCCTCGACACATGCGCGGATCGCCGCCGGGTAGTCGTGGAGCCGGGTCGCGGCGACCCACAGCGCGAACGGGACGGTGTCGAAGGCCAGCACCTGCGCGCCGTTGCCCAACTCGTACGCCGCTTCGGCGACGCCGACCCCCAGCAACCGCCTGGCCCGGACGATGCCGGACATCAGTCGGCCGTCGATCAGATGGGCCAGCACCACGTCGAGTAGTTCGGCAGGCTCGGGCCGCGACCGGGTCAGCCGGCACCAGCCGGCTTCCGCCGCCGCGATGGCGACGGCGACCGCGCCCAGGATGGCTTCCGGGTGGGCGTGGGTGACCTCCGCCGACCGCCAGGCCTGCCGAGCGGCGGTACGGTTGTCGCCAGCGTGGAACGCGCCGAGCGGGGCCACCCGCATCGCCGCGCCGTTGCCCATCGATCCCTGGCCGTCGAACGCCGCTGCGGCCGCGTCCCGCCACCCGACGCCCTGGCGGACCTGGCGCAGCAGGACCACCGCGCCGGCTCCGTAGCCACGGTACGGCTCGAAATGTTCGGCGAACCGGGCAGCCAGGCTGTCCTGGTCGATGCCGTCATGCTCCCGCAACTCGGCGACGATCGAGCAGGCCATCTCGGTGTCGTCGGTCCACGGCCACGGCCCGGCCGGCGGGCCCCCGTCGAGCAACGCGGCAAGGCTGCTGCCGGGGACGAAGAACTGGGCGCCGAGGGCATCACCGACGGAAAGCCCGTCAAGACTGTCGTAGCAGAGGTCGAGCGACGTCATGTTGCAGCAGACTCTGCCAGTTACGTCGGTGGTTCGGAAGGCCGGAGCCACCGCGGGTCACCGTCAACTTCGCAGCTGCGTGTTGAGCCGGGCGGCCTGCCGGGTGAGATGGTCGCGCTCGGGCAGGCTGGGCGCTGACCGGGCGGCCTTGGCGTAGAGCCGCGCTGCGGTCACCAAATCACCGTCGCGCTCGTGCAGATGTGCCGCGACGGCGGTGTGCCGGGGCAGGGACGGATCGAGTTCTGCCAGGGCAGCCAGACCAGCTCGCGCACCGTCGGCCTCGCCGACCGCGACAGCCCGGTTGAGTCGCGCCACCGGGCTGTCGGTGCGGCGCACCAGTTCGTCGTACCACTCGACGATCTGCACCCAGTCGGTCTCCTCGACGGTCCGGGCGTCGGCGTGCAGCGCGGCGATGGCCGCCTGTGCCTGGAACTCGCCCAGCCGGTCGCGGGTGAGCGCGGCCTGGAGCACGTCGATGCCCTCGGCGATCAGAGCGGTGTCCCACCGGCTGCGGTCCTGCTCGGCGAGCGGCACGAGCCGGCCGTCGGGGCCGGTCCGTGCCGGACGCCGGGCGTGGTGCAGCAGCATGAGCGCCAGCAGGCCGGCGACCTCCTCGTGATCGATCATGGTCGCCAGCTGGCGGGTGAGCCGGATCGCCTCGGCGGCGAGGTCGACGTCGCCGGAGTAGCCCTCGTTGAAGACCAGGTAGAGCACGCGCAGCACGGTGGCGACATCACCGGGCTGATCGAACCGGACGTCGCCGACGGTCCGTTTAGCCCTGCTGATCCGCTGGGCCATGGTCGTCTCCGGCACCAGGTATGCCTGCGCGATCTGCCGCGTGGTCAGGCCGCCGACCGCCCGCAGCGTGAGCGCGACCGCCGAGGCCGAGGTCAGGGCCGGGTGTGCGCACAGGAAGTACAGCGCCAGCGTGTCGTCCACTGCGGTGCCCTGCCCGGGCATCGGTTCGGCTTCGACCAGCTCCTCCCGCCGCCGCCGGGAGGTGTCGGCGCGTAGCGCGTCGAGGAACTTGCGCCAGGCCACCGTGACCAGCCAGCCCTTGGGGTCGAGGGGTGGGTCGTCGGGCCACCTGCGTACCGCCTCGACCAGGGCGTCCTGCACGGCGTCCTCGGCCGTCGCGAAGTCGGCTCCGCGACGGACGAGGACACCGATCACCGCAGGGACCAGCTCCCGCAGCTGGGACTCGTTCACTCGGTGGCCGTGGTCTGCTCGCCGTAGGCCGGTCGCACCTCGAGCCATTCGTGGATCGGCTTGCCACCCGCGCCGGGAGCCGCGGACAGTTCACCGGCGAGCTCGATCGCGCGCTCGTAGGTCTCGACGTCAATCACCATCCATCCAGCGACCAGGTCCTTGGTCTCGGCGAACGGGCCGTCGGTGACAGGTGGCCGCCCCTCACCGTCGTACCGGACGAACGTACCCTCCGGGGAGAGCGCCTGCTCGCCGACGTACTCGCCGGTGCTCTGCAGCCGGGTGGCGAAGTCACGCATGTACTGGATGTGGGCCGTGACCTCCTCCGGCGTCCATTGATCCATCGGTGCGTCGTTGACCGCCGCCGGCGCGCCCCGGTAGTGCTTGAGCAACAGGTACTTGGCCATCTTGGTCTCCTTGGTGAGGTACGGCCCCATTGTGGCCGTGTTCGCACCTGGGACGGAGCCGCTCCTAGGTTCTCGACATGCCGGCGCGAGATTTCTCAGATTCAACATCGACGACCTCCGAGTGCCGGTCACCCCAGGTTCCTCTCCCGTACGGCGATGAGCAGCCGGTCGACGGCGGACCGGTCAGGTCGGTCCGGCAGTACGGTGCGCGCCGCCGCGTCTTCGAGCTCGGCCAGCAGGTCCGCCGCCCAGCGGGTGACCGCCGGCCACGGCAGCTCGCCGCGCCGGACCGCGAGCAGCCGGTCCCGCAACGGTCCCACGTCGACCAGGACCTCGCCGGTCCGCAGCACGTGCGTACCGGCGGTCAGCAGCCGGATCATGTGCATCGCCTGCTTGTGGTTGGTCTCGCCGGTGCGTTCGCGGCGGGCAGCCACCCGGTCGAGCTGGTCCCGGGCGTAGCCGCCGTACGTCTGGGCGAGCCGGGTCGACAGGAACGCCTGCCGGACCGCCACCAGCTGCTCGCCGTCTTCGCGCAGCGTCTCGATCAGCGGGGACCAGAGCACCTCCAGGACGGTCGGGTTGCCCTGCAGCGCCAGGGTGCAGAAGCGTTCGAACTCCCAGGAGAACTGCTCCGGCGCAGGCCCGTCGAGGTGGGTGGGCGGCTTGTCCAGCCGCCAGAACGCTCGGGTCGGGGCCACGTACACGCCGCGCCGGTCGTAGTCGGAGTCCGGCCCGTGCAGCCCGTACGCCCGGGATCCGACGACGACGGCGAGTACGGTGTGCCGCTCGACAAGCTCGCTCACGCCCGGCACGTTACTCCTGGCCAGGTGGTGCCCCGGGCGGACACTGTTGCTCGACCGGGCGAGGATGGGGCGATGGTGGATTCGTCCTGGGCGGCGGTCGGCCTTCGGCCGTATCTGGACCGTTTCCTGTGCGAGTACGGGCTGACCGAGGCAGGCCTGGGCGATCGGCTCCGCGCCCGTCCGGCGCGGTCCTGGATCGACGGCGAGACCTTCGACGACGAATATCTGGTGCACGATTCGGTGTTGCATCCGCACGGCGAGTTCCCGTGCGCCGGTGACGCGGAGGCTCTTGCCTTCTGCGAGGAGATCGCGGACCTGATCGTCTCCCGGTACGGGTCGACGCGGGACGCGGCGGTGGCAGTGGTCAACCGGCAGTGGTCCGAGGCCGAACCCGGGGAGCGTTCACCACGGGTGTGGATCGTCGGCTCCGACATCGTCTACCACGAGACGCCGGAGTACTGGGCCGAGTTCATCGTCGACCGTCACAGCGTGAGCTGAAAATAGCGGTAGCGGGTGTCGCCCGGGCCGGGGCGGCTGTGGCCGTCGGGCCGCCAGCCCCGAGCGGCGTAGAAGCGCTGGCCCCGATCGTTGTGTTCCCACGCCTCCAGCACCCCGCCGGTCCGACCGGTCCGGCGCAGGTACGCGATGAAGGCGTCGTGCAGCAGCCCACCGATTCCTCGGCCCCAGCAGTCGGGGAGCACGTGGATCTGGTACAGCTGACCGACGTGGGCCGGGTCGACATGACCGGCGAGGGCAGGTCCCATCGCGGCGCAGCCGACGACCCGTCAGCTGGTCGACGTCGGCGAGCGTGGCCTTGCGTACGTGGGCCGGTGCGGGCTGGCTGTGTGGGAGGCGGACACCGTCAGGCGAAGTCATCCGGTGTCCCCTCTGGTCAGTCGGCGAAGGTGAGGCCGCGTTCGGCCAGCGCGGTGGCCAGGATGCCGACGGCCTTCGGGCCGATCCCGTGCATGGCCAGCAGGTCGGCGCGGCGGTAGGTGGCGACTTGGGCGAGCGTGGTGACGCCGGCTGCGAGCAGGGCACTGTTGGCGGGCCGCCCGATCGGCGGCAGGTCACCGACCTGGGCGGGCAGATGGCGAGTGCTCATCGACCCACCGTAGTCCGTCCTGCGTCGCCGGTGCCGCGCTGCATCGAGGTGAGGCTATCCACGTCATCTGTGCCTTGTGAGGTGGATAGCCCTCACCTCGATGTGACTGTCGCTCGGCGGTAGCGCTCCTGGGCGGCTGCCTCAAGCTCACCGAGCCTCGTCGAATGCTGCCGCGATGAGCATGGCTGGATCGATGCTGACGGGTCGGTCGCTGACCTGCCCGTCGCCTACCTCGATGACCCGCCACACGCCGTCGGCGCGCAGCGCCAGATCGGCCGTCACGAACGGCAGACCCAGAGCATCGATCAGTGGGGCGAGCCAGCCGAGGTCGATCCCTTCCGACGGGTGATCGTGTGGGGTGTCCGGATGCGGCCCGACCAGGACACATCGACCGTGCACCCACCAGGTCCGTACCTCCGCAGCCGTGAACTGCTCGAACTCGCGCAGCACGAATCCACCGACGAAGTCGTCGTCCCGTAGTTGCCGGAAGCGGCTTGCGACCTGCCACGCGGCGTCGCCGTCCTCGACGCTCGCGATGAAGGCGGCCTCGCTCCAGTAGTGCTTCATCGACTTCACGTAGTCGCGGATGACGGCAGGGCCGTTGCCGAGAGCGAGTCGGGCCTGGTCGAAGTCTGTTCGGGATGCGCCGACAGTCCAGCCCGAGCGCGGAGTCACCGTCGCCAGCGTGGGGTACCAACCAGGGAACTCGTGGGCCTGTCGGTACTGCTCGGCGGTGGTACGTAGCGTCACGCCTCGCGCGGCGAGTGCGTCGACGAACCGCGCGTACCGGTCAGCATCCAGCCTCGGTAGATGGCCATGCCGTCGCCGGCCACCGACGCCACCGCCCGTACCGCGTCATCGCCTCTGGCCAGCTTGTCGTGGTCAACCACCGCGACGGCGTAGCCGGCTTCCCGGGCGGCTCGGGCCTCCGGCGCGAAGTGCTCGTCCGGGCGGGTCGGCCGCAGCGGGTCGCCGGGCACGAGGAAGATCATGCGTCCGATGCTGCCCGACTCGACGGTGTCGCCTCCAGCGGTTATCGGCCATCGCGTGCCGTCGGCATGAGCGTCTCGGGCGGCTGGAGTGCTTCATCGATGTGAGGCACAGATACCTTACGAGGCGCTCGTAGGGTATCTGAGCCTCACATCGGCGTGGCACTCGCGGGATCAGGCAGGGCGGCTACCGGCAGCGACTCACCATGATCAGTTGATGTCCTGCCGGGCGACACGCCGGCGATCTACTGGCAGGACATCAACTGATCATGGTGCTGGGGGAGAGGCGGCCTTGCTGGCGTTGACTGCGAGCCACTGGCGGACGGTGGAGAAGTCGGCATCGGTGAGGCCGAGATGTGGGTCGACGCGGTGCAGCAGGGCCTCGCCCGGGTGGTGCGCGGACACCCAGTGCCGGTCCCGGTCGGAGATCTCGTCGTCGAGCCAGACGAAGGTGCGCCCGGCCGCCCACCTGATGAGGAACGCCGTCTTCCAGTGCACGCCGCGCAGGGGCTCGTCGTCGGAGTCCGGCCACGTGACGACCGGCAGCTCCGGCAGGCCGAGTAGCGGCGCGACGACGTCGTTCGCCTCGGCCATCCACGTGGTCGCCCAGACCAGCTGACAATCGAGCGCCAGCAGCCGGCGTCCGTCCTCCGGATCGAGTCGCTCCAGCAGCGGGTTCCCGATGGCCTCACCGTCAGCTGCAACGTGGGGCGAAGGTGACCGGCCGGTCGCACGAGCGGCGAAGGGGATCAGTACGCCGTCGACGTCGAGGAAGACGTACGGGCGGTCGGCGGGCATGGGCGTCGTAGTGGAAGGCGGACCGGCCGGGTCAGCGGCTGGACACCGTGGTGAGGAACGCCGTCCAAGCTCCGGTGGGAAAGAGCAGCGCCGGGCCGTGCGGGTCCTTGGAGTCGCGTACGCCGATCGTGCCGCCGGCGAGCGTGGCCACCTCGACGCAGTCTGACCCGCTGGCGCTGCTGCGGCTGCTCTTGCGCCAGTGAACGCGGGACATGTCTGATGCGGTCATCCCGCGTCTCCTCTGGCCGGTCTGGGTCAGTCGGGAAGCTCCTCTGCCGCCCGAGCCAGGAACCTGCCGGACTCGTCCGGGTCCATGGCCTTGGCGCACAGATGATCGAACATGAGTTTATATCGCGCCACGTGGGTGTCCTCCTCCAGCAGCAGGGTGTTCGCATCGTTCTCGATGTAGACGATGGGCGGGTCGAGGATCGGGTCGGCGTAGCCGAGGATGGTGAACGGGCCGGCCATGGCGGCGTGCGCGCCTGCCCCGAACGGCACGATCTGCAGCTCGATCGACGGCTGGGCGCAGGCATCGATGAGCCGGGTGAGCTGGGTGCGCATCACCTTCGGGCCACCGACGACCCGGCGGATCGCCGCCTCGTCGAGGACGATCCAGAGTCTCGGCGGCACGTCCCGCGAGAGCAGCGACTTGCGGGCGAGCCGGGCGGCGACCCGCCGGTCGATCTCGTCCGCGTCGGCGGTGCTGCGGCCGGCGTGGATGATGGCGCGGGCGTACTCCTCGGTCTGCAACAGTCCTGGCACGTACAGGCTCTGGAAGCTGCTGATCGCGGTGGCCTCCGCCTCGAAGCCGACGTAGTCGTCGGGCAGCACGTCGCCGTACGCGCTCCACCAGCCCTTCTGCCGGGCCTGCTTGGCGAGCGCGGTCAACGACTCGCGGTCCTCGTCGGACGCCTCGTAAAGGCCCAGCATTTGCTCGGTGTCCTTGAGCGTTATCCGTGAGTGGCCGTGTTCGAGCCGGATGACCTTGGTGCGGTGCCAGCCCAAGCGGCGGGCGACCTCCTCGGCCGTCAGACCGGCCGAGTCACGGAGCCGACGTAGCTCCCGGCGTAACCGGCGAGCGCGGATCGTCGGGCTCGGAACCTGTGCCACGAGAACACCTCCGGGTGCATCCGGGTCTGGCAGCGGCGATGTGAGCTCGATCGAAGTATGTACTACAGATCTCTCTAACGGAAGTTCGTTGCGACGTTGTATTTTTGTGTACGTGGATGCATGCTGAGGGCAGGATGACGACGTCGCCACTGCCCTGGAGGTGTCCGTGACCGACAACCGTTCAGCATGCTGGACCGACCCGACCCTCGATCCGACGCAGCGCAACCGGGACCTGTTCGCCGTACTCGATCGGGCTGACCTGTCCGAACCGGCGCGGGCCGCTGTCGCGCATGCCCTCGGACCCGCCGCCGGTCCGGCCGGGCACGCCGAAGCGCTGGTCAACCGCTACCTCAACGAGCGCGAGCGTCGCCGCCCAGCGGCGCAGGTCAACGGCAGCGGCGACGGTCCGGGTGGGATCGGCAACCTGCCGGACTGGCTGCGGTACGACCGGCGTGGCCGGTACACGCTGCACCTGACGTTCGCCGCCGTCGACTTCGACACCGCCCGCGAGCAGGCCGTCGCGTACGCCGAAGGGCTGACGATTCTGTGCCCGGAGCTGGGGGAGCACGCGCCGCTGCTGTCGCGGGCTGAAGCGTGGAACGTCAACGAGCCGCTGTTCTGCGGCGTACGCGGCCCGGACGGTGAGGTGTGTGCGGAGGTCCGCTACCACCCGGGGTTCCACCGGGCGGCCGGGCTGGGCGGGTTGTGCTGGGGCGACGGCGACGCCGACGCCAACGGCGCCGGCGACGCTGACGGCACACTGACATGACCGGCACCCCGGTCACGCCGCCGTACCCGAGGGTCACGCCGTGCCGGCACTGCTGCCGGCCGGTGTTGCGCGACAACGACGGCGTCTGGATTCACGCCGACCTGTCGTACGTCTGCCGCGACCTCTGGGGCGGGATCACCGCCACCACCGCCGCACCCGAACCGCCCGCCTGGTACACCGAACAGCACGGGACCGTGCGGCGGTCAGAGTAGCCAGCCCGGGGCGGACCAGGCCGGCTACGTACGCGACCAGGATCAACTGGCGGCAGCCTTGGATCGAGCAGACTCCCAACACGCCGATGCGATCGGTGATCCTGCTCCGGGCACGATTGTTGGTAGTGTCGGCGGCATGACCATGAGCATCTCGATCACCCTTGACGACGATCTCGGCGAGGAGCTTGTCGCCGCCGTCGCTGGTGGCAACAGGTCGGCTCTGGTCGCTCAGGCGATCCGCGAATACCTCGATCGTCGTGCCGTCGACGCCGCTGCTGCCTGGCACGCCTCCCTCACCGGCGAGGATGCTGCGGCGTTCGCGGAATTCAACGCCGCGTGGTAGCCACAGCAGGCGTGCCCGTACGGGGTGACGTGGTCGACTACACCCTTGGTAGCCGACGGATCCGAGTGCTGGTGGTGAGCGCCGACGTCTATACCCGTAGGTACCCAGTGATCGTGTTGATCCACGATCGCGCTGACGGAGACGTGCCCGGCATCCTCCTGCCGCTGCCCAACGACCTGGCCGGTGGCGGCACGATCGATCTGTCCCGGGTCCGATTCGCCGACCCCGAAGCGATCGGTCACCGGCATGGCCGGATCACTCCCGCGCTCGCTGCCAAGGTCGATCAAGGGCTTCGTCGCCTTCTTGGCTTGTAACGGGCGCGCTCTGGTCAGCAGCGCGGCGGGTCAGCAGCGCGGCGGGTCAGGGTAGCCAGCCGGGGCGGACCAGACCGGCCTCGTACGCGAACACGACCAGCTGGGCGCGGTCCCGGGCACCGAGCTTCACCATCGCCCGCGACACATGCGTCTTCGCCGTCGCCGGGCTGACCACCAGCCGGGCGGCGATCTCGTCGTTGGACAGCCCGGTGCCGACCAACGCCACCACCTCCCGTTCCCGCTCGGTCAGCTCGGCCAACCGTCGGGGTGCGGCCGGAGTGGCCGTCCGGGCGGCGAACTGCTCGATCACCCGCCGGGTCACGCTCGGCGACAGCAGACCGTCCCCGGCGGCCACCACCCGTACCCCCTGGATCAGCTCGGCCGGCTGCGTGTTCTTCACCAGGAACCCGGCCGCCCCGGCGCGCAGCGCCTCGCCGACGTACTCGTCCAGCTCGAACGTGGTCAGCACGATGATCCGTACCTCGGACAGTCGCGGGTCGGCGGCGATCTGCCGGGTCGCGGTCAGCCCGTCCACCCCGGGCATCCGGATGTCCATCAGGACCACGTCCGGCCGGGTCTGCCCGGTCAGCCGGACCGCCTGCGCGCCGTCGCCGGCCTCACCGACGACCTCGATGTCCGGCTCGGCAGCCAGCAGCGCCCGGAACCCGGCCCGGACCAGCACCTGATCGTCGACCAGCAGCACCCGGATCACGTCGACGTCTCCTCAGGCTGCGAGTCGGTGGGCAGCGGCAGGCGGGCCCGTACCCGCCAACCGCCGCCACCGTCCGGTGCCGGACCGGCGGTCAACTCGCCGCCCAGCGCGGCGGCGCGCTCCCGCATCCCGGTGATGCCGTTGCCGGCCGGAGCAGGCGCCACCGGCGCAGCCGGACCCGGCGCAGCCGGACCCGGCGCACCAGCGCCGTCGTCGTCGATCTGGAGCACGACTGCATCCTGCCGGTAGCCGATGGTGACGGTGGCGGCGGCACCCGGACCGGCGTGCCGCCGCACGTTGGTCAACGCCTCCTGCACGATCCGGTACGCCGCCCGGTCCACGGCGGCGGGCAGCGGTCGGGCCGTACCGTCGATCACGGTCCGGGTCGCCACCGCCGCGTCCTCGGTCAGCTCGCCGAGCCGGTCCAACCCCGGCGCCGGGGCGCGCGGCGCGGCCTCGCCGCTCGGGTAGAGCGTGTCGAGCACGGTCCGGACCTCACGCAACGCCTCCGCGCTGGACTGTGCGATCGCCTCCAGCGCCGCGCGGGCCTGTTCCGGGTCGCGGTCCATCAGGTGCAGACCGACCCCGGCCCGTACGTTGATCAGCGACAGGTGGTGACCGAGTACGTCGTGCAGTTCGGCGGCGATCAGGAGCCGTTGCTCGGTGGCCCGGCGGCGCTGCCGCTCCTCGGAGAGCCGGCGCTGCTCCGCGACGCCCTCGCGGACCCGGTCGGCGACCAGGGTGCCGATCTCGGTGACCAGCCCGGCGACGACGATCAGCCCCAACGCCAGCACCGCCTGCCGCAGCGTCGCCCCGGTGACCAGCGCCCAGATGCCGTACGCGGTCATCGTCGCCGCCCCGACCAGCCAGCGGTGCCCGGCGGCCCGGGTCGCAGACGCGGCGATCATCGGCGCCAGCAGGGTCACCCCGGCCGGCTGGTCCAGCAGGTGGTACGCCAGGGTCGCGGCGACCACGATCAGGAAGTTGCGCCGGGGGGACCGGTGCCGGTCGGCCAGCGCCAGCCCGCTGAACACCAGCAGCGCGTACCCGATGATCGAGACGCTGCCCGACTGCCAGCTCGCGGCGATCGCGGTGCCGACCGGCTGCCCGATCGCAGTCAGCACCGCCAGACCGGGCCCGCGTCGCGACCCCGTCGGCTCGTCGCCCGGCGCTGCTGGTCGCCTGTCCGGCGCGGCCGGGCCAGCGTCGGTGTCGGGGTGCGACCGGCTCATGCCCGCACTGTAAGCCGGCCGGCGGCGACTGCGGCAGCCCCGACGGCGGCAGTCCGGCGTACGCCCGGGGGAGTAGACCGTCGCCTGGCTACCGCGCCGGGCGCAGTCGGGGTGCCGCCGCCGCGCCGACGCGGCACCCCGGCCTGCCCCGACAAGCTGTGTGCACCAGCGGATCCAGTGAGGAGAATCAACGATGAAGGCGATGGTTCAGGACCGGTACGGCGCACCCGACGTCCTGCGGTTGCGCGACGTCGACACCCCGACCCCCGGCGACGACGAGGTGCTGGTCCGGGTGCATGCCAGCTCGGTCAACGCCTACGACTGGCACGCGATGCGCGGCGACCCGTACCTGGCCCGGTTGTCGTTCGGGCTGCGGCGGCCCCGCGCGGCCGTGCGCGGTCAGGACTTCGCCGGCCGGGTCGAGGCGGTGGGCGCGGCGGTGACCCGGTTCGGTCCCGGTGACGAGGTGTACGGCGAGGCCGGCCCTGACGGTGGCGCGTTCGCCGAGTACCTGTGCGTGGCCGAGAACCTGGTCGAGGCGAAACCGGCGAACCTGAGTTTCGCGCAGGCGGCGGCGATCCCGCTGGCCGCCACCACCGCCCTGGTCTGCCTGCGCGATGCCGCCGCTCTGCGGGCCGGGCAGCACGTCCTGATCAACGGGGCGTCCGGCGGGGTCGGCACCTTCGCGGTGCAGCTGGCCAAGGAGTACGGCGCGCAGGTGACCGCGGTGTGCCGGACCCGCAACGTCGCTCTGGTCCGGTCACTCGGCGCGGACCACGTCGTCGACTACACCCGGGAGGACTTCACCCGTACCGATGCGGTGCGGGTCGGCCGTCGCTACGACGTGCTGCTCGACCTGGTCGGCAACCGGTCGTTGGCCGACTTCCGGCGGGTCCTGACTCGGGACGGGACGCTGCTGCTGTCCGGTGGCGGCGTGTCCACCGGCGGCAGCGTGTTCGGGCCGCTGGGTCTGCTGCTGCGCGGGCCGCTGGTGGGGCGGTTCGTCCGGCAGCGCATCGTCGCGCCGTCGGCGACGGCGGGCCGTGGGCACCTGGCGGCGCTGCGGGAGCTGGTCGAGGCGGGCAAGTTGACCCCGGTCGTCGACCGGACGTTCCGGTTGAGCGAGGTGCCGGACGCGATCCGGTACGTCGAGACCGAGCACGCCCGCGCCAAGGTAGTCGTCACGATTTGACGGGGAGCGGACAGCGGTGATCGACGGTTCGACATATCTTTGGTGCGGGCGGGGGTGGCGATGATGACGAGCCGGATGAGCGAGCTGCTGGCCGGGGCCGATCGGTCCGGGCAGGTCGACGGGCTGCACGCGGTCGTGGTGGTGCGTCGTGGCCAGTTGCTGTGGGAGCACTACGGCACCGGCGAGGACTTTTCCTGGGAGCACTCCCTGGGGGTCGTCGAGTTCGGCCCGGCGACGCTGCACGACCTGCGCTCGGTCACCAAGAGCGTGACGGCCCTGCTGTACGGCATCGCCCTCGGCGAGCGCCTCGTCCCAGACCCGGCGCAGCCGCTGCTACGGCAGTTTCCCAAGTACCCCGACCTGGTGGCCGACCCGGACCGGGCCGGGCTGACCGTCGGGCACGCGCTGACCATGTCACTGGGTTTGGACTGGCGCGAGGACGTCCCGTACGACAGCCTGGACAACGCCGAGATCGCCATGGAATTGGCCCCGGACCGCTACCGGTACGTCCTGGAGCGGCCGGTGGCGGAGCCACCCGGCGAGCAGTGGTCCTACTGTGGCGGTGCGACTGCGCTGCTCGGCAAGCTGATCGCCGGCGGCACCGGGCAGGCGTTGGAGGCGTACGGCCAGGCGAAGCTGTTCGCGCCGCTCGGCGTCGAGCAGTTTCACTGGATGGCCGGCGACGACGGGGTGGCCTCGCCCGCGTCCGGGCTGCGGCTCACCCCGCGCGACCTGGCCCGGATCGGCGAGCTGGTGCTGGCCGGCGGGGTCTGGGCCGGCCGTCGACTGGTGCCGGCCAGCTGGATCAGCGAGATGCTCGAGCCGCGTCTGCCGACCGGGTGGGACGCCGAGTTCGGCTACCACTGGTATTTGCAGTCCGTCGCCGGTCACCGGACGGCGGCGGCGATGGGCAACGGCGGCCAGCGCCTGACCGTACTGCCCGATCTGGACACGGTCGTCGTGGTGACCGCCGGCAACTACGACGACCCCGAGCAGTGGCGTACCCCGGTCGCCGTGCTGGAGCAGGTCGTCCTGCCCGCGCTCGATGTCACCTAGCCACCCGGCACGAGCCGAACACCAGGTACCTTTCGGCGGGAAGATGAGGTATCTGGTGTTCGGCTCGTCGCGGCTGGGCGCGGCTCGTCAGGGCTGGGCGCGGTTGTAGCGGTGGACATCCCGGCGGAAAGTGGCCCTACCCCGATGATGGTCACCCTCATACTCGAGGGCGATCCGCCACTGCGGGTAGGCGAGGTCGACGCGGCCGATGAAGCGCCCCCGCGGGCCCGCGACATTGTGCTGCGGCACCGGTCGGGGCAGGCCGGCATCGTGCAGCAGCCGCGGTCGACTCTCCATCGGCGACTCGGCCAGCGGCTCGACCAGACCGACCAGCTCACGCAGTTGCCGGGCGCCGGGCCAGCGCGGATGGCTGTCAAGGTAGCGGGCGAGCTGAGCAGACCGGCGGCGACGGCGCGGCTACCGGAAAAGGGGAGGAAGCTCAGCTGGTTCGGGACACCGGCGGCGCGGGACACCGGCATAGCCTGCCCGGCGGGCGACCACCGCCGCTGGCCTGGCCGGCCGGACGGTCACTCATCCGACACGTTTCGTCCGCAAATCTGCCCGGACCACCCGGAGCGCCTCGTGCGGGGACCAGTTCACGTCCCCTTCGGGTGCCAGACGGTCTTGGTCTCCAGGAAGGTGGTCATCCGCCGAGTGCCCGGGTCGGCGGACCAGTCGACCGGTGTGACAGCCGGCCGCAGCACCCGCTTGAGGTTGCCGGCGGCGGCCTGCTCCAACTCTACGGCCAACTGCGGATCGGCCACCCCGGTCAGGTCCAGCGCGTCGACGTCCAGATGCGACGCCAGCCACGGCGCCGTCTCGGCCGCGTGCCCGGTGAGGATGTTGACCACCCCGCCGGGCAGGTCACTGGTGGCCAGCACCTCGGCCAAGGTGACCGCCGCCAACGGCCGGGTCGGCGAGGCCAGCACCACCGCCGTGTTGCCGCTGACGATCACCGGGGCGACGACGCTGACCAGGCCGAGCAGCGACGGCTCGGCCGGCGCGACGACCCCGACCACTCCGGTCGGCTCCGGCGTCGACAGGTTGAAGTACGGGCCGGCGACCGGGTTGACGCCGCCGTACACCTGGGGGAGCTTGTCGGACCAGCCGGCGTACCAGACCCAGCGGTCGATCGCCGCGTCGACCTCGCCGGCCGGCTCGCCGAGCGCGACGAACTGCTCGCGTCGGCCCTCCAGCATCTCGGCGACCCGGTAGAGGATCTGACCCCGGTTGTACGCGGTCGCGCCCGACCAGCCTCTCACCGCCGCCCGGGCGGCGACGACGGCGTCGCGGAGGTCCTTGCGGGAGGCGAGCGCCACGTTGGAGTCCTGCACCTGGTACGTCCGTCCCGACTCGCTGCGCGGGAACTTCCCGCCGATGAACAGCTTGTACGTCTTGCGTATGGCCACCCGGGTGGCGACGCCGCCACTGTCAGACATCGAGGTACGCCTCCAGCCCGTGCCGGCCGCCCTCGCGGCCGTAGCCCGACTCCTGGTAGCCGCCGAACGGCGACGTCGGGTCGAACTTGTTGAACGTGTTCGCCCACACCACCCCGGCGCGCAGCCGGTCGGCGGCCCACAGGATCCGGGAACCCTTCTCCGACCAGATGCCGGCGGACAGCCCGTACGGTGTGTTGTTGGCCTTGGCGATGGCCTCGTCCGGGGTGCGGAAGGTCAGCACGGACAGCACCGGGCCGAAGATCTCCTCGCGGGCGATCCGGTGCGCCTGGCTGACCCCGGTGAACAGGGTCGGCGCGAACCAGAAGCCCTGCTCGGGCAGGTCACACGGCGGCGACCAGGCCTGCGCGCCCTCGTCGGTGCCGGCTGCGGCCAGGGTACGGATCCGGTCCAGCTGGGCGGCCGAGTTGATCGCCCCGACGTCGGTGTTCTTGTCCAGCGGGTCGCCGACGCGCAGCCGGGCCATCCGCCGCTTCAACGACTCCAGTAGCGGCTCGGCGATCGACTCCTGGACCAGCAGCCGGGAACCGGCGCAGCAGACGTGGCCCTGGTTGAAGAAGATTCCGTTGACGATGCCTTCGACGGCCTGATCGATCGGGGCGTCGTCGAAGACGATGTTGGCGGCCTTGCCGCCCAGCTCCAGGGTGAGCTTCTTGCGGCTGCCGGCGACCGCGCGGGCGATCTGCCGGCCGACCTCGGTGGAGCCGGTGAAGGCGATTTTGTCGACATCCGGGTGGCCGACGACGGCCTGCCCGGTGGCGCCGGCGCCGGTGACGATGTTGACCACACCGGGCGGCAGGTCGGCCTGCTGGCAGATCTCGGCGAACAGCAGTGCGGTCAGCGGGGTCGTCTCGGCCGGTTTGAGCACCACCGTGTTGCCGGCGGCCAGCGCCGGGGCGATCTTCCAGGCCAGCATCAGCAGCGGGAAGTTCCACGGGATGACCTGGCCGGCGACGCCGAGCGGGCGCGGGTCCGGGCCGAAACCGGCGTACGGCAGCTTGTCGGCCCAGCCGGCGTAGTAGAAGAAGTGCGCCGACGCCAGCGGCAGGTCGACGTCACGGGACTCGCGGATCGGTTTGCCGTTGTCCAGCGATTCGAGCACGGCCAGCTCGCGGCTGCGTTCGGCGAGCGCCCGGGCGATCCGGAACAGGTACTTGGCCCGGTCGCGGCCCGGCATCGGACCCCAGACCCGCTGGTACGCGGCCCGCGCGGCGGCCACCGCCCGGTCCACGTCGCCAGGGCCGGCCTCGGCGACCTCGGCGAGGACCTCCTCGGTGGCCGGGTTGACGGTCTTGCGGGCCCCGCCGTCCGTCGGATCGACGAACTCGCCGTCGATGAACAGGCCGTACGAGTCGCGGATGGTGACGACCGAGCGGGACTCGGGTGCCGGTGCGTAGTCGAACACGCTGATCAGTCCAGGGTGACGTAGTCGGGACCGGAGTAGACCCCGGTGTGCAGCTTCGACCGCTGCATCAGCAGGTCGTTGAGCAGGGTGGAAGCGCCGAACCGGAACAGGTCGGGGGTGAGCCACTCGTCGCCGGCGGTCTCGTTGACCAGCACCAGGTACTTGATCGCGTCCTTGGTGGTGCGGATGCCGCCGGCCGGTTTGACGCCGATCCGCCGCCCGGTGGCGGCGTGGAAGTCCCGGACCGCCTCCAGCATGATCAGGGTGACGGGCAGCGTCGCCGCGACCGGCACCTTGCCGGTGGAGGTCTTGATGAAGTCACCGCCGGCCAGCATCGCCAGCCAGGAGGCACGGCGCACGTTGTCGTAGGTGGCCAGCTCCCCGGTCTCCAGGATGACCTTGAGGTGGGCGTCGCCGCAGGCCTGCTTGACCGCGACGATCTCGTCGTACACCTGCTCGTAGCGGCCGGCGAGGAACGCCCCCCGGTTGATCACCATGTCGATCTCGTCGGCGCCGGCCGCGACCGCCGCCCGGGTGTCGGCCAGCTTCACCTCCAGCGGCGCCTGCCCGGACGGGAACGCGGTCGCCACGCTGGCCAGGTGCACGCCGGAACCGGTGAGCGCCTCGGCGGCGGTCGGCACCATCGACGGGTAGACGCAGACGGCGGCGACCGGCGGGCAACCGGGGTCGGTCGGGTCGGGACGGCGGGCCTTGGCGCACAACGCGCGTACCTTGCCGGGGGTGTCGGCGCCCTCCAGAGTCGTCAGATCGACCATCCGGACGGCCAGGTCGATCGCCCACGCCTTGGCCGTCGTCTTGATCGACCGGGTGCCGAGCGCCGCGGCCCGCTGCCGCGCGCCGACCTCGTCGACGCCGGGCAGCCCGTGTAGGAAGCTACGCAGGGTTGCCGCGTTCCGCCCCACCTCGGCCAGATCGTGGCGCGCGGGTGCCGGGGTGCTCACCGCTGTCATGCCGCGAGTCCTGTCATGCCCGCGAGTCTACGTCGCCATCGAGTTCACGATCTTGGCCGTCGGCTGATCGGACGAGCAGACTTAACGGCGCTGTTGGCCTACCGTTACATCATGTTGGCCCCGGTGACCCACCGTGCCTGACGTGCGAGCAGTGCACTTCACCGACACGTACCTGCCCCGCCGCGACGGGGTGGTCACCTCGCTGCGGACTCTCGCGGCGGCGTCGGCCGCCGCCGGGCATCCCGGCCTGATCGTGGTGCCCCGGCATCCGGACCAGCCGGCCGAGGCGGACGTGCTGCGGCTACGTGCGCTGCCCTGCGGAGTCGCCGACCTGCGGTTGTCGCCGTGGCTGCTGCGCGGCGCCGCCGCCACCGGCACCATCGCCGAGATCGCCGCCCACGCCCCGGACGTGGTGCACGTGCACACCCCCGGACCGGTCGGGCTGCTCGGCGTCCTCACCGCCCGCCGGCTCGGTCTGCCGCTGGTCCAGACCTACCACACCGACCTGCACGCGTACGCCGACGCGTACCGGGTGCCGGCCCGTGCGCTCAGCGCCGGCGTCCGGCTGTACGCCCGCCGGCTCGGCGTACCCCGCCCGGCGGCGGCACCGGCCGGCCACGCCCGTGACCACCGGCCGATGGCCAGCGGCGCGGTCGCCCGCCGCCGGGCCGCCATGGACGCCACCAACACCCTGCTGCTCGGCGGCGCCGACGCGGTGGTGGTGCCGACCCGGGCGGTGCTGGACCGGATCCACCTGCCGGTGTCCGCCGACCGGGTGCACCTGGTGCCGACCGGGGTCGCGGCCCGCCGCACCACCGCCGACGAGATCAACGCCTTCCGGTACGGCCATGGCATCACGCCCAGCGACCGGGTGGTCCTCTATGTGGGTCGGATCAACCGGGAGAAGGGCATCGACCTGCTGATCACCGCGTTCGAGCGGGTGCTGGTCGGCTGCCCGACCGCCCGGCTGGTGCTGGTCGGTGCCCTGTACGAGCCGCGCTGGCTGGCCGCGCTGCTGCGCACCATCGACCCTCGGGTGGCTGCCCGGATCACCCTCACCGGCCAGCAGGGCCCGGAGGTGGTGGCTGCGGCGTACGGGGCCGCCGAGGTGTTCGCGTTCGCCTCGCAGACCGACACCCAGGCATTGGTCCTGCAGGAAGCCGGCCTGGCCGGGGTGCCGGTGGTCCTGGTCGACCGGGCGCTGCACGCGCACGGCGCGCTTGCCGGCGCCGCGCTGCGCACCGAGCCGCAGCCGGGTGCGCTGGCCGCCGGCGTGCTGCGGCTGCTGCTCGACCCGGACACGGCCCGCCGGCAGGCGGCCGCGGCGGCGGCCCGCTGCGCCGAACACACCCCGGCCCGCTACGCCGAGGCGATCCGTGAGGTGTATGCGTCGGCCGCCGGGCTGGCGAGTAGGTTCAACGACCGTGGACGTACTCGTCGTTGATCACCCTCTCGCCCAGTCCCGGCTGACCGCGATGCGCGACACCCGGACCGACTCGGCGGCGTTCCGCGCCGCGCTGCACGAACTCACCACCATGCTGGTGTACGAGGCGGCCCGATCCTTCCCGGTGGAATCCTTCCCGGTGACCACCCCGGTGGCGCCGACCGACGGGACCCGGCTGGCCAACCCGCCGCTGCTGGTGCCGGTGCTGCGCGCCGGGCTCGGGATGGCCGACTCTGCGTTGGCGCTGCTGCCGGAGTCGTCGATGGGCTTCGTCGGGCTGGCCCGTGACGAGGAGACCTACGAGCCCCGGGCCTACCTGGAGTCGCTGCCGGTCGACCTGGCCGGCATCCCGGTGCTGGTGCTCGACCCGATGCTGGCCACCGGCGGTTCGCTGGAGCACTGCTGCCGGCTGCTTGCCGACCGGGGCGCCACCGAGATCACCGTGCTGTGCGTGCTCGCCGCGCCGGCCGGAATCGACCGGCTGGACCGCTCCGGCCTGCCGTTGCGACTGGTGACCGCGTCGATCGACGAACGGCTCAACGAGAAGATGTTCATCGTGCCGGGGCTCGGTGACGCCGGTGACCGCCAGTTCGGCGGGATGCCGCGCTTCTGACGGGTACCGGTCAGCTGGCGGCGGTCCAGCTCCAGCTGGTCGCCACGCCGTCGGTGAACGGCATCACGCCGTGGAAGACGGTCGGCTGCTCGGCGAAGACCAGCGGCAGGAAGTGCCGGTCGCTGGGCCACATCGGCACCCGGCCGGCGAGGACGTCGGCCAGGTCGGTCCAGACCAGGGTGCCTTCCGGGCAGTCCGGCCAGGGCTCGCCGGACCAGGTCGGCACCCGGAACAGGAATCCGAACCAGTTCTCGCTGTGCCGGCCGAAGCCTGGCCAGGAGATGGTCCCGGCCAGCTCGACCCGCCCGCACTCCAACCCGGACTCCTCCCGGATCTCCCGGCGCATGCCGGCGATGACGTCCTCGCCCGGCTCCAGCTTGCCGCCCAGCCCGTTGTAGTAGCCGTAGTGGATGTCGTCCGGCCGGGTGTCGCGGCGCAGCATCAGCACCTGACGTCCGTCGGGGGAGAGTACGTAGCCGAGGGTCGCGATGATCGCCTGCACCTGGTCACCATAGGTACCCGGTGGCCGGTCAGCCGCAGCGGTGTCCCACCAGCACCTCGGTGGCCGGGACCGGGTCGGCCGCCGACAGCGGGTCCGGCTGTGCGGGATACCCGGTGTCGCGGTGGCGGGCCTGCTGCGGCGCGGCGGCCAGCTGTAGCTGCGGTCCGGCCGGGAACCGGCCGACCGGCGGGCGCAGCAGGCGCTGCGCCAGTTCGGTCGCGGTGAACGGGGCTCGGGCCGCCGCGGTCTCCGCGTCGACCTCGTACGGTGACGGGGTCGGGAAGTAGCGGCTGAGGAACTCGACCCGCAGCCGGCGGGCGATGGAGTCGACCGCGTCGGTGAGTTCGGTGTCCAGCCCGAAGGCGTCGGCGTCGCGCTGGTCGAGCAGCCGGTGCAGCCGCAGCGCGGCGTCGGGGGCGGCCGGGTCGACGTGGTGCCGGCGCAGTGACCCGGGGATCGCGGTGCCCCGCAGGTACGACCAGTGCTGGTGCAGCGAGCGGATCAGTGACACGTCGTCCGGTTGCCGGATCTGGTGACCGCGAATCCGGGCGACCACGTCGGGAATGCTGGTGCAGATCTCGGCCAGTGTGGAGCGGCGCACCGGCAACGGTACGCCGAGCGGGGTGCCTGGGTCGACGAGGCGGTCGAACTGGTCGGCGAAGACGCGCCGCGCAGCGGCCACGGCCGAGGTGTCACCCGGATCGAGCAGCACCTTGGGGATCCCGTTGGGCTCGAAGAAGGTGGTCCGGTCGACTGGCCGGCCGAGAAAGACGTTGCCGGGCAGGTAGAGGAACCGTTCCGCCAGACCGTCGATTTCGTGCACCGCGGATTCGACGGCGTACGGGTTGAAGGTGGGCAGCACGGTGTGGCCACCGAGCAGATCGCGGTGGTCGACCACGGTCAACCGTGGATCGTCCACGTCGAGCCAGCCCGGCACCTGGTCCGCAGTGATCAGGAAGATCCGCCGGATCCAGGGCGCGTGCAGGTGCACCGAGCGGAGCAGGTGACGCAGTTCTTCGGTGCCGTCCCAGCCGACCCATTCGTCGTCGGCGCGGCCTGTCGGGCCGGCACCGCCGGCACCGCCGGCACCGCTGCGGCGGCGGTGCCGGTCGGCGCGCCGGGCTCGTGGCACCGGCCCGGCGGTGCGGGCCATGGCCCGCTGCCGGCGGGACCGCCACCGCGGATCGGTCGGGTCGGTCCAGCAGCAGACCAGGTCGACCGGAAAGTCGGGCCAGGTCGCCGGCCGACGGGTGAACGGGGTACGGGTCACGTGCCGGGCGATCCGGTCCTCCGGCGCGAAGGAGCAGGCCTCGGCTTCGGTCAGCCGTACCGGGGCCGACCGGGCCGGGACCACGGCGGTGACGTCGTTGCTCCGGGGCGCGTGCAGCCGGTCGCCGTCGACGGTCCAGAACTCGATCTCGCAAGCAGCCTGCCCGCCGTACGTCAGCTGACCGTCGACGCTGGTCACCGCCTGGAAGATCCGGATCACCGGGGTCCGGCGCAGCCGCCAGCGTGGCCGGGTCGGCAGCCGTCGGTGCCGGCGCTCGGCGACCGCCGCCCTTAGACCGCCGACACCACCGAGGGCCCGCAGCGCGGCGGTACGCTCGCCGGCCGGCACCCCGACCCGGCTGCTGAGCCCGGATGCGGCCGGGATGACGAAGTGGTCCACCCCGGCCCGGGTCAGTGCGTCGGTGACGAGGTGCAGGTTGCGCCGGTGGGCGTTGAGCGGGCTGATCGTGTCGTCGACGACGGCCAGGACGGGGCGCCCGTCCAGTACGGACCATCGGCGGGGGAGACCGGCGGCGGTCGGTCGGGCCGGCCGCAGACGTCGGGCCAGCCAGCATCGGGCGGCCCGGCCGGGCCGACGGGTCAGCCGAAACAGGGCGGTCTGCCGGTGGAAGGGGAGCAGTGCGTACCGCCGGTGCGTCGCGGCGGTCAGGTAGGCGAAGCAGCGGCTAGCCAGCATAACCAGCTAAACGAGCAGCAATATGAATTGGTCGCGCCTAACGGGTCAAACGGACATTATTTGATGTTCAGGGCGGCCGATGTCTCCGTCCGCAGCTGTGCCAACGCCCGGTCGGCCCGTTCGCGGGCCGCAGCCGGGTCGCCGCCCGGCACCGGCTGGACCACCTCCAGGTAGGCCTTCAGCTTCGGTTCCGTCCCGGAAGGACGGACCACGACCCGGGCAGTGCCGGTACGCAGGATCACCACGTCGGCGTCGGGCAGCAGATCCTGCGTCGCGGTGACCGGCTCGCCGAGCAGCGTCGTCGGCAGGTGCGCCCGCAGGTAGGCCATCGCGGTGGCGATCTCACTCAGCTCGTCGACCCGCACCGCAAGCTGGTCGGTCTGGTACACCCCGAACTCGCGGGCCAGCTCGTCGAGCCGGTCGGTCAGGCCCTGACCGGCCGCCTTGAGCTCGGCGGCCAGCTCGGCGAGCAGCAACGCGGCGGTGATGCCGTCCTTGTCGCGTACCTGGTCGGGCGCCACGCAGTAGCCGAGCGCCTCCTCGTAGCCGTAGACCAGTGGCACCTCGGCGGTGTCCGCGAGGTCGCTGCCGGCCCGGACGATCCACTTGAAGCCGGTGAGGGTCTCGGCGTACGGCTCGCCGCGCGCCGCGCACAGCGCGCCGAGCAGCGACGACGAGACGATGGTGGTGGCGTAGCGGCCGTGCCGGCCCCGCCGGATCAGCTGATCGGCGAGCAGCACCCCCAGTTCGTCGCCGCGCAGCATCCGCCACCCGTCGCCGCCGTGCGGCACCGCGACCGCGCACCGGTCGGCGTCCGGGTCGTTGGCGATCGCCAGGTCGGCTCCGTGTGCCCGGGCCAGCGCGACGACCCGGTCCATCGCGCCCGGCTCCTCCGGGTTGGGAAACGCCACGGTCGGGAACTGCGGATCCGGCTCGGCCTGCTCGGCGACGACCAGCGGTGCCGGGAATCCGGCACCGACGAACGCCTCCCGCAGCACCGCCCCACCGACGCCGTGCAGCGGCGTGTACGCCACGGTCAGCGCCCGGGGGGTCGCCCGGTCCACCACCGCCACGGCGGTCCGCAGGTAGCCGGCGACGATCTCGTCGTCCAGCGTCTTGCCGGGGCCGCCGAGCGGCACGTCGACCAGCTTTCCGACCGCCCGGATCGCCGCCTCGATCTGCTGGTCGGCCGGCGGCGCGATCTGCGCGCCCGCACCGGCCGGTCCGCCGAGCTGGGCACCGAGGTAGACCTTGTAGCCGTTGTCCTGCGGCGGGTTGTGGCTGGCGGTGACCATCACTGCCGCCACCGCGTCGAGCGCGCGGATCGCGTACGCCAGCACCGGGGTGGGCAACGGGCGGGGCAGCAGGTAGGCGTCCCGCCCGGCACCGGTGACCACCTCGGCGGTGCGGACCGCGAAGGCCCGTGATCCGTGCCGGGCGTCGTAGCCGATCACCACCGGTCCGGAGCCGCCCTGCTCGGCCAACCAGCTCACCAGCCCGGCGGCGGCCCTGGTGACGACCTGCAGGTTCATGCCGTTCGGGCCGGCCCGCAGCGGGCCGCGCAGCCCGGCGGTGCCGAACGTCAACGGCCCGGCGAACCGGTCGGCCAGCTCGGCGGCGCTGCCCGGCAGCTGGTCCAGCAGCGTCAGCAGCTCGGCGCGGGCGGCCGGGTCCGGCTCGTCGCCGAGCCAGGCCGCCACCCGCGCCGGTAACGCCGCCGGGTCGCTGGCTGTCGCCGGTAACGTCGCCGGGTCGCCGGCTGCCGCCGACTGGTCGATGGGCATCGGTCAGCCGGCCTCGGCGAGCTGGAAGGTCCGGACCATCTCCTCGAAGACCGGCAGGCTCTCCTCGAACCGCGCGTCCGGCGTGGTGAGGAAGAACGAGTACGCCTTGCCGTTGGCGACGACCGCCCGCCAGACGCCGTGCCGCTTGTTGTCGCCGTCACCGCAGGTGTACTCGAACTGGACGGCCTGCCGACCGGCCAGCTCGACGTCGGTGGTCATGTCGAGCTGGGCGTACGGCCGGGCGCAGGACTGTGATTCCGGCCGCTTCAGGCCCTTCTCGGCGACCTCGGCCCAGCGTTGCACCGATGAACCGGACGGCTCGACCACGATCCGGACCTTCCGGCCCGCGTCGTCCGGGTCGGTGAAGTCGGTGTACAGCCCGCCGCTGGCCTTCTCCCAGTTTTCCGGCACGTCGACGGTGACGCCGCGCTCGTTGACGGTCTTCGTCGGGATGGCCGGCGCAGGCTCCTCGGTGATCTGCGGCGCGGTCAGCGTCGGCTGCCGGGGTTCGCCGGAGCCGCTGTTGAACAGCGCGGTGGAGATCAGCAGGATCAGCAGGGTGGCACCCGCCGCCGCGCCGATCTGCACCTTCCGGTCCCAGCTCTTCACCTTGTCGACGGCGCTGCCGGTGCCCTGCCGGAGCCCGGCGATCGCCTTGTCCAGCATCGCCCCGGCGGTGGTGGCACCTCCCGGTGCCGACCGACCGGCCGGCGGTTGATCCCAGCCCGGCTGCCCGTCGCCCCAGCTCGGCGCCGGCATCGCCCCGGTCGGGCTGAGCAGCGCGTCGCCCTGGCCGCCCCGCTGGCCGTGACCGCTCTGCTGGCCGTGGCCGTGCCGGCCCGGCTGCTGCCCACGCGGACCGGGTACGCCGGCCTGGCTGATCGGCATCGCGGCGGTCGCTCCGGCCGCCGGCGAGGTCGGGTTGGCGTTGTCCAGCCCGGCGGCGGACCACTGCGCCGCGCTCGGCATCTGCCGGCCGGCCTTGCGCAGCTCGGCGAGGCGGTCGGTGAGCGACTCATCCGGGCCGATCATCGCCCGGCCGCCGATCTTGCCACTCGGCTGGGGCTGCGCCGGCGGTGCCGGTGGGGCCTGCTGCTGCCAGCTGGGCGGCCGCTGCACCGAGACCACCGCGTACGGGTCGGTGACCAGGTTGGCCGGGGCCTTGCTGGCCAGCGGCCCGGCGAGCAGTTCGCGCAGCATGCTCCGGGCGGTCGGTACGTCGAAGCGCCGGGCCGGGTCCTTCTCCAGCAGGCCGAAGAGCACCTCGGTGAGCGGGCCGGAACGCACCGGGACGGCGGGCGGGTCCTCGACGACGGCGTGCATGGTCTCGATCGGGTCGCCCTTGTCGAAGGGCGGGCGCCCCTCGACGGCGGTGTAGAGCGTGACGCCGAGGGAGAACAGATCACTCGGCGGCCCGAAGTCCTGGCCCATTGCCCGCTCCGGGGAAATGAAGTGCGGCGAGCCGAGCACCATCCCGGGCGTGGTGAGCTGGACGTCGGTGGGCATCCGGGCGACACCGAAGTCGGTGAGTACGCAGCGACCGTCGGTGCAGATCAGCACGTTCGCCGGCTTGACGTCGCGGTGCAGGACGCCGATGGCGTGGGCGACCTCCAGCGCACCGAGCAACGCGATGCCGATCTTGGCGACCGCGCGCTGGGCGACCGGGCCGTCCTCGATGACCATGTCGGCGAGGCTGCGGGCGTCCAGCAGCTCCATCACGATCCACGGGCGGCCACCCTCGGTGACCACGTCGTAGACCTGGACCACGGCCGGGTGTTGCAGTGCGGCCGCCGCGCGGGCCTCCCGCAGGGTGCGTTCGTACATCGCGTCGCGGTCGCTGGGGGCCAGCCCTGGGGGGAGGACGACCTCCTTGACCGCCACGTCGCGTCGGAGCAGGGTGTCGGTGGCGCGCCAGACGGTGCCCATGCCACCGTGCCCGACCGCGGCACGCAGCGAGTACCGGCCACCGATGGTGGTGCCGGGTGCCGCTCGTGCGCTGGTAGAGCTGACTGGTCCGCCACTCCACGTCGGAATCTGAGTCACAGGAAATGCCGCCGAGAGAAATTGAGGGGCCGGGGAACCAACCCCTCTATCTTGCTGGGTCGCTCGGCGGAACGAAAGCTACGCGCCGAGGTTGGTGAGAAGTCCACTCTGTGTCGTTGTGTGGTAGCCCAATGTACACCGGATCGGACTCTAGGTGCGCAACCCGTCACGGTGTCGTTATCAGATGGCATGCCCGGACCGGGGGGTGTCGCGACAGTCAGATATCTGTCAGTTTTTGGTCGAACCGGCAGCCGGGTCGCTGCGTGGCTCGTTACTCGGCGTAGGAGGTGTGGGACCCATGGCTGCCTACGATGGTGACATTCGGGGCGGACCGCAGCGGTCCGATCGCCTCTACCAGGCATTCCATGACAATACGCGATGCGGTCACTACCCGAATGACGTTGCGCAGCGTTACCGTCCCCGGTCTAGGCTGTCGGAGTCCCATCCCATCCACAGTGATCGAGAATCTGACGTGACGAGTGCGTTGACGTTGCCCACCGGCAGCGAGATGGCGTCGTCCTGGCCCGATCCACTGCCAGGTGCCCAACCCCTGCCGGCCGGGCTGGACCAGTTGCTCGATGTCCGCGGGCGGCAGTTGACCGCGATCCGGCGGCACCTGCACGCCCACCCGGAGCTGTCCGGCCACGAGTTCGAGACGGCCGCGTTCATCGCCAACCAGCTCACCAGGATGGGGCTCACCGCCCGGCTGCTGCCCAAGGGCAACGGCGTCATCTGCGACATCGACGCCGGCCCCGCTGACGGCCCGGTGGTCGCGCTGCGCGCCGACATCGACGCACTGCCGCTGGCCGACGTCAAGGACGTGCCGTACCGGTCGACCGTGCCGGGCGTCTGCCACGCCTGCGGGCACGACGTGCACACGACCGTACTGCTCGGCGTGGCGATGCTGCTCGCGCAGCTCGCCGACCGCGGCGAGCTGCGCCAGCGGGTCCGGTTGATCTTCCAACCGGCGGAGGAGATCCTGCCCTGCGGCTCGCTGGAGGTCATCGCCGCCGGCGGGCTCGAGGACGTCACCCAGATCTTCGCGCTGCACTGCGACCCGAACCTGCCGGTCGGCCGGGTCGGGCTGCGGGTCGGCCCGATCACCGCAGCGGCGGACAACATCAGCGTGCGGCTGACCGGGCCGGGCGGTCACACCGCCCGCCCGCACCTGACCGTCGACCTGGTCAACGCCCTGGGCCGGCTGGTCACCGAGGTGCCCGCGCTGGTCAACCGGCGGGTGCCGGCCAACGCCGGCCTGCTGCTGGTCTTCGGTCAGGCGTCCGCCGGCACCCAGTACAACGTGATCCCCAACGAGGCGAGCGCCGCCGGCACCCTGCGGGTGCTCGACCGGCCGACCTGGGACGCCGCACCGGACATCGTCACCCAGATCATCCGGGAAGTGGTCGCCCCGACCGGCGCGACGGTCGACATCGAGTACCTGCGCGGTCGCCCGCCGGTGATCAACGATGCCGCCGCGATCGGCGCGCTCACCGCCGCCACCGCAGCGGCCCTCGGCCCCGCCGCCGTCGCCGACACCCCGCAGAGCATGGGTGGCGAGGACTTCTCCTGGTACCTGGAGTATGTGCCGGGTGCTCTGGCCCGCCTCGGCGTCGGCCGCGCCGAGGCCGGCAGCGACCTGCACCGCGCCTCGTTCGACGTGGACGAGCGGGCGATCGCCGTCGGCGTCCGCCTGCTCGTCCACACCGTGCTGCAGCTGGCCGAGGCCGACTGACCAGCGAATCAGCTGGTCGTCGCGTCGCCAGCGACCCGGTCGTCGTCCGTGCGGTGACCTTCCGTACCGCCGTCGTCACCTCGCGGTGCCGGCACCGGTGCGCCGCCAGCGGGTGCGGTGACGGCCGGTGCGGTGACGGCCGGGACCGGCCGGGACCGGCCCCGCGCCCTGCGCACCAACCAGAACACCCCCACCGCGGGTACGCCGAGAGCGATCAGCCACGGCAGCAGCGCGCCGAGCACGGTGACCAGCACCTGCATCGATCCGACGAACGCCCGCCAACCGGCCCCCAGCCCGGCCAGGAAACCCAGCTCCGACTCGTCGTCGACCGGTGGCGTCGCGTCCGGGCCGACCAGCTCGACGGTGATCCGCGACAGTGTCACCAGGTCGTCCAGGCCACGTTTGCGGGCCTCCAGCGACGCCAGGTCCGCCTCCCGTTTGGCCAGCTCCGACTCCAGCATCACCAGGTCGGCGAGGGTCTCCGCCTCGGCCAGCAGCGCCCGGCCGCTGCGCACCCGGGCCTGCTGGGTGGTGATCCGGGCGTCCAGGTCGAGCACCTCCTCGGTGACGTCCTGGGTGGTCAACTCCCGGCTGACCTCCTCGCCGAGGCGGGACAGCCGGTCGACGACCTGGTCGAACTGCTCCGCCGGCACCCGTAGCTCCAGCGTGGCCCGGCCGTACGACTCGTACTCGGAGCGCTGGTCGCGCCCGACGAACCCGCCGACCGAGGTGGCGATCGTCGCCGCCTCGCCGGCCTTTGCCGGCACGTCGGTCACCCGTACGGTGATCGACCCGGAGTAGATGATCGACCGGTTGCCCACCGCCAGGTCGACCGGTGAGGTCCCGTCCGGCCGGTCTGCCTGGCCGCCCCGCTCACCGCCGCCGGCCGTGTCCGCACCGGCCGCCTCCTCGCCGCCCGCGTCGTCCCCGCCGGTCAGCCCGCCGTCGCCCGGCATCGCATCCGCCGGGGCCGGCTCGGCCCGTTGCGGCATGTCCGCGGCACTGCTGACCCCGGAGTCCTCCGACCCCGAGCAACCGGTCAGGATCAGCAGGGCGAGCAGGGCCGCCGTCCCGGTTGACGCGCCGCGCCGGCCACGCAGGCGCCACCGGCCTTGTCTTCCGTTGTTCACAGTCAAGGGGTGCTCCTCGGAATCGTCATACGCTTTCACCAGGTGTCGTTCAGACGTGCGGCGCGAGCCGGCCGGTTCCGGCAGACTGCGAGTCGGCAGATCACGATTCGGCTCACAGGGGGTCACGGTGCGACTGACCAAGTTCGGCCATTCCTGCGTACGGGTGGAACACGACGGCGCGGTGCTGGTGATCGACCCGGGCGCGTTCAGCGAGCCGGCCGCGCTCGATGGCGTAGACGCGGTCCTCGTCACCCACGAGCACTTCGACCACCTCGACGTCGGCCAGCTGACCGACGCGCTCGCCCGACGACCCTCGGTGACCATCCACACTCATCCCTCGGTGGTGTCCAAGCTCGACGGGCTCGGCGAGGTGGCGACCGCGGTCGAGTCCGGGGAGCGCTTCGAGGCCGCCGGTATCCCGGTCCGGGCGTACGGGGGATGGCACGCCGAGATCCACCCCGACCTGCCCCGGGTGCCCAACCTCGGCTTCCTGATCGCCGACTCCGTCTACCATCCGGGTGACTCGTTCGACGTGCCGACCGACGCCGAGGTGGACACCCTGTTCGTGCCGGTCTCCGCACCCTGGCTGAAGCTCTCCGAGGCGGTCGAGTTCGTCCGCGCGGTGGCCCCGCGCCGGGCGCTCGCCCTGCACGACGGGCTGCTCAACGACGCCGGGCACAAGGTCACCGACGGCAACATGACCAAGCTGGCCGGCTGCGACTACGCCCGGCTGCCGGCCGGCACCTCGGTGCGCTGAGCCGGGGCGCCGTGACCGGCAGCGGAGTGCCCGCCGAGGTGGTGCGACAGTTGTACGCCGTACCGCCGGCGCGGTTCGTCGCGGCCCGTACCGAGGCCGTCTCGGCCGCCCGGGGCAGCGACCCGGAGACCGCCCGGGCCATCGGCAAGCTCCGCAAACCGACGGTGGCCGCCTGGCTGGTCAACCTGCTCGCGCTGCGCCGCGCCGACCTGCTCGACGGCCTGGTGGAGCTCTCCGGGCAGTTGCGCGCCGCCCAGCGGGAGCTGCGGGGTCCCGCCCTGCGGGAGCTGTCGGCCCGGCGGCGGGCGCTGGTCGACGGGCTGGTGGCCGAGTGCCGGGAGCTGGCCGTCGCGGAGGATCCGGCGCTGGCGTCGACGAAGCTGCCGTTGGGCGAGGTCGAGGCGACCCTGTCCGCCGCCCTCGCCGACGAGGAGATCGCCGCCCAGGTGCGGTCCGGCCGGCTGGTCCGCGCGGTCGACTACGCCGGTTTCGGTGAGGTCCCGCGGCCCCGGTTGCGGCTGGTCGGCCCGGACGACGAGGTGGCCGCCGCCGATGAGCCGACCCGGGCGGCCGGACCCGCGCGGGCGGGGGAGTCTTCGCGGAAGGCAGGGTCTTCGCGGGCGGGGGAGTCTTCGGCAGCGGCGCAGCGGGAGCGCGAGCGGGCGGCGGACAAGGCTGCTCGCGCGCTGGCCGCCCGCCGGCAGCGGTTGGTCGACGAGCTGGACAAAGCCGAGGCCGGCCAGCGGGCCGCCCGCACCGAACTCGACCGGGCCGTCGCCGCCGAGCAGGCCGCGGCCGACGCCGTCGCCGAGGCGCAGCGTCAACTGGCCGAATGGGAACGGCGACGCTCAGCAGCCGAGCGGGAGCATGTCCGTCGTAAGGTGGCGCGCAAGACTGCGGAACGGGCAGCCGTCGCCGCCCGACGGTACGCCGGCGACGTGGCAGCCGCGCTGGAGGACCTGCCCGGGCCGCAGACCGACCGCTGACCGGAAAGTCGGTGGCGGTGACCGGCCGGCGGGTGGGCGAAAGGCGATGACGCGGTGATTCCCGATCAGGCGGCCGGCGCGTGCCGGCGCAGCCTGCACGAGTTGAGTACGGCCTACCAGGAGTGTCCGCGCACGTTGAGCCGGGCGCGCCAACTGGGGCTCAGCGGCTGGGCGTTCCACATCGCCGGCCGGGCCGGGGTGCTCGGCGGCGTACCGGCCGAAACGGTCGCGGCCGTGCTCGGGTTCATCGCCGCCGACGCGGTGGCCGACGGCTGGCAGGCCGCCAGCGCGGTGACCGACCCGACCGAGGTGGCGGCGGTGAGCATGGCCGAATGCTGCCGGTGGGGTGTCGAGCAACTCGGCGACTGCCCGCAGGTGGACCGGCTGGTCGAGCTGGCAGAGGCGGTGGTGGGGGCGGCGGACGCAACCGCGATGCCGCTGTTCGCCGCCTGGCGGGCGATGTCCCGGCCGGAGGACACGGCCGGGGCGCGGGCCGCCGTCGCGGTGCGGCTGCTCGCCGAGCACCGCTCCGGGGCACACCTGATGGCGGTACGGGTGGCCGGGCTGACGCCGGTGGAGGCGCTGCTGGGCGGCCCGGACGGGACGAAGGCTGCGGTCGCGGCCGGGTGGTCGCCGCCGTGGCCGCCGGTCGGCCCGCTGATCCGCCGCCGGTTGTGGGCGGACCGGGTGACCAACCGGATCACCGGTCAGGCGTTCGCCGCGCTGCGCGCGGAGCACCGGCGGGAACTCGTCGAGCTGCTGCACGACGCGCTGTCCCACGTACGGCCGGCGACCGGTCGGCCGGCCGACTGACGGGCGTACGGCCGGCGCCTGCTGCTCGGCCGGTGGAAGGCAGGTCAGGCGGTGGCGGTACGGGTGGGTCGCTTCCGTAGCTCGGCGACGTAGTCGTCCGGCGCGCCGGCCTTCTCGGCGGCATTGGCGATCTCCGACAGGTACCAGGCGGTGGGCAGCCCGCCCTCGTACCCGTCGAAGACGTAGACCCAGGCGGTGACCGCACCGTCCAGGGTGACCGCCCGGACGGTCAGCCGCCGGTAGGTGCCGGACAACGCGCCCTCGACCTCGTCGAGCTGCGCGGCGTCCCACGGGTGCACGTCGTAGAGTGCGACGAAGACCCGGTCGCCGGGCGACTCCACGATGGTGGTGACCGCTCCCTCCCAGCCGATCACCCCCTCACCGGCGAAGGTGAGCCGCCAGCCTTCCAGCCAGCCGGTGCCCACCATCGGCGAATGCGGACAGTAAGCACGCATCCGAGCAGGGTCGAGGTTTGAGCCATACGCGGCGTAGTGACGCACGGCGATGACGATAGCCCGGCAGAGGGGTGGGGGAGAATACGAGTGAGCGTGTCGCGTGTCGGGCAACCGGTCGGCGGCCGTAGTCAGCCGGGTGGTTCGTCAGCATAAGTTCAAGTTTGGGGAGAGAGTCGTTTTGAAGCGGATAGTGATAATCGGCGGTGGCCCGGCCGGCTACGAGGCGGCGTTGGTCGCGGCGCAGCTGCGGGCTGACGTCACGGTGGTCGAGGCGGACGGGGCGGGCGGCGCCTGCGTACTGTCCGACTGCGTCCCGTCCAAGACCTTCATTGCCAGCTCAGAGGTGGTCACCGGGTACCGGGACACCGAGGAGTTCGGCATCGACTCCGACGGGCTGGACGCGGTCACCGTCGACGCGCCCGCAGTGCACGCCCGAGTCAAGCGCCTCGCGCTGGCCCAGTCGGCCGACGTGCAAAGCAAACTCGTCAAAGCTGGTGTGACATTCGTCGCGGGGCGGGCCCGACTCGGTGAGGACACGCTCGGTCACACCCACCGGGTGCTCGTCAGCCCCGACAGCGGTGACGCTGAGTACCCGATCGAGGCGTCGACCGTACTGGTCGCCACCGGCGCCACGCCCCGGCAGCTGCCCACCGCCGTGCCCGACGGCGAACGCATCCTGACCTGGCGGCAGGTGTACGACCTGCCGGCCCTGCCCGAGCACCTGGTGGTGGTCGGCTCCGGGGTGACCGGTGCCGAGTTCGCCAGCGCGTACCTGGCGATGGGGGTGCCGGTGACCCTCGTCTCCAGCCGGGACCGGGTGATGCCGCACGAGGACGCCGACGCGGCGATGGCGATCGAGCAGGTGTTCCGGGCCCGGGGCATGACGATTCTGAACAACTCGCGCGCCGACGCGGTCACCCGGGTCGGCGACGGCGTCGAGGTGCGGCTCAGCGACGGCCGTACGGTGACCGCCTCGCACGCGCTGATCGCGGTCGGCTCGGTGCCGAACACGGCGGACCTGGGGCTCGCCGAGTACGGGGTGACCGTCGCGGACAGTGGGCACGTGCCGGTGGACCGGGTGTCGCGTACCAATGTGCCGGGCATCTACGCGGCCGGCGACTGCACCGGCGTGCTGCCGCTGGCCAGCGTCGCGGCGATGCAGGGCCGGATCGCGATGTGGCACGCGCTCGGCGAGGCGGTGGTGCCGCTGCGGCTGCGTACCGTCGCGGCGAACGTCTTCACCGATCCGGAGCTGGCCACCGTCGGGGTGTCCCAGGACGAGGTGGACGACGGGCGGGTGCAGGCCCGGCAGGTGATGCTGCCGCTGGCCGGCAACGCCCGGGCGAAGATGGCTGACCTGCGGGACGGCTTCGTCAAGCTGTTCTGCCGGCCAGCCAGCGGGCAGATCATCGGCGGGGTGGTGGTGGCTCCCAAGGCCAGCGAGTTGATCATGCCGATCACCGTCGCGGTGGAGAACCACATGACGGTGAGCCAGTTGGCGCACACAATCACAATTTATCCTTCGTTGTCCGGATCAATCGCTGAAGCCGCACGTCAGCTCATGTGGCATGACGAAGAGTGATTGATTAGGAACTTTCGGGGGCGGCGCGGATCGGCCAGGAAGGCGTACGGTTGACACGGCAACATCTGCTACCCCCGGATCCCCCGTTCCCGGCGGTCGCGGACGACGCCCGGGCTGCCGGCAGGTCCCGTGCCGGCAGCCCGCCCCCGCTCTGCGGGGCTGCGGTGCCGAGACTCTGCGGGGCTGCGGTGCCGAGACTCTGCGGGGCTGCGGTGCCGAGACTCTGCGGGGCTGCGGTGCCGAGGGAACCCACATTGTTGTCTCGGGCCCGTTTTGACGACAATGACGGTTCCCTCGATGGCTCGAATCAACTGGCGAGCACCCGGACGAGACGGTGGCGCCGGTGCGTTGGCCAGCCAGCAACCCTCGTGCGGGAGGGTGACGATCTGGTTACAGCTCGCCGCACGTCACACATTGGACCACGTTCGCGCCGGCGGTTGTGGCTATGCGTGAGGTCGAGCTGGCGATGGTGACCGGGGCCGTGACGTATCAGCTGTTCCGGTTGGACGTCGCCGCTGCCGGACCCATGATGCTTTCCAAGGCTGATGCCACAGGTGCATCTTGATGCACCTGTGGCATCAGGGTCAGTCGGACACCCGGACCAGACGAGGCAACGCTGTGTAACTCGTTGGTTCCCGGAGCCAGCTGCGGGCACCGGAATCGCGCAGGACCGACGGCCCGTGACCTCGCCGGGCGTCCGGTCGCGTTACTCGTACGCAACGAGCCCGGCGTACCGTGCGGGGACCGTGAAGATGCAGGCTGCCGCGCCCCGTGGTGTGATGCAGGCAGGTGTGATAACCATCGGGGACAGGGAGCGGACCGCAGTCGTCGGATGAAGGGCGGGGCTGGCCGATGGCCGATCTGTTCGAGGACTACCACCTCGGCCCCGGCTGGGACGAGATGTTCGGCGAGCCAGGCATGCCCCGGCAGACCTACGAGGCCCTGCACGCCACCCTGCAACCCCTGTCCAGCGCCGAGCTGGAGGTACGCGCCGACGTCCTCGCCCGGGCCTTCCTCGACCAGGGCATCACCTTCGCGCTCAAGGGCGTCGAGCGGCCGTTCCCGCTGGACATCGTGCCCCGGATCATCGCCGCCGACCAGTGGCGCACCGTCTCGGCCGGCGTCGCCCAGCGGGTACGCGCGTTGGAGGCGTTCCTCGCCGACATCTACGGTCCGGCCCGGGTGCTCGCCGACGGCGTGGTGCCCCGCCGGCTGGTGGTGACCAGCGCCCACTTCCACCGGGAGGCGGCCGGCATCGTGCCGCACAACGGGGTGCGCATCCACGTCGCCGGAGTCGACCTGATCCGCGACGAGCAGGGCACCTTCCGGGTCCTGGAGGACAACGTACGGGTGCCGTCCGGGGTCAGCTACGTGATGGAGAACCGGCGGGCGATGGCCCACGTACTGCCGGAGGTCTTCGCCTCGACCCGGATCCAGCCGGTGGAGTCCTATCCGGCGCAACTGTTGCGGGCGCTGCGGGCCGCCGCACCGGCCGGCGTCGTCGACCCGACGGTGGTGGTGCTCACCCCCGGGGTGCACAACTCGGCCTACTTCGAGCACGCGCTGCTGGCCCGGGAGATGGGCGTCGAGCTGGTCGAGGGGCGCGATCTGGTCTGCGTCGGCAACGAGGTGGCGATGCGTACCACCGGCGGCGAGCAGCGGGTCGACGTGATCTACCGGCGGATCGACGACGACTTCCTCGACCCGGTGCACTTCCGGGCCGACTCGGTGCTCGGCGTCGCCGGGCTGCTCAACGCGGCCCGCGCCGGCCGGGTCACCATCGCCAACGCGGTCGGCAACGGCGTCGCCGACGACAAGCTGCTCTACACGTACGTGCCGGAGCTGATCCGCTACTACCTGGCCGAGGAGCCGATCCTGCCGAACGTCGAGACATACCGCCTCGATGACGGCCCGGACGTGCTCGACCACGTCCTCGACCGGCTCGACCAGCTGGTGCTCAAGCCGGTCGACGGCTCCGGCGGCGCCGGCATCGTGATCGGTTCCCAGGCCAGCGACGAGGAGCTGGCCCAGGTCCGGGAGCGGATCCTGATCGACCCGCGCGGCTGGATCGCCCAGCGCGAGGTGGCGCTGTCGATGGTGCCGACGCTGATCGGCAACCGGCTGCGGGCCCGGCACGTCGACCTGCGCCCGTTCGCGGTCAACGACGGCGAACGGGTCTGGGTGCTGCCCGGCGGGCTGACCCGGGTGGCGTTGCCCGAAGGCGCCCTGGTGGTCAACTCCAGCCAGGGCGGTGGCTCCAAGGACACCTGGGTGCTGGCGTCGCCGACCGCAACGCCGCACCCGGACGACGCGCCGGTGCTCGCCGACCTGACCGTCGGCGGTGTCGACCAGTCACCGGCCGCGCCGACCCCGGACCCCGGCCCCGGCATCGCCGAGACCTCCGCCCGACAGCAACAGCAGCAACAGCAACAGCAGGAACAGCAACAGCAGGAACAGGGACGACAGGTACGCGGGGAGGGCGGTCGATGCTGAGCCGGATCGCCGAGTCGCTCTACTGGATCGGCCGGTACGTGGAGCGGGCCGAGGACACCTCCCGCATCCTCGACGTACACCTGCACCGGATCATCTCCGATCCGTGGGTGGCCGAGGAGACCGCCTGCCGGTCGCTGCTCGGCGTGATGGGCGTCGACGTCGACGACCAGCCGGTGTCGTCGGCGCGGCTCGTCGGTCTGCTCGGCCTCGACGGACAAAACGCCAGCTCGGTCGTCGGGTCGCTGGCCGCCGCCCGGGAAAACGCCCGTGGCGCCCGGGAGACGATCTCATCGGAGATGTGGGAGTGCCTCAACGCCACCTGGCACGGGCTGCCGGGCGCCCGCCGTCGGGTCGAGCAGCAGGGGGTGCACACGTTCTTCCGTTGGACCCGGGAACGCTGCGCGTTGATGGCCGGGCTCACCGACGCCACCATGAGCCGCGACGAAGGCTGGCTGTTCCTGGTGCTCGGGCGCAACATCGAACGGGTCGACATGACCGCCCGGCTGCTCTCCACCCACGTACGGGCCGGTGGCAGCATTCCGTCCTGGTTGACCCTGCTGCGCTCCTGCGGTGCCTGGGAGACCTTCCTGCGCACCTACCGTGGCTCGCTGGACGACCAGCACGCCGCCGAGTTCCTGCTGCTGGACCGGCTGTTCCCCCGGTCGGTGTTCGCCGCGTTGACCGCCGCCGAGTCCTGCCTCGCCGAGCTGGAACGGACCGCCGGCACCGGGCCGACCGGCCGGTCCGGGGCGGTCACCGACGCGCAGCGGATCATCGGGCGGGCCCGGACCAACCTGGAGTTCCGCGGCGCCGACGAACTCCTCGCCGACCTGGCCGCCGTACTGGACAGCCTGGAGCGCACCTGTTCGCATCTCAACGACGCGGTGTCCCGGCGGTACTTCCGGCAGACCGCGGCGGTGCTCTGGCTTCCGGAGGCGGTGGCGTGAGCGTGCACTCCTGGCGGCTGAAGGTGGAGCACCGCACCGGGTTCAGCTACGCCGGTCCGGTCGGGTCGTCGTACAACGAGGCCCGGATGTCGCCGCGTAACGAGGCCCGCCAGGCGGTGCTGGAGGCCCGGGTCGAGGTCTTCCCGCCGGCCCGGACCTACCGGTACGAGGACTACTGGGGCACCGGGGTGACCGCCTTCGACGTGCACTCCCCGCACGACGCGCTGGAGGTCGCCGCGATCTCCACGGTGGAGACCCTGCCGCCGGGGGATCTGCTCGACGCGGCGGACTCGGCCGGCTGGGCCGATCTCGCCCGACCGGAGCAGGTGGACCAGTGGCACGAGTTCCTGCTGCCCACTCCGCGTACCGCCGTGGACGAGGAGCTGACCGCGTTGGCCGAGTCGGTGCGGGCCGCCCACCCGACCCCGCACGCCGCCGCGTTGGCGATCTGCGAGCAGGTCCGCGAGCAGGTCGCCTACACCACGGGTTCGACCGGGGTGCAGACCGACGCGGTGCACGCCTGGCGGCAACGAAAAGGCGTCTGCCAGGACATCAGCCACCTGGTGGTGGGGCTGCTGCGGGTCATCGGCACACCGGCCCGGTACGTTTCCGGCTACCTGCACCCCAGCCCGGACGCGGCGACCGGCGAACGGGTCGTCGGGCAGAGCCACGCCTGGGTGGAGTGGTGGGCCGGCCGGTGGACGGCGTTCGACCCGACCAACGGGATCCCGGTAGGCGAGCGGCACGTGGTGGTCGGCCGGGGCCGGGAGTACGGCGACGTGCCACCACTTAAAGGGGTGTACGCCGGCCCGGCGAACACCGGTCAGGGCGTCGAGGTGGCGATCACCCGGCTGCGCTGAACCGGCCCGCTGCCGAGCCCGACCGCCGTACCACGGTCACCAGCTGCCGGCTACCGGCAGTCCTTCGGTGTAGCCGGCGGTGCTCTGCACCCCGACGACCGCCCGGTCGTGGAACTCGGTCAGGGTCGCCGCCCCGACGTAGGTGCAGGCACTGCGTACCCCGGCGACGATCTCGTCGATCAGGTCCTCGACGCCGGGCCGGGCCGGGTCGAGGAACATCCGCGCCGCCGAGATCCCTTCCTCGAAGACCGCCTTGCGGGCCCGATCGAACGGGCTGTCGTCGGCGGTACGGGCGCTGACCGCCCGGGCCGACGCCATGCCGAAGCTTTCCTTGTAGCGGCGGCCGTCGGGGTCGGTGTAGAGATCGCCGGGCGACTCGTAGGTGCCGGCGAACCAGGACCCGATCATCACGTTGGCCGCACCGGCGGCCAGGGCGAGCGCCACGTCGCGCGGGTGCCGCACCCCGCCGTCGGCCCAGACGTGCCGCCCGCGTCGGCGGGCCGCCGCCGCGCATTCCAGCACGGCGGAGAACTGCGGTCGGCCGACCCCGGTCATCATCCGGGTGGTGCACATCGCGCCCGGTCCGACGCCGACCTTGACGATGTCGGCACCGGCGTCGATCAGGTCGTCGACCCCGGCGGCGGTGACCACGTTGCCGGCCACCACCGGCACCGCCGGGTCCAGTTTGCGCACCGCGCGGACTGCGGCCAGCATCCGTTCCTGATGGCCGTGCGCGGTGTCCACCACGATGGTGTCCACCCCGGCGGCGAGCAGCGCGGTGGCCTTGCCGGTGACGTCGCCGTTGATGCCCACGGCGGCGGCCACCCGCAACCGGCCGTCGGCGTCGACTGCCGGCCGGTACAGGGTGGCGCGCAGCGCGCCGGCCCGGGTCAGCACCCCGACCAGCCGGCCGGCGTCGTCGACCACCGGCGCGGCCCGCCGCCGGCCCTGCGCCATCAGGTCGAATCCGGTACGCGGGTCGGTGGTCTCCGGCACGGTCAACGGCTCGCGTGACATCACGTCGCGCAGCTGAGCGAAACGGTCGACGCCGGCGCAGTCGGACTCGGTGACGATGCCGACCGGACGCCCGGCCTCGACCACGATCACCGCGCCGTGGGACCGCTTGGGCAGCAGGTGGATCGCGTCGCCGACGGTGTCGGTGGGAGCCAGGGTCAACGCCGTGTCGTGCACCAGGTGCCGCCGCTTGACCCAGGCGACCACCTCGGCGATCACCTCGATCGGGATGTCCTGCGGGATCACCACCAGACCACCCCGCCGGGCGACGGTCTCGGCCATCCGCCGGCCGGCCACCGCGGTCATGTTGGCGGCGACGATCGGGATCGTGGTGCCGGTGCCGTCCGTGGTGGCCAGGTCGACGTCGAGGCGGGACGCCACGTCGGAGCGGTTGGGCACCAGGAAGACGTCGTTGTAGGTGAGCTCGTGCCCGCCGGGCACGTCGGAAGTGAACCGCACCCGGCCATCATGCCCGCCCGGGCGGCCCGGCGCGGGGGTTCCGGAGCCGATCGCGAGCACAGCGGGGCCAGGGTCATGCCCTGGCGATCAAGAGTCGGAGACGTTTCCTCAGAACTTCTGAAAGCGAATCCCCAGGCGATCCTCAGCATTCCCTCAAGTTCCGGCATCGTCCTCCGTAGATGATTCCTGACGGTCGATTGCTGCGCGACCGAATGTTTCGAGGTGGGAAGAGGTAGCCGCTGATGTCTGCGAGTCGTGCTGTTCACCGTCGGCGTCGCTTGAGGACAGCGGGGACGTTCGTTCGGTGGCGGCGGTGGGCGGGTGGGGTCGCGGTGGTGGTCGCGGCGCTGGTGGGGTTGTCGTCGTCGGTGCCGCCGGGTGCGGTGCCGGCGGACGGTGAGTTCCCGGTGGGGTGGTTGTCGTCGTGGTTCACCGGTCGGTCGGGGTGGTTGCCGTGGGGCGGGCCGGCGGTGGAGTTGCCGGCGGCGCGGGTCGGTGACGGTGCCGGTTCAGGTGGGTATGTGGGGTCGGCGGCGACGCGGGCGTCGGGTGGGGCGGGTTCGGCGCAGCGATTGGTGAACGGTCTGTCGGGGTATGCCGGGGAGCCGGTGGTGGGCGAGTCGGTGTCGCCGGTGACGGTGGGCCGGTTCGATCCGGAGTCGAGTGTGCGGGACGCGTCGGCGTCGGGGGCGAATGCCGACGTGTACGCCAATGCGGATGGTTCGACGACGGCGGAGTTGAGTACGGGGCGGGTCAACTACGAGGCGGCGGATGGTTCGTGGCGGCCGGTGGACTCGACTCTGGTGCGTCGGGGTGACCGGTGGGTGGTGCGGGAGAACCCGCTGGGGGTGTCGCTGGCCGGTACGTCGGCGGGTGGTCCGCCGGTGGAGTTGTCGCTGCCCGGTGGCGGCTCGGTGGGCTGGGGTCTGGCTGGTGCGGCGGCGGTGGTGCCGGCGGTCGACGGCAGGACGGCCACGTATCCGGAGGTGTTCGCGGACACCGATCTGGAGGTGGTGGCGCGGCCGGACGGGGTGAAGCAGGGGCTGGTGCTGGCGTCGCCGCAGGCCGGGTCGGAGTGGGTGTTTCCGCTGACGCTGGACGGTGTGTCGGTCCGCGCCGGTGACGGTGGGTCGGTCGATGTGGTCGACGACGCCGGGTCGGTGGTGGCGTCGATCCCGCCGGCGGTCATGCAGGATTCGTCGGTCGATCCGGAAACGGGGCTGCCGGCGCGGTCGCCGGCGGTGGCGATGGAGCTGGTGGAGGTCGACGGTGGCCCGGCGCTGAAGCTGGTGGCCGACCGGGAGTGGTTGACGGATCCGGCGCGGGTGTTCCCGGCGCGGGCGGACGTGGGCGCGCTGATCTCGACGAGCGGAGACGTGTTCGTCGACACCGATCCGGACACCGGCCCGGCCGTGCAAAACGGTGACCGTCTCGCGATCGGTAACCGGGACGGCGTCCTGTCCCGGACGTTTCTCAAGTTCACCATCCCAGCGGAGTTTGCGAAGTCGGGCTGGTTCATCTCCTCGGCGAACCTGCGGCTGTACCTGAACTACCGGGCGAGGTGTGACGTCCAGCGGGTCAAGGTCGGGCTGGTCGAGGAGGAGTGGACGGTCGGTGATCTGCGGACCGCCGCCCATCCGGGCCCGAAGATCGATCTGGGGCCGAACCACTACAGGTACTACACCGACAACGGGCGGGCGTGTGAGAACCCGAACGCGAATCCGTCCGTCGGCCAGTGGGTCGAGGTCGACGTCCGGGACCTGATCTCGGGCTGGGCGCTCGGTCAGCCGAATCTTGGTCTGGCGCTGTTGGACGAGGAGGACTTGTCTGCGGCGGCGGCGGCCTTGTTCGCCTCGGCGAACTATGCCGGTGGTGACTACGCGCCGCGGTTGCAGCTGACCTTGTCGAACAATCTGCCGCCGCAGGTGGACCAGCGGGCGCCGGCCCACGGTGCGGTGGTGTCGACGTTGACACCCCGGTTGTATGTGCGCGGCCGCGATTTCGACGAGTCCGGCACCGTGCGCTACAAGGTCTGGATCTACGACAGCGCCGGGACCCTCATCCACGTCAACGAGGGCACCAAGTCGTACTACGACGTCCCGGTCGGGTTGTTGGAGACGAACAAGCAGTACTCGTGGGCGGTGCAGCCGTTCGACGGGGCTGTCTACGGCGCCCGCTATCCGAAGTACGTGTTCTACACGCGGATGCCGCAGCCGGCGTTGGGGTCCCGGCTGGTGCAGAACCCAGGGGTGGGCTATCACCCGGAGATCGGCAACTACACGTCGGCGGTGACGGACGCGCAGGTGACGGGGGTGGGGCCGGCGCTGGAGATCACCCGGTCGTACAACACTCTGGACACCCGGCGGTCGGGGGCGTTCGGGCAGGGCTGGTCGAGTCTGTTGGACGCGCGGGTGACCGAGCGGACCAACTCGGCGGGTGCGGTGCTGGGTGTGGTGGTGCGGTATCCGGACGGGTCGGAGGCGGTGTTCGGGCCGGGGTCGGACGGGTCGTTCGTGGCGCCGCCGGGGCGGTACGAGGTGCTGACCGCGGTAAAGTCCGGTTCGTCGGTGACCGGGTACCGGTTGACCGTCAAGCACGGGACGACGTACGTGTTCTCCCGCGCGGCCGGGGGTGGCGCGTTCAAGGTCACGTCGGTGACGGACGCCAACGACCAGACCTTGACGTTGACGTACAACGGCAGCGGACTGGTGTCGAAGCTGACCAACGCGTCGGGGCGGTCGTTGGCGTTGACCTGGGCGGGGACGGCGAGTCCGTCGGTCGGGTCGCATGTGACGAAGGTGACGACGGACGCGCCGACCGCCGGTGGCAGTGGCTACGTGTGGACGTACACGTACGGCAACCATGACCGGTTGACGAAGGTGTGTCCGCCGACGGCGTCGTGCACCACGTACACCTGGGGTAACAGCGCCAACCAGGGGGCGAACGCGGTGCTGAATCATGCGCCGTCGTCGTTCTGGCGGTTGAACGAACCTTCCGGGTCGACCCTGGCGGCCAGCAGCGTGCTGGACAACGGCGGCACCGACGTGGCGTTCTACGAGGGTACGACGCCGGGCCCGACACCGGGGGTGTGGCCGGGATCGACGTCGACGTCGACGGCCTTCGACGGCACGTCGTCGCGGGTGCGGCTGCCCAGCGGGCTGGTCAACGACAGCGCGTACCAGTCGGTCAGTCTGTGGTTCCGGACGGGGACGGCGTCCCGGGCGGGGGTGTTGTTCTCGTACCAGCATGATCCGATCTCGGACGGTACGACGTCGCGCAACTACACGCCGTCGATCTATGTCGGGTCGAGTGGGAAGTTGCACGCGAAGTTCTATGACGGCAACTCGACGACGATGCAGTCGTCCGGTCGGGTGGACGACGGGCAGTGGCATCACGTCGTGCTGGCCGGGGCCGGCTCGAGTCAGGCGCTGTATGTGGACGGGCTCCGGCACGCGACCCGCAACGGCCTGATCGAGATGTTCGACGTGGGTGGGTCGGCGCATGAGTACGTGGGTGCGGGGTTCGTCGGCGGGAACTGGCCGGACCAGCCGCATCATGGTTCGCCGAACCACCACGGGCATGCGAACTTCTTTGACGGGCAGATCGCCGATGTGGCGTTCTTCGACCGGACCTTGACCTCGGCCGAGGTCACTGAGATCAACGCGACGGCGCGGGGGCAGAGCCGGCAGTTGTCGAAGGTGACCAGCCAGGAAGGCAGGACGCTGGCGTCGTTGTCGATGGACTCGGTGACCGGGAAGCTGGCTTCGGTGACCGACAGCAACGGTGGGACCTGGGCGTTGGGGACGCCGCGGGTGGCGGGGACGAGCGGGGTGTACGCGGCGGCGGTGCTGGGGTCGGCGCCGACGGACTACTGGCGGTTGCGGGACGCGGCCGGTGTGGAGGCGGTCAACGAGACCTGGCAGTCCGCCGCGACGTTCAGTTCGGTGACGTTGGGAGCGGCGGGTCCGTTCGCGGACGGCACGGCGGTGTCGTTCGACGGGTCATCGTCGCTGGTGTCGGTGCCGGGGGAGCGGTTGGCGCCGGCCGGGACGCGGTCGCAGGAGCTGTGGTTCAGGACCACTGGTACCGGCGATGTGCTGGCGGGGGCGCAGGACGCGGCGGTGGACGGGACGCCGTCGGTGGGATCGCCGGTGTTGTGGATCGACTCCGACGGCCGGTTGCGGGGGTTGTCGGCGTCGGTGGACCCGACCGGGCCGTTGACGTCGGGGCTCGCCGGCAAATGCGCCGAGTTGGCGGCCAACGGCACGAAGGTGCAACTGAGCACCTGCGACGGTGCGACGGCGCAGAGCTGGCGCTACGTCGGCAGCAGCCGGCAGCTGCGTCGAGGTGACAAGTGTCTGGGCCTGGCAGGTCAGGCGACCGGCAACGGCACCCTGGTCCAGGCGCAGACCTGTTCGAGCAGCGCCAACCAGAAGTGGGAAACGTCCGGGAACGGTTGGCGCAACTCGGGGGCGGGCCGGTGCCTGGAGGTGCCCGGCTCGTCGGCCACGGACGGCACCCAGTTGGCGATCCGCAACTGCAACGACCAGACGAACCAGCGGTGGGCGTTGGCGTTGGTGTCGGCGGCGCCGGTCAACGACGGCAAGTGGCACCACGCGGTGCTGACCAAGACCGCCGCCGGCGACGACACCGTCCAGGCGTTGTACCTGGACGGGGTGCGGGTGCAGTCCAGCACCGGCGCCCTGGCCGGCGGGGTCGAAAGGCTCAGTCACGGGTATCTGGGCGCGGGGTACACGGGCAACGGTTGGCCGGGGCTGCCCTCGGACTCGACGGCGTACTACGAGGGTTCGTTGGCGGAGGTCGCGCTCTACGACCGGACGTTGAGCGCGGACGAGGTGGCGTTGCACTACCAGTCGGTGGGTCGGACCGTGCCGTTGGTGGTGACCGCGGCGGGCGACGGGGCTGCCGAAGCCCGGTTGTCGGAGACAGCAGCGGGTGGGTTGCCGGTCGAGGTGTTGCCGCCGGGTGCGGTGCAGGTCGACGAGGCGGCGGAGCATGTGCAGACGACGACGGTGTCGAATCCGGTGAAGATCGTGTCGGTGACCGATCCGGGTGGCAACGAGGTGTCGTACTTGTACGACCTGGTGACCGGGCGGAAGGTGTCGCAGACCGACGCGTTGGGTCAGACGACGTTGTACGGCTATGACACGGGTGGGTTCACGAGTCTGGTGTACGACCAGAACGGGAGCGTGACCCGGTCGGTGCAGGACGAGCGGGGCAACACGGTCCAAGAGGTGACCTGCCAGGACCAGACCGCCGACAAGTGTTCCAGCAGCTACTACACCTACACCTTGTACAGCAGCGACCCGACGCACCCGAAGAGCGACCGGCTGACCCACGTGCGGGGGCCGGGCTCGCAGAGCGCCCAGGACGACACCTACCTGACGACGTACGCCTACGACAACTACGCGGGCAACCTGCGCAGCGTGACGGACCCGCTTGGCCGGGAGACAGAGATCGAATACACCGACGGTACGGATGTGCCTGCGGTCGACGGCGGGTACGCCCCGGCCGGTCTGCCGTGGAATGTGTTGGATCCGTCGAAGGGGTGGATGGCAATCACGTACACCTCGGCGGGTGACGTGGCGACGGTGTCGGACGCGGCGGGGGCGGAGACGACGTTCACGTACGACCGGTTGGGCCGGACGTTGACGGAGACGGTGGTGACGTCGTCGTTTCCGCAGGGGCGGACGACGTCGTACACGTACGACTCGGTGGGTCGGGTGGTGACGCGGACGGGTCCGGCGGTGACGGACCGGGTGTCCGGGGCGGTGCATCGGGCGGTGACGCGTTATTCGTACAGCGTGGACGGGTTCCTGGTGGAGGAGCGGGTCAGTGACGCGTCGGGTGGGGATGTGGCCCGGGTCAGTACCTGGTCGTACGACGGGCACGGTCGTCGGTCGGCGTCGGTGGACGCCGAGGGCGCGGTGACCGGCTACGGCTATGACGTGTACGGGCACCTGGTGGAGCAGACCGATCCTGACGGGGTGGTGAACGCCTACGAGGTGGATGTCAACGGGAATGTGTTGTCGCGGACGGTGAAGGGGTTCACCGGGGATCCGAATGATCCGACGGATCCGGTGGATCTGGTGGTGGAGTCGAACGTGTACGACCCGGCGGGTCGGTTGGCGTCGAGCACCGACGCGATGGGCTACGTCACGAGTTACACGTACACCGACGACGGGCGGACCGCGTCGGTGACCCGCACCGACGGGGACAGCTCGTTCCTGCTGGAGAGCAACGGCTACGACGAGGCGGGGAACCTGGTCGAGCAGCGGACGGACAACGGTGCGACGGTGACGGCGTTCGAGTACGACGCTGCGGGTCGGCAGGTGCGGAGTGTGCTGGATCCGGGCGGCCTGGAGCGGGTGACCGAGGTGGCGTTGTCACCGGCCGACCGGGTGTTGTCGCGGGTGGATCGCGACGCTGCGGGGGAGGCGTTGTCGGTCGTCGACTACGCGTATGACGTGTTGGGTCGGCCGGTGTCGCAGACCCGGCATCTGTCGGCGGACCGGTCGGTGACGCCGGTGGCGCGGTGGCGGTTGAACGAGACGGGTGGGACGACGGCCGCTGACTCGGCGGGTAACAGTCCGGGTACGGCCACGGACGTGGCCTGGGCGTCGGATCCCGAGCGGGGTCGGGTCGCGTCGTTCGATGGGTCGTCGTCGTTGATCACGACCGATGCACCGGTGGTGGACACCACCCGGCCGTACACGGTCGCCGTCTGGGTGCGATTGGACGATCTGCGGGCGCCCGTCTCGGTGCTGGCGATGCCCGGCCGCGCCCGGACGAGCGTGTCCGGGTGGGGCGCACCGGCGTTCGCGCTCAACTACGACCACACCGACGACGCATGGCGGGCGCTGACGAACGAGCAACTCGTGTTCAAAGGCGGCGGCGTACTACAACGCCGCCGCACCTTCGGGCAGGGCTCGACACAGGCGGGCAAGTGGCAGCACCTGGCGGTGGGCGTGGACCCGCAGGCCGGCCGGTGGATTGTGTTCCTCGACGGCGAGAAAGTCGACGACTTCACCGGCAGCAGCTTCCACAGCGTGGCGGCTGGCGGGGTGCGGATCGGCTCGGGCCTCGAGGGGGCCGTCTCCGATCTGCAGGTGTATCAGGGGGTGCCGGACGACGACGGCTGGGCCGCCGGGGTGATGGCGGGCACGGTGCCGGCGGCGGACGCGGGGGTGTCGCGGACCAGTTACGTGGTCGACAACGCGGGTCTTGCCACCTCCGTGACGGACCCGTTGGGTCAGGCGACGTTCGTGGAGTACGACGAGGCCGACCGGCCGGTGGTGACGACGGGTCCGCAGGTGCAGGCGGAGTCGGGTGAGTTGGACGGTCCGGTGGTGACGGCCCGGCCGGTGGAGCGGGTTGGTTACAACACGTTCGGTGAGGTGGTTGCGGAATCGGATCCGAACGGGGCGGTGACGACGTTCGGGGTGGACCGGGTGGGTCGGCCGGTGGCGGTTCGGCTGCCGAGCTACACGCCGCCGGGTGGGTCGTCGTCGGTGACGCCGGTGGCGTCGGCGGTGTACGACCCGCTGGGCCAGGTGGTGTCGCAGACGGATCCGCTGGGCCGGTCGACGACGTTCACCTATGACCAGTTGGGTCGGGTGGTGACCCAGGTGGCGCCGGACGGCGGGACGACGACGGCGCGGTACGACCTGATGGGCAACCTGTTGGCGACGACGGATCCGACGGGTGCGGTGGCCGGTAGCGGTTACGACTTCCTGGGTCGGGTCACGAGTGTGAGTGAGGCGGTGCGGCAGACCGGTAGTGAGGCGGTGCGGCAGACCGGTCAGGTGCACACCACGACGGTGGGCTACGACTCCGCCGGTCGGTTGTCGTCGGTGCGGTCGCCGACGGGGGTGACGACCGGGTACGGGTACAACGCGGCCGGTGAGGTGACGGGTGTGGTCGACGGCGCGGGGCAGACCCGCAGTCTGGTGTATGACGGTCTGGGTCGGCCGGTCAAGGAGGTCAATCCGGACGGTACGTACACGACGACGGGGTACGACATGTTGTCGCGGCCGGTGTCGGCGGCGGCGTTCCGGGCGTCCGGTGGGGCGGCGTTGGCGACGGCGGCCTGGTCGTATGACGTGGCGGGCAACGTGGTGTCGGCGACGGACGCGCGCGGCACGGTGACGCGGTTCGGCTATGACGCGACGGGCCTGCTGCGGACGCAGCGGGAGCCGGTGGATGCGACGACGACGATCGAGTCGTCGTTCGGGTACGACCTGGCGGGGAATCCGACCCGGTTCACCGACGGGGAGGGGCAGGCGTTCCGGTCGACGTACAACGTGTGGGGGTTGCCGCAGTCGCGGATCGAGCCGGCGACGGCGGCCCATCCGGGTGCGGCGGATCGGACGTTCACCACGGTGTACGACGCGGCGGGGCAGCCGGTGTCGCAGCGGGTGCCGGGCGGGGTGACCCGGACCCTGGTCTACGACGACGCCGGCCGGTTGGTGCGCCAGTCCGGGTCGGGTGCGGAGGCGGCGACGCAGGACCGGACGTACGGCTACGACGCCGCGGGTCGGTTGGTGGAGTTCTCCGCGCCGGGGGGCACCAATCAGGTCGTGTACGACGATCGGGGGTTGCCGTTGTCGGTGACCGGCCCGTCGGGGGACGCGGTGTTCACCTACACGGCGGACGGGTTGATGGCGTCGCGGGACGACGCGGCGGGGTTGACGCAGTACGGGTATGACGGTGCGGGCCGGCTTGCGTCGGTGAACAACACGGACATGGGCACCGCGATCGGCTACACGTACGACCAGATGTCGGCGGTGTCGTCGATGACCTTCGGCGGTACCACCAACCGGCGGGTGTTCGCCTACGACGATCTGCACCGGTTGACCAGCGACCGGCTGGTGTCCTCGGGTGGGTCGACGATCGCGTCGATCGCCTACGGCTGGGACGTCAACGGTAACGAGACCAGTAGGACCGTCACCCGTGGGTCGTCGACGACGGTCAACACCTACACCTACGACCTGGCGGATCGGTTGACGTCGTGGGACGACGGGAACACGACCGTCGGTTACCGCTACGACAAGGCAGGGAACCGGACCGGAGTCGGCGACGTCGACTACGTCTACGACGCCCGGAACCGGCTGATCTCGGACAGCACCGGTGTCGGCTACCAGTACACGGCGCGGGGCACCCGCAGCGCGGCTGGTGCGGCGAGGACGGTGTCGGACGCGTTCGACCAGGCGGTCGAGCACACCCCGGCGGGTGGTAATGCCCGGGTGTTCGACTACGACGCGCTGGGTCGGGCGTTTCGGGACGGCTGGGAGTACACCGGTCTCGGTAACCACCTCGCCCGGGACAGTTCCAACGCGTTCTTCACCCGGGACCCGGGCGGTGGCGTGGTCGGGGCGCGGCACAACAACACGCGCCGGTTGGTGTGGACGGATCTGCACGGTGACGTGGTCGCCCAGTTGAACCCGGCCGGGGCGACGGTGACCGGCAGCCGCACCTATTCGCCGTTGGGCGAGGTGACCGCAGACACCGGCATGGTCGGTGACCTCGGCTACCAGTCGGAGTGGACCGACATTCGTAGTGGGCAGGTCAACATGCACTCCCGCTGGTACGACCCGGTCACGGCACAGTTCGGTGCCCGGGACAGCCTGACCGTCAGCCCGGTGCCGGACTCGATCCGGGCCAACCGCTACCAGTACGGCGACGGCAGCCCGTTGACCGTGGTCGACCCCACCGGCCACGTCGGAGAACGGTTCGCGAGGTCGTGGGACGACTTCACCGACTGGGTCGGCGACCGGTACGAAGACATCGAGGACGCCTACCACGGCGCCGTCGACTGGTTCGGCGACCGGTTCGAAGACTTCACCGACTGGGTCGGCGACGGCCTGGGGGCGGCCAACAGGTGGACGCAGGAGCAGCTCGTCGAGGCGGGCAACGTCATCAGGCAGACGGTGGAGCAGAACTATCAGGATCTGATCAAGGCCGGTGAGGCGCTGATAGCCGCCGCCGAACAGGTGGGCCAGTGGGCCCGTACGGCCCGGGACTGGATCGTCGAACACAAGGCCGAGATCGTCGGCGCGATCGTCGGCATGGTCGTCGAGGCCGGCTGCCTGGTCGCGATCGGCTGGACCGGGGTCGGCGTGGTCGCCTGCGGCATGGTCGGCGGTATCACCGGTGCCCTGGTCACCGGCGGCATGCAGGGCAAGACCGGCATGGATCTGCTGCAGGACGCGGTGATCGGCGGCCTGGCCGGTGGTCTCGGCGCTGCCCTACCGATGATGGGCCCGGTCGCCGGCAAGGCGTTGAGCAAGGCCGCCTCCACCGGCGTGAAGAAGGCCGCCGCCACCGGTGCCGGCAAGGCCGCCGCCCGGGTCGGCGCGAAGGCCGTCGCCGGAGCCCGGTCGTTCAGCCGGGCAGTCACCCGCAAGGCCGACGACGCGTCCCGGGCGGTGTCCCGCGGCACCAACCGGTCGACCCGGGAGGCCGCCGAACGCGCCGACGACGCGGCCCGCGCCGGTGGCAGCCGGGTCGACGATGCCGCTCGGACTGGTGGCAGCCGGGTCGACGATGCCGCCGACGGGGCGGCGGACGGGGCCGGCAGTTGCATGCGGCACAGTTTCGCGCCGGACACCCGGGTACGGATGGCCGACGGCAGCAGCAAGCCGATCGCTGAGGTGGAGCTCGGTGACGAGGTGCTGGCTACCGACCCGGCGACGGGGCGGACCACCGCCCGGCCGGTGCGGGTGCTGCACGGTCACGCCGACCGGGAGTTGACCGATGTCACGGTCACCGACACGGAGACCGGTGAGAGCACGGTCGTCGAGACGACCGCGCACCACCCGTTCTGGAGCGCCACCACCAACCGGTGGACCGACGCCGAAGATCTGCGGCCTGGTGACCGGCTGCGTAGCCCGGACGGCGAAACCACCCAGCGGGTCGCGGCGGTCCGGGTGTGGACCGGCCTGAAGTGGATGAACGACCTCACCGTCGCCGGCGTCCACACCTACTATGTGGTGGCGGCCGACCGGCCGGTGCTGGTGCACAACTGCAACCGGAAGACCACGTTGCTCGGCCGGTTCGCGGACATCAAGCGGTACATGCTCGATCGGCCCAGCGGAGCCTTTGACGCGGACTTCCTGAACATCAAGGGGACGTTGAACAACGGCAAGGGTGGCGTGGGTGGCTGGAACTGGACGCGTAACAAGCGGTTCATCAACGATGCCTTCGCCAACGGCAACGAGGTGCGTATCGTGACCAACCCCAATGTTCCGAACTATGCGGGTGGGAACGTGTTCCAGCGGGAGTTGAAGTACCTTCGGGACAAGGGGTACGGGTGGGCACCCGTGGGTGACCACTGGTTGGTCACCAAGGTCCGACCGTAGGAGAAGGTCCGACCGTAGGAGACAGTCCCGGTCGGGGTGACCGGGGTGGAAGGTGGACGTGCGGTGGCTGGTAAGGGGTTCGTCACCGTTCAGAAGTCGTTCGCCGAGGAAGCGGGAACCGCGTTCGGCTTCCTCGGCGACGAGTTCGGGCTGGTCGGACCGGTGTACGACGATGTCGTCCTGCAGACCGTCACGTTCACGTCGCCGGTGGCCCGGTACGCCGTCATGCTCGACCCGGTCGACAAGCTCGTGCTGACCCAGGTCGCGATGGACGTCGGCGCCAAGACCCTGGTCGCCGACCTGCCGGATCTTGTCGCGGCCGCGGGACTCGGCCCACGTAACCAGGTCTCGCGGTCCGCGCATACGCTGACCAGCCTCCGGAAGGCCCTGACCGGGCAGGCCAAGTACCTCAGGGCGCTTCACCTGCGGATCGGAGCCGAGTCGGCGCTGACCCTGCTACGCGCGGCAAACGGCCGCGAGTGGAGTCGCCGGCAGCACTGATGAGTGGACGCGCCTTGGGCGCGTTGATCGGCTGCTCCAGCTTCATCGCCGCCGGCACCACGCACTCTGTCCATCATGCCTGGCCGGCTGCTGGCGCGCGCTCAGCGCTTCCCTGGTTTTCCCCAACGGCTTCCTCAGATTTCCCTCAATACTCGGCGGCCCCGAGCCGGCACGATCTGTTCCTGGTCCTAACTGGGCGAACGGCGTACCGCAGCGAGAAAGGCCGCCACCGATGGGAACGAGCCAGGATCCGCACCGCCGTCGTCGAACGGGGACCACCCGGACGTTCGCCCGGTGGCGGCGGTGCGCCGGCGGAGTCGCGGTGGTGGCCGCCGCGCTGGTGGGGTTGTCATCGTCGGTGCCGCCGGGGGCGGTGCCCGCCGACGGTGAATTCCCGGTGGGGTGGCTGACGTCGTGGATCACCGATCGGCCGGGCTGGTTGCCGTGGGGCGGCCCGGCGACGGCTGAGCTCCCGGTGTCGCCGGTCGGCGACGGTGCCGGCCCCGGCGGGTACACCTCGACGGCGGCAACCCGGGCCAGCGGCGGCGCCGGCACCGCGCAGCAGCTGGTCGACGGGTTGCCGGGGTACGCCGGGCAGCCGGCGGTGGACGAGTCGGTGACGCCGGTGACGGCGGCGCGCCACGATCCGGCGACGAGCCGCCGCGATGCCCGGTCGTCACGGTCGACCATGACGGTGTACGACAACGCCGACGGTTCGACGACGGCGCAGCTGAGCACCGGTCAGGTCAACTACCGGGCGGCGGACGGGTCGTGGCGGCCGATCGATCCGACCCTGGTGCGTCGGGGTGACCGGTGGGGGGTCACCGACAACCCGATGGGGGTGTCGCTGGGGTCGACATCCGGGGCTGGGGCGGCATCCGGGGCGAGGGCAGCGGCATCCGACACGGCGGCGGGGGAGCCGCTGGTCGAGTTGCCGCTGCCCGGCGGCGGCGGGTTCGGGTGGAGCCTGGCCGACGCGGCGGCGGTGACCCCGGAGGTCGACGGCGCGACGGCGACGTACCGGCAGGTGCTGCCGGGCACGGACCTGGAGCTGGTTGCCCGGCCGGACGGGGTGAAGGAGACGCTGATCCTGGCGTCGCCGCAGGCCGCGTCGGAGTGGGTGTTCCCGCTGACGCTGCGGGGCGTGACGGCCCGCATCTCCTCGGCTGGTTCGGTCGAGCTGGTCGACGACGCGGGCACTGTGGTGGCGTCGATCCCGCCGGCGTTCATGCAGGACTCGTCGGTCGACGCGGAGACCGGGCTGCCGGCGCAGTCGGCGGCCGTCACGATGGAGCTGACCGAGGTCGACGGCGGGCCGGCGCTGCGGCTGGTCGCCGACCGGTCGTGGCTGACCGACCCGGCGCGGGTCTTCCCGGTACGGGTGGATCCGACGGTGACCACCGGCCCCGACGGGGACGTGTTCGTCGACTCCGACCCGGCCACCGGCGCGACCGTGCAGAACGGCAACCACCTGCAGGTCGGCTACAACGGGGGAGTCGGCTCCCGGACGTTCCTCAACTTCGACATCTCGTCCGCGTTGACCCCCGCCAAGCCGATCATCGCCTCGGCGTACCTGCGGTTGTTCCTGAACCACCGGGTGCGCTGCGACGCCAAGGATCTGCAGGTCGGCCTGGTCGATCAGGAGTGGACGGTCAGCGATCTGGCGACCGCCGCGCTGCCCGGGCCGGACCTCGAACCCGGCTCGGTGCGGTACCGCTACTACACCGACAACGGTCAGGCGTGCGCCAACCCGTCGGCGGGCCCGACGAGTGGCCAGTGGGTGCAGGTCGACGTCCGGGACCTGATCTCGGGGTGGGCCCTCGGGCAGCGCAACCTCGGCCTGGCGCTGATCGACGACGAGCAGGTCACGGCCGCCGGGGCGAGGTTCACCTCGGCGAACTACGGCAACGGAGCGCACGCGCCCCGGCTGGAGCTGACCATGACGGCCAACCTGCCGCCGCAGGTGAGCCGGCGCTCCCCGGTGCATGGCGCGGTCGTGTCGACGCTGACCCCCCGGTTGTACGTGCACGGCCACGACCCGGACAAGTCCGGGCCGGTGAGCTACAAGCTCTGGCTGCACGACGACGCCGGCACGGTCCTGCACGTCACCGAGGGCACCGGCTCCTACTACGACGTCCCGGCCGGGCTGCTGCAGTCGAACAAGCAGTACTCGTGGGTCGTGCAGCCGTTCGACGGTGCCGTTTACGGGGCCCGGTATCCGAGGTACACGTTCTACACCCGGGTGCCACAACCGGCGTTGGGATCGCGGCTGGCGCAGAACCCGGGGGTGGGCTACCACCCGGAGATCGGCAACTACACGACCACGGTGACCGACGCACAGGTGGCCGGGGTCGGCCCGGAGCTGGCGATCACCCGGTCGTACAACACGCTGGACACCCGGCGGTCCGGGGCGTTCGGGCAGGGCTGGTCGAGCCTGCTGGACGCCCAGGTGACCGGGCGGACCAGCACGACGGCGGCGCTGCAGAGCGTCGTGGTGACCTACCCGGACGGCTCGGAGGCCGCGTTCGGCCCCACCTCGGACGGATCCTTCGTGCCGCCGCCGGGGCGCTACGAGGTGCTGACCGAGACGAAGTCCGGTACGACGGTCACCGGGTACCGGCTGACCGTCAAACACGGCACGACGTACGTGTTCGGCCGGTCCGCCGGCGGCGGGGTCTTCCGGCTCACGGCGGTGACCGACGCCAACGACCGGACCCTGACGGCGACGTACAACGGCAGCGGACTGATCTCGAAGCTGACCAACGCCTCAGGCCGGTCGCTGACGCTGACCTGGGCGGGCACCGCCAGCCCGTCAGTCGGGTCGCACGTCACCAAGGTGACGACGGACGCGCCGACCGCTGGCGGCAGCGGCTACGTGTGGCAGTACACCTACGGCAGCCACGACCGCCTGACGAAGGCGTGTACGCCGACGTCGGCGTGTACCACGTACGGCTGGGGCAACAACGTCAATCAGGGGGCGAACGCGGTGCGCAACCACGCGCCGTCGTCGTACTGGCGGTTGAACGAGCCCGCCGGATCCACCTGGGCCGCCAGCGACGTACTGGAACGCGGCGGCACCGACGTGGCGTTCTACGAGGGTACGACGCCGGGGCCGACGCCGACGGTGTGGCCGGGCTCGACATCGACGTCGACGGCGTTCGACGGCACGTCGTCGCGGGTGCGGCTGCCCAGCGGGCTGGTCAACGACAGCGCGTACCAGTCGGTCAGCATGTGGTTCCGCACCGGCGCGTCGTCGCGGGCCGGGGTGCTGTTCTCCTACCAGCACGACCCGGTCTCGGACGGTACGACGTCGCGCAACTACACGCCGGCGATCTACGTCGGGACGAGTGGGAAGCTGCACGCGAAGTTCTACGACGGCTTCGCCGGCACCACCATGCAGTCGTCCGGTCGGGTCGACGACGGCCAGTGGCATCACGTGGTGCTGGCCGGGGCGGGCGCCAGCCAGGCCCTGTACCTGGACGGCACCCGGCAGGCGACCCGCGACGGCCTGATCGAGATGTTCGACATCGGCGGGTCGGCGTACGAGTACGTGGGTGCCGGGTTCGTCGGTGGGAACTGGCCGGACCAGCCGCATCAGGGCTCCGCCAACAACACCGGGCACGCGAACTTCTTCACCGGCCAGATCGCCGACGTGGCGTTCTTCGACCGGACGTTGACCGACGCCGACGTCACCGAGATCAACGGTACGGCGCGCGCGCAGAGCTGGCAGCTGTCCACGGTGACCAGCGCCGAAGGGCGGACCCTGGCAGAGCTGGCAAAGGACCCGGTCACCGGCAAACTGGCGTCGCTGACCGACAGCAACGGCGGGACCTGGACGATGGGCACGCCCCGGGTGGCCGGCACCAGCGCCCTGTACGCGGCGGCCGTGCTGGGCTCGGCACCCACCGACTACTGGCGGCTGCGCGACGCCGCCGGGGTCGACGCGGTCAACGAGACGTGGCAGGAGACCGCGACGTTCAGCGCGGTGACGCTGGGCGCGGCAGGGCCGTTCGCCGACGGCACCGCGGTGTCGTTCGACGGGGAATCGTCGCTGGTGTCGGTGCCCGGGGCCCGGGTCACGCCGACCGGCGCGAAGTCACAGGAGCTGTGGTTCAAGACCACGGCGACCGCCGGGGTGCTGCTGGGCACGCAGGACGCGGCGGTCGGCGGTACGCCGTCGGCGGGATCGCCGGTGCTGTGGATCGACGCCGACGGTCGGCTGCGCGGCCTGGCCCCGTCGACCGAGCCGACCGGGCCGCTGACGTCGGGGCTCGCCGGTAAGTGCGCGGAGCTGGCCACCAACGGCACCAAGGTGCAGGTCGGCACCTGCGCCGCCACGTCCGCGCAGAGCTGGCGGTACGTCGGCACCAGCCAGCAGCTGCGGCGCGGCGACAAGTGTCTGGGCCTGACCGGCCAGGCCACCGGCAACGGCACGCTGGTCCAGGCACAGACCTGCTCGACCAGCGCCAACCAGAAGTGGACGCCGCACCAGGGCGGCTGGCGCAACACCGGGTCGGGCCGTTGCCTGGAGGTGCCGGGCTCGTCCACCACTGACGGCACCGCGCTGGCCATCCGCAGCTGCGCCACCAGCCAGGCGAAGCAGCGGTGGGCGCTGGCGCTGACGTCACCGTCGCCGGTCAACGACGGCGCGTGGCACCACGCCGTACTGACCACGACCGACGCCGCCGACGCCACGACGCAGGTGCTGTATCTCGACGGGGTGCCGGTGCAGTCGAGCACCGGCGCGTTGCCGGCCGCCGGCCCGCAGGGGCAGGGGTATCTCGGCGCGGGGTACACCGGCAACGGCTGGTCGGGTCTGGCCGTCGGGGCGACGGCGTACTACGCGGGGTCGCTGGCGGAGGTGGCGTTCTACCACCGGGCGTTGGGCACCGACGAGGTGACGTTGCACCACGGGTCGGTCGGGCAGACGGTGCCGCTGGTGGTCACCGCAGCGACCGGCGGCGGCACGGAGGCTCCTGGGCTGTCGGAGACGGCGGCCGGCCAATTGCCGGCGGACGCCCTGCCGCCCGGTGCGACGCAGGTCGACTCGGCGGCGCAGGACACGCAGACCACAACGGTGGCCAACCCGGTGACGATCGTGTCGGTGACCGACCCGGGCGGGCATCAGGTGTCGTACTCCTACGACCTGGTCTCCGGGCGGAAGGTGTCGCAGACCGACGCGCTGGGCCGCACCACTCTGTACGGGTACGACACCGGCGGGTTCACCAGCCTGGAGTACGACCCAAACGGGATCGTCACCCGGTCGGTGCAGGACGAGCGCGGCAACACCATCCAGGAGGTGACCTGCCAGGACCAGGCCGCCGAGAAGTGTTCCAGCAGCTACTCCACCTACACCTTCTACAGCAGCGACCCGACGCATCCGAAGAGCGACCGGCTGACGGAGGCGCGGGGGCCGGGCTCGTCCAGCGCGCAGGACGACACCTACCGGACGCTCTACCTCTACGACAGCTCCAACGGTGACCTGCGCAGCACGGTGGATCCGCTCGGCCGGCGTACGGAGATCGCCTACACCACCGGCGGGAGCGTTCCGGCCGGGCTGCCCGCACAGGTGCTGGACCCGTCGAAGGGCTGGCAGCTGATCACGTACACCTCGGCCGGTGACGTGGCGACGGTGGTCGACCCGGCGGGCGCGACCACCACTTACACCTACGACCGGTTGGGTCGGGAACTGACCGAGACGGTGGTGACGCCGTCGTTCCCGCAGGGGCGGACCACCACGTACACGTACGACGCGATGGGTCGGGTGGCGACCCGGACCGATCCGGCGGTGACGGACCGGGTGACCGGCGCGGTGCACACGGCGGTGACGCAGCACGCGTACAGCCCGGACGGGTTCCTGACCGAGCAGCGGGTCAGCGACGCCACCGGTGGGGACGTGGCCCGGGTCAGTGGATGGTCCTACGACGACCACGGCCGTCGGTCGCAGGCCGTCGACCCGATGGACGCCACAACCGGCTACCGCTACGACGTCTACGGACACCTGGTGGAGCAGACCGACCCGGACGGGACGGTCAACGCCTACCAGGTGGATGCCAACGGCGACCTGCTGTCGCGGACGCTGAAGGGCTACACCGGGGACCCGAACGATCCGACTCCTGCCGTGGACCTGGTGGTGGAGTCGAACGTCTACGACCCGGCGGGCCGGCTGGCGTCGACCACCGACGCGATGGGGCACGTCACGACGTACACGTACACCGACGACGGGCGGACCGCGACGGTGACCCGCACCGACGGGGACAGTTCCTTCCTGCTGGAAGACAACCGTTACGACGCGGCCGGCAACCTGGTCGAGCAGCGCACCGACAACGGACAGACCGTCATGACGTACGCCTACGACGCGGCGGGCCGGCAGATCCGCAGCGTGCTCGACCCCGACGGGCTGCACCGGGTCACCGAGACCACGCTGTCGCCGGGTGACCAGGTGCTGTCCAGCGTCGCCCGGGACGGCTCCGGCGCGACGCTGGCCGTCACCGACCACGCGTACGACATCCTCGGCCGGGAGGTCTCGCAGACCCGCTACCGGGCGACGGACCGGACGACGACGCCGGTGGCCCGCTGGCGGCTGAACGAGACCAGCGGTACGGCGGCGGCCGACTCGGCCGGTAACAGCCCCGGTACGGCTACCGGCGTGACCTGGGAGAACGACGCCGAGCGGGGGCGGGTCGCGGCGTTCACCGGTGCGTCGTCGTCGCAGATCACCACGGCCGCGCCAGCGGTGGACACCACCCGGCCGTACACCGTGGCAGCCTGGGTACGGGTCGACAACGACGGCAAGTCCGGCGCGGTGCTGACCGTGCCCGGTGCCGCCCGGCTGAGCGCGTCCACCGCAAACCGCGACTTCGCCTTCCAGCTCCGGTTCGACCACACCATCGACGGATGGCGGGTGTCCACGAACGAGCAGCAGATGGGCGGATTGATCCGGTGCGAATGTCCCTTCGGGGAAGGCGCGGTGCAGGAGAACGAGTGGCAGCACCTGGCCGTCGGCGTCGACCCGCAGGCCGACCGGTTCACCGTGTTCATCGACGGCGACAAGGTCGGCGAAAGCACCGGCGCGCGCTACCACAGCATGGCGAGGGGCGGGCTACGGATCGGCTCCGGGCTCGACGGGGCCATCTCCGACCTGCAGCTGTACCAGGGCGTGTCGGCGGACGCCGGCTGGGCCGACCGGGTGGTTGCCGGCACCGTACCGGCGGCCGACGCCACGGTGTCGCGCACCAGCCACGTGCTCGACGACGGTGGTCTGGCCACGGCGGTGCTGGATCCGTTGGGCAACACCACGAACGTGGCCCACGACGAGGCCGACCGGCCAGCGGTGTCGACCGGCCCCGAGGTGCAGGCCGAGACCGGTGAACTCGACGCGGCGGTGGTCACGGCCCGACCGGTGGAGCGGATCGGCTACAACACGTTCGGCGAGGTCACCGCGGAGTCCGACCCGAACGGCGCGGTGACCCGGTACACCTACGACCGGGCCGGCCGGCCCTTCGAGACCCGGCCGCCCGCGTACACCCCGCCGGGCGGGTCGACCCCGGTCGTCCCGGTCTTCACGACGGTGTACGACAGCCTCGGCCAGGTCGTGTCGCGGACCGACCCGCTGGGCCGGACCACCGAGTTCACCTACGACCAACTTGGCCGGGCGGTGACCCAGGTGGCGCCGGACGACGCCACCACGACCGCCCGCTACGACCTGGCGGGCAACCTGCTGGCGGTGACCGACCCCACCGGGGCGGTGACCGGCAGCACGTACGACCTGTTGGGCCGGACCACCAGCGTCAGCGAGGCGGTCCGCCAGACCGGCAAGACGCACACCACCACGATGGCCTACGACACCGCCGGTCGGCTGTCGACGGTGGTCACCCCGGCCGGGGTGACCACCGGGTACGGCTACACCGCCGCCGGTGAGCTGGCCAGCGTCGTCGACGGTGCCGGGCAGACCAGCCGGGTCGACCACGACGCCCTGGGTCGGCCGGTGAAACAGACCAACCCGGACGGCACCTACACCACCACCATCTACGACCCGCTGTCCCAGCCGACCGCGACGGCGGCGTACCGGGCGACCGGCGGGGCCGCCCTGGCCACCTCGGCCTGGACCTACGACGCCGCCGGCAACATGGTGTCGGCGACGGACGCGCGGGGCACCACGACCCGGTTGAGCTACGACGCGACGGGCCTGCTGCGCACCCAGTCCGAGCCGGTGGCTGCCGGCACCACCATCGACTCGTCGTACGGCTACGACCTGGCCGGCAATCCGACCCGGTTCACCGACGGGCGGGGGCAGGCGTTCCGGTCGACGTACAACGTGTGGGGGTTGCCGCAGTCGCGGATCGAGCCGGCCACGGCGGCGTACCCGAACGCGGCGGACCGCACATACACCACTGTGTACGACGTGGCCGGGCAGCCGGTGTCGCAGCGTGCCCCGGGTGGGGTGACCCGGACCCTGGTCTACGACGACGCCGGTCGGCTGGAGCGCCAGTCCGGCTCCGGTGCCGAGGCGGCGACCCAGGACCGGACGTACGGCTACGACCCGGCGGGTCGGATGGTGGAGTTCTCCGCGCCGGGGGGCACCAACCAGGTCGTGTACGACGACCGGGGGTTGCCGTTGTCGGTGACCGGCCCGTCCGGGGACGCGTCGTTCACCTACACCCCGGACGGGTCGATGGCCTCGCGGGACGACGCGGCCGGGTTGACCCAGTACGGCTACGACAGCGCCGGCCGGTTGGCGTCGCTGAGCAACAGCAGCGCCGGGGTTTCGATCGGCTACTCCTACGACGAGATGTCGGCGGTGTCGTCGATGTCCTACGGCGGCACCAACAACCGGCGGGTGTTCGCCTACGACGATCTGCACCGGCTGACCAGTGACCGGCTGGTGCGGTCCAACGGGCAGGTCCTCGGGACGATCACCTACGGGTGGGACGCCAACGGCAACGAGACCAGCAAGACGGTCACCCGTGGCTCGACGACGGTCAGCAACACGTACACGTACGACCTGGCCGACCGGCTCACCTCCTGGGACGACGGCAACACCACGGTCGGCTACCGGTACGACGCCGCCGGCAACCGGACCGGGGTCGGCGACGTCGACTACGTCCACGACGCCCGCAACCGGCTCGTCTCGGACAGCACCGGCACCAGCTACACCTACACCGCCCGGGGCACCCGTAAGCAGACCGTCACCGGCGGCACCACCTCGGTCGGGGTCGCGGACGCCTTCGACCAGATCGTCAGCCAGCAGCCGACCGACGGCGGCAACGCCCGGGAGTACACCTACGACGCGTTGGGCCGGGCGCTGCGCAGCGACTTCCGGTACACCGGGCTCGGCAACGACCTCGCCATGGACGGCGCGGCGAAGTACCTGCGGGATCCGGACGGCGGTGCCGTCGCGGTCCGGGCGGGCGGCACCAGCCGGATGCTCTGGACCGATCTGCACGACGACATCGTCGCCCAGTTCAACACCGCCGGTACGTCGGTGACCGGCAACCGCACCTACTCGCCGCTGGGTGAGGTGACCGCCACCAGTGGCATGGAGGGCAACCTCGGCTACCAGTCGGAGTGGACCGATCCCCGGTCGGATCGGGTCAACATGCACGCCCGCTGGTACGACCCGGCCGTCGGTCAGTTCGACAGCCGCGACAGCGTCACCGTCAGCCCGGTGCCCGACTCGATCCGGGCAAACCGCTACCAGTACGGCGACGGCAACTCGCTGACGGTCACCGACCCGACCGGTCACTTCGGCAAGCGGCTGCGCAACGCCTGGAAGAAGATCTCCTCCGGCGTGCAGAAGGCCTGGAACACGGTCAAGGCCGGGGTGCAGCAGGCGTGGGAGCGAGTGTCTGAGTGGGCACAGGCGGCCCGCGAACAGATCGCTGAGAAGTTCAACGACGTCAAGCAAGCTTTGTCGCAGGCCTATCAGAAGATGGCCGAGGCGATCAAAGGGGCCGTCGACCAGGTCGGCCAGTGGGCCCGTACGGCCCGGGACTGGATCGTCGAGCACAAGGCCGACATCGTCGGCGCGCTGGTCGGGTTCTTCGTCGAAGCCGCCTGCATGGTCGCGATCGGCTGGACCGGGGTCGGAGCGGTCGCCTGTGGGGTGGCTTCCGGCGTGACCGGTGCCCTGGTCACCGGTGCCATGCAGGGCCAGACCGGCGTCGAGCTGCTGCGCACCGCCGTACTGGGTGGGGTCGCCGGTGGTCTGGGCGCGGCGTTGCCGATGATGGGCCCGGCAGCGGGCAAGGCGTTGAGCAAGGCCGGGTCCGCCGGGGCGAAGAAGGTCGCCGGCACCGGTGTCGGCAAGGCTGCGGCGTCGGCCGGTAAGGCCGCAGCATCGGCCGGCAGGGCCGTCGCGTCGGCGGGCAAGGCCGTCGGGCGCAAGTTCGACGACCTGTCGCAGGCGGTGTCGCGCGGCACCAGCCGGGCCACCCGGGAGGTGGCCGACTACGCCGACGACGCGGCCCGCGTTGGTGGTAGCCGGGTCGACGACGCCGCCCGCGCTGGCGGTAGCCGGGTCGACGACGCCGCCCGGACTGGTGGCAGCCGGGTCGACGACGCCGCAGACACGGCCGCCAGCTGTGTCCGGCACAGTTTCGCCCCGGACACCCGGGTACGGATGGCCGACGGCAGCAGCAAGCCGATCGCCGAGGTCGAGCTCGACGACCAGGTGCTGGCCACCGACCCGGCGACGGGGCGGACCACCGCCCGGCCGGTGCGGCTGCTGCACGGTCACGCCGACCGGGAGTTGACCGATGTCACGGTCACCGACACGGAGACCGGTGAGAGCACGGTCGTCGAGACGACCGCGCACCACCCGTTCTGGAGCGCCACCACCAACCGGTGGACCGACGCCGAAGATCTGCGGCCTGGTGACCGGCTGCGTAGCCCGGACGGCGAAACCACCCAGCGGGTCGCGGCGGTCCGGGTGTGGACCGGCCTGAAGTGGATGAACGACCTCACCGTCGCCGGCGTCCACACCTACTATGTGGTGGCGGCCGACCGGCCGGTCCTGGTGCACAACTGCGGTGGTGCGTCGCCTGGGCATCCTGAGTCCTGCACGTGCGGGGTCGGCCCGGACGGTGGGGTCGTCTGGCCGCCGAACAACGGGGCACTCGGCGCGGAGAAGGTGACCGTGTTGACGCCGGGTCAGCGGGTCGACCGGTACGGCTACCCGGGTGGGCGGTACGTGTCGCCGACGGGGACTCCGTACACCAACCGGGCCCTGGCGCCGGGGACCCAGCTCAAGCCGTACACCGTGTACCAGGTCGAGCGTCGTCTCGTTGCCCGGGAGGCCACGATCGCGCCGTGGTTCGGCGAGATGGGCATGGGCGTCCAGTATTACCTGCCAGCTAGTGTCCAGGGACTGTTGGACGCCGGCTACCTGAGTAAGATCGGGTGATTTAGTGATCAACTCAGCTGAGCTGACCGCACGACTACCGGCGGCGGGCGTGCCCGCCGACGCGTACAGCGTCGGAAGCGACCGTGACGAGGCGTACTGCCTGGTCCACGACGGTGGCCGGTGGAGCGTCTACTACAGCGAACGGGGCCGCCGCACCGACGAGGTGCGGCACCCCACCGAAGCCGACGCCTGCACGGACCTCCTCGGTCGGCTGACGAGCGACCATGTCGTGCAGAGCCGGAGGCTAAAAGGTCAGTTTGGCGAGTGAGGTCAGCTGATCGAGCAGATCGTGGCACCGGCGCTGACCACGGCGCCGACCTCGGCGGCCAGGCCGGAGACCGTGCCGGCCTTGGGCGCGTTGATCGGCTGCTCCATCTTCATCGCCTCCAGCACCACGACCAGGTCGCCCTCGGCGACCTGGTCGCCGTCGGCGACGGCGATCTTGATGATGGTGCCCTGCATCGGTGAGACCAGCGCGTCACCGCTGGCGGCGGCCGCCGCAGTGCCGCCACCGCGTCGGCGCGTCGCCCGGCGTTCGGCGGTCGCCGCTGGCGGCGTACCGCCGCCGAAGCCGGCGGGGAGGCTGACCTCGAGCCGCTTGCCGCCGACCTCGACCACGACGGTCTCGCGGGCCTCGGCCGGCGTGTCGGCCGCCGCCGGCGGGGTGAACGCCGGGACAGTGTTGTCGAACTCGGTCTCGATCCACCGGGTGTGCACGGTGAACGGCTCGCTGGTGAACGCCGGGTCGCGGACCACCAGGCGGTGGAACGGCAGAGCGGTGGCCATCCCGTCGACCACCATCTCGTCCAGCGCCCGCCGGGCGCGTTCCAGTGCTTCGGTGCGGGTCTCGCCGGTGACGATCAGCTTGGCCAGCAGCGAGTCGAAGTTGCCGCTGACGACGTCGCCGGCGGTGACGCCGGTGTCCACCCGTACGCCTGGGCCGGTCGGCAACCGCAGCGCGGTGATGGCACCGGGCGCGGGCAGGAAGTTGCGGCCCGGGTCCTCGCCGTTGATCCGGAACTCGATGGAGTGCCCGCGTGGGGTCGGATCCTCGGTGAACCGCAGCGGCTCGCCGTCCGCGATCCGGAACTGCTCGCGGACCAGGTCGATGCCGGCGGTCTCCTCGGTGACCGGGTGCTCCACCTGCAGCCGGGTGTTGACCTCCAGGAAGGAGATGGTGCCGTCGACGCCGACCAGGTATTCGACGGTGCCGGCACCGTGGTAGCCGGCCTCGCGGCAGATCGCCTTGGCGCTGGCGTGGATCTCGGCACGCTGGGCGTCGGTGAGGAACGGCGCCGGTGCTTCCTCGACGAGCTTCTGGTGGCGGCGTTGCAGCGAGCAGTCCCGGGTGCCGACCACGATCACATTGCCGTGCTGGTCGGCGAGGACCTGCGCCTCGACGTGCCGGGGGCGGTCCAGGTAGCGCTCGACGAAGCATTCGCCGCGACCGAACGCGGCGACCGCCTCACGGGTGGCCGACTCGAACAGGTCGGCGATCTCGGCCATCTCGCGGGCGACCTTCAGGCCGCGTCCGCCGCCGCCGAACGCAGCCTTGATCGCTACCGGCAGGCCGTACTGCTCGGCGAAGGCGGTCACCTCGTCCGGGCCGGCGACCGGATCGGCGGTGCCGGGCACCAGCGGCGCGCCGGCCCGCTGGGCGATGTGCCGGGCGGTGACCTTGTCGCCGAGGTCGCGGATCGCCTGCGGGCTGGGGCCGATCCAGGTCAGGCCGGCGTCGATTACCGCGGCGGCGAAGTCGGCGTTTTCGGAGAGGAACCCGTAGCCGGGGTGGACGGCGTCGGCTCCGGACCGGGCGGCGACGTCGAGCAGTTTGTCGATCCGCAGGTACGTGTCGGCGGCGGTCTCCCCGCCGAGGGCGTACGCCTCGTCGGCCAGCCCGGCGTGCACCGCCGAGCGGTCCGGGTCGGCGTACACGGCGACGCTGGCCAGCCCGGCGTCCCGGCAGGCGCGGACCACCCGGACCGCGATTTCGCCCCGGTTTGCGACGAGAACTTTGCGCACGCCCTGTTCTCCTTTGCTCACGGATCAAGCCGGAGTCTAACGGCCTGCTTGATCAACTGAACCGGCGCTCAGTGTGGGATGACACACTGGCGATTAGGCTCCCGGATGTGTCTGCCACCCGGATGATGATTCTCGGTCTGGTCAAATGGATGCAACCGGTGCACGGCTACGACGTGCGCCGTGAGCTGCTCAGTTGGCGGGCGGACAGCTGGGCCAACATTGCACCGGGGTCGATATATCACGCGTTGCGCAAGCTCGCCGAGGAAGGGCTGCTCCGCCAGGTCGGCACCGCCCAGGTGGGTGCCCGGCCGGCCCGGACCAGCTACGAGATCACCCCCACCGGGGTCGACGAGTTCGACTCGTTGCTGCGGCAGCACTGGCGCGACTGTCGGCCGTCGGCCGATCCGTTCCTCAGCGCATTCGCCTTTCTGCCGGCGCTGCCCCGCGCGGAGGCGGTCGCGGCGTTGCGGGGTCGGGCCGCGATGCTGCGGGCCGGCAACGCGGTGGCCCGTGACGACCTGGCCGCCGGATGGTTGCGGCAGAAACCGTCGTACGTCGGCTGGATGCTGGAGCTGACCATCGCCCGGGTCGACGGGGAGATCGCGTGGTGTGACCGGATCGCCGGGCTGATCGAGTCGGGCGCGTCGTATCACCCGGCGGAGGAGCCGGCTGACGGCACCTGGGCGGGGTGGCAGGCTGACCTGGACGCCGCCGACCGGGAGTCGGCCAGATCACCCGGCAATAATCAACGTTGACTAGCCCGATCGCCGGGGTCTAGCGTGCCAGACGCAGCGTGGGGAGCTGGGCGGCCCGGCCTGCCCACGGGGGAGAGCGGCCGGCGGCCGGCCGGCTCGGCAAGCCAGGAGACACTTCATGATCGAGACCAAAGGGCTGCGGAAGTCGTTCCGCTCCCGACAGGGGCGCGGCGCCAAGACCGTGGACGCGGTCCGAGGCGTCGACATGCTGGTCGAGCAGGGGGAGATCTTCGGCTTCCTCGGGCCCAACGGCGCCGGTAAGACCACCACGCTGCGGATGCTCGCCACGCTGATCGAGCCCGACGGCGGGGAGGCCGTCATCGCCGGGGCCGACCTGCTGCGCAACCCCGGCGAGGTCCGTCGGCGGATCGGCTACGTGGCCCAGGGCGGCAGTACGTGGGACGAGGTCACCGGCCGCGAAGAGCTGGTGATGCACGCCCGGATGTACGGCATCGGCAAGGCCGAGGCGCAACGTCGGGCCACCCGGGCGCTCGCCGCCTTCCAGCTGACCGAGTACGCCGACCGCAAGTGCAAGACGTACTCCGGCGGTCAGCGCCGCCGGGTCGAGATCGCGCTGGGCATCATCCACGAGCCGAAGGTGGTCTTTCTCGACGAGCCGACCACCGGGCTGGACCCGCAGAGCCGGGCCCACATGTGGGACGAGATCCGCCGGCTGCGCGCCGAAGGTATGACCGTCTTCATCACCACCCACTACCTCGACGAGGCGGACGCGCTCTGCGACCGGATCGCGATCATGGATCACGGCGAGATCGTCACCGAGGGCACCCCGGCCGCGCTCAAGCGGGAGGTCGCCGGCGAGGTGGTCACCGTCGGGCTGCGCCCGGACGAGTCGGCCGCCGCCGCGCAACTGCTCGACAGCCAGCCGTACGTCAGCAAGCTGGAGACCCCCGACGACGGCGGCGTACGGCTCTTCGTCGACGACGGCGCCACCGCCATCCCGCAGATCCTGCGCACCATCGACGGCGCCGGTCTCGAACTCGGCTCGATCGAGCTGCACCGGCCCAGCCTCGACGACGTGTTCCTCACCAAGACCGGCCGTTCGCTGCGTGAGAGCTGACCATGGAGACCGCACGATGAAGTTCTTCCGCGACACCTGGCTGATCTTCCAACGGCAGGCGTTGCTGCTGCTGCGCAATCCCGTCTGGATCTTCGTCGGGGTGTTCCAGCCGATCATGTACCTGGTGCTGTTCGCCCCGCTGCTCAAGCCCGCGCTGGCCCCGATGGGGGCGACCACCAACGCGGAGGTCTACCGCCTCTTCGTCCCCGGCCTGCTGGTGCTGCTGGCCATCTTCGGCGGGTTGTTCCAGGGCTTCGGCCTGATCGCCGAACTGCGCGCCGGGGTGATCGAGCGCTCCCGGGTCACCCCGGTCAGCCGGCTCGCCCTGCTGCTCGGCCGCAGCCTGCGCGACGTGGTGTCCCTGCTGCTGCAGGCCGTGATCATCACGGTGCTGGCGATCCCGTTCGGGCTCACCGTGCACCTCGGCTACCTGCTGCTGGCGTACCTGCTGCTCGCCCTGATCGCGCTGATGACCTCGGCGGTGTCGTACGGCGTGGCGTTGCTGGTGCGCAGCGAGGACGCGTTGGCCCCGCTGATGAACACGGTGGCCCAGCCGGTGCTGCTGCTCTCCGGCATCCTGCTGCCGCTGGCCTTCGCGCCGCTGTGGCTGCAGCGGGTGGCGCAATGGAACCCGTTCTCCTGGGCGGTCGACGGCACTCGGGCGCTGTTCGCCGGCAACCTCGGCGACGACGCGGTCTGGCAGGGTCTGCTGATCACCTTGGCGCTGGCCAGTCTCGCGGTCACCTGGGCGGCCCGCGCCTTCGCCCGCAGCGTCCGGTAGTCCCCGCTCTTCGGTAGCCGGGCACGGGGCTGCCCTCTGCGCACGGCAACGGCACAGAGGGCAGCCGCTCCAGGCTACCGCCGTCCCGGCCGGCCCGCCGTCACCTGCGTCGACCTGCCGTCACCTGCGTCGACCCGCTGTCACCTGCGTCGGGCCAGGGTCAGCCCGTCGGCGATCGCCAACATCACCACGTCCACCCGGTCGTCGGCGGCCACCTGCTGGTTGAAGGCGACCATCGCCTCGTCCTCTTCGCTCTGCGGATCCAGCACCCGACCGTGCCGCAGCACGTTGTCGATCACGATCAGCCCGCCGGGCCGCATCCGGGGCACCAGCTCACCCCAGTAGACCGGGTAGCTGATCTTGTCGGCGTCGATGAACGCCAGGTCGAGGTGCGGCTCGCCCGGCAACGCCCGCAGCGAGTCGGCCGCCGGACCGATCCGCAGGTCGATCCGGCCGTCGACCCCGGCCCGCTGCCAGTAGCGCCGGGCCACCGCGGTGAACTCCTCCGACACGTCGAGACAGATCAACTGCCCGTCCGCCGGCAGACCACGGGCGATGGCCAGCGCGGACAGCCCGGTGAAGGTGCCGACCTCCACCGCCCGGCGGGCGTTCACCAGCCGGGTCAGCAGGGTCATCAGCGCCGCCTGCTCCGGCGCGACCTGCATCTGCGCGTTCTCCGGCAGCGTGCTGGCGGTCTCGGCGATGAGGTCACTGACGATCTCGTCCGGCGGGGTGCCGTGGGCGATGACGTACGCCTGCAGGGCGTCGGTCATCGGCAAGGTCTTGGTGGTCATGGGGCAGACGGTAGTCCGACTACCGGCCGGTGTCGGGCTCGCCCCACAGATCCGTGATCCGGTAGCCGACCTCGCTGACCAGCCGGCGCAGCAGCGGCAGCGACAACCCCACCACCGTGCCGTGGTCACCTTCGATCCGTTCCAGGAACGGCCCGCCCAACCCGTCGATGGTGAACGACCCGGCCACCTGCAGCGGTTCGCCGGTCGCCACGTACGCGGCGATCTCGTCGTCGGTGACGTCGGCGAAGTGCACCACGGTCGCGGCGGCGGCCCCGGCGTACCCGCCGGTGGCCAGACTGGTCAGCGCGTGGCCGGTGTACAACACCCCGGACCGCCCGCGCATCCGCCGCCACCGCGCGGTCGCGTCGACGGCGTCGGCCGGCTTGCCGAGGATCTCCCCGTCGAAGTCGAGCACCGAATCGCAGCCGAGGACCAGCAGGTCGGTGTCGTCGTCGGCGAGGTCCGGTCGGAGTCGGTCGGCGACGGCGGCCATCTTGAGCCGGGCCAGCTCCAGGCACAGCTCGTCGGCCCGGTCCAGCGTCACCGACTCCTCGTCGACGCCGCTCACCAGCACCTGAGGGGTGATTCCGGCGGCCTGCAGCAGTTTGTGCCGGGCCGGGCTCGCCGAGGCGAGCACCAGACGCGGACGCAGGGAGGTAGCCACGGGTGGTCAGGCTACCGGCCGCAGCATGCGGTACCGATGATCAGTGGGGCAGCGCGCTGGCGCGCCAGGCGTCCGGACCGAGCCGGCCCGGGAAACCCGGCATGGGTCGGGCGCTGCGGGCCCACCGCGACGGTGCCGACCGGTCGGTGCCACTGTCGGCAATCGGACGGGTACGGGCGACGAGCACGCCCACCAGCGCCGCCAACTCCTCGGGGGTCGGGGTGCCCCGGACGATCCGCCAGGCCGGCTCCGCGTCGCTCATCGGCCGAGCGTACGTGCCGACCAGGCCGGCCGGCGACCGGCCGGCGAGTGGTGATCATTACTGGCGCGCTACCCTCGGCGTCAGGTTGCCACCCCGGTACCATATGACGCGCGGCTCACACCGGCCGCGTGCCGATCGTGTGGCACCCAAGCCTTCCGGGTACGGTCATTTGGATGTCCGCTGTGCCCCCGCAACTAGTTGCAGACCGTTACCGGCTGGTCGAGCCGCTCGGTCAGGGCGGCATGGGCCGGGTCTGGAAGGCCCGCGACGAGGTGCTGCACCGGGACGTGGCGATCAAAGAGCTGGTGCCGCCGCCGGGCCTCACCGACCAGGAACGCCGCGAGATGCGGGAGCGCTCGCTGCGCGAGGCGCGGGCGATCGCCCGACTCAACCACACCAACGTGGTACGCGTCTTCGACGTGCTGCGCACCGACGGCGACCCGTGGATCGTGATGGAGTACGTGCCGTCCCGGTCGCTGCAGGACGTGCTCGCCCAGAACGGCCCGGTCCCGGCGACCCGGGCCGCGGAGATCGGCCTCGGCGTGCTCGGCGCGCTCCGGTCCGCCCACCTGTCCGGGGTGATGCACCGGGACGTCAAGCCCGGCAACGTACTGCTCGGCCACGACGGCCGGGTGGTGCTCACCGACTTCGGCCTGGCCACTGTGCCGGGTGACCCCAACGTCACCCGTACCGGGCTGGTGCTGGGCTCACCGGCGTACATCGCCCCGGAGCGGGCCCGTACCGGCAGTGCCGGGCCGGAAGGCGACCTGTGGTCGCTCGGCGCGACGCTGTACGCGGCCGTCGAGGGGCAGTCGCCGTACGCCCGGCAGACCGCCATCGCGACGCTCTCCGCGCTGGCCACCGAGCCGCCGCCGCCCGCCCGCCGGGCCGGTCCACTCAAGCCGGTGCTGGCCGGGCTGCTGCGCAAGGACCCGTACACCCGGATGAAGGCCGACGAGGCGGAGCGGCTACTGACCCGCGCCGCCGGGCGCGGTCCGCGTCGCGGTCGCTCACTGCTCGACGGGGTACGCCGACCCAGCCCGTACGGCAGCCGGGAGGTCCGCCCCGGCGAGTCCCGGTCGGGGATCGTGCCCGGTCCGCGCGGCGGCACGCCGCGCACCCCGGTCCCGTCGGAGCCGGTGTCGCCGCCGGTGGCCCCGTTGCCGACCGCGTTGCCGGTGGTCCCCGGCCCGGCCAAGTACGGCCCGCCGGTCACCCGGCCGACCAACTCGGCGGACCCGACCAGGGTGGTGCCGCCGACCGACCAACCCGCCGGCGCGGCGACCGCAGCTGCGGGCGCAGCCGAGACGAGTGTGTTGCCGACCAAATCCGGTGAGCCGCCGTCGGAGACCACCGTGCTGCCCCAGGCAGAGCGCACCCAGGTGGTGCCGGGTCGCAAGGAGACGGCGCCGAGCCGTAAGCCGGCCGAGCGGGCACCGGCCGCCGAGCCTGCCGAGCAGCCAGCGGTTGAGCAGCCGGCGGCGGCCAAGGCGGCTGAGCAGCCGACGGCGACGGCCAAGGCGGCTGAGCAGCCGACGGCGACGAAGCAGCCGACGGTCGCCGAGCCCGCCGAGCGGCCACCGGTCCAGGAACAACCCGAGTCGGTGCCGGCCGCCACCGCGTCGGACCGGCGAAACTGGTCCATCCCGGCCCTGCTGCTCGACCGCGCCGCGCGGGCTGTCCGGTCCGTCACCAAGCTGCCCCGTACCTGGCTGATCGGCGGTGTGGCCGCTGTCGTCGTACTGGCGCTGCTGGTGACCGTCGCGCTGCTTGCCACCGGCGACGAGGACGAGCCCGACGGGCAGCTTGGCACCGGTCCGGCCGCCTCGGCCACGCCGTCGGCCCCGGCCCCGACCTCCGGCGCGCCGAGCGCCGAGCCGAGTGTCGAACCGAGTTCACCGGCGGCCGAGACGTCGCCCGAGGTGCCGGCGGTGCCGCCGCAGAGCGATGAGTCGCCCCAGCCGCCGGACCCGCAGTCGCCGTTGCCCGACGGCTGGCGGTTGCACGAGGACCAGACCGGGTTCTCGGTGCCGGTGCCGGAAGGCTGGTCGGTCAGCCGCGAACGAACCCGGGTGGAGTTCCGGGAGAACGGTCGACTCGGCCGGCTGATCATCATCGACCAGACCGACAACCCGAAGCCGGATCCGGTCGCCGACTGGCAGAACCAGGAGCAGACGCGGCGGGGCACCTACAACAATTACGAGCGGGTACGGATCGAAGCCGTCGACTACTTCCTCGACGCCGCCGACTGGGAGTTCCGCTACACCAGCAACCAGGGCAACCGACTGCAGGTGCGCAACCGGGGGTTCGTCACCGCACCGGACAAGGCGTACTCCATCTACTGGTCCACCACGGCCGAACGCTGGCAGCAGGACCTGGTCTACTTCGAGCTGATGGCGAGCAGATTCCAGCCCGCCGGGAGCTGAGCCACGGCTCACCCGCATGAACTTCCGATCTTCCGGGTACAACCGGAGCGCGACGGAAGGAGAGTGCGACATGGTCAACCGTCGACGGATCGCCAAACCGAGCGTGGCACTGTGGATGCTGGTGGCCCTGGCCGATGCGGCCCTGCTGGTCGCCAGCGTCGGTCTGATACCCGTACTGCTGGTGCTGTCCGGCGGTGCGGCCGTGACGGTCGCCGCCGTTGCCGCGTACCGCGTGACCGTCAGTGACCGGGCCGGCGCCGAACCTACGGTCCTACCTGCCGGCGGACGGTGGTCTGGTGGGCGTGGCGAGCGGTGAGTAGGCTCGCTGGCTGTGTCGATCACCGGGCTGACGGAAATGTGGGACCGCCTTTTCACGGCCCAGACCGACCCGCCGCCACTGCTCGTGCTCATCACCGCCGCCGTCGCGCTCGTCGCGGTGCTCACCCGGCTGCCCTGGCGGATCGGCCGCAACGCGATCACCATCGCCCATGAAGGCGGGCATGCGCTGATCGCCCTGCTCACCGGCCGCAAGCTTAAGGGGATCCGGCTGCACTCGGACACCTCCGGGCTGACCCTGTCCGCCGGTCGGCCGACCGGGCTGGGCATGATCCTCACCCTGCTGGCGGGCTACGTCGCGCCGTCGCTGGTCGGGCTGGCCGGGGCCCTGCTGCTCGGCGGCAACCGGATCACCCTGCTGCTCTGGATCGCCGTGGCGCTGCTGCTCGCCATGCTGGTGATGATCCGCAATCTCTTCGGGATCGTGTCCATCCTGGTCACCGGCGGTGTGGTCTTCGCCGTCTCGTGGTTCGCCGGCCCGGACGTGCAGGCCGCGTTCGCGTACACCGGGGTGTGGTTTTTGCTGATCGGCGGGGTGCGGCCGGTCGGTGAGCTGCAGCGGCTGCGGGCCCAGGGCCGCTCGCCGGAGTCGGACGCCGACCAGCTCGCCTGGCTGACCCGGGTGCCCGGCCTGGTCTGGGTGGGGTTCTTCGGCCTGATCAACCTCGCCGCGCTGTTCATCGGAGCACTGCTGCTCGCCAGCCCGTGGCTGGCCGACCTGGAGCTGCCGACGCCGCCGGGCGGGTGACCCGTACCGCTGAGACTGGTACCGCTGCGACCCGTACCGGTCAGAGCGGGATGTTGCCGTGCTTCTTCGGCGGCAGGGTCTCCCGCTTGCCGCGCAGCATCCGCAGCCCGCGCGCCACCTGCACCCGGGTCTGCGACGGTGCGATGACCGAGTCGACGTAGCCGCGCTCGGCGGCGACGTACGGGTTGGCCAGCCGCTCCTCGTACTCGGCGATCCGCTGCGCCCGAACCGCCGCCGGGTCGTCGGCGGCGGCCAGCTCGGCGCGGTAGAGGATGTTCACCGCGCCCTGTGCGCCCATCACCGCGATCTGCGCGGTCGGCCAGGCGAAGTTCAGGTCCGCGCCGAGATGCTTCGACCCCATCACGTCGTACGCGCCGCCGTACGCCTTGCGGGTGATGACGGTGACCTTCGGGACGGTCGCCTCGGCGTACGCGTAGATCAGCTTCGCGCCGCGCCGGATGATGCCGTCCCACTCCTGGTCGGTGCCGGGCAGGAAACCGGGCACGTCGACGAAGGTCAGCACCGGGACGTTGAACGCGTCGCAGGTGCGCACGAACCGGGCGGCCTTCTCCGAGGCCCCGATGTCCAGGCAGCCGGCGAAGTGCATCGGCTGGTTGGCGACCACCCCGACCGGCCGGCCCTCGATGCGGCCGAAGCCGACCACGATGTTCTGCGCGTACAGCGGCTGGACCTCCAGGAACTCGCCGTCGTCCAGGACGTGTTCGATCACCCGGTGCATGTCGTACGGGTGGTTGGCCGAGTCGGGGACGATGGTGTCCAGCTCACGGTCGGTGTCGGTGACTGCCGGCTCCGCCTCGGTCGGCAACGTCGGCGGTTCGTCCAGGTTGTTGCTCGGCAGGTACGCCAGCAGCGCCTTGACGTAGTCGACGGCGTCCTCTTCGTCGGTCGCCAGATAGTGGGCGTTTCCGCTGGTGGCGTTGTGGGTGCGGGCGCCACCGAGCTCCTCCATGCCGACGTCCTCGCCGGTGACCGTCTTGATCACGTCCGGGCCGGTGATGAACATGTGCGACGTCTGGTCGACCATGATGGTGAAGTCGGTGACCGCCGGGGAGTACACCGCGCCACCCGCGCACGGCCCCATCACCAGGGAGATCTGTGGGATGACGCCCGAGGCGCGGACGTTGCGGAAGAAGATGTCGCCGTACAGGCCGAGGCTGACCACGCCCTCCTGGATGCGCGCGCCGCCGGAGTCGTTGATCCCGATCACCGGGCAGCCGATCTTCATCGCCAGGTCCATCACCTTGACGATCTTCTCGCCGAAGACCTCGCCGAGCGAGCCGCCGAAGACGGTGAAGTCCTGCGCGAAGACGCACACCTGCCGGCCGTCGACGGTGCCGTAGCCGGTCACCACCCCGTCGCCGTACGGGCGGGTGCGCTCCAGCCCGAAGTTGGTCGACCGGTGCCGGGCCAGCTCGTCCAGCTCGACAAAGGAACCCTCGTCGAGCAGCATCGCGATCCGTTCCCGGGCGGTCTTCTTACCCCGGGCATGCTGTTTCTCGACCGCGCGGGCCGAGCCGGCATGCACCGCCTCGTCGACCCGGCGTTCCAGGTCCGCCAGCTTGCCGGCGGTGCTGTGGAGGTCGGTTCCGGTCCCGGACTGCTCACTCGTCACGCCCACACCGCGGATGCTATCGACGTCGCGACCGCCGGTCAGGGGCCGACGGTGTGCGGTTTCCCTCAGTACGCCGTCGTCGCCCCGGCCCCGGCCCGGCCCGATCGACCCCGGGACGACGTTTCCTGCCTGTTGCCCGATTCGTTACCACCACGTGACAGTGTTGGGAGTTGCGCTGATCGCGTCCGGTCTGACGGTGCTGCTGGTGATGCGGCGGACGCTCTGGCCGGCGCGGGCGGCCACCGTCGGCAGCCGTAGGGCCGGAAGTCTGGACGCCGCGCCGCATCGGCGCCGGCGAGGGCGGGGGCGACGTCGGGCCACCCGCACCGGGCTGTTCCGTCGCCGGACGACGCCCGGTGGACGCCACACGGTCGGCGTGGCCGTGCCGCGCCAACGTCGGGGCGGCCGACCCGCCGTCGCACTGCCGGAGCCGCCGGTGGCCGCCGTGCCGCCCGTCGTTGTGCCGCCGGTTGCTGCTGTGCCGCCGGCTGCCGCGCCGCCGGCTGCTGCTGACGAGGATTTCGACTGGTTCGACCGGCCGACGGACGCCTACGCACAACCCGTACGAGCGTCGGACCGGGCCGTCCCTCCTTCGGACCCGGCCGTTCCCGTGTCGGATCCGGCCGTCCTCGCGTCGGACCCGCCGGTAGCAGTGCCGGTGGTCGGTACGACCGTCACCGGGCATCCGTTCCGCGGCGTGGCACCGGTGCCGCAGTGGCGCGACCACTGGTAGCGCGACGGAGCGACACCGGCCCAACCTGAAAGACTGCTCCGCTGCGGAGGGAGGCGGCGGAGCAGCCACGATTCCGGGACCCGCGTCTCAGTGAGAGGGCCTGGGTCAGGGTTGCGGTGGCCCGGATGGCTGGGTGGTGGTGAGGAAGGCGGCGGGCACGCCCGAGTCGATGAGATGACCGCGCATCCGGTCGAGCGCGTCAGGTGTCCAGTCTGGATAGGCGGACAGGAACAACAACCGCTGGGCGGCGCGGCGATCGGTTCGGGCTTCGGCGATCGAGTCCTTGACCATGTTCGCCGCCACCTCGAAGTCGTCGTCGATGCGAACGCCGCCAGTCGGGATGCCGACTGCGGCGAGTCGGGCCGGCTGCGGCCGGGCGGCGAACACGACGGTGACGATGACGAGCAGCCCGCCGACGGCGCTGGAGGCGGGAAGAAGCCACGGCGGTGCCGCTGTCCAGTACGGGACGGGCGACAGCGCGTGGTGCACACTGGGGAGCGGGCCGCCGGTGTGAGAGTGCGGACGTATCGCGTGCGCGAGGCTGACATACAGGGCGATGACGGGTGCCGCGAGGACGAGGACGGTGGTAGCGGACAGCGCAGCTACGGTGATCCGGTGCGCGGGGTGCGTCGAGTGGATCCGCCGCGCTACCGCCGCCGCGAGCAGCCATCCGGCGGACAGCCCGAGCGCCACGCCTGCGACCAGCAGGATGCGCAGCACTGGTGAGCCTGCGGCCCAGGCGTCCACCCCGACCGTGGTCTTGCCGCCGACGGACATGCCGGCGATCGCGACGACCAGTCCGTGATGCTCGGCGGTGAACCGGTCGTAACGGGAGGGGATGTAGTCGCTGGTCCAGGCAGCGGGGTCCGCTACGCCTGCCTGGTCGTGTACGACCTCGATCTCTGAGACCGACCAGCCGGCGGCGGCGTAGCGCTGCCGGGCCTGCGACGCGTCCCACCTGCCGTCCAAGGTCACCGCAGTGAATACCCGGTCCGCTGTTCGTGCCGAGGTCTGCCGCAGCACGACCGAAGGAGCCTCGACGCCGCTGGCACGTCTGGTCAGGTCGACCATCGCGGTGTCGCTGGGAAGATCGGTCAGGGTGGCTGCCCCGAGCATGGATCCGGTCGCCGCGCCGAACGCCCCGAGCACCGCCGTGACCACGACCGCTGCCGCTACCGTGACGGGACGACGGTCGGGAAGCGAAAGCCACCGACGGAGGCGCCCGCCGCGTGGAGCCGAGCTGGTTCCGGCGATCGCCGAGGTGCTCACCCAGCCACTCCTGCCATCGACAGCAGTAGGTCAAGCGGGCGGCTCTCCATGCCCCATAGGGTACGGGTGCCTTCAAGCTGCGTCCATCGGATCGCAAGCAGTGGCCCGCTGTCGTACCCGCGACGGGGACCTGTCGAGCACGGGACGACCATCTTCTGCCGCTTGTCTGCTGTGGATCGCCGGCCGGCGATCCACGCCGGCAGGCGACCATGGTCTTCGGTCTGGATGGTCTACTCGCCCGGCATGCTTCCCCGCGGCTGGCGGCAGACGCTGCAGTACGACACCGAGTTGACCACGAAGGAGAAGGATGCCCTGTCCTGCCCCGGGCCGACCACCGATGCCGACCCGCCGGAGTTCTCGCAGCGGTTCTGGTTGGCGCTCAGGGTCAGGCTGGTGCCGTTGCTCATCGAGCGCGTTCCGACCGGCATGTTGATGCACCAGACGGACGTGCCCGGCAGCGGGATGCCCTGGAACAGCGTGCCGGAGAAGTTTGTGCCGGTCCAGTTGCAGAACCGGCCAGAGGTGCACAGGGCCAGCGCCGATCCGGCATCGGCCTGCGCAGTTGCCGGAACCAGCAGAGCGGCCCCGGCTGTGGCGGCGACCGCCAGCATGGCGAGCAGTTTCCTCATTGCGCCTCTCCATCCGATCCATCCGGTCGACGAAGGGGCATGACAGCCGAGCAGGTACCAAGTGACTCTGGTGACCATCGAGACCTAGAACGTTCTAGAGTCACGCCCCGTGCTGAAACGGTAACCATCAATGATCGGTGACGCAAGAATCGACCGTCACAAATTAGGGAGATCCCGTTGGTCTCCGCCACGACCCCAGGCGGCGGCTGGACTCCTTGTATCAGCGGCGCGATGCTCCTTCCCGGAGCATGCCTGGTTCTGTGGCAGACGCGGTGCGCTGCCAGGTGCCGCCGTAGGGTGGGCGGATGGCCGGCTCACCGTACACCGATCTGGACCGTCCGCCGTTGGACGAGCGTGGGCTGCGTCGCGCGTTGATCGTTACCGACGGCCTGTGGACCGACGTGCAGGTCCGGGCGCAGACCGGCTCCACCAACGCGGACGTGCTCGCCGCCGCGCGAGCCGGTGCCGCCGAAGGGCTGGTGATCGCGGCGGAGCAGCAGCACGCCGGGCGCGGGCGGCTCGGCCGCGACTGGACCTCGCCGCCGCGGGCCGGCCTCGCCGTCAGCGTGCTGCTGCAGCCGGCGGCGGCTCGGCCCGCCCGGTCGTGGCCGGCGGTGCCGGGGTCCCGGTACGGCTGGTTGCCGCTGCTGGCCGGCGTCGCGCTGGCCGAGGCGGTGGCCCGGCTGGCCGAGTTGCCGGCCGGGTTGAAATGGCCCAACGATCTGTTGATCGACGAGGCGAAGTGCGCCGGGATCCTCGCCGAGGCGGCCCCGGACGGGGCGGCCGGCCCGGCCGTGGTGCTGGGCATCGGGCTCAACGTGACGCTGCGCGTCGACGAGCTGCCGCCGCCCGGCAGTGGTCTGCGGGCCACCTCGCTGCAGCTGGCCGGAGCGGCGGCGACCGACCGGGACCCGTTGCTGCGGGCGGTGCTGCGCGGGGTGGCCGACTGGTACGGGCGGTGGCGGGCCGCCGGCGGCGACCCGGTCGCGTCCGGTCTGCGGGCGGCGTACCTGCGGCACTGTGTGACGATGGGCCGGCAGGTGCGGGTCTCGTTGCCGTCCGGAGCGGCGCACACCGGGCTGGCCGGCACGGTTGACGAGGACGGTCGCCTGGTGGTCCGTACGGCCGACGGCGAACTGGCGGTCGCGGCCGGGGACGTGACGCACGTGCGGTCCGGCGACGCGCCGGGAAACGGTACGCCCGGTTGACTGTCCGGGTGGCGGTCAACCGCTACGGTCACCCCGGCGGCCGGTGTACGGACCGCCGGCCGGGTCCCCCGCCCGGCCCGGGCTAGGAGGTTGCCGTGGCATTTCCCGAAGACATGCTCACCGCGGACGAGCATGTCGTGTTGCACCTGCACCCGCACTGGAAGGCGCTGGTCCGGCCGGTGGCGGTGACGGTGCTGGCGGTCGCCGCCGTGGTGGCCGGGTTCCTGCTGCTGCCGGAGAGCACCGCAGCCACCGTCGTGTGGTACGTGATTCTCGCGCTTGCGCTGGTCGCGGTGCTCTGGTTCGCCGTCCGGCCGTTCGCGGTCTGGCGCAGTACGCACTACGTGTTCACCAACGAGCGGGTGGTGCTGCAGCACGGGGTGTTCTCCCGGGAGCGCCGGGACATCCCGTTGAACCGGGTCAACGACCACTCCATGACGCAGCGGTTCAGCGAGCGGCTGCTCGGCTGCGGAACGTTGACCATCGAGTCCGCCGGTGAACGCGGGCAGACCGTGCTGCCCGACCTTCCGGGGGTCAGTCAGGTGCAGACGCAGCTCTACGAGCTGGTCGAGGCGCACCACGATCTGCACAGCCTGGGCGACGGTGAGCTGCGGGAAATTCTTGACGAAGCACGCACCGGGCCGGACCAGCCGGCCCCGGCGCGACCGGACAACGCCTCACCCGGCCGCTGACCGGGCGACGGCTGGCCAGCACCGCCAGGCGGGCCTGGCCCGCTGGCCAGCCGGGTCAGGTCGTCGGCCCGGCGCCGCGTAGCGCGAACCAGCCACGGAACCGGGTGCGCAGCACCTCGCGCTCCGGCCGGTCGTAGGTGTCGAGCCGGGTCAACGACCCCAGCAGGGTGACCGTGCCCAGGCCGGGCCGGGCGTCGGACAGCTTCCTGGTGAGCACGTCCAGCCGCCCGGCGAGCCGGTCACCGGCGTACACCGGGGCCAGCCAGCGCAGCTCCTCCAGGCCGGGGGAGGTGTCGGCGGCGGCCCGGGACAGCACGGCGTCCACGTACGCCCGCATGAACAGGCTGACGGTGAAGAATCCGCTGGCGATCACGGTGCCGTACGGGCTGGCCTGGGCGAGGTCCGGCTCGACGTGGTACCACTGCGGGTCGAAGCGTTCGGCGAAGCTGACCATTTCGACGCCGTCCACGGTGGTGATGCCGAGGTCGAAGGAACCGCCCGGGGCGAGATCCTCGAAGAACAGGTCGGCGTCAGCACCGGTGCCGGAGCGCACGGTCGTCGGTCAGCGCCTGGCCGGGCGGGTCGCCGCGGCGATCTCCGCGTCCAGTTCGGCGGTGATCTTCGCGGCGATCTCGGCGGCGAGTTCGGCGTCGAGCTGGTCGGCCAGAGGTGCCGTGCTGTCGAGGGCCTGCGTCGACTGGCCGGTCGGTGGCTGCCCGTCCCGCTGGATCTGCTGCGGGACCGGGCCGCCCGCCGCCGGTTCGGTCCCGGCCCCGGGCTCGACCCCGGTGGTCGGGCCGGTCTCGGCGGTCGGGCCGGTCCCGGTGGTGGGGTGGGCGGCGGGTGCCGGGCGGAAGACGAACGTGCGGTACGCCCAGAAGCGGAAGATGGTGCCGAGCACCAGTCCGATGATCTTGACGATGTTCAGGGCCAGCAGCCCGCTGATGCCGAAGCCGTACTTGGCCAGCCCCAGCACCCCGACCTCGATCGCCAGGCCGGTGAGGTTGAACAGGAAGAACAGTACGTACTCCCGCCGGATGGCCGACTTCGGCCGGTCGCGGTAGGTCCAGTGGCGGTTCATGAAGTACGAGCTGGTGGTCGCCACCAGCGCGGCGACGACAGTCGCCTTCAGCTGACCGTCGGCGAGCACGGTCAGTGCCAGAGCGTTGAACACCGCGAAGTTGACCGCGGTGTTGATGCCACCGACGGTGCCGAACTTCAGCGCCTCGCGGATGAACCTCTGCCAGCGCTCGGGCAGAAGGCGAAGTATTCGCATCAGATCACCATACGGCAGGTCGACGGGCCGTTCGGGTTGACTGGCGGGTAGGGCGGCACCGGGTGGGGCTAGTCACGGTCGCTGGCAGCGGCCGCCACCACGGCGGGTGCCGCGACGGTGAACACGAACCTGCGGTACGCCCAGAACCGGAACAGGGTGCCGACCGCCACGCCGACGATGTTGGCCGCGATGTTGTCGGCGAGCAGTGTCTGGAACACCCCCGGCCAGATGCTGCCCAGCCCGTAGTGGCTGATCCCCAGGCAGGCCAGGCCGATGCCCAGGCCCACCGCGTTGAAGAAGAAATAGAGGCCGTACTCGCGGGCCAGCCCGGACCTGACCGAGTGCCGCCAGGTCCAGAAGCGGTTGCCCACGAAGGCCACCGAGGCAGCGATCACCGTCGACAGCGTCTTCGCGCTGAGCGGGCCCATCCCGAGCACGCCTGAAGCGATGTTGAACAGGGTGATGTCGACGATGAAGGCGATCCCGCCAACCACTCCGAACTTGCCGATCTCGCGGACCAGCAGACCGAACCGGTCCCGGAGCCGGCGGATCAACCCCGGACTGGAGGCGGGCGCGGACGGCTCGCCGGCGGCGTGGACGGGCACGTGGTCGAGCGTAGCGGGTTCCCGCCCGCCGATGTGTCGGCACCGCCCGAGTTTCCGGCCGCGCCACGCTTTCGCCACCCGAGTCGTGAACACGCAGAGTGACTGAGGTTGGGGTTGGTCGAGCGCCGGAAGATCTTGCGTACAACTGCGCGTGAGAGCGAGAAACAGCTCGTCAGATTGCATGCGTCGACAACTTGTGCACTTCTTCACAAGCTCCTCGGCTGCCCTGAACGATCAATCGGTTTACCCTGAGTCCAACTCCCGGACTTGTATCCCGGCGGGTGGGCCCGACCATCCGCCGGTGCCGTGCACTCCAGGAACGAGGTCAGCGCCGACCACGAGGAGATCGCCATGACTGCAACGGCCACCGCGTCCGTACCGTCGAACGTCCCCGGCCCCGCCCCGACCAGCCACGCCCGCCTGCTCGACTGGGTCCGTCAGATCGCCAACCTCACCACACCGGACCGGGTCGTCTGGGCCGACGGTTCGCTCGCCGAATGGCACCGGCTCACCGACGAACTCGTCGACTCCGGCACCCTGGTCCGGCTGGACAGCGAACGCCGTCCCAACTCGTTCTGGGCCCGCACCGACCCGACCGACGTGGCCCGGGTCGAGGAACGTACCTTCATCTGCTCACCCGACGAGTCCGACGCCGGCCCGACCAACAACTGGGTGGACCCCGCCGAGATGAAGCGGGTGATGACCGAGCTGTACCGGGGGTGCATGCGCGGCCGGACCATGTACGTGGTCCCGTTCTGCATGGGCCCGTTGGACGCCCCGGAGCCGATGTTCGGGGTGGAGATCACCGACAGCGCGTACGTCGTCGCCTCGATGCGGATCATGACCCGGATGGGCGCCGAGGTGCTCGCCGCGATGGGCGACGACGCCGCGTTCGTACCGGCCCTGCACTCGGTCGGCGCCCCGCTCGCGCCGGGCCAGGCCGACGTGCCGTGGCCGGCCAACGAGACCAAGTACATCTCGCACTTCCCGCAGACCCGGGAAATCTGGTCGTACGGATCCGGCTACGGCGGCAACTCGCTGCTCGGCAAGAAGTGCTACGCGCTGCGGATCGCCAGCGTGATGGCCCGCGACGAGGGCTGGCTGGCCGAACACATGCTGATCCTCAAGCTCACCGCGCCGGACGGGCGGGTCCGCTACGTCGCCGGCGCGTTCCCGTCCGCCTGCGGCAAGACCAATCTGGCCATGCTGGAGCCGACCATCCCCGGTTGGAAGGTCGAGACCATCGGCGACGACATCGCCTGGATGCGGTTCGGCGACGACGGCCGGCTGTACGCGGTCAACCCCGAGTACGGGCTCTTCGGCGTCGCCCCCGGCACCGACTGGCGGACCAACGCCAACGCGATGCGGACCCTCGACCGGGGCAACTCCATCTTCACCAACGTCGCGCTGACCGACGACCGCGACGTGTGGTGGGAGGGGATGGGCGAGCCACCGGCGCACCTGACCGACTGGCGGGGCGAGGACTGGAACCCCGACCGGGGCACCGACGCCGCCCACCCGAACAGCCGGTTCTGCACCCCGATCACCCAGTGCCCGATCCTGGCCGACGAGTACCACGACCCGCGCGGCGTACCGATCGACGCGATCCTGTTCGGCGGCCGGCGACGCACCACGGTGCCGCTGGTCACCGAGGCACGCGACTGGGTGCACGGCGTCTACCTGGGCGCCACCCTCTCCTCGGAGACGACCGCTGCGGCGGCCGGCAAGGTCGGGGTGGTCCGGCGGGATCCGATGGCGATGCTGCCGTTCATCGGCTACCACGCCGGTGACTACTTCCGGCACTGGATCGAGATGGGCAAGGGCACCGACGGCGACGCCGCCAAGCTGCCCCGGATCTTCTACGTCAACTGGTTCCGCCGCGACGACGACGGCCGGTTCCTCTGGCCCGGCTTCGGGGAGAACTCCCGGGTGCTCAAATGGATCGTCGAGCGGCTGGACGGCACCGGCGCGGCGGTGGAGACCCCGATCGGCAACGTGCCGACCGTCGACGCGCTCGACCTGTCCGGCCTGGACGCCGACCCGGCCGACGTGGCCGCCGCGCTCGCCGTCGACCCGGCGCAGTGGCGCGCGGAGCTGCCGCAGATCACCGAATGGTTCGAGCGGTTCGGCGACAAACTGCCCGGGGTGCTCTGGGCGGAGCTGGACGCGCTGCGGGCCCGGTTGGACGCCGCCGACTGACCGTTGGATAGCCTGCGCCGGTGGCGGCAGTCGATCCCGGTGCGGGCCGCGCCGGACCGGTCCGCCCGGCAGCGCTCCGCCTGCCGCCGCCGGTCCGCCAGCTGGTCGGCTTGCTCGCCGTCACCGCCGCGGCCACCGTCGTGGTCGACCTGCTCAACTGGTGGTACGCCCCGGAGCGGGACGTCGGTGTGGCGGTCCGCTCCGGCTGGGCGCTGCTGCGGGCGTTCGGGTTCCTGGTCCTGATCCGGCAGGTACGCCGGGGCCGGGCCGGGGCCCGACCGTTCGGGCTGATCCTGGCGGTCACCACCGTCTTCGCGCTCGGCCGGCTGGTGGTGCCGCGCTCCGGCGTACCGCCGCTGCCCGGGGTGGTCGGGTTCGCCCTGCTCGCTGGGCTCTGCCTGGCCGTGGTGTGGCTGCTGTACCGGTCCCCGGCGGTCGGTGCGCAGCTGACCCGACACCCGGCCCGGCTGGTCCGCCACGGCCGGCGGCTGACCTGGCGCGAGGCCCCGCCCCGGCGGCCACCGGTCGCCGCCTGGCTGCTCGTCGCCCGGGTCTCGGCCTTCACCTACCCACCGTTGATGCTGGTGCCGGCGCTGGTCTCGATCGGGGTGCTGCTCGACGGCCGGCTGGTCGCCACCCCGGCGGTGGTGGCCTGGATCGCGGTCGCCACCGCCACCAGCTGGCTGGTGCTGCTGGTGTCGTTCTTCATGCTGCGCGGCCGACGCTGGGCACGCTGGCTGCTGGTCCTGGTCAGCCTCGGGGTGCTCGCCGTCGACCTGCCGCTGTGCTGGTGGCTGCTCGGCGTGGACGGTCTGGTCCGCGACGGCGCGCCGCTGGTGGTGGCGGTGGCGCTGGCCTTCTACGGTGTGTGGCGGGCCGGTCGCGTCGAGCGTGGTCGGGAGGCGGGCAGCGCCGAGCCCGGCCGGGGGAGCGTCGGTGCCGAGCCCGGCCGGACGGCAGCCGGCACCGAACCGGCCTGACGGGAGGTCCAGGTGGACGGTACGTCGGTCGTCGACGTCGCGGTGGTCGGTGCCGGGCCGGCCGGTGCCGCCGCCGCGATCGCCGCCCGCCGGGCCGGTGCCCGGGTGCTGCTGCTGGACCGGGCCGACTTTCCCCGCGACAAGCCGTGCGGCGACGGCATCGCACCGCACGCCCTCGACGTGCTGGCCGGGCTGGACGTGCCCGACCCGGTCGACGGGTTCGCCCCGGTCGGCCGGCTCCGGCTGGTCGCCCCGCACGGCGGGCAGGTCGCCGCCGAGCTGGTCCGTCCGGCGTACACGGTGCCCCGGGCCGTCTTCGACGCCCGGCTGGTCGCCGCCGCGGTCGCCGTCGGCGCGCGGCTGCGGCGGCACACCGTACGGCGGGTCACGGTCCGCGACGACCTGGTGCTGCTCGACGGCGAGATCGCGGCGCGGGCGGTGGTCGGCGCGGACGGCGCGGGATCGGTGGTACGCCGGGCGTTGGGCCACGGCGCCAACCCGGACGGACATCTGGCCCTGGCGATTCGCGGCTACGCGCCGGTCGGGGCCGTCACCAGACCCGGCGAACAGCGGATCGTCACCACAGCGGCCGGTTGGCCGGCGTACGCCTGGGCCTTTCCGATCGGTGACGGGCGGGCGAACATCGGGTACGGGGAGGTGCTGCGCGGCCGGCCGTTGACCCGGGCCCGGCTGCTGGACCGGCTGTGCGCGCTGCTGCCCGGCACCGACCTGGCGCAGGTCACCGATCTGCGGGCGCATCATCTACCGCTGTCCACCCGGCGGCCGCCGGTGGGTGCGGGTCGGCTGGTGCTGGCTGGCGACGCGCTGTCGCTGATCAACCCGTTCACCGGCGAGGGCATCTTCTACGCGGTGCTGTCCGGTGCGCTGGCCGGTGCGGCGGCGGCCGGTACGCCGGCGCTCGCCGCCCGCCGCTACCGGCAGGCGCTGCGCCGACGCCTCGGTGGGCACCTGCGGCACAGCGCCGTCGGCGCCTGGCTGGCCCGGCGGCCGACGACGGTGGACGCCGCCGTCGCGGCGGCGGCGCGGGACCGGCGCGTCTTCGACACCATCGTCGAACTCGGTCTCGGCGACGGCCAGCTGGACGCGGTCACGGTGCGCCGGCTCGCCGTGCAACTGACGATTCGCCGAGCGGCCGATACCGCGCGACGGCGCTCCGGTCGCTAGTCTGCTTGTGATGACTCTGCGGGAGCTGCTCTACTCGGTCTATGAGCGACGGCTCATGACGAGGCTGGCGGGCAAGCCGGTGCCCGGCCACGTGGGCGTGATGTGCGACGGCAACCGCCGGTGGGCCCGGGAAATGGGGTTCGTGGATCCCAACGACGGGCACCGGGTCGGCGCAGCCAAGATCAAACATCTGTTGAACTGGTGTGACCAGGCCGGCATCGGTCACGTCACGCTGTATCTGCTGGCCACCGACAACCTGCGTCGGCCGGCCCGCGAGCTGGATCCACTGCTGAGCATCATCGAGGATCTGGTCACCGAGCTGGCCGAGGAGGGCAACCCCTGGCGGCTGCGTATCGTCGGTGCGCTGGACCTGCTGCCGGATTCCACCGCGACGGCGTTGAAGGCCGCGCAGGAGCGCACCCAGACCCGGTCCGAGGGCGCGCAGGTGAACATCGCGGTCGGCTACGGTGGCCGCCGGGAGATCGCCGACGCGGTCCGCTCGCTGCTGCACGAGCACGCCAAGTCCGGCGGCACCCTGGAGGAGCTGGCCGAGGTGCTCGACGTCGACCACATCGCCGAGCATCTCTACACCCGCGGTCAGCCGGACCCGGACCTGGTCATCCGGACCAGCGGTGAGCAGCGGCTCTCCGGCTTCCTGCTGTGGCAGTCGGCGCACTCGGAGTTCTACTTCTGCGATGTGAACTGGCCCGACTTCCGTCGGGTGGACTTCCTGCGGGCGTTGCGGTCGTACGCGAACCGGCAACGCCGGTACGGCGCCTGACCAGGTCCGGTGCCTGACCGGTACGGCGCCTGACCGCCGCCCGCTCCACCGAGCGACGGTCAGCTGCCTGCGGGGACGTCAGTCCAGGGCGTGCACGGCGGAGGTCAGGAAGTCGCCGAGCGCTTCCGGCGAGTCGATGGTGAGGTCGGCGGCCGCTGACACGTCGTGCCCGGTCTCGGCGTTGGCCACCGCCACGCAGACGCCGAAGAAGTCCGGGTTGGCGCTGGCGTGTGCCCGGAGAGCGGCGAACGCCTTGATGTCGGAGACGTCGTCACCGAAGTACCAGGCGCAGCCGGCGGTGCCGACCGCGTCGCCGATGACCATGCCTTTGTCCCGGTCGACCGGCGGCTTGATCTCGATGACCATCCGCCCGCTCTGCACCCGCAGGCCGAGCTGTTCGGCCTGGGCCTGCCCCCACGATTCGACGGTTTCGGCGAGCTCGGGCGCGGTCCGGTAGTGCAGCGCGACGGACAGCCGTTTGTACTCGACCAGAGCGCCGGCAGGCAGCTCGGCGCGGGCCCGGTCGGCCAGCTCCTGCATCGCCGGGACCCAGGGCAGCGCGGCCGGCTCGGTGACCGTCGGTCCGGATCCGTGACTGTGCTCCAGCCCGTACAGTCCGTACAGGTCGACATCACTGATCGTGGCGAACTGGGCTCGGAGGAAGTCGACCGGTCGGGCCGACACGATCGCTATCCGCTGCACCACCCCGGCGAGTGACTCGATCGCCGCCAGCACCTTGGGCGCGGGCTGCACCGACGTGGGATCGTCACCGACCGGGGCGAGGGTGCCGTCGAAGTCGAAGAACAGCACGCACCGGTCGGCGCGATCGATGGTGGCTCGCCATGCCTGCTCCGCGGTCAGCGGACGGGCCAAGCGCTGGTTTCCTACCTCGAACGGCCGCACGGGCGTCAGCGTACCTGCTGCCGCCGCAGGTGCCAGACCTCTCGGCGGATGAACGTTCGGGGACGTCGGCCCTGGTGACTACGGTCCGCGAACCACCCGGCGGGTCAGTCGTCACCGCCGCTCATCAGCCGCCGACCGTGCATCCGCGGTGGAAATTGCACGACTGCCGCGTCGTGTTGCTGCCCCTGCCGGAGCAAATAGCCCTCGACGAAGCCGGAGTTGCGGTCGGCGACGTGTGAATCGACTTCATTGAGCCGGGCGACGAGAAATTCGGTGAGCGCGGTCAGCCGTCCCTGCTGTCGGTCGTTGAGGTGCGCGATGACCGCCACCAGCGTGGCGACGGACGCGCAGGCGATGACGAACAGGTTCACCACCGCTGGCACCTCGCCGCTACTCAGGACGGCGACCACGATATTCGTGGTGCCGTAAAGCGTGATCGCGACGGCCGCGATCACGACTGCCGACCATTTGAGGGTCATCGGGTTATCGACCCTCCCTCCTGTCCCGCAGGGCTGTGTCCGGGCTGTGTCCGGCCTTGTCCCGTCCCCCGTGGATGACGAGCCCAAGCAGTACGGAGAGGAACGCTATCGTGACTCAGCGTGCAAGTGGGACAGAACCGGGCCGCTTGATCGGCTTTCTTTCGCCATCTGAGAACTACCCTGCCCGCTTGGGTCCTTTGCGAGGTTCGGCCGGCAGTGGGGGTCGGTAGGCGAGATAGCGGATCGTCTCCCTGATGTGAAATTTCTCCGCATCTGAAACGTTTGGGTCGACCAGCCGGCGGAGCAGCGCCTCCACGTCCGGGTCCATCGGCGGTGCCGAGGGTGCGGGCCGGGCGCTGGTGGCGCGGTCCCAGCCGAGTACGCCGAACGCGATCGTCGGGCTGATCCCCAGTCCCTCGCAGAACGAGACCACCCGCTCGGCCTCCGGATCACTGGACCACTCGCCGCGTACCCACCGGTTGATGGTCTGGCGGGACACGCCGGTGCGTCGGGAGACCTCCGAGCCGGTCCAGGCGCGGGTCGCGCGCGCGTCGGCGAGCGCCTTGCGTACGAAGGCGGCGAAGGCGATCTTCCGCGCGGCGGAGCTGTCCGGCACCGGCCGACGGTACGGCGAATCACCGCTTTTCCTGGGGGCAGGAAGCCTTCTGTACTGTGTTTGTGACAGAGCTTTGTGAATCTCTGTCGGGAAATCTTCCCTTGTCACGAGGGGTGCCACGGGTGCAGTTTAAGGACGAAGTGGGGTGGCGCTAATCACCCGAAAAGACGATGCTGTCACTTGCGCGTGACGCTTTACTCTACGTCACGTGCTTGAGACGCTGAGTGAGTGGAGTTGTCGCTTACACGTGACGGAGACGGTGCGGTGACCGAACTCGCGACCCGGGCCCAGGCCTTCGGCCTGATCGCGGACGCCGTCGCCGGCGGCTTGACCGCGCCGTGGCGGCTGTACCTGGCACGGGGGTGTCGTCACCTGTCGCTCAACGTGGGGGACCGGTCCGAGTGGAACGCGTGGCGGGCGCACCTCGGCTGTCCGGAGTTGAGTGTGCGGGTCTACGACGCCGGAGGGGAGATCCGGCGGGCCTCGGTGGCCGAGGTGGTGCTGGGCGGTTGCCGGATCAGCGTCGAACTGGTCGAAGAGGTGAGGACCGACGACATCGATCGGCTGCTCACCGACGACCCGACGTCGTTCGAGTCGGAGGAGACATGATCCCAGAGATCGGGGCGACCGGATGAGCTCGTTCTTCGCGGTCTTCCTGGTGTTGCTGCTGGCCTCGGCCAGTTACGCCGCCGGCCGGCTGCACGGCCAGCTCAGCTACCGGATCGGCTACCGGTTCGGCTACCGGCAGGGGTACTTCGACGGTGACCGCGGGGCGTGGACCCGGCGGCGCCGGGAGACCCGGGCCGCGATCGCGTCGGTGCTGCCGGAACCAGCCCGTCCGGTGGCCCGTCCGGTGGCTGCCGGAGTCGACCTGGCGGTCCGTCCGGGCACCACCTACACCGGTGCGGCCTTCGTCGGTGGGCCTGGCCTCGGCGGGCCTGGCCTCGGCGGGCCTGGCCTCGGCGGGCCTGGCCTCGGTGGGCCTGGCCTCGATGGGACCGGTGGCCGGCACTCGACGGAACTGCTGGCCGGCCGACATCCCTGACCGGTCGCGGCCGCAGCGATGAGCTTTTCCGAGTGCGGTGTCGTGTTGAGGCGGACGCGACACCGCCAGGGAACCCCGGCGTCACCGCGCCGGAGTTCCTCCCGGCCGGGATGCGTGCAGGGGGTGCGCATCCCGGCCGGCCGCCTGCGCGGCTCGGATGTGTCCGTCGCGTGACCGGTGTGTGTCGGACCTGGGTACGGATCGCCATTTGCCCCGCTCACCTCCGGTGTGTGGGCCGAAGATCGGCTCTGACGCCTAGCCGAGGTCGGGATCCGGCGGCTAGCGTCTAGTCATGGTCCGGGGTCGTCCCGGGCCAGCCGGACGGTCCGGACCTGCAGTCGCATGGGTTCCGCATCCGACCCGTGCCTTCGGGCCCCGGTGGAGCCGGATCGCGGGCGGATCGGGTGCACGCCCGACGGAGCAGGCCTGTGACGAGTCGACGTACCACCCCCCGGGCCGATCAGAGCCCGACCGCCGCCGCTGTCCCGTCCAGCCGTAGCCGGACCCGCCGAGCCCCGGACGCCGCCGCGTCCGAGTCGGCCGACCGGTCCGCCGGCCCAGCCCAACCGGAGCCGCCAATCGCCGCCCGCGCGTACGTCCTGGACACCTCGGTCCTGCTGTCCGACCCGGGGGCGTTCCACCGGTTCGCCGAGCACGAGGTGGTGATCCCGCTGGTGGTGATCTCCGAGCTGGAAGGCAAGCGGCACCATCCGGAGCTCGGCTGGTTCGCCAGGCAGTCCCTGCGGATGCTGGACGAACTCCGGGTCCGCCACGGCCGGTTGGACCAGCCGGTGCCGGCCAACGAGTCGGGCGGCACGTTGCGGGTCGAGCTCAACCACGCCGACACCGACGTACTGCCGCCGGGGTTCCGCAACGAGTCCAACGACACCCGGATCCTGTCGGTCGCGCTCAGCATGGGCGCGGAGGGCCGGGACGTGGTGCTGGTCAGCAAGGACATGCCGCTGCGGGTCAAGGCCGCCTCGGTCGGTCTGGTCGCCGACGAGTACCGGCACGGCCAGGCCAGCGACCCGACCTGGACCGGGATGGCCGAGCTGGAGTCCACCGACGAGCAGGTCAAGCAGTTGTACGCGGGCGAGGCCGTCGACCTGGACAGCGCCGCCGGGCTGCCCTGCCACACCGGCCTGGTGCTGCACGGCACCGGCGGCGCCGCGCTCGGCCGGGTGATGGCCGACAAGACGGTACGGCTGGTACGCGGTGACCGGGAGGCGTTCGGGCTGCGTGGTCGCTCCGCCGAGCAGCGGATCGCGTTGGACCTGCTGCTCGACGAGTCGATCGGGATCGTCTCGCTGGGCGGTCGGGCCGGCACCGGCAAGTCGGCGCTGGCTCTGTGCGCCGGGCTGGAAGCGGTGATGGAACGGCGCCGGCACAAGAAGGTCGTCGTCTTCCGTCCGCTGTACGCCGTCGGCGGTCAGGAGCTCGGCTACCTGCCCGGGTCCGAGTCGGAGAAGATGTCGCCGTGGGCCCAGGCGGTCTTCGACACCCTCGGCGCGGTGGTGCACGAGAACGTGATGGAGGAGGTGCTCGCCCGCGGCATGCTGGAAGTGCTGCCGCTGACCCACATCCGGGGTCGCAGCCTGCACGACGCCTTCGTGATCGTGGACGAGGCCCAGTCGTTGGAACGCAACGTCCTGCTCACCGTGCTGTCCCGGATCGGACAGGGCTCCCGGGTGGTGCTCACCCACGACGTCGCGCAGCGGGACAATCTGCGGGTGGGCCGGCACGACGGGGTGACCGCGGTGATCGAGGCGCTGAAGGGGCATCCGCTGTTCGCCCATGTCACGCTGACCCGTTCGGAGCGTTCTCCCATCGCCGAAATGGTTACTGATCTGTTGGAGGACATCCCGCGCTGACCTCGCCCGGTGTGGGGCTATGCCCCACTTTAGGGTGAAAATTAGCGTGACCAGTATCACATTCAAAGTCCCGCGTTTCCCAACGGCCTCACCGTGAGCGATGGTGGTCGACGAGCGCGCGCACCGGCGACGACCGATATCCGGGTCGTCGGTGGTGGTGCGTCAGCCGACCACCATCGCGGCCGGCCGACGCGCGACCCACCCGGTCGGGCGCTCACGGCGTGCCCGAACCAGCCGCACCGCCGCACCGCACGTGACGGTCGCGCCGCACCTGGCAGCGGCCGAAGCGAGCCGCCGTTCAGCCGGCCGGCCACGCGGTCGCGAGCGGTGTCGACCGGCCCGGCCCGCCGTGCCCTTGCCCCCGACGAAGGGACCACTTCGTGAGTCGGCTGTGGAGCCGGTTCGGTGTCCGGGCACTCGCCGTCGGCCTGCTCGTGACAGGCGTCGCCGGCGGGTTCTACCTGGAGAGCGACCGGGAGACCCAGCAACGCATCAGCGACGCCCGCCTGGCCGCCGAGGCCGAGCAGGTCGAGCTCGAACTGCTGCGCCAGCGCCGGGCCGAACACCAGCGGATGACGGTGCAACGCCGTACCGCCGAACGGGAAGCCACGGAGAAGGCCCTCGCCACGGCCAAGGCCGAGGCGGCCAAGGCCAAGCGGGCGGAGCAGGTGACCCAGCAGAAGCAGCAGGAGGCGGCGGCCCGGCCGCCGGCGGCGACGGTGCCCTTCACCGGCGAGATTCCGGAGTCCTGCGACGAGTTCAGCGGCAACCGGGCGATCGGCTGCGCCCTCACCCTGGAAAGGGGGTGGGGCCTCGACCAGTTCGCCTGCCTGAACAAGCTGTGGAACAAGGAGAGCGGCTGGAACCACAAGGCCTACAACGCGGCCTCCGGTGCCACCGGTATCCCCCAGGCGGTGCCGGGCAACAAGATGTCCTCGGCCGGCGCTGACTGGCAGACGAACCCGGCGACCCAGATCAAGTGGGGCCTCGGGTACATCAAAAATCGCTACAGCACCCCGTGTGGCGCGTGGCAGCAGTCACAGAACGCCGGCTGGTACTGATCCGGCTCGGACTGTCGGCAGCACCTGTCGCACTCGTCACCGGCGGCGGTACGGACCTGATCGTCCGTACCGCCGCCGGTGTTTTTGTATGGTTTTCGCCAGCTGTCGGCTGGCGTCGGTTGCGCGGACCTGATAGCTACTAGGAGATGGCGTACATGGGGACCTCCGGTGGTGACCCGAACCGGTTCGGCACCGAGGCCTTCTACGCCTCGCTGGGCCGGGCGTTCGTCGCGATGTGCGCGGTCGTCCCCGTGCTGTTCGTCATCGAGGCGTTCGACGTCTGGCTGAGCGCCGGCTTCGACCTGGCCGCCGGCATCATCCCCCGGCGCATCGACGGGCTGGACGGGGTGTTCTTCGCCCCGTTCCTGCACCACGGCTTCGACCACCTCTACAGCAACAGCGTCCCGTTGATCCTGCTCGGCACCTTCGTCCTGGCCGCCGGGGTCCGCCGGTTCCTCTACTCCACCCTGGTGATCATCCTGGTCAGCGGGCTCGGCGTGTGGTTCACCGGTGCCCCGAACACAGTGGTGGTCGGCGCCAGCGGGGTCGTCTTCGGCTACCTCGGTCTGGTGCTGATGCGCGGCATCGTCGAGCGCACCTGGTGGAACCTCGGCGTCGTCCTGCTGGTCGGCCTGCTCTACGGCTGGCAGCTGGTCGGCATCCTGCCGACCGACGCGTTGATCTCCTGGCAGGGCCACCTCTTCGGGTTCGTCGGCGGGGTGCTCGCCGCGATCCTGTTCCGCCGCCGACGCGACTACGACCCGTACGACCCGGATCCGCTCACCATGCCCTGACCGCGCCCCGGGTCAGAGGTCGAGCTCGGCGATCGGCCGGCCGTCGAAGTCGACCGCCGAGTAGAGCGCCAGCTTCTCCAACCGGTGATGCGAGTCGATCACCCGGATCGTGCCGCTCTTGGAGCGCATCACGATCGACTGGGTGTACGCCCCACCCGAGCGGTACCGCACCCCGTGCAGCAGGTCACCCGAGGTGACCCCGGTGGCGACGAAGAAGCAGTTGTCGCCGGTGACCAGGTCGTCGGTACGCAGCACCCGGCCCAGGTCATGCCCGGCGGCGACGGCCTTGTCCCGCTCCGCGTCGTCGCGTGGCCAGAGTTTCGCCTGCATCGCGCCGCCCATGCACTTCAGCGCGCAGGCGGCGATGATCCCCTCCGGGGTGCCGCCGATGCCCATCAGCACGTCGACGTCGGACTCCTCGCGGGCCGCCGAGATCGCGCTCGCGATGTCACCGTCGGACAGGAACCGGATCCGGGCACCGGCGTCGCGGATCTCCTGCACCAGCTCGGTGTGGCGGGGCCGGTCGAGGATGCTCACCGTCACGTCGGAGACGCTCGACTTCTTGACCCGGGCAATCCGCTGCAGGTTCTCCCGCACCCCGGCCTCGATGTCGATGACGTCGGCGCAGTCCGGGCCGACCGCCAGCTTCTCCATGTAGAAGACCGCGCTGGGGTCGAACATGGCGCCCCGTTCCGCCACCGCCAGCACCGCGAGGGCGTTCGGCATGCCCTTGCTCATCAGGGTGGTGCCGTCGATCGGGTCGACGGCGACGTCGACCTCCGGCCCGGAGCCGTCACCGACCCGTTCTCCGTTGAACAGCATCGGGGCGTTGTCCTTCTCGCCCTCGCCGATCACGACGACGCCACGCATCTGGATCGAGTTGATCAGTTTGCGCATCGCGTCGACCGCGGCGCCGTCACCGCCTTCCTTGTCTCCCCGACCCACCCACCGGCCGGCGGCCATCGCTGCGGCTTCGGTCACCCGGACCAGGTCCAGGGCCAGGTTACGGTCGAGATTCTGCGGGTTGCGGGTGCCGGTTCCAGTCATCGGTGCTCCTCCTCGCGACGGTGCGGGGCGCATCCCGGAGCACGGCGTCGCCGGCTCCGGTCCTGAGGGAATCCTGGCACGTCACGACGGTGCCGGGTGGTCGCGGGGTGGTCGCGGAGTGGCCCGGCCGCAGGTCGGTCCGCGTATCGGTCCGCGTATGGGTCCACCAGTCCGTGCGTCGGTCCGCGTCGGCGAGCTGGGAGGATGGGCGGATGGAGACGACCGGGCCGGCGAGGCCGGCGCGCGACCGGGCCGAACGCACCCCGAAGGACATCACCCTGTCGCTGCTCGTCCTGCTGGTACCGATCCTGCTGGTGTTCGGGTTCTACCGGGTCTTCCTCGGTGCCGACGACCCGGTGGCGGTGGATCCCGGGCCGGCGTACGAGCAGGCCGGCGCGGCGGGCGAGTTCCCGGTGCGCGCGCCCGCCGGTCTCGGACCGGACTGGGTCGCGGTGAGCGCGGTCTTCCGGCCGGCGTCGGCGGCGGACGGTCCGACGCTGCGGCTGGGCTACGTCACCCCGGCCGGTGCCGCCGTCCAGGTGGTGCAGAGTTCACGGCCGGCACCCGAGCTGCTGGTGGCGGAGCTGACCGCGACCGCGCAGCCGCAGGGCGATGTGGCGATCGGGGCGACAACCTGGCAGCGGTACGCGGCCCGGCCCGGCGAACGCGCACTGGTGTGGCTGGCGCCGCAGCACAGTGTGCTGGTGGTCGGCACGGCCGACTCCGACGAGTTGCGGCTGATGGCCGAGGCGCTCACCCCCCGCTGATCCGTCGGCGGGTCCGGCCCGTCCAGGGCGGTTGCCTGGGCCGGGAATCCGGTTTCCGGGCTGCGGATGGCAGACTCGACGGGGTGAGCGACGTGGCCGCATCGTCGGTGGATGGTGAGCTGGAGAGCCTGAGCCTGGTGGAGTTGGCGGTGCGGCGGCTGCGTCGCGAGATCCTCAGCGGCAAGACCGACCCGGGGGAACGGCTCGTCGAGGAGCATCTGACCCGCCGGCTGGGCATCAGCCGGGCGCCGCTGCGCGAGGCGCTACGGCTCCTCGCCGAGCAGGGCCTGGTGGAGCACGTGCCCCGGCGTGGCGTGCGGGTGGCGACCTTGTCCGACCGCGACGTTCAGGAGCTGTACGCGGTGCGCGACCTCCTGGAGCGGCACGCGGTGGAGTCGGCGCTGCCGGTGCGCCGGGACACCGCCCTCGGCGGCCTGCGGGCCGCGGTCGACCAGATGCGGCTGGCCACCACGGTCGGTGACCGGCTGCGGGTCGCCGAGGCGCATCGGCGGTTCCACGTCGAGCTGGTCGGCCTGGCCGGTAACCGGCAGCTCACCGGGGTGTACGAGTCGGTGCTGTTGAAGCTCCAGCTGTACATGGCGATCAACCTGCGGCGGGAGGCGGAGGTGGCGCAGCCGGTCGACGGGGTGCACCGGCACGAGCGGCTGCTGGCCGCGATTGAAGCCGGGGATCCGACCGAGGTGCTCCGGGAGCTGGCCGAGCACGGTGCCCGTACCTATCTGAGCTGAGCAGATCTGACCGGAGCGGGCCGGTGACCGCCTCGGGCCGGGCCGGTCAGTGATCACGTCACACGTTCGTTACCAGGGAAGACTCTTTCGGAAACAGTACGGTCGACAATCGACTGTATCGACGAAGGAGGCGCGATGGCCCTGATCGGTCCGGTCAAGGCGGACCCCTACGCCTGGCCGTACGACGGAACCGTACCGGTCGAGCGGGCCGCACTGCTCTGCATCGACTGGCAGACCGACTTCTGCGGCCCCGGCGGGTACGTCGACGCCATGGGCTACGACATCGGCCTGACCCGGGCCGGCCTGCCGGCCACCGCCCGGCTGCTGGCGCACGCCCGCTCTCTGGGCATGCTGGTGGTGCACACCCGCGAGGGTCACGCCCCCGACCTGTCCGACCTGCCTGCCAACAAGAAGTGGCGGTCGGCCCGGATCGGCGCCGAGATCGGCGGGCCCGGCCCGTGCGGCCGCATCCTGATCAAGGGCGAGCCGGGCTGGGAGATCGTGCCCGAGGTCGCCCCGGTCGACGGAGAGGTGATCGTCGACAAGCCGGGCAAGGGTGCCTTCTACGCCACCAACCTGGACCTGGTGCTGCGTACCCACGGGATCACCCACCTGCTTCTTACCGGGATCACCACCGACGTCTGCGTGCACACGACGATGCGGGAGGCCAACGACCGCGGCTACGAGTGCCTGATCCTCGCCGACTGCACCGGCGCCACCGACCCGGGCAACCACACCGCCGCCCTGAAGATGGTGACCATGCAGGGCGGGGTCTTCGGCGCGGTGGCCACCGCCGACGACGTGATCGCGGCGACCGGGCGGTGAACGGCCCGGTGGCGGAGCAGCAGCCGGTGCAGGTGCCGGCCCGGCCGGCCACGTACACCTTCGAGCCGGCCACCACCGCGTTGCTCGTCATCGACATGCAGCGCGACTTCCTGGAGCCGGGCGGATTCGGCGAGAGCCTCGGCAACGATGTCACACAGTTGCGCCGTACCATCGCTCCGCTGCGCCGGCTGCTCGCCGCCGCCCGCGCGACCGGCCTGACCGTCGTGCACACCCGGGAAGGGCACCTGCCGGACCTGTCCGACTGCCCACCGGCGAAGCTGCGGCGTGGCGCGCCGAGCCGGCGGATCGGCGACCCCGGCCGGTTCGGTCGGATCCTGATCCGTGGCGAGTACGGCCACGACATCATCGACGAGCTCGCGCCGGTCGGCGGCGAGCTGGTGATCGACAAACCGGGCAAGGGCGCCTTCTACGCCACCGAGCTGGACGGCCTGCTGGCCGAGCTGTCGGTCACCAGCCTGCTGGTCACCGGGGTGACCACCGAGGTCTGCGTGCACACCACGGTCCGGGAGGCCAACGACCGCGGCTACGAGTGTCTGGTGTTGGCCGACTGCGTCGGGTCGTACTTCCCCCGGTTCCACTCGGTCGGCCTGGAGATGATCGCCGCGCAGGGCGGCATCTTCGGTTGGGTCGCCGACTCGGCGGACCTCCTCGCCGCCCTCACCCCGGTCACGCCGTGATGGGCGAAGTGAACCGTCCGGACGTGCTCGCCGAGGTCCGGGCGGCCTTCGACAGCTACGAAAAGGCGTTGGTCGACAACGACGTCGCGGCGATCGTCGACTACTTCTGGCCGTCCGAACACATCGTGCGGTTCGGCGTCGCCGACCACCAGTACGGCATCGAGGAGCAGCGCCGGTGGCGGGCGGCGCAGCCGCCGCTGCCGCCCGGTCGGCGGCTGCACGACGTGGTGATCACCACCTTCGGCACCGACTTCGCGGTGGTGACCTGCCGGTTCGACTATCCCGGCGGCACCGTCTCCGGCCGGCAGTCGCAGACCTGGGTACGCTGCGCGGCCGGCTGGCGCATCGTCAGCGCCCACGTCTCCGAGCCGGCCACCACGACGACCGGTGATCCGACGGCGTGAGCCGAACACCAGATACCTGATCCGAGGTCGGAAAGGTATCTGGTGTTCGGCTCGTCGTCAGGCGTGCCTCGTCAGGCGTACGTCTCGAACTCGGCGACCCTCGGCGTGCCGCTCGATCCGGTGATCTCAAAGCTGATCTTGCGGAGTGAGGTCGACGCGAAGGTGATCACGCCGGCTCCGCTGCCGGTCGCCAGGGTCGCGCCGCTGTCGTGGTCGTACAACCGCCACGACCCGATGTTGCCGACCGCGCCCGACGCCTCGCGGATGTGTACCGCGGAGACGGTGGTGTCCGAACCCCACTTGATCGAGATGCGTCCGGTGGAGCCGTTCGGCGACCAGTAGCTGCCCATGTCGCCGTCGCGGACGTCGCCGTAGCTGGTCCCGCTGGCCTTGCTCGAGCCGTCCGAGCCGGCCCCGATGCTGAGGTTCGTTCCGCCCGGCGGGTTGGTCGGGTTCGGCGGGGGAGTGGTCGGGTTCGGCGGCGGGGTGGTCGGGTTCGGGCCCGGGGTGGTCGGGTCCGGACCCGGCGTCTGCGGGCTGCAGCTGCCGTTGGACACCCGGTTGCCCTTGTTGGCGCCGGCCAATTGGCGGACCAGGTTCGGCACGCAGCTCGCCCCGTCCAGGCTGTACGGGTACGGGATGCTGACGCTGGTGTTGGACTGCGGGTTCGGCCCGGCCGGGTTGGTGTCGCCGCTGCGGGACGACCAGGTCACGTTGTCGTAGATGTTGCCGCTGACCTGCCAGTAGCCGGCCTCGCTGGTGTAGAACGTGCCCAGCACGTCCTTCGAGTCCTGGAAGTAGTTGTTGTCCACCTTGGCGCGGCCGCCGGCCCGCGAGTTGATGCCGGACTCGTGCAGGTCGACGTAGTAGTTGTTGTAGATGTGTGAGATGCCGCCGCGCAGCAGCGGGGTACGGGAGTCGATGTTCTCGTACAGGTTGTGGTGGAACGTCACGTAGCCGTTGGACCGGTCGCTCTCGCTGGACCCGATCAGGCCGCCCCGGCCCGAGTTGCGCAAAGTGCTGTACGACAGGGTCACGTACTGCGTGTTGTTCTTCATGTCGAACAGGCCGTCGAAGCCCTCCGACTCGCCGCCGGAGGCCTCCAGCGTGACGTGGTCGACCCAGATGTTGCGGACGTCGGCCTCCATGCCGATGGCGTCCCCGCCGTTGGAGGTCGGCGAGCCCGACTTCTTGACGTTACGGACCGTCACGTTCTGGATGATGATGTTGCGGGCCTCGCGGATGTGGATGCCGATCTGGTCGAAGACCGCTCCGCTGCCGACGCCGATGATTGACACGTTGCTGATCTGCTTGAGCTCGATCACGTCGTCGGCGGTGTTGCAGCTGTCGCCGGAGACCTTGCTGGTGTTGCCGTGGTTGATCGTCCCCTGGACCTCGATGACGATCGGGGTGCTGCTGCTGGCCCGGTTGCACAGGGCCGCGTGCAGGGCGGTACCGGTGCTGACCCGTACGGTCTGTCCGCCCGAGCCGCCGGTGGTGCCGCCGTTCTGGGTAGCGAAGCCGGTGGCGCTGCCGGTCGCCGCCGAGGCCTGCGGGATCGCCAGTGCCAGGCCGACCGTGCCGGCCACGGCCGTAGTGGCCAGCCCGGCGAGGAGTCGCAGTGCGACTGGTCGTCTCATCGTTGTCTCGCCTTCGTCTTGACTGCTGGAATCGGTTCGACTGCTGGAGGTGTCGTGCCGCCCCGGTGAACTGGTGCGGCACGCGGTTGCAGCCCGTGGTCAACCTGCCGGCAGCGCCGGTGTGGCCGTTGCCCGGCCGTCGAGGGACGGCCATCGGCCCGCGACGGCGGCGGCTGGGGCAGGGACGCCTCGACCCAGGTGCGGTGCTCTTGGTGATGTGGACGAGTCAGCGGCTCATCGGGCCCCGTGGACGCGGGGTCGTCAGTGCTGAGGGCGCGAGGTCACCCGGACCGTCCTCACGTCCCCGCCGCCGGCGTGCTGCAGCACACCGTTGCCCGGTGCTTCGGAAAGCGCTTTCCCCTGCGAGAATAGGGTGACGTCTATCAATTTGCAAGATCGTGACCGGATTACGGTGAAATGCCGTTGGACGGGGTGGGTTCCGGACGGCTCAGCCGTCGGTGGAGCGGGCACTGCGGGCGGCGTCGAGTCGCTGGCGGGCCCCGTCCAGCCAGCGCTGACAGGCTGCGGCCAGCTGTTCGCCGCGCTCCCACAGCGCCAGTGACTCCTCCAACGTGGTGCCGCCGGACTCCAGCCGCTCCACCACCGAGGCCAGCTCGGCGCGGGCCTGCTCGTAGCTCAGCGAATCCGCCGCCGGTGGTCCGCTCGCCGGTCCAGCCGCCGCAGCGCCCGTCGGTCCGGTCGCCCCGGCGTTCCTCGGCCCGGTTGCCGTACCGCGGTCAGCTGCCTTCTTCGTGGTCACCTGATGCCTCACTCATTCGGGTCGGGCGGCGACGGCCGGTAGCTCACCGCCGGCCAGCCGCAGCCGGAGCGGGTCGCCGGCTGCGACGTCGTCGGGGGAGCGGACCACCGCGCCGACGGCGTCCTGCACGATCGCGTACCCCCGGTCGAGGGTCGCGGCCGGCGACAGCGCGCGCAGCCGGGCCAGGGTGTGCCCCAGCTCGGCGGTGCCGGCGGACAGCCGGTGCGCCAGACACCGGGTGGCCCGGTCCCGCAGCGCGTCGACCTCGCCGGCCCGCCCGTCCAGCAGCACCTGTGGCCGGGCGAGCACCGGCCGGGACCGGACCATCTCCAGCCGGTGTGTCTCCCGGTCGAGCAGACCGGTCACCGCCCGGTCCAGCCGGTGCCGGGCCAGGGCGATCAGCCGCAGCTCCTCGGCCAGGTCCGGCACCAGCCGTTTGCCGGCGTCGGTCGGCGTGGACGCACGTACGTCGGCGACGTAGTCGAGCAGCGGTGCGTCGGTCTCGTGACCGACGGCGCTGACCACCGGGGTACGGCAGCCGAACACCGCCCGGCACAGCGCCTCGTCGGAGAACGGCAGCAGGTCCTCGACGCTCCCGCCGCCGCGGGCGATGACGATCACGTCGATCGACGGATCCGCGTCGAGTACCGCCAGCGCGTCGATCATCTGCGGCACCGCGCCGGAGCCCTGCACCGCGACGTTGACCACCCGGAAGTCGACCGCCGGCCAGCGTCGGCGGGCGTTGGTCAGCACGTCCCGTTCGGCGGCCGACGCCCGGCCGGTGATCAGCCCGATCCGCTGCGGCAGGAACGGCGGGCGGCGCTTGCGGGCCCGGTCGAACAATCCCTCGGCGGCCAGCAGCTTCTTCAGCTTCTCCAGCCGGGCCAGCAGCTCACCGAGGCCGACCTGGCGGATCTCGTCGGCGCGCAGGCTGAGCGTGCCCCGGGCCGGGTAGAACTCCGGCTTGGCGCGCAGCACCACCCGGGCGCCGTCGGTCAGCTCCGGCGCGCCGAGGTCGAGCACGTCGCGGTTGGTGGTGACGGTCAGGCTGAGATCGGCCGACGGGTCACGCAGGGTCAGGAACACCGTGGTCGCGCCGGGCCGCCGGCTGATCTGCGCGACCTGCCCGTCGACCCACACCCAGCCGAGCCGGCCGATCCAGGCGCTGATCTTCTGGCTGACCACCCGGACCGGCCACGGCTCGTCCGCGCTGCTGCGCGGCGTCGCGTCGGTGTCGGTCACCCGGCAAGGGTACGGGCGGGTGGTGACACCGCCGCCGCTCGCCCCGCCGCTCGGCGAAAGCCGGTCGGCCCCGGTCCGGTCCCGCCGCTCGGCCACGCTGCCGTCGTGGTCGACGGCACGTAGACTCGGCCGGGTGAACGAGCCTGACGCGAAACCGGTCCACCGCAAGCGGGTGCTGCTGGCCAACCCCCGTGGCTACTGTGCCGGCGTCGACCGCGCGGTGCAGACCGTGGAGGAGGCGCTGAAGCTGTACGGTGCCCCGGTCTACGTCCGCAAGCAGATCGTGCACAACAAGCATGTGGTCTCGACCCTGGAGGCCAAGGGCGCGATCTTCGTCGAGGAGAACGAGGAGGTCCCGCACGGCTCGACCGTGGTCTTCTCCGCGCACGGCGTCGCCCCGGAGGTGCACCGGCAGGCCAAGGCCCGGTCGTTGAAGGCGATCGACGCCACCTGCCCGCTGGTGACCAAGGTCCACCAGGAGGCCCGCCGGTACGCCGCGCAGGACTACGACATCCTGCTGATCGGCCACGAGGGCCACGAGGAGGTGGTCGGCACCTCCGGCGAGGCCCCGGCGCACATCCAGCTGGTCGACGGCCCGGACGACGCCGACAAGATCACCGTACGGGACCCGGAGAAGGTGGTCTGGTTGTCGCAGACCACGCTGTCGGTCGACGAGACCATGGAGACGGTCGCCCGCCTCAAGCGACGGCTGCCGATGCTGCAGTCGCCGCCGACCGACGACATCTGCTACGCCACCCAGAACCGCCAGCAGGTGATCAAGCAGATCGGGGCCGACTGCGACGTGGTGCTGGTGGTCGGTTCCCGCAACTCGTCCAACTCGGTGCGGCTGGTCGAGGTGGCGATCGACGCCGGGGCGCGCGCCGGCTACCTGATCGACTTCGCCCACGAGATCGACGACGCCTGGCTGTCCGACGCGACCACCGTCGGGCTGACCTCCGGTGCCAGCGTTCCCGACGAACTGGTGCACCAGGTGGTCGACCACCTCGCCGAACGGGGCTTCACCGACGTCGAGCAGGTCACCACGGTCGAGGAGACGATCACCTTCTCGCTGCCGTCGGAGCTGCGTCGGGACATGAAGGCAGCGGCGGCGGGAACGGACGTCCCGGCCACCGCGTCCTAGCCGGTATGAGAGTCACTCGGATCGGCGTACCCCTGTTGCTGACCTGCCTGGCGCTGCCGGCGTGCGGCACCGGTGAACCCACCACCGAGCCCGACCCGGTGCCGACCGTGACGGTCGCGCCGTCCACGCCGCCGGCAGCCGAATCACCGAGCGGAGGTGCCACGGTGAGCACAGCACCGCAGACCCCTGGACCGCCCGAAGACCTGCCCACCTCGGTGCCGGGGGGCACCCCGGGGCCGGGAAAGTCGACCGGGTCGTCGCGGCCGATGACCCTGACCGGCACCGTCGAGGCCGGGGTGGAGCATGACTGCTACCTGCTCGACGGCTATCTGCTGGTCGGCGGTTCGCGTGACCTGATCCGTCCGGGTGCCCGGCTGAGCGTCACCGGGCACGTCCAGGCCGACCTGATGACCACCTGCCAGCAGGGCACCCCGTTCATGGTGCAGCGGGTCGAGCCCGCCTGACCAGCGGCGCGACCACCGACCCATGGCGCCCGCGCCGAGCGACGACCCCCGTGCCGGCGTCGGTGCCCGTAGGACACAGCGAAGGGCCCACCCCGGGTCGGGGTGGGCCCTTCTACCGTCGTACGGCTTAGCCGACGGTCAGCTCACCGAGCTGACCGAGACCCCGCCGCGGCCGACGACCGCACCCTGGTCGGTGACGACGAGCATCTCACCGAACAGCTCCCGGCCCGCCTCCGGAGTGGCGTCCACCGTGACGCTGCCGCTGAGCGTGGCGCTGGCGCCGTTGGCCAGCTCCGTCGAGCCCGACTCGACCGAGATGGTGCCCAACCCGGTCGAGTAGAACACGTCCAGGTAGTCGTACTCGGTGGTGCCGGCCGGCACCGAGTACCCGTCGACCTCGATGTCGTAGACACCGGGTGCCGGGTTGTTGATCGTGACAGCCTCCTCGGAGTCGCCGTCGGCGGTGTACGCGATCAGCGAACCGCCCTGGTAGACGAACAGGTCCAGGTCGGCACTGAGATCGCTGGTGTTGCCGATCTTCGCGAACAGCTGGGTCGCCCCGGCCGGGACCGTCACCTGGAAGGTCTGCACCTCCAGGTCGGCGATCGTCGGCCGGTCGCTGTTCGCCGAGCCGAGCGAGCCGCCCTGCCCGGAGACCATCACCGGGCCGAAGGTGTTCTCCACCGTCCAGCTGAGCGGGGTGGGCTCACCGAGGGTGACGTCTTCGAGCACCGTGGTGGCCGGGTCGACGGTGACGCCCTGCACCTGGGCGGTCAACTCGAACGGGTTCTGCAGCATCGGCGAGGTCCGCCGCGACTCCACCTCGATCTCCCAGACCCCCGGCAGCGGGTTCTGGTAGTCCCGCTCCTCCGGCTTACAGACGCTCGGGTCGGAGAAGTTGGTGTAGCAGCGCAGACTGCTGGAGCTCTCCAGCGGTACGCCGTACGGGTCGATCGCGATGAACCGGGTCTGCGAACCGTCCGCGATCCCCGACAGGTTGACCTGCAGCGCCGTCGCGCCTTCCGGCACGGTCACGAAGTACGACGTGTACGCGTTACGCGCCACCTTGCCGGAGGTGCTGAACTCGTACTCCGGGCTGGTCATCGCGGTCGATGCCACCACGGTGTTCATGATCTCGAAGTCGACCGTGGCGGTGAACGGGTTGTCCACCCGGAGGATGGCGCTGTGCACGCCGGCGTCCGGGGTGGCCCGCACGTTGAACGTGACGGCCTCGTTCAGCGGCAGCACCACCTGGCCGGGGGCGGCGAAGGTGCCGTCGTTGCCGACCCACTTGAGCTTGTGCAGCAGGTCGACGTCCGGGCCGCTGGTCCGGGTGATGGTGACCGGGTAGGACTTGAACTGGCCCGGCCGGTGACCACCGGCGTCGGCGGCGCACCGGTTGTAGACGCCGGTGCCCTCGTTCGGGGTGGCCAGGTACTCCGAGATCGGGGTGCAGACCGGAGCGGTGACGTCGTAGCCGTTGACCTCGATGCCCTCGCGCAGCAGCTTCCAGGTGTCGGCCACGTGCAGCATGCCGTTGCCCTGCTCGTGGGCGGAGGCACCGTTGATCCAGCGGGCACCGCTGTACAGCGCCCGACGCAGCTGCATCGGGGTGACGTCGAGATCCTTGGCCTTGACGCCCGACATCAGCAGGGCGACCGCGCCGGTGGCCTGCGGGGCGGCCATCGACGTGCCGTTGTACATGGCGTAGCCGGGCGGCAGCGGGTAGCCGGCCTCGGGGACCGGGTCGCCCTCCTCCCAGCCGGCGACGGTGGAGATGGCCGAGCCGGGGGCACTGATGCTCGGCTTGAACCCGCCGTCCTCGGCCGGACCGCGCGACGAGAACGGGAACAGCGAGTTGCGGGTGCGCACCTCGGAGCCGTAGTTGGCCAGCCAGGTGTCCCGGCTCACGCTCGCGGCGACGCTGACCACGCTGGAAGCCACCGACGGGTCACCGATGGTGTTGGTGCCCGGCCCGGAGTTGCCGGCGGAGATGAACATCTGCACGCCGTACACGTCGATCAGGATGTTGTACAGCTCGGCGCGGGCGTTGTTGCCGTCGTTGAGCGCCGGCAGACCACCGATCGACATGTTAATGATGTCGACGCCCCGGTTGATCACCAGGTCGATCATGCCGTCGGTCAACGCGGCGGCGGTGCAGCCGCCGGCGAAGGTGCAGGCCCGCGAGGAGACCAGCTTGGCGCCGGGCGCGGCGCCGTCGAAGTCCTCGTTGCCCAGCATGTCGTTGGCGGCCACGATGCCCGCCACGTGGGTGCCGTGCGACGACGAGATCAGGCCGATGTTGACGTAGTCGATCAGCCCGGGGCCGCCGACCGGAGCGGTGTCGACGTCGGTGCGGAACTCGACGACGAACGGCACCTGCTCGGCGATCGGGGTCGCCGGGTCGTCCGTGCCGAAGTGGCCGATGTCGAAGTTCTCCTGGTACGGGCGCATCACCGGCTCGTCGGTGAAGTCGAAGTCCTGGTCGACGTCGACCCGTACGTCGTTGGTGGCCGGGTCGTACAGCACGCCGAACCGGTCGCTGGTGTCGCCGTCGCGGTTGACGTCACCGTTGGCCGCCCCACCAGCGGTGATCGACTCAGAGAACAGGTTGATCATGTAGTCGCCGGCCGGCGCGGACCAGCTGACCCCGGCGTAGCTGAAGCTCGGGCCGCTCACGCTGGTGAGCATCGGGCGCCAGCTGCCGTCGTTCTCGTACACCGGGTCGATGGGGGTGACCCAGTCGATGACCTTCCGCTCCCCGGTGGTGGTGGTCTGCAGCGCCGGGTGGTCCAGGTCGATCCCGGAGTCCATGATGCCCACGACGACGTTGCGGCCGTCCCAGCGCGGGTGGCTCTTCTTGAACGAGACCGCGCCGGTCTCGCTGGTCGGCATGTAGGGGTTGACCGCTCCGGTGTCCGGCCCCGGGCCGGTCGCCGCGATCGCCACGGAGGAAGCCGCCGCCATGCTCTCCGGTGCCGGGTCCGGCATCGGGATCGTCTCGTTGAGGTCGACCGCCGAGACCCCGGGCAGCTTCGACGCCGCGACGACGTTCTTGACCGGGACGCGGGCCCGGACGTAGCCGACCTCGTCGACCTGGTTGCCGATCACGCCGCCGAGCTTCTTCAGCTCGGCCGCGACCTTCGGCGCCGCGCCCTGCTCGGTGGCGACCAGCAAGGTGACACTCTGCTCGCTCTTCGCCTCCGCCTCGGCGAGCAGGTCGAGATCGTGCGACCCCAACGTATCGGTAGGGGTGTCCTTCAGTACGTCGGCCTTGGTCGACGGGTTGGCGCTCGCGGTGGACGCACCACCCGCCAGCGTCACGGCACCGGCCACCATGACGGATGCCAGGAGCGCGGCAGAGGTTCGCCGTCTCCAGATGCGGGGTTTACTCACGTTCTCTTCCTCCGGAAGAACTGGGCCCTGTGGTGCAGGGCACGTGTGACCGCATCCTTTGTGTTCCGGTGGATCGCTGTCACTACCTAGCCAAGCGTTGTGACCAGCCCGTGACATGCACTTCCCTGAATGGGTGGCGTGGTCGTAGTGAAATGCCTGCAATGAGTAATGTCAATCCGGGGTTTTCCCAGCTCAACTGGTCCACTCGGGACGTGTCCGATGCGCCCGGTCGTCGCCGGTCGACGGCGTTTCCAACTCCGGCGCCTGCACCTGACGCGGTGCCACTTCCACCTGTGGCGGTGACGTCAGATCCGTGCCGGAAACCCCGAGATCGGCGAGTTTGCGCGCACTCACCAGGACCCGCCCTTCCAACGATCCCACCGCCCGGTTGTACGCGGTGACCGCGCCCCCCAACGCGTTACCCAGTTTCGTGACATGCTCGCCCAGCGTGGCCAGCCGCCCGTACAGTTCACGGGCCAGCCCGTGTACCGCCACCGCGTTACGGGCCAGCGCCTCCTGCCGCCACGAGTACGCCACCGTGCGCAGCAGGGCCACCAGCGTCGCCGGAGTGGCCAGCACGATGTCCCGGCTGAACGCGTGTTCCAGCAGAGTCGGATCGCGCTGCAACGCGGCGTCCAGGAACGAATCGGCCGGTACGAACAGCACCACGAACTCCGGCGTCTGATCGAACGCGGACCAGTACTGCTTCGCGGCGAGCGCGTCCACATGGGTCCGCAGCTGCCGGGCGTGGCTGTCCAGGTGCTGATCCCGGCTGCGCTCCTCGCGAGCCTCCATCGCGGACAGATAACCGTCGAACGGTGCCTTGGCGTCGACCACCACGCTGCGCCCGCCGTGCAGCCGTACCACCAGGTCCGGACGGACCGTCTGCTGCTCGGTCCGCGCGGTCACCTGCTCGGCGAAGTCGCAGTGCTCCAGCATCCCGGCCGCCTCGACGATGCGCCGCAGCTGGTGCTCCCCCCACCGGCCCCGCACCTGCGGCGCGCGCAGCGCCGCGACCAGCTGTTTGGTCTCGGTACGCAGCTCAGCGGAGACCCCGCCCATCGCCCGGACCTGCTCACGCAGCTCGGCGTACGCGTCGACCCGGTCGTGCTCCAGCTCGGCCACCCGCTGCTCGTAGCGGCGCAGCGCGTCGTGCAGCGGAGCCACCGCCCGCGCCACCGCCTCCTGCGACTGGGCGGTCGCCTCGTACGACAGCGCCCGCATCGACTGCTCCAACCGACCCTCGCCGTCGCGGGTGGCGCGCAGCGTCGCGTCCAGTCGGGCGATCTCGGCCGCCGACCGGGCCCGGGCGGCCAGCCAGCCGAGCGCCGCGCCGCAACCGAGACAGACGACCACCACCACTACCGTCGCGACATCCACGCCGGAAAGCATGTCAAACAGGTACGCCACCCGCCCGCCGACGCCCGGTCACCGGCCGTCGTTGTGGCTGGTGGTGGATCAGTGCGGCTACCGTCGTAGCCATGGAATTTCTTCTGCTCCTGGTCTTGGTGGCGTTGTTCGCCGGCGGCCTGCTGTGGTGGCGGGGGGAGAGCACCGCCCGCAAGGAGCGGGCGCTGGCCGACGCCCGGGCCGAGGCACAGCGCTGGTACGAGCGCCTCGGCGGCCAGGTGATGAACCTGCACGGCGACCAGCCGGCGGTCCGGCAGTCGCTGCTCGACGCCGGCGAGCGCTACACCGCGGCCGGCTCCCAGCTGGAGCAGGCCCGCAGCGTCAAGCAGTTCGAGCTGGCCCGGGAGACCGCCCTGGAAGGCCTGGCCTACGTCCGGGCGGCCCGGGTGGCGCTCGGCATCGACCCCGGCCCCGAGCTGCCCCCGCTGGCCGCCGCCCGGGGCGCCGGGCAGCTGACCAAGGAACGGGAGGTCGACGTCCAGGGGCAGACCTTCCGGGCCGGGCCCAACCCGGGCCCGCAGACGCCGCACTACTACCCGGGCGGCTACCACCAGGGTCGGCCGGTGCCCGCCGGCTGGTACTCGCAACCGCTGTGGAAGCCGGCGTTGGCCGGGGCGGCCGGCGCGATCGGCGGCATGCTGGTCTTCAGCGCGTTGTTCTCCCCGGCGTTCGGTGACCCCGGTTACGACGCCGGGTACGCCGCCGGTCTGGAGGACGGCGGCGCCGGTGACGAGGACTTCTCCGGCGGGGAGGACTTCTCCGGTGGCGAGGATTTCGGTGGCGGCGACTTCGGCGGTGGGGATTTCGGTGGCGGCGACTTCGGCGGGTTCGGGGATTTCTGACCTTCGGAAGTAGGGCTACCCGGATGGTCCGCCGGTCGGCGACCGGGCAGGCTCGTCGTCGTGGACACCAAGCGACAGATTCAGCGCGGCTGGCTCGCCGGTCTCGGCGCGGCGGCCCTGGCCACCGGGGCGGCGACCGCCGCCGCCCAGTCGTCCGGGCGGTTCCACTGGTGGGCCGGGTTCATCCTGGTACCCGGTGCGTTGATCGCCGCCGCCGGTGGCCCGCTACTGGCCCGCGGTGGCGGCCGGGCCTTCGGTGGTTACGTCATCGCCGGCATCGGCGCGATCGTCTTCACCGTGGGTGCGCTGCTCATGCTGGGGCTGATGGGTGACGGCTGGCCGTTGCTCGTCGTGCTGTCCTGCCTGGCGGTGGCCGGCACCTACCGCTGGCGTCCGGATCATCCGCTCGCCCGAGGGCTGCACCGCACCGTGGCCCTGCTGGCCGTCACCGGCGCCGGGGTCGGCGTCACCCTCGGGCTGATCGTGACCGGTCGGGTCGACTTCGGCGTCACCGGCTGGTGGGGCGGTTTCATGATGCTCGCCGCCGCCGTGGTGTTCGCCAACGCACTTGAACTCGGCCGGCACCGGATGCCGTACCGGCTGCAGGCGGTGACGCTGCTCGTCGGGCCGTCGGTGGTGGCCTTCCTGCTCGGCCTGCGCTTCCTGCGCGGCTGGTGACCGGGCCGACGGCCCGGTCACCAGCCGCGCAGCGCCGGTTAGAGGTTGTAACCGCCGGACACCTCGATGTCCTGTGCGGTGATCCAGCGGCACTCCTCGGACAGCAGCGCCGCGATCACCATGCCGATGTCGTCGGGCTCGCCGATCCGGCCGAGCGCGGTCCGGGCGGCGAGCGCCGGGATCACCTCGGGGTGGCGTTCGAAGGCATCGTCGCCGATCCGGGTACGGGTCGAGCCGGGCGAGACGGAGTTGACCCGGATGCCCCGTGGGCTGAACTCCTTGGCCAGGTAGCGGGTCAGCACGACCAGGCCGCCCTTCATCGTGCCGTACGCCGAGTAGCCGGGTTCCATGCCGGAGAACCTTGCCGAGTTGCTCGTGGTGTTGACGATCGCGCCCCCATCGGCCAGCAGTGGCAGCAGGGTCTGGGTCAGGAAGTACGGTCCCTTGAGCAGCGCCCGCATCAGGGTGTCGAACGCCTCCTCGGTGGTGTCGGCGAACATCGCCAGGTGACCGAATCCGGCGTTGTTGACCAGGAAGTCGAAGCTGTCCCGCTGCCAGGTGTCGCGCAGCGCCGCGACGACCGACTCCCGGAAGGCCGGGAACGTCTCCGAGCGGCCGACGTCCAGCGGCAGTGCGACGGCCGTACCGCCGTCCTTCTCGATCCTGGCCACGGTGTCCAGCGCACCGGACTCGTTGCCCTGGTAGGTACAGACGACGCCGGCTCCCCGCCGGGCGACCTGGATGGCGGCACTCTGTCCGATGCCGGAGCTGGCACCAGTGACGATAGCGACCTGCATGGCTGACCTACCTGTCCGTTCGAGGGGTGGATGATCGAGGGGTGTCGGTCGGCGAAGCCGACAGGACCCGGGCGAGCCAGTCGCTGCGGGTACGGCGGGCCGTGGCCGAGATGGTCGCCTGCGGGTACAGCGCGTCGAATCCGTGACAGCCGCCCGCCCAGACGTGCAGCTCCGCCTGGCCGCCGGCAGCCCAGATCCCGGTCGCGTAGGCGACGTCCTCGTCGCGGAACACCTCGGCGCTGCCGGCGTCGACGTAGGTGGTCGGCAGCCCGGAAAGGTCGTCGGCGACGGCGGGTGAGACGTAGCCGGGCACCTCGCCGTCGGTGCGGTCACCGAGGACCGCTGCCCAGCCGAACTGGTTCATCTCCCGGGTCCAGACCCCCGGGCCGCCGGAGAACTGCCGGCTCGACGTGGTGTCGCAGCGGTGGTCGAGCATCGGGCAGATCAGCACCTGAGCGGCGATCGGCGGGGCCGCGAGGTCGCGGGCGAGCAGCGTGACGCCGGCCGCCAGGCCACCGCCGGCGCTGGCTCCCGCGACCACGATGCGGGCGGGGTCGACGCCCAGTTCGTCGGCGTGCTCGGCGGTCCAGAGCAGCCCGCGGTAGCAGTCGTCGACCAGTGTCATCCCGGTGACCTCCGGCGCCAGCCGGTAGTCCACCGAGACGACCACGGCACCGAACCGGTCAAGCCAGTCGAAGGGGATGTCGAGTTGGGAGAAGCGGTCGCCCATCACCATGCCGCCGCCGTGGATCCAGTAGACGCACGGTGCCGGCGTGACCCGATCGGCTCCGACCGGGGCGAAGATCGACAGCGGGATCGGCGAGCCGTCCGAGGCGGCGATGATGACCTCCCGGTGGTCGACCGCGCGACCGTGCAGGAGGGTGTCGACCGGCGTCGACGGAAGCTGCCGCAGTTGGGTGAGGATTTCGGCGTTGAGCTCGGACATCAGCGGCAGATCGGCGAGCAGGGTACGCAGTTCGGGGTCGAGGTCGGGGCGTACGGGTGCCACGGTGGTTCCTTCCAGCGGGAGGGGGCAGGCGGTCAGAAGGCGGCCTTGCCGCCGACCGGCACCGTGTCGGCGTACCGGGACTCGCCGGCCAGCAGCGGTTGCAGCTTCGCGACCAGGGCCTGCGCCGGCCCGCCGGAGAAGAAGGCGCTGTGCGCCTCCTGACTGGTCCAGCCCTCCGCGACGGTGACGGTGTCCGGGTCGCTGGCCGAGCGGCTGACCAGGAAGACGACGCAGTCGGCGTGCGGCAGCGACGGCGCGTCGAGCAGCAACTCGACCAGCTCGTCACCCTTGCCCGGCTGGGCGGTCATGGTGGCGTGAAAGCCGTGGTTGGCGATCATCGGGGGTCTCCTCACTTGTCGGTTGCTACCGCAACCTCGATTTATCGACACACCTATCGAAGCATCGCCAGCTGCTGTGACGGTAGAATCATCCTCTTGGGTACTTGCCTGATCCTCTCGTTGTCACGAGGATCGAATGATGCTTCAATCGGTCTGTGGACCTTGATGAGCTGCGCGGACTGATCGCCCGTCACGCCCGCCCTGACACGACGACCGGGATCGACGACGTACTGATCTCCAAGGTGGACCGGACGGCGCCGCCGTCGCCGTCGATGACCGGCACCGTCCTGGCGCTCATCGCCCAGGGGGCGAAACGGCTCGCGCTGGGCGATCGGGTGTACGAGTACCACGCCGGGCAGTACCTGATCGCCTCGGTCGACCTGCCGATCACCGGGCACTTCACCGAGGCCGACCCGCAGCGGCCGGCACTGGGGTTCGGTCTCGTCCTACGCCCGACGACCATCGCCGAGCTGCTCCTGCACGCCGCACCCGGAGATCTGCCACCCGTGGCCGGCGGCACCCCGTCCGGCCTGGCCGTCAGTGACGCGCCCGCCGAGCTCGTCGACGCGGCGATCCGACTGCTGCGCCTGCTCGACCAGCCGCGCAACCGCGCCGTGCTCGCACCGCTGATCAAACGGGAGATCCTGTGGCGGGTCATGACCGGTGAGCAGGGCGGCGTCGTCCGCCAACTCGGCCTCGCCGACAGCAGCCTGAACCACATCTCCCGGGCGGTGCAGTGGATCCGTGACCACTACACCCGGTCGTTCCGGGTCGAGGACGTGGCACGGATGGCCGGGATGAGCGTCTCCGCGTTCTACCGCAACTTCCAGGCGGTCACCGCGATGAGCCCGATCCAGTTTCAGAAGCAGATCCGGCTGCAGCAGGCTCGGCTGTTGCTCGCCACCCACCCCACCGACGTCACCGGCGTCGGTGGCCGGGTCGGCTACGACAGCCCATCACAGTTCAGCCGGGAGTATCGCCGGCAGTTCGGCGTACCGCCCAGTCAGGACGCCGCCCGGCTGCGCGGCCTGCCCTCCGGTGCCGTCGACCCGGCCCTGGTGTGACGCACCATCGCCCTGACGATGTTGCCGGAGCGGCGCGGCGGCGGGTCAGCCGGCCAGGACCGGCACCCAGTCGGCGTACTTCGCGGTCCGCCCGTCACCGGACGAGCGGCCGCGCAGCCGGCGGTGTACCCAGGGCACCACGAACTCCCGGTAGTAGCGGGCCTCGGCGAGCAGGCTGCGCCGCCCGACCGGTGCCGGGTCGACCACGTGCGCCTCGGTCGGGTGACCCAGCCCGTCCAGCACCAGGCTGGCGACCCGGCGGTGGCCGGCCGAGTTGAGATGCAGGCGGTCGGGCGACCAGTACTGTTCGCGGCGGATCTCCACGTCGCTGAACACGTCGACGAAGTCGAGACCGTGCCGGGCGGCGAGCTCGGCGGTGGCGGCGGTCAGCGCCAACCCGCGGCGACGCATCGTCGCGCCGAACGGCAGCCGGGCACTCGGGTCGCCGCCGCTGAGCAGCACCAGCCGTACCCCGGCGTCGGCACAGCGGCGTACCGCACCCTCGGTCAGCGCGACCAGCCGGCTCACGTCCGTGCCGGGGCGCATCATGTCGTTGCCGCCGCCGTTGAGGGTGATCATCGTCGGGAGTGGGGACAGCGACAGCGCCCGGTCGAGTTGTTCGGTGACGATCGGCTCCAGCAGCCGTCCCCGGATCGCCAGGTTGGCGTACTGCACGCTACCGCCGTTCGCGGCGGCGAGCCCGGCGGCGACCAGATCGGCCCAGCCGCGTACGGTGCCGTCCGGCAACTCGTCGCCGAGCCCTTCGGTGAAACTGTCCCCGATCGCCACGTACCGCACCCGCGACCCTCCCCGTCCCGCGAAACCAGCGGCACCAAGTTACCTCCCGGTACCGACAGGTGCTGTGACGCGGATCCCGATCCGACGGTCTGCGGGGCGGCACTCCCGACTGGACGGTCAACGGAGGTCGTCCAGGCGAGCTTAGGGATTCGCCGCGCGGGTGTCCGATGAACGGCGGAAGTCGGACCGGCCGGCGGACGCCGACCTGCCGGGCCGGGTACGGCGCGCCAGACGAGCGCATCCACTGATTCGGACCTTTGGTTATCTGCACCACTTGCCCGTTTTGTCATCGTTCTGGTTTAGGGGGACGGGCATTCCGGCCCGTCCGGGTTCATGCCGAAGACGAGACGAGGAAAACGTGCAGTCAACGATCAAACGAGTTGCCGGCCTCTCCCTGGCCGCGCTACTCGGCACCGCTGGCGGCTTGGCGGTGACCGCCGCGCCAGCCCACGCCGCTCCCGGTGATGCACAGGCGAGGGGGGTCGTCGTCGACCTGTCCGCAGAGGTCCTCGGGGTTCCGGTGATCGAGGCCGACGCCGTGATCGGTTCGGCGACCGCTCCACCCGCTGGTGGCACCGACACCGAGACCCTGATCGACATCACCCTGCCCGGGGCCATCGGCGTCGCCGCCGACGGAACCGTCCTCGAGGTCAGCGCGACCAGAGGCCCGATCTCGTCGTTCGCCTCGTCGTCGGTCGCCGACGTGTCGTTGGACATCCTGGGTCTGAACGTGCTGACCGCCTCGGTGGTCGAGGCTGCGGTCAGCTGTCCGTACCTCGGGCCACAGACGGCCGACACGACGCTGACCGGGCTGACCGTGTTCGGCTCGGCGGAAGTGCTGGTCCCCAACGGGCCGAGTCTCGACGCGAGCGCCGCCGTGACGGTGCCCGGGCTGGTCGGGGCGAGCCTCGACGTTTCCTTGTCGCGTATCGAGACCGTTGCCGCCGACAGCGCGGCGGCGGCCACCATCGTGCTCACCGCCGAACTCTCGGGTGAGATCCTCGGCGTGCCGGTGGTCATTCCGGTCGGAACCGTGATCATCGCGGAGGCGACCTGTGAACGTCCCGCCGCGCCGGCGCCGCCGACAGCGTCGTCGATTGATCCGGATTCTGGTCCGCAGTCTGGTGGTCAGACGGTGACGATTACGGGTTCGGGGTTTGTGCCGAATGGTACGTCGGTGACGTTTGATGGGATGCCGGCTACTGATGTGGTGGTGGATCCGTCGGGTACGTCGTTGACGGCGGTGACGCCGCCGGGTGCGGTGGGTCCGGCGGATGTGGTGGTGACCACTGATGGTGGTTCGGCTGATCCGTTGGCGTACACGTATCTGGCTGATGGTTCGGGTGCGGTGGTGACCGGGTTGGATCCTGATTTCGGGCCGACGTCTGGTGGGACGACGGTGACGGTCACGGGTTCTGGTTTTACTGGGGCGACCGGGGTCACGTTTGATGGCGTGGCGGGTTCGGGGTTTGTGGTGAATCCGGCTGGTACGGAGATCACGGTGGTGACTCCGCCGGGTGCTGCTGGTCCGGCTGATGTGGTGATCACGTTCCCGGCTGGTACGGCGGGTGCGGGAATCTTCACCTATGTGCCGCCGACGATCGATTCGGTGGTGCCGGATTCGGGTCCGAACACGGGTGGTACCACGGTGACGATCACGGGTTCCGGGTTCACTGGGGCGACTGATGTGACGTTCGGTGGTGTGCCGGGGACCGATCTGGTGGTGGATCCGTCGGGTACGTCGTTGACGGTGGTGACGCCGCCGGGGCCGGTGGGTCCGGTTGATGTGGTGGTGGTGTTGCCGGGTGACGATGCGGTCGCTCCGGACGGCTTCACCTACGTTGTCGCGCCGCCGACGGCGTCGTCGATTGATCCGGATTCTGGTCCGCAGTCTGGTGGTCAGACGGTGACGATTACGGGTTCGGGGTTTGTGCCGAATGGTACGTCGGTGACGTTTGATGGGGTGCCGGCTACTGATGTGGTGGTGGATCCGTCGGGTACGTCGTTGACGGCGGTGACTCCGCCGGGTGCGGTGGGTCCGGCTGATGTGGTGGTTACCACTGATGGTGGTTCGGCTGATCCGTTGGTGTACACGTATCTGGCTGATGGGTCGGGTGCGGTGGTGACCGGGTTGGATCCTGATTTCGGGCCGACGTCTGGTGGGACGACGGTGACGGTCACGGGTTCTGGTTTTACTGGGGCGACCGGGGTCACGTTTGATGGCGTGGCGGGTTCGGGGTTTGTGGTGAATCCGGCTGGTACGGAGATCACGGTGGTGACTCCGCCGGGTGCTGCTGGTCCGGCTGATGTGGTGATCACGTTCCCGGCTGGTACGGCGGGTGCGGGAATCTTCACCTACATTCCGGTGCCGCCGACGGCGTCGTCGATTGATCCGGATTCTGGTCCGCAGTCTGGTGGTCAGACGGTGACGATTACGGGTTCGGGGTTTGTGCCGAATGGTACGTCGGTGACGTTTGATGGGGTGCCGGCTACTGATGTGGTGGTGGATCCGTCGGGTACGTCGTTGACGGCGGTGACGCCGCCGGGTGCGGTGGGTCCGGCGGATGTGGTGGTGACCACTGATGGTGGTTCGGCTGATCCGTTGGCGTACACGTATCTGGCTGATGGTTCGGGTGCGGTGGTGACCGGGTTGGATCCTGATTTCGGGCCGACGTCTGGTGGGACGACGGTGACGATCACGGGTTCTGGTTTTACTGGGGCGACCGGGGTCACGTTTGATGGCGTGGCGGGTTCGGGGTTTGTGGTGAATCCGGCTGGTACGGAGATCACGGTGGTGACTCCGCCGGGTGCTGCTGGTCCGGCTGATGTGGTGATCACGTTCCCGGCTGGTACGGCGGGTGCGGGAATCTTCACCTACATTCCGCCGACGATCGATTCGGTGGTGCCGGATTCGGGTCCGAACACGGGTGGTACCACGGTGACGGTCACGGGTTCCGGGTTCACTGGGGCGACTGATGTGACGTTCGGTGGTGTGCCGGGGACCGATCTGGTGGTGGATCCGTCGGGTACGTCGTTGACGGTGGTGACGCCGCCGGGGCCGGTGGGTCCGGTTGATGTGGTGGTGGTGCTGCCGGGTGACGACGCGGTCGCTCCGGACGGGTTCACCTACTCGGGTGGGCCGCCACCGGTGATCGACTCGGTCGACCCTGGACAGGGACCGGCCAACGGCGGGACCACAGTGGTCGTCGGGGGCAGCGGGTTCATCCCGGGTCAGACGACCGTGACGATCTGCGGCAAGACGATTCCAGCAAACAATGTCACGGTCAACAGTTCCGGGACCTCGCTGACCTTCGTCACTCCGCCGTGCGACGTCAAGAACACGACCATCACGGTGACCACGCCGAACGGCGCCTCGAACGAGATCGCTTTCCGGTACGTGGGGCTGCCGGTCACCGGTACGGCGACCACGAACCTGATCACCAGCGGTGGCGCGCTCGTGGCGCTCGGTATCTCGTTGCTCCTGCTCACCCGCCGTCGGGCGAACAGGGCGTGACACGCAACAACTGAGAGCGCGGGTGGCCCCGGGAGCGGATGAGCGACCGGGGCCACCCCGCTGTCACCGGGCCCACCGGACGATAACGGGGTGCCAGCGGCGTCAGATCGTGCGATCGTCGGCGGCGTGACCGACTATCTGGCGCTCAACCGGGCCAGCTGGGACGAGCGCGCGCCGGCGCACGCCGCCTCACCGGACTACCGGGTGGCGCAGCTGATCGCCGACCCGGAGCTGCTCAGCGAGGTGGTGCGCTTCGACCTGCCGAGGCTCGGCGACCTCACCGGCGTACGCGGGGTGCATCTGCAGTGCCACATCGGCACCGACACGCTGTCGCTGGCCCGGCTGGGCGCGACCATGACCGGGCTGGACCTTTCCGGCGCGTCCCTGGCCGAGGCCCGGCGGATCGCCGCCGCGGCGCAGACCCCGATCGAGTACGTCGAAGCCGATGTCTACCGCGCCGTCGAGGTGCTCGGCGCGGGCGGGTTCGACCTCGTCTTCACCGGGATCGGCGCGCTCTGCTGGCTGCCGAGCGTGACCCGATGGGCGGAGACGGTGGCCGCACTGCTGCGGCCGGGCGGCCGACTGTTCCTGCGGGAAGGGCACCCGGCGCTGTGGGCGGTCGACGAGACCCGCCCGGACGGCCTGCTCGTACTCGACCTGCCGTACTTCGAGACGGACCGACCGCTGGTATGGAACGAGGACGGCACCTACGTCGACACGGCGGTCAGCTTCACCCACAACCTGACCCACTCCTGGAACCACGGCATCGGGGAGATCTTCACCGCGCTCACCGGCGTCGGGATGCAGGTGACGATGCTGGTCGAGCACGACAGCGTGCCGTGGAACGCGTTGCCCGGCCGGATGGTCAAGGGCGACGACGGCGAGTGGCGGTTGACCGAACGACCGGAGCGGTTCCCGCTCAGCTACACCCTGCAGGCGGTCCGGGTCAGCTGAGACTGTCGCGCCACTGGTGGTGCAGCACCGCGTAGCGGCCGCCGTCGGCGATCAGGTCGGCGGGCCGGCCGTCCTCGACGATCCGGCCGTCGTCGAGGACGAGCACCCGGTCGGCGATCTGCACCGTCGACAGTCGATGCGCGATGACCAGCGCGGTACGCCCGTGGCCGGTCGGCCGGCCGTTGGCCCCCAACCCGTCCCCGTTGCGGCCACCGTCGCCCTGTCCGCCGTCGTTGCAGCCACCGTCGCTCTGGCCACCGTTGAGCATGGTCTGCAACGCCCGCTGCACCAGGCGCTCGGTCGGCACGTCCAGCGACGAGGTCGCCTCGTCGAGGATCAGCACCGCCGGATCGGCCAGCACCGCCCGGGCGAAGGCGACCAGCTGCCGCTGCCCGGCGGACAGCCGCCCGCCGCGTCGGTGCACGTCGGTGGCGTACCCATCGGGAAGTCCGGAGATGAACTCGTGTGCGCCGATCGCTCGCGCCGCGGCCTCGACCTCGGCGTCGGTCGCGTCCGGGCGGCCGAACCGGATGTTGTCCGCGACGCTGCCGGCGAAGAGGTGGTTCTCCTGCGTCACCATGATCACGTTCCGCCGCAGGTCGCGGCCGGCGATCTCACGCAGGTCGACACCGTCGAGGGTGACCGACCCGCTGACCGGGTCGTAGAGCCGGGCCACCAGCTTGGCGATCGTCGACTTGCCGGCCCCGGTGGCCCCGACCAGCGCGACCGTCTGCCCGGCCGGGATCCGCAGGGTCAGCTCGGGCAGCACCAGACGGTCCGGACGGTAGCCGAACGAGACGGCATGCAGCCGTACCGCGCCGCGTACCGGCTGCGGCAGCGGCCGCGGCCGTACCGGCTCGGGGACGTCCGGCCGCTCGTCGAGTACGCCGGAGAGCTTCTCCAGCGCCGCGGTCGCCGACTGCAGCGAGTTGTAGAACTGGCTCAGCTCCTGCATCGGCTCGAAGAACCGGCGCAGGTACAGCAGGAACGCGGCGAGCACGCCGATCTCGGTGCGGCCCTGCAGCACCTGCCAACCGCCGAAGGTGAGCACCATCGCGACAGCCACGTTGCCGATGCCTTTGAGGCTCGGTGAGTAGATCGCGATCAGCCGGAACGCGTGCAAGCTGGCCCGCTGGAAGCCGGTGTTGACCTCGGAGAAGATCTCCTGGTTGCGGGGCTCGCGCCGGAACGCGTGCACGGCCCGGACCCCGCCGAGCGACTCCACGAAGTGGACGATCAGCAGCGCCACGGTCTCCCGGGTACGCCGGTAGGCGACGGTGGAGGCGCGGGCGAACCAGATCGACATCCACACCAGGAACGGGAACGCCAGCAGGGTCACCAGGGCCAGCGGCAGGTCCAGCCAGAGCAGGATCGCCGCCACCGAGACCACCGACAGCCCGGCGAGCACCAGATCGTCGATGCCGCCGTTGACCAGTTCGGAGATCGAGTCCATGTCACTGGTCAGCCGGGCCACCACCCGGCCGGAGGTGTACCGCTCGTGGAAGCTGACCGACAGGTTGAGGAAGTGCCGGTACACCCGCTGACGCAGGTCGAGCAGGATCGCCTGACCGATCCGAGCGGACAGGATCAGGAAGCTGCGCTTGCCGACGTACTCGGCGACGGTGGCGACCGCGAAGGCGACGGCGATCGCGATCAGCGGCCCCGCGTCGCCGTCGTCGGTCAGCGGCGGGATGGCCTGGTCGATGCCCAGCATCACGAGGTACGGTCCGGCCATCGCGGCAGCGTTCTGCAGCAGCAGTAGGCCGACCGCCACCGCGATCATCCGCCGGTGCGGCCGGGTCAGCGAGCCGAGCAGCGCCCGGCTGCGGGCCCGGACCCGGGCGTTGTCGACCGGACCGCCGTCGTCTGCGCCGCTGACCTCGTCCGCCGCCCGGTCGGAGACCCCGCGCCAGTCCGGCTGACCGTCGTCGGACCTGCTCGCGTCACGGTCCGCGGTGCCGCCGGCATCGTCGGTCCGGCTCACCGGGACCTGACCAGGCCGGGTCCGTCGGCGGAGAGTACGGCCCGGTAGGCGGGCACGGTGGCGAGCAGTTCGGTGTGGGTGCCGACGGCCGCGATCCGGCCCGCGTCCAGCAGTGCCACCCGGTCGGCCAGCGCGACCGTGGACGGCCGGTGCACCACCAGCAGCGCGGTGGTGCCGACCAGCACCCGGCGCAGCGCCTGCTCCACCAGCGCCTCGGTGTGCACGTCCAGGGCGGACAGCGGGTCGTCGAGCACCAGCACCCGGGGTCGGCCCAGCATCGCCCGGGCCAGCGCGAGTCGTTGCCGCTGTCCGCCGGACAGCGAGAGCCCCTGCTCGCCGATCCGGGTCCGCAACCCCCAGGGCAGGTCGTGGACGAAGTCGGCCTGTGCCAACCGGACGGCGGCGTGCACCTCCGCGTCGGTGGCGTCCGGCCGGCCGAGGGTCAGATTCTCCCGAACCGACATCGAGAACAGGGTGGGATCTTCGAATGCCACGCCAACGCACCGGCGCAGCTCGTCGAGGCGCAGGTCGCGCAGGTCGTGACCGTCCAGGGTGATCCGACCGCCGGTGACGTCGTACAGTCGCGGCACCAGCGACACCAGGCTGGTCTTGCCGCTGCCGGTCAGGCCGGCGATGGCCAGCGTCTCACCCGGCCGTACGGTGAGGTCGACGCCGCGCAGCACCGGCTCCGGCGTACCCGGGTAGCCGAAGGTGACGTTGTCGAAGCGCAGTTCGCCGCGGATCTCGCCGACTCGGATCCGGACGGCATCCGGCCGGTCGACGATCGACGGCGGGGTGTCCAGCACCTCCTGGATCCGGTCGGCGGCGGTCATCGCCTCCTGGGCGTGCGAAATGATCCAGCCCAGCGACTTGATCGGCCAGATCAGCATCAGTTGCAGGGTGACGAAGGCGACCAGCTGACCGATGGTGAGCTGCTGGTCGGCGACGGCGCCGGCCCCGGCGACCAGCACGACCGCGAGGCTCGCGTTCGGCACCAGGTCGTAGCGGGCCGACGCGTGGGCGAGTAGCCGGCCCTTGCCGACCGCGGTGTCGTGCAGCTCTCGGGCCAGGTCGGTGAAGCGCGCGGTGAGGTACGGCCCGCGCCCGAACGAGATGATGGTCCGCAGCCCTTGCGCGGACTCCTCGACCAGGGTGGCCAGGTCGCCCTGCTGGTCCTGCATTCGTCGGGACACCCGCAGGTAGGCGCGGGTGAACTGGCGGCTGAACAGGTAGAGCGGCATGGCGCTGGCCGCCACCACCAGCCCCAACGGCCAGTGCAGGTGCAGCAGCAACGCCACCACGGTCAGGTAGGTCGCCGAGTTGAGGATCAGGAACAGCAGACCGAAGGAGAGGAAGCGTCGGATAACCGACAGATCGCTGATCGCCCGGGACAACAACTGCCCGGACTGCCACTGGTCGTGGAAGGTGACCGGGAGCCGCTGCAGGTGGGTGTAGATGTCGTCGCGGATGGTGCCTTCCATCCCGATCGACGAGGCACTCTGTGTCCACCGCCGGATGAAGATGAGCACCGCCTCGACGACGCCGAGCAGCAAAGCGAGTCCACCGAGGAGCAGCAGACCGGTGGGATCACCGGCGGCCACCGGGCCGTCCACCACCTCGGCGATGACCAGCGGGATGGCGATGCCGGCTCCGGTCGCGGCCGCGGCGGCCGCCAGTAGCCAACCGAGTTGACCGAGGTACGGGCGCAGGTAGCGGCGCAGCCGCCAGAGATTGTGGACGGCGCGCCGCCGGGGCGGAGATCGGTCGGGTACGGCGTCCACACCACGACGGTAGCCGGTGCCGGCACCGGTTCACTGCCCCGCGAAGGTCACCTGCGATTCATGGTCGAGCAGCCACTTCTTGATCGGCAGACCCCATCGGTAGCCGCCCAGCGTGCCGTCGCCGCGCAGCACCCGGTGACAGGGGACCACCAGCGCGACCGCGTTGCGGGCGCAGGCGCCGGCCGCTGCCCGGACCGCTGCTGGACGGCCGGAGCGCAGGGCGAACGCCGTATAGCTGACCGGCTCGCCGGGCTTCACCTCACGCAGCGCCGACCAGGCGGTGCGCTGGAACGGGCCGCCGCGCTGGCAGACCGGGAGCTGGTCGATCGCGGTCAGCTCACCGGCCAGGTAGGACCGTACGGCGCGGGTGACGTCGCCGAGGTCGGCCCGGCGGCGGACCGGCCCGCGCAGGTCGGGGTGGACCAGGGCGAGTAGGTCGTCCGGGTCGGCGGTGAAGCCGGCGGCCCGTAGCGCCCCGTCCGGGTCGGCGATCAGCGTCAGCGGCCCGACCGCGGTGGCGACCGTACTCGTGTCCAGTGTCGAAGGCGTTGTCACAGGTTCACTCCGATGTAGATTTCATTGGCGTGGCGGACCGCCACAGCCGCAGGTTGGCGTACGACCGCCAGGGCCGCCAGCGGTCCGCGTGGGCGGTCAGGTCGGCGGGGGCGGCGGGCAGGCCCAGCGCCGCCGCGCCGCGCCGTACTCCCAGGTCGGTGCCGAGCAGCACGTCGGGGTCGCCGAGCGCCCGCATCGCCACGTACCCGGCGGTCCACGGGCCGATGCCGGGCAGTGCGGTGAGCCGGTGCGACAACTCGACCCGGTCGCTGCCCGGGTCGAGTCCGATGCCGCCGTCGGCGACGCCGGCGGCCAGTGCGCGCAGCGTGCCGCGCCGGGCGGCCGGCATCGCGAAGGCGTCGTCGGGCAGGGCGAGTAGTTCGGCCGGGCCCGGGAACGGCGACAGGTCGTCCGTCGGCGCTGCTGTTTGCGATGCGGTCGCGGCGCAGAGGCGGGCCAGCACCCGGCGTGCGGCGGACACCGAGATCTGCTGCCCGACCACGGCCCGGACCGCCAGTTCGAAGCCGTCCACCGCGCCCGGCACCCGGACCCCGGGCTCGGCGGCGACGGCAGCGGCCAACGCCGGATCGGCGCCCAGCACGGCGTCCACCGCCGCCGGATCGGCGTCCAGGTCGAACAGCCGGCGGCAGCGGGACACCGCCGGTGCCAGATCGCGCAGGTCGGCGAGGTGCAACGCGGCGGCGAGGAAGCCGTCGTGCGGGGTCAGCGCCATCGTGCCGGCACCGTACGGCAGCCGCAGCGCACGCCGGTATCCGCCGCCGTCGGCGGACTCCACGCCGGGCACCGCCCGGTCGGCCAGGAATCCGAGTACGGCGTCGACCGCCATCGGCCGACGGAAGGCCAGCCGTACGGTGATCACCCCGGCCCGGTCGGGCGCACCGGGCGGTACGCGGCCGCGCAGCGTCGACGGCGGGCCGCCGTACACCGTCCGGAACGTGTCGTTGAACTGCCGGACGCTGCCGAACCCGGCCGCGAACGCGATCTCGGCGACGGTCAGGGCGGTCCGCTCCACCAGGATCCGGGCCGTCTGCGCACGCTGCGCCCTGGCCAACGCCAGCGGGCCGGCACCCACCTGCTCGGTCAGCACCCGGGTGAGATGCCGTTCGGTGTAGCCGAGCCGGCGGGCCAGCCCTGGCACGCCGTCGCGGTCCACCACCCCGTCGCCGATCAACCGCATCGCCCGGCCGACCAGGTCGGCGCGGCGGTCCCAGTCGGGCGAGCCCGGGGTGGCGTCGGGGTGGCAGCGTCGGCAGGCGCGCAGCCCGGCCTGTTGCGCGGCGGCCGCCGACGCAAAGAACCGGACGTTGTGCCGCTTCGGGGTGACCGCCGGGCAGGACGGCCGGCAGTAGATGCCGGTCGACGTCACGCCGGTGTAGAACCAGCCGTCGAAGCGCTGGTCGCGGCTGTCCACCACCCGGTAGCACCGCTCGAAGTCGAGCTCCATGGGTCGATCCTGCCTGCTGCCGGGCCCGGTCGGCTGGCGGGAATCGGACCTGCAGTCACGAGCCCTGGCCCGTGCCGCCCGGCCGGGTCGCGCCGGCCGTGCCGCCCGTGCCGCCCGTGCCGGCCGGCCGGGTCGCGCCGGCGGCCAGCAGGCCGATCGCCAACGCCCCGAGCACCACCAACAGCGATCGCAGAATGCCTACCTGCTCGGCCAGGAAACCGATCAGTGGCGGACCAGCCAGGAACGAGGTGTAGCCGATCGAACTGACCACCGACACCCGTACCGCCGCCCGGTCGGCCTCGTCGGCGGCCGCGCTCATTCCGACCGGGAAGCCGAGCGACGCCCCCGCGCCCCACAGCAGCGCCCCGAGCAGCGCCAGCGGCAGCGTCGGCCCGAACACCACCAGGGCCAGGCCAACCAGGGCCAGCACAGCCGTCGCCCGCAGCACCGTCACCCGGCCCCAGCGTTGCAACGCCGTACCGCCGACCATCCGGGCGGCGGTCATCGCCGCGACGAACACCCCGAACGCCACCGCGCCGACCGCGTCACCGACCCGGTAGCCGTCGACCACGGCCAGGGTGAGCCAGTCGTTCGCCACCCCTTCGACGAACGCGAAGGCCAGCACCAGCAGACCGATCAGCAGGGTGCGCGGCTCCCGCCAGGCACGCAGCACCCCGGACCGGGGTGCTGCCGCGCCGGGCACCCGCGCCGGGACCGGCAGGAACATCCGTACGGCTGCGGCGATCGAGGCGATCACCAGCAGCGCGGTGACGGCGAGTTGCCAGTCGACCGGCACCGCGAGCCAGGCACACCCGGCCCCGAGGAGCGCGCCGGTCACCGTACCCAGGCTGAAGCCGGCGTGGAAACGGGGCATCAGCGGGCGGTCGAGCCGGCGCTCGACGTCGGCACCCTCGACGTTCATCGCCACGTCCCAGCTGCTCAACCCGGTGCCGGTCAGCAGCAGCCCGGCGCCGGCCAGTGGCGGTGAGACGACCGCCACGCCGACCGCGACGGCGAGCATCCCGACGGTCACGGCCGAGGCACCCAGCAGCACCGTCCGGTGGGGCCCGATCGCGTGTACCAGCGGACCGGACAGCGGCAGCGCGCTGACCGCGCCCACCGACGTGCACAGCAGCAGCAGCCCGAACTGGGCGTTGGTCAGATCGAGGGCGTCGCGGATCGCCGGGGTACGGGAGATCCACGAGGCGAACGCCAGACCGCTGACCCCGAACGCGATCGCGACCGCGATCCGCGCCCGTTCCACCACCGGCCGCGCCAGCGTCGCCGCCCCGTTCGCCACCACGCCACCCGCTCCCCGCTCGCCCGGACCTTCCTGTCCGCCCGGACGTCCGTCAGGGCGGCAACGGTACGCCGCCCGCACCGGTGGCCGCCCTGCGCAGACGGTCCGGCCCCGCTGCGCCACACGGTGCCGGCGCCCTGCGCAGACGGTAGAGCAGTCGACACCGGTAGGTAACATGACGATGCTCACCATCGGTCGCTGACGGGAGGCGCAGGTGCCCACGTCAGTGCCCGCGCCACCAGCTGCCGGGCGGCCTCCGCCGATCGTCGTGGACGGCCTGCGGGTGCGGTACCCGGGTTCGTCCCGCTACGCCGTCGACGGGGTTTCGTTCACCGCCGCCGCCGGTGAGATCCTCGGCCTGCTCGGGCCGAACGGCGCCGGCAAGTCGACCACCGCCCGGGTGCTCACCCGGCAGCTGCGCGAGCACGAGGGCCGGGCGGACGTCCTCGGCCGCCCGGTGCGTGACTGGAACGCCGACCTGTACCGCCGGATCGGGGTCAGCTTCGAGCTTCCGGCGCACTTCGCCCGGCTGACCGCCCGGGAGAACCTGCAGGCCGTCGCCGGCCTCTACGGCACCGCGACCGAACCGGCCGGTCCGCTGCTCGACCGGGTCGGGCTCGGCGTCGCCGCCGACCAGCCGGTGGCCGGCTTCTCCAAAGGCATGCAGCTGCGGCTCAACCTGGCGCGCGCGTTGATCCACCGGCCCGAGGTGCTCTTCCTCGACGAGCCGACCTCCGGGCTGGACCCGGTGCACGCCCATCTGGTCCGCGATCTGATCCGCGAGCAGGCCGAGCAGGGCCGTACCGTGCTGCTCACCACGCACGACATGACCACCGCCGAGAGCGTCTGCGACCGGGTCGCGTTCATCGTCGACGGCCGGGTGGTCGCCGTCGACACACCGCGCGGCCATCGCCTGCGGTACGGCCGGCCGACGGTGGTCGTCGAGTACCGGGCCGGCGACCGGCTCGCCCGGCGCGAGTTCGAGCTGTCCACTCTCGGCACCGACCCCGACTTCGGTGAACTGCTGCGTGGCGGGCGGATCGAGACGATGCACACCCGGGAAGCCAGTTTCGAGCAGGTGTTCGTCGCCGTCACCAGCGGCGGGCCGGCGGCGTGAGCCGGCCGGGCCGGCAACTGGGCCGGGAGCCGGGCCGGCCGTTAGGGGACGGGCAGTCCGGTCCGGCCCGGTGGTGCCGGCTGGTGGCTGCGGTGGCGCTGGAGACGCGGATCGAGTGGCGCTACCGGATCGTCCCGGTGGCGCTGGCGTTCGCCGCAGCGTGGACCCTGCTGCTGCTGGTCGTGCCGGCCCCGGCCGCCCGGGTCCTCGGCCCGATCCTGCTGCTCGTCGATACCGCGGCCTTCGGGGCGCTGTTCATCGCGTTGCTGCTGCTCAACGAGCGTGCCGAGGGGGCGCTGGCCGCGCTGCGGGTCACCCCGCTACGCACCGGCGAACACCTGGCGGCGAAGCTCGGCGTACTGACCGCGTTGTCGGTCGTCGCGGCGGTGCCGATCGCGATCGCCGCCGGACGCCCCGGCCAGCTCGCGGTGATGCTGCTCGGCGTCGCGCTCACCGCGCTGCTGATCCTGTCGGCGGCGCTGCTGCTGGTGCTGTCGCAACGGTCCGTGACCGGCTACCTGACCACCATGCCGCTGGTGCTGCTGCCCGGTCTCGTCGTCCCGCTTGCCTGTCTCGCCGGGCTGCTCGACCATCCGGCCGCGTACCTGGTGCCGACCACCGGTACCGCCGAGCTGATCCGCTCCGGTGCCGCCGGCCAGCCATGGCCACCCGGCGGCTGGTGGCGCGGTGCGCTGCTGGTCGGGTACGCGGTGGCCTGGGCCGGCGGGTCGACGCTGCTCGCCGCACGACGGTTCAGGTCGGCCTTCGCCACCCCGGCGGCCGGTACGCGTCGCGGGGCGGCCGCCGACGGCCGCTCGGGGGCGGGACCGGGGTGGCCGCCGGGCTGGTTACCGGCGCTGATCCGGTTGGACCTGCGACTGCTCGGCGCGGACCGGCTGCTGCTGGTGCTGCTCGGCGCGCCGCTGCTGCTCGCGGTGGCGCTGCGGGTCGGTCTGCCGCCGCTCACCCGGTTCGTCGACCAGCGGTACGGCGTCGACCTGACCGGCCACGGCGACCTGCTGCTCGCCCTGCTGGTGCTGGCCCACGTGCCGGTGATCGGCGGGATGATCGGGTCGCTGCTGCTGCTCGACGACCTCGACGAGCGGCGGCTGCTGCTGTTGCGGGTCACCCCGGTCACTGTGGAGCGCTATCTCGGGTACCGGGCCGGTACCACCGGGCTGCTGACCGGGGCCGGCCTGCTGGCCGCCGTACCGCTGAGCGGGTTGGCCGGCGGTGCGGCGGGCCGGTTGGTCCCGGCGGCGCTGCTCGCCGCCGGTCTGGCGGTGCTGATTCTGCTGGTGGTGGCCGGGTACGCGGCCAACAAGGTGCACGGGCTCGCCCTGCTGAAGCTGCTGGGCGGTGGCCTGATGGCACTCGCCGCGCTGCCCTTCCTGCCGGTCCTGGCTGAGGGCCCGCCGGCCGTACGGTGGCTGGTGGCGGCGCTCCCCCCGGCGGCGGTGAGCCTGGCCCAGCGGTCGGCCGCCGCCGGCGACCCGTGGCCGGCCTACGGGTTCGCGGCGGTCGGCGCGGTGGTGGCGGCGGTCGCCGCCGGGCTGCTGGCTCGCCGGGCGCTGGCCCGGCTGACCGGCTGAGCCTTCATTATTTGTGCCAGTCGATGGACTCCGCTCGGCGGCCGGTCGCCCGCATCGATAGAGTGGCACAGTTTGGTGCACCTCGATAAAGGAGTCGGTAGATATCATGCGTCGCCTACTGGCCAGCGCCGTCCTCGGCTCGGCCCTGATCCTCGGATTCACCGGCTGCGGCACCGAGCCGCCGCCGACGGGCACGCCGTCGCCGACCAGCGGCAGCACCACCGCCAGCGAGGCCGACATCCTCGCCGCCACCAATGCCGCCTGCAATCAGGCGGTCTCGATGAGCAGCGACTTCGCCGCCGGTTTCCAGCGTGACGTCAACCAGTTCGCCGACCCGACGGCCAGCGCGGAGGCGCCGGCGGACGCGGAGGACAACTTCGAGGCGCAGATGCGCGGCTGGTCGGCGACGCTCACCTCACTGGCGACCGGCCCGGTGACGGACGAGCTGCGGACGGTGCTGACCGAGAGCACGGCCGCGATCGAAGCCGCCACCGAGATCGGCGAGACTCCGCTCAGCGACGAGCAGGTCGCGGCCGTGGTGGCGATCCCGGACAACTTCCGCGCCGTCTGCGAGTGACGTCCACGGAGGGCCGGGCGGGCTGGGAGCAGGCGTCCGTTAACCTGCTCCGGTTTGCTCGCCTCTCAATGGACGGATTTTCAATGCGACGTACCCTGATCACCGCCGCCGCTGCGACGGCGCTCGCGTTCACCCTGGCCGGCTGCGGTGGTGGCGACAGCGGTGTCGACACCGTCGCCGGTCAGACGTCACCGCCGGCGGCGACCGCGTCGGCCGACGCGGAGTCGGCCGGCTCCGCCGCCGACGGGGCCGCTGCGGCCACGAAGGAGGCGTGTGACATGGCGGTGCCGGTCAGCGAGGAGAACACCGCGAACATCGAGGACGACTTCGGCATGCTGATCGCCGCTGCGGTCGAGGGCGGGTCGGCGGCGGAGACCGCCGAGTCCGAGTTCCGGAGCAAACTCGCCGGCTGGTCCGGGATGCTGCAGTCGCTCGCCGTCGACCCGGTGGACCCCGACGTGCAGCAGGCGCTGACCGAGGCCGCCGACGTCGTCGCCCAGATCAACGACCCGGACGACAACACCCCGATGGGTCAGGTGGCCGACCTGCTGGCCGAGGCGACCGGCAAGCTCAAGACCGCCTGCGCCTGACCCGCCACCGGACGCTGCGTAGACTCGACCGACGTGAGTCTCACCATCGGCATCGTCGGCCTGCCCAACGTCGGCAAGAGCACCCTGTTCAACGCGCTCACCAAGAACGACGTTCTCGCGGCGAACTACCCGTTCGCCACGATCGAACCGAACGTCGGGGTGGTGGGGCTGCCGGACGGGCGGCTGGGCGGGCTGGCGGAGATCTTCGGCTCGGAGAAGATCATCCCGGCGGCGGTGTCGTTCGTCGACATCGCCGGTCTGGTGCGGGGCGCGTCCAAGGGACAGGGTCGGGGCAACGCCTTCCTGGCCAACATCCGCGACGCCGCCGCGATCTGCCAGGTGGTGCGGGTCTTCTCCGACCCGAACGTGGTGCACGTCGACGGCAAGGTCTCGCCGGGCGACGACATCGCCACGATCAACACCGAGCTGATCCTGGCCGACCTGCAGACCTTGGAGAAGGCGCTGCCCCGGTTGGAGAAGGAAGCCCGGCTGCGCAAGGACCGGGCGGCGATCCACGCCGCCGCGAAGGCCGCCGCCACGCTGCTCGACGGCGGGACCACGCTGTACGCGGGTGCGGCCGCCGCCGGCATCGACGTCGCCGAACTGCGTGAACTGCACCTGCTCACCACCAAGCCGTTCCTGTACGTGTTCAACGTCGACGAGGACGAGCTGGGCAACGCCGAGCTGCTCGCCGAGCTGCGCGCGCTGGTCGCCCCGGCCGAGGCGGTCTTCATGGACGCCAAGATCGAGTCTGAGTTGATCGATCTGCCGGACGACGAGGCGATGGAGCTGCTGGAGTCGACCGGGCAGAGCGAGCCGGGGCTCAACCAGCTGATCCGGGTCGGCTTCCGCACCCTCGGGCTGCAGACGTACCTCACCGCCGGGCCGAAGGAGGCGCGGGCCTGGACCATCCCGGTCGGGGCGACCGCGCCGGAGGCCGCCGGGGTGATCCACTCCGACTTCCAGCGCGGCTTCATCAAGGCCGAGATCGTCTCCTACGACGACCTGGTCGCGGCCGGCACGATGGCGGCGGCCAAGGCGGCCGGCAAGGTCCGGATGGAAGGCAAGGAGTACGTCATGCAGGACGGCGACGTCGTCGAGTTCCGCTTCAACGTCTGATCCGGTCTAACCTCCGCCACCAAGGTCTTTGCCACACGGCGAAGACCTTGGCTCGTTTCGTACCTGTTTGACACACTGGGGCCATGGGCGAGACGGCGTTCAACATCGGCGAAGGGCCGGCGACGCGGGTGAGCCTGTCCCTGCCAGAGGGGAACGCCGAGGCGATCCGGGCGCGGGTAGGCAAGCAGCAATTCTCCGCATTCATTGCCGAGGCAGTCGAGCGGGAGTTGCGCGGGCAGGTGCTTGACGAGTACCTGGCGGACTACGAGAGCCGAAAGGGCCCGGTCTCCGAGCAGGCTCGTCAGCTTTCGCGGCAGGTCTTCGACGAGGTACTCGCCGAGGAGGGCGAGTGGCCCGTCGTAAGCTGAGCCACGAAGGGACGTTGGTCCTCGACGGTGGACGCCTCTCGAAGTTGCTCACCGACGACGAGACCGAGCGGGCCGAACGGCGCTGGCTCCTCCGCGAGGAGTTGGACCGCTATCAAGCTGGATTCGGGGCGTTCACTGACCAGGAGATGGCCGAGGCTCTGGCGCTCTTGTACGGAACGGAGGAGACCGACTCAGCTCCTGTGACCGGGGACCAGCCCGTCCAGATCCAGCTTGAGCTCGAACGGCGTCCTGGTACATAGCTCGTGGCGATGGATCCCGGTCGCGACGTACGACCGGGTGGGTCCGTCGAGCTCGTAGGCGTGGACCACTGGTGATCCACCCTCGTCTTCGACGCGCCAGTAGTGCGGGATGCCGGCTTCCGCGTACTTACGCAGTTTGACTGTGCGGTCGCGGTGAGCCGACTCCAGCGACACCACCTCCACGACCAGGAGAGTCTCCTCAGGCGTGTAGAAGGTCCGGGACGGATCGTAGGGTGCTGTTGCGGCTAGGAGATCGGGCTCGGGACGATTCCATCTGTCGAGTCGGATCGTGATCTCCCGGTCGACCTCGACGCCCGGCGGTGCCTGGTCAGTCAGGCTGTTCACCAGCGCGGTGACCATGCGTGCGTGCCAGACCCGCTGGGGAGACATCATGAAGACGAGTGCTCCATCGATCAGCTCGGTGTGACGGGGCGCCTGCGGGAGCTGGTCGAGGTCGTCGGCGTACCACCCTTCCGGGCGTGGCGGCCGCATCCACTCGGGCACTGCGGTCATGTTCCTCACCGTAACATCCGGCTTCTGTTGACCTACCGTCGTTCAGTCTCGATGTCTGCGCCGCATCGAGGTGAGGCTCAGACACCTTATGAGGCGGTTTTAAGGTGCGTGAGCCTCACCTCGACGCTGAACGGAGGGGTCAGCCTTGGTGGTGGGACGGCTCCAGTCGGTACAGGGCCATGACGCCTTCGCCGGAGTCGATCTCCGCCAACCGGAGGCGGTCGACGGCAACATCCACCCGCTGACCGGTTCCGCCTGAGCCGGCGTCGGCCCAGATCTGGACCGTCCCGTGCCCCGGCAGCACTCTCGGGCCGACCACCAGGAACCCCGGCTCCTGAGGAGTCGTCGCTCCGCCGAGCGCTTCGCCTGGGGACTCGCGGTGCGGGTGGGTTTTGGGCTGGTCGTCGGGTGGCGGTGTCTCGGGCAAAATACTCACGGGCGCGACCTCGCTTCGCGTCAAGGCCCTCGGCGAGCGCTGCCACGCGAGCCGAGGGCCGCCTTTGTCTGCCGATCCAACGCTAGTCCACCAGGTTCATCCTGTCCATCAAGTGAACTGAATGGACAGCATCGGTCGGCTGGACAGGTGGCAGCCTGTGAGCATGGTCGACCCGTGGTCGCCGCGTTCGTTTGCCGAGCAGGTGGCCGATGCGCTCAAGGCGAAGATCGATAGCGGCGATTGGCTGCCGGGGCGCAAGCTGCCTGGTGAGGTGACGTTGGCGCAGACGTACGGCGTGGCGCGCGGCACCGTGCGGGCCGCGCTCGACGTGCTGCGCGAGGAAGGCCGAGTGGTCACCTTCGCCGGTCGCGGCACATTCGTCACGCCAGACCCGAAGCCCTGAGGCACTTCCGCCGTGGCAGGTGACCTTGAGGCGGCAGCGGAGGCGTACCGGGCTGCGTTCCAACGCGTGCAGGATGGGCTCGCGGAGGTCGCTTCAGCGCGTGCCGAGGTGCCACGGGTACGAAAGCGGCTTGCGGCCGCAATCGTGACTGCATACCAAGGCGGAGCCCGCGTGGGCGAGATCGCTCGGGTGACTGGCTACGGCCGGGAACAGGTCCGGCGGATCCTGCGAGCCGGCGGTGTCGAGCCGGAGAAGCCGGAAACCGCTTAGGTTGAGCGCGGGATGGACAGGATCGAGCGGTCAGCCCTGCTGGCTGTCGGTCCCGCAGTCGGTCACGAGATGTAGTGCAGGATCACGTTGTGCACGTGGTGGGACTTCTGGTCGCCACGGAACTCGACCTCGTAGGTGTGGGTGCCGACGTTGATCGCGATGGCGCCGGACGAGAAGTACGAGCCGCCCCAGGACTTGTTGCTCACCACGCTCACGCTGGTGATCTTCGAGTACGGGATGCTGGTGATGGCGACCTTCTTGCCGACGAACGACTTGTCCTGGATGATCACGCGGCGGTTGGTCAGCCCGATGAAGCCGGTGCCGGTGCCGATCGCGTCGTAGACCGCGATCACCTGCTCCCCGTCGAGCAGCCCGCTCTCGATCTGCCGAAGTTGCTCCCGCCGGTCGTACGCCACGTTCGCCATGTGCCCGAGGGTAGGCGGCGGGCACAACCACGCCAGCGAAGCGAGAGGTCGCTGCGGTCAGCGGTGATCCGGGCGCGGGACGCGGGATCAGCGCAGGTCGACGACCGTACGGTAGGCATCCTCGATGCGGGCCGCGAGTGCGACGTCACCCTCAGTGATCTTGTCGCCGTCGGGGGAGCCGAGCCGGATCTGGGTCTGCCCCTCGGCTCGGCGTACGTCGGGCCGCAGGTGCAGGGCGTCGGCCGCTACCTTGATCCGCTCGGTGAGCTCGGCGTGCTGGCTGTCGTCGAGCAGCAGGGTTCGCCGGAGTTGCTGGCCGTCCTGCGTCCACCCGTCCAGTTGCGTGAGCGCATCGCTAAGGTAGTCGCGGCCGGTCCGGCTGGACCAGAGTGCTCGCAAAGCCACACCTCCCAGGCGTCGTTGCCGGCTTGTGGCCAAATCGTCGCCATCCTGTGTCTTGGTCGGTGGTTCCCAGTCTGGCCGCTAACTGGTTGGTGTGTCCACGTCCACCCTTCCGTCATCTGCTGTCCTAGCAGTCAGCAGGGTTACCCGAAATGCTGATTGATCTGGCAGGCTCATCTGCTGTGCGGAGCGGGCAGGTGAGGCGTCAGGTGGTGGTCGGGGCGGCGATCGTCCTCGACGGTCGGGTGCTGGCATGTGCCCGGACCCATCCACCGGGGGCGGCCGGCAAGTGGGAATTTCCCGGCGGCAAGGTGGAGAGCGGCGAGACCGAGACCGACGCCCTGATCCGGGAGTGCCGCGAGGAACTCGGGGTCTCGATCACGGTGGGTGACCGGGTCGGCCCCGATCAGCCGCTCGGCCACGGCCGCTCGGTGTTGCGGGTCTACCTCGCCGGGCTGCTCGGGCCGGCGCAGCCCACCGCGCTGGAGCACTCCGCTCTGCGCTGGTTGGCGGCCGACGAACTCGACCAGGTCACCTGGCTGCCCGCGGACCGGCCGATCGTGGCCGAGCTCCGTCCGTTGCTGCACGCCGCCCGGTGAGCCGGTGGCGGCCGACCCTGCTCAAAGGTTGATCGCGACCTGGAACGACCGCGAGGTGAGCCCGGCACCGCCGTGCCAGATCTCGAAGCCCGCCTCGACCCCGCTGAGGTACCAGTCCCGGTCGAGGTAACCGCGGCCCACCGCGTCCCGGGTGAACGCCGCCAACTCCAGATCCCGCGCCTCGTCGACCGGCGTGGTACGCACGTACGCCACGTAGTTCCAGTGCCAGTCGGCGTAGTAGACGTCCCAGGTCGCCCCGGCCAGGTGCACTTCCCGCGCCACCAGCGTCCCGGCCGGCTCGGCCCCACCGGCCCGGTCCAGCCAGACCATCAGTTCGGCGCCGTCGGGGGAGCGGTGGGCGTTGGCGTCGGTGTGGAACCACAGGTCGTACGTGGCGTTCCAGCGGCCGGTGGCATCCTGGGTGTCGATCGTCCAGTCGGACCGGGCGGAGCGCAACTGCCGTACCTCGATTGGCAGGCCGCTGCCGACGGTGCAGTTGCCCCAGTGGCAGCCCTGGTAGATGGTCGGATAGGCGGCGGCGGAGCCGTCCCGCTTGTCGTGCTCGGTGTGGGTCACCTCGAACCGGCCGGCCGCGTCGACCGTCAGACACTGCGGGGTGTCCGCACCCCAGACGTTGTTCATCACCACGTACCGCTTGTCGGTGATGTCGACCGTGTCGGCCCGTCCGCAGAGTTCGCTGGCGTCGGCGTTCGGCGCCAGCCAGACGACGGTCACGCCGACGGCGACGAGGGCAGCGACAACGAGCGCGGGCAGGCGGTGGCGCCGGAGCGGGATCATGGTGGCGGAGTCCTTCGGCGAGCAGCCCGCAGTACGGACTGGTGCCGTGGGCCCGGCGGCCCGACGCCGCCCACGACGGAAACGGTGGACAAGGTCCGTTCCCGGCTCCGCAGAGGATGTTACGGCCGTCGATGGCTGGTCGGCAACCCGGGGGGAGCAGCCGGCAACCCCGGAAAGCAGCCGCCCCTCCCGGTGCGATCAGCACCAGGAGGGGCGGTCAGCGAGGTGAGGCCGCAGTCAGCGGTCCTGGTCCGGGTGAGGCCGGGTCAGCGGTCCTGGTCCGGGTGGTGGTAGTTGAGTGACTTGTCCGGCAGCGGGAAGGTGACGTCCTCGCCGAACGGCGACGGCGCGGCCGGCTTGTCGAACGCCAGCTCGCTGATCGGCAGGTGGCCCTTCTCGTCCACCGCCGCCGCCTGTGGGCGGGGCACCTGGCGGTGCCAGTTGACCCCGCGCTCGGCGTCGGCCGCCGCGCTGTGGTCACCGTCCGCCGGCAGCCCGGCGGTCGTGGCGGCGGGCTGGTCCAGGCCGGACTCACCGAGCGCCGGCCCACTCGCCGCCGCGCCGTTCTGCCCCCGCCGGAAGATCTTGCTGCCGAGCCACACGAGGGGATCGTACCGCCGGTCGACGACGCGTTCCTTCATCGGGATGATCGCGTTGTCGGTGATCTTGATGTGCTCGGGGCAGACCTCGGTACAGCACTTGGTGATGTTGCAGTAGCCCAGCCCTTGCTGCGCCTGCGCGTACTGCTTGCGGTCGGTCCTGGTGTCCAGCGGGTGCATGTCCAGCTCGGCGGCGCGGATGAACACCCGGGGACCGGAGAACGCGGTCTTGTTGTCCTCGTGGTCACGTACCACGTGGCAGGTGTTCTGGCAGAGAAAGCATTCGATGCACTTGCGGAACTCCTGCGAGCGTTCCACGTCGACCTGCTGCATCCGGTACTCACCCGGCGCGAGGTCCTCCGGTGGGCTGAACGCCGGCGTCTCCAACGACTTCTGGTAGTTGAACGAGACGTCGGTGACCAGGTCGCGGATCACCGGGAAGGTCCGCAGCGGGCTGACGCTGATCGTCTCGTTCTCCTCGAACGTCGACATCCGCGTCATGCAGCCCAGCTTCGGCATGCCGTTGATCTCCATGGAGCAGGAGCCGCACTTGCCGGCCTTGCAGTTCCACCGGCAGGCCAGATCCGGAGCCTCGGTGGCCTGCAGCCGGTGGATGACGTCGAGGACGACCTCGCCCTCGTTCACCTCCACCTGGTAGTCCTGCAGGTCGCCGCCGGTCTCGTCGCCCCGCCACACCCTGAAGTGGCGCTTGGTGCCCATCAGTTGTCCGCCTCCTCAGCGAGCGCGTCCTGCGCCAGCGCGTCGAACTCCGCCAACTCCTCGTCGGTCAGGTACTTGGCCAGCTCCGCCCGGTCGAAGAGCTTGATCAGCTCCGGGCGCATCTTCGGCAGCGGCTGGTGCTCCAGCTTGACCGTGTCGCCGTCCAGCGAGCAGACCAGGTTGACCGTGCGCCACGTCGGGGCCATGGTCGGGTGGTCCTCGCGGGTGTGCCCGCCCCGGGACTCGGTGCGCTCCAGCGCGGCCTTGGCGGTGCACTCCGACACCACCAGCATGTTGCGCAGGTCCAGCGCCAGGTGCCAACCCGGGTTGTAACGTCGGCCGCCGGCGGCGCTGACCTTGGCCACCCGCTCGCGCAGCTCGGCCAGCCTGACCAGCGAATCCGCCAGTTCACCTTCGCGCCGGATGATGCCGACCAGGTCGCCCATCACCGCCTGCAGGTCCTGCTGCAGGGTGTACGGGTTCTCCCCGGTGTCGCGCGACAGTGGCGCCAGTGCCTGGTCCACCGCCTGCTCGACCTCGTCGGCCGAGACCTTCGGCCGCCGGTCCAGCCCGCCGACGTACGCGGCCGCGTGCTCGCCGGCCCGCTTGCCGAAGACCAGCAGGTCGGACAGGGAGTTGCCGCCGAGGCGGTTGGAGCCGTGCATCCCGCCGGAGACCTCGCCAGCGGCGAACAGGCCACTGATCCGGCCGGCCGCCGCGGCGGTGTCCGGGTCGACCTCGACGCCACCCATCACGTAGTGGCAGGTCGGCCCGACCTCCATCGGCTGCTTGGTGATGTCGACGTCGGCCAGCTCCTTGAACTGGTGGTACATCGACGGCAGCCGGCGACGGATCTCCTCGGCCGGCAGCCGGCTGGCGATGTCCAGCAGCACGCCGCCGGACTCCGTACCCCGACCGGCCTTGACCTCGCTGTTGATCGCCCGGGCGACCTCGTCACGGGGCAGCAGCTCCGGCGGACGCCGGTTGTTGTCCGGGTCGGTGTACCAGCGGTCCGCCTCCTCCTCGGTCTCCGCGTACTGCTTGCGGAACACGTCGGGGACGTAGTCGAACATGAACCGCTTGCCGTCGGTGTTGCGCAGCACCCCGCCGTCGCCCCGGACCGACTCGGTGACCAGGATGCCCTTCACCGAGGGCGGCCAGACCATGCCGGTCGGGTGGAACTGCAGGAACTCCATGTTGATCAGGGTGGCGCCGGCCCGCAGGGCGAGCGCGTGCCCGTCGCCGGTGTACTCCCAGGAGTTCGAGGTGACCTTGTACGACTTGCCGACCCCGCCGGTGGCCAGCACCACGGCCGGCGCCTCGAACAGGACGAACTCGCCGCTCTCCCGGTAGTAGCCGAAGGCACCGGCGACCCGGGGACCGTCCGGCCCGTCCTCCAGCATCAGTTCGGTGATGGTGGTTTCGGCGAAGACCTTGATCCGGGCGTCGTGGACGCCGTACTCCCGCTTGTCCTCCTGCTGCAGCGAGACGATCTTCTGCTGCAGGGTGCGGATCAGCTCCAGGCCGGTGCGGTCACCGACGTGGGCCAGGCGCGGGTACTCGTGGCCGCCGAAGTTGCGCTGCGAGATCTTGCCGTCCTTCGTACGGTCGAACAGCGCGCCGTACGTTTCCAGTTCCCAGATCCGCTGCGGTGACTCCTTGGCGTGCAGCTCGGCCATCCGGAAGTTGTTCAGGAACTTGCCGCCGCGCATGGTGTCGCGGAAGTGCACCTGCCAGCTGTCCCGGCTGTTCACATTGCCCATCGCGGCGGCGGCGCCGCCCTCGGCCATCACCGTGTGCGCCTTGCCGAACAGCGATTTGGAGATGATCGCGGTGCGTTTGCCGGCCAGTCGGGCCTCGATCGCCGCCCGCAGCCCGGCGCCGCCGGCACCGATGACCACGACGTCGTAGTGGTGTCGTTCGATTCGGGTAGTCATATGTCCAAGCCCTCAGTTGAAGAACCGCAGGTCGCTGAACCAGCCGGCGGACAGCGCCATCACGTAGAAGTCGGTCAGCGCCAGGGTGCCGAGCGTGATCCAGGCCAGTTGCATGTGTCGGACGTTGAGCTTGGAGATGAACGTCCAGGCCCGGTAGCGCACCGGGTGCTTGGAGAAGTGCTTCAGCCGGCCGCCGGCGATGTGCCGGCAGGAGTGGCAGGACACGGTGTACGCCCAGAGCATGACCACGTTGCCGAGCAGGATGACATTGCCCAGTCCGACGCCGAAGCCGTTCTCCCCGTCGAAGGCGAGCACCGCGTCCCAGGTGTTGATCAGCGAGATGATCACCGCGGCGTAGAAGGCGTAGCGGTGCGCGTTCTGGAAGATCAGCGGGAAGCGGGTCTCACCGGTGTAGCGCTGGTGGCCGTCCGGCACCGCGCAGGCCGGCGGGGAGAGCCAGAACGCCCGGTAGTAGGCCTTGCGGTAGTAGTAGCAGGTCAGCCGGAACAGCAGCAGGAACGGCAGGGTCATCGCCGCGTCGGGGATGATCCACCAGCCGGGTAGGAACCGGCCGAAGTGGGCCGCCTCCGGTACGCAGCTTTCGGTGACGCACGGTGAGTAGAACGGGGTGAGGTAGTGGTGCTCCTGGACCCAGTAGAAGTCGTGCATGAAAACACGGACAGTGGCGTAGGTGACCCAGGCACCGAGTCCGATCACGGTGATCAGCGGGGGTAGCCACCACCGGTCGGTGCGCAACGTCTTCGCCGCGATGGCGGCGCGCGCCCGCGCCTGCCCCGGCATCGTTGCCGTAGTCGTCATCCTGTCTCCCTGACGGGGCCCAACCCGCGCAAGGGTGGACCCGGATATCTTCGGCCGGTCTGTGGCGTAGCAGGGCAGAGCCCAGATTGCCGTGCGACCGCGTGCTCCGGAACCCGCACCACACGCATCGGCGGGCGCTGGTCCGGTGCACACGTTACGCCCAGTACCGGCGGCCGTATGCGCAAGGGAGTCTCGCCGGTATCGCGTCGGTTACGAAAGCCCGGCCCGCCGCTAGGGGGGTGGATGTGCAGAAGCTCACTGGATCCTGAGCGGCGTCGGTCACAGATTGACAGCGAACGCGTCGTCAGGGGTGACGGGCGGTGCGGTCGACCAGCCCGCACCGCCCATCGCGGACCCACCAGAAGTGAGGTATGGCTAACCTAAGCAATCCGCGTAGCGTCGTCAATCTCGCAATTTCGCCGGGGTCAGCCGGCGGCGCCGCCGGTGATCTGCCAGGCAGCCAGGTGCAGGGCCGGCGCGTGCCAGGAGGTGTCGTCCCAACTGTCCGGCAGCCGGCTCAACTCCGAGCCCAGACCCAGCACCGCGCCGGGCGCGAGCGCCTGCGGATACGACTGGGTGAACCGCAGACTACGGACCGCCGCCACGATCTCGCCTGACTCGACCAGCCACGCACCGTTACGGGTCAGGCCGGTCACCACCAGGCTGCGTGGATCGAGAATCCGGGTGTACCACAGGTCGGTGACCAGCAGACCGCGCTCCACCCCGCCGAGCAGCGCCGCACTGCCCCCGGCTGCCGGCCCGTCGCCGCTGGCGGACTGCCGGCCGTCGGCCGGGAGCAGCCGCAGATGCTGACCCACCGGCCCCCACGGGACGCTGCCCGGCGCCGCGTGTCCGGTCGAAGCGGTGCCGGCCGCCGCCGCGGTCCGTCGGTCGTGGGTGAGCGCCGTCGATCGGCCGGCGTCCACCAGCACCGTACGGCCGGTCGGGGTGCCCTCGGCGTCGAACGGCAGCCCGCCGCCGGTGGCCGGGTCGTCGACCAGTGAGATGGCCGGGTCGAACTGGGCCTCGCCGAGCCGGACGAACGACCGCCGCTCGTGGTGCGCCTTGCCGGCGAAGCCGTGCCGGGCCAGCATCTGCAACAGATCCAGCACCGCGGTCGGTTCGAGTACCACCGGGTAGCGCCCCGGCGGCAGGTCGACCGGGTGCCGGCCGGCCCGGGCCTTCACCGCGGCTCGGGCACCCAGCGCCGCGCCGTCGATCTCGGTCAGCCGGTCGGCGGCCTGCCGGGCCACCCCGTCGGCGCCGTCGGTCCGGGCGATCCCGTCCATCGCGGCCTCCGCCGCCCGGCCACCGGCGGTCTGCCCGGCGCTGTTGGCGAACCCCGTCGACCGGTGCACGGTCCGGCAGAACCCGGCGCATTCCAGACCGCCGGCGGCCGCGACGAAGTCCCGCACCCGGGCCGCCCGCTCCGCCGGACCGGCCTGCGCGGTCGCCTCGTCCCACGAACCGGCCGCGTGTAGCGGTGCCGGTCCGGCCAGCCCCGGCCAGGACGGATCCGGCGGGCAGAGCCGGGCCGCCGCCAAAGTGCGCTCGACCAGGTCGGCCAACCCGTCCGGGCCGGTCAGCGTGGTCGAACCGATCGCGGTCCGGCCGTCGACGTGCAGCCGCAGCCACACCGTGGTGACCGCCTCCGCCACGTTCTGGTGGATGAACGAGTTGGCGAACCGGGTCAGCGCCAGCGCCCGGTGGCTGACGTACGCCTCGGCCTGCGCCCCCGGCCCGGCGGACCGCCGGACCGCCGCCACCACCCGGAGGGCCAGGTCGGTCTCGGCGGGCGACGTCGCCGCGCCGGTCAGCCCCGCGTCCAGACTCACCCGCGTACCCCCACCCGGACGTTGGTGAACCGGGCCGGCGCCGCCGGGTGCCCGGTGTGCCCGACCTGGCCGGGCTGGCCCTTGCCGCAGTTCGGCGTCCCCCAGGCGACGCTCTCCGACGACAGCATGTCCATCGACTGCCAGAACACCGGGCCGATCCCGGTGTACGTCGGGTTGCGCAGCATCCGCCCCAACTTGCCGTTGCGGATCTCCCAGCCGATCTCACAGCCGAACTGGAAGTTGAGCCGCTTGTCGTCGATCGACCAGGAACGGTTGATGTCCATCAGCACCCCGTGGTCGGTCGCCGCGATCATCTCGTCCAACGTGTGCGGCCCCGGCTCCAGACCGACGTTGGTCATCCGGACCATCGGCAGCCGCGACCAGCCGTCCGCCCGTACGCTGCCGCCGTGGTCCAGGCCGGCGACGGCGGCCGAGTCCCGACCGGCCAGTACGCCGACCCACCGGCCCTGCCGGACCGCGTCCCGCTTGACCGCCGGGCTGCCCTCGTCGTCGAACCCGAAACTGCCCAGCGCGCCCGGGATCGTCGGGTCGATCGTCACGTTCATCAGCTCGGATCCGTACCGCAGGCTGCCGAGTTGGGCCAGGTCCAGCCAGGACGTGCCGGCGAAGGCGGCCTCCCAGCCGAGGATCCGGTCCAGTTCGATGGCGTGCCCGACGGACTCGTGGATCTGCAACGCCATCTGTTCCCCGCCGAGGATCAGCGTGGTCTCCCCAGCCGGGCAGGCCGGCGCGGTGAGCAACGCCCGTGCCTCCTCGGCGATCCGGGCGGCGTGCGCCGGCAGGTCCAGGCTGTCGACCAGCTCCCAGCCGCTGGTGCCGTACTGGCCGCGGTGGCTCGGATAGGAGCGGCGCTGGGTCTCCCCGTCACCGATCACCGTCGCGGACAGCCCCGCACCGCACTCGCGGATCCGCTGGTCGATCCGGTGCCCCTCGCTGGAGACGAACCACTTCTCGGTGTCCCAGATCTGGTACAGCCCTTCGGCCAGGTCGGCGCCGTGGTCGAGCATCGTGCGGGTCGCCGACACCAGCAGATCGCCCTTGTCCGGCAGCGGCACCGACAACGGGTCGATCCGGCACGGGCTGGACCAGCTCGCGGTGCCGGCCCCGGCCGGCACCAGGTCGATCGGCGGCCCGGGCAGCTGCGCGCTGGCCGCGGCGATCTTCGCCGCCCGACCACCGGCGGCCCGCGCCGCCGCCGGCGACGGATCCGGTACGGCGTAGAAGCCCCAACTGGAACCGACCAGTGCGCGGACGCCGAGACCGGCGTCGCTGTGCTGGACCAGCGCCTCGATTTCGCCGTTGCGTGCGGTCATCGACTCGTAACGGCGGTGCATCACCCGCGCGTCGGCGTACCGGGCACCGGCGTCGAGCGCCGCCTGTACGGCAGCCGTCGCCACCTCGAACTGGGTCACCCTGTGACCTTATGCGACATCGGCTCGGCCGAGCGATCCCGACGCCCGCTGGCGGCCCCGCTCAGCCGAGCGGTCCCAACGCCTGCCGGATGAACCCGAGTTCGGCGCGCAGCACGGTGGCCGCGTCCGGGTCGGTGCCGGCGGCCAACGGCAGCACCGCGTGCGGTCGGCCGGCGGCCAGCAGCGCGGCGGACAACCGCAGGGTGTGCGCCACCGGCACGGCGCCGTCGGCCAGCCCGTGCACCAGCAGCAGCGGGCGGAGCTGGTCGCTGCCGGTCACCGGTTCGGCGGCGACCTCCACCAGGCTGTGGTGCGGGTAGATCTCGCCGCCCTCCTCGGGCAGGCCGAGGAACCGTTCGGCGTACCCGCTGCGCAGCAGCGCCCAGTCGGTGACCGGGTCGCGCGCCACGGCGGCCCGGAACACGTCCGGGCGGCGCAGCGCCGCCAGCCCGGCCAGCCAGCCGCCGAACCCGGTGCCCCGCACCGCCACCCGGTCCAGGTCGAGGTCGGGATGTTTCTCCGCGATCGCGGTCAGCGCGTCCACCTGGTCGGCGAGCAGCACGTCGGCCAGCCGCCGGTGCACCACCTTCTCGAAACTCGGCGCGACACCCGGCGTACCCCGGTTGTCGACAATCACCACGGCGAAGCCGGCGTCGGCCCACCACTGCCGGGCCAGCCAGCCCGCCCGCTCGGCCCGGACCTGCTGGTGGCCCGGTCCGCCGTGCACCTCCAGCAGCACCGGCAGCCGCCGGCCGGCGACATGCGACTGCGGGTACAGCACACCGGACGGCAGCCGACGGTCGGTGACCCGTTGCAGCGTGGGCCGGGGCGTCACCGCCGGGGTGGCCGCCAGGCTCCGCAGTACGCCGAGTTCGGTGTCGTCCCGGCAGATCGTCCAACGAACCCCGGGCTGATCCAGAGTGGCCGAACCGACGGCCAGTACGGCGCCGCCGACCGCGGCGACGTGCCAGCCGGGGCTGCTGGTGAGCCGGACCGCGTCCAGACCACCCGAGGAGGCCGCGGTGCGGACCCGGTAGAGGTGCTGTTCGCTGGGTTCCCCGTCACTCGCCTCGATCAGCAGGTCCGGGCTGGTGTGCCGGCCGGGCAGCCGGCCGACCACCCGGCGTACGTACAGCGCCGCCGGGGTGAGCAGGGTGCCGTCGGCGAACAGGCAGCGGGCGTCGTACCCGTCGTGGGCGAGTTCCCCGCCGACCAGCACCCGGCCGTCGGACAGGTGGCAGGGGGTGCCGGGGATCGGCTCCACCCACCGGGGGTCGGCGAGCTCGGCGTGCACCTGGGTCTCCCCGGTGCGTGGGTCGATGGACAGCACCAGACCGTGCTGCTGCAACCGGCGCAGCACGGTGATCAGCGGACCGCCGTCGGACCAGTCGACCGACACCAGGTACGGGTAGGTCTCCCGGTCCCAGTGCACGTCGACCCAGCCGCCGTCGAGGTCGAGCAGGTGCAGGGTCACCTCGGCGTTCGGGCCACCGCACATCGGGTACGGCCGGCTGCGGGCCGGCAGCTGCGGCTGCGCCGGGTCGGCGTACTGCCAGCGGGGCAGCCGGGTGCGGTCGGTCCGGGCGGCGAGGATGCTCTGGCCGTCCGGTGACCACCAGTAGCCACGGTCCCGGCCGAAGTCGGCCGCCGCCGGGTCGGGCAGCGCCCAGGTGATGTCGCCGTCCTCGCCGGCGAGCAGCACGTCGCGGCCGTCCGGGTGGACGACCCGGAGCTTGCCGGATCCGTCGCGGTCCGGTCCGCCGCCCGGCCCGTTGCCGCTGAATCCGTCGTGGGCCGTTCCATCGCGGCCGGATCCGCCGGTCGCGCCGGCCGGCCCGACCGGGTCCGCGTCGCTGTCCGACACGTACGCGATCCGGCTGCCGGTCGGGTCCGGCCGGGCGTCGGTGACCGAGCCGACCACCGGTACCTCGATCACGTCGCCGGTCACCAGGTCGGCGCGGAACAGCCGGCCGGCCAGGACGAAGACGGCGACCCGGGCGGCCGGGTCGGTGGCGTACCGGGTGATCCCCGCACCGGCGGTGTTCCCGGTGCTGGCGGTGTTCCCGGTGCCGGCGGTGTGCGCGGTGCCGAGCAGGACCGTCGGGTCGGCGATCCGGCGGTGTTCGCGGCTGTCGACCTCGAACGACCAGAGACCGGCGGCCGGGTCGTGCGGGCCGGTGGAGCGCAGGAACACCACGCGGGCGCCGTCGGCGCCAACGGTCACCGCGTGCGGGGCGCCCCGGACGGGTCCACGGGTACGGGCGGCATGTTCCGGAGATTCCACTCTCGGATCGTAGAACCGGCTGATCAGCGATGAGACCGGTAATCCACTCCGGTGCCCATCCGGCGTAAAGTTGCCGGAGTGACCGACCCCGCCGCCGCGCGACGGCTTCTCCTGGTTCATGCCCATCCGGACGACGAGACGATCGGCACCGGTGCCCTGATGGCCCGGTACGTCGCCGCCGGAACGCAGGTCACCCTGGTTACCTGCACCCTCGGCGAGGAAGGCGAGATCCACCTGCCGCGCCTCGCCGGGCTGGCCCCTGATCAGGCCGACCAGCTTGGCGGGTACCGGATCGCCGAGCTCGACGCCGCCTGTGCGGCGCTCGGGGTGACCGACCACCGGTTCCTCGGCGGTGCCGGCCGGTACCGGGATTCCGGGATGATGGGCCTGCCCACCAACGACCACCCACGGGCGTTCTGGCAGGCCGACCTGGACGAGGCCGCCGGGTTGCTGCTCGAGGTGCTGCGGGAGACCCGGCCGCAGGTGGTGGTCACCTACGACGACAACGGCTTCTACGGTCACCCCGACCACATCCAGGCCCACCGGGTGACGATGCGCGCCGCCGAACTGGCCGCCGCCGAGGGTGTCGCCCCCGACAAGATCTACTTCACCGCGATGCCGAAGAGCGTGCTCGCCGCCGGCATCGACGCGTTCCGGGGCGCGTCGAACAACCCGTTCGCCGGCGTCGAACACGTCGACGACCTGCCGTTCGGCACCCCCGATCCGCAGATCGCGGCGCGGATCGACGGCACCGCCCACTACCAGGCGAAGCAGGCCGCCATGCGGGCGCATGCCAGCCAGATCCCGGCCGATTCGTGGCTCTACGCGCTGGCCGGCAACGTCGGCGGCGAGTTCATGGGCTACGAGTACTTCGTCCTCGGCGCCGGCCGGCAGGGTCCGGGCGACGGCCCGTACGGCTGGGAGACCGACCTGTTCGCCGGGCTGCCGGCCGCCGAGGTGCCGCTGCCGTGACCTCGCCCGGTGTCTCCGGCCAGGTGTCGGCGGTAGAGCCGACGCCGCCGGTGGCGACGGCTCCGGCCCCCACCCGCCTGCGTGAGCTGGTGGACCTGGGGCTGCGGACGGTCGGTGGGGTGGTCGCGGTGGTCGCGGCGGTGCTGTCCGCGGTCCTGGAGCTGCTGCTGGCCACGGTACGGGTCGGCGGGCACCTGGTCGGAGCGTCGGTGCTGCTGGCGATCGCCGGCAACGTGCTGGTGAGCTGGTTCGCGATCCGCGCGGTGGGTGCCCGGTGGGCGATGACGTTGCCGGCGGCGGCCTGGTTCGCGGTGATGGTGCTGGCCGCTGGCGGTACCACCGAGGGGGACATTCTGCTGGCCGGCGACAACTGGGTGGGCTTCGCGGTGATCTTCACCGGGGCGATCGCCTTCGCCGTACTCGCGTTCCGGATGATCCTGGCCCAGCCGGCCCAGCCGGCCCGGCGCAGCGACGGAGGCTGACGCGACCGGCTGCCGGCTCCTACAATCCTCGGTACGAAAATTGTGGTCCGGAGGACACACCCGCGCGGTCCGGCGTGCCGTGGACGCGGTGCGGGTCTAGGTGCGGGAGGTGGAGATGAGGCAGCGCTGGCTGCCGGTCGGCGTACTCGCCGGGGTGCTGTTCGCGGCCAATGTGGTGGCCCGGTTGGTGGTCCGCTTCTGGTTCGACGCCGACCCGCAGATGCAGGACAGACTCTCGTTCGCGATGTTCGTCGTGATCGGCGTCGTGCTCGGCTCGGTGGCCTTCGTCTGGGGGCGGGACCGGCCGGTCGAGCGGTGGAGCGGTGACGTCGCGGCGGCGATCCTGGCGGCGTTGGTGCTCACCGTTTTCGTCGGGCCGTTCATCAACGGCGACCATCCGTTCTCGGCCGGGGCGGGCGCGTTCTTTTCCCAGGTGTGGCTGTACGCCGGCTTCTCCGCCGGCGGGGTGCTGCTCGGCTATCTGGTGCTGATCACACTCGGCTGGGACCACCGGTCCAAGTCGCTGGAACGGTACGCCGAGACCAAGCTCAACAAGCCCCGTCGGGTGGTTCGTCGCTGACCGCCGGCTGCCATGGCAGATAGACGTGATGGGTGGTGAAGCCGAGCCGGGCGTACAGGGCGGTCGCCGGGTTGTGCTGTTCGACCTGCAGGAACGCGGTCGGCGCGGCCAGTTCGTCGGCGGCCCACCGGCCGACGGCCCGCAGCACCCGGGTGGCGTGCCCGCGCCGCCGGGCCGCCGGCTGCACCTCCAGCAGCGCGATCTGACACCACCGGTGGTCGGCGTCGACAGCGCCCCGGGCGATGGCGACGAGCTGGCCGTCGGCGTACAGGTGGGCGAAGCGCACCTGCGGTGCGTCGGTGAGCAGCCGGCGGGCGGCGGCCGGCAGCGGGTCGCCGGCCGATTTGCGGGCCGCTACCAGGGCGAGCCACTCCGGCGACGGCGCGTGGTCCAGCCGTACCGTCGGCCCGCCGTCGGGTGAACCGCCTGCGCCGCCGGGTGAACCGTCGGGTGAACCGCCCGCCGGGTCCTCGCCCGGCCCGGCGGTACGGGCCAGCAGGTCGGCCAGCGGCACGGTCTGCACCAGCACCAACGGTCCGCTGCGCCAACCTCGGCGAGCGAGTTCGCCAGCGACCTCGGCGGCGGCCGGCAGCGGCACGTTGACCTGTGCCGGCAGGCCACGCTCGGCGTACCAGGCGGTGACCGCGTCCACCGCCGCCGGCAGCGGGCAGCCGGGGTCGCCGAGCGGCAGCGCCGAGTTCGCCCGGCCGGTCCAGCCGTCGGCGGCGCGCAGCAGCCAGTCGCCGAGCCGCTGCTGCACCGGCGCCGCCCAGGTCTGGTTCGCGGCCCGTTCCAGCTCGGCGACGGCGGCGGATTCGCGGTCCGCCGCGCGACGGGCCGCCGGATTGGCGGTCGGCGGCACCAGCTTGCTGCGGTGCACGTCGGCGAGGGCGACCCGGCGTGGCCCGTTGCGGGTCAGCACCGTGAGTTCGGTCTCGGTCAGCTCGGCCAGCAGGCCGAGTAGGTCGGTATAGAGCGGACGATCTCCGCCAACACCTATAATTTTTCGGACTACCACGCGGTGTCCCACATCTTGTGGCCGGAGCACGATCGACCCCCTCCCCGGCGAGATACTAGGCTCGTCAGTGCCGCGGGCGATCGCGGCATGTCGTGCGGGAAGGAAGGCCAGTGACCTACATCATCGCCGAGCCGTGCGTCGATGTGCTCGACAAGGCGTGCATCGAGGAATGCCCGGTCGACTGCATCTACGAGGGCAATCGGATGCTGTACATCCACCCCGATGAGTGTGTCGACTGCGGTGCATGTGAGCCGGTCTGCCCGGTGGAGGCGATCTTCTACGAGGACGACGTGCCGGAGCAGTGGAAGGAGTACACCACCGCGAACTACGAGTTCTTCGAGGATCTCGGCTCGCCGGGCGGTGCCTCCAAGGTCGGCAAGATCGAGAAGGACACCCCGTTCGTCGCGGCCCAGCCGGCGCGCGGGGACGCGCACTGACCGGGACGCGGGCGGGCTTGGCCGCCGGGCGGTCCGCGCCGACCGGCGGCGGGTCACCGGCCGCCGGTCTGCCGGACTTTCCGTGGGATCGGCTGGCCCCGGTCAAGGAGCGTGCCGCCCGGCACCCCGACGGCATCGTGGACCTCTCGGTCGGTACGCCGGTCGACCCGGTGCCGGCCGTGGTCCAGCAGGCGCTGGCCGCCACCACGGACACCCCGGGTTATCCGATGACGGCCGGCAGCCCGCGACTGCGCGAGGCCATCCGGGACTGGTGCGTACGCGAGTGCGGTGCCGTCGGCGACCGGATCGGTGTGCTCCCGACGGTCGGTTCCAAAGAACTGGTCGCCTGGCTGCCCACCCTGCTCGGGGTCGGTCCCGGTGACGTGGTGGTGGTGCCGTCCGTCTGCTACCCGACCTACGAGGTGGGCGCCCGGCTCGCCGGGGCCGAGGTGGTACGGACCGACTCGCTGACCGCGCTCGGGCCGTCCAGCCGGGTCCGGCTGGTCTGGGTCAACTCGCCGGGCAACCCGACCGGCCAGGTGCTGCCGAGCGGGCATCTGCGCAAGGTCGTCGACTGGGCGCGCGAGCGCGGGGCGGTGGTGGCCAGCGACGAGTGCTACCAGACCCTCGGCTTCGAGGCGCAGCCGGTCTCGGTGCTCAGCGACGACGTCTGCGGCGGTGATCCGACCGGTCTGCTCGCCGTGCACTCGTTGTCCAAGCGGAGCAACCTGGCCGGCTACCGGGCCGGGTTCGTCGCCGGTGAGCCGCGGCTCGTCGACGACCTGCTCGCGGTGCGCAAGCACGCTGGCATGATCGTGCCGGCTCCGGTGCAGGCGGCGATGGTCGCCGCGCTCACCGACGAGCGGCACGTGGCCGACCAGCGTCGGCGGTACGCGGCCCGCCGGGACCGGCTCCGAGGGGCGCTCATCGCGGCCGGCTTCACCATCTCCCACTCGACCGCCGGTCTCTACCTGTGGGCCAGCCGGGACGAGGACAGCTGGTCGACCGCCGACTGGTTCGCCGCCCGCGGCATCCTGGTCGCGCCGGGTGCCTTCTACGGCCCGGCCGGGCAGCGCCATGTGCGGGTGGCATTGACCGCCACCGACGAGCGGGTAGCGGCGGCGGTCGCCCGGCTCGACTAGGCTGGCCGGATGGATGCTCCGGTGGTGTCGGTGCGCGGTGAGGTGACCCGGGAGGTCCCACCCGAGTTGGCCCGGTTCGGGGTGACCGCCGTCGCCCGGGGCAAGGACCGCTCCGGCACGCTCGCCCGGCTCGCCGAGCGGGGCGACGCGGTCCGTACCTTGATCGACGGGTACGGGCCGGCGATCGAGCGTCGGGAGTCCGGCGCGCTGCTGGTGCGGCCTGAGTGGCGACGCTCCGGGGAACGGGTCGTCGCCTACCACGCCAGCGTCACCACCACCGTCACGGTTGTCGACTTCACTGTGCTCGGTGAGCTGATGATGCGGCTGGCCGGTCAGGACCAGGTCCAGGTCAGTGGGCCGTGGTGGTCGCTGCGGCCGACCAGCCCCGAGCTGGGCCAGGCCCGTCGGGCGGCGATCGCCGAAGCGATCACCCGGGCACGCGACTACGCCGACGCGCTCGGGGCGGAGGTGACCGGCCTGGTGGAATTGGCCGACCACGGGATGTCCGCGCCGCAGCCGGTGATGTTGCGCGGCGCCCCCCGGGCGTTCGCCGCGACCGAGATGGCGGATTCCGCGCCGCAGCTCGACCTCGACCCGCAGGTGCAGACGGTGCAGGCGGTCGTGGAGGCCCGATTCACCATCTCTGCTCCGGCGGTACTGCGTCCAACGTGACCGGCGAACTGCCCGATCCGGATCGACGTCTCATCGTTGCCGACCATTGCCCGGCAGAAGTATGGCCAACGCGTTGTCTGACTGGTAAACCGAGCGGTGGATGTGTTGCCCGGCGGTGAATGGATCGCTCGGGCGTCGACGGGTCAGTTGTAGGCGTTGCCACACGTTGACGTCCGGCCTGAGGGGAGGCCCGTGTCGGTCCGGAAGCTCACCAGTGGATATGCCACGGTGATGATCCTGCTGTCCGCCGGGATCCTCCTCGCCCCCGGCTGGCATCCGGTGCTGTGGCCGGCGCTCGGTCTGATGAGCGCCGGTGGAATCTTCTTCGGTATCCGGCGCTACCGGCCGAAACGGGCTGCGGCGTGGTGGAGTCTCGCCGCCGCAGTGGTGATGCTCGCCGCCGGCGACACGACGTACGCGATTCTTCCCGGCTCAATCGTCACCGAGCTGTGCTATCTGACGGTATTCGCCCTCACCGCCGTCGGCCTGTTCATGCTGACCCGGGGCAACCAGATGCTTGGCGACCGGTCGCGGCTGCTCGACGTCCTCACATTTCTGTGCACCGCCGCGCTACTGGCCTGGATCTTCATCATCGGTCCGTACATCACCGCTCCCGGGATGGATCCGTTCGAACGGTCGATCCTCGCCGCGTACGCCCTCGGTGATCTGTTGATTCTGGCCGTGATGATTCGTCTGTTGGCGACGAATCCCCGGACCCCGGCCCTGGTGCTGCTGCTCGTCGGAGGCGCCGGCATGCTCACCGGGGACATCCTGTACGGACTGACGACGCTCGGCGAGCAGTGGCAGCCGGGCGGTCCGATCGAACTCGGCTGGCTGCTGACGTACCTGACCTGGGGAGCGGCCGGGCTGCATCCGTCGATGGCGCAGCTGTCCGAGCCGGCGGAGATCGAGCCGGGCAAGATCAGCCGGCCGTGGGCGGTGCTGCTGGTCCTGGCAACCATGATCTCGCCGTCGATTCTGCTGATCGAGGCGATGACCGGGCGGATCCGCGACGGGGCGATGCTGGCCATCACCTCCGCGGTGGTCTTCGCGTTGGTGCTCAGCCGGTTCGGTGACGTGCTCGCGGCACACCGTCAGACGGTCCGCCGGGAGCAGGGGCTGCGGGACGCGTGCGCCGCCCTGGTCTCGGCGGCCGACGCGGCGCAGGTGGATCGCGCGGTGCGGTCCGGGCTCGCCCGGATCGTGCCGGAGGGCGTCGACCACCGCCTGGTGCTGGTGCTCAACCGCACCGGCGGGGTACCGGCGCTGGCCAGCAGCGTCTGGGGTCCGTCGGTGCCGGCGACGGCGACCGGCACGTTGCTGCCGTCGACCGCCGCGGTGCGGCGTACCCGGCTGCTGCGTCGGCCGACCCTGACCCCGATGCTGGCCCACCAGCTCGGGTCGTTTCCGTTCGCGTTGCTCTGCCCGTTGGTGCTGCCGGAGCAGCGGCCACCCGGTCCGGTGCCGGCACAGCCGCGGCCCGACGTGACCGGTCCGCGAGCCGGGGTGCTGCTGGTCTCGGCCGAAACCAGCGTCCTCAACGCGTTGCGCGACGCCATCGAGGTGCTCGCCAGCCACGCCACGATGGCGTTGGAACGGATCCGGCTGGGTGACGAGATCAACCGGCGGGACGCGGAGGTGTACTTCCGGGCCCTGGTGCAGAACAGCGTGGACATCATCCTGATCGTCGACGACGGCGACGCGGTCCGGTACGCCAGCCCGGCGGTGCAGACGGTGCTTGGTCGGCCGGCACCGGACGGCGGCCCGCTGACCGACCTGGTCGATCCGCCGGACCACGGGCGGGTGCTCGAAGGGCTGGCCCTGGTCCGCTCCTCCGGTGAGCCGCACGACTGGCCGGACTGGCGGCTGCGGCACGCCGACGGTAGCACCGTGCAGGTCGAGGTGAGCTGCCGTGACCTGCGGTCGGACCGGGCGGTACGCGGTCTGGTGCTCACCCTGCGGGACGTCACCGAGCGACGTCGGCTGGAGCAGGAGTTGACTCACCGGGCGTTCCACGACTCGTTGACCGGTCTGGCGAACCGGGTGCTGTTCCACGACCGGGTGCAGCAGGCAGTGGCCCGCGCCCAGCGCGGCGGGCACGCGGTCGGCGTACTGTTCATCGATCTTGACAATTTCAAGGTGGTCAACGACACGATGGGCCATCAGGCCGGCGACGAGCTGCTGGTCGCGGTGGCGAACCGGTTGGCGGCCACGCTGGGGTCGGCCGACGCGGCCGCCCGGCTCGGCGGTGACGAGTTCGCCGCGCTGGTCGACGACGCGACCGACCCGGCCGAGGTCGAGCAGGCGGCGCAGCGGGTGGTGGCGGCCTTCGCCGAGCCGTTCCGGCTCGCCGGCCGGATGGTCGGTGGCGCGGTCAGCGTCGGGGTCGCCACCACCTCGGACGCCGAGGGCACCGACGAACTGCTGCGGCACGCGGATCTCGCCCTCTACGTCGCCAAGGGTGCGGGCAAGGCACGCTGGCGGCGGTACCAGCCGGCGTTGCACGTGAGTTTGATCCGGCGGATGGAGCTGCGTACCGCGTTGGAACGGTCGGCGCCGGAGTCCGACTTCGCCGTCGTGTACCAGCCGGTCGTCGAGCTGGCCAGCGGCAACGCCGTCGGGCTGGAGGCGTTGCTGCGCTGGCGGCACCCGAACCTGGGGCTGCTGCGGCCGGACCAGTTCATCGACGTGGCCGAGGAGACCGGGCTGATCGAGCCGATCGGCGACTGGGTGCTGGGCCGGGCGCTCGCCGCTGTCACCCAGTGGCGGGCCGCTCTGCCGGTGGGTGAGGCCCCGTATGTCAGCATCAACGTCTCCGCCCGGCAGTTCCGGGTCGCCGGCTTCACCGGCAAGGTTCGTCGCGAGTTGATCGCCGCCGGGTTGCCGGCGGACTCGGTGATGCTGGAGCTGACCGAGAGTCTGCTGCTGCAGAACGACGACCAGATCTGGTCGGACCTGGCGCAGCTGCGCGAGCTCGGTGTCCGGCTGGCCATCGACGACTTCGGTACGGGGTTCTCCTCGCTCAGCTACCTGCGTCAGCTGCCTATCGACGTGCTCAAGATCGACCGTTCGTTCACCGCGGAGATGGCCTTCTCGCAACGGCAGCGGTCGTTGGTGGACGGGATCATCCGGTTGGCGCACTCGCTCGGTCTGCAGGTGGTGGCGGAGGGCATCGAGACGGTTGCCGACCGGAACCTGCTCGGTGATCTGGGGTGCGGCTTCGGGCAGGGTTATCTGTTTTCCCGGCCGCTCGCCGAGGCGGACGCGGCGGCCTGGCTGGCCGGAGGCCGGCCGGTCGGGTTGACCCACCCATAGATGATCTATAAGTAGTCGTGCAGCGACTTAGGGTGCAAATCATGTCCATATTGCCCCGAGTTTCGGGCCGGGTCGATGCATACCAGGTATGTAATCCTGGGGCTTCGGAATCACGACCCTGACGCCGCTCCGGCGTCTACCGGGGAGGTTCACGATGTCCAATCCATCCAGGAGAGTCCAAGCCGCCGCTCTCGTCGCCGTACTGGCCGCGACGCTGATCGGTGTCGCCCGACCGGGACCGGCCGCCGCCCGACCGGCACCGACCCCCGACGACCCGGTCAGCCGGGTCCGTACCGACCCCGCGACCGCGGTCACCCTGGTCACCGGGGACCGGGTCGTCGTCACCAGCGCCGGCACCGCCGTCCAACCCGCCCCAGGCCGAAACCACCTGCGGTTCCACACCTACCAGAGCTCCGACGGCCGGTACGTGGTCCCGGCCGACGCGCAGCCGCTGATCCGCGCCGGCGTGCTGGACCGGCGACTGTTCAACATCACCGACCTGATCTCGTACGGCTACCACGACGCCGCCACCGGCCGGCTGAAACTGCTCGTCGAGTACGCCGCCCCGGCCGACGACGCCCGCCGGGCCGCCGGTGGCCTCGCTGGCGCGCGGATCACCCGGGACCTGCCGGCGATCGGCGGTGCCGCGCTGACCGCCGACAAGCACGCGGCGACCGACTTCTGGGCGGCGGTCACCGGCACCGACCCGGCCGCGTCCGGCGGGCCTACCGGCACCGACCCGGCCGCGTCCGGCGGGCCTACCGGCACCGACCCGGCCGCGTCCGGCGAGGCCACCGGCCGCGCCGGGGCCCTGGCCACCGCCTCCGGCCTGGCCCGGGTCTGGCTGGACGGCCGACGGCGACTGCTGCTCGACCGCAGCGTCGGGCAGATCGGTGCGCCGGCCGCCCACGACGCCGGATTCACCGGGGCCGGGGTGACCGTCGCGGTGCTGGACAGCGGGGTCGACGCCGACCACCCCGACCTGACCGGCAAGGTGGCCCGGTCGGAGAACTTCACCGACGATCCGGACCCGGCCGACCGGGTCGGCCACGGCACCCACGTCGCCTCGATCATCGCCGGCAGCGGTGCCGCCTCCGGCGGGGCGAACCGTGGTGTGGCCCCCGACGCCACCCTGATCTCCGGCAAGGTGTGCGAGTCGTCCTGGTGCACCGAGTCGGCGATCCTGGCCGGCATGCAGTGGGCCGCGACCGACCAGCGGGCCACCGTCGTCAACCTCAGCCTCGGTGGCCCGGACACTGCGCAGACCGATCCGCTGGAGAAGGCGGTCGACACGCTCACCGCGCAGACCGGCGCGCTCTTCGTGATCTCAGCCGGCAACTCCGGCGCGGACCGCACCGTCGGCTCGCCGGGCAGCGCCGACGCGGCGCTGACCGTGGGCGCGGTGGACCGCGACGACACGCTCGCCGACTTCTCCAGCCGTGGCCCGCGCACCGGTGACGACGCGGTCAAACCGGATCTCACCGCCCCGGGCGTCGGGATCGTCGCGGCCCGCGCCGCCGGCACCACCCTCGCCGATCCGGTCGACGAGCACTACGTCGCCGCCTCCGGCACCTCGATGGCCGCGCCGCACGTGGCCGGAGCCGCCGCGCTGCTCGCCCAGCGCCGGCCGAACTGGACCGCCGTGCGGTTGAAGGCCGGCCTGATGGCGTCGGCCGCACCACGCTCCGGCACCGGCGCGTACCCGCAGGGTGCCGGCCGGGTGGACGTCGCCCGCGCCGTCACCCAGGAGCTGATCAGCCGACCGGCCAGCGTGTCGTTCGGCCGCGCCGACTGGCCGCACCACGACGACCCGGCGATCGTCGAGAAGGTCACCTACCGCAACACCGGCAGCGAGCCGCAGACCCTGACCCTCTCCGTCGAAGCCGTCGGCCCGACCGGCCGCAGCGCGCCGGCGGCGATGTTCCGGGCCGGTGCCGACACGCTGACCGTACCGGCCGGCGGCACCGCCGCTGTCACCCTGACCGCGGACACCAGCGTCGGTGGCCCGGACGGCTACTACTCCGGCCATCTGGTCGCCACCGGCGCCGGCCAGCGCGTCGTCACCCCGTTCGGCGTCCACCGCGAGGTGGAGAGCTACGACCTGACCTTCGTCCACGTCAACCAGGCCGGCGTGGCGACCGACGACTACTGGACCGTCGCGGTCGGCCTGGACCAGCCGGTGGACGCGATGCCGTGGACCTCGGACGGCTCCGGTCGGGTCACCACCCGGCTGCCCGCCGGCCGGTACGGACTGTCCAGCGTGATCCAACGCCAGACCGGCGAACAGGAGTACGAGCTCGCCGTCCTGGTCCGGTCGAACCTGCGGCTGGACGGTGACCGCACCGTACTGTTCGACGCCCGTACCGCCCGCCCGGTCCGGATGACCGTGCCCGAGTCGACCGCGCGTCCGGCGCTGGTCGACGTCAGCTTCCAGTACCGCACCCCGGACGCGGGTGCCGGGATCGGGGTGCTGGCTGACACCTTCGACGGGCTCGCCGCCGCCCACGAGGGCGGGCCGTCGGGCGCGGGCGAGTTCACCGCCAGCATCGCCAGCCAGTGGCTGCGACCGGACGGCGCGGACGGCTTCACCGCCAGCCCGTACTTCTACGGGTTGAGCGAGCTCTTCGCCGACCGGCTGCCCACCGGGTTCACCCGGCACTACCGTCCCCGGGACCTGGCCACCGTCCGGCACCGGTTCCGTGGGGTCAGCCACGGCGACCTCACCGACCGGCTGGTCTTCCCCGGCCACGGCGAGCGGGACATCGGGGGATGGGCGCTGGTGACCCCGGTCGAGCTGCCCAGCGTGCGGGTGGAGCACTACAGCGTGTCGAGCACGTCGACCTGGGAGAGTTCCCTGGAGTTCGGCCGGGCGGTGGACGGTCAGCTCTGGCCGGAGTACACCGCCGTGCTGGTCTCGCCGCCGAGCCGCCACCAGCCCGGCAAACGCACCCTGGACACCTGGAACCTGGCACCGTACGGGCCGGTGTTCCCGGCCGTCTCGGGCGACGGTGCCTGGGTCAGCCGGCGGGGCAACGTCGTCGACGTCCAGGTGCCGATGTTCGGCGACGCGCAGGGCCACCCCGGCGGGGTGGTGACGGAGACCGCGCGGACCGCGCTGTACCGCAGCGGAAAGCTGATCGGGGAGAGCCCGGAGCCGGGCTACGGCCGGTTCCCGGTGCCACGGGCCCAGGCCGACTACCGGCTGGAGGTGTCGGCGACGCACGACGTCGGGGACTTCTCCACGTCGGTCAGCGGGGCGTGGACGTTCCCGTCCGGTCCGGTGACCCGTGGCCAGGTGGCGGCGCTGCCGGTGATGGCGGTGCGGTTCACCCCGCCGGTGGACGCCGGCAACACCGCCGTCGCCGGGCGGGCGATGGAGATCCCGTTCACCGTCACCCACCAGCCGGGCGTGGTCGGGATCGGGATCCGTCGGCCGACCGTCGAGGTGTCCTACGACGGTGGGCGGACCTGGCTGCCGGCCGACGTACGGTCCGCCAAGGCCGGCTGGACCGCGACGGTCCACCATCCGGACCGGGACGGTTTCGTGTCGCTGCGGGCGTCGGTCACCGACCGGGCCGGCAACACGGCACGGCAGACGATCGTCCAGGCGTACCGGATCGCGCGGCGCTGACCCGCGCCGGCCGGTGCCCTGCCCGCCGCAACGGGGGCGGGTGGGGCACCGGCCGACCTCGGCGGAGCCGCCACCGGCTCACCGCACCGGCCGGTCCCACGGTCAGCTGTTGGCGTGCAGTGCCTCGTTGAGCTGGATGCCGGCACCGGTACGCGGCCGGGCCTCCAGCGCGCCGGTGACCGAGTTGCGCCAGAACAGCAGCCCGTCGACGCCGGACAACTCGCGGGCCTTGACCACCCGGCCGTCCGGCAGGGTCACCTTGGAGCCGGCGGTGATGTAGCAGCCGGCCTCGACCACGCAGTCGTCGCCCAGCGAGATGCCGATGCCGGCGTTCGCGCCGAGCAGGCTGCGCTCGCCGATGCGTACCTTTTCGGTGCCGCCACCGGAGAGGGTGCCCATGATCGACGCGCCGGCCCCGACGTCGGAGCCGTCGCCGACCACCACACCGGCGACGATCCGCCCCTCGACCATCGAGGTGCCGAGCGTGCCGGCGTTGAAGTTGCAGAAGCCTTCGTGCATGACGGTCGTCCCGGACGCCAGGTGGGCGCCGAGCCGTACCCGGTCGGCGTCGGCGATCCGCACCCCGGACGGCACCACGTAGTCGGTCATCCGGGGGAACTTGTCCACCCCGTACACCGCCAGGTGCCGCCCGGCGGCCCGCTCGATCAGCCGCAGCTCGTCGACCCGGTCCGGCGGGCACGGACCGGCGGAGGTCCAGGCGACGTTGGCCAGCCGGCCGAAGATGCCGTCCAGGTTGAGCTCGTTCGGCCGGACCAGCCGGTGGGAGAGCAGGTGCAGGCGCAGGTACGCGTCGGCGGCGTCGGCGATCGGGTCGGCCAACGAGCCGATCTCGACGACCACGATCTCGGTACGCAGTCCGGGCAGTGCCCGGGGGCCGACCACCGCGCCGGGCAGCCCGGCCGGTGTGCTGCCGTTCGCGGCTGGCGGACGCTCGCCGAGCCCCAGCTGGCCGACCGGATACCAGGTGTCCAGCACCTGCCCCTGCTCCGTGCAGGTGGCCAGGCCGATGCCCCAGGCGGGCTGCGTCGAAACCGTCACCGAACTGTCGCCTTCCGATCGGGGTACGAGTCACCACCGGGCCGACGTCCGGGCGATCCGGGTGATCAGCGGACGAGTCGACCCTGCCGAGACGGTACCGTGCCAGCCATGGTGAACCCGCTGACCCCCGAGGTCCTGGCCGATCCGGTGACCCTGACCCGCGCGTTGGTCGACATCGAGTCGGTGTCGCGCAACGAGCAGCGGATCGCCGACTGCGTGGAGCAGGCGCTGTCCGTCGTGCCCTGGCTCACCACCGGGCGGTACGGCAACACGGTGATGGCCCGGACCGAGCTGGGGCGTTCCCGACGGGTGGTGCTCGCCGGGCATCTGGACACCGTGCCGCTGGCCGACAACTTCCCGTCCCGGGTGGTCGACGGCCTGATCTACGGCTGCGGCACCTCGGACATGAAGTCCGGGGTGGCGCACGCGTTGCATCTGGCCGCCACGGTCGCCGAGCCGAGGTACGACGTCACCTACCTGTTCTACGAGGCAGAGGAGATCGACTCACGGTTCAACGGGCTGCGTCTGGTGGCCGAGGCCCACCCGCAGTGGCTGTCGGCCGACTTCGCGGTGCTGCACGAGCCGACCCACGGCGTCGTCGAGGCCGGTTGCCAGGGCACCCTGCGGGCGGTGGTCGGCACCACCGGCCGCCGGGCCCACTCGGCCCGGTCCTGGCGTGGGGTGAACGCCATCCACGCCGCCGGTGAGGTGCTGCGCCGGCTGGGCGACTATTCGGCGCGGACCGTCACCATCGACGGATGCGAGTACCGGGAAGGGCTGAACGCGGTCCGGATCGGCGGCGGGGTGGCCGGCAACGTGATCCCGGACCGGTGCGACGTCGAGGTCAACTTCCGGTTCGCGCCGGACCGCGACGGGCAGCAGGCGGAGCAGCACGTCCGAGAGGTCTTCGCCGGGTTCGACGTCGAGGTGGTCGACTGCGCCGGCGGGGCGCTGCCCGGACTGACGTCGGCACCGGCGCGGGAGTTCCTCGCCGCGGTCGGCGAGCCGCCGGTCGCGAAGCTGGGCTGGACCGACGTCGCCCGGTTCGCCGCGCTGGGCATCCCGGCGCTCAACTTCGGCCCCGGCGACCCCAACCTGGCGCACGCCCGCGACGAGCACGTGGAGATCGACAAGATTCAGCAAGGTGCCGAGACACTCCGGCGTTGGCTGACGCCGGAGTGAACCGGGATCACCGCAGCAGTGCCGGCTCCTGCTCGACGGCGTCGTCCACCGGCTCAGCCGGAAGCGCTCGCCCGCCGGCGACCCGGCGCTCGGCCACCACGACACGGATCCGGCGGTGCATCTGCCGCCGGACCCGGATGAGTTCGCTACGTGTCATCATGACTACTCCTCCCCCCGAAGGTGCCGTGACGGCGTCCTCCCCACCGTCCGGCGCACCCAGTATCTGTTAATGGAGACGTAGCCGCAGCCGATTTGGTTGCACTTGACGCAAGATTGACATCACCTTTTTCGTCGTGGGCCGGGTGAGCGTCGCAGCGGGCGGTTCGGCGTCCGCACTGGACACGCGCGGGCGGCCACGTCAAGCACGGCACGCCGCCCACTACGGTTGTCCAGATGGACCAGTCGAACAACTATCGCGCGCCAGACGACCAATCCCGACCGGGACCGGACCGGGTCGGCCCGACACCCGACGAACCGGGGTCGGAGCGGCACCGGGGCGCGGTGACCCTGCGCCGGGAAGCGGTCCGTCGCAGCACCGCCGATCAGGGTCTGCTCGATTCACGGGCCCGTGGCGAATGGAAGACCAAGGATTCCTGGCGGGCGCTGCGAATCCTGTCGGAGTTCGTCGAAGGGTTCGACACTCTCGCTGATCTGCCGCCGGCGGTCAGCGTTTTCGGGTCAGCCCGCAGCGCGCCGGACAGCCCTGAATGCCGGCTCGCCGAAGAACTGGGCCGGGCGCTCGCCGGTGCCGGCTACGCCGTGATCACCGGCGGCGGTCCCGGTGTGATGGAGGCGGCCAACCGGGGTGCCACCGAGGCCGGCGGCGTGTCGGTGGGGCTCGGCATCGAATTACCGTTCGAGCAGGGCATCAACGAATGGGTGGAGGTGGGCATCAACTTCCGCTACTTCTTCGCCCGCAAGACCATGTTCGTCAAGTACGCCCAGGCGTTCGTGGTGCTGCCCGGCGGGTTCGGCACCATGGACGAGTTGTTCGAGGCGCTCACCCTGGTGCAGACCGGCAAGGTGACCAGGTTCCCGGTGGTGCTGATGGGCACCGGGTACTGGTCCGGACTGGTCGACTGGCTGCGTGACACGATGCAGGCGCAGGGGCGGATCGGCGACGCCGACCTCGACCTGCTCTGCCTGACCGACGACGTCGCCGAGGCGGTACGGCACATCGTCGACGCGGATGCCGCACTCGCCGCCGAGCAGGCGGCGCTGCGTCAGACGGCGCACGCCCAGATCGAGGCCGAGCGGCAGGCCGGCGAACGGGCGCCGGCCGGGTACCACCGGCCGGCGGAAGGAGAGGAGTAGCACGGATGGCCGCGATCGGAGTCTTCTGCGCCTCGTCGCGCACTCTCGAGCAGCGGTGGCTCGACCTGGCCGCCGAGACCGGGCGGGAGCTGGCCCGACGTGGGCACACCCTGGTCTCCGGCGGCGGCTGTGTCGGCATGATGGGTGCGCTCGCGGATGGTACCCGGGCCGGCGGCGGCTGGACCCTCGGGGTGATCCCGCAGTCGCTGGTCGACCTGGAAGTGGCCGACACCCACTCCGACGAACTCGTCGTCACCGACGGGATGGCCAGCCGCAAGACGCTGATGATCGAGAAGTCGGATGCGTTCGTCACCCTCCCCGGCGGCCTCGGCACCCTGGACGAACTGTTCGAGGTGTGGACCACGGCGGTGCTCGGGCTGCACCGCAAACCGGTGGTGCTGGTCGACACCGACGGCTTCTACCAGGGGCTGCTGGACTGGCTGACGGCGTTGGCGGAGACGGCGTTCGTCGGGCGGTCGGCCCGGGAGATGCTGATCGTCGTCGATTCGGTGCCGGTGGCGCTGGACGAGATCGAGGCCCGGTTAGGTTGACCGGGTCCGCGCCGTCCGGTGTGCCCACCTCCCGGCGTGCCGGCCACCCGGCTGCCGACAGCTGTCCCATCGTCGTGGTGAGATGAGCGGCGTGCAGGCGTACCGGCTGGTCCGCCGGCCGGCGCAGGCCGAGCCGGCGCGCTTCGACGACCCCGCGCAGCAGGCGGTGGTCACGCACACCGACGGGCCGCTGCTGGTCGTCGGCGGTCCGGGGACCGGCAAGACCAGTACCCTGGTCGACGCGGTCGCCACCCGGGTCGCCGAGGGGACCGACCCGGAGCGGATCCTGGTGCTCACCTTCAACCGGCGGGCCGCCGTGGCACTGCGCCGGCGGATCGAGGCGGCGATCGCCGCCGGCTCCCGGCGGGTGCTGCACGAACCCCTGGTACGCACGTTTCCCGGCTACGCGTTCGGCCTGTTGCGCCGGGCCGCCGCCGAACGGGGCGAGCCGTCGCCGCGGCTGCTCACCGGCCCCGAGCAGGATCTGATCATCCGTGAGCTACTGGACGTGGCCGGCCCACAGCCGGGGGCCGTCGGCCCGGACGGCCCGGCCGCCAACACCGGCTCCACCGGACCGGCCGGGGATCAGGCCGGTGACCAGATCGGCGACCCGGTCGGCTGGCCGCCGGAGCTGCGCGCCGCCCTACCCACCAGGGCGTTCGCCACTCAGCTGCGAGACCTGCTGCAGCGGGCCACCGAACGCGGTGTCGGGCCGGTCGAGCTGGCCCGGCTCGGTGAACGGCTGGGCCGGGCCGACTGGCCGGCGGCGGCCCGCTTCCTGCGTCAGTACGTCGCGGTCCTCGCGCTGCGCGACGTCAGCAACCGGGGCTCGATCGGTTACGACCACGCCGAGCTGGTCCGGGCCGCCACCGGGTTGCTCACCGACGATCCGCCGCTGCTGGAGGCCGAACGCGGCCGGCTGTCCTACGTCTACGTCGACGAGCTGGCCGATACGGACCCGGCGCAGGTCGAGCTGCTCGGTCTGCTCGCCGGTGGTGGGCGGCCGCTGGTCGCGTTCGCCGACCCGGACTCCTCGACGTACGCGTTCCGGGGTGCCGATCCGGGCATCGTGCCGGCGTTCGGGCACCGGTTCCGGACCGCCTCGGGCGCGCCCGCCCGGCAGATCCTGCTGCCGGTCTGCTACCGCACCGACCCGGAGCTGCTGGCGGCCACCGCCCGGGTGGCCCGGCGGCTGCGCGGCCCGGCCGGCCACCGCGAGCTGCGCCCCGCCCCGGACACCGGCGCGACGGCCGACAGCGGCGACGCCGTGGCGGTACGGGTGTTCCGCTCGTCGACCAGCGAGGCCGGCTACCTGGCGCATGCGCTGCGGGTGGCGCATCTGATCGACGGGGTGCCGTGGTCCCGGATGGCGGTGATCGTGCGCTCGACCACGCTGCAACTGCCGCCGCTGCAGCGGGCGCTGCACGTCACCGGCGTGCCGACCGTGGTGCACGCCGAGGACCTGCCGCTGCACCGGCAGCCGGCGGTGGCGCCGCTGCTGTTGCTGCTGCGCTGCGCGTTGGAGCCGGACCGGCTGGACGAGGAGGCGGCGGTCGCCCTGCTGCACTCCCCGCTGGGCGGGGCGGATCCGTTGGCCGAGCGGCGGCTGCGGCAAGGGCTGCGGGCCCTGGCGCTGGCCGCCGGCGACCGCCGTCCCTCCGGCGAACTGCTGGTCGACGCGTTGCGTGATCCGGCGGAGCTGGCCGCGATCGAACGCCGCTGGGCGGCACCGGCGCAGGCGGTCGCGGCGCTGCTGGCCACCGCGCGGGACACCGCGGCCCGGCCGGGTGCGACCGCCGAGGACGTGCTCTGGGCGGTGTGGCAGACCAGCGGGCTGGCCGACCGGTGGTTCGGCGCGATTCTGCGCGGCCGGACGCCGGCCGGGCCGGCCGGCACCGTACCGGTCGGTGGGGTGACCGACGCCGGGGCGCGGTGGCGGGCCGCGGCGGCGGACCGGGACCTCGACGCGGTGATGGCGCTTTTCGACGCGGCTGCCCGGTTCGTCGACCGGCTGCCGGGTGCCCGCACCGAGGTCTTCCTCGACCATGTGCTCGGCCAGCAGCTGCCGGCCGACACACTGGCGCCGAGCGGCGATCGCGGCGAGGCGGTCCGGCTGCTCACCGCGCACGCCGCCAAGGGCCTGGAATGGGACGTGGTGGCGGTCGCCGGGGTGCAGGAGGGCGTCTGGCCGGACCTGCGGCTGCGCGGCAGCCTGCTCGGTTCGGAACGGCTGGTCGACGTGCTGACCGGCCGGGCCGACGGCGCCGGGCTCACCGCGTCGCTGGTCGCCCAGACGTCGGCGCTGCTCGACGAGGAGCGGCGGCTGTTCTACGTGGCGGTGACCCGGGCCCGCCGACGGCTGCTGGTCACCGCGGTCGCCTCCGCCGGGGTCGGCGGGCTGGACCACGAGGAACAGCCGAGCCGATTCCTGCACGAGCTGGGCGTGTCGACGGTGGACGCCGACGGCGAGGAGCTGCCGACCCTGCCGGTCGGTCGGCCGCCCCGGTCGCTCACCCTGCCGGCGCTGGTCGCCGAGCTGCGTACCGTGGTCGCCGACCAGACGGCGCAGCCGCAGCGCCGGCACGAGGCGGCGGCGGTGCTCGGCCGGCTGGCCGTCGCCGGGGTGCCCGGCGCGCACCCGGACGACTGGTGGGGGCTGCGGCCGCTGTCCGACGACCGGCCGCTGGTCGACGAGGGCGAGTCGGTCCGGGTCACCCCGTCGACCATGGAGAGCGCGCTGCGGTGCAGCCTGCGCTGGCTGCTGGAACGCCACGGCGGCCGGGGCGAGCCGAGCGCGGCGGCCGGCGTCGGCAACCTGGTGCACGCGGCGGCGATGCTCGCCGAGGACGCCAGTGTCGACCGGGCGAAACTGCTGGAGTACGTCGCCGCCCGGTTCGACGCGATCGACCTGGCCGCCCGCTGGATGGCCGGCCCGGAGCTGGCCCGCGCCGAAGGCATGGTCGACAAGCTGCTGCGCTGGCTGGCCAGCAACCCGCGCCGGCTGCTCGCGATCGAGCACGAGTTCACCGTACGGCTGGACGACCCGCGGCAGCCGGTGGAGCTGACCGGCCGGGTGGACCGGTTGGAGATCGACGCCGACGGCCGGCTGGTGGTGATCGACCTCAAGACCGGCAAGTCGACCTCGGTCACCGCCGCCGAGCTGGCCGAGCATCCGCAACTCGGTGCCTACCAGGCGGCGGTCGAGGCGGGGGCGTTCGCCGAGTACGGCGACGACGCCGGTGGCGCGGCGCTGGTCCAGCTCGGTACCCCGGTGAAGGAGGCGAAGGAGCAGCAGCAGGAGCCGCTGGCCGACACCGACGACGCCGGTTGGGCGACGGCGATGGTGCGCCGTACCGCGCAGACGATGGCGGCGTCGACGTTCTCCGCGGTGGCCAACTCCAGCTGCCGGGTCTGCCCGGTGAAGACCAGCTGCCCGGTCTCCGGCAAGGGCCGGCAGGTCGTCGAGCCGCCAGCCGCCGAGCCGCCAGGGGAGCGCGGATGACTCAACAGTCGCTGTTCGCCGCCACCCCGTCGCCGCGTCGTCGGGCCGACGCCGGGCCGCGCTACACCCCGCAGGAGCTGTCCCGGCTGCTGAAACTGCCGCCACCGACCCCGGAGCAGGCGGCGATCATCGCCGCCCCGGTGGAGCCGCTGCTGGTGGTCGCCGGGGCCGGGTCCGGCAAGACCGAGACGATGGCCGCCCGGGTGGTCTGGCTGGTCGCCAACGACCAGGTACGCCCGGAGCAGGTGCTCGGCCTCACCTTCACCCGTAAGGCCGCCGGTGAGCTGGCCCACCGGATCCGGACCCGGCTCGGACAGCTGGTCCGCCAGCTCGGCCGGCAGGGCCGCCGGGCGGAGGAGGATCCGCTGGCCGGCGAGCCGATGGTGGCCACCTACCACTCGTACGCCGCCCGGGTGGTCACCGAACACGGGCTGCGGGCCGGGTACGAGCCGTCGGCCCGGCTGCTCACCGAGGCGTCCCGCTGGCAGATCGTCGACTTCCTGGTCCGCAACTACGACGGTGACATGTCCGAGGTGGACCGGGCACCGGGCACGGTCACCGACGCGGTGCTGGCGCTCGCCGGGGAGCTGGCCGAACACCTGGTCACCCCGGACCAGCTGGCCGGCTGGACCGGCCGGTTCTTCGCCGAGGTGCAGTCCCGGCCCGGCCGGGTGTACGCCGACGTGCGGCGGGCGCTGACCATCCAGCAGATCCGGCTGCGCCTGCTGCCGCTGGTCCGGGCGTACCAGCAGCGCAAGGCCGATTTCGAGGCGATGGACTTCGCCGACCAGATGTCTCGGGCGGCGCAGGTGGCCCGGGACCATCCGGCGGTGGGCGAGTTGGAGCGGGACCGCTACCGGGTGGTGCTGCTCGACGAGTACCAGGACACCAGCCACGCCCAGGTGGTGATGCTGCGGTCGCTGTTCGGCGGCGGGCATCCGGTGGTCGCGGTCGGTGACCCGTGCCAGTCGATCTACGGCTGGCGCGGGGCGAGCGCCGGCACCCTGGACCGGTTCCCCGGCGAGTTCGCCCGCGCCGACGGCGCCCCGGCCCGGTCGCTGACGCTGACCACCAGTTGGCGTAACCGGCCGGAGATCCTGAGCGTCGCCAACCAGCTGTCCGGCCCGCTGCGGACCGCCGGGGCCCGGGTGGCGGCGCTGGCCGCCGCCGCGAAGGTCGCCCCGCCGATTCCGGGCCGCACGGCCCGGGGCGCGCCGGCCGCGACGGTGCACTGCGCGCTGCTGGACACGGTGCTCGACGAGGCCGAGTGGATCGCCGACGGCATGTTGGCGGCCTGGCGGGGGGCGGCCGGCGTCGAGCCGGGTCGCGGCGACGAGATCCCGGTCGACGCCCGGCCGACCAGCGCGGTGCTGGTCCGGGTGCGCAGCCAGATCCCGGCGGTCGAGGCGGCGCTGCGGGCCCGCGGCCTGCCGGTCGAGGTGGTCGGTCTCGGCGGCCTGCTGGACACCCCGGAGGTCCGCGACGTCGTCAGTACGCTGCGCGTGCTGGCCGATCCGACCGACGGCGCGGCGCTGCTGCGGCTGCTGACCGGGGCCCGGTGGCGGATCGGTCCCCGGGACCTGGTGGCGCTGCACCGGCGGGCCCGGGCGATCGCCGACGCCCGGCGGGAGCTGCCCCGGGCCGGGGCGGCCGAGCCGGAGATCGTCGTCGACCGGCTCGACGAGGCCAGCCTGGTCGAGGCGTTGGCCGATCCGGGGCCGGCCCAGCTGTACTCGGCGGAGGGCTACGCCCGGCTGCGCGGGTACGGCCGGGAGCTGGCCCTGCTGCGGCAACGCCTGGACCAGTCGTTGCCGGACCTGATCGCCGACGTCGAGCGGACCACCGGCCTGGACGTTGAGGTGGCGGTGCGGGCGGGCGGGGCCGGCGGCGGGGACGCCGGGCTGGCCCGCGGGCATCTGGACGCGCTCGGTGACGTCGCGGCCCGGTTCGCCGGTGAGTCGGACACCGCGACCCTGTCGGCGTTCCTGGCGTTCCTGGACGCCGCCGAGGACGAGGAACGCGGGCTGAGCCCCGGCGAGATCGACGTGGTCTCCGGCGCGGTGCAGATCCTCACCGCGCACGCCGCCAAGGGCCTGGAGTGGGACGTGGTGGCGGTGGCCGGGCTGACCCGCGACGTCTGGCCGGGCGCGGTGCGTGGCTCGGACCACTACCTGTACGGCCTCGGGGTGCTGCCGTTCCCGTTGCGCGGCGACGCGGACGGCCTGCCGGCGCTGGACCTCGACGACGCCGAGGACCAGAAGGCGGTGGAGCGGGAGCTCACCGAGTTCGGCAAGCGGTGGCGCGAGCACGACGAGCGGGAGGAGCGGCGGCTGGCGTACGTGGCGGTCACCCGGCCGCGCCGGCTGCTGCTCTGCTCCGGCTACTGGTGGGGTGCCGGGGTGAAACGGCACCGCGGGCCGTCGGTGTTCCTCAGGGAGATCCACGACGACTGCCTGGCCGGCGCGGGAGTGGTGGACCACTGGGCGCCGGAGCCGCTGCCGGGTGCGGCGAACCCGATCGACGAGGTGACGGTACGGGCCGAGTGGCCGGCCGACCCGCTGGGCGCGCAGCGGCCCCGGATGGCGGAGGCCGCGAACCTGGTCCGCCAGGCGATGGACCGGCCGGTCGACCCGCCGGACGATCAGCCCTCGGCGGGGTGGTGGGCGGAGGCCCGGATCCTGCTCGCCGAGCGGGACCGGCTGGCCCACGGGGTCGGGCCGGTGGACGTGCCGTTGCCGGACCAGTTGTCGGTATCGCAGCTGGTGGCCCTGCGCCGGGACCGGTTCGGGCTGGCCCGCACGTTGCGCCGGCCGCTGCCCGGTCGACCGGACCCGTACGCCCGCCGGGGGACGGCGTTCCACACCTGGCTGGAGCAGCGCTTCGGCGCGGACCGGCTGTTGGACGTCGACGAGTTGCCCGGTGCCGCCGACGCCGACGCCGCACCCGATGACGCCCTGCTGGAGCTGCAGGAGCGGTTCCTGGCCAGTGAGTGGGCCGGCCGGGTGCCGGTCGAGGTGGAGGTGCCGTTCGCCACGGTGATCTCCGGGGTGGTGGTCCGTGGCCGGATGGACGCGGTGTTCGCCGGCCCGGGTGGCCGGTACGACGTGGTCGACTGGAAGACCGGCCGGCAACCGACCGGGGTGGCCGAGGCCGCGGCGGCGGTGCAGCTCGCCGCGTACCGGCTGGCCTGGGCGGACCTGGCCGGGGTGCCGGTGGAGCAGGTCCGGGCGGCGTTCCACTACGTGCGCGACGGCGTCACCGTGCGCCCGGCGGACCTGCTGGACCGGGCCGGGCTGGCGAAGCTGATCAGTGATCTGCCGTTGCTGGGTGACGCGCCGGATTCGTGATAGCCTGACGCTGTTGCAGTATTGGTTCCCCGTGCCGCCCCCGGTGCTACCCGCCGGCCGGCCGGTCACAGTGACAGTGCGAGCGCCTGTGGGGTCTCGGCCCAGGCGCTCTTTGTTGTGTCCGGGCTCTGTTCCGGATGGGGCGATCAGCACCGCGACGCCGGTCCGCGTAGTAAGCGCGGATCTCACATCGGCCCGCAGGCAGTCTCGGGTCCGATCGTTCCATCAAGGAGAAGAGTTACATGGCAGTAGGCACCGTCAAGTGGTTCAACGCGGACAAGGGTTTTGGTTTCATCACCCCGGATGAGGGCGGTGCCGACGTGTTCGCCCACTTCTCCGCGATCCAGTCCTCCGGCTACCGGAGCCTGGACGAGAACCAGCGGGTCGAGTTCGAGATCACCCAGGGCCAGAAGGGCCCGCAGGCGGCCAACATCCGCCCGCTCTGAGCTGTTCGGTACGAACGGTCCGGCTCCCGCCGCTCAGGCGGCGGGAGCCGGACCGCAGCAAGTCCCACCCTGGTTCGTGCTTGTGACCCGCTGCTGGCGACCCCGTCGCCCGGCGCCTTCCTCGCTACGTGCCACCTCGCTAGCGGAAGGCCGATCCGGTCAATGAGCACCACCACGATTCCTCACGTCCAGACGCCCTCGTTCGCCGACCTCGGTGTGCCGGCGAGCCTGCTCGCCGCGTTGACCGCGAACGGCATCAACGAGCCGTTCCCCATCCAGGCGGCGACGCTGCCCGACTCGTTGGCCGGCCGTGACGTCCTCGGCCGCGGCCGCACCGGCTCCGGCAAGACCCTCGCCTTCGGGCTGCCGCTGGTGGCCCGTACCGCCGGGCGGCGCGCCCGCCCCGGCCGGCCACTGGCCCTGGTCCTGGTCCCCACCCGTGAGCTGGCCCAGCAGGTGACAGCCGCGGTGGAACCGTACGCCCGGGCGGTGCGGCTGCGCTGCGTCACCGTCGTCGGCGGCCTGTCGATCCAACGTCAGGCCGACGCGCTGCGCTCCGGCGCGGAAATCGTCGTCGCCACCCCGGGCCGGCTCAACGACCTGGTCAACCGGGGCGCGTGCCAGCTCGACGACGTCACCGTGGCGGTGCTCGACGAGGCCGACCAGATGGCCGACATGGGCTTCCTGCCGCAGGTCACCATGATCCTGCGCAAGGTCGCGCCGGGCGGGCAGCGGATGCTCTTCTCGGCCACCCTGGACCGTGGGGTGGACCGGCTGGTCCGCGAGTTCCTCACCGACCCGGTGTCACACCAGGTCGACCCGTCGACCGCCACCGTCGGCGCGATGAGCCACCACCTGTTGCACGTCAGCGCCGCCGACAAGCCGGCGACCACGGCGGCCATCGCCGCCCGGGACGGCCGGGTGATCATGTTCATCGGCACCAAGCACCGTGCCGACCGGCTGGCCCGCCAGCTGCTCGCCAGCGGGGTACGGGCGGCCGCCCTGCACGGCGGCAAGTCCCAGGGGCAGCGCAACCGCATCCTGGAGCAGTTCAAGACCGGTCAGGTCACCGCGCTGGTCGCCACCGACGTCGCGGCCCGCGGCATCCACATCGACGACCTCGACCTGGTGCTCAACGTCGACCCGCCGGCGGACCACAAGGACTACCTGCACCGGGGCGGGCGTACCGCCCGGGCCGGTGCCGCCGGCGTGGTGGCCACCCTGGTCCTGCCCGAGCAGCGGCGGGACATGGACCGCCTGATGGCCGCCGCGAAGATTCGTCCACAGCGCAACTCGGTCGGCCCGGCGGACACGGAGCTGGCCCGGGTCACCGGCGCCCGCACCCCGTCCGGGGTGCCGGTCACGCTGCCCACGCCGACCCGGGCCGCGGCGGCGAAGAACACTCCGGCCGGCACCGCCGGCGGCACCGGTACCGGTCGGCGCCCCGGGCGCCGTCCGGGCGGCCGGCGTCGCCCGGCCCGCCGTCCGGCGGCCCGCTGACCGATCAGACCCGGATCAGGCCCGGACCGGGCCGGACCCCGATGCGGTCCGGCCCGACCGGGACCCCGGATGCGGTCAGAGCCGTGGGCCGGTGCTGCCGGCCGGATAGTCGCGTAGCGGTGTCCGACCCTGCGCCCAGCCGGCGAGCACCGGTTCGATGATCCGCCAGCTCTCCTCGGCCTCCTGCGCCTGGGCGCTGAGCCGGGTGTCACCTTCGATGATGGCCAGCAGCAACTGCCCGTACGGGCTCGGTGCCTGCCGGGCCAGTTCGGTGACCATCTCGACCGGCTCCAGTTCGAACGGGTCGCCGATGCCGTTGACGTTGAGCCGCAGCGACATCCGGTCCGGGTCGAGTTGCAGCCGCAGCTCGTTGCACGGGCTGTTCCGGCCGGTGAAGATCGCGTGTGGCACGTCGGCGAACCGGATCACGATCTCGCGCCGGTCGGCGGCCAACGCCTTGCCGGTACGCAGTTTGAACGGCACCCCCGACCACCGCCAGTTGTCGATGTGGACGGTCAGTTCGGCGTACGTCTCGGTGTCCCGGGCCGGGTCGACCCCGGCACCGTCGACATAGCTGGCCACCTTCTGCTCGCCGCGCCGGCCCTGGACCACCCCGGCGGTGTACCGACCGCGTACCGTGCAGGCGGCCACGTCGGCGGCCCGGATCGGGCGGACCGCCCGCAGCACGTCCAGTTTGCGCACCGCCAGGTCGGCCGGGTCGACGGTCAGCGGCGGCTCCATCGCCACCAGGGTCAGCAGCTGCAGCAGATGGTTCTGCACCATGTCGCGCAGCGCGCCGGCGTGGTCGTAGTAGCTGGACCGACCTTCCGCGTCGACCGTCTCGTCGAAGACGATGTCGACCCCGGTGATGTGCGTGTTGCTCCACAGCGGCTCCAGCACCCGGTTGGCGAACCGCAGCCCGAGCAGGTTCAGCACGGTCTGCTTGGCCAGGAAGTGGTCCACCCGGAACACCCGGTCGTCCGGCAGCACCTGGTGCAGCACCGTGTTCAGCCGCCGGGCGCTGGCCAGGTCCTCGCCGAACGGCTTCTCCACCACCAGCCGGATGCCGGCCGGCAGGTCGCAGCGGCCCAGCGCGATCGCGACCGGCTCGAACAACCGGTGCGGCAGGGCCAGGTAGACCACCACGGCGTCGTCGCCGTGACTGGCCCGCTCACCGTCCCGGGCGATCCCCAGCGCCGTCGCCAGCACCTCCGGGTCGGTCACGTCACCGTGGACGTAGCTGGCCGACTCGGCGAGTTCGCTGCGGGCCCGGGCGGCCACCTCGGGGGCGTGCTCGCGCAGCGCGGCGCTCACCCGGTGCCGGAAGCCACGGTCGTCGAGCTCGTCGCGGGCCACCCCGATCAGCCGCATCCCGTCGGCCGGCCGGCCGAGCTCGCGTAGCTGGGCCAGGCCGGGCAACAGATAACGGGTGGTGAGGTCGCCGGTGGCGCCGAGCACGATCACGTTCGCTGTCACGTCCGCATCCTTCCGTACCGGGCCAGGTTGACCGCGCTGCTGATCAGCCCGATGTGACTGAACGCCTGCGGAAAGTTTCCCAGGAAGGCGCCGGTCGCGGGGTCGATCTGCTCGGGGAGCAACCCGACGTGGTTCACCCGGCCGCAGAGCTGTTCGAACAGTTCGTGGGCCCGGTCCAGTTGGCCGCTGCCGGCCAGGTTGTCCACCCACCAGAAGGAGCAGAGCAGGAAGGCTCCCTCGCCGCCGCCGACCCCGTCCGGCGACTCCTCGGGCAGGTAGCGGTAGAGCAGGTCGCCGCCGGCACCGAGGCGTTGCTGGACGGCGTCGACGGTGGCGACCATCCGGGGATCGGCGGGGTCGACCACCCGGCGCAGCGGCAGGGCGAGCAGGCTGGCGTCGACGGTGCCGGGCTGGCCGAGGTGTTCGGTGAAGTGCTTGTTGTCGTTGTCCCACGCCTCGGTCAGCAGTGCCGAGCGGATCTCGTCGGCCGCCCGCCGCCACTGCTCGACCTCGTCGCGTCGGCCGGTGGCGGTCGCCAGCCGGGCCATCCGGTCCGCCGCCACCTGGCACATTGCCACCGAGTAGGTGAACGGGCGGCCCTCGTGGCGAATCTCCCAGATGCCGTGGTCCGGGGTACGCCAGTGCTGCAACGCCGAGCGGCCCAGCCGGGTCAGCCGGGACCACCGCCGGTCGTCGACCGCACCGCCGGCCCGGGCCCACTGCCAGGCGCAGTCGAGGATTTCGCCGTACACGTCGTGCTGGATCTGATCGGCCGCCGCGTTGCCCCAGCGCACCGGCCGGGAACCGCGGTAGCCGGACAGGTCCGGGTCGATCCGTTCGGGGGCCGGCCGGGTGCCGTCCAGGGTGTAGAGCACGTGTGGTCGGCCGTCGCGGGTGCAGGCCTGCAACACCCAGGACAGGAACGACTCGGCTTCGGCGGCCATCCCGACCCGGCGCAGCGCGTAGACGGTGTACGCGGCGTCGCGTACCCAGGTGAACCGGTAGTCCCAGTTGCGGCGGCCGCCGATCGCCTCCGGCAGCGACGACGTGGGCGCGGCGACGACTGCCCCGCTGTCGTGGTCGTCGCAGAGCTTGAGCGTGATGGCGCTGCGGCGGACCAGATCGGCGTGCCGGCCGGCGTAGTTGATCTGGCGGCTCCAGGTCCGCCAGGCCGCAGCGGTGCGGTCCAGCGCGGTGGCGAGCTGATCGGCGTCGCGGTGCCGGGTCGGACCCTGCGCCCAGCGCAGCACCAGGCCGAGCTGGTCGCCGGCGGTCAACCGGATCCGGCCGGCCAGCCGGTCCAGGCCGGGTACCGGCCGGCTGGCGGTCAGCCGCAGCCGGCCGCCGTTCCCGGCCAGGAACTCGATGCCGATCTCCTCGGCGGTGGGAGTGGTCCGCAGCCCACCCCGGCCGGTCAGTCCGATCTCCAGGTCGACCGTGCCGTCGATGACGGTGACCAGGCGGCCCAGCTCGCCGCAGGCCGCCCCGAGTTCGGTGCCGAGCGGCCGGTCGCTGACCGGTCCGGCCCCGTCGGGCCGACCGCCGGCCCCGTCGGCCGGCTCGTCCGCCGGCTCGCCCGACGCGGCGGTGATCAGCAGCGCGTCGCGGATCTCCAGGCGTCCGGTGGCGGTGTGCAGTTCGGTACGCAGTACGGCGGTGTCCGGCAGGTACTCCTGCCGGACGGCGCGCAGGCCGGCCGGCCGCAGGGTCCAGGCGCCGCCCCGCTCGGCGTCGAGCAGTGCCGCGAACAGCGCCGGGCCGTCGAATCTCGGCAGGCAGAGCCACCGTACGGTGCCGTCCACGCCGACCAGCGCGGCGGTCTGGCCGTCGCCGATCAGGCCGTGGTCGGCGATGGCCGGGTAGCCGTCGGTGAGTTCGGGCACTGGCAGCGCTTTGATCTCCGCCAGATGGTCCGTCACGGGTGTCTCCTCCGCATGGTGGGTCCGTCAGGCACCACTCTCCCCGGTGAGCCGTGCTGCCGACAGGTATGCGGGTCCCTCTACCCGGTGCCGGACCGGTTGACGCCTACGACGGAGCCGGTGGCCGCGCCGTCCGCCGTCCGTTCGTCGTCGCGGCCGGCCATACGTTCTAGCGGAGCCGCCGGTGTCGACGGACAGTGACGCCCGTACGGATGAGCAGGGTCGTCCGTACGGGCGGCGGCATCCGCGAGACATCCACGCTTTTCGTCCGATGGCTGACTGCACGTCGCGCCCGCCGCCGGGATCCTTTGCGTGGCGGACGAGGCACGGCCGCCGGGACGCCCCCGGGCAGAGAGGTCGGGTGGAGATGACAGCCGAGACCAGCGCGACGAGGGAGATCCTGCTCGTCGTCGGCGTTGCGATGCTCGGCGTGCTGCTGGCCCTGGCCTCTGTCGTCACTCCCTGGTACACCGGTCCGACTGCCGGCGCCGGGCCGGTCGTCGTCGAACTGCACGCACCCGACCCGCCGGTACGGTCCACCGACATCGAAGCGGCCCCGCGCTGATCCACCGGACCGGTCGGGGCGCTGCCGGTTTTCCCGCCGTCGAGTGCTTCACTAGGAGAGATGTCTGCTCCGCTGCCGTCTGACCGGTCAACGTCCGGGACCGCCGTGGACTGGTCCGCCGGGCCGGTCACCCGGTCCGGCCGTCCGTACCCGGCCGCCGGTGCCGGTGCGGGCCCACCGGCCGGGCCGCCGACCGGCCTGGGCGCCGGGGGGTCGGGGCCACCGCCGACCGACCCGGGGCGCGGCGGCCGGGACGGGGTACGACTGTGGTGGTTCGGCGGTGCCGCCGCCGTGGTGCTCGCCGGTGGACTGGTCGCCGTGCTGGTGCTGGTGCTCAGCGGCAACCCGGACCCGTTCGGCAGCCCGGACCCGCCGCCGGATGTCCGGCCGCCGCTGGCCCAGCTCTGTCCCGGCCCCAGTGCAGGACCGGGCGGGCAGCCCGCGCCGGCCGACCCGACGCCGGGTCCCGCGCTGCCCGAACCGACCGGGCCACGCACCGTCGATCCGGACGCCGGCATCTCCTACACCGAGTACGGCGAACCGTGGCGGCCGTGGTCGACGGTGTGGAACGCCGGGGCGCTGCAGGTGCCGTACAAGGTGGGGCAGCACTTTGTGACCGAGGCGGACTACAACGGGTTCAGCGACTACCACGCCTCGATCCTGTCCGCCGCCGTGCCGGCCGCCGACAACGACGCGCTCTCCCTCGACCTGGAGTGCGTCGGCCGGCAGGTGGCCGCCGACGTCCGTGCCGAGTACTACCCGCAGCCCAACCGGATGGACCTGATCCGCGACGAGCGGACCCCGATCGGTGGGCGACCCGCCTGGCTTACGGTGTTCCGGCTGCACTTCACCCAGCCCGGCCTGCAGGCCACCGACGAGCTGGTGGCGGTCGCCTGTATCGACGTCGGACGCCCGACCGCCGCGGTGCTGTTCGTCTCCATTCCCGGCACCCACCGCCAGCTCGACTGGGTGGTCGACGACCTGTACGCATCCGTACGCGTCGAATGATCCGGCGGTGCGCCGAGGACTGTCGACGACAGGTTAGGGTCGGTGCGTGGCGCGTACAGTGCGGATCCCGGCGACCGCGTACCCGGTGGAGCGGTTCACCCTCCCCAACGGTCTGCGGGTGGTCCTGGCGCCCGACCGCAGCGCGCCGGTGGTCGGTGTCGCGGTCGTCTACGACGTCGGGATCCGGTCCGAACCACCGGGGCGTACCGGGTTCGCGCACCTGTTCGAGCATCTGATGTTCCAGGGTTCGGCGAACCTGGAGAAGCTGGCGCACTTCCGCCACGTGCAGGGCTCCGGTGGCACCTTCAACGGCAGCACCCACCTGGACTACACCGACTACTACGAGGTGCTGCCGAGCAACGCGTTGGAGCGGGCGCTGTTCCTGGAGGCCGACCGGATGCGCGGTCCGCAGTTGACCGAGGAGAACCTGCGCAACCAGGTCGACGTGGTCAAGGAGGAGATCCGGGTCAACGTGCTCAACCGGCCGTACGGCGGATTTCCCTGGCTGCGGCTGCCGCCGGTGCTGTTCGACACCTTCCCCAACGCGCACGACGGCTACGGTTCCTTCGCCGATCTGGACAGCGCCACCGTCGGGGAGGCGGCCGAGTTCTTCACCCGCTACTACGCCAGTGGCAACGCGGTGCTCGCCGTCGCCGGTGACTTCGACGTCACCGCCGCGACCGGCCTGATCGAGCGGCACTTCGGGGACGTCCCGGCCCGGCCGGCGCCGGCCCGGCCCAGCTTCGCCGAGCCGGACCTGACCACCGAGCGGCGCACCACGTACCCCGATCCGCTGGCTCCGCTGCCGGCGGTGGCCGCCGCCTGGCGGGTGCCGGACCCGGTCGACGACCTGGCCGGCTACCTGCCGTACGTGGTGCTCGCCGAGGTGCTCACCGACGGTGACGCGGCCCGGCTGGTGGAGCGGCTGGTGCGTGGCGACCGTACGGTGACCAGCCTCGGCGGCTACCTGTCGTTCGAGGGGGAGCCGTTCGACGTACGGGACCCGTCGGCGTTGGTCCTGCAGGCGCACCTGCCGCCCGGCGGCGACGTCGACAAGGTGCTCGGCGCGGTCGACGAGGAGCTCGACCGGCTCGCCGCCGACGGCTTCGCCCGGGGAGAACTGGCCCGGGTGCAGGCCCGGATGGCCACCCACCTGCTGCGCGACACCGACGCGGTGCTCGGCCGAGGGCTGCGGATGGCGGTGCTGGAGCAGCAGCGGGGCACCCCCGAGCTGCTCAACGAGTTGCCGCGGATGCTCGGCACGGTCACCGAGACACAGGTCCGTGCGGCCGCCGCCACCCTGCGCCCGCACCGCCGCGCCACGATCGAGGTCGTCCCCGGAGGAGCTCAGTGACCGCCGCCCCCGCCCGGAGGCCGTTGCCGCCGCTCGGACCGACCCGTCGACCGCCGTTGCCCAAGGTGGCCGAGCGGACGCTGGACAACGGGCTGCGGGTGATCGCCATCCGCCGGCCGTCGGTGCCGCTGGTCGAGATCCGGCTCTGGGTGCCGTTCGCGCGGGCCCCGCTGGCCAGGGCGACGGTGCTGTCGCAGACCCTGTTCTCCGGCACCGTCGACCGGTCCGGCGTGGAGTTGGCCGCCGAGCTGCAGGCGGTCGGCGGCGGTCTGTCCGCCGGGGTGGACGCAGACCGGCTGCTGGTCGCCGGTGCCGGGCTGGTCACCGGGCTGCGTCGGATGCTCGAACTGCTCGGCGAGGTGCTGACCGGGGCGACGTACCCGGCCGGCGAGGTGGCCATCGAGCGGGCCCGGCTGGCCGACCGGATCCAGGTGGCGCTGAGCCAGCCGGCGCACCTGGCCCGCGCCGCGCTGTCCCGGCGGATGTACGGCCGGCACCCGTACGCCGAATCGGTGCCCGGGGTGGACCAGGTCCGCTCCGTCCGGCCGGGCGGGCTGCGCGCTCTGCACGCCGACCGGGTCCGGCCGACCGGGGCGCACCTGGTGCTGGTCGGCGATGTGTCACCTGCCCGGGCGTTGGACACCGCCGAGCAGGTGCTCGGTGGCTGGCCGGCCGGTGGCCGGCAGTTGACGCTGCCGGCGGCACCCGCGCCGCGTCCGGCCCCGTTGCTGCTGGTCGACCGGCCCGGGTCGGTGCAGTCGTCGATGCGGATCGCCTTGCCGGCGGTGGACCGGCGGCACCCGGACCACGCCGCCCTGCAGCTGGCCAACATGGTGTTCGGCGGCTACTTCTCGTCCCGCTGGGTGGAGAACATCCGCGAGGACAAGGGCTACAGCTACGGTCCGTACTCGATGGTCGAACACTCGGTGGCCGGGTCGGCGCTGATGCTCGCCGCCGACGTGGCGACCGAGGTGACCGCGCCCGCGTTGCTGGAGACCCTGCACGAGCTGGGCCGACTCGCGGTGCTGCCGCCCGACGTCGACGAGCTCGAACAGGCCCGGCAGTACGCGGTCGGCAGCCTGCAGCTGGGCATGTCGACGCAGGCCGGGTTGGCCGGGCTGGCCAGCACCTACGCCGGGTTCGGCCTGCCGTTGGAGTTTCTCGCCGAGCACACCGCGCGGCTTGCCTCGGCGACCCGCGACGAGGTGGCGGCCGCCGCGACCCGCTACCTGGCGCCGGCGCTGACGATGGGGGTGGTGCTCGGCGACGTCGCGCGGATCGCCGGTCCGGTCGCCGCGTTGACCGAGGTCGAAACGTCCGACGCGTCGGCCACCGGCGTGGTCGGGCCTGATGCGGCAGTGCCCGATGCCGCCGGGTGACACCTCCGTCGGACCGACCGCCGGTACGCAGCCGATCGCCGGTACGCAGCCGCCGCTGGCCCGCGCCGCGATGGACCGGGCGGCGCCGTACCGCCGGGATCCGCAGTGGTTGACGCGGGCCTGGCCACGTTCGTTGGTGCTGGTGGTGGACGGCGCGGCGGGTGGCCGGGCGTTGGTGCGCGACGGTGCCGACGGGACCGCCCTGGTGCTGGTGCGCCCGGACCAGGCACCCGCCGTCGAGGTCACCGACCGCATTTTCATCGGTACGGTCGACGACGGCACTCCGGTCTTCGCGGTCGACGCCGTACCACCGTCGTCCGTGGTGGTGCCGTCCGTGGCTGAGCCGGAGCTGCGGTCGGTGACCGTCCGGGAGGTCGGCCATCTGCTGTCGGACCGGGACGCCGGGCTGTTCACCACCGCCGCGGCGATGGTCAGCTGGCACGCCCGGCACCGCTACTCGGCGGCGTCCGGTCTGCCGACCCGGGCGACCGATGGTGGCTGGTCCCGGGTGGACGACGCCGGTACGCGGAGCTGGCCACGGACCGATCCGGCGGTGATCGTGCTGTTGACCGACGGCGGTTCCGGCCCGGACGGGCGGTGCCTGCTGGCCAACCACCACGCCCGGCGTGGGGACGGGTCCAGCCGGCTCTACTCCTGCCTGGCCGGGTTCGTGGAGCCCGGCGAGTCGGCCGAGTCGGCGGTCGCCCGCGAGGTGGCCGAGGAGGTGGGTCTGACGCTGACCGCGACGCGGTACGTCGGCAGCCAGTCCTGGCCGTTCCCGGGCACTTTGATGCTGGGCTACCTCGGCCGGGTCGACCCGGAGCAGCGGCTGCGGCCGGACCCGGAGGAGATCATCCGGGCGCGCTGGTTCACCCGGGCCGAGGTGGCCGCCGGGCTGGCGGGTGAGCGGCTCGATTCCGGCGACGGGTACCGGGTCCGGTTCGCGCCACCGGCGTCGATCGCCGCTTTCCTGATCCGCAGCTGGGTGGGGGAGACCGCGCCGGACCCCGGCCGGTGACCGCCGCGTCGGACCCCGCCGGGGTGTGGTGCCGCGGTCGGGTGCGTGCCGGGGGTGCCGGTCGGGTCTGTTCCGGGTCCGTGCCGGTCAGCCGATAGGCGGGACCGGCACCACCTTCACCCGTTGCCGGCCGGAGCGGACCGGCCCGACGGTGGACAGTGCACGGGCCAGGTGGATGGCCGCTTCGAGGTTCTCCGCGCAGACCGTCTGCCGGCGTGGCTCGGGTGCGGTCCGCTCGTCGCGAATGCGTTGGCCGGTGCGGACCGCGGCGATGAGTTCGTCGTGTGCCACCGCGCGGATCTCCGTGCGGACGATCAGGTATCGCATTAACGACTCCGAGCAACCGGTGACCTGGGTAGGACGGCCGATGGCTCAGGTCGGACAGGCTCCTGCTGGAAATTCCATCGGTTGTCTCCGCAGGAGGAGAACCCGTTGTGGTGGCCGGTCAAACCTGACGAACGGATCGATCCTGATATCCGTTCGGTGGATGCGGTGCCGGGGTCGAGGCGGTGCCGGGTCGAGCCGGGTCGGGGTGGCGCTGGCCACCCGGCTCGACCTGCCGTCCGGTGCCGGCGGTCAGACCAGGTCGAACTCGCCGTCCTTGGCGCTGTCGATGAAGTCGCGCCAGGTGGTGCGGTCGAACGACAGCACCGGCCCGCTGCGGTCCTTGCTGTCGCGCATCAGCACCGGTGCGCGGTGACCCGCGATCGCCCCGACCTCGACGCAGTTGGTGCTCTGGCTGCGGCTGCTCTTGCGCCAGGCGGGCGGGGTCGGACCGGGGACGCGCACGCTGGACTGATCTGCTGGGTTCATTCCTGCTCCTTGCTGGTCAAGCGGACCGGGCGGGCGGACCGTCGGTCAGTCCGGGATCGCCTGGCCGGTCCGGCGCGTGGTCCGCTCGTGCGGTCCACGCTGGATCGGCGGCCCGGCCGGTCGGCCGGGGCCTGCCCCGCCCGCAACGGGCGGGGACAGCGGGGCAGGGGTGGTGGGGGAGGAGGGGGGCGGCACCGCCGGGTACGGAGTCGAGCTCGGTGGCACCGGCGGCGACGTGCCGGGCCACGGCGTCGCTGAGCCAGTCGATCGACTCCTGCGGGCTGCGGGCGGCCTCGCAGAGCCAGTCGAAGACCTGGCCGTACCGTTCGAGCACCGGCACGTCGTTGACGATCATGTCGGCGGCGAGCGTCTCGATCGCCACCGCGCTCAGGTCCTCCGGGTCGGCGAAGTGGTAGATCGAGAACGCGGTCTCCGACAGGTACCAGGAGGCCACCGTGGCGTTGGGAGGCAGCATCCGCAGGGTGACGTTGGGCAGCTGCGCCATGGTGAGCAGATGCTTCAGCTGCGCCACCATCACGTCGGGCGGGCCGCAGCGCAGGCTGACCGCCGCCTCCTCCAGCACCGCGGTGTACTTCGGTGCCCCGTTCTCGCGCAGCAGCATCGACTGCCGGGACTGCCGGGCCGCGACCTCGGTGTCCGGGTCGTCGGCGTTGCGCTTCTGGTTGGCGGTCCGGTGGTTGGTCGCCTTCTGCAGGATCGTCCGGCGCCCGGCGGTCCGCTCGTCGACCATCTCCACCAGCGGGCGCGCCGCGAGGATGCGCACCTTCGCGTAGGCGGAGGTCTGCAGCAGGCCCGGGATGATCACCGCACCGTACTCCTGGATTTCGGTGCAACCAGCCTCCAACTCGGCGTACGCCCGTTGGAGGCTGGTCATCACCGCGTACGAGTTGAGAAAGGCTCGGGTGTTGCCGGCGTCGCGGGCGATGCCGACCAGATCGTCGCGTTCGGTGCCGGTCACGCCATACAGGTCGAGCAGGTCCATCACGTCGCCGACCCCCGGCCGACTGCGCCCGTTCTCGAGCCGGGAGAGCTTGGACGCGGACGCCCACTTCACCCGTTCGATCACCTGCTCACCGGTCAGTCCGGCGTGTTCCCGCAGCCGCCTCAGCTCGCCGCCGAGGCGACGACGACGCAGGTTCGGGCTCGGTATGGGCTGCTCGGGCTCCTCGGGCTGCACCGGAAACCACCCCCGATCCGTTTGGTGACCGCCAATGTCGCGGCGTTGTGGGTCACGGCCCGAAACAGTATGGCCCGATTGCTGCCTCGGTGGGGTCCTCTGGTGGGCGTGTTAGCCAAATGCGACGTTGTGCACGGCGGCGGACGGACCGTGAGTGCGACTCAGCTCGCCGCTAGGTCGCTGAGCCGCTGCCGAACCTGAACGATACTCGGGTTCGTCAATGCCGAACCGTCCGGGAAACGGACCGTCGGAACCGTCTGATTGCCGCCGTTGACCCCCATCACGTACGCCGCCGCCTCGGTGTCCTGCTCGATGTCGACCACCTGGTACGGAATCCGCTCCCGGTCGAACTGCGACTTGAGCCGGTGACAGTAGCCACACCAACTGGTCGAATACATGGTCAACATCAGCAGATCCTCCGCGGTCGTCGGGCCACGGCGGGCGCTCGCCCGCCGGGTCGCCGGCCCCGGGCGGCGCCGGGGCACAGTGGTTCCGGCCCGGGCGGCACCCGGGCTAGCCGGTGCAACGTCGGGCGAGGCTGCGATGATTCCTACCCGTGGCGGCCGACATCAACTCAGACCCAGGACCAGGCCGAGTGCTCGCCGGGCTGGACCCGGAGCAGCGTACGGCGGTGACCGCTCCGGCGGTGCCGGTCTGCATCCTGGCCGGCGCCGGCACCGGGAAGACCCGGGCGATCACCAGCCGGATCGCCTACCGGGTGCTCTCCGGCGAGATCGCCGCCCGGCACGTGCTGGCGGTCACCTTCACCGCGCGGGCCGCCGCCGAGATGCGGGCCCGCCTCGGCGCGCTGGACGTGGGCGGGGTGCAGGCACGCACGTTCCACGCCGCGGCGCTGCGCCAGGTCCGCTACTTCGCGCCCCGGCTGCTCGGCGGCCGGGAGATGCCGGAGCTGCTGGACAGCAAGGTCCGGCTGGTCACCCTCGCCGCCGGTCGGGTCGGGGTGCGCACCGACCGGGCCGCCGCCCGGGACCTGGCCGGTGAGATCGAGTGGGCGAAGTCGTCGATGGTGGAGCCGTCCGAGTACGCCGTCGCGGCGGCGAAGGCGCTGCGGGAGACCCCGCACGAGCCGGCCAAGGTGGCCGAGGTGTACGCCGGGTACGAGCAGATCAAGCGCGGCAACGGCGTGATCGACTTCGAGGACGTGCTGCGGGCGGCGATCTGGGGCATCGAGGAGCATCCGGACGTCGCCGAGCAGGTCCGGGCCCAGTACCGGCACTTCGTGGTGGACGAGTACCAGGACGTCAACCCGTTGCAGCAGCGGCTGCTCGACGCCTGGCTGGGGGAGCGGGACGACCTGACCGTGGTCGGCGACGCGAGTCAGACGATCTACTCGTTCACCGGGGCCACGTCGGCGTACCTGGTCGACTTCGCCCGTCGGCGCCGGGACGCGGTGGTGGTCCGACTGGTCCGCGACTACCGGTCGACGCCGCAGGTGGTGGGGCTGGCCAACACGGTGATCAAACAGGCCCGGGGCACCGAGGCCCGGCTGCGGCTGGAGCTGGTCGGCCAGCGCGAGCCCGGCCCGGAGCCGGACGTGCGGATCTTCACCGACGAGCCGGCCGAGGCGGCGGCGGTCGCGGCGCGCTGCGCCGAGCTGCTCGCGGCGGGTACGCCGGCCGCCGAGATCGCCGTGCTGTTCCGGACCAACGCCCAGTCCGAGGCGTACGAGAAGGCTCTCGCCGAGGCGGCGGTGCCCTACGTGGTGCAGGGCGCGGAGCGGTTCTTCGAACGCGCCGAGATCCGGCAGGCGATGGTCGCGCTGCGCTCGGCGGTCCGGTCAACGCCCGGGGAGACCCCGTTGGTCGAGGCGGTCACCGCTGGTCTCGCCGCGGTGGGTTGGACCCCGGACCAGCCGCCGCCCGGCGGGGCGGCGCGGGAACGCTGGGAGGCGCTCGCCGCGCTGGTCCAGTTGGCCGAGGAGTTCGGCGCCCAGCCGGTGCTGGTGCCGGTGGGGGAGGCGGCGGTCAGCGAACGTCCCGTCCCGCTCGCCGACTTCTGCGCCGAGCTGCAGCGGCGGGCGGCGGCGCAGCACGTGCCGACGGTCGCCGGGGTCACCCTCGCGTCGCTGCACTCGGCCAAGGGCCTGGAGTGGGACGCAGTCTTCCTGGTCGGGCTCGCCGACGGGACGCTGCCCACCACGTACGCCCGCACCGCCGAGCAGCTGGAGGAGGAGCGCCGGCTGCTCTACGTCGGGGTGACCCGGGCCCGGCAGTGGCTGTGGCTGTCCTACGGTGCCGCTCGGTCGCCGGGCGGGCGGGCCCGCCGGCCCTGCCGGTTCCTGCCGCAGCTGGACCGCTCGGGCGGTGGTGCCGGCGGTGCTCAGCGCGGCGGTCCGGGGGCGGGCCGCTCCGGCGAGCGCCGCCGCGGCCAGCCGGTCTCCTGCCGGGTCTGTGGGACCACGTTGCTGGCCGGCGTCGACCGCAAGCTGGGCCGGTGCGCCACCTGTCCGTCGGATCTGGACGAGGAGCTGCTGGACCGGCTGCGGGCATGGCGGTCGCGGGTCTCCGGTGAGCAGCGGGTGCCGGCGTACGTGGTGTTCACCGACGCGACCCTGTTGGCGATCGCCGAGCGGCGGCCCGGCAGCGACGCTGAGCTGCTGGCGATCGCCGGGATCGGCCCCCGCAAGCTGGGGCTCTACGGTCCGTCGGTGCACGCTCTGGTGGGCGGCGCGGCCGTAGATGATCTTGACTGGCAAAAAAGTTCGGAATCCGACCCGGAAAATGGTTTGCCCCCGGCGTCGCAAGAGGCTTAGCCTCAGGTCACACCTCGCGAGCAGTGGGCGTTCTCGCTGCTCCGCCGGGGTGGAGGGTTTTTCCGTGACGAGTCCAGGCAGGAGGTGACGACGGTGCTGAGCTACGAGACTTCCGTGCTGTCGACGCTGACCGCTGCCTGCGCTCCGACGGTCGGTGGCTATCTGGCCGCCGTCGCGCCCATCGGTCACCCGGCAGGGGCGCACCAGGACCAGATCCAGATCCAGGTCGAGCAGCACCGCACGGTCACCGGGTGGGCTGGCGTCGATCAGGGCTGGCTCCGGCTCCGGGGTGCGTCCGTAGTCGCAACGACCAATGGCACCAGCAGCTCCGAAGGCAGCGTTCGCACCACCATCCCGGCGGCCAAGAAGCCGTTCATGGATGCTGCCCGCGGTGTTCCACCTCGAGGAAGGCCGGTCTGACACCAGACCACACCGGCTCACCTCGAGGCCGCGGAACCCGCAACCGGGATCCGCGGCCTTAGTTTTTGCCGCCGCACAGGTACGAGCAAGTCGGAAGCGATCCACGAGATCGAAGCGAAAGAAAGAGGTGACCGGGCGATGAGTCTGGCGTTTGCCACTCTCGACCGCAGCGACTACCAGCCGGGGTGCCGGCCGGCCGCAACGGGCCAGCCGGACGTCGTGGCGGAGCTGCCGTGCCGGAAGTTCGACCCTGACCTGTGGTTCTCCGACTCCCCGACGGAGCTGGAGCTGGCCAAGTCGCTCTGCGTGGACTGCCCGCTGCGGGTGGAGTGCCTCGCCGGGGCGATCGAGCGGGCCGAGCCGTGGGGCGTCTGGGGCGGCGAGATCTTCGAGCGGGGTGCGGTCGTGCCGCGCAAGCGGCCCCGGGGCCGGCCACGCAAGGAGGACCTGGCCCGTGACGCCGCCCTGCGGGGCGAGGTCGAGGCACGCATGGCGGCCAACGGCGTCGCCGGCTCCCGCGGCGCCGTCCGGCTGGCGGCCTGACATGCATCGGATCACGACGAGCACCGGCCGGGCGCCGGCACAGACCACCCACACCGCAGCACCGACCATCACAGGAGAAACCGTCATGCACTTGCTCTACGAAGCGCTCTCCCGGGCGCGAATGCAACCGCCTCAGGCCGGCACCGCGCGTACTGAGGCACCCCGATCCGCCCGCACCGTCGCCATGCAGGCCCGGCACCTCTGGGCCCGCAGCCTGAGCGGGCGCTGACCGAGCCCGGTCCCCGCTGAACACAGCGGGGACCGGGCACTACCCCACCATCCGTGCGTGCGGGTCAGCCGGTCGGGGCGAAACCCGGCAGCCAGCGCCGCACCACGTCCCGGTACCGGGCCCGGGCCTCCAGTTGGCTGAGCACCCCGATCGAGCCGAGCGTCACCCGGTGGATCAACAGATAGGCCGGCGGCAGGTTGAGATGCCGGCTCAGCTGGTACGCCGGTGACTTCGGGTTGGCCAGCCGGGCCGCCTCGTCGCGCAGCCACTGCCGGGTGAACTGGAACTCCTCGGCCGCCAGCGGCGCCAGCATCGGCAGCAGGAAGTCGAGCACCGCCGGGGCGTCGATCGGGTCGTCCGGTTTGATGAAACCCTCGTCGCGCAGCCCGGCCACCACCGCGTCGGAGTCCCCGTCGAGCGCCAGCCGGACCAGCCGGCCGATCGGCTCGGGATGCCCGCCGGGCAGCCGGGCCACGGCGCCGAAGTCGACCACGCCGAGCCGGCCGTCGTCGAGCAGTCGGAAGTTGCCCGGGTGCGGGTCGGCGTGCAGCAGCCCGGCCCGAGCCGGCGCGGAGAAGTGCAGCACCGCCATCAGCAGCCCGGCCCGGTCGCGTTGGTCCGCCGTACCGGAAGAAATGATCTTCGAAAGCGGGACGCCGTCGATCCACTCGGTGACCAGCACCCGGGGCGCGGCGGCGAGTACCGCCGGCACCATGATCTGGTCGTCGTCGGTGTACGCGACGGCGAACGCCCGCTGCGACTCCGCCTCCAGCTCGTAGTCCAGCTCCTCGGCCAGCCGGTCCCGTAGCTCATTGAGCAGCGGCTTGATGTCCAGCCCGGGCTGGATCGCCCGGAACATGGTGCTCAGCCGGGACAACTGCTTGAAGTCGGCGAGCAGGGCGTCGCCGGCCCCCGGATACTGCACCTTGACCGCCACCGGCCGGCCCGCTGCGGAGCCGTCGCGCCACACCGCCCGGTGCACCTGGCCGATGCTGGCCGCGGCGGCCGGTCGGTCGTCGAACTCGACGAACCGTTCCCGCCAGTCGGCGCCGAGCTGCTCGGCCAGCACCTTGTGCACCGATCCGGCGGGCAACGGCGGAGCGGCCTCCTGCAGCTTGGTCAAGGCCTGACGGTACGGGGCGGCGAGCTCCTCCGGCAGCGCCGCCTCGAACACCGACAGCGCCTGTCCCGCCTTCATCGCACCACCCTTGAGCTGCCCGAGCACGCTGAACAGCTGCTCGGCGGTGCGTTCCTGGATCTCGGTGGAGATCACGTCGGAGGCGAGCCCGGTGACCCGCTTGCCCAGCCCCAGGACGGTGCGGCCGGCGAAGCCGATCGGCAGCGCGGCGAGTTTGGCGGTCCTGGACACGGCCCAGCGAGGGATTTCGGTCACCTGGCCATTGTTACCGACGATCGCGGACCGTGACCCCTCCCTGAGCGTGGCTCATGCCACCGGCCCCCGGAGCGTGGCCCACCCCATCGGCAGGGCTCCGCCCCGGTGTGCAGCGGCGCGGGCGACGGCGGCGGTGGCAGTGGCAACCCTGGTGGGCAGGCCAGGCCCGGCGCCGCAGCCGGGCCGGGGCGTGCACCTCGAGCGCCGCCCCGATCGTCTCCGGGCTCCCACCGTCGACGAACGCCAGGATCTCGGCCGTCCCGACACTCACCGCGGCCAGCAGGGTCGCCGAGTCGCAGATCGTCGCCGGGCCGATCGCGCACAACTGGGACGCCAGCTGCGGCCAGCCCGGATCCCGGTCCCGACGGTGCAGGTCCAGGCAGTTCAGGCACGGGGTACCGGTCGGCGGCACGAGCGGGCCGACTACCGGCGTCCGGTCCCGGATGTCGACCAGCAGGTGGGCCTGCCGGTGCCGGGCGTAGCTCGCGGCGAGCAGGTTGGCCGGCCGGTCGGCGCCGAGCAGCACCGTCAGGGTGGCCTGGCCGCGCCGTACCGGGCGGGTCTCGACTCCCGGGACGGCCCGGCTGACGGCGGTGGCGACGGCGTCGCGGGCATCGCGCGTGCCGGTCAGGTCGATGGCGACGTGGCCGATCCCCGCCTCGGCCACCGCGACGGCCAGCGGCCGGGCCAGCCGGCCCCGGCCGGTCAGCACGATCCGGGCGGCGGCACGTCGGCGCAGGATCTGCGCCGGGGTGCCGGGAAGTTCGTCGCGGCGCAGCGCCAGGGCGGTCGCCTCGGCGGTCAACCGGTGCCGGGCGTGCTCCGGCAGGTTCGCTGGCAGCAGAGTGTGCGCGCCGACGATCAGGCCCCGGGCGATCAGCATGTCCAGCAGATGCCGGGCCTGGTCGGCCGGGACGCCGAGCCGTGCGGCGTGGTCCAGTACGGCGCGGGTCGACCGGCTGCCGTCGAGGAGGTCGAGCAGCCGGGACTGTGCCGGGTCGGTGAGGTCGAGCAGTACGGCGTGCGCCGGATCCGAGCCGAGCTGCAGGGTGGCGCGGTCCCGCCAGAGGCGGGCCAGGCCGGGCAACAGAGTCGGCCTGAGCAGGGGATTGGTGGGCATGAACAACAGACTGTCACCGTAACGAAACGCTCGTTGGCTCGTTATCCACAGCCTGTGCCCCGCACATCCTCGGTTATCCACAGGTTCCGGCGGGTTTTCCACAGCCCGGTCGGGGTGGTGTCGCGGCTCGGACATGACGCAGCGTGTAGTGGTGTGCCACTCGATGTTGGTCGGGGTGTTCTGTGGTGGGCCGTCGGGCGGGGCCGGCCACGCGTCGAAGGGGCGGCTCCGGCCGCCCCTTCGACGCAGCGCCGCGAGTCAGACCTTGGCTTTGCCCAAGATCCGGTTGACTGTTGTGCCGCAGACCGGGCACTTGCCCTTGGCCATGTTCATGCCGGTCTTCGACACCTCGACGGTGCCCTCGAAATCGCGCTTCTCCTTGCACTTCACGCAGTAACCGTTGTAGGTCTGGGCCTGGTCGGCCACGGTGCCCCTCCTCGTCTCCTCGCCGGGTGGTTGCAGACCCGGCGTGCACCCGCTCGCGGCGACCGTCGGCGGCGCCGCGCGCTGGGATTTTCTCCGCGGCCACTGTTGACCGCCGGTCCGCGGACCCTACCCAGGACTGGGCGGTTCCATGTCAACAATTCACCGACACTGTGAGTAAGTCGACGTCGAGAGTGTGCATGCCGCAATAGATCGGATAAGTCAGATTCGCAGTGACACGCCGGGAGAAGATCCGCAGGCGATCATGGGCCGGGGGGTGGAGGTGAAAACTTCTTCGCGATCGCCTACGGTGATCCTGGGCGGCTCGGGCGCGACGTACGGCGGTCGAGTGGGTAACTTTTTTCGCGACAATAGGCCCCAAAAGGGGTGATTCTCCCTCGCTGCACAGCGTTGCCTCTTGCGTTCCCCTGGTCAGTACGGATTAGCGTGCCATCGTGAGCGAAACCCGGGGCTGCGCGGGCCGCTGATGGCAGGGGCGCGTAAGCCGGTCGTCGAGGTGCGGCGCAGCCAGCGCCGACGCCGGACGGTGTCCGCGTACCGGGAGGGCGAACGCGTCGTCATCCTCATCCCGGACCAGTTCTCCCGGGCCGAGGAGTCCGAGTGGGTGGACCGGATGCTCGCCCGGCTGGCGGCCCGGGAGGAACGCCTCCGCCGGTCGGACAGTGAGTTGATCGGCCGGGCCCGCCGGCTGGTTGACCGCTACCTGCCGGAACACGCCCGGGTCGTGGTCCCGGCGAGCGTCCGGTGGGTGACCAACCAGAACAGCCGCTGGGGGTCATGCACCCCGGCGGACCGAACCATCCGGATATCCCACCGGATCCAGGAGATGCCGGACTGGGTCATCGACTACGTCCTGCTGCACGAGTTGGCGCACCTGGTCGTGCCGAGCCACAACGCCCGGTTCTGGGAGCTCGTCGGCCGCTACCCCAAGGCGGAACGGGCCCGCGGCTACCTGGAAGGGGTGGCGGCGGCCAGCGGCTTCGTCCTGGCCGACTGACCGACCCTGCCGAGTGCGCCGACCCTGCCGAGTGCGCCGCCGCTAGAGTGGGTCAGATGCGCCGCGCCGTGGTCATCCTCCTGCACCCGGTCGACTGGTCCCCGCCCGGCACCGACCCCGCCACCTGGCGGGCCGCCCTGGCCGAGGACCTGGTCGACCTGCTCGCCACCCTGAGCCAGGTGGAACCGGCGATCGCCGCGAACGCAGCCGACCTGCCGTTGGCCAGGTCGATCGCCTGGCCCGACATGCCGATCCACCAGCTGCCGGAGATCTCGGTCAACGCCGCGCTGGCCGCCGCCGCATCAGCCGGCTACGACCAGGCTGCGGTGCTCGCCGCCGACGCGCCGGACCTGCCCGGCCTGCTGATCGGCAAGCTGCTGCGGCCGATCACCACCCGGCCGGTGGCGGTGGCACCGGCCGGCGGTGACGGCGGGGGACTGCTCGGCGTGGCGGCCCAACTGCCCGCGCCGGGCTGGTTGCCGACGCTGGACCTCGCCGCCGATCCGCAGGCCGTGCGGGCGGCGGCGCCGCACCCGGGGCAGGTGGCGGTCACGCCGCCCTGGCGTCGGCTGCGCGGCCCGGCGGACCTGGCGGCCCTGAACCCGGCCGTCGAAGGCTGGGAGACCACCCGCGCACTGCTGACCGCCGGCTGAACCCGGCCGGTCGGTCAACGGGGCCGGTCGGTCAACGGGGCCCACCGGTCAACGGGGCCCATCGGCCGGCGGCTCCGGCTGCGGCGGCTCCGGCGGGTCGCCGCCGAAGTCGATGTCACCGAGGTCGAAGTCGGTCTTCGCCTGGGCGAACGCCTCCGGGTCGGCGAAGTCGTCGTCCGATGGCAGCAGGTCGGGGTGGCTCCACAGCGCGTCCCGGCCGTCGATCCCACGGTGGGCGTCCAGCGCGGCCCACAGCGCGGCCGCCTCGCGCAACCGGCGGGGTCGCAGCTCCAGCCCGACCAGGGCGGCGAAGGTCTGCTCCGCCGGTCCGCCGGCCGCCCGCCGACGCCGGAACGCCTCGGCCAGCTTCACGACGTTCGGCAGCCGGTCCCCGGCGGCGCTGTCGACGACGTGACACACCCAGCCCTCGATCAGCGCCAGGACCGTCTCGATCCGGGCCAACGACGCCTGTTGGGCGGGGGTGTCCTCCGGAGTGAAGATCCCCTCCATGGCGATCTCCTGCATCGACTCCGGATTCATCGGGTCGACTCGCCCGAGGGCGTCCTCGATCGCCTCCCGGTTGACCGTGATCCCGGACGCGTAGGTCTCCACCGCTGCCAGCACGTGCCCCCGCAACCACGGCACATGCTCGAAGAGGCGCTGGTGGGCGGCTTCCCGCAGCGCCACGTACAGCCGGACCTCCTCCTCGGGCAGCTCCAGGCCGGACCCGTACGCCCGAATGTTGGCCGGCAGCAGCGCGGCGGTGCCGGCCGGGCCCAGCGGCAGCCCGATGTCGCTGGCCGACAGCACCTCGGTGGCGAGCGAGCCGAGCGCCTGGCCGAGCTGACCGCCGAACAGGGCCCCGCCGAGAGTGGTCATCATGGCGTGCATCGGGCCGAGCTGGCTGCGGGCCTCCGGCGGAACGAGGTCGCCCATCGCGCCGACCATCCGACCGGCCACCGGGTCGCAGAGCTTGCGCCACACGTCGAGCGTCCGGTAGATCCACTCGTTGCGGTTCCACGCCGCCGACGTGCGGGTCCCGGACGGGAACGTCGACGACGACTCAAGCCACAGGTCGGCGACGCGCAGCGACTCCTCGACGGTGTGCCACTCGTGCGGGTTGACCGACGGGTCACCCTCGGCGGCGAGTTGGCTGGCCGCCACCTGCCGGGCCAGGTCCCAGTTCACCGGACCGCTGCCCGGAGCGGCGAGCAGCTGCTGCAGCTGCGCCATGAACTGCTGCATCTGCCGTGGGTCGTTGGGGTCCGGAGGCTGGCCGCCGGGGAGCTGGAAGCCGAACGGAATATCAGGCACGCCCTCCACGGTACGCGGGCCACCGGCCACAACGCCGCCGGTGCGTTCCGCTCAGCGCGAAGCTCCGCGTCACCGGCGGGACCGCAGTCGGTACGCTCAGGCGCATGAGACGTCGCGGTGTCACGGTCATCCTCGGCGCGCTGCTCACCGCACTGCTCGCCTACGCCGTGCTCGCCGCACCGGTCCCGTACGTGGTGCTGGGCCCCGGCCCGACGGTCGACACACTCGGCACCGACGACGGCGCGGACGTCATCCAGATCACCGGGACCGACACCTCGACCTCGGCCGGGCAGCTGCGGCTCACCACCGTCGGCGTGCGCCCCAACGTGGGGCTGCGGGAGGCGGTCGCCGGCTGGTTCAGCGACGCCGAGGCGGTGGTGCCGTACGAGGTGATCTACCCGCCGGGGCAGACCCAGGAAGAGGTCGAGGAGCGCAACGCCGAGGACTTCGCGGCGTCGCAGACCAGCGCCGAGACCGCGGCGCTGCGCCAGCTCGGCTACCCGGTGCAGGTGCTGGTGAGGGCGGTCACCCCGGACGGGGCGTCGGTCGGGCTGCTCGACGTCGACGACGTGATCACCTCGGTCGACGGCACGCCGGTCAGCTCGGCGACCCAGCTGACCGAGCTGATCCGGGCCGAGCCGGAAGGCAGCACGCTGACCATCGGCTACACCCGCGATGGCCAGTCGGCCACCGCCGAGATCACCACCCGGGCCAGCGACGGCGGCCCACCCCGGATCGGCATCGAGATCACCGAGGAGCAGCCCAGGCCGTTCGAGCTGACCATCGACCTCGACGAGATCGGTGGGCCGAGCGCCGGGCTGATGTTCGCCCTCGGCATCATCGACAAGCTCGAACCCGAGGACCTCACCGGCGGCAAGATCATCGCGGGGACCGGGACCATCGACAACGAGGGCAACGTCGGCGCGATCGGTGGTATCCCGCAGAAGCTGGTCGGTGCCAAGGAGGCGGGCGCGGTCGCCTTCCTCGTCCCGCAGGCCAACTGCGCCGAAGCGGTCGCGAACGCCGTACCCGACCTGCCGCTGCTGCGGGTGGCCACCCTCGACGAGGCGCTCGACGCGCTGGCCCGGCTGCGGGCCGGCGAGAAGCCGACGCTCTGCGGCAGCGACTGACACCCCGGTCAGGTCCACCTCAACCGGCCCTGAGGTGGACACACCCCGTAGTCTTGGTGCCTGATCGCCCAGCGGATCACACCAACGTGCGGAGTACCTAGTCGTGGTCATGCGTAGCAGCCCAATGCCCGGAATGAGCCGACGTGGCCGGGTCACCGTCGGCGTACTCATCGGGATCTTCCTTCTGTTCACCCTGCTCGGCTGGGGGGTGAACGCATGGACCGACTGGTTGTGGTTCGAGGAGGTGGACTACACCCAGGTCTTCACCGGCGTGCTGTTCACCCGGCTGCTGCTGTTCGCGGCGGTCGGCCTGGCCATGGCACTGGTGGTCGCGGCCAACCTGTGGCTGGCGTACCGGCTGCGGCCGACGCTGCGGCCGCACTCGCCGGAACAGGTCAGCCTGGAGCGCTACCGGATGCTGCTCAGCCCCCGGATCGGCATCTGGATCACCGCGGCCGCAGCCCTGGTCGGCGTCTTCGCCGGGCTGTCCGCGCAGAACCGGTGGAGCCAGTGGCTGCTGTTCCGCAACTCCCAGGAGTTCGGCGTCACCGACCCGGAGTTCGGCATCGACATCGGCTTCTACGTCTTCGAGTACCCGTTCCTGCGCTACCTGCTCGGCCTGGCGTTCACCGCCGTGGTGCTGTCGGTGATCGGCGCGCTCGCCGTGCACTACCTCTACGGCGGCGTACGGCTGCAGGGCATCGGCGACCGGATGACCACCGCCGCGCGGGCCCACCTGACCACGCTGGTCGCCGTCTTCGTACTGCTCAAGGCGGTCGCGTACGTGCTGGACCGGCGCGGCATGCTGCTGGAGTACAACGAGCAGGCGCGCATCTACGGCGCCGGCTACGCCGACATCAACGCGCTGCTGCCGGCGAAGGAGATCCTGGCGTACATCTCGATCGTGGTGGCGATCGCGATCATCGTGTTCTCCAACGCGGTGATGCGCAACCTGGTCTGGCCGGGCATCTCGCTGGCGCTGCTCGGCATCTCCGCCGTGGCGATCGGTGGCATCTACCCGTGGGCGGTGCAGACCTTCGAGGTCAACCCGAGCCTGCGGGACAAGGAGGCGGCGTTCATCGAACGGGGCATCGTCGCCACCCGGGAAGCGTTCGGGCTGGACATCAGCCAGCAGACGCCGTACCCGGCGACGAACCTGACCCCGCCGGAGAGCCTGGCCACCGACACGGCGGTGGTGCCCAACATCCGACTGCTCGACCCGCAGCTGGTCTCCGAGACCTACACCCAGCTGCAGCAGGTGCGTGGCTTCTACGACTTCGGCACCAAGCTGGACATCGACCGCTACACCATCGACGACGAGAGGCAGGACTACGTCGTCGGCATGCGGGAGATCAACTACGGCGAGCTGACCGAGCAGCAGAGCAACTGGCTGAACCGGCACACCGTCTTCACCCACGGGTACGGCATGGTCGGCGCGCCGGCCAACCGGGTGGTCTGCGGCGGGCAGCCGTACTTCGTCTCCGGCTTCCTCGGCGACCAGGCCCAGGAGCAGTGCTCCTCGGCCACCGAGGAGATCCCGGTCGAGCAGCCGCGGATCTACTACGGCGAGCAGATGGACGGCACCGACTACGCCATCGTCGGCTCGCCCGGCGACAGCAACGTCGAGTTCGACCGGCCGACCTCCAGCGGCGGCGAGCAGTACTACACCTACACCGGCACCGGCGGGGTCGAGGTCGGTTCGTTCGGCCGCAAACTGCTGTACGCGATCAAGGAGCAGGAGACCAACTTCCTGCTCTCCGAGGCGGTCAACGAGAACTCCAAGCTGCTGTACATCCGCAACCCACGGGACCGGGTGGAGAAGGTCGCCCCGTTCCTGACCATGGACGGCGACCCGTATCCGGCCGTGGTCGACGGCCGGATCCAGTGGATTGTCGACGGCTACACCACCTCGGCGACGTACCCGTACTCGGAGCGGGTGAACCTGCAGGCGGAGACCGCCGACGAGCTCACCGGCCAGGGCACCTTCGTGCTGGCCCGGGAGAACGTCAACTACATCCGCAACTCGGTCAAGGCCACCGTCGACGCGTACGACGGCACCGTCCGGCTCTACGAGTTCGACGAGAACGACCCGGTGCTCAAGGCGTGGAACGCGGCGTTCGGCGGCGACCTGGTCATCCCGAAGGCGGAGACGCCGCAGGAGCTGGTCGACCACTTCCGCTACCCGGCGGACCTGTTCAAGGTGCAGCGCAACCTGCTGGCCCGCTACCACGTCACCAACCCGGCCGAGTTCTTCTCCGGGCAGGACTTCTGGGAGGTGCCGAACGTCCCGGACTCGCCGGACAGCGGGGTCAAGCAGCCGCCGTACTACCTGATGACCCAGCTGCCGGAGCAGGACGAGCCACGGTTCCAGCTGACCTCGGCGGTGACCCCGGCCGGCCGGCAGAACCTGGCTGCGCTGATCTCCGGGTCGTACGTCGACGGGCAGCCGCAGCTTCAGGTGCTGGAGCTGCCCGACCAGACGGCGATCTCCGGCCCGGTGCAGGTGCACCAGCGGATGACCAACAACGCGGCCATCCGGCAGCAGCTGAACCTGCTGTCGTCGAACCAGGCGCAGGTGCAGTACGGCAACCTGCTGTCGCTGCCGTTCGGCAACGGCATGCTCTACGTCGAGCCGGTCTACGTGAAGAGCAACCAGACCAACGCGTACCCGCTGCTGCAGCGGGTGCTGCTCTCCTACGGTGACGGCGGTTCGTACGTGGTGCTGGCCAACAGCGTGCAGGACGGCATCCGGCAGCTGATCGAGCAGGCGGAGGCGGGTGGTGCGCCGACGACCCCGCCGGAGGGCGAGGGCGAGGGTGAGGGCGAGGAGCCCGGTGGCACCCCGACCCCGACCCCGCCGGCCACCGGTGACCCGGGTCTGGTGACGCCGGAGCTGCAGGCGGCCGCCGCCGAGGTCAGCGCCGCGATCGACGAGGCCCGCGCCGCGCAGGCGGCCGGTGACTTCCAGCGGTACGGCGAGGCGCTGGCCCGGCTGGACGTCGCGATGACGGCGTTCCAGGCGGCGCAGCAGGCGGCCGGGGTGGGCGGTGCCCAGCCGCCGACCACCGACCCGTCACCGGGCGCCGATCCGTCGCCGACCGGCTGACACCCAACTGACTGACGCCGAAACCGGCCTCGGTGATCCCGACTTGTCCGCTTTTGTGGGTGGATCAGGGCGGGATCACCGAGGCCAGTCGGTCAGTACGGGGGTCGTTTTGCGGCGGGCTGACGGTATGCGCTAGGGTTAACTCATCGCCGCGGGGTGGAGCAGTTCGGTAGCTCGCTGGGCTCATAACCCAGAGGTCGCAGGTTCAAATCCTGTCCCCGCTACCACGGTGAACGGCCCGCCAGGGATATCCCTGGCGGGCCGCTTCTCGTGTTTTGACCGTTTTGTGGGCAGGGTGGTCTGGCGGTGTGGTGTGGGTGTGTTCGTGGTGGTGTGGGTGAGGGCTGTTATTTGCCCTTGTGGATGGCGGTTCTGCGGATGACGGGGTAGCGGGTGCGGCGTCTGCCGGCGGGGCGTCCGGGGCCGGGGTGGCCGGGTTTCGGGTGGCCTGGTGGTTGCCAGGCGTTGCGCAGAGCGGGCGAAACCTGTCGGCGGGTCTGGCCGGGGGTGGGGGGTGTGGTGGTGGCGGGTTCCCAGGGCAGCCGGTGGTGGGTCAGGTGGGTACGGGCGCAGAACAGGTGCAGGTAGGCGTAGGAGTGCAGGCGGAGCCAGGTGGTCAGGGTGTCGGGTTGGCGGGGGTGGAAGTCCGGGGCGTGGGCGGTGGTCTTCAGGTAGCGGAAGTAGTGCTCGATGTCGAAGCGGGTCAGGTAGGTCATGACGAGGGTGAGCAGGTCACGGCGGGTACCGGAGTACCAGAGCGCGAGGTCGCCCGCGCGGCGGCTGGGGCGCAGGTGCTGGACCCGGGCGAGGAGGACGCTGCCCTCGACGATCGGGAGGGTGGGCTGGTCTTCGAAGCCTCGGCTGGCGCGGGTGAGTTTGGGGTGGACGTGGTGTCAGGCTCGGACGGTGACGGTGCCGTAGATGTCGAGTGGTCCGCTGACGCCGGCGTCGGGGTGTAGGTCGGGCTGGCGTAGGGCCAGGCGGAACCCGTGGCGGCGGGGCCGGCCGCCGAGGGGGTGCGCGGCCCGGCGTTCGGGTCTGGTCCACATGGTCTGCGAGGTCGCCAGCCTGACCAGGACGTCCGCGGGAATGCGGCGTTCGCGTAGCAGGTGGGTGATCCGGGCCGCGGGGTAGCCGGAGTCCAGCAGGAACAGCGACGGATCGGCCGGGCGGGCGGCGTCGGTGGCGCAGATCCGGGCGATGTGGTCCACGGTGACCTCGACCAGGTCGTCGTCGGAGGCGATCCGGTCGGCCAGGACCGGCACGACCCACGAGTCCGGGGTCAGGGTCAACCGGACGACATGCTGATACCGCCACCCGGTCTTGATCAGCGCCGCGCCGCGCGGCCCGCCCGGGGTGTACTGCGGCTGCCGGTCCGGGCTGGTGGCCGCGTTCGGCCGTGGCCACGCGGTGGTGTCGACGGCGTACACCCGGGGCAGGCCGGACCGTGCGGCGATCCGGCACGCCGCCCGCAGCGCCCGGCCGGTGTCGATCTCGCCGTCGCGTAAGGCCCGGTACGCGGCGGCGTGCCCGGTGACGGTGCCCAGCGACAGATGCGCCGGACAGCCACACCGGCCCTGATCGGCGGCCAACTCGTCGACCAGTGTGAACATCGTCCGTGACCGGGACGTGAGGACTCCCTCGTACAGCTCCCGCCGCCACGAGTCCAACAAGATCCGGCCCGGCTCGCTGTCACCGGTGCCGGTAGCCGTTACGCTGCTCATCGAGGACCCTGCCCATTGATGATCTTTGTGTGAGAACTCAGATCATGGACAGGGTCCTCCCTGTTCCGCTAGACCTCGACCACCACGAATCCCCCCGATGGTCAAAACACGAGTGAACGGCCCGCCAGGGATATCCCTGGCGGGCCGTTTCGCGTCCTGGAATCCCGCCGTCCCCGACCGGCCTTCGCCGCCCGCAGGTGCCAGCCGAGACGGGTTTCGGACGGAACCCGTATTCGTACCGTCGTGGGACAGCCACACGGGAGTCAGAGCGCTACAGTGACACAGTATGCGGGCGATCCACACTGGTCGGATACAGTCGCTGCTCGCCTGCCTCGTCCTGATGACGATCGTGATCGCCGATCCGGCACAGAGCCTGGCCGACGAGCCGCTGGATCAGGAAGCGTCCACGCTGGTTTGCCTGTCGCCCCAGCGTCAGCAGCAGGTCGGCCGGGCTGCTGAGTTACTCGGCCTGGTCGAGTCGGCAAGCGGGGACCGGGTGGTGGTAGATGGGCAGCGGGTGGCGATCGCGCGATGGCGGGACACGCATCCGGCCAACTTTGACACCGCCTGCGCCACCATGATCGCGGCGTTGAGCATCGATCCAGACGCAGCACGCACCGGACCGGCCTCCGAGGTGCGTGGCTTGCTGATCGGTGGCGCGCTTACCTTGGTGTCCGCGCTGATCAGCGCGTTGTTCACCAGTGTGCTGACGACCGGCGTCCACCGGCGGACTGAGGCACGCCAGCAGGCCATCCGGCTTCGGGTGGCCGTGGCCGAGTTCATTCGGGCAGCCGACGAGTCTCTCACCCGGTACGCAGATGCCTCCGCCAGACAACCGAAGGGGACCAGCCTCGACGAGCCCCGCCTCCGGCTGATGCTGCATCTCGATGCCCTACCGGCGGTCCTGGGCCCATCAATGGAGGCAATCCGTGATTCTGTCGAAACTTTCTGTGATTCGATGCGCGATTCGTGGTCCGGGCCGGACCGGTCGGCGGACAGCCCTCGGGTACGGGAGGCGCGGACCGGATTGATGCACCTGCGAACGGCGGTCGAACAGGCAGCTCGAGAGGTGGAGCGGGCTGCTGGTGCTATCGGCCTGCGACGGTGACAACGGTAGCGGCATGGGTGGGAGGGCATCGTGATGACACAGACCAGCAGTGCTGATACGGGTAGGCCTGAGGAGATTCCGAACCCTTTCGAGTTGCCCCCCGTACTGGGTCAGTCGCTCCGCGCGCTGAGACCGTGGCACGACAGGGAACATGAGGCGTACTACCTTCCGGTGGACAGAGCCGAGGAGGGATACCGCAGCTTCGTCAACCATCTACCGGACCCGTCGACGCACCTTACTAGATTCGGTCAGTTGGTGGTGGTGGCCGGGCCCACGGGCTGCGGGCGTACCTCGCTGATCCACAGGTGCGTACACCACTTGAAGCAGGAGTTCGATGGTGCCTCCGGTGGCCGGATCATGGCCGCGCCGGTGGCCGACCTCAGTAGAGAGCTGGCGTTCGATCTCGAAACGGTTGGTCGCAGGGGCGATTTTGACCAGTATCTGGCCCTGCTGGCGTACAAGATCAGGAGCAGGCTGTCCCGGCAGCTTGAGGCGCTGTCGGACCCGGGGGAGCAACCGATGCCGGGGAGGGTGGCGTTCACGCGACTCGAGCGGGATCTCGAGGAAGCGGACGCTGTCGCGATCATCGTGCTACCGCAGTTCAACGACGCGACATGGAAGCGATCGGTGCTTTCGCTGCAGGCTATGCACCCGATCAACCACTATCTCGACCTTGTTGGCGAGCGCATGATCTTTTTTGCAGAGAGCGAAAATCCCGAGCAGATCAAGGACTGGAGCGATCGAGTCCGGGGCGAAGCCAGGGAGGGTGTTCTTGTGATCGAGGTGGGCATGCTGACCGGTGCGGACGGGTGGACATTTGCCAACGGTCGGCTGCAGATGTGTGATCATCCTCGGGTTCCGACGGTCACCGCCGAAACCATGCACGCGGTGATGGATGATCATCGTTCGATGTCCTTGAAGCAACTCCAGAAGATGTGTTTTCATTTATGGGACGAGGCTCGGCGTCGCCCAGGTGCCAAGGAAGTCAGCAAGCACGACTTCGACCGATACTATGTAGACCGGCGCGACGGCTACCGGCCTCGTGGCCGGGGCATCAAGAATGGATGACCATGAATGCCCCATCGGGAGAGTCGCAGGCGGTCGGGGTCAACCCGTACTCGCCAACCGCTGTTGCGCGTGTCTCGGAAGTCGGCCAGAGCCTGCCGACAGTGTCGACCCGCGCGGTCGAGGAGGCGTTCCGCTATCTTGATGCCTTCCTGGCGCAGGCCGTTCATCTGGAGCGGGTCGGGCTGTCCGGTCGCCTGCTGACTGTGGTGGGTGAGTACGGTACCGGCAAGTCTCACCTTGCCGCGGCCCTGCTGTATCGGGCTCGTCGATCGGGTGACTCGGCGGTACGCACCCTGTACGTTGAGGCGCCCCAGTTCGGCTCGTTGGTCGACCTGTACAAGCGCTTCGTCGGTCGTCTCGACCGGGAGGACATCGTCGACCTCCTGCGCGACTACTACTCCGAGGTGGTCGCCGATGGACTCAGCCACGTGCCACATGCGCAGCAGATCGCTGAAGACCTGCGACGACATGTCATCGAGCCGCAGGCAGTGGTCGACGACCTCGGGTTGCCGGAGAGCGTCCTGCTGCCCCAGTTGCAGGACCGGCTGATCGAGGCAACCGGCGATGACGACCTGGGTACGGCGATGACGTTGCTGCTCGACGAGCGGACCGCGGTGCAAGCGTGGGACTGGTTGATCGGCAATCGGTCGGACGGCTTCGTCACGGAGCACGGACTGTCGAAGTACATCGATAGTTCAGCTGCTGCCATGTCGGCGATCATCGCTCTACTGAACTTGCACGGCCGCAGTGGCCGTCGACTCGTCGTCGTACTGGACGAACTCGACCGGGTGCTCGATCCGGCGGATCCGCGAGATGTGGGCGTGATCGGGCAGTTTCGAGATCTGCTAACTGCGGTGGAGGAGTCCGGAACATTCTTGATCATCACTGGTTTGGTGGAGATCACCCCGCAACTGCAGGGAGACGTGTTGCAGCGGATGGGGTATGCCGTCCGGATGACTCCGCTTACGGCGCAGGAGGCACGTGAGCTGATTGAGCAGAGCCATCTTGCGGCACGAGGTGACAGCGATATCGCCCCGTTCCTCGACGATGCCGTGCAGTACCTCGTTGACATGACCCACGGCGTTCCACGGCAGTTTATCAAGCTCTGCCATCATCTGTACCGACGCGCTGAGCTCGAAAGTACGGTGATAGGAATCGAGCTTGTCCAATTGGTGGCTCGGGATCATTTCGACTTCGCCACCATTGACGATGTGCGACGTGAGGTGATGCTGACCCTCGAACGCGAAGCCATCGGATTTGAGCGGCGTCGTCAGCTTGACGTCGACGGCCGGTCGTTGCTCGACCTCGTGGTGCTGAACGAGGGCGGTGAGCCGAGTTGCGTCATCCTGCTCTCCGAGGGCATCATGCGGGAATCGGACGTCGAACGGGTCGCTCGCCGGGCTGCGGCCGCTCGGGCTGAAAGCGTCGACGTCGAGATTATCCTGGTGGTGGTCGGTTACCTGGCACCCGACGTGGCATCGAACGTCCGCAACGTTGTCCTGGCCGAACCGATCGAGTACGAACGTCGAACGTTTGCGAGCGCCGTGGTTGCCAGGATCGATCATGTGCTACAGCGTGACCGGTTGAGCGAGACTGATCCGGTCCGGCTTATGGTTGCCCGGGTCGATCGGCTCGTTCGTCAGCAGGCTGGCGCGTACACCATGATCGACCGGCTTGAGCAGCAGGTCCGTGACATGCGGCGGTCGACTAACCAACGCCTCAGAGAGATATCCGTCGATGTGGCTGGCCTACTCACTGGGACAGTGTCAGTGGACCGAGCCGTCTCTGCGCCGACCCAGCCCGGCCCGATGGACGAGATGGGCGAGATCGACGAACTGTTTGAGACGGCGATCGAGGCTGCCGTACGGCTCGGTGACGGACTGCCAGACGCCTTCACCCAAGCATTCAGAGCAGCTCCAGGCCTCTCAACGGCGATCAGATCCGCACAGGAGCGTATCCACGGGTGGACCGCCGATCCCGACATCTTCAGCCTGCTGGGTACGGCCGTGTTCCTGCAATCCCTGATCGAATCGTTCCGGCAGGCGGTCGTCGAATGGCGAATGCGGCGGGTGTCGGTGGACCGCACCGACGCCGCGTCGTCGAGCACCGACCTGGAACGGCTGGACGTTCTCTGCCTCACCTACGAGGCGATTGTCGACTACGCGTCGTTGCAACATCTCAAACGTCTAGCCGAGTCCATGGCGTTGCCGCCGGAAGCGGCCACCGCGACTGGTCCGCACCCAATGCATCTCGATGACATTCGGGAGGTGTTCGGAGGGCTTGGCGCACGGGTACGGGCGGCGGCGCGACGGACGATCGGCGACATGTGATCGGTCGGCGTCACGCCTCCGGCACGTCAACGAAGCGGCTGGACGGTAGCAGCGGCCGGGCCGCATACCGACAGGACGACCTCGGTCAAGCGATTATCGGCCATGTCCACCTGGTCCTGATCGAGGCACAGGCCGATGACGTACTCCCGCGCGGACAGACGGTAGTAGTAGATCGCGCCGATGTCCGTATCGAGCACCGCGCGAACGACCGGTCCACCGATCGCAGGGCGGGCGGTCCGGCCGAGTTCCCTGAGGTAGGCGGCGGTCGCGGGACCGATTTCGTTGACCTGCTTGCGTCGGTAGCTGGGCGAGTGGCGGTAGGCAACCCCACGTAGCTCGGGCGTACCGAGCGCGTCGACCGAGAACAGCTGTGCCTTGTCGTTGAAGCACGCGACAAGGTGCAGGCCAGTGCCGTCGACGGCGGCTGCGCAGGCGTTGAAGGCCCAGTGACTGCGGTCGCCGGTGATCGCTAGGGGGTGCCGTGGGTCGGCGGACGTTTCGAGGTTCCGCCGCGTCGTGGAATCGATGGCCGGCACCGGCCGGGGCGCGCTCGCCGACTGTTGGCGCGGGCTGTCGGCCGCGTCGCGGTCGAACGCGGACTTCCTGAAGTGTTTTGTGTCCCAGGCACCCAGGTTCTGTCGGGGCAGCCGAATGCCAGCTCTGATCTGATCGACCAGCTGTGAGAGCGCGCTGTCAGCCTCTTGCACGGCAGGCTGCCGGGCCAGCGACGCGACCTGGTCGGTGGTCAGACCCAGAGTCCCGGCGACGAGCAGCACACCGGGAACTACCCGGGCACAGTAGAAGGCTCCGCCGGCCGATTGGAGCACCGTGCGCAGCGGCACGCCCTGACCGAGGGGCCGTAGCCACTCGTGCATCACCTGTCCTGACTGAAAACTCAGCCGCCTCGCCACGCGGCGGCAGTTCTCGACAAGTCGATCGTCGTCCTGGCCGGGCCCAGCAGATGAGTACAGGTCGAAGTCACGGGATCCGGGACTGCAATGCGCCAGGTAGTGCAGCGGTCCGTCAGCCCGGAAGAGGCCACGACAGTAGGCGATCCGATCGTCGACGTCGCTGAACTGGCGACCAGTCGGCTCCTGCGTCACGATGATCGCGTCGGAGTACTCTCGGTGCGACGAGCCGATCACCGAGTCCGCATGTCGTCCCTGCTCTGTCGGCACTTGAGACTTCCTCTGCTGTGGTCGTGGTTCGCCGGGATGTGGGGTCGGGTTCGCCAGATGCTTTTCAGCGCCGCGGGATGTCGATATCGAGGTCGTGGGTGGATATCGGGTTGGTGGGACCCGTTCCGGCGGATCGACGCGCTGCCTGCTCCCATACTCGGAGATTGGCACGCGCGATGTCGGGGTACGGATGTCCTGGTGGCAGGTCCTCCTCACACAGTTCGACGGCCTGACCAGCGAGTCGCATCGCGGCGTCTACCGCACCACCGTGCCCCAGGTTGCCGGCCTGGTTGATCGTTGCCGCGAGCACCCACGGGTGGGTCTCGGCCGGCACAGCGGTCCGGATGATCCGCAAACCGTGGTCACCGATCCGCCGGCTCTCGTCGAGATCGCCGACACCGCGTAGGAACAGCGCGAGATTGACCAGGCAGATGCCGGTGAGCGGATGCTCCGGGCCAAGTTGGCGCTGGTAGCCGCGGTAGCAGGACTGCCCGAACTCCACCACTCGTGCTGGCGTCTCCCGCAGCAGATGCATGTCGGTGGCCAGCGCGAGCTTGCAGGCCAAGGTGTCGAGATGATTTGTCCCGCGAAGCTGCTGGTACCCGCGCAGCGCGTCGGCGTGATTCTCCTTGGCCTGAGGCACCATGTTCTTGCGGCGTTGGGTGACCGCGAGTACCCGGATGATCCGCAGCGCGCTCGCGCTGTCCGTCGGGATCTTGCCGGTCGGATGGCCCAGCCAACCGCGAGCATCGTCGATGGTCCGAGTCGCAGCCTGGTAGTCGCCCAGCTCACGTTGATATGTCGCCAGGTTGGCAGCGGCCCACCAGAGGAAGGGGTCCCTCGTGCCGAACACCCGCAAACGGCGGTTGACCACTTCTCGTTCCACCACCATCGCGGTGTAGAGGTCGCCGTCGAAGTACGACGACAGCGCCAGGTTGTGCGCGACCATCAAGGTCTGCTGGTGCTCCTCGCCGTAGGCTTTGCGCAGAATGTCGTAGGCGACGCCTTCGTGACTCTTGGCGAGCTCGAACTCTCCGAGCGCCCGTACGTCCCCGGCGATTCCCTGCAGCGTGGTCGCGGTGTTCGGATGCTCCTGCCCGATGGTGTGCAACTGCAGTAGCCGCAGTTGCTGAGCGATCTCGAGAGACTCGCGGTACCGTCCCATCCAGCGCAGCAGACTCGCCTGCTCACCCCGTAGCTGCATATGGATGCGATCGGTGGGCGGCACCGCTGACGACCAGTGGCCGAGAGCCTCGTCGATGACCTTCAGGGCGACGTTCGCGCTGTCCCAGGTCTCCTGCCGGCGCATGTACCGAACTTGTCGGACGACCCACCTGCGCACCTTCGGGTCGGTCTCGGCTACGGCACCGCTGGGCAGCAGATGGGGTTGCAGCTCGGCGAGGCGGTGCCGTTGCCAGCCGCCGTCGACCTCAGCTCCGGTTGGGGCGTAACTGGCCAGGCCGAGCCGCAGGTGGCGGCGAACCTCGGCGGCCCGATCCGGCGGCAGAGCGTCACGTACCGCGTCCTGCACCGCTCGGTGGATACGGATCGAGGGACGCTGCCCCCAACGTACGTCGAAGACGCCGAACCGGGCCCCGGTCCAGACGACCCCGTCGAAGATCGCGGGGTCGTTGCGCACGCGCTCTCCGCCATCGTCCGACAGCGTGGCCAGCTGATCGATCATCGAACTCGAGCGGAGCAGCGTGAGACTGATGTCGTCGGTCGACAGGAAGGAGCACATCTCGGCGAGGTGGATGGCTATCCGACCAATCTCCGTCTGCCGCAGCGTCGCCTCCAACGCGCGCCAGGATCGCCGTAGCGCGTGGTAGGTGGGATCGTCGTCGGGCACCGACCCCGCCGGGGATGAGTTCGCATCGGTGGGCAGGCCGGCCAGAGATTCCGGCCGAAGGCTGGCGACCATCGCTTCGGTAGCGGCTTCGAGATCTGCGGGGGCGTACGCCATCAGGTGGTGTCGGCTCTCCCGCAGCCACGCCCCGCTCAGCCGCAACGAGAGCGGGAGCTGCCCCACCTGGGCGACAACCGCCGCGCAGTGCTCCTCGCTCAGTTCCGGCACGTAGGTGCGCAGCAACTCGGTTGCGTCGTCCGTCCCGAGGTGGGTCACGACGAGCAAACGCGGGGCGGGCGTATCAGTGATCCTTGATGTCACCACCACGTGTCCGGCGGCGGACCCGACCCACTCGAGAAGCTCCCGATCGTCGAGCCCGTCGAAGATGAAGAGGCACGGTCTCCTGGCCGCGAGCTGCAACAAGTGGTCGAATGCTTGTCGCGGCTGCTCCTCAACGCCCTCGGTGTCCACCTCGGATGGATTCGGATCCAGCAGCTGGAACTGCTCGTTGAGTCTGCGTAGCGCAAGGGCGATCGATTCCCAGCTGTCCGCCGGGATCCACCAGACGATGTCGTAGTCCTTATGGAACCGGTGGGCGTACTCGTTGGCCAGCTCGCTCTTGCCGACTCCGGTTGCACCAACTACCAGAACAGGCCCGGGGCCGTCGGCGAGCAACCTGTCGCGGAGAGTTTCGAGATCGTCGGCTCGGCCGGTGAACTGCTGATTGCGGCCGGGAAGGTCGACGGCCGGCGGCAGCTGGCGATGTTCCGGCGGGCCGCCCGGATAGCGCGGGCGGAACCCGGCACCATCGTCGTAGGGCGTCTCGATGAGCAGGAAATGCCGACGTAGCCGTGCCTCGGCGTCACCGGCGGACAGGCCGACCAGATCGAGACACGGCACTGTGGCATCGAAGTCGGCCGGGGTCTGGGCGGTGACGGCCACCTGTACGACGGGGTCGGATACGTCCGAGACCTGATCGGATACTTCAGTCGGCGACAACACCGCGTCGCGGAGCCGTTCGGCGATGCGGCGTACTCGCCCGTCGGCCGTGGCGAGCCCACCGATCACGACGAGGCTCGGCGGCGTCGACTGCTCGATCCACGAATCATCGGCGGGTAGCCGGCTGGCGGGCAGGCCCTGTTGTCGCAACCGGTCGGTGATCCAGTCCGCCCAGCGTCGGTCGGCCGGTCGGTACGCAAGGTAGACCTTCTCCGGCTCGGCCTGCGGATCGAACCCGAGCGCCCGCTCGTAGCGCATCCGTAGCCGTCGACCGACATCTGGAGCGGAAAGAACGGCACCGTCGGTCATCGCGTGGACGACGCTCGTCAGACCCGCCCGGAGGCTGCCGCGATCGAGAATGATGGCGAGAGCTTCCCGCTCGATGTCGTACGAGTGGCGCGGCACCTCGACGAACGACACGGTGACACCAGCGCTTGCCGGCCCGGCGAGCTGGGCGAACTGTTGCCGGGCGGCGTGTAGCCGCTCGGCAACGTGGGGTTCGCCGGGCCGTACCTGGGTCGGGGTGGCCACCAGGCGTAGACCGACAGGAGCCGCGTTGACCAACGCGCCTGCCAGGCGCAACGCGTCCTGCTGCACCCGCTGGTGCGACCGGAAGCAGACCGCGGCGGCGTCACAGAGGCAGGCGAGCTGGTGCAGCGCGCTCTGCGGGTTCTGCGGCGGTGCGTCGAGCAGCACGTAGTGGTAGCTGGTCTGCTGCAGCAGACGTCGGAGCTGACTACCGTCGCCGGCACCGTCGGGCAGTGCTGCCGGGTAGAAGCTGTCGGAGGACGCGGTGACGACGTCCACGGCGTCGGCCCAACCAGCTGCCTGGAAGCGTTGGACACGGGTCTCCGGCGTCGTCTCGGTGCGGTCGGCGATCATCCGTAGAGCTGCGCCGAGCGGTTCGTCAACGGACGTGGTCACGTCAAGGAAGGGATGTAGGTAGTCCTGGACCCGGGGTGCGTTACCTCCCCAGTCGAGAATGAGGACCCGGTGCCCGGTGCTGGCGAGTATCCAGGCGATGTTGGCGACGATGCTCGTCTGCCCGGCGCCGCCGCCGGGGGAGACGAAGACCAACACTTCAGCCGTCTGCCGCCCCGTGCCGGTCTTGCTCGCCGCGGTCGTCGTCGGTGTGTCGGTCATCTTGAATCTCTTTCGATCATGAGGGTTGTGCGGCGCTGCTCGCCGGATCGCCATCGTGTTGACCAAGGAAGAAGGCGATCGGATTCAATCGTTCGTCGAGTAGGTGATCGAGGGAGATCTGCAGGGCATCTGGTGGTAACTCGGACAGGGTGTGCAGGTCGACGTCGGTGAGGTCGACGAGAAGTGTCTCTTGCTCGTGCCGATCTTGGGTCATTCGCCGGTCCTGTCTGCCGGGGGTGCCCTGTTGCGCGGGAGCATCGTCGCTCGCTGCGGCGTGGAACGCCAATCGTAGTGCAGATCGCCGAAATCCTCACCGACGTCGCGCAGTCTCTGTGGACGCTGCGGAAAGTCGGATCCACGACTGTCGGACAGTCGGGCGGGTCAATGTCACTTCCTCGGGTGATCGACCATGCGCTCCACTCGGCGGCAATGATGTGCGATCATCGATGAATAGGTGGGGCGAAGACTGCGGTAGCAAGTCGGTAACCAGGCGCTTCGGGAGCAGGCATGATCCAACCGCACCGATTCTCGAGGAACATGCTGACTGAGTTCGCGCAAGGTGGTGGTGCCCCCGCCGGCATCCGAGTCCTCGCCGGACTGCAGAACAGCCGCAGCAGACTGTTCTGCTGGATGCTGCCCGACCTCGCGCGACGGACCAGCCATCCGGAAGCAAGACAGACCATGTACGCATACCGGCTGCTGGCTGATCTCGAGCGCGACTCGACCACTGCGGTGCACGACGTACTCTGCTATCCGGCGGTTGGGGCATGGCTGGGTCGCACCGTGGCGGCGCTTTCCAGCCACCGACCCGCTCAACCGGGCCGACTCGCCCTGGTCGCGGCCGCAGTGGCGGCACGTTGCGGGGCCACCGCCGAGGTGCCGCTCGGCGCAAGTCGTTCCGACCACGGCATCGTGCTGCCGTCCCTGGGCATCGCGACCCTGCCTGGAGGCACCTGCGACTCGCTACGCGTGCGGCGCGCGGACGGTGACCTGGTGCTGCTGGAACGGGCCGGGCGGCAGGTGATCGTTCCCACCCCGACGGCTCACCGATCTGCGGCTGGGGACAGGCCGACCTCGCGGGGCTGGGACGGTCTACCGCAGGTGCTGATCCGCCGGCAGGTCACCATTGACGGTTCGGGGTGGCAAGGGCTCGGCAACGACGAACCAGGGTGGCCCCGTACCGTCGACGAGCGCCACCTCGACCTGCGCCGCTGGACCGGCGGCGTCCGCGCTGGCTGGCTGCTGCTCGCCGAACATCATCCCGAGGTCGCGGCGGAGGTCGCCGAGTGCGTCACCGCCGTCGTACCGATGCAACTGCTGGGCAGTTCGGTCGGCAGTGCTACCTTCGCGGGCGCATTTGGTGCCGTCGCAATGTCCTCCCCGGACGACACGCGGACGGTAGCGGTCACCCTCGCACACGAACTGCAGCACGCCAAGCTGCTCGCACTGAGCGACGCCCTCCCGCTGATCGTTCCGACGGATGACGACAAGCGCTACTACGCGCCGTGGCGCCGGGATCTGCGGCCCCTAGCCGCGCTGCTGCACGGCGCGTACGCCCATCTCGCGGTCGCCACGTTCTGGCAACGGCAGCAACGGGTCGAAACCGATCCGACCGACATCCACCTCGCCCAGGTACGGTTCGCCCGGTGGCGCGCCGCCGTGCGGGACACGTTGCAGGTGATCAGTCGGAGCGGCCAGCTGACCGGGACTGGTCAGATGCTGGTCGACGGGATGTGGACGGCGGCGGACCGGCTCACGCGCGAGCGGCTGCCTGCCGCTGCCCGCCGCGAAGCCGCAGAGATTGCCGCCTCCCACCGCAGTCATGTTGACGTCGGCTGAGGAGGGTGACCGTCGGTCGACTTTGCCGCGCTCGGCGGACCTGCTGTGGCCCGGAGGTCCCCGCTACCACGGTGAACGGCCCGCCAGGGATCTCCCTGGCGGGCCGTTTCGCGTCCGGCTGCTCGGGCCTTCCGCGATGGCTGCTCAGCCCTGTCCGGGCCGGCTGCTCGGGCCGACCGGCCCGGCGATCAGCTTGCCGCCTCCCACAGCCACGTCTGGATCAGTTGCGGGTCGCCCTGTTCGACGGTGAGCTGATTGCCGACACCGTGATCGGACAGGTACAGGTCCTGCGGCACCCCGGCCACGACGGTGCGGTTCGCCAACGCGATCGACAGTGACCCCTGGCTCTCGCACCACAGGTAGCCGTCGGTGTTGCCCCGGAAGCGGTGCAGCGCGACCGGTGCCCCGTCGACGGACACCCCGGCCGGCGCGGCGCTCAGGTAGCCGCCGGCGTTGGCCAGGTAGTAGCAGTCCTGGCCATCGGTCTGCCCGGCAGGGATGACGCTGAACCGCTGGTTGTCACCGTCGTTCTCGGCGTGCAGGATCGCCGGCGTGCCGTCGGCGTTGCCGCCGCCGGAGATGTCGACCACCAGGTCGGTCTGCTGCTGCGGCGGGAAGTGGTTGATCTCCCGCAGGTCGGACATCGACTCCTCGCTCTGGAAGAACCAGCGTTGCTCGGCCGACCCGTTCCAGTCCCGCCCGGCCAGCCGGTGCGAGCCGGGTAGCGCGGTCAGCAACTGGTCGGTGACCATGTTGCGCAACGTCCACGTCCCGTCGCCCTGGTAGTCGGGCCGCCAGAGCTGATCCGCCGCCTCGTTGGGCCACTGCACCACCGGCGCGTCCGTCACTGAGCCCTCCTGGCCCAGGAAGTTGCCGGTGAGCAGGTGGACCAGCCGGTAGTAGGACGGGAACTCCGCACTCGGGTCCAACCACCACCGCTGCTGGAAACCCGAATGGAACGGTACGTCGAGGATCTCGTTGTCGCTGCCGAAACGGTCGATGTCGGCGACGTTGGTGGTGCCGGCGTTGCGCAGCACCGCATTGCCGGGCGGCGTCGGCTGCGCCACCAGCTCCGGCGGGTCGGCCGCGGCTTCCAGGACCAGCCGGAACCGGGCCGGCAGATGATCCGACAGCAGGATCTGCGACAGGGTCTCGGAGCCGGTGACCCGGGGTACGTTGCCGGTGTCCGGCACCACCGCGTAGTCGAGGAACCGCTGCGGATCCTGGGTCGGGTGGGTCGGCGTCGGCGGGGCGTGCACCCGGAACTGCCCGGCGGGCAGCGCGTTGGCCAGGTTGTCCGGATCACGGTTGAAGTCGCCCATCGCGACCCAGTCCAGCGGCTGGTTGCCCGGCCCGGCGGTGAGCATCCGCTGCCGGATCGCGCCGAGCAGTCCCGGCATGTCGTTTCCGTTGCCGGAGAAACCGTGCACGGTGAAGAAGACCGTGCCGCCGACGTTCACCCCCAGCGCCGGCCGGCCGCCCATCGGCGAGGCGACCACGAAGATCCCGTCCGCGGGTACCTGGTGGCGGGTGGCGACGGCCAGGTTGACCCGGCCCGGCCCGTTCGCCGAGGTGTCCGTGTGCAGCCAGTAGAGGTAGCCCTGGGGGCGGCGGGCGGTTCCGCCGTGGCGGTACTCCCGCACCGGCGGGAACGTCCCGTCGGCCCGCTGGAAGTTGGCCTGCTGGTGGTCGGTCGGCGGCCCGGCACTGGGCGGTGGCGCACCGGCCTCCTGCAACGCGATCACTGTGGCGCCGCCCACGGCCAGCGGCAGGACTCCGTTGACGTACTTGTCCTCGTATTCGCCGTCCTGGCCGGTCCAGCCGCCGGACGTGCCGGCACCCTGCATGTTCCAGGTGGCCGCCTGGCGGACCTCCTCGATGCGGGGTTCGAGCTGTCCGACGTCGTTCAGGAACAGTGACGGATGGCGGTACCCGGTGGCGGCGACGACGCCCTGCCCGCCCGTGTAGTCGAGAGTTTCCCGACCCGACCAGTCGGGGATCACCGACCCGGCTGCGCTCAGATGGCGGAACCGGCGCGGGTGGGCCGGGTCGGAGCCGAACTGGTAGATCGTGTCGGCCGGGTCGGTGGTGCCGGTCACCGAGTACGGCTCGTACGTCACGTACGGACCGCCGGGAGTGAGTTGTTTGGACAGTTCGTTGTGGTAGAAGACGTTCTGCGGCCCGGCCGACCCGGACCACTTGATCGCCTTCGGCCCGGCCGCCCACCAGATCGGATACCAGGTGCCCTCGTCGACCTGGCCGCCCTCGCCGCCGCAGTTGGCGGTGCAGCTGCCCGAGCTGTGCTCGTACGGCACCCGCACGGTGTTGCCCTCGAACAGGTTGTACCGTTCCCAGCCGCCGTGCAGGTTCAGGTCGGAGTCGAGGTCGTTGCGGAACACCACGTTGCCGCTGGCCGACCACTGGAAGGTGAAGTGCCGCAGGTTACGGCTGGTGTTGTACGCGTACAGCGAGTCCCAGACGCGGCTGCCGCGCAGGTAGCCGTTGCCGCCCTTGCCTTTGTTCCACGCCCCGTCGAAGGTGTTGTCCTCGATCTGCAGGTTGCGGGCGACCTCGGTGACCACCGGGTGGGATCCGGTCATCGTGCCGGACAGGCCACGGACCCAGCTGTTGGCCGCCCACTTGAACAGCACCCCGTTCATGGCGTACTCAGGGGCGAGGTTGCCGTAGTTGTGCACCGCGTCGGCCGGGTCGAGGGCGTACGTGCCGCCGCCGAGCCTGGGCAGCCCGGTCATCTCCTGGGTGAAGGCGAAGTTCTCCAGTCCGACGCCCTCGACCGCGGTCAGCGGGGTGACCTTGCTGGCGAACGGTGTCTCGGTCAGCAGCGGCGGCGAGCCGTCGGAGACCGAGTCGACCGGTAGGTCGTACTCCAGCGGTCGGTCCAGGGTGATCGTCTTGGCTGACGAGTTCACCCGGGTCACCCGGAACATCTGCTGCCGCATGTGGAGGTTCTCCATCATGCTGGCGTGCTCGGCGTAGGTGACGCCCTGCTGTTCGTAGAAGTTGATGCTGTTGGCCGCGCCGACCCAGACGTAGCCGCCGGGGGAGAACTTCGACATGTTGGTGTTGCCGGCCAGATGGATGACGGTCTGTCCGGTGCGGGCGGAGAACCCGGGGTCGTCGCTGCGGCCGGCAAGCTTCTGCCCGGAGACCCAGTGCTGGTTGACGGATCCCTCGAACAGGTCCTTGCGGTTGGCCGGCGCCGCCTGCCACTCGTCCTGGTAGCGGCTGGCCACCTGGCGGGTCTGCACCTTGAACAGGGCCCGGCCCGGCCAGATCCAGCCGCCCTTGCCGACGTCGTTGCCGCTGCCGTAGCTCATTCCGTTCGGCTCCCAGCGGCTGCCGTCGCTGCTGAGGGTGTCGTAGCGGGTGTCGGTGTCCGGCCGGAACACCACCCGGGTGCCGCCGGTGCCGGCTCCCTGACCGCGCAGGACCAGGAAGTTGGCGTCGACGTAGATCTGCCGGGACACGTCTATCCGGCCGGCCGGCAGGCTGATCAGTGACAACCGGCGGAAGTTGGCCGACGGCGAGCATGCGTCGCGGACATGGTCGATGGCGGCCTGCAGGCCGGCGCTGTCGTCGAGGCCGTCGTCGGCGACCACGCCGAACTCACCGGCCAACCGGCTCGGGTCGAGGCGGCAGGCCGCGTCGGTGGTCGTGAGGTGGTCGCCGGGCAGCGGCTGTCCACCCTGGTAGCCCACCCGCGACCAGTCGGGCAGCCCGTCGAGGCCGCCGCTGATCCGGTTGACCATGCTCAGGTTCGGGCGGCTGGTGGACTGCGGGCCGTTCGCGGTCGCGGCGGTGCCGACGGTGGCTGCGCCGACGGTGGTCGCGGCGGTGCCGACGGTGGCGGTGCCGACGGCGGTCGCCGGTGGGCCGGCCTGCGCCATCAGCGGCGGGCTCCACGTCGGACTGGTGAGCGCGGCCGCGAGTACGGCGGCCAGCAACAAGCGGTGTGTCATCACCCGGCCAGCCTCGCTCGACAACTGCCTGTGAGTCATCAGTGGCAGTCTGTATTATTCGCCATCTGTCGATCTCTGCTTTTGCCCTGGTCCGGTCCGTCGGCTCACGGTGTGCCCTTGTCGCCCTCCTGAACCGGTTCGTCGGGCTGACCGTCGACCGACCGACCCGCCAGGTGCGCCGCCAGCAGTGCACGGGGGATCTCCATGGTGATGTCGCCGGCCCGGTCCGGACTGCGTACCTCGGCGACCGGCGCCGGTGCGTCAGCGTCGTCGCCGCCGACGGTGGGCACCGGGCGGGAGCGCAGGCGCAGGTCCCGCCGCCACAGCACGACCGGCAGCAGACAGACCAGCAACGCCACCCCGGGCCAGAGCAGCGACGGCAGGCTGGCGTAGTCGCGGGCGACGGCGACCGCGACCGCGGTGGCGAGCACCAGCAACCAGCCCAGGTGCGCCCGGAACGTGTACAGGCCGTCGCTGCTGCTGTGCGCCCCTTTCGGGGTGACCACGAACCGGGCCGGGCGGCGCAGCAGCGTACTGACGAGCTGCCCGGCGTAGACCGGCGCCGAGATGATCGACATCAGCATGCCCTTGAGGCCGCGGGAACCGGGTGCCTCGTAAGGGCTGACGTTGTACCGCCGGTTGTGCAGGTAGAGCCAGAGCGAGAAGGCGGTGGCGTCGGTGTAGAGGGCGAACCAGATCTGCGGTGAGATCGTCATGCCGCTGACGCCGAGAGCCAGGAACAGCACGGCGTTGACGATGCCGAGCAGCCAGGCGACGGCCATCGACGGGTAGAAGGTGGTGATCAGCGTGTAGTGCAGCATCCCGCCGGCGGACAGCCGGGGGAAGTGCCGCCAGTAGCGGCCGACCAGCAGTTGGAAGGTGCCCCGCGACCAGCGCCGCTGCTGCGAGAAGTAGTCGCTCCAACTGGCCGGGCCGTCGCCGGCGGACAGCACGTCCGGGGTGTACACCGACTTCCAGCGCCGACCGGTCGACGGGTTGCGGGTGGTGTGCACGGCCAGCCCGGTCGCCATGTCCTCGGTGATCGAGTCGGCCAGCCCGCCGACGCTGCGCAACGCGCTGATCCGTACCGCGTTGTTGGTGCCGACCAGCATCGACGTGCCGTACGCGTTCGCGGCCCGCTGGATGACGCTGTGGAACGGGAACTGCTGCGACTCGGCGGCCCGGGTGACGAACGACTCGCCGTTCTTGTAGCACTGCGGGCCGACGACGTACGCCACGTCCGGGTCGCGGAAGTAGCCGAGGATCCGTTCGGCGAAGTTGGCCAGCGGCACGTGATCGGGGTCGACGGACAGGAACACGTCGTAGCGGTCGCCATGTGCGTCGACCCAGGCGTTGTAGTTGCCGTGTTTGGTCCGGGCCCGGAACGGCCCGCGACGCTGGTTGTACCGCTCGACGCCGTTGCGGGTGAAGTGCCGGACGCCGAGTTCGTCGCAGACCGCCTTGACCTCGTCGTCGTCGCCTTCGTCGAGGAGCCAGATGTCGAACACACCCCGGTGGCGGATCCGCTTCGCCGCGCGCAGCGTGTCGCTCACCACCGCGATCGGTTCCTTGCTCGGCACGATCGTGGTGAGGAAGGCGACCCGCAGGCCCCGGGGTGGGACGACCGGCACCGGATCCCGCGCGATCACCGAGGCCAGCGACAATGACAGTACGTTGACCAGCCGCAACGCCTCGACGACGGCGATCGAGCAGATGACGAAGATGTTGGCGACCCGGGCCGCCTCGGCCACCGGCCCGGGGTTGGTGTCGGCGAAATGCCCCGGCTGCAGCAGCCAGACGAAGAAGAACACCTCGAAGCAGATGTTCGCCAGCGCGATCGCCACCGCGGTGACGATCCGCCGGTTGCCGTGCGCTCCGTGCAGGCTGCGGTAGCGCACCCGGTAGGGCGCGTCGCCCGGCGGCTCGTTCAGCGGGCCGGCGAGTCGGCTATAGGATTCGAGTCGGGCCCAGGACCGGCCGTACACCGGGATGTCGAATGGTTCTGCCACAAGCCGCAAGCCGCCCCGCAGTCGCGCCCACCGGCCCACGCCCGGCCGCTGGTTTCGACGGTCCTAGGCACCGGGAAGGCCTGCCCGGATCAGCCGGTTGAGCTAGTCTCGGCCGTGCTTTGCGCCAGTGACGGAGGACGAACGGTGCTGCTGTCGATAGTCCGCCAGTCGAGGTTTGCCCTGCCCATCGGCTTGTTCCTGGGTCTGTTGGCGGGTTGCGGCACCGCCCCGTCGGAGCGGGCCGGTGGTCTCGGCGACCAGATCACGGACGCCCGGACCGCCGGCACCACCGGACAGCCGGTCGAGGTGCCGCTCGCCGGAGCGGAGCTGTTCGTCGATCCGACCGGTGCCGCCGCCGACCAGGTCACCGCCTGGGCGGCGGCCGGCCGCACCGGTGACGCCGAGCGGCTCCGGCGGATCAGCGACCAGCCGATGGCGGTGTGGGTGACCAGCGGCACCGCTGCGGTGCGCGCCGACGTCGACGCCGTGCTGACCCGGGCCGACGCCGCCGGCGGCATGCCGGTGCTGGTGGCGTACCACATCCCGGACCGGGACTGCGGCAGCTTCAGCGGTGGTGGTGCGCTCGACGGCGACGACTACCGGGCCTGGGTCCGCGAGTTCGCGGCCGGGATCGCCGGCCGCCCGGTCACCGTGGTCGTCGAACCGGACGCGGTGGCGCACAGCCTGGACAGCTGCGGCGCGGGCACCGCCGACGAACGGTTGGCGTTGCTCGCCGACGCGGTCGCCGTACTCAAGCAGACCGGCAGCGCCCAGGTCTATCTCGACGCCGGCCATGCCCGCTGGGTGGCCGACCTGCCGAAGCTGGCCGACGCGCTGCGCCGGGCCGGGATCGAGCGGGCCGACGGCTTCGCGCTCAACGTCTCCAACTTCATCGGTACGCAGGCGAACGTCGACTACGGCCGCCGGCTGTCCGACGAACTCGGCGGGCGTACCCGGTTCGTCGTCGACACCAGCCGCAACGGTGCCGGGCCGGTCGACGGCGCCACCATCGACGGCGGCCCGTCCTGGTGCAACCCGCCCGGCCGGTCGCTGGGGGAGGCGCCGACCACGACGACCGGTCTGGACCGGGTCGACGCCCTGCTCTGGATCAAGCGTCCGGGCGAGTCCGACGGCGACTGCCGGCCGGGCGAGCCACCGGCCGGCGGGTGGTGGCCCGAGTACGCGCTGCAACTGGTCGACCAGACCGGGTGAGCAGCCGCCGGCTCAGCGCACCATCACCGGTACGCCGACCGACGGCACCCCGTCGGCGTCGACGGCGAACAGCAGGTAGGGCCCGGACGGCAGGATCGTCGCCTCCTCGGGCAGGTCCAGCTCCAGCCGTCCAAGGGTGGTGGCGGTGAAGTCGACCGCCACGGACCGTTGCTCGTTGTTGAGCATGTGGGTGGCGGCACCGGGCCGGATCAGCCGCACCCGGTCGATCCGGTCGGCGTGCGGGCTGATCACGGTGACGCTGCCGCCGCGTTCGACCCGATCCGGCACGCCGGCGAGGACCGGACGCACGCCGCCGAAGAGGTACGGCGGGGAGTACAGCTCCAGCCGCTGCTCGAACTCGCCGCTGATGCTGTTCTTGGCGTCGCGGAACAGCGGGTCGGAGCCGACGGTGAGCACCCGGCCGTCGGGCAGCAGCAGTGCCGCCGAGTGGTAGTTGCGGCCGACGCGCGGGTCGGCGGCGACCGTCAACGTGTCGCTGTCCGGGTGGTAGATCCGGGCGGTGTGGTTGTCGCTGAGGCCGCGGCCCCGGTAGTCGCTGGAACCGTTGGTGATCAGCACGGTGTCGTCGGGTAGCTGCACCAGGTTGGGGTAGCGGGTGCCGGCCGGCAGGTCCGGGCCGGCGGTGAACCGGGGATTCTCGGAGGTCAGGTCGATGAGGTCGATCCGGTCGCTGGACAGGGCCGACTCGCCGACCCCGCCGCCGCCGACGACCATGATCCGCTGGTCCTGCACCGGGCCGGCCCAGGCGCTCATGCTGGTTTCCAGTTGGTCGGTGTCGCGTAGCCCGTCGACCTCGGTGAACGTGTTGTCGCTCAGGTCCCAGAGGCCGGGGTCTCGGCCCTGGTCGTCGGGGCCGTAGCCGGCGTTCGACCCGGTGTAGAACAGCAGGTCGGGTGTTGCGGTCTGGAAGAGACTGGGGTACGTCGGGAAGTACCGTTCCAGGTCGGGGCGCAGCGTCCAGCTCCTGGTCTGCGGGTCGTAGATCTCGTGCTGCGTGCCGTCGAGGATTTGGCCGCTGCCGTCGAGGCCGGCGACGGTGAGCACCTGCCCGTCGGGCAGCGTGGTCAGCGTCGGGTACCAGCGTTTGACGTGCATGTCGGCGACCCGCTCGTACCGTTCGGTCCACGGGTTGAACTCGAACGCGGCGTCGAGTCCCTGGTAGTCCTGCTTGTCCATGGTGATCGCCTCGGCGAGGCCGTAGATGTCCTGCACCTCGTCGCCGACCAGGCCGTTGACCCGGTACTGGGTCTGCCGTTCGACGACGTACTCGTCGCCGAAGCCGGCAGCGTCGACCCAGACCTCCGTCTCGCTGGCGGTGACGACGACCCGGTCGCCCGGTTCGTCGGTCTTGGTAGCCGGCGGTACGACGAAGTCGTGCCCGGCGGAGTAACGCCGCCCGTCCGGGGCGACGAACTCGGTGCCCTTGACGAAGCCGCGCGGACCGCCGTCCGGGGATTCGTTCTTGACCAGCATGGTGCCGCCGGCCCGTTCGATGTCGGGTTCGAGGACCTCGTACCGCTGGGTGCCGCCGGCGACGAGCAGGTTGCCGTCGGCCAGGAACGAGTGCCCGGAGCAGAACAGATCCTCCGGGGTCGGCACGAGTTCGGTCCGTTCGGTCGCCGGGTCGAACAGCAGGGTCTTGAACGTGCCGGCGTCGAACTGCTCCCGGTCGTTGCCTGAGCCGGCGATCAGCAGCACCTTGCCGGTGGGCAGCAGCGCGGCGTGGATGGCGTTGACCCGCTGGTCCTCGGGGAGTTCGAGGACCTGCCAGTAGCCGTGCTCCCGCTGGTACTCGACGCTGTTGAGCTCGCGTTCGTGCAGCCAGCCGCTGGTGAAGCCGTACAGCGGCGGCACGTTGGCGCTGAGCAGGACCGATACGCCGATTACGGGCAGCAGGACGCGGTGGCGCAGGGTCGCACTGGTGAGCCGCTTCACCCGTCGAACGCTAGCCGTCAAGATCACCGACCTGGAGCGGCTGACCGGTCGGTGAGCCGGGCCGTCCGCCGGAGCGGCAGTGGTTCATCGGCCCAGTCGTGGTCAGCCGTTCGAGGCCGTGCCGGATCGAGCTATTCGGCCTGCTCAGGCTGCTCCCGTATCGTCTCCGCCACGTCGAGCAACTCGCCGATGGTGCGCGGTTTGCTGCCGGCAGTGTCGGCCGCCGCCGTCCCGGTGTCGGCCCGGAACCGCTGCCGCAGCTCGGCGGTGACGGCCAGCCCGTCGCCCTGCAGCAGGCCGAGCAGCGCGGTGTCCTTGTCGGCGGCGGGCAGCTGGGTGACCCACTCGGCCAGCCGGGCCGGGTCAGCGGCACCTGCGGCGTCCGGGGCACTGCCCTGCGCCGCGGCGGCGATCAGGTCGGGGTCGATCCGCAGGAACTCGGCGAACTCGTGCAGCGCGCCGGTCAGGTCACCGAGCCCGGCCGGCACCGGCGGTTCGGTCGCCTCGTCGCCGAACTCCCCGTCCTGGATGAGGAACAGCCAGGCCAGGTAGAGGGCACGGTAATCGCCGGCCGCGAGCTGGTCGCGGACGCCGACGATGCTGGCGAGCCAGCCCTCACCGTCGCGGTCGAAGTCCTCGACACCGTCGGGGTCCTCGCTGAAGAAGTTCAGGATGAGGTTGTCGCCCGACTGGTACGCCTCGGCCGGCTCGGCCCAGCAGTACTGCTGGGCGGTCGCCAGGTCGAGCAGCCGCAGCGGCAGCCGCAGCACCAGCTGCCGGGTGCCCCAGTTGGTGATGTAGAGGTGCGCGTCGAAGTACTCCTCGACCATGGCCAGCGGATCGCCGCCGAAGCTGCCGAAGTGGTACACGTTGGTGAAGCTGGTACGGGTGATCTCCGCCCGGGTGGACAGCGTTCGGAGCTCAGCCATCTGCTGCTCGTCGAGTGGCCGGTCGATGGCACGGAAGTCGTAGTACTGGTACTCGCTCACCCGGCCATCATTCACCGGGTCGCTGCCGGCTGCTGCCCGGGGTCAGTCCCGCTACCACCTTGACGGACCGGCAGAGCCTGCCCGATCGGTATGAGATCGATGCTTTCCGGCTGATGGCGTCCCCATCCGGCCATGGATATGCTCTGGCGTTCTACATCGGTCCGGTGCCCTGTGGAGAGTTGTGGATCATCAACGGATTCGGCGTCTCGCCAACCAGTCCGCCAACTTCGGGTTCCTTGTGGATCATGGTCTGCTGGTCTGGTACGGCGTCGGCGCCGAGTCGTTGATCTACGTGGACGCCCAGTCGTCGATGTTCAAGGCGCGGGCGTTCGGCGACACCCTCGCCCGTGAGCTGGTGCACCTTACCGGCACCAGGACGAACGACAGCAACTTCTTCCACCAGGTGCAGGCGCTCAACGCCAACGGCGTACTCACGCCGAAGATCAACGAGGCGTTCCACCGGCTGCGTAAGGTCGGCAACCGGGCCGTGCACGACCACCTCGACCAGGTACGCACCGCCCTGGAGCTGCTGCGCGACTGCTTCGAGCTGGGCGTCTGGTTCCACCGGGCGTTGACCGACGACCGTCGCCCGATCGGCTTCGTCCCGCCCAGCCCGCCACCGCAGCAGGTGCCGCAGCACATCGTCGACGGCCTGCAGGCCGAGCTGGACCGTTACCGCCAGGAGCTGGCCGAGGCGAAACTGCTGCTCGACGGACAGCCGTCGGTGGCGGCGGCGCAGGCGGCGGCGGAAGCCGCCGCCGACCGGGCGGTCACCGAGTCGGCGGCCCGCCGTACGGTCGCCGCCGAGCTGGTCGCCGACCTGGCGCCGCAGATGACGGCGGCCAGCGAGGAGTTCGCCGCCCGCAAGCCGGCGAAGGTGTCGGCGGCCAGGCGCGAGGACTTCATCAGTCGCGCCCGGCGCGCCTCGGCCGAGCCGCTCAACGAGGTGCAGACCCGGGCCGAGATCGACCGGCAGCTCACCGCCGCCGGCTGGCAGGTCCAGGACGAAACCCAGATCAATCTGTACGCGGGGACCGGTGTCGCCGTCCGGGAGGTGACCCTGGCCACCGGCCGGGCCGACTACCTGCTCTACGTACAGCAGAGGTTGGTCGGGGTGGTCGAAGCCAAGCGGGAAGGCACCGCGCCGCGTGGGGTGGAGGCGCAGCTGGACCGCTACCTGCGCGGGCTGACCGCCGCGCAGCGGATCTCCGCGTGGCGGCGGGACGCGCCGCTGCCGTTCGGCTACGTCGCCACCGGCACCGAGACGGCGTTCGTCAACGGGCTGGACCCGCAGCCGCGTACCCGCGAGGTTTTTGCTTTTCACCAGCCGGAGACCCTCGCGCGCTGGATGCGCGAGGCCGACGACGACCCGGCGGCCCCGACGCTGCGGGCCCGGCTGCGGCAGCTGCCGCCGCTTGCGGAGGACGGGCTGCGGCAGGCCCAGATCGACGCGGTACGCGGTCTCGAAGGCGCGCTGGCGGCCGACCGCCCCCGGTCGTTGATCCAGATGGCGACCGGCGCTGGGAAGACGTTCATGGCGGTGACCAGCAGCTACCGGCTGCTGCACCACGCCAAGGCGACCCGCATCCTGTTCCTGGTCGACCGCAACAACCTGGGTCGGCAGACGCTGCGCGAGTACGCCGGCTACGCCACGCCGGGGGACGGGCGCAAGTTCACCGAGCTGTTCAACGTGGACCGGCTGGCCGGGGCGGGCATGCTCGACTCGTCGGCGGTGGTCATCTCCACGATCCAACGGCTGTACGGCGCGCTGGTCGGCCGGGAGCTGCCGGACGTCGACGTCGACGACCAGGCGTACGACAGCTATGAGCTGGACGAACCGGCGCAGGTCGCCTACAACCCGGAGATCCCGCCGGAAGCTTTCGATCTGATCATCGTGGACGAATGCCACCGGTCGATCTACGGCAAGTGGCGGGCGGTGCTCGAATACTTCGACGCCTTCATGGTCGGGCTGACCGCCACGCCGGTGAAGCAGACCCTCGGCTTCTTCCGCCAGAACCTGGTCTCCGAGTACACGTACGAGCAGGCCGTCGCCGACGGGGTCAACGTCGGCTTCGACGTCTACCGCATCCGCACCGAGATCACCGACGCCGGGTCGACCATCGAGGCGAAGACGGTGGTGCCGCTGCGCGACCGGCGGACCCGCGCCGAGCGCTACCAGGAGCTGGAGGAGGACTTCAGCTACGCCGGCAAGGACGTCGGCCGGTCGGTGATCTCCAAGGGGCAGCTGAAGCTGGTGCTGGAGACCTTCCGGGACCGGCTGTTCACCGAGATCTTCCCGGGCCGCACGACCGTACCCAAGACGTTGATCTTCGCCCGGGACGACAACCACGCCGAAGAGATCGTCACCATGGTCCGCGACGTCTTCGGCCGCGGCAACGACTTCGCCACCAAGATCACGTACGCGTCGAAGCGCACCGGTGACAACCCTGACGAGCTGATCCAGGCGCTGCGCAACAGCCCCGAGCTGCGGATCGCCGTCACCGTCGACATGATCGCCACCGGCACCGACGTCCGGCCGCTGGAATGCCTGCTGTTCCTGCGCCCCGTCCGCACAGCGACCTACTTCGAGCAGATGAAAGGCCGGGGCGCCCGCACCATCGACCCCGCCGACTTCCAGTCCGTCACCCCGGACGCCCAGGTCAAGGACCGGTTCGTCATCGTCGACGCGGTCGGCGTCACCGAGCAGGACCTGGACGAGGCGGTGCCACTGCACCGGCGCACCGAAGCGCAGATCTCGCTCAAAGAGCTGCTCGGCAAGGCCGGCACCCTCACCGCCGACGCCGACGAGGTGGCGACCCTGGCCGCCCGGCTGGCCCGGCTCGACCGCCAACTCACCGACGACGAACGCGCCGAACTGACCGACCTCGCCGACGGCCAACCCCTGGCCGCGATCGCCCGCCGGCTCACCGACGCCGTCGCCCCCGAATCGCTCATCCCCGCGCACACCGCCGGCCCCGACGCGGTACGGGATCTGCTCGCCGAAGCGCTCCGGCCGCTCGCCGCCGCACCGCAGCTGCGGCACCGCATCCTGGAAATCCGCCGCGCCCACGACATCACCATCGACGAGGTCAACGCCGACCGGCTGGTCTCGGCCGCCGGGGTGCCGGCCGCCGAACGCGCCCAGAAGGTCGTCCGCAGCTGGCATGCCTACCTGGAGGAACACCGCGACGAGATCACCGCCCTGCAGGTGTTCTTCGAGGGCAAAGGCCGGGTCGACTTCGACCAGCTCAAAGAGCTGGCCGCGCGGATCTCCCGGCCGCCGCAGGCGTGGACCCCGGACCGGCTCTGGGAGGCGTACGTGATGCTCGGCCGCACCGCCGAAGCACCCGGCGACCGGGGCGTCACCGACCTGATCACCCTGGTCCGCTACGAGCTGGGCCTCGACCAGGAGCTGCGCCCGTACCGGTCGGTCGTCGAAGAACGCTTCCAAGGCTGGCTGCTGCGCCAGGAGCAGGCCGGCACCGCCTTCACCCCCGAGCAAGTCTGGTGGCTGGAAAGGATCAAGAACGTGATAGCGGCAAGCGTTGCCGTCACCCCCGACGACCTGGACGGCGCCCCGTTCACCGAACGCGGCGGCATCGACGGGTACGTCCGAGCCTTTGGCAACGACCGTGCCGAACCCCTCATCACCGAACTCAACCAGGAACTCACCGCATGAGCGACCTACCCCCCGGCTGGGAATGGGCGAAGCTGCGGGACATCGTCACCCGGATCGAGGCCGGAAAGTCGTTCACCTGCGATCCTCGGCCAGCACGGAACGACGAGTGGGGCGTCATCAAGGTCAGCGCGATGACCTGGGGCGAGTTCCGTGAGTCGGAGAACAAGGCCGTGCCCGCCGGCAAGGACATCGACCCACGCCACGAGATCGCGCCGGGAGACCTGCTGGTCAGCCGAGCAAACACCGTGGAGTACGTGGGAGCGCCGGTGCTCGTGCACAGTTGCCGGCCGCGACTGCTGCTCAGCGACAAGAGCCTCCGGCTCGTCGTCGCCGATGAGATCGACCGAAAGTGGCTGCTCCACGCGCTGTCCTCGCCGAGCATCCGACGCCAGGTCTCTCAGCGGTCGACCGGCCAGCAGGAGTCAATGCGCAACATCTCTCAGCAGGCACTCCTGGACATGGACATCCCCGTCCCACCACTCGCCGAGCAGCGCCGCATCGTCACGGCCGTCGAGAAGGAACTTTCACGGTTGGAAGCAGGGAGAGGATACTTACAGGGAGCAGCGGCACGTGGGCTGCCGTTGCGTAGGTCACGGTTGATGGCGTTTCGTGAAGAGGTGCTCCGTGCGGGTGCCGTTCAGATTCCTCTAGGGGAATTGGCTGATACGAGCCTTGGAAAGATGCTCGACGCGAAGCGTTCTGCTGGCGAGCCGTCGCCGTACCTTCGGAACATCAATGTTCGCTGGGGCTCTGTGGACCTCACCAACGTCGAGCGCGTACCGCTGGAGAGCAGCGAGCGGACCAGGTTCGCGTTGAAGCCAGGCGACCTGCTGGTCTGCGAGGGTGGTGAGCCGGGACGCTGTGCCGTCTGGCGGGACTCACGAGAGATGGCTTACCAGAAGGCTCTGCACCGCGTTCGAGTCTCTGAGCGAGTCCTGGTCGACTGGGTAGCGCTGATGCTTGAGGAGTCCGTCCGGAACGGCCGAATCAACAAGCTCCTTACGGGAACTACTATCAAGCACCTTCCTCAGGAGAAGCTGCGGACGATTTTTATCCCTGTCCCAGAACTGGAGTTGCAACGTAGTGCGATATCGCGCTTTGCTGAGCTGGACGTGAGCTTGGGTGCAATAGGGCAGTCAGTGGCCTACGCCGACCGGCGCGCGGAGCGGCTGCGTGAGGCGTTGCTGGTGGAGGCGTTTGCCGGGCGGTTGGTGGAGCAGGATCCGGCGGATGAGCCGGCGTCGGAGTTGCTGGCGCGTATCCGGGCGCAACGGGTGGTGGTGCCGAAGCAGCGGGGTCGGCGTACGGCCAAGGAGCTGGCTGCGCCCGCGACCAGGGCGATTGGGACCGATTTTCAGCAGGGAGAGTTGCCGCTGTGAGCAACGTGGATTCGCGCAGGCTGGTGCAGAAGCTGTGGAACTACTGCGACGTGCTGCGCGACGACGGGGTTTCCACGATCGACTACGTGGAGCAGCTGACGTACCTGCTGTTCTTGAAGATGGCCCACGAGCGGGCCGAGCGTGTGTTCAAGCCGGAGCAGATCGTGCCGGCGGACCTGAGCTGGCAGACGTTGCTCGACCGCGAAGGTGTCCGGCTGGAGGTGCAGTACCGCAACATCCTGAGCGGGCTCGGGCAGGAGTCCGGCACGCTCGGCACGATCTTCCGCAAGGCGCAGAACAAGATCCAGGACCCGGCGAAGCTCAAGAAGCTGATCGTCGACCTGATCGACAAGGAGCAGTGGTCACAGGCCGGCGTCGACGTCAAGGGCGACGCGTACGAGGAGCTGTTGGCCAAGGGAGCTGAGGACGCCAAGTCGGGTGCCGGGCAGTACTTCACGCCGCGTGCGCTGATCGAGGCGATCGTCGACTGCGTGCAGCCGACGCCGGACGACACGATTACCGACCCGGCGTGCGGCACGGGTGGGTTCCTGCTGTCTGCGTACGACCATATCCAGCGGCACAACGGCGACAGCCTGACCCGCGACCAGGCCCGGCACCTGGCCAACGGCGGGATCACCGGCACCGAGCTGGTCGACGGCACCGCGCGGCTCGCGGCCATGAACATGCTGCTGCACGGCATCGGTACGCCGAGCGGTCCGTCGCTGATCGACGTCCGCGACTCGCTCGGTCGGGAGCCGTCGCACAAGGTCAGCCTGGTGTTGGCCAACCCGCCGTTCGGGCGTAGCTCGTCGATCCGCATGATCGGCGAGGACGGCCGGGCCAGCCGCGAGGAGCGGGAGATCGAGCGCGCCGACTTCTGGGCGACGACGTCGAACAAGCAGCTCAACTTCGTGCAGCACATCGCCTCGATGCTGGAGATCGACGGACGCGCTGCGGTGGTGCTGCCCGACAACGTGCTCTTCGAAGGCGGGGCGGGGGAGACGATCCGGCGGCGGCTGCTCAAGCAGTACGACCTGCACACCATGCTGCGGCTGCCGACCGGCATCTTCTACGCCGGTGGGGTCAAGGCCAACGTGCTGTTCTTCGAGCGCAAGCGCGCCCGGGAGGAGCCGTGGACCAGCAAGCTCTGGGTGTACGACTTCCGCACCAACCAGCACTTCACGCTCAAGCAAAACCCGCTGCGGCGGGAGCATCTGCAGGAGTTCGTCGACTGCTACCTGCCGGGCATGGACCGGGCCGAGCGGGTGGAGAGCGAGCGGTTCCGAGCGTACGACTACGACGAGCTGCTGAGCCGGGACAAGGTCAACCTGGACATCACCTGGCTGAAGGACGCCTCGCTGGAGGACGCCGACGCACTGCTGCCACCCGAGGTCATCGCCCAGGAGATCGTCGAAGACCTGCAAGCCGCCCTACGCGAGTTCACCGCCATCGCCGAAGCGCTATCAATTCGGTCAGATTCCAAAGCTGGTGAACAGAGGAGCCGGGGGTAGTGAGCGTACGTCGTATGCTTTCCATCGTTGTAGCTGACGGTATCTTGATCGTCGGCGTAGTCGGCTTCTAACGATTGACGTCGGAACCCATTTTGTGGGTCGGCAAGTGTTCGTATTACCGAGAGGTGTGAAGCGGATTGAACGCGCAGGTGCAGGCATTCCTGGATGAGGCAAAGCAAAATTCGCGCACGCAACCACTCCGGATATCTGTTCGGCGGTTGCTGAGCTACTGGAATGCAAAGCGTCGCGGTTATTGGATCGTTGAGCAGATTCAGGAAGACCTCAATGGGGTCGGCCTGACCACGAATCCGCCATTCGATGATGTGTGGATCGATTCATTTGTGGAGATTGTGCCTGTTGAGGTCGAAAGTCCGGGTATCAACTTGTCAGTTGCTGAAGCTTCTCCTGTATCGGAAGAATCTGGCGAGGATGACGTCTACCTTAGGGTCGGAAGCCTAAGCTCGGCTAATTCTGGCGTCGTATCCGTTTCGCCCCACGATACCGTGAGGCGGGCGCAGTCGCTGATGCTTCGGCATGACTACTCGCAGCTGGCTGTCCTGTCTGGCGAGAGAGATCTGCGCGGTGCCGTCAGCTGGGAATCCATCGCGCAGGCGGCAATTCGCAACTCAGACCTTACTCTGTCTGCTGTTACTCAGCAGCCCGAGATTGTTCGCGAGGAAGATGACCTTCTTGCGCAGATTCCAAGGATCATATCAGCCAACTTCGTATTCGTGCAGGCGCATGATAAGCGAATCATTGGCATCGTTACGACGGCAGATATTAGTAAAGAATTTGCGCAGACGGCCAATCCATTCTTTGTCATAGGTGAGATTGAGAGAAGATTGCGAAGGATTCTGGATGCAACATTCTCGACTGATGAGCTGGCGAGCGTCCGTGATTCTGCAGATACTAAGAGGGTCGTTAGGAAGGCCGATCATCTTACCTTTGGTGAATACGTGCGCATTCTTGAAAACCCAGGAAACTGGGATAAGCTCAAGTGGAACCTTGACAGGCGGACCTTCATAGAGGCGTTGCATGAGGTCCGCATCCTCCGAAACGAGGTGATGCACTTTGGCCCGGATCCGCTTGACGAGGATGCCGTCGCGATATTGCGGAATTTCGCACAGTGGTTGCGAAAGATATCGCCTCGCTGAGGCTGACGATTCTCCTAAACTACCAGGGGAGTGGTTTGCGGTTGTAGAAGAGCTGGCCGGTGGGTCCGTCGTCGGGGAGCCTCGCGAGCCAGGTGAAGGTGCCGGCTGCCTCGCCGGGTGTGTGGTTGGCTTTGCCGTAGGCGAGGCGGGTGTCGACCTTCCCTGGTGATGCTGTGTTGACGAGGATGTTGTGCTTGTGTAGCTCCGCGGCGAGGATCTGGGTGAGCGCGTTGACGCCCGCCTTGGAGACGCGGTAGGAGACGCTGCCGGTGCCCATCTCGGCGGATGTACCCATGTGGCTGGTGACGTTGACGATCCGCCCGTACCCGTTTCGCTTCATCTCCGGGATGGTGGCGGTGCAGCAGCGCCAAGTGCCCATGAGGTTCGCATCGAGGGCCGCGGCAACTTTCTCCATGTCGGCGGCGCTCGCGGCCTGGCCTCGATCTATGGCGATGGCGGCGTTGTTGACGAGGACGTCGAGCCGGCCGTATTGGTAGCCGACGTCGGCCATGGCGCGGGCGACGCTGGCCGGGTCGGTGATGTCGAGCTGGTGACCCGAGACCGACAGGCCGAGACCGGACAGCTCGGCGGCGGTCCGCACTGCGGCTTCCTCGCTTCTGGCGGCCACCACCACTACCAGTCCGGCCTGCGCGAGCCGTTGGGCGATTGCTCGGCCGAGCCCTCGGTTGGCTCCGGTGACCACCGCGACGCGCTGGAGTGCCGGGGTTGCGCCGACATCTGCTGCTGCCCGCGTGGCCTGAGAGCTGTTGCCGATGGGTTGATCAGTCACGGTAGGCGCCGGGCGGCCAGATGACGTTCACGGGGACGCCATGAGACTTGGCGTAGGCGACGACGTCGGCGGTGCCACCGTAGGCTCGGGCGGGCATGCCGTCCCAAACGGCGAAGAGCCAATCCGTCAACCATCAACTCGCTTGCCGCCATGTGGGCATCCGAGTCGGAAACCCGGTAGTCGCAGCGGTGGACAGCTACGGCATGACTGAGCAACTTGTCGTACGCGGCGTGGGCGTGCTCAGGCAGGCTGTCGCGGTACTCCTGCGCGGGGACGACAACTTCAAGCCGACCGCCGCACCGGAGCACCGCTTCAGCGAAGAGTTGGTCTGCCCCGTCAGCGAGGCAGGTGACGCCAACGAGGTTGTCGGTCAACTGCGCGAGCTGTGCATCGAGGGCTCGGGCGACGAAGCCGCTGATCTCGTCGCTGAGCCCTCGATGTCCGGTGACGGCTATCCGCACTGGAGGCCTGGTCAGTGCTTGGAGCTGACCTCGGCGATGAACGCCTGCCAGGCAGTCGGAGCGAAGGTCAGGGTGCCGCGGTCGCGCTCCTTGCTGTCGCGGACGAGCACGCGACCGGGGATGTTGGCGGCGACCTCCACGCACTCGCCACCGTTGCTGCTGCTGCGGGATGACTTACGCCAGATCGGTTCGACCGTGCTCATCGATTATCCTCCGGTCAAGTCTCGCGGCTGCTGGTCGGGGGAGCCTCTGAATCTTCCCACGGATCCATCCTGAGCCCAACCACGAGAACAACTGCTCCGTGCGTCCGCCGTGATCTTGCTTGGCTGTGACAATACTGCGACATGCGTGATCCGGCGCGGGCAGCGCCATCTGTGGACAGCATTGGTATATCGATGGCAGTATCGATCACTGTCGGAGGCAGGTCATGCGGGGGGAAGTGAAAGTAGATATGGCGTTCGGCAGCGCCGGTAAGGATCATGAGGTCGGCATGATCAAATCACAGATGATCGCCGAGGCGCGGAGAGCGCTGGGTCGGCAGCTCGCTGCCTATCGGGAGGCTGCCGGGCTCATCCAGGAACAACTCGCCCCCTTGATCCACTACGGGCGCAGCACGATCGCCAACGCCGAAACCGGCTACTCGATTTGCAGCCGGGTCTTCTGGGAACGGTGCGACGCGGCGCTGAACGCACATGGCGTGCTGCTCCGCAGCTACGACGAGTTCAAAGCACTCACGCGCGGACAGCGAGCCGAGGCCGCCGGGCGGGTGAAAGATGACCGGCTCGCCAAGCTGCGACAGTTGCGAGATCCTTCGAGCGGGACTCCCACCGTGGGCGCGGTAGGCGAACCATCCGATGTGCCTCACCAGCGGATGCCGGAGCCCTCGTCGTTCGCCGATAGCCGCCCGGACGAGCCCTGGAGCCGTCTCGCGTACTTCATGCAGCATCCAGAGCAGCTGGACGAGCCCACCGTCGAACACCTTGAGTGGTACACCTGCGAGATGTTCCGCCGCGAGGAGCACCTGCCGAGCGGAGATCTGACCAAGCATCTGCAAGCGCACATCATGCGGCTGGATCACCTGCTCGCCGGACCGCCGGTGCGGTTCCAGCGTCGGTTGCTGATGGCGGCCGGCGAGGCCTTGGCCCTCGCCGGCTGGCTCGCCTGGGATCTGAAGGACTTCGCCGAGGCGGATCGGCTCCTCGGTGCGGCGTCAGACGCGGCACACCAGGCCGGAGACGGACCGCTGCTCGCCTGTGTCCTGGCCTACCGCAGCTACGCCGTCGAAGCAGACGGCGACATTGGAAACGCCCGCGAACTGCTCGTCGCGGCCCAGCGCTACGCGCGCAGCCCGGAAAGTGCCACCACGAGGGCATGGCTGGCAGCACGCGAAGCCGAGATCAACGCCACTCTGACGGACGAGATGCCCGCGCTGCGGGCGCTCGACCGGGCGATGACGGCCTACGACTACGCCCGTCCTCACAATGAACGTTCGTGGACCGCCTTCCTGACGCCGACACGTCTGGGCAGCATGTCGATCACCACGCATGCCCGGCTGGACCATGCCGATCTTGATACGGTCACGGACTCGGTCATCGCCTCGCTGGAGGCGACAGACTTCAAGAAGGTCATCGTCCTCGCGGACGTGTCCGCTGCGGCTATCCAGCGCGGACGTTACGACCAGGGTGCGGCACTCGGCCACGAGGCTCTGGACCACGCGGGAGCCAGGAAGACACGCCTGATCACGCAGCGGGTGCACGGTTTGCGTCAGCTGATCCGGGACAAGTCCGATGTCCCAGCGCTTGCCGAACTTGACGACCGGCTTCTGACCCACGTGGGGTAAACGTTCAACGCTCCTGCGTCTCGGCGACAATCCACTCCAGGTACGGTGCGTATCCGGCGACGATCGGCACGCACACGATGCCGGGCACCTCGTAGTTGTGGCGTGCCCGGATGTGCTCCTCCAACTCCGCGTACCGGGTGACCATGGTCCTGAACGTCACCCGCCACTCCTCGGCGGCCACCACCTCGCCCTGCCACCAGTAGGTGCTCCTGATCGGGCCGGCAACCTGCGCGGAGGCAGCCAGCCGCGCCGCGACCGCAGAATCGGCCAGCGCTTCGGCCACCGTGCGGGAATCGGTAGCCGTGACTACCTGGCATTGCTGCTGGTTGGACATCGATGGCTCTCCCTCGGGTGCCGTCTGTTCGTGGCCACAAGTTGGCAGGGTTGGCGGCTCGCCGCCGGTCCGGAGATAGGTGACCGCTGCTGCGATGGCTGCCTCCGGTCGGAGGCGGAGGTGTTCGGCGGGACACTCCGTGGGGACGCCGCCGAGGTCGAAACTGATGCCACCCGCCGGGGGTCTGACGTCCGAGGCGGCGAGGTAGTAGCCGTCGTCAGCGATATAGGCGACGAAGGCGTGAGTGGGGTGACCGAGTCCGATCTGTAGACCGGGCGCCAGCTCGTCGGGGTCGGTGGGTATCTCGGGGTAGATGGTCACGACAACGGGCTCGGCGCGGTCGTGAAGCAGGCGCAGCAGGGAGCCCAAGTCAGCAGCGTCTCTTGTTGTGGTGCTGTGGCGCTCCCGGAGGCCGCCCTTGTCGTATGCCCAGTTCACTTTCATGCGATGGCGTTTGAACTGCGCTGCCACTCGGTCAGCAGTTCGCGCTCGCGGTCTTGCGGCAGTCCGTGGTCGGCGGCGCGGGCCGCTTCGCCCTCGCCGACGATCCAGCTGCCGCCGTCGGTCAGCCACGCCCAGGTGTCGTCGATGGTCGCCGCGAGAGGTGCGCAGCGCAGTCCGGCGGCGTGTGCCCATGAGCTGTCGACGGCCCACACTCCGGCATGGGTACGCCACAGCGGCAGGCCGGTCCACTGCTCGACGCCGTGCGCGGTCAGCCAGTCGGGGTCGGCCCAGACCGTCTCTGCGTCCGATCCGGTTGCCGTGATGCAGCCGGTGACCAGGTCCGCGAAGGTGGCGTGCCCTGGCGGGGCGGTGATGTTGAAGGTGCCCGACGTGCCGTGGCGGGCGCAGCGGAGGGCGAAGTCGGCGACATCGCGGACGTCGATCGGCTGAATCGGCCGGTTCGCCGGGGCGGGCACGAGTAGCTGACCGCTGCGGGCGGCGCGGGCGAGCCACCAGGTGAGCCGGCCGACGTACTCGTAGCGGCCGAGGATCACCCCGGGACGCAGGATCGTCGTCTTGTCTGTGCCGATTGCCGCTGTCACCGCCTGTTCGCAGCCGGCTTTGAGCGCGCCGTACTGGCCGGCGTATCCGAGGTCGGTACCGAAGTCGGCTCCGGCGTCCGGTGGGCAGTCGAAGACAGGGGAGTCCTCGTCGAGTGGTTGGTCGGGCCAGCCGGTGTAGACGTTGACAGTGGACAGGTAGACGTAGTGCCCGACTACCGGGGCCAGTGCCGACGCAGCGGCTTGGACCTGGTTCGGGACGTAGCCAATGGTGTCGATCACGGCGTCCCACGGGCCGTGGTCGGCCAGCCGGTGGAGGTCGTCGGGGTTCTCCCGGTCGCCGTGGACAGCGGAGACCCCTGGCACGTCGGCCGCTGACGTGCCCCGGTTGAAGGTGGTGACCGCCCAGCCGGCGGCAAGTGCCCGCTCGGCCAGATGGCGTCCGAGGAACCAGGTCCCGCCCAGGATCAGCAGCCGCATTTCCTCATCATGGCGCACCGATGGGTCGACGGCTGATGTGCCCGGACTGTCAGTCGATTGCTGCCGTCGGCGCAATCCGTAGCCGACAACGAGATCGGGCGAGTTCGCTCGGTGGGCACGTGATTCGTGTCCGTTCGATCTTGTGGGAGACGACTGTGGGAAGACTGCTGGCGTTCACCATGGTGGGCATAGCTGCCGGATTCATGCTCGGCTTCTTCACGTTTCGGTTGAAGCAGCGGTGGTGTCCGAGGTGTGGGGCGTCGTTGCGGTGCCCGGAGTGTGCGCCTCGGCATTCGATGCGGTTCAGCCCGACCGGGCCGGCCGGCCTGCCCGGTGCGGCGGGTGCTGCTCCGGCGGGTGCTGTGGGTCGGGCTGCGGTGGACGCGGCCCGGGTGAACCGTGGGCGGTGGTCGCGGTGAGGGCACAGTTGCGGGAGCTGGCCGCCGCTGGTGGTGGGGTGCTGGTCGTCCGCCATGAGGGGCAACCTGGGGTCGGCGGGGTCGGCGGTTCTGCGTACCGCGACGTTGCAGGTGCGGACCCGGCGGCCGACAGCGGCGGCCGTGGTGGTCATGTGGCGGTGCGGCCGTCGTGGTCGTGTGCCGGCTGCGGCGAATCGTGGCCGTGTCTGGTGGCCCGGGTCGAGTTGGCGGGGGTGTTCGGGCCGGTCGCGTTGGCGACGTACGCGGTGGAGCGGATGACCGAGGCGGCGTTCGACCTGCCCGACGTGACGGCGGCCGAGTTGTTCGACCGGTTCCTGGTGTGGACGTGGCGGCCATGCTGACCGTACGGGCCGCCACGGCCGCCGACGTCGAACCCCTGGCCGAGTTGTTGGCGCAGTCGTGTGTGCTGGACCCGGTGGTGTCCTGGCTGATCAGTGACCATGCGCTGCGCTATCTGACGATGCACCAGTTCTTCACCGCCGAGCTGGAGTTCGGTGTGCGGCACGGGATCGTCGATGTCGTCGGCCACTGCGACGGGGTGGCGATCTGGTACCCGCATCCGTTCGACCGGCTCCTCGGCGCGGAGCATCAGCGTCGGCGGTTGCGGGCCTGCGGCGACCGGCACGGACCGTACGCGCACTACACCTTCACCGCTGGTCGCATGGAGGCGACCGGTCGGCACCATCATCTGGCGTTCCTCGCGGCGGCACCCTGGCTGAGACGCAAGGGCATCGGGGCGACACTGCTCGCCGCGCATCATGCCCGGCTGGACCGGATCGGCATGCCGGCCGTGGTCGAGGCGAGCAGCCCACGGTCCCAGTCCTTCTACCTGCGCAACGGCTACCGGATCGTCCGGGTGGCCCACCTGCCGGCCGGCGGCCCGCCGCTGTGGGCGATGCGCCGGGGCGGCGCACCACCCGACCAACCACCGATGGCCGCCGCCCTACGTGTCGGCTGAGTCGGACGCTGGCCTGCGGCCACGTTGTCGCAGGCCAGCGGGTCACGAGGCGAGCGGGAACTCCGCGCGGGTGCTGGTGCCGGTGATCTTGATGTCCAGCTCGCCCTCCAGCGCTCCGGCCAGGCGATGCAGTAGCGGGAGCGTCGGCGTGACCGCGCCACCTTCGAGCCGCGAGATCACGGTCTGCGTGGTGCCAGCCCGAGCGGCGAGCTCGGCCTGGCTCAGGCCGAGCGCGACCCGGCGGTCGTAGACGGCCTGCCCGAGGGCGATGCGGGCACCGGCCTCGACGTACTCAGGGCTTGCCCGGTGCTCGTCCGGAACAGTCCACCTGGTGTGGTATCCCTTCATGGCCTCATCCTCTCCCGACCGTAGGAATGTGTCGCCGGCTGGTGCTGCTCCCGACACCACCACGAACAACTCCCGTCCGTACGGAAGGAACCTGGTGTCCTCAACTCCGGCAACGCCCACGCCACGGGTGGTGGTGTTCGGCCTCGGCGGCACCATCGCCATGACCAGCGGCACCGGCGGCGGCGCGGTCAGCCCTGCCCTGACCGCACAGCAGCTCGTCGACGCCGTACCCGGACTCGCCGACGCGCCAATCGCGGTCGACGTCGTCGACTTCCGCCGCCGCCCCGGGGCGAGCCTCACCGTCGCCGACCTTACCGATCTGCACATCGCCGCGACGGAAGCCTTGGCCGACGGCGCGGCCGGTGTGGTCGTCACCCAGGGGACCGACACCATCGAGGAAACGGCCTACCTGCTCGATCTGCTGCACCACCGCCCCGAACCGGTCGTCGTCACCGGCGCGATGCGTAACCCCACCCTCGCTGGCGCCGACGGCCCCGCGAACATCCTCGCCGCCATCCACACCGCCGCCTCCCCGGCGGCGCGGGACCAGGGCTGCCTCGTCGCCTTCGCCGACGAGATCCACGCCGCACGTTGGGTGACCAAGACCCACTCCACCAGCGGCGCTACCTTCCGCTCCCTGGACACCGGCCCACTCGGCTACGTCCTCGAAGGCACCGTACGGATGCTGAACCGGGTGCCCCACCGGCTGACCATCCCCGCCCCGCAGCGGGCAGACACCGCGACCGTCGCCCTGCACACCGTCACCCTCGACGACGACCCCACGCTCCTCGACGCCATCGGATGGCGCTGCGACGGCCTCGTCGTCGCCGGATTCGGCGTCGGCCACGTCCCCGAACCCCTCGTCGACACCCTCACCACCCTTGCCGGACGAATCCCCGTCGTCCTCGCCTCCCGCACCCCCGCCGGGCCGACTCTCACCCGCACCTACGGCTTCCCCGGCTCCGAGCAGGACCTCATCGGTCGCGGGCTCATTCCCGCCGGCTGGCTCCACCCGTACAAGGCCCGTATCCTGCTCCGCGCGCTCCTCGCCGCCGACACGAAACCACACGACATCACGGCTGCGGTCACTACAGCCGGTGGACTCACCGAACCCGCCGCCTGGCCCTGGACCACCACCAGCAGCGACGACCGGTCGGGAACGAGCCGTACGGATGCGTAGCCACGACCTGACCCCCGGCCGCATGATCGGCGTCGTCCTCGACCACGGCGACGACTTCTTCACCGCCCTCACCGACGCCTGCCGCACCCACAACCTCCGACAGGGCTACATCCCGATGTTCATCGCCGGCCTCAGCCAGGCGAAACTCGTCGGCACCTGCCAACGCCTCGACAACCCCGACGCCCCCGTCTGGTCACACGTCGACCTCATCAACATCGAAGCCCTCGGCGGCGGCACCATCGCCTGGGACGACACCACCGGGACCATCGCACCCCACATCCACCTCACCGTCGGACTCAAGGAACACAGCGCCACCGCCCACACCAGTCACCTCCTCGACGCCACCGTCCAGTTCCTCACCGAAATGCTCATCATCGAAGTCACCGCACCGACCATGCACCGGCTACCGAACCCCGACCTGTACGACGTACCGCAGCTGCACTTCGGGCCGGCAGGGCACGGGAACTGATGCGACGGGTGGACGTCACAGGTCACGTCGGCGACCGAGCGGGACATGCCGGGTGCGGGATGAGCGACATCCGGTTCACCGAGGGAATCCTCGACTTTGCTGAGGCCGGACGGCACCTGCGGGTGCCGCGGCAGACATTCCACCGCTGGGCGAAGGGCTACCGCCTGGGCGGGCCGCTGCTGCACATCGCAGACTCAGCATCCAGTCCGCTTCCGGTCACCTTCATCGCCCTGGCCGAGGCGCACGTGCTGGAGTCGCTGCGCACTGCCGGTGTGCGCCCGCAACGGATCCGTCCCGCGCTCGAAGCCCTGCAGCAGGAGTTCGGCCGTGAGTACGTTCTCGTCGCGCCCGAGCTGGCCACCGATGGAGTCGACGTCCTGTGGGACTTCAACAAGAGCCTGGCCGACCACGGGCTCATCGTCGGCGGCACCAACCAGCACGTGATCCGGGAGATCGTCGCCGATCACATGCAGTACATCGCCTTCGATGGCGACGGCTTCCCGGAACGGCTGCAACTGTCCGCCTGGCTCCCGTCGAAGGTCGAGGTCGACGTGCGCAGGTCCTTCGGCCAGCCGATCTTCGCCGGCACCGGGACGAGAGTGGCGGACGTCGCAGGCATGATCAAGGCAGGTGAGAGCGCTGATGCGGTCGCGGACGAGTTCGGCCTCGCCATCAGCGACGTCCGTACCTCCGCTCGCATCCTCTTGGGCGTCGCCGCCTGAGTTCTACATCGACGAGAACATGCACGGGCGCTCGTTGCGCCGGTTCATCCACATGTAGCGTGTCATCGAGGTGAGGCTGAGATACCTCAAAATCGTAGCGTGCCTCAGCCTCACCTCGATGACGGACGAGGGAAACGCCGGCTCCCGAGTGGACCACTGCTGGCGCGCCGCGTTGTCGATCCGGTGACGCTTGTGCGACGCTGCGCAGTCAGTGCGGTGACGGCAGGTGGAGGCGTGGTGCGTGAGGTCGAGGTCAAGTATCGCGTCCAGGATCGGGAAGCGTTGCTCGTCGCGCTCAATGCCTGCGGCATCGAGCCGGGTCCGCCGGTCGTGCAGGACGACCAGGCGTACGCCCCGCAAAGCTGGTCGTACGGCGACAGCAAACTCGGCGTCCCCTTCGTACGGCTGCGGACCGTCGACGGCCGGCACACCTTCACCCTGAAACGCCCCGCCGATAACGCGCTGGCCTGCGACGAGTACGAGACGACGGTGGCCGACCGCGAGCAGATGCACGCCGCGATCCTGGCGATGGGTTTCCGCGCCACCGTGCGAATCGCGAAAGTACGCCGTACCGCCGAATTGCCCGACGGCGTGCTGTGCGTCGATGACGTCGCCGGCCTCGGCACCTTCCTCGAACTGGAACGCATCGTCGGTGACGACGTGCCCGGCGCGGCGGTGCAGGCCGAGCTGGCGGCGTTCGTCGCCGCACTCGGCGTCGCGGCGTCCCGCACCGACGAGACGTACGACTCGCTGGTCCGTGCGGCCCTCGCCGCCGCCTGACCGTCGTCCCCGCCGTTTTCGCACCGGCCCCGGTGACCCGGGCCACGGTCGAACCTGTCAGGAATCCGTGGGCTGTCCCGTTCAAGGAGTACGCGAACAGACGGGAGCAGAACCATGCGGCACCGCATTCTCGTTCTGGGGGCCGGATACGCCGGCGCCTCAGCAGCCGGCGTCCTGGCACGCCGTCTCCACCCCGATGACTTCGAGATCACCGTCGTCAACGCCGAAGCCGACTTCGTCGAGCGGATGCGTCTGCACCAACTCGCCGCCGGCCGGGACCTGCGCCGGTTCAGCCTGGCGAAGATGTTCCAGGGCACCGGCGTCAGGCTGTGGCAGGCGTACGTCACCGCCGTCGACGCCGGGCGGCGGACCGTCACCGTGACCGACGGCGGGGCCACCGACCGGATCGAGTACGACACGCTGCTCTACACGCTCGGCAGCACCATCGGCGACCGGGGCGTCGCGGGGGTGGCGGAGCACGCCTTCCACGTCGCCGACCAGGCGGCGGCCGAGCGCCTGCGCCAACGCCTGGACGAGCTGGACGAGCTGGGCGGGACCGGGACGGTGCTGGTCGTCGGCGGCAACCTGACCGGCATCGAGGTGGCCACCGAGATCGCCGAGTCCCGGCCAGGGCTCAAGGTGGTCCTCGCCACCGCCGGCGAGCTGGGCGGCTGGCTGGGTGCGAAGGCCCGCCGGCACCTGCGGCGCGCCTTCGACCGGTTCGGCATCGCCGTCCACCAGCACACCACCGTCGAACGCGTCGAGCGGGCCGGGGCGGTTGCCGCTGACGGCACCGTCCTGCCCGCTGACGTGACGGTGTGGGCGGCCGGTTTCGCCGCACACCCGATCGCCGCCGCCAGCGGGCTCGCCGTCGAGGACGACGGCCGGATCACCGTCGACCGGATGATGCGCTCCGTTTCACATCCGGAGGTCTACGCCGCCGGTGACAGTGCCTACGTCATCGGCGACAACGGTCGGCCACTGCCGATGTCCTGCGCCTCCGCGGGCTTCACCAGGATGCAGGCGACGGCCGCGATCGTCGGTGACCTCACCGGCCACCTGATCTCGAAGAAATCCCTGGGCTACCCCGGCAACTGCATCAGCCTCGGCGGCCAGGACGCGATCCTGCAGGCGGTCGACGACGACGCCCGGTCGAGGTCGTGGTCGCTGCGCGGTCGGCCGGCCGCGCTCGTCAAGGGGTTCGTGCTCACCGGCGCCACCTGGGGCATCAGCAACCCGACCTACGGACTGCCGGCTCGCCGACGCCGGGCGACGCCCGCGCACCACCACGCCCACCACCCAGCGGTGGTCGACTAGCGTGGCGGCGATGGACGCCGCCAGGGTGCAGCGTTTCGCGGCCAACCGGGACCGGTTGGCCGCGCTGGCGTACCGGCTGCTCGGCTCGGCAACCGACGCCGAGGACGTGGTGCAGGACGCGTTCCTGCGCTGGCACGCCGCCGACCGGGAGCGCATCGAGGTCCCCGAGGCGTGGCTGACCAAGGTGGTCACCAACCTGGCCCTGGACCGGCTCCGGTCGGCGATGGCGCGTCGCGAACGCGCGGCCGGCGACTGGCTGCCCGAACCGCTGCTCGACGGCGACCCGATGTTGGGCCCGGCGGACTCCGTCGAGCAGCGCGAATCGGTGACTCTGGCGGTGCTGATCCTGATGGAACGCCTCACCCCGGCCGAGCGGGCCGTCTATGTCCTGCGTGAGGCGTTCGCCTACCGGCATGCCGAGATCGCCGAGATTCTCGACATCACCGAGGCCGCGAGCCAGCAGCACGCCCATCGGGCCCGGCGGCGGATCGGCGCCGAGCGGGTCGGCCGGCAGGTCGACCACGCCGCCGCCCGCCGGGTCGTCGAGGCGTTCGTCGCCGCCGCATCCTCCGGCCGGACCGAACGGCTGGTGGCGCTGCTCACCGACGACGTGACCGCGATCTCCGACGGTGCCGGTGTCGGTTCGGGCCACAAACTGCTGCGGCACGCCGATCCTCAGCGGATCGTCGCCGCCCTGCGGGCCGCGTTCAAACCGACGCCAGCGAAGCGGAGACTGGTCGGCGGGTCCCCTTCGATGTACGCCGCCCTGGTCAACGGCTCGCCCGCCATCGTCGCCGCCGTCGCTGATCGGCCGGTGGGGGTGGTGGTGCTGCAGGTCCGCGACGACCGGATCGCAGCCGTCTGCGGCATCGCCGCCCAGAGCCGGCTCGGCCGGCTCACCGAGCGGTGGCGCCAGCGCGAGCACGATGACCCCGTCATCGAGTCGTGGTGACCGGGGGAGCAGCCAAGCGCCATCTGGACGGTGGTGATGCTGCGGCCAACGTCCACGGCAGACCTGTCCCGGCCGCGACGCGTACGGTGTGGTGGTGGCTGGGGTGCGGGCCGGTGGTCCAGGGCGGCGCTTTGTTTGGGGTGCGGGGCTTGTCCTGCTGGGTGTGGTGTTCTTCCTGCTGGGTGTGGTGTTCTTCCTGCTGGGCTGGGCGCTGCATGACAACGTGGTGTTGGATGGACTCGACAAGGTCTTCAGTGTCGTCGGGGGTACGTCCAGCTTAGTTGGGCTTCTCCTGGCGGTCCGGGGGCAGCGGTCTGCTGCTGGTGGCCCTGCCGATGCCTCTGGCGGGCATCCGGCTCCGGCCGGGTTGGACGTGCTCGCGGCGGCGGTGGAGCAGGTGTGGCGTCCGGAGCTGCGTCGTCGTCGGCTGGCCAATCCGCATCCGTTGCCGGTGGCGTGGACCACGATCGGTCCGCCAGTCGCCGACCACTGGAGCAACGTCCGTAGCGACGGTGAGCCGACTCCGCTCGAGCTCGATGGTTGTGTTGATGTGCGTCACCCGGACGGCTTGCATCAGGTCCTGACCGACGAGCGGCTGCGGGGTCGGGTCGTCATCCTCGGCGAGCCGGGCGCGGGCAAGACGTCGCTGCTGTTGCGGGAGGCGCTGCGGCTGTTGCGGGCCCGCGCCCCGGAAGGTCGGGTGCCGGTGCTGTTGCGCCTGCCGACCTGGAACGCTGACGAGCAGACCCTCGAACAGTGGATCGCCACCCAACTCGCCAACGAGTACGGCCACCAGACTCCGGTCCCGGTCAGCCGGTTGTTTCCGCTGCTCGACGGCTTGGACGAGATGCCCGCTTCCCGTCGGGCCCGCGCCGTCCGGGCGATCAGCGACATGTTCGACCCTGACCATCCGCTGGTGTTGACCAGTCGTACCACCGAGTACCTCGACACCCTCGCCGAACTGTCCGGCACCACCATGGCCGCCGCCGCGGTCGTGGAGCTCACCCCCATCCCCGCCGACGTGGTACGGGCGTACCTGCAGCGGGCCACCAGCCGTCCCGACGACTGGGCGACCACCTTCGACCGTGACGCCGCCCAGCACGGCGGGCGGTTGGCCGCCGCGCTCAGCGCACCGCTGTGGGTCGACCTCGCCCGGATCACCCACACCGATGGTGACCGGGCGGATGGCCATCCCGCCAGGCTCCTCGACCTGCCCGACACCGACACCGTCCACGCCTATCTTCTCGACCGGCTCATACCCGCCGTCTACCCCGACCCACCCGAGCCAGGCACGGCGGGTCGCACCTGGCGTCGTGCGCAGGCCCACCGGTACCTTCGCAACCTCGCCAATCACATGCGCCGCCGCGACACCCAGGACCTCGCCTGGTGGGAGTTCGTTCACGCCATCCCCCGCCACACACGACTCGCGCACGGAATCGCAGCTGGGCTTACGTACGGGCTCGCCGCCGGGCTCGCCGCTGGGCTCGCGGCAGGTCTCACCGCGGCTCTCGCGGTCGGGCTTGTGGTCGGGCTCGCTGCCGGGTTCGCGACCTGGCTCACGTTCGGGCCCGTGAAACCGTCGCGACGGCAGACGCGTTGGCGACGGTCGACCCGGTCGTTGATCCGTCGTATCGGATCCGGGCTCGCGTTCGGGCTCATGGTGGGGCGCGCGGCCGGGCTTCTGATCGGGTCCATCGTCGGGCTCGCGGTCGGGCTGGAGCGCGGGCTCGTGGTCGGGCTTGCCGTCGGACTGGTGGTCGGTCTCGTGGCCGGGCTCGCGGGTACCCTCGCCATCGGGCTCACGTACGGGCTCGTTCGGGAGTTCACCACCTTGTTCGACAGCGGCGACGCCGACGTCACAGCCGTCGATCCGCCCGCACTCCTGCACAACGACCGACGCCGAGCGCTCATGGTCGGACTCACGATCGGGATCATGTTCGGGCTCACGGTCGGGATCATGTTCGGGTTTGACAGAGGACCTACGGTCGGGCTCGTGGTGGGGTTCGTCCTTGGGCCCGCGTTCGGGCTCACCTTCGGCATCACCCGAACATCGTGGGGTGCGCTTCAATACGCGCGACTGTGGTGGTGCGTTCGAGGCGACCTGCCCTGGCCGATCATGGCGTTCCTTGCCGACGCCCATCGGCGGGGCGTGCTACGCCAAGCCGGCGGCGTCTACCAGTTCCGACACGGCCTGCTCCGTGACCGCCTCACCCGAGGCGACAGCGAACCCGCCGAACCGCAGCGACCCGACGTGAGCGTGGGTGCCGTCAGCGGCGATGGTCCGTAGTCGGGGAGGCGGGCTTCATCATCCGGCGACCGTCGGCCCTGGTTGGTCGGGCGGCGTCGACGACCAGGTGAGGCAGGTCGGTCGTTGGCCGGTCGACACGTACTCGACAACGGCCTGACTCGCGGTGTCGACGCCGACCCGGGCCAGCCAGGCGGGCACGTCGACGGTCCCGCTGTCCGGCGAGGTCAGCACGGCGATCGGCACGGTCGGATCGAGCTGTACGCCGTACGAGCCGTCCGACCAGCGTAGGGCAGCCCGCCCGACGTCGACGTCCACGTCGATTCGAAGCTCCGGCGGCGCGTCCGCCGGTCCGAACCATATTGTCTGGCCGCATCCGCCGTGCGGCATGATCGATGACGCCTGCTCGTCGAACCACTCACCGGCGTCATCCGGGCCGGCCAGCGGCTCCCGATGTCCGTGGTAGTCGGTCATGACGAACGTCATTTGCTGATCCTCTCGCCTGTGCCCACGTAAGTCCGGCTAAACCAGGTTTTTCCCTGGTCGCGTGTCGCGTAGATCGTCAGTTCCGAACCTGCGGGGATGATGGCCGGCAGGATCTTGTCGCAGGACCATTCATGATCCTGGTCGCGTTGATTGCTTCCACACACGGTGTTGTCGAGTACGAGATCCGCCTTGGCGGTGCCGTCGCGCCGCATCATCGCGGCTACTTTGGACTCGACGTGTTGATAGAAGGTGACGGGCGGGCCCCGCAGCGGATCGGATATCAGGTCCGCTGCAACGCTTTTTGTCCCGTCCGCCGGACTCGACCTGGTTGCCCGCGTAGATGCCAGAGGTGGGACGGTTCGCGCCTTCCGGGCGCGGCAGGAACGTCGATCCTGCCTCCGCGACATGTCGGGGGAGGGTTTCCGGAGGTGACCACCAGGCGCCCGCCGGAGAGGGTGTCGGAGAGCTTCCGGATTCGATCGGGGATCCGTTGATCCTGGCCGCGTAGCTGCTGAGGTGCTCGCGGGACCTGGACAGGTGCTCCAGCGCGGCGGCGAGGTGCTGTTGTGCACGATGGGCCGCTGCGATTGCGGCGAGTATGTGTGGATGGCTGCTTCCTGCGGTGTCTCGGTCCCGGATGGAAGTTGCGAGATCATTTTCCCGGCACGTAGCCCGACTTGATCAAGGTCGGTCGGCGGGCAACTGCGCAATTTTTGCGAAGACTCGGCATGATCGACTGGGGAAAATGAGCGAACTTCGCGTACGGCGCCGAGCCGGGCGACGTGTTGCTCCCCGGAGGTGCGCGTGTACCAGCCGATCCTGGACCCCCTCGCCGACTCACTGGCGCTGAGCGCCCTCGTCGCCGCACTGCCGATCGTCACCCTGTTCCTGCTGCTCGGCGTGTTCCGGGTACGGGCCTGGTTGTCCGCGCTCGGTGCGCTCGCCGTCGCCCTGTTGGTGTCGATCGTGGCGTACTCGATGCCGACCGGGCAGGCGCTGCTGACCGCGAGCCAGGGAGCGACGTTCGCGCTGTTCCCGCTCGTGTGGACGTTCGGCACCGCGATCTGGATCTACCGGATGACCGTGACGAGTGGACACTTCGATGTGCTCCGGCGCTCGTTCGCCCGGGTCAGCGACGACCAGCGGGTGCAGGCGATGGTGATCGCGTTCTGCTTCGGATCGGTGCTGGAAGGGCTGGCCGGACAGGGCACCCCGGTCGCGATCACCACGGTGATGCTGCTGGCGCTGGGCTTCGGCCCGATGAAGGCGGCCACCGTGGCGTTGGTGGCCAACACCGTGCCGGCCGCGTTCGGGCCGCTCGGCCTGCCGATCACCACGCTGGCCGGGGTCACCGACCTGCCAGCGGACGAACTCGGGGCGATGGCCGGGCGTCAGGTCCCGGTGATCGCGCTGCTCATACCGCTGCTGCTCGTCGGAATGGTCGGCGGTCGCCGAGCGCTGCGCAGAACCTGGTACGTGGCGCTCGCCTGCGGAACGTCGTTCGCGCTGGCTCAGTTCCTCACCTCGAACTTCTTCTCGGTGGCTTTGGCCGACATCGTCGCCGGGCTGGTCAGCGCCGTGGTCGTGGCCCTGGTCGCGCGGGTGTGGCCGCCTCGGCGTGACGACGACCAGGCAGCCGACTCCGGGTCCGCAAAGGACGTCGCGGAGCGGCCGGATGCGCCGGTCGAGGTCTGGCGGGCGTACGCCCCGTACCTGGTGATTGTGGCGATCTTCGGCCTGTCGCAGGTGCCGGCGGTCGCGGGCGCGCTCAACTCGGTCACCGTGCTGTTCGACTGGCCCGGTCTGCACCTGTTGAACGTGTCCGGCGAGCCGTCGTCGTTGCCGGTCTTCCGGTTCAACTGGCTCTCCTCGACCGGCACCCTGCTGGTGCTGGCCGGTCTGATCACGATGGCGATCCTGCGGGTCACCCCGCGCGCCGCGCTCGTCGCGTACGGGCAGACGTTGGCGTCGCTGCGTTGGGCGATCCTCACCGTCTGCGGGCTGCTGGCACTGGCGTTCGTGATGAACGGCAGCGGGCAGACCGCGACGCTCGGCACCTGGATGGCCGGTGCCGGCGGCCTGTTCGCGCTGCTCTCGCCGGTCCTCGGCTGGCTGGGCGTGGCGCTCACCGGCTCGGACACGTCGTCCAATTCGCTGTTCGGCGCGCTCCAGGTCACCGCCGCGGAGCGCGCCGGCCTGGACCCGGTGCTGCTCGCCGCCGCCAACGCCTCCGGCGGCGTGATCGGCAAGATGATCTCGTTGCAGAACCTGACGATCGCGGCGAGCGCGGTGGGGCTCAGCGGCCGGGAGGGCGACCTGTTCCGCCGCATGTTCGGCTGGAGCGTGCTGTTGATCTGCGCGATGGCGTTGTTGGTCGGCTTGCAGACGACCCCGGTGCTGAGCTGGATGGTGCCGTAGCGATTTGGTATCCCGACAGGGCGTCGGTATCTTTCCCGACATGCTGTCGACTACCTGTCGGACGTGGTAGACCCATGTTCCTCGCGCTTCGCGAACTCGCCTTCGCCCGTGGCCGGTTCGCTCTCATCGGTGTCGTCGTGGCGCTCATCGCCGTCCTCACCGTGCTGCTGAGCGGCCTGTCCGTCGGCCTGGTCAACGACGGCGTCTCCGGCCTGCAGCGGCTGCCCGTCACCTCGCTCGCCTTCCAGGACGGCGTGGCCAAGGACTCGGCGTTCTCCCGCAGCGTGGTCGACGTCGACGCCGTCGACACCTGGGCGCGCCAGCCCGGCGTGGCCGAGGCGGCACCGTTCGGCAACACCCTCGCCAACGGCCGCAGCGACCAGGGGGTCGAGATCGACCTGGCGCTGTTCGGCGTCGAGCTCGGCTCGTTCCTCGACCCGGACACCGCCGACGGCAGCCGCCTCGCCGGCGAAGGGGAGGTCGTGATCAGCGCCACGGCGGCCCAGGAGGGGATCGGCGTCGGTGACACCATCACCGTCGAACCGGCCGGCACCCCGCTGACCGTGGTAGGTGTCCTCGCCGAGCAGCACACCTACGGCCACGTCGACGTCGGCTACGTACCGCTGCGGACCTGGCAGGAAGTCAAGGCCGGGGTACGCGCGGGCGACGCCCCGCCCGAGCGTATCTACCAGGAGATCACCGCCGTCGCCGTCCGCGCCCAGGACGGCGCCGCCGTCGCCCTGGCCGCCGGCGATGAGGCAGCGGGCACCACGTCGATGACCCGCGAACAGTCGTACGGCGCCTCGCCGGGCTACACGGCCGAAACCTCGACGCTCCAACTGATCCAGGTCTTCCTCTACGCGATCTCGGCGCTCGTCGTCGGTGCCTTCTTCACCGTGCTCACGGTGCAACGCCGGCAGGAGATCGCCGTGCTGCGCGCGCTCGGCGCCAGCACCCGCTACCTGCTGCGGGACAGTCTGCTGCAGTCGGTGGTGCTGCTCGTCCTGTCGGCCGCCGCCGGCGCCACCGTCGGGGTGGCCGCCGGTGCGGCCATCTCGTCCACGCCGATGCCGTTCGTGCTGGAAGCCGGCCCGATCGCCGTCGCCATCGCCCTGCTGCTCACCCTCGGCGTGGTCGGTGCCGCCGTCGCCGTCCTGCGGATCACCCGCGTCGACCCGCTCACCGCGCTCGGAGGCAACCGATGACCGCCGTACTGTCGCTGACCGACGTCACGCTGCTGCACGGCGACGGAGAGGAAACCGTCACCGCCCTCGACCACGTCCATCTCGACGTCGCCGCCGCCCCGCCGGCTCACCGCGATCCGTCGCCAGCGGATCGGATTCGTGTTCCAGAGCGGCAACCTGATCCCGGCCCTCACCAGCCTCGACCAGGTGCGGCTACCGCTGACCTTCGACCGGTACGCCGACCCGCGCGACCCACGCCAGCTGCTGGCCGAAGTCGGCATGGCGAACAAGGCCGACCGGCGTCCACACCAGCTCTCCGGGGGCGAACGGCAGCGCGTCGGCATCGCGCGAGCCCTGGTCACCCGTCCCCAGTTGCTCCTGGTCGACGAGCCCACCGCCGCGCTGGACCGCCAACGCAGCCAGGACGTCGTCGCGCTGCTGGCCCGCGAAGCCCACGACCACGGCGTCGCCACCGTCATGGTCACCCACGACCACGAGGTGCTGCACCAGTGCGACCGGGTGCTCACCATGGTTGACGGCCGCCTCAACGCAGCGGAGAAGAGCAGCGTCTGAGCCGTAGACTCGGCGCGAACCCCCCGCCACGAGGAACGAGCGCATGCCGCGGATCCAGGCGCCGAGCGTCGCCGAGCACCACGCCCGCCAACGGCGGGCCCTGCTCGACGCCGCCCGCGCGTTGCTGGCCGAGTCGCCGCAGGCACCGTCCATGGCGGCGGTCGGGCGGCGCGCCGGGCTGGCCCGCACCAGCGTCTACCAGTACTTCACCTCCGCCGAGGAGCTGCTCGCCGCCGTCGTCGCCGACGTGCTGCCCGACTGGGCCGGCCAGGTCGTCACGAAGGTGGCGGCGGCGCCGACGCCGGCCACCCGGGTGTGGGCGTACGTGGAAGCGAACGTCGACCTGTTCACCAGCTCCGAGCAGGCGGTGGCGCGTGCCCTGACCCGAGTGGTGGAGCCCCGGGTGCTGCGCGGCCCGCTGGAGGAGTTCCACGCCCGGCTGCAGGTGCCGCTGCGGCAGGCGCTGGCGGACCACGGCGAACCGGAGCCGGAGACGATGGCCGAGCTGGTCAGCTCACTGATCGTGCAGGCGTCCCAGGCGGTCGGCCCGGCCGACTGCACGCAGGCGGCAGGTGCCCGCACCGTCACGTTGGCCCGGCTGCGTCGCCTGCTCGGCCCGTACCTCGGACTGGACCCGCTGCCGGACGAAGACTGACACCGGCAGCGCTACGGTTCGATCGGACGCTGGTGGGGCAGCTTCGCCGCGAGGACCTTGAAGTGACGCATCTGCGACCACGCCTGCCGGTCCCCGATGACGTACAGCCTGCGTTTGGCCCGGCTGACCGCGACGTTGAGCAGGTTCGGCTTCTTCGATGCCCACCGGAGGGCGCCGAGGCGGTCAGGTGCGCCGCCCAGGACGAACACCACGACGTCGGCCTGCTTGCCTTGCGCGGTGTGCACGGTGCCGGCGACCAGACCACGGTAGCGCCGGGCCCGCTGGCGAACCTCGCGGGCAACATCCCGGAACGGTGCGATCACCATCACCTCGGACATGTCGAAGCTCAGCTCGGCGAGGGTGCCGAGGATCCGGTCGAGTTGCCGGCCCTGGTCGGGAATCCAGTGACCCCGAGCCGTGGTGCCCGCGACGTCGATCCACTTCGACGGCGGCAACGTCGGGTAGTCGGCGCGGAACCTGTCCTGGGCCGCCGTACCGGTGCCCTCGATCATCAGTCCGTCGTAGGCGACCTGGTTGACGATGTCGAACATCGGTTGATCGCAGCGCCGGTGCACGGTCAGTGGCACACCGACCCAGGTCGGGCCGCCGTCGTCGGCGTCCGGCAGCGAGGTGCCCAGCGGTGTGAGCCGGTCGGCGAGGCGCTGCACCGAGATGCGGCTGGGCGACCACTGCTCGTCGACCTTCATCTTGGCCCGGATCGTCTGTTCGGTGCGGAACGGCAGGGTGGTGATCGGCTCCAGCTGCAGCGGATCGCCGACGACCACGGCACGTTTGGTCCGCCAGAGCGCGCCGACGGCGTTCTGCGGTGTCGCCTGCCCGGCCTCGTCGATCAACAGCCAACCGAGCGCCTCCTTGCCGAGGTGGCCGAACAGCCTGGCGTACGAGGCGAACGGGGTGGAGACCACCGGCACCACGAAGAACAGGCTCTGCCAGGCCGCCAGCGCCGCGTCGGCGGGCAGGTCGGCGGGCGCGTCACCGCTGACCAGGTCTATCGCCGCGTGCAGGTTGCGTCGCAGCGGGGCTGCGCTGTGCCGAAGGAACGCCTTGTGCAGCGCCAACGCGGCAAGAAACAGCTCGCTGCGGGCCGTGTTCCACTCCTCGTCGGTCCACAGCGCGGTCATCTCCCGGCGCGCGCGGTCGGTGTGCCAGCCGGCGTCGGGGTAGTGCCGGCCCAGGGCGTCGGCTGCCCGGGCGAGTTTGGCTTCCAGCGCGGCCATCTCGCTGTCTGCCGCCCGTACCGCGCTCTCGGCCTTGCGGAGGGCCTGGTTGGTGGTCGAAATCTTGCGTTCGGCCGACGCCACCGCCCGCCGGGCCGCGGTCAGCGGTGGGTGATCGACCTCCGGCTTGGGGATGCCCGCGTCCAGCTTGCGCTGGATCGCGCCCGTCTCGCGCCGCGCGTTGTCCACCGCCCGATGTACGCCGTCGATCTCCTGCTGTGCGGCACCGAGCTCCGCGTGGGCGGCGTCGAGCGAACCTTGGGCCCGGTGGACCTCGTTGAGGAGCCAACGGTCGTAGTGCGACCAGCGCCGGTGCGCCTCGCCGAGAGTACGTAGCCACTCCCACAGGCTCGGCCGCGACTGTTGGTGCGCGGCGTGTGTCTGCCACCGCCGGCTCAGCTCGGCCTCCCATGACCGGACGCCGCGCTCTGCGGTCGCCTTACGGCCCTCGACCAGCCGTTCGGCCTGCCGCTGACCCTGCGCGATGCGCTGCTGGGCAGCCGTGAGGCGCCGGCGGGCGTCCTGCTCGGCTTCGGCCTGGCGGGCCCGCGCGATCCGGTCGGCCTCCGCCGCCCGATCACGTTCGTCGTAGACGGCGGCCGTGTGCCGCAGCCGCGCGGTCTCGACCGCGTCCGTCGCCTGTTTCACCGCGTGCCGCAGGCCGGCGAGTTTCTCGTCGAGCTGTGCCCGGCGCTGGACGTCGCGGTAGACCTCGGACCGCTCGGTACGGAGCTGCGCTACCCGCATCTCCACGGCCTCGAACTGTGCCACCGCCGTCAACCAGGGGACGTCCGGGCCGGTCTGCTCGTACCCCTTGAGCACTGACAGCAGCCCCGACCAGCGGTGACCGTCGGCAGGTTTGCCCGCGCGTCTGCCCGCGCGTTTGTCAGCCGGCTTGGCTGATGGCTTGGCTGATGGCTTGTCGGGGTCGTGGTACCAGAACCTGTCGACGAACCGGCTGCGGTTCTTTTTGTTGCCCAGCCGTGCCGCGACCAGCGCCCACGCGCGGTCGGCGACCGGCGTCGCCGTCTGGTCGTCCCGTTCGTCGGCCAGCAGCGCCGTGGCGACATCGGTGAAGTAGTCGACGGCGGCGGCCTGTTCCCGCCAGGACTCGCCGATGGCACCGACGGCGGGGATCTCGTCGGTGACGTTCTGCACGGCGCCGTTGTTGGCCGAGGCGACAACCATCTCGAAGCCGGTGAGGCTGGGCCGCCACAGGCTGACCACGCGGGTGAATTCCCCGGTACGCCAGCGCAGCGTCCGGCCGGTGAACGCCTTACCCGGGTCGGACAACGTCGCCAACTGGCGGGCCCGCTCGACGACGAGTGCGGCGACGAGGTCGCGCAGCATCGTGGTCTTGCCGGTGCCAGGTGGGCCGTTGACGCCGAGTACGCCGGCGGTGGTCATGCTCAGGGCGGAGTTGACCGCGAGCTGTTGATTGAGCGCGAGCGCGTGCCCGGGCTGGCTGGGCCAGCGTCCCGCCGGTACGGTCTGCGGGGCCGTCGCCGTCAGTACCGCGTCGGTCCGGTCCCGTACGTCCACCCGGTCCCTGGTCGCGATGCCGGTCTCGGGACGCAGATAATCGCGCAACGCGGCGCCGATGCCGCCCTTGGCTGTCTTGCCCGCGACCAGGTCGAGATCGTTCACGATGAAGCTGTTGAGAAACTCGCTGCCGGCGGTTTGTGCGCCGCTGCGGGCCACGATCTGGCTCTTGACCCGGATCTCGGCGCAGGACAGCGTCTCGTCGATGCCTGCCGCCTCCACCGCCGCCTCCAGACACGAGGCGAGGAGCGGGTGATCCACGAGATACGGCATCCACTGCCACTTCGGCTCGCGGATCTCGGAGTAGTCGTCCTCGCCGGTGATTTCCTTCACTGTCTCGTGAAACGTGGACGTGGCGTTCTCAAAGTCGGACAGCAGGCCGCTGTCGGCGCGCTTGGTTCGGAGTATCTCGCCGGTGGCCCAGGCGCAGCTGGACAGCACGACCGAATCGGGCAGGACCATCCCTTTTTCGTCGACCACGAAGGCGGCGAGGGCACTCTCTCCCGCTGGCCGCTCGTCATAGCTGTCCTGGTCCGGCCCGAAGACGGTCGACAGCTTCTCGAACAGCTGGTCGAGGCGGTAGACGCCCAGGTAGACGACGTGTTGCCAGGCTTGCTTGTCGTCCAGCCTCTGTCGTCTGACCTGGTGGCCGGCCTCCCACGGCAGTGGCTGCCCAGGGCTGACCGGAAACACCTGCCGATCCGGGTCGGTCTTTTCGACACCTTGCGGGCTGAACATCTCCACTGTCCGCCAGAACCGGACGATCTGCGCACGTGCGGTTTGCGCGTTCGGTCCCAACGTCACTCCGATCGATGCTCAGCCCGTGCTCCGGGACGAATGATCCCGACGTACATGGTCTCCCGTACCGCCGCGAGACCCCAAGTGCACTGTCTATATCAAACTGATATCGATCGCCCGCTGCGTGATCAGCCCTGGCCGATGCCGGCGTCGCGGGGCAGCCGGAGCACCGGTCTGCCGAGCATCGGCAGCAAACTGGCCAACATCCCGACAGCGCACACCCACAGCGCGGTCCGTTCCCCGACCACCTGCACCAGGAAGCCACCGAACAGCCCGCCGACCGGCATCATGCCCCACATCAGGAACCGCATGGCGGAGTTCATCCGCCCGTGCAGTTCCGGCGGGCAGATGGCCTGGCGGTAGGTGATCTGCGCAACGTTCTGGATGGCGCTGCCGCCGATGTAGGCGGCGTAGCCGATCGGGTAGAGCGCCACCAGCCAGCCCTGACCCACCAGCGGCATGAGCAGCAGCAGCGGGAACGTCACGGCGAACGGCAGCCACAGCGTACGGGCGATGCCGAACGTCGCGACGAAGCGGTTGGCGAACACGCTGCCGACCACCCCGCCGACCGCGACGGCCCCGGTCACCAGGCCGTACGCCGCCGGCGACAGGCCGAGCGTGTTCACCAGCAGCAACGGCTGGACGGTGAGCAGCGCGTACTCGAACAGCAGGGCGATCATGCCGTGCAGCACGACCAGCCGGAGAATCGGTTGCCCGGCGACGTATCGCACCCCGATGGTGAGCTCCCGGCCCAGCCGTGGCCGCCCACCGGGCCGGTGGACCTGCGGTTCGCGGGGCCGGATCCGGGCGAGCAGCCAGGCGGAGGCCAGGTGGGCGACCGCGTTGAAGGCCAGCGCGCCCGAGGCGGTGATGATCTGGACCAGCGCCCCGCCCAGGGGCGGCCCGGCCAGCTGGCTGCCGTTGCCGGCCACCTCCAGCTTGCTGAAGCCGGCCAGCAGGCGGTCCTTGCCCACCAGGTACGTGACGTAGCCCTGCTGCGCCACGTCGAAGAAGACGTTGCCGACCCCGATGACCAGGGCGACCGCGTACAGCTGCCCCAGGCTCAGCGCCCCGAACGCCGCTGTCACCGGCACCGACAGCAGCACCAGCGCGCGGACCAGATCGGCGGCCACCAGCACCGACCGCTGCCGTAGCCGGTCCACCCAGACCCCGGCCGGCAGCGCGACGACGAGAAAGGCGAGCGTGCTCGACGCCACCAGGAGCCCCACCTGCTGGGCGGAGGCATCCAGCACGAGCACCGCGAGCAGCGGCAGGGCGACGAGTGCGACGTGGCCGCCGGTTCGGCTGACCACATCGGAGGCGAGCAGCAGCCGGAAGCCGCGGTGCGAGCGCAGCAGGTCGTCGGCTGGCCGTGCCCGCTCGGGCACGTCCACTGTCGTCAAGGAACCAACCTCCGGGATGTCATCGACCGGACCGTACCCGCTGTTGCCGGGACGGCGGCGGCGTCGGCCAGCCGCCGCACGATCTCGGCGAGAATAGCGGGGGTGGTGGCGAAGTTGAGTCTGAGGAAACCCGTGCCCGACGGGCCGAACTCGGCACCGTCCATCACGCTCACCCGCGCGCGGTCGGCGAGATCTGCGGCCGGCGGGTAGTCGCGCAGGTCGAGCCAGCCCAGGTAGGTGCCTTCGGGCGGGGTGTAACGGGCCATCGGCAGGTGTACGCCGAGCAGTTCGGCCAGCAGATGCCGGTTGTGGTCGAGTCGGCCGAGCACCGTGTCGAGCCACGGCCCACCGGCCCGGTACGCGGCGGTGGCGGCCAGCACACCCAGGGTGGCGGTGCCGTCGGTGTGCAGCCGCCCGAGCTCACCCCACCGCTTGCGGTCGGCGTCGTTGCTGGTCAGCAGCTGGGCGCACTTCAAGCCCGCCACGTTCCACGCCTTCGACGTCGACGTGGCCGTCACCGTGTGCCCGGCGGCGGCGTCACAGCTGCTGGCGTACGGGACGTGCCGGTGCCCGGGATAGACGAGCGGCGCGTGGACCTCGTCGCTGAACACCCGGCCACCGTGCCGTTCGACGACCTCCGCGACGGCCAACAGCTCGCCGGGCGTCATGACGGCGCCGAGGGGGTTGTTGGGGTTGCAGAGCACGAGCAGATTTCCGCCCGCCGCGAAGGCATGGTCGAGCGCGTCCAGGTCGTAGCCGTAGCGGCCGCCGGATTCCACCATCTCGACCTGGATGACGCGTCGACCGAGCAGCCGGGGTACGGCCAGGAACGGCGGGTACGCGGGCACCGGCACGATGACGGCCGAGCCGGGCCGGGAGAAGCAGTCGATGGCGACGTGCAGGGCACGGATGACATCCGGCAACGGCCGTACGTCCGCCGGCGACAGATCCCATCCGTACCTGTCGTGTTGCCAGGCGGCGCATGCCTCGGCCAGCTGCGCCGTCAGCTGCGGCGTGAGGTAACCGACCTGACCGCGGTCCACCGCGTCGTGCAATGCGTCCGCGACTTCGGGTGCCGTACCGAAGTCCATTTCGGCTACACACGCCGCCAGTCTTTCCGGGCCGGCGGTGGCCCATTTGAGCCCACCGCGCTCGCGCAACGAGTCGACGGTGACGACGTCGGAACCTGTCCACACCTGCTATGTCACCTACTCCGTCAGCACGTGTTTGCCGGCGGCGATGCTCGCCTCCCAGTTTTGCCCGTCGAACTCCACGAACTCGATGTTCTCGGCGGGGGAGAGGTCGAGGCACCGCGCGTTGACGCTGAAATAGCCGGTGGGGTGCGATCGGGGGCGGTAGAACGGCAGCACACCGCAGACCGCGCAGAAGGTGTGGTCCGCGATGCGGTTGCCGAACCGGTACGGCTTGAGGAACTCCTGTCCCTGGTGCAGCTTGAACCGCGCCTCCGGGGTCATCAGTTCCTGGTGGCCGTGCCGGTGGCAGATTCCGCAGTTGCACAGGGTGATGGTCAGGTTTCGACTGGCCGCTGCGGAAAACACCACCCCGCCGCAGTGGCAGCTGCCTTCATACCAAACGCGTTCGATGTTCTCGGTCGTTTCCGTCACCTCTTCGGTCATGGCGTCACTCCGATCAGTTGGCGGTTGCGAGCGCGGGCAGGTGGGCGGGCAGGCCGAACGACATGGGCAGCGTGCGGTGCGGGGCGACCGAGTCGTACCGGAACGAGACGTGCCCCTTCTCGGTGGGTTTCCTGGTGAAGAAGATGAGCATGTCCCGGATGGCCGGCTCGGTGTCGTCGATCGGGTAGACCGGCGAGACGCTGTGCTTGTACTCGTGATCGACGACCATCAGGGTGTCCAGGAAGTCGCCGTGCCGCGCCCTGCCCTTGATCAACGCGGGGTCCGTCTCGTGCCAGCGGCGGCCGTTGACCTCCCGCATGTCGTGCAGGAAGGTCTCCGCGCTGTCGGTGGTCATGTTTCGCGCGGAGAGGAACGTGGTCATGGTGTGGTCCACCCCGTCGGAGTGCACGCCCTCCAGCGCGGGTTCGCCCAGCAGGCCGGTGGTCGTGACGGTCCGTAGGTTGAACAGGGTGCAGATCCACTCGGCGCGGTCGTAGTCCAGCCGGGGCCGCCGTGCCACGTCGACACCGTGGACGACCAGGAACTTGAAGACCAGCATCGCCTGCAGCGCGGTGTTCAGCTGCAGGTCGTCCTGCACCTCGTCGAACGTTCGCAGCGTCTCCGAGTCGTGCCGGACGAAGTCCTCCTCGCGGGAGAGAACGAAGGGCTGCGCCTCCAGTCGGTAACCGCGCCGGGTCTGTGGGTTCAGGCAGATGCGCCCGTTCCTGCTCTTACGGAAAGGCAGGGTCGGGTCCGACTCCAACTGCTCGCTGACCAGCTTCAGCTGCTCGAAATCCTCGTCGGTCGCGCCGAGAGATTGCAGCAGAGAGGCCATTCTCGCCCCGTCGACGAATGCCCATCGGGCACGGATGTATTCGGATCTCACATCCATGACGTCGGACATGGCGGAATCGTATTTCACAGCCTTCTCCACTCCCGGTAAATGACTTTGACGGCAAGCTCTCTGAGATCCACATCATGGTGCGGGCGGTAGGTCCCCGCTTCTTCTGAATTGCCCTCACAGAGGGTGATGGGTTACCGGCGGTAGTCGAGGTATGAGAGCAACATGGGAGAAGACAACTCCCGTAGGGCGCGGAACCGTGTACACGGCCGAGCGTGCTCGTCAGCCGTACCTCTTACCGTTTCGAGATTCGACACCAACGTGGTAAGCGCCCTGCTCGGGACACCACGTCAAGCCGAGAGGAAGACCGTTGCCAAAGTTGATGTTCGTCAATTCGACCAGCCGTTCGATGGCGGCTCGGCCGGATGACGTCCCGGACGACGCGAAGGACTCCTACCGCTTTCTCGCCAACCGGATGCTGTGGTCGATGGACGAGGGTGACGTAGCGGTTCTTCCGGGCAAGGTCAGTGACGCGTGGCTGGCGTACGTCGCCGATCTGCTCGGCCTCGCGTCGCCCCCCACCGTGCTCTCCCTGGGTGACTACCCCGGCGGCGGTTGGTACCCCGGCGAACGACCACAGCTTGCCGAGGCCCTGCGCGGCCTCGTGGCGGCACGCGGCGACGGCGCGAACCCATGGCGTCTGGAGTGCTACATCCACGACCGGGACATCGCCTCCTGGGAGCGGCTGCTCGGCATCGGCGCGGAGGAGTCCGTGCGCTTCGCGCAAGGGACCGCTGAGCTGGTCAACTCCAAGTCGGTCTTCCGGTCGATGGCGACGGCCTGCGGGATCCCGGTCGCGGAGGGGCGGGTGGTGGACCGTGGACCGGAGCTGGTCGACGGCGTGTCCGAACTGCTCACCCGCACCGGGGCCGTCATCGTCAAGCAGGACGTGAACGCCGGCGGAGACGGCAACATCCTGCTGACCACGGTCGAGGGAGGCAAGGAGGCCGGCGCCCACTACGTGGTCCACCTGGCCGCGACCGACCCCGCGACGGTCGCGTCGGCGCTCGAACCGTTCGGCCTGACGGCCCTGCCCGACCTGCCGGCCGGCGCCAGCCCGGCGCACAACGTCATCGAGGTCTACCACGAGTCGGTCCGCGAACTGTCCGCTGACATGACCGTGCCACGCGTCGGCGCGCCGACACTGATGAGCTACAGCGACCTACGCATGGCCGAGACCTGGAAGGGCAGCATCTACCCGCCGCAGAACCTCACCCCCAGACTGCACGCGCACCTCGGCGCGTACATGCAGCAGGTCGCGATCGTCGCCCAGCAGCTCGGCTACTACGGGCCGATGAACATCGACGCGATCGTCACCAGATCGGGTGATCTGCTGTTCAACGAGTTCAACGGGCGGGTCGGCGGCACCACCGGCATCGACATGATCGGACGACGGCTGCTCGGTCAGGACTACCTCGACCATCACGTCTTCGCCTCGCGGATCGACGTGCCCGCGCCCGGCTGCGACATCCTGGTGAAGGCCCTGGACGAGCAGGGACTGCTGTTCACCCGGGGATCGGACCACGGCGTGGTCATCTACAACGACACCACCGAGGAGACGGGCACGATCGAGTACGTGGTGGTCGGCCGTAGCTGGGCGGAGACGTCCCGCACCGAGGAGCAGCTGACCGGCATGCTGAGCAAGCTCTGAGCGACCCTGAGCGACTCTCTGAGTGGCTCCGAGCGACTCCGAAAGGCTCCGAGCAGGTCCGGCAGGGTGGTCCGGCTGTAGTTCGTCCAGCGCTGCGGTGATTCCGTCGACACTAGGTGGACGACGCTGGGCGCGGCCGGGGCGTGAGTCCGTCGTGCAGGACGGCGAGGATTCGTTGCTGGCCTTGCTGGTCGGGGCCGACCTGCTCCAGCGCCCGCGAGGTGCCGATCATCAGCCCGACCAACTCGGCTGTGGTGATGTCCGGGCGTACGGCTCCGGACTGCTGCGCCCTGGTCAGCAGGTCCCCCATCGCGTCGCGCAGGTCCGCGCCGGCTGAGGCGATCGCCGCCCGTACCGCGGCCATCGCCTCGTCGTCGGAGTCGGCGGCGTCGGTGAAGGCGTGCTTGACCGTCGACTGTTTGACGGCCTCGGTGAAGAACGCGAAGAAGCCGGCGCCGACGTCGCCGTCGGCGGCCATCTCCCGCGCGTACGCGGTGATCTCCCGTAGCCGGGACATGAACACCGCCTCGATGAGGGCGGCCTTCGTGGGGAAGTGACGGAAGACGGTGCCGATCGCCACGCCGGCGAGCTCGGCGAGCTCCTCGGTCGAGGCGGACGGACCGGCCGCCGCGAAGACCTGTTCGGCGGCGGCGAGGATCCGGGCCCGGTTGCGCTGGGCGTCGGCCCGCATCCGTCTGGGCTGCGGCGAAGACGAGGAGGAGGTCACGGAGGCATTATCCAGCGGGAAGAAGGTGAGTCGCAGACTCCGGTTGACAACATGAGTCGCTCACTCATATTGTCCTGGCTGTGAAGACGATCGTGATGACCGGCGGCACCTCGGGATTCGGCGCGGACACCCGGAGGCGCCTGGCCGCGCAGCCCGGCACCCGGGTCCTGTCCGGCACCCGCCGCACCGCGTCGGGCGACCCCGACACCGCGTCGGGCGACGCCGACGCCCTGCCCCTGGACCTTGCGCGGCTGGACAGTGTCCGTGCCTTCGCCCGGGCCGTCACCGACCGGCTCGACGGCACCCCGATCGACGCGCTCGTGCTCAACGCCGGTCTCAGCTTCCGCACCGGCGACCGGCGCACCGTCGACGGCTTCGAAACCACCTTCGCGGTCAACCACCTCGCGCACTACCTGCTGATCCGGCTGCTGATGCCCAACCTCGCGCCGAAGGCGACCGTCATCGTCACCACCAGCGGCACCCACGACCCCGACCATGACACGCTGCTGCCGACGCCGCCCCGACACGCCGACGCGCGCCTGCTCGCCCGTCCCGACACCGACCCCGAGCGCGACACCGACCCACGATCGGCCGGCGGTCGCGCGTACACATCGTCGAAGCTGTGCAACGTGCTGACCGTACGGGCCCTGGCCGCCCGGCCCGAGGCCCGCAGCGGGCAGTGGCGGGTCCTGGCGTTCGACCCCGGACCGACGCCCGGAACCGGTCTGCTGCGCGACGCCTCGCCCACGATGCGGCTGGCCTGGCGGATACTCAGCCGGGCGACCCGCCTGATGCCCCGGTTCAACCGCCGGGAGGCGGTCGCAGCGGCCCTGACCGACCTCACCCTCGGCGCCGTCACCACCCCACCCGGGCACTACTACGCCCGCGTCGTACACAACCAGCTCACCTGGACCGCCCCGTCCCGCCTGGCGCGCAGTGACGACGCCCGGGACGCCCTGTGGGCCGACAGCGCCGACCTGCTGTCCCTGCCCTGACTGCCCGGACCCACCTGCGACCGGACAGGCCGGCAATTCAGCGAGGCTGCTGGCTCCGGACCGCGACGAACGCCTCCTCGGCCAGGGCGACGGCGACGGCAGGCAGCCGTGCGGCGGCAGGGCCCAACGACTGGTTCCCCCCGATTGCGTTAAGGTCCGCCACGATGACCAGGCCACCATGTCGGACGAGCGCCGTGGTCTGTTTGCTGTCCGGGCTGTCGGAGCCGCCGTCCTGAGCGACTCGGATCTCGTCAGCGACCGTGGCCGGCCCGTCGGGCAGCGTGTCTCCGGTTGGCGACGTCGACAGGGACGTCCAGTCGGACACTGGTGATGGTGAGTGCTCCGCGAGTGCCTGCTCCTCGCTGTCGTACAGCGTGACCTCAACGGCCGCGAAGCCTCCCGGCCTGCCCGGCAGGCCACCCATCAGCTGCCCGCATCGGACGGTGCCGTCCTCCATCAAAATGAACGAACGGTTGTCGCGGCCGAGGTCTTCGGCGAGGCTGTCGGGCATCGCGCTCTCGCCGAAGACCTCGGCCACGACGGCGAAGTCGATGGATCTGCAGATCTCCGGGCTCACCTGGTACGGCTGGTACGTCGACCCCGTGGCATTGGGCCCGGTGGTCGAGCTCGTGCAGCCGGCCAGCAGGATCGGTGGCAGGACCAGTAACAGTAGGCGGCGAATGTCGACTGTCACGACGGTAGTGGTTCCTGTCCTTATCGACTGTTTGACTTTGGGTGTGCGGGCAGTCCGAGCAGCGCAGTGGCCCGCCACAGCTCCTTGAGCTCCCGGTTCGTCAGGCTGCTCGCGGTCTTCTACCTCTACGCCGGCGGCAAGAAGGTCGCCCAAAGCCGGGAGCAGTCTATTGGCCAACCCCGATCAGGGCGGTCCGGCCGGGCCGGACTCGTACGCGCAGCCGCTGTCCGGGTGTGCGGCGAGCGCGATCACCTCGTCCAGCCGGGAGCGGGCCGCCGTCAACTCGGCGATCCGCGCGTCAATCCGGTCGCGTTCGGCGGTCAGCCGGGCGCGTGACTCGGGCGTGTTGACCTTGGCGTCTACACAGGTCACCGATCCGCACAGTGACCCCTATCACAAGCATTTGCCTTTGACGTCAACGTCAAGTTCTAGCGTAGCCAGCATGCAGATTTCCGGAGCAACCGCCCTGGTCACCGGGGCCAATCGTGGTATCGGCCGGCACTTCGCCGCCCAGCTGCTTGAGCGCGGAGCCGTCCCGGTGTACGCCACCGCCCGCCGCCCCGAGTCCGTCGACCTGCCCGGCGTACGGGTCCTGCCGCTGGACGTCACCGACTCGGTCGCCGCCGCCGCGCGGGCCAACGGTGACGTCACCCTGCTGATCAACAACGCCGGGGTCGCCACCGGCGCCGACCTGGTCGGCGGTGACCTCGATTTGATCCGCCGGGAGATGGACACCCACTTCTGGGAAACGTTGGTGCCGGCGGGTACGCGGCGGCGAAGGCCGCCGAGTGGAACCTCACCAACGCCGTGCGGCTGGAACTGGCCGCCCAGCAAACCCAGGTCACCGGCCTGCTGATGGGGGCCGTCGACACCGACATGATGGCCTCCTACGACGTACCGAAGAACGAGCCTGCGGTGATCGTCAAGGCCGCCCTCGCCGGAGACCCCTCCGGCGGTCAGAAAACCTGACCAGAGCGTACGGCGGTGAACAGCAACGGCGTGCGGACGCCGAGCCGGGCCACGGCGTCGGCGACAGTCTCGGCCAGCCACCCGATCGCGTCGCAGGACCACTCGACCAGCTCACCGCGAAGCGCCACCCCGTGCAGTGGCGGGCCGTTCCAGAAGCTGTCGTCGAACAGCGGAGCCGGGGTGGCGTCGGCGGCCGCGAGGTCGTATGACCGGTACCCGAACACATCCGGACCCAGGTCGGCGAGTAGCTCGGTGAGCTGGACCGCCACGTCAGGTAACGACGGCTCCCGGCCGCTGTTGACGGTGATCTCGACCGGCGTCCGGTCCGCCGGACCGTGCCCGGTGAACCACGGGCTCGTCCGGGTCGCCGGCACCGGCGCGTACGGCGGGCGGGACGCCGGGTCGAGCCCGTGCACCGGTAGCAGCAGCTGCACCGCAGACAGGTCGAGCGAACCCCGCCGGGCCGTCACCTCTTCGGCGCAGTGCAGGAACGGCTGCACCGGCAGTGGCCGGTCGCCCGCCACCGCGCTGGCGTCGACCTGGAACCAGGACAACAGGCCGGCGTCGGGTGCGGCGGCCGGGTGCTCCCACCCGGCGTCGTTCGTCGCCCACAGGCCATCCGACCGGAGCATGCCGTTGTCGCGATCGCCGCCAGCCGAGGAATCGTCGAGCCAGCCCATGGCGAGTGACCGGTGGTAGAAGAGCGAATAGGCGTCCAGCTCCCCGCCGGTCCGGTGTGGAACATCGTCCGCGGATCCGGTGAGGACGCTGCCGTAGAGAGCGGCGAACATGGTGCCGGCGACCCGACGGGTCGCCGGCACCAGGCCCGGCCGTGCATTGATGCTGCGTTCCGGCATGCTGTTTCCTTTCCAGCTGCCGGGCAGCTGAGACGGTACTGCTTTTCTGAAGGGTCAGTATACCCGGCAGGCAACGTCGTTTTGGCGATACGGCCACTCGCCGGTGTCGATTTCGCCGATCACGTCGACGTCGACATGATTGCGCCACGATGTCATCTGGGTGTCGTCACAGTCGTGGCGCGCGACGGTGCGGTCGCCGCTTCCGGTGTAGGGCCGTAGTTCCCTGGTCGACGAGCAGGCCTTCTGTCGCCAGCTGTTGTCCGTGTACCACTCGTACAGGCAGTTGAACACGTTCGCCCGGTCGTTGCTGCAGTTTCCTTGCCGCCACCAGCCGTGACCCGACACCGCCACCCCGGTGCCGGACCGGTGGGGGTTGTCCCGGCCGCTTTCCGGTGTGCAGCCGATCAGCGCCGTGTCTGCGGTCGTGCCGGCGGCCCTCGTCATCGGGATCACCCGGCCGGCGCTGTCCAGATAGATTGCGGTGCTGGCGGAGCCCGGTGGTGCGATTCCCGGCACCGCGACCGCGGCTTCCGCTGGTCCGGCCACGGCCTGTGCCGGCGCGGCAACGCCGCCAAGGGCGAGGGCGGTTGCGGCCAGGGCGCTGAGCACCCGTGTTGCTTGTTTCATCGATCCTCCCCGTGCTGGAACAATTGAGTCCGCGTGACTGAGATAGCGCGACCTGCAGCCACGCGGGAATTGTTGGCCGGCGAGTGGGGGTTGATCAATTCGCCCCGTACGACGACCAACAGCCACGACGCTAATCGATTGATTTGCAAGGTGCAACCCGGCGCCGACGTGAATTGAACTGATCATGAAACAGGGTGCGAGGATCGGCGCCGGGCTGCGGAGTTACCTGGCTCGGTGTCAGAGGGGCGCGGTCGGGGTGACGGCCGACGGGGTGAAGGTGTGCGGGCGGCCGCAGTAGTCCGGGATCGGAGTGATGTCGAGCAGTGACACCCGGCAGACCTGAATGACGACGCGGTCGATCCCTCGGACGGCGGCGTTCGCGCCGAGGATGAACTCGATCTCGACGACGCCGTTGTTCACCCGGCGGGCGGTCTCGTCGATGACCCGCTCGCCGGCGTACGCGGTGTAGCTGGCGATGGTGTAGCGGCTGTCGTCGCGGCAGACGGCTCCCGGGTCGTTCGGGAACGGACGGTCGGCGAGCACCCCGGTCACCCGTACCGTGCTGGTCGGCGGGGCGGAGCGCCACTCCAGGTGACCCTGGGTGTAGCCGTACGTGCAGTTGTCCCCGGACGGGACGGAGAACCGTTGCAGGATCGACGGGCTGGCGGTGGCGCCGCTGGCCGCGAGGGCAGCGGCGGCGATCGCGGCGGCGAGGACGGTCGCCACACGCAGGACTGCGCGCTTCATCTGCTTCCTTTCTGCTGTCTCGGGTGCTCGGCTGTCTCGGTTGCTTCGTGGACGGTCGTCGGCACCTGGTGCGGGTGCGGCGAGCAATACATCTAAGATTACCGATGTAACGCTGTGAAGTCATCTCTTGACTGATGGGCGATGTGCGTGAGGAAGTCGCCGGCTGGGTACCGGCTCGTGCAGTGGCATCGACCCGACGAGTCCACCCCTCGAAGGAGACACGGCATGAGCCAGGTCACCGAGGCCGCACCGCAGCGGTCGACCGGCGTACCCGAACCACCGGCCGGCTGGCGCCGTTTCCGCTACATCGGTCCCGGCGTGCTGTGGGCGCTCGCCGCCCTCGCCACCGGCGAGCTGCTGTTCACCCCCCGGGTCGGTGCCCAGTACGGCTACGGTCTGATGTGGGCGCTCGTCGCCGTACTCGTCCTCAAGCTCTTCGTCACCCGGGAGATCGGCCGCTACAGCGTCGTCACCGGCCGCCGACTGCTCACCGGCCTGGCCGGCCTGCCCGGCCCGGCCGGCTGGGCGATCTGGGTGATCCTGGTGCCGCAGCTGGTCGTCGGGATCGCCGCGATCGCCGGTATCGCCAGCGCCGCCGGCAGCGCACTCGCGCTCGCCGTACCCGGTCCGATCCAGCTGTGGACCGGCGCGGTCATCGCCGCCGCCGCCGGGCTGGTGCTGGTCGGGCACTACACCGGCGTCGAATGGGCGTCCCGGGTCCTCGGCATCGCGCTCGCCCTCGGTGCGGTCGTCGCCGCGATCCAGGTCGGGCCCGACCTGACCGAGGCCGCCGCCGGCTTCGTCCCGGTGCCACCGGACGATCTGCGGGTCGCCGAGATCCTGCCCTGGCTCGGCTTCCTGTCCAACGGCGCGGCCGGACTGATGTGGTACTCGTACTGGATCACCGCCAAGGGCATCGGCCACGCCGGGGTGCCGGCGGCGGACCGCCGCGACCCGCGGGACCTCGACAGCGATCAGATCGACCGGGTACGCGGCTGGCTGCGGACAATGAGCCTGGACTCGACGTTCGCGGTGGTCGGCGTCGCGCTGATCACCGTCGCGTTCCTTGTCCTCGGCGCCGAGCTGCTGCGGCCGGAAGGCATCGTGCCCGCCGAGGCCGACGTCGCCCGTGACCTGACCCGCCTGTTCAGCGAGGTGTTCGGCAGCGTCGGCTTCTGGCTGATGGTCGTCGGCCTGGTGTCGGCGTTCTGGACCGCCACGCTCACCAACATCGACGGGTGGCAGCGGCTGTACACCGACGGCGTGCGGCGGCTGCTCCCGGCGCGGCTCGCCGAGCACACTCTCACCCGCCCGGTGGTGATCAGCCGGACCGCCGTCGTGCTGTGGCTGGCGACCCTGCCGTACGCCGTTTTCCTGATTTTCGGTGATCCGGTCGCCCTGCTGACCCTCGCCGGGTCGATCGAGGCCATACACATCCCGCTGGTCGCCGGACTCGTGCTGTGGCTCAACCGGCGGACGATGCCGCGCGCCCTGCGCGCCGGGCGGGCCGCGACCGCGTTGGTGGTCGCCGCCGTGGTCTTCTTCACCTGGTTCGCGCTCTACTACCTGTGGCAGCAGCTCGCCGGCTGACCGGAAGAGAGCCGGCCGAAGAGGGCAGGCCGGTTGCGGTCGGCGGCGCGATCCGCCACCATGGTGGACATGATCACTTCCTACCGGAAGGGCGGATCCGCCCTCGCGCGGTGACCGCGCCCGCCGACCGGGCCGCCACAGAGGACATCCTGTCCCGCATCTATGCCCGGCACTGCCGCAGCCGGCCCCGGTTCCGTTGGGTCGACTCACCCCGTCAGGCGCTGCCGCTGCTGACCGGGCTGCCCACCCACGACCTGCTCCAACAGTGGATCAGAGGCCGACAGCCGGCCGGGAAACCCCCGCTGGCCAGCGACCTCGCCGCCGGACTGTCCCGGCTGCGCAGCGCCCTCGACGCGAGCGCCGACCATCCCGACCTGATCCCACCACCGGCCGGCCGGAAGAAGGACGCCGGGAACAGGGACGCCCGGAAAAAGGACGCCGGCCAGAAACAGGACGGTGCCGGACCGAAATGGCCGGTGCTGCCGCCGATCGAGGCGCTCGCGGCCGGCGTACCGTTGCGGGTCGTCCTGCAGCAAGGGGTCCGTGACGCGCTGCGGACCAGCCTGGTCGACGGTTTCTCCCTACCGGTCCGCGCGGCACTCGCGGCCGTCGGGCGACAGCCGGTGCCGACCGCCTGGTACGGCCAGCAGGACGCGCACTGGGTGGCGTACTACGACGTGCTGCGCCGGCTCGGGCTGGCCCGGTACCGGCGGACCGACGAGACACAGCTCGACGAGTGGGCGACGTTGGCCCGGTCCACCGGCTGGTGGTGGCCGGGAGAGCGGACCTGCGTCCTGGTCGAACGTCCGGCGGTGATCCGGACCGGGCCGGTGCCGGGCGGTTGCCACGGGCAGCGGCGACCCGCGCGGGACGGCGACGGCCCGATCGGATACCGGGACGGCTGGCGACCACTCGGTTAGCCGCCCGACGGCTGAGTCGGCCGGGCAGATGGTGGAAAGACGCCTACTCGCTAACGTGGTGCGGACGTAGGCGACCATGATCTGCCCGGCGGCTCCCGGCCGCCGAGGCTCGAAGGACGGTGGCTGTCCCGATGCATTCGCACCAGCATGAACCCGTTGGCCGTACGCCGGGTGCTTCCCGCGTCAGCGGTGCACCCGGCGTGCGCCCGTCATCGAACCCGGCACACCGCCTGCAGCGCCGGTACGGCAACCGGCAGACCAGGGCGATCATCCAGGCGAAGCTTGCGGTTGGCTCCACCACCGACCCGCTCGAGCAGGAAGCGGACCGGATCTCGCGGCTGGCGACCGGCGGGTCGGTGCAGCGGGCACCCGAGGCGGTCGGGCAGGTGCCCGCGACGGCAGTGGGTGAGTCGGCGGGCGCGGCGGTGGAACAGGGCGTGGCCCGGGCCCGGGGCGGCGGACGACCGGTCCCGGCCGGGGTGCGCCGACGGATGGAGCAGGTGTCCGGCGCGGACCTGCGAGGGGTGCGGGTCCATGTGGGCACCGAGTCCGACCGGATGAACCACGCCCTGGGCGCCCGGGCGTTCACCGTCGGAGCCGACGTGTTCGTCCGGCGCAGCGACTACCGACCGGGCACCACCGGCGGCGACGCACTGCTCGGGCACGAGTTGACCCACACCATCCAGCAAGGTGCCGTCGGCGACCACGCCCATGCCGGTGACCACGCACACGCCCACGCACACCGTGCCGTGCAACGGAAGGACACCGACGACGAGGCCAAGCCCGACGCCCCGCCGGAGGCGCAACGGATCCTCGACGCCGCGGCCGGATCGGGTGTCCTCGTGCGGACCGTGGACTTCCGCAATCTGGACGCGGTGTTCGGGGTGCTGGACCACAGCGCCGACCCCCGGGGTGCCCCGCCGGCGCAGGGGTTGTCGAAGCTGGAGCAGCTGAAGGCGAAGTTCAACAAGAAGCAGGACACGACGAAACCGCCGCCCGACCCGCGTATCCCGGCGCAGAGCTGGTCACTGATCCAGAACGACTTCAAGTCGACCCTGTTCAACGGTCGGGTGATGGCGCTGCTCGCCATCCCCGACGCGTTCAAGTTGGACGCCCGGCCCGGCGGGGAGGACATGAGCCGGATGTTCCACTTCAGTCCGAAGGACGATTCGACGAACTACCAGTACGACCCGGCGAACATCCCTACCCACGAGCGCGCCCTAGACCGGCTGGGCAAGCTGCACGACACCGTGGTGGACGCCCAGAACGACGCGCTCGAGACACAGGACCTGGACGCCTACACCCCGGACAACAACGAGGTAAAGGCGTTCGGCGTGGCACCGGACGGCATCGCCGGGTTCCTGTTCAACCCGGGGCCCGAGATCCACAGACAGTGGTTCACGGTCGGTTTCCAGCAAAACTTCACCGACGCGGCCGACGAACTCCGCCGACGGACGGGGTTCACCGGCAAGTATCCGGTCTTCATCCGCGACGCCGAATACAAGCTGGAGTACTTCACGATGGTCTGAACCCTGGTCTGGAACCGCTGAGCGGCGCCACCCGGTCCCTGCTCAGCGGCCGACCGGGCCGGTGGGTCAGCAGTGGAACTCGCCGGCGTCGTAGACGGCCCGCAGCACCTCCGTCGGCGCCACCAGGATCTTGCCCACCGTGTCCTGAGACACGGTGAAGCCGATCGCCAGCGTGCCGCTGCTGACCAGGTAGTTCTCGGAGTACGGGTTGTTCTCGGCGGTGTGCCGGGTGAGCTGCTCGCCGTACGCCTCACGCAGTTCGGCACTTGTGCTACCCACCGTCACGCCCTCGGCCGTCGACAGCGACGACTCCTCGACGAGGATCATCGCGGCGATGTCGTCCTCGGCGGTGTAGACGACCACCCCGGCGAGTTCGTCGCTGCCGACCAGCCGGTCCGGGCAGAAGTCGCCCGGTTCGGTGCCGAGAGCGCCGGTCGCGGTCAACTCGGCGACGCTACCGCTGATCCGCAACGGGCCGATCCCGCGCGTCGTGATCAGCAACTCGTCGTCGGCGTCGGAGCCGGCCGGATCAGCCGACGGGTTCGCCGACGCGGCCGGCGACGCGGTCGGCCCGGCGGGCGTCGGCTCCGACGGTGAGCGGCCCACCGCCCACATCGTTGCGGCGACCGTGACCAGCACCACGATCAGCAGGACGACCAGCGCCAGTACGGCGACCCGCAGGCGGCTGCCACCGGTCCGCGCCGGCTCCTCGTGCGGGTCGCCGAGCGGCTCGGGTCCGGCTCCGGCTCCGGCTCCGGCAGGTGACGGGCTGCTCATTGGGCCGTGTACCTCCCGTCCCGCCACACCAGCGACCGCTCCTGCGATCCGGTGACGACGACGAGTCGGTCACCGTCCTGCGTCACCTGCCCGGCGGCCAGGGCGGTCTCCGAGTGCAGCACCTCGATGCCGCCCGGACCGGTGACACCGAGCACGTCGAAGTCCAGGAACCCGCCGCTGCCGCACCGCCGGCCGAAGATCAGATCCTGCTCGTCGGGGCCCCGTACCGAAACCGGGGTCAGCACGATCTCGCAGTCCGTCGTGTCCAGCGACGTCGCGAAGACCTGCGCCCAGTCGCCCGCCGTGCAGCCGTACACCCGTAGCTCGGTCTGCCGGATCTGCCCCGGACCGACGTCGGCGGGCGACACCGCCGCCGCGACGTGCGTCCCGCCGGCGGGCAGTGGGTCGAACGTCACCGACGGGTCGGCCACGGTGCCGGCGTCGACCGGGACCGCCTGGTTCGTCGGCGGGCACTCCACCGACGGCGGTACGCTCGTCGGCTGCCCGTCCGCCGGCGGTGCCTCGGCACCGCCCTGACTCGTACACGCCGCGCCGCCGGCCAGCAACGCGGCGACGACCGCGCCGGTCAGCAGCCAACGCCGGGCCGATCCGGGACCTTGTGCCATGACTCCTGTTGTCCAACCGTCGCGACGCCAATGCCCGGCCACGCTACCCGGCCGCCAGGCGGGCAGGGATCGGCCGGTCAGCGGTTCGCAACCGACCATGTCGGGGCTTGCGGTACCGGGCGGTGGCTACCCGACGCCGAAGCGCCTACGTCGCCCCGACCCGGTCCGGTGCCGGCTAACGGTAGAACGGGTAGCCCGGGTACACGTACCCGACGCCCCAGAACGGGGGGTAACCGTAGTAGCCGTACAGCTCCTCGTAGTACTTGTCCTGTGACACGAGCTCCGGATCGTAGGGCGGGGCACCGGCTACCCGCTCACTCGACTCGTTGATGTGCACGACGTCGTCGGTGATCCGGACGATCGCGTCGACCGGGACGAACGACGGGGTGGCCCCGAAACCGAGGATGCCGCCGTGCTCGACCCGCAGCAGCCGGACCTTGTGTTCGGCCTCGTCGATCAGCAGGTCGTCGACCTTGCCGATGTCCTTGCCGGCCGCGTCGCACACCTTCCGGCCACGAATGTCCTCGGCCGGATCGGCCACCATCTCGTGGGCGTCGCTCATCCTGACCAGCTTCGACAACCCCTCGGTCATGATGCCCCCTTCGCTCGCCGGTTGCCTCACCCTTTCCGGGTTACCACTTCGACCGGCCGGCAAACCCGATGGACGGCGGCGGTCACAGCAGCAGGGCGCTCGGATCGGCGTCCATGGTGTGTAGGAGATGAGCGGCCTCGTGTGCGCCGGGGCAGGAAGCGGCGGAGAACGCCCGGGCCAGCGCGATCATCTCGGCGGCGGGTAGCAGGGTGCCCTCCCGGTTGCGCAGCGGCAGCCGGACGGTGCCGTCCGGGCCGCTGACGGTGAGCACCGGGGTGCCGGGGGCACCGCCGCTGTTCGGGTCCGCATCAGTGGTCGCGGGGGAGCCGGGCGAGATTGTCACGGTCTCGGCCGTACGCAGGTCGACGGTGCGGGTGGCGAGTCCGCGTACGGTGAGCTGGGTGCCGGACAGCCACGCCCCGGTCCGGGCGACCCGGGCGATCGGCAGGCCGATACCGGCCGACGCAGCGAGGGCGAGCCCGGTGCCGAGCAGCATCGGCAGGGTCGGCTCGTCTCCGCCGCCCGAGACCACCAGCCCGAGCAGGCTGCCGAGGCAGCACCCGGCGGTGACCAGCCCGACGCCCAGTACCGACAGCACCGCGAGCCGGGTCGGCCGGCTGGTTGGGTATCCGATGGACAGTTCGAGTCTGCCGTGCCCGTGATCCATGGCGGAGATCGTGCCATTGTCGATCAAGGTCGGCGACGGCGGTGCTGGCGACCGGTCACGACGGCGGTGGCGGTGGCCGACGGGACGGTGATGGGGAGGGATCCCGCCGGCCACCGGGATCACCCGCGCGAGGCGTGGGCGTACCAGCGTAGCCGATGTCCGCCAGTGTCGGGATCGGCCGGTGCGTGCACCGTCCTCGTTGGTCGGCGTGGTGGAGGTGGCCGATCGGGGCGCCGCCGCCGGAATCCGGACGACCTCCGGAGCGTCGACGAAGACGAATCCGCAGCTATTTCGGGTTTTCAAACTTTCGGTGCGGTTTCACCGGCGCGTTGAGCATTGCACCACTGTGGGTGCCCTGGCAGACTCGATCTGCGTCCGCCGATGGCGGTCAATCGATGGTGTCCCAGGGTGAGGAGTCCGCGATGGCGAGAAGCCGTGGCACGCGCTGGGAGATCACCGACGGCGTCGAGCTGAATGATGCTCGGGTCGCCGCTCCCAATACGTCGCCGGGTGGCTATCCGTCACCCCTGGCCGGCCTGCTCTTCTGTGCAACTTGCGAACGGCAAATGATTCCGATGGCCAGGCTCAACGGCTGGGTGTACGGCGCCCCGTGCGGCTGCCGGCTGAGCCCGGTGGACGCGCTCACCGTCGAACGTCTCGTGTTCAACGCCGTGGCGGCTCATCATCCGGACCTGTTGGCCGGCACCGCCGTCGGGGACCTTTCCTCGGCGTTCCGGGAGGTGCTGTCCGAGGTCCGGATCGGTGGTGCCGCCGACGAGTTGGAATTCATCTGGTCCACGTGACCAATGTCCGCCAAGTGCTCTCCCCGACCTGGATCTTCACGTTAGGAAAAACGTTGTCCGGATCGCCTGCGGTGCTCTGGATGGCGACGCGTTCCCCCAGTGGCGCGTCCGATGATTCCGGCTGGACTGATATATATGACATACAATGCTGAGAACGTGGAAGTTCCGGAGCTGCCACCGGGTACGGTGCTTCGCTTCGCCGTCTCCGAATGGCGGTACGGGCGAGGTCCCGTGCCCGGCGAGCCCTTCGATCTGCTGATCACCTACGTCCGGACCAGGTCCGCCCGCAGCTACGGCGGGCAGTGGGTGTGGGCCGACGGCCACCACGTCGACTGTCGACCCGACCATCCACCTTGCCAACAGGCGCTGGTCAGCGTCGCCGCGGTGCGGCGGGCCGCCGTCGGCGGACGCGCCAGCGTCCAGCCGCCGCCCGCCGAGCAGGTGGTGGTCAACGGTGCCGCTGCTCGCCGATGAGTTCTTTCTGCTAGCCCATCACGACGTCACCGGGCGCGCCCGGCTGCACCCCCGGGCGGTCGGGCTCGGCCTGGCCAGCGCGGTCCTCGCCGAGCTGGTCACCGCGCAGGCCGTCGTCGTCGACGCCGGTCACGTCTGGGTGGTCGATCCGGCGGCGCCGGCCGACGCGCTCGGTCGTTCCGCGCTGCGGCTGCTGCTCGACGAGCCGGAGCACACCAGCGTACGGGTCTGGCTGACCGTACTGTCGGAGCGTGCCCCGGACCACGTCGCCCAGCGGCTGACCGCCGCCGGTGTCGTCCGACCCGAGCAGGTCCGCCGGCTGATGCGCACCCGGACGATCTACGTACCGGTCGACATCAACCTCGCGGCCTGGCCGTGGGCGCGGTTGTCGCTGCGGCTGCGCCGGATGGAACCGCTCGACGAGCCCGACCTGTTCCTTGCCGGGCTGGCCGTGGCGACCGGGCTGGACACCTACCTGCTCGACGGCGCCGAACCCGAGGTGGCCCGTCACCTCGACGTCCTGCCGCGGGCGCTGCGGCCGGCGCTGCGCGACCTGTTGGGCCAGACCGGCGCGGCGGTCGGCAACGCGGTGCTGAGCGGTCGTACCTGAGCCGGCCCGCCCAGCCAGGGCCGGCTCGACCTGTCACCGCACGATCCCCTACCGGGCAACTCACAGCTGTTTCATTCCACCCACACTTTCACCCTCTTGGAGCGTGCCGATGAACGCGACCACACCCGCTATGACCGTCCGGGCCGCCACCCACGACGACATCCCTCAGGCGGCGACGCTGCTCACCGAGGCGTTTCTGATCGCACCGGTCTCGCAGTGGCTGGTGGGGGACATCGATGCCCGGGTCACCACCTTCCGGTCGCTGTTCATCATCGAACTCGAACACGCCATCGACACCGGCGCCGACGTGTACGTGGCGGGACCGTTCACCGGGGTGGCGATCTGGTACCAGCGCGAGCAGCCGGAGTCGGCCAACCACATCACCGTCCACCAGCGTCGACTGATGCTCGCCGCCGGTATCTGGCAGCACCGCGTCGCCGCCCTGCACTGTGTCCTAAGCGGACATCGGCCGGATCGGCCGCACCGGTATCTCGCGTACCTCGGCGTCACACCCTGGCTGCAGGGCCGGGGCGTGGGCACCGCCCTGCTGACCCACCAGCACCGGCTGCTCGACGCGTCGGCCACCCCGGCGTACCTGGAGGCCACCACGCCGCGCAACCGTGGCCTCTACCTTCGGCACGGGTACGTCGCCGACGAACCGGTCCAGCTGCCGGACGGCCCGCCGATCTGGCCGATGTGGCGCGCGCCGGCTCAGGGCGACCAGCTGTCCGGCCGCGACGGTGACCAGCCATCCGGCCGCGACGGTGACCAGAGTCAGGACCGTTGACCCGGGCCTACGTGACCATCGACTCTCACGAAATCATCGGATCCGCCGGGAACCAACGGGCGTCGGCAGCCGACCAACGCGTCAGAACCCGTCGAGCGGCACCCTCGGCGGCCCGATGATCGAGAGGTAACCCGTCAATGCACTCCACCCTTCGTCGCGTCGCCCGAGCCGGTGCCGTCGCCGCTATCGCCGGCGGCGCCGTGCTGCTCGCCAGCTCCCCGGCGGCGGCGCATGTCACCGTCACCCCCACCGTCACCACCGCCGATTCCTACACCGTGCTGACGGTGTCGGTGCCGCACGGCTGCGACGGCTCGGCCACCACCAAGGTGGCCATTCAGATCCCCGACCTGATCAACTCGGTGACCCCCACCATCAACCAGGGCTGGACGGTCGAGAAGGTGATGGCCACCCTCGACCCGCCGGTCACCGACAGCCACGGCAACGAGCTCACCGAGCGAGTCGCGGAGATCGTCTACACCGCCAAGACCCCACTGCCCGAAGGCCACCGCGACGTGTTCGAGCTGTCCCTGCGATTGCCCGACGCGGCCGGTGAGACCCTGATCTTCCCCGCCATTCAGACCTGCGAGCAGGGCGAGACCGCCTGGGCTCAGGTGCCGGCGGACGGCCAGGACAGCCACGAGTTGGACTACCCGGCACCGTCGTTCGTCATCACCGCCGCCGACGCCGACGGCACTGCCGCCGGTGACGAGCCCGCCGACGACGCCGAGCCGACCGAACTCACCACCGCCGGTTCCACCACCAGCGACGGCGGCTCCGTCGTCGGCTGGATCGGCCTGATCCTCGGCCTGCTCGGTTTCACCGCCGGCGGCCTGGCGCTGCAGCGCACCCGGAAGACCACATAGGCGTGCGGTCGCCGCACCGGGTACGGCGAGCAGCGCGGCTCGCCGTACCCGGACTGTTGTTCGGAAGCCTGCTCGGTCTGCTGCTCGTGCTCGCCGGCGCCGGTCCGGCCGCCGCGCACGCCACGCTGCTGGCCAACGATCCGGCGGACGGCGCGCTGCTCGCTGAGGCGCCGCCGTCGGTCACCCTGACCTTCGACGAGCCGGTCCAGGTCCGCACCGAGGGCGTGCAGGTCCTCGACGCCGCCGGGTCCACCGTCGACGTCACCGCCAGGTCGGTGGACAGCACCGTGGTCGTCGACCTGCCGACTGGCCTGGCCGACGGCACGTACGTGGTCAGCTGGCGGGTGATCTCCGCGGACAGCCACCCGGTTGCCGGCGGGTTCAGCTTCGCGATCGGCGCACCCACCGCCGGCAGCGTCGCGATCCCGGTCACCGAGCCTGACCTCGCCCTGCGGGTGCTCCGCCCGGTCACCGAGGCGCTGCTGTACGTCGGCGTGCTCGGCGGCACCGGGCTGGCCGTGTTCGGCCTGTCGTTTTTGCCGATCCCGGCGCGTCGACGACAGCTGCCCACAGTGGTGAGGCTCGGGGTCGTCGCCCTCGTCGCGGTGGCGGTGATGCCGCCGGTCACCACCGCCTGGCAGGACGCGGCCGACATCGGCGCGTTGGCCGACCCGGCGACCTGGCGGACCGGCTACCTGTCCGACCTCGGCCTGGCCGCCGCGCTCACCGCCGCCGGCGTACTCGCGGTCCTGGTCGGAGCCCGGCTGGACAGCGGCGGCGCCGGGACGGCCCGCCGCCCGGCCGGTGTCGCGGTGTTCGCCGGGGCCGGGTTGGCGCTCGGCGCGTTGGCGCTGGTCGGACACACCCGCAGCTTCGGCCCGGTCTGGCTGACCCTGGGCAGCGACCTGCTGCACCTGGTCACCGCCGCGGTGTGGCTCGGCGGCATCCTCGGTCTGGTGCACCTGCTGTCCCGCCGTTTCGACACCACGTCGGCCGTGCAGCGGGCCGGCGTCGTGGCCGCGTTCTCCCAGACCGCCGCGTTCCTGGTCGCCCTGCTGGCGGTGGCCGGAGTCCTGCTCGGCTGGCGGATCGTCGGATCCTGGTCGGGGTTGTTCGGCACCACGTACGGGCTGGTGCTGCTCGGCAAGGTCGCGGCGGTGGGGGTGCTCGTCGGCATCGCCGGCTGGAACCGGTACCTGCTGGTGCCGCGTACCCGCCGACCTGACACCGAGGCCGCCGCCCTGCGTTCACTGCGCCGCACCGTCCGGGCGGAGGCGGTGCTGCTGGTCGGGGTGCTCGCCGTCACCGGTGTGCTGGTCACCCGGGACCCGACGGACCGGGCCTCCGAGACCGACACCGCCGCCACCGGTTCGGCCGACGGCCGTACCAGCGCCGTCGAGCAGGCCGTCGTCGCGGACGCCGCGCTCGGCGACGGACGGGTGCAGATCCGGATCACCCCCGGAGCCACCGGGATCAACGCGCTGGAGTTGGCGCTGTTCGACGCCGCCGGGCAGCCGTTGGAGCCGGTCGCGCCGCCGGCGGTGACCGTGACGCTGCCCGAGGTCGGGGTCGGGCCGCTGGACCGCCGGCTCGCCCAGACGGGCCCCGGTCGCTACGAGGCGGTCGCCGACTTCCCGATGCCCGGCAGCTGGGAGGTCACCGTCAACGCACGTACCTCCCGGTTCGACAGCCCGATCGCGACCATCCCAGTGGAGATCCGATGAGCCTGGTGGGGAGCCGATGAACAGGTTCCGACGACGTGCCACGGCGCTGCTCGGCGCGGCACTGCTGGGGCTGCTCGGTGCGGTGCTACTGGGGCTGGCACCGGCGGCGCTGGTGACGCTCTGGTCGGCGGCGCCGGCGGCGGCCCACACCCAGTTGGCCGGCGCGGCCCCGAATGGTGCCGGTGCCACCACGTTGACCTTCACTTTCGACCACGGCTGCGACAACGCGGACACCAACGAGCTGGTGGTCGAGATGCCGGCCGGGGCGATCGCCGGTTCGACGACCGGACAGCCGCCCGGGTGGGCTGCCGAGGTCACCCCCGGCCGGGTCAGCTGGACCGGGCCGGCGATCGACGCCGAGCAGATCGCCGCCGGGGTCGCCGAGTTCTCGGTGCTGGTCCGGTTGACCGGGACGGTCGGGCAGACCTTCTGGTTCCCGGCGGTGCAGCGGTGCGTTGACGGCGACAGCTACGAGTGGTCGGACACCGGGCCGGGTGCGGAACGGCCCGCCCCGTCGCTGATCGCGACCAACGCGGTGCTCGCGCCGGCACCACCGGCGGCTCCGGCCGATCAGCCGGCCGGCGGTGGCGGTGCCAGCGTCGCGCAGGCGCTGGTCGCGGTGGGACTGCTGGTGGTCGGTGCCGGTCTGGTCGGCTACCGACTGAGCGGACGGTGACGGTCGGAGCCTCATCGTGGCCAGTGGCCGCGGTTGATCGGCACCCGGTGCAGGGTGCGGCAGGGAAGCTCGGCACCACACCGGCAGGTCCGCCGCCACCGGCGCCATGACCACTGCGGGCGGTGCCGGCGGGCCAGTGTCGCCGCGACGGCGAAGAGGTACTCGTCGTACGAGACCATGTCCCTCCCTTCACGACAGTCCTTCACGGCAGTGCGAGCGCAACGGGGGACCGCCGAGCGGAGCCACGGGTGCGACCCGAAAGCCGGGGTGCGGTGCCGGGGGCTCTCCACTGACACCCGGCACCGCACCCCGTACTCATGACGGTACGAGACCGCATGCGGATTCTGCGTAACGAGCGGTTACGTCGGGTGATCCTCTGGTGAGAGTGGATCGATTCCCATCCGTACCGCGAGTTGCCGCAGCTCGTCGGAGCCGCCACGGGGCGACGAGTCCCGCACGATGTGCGCGATGATCTCCCGTACGGTGGCCCGGCTGCGGGTCTCGTGCGGGGCGATCGCCTCGGCCCGCAGAAACGCCCGTACCGCCTCTTCGTTGCGCTTGGCGGCGTGGAACCCGCGCCCGGCGTCCATGTGCAACCTGGCCCGGCGCTGCGGGGTCCGCAGCGCGCTCTGGTCCACTTTGCGGGCGAGTTCCGGGGCGCGGCCCGGCTCGCCGTTCTCCAGCACCACCCCGACCCGCCACACCGCGACGTTCGCCGAGGTGAACTCCATCCGCCACGGATCACCTGCGGTACGTCGGGCGACGTCCTCGGCCTCGGCGACGTGGGTTTCGGCGACGTCGTGCTGACTGAGGCTGGCGGCCGACAGTGCGGCGTGCAGGTGCAGCATGCCGTACCAGGCGCGGCCTTCGTCCGTACCGGTGTGAAGTTGCATTCGTTCGGCGGCGTCGCAGGCCAACGTCCAGGACCGCTTGCGCAGCCCGGTGGCCAGGACCGCCTGGGCCAGCGCGTAGTCGGCGGCGGCGACGCAGGCCGGGTCGTCGGCGAGCTGCGCCGCCCGGACGGCGCGCTCGGCGAGCCGCATCGCCAGGTCGACGTGGCCCTGTGGTTTGAGCGCCAGCGACCCGGTGACCAGGGCCTGCACCGCGATCCGCAGTGCGACCGGGTCTTCGTCGGCGTTGGCGGTGGTGCGGATCTCGGCGATCAACCGGGGCAGCAGGATGCCGAGGGTCGGGTTGTCGCAGGCCATCCGGGCCCGCATCGCCCGGTCGGCCTCGGCGGCGAGCAGCGCCGCCGGGCGGGCGGCGGCCGGCTCGTCGTCGTCCATCGCCTTGCGGATCGCCGGTACGGCGGCGTAGAGCGCCAGGTCGTTGCGGGACCGGGGCAGGTACGGCTGCGCGGTGAGGTCCATCGTAGAGACCCCGAGCGCGGTGGCGAGCGCGATGAGCATGGACCGCTTGGTCACCGCGCGCTTGCCGTTCTCGATCATGGAAACGTACTCGCGGCTTACCCCGATCTCAGCGGCGAGCTGTTGCTGCGTCATGCCGGCGATGTCACGCCACCGCGCGACCCGCAGGCCGATGTAATCCTCCGGCATGGGGGACCTCCCATGCCGACGGTACGGTCGAAACGGCGTGACGTCGACCAATGTAACTGCTTGTTACGCCTGTCCCGCCTTTTGGTGTACCCGGGGGGGCATGTCATCCGTTCGCCAGCACCGCGTTGGCCTGTGCGACGAACTCCTCGGCCGCCTGCCGGGGTGTCGCCGCGCCGCCCTGTACGCTCTCCGCCGCCGTGACCAACAGCGTCCGGACCGTGGTGTGGCCGGGCGGCGGGGGTACCGGCGCTGGACCGAACAGATCGGACATCTGCTGCTCGAACGCGACCGACGCCTGCATCTTCTTGTCGGCGAGCGTCGCCTGCACCGTCTCACGGACCTCCAGGTTGGAGCTGAGGCCACGCTCGGTGCCCAGGATCCGGCCAGCCTGCGGGTCGTTGACCAGGAAGTCGATCACGTCCACCACCTCCCGCTGGTGCCGGGTGCCCCGGAATCCCGCCCAGTACATCGACGCCCGCGCCCACTGGCCCTGCGGGTCGCCGGGATAGGCGACCACACCGAGGTCGGCGGTGGTGTGCTTTTGCAGCTCAGCCAGCTGATTGGACCACATGAACGACGTCGCCGCGTCGCCGGTGGCGACCAGTTGCTGGGTGACGTCGCCGCTGTTCGCCGCCTTGATCAGCTCGACGCTCGGCGTGGCGTTCGCGTCGCGGGCCTGTTGCCACAGCTCGAACCAGGCTTCGAGGTCGTCGACGCCGAAGCCCAGCTGCCGGCCCTGGTACAGCTCCAGGTCGCTGGTGCGCAGCCACAGCCAGAGCGCCTTGTAATCGGCCGACGGGTCCATCGTGCCGGCCACCTCGCCGTCGGTGAGCGCGGTGATCTGACTGGCCCAGTCGATCAGCTCCGGGTAGGTCATCCCGATCGTCGGCTCGGCGACACCGAGCTCGGCCAGCAGAGTCTTGTCGTACACCATCGCCGGGGTGTTCGCGGCGGCGGCGACCGCCACGGTCCGCCCGCCGACCTGTCCGTACTGGACCAGGCTGTTGGGGAAGCCGGAAAGGTCGAGCTCGCCGCTGTCGACGTAGGGGGTGAGATCGAGCACGACGTTACGTTCGGCGTACTCGGTCAGGTAGTTGTCGTCGATCTGGAACAGGTCCGGCGTGTTGCCGGCGGCGGCCTGGGTGGCCAGCTTGTCGTAGTAGCCGCTGTAGCCCTGCCAGGTGACCCTGAAGGTGATCCCCGGATTGCGGGCGGCGTAGACGTCGAGCGCCTGCTGGGTCAGCTCGGCCCGGCGCTCCGCGCCCCACCAGAAGACGGAGAGTTCGACCGGCCCGTCCTCGACCGGCTCGCCGGTGTCGTCGGTAGCGCAGGCGCCGAGTCCGATGGCGACCGCCAGTAGGACAGTGAGTGTTCGGGCAACAGCTCCGCGTGTCGATACGACGGATGGTGACACGGGTTTCTCCTGATCAGGGCTGGGCTGGCCGGTCTGCGGCCCGATCATTTACACAAGCGACCCGGTCGGGTGTCAACGGGCCGTCCGGCTGGAGAACGTTTTCTGGGCTGGTCGGTCCAGGCAGTGTCCGACGTCGTGATGTACTTGCCGGCGTGGAGCTGCTGCACTCGGGCAAGGTCAGGGACGTGTACGCCGACGGCGACGACCTGATCCTGGTCGCCTCCGACCGGATCAGCGTCTACGACGTGGTGCTGCCCACGCCGATCCCGGACAAGGGCAAACTGCTCACCGCGCTGTCGCTGTGGTGGTTCGAGCAGCTCGCCGACCTGGTGCCGCACCACGTCGTCTCCGCCACTGACGTACCGGCCGAGTTCGCCGGCCGGGCCATCCGCTGCTGCCGCCTGGACATGGTGCCCGTCGAGTGCATCGCCCGCGGCTACCTCACCGGCCTCGGCCTAAAGGAGTACGAGAAGTCGGGGTCGGTCTCCGGCGTCGCGCTGCCCGCCGGCCTGGTCGAGGCGTCGAAGCTGCCCGAGCCGATCTTCACCCCGACCACCAAGGCGGCCGTCGGCGAGCACGACGAGTTCATCACGTACGCCGACGTCGTCACGCAGGTCGGCGCGGAGACCGCCGGGCGGCTGCGGCAGATCACCCTGGACGTCTACCGGCGGGGCGCGGCGCTGGCCGCCGAACGCGGCCTGATCGTCGCCGACACCAAGATCGAGCTCGGTTGGGCACCCGACGGCACCCTGGTCCTCGCCGACGAGGTGCTGACCAGCGACTCGTCCCGGTTCTGGCCGGCCGACGCGTACCAGCCGGGCCGCCCGCAATTCTCCTTCGACAAGCAGTACGTGCGGGACTGGGCCGCCGGCACCGGCTGGGACAAGCGCCCGCCGGCCCCCGAGGTGCCGGCCGAGATCGTCGAGGTGACCCGGGCCCGCTACGTCGAGGTCTACGAACGGATCACCGGCCGCACCTGGTGAGCGGTGGCGACCTCGATCAGACGGATCGAGGGCAGGCCGCTCAGCTCTTGGTCGCCTGGGCAGCCTCGTCGATGTCCATCAATAGTTGGTTCCAGCTCGCCAACTTGGAAACGGGACCGAATCTGTCGAGACGTTCGAGCAGTTGTCGTCGGTGCTGCGGGAAGCGCTTGCGCAGGTTTTCCCGCCGCCGCCCGGTCACCTCGGCTGCCCGAAGGAGGCACCGCTGCAGGATCTCCTTGGGGTCGGCGCGGTTCTCGACCTCGTGCGGCCGGGGGAGTTGAAGATCCATCCTCCCGCGCGGATTGCCGGCGACCTGGCGAATGAGTGCCTCATCGAGGAGGAGTCAGGCTTCTGTCATCCGTACCGGGACAACCGGTATCACTGTGCTTCCGGCGGCGACAGTTGATGCCGCGCCAGCGATCTCCCGGCGTCGCGCGTCGGCCCCGATGCTGTCGGCGTCGCGGTGGACGACCACGAGGTCCACCGGCCAGCCGTAAGCCCGCGTGGATCTTGGACTGCACGTCGCGCTCCACCCGTCCGAGCAGGGCGAAGTCCGGCCGGCTCAGAAACAGATCGACACCGCGGTCGAGGAACAGCGTCTCGATGAGATCCGCCAACGGCAGGTCCGAGGTGCCTTCCGAAACGAACAGTCCGCGGTACGTCCGGCCTGTCATCCGACCATGTCCAGTGGCAGGCGAAGCTGGGCACCCGGTGGCGCGGCCAGGAAGGCGACGACATCGGCCTCAGAGAAGGTCGGCTCGCCCGGCCCGGCCCGCCAGGATTGCCGGAACGGTAGCAGCGACAGCCTTCGGGCGATGGCCGAATCGGACGTCCTGCGTGCCCGGACTTCGGCCAGCAGCAGATCCTCGCCCTGACAGAGTTGAACGACGCCGGGCGAGTGCGTGTTCACGATGACCTGGCGGAACGGATTGTCGTCGTCGGGTGCCTCGGCCGGATCCACGGCGAGATCCTGTACCAGCTCCACCATCGCCGGCAGATTGGCGGGATGGATGCCATTTTCAGGCTCCTCCATCGCGATCAGCCCGGTGAACGTCGGATCCTCGAGGAGTACGCAGAGCGCCAGGAAGCGCAGCGTCCCCTCGGACAGCGCCCGAGCCGGCAGCCGAAGCCCGCCTTTCTCTTGAAGAAAGAGCGTGAACACTTCCCGGACCGGATCGAGCTCGACGGTGAGTCCTTCGACCGCCACACCGCTGAGGTCCGCCAAGCGTCCCGCGACCCGTGCGTACACCGCTTCCGGTCCCATGTCGTGTGGCCCAGCCGGCTGCTCGTGTGCCATCCGGTACAAGGTCGAGGCGAGGTGCCGGCCGTCGGTACCCAGCGTGCGGGGGTCGGACAGCCCGTCGGGTGTACGCAGAGCGGTCGGCTCCAACGCGAGCCGCCGCCAACTCTGCATCTCCCGACGGGCGGCGAGAATCGTCGGATAGTCGTTCGTGGTGACCGTGCTCAGCACGGTGCGTCCGGCCCGACCAGCCGCTCTCGGTTGCGGTTTGCCGAAGCTGCCGCCGTCGCCGTGCACGTTGATGACCGTGCCGCCCTCGCGATGCTCTGTCGACAGGAAAGCGCCGCCGCGCCGCTCGCCACGGATGACCGTACTGCGGAACTTCTTCGCGCTGTGGCCGAACCGGAGGTGTCGAGCCGCTTCTCCCCGTCGGATGTGGCGAAGCTCCTCACCGAGCAGACTCAGCCGGCCAACGCTGCCAGCATGGGTAGGACGCTCGAACCCGAGGACGACTTCGTACCGCAGAAAGGTCGTCGTGGGTCGGGCCGGCGCGCCGAGGTCGTCCTCTACCTGCGCCGGCACGATCATCTCCGCGGCAAGTCTGATCCGGTGCTCGTGATCGCGGTAGCCGTCCCAGAACAGATCCCGAGGATCGCCGCCGCGCATGCCTGATGCCCCCCGGACCCGTTGCGAAGCCTCCACAAGCGGTTCGGACGCGAGGTACGAGAGGAACTCGATCGCGTCGAAGACGTTGGATTTGCCCATGCCGTTGGCGCCGGCAATGCAGGTGAAAGGGCCGAATTCGATGGATACGTCCACCAGGTTCTTGAAGCCCTGCACCTCCAGCCGAGTCAGCATGCTCGAAGCTTAGCCGTGCGCTCACCGACCACGCCGACGCCTTGCCGGCAGCGAGGCTCCCGGCCGCGCTGCCGGTGTGACCACATGAACGACGTGACCCAACGCTACGTCGAGGTCTACGAACGGATCACCGGCCGCACCTGGTGAGCGGCGCTCACCAGGTGCGGCCGCACCCTCGATCACATGACCTGTTCCGGAGTCGGTTCGGGCTGCTCGGCTCGTGGCCGACGCTGCGGACCCCGGGCGAGCACGTAGCCGAACAGGAGCACCATCACCCCGACGCCCACCCACATCGCCTGCTGCCAGCCGTCGACGAACGACTGCTGCGCGGCCCGGACCAGCTCGTCGGCGTACGGGCCGGCGTCGTCGGCGGCGGCGAGAGCGGTGGCGATACCCTCCCGGGCCCCGTCGGGCGCGTCGACGGCCAGCTCATCGAGCCGGGGGTCGACGGCGTTGCGGTAGCCGGCGGACACGATCGCCCCTAGCAGTGCGACACCGAGCGCGGCACCGAACTCCCTGGTGACGTCGTTGAGCGCGGACGCGGTGCCCTGCCGGGAGCGGGGCAGGGCGCTGGTGATCGCCTCGGTGGAGGGGGTCATCGACAGGCCCATGCCGAGCCCCATGGCGAGCATGCCGGGCAGCACCGACAGGTAGCCGCCGTCGACCGAGACGAAGCTGGCCATCAGGGCCAGGCCCGCGCCGCCGAGGAAGATCCCGGCCGCCATGGTGGTGCGGGCGCCGACCAGCGCGGCCACCCGTGGGGCGAGGCCCGAGGCGACCATCATCAGCAGGGCCATCGGCATCATCGCCAGCGTGGAGCGCAGCCCGGACCAGCCGAGGACGGCTTGGAAGTACGGGAACAGCACGACGAAGATGCCGGCCTGCACGCCGAACACCGCGAGCAGCGACACCGAGCCGCTGGACAGCCCCCGGTCGCGGAACAGTCGGACGTCGAGCAGCGGCGCGCGTCGACGCAGCTCCCAGGCGACGAAGACGACGGCACCGAGGACACCGACGAGCAGACCCACCAGCGTGGCGGGCGCGGTCCAGCCGTGTTCCGGGCCCTCGTGCAGGACGAAGATGAGTCCGACGGCGGCGAGCACCGACGACAGCGAACCGATGGTGTCGAACGGGTGGTCCGACTCCTCGCGGGAGTTCGGGACGTACCGGATGGTCATGCCGGCGGCCACGACGACCAGCGCGACCGGGAGAGCGAACAGCCAGCGCCAGTCCGCCACGTCGACGAGGAACGCCGACAGATACATCCCGAGCAGGCCGCCGCCGCCGGCGACGGCGGTCCAGACGCCGATCGCCCGGGACCGTTCCTTCTCCGGGAAGGTCGAGGTGATCACGGCCAGGGTGATCGGCATGATCATCGCCGCGCCGATGCCGCTGAGCAGTCGTGCGGTGATCATGATCTCGGTCGAGGTGGCGAGGCCGGCGGCGGCGCTGGCGGCCCCGAAGACGACCAGCCCGGCGAGCAGTACGGGCTTGCGGCCCCACCGGTCGCCGACCGCGCCGAGCGGCAACAGCAGCGCGGCCAAGGTGATCGTGTAGATGTTGATGATCCACAGGACGGTGCTCTGCGAAGCGCCGAACGCGACGGCGAACTCCTGCTGGGCGACGTTCAGCCCGGAGACGGAAGCGATCACCGCCATCAGCGCGATGCAGACCGCGATGAGGACGGCGCGCCGTCGGCGCGGATCGTGGATCGTCGGGTCGGAATCCGCCGCAGCGGCGTCCGCCACGGCTGCCACCTGCGGAGACAGGCTTGGAGAGGTCATGCGGGAAAGCTAACCCCGGCTTGCTCAATCGGCACCAAGGCTTGCAGTAATGGCAAGACTAACTGGTTGGGGCGTCGCCCGACGACTGTGCGTGTGCCCGCTCGCCGTCCTGGTCGAAGATGGTGAGGATCTCCACCGGCCCGTTCACCGCGCCGATGGAGTGCGGGATCATCGTGGAGAACTCTGCCGCGTTCCCTTGGCCGACCGGGATCTGCCGCTCACCCAGGTGCAGCAGTGCGGTGCCGCTGAGCACGAAGAACCATTCCCGCCCGGGGTGCACGCTCAGATGCCCCGGACCGGTACGGCGCTCCGGGGTGATCCGCATCTTCGCCACCATGCTGCCGCCGGTCTGGCTTGAGCCGCGCGACAACACCCAGGTGGCCAGACCCGGCTCCTGGTGCTTCATCGGCCGGATGATCACGTCGGCATCGTCGACCGGCTCGACGAGCTGGTCGATCGTGGTGTCCAGGGCCCGGGCCAGGGCGACGAGCTGGTCGAGGTCGATCCGCCGGTGGCCGGTCTCGATGCGGCTCAGCGTGGACGGGCTCAGGTGGCACCTGGCGGCAAGGGAGTCGAGACTCCACCCGCGCGCCTGCCGCAGGCCACGGATGCGCTGCCGGACCACGTCGGAAAGCTCGACCCCTGACACGCCCACCATGCTAGGCGCGTCCGGCGGCGGGCCCTGCCGATGTACGGCGCCTTCTTGCGGAAACCGCATGAACTCTTCCGATTACCGGGAGGCTCACTACCGTCGAAGCATGACCAACGAGACCCACGCGGGCCATCCCGCGTTCAGTGCCGACTGGTGGGAGCAGCACTATCAGGCACACCCGGCGGGACACGTCTCGCCGGGACCGCAGCTGGTCGCCGAGGTCGCGGACCTGCCCCCGGGTACGGCGCTCGACGCGGGCTGCGGCACCGGCGCCGACGCGATCTGGCTCGCCAGCCGAGGCTGGCAGGTGACCGCCGTCGACGCCTCGCCGACTGCGGTCGGCCGCGCCGAGAAGCTCGCCGCGCAGCAGGAACCGGCCATTGCGCAGCGCATCAGCTGGCTCACCGCCGATCTGACCAGCTGGGAGCCGTCGCAGCGCTACGACCTGGTGACCAGCCAGTACGTCCACCCCGACCTGCCGTTCGACCGGTTCGTGGCACGGCTGGCCGCAGCCGTCGCCCCCGGCGGGACGCTGGTGGTCGTCGGCCACGACCACGCCGACACCCACTCGGCGGCCCACGCCCCGAAGGCTGCGTCGATCGGCTTGGACGCCGTCGTCGGGTCCCTGCCCGAAGCCCAGTGGGAGGTGGCCGTCGCGGAGTCCCGTACCCGCGAGGTGCACCACGACTCGAAGCAGCTGACCATCCACGACTTCGTCGTCCGGGCCCACCGCACGCCGCCAGCCTGAGAAACCCAGGCTGTACGTTGCCGGGCTGGTCGATCACGGCCAGCCCGGCAGTCGTTCGTCAGTACGCAGTTCGCCTGCCGACCGGCGCGTCAGCTCCCGCCGTCGGCGTAGGGCAGCTCCACGTACGCCGTCCAGTAGCAGAGGTCGGCCCGGTGCTCGACCAGCGTGACCCGCTTGCCGCAGTGCTCGGAGATCAACGTCGCCGCCTCGTCGAGATCGGATACGTCCGCCTCCCAATGGTGGTCCAGGTAGAGCTTGAGTCCTGGGTTCTCCCGGCCGAGGTCGAGGATCTCTGCCTCCTCCGGCGGCACCAAGATGACGGTGTAACGGGCTGCCGTGTGCTCCGCCTCGCTGAGCTGTTCGGGCAGGTCCGGGCCGGGCCGGAAGTGGTCGATCACCGACGGGATCGGCCCCGGGCTGTCCGCCGGGTCGTACGCCCGCACCTTCACCAACATCACTGGCTCACCTCACTCAGGCTGTGTCTCTTGAGAAAGCAACGTTGCATACAACATGGCTACGGCGGTAGCCTCGTGTCAAGAGGTTGGGGACAGGAGGATTTCGATGACCAAGCCAACGCCACCCACCATCGCCATCCGTGGCCTCGCCGGCGAACTGCGCGCCCTGCGGCAGGGCAGGAAGTTGAGCGTCCGTGGGGTGGCGGCGAGACTCGGCTGGCCGGCGTCGAAGTTGTCCAGGATGGAGACCGGCCGGCAGGGCAGCAAGTTGGAGGACGTCGCATCCCTGCTGGTCATCTACGGTGTCACCGGTGAGGAACGGCAGCGGCTGCTCGCAATGTCGGAGCGCTCCGAGCCCGGCTGGTGGGAGGTGCTGGGCGGTCTCCCCGTGGAGTCCCGGACGTTGATCCAGTTGGAGTCCGAGGCGTCGGCGATCTTCGACTTCGAACCGCTGCTCGTACCGGGTCTGCTGCAGACCCCCGACTACACCAGGGCGCTCCTGCGGGATTCTGGCTTCTCGGAGGCCGACACGCAGACCAGAGTCACCGCTCGGCTGGGGCGCCAAGCCATCCTGGCGAGGTCCGAACCACCGGCACTGCACGCGATCCTGGACGAGGCGGCGCTGCGTCGGCCGCTCGGCGGTCCATGGGTGATGGGTCGGCAACTCCGACACCTCGTCGACGCCACCGACCGCCCGAACGTCACCCTGCAGGTCGTGCCGTCGTCGGTCGGCGGCTACGCAGGTCTGGACGGGGCATTCGCCATCTTGGACTTCCCCCGTAACCGGACGGTTGTGCACCTTGAGCACAAGATCTCCGGGTTGTTCCTGGAGGAGCCCGAGCAGGTGAGCTTCTTTCGCGAGGAACTGGATAAGGTGCTCACGGTGGCGCTGAGCCCGGCCGGGTCGATCGACCTGGTGGCCCGGCTCGCGGTGGAGCACGAGCGTGAATGAGGCGAGGATGAACGCAGCCGACCTGTCTGGCCGGGCGTGGCGCAAGTCGAGCCGCAGCGGTACTAACTCCAACTGTGTCGAGGTGGCTGGGGTGGCTGATCATGGCGTCTCTGGCGCGCTTGGTGTCGCGGTGCGGGACTCGAAGGATCCGTACGGCCCGGTTTTGTCCTTTTCCGGCGACTCCTGGGCCGGCTTCGTGACCGCTCTCCGGCACGGCGGTCCCGCCTCTGCCTGATGTGTTCCGTATCGAGGTGAGGCTGACGCACCTCATTTTGCCTTTTGAGGTGCGTCAGCCTCACCTCGACGGGCGCGATGTGGTCAGGTGGCGCGTTCGGCGATCGCGTACCGCACCTTTTGTGCGACTTGTTCTTTCCTGCGGAGTACGTCGTCGGCCGTGAAGCGGAGCGCCAGCCAGCCGGCTTCCCGGAGCGCGTTGAAGCGGTACACGTCTTTCCGGAACGCGGCCCGCTCCCGGTGGTGGTCACCCTCGTACTCGATAGCGATCCGCCACTGCGGGTATGCCAGGTCGACCCGCGCGACGAACCGCCCCTTGCCCGCAGAAGAAGCTTTCACCCTGTACTGCGGGGTGGGTTTCGGCAGGCCGGCGTCGTGCAGCAGCAGGCGGAGTCGGCTCTCCATCGGCGATTCACTCAACGGCTCCGTAAGAGCAAGGAGGTCACGCACCTGTTGCAAGCCGCGTAGCCCAGGGCGGGTGTCGATGTATACGGCAAGGTTGTTGCGCGTGACAAGGCGGCGGTGGAGGAACGCGTCGAGGGCGCCGAGCGCGTCGGCGCGCGGCAGCGAGCGACCCAGATCGAACGCAGTACGGACTTCAGTGGTCAAAGGGAGCCCTCTCAAGGACGTGATGTCGTCCGGGGTGAGCGTCCGGTACGCGTACCTGATCCTGGGGTGCGGATCAGGCCGGGCGGTCTTCGGCAGCGCGACGTGTACCGGTACCACCGCATGTCTCGGGCCGCGTAGCGGCAGAAGATCAACCCCCCAAAGAAAGGCCGCGCTGAGTTCGTGGATCGCCGCGCCGGGCGGCAGACGTGCGGCGGCGGCCACGCACCACATCCGGTGGTCGTCGGGGTCGTATGAGCCTTCGTGTACGTAGACGTCGGGGAGGATGCGGCGCCAGTGCGGGCCGTTGAGCATCCGTCGGGTGATCAGGCCGGCAGCGATGGCGCGGCTGCCGGAGAACGGCTCGAAGCTCAACTCGCGGGGCACCGTGGCGTGGCGGGACATCGGAGGAGCTTGCCGGGTCGTCACAGTGGTTTTCTGCCCGGTACGCCGGTCCAGTCGCGCATCCGACGCAAGAAAACCATCGCCGGCTCCAGGTACACCCGCCGGGTACAGGAGCGCTGCCGGCCGCGTAGCGCCGTGCTGGCTCAGCCGCGTGGGGCGTACATGATCACGGCGACGCCGATCAGGCAGATCGCCGCGCCGGTGATGTCCCAGCGGTCCGGCCGGAACTTGTCCACCACGACGCCCCAGGCGAGCGAGCCGGCGACGAAGACCCCGCCGTAGGCGGCGAGGATCCGGCCGAAGTTCGGATCCGGCTGCAGCGACGCCGCGAAACCGTACAGCCCGAGCGCCATCACCCCGGCGGCGATCCACAGCAGGCCGCGGTGCTCCCGCCAGCCCTGCCAGATCAGCCAGGCCCCACCGATCTCGGCCAGCGCGGCAAGCACGAACAGGACGAGGGAGCGCGCGACGGTCACGACGCCGACCCTACCCAGACCTCCGCCGGCACCAGGCCGCCGCACTGCCGCCGCATCGAGGTGAGGCTGACGCACCTCAAAACGCGAAATGACGTGCGTCAGCCTCACCTCGATGAGGTGACCACGCCGGCGAAAATGACTTGTGCGAGTGTAGGTGAGCTTTGAGTATCGCGCCCATGACGAGCAGTGATCTGTGGGATGAGCAGGCAGCACAGGGGTACGACCGCACCTCGGCAGAGATGTTCGCCCCACACGTGCTTACGCCGACAGTGGAGTTTTTGGCGCAGCTGGCCGGCCCCGGCCCCGCGCTCGAGTTCGCGATCGGCACCGGCCGGGTGGCGATCCCGCTTTCCGCGAAGGGCATTGCGGTGAGCGGGATCGAGCTGTCACAGCCGATGGTCGATCAGCTACGCCGCAAGGTCCCGGCGGCAGACGACCTGCCGGTCGTCGTCGGCGACATGGCGACGGCGACGGTTCCGGGGCGGTTTTCCCTGGTGTACGTCGTGTTCAACAGCATCGGCAACCTGCGTACGCAGGACGAACAGGTGGAGTGCTTCCGCAACGCCGCCCGGCACCTGACGCCCGGCGGCCGGTTCGTCGTCGAGCTGTGGGTGCCGGGCATCCGGCGGTTCCCGCCGGGGCAGGCGGCCGTGCCGTTCGAGGTGACGGACCGGCACGTCGGCTTCGACACCTACGACATGGTCACCCAGCAGGGGACCTCGCACCACTACCGCCGGCGCGACAACGGCAGCGCCAGCTACGGTGCCAGCAACTTCCGCTACATCTGGCCGGCCGAGTGCGACCTGATGGCCCGGCTCGCCGGCCTGGAGCTGGAGCGGCGGGTAGCGGACTGGGACGGCTCGCCGTTCACCTGCGACAGCGAGAAACACGTCTCCGTCTGGCGCATGCCATCGACTGGCCCGGGGAGCGAGACCGATGAAAGATAGCGGGAACATCGTCGGTGAGGTGGCCGCTGACGCCGATTCCGATCGGCGTGCCGAGCTGCTGGAATCCCTTCGTGATCTACTCGACCGGCTCGACGTCGACCTCATCGAGCAGGACGAAGCCGACGACCACCAGACTCTCGCCGATGGCGGTCGGAATCTGGATGCGGACGACGACGCCGTGCCGCTAGCGTCTGCAGGTAACAGCGACGACGGAGCCGAGTAGCGGTTGCGCCCACCGGAGTGACAGAGAGCCGCCCACAGCTGAGAGGGCGGACTCCGGCCCGGCCGTGAAGACCCTCCTGAGCTGCGGGAAAGAACGGCCCGTGCGGGCTCAGTAGACTCCCGCCGCCTCGCCCACGTCACGGGTAAGCGAAGGCCGCGCCACGCGTACACCACGCGGTGGCGCGGTGAAGGTGTGGTGGCACCGCGAGGATCCCGCTCGCCCACACCTCTCTGGGGACGCGTTGCGCACACCGGAGGAGGTCACCACCATGCAACGCATCCTTTCCGCCGCCCTGCCCGCCCACGTCAACCAGCCCGTACGGTTGGCTGGCTGGATTCACCGGCGGCGGCTGCTGAAATCCGTCGCGTTCCTGATCCTGCGCGACGCCGCCGGGCTCGCCCAGGTCGTCGTTACCGACCCGGCGGTACGGGCCCAGCTCGAAGACTTGCCGGAGGAAACCACCGTCTCCGTCACCGGCACCGCGACCGCCCAGCCGGCCGCCCCCGGCGGCGTGGAGGTCACCGGTCCGACGATCACGCCGCTCACCGACCCGGCTGCATCCGTACCGTTTGATCTTTATCGGCCGGACCTGCGGGCGAACCTGCCGACGATCCTGGACCACGCGCCGGTCGCGCTGCGGCACCCGAAGCTGGCCGCGACGCACCGGATATCGGCCGCCGCCGTCGCCGGCTTCCGGGAGACCCTGACCAGCATGGGGTTCGTCGAGATCCACACCCCGAAGATCGTCGGTACGGCGACCGAGAGCGGCGCGAACGTCTTCGCCCTCGACTACTTCGGCCGCGAGGCCTATCTTGCCCAGTCACCGCAGCTGTACAAGCAGATCATGGTCGGCGTCTTCGAGCGGGTCTTCGAGGTCGGGCCGGTGTTCCGGGCCGAGCCGAGCGACACCGCCCGGCACCTGGCGGCGTACACGTCGCTCGACGCCGAACTCGGCTTCGTCGACGACCACCGGGACGTGATCGCCGCCTGCCACGCCACCGTCGCCGGGATGCTGGCGGCGGTGACCGAGCGAGCCGGGCCGGCGCTGGAGTTGCTCGACGTACGGCTGCCGGCGCTGCCGGCGGAGCCGGTGATCGTGCACTTCGCCGACGTCCTGGCCATGATCAGCGCGACGACCGGTCGGGACGTCACCGGTGAGCCGGACCTGGCCCCGGAGCACGAACGCTGGCTGGGGGAGTGGGCGCTGCGCGAGCACGGCAGCGACTTCGTCTTCGTCGAGGGTTATCCGACCCGGCACCGGGCGTTCTACACCCATCCGGACCCGGCCCGGCCCGGCTACTCGCGCGCTATCGACCTGATCTTCCGGGGCGTGGAGCTGGTCAGCGGTGGTCAGCGGCTGCACCGGTACGGCGACTACGTCGACGCGCTCGCCGAGCGGGGTGAGACCGACCTGACCCCGTACGCCGGTTATCTGGACGCGATGCGGTACGGCATGCCGCCGCACGGCGGCTTCGCGTTCGGGTTGGAGCGGTTCGTGGCCCGGCTGCTGGGCGTAGCGAACATCCGGCAGGTCACGCTCTTCCCGCGCGACCTGCACCGCCTCGCCCCCTGACAGACGGTGTCGTCCGGTGTCCCGCGACCAGCGGGGCACCGGACGGCCGCCGGTCGTCAGGGTCGTCGGAGCCGGACAGCGACGAAGTACGGCGACTGGCGCAGCTTGTGGTAGGCAGCCTCGTCGACGTCCCGGAGATCGGGCACCGGGCGTGGTTCGACGAGCCGCTCCAGGCTGAAACCGGCGTCCAGCAGCTCGCCCAGGAACGTCTCCAGCGTCATCCGTTGGTAGTGGATCGACATCTGCCCACCCGCCAGCGGAAGGTCCACCCAGTCGTCAGCGAAGTACGAGCCGCCGAAGTGTCGCCAGTCGGCGGTCGGATGGGTCGTGGAGACCAGCAGCCACCCGCCCGGCCGCAGCACTCGCCGTAGCTCGCCGAGCAGCTGCCGTCGGTTGGCGACGTGGTGCAGCATCAACGCGCACACCACCCCGTCGAACGACGCGTCGTCGATGAAATCGAGCGGGTCTTCCGCGTCGTGCCGGTGCAGTTCGGCGCGGTCGCCGAGTCGGCGTCGGGCATGCTTCAGTAGCGTCGCGCTGCCGTCGATCCCGACGACCTCGGCACCGCGCGACAGCAGCTCCGCCGCGTAATGTCCGGCCCCGCAGCCGACATCGAGGATCCGCTGCCCGCCGACGTCCCCGGCAAGGACGAGCATCGCCGGTCGGTCGACATAGGCGTTGTACGGGCTGGTGTCGGCGTGTCGGGCGAAGTGGTCGCCGAGCTCGTCGTCGTAGGCGGTGCGGGTGGGCATCGGGACAGCATCCCGCCGGTCGCCGTCCATGACGAACGGTTTCGGCTGCGGCAGCGGAACCGGGACGTCGGCGGAACCGGAACCCGGTGAGCGGAATTCGGTGGGCGGCGGAGCGGGGCAGGCGTACGATCGCGGTCATGGTTTTGTGGTCGGTCACGACGACGCCGGGACGTCCCGGCGTAGGTTCGCGCTGACCTGATCCTCAGCTGACGAAACGGCCCCGGGCGAGACGCCCGGGGCCGTTTTCGGCTTTCCGCAGGGTGTCTCGGCCGGGCCACGACCCACCAGGAGACACCGTGAAGAACGTCGACCACCGCAAGCTCGGCCGGGAACTCGATCTGTTCGACTCCGATCCGCTGATCGGTGCCGGCCTGCCGTTCTGGCTGCCGGCGGGCGCGGTGGCCCGCCACGAGGTCGAGTCGTACCTGCGCGAGCTGGAACGCCGCGCCGGATACCAGCACGTCTACTCACCGGTGCTGGGCAAACGGCGGATGTACGAGTTGTCCGGTCACTGGACCAACTTCGCCGACGACATGTTTCCACCGATGGCCCTGGGTGGGGATGGCGACAACGACCACGACCACGGCAACGAGGCTGGCGAGGGGGACGGCGACGCGCTGGTGTTGCGGCCCAGTCTCTGCCCGCACCACGCGCTCATCTTCAAAGCGCGGCAGCGTTCCTACCGGGACCTGCCGCTGCGGATCGCCGAACTCGGTGCCATGTACCGGGCGGAACGCTCGGGCGTGCTGGGTGGGCTGACCAGGGTACGGTCGATCTGGCTGAACGACTCGCACATCTTCTGCGCCCTGTCGCAGATCGGTGCCGAGATCGCCGACGTGCTGCGGCTGATGCGGCAGGCGCACGACGCACTCGGCGTACGGGTGTCATCGTACCAGCTGTCGTTACGCGGTGCCGACGGCAAGTACGCCGGGGACGACGACGCGTGGGTGCAGGCCGAGCGGCTGCTGCGTCAGGCGCTGGACGCGGCGGGTGTCCGGTACGGGGTCGCCGCCGGTGAGGCCGCCTTCTACGGGCCGAAGATCGACGTGCAGATCGTCGACCCGGCCGGGCGCGAGTCGACCCTGTCCACCATCCAGGTCGACTTCCTCCAGCCGGCCCGCTTCGACCTGTCCTACGTCGACGAAAGCGGCGAACGGGTCCGGCCGGTGATGGTGCACCGCAGCCTGGTCGGCTCGATGGAGCGGCTGTTCGCCCACCTGATCGAGGTGCACGCCGGTGCCTTCCCGGCCTGGTACGCCCCGGTGCAGCTGCGGGTCCTGCCGGTGGCCGCCGATCAGCGACCGGCCGCCGACGCGCTGGCTGGCGACGCGATCGCCGCCGGTCTGCGGGTCGAGGTGGACGCCGACGGCACCATCGGATCCCGGGTGCGGGCGGCGGTGGCGCGCAAAATCCCGTACGTGGCGGTGATCGGCGCACGGGAGGCACCGTACGGCCGGGTGGCGCTGCGGCTGCGCAACGGCCGCCAGCTGCCGGCGATGCCCGGTGCCGACGCGATCGCGCTGATCGCGTCGGCGGTCGCGAGTCGTGGTCCGGCCTAGCCGTCCTTCCACTGGCGTTCGAAGACGGCGTGACGATGGTCAACGTGATGAGTTGCTCGGGTAGGCACTGGCGGGTCAGTGACTGGGATTCACCAGCGCGGACTTCGATCTTTGTCAACGACCGACGGTCAGCTCGCTCCGCAGAACCAGGACCGCCCCGCCGATCGCCGCCGCGTCCGACCCGTTGACCGACGGTACGACCCGCACCGGATGCGCCCGCCGGGCGAACGTGCGGCGGTCCACCTCCTGCTGGATGACCGCCTGGTAGATCGAGCCGCCGACAGCGAAGCTGGGCCCGGCGAGGACGATCGCGTCCACGTCGAACAGGCTCGTCATGGTGACGGCGGCGGCTCCGAGATAGCGGGCTGACTGCTCGACGAGGCCCCGGGCGGCGGGATCGCCGGCGTTCGCGGCGGCCGCGATCCGCGCGAACTCGGTGAGGAGGTCGGTCTCGGCCGGGTCGAGCGCCAACCGCTGGGCGAGTTCCGGTGTCGCCAGGGCCTGCCGGACCAGAGCCGACGGGCCGGCGTAGTTTTCCAGGCAGCCGACGTTGCCGCAGGTGCACGGGTCGCCATGGACGTCGATCGAGATATGGCCGATCTCCACGCTGTTGGAGGAGGTGCCCCGATAGATCTCGCCGGCGACCACTACTCCACCGCCGATCCCGGTGGCCATGTAGATGCAGCCGTAGGTGCAGCGCGGGTCCATCGCGCCCATCCAGTATTCGCCGATGGCGGCCGCTGCGGCGTCGTTGTCGAGCAGGACCGGCAGCCCGAGGTGGTGCGACAGTCGGTGCGCGACCGGATAGTCGAGCCACTCGTCGGTGGGCTGCGGCGTCAACAGCACACCTGCGCGCCGGTCCTGCGGGCCGTAGCTGACCAGGCCGAGCCCCAACACCTTGTCGCGATCCACCGCCGCCGTGGCCAGCAGCGTGTCGACCTGCGAGGCCACCAGCGGCAGCGCCTGGTCGGGCGGCATCGTCGCCACGCCTTGGAACGAGGTGCGGGCCACCGGCCGGCCGGCCAGGTCGACCACGACGATGACGCAGGTGTTGCGTTCGAGCTGGACACCGACGCTGTAGCGGGCCAGCGGGTTGAGCTGGACCAGCGTGCGTGGCTTGCCGCCGGTGGGCGCGCTCCGGCCGGCCTCGACGACCAGGCCGTCGCCCATCAGCTCGCGGACCACCTCGGAGATGGTGGCTCCGGTCAGCCCTGTCGCCTCGGCGAGCTCTATCCGGGTGATCGTGCGCGCTGACCTGATCAAGTCGAGGACCAGGCCTCGGGTCCTCGGCCGGCTGGCCCAGATCGGGCTGGGCGCCACGGTCGCCTCCTCCGTCCGATCGCTCTGCCAGGCAAGCCAACTTACCGCTCGAAGCGGCTCCGGCCGTCTCGCCGGCTGCCCGTCTCGCCGGCTCCGGCCGTCTCGCCGGCTGCCCGTCTCGCCGGCTGCGGCTGGCCGCCGGCCGTGCCGCGTATTGACTTTCGTAAGTAGCTTAATAAAGGATGTCGGGAGCGCTCCCATCGATCTCTCGCCCCAGGTAAGAGGAGATCAGATGAAACACCGTCGTGCCCTACTGGCCGCCAGCGCCGCAAGCGCGCTGGTCCTGGCCGGCATCGCTGCGGCAGCCCTTCCCGCCTCGGCGGCCACGTCCGGTTGCTCGGTCACCTACACGGTGCAGAGCCAATGGTCCGGTGGGTTCACCGCCAGCGTGGACATCACCAACCTCGGTGACCCGACGTCGGGCTGGACCCTCACGTTCGACTTCCCGAACATCGGCCAGCGCGTCACGCAGGGTTGGAGCGCGACCTGGACCCAGTCCGGCGCCCGTGTCTCGGCGGCCAGCATGAGCTGGAACGGGTCACTGGGCACCGCCGCGTCGACCTCGATCGGATTCGTCGGCGGGTGGAGCGGCGCCAACCCCGTACCGGCGTCGTTCGCGCTCAACGGCACCACCTGCACCGGATCGGTGACCTCGCCGACGCCGAGCCCCACCTCGGTCCCGACAACGACGGCCCCGCCGACGACGCCTCCGCCCAGTGGCCCCGCGCCCGAGCTCAAGGTGTCCGGTAACAAGATCGTCACCGCCGACGGCGAGGCGTACCGGCTACTCGGTGTCAGCCGCTCCAGCGGCGAGTTCGCCTGCGTACAGGGCAAGGGCCTGTGGGACTCCGGGCCGGTCGACCAGGCATCCGTCGACGCGATGAAGACCTGGAACATCCACGCGGTACGGATCCCGCTGAACGAGGAATGCTGGCTGGGCGTCAACGGCTCCCCCAGCGGTGCCCCCTACCAGCAGGGCGTCAAGGAGTACGTCGACCTGCTCGTCGCCAACGGCATCAACGTCATCCTCGACCTGCACTGGAACTGGGGTGCCTACCCCGACAGCCCGGACTGGCACTGCAAGGACGAGCACGCCACCTGCCAGAAGCCCATGCCCGACGCGCGGTACGCCCCGCAGTTCTGGACCGGCGTCGCCAACGCGTTCAAGGGCAACGACGCCGTCGTCTTCGACCTGTTCAACGAGCCGTACCCGGAGATGCCCGCCGAATGGGACAAGACGCTGGGCTGGCAGTGCCTGCGCGACGGCGGCACCTGCGTCGGTCTTCCCTACGAGGTAGCCGGCATGCAGGACCTCGTCGACGCGGTCCGCGCCACCGGCGCCACCAACATGCTCATGGTCAGCGGTCTGGAATGGACCAACGACATGCGCGAATGGCTGACCTACCGGCCGAACGACCCGCTGAACAACATCGCCGCCTCCTGGCACGCGTACAGCTTCAACGCCTGCGCGGACGAGTCCTGCTGGGACAGTCAGATCGCCCCGCTCGCACAGCAGGTACCGGTCGTACTCGGTGAGTTCGGCCAGGACGACTGCGGCTTCGACTACATGCAGCAGCTGGTGAACTGGGCCGACGCGCACGACATGGGATACCTGGCCTGGACCTGGAACCCCTGGGGCTGCACCGGCGGTGCCGTACTCATCAAGGACTGGGCCGGCACTCCCGAGCCCGGCGTCGGCGAAGGATACCAGGCCCACCTGCTGACCCAGAGCCCGTACGTCTGATTCTGCCTCGCGGTGACCCCGGCGACGCGGCCGGGGTCACCTGCGGGCGGGTCGTCAGTCGTCGACCCAGCCGAGGGTACGGCTGACGGCCTTGCGCCACTGGGCGTACTCACGGTCGCGGTGCGCCGCCGACATCGCCGGCCGCCAGTGCGCGTCGGCCCGCCACTGGGCGCGCAACGTCGCCTCGTCCGGCCAGAAACCGACCGCCAGCCCGGCCGCGTACGCCGCCCCCAGACAGGTGGTCTCGCTGACCGCCGGGCGCACCACCGGCACGTCGAGCACGTCGGCGAGGAACTGCATCAGCAGCCCGTTGGCGGTCATCCCGCCGTCGACCCGCAGCCGGCGCAGCGCCACGTCGGAGTCGGCGTTCATCGCGTCGACCACCTCCCGGGTCTGCCACGCCGACGCTTCCAACACCGCCCTGGCCAGGTGCCCCTTGGTGATGTAGCCGGTCAGCCCGGCGACCACGCCCCGGGCGTCGGCCCGCCAGTGCGGGGCGAACAGTCCGGAGAACGCCGGCACGATGTAGCAGCCGCCGTTGTCGTCGACGCTGCGGGCCAGCTCCTCGATCTGCGCCGCACTGGAGATCAGCCCCAGGTTGTCGCGCAGCCACTGCACCAGCGAACCGGTCACCGCGATCGCGCCTTCCAGCGCGTAGTGCGCCGGGGCGTCACCGATCTGGTACGCCACCGTGGTCAACAGTCCGTGCTGCGAGGTGACCGCACTCGTGCCGGTGTTGAGCAGCAGGAAACTGCCGGTGCCGTAGGTGCATTTCGCTTCGCCGGGCTGGAAGCAGGTCTGCCCGAACAGCGCCGCCTGCTGGTCGCCGAGCGCACTGGCCACCGGTACGCCGGCCAGGACCCCGCCGGCGACGCCGCTGTCCGCCGTACCGTAGACCGAGGCCGACGGGACGATCTCCGGCAGCATCGCGGCCGGAATGCCCGCCGCTGACCGGATCTCGTCGTCCCAGCGCAGCGTGCGCACGTCCATCAGCAGGGTACGGCTGGCGTTGGTGACGTCGGTGACGTGCCGGCCGGTGAGCTTCCAGATCAGCCAGGACTCCATCGTGCCGAACAGCACCTCGCCGCGTTCGGCCCGCTCACGCAGCCCGTCGACGTGTTCCAGCAGCCACATCGCCTTCGGCCCGGCGAAGTACGTGGCCAGCGGCAGCCCGGTGCGCGCCCGCAGCCGTTGCTCGCCGACGGCCGCGCCGAGCCGCTGCAGTTGCGGCCCGGTGCGGGTGTCCTGCCAGACGATCGCGTGGTGCACCGGCCGGCCGGTGGCCCGGTCCCACACCACGGTGGTCTCCCGCTGGTTGGTGATGCCGATCGCGGCCAATCCACTTGCGCCGGCGTCGGCGAGGGCCTGGCGGACCACCTGTTCGACGTTGGCCCAGATCTCCTCGGCGTCGTGCTCGACCCAGCCGGGGCGCGGGAAGATCTGCCGGTGTTCGCGCTGCGCCATGGCGACGATCGCGCCGTCGGCATCGAAGACGATGCACCGCGACGAGGTGGTGCCCTGGTCGATGGCGGCGACGTACCGTCCGGCGGTGGCCACGCTGGTCTGCTCCGTCATCGGGCCAGTATGGCCGTAGCCAGGGCCGGCATGGCCGCAGACATCGGCCCCCGTCGGGTCGGCCGGCGCTGGTAGCGTGCCGCCATGGCCTGGTTCGATCTTCCCCTCGATCAGCTGCGGCGCTACCAGCCTGAGCTGTCACCCCCGGCGGATCTGCGCGAGTTCTGGGACGAGACGCTGTCCGACGCTCGGTCGATGGCGGTGCCGCCGGTAGCGACCCCGGTGAAAACCGCGCTGCGCATGATCGACACGTACGACGTCAGCTTCACCGGCTTCGCCGGCCAGGAGATCAAGGGCTGGCTCAATGTGCCGTCGGGCGCCGCCGGGCCGCTGCCGGTCGTCGTCGAGTTCATCGGGTACGGCGGCGGCCGCGGCCGCCCGCACGAGTGGCTGCTGTGGGCCTCGGCTGGCTTCGCCCACCTGGTGATGGACACCCGTGGCCAGGGCGGGTCGTGGCGTGGCGGGGACACCCCGGACGCCGGGCCGGACGGGTCCGGGCCGACCACGCCGGGCTACCTGACCCGGGGTGTGCTGGACCCGGCCGGCTACTACTACCGCCGGCTGATCACCGACGCGGCCCGCGCGGTGGAGATCGCCCCCGAGCTGCCCGGTGTCGACAGGTCCCGGATCGCCGTGGTCGGCACCAGCCAGGGCGGCGGGTTGGCGTTGGCCGCCGCCGCGCTCGCCGGTGACCGGGTCGGTGCGGTGGTGTCCCGGGTGCCGTTCCTGTGCCAGATCCGCCGCGCCGTCACGATCACCGACGCGGACCCGTACAACGAGCTGGTCCGGTTCTGCCGGATCCAACCGGAGCGGGCCGCGGCGGCGTTCGCCACCGTCGACTACGTCGATGCCGCGCACCTGGTGCCGTGGGCCACCGCCCCGGCGCTGTTCAGCGCGGCGCTGATGGACCAGACCTGCCCGCCGTCGACGGTCTTCGCCGCCTACCACGCGTACGCCGGCCCGAAGGAGATCGAGGTGTACGAGTGGGACGGGCACGAGGGCGGCCGGGCGCACTTCGACCAGCTGTCGATCGAGTTCGTCCGCAAGCAGATCGGCTGGTAGCCGGCTGAGCGGCGGACCGGTGCCGGATCAGCAGGGTGACTTGCTGGTACGCGAGTAGGGGGAGGTCGCGCCCACCTGCGTCATGTCGCCGCCGCAGGTCCAGACCCGGTAGCCGATCTGGGTGGTGTGGTTCGGGTCGGAGTAGTAGTAGGTGGCACAGTGGTAGTCCACGCCGCAGGCTGCGGATCTGGATATGCCGTGTCTCGGTCGCGGCCTGCCCCTGCCGCAGGGCTCCGGACGGTGGCTGACCTACCATCAGCTGGTGCGTGACATTGCGGTCTTCAGCGGCAGCGCCCACCCCGAGCTGGCTGCGGAGATCTGCACCCATCTCGACGTACCGCTGCACCCGGTGCGGGTCTCCCGGTTCGCCAACGACTGCCTGGAGGTGCAGCTGCAGGCGAACTGCCGCGAGCGGGACGTGTTCCTGATCCAGCCGCTGGTGCCGCCGGTGCAGGAGCACCTGGTGGAGCTGCTGCTGATGCTGGACGCCGCCCGGGGCGCCTCGGCCGGGCGGATCACCGTGGTGCTACCGCACTACGCGTACGCCCGTTCGGACAAGAAGGACGCCCCACGGATCTCGATCGGTGCCCGGCTCGTCGCGGACCTGCTGGTCTCCGCCGGTGCCGACCGGGTGCTCGCGATGACCCTGCATTCCCCGCAGGTACACGGCTTCTTCAGCGTCCCCGTCGACCACCTGCACGCGCTGCGTGAGCTCGCCGCGCACTTCCACGACCACGATCTGACCGACACCGTGGTCGTCTCACCGGATCTGGGTAACGCCAAGGAGGCCGCCGCCTTCGCCCGGATGCTCGGCCTGCCGGTCGCGGCCGGGGCCAAGCAGCGGTTCAGCGACGACCGGGTGCAGATCAGCGCGGTGATCGGCGATGTCGTCGACCGCGACGTGATCGTCCTCGACGACGAGATCGCCAAAGGCAGTACGGTGATCGAGCTGATCGACCACCTGCGGGAGCTGAAGGTCCGGTCGATCCGGATCGCCTGCACCCACGGGCTGTTCTCCAGCGGGGCCCTGGACCGGCTCAGTGACCAGGACGGCGTACTGGAGATCGTCTGCACGAACACGGTGCCGATTCCGGCCGCCAAGCGGGTGCCGAAGCTACAGGTGCTCTCCGTCGCGCCGGCGCTGGCCGAGGCGATGCGCCGGATTCACAACGGCGAGTCGGTCAGCGCCCTGTTCGGCTGACCGGATCGTCCACCCCGGCCCCGGACGCCGCTGCCTCGGACATCCCGGCCCCGGACGCCGTCGGGTCGGTCAACCTGAGACTGATCCGTACCGTGGTGCCCTCCGGGCCGGTGGCGACCGCCATGGTGTCGGTCAACCGCTCGGTGAGCCACAGCCCCCAGCCACCCGCTGTGTTCGGCGCCGGGCGGTCCCGGTTGCGCAGCCGGTCGGTTCCGATGCCCTGCCCGTTGTCGGCGACCTCGCAGTACATCGACTGTGTGTCACGCCACATCCGCAGCCAGCCCTGGCCGCCGCCGTGCCGGACCGCGTTGGTGATCAGCTCGTTGACGGCCAGCACGAAGTCATCGAGCCGCTGGCCGCTCATCCCGGCCGAGCTGGCGCACGATGCAACGTGGTGCCGCAGGTCAGTGACCTGCGACCGGTCGAAGGTCTCGCTGAGCAGATCCATCGGGTCGATAGGCACGACCGTACGCGATGACGGGGGATCTGCGTCGGTCATGGCCCATCCGGCTGCTGATCGTCAGTGCTTTCGCGGCATTCTCACCCTACGTTGACCTGTGGGGAAATGCACATCGGCCCGGGCGTGTCCGGCCCGCCCGGGACCGCTCGCTCTGTGCCGGGGTGGCCGGCGCTCGCCGGGCGTCCGGTCGTGTGCCATCGTCAGCGGGTGCGGCAGAACCCTGCCCCGGTGGGCACCCTGATCGTTCCGTTGTGGCGGGCCCTCGCGGTGTTCCGGTTCACCGCCCTCGGCTACGTGCTGGTGCTGTACGTGCGCAACGCAGCCGACTACGCCCATCCGCTCGTCGCCGTCCCGGTCCTGCTCGGCATGATCGCCTGGACGGTCGCCGCCACCTGGGCGTACGCCCGGCCCCGACTGCGTCGTTGGCCACTGCTCGCCGCCGACCTGTTCGTCGCGTTGGTCCCGCTGCTGGTCAGCCCATGGATCATCGGGCGGCCCGCGTTGGCCGACGGGGTGCCGACCATCGCGGTCGCCTGGCTCGCCGGTCCGGTGCTGGCCTGGGCGGTCGCCGGCGGCCGGCGCCTCGGTGTGACCGCTGCCCTGGTGCTGACCGCCGCCGACCTAGCGGTACGGGACCGGCTCAACGAGTCGTCGGTCACTCCCGGTGTGCTGATGCTGCTGGCCGGCATCGCCGTCGGGCACGTGGCCCGCTTGATCGGCGCGGCCGAGGACCGGTTGCAGCGAGCGGTCGAGCTGGAGGCGGCGACCCGGGAGCTGGCCGCCGCGACCCGGGAGCGGGAACGGCTGGCCCGCGACATCCACGACTCGGTGCTGCAGGTGCTGGCAATGGTCGCCCGGCGCGGGGCCGACCTCGTCGGTGAGGCCGGTGAGCTGGCCCGGCTCGCCGGGGAGCAGGAGGCCGCGTTGCGGGCGCTGGTCACCAGCCGGGTCACCGTACCGCCGGACAAGCCCGCCGCGCCGGTGGCGGCCGGGCCGACGGCGGCCGGCTCCGCGATGGCCGCCCGGCCGGCGACGCTCGACGCCGGGCCGGTCGACCTGCGGTCCGTGGTCAACGGGTACGCGTCGTCGCGGGTCTCGGTCGCCACCCCGGCCGACCCGGTGCTGCTGCCCGGTCGGCTCGCCGCCGAGCTGGGCGCGGCGCTCGGTGCCGCGGTCGACAACGCGGTGCGCCATGGCGGTCCGCAGGCCCGGGTGTGGGTCCTGGTCGAAGAGGAGCCGGACACGGTTACCGTGTCGATCCGGGACGACGGGTGCGGCATCCGACCCGGTCGGCTGGCGGAGGCGGCCGCGCAGGGTCGGCTCGGGGTGAGCCAGTCGATCGAGGGGCGGGTCGCCGAGATCGGCGGCACGGTACGGATCGTCTCGGAGCCCGGCGCGGGCACCGAGATCGAGCTGCGGGTGCCGAGCCCGGATACGACGGCGGAGGAGTACGGGTGACGGCAGGTGCGGCAGTGGACGCGGGAGAGCCGATCCGGGTGATGGTGGTCGACGACCATCCGATGTGGCGGGAAGGGGTGGCCCGGGACCTGGCCGAGGCCGGCCACGAGGTGGTCGCGACCACCGGGGAGGGACGCCAGGCCGTGCGGATCTGCGCGGCGGCCCGACCCCAGGTGGTGGTGCTGGACCTGCAACTGCCCGACATCTCCGGGGTGGAGGTGATCCGCGGCATGCTGGCCGAGCAGCCCGGCGTACGAGTGCTGATGCTGTCGGCCAGCGGAGAACAGCAGAGCGTGCTTGACGCGATCAAGGCCGGCGCGACCGGCTACCTGCTGAAGTCGGCCGGCCCGGGGGAGTTTCTCGACGCGGTCCGGCGGACCGCGACCGGGGAGGCCGTCTTCACGCCGGGGCTGGCCGGACTGGTGCTCGGCGAGTACCGCCGGCTGGCCGCTACCGCGCGACCCGCCGGGGACGAGCCCCGGCTCACCGACCGGGAGACCGAGGTGCTGCGACTGGTCGCCAAAGGGCTGTCGTACAAGCAGATCGCCGGCCGGCTGGGGCTGTCCCACCGGACGGTGCAGAACCACGTGCAGAACACCCTGGGCAAGTTGCAACTGCACAACCGGGTGGAGCTCACCCGGTACGCGATCGAACAGGGCCTGGACGACTGACCGACTGACCGGTCGGTCGGCCGACCGTCGACGCTGCGGTCAGCGGTCGATCGGGTGGTCCTCGGGGGCCTCGGTCTCGTGCACCGCCAGCTCCTCGGCACTGGCCCCACCACCGGCGGCCCCGGCGTCGGCCGCCACCGAATCCGGTTCCTCGTCGGTGTGCGCCCCCTCGTCGGCTTCCACCAACCGTCCCACCATCCCGTTGTCCGCCCCACCGAGCCGGCCGTGGTCGTAGAGCGAGACCGGTGAGTCCGGATCCGAGTACGGGCCGGGGTCGATCACGTCGGCGTCGCGTTGCGCCTGGGCGGCGGCCTGTTCGCTGTTGGCCTCGTCGCCGAGCGCCTGGTCGACCGGCCCGCTGAGCGGATCGTCCACCGGCCTGCCCAGCGCCTCCCGGGCGAGTTTGTAGTCCAACGACTCCCCGTCGAGCTGCTCCTGGGCGGTGTTGCCGAAGTGGTCCACCGCCACCGGCACGTCGCCCGGGATGCTCTCCGGGTCCGGGCCGTCGGCCTCGCGGCCGCTGGCCACGTCGTCGTACGCGGTCGAGTCGTCGTCCGCGGTCTGCGGGATCCCTTCGGACTCCGGGTCGGAAACCGGCCGGGGGAAGTCGTCTGTACGCATGCCGTCCCATTACCCGGGTCGGTGGCGGTCACACACCTGGTTGGGGCGGGTCGGGGCGGCGTCGCACCGGCGGCGGGCTGTCGTCACCGTCCGCGCCGGTCGGCACGGCCGGGTCGCCGACCGGCGCTGCCGGCGTCGCCGTGGTCCGACCGGCCGGCACCTGGTACGGGTGCGAGGCGGTGGTCGCCGATGATCCGCTCACCACGTCGGCGGCGAACTCCTCGTCCGCCGGTCGTCCCGGGTGGTACCCGAGGTCGGTTCCGGGCCGTTGGCCGGCGGGCGCCACCGCTGGCCGTACCCGCACCGGCCCGGTGGCCGCCGGGTGCGTCGCCGGCTGGTCAATCGCGGCTCCGGCCGTCGGCTGGTCCATCGCGGCTTCGCCCGTCAGCTGGTCCACGGCCGGCCCCGTCGTGACGTCGGTTCCGCCGGACCTGGTCCGCCTGCCGACCAGGTAGCCGACCGCCACCCCGGCCAGCAGCAGGGCGAGCCGGGCCGGGCCGGTCGAACTGTCGCGCCGTACCACTGTCAGTCTCCGTCCTGTGGATGGTCCGCCGGATCGAGGGCTGCCCAGACGAGTTTGCCGCCCCGCAGCCGGGTGCAGCCCCACCGCCGCGCCACCGAGCCGACCAGCAGCATGCCCCGACCGCCCAGCGCGGTCGGGGCCACCGGGACCGGCCCGGCCGGGGTGGGCAGGCCGTCCGAGCCGTCGCGCACCGACATCCGCAGTCGGCCGTCCCGCAGACCGATCCGCACCGACATCGGCGTACCGGCGTGCACCACCACGTTGTTCACCAACTCGGTGAGCGCCACGGCGGCCGGATCGACCAGCTGCGGCAGCTCCCACCGGCGACAGCCCTCGGCGAGCAGCGCCCGTGCGGTCCGCGCCGCTCCGACGACCGGATCCAGCTCGGCGCTCAGCGGCGCGGCCGGCGGAGCGCCGTCGACCAGCGCCGCCGCCAGCGTGGCGTCGGGCAGTACGGTCAGCCCCGCCGCAGACCAGGCCCGGCCGGTGCCGGGTGGCGCGGCGCAGCAGACGAAGCCGCCGGCCGGCCACTCGGCGACCGTACGGGCGAGCTCGCCGAGCCGCAGCAACGCGGCGGGCGCGGCGTCGCGTACCGCGGAGACGTCCACCGCGACCGGGGCCGCCCGGTCGGCCAGGCAGTCCAGCAACGCCGCCCGGACGTCGTCGACGGCGTGCCGGTCCAGCACCCCGACCAGCCGGATCACCGGATCGGTCGGGTCGCACTCCAGCACGCATCGCAGGTCGGTCGGCACGTTTCTCCTCCCGGCGCCCCGCACCGGCCCGGCGCTACGGACATCAGGCCCGGTCGCATCAGGCCCGGTCGTCAGCCGCCCCGACGTACCCGTTGGGCGGAAGCGGCTGCTCTGCGTCCCGGTCGCTGCCATGCGTACGGGTACCCCGATTTGGGCGTGTCATACCACCGGTGTGGGCCGTCGTACCTCACCCGTGGCTCTCACCCGAGGGTGGTGCTCGCCGGAACCGGAGGAATCCTCGTACCGCAGGGGTTAGAAAGAACCGCTAGCACCCGTGACGAGCAACGGAGGTGAAGATGCGCGTCGGTCTGGTGTCTGCCCACGATGGAGCTGCGATGGGCCACCCCGTACACCGTGACCTCGCACAGCGTGACCCCGGACGTCTCGACACCGTCGGGCAGCCGGTCACCGGCACCCGGCAGCACATCGCCCGGCTCGCCACCGAACTGGCTGCTCTCGGTCACGAGGTCCGGGTCTACCAGCGGCGGACCGGGCCGGACGAGCCGGACGGCGAGTCGTCGGACGGCTACCAGCTGATCCGGGTGCCGGTCGGTCCGCCGACCCGGCTGGGCACCGCCGAACTGCTGGCCCACCTGCCGGAGTTCGGTCGCTGGCTGGCGGGTCAGTGGGACGACGGGGAGTGGACGCCGGACGTGGTGCACGGGCACTTCTGGCCGGGTGGTCTCGCGGCGGCCAGCGCGGTCGGCCGCAGCCGGATCCCGCTGGTGCAGACCTTCCACAGCATCGGTAGTCAACAGCAGCGGCAGTTGGGTACCGGCTACCAGGGTCCGCGGCAACGGATCGCGCTCGAGCAGGCGCTGTGCCGGGTGGTCGACGCGGCCGTCGCGCAGTGCACCGAAGAGGTGGACGAACTGGCCCGGATGGGACGTGACCGCGCATCGGTCGCGATGATCCCACCTGGAGTGGACACCACACGGTTCGCGCCAGACCCCGCGCCGCCGGTACGGCGGCGTCGCCGGCTGCTCGCCGTCGGCGACCTCACCCCCGGCTCCGGGCATGACGAGCTGATCGGCGCGCTCCGGCTGGTCGGCGACGTCGACGTGCTCATTGTCGGCGGGCCCGACCGGGCCGGGCTGGCCGGGCATCCGGACGCCCGGCGGCTGCGGGACGTGGCCACCCGGTACGGGGTGGCCGACCAGATCGAACTGCTCGGGGCGGTGCCGGCCGGGGAGATGCCGCAGCTGTACCGGTCGGTCGACGTGGTCGCCTGCACCAGCCGGTACGTGCCGGTCGGCACGGTGGCGTTGGAGGCGATGGCGTGCGGCGTGCCGGTTGTGGGGTACGCCCACGGCGGGGTGGCCGACTGCGTGGTGGACTCGGTGACCGGTCGGCTGGTGCCGCCCGGCGACGTCCGGGCGCTCGGCGTCGCGCTGCGGCGGTTGCTCGCCGACGAGGCCGAGCGGTTCGCGTACGGGCACGCGGCGGTCGACCGGGTCCGGTGCCGGTACGGCTGGGACCGGACCGCCGCCGCCATCGAACGGCTTTATCAGCGGGTGCTCGGGTCGCGCCACGGCGGCCCGGTCCCGGCCGGGTCGAGCGGCGTCGTCTCCGGGCAGCTGCCCGACGGTGATTCGGTCGAGCCGGTCGACGTGGAGATCGATCTGGCGGCGATCGATGCCACGGCGCCGGCGGAGGAGACCGCCACGCCGATCCGGGCCGGCTGACCGGTGCTGTCGGTGTCCGGCCCGACGCTGACCCTAACCGACCGGCCTGCCTGACCCGGGCCGCCGGCCCAGGCCGGCTGCGCGGTCTCGGGTGCGTGCTGAGTCGTCGCGTACCGGGTCAGACCGAGTACGGCGGCCAGCGTGATGAGGAAACCGACCGCGGCCAGCCATTCGCGTCCGGGCCAGATCTTGTCGTTGAGTAGCAGCAGGCCGACGATGGCGGCCGGGACCGCGCCCGCCGCGTCCATCGCCGCGATGGCGGCGGTGACCGAACCGCGCTGCATCGCCAGGCCGATCAGCCACTGACCGATGGCTGAGTGCGCGATCAGCAGGTAGAGCAGCGGCTCGGTGACCAGATCGCGGTAACTGGCGGTGCCGGCGAGCGGCCGGGAGGCGACCGCGGCGGCGGAGAAGGCGAACCCGGCGAGCAGTCCGAGCAGGACGGCCGCGGCCGGGCCGTCGAGTCGGGCCGCCCCGGCACCGAGGGCGGCGATCAGCAGGCCGGCGAGGGCGATGACGGCCACCGCACGGGGGCCGAGCGGGTGCGCCGGCGCGGGTCGGGCGGCGACGACCAGCGCGGTTACTCCGACCAGCAGCAGCACCAGCAGGACCACCTCAGCGGTCGGCAGCCGCCAGCCCAGGGTCAGTACCCCGAGCAGCGCGGTCACGCCGAGGGCGGCGGCCACGCTCGCCTGGACCAGGAACAGCGGCAGGTCCCGCCGGGCGAGGAAGGCCAGCACGAAGGCGAGGCATTGGCAGCCGAGGCCGATCAGGTACACCGGCTGCCGGACGAGTCGCAGCAGCAGACCGGGGTCGAAGCAGTGGCGGACCGTGGTGCGGGCGGCGGCCACCGCCTGGAAGAGGTGTGCGACGCCGTAGGTGGCGATCATCGCCGCGAGAAAACACCAACCGGTCGACGTCACCCGGCGAGGATAGACGGTCGCTCGGTTCGCTCCACCTGAGACCGGCTCCGGTCAGCTGAGCCGGTGCAGTAGGTCGGAGTGCAGCCTGCCGTTGCTGGCCACGGCGCTGCCGCCGGCCGGGCCGGCCCGGCCGGTCAGATCGGTGAAGGTGCCACCCGCCTCGGTGACGATGGGGATCAACGCGGCCAGGTCCCACAGCGACAGCTCCGGTTCGACCATGGCGTCCACCGCGCCCTCGGCGACCAGCATGTAGCCGTAGAAGTCCCCGTAGGCCCGGCTGCGCCACACCGACCGCATGATGTCCAACATGGCCGGTAGTCGCCCGGACTCCTCCCAACTGGTCAGCGAGGAGTAGCAGAAGCTGGCGTCGGCGAGGCGGCGGACCCCGGAGACCTGGATCGCGGTCGCGGCGGCCGTGTGCCGTCCTGCGTACGCTCCGTGACCGATCGCGGCCCACCAGCGTCGGCCCAGCGCCGGTGCCGAGACCAGGCCGACCACTGGCTGGTCCCCTTCCATCAGGGCGATCAGCGTCGCCCAGACCGGTACGCCCCGGATGAAGTTCTTGGTGCCGTCGATCGGGTCGATCACCCACTGCCGGTTGCCGGGCCCCGCCGCCGCGACCGATGCGCCGAACTCCTCACCCAGCACGCCGTCGCGGGGTCTGGTCCGGGCCAGGGTGGCGCGCAGCGCCTTCTCCACGGCGGTGTCCGCGTCGGAGACCGGGGTGAGATCCGGCTTCGCCTCGACTCGCAGGTCGAGTGCCCGGAACCGGGCCATCGACATCGAGTCCGCGGTGTCGGCGAGCAGATGGGCGAGGGAGAGATCGTCGGCGTACCGGGCCATGGCGGGAAAGGTATCTGATTACTCACCGCAATGGTCGGATGTCCCACCGCGTAAGGTTCGGCCCACTCACTCGCGGGTCGCGGTACGGCCGGTCTCGGTGTCCCCGGACCGCGAGTCCAACAGCCGCCGGTACGACGCCAGCCGGCGCGGATCGGCGTTGCCGGCCGCCACCCAGCCGGCCAGCCGGCACTGGCCGGCGTCGCCGGTATGCTCGCAGTTCGGCGGGCAGTCGAGGCTCCCCTCGACCAGGTCGGCGAAGCCGTGCAGCAGGCTCTCGGCCGACACGTGGGCCAGCCCGAAACTGCGTACGCCGGGCGTGTCGACGATCCATCCGGGGTCGCCGGCCGGAACGACCCGCGCGTCGGCCCGACTCCCCGCGCCGGCACCGTCGGCCGACGCGCCGGCACCGTCGGCCCGACCACCCACATCGGCGCCGTCGGGCGACGCGCCGGAGTACGGCAGCCGCAGGGCTACCGCGCTGGACGAGGTGTGCCGTCCCCGGCCGATCGCGCTGACCGTGCCGACCGCTCGCAACGCCTCCGGCACGAGCCGGTTGACCAGCGTGCTCTTGCCTACCCCGGAGTGCCCGACCAGCACCGACAGCCGACCGGCCAGGCGGTGCCGCAGGTCGGCCAGGTCACTGCCGGGTCGGCACAGCACGTACTCCAGGTCGAGGTCCCGGTAGTAGTCGACGACCGGCGCCGGGTCGGCCAGGTCGGCCTTGGTCAGGCAGAGCAGCGGGTCGATCCCGGCGTCGAACGCGGCGACCAGGCAACGGTCGATGAACCCGGTCCGGGGCGGCGGGTCGGCCAACGCGCTGACGATCACCAGTTGGTCGGCGTTGGCGACGACCACCCGCTCCAGCCGGCCCTCCGGGGTGGTCTCGTCGTCGTCGGCGGTACGGCGCAGCACCGAGGCCCGTTCGTCGATCCGGACGATCCGGGCGAGACTGCCGGCGTCACCCGAGACGTCGCCGACCAGCGCGACCCGGTCGCCGACGACCACCGCGCGCCGGCCGAGCTCCCGGGCCCGCATCGCGGTCACCACCGGAGGCGGGTCGGCGACCGGCTGCGGAGCCTGCGGGCCGGTGAGTACGCAGCCGTAGCGGCCCCGGTCGACCGTGACCACGAAACCGTCGACCGCGTCGTCGTGCGCCGGCCGGGTGCGGGTACGCGGCCGGGACGACCGGCGCGGTCGTACCCGCACGTCGTCCTCGTCGTACTCCCTGCGCCTGCCGGCCAGGATCTGCTCCTCTCCCGTCGCGGTCAGTTTCCTGCCGCCACCGCCGACCATAGTGCCGGAAACTCCGGCAGCGTCTTGGCTGTGCACGCGACGTCGGTCAACTCGACGCCCGGCACCGCCAGGCCGAGCACGGCGGCGGCGTGCGCCATCCGGTGGTCGTCGTAGGTGCGGAACACCGCGCCGTGCAGCGGTTTGGGGGCGATCTCCAGCCCGTCGGGCAGCTCGGTCACTGCGGCGCCGAGCCCGGTCAACTCGGCGGCGAGCGCCGCCAGCCGGTCGGTCTCGTGTCCACGGATGTGGGCGACGCCGGTCAGCCGCGACGGCGCGTCGGCGAGCGCGGCGAGCGCGGCGAGCACCGGGGTGAACTCGCTGACCTGGCGCAGGTCGACGGTGACGCCGTGCACCGTGCCGGTGCCCCGGACGGTCAGCCCGTCGGCGTCGACCGTGGCCGAGCCGCCGAGCTGCTCGATCAGTTCGATCAGCTGGCCTACCGGCTGGGCGCTCTGCGCCGGCCAGTCGGCCAGCGTCACCGTGCCGCCGGTGACCAGCGCAGCGGCGAAGAAGGGCAGCGCGCCGGACAGGTCGGGCTCGATCGGCCAGTCCCGCCCGCGCAGTTCGCCCGGCTCGACCCGCCAGGTCCGCGGCACCGAATCGTCCACCACCGCGCCGGCGGCGCGCAGCATCTCGACGGTCATCGCGATGTGCGGGGCGGACGGCAGCACCGCCCCGGTGTGTCGGACCAGCACCCCGCCGGTGAACCGGGGCGCGGCCAGCAGCAGCCCGGAGACGAACTGGCTGGACTTTGAGGCGTCGACCTCGACCGCGCCGCCGGGGACCTGTCCGGTGCCGTGCACGGTGATCGGCAACCCGCCGGTCGGCGCGGCGTCGATGCGCAACCCGAGGTGGCGCAGACCGTCGAGCAGCGGGCCGAGCGGGCGGGCCCGGGCTTGCGGGTCGCCGTCGAAGGTGACCGGACCGTCGGCCAGCCCCGCCACCGCCGGCAGGAACCGCATGATGGTGCCGGCGAGGCCGACGTCGACGTGTGTCGGGCCGTGCAGTGCGGCCGGGACGACCGGCCAGCGCTGCGCGGAGCCGGTCTCGATCCCGGTGCCCATCGCGGCCAGGCCGGCGGCCATCAGCGTGGTGTCCCGGGCCCGGAGCGGGCGGACGACGCCGCCGGGGGTGGTGCCGAGCGCACTCAGCACCAGGGCGCGGGCGGTCATCGACTTTGAGCCGGGCAGTCGGAGGGTGGACCGGATCGGCCCGGCGGCGCGGGGTGCGGTCCATGGCTGGTGCGGCGGGACACTGCTGAGTTCAGGCACCCGTACAGTGTGCCAACCACGTCGGGCCGACCAACTAGCCTGGGCACCATGTGTGGGCGGTACGCGACCACGCGCAGCGCGGCGGATCTCTCCGCGTTGTTCGAGGCGCTGGACGACACGGGCGGTTCGCTGGCGGCCGACTACAACGCGGCACCCACCGATCCGGTGCCCATCGTGCGGCTGTTCCGGGGTGACCGGACCGACCAGCCGCAGCCGGCCGCCGAGCCGGCCGCCGAGCCGGCGGTCGCCCGACGGGTGGTGAGCGTGGCCCGGTGGGGCCTGGTGCCGCCGTGGGCGGCCGACCCCCGGATCGGCACCCGCATGATCAACGCGCGGTCGGAGACGGTCGCGTCCAGTAGGGCGTTCGCGCCGTCGTTCGCCCGTCGTCGCTGTCTGGTGCCGGCCGACGGCTGGTACGAGTGGGTACGCCCGGCCGGTGCGCGGCGCGGTGGCGGGCAGCCGTACTTCATGACCCCGATCGACGGCCGGGTACTGGCGTTCGCCGGTCTCTGGTCGGTTTGGGGCCGGCCGGACCCAATGATCACGAGCAGTGTGATTACCACCGCGGCGGTCGGGCCGTTCGCCGAGGTTCATGATCGAATGCCGCTGTTGCTGCCGGAGGACCGCTGGGCCGAATGGCTCGACCCGGAAGCGGACGGCACCGCCCTGCTGGCTGCGCCGGATGACAATTACCTGGACCACATCGAGATTCGGCCGGTGGGTACGGCGGTCGGCAACGTCCGTAACAACGGCGCTGAACTGGTGCGACGGGTCGCTCCGGGGAGCGGGTCCGGGCCGGCCGGTCCGGCGCCGCATCCGGAGCTCTTCTGACCCTGCGGATGGTACCGCTCCCAGGCCCGGCGGTGACGCCGGGGTCCTACTTTCGGTGATCGGCCGACCACGCGGGCGGGGGTTTGCCAGTGTTGGGACCGAATCGCCGGGACGTATTTTCCCCAGAATCGATGCAGGCCCTTGTCTATGCCTGCCGAAGTGCGATAGAAACCAGCGCCGACAGTGGATTCCGATTCGCCGCAAACCAACGACGTTGATCAATGTCTAAGATCCCACGGGGGAGGTGGGTAATGACACGGGCGCGAATGCCCCGTCCACATGAGGTCGCAGCCGCGCGGCGCGACCCCAGGCTGCTCACAGCGATGGCGGAACGCCGCCTCGACGAAGCCTGGCGGACTCGCGGGGTCTGCCAGAGCGTCGACCCGGAGACGTTCTTCCCCGCGCCGAGTGAACCGGCCGACGCCGCAGTCGCGCTCTGCCGTACCTGTCCGGTTCAGGGGCCGTGCCTGGCCTGGGCGCTCGACGCCGGGGACAGCCACGGCGTCTGGGGGGCGACGACCCCGCGGGAACGCCGGGCCATGCAGGTGGCCTGGCGGGGCTCCGGTGGTGGTCCGGATCCCGGTCCGGTCGACGAAGCCGGCCCGCCGGTCCGCGACCGGTTACTCACCCTGGTGCCGCTGAGCTGATCGGGGCGTTGCCAGGCGGGTACGCCCGGCGACCACGGCACAATGGTCCGGTGAAGCGAAGCGACCCGGACCAGCCGAAGGCGATGGACCCGGGCGAGCCGGTGGGCCGGGGCGAGCCGGTGGGCCGGGGCGAGCCGGTGGGCCGGGGCGAGCCGGCCGACCCGGGCGCACCCGTGGGCCCGAGCGCTGACCGGCGGTCGGTGCCGACGCCGCGCGGCACCGCCTGGGTCGACCTGACGATGCCGCCGGTGCCCCCGGCCGGTCTGCTGGTGCTCGGGCACGGTGCCGGCGGTGACGTGACCGCCGCCGACCTGTCGGCACTGCGCTCGGCGGCGTCCCGGGCAGCGGTGGCGGTGGCCCTGGTCACCCAGCCGTACCGGGTCGCCGGTCGGCGGGCTCCCGCGCCGGCACAGCACCTGGACGAGGCCTGGCGTGCCGTGGTCACCGAGGCGGTCGCCGGATTCACCCCCGCGCCACCGCTGATCGTCGGCGGACGGTCCAGCGGCGCGCGGGTGGCCTGCCGTACGGCTGCGGCGGTGCACGCCGACGCGGTCGTTGCCCTCGCCTTCCCGCTGCACCCGCCCGGGCGGCCGGAGCGGACCCGGGCGGACGAGCTCGACACCGGCCTTCCGACCCTGGTGGTCAACGGTGATCGCGACCCGTTCGGGGTGCCGGATCCGGCGGCCGGTCGCGACGTGGTGATCCGGCCGGGTGAACGGCACGATCTGCGGGTCGACCCGGCCGGCACGGCCGACGTGGTGGTCGACTGGCTGGTCCGGCACGGCTGGGCGGGCCGGTGACCGCACGACCCCGCCGGTGACCGCACGGCCGGGCCGTGTCCGGTGCCCGGTACCCGTCGTTGCATCGGGTGTCCGAGACGCCGAGCCGGCGTCCGGAGCGCCGCGGTGGCGACACCGCCGCGGGAACTCCCAGGCCCTTCCCGGTTCCGGAGCCCGTCACCGGGTTCCGGGGCCGGGACGGGTTGGAATGCGCTACCACCCGGCCCGCGTTACTACCCCGGGAGCTCAGTCTCGACGAAGGGGTGGAACCGGTGCGCATCCACATACGCGGCGCGACGCAGCCCGCGGGCCAGCACGACGGGGGCCGTCGGCTGCGGGACGCCTTCGAATGGTCACCCGAGTTGCGGACCCTGGAAGGGCTCGCCGCGCCGGGGCCGTCCCGACCTCATGGACCGGTCCGGCCGGCGTCAGCCACCCGGCGGGTCGGTGAGCCGACCCCGCGCCGGACAGGTCAGCCTGCCACACGACCGGTGAGTACGGGCACACCTGGTCGAACCGCGACGGCCGGTCAGCCTTTGCGCGTATCCTCGGCGGGACAGTCGAGGGGGGACAAGCGGTTGACCCGATCAGAGCGGACAGACGAGCGGCGCGCGCGGTTCGAGCGTGACGCGTTACCCTTCGTCGATCAGTTGTACGCGGCCGGGCTGCGGATGACCCGCAACCCGGCCGACGCCGAGGACCTGGTGCAGGAGACATACCTCAAGGCGTTCTCCGCCTTCCACCAGTTCGAGGAGGGCACCAACCTCAAGGCCTGGCTCTACCGCATCCTGACGAACACCTACATCAACTCCTACCGTCGGCGGCAGCGCCAGCCGGTGCAGGCGCCGACTGAGGAGATCACCGACTGGCAGCTCGCCGCCGCCGAGTCGCACACCTCCAGCGGACTGAAGTCCGCCGAGACCGAGGCGCTGGAGCGGCTGCCGGACAGCGACATCAAGCAGGCCCTGCAGCAACTGCCGGAGGATTTCCGGCTCGCCGTCTACCTTGCCGACGTCGAGGGCTTCTCCTACAAGGAGATCGCCGACATCATGGGGACTCCGATCGGGACGGTCATGTCCCGGTTGCACCGCGGGCGGCGGAATCTGCGCGGGATGCTGGAGCGCTACGCCACCGATCGCGGCCTCAACCGGGTCCGCTCGACCAAGCCCGCCGCGGCCGGCCAGGAGGTGTGACGATCGTGCAAGGCGGTGACTCGTTCGACCAGGACTGCCGTCAGGTGCTCGCCGAGGTCTACCTCTACCTGGACCTGGAGTGTGCCGAGGAGCGGCGGGAACTCATCCGGCACCACCTCGACGAGTGCTCCCCGTGCCTGCGGGAGTACGGCATCGAGCAGGAGGTCAAGGCGCTCGTCGCGCGTTGCTGTGGCAACGAGACGGCGCCGGCCGAGTTGCGGGACCGGCTGCGCGCCAAGCTCAGCGAGTTCGTGTTCGACACGGACTCGCGGGAGTACCTGCCGGACTGACCCTGCTGCGGGTCGCCGGTCGGGTGGCCCGACCGGCGACCCACCGGCATCAGGAGTTGGGGCGCTTGCCGTGGTTGGCGGCGCTCTTCTTACGTGCCTTCTTCTTGCGGGCCTTCTTGGCCATCGGTCCTCCCGTCGGACGGTGTCTCCCGTAGACCGGGAGCTGACCCGTTGATGCTAGGCCGGTCCGGCGAGCGGCATGCGCGACGGGCACGTCATTGGATACCTTTCGCATGTCGCAACCGGCACATGCGGGACGGGCCGGTGGTTACGGGACGGGCCGGCCGGTGGGCCGGCGCGAGGGACGGGCCGGCCGGTGAGCCGGGCGTACGGAGGAGGGCCGGCCGATGGCCGAAGAGATCCGGGCCGAGATGGTAGCCAACGTCTGGAAGGTGGTGGCCGCCGCCGGCGACACCGTTTCCGACGGCGACACCCTGGTGATCCTGGAGTCGATGAAGATGGAGATCCCGGTGGTCGCCGAGTCCGACGGGGTGGTGCAGAAACTCGCCGTCGACGAGGGCGACGTGGTCCAGGAAGGCGACCTGATCGCGGTCATCGAATAGGTTCCTTGCGGACCGGTCGGACGGGGGATCACGCTCGGCCGGACGGGGATCAGGCTCGGCCCAGCAACCGACGGATCAGACCGGGCCGGCGCTGGCGCGGGATCCGCGCCGACCGGCCGGCGATCCGGCGTGCCGTGCTGGCGGTGTCCGGGTCCAGCTCCGGGGTCGCCAGGGCCAGATGGGCCAACGACCACAGGATCGGCACGGTACGGTGCCCGGCGACCTCCACCGCGTCGGCGAGCCGCTCCGCCACCACCCGGGCCACGTCCGGGCGTACCTCCGGATCCACCCAGGCGGCGGTGACTAGTGCGAACAGCGCCGCCTCGGCGGCCCAGTCCTCGACGCCCCAGGCCACGTCGACGAGCACCCGGCGCCGGGTCGAGTCGGGCCAGGGTTCGTCGGTGCGGTGGTGCAGCATGCCCAGGCAGGCCCACACCTGCACGCACCGCAGCCAGCCGGCCGGGTCGGTGCCGGCCGGATCCGCTGGCGGCGGTGGGTGTACCAGCAGGCCGAGCAGGTCGTCGGCGTCGAGGGTGGCCAGGATCACCGCGCTGTCGTACGCGGCCGGCGGATGGTGCCAGACCGGCTGGGCGATTTGCCGAATTCGCTCGCACGCCTGCGGCGACGGGTGGTCCAGCGCCGGGTCGGCCTGCCAGCCGGCGTAGCGCCAGAGCTGCCGTACCGAGGTGCGGCGTGGCTGACGGGGATCCGGTGTCGGGGTCCGCTCCACGGTGACCGGTAGCCCGGGCAGGGCCGTTCCGAGCAGCCGCATCGCGCTGGGCGGCTCCGGCTGGCGCAGCGACAGCCGGGTCGGCACCAGCCCACGGGTGAGTGCCCGTTCGAGAGTGGCGACCACCGGCCCGCCGGCCGCCGGCAGCCGGGCCAGCCAGGGCCGGTCGTGACAGCACTCGGCCAGGTCATGGTGTTCGTGCGAGTCGTCCGGGTGGTCCCGCTGAAAGTCCGCCAGGGCGATCAGGTGGCGCAGGTCGCCGTCCCGGCGGTAACGCAGCCGGTACGCGGTGTGCACCGCGCAGTCGAAGGTGGGGTTGCGGGCCAGCGCCCGCTCGATCCAGTCGATCGCCTCGTCGAGGCGTCCCGCGTCGGCGAGGGTGCCGGCGATGTCGGCGTAGATGGACAGGTCGTCCGGGTCGTGGGCGCTCGCTCGGCGCAGGGCGGCGATCGCCGCACCGGTGCGCCCGGCGCTGCGGTACGCGTACCCGAGCCACACCTCGGCCAGCTTGGACGGCTCGGCGCGGACCCCCTGGCTCGCCCAGTCGAGCGCGGTGGCGATCTCCCCGAGCCGCCGGGCCAGCGCTGAACTGGCGCCGAGCAGCAGGCCGTGGTCGGGGTGTGCGGCGGTGGCGTGCCCGGCGAGCCGCAGGTACGGCAGCAGGGGCGGCCGGTCGGCGGCGGGTACCGGGTCCGGCACGCTGGCGCAGATCTGCATCAGCACGATGGCGATCTGGTCCGGATCGAGCCGGGCCGGCAGGTCCTCGGCGCCGACCCAGGGCACCCCGGCCCAGTCCACGGTGGGCGCGTGCCCGGTCGCGGCGGCCAGCAACTCGAGCCCTTCGCCGGCCCGGCCGGCGGCGGCCAGCAGATGCGCCCGGGCCACCACGGCACCGATGAAAACCTGCTCGTCCAGTGGGAACAGGTCGAGACCTCCGCCGGTGCGCGCAGCCAGCCGGGTGAGCATCTCATGCACCTCGGGCATGGTCGGCGCGTGCGTGATCGCACCGGCGACGTGGTCGGCGGCGTGCCGGTAGTCACCCTCGTCGAGTGCCATCCGGGCCAGTGCCAGCTCGCCCTCGGCCGCCAGCCGCGGGTCGTGCAATCCCTCGGACACGTTCTTCCGATCCTCGTAGCGTGATCGTCCCCCCTGGCTCCGGCAGCCTAGGGCACGAAGCGCCAAACGTCGCACCCTGCGCATTACTGCTCGCTTCATTGCGTCACGTGGAAGAAAAGTGCAAGAATGCTCACTGTTCGAGCGGGATCGCGCAGACAGGGAGGCGTCGTGACGCAGCGGAAGCCGGTGTCGGACCAGCCCGGGACGGCTGACCGGGCAGCTGACGGGACACGGGCAGCTGACCGGGCAGACGCCGCGCGGCCCGGCACCGCCCGGCCCGGTGCCGGGATGGCCGCCGACATCGCCGAACAGCCGGCCGGCTACGCCCGGCTGCTGCAGCCGGCGTACGCCGACCCGATCGCCGAGGTGGCGGCGGCGATCGCCGCCCGCCGCCCACGCCACGTGGTGTTCACCGCCCGGGGCACCTCCGACCATGCCGCGCTGTACGCCGCGTACCTGACCGAGATCCGGCTCGGGCTGCCCGCCGGGCTGGCCTCACCGAGCGCCGTGACCCTCTTCGGCGCCCGCCCCGACCTGCGGGACGCGCTCGTCGTCGGGGTCAGCCAGAGCGGCGGTTCACCGGACCTCGCCGAGGTGCTGGCGGTGGCCCGGGAGCAGGGCGCGCTGACCGTGGCGGTGACCAACACCCCCGAATCGCCGCTGGCCGCCGCCGCCGAGCTCACCGTCGACATCGCCGCCGGCCACGAGCGGGCGGTCGCCGCCACCAAGACGTACACCGCCGAGCTGCTCGCTTTGCTGATGCTGGTCGAGGGGATCCGCGCCGGCGACGGGACGCTGCCGTCCGATGAGCGGGCCGCCCTCGACGCCCTGCCCGGGCTCGCCGACCGGGTGCTGGCCGATCCCACCGCCGCCGAGCTGGCCCCGCGCTACCGGTTCGCCGCCCGGCTGGTCACCACCGGGCGCGGGTACGGCTACCCGACCGCGCGGGAGACCGCCCTGAAACTGATGGAGACGTCGTACCTGCCGGCGCTCGCCTTCTCCGGAGCCGACCTGCTGCACGGCCCGCTGGCGATGACCGACCCCGACGTGCCGGTGCTCGCCGTGGTCGGCTCCGGGCCCGGCGGCACCGCCATGCGCGACGTGCTGCGCCGGCTCGGTGAGCGGCGGGCCGACGTACTCGCCATCGGGGCCGGTGCCGCCGCCATCGGGGCCGGCCCGGCCGGCCCGGCCGCGGTGATCGGGGTGCCCGACGTCGACGAGCGGTACGCGCCGCTGCTGGACATCCTGCCCGCGCAGCAGTTGGCCCTGGCCCTCGCGCTGGCCCGGGGCGAGGACCCGGACGCGCCCCGTGGGCTGGCCAAGGTCACCTCCACCCGGTGACGGCTGTGCCCGCCCCGCCGCCGCATGGCAGGCTACGAGGGTGTCCACCCTGCGTGATCTCGTCGAGGAGCACACCTCCCTGGGGCCGGTCGACATCGACCACCTGCACCGGCTCGCCGGGGAGTGGCAGCTGCTGTCTGACCTGTCCTTCGCCGACCTGCTGCTCTGGGTGCCGGTCGACGCCGACGGCTCGTTCCTGTGCGTGGCGCAGGTCCGGCCCACCACGGCGCCGACCGCCTACCAGGACGACCAGGTCGGGCGGACGGTGGACGGCCCGGAGATAGCGCACCTGACCATCGCCTACGACCAGGGCCGCATCTGGCGCGAGGGCGACCCGGTCTGGTACGGCAACACGCCGGCCCGGCACGAGGCGATGCCGGTCCGGATGCGCCCGGCCGCCGGCGAGACCGGGCGGGTGATCGCGGTGGTCGGCCGGGACACCAACCTGTCCACCGCCCGTACCCCCAGCCAGCTCGAACTGAACTACCTGACCACCGCCGACGACCTCGCCCAGATGGTCGCCGACGGCACCTTCCCGCCGGCCCGGCACCCGGGCGAGACCACCTCGGCACCCCGGGTCGGCGACGGGCTGATCCGGCTGGACGCCAGCGGCAAGACCACGTACGCCAGCCCGAACGCCCAGTCGGCGTTCCGCCGCCTCGGCTTCTCCGCCCACCTGGTGGGTGAGGACCTCGCCGCGCTGTGCCACCGGCTCGCCGACGACCCGTTGGAGGGCACCGACGCGGCCAACCGGATGCTGGCCGCGCTGCGCGGCGAGGCGCCGGCCCGCAAGGAGATCGAGGCCCGTGGCGCCACCATGCTCACCCGGGCGCTGCCGTTGATGCCGGCCGGCGTGCCGATCGGCGCGCTGGTGCTGGTCCGCGACATCACCGAGGTACGCCGCCGGGACCGGGCGCTGATCACCAAGGACGCCACCATCCGGGAGATCCACCACCGGGTGAAGAACAACCTGCAGACCGTGGCGGCGCTGCTGCGGCTGCAGGCCCGTCGGGTGGAGCAGCCGGCGGCGCGGGCGGCCCTGGAGGAGTCGGTACGCCGGGTCGCCTCGATCGCCCTGGTGCACGAGACCCTCGCCATGTCCAGCGACGAGGCGGTCGAGTTCGACGGCATCCTGGACCGGGTGGCCAGCGCCGCTACCGAGGTAGCCGCCACCGAGGTCGAGGTGGTCATGCGCCGGGAGGGCACGTTCGGCGTACTGCCGGCGGAGATCGCCACCTCGTTGGTGATGGTGCTCAACGAGCTGCTGCTCAACGCGGTCGAGCACGGCTTCCCACCGGCCGGCGAGGGCGGCGGGGCGTCGCCGCCGGCCGCCGAGGTGGTGGTGACCGTGCACCGGTTCCGCAAGCAGTTGCACGTGACGGTGGTCGACAACGGTCGGGGACTGCCGGCGGAGTTCGACGCGACCGCAGGCGGCCGGCTCGGCCTGCAGATCGTGCGGGCCCTGGCCACCGGCGAGCTGCGCGGCACCATCGAGCTGCGCAACCGGGCAGGCGGCGGCACCGAGGCGGTGCTGGTGGTCCCGCTGGCCCGCAGGTGACTCCCTGACCCGCTGGCCGCAGCTGACTCCCTGACCCCGCCGGCCGCAGGTGAGCCGGCCCACAGCCCGCCCGTCATGTGGGACGTCGGCTACGGTGCGCTGGTCTGACCGGTACGGATGTGGCAACATTCGTGCCATGACCGCTGCCGTTGAGCGCCGCTTCGTGGCCCGCCGCCACGTCGATTACGGTCGCGTCCGCAGCGCCATCTGTCCGGCTAACTGAGGCACGCCCGACCTTTTTGTGTTCCGGGCGGCATTCCGCGCCGGCCTTCCTTCTGGCCCCGTCGTCGTCGACGGCGCAGGCGCCCGTGCCGCCCACCGAGATCGACCCGCAGACACGGAGGACGCCGCGATGGCGCGCAGCAGCACCCCGACCCGACCCGGCCGCCGGCGCGGCGAGGGACAGTGGGCGCTCGGGCACCGCGAGCCGCTCAACCCCAACGAGCGGACCAAGAAGGACGACGATCCGCTCAACGTCCGGGCCCGGATCGAGAACATCTACGCCCACCGGGGCTTCGCCTCGATCGACCCGGCCGACCTGCGCGGCCGGTTTCGCTGGTGGGGCCTGTACACCCAGCGCAAGGCGGGCATCGACGGCGGGCGCACCGCCGTGCTGGAGCCGCACGAGCTGGAGGACGAGTACTTCATGCTCCGGGTGCGCATCGACGGCGGCCAGCTGAACCTGGCCCAGCTGCGTACCATCGCCGACATCTCGCAGCGGTACGCCCGGGACACCGCCGATGTCACCGACCGGCAGAACATCCAGCTGCACTGGATCCGGGTCGAGGACATGCCGGCGATCTGGAAGGCCCTGGAGGACGTCGGGCTGGAGACCACCGAGGCGTGCGGCGACTGCCCGCGGATCGTGCTCGGCAGCCCGGTCGCCGGCGTCGCCGCCGCCGAGAAGATCGACCCCACCCCGGCGATCGACGAGATCGTCCGCCGGTACGTGGGCAGCAAGGAGTTCTCCAACCTGCCCCGCAAGTTCAAGTCGTCGATCTCCTGGCTGGCCGACACACCGTACGAGGTCAACGACATCTCGTTCGTCGGCGTCGACCACCCCGACCACGGCCCCGGGTTCGACCTGTGGGTCGGTGGTGGGCTGTCCACCAACCCGATGATCGCCCAGCGGCTCGGCGTCTGGGTGCCGCTGGCCGAGGTACCCGACGTGTGGGCCGGCGTGGTCGGCATCTTCCGCGACTACGGCTACCGCCGACTGCGACACCGGGCCCGGCTGAAGTTCCTGGTCGCCGACTGGGGCACCGAGAAGTTCCGCGAGGTGCTGGAGAAGGAGTACCTGGGCCGGACCCTGCTGGACGGGCCGGCTCCGGAGCTGCCGGCCAAGCCGATCGACCACATCGGGGTGCACCCGCAGGCCGACGGCCGCCGCTACGTCGGGGTCGCCCCGGTGGTCGGGCGGGTCTCCGGCAGCCAGCTCGCTGCCCTGGCCGACCTGGCCGCCGAGCACGGCTCGGACCGGGTGCGGCTCACCCCGTACCAGAAACTGCTGGTGCTCGACGTCGCCCCGGACCAGGTCGAGTCGCTGGTCACCGGGATGCGCGCGATCGGCCTGGAAGCCCGGCCGTCCACCTGGCGGCGCGGCACGATGGCCTGCACCGGGATCGAGTTCTGCAAACTGGCCATCGTCGAGACCAAGCGGCGCGGCGAGGAGCTGGTGACTCACCTGGAGCAGCGGCTGGCCTCCGCCGGTCTCGCCGAGGACGCCGACATCTCGATCCACATCAACGGCTGCCCGAATGCCTGCGCCCGCACCCAGGTCGCCGACATCGGGCTCAAGGGCCAGCTGGTCGTCGGGCCGGACGGCCAGCAGGTCGAGGGATACCAGATCCATCTCGGCGGTGGCCTGGGCATGGCCCAGGGGCAGACCGCCGGCTTCGGGCGCAAGGTACGGGGTCTCAAGACCACCGCCGATGAGCTGCCCGAGTACGTCGAACGCGTGGTCCGCCGCTACCTGGCCGGCCGTACCGACGGCGAGACGTTCGCAAGGTGGGTCGTCCGGGCCGACGAGGAGGAGTTGCGATGAACGAGCGAGGTGAGGTGCGGTGAGCACCGAGACACGCGCGGCACCGCTCTACTGCCCGTACTGCGGGGAGGAGAACCTCCGCCCGCACGCCGACGCACACACCGCCTGGGAGTGCCACGACTGCGCCCGGGTCTTCACCGTCAAGTTCACCGGACTGCTGGCCCGCAAGGGGGTGTCCCGATGAGCCCGGTGCTCGCCGCCGACCTGAACCTGATCCGGCTCGGCCCGGCCGCCGACCGGCCGCCGACCCGGCGCAGCCCGGCCGAGCTGCAGGCTCTCGCCGAACGCGCCGGCCGGGAGCTGGAGGGCGCTCCGGCCGAGGAGATCGCCCGGTGGGCGGTGCGGACGTTCGGCGACCGGTTCTGCGTGACCAGTTCGATGGCGGACGGGGTGCTGGCGCATCTGGTCTCCCGGGTGGCGCCCGGCGTCGACGTGGTCTTCCTCGACACCGGGCTGCACTTTCCGGAGACGCTGCGGGTCCGCGACCAGGTGGCCGCGACCATGCCGGTGAACCTGCGGTCGATCCGGCCCCGGATGACCGTCGGCCAGCAGGACGGCGAGTTCGGTCCCCGGCTGTTCAACCGGGCGCCCGACGAGTGCTGTGCGCTGCGCAAGGTCGAGCCGCTGGAGCGGGCGCTCGGCGACTACGACGCCTGGGCCGCCGGGCTGCGCCGTGACGAGTCGCCGACCAGGGCGAACACCCCGGTGGTCGGGTTCGACGCCCGACGCGGCCGGGTCAAGGTGAATCCGATCGCGGCGTGGACTCAGGCGGACGTGGACGCCTACGTGTCCCGGTGGAACATCCCGGTCAACGAGCTGTTCAAGCAGGGTTACACCTCGATCGGCTGCTGGCCGTGCACCCGGCGTACCACCGCCGGCGAGGACCCACGGGCCGGCCGTTGGGCGATGTTTGAGAAGACCGAGTGCGGTCTGCACGTGTGACCGGGCCGATCGTGCTGGTGGCACACGGCAGCCGGGACCTGCGGGCGGCGACGGCGACCCGGGCGCTGGTCCGGGCGGTCGCTGCGGCCCGGCCGGGGGTCGACGTCCGGGCCGCGTACCTGGACCACGCCGGACTGCGTCCCGGGGCGGTGCTGGCCGACCTGCAGGCTGCCGGCTATCCGGCGGCGACGGTGGTGCCGCTGCTGCTGACCGAGGCGTTCCACGGCCGGGTGGACATTCCCGAGGTGGTGCGGGCCGCGTACCGGGACGGGCTGCGGATGCCGGTGACGACGACCCAGGTACTTGGCCCGTCGGTCGGCTCCGGCGCGGTGGACCCGCTGTTGACTGCCGGGCTGCGGCGGCGACTCGCCGAGGCCGGTACCGGCTGGGACGCCGTGGTGCTGGCCGCCGCCGGTACCCGGTCGGCTCCGGCCCGGGAGACGGTGGCGGTGGCCGCTGCGGCGTTCGGCTCCGAGATCGGGGTGCCGTGCGTCGAAGGGTTCGCGTCGGCGGCGCCGCCGACCGCCGGGGCGGCGGTCGAGACCCTGCGTGCGGCGGGTGCCCGGCGGGTCGCGGTGGCCGCGTACTTCCTGGCACCTGGCCTGCTCTACGACACGGCGATGGCGTCGGCCCGGCAGGCCGGCGCGGTCTGTGTGGCGGCACCCCTGGCCGGCGCGCCGGAACTGGCCCGGCTGGTGCTGCGGCGGGTCGACCGGGCGGCCGCGCCGGTGCCGGTCTGAGCGGGTGCCGCGTACCGGCTCAATGTACGACGGCGCCCCGGAGTCAGTTCCGGGGCGCCGTACGGACGTCGCTTGGTGGTCGGGTGGGTCAGGCAGTTTGAGCGCGCAGGACGCGCAGTCCGCCGCGACGCTTGACGGCGCGCCGCTCCTCTTCGCTCATCCCGCCCCAGACGCCAGCGTCCTGTCCGGACTCCAGCGCCCACTGCAGGCACTGGTCGGTCACGGAGCAGCGCCGGCAGACAGCCTTGGCCTGCTCGACCTGCAGGATCGCGGGGCCGGACGTCCCGATCGGGAAGAACAGCTCCGGGTCCTCGTCGCGGCAGACAGCATGGTGACGCCAGTCCATGGCGGCAACACTCCTCATTCTGGATCGGTGGCGGTAAATGCTCCGGTCTTTCTTTATGCGCCCGCGCAGTCGGCCACAACGGAATGCGTCCGTCGGATCGGCAGCGCGTGAGCAGGCGTAAGCCTGTGGAACGTTGCTCCTAGCTGCCGCGTGGCGAGCGCATCCAGGCAACGTCCCGGGGTGAATCGGTCCGCTTGTGAATACTTTCACGAACCCCTGCGATGTCAAGAGCAGCGCTCAGAAAAAGTCCAATCGGGTGAGCAACGTCACGACCCTTTTGTCCGTTTTCTGACGCTCACCGACACCCGGAGTGCGACAGTCAAGAATCAATGTAGTACGGTCCGCGCCGCAGTGCAGGCATTTCAGCCACGTGTCTTCCGTGCCTCCGGTCACTCTCCGCAGTCGAAGCTCAGTTACGGAGCGTGTCAGAAGACCACCCGCAGGGCCTCTCGGACCGCCGTGAAACGGACTTTGAGCCGCTCCCCGAGATAATCGCCGTCGAGTTGGAAGGCCTGTGGTTGTGTTGCGGATAGCGTAAATTCGGACAAATCGTGCAGTCGGACGAGCTGGCGGCCGCGCGGATCCGGTCGGCTGGCGGCGACCTGGGCCAGAGTGCGGGTGGTGCTCGGCACATGCAATTGGCGAAGCGCCATCACGTCCAGGCCGAGATCGAAGGACGCCTCCGGATTCGGATTGATCGCCCGTTCACCTATGAACGTCCACGGCGCGGTGTTCTGGACCACGACGGTGGCGAGTTCGGCCGCCACCAGCTCGCCGGCCCGCTCCAACCGGATCGCCGGATGCCGCCGGTCCATCCCAATGAAGAACTCGCTGACCATCGAACGCAGGTAGAGCCCGATGGTCGACCGGCGCCCGCGCAGCCGGGCTCGCTCGACCTGCCGGATCACCGCCGCGTCCAGCCCCAGCCCAGCGCAGAAGGTGAAGTACCGGTCGTCGGCGCGGCCCAGACCGACGGTACGGAACCGCCCGGTCCGCAGACCCTCCAGCAGTACGCTCGTCGCCTCCGGCCACTGCGGCGGCAGCCCCACCGCACGGGCGAAGACGTTCGTCGAGCCGAGCGGCACCACCGCCAGCGCCGGCAGCCGGTCCGCCGCCGGACCCGGCAGCGTCTCCATCGCCGGAGCAGACGTCATCAGGCCGTTGACGGCCTCGTTCACGGTGCCGTCGCCGCCCAGCGTGACCACCACGTCGAAGCCGTCCTCAGCGGCCGCCCTGGCCAACGCGACGGCATGCCCGCGCCGGTGGGTGGACGCCACCGACAGGTCGACTTCGCTGCGCAACGCCCGGACGATCACGTCCCGGGTGCGCTCGCTGGTGGTGGTGGCCTTCGGATTGACCACCAAGAGGGCCCGCATGGGCGGCACTTTATCGCGAGCCGTCGCGGGTATCGTGACGCCGTGACCATCGACGCACAGCCCACACCGGCGACCCTGCGGTGGGCGGTGTGGGCGTTGGCCGGGGAGGCGGTGGCCGTCGGGCTGGTCGCCGGCTACCTCGCGTACCAGGACGTCACCAGCACCGCGACCGACCTCGCCTCGGCGCTGATCGTCACCGGGTTCGCCGTCGGCGGCGCGGTGCTGCTGGCGGTGCTGGCCCGTGCCGTGGCCCGCCGCCGCAGCGCGGCGCGGGCACCGGCCATCGTCGCGCAGTTGATGCTGCTACCGGTCGGCTATTACATGATCGTCGGCGGCCTGGCCTGGCTCGGCGTGCCGCTGATCGGGCTCGGGCTGGTGGTGACCGCTCTGCTGGTGGCCCCGCCGACGACCCGGGCCTTCGGGCTGGAGTGACCAACCGAACACCGGCGGGACGGCCGCCGGTGGAGAACTCCTGCGGGGTCAGTGGCCGCCGGACCGGCGGGTGAGCAGTCTGATGCTGGCCTGGCCGCTGCTGGCGGTCGCCGACGCCGAGCTGGTCAGCGCCCGGAGCACCTTCCAGGCGAAGGAGGAGTCCGGTGGCAGCCGGGCATCGCGTACCGTCGCGACGGCGACCTCGACGGTCAGCGCGTCGTCGGTCACCGAGAACCGGCACTGCAGGTCCGCGTCGCGGGTGGCGACGGCGAGCAGCATGGCGCAGGCCTCGTCGACCGCGATCCGCAGATCCTCGATCTCGTCCAGCGCGAAGTGCAGGCGTGCGGCCAGCCCGGCCGTCGCGGTACGCAGCACGCTCAGGTAGCCACCGTCGGCAGGCACGGTGAGCAGCACCACGTCATCATCGACGGTCGGCTCGGATTGTGTGACCAGCGAACTCATCCCGGATACCCCCGCGTGGACTCTACCGGTTGACGTCTATCCCTGCGGTGTCATCCGGAGCGATTCGTCGTCCGACCGAGCCGGGCGGGTGGTACGCGGCACCTACCACGGCCTCGGCGGGCCGGCCCGTGCCCGGCGGACCCGGCCGGCCGGTGCGCGATGCGCACCGGCCGGACCGACGGATCACGCCTGCTTGGTCTCCCAGAAGATCTTCGCGATCTCGTCGATCTTGACCAGCAGCTCGTCCGCCTTGGCCGGATCGACCGACGCCTTGGTCCCGCCGCCGCCACCGGCGAGCTTGGTCGCCTCGTTGAACAGCTGGTGCAGCTGCGGGTACTTCTCGAAGTGCGGCGGCTTGAAGTAGTCGGTCCAGAGCACCCACAGGTGGTGCTTGACCAGCTCGGAGCGCTGCTCCTTGATGATCAGCGCCCGGGTGCGGAACTCCGGGTCGGTGTTCGCCTGGTACTTCTCCGCGATCGCCTTGATGGATTCGGCCTCGATCCGGGCCTGCGCCGGGTCGTAGACGCCACAGGGCAGGTCGCAGTGGGCGCTGACCACCGTGCGCGGAGTAAACATGCGTAGAAGTCGCATCAGGACCCTCCGTGTGTTGGCCGGCGGCACGATCGCCGGCACGCGTAAGCTGGAGGATGATCCTCCCTGCCGACCCTATCGCGCATCGGCCTCGCTGACCGGGCGGGAGGTGCAAGTGCTTCCACCACTGTTCGCCGTGCTCGTGCACGGCCCGTCGATGGTGCCCACCCTGCGGCACGGCGACGCGTTGCTGGTCCGCCGGGGCGGGCGGGCGGTCCGCCCGGGAGACGTGGTGGTCGCCACCTTCCGGTCCCGTCCCGGACTGCTGGTGGTCAAGCGAGTGGTACGGGCCGAGTCCGGTGGCTGGTGGCTGCGCGGGGACAACGATCTGGTCACCGACGACTCGCGTGCCTTCGGGGTGGCCGACGTGCGTGGTCGGGTGCTGTGCCGCTACTGGCCGCGGCCACGCCGGGTGGGCCCGGGCCACCAACTGCGGTGAACCACTTCGCAGGAAACCGCGCTGTGTGACACTATGCTCGACACGGAATCCGGGTGACCCCCGCAGCGCCTCGCCGGTCAACGCTGACCTCGCGCCGAGCCGGCGGCTATTTATCACGCTCAACGGCTCTGGAGTCACCATGTCTACTGTGGCAATTTCTGACCCGGTCTTCGACCTGCATCGGGGCGGCAAGATGGCGATCACGCCCACCGTCGCGCTGGCCGACCGGGACGACCTTTCACTCGCGTACACGCCGGGGGTGGCCCGGGTGTGCGAGGCGATCGCCGCCGATCCGACCCTGGTCGACGACTACACCTGGGTGTCGCACACGGTCGCGGTGGTCACCGACGGCACCGCGGTGCTTGGCCTCGGTGACATCGGCCCACGCGCCGCGATGCCCGTCATGGAGGGCAAGGCGGTGCTGTTCAAACAGTTCGGTGACGTCGACGCGGTGCCGATCTGCCTGGACACCCGGGACATCGACGCGATCGTGGCGACGGTCACCGCCCTGGCGCCGTCGTTCGGCGGAATCAACCTGGAGGACATCAGCGCGCCACGCTGCTTCGAGATCGAGCGCCGCCTCGACGAGGCGCTGCCGATCCCGGTCTTCCACGACGACCAGCACGGCACGGCGATCGTGGTGCTGGCCGCCCTGCGCAACGCGGTCGCCCTGCTGGACCGCAAGCTCGGCGACCTGCGGGTGGTGATCAGTGGTGCCGGCGCGGCCGGCGTCGCGGTGACCCGGATGCTGATCGCCGGCGGCGTCGACCCGGCGAAGACCGTGGTCTGCGACTCCCGCGGCATCATCCACTCCGACCGGGCGGACCTTACCGGCGTCAAGGCCGAGTTGGCCGCGATGACCGCCGCCTGTGCCGGTGGCATCGCCGACGCGCTGGTCGGCGCCGACGTGCTGATCGGCCTCTCCGGCGGGCAGATCGACGAATCGGCGGTCGCCGGCATGGCACCCGGCGGGATCGTCTTCGCGCTGGCCAACCCGACGCCGGAGGTCCACCCGGAGATCGCCCACCGGTACGCCGCCCTGGTGGCCACCGGCCGCAGCGACTTCCCCAATCAGATCAACAACGTGCTCGCCTTCCCCGGCGTGTTCCGGGGTGCCCTGGACGCCGGTGCCACCCGGATCACCGAGGGGATGAAGGTGGCCGCCGCCGACGCGATCGCCGGCGTCGTGGCCGACCTGCTGCAACCGGAGGCGTTCGTGCCGTCGGCACTCGATCCTCGGGTCGCGCCGGCGGTCGCCGCAGCGGTCGCCGCCGCCGCCCGCCGCGACGGCGTCGCCCGCCGCTGACCTGCGGTGCCTGCCGCTGACCTGCGGTGCCGGCCGGAACGCACGGCGCGCCGGCCGGCACCACGGCTGCTAGCGTGCGGTGCATGCGAGCTGTCTTCGCCTCGACCGTCGACGCCGACGACCCGCTTGCCGCGCTGTGCGTCGGTGAGCTGCCCGAACCGGACCTGCCCGCCCCGGACTGGACGGTGGTCGAGGTTCGGGCAAGCTCCCTCAACCATCACGACCTGTGGTCGCTGCGCGGCGTCGGGCTGCCCGCCGACCGGCTGCCGATGATCCTCGGCTGTGACGCCGCCGGGGTCGACGACGCCGGCAACGAGGTCGTCGTCCACTCGGTGGTGCCCGACCCGGCGGACCCACGCGGCATGTCGATCCTGTCCGAGCGCTACCCGGGCACGTTCGCCGACCGGGTCGCGGTGCCCCGGTCGAACCTGATCCCGAAACCCGCCGGGCTGACCTTCACCGAGGCGGCCTGCCTGCCCACCGCCTGGTTGACCGCGTACCGGATGCTGACCACCCGGGGCCGGGTCGACCAGGCCGAGTCGGTGCTGGTCCAGGGGGCGGGCGGTGGGGTGGCGACCGCAGCCGTGGTACTGGCCGTCGTGTTGGGCAAGCGGGTCTATGCGACCAGCCGGGACGCCGAAAAGCGGGAGCGGGTCGCCGCGCTCGGTGCCACCGCCCTGGCGCCGGGCAGCCGACTACCGGAGCGGGTCGACGTGGTGATCGAGACCGTCGGCGCGGCCACCTTCGACCATTCGATGAAGTCCGCCGCGCCCGGTGCCCGGATCGTCGTGTCCGGTGCCACCAGCGGCCACCTGCCCGCCGTCGACCTGCGCCGGGTGTTCGCCATGCAGCTGGAGATCCTCGGCACCTCGATGGGTACCCCTGACGAGCTGCGGGATCTGCTGGCGCTGTGCGCGCAGCGGGGCATTCGGCCGGTCGTCGACACCGAGTACGCCTTCAGCGAGGTGCGCGACGCCTTCACCCGGCTGCACACCGGCCGCACGTTCGGCAAACTGGTGCTCGACCACCGGCGCTGACCAGCCGCGCGACCGACTCCGTACCCGGGCCGGGTCAGAGCTGGTCGTCGAAGACGGCGACCCCGGCCGGCGGGTCGTCGGCCAGCCGCTGCCGGGCGGCGTCGTCGCCGTACAGCGTCCACCGCAGGAAGTCGGTGCTGGTGCCGAGCACCACGTCGTACGCCGGGTTGCCGGGCCTCAGCAGCGACTGACCATGGTCGCCGTCGGGCAGGCTCAGCATCGCCTTCGGCCACGGCACCCGGTCGTACGCTGCCTTGCCCGACGCGTACGACACCACCTCGTCCAGCTCGCCGTGGATGAACAGCTGCGGTGCGGCGGCCCCGCTGAACGCCGTACCGACGCCGAGTGCGCTGCCGGCCAGCACGACGCCGGCGTCCAGCCGGTCGTCCCGGGCGGCGGTGAACAACCCGACGGTGGTGATACCACCGGCCGAATGCCCGGCGGCGGCGACGTTTTCGACGTCGAGCCGGCCGGCGAACTCGTCACCGTCGCGGCCGTCGAGCGCCAGCAGCTCGTCCAGTACGTGCGACGCGTCCGCCGGCTGGTTGAGCACGTCCAGTGCGTTGCCGCCGGAGCCGCCCTGACTGGTGAACGGGTAGGTCGGGGCGGCGACGACGAACCCGGCCGCCGCCCACTCGGACAGCACCGTACGGTAGTCGGCCGGCTTGCCGCCGAGGCCGTGGCTGAACAGCACCACCGGGTACGGGCCGTCCCCGCCGACCGGGTACCAGACGGTGACCGGCAGCGGTCGGTCACCACGGTTCAGATCAAGGGTGCGGGTCCCGACGTCGAGTCGCCGCGTCGGTGCCGATCGGCCGGGCCGCTGGTCGGGCTGCGCCGACTCCGGAGCGGACTGGCCGGCCGCCGGATCGGGCTGCGTCGACGTCGGGGCGTCGGCGACCGGACCGGGCACGGCGGTGCCGCAGCCGGCCAGCGAGGTGGTGAGCAGTCCGACGGTGAGCAGGCCGGCTACCGCCGGACGGAAGTCACGCATTGGACGATTGTTACCGGCATCCGCCGGGTCGACCACCGGCGTCCGCCAGGTCGGTGACCGGCGTCCGCCGGGTTGATCACCGGCTCGCGCCGGCCGGTCGTGGCAGCGTTCGGCCGACTTCGCTAGGGTCTTCGTCATGTCTGACGAGTACGTCGATCCGAGCGGCAACACCGAGGCGTTCCGGGCCTTCCAGACCTCGCCGCCGCCGGTCGCCGACCAGCCGTCCCGGCTGCCGCTGATCATCGGTGTCGCGGTGGCGGTGGTGATCGTGGCCGCGATCGCCCTCTGGCTGGTGCTCTGACCTTCTCCGGCCGGCCCCGACCCGGCACCCGTGACCTGGGCCGGCAAGGGGTCAGCCGTCGGTCAGCACCGCCCGCGTCTGACTGGCGATCTCGTACTCCTCGTCGGTGGGGACCACCCACGCCTGCACCGGCGTGCCGTCCGGGGAGATCATCCGCTCGCCGTGAGCGTCGTCGTTGCGCCGCGCGTCGACCTGGACACCGATCCGGTCGAGCCCGGCCAGCGCCGCCGCCCGCACCGGGGCGGCGTTCTCGCCGACCCCGGCGGTGAAGACGATCGCGTCGACCCGACCGAGCAGCGCGTGGTACCCGCCGACGTAGAACCGGATCCGGGCACAGTAGATGTCGAAGGCGAGCCGGGCCGCCGGATCCCCGTCGGCGCGGCGGCGCAGCACCTCGCGCATGTCGCCGGCCCCGGTCAGCCCGACCAGGCCGCTGCGCTGGTTGAGCAGCCGGTCGACGTCGGCGGTCGACCAGCCGGCCACCCGTTCCAGGTGAAACACCACCGCCGGGTCGAGGTCGCCACTGCGGGTGCCCATCACCAGACCCTCCAACGGTGACAGCCCCATCGAGGTGGCCACGCTGCGGCCACCGGCCACCGCGCAGGCGCTGGCCCCGTTGCCCAGGTGCAGGGTGATCACATCGACGTCGGCCGGTGCCCGGCCGAGCAGGGCGGCGGCCCGCCGGGACACGTACGCGTGCGAGGTGCCGTGGAACCCGTACCGGCGGATGCCGTACCGCTGCGCGATGTCGGCGTCGATCGCGTAGCTGGCCTGCTCCGGCGGCAGGGTGCGGTGGAAAGCGGTGTCGAAGACCGCGACCTGCGGCACACCGGGCAGCAGCCGGCGGGCCTGGGCGATCCCGGTCAGGTTGGCCGGGTTGTGCAGCGGAGCGAGCGGCACCAGCCGCTCGATCTCGGCGACCACCTGGTCGGTGATCAGCGTCGGCTCGGCGAACCGGACACCGCCGTGCACCACCCGGTGCCCGACCCCGCCGAGCCCGGTCAGGTCGACCCGTCCGGCCATCAGCCGCAGCGCGGCCGCATGGTCGGCCGGCCCGCCACCGGGCTCGCCGATCCGTTCCACGGTGCCCTTGTCGACCACCTTGTCGCCGTCGAAGAGCTGGTATTTCAGCGACGACGAGCCGCAGTTGAGCACCAGGATCCGGGCCACGTCGCTCATCGCGCGGCCGCCTGGATCGCGGTGATCGCCACGGTGTTGACGATATCGGGCACGGTGGCTCCCCGGGACAGATCGTTGACCGGCCGGCGCAGACCCTGCATGACCGGCCCGACAGCGACCGCACCAGCCGAACGCTGCACCGCCTTGTAGGTGTTGTTGCCGGTGTTCAGGTCGGGGAAGACGAAGACGGTGGCCCGCCCGGCGACGTCGCTGCCGGGCAGCTTGGTGGCGGCGACCGTCGGGTCGATCGCTGCGTCGTACTGGATCGGGCCCTCGACCAGCAGGTCCGGACAGCGCTTGCGGACCAGGTCGGTGGCGGCGGCGACCTTTCGGACGTCGTCGCCGCTGCCGGAGGTCCCGGTGGAGTAGGACAGCATGGCGACCCTTGGCTCGATGCCGAACCGGGCGGCGGTCTGCGCCGAGCTGACCGCGATGTCGGCCAACTGGTCGGCGTCCGGGTCCGGGTTGACCGCGCAGTCGCCGTACACCAGCACCCGGTCGGCGAGCAGCATGAAGAACACGCTGGACGCGACCGACACGTCCGGCAGCGTCTTGATGATCTCGAAGGCGGGGCGGATCGTCGCGGCGGTGGTGTGGGTGGCCCCGGAGACCATGCCGTCGGCGTGCCCGACGTGCACCATCATCGTGGCGAAGTAGTTGACGTCGCCCATCACGTCGTGCGCCAGCTCCCAGGTGACGCCCTTGTGCCGGCGCAGCTGCGCGTACCGGGACGCGAAGTCGTCGCGCCACGGGCTGACCGCCGGGTCGACGACGCCGACCCCGTCGATCTGCACGCCCAGCTCGCGGGCCCGGCGACCGATGTCGTCGGCGTCGCCGAGCAGGGTCAGGTCGGCGACGCCGCGCCGTAGCAGGATCTCGGTGGCCCGCAGGATCCGCTCGTCGGTGCCCTCCGGCAGCACCAGCCGGCGGCGGGCGGCCCGGGCCCGGTCGATCAGCGCGTACTCGAACATCATCGGGGTGACCCGGGCCGACCGGGTCACGTCCAGCCGGCGGGCCAGCTCGGTCGTGTCCACGCTGGACTCAAAGGCGCCGAGCGCCGCCTCCACCTTGCGAGGGTTCGCGGTGCTGGGCCGGCCGGAAATCCGTCCGGCGGTGGCGACCGCATGGAAGCTGTCCGCCGGTGCGGACAGCACCGCCAGGTTGGTGCCGAGCCGCTCCACCAGGCGCATCGCCCGCGGGTCGGGCCGTTCGCCCAGGGTCAGCGCCACCCCGGCCAGCGACACCAGCCCGGCGGCGTGCGCCGCGCTGACCGCGACCAGCAGGTCCGCCCGGTCGCCGGGGGTGATCACCAGCGCGCCGTCGACGAGATGGTCCAGCAGCACCGGCACGTGCGCCGCGCCGACCACGAAGTCCAGCACGTCACGGCTCAAGGCGGTGTCGTCGCCGGCCAGCACGGTGGCGTCGAGAGCGCCGGCGACCTCGGCGACGGTCGGTGCGGAGACCGCCGGGATCTCCGGGATGGCGTAGACCGGCACCGGCAGCGTCGGCGTCACCACCCCGGCGTCGACCCGGTTCGCGATCACGGCCAGCACCGTCGCACCGAGCTCGGTCAACGAGTGGTACGCGCTGCGGGCCGCGCCGGCGACCTCGGCGGCGTCCCGACGGATCCCGTCGACGAGAGCCACCACCACGCTGCCGAACTCGGTGGCCAGCCGGGCGTTGAACGCCAGCTCGCGGGGGAGACCGCCGTTGTCGCCGGTGTCGTCGAAGTCGCTGCCGATCACCAGCACCGCCGGGCAGCGCCGCTCCAGTTCGCGGTACCGGTCGACGATCCGGGAGATCAGCTCCTCCCGCCGGCCGTCGGCGACCAGCTCGGCCGCCTCGGCGTAGCTGGCCCCGTACAGCTGGTCGTCGGGCAGGTCGATCCGGTAGCGCTCACGCAGCAGGGTCAGGGTCGCGTCCGGGCCGGCGCCGGTGACCAGCGGCCGGAACACCCCGATCCGTTCGACCCGGCGGGACAGCAGCTCGGCCAGGCCGAGGGCGACGGTGGACTTGCCGCCACCGGGGCCGAGACCGGCCAGGTAGACACTTCGCGCCACCGCCCCAACGTACAAGGCGCAGGCGCCCGGAGTCTGGTGACCTTGGTCCCGGCCCGGGTGGGTCCAGCGTCAACGCCTGGCTCAGTCGTCCTCGTCGTCGAGCCGGGCCAGCCAGGTGGCGAACCGTTCCACCGGGGTCTCGAACTCCGGGTGCAGGTCGACGAAGTCACGCAGCCGTTCGGCGAGCCAGGAGATGGCGACCTCCTCCTCGCCGCGGCGCTGCGCCAACTCCTCGATGCCCCGGTCGGTGAAGTACACGTGTGCCTCCCGGTCAGCGTCGCGGCAGCGCGGCGTCGATCAGCGCGGACTGCTCGACGTCGTGCAGCTTCGTCGAGCCGACCGCCGGCGCCGCCGCCGCCGGCCGGGAGATCCGCCGCAGCCGTACGCCGTCGAGATGCTCCAGCAGGTTGAGCGCGACGAACGACCAGGCACCCTGGTTGGCCGGCTCCTCCTGGACCCAGGCGAAGTCCTCGGCGTTCGGGTAGCCGGCAAGCGCCGCCCGGATCTGCTCCACCGGCAGCGGGTACAGCTGCTCCATCCGGACGATCGCGGTGTCGGTGTCGAGCTGACCGTTGCCTCCGGCGACCGCGTGTCGTTCGGCACGGGCCTGCAGCAGGTCGTAGTAGATCTTGCCGGTGCACAGCAGCACCCGCTTGACCGCCGCCGGCCGGCCGTCGGCCACCGGGTCCGGCAGCACCGGCTGGAAGGTGCCGGAGGTGAAGTCGGCGACCGAGGAGACGCAGAGCTTGTGCCGCAGCAGCGACTTGGGGGTGAACACCACCAGGGGTTTGCGCTTCGGCGACAGAGCCTGCCGGCGCAGCAGATGGAAGTAGTTCGCCGGGGTGGACGGGATCGCGACGCGCATGTTGTCCTCGGCGCACATCTGCAGGTAACGCTCCGGACGCCCGGACGTGTGGTCCGGGCCCTGCCCTTCGTGGCCGTGCGGCAGCAGCAGGGTCAGCGCGGACCGCTGCCCCCACTTGACCTCGCCGGAGGAGACGAACTCGTCGACGATCGACTGGGCGCCGTTGACGAAGTCGCCGAACTGCGCCTCCCAGAGCACCAGCGCCTCCGGGTTCTCCACCGAGTAGCCGTACTCGAAGCCCATCGCCGCGTATTCGCTGAGCAGTGAGTCGTGTACGAAGAACCGCGACTCGTCGGTGACCAGGCTGGCCAGCGGCAGGTAGTCCCGCCCGGTGCGGGCGTCGACCACCGAGGCGTGCCGCTGTACGAAGGTGCCACGGCGGGAGTCCTGGCCGGCCAGCCGGACGGTGACGCCGTCGGCGAGCAGCGTGCCGAACGCGACGATCTCGCTGAAGCCCCAGTCGATGTCGCCGGAGACCGACATCTTCGCCCGCCGCTCCAGCAACTGCTGGATGCGCTTGTGCGGGGTGAAGCCCTCCGGCAGGTCCACATGCGCGTCGCCGACCGCCCGCACGGCGGCGGCGTCCACTGCGGTCGCCACCTGTGGCTCCGGCTCCGGCTGTCGGCCGGGCAACCGGCTGGTCGCCGAGGTGGCGGCGTCCCGGGTCGCCTTGAACACCTGCTCCAGCTGGGTCTGGTAGTCGCGCAGCAGCTCCTCGGCGTCGGTGATGGTGATGTCACCCCGGCCGATCAGCTCTTCGGTGTAGAGCTTGCGGACGCTGCGCTTCGAGTCGATGATCGCGTACATCAACGGGTTGGTCATCGACGGATCGTCGCCCTCGTTGTGCCCGCGCCGCCGGTAGCAGACCAGGTCGATTACGACGTCCTTGTTGAACGCCTGGCGGTACTCGAAGGCGAGCCGGGCGACCCGGACCACCGCCTCCGGGTCGTCGCCGTTGACGTGGAAGATCGGCGCCTCGATCATCCGGGCCACGTCGGTGGAGTAGAGCGAGGAGCGGCTGTGCTCCGGCGCGGTGGTGAAACCCACCTGGTTGTTGACCACGACGTGCACCGATCCGCCGGTCCGGTAGCCGCGCAGCTGCGACAGGTTGAGCGTCTCGGCGACCACGCCCTGCCCGGCGAACGCGGCGTCGCCGTGCACCAGCAGCGGCAGGACGGTGTAGCCCTCCAGCTTGAGGTCGATCCGGTCCTGCTTGGCCCGGACGATGCCCTCCATCACCGGGTCGACCGCCTCCAGGTGCGACGGGTTGGCGGTCACCGACACGGTGATGCCGTGCTCGCCGTCCGGGGTGGTGAACTTGCCGACCTGGCCGAGGTGGTACTTGACGTCCCCGGAGCCCTGGGTCGACTTCGGGTCGAGGTGCCCCTCGAACTCGGAGAAGATCTTCTCGTACGGCTTGCTGACGATGTTGGCGAGCACGTTGAGCCGGCCCCGGTGGGCCATGCCGATGACCACCTCGTCGAGGTCGGCCCGGGCCGAGGACTGCAGGATCTCGTCCAGCAGCGGGATCAGCGACTCGCCGCCCTCCAGCGAGAAGCGCTTTTGCCCGACGTACTTGGTCTGCAGGAAGGTCTCGAACGCCTCGGCCGCGTTGAGCCGGTTGAGGATGTGCTTCTGCTCGGCCGCGTCGGGCTTCTCATAGCCGCGCTCGATGCGCTCCTGGATCCAGCGGCGCTCCTCCGGATCCTGGATGTGCATGTACTCGATGCCGACCCGGCGGCAGTAGGAGTCGCGCAGCACGCCGAGGATCTGCCGCAGCTTCATCCGCTGCTGGCCGGCGAAGCCGTCCACCGGGAAGGTGCGGTCCAGGTCCCACAGGGTCAGGCCGTGCTGCAGCACGTCCAGGTCCGGGTGCTTACGGATCTTGAACTCGAGCGGGTCGGTGTCGGCCATCAGGTGCCCGCGCACCCGGTACGCGTGGATCAGCTCGTTGACCCGCGCCGTCTTGTTGATCTGCCCCTCGGAGCTGACCGCCACGTCGCGCACCCAGCGCACCGGCTCGTACGGGATCCGCAGCGCGGTGAAGAGCTGGTCGTAGAAGCCATGCTCGCCGAGGATCAGCTCGTGCATGGTCTTGAGGAACTCGCCGGACTGCGCACCCTGGATGATCCGGTGGTCGTAGGTGCTGGTCAGCGTGATCACCTTGCTGACCGCCAGGTCGGCGAGGGTCTCTTCGGACATTCCGGCGTACGGGGCCGGGTACTCCATCGCGCCGACGCCGATGATCGCCCCCTGCCCGGTCATCAGCCGGGGCTGGGAGTGCACCGTACCGATGCCGCCCGGGTTGGTCAGCGAGATCGTGGTGCCGTTGTAGTCGTCCATGGTCAGCTCGCCCCGGCGGGCGCGGCGGACCACGTCCTCGTACGCCTGCCAGAACTGCCGGAAGTCCATCTGCTCGCACGCCTTGATCGACGGCACCACCAGGGTCCGGGAGCCGTCCGGCTTGGCCAGGTCGATGGCGATGCCGAGGTTGACGTGCTCCGGCGCGACCATGTTCGGCTTGCCGTCGATCTCGGCGAAAGAGTTGTTCATCTCCGGGTGCTGGACCAGCGCCCGGACCATGGCGTACCCGATCAGGTGGGTGAAGCTGACCTTGCCGCCACGGCCCCTGGCCAGGTGGTTGTTGATCACGATGCGGTTGTCGACCAGCAGCTTGGCCGGGACCGCGCGCACACTGGTCGCGGTCGGTACCGCCAGCGACGCGTCCATGTTCTGCACGATCCGGGCGGCGACCCCGCGCAGCGGCGTCTGCCGACTGCCGCCGGCCGCCGAACCGTTCCCGGCTGCTGCCTTGTCAGCTGCCTTGGCCGCCGTTTTGGTCGCGGCGGCCCGGCCGCCGGTCGACCTACCGGCGGCCACCTTTCCGGTGCTCTCCGTGTCGGCGGCCGGCTTGGCCGGTGCCGTCTTGCCCGCCGGCGCTGCCTTGCCCGCCGCTGGCGTCCTGCCGGCCGGTGCGTTCGCCCGGGTGGGGCTGCTCTTGGCCGCGGTCGGCTCGGCCGCCTGGCGGGTGGTCCCACGCCCCGGCGCGGGTGCCTCGGTCTGCTGGACGGATTGCGCGGCCGGTGCGTCGGTGCCGGCCCGGGCGGCGGCCGTCGTCGCCGCCGCGGCGGACGCCTGGCTGGGCGAGGCGACCTGCTCGGGGCTGTAGTCGGCGAAGAAGTCGTGCCAAGCCGGATCTACGCTGGCGGGATCGGTGAGATACTTCTGGTACATCTCATCGACGATCCACTCGTTCGGGCCGAAGCCCGCCAGCGGATTGTCCTGCGAAGTCTGCTGGGTCGACACGGCCGGTAATCGCCTCTTTCACGCGGTCGGATTGTCACGCGGGGGACGCCACCAGGGTCGGGGCGCTGGTCGGGGACGGCTACCAGGCTACGCCGTACGCCGACGGGCGGCATTGTCGCATGCGGCTCGTGTCACTTTTCACAACGGCTGCCCCAGCCGCACCGGCCGGCACGGCGGTTGCCGTACCGGCCGGAATGGCAGGTCAGTGGTGATATTCGCCGACCGGTCAGGAGATGTCCCGACGGCGGGTGATCACCGTACCGATGATGCCGGTCAACAACGCGTAGGCGATCAGGATCAGCGCACCGGTCCACCGGGGTGGGCTGTCCGGCAGGTCGGTGCCGGCGACCATCAGCTGCGACGCGATCGAGGGCACCAACCACTGCAGGTCGCTGATCCAGTCGCCGAACCGGGACGCCAGCGTGGCCAGGATGATCGCCGTGCCGAGGTAGCCGCCCAGGTAGAGCAGGATCGCCGAGACGGTGGCCCCGAGCTGACTGCGGATCAGCACTCCGAAGCCGACCCCGAAGATCGCCCACAGCAGGTAGGCCAGGCCGTTGAGCCCGACTGCCTCCCAGACCGCGCCCGAGCCGAACTCCGGACCGATGTCGAAGGTGGCCAGCACCAGCGCGCCGGCGATCAGGTTGACCACCGTGGTGATCAGCCAGAAGACGAAGCCGAGCAGCGACGCGGCGGCCAGCTTCGCCAGCACCACCTCGGTACGTCGCGGGCTGGTCAGGAAGGTCGTGGTCGCGGTCTGATGGAAGTACTCGTTGGTCACCACGATCACGCCGAGCAGCATCACGACCAGCAGCCCGAAGAACTGGCCGTTGGTGTAGAGGTTGGCCGCCAGCGCCGGCGCCTCACTGACCGCGCTGAGCACCTCGTCGTTCTCCGGCGTCGTCGGGCCGAACCGCTCCGGGTCGGACAGCACGCTGGTCTGCACGTAGTTGACCAGCAGGGTTACCGCCCACAGCGGTAGGTAGATCAGGCCGAAGACCCACCAGGTGGCGGTGGTGGTGATCTTGAGCAGCTCGCTGCGTACCAGGTTCATCGGATGGCCGCCTTCGCGCTGGTCAGGTCCAGGAAGACCCGTTCCAGGTCGGGTCGTTCGGTGGTCAGCTCATGCAGCTCGACGCCCTCGGCCAGCGCGGTCCGGCCGACCGTCGGCGCGTCCGCCCCGACGACCAGCAGCGTGCCGTCCGGCGCGGTCTGCACCGTCGCCTCGGCCCGGCTCAACGCCGCCGTCAGCTTCTCGCCGTGCGGGGTGCGGACCCGGATCGTCGGGGCACCGGACATCGAGGCCATCACCTCGGCGACCGGGCCGTGCCGGACCAGCCGACCGGCCGCGATGATCACCACGTCGTCGGCGAGCAACTGCATCTCCGCCAGCAGGTGGCTGGAGACGAGCACCGTACGACCCTGCGCCGCGAACGACTTGAGCAGGTCCCGCATCCAGCGGATCCCCTCCGGGTCCAGCCCGTTGGCCGGCTCGTCGAGGATCAGCACCTTCGGGTCGCCCAGCATCGCCGCGGCGATCCCCAGCCGTTGCCGCATGCCGAGCGAGTAGCCCTTGAACTTGCGCTTCGCGGCCGGTGTCAACCCGACCAGGCCGAGCGTCTCCTCGGCGCGGCGCAGCGGGAACCCGGCGGCGGCGCAGATCACCCGCAGATGGTTGATGCCGGATCGGCCCTTGTGCGCGCTGGACGCCTCCAGCACCGCGCCGACGTGCCGCAGCGGATCGGTCAGGTCGGCGTACCGCCGCCCACCCACGGTGGCATGACCGCTGGTCGGCGTGACCAGGTTGAGCATCATCCGCAGGGTGGTCGTCTTGCCGGCCCCGTTCGGGCCGAGAAAGCCGGTCACCCGCCCCGGCTCCACGGTGAACGACAGATCGTCGACCGCGCGGACGTTGCGGTACTGCTTGGTCAGCCCGGAGACGACGATGCGTCCGTCCTCCGACATGTGGCTCCTTTCGTCACACCGCCCCGTCACCCGGCGGCGGGGCCGGCGATGGCGATCCAGGTCGCCCGGGCCGCCGCCAGCGGTTGTCCCGCAGCATCGTAGAGCGTCGTGCGTACCTCGGCCTTGCGGCCGCTGGTTTCGATCAACTCGCCGACCACCACGCAGCGCTGGCCCGGTGCCGGCAGCGCGGCCACCGTCGCGGTCATCCGGCCCAGCAGGTACGGCCGGCCGGCGGCGAGCACCGCCCAGCCGCCGGGGCAGTCCAACGCGGCCCAGACCGTCGGCACCGTACGGTCGTCCGGGACGACGAACGGCGCGGCGGTGCGCCCGTCACCCACCGGCCCGGCGAACACCCGCAGACCGTCGGGGCGTCGCGGGCCGCAGACGTAGCAGTCCGGGAACGGATGCGCGTCGTGCCCCGGGTACCGGGCGCTGGCGGCCTCCGCCGTGGCCAGGTCGACCGGCGGTACGGTCGGCTCGCCCGCCGGGCCGGCCGAGCCGTCAACCGGGCCGGTCAGGCCGTCGATCGAGCCGACGACCGCCTCGGCCTCGGCGATCAGCGTGACCGGATCCCCGCCGGTCTCCACGCTCAGGGCGTCCTCGGCGGTACGCACCACCCGCAGTTCGCTGTCCAGCGGCGGCGGCCGGCGCAGGGTCACCCGGACCGGTCGACCGGGAACCACGGTGGCCGGGTCGGCGCGCAGCAGCGCCTGGGCGAAGCGGCCGGCCGCGTACCCGCCGTTGGCGGAGCCGGTCGGGCCGTTGAACCGGGCGGAGATCAGCACCGGACCATCCTCGCAGTCGGCCGCCACCGCCGTTCGATCGCCACCGCCGTTCACCGGATCGACACCGGTGCCATCCGCTACCGACACGCCGACGGTTCCGGGGCACCTTACACAGTTGTCATGGCCGTGTTGCTGACCGCCGCCACCCCAACCAGGACCAGCGAGTACGTCGTCTCGGTCGCCGATCACACCGATCAGGTCGCCGCCGCGCAGCGACTGCGCCGCCAGGTGTTCGCCGCCGAGTTCGGTGCCGAGTTCGGTGCCGGTTGCGACACCCGCTCCGGCGGGTTGGACGCCGACCGGGACGTCGACGGGTTCGACGAACACTGTGACCACCTGATCGTCCGGCACGGCCGGACCGGTGCCGTGGTCGGCACCTACCGGCTGCTGCCGCCGGACCGCGCCGCCCGGCTCGGCCGCTGGTACGCCGACACCGAGTTCGACACCAGACCACTGCGGCTCATCGGTGACCACCTGGTGGAGGCCGGCCGGGCCTGCGTGCACCCTGACCACCGGGGCGGCGCGGTGATCAACCTGATCTGGGCCGGCATCGCCCGCTACCTGCGGGACCGTGACCTGCGTTGGCTGGGCGGCTGTGCGTCGGTGCCGCTGCACGACGGCGGGGCGAGCGCCCACGCGGTCTGGCGCACGGTCCGGGACCGGCACCTGGCCCCGCCGCTGCTGAGGGTGCGGCCACGTCGCCCCTGGCTCGCCGAACCCGAACCGCCACCCGCACCGGTCCTGCCGGGGACCGGCCGGGTCGGCATGCCGCCGTTGCTGCGCGGCTACCTGCGACTCGGCGCCTGGGTGTGCGGCGAACCCGCGTACGACCCCGACTTCGCAGTCGCCGACCTGTACGTGCTGCTGTCGCTGGACCGGATCGATCCCCGTTACCTGCGTCACTTCCTGGAGCTGTGATGGCACCGAGATCGCTTGCCAGGTCACCCCGACCGGTCGGTCACGGCACCTTCTGGCGACCCCGATCCGGGTGTGGGGCCGGCTGCCTGCCGCCCCCGCCCACCGTGCCCGCCGCCGGCCGGTTGACCCGGCTGATCCGGCTGACCGGTGTGCTCGGCATGCTCGCCGCCGGGCTGGTCCTGCTGGTGCTGCTGCCGCTGCTCACCCGGCGGCTACGTCCGGTCGCCGGGCGGCTGTGGGCGCGCGGACTGCTGCGTACGCTCGGCGTCCGGCTGCGGCTGATCGGCCGGCTGCCGGACCGGGCGGCGCTGCTGGCCGCCAACCACGTCTCGTGGCTGGACACCCTGGCCATTCTCGCCGTCACCCCGGCCCGGCTGCTGGCCAAGCGGGAGATCCGCGGCTGGCCGGTGATCGGCGCGCTGGCCCGGGTCGGCGGCACCCTGTTCATCGACCGCGACCGGCCCCGTACGCTGCCCGGCACGGTCGCCGACGTCGCCGCCGCGTTGCGCGCCGGGCACCAGATCGCGGTGTTCCCGCAGGCCACCACGACCTGCGGCACCGCCGGGCGGGCCACCTCCGCCGGCCGGTGCAGTTCGGGTGCGCCGCGCCCGGCACCGTTTCGCCCCGCCCTGTTCCAGGCCGCCCTCGACGCGGAGGTGCCGGTCGTCCCGCTCACCCTCACGTACCACTTCGCCGGCCGGACCGGGACGCCGCCGGCCGGGCCGGCCGACCTGGCACCGGTCGACCCGGCACCGGCCGGGCCGGTGCCGACCAGCGTGGCGGCGTTCATCGGGGACGAGGCGTTGTGGCCGTCGGTACGGCGGGTGCTCGGGCTGCGGGACCTGGTGGTGACGCTGGACGCCGGCGCACCGCTGCCGCCGGACCGGTGCCGGCACCGGCGGGCCCTCGCCCGGCTCGCCGACCGCGACCCGGCACCGACCCGCTCCGCCCTCGACCTGGTCGGCTGAGGTCACTCGTCCCGGGCGTGGAGCTCACTCTCAGCTGATTGTCAGCGGCTCCCCAGGCCGAACCCAGACCGATCCGGGATGATGCGGTCATGACCGCATCGCAGACCGAGGCGAAGCTGCTCGTCGTCGAGGACGACCCGAACATCCTCGAACTGCTCTCCGCCAGTCTGCGGTTCGCCGGATTCGACGTCACCACCGCGACCAGCGGCAGCGCCGCGCTCAACGCCGCCCGCGAGCGCCGGCCCGACCTGGTGGTGCTCGACGTCATGCTGCCCGACCTGGACGGCTTCGAGGTGATCCGGATGATGCGGGAGGCCGGCACCCGTACCCCGGTGGTCTTCCTCACCGCGCGGGACGCCACCGACGACAAGATCCGCGGGCTGACCCTCGGCGGCGACGACTACGTCACCAAGCCCTTCTCGCTGGAGGAGCTGACCGCCCGCATCCGCGCGGTGCTGCGGCGTACCAGCAACGGCGGTCAGACCTCGTCCCGGCTCACCTTCGCCGACCTGGAGCTGGACGAGGAAACCCACGAGGTCTACCGGGCGGGCAACCGGGTGCAGCTGTCACCGACCGAGTTCAAGCTGCTGCGCTACCTGATGCTCAACGCCAACCGGGTGCTGTCCAAGGCGCAGATTCTCGACCACGTCTGGAACTACGACTTCCGGGGCGACGACAACATCGTCGAGTCCTACATCTCGTACCTGCGCCGCAAGGTCGACAACACCCAGCCCCGGCTCATCCACACCCTGCGTGGCGTCGGCTACGTGCTGCGCAAACCAGCGGCGTGAACAGGCCGACGCTGGCATCCGCCCCGGTGACGGGCTGGCTGCGCGGCGTACCGCTGCGGGTCAAGCTGGTCACCTCGGTGCTCAGCCTGGTCCTCACCGCGCTGCTGGTGATCAGCGTGAGCAGCGCGTTCTTCCTGCGCAGCTACCTGGTCGACCAGATCGACTCGGATCTGCGCGACTACGTCGTCGGCCTGCGCGAGGAGGTCAGCAAGGCGCAGCGTCTGCCGGTGTGGGACCAGCCCGCCTCGGTCGTCACCCGGCTACCGACCGACTACCTGGTGGTCGTCTCGTACCAGGACGGCCCGCTCGGCGGGCCCTACTACGACGACGACCGGATCGCCACCGACGAGCTGCCACGCTGGCCGGGCGACTGGGACGGCTTCGCCGCGCTGCAGGGCGAGCCGAAGACCGTGTACGCCCGCAACGGCGCCCCGCGCTGGCGGATGCTCTACGCGTCGCTGCCCACCGGCGACATCATCGCGGTCGGGCAGAGCCTCGTCGACGTCGACCGGGCGGTCAGCCGCCTGGTCTGGATCGACATCCTGGTCGGTATCGGAGTGGTGACGCTGCTGGCCCTGGCCGGCGCCGCGATCGTGCGGACCAACCTGCGACCGCTGGTCGAGATCGAGCAGACCGCGGCGGCCATCGCCGCCGGTGACCTGAGCCGGCGGGTGCCCGACCCGGAGCCGGGCGCGCATATGCCGCAGACCGAACTGGGCCGGCTGTCCCGCACGCTGAACGCGATGCTGACCCAGATCGAGGCGGCGTTCACGGCCCGGGCGAGCTCCGAGTGGGCGGCCCGGATGGCGGAGGCGTCGGCCCGGGAAGCCGCCGTCGCGGCCCAGTCCTCGGAGACCCGGGCCCGCCGGTCCGAGGAGCGGATGCGCCAGTTCGTCGCCGACGCCTCGCACGAGCTGCGTACCCCGTTGACCACCATCCGCGGCTTCGCCGAGCTGTACCGGCAGGGGGCGGCCGCCGCGTCGCCGCAGGAAGCGGCCCGGCTGGTCCGCCGGATCGAGGACGAGGCCGCCCGGATGGGTCTGCTGGTGGAGGATCTGCTGCTGCTGGCCCGCCTCGACCGGGAACGCCCGTTGGATCTGGCTCCGGTCGAGCTGCCGGTGCTGGCCAGCGACGCGGTGCACGCGGCCCGGGCGGTCGACCCGCAGCGCCGGGTGGAGCTGGACATCGGGCCCGGCGCCGGCCGGCTGGTGGTGCTGGGCGACGACGCCCGGCTGCGTCAGGTGATCGGCAACCTGATGACCAACGCCATCAACCACACCCCGGCCGACACGCCGGTCACCCTGCGGTTGCGGGCCGCCGAGCCGGGCTTCGCCACGGTCGAGGTGGCCGACGAGGGGCCCGGGCTCACCCCGGAGCAGTCCGAACGGGTCTTCGAGCGGTTCTACCGGGCCGACGCCGCCCGTACCCGCAGCGCGGAGCGGCCGACCGGCACCGGCCTCGGGCTGGCGATCGTCGCCGCCCTCGTCGCCGCCCACTCGGGCACCGTCGAGGTGCACAGCGGGCCCGGCGAGGGCGCCACCTTCCGGGTCCGGTTGCCGCTGGCCGACACCGAACTCGTCGACCCGGCTCCCATTGACGACGACGAATCCTGATTTTCAGGAAAACCTCAGCCGGAAATCAGGTGCGTCAAAGTGGCGGGGGGCAATCTGAACACATGAGCGAGCACGAGACCACGCCGCCGGCGGAGCCGTCGGACAAGGCTCAACCGCCGGCCAGCCCTTGGCAGGCCCCCGCCGCGTCGGGCCAGCCCGACCCGGCCGTCGGGCGTCCGTCCACCGACTGGACGCCGACCAACCAGCCGTACGCCGGCTCACCCGCGCCGGCCCAGCCCGCGCCCAACTCACCCGCGTCTGAGGTGCCCGCGTCCGCGACTCCCGCCTCCGAGGCACCCGCGTCGGCTCAGCCCGCGTCGGCTCAGCCCGTGTCGGCCCAGCCGGTCACCGGAGCGCCGCTCAGCGGCCAGCCGCAGGCCGGCCCGTACGCTCCCGGCTACGCCCAGGTGCCGTACGGGCACGGGCAGCACGGGCAGTGGAGCCACGGCCAGCCGTACGCCGGGCACGGCTACAGCCAGCCGCACGTCAGCTGGTCGCCGCCACCCGGCGCCGCCGCCCAGGCTGGCGCCCAGCGACCGCCGAACCGGGTCGGTCGGATCGTCGCCGGCTCGGCGGTCGTCCTCGCCCTGATGCTCGGCTCCGGTGCGGTCGGCGGTGCGGTGGTGGCCGCCTTCGACAACGGCAGCGCGGCGCCGGCGGTGCAGACCGGCAGCAACGGCGGCGGCAGCGCGGCACCGGTGATCGATCGCTCGTCGCTCGCCGAGATCGCCGACGCCGTCCAGGACAGCGTGGTGTCGATCTCCACCGGCTCCGGCGAAGGCTCCGGCGTGGTGCTCAACGCCGAAGGCTTCATCCTGACCAACAACCACGTCGTCGAGTCGGCGCGCGGCGGATCGGTCACCGTGTACTTCGCCGACGGTGGCTCCGCGTCCGGCAGCGTGGTCGGCACCGACGCGCGTACCGACCTGGCCGTGGTCAAGGTCGACGATGTGGACGGGCTGTCTCCGGCGACCCTCGGCGACAGCAGCACGATGCGGGTCGGCGACACCGTACTGGCCCTGGGCAGCCCGCTGGGTCTGCAGGGTTCGGTGACCGCCGGGATCATCAGCGCGCAGGACCGCACCATCTCGGTGGGTGGCGGCCAGCAGCAGAGCCCGTTCGGCGGCGGTGGTCAGGTCAGCTCGATGTCCGGGCTGCTGCAGACCGACGCCCCGATCAACCCGGGTAACTCCGGTGGCGCCCTGGTCAACACCAACGGCGAGGTGATCGGCATCAACACCGCGATCGCCACCTCCGGGCAGGGCGAGGGCAACATCGGGGTCGGCTTCGCGATCCCCAGCAACAAGGCCAAGGACGTGGCCGAAGCGCTGATGGCCGGCGAGGAGGTCAGCCACCCGTACCTCGGGGTGAGTGTGACCGCCGCCGACGAGGGCGGCGCGTTGATCGCGGCGGTCGAGGACGGCAGCCCGGCTGACCAGGCCGGCCTGGCCCAGGGCGACGTGGTCGTGCAGATCGGCGACACCCCGGTTAACGACTCGGACGACCTCGTCGCGGCGGTGCAGTCCGGCCGGGTCGGTGAGCAGATCGAGATCACCTACGAGCGCGACGGCGAGGCGCGGACCACCTCCGCCACCCTCGTCGACGCGCCGTGACCACGACATGACCACAGATTGACTTGCCTCCCCAGAAAAGAGCGGCGGGTGGTGTGACCAAGGGGGTTGGTCACGCCGCCCGCCGTTCGCTACCTTCCCGGCGTGCGCACCGAGACCTTCACCGACCGGTTCACCGTCGCGGCGGCACCGGACCGGGTGCACGCCCACCTGGCCGACCCGACCAACCACATCGGGCTGTCGCCGCTGATCGTCGCGGTGCGTGACATCGAGTCGAGCACCGACGCCGACGGCCACCCCGTGCTGCGGTACGTCGCGGTGGAGCGGTTCAAGATCGTCGGGCCGCTGCGGTACGACAACATCCTGCACGTCCGGCAGACCGAGACCGATCCGGGCCGCCGGCTCGTGATGCAGGTACGCAGCCCGGCGCGGGTGTCGGTGCGGTTCGTGATGCAGATCGAGCCCGACGGCACCGGATCGGCGGTCACCGTCACTGTGAGTCTCACCATGCCGACCCTGCTGCGCTCCTATGTGGTGCGCACGGCCAGACGGGTGCAGATGTTCCGGGCCCGTACCCTGGCCGAAAGGATGAGCGGCTGACCCCGGCGTAGTCGATCGACGAGACTTTTTCCGCACGACATGCTGTCCGAAAGCGGTCGAGCAGTCGCGTGCGGTCGACAAGGCGGTCTAACCTGCAGCCGCGAGTAGCGGCGGAGGAGCAGGCACAGTGACGGTCGTCGAGACCAGGATGAGCGTGTGGGAGGCCCTGGCCGGCCGGGCACCGGGCCAGCCGGTCGCCCCGGCCGACGCCGGCCTGTGGGGCGCCGTCGTCGAACGGCTCAACCCGGCCCGGGCCCGGCCGGTGCTGCGGTCCGGCATCGAGCACGTCGAGCTGACCTCGGTACGCGGGACGCCGTACGTGATGCTCCGCTCGCCGGACGGCCGCGGCGGTGCCTGCTACCTGCGGCTGGCCCCGGACGAGTGGCGGCTCGCCCAGCTGATGGACGGCAGCCGTACGGTGGCCCGGCTGGTCGCCGAGTTCGCCCGGATCGCCGGCCGGCTCGCCCCCGACCAGGTCACCCGGGTCGTCGCCGACCTGGCCGGCAACCGGATGCTCGCCGAACTGCCGGTCGACGCGTTCCGCCCACTGGCCCGGGTGCACCGCCGGCCGTGGCCGCTGCGGTTCGGCCGCACCCTGCTGGCCGTGGCGCAGGGCCGGCGTACCGTGCTGGCCGACGTCGACCCGCTGGTCGGCGCCCTCTACCGGGGCGGCGGCCGGTTCCTGTTCACCCGGCTGGCGGCGGTGCTGCTGGCCGTCGTCGCGCTGGTCGGGTTCGCCGCGTTCTGCTGGACCTGGTGGCGCGGCGAGCAGGCGGTCTTCCTCACCGGCGGGTCGTACGCGGCCGGCGCGGCGGTGCTGCTCGGGTTGAACGTCGTCGCCCTCGCCTGCCACGAACTCGGCCACGCCCTGGCTACGAAACACGCCGGCCGCCGGGTGCCGGCAGCCGGGTTCCTCATCTATTTCGGCATCCCGTCGGTCTTCGTCGACACCACCGACGTCTGGCTGGCCGGCCGCCGGCAACGGCTGATCACCACCGCCGCCGGGCCGGCCGCCGGGCTGGTGCTGGCCGGCGTCGCCGGCATCGTCGGGCTGATCTTCCCGGCCGCCGCGCCGTGGACGTTCAAACTCGCCTTTGCCTGGTATCTGAACGCGCTGTTCAACCTCAACCCGTTCCTCGCCCTCGACGGCTACTACCTGTTGATGGACTGGCTGGAGATCCCGAACCTGCGTACCCGTGGGCTGGCCTACGTCGCCGGCCGGCTGCGCCGGCGCGGCCCGCGCTGGTCGGCGCTGGACCGGGAGGGCCGGCTGGTCGCCCTGTACGGGATGCTCGCCGTGCTCTGGTTGGTCATCGCGGTGAACCTGTTCTGGCGGATCTGGACCGACCGGGTCGCCGGCCTGGCCCTCGGCCTGTGGCGGTCCGGCTGGCCGGCCCGGCTGCTGCTGGCCGCGGTGGTCGCCGGGCTGGCCGCCCCGCTGGTCTACCTGGCGGCCGGCTGGCTGGCCCGGCGCTGGCGGCGGCTGCGCGGTGCGGTCGTCGAGCGGCGGCACGCCTCCGACACCCCGCGCCGGCTGGACGCGCTGCGCGCCAGCGCGCTGCGGACGTTGCCGGCCAGCGCGTTGAACCGGCTCGCCGCCCAGGCGCGCTGGGTGCACCCGCGTACCGGTGAGCAGCTCGTCGTCGCCGGTGCCGCCCAGCCGGCGGTCTACGTCGTGGTCGACGGCGCGGTGGAGGGCCGTGCGCCCGGCGACCCGGCCGGCACGGTCCGACAGCGGCTCGGACCGGGCGGCCTGGTCGGTCTGGCCAGCGCCCTGACCGGTACGCCGGCCACGCTCACCTGGCGTACCGCCGGTACGACGCTGCTGGCGCTGCCGCCGACGGCGGTCGCCACGGTCGTCGGCCCGCTGCCCGGTCCGCCGCCGGCCGATCGGTCCGCCGCCGAGTCGCTGTTCGCCGAGACCCCCGCGCTGTCCGGGCTGACCCCGGAGGACCGGCTGGGACTGGTGTCCCGGGCCCGGCCGGTGTCGTTGCCGCCCGGCGCGCCGGTCCGGCTGTCCGGCCCGTACGACGCGGTGGTCCTCGAATCGGGCGTGATCGCCCTGATGGACGGCCTCGAACTGCGCCGAGGCACGATGATCGGCCCGGTCGGCGCCGACCCGCCGGACGTGGTCGCGACCACCCGCACGCAGACCCGGCTGTGGCAGTTGCCGGCCGTAGCCGGGCTGCCGATGCTGCTCGGCGCGGCACCGTCGCAGGTGGCCGAGGCCGCTGCGGCGACGGTACGCGGAGGTCCGCCGACCAGCGGCGTGCATCCGCCCGCCGACTATCCGCCGCTGGCCGCCCCGCCCGGCCCGCCACCACCGGGGGACGCCGACGACCGGGTGGACCGCCGGTTCGAGCGCCGGCTGTGGTGGCTGGTGCTGCTCCTGCTGCTGTTCGCGTTGCTGATCAGCGGCGGCAACTTGATGCCCGGACCGGCCTGGGCGGAAATGCCGACCGACCGGGCGCTGCTGCGGGCCGAGCGGGGCACCGTCGAGGTGCGCACCGCAGGGGGGCGGTTGCTGACGTTGCGCGATGGTGCGGCGGCGTACGTCGCCGAGGGGGACCGGATCGAGGTCGCCGACCGGTCGGCCGGTGAACTCGTCTTCCGTGGCGGGGCCGCCACGGTGCTCTGCGCCTGGGTCGAGGCCGAGGTGGGGCCGCTGCGGAGCGACGGCACCCGGCCGGTCGCGCCCAGCGGGGAGCTGACCCTGGACCGGGGCCGGATCCTGGCCGACACCGCCAGCGTCTCCGGCGCCTTCCGACCATTGGCGATGACCGTGATCAGCCAGGATGCCGTACTGGCGAACCGGGGCGAGGCCTGGTTCGCGGTGAACGCCGGAACGGCCCGGGTGTCGCTCGGCGAGGTGCGGCGCAACGGGGTGTCCCTGCGGGCCACCGGGGAGCAGCTCGGCTGCGGTGACGGCCGGGTGGTCGACCCGCCCGGCGGTACGCCGAGCGCTCCCGCTCCGGGCGCCACCAGTGGATCACCGACCGTGCAGAGCCCGTCGCCGGATCTCTCCGCGACCAGCCAGCCGACGCCGGCTCCGGCACCGAACCCCGGCGTGACTCGCCAGCCGCAGCCGCAGCCGACCACCCCGGCCGCGCCGCCGAGCCCGCCCGGCCCGCCGCCGACCAGCGCCCCGCCGCCGACCACGGCAGCGCCGACAACCGATCCGCCGACGTCGTCACCGACCAGAACGCCGCCGCCGACCAGCGAACCACCGCCGACCACCGAGCCGCCGCCGAACGAGCCCCCGACCATTTTCTGGGAGGTTCAGCCGCAGGGCCGGATCACTCAGCTGGTCAACAACGAACCCTGCAGCGATCACCCGACCAGCGTGCGCTGGATGGTGGTGGTCTCCGACGACGCACCCGACGGGTTGACCGTCGTCGCGCGGCAGAGCGGACCAGTGGAGAAGACGGAGACCTTCAGCGGGGCCGGGACACACAGCGGCTCCGTCGGCCCGGTGGCCAGCCGGCAGGGCGCCGGAGGGATCGTGACGATCACGGTCACCGTCACGGACAGCGGAGGACTCAGCCGCCAGGTGGAGAGCAAGGTAGAGGTCGTCGACTGCGGGAATGAACCCGGCGTTGTGACGTAGACATCGATCCGAGCGGAGATACAGGTGCTTTGTTGGTTCTGCCCGAAGGCGGCCCGGGGTGGCTGCCGGTTCTGCGGCCGAGGCGTGTGTGAGGACCACGCCCGTTTCGGGCCGTACCTGCTGGAGGTGCACCGGTCGGAGCGCCGGGGACGGGCGGAGGGGTTGGTCGTCGAGGACGCGTTGCAGTGCGGCACCTGCCGGCCCAGACCGCAGCCCGTACCAATGCCGGAGCTGGACTGACGGCGGACCGTCCGGTCACCGGCGGCCCGCGCCGGCCGCTGCCGGGCTCGTGGCGGATGGTCGTCCCGGACTACCCTGGAGCGACATCGACGAGGGGAACGGCGATGAGTGACTTCGACACCGTGCTCGAACGCCTGCTGACCGACCCTGGCTTCGCCGCCGGGCTGGCCGCCGACCCGACGACGGCGCTCGCTGGCTATCAGCTCACCGCAGAGGAGCAGGAGCTGCTGCAGACCCAGATGGGCGGCGCCGCGACCGGCCCGACAGCGGCGGTGGAGACGCGGGCGAACCAGTCCAGCGCGTTCGGGCTGCTGAGCCCGTTGACCGGGATGATGGGCGGCTTCGGCGACATCGGCGCGGCAGCCGGTGCCGTCGACGAGGCTCTCGGCTCTGCCGGTGCGCAGAGCGGCTTCGGTTCGGCTGGAGCGCAGAGTGGTTTCGGCTCCGCCGGGTCCGGCGGTGGGCTCGGTTCGGCCGGTGCGCAGAGCGGCTTCGGCCCGGCCGGGGCAGACAGCGGCTTCGGGGTACGGCCGGAGGCTGCCGGTCCGCCGGTGCCGGACCGGTCCGCCGGGTTCGGCACGGCACCCCAGCCGGTCGAGCCGGCGGTGCCGGAGGACTACCGGACCCGGGTGGACGTCGACGGCGACGGCGAGTGGGACCGGCACATGGTCCGGGGACGGGCGGACGGCGGGGTGGACATCCTGGTCGACCGGGACGGCGACGGCCGGGTCGACTTCGTCGGCCGGGACGACGACGCCGACGGTCTGGTCGACTCCGCGGCGTACGACACCGACGGTGACGGGTTCTTCGAACAGACCCACTACGACGACGACGGCGACGGGTGGCTCGACCGCAGCGTCACCAACCAGCCGCCGAGCACCGAGCCGCCCCCGGTCGGTGGTGGGTTGATCGGCGACAACCTGCGGCTCCCGGAGGAACTGGGCTGACCTTTCCGGCGGCGGCCGCCAGCAGCGGTGCCGACGACCGCTCACCGGCGGGCGTGGGCCGTCCGCCGACAGGGACTGGCGCCGATGGCCGCCGGGCCTGACGATGGGGTCAGGAGGTGATCGCGTGGTCGCCATCGCCACCGACCGACTGACGAAGGTCTTCGACGACGGCACCGTCGCAGTCGACGGGGTGAGTCTCGCGGTCCCGTCCGGCCAGTTCCTGGTGCTGCTCGGGCCGACCGGATGCGGCAAGTCGACGATCCTGCGGCTGGTCGCCGGGCTGGAAACGCCGACGTCCGGGCACGTGCTGATCGACGACCGGGTGGTGGACGGCTGGTCGGCGCAGCGACGACAGGTGTCCATGGTGTTCCAGGACTACGCGCTGTACCCGCATCTGACGGTCGCCCAGAACATCGCCTTTCCGCTGCGTATGGGCCACGGCCCGGCGGTGGAACAGCGGATCCGGCAGGTGGCCGCCGAGCTGGGCATCGCCGAGCATCTGCACCGGCAGCCCGCCGTGCTGTCCGGTGGGCAACGTCAGCGGGTCGCCATGGCCCGGGCCATCGTGCGCCAGCCGAAGGCGTTCCTGCTGGACGAACCGCTGTCCAACCTGGATGCCGGGCTGCGGGCCGAGTTGCGTGCCGATGTGACGGCGCTGGCCCGCCGGCACGGGGTGACCACCGTCTACGTGACCCACGACCAGACCGAGGCGCTGACCATGGCGGACCAGCTCGCGGTGCTCCGCAAAGGCCGGCTGCAGCAGATTGGGCCGCCGGAGCAGGTGTACGGTGACCCGGCGAACCTGTTCGTCGCGGCGTTCCTCGGCACCCCACGGACCAGCCTGCTGCAGGGGGCGGTCTACGCCGAGCCGGACCGGGTGGTGATCGACCTCGGTTCGCAGGTGCTGGAGTTGCCGGTGGGTGACGCCCGGGTGGCCCGGCTGGCCGAGCACCACACCGAGCGGGTCACCGTGGCGTTGCGGGCCGACGCGCTGTACCCCGTACCGCCGACCGGCGCTGACCCGGCGTGGCCCGCCGGCCCGGACCCGGCCGGGTCCGACCGGACGCTGTCGGTCACCCTGCGCGGCACAGTCCGGGCGGTGGAGAACCTCGGCCACGAGGCACTGGTCTGGGTGGACACCGGCGGCCTGCCCACCTCCCCGGCCGAGTCGCAACTGGATCTGCCGGATCCGCAGACCCACCTGGCCGAGCTGCTGGCCGAGGATCCGCCGCCCCGGCACCAGCTGCGGAAGACCATCGCCCGGATGATCCCGCAGCAGCGCCGTCCGGACCCGCCGGCGACCGCCCGGACCCGGTACGGCTTCTACCCGGTGTACGAGCCGGATCCGTCCGACCCACCGGACGGTGACGGTGACGTCGTGGTTCGGGTGCCGGCCACGGCACCGCCGCAGCCCGGCGAGACGATGACCATGGCGCTGGACCTGGACCGGCTGCTGCTGTTCGACCGGTCCGGGCACCGCATCCGCCTGCACTGACGCGCCTGTACCGCGAGCCGGTTGGCGCCGTGGCGGCCGGCGGTCAGACGGCGGCACCGGCCAACTGGTCAAGTGCCGAGTCCAGCTCGTCGGCGTACGCGTAGGTGATCGCGCCTTCGTCGGCGCGAATCCGCACCTTGCGGCGCAGCTGGTCGACGTCCCGGTCGATGTCGGCGGTGCCACTGGTCAACGAGGTCCGCAGGTTACGGACCAGGTTCTGCAGGTCGAGGCCGGCGTCGCGGCGGATCGCGCCGTCCGCCAGCCCGTCGTCGATCACCTGACCGAGCAGAGTGATCGCCTCGTCGACGGTCGGAACGACCGGTCCGGTCGGTGCCGGTGCGGTGTCGGTCGCCGCAGGGGTCGGCGCGGCACCGGTGGCGGGCGCGTCGGTGGGCGGTGCGTCCGCCGACGGCCCCGGCTGGGTCGGCTGTGCCGGCGGGGCGGGATCGGCGGGCGTGCCGGTGGACTGCGGTTGCCCGGCGGGCGGCGGATGGTCGCTGCCCGGCCGCCGCAGCACCTCGGGCTGCAGCAGCAGGATCACGGCGACCGCTACGGCGCCGACCACCAGTAGCGTGGCGACCCTGGAATCGAGCCGGCCGAACCACCGTCGACCGTCGACAGCCGGCGGCCCAGCGTCGGCGGCCGGTGTTGCGGCGTCTGGGGCCGGTGGATCGGAGCCGAAGGCCGGTGTTTCGGCGTCGGCGGGCGGCGGAGCGTCGGACCCGGCCATCGTCGGCAGGGTCATCGTCGGCGCGAGCATGGTCGCCGCCTGCGGATCGGCCGGTAGCAACTGGTCCCGCAGCGCGGCGCCGACCTGATGCGCGGTGGGGCGGCTCAGCGGGTCCCGGGACAGGCAGCGCAGGCAGATCTCGGCGACCGGGGTGGGCAGTCCGGGCACCGTCAGCGGCGGGATCTCCTGGTCGAGTGCGCGGTGCAGGTCGTCCCAGGTGTCGGCGGGGTACGGCACCCGGCCGGTGAGGGTCTCGTAGAGCAGGACACCGAGCGAATAGACGTCGGTGGCGGGCTGCGCCGGCCGGCCGTCGAGGCGTTCCGGGGCCACGTACGCCGGGGTGCCGAAGGTCTCGCCCTCCTCGTCCTCGTCGGGAGCACCGATCTGGGTGGCGATGCCGAAGTCGAGCACCTTGGCGCCGATCGAGGTCATCATGATGTTCGCCGGGGTGACGTCGCGGTGCACGATGCCCAACCGGTGCGCGGCGGCCAGCGCCTCGGCGACCTGGGCGCAGGTCTCCACCGCCGCCGGCCAGGTCAGCGGGCCGGCGGTGAGCCGGGCGTCCAGCTCCTCGCCGGACAGCAGCTCCATCACCACGAACGCGGTGACGGTGCCGTCCGGTGCGACCGCCTCGCCGTAGTCGTGCACCGCGGTCACGTGGGGATGGATCAGCTGGGCGGCGGACCGTGCCTCCTCCCGCACCATGCTGCGGAACCGCGCGTCGGCGGCCAACGACGCGGCGAGCACCTTGACCGCGACCACCCGGTCGAGCACCTCGTCGCGGGCGCGCCAGATGACCGACATGCCGCCGGCACCGATCCGGTCGATGAGACGGTATCTGCGGGCGAGCAGTTCGCCCGCTTGCAGCGATGCCATGGTTGTCGCACCTGCCTGGGGAGTGGAGGTCGTATCAGGCTGCGCGAAATGGCACGTCCTGTCAACGGCACGTTAAACAGGCGAACATTTATCATTTAACCCGACATAGGCCAGCATTGCCGATGAGCCGGTAATACCGAGCGAGTCCGGGCCGTGGGCCGACCCGACCGGCGGCCACCGGGCCCGTGCCAGGATGAACGCCATGGTCAACGGTCCGGTCGCCTTCGTACTGGGCGGCGGCGGGGTGCTCGGCGCGGTCGAGGTCGGCATGCTGCGCGCCCTGTTCCGCTCCGGCATCCAGCCCGATCTCGTCGTCGGCACCTCGATCGGCGCCGTCAACGGCGTACTGGTCGCCGCCGACCCCTCCGAGGCGGTCACCCTGCGGCTGGTCCGGCTCTGGGCCTCCCCGGAGGCCAGCGAGGTGTACGGCGACTCGATGGCCCGTCAACTGCGCCGGTTCGCCGCCCGTACCCACCTGCACTCGCCACGGCCACTGCGCCGGCTGCTGGAGGCCGAACTGGGCGACACCACCACCTTCGCCGACCTGGCCGTGCCGTTCCACTGCTGTGCCGCCAGCATCGAACGCGCCGCCGAACACTGGTTCGACACCGGCCCGGTGGTGCCGGCAGTGCTCGCCTCGGCCGCGGTGCCCGGCCTGCTGCCCCCGGCCGAGATCGACGGTGAGCACTTCATCGACGGCGGGATCGTCAACTCGATCCCGATCGGCAAGGCCGTCGAAGCCGGGGCGAAGCGCGTCTTCGTGCTCCAGGTCGGCCGGATCGAGCGGCCACTCAGTGCGCCCCGGCGGCCCTGGGAGGTCGCCCAGGTCGCCTTCGAGATCGCCCGCCGGCACCGGTTCGCCCGGGAACTGGCGGCGCTCGGTCACGATGTGGAGGTGCACGTACTGCCGACCGGTGGGGGAGAGACACATGACGACACACCCTGGGCGTACCGGGACATGACTGCTGTCGGCCGACGGATCAGCCGCGCCTACACCGCCTCCCGGCGCTACCTCAAGACCAACGTGGCCGGCTGCTGATGCCGCTGCCACCCCGCTGGGTACGCCGGACACTGCTCGCCCCGGCGGTACCGCTGCTTGCCGCTGCGGTGCTCACCACGCTGCCGTTCTGGATCTTTCTGGCCGCCGCCGCCTCGCTGCTGGTGCCCGGCCGGCTGCGGGTGTTGCGACTGTTCTGGGTCGCCGTGGTCTATCTGCTGTGGGACACCGCCGCTCTGATCGCCCTATTCGGACTCTGGCTGGCCTCCGGCTGCGGCTGGAAGATCCGCAGCCCGGCCTTTCAACGCGCCCACTATGTGCTGACCGGTTGGTTCCTGACGTTCTTCTTCTGGCATGCCCGCTGGGCGTTGCGGCTGAGTATCGACGTGGTCGGCACTGATCCGGACACCGCGCTGCCCGGCCGTCCCGAGTTGGTGGTGTCCCGGCACGCCGGCCCGGGCGACTCGTTCATCCTGATCCACGGCTTGGTCAACTGGTTCGACCGGGAGCCGCGGATCGTGCTCAAGGAGACCCTGCAGTGGGATCCGGCGATCGACGTGCTGCTCAACCGGCTGCCCAACCGGTTCATCGCCCCTGGTGACCGGCGCGCCGAGCCGGTCGAGACCCAGATCGCGCATCTGGCGACCGGACTGGACGCCAACGACGCGTTCGTCATCTTCCCCGAGGGCGGCAACTTCACCCCGGGCCGGCGCAGCCGGGCGATCGAGCGGCTGCACGCGTTGGGACTGCACGGGATGGCGGCCCGCGCCGAGTCGATGCGGCACGTTCTGGCACCGCGCCCCGGCGGCCTGCTCGCCGCGCTGGACGCGGCTCCGGACGCGGGCGTCATCTTCGTCGCGCACACCGGTTTGGACCGGATGCTGACCGGCGCCGACGTGTGGCGGGAACTGCCGATGGACAAACGGATCGTGATGCGGTTCTGGTCGGTGCCGCCCGAGGAGATCCCGGCCGGCCGTGACGAACGCATCGAGTGGCTCTACGACTGGTGGGCGCGGATCGATTTGTGGATCGAGAAGAACCGCTCGGACACCTTGAGGGCGTAGGGTTCGCCCTGTGGATCAAATCTCCGTTGTGACGACGGTGGTGGATGCCCGTTCGGTCGCCGAGGTGCTTGCCGCATCCGCGGTGGCCGGCCGGTTCGCCGCCTGCGCCCAGATCGGTGGTCCGGTGGCCAGCACCTACTGGTGGGAAGGCCGGGTGGAGACCACGAAGGAGTGGTCTGTGCAGTTCAAGACCGCCACCGACCGTAGCGACCCACTGGTCACCTATCTGCGCACCGCGCACCCCTACGACGTACCCGAGATCCTGGTTGCCGTCATCGAAGCCGGCAATCCCGATTACGCCCGGTGGGTGTACGACCACACCCGTCCCTGAGTCGTTCCTCAGTCGTCCATTCGTGGTCGGCTGGTCCTGAACCGTCCGTACCCGAGTCGTCCGCTCGGTCGGACTGAGTACCCGCACTCTGTCGGTCACCCGGCCGGGCGACGACGATGCGGTCATGAGCAGTACCGCGAAAGCCCACTACCCGTGCCCAGCCTGCGGCACGCCGGCGAGCCTCGCCGCCGGCTGCCCGGGCTGCGGCCGGGGGCCCGACCCGGTCGCCGCCGAGGTGATCCGGCTCGACGGCGAGATAGCCGGGCTGGCCGCCCGAGTCGAACAGGCCAGGTCCGCGTGGGCCACGCTGAGTGGGCAGTTGCACGCCGCGCAGGTCCGCCGGCAGCAGTTGGCGGTCCAGGTGCAGGCGGCGGTACGGGCGACGACCGTCCCACCGGCCCGACCGACCGCCGCGCCGGCCGTCCCACCGGCCCGATTGACCGCCGCACCAGCCGTCGCACCGGCCACCGCACCGGCCGTTGCGCCAGCCGGCGGCCCGTCACCACGGCCGGAGACCTCCACCCGTACCGTGCAGACCATCCTTTTCGTCCTCGGTGGACTGCTGCTCGGCACCGCAGCGATCGTCTTCACCGCAGTCGCCTGGGCCAGCGTCGGCGTCGGCGGCCGGGCCGCGATCCTGGCCGGCGTCACCGCCGTACTGCTCGCCCTGCCGCCGCTGGCCGCCTGGCGCGGCCTGCGCGGCACCGCCGAGACGTTCGCCGCACTCGGCCTGCTGCTGGTGTTGCTCGACGGCTACGCCGCCCGCTACGTCGACCTGTTCGGCGCCGCCGACCTGCCCGCCGCCCGGTACGCCGCCGTGACCTTCGCGGTCACCGGTCTGATCGCCGCCGGCTACCACCTGATCACCGGCCTGGCGGCGGCCCGCTTCGCCGCACTGGTCGCCGCCCAACCGGTGCTGCCACTGCTCGCCGTCGACCTGCGCGCCGACGCCGCCGGCACCACCCTGCTGCTGCTCGGCACCGCCCTGGGCACCCTGGCGATGATCGCGCTCACCCCGCCGGCCAGACTGGCGCTGCGGATCACCGGGTGGGTGGCCGTCGGCGCGGCGCTGACCGCCGCCGGGATCGCCGCCCTGGCCGCCGTCATCGTCGGCCACCCGTCCGGTGCCCCCGCCCTGGCCGGGCTGCCGCTGCTCGCCGTCGCCGCCGTGGTGGTCGCCGCCGGCCGGCTCACCGGCGTACCGGCACTACTGGCGATCAGCCTGGCCGGGCTGGCCCCGGCGGTGACCATCGCCGTGCTCCGGGCCGGCACCGAACCGGCACCGTCGCTGGCCCTGGCCATCGTCGCCGGCACCGCCGTCGGGCTCGCCCTCGCCGGCCGGTACCTGCGCGGCCGGCTGCCGGCGGTGATCCGTACCGGGCCGTGGGCGGGTGCGCTGCTGGTGACCGGGCTGCTCGGGGCCGGCGTACTGCTGACCGCGCTGGCCGTCGCCGTCGAAGCCATCGCGGCGGCCCGCCCGCTGTGGCGGGCCGGCGCCGGCCCGGTCGACGCGCCCGGCGACTGGCAGGTGCCGTTCGCCGTCGTCGCGGTCACCGCCGCGCTGATCCTGCTGCTGCCCCGGGCGCTCCGGCCGATGCTGCTCACCGTCGGCGCCGCCACCGGGCTGCTGACCGTACCGGCGGCGATCCCGGTGCCGTGGTGGGCGGTCGCCGCCGCCGGCCTGGCCGGTGGGGCGGTGGCGGCGGTACGGGCCGCCCGGTCCCGGCATGCCGTCGTCGCGCTGCCCAGCGCGGCCGTCGCCGCCCTGCTGACCGGCCACGCGCTGCTGGTCAGCGCCGGCCGACCGGCCGTTGCCACGACCGCCGTCGCGGTCGTCGTCGGCACCGCGCTCGCCGTCGCCGCGGTCGCCCGCCGCGCCGTGCGGCGACCCGAAGCCCGCTGGTGGCAGGCCCCGATCGGCGGCCTAGGCGTCGCCGTCGCGGTGGCCGGCTGGCCCGCCCTCGTCGCGCTCGCCGTGCACACCCTCGACCCGTCGACGGGCTGGCCGGCCCGCGCCGGAGCGGCCGCCGCCATCGGGCTGCCGGTCGCGCTGGTCGCGGTCCGCCGCTGGTGGCCCGGATACCTCTGGTACGCCGGGGCGGCGCTGCCGGTCACCGTCGTCGCCACCCTCGTCGCTCCGGCCGCCGGCACCGTGCCGTACGCGCCGGGGGAGTCCACCGGCGGGTACGTCGCCGCGGCGGCGCTGCTGCTGGCCGTTGCCGCGACCATAGTCCCCCGTGGCGTGCTGCGACTGCTGCTGACCGGCGTGGCCGCGGCGCTGGCGCTGCCGGCGACGGTCAGCGCCCTGCCGGTGCTGGCGTCGCTGCTGCTCACCCCGTACCGCTGGCTGGACGCCAGCTGGGCCGGCGTACCGGCCGGGACCGGACTCAGCCCGACGCTGCCGGTGTCGGTCCCCGCCGCCGGGGCGGTCACCCTGGCCGTGCTCGCCGCTGCCGTCACCGTGGCCGCCGTGGCCGGTCACCGGGCGCGGTACGCGACGCTGGCCGGTGGCCCGGTCGCCGTCGTCACCCTGCTGGTCGCCCTGGCCAGCGCCGGTACGCCGTGGCCGGTGGTGCCGGCACTCAGCCTCGCCGCCGGACTGGCCGGGCTGGTGGTCGCCGCCCGGTCCGCCGCCGCGCCGCAGGTGGCGGTCACCCTGCTGGTCGGTGCCCCGCTGGCCGGGGCCGGGTCGGCCGGTCTGTTGCCCACCCGGGTCAGCACCCTGACCGCGCTGGCCGCCGTGGTGGCGTGCGCCGCCGGAATCGGCGCGGCGGGTCGCCGTACCCCGGTGCGGGTGGCTGGCGGGATCGTCGCTGTGGTCGCCGGCGGTGTCCTCGCCGCGACCGCCGTGCGCGCCGCTGACCTGCCGGTCCGGGTCGGCGGGTACGCGGTCCTCGCCGTCGCCGCGCTGGCCCTGGCCGTCGGCGCGGCGCTGACCCTCCGGTCGGCCACCGGGGGCGTACGGGGGCGGGCCGAGTCGATCGGCGTCGAAGTGGCCGGGCACGCCGCCGCCGGCGCGGCCCTGCTGATGACGGTCGGCTCGGCCCGGTACGCCGCCGGGGTATGCACCCTGTGGGGCGTCGTGCTGGGTGCCCGGGCCCTGCTGGCGACCGCCTACCCGGTACCGCCGCTGTCCGGCGAACGGCCGGCGGTGCCGCACCAGCCGTGGGCGCTGGCCATGACGGCGCTGGCCAGCGAGATCGGCGCCTGGTGGCTGCTGCTGACCAGCGAGCAGGTGGCGCTGACCGAGGCGTACACGCTGCCGCTGGCCCTGGCCGCGCTCGGCGTCGGCTGGCTGACTCTGCGCGCCCACCCGCAGCGGTCCAGCTGGCTCGGGTACGCCCCCGGCCTGGCCGCCGCCCTGCTGCCCAGCCTCGGCTCGGTGCTGGTCGCCGACGGCCAGCCGGTGCGCCGGCTCCTGCTCGGGGCCGGGGCGGTGGCGGCGGTGCTGCTCGGTGCGGCGTACCGCCGGCAGGCCCCAGTGATGATCGGCGGTGCGGTGCTGGCGGTCCTCGCGGTGCGGGAACTCGTCGCCGTCTGGGACCTGCTGCCCCGGTGGAGCTTCCTGGCCGTCGGCGGCCTGGCGTTGATCACTCTGGCGGTCACCTACGAGCGCCGTCGCCGGGATCTGCGCAGATTGCGTACTGTTGTCGGCCGGATGACCTGACCGGGGGGAGGGGGCTAGCGTCACCCGGGTTCCGGGGGCAGACAGGATTACCCCACGCGGCGGATCCCAGCAGACTGGAGACGCCGCTGGTCCGGCCATCCCCGGCACCGCCAGTACCCCGGCACCACCACCCGACACGACCGCCCAGGCACGGCCACTACCCAGGCACGGCCACTACCCAGGCACGGCCAGCGCCCTGGCACCCGCCACCCCCCGAATCGCCGGCCCCGACGGGCCGGGAGAGCCACGGAAGGCATTCGATGACTGCTGCCGCACCCACCCGTACCAGCCCCCGCCCGCGGGGCAGCGACTACGCCGACCTGTCGCGGCGGGTGAGTCAGGTCGGGCTGCTGGACCGCCGACCAGCCTGGTACGCCGCCCGGATCGTGCTGACCGTCGGGGCCTACCTGGCCGGCTGGGCGGTGCTGCTGGCCGGCGGGGACAGTTGGTGGCAGCTGCTGACCGCCGTCGGGTTGGCGGTCGCCGCCACCCAGGTGGCGTTCCTCGGCCACGACGCCGGACACCGGCAGATGTTCCGCACCCGTCGGGCCAGTGAGACCGCCGGCCTGCTGCTCGGCAATCTCGGGGTCGGGCTCGGCTACGGCTGGTGGATGGACAAGCACACCCGGCACCACGCCAACCCGAACCACGTAGACGACGACCCGGATGTCGGAGCCGGAGCGCTGGTCTGGACCGAGGAGCAGGCCGCCGCGACCCGGGGCTTCGGCCGCTGGCTGGCCCGCCGGCAGGCGTACCTGTTCTTCCCGATGCTGCTGCTCGAAGGCCTGTCGCTGCGGGTGGCCAGCATCCAGGCGGTGATCAACGGCCCGGTGAAGCGGCGCGCCGTGGAGGGGGCGCTGCTGGCGGTGCACACCGCCGCGTACCTCGGGATCGTCTTCGCGGTGCTGTCGCCGCTGCGGGCGGTGGCCTTCATCGTGCTGCACCAGGCGCTGTGGGGTCTCTACATGGGGTGCGCGTTCGCGCCGAACCACAAGGGGATGCCGATGTTCGGCCCGGACGACGACCTGGACTTCCTGCGCAAGCAGGTGCTGACCTCCCGCAACGTGCGCGGCGGCTGGTTCGTCGACGTACTGCTCGGTGGACTCAACTACCAGATCGAGCACCACCTGTTCCCCAGCATGCCGCGGCCGCATCTGCGGTACGCCCAACCGATCGTGCGCGGCTACTGCCAGGAACGCGACCTGCCGTACACCGAGGCCGGGCTGATCGACTCGTACGCCGAGGCGCTGCGCCACCTGCACTCCGTCGGCCAGCCGCTGCGCTGAGTCGGCCGGTTGCCGCCGCTGCGTTGAGTCGGCCGGTTGCCGCCGCTGCGTTGAGTCGGCCGGCTGCCGCCGCTGACCCACCCGGCTCCGCTCCCCGCCGTACCCATGATCAGTTGATGAAAATTCGGTCTGCTGCCGGCGTGTCGCCCAGCTCAGCATCAAGTGATCATGATGACCGCTGGGTAGCAAGCGCGGGGCCACCCCAGTGGGTGGCCCCGCACCGTCGGTCGGCCTAGCGCTGCCTGCCGGTCGGACTTGAGCTGCCTGTCGATCAGACCTCGAACAGGTCCAGCATGTCGTCCGACATGTCGATGATCTCGCCGTCCGGCTTCTCGACGGTCACCGGCTCGCCGAAGTTGGCGTACCCGATGGTGATGGTGCCGGAGGTGGCCGACACGCTCTCCAGGTCGATGACCATCTCGACCAGCCGGCCCTCGGCGTCGAGCGTCGCGGTGAACGGCACCGCCTTGGCGGCGTCACCCAGATCGGCGAGCATCTCCTCGTCGGCGCTCGGCGACTTGGTCATGTCGATCGTGCCGGTGATCTCGGTGTCGGTGGACCACTCGGCGTCGGCGACGCTGCCGATAATCTCGGCCGGGTCACCGGTCGGCATCATGCTGAAGCCGGCACCAGCGGGAAGCTTCGACGTGTCCGACTTCATCCACACGTCGGCGAGCTCGTCCATGTCCGTGCCGCCGAGCTGCATGTAGATGTCGGTGCCGAGCTGGCGAAGGACGATGCTCACCGTGTCGCCGTCGGCACCCATGTTGATCTCGATGTTCGACTTTTCGCCGGCCGGGTCGACGTCGCCGACGACCTCCATCAGTACGCCGTCGGCCTCGGTGCCCAGGCTCATGGTGAGCCGGGCGCTCTCCTCGGTGCTCTTCGCGGTGGCGGCGGCGATCGCCTCCGTGGCGTCACCCCGGTTGTCGGCGGCACCGGACTCGGCGCTGCTGTCGGTGGCGGGTGCGTCGGTGTCAGCCGCGCCGCCGCAGCCGGAGACGGCGAGCGAGAGCGCGGCGACGACGCCGATTCCGGCATGCGTCAACCGTCGAATGTGCATGAAGATGTTCCGTCCCCTCGTGAAAGACAGCCGGCGGGAGATCGCCACGATGGTGGCGTCTTCGACGCTGCCGTACCACTGCGGTAGGCGGTCCGCCGGCTGGTGCCGCGTCAGCCTACCGGTCGGCTCCGGTCCGGGGTGGACCGCTGCCGATCATTGCGCGGCCCGGTGCGCGGCCCGGTGCCGATCGGGTCAATCGGGTCAATCGGCGAGGGCGGCGACCATCGCCTCCGGCATCGGCACGATCTCGCCGTAGGTGGGGGCCTCGATGGTCTCGGCCCGGCCGAAGTTGCCGAGGCGCATCCAGATCGTCGGCATGTCGGGCATCTGCTGCTCGTCGCCGAGAGACAGGTCGACGAGCCGGCGCTCCCTGTCGAGGGCGGCGGTGAACGGCACGGCGCGGATCGCGTCGCCCAGCTCACCGAGGTCACCGAGGTCACCGGGGTTACCGAGGTTGCCGAGGTTGGGCAGGGCCACAGAGGACCATCCGGTCAGGTCGACGGTCCCGGCGATCACGTTCTCCCCGGTCCACTCGGCTGTGGTGACGCCGCCGATCAGACCGGCCGCGCCGATCAGATCGCCCTTGGCCATCGTGTCGAGAGTGCCCCCGGGTGGTAGGTTCGCCCGCTCGGTGTGGAACCAGACTCCGGCCTGCTCTCCGCTGCCGCTCATCAGGTAGAAGTCTTCTTCCAGCAGGATCATGGTGATCATTACCGTGGACCCGTCCTCCTGGAAGTAGGACTCGATCTTGGTCCGTTGGTTCTCCGGGTCGATCTCGGCGTGCGCCTCGGTCGTCTCGCCGGACCGGCCGGACATGACGAACCGCACCCTGGCGGGCTGCTCCTGGGCCTTGCCGATCGCGGCGGCCAGCGCCTGCGTGGCGTCGCCTAGGCGGTCGGCTTGGTCGTTGCCTAGGTCGTCGGCGGAGCTGGCCGAGGCTGTGGCCGTCGGGTCCGGGTCGGTGGCGGGGCCCGACCGGCCGCACCCGGTGACGGCGAGGGCGAGGGAAACAACAAGCCCGCCGACAATTGCAGCGGTTTGCCTCGTTTGTGGCATTGATGCCTTCCCAAACAGGAATGACTGATGAGGGGGTCAACCTACTCGCCGCGACCCGCGTGCCGATCAGCTGGGCGGGACAGACGGTAAGGTCACCGCATGGCAGAGGTGCTGGACACCGCACAGGTGCAGGCCGCGCTCGCGGAGCTGACGGACTGGGTCGGCGACCCCGAGGCGATCGCCCGTACCGTCTCGTTGGCGACCTTTCCCGACGCGGTCGCCGTGGTGACCCGGGTGGCGATCACCGCCGAGGAGATGGACCACCACCCGGACATCGACATCCGGTGGCGGACCCTGACCTTCCGGTGCCGCACCCACTCGGCCGGCGGCACCACCGCCCTGGACATCGAGCTGGCCCGCCGGATCGACGAGATCGTCGCGGCGCAGGGCTGACGGGGGAGCGGACACGGTGACATTCCCAGACCGGGAGAGGTACGCGGTGGGATTCCTGACCGGGGGAGGTACGCGGTGAGATTCGAGGTCAGCAAGGTGCTCGACGCGATCGAGCGCCGGCTCAGCACCGACCCGGCGACCGCACGCGCCGTCGTGGACCTGGCCGAGGTCGTCCGGTACGTCGACTTCGACAACGGGCGACCGGCCAACATGCTGCGCCTCGGGCAGCTGATCGACGCCCTCGGCCGCAGCGTCGCCGAGGAGAACGTGCCGGTGTACGTGGTCGTGCACCGCGGCCTGCTCTCCGACGCCGACCTGACCTCCAACGAACGGATGGTCGCCCGCCGGTGGTCCGACGACGGCCTGGTGGAGGTGCTCGCCGACCCCGCCGACCGGCTGCTGGAGGTCGCCGAGCTGCTCGGCCTACCGGTGCTCAGCCGCCACCGGTTCGACGGCATGCGCGGGCGTTACCAGTGGCTCAACCAGCCTGGCCGGCTGCTCGCCCCGCTGCCCGGCCACGGCGGCCCAGCGCTGACCGCCCGCGCCGGTGGCGGCAACACACCGGCGACCGCCGAGCCGTCGCCGGCCGGTGCGCAACTGCTGGCCCGGCTGTGGAGCTGCCCCGACCCGGAGTGCGCGCTGTTCGGCCGGATGCGGGTCGGCCGCCCCGGAGGGCAGCCGCCGCCGACGCTGCGTACCGGCCAGCCGACCTGCCCCCGGCACGGGGAACGGCTCACCGAGACGGGTGCCCGCCCGCCGGCCGAGGTGCTGTCGATCCGGATCGACGGGATGGTCCGGCAACGGTTCGTCGTCTCCGCCGACCACCCGATGGTGGTCGGCCGGGCACCCGAGCGGGGCGAAGGCATCATGCTCGGCCAGTGGCTCACCGAGGAGGCGCGGCGCTGGATCAGCCGCAGCCACGTCCGGTTCGAGCTGCACGGCAGGGACCTCGTCGTGCAGGACGTCAGCACCAACGGCACCGGCGTACGGCCGGGGGGCTCGCCTGACGACGACGAACGCCGCACCATCAAACGCCAGGCCCGGCCGTTGCAGGCCACCGACGTCGTCGAGCTCTACCCGGGGGTGCACATCGCCCGGTCGAAGGTCTGGGCCACCGGTGGTGTGTCGAACCCGACGTCGGTGATGGCCGATGCGCCGACCATGGCGCTGCGGATGATGGACCGCCCCTGACCCCTGTCTCGCTCAGCCGAGGTGGTCGGCCGGGGACGTCTGCAGCAGCCAGGCCAGCGGCATCTTGGCGCTCTCCTGGTAGGTGCCGTGCGCGGCGAGCCGGTGCAGGGTGACGGTCTGCGCGCCGTCGGAGTCGACCACCCAGTACTGAGGGATGCCCGGCCGGCTAGCGGTCATCGCGTGCGCGGAGTCGGGCGGTACGGCCGGTGTGCGCTCAGAGCTCATGGGGCCGATTGTCGTAGGTCTCGCCGTTGACCGGGCGGGGGCGCTCGACGACACCGGGGCGGGTCAGCGCGCTCTTGTAGACCGCGATCGCCACCATCCGGCCGTCCCGGCCACCGGCGACGACGGTGCCGATGAGACCGACGACCTGCGACTGCTCCTGGTCGAGCCCGTAGCGGATGTCGGCGACCCGGACGATCATCGACCGGTCGGCGTACACCCAGTCGGCCTTGCCGAGGCGCAGCGTGTCGCCGACGCGGAGCAACTCGTCACGCGACATCGTCACCATCCCCATCCCCATCGGCGTCGTCGTCGAGGGCGACTGGCGGCCACAGGCCGGCGAAATAGAGTACGGCCATCACCCGCCGGGCCTTTCCCGGATCGTGCCGGCGCAGCACCGCGAGCGCCTTCGTGAACGGCTCGCAGAGCGCGGCCGAATTGCACACCCGGCATTCGGCGAGCCGACTCGGCAGATGCGTGCTGACGATCTCCCGCGCCCGCCGTACCACCGGATGATCCACTGACAGGTGGACGCTGTCCGGCAGTGGCGGTCGGTTCGGCGTCGGATCATGATCCTTTTTCCCGCCGGGCGGGGTGCCGATCGAGGTGTATCGGGCGAGGCGGGGTGTGCCGCCGATTCCGTCGTTGCGCAACACGTGATCTCCCTTGCCGTCGTCGAAGCGCCTCTGATGATTTCCACCCTGGACTGTGCGACCTCGACACGGAATACTCAGTTCACCGATTGCCATGCGTCAGTCATTCCAGCGCGTACCAATGGATTCCAATGGAGGCCAGGAGATGAGCGAGCTTCAAGATCTGTTGCGCAGTGAGCGCCTCAAGCGCAACCTGACCCAGGCCCAGGTGGGTGAGGCCATCCGGGTCAGCAATTCCCTCATCGGTGCGTTCGAGACCGGCAAGTCGATCCCGCTGCCGGACACCGCCGTCGACCTCGACCGCATCTACGAGACCGGCAACCAGATCCAGCGGCTGTCCCGCACCGCCAGGGAGGACGCGCAGGCCCTGTGGCTGCGCTCCTGGCTGGAGAGTGAGCGCCGCGCGTTGGTGCTGCGCTCGTTCCAGCCGCTGGTGATCCCGGGGCTGCTGCAGACCGAGGCGTACGCCCGCGCCGTCCTCACCGCCGGGCCGCGCACCCGGCGGCGGCTCGACGAGGCGATCGCCGTCCGACTGGAACGCCAGTCGGCCACGCTGGACCGCGACGAGGACTTCCAGTTCACCGCGATCATCGCCGAGGCGGTGCTGCGCCTGACCGGCGCTTTCATGAAGGACCAGCTGGAGCACCTGGTCGACATCGGTCACCGCCCGGATGTGCAGATCCGGGTGCTCCCCGCCGACGTCGGCATGCACCCCGGGATCGCGGGCGCGTTCGTCATCGCCTGCCTCCCCAACGACCGGCGGATCGGCTACCTCGACGACCAGCTGAGCGGTCGGATCGTCACCGAGGCTCAGGACGTGGTCGACCTGGAACAGACGTGGGATGCTGTGTCGGGACTGGCACTCACCGTCAGCCAGAGCCGCGACCTGATGCTAAGGATGATCGATGAACGCGAGTGAGCCGATCTGGCGCAAGTCCAGCCGCAGCAGCTCCAACGGCGGCGACTGCGTGGAGGTCGCCGACAATCTGCCGGGCCGGGTGCTGGTGCGGGATTCGAAGGACCGGGCTGGTGGCACGTTGGCCTTCGCGCCGGCCGCCTGGTCCGCCTTCGTCGCACACACCCCGTCAGCCGTACGCTGACCCACCCCCAACGCCGCCCCACCCAGCCCTCTGGGCATGTGCACTCAGCCGACCGGCCTCGCCCCCGTCCCACCAGCCGGGGCGAGGCCGGCCGCGCGAGCCGCGCCGCCCGGATCGCGCTACGCCGACCAGCGCCCGTACGTGGTCAGCGACCACCTCGACGACCTGCGCGGGCCGGTCAGTGGCCAGGTCACGCTGAGCAGGAGCCTGGAGTGGTCGGGGCGAGCGCAGTACGACCTTGCCAACCCTCGTCGGCTGGCCAGCATGTACGAGACAGTGCTCCGCGAAGCGACGACGGCAGACGATCTCGTTCGATGGCTCGACGGCTCGACGCTCGTCCGGCTCTGGCCCACCCTGGTCATTCCTCCGCAGGTACGGTGGCTGTGGGAGTCCAAACACCAGGCACTCGTTCACACCCGGCCCGGAACCGGGCCGCGATCTGATCGTGAGGATGTTCGATGAACACGAGTGAGCCGATCTGGCGCAAGTCGAGCCGCAGCAGCCCGAACGGCGGCAACTGTGTGGAGGTCGCCGACAACCTGCCGGGCCGGGTGCTGGTGCGCGATTCGAAGGACCGGGCCGGTGGCACGTTGGCCTTCGCGCCGGCCGCCTGGTCCGCCTTCGTCGCCCACACCCCGCCAGCCGTACGCTGACCACCGGGGCCGGCATGCGCCCGCCGGAGCTTCCGTCGACGCCGGTCGACCTGACGCCGGTCGACCGGTCGCACCGTGCGGTGCTCGGCAATTTGGGGCAGCTGTACCGGTACGACCTTGCCGAAGCGTACCGTCACCTGCCGAACGCGGACGGTACCTACCACAATCGCCGTCTCGACCGCTTCCTGGCCGGCGCGGATCCGGACACCCGGGCGTGGCTGATCACAGTGGCGGGAGAGCTTGGCGGATTCGTCATGGCGGGCCGGGTGGATCAGGTCGCCTCGATCAACGATTTCTTCGTGGTCCGGCCGTTGCGGCGGACCGGCGTGGGACGTGCGGCGGCTGGCCAGGTCATCGCCGGGTGGTCGGGCCGGTGGCGGATCGCCTTCCAGGCGTACAACCCCGGAGCGCAGCCGTTCTGGCAGCGGGTGGCGACCGACGCGGTCGGACCGAGCTGGCGCCAATCCGAGGTGGCGTCGGTGCCGGGCGCACCTGCGGATATCTGCCTCAGCTTCGACACGTCACCAACGACCGGGTGATGTTCGATCATGGTCGATCACCCCGTACGCTCGAAGCTACAGTATGAGCAGTGCTGCAGGGAGGCCGACGGTGAGGATGGATGGCGAACCTCGCGGTCGGAGTGATCGCGGACACCAGCGTCGAAATGATCGGCGTGATCGTCCGCACGGGGATCGACGTTCTGAGCAGCTGGTAGGGGTGTGAGGGCTGCCGCCGATTGCCGGTCGAGTCAGCGCGGCCGTTCAGCTTAGCCGGGCGGTGATGTCTCCTGTCGCGCTACGGGCGATGACGGAAGTGATATCGGGCCAATGGAAACCGCCCTGACCGGGGGTTGGTAGCCAGACTGCGTACACGCCGACGTGACGCTGGTCAGCTGTCGAGAAGGCGACAACCGGTGCGGTTGCGGTCGTACCAAACACAGTGACATCGACAGTCGCGGCAGGTCCTCTGACCGTTCCGACAAAAAGTCGTAGTTTCGGATCGTCGGGATTGACCGGGCCTAGGTGGGGCAGGGGTTTGGACGGCAGTGTCGGCGGCCCTGGGACGAGAAGGGCAGCGGGCGCCGGCATGCAAGAGACAAGGTCGCCGGTCGGCCGGCTGGTTCTGATGCTGGCTACACATAGCGAGTCGTTGGTGGACAGCCAGGCGAGGGTCGTCCACTCTCGGCCCTGCTGGTCGAGCTGGGCCGGCTTCTCAGTAACTGGTGGGTACTTACGTAGCCACTCCTCTTGGACGCTGGCGGCGTTGGCTGGTGCAACCGGGTCGGAGTGCCGCTGCGCGCATGATGCCAAACCGATGGTGGCTGCGACGGTCAGCGCAGCAACGGCGGCTCGGGCGCTGAACTGTCGGCTCGGCGATAGCGTGTGTAGCCGCGTCATGTCGGCATTCTCCCATCTTCGACGGCTACTCGCATGTCCCGACGCAGGGACGACCAGAGGGGGTGGGGCAAATGGCGGCCCCACCCCCTCGCTCTCGTCGGTCAGCAGAAGCAGCGGTATGACCAGCCGATCTGGTATACGTAGACGCCACTGAGGCCGTTCGGCACGCGCAGGGTGGTGGCGTTGGCCGCGTACCGCGTGTCACTGGAGCCGCCGGCGCTGCCGCCCTGCCAGTCGGAGGTATGGCTCCACTGGTTCTTCGTCACCGCCCACCTGTCATCACACAGAGGGACGCCGAACTCCAGCCCGACGATCTGAGTCAGGCTGATTGTGAAGGTGTTGCAGTTGTTGCCGGTCAGGCTGCCCGGCGGGGACCACTCGACGAGCTCGCCTTCAAAGAGGTTGTAGAAGCTCCGCGTGTAGCCCGAACTCAGCTCCTTGCCGCCACCGAGTACGCCGGTGCCCCATCCGCTGGCCAGGGTGGATTCCGTCGAGTAGAAGTTGTTGGGGTCGGAGTCCTCCGTGACGTACCGCGAGAAGCAGCCGTCCCAGTTGTAGTCGGGGTCCGGGTCGACGTCGTCGCTGTAGACGCACCCCGACGACCAGATCGGCGGGTTTTCGAGCATTCGCGCACGTAGCTTGTTGGAGATCTGCTGAGCCTCGGCGGCACTGAAGCCCGCCGCGACGGCGTCCGCGTAGACGCTGCGTCCGGCTTCGGCGTATTTCTGCGCGTCGGCCATCGTCGGTTCACCGGATTCTGGCAGGATGACCCGGACCTCCTGGTTGATCACGCGTGCCTCGCCAGTCACGCCGGCTTCCCCGGTGGGCACCTGGCCTTTGAAAATTACCCGGGATCCGGCCGGCGCGACGACGGTTATGCCGTCCTCGAATCGTTGCCGGACGACGGAACCGTCGTAAATCATCTCTGACGAGATCAGTGCGGGGTTCCAGGAAGACAGAGCCGTTCCCGTCGGGGTGGCGTTGGCCGGGGCGGACGTGTTCGCGGTGAGCGCGGCACCGGCCAGCAGGCTTGCGGTGACGATTGCAAGTGTGCGACGTAACCTCATCGACTGATTCCTTCCCGTGCAACTCTCGATGGGTGTCGATGCGTACACGTACCGGTGCCCGACGGATGCTGCATGGGTTGCGGTCAGGTTTGGAGATCTCTCCGCAACGCCGCGAGGGCCCGCACCGTCTGGCTGGTCACCGTTCCCGTCGCGCACCCGAGCGCGTGTGCCGTCTGTGTGACGCTGAGGTCGTGGAAGAAACGCAGCGCCAGGACTGCGCGTTGACGCGGCCCCAGTCGTCGCAGCGCGGGTGACAGGTATACGCGGTCGTCGACGGCGGTGTGCGGTGTGGGGTGCTAGCGCGATATCCGTTGTCGTGATCGACGTCGTTGCGCTCTCGTGTCGCCAGCGCGGCCGACGGCGTTCTGTGAGGAAGTTGCGGACCACGATACGGCGAGCGTAGGCGCCGAGCGCTGTCCGCCGGTCCAACCGGTTCCAGTGTTGATACATCTTGAACAGCGCTATCTGGACAAGGTCCTCCGCTTCGTGCCAGTCGCCGCAGATGTCGTAAGCCTCCTTTCGTAGCCAATGTCGTATCAAACGGACAAGTCGCTCGAACTCCACCTCATCTGCGTCGTGTGCCATCTCCAGCCCCGCCTCCCCGATGATCGCGGCTATGCAGCGCAAGGGGCCCGGCTGTGCGTGTACGCCTAAGGCGTCCCTGAAGTGCTCAGGTAGTCAAATATACTGATGAGTGTTGATATGTGAAAGTTATTATCTTATATGTCATCTTTCGGTCATAGCTATTACGATCGGCGACCAGTTGGGCTAGGCGTGGCACTCGAAGGACATGCGGGCAGCGCGGCCGTTAGGACCCTCGGGCTACCAGACGCCCAACAGGGCCACCCGGCGGCCAGCAACCGGCTTGGTCGACCTGTGCGTCGCTCAGTGCAGTACGGAACAGCCGCAGCGGAGCCGGCGCAGGCTACCGCTCGACGTACGTGGCGAGGTTCGCCAGCGAGGAGGCGAGGCCGGCGGCGTGGTCCGCCGCGCTGATGCCGGCCGGTACGTCGTCGGCGCGGATGTCCACCCGGGTGCCGCCGTCGACCGCCGACACCTCCCAGGTCATGGTCATCGTGCCGGCGTACGCCGGATCGTCGGCGACGAAGTCGACGGCCTGCATGACCCGTACGCCCGGGACGAGGTCGACGAAGCGGGCCTCGACGATGTCGGAGTCGGCGGTGGCCTTGCCCGGCGCGGTCGACGCGTCGGCGTAGGTCAGGACCAGCCGGTACCCGCCGCCGGGTCGGGCGTCGAACCGCTCGAACCGGCCGGTCATCCCCTGCGGCGGCAGCCACGCGGCGAGCGCGTCCGGGTCGACCAGAGCTGCGTAGACGCGCTCGACCGGGGCGGACATCACCCGGGCTGCCGAATCGGTACGGGTCGACGATGCGTCACTGGGACGGGCGTTCGATCGTTGCGCTGACACCCGGCTAACCTACGTCGCGACGCGGCCTGATCGGGAGACGACGAACAGTGGCGAAGCTGGAACTTACCGTCGAAGAGGCGGCGTTGTGTGAGATCGTCGGCGTACGGGCGTTCCTGCGCGCCCGTGCCCAACTCGCGAACGGCGAGTTGACCGACGCCCGGTGGGATGCGATGACCGGGCACGCCCAGGGCCGACTGGACCCTAGGCGCGGCGGCACCGTGACGGCGGCGGTCACCACCGACCCCGACGGGCTCGTCGCCACCGTCGACGGGGCCTGCTCCTGCGGCGAGAGGGCCTGCGGCCACCCGTACGCGCTGGTGCTGCGGGCCGTCGTCGGTGCCGCGCCGACGGTCCCGAAGCAGCGGCGGGCATCGGACGCGCCGACGGCCGACTGGGAGAAGAGCCTGTCGGCGCTGGTCTCCGACGTCGCCCCGGTCGTCACCGCCGCGCCGGCCCAGGCCACCGTCGGCCTGCAGTTCGAGCTGGTCAAACCGGGCGCGGCCGGTGGCGGCCGGCACGGCGGACGCATCGCACTGCGTCCGGTCCTACCCGGCCAGAACGGCTGGGTTCGCTCCGGCATCAGCTGGTCGACGGTGAGCTACGCCGGCCACGGCAGATCGCCGGAATCCAAACGGCACCGCCAGCTGCTCGGCGAGATCCTGAAGCTGTCGACAGTGGACGTCGACGGGTACGGCTACTACGGCGCCCCGACGACGATCTTCCTGGACGCGTTCGCCAGCCGGCGGATCTGGGACCTGCTGGCCGAGGCCGACGACGCCGGGCTGCCGCTGGTCCAGCCCGGCAAGTACGCCCGGCCGGTGGTCGTCGGCCGGCAGCCGGCCCGGCTGTCGGTGCAGGTCGACCGCGCCGACGACGACCTGATCGTGCAGCCGGTGCTGCTGGCCGACGGCGTACCCGTCCCCGCTGAGTTTTCCGCCTTCGTTGGTCGACCGGCGCACGGGATCACCTGGTGGGCCGAGCGCGGCGGCGTCGAGCCGCAGCCTCGGGACCGGGTGCTGCGGCTGGCACCGCTGTCCGGCGCGGTCTCCCCGGCGGCGGCGAAGGCCCTGGCCGGTCCCGCGATCCGCGTCCCCGCCGCCGACGAGACGCGGTTCTTCGAACGGTTCTACCCGGAGCTGCTCAAACAGGTCGAGGTCGTCGCCGCCGGCCCGGCGGTGCACCTGCCGCCGGTGCTGCCACCCACGCTCACCCTCGCCGTGACCCCGATGCCGGAACAGGCGCTGTCGATCCACTGGCAGTGGGTCCGCGCGATCGGCGCGCACCGGCAGACCGAGCCGCTGTGGGCCACCGGTCCGCGCGGGCACGCCGACTCACGTGGGCAGGCCGACCCCCGTGACGCCGTCGTCGACCAGGTCACCGAGGTGACGGCCAAAGCGGTCCCGGAGGCGATCGAGTCGACCCCGAACGGCGCACGACTCGCCGCGCTGACCACGCTCCGCGGCGACGCCATGATCCGGTTCCTCAGCGAGGTCGTGCCCCGGCTCGCCGACATCGACGGCGTCGAGGTGGTCGAATCGGCAGCGGAGCCCGTACCGGACTACCGGGAATCCGACGAGGCGCCGGTCATTCGGTTCGCCGGCACCGACCATCCCGGCGAACACGACTGGTTCGACCTGTCCGTGCAGGTCAGCGTCGGCGGCGAACAGGTCGTCTTCGATCAGCTGTTCACCGCGCTGGCGCAGGACCGGCAGTACCTCATCCTGCCCAGCGGCACGTACTTCAGCCTCGACCGCCCCGAGTTCGCCCAGCTCCGCGAGCTGATCGACGAATCGCGGGCACTGGAGGACCGGCCGCCGGGCGTGCTGCGGGTCGGCCGGTTCCAGGCCGGCCTCTGGGCCGAACTGGCCGAGCTGGGGGAGATCACCGGCCAGGCCGCCGCCTGGCAGCGCGCGGTCCGCGAGCTGGCCACCGCCGGCGCCGCCGTCGACCACCAGGTGCCCCCGCTGGTACGGGCGGAGCTGCGCCCGTACCAGCTCGACGGGTTTCGCTGGCTCGCCGCCCTGCGGGAGCACCAGCTCGGCGGCATCCTCGCCGATGACATGGGTCTCGGTAAGACCCTGCAGGCGCTGGCCCTGATCCGGCACGCCCGTGCCGACGTACCGTTCCTCGTCGTCGCCCCCGCCAGCGTCATCCACAACTGGGTCGCCGAGGCCGCGCGGTTCACCCCGGACCTGACCGTACGGGCGGTCACCCAGACCTCGGCACGGCGTGGCATGGAACTCGCCGAGGCGGCCGCCGGGGCGGACATCGTCGTCACTTCGTACACGCTGCTGCGGCTGGAGTTCGACGACTACCAGGCGCTCGACTGGGCCGGCCTGATCCTCGACGAGGCACAGTTCGTCAAGAACCACCAGTCGCAGAGCCACCGCTGCGCCAAGCAGCTCACCGCGCCGTTCAAGCTGGCCATCACCGGTACGCCGATGGAGAACAACCTGCTCGAACTCTGGGCGCTCTGCTCGATCACCGCCCCCGGGTTGTTCCCCCGGCTGGACCGGTTCACCGACTATTACCGTACGCCGATCGAGAAGGACCGCGACGGTGACCGGCTCGCCCAGCTGCGCCGCCGCATCCGGCCGCTGATGTTGCGTCGCCGCAAGGCCGACGTCGCCGCCGACCTGCCGGAGAAGCAGGAACAGGTGCTGGAGCTCGACCTCGACCGCAAACACCGCCGGATCTACCAGGCCTATCTGCAACGGGAACGGCAGAAGGTCCTCGGCCTGCTCGGGGACCTGGAGAAGAACCGGTTCGAGATCTTCCGGTCGTTGACGTTGCTGCGCCAGGCCAGTCTCGACGTCGCCCTGGTCGACCCGAGACACGAGGGTGTTCCGTCGACCAAACTGGACGTGCTGGCCGACCAGATCACCAACCTGGTCGCCGAAGGCCACCGTACGCTGGTGTTCAGTCAGTTCACCCGGTTCCTCGGCGCGGCGCGTGACCGGCTCGTCGCCGCCGGCGTCCGGTGCGGCTACCTCGACGGGTCGACGACCAACCGGGCTGCCGTAATCGCCGAGTTCAAACGCGGCGACGCCGACGTGTTCCTGATCAGCCTCAAAGCGGGCGGCTTCGGTCTCAACCTGACCGAGGCCGACTACTGCATCCTGCTCGACCCGTGGTGGAACCCGGCGACCGAGGCCCAGGCCGTCGACCGCGTCCACCGGATCGGTCAGAAATCGAACGTCATGGTCTACCGGATGGTCGCCAAGGACACCATCGAGGAGAAGGTCATGGCGTTGAAGCAGCGCAAGGCCGAGCTGTTCAGCAGTGTGCTCGACGGGGGCGAGTTCGCCTCCGCGCAGCTGTCCGCCGCCGACATCAGGGACCTGCTCGACCTTGACTGAGCCGATCTGGCACCGGGGACCGGATCGGGTCGGCGTGCGCGGCGACCGGCCTCAGGTGAGCAGCGGCAGTGCCCGGTCGCGGACGTCGACGTAGCGTTCGTGCACCTGCGGGGTGGCGGCGGCGGTGACCTCCTCGGCCTCGACCGGCCACTGTGGCGGCTCGGCGGCACCGGACAGCGCCCAGGCCGCCTGCCGGGCCGCGCCGAGCGCCACGTACTCGGCCGGGCGGGGCACGCTCACCGGCGCGCCGAACAGCGCCGGCGCGATCGCCCGTACCGCCCGGGACTGGGCCGCACCGCCGACCAGCAGCACCCGGTCGATCGGCACGTCCTGGGCGCGCAGCGCGTCGAGGGCGTCGGCGATGCCGCCGAGCATGCCCTCCACCGCCGCCCGGGCCAGGTTCGCCGCCGACGCGTTCGCCCGGGTGATCCCGGCCAGCAGACCACGGGCGTCCGGCAGATTCGGGGTGCGTTCCCCGTCCAGGTACGGCAGCAGGGTCAACCCGCCCGCGCCCGGCGGCGCCGACAGCGCCAACTCGTCCAACTCGGCCAGCGACCGGCCCAGCAGGTCGGCGACCGTGACCAGCACCCGGGCCGCGTTGAGCGTGCACACCAGCGGCAGGAACCGGCCGGTCGCGTCGGCGTAGCCGGCCACCAGCCCGCTCGGGTCGGCGGTCGGCATCTCACTCACCCCGGACACACAGCCCGAGGTGCCCAGCGACACCACCACCTCACCGGGGCGCAGGCCGACGCCGAACGCCGTACCCATGGTGTCGCCGGTGCCGGCCGCGAGCAGCGCGCCGGACGCGGTCTCGCCGACCACCTCGGCCGGCCCGGCGACCCGGGGCAGCGCCACGTCCCGCCCGAACGCGAGCCGTACCAGGTCCCGCCGGTAGTCCCCGGCCGCCGCCGACCAGTAGCCGGTGCCGGAGGCCTCACCCCGGTCGGTCGTCGGCGCTCCGCCGTCGGCGCGTAGCCGGTGGGTGAGCCAGTCGTGCGGCAGCAGCACCGTCTGCGTCCGGGCGGCGAGCTGCGGCTCGGCGCGGGCGAACCAGCGCAGCTTGGTCACCGTGAAGCTGGCCACCGGCACCAGGCCGACCGCGTCGGCCCACGCTTTCGGGCCGCCGAACTCGTCGGTGAGGTCGATCGCGGCCTGCGCCGACCGGGTGTCGTTCCACAGCAAGGCGTCCCGGACCACCTCGCCGGCGTCGTCGAGGCAGATCATGCCCTGCTGCTGTCCGCCGACGCCGATCGCGGCGACCCCGTCCAGCAGTCCGGCGCTGGCCTGCTCCCAGGCGGCCCACCACACGCGCGGGTCGACCTCGGTGCCGTCCGGGTGCGGGGCGCGGCCCTCGCGCAGCACCTCACCGGTGTCCGCGTCGCACACCACGACCTTCGTCGACTGGGTCGACGAGTCGACCCCGGCAACTAGCGTCAACGCACACCTCGCACGTGTCGAGTCCTACGGCCAGCCGAGGTCGACCTTACGCCCGTCGATGGAATGGTCCAATGGTGATCTTCGCGGCGGTCAGAGAGCGGCGGTCAGAGGTACGTGACACCGGTGAGCCGGGCCGCCGCCGCCCACATCCGTCGGCCGTTGCCCGGATCCCGGGCCTGATCGCTGGCCCGCACCTCGGTGACCGGGCCACGGATCTCCTGGAAGCCGCGTGGTCCGAAGAACTGCCCACCCCGTAAGCCGGGGGCGGTCGCCGCGTACAGCTGGGGTCGGGCCCCGGACTCGACCCCGCTGACGACGAGTGACATGAGCCGGCTTGCGGCGCGCATCAGCCGGCCCCGGTCGGCCATCGCGCGCGGGGTCAGGTTGGTACGGGTCATGCCGGGGTGGGCCAGCACGCTGACCACCGGCGACCCGGCCGCCCGCAGCCGGCGGTCCAGCTCCAGGCCGAGGATCGTGCCGACCAGCTTCGACATCGCGTACGCCCGGTTTCCGTTGTAGGACCGCTCGGACATCAGATCGTCCAGGTCGAGATTGCGCCATTTGTGGACGATCGACGACACGGTGACCACCCGGGGCTCCTTCCCGGCGGCCAGCCGGTCCAGCAGCAGCCCGGTCAGCGCGTACGGCCCGAGCGCGTTGGTGCCCACCTGCAGGTCGAACCCGTCCACGGTCAGCGGCGGTCGCGGACCGGTCAACACCAGCCCGGCGTTGTTGACCAGCAGGTCGAGGTTGCCGGTGAAGTCGGCGGCGAAGGCCCGGATCGACGCGAGTGACGCCAGATCCAGTCGGCGTACCTCGACGTCGGCGCCCGGCACCTCGCGCCGGATCGCAGCGGCCGCCTCCTCACCGGCCGCCACGTTACGTACCGCCAGCACCACGGCGGCCCCGTGCCGGGCCAGCTCCAGCGCGGTGACCCGCCCCACGCCGGAGTTCGCGCCGGTCACCACCGCGCGACGGCCGTGCTGGTCGGGGATCTGCTCTTGAGTCCAGTTCCGTATGTCCTGCATGACCGCCGACGCTAGGCAGCCGGGCAGGTCGCCGGGCAGACCTGGCCAACCTGGGACCACGGGACCTACCCTGCGGGGCGCGTCGACCGGCACACTCGATGGTGTGACGAGCACCGTCTACGCCCGCGAGCTGGCCGACTTCCTGCGTCAGCGGCGGTCCCGGCTGCGGCCGGAGGAGATCGGCCTGGCACCCGGCCCGCGTCGGCGGGTCGCCGGGCTGCGCCGCGAGGAGCTGGCGCTGCTCGCCGGGGTGAGCACCGACTACTACCAGCGGCTGGAGCAGGGCCGCGACGTTCGCCCGTCCGACGACGTGCTGACCGGCATCGCCCGCGCCCTCGCGCTCAACGCCGAGGAGACCCGCCACCTGCGGGCCCTGGCCCGCCGGGCGCAGCAGCCGCCGAAACCACGACGGCGTACCAGGGAGACCGTCCCGGAGAGCACCCGCCGGCTGCTGCACAGCCTGCACACCCCGGCCGTGGTGGTGAGCCGCCACCTGGATCTGCTGGCCTGGAATGCCATGGCTGCCGCCCTATACCCCGGTATCGGGCCGACCAACGCGCTGATCGACATGTTCGACCATGCGCAGGCGCACGGCCGCTGTCCCGGCTGGGAGGAGACGGTGCTGGACTACCTGGGCTTCCTGCGGGCGGCGGTCGCCGCCGACCCGGAGCACCCGCGCGCCCGGGAGATCGTCGGCACGCTCAGCATCCGCAGCGAGGAGTTCCGCCGGCTCTGGGCCCGCCACGACGTACGCGAATCGGTCAGCGGCAGCAAGACGTTCCCGCATCCACAGGTCGGCGAGCTGCGGCTGGACTGGGACGCCTACACCCCGCCGGGGCGCACCGGCCCGATCCTGATCGTCTACACCGCCGCGCCGGGCAGCGCCGACGCTGAACGGCTGCAACTGCTCAGCGCGTACGCGAACTGACGTCGTGGCCGAGCTGACGTCGTACCTGAGCTGGCGTCGTACCCGAGCTGACGTCTCACTGGGTGACGGGTACCACCGGGTCGGGCCGGCGGCGGGCGAGTAGTAGCAGGCCGAGCGTTCCCACGTAAAGCAGGGCGCCGACCGCGTACGGCATGCGGTAGCCGGCGTGCTGGGCGGCGCCGAGAACCGGGCCGGCGAGCAGCGCGCCGGTGGGGATGGCGTTCGAGTAGAGGGTGGAAGCTCGCCCCTGGTGCCGGGGCAGCATGTCCTGCATGTAGGTGATGCCGAGGCCGCCGAGTGCGGCGATCGACGCCGCGTTGAGCAGTTGCCCGACCAGCAGCGGCCACACCTGGTCCGAGACCGCGACCACCGTCATGTACGCCGCCCCGCAGCCGGCGCCGACGAGCAGCAGCCGGTGCACCGGGAGCCGGGTGGACAGCCAGCCGAAGCCGAGAATCAGCGGGATCTCCAGCCCGGCACAAAGGCCCAGCAGCAGACCCGCGGTCCCGACACCGGACCCCAGCTCCCGGGTGACGTGCAGCGGCAGGGCCTGGATGGCGAGGTTGCTGGCGGACCAGGTCAGCACGAACGCGGCGACGCTCAACCAGATGGTCCGGCGGGAGGCGTCCGCCCCGTACCGCTGGGTGTCCCGCACCTCACCGACGTCCGGGCGACGACGGTGCCGGAAGGCGAGCAGGACGACGCCGGCGGCGACGGCGTACACCACGGCGGACGCGGCGTAGGTGAGCCGGAACCCGCCGGTGGTGAGCAGCAGCGACGCCAGCGGCGGGCCGGCGACCCAGGCGACGGAGAACAGCGTACGGAAGGTGCTCATCGCCATCGCGATTCGCGCGGACCCGGCCAGCGCCTCCCGGGCGTAGGCGAACATCTGCGGGACCATCACCTGCGCCGACGCGGTCAATGTGACCGTGATGAGCAGAAAGACCGGGAAGTCCCGTACGACCGAGGTGAGCGCGCTGGACAGGCACCCGGCCGACGCGGCGGCGACCAGCAGCCACCGGCGGCTCGGCAGCCGGTCGGACAGCCGTCCGGCCACGGTGGCGATCACCACCGCCGAGACCGGGGCGGCGACCAGACACAGCGCGATCTGCCCGGCGCTGGCCCGGACCGCGTCGTCGAGGAACAGGGTCAGGTACGGCGAGGCCATCGCGGTCGACAGACCGACGGCTACGCAGGCGAAACCGAGCGCGGCCCAGGTGCGTACGCGGTTCAGGGCCTGCCACCCTCCCTGGCCCGCTCCCCGGTCCGCTCCCGCTCCGGCGCTCGCTCCCGGGGGCGGGCCCGCAGGTGGGCGCGTTCGCCCTGTTGGCCGAAGAGGCTGAGGAACTCGACCGGCTCGTCGCCGACCGCGCCGAACCAGTGTGGCACCCGGGTGTCGAACTCCGCCGCCTCGCCGGGGGAGAGGATCAGATCGTGCTCACCGAGCAGGACACGCAGCCGCCCGTCGAGGACGTACAGCCATTCGTAGCCCTCGTGGGTCTTCAGCTCCGGCTCCCGGCGCGGGCTGCGTGCCGGGATGATCAACTTGTACGCCTGGATGCCGCCGGCCCGCCGGCTCAACGGCAGCATGGTCATCCCGAAGCGGGTGACCGGCCGCAGGTGGATGCGCGGGTCGCCGGTCGGTGGCGCGTCGACCAGCTCGTCCAGGCTGACGCCGTGGGCGCGGGCAAGGGGCAGCAGCAGCTCCAGAGTGGGCCGGCGGGCGCCGGATTCCAGCCGGGACAGGGTGCTCACCGAGATGCCGGTGGCGGCCGACAGCTCGGCGAGGGTCGTCTCGCGCTGTTTGCGCAGCGCCCGCAGCCGGGGGCCGACCGAGTCGAGAGCATGGTCGAGGTCGTCGTCCATGCCACCCAGCTTGCCAGACTGGCAAGAGCATTTGCCGGTACGGTGGCCCGCCCGACGGTGCCCTGCCGGACATGCCCGGCACCGACCTTGTCGACCCGGCACCGAGCTTGTCGACCCGGTGCCCGGCGCAGGCATACTCGGTTGGTGACCACCACCAAACAGCCACGGTTGGAGATCGAGTACTGCACGCAGTGTCGCTGGATGCTGCGCGCCGCGTGGACAGCTCAGGAGCTGCTCACCACATTCGCGCTGCGGCTCGGTGAGGTGGCGCTGGTGCCGGGCACCGGCGGCGTCTTCGAGGTCCGGCTGGACGGCGAGACGATCTGGTCGCGGGGGGAGAGCGGCTTCCCGGGGATCCCCGAGCTGAAAAGACTGGTACGGGACCGCATCGCGCCCGATCTCAGCCTCGGCCACACCGACCGGGCCCTGCCGCACGGGCTCTGATCCGCCGCTCGGCTGTGCACCGTACGGCCACCGGTAGTCAACTGGATCGCAGCCGCAGCCCTGTCCACTGTGCTGGTCGTCGCTCCGGCCACGGCCGCGCGGGCCGCGAACCTGCCCAACCTGCCCCAGTCCGCCGGGCTGCTGCGGTCACCGGCACGACTGGGAGCACGTCGTCTCCTGGGTGAACCAGGCGTCGGACCGGGTCGACTACGTGTCCCGCACGGTGCACGGCGAGGGGCAGACCTATCCGCGGTCCTCGGTGCGGTTCGACGGCACGCATCCAAAGGTCGTCTACCACAAGGAAGGCGCCTTCGGCTCGCACAACTTCCGGCTGGCGAACAGCAACGACGACCCACCGGAGAACCACTACGGCACCTGGCGGTTTCCGCCGGTCGTCGACTGGAACGGCTGGCCCAGCACGGCGCTGCGGGACCGGTTGATGACCGCCGACTTCGGCTCCGCCAGCATCAAGATCACCGATCAGGACGACCGGTTTCGTAACCTGCTGAAACGGTCGAAACCGGCAGGTATCCCCTTCGACCCGTGGGCTTGACCCATGATGTGTGCACTGGTCTGATGCCACAGGTGCATCAAGATGCACCTGTGGCATCAGACCCGCGCAGGCCAACCAGAGCCTAGGCCAACACCAGCCCTCAGCCGGCTGCCCGACGGCTCTGGTGCGACCCGGTCTCTCCCGCCACGTCGCCAGTGGGCTCATCGAGGTGACGCTGACACACGCTAAGACGCGGAGTTAGCGTGCGTCAGCGTCACCTCGATGAGCGTTCAGGCTGCCCCGGGATGCCGAAGGTGACGCTGCGCGCCGAACGGTGCGCGGTTCCTGAGGCTCAGGCCGGGGCGGAATGATCCGGCGGGCGGCGTCGTTGTGCATGGTCGCGCCACGCAATCCGGCCCGCGGCCGCCAGGCTCAGGCCGCTGGCCGCCGGGCTCAGGCCCGTAGCCGTCAGGCACCTGCCGGGCGGCCCGGCGGGTGGGCCCGGTCGGGAATCGTCGGCGGGCCGGCGTGGTTGTAGATGGTCACGGCGCGCAGCAGCGCCCCCGCGCCACCGCGTCTGACCCCCGTACCACCCGGATGACCGTTTACCGCGCACCCGCCCGTCCGTGACGGGTGTGCCCCCTCGGCAAACGGAAGGTGGACCCCCCATGACCACGATCATCACCCGTACCCTGCGTACCAGCCTGCGTAACACCGCCCTCGGCATCGCCGGGCTGACCCTGGCCGGCGGCGCGATCGCCGCCCCCGCCCTGGCCGCCGAGCACGCCCCCACCGCCCTGGCCGCACCCGTGTCCGCCGCCGCCAGCAGTGGCGTGGACGCCGGCAAGCTGACCCCGCACGGTGTGCAGGGCGAGCAGTCCCGGATCGACCTGTCCGGTGAGCAGACCGACAACGTCAAGGGCATCATCGCCGCGACGAAGAAGGCCGGCATGGACGAGCGGGCCGCCGTGGTCGCCATCGCCACCGCCCTGCAGGAGTCGAAGCTGGAGAACCTGGGTCACCTCGGTGACCGTAACGACCACGACTCGCAGGGCCTGTTCCAGCAGCGTCCGTCGTCGGGTTGGGGCACGGTGGAGCAGATCACCGACGTGGAGTACTCGACCACCGCGTTCCTGAACGGGCTCAAGGCCGTCGACGGCTGGCAGGACATGCCGCTGACCGAGGCCGCGCAGACCGTCCAGGTGTCGGCGTACCCGGACCACTACGCGCAGTGGGAGACCCAGGCCGCCGAGCTGGTCGTCCAGCACTGGAACAGCTGACCAGAAACACCCCAAGCTCAGCGCGAGGGCCGGACCCCGGGTACGGGGTCCGGCCCTCGCGCTGCGTCGGGTCCCGAGCCGCTGGGAAACCGACCGGGATCAGTCGGACAGTGACCGGCGGGCGGCGGCGACGACCTCGGGGTCGGCGCAACCGGCCGCGTAGCCGGCGATGCGGCGACGGATGTCGCGGCCCAGCAGCCACACCCCGATCCGGTCGGCGATCGGGCGCAGCGGTGCCGGCCGGCAGCGGAAGCTGTACCGCCAGGTCGCCACCGTGTGACCGGGCTCGGACGCCGGGGCGAACCGCCAGCCGCCGGCGAACATTTCGAAGAACCAGGGACCACGCACCATCTTCATGCCGACGTTGGTCGGCGGAGCGTACGAGACGTACTCGCTGATCATCGTCAGGCCGTGCCGGGACCGGGTGAAGGTACGGACGCCCTTGCCGGGGCGGGTGGCCCCGTCGACGAAGTGCTGTACCCGGATGAACGGGTCCCAACGGTGCCGGACCGGCGTGGTGGTCTGGGACACCGCGAAGGCGAGATCCGGCGGTACGGGGACGGTTACCGCTGCTTCGACCACAGGCATCGGCCCATCATCCGCCACCGGCGGGCCAGGTCGGGTCGCGGTGCCGTTGCCGGCGGTCAGGGAAACCCGGTGGCACCACCGCGTCCACAACCGGCACGCTGCAGCGGTGCGGATACACGACGACCAGTTGGCCGTGCCGGTGACGACCGTCCGCGCGCTCATCGACGAGCAGTTCCCACAGTGGCGGGACCTGCCGGTGCGAGCAGCGGCCGGGCAGGGCACGGTGCATGCGATCTTCCGGATCGGGGACCGGCTGGCCGCCCGGTTCCCGCTGCGCCCCGACGAGCCCGACACGGTACGGCGGCACCTGGCCGACGAGGCGGCGGCGGCCGGGGCGGTGACCTGTGCCGGCATGACGCCTGGATGCGGACCTGCTTCGACCGCAGCGAACATCTGCTGGACGTGCCGGCGCTGCGCCGGCTGTGGGGACGGTTGCGGGAGCTGCCGCGCGAGACACCGGACGCGATGGTGCACGGCGACCTGATCCCCGGCAACGTCCTGGTCCGCGCCGGTCGGCTGGCCGGGGTGCTGGACGTAGGTGGTCTGCGGCCCGCCGATCCGGCGCTGGAGCTGGTGGCCGCCTGGCATCTGCTCGACGACCGGCCACGCTCGGTGCTGCGTGAGCGACTGATCTGCACCGAGCTGGACTGGCAGCGCGGCAAGGCGTGGGCGTTCGAGCAGTCGATGGGCGCGGTTTGGTACTACGTGGACAGCTTTCCTGCGATGAGCCGGATGGGTCGCCGGACCCTGGCCCGGATTCTGGCCGACGAGGCGTGAGCCGGGCCCGACCGTGGCGGCCGGCAGCCCGGTCAGGCAAGGTGGTGGCCGGCAGTCCGACCCGTGCCGGTCAGAACAGGGTCAGCGGCTGTGCCGGGATCGGCTCGGGCAACGGGTCGAGTTGCGGCAGTGCGGCCCGTACCTCGTCGTGGAAGCGGCGGGCCAGGGTCGGCGCGTCGGCGTTGTCCGGGGTGTGGATGAACACCGTCGGCGAGCGGCCCTGCCGCAGCCAGGACACCGATGCCTCGACCCAGTGCCGCCAGCCGGCGACGGTCTGCTCGACGTCGTCGCGGCCGAGGTAGCGCACGATCGGCCGGTCGGTCAGTGCCCGGGTGCGCAGCGGGGCGCGGGGCTTCTTGACCCAGGCGTCGCGTTCGGCGTCGCTGGTCGGCTCGGCGGCGAAGAACGTCGTGGTGTCGAACGGAACCCACTCGGCGTCGACGTCGCTCAGTACCCCTTCGAGTAGCCGGGTCGCGGCCGGATCGGTGAAGAACGCCGGGTGGCGGACCTCGACGGCGTACCGGTGGTCGCGGGGGAGTCGGCGCAGGAAGCGGGCCAGGGCGGGCACGTCGTCGGGGCCGAACGACCCCGGCAGTTGGGCCCAGATCGCATGGGTACGCGGTCCGAGGGGTGCGATCGCGTCGAGGAAGGCGTTCAGTGGCTCGTCGGCGTCGGTGAGCCGGTGTTCGTGGGTGACGGTCTTCGGCAGTTTGAGCACGAAGCGGAAGTCGGGGTCGGTCTGCGCCGCCCAGGTGGCGGCGGTCTCCCGGGTCGGGGTGGCGTAGAAGGTGGTGTTGCCTTCGACGGCGGTGCACCAGGCGGCGTAGTGGCGCAGCCGTTCGGCCGGCGGTAACGGGTGCGCGATCAGCCGCCCCTGCCAGGACTTGTGCGTCCACATCGCACAGCCAACGTGCAGCCGGGGTCTGGTCGGCGACGGGGAGGCGGTGTCGGTGTTCGGCACGGCGACAACGATAGAGCCACCCGGTTGGAGCGCTGGACTTAACGCCGTATTCATCGACCTGTCTTGATCAAGGTAATTGAGGAGCTTAGATTCGCGGTGTCGACCTGCCCGCCGTACCCCTAGGCCGGAGCACCCGACCCGGCCGCGGTGGGCAGCGACTCCAGGAGCCCTCATGGCCCGCCGTACCGTCAGTGCCCGACCCACAGTCAGTGCCCGCCCCACCATCGGTGTCCGCCGCGCCGTCAGCGCCGCCGTGGCCGCGACGATCGCCGTCATCGTCACCCTCACCCTGACCGCCGTCCCCGCCCAGGCCACCCCACCCAACATCCCGTCGTACAGCACCGCGCTCAGCCGGCTGAACTCGCTCACCGTGGCCGCCGAGTCGCACCAGTCCAGCTACAACCGGTCGCTGTTTCCGCACTGGATCACCATCACCGGCAGCTGCAACACCCGGGAGCAGGTGCTCAAGCGCGACGGCAGCAACGTCGTGGTCAACAGCAGCTGCTACCCGACCTCCGGGTCCTGGTACAGCCCGTTCGACGGAGCCACCTGGACGCAGGCGTCGGACGTCGACATCGACCACATGGTGCCGCTCGCCGAGGCGTGGCGTTCCGGTGCCTGGGCCTGGTCCACCGCCCGGCGTCAGACGTACGCCAACGACCTCGGCGGGCCGGAGCTGTGGGCGGTCACCGACAACGTCAACCAGGCCAAGGGCGACAAGGACCCGGCCGACTGGCAGCCGCCACTCGCCTCGTTCCGTTGCACCTACGCCCGGGCCTGGATCCAGGTGAAGTGGTACTACGACATGACAGTGGACAACGCGGAGAAGTCCGCCCTGTCCGGCATGCTGGCCACCTGCTGACCCGGCGGCGTACTGGCCACCCGCTGGCCTGACCGACCTGTCGGGCAACCCGGCTACCCTGCCCCGCATGAGTCTTGCGGTAACGGTCGGGATCACCACGGCACTGTCCGGCATTGACGACGAGGGGGCGGCGCGTAGCCGCGCCGCCCTCGACCAGTTGAGCGCCGCGCTGGCCGCCGAGGGCGTCAGCTGGCAGGAGCAGTACGTCGCGGCGGTGCCGTCGACCCGGCCGCACCTGCGTAGCCTGCCGACCAGCTGGCTGCACCAGCTGCGCCGGGTGCTGGCCCTGGTGGATCTGGACCGGCCGGTCACCCCGATCACCGACGCGAGTGGGCTGATCGCGGACCGGGAGCTGATCGACGATCAGGCGTCGATGCTGGAGTCGCACCTGCTGTGCCACTCCGACACCGCCGGCTACTACGTGCCGGCCGATTTCGGCGACCCGGTGTTCCTGCCGGCCGAGGCCGGGGTGGCCGGCGGCGGCATCGTCGGGTCGGGTCAGGGTCTGCTCGCCGAGTTGCGGCGCTGCGCCCCGGCGATCGGCGTCCGGCTGGACCCGGCCGGGGAGCTGCCGGACACCGAGGCGGCCCGGCTGTTCGCGGTGCCCGACGGCACCGACTTTTCCGCCGAGACGCAGGCGTGGCTCACCCTGCACGAGGCGTGCCGGGCGAGCATCTCCTGCGGCCGGGCCATCGTGTTCCACTGACTGACCCGGAATTTGACCCGACCCTGACCGTGCCGCTGGACGACCGGCTTCCGGCCGGGCGGCGCATCGCCCCCCGGCCGGCCGGTGTGCTCAGCGCAGCACGTGGGAAAGCTGTTCGATGGCGAAGTCCACGTCGGTGTCGTCGACGACCAGCGGCGGGGCCAGCCGGATCGTCGCACCGTGGGTGTCCTTGGCCAGTACGCCCCGTTCGGCGAGCCGTTCGCAGGCCTGCCGACCGGTCATCCGCCGTGGGTCCAGGTCCAGCCCGGCCCACAGCCCGCGACCGCGGACGGCGAGCAGTCGGCCGTCGGCGCGCAGCGCGTCGAGCCCGGCGTGCAGTCGGGCCCCCAGCTGGGCCGAGCGCCGCTGGTACTCGCCGGTGGCCAGCAGCCGGACCACCTCGATGGCGACCGCGCAGGCGAGGGCGTTGCCGCCGAACGTCGAGCCGTGCTCGCCGGGGCGCAGCACCCCGAGCACCGGCCGGTCGGCGACCACCGCGGACACCGGCACGATGCCGCCGCCGAGCGCCTTGCCCAGGATGTACATGTCCGGCACCACGCCCTCGTGGTCGCAGGCGAACGTCGCCCCGGTGCGGCCCAGCCCGGACTGGATCTCGTCGGCTAGCAGCAGCACGTCGTTGCGGGTGCACAGGTCCCGTACCCCGGTCAGGTAGCCGTCCGGCGGCACCACCACGCCCTGCTCGCCCTGGATCGGCTCCAGCAGCACCGCGACGCAGGTCTCGTCGATCGCGTCGGCCAGCGCGGCGAGGTCGCCGTACGGCACGATGGTGAACCCCGGGGTGTACGGCCCGAAGTCGGCGCGGGCCTCGGCGTCGGTGGAGAAGCTGACGATGGTCGTGGTCCGGCCGTGGAAGTTGCCGTCGGCCACGACGATGGTGGCCCGACCGTCCGGTACGCCCTTGACCTGGTAGCCCCACTTGCGGGCCACCTTGATCGCGGTCTCCACCGCCTCGGCGCCGGTGTTCATCGGCAGCACCATGTCCTTGCCGCACAGCTCGGCCAGCTCCCGGCAGAAGTCGGCGAACCGGTCGTGGCCGAACGCCCGGCTGGTCAGGGTGAGCCGGTCCAGCTGAGCGTGCGCGGCGGCGGTCAGGGTCGGATGCCGGTGGCCGAAGTTGAGCGCCGAGTAGCCGGCCAGGCAGTCGAGATAGCGCCGGCCGTCGACGTCGGTGACCCAGGCACCGGCGGCCTCGCTGATCACCACCGGTAGCGGGTGGTAGTTGTGCGCGGTCCAACGTTCCGCGTCCCGTACCGCCCTCGGTGTCCGCAGCATCCCGTCGACGATCATCGGCTCGACCCCCTCAGCTCCAGGGTGCAGCATTTCGGGCCGCCGCCGGCCTTGCGCAGCTCGGACAGGTCGACCCCGATCGGGTGGTAGCCGCGTTCGCGCAGCGCCGCCGCCAGCCCGTCGGCCTGTACCGGCAGCACCACGTGCCGGCCGTCGCTGACCGCGTTGAGACCGAACGCGGCGGCGTCGGCCAGGCTGGCCGTGACGGCGTCCGGGAACAGCCGGCGCAGCACCGCCTGGCTGCCGGGGGAGAACGCCTCCGGCAGGTACGCGATGGTCCGCTCGTCGATCACGGCGAGTGCCGTGTCCAGGTGGTAGAAGCACGGGTCGACCAGTTGCAGGGTGACCACCGGACGGCCGAACACCTCCTGGGCGTGGGCGTGCGCGGCGTGCGAGGTGCGGAACCCGGTGCCGGCCAGCAGGTAGTCGCCGACCACCAGGAAGTCGCCTTCGCCTTCGTTGACGTGTTTGGCCTCGTGCACCGGGAAGCCGGCCTGCTCCAGCCAGTCGCGGTAGGCGGGTGCCTCGTCGGCCCGTTGCGGCTCGCGGAACTGCACGGCCAGCGCCCGACCGTCGATGACGGTGGCGCCGTTGGCGGCGAACACCATGTCGGGCAGGCCGGGCAGCGGCTCGATCTCGTCGACCGTGTGGCCCAGTTCCAGGTACGTCCGGCGTAGCTGGTCCCATTGCGCGATCGCCAGCTCCCGGTCGACGGGGCGGGCCGGGTCCATCCACGGGTTGATCGCGTATTCCACGGCGAAGTACGTCGGCCGGCACATCAGGTACTGCCGGTGGGTGGCGTGCATCGTCATGCGACTGGCTCCTGGGGTCGAAGGCGCGCCTCGGCGGTGGCCGTGGGCTGGCGCTTGTTCTCCACGCTAAGGGCTGGGACCCGCAGAAACCATTGTCAGGAGTTGCTTGTGGCGGCGAATCGTTGCGTCATCGCCGGGTGCGACGTGCGTTTTCTTGCGTACACATGCTTTCGGGGGGCGACCACGCCGTCGCCCCCCGAAGATGCGGTGCCCGGTGAACCACCGGTCCGGTCGGCCCTCTTGCGGTGAACCACCGCTGCCAGGGCCCTGCGGGCGGTGAACCACCGTCCCGACGTCACCATTGCCCGTCAGAAGATTCCGACAAACTGTGAATCAAGCCACTGCCGTACCTGCTGCACCATGTCGGTCTCGGTGGTCAACCAGCTCAGCGCGCCGGTCAGCGCCAAGCTTCCGATGATCATCGTCCCGAGGGCGAGGACGATGCCCATCAGCGCCTCGGTCCGGCCGGCGATGTGCCGGCGGGCCGTCGCCGAGATCCCGCCGAGGCCGGTGGCGAGGGCGATCACCCCGATCGCGATGCCGTACGGTGCCAGCGGTCCGGACAGCACGAACAGCGCGCCGGTGACCCCGGTGATCAGGCTGACCGTGGCCAGCAGGCTGGCCCGGGGCCGGGGACCGGCCGGTGCCGGCGGGGGAGCCGGCCGGGGGTCGCTGCCCTCCCGGGTGGGCGGCTCGGGGCGCGGTCCCGGCGGCGTCGGCCGGGTGGCCGGGTCGGTGACCCCGGCCCGCGTGCCGGCCCGGGTCGTGTCGGCCCGGGTCGTGTCGGCACGCGTCGTGTCGGCACGCGTCCTGTCGGCACGCGTCCTGTCGGCCTCTGCGGCGTCGGCCGTGCCGGTCGCGGTCGCGGTGGTACCGCCGGTCGGTGACGGCTCGTCCGCCGGCCTCGTCGGCTCCGTGCGCCGGGACAGCGAGGGAATCCTGACCATGACAGACCTCCTTATCGGTACGCCGGGCGGCCCCGCGACTGGACGGGGCTCCGGCGGTTGTCGGCTTGCAGTACCCGGATGTCCGGTCCGCCACACCAGTCTCGGTCAAGCGGGTGGCGATACCCTCGGACCGTCAGGTTCCGATCATGGGCGGGTGTAGCGGTGACGGTGAGGCCAGCAGGACCGGAAGCGGATCATGGAACGCGCGGTCCCGACGATCCGCCGGAGCTCACGGACTACTTCCGTCAGCTGCTGTGGCAACGGCACATCGTCGGTCTCTGCCGCGCCGGGGCTGCGGCGACCCGCATCGGTGAGGCCGCCGCCGCGCGTACCGGCCGTAACCTCACCCAGTTCCTGGTGCTGGGCATGCTCGACGCCACCGGTCCCCGTTCCCAGCAGGAGCTCAGCGACGGGCTACGGACCGACCGGACTACGATGGTCGGCACGGTCGACGCGTTGGAACGCGCCGGTCTGGTCACCCGGCAGCGCAACCCGACCAATCGACGGGCGTACATCGTCACCATCAGCCCGGCCGGTCGGGCGGCCCTCGCGACGATCTCGGCCGACGCGGCGACCCTCGAGACCCGGTTCTTCGAGCGCCTCACCGCCGACGAGCGGAACCAGTTGGTCGGCCTGATCGGCAAGCTACTGATCGGTGCCGACGCCGGCCCGACGACGGGTTAGTCGGCCGCGCCCGGCCAACCGGCTGAGCCGCTTCTCCTCCCTTGCCGCCCAGCGGGCGACCCGGCGCGGGTCGAGCGGGCCGCCGTGCCCGACGTGCAGCGTCGCCGGGCCGAGGGCCAGCATCCGCCGCAGGCTGGCGAGGTTGCCGACCGGGTCATCGTGGAACGGCGGGTTGGCCGGCCGGCTGCCGAGCAGGCCCAGCATCGAGCTGGCGACCAGGTCTCCGGCGACGAGGTCGCCGTCGTCGGTCAGCACTGAGATCGAACCGGCGGTGTGGCCCGGGGTGGGCACTATCCGGCCGGCCACGCCGTAGTCGTCGAGCCGCAGTTCGCCGTCGATCAACAGGTCGGGCTCGACCGGCCGGACCGGTCGGTCGAGCACCCCGGTACGCATGATCAGCCGCCCGGTCGGTCCGGTCGGCAGATACGGCCGCCGGCTCGCGCCGGCCCGGTACTGGGCCAGGTCGGCGACGTGCCCGGCGACCGGTGCCCCGGTCAGCTGGTGCAGTCGGGCGGCGGAGCCGAAGTGGTCGGTGTGCCCGTGGGTGAGCACGATCAGCGCTACCTCGGAGGGGTCCACCCCGTGGCGGATCAGACCGGTGTGGATCTTTCCCGCGCTGCCGGGCATTCCGGCGTCGACGACCACCGGTCGGCGGCCGAGCAGGAGATAGGCGTTCACGCTCCGCTTGCCGGTGACGGGGATCGGCAGCACGGTGGTGGGGGGCACGGGACCTCCGAACGAATGAGTAGACAATCATCAGCACATCAACAGTTGGCCAACATACAATCAGCCGATCCGATCATGGTCAACCCGGCTGCGGCCGATAGGCTCTGCTGCCATGCCCGAAGGCCACACCATCCACCGGCTGGCCGCCCACCACCGCGCCGTACTCGGCGGAGCACAGGTCGTCGCGACCAGCCCGCAGGGTCGGTTCACCGCCGGCGCCGCCCGGCTCACCGGCGCCACCCTCGCCGCAACCGAGGCGTACGGCAAACACCTGCTGCACCACTACCAGGGCGGTCCGGGCGGCGGCATCCTGCACGTGCACCTGGGCCTCTACGGCACCGTCGCCGACGGGCCGGGACAGCCGCCCGCACCGGTCGGGCAGATCCGGCTGCGGCTGGTCGGCAGGCCGGCAGCGACAGCCGACGGATCGCCCGCCGACGGGCCGACCGCGACAGCCGACGCAACGGACCGCCGGCACTGGCTGGACCTGCGCGGACCGGCCGCCTGCGAACTGCTCACCGAGGCGGAGGCCGACGCCCTGCGCGACCGGCTCGGCGCCGACCCGCTGCGCGACGACGCCGACCCGGACACCGCCGGCGGACGGATCCGGCGCAGCGCCCGGCCACTCGGTGCGTTGCTGCTCGACCAGACGATCGTCGCCGGGGTCGGCCTGGTCTACGCCACCGAGGTGCTGTTCCGGGCCGGGATCGCGCCGACCACGCCGGGCCGGCGGCTGACCGCCGACCAGTGGCAGCGGATCTGGGCCGACCTGGTCACCCTGATGCGGATCGGGGTGCGCCGGGGCCGGATCGACACCGTACGCGACGAGCACCTGCCGGAGGCGATGGGCCGGGCGCCGCGCAACGACCGGCACGGTGGCGAGGTGTACGTCTACCGGCGCGCCGGCCAACCCTGCCTGTGCTGCGGCGCCACCGTGGCCGCCGGTGTGCTGGCCGCCCGGAACAGCTACTGGTGCCCGACCTGCCAACAGGGCTGACCCGCCGCCGTCACCACCACTTGCGCTTCGGCGGCCGCACCACGACCGAACCGAAGATCACGTTGCAGCCCACCTGGATGATCGGGGCGCCGGGCCGGGGCGGCGCGGTCAGCTTCGACTTCTTGTCGCCGAACACCGCCGTGCCGGTCAACCGGACGTCGACCCCCTCCGGCACGTACACGGTGACCGAGCCGAAGATGGCAGTCGCCTCGATAGTGGTCACCTGATGCTGGATCTGGGCGTCCTGCAACTCGATCTTGCAGTCGCCGAAGACCGCCCGCGCCTCCACCCGGTCCGGCACCAGCCAGTGTCCCTTGCGCACCTCGTCACCGAAGATCGCCACCATCCGCTCCACCGGGGCGGGCGGCGTCGCGCCGCCGCCCGGCACCGCCGGAAAAGCCGGACCGCGCGCCGCCAGCGCTCCCGGCCCGGCGGCGGCCGGCAACCCACCCGACGACTCGGTGGGCAGGTCGGCGGTGAGCCGGGCCAGCTCACCCCGGGTCTTGGCCTGGTGCGCCTCGGTGGCCCGGTCGGCGTACTCGTCGAGGGTCAGCCGGCCTTCCGCGGTCGCCTGGCCGAGCAGCTCCACCACCTGCTCCCGCTCGGCGTCGGAGACGCGCAGGTGATCGCCGCTGGGATGGGTCGCCGGGTCCACCCGCCAAGCCTAACGGCCACGCCCAACGGCAACGGCCACCCGCCCGGTCCGGGCCGGCGCCGGCTCACGGGGTCTCGGCGACGGCGTCGTTGGCCCGCCGGGCGGCGACCAGCACCGGATCCCAGACCGGCGAGTACGGCGGGGCGTAGCCCAGGTCGAGGGCGGTCATCTCGGCCACCGACATCCGGTTCCACACCGCGACGGACAGCACGTCGATCCGCTTCGCCGCCTCCGAGGTGCCGACGATCTGCCCACCCAGCAACTGCCCGGTGTGCTGCTCGGCGATCAGTTTTATCGTCATCGGGGCGGCGCCGGGGAAGTAGCCGGCCCGGTTGTTCGACTCCACGGTTGCGCTCACATAGGCGTACCCGGCTTTCGCCGCCTCGCGTTCGAGCAGCCCGGTGCGGGCCACCTCCAGGTCACAGACCTTGGTGATCGCGGTGCCGATCACCCCGGGGAAGGTGGCGTAGCTGCCGCCGATGTTGATCCCGGCCACCCGGCCCTGCTTGTTGGCGTGGGTGCCCAGCGGGATGTGCACCGGCTGGCCGCTTACCCGGTGGAAGGTCTCGACGCAGTCGCCGGCCGCCCACACGTCGGGCACCCCGACCACCCGCATCTGCAGATCGGTACGGACGCCGCCGGTGACGCCGATCGGCAGGCCGGCCTGCTCGGCGAGCCCGGTGTTCGGCCGTACGCCCAGACCCAGCACCACGACGTCGGCCGGCACCGCGCCGTCGTCGGTGAGCACCTCGCAGACCCGCCCGTCGCGTTCGTGCAGGCCGGTGACTGACACGCCGGTACGTACGTCGATGCCGAGCGCGACCAGCGCCGAGCGGACCAGCGCTCCCATGTCCGGGTCGACGGTGGACATCGGTTGCGGGCTGCGCTCCACCAGGGTCACCGCCAGCCCGCGCCGGATCAACGCCTCGGCCATCTCCACCCCGATGTACCCGCCGCCGACCACCACCGCCCGGCGCGGCGCCGGTTCCTGGTCGAGCCAGTCCCGCAGCGCCGCGCCGTCGTCGAGGGTCTGCACCCCGAACACGCCGGCGGCGGCGTTGCCCGCCCACGGCGGCTGCGCCGGCGCCGCTCCGGTGGCGTACACCAGGGTGTCGAACGGCTCGCGGACCTCCCGCCCGCCGTCGCCGAACGACGTGGCCACCACCTCCCGCGCGGCCAGGTCGATCCGGGTGACCTCGTGCCGGATGCGGACGTCGATGTGGTGGTCGCGGCGGAACGTCTCCGGGTCGCGGACGATCAGCTCCTGCGGGTCGTCGACCAGGCCGGAGATCCAGTACGGGATTCCGCAGGCCGAGTACGAGGTGAACCGGCCCCGCTCGAACGCGACGATGCTCAGCTCGTCGGGGCCACGCAGCTGCCGGGCCTGGGACGCGGCCGACATGCCGGCCGCGTCACCACCGATCACCACCATCCGTTGCGCCATTTCACATCTTCTCCAGTCGGGTCCGGTCGGACCAGGTCAGCGGTCCGGCGGTCGGTCCGGCGGGGGGATCGGCGGCCGGCCCGGCAGGGGGATCGGCGGCCGGCGGGGGATCGGTCACGTGCGGCGGTGCCGGGATGATCGACCGGCTGCGGGTCTGCGTGGCCAGGTAGTCCACCACGGCGCCCAGGTCGCCGCTGCCGGCGTGTACGGCCCGCTGCCGGGCCGCCCCGGTGCCCCGTGCCCGCAGCCGGCCCAGCAGCGAGTTCACCAGCGCGACGTCGCCGTGCCGGTCGAGCTCGGGGCGGACGGTGTCGACCAGCCGGCGCAGCAGATGCCAGCCGGGACGCAACGTGGGTGCCCCGGTGGTCAGGTCCACGGCCTGCCCCTCCAGCCCGTCGTGCGCGGCCCGCCAATGGGCGGCGACCAGTACATGATGCTCCACGTCGACCGGTGGCCGGTCCTGTTCCACCGCGGTGAGCGCGGTGCCGACCAGACCGCGGACCAGCGCGGCGAGCAGGATCGTGTCGTCCAGGCTCGGGCAGACGTCGCCGATGCGGACCTCGACGGTGGGGTAGTGCGCCGACAGTCGGGCGTACCAGTGGAGCATCCCTTCGTCCAGGATGAGACCGGCGGTGGTCAAGTCGTCGACCAGCGACCGGTAGTGCTCGTACGAGCGTAACCGTGGGGCCGGGGCAACCGCCGGCCAACGCTGCCACATCACCGACCGCCAACTGGCGTACCCGGTGTCGACGCCGTGGAAGAACGGCGAGTTGGCGGTCGCCGCCTGCAGCACCGGCAGCCACGGGCGGAGGTGGTTGAGCACCTGTACGCCGACCTGCTGGTCCGGGACCGCGACGTGCACGTGCAGCCCGTTGGTGCCCGGGCCGGGCAGCAGCATCCCGTACCGTTCGACGATCCGGTGGAAGCGTGGGTCGTCGACCACGTCGGGCTGCGGTCCGGCGACCGGTGCGGTGCCGACGGCGATCAGCCGGACACCGGCCCGCTCGGCGGCGTCGGCGACCCCGGCGCGCAGCGTCCCGAGAGTACGCCGCAGCGCCCGTAGGTCCAGGCCGGGTGGACTGCCGATTTCGATCTGGCTGGTCTGGAACTCCCGCTGCACCTGCCCGCGCAGCTCCGGCGGGATCTCGGCGAGCACCGCCGCGACCGCCGGTGCGGCGGCACCCGACCGGCGGTCGACGAGCAGGAACTCCTCCTCCACACCGACGGTCAGCGCGTCGGGCCGGTGCCGGGCCGGCGCGGCGGCGACAGTACTGCTGGTCATCGGGCCATCCTGCGCCTTCGGACGACCCGGCGGTACGGCTTTGCGGTGCCGCCGGCCGCGCCGGTCGGCTCAGGGTTCGCGGGTGGGCGGTCGGTTCAGCGTTCGCGGGTGGGCGGTCGGCTCAGGGTTCGCGGGTGGGCGGTCGGCTCAGCGTTCGCGCCGGGGTGGCCGGGGCAGCGGCAGGTCGTGCCGACCGGCGATCAACTCCTGGACCCGGATCTTGGCCAGGATGATCGGTTGCCGGTAGCGGCGCTCGCGGTCGGCGGACCTGGCTCGCCGCCACTCGGCCCAGCGGCTCTCGCCCCGGTAGAACCAGCGTGCCCAGGGCGCGTGCGGCCGGGCCAGCCGTAGCGCGCCGACGATCAGCAGGACCGGCAGGAACAGTCCCAGCAGCCCGGTCCAGATCTTGCCCTTGAGCAGGGTGATCGCTGCCAGCACCAGGTTGATCACGATGAGCGCGGCGCCGGCGAACTGTGCCGGGTCGGTCTCGCCGGTGAGGAATTCGTTGGCCCCCAGCGGTCGCAGGCCGAGCAGCAGCAGCCCGGAGACGGCGACCGCCACGAAAACCGCGTCGATCGAGGTGCGGCCGCGTTCCGACCAGTAGACGTCGCTCAGATGCAGCAGCAGCGCGAACTCGTCGAGCACCAGTGCCGCGCCAACGCCGAACAGCGCGGCTGCCACCGCTCGCCACAAGGTCGTCTCCACCGGGATCGCCAGCCCGGCGACCCCGGCGACCAGCATGAAGACCACCCCGAAGACGACGTGGTGGATGTGCAGGTCGCCCCGGGTGACGTTGCCGGGCCACCAGCGCACCTGGGCCCGGATCATCCGGACCGAGAAGCGGATGAACGCGAAGCCGAGGACGACGCCGACGAAGAAACAGAACAGCGGCAGCCGGCCGGTCGAGACGATGGTCTGCTCGAACCAGCCGTTCACCGGACTCCTCCATGCGACACGCGCACCCTGTCTCCTTATCCACTGCTATGCAGGGATTTACCTGACTTTACGAGCTGTCCGGCCTGGCCGGACGGTGTCTCCAAGGGTGCCGGTGGTCCGGTCGCCGCCCGCGCCGAGGCTGCCGGATGGGTTCAGAGCCAGTCTCCACTCCGGCTGTGACATCGACATCGGTTGACAAGTTCGGCCTGGAGACGTACAACTCCTGAGAGCGCTCTCCCAGTTGAGTCGAGCGATCCCCAACCGTCCCCATCAGTCCTGATGTCCCAAGACCGAAGATCGGCAACCGCACCGGAGAGAACGCTCTCAGCCGGCCGACGGCATCTGCCCTGACCCGGACCAAGAATCGGCGACCGGCCACCCCCCAGCAGCAGGCCGTGACCGGCCCACACCCCCAGCAGAGAGGCCAGTGATGAACTCACCCCCGCGACGCCCTCGTCGCCGCATCCGTACCCGGATCGTCGCCGCCGCAGCCGCGCTCACCGCGACCGCCGTCGTCACCTCGGTCACCGCGCACGCCAACGCCGCGATCCCGCCCACCCCCAGCGGCTGGGACCTGGTCTGGAGCGACGACTTCACCGGCGCCGCAAACACCCTGCCCTCGTCGGCCAACTGGATCATCGACACCGGCACCAGCTACCCCGGCGGCCCGCCGCAGTGGGGCACCGGCGAGATCCAGACCTACACCAACAGCACCGCCAACGTCCGGCACGACGGCAACGGCAACCTGCGGATCACCCCGATCCGCGACGGCGCCGGCAACTGGACCTCGGCCCGGATCGAGACGGTACGCAGCAACTTCAAGCCGCCGTCCGGTGGCGTGATGGCGATCGAAGGCCGGATCCAGGTGCCGAACGTGACCGGGGCCGCCGCCTCCGGCTACTGGCCGGCGTTCTGGGCGCTCGGCTCGCCGTACCGGGGCAACTACCAGAACTGGCCGGCGATCGGCGAGTTCGACGTGATGGAGAACGTCAACGGACTGAACAACGTGTGGGGCGTACTGCACTGCGGCGTCGCCCCGGGCGGACCGTGCGACGAGTTCAACGGCATCGGCGGATCCCGGGCCTGCCCCGGCGCCTCCTGCCAGTCGGCGTTCCACACCTACCGCTTCGAGTGGGACGCCAGCGCCAGCCCGCAGCAACTGCGCTGGTACGTCGACGGGCAGCACTACCACACGGTCACCCAGGGGCAGATTCCCGAGCCGCACTGGTCCAACATGACCACCCACGCCGGCTACTTCATCCTGCTCAACGTCGCGATGGGCGGTGCCTTCCCGAACGGGGTCGCCGGCTCCACCACGCCGACCGCGAACACCGTCTCCGGCGTACCGATGCTGGTCGACTACGTCGCGGTCTACACCCGCGGCGGGTCGAACCCGCCGCCCACCACGCCACCGCCGCCGACCACGCCGCCGCCCGGCGGTGGGGTGAACGCGTACGCCGCGATCCAGGCCGAGGCGTTCAACGCACAGAACGGGGTCGGGACCGAGGCGTGCAGTGAGGGCGGTCAGAACATCGGCTGGCTGTCCAACGGAGACTGGGCTCGCTACGACAACGTCGACTTCGGATCGACGCCGCCGCGTGACTTCGTCGCCAGGGTCGCCTCCGGCGCCGGCGCCGGGGTCAGCGGCCTGGTCCAGGTCCGCATCGGCAGTCCCACCGCCGCGCCGATCGGCAGCTTCGCCGTCGGTGACACCGGCGGCTGGCAGTCCTGGCGTACGGTGCCCGGCAACGTCTCCGGGGTGACCGGCCGGCAGACGGTCTACCTGACCTTCAGCAGCGGCCAGCCGAACGACTTCGTCAACGTCAACTGGTTCCACTTCCGCCGCTGACCCCGACGGGGAGCCCGGCCGGTCGACCCGCTTCGGTGGGGCGAGCCGGGCTCCCCTGGCCCGCGATGCGCGCGAGCGGCGAAGGGTTCAGCCTGGCGAAGCCTTCCTGCCGCTGGTAAGGAAAGTACGGGTAAGGGGCGGTACGGCTGCTGGCGTGGTCGAGCCGGGCCGTCTGTTCGGGGGTGAGCGACCAGCCGACAGCGCCGATGTTCTGCCGGAGCTGCTCCTCGTTGCGGGCGCCGATGATGACGGTGGCCACGGTGGGTCGTTGCAGCAGCCAGTTGACCGCGATCTGCGGCACCGCCCGGCCGGTCTCGCGGGACAGCTCCTCGAGCACGTCCACGACGCGGAACAGGTACTCGTCGTCGACCGGTGGACCGTAGGTGGCGGTCGCGTGCAGCCGGCTGGTGGGCGGTGGTGGTGTGTCGCGGCGGATCCGACCGGTGAGCCGTCCCCAGCCGAGCGGGCTCCACACGACGGCTCCGACGCCCTGGTCGAGGCCCAGGGGCAGGAGTTCCCACTCGTAGTCCCGACCGACGAGTGAGTAGTAGACCTGGTGTGCCACGTACCGGCGGCGGTGGTCCCGGTCGGCTGCGGCGAGGGACTTCATCAGCTGCCAGCCGGCGAAGTTGGAGACGCCGAGATAGCGGATCTTCCCGTCGCGTACCAGGTCGTCGAGGGTCGCGACGACCTCTTCGACGGGTGTCGCGGCGTCGAAGGCGTGCAGCTGGAACAGATCGATGTGGTCGGTGCCGAGTCGGCGCAGCGCCGCGTCGACCGACCGGATCAGCCGCGTGTGTGAGGTTCCGGCGTCGTTCGGTCCGTCGCCGGTCGGCAGTCCACTCTTGGTCGAGAGCAGGACTGTGTCGCGTCGGCCCTTGATCGCTTGCCCCAGCACCTGTTCGGACGCGCCGTCGGAGTACACGTCCGCGGTGTCGAACATGGTCACTCCGGCGTCGAGGCAGATGTCCACGAGGCGTCGTGCCTCGCGGGCGTCCGTGTTGCCCCAGGCACCGAAGAGCGGTCCGGAGCCGCCGAAGGTGCCGGCTCCGAAGCTGAGGGCGGGCACGGTGAGCCCGGATGCTCCGAGTCGTCGGTACTCCACGCTGTTGACCTCCATTAAAGGAACTGCAGTGCCGTTAGTGTCCGCTAGATTAGCAACCAGCCGCAGCTAAGGAAACTGGAGACCCGTTATGACCGTCGGTGCGATCCGACCCGGCGGACGGACCGCCCGGGTCCGCGCCGCCGTGCTCCGCGCCGCCGGTGACGCGCTCGTCGAGCACGGCTTCGACCGTCTCGACCTCGCCGACGTGGCGCGCCGCGCCGAGGTGGGCAAGACCACGGTCTACCGCCGCTGGGGCACGGTCACCGGCCTCGTCGCCGACCTGCTGACCGACATGGCGGAGCAGTCGCTGCCGCGGGCCGACACCGGTTCGCTGATCGAGGACCTGCGGGCCAACGCCCGGCTCGTGCAGCGCACCCTGGTCGATCCGCGGCAGGGTGCCCTCTTCCGGGCGGTCATCGTCGCCGCGACCTGCGACCCCCGCGCCGCCGAGGCGCTACACCGCTTCTACGCCGTCCGCATCGCCGAGTGGGCACCCTGCGTCGAGCAGGCCGTACGGCGGGCGGAACTGCCTCAGGGCACGGACGCCGCCGAGGTCATCCGCGCCGTCTCGGCGCCGCTGTACTACCGCCTGCTCGTCAGCGGAGACCCGGTCGACGAGGCCACGGCAGACCGGGCCGCCGAAGCGGCAGCGGCAGCCGCCCGCGCCGGCGTCTACGCGCCTGCCGGCGGTCTCGACTAGAAACAGGTCGGCGCAACCGAAATAGGCGTGACACGCCAACTGTCAACAGCCCGACGCTCGGGGTCGTAAGTGCGACATCGACGGAGTCGTCGAATTGACAGATATTTTCTCCTGGCTGGGTGCCACCAATTTCGCGTATCTTTTGCTCAGGGTTCCCTCAGAAATTCATCATGGTTTCGCGGAGTGCCGCCGCAAATAGGCATCCATGCTGGATCTAATTCCACGACGGAAGAGACCATCAATCTTCGAGGAGAACAGAATCATGACCAAGACTGCCATCGGACGTTCGGCCGCAGGCGCCGTCCACCGTCGGAGCCGTGCCACCGCGCTGCTGGCCGCGTCGTTCGCCGGCTGCCTGCTCGGCGCCGGCCTCGGCGCCGGCGCCGCGCACGCCGCACCGCTGCCCGGCTGCGGCATGGCGGCAGTGTTCGACACCGAGATCCACTGGGGTAGCAGTTCCAATCCGTGGCACGGCGACGCCGATCTGCACCTGTTGCTGGACAACCGGAAAACCATCATCGACGGCGAGACCGTCCCTGCGGGTACGCGGCTGACCTGGGCCGGCCCGGACGGCAATGCCGACATCACCTTCGGTGCGGACGGCACGTTCACCGGCAGTGCCCGGTTCCCGGGTGAGGGTGGGGTCGGCTACCGGGGCACCCTCGCGGCGTCCACCCCGGTGGCCTGCGACGAGCCGGCGACCTACGCCGCTGAGATTCACTGGGGCAGCAGTTCCAACCCGTGGCACGGCGACGCCGAGACGACGATCATGGTGAAGAACCGGCGGACCATCGTGGACGCCGAGTCGGCTTCCGCAGGCACGCAGTTGACCTGGACCGGCCCGAACGGCAATGCCGACATCACCTTCGGCGAGAACGGAATGTTCACCGGCAGTGCCCGGTTCCCGGGTGAAGGCGGAGTGGGCTACCGAGGCAGCCGCAAGGCGGTCTGTGACGTGGCGGTGTTCGACACCGAGATCCACTGGGGTAGCAGTTCCAATCCGTGGCACGGCGACGCCGATCTGCACCTGTTGCTGGACAACCGGAAAACCATCATCGACGGCGAGACCGTCCCTGTGGGTACGCGGCTGACCTGGGCCGGCCCGAATGGCAATGCCGACATCACCTTCGGCGAGAACGGAATGTTCACCGGCAGTGCCCGGTTCCCGGGTGAGGGTGGGGTCGGCTACCGGGGCACCCTCGCGGCGTCCACCCCGATGATCTGCGACGACGCAGCGGTCTTCGCGACCGAGTACCGGCTCTCCCCACTGCCGTGGACCGCGGACACCGACCTGACCGCGATGATCAGCAACCGCCGGGTCATCGTCGACGACCGGACCATCCCGGCCGACACGACCCTGGCCTGGACCGGCCCGCAGGGTGACGCCAACATTACCTTCCGGGCGGACCGCGACTTCGCCGGCACCGTCGAGTACCCGGGCACACCCATCGAACTGCGTTACCGCGGCACCGCCCGCTGACCCAACCCCGCCGGCCCCGTGGCACCCGCTGCCACGGGGCCGGCCTCGCGCCCCGTACGCCCGATCGGCTGGGATGCTTAGGGCATGCCTTCCTACCCGCCGACGTTCGCCGACCAGGTCGTCACCCAACCGCTGCGCGCTCAGTTCGAGGCGTTCCTCGACGAGCACCGCGGCGCACTCAACCGCTGTCTGGACGGGTTGACCGAGGAGCAGGCCCGCCGATCGTTGGTCGCCTCCCGGACCACGCTGCTGGGTCTGGTGAAGCACGCGACCTTCGTCGAGAAGGTCTGGTTCGACGAGGCCGTGACGTGCCGGCCGCGTACGGAGCTCGGGCTGCCCGCGACGGCGGACGAGTCGTTCGTCCTCAATGCCGACGACACGATCGCCAGTGTCCAACGCGCCCACCGCGAAGCCTGCGAAGCGTCCCGCCGGGCGGCGTCGTCCCTGGAGTTGGATGACATTCTGCACGGCAACCGGCGAGGTCCGCTTCCGCTGCGCTGGGTGTACCTGCACGTGCTGCGCGAGCTCGCCCAGCACTGTGGGCACGCGGACATCCTCCGCGAGCAGCTCGCCGACGAGTAGTACGCGCCCACCGGCCTCCGCCCTCCATCCCTTGCCAGGGTGTTTACAAAACTGTTAAGAGTCTTAATAATTGCCGCACTGGTGCTTCGAGGGAGGGATGTCGATGAAACCCGTACGGATAGTCGCCCCGGTGCTGGCTGCGGTCCTCGCCGCCGCAGGGGTGATCTGGGCGGCCGGCCCGGCCCTGGCCGCCGGTCCTACCGCGACCTTCGTGAAGACCTCCGACTGGGGCAGTGGTTGGGAGGCCAAGGTCACCATCGCCAACGGTGGCGCCACCGCCATCACCGCCTGGACCGTCGCCTTCGACCTGCCGGCCGGTACCACGGTCGGCACCTACTGGGACGCCCTGCTCAACGTCTCCGGGCAGCGGTTCACCTTCACCAACCGCAGCTGGAACGGTCACCTCGCGCCGGGCGCGTCGGTCTCGTTCGGGTTCCTCGGCAGCGGACCGGGCAGCCCGACCAACTGCACCCTCAACGGTGCGCCCTGCGGCGGCCAGCAGCCGCCGCCGACCACCGCCCCGCCCACCACGGCGCCCCCGACGACGGCTCCGCCCACCACCGCGCCCCCGCCCACGACCCCACCCCCCACCACGGCGCCGCCGACCGACGACGGGCTGCCGGAGCACTTTCTCACCGGGTACTGGCACAACTTCGACAACCCGGCCGTCGAGCTGCGGCTACGCGACGTGCCGGCCGAGTACGACCTGATCGCGGTCGCCTTCGCCGAGGCCACCAGCACCCCCGGCGCGGTCAGCTTCGGCATCGACCCGGGTCTGTCGGCCGCACTCGGCGGCTACACCGACGCACAGTTCAAGGCCGACGTAGCCACCCTGCACCAGCGCGGCAAGAAGGTGATCATCTCGATCGGCGGGGAGACCGGCCGGGTCGCGGTCAACGATCCCGCGTCCGCCACGGCGCTCGCCGACAGCCTGCACCGGCTGATCCAGGAGTACGGCTTCGACGGTGTCGACATCGACCTGGAGAACGGGCTCAACCCGACCTACATGGCGCAGGCCATGCGCGCGCTGCGCAGCCGGACCGGGCCGGGGCTGATCATCACGATGGCACCGCAGACTATCGACATGCAGTCACCGTCGGTGTCGTACTTCAAACTGGCGCTGGACATCCGCGACATCCTGACCGTGGTGCACACCCAGTTCTACAACTCGGGGTCGATGCTCGGCTGCGACCAGGCGTTCGCCTACAGCCAGGGCACAATCAACTTCATGACCGCACTGGCCTGCCTGCAACTGGAAGCGGGCCTGCGCCCTGACCAGGTGGCCCTCGGCCTGCCCGCCGGCCCGGGAGCGGCCGGCGGCGGGATCGTCGCCCCGACGATGGTCAACCAGGCACTCGACTGCCTGGCCCGGGGCACCAGCTGCGGCAGTTTCCGGCCGCCGCGCACCTACCCCGGCATCCGGGGTGCGATGACCTGGTCGATCAACTGGGACGTGACCAACGGCAACGGGTTCGCCCGTACCGTCAAGCCGCATCTGGCGACGCTGCCCTGACCAGCGGCCCGGCCACCCGCGCGGGTGGCCGGACCGGACGACCCGGCCCGGCCACCCGCCGCTACCCCTCGTCCGGGGCGAGCTGCACCCGGCGCAGCAACTGCGCGTTGAGGGCGACCACGATGGTGGACGCGGACATCAGGATCGCGCCGACCGCCGGGCTCAACGTCAGCCCGGCCCAGGCCAGCACGCCGGCGGCGAGCGGAATAGCGACGACGTTGTAGCCGGCGGCCCAGCCCAGGTTCTGCAGCATCTTGCGGTAGGAGGCCTTCGACAGCCGGATCACCCCGGTGACCCCGCGCGGGTCGGACGAGGCGAGAACGACTCCGGCGGACTCGATCGCGACGTCGGTGCCGGCCCCGATCGCGATGCCGACGTCGGCCCGGGCCAGCGCCGGGGCGTCGTTGACGCCGTCGCCGACCATCGCCACGGTCAGCCCCCGGGCCTGCAGATCCGCCACCGTCTTGTCCTTGTCGGCGGGCAGCACCTCGGCGAAGACCTCGTCCACGCCGGACCGGAAGCCGAGATCGGCAGCGACCGCCTCGGCGACCGGCCGGGCGTCACCGGTGATCATCATGATCTTGTCGATGCCTTGTCGGCGCAGTTCGGCGATCGCCTGCCGGGCCTCGGGCCGGACCTCGTCGGCCAGCCCGATCGCACCGAGCACCTCGGCGCGGCCGCCGTCGAGCCGCAGCAGATGCAGTACGGCGGCACCACGCTCCGACCAGCCTTCGCTGGTGGCGGTCAGCTCCGGCGGGACTGAGGCGTCGAGTTCGCCCAGCAGCGCCGGGCCGCCGACGGCATAGTGGGTGCCATCCACGTTTGCCTGCACGCCCCGGCCGGTCAACGACCGGAAGTCGGTCGCGGCGCTCGTCGGACCGCGTCCGGTGGCGGCGGCCACGATGGCCCGGGCCAGTGGATGCTCGCTGTCAGCTTCCACCGCAGCGGCCAGCCGCAGTACGTCGTCCTCGGTGTGCCCGGGTGCCGCCGCGACCCCGGTGACGGTGTGCGCGCCCCGGGTCAGGGTGCCGGTCTTGTCGAACAGCACCGCGTCCACGGTCCGCATCCGTTCCAGGGCCAGCCGGTTCTTGACCAGGATCCCGGCCTTGGCCGCCACGGCCGTCGACAACGCGATCACCAGGGGGATCGCCAGGCCCAGGGCGTGCGGGCAGGCGATCACCAGTACGGTGACCGTCCGTACCACGGAGTCGTCGAGGCTGCCGAACGCCCACCAGGCGGCGAAGGTCAGCACGGCGGCGGCCATCGCTACGTAGAACAGCAGGGCGGCGAACCGGTCGGCGAGCATCTGGGCCCGGCCGCTCGAGGCCTGGGCCTGTGCGACGAGGCGTTGGATGCCGGCCAGGGCGGTGTCCTCGCCGACGGCCTCGACCCGTACCCGGACAGCCGAGTCGGTCGCGACGGTGCCGGCCACCACCGGGTCACCGACGCGTCGGTGCACCGGCCGGGACTCTCCGGTGATCATCGACTCGTCCATCTCCGCTTCGCCGTCGGTGATCCGCCCGTCGGCGGGCACCCGGGCACCGGAGCGCACCAGCACCAGATCCCCGGCCCGCAGGTCGGCCACCGTGACCTGCTGGACCTGCCCGTCGTCGGCGACCCGTTCCGCGTCGTCGGGCAGCAGCGCGGCCAGCGCGGACAGCGCCCCCTGCGCCTGGCCGATCGCCTTCATCTCCTGCCAGTGGCCGAGCAGCATGATCGTCACCAGCGCCGCCAGCTCCCACCAGAAGTCCAGGTCGAAGGCGCCGAAGCTGGTGGCCAGCGAGGCCAGGTAGGCGACGGTGATGGCCATCGAGATCAGCAGCATCATGCCGGGCGCGCGGTCGCGGACCTCGTGTACCCCGCCGACCAGGAACGGCCAGCCGCCGTAGAAGAACACCACCGAGCCGAGCACCGGGCCGACCAGGGACATACCGGGAAAGTCCAGCGAGTAGCCGAACCAGTCCATCACCATGTGACTGGTGACCACGACCGGCACGGTCAGCGCGAGACTCAGCCAGAACTTGCGGCGGAACATCTCCGGGTCGTGCCCCGCGTGCTTGTCGTGGCCACCATGGCCACCGTGGCCGCTATGGCCACCGTGCTTGTCGTGGCCGGTGTGCTCGTCGTGTCGGGTTCCATCCGTTTCCACGCCGCCACAATACCCCCTAGGGGTATATCTGCAAGGGGTTTCATGAACCTAGTGGTCGGCCTGTGCCACAGCGGGTTGGACGGGAGGCCCGGCGGTGGTTACGCGTCGGCCGACACGGACGCCGCGACGATGTACGTTGATCCACCCAGTCGAGGGAACCCTCATTGTCGTCAAATCGGCCCGGAGACAACCATGTAGGTTCCCTCGATGCTCGTGGTCATCCGACGCAGACTCGTCCCCTCGCGTGGCTCCGGGGAACCCAAGGTGTCTCCTGGACGTCTACCTCGTCCTGATGGGGTCACGCTGAGTCAACTGGCCGGGCTTACCGTCACCGCCGACAGCTCGTCGGCCGAACCGCCCCTGGCGTTCAAGGCGATGGGCGGCGGCCTGCCGCGGCCCGGCGGCGGCGGCGCCGAACCTGGCCGACCACCCAGTAGACGACCAGTCCGCCGAGCAGTACGAAGACCGCCACGTCGAACCAGCGGCTGTACCGCTCGACCTGCTGCCACTGTGAGCCGAGCGCGAACCCGGCGCCGACGAACAGCGCGTTCCACACCCCGCTGCCCAGCGTGGTGAAGGCGCTGAACTGGGTCAACGGCATCCGGTCGGCACCGGCCGGCACCGAGACCAGGCTCCGCACGACCGGCACCATCCGGCCGAACAGCACCGCCCACCGCCCGTACCGGTCGAACCACCGGTCGGCCTTGTCCAGGTCCTCCAGATCAACCAGCGGCACCTTGTCCAGCCAGCGTCGCAGCCGTGCCTCGCCGATCGCCGCGCCCAGCCAGTAGAGCAGCAACGCGCCGGCCAGTGAGCCGAGCGTCGCCCCGACCCAGACCCCGACCAGGTGCACCCGGTCCTGACTGGCCAGGTAGCCGGCCATCGCCAGCACCACCTCGCTGGGGATCGGCGGGACGACGCTCTCCAGCGCCACCAGCAGGCCGACCCCGAGCTCACCCAGCCGGGCGATGACATCGGCCACCCAGCCGGTCAGCCCGCCGATCTGGTCCGGTGGGGTGTCGACGGTGACGGCCATGGCGCTCCCTGCGTCGAGGTAAGCCCATCGGGTACCCGGCGGCCGGCAGCGCTACACCTGCTCAACGACCGGCTACGCCTCATCCGGGTCAACCACCGCCGACGGGCGTCGACGTACCGAACTCTCCCGCACCTGCAGCTTGGTGGGCAGGGTGACGGTGGTCGCGGCCCGGTCGGGGTCGGCGATCCGCTCGATGAGCAACTGGGCGGCGGTCTCTCCCAACTGGTACGTCGGCTGGGTCACGGTGGTCAACGCGGGCCGTACCAGATGTGCCCACGGCAGGTCGTCGAAGCCGACCACACCCATCTCCGCCGGCACCGGGATGCCCTGGTCGACCAGGCACTCCACCGCACCGACGGTCATCAGGTTGTTCGCCGCGAACAGCGCATCCGGTCGCGGTCGTAGCCGCAGCAGCTCCGTCATCGCCCGGTAGCCACCGTCGGAGCGGAAATCGGCGTGGCGGACCAGCTCCTCCTGGTACGGCTGCCCGGCATCGGCCAGTGCCCGCTGGTAGCCGCCCAGCCGTCGGCAGGCGGTCCAGACGCCACGTCGCCCGGTGATGCAGGCGATCCGCCGGTAGCCGGAGTCGAGCAGGTGCGTGGTGGCCAGCCGGGCGCCGTGCTCGTTGTCCACCAGTACGGTGTCGATCCGGCTGCCGTGCAGCTGCCGGTCGACCACCACCACCGGCACCCGGGCGGCGGTGAGCTGCCCCAGATCGGCGGCCGGCCCGGACGGGGCGATGATCACCCCGGCGACCTGTTCGGCGAGGACGGCGTTCAGGTAGCGGGTTTCCTTGGCCGGATCCTCGTCGGTGTTGCACAGCACGACCGAGTAGCCGGCCTGCTGGGCGAGGTCCTCGACGCCGCGGACCAGGGCGGTGAAGAACGGGTTGCCGATGTCGCTGATCACCACCGCCCACAACGTGGTCCGGCTGCGGCGCAGGTTGCGGGCCACCGCGTTGGGCCGGTAGTCCAGCTCGCGCATCGCCCGCCGGACCCGGTCCGCCAGCGCGGGATCCACGTTGGTGTGGCCGTTGACGACCCGGGAGACGGTAGCTGGGGAGACCTCCGCTTTCCGCGCAACGTCATAGATGGTCGCCATCGTTCATCGCCCTCTTCACTTGCTCCCGACCCGGGGGTGCCGGTCACGGACCCGGGACGATGATTACAGACCGGGTACGGAGCGCGATGGTCCACCAGTTCGGACATCCAGGACGTAATGCATACAGTCCGGCGCTGAGCTGCGATGCAATGACCGTCCACTGTCGGGATACCGACACCCGTGGCGGGCTCCACACCGGACGCCGGCCAGCCGGTGGCCGAACTACGCTGCCGCGTCCGTGGCCGAACTACGCTGCCGCGTCGGTGGCCGAACTACCCGGTCGGGCGGTGCCCGGAGCTGCCGAGGTTCGGCTGCGACGCAGCCACAGCAGCCCGATCACCGGCAGCACCAGCGGGATGTAGCCGTACCCGCTGCCAAAGCCCGACCAGACCGTCTCGTCCGGAAACGCCGCCGGCACCGCGAGACTCACCGCGCCGATGCCGAGTACGCCGACCAGCTCCACCGTGCAGCAGCCGTACGCGATCCGGCGGCCGACCGGGCCGTCGATGATCAGCCCGGCGGCCGCCACCAGGTACACCACCGCGGCGAAGGCGGAGAGCAGGTATGCCACCGGCGCCTCGCCGAACCGGGTGGCGATCTGTACGCCGGCCCGGGACGAGGCGGCGATCGCGAACAGAAGGTAGACGCCGATCAGCACCCGGCCCGGCCCGCTGCGGGTGCGCGCCGTTCGCCCGGTCCGCGCCGGCCGGCCGGCCGTCGACGTCGGGTCAGCCACCGCCGACCGCCGTCCAGGTCTGCTGCAGCCGGACCACCAGCACCGGGATCACCAGGGCGAAGACACCGATGGTCAACGAACCCCACCGGGTCGGCTCCATCCGGCCCAGCACCCCTGCCATCGGCGGCAGGCTGAGCGTGGTGATCAGGTAGCCGGCGAAGACCGGTGGTTCACCGGGGCGCTCCCCACCGACCAGCGCCACCACGGCGGCCACGGTCAGCGCGAGCAGGGCGACCTCGACCACCGCCAGCCCGCCGTACTGGATCAGACCCGGCGGCCGGTCCAACGCCGCGCAGAGCAGCGCCCAGCCGGCGACGGCCAGCGCCCCGACGATGACCACGGCGGCGATCGGCCCGTTCACCGCCGCGCCACCGGCTCAGCTGCCACAGTCACGCCGAACACCCTACTCACCAGCTACAGCGCCCCGTCGAGGTGCGTCCCGGCGGGCCGCAAGGCGTTACCGGGCGATCCGATCCGCCGTGTCCGGACGGTGGCTCTCGGTATCAGTCGGAGTCTATAGTCAGTCCCGGACGGTCCGATCCACCCTGGGGAGGGCGTGGTGGTTGGCGTCGGCATCTGGGGCCTCCTGATCGCCAGCTGTCTCGTCTTGCTCGCCCTGCTCGCGCTGGCCGCGTTGGCCGCCCGCACGGCGGAGCACCCGGCCGACCGGCGGGCGCTGCGGGCCGAAGCCGACGAACTCGCCGCCGAGGCGCAGACCATCGCCGTCGCGGCCGACAACGCGCGGACCGCCGCCGACCAGCTGCGCGACCGGGCGGCCGCCGCCGAGCTGGCCCGCGACGACGCCTGGCAACGGCAGGAAACCGCCGGCCGGGCCTATCAGCAGGCGTTGCTCGCCGACCAGGAGGACCGGCCGGCGGCCGTCGTCACCGGTGCGCCGCTGCCCGCCGAGCATGGGCGCGACGTCAGCCGGGCCGCGCTCACCGCGTACCGTCGGGGCGACATCTCGGTGCAGCAACTGCGTACCGTGTGGCGGCGGGCCGGTGGCGCACCGCCGGATCCGACGGCGGCCGACCGGGCCGACCGGGCCGTCGACCGGCACCGCGTCCGCGACCAGGCGGCCCGCCGGGAGTACGACGTGGTCGCCGCCGCCGCGCGTCGGGCCGTGGAAGCGGCCTACATCGCCGAGCTGAGCGCCGCCGCGCTGGCCGAGGAGGCGGCCGCCGCCGCAGCCGACGCCGAGGAGGCCCGCTACGTCGCGGACCGGGCCGAGCGGTCACACTGAACTCCGGTCGACGAAGGGAAACGCGGCGATGGCATTGCGGTTCGGTCTGTTCGGCACCGGGCACTGGGCGGCCGAGACCCACGCGGCCGGGATCGCCACACACCCCGGCGCGGAGCTGGTCGGGGTCTGGGGACGGGACCGGGCGAAGGCCACGGCGCTGGCGCAGCGGTACGGCGTCGCGCCGTACCAGGACGTGGACGCGCTGCTCGCCGACGTCGACGCGGTCGCCGTCGCCCTGCCGCCCGACGTACAGGCCGGGATCGCGGTCCGCGCCGCCGACGCCGGCCGGCACCTGCTGCTGGACAAGCCGCTGGCGCTGACCCTGCCGGACGCCGACCGGGTCGTCGCAGCGGTCGACCGGCGGGACGTCGCCTCGGTGGTCTTCTTCACCAGCCGGTTCAACCCAGCCATGATCGACTTTCTGGCCCGGCCGGCCGACGGTGCCTGGCACGGTGCCCGGGGAGTGCTGTTCGCAGCCATCTCCGAGCCCGGCAATCCGTACGGTGCCTCGCCCTGGCGGCGCAGCTACGGCGGGCTGTGGGACATCGGCCCGCACGTGCTGTCGGTGCTGCTGCCGGTGCTCGGCCCGGTCTGCCGGGTCGCCGCGATGCCCGGCCCGGCCGGCGGGGTGCACCTGCTGCTGCGGCACGCCAGCGGGGCCACCAGCACGCTGTCGCTCAACCTGGACGGCCCGGTGGCGGCGAAGACCTTCGATGTCACGTTCTTCGGTGAGCCCGGGATCGTGCCGGTGCCGCACCGGGACGTGACCACCGGGCAGGCGTTCCACGCGGCCATCGACGCGCTGCTCGGGCAGGTCACCGCCGGGGCGCCGGGACATCCCTGCGACGTACGGTTCGGCCGGCAGGTGGTGGCCGTCTTGGCCGCCGCCGACACCGCCCGGGCCGAGCAGCGCACCGTCGACGTCCCGGCTGGAAAACCGGTCGCCTGAGCGATGCCCGCCGGTTAACCTGCCAGGCGTGTCGACCACCTTCCAGGCGCTGATCCTGACCGGCGGTACGCCGGCCGGGTGGTGCCAGTTGCTGACTGCCCGCCCGCGTGCCCGGCGTCCCGTCCTGGCCTGCGGCCAGTTCGCGCCCGGCAGCTGACCGGCAGCTGACCGGCACTCCGCCGGACACCAGCGCTGCCGATCCCGATCCCCCGTCGGTCCACCGACGGGTACCAGTCGCGCGCGGAGCCCCCCGCCCCGGCCAGGGCGGTCCGAGTCCTGACCTTTCTGGACCGGCCGCCGGACCGGCGGCCGGTCCGTGAACCGCCGAGCCGGACCCTGCCGGCCGGCAGACTGGACCTGGCCGTGCCTCGCCACCACCGCAAACCTGACCCGACGGGCAACTTCGACCCGACCAGAAACCTTTACTCGACCCGGGGCGGTGCCGCCACCGGCGCCGACCGTACCCGTCGGGTCTACTCGCAGACCTTCCTGCACGACCGGTCGGCCATCGACCGGGTGGTCCGGGCCGTACGGCCCACGCCCGGTGAACTGACCATCGAGGTCGGTGCCGGCACCGGGCAGCTGACCCGGCTGCTCGCCCGGGCGCTCGCCCGGGTCGACGGCCGTCTCCTGGCGTACGAGGTCGATCCGGATCTCAGCGCGCGCCTGGCCCGCCGGTGCGCCGATCTGCCGAACGTGACGCCGGCACCCGGCGACTTCCTGGCCGCCGAGCCGCCGGCCGAGCCGTTCGCGGTGGTCGGCAACATCCCGTACGCCGCCACCGCGCCGATCGTGCGGTGGTGCCTGCACGCGCCCCGGCTGCGCGCCGCCACCCTGGTGACCCAGTTGGAGTACGCCCGCAAACGCACCGGCGACTACGGTCGATGGAGTCTGCTCACCGTCCGTACCTGGCCGGAGTTCGACTGGCGGCTGGCCGGTCGGCTGCCGCGCACCGCGTTCCGGCCGGTGCCCCGGGTGGACGGCGCGATCCTGCGGCTGGCCCGCCGACCAGCGCCGCTGGTGCCACCGGCCGCGATCGCGGCGTACCAGGAGCTGGTCGAGCTCGGCTTCAGCGGCGTCGGCGGCTCGGTGGCAGCGTCGCTGCGGCGTGGCTTTCCCGCCCGGCGCGTCGACGCGGCGCTGCGGGCCACCCGGATCCCGGTCGACGCCCTGGCCGGCGAGATCTGGCCGGAGCAGTGGTTGACCCTGTTCCGGCTGATCACTGCCCGCTGACCCGTCGCCTCAGCCGGTGGCCAGCGCCAGCCACTGGTGGCTGGTGACCTCGGCGCTGGGCGGCACCAGCAGCCGGTCGAGTGTGCCCGGCGTCGCGGCCACCAGATCCCACAGCGCGCCGCCGGGCAGCCGGACCCGGGCCAGCGGGGTGCCCGCCGGATACGGCTGGCCCGGCACCACCAGCCAGCGATGCAGCCGCGCGGACCCGCCCGGGATGCCGAACGACAGCGGAACCATTGCGGTGGTCTCCGTCGACGCGCGGATTGTCCGGGGGCCACTGCGCGGCAGCCACCGGGCGGCGCCGTGCACGGTCGCCAGCTCCGGCTCCTCCACCTGACGCAGCGGGCGCTGGAAGGCGTCGTGTACCGCCTGCGCCACGGCAGGCATCCGGGCCCCGCCGCCGACCAGCAGCACCGATCCGATGCTTGCCGGTGGCACCCCGACGGCGGCCAGCATCTGCCGGCAGCAGGCGATCGTGCGGTCCAGCAGCGGGGCCACCAGCTGCGCCAGATCCGCTCGGGTCAGCCGGTACGCCGGGGTGTCCGGCAGCAGGAAGTCCTCCACCGCCGGGGTGTCACTGAGCTGGTGCTTGATCCGGTTCGCGAAGTCGGTGACCGCCATGCCGAGCCGCAACGTGGCCGGGGCGGACTGGCTGGCTGCGGCACTGGCCAGCAGCGGCGCCAGCCACTGCTGGCCGTCGGCGTGGATCCGTCCGGCCAGCAGCGCGTCGATGTCCCGGCCGCCGCAGTCGTCGATCGCCGCGTGTCCGAGCACCTCGTGCCAGCGTTCGTCGATGCGCACCAGTGCCGTGTCGAAGGTGCCTCCGCCCAGGTCGTAGACCAGCACAAGCTCGCCGGGGACCGGCGGTGGGCCGGCGACCGGGGCGAACGCGGCCGCGACCGGCTCGGGCAGCAGCTCGACCGGGCCGAGACCGGCCGCTTCGGCCGCGGCGATCATCTGCGCGCGGCGCGGGTCGTCCGGGCCGTACGACGCCGGAACCGTCACCACCGTCCGGTGCACCGGGGCGCCGTACCGCCGCTCGGCCTCCGCCCGCAGCGCGGTCAGCACCGCCGCGACCTGCTCGATCGGCCGGAACCGGCGGTCGCCGAGCGTCATCGGCACATCGGCGGCCATGCCGCGTTTGAACTCGGCGGCGTACGCGGTCGGCTCGGACCGCTTCCGCCGCTCCGCCAACGCGCCGACGATCATGCTCTGGCCGTCCCAGTGCACCGCCGACGGCCAGGTCGGCGCGCCGGTGACCGGGTCTGGTACCAGCTCGCCGGTCTCACCGGTGACCACCATCGCGGCGGAGGAGGAGGTGCCGAAGTCGACCACCAGGACGGGCTGGTCAGACATCCCAGACATCGATCAGGCTCCGCTCGTTGGACTCCCAGTTGGCCAGCAGGTGCCGGCTGTCGGCGCTGAACCCGACCCGGACCCGCTGCCCGGTGCCACCCAGCACCCGGAACAGCTCCTGCCCGGTCGACGTGTCCTGCAGGACCACCGCGGCGATGCCGTCGAGCGCGTCGGCGACCGCGGCCCGTAGTTGCCCGTCGGCGCTGACCGCAGCCGTACCGAACCCTTCCCGCCGGCTGTGCTCGGCGAACTCCGGCATCCGCTGCTCCCACCGGTCGTCGGTGATCCGGTCGATCTGGCTGCCGGTACGCAGGTCCCACAGGGACGTCACGGTGCGCCGGTACCGGCCTACCGCCTTCGCCCGGCCCTCGGCCGCCGCCCGCCACCCGGTCTCGTCGATCAGCACCCGGTGCGGCTCGCCCGGATCGCGGAACCGGGCGCTGAGCTTGCCGGTCTCGATGTCCCACACCGAGATGAACCCGTCCGTGGCCCAGGCCACCACCGCCAGCCGGCCGTCCGGGTCGACGAACACCCGGCCGGTCGGCTGTGCGCCGGCGGTGTGCTCCGGGCGGAACTCGGCGCGGACCGTGTCGTCGGCGATCGCCCGGAGCCGGACCAGCCGGGCCGCCGGGTCGCACTCCACCAGATGCTCGCGGTCCGGGGTGAGCAGCCAGCTACCGGTGGACTCCAGGTGCCGCCGCCGGGGCGGCGGCTGGCGCTGCAGGGCCACCGCGTCCTTCGCGGTGGCCACCACCAAAACCGGGCCGACCAGGTCGCCCGGGTACGCCTGCTGGCCCAACTGCCGGCCGTGCTGGGCGGCGGTGAGCTCGAAGACCCGCTCGTCGGGGGTACGGATGTGGGCGAGCACCGCCCCGGCCGGGTAGGGCTCGCCCGGCGGCACGCACCAGCGCAGCAGCCGGGCCCGACCGCCCGGGATCTCCCACGAGGTTGGCTCGGTGCGCCACCGCTGAGGCTCGGCGGTGACGGTGCGACCGCTGGCACCGGCCGCGAACCGGGCCGCGCCGCGCAGCACCGCCAGCTCCGGGTCCGGGCCGCAGCGCAGCGGCCCCGGCGCCCCGGCGTCGATGATGCCGAGGCCGGACCGCAGCGTGGTGTGCACCGCCGGCAGGTAGGCGTTGCCGCCGGCGACGACCACCGCGGCCAGGTCGGCCGGTGCGGCGCCGACCGCGCCCAGCACACCTGCGGCACCCTCCACCAGCCAGCGCAGCGCCGGTTCGGCGAACGCGTCCAGCCAGGCCCGGGTCAGCCGGTACGGCGGGGTGAGCGGGGTGAGGTGATCGACCACCTCGTCGGCGTCGACCAGCTGGTGTTTGAGCCGGCGGGCGAAGTCGATCGCCTCGTGGTAGGCGCGCAGCCCGGCGTCACCGGGTGCGGCGAGCATCGGCTCCAGCCAGGCCCGCCCCTCGGTACGCAGGTCGTTGATGAGCAGCGCGTCGAGCTCCTGCCCGGCCGGGCTGGTCTGCTGAGCGAGCTGGACGGTGTGGCTGCCGTACACCTGCACCAGCGCGACGGTCCAGGTCGCGCCGAGGTCACAGACCAGCACCAGCGCGCCGGCCGGCAGGTTGTCGCCGGTCGTCGGGTCCAGCGCCGCCGCCACCGCGCTGTCGATCAGCTCCACGTCGCGGAACCCGGCGGCCGCACCGACGGCGAGCATCGTGTCCCGACGGGGATCGCCGGGCAGGTAGTCCGCCGGCACGGACAGGGTCAGCCGGTCGATCTGACCGCCGTACAGTTGGCGAACCTCGTTGGCGACCACGGTGAGGTACGCGGTGAGCGCCTCGGCACCGGTGACCTCCCGGTGTTCCAGCCACATGGCCGCCTGGGCGTCGACGGCCCGGCGTGGCCCGTCGATGTACCGCCGCGGCATGGCCCGCTTACGTACCTCGGACGGGGTGCCGACCAGGAATCCCTCGTCCGCCAGGCACACCGACGACGGCCAGCTGGTCGCTCCGCTGGCCGGTTCCTTGACCAGGGTCGTCTGGTCCGCGACGACCAGCGCCACCCGGGTGCCCGAGGTGCCGACATCGACCACCAGGATCGGCTCGGTCATGTTCCCGCCCTCACCACAGCAGTTCGGCGATTGATCGTCCTGAAAGTTCCGGGACAGTGTCCGTGAGTGCCGCCGTCACGTCCACCCTGGGCGATGTGCGCGGTACGCCACGGACAGGGGTGAACGTAACGGAAACTGGTCGCGTTGGTGGACCCGCCCCCGTGTGTTCGGTCACCAACCGCGATCGTCGCTGCTGGAACCGCTAGACTCGGCGACTGCGAAGGGGAGTAGCTCCCAACATCGCGGTCGACACACTGGTGCTGCGCACCCGGCCGCGGCGACCCGGCGGTACGTCGGGTGGGCGAGACCTTCGACCCAGGCTGCAGCAGCCGGGTCGAGGTCCGCGTGCCACGATCCGGCCCCGACCGGATGAGAGGCACCATGGACGGCTTCCTTGCCGCGACCGCGATCAGCTTCGGCGTGATCTTCGTCGCCGAGCTGGGCGACAAGTCACAGCTGATGGCGTTGACCTTCGCCACCCGATTCAGGACCTGGCCGGTGCTGATCGGCATCACCGCGGCCACCGCCGTCGTGCACCTGGTGTCGGTCGCCCTCGGGTACGGCCTCGGCGTGGCCCTGCCCACCGGCTGGATCGCGCTGACCGCCGCGCTGGCGTTCATCGGGTTCGGCTTCTGGACGCTGCGCGGCGACACCCTCACCGACGAGGAGTCCCGCCGGGCGCAGCGGACCACCAGGACAGCGGTGATCGCCGTGTTCACTGCCTTCTTCCTGGCCGAGCTGGGGGACAAGACGATGCTGGCGACGATCACGTTGGCCACCCGGCACGGCTGGTTCGGCACCTGGCTCGGCTCCACGCTCGGCATGGTCGCGGCCGACGCGCTGGCCATCGTGGTGGGCCGGTTGCTCGGCCGGCGGCTTCCCGAGCGGGTGATCGCGTACGGGGCGGCCGCGCTGTTCTTCGCGTTCGGCTGCTGGCTGCTGGTCGAGGCGATCGTCGAACTGGCCGGCTGACCCGGCACCCGTCGATGTCGGCCTAGAGCACGGCAACACGCGTACCGACGGCCGGTCGTGGGTACGTTGACTGGTATGCAGCACTTCACGATCGCCACCGTCGCTGAGCAGAGCCCCGATTTCCGCCGGGTGCTCTGGACCGGTGAGCATTCCCAGCTTGTGATCATGACCATTCCGCCGGGCGGCGAGATCGGCGAGGAGGTCCACGAGGACATCGACCAGATCCTCACCTTCGTCAGCGGTGTCGGCGAAGCGCTGGTGGCCGGCGAGCGGCAGGTCGTCGCCGCCGGTGATCTGGTCGCCGTGCCAGCCGGCACCAAGCACAACTTCGTCAACACCGGCCCCAACCCACTGGTGCTCTACACCGTCTACGGTCCGCCGGAGCACGCCGACGGTGCGGTGCACCACACCAAGGAGGAGGCCGACGCGGCGGAGGAGTCCGGCCAGGACGAGCCGCCCAAGTCGTGACGGAGGCCCCCGTCGTCGTGACGGCGGCCTCCGCCGGGACCTCGGCCACCCGCCGGCGGGGCCGGTTCAGCCCTCCGTCGCCCCGTTGAGCAGTGACGGATCGCGTCGGATCAGCTCTGCCAGGCGGGCCGCCGGACCGTCCTGGGCGGGCTGTCCGCGCGGCGGCCACTCCGGTGGGCGCCCGGCGGTCGGCACCCCGGGCGCCGCCGGGTCGCCGGACGGCGGGTTCGGCCCCACCGCAGGCGTACCGCCGTCGACTGTCACCTGCACCCGGCCGTCCCGGTTGCCGACGGTGAGCTGCACGGCCTGACCGCCGTCGGTGAGGTGGACCGTGGCGGTCAACCCAGGGTGGCGCTCCACCACCTGCCGGACCGCCGCAGCGATCTCGTGCGCCGCCGACGCCGTCCGGTCGTTGCCCTGGCTGACCCGCTTCTGCAGCTGGTCGCGTCGGGCGAGCCGGGCGAGCGCGTCGTCCAGGTCACCGCGCATCTGTCCTCCTCTGCTATCACCTCAGGATGGCTGACTCCGTACCGCTCGGTCCAGCGCCCGGTCCAGGACCACCAGCAGGGCGTCCCGGACCGACAGTCGGTCGCGGGCGTCGTACGCGACGACCGGAACGGCCGGGCCGGTCGCCAACGCCCACCTGACCTCGTCAATGCTATGACCAAGGCGGCCGTTGAAGGTATTTACTCCCACCACGAACGGCAGCCCGGCCCGCTCGAAGTAGTCGACGGCGGGATAGCAGTCGTCCAGGCGTGAGCTGTCCACCACGACCAGTGCGCCCAACGCCCCTCGGGCCAGGTCGTCCCACATGAACCCGAAACGGGTCTGACCCGGGGTGCCGAACAGGTACAGCTTCAGACTCCGGTCGATCGTGACACAGCCGAAGTCCATCGCGACGGTCGTGGTGGTCTTGCCGGACTCTGGGCCGGGATCGTCGACCCCGACGGAGACGGCGGTCATCTCCGCCTCGGTGGTCAGCGGGACGATCTCGGAGATGGCTCCGACGGTGGTGGTCTTGCCGACCCCGAAGCCACCCGCCACGACGATCTTGACCGGGATCGGCGCGGTCCGGGGTGCGGCGCGGTGCCGGGCTGTCGGGGGCGGTCCGGCTGTCGGACGATCAGGAGATGGCACGTAGTCCACGGATCACTCGCAGGATGGTGTCGGCATCGGCAGGGGCGTCGACGTCGGGTACGTGGACGTCGAGATGGGCGGAGGCGCGGAGGTCGCCGACGAGCACCCGGGTCACCCCCAGGTGCAGCCCCAGCCGGGCGGACAGTTCCGCGACGGAGATCGGGTCGGCGGCGAGCGCGATGATCGCCCGCAGTTCAGGGGCCAGGCCGGACACCGAAGGGCCGGGGTCGAACAGGTCTGGTACCCGGGCGGTCACCTGCGTCTCCAGGTTGATGTCCGGGTCCGCCCCGGTGACCCGGCCGGCGGTCAGCACGAACGGCCGCAGCGTCGTCGGCGCGGCGTCGCCGTCCGACCGGTCCGGCCCGCCGCCGTCGGACTCGCCGACGCCGGGCAGACCCCCGCCCGCCGCCGGGGTGTCACCCGACGGCGGGGTACGCAGGTAGGGGCGGATCCGCGGCTGCGGATCGACCGGCTCGTCCGCCCCGTACGGCGGTCGGGTCACGACTGGACGGAGTTCTTCAACTCGGCGATCAGCCGGGGAGTGAGCGGGCCGCCGGCGCGCCCGGCGAACAGGGTCATCTCGTAGGCGACGGTGCCAAGGCTGGCCGAGCGGTCGGCGATCACCCCCAGCACCGACCCGGAGCTGATCGAACTGACCAGCAGGTAGCCGTCGGCCATGTCCACCACCACCCGGTTCAGCGTGCCGAGCGAGTACCAGTTCGCCGCACCACCGGCCAGGCTGGTCATGCCGGACACCACCGCCGCCAGCCGCTCGGCGTTGGCCCGGTCCTTGATCGCGGACATGGCCATCAGCAGTCCGTCGGAGGAGACCGCGATGGCTTCGCGGACCCCGGCTGTGCTGGATGTGAACGAGTCCAGCAGCCAGTTGAAGGTCTGCGCTTCGGCGCTCAGCGAGCCGTTGCCGGCCGGGGCCGTCGGGCGTTCTGCGGTGTCCGGCGTGTAGGGACTGTTCATCCGTTGGTTCCTTTGCTGCCGTGCTGGAAGGTGGTGGTGATCTCGGTGAGCGCGCGCTGAACGCCCGTCTCGAATTCGTCCAGGGACTCCTTTGCCTGCTGTGGGTCTGGTGGCCAGGGCTGGCGGTTGCCGGGGGATGCGCTGGCCGGCGGCGGGTCGGGCAGGCTCGCGCCGGGCACCCGCTGGGTGAGGCGGTCCGACCCGGCGACCGTCGGGTCCTGCGCCACCTCCCGCTGTGCCCGCCGTACCCCGGCCTCGAACTCCTCCAGCAGCGCTCGTGCGGCGACCGGGTCGGCCGGTGCGTCGCTGAGCGCCGCTGGTCCGCTGCCGACCGGATGCTGGGCACCGGGAACGCGTTGCCGCAGCGGCCCACGTCCGACCGGCTCGGCGGCCGGCGCCGCCGTTGGCTGGTCCGGTGCCCCGGCCGGTTCGACCGCTGTGCCGAACGCGTTCCACGGGGTGCCGGTGCCGAGTGACCGGGTGGCCCGCTGCACCGCCGACGAGTTGAAGCCGGCGCCGGAGCCGATCAGCACCGCGTCGGCCGGGACCGTGCCGGGCAGCGGCGCGATGGTGGGCGCGACCGCTGGCGACCGGCTGGTGGAACCGGTGGCCATGGCCGGTCCAGGGGCGCCGGTGGCCGGCACGATCAGATCGGGTCCCAGGTCGACCGTGACCGTGACCCCGCCGCCCGGCGTGGCGGTCAGTTCGACCTCCATCGCATGCCGGCGGGCGAGTCGGCCGACCACGAACAGTCCGAGGACCTCGGTCGGTACCAGGTCGAGCCGTTCCCGTCGGGTCAGCCGGGCATTCTCCTCGGCCAGTCGCTCCGGGGACAGCCCGAGCCCCCGGTCGATGACGCTGACCCGCAGACCGTCGTCGAGCGGCCCGGCGGTCACGGTCACCCGGGTGTGCGGTGGCGAGAAGACGGTGCCGTTCTCCATCAGCTCGGCAAGTAGCAGCACCAGGTCGGCGATGACCGACGGCTGCAGGGCGTACCCGGCGGGTGCCTGCACGTCGACCCGGGTGTAGTCCTCGATCTCACCGAGCGCGAGCCGGATGACGTCGGAGACCGGCAGCGGGGCCATGTGCTCCTCGGCGCCGGTCGCACCGGAGAGCACCACCAGGCTGCCGGCGTTGCGCCGTAGCCGGCTGGAGACGTGGTCGAGCCGGTAGAGATGCTGCAGCCGACGCGGGTCGGTCTCCTCTCGCTCCAGCCGGTCGATGATCGCCAACTGGCGGCCCACCAGGTTCTGCGTCCGCCGTCCGACGTGGCCGAACATCTGTGCCACGTTGCGTCGGCTCGACACCTGCCGCTCGACGAGCCGGGCGGCGGTCTGCTGGACCCGTTCGAAGGCGCGGGCCAGGTCGCCGATCTCGTCGGTGGCGGTCACCTCGACCGGGTCGAGACGTACCGGGTCGGGGCGTTCCGACTCGTCGTCGGCCACCCGTACCAGCTCCGCCTCGGCGATCCGGGCGACCCGGTCGGCCGAGAAAGTGAGCCTGGCCAGCGGCTGGGCGACCGATCGGGCCACGTACAGGCTGAGCGCGACGACCACCAGCAGGACCAGCAGCGCCCCGGCCACCACGCCGTACGCGGTGAGCAGAACCTGTTCCTGCCGTCGGGTCACGTCGACCGTGACGTCGATGACGATCTTGCGCTCGACGAACCGGCCGAGGGCGATCAGTGACTCCAACGACGGGAACAACGTGGCTGCGGACAGACCGGCCAGCACCTGCGCCGGGTCGACCGGGGAGCCGTTCTGCGTGCCGGCCTGTGACGCGTCGCTGAATCCGCTGCCGAGCCGCTGGTCGAGCGCCTCCTCGACCAGGCTGTAGAGGGCCACCTGGTCGGCGGTGGCGAACCGGCTGAACCGGGCGGCGTGCTCCTGAGTGGTGACCAGGCTCAGCGCGTACCGGGTGGCGGCCTGCGGGTCGCGGGACCCGACCACCAGCAGCATGTGGGCCGCCCCGGCGCTGATCGCGGCGTCCAGCCGCAGCGCGGCGTCCAGCGCCACGATCTGGCGTCCCTCGGGGGTGGCGATGTCGGCCGAGTCGACCAACTTCAACCCGTCGAGCAGCCGCTCGATGAGATCGCCGTACGCGGTCATCACCTGATCGCTGTCGGCGGTGCGGTCGCGTACCGCGGCCCGGACCTCGGCGAGGCCGTCCACCGCGTCGACCGCCGCGGCCAGCTCGGCGTCGAGCTGGCCACCCAGCTCGGCCCGGATGTCGGCGATCCGGTCGGTGACGGCCGCCTCCTGCAGCACCAGCCGGGACCGGTCCACGCTGTCCAGCAGGTAGCCGATCGCCAGCAGACGTTCCTGCTGCAGGTCCTGGGCGAGCGAGCCGATCTGGCCACCGGCCTGCACGGTACGGACCGTGTCGGCGGCCCGGCCGGCCAACGCGGCGCGGTCGATCACGATCGGCACCGCCAGGGCAGCGACCGCGATCAGCGGGATCATGACCAGCAGGGCCAGTTTTCCCCGGATCCGGAGCCTATCGAGCAGCAACGGTCGGCCCCCATCGTCCGGTGCCCGGGGCGGCGGTGCCGGCGGGCGAGCCGCCGTGCGCCGTCGGGTCGAGTTCCGGCCAGCGGGTCGGCTGGTCCGCCGCGTCCGGACGGGGCTCGGCCGGTCCCGGCGGGTGGCCGGTCCCGGCGTGGTCGGCCGCACCGGTGCCGGGCTGGCCGGCGGTTGACGCGGGCTGGCCGAGGTAGGCCATGACCATCGGGGCTACGGCCAGGGCGAAGGCCACGACGAGGGCGCCGACCGAGGCCCACTGGCCGCGTTGCAGGGCGCTGATCCGGTCGGCGATCAGACCGTCCAGCTCGGCGAGCATCGTGCCGGCGAGTTCGGCCGCCGCCACCTGGGCGTCGCCGCGGAGCCCGATGAGCGGATCGAGGTCGGGCAGCGCGGCCCCGCCGCCCGGTGTGTCGGCCCCGCCCCCGGACACGACGTCCGCGGTGTTCACCGCGGCGGCGGCCGCGGCGAGGGTGTCCATGCTGCGCCGGAACCGGTCGACCTGGGTGAGCAGGTTGCTGCTCATCGTCCGGCTGTCGGTGCTCTCCACCGCGGCCTGGACGTTGTCGGCCAGGTCGCCGGCGGGGGAGAGCACGTCGCTTGCCGCGCTGATCAGCTCGACCAGCGCCAAGGGCCGGTCCTGCGCCGGCCGGGTCGGCAGCAGCACGGCGAGGTCCGCGAAGCGTCCGGTGGCGACGATCGCCTCCGGCAACTCCTCGGCCGCACCGTCCTGCAGGTGGTAGGCGTCGCCTTCCGGATCTCGGACCAGGTTCGAGCTCTCCCGCACCCGGTCGTACTGGGCCAACAGCAGTTCGGTGGCCTGGCGGTAGGCGTCGAAGGCTTCGGCCGGCCGACTGAACTGCCGGTCCGACAGGGATTCCACGGTGGAGCGGAGCGTCGCCCACCGTTGCTGGGCCCGTAGTGACGCGCCGATCCGCTGGTCGACCTCGGTGACCGCGTCGAGGGCCCGAAGCAGCGCCTCGTCGTTGACCGGCTGACCGGCGACGGCCGCTGACTGCGCGTCGACCAGGGCCACGGTCAACTCGTTGAGCGCGCCGAGATACGCCACGCCCTCGCGTTCGCGTTCGGCGAACGCGATGTCCGCCGAGGTGCCGCGCCACAACTGCGTGAACAGCACGCAGACGGGTACGAGCATCAATACGGTGATGGCTGATCGGAGCAGCGCCCCGTCGAGCCATCGCTTCCGGCGTACGGCGTCCTGTGCGGGTCGCCGTACGGCATTGTGTGCAGGTTGCATCGCCCACCCCCCTGGCGGTAGCAGCGAATTACGGCGGACAGCGTCGAGCGCGCAGGATCGCGTCATTCGTGCGGCCCGCCGGCAGGGAAAGATAGATGCCCTCCCGGCGGGCCGGAACCATCCGTGAGGCCGCCAGTCGCGCACCGTACGGTCGACTCGACCGCAATGTGCGAAGACAGCTACGAGCAGTGACAATCCGTCGTTCAGCAACCGTTTTCTGTCTGATTTGGGGCTTATGTCAGAATCAACGGTATCTGCGGGTGGTCAGCCGAATGGGTATTGGTGTCGGGCAGACTGTCGGATCGGCGCTGGTCGACACGGCTCACCCTACTACCGGGTAACGGCTAATCGACCGGACCGCTCACCGGCGGAACCGTCACTTCGCCAAGCAGATCGAGCACCAGCGCCGCAGTCCAGCTGAAAGCCGCTGAGCCGACCCCGTCGCCGGTCTCCGGGTGGAAATACTCGTAGTAGCCGGACCGGCGGACCAGTTCCAGCATTGCGTCACGCAGCGTTTCGGCCTGATCCAGATGGCCATGCTCCCGAAGTCCCCGGCGGAGCAGCCAGTTGATGTTGATCCACACCGGTCCGCGCCAGTAGCGCACCGGGTCGAAGTCGGCAGCGGAGCGGTCGTAGCTGGCCACCGGCATCGACGCGGACAGCCCGAACCGGTGCGACTCGGCCGTCGCCACCAACGCCGCGACTCGGTCGGGCGGTAGGTCGGGCAGGATCAGCGGGACCAGTCCGCTCACGCAGCGTGCCGGACTGAGCCGTCCGGTCCGGACATCCCGGGCGTGGTACATGCCGGTCTGCGGGTTCCACAGTTGGTCGTCGACCGCCCGGGTGATCCGCGCGGCTCGGTCCAGGTGGACCGCCGGATCGGCGCCGATTACGGCGGCGATCCGGGCGAGCGCGTGTTCGGCGGCGGCCAGCAACGCGTTGAAGGTCGGACACTCGACCACGAAGTCGTGGCGGGCGGCGAGCTCGTCGTCCCGGTAGCCGCCGTCGCGGTACGCCAGGGCCAGCGCGACGAACCGGGCGTAGTCCTCATCGGTCGGCCGGTGGGCCGCCGCGGCCACCCGGTTGTCGTGCCGCTGCCGCCCGACGAGCACGCCGAGGTCGGCCGGTACGGCGGCCAGCGCCGCATCCCAGGCCGGGCTGTTGTCCAGGCCGGACTCCCAGGGGTGCACGATGCTGGCCAACCCGTCCCCGCTGGCGTCGCGACAGCTTGACAGATAGTCCTGGGCGGCGACCAGCCGTGGGTAGAACCAGCGCAGCTCAGCTTCTGCCTGCGGCCCCGGCGCCCGTTGGTAGATCTCCCAGACCGCGAGGGCGTGGGCGGGTGGCTGGACGATGCCGGTGCCGTCCGGGTGTCCGGGACGGCGCAGTGGCACCTGCCAGAAACCCGGTCCGGGAAAGTAGTCGCGTTCGGCGACGTCGGGATCGAAGACAATGTGCGGGACCCGTCCGTCCGGCCACTGCGCCAGGAACAGGCTGCGCAGGTCGTGCCAGGCCCGATCGGGGTCGATCCGGGCCAGGCCGATCGCGATGAACGCCGCGTCCCAGCTCCATTGGTGCGGGTAGAGGGTGCGCGACGGCACGGTGTGGTTGCGCGACCAGTTGGCGTCGAGTACGGCTCTGGCCATGTGCCACAGGTCGGCGGGCGTGCGTTCGGTGAGTTGTCCGACCGGCGGCCGGTCCGCGACCGGGAGGCTCGCCATGGCCGTGTGGGCGGTGCTGATACTGCTCATTCTTCCGTCCTGGTCAATCTCCGGCCGGGCCGTCGGCCAGGCAGGAACCACCGCCAGCGGTGGGGTGGTAACGACGAATGTACGCGCGGTGAACAGCATGTGCCCTTGTCGCAGACGGCGGTAGGGTCTGTCGGCTACCGGACGATGAGTCGTCCGGTCAAGGAATACGGGCAGGTCGAAGGGGGTAGGCGGGGAGGATGGCAACGCATGGTGAGCAAGCTGTGGCAACTCTGCCGTCCGGGGCCGGGATGCCGCTGCTCGGGTTCGGCACCTGGCAGGCGTCGGGCGACGCCGGTTACCGGGCGGTCCGGGCGGCGTTGGACGCCGGCTACCGGCACGTCGACACCGCCACGATGTACGGCAACGAGGCCGAGGTCGGCCGGGCGATCAAGGACAGCGGAATCGCCCGGGACGAGATCTTCGTCACCACCAAGCTACCGCCCGAGCGGGTCGGGCAGGAGGCGGAGACGCTGGCCGCGAGCCTGGCCGCGCTGGGCACCGAGTACGTCGACCTGTGGCTGATCCACTGGCCACCGGCCGGTGGCGCCGGCGTGCCGACCTGGCGCGAGTTCGTCGCCCACCGGGACACCGGTGCGGTCCGGGCGATCGGTGTCTCCAACTACGGCCTCGACCAGATCGACGAACTGACCGAGCGGACCGGGGTGGTGCCGGCGGTCAACCAGGTGCCGTGGGCACCGGCGATGCATGATCCGCGGACGGTGGCCGAGCACCGCGACCGCGGGGTGGTACTGGAGGGGTACAGCCCGTTCAAGAACACCGACCTCGCCGACCCGGTGCTGACACGGGTCGCCGCCGCCCACCGGGTGAGCGCCGCCCAGGTGGTGCTGCGCTGGCACATCCAGCACGGCATCGTGGTGATTCCGAAGTCCGTCACGCCGGAGCGGATCCGTAGCAACGCCGACGTCTTCGGCTTCACCCTGTCCGCCGACGAGATGGCCGCAGTCGACGCCCTGCGCGACTGAGGCCACGACGCCCCGGGCGGTGCGGGCCCGACCCGGTGGAGGCCTCACCTCCACCGGGTCGGGCCCGGCGTTCGTGGCTCAGCCGGTGGCGCAGGCGGTGCCGTTGAGGGTGAAGCTGCTCGGTGAGGAGTAGCTACCGCTGTAGCTGGCCTGGTAACCGAACGAGGCGGTCCCCCCAGGGGCCAGTGTGCCGTTCCAGCCCACGTTCCGAGCGGTCACCGACGATCCGCTCTGGGTGACGGTGGCGTTCCATGAGTTGCCGACCGTCTGCCCGCCCGGCAGTTGGTAGGCCAACGTCCAGCCGTTGATGGTGCCGCCACCGGTGTTGGTGACGCGTACGTCGGCGGTGTAGCCGTTGTTCCAGGTGTTCGCCGTGTAACTGACCCGGCACCCGCCGCCGCCCGGCGGCTGACTGGTCGGCGGGGCGGTGGTCGGCGGCGCTCCGCCGGTGGAGACCGAACCGGAGAAGGAGTTCACCCCGAGGCCGACGCCGCCGCTCCACGGCTCGAAGCCGGCCTGGACGCTGGTCAGGTACCAGGAGTTGGTGATCTGCCCCCGGGCCCGGACGTCGGCGATGAAGTCGAGCACGTTGAAGCTCCAGCTGGTGATCGACGACGGGGCCAGGTAGGACACCACGTTGTTGGACCCGTTGCTGCCGGTCCAGACCTGCCAGTTGCGGCCGGCGACGGTGGCGTTGCCGACCGGCGAGCCGATCGGCTGGATGGAGCCCTGCCGGTGGAACCAGATCATGATCTCCATCTGGCTGACACCGTCGGTGCGCGGTGTCGGATCGAGCCAGATGTCGTACGAGGCGTTGTACGTCCCGTTGCCGACGTACTGGTAGTTGATGCTGGTCGGTGCGTTGCTGATCCGGCTCACCTGGATCGGCAGGTTGGTGCCGGGGGAGCAGTTGGTGTAGTGGCAGCCGTAGAAGATCGACGGGTACGACACCGGTGCGCCGTTGGTCGGTGAGCTGCCCTGCTGCGAGGTCACCGAGAAGCCGGTGTCGGTCACGTTGATGCACTGTTCGGCGGTGGTGCCCCAGCGGTTGTTCTGCACCACGTAACGGCCCTGAATGGTGGTGCTGCCGTACTGTTCGCAGATTCGCGTGTCGGCCTGGGCTGGCGTGGCGGCGACCACGGTGACGAGGCCGCCGGTGAGCAGCAGTACGGCTGCGGCGGCGGCGCGGATCGGACGTCTCATGGTTCTCCTTAGACCGTGGAGACGGCGGGTAGGAACCAACGTCGCGGGAGCGCTCCCATCACGGTAGATCACATCGACATACATGAAAAGAGTCAGTGGGAGATCAGCCCGCGGGCGGCGGCCACCTGGTCGGCGGCGGCCCGCAGCGCCTCGACCATCCGGGCTTCGCCGGCGGCGTCGATCCGGTTCGCCGGGACGGACAGGCTGATCGCGTCGCCGGCCGGCCGGCGCAGCGGCATCGCCATCGCCAGGCAGACGATCCCCTCGGTGTTCTCCTCCCGGTCCACGGCCCAGCCCTGGGCGCGGACCTCGGCCAGCGCGGCGTGCAGGGCGGCCGGATCGGTGATGGTACGCCGGGTCATCCGGCGCAACGGCCAGCTCAGCAACTGGTCGACGGTGTCGTCCGGATGTTCGGCGAGCAGCGCCTTGCCGAGCGCGGTGGCGTGCGCCGGCAGGTGCCGGCCGATCGCGCTGTACAGCCGCAGCGGGTGCACCGACTCGCGCTTGGCCAGGTAGACCACGTGCGGGCCGTCCAGCCGGCCGAGATGGACGGTCTCACCGAACTGCCCGGCCAGCGCGTCGAGCACGCCGTCCAGCAGGCTGACGGCGTTGTCGGCGGCCAGGTACGCCGCGCCCACCTGCAGTGCCCGTACGCCCAGGCCGAACCGGGTGCCGGTGGGATCGGTCTCCACCCAGCCGCGATGCATCATCGTGCGCAGGATCCCGTGCAGGCTGCTCTTCGGGATCTGCAGGACCCGCGCCAGTTCGCCGAGGGACCGGCGGTCGGGAGTGGCGGCCAGCGCCTCCAGTACCTCCAACGTCCGGCCGGCGGACTTCACCGGCTGGAAACCCTCCTGCGCCGCCATGGCGGTCACTCTAACCAGCGCCGCACCGGTTGACAGCGATGTGCCACCGAGTATGGTCACGTACGTGACCGATGTTCATGATGCTGAACGTGAGTCAACCGGCCGCGAGGCCGACGGGGGCGCGCACGACGGCGGCGACGTCGTCTCGGTGATCGGTGCGGGGCGGATCCTTCCGGTGGTCGTCCTGGCCGATCCGGCCGGTGCCGCGCCACTGGCCGAGGCGCTGCTCGCCGGCGGGCTGCGTACCGCCGAAGTGACCTTCCGCACCCCGGCGGCGGCGGATGCCATCGCGGCGATGGCCGGGCACCCCGGCATGCTGGTCGGTGCCGGCACCGTGCTCACCGTCGAACAGGTCGACCGGGCGGTCGACGCCGGCGCCCGGTTCGTGGTCAGCCCTGGTTTCGGACCGGCCGTCGTGCGCCGCTGCCAGGAGCTCGACCTGCCGGTCTTCCCCGGGGTGTCCAGCGCCACCGAGATCCAGATGGCCCTCGACGCCGGGCTGGACACGGTCAAGTTCTTTCCGGCCGAGCAGCTCGGCGGGGTGGGCATGGTGTCCGCGCTCGCCGCGCCGTTCCGGTCGGTGCGGTTCATCCCGACCGGCGGGGTGAGCCCCGCCAACGTCGCGGACTACCTGGCCCACCCGGCGGTCCTTGCCGTCGGCGGCACCTGGATGGTCGCCCCCCGCCTGCTCGATGCCGGCGACTGGGCCGAGGTGACCCGGCTGACCGCGGCCGCGGTCGCCGCCGCCCGCGCCGCCGACTGACCGGGCCGACCCGGCATGGAACCGATCTCGACAAGGACCGGTTCGACCGCGACCAGGACCGGTCCGACCTTTGACTGAGGAGTCGTGAGATGGCCGAACAGCACCCTGCCGACCGCGCCCCGCTGCACCCCCGGCCGGCCGCCGACTGCCGCTACGACCTGGTCTCGCTCGGCGAGGTCATGCTGCGGCTGGACCCGGGGGAGGGACGGGTGCGCACCGCCCGCAGCTTCCGGGCCTGGGAGGGCGGCGGCGAGTACAACGTCGCGCGGGGCCTGCGCCGCTGCTTCGGCCTGCGTACCGCGGTCGTCACCGCGTTCGCCGACAACGAGGTCGGTCGCCTGCTGGAGGATCTGGTGCTGCAGGGCGGCGTCGACACCGCCTACGTGCGCTGGCTGCCGTACGACGGGATCGGCCGAACCGTCCGCAACGGGCTCAACTTCACCGAGCGCGGCTTCGGGGTGCGCGGCGCGGTCGGCACCTCCGACCGGGGCAACAGCGCGGCCAGCCAGCTGCGCCCCGAGGACGTCGACTGGGACCACCTGTTCGGCACGCTCGGTGTGCGTTGGCTGCACACCGGCGGCATCTACGCGGCCCTGTCGCCGACCACGCCGGACACGATCGAGGCGGCGATGACGGCCGCCCGCCGGCACGGCACGATCATCTCCTACGACCTGAACTACCGGCCCAGCCTGTGGAAAGCGGTGGGTGGACAGCCCCGGGCGCAGGAGGTCAACCGGCGGCTGGCCGGCTACGTCGACGTCATGATCGGCAATGAGGAGGACTTCACCGCGAGTCTCGGGTTCGCCGTACCGGACACCGACGAGAGCCTCACCGACCTGGAGGTTGCCAACTTCCAGCGAATGATCACCGAGGTGACCGGGGCGTACCCGAACTTCAAGGTGGTGGCGACGACGCTGCGTACGGTGCGTTCCGCGACGGTGAACGACTGGGGTGCGGTCGCCTGGTCGGCACCGACCGGTTTCGTGTCCGCCACCCACCGGTCGGGCCTGGAGATCCTGGACCGGGTCGGCGGCGGTGACAGCTTCGCGTCCGGCCTGGTCTACGGCCTGTTGGAGCTGGGCGACCTGGCCGTCGCGGTGGAGTACGGCGCCGCACACGGAGCGCTGGCGATGACCACCCCAGGGGACACCTCGACGGCCAGCCTCAAGGAGGTGGCGGCGCTCGCCGGTGGCGGTGGGGCGAGGGTGCAGCGCTGAGGGCCACGCCGGCACCGCTGAGCCGGTAAGATTTCCACCAGTGGATGTTGACCGGCGCCGTGGCGGGTGGCATTCGCGTGGAGCAAACAGGGCGGGATGGGCCTACCGCGGGCGGTGTTGCTGGCAGTAGTCTCTTGGCTTCAATGAGTGTCTATTCCCCCGGAGGCGGCGCGGACCATGGCTCAACCACCCGTGCGCGTGCTCATCGTCGGTGCCAGCGTCGCAGGGCTGGCCGTCGCCCGGGCGCTGCGGCTGGCCGGTATCCGGCCCGATCTGGTGGAGAAGCTGGCCCCGACCGTCGTCGCCGGTGCCGGGATCTTCCTGCCCGGCAATGCCATCCGCGCCCTGCGTGAGCTCGGGCTGGACAATCCGTTGCGCCCGCTCGGCGCGGTGATCCGGCGGCAGCGGTTCCTCGACGCCACCGGCGCCGAGCTGTGCTCGGTAGATCTGGAACAGCTGTGGCAGGGCGTGGGGCAGTGCCGGGTGCTGCCCCGCGCGGACCTGCACCAGGTGCTGCTCACCGGCGCCGGCGGGGAGGTGCGGTACCACACCGAGGTGTGTGACGTGGAGGTTGGCGACGAGACCACCAAGGTCGCCTTTGGCGACGGCTCCCACGCCGAGTACGACCTGGTCGTCGGTGCGGACGGGCGTCGGTCGGCGGTCCGTCGACTGGCCGAGATCGGTGGCGCGCCGCACCCGGTCGGCCAGATCGCCTACCGCAGCGTGGTCAGCGGCGGTCCGGAGATCACCGAGTGGACCGCACTGCTCGGGCAACGGTCCGGCATCGCGCTCGCCCCGATGGGCTACGGCCGGGTCTACCTCTACGCCGACGAGCCGCTGCCGGCCGGCTCCGCCCCGCCCGCCGACCCGTTGGTCCGGCTCCGCCAGCTCCTCGGCGACTACGGCGGGCCGGTGCCAGCGGTCCTCGACGCGGTGGAGAAGGTACAGGTGGCCGTCACCGACGAGGTGGAGCTGGGCGGCTGGTCCCGGGGCAACGTGGTGCTCGTCGGGGACGCCGCCCATGCCACCGCACCGACGCTGTCCCAGGGGGCGGCGATGGCGTTCGAGGACGCGCTGGTCCTGGCCGAGGAGCTACGTGCCGCGCCGACGGTCGTCGAGGCGCTCGCCAGGTACGAGAGCCGGCGTCGGCCGCGTACCCAGTGGGTCCTGGACCGGACCCGGGACCGGGACCGGACCCGCGACGTCGCCCCGGTCCTGCGCGACCCGGTGCTGCGCGCCAAGGGCGGCACGATCTTCCAGGAGCACTACCGGTTGCTCGTCGACCCGGTGTGAGCCGTCCGGCAGCCCGCAGCGGTGCAGGCACCCGGCGTGCGGACCGGCGGTGAACGGGGACTATCCTGCCTGCGAGGCACGGCCAGCGGATCATCAACCCGGGCGCCGTGGGATTGACGAGAACCGGAGGCCATTCGTGACCACCGTCGCACCGAAGCCGATCGCCAGCCGGCCCTTCCCGGTCCGCAGGCCGGTCCGCGGCTCGGCCATGGCGCGGCTGCTGCGCACGACCGACGCGAAGCAGATCGGGATCATGTACATGATCACCGCCTTCGCGTTCTTCATGATCGGTGGCCTGATGGCCCTGATCATGCGTGCGGAGCTGGCCCAGCCGGGGATGCAGTTCCTCTCCCCGGAGCAGTACAACCAGTTGTTCACCATGCACGGCACGATCATGCTGCTGTTCTTCGCGACGCCGATCGTGTTCGCCTTCGCCAACTACGTTACGCCGATCCAGATCGGTGCGCCGGACGTTTCCTTCCCCCGGCTGAACAGCTTCGCCTACTGGCTGTACCTGTTCGGTGGCACCTTGGCGATGGGTGGCTTCCTTACCCCCGGCGGCGCCGCCGACTTCGGCTGGTTCGCGTACACCCCGCTGAGCAGCGTCGAGCACTCCCCGGGCGTCGGCGCCAACATGTGGATCGTCGGACTGGCGATCTCCGGTCTGGGCACCATCCTCGGCGCGGTCAACATGATCACCACGATCCTGACCCTGCGCGCACCGGGCATGACCATGTTCCGGATGCCGATCTTCACCTGGAACATCCTGGTCACCAGCCTCCTGGTGATCATGGTCTTCCCGCTGCTGGCCGCCGCGCTGTTCGCGCTCGCCGCCGACCGGATGCTCGGTGCCCACGTGTACGCGCCGGAGACCGGCGGGCCGCTGCTGTGGCAGCACCTCTTCTGGTTCTTCGGCCACCCCGAGGTGTACATCGTCGCGCTGCCGTTCTTCGGCATCATCAGCGAGATCATCCCGGTCTTCTCCCGCAAGCCGATCTTCGGCTACAAGGGCCTGGTGGCCGCGACGATCGCGATCGCCGCGCTGTCGATGAGCGTCTGGGCGCACCACATGTTCGCCACCGGCGCGGTGCTGCTGCCCTTCTTCAGCTTCCTGAGCTTCCTGATCGCCGTGCCGACCGGCATGAAGTTCTTCAACTGGATCGGCACCCTGTGGCGGGGGCAGATCAGCTTCGAGACGCCGATGCTCTGGTCGATCGGCTTCCTGGTCACCTTCCTCTTCGGCGGTCTGTCGGGTGTGCTGCTGGCCAGCCCGCCGATCGACTTCCACGTCTCGGACTCGTACTTCGTCGTCGCACACTTCCACTACGTGCTGTTCGGCACGATCGTGTTCGCGGTGTTCGCCGGCATCTACTTCTGGTTCCCGAAGTTCACCGGACGGATGCTCGACGAGCGGCTGGGTCGGGTGCACTTCTGGCTGACCTTCGTCGGCTTCCACACCACCTTCCTGGTGCAGCACTGGCTCGGTGCCGAGGGCTTCCCCCGCCGGTACGCCGACTACCAGGCGATCGACGGCTGGACCACGCTGAACATGATCTCCACGGTCGGCTCGTTCGTCACCGGCATCTCCACCCTGCCCTTCCTGTACAACGTGTGGAAGTCGTACAAGGCCGGACCGCTGGTCGAGGTCGACGACCCGTGGGGCCACGGGAACTCGTTGGAGTGGGCGACCAGTTGCCCGCCGCCGCTGCGCAACTTCGACCGGATGCCCCGGATCCGCTCCGAGCGGCCGGCGTTCGACCTGAAGTTCCCGGAGCTGGCCGCCGGACACCACTCGGTCGCCGGGCCACCGGAGGGCGGTGCCAAGCCGTTGACCAGCGAGTCGGACGGCGGCGCCACGTACCAGGAGGACACCGCCAGCAACGTCGACCGGCACTGACCCACTGGCCGGCACTGACGAGCGGCCGGCGCTGACCAACGACCGGTCTACGACGCGGCCCCGGACGACATCGTCCGGGGCCGCGTCGGGTTTTCGGGCAGCCCGTCACCGCGGTGCCGGCACCCGGTCCGGTGCCGACCGGCGGCGCGACCGCATCGCGACCATCGGCAGCGCCAGCAGCAGCCCCGCCGCGCCGATCGCCACGAACCCCCACGTCGGCGTACTGGCGTCGATCACCGCACCGGTCAGCGGTGCCCCGACGGCCATGCCCACGGTCAACGCCGAACCGTGCAGCCCCATCGCCTCGCCGCGCACCGCCGCCGGGGCCAGCCGGGCGACCGCGTCGGACGTGGCGGCGATCGTCGGCGCGCAGAGCAGCCCGGCCGGGGCCAGGGCCAGCCCCAGCGTCCACCAGTGCCCGGCCCCGAGCCCGACCGGGACCGTGGCGGCGGCCAGCGCGACCATCAACCAGACCGGCGGCACCGCACGCCGGGTCGCGCCGTAGGCGAACCCGCCGACCAGTGAGTACGCCCCCCAGCCGGCGAGCACGACGCTGGTCCAGGCCAACTGGTCGCTCTCCCGCAGCGCGGCGATCAACGCCACGTCGGTGCCGCCGAGCACCAACGTCGACGCCGTGCCGACCGCGAGCACCCCGAGTAACTGCGGGGTCAGCCAGTCCCGGCGGGCGATCCGGGCGCCAGCCCGGTCGGCTTCCTCGTGCCGGGCCCGGATCGGCGGGTCGACGACAAACAGCGCCAGCCCGGCGGCGACCAGGCCAGCGCCGACCGCGACCATCGCGATCCGGGGGGAGACCGCAGTGGCGAGCAGCACCGCCAGGGCCGGGCCGACCATGAAGGAAAGCTCGACCGACATCGAATCCAGGGCGTACGCCGGACGGCGCTGCTCCGCCGGGACCAGCGCGGCCAGCGACTGCCGGATCACCGAGAACACCGGCAGGCTGAGCAGGCCGGCGACGACCGCGGCGACCAGCAACGCGGGGTACGGCAGCGCCTGCGCCACGGTCCAGAAGACGCCCTGGGTGGCGACCGAGACGGCCAGCGCCGGACGTAACCCGCGTCGGTCGACCAGCCGACCCAGCAGCGGTGCGCCGATCGCGGCCCCGATGGTCAACGCGGTACCGGCCAGACCGGCGGCGGCGTACCCTCGGCCCAGGCCCAGCACGACGTACAGGGTCAGCGCCACACCGGCGGCGGTGTTCGGCATCCGGGCCAGCACCGACAGGGCGAGCAGCCGGGCCACCCCGGGCAGCGCGAGCGCCTGCCGGTAAGGAGTCAGATTCATCGGCGGTGTTACCTCCGGCCGGCATCATGCCTGCCGGGTACGACGCCGGCCAGCCGATATCCGGGCCGGCCTGTCCGGCGGGTCAGGCCGGACGCAGCACCGGGGAGCCGGTCAACGTCACCCCGGCGGCCCGCATCGCGTCCATCGCCACCTCGGTGGTGTCCCGGGCCACCCCGGCGGTCAGGTCGAGCAGCACGGTGGTGTCGAAGCCGGCCCGGGCGGCGTCCAGCGCGGTCGCCCGTACGCAGTGGTCGGTGGCGATTCCGACCACGTCGACCCCGGTGATACCGCGTTCCCGCAGCCAGTCGGCCAGGCCGGTGCCGTCGTCGCTGTGGCCCTCGAAGCCCGAGTAGGCCGCCGCGTACTGGCCCTTACGGAAGACTGCCTCGATCCGATCGGTGGCCAGCCCGGGATGGAACTCGTCCCCGCCGGTGCCCACCACGCAGTGCGCCGGCCAGGTGTCGACGAAGTCCGGCGGGTCGCCGAAGTGCGCGCCGGGGTCGACGTGGTAGTCCTTGGTCGCCACCACATGCCGCCACCGCTGCTGCGGTGCCTCGGCGACGGTCCGGGAGATCGCCGCCGCCACGTCGGTGCCGCCGCCCACCGCGAGTGAGCCACCTTCACAGAAGTCGTTCTGTACGTCAACGATGATCAGTGCCCGGTGCATGCTCGTCGTCCTCCTGCTGCTGACTTCTGAACGGTCGGTCGCCTGCCGGACCCGGTCGCGCCGGTCGCGGCCCGGCGGTCACTGGTCGGCGGGCACGACGGTCACCGGGATGGCCGGATCTCCGGCGGACAGCTTCAGCCCTTCCCACGGTATCGAGATCAGGCAGCGGCGCAGGTGCTCGCGGGACTCGTCGAGGGTCGGCCGGGTCAGCGCCTCGCCAGCGGCGACAAAGGACCGTTGCAGCACCCGGTCACCGTTGGCCCGGTCCGGCACCCCCTGCGAGACGACGATCTCCTCGGTGGCGGTGCCGGTCGGTTTGTGCCGGCGTACCGCCACCTTCCGGCCCCCGACGGTGGCCTTGTTCTCGGAGCGCTTGACCACCGGCCGGCCGTCGACCTCGACCAGCTTGTAGACCAGCCGGGCGGTCGGCGCGCCGGACCCGGTCACCACGGCGGTGCCGGCACCGTACATGTCGACCGGCTCGGCGGCGAGCGAGGCGATCGCGTACTCGTCGAGATCACCGGAGACTATGATCTTGGTCTCGGTGGCGCCGAGCGAGTCGAGCAGCTCCCGGGACTGTTGCGCCAGGACCGACAGGTCACCGGAGTCGATCCGGATCGCCCGCAGGTCCGGCCCGGCGACCTCGATCGCGTTACGGATGCCCTGGCTGATGCTGTAGGTGTCGACCAGCAGTGTGGTGTCCCGCCCGAGCGTGGCCACCTGCGACGCGAACGCCGCCCGTTCGTCGTCGTGCAGCAGGGTGAACGCGTGCGCCGAGGTGCCCGCCGTCGGGATGCCGTACCGGGCACCCGCCGCCAGGTTGGACGTGGCCGCGAAACCGGCCAGGTACGCGGCCCGGGCCGCCGCCACCGCCGCCTCCTCGTGGGTGCGCCGCGAACCCATCTCGATCACCGGCCGGCCACGGGCGGCGGTCACTGCCCGCGCCGCCGCCGCCGCGATCGCGCAGTCGTGGTTCAGCACCGACAGCACCAGGGTCTCCAGCAGGACGCACTCGGCGAACGTGCCGGAGACGGTGAGGATCGGCGAGTTCGGGAAGAACAACTCTCCCTCGGCGTACCCGTCGATGTCCCCGGTGAACCGGTAGTCGGTCAGCCACTGTGCGGTACCGGCGTCGACCACCGCGCGGTCCCGCAGGTGACCGACGGTCTCCGCGTCGAAGCGGAAGTCCCGGATCAGGTCGACCAGCCGACCGGTGCCGGCCACCACACCGTACCGGCGGCCGGTCGGCAGCCGCCGGGCGAAGACCTCGAACACGCAGTGCCGGTGCGCGCTGCCGTCAGCCAACGCGGCGGCGAGCATGGTCAGCTCGTAGTGGTCGGTCAGCAGAGCAGGGCTGGAGCTGGTCACCTGGCTACTGTACGGCCGCCCGGCCGGTGCGGCCCGGCCTGGCCCGGTGGCCCCGGCTCGTCGGGCAGGGCGCGCACCGCCTCGGCCAGCTCGGCACGCCCGGTCACGCCGAGCTTGCCGTACGCCCGTTGCAGATGGTTCTCCACGGTGCGGGGCGACAGGAACAACCGCTGGGCGATCTCCCGGCTGGCGACGCCGGCCGCCGCCAGCTTCGCCACCTGGTGCTCCCGGTCGGTCAGGTTGGGCTGGCCGGCCAGCAACGCCGGGGTACGCACGTCGACGCACTGGCCGAGCGACCGGCCGAGCAGCACGTTGGTCTGCCCGGTGACCGGCGACCGGGCCAGCCGCTGCCGCCGTACCGCCATCGCGGCGGACTCGGCGGCGAACAGGTGCAGCCCGAGACCGGCGAAGCCGCTGGCGGCGCGCAGCAGGGCACCGTACGGTCCGTCGGCGGCGCCCTGTGCCTGGCGCAGGACCAGCGGCGGCAGTGGGCCTTCGACCACCTTGGCGAGCTCGGTCAGCCGGTCGACCACCAGGTCGGCCCGGTCCAGCCGGACCAGGTCGTGCAGCACCATCACCTCGTGGCCGGCGAAACCGTCGGTACGCAGCCGGGCCGCCAGCTCCCGCAGCATGCCGACCGCGCCGGTGACGTCCCCCTCGGCGACCGCCACCCAGCAGCGCGCCTGCTCCCGCCATGGGTACAGGATGGCCATTCCGGGTGTCTGCGCCCGGTCCGAGTCGGCCATCGCCGCGGCGGCCTGGGCCGCCTCGCCACGCAGGGCGGCCGCGTGTGCGCGTTCGGCGTGGGCCAGCCCGGCGTACACCCGGCCGGTGGCCAGCGTGGCGCACGCCTGCAGGCTGTGTCGCAGCGCGTCGTCGAGCCGGCCGCGCAGCCGGGCGGCCTGCGCCCGGATCACCGACAGGTATCCGGACCCGAGCCGGAAGTCACCGGCGTCGGCCAGGTCGGCGAACTCCTCGGCGACGATCGCCTCGATCCCGGCCAGGTCGCCGGCGAGCACCAGCCGGGTGCCGCGGGCGAGTTCCAGCGCCAGCTGCAGGTAGGGAAGTTCGGTACGCCAGTGCGGGGCGTCGGCCTCGACCCGGGCGATGGCCCGGCCGCTGCCGGTCAGGTCGCCCTGCGCGGCCTGCAGGTGGGCGATGGTGCACTGGGCCAGCCCGTGGGCGGCGTGACTGGCCGCCGGCCGGTCGAGTACGGCGCGGGCCAGCCGCAGCGCGGCGTCACACTCCAGCCGGTGCAGCCGCATGATCGCCTCGAACGAGTCGACCCGGACCCGCTCGGCCGGGTCGGTCAGTTCGCGGGCACCGGCCGCCAGGTCCTCCAGCGTCGACTCGTTGCCGAGCCCCCAGTAGGCGACCAGTCCCAGCACCATCAACCAGCGGCTGCGTCGTTCGTCGGTGCTGACCTCGTCGCGGACCGCCTCGATGGTGGCCAGGGCCCGCTCCGGCTCGTCGCGGAACATCAGGATGGTCGCCCACAGCTCGGCGGCGTCGAACCCGCCGCCGGCGTCGAACGCTCGGGCGGCCAGCCGGTCCGCCAGTGGGACGTCGTACCCGGCGAACGCCCGGCCGGCCGCGCTGAGCAGCATCGCCGGGTCGTCGGCGGTGTTCGACTCGAGCCGCCAGACGGCCACCCGCAGCAGATCCTCCCGGCGGCGTGCTCCTACTCCGTCCACGAGCGAAGCGAGCTGCGCCTGCAGCCGCTGCGCCCGGGTGACCGGGCACCGGCGGCGTACCACCTCGCCGTACAGCGGATGGGCCATGTGCACGTCCTGCCGGCGGTCGGCGACGTCGACCCGGATCAGTCCGCGTTCCTCGGCGGCCTCCACGTCGGCGTGCCGGCTGGTCCGCAGCAGCAGCCGCAGCCCGATCGGCTGGCCGAACGCCACCAGCTCGACGACACCACGGACCGGCGGGCTGAGCTGGCCGATCCGGGTGTCGATCAGGTCGGTCAGGCTCGGTGCCAGCTCCAACCGGCCGGTCCACCGCCACACCCCGTACGTCTGGGTCAGCTCCTGCCCGGACTGGGCGGCGATGACGAGCTCCCGCAGCAGCAGCGGGTTTCCCTCGGACAGCCGCCACAGCCGTTCGGCCGAGGCCGGGTCCAGCGGCCCACCGAGCAGTTCCATCAGCAGGCCAGTGCTGTCGACGACGTCCAGCGGCGCCAGCTCGTCGTGTACCACCAGATCGTCGGCCCACAGTGCCCGGATCGGCAGCGGCACCGGCTCGCCGCGAAGCAGCGTACCCAGCACAGTGGCCTGACCGGAGCGGGCGATCAGGTTCGTCACCGCAGCCGAGGAGGGGTCGAGCAGATGCGCGTCGTCGATGGCGAGCACGATCGGCCGGCCCGCGGCACGTTGTCGCAGCGACTCGACGGCCCACCGCAGTAGCGCCGAGGGGGACAACCCGGGTGGCTGGTCCGCCGGGAGCACCTGGGCGAGGCCAGCGAACGGCAGGCCGGCGGCGCTGACGCTGCCCGAGGCGAACCAGACCGCGTAGGTCTCGGTCGGCAGTTTACCTACGACTTCGCGTAACAACCTGCTCTTGCCGATCCCGGCGGAGCCACTGAGGATCAGGCCGCGACCGCCGTCGGTGGCGGCGGCGAACAGCCGGTCGAGCTCTTCGGACCGTCCCACGAAGCTCCACAGGCCCATGGCAGGGGAGCATATAGAACGGTTGCCAAGGGGGAAGGGCCGGTCACGGATCGCAGTTGAGTATGAAGTGTTCGATCAGTTGAGTAGCGATAGTCGTCGCTGCGTAAGTGATTGTGCACGTAGCGTCGGTGTACTGGTATTTCGTGGCGATGACGCCCGAAGGAGCTCATCTTGTGGAGTCCGTGACAGCACCGTCGATTCGCCCGGCCACCCGCGCCGCCGCCCGCGTTCCCCGGCAGCGCAGGCGGCCGCGCCGCCCGGGTGACCTGGCTGTGGATTTGCCGATGGCCGCCCCGGTGCCGCCGCCCCCACCGGCCGACGAACCGGTCGCGGCCGTCGTGGTCGGAGCCGCCGCCAGTAGCCGCTCGGCCGTACTGACCGCGTTTCTCGACGGTGAATCGCTGCCCGACCTGCGTCCGCCCGAGAGTTTCCTGGTCGTCCGGCACGGCACGGTCGAGCGGATCGCGGCATATCTGCCCGGCTGGTCGCAGCCATGGATCGTACCGGCGCGATCAGCGCGGTCGGCGCGGTCCGGTGCCGGCCTGGCCCTGCCCCGTCCACCGCGCCGGGTCGAGGTGATCCGGCCGGATGCCTCGCTGCGCCGGCTCAGCCTGGTCGATTCGCCCGACCTGGAGACGCTCCGGTCGGCCGGCGCGACGGTGCTGCTCGACGCGGCGGTACGCGGCGGCGCGCTGGTCTTCGTGGTTGGTGCCGGGCCGCCGCCCGGGCAGATCGAACACGAACTGCTGCGCCGGGCGCTGGGTGCCGGTGTCGCGGTGTTCGTCGCTATCACCGCGGCCGGCGTACAGAGCGCGGGCGAGTCGTTCCAGCGGGCGGAGCTGCTCGCCGCTGTTCCGGAGCTGGAACAGGCACCCTGGCATTCGGTCGACGCGGCAACCGGCGATGCGGTGTTTCTCCGCCGGGAGGTGACCGACTGGGCAGCCCGGGAGGCGCTGCACCGGGCCGGCGCCGGTCTGGCCGATCAGCTGGCGTTCGACGAGCCACCGACACTGCCGTCCGGCGGGCCGGCAGTCGACTGGTCCGAGCGGCTGGACCGGGTGGTGCGACGGATCGGCCAGCGGGTGCGGCACACCCTGGCGATCGAGTTGGCCAACCTGCACCTGGCTGCCGTCCGCGAGCTGTTGTTCGGCGGTGGACCGGCCGGGATACCCGGCTTCCTGGACCGCGAGCTGCTGACCCTGTCGTTGCACGCCAGCGCGGCCTGTGCCGTGGGCGTGGACGACGCGGTGGACGAGGCGGTCGAGCAGGTGTTCGGGTCCGACCCGGCAGAGCGGCTCGGACCGCTGCTGCGCGAGCAGCTCCGCGGCCGGCTGCTCGGGGATCCGCCCACGGCGGTCGCGGAAGGACTCCTGACGACCGCCGCGGGCCGGTGCGAGCCGGTGCCATCCACCGTCGCCGGGCCGTCCACCGTGGTGGTGGATGTCTTCGCCGCGTACCCGGTGCAGCGGTCCCGGTGCACCGTGCCGCCGATCGGCGTCGCGCTCGCCGCCGACTGCTGGCATCCGCGCGGTGGACCGTCCGGGATGGCGCCGGACCAGGCCCGGTCCTGGATCCAGCAGGCGCTGCGGGCGGTGGAGATCACGCTGTCCCAGGAGATCGCGTTGCGGTTCGCCGCAGTACGGCGTGGCCTGGCCAACCTGTTGGCTGATGCGATCGACAGCGGCGACGCGCCGGGCTGACCGCGGTGGGCGTTGTCCGCCCCGGCCCCACCGGTGGCACGATGGGGGAATGGCGGCTCCCCAGGTTGCTCCGGTCGAGACGCCGGACACGGTCGAGATGCCAGGTGACGAACGCCTGTGGGTGACCATCGTCTGGGACGATCCGGTCAACCTGATGACGTACGTGACCTGGGTCTTTCAGAAGTTGTTCGGGTACAGCCAGGCCAAGGCGGAGGAGTTGATGCTCGACGTGCACAACAAAGGCCGGGCGGTGGTGTCCAGCGGGGCCCGCGAGCGGATGGAGCTCGACGCGTCCCGGCTGCACGCCTACGGGCTCTGGGCGACGGTCGACCGGGCATGAGCATGTTCCGGCGCCGCAACGGGCGCGTCGTCGCCGTCTTCTCCCCCGACGAGGTACGGGTGTTGCGCAAGGTCGCCGGTGAGGTGGTGGGCCTACTCACCGACGGGTTCGAACGGGACGACCCGGTGGTCGACCGGCTGTTTCCGGACACCTACCCGGACGATCCGGCTAGCTCGGCGGAGCTGCGGCGGTACACCGAGAGCGACCTCAAGACGGCAAAGATCGACCAGGCGGGCGCGGTGCTCGCCGCGTTGCCGGCCGACGCCGACGACACGGGCGCGGAGGTCCGCCTGGACGGCGAGGCGGCCGAGGCGTGGCTGCGCGCGATCAACGACGCCCGGCTGGCGATGGGCGTCCGGTTGCAGGTGCGGGCCGACACCGATCTCGGCGTCGAGTTGGCGGCGGCCGAGCGGGACGATCCGTCGTCGAGCCGGCTGTTCCAGCTGTCGGTCTACGCCTACCTGGGCTATCTGCAGGAGTCCCTGCTCGGCGCGTTGCTCGACTGACGTCGGCTGGTGTCGAACAGTGTCGGCCAGCGTGACGACCGCCACGGGCCGGCCGGGCCGGAGAAGCGGAGAAGGCGGTAGGCTGGGGTGGTGCTGAGCATCGACCGGTCGATCATCGACGCGATCGTCGCCCATGCCCGCCGGGATCACCCCGACGAGGCGTGCGGCGTCGTCGCCGGACCGGCCGGCTCGGACACGCCGACCCGGCACATCCCGATGCAGAACGCGGCCCGCTCGATGACGTTCTACGAGTTCGACTCGATGGAGCAGTTGCATCTGTGGCGGGAGATGGACGACCGGGACGAGGAGCCGGTGGTGATCTACCACTCGCACACCGCGACCGAGGCGTACCCGTCCCGCACCGACGCGGCGATCGCCGGCTGGCCCGAGGCCCACTACCTGCTGGTCTCCACCCGTGACCCGGAGGTCACCGAGATCCGGTCGTTCCGCATCGTGGACGGCGTGGTGACCGAGGAGCCGGTCAATCTCATTGACGCCGGTGTCGACCCGCACGCGGTGCAGTCGTACCTGTTCGGGCAGACCCCGACCACGGTCGACTACGAGTGTTCGTCCGGCCGCTGACCCCTGGCGCCGTACCGCACCGCAGTCTGGTCCGACCTACCGTTGCAATAGGAGCACGTCAATGTCTATCGAAGTTCGCGTCCCCACCATCCTGCGCAGCTACACCGGCGGCGCCAAGGTCGTCGAAGGCAACGGGGACACCCTCGCCGCCCTGTTGGACGACCTCGACGCCAAGCACTCCGGCCTACGCGGCCGGCTGGTCACCGACGAGGGCAACCTGCACCGGTTCGTCAACATTTACGTCAACGACGAGGACGTCCGGTTCCTCGGCGCGCTCGAGGCCAAGGTCGCCGACGGGGACACCGTGACGATCCTGCCTGCGGTGGCCGGCGGTGCGGGCGACGTCGCCTCGGCCGCCACCAGCGCCGTCAGCGGCTGAGCGGCCCGCCATGACGCGCTACGACAGTCTGCTCGACGCGTGTGGCGGCACCCCGCTGGTCGGCCTGCCCCGGCTCTCCCCGGTGGTGCCCGACGGGGCACCACCGGTACGGCTGTGGGCCAAGCTGGAGGACCGCAACCCGACCGGCAGTGTCAAGGACCGGGCGGCCATGTTCATGGTCCGCGCCGCCGAAGAGGCCGGACGGCTCCGGCCCGGCGACACCATCCTCGAACCCACCAGCGGCAACACCGGCATCTCACTCGCCATGGTGGCGAAGCTGCGCGGCTACCGGCTGGTCTGCGTGATGCCGGAGAACGTATCCGCCGAACGGGTCCAACTGCTCCGGATGTACGGCGCCGAGATCATCTTCTCGCCGGCCGCCGGCGGCTCCAACCAGGCGGTGGCCACCGCCAAGCAGATCGCCGCCGAGCACCCCGACTGGGTGATGCTCTACCAGTACGGCAACAGCGGCAACGCCCAGGCCCACTACGAGACCACCGGGCCGGAGCTGCTGCGCGACCTACCCACGGTCACCCACTTCGTCGCCGGGCTCGGCACCACCGGCACCCTGATGGGCACCGGGCGCTACCTGCGGGAGAAGGTCGACGGCATCGAGGTGGTCGCCGCCGAGCCCCGCTACGGCGAGCTGGTGTACGGGTTACGCAACATCGACGAGGGCTACGTGCCGGAGCTGTACGACGCGAACGTGCTGACCCGGCGGTTCTCGGTGGGTACCCGCGACGCGGTGCTGCGGACCCGGCAGCTGGTCGAGGTGGAGGGGCTCTTCGTCGGCTTCTCGACCGGCGCCGTACTGCACGCCGCGCTCGCCGTCGCGCACGAGGCGGTCAAGGCCGGCCGCCGCGCCGACGTGGCGTTCCTGGTCGCCGACGGCGGCTGGAAGTACCTCTCCACCGGTGCGTACGGCGGCACGCTGTCCGACGCCGAGGAGGCGCTGGAAGGTCAGCTCTGGGCCTGAGCCGCACCGGTCGGCGCGGTCTGTGGCCTGCTGCTCCGGTGCAAATGATTGGTTGCGCTATGGGCGATCCTGGGGCGGGTTGTCGAAGTCGCTCCAGTTGTTCGCGCTTCGGTGTCACGTTGACGACAAGTTGCAGCGGATCTTTCATTCCGCCGCTGGCTGCGGCGTAGGCTGCCGAGCGTGGCAGAGCCGCTGGTGGAGATCTTCGATGGCATGAACGGCGCATCGCCGGTGTCTCACCGCGACCGTGGGAACAGTTGATGCGTCTGACCGTACTCGGCTGCGCCGGGAGTTTCCCCGGGCCCGAGGCCGCCTGTTCGGCCTACCTGATCGAGGCGGACGGGTTCCGCCTGCTCGTCGACTTCGGCTCGGGTTCGCTGTCCGCCCTGCAGCGGTACGCCGGCCTGCACGCGGTCGACGCGATCCTGCTCACCCACCTGCACTGCGACCACATGCTCGACGCCTGCACCTACGTGGTGGTGCGGCGCTACGCCCCGGACGGCCCGTACCCGCCGCTGCCGGTCTACGCCCCGGCCGGCGCGCCCGACCGGATCGCCACCGCGTACAACATCAGCGGCGAGCCGGTCGACGACGTCTACACCTTCTACGGCCTGCAACCCGGCAGCTTCCCGATCGGCCCGCTGCAGGTCACCGTCGACCGGGTCAACCACCCGGTGGAGACCTACGGGGTACGCGTGGAGCACGGCGACCGGGTGCTGACCTACTCGTCGGACACGGCACCCTGTGAGGCGCTGCTGCGGCTGGCCCAGGACGCGCACGTCTTCCTCTGCGAGGCGAGCTACCTCGACGGGGTGGACAACCCGCCGGACCTGCACCTGACCGGCCGGGAGGCCGGGGAGGCCGCGACCAAGGCGGGGGTCGGCCGGCTGCTGCTGACCCACCTGGTCACCGCCTGGGGCAGCGAGGCGTCGACGTTCGAGGCGGCGGCGTCGAGCTTCGACGGGCCGGTCGAGATCGTCCGGGCCGGCGCCCGTTACGAGGTCTGACCGGTCGACACCGGCCAACCGCTCTCTTGCCGCAGAGTTCGCCCGCTGGTCAACGCGGCGTAGCCTCGGCCACCCGCACGGGCGAGACCGTGACACCCATGCGCGTCGCGATCGTCACCGAGTCCTTCCCGCCGGACCTCAACGGGGTGGCGCACTCCGTGGTGCGGGTCGCCGAACACCTGGTCGCCCGCGGCCACGAGCCGTTGGTGGTCGCGCCGGCGCCGGCACCGGCCGCCGCCGAGCGGGCGGAGGCCGGCGCCCATCCGTACCCGGTGGTCCGGGTGCCGAGCCTGCCGGTGCCGCTCTACCGCAGCTTCCGGCTCGGCCTGCCGAGCCGCCGGCTGACCGAGGTGCTGGCCGAGTACGCCCCGGACGTCGTACACCTGGCCAGCCCGTTCGTGCTCGGCGCGCGAGGACTGACCGTGGCCCGCCGGTTGCGGCTACCCACCCTGGCGGTCTACCAGACCGACGTGGCCGCCTACGCCCGCGCGTACCACCTGGGGTGGAGTGTGGCGACCGTCTGGCGCTGGCTGCGCGAGATCCACAACGCGGCGGACCGCACCCTGGCGCCCTCGACCGCCGCGGCGGCCGACCTGACCGCCAACGGCATCGACCAGGTACGCATCTGGGGCCGCGGCATCGACCCGGTCCGGTTCGACCCGGCCCACCGCTGCGAACAGACCCGCCGCGAGCTGGCCCCCGGTGGTGAGACGCTGGTCGGCTACGTCGGCCGGCTCGCCGCCGAGAAGCGGGTGGACCTGCTCGCCGAGACCAGCCGGCTGCCGGGCGTCCGGGTCGTGGTCGTGGGTGACGGACCGGCCCGCAAGGAGCTGGAACGCGCCCTGCCGGCGGTCCGCTTCCTCGGTGCCCGGCACGGCCGGGACCTGGCCCGGCTGTACGCCAGCTTCGACGTGTTCACCCACACCGGGCCGCACGAGACGTTCGGTCAGACCGTGCAGGAGGCGCAGGCCAGCGGCGTACCAGTGGTGGCGCCGGCCGCCGGTGGGCCGATGGACCTGGTCACGCCCGGGGTGACCGGGCTGCTGGTGCCACCCGGTGACCCGACGGCGCTCGCCGGGGCGGTCGCCGGGCTGGTCGCCGACCCGGCCCGCCGGGCCCGGTACGGCCGGGCCGCGCGGGCCGCGGTCGCCGGCCGCACCTGGGCGGCGATCGGCGACGAGCTGATCGAGCACTACCGCGCCGTGCTGGACGTACCCGGCGTCGTGGCCCGCCTGCCGGTCGCCGCCTGAGCGGACCGGTCCGGTCTGCGACCCGGACGGTTTCGTGTCGCAGGGCGCGGGCGAGGGCCCGACCGGTCCGGTGTGACCCGGACGGGGCCCGCAGCGGTGCGGCACATAGGCTCTGCACATGGCACGACCCGACGGACGCACCCACGCTCAGCTACGACCGGTGACCCTGACCCGCAACTGGAGCATGCACCCGGAAGGGTCGGTGCTGGTCGAGTTCGGGCAGACCAAGGTGCTCTGCACCGCGAGCGTCACCGAGGGGGTGCCCCGCTGGCGGAAAGGGTCCGGACTGGGCTGGGTGACGGCCGAGTACGCCATGCTGCCGCGGGCGACCACCACCCGGTCGGACCGGGAGAGCGTCAAGGGCCGGCTGGGCGGCCGGACCCACGAGATCTCCCGGCTGATCGGGCGCAGCCTGCGCGCCGCCGTCGACCTGAAGGCGCTCGGGGAGAACTCGATCGTGCTGGACTGCGACGTGCTGCAGGCCGACGGCGGCACCCGGACCGCCGCGATCACCGGCGGCTACGTCGCGCTGAACGACGCGGTCAGCTGGCTGGCCGACCGCAAGGCGCTCAGCGGCAAGCCGGACCGGGTGATGCGGCGCTCGATCGCGGCGGTCAGCGTCGGCGTGATCGACGGCGAACCGCGGCTGGATCTGTGTTATCTGGAGGACGTCGCGGCCGACGTGGACATGAACGTGGTCTGCACCGGCGACGGGGACTTCGTCGAGGTGCAGGGCACCGGCGAGGCGGCGGTGTTCGGCCGGGACCAGCTCGACGCCATGCTCGACCTGGCGGTCGCCGGCTGCGCCGAGCTGACCGCCGCGCAGCGTAAGGTGCTGGACCGGTGAGCGCGGCACCGGCCGGGCGGACCCGGCTGCTGCTCGCCACCCGCAACGGCAAGAAGCTGGCCGAGCTGCAGCGGATCCTGGACACCTCGCTCGGTGCCCACCGGGTCGAACTGGTCGGGCTGGCCGACCTGGAGCCCTACCCGGAGGTGCCCGAGTCCGGCCTCACCTTCGGTGAGAACGCACTGCTCAAAGCCAGGGAAGGCTGCCGGTACACCGGGCTGCCGACGGTCGCCGACGACTCCGGGCTGGCCGTCGACGCGCTGGGCGGGATGCCCGGAGTGTTCAGTGCCCGGTGGTCCGGCCGGCACGGCGACGACCTCGCCAACCTGAATCTGGTGCTGGCCCAGCTCGCCGACGTGCCGGACGAGCACCGGGCTGCGTCGTTCGTCTGCGCGGCGGCCCTGGTGCTGCCCGGCGGCAAGGAACACCTGGTCGAAGGACGCCAGTCCGGCCGGCTGTTGCGCGCGGGTCGCGGCGACGGTGGCTTCGGTTACGACCCGATCTTTCTCGGTGACGGCCAGGAACGGACCAACGCCGAGCTCAGCCCGGCCGAGAAGGACGCGATCAGCCACCGTGGCAAGGCATTCCGGTTGATGGCGAAGGTCGTCGCGAAGACCGTCGGATGACGCCGGTAAATTTAATTAGTGCTTAGATCTCTGGTTACGCGGCGTACATCTGAGCTCACCCCCGTTAGGCTCGCGCGGCAAGCTCATGCCACAGGGGGGCTGTTTTCTTGAGTAGACACAGATTGAGCGACGCCATCGGGCGTACCGGGTCGGGCCGCCGCCGACTCATCGTCGGCGGCGTGAGCGCCGCGCTGCTGGCCGGCATGGTGGTCACCGCCCTGCCGTTGCTCGCCGACGACGAGGTCACCGTGTCGGCCGCCGCGGACACCACCGCCACCGACGTGCCGCAGGACGGTGACAACGGGGCGAAGACCACCCTGGCCACCTGTCCCGCGCTCTGCGAACGCAACCCGCGGGGGGCCCGGGACGCGATCGTCGAGTTCACCGTCGACCAACTGCCGAAGACCGTCCGCAACCTGCGGGTCCGTCTGCAGTTGTACTCCTGGCAGGACCTGGACGCGCAGGTCACCGCGTACCGGACCGCAGTGGACGCCCGTCAGTCGCGGCCGTCGTTGGCCGGGGCGGACGGGATCGCCCGGACCGTCGACCGGGCACTCGCGACGCTGCCGACGGTCCGTAAGGGCTACAACGAGTGGGACGTGTCCGCGCAGGTCGGCGGCAACGGCACCTACACGTTCGCGCTGCGCCAGACCGGGCTGAACCAGCGTGTCTACTGGCCGTCGGTCGAATACCGCGACCAGTCGATCCGGCCCCGGCTGGTGATCAGCTACGAACCGGCGGCGGACGCGCCCAGCACTCCGCCACCGGCGGCGGCGCCCACTCCGTCCGCGCCGCCGAGCGCGCCGGTGCCGACCACCGCGGCCCCGTCGGCGTCCGCGTCGGCGTCCGCTTCGCCGACCGTCGCGCCCAGCGCGTCGGCCAGTCCGCCGGCCCCCGGCGCCGGCTGCGGCTCGGTGTCGGACCTGCTGGTGCCCGCCTGCGGTGCCTGGTGGGGGATGTACTCGCCGACCAGCGCCGCGAAGGGCTGGAACCACGGTGGTGCGGTCGCCGAGGTGGAGGCGCAGGTCGGGCGCAAGTTCGACATCGTGCACCGCTATCACGACTTCTCGAACGCCGGCAGCAACGGGGCGTTCCCTGACAAGTTCGAGCAGGAGCAGATGCGCGGCGGCCGGTTGATGTTCTTCGCCTGGGAGTCCCGGATCTTCTCCTCCGGCACGACGTTGAGCTGGCGGGACGTCTACAGCGGCCGGTACGACTCGGTGATCGACGACGTGGCCGGCCGGATCAAGGCGACCGGGGTGCCGGTGTTCATGGGCTTCGACCACGAGCCGGAGGACGAGCCGGCCAAGGGCAGCGATGCCGATTTCGTGCGGGCCTGGCGGCATGTGCACCAGCGCTTCGCGAAGGCCGGCGCGGACAACGCGGTCTGGGTGTGGGTGATGATGGGCTGGTCGGGCCATTACGACCGGTACGCCGGTCTCTATCCCGGTGACGCCTATGTGGACTGGGTCGGCTACGATCCGTACAACTTCTACGCCTGCAACGGTGGCAAGACCTGGAAGGACCCGCACACCACGGTCGGTGGGTTCTACCGGTGGCTGGACGAGCACCGCATCGGCGTGGGCAAACCCCGGATGCTGGCCGAGTTCGGCAGCAACTTCCACCCGGACGACCCGGCGGCGAAGCAGCGGTGGTTCGAGCAGTTCCCGGCAGCGATCAAGGCGCATCCGAAGATCAAGGCGGTGGTCTACTTCAACTCCGCCGGATCGACGAGCACATCGGCCACCTGCAACATGACGATGAACCACAACCCGTCGGCGCTGGCCGGATTTACCAAGGCCGGCAAGGACTCCTACTTCCGGCAGCCGCTGCCGGGCCGGAGTTGACCTGGTAGGACGTTCCGCAAAACTGGTAGAAACCCGATCGGCCGCCGTCCGATCGGTGGATGTCTGACCCGGCTGGGGTTGGCGCACGCTGTCTGAGACAATTTCCCATCTGGAGGGAAGCGTGAACCAATCCCAGCCTGGCTGGCGTCTGTCCAGCGGCCGTCGCGTGTGGGCATCGTCCCTGGTCGCGACCGCTGTAGTGCTGACACTGATCATCGACGCGACGGCTGCGGGCGCCGCCGTCGTCCCCACCCCGGCTCCGGCCACTCTGGTCTCGACCAACCCGGCGGACCACACTCCACATGCCCGCAACGGCGAGGCCCGAGCGTTCGCCGAGATCGGTGGCGTGATCTTCGTCGGTGGCACCTTCACCGAGATCCGGCCGACCAGCTCGGCGACCTGGCAGGCCCGGCCGTACCTGTTCGGCTACCAGCGGTCCACCGGCGCGCTGGTCGCCGGCTTCCAGCCCGACCTGGACGGTGCGGTGAACTCCCTCGAGGTCACTCCGGCCGGTGAGCTGATCGTCGGCGGGGTCTTCCGCAACGTCAACGGAGAGGCCCGCCGCAATCTGGTCGCCCTCGACCCGGCGACCGGTGCCACGGTGTCATCCTGGGAGGGCCGCTCCGACGGCGGAGTGGTCCGCGACATGGAGGTCAGCGGCGACTGGCTCTACATCGGTGGCGCGTTCAACTGGGTCAACGGCACCCAGCACGCCGGGCTCGCCCGGCTGGACGTGGACACCGGCGCGATCGATCCGACCTTCGCGGTCGACATCGCGGTCGGCCGGCACGACGTGCCGCCGTACGTGTGGACGCTCGACGTCGCGCCCGACGGCGACACGCTGGTCTTCGGCGGCAACTTCCGCGAGGTCGAAGGCCTGACCCGGGAGCAGATCGCGATGGTCGACCTGACCGGTACCCCGACCCTGGTCGACTGGGACAGCAACCACCGGTTCGCGCCGAACTGCTCCTGGCGGACCTTCACCCACTACGTGCAGGACATCAGCTTCGGCGACGACAGCAGCTACTTCGTCGTCGGCACCAACGGTGGCTCGGGCTGGCCGACCGCGTACTGTGACGCGCTGGCCCGCTACGAGACCGCCGCCCGGGGCAGCGGCCTCGACGCCACCTGGCTCAACTTCACCGGCAACGACACCATCACCTCGGTGGTGGTCCGCGACGGCATCGCCTACACCGGTGGGCACTTCCGCTGGCTGAACAACCCGAACCGCAGCGACAACGCCGGCGACGGTGCGGTCGACCGGCTCGGTATCGGTGCGGTGACCGTGGCGACCGGGATGCCGGTCAACTGGAACCCGCGGCGCAGCGGCGGATCGGCGCTGCCGCCCGGCGCGAGTAGCTGGGGTTCGGCGGTGCCGGTGCTCTGGTTCGGCTCCGACGGCCTCTACTTCGGCCACAACTCCGACGGCATGGGCAACGAGTACCACGGCCGGCTGGGTATGTTCCCGGACGCGGGTGGGCGGACCGTCGTGCCGCGCAACCCGCCGACCGGCGGCACCGGCTACCTCTACCTGCCGGCAGCGAACGGCGACCTGGCCAAGGTGCCGTTTGACGGGGCAACGCTCGGCGCGGCGACCGTCACCAACCAGCCGAACCTGGTCGACGCCGGCGTGGTGTGGCGGGTGCACGACCGGATCTACTGGGCCCGCCCGGTCGCCGGCACCGACACCGGCAGCCGGCTGGACATCTCGATGTTCAACGGCAGTAGCGTCGGCGGGCCGTGGGAGAGCTCGGGCTACAACTCCTGGTTCGACGCGTTGTCACTCAACGCGGCGTTCTACCTGGACGGCCGGCTCTACTACACCCGCTCCGGCAGCGGCAACGACCAGCTGTTCTACCGGTACTTCGAACTCGACGGCAACTACCTCGGCGCCACCGAGTTCACCGTGCCGACCGACGGCGTCACCTGGAGTTCGGTCCGTGGCATGGCCTGGGTGGCCGGCAGCATCGTGTTCGGCTCGTCCGACGGGCGACTGCGGACGGTGCCGTTCGATCCGACCGCCGACGTCGCCGTGACCGGCACCACGGTGACCGTGCTGGCCGAGCCCGACCCGGCGTTCGACTGGACCAACCGGTCGATGTTCTTCGCGGCCGAGTGACCGGGCGGCTTAGCGTCGCCCGGTGACCGAGGTGGGCCGGCGGTCAGCATCCCTGCTGCCGGCCCACCGGCCATTTTGTAGGGTGAGGCATCGTTGCACAGGGGAGGCGGACCGGTGGGGTCGAGCACGCGTCGGTACGGCACGCTGCTGCGGGTGTTGTTCGCCGTCAAACGGACCTACTACCAGCTGCGCTATCCTCGGCTGCGGCTCGGCCGGGGCGTCGAGATCCGGGGCCGGATCCGGCTGCGCCGAGGGGTACGGGTGACGATCGGCGACCGGACCCGGCTCAACAAGTTTGTTCGCTTCGCCGGCACGGGAGAGGTCACGGTCGGTGCGGACTGCCTGCTCAACGCCACCTGGATCGGCAGCTGGACCAGCGTCGAGGTCGGCGACCGGTGTCTGCTGTCCGACTGTGAACTGATGGACAACGATTTTCACAATCTCCCGCCGCAGCTGCGGCACGCGCCACCCGGCCCGGCGACCCGGGCACCGATCGTCGTCGGTGACAACGTCTGGATCGGGGCGCACGTCCTGGTGATGAAGGGCGTCCGGATCGGCCACGACAGCGTCGTCGGTGCCGGCACGGTGGTCCGCGTCGACGTACCCGACCGGGTCGTCGTGATCGGCAATCCGCAGCAGATTGTGAAGAAGTTCGATGAGTGATCAGCCAGCTCGGACCGTGACCCTCACCGACCTGCTGCGGATCCCGAGGCTGCGGTGGATGACGGTCGTCGCGGGTGCCGCGACCGGCCTGCTGTTGGCGATCGGCTACCTGGTGGTGGCCCCACCTGCCGCCTCTGCCACCGCGGTCGTCGCGGTCCGGCCGGTGGTCACCGACGCCTTCACCTATCCCGGGGCCGGTGCCGACCGTTCGGTCAACATGAACGTCGAGAGTGGCATCGCGGCCAGCACCGAGGTGCTCTCCCGGATCGCCGACGCCCGGTCGGCCGACGTGGTCGAGGTCCGCCGGGCGTTGCAGATCGAGGTCCCCACCGGCGGCCAGATCCTGCGGTTCACCTACTCGACCGGCACGGTCGACGACGCCGTCGACACCGTGAACCTGGCGGCCGCCACCTACCTGCAGGTGCGCCAGGAGATGTACGAGCGGCAGCGCACCGACATGCTGGCCTCCTACGACGAGAGCATCGTCAAGGTGGCCGAGCAGCAGGACGCGGCGCAGCGTCGGGTCGCCAACGCGAACAGCACCCCGGCTGCCGACGCGGCGCTGGCCGAGTTCGGCTCGCTGAGCAACCAGTTGACCGAGCTCAACGCGGCCCGCACCGAGATCGCCGCGATCGACGTCACGCCCGGCTGGATCACCCAGAGTGCCCAGCAGCAGCTGTCCACCGACGGTCCGCCCGGGATCCTGTACCTGCTGGCCGGTCTGCTGGTCGGCGCGGTGCTCGGGGTGCTGCTGACCTATCTGCGGGAGTCGGTGGACCGGCGGATCCGCAGCGAGGCGGAGGCCAGCGAGGTAGCCGGGCTGCCGCTGCTGGGCACCGTACGCCGCCGCGGGATGCGGGTCGACGGGCGTACCGTCGACGCCGATGTCCGGTACGTCGGCATGGCCATCGCCGAACAGCTCCGCCAGGCGGTCCGTACCCCGGTGGTGGTGATCTCGTCGCGCAACCGGGAGGACACCACCCCGATGACCGCGAGCCTCGCCGTCGCACTCGCCGCCGACGGGCGGGACGTCTACATCGGCGACGACAGCCACCGGGTGACCGCACTGCGCGACGCGCTGCTCGCCGACCGGCGCCGGGTACCGTCCGGGCCGTTCGTGCCGGCCCAGCCGGGTGGTACGGCACTGCCCCAGCCGGGTGGTACGGCACCGACCCAGTCGGGTGCTGCGGAGCAGCGCCCCGGCGACAGCGGCGACCCGGAGAGCACCCTGATCTTCTCCCTGCCCAACGTCGACCAGGACCGTACGGTGATCCTGCCCCGGGTGACCGACACGGCGGACGCCCCGGCGGGTCCCGTACGGCGACCGTCGCCCCGGCCGACCCCGGGTACCGGGCAGTCCCAGCCGTCGGGCGGGGACCGGTCGGCGGCCGGCGATCGCCCGGCCGGTGACGGCGGCCCGGTGGTGGCCACCATCCCGGTCCGTACGCTGCCGGCGGACGCGCTCACCGTTGGGGCCGGCATGGTCCGGATCGGCCTGTACGCCCAGGCACCGCGCGACGGGGAGATCGTGCTGTTCAACGCCCCACCGGCCGAGTCGGACGAGCGTGGCGTGCGGGAGGCGCGGACCGGCACCGCGATCGTCGTGGTCGAGCGGGACCGTACCCGGCTGGCCGACCTGCGTCGGTTGACCGACCGGTTGCGCGCCGCCGGGGCGGAGCCGCTCGGCTTCGTGCTCACCGGCAGCGGCCGTGGTTGACCAGGCCCGGCACCCCCCGGCGCTGCCGATCTGGCCGCTGTGGCTGATGTTCGGCCTGGTGCCGGTCTGGTGGCTCAGCGGGCTGTTCTACTTCGGCTGGCCGGTGTTCGGCGCGCTGCTGCTGATCGTCATGTTCGTCCGGGGACGGATCCCGTTGCCCGCCGGCGCCGGACTCTGGCTGGCCTTCCTGGCCCTCGTGGTGGTCAGCGCCACCCAACTGGCCGACGTCGGCGCGCTGCTCACCTTCACCTTCCGGTTGTTGTTCTACGTCACCGCGATCGTCGTCTGCTGCTACGTGTACACGATGGCGCGGGAGCGGGACGCGTTGACGGTGGTGCTCGGCCCGCTGTGCGCGTTCTTCGTCGCCCTGGTGTTGCTCGGCTGGCTCGGCCTGCTGATGCCCCGGTTCGGCATGGTCACCCCGTTCGAACTGGTGCTACCGGGTGGGCTGTCCGGCAACCCGTTCATCCGGGACATGGTGCACGCCCAGGCGACCGAGTACAGCGCCCGCTCGACCAATCCGATCTTCCGGCCGGCGGCCCCGTTCGCCTACACCAACACGTTCGGCAGCACGTTTGCCATCACCCTGCCGGCGGTGGTGGCCTGCCTGCTGCTCGGTGCCCGAGGGCCGGCCCGGACGGTTCTGCTGGTCGCCCTGCCGTTGTCGCTGCCGCCGGCGTTCCTGACCCTCAACCGGGGCATGTTCCTCAGCCTCGGCGTCGGGCTGACCGTGCTCGGCCTGCGGGCCGCGGCCCGGGGCAACGTCAAGGCGTTGGCGTCCATGCTCGGGATGCTGGCCGTCGGCGGGCTGGTCACCCTGTTCATTCCGATCGGCGAGCTGATCGAGCGCCGGGTGAGTGTCAGCGACACCAACACCGACCGGCTGTCGCTCTACCTGGAGGTGCTGCGCTGGGTCCAGCGGTCGCCGCTGCTCGGTTTCGGTGCACCGGTGCAGGTCGACACGGTCACCGCCGACGCGCCGATCGGCACCCAGGGCCAACTGTGGGCGGTGCTGTTCAGCCATGGTATTCCGGCGTTGGTCTGCTTCATCGGCTGGTTCGTGATCGTCGGGTTCCGCTGCTGGCCGGCCCGCACGGCGGCCGCGCAGTGGCTCTCCGTCGTGCCACTGATCGGCCTGGTCCAACTGCCCTTCTACGGCCTGGTCAACCAGAACCTGACTGCGATCTTCTACGTCGCCGGGGTGGCGTTGGTGCTCGTCGACCGGGAACGTCCGGGCCGCCCGCCCAGTCAGCGTCCGGTCCCGCAGCCGCTGGCCGGGGCCGTACGGTGACCGCCGCCACCGATCAGCGGGAGACCCGGCGTAGCGCCCGCAGCGGCGCCATCGGACTGGCCGGCGCGGCGGTCAGCGGGCTGTTCGGCTTCGTCCTGGCGGTGGTCATCACCCGCGGCTACGGGCCAACCGGCGCGGGCGCGTTCTTCGCCGCCGTCGGACTGCTCACCGTGGCCACTGCGGTCTGCACCCTGGGGGCCGAGACGGGGCTGCTCTGGGCGTTGCCCCGGCGCCGTACCGGCGCCACCGGGGACGCCGCCCGGATGCTGCCGGTGGCGTTGCTGCCGCCGCTGGTGTTCGCCATCGTGGTGGCCGTCGTCGGGCTGCTGGTCGCCCCGCAGCTCGCGGACGGCCTGTTCGATCGGGCGAGCACGGAGACCGTACGCCTGGTCCAGCTCTGCGCGGTCGGGTTGCCGGTGCTGGTCGCCACCGGTCTGATGCTCGCGGCCGTACGCGGGGTCCGACCGATCGGCGGCTACGTGGCGGTGCAGTTCTTCCTGCTGCCGATCGGCCGGCCGGTGCTGGTCGGCCTCGCCGCGCTGGCCAGCGGCGCGGTGCTGCTCGGGCTGGCCGGCTGGCTGGTGCCGGCGCTGGCCGCCCTGCTGGTCTGCGCCGGTCTGGTCGCCGGACCGCTCGGTCTGGGGCGGGGCGCCCGACTGCGGGCCGGGTCGGCGGACTGGCGTGGTTTCTGGCGGTTCGCGCTGCCGAGGGCCGGCTCGGCCGCCATCGACGCGGGCAGCATGTGGATCGGGGTGCTGCTGGCTGTCGCGCTGGCCGGGCAGGCCGAGGCGGGCATCTTCGGCGCGGTCGGTCGGTACATCCTGGCCGGGCAGCTCGCCCTGCAGGGGCTGCGGGTCGCGGTCGCGCCGCAGCTGTCCCGGCTGCTCGGCGCGGACCGGCCGGCCGAGGCGGCGGCGGTGCACCGGCAGACCACCAGTTGGGCGATCGTGCTCTCCTGGCCGGTCTATCTGCTGCTGGCGGTCTTCGCGCCGGGTTTCCTGAGCATCTTCGGGCCGGAGTTCGCCGCCGGCGCCACGGCGATGACGGTGCTGGCGGTCGCGATGCTGGTGAACGTCGCGGTCGGCAACGTGCAGACGTTGCTGCTGATGAGCGGCCACAGCGGCCTGCACCTGGTGGCCACGCTGGTGAATCTGACGGCGACGGTGTCGTTGGCGTTCTGGCTGGTGCCCCGGCACGGGGTGCTCGGCATGGCGGTGGCCTGGGCCACTGGGATCGTGCTGGAGAACCTGATCGCGGCGACCGCCGCCCGGCTGGTGGTCGGGCAACCACTGGTGGACCGCCCGGTGTCGGCGGCGGCGGCGGCGACGTTGGCCGGCGTCGGGGCGGTCAGCGTGGTCGCGGTCGTCGCGGCCGGCCGGGACGTGGCCGGCCTCGGTACCGCGTTGGCCCTGGTCGGCGCGGTCGTGATCGTAATGTCGGCGCTGCCGGGTGTGCGGCGCCGGGTGTGGCGCAGCGTCAGACAGAGAGGTGGGTGAGACGGCCATGGCGTCCATCAGGGACCGCATCAAGCAGGCGGTACCGACCCAGGTGACCGACCGGGTACGCGAGTCGATGGTGCACTACGGAGTACGTACCAGTCACCGTCGCCCGCTGCCGGACTTCCTGATCATCGGCACGAAGCGCGGCGGTACCACGTCGTTGTGGAACTACCTGATCCAGCATCCGCTGGTGCCGCGGCTCTTCCCGGCCTGGAACACCAAGGCCACCCACTACTTCGAGGAGCACTGGTCGCGGGGGGAGGCGTGGTACCGGTCGCACTTTCCCACCGAGCGTCAGCGCGCCGCGCTGACCGCCCGGTACGGCGGCCCGGTCCGCGCCGGCGAGGCCGCTCCGCTGTACATGTTCCACCCGACCGCCGCCGAGCGGGTCCAGCAACTGCTGCCCCAGGTACGGCTGATCGTGCTGCTGCGCGATCCGGTCGAGCGGGCGTACTCGCACTGGAAGGAGCGGCGGACCGAGGGCAAGGAGCCGCTGGACTTCCCGCAGGCGCTGGCGAGCGAGCCGGAGCGGACCGCCGGTGAGCGCGACCGGCTGATTGCCGATCCGAACTACTTCTCCGAGCCGTACGACTGGTACACCTACCGGGCGCGTGGGCGCTACCTGGAGCATCTCGAGCCCTGGCTGGACCGGTTCGACCGCTCCCAGTTCCTCTTCCTGACCAGCGAGGAGTTCTACCGCGACACCCGGTCGGCCTATCTGCGTACCCTCGATTTCCTCGGCCTGCCCGGGCATGAGCTGCCGACGTTCAAGGTGTACAACGACCGCCGGTCGGCGCCGATGGACGACGCGTTGCGTGCCGAGCTGACCGCCTACTACCAGCCGCACAACGAGGCGCTGGCGCAGCGGCTGGGGTTGCGGCTGGACTGGGCCGGGGTGCCGCGATGACCGGCACCGACCCGCGTCGCCGCGACGACGGTCTCGGCTGGGTGACCCGGGCGGTCTTCCCGGACGAACGGGTGCGGCTGACGCTGCTGCCGGCCGGGGCGTCGCAGCCGGCGCTGGATCCAGCCGACCGGCTGCTGGCCCGGTACGCGGTGGTGCCGTCGCCGGCCCGGGCCCGGTTCCTGTTGCCGTTGGGGCCGCGTCGGGTGACCGCCGCCTCGGTCTGGGCGTACAACGCGCTGCGCCCGTTGCGGGTGCGGCTGCCCCGGGCGTTGCTCGGTCTGGCGGCCCGGACCGGGGTGCTGCAGGTGACCCGGCCGGCGGTGCTGACCGTGTCGGCCGGGCCGGGGCCGGCCGGGCAGTTGACGCTGGTCGACCAGCTGGCGGCGCACTCCGGCGGGGCGCGCTGGTACGCGGCGATCGGGGTCCGTCCGCCGGACCCGAACCACAAGCCGACGGTGCAGCTGTTCGACGCGGCCGGCCGGCCACGCGGCTACGCCAAGATCGGTTGGAACGACGCCACCCGGGAACTGGTCCGTGCCGAGGCCGCCGCGTTGGCGGCGGTGGCGCCGGTCGCGGGGGTGGGCGAGCATCCGGTGGTGCCGAGGTTGCTGGCCGCAGGCGAGTGGTCCGGTCAGGCGGTCACCGTCGTCGAGCCGCTGCCCGCCGACGTGCGGGGGGTCGGGTTGGGCGAGCCGCCGCAGGTCGCGGCGGTGCTGGCGGTCGCCCGGCGGGGTGGTGCGCCGGCCGCGCCGCAGCCGCTGGCCGGCTCGGCCTTCCTGGACCGGCTGCGGCGCTCGGCCGCTGCGGCCGCGAGTGACCCCGACGGTACGGAGGGCGCGAGTGACCCCGACGGTACGGCGGGCGCTGACGGGCCTGCCGCCGGCGCCGCCGACCCGCTGGCCGGACGCCGGTTGGCAGCGGCGGTGGAACGGCTGGCCGAGCGGTTCGAGCAGGTGCGGGTCGAGTTCGGTCACTGGCACGGGGACTGGGTGCCGTGGAATCTCGGCCGGTACGCCGGCCGGCTGGTCGCCTGGGACTGGGAGCACAGTGGTCCCGAGGTACCGGTCGGCTTTGACCTGGCGCACGATGCCTTCCAGCGCAAACTGGTGCTCGACGGGGCTCCGGCGGCGAGCGCGGCGGCTGCTGTGGACGCCCAACTGCACCGGCTGGCCCCAGCGTTGGGTGTGGACGCCGAGCGGCGGCGGCTGATCGTCCAGAGTTACCTGATTGAGATGTGGCTACGGACCTGGCGGCTGGCGGCTGGCGGCGCCGGTTGGAATCCGGCGCTGCACCCGGCGCTGCTGGACGTGATAGAGCAGCGGGGCGCCGACTGACAGTCGCCCCGGATTGTCTTACATATTGAGACATCCTTGTCGTGTGCCCGACGTCAGGATTGTCGATCATGCGATTGCCAGCTTGTCGGCGGTGGCGCCTGGGTCTGCACACCTACTAATCCTATCGAACGGGTAGAAAATCTCTCACATTCTTGGGCACGGATAGTAACTGTTTGTTGGAATACTCAGTTGTCGGACGGTTTCGGTGCGTAGTTGCGAACTGTGGTGATCGGGATGTTGTCGCAGGTCAAGTGGATCGACGGGAAGGTGTCAAGCGACCTCCGCCAATTTTCTTTCCGGCCGTGGTCGCATATATTGTTAATCCAAACAGCGGTTGGCCGGCTAGTGAACTCTGGGGGCGTCTGTGGCCAACAACGTGCCTGACGTTGACAGTGCACCCACGCTCCTGCTCGTCGGCTCGAGCGGTGGTCACCTCGCGCAGTTGCTTGCGCTCGAGCCGTGGTACGTCAACCGAACACGGTGCTGGGTGACCTTCGACACGCCGGACGCCACCTCGCTGTTGCGTGGCGAGGATGTCATGTGGGCGCACCATCCGACGACCCGGAACCTGCGGAACCTGGTCCGCAACGCCCGGCTCGCCGCGCGGATCTTCCGGCGGCGGCAGGTCGCCGCCGTGATCACCACCGGTGCCGGAGTGGCCTTTCCCTTCGTGTTTCTCGCCTGGTTGCGCGGGGTGCCGGCGATCTACATCGAGGTCTATGACCGCATCGACACGGCGACGCTCACCGCGCGGCTGTGTCGCCCTTTCCTGTCGGCGATGCTCGTGCAGTGGGAGGAGCAGCGGCGCCAGTACCCGGAGGCGACCGTCGTCGGCAACCTGCTATAACTGTGCGCATTTATCAACGACGATGACATGTCAATGTAACAAGAGTAGAAGTGGCCAGGTCAAGGAGTTGATCGTGGTGGAATCCGCGTTGTCGAACACCGGGCCGACCGGCGTCGCCGCACGAATCCCCCGGCAGCGCGGTGGGCCGCGTACCGGCACCATCCTGGTCGCCGTCGGGACCGACCGGCACCGGTTCGACCGGCTGATCGGCTGGCTGGAGGACTGGCACGCCGCTGCCGCCGACCGGGCCGACCTGATCGTGCAGTACGGGCACAGCCGGGCACCGGAGCTGGCCGGGGCGATCGACTTTCTCGACCACGACGCGCTGCAGCAGGCCATGCAGCGGGCCACCCTGGTGGTGTGCCACGGCGGCCCGGCGACCATCCTCGAAGCCCGTCGGCACCGCCACCTGCCGATCGTCGTACCCCGGGATCCCACTCTGGACGAGCACGTCGACGACCATCAGATGCTGTTCGCCCGCCGGCTGGCCGACGCCGGGCTGATCCGGCTCTGCCAGTCGCGTACGGCGCTGTTCGAGGCGCTGGAGGCCGGGCTGCGCGCCCCGGCGAGCTTCGGCATCACCGCCGACGCCGGCACCGACACGGCCCGACTCGCGGCCGTCGCCCGGGTCGGCGAGATCATCGAAGGGCTGATCTCGTCGGCGAACCCGCGCCGCGTGCTCAGCCGGCGGTCGCGGTGACCGCCGACCGGACCCCGACGATCAGCGTCGTGGTCCCCACCCGGGACCGGCCCGAGCTGCTGCGCGAGGCCATCGCCGCGATCCGCGAACAGGACTATCCGGCCGTCGTCGACGTGGTCGTGGTCTACGATCAGTCCACCCCGGACACCACGCTGGCCAGCGACGATCCACACCGGCCGGTCCGGGTGATCAGCAACGGCCGGACCGCCGGCCTGGCCGGTGCCCGCAACAGCGGCATCCTGGCCGCGACCGGCGAGCTGGTCGCGTTCTGTGACGACGACGACCGGTGGCTGCCCGGCAAGCTCGCCGCCCAGGTCGACGAGCTGCTCGCCCACCCGGACGCCGAGTTCGTCAGCTGCGGCATCCAGGTCAGCTACGACGGCACCGTCAACGACCGGGTGCTCGACCTCGACAGCGTGTCACTCGCCGCGCTGCTGCGCGACCGGATGACCGAGCTGCACCCGTCGACGTTCCTGATCCGGCGCGCTGCGCTGGTCGACGGCTTCGGGCTGGTCGACGAGGAGATCCCGGGCAGCTACGCGGAGGACTACGAGTTCCTGCTCCGGGCCGCCCGCAGCGCCCCGCTGCGCAACCTACGTACGCCGTACGTGCTGGTCCGCTGGCACAAGCGGTCCTATTTCGCGCAGCGCTGGGACACCATCGCCACCGCCCTGCAGTGGCTGCTGGACCGCTACCCGGAGTTCGCCACCGAGCCGGCCGGCGAGGCCCGGGTCGCCGGACAGATCGCCTTCGCCGAGGCCGCGGCCGGGCACCGCCGCGGGGCGATCCGCTGGGCCCGGCACACCCTGGCCCGCAACCCGCGCGAGCCGCGCGCCTACCTCGCCCTCGCCGTCGCCAGCCGGGCGGTACGGCCGGACCTGGTGCTCCGTACCCTGCACAAGCGCGGCCGGGGAATCTGACGACACGGCCTGGGCGCGCAGCGGTCCGCTGAGACGAGCGGGGCATAGCTGTGCCTCCCGGCGCTCCGAGCGGATATCGGTGAAGGTAAGCGGAGGTAGTTCGGTAGCCTGCTATCCGTGGCCAGTTCCGATATCCGTGTGCGCTTCGCGCCTTCCCCGACGGGCATGTTCCACGTCGGTAATGCCCGGTCTGTCCTGTTCAACTGGGTGCTGGCCCGACAGTCGGGCGGGACGATGGTGCTGCGGATCGAGGACACGGACGCGGCGCGGAACCGTCCGGAGTGGGTCCAGGGCATCCTGGACGCGATGGAGTGGCTCGGCATCGGTCCGAGTGAGTACGAGGGCCCACTGTTCCAGTCCGACTATGCCCAGCACCACCGCGAGGCCATCGACCGGCTGCTCGCCGCTGGGCGCGCGTACTACTGCGACTGCGCCCGGGATCAGGTCATCGCCCGGACGGGCAGCGAGCACAAGGGTTACGACGGCTTCTGCGGGGACCGTGGTCTGCCTGCTGGGGAAGGTCGCGCGTTGCGGTTCCGTACGCCGGACGACGGCTCGACCGTGATCGTCGACCTGGTGCGAGGCAAGCCGACCTTCGACAACGCGCTGATCGAGGACTTCGTGATCGCCCGTGGCGACGGGTCGCCGGTGTTTCTGTTGGCGAACGTGGTCGATGACATGGTCATGGGCGTCACCCATGTGATCCGGGCTGAGGAGCACCTGCCGAACGCGCCGAAACAGCAGTTGCTGTGGGAGGCGTTGGGCGCCGAGCCGCCGGTGTGGGTGCACGCGCCGATCCTGGTCAACGAGAAGCGGCAGAAGTTGTCCAAGCGCCGGGACCGGGTTGCTCTGGAGGACTTCCGTGCCGAGGGTTACCTGGCCGAGGCGATGCGTAACTATCTGATGTTGCTCGGCTGGGCGCCGTCGGGTGATCGGGAGATCCTGCCGTGGGATGACATCGTGGCGGAGTTCCGGCTGGAGGATGTCAATCCGTCGCCGGCGTTCTTCGATGTGAAGAAGCTGCGGGCCTTCAACGGGGACTACATCCGGGCGTTGTCGGTGGAGGCGTTCATCGAGGCGTGCCAGCCGTGGTTGAGCGGCGACATCGTGCCGTGGCGGCCGAAGGCGTACGACGCCACCGCGTTCGCCGCTGTCGCCGAATTGGCGCAGACCCGGATCGCGCTGCTGTCGGAGATCGTGCCGATGGTCGACTTTCTGTTCCTCGATGAGCCGGTCGCCGATGAGGCCGCGTGGGCGAAGGCGATGAAGGCCGATGCCCCGGCGCTGCTGGCCGCGGTGGTCGAGGCGTACGGGACGTGCGAGTGGCGGGCCGAGGTGCTCAAGTCGACGCTGGAAGAGATCGGCGCGCAGCGGGGACTCAAGCTGGGCAAGGCGCAGGCACCGGTCCGGGTCGCGGTGACCGGCCGTACGGTCGGGCTGCCGTTGTTCGAGTCGGTCGAGATCCTCGGACGTGAGCGAACCTTGGCTCGCCTGCGAGCCGCACTCGACCGCCTGAGCTGAACCCCTCTTCTGTGACCGGCGGATCGACCCCGCCGGTCACCCCTGGTCGTCGATCGATCCGCTCCCCGAGTCTTTCCCGGATGACCTGCCTCCCTGACGGAGGCGGGTCGGAGCATGATTGGCGTACCTGATGAGTCTTGAGAAACTGCTGGCCGACCGGCTGGCGCAGGCGTTCGCGGCGGTGGCCTGCGGGCCGGTCGATCCGGTCGTGCGGCGGTCACAACACGCCGACTTCCAGTCCGACGCAGCCCTGCCCTTGGCGCGTCGGCTCGGCCGCCCGCCACGGGACATCGCCATCGAGGTGGTCGGCCGGGCGGAGCTGGCGGACCTGTGCACAGCTGTCGAGGTGTCCGGACCAGGGTTTATCAACCTGACGGTCGCCGACCCGGCCCTCGGCTCACTGCTGTCGACGATGGCCGCTGACACCCGGCTCGGCGTCGCACCCAGCGCCATCCCGGCAACGGTGGTCGTCGACTACTCGGCGCCGAACGTGGCCAAGGAGATGCACGTCGGGCATCTGCGGTCGACGGTGATCGGTGACGCCGCCGTACGACTGCTGGAATGGCTCGGCCACCGGGTGATCAAGGCCAACCACCTGGGCGACTGGGGCACCCCGTTCGGGATGCTGATCGAGCATCTGCTGGACCTGGGCGAATCGGAGGCCGCCCACGAACTGTCCGTCGGTGACCTGGACTCGTTCTACAAGGCGGCCAGGGTCAAGTTCGACGCCGACGACGCGTTCAAGCAACGGGCCCGGCTGCGGGTGGTCGCCCTGCAGAGCGGCGACGAGCAGACCCTGCGGCTGTGGCGGATGCTCGTCGCCGAGTCGGAGAAGTACTTCCTCACCGTCTACGACCAGCTCGGCGTCCTGCTCACCGACAAGGACTTCTACGGCGAGAGCTACTACAACGACATGCTCGCCCCGGTGACCGACGAACTGGACCGGCTCGGGCTGCTACGCGACAGCGGCGACGCCGCCTGCGTCTTCCCCGACGGCTTCACCGGCCGCGACGGACAGCCGCTGCCGATCATCGTGCGTAAACGCGACGGCGGATACGGCTACGGTGCCACCGACCTCGCGGCGATCCGCCACCGGACCCGTGACCTCGGCGCGACCCGGCTGCTCTACGTCGTGGGCCTACCGCAACGGCAACACTTCGAAATGGTGTTCGCGGTCGCCCGCCAGGCCGGCTGGCTACACCCGCCGGCCGTGGCCGAACACATCGGGTTCGGCTCGATCCTCGGCCCGGACGGCAAGATGCTGCGCAGCCGCGCCGGTGGCTCGATCAAACTCGTCGGCCTGCTCGACGAGGCCGTGACCCGGGCCGCCGAACTCGCCCGGCAGAAGAACCCCGACCTGCCCGACGCGGCTATCGCCGAGGTCGCCCGCGCGGTCGGCATCGGCGCCATCAAGTACGCCGACCTGTCCACCGACCGGATCAAGGACTACGTCTTCGACTGGCAACGGATGCTGTCCCTCGACGGCAACACCGCCCCGTACCTGCAGTACGCCCACGCCCGGATCCGGTCCATCTTCCGCCGCGCCGGAATCGAGCCCACCGGTACGCCGATCGTGGTCATGCACCCGGCCGAACACGCCCTCGCCCTCGAACTGGCCAACTTCGGCGCCGTCGTCACCGGCGTCGAACAGACCCTAGAGTTCCACCGGCTCGCCGGCTACCTGCACACCCTCGCCACCACCTTCAGCGGCTTCTACGAACACTGCCCGGTCCTGCGCGCCGAAGACGAGGTACGCGACAGCCGGCTCGCCCTGTGCGACCTGACCGCCCGAGTCCTGCGCCAGGGCCTGCACCTACTGGGCATCGCCACCCCGGACCGCATGTAGCTGATCGCGTCTCCTACGCCGCCCGGGTTCTCGGCAAACAGGTGGTCGGCTGTGTGTCGAATGGCGGTGCGAGGTCGCCGAAATCGGTGCCGAGAACCTCGTCGCTGATTCGGAAGACCTCGGGTGCCACGGGCCCGACCCGGCCACCGCCCGGCATGCGGGCGGTGGCAAGGGTGGGTACGGCTCGTCTCCGGCATCGAGGCATCCCGCAAGCCCGTCGAACCGCCGGAGTGGGGCAACCAACTCGACGGGTTCCGGATGTGCAAGCCGAGCGAGCTACCGGACGGATTCGCCACCGGCTGGCGGTACACCGTCCCGTTGGTCGACATGCCGGTCTACCTCGGCTACCTGCGACAGCGGCTGGAGGCAGCGGGTGGGGAGATCGCCCTCCGCCGGATCGGCTCCCTCGACGAGGCCGTTCAGGTCGCTCCGCTGATCGTCAACTGTTCCGGAGTGAGCGCCCGTGACCTCGTGCCGGACCCAGAACTCACCTCGATCCGAGGCCAACTCGTCGTCGTCGAGAACCCCGGCATCACCGAGTTTTTCTCTGAAGACACCGTGCTCTCACCGGACCTGCTGCACTTCTACCCGCAGGGCGAGGCTCTCATCCTCGGCGGCACCGCTCAACCTGGCGCCTGGAGCCGAGAACCAGATCCAGACACAGCAGCCGCGATCATCGCCCGCTGCGCCGATGTCGAACCACGCCTCCGCAACGCCCAGGTCATCGAGCACCGAGTTGGCCTTCGACCCACCCGGCCGTACGTCCGTGTTGAGGAGCAACAGCTCTACGAGACCCGCGTAATCCACAACTACGGCCACGGCGGAGCCGGCGTGACCGTCTCCTGGGGCTGCGCCTTCGAGATCGCACGTCAGATCTGATGGTCTGATACGAGGCTTGCTTCTGGGAGCGCACCTGTTGGCAACGGTCTCCGTCTGGCGGATGACCAGGTCGACGGCGGCGTATCCGTGGCCCGGCGGGCAGCGGAGCGGGCCGGCAATCGGCGGCGGATGTGGATGTGGACGCGGTACGCAGCTTGGCTGCGTACCCGGAGTACGACGAGGGACGCCGAGACCACCGCGCACCGTACCCAGGTCGCCTAGGGCGTGTATCAAAGTCGGTCACAGCCACTCGTTGATCGCCGCGACCTGCACGGTCGCCTCGTACCGGACCGCGAGCTTGTCGTAGCGGGTCGCGACGGCACGGTTGCGCTTGAGCCGGTTGATCCCGCACTCGACCGCGTGGCGCTGCTTGTAGATCTCGGGGTCGAAGGCCGGCGGCCTGCCGCCCTTCGACCCCTTCTTCCGCCGGTTGGCGTCCTGGTCGGCCTTCGACGGGATCGTCGCGGCGACACCCCGTCGACGCAGGTAGGCACGGTTCGCCTTCGACGTGTACGCCTTGTCCGCCAGCACCCGGTCCGGACGGGTCCGGGGCCGACCGGCCCCGAGCCGGGGCACCCGGATTCGGTCGAGGACCGTCGTGAACTGCGGGCTGTCGCCACGCTGCCCGCCGGTCAGCACGATCGACAGCGGTTTCTGTCCCTGTTCACAGCCCAGGTGCAGTTTCGTGGTCCGTCCGCCACGGGAACGCCCCAACGCGTGGTCGTCGGGTTCCGACCCGGTACCGCCGGGTGGTTCGGCCTGCAGATCCCCCTTTTACGCGCTCCGGCGGCGTGCTGGTGCGCTCGGCTGATCGTGGAGTCCACGGACACGTCCCAGACGATCCGTCCCGCCGCGTCGGCCAGGGCCTGCAACGCGGTCAGGATCCGTGCCCAGGTCCCGTCGCGCTGCCACCGGCGGAACAGGGCGTACGCCGCAGCCCAGGAGCCGTAGTGGTCGGGGATGTCCCGCCACGGGGCGCCGGCCCGGGTCCGCCACCGGATCGCGTCGATGAGCTGCCGTTTCGTTGATGCGGGCGGTCGGCCCGGTCGGCGTGCGGTGGGCAGGAGAGGCTCCAGGACTGCCCACTGCGCGTCCGTCAGGTCGTGCCGCCTCGTCACCGCTACGCTGGTCACGAGGTCTCCGTGTTGATGGTTCGTCTTGGTCGATAAGCCGTCTACCGGAGACCTCGCTGTTTACCGGGCAGCGACACGCCGAAAGTCGTCACCCGCCCACGGCCGACTTTGATACACGCCCTAGGCGCCGAGTCGTCCTACCACCGGACGACTGACCGGCGTAGACACGATGACGGTGGGGCGACCCGCGAGATCAACCCGGACCGAGCCGATGCTCGATGGCCCCAACCTCAACCAAGGTCCGCTGCCGGACGTCCACCGTCGTCCAGCCGCGCCTAACCATCGGCCCACCGCTGCCACCGGCGGATAACCTCGTTGACCTCCAAACCGTCGCCTCGGCTATGTCCGCCAGGTCCGACCCGGCCAACAGAGCCGCGAATCATGGAAGGGCTGCCAGCTTATCCACCGCCCAGCACCCACGGTGTCGGCCTAGCAGATAGCGGACCGGCACGGCGTGACGGCGACGCGCATCGGGTCAGCGCAGCGGGCCGATCCGGGCCTCGATCTCCGCCCGCAGTTCGGTGCCGGCCACCACCGCGCGCGTCGCCTCCAAAGCCGGGGCCAGGAAGATGTCCGGCCCCGGCTGACCGGCCAATGCGCCGACCAGCTTCACCGCCGCCTGGCCGGCCGGCGACGGCCGTAACGGGGCGCGCAGCTGCAGACCGCGTACCGCCGCCAGCAGCTCCACCGCCAGCAGGCTGGTCAGGTTGTCCAGCACGGTACGCAGCTTGCGGGTCGCCGCCCAGCCCATCGACACGTGATCCTCCTGCATCCCGGAGGTCGGCACCGAGTCCACCGAGGCCGGTGCGGCCAGCCGGCGGTTCTCCGCGACGATGCCGGCGGCGGTGTACTGGGCGATCATCAGCCCGGAGTTGACCCCGGCGTCCGGGGACAGGAACGCCGGCAGGCCCCGGGACCGGTTCACGTCCAGCAGCCGGTCCACCCGGCGTTCGCTGATCGACCCGACCTCGGCGGCCGCGATGGCCAGGAAGTCTGCGGCGAAGCCGAGTGGCGCGCCATGGAAGTTGCCGGTCGACTCGACCCGTCCGTCCGGCAGCACCACCGGGTTGTCCACCACCGACCGCAGCTCCCGGCCGGCGACCGTGCCGGCGAACGCCAGCGTGTCCCGGGCCGCCCCGGCCACCTGCGGCGCGCACCGCATCGAGTACGCGTCCTGCACCGCGTGCAGCAGATCGTCGCGGTGCGAGTCCATCACCGCCGAGCCCTGCAGCAGCCGGTGGATGTTGCCCGCCGACACGCCCTGACCGGGATGCGGCCGGATGGTGTGCAGGTCGGCCTGGAACGGCCGGTCCGAGCCGAGCATCGCCTCGATCGCCAGCGCGGCGGTGACGTCGGCCATGGCGAACAGGTGCCCGGCATCCTCGACCGCCAGCAGCAGCATGCCGAGCATCCCGTCGGTGCCGTTGATCAGCGCCAGCCCTTCCTTGGCGGCCAGCTCCACCGGGGCCAGCCCGGCCCGACGCAACGCCACCGCGCCGTCGACCCGGTCCCCGGTGTCCGGGTCCCGCGCCCAGCCCTCACCCATCAGCACCAGCGCGCAGTGCGCCAACGGTGCCAGGTCACCGGACGCGCCGAGCGACCCGTGCTCCGGCACCCACGGGGTGATCCGATGGTTGAGCAGGTCCAGCAGCGCCTGGGCGAGCAGCGGACGCACCCCGGAACGACCCAGCGCCAGCGACCGCACCCGCAGCACCAGCATGGCTCGGACCACCTCGTCGGGCATCGGCGCGCCGATCCCGGCCGCGTGCGAGCGGATCAGCGCGTGCTGCAGCTCCGAACGCCGGTCCGGCGCGACGAAACTGCTGGCCAGCGCCCCGAACCCGGTGGAGACGCCGTACACCGGGCGGCCGTCGCGTTCGATCGACTCGACGATGTCCCGGCTGCGGGCCATCGCCGCGACCGCGCCGGGGCTCAGCTCGACCCGTGCCCCGTCCCGGGCCACCGCCCGCACCTGTGCGGCGGTCATCCCGTCCGGTTCGATCGTCACAGTGGACATGTCGGTACTCCGTCGTGCAGGACCTGATGGATCAGCGGCACACCCGGCCGGTAGGCCAGGTGCAGATGGGACGGTGCGTCGAGCAGCAGCAGGTCGGCGCGGGCACCCGGGCGCAGCACGCCGACGTCGGCGCGGCGCAGCGCCCGCGCGCCACCGGCGGTTGCCGCCCAGACCGCCTCCGCCGGGGTCATCCCCATTTCCCGGACCGCCAGCGCCACACAGAACGGCATCGACGTGGTGTACGACGAGCCCGGGTTGCAGTCGGTGGCCAACGCCACCGTCGCCCCCGCGTCGAGTAGCCGGCGGGCATCCGGGTACGCCGACCGGGTGGAGAACTCCGCGCCCGGCAGCAGCGTCGCCACGGTCGCCGACCCGGCCAGCGCCGCCACGTCCGCGTCGGACAGGTGCGTGCAGTGGTCGGCGCTGGCCGCCCCCAGCTCCACCGCCACCGCCACCCCAGGGCCGGGACCCAGCTGGTTGGCGTGCACCCGTAACCCCAGGCCGGCCGCGGCCCCGGCGGCCAGCACCGCGCGGGCCTGGTCGGCGTCGAACGCGCCGCGTTCGCAGAACACGTCCACCCAGCGGGCGTACGGCGCGGCGGCGGCCAGCATCGGGCCGGTAACCAGATCGACGTAGCCGTCGGGGCGGTCCGCGTACTCGGCCGGCACCACATGGGCGCCGAGGAACGTCGTCTCGTCGGTGAACTCCGCCGCCACCCGCACCGACCTGGCCTCGTCGGTGACGCTGAGCCCGTACCCACTCTTGATCTCGATCGTGGTGCTGCCCTGCCGCAGCGCCTCACGGCGCAGCCGCCCGACGGTGCCGCGCAGCTCGTCGTCGCTGGCGGCGCGGGTCGCCGCCACCGTGGTCCGGATGCCGCCGCCGTCGTAGCGGACCCCGGCCATCCGGGCGGCGAACTCGCCCGCCCGGTCCCCGGCGAAGACCAGATGCGCGTGACTGTCCACGAAACCGGGCAGGCCGGCCCGGCCACCCGCGTCGATCCGCCGGTCGGCGGCCGGCGCGTGCGCCGCGTGCCCCACCCAGGCGACCCGGTCGCCGTCGACCAGCACCGCCGCGTCGGTCAGCAGCCCCAGCGGGCCGCCGTCGTGCGCCGGATCGTTGGTGACCAGCTCCCCGATGCCGGTCACCAGCAGCGTGCCGCCCGCCGCCGCCGTCACCGGGTCACCGCCCGGATCGCGGCGGCCAGTTCGGCCGGTACGTCGACGTGCAGATGCCGGCCGTCGGCGACCACCGGCCGGCCGTCGACCACCACGTCGGTGACGTCGGCGGCGGTCGCCGCGAAGATCATCCCGGCCGGGTCGACCCCGGCGGTGCGCACACTGTCGCACCGGACGGTGACCAGGTCGGCACGGGCGCCGACCGCGATCCGGCCGGCGTCGGCCCAGCCCAGCGCGGCGTGCCCGGCTCCGGCGGCCATCGAGATCAGCTCGCCGGGGGAGAAGTGCCCGCGCCGGCCGGTGCGCAGCCGCTCGTGTGTCTCCGCCGCCCGTGCCTCCTCGAACAGGTCGACCACCGCGTGGCTGTCACTACCCACGCTGAGCGTGACCCCGGCGGCCGCCAGCGGGCCGGCCGGGCCGATCCCGTCGGCCAGGTCCCGCTCGGTGGTCGGGCAGAGGCAGACCCCGGCCCGCGCTCCGGCCAGCAGCGTCACGTCGGTATCGGTCAGGTGAGTGGCGTGCACCGCGGTGGTGTCCGGGCCGAGCACCCCGGCGTCGGCCAGCAGCGCCGTCGGGGTCCGGCCGTACCGGGCCAGACAGGCCGCGTTCTCCGCCGGCTGCTCCGACAGGTGCACGTGCAGCGGGGCACCCCGCTGCGCCGCCGCCCCGGCGACGACCGGCAGCTCGGCGGCCGGTACCGCCCGTACCGAGTGGACCGCCGCGCCGACCTGGACGTGGTCACCGGCCGGTGACCACGCCTGCGCCCGCTGCGCCCAGTCGGCCGCGTCGGCGTCGCCGAACCGGCGCTGCACCCCGGTCAGCGGTGCCCCGTCCACCCCGGCGGTCAGGTAGCAGGTGTCCAGCAGGGTGAGCCGCACCCCGGCGTCGGCGGCGGCCTGCGCGAGCGCGTCGGACATCACGTTCGGCTCGGCGTAGCGCCGGCCCTGCGGATCGTGGTGCAGGTAGTGGAACTCGCCGACGCAGGTCACCCCGGCGAGCGCCGCCTCGGCGTACACCGCGCGGGCCAGCGCCAGGTAGCTGTCCGGGTCCAGGCGCCCGGCCACCGCGTACATCCGGTCCCGCCAGGTCCAGAAGCTGCCCCGGTCGTCGTGGGTCCGCCCGCGCAGCGCCCGGTGGAAGGCGTGCGAGTGGGCGTCGGCCAGGCCGGGCAGGGTCACCCCGGCGAGCCTCGGTACGCCCGGCGGTGCCGCCACCCCGGCGGTGACCGCGGTGAACCGGCCCGCCTCGGCCTCGATCAGCACCCCGGCCGCCGGGGCCGGCCCGCCCAGCCAGGCGTGTTCGGCGTACCAGCTCATCCGGGCCGCCCCGGTTGCCGGCACCTTCAACCGGGCCGCCCGATCCGTCGGCCGCCTCATTCGCCGGCCAGGTCGGCCAGCGCGGCGGCGAGGGCCCGCACCCCGGCGGCGCAGTCGTCGTCGGTGGCGTGCTCGTCCGGGGCGTGCGACACCCCGGTCGGATTCCGTACGAAGATCATCGCCGTCGGCACGTGTCCGGCCAGGACGCCGGCGTCGTGCCCGGCGGCGGTCGGCAGCACCGGCACCGCGCCGGTCGGCAGCACCGGCGCCGCGCCGGTCCGCCGCGCACCCACCGCCGTGGCAATCCGGTCGGTCAGGTCCGGGTCGAAGGCGACCGGCGGGCTGTCCGACTCGCGGACCACCGCCACCGACGTACCGTCCGCCTGTGCCCGGGCCGCCGCGTCGGCCCCGACCGCCTCGACCAGCGTGGCCAGTGCGGTGGTGTCGGCGGCCCGCGCGTCCAGCCAGGCGTGCACCTGGGCCGGGATCGCGTTGGTGGCGTTGGGCCGCACCGAGATCCGGCCGATGGTGGCGTGCGCGCCCAGCCGGCGGGCCTGCGCATCGGCGGCGAGTACGGTGTGCGCGCAGGTCAGCATCGGGTCCCGGCGGTCGACCATCCGGGTGGTGCCGGCGTGGTCGCCGGACCCGGTGAACTCCAGCCGCCACCGGCCGTGTGGCCAGATCATGCTGGCCACCCCGACCGGGGCGCCGAGGTCGACCAACGCCCGGCCCTGCTCGACGTGCAGCTCGACGAAGACCCCGATCCGGGCCAATCGGTCCGGGTCCGGTCCGGCCGCCGCCGGGTCGGCGCCGGCCGCCCGCATCGCCTCGGCCACCGTCACCCCGTCGGAGTCGGTCAGCGCCAGCGCGTACTGCGCAGACACGCCGCCGGTGAGCAGCCGCGATCCGAGGCAGGCCAGGCCGAACCGGCCCCCCTCCTCCTCGACGAACGCGGCGACGGTCACCGGCCGGGCCGGGGTGAACCCACGGTCCCGCAGTTCGTCGACGGCAAGCAGCGCCGACACGATGCCGAGCGGTCCGTCGTAGCCGCCGCCGTGCGGCACCGAGTCGAAGTGACTGCCGGTGACCACCGCCGGGGCGGCCGGATCGACGCCGGACGGTACCCAGTCGGCCCACAGGTTGCCGTTGCCGTCGGGGCGCACCGCCAGCCCGCGCCGGACCGCCTCGGCGGTGAACCACTCCCGGCAGGTCAACTCCGCCGCCGACCAGGCGTAGCGCAGGTAGCCGCCGGTGCCCGGGTCACGGCCGATCCCGGCCAGCTGCGCCCACATCGCCCGGAACCGCTCGACCAGCGGATCAGCGGTGGTCACCGGGGCCGGGCCGGTCATCGGCGGCCCATCGGCACCGGCAGGTCGTGCGCGGCGGCGACCTGACCGGCCAGCTGGTATCCGGCGTCGACGTGGCGCAGCACCCCGGTCGCCGGGTCGTTGCGCAGCACCCGTTCGATCTTCTGCCCGGCCAGCGCCGTTCCGTCGGCGACGCAGACCTGCCCGGCGTGGATCGACCGGCCGATGCCGACCCCGCCGCCGTGGTGGATGCTCACCCAGGACGCGCCGCTGGCCGTGTTGACCAGGGCGTTGAGCAGCGGCCAGTCGGCGATCGGGTCGGAGCCGTCGGCCATCGCCTCGGTCTCCCGGTACGGCGACGCGACCGAACCGCAGTCCAGATGGTCCCGGCCGATCACCACCGGGGCGGCCAGCTCGCCGCTGGCGACCATCTCGTTGAACCGCACCCCGGCGAGTTCCCGTTCGCCGTACCCGAGCCAGCAGATCCGGGCCGGCAGCCCCTGGAACGCGACCCGTTCGCCGGCCAGCCGGATCCAGCGGGCCAGCGCCTCGTTGTCGCCGAACAGGTCGAGGATCGCCCGGTCGGTGGCGGCGATGTCGGCCGGGTCGCCGGACAGCGCCGCCCACCGGAACGGGCCTTTGCCGGCGCAGAACAACGGCCGGATGTACGCCGGCACGAAACCGGGGAAGTCGAACGCCCGGTCGTAGCCACCGAGCCGGGCCTCGTCGCGGATCGAGTTGCCGTAGTCGAACACCTCCGCGCCGGCGTCGGCGAAGCCGACCATCGCGGCGACGTGCCGGGCCATCGACTCACGGGCCCGCTGCGTGTACTCCTGCGGTGCCCGGCCGGCGTACGCCGCCGCGTCGGCCAGCTCGACCCCTTCCGGCAGGTAGCTCAACGGGTCGTGCGCGCTGGTCTGGTCGGTGACGATGTCGATCTCGACGCCGTCGGCGAGCAGCTGTGGGAAGACGGTCGCCGCGTTGCCGACCACGCCGACCGACAGCGCCCGCCGGTCCCGCCGAGCGGCCTGGGTCAGGGCGACTGCCTCGTCGAGCGAATCGGCGACGGTGTCCAGGTAGCGGGTGGCGACCCGGCGGGCGAGTCGCTGCGGGTCGACGTCGACGATCAGGCACACCCCGCCGTTCATGGTGACCGCGAGCGGCTGCGCGCCGCCCATCCCGCCGCAGCCGGCGGTCAGGGTCAGCGTGCCGGCCAGCGACGCGGCGCCGACCCGGTCGATCCAGGCCGGCGGCGCGGTCGGGTCGGTGACCTCGGCGGGAGCGCCGCCGGCCGCCAGTTTGGCGCCGGCCGCCAGTTTGGCGGCGACCGCCGCGAACGTCTCGTAGGTGCCCTGCAGGATGCCCTGGGTGCCGATGTAGATCCACGAGCCGGCCGTCATCTGCCCGTACATGGTCAGGCCGAGCTGTTCCAGCCGGCGGAACTCCGGCCAGGTCGCCCAGTCGCCGACCAGGTTCGAGTTGGCCAGCAGCACCCGGGGCGCCCACTCGTGGGTGCGCAGCACGCCGACCGGCCGGCCCGACTGGACCAGCATCGTCTCGTCGTCGGCCAGCTCGGTCAGCGTCGCCACCAGCGCGTGGTAGGACGGCCAGTCCCGGGCCGCCCGGCCGGTGCCGCCGTACACCACCAGGTCGTCGGGGCGTTCGGCGACGTCCGGGTCGAGGTTGTTCATCAGCATCCGCAGCGCGGCCTCCTGCGGCCACCCCTTGGCGGTACGGGTGGCGCCGCGCGCCGCCCGGATCAGCTCAGCCATGTCGCGGTCCCTTCCGGGTAGTCAGCCGATGAAGACGTTGCGCTGGGCGGCGGAGCGCTCGAACTGCTCCAGCCGGCGCTGTGCCTCACCCGGTGCCGCGTCGCAGATCGCCTGCAACAGCACCATCGCCAACGCCATCGGCGCGGCGTGCAGGTCGAACACCAGCTGGTCGCCGACCGGGGCGGGCAGCACCAGGTCGGCGTGTTCAGCGGCCGGGCTCAGCAGGGAGTCGGTGATCAGCACCACGGCCAGGCCGACGGCGCGCGCCTCGACCAGCGCGTCGACGGCCTCCCGGGGGTAGCGGGGCAGCACGATGGCCAGCAATGCGGTCGCGCCGGCCTCCCGAGTCTGCTCCAGGCGCTCCGGAAGCAGGCTGCCGCCGCTGTCGAGCACCCGTACGTCGGGGCGGACCTTGGCGGCGAAGAACCCGAAGTAGGTGGCCAGTGGCGCGGCGGCCCGCAGCCCCAGTACCGGCAGCGGGGTGCTGCCGGCCAGCAGGGTGCCGGCGGCGGTGAGCCGGTCCCGATCACCCAGCTGGTCGGCGAGTGTGTTCAGATGCCGGGCCTCGGCGCGTACCGCGCGCTGCATCTCGTTGTCGGCGGCGTAGGCGCGCCGCCCGCCGCGCCGGGACTCGCCGCGCGGTGCCGGCAGGCCGGCCGCGCCGCCGGACTGGCCGGTGCCAGCCGGGTTGACGGCGAACTCCCGTAGCCGGCGGCGCAGTGCCGGGTAGCCGTCGTAGCCGAGCGCCATCGCGAACCGGGTGACCGACGGCTGGCTGACCCGGGCCAGCTCGGCGACCTCGGCGGCGGACAGGAACGCGGCGGAGCCGGCGTGCTGCACCAGGCTGTGTGCGATCCGTCGTTGGGTGGGGGTGAGGCGGACACCGGTGAACAGGTCGAGCACCCGTTCGGCCGAAGCGGCCGGGACGACCTCGCTGTCATTCACCATGACACTGTATGCAATATTTCATTCAGCCGGCAACGGTGGCCGCGACGGCGCCGGCGGTCGCTGTGGTAAAACCAGCGCGTGGAACGCCTGCCGCCGCATCGCAACCCGGTCCGTACCCGGCCGCCGTCGTGACCGGCGTACGAGTCGCCGCCCTCCACACGTACCCGGTCAAGGGGTGTCGCCGCCTCGACCACGACGATGCCCGGGTCGAGCCCTGGGGCCTGGCCGGGGACCGACGCTGGATGATCATCGACCCGGACGGAGTCGGCATCACCCAGCGGGAGGCCCCGGCCCTGGTCCACATCCGCCCCCAGCCCGTCGCCGGTGGACTCACCCTGCACACCGCCGGCCGGCCGACACCGGACGTCCCCCCACCGGTCGCGCCCACACTGGACGTTTGCGCACCGGTCGCCGGCCCGCCGGTGCAGGTCCGCGTCTTCCGGGCCAAGGCCCCGGTGCCGGCCCGGCTCGCCGAAGCCACCGCACACGCCTGGATCAGTGCGGTCATCGGCCGACCGGCCCGACTGGCCTGGCTGGCCGACCCGACGGTACGGGCGGTCAACCCCGACCACAGCCGTCCCGGTGACACGGTCAGCTTCGCCGACGGCTACCCGGTGCTGCTGACCAACGCGGCCTCCCTCGACGCGGTCAACGACTGGCTCGTCGAGTCGGGCGACCCGGCCGCGCCGTTGCCGATGCACCGGTTCCGCCCCAACGTGGTGATCAGTGGAGCGCCGGCCTGGGCCGAGGACGGGTGGCTGGGGCGTCGGATCCGGATCGGCGACGTCACCTTCCGGGTGGCCAAGGCCTGCTCCCGCTGCGTCGTCACCACGACCGACCAGGACACCGGCGAACGCGGCCAACAGCCGCTGCGGATCCTCGCCCGACATCACCGTGGCCCGAAGGGCGTCCTGTTCGGGATGAACATTATTCCGGACGGCACTGGACGGATCACCGTCGGCGACAACGTGGTGGTTGCGGCCGGTCCCGACTCTTAGGTCTCACTTAGGACCGTTGCCCGGGTACGTCGCAGTACGGCAGCATCACCGGACGTGACCGACGACGGACCCGCCTCCCCTGCCCGCCGGCCTCGGGCCGGCCGGTCAACCTGGGCCGGTGAGTCAACCTTGGCCGGCCGGTCAACCTGGACCGGCCGGACCCGCTGGCTGGCCGGCGGTGCGGCCGCGGCCGGGGCCGGCCTGCTCGGCCTGCTGCTGGCCGCCCAGGTCGGAGCCAGCCCGGCCTGCGCGGCACCACCTGTCGGCGGCGGCACCCATCAGGGCAAGGCCACCTTCTACGACGCGCAGGGGCAGGGCGGCAACTGCTCGTTCGACAGCGCCCCGGCAGACCGGATGTACGTCGCGCTCGGCCCGGACGAGTACGCCGACGCCGCCGCGTGCGGCGGGCACCTCGACGTCACCGGTCCACGCGGCACCGTCCGCGTCGTCGTCATGGACCAGTGCCCGGAGTGCGCCGTCGGTCACCTCGACCTGTCCCGGGAGGCGTTCGCCCGGATCGCCGACCCGGTGCGGGGCATCGTCGACATCAGCTACCGGGCAGTGGTCGACCCGCCGACCGGGCCGCTCGCGGTGCGGGTCAAGGAGGGCTCGTCGCAGTGGTGGTTCGCGGTGCGGGTCACCGACCACGGCAACCCGCTCGCGACCGTCGAGGCCCGAACCGGATCGGAGTGGCGCGGACTTGTCCGGCACGACTACAACTACTGGCTCGCCGACGACGGGCTCGGCCCCGGCCCGTACTCCCTGCGGGTCACCGACGTGTACGGCAACCGGGCGACCGTGCCGGGGGTCCAGTTGGCCCCGGGGCGGACCCAGCAGACGGACGTGCGGCTGTACGGCAGCGGATCGGGTTCCAGCTCCGGCTCCCGATCGTCCGGGTCGTCCTCGGCCGTCGGCGGCTCCGGTGCCGACCGGTCCGGTGACCGGTCCACGGCGGCGCAGCCTACGTCGACCGCCGAACCACCGTCGCCAGATCCAACGCCCACCGGGTCGGCCTCGCCGGGTCCGTCGCCAACCGCCGGTGCAGCGGGTCTCGGCGCGGCCGCCAGCCCGTCAACGGTGCCGGCTGCGGCTCCTACCGACCCGCCGTCAGTCTGCGGCTGACCGACCGTCGGTCTGCGGCTGACCGACCCAGTCTGTGGCTGGCCAGTTCGCCGGTGCGCCGCTCAGCTCCCGCCACATGATGATCTCGTCCCGGTCGTCGCCGTCAGCCACCCGCAGCGCGCCCGGCAGCCGGCCCACCTCCCGGTAGCCGCACCGCTGGTAGAACGCCGGCAGCCCGTGCCCGTCGCGGATGGTGACCTGCAGCGCGGACAGGCCCATCGACCGGCCGACCCGCTCCGCCTCGGCCATCAGGGCCAGCCCGTAGCCGCGCCCCTGCCGGTCCGGTGCGACCACCACCCGCTTGAGCACCCGCCAGTGCTCCTTGAGGTCGAACCGGTTGCTGGTGACGAAGACGAACGCGGCCAGCCCGGCATCGTCGTGGCCGACGAGCAGCCGGTCGATGCCGGCGGCGACCCCGGCGAACGCCGCCTCGGCGGTCGGACGCACGTCGGCGACGGTCACCGGGGCGACGAACCCGACCGCGCCGCCGGCGTTGGTCGCGTCCGCCCAGAGCGCGATGATCCGCTCGCGCAGCTCGTCGACGAGCGGCGGATCAAGAACGAAACCCAGCCGTACGGAGAGCGGGGGAATCATCGCGGTGTGTCGACTCCGGGTGGGCCTGGGTGCCAGGCGCTGGGTAGGGCCGGCGGGACTTGAACCCACACTGGTGCGATCCTAAGTCGCATGCCTCTGCCAATTGGGCTACGGCCCCGAGCGCTTCTAGGTTACGTGCCGAGGACAGGCTAGCCGAATCCCGGTCGGCCGGAGCCGGAGCCGGGGCCGGCGGCGGCTGTTGCGTCAGTCGAGGCCGAGGTCGCGGCGGAGCTTGGCGACGTGGCCGGTGGCCTTGACGTTGTACAGCGCCCTGGTGATCCGCCCGTCGGCGTCGATCACGAAGGTCGACCGGATCACCCCGGTGACCGTCCTGCCGTACAGCTGCTTCTCGCCGTAGGCGCCGTACGCGGTGAGCACGGTCTTGTCCGGGTCGGACACCAGCGGGAAGGTGAGCCCGTCGCGCTCGCGGAACTTGGCGAGTTTCTCCGGTTTGTCGGGAGAGATGCCGACCACTTCGTAGCCGGCGGCCTGCAGTCCGGCGAGCGAGTCGCGGAAATCACACGCCTGCTTCGTGCAGCCCGGGGTCATCGCCGAGGGGTACGCGTACAGCACCACGTTGCGCCCGCGTAGCTCCTTGAGGGACAACTGGTCGCCACTGTCGGTCGGCAGGGTGAACTCCGGGGCGGAATCGCCCGGCGCGAGGCGGACCGGCCCGCCGGTGGCAGCTGAGGTCATGGCCGGAGCCTACTCCGAGGCCGTTGGCCGGGTCGGACCGCCAACCGTGATTAGTTGCATGCCCTATGCAAGAGCAGCGACAGCGAAATAGGCTGGCTACGCGACCAACGGATTGCCCAGCCGGGAGGAACCAGGTGGACCCCCTCGCACTCCACATCCAGAACGGGGTGCTCAACGGCCCCGTAGCGATCAGCTACGCCGTGCTTGCCGCGGTGGCCTTCGGGTACTGCATGGTCCGCGGCCGCCGGGACCTCGACGACCGGCTCGCCCCGATGGCCGGCCTGGTCGCCGCATTCATCTTCGCCGTCCAGATGCTCAACTTCCCGGTGCTGCCCGGGGTCAGCGGCCACCTGCTCGGCGGCGCGTTGGCCGCGCTGCTGGTCGGCCCGTGGGTCGGCGCGCTCTGCGTGTCGATCGTGCTTATCGTGCAGGCACTGCTGTTCGCCGATGGCGGGGTCACCGCGATCGGCCCGAACGTCACCAACATGGCGCTGGTCGGCACCGCCGCGGCGTACGGGCTGATCTTCGTCCTGCTGCGGCTACTGCCGCGTACCCCGACCGGACTGGCGGTCACCGCGTTCGTCGCGTCGGTGGTCAGTGTGGTCGCCGCCGCGTTGAGCTTCGTGCTGCAGTACGCCATCGGCGGCACCACGCAGCTGCAGGAGTTCGGCCTCGGTCAGGTGCTGGCCCTGATGACCGGCACCCACGTCCTGATCGGCGTGGGTGAGGGGTTGATCGCCGCGGTCACCGTGCTGACCGTCGCCCGGACGCGTCCGGACCTGGTGTACGCCCTGCGCGGACTGCGCCGCCCGAGCACGCCGAGCACACCGGCCGCTCCCGCCACCACCCAGCCCGCGTCCACCGGAGGTGCCGTATGAAGCGCAACACCGGTTTCGTCCTGGCCGGCCTGTTCGTCTCGCTGCTGCTGGCCGGCGTGGTCAGCAACTTCGCCTCCGGCTCGCCCGACGGGCTGGACTCGGCGTCGACCCGGGGCTGCGAACTCGACGGCGAGGAGATCGTCGGCGGGGCCTGCATGGGCTCCGGCGCGCAGGACCACGAGCTGGCCGACAGCCCGTTCGCCGACTACGGCCTGACCGCCGTGGACAACGGTTTCGTCGGTACGGCGGTCGCCGGCGCGGTCGGGGTGCTACTCACCTTCGCGGTCGCCGGTGGGCTGTTCTGGCTGACCCGCAGCCGCCGGCCGGCTGCCGGGACACCGGCCGCCGAGGCAGCGGCCATCGAGGCGCCGGCCGGCGGACCGAAGAGCTGACCAGCGGTGGGAGCCGGGCACACACAGCTGCTGCACCTGGAGCGGGACAGCCCGGTGCACCGGCTCCCGCCGGAGACGAAGATCGCCGCGATGCTGGCGTTCACCCTGGTGGTGGTGGCCACCCCGCGCGAGCGGTTGTGGGCCTTCGGCGGCTATCTGCTGCTGGTCGTGGCGGTCGCCGTCGTCGCCCGGGTGCCGGCCGGCTGGCTGGCCCGGCGGTCGCTGATCGAGGTCCCGTTCGTGGCCTTCGCGTTCGCGTTGCCGTTGCTGGCCGGCGGTGAACGGATCCCGGTCGCCGGTCTGAGCCTGTCCGTCGAAGGCCTCTACGGCGGCTGGAACATCCTGGCCAAGGCCACCCTCGGGGTGCTCGCGTCGCTGCTGCTGGCGGCCACCACCACCAGCCGTGACCTGCTGGTCGGGCTGGACCGGCTGCGCTGCCCGTCGATCGTCACCCAGATCGCCACGTTCATGCTGCGCTACGTCGACGTGCTGGTCGACGAGGCCCGGCGGATGCGGATCGCCCGGATCTCCCGGGGTGACGACCCGCGTTTCCTCTGGCAGGTACGCGGTTTCGCAGCCGGCGTCGGTGCGTTGTTCCTGCGGGCGTTCGAGCGCGGCGAGCGGGTGTACCTGGCGATGATCTCCCGCGGCTACACCGGTCGGATGCCGGTGGCCTGGCAGGCCACCGGCGGTGCCACGGTCGGCCAGTGGACGCTGGCCGCGTCGGTGCCGGTGACGGCGGCTACCATCGCCGCCGTGGCGGTGTTGTCGCGGTGAGCGGTCCGATCGACGCCGGTTCGACACGGCCTGCCGGTCCGGTGCAGCCTGCCGGTCCGGTGCCGCCGTCGCTGCGGGTGCGTGACCTGCGGTTCAGCTATCCGGACGGGCATCCGGCGCTGCACGGGGTGGATCTGACCGTGCCGGCCGGGGCCCGGGTGGCGTTGCTGGGGCCCAACGGCGCCGGCAAGACCACCCTGGTGCTGCACCTCAACGGCGTACTGCGGGGCGGGTCCGGCCAGGTCGAGGTCGGCGGGCTGCCGGTGGACCAGCGGCGGTCGACGCTCGCCGAGGTGCGCCGCCGGGTCGGCATCGTCTTCCAGGATCCGGACGACCAGCTGTTCCTGCCGACGGTCGCCGAGGACGTGGCGTTCGGCCCGGCGAACCTGGGGCTGCGTGGCGCCGAGCTGGCGGCGCGGGTCGACGAGGCGCTCGACGCCGTCGGGATGGCGCAGCACCGGGACCGGTCCCCGCAGCACCTGTCGTTCGGTCAGCGGCGGCGGGTGGCGGTGGCGACGGTGCTGTCGATGCGTCCGGAGATCCTGGTGCTGGACGAGCCGTCGTCGAACCTCGACCCGGCGGCCCGCCGTGAGCTGGCCGAGATCCTGCACCGGCTGCCGGTGACGATCCTGATGGTCACCCACGACCTGCCGTACGCGTTGGAGCTGTGCGACCGGTCGGTGATCCTGGACGGCGGCCGGGTGGTGGCGGACGGTCCGACCACCGAATTGCTCGCCGACGCGCAACTGCTGGCCCGGCACCGGCTGGAGCTACCGTTGGGCTTCGACCCGCTGCTCGCCGCGCGCCAGCTCGCGACCGTCCGGGCCGACACCATCCGGGCCGTCGCCGGCGGCCCGACCGACGCTGTCCGGGCCGTCGCCGGCGGCCCGACCGACGCCGCCCGGACCGGTGACGGGCTCCGCGCGCAGGCGTAGCACCGCGCCGAGCGTCACGGCGGCCCCGCTGACCAGGACGGCGGCGACCACGATCCGCGGCCACCAGGCCGGTCCGGGCACCGGGGCGATCGCCCGGGTGAACACGGCGGCGTTGGCCGCCCCGGCGAAGATCGCCAGGCAGGCGCCGGTCAGGGCGAGGGCCAGCTCGGCACCGGGCCGGCGGCGTGCCGCGTACCCGGCGGCAGCCAGCGCGGCCAGCCCGGTCAGCAACGCCCAGACCGGCCCGTCGAGCAGCACGCTGAGCAGGCCGGACGGCCCACCGGTGCCGGATTCGACGGCGCGGGCCATCGCATAGCCGACGGCGGCCGCGCCGCCGACGGCGAGCCCGCCGGCGGAGACCAGCTGTGCGGTCCACCGGCCGCGCCGAGCGGTGGCCACCAGAGCGACCGCCAGCAGTACGCTGCCGAGCAGCGTGCCGCCCCACCAGCGCAGCGGGTCGGGCGGCGGGATCCAGTCCAGCGTGCCGCGCAGCTCGACCGGGGTGACGCCGTCGCGCAGCGGCACCACCCAGTCGCGTACCCGGTGCACCTGGTCGGGTGCGGCCCGCACCACGTCCGGCGGTGCGGCGTCCAGCCAGTAGGTCCGCTGGTCGTGCCAGCGGACCACCGGGCGGTCGGCGATCCGTCGCCAGTCCGGCGGTGCGGCCGGGTCGGCGTCGGCGGGCACCGGGGTGTCGCCGGACAGGGTCTCGTTCTGGTACGCGGTGGGGGAGCGCCGGTTCTGGTAGACCCCGTCCGGTCGGATCTCCAGGTACGGCTCCCCGGTGTAGCCGAGTACCTCGATCGGCCGGCCGCTGTGGTTGGTCAGCTCGAGTCGGGCGCCGGCCTCGACGACCCGCACGGTGAGCCCGTCGACGGCCGGCACGGTGCCGGTCACCGCCACCCGGTAGTCGGTGGCCGCGGGGGCGTCCGCGCCGTGCGCGGCGGCCGGCGTCGCGGCACCGGTGAGCAGCACCGCCGCCACGCCGACGAACACCGCCAGCCGCCGGGTGGCCCGCGCCTGCGCCGGCCGTCGGGTGAACAGCACGTCAGCCGGCCGCGTCGACGGCGGCGGTGATGGCCTGGGCGCTCGATGCGACGGTCTCGCCGTCGACCATGACGGTCGGGGTGCCGCTGACCCCGGCCCGGCCGGCCTGCTCGGTGACGTGGGCCGGCCAGCCGGCGTAGGTGTCGTCCCGGACGCACTGGCCGAAGCTGCCGGTGTCCAGCCCGACCTCACCGCCGATGGCGATCAGCTGCTCCTCGCTGAGCCCGGGGCCGCCCTCGGCCGGCTGCTGCTCGTAGAGCGCGGCGGCGTACTCCTCGAACTTGCCGCCGGCCGCCGCGCAGCCGGACGCCGCCGACGCCCGCGTCGAGTACGCGTCGTCGCTGAGCCGGTCGAGGATCGCGACGGGGTGGAACACGAGCGTGATCCTGCCATCCTCGACGAGCTGGTCCAGGGTCGGGCCGACCTGCTGTTCGAACTGCCGGCAGGCGGGGCAGAGGAAGTCGGCGTAGAGGTCGACGGTGACCGGGCCGTCGCCGATCGGGATGCCGGAGTCGTCGGCGACCGCACCGGGCGGCGCGGTGTACTCGCCGCCGCGCTGGGTCTGGTAGACGGCCCAGCCGATCATGCCGGCGAGGACCAGCGCCACCACGGCCGCCACCGACGTCCAGAGGGCGCGCTGGCGCCGCCGCTCCCGGGCCAGCTGTTCGCGGACCACCCGGGCTGCCTTCTTCTGCTCCACTCGCCGGCTCATCACCGTCACCCGCCGATCTACCTGAAATCCGACTATCTGCTGTTGTTTACCCACGAATCCGTCGACAGTGCCGTGCGCGGCCACCACACCAGGAACCCGGCGAGCGCGAGGAACGCAAGGTCGCGGGCGATCTCCGGGCCGTAGGCGGGGGTCTGCCCGGCGGCCAGTTCACCGCCGACGCCGAAGCAGCCGCAGTCGATCCGCAGCCCGCGCATCCACGCGGAGGTGATGCCGGCGATGAAGACGACCAGCAGGCCGGCTGAGACGGCCGCGCAGAGCCGGGTGGCCAGCCCGATCAGCAGCAGCACGCCGAGCGCCAGTTCGACGAAGGGCAGCGCGGCGCCGATCACCATCGCCAGGTCGTACGGGAAGACCTGGTAGGCGTTGACCGCCCGGCCGGACCCGGCCAGGTCGGTGACCTTCGACCCGCCAGCGAACAACCACACGGCGGCCAGCCCGAGGCGGACGGCGGCACCGATCCAGGGTCGTACCCTCATGTCTGTTAGTCGCTGCGCACCCGGTGCCGAGTTCCACGGCGACGTGCCAACAAACCGAAAAATCCGATGTCGTACGTCACATCGGGCATCACCGGAACTTCGGCCCCCGATCAGCCGACCAACCACAAATGAGGGGAGCCGGGTCGCGCGGGCCCAGGTGGACCGGCGAGCATATTGCCCATGACTGCCGCAACGAATAGATGGACGTCGCGCCTCGTGGCCGTCGCCGGCCTGCTGCTGGCGGCGCTGCCCGTGGTGCTGCTACCCGCCGCCGCGCCGGCCAGCGCACACGCCGTCCTGGTCAGCACCAGCCCGGTGACCGACTCGGTGCTGCCGAACGCGCCGGCCGAAGTGGTGCTGACCTTCTCCGAATCGGTGCGGCAGGTCCCCGACCGGGTACGGGTGATCGCCCCGGACGGGCAGCGCGTCGACCAGGGCGAGCCGGTCTTCGACGGAGCGGTGGTCACCGTCGGCGTCGAGCAGCAGACGTCGCGCGGCACCTACCTGGTCAGCTACCGGGTGATCTCCGCCGACGGACACCCGGTCAGCGGCGGCTTCACCTACTCGGTCGGCGCGCCGTCGGCGGTGCCCACCGACGACGGCGGCGCCGACACCGATCCGCTGGTCAGCGGGCTGCTGCAGGCGGCCAAGTTCGTCGGGTACGCCGGACTGCTGCTGATCGTCGGCCCGGTGCTGGTGCTGAGCATGCTCTGGCCGCGCCGGCTGGCCCGCGGCGGGCCGGGCCGCCTGGTCTGGACCGGGCTGGGACTCGTCGCGGCGTCCACCCTGGCGACCATCTGGCTGCAGGCCCCGTACGTCACCGGCGGCGGGATCGGCGACGCCGACGGCGCGGCGCTGCGCGACGTCCTCGGCAGCGGGATCGGCGCCGCGCTGCTGGTCCGGCTCGGGGTGCTGGCCGCCACGGCGGTGCTGCTGCGGCCGTTCCTGGCCGGCTCGGAGGGCCGCAGTGACCAGATCCTGCTCGGCGTCCTGGCCGTCATCGGGGTGTTCACCTGGCCACTGGCCGGACACCCGAGCGCTTCGCCGGTGCCGGCCGTCTCCGTCGTCATCGACGCCGTACACCTCAGCTCGATGGCGGTCTGGCTCGGCGGTCTGGCGATGCTCGCGGTGTTCCTGCTCCGGCAGGCCGAGGAGCGGGAACTCGCCGCGATCCTGCCGATCTGGTCGCGCTGGGCGGCGTTGGCGGTCTGTGCCCTGCTGCTGGCCGGTACGGTGCAGGCGCTGATCGAGGTGGGCACCCTCGAGGCGCTGTTCGGCACCACTTACGGCCGGTTGCTGCTGGCCAAGATCGGCCTGTTCGGGCTGGTCCTCGCGGTGGCGGCGTACTCGCGGCAGCTGGTGCGCAACCGCAGCGCCGCCGGCCGTCCCGGCCGGATGCGGCAGGCGATCGTTGCCGAACTGGCCGTCACCGCCGTGGTGCTGGCGGTCACCGCGGTGCTGGTGCAGACCACCCCGGCCCGGACCGCCATCGGCGAGGACCTGCGGGCCGACAGCGGCTACTTCTCTACCACGCTGAACAGTGACATCTACTCGCTGCAGGTCGAGGTGGACCCGGCCCGGCGGGGCAACAACTCCGTCCACCTGTACGCCTACACCGAGGACAACCGGCCGCAGCCGGTGATCGAGTGGCAGGCCACGGCGGCGTTGCCGGCCAGCGGGGTCGAGCCGATCGAGATACCGCTGCTGCCGCTGACCGACAACCACGCCACCGGTGAGATCAGCCTGCCGGCGGCGGGAGACTGGGAGCTGCGGATCACCGTCCGGATCTCCGACATCGATCAGGCGACCGTCTCCACGACGGTGGAAATCAACTAGAAAGGGCTACTTCATGCTCCGTCACCGACGCACACCGGTCCGCGCCGCGGCGCTCGCCGGTGCGGCCGTCCTCGTCGGCGTCCTCGGCCTGGCCGCCCCGGCGGCCGCGCACATTTCGGTCAACCCATCGCAGGCCACCGTCGGCGACTACGCCCGGCTGGCGTTCCGGGTGCCGAACGAGAGCGACGAACACAGCACCGTCGAGGTGGAGGTGGTGATGCCGGAGGACGCACCGGTCGCCTCGGTGACACTGGCCCGGGTGCCGGGCTGGACCGCCGATGTGCAGGTGGCGCCAGTGGATCCGCCACTGGAGGTGCACGGTGCCCAGGTCACCGAGGCGGTGTCCCGGATCGTGTGGACCGCAGACAACCCGCAGGCCGGGGTGCAGCCGGGTGAGTTCGTGGAGTTCCCGGTCTCCCTCGGCCCGCTGCCCGAGGCCGAGCAGCTGGTCTTCAAGTCGCTGCAGACCTACTCCGACGGCACCGTGGTGCGGTGGATCGAGGTTCCGGTGCCCGGTGAGGAGGAGCCGGCCACCCCGGCCAGCGTGCTCACGTTGACCTCGGCGGAGGAGGACAGCCCCGCCGTCGGCGGCGGTCAGGAACAGGTCGACGACGAGGCGCCGGCCGACGACACCGCGACCGGCAGCGACGCCGGCGAAAGCGACACCGGCGGCAACGGTGCGGCGCTCGGGGTGGGGATCGTCGGGCTGCTCGCCGGCCTCGGCGGGTTGGCACTCGGCGGGCTGGCGTTCGCCCGGACCCGCCGCCCGACGCCTGCTCCGGCAACTGCCCCAGCGGCCGCTACCCGCCCGGAGTCGACGTCGGGTGGCGGCGGATCGGCAGACTGACCAGCAGCAGCGCGGCCGCCAGCACGTACAGGTTGCGCAACACGAAGGTGGCCGGATCGTCGGTCGGCACCTTCGCGTGCCCCCAGTCGATCAGTGACACGACACCGACGACCAGCGCCGCGAAGATGACCGCCGCCAACGCCACCGACGCCGCCGGTCCGGCGGCCCGGACTCCGCGCCGGGCCGCCGCCGGCTGCGGCCCGGCGGCGACCAGCGGGCGGTCCGGCAGCGCCGCGTCGAGGAGCACGATCAGCGCCGGGACGAACCAGTAGACGTGGTGAGGCCAGGTGATCGGTGCGATCAGCGCGGCCACCAGACCGGTCAGGGTCAGCCCGGCAAGCTCGTCGCCGGCCCGTACCGCACGGGCCGCGCGCCACAGCCCGTAGCCGGCGGCGACGGTCACCAGCACCAGCCAGACCAGCCGGTCCGGCTCGGCCGGAGCGGCCAGCCGGGCGAGTAGCCCTTGCAGCGACTGGTTGCCGGTGTAGTCGCCGCGCCCCACCCGCTCGGTGCTCCACAGCTCGGTGAACCAGAACCGCCACGACTCGGCCGGGGCGACCGCTGCGGCGAGCGCGGTGGCGGCCGCCGCCGCCAGGCAGGACACCAGCGCCGCCCGCCACCGGCGGGTGACCAGCAGGTAGACGATGAAGATCCCCGGGAACAGCTTGATCGCCGTCGCCAGGCCGATGCCGACGCCGGCCCAGCGGGACCGCTTCGGTACGGCGAACAGCAGGTCGGCCAGGATCAGCACGACCAGCAGCATGTTGATCTGCCCGAGGAAGATCGTCTCCCGGGTCGGCTCGATCAGCACCACCAGCGGTACCGCCAGACCGGCCAGCCACCAGCGCGGCAGACCACGCCGGCGGGCGATCGGGGTGACCAGCCAGACCGTGGTGACCACCACCGCCAGCAGCGTGCCGACGGTGAACACGGCGGCGGCGGTCCCGGCGCCCACGGCCGCGAACGGGCGCAGCAACAGCGCGGTGAACGGGGGATAGGTGAAGTAGAGCTGGCCCTGCACGATGTCGGGCTGAACGTAGTCGTACAGCGGGTTGCCGTCGGCCCACCAGCGCATCGCGCTCAGGTAGATCTTCAGGTCGTAGAAGTCGTGCCGGTTGCCGTACCAGATCAGGGCAGCGACCACGGCGGCGCTGAGCGCGACGACGACCGCGACCCGGCGCGGCGTGCGGGATCTGTCGTCGACGGGACGCGGCGCGGGGCCGTCCGGGAGGGTGTCGGCGGGCACGCCCGCGAGCCTAGCGGGGGCCGCCGCCGGTGACCTGGCAGGCTGCTGGACGGCGCCGCGTAGGCTGTCCGCGTGGCGGATCTTCTTGTCTGGATCGACTGTGAGATGACCGGGCTCGACCTCGGCAGGGACGCGTTGATAGAGGTGGCCGCGTTGGTCACCGACTCCGACCTCAACGTGCTCGGTGACGGCGTCGACCTGGTAATCCACGCCGACGAGGAGGCACTGGCCGGGATGCCGGACGTGGTGCGGGAGATGCACGCCAAGTCCGGGCTGACCGAGGAGGTGCGGCGTTCGGCGGTCACCCTCGCCGAGGCGCAGGACCGGGTGCTGGAGTACGTGACCAGCTTCGTGCAGGAGCCGAAGACCGCGCCGCTGTGCGGCAACTCGATCGCCACCGACCGCGGGTTCATCGCCCGCGACATGCCGCGACTCGACTCCTACCTGCATTACCGCATGATCGACGTCTCGTCGATCAAGGAGTTGTGCCGCCGGTGGTACCCCCGGGTCTATTTCGGGCAGCCGGCCAAGGGGCTGTCGCACCGGGCGCTGGCGGACATCCGGGAGAGCATCCGGGAGCTGGAGTACTACCGGCGGTCGATCTTCGTGCCGTTGCCCGGCCCGGACGTCGACGCGGCCAAGGCGATCGCCGCCGGCCTCTGACCGCCGTCGGCCTCTGACCGCCGCCGAATGACCGGCCGCTGGGTGGCGGCTGGGCAGGCCCGGCGGAACCCGCTCGACGTGATGCCCGCCGGTAGGGCTATCATTGGTCGGCACCCCACGCGGCAGTCTGCCGGGTGTGGTTCTTGGTGGCTGTAGCTCAGCAGGTAGAGCACCGGGTTGTGGTCCCGGGTGTCGAGGGTTCAAGTCCCTTCAGTCACCCCATACCGAAGCGCCCGGCCAGGATCAGATCCTGGCCGGGCGCTTTTCGCTCGGTGCCCGTCCCGGGCGGGGACGGGTCAGGCCTGCGGGTCCGAGCTGGTCCCGGACCCGCCGGCGGCACCGCCCGGCGTCGACTCCGTCGTTGCCGACTCGGTCGACTCGGTCGACTCCGGCTCGTACGGCAGGGCGCTGCCTTCGACGAGCTCGTCCCAGCTGAGGTTCCACACCGTCCAACCGTTGCCGTTGGCGAGCTGGACCTCGGTGCCCTTGACCGTGACCGGGTCACCGACCCTGGTCTGGTTGAACAGCCACTTGGCGTTGTCCATCGACATGTTGACGCAGCCGTGTGACACGTTGCGTACCCCCTGGTCGGCCACCGACCACGGGGCGGCGTGGATGAACTCGCCGCCCCAGGTCAGCCGCTGGGCGTACTCGATGTCCGTCCGGTAGCCCTCCTCCGGGCCCAGCTCCTCGTACGTGTCGAAGACGGTCTCCTTCAGCTTTTCCATCACGATCATGGTGCCGCTGGAGGAAGGCGTCTTCGGCTTGCCGAGACTGACCGGGATCTCCTTGATCGTCTCGCCGTCCTTGGTGACCACCATCGTCTTGCTGGCGTTGTCCACCGTCATCACCAGCGCCGCACCGACCTCGGCGTCCACGGTCAGGTCGTTGCGGCCGTACCAGCCGTCGCCCATCGGCAGGCCACCGGTCTGCGCCTTGTAGAACAGCTGGGTGCCGGCCTGCCAGAACTCGCGTGGCCGGAACTGGACCTCGGTGGGGCTCACCCAGTACCAGATGCCCTCCTGGGCGGGCTCGGTCTCGACGCTCAACCGTCGCTGCACGTCGTCGCGGTAGTCCTGCGGGATGTCCCGGCTGAACCGCAGAATCAGTGGCATCGCGACGCCGACCACGTTGCCGTCGCCCAGGAAGCTGGACACCCGCACCTGGTTGCCCGGCTGGGCCATGGTCCGGAAGTTGTGGCTGGTCACGGTGGTCTCGCCGTCGTCGCCGGTCACCGTCACCGTCGCGGTGTACGCGGCGTCGTACTCCAACTGCCCGTTCGGCAGGAAGACGGTGCCGTCGGCATCGACCTCGCCCGGCACCGGGTTGCCGTCGGCGTCGGTCAACTCCACCGTGGTCTGCGCCGCCTCGGTGGTGGTGAACGTGATCGCCGTCGACGCGGGCACGTCGGTGGCGTCGGCGGCCGGCTCGGTGATCGTCGCCTGGGCCTGCGGGCTCGGGTCGGCCTCCGTACCGCCCTGCCAGGTGGGGGCGTCGCCGGCGCCGGTGCAGGCACCGGTGAGGGCGAGCGCCGCGGCGAGCGCGACGGCCGTGACAACCCGCGGTACGGGCGGTCGTGCCCGTCCGGTGCGCGGCTTTACCTGGAAGCGGCTGACTCGCATGATCCCCTCACGAAGTTCGGTCCCCGGATCCCATCGTCCAGCAAAGACGCAGTGGGGCAACTCCCGGGTTCGTGCCTCAACGTATGCAACATCGACACGGCTGACCGATATTTCCCGGATCATCCGGTCCGATCGGTCAGCCGTGTCTTATTCATCCGTGTTTGGCAGTTATTCAGATGTCATACTGTGCCGATCTGATGCCGACCGGAACTGTATCGACCGTCACCCGGACGTTGCTGTCGGTACCGGAGTCGGTGCCGTTGGTGCCGGTGAACCAGCCCCTGCCGGCTGCAGATCGGCCGGAACCGGCAACGCACTACCTTTGACGAACTCGTCCCAGGTGAGGTTCCAGGCGGTCCAGCCGTTGCCGTTGGCGAGCTGGACCTCGGTGCCCTTGACCGTGACCGGGTCACCGACCCTGGTCTGGTTGAACAGCCACTTGGCGTTGTCCATCGACATGTTGATGCAGCCGTGTGACACGTTGCGTACCCCCTGGTCGCCGACCGACCACGGGGCGGCGTGGATGAACTCGCCACCCCAGGTCAGCCGCTGGGCGAACGAGATGTCCGTCCGGTAGCCCTCTTCCGGGCCCAACTCGGCGAAAGTGTCGAAAACGGTCTGTTCCTGCTTGTCCATCACCACCATGGTGCCGCTCGACGACGGCGTACTCGGCTTGCCGAGACTGACCGGCATCTGCTTGACCAGCTTGTCATTCTTGAACATCGACAGCTGCTTGGTGGCGTTGTCGACCTCCACGGTCACCTTCTCGCCGATCTTCGCGGTGGCGCCCCGGTCCATGTCTCCGTACCGGCCGTCACCGGTCGGGTGACCGTCCAGCGCGATCCGGGTGGTCAACGTCGTGCCGGCCTGCCAGAAGTCCGGAGCACGGTAGAACGCCTGGGTACCGTTGGACACCCAGTGCCAGGTGCCCGGCTGCGGCGGGTCGGTCTTGACGAACATCCGCTTCTGTACGCTGGCCCGCTCCTGCTCCGGGATGCCGGGGAAGAACTCGACCACCACCGGCATCGCCACCCCGTACGTCCGTCCGTCGAACAGGTAGAGGCCGGTGCCGGTCTGCGACCCGGATCTGCCCATCGTGGTGAATGACGTGGTCTTGGTCTCCTCCTCCCCGGTGCTGCTGGTCGCGACGACAGTCGCCGTGTACTTCTTCTGATTCTTGAGTGGTTTGTCCGGCACCCAGGCGGTGCCGTCCTCCCGCATACTGCCGCTGACCTCGCCGCCACCGTCCTCGACGAGGGTCACCGAGGTGACCTCCCCACCGCTGACCGTGGTGCCGATCTCCGTGCTGATCGGCAGGTTCTTCGCGTCCGTCTTCGGCGCGATGGCGAACTCGAACGGCTCCGGCGGGGGTGTCGGACTCGCCGTGGCCACCTGGCCGTTGACGAATCGTGGCGTTTTGTCCGATCCACACCCTGCCAGTGCCGCCGGTGCGATGACTGCCAGTGTCACCGCGACCGACCAACCCCTCCTGACCTTGTGCATGCCAGTCCCCGTTCCTTGTTCCGTCCCTGCCGACATCGTGCATCACCCGCCATGCCCTTCGTGCCTGATCCGGAAGGGTGCCAGATCCGCGCACATGGGCAGGTCCGCCGGACAGACGGCTCGTTGCCGGCAACTGGTTGGAAGCTGGACGGCCGGACATGCTAGGGTTGCCCGCGTTGTCAGCGAGCGCCGCTAGCTCAACTGGCAGAGCAGCGGACTCTTAATCCGCGGGTTGTAGGTTCGAGTCCTACGCGGCGTACCAGACACCAAGGCCCCGACCAGCGGTTTCCGCCCGGTCGGGGCCTTACGCCGTACGCCCGGCCCGGTGCTCGCCGGGCGCTCGGGAGCCGTTGGACCGGTCGCCGTTCGACGGGACCGGGACCGCCCCGGTGGACGCCACCGGCGTAGCCCTCGGGGTGGTCTCACCTTGGTGTCGTCGGCTGGTGGGCGACGATCGCGGCGTCGGGGATGCGGTCTTCGGTGAGTAGGGCGACGACCTCGTCGAGCAGGTGTTCGAGGTCGCCGAGGCCGTGCAGGTCGTAGTGCTTGCTGACGATCCTGTCGTCAGCCAGACGGACCGTCGCCACCTCGGCTTCGCCGGTGCTCCAGATCGCGATCTCGGCGAGCCACGAGGCGGACTCGAGCTCGCTGATCACGATCGGCTTGCCGTGGTTCGGCTCGATCGGCCGCGTGTGCCACGACATGGTCAGACTCGACCAGGTCTCGGTCCGCGCCAGCACCGCGTCGGACAGCGCCTCGAGCGGGAACGTCACGCCGACGACTATCGCACGCTTGGCAAAGCACGCTTCTGCGGTCGAGGCGACGCGATCCATCAACCAGTTGAGTAGCCGGATCACCGATCCGACCTGGATCGAGGCGTCGTGGGCGGTGAACCCACCCAGGCTAGCTCGCGGTCAGCGCGAGGTCGGGCTGCTGGGTGCGGAGGAGCTGAGCGAGAGCGGCGATTCGCCGTAGCGGTGACAAGTCTGGCGGCGGAAGAGGGCTGTCGCTGAGAAGCTGGGACACCGCGTCGCGGACTGCGGTGTGCAGGGGCGAATCGTCGATGACGACGTCGTGCAGGAGGCGATCGCCTCGGTGTGCGGTGATGCGGTGCTGGTTGCGGTCGAGCTGCCAGCCGTCTGGGGCTGTGACGGGGTCGAGGTGCGCCACGAATCTGGTTTGCCCGGCGTGCACCGTGATGTGGCGGTGCCTGTCGTCTGACGGCCGGCGGCCTCGGCTCCACTGGCTGCGACCGACGGAGCCGGGAGTGGACACCGACTGTCCGGTCACGTTCATCAACCCCATCGGCGGGTACGGCTTCGGCCACGTCGGCGCCGAGTTCGTCAGCCAGCGGATGACCCCCGGCGGCAAGCTGCTCGCCCTGCGCATCCTGCCCGGCGTCGACGTGCTGGAGACTCGCTGGTCCGCCGCGAAGGTCGTCTTCGACCGGGCGCAGGTCGACGTCGTCGGAGTCGAGTTCACCGACGGCGACCCGGCGAAGACCAAGAAGATCGTCGACGACTACATCCAGCGGTACGGCACGATCGACGGTGTCTGGATGGACGCCGGCGCGGTCGCGGTCGCCGCGGTCGAGGCGTTCCAGGACGCCGGCAAGCCGGTGCCACCCATCAACGGCGAGGACCAGCTCGACTTCCTGCGGATGTGGAAGGACAACGGCCTCACCGCGATCGCCCCGACCTACCCGACCTACCAGTGGCGTACGCCGATCATCGCCGCCCTGCGGATCCTCGACGGCCAGCAGGTGTCCAATCCGTGGAAGCTGCCGCAGCCGACGATCACGGAGGAGAATCTGGACAGCTACCTCGACCCGGACATGCCGCCGCTGCACTACGCGATGTGCGGCTGCACCGGCCTGCCGGGCTACCCGCAGCGCTGGAAGTAGGCCCGGTGTACCAGATCGGGGTGAACCCCTGGGTGTGGACCTCGCCGGTGGACGACGCGGCCCTGGCCGAGTTGCTGCCCCGGATCGCCGGATTCGGCTTCGACGCCGTCGAACTGCCGATCGAGCAGTCCGGCGACTGGGATCCGCGCCGTACCCGGGATCTGCTCGCGGAACTCGGACTGACCGCGGCGGGCGTCTGCGCGGTCACCCCACCCGGCCGGGACCTCGTCGACGCCCCACCGGCGGTGGTCGAGGCGACAGTGGCCTACCTGAAAGGCTGCGTCGACAGCGCGGTGGCCGTCGGCGCGCCGACCGTCGGCGGGCCGGTCTACGCCTCGGTGGGTCGGACCTGGCGGATGACCCCGGCCGCCCGCGCCGCCTGCTACGCGGATTTCCGTCGGGCCCTGGCGCCGGTCGCCGACCATGCGGCCGCCCACGGTGTGTCGATCGGCGTCGAAGCCTTGAACCGGTACGAGACGAGCGTGGTCAACACGATCGATCAGGCGGTGGAGCTGATCGACGGTCTACCGCCGAACGTCGGGCTCATGATCGACACGTACCACATGAACATCGAGGAGGCCGATCCGTACGCGGCGGTCGCCGCCGCTGGGCCGTACATCAAGCACGTCCAGGTCAGCGGCACCGACCGGGGGGCTCCCGGCGCGGACCACCTGGACTGGCCCCGGTTTCTCACCGCCCTGGTCACGACCGGGTACCGGGGCGCGATCTGCATCGAGTCGTTCACCCCGGAGAACGAGACGATCGCGACCGCCGCGTCGATCTGGCGGCCCCTCGCCGCGTCGCCCGACCGGCTCGCGTTCGACGGTCTGACCTACCTGCGGCAGGCCCTGCGGTCCGCACCCGGACCGCCACCCGTCGGCCGGCCCGGCGCGGGCGGTGATCACCAGTAGGTTCGTGACGGTGCTGGCCAGCTGATCACTAGGGATTCACCTCGATCATCCCTGCCCGCGCTCGGCCGCACATATCATGCGAACGATCCACCATGAGCACTCTGTGCCCTTGCGTCGGGCTCGGACGGTGCCTCTATCTGGTGCTGGCTGGCATCTGGTGCTGGCTGAAAGGTGTGAGATCGGTGCCGAACGAGGCGATGCGATGAGTATCTCGATGAGGAGTCAGTTCCGGATCCTCACCGGGGCGGTCATGGGCCTGGTCACGATGGTTGCCCTGACCGCCTCGGTGGCACCCAGCCCGGCCGACGCCGGTGAGCCGCTGCCCGGCACCAGGGTGTCCGACGCGGATCTTCGCCTGCTGACCGAGGCCGCCACGTCGTGTCCCACCTTGACCCCGGCGCGGCTCGCCGGTCAGGTGATGGTCGCGTCCCGGTTCTCGGGGATGCCGGTCGAGGCGGTGCGCTCGGTCGGCGGGCAGGGCGTCGCCGGTCTGGTGCCGACCGTGTGGGAGAAGTGGGCCCCCTGGGAGGAGGCGCGGCCGGCTGACCGGGAAGCCAGCGTCACCGCCCTCGCCCGCCACATGTGCCAGCTGGTCGGCCAGCTCCGGGTGCTGCAGATCGACGGCGACCGGTGGCAGCTGGCGTTGGCGGCGCACTGGGTCGGCATGGAGCCGGTCGTCGATGCTGGTGACGTCCCGGCCGGCGCCCAGGAGTACATCGACACCGTGGAGCGGTACGCCATCTGGTATGCGTTGCAGCCGGAGTTCGGTGGCAGTGGTGACGCGGCGCCCGAGACGTTCGTACCGGCCGTCGCGCGGGCCGCCACCGACGCCGCGCCGTCGCCGGTGCCGGATGCGCATCTCGAACTGATCCAGGCTGCTGGTGCGGTCTGCCCGCAACTGCCTCCGGCTCGGGTCGCCGCGCAGCTCATGGCGACCTCCGCGTTCGACCCGCAGCGGCTCGGCCCGTTGGGCGAGCAGGGCATCGCGCAGTTCCTCCCCCAGATGTGGGTGACCTACGCACAGCCGTCGGCGACGGCGTCGCCGTGGACCCCGGCCTCGGCTGTTCCGGCTCTCGGCCAGGCCATGTGCGCCCTCCTGGAGGCCGTACCCGGAACCGGACCAGACGACTATCCGCTGGCACTGGCGGCGTTCCTCCGCGGCGACCCGACGATCCGTACGCTGGCCGAGGTGCCGGGCGGCGACGGGATCCTGGCCCTCGCCGAGCAGGTGAGCCGCTTCGAGGCCGAGTACGCCAAGGACCCGAGGTTGGCCCCGCCGGCCGCTGCCTCCCCGTCGGCGAGCCCGACCACCACGCCCAAGCCCAAGGCCGGGGCAACCACCGGCGCCCCGACCACCCCGCCGGCAGCGCCCGCGCAGCCAGCGCCGACGGCGCAGACGCCGAAGCCGAGCGCCCCGGAGCCGAGCGCCTCCGACCAGCCACCGGTCAAGGCCACGGACGCCGACGGGACCAACCGTGCGTACGGCCCGTTCTTCGTCTACAACCTGGCCACCGAGATGTGCATGGACATTCCGGGGATCGGCGCCGGGCCACGCGACGGACCGGTCCTGCAGAACCTCTGCTACGTGCACACCCAGGACAACCAGGAGTATGCCTTCGTCCCGCGCCGGGTCGACTCCGCCGGCAACCAGTTGTACTGGATCCGTAGCATCACCTCCCAGTACTGTCTGGACCTGCCCGGCCTCGGCTCGGTTCCGGCGGGAACCAGGGTGTACGAGACCGGCTGCTTCGACGACGAGAACCAGTACTGGCGACTGCAGCCGACGGTGAGCTCCGGCGACACCCAGTTCTACCGGCTGATCAACACCGCCTCGAACCTCTGCCTCGACGTGCGCGGCACCGGGACCGGTGGACTGGACGAGAACATCGAAGTGACTGGCTGTAGAGGAAACGACGACCACGACTGGGCACTGATCCGGCGGGTGAACTGGTGACCGGTTCACGGACCGGGTGACGGAGGCGTCCCGCCGTCACCGCTGCCGCAGCTCGCGGCGGGACAGGCCGAAGGCGAACGCGGCCAGCAGGGTCGCCCCGGAGGCCAGGAAGACCGCCGTGCTGCCGTACCTGTCGACCACCAGGCCGGCGGCCACCGTGGACAGCGGGAACAGGCTCAGCGCGGCGAAGACGATCGCGCTCATCACCCGCCCCAGCAGGTGCGGCGCGGTGCTCTGCTGCATAGTGGTGATCACCAGCACATTTGTGACGGTGCTGGCCAGACCGGCCACCACCAGGGCCACCACCGCGCCGAGGTAGCCGGCGAACGGCACGGCGGCGATCGCCAGGCCGAGCGTCATGCCGGCGAGCATCGCCGTCGCGCCGCGTCGGGGCAGCCCGGCCAGGCCGGCGGAGAACAGCCCACCGACCAGCGAGCCGGCGGTGAACGCGGCCAGCAGCCCACCCAGTCCGCCCGCGCCGGCGGCCAGTTCGCCGTTGCTGAGCGACGGCAACCCGATCCGGACCATGCCGCCGACGGTCAGGTTGGCGGCGGCGGTCACCAGCAGCACGGTGCGCAGCAGCGCCGACTCGCGTAGCAGCCGCCAGAACCCGACCGGCGGTGCGTCAGACGGCGGTGCGCCACCGTCCGGTCCCGCCCTGCCCGGTTGCGGGCCGTCGTCGACCGGCGGCGGTGGAGGTGGCACCGTGCCCCGCGCGACGCCGCCGATCATCGCCAGGCAGACCGCCGAGACGGCGAACGTCGCCGCGTCCACGCCGAACGCCACCGCCGGGGAGAGCGCCGCCACGACGAGCCCGGCCACCCCGGGGCCGATCATCCCGGCCGTGAAACTCGCGGTGCTGTGCAGCCCGTTGCCGGCCTGCAACTGATCGGCCGGCAGCAGCCGTGGGGTGATCGCGTAGGCAGCCGGCTGGAACAGGCCCGCGCCCAGGCCGGTGCCGGCGACCAGCACCGCGATCACCGGTACGGACGGGTTGTCGGCGACGGCGGCCGCGACGATGCCGGCGGTGAAGACGACCCGGCTCAGGTCGGAGATCAGCATCACCCGCCACGGTCCGATCCGGTCGGACAGGATCCCGCCCAGCGGTGTCGTCGCCAGCCGGCACACCCCGTACCCGGCGACCAGCAGGCCCAGCTCGCGCCCGCCACCGCCGAGCTGGTAGACGAGGAACGGCAGAGCGACGGCGTGGAAGGCGTCGCCGAACACGGACACCAGTTCGGCGGCGAACAGCAGGCGGTAGCCGCGCGAGCGCAGCGGCGCGAAGCTGAGTCGCGGTCGGAACCGCCGGGCCGCTGTCCCGGCCGCCGCAGTCTCAGTCGTCGACTCAGGCGCCGAGTCGGTCACGGACTCAGTCACGGAGTCAGTCACCGAGGGCCACCGGCAGCGATTCCAGCCCTCGGAGCATGATCGTGTTCCGCCACGGCAGTTCGTGTTCGTCGGCGGCGAGTGTCAGCCCGGGATGCCGGTCCAGCAGGGCGCCGAGCGCCAGCTCGCCTTCGAGCTTGCCGAGGAACGCGCCGAGGCAACGGTGCAGACCGTGGCCGAACGCCAGGTGTCCGGGGTCGCCCCGGTCCAGGATCAGCCGGTCGGGGTCGGGGAACCGGTCCGGATCCCGGTTGGCGCCGCCGAGCGAGACGAGCACGAGCTCACCGGCGGGAATCCGTACCCCGTCGATGTCGACCTGCTCGGTGGTGAACCGCAGCGTCGCCATGCTGACCGGCGATTCGTAGCGCAGGAACTCGTCGATCGCGGCCGGCAGCGCAGGTCGGTTCGCCAGCAGCCACCGTAGCTGGTCGGGGTGGCGCAGCAGGGCGAGCGTGGCGGTGCCGAGCAGGTTGACGGTGGTCTCGTGGCCGCCGATCAGCAGCAGGAAGACCATGCCGACGATCTCGTCGTCGGTCAGCTCACCGGCGTCCCGGGCGGCCAGCAGGCCGGTCAGGATGTCGTCGCCGGGATGGGCCCGTCGGTGCCGCAGCTGCCCGCCGATGTAGTCGGTCATCTCACCGAGGGCGGTGGCGAAGTCCGCCGGGTCGTCGCTGTGCGTGAGGATCGCCGTCGACCAGGCGCGGTACGCGGCGCGGTCCTCGGCCGGGAAGCCGAGCAGCTCACAGATGATCAGCATCGGCAGCGGGAAGGCGAAGTCCTTCACCAGATCCACCGTCCGGCGTCCGGCGATGCCGTCGAGCAGCGACGTGGTGATCCGGTCCACCATCGGCCGCATCGCGGCCACCCGCCGGGCGGTGAACGCCGCGTGGATGAGTCGCCGCAGCCGGGTGTGGTCCGGCGGGTCGCTGTTGAGCATGTGGACGACGTCACCGCCGAGGGTGACCCCGGCCACCCGGTCGTCGGCGAGCGCCTGGGCGCGCCGGGCGTCCTGCCCGAACCGCGGATCGGCGAGCGCCGCCCGCACGTCGCGGTACCGGGCGATCACCCACATCGGCAGCCCTTCGTCGCTGTGCAGGATCGACACCGGGCCGTTGGACCGGATGCGGGCCAACGTCGGGTACGGGTCGGCGATGTACGGCACCTCGGGCTGCGTCGCCGTACCGGTCACGGTGTCCATGTCCCTCCTCGCGGAGACGGTGGGTGAAGGGAAACCTGGGTGGTACTCATACCGCCAGCGCCGGGAACGGCCAGCGGTACGCCGGGGTCGGCAGCCACCACAGCTGCCCGGCCTGGGCCGCGATCAGCCGGGCGTCGGCCAGGTCCCGCCGAACCGGTGCGGGCACCTGCCCGGCCGGTACTCCTTCGGTCAGCTGCCCGATGGCGACCAGATGCTCCGGTTCGTCGATGGTGAACAGCTCCAGCGCGCCAGCGCGGCGGTCGCGGACCTCGACGAACCCGGGCCCGCGCCGGAACACGCACTTGCCGAGGAAGAACGAGTCCCGCCAACCGCGTACCGCCTGGTCGCTGGCGCCGCCGTCCACCCGCTCCGGTGGGAACAGATGGTCGAACATGCCCTGTCCGGCGCAGCCGTCGTGGCAGCGGGCCACCCAGTCGACCGCGATGGCGCGGGCGGTGAGCTCCCGGATCAGCACCAGGGCGCGGGCGGAGGCGACCCCGGCGTCCCGGCACAGGTCGACCGGGGCGGGCAGCCGGGCATGCCGTACGCCGGCCCGGTGCAGGTCCGCCACCAGCGGCCGCCACGCACCGGCGACCCGCCGGGTGCCGAACGACATCCCGGTTACCTGGGCCGCGTCAGGCAGATAGTCGCGGGACAGCGCGATCTCGATCGCACACCCGGTCCAGTCGGCCGGGCCGGTTGACCCGGGCAGGCTGCTCGGGCTGGTCTGGGTGGTGACGTCAGCCGACGACGACGGCATGCGGCTCCTCCTCGCTCTGCCCGGCCGTGCCGGTGCCCGGTTGCCCGCCGCTGTCGCCGGCTGCGTCCCCCGCGGTGCCTGCGGCGGCCCTCCGGCGGTGGTCCGTCCGGGCCAGCATCTGGTTGTCGGACTCGACCGCGAGATGCACCTGGTAGCCGTCGTCGTGGAACAGGATGCCCAGCGCCGACCAGCGGTCCAGCAGCGGTTCGACGACCGCCGCTCCGCCGGGCACCTTGGCGGCGAGGGTGGCGGCGGTACGCGGCTGATCGAGCAGCCGGAACAGGGCGATCTCCGGTGCCGTGGTCAGCTCCAGCACGGTCCAGTCGTAGGCGGCGCGTTGGCTCACCAGCACGATCCGGTCCGGCAGTTCCTGACAGGTGAGTCGGCTGACCGGGTACTGCGCCTGCCAGGTGGCCAGGGCCGCGTCGAGCTCGGCGGCCTGGGTCCGGTCGATGCCGTGCGGCACCGACGTGAAGATGTACGCCAGGTCGGCGAGTTCCGCTTCGGGCAGCCGGTAGATCTCGGCGTACTGCGGTGCCGGTCGCAGGGTGGCGAATCCCAGCTCCGGGCGGTCGAAGTAGGGGCTGAACCGTTCGATGGCGATCCGGGCGGCCCCCATCGGCGGCTCCAGGTGGTGCAGTGCCGGCAGCTGGTCGACGATGCTGGTGTAGTCCCGCGCCGTCTCGCCGGGGAACCCGTACAGGTAGTTCCAGCTGGCCGTCACACCGGCGCTCTGCGCGTCGCGCAGCGCCCGCACGTTCTGGCAGCCGGTCACGCCCTTGTCCATCAGCCGCAGCACGTGGCTGCTGAGATTCTCCACGCCCGGCTGGACCTGCACCGCGCCGGAGTCGTTGAGCTGCTGGAAATGTCGTCGGCGCAGATTGGCCTTGACCTCGAAGTGCAGGCGGACGTCGTACTCCGATTCGGCCAGGCGTTGCAGCACCGAGTCGAAGTAGGCCATGTCGAGGATGTTGTCGACCACGATGAAGTCGAGCAGTTGATGGCGTCGGGCGAGGTCGAGGACCTCGTCGAGGAAGCGGGCCGGGCTCTTGCTGCGGAACTGCATGAACGACCCGTTGAGCCCGCAGAACGTGCAGTGGTGTTTCTCGCCCCACCAGCAACCTCGGGAGCCTTCGACGACCAGCCGGGGCGCTACCCAGTCGGCTGCCGCCGACGTGTCCAGCCGGTCCAGGTAGCCGGTGTAGTCGGGGGCGACGATGTCGCCGGGCGGCAGCGGTCGCGACGACATCGGGTTGGCCCGGGCGACGCCGTCGGCGTCGCGCCAGCACAGCCCGGAGATGTCGGCGAGCCCCGATGAGCCGATCCGGCCGGACCCGTCGGCCGAGTTGAGGGCGGCGAGCAGTTGCGGGAAGGCGACCTCGCCTTCGCCGCGTACCACGTAGTCGACGTAGCGGAAGTTGCGGTGCAGCGCTGCTCCCTGCGGACCGTCGCAGTTGGCCCCGCCGAACACGATCCGGGTGCCGGGCCGTGCCTGCTTGACCAGACGGGCGACGGCGAGGCTGGCGGCGTTCTGCTGGAACGTGGTGGTGAATCCGACGACGTCCGGCGCGGCGTCGGCCAGTTCGGCGGCGAGTTCGCGGATGAAGCCGGGCACCAGCCGGTGCATCGCCCGGGTCAGTGCGATCTCGGTGTCGGTCGAGCCGCCTTCGGTGAGCAGCCGGGCGTACGGGTCGAACGGGCGCTCCTCGTCGTCGAGCAGCCCCGAGAAGACCCAGTCCCCGGCGCCGAGGAAGTAGGAGGACTCGGAGAAGTAGCGGTAGTCGGCCAGCGTGAAGTCGGTGACCCCGGTCACCCAGTCGACAAAGTCGATGTTGGCGTAGCGGACCTGCACGTGGTGACCGGCCCGACCGGCCGCCGCGCGCAGGATGCCCAACGCCAGTGACGGCACGTCGATCGACCCCCACGGCATGTGCAGCAGGACGACTTTCACTTCCGGCCCCTCTCCGACGGTGGTGGGCGTCGTCCCGGAGCGGCAGGCGCTCTCGCTCCGGAACGACGCCGTCGATCGTGCGCTCAGCACGGACCTGTCACTCGCTGGCGGGTGCCTTGTCGGCCGCCGACTCGGTCACGTCGTGCCGCCTGGCCGGGACTGCCCGGTCCATGTCGAGGAGCATCTTGACGATGACCGCCCCGCGCTCCCGCTCGCTGGTGGTGATCGGGTCGTGACGTACGCTGCGTCGCTTCATACCATTCACCTCCCTTCCTGGCTGGCTGTCAGGTACGGGCGACCGTCCACTGCGGTCGTCCGGCTTCGGTCCGGTCGCAACACCGCGTCGGCGTACCGGAGCAGTTCGTCGAAGGTCCGGGTCTGGCCGGCCGCGTCGCCGTGGTGGCCGCCGGGCATCCAGTGCAGTCGGTGCGGTACGCGCCGGTGCCGCAACGCGGCGACGTAGCGGCGGATCTGGTCCGGCGGGCAGCGGTCGTCATCGGTGGCGGCGGCGATGAACAGCGGCCCGCGGACCCGGTCCAGGTAGGTCGTCGGGTCTGCGGCGTGGTACCGCTGCGGTACGTCGTCGGGCCCGCCGCCGAACAGTTCGTCGTCGACCTCGCGCAGCGCAGCGGTGGCACCCCGGTGCGCCGCCGGGTAGTCGGCGATCGGGCAGACGGCGAGACCGACCGTCCAGTCGGCCGGCGCGACGCCCATCGCGAGCAGCACCAGATAGCCGCCCCACGAGTAGCCGCACAGCCCGGTCCGGCCCGGTTCGGCCACACCGAGGTCGAGCAGCTTGCGGCGTACGGCGGCCAGGTCCTCCAGCTGCGCCAGCCCGACTCGGTGGCCGAAGTCCCGTTGCCACCGTGGCCCGTACCCGGTCGATCCCCGGTAGTTGGTGCGCGCCACCGCGTAGCCGGCGCGTACCAGCAGCTCCACCCTCGGGTCGTAGGCATCCCGGTCGTGCAGGTACGGCCCGCCGTGGACCAGGAACAGGGTCGGCCACGGTCCGGTGCCGGGCGGGGTCGCCAGGAAACTGTGGATCCGCCCGTACGGCTGGTCGGTCCACAGTTCGGTGCGCCCGGTGGGGGTGGCGGGGTGGTCGGCGGGTCGGGGCCGGCGGGCCGGCTGCGCGGTGGCCGTACCGGGGTGGGCGACCAGCCGGCGGGGTGGCACCGAGTCGCTGGTCCAGATGTAGTGGATCGCGCCGTCCGGGGCGGCGGTCAGGTCGAGGATGGTGCCGGGTGGGGTGGCGACGGTGGTCTGTTCACCGGTTTCGGGGTCGGCCAGCAGCAACCGGCTGCGTCCGGCCCGGTCGTGCTGGACGAGGATCCGTCCGTCGTCGCCGTACCAGTGTGCGGTGATCTCCGAGTCGTAGGACAGTTCGCGGGACAGTTCGATGCCGCGGTCGCGCCGCCAGGTGCCGACCTGGTACCGGTCCGGTGTCTCGACGACGATCAGCAGTTCCGGATCGGGCCGGTTACCGGGGCGGAACTCCAGTGCCCAGATTCGCTGCTGGTCGCTGCCGGCGACGGTGTCGGTCCGCCCGTCGGTGAGCCGTACGACGCTGACCGCCGTCGCGGCGTCGGCCCGGGCGGCGAGCGCGACGGTGTTCCCGTCGGCGGCCAGGTCGACCAGGGCGGTGTAGCCGGCGCTGACCGCCACCAGGTGACCTGGTCCGCCCGGTTCTCCAACGTAGCAGCGGGTCTGCCGGCCGGTGCCGACGCAGACGGCGGCGCGGCGGCCGGTGGCGTCGAAGGCGATGCCGTGCTGCCGGCCGGGCGGCAGCCCGGTCAGTGCCAGCGGCGGCGGGCCGGCCGTGACCCGACCAGCCGCGTGCCGGCCGGTCTCCGTCTGACCGGGGTCGACCGGCTGGCGGCGCCAGACACCGACGTCGGTCCGGTCCGCGTCGAACCACCAGAAGTGCCGGCCGTCGGGCTCGATGTCGCAGGCGGACACCCCGTTCGGTGCGGCAGTGCGGACCTGACGTCGATTTGTCTCGATGTTCCAGGCCAGGACCTGGGTAAGGTCACCGTCGTCGTGCAACTCGACGGCCCTGGTCGGCTGGTGCGCAGCGAAGGCAGGTACGTGTGGTGTGTTCACAACCACCCCGATCGGGTCGCGTGCCACACCGAGCGTAATTGATCCGCTTCTATTGGTAAAGAAGATGTTCGACTGTCGGCTGAATCACCTGGTCACCGACGCGGCCGGCACCCGAGGCGGGACTCTGCCTGGGTGCCGGAGGGATCCGTCGGGACCGTCGCGTCACGGTCGACCAATCACTGCCATCCGGCGCCACCCGGTGCCGGGCTGCCGGGCGTCGGGCCGCCGGGTGCCGTGGGGCGCGGCGTCTGCGCGGCGAGCACCCGCTGATTGTGCTGTTCCACGCCCTGCGTCGCCAGTAGCGGACCGACGATGGTGTAGGTGAGCCAGGTCAGGAAACCGGTCACCCAGCCGATAAGGATGAACGTGAGCAGGATGTTGATGCCCTGGAACACCCAGTAGGAGATCATCATGATCAGGCCGAGTGCGGTGCGGCCCGCGTACATGTTGCCGACTCCGAAGATTCCGAGCAGGCCGAGCACGATTTCCAGCACGACGGCGGTACCGCTCGATTTCATGGTCAACATCGCCGCGTAGTTCGGCTGCTGCGGCCCAGCGACGACGTAGATCTGAGCCGGCGGCGGGCTGCTCGGCGGACGAGTCATCTCGAGAGGGCGGGGCTGATAAGGGTCCGGCACCGGTGCGGGGAGATCCGGGCGAGGTGGTGGGGGGCCGCTGCCGTCGTTTCCGGTGGCGGGCATCGGTCCGTAGGGGTCGGCTCGGTCGGGGCGCTCGACGAGGTATCGGTCCTGGTCGGGGCGATAAGGGTCCTGAGTCACCTTCGCAGTATCTCGACGAATCGCGTTCCGCCGGAAGTGGCCGTTCAGCGGAATGAAGGGTAATAGTACGTACGGAAAGAGCTCGGTCGGCGGTGTGTGGCGTCCATTCGGCCCGGGTTTCGCAGGTCACAGCTAATCGGCAAGGGTCTCTGTGTGAAGCGCCGGCCATAATGATCATGCGGCGGTATGGGTATGGACCGTCCTGAGGACACCCGCTACGTACTTGTGCGCACCCCTGGGCGCCGGCCGGACGATTGTGCCCTGGTAGTACCGCGTGCCAGTCTTGGCATTCGCGATCGGACACATCCGGATTGCGCCTGTCCCGGCCCGGGCCGGGGTGGTATTCCGGCCGACGTCGGATGAACTCGGGCAGAAGCGTGCTGATCAGGAGAACGGAACGTGCCGTGCGGGTTTGAGTTGGGGCTCGTCGTCCCGAAGGTGGGGCTGGTCGCCGCCTCGGCGGCGGGCCCTGTCGCGGTGGCCGGGCTGGCCGTCGGGATGACCTGGGCGGTGGGGCGGGCCGCCGACTCGCTGATCGAACGGCAACAGCGCGCATTGGCGGCGAGTTTCCACGTCGAACGGGTAGCGGACCGGTACGAGGCGGTGCGGCACCGGGCGGAGCGCGCCCGTACCGAGTTCGGGGCCGAGATCGATCTGCCGTCGGAGCTGCCACGCCGGTCCGCCGGTGCCGACCTGGCCCGGGCCGCCGCGCTGGCAGACGACCTGCTGACCCGGACCGCAGCGGCGGAGCAGACCCTGCACGCGCAGTTGGGCGCGGCCCGTGCCCGCCGGATCGTCGCCCGGGTGCGGCAGGCGATCGCCGACGGTACGGTCACTTCCCGCACCGAACCAGGCCCTGACCCGGCACTCGGGTCACCCGGGCCCGGCCGACAGCGGCTGGCCGAGCTGGCCGAGCTCGGTGCTTCCCTGCGCCGGGTGCTGTCCCGACTCGACGCCGCCGCGCCCGACGCCGTCGTAGGGCAGCTGGAGCAGTGGGCCGAGCAGGCGCTGCGGGCACCGTCCCCGGCCACCGCCCGGCGGTTGCTGGACGACCTGCGGTACTCGGTGGAGAAGGCGAACCAGGAGGTGGCGGCCCGTCGCGCCCGGTTGGCCACGCTCGCCGCCCCGCTGCGGGAACGGGCCGGCCCGGCCGTCACCGAGATGCACGCCCGGCTGGCCGCTGCGGCCGACGACCCCAGACCCGACTGGCCGGGCCTGACCGCAGCGATCGACGCCGTCCTGGCGGACGCCCGCGACGCCGCCGACCGCGTGCAGGCGGCGACCACCCGCAGCTACACCGCCTGGGCGGTGCGGGAGTCGCTGCAGCAGCTCGGCTACACGGCGGAGCAGGGCTTCGACGACCGGCTCGCCGGGGACGGGACGGCCCACCTCACCCGACCCGACTGGCAGGACCTCGCCGTCCGGATCGTCCGACGCCCCGGCGACCCGCACACCCCCCAGCGACAGGACCTCCACCTCGACCTGGTCGCGCCCCGGGACAGCGAGCCGGACTTCGGCGCGGCGGTACGCGACCAGTGGCAGGGCTCCGTCGCCGCGCTGACGCCCGCGTTGCGGGAGCGCGGTTTCGACGTACGGGTCGACGACCGCGGCGCCGACGGCGGACCGCACGTACACCCGGTCGACGCGCAGGCGTACCCCTTCGACCGCACCGACCGGTTGCGCCGCGACCGGCGGCGCGAGCCCCGACTCCGGCAGCGGCGGTCATGACCGGCTGGGACGACCGGACGTACCCGGTCTGGTTGCGGGAGGTGAGCACCGCACTGTCGATCAACTCGCAGGTGCTGCTCTACGGCAACGTGCGGGACCAGTTTCTGCTGCCGGGACGGTCCGGACCGGAGCTGTGCGACCTGCGCCGGGCGGTGCATCGGATGCTGCGTGCCGAGGGCTACCCGACGCTTGCGGTGGCCGACGCGATCCATGGCGTGGGCGTAGTGGCCGAACCGGACGCTGCCGCCACCACCGACGGCCGGGACGGTACGGCGGGCCCGGCGGCCGGCCCGGCTCCTCGCCCACCGGCGATCAAGATCGGCCCGTGGCGTGGTGCCGGACCGGACCTCGACCGCGTCGCGGACCTGCTCACTCAGACGGCCGAGGCGCAACAGCGGCAAGCGGTCCTGGTTGACTACGCCTCCCATCTGGTGCTGGACGCAAACCGGCTGGAGCCGGGTGAGCACCATTTCTTCGCCCGGTGTCTACGGCTGGCCCGCTCGGTCTACCCCAGGCCGGCCCCGCCGGACCCGCGACCGCTCTACAACCCGGTGATCTGGGTCGTCGAGAACGAGCGGGACCTGCCGCTGTGGCTGACCGCCGGCAACGAGGACATCCGCAAGATCGCCGTACCACTGCCCGACCTGGGTGTCCGCCAGGCCGCGGCGACCCTGCTGGCCGGCGTCCTGCCCGGATACCCCGAGGCCGGGCCGGACGACCGTCGGGAGGTGGAGAAGCGGCTGGCCGAGCTGACCCAGGACATGCCACTGCGCAGCATGATGGCCATCGCCCGACTGGCCATGCGGATGGGCACCAGACTGGACGACATCGACGAGGCGGTCCGCTGCTACCGGGTCGGCGTGTACGACAACCCGTGGCGGCAGGCGCATCTGCGGGACCGGTTGCGCGACGCCACCGGCAGCATCGGCGCCCGGGTGCGCGGCCAGCGGGAAGCCATCCAGCACTCGGTGGACATCGTGATCCGGGCGGTGCTGGGGCTCTCCGGAGCGCACGCCGGCAACTCGTCGCGTCCGCGCGGAGTGCTGTTCTTCGCCGGGCCGACCGGGGTGGGCAAGACCCAGCTGGCGAAGGAGCTCACCCAGCAGATCTTCGGCGACGAGCGGGCGTACACCCGGTTCGACATGAGCGAGTTCTCCGCCGAGCAGGCAGCGGACCGGCTGATCGGTGCCCCGCCGGGGTACGTCGGCTTCGACGCGGGCGGCGAGCTGACCAAAGCGGTCCGGGAACGGCCGTTCAGCCTGCTGCTGTTCGACGAGGTGGAGAAGGCCCACCCCAGGATCCTGGACAAGTTCCTGCAGATTCTCGACGACGGCCGGCTCACCGACGCCAGCGGCTCCACCGTGTACTTCTCCGACACCGTGCTGGTCTTCACCTCGAACCTGGGCGTCTCGGAGCAGGAGTACGCGCTGCACGCCGCCGCCGAAGCCGGCGGCCGGGCGTTTCCCCGCCAGGAGCTGGAACAGCGGGTCCGCGCCGCGGTGAACCGGCACTTCGTCAGCGAACTCAACCGGCCGGAGCTGCTCAACCGGCTGGGCGACAACATCGTCGTGTTCAACTTCATCACCCGTACCGCCGCCGAGGAGATCTTCTCCGTTCTGCTCGACCACATCGCCCAGCGGCTGCGCAAGGAGCATCAGCTTCACCTCGAGCTCGCCGAACCGGTACGGCGCCAACTGCTCGACGGAGCCACCGCCAACCTCACCTTCGGCGGTCGGGGCATCGGGTCGTACCTGGAAAGCGCGCTGGTGAACCCGTTGGCCCGGGAGCTGTTCAGCCGCGACCACCCGCGCGGGGAGCGGGTGGTGGTCACCTCGCTGCAGCGCCGCGACGACACCTATCAGATCGGACTGGCGTGATCCACCAGACCGGACCGGATTGACACGGAGGACTCTGATGACACCGAAGCTTGTCTGCCCGGGGTGCTCCCGCGTCGTCACCGACGGGCCGCCGTACTGTCCCACCTGCCTGTTGACGCTGGAGCCACTGCCGCCCGACGACCCGGCGCGGGAGCCGGCCGACCCGGCGCGGGAGCCGGCCGAACCGGTGGCTGCCGCGCCGGCTGTCGGCGACGCGCCGACGCCCAGACCTGCCACGGCGGTCGACCGGGCGGCGGCAGTGCTGTTCTTCCCCTGGGGAACGGTCGAGTTGGCGGCCGGACGTACCCTCGCCGTCGGCAGGGAGAGCTCGCCGTTCGCCGCGGAGCTCACAAGTTACGACAACGTCTCCCGCCGGCACGCGGAGATCAGCGCCACCGGCACCGGCCTGACCGTGACCGATCTGCAGTCGGTGAACGGCACCTTCGTCAACGACCAGCGGATCACCCCCGGGGAGCCGGTCCCGGTGCGACCCGGGGACCGGGTCCGGTTCGCCGCCAGGCTCGTGGTGCGGGTAGAGCGGACCGAACGGTGAACCGGGTCGAGGTGGTCGGCGTGACCCACCGGGGTCGGGTGCGTCCCGCCAACGAGGACACCATTGCCGTCGCCGGTTTCCTGTCGGCGGTGCCGGAAGGTGAGCCGGTGTGCCTGACCGTCTCGTCCACCCGCCCGGTGACCTGCCTGGTCGCGGACGGGCTGGGTGGGCACGCGGATGGCGCCCGGGCGTCCCGCCTGGCCGCCCAGGTGATCGTCGACGCGAGCCCGACCTTCGCGGACTCCGCAGCGATCGTGGCCGCCGTGCACCGCGCCGACGCCAATCTGTACGCCGAGTCCGGGCACCCTCTGCCACGGGGCGCGATGGGCACCACCGTGGTTGTGCTCACCGTGTCCGGTGCGGACGCCACCTGCGTCAACGTCGGGGACAGCCGCTGCTACCTGCTGCGTGACGGTCTCCTCGTACAGCTGTCCCGGGACGACTCGCCGCCACCGTCCCGGCCGGGCCCGGCGGTGCCTACCGGCCGGGTGACTCAGACACTCGGCGGTCGCCTGACCCCAGCCCCGATCCACCCGCACGTACAGCGGCTTTCCACCATCGCTGGCGACCGTTTCCTGTTGTGCAGCGACGGGCTCACCGACTACCTGCCGGTGGACGACGTGGAGAACTGCCTGACCGGCGGAGGTCGACCGGACGACGTCGTCCGGGACCTGCTGCGCCGCACCCTCGACGCGGGCGGTGGCGACAACGTTTCCGCTCTGCTCGTCACGATTCTGGAGTAGCCGTGGACGACATGCACAGTGAAGCGGGCAACGAGCGCGCCGCCGGGCCGCTGAGCCCGCCGACCAGCCGGGACGATCTTCCGATGACGACAGTGGACCAGCCCGTGACCAGCCGGGACGATCCTCCGGTGACGACGGTCGACCAGCCCGCGACCACCCCCGACGAGCCGACCGGACGGTACCGGCGGGTGAACCTGCCACCGGCCCTGCTCGACCGGTACTTTCCAGACCGGGACCTCGCCGCGGGCGGCGAGGCGGACCTGATGCTGGTCAGGGACCGGATCAGCGGCACACCGGCGGTCATCCGGATCTACCGTCGCGGTGACGCCGTCGACAGCGCCACCCTGGACATCCTGCGGCGGGCGGACCGTCAGCACCTGATCAGTCTGCTGGACTGGGGCCGGAGCGACGGCGTGCTCTGGGAGGTCCTGGAGTACGCGGCCGGCGGGTCGCTGGCGGACCTGCGTCGCGAGCGCCCCGGGCCGTGGACCGACGGGCAGGTCCGCGAGGTGCTCGACCAACTCCTGCCGGCTCTGGAGTACGTGCACTCGTTGCAGCTGGTGCATCGGGATCTCAAGCCGGACAACGTCCTGGTCCGCTCGGTCGAACCGTTCGATCTGGTACTCGCCGACTTCGGTCTGACGACCATGGTGGCGGCGACCCACGAGATGCGTCAGACCACCTCCCGTACGTTGGCCTACGCCGCTCCCGAGGCGGCCGCCGGCGACACCTGGGCCGGGTTGGACTGGTGGGCGCTCGGAATTCTCCTGGTGGAACTGCTTACCGGGCGGCACCCGTTCCAGCGGCTGGACGGCAGCTGGATGGACGACCGGATGATCGCCCGGGAGATGGCCGTCCGGGAGATCGACCTGAGTCTGATCCGTGACGAGCGGTGGCTGCTGCTGTGCCGGGGGCTGTTGACCCGCGCCCCGGAGCAGCGCTGGGGTGCCGCGCAGGTGCGCCGGTGGTGCGCCGGCGGGGCACCCACCGTCGCCGGACCGAGTGGCCCGGTGCCGAGCGGGCCGAGCGGGCCGGTCTTCGTCTTCGCCGACACCGCCTACAGCTCGCCGCAGGAGTTGGCCGACGCGTTCCGTCGCCGGTGGACCGACGCCCGGCGGCTCCTCGCCGGGCAGGCGTACCGGACCCCGCAGTTCCTGGCGTTACGGGACTGGGCCGCCACCTGTCAGCTGACCGCAGCGGTGCGCGCCCTGGACGAGCCGAGCCGGCCGGACCGGGCGGTCACCCGGCTGATCCACGCCCTGGACCCGGAAGGGGTGGCCGTCTACTGCCAGCGCCCGATGGACCGGGACAACCTGGTCCAGCTGGCCCAGCAGGCGATCGAAGGCCCCGGCGCGGCCCGGGACATCATCGTCGGGCTGCACGAGGACGGCATCCTGACGGTGCTCGACGGGCGGCCCGGCTGTGCCGGCTACGCACTGATCGACTCCCGGTGGCGGCGGCTCGGCGAAGGTTTCACCTTCCGGGCCCGGGAACTGGATCCGTCGTTGACGAAGTCGCAGCGCGCGATGTACCTGGCGATGCTGCTGCTGGCCGCCTTCCCCGGCCAGGACCAGATGTACGCCAGGCAGGCCGAGGCCGCAGCGGCCGAACCGGACGCCCGGGCGCAGGCGTGGTTCGCCGCGCTGGCCGACCAGGACATCCCGGCGGAGTCCCGCCCCGCCCACCACGTCATGTTGCTGCACCTGGCACCGCTGGCTGCCGACCGGACGGCCCGGGAGCGGGCGGACCGCGAGATCCGGCAGGCTGAGGAGGACCGGCAGCGGACGCTCAGCCGGCGACAGACGCTGGACGTCCGCAGTGGTCCGCTCGCGGTGGTCTGCGGTGCGCTCGCCTGCTGGCTGGCGCGCCCTGAACCGGTGCCGCTCGGCCCGGTGTCCGCGCCATGGTGGCTGCTCGCTGGCGTCGCGATCGCGGCGACGTTCTACCTCGGCTACCGGACCCGGCGTGGTGGGCGCAGGAAGACCTCCTTCGTGGCCTTCGCCTGCGGGGTGATCGCGGTGCTGATGCTCTACAACGGGCTGGGCGGACAGCTGCCGCTGCCCGGGTGAGCCGCCGGCGGCCCTGACGGCCGCTGGACCGTCCGGCCCGTCAGTAGCCGGTCCGTCAGTAGTCGGGTGGAACGGCGCGTTGACCGCGGGAGGGGTGATGACCGCGATGGCAGAGCGACCGTACGGTGCCGGTGAGTTGGACGCCGCACTGGCCGAGCTGCAGCGGCTCCCGCCGGGCGACCCACGCTGGCCGGCTGTCCGGTCCCTTGTCCGGCAACGCCAGCTGGCGGAACAGATCCGGGCCGTCGCCGATCGGTATTCGGCGGCCAAGGGGCGGCATCCGGGCGATCTGCTCCGGGAACTGGACGCGCTCGGCGCACCGGCAGCCGAGTTTCCTGGCGTTCTGATGCTCTATCACACGGTGCGGGCGGTACTGGCCACGGCGCGCACCGTGCAGGACGGCGACTCCTCAGCCGCGACCGGAGCGGCGGACGTGGACGCGGCGTTGATCGCCGCCGACCGGTTCGCCCGGCAGTTGCGGTCGACGGCGGAACGGTACGGGCGGGGCCTGAACGAGGTCGACGCCCGCCTGGCCCGCGATCTGCCGGGCATCGAACGGCAGCTGCGCGCGCAGCAGATCATGCTGGCCCTGGCGGCGAGCAGTGGGCCGGGCCGGGATGACGAGTTCCTGCGATCGCTGGACCAACTGCACGACCTGCTCGACCAGCCGGGCGTCCGCGCCGAGCAGCGGGCCATGGCGTCGGACGCGAAGCTGGTCGCCGCCCTGCTAAACGGTATGACCGGTGACCAGTGGCAGTGGGACGCGGCCGCCGGGCTCACCGACGAGCAGCTGGCACCGTTACGGGCCCGGGCCCGGACCTCGCACGAGCGCGATCCGCTGCAACCGGACCGTCTGCTTCACGGTCTCGCCCTGCTGATGACCAGCGCGACGGATCCTGGCCGGCTCGACGAGGCGGTCGGTGAGTTCCACGCCGCGGCGGCTGCCACGTCGGCTCGATCTCCGTTCCACGCGGCGATCTTCGCCGCTTTCGCCGGAGTCGGCCTGTTCCGACGGGCCGAGTTGGCCGGCACTCAGGAGGCCTGGTACGCGGCCCGCGAGACGCTGGACGCCGCCCGGCGGCTGGCCGGCGGACCGCAGCATCCGCTGTGGCCGGTCATCGGCGAGCTGCTCGGCGTGACCGAACGACATCGGGGGCAGTGGACGGACGCCCGGCAGACCGAGCTGGCCGGGTTGGACCGGTACGCCTGGCAGGTGCTCCTGCAGCCCGACGTCACCGCCGCGGCCGAACTCGCCCGGTACGCGGCGGGAAAGGCGATCGAGCTGGCCCATCGCAATGTTTCTCAGCACGCCGTCGCCGAGGCGGTCCAGGCCCTCGAATCGGGGCGTGGACTGATCCTGCACTCCGCCACCGAGCTGCGCTCGGCCAGCGACCGGTTGATCGGAGTGGGCCGTGCCGATCTGGCCCGACGCTGGCTGGCCGCCACCGACGCGGCAGGGCTGGACGGCGCGCCGGCGGAGCTACGTCGGGAGGTGCTGACGGCGCTCACCGACAGCCCGGGAGACCGGGCCAGCGACGCGCTGCTGCGCCCGCCCGGGCTGGCCGAGATCCGCTCGGCCCTGGCCGCCCTGGAGCTGGACGCACTGGTCTACCTGGTGCCGGCGCCTGCTCCCGCGTTCGGTGCGGCGGTCATCGTGGCCGTGGACGGGCCACCACTGGCGGTCCTGTTGCCCAATCTGGTGACGCAGCGGCCGCCGGACGTCGAGCGCTACCTGCGTGCGGTGACCGACCGGGACGTCGTTCTCGCCGAGCCGCACCGGGAGCTGCAGGTGCAGGAGGCGGACGCCCGGCTCGGCGACAGCCTGGCCGGTCTCTGCGACTGGGCGTGGTACGCGGTGATCGGCCCGGTGCTGGCGAACTGCCCGCCGGGGCGGGCGGCGGCGTCCGCGTCGCCGGCCCGCCCGCCGCGGCTGGCCCTCATCCCAGTGGGGGAGCTGACCCGCGTCCCGTGGCAGGCGGCCCGCCGCCCGGACGGGGTGTACGCCCTCGAACTGGCCGAGTTCTCCCAGGCGGTCTCCGCCCGGATGCTGTGCGAGGTCGCGGCGCGTCCACCGGTACCAGCGCGGCCGGTTGGCCTGATCGTCGGAGACCCGGACACCGCCGACCGGGCGGCCGACCTGCCGTACGCGCGGGCCGAGGCGTACGCCGTCCAGCAGTCCTTCTACCGTGGCGGCCGGTACGTCGGTCGCCGCCCGCACGGCTCGGTGAGCCGGTCGGGCCAGGGCCGCAAGGCCGAGGTCCGCGACTGGCTGTTGTCCACTGCCCCGGCGGACGGCGTGACGCTGCACCTGGCCTGCCACGGCGTCACCCAGGTCGAGCCCGGGGCGGCCAGCTCCTATCTGCTGCTGGCCGACGGGGAACGGCTCAGCGCCGAGGAGATCATCGCGAGTCTGGCGCTACGTCCGGACCGGCAGATCGGGCTGGTCGTGCTGGCCGCCTGCCGTACCGGTGTCTCCGGCCGTGGCTACGACGAGGCGTACAGCCTCGGCACCACCTTCCTGGCCGTCGGTGCCCGTGCTGTGCTGTCCACCCAGTGGAGCATCCCGGACGGCGCCACCTCGGTGCTGATGTTCATGTTCCACCACTTCCTGATGGTCGAGCGGCGGACGGTCCGGGACGCACTTCGCCAGGCGCAGCTCTGGATGCTCGACCCGGACCGGCGGCCGCCCGCTGCCATGCCGGCCGTACTGCGCCGGCAGCTGCGGGCGTCGGATCCGGCGGCGGTCGTCGCCTGGGCCGGCTTCACCCACTGGGGCCACTGAGAAAAGGGAACCGCCCCATCGGCGCTGACCGGCGGGCGGGCACTGGCGGAGAGTGAGGACCACGGTGTCGACGTACGACGAGGTCATCGCCGGACTGCAGGCGAAGCTGGCAGCCCGGTCCGGGCCGGAGCGGAGAAACGTGTTGCGTGAGCTGGCCGCCGCCCACATCGGTCGGTACCGGCTCAGCCCGGGAAACCCGGCGGGGCTGCCCGATCTGACCGCCGCCATCGACGCCTGGCGGGAGATCTACACGAGTCTGGAGTCCGACGATCCGCAACGCCATCCGTACGCCGGGGTGCTCGGGCTGTACCTCACGGTTCGTGACCGGGCGCACACCCGTTCCTCGGTCGATCGAAAACAGGCGATCGGGTTCCTGGAGGAGGCGCTCAGCTACCCGCAGCAGTCGCCGACCGCGCTGGCGATGTACCGGTTCAGCCTGGCGCAGTACTACCTGATCGAGACGATGAACCAGTTCGACGCCGCGCAACGGGGCGGGTCGGCCTTCCGGACCGGGGCTTCGCCTGAGTCCAGGGCCGTGGCCCGGCGTACCGTCGAACTGCTGCGTCTCGCCGAGGAGGAACTGGGCGGAGCGAACGAGCAACTCGCCTCCGCTGTCACGCCGTTGCTGACGACGGCGCAGGCGTGGTGGGACCTGCTGGAGTCCCTGGGTTCCGGCTTCGGCGGCATCGACTTTCCCCGGATGGCGCGGGCGATGGCCGCAGTGCAGCAGTTGAACAACGACGTCCTGTCGGGGCCGGGTGGATTGCCCGCCGGGTCGACCGGCAGGGGGCCGGCTCATACCGCCGGCGGCCATCTGGCCGACCCGTGGCCGTCGGTGGCGGACCTGCTGTCCCAGGTCTCGCCGCGGGACTTCCCGACGCTGGTGGTACGGGGCGAGGTCGACGACAAGCCGCTTACGGCACCGCCCGTGCAGCCGATGCCCGTCGCGGTCGTCGACCTCGCCGCACTGCGGCGGGAGCTGCTGGCGACGCTGGCCGGCGCATCGGCCGACCCTGCGGGGGAGTCGGAGCCGGCGGCCGCCGGGCCGGTGCAGGACGAGGCCGGGCTGTTGCCGGACGAGGCCGGAACGACGCAGGACGACGGCGTGGCGGAGCTGCTGGCGTCACTGTGGCACGCGGACGGTCCGCTGCCGGCGACAACCGTGATCGACCGGGCGGTGGCGTTGGCGACCACCCTGGTCGGCGAAGGGGAGCCCGAACCGGCGGTCGCCGCAGTCGACCGTCTGCTACTGGCCACCACGCTGCTTCTGCGGGACCGCGACGACGACGGCGGTGGTTGGGGCGAGACCCTCCGCTCCGGCGACGTCCATGCTGGCACCGACCTGCGGGGGGCGGCCGGACATCTGCTGGCGGCCACGGCCGGCCTGTCGTCCGGACACCCGCTCGCCGCGCTTGTCCCGCAGGCGTTGGGCGTGCTTCTCGATCGGCGTGGCTTGCTGCCCGGCGTGCTCGGGTCCGCTGACCTGATGCCCGCCGTCGACGCGGTCCGGGCTGCGGAGCCGCCATCGGTCGGTGCCGTCGCCGCAGCGGCCCGCGATCTCGGAGCCGACCTGCTGGTGCAGCTCTGCCTGCTGCCGGCTGGGGCCCGGCCCGGCGTACCCCGGGTGGGGCTGCTCCTGCTGCATCCGCAGCCGGCCCGGGTCGACCTGGTCGGTCCGGTGCCACTTCCCGGCCGACCTGACGGCCTGCCGGGCGGCGAGTTCGGTGCCTGCCTGCGGGCGGCCCTCGGCGAGCGGACCGCACCGGGACGGGTGCTGCTGGTGGTCCCCGACGAGCTGGCCCGGCACGCGTGGTCGGCGGTGCGCGACGAGGCCGGCACCTCGTCGCGGACCTCACGATGTCGTACGTCGCATCCGGCCGACAGGTGATCGAGTTGGCCGGGCGGCGGCAGTTGCCGGCCACCCGCACCCCGGTCTTTGTCGCCAACCCCCGGGGCGACCGGGAATGGGCGAGTGTCGAGGCGATGGAGCTGCGCCGGATGTTCCACCCACGGTCCGTCGGGTTGGGCCGGGTCGTCGAGCAGTCGGACGGGGTGGGTACACCGGCCGAGCTTCTCGCCTGGCTGCCCGGCCCGGACGGTCCCGGGGCGGGGTTGCTGCAGCTCGACTGCGGCCTGGTTGACGTCCCGGCGGGCGTCGGCAGCGCCCCCGCGTTGGAGCTCGGGACAGCCGAGGAGCCGGCCGAGCTCACCGCCGAAAGCATCCGGCAGCATGGGCGACGCCGGCCGGTGGGCTCGCCCGGCGGTGTGGCGGTCCTGCCGGCCGCCGCTGACCCCGGTGCGGCGATCCGGTTGGCGGACACGTTGCTGGCCGCCGGGCTGACCGGGGTGATCGGCTGGTCGTGGCCGGTGCCGCGGCCGGTGGCGGCGCTGATGCTCGTCGTCCTGCACAGCAAGCTAATCGACGAGCGGCTGCCGGCGGCCGAGGCGGTCACTGCGGTACGGCGGTGGATGCTCGACCCCGACCGGCGTGGCCCGGTGGCCGGGGCGGCGGGGCACGCCGCGACCATGGCCGGAACCGATTTCACCGATCCGGTCTTCTGGGCGGCCATGTGGCATCGCGGCTCGATCCGGGTGCCGGACGAGTCGCAGCGGTAGCTCGCCGGCGGGAGTCAGCCCCGGCGGGGGTCATCCTCGGCTGGAGATCTGCTGCACGGCCCAGCCGTTGCCGTCCGGGTCGGTGAAGTAGAAGAAGCCGACGTTGTCCAGCGGGTCGGGGACCGGATGCGGATTCTCGCCGAGGACCTGGATGTCACTGACCGCGACACCGCGTCCGCTGAGCTCGGCGTGCGCGGCCTTGAGGTCGGCGACGACGAGCTGCAGACCACGGAGCGAACCAGGCGGCATGTCCGGTACGGCGCCCTTGCCGATCACCACGGAGCAGCCCGACCCGGGCGGAGTCAGTTGGATGACCCGTACCTCGTCGTTGATCTTCGTGTCGTGGTCGACGGCGAAGCCGAGCTGTCCGGCGTAGAAGTCCTTGGCCCGGTCGAGGTCCGCGACCGGGACCACGACCACCTCGAGTGTCCAGTTCACGTGTCACCTTCCGGTCGATGGCGCGGCGGTGCTGCCCCGGACGACGAGAGTAGTGCCGATCTCCACCCGGTGTTGCGGCAACACACCACCGCTGGCCAGCGCGAGCACCATTCCGGCGGCGGTAGACGCCATCTCGGTCAGCGGCTGGCGCACGGTGGTCAGCGGCGGGCAGCACCAGCGGGCGTTGTCGATGTCGTCGAAGCCGACCACGCTCAGGTCCTGCGGGATGCGTAGGCCGAGCCGCCAGGCAGCACTGTAGACGCCGAGGGCCTGCAGGTCGTTTCCGCAGATCACCGCCGTCGGCCGGTCGGGCCGGTCGAGCAGGTCCCGGCCGTGCGTCTCGCCGTCCTCGTAGAAGAACCGGCCGCTGCGGACCAGGTGGTCGTCCAGCCGCACGCCGACGGAGTCCATCGCCGCCCGGCAGCCCTCCAGCCGGGCGCGGGCGCCGAGCATGTTGAGCGGGCCGCTGATCACGGCGATCCGGCGGTGCCCGAGGTCGAGCAGATGGCGGGTCGCGGTGATGCCGCCGTTCCAGTTGGTGGCGCCGACCGACGGGGTCGGGTGGGCCGGTTCGCCGACCGGGTCCAGGGCGACCAGGGGGATGGCGCTGGCGGCCAGTTGGGCGTGCTGCTCCGGAGTGAACGCGGAGTAGACGGCGATCACCCCGACCGGTCGGCGGGCCAGCAACTGCTCGGCCCAGGACCGGCCCGGTTCGGTGCGGCCCTGCACCTCGGTGAACCCGACGGCGAGCTCGTTGGTCCGGGCGACCAGCTCCACCCCACGCAGGATCTCGATCGCCAGGTGGCTCTCGAGTTGATAGAAGACGACCTCGATGCCGGCGGTCGGGGAGGCCGAGCCGGGCCGCTGGTAGCCGTGCTCGCGGACCAGTGCCTCGATTCGGCGGCGGGTCTCCAGGGCCACTCCGGACCGTCCGTTGAGCACCTTCGAGACGGTGGGTTTCGAGACGCCGGCCAGCTCGGCGATCGTCGCGACGGAGAGATCGCCACGGCGGCGTCCACGTCGCTGACCTTCCGGCGGCCTGCCGGTCGCCGGTGGGTGGTCCGGGTGGGTGGGGGCGTGGTCCACGACCGATTCGCCAACCTTCCGCTTGATCTGGGGCATCGCCCGGCTCATGCTACGGAGTGTCGAAGCGTTTCTATGCACATGTCTCGATGTTGGTTCGACGCCGACCTTGAATCTCGAACCGTTTCTATCGATACTAGTAACTGTTTCGAGCCGGAGTAAAGCGGGAGCTTGGGCAGCCCCGCGTCAGACCCCAATTCTGCGTGCGTTCCGGAGGAACCACATGAGACTCATGGCCAAGATGCTGGCCGCCACCGCCGCAACCGTCACCGCCGCGGCGGCCGCACTGACCTTCGCGGCACCCGCTTCGGCGGCCACCCTGACCGAGGTCACCAACTTCGGCACCAACCCCAGCAACCTGCGCATGTACCTGTACGTGCCGGACCGGGTGGCGCCCCGTCCGGCGATCCTGGTCGCGATGCACTACTGCACCGGCACCGGCCCGGCGTTCTACTCCGGCACCCAGTACGCGTCCCTGGCCGACCGGTACGGCTACATCGTCATCTACCCGTCGGTCACCCGCAGCAGCCAGTGCTTCGACGTCTACTCTCCGCAGGCGTTGACTCGCGGCGGCGGGAGTGACCCGGTCGGCATCCGGTCGATGATCAGCTACGTGGAGCAGCGCTACAACGCCGACCCGGACCGGATCTTCGCCACCGGTACGTCCTCCGGCGCGATGATGACCAACGTGATGCTCGGCGTCTACCCGGACGTCTTCGCCGCCGGCGCGTCCTTCGCCGGGGTGCCGTTCACCTGCTTCGCCACCACCGGCGGTTCCGAGTGGAACAGCCAGTGCTCCGGTGGGCAGATCGTCCGTACCCCCCAGCAGTGGGGCGACGCGGTCCGCAACAGCCTGCCCGGCTACTCCGGCCCGTGGCCCCGGATGCAGATCTGGCACGGCACCAACGACGACACGCTGCGCTACCCGAACTTCGCCGAGCAGATCAAGCAGTGGACCAACGTGCACGGGCTGAGCCAGACCCCGACGTACACCGACAGCCCGCAGGGCAACTACACCCGCACCCGGTACGGTAGCTCCGGCCCGATGGCCCCGGTCGAGGCGATCAGCATGCAGGGTGTCGGGCACAACCTGCCGGTCGACGCCGCCCAGGTGATCCGCTTCTTCGGTCTCGACGGCACCGCTCCGCCGACGACGGCCCCGCCGACGACCGCGCCACCGACCACGGCACCGCCCACCACGGCACCGCCCACCACCGCGCCACCGACCACGGCCCCGCCGACGACCGCGCCACCCACCACCGCGCCGCCGACCACCCCGCCGCCGTCCGGGGCCTGCCGGGTCACCTACGGGGTGAACGCGTGGAACAACGGGCTGGTCGCCTCGGTGACCATCGCCAACACCGGCAGCAGTGCGATCAACGGCTGGTCCCTGGCGTTCACCCTGCCGTCCGGGCAGACCATCATCTCCGGCTGGAACGCGACGTACTCGCCGACCAGCGGCGCGGTGACCGCCCGCAACATGTCCTACAACGCCACCATCCCGCCGAACGGCTCACAGAGCATCGGCTTCCAGGCCACCCACTCCGGCAACAGTGGTAGGCCCAGCTCGTTCACCCTGAACGGCACCCCCTGCGCCGTCGCCTGACGTGCGCCACGGTGGTGGGGCGTCCGACCGGGCGGACGCCCCACCACCCGTACGCGATGGAGGACGGCATGCTCAAGGTGGGAATCATCGGTGCGGGCGGCATCGCCGGTACGCACATCGCCGGGTACCAGGAGTTCGGGGAGGACTGCCGGATCACCGCCGTCTGCGACGTGACCCCGGCGAAGGCGCAGGACCGCAGAACGACCTTCGATCTCACCGACGCCCGCGTCTACGACGATGCCGGGGCCCTGCTCACCGCCGAGGAGTTGGACCTGGTCAGCATCGCGACACCGCCGTCGACGCACGCCGACCTCACGATCGCGGCCCTACGTGCGGGCGTCAACGTCCTGGTGGAGAAGCCGATGGCTCCGTCGTTGCAGGAGTGCGACGCGATGATCTCGGCCGCGGCGGAGTCGGGCAAGCTGCTGTCGGTCGTCGCGCAGAATCGGTTCCGCGACGACATGGCCACCTTGAAGGCGGTGCTGGACTCTGGTCTGATCGGGCCCGTGTCACACGTGCAAGTCAACTCGTCCTGGTGGCGGGGCCGGCCGTACTACGACCTGTGGTGGCGGGGGACCTGGACGTCCGAGGGCGGTGGCTGCACCCTCAACCACGCCATCCACCACATCGACCTGACCATGTGGATGATGGGCCGCCCGTCGGCGGTCACCGCGATGCTGGTCAACTCGCAGCACGACAACGCCGAGGTCGAGGACCTGTCCGTCGCGATCCTGCAGTACGACCGGGCGCTGGCCCAGCTCACCAGCTCGGTGGTGCACCACGGCGAAGAACAGGAAATCGTCGTTCAGGGCGCGTACGCCCGGGTTTCCCAGCCGTGGCGGGCGGTGGCCGAGACCAGTGCCGCGAACGGATTCCCCACCCCGGGTGGCAACCCGGACCTGCTCGCCGACCTCGATGCTCTCGCGCAGGCGCACCGGCCGCTGGCACATGTCGGGCATACTGGCCAGATCGGCGACGTCCTGCGTGCGGTCCGCGACGGGGTGGCACCTGCGGTGAGCGGCACCGACGGACGCAACGCGGTCGAGCTGGTCACCGCGATCTACGAGTCGGGGATCGAACGCCGGCCGGTGACCCTCCCGCTGTCTCCGGACGATCCCTACTATCAGCGCGGCACCCTGGTACGGCGTGCGCCGCGGTTCTTCGAAAAGACCGCCACGGTGCGGGACCTGCCCGGTGCCATCACCGTCGGCGGCACTGCCGCCCACGACAACTAAAGGAGACCGACACGTGACGACGGTCAGTGGGGCGACGTACGCTCCGGATCCCGTGCCGACCCCGGTGGTGGCACCGGGGGAGTTCGTCTTCGCCGCGGTCGGCCTCAACCACGGGCACATCTACGGCATGAGTACCGGCCTGCTCGGTGCCGGCGCCACCCTCAAATGGGTGTACGACCCCGACCCGGCCAAGGTCGACGCGTACCGCCAGCGGTTTCCGCAGGCGCGGGTGGCGCGTGACGAGGCGGAGATCCTCGACGACGACACGGTCCACCTGGTGGCCGGTGCCGCCGTCACCTCGCAACGGTGCGCCCTCGGCCTGCGGGTCATCGCGGCCGGCAAGGACTACTTCACCGACAAGGCCCCGCTCACCACCCTGGAACAGCTGGCCGACGCGCGCGAGGCGACCGCGCGCACCGGACGCAAGTACGCGGTCTACTACTCGGAGCGGATCCACGTGGAGGCGGCGGTGCTGGCGGGTCAGCTCGTCCGCCGGGGTGCCATCGGCCGGGTGGTGCAGGTCATGGGCCTGGGGCCGCACCGCCTGTCCGCCGCCAGCCGCCCGGACTGGTTCTTCGTCAAGGAGAAGTACGGCGGCATCCTCTGCGACATCGGCAGCCACAACGTCGAACAGATGCTGTACTTCACCGGCTCGACCGACGCCGAGATCAGCCACTCCACCGTCGGCAACTTCAACCACCCGCAGTACCCGGAGCTCGACGACTTCGGCGAGCTGAGCCTGGTGCTGAACAGCACCGCGACCGGCTACTGCCGGGTCGACTGGTTCACCCCCGACGGGCTGCGCACCTGGGGTGACGGGCGGACCTTCATCCTCGGCACCGACGGCTATATTGAGCTGCGCAAGTACGTCAACGTGGCGACCGACTCCGACTCCGGCCCCGGTCACGTCTTCCTCGTCGACGGCACGGGCGAGCATCACCTGGTCGCCGCCGGTCAGGTCGGCTATCCGTACTTCGGCCAGCTGATCCTCGACTGCCTGCACCGGACCGAGAACGCCATGACCCAGGCTCACGCGTTCAAGGCGGCGGAGCTGAGCATCCGTGCCCAGCTACAGGCCAGGGTGATCCGCCACGTCGCGGACCGCTGACGTTCGGGCCACCGGAGGCGGTCGAGTCGGTGTCACGATGTGAGGCTGGGATACCTAACCCGGCTCGGGTTAGGTATCCCAGCCTCACACCGTGGGGGGAGGGCAGCGGCGGTCAGCTTCGTTCGGCAATGGCCTGCCGGACAGTTCGGACTAGTTGGTCCTTTTGTCGGAGTACGTCGTCTGCCGTGAACCGCAGCACCAGCCAGCCGGCTGCCCGCAGCGCGTTCAAGCGACCCACGTCGCGGCGGAACGTCGCCCGCTCCCGATGGTGATCACCTTCGTACTCGATGGCGATCCGCCACTGCGGATAGGCCAGATCGACCCGGGCCAGGAGACGCCCGCGCCGCCTCGCGTCAGTTGCCGCTGCGCCAGTTCTGGCGTCCGGCGTCAGATCAGAGGCGGGGAGTCGGATCTCGTACTGCGGCGTCGGGCGGGGCAGGCCGGCATCGTGCAGCAGCAGGCGCAGCCGTGACTCCATCGGCGACTCGCTCAGCGCCTCGACGAGGGGCAGGAGTTCCCGTACCCGCCGCACGCCGGGCAGGCCGGCGTGGAAGTCGACGTAGCGTGCCAGTGCTTCGCGGCGCAGCACCCGGCTGTGCAGTAGCGCGTCTACGGCGGCCAGCGCGTCGGCGCGCGGCAGCGATCTGGCCAGGTCGAACGCCGTACGGACCTCGGTGGTCAGCGGTATCCCGCCGAACAGCCGTGTCACGTCCTCGCGGCCGAGCGACCGGTGGACGACGGCCAACCGCGGGTGGGGGCCGGGCCGCGCCGAGCGGGGCAAGGTGACGTGCACCGGGCTGCGGCGCGGCAGCAGGTCGACACCCCAGAGGTACGCGGCGCTCAGGCCGCTGACCGCGCCGCCCGCAGGCATCTTCACCGCCGCCGCCTCGCACCACATCCGGTGGTCGCCATCGTCGAACGCTGCTGCTTGGACGTACACGTCGGCAAAGAGCCGACGCCAGGCGGGGCCGGTCAGACTGCGTTTGGTGAGCAGCCCGGCGGCTACCGCGTCGCTGCCAGAGAACGGCCGCAGGCGCAACTCGCGAGGAATCCGGGCGACACGGGGCATCGGACTACTGTGCTATCAGCGTTCGCGCTTTGCTGTCCCGGCGACGGGTTTCGTCACCGATCCGACTGCACGCCACGATGTGAGGCTGAGATACCTTATCCAGCAGGAATAACGTATCTCAGCCTCACATCGTGATGGGAACCCCTCACGCTGCTCGATGGCCAGCTGGCGTAGCCGCTGCCACAGCGCCAGACGATCCCCGCCCAGGCGGTTTGGCGCCGAGGAGAGCGGTGACCCTCGCGTGGAACTACAGAAAGACTGTAGTTTCACGCGACCCCGTCGCACGAAACTACAGTTGATGGATGATGATCTGGGGCGCTCTCCGGGCGCTCGACCGTCCCGAAGTCGCCCTCCGGCTCGCTGCTGATGATCTCCAGCAGTGCCGGGTCGCGGTATATCTCCGCCGTATGCCGCCACTGCGTGAGCAGAGTGGCCGTTGAGTCGAGCGTTGCCAGCGTTCCTCCGTCCCGAGCCAGGGCGCCCAACTCCCCAAGCAGTTGCTCGACATCGGAGTCCGGCAGGTACTTCGCCCAGGGCGGCATCTCCGCGAGATCCCGCCGAGCATCGCCAAGGGGTTTCGGTGTCACCTGCTCGCTCCTTCCCGTGAACGCACCGCGAGTGTGCCGAGCGTCAGCACCACGGTCGCTGCCACGGCAGCCAGCACCAACGCCATGGCTGGCTGGTCACGCAGAACCGGGTAGTCGAGCATTGACATGAACGCCTCGTCATAGCCGATTTGCGTCGTCGCCAGCAACGCCGCCACGGCCGCCAGCAGCACCACCGCCCGGCGGCGTACGGCAACCGGCAACGCCGACACCGCGACGAGACTGAACAGCACCACCAGGGCCAGAGCGCCGAACCCGATGCGCGTCACTGGAATGGTGCTGATCGCCACGGTGTCGCCGAACCGATCCGCCACCAGCGGCGCGCCAGCGGCGCTGAGCGATGCACACAGCCCCATCGCGGCCGCTGCGGTCCAGAACCGACCCGGAAGCGGTCGTTGCTCGCGGCCATCACGGGCGGCAAGCAGCAGCGACCCGCACAGCGGGACGGCGACGACCACGGCGAGCAGGAGGTGCCAACCGGGTGCCGCATGGTCGCGTACCCCGGTGGCCAGCAGCGCCAGCTCGGCCAGTACGGCGGCGCCCGCCCCGAGAGCGGCGGACGTACGCCAGCCGGCGACCAGTACCGCGACCAGCAGCGCCCAGCCGGCCAGCCGGGCGGTGCCGATCGGGCCGATGATGGTGGTCGGGGCCTGCTCGGCGAAGCGCCACGACCAGGCGGCGGCCTCGACGACGGGACGGGCCTGGCGGGCCAGCACCAGCACAGCGGCCAGGGTGCCGACAGCGGCCGCTGCCGCCGGCCACGTTCCAGCGAAGCTCGCGGCGCGGGCGGCGGACACTCGTCGCACGATCGCAGCCTGGGCCACGTCGACCACCTTCTTTCCGCTGGTGTGCGGCCGGGCCGCCTCACCTGGCGGCGGCTCTCCGGATGAGACGGTAGCGGGGCGGGGGCGGATCGGGGCGCTCGCGATGCTCGCGTTGGTGTTCGCGTACCTGGTTTTCCCAGGTCGCCTGGTCATGATCTGGGTCAGGCGGGATCCAGCGGTGGGAGCCGTCGTCGTAGTGCATCGGTTCGTCGCCGGGGCGCAGGATCGACATCGACATCACAGCCAGCCGAGGAAACGCCAGCGGAGGTCGCCGCCTTGCCCGGCCGGCAGGTCGGTCATGGCTTCGACCATGTTGCTGGCGAGGTAGACCGACAGCGAGACGCGGGCGTCGGCGTACTCTATCTTGAGCTGTTGCCGGCTGTCCGGGCACGGCCAGGCGTGGCCGCAGCCGGCGCAGGCCCAGCTGGGGCGCACGGGGACGTGCATGCTCATCCGGCGTCCTCCGGTGGGTCGGCTGCGACGACGTGGACGCCGAGGTCGCGGAGTCGGGTGAGTGCGACCTCGGTGCGCCAGCAGCGGCCGGTGGGGGTGAGCGGGTCGCCGCAGGCGCAGTCGCTGGCGCGCGGTGGGTGCCGGTCGACCAGCTCCGTCAGGTGGTCGATCTCGACCTGGCGGGGGACGGGGTCAGTCATCGGCCGGCGCGGTGCGGTCGCTGACCGGGTCGCCGCCGGCCGGGTCGGGGTCGAGGTCACCCCATACCCGGGTACGCAACGACGGGCGGTCGGTGGCCGACAGCGTGGTGTCGGCGAAGTCGACGACGTCGAGGTGGGCCAGCGAGTCCCGCAGCGCGGCGGCGAACCGGGCAGCGGCTTCGATGCTGGTGAGCCGGGTCGGCAGGTGGATGGTCCAGCGCGGTTCGTCGCTCACCAGTGACCTCCGTTGCCGCCAGTCTGGCGCTGGTGCTCCGAGCGGTAGACGCCAGCGGGCGGGTCGTTGAACCGGCAGCCGACGTGGCGTTGCCGCCACTGCCGCAGCCCTTCGCGCAGCCGGTCGGCCTCGGCCCGGTCGACGGCGGCCTGCCGGGTGAGCCGGTCCAGCTCGTCGGCGACCTGCCGCAGGTACGCGTACACCGCCGCCGGGTCCAGCCCACGCCACCGGCTGTCGAACTGCATCGCCCTGACCTGCCACGGCTCGACGAGTACGCCCTGCCGAGGCGCCACCCGCCCCCGTCTGCTCCGCTGCTCCACGACTTCTCCTTGTGGGTCAACCGTCATGTGCCTTGCGTCGAGCCGAAGCTCGCTCGTAGTCAAGGTACCAATGTCGGTACGTAGATACAATGAGACGTAGCCTCATCTACTACGTAGCGTGGCGTTGTGATCGACCCCAGCGCCGACCGGGCGGTGTTTCGCCAGCTCGCGGACCTGCTACGAAACCGGATACTGTCCGGCGAGCTGCGGCCCGGTGCGTCGTTGCCCAGTGAGCTTCGGATGGCTCAGGAGTATGGGTTGAGCCGTACGAGTGTCCGGCAGGCTGTTTCGATCCTGCGGTCCGAAGGTCTGGTCAGCGTGCAGCGGCCACGCGGCACGTTCGTCCGAGAGGCAGAGTTCACCGGCACTGTGACGCTCCGTAAGGGCGACACCGCCTTTGCCCGCATGCCCAGCCCAACCGAGCGTCGTGACCTGGACCTGTCGGAAGGCGTGCCGATCCTCGTGATCAGCCGTGCCGACGGCTCGACCGAGCTGTACGCCGCCGACCGCACCCGCGTCAGCAGGTAGGTCATCGCAACAGCCACTGGCTCCGGCGTCCGATCGGTCGGCTGCCCGCGCGTCATCGATCTGTGAAGAGATCCGGTCCGCCGTAAGTGTACGGCTCGTCGACCCAGACCCCGTCGACGCTCTGGCCCTGGGGAAACCCCTTGTCATAGGTCATCAAAGTCTCCGCCTGTCCGACAACTGCGGAGGCCAGATGGATCGCATCGGCGGGTTTCAGCTTGAAGCGCCATACCATATCTCTCGCCTTCAAAGCGACCTCGCGATCGAACTCGATCATGAGGAAGCGGGGGTTGTCGACGAGGGAGCGTGCCTGCTTGTCCTTGGCCGCGTCGAACGACGCCCTTCCCTGGCCGCGCACTTCCACCAGACTCAGCGGCGAGATCATGATCGTCAACTGGCCAGCGTCTGACAACGCCAGGAGGCGTTCGATCGGCTCGTATCCCGGATACCGAGTCAGGACATAGATCAAGCCGCAGGAATCAAGGTAGACGCTATCTGGCTTATCGGGCCTGCTCACGCACTTCCTCCAGGTAGGCGAGAGGACTTAGCCCACCGGTCAGGTCTGGGTCTGCGCCGACGAGTCCTAGTAAGGGGGGAGCATCCGCCACCGCCGGCAGGATTTCGATGCTAGTGGCCATCATCCCCAGGATCTGGCCTGCCGCGTTGCGCTTGATCCGACCACGGACCGCAGCGTTGTGCCCGAGTGCCTGCTTCGCGGGTTCGACGAGCTGCGGTGGTAGGTCAACTTTGATCCGGCCTTCTCCACGGGGCGACCAGAGACCAAGGAATGGTTTTGTGCGCACGCTCATCGAGTCGATCGAGCCAGACACCGAGCCGATTGACTCGCGGCGTACCCTCAGCGCCCGGTCGAGGTTGACCGAAGCGCGCCTGGTCACTGCAACGGTCTTGCTGACCTGCCCGTCAACGATGAGGGAGAGCTTCATCCCCGTGTCGGGCGTAGCCCCGAGGCGGCCGGCAAGCCGGCGCGCCGTGCGCGCCGCATTGACCCCCCATCCATCGGGCAGCAGCTCCGCACCTTCGACCTGCTCGAAGCCATCGACAGCGCGAACGTTCAGCGTGTCCAGCTCGTCGTAGGTTGCGCCCGGTCCTGGCTCCAGGGGAGCCAGCGCTGCTCGTACGCTTCCCAGCCCCAGCCGGGCAAAGGTCCAGGTGCTTCTCGGCACCCGCCGCTGACCGACGGGACGTCTCCGGTCTGCGTCTTCCAGGTCCGCGAGCAGGTCAAGTACCTCTTCCAGGCGTACCAGAGCTTGCCGAGCGTCCATGCCCCCGGTAGGGCCGCTCAGCGTCACGTCCAGCTCTGTGCGCACGGACCTAGCTTCCCATACGTGATCGGGCGATGTACGGACCGACATTGAGCTGTGGAGAACGCAGCTACGCGTCCTGCGGCGGCGGGGGCCGGGCGTCACCGGCGACGCCGGGGCGGCCGGGGCCCACCAGGTGGACCAGGGCGCCGGCGATCAGCAGCGCCAACGACACCCCGAGGGCGATCCTGGCCCGGTGCAGCCGGCCGCCTGCCCGGTTGGCCAGCGCCACCTGGTACGCCTCGACCGAGGCGTGCCGGTTGTGGATGTCGGCCAACGTCAGCGGGCCTTGCGCCAGGACTGGGCGCTGGCCCGTACCGCCGGTAGTGAATTGCGGGCGAGCTGCGCGGACGCCGCGCGATCTGCGTCGCTGACCGGTTCAGGCGCGGCCGCCGGCAGGTCGAGCTGGCCCGCACTCCGGGGCAGGCCGACCTGCCGGCGGTACGCACGGATCTGGCGGATCTGGCCCGGTTGCTGCCGCCACCCGCGTCGGACTGGTGGACCGGTGACCAGGTGACCCGTGCGCGCCTGCTGCCCGCGCTGGCCCGCTACCCGGTCCTGCACTTGGCCTGTCACGCCGTTCGGGACCGCACGGATCCGGCCCGGAGCGGCGTTGCACCTGTCGGCCTGCGAGACGGCGAGCGGCGACCACCTGCTCGCCGACGAGGCGCTGCGCCTGGCCGGTGTCGTCTCGCTGGTTGGGTACCGGGACGTGGTGGCGACCGGGTGGACGGTCCAGGACGGGTCAGCGGCGTGGGTCGCCGGGGCGTTCTACTCGGCCTGGCTGGCGCAGCTGCCGGTCGGGGTCGCGCTGCACCGGGCGGTCGAGGCGCTACGGGTGGGCTACCCGGCTGATCCGCTGCGCTGGGCGCCGTATCTGCACACCAGCGGTTCCTGACCAGCTCAGCGCGGCGGGGCCACTGGGCCGAACGGGCGCGGATCGGGTCACACCTGACCTACGGCATTGACGTACATCAATGTCATGGCTACCGTTTCGGAAGAGTTCCCGAAAGTTTACCGGAAGTTTTGAGGGTGTTCGGCTGCCGTACGCGCAATGCGCTGCCGCATGCGCCGATCCGCCGCCGCCCCCTCGACGGCGACCCCAGGAGGAACGAACGAGATGACGCAGCTCGTCCTGTTCGCGATCGACATCGGCGCCGTGGCGCTGCTCGTCTTCGGGCTCTACTTCCCGCGCCATCGTCGTCGGGACCTCGTCGTGGCCTACCTCGGGGTCAACGTCGGCGTCCTGGCGGTGGCGAGTGCGTTGAGCGCCAGCAACGTCGGCGCCGGGCTCGGCCTCGGGCTCGCGCTGTTCGGCGTACTGTCGATCATCCGCCTGCGCTCGACGGAGCTGGACCAGCACGAGGTCGCCTACTACTTCTCCGCCCTGGCGCTGGGCATCCTCGGCGCGTTGAGCACCACCTCGGTCTGGCTCAGCGCCGGACTGATGGCCCTCATCCTGGCGGTGATGTTCCTCGGCGACCACCCACGGCTGCTGCGGCACTACCGCCACCAGATCATGGTGCTCGACTCGGCGGTCACCGACCAGGTCGCCCTGATCGCGCAGCTGGAGCAACTGCTCGGCGCCCGGGTGCACGGCGCCACCATCCAACGGCTCGACCTGGTCAACGAGACGACCATCGTGGACGTACGGTACTCGCTGGCCGGGCGGCGGGCCGCTCCGGCCACGGCGGGTGCTCCGGCTGCGGCGGGAGCGGGCCGATGACGACGCTCGCGATCGCCGCCGCGCTCGGCGAGATGCCTCCGGTCGACCTGGCCGAGCTGATCGAGTGTGCCGCGTTGCAGACCCGGGTGGACCGCAAGTACGTCGTGCCGCTGACCGCACTGCCGTCGTTGCTGAGCCAGCTGCCCGCCGGCACCCGGGTGCTGGACATCGACGCGGAGCGGTCGTTCCGCTACGAGTCGGTCTACTTCGACACGCCCTGGCTGGCCAGCTACCACTGCGCCGCCTACCGCCGTCGTCGGCGGTTCAAGGTGCGCACCCGTACCTACCTCGACTCCGGCGACTGCTGGCTCGAAGTCAAGATCAACGGTGCCCGGGACAGCATCACCAAGCATCGACTGCCGTACCTGTCGCAGGACCGCGGCACGGTCGGTCCCGGCCGTGAGTTCGTCGACGAGGTGCTCTCCCGGGAGGCCATCCCGGCGGACGGCGACTTCGCCCCGACCCTGGTCACCAGCTACCGGCGCAGCACGCTGCTGCTGCCGGCCACCACCAGCCAGCGCTTCAGCCGGGTCACCATCGACACCGAGCTGTGCTGGCAGTGCGGGTCGGCGAGCCTGACGCTGCCGCAGGTCGCCGTCGTCGAGACGAAGTCGAGCGCGGCGGCTGCGGCCGCCGACCGGCTGCTGTGGCGCGGCGGCATCCGACCGATGCGCATCTCCAAGTACGCCACCGGCCTGGCCGCGCTACGGCCGGACCTGCCGGACGGCCCGTGGCGGCGCACCCTGCGTCGGCACTTCTGCGGCATCTCTGCGTCGTCAGGCCGGCCGCCGGGCTCGGCGACGCACCTGACGCCGACCGTCGTACGCCACATCGAACAGGAGGCATCGTGCGTCTGACCGTCCATAGCACCCGGGCCGCGACGGCGGCCGTCCGCGCCGTGGGAGTCGCGGTCGCGGCCACTCTGGTCGCCGGGCTGCTCGTCTCCCACTCACCGCCGGCCGGCGCCGAACCCGTCGCCGGCAGCGACCGGGGCACCGGCAGCGACCCGGGTGCAGCCAGCGACAGGACCGGCCGCGGACCGCTCGCCGTGGTCGACCAGATCGCGGCAGCCGACGCGGCCGAGGACCTGGTCGGCGACATCCAGTTCTCGGTGCCCAGCGGCACCTTCCAAGGCGAGGTCGCGGTGTCGTTGAGCACCACGGTCAGCGGCGCGCAGATCCGTTACACCACCAACGGCCAGCTGCCGACCGCACAGTCCACGCTCTACTCCGGGAACGCGCTGCGCTTCACCGGCACCACCCAGCTGCGGGCTCAGGCGTTCGTCGGCGGCGTGGCTTCCGGTGAACCCGGCACCGCGATGTACGTCGCCCGCGCCGTCACCACCAATCACGACCTGCCGGTGGTCGTCGTCGACACGTACGGTGCCGGCCTCCCCGCCCGAGAGTACTTCGACTCGTCCCTGATGATCTTCGACCCGGGCAGTGGTACGACGGCGCTGGACGGCGCCCCGGCGGTCGCCACCCGGGCCGGTTTCCGGCTGCGTGGCCAGTCGTCGTCGACGTTCGAGAAGACCCCGTACCGGATCGAGTTCTGGGACAACGACGACGATGACGCCGACTACCCGGTGCTCGGCATGCCCGCCCAGTCGGACTGGGTGCTGCGCGGCCCCTTCCCGGACAAGTCGCTGATCCGCGAGGCGCTCGTCTACGACCTGGGCCGGGAGATGGGTCTGTACGCCCCGCGCTACCGCTTCGTGGAGTTCTACCGGAACACCGACGCCACGCCGGTCGGTGACGACGACTACATGGGCGTCTACATGATCGTCGAGACGATCAAGAACTCGAAGGAGCGGCTCGACCTCAAGCAACTCGACGAGGACGACCTGACGCTGCCGAAGATCACCGGTGGCTACATCTGGAAGTTCGAGTGGATGGCCGCCGAGGAGCCGACGCTGCCCTGCACCGGGCCGGCCGCCACCTGCTGGAACTACCTGGAGGTAGCCGACCCTGACCCGTTGCAGCCCGAGCAGGCCGACTGGTTGCGCGGCTATCTGCAGGAATTCCACGATGTGCTGCGGGCACCCAACTTCGCCGACCCGGACACCGGCTACCGGGCGTACATCGAGGTCGGCACGTTCATCGACCAGATGATCCTCAACGAGCTCAGCCGGGAGATGGACGCGTACATCCGCAGCGCCTACTTCTACAAGGACCGCGACACGAAGATCTTCGCCGGGCCGCTGTGGGACTACGACCTGACCTTCGGCGTCGGTGGCTTCTTCCAGAACGACCAGACCGCCGGCTGGCAGTACCAGCAAACCCGCCAGCCGGTGGCGAACGACTGGTTCAACCAGTTGATGCGCGACCCGGCGTTCGTCAACGAGGTCCGGCTGCGCTGGCAGTCGTTGCGGCGCGGCCTGCTCTCCGACGCGTCGCTGCGGGCCCGGATCGACGCCCTGGCCGCACCGCTGACCAACGGTGCGCAGCGCAACTTCCAGCGGTGGCCGAACCTGACCTCACCGATGATCGGGTTCTTCTTCACCCCGACCGCGCCGACCTGGCGCGGCCAGGTCGACTACATGCGGGACTGGATGCTGCAGCGGGCGGCCTGGTTGGACTCCACGGCCGGCTGGGGCGGACCGACCACCACACCGCCGCCGACGACCGCACCCCCGACCACCCCGCCGCCGACGACGCCGCCCCCGACCACTCCGCCCCCGACGACGCCGCCCCCAACCACCCCACCGCCGCCCACGACCGCGCCGCCGCCGACCACGGCGCCCCCCGGATCGGCCTGTACGGCGACGTACTCGGTGACCAGCCAGTGGCCGGGCGGTTTCCAGGGTGAGGTGCGGGTGACCGCCGGGTCCGCACCGATCAGCAACTGGACGGTGAGCTGGACCTTCACCGACGGTCAGACGGTCAGCCAGGCGTGGAACGCCACCGTCACCAGCCAGGGGGCCTCAGTCACCGCCCGGAACGTGGCCTACAACGGGGCGCTCGGCCCTGGGGCGAGCACCAGCTTCGGCTTCCTGGGCTCGTGGAACGGCACCAACGGCACACCTGCGGTGAGTTGCACGGCGAGCTGACCGGGCCGGCACCCGTGTGACGATACGTACCCGGCATCCATGCCTGCGCTTGGTATGGTGCCGGGTACGTGTCGGTTGCGGTCGTGGTAGTGGTGGTCCGGGGTGCCGTGGTCTGGGGTGCCCATTGGTTGGGTGCCGTAGCGGTCGCGAACGGGGTCGGTGAGGAGGCTGCGGTATGGGTGCCGGCCGGGTGGTCAGGTTCGACGAGGGGCGTGGCTACGGTTTCATCGCCCCGGACGACGGTGGCGACGACGTCTTCGTGCACGCCGGTGAGCTCACGCAACGTGGCATCCGGGTGGCGACCGGCACCCGGGTGTCGTTCAAGGTGATCGACGGCGGTCGCGGTCCCAAGGCGTACGACGTCGAGATCATCGATGATGCCACCGCTCCCACCGGGGGCGTGGTCAGCCGGGCGGCGGGCACCTCCGGCGAGGGCGGCGACGACGAGCTCTGCGAGATCTTCTCCGAGCCGGAGTACCTGCAGCGGATCACTGAGCTGCTGCTGTCCGACGCGCCCTACCTCACCGGTGCGCAGATCGTCGAGTTGCGTGGCCACCTGCTGCGGTTCTCCCGCAAGTGTGGCTGGGTCGACTGACCATCTGGTCGCACTCCGCCGCCTGACGGCGTCCTCCGGCCTGCCCGGCCTGCCACCCTCCGGCCTGCCCGGCCTGCCACCTTCGCATCCAGGGTTGACTATGGCCTCCGGCGGCCATAGGTTCCAATCAACTTACGGAAGTATTCCGGAAACCACCGTCCTGGTTTCGGGGGCTTTTCGGCCTCGTCGTCCCGGGTGCTTCCGCCGCACCGTCCCGGAAGGATGCCATGAAGGCGACCCGCATACTCGCCGCTGGCGTACTCTCCGTAGCCATGATGGCTACGGTTGGTGCCAGCGCTTCCGCGACCTCCCACTCCGGCCGTCCGCCCGCCGGCGGCCCACCCGTCACCGACCAGTCCCTGCGCGGCCTGGCCAAGTGGAACAAGCTGCAGGTCGGCACCGCGGTCAACATGACTGCGTTGGCCGAGGACGAGACCTACCGCGACCGGATCGCCACCGAGTTCTCCAGCGTCACCGCCGAGAACGTGATGAAGTGGGAGACGCTCGAGCCGGTGCGGGGCGAGCGCGACTACGGGCCCGCCGACGAACTGGTCGACTTCGCCCGCCGCAACAAGCAGGTCGTCCGTGGGCACGTCCTGGTCTGGCACAACCAGAACCCGGCCTGGCTGACCGAGGGCGTCGAGTCCGGTGAGATCGACGCCGCCGAGCTGCGGCAGATCCTGCGCGAGCACGTCACCGAGACGGTCCGCCACTTCAAGGGCCGGATCCACCAGTGGGACGTGGCCAATGAGATCTTCGATGACAACGCCGAGCTGCGGGACTCGATCTGGCTGCGGGAGCTCGGTCCGTCCTACATCGCCGACGCGTTCCGCTGGGCGCACCGGGCCGACCCCACCGCGAAGCTGTTCCTCAACGACTACAACGTGGAGGGCATCAGCGCGAAGAGCACCGCCTACTACGACCTGGTGCGGGAGCTGCGCCGGCAACGGGTTCCGGTGCACGGCATGGGGATCCAGGGCCATCTCGGGATCCAGTACGGCTTCTGGTCGGCAACCGCCGTCGCCGAGAACCTGCGCCGGTTCGAGGCGCTGGGGTTGGAGACCGCAGTGACCGAGGCGGACGTCCGGATGCCGATGCCGACCGACGTGATCAAGCTGCAGTCGCAGGCACAGGGCTACAACACCCTGCTGCAGGGTTGCCTGTTGGCGGACCGGTGCAACTCGTTCACCTTCTGGGGCTTCACCGACAAGTACTCCTGGGTACCGGACTGGTTCGACGGCGAAGGTGCGGCGAACATCCTGGACGAGGAGTACCAGCCGAAGCCGGCATACGACGCGGTCCGGGCGACTCTCGGCCTCGCGGTGCCAACACGCCGATGACCGCCCCGGGACCGTCCACTGGACAGCACCCTGGTAACCCTCGGCATTGATTGACCGCTGTACCGTCCGGCCGTAGCCTGACCGACAGAACAGCCGAAAATACCGGACAGATCCCGGAAGTTTCACGGCTGTTCCAGCTGGTCCAATGCTCCCCAGTGCCGGACCAACGACCACCGGCCGTGGCTGCCCTGGCGAACTCCGACCCCAGTCAGTTCAGCCACGGCCGGTTCGGCGGTCGCAGCCGAGCACGGCCGGCGACAAGGAGCAGGGGCGGCGACAAGGAGCAAGGGGCGAGAAGCAGGTTTGCCCCGCGTAGGCCGGGTAGACAGCCCGGATGACCGGGTCCGAGCCTCTGGCGTACAGCTCCACGGCACGCCCGAGCGCCGTGCGACCGGTGCTGCCCGTGCTGATGTACCACTCGATCTCTACTGCGGCCCGAGGGCCGCTGCGGTCACTCGCCGTCGGACCGACCCGGTTCGCCGAGCAACTCGCCGCGCTCGCCGACGCCGGCTACCGGATGGTCGGCCTCAGCGAGGCGCTCGACCTGCTCGACGACGCGGCGATCGACCGCAACCGGCCGGCTCCGTCGATGGTCGCGCTCACCTTCGACGACGGGTACGCCGACTTCCTCACCCGGGCGCTGCCGCTGCTGGATGCCGCGAACGCCCGGGCCACCCTCTACCCGTCGGTCGGGCACCTCGGGCAGTACGCCGACTGGCTGGGCCAGTGGGCCGACGAGTTCGGCCCGCTGCTGGACTGGACCCAGTTGGACGAGGTGGCCGGATCGGGCCGGGTCGAGATCGGCTCACACGGTCTGCTGCACCATCCGCTCGATGTCCTGCCGCCGCAGCGGGCGGCGGAAGAGATCGTCGTCGCCCGGGACCGTCTAGAACAGCGGTTCGGCACCCCGGTCCGGTCGTTCTGCTACCCGCACGGCTACCACGACTGGCGGGTCCGGGCGGCGGTCCGCCGGGCCGGGCACGACAACGCGTGCGAGGTGGGCCGACGGCGGTACCGGCCGGGCGACCGGCGGCTCGCCGTACCCCGGCTGCTGCCCACCGGTGACCACGACGGTGCCGCACTGCTCGACCTGGTCCGCACCGGCGGGCCCCGGATGGTGCCGCAGGCCAAGCGACTGGCCCAGCCCGCCTGGCGACTGACCCGGCGGGTGGCCCGGCGGGCCGGCCGGCAGCTCACGTGACGGCCCGCCCCTGGCGGCGGCGCGGCGGCCCCCTCGCGGTCGCCGCCGGCCTCGCCGCGCTGGTACTGACCCTCGGTGTGCTGGTCCCGCTGCTGCAGCACCGCGCCTACCAGCCGGACCAGCCCGACCAGACCAGTCAGCCCGGCCAGCCTGACGGGACCGGCCAGCCGGACTCCGCTGATGGACCGCCGCCGGCCGGGCCGCCGCCCACCACGGCCGGCGGCGACCGGACCATGAATCCGTCCGGGATCGCCCTGCCCACCGGTGATCTGCCCGGCTGGCGGCAGATCTTCGTCGACGACTTCGACGGCACCGAGCTGAGCGACGACTGGTTCGCCTACTCCGGACAGCCGGACGGTGATCCGGGCGGCTGGTTCGACCCCGGCCACGTGTCGGTCGGAGCCGGCATGCTCACCATCGGCGGCTGGCGGGAAGCCAGCCGGGGCAACATCTACGTCACCGGCGGGGTGTCCAACCGGCGGGCGGTGACCCGCAGCTACGGCCGGTACGACATCCGGTTCCGGATGGACCAGGGCACCGGGATCGCGTACGCGCTGCTGCTCTGGCCGGGCGACAACGTCTACCCGCCGGAGATCGACATCGCCGAGGACAACGGTAAGGGCCGGGACCGGATGTACGGGGTGCTGCATCCGGTGACCGGCGACCGGATCGGGCATGACGTCGGCGGTGACTTCACCCGCTGGCACACCGCCGGTCTGGAATGGACACCGGACCGGCTGGTCTACACCCTGGACGGCGAGCCGTGGGCGACAATCACCGGCGACCAGGTGCCGGACGAGCCGATGGCGCTGGCTCTGCAGAGCCAGGCGTGGTATTGCGGGCACACCTGGGAGGCCTGCCCGGACGAGACCACACCGGACGTGGTCAACCTGCAGATCGACTGGGTCGCCAGTTACGCTCCGGCCTGACGCCCGGCGGGGCGTCCGCCGTCGGCACCGTCACCCGGCGTACCGGTAGACGGTGACGTCGTCGCTGCGCTGGAAGACCGACCAGCCGTCCCGGCCGTCGAGCAACCGCTCCAGACGGTCCAACGACCCGGGCGCGAAGTAGCCGAAGTAGTCGGACTGCCGCCGCATCCCGTCGCTGACCACCAGGTACGCCGGGTCGCCGGTGAACGAGCCGAGGAACTGCTCGATCGCCGGCAGGTGCTCGCCGTCCAGCGCGGCGCCGCGCAACTGCGCACCGACCACCAGGTCCGGCTCGCCGGCCGGCACATCGGTGTTGAACTGCGGGTACGCCGCCGTCAGCCGACTGGGAAAGTTGGACGTGGCGACCGCGATGGTGGCGCCGGGCTCGGCGGCGGCGTACAGCTGGCGGGCGGCGGCCACCTCGTCGGCGGTCTGCCGGTCCACGGCCAACTGCCCGTGCCGACCCTGCACCGTACCGAGGGCGAAGCCGCCGAGTGCCGCCGCGACCGCCACCGCCGCGACCGGCCCCAGCCACCGCCGACGCCGGCCAACCCGACGCTGGTCGGCGCGGTCGAGCCGGCGGTCGGCCCGGTCGACAACCGCGCGGGCGATCAGGAAGGCGCACCACGGCGCGGAGAACAGAAACACCCGGTAGATCGCCTCGCCGCCGTAGCTCTGCGCCGCGAGCAGGACGAACGGCGTGGCGGCCAGCAGCGCCGGCACCAGCACGGTACGTAGCCGGCGCCGGTACGCCAGCACCGCCAGCACGGTCAGCGCCCAGACGGTCAGCGCGAGCGTACGGACCACGATCGCCGAGAACGCCTGCCCGGTCGAACCCCAGCTCTCGGCGTTGCCGGCGGCATTGGCGAAGATGTCGAACCCGTCGAAGACGCCGAACGCCTCCGACACGAACCCGAACCGGGGCAGCAGGTAGCCGAGCACGACCGCGCCCATCGCCAGCGGCAGCCAGCGGGGCCGGACCAGCCGCAGCGCGGCCAGCACGGCCACCTGCGCCACCACCAGGTACGGCGACAGCTGGTGGGCGGCGGTGAGCACGGCCAGCAGCGCCAACGCCGCCACTGTCGCCCAGCCCCGGACCCGGCGGTCCGGTCCATCGCGGCAGTCCGATGCGCTGCCACCGGCCGGCGAGCGCAGCCAGGTCAGCACGATCAGCAGCACCCCGAGGCTGAGCAGGAAACCGAACGCCTGCGGGGACAGGTAGTCCTCTTCCACCCAGTTGACCGCGAAGAACCCGAACACGGTCAGGTACGCCACCCGCCGGTCGTCGGCGAGGGTACGGGCGATGGCGTACAGCACCGGGGCGGCGGCCAGGTTGAAGAAGACCGGCGACCAGTCGGCCAGCGTCGCCGGGGCGATGCCACCGGCCGCGCCGAGCTGAGCGGCACCGGCGAACAGCGCCGGCCACTGCTGGTAGATGTCGGTCGCGGCGTCGACCGGGTTGCCGGCCGCGATGAGGTCGATCACCCCGAGGTGCTTGTACGTCCAGGCGTACTGCGGTTGGTCGAGCAGCAGCGGGGTGGTGCCGTGCAGCAGCACGACCAGCAGCACCAGGTAGCCGGCGGCGGCCAGCCCGCGCCCGGCCGTTCGGTCGGCGGTGGGACGCAGCCCGGCCAGCGCGGCGACGAAGCCGGCGACGGTGAGCGCCAGCGCGGCCAGGAAGATCGGACTGACGGTGCCGAGCAGCCCGAAACCACCCACCTCTGCCACATCGGTCCGGGACATCGCGATCCACCACAGCGCCAACGCCGCACCGATCACTACGGCATGCGCCAGCAGCGGCCGCCGTGCGACAGCCGGCCGCCCGGCGAGGCCCGCCCGCCGGGCGTGCGGCCACCGTCGGACCGGCCCGGGGCGGGAACCGTGGCCGTGGCCGGCCCGCGCGGCCCGGAGCAGGCCGGCGGCGCTGACGGCAGCCACCGCCACCGCCATCGTGCCGACGGCCAACCTGGGCTGCCACCAGCCGGCCCAGACCGATCCGGTGGCCACGGCCGCGTACCCGGCGAGGCTGGCCAGTACGGTCGTCGCCCACCGGGTCGCCGCCGGCCGGACGGCAAGATGGCTGAGCAGCGCGGCACCGGGGCCGAGGGCGGCGAACGCGACCGCGGTCGGGGCCTGCCACGGGTCGCCGGCGGACAGGCCGAGCAGCGCCAGGACCGCGACGATCAGACCGGTGTACGCCTGACCGGTCCGGCCGGCACGCGGGTCGGGTGCAGTGTCGCCAGCGGGTGCGGCGTCGCCACGCCGGCCGGCGACACCGGCCGGTGTGGTCTCGACAGCCGGCGTGGCCGGCACGGCCGCCGGCTCGAGGAACGGGCGGACGGGGCGCAGGGCGAGATCGGTCATCCGGCACCTCCGGTGTCGGCGGTAACGGTCTCGGACTCGGCGGTACGTCGGGCCCAGGCCGGGGCGTTCGTCACGTCGCCGGTGGCCCGGTAGCGGCGGATCAGCCCGGGAAGCAGCACGATCGCGACCGCAGCCTGTGCCATACACAGCGCGGCGGCCGGCGCGATGATTCCGACCCGGGGCAACCCGACCCAGCTGACCAGCAGAAACGCGGCGATGCCGACCGACTGCACGGTCACCACCGGCCACATCCGCTTCTCCATCATCGCGAACGCGCAGTAGAGCAGGATCACCCCGGTGAACGGCAGCGACAGCCCGATCAGCCGTAGCGTGTCGGCGCCCTCGGCGGCGTACTGCCCGCCGAGCAGCCGCAGCAGCGGCCCGGCCGCCCCGGCGAGCACGGCGGCACCCGGCAGCACTACGGCGGCGACCAGCAGGACCGCCCGGTCGACATGTGCCCGGGCCGCCGCCGCGTCGCTGGACGCGGTGACCACGAACGAGGTGACGACGTTCCACAGCAGCGTGCTGCCGGCCACCCCGATCACCCACGGGATGTAGAAGTAGGCGCTGGCGGTGGCGCCCAGCACGCTGGCCACCAGCACCGGCGGCAGGTACGCGACCGCGTTGGTGAGCAGCCCGTTGACGTACTCGGCGGAGGCGAAGCCGAGCAGCTCCCGCCGGGCCGGGGCCGGTGCCGCCGGTGCGGTGCGGGCGTGCGCCGGGGCGAGCCGGGCCAGCACCCACCAGTTGACCCCGAGCATGGTCGCCAGCATCGGCACCGACCAGGCGACCAGCATGCCGTCGCCGGCGGCGGTGCCGGCCAGCAGCGGCAGCAGCGCCACCTTGGCGGTGGACGCGATCACGTTCTTCGCCGGTACGCTGCCGGCCCGCCGCAGCGCGGTCAACACCCCGTCGGTGATGAAGAAGATCGCTGTGCCGACCACCGCGGCGACGAAGAACAGCCGCTGCGTCGGTGCCGGGCCGATGATGCCGGTGCCCATGCCGAGGGCCAGGAACCCGCCGCTGAGCAGCAGTGACATCGCCGCCGATGCGGCGTATCCGGTGAGCACCAGCGGGCGGGTGTGCCGGCCGGCACCGGGCAGGAACCGGGCGTACAGGTTGATCAGGTTGAGTTGGGCGAGCCCGGCCAGCAGTGTCATCGCCGACACCGCCGCCGACGCCCGGCCGACCGCCTCCGGCGCGAACCAGCGGGCGGCCACCACCCAGAACACGAACCCGAGCGCGGCGCTGGCCACCGTGGAGGTCATCAGCGCCGCCGCGCTGCGCAGCAGCGCCGGGCGGCGGACCACCACCACCACCGCCGGTGGCGGGACGGTCGTGCCGGCGGCGGTCACGGCCAGCCCCGCATCCGACGGCGCAGCCGCCGGTCGGCCATCCGGCTGCGCAGGTATGCGACCGGCCCAGCGAGCAGCCCGCGCCGGTTGGCGCCGACCAGCTCGCGGGGGAAGTCGTCGCGCAGCCCGGCCAGCCGCTGCCCGTCACCGCCGCCGAACGTGTCGCGCAGCGCGGTCGGGGCGAGCCGCAGCAGCGGTCCGAGCAGCCGAGGTTCGCGCAGCAGCAGGCTGGTGTAGGCGGCGGTCAGCCCGGTGCCGTAGCCGACCAGCTGGTTGCGCAGCCCGGCCAGGTCGCGGCGGTGGTGGTGCCAGACCAGGGCGCTGGGCTGGTAGGCGACGGTGCCGTCGGCGACCAGCACCTGCATCAGGGCCAGGGTGTCCTCGGAGCCCATCGCGGGGGTGCCGGCGCCGAGCGCGGTGTCGAAGCCGCCGATGCGCTCCAGCACGCCGGGTCGGAAGGCCATGTTGCCGCCGGCGCCGAACGGCGGCAGCGGGTAGAGCGGGCTCTGCCGGTGCGCGGTGGCCGGGGAGAACACGTCCGGCGTGAAGCCACGGCCCTTGCTGTGCCCGCCGTACTGCTCGAACCACAGCTGCGCGTCGGTGGCGAGTTCGGCCGGCACGATGGCTCCGGTGACCGCGTCGGCCTGCGGGTGGTCGGCCAGGGCGCGGGCGATCTCGGCGAGCCAGTGCGGGTCGGCCACCTCGTCGTCGTCGATCCAGGCGACGATCTCGCCGACGGTGGCACGCAGCGCCCGGTTGCGGGCGTGCGACAGCCCGGGCCGGGGTTCGCGGACGTAGTCGACCGGTGCCCCGTGGCCGTCGGCCGCCCCGCCGCCGTCGGCGGCGCGGGCGGCGACCACCCGGACGGTGGCGTCGCTGACCGGCGCGTTGTCCACCACCAGCACCCGGAACCGGGGGTACTGCTGGGCCAGCACGCTGTCCAGGGTGCGGGCCAGCCCGGCGGGCCGTTCCCGGGTGCAGACGACCACGGTGATGTGCGGCGCGTCCTCGAGCACCTCGGCCCGCCGGGTCAGGTAGCCGGGTTCGGGCCGGCCGGCCGGGGGGATCTCCCGGTCGACGGCGGCGGCGAGGTCCGCGGCGGTCAGCCCGTGCGGCGGTACGTCGAGCAGCAGCGCGCCGATCGGCTGGGTGAACTGCCGGACCAGCAGCCAGGCGCGTTCCACCCGGCGGCCGGCCGGGTCGGTCCCGGGGATGTCCGGGAACCGGTCGGTGACTTCCAGGTCGATGACGGTGGCCGGGATCCGGTCCGCGGTGCCGGCCGGGAAGTGCACGGAGGTACGCGGGTTCATCAGGCGGCTCCGATCGGTGGGGGTGCGGACGGAGTCTGGGTGGTGCGGCTGGCGAGTTCGGTCAGCGCGCCGGTGGCCGCGGCGGCGGTGCCGGCGAGGATGGCGCCGGCCCGGGCGGCGTGCCGGTGGCCGCGCCCGCGTAGGGCCGCGCCGATTTCTCGCAGTAGCGCGGCGGGCAGCGTACGGCGCAGGTAGTCCTGCTCGGCGCCGAGGCTGGGCGCACCGTCGAGTAGCCCGGCCATCATGATCTTGCCGCGGCCTTCGGCGTGGCAGCGGCGCAGGAAGTAACGGAAGGTGCTGTGTCGGACGGGTACGCCGTGCGAGATCACCGCCTGCGGCACGTACCACCACTGCCCGCCGGTGACCGCGGCCATCCGCAGGCAGAGTTCGGTGTCCTCGGGCCGCGCCCGGTTGCCGACCTTGCCGAAGCCGGTGCGGAAACCGCCGGCGGTGAGGAACGCGTCGCGGCGTACCGCCATGCTGGCCGACCAGACGTTGCGCACCGGTCCGGGCCGGACCGGCTGGCCGGCGTACGAGCCGCCGACCGCCCACCGGAACTCGGCGGGGAACCAGCCGGGCTGGTGCCGTTCCCAGGCGGGTTCGATGGCGCCGCCGGCCCCGACGACCGTCGGGTCGGCGAAGGCGGCGACCAGTCCGGTCAGCCAGCCGGGGTGGGCGACGACGTCGTCGTCGAGAAACACCACCAGATCGCTGCCGGCGTGCTGGGCACCGGTGTTGCGGTTGCCGGAGACGCCCCGCTGGTACGCGTTGCCGAGCACGGTCACCGCGGGCAGTTCCCGGCGGATCCGGTCGGCGAGCGCCGGGTGGTGGTCGACCACCACGATGATCTCGGCCGGCTCGAGGTCCTGCCGGCGGACGGATTCGACGGCGGTACGCAGCCCGGCGAGCCGGTCCGGGTGGTGGGTCGGTACCACCACGCTGACGGTCGGTCGACGCATCGCTCAGCCCTCCTCGACGGTCACCGGTACGGCGGCGGTCCGCTGCCGGCGGTGCTGCCGGCGGCGGGTCCGGCGCAGTCGGCGTTCGCGGCCGAACTCACTGAGGATGGTGCGCAGCACCCGAGTGCCGTCACGCACCGTGTCGAGGTTGCTCTCGCCGTGGATCCGCAGGTGCTCGATGCTGGGCACCTCGGTGATCCGCAGCCCGTGGGCGGCGACCCGGACGTTGATCAACGTTTCGATCTCGAAGCCGTCGCCCCACAGCTTGCCGCCGTCGGCAGGTCCCGGGGTGGCCGGGTCGGGCAGGTTCAGCGTCGGGACCACCCGCCGCCAGAAGGCGTTGTAGCCGTAGCACAGGTCGGTGAACCGGGTGCCGAACAGCAAGTTGACCATTCCGTTGAGGCCTTCGTTGCCGAGCCGGCGCAGTGGGGTGATGTCGTGGCTGCCGCCACCGGCGCGGAAGCGGGAGCCCTTGGCGAAGTCGGCTCCGGCGAGCAGCGCGGCGACGAAGCGCGGGATCTCGGCCGGGTCGGTCGACCCATCGGCATCGATCATCACCACGATGTCGCTGGTTGCGGCGGCGAACCCGCAGGCGAGGGCGTTGCCCTTGCCGGTACGGGTCTGCTGGACGATCCGCACCGCCGGCCAGAGTTCCCGGGCGACCTGCACCGTACGGTCGACCGAGCCGCCGTCGACGACGACGACCTCGTCGACGTCGCGGGGGAGCCGGGCGAAGACGTGCGGCAGGTTCCGCTCTTCGTTGATGGTGGGGATGACGACGGTCACCGACGGCAGGTGCGGGCCGGGTCGGGCCGGCGGCGGGATCGGGTGCGGCGCTGCCGGGGTCGGGTGCACGCGCGGGTTGGCGTAGACGGACATGCCGGTGTCCTCCGGGGGGTGGGGGAGGGTGCGGGACACCAGGCGACGCGGGGCCGTTCGCGAGTCGCCCGGACTGACTAGCGGTCCATCACCGGGGGTCAACAACCTGATATGCCGGTTATTTCGGGCGCCGCGCACGTCAGTGGGCTGGGTCACATCCGCTGTTGCGTGGTCGGTCCGACCAGGGCCGGCATCAGGTGGTGCCGGGCGTGCGCGCTGCGCCGTGCCGGGTGGGAACCAAGCGGGGAATGGTCACCGGCAGGTTTCCGGGCGGTTGCGGTGGGAGCGTTCCCATGACATGATGATGATCGATTGGCGCTGCGGAGCCAGCCAAGCACACCTGTTTCGCCGAGGGCAACCGGAGTTTCCGGACCGGCGATCCGACCGCCGAGTCGTCCGTCCGACGACAGGTGGTGCACCGACCTCACCAGGGTCCCGGCCGATGCGCCGGTGACCAGTTATGTCGCGAGGAGACAACTCCGCATGAACCTGAACCCACTACGCGGCGCTGGGCGCTCGCGGATGCGTCGCGGGCTGTCCGCGGCCGCCGCGGTCGTACTCGGCTCCGGTGTGCTCGTCGTCGCGGCCACGCAGGCCAGCGCCGCCGCCGGGTGTCGTGTCGACTACTCGGTCAACCAGTGGAACACCGGATTTACCGCCAACCTGACCGTCACCAACCTCGGTGACCCGCTGAGCAACTGGACCCTGGAGTGGGACTACTCCGGCAACCAGCGGATCACCCAGGCGTGGAACAGTGAGTTCACCCAGAGCGGCACCCGGGTGACCCTGCGCAACGCCCCGTGGAATGGCTCGCTGGGCACCAACGCCAGCGTCAACCCCGGATTCAACGCGAGCTACTCCGGCACCAACACCGCCCCTACGGTGTTCCGCCTCAATGGCGTGGCCTGCAACGGCACCACCCAGCCGACGAGCCAGCCGCCGGTCACCACCGCGCCGCCGCCGACCACCGCGCCGCCGCCCACGACCGCGCCGCCGCCCACCACGCTGCCGCCTACCACGGTGCCGCCGACGTCTCCGCCGCCGACGGGTGGGCCGCGGGTGGACAACCCGTACGTGGGTGCGGATGTGTACGTGAACCCGATCTGGAGTGCGAACGCGGCGGCTGAGCCGGGTGGTAGCCGGATCGCGGACGAGCCGACGGGTGTGTGGCTGGACCGTACGAGCGCGATCTACGGCAACAACAGCCCGACGACCGGTGACATGGGTCTGGCTGACCATCTGGACGAGGCGGTCCGGCAGGACGCGGCGAACGGTAGCCGTCCGTTGGTGTTCCAGGTGGTGATCTACAACCTGCCGGGCCGGGACTGCGCGGCGTTGGCGTCCAACGGTGAGTTGGGTCCGGACGAGATCGACGCGTACCGGGACGACTACATTGATCCGATCGCGGAGATCGTGGGTCGGGCGGAGTACCGGAATCTGCGGATCGTGGCGGTGATCGAGATCGACTCGCTGCCGAACCTGGTGACGAATGTGGGTTCGCGGGCGACGGCGACGCCTGAGTGTGACGTGATGTTGGCGAACGGCAACTACGTGACGGGTGTCGGTTACGCGATTTCGCAGTTGGCGGATGTGCCGAACGTGTACAACTACATCGACGCCGGGCACCACGGTTGGATCGGCTGGGAGGACAACTTCGGGCCGAGTGCGGATCTGATCGCTGAGGCGGCGAACGCGTCGGGTGCGTCGCCGTCGGATGTGCACGGGTTCATCACGAACACGGCGAACTACTCGGCGTTGGAGGAGCCGTACATCACGGTGGACTCGACGACGCGTCCGTCGACGTGGATCGACTGGAACAACTACAACGACGAGTTGTCGTTCGCGCAGGCGTTCCGGCAGCGGTTGGTGCAGGCCGGGTTCCCGTCGGGTGTGGGTATGTTGATCGACACGTCGCGTAACGGTTGGGGCGGTCCGGACCGTCCGACCGGTCCGAGCAGTGCCGGTGATGTGGACACCCGGGTGGACGAGTCGCGGATCGACCGGCGGTTCCAGAAGGGGAACTGGTGTAACCAGTCGGGTGCGGGTCTGGGTGAGCGTCCGACGGCGGCGCCCGCTTCGGGTATCGACGCGTACGTGTGGATCAAGCCGCCGGGTGAGTCGGACGGTTCGAGCTCGGAGATCCCGAACGACGAGGGTAAGGGTTTCGACCGGATGTGTGACCCGACGTACACGGGTAACCCGCGGAACAACAACAACATGAGTGGTGCCCTGCCGGACGCGCCGGTTTCCGGGCACTGGTTCTCGGCTCAGTTCCAGGAGCTGATGGCGAACGCGTACCCGCCGCTGTCGTAAGGCTGGACGTAACACTGAGCGGGGCCCGATGCCGGACATGGCACCGGGCCCCGCCCCATTTCGGCCTTTGCCACCCGGGCGGGTCAGCGCCCAGCGGGTCAGTTGGTCACGGCGCGGCGCAGGTCAGGGCACGGTGCGTTCGATCGCTGCGGCACCGTCGTGTTCCAGCTCCTGACGCGCCCGCTCCACCTGCTCCGGGCTGCCGTCGCCGCCCTTGGCCACCGCGAGGTCCTCCGCGTCCCACGGCTGCTCGGCACCGGTCCGTACCCGTGCCGGACCGGACTGGCCGGCCGGCGGCTGGAAGTCCGGACTGTCCTGCTCGGTGTCCGGGTCGGTGACCAGCAGCGGCACCGTGGTGTCGTCCTCGACCGCGGCGGCCACTGCCGGTTCTTCCTCCAGCGGCACCCGGCCGATCGCATTGTCCCGGTCTGTCATGGCTGCCCCCCTCCCGTCGGAAGCCGTCGAGGAACCGGGTACCCGGGGCAGCGGCGAATATGTGCGGGCGTCGGCCGGCGGAAATGCGCGACCTCCGGCGCAGCTGGCGCCGGAGGTCGCAGAGGTCGGCAAGGTCGGGTTCTGGCGACGGCTCAGATCGACAGCACCCGGTCCAGCAGGTCCCGGTAGCGGCGGACCGCCATCCGCAGTTGCTCGGTGTCCTCCGGACCGGCGTCGGTCCACCCGCCGAGTTCGTCGCGCTGCGCGGTCAACGCCGCGGTGACCGCCTCGACGGCCTCGGTCACCAGGTTCTGTGCCTCGCCCGCCGCGGCGTGCGGGTCGTCGACGAAGCGCAGCTGCACGTCCCGCCACCGGTCCCGGAACGCGTCCGCCTGTTCCGCCACGAAGATCCCCGCCGGGGAAGAACCCGGATCGGCCGTCTGGTCGGCGGTGGCGGTCGGCTCCGGCTGCCCGGTCTGCTCCGGTTCGCCGCCGTCGCCCACCTGTACGGTGTCGTCGTCGCTGGGGTCGCGCGGCTCGTGTAGCCGCTCCGGGCCGGCCATCGCCGAGGCCGCGACCGCGCCGCCGACGGTGGCGGCGCCGAACGCGGTCGGCTGTTCGACCGGCTCGTGGTGGACCGGCTCGTCCCGCTCGGGCGTCGCCACGCCGGAGACGACCTCGGTGCGGTCCGGGTCCACGTACCCGTCGTGGTCGCGGCCGGGAGCCGGGCGGCCCGGTCCGCCGTGCGGGGTGATGACCTCGGTACGTTCGTCGTGCCACTGATCGGTGCGGGTCATGTGTCTCTCCTCAGCGGGTCGAAGCTTCCGTAGGGGTCGAGGCTTGTCCGGTCGGGGTCGAGGCTTGTCCGGTCGGGGTCGAGGCTTGCTCGGTCGGGGTCGAGGTGGGCACGGGGTCCTCACCGAGCAGCTCGGCGAAGAGCGCCCGGTAGTGCACCACGGCCTGGCGCAACTGCTCGGTGCTCGCCTCCCCGCGCTCGTTGGCCAGATGGACCTCGTGCGCCTCGCGGTACCTGCCGAGCGTACGGGCGTGCTCCACGGAGAGCTGAGCCACCTGCTCGTCGTAGTCCCCGGTCGGGTAGCCGAGTTCGGCGATCAGCCGGGTGAGCAGTTCGTCGGCGTCGCCGACTGCGGCGCCGGGCGCGTCGACGAACCGGGTCTGCACGTCGGCCCAGGCGGCGGCGTAGCGGGCGCGGGACGTGTCAGACAACGGGGTCAGGGTCAACTCGGCGTGCCGGCGTTCCCGCTGCCGGAGCTCGCGCTCGGCGGCGCTGCGGCTGTCCTGCTCGGCGACGACCCGGTCGTACTCCGGACCGAAGGTGCCACGCAGGTCGTGGCGCCGCCGCCACCGGGTCCCGAGCAGGGCGAGCGCCGCGAGCACGACGAGAAGTACGGCGGCGATGAGGACGATCTCGATGGGCGACATGGTTGTTCCTCCTTCTCACCCTGGTATTCCCGCTCGACCCGGATCCTCAATCCAGGTTTGTCACATTTCCTTGACGATCTCGTCGGCATCTGATCCGGATCGCCCGCCGGGCTGGTCCGCTGCAGGTCGCGACGACGACCGTGGATGCTGCCGCATGCGGCCGCTTTCGGTACGCTCCGTGCCCACAATCGACCGCTGAGTGCCTCTGGTAGTGCCTGAGCCGTTAATTACGTATCCTTCCGGAGGCGCCGGACACGACTGACCATCCACTCACCCGGACCGGTCGGTTCGCATCCGCCGCGCCAGCTCAGCCACCACCGCGCCGGCGAGGTCTGATGAATACCCGCAACTGGTCGATCCGCTCGAAGATCGTTGCGCTGGTCGCTGTCCCGATCGCCGCGCTGCTGGCGCTGTGGATCTTCGCGACGTCGTTGACCGTCGGCCCGGCGCTGAGCCTGCTGGGTGCCCAGGCACTGCTCGACGACGTCGGCCGCCCCGGCGAAGCGGTGGTGGCCGAGCTGCAGCGGGAACGCCGGCTCTCCGTGGTGTACTTGTCCCGCGCCGATGGGCAGAACGCGCTGCGCGCCGGTGACCTGCGGCAGTTGCGCGACCAGTGGGAGGCCACCGACGCGGCGGTCGACGAGTTCCGGAGCTCCGCTCGCGGCGACGAACCGCCGGCGGATCCGTCCGTGCTGGACGAGCGGATCGCGGCGACCCTGTCCGAGTTGGAGCTGCTGCCGTCCGGCCGAGGGTTCGTCGAACGTCGGGAGATGGACGCCGCCGGCGCGCTGGGCCTGTACAGCGGCATCGTCGACACCGCGTTCCAGATGTTCGCAGCGTTGGCCGGGCTGCCGGACAACGAGATCAACCGGCAGGCGCGGGCGCTGACCGACATCGGCCTGGGCCGCGACCTGCTCGGCCGGACCGACGCTCTGCTCGCCGGGGCCTTCGCCGCCGGCGAGCTGACCGCCGCCGGCCACCTGCAGTTGGTGCAGATCGTCGCCAACCAGCGGTTCCTGTTCGACCGGGCGGTGGCCGAGCTGCCCGACCCGGACAGCCGGACCTACCACCAGCTCGCCGCCGGTGACGACTACACCGGGCTGCGGCAGATGCAGGACACGCTGATCGCCGGTGGGCCGGCCGAGGACGGGCTGCCAGTTTCCGAGTCCCGCTGGCGGGCCAGCTACCAGCTGGTCCAGGAGCAACTGCGCGACTTCGAGCTGCTCGCCGCCGACGCACTGGCCGAACGCAGCATGCCGACCGCGATCGCCATTCTGGCCCGGCTCGCCGCAGCCGGACTGGTCGGCCTGGCTGCGGTGATCGTTTCCGTGGTCATCTCGCTGCGGGTCGGCCGGTCGTTGATCCACCGGTTGACCGGGTTGCGCGCCGCCGCCCTGGAGCTGGCCGGCGAGCGGCTGCCCGGGGTGGTCGCCCGGCTACGCCGCGGCGAGGACGTCGACGTCGTCACCGAAGCCCCGCCGCTGGAGTACGGCGCCGACGAGATCGGCCAGGTCGGGCACGCGTTCAGTGAGGTGCAGCGGACCGCCGTACGGTCGGCCGTCGAGGAGGCGGCGCTGCGTCGTGGGCTGAACGAGACGTTCCTCAACATCGCCCGACGCAGCCAGACGCTGCTGCACCGGCAACTGGCCGTACTGGACCGGATGGAACGGCGCAGCACCGACCCGACGGAGCTGGAGGACCTGTTCCGGGTCGACCACATGGCGACCCGGATGCGCCGGCACGCGGAGGACCTGGTGATCCTCGCGGGAGCGGCACCGGGCCGGGGATGGCGCAACCCGGTGCCGATGGTCGACGTGATCCGGGGCGCCGTCTCCGAGGTCGAGGACTACGCCCGGGTGCACGTCACGACCGTGGAGGCCGCGGCGGTCGCCGGCCGGGCCGTGGGCGACGTCATCCACCTGCTGGCCGAGCTGATCGAGAACGCCACGTCCTTCTCCCCGCCGCAGACCCGGGTCACCGTCATCGGTCAGAGCCTGCCCAACGGGTACGCGGTCGAGGTCGAGGATCGGGGTCTCGGCATGGAACCGGACGCGATCGAGGACGCCAACCAGCGCCTCGCCGAGCCGCCGAACTTCGACCCGCACAACAGCGCCCGGCTCGGCCTGTTCGTCGTCGCCCAGTTGGCGGCCAAGCACGGCGTACGGGTCCGGCTCCGGCCGTCACCGTTCGGCGGGATCACCGCCGTCACGCTGATCCCGGCGGAGCTGGTGGTGCCCGAGTCCGAGGTGCTGGCGCTGCCGTCCGGTCGGCCACCTACCGCACTGACCACGGTCCGGCAGACTCCCACGCCGGACGCGCTGGCCACCCTCCGGCCGAGACCCGAGCCGGACGCGTTGACCGCCCTCCGGCCGAGCCCGAGCCCGAGCCCGAGCCCGGGACCGGACCCGGCCGGCCGACCGACCCCCGAGCCCGCAGCGGAGCCGACCGGGGTTCAGCTGCCGGCCCGCCGCCGTCCCACCACCCTGCCGACCCGGCGGTCCAGCGGCGCCGGCGCGACCACCGAGGACGGCCTGCCGCGCCGGGTACGCCAGTCCAGCCTGGCGCCCCAACTGCGCCAGGCACCCGATTCGTCCGGGGCCGACGGTCAGCCGCTGCGGGAAGCCCCGCAACGGTCACCGCAGGAGGTGCGGTCCCTGATGTCCGCGTTGCAGGCGGGAACCGCCCGGGGCCGGCAGGCGGCCGGCCTGCCAGCGGCCGGGCAGCCGGGTGGTACCGGCGACACGACGCCGATCGTCGACGGCGGCCCGGTGCTGCCGGTCGGCGACGGCACCCCCGGTTCCGGCGACGAGCCGGCTTCCGTGGCATCGGAACCGTCCCCGACCGGGTCGACCGGCCCGGTCCGGGGCACCGCGACTCCGCCTCCGGGCGCGGTGCTGCCGCCCCCGGCGACGGAAGAGTCGGAGAGGGAGCTGTAGCTGTGCACACCATGCGGCATGCGATGAACCTCGACTGGCTGCTCGACGACCTCGTCGACCGGGTCCCGACCGCGCAGCAGGCCGTCGTGCTGTCCGCCGACGGCCTACTGATGGGCGCGTCGCGAGGGCTGACCCGGGAGGGTGCCGAGCACATGGCGGCGATGGCCGCCGGCTTCCAGAGCCTCGCCAAGGGCGCCAGCCGGCACTTCGGGTCGGGCCCGGTACGGCAGACCGTGATCGAGATGGAGTCTGCGTACCTGTTCGTCACCGCGGCCGGGCACGGGGCCTGCCTGGCGGTGCTCAGCGCGGCCGACGCGGACATCGGCCTGATCGCGTACGAGATGGCGATGCTGGTCACCCGGGTCGGGCAGACTCTCAGCGCGCCGAGCCGGACACCTGCGGCGCAATCCGATGCGGGGTGACCCGGCCGGACCCCACGACTGGCTGGACTCCGACGCCGGCCCGGTGGTCCGTCCGTACGCGGTGACCGGTGGTCGGGTGCAGCCGACCGGTGCCACCTTCGACCTGCTGGCCTTCGTGGTGGCGAAAGCCCCGGAGGGCGCCGGCGCCGAAGTTCCGCTGCAGCCGGAACATCGGCGCATCGTCGGGCTGGCCCAGCAGCCGGTCTCGGTCGCCGACCTGGCGGCCGACCTTGATCTCGCGCTCGGTGTGGTCCGGGTCCTGCTCGGGGACCTGCTCGCCGCCGGACTGATCGCCCTCTACGAACCCCCGGCTTCGGCCGCTCACCCCCACGACGACATACTCAAGGCGGTGGTCAATGGACTCCGTGCGCTCTAACCGGCATCAGCCCTCCCGACGGGTCCCACTCGCGCTGAAGATACTCATCGCGGGCGGTTTCGGCGTCGGGAAGACCACCCTGGTCGGCGCGGTCAGTGAGATCCGGCCGCTGCAGACCGAGGAGGTGCTGACCAGTGCCAGCCTGGGCACCGACGACACGTCCTGGGTGGAGGGCAAGAACACCACGACCGTCGCGATGGACTTCGGCCGGATCACCATCAACGATGATCTGCAGGTCTATCTGTTCGGTACGCCGGGGCAGGACCGGTTCTGGTTCCTCTGGGACGAGTTGGCGTTCGGCGCGCTCGGTGCGGTGGTGCTGGCCGACACCCGCCGGCTCGCCGACTGTTTCCCGTCGGTCGACTACTTCGAGCAGCGGGGCACGCCGTTCGTGGTCGGGGTCAACTGCTTCGAGGGGGCGCAGCAGTTCAGTCAGGACTCGGTGCGCCGTGCGCTCGACCTCGACCCGGACGTGCCGATCGTGCTGTGCGACGCCCGTAACCGTGGCTCGGGCAAGACGGTGCTGATCGCGTTGGTCGAGCATGTGGCGTACCTGCGCGGTCAGCCGGTGCCGGCGGGCTGACCTGCCGCCGGTTGCCGGCCGGTGTCGACCAGCACGACGTCGAGCCGGCGCGGCCCGTGCACCCCTTCCACCCGGTTCAGCTCGATGTCGCTGGTGGCGGACGGCCCGGAGATCAGCGTGATCGGTCGGGTCGGGTCGGCCAGCCGGGCCAGCGCCGCCGGCACCTCGGCCACCACCTGGTCGGTCCGGACCACGCAGACGTGGTGGTCGGGCACCAGGGTGAGCCGGCGCGGGCCCTGCGCCGGCCCGGTGTCCAGCAGCACCGTCCCGGTCCGGCCGATCGCCACCGCGCAACCGGTCAGCGCGGCCAGGCCGGGCTGGTCCAGGTCGGTGACGGACAGTGGTCGTGCCGAGCCGTCGCGCAGTACCTCGGCGGTGCAGCCGCCCAGCCAGTCGTCCGGCAGGTCCTGTGGCACCGCGACCCGGCGTACCCCGGTGAGTACCTCGGCGATCCGGTCGGCCAACCGGTCCGGAACGCACCGGTGCACCGTCGCCCGGTAGTCGACCAGCCGGTCCACCAACAGCGCCACCGGGTCCGCGCCGGTCTGGTCGGCGCTGGTCGGGTCCGCGCCGGCCGGGTCCGCGCCGGCTGTCCGGTAGTCGCGTGGCACCCGCACCGGCAGCGGTGCCGGCTGGTGGTCCCGCGCCGTCCGCAACCGGGCCAGGATCTCGGTACGCGCGTCAGCCACCTTGCTTCCTCCCGTCCTCGTGCGGTCCGGCGCTGTCGTCCTGCGGTCCGGTCCTGTCGTCGGAGCGGGTCAGCCACCAGTCACGGAAACTCTGCCGGGGTGGCACCGGCGCGTCCCGGCTCGCCGTCCAACCGGCCAACGGCCACGGCAGTCGGCGGGCCGTGCCGCGCCGCCCGGCGACCAGCCGGACCGGGGCGGCGGCCCGCCGGGCGGCACGCAGCGCGGCGGCGTACCGTCGGCGGTCGCGCATCACCCAGGACATCGCGCCCATCGTGGCGCGCTCGGCGGACGGGCGCCGGCGGGCTTCGTCGACCCCACGCTGGCGCAGGTGCACCAGCACCTGCGGGATGTCGATGCGTACCGGGCAGGCGTCGAAGCAGGCACCGCAGAGGGTCGAGGCGTACGGCAGGGTCCGGTTCGCTCCGGCCCGGGGGCCGGTGAGCTGCGGGGAGAGGATCGCCCCGATCGGCCCCGGATACACCGAGCCGTACGCGTGGCCACCGACCCGCTCGTAGACCGGGCAGACGTTCAGGCAGGCGGAGCAGCGGATGCAGCGCAGCGCCTGGCGGCCGACCGGGTCGGCGAGGGTGTCGGCCCGGCCGTTGTCGAGCAGCACGATGTGCAACTGCTGCGGCCCGTCGCCGGGGGTCACCCCGGTCCACATCGAGGTGTACGGGTTCATCCGTTCGCCGGTCGACGAACGCGGCAGCAGCTGCAGGAAGATCTCCAGGTCCTGGAAGGTCGGGACGATCTTCTCCACCCCGACCACCGAGATCATCGTCTGCGGCAGGGTCAGGCACATCCGTCCGTTGCCCTCGGACTCGACCACCACCAGGGTGCCGGTGCGCGCCACGGCGAAGTTCGCCCCGGAGATCGCCACTCGCGCGGAGAGGAACCGTTCCCGCAGGTGGCGGCGGGCCGCCTCGGCCAGCGCCGGCGGGTCGTCGGTGAGGGTGGTCAGGTCGACACCGGGCATCCGGCGGGCGAAGATCTCCCGGATCTGCGTCCGGTTGTAGTGGATCGCCGGGACCAGGATGTGCGAGGGCGTGTCGCCGGCCAGCTGGACGATGAGCTCGGCGAGGTCGGTCTCGATCGCTTCGATGCCGGCGGCCGCGAGGGTCTCGTTGAGCCCGATCTCCTGGGTCACCATCGATTTGATCTTGACGACCTGGTCGACGCCGGTCCGCCGGACCAGGTCGGTCACCACCCGGCCCGCCTCGGCCCCGTCCCGCGCCCAGTGCACCTGGGCCCCGGCGGCGGTGGCCGCCGCCTCGAACTCCTCGAGCAGCTCGGGCAGGCGGGCCAGCACGTCGTCCTTGACCGCCGCCCCGGCGACCCGCAGCGCCTCCCAGTCCGGCAGCTCGGCGACCATCCGTTCCCGCTTGCCCCGGATGGTGCGGGTGGCCCGGTGCAGATTGGCCCGCAGTTGGGCATTGCCCAGCTCGCGGGCCGCCGCGGTGGGAAACGGCAGCCGGGCGGTCACGTTGCCGGTGCCGCTGTCGTTGCTGCCGCTGCCGCTGCCGCTGGTGCTGGTCAATTCGGCTCCTCCGCCGTGCCGGCCAGGATCTGCGCGTAGTGCACCGCTCGCACCGGGCTGCGGGACCGGGTCAGCCCGCCGCCGATATGGGCCAGGCACGAGTTGTCGGCCGCCGCCAGGTAGCGGGCGCCGGTGCCGCGTACCGCCCGGCACTTGTCGGCCAGCATGGCGCTGGAGACGGCGGCGTTGCGCATCGCGAAGGTGCCGCCGAAACCGCAGCACTCCTCGGCGTCCGGCAGGTCGCGCAGATCGATCCCGCGGACCGCGCGCAGCAGCCGCAGCGGCCGGTCGCCCAGCCGCAGCATCCGCAGCCCGTGGCAGGTCGGGTGGTAGGTGACCGGGTGCGGGAAGGCGGCTCCGACATCGGTGACGCCGAGCACGTCGACCAGCAGCTCGGACAATTCGTACACCCGGGGTCGCAGCTCGTCGACCGCAGCGGCGAGCGCAGGGTCGTCGGCGGCCAGTCGCGGGTACGCGTCGCGGACCATCGCCACGCACGAACCGGACGGCGCGACCACCACCGAGTGGTCACGGAACGTCTCGACGAACCGGCGGACCAGGGGTATCGCCTCGGCCCGGTATCCGCTGTTGCCGTGCAGTTGCCCGCAGCAGCTCTGGTCGAGCGGAAAGTCGACAGTGTGCCCGAGCCGCTCCAGCAACTGCACGACGGCCCGTCCGGTGCCCGGGTAGAGCACGTCGTTGACGCAGGTGACGAAGAGTGCGACACGCATCGGGTCAGCCCTGCCGAAAGTAGGGGAGGTGGCGTTGCCGGGCGGCGAGCAGATGCTCGCGTACCGCTGCCTCGGCCCGGTCCGGGTCACCGGACGCCACCGCGTCGACGATCCGGTGATGTTCGGCCCCGCTGGTGCGGTAGTGGGTCGGCGGGAAGTGCAGCCGGAACAGGTGCAGGTGTGGCCGGAGGCGGACGACCGCGTCGTGCAGCATCCGGTTGCCGGACTGTTCGGCGAGCAGGTTGTGGAACCGGGCGTCCTGGGCGGTGAAGGCGGCGATGCTCGCGTAGCCCTGCGCGCCGGGTACCGGACCGGGCAGGTCGGCGGCCTCGCGGAGCAGACCGAGGACGGCCGGTTCGGCGGTCGCCGACCGGGCTGCGGCCCCTCGGGCGGCGGCGGTCTCCAGGATCAGCCGCATCTCGACGAGTTCGTCGAACTCGTCGCGGGTAAGCAGTGGCGTGGCGGTGTATCCGACCAGTGGGCGCTTGCGGACCAGCCCGTCGGCTTCCAGCCGGGCGAGCGCCTCGCGTACCGGGGTGGGTGAGACCTGCAGATCGCGGGCCAAGGCGTCGATGTTGATCCGGGCGCCCGGAGCGACCACGTGGTCCATCACCTGGGCGCGGACGGTCTCGTACACGTCGTCGGTGAGGGTGAGACGACGCGCTGGCCGCACGGGACCCTCCTCGGTGCTCGACCCGCAGGCGCCGGCCGTGGATCGGCCGGCCCGGCAGCGGGTAGATCAAAGATCCTATAGGATCGCTCGGATTGAATCGAGTGTCCGACGTCGGTGGCCCGGGTTGCGGTCGGGCCCGGCCGACGCGGACGGCGGAAGGGAGTCCGGTGCGCGCAGCGGAGCCGAATCCGGCGGCAGAGACGATCTACCTCGGCTGCTACACGGCCGAGGGCAGTGGGAACGGGACCGGGGTGATGGTCGCCCGACGGGACCCGGCGACCGGCCGGCTCAGCGAGCCGACGCTGGCCGCCGAGTGTGCCTCGCCGTCGTTCCTCGCCCGGCACCCGCGCCGTCCGGTGCTGTACGCGGTCAACGAGGTCGACGAGGGCACCGTCAGCGCCTGGTCGGTCAGCGGTGACCGGCTGCGTCCGCTGGGTAGCCAGTCCACCGGTGGGTCGAGCCCGTGCCACCTGGCGTTCGTCGCGACGGGTGGGCATCTGGTCAGCGCGAACTATGTCAGCGGCAGCGTAGCGGTGCATCCGGTCGACGACGACGGGACGCTACTGCCGCGTACCGATCTGCAGACGCATTCGGGCACCGGGCCGCGACCCGACCGTCAGGAGGGCCCGCACGCCCACATGGTCTCCCCGGACCCGGACGGTGCCGGGCTGTACGTCGTCGACCTGGGCACCGACGCCGTGCACCGCTACCTGCTCGACCCGGCGACCGGCACGCTGACGGAGCCGGACCCGGCAATGGCGGCGACGCCGGGCAGCGGCCCTCGGCATCTCGCCCGGCACCCCGACGGCCGGTGGGCCTATCTGGTGGGGGAGCTGGACGCCAGCGTGACGGCGTACGAGATCGACGGGGCCGGTGGGCTGACCGAGCGTGCCCGGGTGCCGGCGAGCGAGTCGTCCGCCGGTGCGGCCGGCGGCGCCCAGCCCGCCGAGATCGCGGTCGGGCCGGGCGGCCGGTTCCTCTACGTCGCCAACCGCGGCCCGGACACCATCGCGGTCTTCTCGCTTGCCGTCCCCGACCAGCCGAGGTACGTCGCCGAGGTGCCTTCCGGCGGCCACTGGCCGCGCCACTTCGCGATCGTCGGCGATCATCTGTACGTCGCCAACGAGCGGTCGGACTCGGTGGGCGTGTTCGTGATCGACCCGTCGGACGGGGTGCCGGCCCCGGTCGGCGACCCGGTCCCGGCGCCGACGCCGACCTGCGTCCTGCCGGGTTTCTGAGGACTGTGCGGCTGATGCCCGGCTCGTGACGCGACGGGCTGTTTGTCGAGGTCGACAGCATCCTGCCGGACTTCTCGAAACGTACGGAAGCGGCGCGGCTACCTGAAGTAACCAATTTCCATTCAAGTGTTTCTCCTCCGTAACTTTCGTCCGAACGTACCTGGCACGGTGGCCTGCTCATCCGGAGTATGGGACCGTGCCAGGCCGCCATCGGATGCGACGTCGGGTTCGCGGAGCAGGCGCCATCGCAGCGGCGATGGCGCTTGTCGTCGTCACCGCCGGGGTCTGGTTCGGCTACCAACGTCTCACCGCTCCGTCCTGCTCCGGGGCGTTGCCGCTGGTGGTCTCCGCCGCGCCGGAGATCGCGCCCGCCCTGCAGGCGGCGGCGGACCAGTGGCGGGCCGAGGGCGGCGCGCTCGGTGACACCTGCGTCGCGGTCGAGGTCGCCGCGTCCGACCCGGTCGACGTGGCCGCGGTGGTGGCCGGGCAGCACGGTGTCGCGCTGGCCGGGGTCGGCCAGGCCAGCGGTACGGCGATCGCGCCGGATGTGTGGGTGCCCGATTCGTCTACCTGGCTGCTCCGGCTGAGTTCGCTGGCCCCCGGGTTCACCCCGGCCAACAACGAGTCGGTGGCCCGTAGCCCGGTGGTGGTCGCGATGCCCGAGCCGGTGGCGACCAACCTGGGCTGGCCCGACCAGCAGTTGACCTGGACCGACCTGCTGCAGCAGATCACCACCGGCACCGAGCTGCGGACCGGCATCGTCGAGCCGACCCGCGACGCCGCCGGGTTGTCCGGCCTGCTCGCCCTCGGTGAGGCGGCCGGCGAGGCCGGAGCGAACGCGCAGCAGGCGACCACGGCGGCGCTGCGCGCCCTGGCCACCGGCCGGTCCGCGCTGCGGGAGGACCTGATGGCCCGCTTCCCCCGCTCGGCCGACCCCGCGTCGGTCGCCTCCGCGCTCGGTGCCGCCGCCCTGTCCGAGGAGGACGTAATCGAGTACAACGCCGCGCAGCCGCCGATCGCGCTCGCGGCGCTGTACCTGGAACCGGCGCCGATGTCGCTCGACTACCCGTACGCGGTGCTGCCCGGTGCCGACCCGGCGACGGCCGCGGCGGCGGCCGGCTTCTACTCGGTGCTGACCGGTGCCGGGTTCCGGAACCGGCTCGGTGACCAGGGGCTGCGGGCACCGGACGGCACCTGGGGTGCCGGTTTCAGCGCGCCCCAGGGGGCGCCGAGCCCGGCCGGCACCGCACCGGCGACTGTCACCCCGGACTCCGGCGGTACGGCGGCCGGTGGCCTGGACCCGGTGGTGATCGACCGGACCCTCGCTACCTGGACGTCGGTCACCCTGCCCGCTCAGATGCTCGCGGTGATCGACGTCTCCGGTTCGATGCTGGAGCCGGTGCCCACCGCGGACAACGTCACCCGGGCCGATCTCACCCGGGAAGCGGCCCGCCGAGGGCTCGGCCTGTTCGACGATTCATGGGCCCTCGGACTGTGGATCTTTTCCACCGAGCTGGACGGCGAGCAGGACTGGCGGGAACTCGTACCGATCAGTCCGTTGAGTAGCAGTCGGGCCGAGTTGGAAGCGTCGCTGTCGGAGGTCGTGCCGAAGCGAAACGGAAATACCGGTTTGTACGACACGACCCTCGCCGCTTATCTGACGGTGCAGGACGAATGGGCAGCCGGGCGTGTCAACTCGGTGGTCATCTTCACTGATGGTAGGAACGAGGACGACAGCGGGTTGACCCAGGATGAGCTGTTGGCCGAGTTGGCCGAGACGGCTGATCCACGGCGGCCCATCCAGGTGATCTACGTTGGCATCGGGGACGGGGTGAGTCAGGAGGAACTGGAGTCGATCACCAATACCACCGGTGGCGGGGTGTTCGTAACCGAGGATCCGGCCAACATCGGTGACATCTTGCTCAAGGCGATCGCTCTCCGCCCGACAACCGTGCGCTGAGTCGGTGATGTGGCGGTTCGAGAGGTTTTGTCGAGCCACCGAGTGACTGAGGGTTGTGAAATGGCTCCATATTGTACCTCTATTGTGGAAGCCCTCTGGCCGACTGACGGTAATCTGTCGCAAGCTTCGGCCGTGCTGGATGGTGGGCCAAGATATCGGGGTGCCGTGGCACCACCGGTACCAACGACGGGCCAGCGAGGTGCCCGGGGTCTGCGTCGACTCGAGCAAGCTGGGGAGGGCTAGTGACGTCGGCGACTTTGGTCAACGCTGCGGTGGTGCAACCGGAATCCACACCGGGAGCGCCCACCGCAGTGCTGCACGCGCGACAGCGTGCCTACATTCGGGCGATCGCCGCCCTTGACATCGGCGTGCTCTGCGCCGCCGTGCTGGCCGGCTACGTGGTGCGTTTCGGTGCCGAGGAAGCCACCGGAGCGGACCTACCGTACGTCCTGACGACCCCCTGCCTGATGATCGCGTGGCTGGCCTCGCTGAAGTTGCTGCGCTGCTACGACGACCGGGTGCTCGGCTACGGCGCCGACGAGTACCGGCGGGTGATCACCGCCAGCCTGCGGCTGGCCGGCACCGTGGCGATCATCGGCTACGTCGCCAACGTCGGGATCAGCCGAGGCTTCCTGGCGGTGGCCTTCGCGGTCGGCACCGTCGGTCTGGTCGCCGGCCGGTTCGGCGCCCGCAAGTACCTGCACCGCCAGCGGGCCACCGGGACGGGGTGGTTCCGCAAGGTGCTGGTGGTCGGGGACACCCCGCACGTGCTGGAGCTGGTGCACACCCTGCGGCGGGAGCCGTACGCGGGCTACCGGGTGGTCGGCGCATGCATCCCGGACGCGCTGCTGGCCCCGGTGCCGCAGCGGCTCGGTGACGTGCCGGTCGCCGGTTCGTTCCGCAACATCCCGGACGCCGCCGCAGCCACCGGCGCCGACACCGTCGCGGTCACCGCGTCCGGGGAGCTGACCGCCACCCGGCTGCGCCGGCTCGGCTGGCAGTTGGAGGGCACCGGCATCGACCTGGTGCTGGCCCCGGCGCTGACCGACGTGGCCGGTCCGCGGATCCACACCCGGCCGGTCGCCGGGCTGCCGCTGATCCACGTCGAGGCACCCGAGTTCCGGGGCACCCGCAAGCTGGTCAAGGGCTTCGTCGACCGGTCGGTGTCGCTGCTGGCGGTGACCCTGCTGCTGCCGATCCTGACCCTGCTCGCCCTGGCGATCAAGCTCGACAGCCGAGGGCCGGTCATCTTCAAGCAGGTCCGGGTCGGCCAGGGCGGGCGGGAGTTCCACGTCTACAAGTTCCGCACGATGGTGGTCGACGCCGACAAGCTGCTCGCCGAGCTGGCGGCCAAGAACGAGACCGACGGGCTGATGTTCAAGATGCGCGACGATCCGCGCATCACCCGGGTCGGCAGGTTCCTGCGCAAGTACTCGCTCGATGAGCTGCCGCAGCTGGCCAACGTACTGTTCGGCCACATGAGCCTGGTCGGTCCGCGCCCGCCGCTGCCGTCGGAGGTGGCCCGCTACGACGGCGACGTCGCCCGCCGGCTGCTGGTCAAGCCGGGAATGACCGGCCTGTGGCAGGTCAGCGGCCGGTCCGACCTGTCCTGGGAAGACGGCATCCGGCTCGACCTCTACTACGTGGAGAACTGGTCGCTGGCCAGTGATCTGACCATCCTGTGGAAGACCTTCGGCGCGGTCGTCAACGGCCGCGGCGCGTACTGACCTGGGTCTTGACACCAGCCGGCCCTGATCGCGGCACGCACTGACCTTGGCCGTTGGCGTCAGCCAGCGGCCAGCCAGGGGGCCGGGTGGTCGCGTACCGCCCGGACCACCGCGCCGGCCGCGCCGGTCCCCGCCGCCTCGGCGCCGAGCAGCGAGGCCTGGACGGTCACCGGTGACCAGCCGACGGTCAGCACCCGTCGACCGATCTCCGCCTCGACGACCGGCGACAGCCACGGTGCCAGCGGCGCGTAGATGCCACCGAGCACGATGGTCTGCACATCCAGCAGGTTGACCACCCCGGCGAGCACCACGCCGAGCGCGCCGGCCGCCGCCGTCAACGCCCGGCGGACCTGCGGTTCGGAGCGTGCCGCCCGATCGGCGACCTGCCGCAGCGCCTCGGTGGCGGTCAGCCCCTGCCCGGCCAGGCCGGCCGAGCGCAGGATCGCCTCCTGTCCGGCGTACTGCTCCAGACAGCCGCGTGCCCCGCAGCGGCAGCTCGGTCCGTCCGGGCGGACCGCGAGGTGGCCGAGCTCGCCGCTCCACCCCCGGGTGCCCCGGAACAGGCGGCCGTCCAGCACGATCCCGGCACCGATGCCGATCTCGCCGGAGACGTAGACGAAGTCGGCCGGCTCGCCGTGGCGGGCGTGCAGCTCACCCAGGGCGGCGAGGTTGGCCTCGTTGTCCACGGTCAGCGGTACGTCGGCGAGCGGGCTGCCGTCGGTGGCCAGCACGGCTGCAACGTCCACGTCGTGCCAGCCCAGGTTCGGCGCGAGCCGGACGAGCCCGTCCCCGGTCACCAGCCCGGGTACGGCCAGCGCGGCGCCGGCCAGCGGGAGCTCGCGCGCCTGCGGCGCGGTGAGCACCTGGTCGGCCAGCGCGGCGAGCCGGGCCAGCACCAGCTCCGGCGGGTGCGGCCGTTGATCCGCCGGTAGCACCGCCCGATGGCGTACCGTTCCGGACAGATCCACCAGGCAGGCGGCCAGGTAGTCGACGTTGATCTCCAGGCCGAGACCGGCCGGGCCGTCGGCAGCGAGTGCCAGCCCGGTCGCCGGCCGGCCGGCACCGGTCCGGGGCACCGGCGCGACCTCGGTGAGCAGGTTGCCGCCGATCAGCTCGTCGACGAGCGCCGAGACGGTGGCCCGGGTCAGCCCGGTCGTCGCGGCGATCTCGGCGCGGGATGGTGGGCGCTGGGCGGCGGCGACCTGGCGGACCACCAGCCCGAGATGGTGCTCGCGCAGACCAGCCTGGCGGAGCGGGGATTCTGGCGTGCGCATGGCCTTGACAATGCCACACGGCGGGAAAATAATTCAATCACTAAACAAATCTGTCGTGTTACGCGGAGGTCACCATGACAGTCCAGCCCACGCCGGCCGACAAGTTCTCCTTCGGGCTCTGGACCGTTGGATGGCAGGCCCGCGACCAGTTCGGCGACGCCAGCCGAGGCCCGCTCGACGCCGTCGAGGCGGTGCACCAGCTCGCCAACCTCGGCGCGTACGGCATCACCTTCCACGACGACGACCTGATCCCGTTCGGCTCCGACTCGGCCAGCCGCGACCAGCACATCGCCCGGTTCCGCAAGGCGCTCGACGAGACCGGCCTGGTCGTGCCGATGGTCACCACCAACCTCTTCGGCCACCCGATCTTCAAGGACGGCGGCTTCACCAGCAACGACCGCTCCATCCGGCGGTTCGCGCTGCGCAAGGTGCTGCGCAACATCGACCTCGCCGCCGAGCTCGGCGCGAAGACCTTCGTCATGTGGGGCGGCCGGGAAGGCTCCGAGTACGACCACGCCAAGGACATCCGGGCCGCGCTCGACCGCTACCGGGAGGCCGTCGACCTGCTCGGCCAGTACGTCGTCGACCGCGGCTACGACCTGCGGTTCGCCATCGAGCCCAAGCCCAACGAGCCGCGCGGCGACATCCTGCTGCCGACCGTCGGCCACGCGATCGCCTTCATCTCCAGCCTGGCCCGTCCGGAGATGGTCGGCCTCAACCCCGAGGTCGGCCACGAGCAGATGGCCGGGCTCAACTTCACCCACGGCATCGCCCAGGCCCTGTGGCACGGCAAACTGTTCCACATCGACCTCAACGGCCAGCGCGGGGTCAAGTTCGACCAGGACCTGGTCTTCGGCCACGGCGACCTGCTCAACGCGTTCTCCCTGGTCGACCTGCTGGAGAACGGCGGCCCCGACGGCACCCCCGCCTACGACGGCCCCCGGCACTTCGACTACAAGCCGTCGCGTACCGAGGACTACACCGGCGTCTGGGCCTCCGCCGCCGCCAACATGCGCACGTACCTGCTGCTCAAGGAGCGGGCCGCGGCGTTCCGGGCCGACCCCGAGGTGCAGGAGGCCCTCGCGGCCAGCAAGGTCCCGGACCTCGCCGTGCCCACCCTCAACCCCGGCGAGACCTACACCGACCTGCTCGCCGACCGGGCCAGCTTCGAGGACTTCGACCCGGAGGCCGTCGCCGAGCAGGGCTTCCACTTCGTCCGCCTCAACCAGCTCGCGGTCGAGCACCTGCTCGGCGCCCGCTGATCCCGCACCGTCCAACGCGAACCCGCCCGACCCTCCTGGAGGACCAGCCGTGACCCTCGTCGCCGGCGTCGACTCGTCGACCCAGTCGTGCAAGGTGGTGATCCGCGACGCGGACACCGGCAAACTGGTCCGTGAGGGCCGGGCGGCGCATCCGGACGGCACCGAGGTGCACCCGGACGCCTGGTGGGCGGCGCTGCAACAGGCCATCGACGCGGCCGGCGGGCTGGACGACGTCTCCGCCGCCGCCGTCGCCGGCCAGCAGCACGGCATGGTCTGCCTGGACGAGGGCGGGCAGGTGGTCCGCCCCGCCCTGCTGTGGAACGACACCCGCTCGGCCGGTGCCGCCACCGAACTGATCGACGAGTTCGGCGGCGGCACCGCCGGGCGGCAGGCCTGGGCCGACGCCGTCGGCCTGGTGCCGGTGGCCAGCTTCACCATCACCAAACTGCGCTGGCTGGCCCGCGCCGAGCCGGCCGCCGCCGACCGTACGGCCGCGGTCTGCCTGCCACACGACTGGCTGACCTGGCGGCTGGCCGGCACCGGCGACCTGGCCGCGCTGCGCACCGACCGCAGCGACGCCAGCGGCACCGGCTACTGGTCGGCCGCGACCGGGCAGTACCGCCCCGACCTGCTCGAACACGCCTTCGGCCGGACGCCGCTGGTGCCGACGGTGCTCGGCCCCACCGACCCGGCCGGCGCGCTGGCCACCGGTGCCCCGCTCGGCCCCGGTGCCGGGGACAATGCCGCCGCCGCCCTCGGCGTCGGCGCCCGCCCCGGCGACGTGATCGTGTCGATCGGCACCTCCGGCACCGTGTTCAGCGTCGCCGACACCCCGGCCGCCGACCCCAGCGGCACCGTCGCCGGCTTCGCCGACACCACCGGCCGGTTCCTGCCGCTGGTCGCCACCCTCAACGCCGCCCGGGTGCTCGACGCCGCCGCGAAACTGCTCGGCGTCGACCACGAGCGGCTGGCCGAGCTGGCGCTCAGCGCACCGGCCGGCGCGGACGGGCTGGTGCTGGTGCCGTACCTCGAAGGGGAACGCACCCCGGACCGGCCGACGGCCAGCGGCTCGCTGCACGGGCTCACCCTGGCCACCAGCACCCCCGCGCACCTGGCGCGGGCCGCCGTCGAGGGCATGCTCTGCGCGCTCGCCGACGGCCTGGACGCCCTGGTCGCCCAGGGCGCGACCGTCAACCGAGTCATCCTGGTCGGCGGCGGGGCGCGCTCTGCGGCGGTACGCCGGATCGCGCCCGAGGTGTTCGGCTGCCCGGTGCTGGTGCCACCGCCGGGGGAGTACGTCGCCGACGGTGCCGCCCGGCAGGCCGCCTGGCTGGCGCTGGGCACCGCCGACGCGCCGGACTGGACCCCGGCCGATACCGAGGAGTACGCCGCCGAGGCGGTGCCGGCGATTCGCGCCCGGTACGCCGACGCCCGCGACCACGTCCTGAACCGGGTCACCGCCGGCTGATTTCGCGGCGGAGCCCTCCCCTGGCATCGCAGGTGCGGACCCCCGAGGCGCAGCTTCCCGGGTCTCCCGTCTGAGATGCCCGGTCGGGGGTTGCCGGCCCCCCTCGGGGTCCCAAAGACCGGTGGGATGTGCTGCGCCCCGGGGCGTTCAGTGGGACGCTGTCCGTCAATTTCCATCCTGGACTGCCACCCCCGGCCGATGGAAGATGGATGACCACCCGGAGTGACTCGGTGGTGACGCGGAAGGGCTGTGGGTGGGGTCGGGAGTGCCGGTGGCCGGCGCGTGGCGTCCGGTGTTGAATTGAGGGGCGCGAAGGTCTATGAGCGGCAGCAGGTTTCTGGTAAAGGAACTCCGGCGGTTACGCGAAGCAGCGGCGCTCAGCCAAGAGGCGTGGGGCGAGCGCGTCCACTTCTCGGCGAGCCACGTCGGCTCGGTCGAGCGCGGCGAACGGCCCGTCCTGCCGGACTACCTGCGCGCCGTCGACAAGGCATTCGGTACGGCGCTTGTCGAGTTCTATGTAGAGTTCGTCGTCGGGGAGCAGACCCCGGTGTGGCTGCGCCCGTTCATCGAACACGAAGGACGCGCCACCTTGCTGCGCGTCTACCAGCCGCTGCTCATCCCCGGGCTACTCCAGACCGAGGCGTACGCGCAGGCCGTCATCACGAGGTACGGCCGCCAGGGAAAGGCAGCTGCCACAGCTCTCGCGGGCAGACTCGCTCGGCAGGAGATCCTGTACCGGGAGGATCCGGAACCCTGCCGGCTTGTCGCGGTGGTCGACGAGAACGTCCTGCGATGCCGTGCCGGGGCTGCTGCCGTGATGCGCGACCAGATGAAGGCCCTCGTGTCGGCCAACGATCGGCCGAACATCACAGTCCAGGTGATCCCGTCCGACGTCGGCGTTCATCCGGGTATGGACGGCCCGTTCGCCCTTGCCACAGTTGACGGAAGGTCGGTCGGGTATGCGGAGGGGCAGCTGCTGGGTCGGGTCGTGGAGAGCCCTGACGCTACGGCCGAGCTCGAACAGGTATGGGAGAGCATCCGGGAGTACGCTTTGCCGAGCCATCAGAGCCAAGAACTGATCATGAGGACGGCAGAGACATGGACATGACCAAGCCGCGTTGGCGCAAGAGCACCCACAGCGACGGTGGTGGGTGTGTCGAGGTGGCCGACAACGTGCCCGGCCGCGTCTACGTCCGGGACACCAAGGATCGCGACGGCGGCATGTTGGCGTTCGCCCCGTCGTCGTGGTCGAGCTTCGTCGAGATGGCGAAGGTACGGCTGAGCCTGCACCCGTAACCCGCCGGGAGTAGTTCACGGACGGCGGACGGAGCCCTGGACCCCGCCGCTGGTCACCGGGTCCGGGGCTCCTCCTGTGTCTCCTTCGCGAAGGGTCCGTCGTGACGCTTCTGAGCGCGGACCCTTCGCGGGGATGTTTTCCCTGCTCAAGGCCTGTTCTGCAGTGGACGATGCCTGGTCTGGGGCTGTCGCGGAGCCCGTGTCCGGCAGACCCCTCGCGGCGGGCCTGTTCCGCCGCAGGTCAGAGGCGGTAGAATTTCGACCCTGTCGCAGCTCCCTCGGGAGCTGCCCTTCATTGAGGCGTTACCGTGCAGCTCCGCCCGACCGCAAAGCAGGTCGTCGCAGCTCCCTCGGGAGCTGCCCTTCATTGAGGCATCCGCTGCACCACTGGTCCGGTTACCGGGTCGATGGTCGCAGCTCCCTCGGGAGCTGCCCTTCATTGAGGCGGCGCACCGTTCGGCTGTTTGCCGGCTCGCAACGCTTTCCGTCGCAGCTCCCTCGGGAGCTGCCCTTCATTGAGGCATCCTCTCGGGTTGGTGGTGCGTGGTCAGGCGGTGAGGTCGCAGCTCCCTCGGGAGCTGCCCTTCATTGAGGCGTCAGCACCCCCGACGTGGGGGTGCCGGTCAGCCGGACCCGGTCGCAGCTCCCTCGGGAGCTGCCCTTCATTGAGGCCGCTCGGCCAGCAGCGGCGGCGGATGACCGCCACCGAGTCGCAGCTCCCTCGGGAGCTGCCCTTCATTGAGGCCGGGTCGACGGCGACGGCGACCACTCGGCAGGGGTGTGTCGCAGCTCCCTCGGGAGCTGCCCTTCATTGAGGCCCAGCTGCCCTACACCACTGCAGATGTGCGTCGATGGTCGCAGCTCCAACGATGCGAGGCACCTGGTTGACGAACGAGATCACTTTCAACTGGAATTCGGCGCTGGCGTGGGTCAGCGCCTTCGCTGCCGACGTGGCACCCCGCCGCTGACCCGTCGGTCGGCCCGCCCGGGGAGATTTCGGCGGGCCGCCCGACGGGCGTTCAGCAGGGACCCGGCGGTAGCCCTCGGTCCGTCCTGATCACAACGCCCGGCCGGCCGAGCGCGTCCTTGTACGCTTGGACCCCGACCGCCTTGCCGTCGCGGTCAGGTTCCTCGTCGTTGATTTCCCGGCCGTAGAGCAGCACCCACGAGCGCCACTCGGGGGAGGGCCAGACCTCCTGGACTCGGAGCCGGACCGGGCGCTTGCCGTCCAGGTGGTCGCACTGCCGCAGCGCCACCAGATCACCGGGGCACACCAGAGCCTCGTCGTCAGGCATCGTCCGACGCTCCGTACGACTCGGCGGACTCGTCCTGGTCGTCGTGCGGGTATCCGGCGGGCATCAGCCCGGAGAGATGGAGTACGGCGCGGATCCGCCGGGCACTACTGGGGTCCCAGCGGTCCAGGATGGCGATCGCCCGCAGGAACGGCCGGCAGGGGCCGGGCACGCCGCCGCACCGGTGGCACTCGCCGGTGGTCCGGTTCGGGATGTGGGTACGGGCGGTCGAGTTCGCGTCGTGGACCGCCCGGGACAGCTCAGGTGACCGGGTGAGTCGGTCCGGCGGGTCCGGAATGGACGCTGCCGAACCGTCCGCAGATCTGAACGAGATGTACCGGGCGAGGCGGGGAGTTCCGCCGATGCCGTCATTCCTGGGCACTGTTCCCCCTTCGGGTGGAGACGATCGGGGTATCCGTCGATTTCCACCCTGGACTGCCAGCCCCACTCGGCGGAAGATGAATGGCGACCGAGGGTGACCAGGTGGCCACAGGGCTCGGGTGGGTGACTCCAGGAAAGGTCCGATACCGGAGAGTGGTACGCCGTGTTGAATTGGGGGATGTGAACGTCTATGTCTGCGAGCGAGTATCTGATAGAGGACCTTCGGCGGGTGCGGGAGATGCTGGGTCTCACCCAGGAGGCCTGGGGCGAGCGCCTGCACTTCTCGGCGTCGCACGTCGGCGCGGTGGAGCGTGGCGAGCGGCCGGCGCTGCCGGACTACCTCGGTGCGGTGGACCGGGCGCACGGCACGGCGTTCATGAAGTTCTATCGCGAGTTCATCCGTGGCGAGTGGACACCGGTGTGGTACCGCCCGTTCGTCGAGTACGAGGGCCGCGCGAAACTGCTGCGGATCTTCCAACCGATGGTGATGCCCGGCCTGCTGCAGACCGAGGCGTACGCTCGCGCTCTGTTGCAGGCGCTCAACACCAAGCCGGAGGAGCTTGAGCCGACCCTGGCCGCCCGACTGGACCGCCAGGAGATCGTCACCCGGGCCACCAACGCCTGCCGACTGGTGGTGGTGCTCGACGAGATCGTGCTACGCCGTTCGGTGGGTGGGCCGGAGGTGATGCGCGACCAGTTGAAGGCGATCGCCGACGCCAACCAGCGGCAGAACGTGCAGGTGCACATCGTGCCGTTCACCACCGGAGGCTATCCCGGGGTGCTCGGGCCGATGGTGCTCGCGACCGTGGACGGCCGGACGGTCGGCTTCCTCGAAGGCCACCTGGAAGGGCGGCTGATCGAGGCCACGGATGCCACCGAGGCGCTGGAAGAGGACTGGGAGACGATCCGGGGGTACGCTCTGCCCGGCCAGCAGTCCCACGAGATGATCATGGAGGCGATCGAGACATGGAGCTGACCGAGGCGCGTTGGCGCAAGAGCACCAGGTCCGACTCGGCGAACTGTGTCGAGGTGGCCGACAACCTGCCGGGCCGCGTCTACGTCCGGGACACCAAGAACCGTGACGGCGGTACGTTGGCGTTTGCCCCGTCGTCGTGGTCGAGCTTCGTCGAGCTGGCCAAGACGTACGCCTGAGATCCTGCGAACCCACTTCGGTCATCCGTAGCCGGAGTACACCGAGCCCCGGGACCCCGCGCCAGTCGCCACGGTCCCGGGGCTCCTCCGTCAGCCCCCGCGAAGATCCCCGTCGCCCCGGAGGCGATGTTGCGCGGCGGCGCGAACTCGACCACGCTGACGCCCGTGATCGCGGACCCTTCGCGGGGTAGAATTTCGACCCGGTTGTCGCAGTTCTGGAGAGCTGCCCTTCATTGAGGCTGGTCGTGGGCTGAAGTGCGGCCCGACACCTTCAGCCGTAGCTCCCTCGGGAGCTGCCCTTCGCTGATAGTCGATGCCGGTCCGTGCGACCGGCGTCGACTTCTTCACGGTGTGGTCAGTCCGGCAGTGACCACCGGCTAGCTCGCAATGTGCTAGCCACCCTTCGTTGCCACGCTGTATATCCGAACCATGTCCGATGATTCCGCCGAGGCGATCAAGCGGCGGGCGGCGGCTGTCGGCAAGTCGCCGTCGGCCTACGTCGCGCGCCAACCGATCAAGATCACCGAGCGTCCGACGAATGCCGAGATCGTCCAGAGGCTGAAGATCAGTAGCCGACCTGCTGGCCCATCGACTTCTGAGATCGTCGAGGTGATGCGGAACAGCCGACGATGATCGGTATCAAGGTCCAGGCTCGGTGGATCAGAGCTGATCCTGGTACGCCGCACTGGTGCCCGCGGCGATCGGGACCGAGCTGTCAGCACCTTGTCCGGGCTCGCCTGGCTGGTCGTGGACTTCCTGCTTGCCGCGCTTCGATCGGTACGCCCTGGACAACGCGATACCTGCCGCCGCCGCGCCGAAGGCCAGAGTCAGCACGGCGGTGGCGACGATGGTGGGTTGGGCACCGATGCCAGTGATCAGCGGCCCTCCGGCCATGGTGCCGAGCGGCACGGACAGGGTCACGATGGCGGCGTACGCGGCGAGCACGGGTGCTCTCATGGTGCCGTCGGTCGACTGTTGCAGCAGGGCCATCGTGGTGGCGGGGAACGGTGCCCAGATCAGTCCGCCGACCGCGAACGCGGCAAGGGCGAGGCCGGTGGGTGCGCCGAGGCCGAGTGGCAGCAGCGCCGCCCCCCAACCGAGCACGATGGCGATCGTGGCCGGCCACAGTGGCCAGCGGCGGAGGTAGCCGGCGGCGAAGCCGCCGACGATCGCTCCGACCGCGAACACCGTCCAGAACGCGGCGAGGGCTCCGGCCGTGCCGCCGAGTGCCTGTACGGCGTGGATCGGGAGCGCCACCTGCACCGGCCCGTAGAGGAAGAAGAATCCGAAGGTCAGCACGGACAGGCCCAACAGGGTGCGGTCGCGCCAGATCGCGGTGAAGCCGGCCAGGCTGGACGCCTGCCGCTGCTCGATCGGGGTCCGGGCGGACCTCGGCACGGCGAGCAGGTAGGTGATCGCGAGGACCGCGAACGTCGCGGCGGTGACGGCGATGACGAGGACGGGACCGCCGACACCGATGAGGATCGCCGCCGATGCCGGACCGACCAGCATCGACGCCTCGGCGAACAGGCCGATGAGGGCATTGCCCGCCAGCCGGTGTTCCTGCGGCAGCAGTTCGGCGATGAGGGTGAACCGGCCCGCCGACCCCCAGGACCGCAACAGCGAGGAAAGCCCCAACAGCAGGGCGTACAGCGCGATGTCGAGCGCTCCGGCGAGGTAGACCACCGGGATCACCGCCAGTACCACCGCCCGCAGGACGGCGTCCCAGGCTGCCAGTTGGGCACCACTGCGACCGTTCAGCAGCCGGCCGAACAACACGCTGCCGAGCGCACCCGGCAGCGTGTATGCGGCGACCGCCACCGCCACCCAGACACCGGCGCTGCGCTCAGGCGCCAACTGGATCGCGAGCCAACTGACCGCGAGCAGACTCATGCCCTCGCCCACATACGACAGAGCGAACCCTGGAAGCAGCCGCCGCAGGATCCGATGCCTGACCACCGGCCAGTAGGGCGACGACCGAACGAGTGACGGTAGAGCTCCCCGGACTCCCATCCCGAAAGCCTTCCAATACCGTCGGTCACCTCGCTAGCAAGTTCACGCCCAGCGGAAACCGGACCCGAGCCGCGTCGCCGGACGTACCAGGTCGACGCCCGTCACACCGGGCGTGCCTCGCGGATCACGCCGTGCGGTGCTGCCCTTCGAGTGGCTCGTAGTGGCGGCGGAGTTCGGGGAAGGTGCCCTCCCAGAGTCGCCGCAGTCGGGTCGGCAGCCAGAGGGCGGGCCAGAGTCGCCGGAGCAGGTCGGCGTTGAGCCAGGTGTTCAGGTCGTCGACCGAGCCGGCCTCGGTGAGCACCACCTTGTACATGCTGACCAGGCGCGCGGGCCGGTTCAGGTCATACTCGGCGTGACCGGACCAGTCCAGATGGTGGGGGAGGGTGACCACGCCCTCGGCCGGGCCGGTCAACGCGGTGAGGGTGTCCGCCACGACGTACGGCTTGCGGTCTCCGTAGGAGCGGTAGTCCGCTGGCATGTTGAGCATTCTCCTCGGCTGACGGTGGCCCGCGCACCGATCGACGGCGCGCTGATCCATACTCAGCGGCATGACGCTGACCGGTGGGCGGGCGCACCGCATCTACAGCGTCGTCGTGTTCATCGTGCTCGCCTCGCTGGACAACGTGGCGATCGGCCTGGTCCCGCCGCTGTACGGCAGCATCGCCGACACGTACGCCGTACCGGAAGGGGCGATCGGCGCGGTCACCGCCGCGACCTTCCTGATCAGCGCGATCGCCGCGGTCGGCTGGGCGTACGTCGGCGACCACGGCAACCGCAAACCGCTGTTGATGGCCGGTACGGTGATCTGGGGCCTCGGCGCGGCCGGTACCGCCCTCGCCGGCAGCTACCCGCTGTTCTTCGCCGCCCAGCTGGTCGCCGCCGTCGGCCTGGGCGCGGTCGCCTCGGTCGGCTTCTCCGTGGTCAGCGACCTGATCACCCCCGGCCGGCGGGGTCTGGTGATGAGCTTCTGGGGGCTGTCGCAGGGCGTCGGCACCCTCGCTGGCACCCTGCTCGGCGGGCTGCTCGGGCACGCCGACTGGCGGCGGCCGTTCCTGGTGCTCGCCGCCGCCGGGCTGGCCGCCACGGTCGCGTACCTGTTCACCTACGACGTGCGGCGCGGGCAGAGCCAGCCGGAGCTGGCCGGCCGGTTCGCCGCCGGCGGTGAGTACGAGCACCGGATCAGCCGGGCCGACCTGCCGACGATCGCCCGGCGGCGGACCAACGTCTGGCTGGTGGCGCAGGGGCTCACCGCCCAGGTGGCGTTCGGTTCGCTGGTCTGGCTGCCGGCGCTGTTCCGGGCCCGCGCCGAGGAGCAGGGCTACACCGCCGGTACGGCGATCATCGTCGGCAGCGTCTTCGCCACCCTGTTCCAGCTCGGCGGGGCGTTGTCGATCGTCGGTGGGCTGGTCGGCGACCGGCTGCAACGGCGTACCCCCCGGGGTCGGGCCCTGGTCGCGGCGGTCGGCATCCTCGCCGCGGTGCCGTTCTACCTGGTGTTGTTCTTCGTGCCGATGCGCATCGACGTGCCCGACGGCGCGGGTGCCGGTGCGGTGACCGCCGCCGTGCTGCGCGGCGTGTTCACCGAGCCGACGATCGGGCTGAGTTTCCTCACCGCGCTGCTCGCCCTGGCGTTGACGTCGGCGAACTCGCCGAACTGGTTCGCGTTGATCGCCGACGTCAACCCGCCGGAGCACCGGGGCACCGTCTACAGCCTCGGCAACCTGGTCAACGGGGTGGGGCGGGCGACCGGCAACGCGTTGCTGCCGGTCGCCCTGCGGGCGGTCGGCGGTGTCGTCCCGCCGCCGTTGAACTACGCCGTCGGCCTGGCCGTGTTCCAGCTGTTCTTCGTCCCGACCGGGATCATGTACTGGCTGGCGTCCCGGTCGGCGCCGGGCGACATCGCCGACGTGCACACCCTGCTCAGCGAACGCGCTGCCGGGCCCAGACGGTGACGTCGGTCGGCACCCGGCCGCTGCCGTTGAGCGGACCGCTGGCGATCAGCGGTTCGGTGCCCGGCGGCAGCGACACCGGCTCGGCACCGAAGTTCGTCACCACGGTCACCTCGTCGACGCAGCAGGCGAGCACGTCCTCCGGCGACTCCAGCCACCGCAGCCGGCCGGCACCGAGCCCCAGCTCGCGGCGCAGTCGCAGCGCCGTCCGGTACAGCTCGTAGGTCGACCCCGGCACGTCGCGCTGCCGGTCGAGGGCGTACTCGGCCCACACCGGCGGCTGCGGCAGCCAGCTGGCGTCGGTCGGCCCGAACCCGTACGACGGGCTGTCGGCCTCCCAGGGGATCGGCACCCGGCAGCCGTCCCGGCCGCGCTCGGTGTGGTCGGTGCGCCGCCAGGTCGGGTCCTGCCGGACCTCATCGGGCAGCGTGGTGTGCTCCGGCAGACCCAGCTCCTCACCCTGGTAGAGGTAGGCCGAGCCGGGCAGGGCCAGCATCAGCAGGGTGGCGGCGCGGGCCCGGCGCAGCCCGAGCGCGGTGTCCGGCTGCGGGTCGTTCGCGCCGATGCCGCGCGGCCGGGCCGCGCCGATCGGCAGCGCCAGCCGGGTGGCGTGGCGCAGCACGTCATGGTTGGACAACACCCAGGTGGTGGGCGCGCCGACCTTGTCGGTGGCGGCCAACGAGCGTTCGATCACCGTACGCTGCGCGTCGGCGGTCCACGCCGCCTCCAGGTACTCGAAGTTGAACGCCTGGTGCATCTCGTCCGGCCGGACGTACGCGGCGAGCCGCTCCGCTGGCTGCACCCACGCCTCGGCGACCAGGATCTGCTGCCCGGGGTGCGCGTCCAGCACCGACCGCCACTGCCGGTAGATCTCGTGTACGCCGTCCTGGTCCCACATCGGTGGGCGGGGCTGGTCGACGTGGTCGCCGGAGGTGGTCTCCTCCGGGTAGTGCCAGTCGGCCAGGTCGGCCTGCTTGACCAGGCCGTGCGCCACGTCGACCCGGAAGCCGTCGACGCCCCGGTCCAGCCAGAACCGCAGGATGGCCACGAACTCGTCGCGGACCTGCGTGCAGTCCCAGTTGAGGTCGGGCTGGCCGGCGTCGAACAGGTGCAGGTACCACTGGCCGGGCGTACCGTCCGGGCCGTCGACCCTGGTCCAGGCCGGGCCGCCGAAGACGGACCGCCAGCTGTTCGGCGGTCGTTCCCCGTTGGGGCCGCGTCCGTCGCGGAAGACGTACCGGTCCCGGGCGGGGCTGCCCGGCTCGGCGCCGAGCGCCTCGACGAACCAGGGGTGTGCCGACGAGGTGTGGTTCGGCACCAGGTCGACGATCACCCGCAGCCCCCGGTCGTGGGCCTCGGCGATCAGCCGGTCGGCGTCGGCCAGCCGGCCGAAGATCGGGTCGACGTCGCGGTAGTCGGCCACGTCGTAGCCGGCGTCGGCCTGCGGCGACGGGTAGAACGGTGACAGCCAGATCGCGTCGACGCCGAGGGCGACGAGATCGTCCAGCCGGGCGATCACGCCGGGCAGGTCACCGATGCCGTCGCCGTCGGAGTCGGCGAACGACCGGGGGTAGATCTGGTAGATGACCGCCTCCCGCCACCAGTCGGTGCCGGTACGGTTCCCGGCACCGTCACGGGTACGGGTCGATGGCGTGTTCACCAGTGTGCTCCTCAGTTCAGCTTGGTTGGCGGGGTTTACCTGCTGCCAGGAACGTCCCTGTCAGCAGGCTTACCGGTGCCTCGTACGTGGGTCTACCAGGTCGGCCGGTGTGGTTACCCGGTTTCCCGGGGTGGCGCGGTCGACTCGCGGACCACCAGTCGGGTGGGCAGGGTCACCGTGTCGGTCGGTGCGGCGGCGGGCGGCGTGCCGGCTGCCAGCGGGCCGGGCGGCGTTCCGGCCGCGAGTGGGCCGGGCGGCGTTCCGGCCGCGAGTGGGCCGAGTAGCGTGCCGGCGGCAAGCCGGCCCTGCTCGGCGGCGGGTTGGGCGACGGTGGTCAGCCCGACCACCCGGGCCACGTCGTGGTCGTCGATGCCGATCACGCTGACGTCGGCCGGCACCCGCAGTCCGGCTTGTCGCAGTACGGCGATGGCGCCGAGCGCCATCTCGTCGCAGGCGGCGAAGATCGCGGTCGGCACCGGGCCACGGCGCAACAGTTCTGCCGTGGCCAGTCCGCCGCCGGCGATGGTGAAGTCGCCCTCCACGTCCAGTGCCGGGTCCGGGGTGAGACCGGCCGTGACCAGTGCTTCCCGGTAGCCGCGGCGGCGGTCCAGGTGGGCGGTGAAGGCCAGTTCTTCACCGGAGTTGCCGGAGATGTGGGCGATCCGCCGGTGGCCGAGCCCGATCAGGTGGCCGGTGGCGGTCCGGGCGGCGGCCACGTCGTCGATCCGGATGCTGGGCCAGCCGGGTACGCCGGTGCCGGAGCTGACCGTGACCCCCGGCATGCCCAACGCGGAGATGGCGGCGAAGTCGGTCCGGCGCAGCGGGGTGGCGACCAGCATCAGCGCGTCCACCCGGTGGCGCAGGCTGGCGGTGTGCAGCATCCGCTCTCGGGCGTTCTCCCGCCCGCCGAGGTTGTACAGCAGCAGGTCGTAGCCGGCTTCCTGCAGCGTGTCCTCGGCGGCTTCGACGACGGTGCTGAAGAACCAGCGGGTGATCCGTGGCACCACGACCGCGACGGCCCGGGTCTTGCCGCCGGCCAGCCGCGACGCGCTGGGCGAGGCGATGTATCCGAGTTGCGCGGCGGCGTCGAGGACCCGCAGCCGGGTCGCCTCGGTGACCGTCGGCAGGCCCCGCAGGGCCCGCGAGACGGTCGCCGTGGAGACCCCGGCCAGCCGGGCGACGTCGTCGATTCTGGTCAAGGATCATCACCTCGCCCTCCGCGCGGTCGCGGCCGGCGTCGCCCTCGCGGTCAGCCCTTGACGCTGCCGGCCAGCAGCCCTCGGACGAAGTACCGCTGCAGGGAGAGGAAGACGATCAACGGCACGATGATCGAGACGAAGGCGCCCGAGGTCAGGCGTTGCCACTGGTCACCTCGGGTGCCGGCGAGTTCGGCCAGCCGTACCGTCAGTGGTGCCACCCGACTCTCGCCGCCCGCGAAGATCAACGCGACGAGCAGGTCGTTCCAGACCCAGAGGAACTGGAAGATGCCGAACGCGGCCAGCGCCGGGGCGATCAGCGGCAGCACGATGGTCCGGAAGATCTTCGGGTGGCTGGCCCCGTCGACCCGGGCCGCCTCCATCAGGTCCTTGGGCAGCTGCGACACGAAGTTGTGCAGCAGGAACACCCCCAGCGGCAGGGCGAAGCAGGTGTGCGCGAACCAGACCTGGACGTAGCGTTCGTAGCTGTCCAGCCCCCAGGGCGGGGTGATGGTGACGCCGCCGATGGTGGTGCCCTGCGAGAAGAACCGCAGTAACGGCACCAGCGCCATCTGCAGCGGCACGATCTGCAGCGCGAAGATGCAGATGTAGATCAGGTCCCGGCCGCGGAAGTTGATCCAGGCCAGCGCGTACGCGGCCAGTGCCGCGAAGGCCAGCGGGAACAGCACCGACGGGATGGTGATCACCAGCGAGTTGACGAAGTAGCTGGACAACTGCCCGGACGACGAGGACCGGCCGAACAGCACGTCCTGGTAGTTCTGCAAAGTGACCTGCGGGTTGGTGAAGAAGGTCCACCAACCGGTGGTCCGGATCTCCTCGGCCGGTCGGAACGAGGAGACGAACAGACCGAAGGTCGGGATGGTCCAGATCACCGCGATGACGATCGCGACAATCGTCGCCGTCGGAGTGTTGAGCCGCTTGCGGACCCGGCCGACCCGGGTACGGGGCCGTTCCTCCCCGCTGCTGGCCGGAGCGGCCACGGGGGGCGTGGTGGTGGTCACGGGTGTCACACCTCCCGCTGCTTGCGCAGGTTACGGATCTGGTAGATGACGATCGGGATGACCAGCACGAACAGGAACACCGCCAGGGCCGAGCCGTAGCCGTTCTGGCCGTAGCGGAACGCCTGGTTGTACATCTCGTTGGCGATCACACCGGTGTCGTAGTTGCCGTTGGTCATCGTCCGGACGATGTCGAAGACCTTCAGGGTGGCGATCGAGATGGTCACCACCACGACGATCAGCGCCGGACGGATGCTCGGCATGGTGACCCGCCAGAACATCTGCCAGGCGTTCACCCCGTCGAGGCGGGCGGCTTCGATGATGTCGGCCGGGATCGCCTTGATCGCGGCGGAGAGCACCACCATCGCGAATCCGGCCTGGATCCAGATCATCACCACGATCAGCAGCAGCGTGTTCAGCGGGGCGTTGAGCTGCAGCCAGCGCTGCGGCTCGAAGCCGAACAGGGTGACCAGGTAGTTGAGCAGGCCGTACTGCTCCTGTTCGCCGCCCCGGTACGCGTAGACGAACCGCCAGATGATGCTGGCGCCGACGAAGGAGATCGCCATCGGCATGAAGACCAGCGACTTGGCCAATGCCTCGAACCGGGCCTTGTCCACCATGATCGCGTAGAGCAGGCCGATCGCGGTCGCCACCGTCGGCACCAGGATCACCCAGATCAGGGTGTTGGTCAGCACCTGGATGATCTCGTCCTGGGAGAACATCCAGCGGTAGTTCTCCAGGCCGACCCAGTTCTCGCTGCGTCCGTCCATGAACGACAGGACGGTGGTGCGCAGCGCCGGAATGACCAGCCCGATCCCGAGCAGCAGCAGGGCCGGCAGCAGAAAGAACAGGCCGAACAGGCCTTCGCCGCCGCGCCGGGGTCGGCCGATCGGCACCGATCCGCCGCCGCCGGCACCACCGCCGGCGCTGGCCGCGATCAGCCGCTGCTCCCGTCGGCGGGCGAACCAGCTCGGCACCGCGTCGAGCAACAGCAGCATGCCGCCGACGATCACCACGAACGCAATCAGGCCGTACAGCAGCATCAACAGCTTCGGGTACTGCTCAGCGAAGTCGAAGTACATCCGCCCTCCCAACGGATCGTCGACCGGAGCCAGCTATGGTGCGGCCGGCCCACCCCGGTGTGCTTGTGGGATGGGCCGGCCGCGTGATGTCAGCTGGTCGGCCAGGAGCCTTCGATGTAGTCGAGAGTCTCTTCGGTGCTCTGACCGCTGAGCCAGTCCACCATGCCGCGCCAGAAGGTGCCCGCGCCGACCGCGGCCGGCATCAGGTCCGAACCGTCGAAGCGGAACGTCGTGTTCTCGTCCTGCAGGATCTCCACGGAGAGCCGGTCGATCGGGTTCTCCACGTTGGCGATGTCCAGCCCACTGTTGGCCGACACCCAGTTGCCGAGCGAGGCCCGGCTGTTGGCGTACTCCGGCGAGGCCAGGTAGGTCTGCACCGCTTGGACCTCGGGCCGGTCGGCGAAGGCCACGGTGAACTCGCCACCGCCGAGGACCGGCTGGCCGGCGCTCGGGTCGTTGGTCGGGAAGTAGAACGCGAAGACGTCGCCGTCCTCGGCCACCTCGGTGCCCTCCGGCCACTGGTTGGCGTAGAAGCTGGCCTGCCGGTGCAGCGCGCAGTCACCGTCGAGGATCGGCACGCCCGCCTCCTGGAAGGCGGTCGCGGTGATGCTGGAGACGCCACCGAAGCCGCCGTTGACGTACTCCTCGTTCTTGAGGATCGAGCCGGCCTGGTCGACGGCCTCGGCGACCCGCGGGTCGTTGAACGGGATGTCGTGGGTGGTCCACTGGTCGTAGACCTCCGGCGTCTGGGTCCGGAGCATGATGTCCTCGATCCAGTCGGTGGCCGGCCAGCCGGTGGCGTCACCGGACTCGACCCCGACGCACCACGGCTTGGTGCCGGTGGCGGCGACCTCGTCGCTGAGCGCGATCAGCTCGTCCCAGGTCTCCGGCACGGTCCAGCCGTTGTCGGCGAACATGCTCGGCGAGTACCAGACGAAGGACTTGACGTTGGAGCCGAGCGGAGCGCCGTAGAAGGTGCCGTCGACCGTGCCGTACGCCAGCCAGTCCTCGCTGTAGTTGGCCTCGGCCATCGCCTTGGTCTCGTCCGAGGCGGCCTGCAGCTGGCCGGCCTCGGCGAACCGGCCGAGCAGGCCGGGCTGCGGGATGAAGGCGATGTCCGGCGGGTTACCGCCGTCCACCCGGACCTGCAGCTGTGCCTCGAACTCGCCGCTGCCCTCGTAGCGGATGTCGATGCCGGTGCAGTCGACGAACTCGCTCCAGGACTGCTCGAGCAGGTCCGCCTCGGCGTCGCGGATCGAGGCGTAGATCGTCACCTCGGTGCCGTCGTTGCCCTGGTAGTCACTGTATGGGGCGCATTCCTCGGAATCCGGGTCCGCGCTGGTGCTGCTGTCCGAAGCACATGCCGTCGAGGCGAGGGCCAGACCGAGCACGCTGGCGAGCGCGAAGGCCTGGCGTGGTCTGGTGAAGACCGCCATGGAGCGTTCTCCCTTCCTAGCCGGCGGGCCCCCGCGTCCCTGCGGTCTGGCTGCGCCGGTCGGTTGCTGTCTGGGCGTCTTCACATGTAAGCGCTTGCAATGGAAGCGCGTCCAGTCCTGACCAGCTACGAGCCAGTAACGATTCGGAAACCTTGACCCGCTACTCAGCTGTTGAGTCGCCAAATGGACAGGTTCAACGCGGCGGCGAAGGTGACCCAGCCCCAGTACGGGACCATCAGCAGGGCGGCCGGCCGCCAGATCCGCCAGAACAGCGCCACGGTGGTGCCGACGAGCAGCCAGAGGAGCACGATCTCGGCGAACGCCAGACCGTAGCGGCCGGCGGCGAAGAACAGCGGTGTCCAGGCGGCGTTGAGCACCAGCTGGGCCAGCCAACTGGCGATCGCCAGGCCGACACCGGCCCGCCGCCAGACGATGAACCCGGCGACCGCGATCAAAACATACAGGACCGTCCATACCGGGCCGAACAGCCAGGACGGCGGTGCCCAGGATGGCTGGACCAGTTCGGCGTACCGGGAACCGGCGTCGCGGGCGGCGAACGCCCCAACCGCCGCGGCCGCCGCCACCAGGCCGAGGAACACCAGGAAACCCCACCACGAGCGCATGGCGACTCCAGAGAAACAGCAGGTCAGGGAGCGCGAAGCGCTCCTGGAAACAGCAGATTGGGGAGCGCGAAGCGACTCCAGGGCCAACAGGTCAGGCCGGGGCCGCCGACGCCGGTCCGCGGTGGGGAGGACCGGGCCGGTCCGGCGGCCCCGGCAGGCTCGGGGTCGATGTGGTCAGGTCGATGTCGGTCGAGGGGGCCGGGGGTACGCCCGGCACCGTCAAGCGAACAGGCTCACGCCACCGGGACCGACCAGCAGCCCGACGACGATCAGCACGATGCCCCAGAGCAGTTGCCGACGGAACAGCGCGAGAACGCCGGCGACGACCAGGACGACTGCGAGAATCCAGAGAAGTAGCTCCATGGCCGCTGAATACCCTTGCGACCGGCGACGGAAACCTTCACCGGTCTGGTCAAGCGACCGACCCGGCGAGCGAATACACGCTGTACGCCTGTTTGATCACCGGATGGGCGACGTTACGGACCCGTACCCCACCGGGCGTGGTGCCCCGTTCACTGCCGAAGTGCGCGTGGCCGTGCACCGCGAGGTCGGTCGGTGCCGCGTCGATCGCCTCGGCAAGCAGGTAGGAGCCGAGGAACGGGTAGATCTCGGGCGGCTCGCCGGTGAGCGTCTCCGGCACCGGCGAATAGTGGGTCAGCGCCACCCGTACGTCGCAATCCAGGTCGACCAGCGCCGCCCCTAGCCGGTCGGCGGCGTCCGCCGTGGTGGCGACGAACGCCTTCATCTCCGGCTCGCCGAACCGGCTCGCGCAGCGCCCGGCGAACCCGCCGCCGAACCCCTTGACCCCGGCCACCCCGAGCCGGCCGCCGGGGCAGTCCACCACCACGCCGTCGCCGTCGAGCACCGTGACCCCGGCGTCGCTGAGTATCCCGACCAGCTGCGGCACCTGGTCACAGTGGTGGTCGTGGTTGCCGAGCACCGCCACCACCGGGACCGCCAGACCGCCGAACTCGTCGGCCACGCACCGCGCCTCCGACTCCGTGCCGTGCCGGGTCAGGTCGCCGGCCAGCAGCAGGACGTCGGCCCGGTCGCCGAGCTGCGCCAACGCCGGCCGGAACCGGCCCAGCACGTCGCTGTCCATGTGCACGTCTCCGACGGCCGCGACGCGGATCACGACAACTCCTCCGTCTCGGTGGGCGCGGTGGTCCGACTGACGACGATGTCGACGATCAGGCGTACGCCGGGGAAGCGCTCGGCCACCAGCCGGACGATTTCCGCCCGCCGGTGGGCGCTCTCGACCTCGCCGCACAACACCAGGCTGTGGTCCCGGCGGGACACGCCCACCCCCTGCTCGGCGATGTCGGCGTGCTCGCTGAGCATCCGCTGCACCGCCGCCTCGGTGTAGCCGTCGAGCCGGTCCGGCCCGGTCTGTCGCGTCGACTGCCCCGATGTCCGGGTCATCTCCCCACCTCCTGGCTGTCGTCGGGTGCCCGTCGGTGGCCTACCCGTTCCCGGCCGGTTCGTGCCTGCAGGCACAGCGCGTCACAAGGGGTGAACGGGGTGGCGACGTGCACGTGCTCGCTACCGTTGGGAAGGTGCTCGTCACAGTGACCCATGCGCCGCCACCACCATTACCGTCACCGTCCCGGCCAGCGTCCCGCCAGCCGTCGCCCGTACAGTCCACGTCGTCAGCCGTGCCGCCATGCCCGCCACCGGACACCGCAGGGAGCACAGTGGACGCCGATCCGGCCTGGTCGCCGCCGGCCGGGCTGCGACGGATCGCGTTGGTGGGCATCGACGGGGTCGGCAAGACCACTCAGGCGCACCTGCTGGCCGAGGCGCTGACCACTGCCGGCCGGCCCGCCCGGTACTGGCGCAACGCTGGCGGCCGACGCTGGCTCGACCGGTTCGCAGTCCGACTCGGACGCCCGGACGCCCGGCGGATGGTCGGCCGTGGTGGGCTGATGTTCCTCGAGGCGTTGCTGCGCTGGCTCGCGATCGCCCGGTCGGTGCTCGGCTCACGCCGGGCGATCGCGGTGATGGACCGGTACGCGGTCTGCCAGTACGCCAGCATCCGTACCCACGGTGCTGGCCGCTGGGAACGGCTCGCCCGGCTGGCCTACCGGGTGTTTCCCCAACCGGACGTGACGTTCCTACTCTTGCTGCCGCCCGCCGAAGCGGCCCGGCGGATCGACGCCCGGGGCACCGACCACGAGTCGCTGGAGTTCCTGGCGACCAGCGCGGCCGCGTACGGATCGCTGCCGGAGGCAGCCGGGTTCGTGGTCATCGACGCTCGGGGCACGGCCGCCCAGGTCGCTGCGGTGATCCGGCAGCGGCTGACCGAATGGCGGCCGGACGACGGCCGTCCAGCCGGCGCCTCGTGGCGGCCGGATCCAGACGATTCGCGTGCGTCGTGACCCGCAGGCCGGTGTCTGTCGGGAGGTGATGAACCGTGCACCCCGCTCGGGCCGTACTCCTGGCCAGGACCAACCAACCGGCGTTGGCCAGGACCAACCGACCGGCGGGCAGTGACGAGGATCGCAGGAGGGGTAGTGACGGGAATCGCTGCGCCCTGCCCGGTGTCGTGGTGTGCTGGAAGCCTGCCACACACCCCGCCGACCTCAATGAATCGGGCAGTCGGCCGGCCCGACGCAGCGCGGCGATCGAGGAGCCTGGCAGGAAACGCCAATCCCGTTCACAGCAATTATTCAGGCAATCGTGTCAGCTTCGACTCACGAGACGGAATCCCTGACGCGTCTCATCTGTTGTGCAGGTGTCGGCGCCATACGGCGGGGCCTGCCACATCAGGTTCGCCGGATCGGAGGCGGACGTGACGGGGGAGAGGCTGATGGAGATGCGCATCGCAGGTGACAGGGCACGACGTGGGGTTAACGAGGGGACCGTGAGCAACGTGGAGAAGACGATGGCTTTGCGGACCGACGAGGTCGCCGAGGAGCGGGACCTCGTTGGCGTCTACCTGCATGAGATCTCCCGTACGCCGCTGCTCGACGCGGCCCGGGAAGTCGACCTCTCCAAGGCGATCGAGGCCGGCCTGTATGCGGAGCACCTGCTGGAGCAGGGTGTGCCGCGGGCCGGGGTGAGCCGCGAGGAGCTGGAGCGGCTGGTCGTCGAGGGCGAGCGGGCCAAGGACCTGTTCATCCGGGCCAACCTGCGTCTGGTGGTGTCGATCGCCCGCCGCTACGTCCGGTCCGGGATGCCGATGCTGGACCTGATCCAGGAGGGCAACACCGGTCTGGTCCGCGCGGTGGAGAAGTTCGACTACGAGCGTGGTTTCAAGTTCTCCACCTACGCGACCTGGTGGATCCGGCAGGCCATCAGCCGGGCGATCGCCCAGCAGGAGCGGACCGTACGGCTTCCGGTGCACCTGGTCGAGGACGTCAACCGGATGCGCAACGTCGCCCGCCAGTTGACCCGCGAGCTCGGTTCGGACCCCGAGCCGGAGCAGATCGCCGCCTCGCTCGGCGTGCCGGTCGAGCGGGTGCACGAGCTGGTGCGGTGGTCGCAGGACACGGTGTCGTTGGACACCCCGGTCGGCGACGACGGCGACACCAACCTGGGCGACCTGGTGGCCGACAGCGACGCACCGTCGCCGGAGGACATCGTGCTGACCGGGTTGGAGCGGCAGCGGATCGAGGGCCTGCTCAACCACCTGGACGACCGGTCCGCCGGCATCATGCGGGCCCGGTACGGCCTGGAGGACGGGCGGGAGCACTCGCTGACCGAGGTCGCGTCGCGCTTCTCGCTGTCCCGTGAGCGCATCCGTCAGCTGGAGATCCAGGCGCTGGGCCGGCTGCGGGAGCTGGCCCGGGCGGAGGGGCTGCAGGCCGCCTGACGAACTGACCGCAGGCGACCGGATCCGCCGACGAACTGACAGCCCGCCGACGAACTGACAAACTGCCGACGAACTGACAAACTGCCGACGGCCCGGCATCCGCGATTAGCGGATGCCGGGCCGTCGGCAGTGTCGGGCGAGCGACCGGGTCAGCGGACCCGGCCGTAGCCGTACGGCGGCATCATGTCCACGCTGGCCAGCTCGACGGTGCGGCCGAAGGTGGGTGCGTGGATCACCTGGCCGCCGCCCACGTACAGGCCGACGTGGGCGAGACCGTTGTAGAACACCAGGTCACCTGGCTGCAGTGAACCACGGTTGATCTTCGCGACCACGTCCCACTGCATCGCCGCGTTGTGCGGCAGGCTCTTGCCGGCGGTACGCCACGCGGCAAGCGTCAGGCCCGAGCAGTCGTAACCGTTCGGGCCGCTGGCAGCCCAGACGTACGGCTTGCCGATGGCCCCGTACGCGAACTCGACGACCGAGCCGGCGGCACCGGACACCGACGGGACGGTCCCGGTGTACGACGAGCCGGTCTCGCTCGCGGCACCGTAGGCCCGTTCCCGCTTGTCCATCAGCTCGTCGATGTCGGCTTCGATGCTCTTCTTGCGGTCGGCGAGCTCCTTGACCTGGGCGTCCTGCTTCTTCAGGGCCGCCTGCAGCTTCTCCTGCTCGGCCAGGTAGGTCAGCTGGGTGCTGGTGAACTCGGTGAGCCGCTGCTGCCGGTCCCGGGCCAGGTGGTCGAGGGTGCCGAGCCGGTGGATGAAGCTGCCGGAGGTGCCGTCGAGCAGAGCGGTCGCGGTGCTCAACCCGCCGGTCTTGTACGCGTTGACCGCGATCTGACCGACCTCGGTCTGTGCCGCCGCGAGTTCGGCCTGCAGCGGGCCGAGCTTGGCGTCGATCTCCTCGGCCGCCGCCCGGGTGGCCTTGGCCTCCTCCCTGAGCCGGTTGTACGACTCGACGACCTTGGCCAGCTCTTCGGATTCCTTGTCGATCTGCTGCGTGAGTTCGCTGACCGTCGGCTGGGCGGTCGCGGCGGTAGCCGGTAGCACCAGGCCGAGGCTTACGCCGGTCAGCATCAGGGTGCGCAGCAGAATCCGCGCTGTTGACAAGAACGCAGAACCCTTCTTCCTCGCCGCCTACCGGGTTAGCTGACGGATTCGGGCGGGAAGTTCGCCCTACCGCGGTGGACCGCGGATTCACCCCAGTTGCCGATGGGTCCCCGGATCGCAACCGTGAGATCACTGTTTGTAACGTCAGATAATCTCGGGACGGCGATTCGGCGGCACTGGACCGGCGTCACCGCTTCCCGGCGACTGGCGACCGGACCAGCCGGTCCAACTTAGCCGCAAGGGTCGCGACCCGGAAAGTGCTGCGATCGTGATCCGTGGCATGGAACTGGCCGGAGTCCGTTGATGGTTACTGAATGTGACGGTTGGCTGCTCTGGGCAACATTCCTATTGCCTTCGCGTGACCGGTTGACTGCGGCGCGTCGTCATTGGACAGCGCCTGATCAATTGCGAATAATGCGTCATTAGTCGGTCTGCGCGGTTGTCGTCAGTAAGCTATCTGGATAAATAGGTGCAAAAGGTCCGATTCGCCATCCAGGACGCGGCCTGCCGTACGTCATTCTGCTAGGTGGCAGAATGACTACCTTCCATCGAGTAGCTTGCTGTTTGCACAATGGACCCGCAAGGTCAAGCGCCGCACGAGCCCTTCGGAGGCAGCTATGCGTGCTACTCGCCAGACCCCACCCCGACGCGGTTCCCCGGTGCCCGCCCGGCCCGGCTCCAGTGTCGGACGGACCTTCTACCGGCAGCCCGGTATCTGCGTGACCGGTGAATGGTTCGTCGTGGCCGGCCGGCGGTTCGCCGTCCGCGACCTCACCGAACTCCGGACCGCGCGGGGCGCCCGCGACCGGCTCACCGGCCGGGTGATCGCGGTGACCGCCGTGACCCTGACGGCGGTCGCGGTGACCGTCGGCTACACCCGCGGGCTGGACGAGGTCAGCGCGGGTGCCTACCTCGCGATGCTGGCGGCCGCGTTCGTGCCGGTGGCGGTCGCCTGGCTCGGCGACCGGTTGCGGCCGCGGGCGTACGAACTATGGGGCCGTCACCAGGGACTGCTGTTGCTGCTGTTCAGCACCGACGACGAACGCCAGTACGGCCAGGTGAGCCGGGCGTTGATGCGGGCCCGGGAAATGTCCCGGCTGGCCGGTCTGTCCGAGCCGGTCACCATCGAACCGTGGGTGCCCGACCGGCGGTGAGCGGGCCCGGCCGCCGCTGCGGTCGCCAGCGGGCTGGTCGACGTCGATCAGCCCGCGTCTCGCCCGTCCAGTTGGCGGGCGAGGTCGTGCAGCATCGCCACCGAGTCGGCCGGTGACAGGGATTCTGCCCGTAGTCGGTCGAAGACATGCTGGTACGGCCGGACCTCGTCGGCCCGGTCGATGACCTCCTCGACCAGAGCGCTCTCCACGTACACCACGTCGGCGTCGGCCTGGTCGGCGAAGTGCAGGATGACGAACGGCCCGAGCACCGTGTTGCTTCCGGCGGTGAACGGCAGCACCCGGACCGTGACATGAGGTGCCGCCGACATCTTCGCCACGTGTTGGAGCTGCTCGCGCAGCACCCGCGGGCCGCCGGTCATCCGGCGCAGCGCCGCCTCGTCGATGATCACCTCGATCTGCGGCGGATCCGCGCCGAACAGCACCTCGTGCTGGCGGGCCAGCCGGATCTGCACCCGCCCTTCGATCTCGGCCGCCGGTACGTGGTGCGGGCCGTCGGCCGGGATCACCGCGCGGGCGTACTCCTCGGTCTGCAGCAGGCCGGGGAAGCTGATCGGCTGGAAGTAGCGCAGCGCCGACGCCTCCGCCTCCAGGCCGATGTAGGCCGCGTAGGCGGCCGGCACCCGGTCCTTGTATCCGCTCCACCAGGCGCGCCGTCGTGCCGCCCGGGCCAACTCGACGAGCTCCTGCACCTGCTGCTGGTCGCGTACGCCGTACAGGTCCAGCAGGGCCTTGACGTCGTTGGTCGAGATGCTGACCGACCCCGACTCGATCCGGATCAGCTTCGACAGCGACCAGTCCATTTGAGCGGCGACGTAGTCCTGGGTCAGCGCGGCGGCCTCGCGTGCCCGGCGTAGCGCCGCGCGCAGCCGGCGACGCCCGATGGTCGGGCCCTGGTGTCGGGCAGACATGGGAACGCTCCGGGGGAGTGCCTAGCAGAGTGCTACCTGGCTGGTTGCCACCCTGTTGCACGCTACACCGCCGCCGTCAGGTCTGCTAAGGACGGCCGGCCCCTCCGCATTGTCCGGATGGCGGTTCCGCCGGCTCTCCCCGGTGTCGGCCAGTCGCGTCAGCAAGATCGAGAACTGGTACAGTCCGCCCGATTGCCTGCGTGCTCTGATGGCAAATTTACCGATTTATCCTTATTAAGGAGTCTGGGTGACTGTGATCAGCACTGCCGGTCCGGCGTGGCGTAAGAGCCGCCGCTGCGAGGCGACGACCTGCGTCGAGGTAGCCGAGATCGGCCCGGCGGTCGGGGTGCGCAACTCCACCGACCCCGGAGTGCACCTGGAATTCTCGGCAGCCGCCTGGTCGGCATTCGTCGCCGGGCTGTCCGGCACGCCGACCAGCTCCGGCGGCCACACCACGGGTTGATCCGACGCCGCACAAGGCTCGGCTCCACGGCCGCCGACAACGTCGGCCGTACGCCCCGGTCAGGTCGGCCCGACAACGGTGCCGGCCCGGCCGGGGCGCTGTCAACCGGTCACCGCCCGCCCGGTGTCAGCCGGTGAACACCTTGTCCGGCTCGGTACGCGGTTGCTCGCTCGCCCAGCGGCTGACTACCCGCTCGGCGTAGAACGACACGAACGGCACCGTCCCGGCCAGCATGATCGCCAGGATCCGGCCGAGTGACCAGTTGGCCCGCCGGGCCAGGTCGAACGCGGCGACCAGATAGACCATGTAGAGGAACCCGTGCGCCGGCCCGACCGTCTCGACCACGATGGCCTGGTCGAACAGGTACTTCAACGGCATGCCGATCACCATCAGCAGGATCAGCACCACGCCGACCACGTACGCGATCAGCCGGTACCGGGTGAGTGCGCCTGACACTGTCGTCCGTCCTTCTCTCTTCCGGTCAGCCCGGGTAGTCGCCGGCCCTGGCGTGCGGGTTCGCGTTCAGCCAGGCCAGATAGTCGTTGTAGGCGGCCAGGTCCGGGTCGTCCGAGCCGGGAGCGGCGGTCACGCCAGAGGCAGACCGGACCCGTACCGGTCGGCCGAACGCCTCCTCCCGCGATGGCGCGTTTTCCGGCGTGCCATTCCTCGGTGTGCCGTTGTCCGGTGTGCCGTTGTCCGGGCCGGGTACCGCCCGGTGGGCCTGCCGTATCTCGCGGACCCAGATGAACACCACGAACGCCGCGAAAACCGGCCATTCCACCGCGTACGCCCAGCTCAGCGTGTTGCCAGCGGCGGCCCGGCTGATCTGCCACCAGCCGAGCGCGAGGAAGCCCACCACCAGCGCCACCGCCACCAGGTGCCGCAGGATCCACACCGGGGTCCACAGCTGCCGCATGCAGGGAAGCGTACCGGCCCGCCCGTCGGTTTCTCCGACGAGCCGTCGTAGTCAGGTGCGTGGCCGCCCGGAAGCCGGCGCCCGGTGTTTGCCGCCGACCGGCCGGGGAACCCTACGACGGTAATGCCTCGTCGACTCCCCGGAGGCCGGAGATGACGGATTCAACGCGGTACGGCAGCTACTCCCCGGCGGCGGCCGGTCGGCCCTTCGAGCCCCGCCCGGACCACCCGCCCGGTGGTGCCACCCGAACCTGGTCGGCCCCGCCCGAACCGGGTGCCGAGACTTGGGTCGACACGGTCGACGAAACCGGGATCGACCCGGTCGAGCTGGCCGACGACGAACTGCTCCGCGAGATCGGCAGCCTGCACCGGACCCGGCTGGACACGCTGCGGCACGGCACCGACGCGGCGCTGGCCAACCATCTGCACCGCACCGCCGACCTGGAGACCGAGTACCTCACCCGGCACCCGGGCCGGGAGGTCGATGCCGCCCGGTTGCGGCATGGGGAGTGAGCCGTGCCCGCGTACGCCGAACGCGGTGTCTCCGCGCCCCCTGAGGTGGCGTTCGGCACCGCGACCGACCCCGACCGCAGGGCCGCCTGGTTGCCGGGGCCGCTGCGTCAGGTGCCGGCGGAACCAGCCCACGGCGACCACCTGCAGGCCCGGTGGTCGACGGCGGGCGGCCCGTGGACGGCTGTCGTGCAGGTGTACCCGGTGCAGGCGGGTGGTGCAATGCTCCGCCTGGAGCTGGACTCCGACCTGCCGCACGAGCAACTGACTCGGCTCGCCGACGAGACGCTGACCAGCCTGGTCCGAGCGGTCACCGACAACCTCAACGCCGGCTGACGGTCAGCCCGTAACGCCGGTTGACCGTCAGTCCGTAACGCCGGTTGCTTGTCAGTCGGCGGTGAATCCGGGCTTCTCCATCCCGGACCAGCCGCGGGGCGTCTCCGGCTCCCGGTCCCGGTCGGTCCCTTCGATGATGTCATGGGAGACCGCCGTGTCGTCGTGCTCGCCGGCGAAGTCCGGGTCGTCCTCGGGTGGCTGGCCGTCCGGGGTCTGGCCGAGTGCGGCGGCCGGCCGGTTCTGGTGCTCGTCCATCGGTGATCAGGCACCTTCCGTAGATGAATGCAGGACCTCTTCCGCCTCGTCCTGGGCGTATTCGCCTTCCGGCAGGGCATTGATCCTGGTCAGCAGGTGAGCGGGCAGCTCGGCGGCGACCGCCCGGCGGGCGATCTCGGCCCGGCTCACCCGTTCCTTGCCGAGGTAGATGTCGTCGAGCAGTGCGTACAGCTCGGCACGGGACGTCTCATCGGTCACCTCCGCCTGCTACCCCGCACGCGGCACGGCAAACGACGCTCCACGTACCGACCGGACTGCCGGGTTCATCCTGCCGACCGTCGGCGTTCCGCCCTCTCGGTCCGATCCGGGCACCTACGCTCGGGCCAGGAGGTGGACTCATGATCGGCACCATCTTGTGGGCGCTCGTCGCTGGCGCGATCATCGGCGCTCTGGGACGTCTGCTGCTACCCGGCCGGCAGAACATCTCAGTCTGGCTGACCATCGGCGTCGGAATCGCCGCCGCCCTGCTCGGCGGGGTGATCGCCGCCTGGCTGGGCATCGGCGAGACCGCCGGGATCGACTGGCTGCGACACGCGATCCAAGTCGCGCTGGCGGTGTTCTTCGTCTGGATCGCCGCGCGGGTGGCCGGCCACCGGCCGACCGACGCCCCGGGTCGCGCGACCCGTTGACCTGACGCCCCCGGTGCCCGGGGCCACCCGCTGACTCCGCCCGGGGCCCCGCTGACTCAGCTCGGGGCCGGTGCGCCGGCCGCGGCCTGGCTCGGCAGCCTGGCCGCAACCGAGCGCTGCAGGCTACCGCTGCGCGGCCGCCAGCGCCGCCCGGCGGTCCCCGACCGCCGTCGCCAGCCGCCCAAGGACCTGGGTGGTCTGGTCCCAACCCAGGCAGGCGTCGGTGATCGACTGTCCGTGCACCAGTTCCCTGGTCGGGTCCAGATCCTGCCGGCCGGCCACCAGGAACGACTCCAGCATCACCCCGACGATGCCCCGTTGCCCGGCGCCGAGTTGCCCGGCGACGTCCTCGACGACCAGCGGCTGCCGGCGGTGGTCCTTGCCGCTGTTGCCGTGGCTGGCGTCGATGACCAGCCGCTGCGGCAGTCCGGCGGCCCGCAGCAGGTCCAGCGCGGCGGCCACCGACTCGGCGTCGTAGTTGGGCTCACCGGCGCCGCCGCGCAACACCAGATGGCAGTCGGCGTTGCCCCGGGTGTGCAGGATCGCCGGCGTCCCGGACATGTCGATGCCGGGGAAGACGTGCGGCACGGCGGCGGCCCGGATGGCGTCCACTGCGGTGGCGACGCTGCCGTCCGGGCGGTTCTTCATGCCGATCGGCATGGACAGCCCGGAGGACAGCTGCCGGTGCACCTGGCTCTCGACGGTGCGGGCGCCGATCGCCCCCCAGGCCACCGCGTCGGCGATGTACTGCGGGGTGATCGGGTCGAGGAACTCGCAGCCCACCGGCAGCCCGGCCCGCAGCACCTCGAGCAGCAGCGAGCGGGCGATCCGCAGCCCGGAGTTGACGTCCCCGGAGCCGTCCAGGCCCGGGTCGTTGATCAGACCTTTCCAGCCGACCGTCGACCGCGGCTTCTCGAAGTACACCCGCATCACGATCAACAGGTCGTCGGCGTGCCGTTGCGCGGCGGCGGCGAGCAGGTGCGCGTACTCAAGGGCGGCGGCCGGGTCGTGCACCGAACATGGGCCGACCACGACCAGCAGCCGGTCGTCCTGTCCGTCGAGCACGCCGGCGACGGCTCGTCGGCCGTCCAGCACCCGCGCGGTGAGCTGGTCGTCGAGGGGCAGCTCGTGGTGCAGCAGGGCCGGGGTGGTGAGCGGGACGACCCGGTCGATGCGCTGATCGGCGACGCGTCCGATGGAGGTGCTCATGTGGTGTCAGTTCCTTCCGCCAGTCTCCCTGGGGAGCCGGCGCCCCCAGCCGAGCCGGCTGCTCGTTGGCATACGAAAGGGCAGGGGCTCGATGCCCGCTGCCCTTGGCCGGCTCTGGTGGGGTGACGTCAGGTCAAGGCTGAGCCACCGGCACCAGGGCCGGCTGCCTAAACCATCGATACGTGCGCACCACGACGCACACTGTACCGGATCAGCCGCTGAGTGCCACCCCGGCCGGGCCGGCAGTCGGGTGCCACCACCGGACTTCGGCCGGTTCTCGCCGTCTGTTAACCACGACCGGCATCCGTGGCCACCAGCGACACCTAGCTTCATCGATTGCCACAAGCATCGATGGAGGTCGAGATGGATCGTCGTAGCGTACTGCGTGCCACGGTGGTCGGCGCTGGTGCCGCTGCCTTCTCCGGCAGTCTCTGGACCGGCGCCTTCGCCGCACCCGCGCAACCCGGCGCCGGCCCGTACGGGCCACTGGGCAGCCCCGACGCCAACGGCATCGCGCTACCCGCCGGCTTCACCAGCCGGATCGTGGCCCGGTCGCGCCAGCGGGTCGGCGACACCTCGTACGTCTGGCACGACGCGCCGGACGGCGGCGCCTGCTTCGCTGCCGGGACCGGCTGGGTGTACGTCTCCAACTCGGAGATCTCCCGTACCGGCGGTGCCTCGGCGATCCGGTTCGACTCCGCCGGCGACGTCGTCTCGGCGTACCGGATCCTGGCGGACACCAACCGCAACTGCGCCGGTGGCGCCATGCCGTGGGGCACCTGGCTCTCCTGCGAGGAGGTGGCCCGCGGGTACGTCTACGAGACGTACCCGCTCGGCGGCACCGGCGCGGTCCGGCGCCCGGCGATGGGCCGGTTCTGCCACGAGGCCGCCGCCGCCGACCCGGTCCGCGGCGTGATCTACCTGACCGAGGACGAGGGCAACGGCTGCTTCTACCGGTTCCGGCCGGACACCTGGGGCGACCTGTCCACCGGCACCCTGGAGGTGCTGGTGGCCGGCAGCGGCACCAGCGGGCCGGTCAGCTGGGCCCGGGTGCCGGACCCGGACGGCGGCCCGATCGCCACCCGCTTCCAGGTCTCCGGCGCGAAACGGTTCAACGGCGGAGAAGGATGCCACTACGCCGACGGCGTCTGCTGGTTCACCACCAAGGGCGACAACCGGGTCTGGGCGTACGACGCGGTCGGCCAGCGGATCGATCTGGCCTACGACGACTCGCTGGTCTCCGGCACCCCGCCGCTGACCGGTGTCGACAACATCGTCGGTACGCCGGGCGGTGACCTGTACGTCGCCGAGGACGGCGGCAACATGGAGATCTGCCTGATCACCCCGGACGGGCGGATCGCGCCGTTCCTGCGGATCAGCGGCCAGTCGTCGTCGGAGATCTGCGGTCCGGCGTTCTCCCCGGCCGGCGGCCGGCTGTACTTTTCGTCGCAGCGTGGCACCTCAGGTGCGTCCTCCGGCGGCATCACCTACGAGGTACGCGGCCCGTTCCGCTCCTGACCTACGTGGAGGGCGACATGCATGACTCGGCCGCCGCCCGGGTAATCCCTCGGCCCATGAACACTGACACCGACGACGATCCGTTCACCGGCCCACCACCACCGGGCGCCGCCACCACGGGTCAGGCGGCAGCCGACAGCGAAGCCGAGGCGGAGCGGATCGAATCGCGCGCCGGTCACCTGCTGCCGGAGGAGGAGGCGGCCGGCAGCGACGACCCGGTGCGTCAGGCCGCAGCCATCCTGGACGACTCCGACCGGCGCGAGCAGCCGCGTCCGCAGTCGGGCAGCGAGCCGCCCGGCTGACCCCGATGGCGCCGGGCCGGCACCCGGCCGGCCCGGTGCGGCCGGCCGGGGCCCCGATCGGATAACGTCGGGCGCATGTCGCCCAACGGGTACCCCTGGCCGATCGAGACCACCCGGCTGGACAACGGCCTGCGGGTCGTCGTCAGCCCCGACTCCAGCGCGCCGGTGGTCGCGGTCAATCTCTGGTACGACGTGGGCTCGCGTCACGAGCCCGCCGGCCGGACCGGATTCGCCCACCTTTTCGAGCACCTGATGTTCGAGGGATCGGTCAACGTCGCCAAGACCGAGCACATGAAGTTGGTGCAGGGCGCGGGCGGCTCGCTCAACGCCACCACCAACCCGGACCGGACCAACTACTTCGAAACCGTCCCCGCCGAGCATCTGGCCCTCGCGTTGTGGCTGGAAGCCGACCGGATGGGCGGCCTGGTGCCGGCGCTGACCCAGGAGACGCTGGACAACCAGCGCGAGGTGGTCAAGAACGAGCGGCGGCAGCGCTACGACAACGTGCCGTACGGCGACGCCTGGCTACGGCTGCTGCCGCTGCTCTACCCGCCGGGGCACCCGTACCACCACGCCACGATCGGCTCGATGGACGACCTCAACGCCGCCGATCTGGCCACCTTCCAGGCGTTCCACGAGATGTACTACGCGCCGAACAACGCGGTGCTGACCGTGGTCGGCGACACCGACGCCGACGAGGTGTTCAGCCTGGCCGACAAGTACTTCGGTGGGATCGCCGCGCGGGTCGACATCCCGCCGGCACCGGACGGGCGTACGCCGGCGCCACTGGCCGGCCCGGTGACCGAGACGGTCACCGCCGACGTCCCGGCCGCCCGGCACTACCTCACCTACCGCACCCACCCGTTCGGAACCCCGGCGTACGACGTGGCGACCGTGCTCGGCACCGTACTGGGCAGTGGCCGGGGCAGCCGGCTCTACCAACGGCTGGCCGACGGCGCCCGGATCGCGCAGCCCGACTACCTGGGTGCGTACGGCGTCGACCTGGCGCACGCGCCCGCACCGCTGATCATCACCGCGACCGCCCAGCCGACGGTGACCGCCGAGCGGCTCGCCGACGGCCTGATCGAGGTGCTCGACGAGGTGGCCCGTGACGGCGTCACCGACGGGGAGGTCGACCGGGCCAAGGCGCTGCTCACCACGGGCTGGTGGCGTCAGGTCGCCAGCTTCGAGGGCCGGGCCGACACCCTCGGCCGCTACGCCACCCAGTTCGGTGACCCGGCCCGCGCCGGGGACCGGCTGCCGGGCTGGCAGGCGGTCACCACCGAGGCGGTCAACGACGAGGCCGTACGCCTGTTGCGGCCGGACAATCGGGTCCAGCTCAGCTATCTGCCGGAGGGCGACCAGTGACGATCATCGCGCAGCGTCCCGGACCGGGCGCCGCCCGGCCGTACCGTTTCCCGGACGTGGTCCGGCGCAGCGTGGCCGGTGGCGAGATCGTCGCCGCCCACCTGCCCGGCCACCGGCTGGCGGTGGCGACCCTGCTGCTGGACGCCGGCGCCGGCCGGGAACCGGTCGGCCGGGAAGGGCTGGCCGGAGTGCTCGCCAAGGCGCTCGAAGAGGGCACCGAGACCCGGGACTCGGCCGCGTACGCCCTGGTCCTGGAGGGTCTCGGCACCGAGTTGTCCCTCTCCGCCGACTGGGACTCGTTCCGGGTCGGCGTGCAGGTCAGCACCGACCGGCTCGGCGCGGCCGTCGAACTGCTCACCGAGGCGGTCCGCACCCCCCGCCTGGATCCGTCCGATGTCGAGCGGGTCCGCGACGACGAGGCGACCGCGCTGCGGATGTACTGGGCCAACCCGGGGCCGCGGGCGGAAGCCGCGCTGCGCGCCGACCTGTTCGGTGCCGACCAGCGGCACGGCCGGCCGATGGGCGGCGACCCCGAATCGGTGGCGGCGGTGACCGTGGCGGACGTCGTCGACTTCCACAGTGCGTGGTTCACCCGGCCCGGCACCCTGCTGGTCGCCGGCGATCTGGACCTGATCGACCTGGACGCGCTCGGCGTGGCCGCCTTCGCCGGGGCGACCGGCTCGCCGTCACAGCCCGGACCACCGTTGCCGGTCACCTTGCGGGACCATCGGCGGATCATCCTGGTCGACCGGCCGGGCGCGGTGCAGTCCACGTTGCGGCTCGGCCACCCGGCACCGCACCGGGCCCACCCCGACTACGTGCCGATGACCCTGGCCAGCACCGTCCTCGGTGGAGCCTTCACGTCGCGGCTCAACCACCTGATCCGTGAGGTACGCGGCTACACGTACGGCATCCGGTCGGACTTCGGGATGTCCCGCCGGTTCGGTCGTTTCGCGGTCAGTTCCAGTGTGCAGACCGGGGTCACCGCGCCCGCCCTGATCGACTCGGTCGGCGAGGTGTCCCGTACCCAGGCCGACGGAGTGACCGAGGAGGAGCTGGCGGTGGCCCGGTCCTGGCGGGCCGGCCAGCTCTCGGTCGAGCTGCAGACCCCGCCGGCGATCGCCAGCGCCCTGGCGACGCTGGTCGTGCACGGGCTGCCCGACGACTACCACGCCCGGCTGCGCGACGAGCTGCTGTCGGCGACGGTCGAGCAGGTCTCCGTCGCCGCCGCCACCCACCTGCAGGCCGAAGGGCTGACCCTGGTGGTGGAGGGCGACGCGGCCAAGATCCGCGACGAACTGACCGCCTCCGGCCTGGGGGAGCTGGTCGACGTCGACTGATCGGCCGGGCGCGGGTGTCATGGTCGGCGCCGACGCAGCAGGCGCAGCGTATGGAGCAGGTAGACGCCCGCGTACCAGGCCGACGCGAGGGCGCCGGGCAGGGCGACGCCGTACGCCGCCCAGTAGTGGCCCTCGGCGGTCCAGGACAGCAACGCGCTGACCGCGAGGCTGAGCCCGGCGAGGCTGCCGATCAGGCCGGCCGGCGCGGTCCGCCAGAACGGTACGCGTCGCTGCGGTTCGTACTCGGCGATCTCCCGGGCGTACTCCTCGACCGGACCGAACTCGCTGTCCGGGGTGGCGCCCTGAGCCGCAGCAAGGTGGTTGCGGGCCTGCCGGGCGAGCTCGCCGGCCCGCTGCGGGGTGAGGTCGTAGCGGCCGACCAGCAGGCCGGTCAGCCTGCGGAACCATCCGTCCACGTCGTCGTTGTGCCCCGCCGTACGCGGGGTGGGCGCGGTGTGCTCGATCGGCTGGCGCGGCTTCTTCGGCCCGCGCAGTTGCCACAGCAGCACCAGCAGTGACACCGCGGCGACCGCGAGAACCGGGACGGGGAACACCGGCTCGCGGGGCAGCGCGAAGAATGCCGTCACGGCGAGCCCGGCCAGCAGCGCGACCAGGGCGAACGACGCGGTGGCCAGCCGTGGCCGGCCGGCGGCGCGCAGCGCGCCCGGTACGCCGCGGACGACGAACACCGCCAGGCCGAGGAAGGCCATCCCGGTCAGCGCCGCTGGGGTCGCGGAGAGGGTGAGGGTCCGCTCCAGCGCCGCGTAGAACAGCGAGCCGACGACCCCGGCCAGCGCCAGGATGAACAGACCGCCGGACAGGTGGTCGCCCGGGGTGTAGCCGTCCCGGTCCGGATTGTCGCGCAGGTGCGCCGGCTGCTCCGCCGCCGCGACCATGGCGAACTCCTCAGGGGATCCGAACGCGTCGTACGGGCTCTGCCCGGTGTACGCGCAGTGTGCCTGCACGTCGGCGATGATCGGGTTTGCCAGGTGGTACCCGACGCCCCGGTCGCTCAGCGCGAGCCGGGCGGGTAGTTCCCACCGCTCGAAGGGTTCCGTCGTCGCGGTTGATTCCGTCATGTCGGTCGTCCTCCCCGGTCGCTGTCCTGCGTCAGGTGTTGCTGGTCGTCCTCGCTGCCGTCGCCGTTGTCGCCGTCGCCGCCGTCGCCGTCGTTGTCGGTCGCCGTGAGCAGCTGCTCGAACGCGTCGGTGAACTCGGCCCATCGGGTGCGTTCGTCCGCCAGCCGTCGTCGGCCGACCTCGGTGATCGAGTAGACCTTCCGGCCCGGGCCGCCTTCGCCCGGCAGCCAGTCGGAGCGCACCGCCGCTTCGGACTCCAGCCGGTTCAGCACCGGATAGAGCGCGCCACCGCGGATCGGGCCGAGCCCGAACTCGGCCAGCCGCTGTGCCAGCGCGTAGCCGTGCCGGTCGCCTTCGGTGAGCGCGGCCATGATCGCCAGACCGAGTCCGGCCCGGATCCAGTTCGCGGCCGGGTCGGTCGCGCCGCCCATCGCGCACCTCCCTGCTCTGACTAGTCCGCATCCGGATGTAAGTCGCTTCTCGACTAGTTGTATATCAGACTAGTTCGCCTTTGCAACTGCCCGCAACCGCCAGCCACCCCGAGCCCATGCCCCCGGGGCACCCACTCCCGGGCCGCGCCTACCCCGCGATCTAGAAGGATCTGGCCGGTATATCGACCGCGATCCTTCTAGATCGCGTCCGTCAGGTCCGCGCGGCCCGTCTGGTATGTCCGGCTAGGCGGTTAACGTGTTGGCTTTCCTGTCGGGGCGTCCTATGGTTGTCGGATGATCATTCCTGCGCAGCGCGACGGAGCCGTGACTGTCACGGCTCCGATCGGCGTGCGCATCGGCGGGCCGGGTGCCGTGGTGCCGGGCGTCGTGGTGCCGGGTGCCGGCGTGCCCGGCGCTGCCGGCCGGCCGGGCCTGCCGCGCCCCACCGGTCGGGGTCCTCCGGACGGCCGTCGCACCACCACGACGACGGCCACCAGGGGCGAAGCGGACCAGCTTCGGCCCTTTTCTGTTGAGGGAGACCCGATGGGCACCGAACTGCACGGCACCCGCGGCAACGAATGGATCGAACAGGTGCGGGTGAAACTGGCCGACCAGTTGGACACGCACCGGGCCCAGCTGACCGAACTCACCGCCGACACCGGTGACCCAGGCGAAGCGCACACCCGGGCCGCGCTGATCGTCGCCGCCCGGCGCGGCTACGACCAGAGCGTCGAGGCGCTGAACCGGATCGCCGCTGGCCGCTACGGCCGCTGCGACAGATGCGGCGGCGACATCCTCCGGGAACGGCTGGAGATCCTGCCGCACGCGCGGTACTGCGTACCCTGTACGCGCTGACCGCGACTTGCCCGCCTACCGACTCGCGGTCGGTAGGCGGGCAAATACATTCGAACCCGCGACGGTGTGTTGTCCGTTGTACCCGGGTGTCCGCAATGTGCCGCAGAGAGGCGAGCGCTGATGCCCCAGCTCCACACGTCGGTGATGATCCGGTACGCGACCTACACCGACACCCCGCAAGTGGCCAAGACACTGGTGGAGGCATTTCTGGACACCCCCGAGTCGTCCTGGCTGATCCCGGACCCGGTCGCCCGTCGCCGGGTCTACCAGCGGTTCTGTCCGGCGCTGATCGACTACGGACTGCGCCAGGGCAGTATCTACCTGACTGAGGACTACAGCGCGGTGGCGGTGTGGCGTCCGTGCAGCCTGATCCTGCCCAACCCGGTCGAGTACGAGCAGTTGCTCGACGACACCTGTGGTGAGTACGCGTACCGGTTCCGGTTGCTGGACAACGCCCTCGCCGAACGACACCCGGTGGGCGAGCACCACTACCTGGCGTACCTCGGGGTCGCCCCGGACCGGCAGGGCTACGGCCTCGGTACGGCGTTGCTGAACCACCGGCACGCCATCTTCGACACCGCCGGCAGCGCCGCCTACGTGGTGGCCAGCAGCCCCGGGGCCCGCGACCTGTACGCCCGGCTCGGCTACCGGCTCACCGCCACGGCCCCGTTCCATCTGCCCGACGGCGGTCCGCTGCTCTGGCCGATGTGGCGGCAGCCGCAGCTGGCCCGCCGTTACCTGAACTGATCACGCGTACCTGATCTGACTGCGCGGGGGTACGCCGACGGGCCGGAAGGTGACGCCGGACAACTCGGTTTCGTCCCGGCCCGGCCCGTCGGTAACCTTCGCAGCATGAGGATCGGGGTTGCGACATGAGGATCGGGATTGTCGGCGCGACCGGGCAGGTCGGTAGCGTCATGCGGCAGGTACTGGAGCAGCGGGCGGTGCCCGTCGACGAGTTGCGGTTGTTCGCCTCGGCCCGCTCGGCGGGCCGGACCGTGCCGTGGCGCGGCGGCGAGATCGTCGTCGAGGACGCCGCCACCGCCGACTACCGAGGGTTGGACATCGCGCTCTTCTCGGCTGGCAAGGCCACCTCGAAGGAGCTGGCACCCCGGGTCGCGGCGGCGGGTGCCGTGGTGATCGACAACTCGTCGGCCTGGCGGATGGATCCGGACGTACCGCTGGTGGTCGCCGAGGTCAACCCGCAGGCCGCCGCCGACCGCCCGAAGGGCATCATCGCCAATCCGAACTGCACCACGATGGCGGCGATGCCGGTGCTGCGCCCGCTGCACGACGAGGCCGGCCTGGTCAGCCTGGTCGTCTCGACCTACCAGGCGGTCTCCGGCGCCGGTCTGGCCGGTGTCGCCGAGCTGGACGAGCAGGTCCGCAAGGTGGCCGAGGGCGCGGCGGCGCTGACCTTCGACGGCGGCGCGGTGGAGTTTCCGACCCCGCGTTCGTTCGCCCGACCGATCGCGTTCAACGTGCTACCGCTGGCCGGCTCGATCGTCGATGACGGCTCCGACGAGACCGACGAGGAGCAGAAGCTGCGCAACGAGAGTCGCAAGATTCTCGGCATCCCCGAGCTGCGGGTGAGCGGGACCTGCGTTCGGGTGCCGGTGTTCACCGGCCACTCGTTGCAGATCAACGCCCGGTTCGCCCGGCCGCTCGACCCGCGGCGGGCGGCCGAGCTGCTGTCCGACGCGCCCGGCGTGGCGCTGTCCGACGTGCCGACGCCGCTGCAGGCCGCCGGCCAGGATCCGACGTACGTCGGCCGGATCCGGGTCGACGAGACCGTCGAGCACGGTCTGGCGCTGTTCTGCGCCAACGACAACCTGCGTAAGGGTGCCGCGCTCAACGCGGTGCAGATCGCCGAGCTGCTGATCGCCGCGGCGGCCTGAGCCAACTGACACACAACCGATCAGCCGTTACACCGCCGGAACGGGTCGTCGTCAGTCGGCGGCGACCCGTTCGGCGAGCAGCATCGCGGCGTCGTCGCTGATCTGACCGCCGGCGTGGCGCTGCAGCTCAGTGACGACGCGGTCCAGCGCCTCCCGCCGGTCCGGCAGTTCCAGGCACGCGGTCACCCGGTCCGAGGCGAGGAACTCACCGCGGCCGTTGCGGGCCTCCACCAACCCGTCGGTGTAGAGCAGCAGCCGGTCTTCGACCTGCCACGGCCGGGTCAACCGGAGCGGGTCCGGCGCGTCGCGGCGCAGCCCCAGCGGCGGATGCCGGTCGCCGGGCTCCAGGATCTCCAGCGTCCCGGCTGAGGTCCGCAGTGCCGGCGCCGGATGGCCACAGTTGATCACGGTCAGCGTGTCGTCGGTGAGCTGCACCAGGGCGGCGGTGACGAACTGCGCCGGTTGCCCGGTACCCATCCCGTCCCGGTACACCGCCTGGTCCAGATCGGCGGCGACGGCGGACAGTTCCGGCTGCACGAAGGCGGACTGCCGGAAGGCACCCATCACGGTGGCCGACATCTGGACCGCCTGCAGCCCCTTGCCGCACGCGTCCCCGATGATGATCCGGGTCCCGTACGGGCTGTCCACGACGGCGAACAGGTCACCGCCGACGTTGGCCGCCTCGGACGCGGACAGATACCGGGCGACCAGGGCGACATCGCCCAGCTGCGGGGGCGGTGCGCGCAGCACCGCCCGCTGCGCGACCTCGGCGATCTCGGTCATCCGGCGCAGCCGGGCCTCCCGCAGGTTCCGGGACCGGGCCACGTAGATCGACACGATGCCGACCGCGAAGACGACACTGCTGCGCAGCAGATGGTCCAGGCTGCCGAACATGCCGCTGGGTAGCCCGGCGACCAACGCGACGACGCAGGCGACCGCGGTGACCAGCGCGGTCCGTCGGGTCTTCTCGACGGCGGCGGCGAGCAGCGGGGCCAGCGAGAGGAACCCGAGAACGACCGCGTTGGTCTGAGTCAGCACGTCGATGACGGTGATGACCGCGATCAGCGCCAACGCCAGCGGCATCCCGCGCCAGCGCTCGGTGCGGTGCAGCAACGACCGGTCGGCCGGGTGCGGCACCCGCGAATCCGGCAAAAGAGGCTTACGCCAGCTGACCCGGCGTGCCCACACGACGTGCTCCCTACCCGGCCTGCCCGCCCGTGCACCTCGTGCCGGCGCGGCCGTTTCGACCTGCGAGCGTAGCCGATCCCACCGACCGGGGGAGGGCGCTGGTTTTCCGCTCCCGACCCCGGGTACCCCGAAGACGGCGCCGACACCGAGAGGAGTGCGCGATGACGACCGTCGGAGAGTTCATGACGGCCCGGCCGTTCACCATGGACGCGAGTGACATGTTGACGGCGGCGGCGCGGCAGATGCGGGATGCCGACATCGGCGACATCATCGTCACCAACGGCAGCGATATCCAAGGAATCGTGACCGACCGGGACATCACGGTCCGGGCGGTGGCATCCGAGATGGATCCGTCGATGACCCAGCTCAGCCAGATCATCACCGAGGACGTGGTGGTCGTGTCGCCGTACGACGACGCTGTCGCGGCCGCCGAGCTGATGCGGACCTACTCGGTACGGCGACTGCCGGTGGTCGACGACGGCCGGCTGGTCGGCGTCGTCTCCATGGGTGACCTCGCCGTCGAGTGGGAACCGGATTCGGTGCTGGCCGACATCAGCACCGACGACCCGAACAACTGACCACCGGACCGCCGCCGCGCCCACCGGGCCCGGTGAGCGGCACCGGAAACCCTCTGGTGGGTGTCCCCGACAGGTCTGCCCGGTCTCCCCGGCGCCCGGGTCCGGCAGACACGGGGACACCTGCTTGCGCTCTCACCCCACCCCGATCGGAGATCAGTATGAAGCGACCACGCATCGTCATCGCGGGTGCCGGCTTCGCCGGCTACCAGGCTGCCCGTACCCTGTCCCGGCTGGCCCGGGGGTCCGCCGAGATCATCCTGATCAACCCGACCGACTACTTCCTGTACGTGCCGCTGCTGCCCGAGGTCGCCTCGGGTGTGCTGGAGCCGCGCCGGGTCACCGTCTCGCTGCCGGACACCCTGCCCGGCGTGCGGGTGGTGCTCGGCGAGATCGACCAGATCGACCTGCCGGACCGGCGGATCTGCTACGTCGACGGCGAGGGCGACCGGGCCGAGTTGAGCTACGACCGGTTGATCGTCTCCATCGGCAGCGTCAACAAGCTGCTGCCGATCCCCGGCGTCAACGAGCACGCGCACGGCTTCCGGACCCTGCCGGAGGCGCTCTACCTGCGCGACCACCTCACCCGGCAGATCGAACTCGCCGACCTGAGTGACGATCCGGCCGAGCGGGCCGCCCGGTGCACCTTCGTCGTGGTCGGTGCCGGATACACCGGTACGGAGGTCGCGGCGCACTGCGTGAGCGCCACCGACCTGCTGGTCCGCCGGCATCCCCGGCTCGCCGGCCAGCAGGTGCGCTGGCTGCTGCTCGACCTGGCCGACCGGGTGCTGCCCGAGCTGGACGAGCGGATGTCGGTCACCGCGCAGAAGGTCCTCGACGCGCGGGGCGTCGAGACCCGGTTCGGCACCTCGGTCCGCGAGGCGACCAGCGACGGGGTGCATCTGTCCGACGGGGAGTTCATCCCGACCCGGTCGCTGATCTGGTGCGTCGGGGTGCGGCCTGACCCGGTGGTGGACGACCTGGGACTGACCACCCTGAAGGGCCGGCTGGTGGTCGACGAGTTCCTCGCCGTACCGCAGCATCCGGAGGTGTACGCGTGCGGTGACGCCGCCGCGGTGCCCGACCCGAACCGGCCGGGCGAGGTCACCCCGATGACCGCCCAGCACGCCGTCCGGCAGGGCAAACTGGCCGCACAGAACGTCGCCGCGTCGTACGGGCACGGCTCGTTCCGCCCGTACCGGCACAAGGACCTGGGGTTCGTGGTCGACCTCGGTGGCGCGCAGGCGGCGGCAAACCCGCTGCACGTGCCGATCTCCGGGCCGCTGGCCAAGGCGGTGACCCGGGGCTACCACCTGGCGTCGATCCCGGGCAACCGGATCCGGGTGGCGGCCGACTGGACGTTGGAGTCGTTGCTGTCGCGACAGGGCGTGCAGCTCGGTCTGGTGCCGCCGGCGGCGGTGCCGCTGGACACCGCGTCGCCGGAGCTGGTGCATCCGGTCGGCCGCTGACCCGGTACGGAGCCGTCACCCGAACCGTAGGTGGGGTCGGCGGCGTAGCCGTACCCCGGTGGCGATCGCGACCAGGGTGACCATCGTGACCGCGACGACCGCGCCGTGCAGCAGCCCTCGGTCGAGGTAGCCGCTGTCGGTGTGGTCGATCGCGTAGGTGGCGATCTCCCGGCTGAACCAGAACGGCAGCGCCCGCGCGGCCGGGCTGGCCGGGTCCATCACCATCTGCAGCCCGACGATGGTCAGCAGGATCAGGGTGCCTTCCAGCTCGCGGGGCAGCACCGCGCTGATCGCCAGCCCGAACGGAACCGCCACGGCGACCATCACCAGCATGATCAGGCCGATCGCCCCGTGCCGTACGCCGGGCTGGTCGAACAGCACCAGCAGGAAGTACGGCACGGACAGCAGCACACCGACCGCCCACAGCGCCAGCAGTCGGCCGGCCCACAGCTGCGCCGGCCGGTAGCCGGTCAGCCGCAGCCGGGTCTCCAGATCACGGTTGGCGTTGCCGGCAAACAGTGCCGCCGTGCTCAGCGCCCAGCCGAGCCCGAGGCAGACGAACCGGATCGACTGCCCGGCGAAGTCGCCCCGGCGGGCCAGATAGAAGCAGAGCGGAAAGACCAGCAGGATCGCCAGTACGCCGCGTCGCCGGGACGTCTCGCGCAACGTCATCTCCGCCACGGTCAGCACCCGGCTCATCGACCGGCCTCCGTTCCGGTCAGGTCGAGCACCAGGTCGACCCGGTCGAGCTGGTTCAGCAGGTGGGTGACGACCACGACCGCCTTGCCGGCATCGCGCCAGCGCCACACCTGGTGCCAGAAGTCCAGGTAGGTGCCGCGGTCGAAGCCCTGGTACGGCTCGTCGAGCAGCAGCAGGTCCGGGTCGCCGAGCCCGGCCAGCACCAGGTTGAGCTTCTGCCGGGTGCCGCCGGACAGGTGCCGGGCCTGGACGGCGGCGGACGCGTCCCAGTCCAGGACCGCGGCCTGCGTCCGCCCGGCGGTACGCGACTGTGTCCGGCTGAGCCGACGGCCGGCACCGACCAGCGCGAAGTGCTCGTCCGGGTGCAGGAAGTCGCCGGTACCGCCGGACTGCGGGCAGTAGCCGAGGGTGCCGTACACCCGGACCCGGCCGCTGTCCGGGCTGGCCAGGCCGGCGCAGATGCGCAGCAGGGTGCTCTTGCCGCTGCCGTTGGCGCCGACCACGGCGGCGATCTCGCCGGCCCGGACGGTGAGTCGCACCCGGTCCAGTACGGTGTGTCGGCGGTACCGCTTGGTGACGTCCTGCACGTCGAGCCGGACCGGGCCGGGGTGGACGCGGCGCGGGATCTGAGCCGGCCCACCGACGCTGCGCGCCACGTCGGTGGCGTAGTCGGCCGGGGTGCCGAAGACCGCCAACGGCGCTTCGCCGCTGTCGTACAGGTGGGCCGCGGCCTCCGCGACGACGTGCCCGGCCAACTCGCGGTCGATGCCGTGCCGATGCAGCTCGCCGGTCAGGGCGGCCAGCCAGGTCTGCTGGTTCACGAGGTGGTCACCTCCTGCAGGATCGTGTCGACACCGGTGGTGAAGGAGCGCCAGTCGGCGGTGGTTTGGCGCAGCCGCCGCGCACCGGACTCGGTCAGCCGGTAGTACTTGCGGGCCGGGCCGCTGGTGCCGGCGCGCCATCGGGCGTCGACCAGGCCGGTCCGTTGCAGCCGGAGCAGTACGGGGTAGAGGGTGCCGCCCTTGATCGGCCCGAGCCCGGCTGCCTGCAGCGACTGGGCCAGCTCGTAACCGTACGACTCGTGCCGGTGCAGCGCCGCGAGCACACAGAGGTCGAGCACCCCGCGCAGCCACTGGCCCCGCCGTTCCTGATCCACGGCCAGAAAGATAGCAGCGCTATCTAGGTGGCGCCACAACCTACCCCGAGCTCGCTGGTTCCCGTACGGCCCTGTTTCCGTACGGCCCTGTTCCCGTACGGCCCTGTTTCCGTACGGCGCCGTTTCCGTACCGGGCCGGCGGGTATCCGATCGACAGTGACGACCCGTCGGAGAGGGAGAGAATGATGGACATCGGCATCATCGGCGCCGGCAACGTCGGCTCGGCCCTGGCCCGGCGGCTGACCGAGGTCGGTCACCAGGTGACGATCTCCGCGTCCAGCCCGGATTCGCCGCGGCTGGCCGAGGCGACCACCGGCACCGGGGTGACCGCCGGCGACGCCGCCCAGGCGGCGGACGCCGAGCTGGTCGTGCTGGCGGTGCCGTACACCGGGATCGGTGACGTGCTCGCCGGGCCGGTCGCCGACGCGCTGGCCGGCAGCACCGTGATCGACGTGACCAACCCGCTCGGTCCGGACCACATGTCGCTGCGGATCGGCCACGACACCTCCGCCGCCGAGCAGGTCGCCGCGATGGTCCCGGCTGCTCACGTGGTGAAGGCGTTCAACACCGTGCTCGCTCCGAACCACGCCCGGCCGGTGCTCGGTGGCGTTCGGCAGTCGGTGCCGGTCGCCGGCGACGACCTGGCCGCCAAGAAGACCGTCCAGGAACTCGGCACGCAGTTGGGCTTCGACACGGTTGACGCCGGCCCGCTGTCCAGCGCCCGCTATCTGGAGCCGGTCGCCGCGCTGCTCATCCAGGTGGCCTACGGCGGCGGTGCCGGTCCGACGGTCGGTTTCGCGCTCGCCCGCGACTGACGGCGGTCGAGCCCTCGGGTCGGGTGAACCGCAATTCGGGCCGTATGGTGGACGGGTGTCGTGCGTGCCGTGTCCGGCAGGACGGACGCATCCGTTGAGACCCGAGGAGTTCTAGTGACCGTCACTCTGACCGCCGACAGCGCCGGGTCGGTCAGCGACTTCAAGGTCGCCGACCTGTCCCTGGCGACCTTCGGTCGCAAGGAGATCGAGCTCGCCGAGCACGAGATGCCCGGGCTGATGGCACTGCGCCGTGAGTACGCCGCCCAGCAGCCGTTCAAGGGCCGCAAGATCGCCGGATCGTTGCACATGACCGTACAGACGGCGGTGCTGATCGAGACGCTGACCGCGCTCGGGGCCGACGTGCGCTGGGTCTCCTGCAACATCTTCTCCACCCAGGACCAGGCCGCCGCGGCGGTCGTCGTGGGCCCGAACGGCACGGTCGACAACCCGCAGGGCGTCGCGGTGTACGCCTGGAAGGGTGAGACGCTGGACGAGTACTGGTGGTGCACCGAGCAGATGCTCACCTGGCCGGACGGCAGCGGGCCGGACTCGATCGTCGACGACGGCGGCGACGTAACCCTGCTGATCCACCTCGGCAAGCAGTTCGAGGCCGCCGGGGCGGTACCGTCGACGGCGCCGACCGATTCGCACGAGTACGGCATCATCCTGGAGACGCTGCGCCGCTCGCTGGCCGCGAACCCGACCAAGTACACCGAGATGGCCAAGCCGATCATCGGAGTCTCCGAGGAGACCACCACCGGCGTCAACCGCCTCTACGAGCTGGCCCGCGAGGGCAACCTGCTCTTCCCGGCGATCAACGTCAACGACTCGGTCACCAAGAGCAAGTTCGACAACAAGTACGGCATCCGCCACTCGCTGGTCGACGGGATCAACCGGGCCACCGACGTGATGATCGCCGGCAAGCTCGCGGTGATCTGCGGCTACGGCGACGTCGGCAAGGGCGCCGTGGAGTCGCTGCGCGGCCAGGGGGCCCGGATCGTGGTGACCGAGATCGACCCGATCTGCGCGCTGCAGGCGGCGATGGACGGCCTCGACGTGGTGACCCTGGACGACGTCGTCGACCGCGGCGACATCTTCATCACCACCACCGGCAACAAGGACATCATCCTGGCCGACCACATGGCGAGGATGAAGCACAACGCGATTGTCGGCAACGTCGGGCACTTCGACAACGAGATCGACATGGCCGGTCTGGCGAAGGTGCCGGGGATCGAGAAGATCAACGTCAAGCCGCAGGTCGACGAGTGGCGTTTCCCGGACGGCCACTCGGTGATCGTGCTCTCCGAGGGGCGGCTGCTGAACCTCGGCAACGCGACCGGTCACCCGAGCTTCGTGATGTCGACGTCCTTCTCCAACCAGGTGATCGCCCAGGTCGAGCTGTACGCCAAGGTCGGCGAGTACGAAAAGCAGGTGTACGTGCTGCCCAAGCACCTCGACGAGAAGGTGGCCCGGCTGCACCTGGACGCGTTCGGCGCCAAGCTGACCGTGCTGACCAAGGCCCAGGCCGACTACATCGGTGTCGACGTGGCCGGCCCGTACAAGCCGGAGCACTACCGCTACTGACCCGCCCAGCGCGTCCGGCCTGGCCGCTCAGGCGGCCAGGCCGAGGGCCTCGGCGGCGGCCCGGCCGTTGGCGTGACTCGCACCGTAGGTGGTGACGAAGGCCCGTACTCCGGCCGGGCGCCAGGCCGACGGCCAGCCCATCTCCACCACCGCGACCGGGTGCCGGGTGGCCAGCCGTTCGATCAGGTCACCGGCGCCGGGCACCCGGTGCAGGTGCCGTCCGACGAGCACCAGCGGCCGGCCGGCGGCGGCCGTCGCGACCTGCTCGGCGGTCACCTCCGCCGGTGCCACCCGCAGTTGCCGGGCGTTGCCGAGGTGCGGTCCGAGGCCCCACGGCACCCGGCCCTCGGCGATCGTCGAGCCGGCGGTCAGCTGCACCACCAGTGCGTCGGCCAGCCCGTCGAGGGTGCCTTCCACCCGGACGGCGCGGCGGGCGGCGGCGTACCCCAGGTCGGCCGGGCCGGCGGTCCCACCCGCTGCCGGTCGGACCACGGCGGCCAGCGCGGTCACCCGGCCGGCCGCCTGTTCGACCCGGCCGACCGGCAGCGTCCCGTCGCCGATCGCCGCGACGATGCCCGCCGCGACCCGTTCGACCAACGCGTGGTCCACCCGGGCGCCGATGCAGAGCAGATCGGCGCCGGCGGCCAGGGCGGCGACCGCTGCCGGGCCGATCCCACCGGCGGCCAGGGTGGCACCGCGCATCTCCAGCGCGTCGGTGACGATCACCCCGGTGAAGCCGTACTCGTCGCGGAGCAGGCCGGTCAGCGCGGCCCGGCTGAAGGTGGCCGGCGCGTCGCCGGTCAACGCCGGGACCCGGATGTGCGCGGTCATGATCGCCGGGGTGCCGGCTTCGACCACGGCGGCGAACGGCGGCAGGTCCCGTCGGCGCAGCACCGCCATCGGTACGTCGACAGTGGGCAGTTCGAGGTGTGAGTCGGTGACCGTGGCGCCGTGGCCGGGGAAGTGCTTGGCGCAGGCGGCGACTCCGGCGTCGGCCAGCCCGGCGACGGCCGCGGTCGCGTGGGTGGCGACCAGTGCCGGGTCGGCCCCGAACGACCGGGTGCCGATGATCGGGTTGTCGTCGGCGGTGTTCACGTCGACGGTCGGGGCCAGGTCGAGGTTGGCGCCGCAGGTGGCGAGCTCGTCGCCGATCGCCCGGTAGACCTGCCGGGTCAGCGCCGGGTCGTCGACCGCACCGAGCGCGGCGTTGCCGGGGTACGGGCTGCCGGTGGCGTGCGCCAGCCGGGTCACGTCGCCGCCCTCCTCGTCGATGGCGATCAGCACGTCGGCCCGGGCGGCCCGCAGCGCGTCGGTGGCGGCCCGCAGCTGTTCGGGTCGGTCCACGTTGCCGCCGAACAAGGTGTGCCCGGCGAGCCCGTCGCCGACCAGGTCGATCGCCCACTGCGGGACGGCGGTGCCGGGGTAGGCGGCGAGCAGGGTGCGCAGCGCCAGCCGCCGCAGCGCCGGGTCGTTCGGCATGTTCTCCCCCTCCGTGGCGTCTCCGCGGTCCGAGTGGCGCACCGGGGAGGCGCTGTTCGTTGCCGGTGAGTGCCGGGTCGTCCGACCGCCGAGGGTGTCACCGGCGACTACGCTACGGCTACTTCCGTTGCGGATGCCAAGATAATAGTTAACTTTCCTAAATGCTAGAGGACGACCACATGGGTTCCCCGCGCCTGCCCGGCACGCCCCGGCTGCTGCGAGCGCTCAACGACCGGGCGGCGCTGGAGCTGCTCATCGCCCGCGGACCACTCACCCGGGCCCAACTCGGTGAGCTGACCGGACTGTCCAAAGTGACAGCATCGCAGCTGGTCGAGCGGCTGGAAGGACGCGGGCTGGTCACCCGGGTCGGCGAACAGGCCGGTGGCCGGGGCCCCAACGCCCAGCTGTACGCCGTACAGCCGGCCAGCGCGCACGTCGTCGGAGTCGACGTCGGACCGGACCGGGTGGTGGCCGCCTGCGCCGACATCACCGGATCGGTGATCGGCCGGGTCGAGCAGTCCACCAGGGACACCGACGACCCGGTCGGCGTGGTGCACAACGCGGTGGTGCAGGCCGCCAGCAGCGCCGAGACCCAGCTGGCCAGCGTACGGCGGGTGGTGCTGGGCACCCCCGGCCTGGTCGACCCGGCCAACGGCGACATCACCTTCGCGTACAACCTGCCGCGCTGGCACCGCGGCCTGCTCGCCGCGCTGCGCGAGGACCTGGACACCACCGTCGTTTTCGAAAACGACGTCAACCTCGCCGCGGTTGCCGAGGCACACGCCGGCGCTGCCCGCGACGTGCCCGACTTCGTGCTGGTCTGGGCCGGCGTCGGGGTCGGCCTGGCGATCATGCTCGGCGGCCGGTTGCACCACGGCAGCACCGGCGCGGCCGGCGAGATCGGCTACCTGCCGGTGCCCGGTGCGCCGATCCCGCGCGACGTCTCCCGCCGGGCCAAGCCGGCCTTTCAGCAGCTCGCCGGCGCCGACGCGGTCCGCGCGGTGGCCCGCGAACACGGGTTCCGGGCGGCCAGCGCGGGTGACGCGGTGCGGGCCGCGATCGCCGCCGGCACCCGGGGCGGGCCGCTGCTCGACGAGCTGGCCCGCCGGCTCGCGCTCGGCGTCGCCAGCAGCTGCGTGGTGCTCGACCCGCCGCTGGTCGTGCTGACCGGTGAGGTCGGCCAGGCCGGCGGCAGCGCCCTGGCCGAACGGGTGCAGCATGAGGTGGCCGCGATCACCCTGGTCGCCCCCCGGGTGGTGGTCACCGAGCTGACCGAGGAGCCGGTGCTGCAGGGCGCCCTGCGGACCGCCCTCGACGCCGCCCGCGACGAGGTCTTCGGATCCACCGTGGCCTGACCCCGGCACCGCCGCGCCGCCACGGCGGTCCAGCCGCAGACCTGAGCAGCCCGTCGGGTGGTGCCGGCCACCCCGGCGCGGCCAGGTGGGGCGGCACCACCCACGGCGTGATTGGATGGTCCGGTGCCTACCGTTGCTGACGACCTGGTGATCGAGCTCGACTCAGTGGGCGTGACCCGCTCCGGCACGGCCCTGCTGCAGGACATCACCCTGCGGGTGCAGCCCGACCAGCGGTGGGTGGTGCTCGGCCCGAACGGTGCCGGCAAGACCACCCTGCTCAGCCTCGCCGCCGGCCGGCTGCACCCGACGACCGGGACCGTCCGGGTCCTCGACGAGCAGCTGGGGCGCACCGACCTGGCGGAGCTGCGAACCCGGATCGGGCTGACCACCGCCTCCCTCGCCGAACGGATCCCCGGCACCGAGCGGGTGCTCGACGTGGTGCTGACCGCCGCCTGGTCGGTGGTCGGCCGGTGGCGGGAGCGCTACGACGAGCTCGACGTGGGTCGGGCGCAGGAGCTGCTCGGCCAGTTCGGCGTGGCCGGGCTGGCGCAGCGCGAGTACGGGACCCTCTCCGAAGGTGAACGCAAGCGGGTGCAGATCGCCCGGGCGCTGATGACCGACCCGGAGCTGCTGCTGCTCGACGAGCCGGCGGCCGGGCTCGACCTCGGTGCCCGTGAGGAGCTGGTCGGCCGGCTCGGGGTCCTCGCCCAGGATCCGCATTCCCCGGCGTTGATGCTGGTCACCCACCACGTGGAGGAGATCCCGCCGGGCTTCACCCACGCCCTGCTGCTGCGCGGCGGCACCGTCGTCGCGGCCGGCGAGCTGGCCGCCACGATCACCGGCGAGCACCTGTCGGAGACGTTCGGCGTACCGCTGGTCGTCGAGCGGGCGGGCCAGCGGTACACCGCCCGGGCCGCCTGAGCGGAGGACGTCGTGACAGCGCCGCGGATCGCGGTGGTCGGCAGCGCGAACATGGACCTGGTGGCGACCGCGCCGAGACTGCCGTCGCCGGGGGAGACCCTGCTCGGCACCGACTTCGTCACGGTGCCCGGCGGCAAGGGTGCCAACCAGGCGATCGCGGCGGCCCGCGCCGGTGGCGACTGCGTGTTCCTCGGCGCGGTCGGCTCGGACGCCTTCGGTGTCACCCTGACCGGCCGGATCGCCCGGTCCGGGGTGGACACGAGCCAGCTGCGGGTGGTGTACGGGTCGTCCGGCGTCGCGATCGTGATGGTCAACGCGGCCGGTGAGAACGCGATCGTCGTCACCCCGGGCGCCAACGCGGCGTTCCGTGGGCTCACCGAGCCGGAGCTGGCGGCGGTACGCGACGCCGACGTGCTGGTGGCGCAGTTGGAGATTCCGCTGGAGACGGTGCTGGCCGCCGCGGCGGCGGCCCGCGAGGCGGGCACCCGGGTGATCCTCAACGCCGCCCCGGCCCGTGAGCTGCCGGCCGAACTGCTCGACGCGGTGGATCTGCTGGTGGTCAACGAGGCCGAGGCGCGGGCGATCGTCGGCGTCGGGCGGGAGGATCCGGCGGCGCTGTTGACGGTGGTCCGTCGGGCGGTGCTCACCCTGGGTGCCGAGGGCGCCTGGTTCGCCGACCGCGACGGTACGGTGCATCACGTGCCGGCCTTTCCGGTCGAGACGGTGGACTCCACCGCCGCCGGTGACGCGTTCACCGGCGCGCTCGCGGTCGCCTGGGGCGAGGGACGGGACCTGATGTCCGCGGTCCGATGGGCGTCGGCGGCCGGTGCGGCCTGCGTACGCCGCCTGGGGGCCTCGGTGTCGTTGCCGCAGCGGTCCGAGATCGACGCCCTGGCCGGCTGACTGACGCTCTGGCCGGCTGGCTGCCCGCGAAACGCCGGTGCCGGGTGGCGCGGATGCGGGATCATCGAGACATGCGAGTCATTCTCAACCTGCTCTGGCTCATCTTCGGCGGCGGCATCGTGCTCGGCCTCGGGTACGCGGTGGCGGCCCTCGTCTGCTTCGTGCTGATCGTCACGATCCCGTTCGGAGTGGCGTCGCTGCGGTTGGCCTACTACTCCCTCTGGCCGTTCGGCCGGACGCTGGTCGCGAAGCCGGGGGCGGGGATCGGCTCCGGGCTGGCGAACATCCTCTGGGTGGTGCTGGCCGGCTGGTGGCTGGCGCTCACCCACATCGTCACCGGCGTGACGCTCTGTCTGACGGTCATCGGCATCCCGTTCGGCATCGCCAACTTCAAGTTGGTGCCGGCGGCGTTCTGGCCGCTGGGCCGGGAGGTCGTCGACGTCGAGGACCTGCGTCGCCCGGGGCTGGTCCACGCCTGACGCGGGGTGGCCGACGGTACCGTCCGGGTGCCGTCCAGGTCCCGTCCGGGTGGCGGGGGTGGGCGGCTACACCGGCTGGACACCCGTACCGGTCAGTCGGCTCCGGCGGCCGGACCACTGCGGCCGATGAGCCGGTCGTAGCGCTGCCGGGCCGCCTGGGCAGTGCCCAGACCCAGCCCGAAGGCGATCGCCTGCCAGGTGAGTCCCCGATTCCGGGCGGCCTCCAGCAGGCCCAGTTCGACGGCATCGAGGTCGGCGCGGACCGGGGCGATGAGGGTCAGCGCCGCGATCAGGTCACTGACGTCCAGCTCCGGCTCGTCCGGGTCGATTGTCGCGCCGCCACTGGCCAGGCCGAGCACCAGCCGTACCGCCTCGTACGGGTCGACCACCTGCGGGTGCAGATGGCGGTGCCGCCGCGCGGTGGTGTCGGCGTGCCGTCCAGCGAGCCGGAGCAGGGCCGCGTGTCGGCGGTGGGCCCGCGACTGCGCCGCGTCGGGCGGGGTGAACAGGTCGTCGGTGGTCACAGCGTTGACTCAACCACACCCGCCCACGGCCGTCAACCAAATGTTTTCAACAAAGTGTTCAACTCTCCCAGGTTGGTCGTCGGCCCGTCGGGTCTCAGGCCGTGCCGGTGTAGAAGGCGGTCGTCCGCTCCGCAGCCTCGCCCGCCTCGGTCGGATCGGTGCCGGCGGCGACGCTCGCCGCACGCCACTGGTCGCTGCTGCGGGTGATGAACTCTCGCCCCTCGGTCGACGTGCTCCACGCCTCGACCGCCTGGGGGTCGACCGGCTGTTGCGGGGCCGCCAGGTGCAGGGTGAGCCCGATCAGGGCCAGGTCCCAGCCCACACCGGTGGCGCCGGGCCCGAACTGTGCCCACCGTTCGTCGTTGACGTGCGCCACGTGCTCCAGCTCGAACCGGGTCGTTCCGTCGGACAGCGGGCTCAGCCGTACCTCGATCCAGCTCACCTCGCCGCCGAACTCCCAGGTGGCGGCGAAGCTCTTCGGCGGGTCGCAGCGCTGCACCACACCCCCGGCGTTGCCTTCGAGCTGGTAGCGGCCGTGCAGTCGGAGCTCGCCGGAGACCGGCAGGAACCAGCGGGGGAGGCGTTCGGCGCTGGTGCAGGCGTCCCAGAGTTCGTCGACGCTTGCCGCGTAGATGCGGGAGATGGTCTGCACCCGAGCGGTGCCCGCATCGAGGACCCGACTGCCGATCCGTCGTTCGACGGTGCTGATCTGCTCGTCAATGTCGATCATCGTCGCTCCATAGACGTGTGTGTCCACCGGTCGGGAGGTCCGACCGGTGGGCACAGTATCAGCAATATCTTATATAAGCTACTCGTGTTGCTTCCCGGGTTCAGGGTGTCGGGCGGCCGGTCAGGACTCGGGGCCCGGACGGTGTGATGGCGACCGTGTGTTCGGAGTGGGCGGTACGGGAGCCGTCGGCGGAACGGATCGTCCAGCCGTCCTCGTCGTACCTGATCTTGTTGGTGGAGTGACAGAACCAGGGTTCGATCGCGATGGTCAGGCCGGGATCGAGCCGCATCCCACGGCCGGCACGGCCGGTGTTGGCGACATGCGGGTCCTCGTGCATCGTGCGGCCGATGCCGTGACCGCCGAACTCGCCGTTGACGCTGTAGCCGTACGAACCGGCGACCTCGCCGATCGCGGCGCAGACGTCGCCGAGGCGCCCGCCGGGCTGGGCGGCGGCGATCGCCGCCGCGAGGGCGACCTCGGTGGCCTCGATCAGCCGCAGATCGGCCGGATCGGGGGTGCCGACGATGACGGAGACCGCGGAGTCGGCCACCCAGCCGTCGATGCCGACCGCCATGTCGATGCTGAGCAGGTCGCCGTCGCGCAGTACGTAGTCGTGCGGGAGGCCGTGCAGCACCGCGTCGTTGACCGACAGGCACAGTACGTTGCGGAACGGACCGCGGCCGAACGACGGGGCATAGTCCCAGTAGCAGGACTCGGCGCCGCGTTCGGCGATCCGCCGCCGGGCGTGGTGCTCGATGTCCATCAGGTTGACGCCGACCGCGGCGACACCGCTCAACTCGGCGAGCAGTTCGCCGACGAACTGCCCGGTCACCGCCATCCGGTCGATCTCCTGGGCGGACTTGAGCTCGATCACGACAGCCTCCCTCTCCCTCTGCGGTATTTTTATACCACGCCGGTCCGAGAGCGCTCCGGAGAGCTATCCTGCTGGACATGGTCCGCCAACCGCTCACCGCCGAACAGATCGCCGCAGGCCAGCGACTCGGTGCCGCCCTGCGGGTCGCCCGGGCCGGCCGCAGCCTCGTCGAGGTGGCGCTGGTGGCCGGTATTTCCCCCGAGACCCTGCGCAAGATCGAAGCGGGCCGGCTTCCGGCGCCGGCGTTCGGCACCGTGGTCCGGCTCAGCCAGGCCCTCGACGTCCCCCTCGGCGACCTGGCCGACGTCTGGCTGGCCGAGATACCCGTCCGTCGGGCGTCCTAGCGCTCACTCGCCCGGTGGCAGGGCCTCGTCCTCGCCGAGCCGGTCCGCGCCCCGACGGCGCAACATCCGCAGACCCGGGATGCCGGCCACCGCCAACTTCAGGTCCCGGGTCACCTCCAGCAGGTCGTGGATGTCCGGCCCGACCCGGTCCAGGGTGGCCAGGATCGGCAGCACGTCGGCCTTGAGATGCTGGGTCAGCCGGGGCAGCTCGTCGACCAGCCGGACGGCCGCGTCCACCTCGTCCTCGCTCAACTGCTCGACGAAGTGCCGGGCCATCGGAGCGCCACGGCGCAGCGCCGGCTCGTACTCGCCGATCAGCTCGACCGACCGCTCGGCGATCTCCTCGCTGCGCCCCACCACCCGACTGGCCCCCACCGCCACCCGGTCGGCATCGGTGAGCAGCGTCTGCGCGGCGGCCGCCACCCGGGTCGCGGCCGCCACCGCGTCGGTCGCCGCCGTGGCGATCGTCTCCACCCGTAGGGTCGCCTCCTCTGCCTCCGCGACCACCCGTTCGCTGCGGTCGAGCAGCATCTCGACCCGGTCGACCACCGTGCCGACCCGTTGCACCAGAGCCTCGATCTCATCCAGTACGGCGAACGCGCGCGACGGCACGGCGGCGTACTCGGAGGTGAGTCGGCCCATCCGGGTCGCCACCTCACCGGCCTGGCCGGTGGCCCGCCCGGCCGCGCCGGTCACCGCACCGGCGACCTGCCCGACGGTGGATCTGGTCAGTGCGATGAGACTCGCCGGGGACGGCAGCGGGAGTGGCATCTCCCTATTGTGCGGCGCGCCGGCCACCACCGCTGGCGCGCCGGTCGGCGGAACCCGGCGCGGGCCGGGGCAGCGCCGGTCGGCCCGGTGTGGCTCGGCCCGGGGTGGCTCGGCCCGGGGTGGCGCGGCCCGGGGTGGCGCGGGCCGGTGTGGCTCGGGCCGTTATGGCTCTGGCCGGAGCGGCTCGGCCCGGTGTTGCTCGGGCCGGGACAGGCGCTTGCGATGCCAGCGCGGCCTCGACCGCACGGCGTAGCGCGCGGTGGATGCGTCCCACCCGCAGCGCGTCCCGGTCGGACACCAGTAGCACCGGGGCGCCCCGTACCTCGGCCCAGAGTTCGAGCAGGTGCGCGCCCCGGTCGTAGGAGTCGTCGAGCAGCCCGAGCAGCAGGTCCGCGATCGGGATGATGACGAGCCCGACCAGGATCGATCCACCGATCAGCGCGATGGTGACGGTCGGCGAGGCGTCGATGGTCAGCGCGGTTACCAGCCCGATGATCGCGGTCGCCACCGGGGCCAGGAAAGCGACGCCGACCATGCCCCGGCCGGCCAGGGCACTCCACGAGCGGGCACCCCGCCGCTGCCAGATCCGGTGCACCTGGGTGAGCGGATGTCGGTGCTGGTCCACCCGGATCTCGGTGGAGGTGATCCGTACGGATTTGTCATCGTAGTAGGTGATCATCCGTCTGCCCCCCTCACGTTGTGGATCACGTTACCCACTCTCCGGTGTTCGCCGTAGGCTGTCCCAGAACGCGACGTCGATGGGGAGGTCCGCCGTGCCGGAGCTGGTGCTGGTCGAGGTCGAGCAGGGGGTGGCCACGATTCGGCTGGCCCGGCCGCCGATGAACGCGCTGAACGCAGCGGTGCAGGAGGAGCTGCGCGACGCCGCGCGTACCGTCGCCGACGACGAGCGGGTCCGGGCGGTCGTGGTCTACGGCGGAGAGAAGGTTTTCGCAGCCGGCGCCGACATCAAAGAGATGGCCGACATGTCGTACGTGGACATGGCGGCACGCGCGGCGCAGCTGTCCAGCGCCTTCGACGCGGTCGCCCGGATCCCGAAACCGGTGGTCGCCGCGATCACCGGCTACGCCCTCGGCGGCGGCTGCGAGCTGGCCCTGGCCTGCGACTGGCGGGTGGTCGCCGAGGACGCCAAACTCGGCCAGCCGGAGATCAAACTGGGGGTCATCCCCGGTGCCGGCGGCACCCAGCGGCTGGCCCGGCTGGTCGGCCCGGCGCGCGCCAAGGACATCATCCTGTCCGGACGGATGGTCGACGCCGCCGAGGCCGAGCGGATCGGCCTGGCCGATCGCGTCGTCCCGGCCGACCAGGTGTACGCGGCGGCGCTCGACATGGTCCGGCCGTTCGTCACCGGCCCGGCCCAGGCGGTCAAGGCGGCCAAGTTGGCCATCGACGGGGGTCTGGAGATGGACCTCGCCTCCGGCCTGGCCTGGGAGAGTCAGCTGTTCGCCGGCCTGTTCGCCACCGACGACCGCACCGAGGGGATGGCGGCGTTCGTCGCCAAGCGTAAGCCCGACTTCACCGGTCGCTAGCCCGTATAGGCCCTCGGCCGGCCCTCGGCCGGCCCCTGAACCGGCTCGGTGCCGGCGGTGCCGGTCGCACGTGGATGCCGAACGAAGTGACCGGGCGGTAACCTGCTCGGGGGCGCGCCGGCCGGGCGGGCCCGGGGCGACGGGAGGCATCGGCGATGGCGGAGCGGATCGAGGGACACGGCGGGACGTTGGCGCTGGCCGCCGCCCAGGCCTACGGCGTACGCGAGCTGTTCACTCTCTCCGGCGGCCACATCTTCCCGCTGTACGACGCCGCGCACACCGCCGACTTCCCGATCTACGACGTACGGCACGAGCAGACCGCCGTCTTCGCCGCCGAGGCGGTAGCGAAGCTGCAGCGTCGTCCCGGGCTGGCCGCACTCACCGCCGGCCCCGGCGTCACCAACGGCATCTCCGGTCTGACCAGCGCCTTCTTCAACGCCGCGCCGGTGCTGGTGCTCGGCGGCCGGGCACCGGCGTTCCGCTGGGGGTCGGGCAGCCTGCAGGAGATCGACCACGTACCGCTGGTCGCCCCGGTCACCAAGCACGCCGCCACGGTCGCCGCGACCGACGACGTACCGGCCGCGGTCGGTGCCGCGCTGTCCGCCGCGCTCACCCCGCACCGCGGCCCCGCCTTCCTCGACCTGCCGCTGGAGGTCGTCTTCTCGACCGCCGAGGTGACCGCGCCGACCGCCGGCGCGGTGCCGGTGGTCGAGCCCGACCCGGACGAGGTCGCCCGCGCGGCCCGGCTGATCGCCGCCGCCGACCGTCCGGTGATCGTCGCCGGCTCCGACGTGTACGCCGGGGACGCCGTCGCGGCGTTGCGGGAGGCCGCCGAGGCGCTGCAGGTGCCGGTCTTCACCAACGGCATGGGGCGTGGGTCGCTGCCGCCGGGGCACCCGCTGGCCTTCGCGAAGGCGCGGCGGGTCGCGTTCGGCCGGGCCGACGTGGTGGTCGTGGTCGGCACCCCGCTGGACTTCCGGCTCAGCTTCGGTGACTTCGGCGCCGCCCAGGTGGTGCACGTCGTCGACGCGCCGAGCCAGCGGGCGACCCACGTACAGCCGGCCGTTTCGCCCGCCGGTGACCTGCGGCTGATCCTGTCCGCGTTCGCTGACCACTCCGGCGACCGGGCCGACCACACCGGCTGGCTGGCCGACCTGCGCGCCGCCGAGGAGCAGGCCCGGGCGCGGGACGCGGCGGAGCTCGCCGCCGAGTCCGACCCGATCCGCCCGTCGCGGATCTACGGCGAACTGCGGGCGGTGCTCGACCCGGATGCCGTCACCATCGGCGATGGCGGTGACTTCGTCTCGTACGCCGGCCGCTACCTCGAGCCGTCGGTGCCCGGCAGTTGGCTCGACCCCGGCCCGTACGGCTGCCTCGGCACCGGCATGGGCTACGCGATGGGTGCCCGGCTCACCTACCCGGACCGGCAGGTCTGCGTGCTGATGGGCGACGGCGCGGCGGGCTTCTCGCTGATGGACGTCGAGTCGCTGGCCCGGCAGAAGTTGCCGGTCGTGATCGTGGTCGGCAACAACGGCATCTGGGGGTTGGAGAAGCACCCGATGCGCGCCATGTACGGCTACGACGTCGCCGCCGATCTGCAGCCGGGGCTGCGCTACGACGAGATCGTCGGGGCGCTGGGCGGCGCGGGGGAGACGGTCACCAAGGCCGGCGACATCGGTCCGGCGCTGCGTCGGGCCTTCGACGCCGGGGTGCCGTACCTGGTCAATGTGTTGACCGACCCGGACGACGCCTATCCGCGCTCGTCGGACCTGGCCTGAGCGCTGGTCGGACCTGGCCTGAGCGCTCGTCGAACCTGGCCTGACGGATCGCCGACCCGGTCTGGTCGGCAAATGCTTGGCGGAATGTCGGTCCTGTCGTTCATTGTGGGTCTGCAGACGAACGACAGGAGTGAGGATGTCGCACGCGATCTGGGCCGAGGGCCTGGTCAAGCGGTTCGGCTCGACGACCGCGTTGGCCGGGGTGGATCTCGCGGTCCGTACCGGCACCGTGTTCGGGCTGCTCGGGCCGAACGGGGCCGGCAAGACCACTGCGGTCCGGGTGCTCGCCACCCTGTTGCGGCCGGACGCCGGGCACGCCCGGGTGCAGGGCTTCGACGTGGTCGGCCAGGCTCACCAGGTCCGCCGGTCGATCGGCCTGACCGGGCAGTACGCCTCGGTCGACGAGACGCTGACCGGCGTGGAAAACCTGATCATGATCGGTCGGTTGCTGGGGTCGTCGCGGCGTGACGCGCGCTCCCGTGCCCGGCAACTGCTGGCCGAGTTCCAGCTCACCGACGCCGCCGACCGCGCGGCGAAGACCTACTCGGGCGGTATGCGCCGCCGCCTCGACCTGGCCGCCAGCCTGGTGGGACGGCCCCAGGTGCTGTTCCTCGACGAACCCACCACCGGGCTGGACCCGCGCAGCCGCAACGAGCTGTGGGAGCTGGTCCGTGGGCTGGTCGCCGGTGGTGTGACGGTGCTGCTCACCACCCAGTACCTGGAGGAGGCCGACCAGCTGGCCGACGAGTTGGCCGTGGTCGACCACGGGCGGGTGATCGCCGGCGGTACGCCGGAGGAGCTGAAGGCCAAGACCGGTGCCCAGGTCCTCGCGGTGCGCCCGACCGATCCGAAGCAGTTGCCGACAGTGCTGACTACGCTGCGGGACCTGTCCGGCAACGAGCCGTCGTTGGCCCAGACCACGGTGACGGTGAGCACCGCCGATGCGGACCTGCTGCCGGCGGTGGTCCGCCGGCTTGACGAGTCCGGGGTGAAGGTCGGTGAGCTGGCGTTGCGTAGCTCCAGCCTGGATGAGGTCTTCCTGTCGCTCACCGGCCACCGGGCCGATCCGGGCTCCGGCGGTTCGGCGGCCGGCACCGGCGAGCGGCCGGCACCGGCGACCGGGCCGGCCGGTACGGGAGCACAGTCGACCGCCGCCACCATGGAGGGAATCCGTTGACCGCCACCACCGTCACCACGCCCGAGCTGCCCGGGCGGCACCAGTGGGTCAGCCCGGTGGCCGGGCTGCGGCACACCGGCACCCTGGCCTGGCGGAGCCTGGTGCAGATCAAGCACAACCCGTTGGAACTGCTCGATCTCAGCGTCCAACCGCTGATGTTCCTGCTGCTGTTCACCTATGTGTTCGGCGGTGCGATCGCCGGCACACCGGGGGACTATCTGACCTTCGCGTTGCCGGGAATCATCGTGCAGAACGCCCTTTTCGCGACGATGACCACGGGGTTCGGGCTGAACACCGACCTCACCAAGGGGGTGTTCGACCGGTTGCGGTCGTTGCCGATCGCCCGGTGGGCGCCGCTGGCCGGGCGAATTCTGGCCGACACCGTCAAGCAGGCTTGGTCGGTGCTGCTGCTGCTGGGTGTCGGGATGATCCTCGGCTACCGGGTCGACGGTGGTCCGGTCGGCCTGCTCGGCGCGTTCGCGCTGATTCTGGCCTTCACACTGGCCGCGTCGTGGATCTCGGTGCTGGTCGGGGTGATGGTCAGCGAGCCGGAGAAGGTGCAGATCTTCGGCTTCATGGTGATCTTTCCGCTGACCTTCACCAGTAACGCATTCGTGCCGACCGAGACCATGCCGGGCTGGCTTCAGGCCTGGGTCGAGGTCAACCCGGTGACGATCCTCGCCGACGGCCTGCGTGGCCTGCTCAGTGGCGCGCCCGCCGCCGGCCCGGTCGGCTACTCGCTGCTCTGGGCAGCCGGCATCGCGGCGGTGTTCGCGCCGCTGGCACTCGCCCGGTTCAAGCGTCGGGTCTGACCTGACCATTCTCCGGGCGGGCCGCTCGGGTCGCCCGAGTCAGGCACCTGACTCGGGCCGGCGGTCCTCCCGGGGGTCTGCGGCGTCCCGGCGGCGCAGGTCGTCCTCCCGGCGGCGCAGATCCTCCTCCCACCGTTCGAAGAGCTCGCGATCCTGCTTCGACTTCTCAGCGTCGAGCGCGCGCAGGAACTCGGGATCGTCGTCGGGGGCCGCCGGGCGGTTGCGCGGTGGTGGGGTGCCGGTCGGTCGGGGGACGCCGCCGAGCGGTGACGGGCTGCCGAAGCCGGGCCGGCGGCTGAGGAACCAGGCGGCCGGCCCGAGGAGGGGGATGACGATGATGACCGGCACCCAGAGCAGGCGCGGCAGGGCGCGGACGTCACCTTTCTCCGCTGAGAGGCAGCTGATCAGCGCCACCGCCATGAGCACGACGTGGAGCATGAAGAGCAGGATGAACACGCGGGCCATCCCGCAATGATGCCCCGCCCGGCGGGCTCAGCCTAGTCAGCTGAGGATCAGGATGGCGCCGAGCACCGCGTAACCGGCGGTGACCAGCCCCAGCAGGGGCACCTCCGCGCTGATCTGTCCGGCTGCCGGACGTCGTGGGCCACTGGCGTGCCGGTAGGCGTAGCCGATCAGCCCGGCCCAACCGACCACCGCGAACAGCCCGAGGAGCATGGCGGCTCCGCCCCGCTCGACGGCCAGCCGCATGGTCAGCGCCACCACCAGGGTGAGGGCCAGAGCCGACCGCCGCCAGGCCAGCCGGGTCCGTTCGGGCTGCAGCCCCGGATCGCGGGCCGGTGGGCCGTGCTCGTCGGCCGGCGGGTCGGGATCAGCCACTGGCCGCCTCGACCAGTACGACGATGGTCAACGCGGTGGCACCGACACCGACACAGATCGCGAGGAACGCCGGAAACCGGGACGCCGGTAGGTCGGTGCCCAATCGCATGGCCCGCTCGGTACGGGCCCAGTGGTCGACCGCCCGCAGCGCGACGGTCCCGCCGAGCAGCAGCAGGGTCACCGCCAGCCCTTCCCGAAGGTGGGCCACGGACAGCTCAGGCAGGAACTGCGCGATGGCCAGCCCGCCGGCGACCAACGCCAGGGCGGTCCGGATCCAGGCCAGGAAGGTCCGCTCGTTCGCCAGCGAGAACCGGTAGTCGGGCGCGGTGCCGATCCGGCGCAACTCCTGGGGATCGAACCACCGGCGCAGCGCACTCCACACGTGGATCATTATCGCCGGCTAGACTCACTGTCTGTGGCCGAGCTGACCGATGACGAGCGCAGCACGCTGAAGACCGGTGCTTTCGGCGCCGTCTACCTGGTGTCGGCTGCGGACCCGGGGCTGGTGTCGATGGTTCGGGAGAGCTTCGCCGCCTCGGACGTGTTCGCCGGGACGTCGGGTCTGGTGAACGACGTGCTGACCAGCGGCGAGTTGCCCAAGTTGGCACGGGACACCCCGGAGGCGGTGGAGCAACTGGTGCTGCCGGCGCTGCGGCAGTCGGTGGCGGTGCTCACCGCGAAGGCCCCGCACGATCTGGAGCACTACCGGTCGGCGGTGACCGAGGCGGTCGACCGGGTGGCGCGGGCCGCGTCCGGGGTTGACCCGGCGGAGACGGCGATGATCTCCAAGATCAGGCAGGCGCTGGCCACTCCCTCCTGACCGATCCGTCCCCCTGACCGATCCGTCACCCCTGCTGACCAGGGCAGCCGTTCGGTCCGGCCGGCCTGTCGGCGGGGCCGTTTGGCCCTTGGCTACTTGCGGGTAACATAGTGGGTGGGGCATTCCACAGCGGTGCTCGGTTGACCGATCGTTAAGGAAAGCGGCAGGCTGCGCCGAGAGTGGTAGAGCAGCACCACCTACAGGAGGGGTGTCGAAGCGCGATGAACATCGTCGTACTCGTCAAGCAGGTGCCCGATTCCGGCGCGGAACGCGCCCTGCGCGGTGACGACAACACCGTCGACCGCGGGTCGGCCAACAACGTGATCAATGAGATGGACGAGTACGCGATTGAGGAGGCGCTGCGGCTGCGGGAGGCCAACGGCGGTGAGGTGACCATCCTCACCATGGGCCCGGACCGCGCGGCCGAGTCGATCCGCAAGGCGCTGTCGATGGGGCCGGACAAGGCGGTGCACGTCGTCGACGATGCCCTGCACGGGTCCTGCGCGGTCGCCACCTCCAAGGTTCTCGCCGCAGCCCTCGGCACCCTTGGGGCGGATCTGATCCTCTGCGGCGCCGAGTCCACCGATGGGCGGGTGCAGGTGATGCCGCACATGCTCGCCGAGCGGCTCGGCATCGCCGCCCTGACCGGCGCCCGCAAGCTGACCGTCGACGGCGACACGCTCACCGTCGAACGGCAGAACGAAGAGGGCTACGAGGTGGTAAGCGCCACCACCCCGGCGGTGGTCTCGGTGTGGGACACCATCAACGAGCCGCGCTACCCCTCGTTCAAGGGGATCATGGCGGCCAAGAAGAAGCCGGTACAGAGCCTGTCCCTGGCCGATCTGGGCGTCGCCGCCAGCGAGGTCGGCTTCGACGGGGCGACCAGTGAGGTCGTCGAGCACCGCAAGCGCCCGCCACGGTCGGCGGGGCAGAAGGTCGTCGACGACGGCGAGGCCGGCGTACAGCTGGTCGAGTTCCTGGCGTCCGAGAAGTTCGTGTGAGCGGGGAGGTTGACATGGCTGAGGTTCTCGTTGTCGTCGAGGCCACCGGTGAGTTTGGCGTCAAGAAGGTCACCCTGGAACTGCTGACCCTGGCCCGCAAGCTGGGCGGCGAGGTGTCCGCGGTGGTGCTCGGCGGGCCCGGCGCGGCCGCCGCGATGAGCGAAAAGCTCGGTGAGTACGGCGCCAGCAAGGTGTACGCCGCCGAGAGCGAGGAGATCGACGGCTACCTCGTCGCTCCGAAGGTGACCGTGCTGGCCGAGCTGATCGGCCGGGTGCAGCCCGGCGCGGTGCTGCTCGCCTCCTCCCAGGAAGGCAAGGAGATCGCCGGGCGGCTCGCCGTACGGCTGGACAACGGCCTGCTGACCGACGTGGTCGACCTGGCCGCCGACGGCACCGCGACCCAGATCGCGTTCGCTGGCGCCACCATCGTCACTTCCCGGGTCACCCGGGGCCTGCCGCTGGTGACGCTGCGGCCCAACTCGGTGGCGCCCGAGCCGGCCCCGGCCACCCCGCAGGTGGAGCAGCTGCAGGTGCAGGTCGCCGACTCCGACAAGCTGGCCAAGGTGGTCGAGCGGGTCGCCGAGCAGTCCGGTTCCCGGCCGGAGCTCACCGAGGCTTCGGTGGTCGTCTCCGGCGGGCGCGGTGTCGGCAGCGGCGACAACTTCAAACTGGTCGAGGAGCTCGCCGACCTGCTCGGCGGCGCGGTCGGCGCCTCCCGGGCCGCGGTCGACTCCGGGTTCTACCCGCACCAGTTCCAGGTGGGGCAGACCGGCAAGACCGTCTCCCCGCAGCTGTACGTGGCGCTGGGCATCTCCGGGGCGATTCAGCACCGGGCCGGCATGCAGACCGCGAAGACCATCGTGGCGGTCAACAAGGACGGCGAGGCGCCGATCTTCGAGCTCGCCGACTTCGGTGTGGTGGGTGACCTGAACAAGGTGGTCCCGCAGGCAGCCGAGGAGATCCGCAAGCGCAAGTGACGTGATCCGTCGACGGCGGTGGCCGGGACCAACTGGTCCCGGCCACCCGCCCGTCAACGGTGTCAGCCGGAGAGGGTGCCGCGCAGCAGGCTCTGCCCGGAGTGCGTCGGATCGTTGTCGTACTCTTCCGCCGAGACGTCCACCAGCCGGTAGGCGTCGAGGTCGACGTTGGTCGGCAGCGGCATCAGCACGTCGGCGGTGTCGGCCAGGGTGCCGACCGGGAACATCTGCATCGTGTCCGGGTCGATCAGCCAGACCTGATAGTAGCCGGCCGCCCGGGGCAGGCCGGAGACGTGCAGGTGCAGCCGGCCGTCGTCGAAGACCCGGGCCTGCCCGGCCGCGTCGGCCGGGGCGTCGCCGAACGCGGCGAGCGCGGCACTGGCCACCACGTCGGGGTCCGGCTCGGCCGGGGTGACGAGCCGGACGACGGTCACCGTACCGACGACTCCCGCGATCGCGGCGGCGAGCGCGGTGACCAGCGGAGCCCACCGACGGGCCCGGCGTCGCGGCCGCACCGCGACCGGCACCGGTACCGACGGTACGGGCGCGGGCGTCGGAGCCGGCGGTGCCGAGGGCTCTGCCGGTGCCGCCGCGGCATCGAGTTCCGACACGATGCGCTGCCAGACGTGTTCCGGCGGCTCGGGCAGGTCGGCCAGGTCCTGGGTCTGCGCGCCGAGCCAGCCGACGTGACGCAACGTCTCCAGTTCGGCGCTGCACGACGGGCAGTCGGTGAGGTGACCGGACTCGGCGGCGTCCGCCGCGGTCTCACCGAGTGCCAGGAAGACCAGTCGGTCGTGCTCCAGATGCGGCACCGTCCACCTCCCATCGTCGTCGCAGACTCGCCATGCCCCGGCGGATGTGACTCTTGACCGTGCCGAGCGGAACCCCGGTCACCGCCGCGATCTGCTGGTGGGTCAGATCGTCGAAGAACGCCAACTCCAGCATCCGGCGTTGCTCGTCGGGCAGCGAGGCCAGCTCGTCGGCGATCACCAGCCGGTCCACCACCTGCGCCGGATCCGGGCTGACGGCCGGGGCGGCGGCCGTCGCCTGCCGTACCGAATCGGCGACCCGGTCCTCCCGCGACAGCGCCCGGATCCGGTCGACGACCTTGCGCCGGGCGATGCCGAGCAGCCAGCTGAGCAGCGAGCCCCGGGCCGGGTCGAACCCGTCACGACCCAGCCAGGCGGCCACGAACGTGGTCTGCACCACGTCCTCGGCGTCCGCCCGGGTCGCCAGGGTGCTGGCAGCCAGATGCAGTACGGCCCGGCCGTACCGGTCGTAGACCTGCCGCAACGCCTTCTCGTCGCCGGCGGCGAACCGCTGCGCCAGCAGTTGGTCGTCGGTGTCCCTGCTCACCCGGGACATCGCCATCTGTACGGCATGCCTGACTGTAACTCCCACCGAAATCGCTCCGACCGCCCAGCCGTGCCGAGAACTCCAGGTCGTCAAGGGTTCGGCGACGGACCGCCGGCCGGATGCGGCGGAAACGCAGCTGCGTCAGAAGCGGACCCCGGCGGAAACGAATCCGCGTCGGCTGCATCCGGACGGCACCCGACGGCCGAATCCTGCACAGTGAGGCCGTTCGCCGAGGGCCCCGGCGGGCGGCGCAGTCGCAATCGTTGCTGAGGTGCAGAAATGCGAGCTACCGGAATGCGGGCCAGTGCTCCGGCCTTCAGGCCGGGGGTGAAGGCCCGCGCTGGGAGGGCCGCCAAGGCCCGAGCAGTGCCCTAACCTGGCCGGTTTTCCTGCTCGATGTACTGCGTCACGATGCTTGGTGGCGCGCCGCCGACGGAGCCGGCGAAGTACGAGCCCGACCAGAGCTTGTTGGCCCGGTAGTAGTGCTGCACCAGGTCGGGGAACTCCTGCCGCGGGCGGCGCGACGGGACGCCCTTGAGTGAGTTGACCAGGCGGGCGACGGCGACTTTGGGTGGGTGGTCGACCAGCAGGTGGACGTGGTTGTGGCCGCCGTTGAACTCGACCAGTTCGGCCTCGAAGTCCGTGCATACGTCCCGCATGATCGCGTCCATGCGGGACAGGTGCCGGTCGGCGAACACCGGGTGCCGGAACTTCGTCACGAAAACCAAACGAACATGCATCGCGAAAACACAGTGCCTGCCGGCACGGATACCCTCACCTTCTGCCATAGACCAACGTGATATCGTGTGGTTCGTGCAGCTCCGGTACCAGTTCCGGGTCTACCCGACACCCGGCCAGCAGATCGCGCTGGCGAAGGCGTTTGGATGCGCCCGGGTGGTGTTCAACGACGGGCTGCGTGCACGGCAGGAGGCCTACGAGCAGGGTCTGCCGTACGTGTCGGACGCCGAACTGTCGAAGCGGGTCATCACGCGGGCCAAGGCGACTCCGGAGCGGGTGTGGTTGGGTGAGGTGTCGGCGGTGGTGTTGCAGCAGGCCCTCGCGGACCTGAACACCGCGTACCGCAACTTCTTCGCCTCGATCACGGGCAGACGCAAGGGTGCGAAGGTCGCGCAGCCGAGGTTCCGGTCCCGTAAGGACAACCGGCAGGCCATCCGTTTCACCCGCAACTCCCGGTTCACGGTCCTGGACAACGGCCGTCTGCGGCTGCCGAAGATCGGCGATCTCACGGTCCGCTGGTCCCGGATACTGCCGTCGGACCCGTCGTCCGTGACGGTCATCCGGGACGCCGCCGGAAGGTATTTCGCCTCGTTCGTCGTGCAGGCCACGGACGAGCCGCTGCCCGAGGTGGACGCCGAGGTGGGGATCGATCTGGGGCTGACGCACTTCGCCGTCATGTCCGACGGCACGAAGGTCGCCGCACCCAGGTTCCTGCGCCGCGCGGCCCGCAAACTGAAGCGGCTGCAGCAGGCACTGTCGCGTAAACAGCGGGGCAGCAACCGCCGTGGGAAGGCTGTCGTGAAGGTCGCCAGGGCGCACGCCCGGGTGGCCGACACCCGGCGGGACTGGCAGCACAAGCTGTCCACGACGATCATCCGTGACAATCAAGCGGTGTACGTCGAGGACCTGTGTGTCGTCGGTCTCGGCCGGACCCGGCTGGCGAAGTCCGTCCACGACGCCGGATGGTCGTCGTTCGTCGCCATGCTGGAGTACAAGGCGGAGCGGTCCGGACGCACGTTCGCCCGGGTGGACCGGTGGCTCCCGTCCACCCGGATGTGCTCGGACTGCGGCCGGATCAACGAGCGGATGGCGTTGAACGTCCGGTCGTGGGTCTGTCCGTGTGGCAGTCAGCACGACCGGGATGTCAACGCCGCGATCAACATCAAGGCCGCCGGGCAGGCGGACTTCAACGACCGTGGAGCGCGGGTAGGACCGGGACCCGTCCCGGCACCGCGCGGTGAAACGGTAACCCACCAGAACGCCGCGCGTGACACGCGCAGCGTGGCTGGGATCGCCGCCGTTTAGGGCGGCGAGGATGTCAAGTCAGCTCATCGGGCAGTTGCCGGCACCGCAGCCGCGCTCGCCGCCTTCGTCGGGCTCAGCGCGGTGACCGCCACCCCGGCGTTCGCCGCGACGTCGGACGTCGCGGTGGTGCACGGCATTCCGGACACCCCGGTCGACGTCTACGTCAACGGCGAGCGCACCCTGGAAAACTTCCAACCCGGCGACGTCGCCGGACCCCTCGCACTGGAGGAGGGCTCGTACGATCTGGCCCTCACCCGCCCCGGCGAGTCGGTCGAGGACGCGATCCTGACCGCCGACGACGCCGCCGTGCCCGGCGGCGCGAACATCAGCATCGTCGCCCATCTGGACGCCGACGGCGCGCCGACGATCACCCCCGTTCGCCAACGACGTGTCGGCGACCGAGGCCGGGCAGGCCCGGCTGATCGTCCGGCACACCGCGGCAGCCCCCGGGGTCGATGTGCGGGCCGGCGGCGAGCCGGTGTTCAGCAACCTGACCAACCCCAACGAGGAGTCGGCCGACCTGCCGGCCGGCGCAGTCACCGTCGACGTCGTGCTGACCGGAACCGACACGGTGGTGCTCGGGCCGACCGAGCTGAACCTCAACGAGGGCACCGCGACGATCATCTACGCTGTCGGTTCCGCGTCGGACGAGACCCTGGACGTCGTCGCCCAGACGGTCTCCGGGCTGCACTCGGCACCGGACGGGGTGTCCAGCGGCACCGGTGGCCTGGCCGACACCGGTTCGAACACCGGCTGGTACCTGGCCGGGCTGGCCGGCGTACTACTGCTGGTCGTCGGTGGCGGGCTGCTCGCGGTCCGGAACCGGGTCGCGATCCCGGCGATCGACGTCGTCGCCCGGGTGGCACCGGTCGGTGTCGTCGCCGACACCGGCGAGTTCGACGTGCCACCCAGCGTCGACGAGGTCGGCTGGTACCGGTTCGGCCCCGGCCTGGAGGCCGAGGCCGGGTCGGTGGTGATCGCCGGGCACGTCGACGGCGCGGGCCAGGGACCGGGAGCCTTCTTCCGGCTGCGGGAGCTGGCCGCCGACGACCGGATCGAGGTGGTCGCCGGCGACCAGGTTCGCGAGTTCCGGGTGGTCGGCCGGGAGGAGTACGACAAGTCGGAGATTCCCCTCGCACGGTACTTCGCGCGGGACGGTGCCGTACGACTGACCCTGATCACCTGCGGCGGTCCGTTCGACGAGGTGGCCGGACGGTACCGCGACAACGTCGTGGTCACCGCCGTACCGGCCTGACCGCCGTACCGAACTGACCGGGTCGGGTCCGGCCGCCTCGTCGCCGGACCCGACCCGGCGGATAGGCTTGCTGGTGATGGCATATCTCGACCACGCCGCGACCACGCCGATGCTCGACGAGGCGGTGGAGACCTACGTCGCCACCGCCCGCCGGGTCGGTAACGCGTCGTCACTGCACGCCGCCGGACGGGCGGCCCGGCGTACGGTCGAGGAGGCCCGGGAGCGGGTCGCCGCCGCCCTCGGCGCCCGGCCGTCCGAGGTGATCTTCACCGCCGGTGGTACGGAGAGCGACAACCTCGCGGTCAAAGGGATCTTCTGGGCGCGGTTGGCGGCAGCTCCAGCCCGGCGGCGGCTCCTGGCCAGCACCGTCGAGCACCACGCCGTACTCGACGCCGTGCAGTGGCTCGCCGAGCACGGGCAGGCCCAGGTGACCTGGCTGCCGGTGGACGCCGCCGGTCGGGTCGACGCCGCCACCGTGCAGGCCGAGCTGGACGCGGCCGCCGACGAGCTGGCGCTGGTCACCGTCATGTGGGCGAACAACGAGGTCGGCACCGTGCAACCGGTCGCCGCCGTCGCGGCGATGGCCGCGCGGGTCGGCGTACCGCTGCACACCGACGCGGTCCAGGCGGTCGGCCAGGTCCCGGTCGACTTCGCCGCCAGTGGCGCCGCCGCGCTGACCGTCAGCGGTCACAAGCTCGGCGGCCCGGCGGGCGTGGGCGCCCTGCTGCTCGGCCGGGACGTCGCCTGCACCCCGCTGCTGCACGGTGGTGGCCAGGAGCGCGACGTCCGCTCCGGCACGCTCGACACCGCCGGAATCGCCGCGTTCGCGGTCGCTGTCGAGGTGGCGGTGAAACGCCAGGCCGAGCACGCGGCGCGGGTCGGCGCGCTCCGCGACGACCTGGTCCGACGGGTACGCCAGGTGGTGCCGGACGTGATCTACAACGGGGACCCGACCGACCGGCTTCCCGGCAACGCGCACTTCTCGTTCCCCGGCTGCGAAGGCGACGCGCTGTTGCTGCTGCTCGATGCCCAGGGCATCGCCTGCTCGACCGGCTCGGCCTGTTCGGCCGGGGTGGCGCAGCCGTCGCACGTGCTGCTGGCGATGGCCGACGACGACGAGCGGGCCCGCTCGTCGCTGCGGTTCAGCCTGGGCCACGACTCCACCGGGGCTGAGGTCGACGCGCTGGTGGCGGCCCTGCCCGGTGCGGTCGAGCGGGCCCGTCGGGCCGGCGCGGTCCGCAGCACGAAGCCGGTGCCGCCCGCCGCCGGCTGACCCGGCACCGCTGCGGGACTACCCTCGAGCGTGCGGCGACGATCAGGCAGGAGATGGGTACGGTGCGAGTACTGGCGGCGATGTCCGGCGGGGTCGATTCGGCGGTGGCGGCCGCCCGGGCGGTGGCCGCCGGGCACGACGTGACCGGTGTGCACCTGGCACTGTCGCGCAATCCGCAGACGTACCGCACCGGGGCCCGTGGCTGCTGCACCGTCGAGGACGCCCGGGACGCCCGGCGGGCCGCCGACGTGATCGGCATCCCGTTCTACGTCTGGGACATGGCCGAGCAGTTCCACAGTGACGTGGTGGACGACTTCGTCGCCGAGTACGCCGCCGGGCGTACCCCCAACCCGTGCCTGCGCTGCAACGAGAAGATCAAGTTCGCGGCGGTGCTGGACCGCGCGGTGGCGTTGGGGTTCGACGCGGTGGTCACCGGCCATCACGCCCGGCTCGGCCCCGATGGTCTGCTGCGGCGCAGCGTCGACCTGGCCAAGGACCAGTCGTACGTGCTCGCCGTGCTCAACCGGGCCCAACTGGACCGGGCGATGTTCCCGCTCGGCGACTCCACCAAGGCGCAGGTCCGGGCCGAGGCGGCGCGGCGCGGGCTGGCGGTGGCCGACAAGCCCGACTCGCACGACATCTGCTTCATCGCCGACGGCGACACCCGCGGATTCCTCGCCGCCCGGCTTGGCAACGTCCCGGGCGACGTGGTCGACGCGACGACCGGCGCGGTCGTCGGCCACCACGACGGGGCGTACGCGTTCACCGTCGGCCAGCGGCGTGGCCTGGGCATCGGGGTGCCCGCGCCGGACGGTCGACCCCGCTACGTGCTGTCGATCACCCCGACGAGCAACACGGTGACCGTGGGCCCGGCCGAGGCGTTGGACGTCGACACGGTGACCGGTGTCCGCCCGGTGTGGATCGGCGGGGACCGGCCGACCGGTCCGGTCGAGGCGATGCTCCAGGTGCGCGCGCACGGGTCGACCACCCCGGCGGTGGTCGAGCTGACCGATGCCGGCATGCACGCCCAGCTGCACCGGCCGGTCCGGGGGGTGGCCGCCGGCCAGGCGATGGTCGCCTACCGGCCCGATCCGGCCGGCGACGTGGTGCTCGGCTCGGCGACGATCGCCGGCTGACCGGTGGAGTCGGCTGACCGGTAGAGTCGGCGGACGTGACCGACGCGAGCGACCTGCCGTGACCGACCCGCGCAGTCCGTCCAGCCCGGAGCCGGCCGTCCCTGCGACGGACTCACCGTGGCCCTGGCCGCCGGGTGCCGCCAGCGGGATCGGATCGCTGCCCGGCACCGACGTCGCCGAGGCGCAACGGATCGTCCTCGGCGAACTGCCGGGCCTGCCGCACCTGCCCGAACTGCCGGCCCGTGGGCCGGGCGCCGACATGATCGGGCGCGGTGCCACCTTCCTGGTGGACCTGCCGGTCGAGCTGTACGCCGGTCGGTGGCGGGTCGCCGCCCGACCCGGCCGTGACCTGCGCCGCGCACTCGACCTGCGGGAACGGGACCTCGACCAGCTGACCGAGCAGGCCGACGGCTACACCGGGCCGGTCAAGCTGCAGGCCGCCGGGGCGTGGACGCTGGCCGCCGCTCTCGACGTCGGCCTCGGCGGGCGGCTGGTCCGCGACCACGGTGCCGTACGTGACCTCGCCGCCTCGCTCACCGAGGGCCTGCGGGAGCACGTCGCGGAGGTGTCCCGCCGGGTGCCGGGTGCGCGGCTGCTGCTCCAACTTGACGAACCCTCGCTGCCCGCCGTGCTGGCCGGGACGCTGCGCACCGACAGCGGTCTGCACACCTACCGGGCGGTCGCCGCCGGCACCGTCCGGGACCTGCTCGCCGAGGTGATCTCCGGAGTCGGCGTGCCGGTGGTGGTGCACTGCTGCGCCCCCGGTGTACCGGTGGGTCTGCTGCGGGCCGCCGGTGCCGTCGCGATCGCCGCCGACCTGGAGCTGCTCACCGACCTGGACCCGGTCGGTGAGGCGATCGACGCCGGGATGGGGCTGTTCGCCGGGGTGGTGCCGGCGACCGGGGAAGCGACCGGCGTGGCGGCACCGGCCTCGGCGCGGGCGGCGGGACAGGTCCGTACCCTCTGGTCGAAGCTGGGGTTCCCGGCGGAGCGGGCCGCCGCCCAGGTGGTGGTGACCCCGGCGTGCGGGCTGGCCGGGGCGACCGTGCCCTACGCCCGGGCCGCGCTGGCCGCCTGCCGCGACGCCGGCCGGCGGCTGGCTGAGGGCTGACCCGGCCGGCGGCCGGCGGTGGAGTGCGGTGGGGTCCCGGCCGGTGGAACAGTGCCGCCCGGGGTGTGCCTACGGTTACCGTTGGTGGCGATGAGCTACCACGGTGACAGCGACGGTGACCCGGCCGCCGGTCGGCGCGGCTGGTGGCGGATGTACCGCGGGCTGATCATCGCCGTGCTGGTGGTGGTCTTCGTGCTGTGCTTCCTGTGGTGCGCCGGGGTGGCCGTGTTCAACCTCGTCCAAGGCGAGTGACCGCAGCCGGTCCGCGAGTGACCGGGCCGCCACGCGAGCGACAACGGTCGGTTCGCCGCACAAGTGACCGCGGTCGGTCCGCAGGCCGGCATCCGCGAATGTCGGTGCCGACCGATACGGTGCGCAGGTAGATCCGAACACGGAGGTCAGCCGGTGTCCGAGGAAGTCGTTCCGCAGCAGGTCAGCGCCGCCCAGCAGGCGCAGGCCGGTGAGGAGCCCGACGCGGCCGCCCGGGAGCGGCACGCCACGCTCGCCGAGGGGATCGATCGCCACCAGTTCCGCTACCACGTCCTCGACGCGCCGGAGATCTCCGACGGGCAGTACGACCTGCTGATCCGGGAGCTGAACCAGCTGGAGGAGCGACACCCGTCGCTGCGCACGCCGGATTCGCCCAGCCAGCGGGTGGGCTACGCCTACGCCACCCAGTTCGCCCCGGTGAACCACGCCGAGCGGATGATGAGCCTGGACAACGCCTTCGACGACGACGAGCTCACCGCCTGGGCCGACCGGGTCGAGCGCGACGCCGGTGGCCCGGTCAACTACCTGTGCGAGCTGAAGGTCGACGGCCTCGCGGTCAACCTCACCTACGAGCGGGGCGTGCTGACCCGGGCGGCGACCCGGGGCGACGGTCGGGTCGGCGAGGACATCACCCCCAACGTGCGGACCATCCGGCAGATCCCGGAGCGGCTGGCCGGCGAGGCACCCGAGCTGCTGGAGGTGCGCGGCGAGATCTACTTCCCGGTGGCCGCGTTCGACGAGCTCAACGCCAGCCTGGTCGCCCAGGAGAAGGCGCCGTTCGCGAACCCGCGTAACGCCGCCGCCGGCTCGCTGCGGCAGAAGGATCCCCGGATCACCGCCGGACGCGGGCTGCGCATGGTGGTGCACGGTCTGGGGGCGCGCAAGGGTTTCGAGCCGGTACGCCAGTCCGACGCGTACCGGCAGCTGGCCGACTGGGGGCTGCCGATCAGCCAACGCTGGCAGGTGGTCGGCGACCGCGACGGGGTGCGTGACTTCATCGCCCACTTTGCCTCGCACCGCCATGAGGTGGAGCACGAGATCGACGGCGTGGTGGTCAAGATCGACGAGGTGTCGGTCCAGCGCCGTCTCGGCTCCACCAGTCGCGCCCCGCGTTGGGCGATCGCCTACAAGTACCCGCCGGAGGAGGTCAACACCCGGCTGCTCGACATCAAGGTCAACGTCGGACGGACCGGGCGGGTCACCCCGTACGCGGTGCTCGACCCGGTCAAGGTGGCCGGCTCGACGGTCGGCTTCGCCACCCTGCACAACGCCGGAGAGGTGGCCCGCAAAGGGGTACTGATCGGCGACATGGTGGTCCTGCGGAAAGCGGGCGACGTCATTCCCGAAGTGGTCAGCCCGGTCGTCGATCTGCGGACCGGCGCCGAGCGCGAGTTCGTGATGCCGACCGAGTGCCCGGAGTGCGGCACCGAGCTGCGCTACGAAAAAGAAGGTGACGCCGATATCCGGTGTCCGAATCTTGACTGCCCGGCGCAGTTGACTCGCAAGCTGGAGTACATTGCCGGTCGCGGTGTTCTCGATATCGAGGCGCTGGGGGAGCGGTCGGCGATCGCCCTGGTCGATTCCGGTGCAGTGCAGAGCATCGGCGACCTATTCGATCTTGATGCGGACCGCTTGTCCGGAGTCGAGTTCTTCTGCAACCAGAGCGGGGAGCTGACCGAGAACGCGAAGAAACTGCTGGCCAACCTCGCCGAGGCCAAACAACGGCCGCTGTGGCGGATCATCGTCGCGTTCTCCATCCGGCACGTCGGCCCGGTCGCCGCCCAGGCGTTGGCCCGCGAGTTCCGTTCGATCGACGCGATCGCCGCCGCGAGCCAGGAGCAACTGGTCGACGTCGACGGGGTCGGTCCGGTGATCGCCGCGGCCGCCGCCGACTGGTTCGCCGCCCCGCACGCTCAGGAGGTGGTCCGGCGCTGGCGCGCGGCTGGCGTGCGGATGGTCGAGGAAGCCGGTGACGACCAGGCACCACGCCCGTTGGCCGGCGTCACCGTCGTGATCACCGGTTCGCTTGCCGGCTACTCCCGTGACGAGGCGGCCGAGGCGGTGCAGTCCCGCGGCGGCAAGGTCAGCGGCTCGGTGTCGAAGAAGACCGGCTTCGTGGTGGTCGGCGACAGCCCGGGATCGAAGTACGACAAGGCCGTATCACTGCGTGTCCCGGTGCTCGACGAGGCAGGCTTCGGGGTTCTCCTCGAGGAAGGGGTGGACGCGGCCCGGGCGGTCGCCGTCAACGAACCGGACCAGCCGGCCGAGTCCGCCCAGCCTGCCGGTACGGCCGGTACGGCCGAGCCCGCCGCCGCCAGCTAGCGGCGCTCCGGCACCGGCCGGCCCGGACCATCGCCGGAGCTCCGACAATTGGCGGACGCCATTTCTCGACGGCCGGGAATCCCCGCGTCGGGCATTCGCCGACCGCGTCTCAAATCAGTCACGACCGCGCTTCGCCCCTGACCCGCCGGCCGTCCGTCCTTAAGGTGTAGGACGTCGGCGGGACGCCCGGCTCGTGCTGAGTCGGCGAAGCAGGCCACGGGAGCGCGACGGGAGGGCAGATGGAGGCCGCTGCATTGCGGAACTCCGTTCCTCCGGAACGCGCACCTGGGTTCTTCGGCTTTGTCGGCGGCGTGACCGCCGCCGCGCTCGCCGTCTGCGCCGTGCCGTTGCTGAACCTGCCCGCCCAGATTTCCGACCTGCCGGCGGCATTCTGGCTGATGGCCCTGCTCGCGGTGGTCGGCGACGCCCGACCGTTCACCCCGCCGGGCCGGCGGCGCCGATCCGAGGTCTTCCCGTCGGTCTGTTTCACCTTCGCCATCCTGCTCGCCTGGGGCCTCGGCCCGGCGGTCGCGGTGCAGGCCGTCGCGGTTGCGGTCTTCGCCTGGCGGGCCCGGCACGTGCCGTGGCGGGCCCTGTTCAACAGCTCGCAGTACGCGCTGGCGCTCGCCGCCGCAGCGGCGGTGGCCGGGCTGGCCGGGCCGGGCGCCTTCGCCGGCACCGCCGAGCTGGCCTGGAGCGACGTCGCAGTGGCGGTCGGCGCGGCGGCGGCCTGGTCGGCGGTCAACTACAGCACGGTCACCCTGGCGATCCGGCTGCGCTTCGGCGGCCGGTGGTGGCGGTCGGCCCGCCGTGGCATCGGCTTCGAGTTGTCCTCCACCGGATCACTGCTGCTGCTCGGGCCGGTGCTGGTCGTCGCCGCGCAGGTCGACCCGGCGCTGATCCCACTGGTGCTGGTGCCGCTGTACGCGGTCTACCGGATGGCCGCGCTGGCCAGCGAGCAGGAGCGGTCGGCCCGGCTCGACCCGTTGACCGGGCTGGCCAACCGCAAGGCACTGATCGTCGAGATCGCCGACCAGGTGCCGGCACACGCCGACGCGCTCCGGCGCGGAGCGCCGGACTCCCAGATGGCACTGCTGCTGCTTGACCTGGACCGGTTCAAGCGGGTCAACGACGCACTCGGGCATCTGGTCGGCGACCGGCTGCTGATCGAGGTGGGGCTGCGGCTGGCCATGGTGGTCCGGCCGCAGGACCTGGTGGTCCGGCTCGGCGGTGACGAGTTCGCCATCCTGGCCACCCGGCTCACCGGCGCGGACGAGGCGCGGGAGATCGCCGAACAGGTGGTGACCGCGCTCGCCGAGCCGGTCGCCCTGGACGGGCTGCCGCTGGACGTCGGCGGATCGGTGGGCATCGCACTCTACCCCGAGCACGGCGGGGACTTCGCCACCCTGCTGCAACACGCCGACGTCGCGATGTACGACGCCAAGGACACCGGTGACGGCACCGCCGTCTACGCCGCCGAGTCGGACCACAACACGCCGGAACGGCTCAGCCTCCTTGCCGACCTGCGTCGGGTGCTCGACGTCAACGGTGCGCACGCGGCCGACTCCGGTCGGGAGGTCGACGACGTCGGCGAGATCACCATGTACTACCAGCCGCAGGTGGAGATCGCGACCGGCGAGGTGGTCGGGGTGGAGGCGTTGCTGCGCTGGCGGCATCCGCGTCGCGGCATGGTCGACCCGGAAGAGTTGATCAAGGTCGCCGAGCAGAGCGCCGTGATGCGCCTGCTCACCCGCCGGGTCGTCGACGACGTCGTCGAGCAGATCGCCAAGTGGGCCGCCGCCGGGATCACTCTGCGGGCAGCCGTCAACGTCAGCGTCCGGGACCTGCACACCGGCGAGATCGCCGACCAGATCTCCGACCGGCTCACCCGCTACAACCTGTCACCGGAGCAACTCCAGTTGGAGATCACCGAGGGGGCGTTGATGGCCGACCCCCGGCGGGTACTGGCCACCATCTCGCGGCTCGACGCGATCGGGGTGGCGATCGCCCTGGACGACTTCGGCACCGGCTACTCGTCCATGCAGCACCTGCGCCGGCTGCCGCTGTCCGAGGTCAAGATCGACCGCTCGTTCGTCCTCGGCATGGCCGCCGACACCGACGACGCGGCCATCGTCCGCTCGGTGATCGAGCTGGCCCGGGCGCTCGGGCTGCGGGTGGTCGCCGAAGGCGTCGAGGACGACGCCTCCTGGCGGCGGCTGTACGCGCTCGGCTGCCACGTCGCCCAGGGCTGGTTCTACGCCCGGCCGATGCCCGCCGACGAACTGGTCAGCTGGCTGGCCCGGTACCGTCCACTGGTCCCCGGCCCACGTGGCGTTCCGCCCGGCCTGCTGGATGACTCGGCAGACGCGCCGGCGGCACCGCCCGACCCGCCCAACCCGCCCGATGACTCGGCCGGCCCACCGGAGAAATAGACTCGTCGGGTCCGGCCCGGTTCGCCACGCTGAGCGAGGATCCGGGGCCAACCGTTCGATCACCGTACGAAGGGGGCGCAGATGGCCGCCATCTCCCGCGAGGAGGTCGCGCACCTGGCGCGACTGTCGCGGCTGGCCGTGACCGAGGACGAACTGGCGACGTTCGCCGGCCAGCTCGACGTCATCCTGCAGTCCGTCGCCCGGATCGGCGAGGTCGCCGCCGACGACATCCCGCCCACCTCGCACTCGGTGCCACTGACCAACGTGTTGCGCGACGACGTCGTCGCACCCGGTCTGGACCGCGACGCCGCGCTCGCCGCCGCCCCGGACGCCGAGGACGGCCGGTTCCGGGTGCCGCGCATCCTGGACGAGGAGGTCTGAACCCATGTCCGAACTCACCGGGATGACCGCCGCGCAGCTGGCCGAGCTGATCGCCGCCGGCGACACCAGCGCGGTCGAGGTGACCCGCGCCCACCTGGACCGGATCGCCGGCGTCGATGAGCGGGTGCACGCCTACCTGCATGTCGACGCCGACGGTGCGCTCGCCGCCGCGCAGGCCGTCGACACCGCCCGCGCCGCCGGGCAGCCGCTCGGCCCGCTGGCCGGCGTACCGATCGCGGTCAAGGACGTCGTCACCACCAAGGGTGTGCCGACCACCGCCGGGTCGAAGATCCTCGACGGCTGGCGGCCACCGTACGACGCGACGATCGTCGCCCGGCTGCGCGCCGCCGGCATGCCGATCCTCGGCAAGACCAACATGGACGAGTTCGCGATGGGTTCGTCGACCGAGTACTCGGCGTACGGGCCGACGTACAACCCGTGGGACCTGACCCGGATCCCCGGCGGATCCGGCGGCGGCAGCGCGGCGGCGGTCGCCGGGTACGAAGCTCCACTGGCGATCGGCACCGACACCGGCGGCTCGATCCGCCAGCCGGGCGCGGTCACCGGCACGGTCGGGGCCAAGCCGACCTACGGCGGCACCTCCCGGTACGGGCTGATCGCCTTCTCCTCCTCGCTGGACACTCCCGGCCCGTGTGCCCGGACGGTGCTCGACGCGGCGCTGCTGCACGAGGCGATCGCCGGGCACGACCCGCGTGACTCCACCTCGATCCCGGCCGCCGTGCCGCCGGTCGTCGAAGCGGCCCGTGCCGGTGCCTCCGGCGACCTGACCGGGGTGCGCCTCGGCCTGGTCACCCAGTTCGCCACCGGCGAGGGCGTCGAGCCGGGCGTGCTGGCCGCGTTCCGCGACGCCGTCGACGCGCTGACCAAGCTCGGTGCCGAGGTCGTCGAGGTCTCCTGCCCGCACTTCGACTACGCGCTGCCGGCGTACTATCTGATCGCGCCGAGCGAATGCTCGTCTAACCTGGCCCGCTACGACGGCGTCCGGTACGGGCTGCGCAGCGGCGACGACGGCAACCGGTCCCTGGAAGAGGTCATGTCGCTGACCCGCGACCAGGGCTTCGGTCCGGAGGTCAAGCGGCGGATTATGCTCGGCACGTACGCGCTGTCCAGCGGCTACTACGACGCCTACTACGGGCAGGCGCAGAAGGTCCGTACCCTGATCACCCGCGACTTCACCGCCGCGTTCGAGCAGGTCGACGTGCTGATCTCGCCGACCACGCCGTTCGTGGCGTTCCCACTCGGGGCGCGCACCGCCGACCCGTACCAGATGTATCTGGCGGACCTGTTCACCATCCCGACCAACCTGTACGGCGGCCCGGCCATCTCGGTGCCGTGCGGGCTGGCCGACGGGCTGCCGGTCGGGTTGCAGGTGATGGCGCCGACGATGGCCGACGACCGGATGTACCGGGTCGCGGCGGCCCTGGAGTCGGCGGTCGGCACCCTCACCCCGCCGGAGCTCTGAGCCGCGACGTGCTGACCCGGATCGAGATCGACGGCTTCAAGTCGTTCCGCGACTTCACGCTGGACGTGCCGCCGTTTCTCGTGATCATCGGGCGGAACGCGGCCGGCAAGTCGAACCTGTTCGACGCGATCCAGTTCCTGTCCCGGCTGGCCGACGACCCGCTGCTGGAGGCCGCTCAGCAGATGCGCGGGGAAGTTCCCGATCTGTTCCATCGGCACACCGACGGCAGCCAGATGCCGGTGATGACCTTCGCCGTCGAGGTGCTGCTGGGGTCGTCGGTGACCGACGCGTTCGGCGACACCGCCGAGGTCAACCACTCCCGGCTGCGCTACGAGCTGGCGATCGAGCTGCGGTCGGCCGGTCCGGGCGGGTCCCGCCGACCGTACGTGCTGCGGGAGGCGGCGTACCGGATCCCCAAGTCCGACGACGCTGCGTTGCGGGCATTGATCCCGCGGTGGAAGCAGGTGGCCAGTTACCGCGGCGGTGGCCGGGAGCTGCTGGAGACCGAGCGCGACGAGCAGGGGCGTGCGATTTTCAGCATCCGGCAGCAGGGCAACCAGGGCCGCAAGCGGAAGCTGCCGGCGACGGCGGCGACGGCGACCGTGCTGTCCAGTTTGACCACCGCCACCGACTTCCCGCTGCTGTACGCGCTCAAGCGGGAGCTGCGGTCGTGGCGATTGCTGCACCTCGATCCCAGCGCGCTGCGTACCCCGGATTCCTATGACGACCCGGACAGCCTCGCGCCCAACGGTGCCCACCTGGCCAACACACTGCGCTACCTGGCCGCTGCGACGGGCACCGAGGACCGGCCGGAGGGCGCGTTGAACGACCTTTCCGCCGACGTATCCGAAGTGATACCGGGAGTAGTCGGGGTCCGTCTCGCCGAGGACGAGGCGCGTCGGCAGCGTCAGGTCGAAGTGGTGACCCGCGACGAGGCACCGTTCTCGGCCCGGGTCGCCTCCGACGGGACGCTGCGGGCGATCGCGCTGCTCGCCGCGCTCTACGATCCGCGTGGGGCCGGGCTGATCTGCTTCGAGGAGCCGGAGAACGGCATCTTCCCGCAGCGGCTTGCCCAGTTCGTGCGGTACCTGCGGGCCCTGGTCGAACGCTCGTTGGAGCCGCGCGACGAAGCGGACGGCAATCGATTGACCCAGTTGATCCTGAGCAGCCACTCGCCTGCGATCCTGCGGGCGTTGGAACGCGGCGAGGACGGGGGACGGCTCCATGCGGTCTACCTGGACGTGGTGACCCGGGTCCGCAAGGGCGAACCGCGCAGCCGGATCACCCGTAGCCGCCTGATCGGTGGTGATCAGCTTGCGTTGGATCTCGAAGATCCCAGCGGTGTGGTCACCAAGGCAGAGATTGCCGAATTCGAGGTCCTGGAGACGCTGGATCGCTGATGCGCTATCTCTCAACCGCACTGATCTCCGAAGGCCTCAGCGATGACCGCTTCCTGCCCCGGCTGCTGGCACGCTCACTGGAAGGACTGTGCCTGACCGAGTTCGATGAAACGGTGTACGTCGCCGACGTACAACCGGTACGGGACCGGACCGGGCCAGCAGGTATCGATGATGTGGTCAGCATGGTCGACCGCAGCGACGGCGCCTTCGCAGGTGCCGGCGTACCGGCGGTGGTGGGACGACACCCGGCGGGCTCTCGTGGCACTCGGTTACCGGCCAGGTCGATGAGCGGAACCCAGGTGGACACTAGGCTGGTGCGGTCGGTGCCGCGCCGAGAGTTGGAGCTGTGAGATGAGCACGACCGCGTTGCCCATGTACGAGGATGTCGTCGCCCGCTACGAGCCGGTGATCGGCCTGGAGACGCACGTCGAGCTGGGCACCAACACGAAGATGTTCTGCGGCTGCCCGACCGGGTTCGGGGCCGAGCCGAACACCCAGGTCTGCCCGGTCTGCCTCGGGCTGCCCGGCTCGTTGCCGGTGGCGAACAAGGCGGCGATCGAGGCGACGATCCGCATCGGCCTGGCGCTGAACTGCTCGATCGCCGACTGGTGCCGGTTCGCCCGGAAGAACTACTTCTACCCGGACATGCCGAAGAACTACCAGATCAGCCAGTACGACGAGCCGCTGTGCGTGGACGGCTGGCTGGACGTCGAGGTCGACGGCGAGCTGGTGCGCATCGGCATCGAGCGGGTGCACCTGGAGGAGGACACCGGCAAGACGCTGCACGTCGGCGGCGCGACCGGGCGCATTCACGGGGCGACCGAGTCGCTGGTCGACTACAACCGGGCCGGTATCCCGCTGGTGGAGATCGTCACCAAGCCGATCCCCGGCACCGGTGACCGGGCTCCGCAGGTGGCCCGCGCGTACGTCACCGAGCTGCGGGACGTGATCCGCTCGCTGGGCGTGTCCGACGTACGAATGGAGCAGGGTTCGCTGCGCTGCGACGTGAACACCTCGCTGACCCCGGTCGGGCAGACCGAGTGGGGCACCCGCACCGAGACCAAGAACGTCAACTCGCTGCGGTCGGTGGAGCGGGCGGTACGCGCGGAGATGCTGCGCCAGGCGTCGGTGCTCGACGCCGGTGGCCGGATCGTGCAGGAGACCCGGCACTTCCACGAGGACAGTGGGGACACCACGTCGGGGCGTTCCAAGGAGACCGCCACCGACTACCGCTACTTCCCGGAGCCGGACCTGGTGCCGCTCGCCCCGGACGCCGCCTGGGTGGCCGAGTTGAAGGCCGCCCTGCCGGAGCTGCCCCGGGTGCACCGCAAGCGGCTGCAGGAGCAGTGGGGGCTGACCGACCACGACATGCAGTCGGTGGTCAACGCCGGCGCGGTCGAGCTGATCGAGCAGACCATCGCCGCCGGCACCACCCCGGCCGGTGCCCGCAAGTGGTGGCTGGGCGAGCTGGCCCGCCGGGCCAACGAGTCCGGTGTGGAGCTGACCGGGCTCGGGGTCACCCCGGCGCACGTCGCCGAGCTGCAAGGGCTGGTCGACTCGGGCAAGCTCAACGACAAGCTGGCCCGGACCGTTCTGGAGGCGGTGGCCGCCGGGGAAGGCACGCCGACCGAGGTGATGACCGCGCGCGGCCTGGAGGTAGTCTCCGACACCGGTGCGTTGACCGCCGCCGTCGACGAGGCGATCGCCGCCAACCCGGACATCGCGGCGAAGGTCCGCGACGGCAAGGTGGCGGCGGCCGGGGCGCTGGTCGGCGCGGTGATGAAGACGACCCGGGGCCAGGCGGACGCGCGTACCGTCCGGGAGCTGATCCTGTCCCGCCTCGGCGCGCAGGGCTGACCACCGCAGGGCTGACCTCTGCTCAGTGACACAGGAGGTACCTCGCCGCGACGGCGTGAGGTACCTCCTGTGTCACTCGGCGTTCAGTGGTCGCACCGGCTGCTGCGCGGCCTGGCGGTCGGGCTACCGGCCGGTGCGGCTGACGAAGGTCCGCCAGGCGGTGGGGGAGAAGGTGAGGGTGCCGCCGGTGCGGTCCTTGCTGTCGCGGACCAGGACCCGGCCGGGCAGGTTGTCGGCGACTTCGACACAGTTGCCGCCGGTGCCGTTGCTGCGGCTGCTGGTCCGCCAGGCCGGTCGAGGATCGGTCGTCATGCCCATCTGTCGGCTGCCTCCTGCATCAACGCCACGGACTGCTCGCTGGGCAGAGCGTACTCCCGCAGCGACTCCCAGGCATGCTCCAGTCTGGTCAGATCGGCCTCCAACTCGATGGTCTGGCCCTCCAACGGCCCGTCGACGAAGCCGGCCGCCCGGCCGTCCAGGCTGGCCAGGGTGAACGGGCCGTTCAGCCCCGGGTAGGCACCGACCCCGGCCGGCACCACCTGGATCGAGACGTTGGGCCGGTCGCAGGCGGCGATCAGCGCCAGGACCTGCTCACGCATCACCGCCGGGCCGCCGACCGCCCGGGTGAGCACCGCCTCGTCGATCACCCCGACGAAGCGGCACGGCCGCTCGGCCCGGTGCAGGATCTCCTGCCGGCCGAGCCGGTCGCCGACGGTGGTGTCGACGTCGTCGATCGCCACCCCGGCGTGGGTGAGGATGACGCGGGCGTACGCCTCGGTCTGCAGCAGGCCGGGCACCAGCAGTGGTTCGTAGCAGCGCAGCATGATCGCCTCCCGCTCGTGCTCCAGCCACGGGCGCAGCCAGACCGGGGCCCGCTCGGTGCGCAGCAGCAGCTCCCAGAGGGTCGAGTAGTCGCAGTTGAAGACCCGGTCGATGGTGGCCAGGTAGTCGAGCCGGATCGGCCGGGCGCCGCGCTCGACCGCGCTGACGTGCTGGGCCGACCAGTGCAGGGCGGCGCCCCGCTGCTCCTGGGTGAGTCCGGCCAACTCGCGGCGGCGGCGGAGCTCCGCTATCAGATAGGCGCTCGCTGCTCCAGACATTCGTTTCCTCCAGCTCTCTACAGAATTGCTTTACAATGGGCAGGGTGTGCCCCGTGAGGGATGTTGTTGCTACGAGGACGAATCCCATCTTCCATAGGGGAGGCGGGGAAGTCCAGGGTGGAGGAGTGGAAAATTCGAGAAGGCGTCCATCGTTGTCCCGATGGGGGACACATGGCGCAAGAATGAATGACAAAGATCAATTGCGCCGGCACGGCGTACTCGGCTGGATGTCGGTGCCGACCGGCAGCGCCGTGCCCGGCTACGTCGACCACCCGGTGATCGCCCGCGCCCGCCACCTGGCCGCGATACACCTGCCCGACCCGGTGACCGGGTGTCCGCGCTGCGGCACGATCATCTGTCCGGGGCTGCGGCTCGCGGTGGCCTACCTGGACCGGTACGACCGCGATGCCGCCCGGACCATCCGCCGGCTGCTCGCCTCGGTCGGCATCTGGCTCACTGCCGACCCGGCGACCGGGGCAGGTGGCGATGACTGAGTCGACAAGATCGCCGCTGGTGCAGCCGTGGGACGTCATCGAAATTGGCGCGAGGGACTATCTGAATGGCGACGGACCCCTGCGACTGAGGGTCATCCACGTCCGCGCCGAGGCCGCCCACCCGAACATCGAATGGATTCACCTGCTCGGCACCCGACTGCACGGCAACCGGGACGGCCAGATGATGATGGTGATGGTCCGCGCGGCGGCACTGCGCCGCCCCGGCGCGGTCATCCGGCCAGGGCCGGCTTCCGGGACCAAGGTGCCCTTTCACGACCTGATGCCACAGGTGCATCAAGATGCACCTCCGGCATCAAGCTCCACTGGTACCTCAGACCCACAGGGATAGGCTGCGCGACCCTGGCTGGCGGCGCGGGCTGCGGCGCGACCCTGGCTGGCGGCGCGGGCCGGGGCGCCGGTGAGCCTCTGACGGCCGCGATCTAGAAGGATCGTGGTCGATATACCGGCCAAATCCTTCTAGATCGCGGGGGTGGGCGCGCGTCCAGCGGGGTGGGTGTGAGCTCAGGACGGGCTGGGTTCCGGGACCGTGGACGCAGTGGCGGTCGGAGTCGCGGACGGATCGGCGGTAGGAGTCGGCGACGCCGAGGGGTCCGGATCCGGTTCCGGGCCGGCGACGACGTGCCGCTCCAGGGTCACCTGGGCCTGGCCGGTGCCGCCGATCCGGATGTCGTCATGCGCCTGCAACTGGTGCTCGGCGTCGAAGTACAGCACCGTCATGGCCAGTGGCGTCGGCTCCTCGCCTTCCAGGCCGCGCAGCCCGGCCCCGCCGGTCGAACCCTCCACCATCAGCCGGGTCGGCTGCTCACCAGGAATCTCGGCGAGCATCCGGACCTCCCGGTTGTGGGTGTGCCCGGCCAGCACCAGCGGCGTGGTGCCGGACAGCGGGCCGGCGGACACCGGGTCGTGCACCAGGGCGATGTCTACCGGTTCGTCGGTGCCCCGGATCGTCGCGGCTAGCTGCTCGCCGACCCCGATCACCTGGTCGGTGGCCGGCTTGGACAACCCGCCGTCGGCCGGGCTGGTCTGCTTGTCCGGGGTGAACCGGGGGTCGCCGATGCCGGCGATGGTCAGCCCGGCGACCTCGGTGACCTCGTTGTCCAGCACGATCGCGTTCGGCTGGCTGGCCACCGCCTCCTGGGTGCGGATCGAGTCGTGGTTGCCGCGGATGAACACGTACGGCACTTCCAGCAGCCCGATCGAGGCGACGTAGTTCGCCTCCGGCTCGCTGCCCCAGTCGGTGATGTCCCCGGTGTCGATCACCACGTCGATGTCGAACTGCTCGACCACGGTACGGATCACCGACCAGCCGGTCGGGTTGAGGTGCATGTCCGACACGTGCAGCACCCGGGTGGTGCCCTCGGCCGCCTGGTAGACGGGCAGCGTCGACACGGTGGTGTAGATCCGGCTGACGTTGCTGACGATGTGCTGCAGCTGTTCGGCGTACTGGCTGTAGTTGGTGGCGATCCGCTGTACGTCACCGACCACCGCCGGGGCGTTGACCAGCAGACCCTCGTACCGTGGCTCCTCGATCGACTCCGGCCGGATGGTCGTCGCCGCGACGCCGATGCTGCCGCCGGTGATCAGCAACGCCAGAGTGCCGGACCAGGCGACCCGGCGGGTGTCGCGGAAGACCAGCGCGGCGAGGATCAACGTGGTGAGCACGGCGACCGCGATGGTACGGATACCGAGCCGCAGCACCCCCTCGGTGACGTCGCCGACCACGGTCTGACTGGCCCGGGTGATCGCGTTCGGGTCGTCGAGCAGTGCGAGCGTGCGGACCTGGTCGAGGGAGCCGAGCCGGATGGAGAGCTGGACCGGCCCTTCGTGGCTGTCCACGTGCAGCGCGCCGAGCGGCGGAATGGCCATGGTGGTGCCGCCGTCCACCGCCGGGGTCACCGCCATCTCGGCCCGGAACGGGCCGATGTCGACGTCGGCACGGGCCCCGAGCAGGACACCGATGACGACTCCGGCCAGACTGACCGCGACGACTGCGAGCGCCACGCCGATCCGCCGGGTCGCCCGGGACCGCGCGGCCCGCCGCAACCCACGACCAGCGGTACGGCTGACCGAGCCGAGCCGTCGCCCGGCGCGCGCCAGCCGCCGCCCGGGGCGGCCCGGCTGCTGATCCGGACGGCCCGGCTGCTGGCCGGGACGGCTCCGGTCGGCCGTCTGCTCGTCGCTCATGGTGAGATGATGCCTGTCTGATCGAGGGTGGGGAGGCGGGTGGGTCAGCTGCGCCCGGCTCCGCCGTCGGCGAAGACCAGCCGCAGAATACGGTCGTCCTCCGGGGCCGGTTCGCCCCGGCCGTCCTGGTTCGAGGTGGTCACCCAGACCGAGCCGTCCGGTGCCTGCACGACGGTGCGTAGTCGACCGTACTCCTCGGTGAGCAGCGCGCGGGGCTGGCCGAAGACCGTACCGGACTCGGTCAGCTCGACCAGCCACAGCCGTTCGCCGCGCAGGCACGCGGCGGCCAGGATCCGGTCCACCACGGCCGCCCCGGAGCAGGAGGACTCCTCGGTCGGCCAGACGACCAGCGGGTCGACGAATCGCCCGTCGCCGCCTTCGCCCTCGACCTGTGGCCAACCGTAGTTCTCGCCCGGCTCGATCAGGTTGATCTCGTCCCACAGGTTCTGGCCGAACTCGGTGGCGTACAGCCGGTCCTGGGCGTCCCAGGCGATGCCCTGCACGTTGCGGTGGCCCAGCGACCAGACCAGCGAGTCGGGGAACGGGTTGCCGGGGGCCGGCTCGCCGGCCGGCGTCATCCGCAGGATCTTGCCGCCGAGGCTCTCCTGGTCCTGGGACAGGCCGGTGTCCGAGGCGTCTCCGGTGGTGGCGTAGAGGAAGCCGTCGGGTCCGAAGGCGAGTCGGCCGCCGTTGTGGATGCCGGAGAGCGGAATGCCGGTGACGATCGGTTCCGGCTCGCCGCCCAGGGTCAGCCGGGCGATCCGGTTGTCCTCGGCGGTGGAGTAGTAGACGAACACCGTCTCGTCGGTGGCGTACTCGGGGGAGACGGCGATGCCGAGCAGGCCGCCCTCGCCGCCGCCGTCGACCTGGTCGATGGTCTGCACCTCGGTGACGTCCAGCCCGTCCGGGCTCGAACCGGGCCCGACCTGCAGGATCTTGGCGCTGTCTCGCTCAGTGACCAGTGCGGCGCCGTCCGGCAGGAACGCCACCCCCCACGGCACCGCCAGTCCGCTGGCCAGCACGGTGACGGCCACCTGCTGGTCGACGCCGCCGCCGGTCGGCGTCTCGGTGGGGGCGGGGAAGGTGGGGGGAGCGCCGGCCTGGTCCGGCTCCGGCTCGCCGAAAGCGCAGCCGCCGGCGAGCAGCAGGGCGGTCAGGCTGGCGGCGGCGGTCGCTGCGGTCGCGGCGGCAGGGCGGCGCGACGAGCGGCGGTACGGCAGGCGAGCGTTCACCCGCACCAGACTAGCCCGCTGCCGGACATCCGCATCCGACGGCGTCCCGCGAGTGCTTAGGCAAGGGTATCCAAAATTGCGCCGGATGATGTTAGGTAAGGGTTCCCAAAATTGCGAGAAATGAATACGCGCCATATATTCGATCGCAGTGGACTACGGTTTTCCCACAGTGGCGACGACGTTGCCACTGCCGGATGCTGCCGAGCTAGGAGGACCACCATGACCGCGATGATGGAGATGCCCCGGGTGCAGGAGTGCACCGCCGTGGAGTGCGCGTACAACCAGCACGAGGGCTGTCACGCCTTCGCCATCACGATCGGCACCGAGGCGGACAGCGCCAGCTGCACCACCTTTTTCGACATCTCGTCCAAGGGCGGCCTCGACGCGGTGATCGCTCAGGTTGGTGCCTGTAAGCGTGCCGACTGCCGGTTCAACGCCGAGCTGGAGTGCCGGGCTCCGGCGATCCGGGTCGGGCCGAGCCGGGAAACAGCCGACTGCATGACCTACGAGCCGGCCTGACACCGTCATAGGTCCGACCGGAATCGCAGCGGCACCGGTCCGTGGGCTCGTCCCACGGACCGGTGCCGCTCCCACCCCGGCATCACCGACTACGAGCGGAGCGCTGGCCGAGGCGCGACGACCTGTACTGGGACGGGACGGGTGATTGTGGTGCCGTCACCGAGTTCTCCGTAGAAGTTGTAGCCCCATGCGATCACCGTGTAGTCGACCTGTAGCGCCAGATTGTGATTGCTTCCAGCGGAGACGGCTCTGATCAGGGTGAGATGCTGCGTGCAGGGAGCGGTCTGCCCCACCGCGCACACCCGTACCGGAGTGAGTTGGTCCTCGTAGCCGCCATCACCGAGTTGGCCTAGGCTGTTGAATCCCCAGGTCAGGACGCCGCCGCTGCTGAGCTGCGCCATGCTGTGGTACCCGCCGGCGCCGATGTGCCGGATTCCGTACAGGTACTGCGTGCAGGGTGCGGTCTGCCCTGCCGCGCATACCCGTACCGGGGTGAGGCGGTCGGTGGTGGTGCCGTCGCCAAGCTTTCCGGCGAAGTTGCTGCCCCAGCTGACGAGACCGCCGTCGCCGCGCAGCGCCATGCTGTGGCTGATGCCGCCTGCTACGGCCCGCACCGCGTTCAGCTGCTGACCGCAGGGTGCGACCTGTCCTGTCGCGCACACGCGTACCGGGGTGCGCCGGTCGGTGGTGGTGCCGTCGCCGAGTTGCCCGGAATCGTTCCGGCCCCAGGCGACAGCCAGCGCGCTGTCCACCACAGCCAGGCTGTGGTACCCGCCGGCCGCGAGGGATCTGACTCCGGTCAGGTACCGGTTGCAGGGGGTGCCCTGCTCTACTGCACACACGGGCACCGGGGTGGTGCGGTCAATGGCGGTGCTGTCGCCGAGTTGCCGGTAGTAGTTCGAGCCCCAGGCGACCGCAGTGCCATTGGTCAGTTGGGCGAGACTGTGGGCTATGCCTGCCGTCAGGGTCCGGACCCCAGCCAGGAATTGACCGCAGGGCGCGACCTGCGCTACCGCACAGACCCGTACCGGAGTGGAGCGGACGGTGTAGGTGCCGTTGCCGAGCTGCCCTGTGGAGTTGTCACCCCAGGCGACGACGGTACGGTCTCGGAGCAGGGCGAGACTGTAATATTGGCCGGCTGCGATAGCGATCACGCCGTTGAGGAACTGAGTGCACGGTGCGATCTGGCCGACCGCACATACCTGTACCGGGACCGGCGTCGTACCCCAGTCGAATTGCCCGTTGCCAAGTTCCCCAAAATAGTTCGAGCCCCAGGCGACGACGGTGCCGTTCGAGCGCAAGGCAAGACTGTGGGAGTAGCCAGCGGCGGTGGCGGTCACGGCGCCGAGTTCGTCTGGAGCCTGTCGGGTCCCGGCACCGGCCTCGGTGACCGCCGCGTCCTGGTGCGGTACGCCGTCGGCGTACCCGGTGGAAGCGTTCCCGATCACCAGGACCATGCCTAGTGCCGCCGCCAGTACGGCACCGACCGCCCGCCGGTGGCGACGGTTCAACCTTCCGACGAACAGAGGGTCCGAGATCATTGTTGATGGGTAACTGTCCATCGCTCCCTCCCCGAAGCGAGAGTCGGTAAGACGACGGTGGTAGTCGACGGAATGCGACCTGGTTTCACCTTGTCGCCCGTGTTCTCGCGTCGGTATCGCGATGCGTCGGGGCGCCAGGGATTTGAATACAAATATAGAACAATGCAGCATGATCGATAAAGTGCATTTTCGAACGAGTAACGTACTCGCAAGTAGGCATGTGTCCGTGTCTTGATCGACCTCGTACCGGATGATCATGTGATGTCCGGCCTGTGCGGGCCGGACCCGGAAGGCCCGCTATCGTCGGACCGGTGAAGGTCTGGATCCCCCACGAGCACGGCCGGCAACTGCTCGGCCGGCTGCCCGACGAGGTGACCGTCGAGGTCGCCGCCGACATCACCCAGCTGCCGTCCGACCCCGCCGGCGTGCGGTTCTGGGTGCCTCCGTTCCTGGCCCGGCCCGGAGCGGCGGAGCTGGCCGGCAAGATGCCGGACCTCCAGGTGGTGCAGTTGCTGTCCGCCGGTGCCGACGCCTGGGTGGGGCGGCTGCCGGAGCACTTGACGCTCTGCGACGCGCGCGGGGTGCACGACTCGTCGACGGCGGAGTGGATCGCCGCTGCGATCCTCACCCACGTCCGCGACTTCGCCGGCTTCATCCGGGCGCAGACCCGTCGAGAATGGTCGTACGAGCGGTTCGCCCCGACCGACGAGCTGGCCGGCAAACGGGTCCTCATCGTCGGCGCGGGATCGATCGGTGCCGCGCTGCGTGCCCGGCTGACCCCGTTCGAGGTGGAGTTCACGCTGGTGGCCCGGACCGCCCGGCCGGCCGAACAGGTGCACGGCGTCGACGAGCTGCCCGCCCTGTTGCCGTACGCCGACATCGTGGTGCTGATCGTGCCGCTGACCGACCGGACCCGGGGGATGGTCGACGCGGCCGCGCTGGCCGCGATGCGCGACGGTGCGCTGCTGGTCAACGCCGCCCGCGGCCCGGTGGTCGATACGGCAGCGCTCACCGCGGAGCTGTCCACCGGCCGGATCTGCGCCGTACTCGACGTGACCGACCCCGAACCGCTGCCCGCAGACCATCCGCTATGGATGTTGCCGAACGTGGTGATCAGTCCACACATCGCCGGGTCGGTACGCGGTCTGCTGCCTCGCGCGTACGCCCTGGCGGGTCGGCAGGTCACCCGGCTGGCCGCGGGCGAGCCGTTGGACAACGTCGTGGTGGACGGCTATTGAGTCGGCGGCGTGGCCGGTTCGTCGGTCGCGTCGGTCGCCGGAGCCGCCGGGTTGAGTGGGGTCGGCGGGTTGAGCGGGGTCGGCGGAGTCGCCGGGTCGAGCGGTTGCCCGCTGGCGGCGATCAGCCGGGGCAGGTCGTCGGCCCGTACGGCGGGCAGCCGTACCCGCTCGCCGTCGGTGAGCAGCGCCACCGCCCGGCCCTGCGGGTCGGCCGCCAGCTCGGCCACCCGCGACCAGCCGATCCGGCGCTGGCCGATCAGCGCCCGCACCCGGAGCCCGGCCGGGTCGGCATCGGTTCCGGAGCGGACCGCCCAGATCGCGATCGCCAGCGGCAGCAGCAGGACCGGCAGCAGATACCAGCGGGCACCGGCCAGCGGCAGCGACCCGACGAACGCGATCACCGCCGCCAGCATGATCGCCTGGTGCGGCCGGAACCGGACAGTTACCCTGCGACTCATCCGACAATCCTGGCATCCGGCCGGTGGGTGTCGGCTGCCGGGTAGGTCGGGCGGCGCCGGTGCGGAAACCCGACGGAAATCTCCGGTGACCGCCCCGTAACCCGGCGCCGGACTGGTTCGTTGTGACCGGCACAGAGGGCCGACCCGGCCCGGCTGTGCCCCGACCCCTTCCGTGGAGGCGACGGCCACCGTGCCTGAGGCGTTCCCCGAACCATCCCGTACCCGTCCCCGCCCCCATCGGGCCCAACCCCCCGGCTGGACCCTGCCCGCACCGGCCGGCGCCGCCGCGCTGCTGCTGGCCGCCGGCGCGGCCGGCCTGCTGACCGCCCCCGTCGCGGTGCTCGGCGCGGTGCTGTTCGGCGTTGGCATGCCCGGTTTACGGCTGTCGCGGATGGCCGTCACCGCGCACGCCCGTAGCGGCGACCTCCGGGACTGTCGCGGAGCCGGCCTGCTCGCCGTGACCAGCGTCGGCGGCGCCACCGCGGTCTGCGTCGCCGCCTTCAGCCCGGCGGCGGCCCGGACCGGCCTGGCGCTCAGCGGGCTCATCCTCGCCCTGGCCGGTCACCTTGCGGCGATTCTGCTGCTGCCGGGCGTCGCCGAGACCTGGCGGCTGCGGCTGCGGCGGGTGGTCGACGGGCTGAGCCTGGGGATCAGCCTGATCTTCGCCGGCTGGCTGCTGTCGCCGGTCGACACCGTGCCGTCGGCCGTGCTCTTCGTCGAGCTGAGCGTGATCGGGGCCGGGGCGATCATCGCGGTCACCGCCCTGGCGGTACGGCGGCAGCGTCCGTCGGTGCTGTACTGTGCCGGCGGCTCCGGCGCGGTGCTCATCGGGCTGGCCGCCCCGACGGTCTGTTTCGCGTACGGCACTGCGGGCTGGCTCTGGTGTCTGGCGATGGCCCCGGCGGTCGGCGGCATGCTGTTGCTGGTCATCGGTGCGCAGCGGGCGCAGCGCGCGGGCTCGCAGCCGGTCACTCCGGTGCGCGGCCGGCTCGCCGCGTATCCACTGGTGACGGTTCCGGCGGTGGTGGCCGCGCTGGCGGCCGTATACCACGTGGCGACCCAGGGATCGTTCGACCGTACGTCGGTCCTGCTCGGCCTCGCGGTGATCCCGACGCTGGTGGTCCGGGAGATGATGGCCGCGGCCGACGTGCGGTCCTACGCCAGGCGGCTGAGCATTCAGGAGGCGCACTTCCGGTCGTTGGTCTCCGGCGGCAACGATCTCACCCTGACCCTCGGCGATGACCTGCGGGTGCGGTGGCAGTCACCGGCCGCCGCGCGGCTGTTCGGGCTGGCCGACGCGCAGGTGCTCGGCCGGCCGTTCATCGAGCTGATGCATCCGGAGGACGTCCCCGAGGTGATCACGGTGCTGACCGGCGTGGTGACCGGCCGGCTGGTACCGACCAGTCGGACCCCGCTGGTCACCGCCCGGCTGCGGGACGGCCACGGTCGGTGGCGGGACACCGAGTCCACCGTGTCCGACCAGCGGACGGTGCCCGAGGTCGGAGCGCTCGTGGTGCATGTGCGCGACGTGGGGGAGCGGGTGCACCTGGAGCGGCGACTGTACAAGCTCGGCTTCACCGACCAGCTGACCGGGTTGGCGAACCGCCGGGAGCTGATGCGCCAGATCGCCAACCAGCGGGACCTGCCCGGCCACCCCGGTGCGTTGCTGATCATCGACCTGCACGGGCTGGTCGGCGTCAACGAGCAGTACGGGCGGGAGGTCAGCGACGCGGTGCTGGTCGAGGTGGGGCGGCGGCTGCGGGACACGGTGGAGCCGGACGACGTGGTCGCCCGGCTCAGCGGCGACGAGTTCGCGGTGATCACCGTCGCCGGCCCGATGCTGGCGTACGGAACCGGGGCGCGGCTGGTCGCGGCGCTGCGCGAGCCGTGCCAGCTGCCCGGCGCGGTGGTTGCGCTGCAGACCAGCATCGGCATGGCCGAAGTGGCCGGCGGCGCCGGGGCGGACGATGTGCTGCGCCGGGCGGACCTGGCCCGCCGCCGGGCCCGCCAGCTCGGTCGCAACCGGGTCGAGTGGTACGACTCCTACCTGGAGGAACAGCTGGTCCGGCGGCTGGACCTGGAGCGGGAGCTGCCGGGCGCGGCCGAGCGGGGCGAGTTGGACGTGGTGTACCAGCCGGTGGTGGACCTGGTCGACGGCAAACCGGTGGGGGTCGAGGCGCTGCTGCGCTGGCGCAGCCCGGTGCTCGGCACGGTGCTGCCGGCCGAGTTGCTCGCCGTGGCCCGGGAACTGTCGCTGCTGGGCCACATCGGCCGGTGGGCGCGGGCCACCGCCTGCCGGCAGTTGGCGTCCTGGTCACGGGAGGGGCACGGGCTGTGGCTGTCGGTCAACGTCGCCCCGGCAGAGTTGGCCGCGACCACCTTCGTGGCCGACCTGATGGCCATGCTGGCCGCACAGGGCATCGGGCCGGAGCGGCTCGTCGTCGAGGTGGCCGAGTCGCTGGTCGCCGAGGAGCTGGCGGCTGCCGAGAATCCGCAGATCCTCGCGCAGTTGGCGAACCTGCGGGCGCACGGGGTGCGGATCGCGTTGGACGACTTCGGCGCCGGCCAGGCGTCGATCGCCCAGCTGCGGCGGCTGCCGCTGGACGTCGTCAAGATCGACCGGTCGCTGGTCGCCGGCGCCGGTGCCGGCCCGGACAGTGTCCACCCGATGCTGGAAGCGGTGGCTGGGCTGGGCCGGCGGTTCGGGCTGGAGATCGTCGCCGAGGGGCTGGAGACGGACGGTCAGGTGAGCCAGGCGCAGGGGGCCGGCTGCCGGTTCGGTCAGGGGTACGCCCTGGCCCGCCCCGCACCTGCGGAGCGGACCGAGGCGTACATCGCCGACTTCCCCACCCCGTCGCACTGACCCGGACGGCCGCAGACCAGGCGCGGGTGGGAGCAGGTCAGGCGCGGGTGGGCGCAGATCGGGCGGCGATCGGCGCAGGTCAGGCGGCGTAGCCGGGCATCGGGTAGCCGGCCAGCAGGTCGGCTACCTCCCCGGCGATCTGGTCGAGGGCGGCACCGTCGTCCTTGACCGCTGCGGTCACCGCGTCGTCCAGCCAGGCGGCGACCTGTGGCATCTGCGCCTCGGTCAGGCCGCGGGTGGTCAGCGCGGCGGTGCCCAGCCGGATGCCGGACGGGTCGAACGGCTTGCGTGGGTCGTACGGCACCGTGTTGTAGTTCAGCTCGATCCCGGCCCGGTCCAGCGCCTGCGCGGCCGGCTTGCCACCGACGCCCTTGCCGGTCAGGTCGGCCAGGATCAGGTGGTTGTCGGTGCCGCCGGAGATCAGCTCGAAGCCCCGGTCGACCAGCGCGGCGGCGAGCGCCTTCGCGTTGGCGACCACCTGGTGGGCGTACCGGCGGAAGTCGTCGGTGTCGGCCTCGCGCAACGCGACGGCGATGCCGGCGGTGGTGTGGTTGTGCGGGCCGCCCTGCAGGCCGGGGAAGACTGCCTTGTCGATCGCGGCGGCGTGCTGTTCGGTGGTGAGGATCATCGCGCCGCGCGGGCCGCGCAGCGTCTTGTGGGTGGTGGTGGTGACCACGTCGGCGTGGCCGATCGGCGAGGGGTGCGCGCCGCCGGCGACCAGGCCGGCGATGTGCGCGATGTCCGCGACGAGCACCGCGCCGATCTCCCGGGCGATCTCGGCGAAGGCCGGGAAGTCGATGGTCCGCGGCACCGCCGTACCGCCGCAGAAGATCACCTTCGGCCGTTCGCGGCGGGCCAGGTCACGTACCTCGTCGAAGTCGATCCGGCCGGTGTCGCGGGAGACGTTGTAGCGGACCGAGTTGAACCACTTGCCGGTGGCCGACACCGACCAGCCGTGGGTGAGGTGCCCGCCCATCGGCAGCGACATCCCCAGCACGGTGTCGCCGGGGGAGAGAAAGGCGAGGTACACGGCGAGGTTGGCGGGGGAGCCCGAGTACGGCTGGACGTTGGCGTGGGCCGCCCCGAACAGCGTCTTGGCCCGCTCGACGGCGAGCGTCTCGATCGGGTCGACGAACTGCTGGCCCTCGTAGTAGCGCCGGCCCGGGTAGCCCTCGGAGTACTTGTTGGTCAGCACTGTGCCGCTGGCCTCCAGCACGGCGGCGGAGACGTAGTTCTCCGAGGCGATCATGCGCAGCTTGTCGTGCTGGCGGCGGGCCTCACCCTCGACGAGGGCGGCGAGCTCAGGATCGGTGGCGGTCAGTTGCGGGATCTGCGGTACGTGCACGGCGTGCCCTCCTGGGGTCGGGCGGCTCCGCCGGCCGGGGACATCCCCGGACATGACGGTGCCGTCGACGGTGCACCCAGGCGCGCGGCGCACGTCGATGGTCGCTCCCCGGTGGTCGGTTCCACCTTCGCTGCGCCAGTCACGTGACCGGTCCGAGCATAACCCGCGGTGGTCGGCGGGTCGGGGTGGACCCGACGGTACGCAGTGAGATTCGCGGTTTTCGCACCGTTTAACGCTCCGGAAACTTAATCGGTTCACTGGCCGGCCACGGCAGGTCAGCCGGCGCGTGGCGGTGCGGTGCTGCCACGCGGGGTCAGGTGCGGCGTCTCGTCCTGGTACGCCTGCGTCGGCTCACCGGCGATCGTCGCCAGCAGCTGCCGCGCGGCGTGCGCACCGTACGCCGGGATGTCGCGGCCCAGCGCGGTCAACGGCGGATGCACCAGGCGGCACAGCGGCGAGTCGTCCCAGGCAACGATCGACAGGTCGCCCGGCACGGCCAGCCCCATCTCCTGGGCCACCGCCAGGCCGGCGATCGCCATCACGTCGTTGTCGTAGATCACCGCGGTGGGGCGGGCCGCGGTGCTGATCAGCCGCCGGGTGGCCCGGGCACCCTCCTCGCCGGTGTAGTCGGACGGCACCGTGACGCACTGGTCCAGACCCAGCCGGCGGCAGACGTCGGTGAACGCGCCCGCGCGGATCTCGGTGTGCAGCAGGCCGGGCAGGCCACCGATGCGGGCGATCCGGCGGTGACCCATCGCGACCAGGTACTCGACCGTCTCGACCAGGGCCGACGCGTCGTCGGACCAGATACTCGGCAGCGAGCCGGTGTGCCCGGGGCCACCGATCACCACCGCCGGCAGCTGCAGCGACTCCAGCGCCGGCACCCGGTCGTCGTCGAGCCGCAGGTCGCAGAGGAACACGCCGTCCACCCGGCGCTCACCCCACCAGCGCCGGTAGACCGCGATCTCGGCCTCGGTGTCGGCCACCACCTGCAGGGTCAGTGCGTACGACCGGGCGGACAGTTCGGCCTCGACGCCGCTGATCAGCTCCATGAAGAACGGCTCGATGCCGAGGATCCGGGCCGGGCGGCTCAGCGCCAGGCCGACGGCGTTGGCGGTGGCCCCGGACAGGGCGCGGGCGGCGCTGTTGGGGTTGAACCCGATCTCGGCGGCGATGGCGAGGATCCGCTGCCGGGTCGCCTCGGAGACCCCTGGCTGGCCGTTGAGCGCGTACGAGACCGCGCCCTTGGAAACGCCTGCTCGGCGGGCGATGTCGGCGATGGTCGGCCGTTTCACCGGCGGCGCTCCTTCTGGCTCGTTTCTGCTGGTCAGGGCGGTGCACCAGGCGGTGCGCCGAGCCGGGTGGTGGGCGGTGCGGTGGGTGGGTTCCGCTGGCCTTGCCCGGTTAAGTCTGCTGCCCGAAACGATATCCGGCGGCGGCTGGGCGCGGCGGCCGCCCCGCCGCCGGTGCGCAGAGTGCACCGGTGAGCTCTCTACCAAACACGATGGTGGCGTGACCGGGGTCACCAAGGTTACGGGTTGGCCACGGCGTTAATCCGCCATTGACACGTGCCGGGGCCACTCGTACCGTGGCCTCACTTATCCGGTTCAGTCGACGTTCCTCGATGTTGGGAGCGTTTCCAATTGTGTTCGGAGGATGGGATGAAGCGGCGTTGGACCCCTTGGACGCGTACGGCGGCGGCGGTCGGCGCCGCCGGCGCGTTGCTGATCGCCGGCTGCAGTGGCGAACCCGGCGGCGGCAGCGACGACGACGGCACTACCCTGACCATCGCGTACTGGGGCGACTTCGGCCTCGACGACCTCAAGGCCGAGTACGAGGCGGAGTACCCGGGCGTGCGGATCAACCTCAACTCCGGTGAGTACAACGCCCAGCACGAGGACCTGCAGAAGAAGCTGATCGCCGGGTCCGGCGCCGCCGACATCGCCGCCATCGACGAGGGTTTCGTCGTCCAGTTCCGCGAGCAGGCCGACAAGTTCGTCAACCTGCTGGACAAGGGCGCCGGCCAGTACGAGGAACGCTACCTCGACTGGAAGTGGCAGCAGACCCTGTCCGCCGACGGGGCCACCCAGATCGGCCTCGGCACCGACGTCGGCGGGCTGGCCATGTGCTACCGCACTGACCTGTTCGAGGCGGCCGGGCTGCCGACCGACCGGGATGAGGTCTCCGCCCTCTGGCCCGACTGGGAGTCGTTCGTCGCCACCGGCGAGGAGTACGTCGCGGCCAGCGGCAAGAAGTTCGTCGACTCGGCCACCAACATCTTCAACCCGGTGCTCGGCCAGCAGCCGGTCGGCCTCTTCGACACCAGCGACAACCTGGCCATGGAAGGCGGTCCGAAGGTCGCCTTCGACACCGCCGCCGCCGTCGTCGGCGCCGGACTGTCGGCCAACCTCGCCGCCTTCTCACCGGAGTGGAACAACGGCTTCGTCAACGGCGACTTCGCCGTGCTGGCCTGCCCGGCGTGGATGATGGGCCACATCCAGAACACCGCCCCCGACACCGCCGGCAAGTGGGACGTGGCGGCCATCCCCGGTGGCGGCGGCAACTGGGGCGGCTCCTTCCTGACCATCCCCGCGCAGGGTGAGAACGTCGACGAGGCGTACAAGTTTCTGGAGTGGCTGATCCAGCCCGAGCAGCAGATCGAGATCTTCAAGAAGGTCGGCAACCTGCCGTCGCAGCCGGCGCTCTACGAGGACCCGGCGATCGTCGAGTTCTCCAACCCGTTCTTCAACGACGCGCCGGTCGGCCAGATCTTCTCCGCGACCGCGGCCAACCTCACCCCGCAGTACCTCGGCCGCAAGAACGGTCCGGTCCGGGTCGCGGTGGAGAACGTCCTCAACCGGCTGCAGAGCGGTGACCTGGAAGGCAAGCCTGACGAGGCGTGGACGGAAGCCATCGCGGAAGCCGAAAAGGCGACGAACGCGTAACCGCTCGCGGGCCGCGAGCCGCGCGGGCGGGGGTGGGTCTCCGGCGGGAACCAAAACCGGGTCGGACGCCCACCCCCGCCACGCTGCGGGCCGGCCGTCGCACGGCTGAATCTGGAGGCAATCCATGTCCGCAACCCGCGCCGCACCACCAGCACCGCCACCCGACCCGACCTGGCGTAACCGGATGCACCGCTTCGACATGCGGTACATGCCGTACATCCTGATCTCCCCGTTCTTCCTCCTCTTCATCGCCTTCGGACTCTTCCCGATCATCTTCAACGGCGTGGTGGCGCTGCGGCACTGGCGGCTGGACAACGCCGACCTGACCGGCTGGGCCGGGCTGGCGAACTTCCGGCGGCTGTTCACCGACGACAGCTTCTGGAACGCGCTGTACAACACGTTCGGCATCTTCCTGCTCTCCACCGTGCCGCAGCTGTTCCTGGCCCTGATCATCGCGTCGCTGCTGAACCGCAAGCTGCGGGCGCAGACCTGGTTCCGGGTCGGCATCCTGCTGCCGTACATCACCCCGATCACCGCGTCGACGCTGCTGTTCGCGGTCTTCTTCGCCCGCGACTTCGGCATCGCCAACTGGGTGCTCGACGTACTGAACCTGCGCGGCGAGGCGCCGATCGACTGGCGGTCCAGCAAGGCCGCGTCGTGGGTCGCCATCGCCACCATGGTCAACTGGAAATGGATCGGCTACAACGCGCTGATCTACCTGGCCGCGATGCAGTCGATCCCGCGCGACATCTACGAGGCGGCCGCGGTCGACGGCGCCGGCCCGTGGCGGCAGCTCTGGCGGATCACCGTACCGATGATCCGACCGGTGGTGGTCTTCACCGTGATCCTGTCCACCATCGGCGGGCTGCAACTGTTCACCGAGCCGATGCTGTTCGAGCAGAACTCGCAGGCCGCCACCGGCGGGTCCAACGGCCAGTTCCAGACCATCGCCCAGCTGATCTACAAGGTCGGCTGGAAGGACCTCAACCTCGGGTACGCCGCCGCGATGTCCTGGGCGCTGTTCCTGATCATCGTGATCATCGCGGTCGTCAACGCGCTGGTCGCCAACCGGCTGGGCGGAGGCCGTAGATGAGCGCCAGCAACGTCGGCCGAGCCCCGGCGAGTACGCCGGGCAGCTTCTGGACCTACCTGTTCCTCAGCCTGGTCATCCTGTTCTCCGCGTTCCCGCTCTACTGGATGGTGGTGATCGCCAGCGGCACCGACGCCGACCTGGCGAAGATCCCGCCGCAGCTGCTGCCCGGCGGCCAACTGCTCAACAACGTCAACGAGGTCTTCACCCTCAAAAACGTCTACTTCGTCCAGTCGTTGGGCAACAGCTTTGTCGTCTCGTCGATCGTGACGTTCTCGGTGCTGTTCTTCTGCTCGCTGGCCGGCTTCGCCTTCGCCAAGCTGCGGTTCGCCGGCCGCAACGCGCTGATGGTCGTCGTGGTGCTGACCCTCACCGTGCCCAACCAGCTGGGTGTGGTCGCCCTCTACATCCTGATGGGCGAACTCGGCTGGAACGGCACCCTGGTCGCGGTCATCGTGCCCGGCCTGGTCACCGCGTTCGGCGTGTTCTACATGCGGCAGTTCATCCTCGAAGCGGTGCCCGACGAGCTGATCGAGGCCGGTCGGATCGACGGTGCCACCACCCTGCGGATCTACTGGAGCGTGGTGCTGCCGGCGATCCGCCCGGCGATGGCCGTGCTCGGCCTGCTCACCTTCGTGGCCACCTGGAACGACTTCCAGTGGCCGCTGATCACCCTCGGCGGCACCTACTACCCGACGTCGATGGTGGCCCTGTCCGACCTGGCCAGCGGCAACTACGTGCTCTACCGGCGGGTGCTCGCCGGTGCGTTCGTGGCGACCATCCCGCTGTTGATCATGCTCTTCATCGGCGGTCGGCAGATCGTCCGGGGAATCATGGAAGGCGCCGTCAAGAACTGACCGACCTGGAACCCGTACCGTGGCCCAGTCCCGCTCCAGCGCTAGTGAGGTATGGCATGAACTCCGTACGACCGCTCCACGAGGGCTGGACCGTACGACCCGCCGACGGGTCCGACGTACCCGACGGCGTCGGCGACCGCAGCGTCCCCGCGGCCGTACCCGGCTGCGTCCACACCGACCTGCTCGCCGCCGGTCTGATCCCCGACCCCTACCTCGACGACAACGAGAACCGGTTGTCGTGGATCGGCCGGACCGACTGGGTCTACGAGACCACATTCGACTGGGTCGACCCGGGTGATCCCCGGGTCGACCTGGTCTGCGCCGGCCTGGACACCGTCGCCACCGTCACCCTCAACGACGTCGAACTGGGCCGCACCGCCAACATGCACCGCGGCTACCGGTTCGACGCCCGCGCGGCGCTGCACCCCGGGCGCAACACCCTGCGGGTGCGGTTCGACTCCGCGTACCGACACGCCGAAGCGGTCCGCGACCGGCTCGGCGACCGGCCCAACGCCTACCCGGAACCGTTCAACTTCATCCGCAAGATGGCCTGCAACTTCGGCTGGGACTGGGGCCCCAACCTGGTCACCGCCGGGATCTGGCAGGAGATCGGTCTGCACGCCTGGGCCGTCGCCCGGCTGGCCAGCGTCCGCCCGCTGGTCACCGTCGACCACACCAGCGGTACGGCCAGCGGGTCGGCCGGTGACGATGGGCCCGGCGGTGGTGTGCCCGGCGGTGTCACCGGCCGGGTCGAGGTGCACGTCGACGTCGACCGCGCCGACGGTGCCGACGCCCCGCTGACCGTGGTCGCCACCGTCGCCGGGGCCCGCGCCGAAGCGGTCGTCCCGGCCGGGCAGCGCAGCGCCGTCGTCACCCTCACCGTCGCCGAGCCCGAGCTGTGGTGGCCCCGGGGGTACGGCGAACCCGCCCGACACGCACTCGACGTCACGCTGCACCGGGCCGACGGCAGCACACTCGACACCTGGCAGCGGCACATCGGCTTCCGGTCGGTCCGCCTGGACACCACCGCCGACCCCGCCGGCAGCGCGTTCACCCTGGTCGTCAACGAGATGCCGGTCTTCGTCCGGGGCGTCAACTGGATCCCCGACGACGCGTTCCCCACCCGCGTCGACCGGGCCCGCTACGCCCACCGCTTCGGCCAGGCCGTCGACGCCGGCGTCAACTTCCTGCGGATCTGGGGCGGCGGGCGCTACGAGTCGGAGGACTTCTACGACCTCGCTGACGAGCTGGGCCTGCTCGTCGGGCAGGACTTCCTGTTCGCCTGCGCCGCGTACCCGGAAGAGGAGCCGATCGCCAGCGAGGTCGCCGCGGAGGCCCGCTACCAGGTCGCCCGGCTCACCCCGCACCCCAGCCTGGTGCTGTGGACCGGCAACAACGAGAACATCTGGGGCTGGCACGACTGGGGTTGGCAGGAGGTCCTCGACGGACGCAGCTGGGGGCTCGGCTACTACCTCGACGTGCTGCCCGGCATCGTCGCCGAACTCGACCCGACCCGCCCGTACTGGCCGGGCAGCCCCTACTCCGGCCGCGACGACCTGCACCCCAACGACCCGGCGCACGGCACCATGCACATCTGGGACGTGTGGAACACCGACGACTACCTGAAGTACCGGCAGTACGTGCCCCGGTTCCTCGCCGAGTTCGGCTACCAGGGGCCACCCGCGTACGCCACCCTGCGCCGGGCGATCAGTGATGACCCGCTCGCGTCGGACTCGCCCGGCATGGCCCACCACCAGAAAGCCGCCGACGGCGACCTGAAACTGCGACGCGGCCTCGACGCGCACCTGCCCGCGCCACGCGACTTCGACGACTGGCACTACCTGACCCAGCTCAACCAGGCGCGGGCGATCGCCGTCGGGGTGCGGCACTTCCGCTCCCACCGGGGCATCTGCATGGGCACCATCCTGTGGCAGCTCAACGACTGCTGGCCGGTCACCTCGTGGGCCGCCGTCGACGGTGACGGCCGGCGCAAACCCCTGTGGTACGCGCTGCGCGACGCCTACGCCGACCGGCTGCTCACCATCGAACCCCGCGACGGCGGGCTCGCCCTGGTCGTGGTCAACGACACCGGCGTCGACTGGCACCCGCAGACCGACGTCACCCGGCTCACCCTGGCCGGTGAGCCACTGGCCAAGATCGGCTACCAGCTGGCCGTACCGGCCCACTCGGCGATTACCGTGCCGCTCTACCCCGACCTGGCCGCCACCGACGACCCGCGCCGTGAGCTGCTGCTCGCCAACACGGCCGGGCAGCGGGCCTGGTGGTTCTTCGCCGAGGACAACGAGGTCGACTACCCGGCGGCCGGGTACGAAGCGGCGGTCGAACCGACCGACGGCGGGCTGCGGGTCACCGTCACCGCCCGGACCGTCCTGCGTGACCTGACCCTCTACCCGGACCGACTCGACCCGGCCGCCGAAGTGGACCGGGCACTGGTCACCCTGCTGCCCGGCGAGTCGACGGAGTTCGTGGTCCGCACCGGCGTCGACCTCGACCCGGCGGCCCTGACCAGCCGGCCGGTGCTGCGCTGCGTCAACGACATCATCAACGACATCCCGGCGGCCGGCGCATGACGGCCGGCCCGGCGAGCGCCGGCCCGGTGGCGGCCGACCGCGCCCCCGGCCCGGTTCTCGCGATCGACGTGGGCGGCACCAAGCTGGCCGCCGCCGTCGTCGAACCTGACGGCACCATTGCCGTGCAGGGCGCGGTGCCGACCCCGGCCGGCGGGGACACCGCGACGGTCACCGCCGCCCTGCACCGGGTGGTCCGCCAGGTCGTCGGCGACCGGGACCCGGCCACGCTGACCGCGCTCGGCGTCGGCTCGGCCGGCCCGCTCGACCCGGCCGCCGGCACCGTCAGCCCGATCAACATCCACGCGTGGCGGGACTTCGGCATCCTCGATTCGCTGCGGCCGCTGCTGCCCGGTCGGCCGGCGGTGCTCGCCGGCGACGGGCACTGCATGGCGCTCGGCGAACACTGGCTCGGCGGCTACCCCGGCCGCGCCCTGCTCGGCATGGTGGTTTCCACCGGCGTCGGCGGCGGACTTGTCATCGACGGCCGGGTCCACCCGGGCGGCAGCGGCAACGCCGGCCATATCGGACACATTGTGGTGGACATGACCGGACCGCCCTGCCCCTGCGGTGGGCGCGGCTGTGTCGAGGCGATCGCCAGCGGTCCGGCGATGGTCCGCTGGGCCGTCGACCAGGGCTGGACGCCGGGGGACCGGCCGGGCGACGCCCGTACCCTCGCCGAGGACGCCCGGGCCGGCGTACCGCTCGCCGTCGCCGCCTTCCGGCGCGGCGCGACCGCGCTGGCCGCCGCGGTGGTCTCCGCCACCGCGCTGATCGACCTCGACGACGTCGTCATCGGCGGCGGGGTGGCCGCCGCCGGTGACCTGCTCTTCGCTCCGCTGCGCGCGGCCGTAGCGGAGCTGGCCGGGCTCGACTTCGTCCGTCGGGTCCGGATCCACACCAGCAGCCTCGGCAACGACGCGGGGCTGCTCGGTGCCGCCGCACTCGCCCTGGAGGCCGCCGCGCGTCAGTGACCTCCACCGCTCCACGGTCAAGGAGAACCCCGTAATGCGCCCACGCTCCGCCGGCCTGCTGCTGGCACTGGCCGGACTGCTGCTGACCGCAGCGGCAGTCCCGGCCCAGGCCGCACCGCCGTCCCACCATTCCGGTCATCCCGGTCATCCCGGTCATCCCGGTCACCCCGGTCATCCCGGTCATCCCGGTCACCCCGGTCATCCCGGTACGCCTGGTCCGCCGACCGCCGGATTCGTCACCCGGCACGGCGACGACCTCACACTCGACGGCCGGAAGTTCCGGTTCGCCGGCAGCAACAACTACTACCTGATGTACAAGTCGCCGACGATGGTCGACGACGTCTTCGCCGACGCGAAGGCAGCCGGGTTCACCGTGCTGCGTACCTGGGGATTCCTCGACATCGGCAACGCCGACGGCTCCGACTCGGTCGCCGGCCCCGCCGACGGGGTCTACTTCCAGTACTTCGACGGCGAACGGCCGGCGTACAACGACGGCCCGGACGGCCTGCAACGCCTCGACTACGTCCTCGCCGCCGCCCGCGACGCCGGCATCAAACTGGTGATCCCACTGACCAACAACTGGCGCGACTTCGGCGGCATGGACCAGTACGTACGCTGGCGCGGTGGGCAGTACCACGACGACTTCTACACCGACCCGGTGATCCGCGGCTGGTACAAGGACTGGATCAGCCATGTGCTGAACCGCACCAACACCATCACCGGGGTCAAGTACCGCGACGATCCGACGGTGATGACCTGGGAACTGGGCAACGAGCCGCGCTGCAAGGGCTCCGGCGTCTACCCGCCGTCACCGGACTGCACCACCGACACGCTCACCGCCTGGGCCGACGAGATGACCCGGCATGTCAAGTCGATCGCGCACCGGCAACTGGTCAGCGTCGGCGACGAGGGCTTCTTCTGCGACGATCCGACCAGCGCCGACTGGACCACCAACTGCGGCGAAGGGGTGGACAGCGTCGCGTTGAGCAAGCTGCCCGCCGTCGACGTCGTCTCCTACCACCTCTACCCGGACCACTGGGGCAAGGACGCCGCCTGGGGCACCGAGTGGATCACCCGGCACGCCCACGAGGCGAAGAAGGTTCGCAAGCCGGTGATGCTCGGCGAGTTCGGCATCCACGACAAGTCGACCCGCAACGTCGTCTACCGGGACTGGACCGACGCGGCGATCGCCGGTGACACCAGCGGGTTCCTCTACTGGATCCTCTCCGGTGTGCAGGACGACGGCAGCCGCTACCCGGACTACGACGGCTACACCGTCTACTGCCCCAGCCCGGTCTGCACCACGCTGTCCAACGCGGGCGCGGCGGTGCGCGGTGACAAGCGGCCGTGGCCGCCGGTCGCCGACCACGACACCACCACCGTCGAGTTCGGCCAGGTCGCGACGCTGCGGCCGGCGGCCAACGACATCGCCTGGCGGGGTACGGTGCGAGCCGCCACCATCGACCTGGACCCGACGGAACGCGGCCAGCAGAAGCAGGTCAGTGTCGAGGGCGGGGAGTTCGCGCTCGGCGGCGACGGTGCGGTGACCTTCACCCCGGCGGACGGCTTCGCCGGCCGGGCCACCGCCCACTACCAGGTGTGGGACCGGGCCTGGCGCGCCTCCAACGTCGCTGACCTGGTTGTCACCGTCAAACCCGACCCGGCCGGGGTGCAGACGCTGTTCTCGTTCGAGACCGGCACCGACGGGTGGGGACCGCCGTCGTGGGAGCCGGGCGTCGGCAGCGTCGCCCAGTCGGACGCGTTCGCCACCGACGGGGTGTACGGGCTGCGCGTCGACTCGGTCACCGGCGGCTGGTTCGGCACGTCGTTCGCCGAACCGGTGGACCTGTCCGGCCGGGTGACCCTCAAGTACGACCTGCGTACCGACCCGTCGGTGGGCACCAACGCGGCGATCGCCGTGCAGACCGGGCCCAGCTACACCTGGTGCCAGTCCACGTTCACCTGGCTGAACCAGGACTGGACCGGCACCGCCGAGATCGACCTGCTGACCGAGATGTCCTGTGACGCCGAGGCGCTCGCTGACGTGCGCGAGTTCTACGTCTACGTCAACCCCGGCAGCGTGCACATCGACAACATCCGGGTCGAGTAGGACGGCGCGGTCACCGGTACGCGTCGAGCCCCGGCCCCCGTCGGCGTGGGGCCGGGGCTCGTCACGTCGTTGCTAACCTGCTGGCCCTGCGGCTCGGCGGAGCGTGGACGCATGGGCGGCCTGTACTGCGTCAGCCGATGACGAACCGGCTGGGCTCGTTCAGCACCGTATGCGCTGAGGGCAGGTCGGCCAGCCGGGTCGCCAGAGTGGCGAAGGCGCCTCCACGAGCTGCCGGACCATACCGATCCGGGTGCCGACGTCGAGCCGCTCGCCGTGCTGGACCATGTAATGGTCCAGCACGATCGCGCGTCGGTCGTGGCGGAAGATCAGCGCCGGGCCGCCCTCGTGCGGCTCCATCGTGTCGACCTGCACGATCCCCGGGTGGCTGATGCCATGTAGGGCGATCATCTCCCGGCGGGCCGCCCGTTCGATGCTTGCCCGTTCAGACCTGGCCGAGTTGCGTTCCAGCAGGTAAATTCGCACTCGGCGGTGCTCATGGGGCAGCTGGGCGTGCTCGGCGAGATGGTCCTGCCAGGTCGGGCCAACGTCGAACGGCTTGGAGTCGAGCTTCCAGGAGCCGACCTGCTCGGAGCGGCGGCTGCGCCCGATGCCCACGTCGTTGAGGAGCTGGGGCAGCGCCTTCGACAGCTCAGGCGACACCTGACGGCGCTCGTCACGCGGCGGCGCGTCGAGCAGCCCCGACCAGATGCCCGGCAGCGGTCCGGCTGCCTGACCCGGTGTCGGCTCCGGCCCGAACACCCAGTGGAGCTGATGGTCGTCGAGCTGCACCCTGAGACCCGGCAGTGACAGGAACACCGCGCCCTGCACGTACGGGATCCGGAGCCGCCCGGACTGTTTGGCCGCCTGCCGGTCGAGCAACGAACGCAGCCGCTTGGCCTTGAGGTCCGCTAGATGCAGCGGATTGTCGAAGGTACGGACCGACCCGGGCTCGCCGGCGATCCAGTTGGGGCCACTGTTGGCCAGCCGGCCGCTCAGGCTCTTGATCTCGATCAGGTAGAGGCCGCTGGGGGCAGCAACGAGCAGATCGACCTCGTAGACGTGCCCGGTGTCGGCGGTGAAGGTGAAGTTCGACCAGGCGCGGTAGGGCTCGGCGTCGGGAAGGTGCCGACGGACGTGCTCCAACGCAGCTCGCTCGAAGTGGTACTGCGATGGCGTCACCGTGGTCCACCGGCCGTCCCGCATCGGGCGCGCCTCCCGCCACCTCATGTCTCACCGTTCCCGCTTGCCTGGGACAGCGGCAGTCACCCCAGCGTAGTGAAGCCGAGCACGCGGCTGTCGCGTGGCAACACGCCGGAACCTCCCGCTGTCCCATCGCCAAACGACGGCGGCAGGAGGCTCAGCGAGGTTTCGTCTCCAGCGGCCACTCGGTGCTGACGGTCTCGCCCTTGCCCACCCGGTCAAAGTAGCGCTGGAGGTCGGTGGCCTGGTCGAAGTGCCATTGGACCTGGTGCTTGTGTAGGACATCGACTGGCATTTGGGCGATGCGCGGATGGCGGGCCGCGATCGACCTGGCAAGACCCAGCGCAGCCAGACCGTCGGCGAGGGCATCGTGCGCCTGGGCCAGCTCAACTTCGTAGTACCGGCATAGATCTGCCAGCCGTTTGGAGTCGTACCAGTTCGGCTCGACCTGCTTGTGGAGAATCAATGGGTCAATAACGGTGGAATTGTCCCAGTTCATCCTCGGAAGGCCAAGGCGGGCAAGCTCGGTATGCAGTGTCGTGATGTCGTAAGAGGCGTAGAAGGCAACCAGTGGGGTTGCGCTGGAGATCTGCTCCGCTACCAGGTGGGCGATCTCCGCAACGGCTACCTCCGGTGGCATTCCTTGTTCGCGGACCATCTCGTCGGTGATGCCATGCAGCTCCGTCGCATCGGCTGGAATCGGCACACCTGGATTGACCAGCCAGGTTCGTCGGGTCCCGTCGGGGAGCACGAGCGCGGCCGAGACGATGCGGGCCTCCATGGGGTCCGAGAGGGTCGCTTCCAGGTCGAACGCGGCCAGCGGTAGCCGATGCCAACCCTGGTGCGTGCCGACCGGTGGCGCCTTCCGTACAGGGACACACTGGTTGTGGAAGGTCTGCCAGCCGCTGCCGTGGTTGATGGCCTGCCCGGCTTGGGCGGCTACCGCCCCACGGCAGCTTCCGCACCTGCCCGCGAACTTGTTGATCATCGATCTCCTCTTGGTGCTATGGGCCTGTTGAGCGCGAGCATGGCCGAGTCGCCCGCCGGAGGCGGGTTTGCGACATCGAGACGCTCGCGTCGTGAAAGATCTTGAACCCAGCGCGTCGCCGGCAACACCGAGGAAGGACCTGGAACGTCTGTCCGTGTGGACCGTGCTCTGGTGTGGAACGAGCTAGATGGACGGTCAGGCGGACGGTGCCTACTCGGCTGGCGATCGTCAGCGCCTCGGCTGGTCGGCCGGTCAGCGATGTCGCTTCGCAGCCGATGGCAACGTTCCAGGTAGGTCGAGCCGCCGTGTCGGTCGAAATCTGTCCACTTCAGCCTCAATTACTCGACAGGGCACATGGCCCGCCGGCCATCGTGTGCTGGCAGGATGGTCTGCTGTGTGGACGGACGCAGGAAGCCAGGTGGACGATCGACCCGGCAACGACATCGTGGCCGCGCTAGGGCTGTGGCGGGAGACGCTGGTGAGTCTTACCGGCACCAATCGTCTGATCAACTTCAAGCAGTCGAAGACCGGCACGGTGCAGATCGTCAGCCCTACTGGCGCGGAGATTCTCGCCGGGCTCAAGAACGGGGCCGTCTGGGCCCTGTTGGGCAGCCAGGACGAGGAGGACCAGGCTGCCCATACCGCCGCAGGTCCGGCGCTGCCGGTGGATGCCACGGCGCTTGCCCGAGTGGCGAGACCGGACAACGAAGTCAGCCCAGTGCTTCGCAACCTGATGCGCAGAAGCAACCAGGAGTACGTCGACCGCGGTCTGTCGGTCCTCTACCTGGCGATCGGGATGCTGCGGTGGCAGGAACCGGACGGCACAGCGCAGAACAGTCCGCTGCTGCTCGTGCCGGTACGGCTCGTGGCGAGTGGTCCCCGGCAACGCCCTCTGCTGCACATCGGCGACGATGATCCGGTGCTCAACCCCGCACTGACGCTGCGGCTCCAGGAGTTCGGCATCACGTTGCCGACAGTCGACGATCTGGCCGATCTTGATCTCGGCATCCTGCTTGACCAGGTGCGTGTGGCCGTGGGCGAACGGTCAGGCTGGCAGGTCACCGCCAGCGCGGTGATCTCCTGTTTTCCTTCCATAAGGAAGCGATGTACCGCGATCTGCTCGACAACGAGGATCGGGTTCTGGCGCATCCGATCGTGCGCGCCATCGCCCAGCAGGATCCGACCGGGCAAACCCGTGACTACCATTTCGACGACATCCGGCCATCGGAGATCGACCAGCAGGCCCCACCGGAGACCACCCCGCTGGTCCTCGACGCTGACTCCTCCCAGCGCGCATGCATCGCTGCTGCTCTCGCCGGCCGAAGCTTTGTCATGGACGGTCCACCCGGCACCGGCAAATCCCAGACGATCGCCAACATGATCGGTGCGCTGCTGCACGCTGGAAAGACGGTGCTGTTCGTCTCCGAGAAGGCCGCTGCCCTGGAGGTGGTGCGGAACAGGCTGGCCGCCGCTGGGCTTGAGAATTACCTCCTTGAGTTGCACAGCCACAAGGCGAGCCGTAAGGAGGTCGCCGCAGCCCTGGCCCACGCGTTGGACAATGTGCCGGTGCCGCCGCCCGGCATGGACCCCGTCAGCCGTCGGACCCTCGTCGAACGACGCCAGCAGCTTAACGCGTACGCGGAGGCGATGAACGAAGTACGCGAGCCTCTAGGCTTCTCTCTGCATCACGTCCTCGGGCTGATCGCGGCGCTTGACCATATTCCGGCCGCTCCGCTACCTGCGCGCGCACCGGCCGAGCTCGACCCCGAGTCGCTCCAGACGATCCGAGCCGCCGCTGGTCGCATCGCCCGTGCCTGGCGTCCGGCTTCCCAGGGCCAGAGCTTCCTCTGGCGCGGCGTCACCGAGCGGGCGTCCTTGGAAGCACGGCTGTTTCAGGCTCGGTCGTCGGTCGAGCGGCTCGACGGCATGACCCGGGTCAACCGAGATTTGGCGGAGGCTTTCGAGATCGGCCGTCCCGACGAGACTCCCGTCCTCGTTGCACTGGCCGCCCAGCAGGCCAGTCGCCCGTCCGGCGTACCGGACGAATGGTTGCGCGTGCCTGACTTCGGCACTGTGACCTCGGCCGCAGCTGCACTCAACGCGGAGCTGGTGGCCTTCCACTCGGCGGCGCGCGCGGCATCGGACCAGGCAGGCGTCGATTGGACCGTCCTGCCGGACCCTGCGACCCTGCCCGACTCGCCCGCCGTCGCCAGCATCGGCCCTGCTGCCCTCGATCTGTCGGGCGCGGATACGGCAACCGCTCAGCAACTCGCCGACCGGTTCGCCGAGGACGCCAACCGGCTCACCAATCGACTGCAGGCGCTGGCTCGGCTGACCGAGCTGATGGGTCTACCCCCGGTACGTAACTTGGCAGATGCCGACACTGCGCTGCGGCTGGCCGACCTTGCCTACGTCAAACACCGTCCAGAACGAGGCTGGCTCGATCCGGGCGGGCTCGCACCCGTGAGTACGGCTGCCGCCCTGCTGGAGCGCTTGACGGTCGAGCTGACCGCAGCCGAGACAGCAGCCCGCGTCCACTACACCGAAGCAGCGATCGCGGCGCCGCTCACCGAACTGCAGGAGCGTTTCACCAACCTGTACAAGGGCCTGGGCAAGCTGCGCGGCCGTTACCGCCAGGACCGTCGGGCCGTCGAGGCCTTCTCCGCACCCGGGGTGACGGTCGAGGTTGCGGTCGCGAACCTGCCGTTGGCCATAAAGTGGCAGAGCGCCCACGCGGCATTGGCGTCTGCGGCAGCCGACCAGGCGGCTCGCCTCGGCGGCTACTGGCAGGAGCGGAAGACCGACTTCACGGCGCTCCGAGCGGCCATCGCCTACGCGGTGGAGATCGTTCGGCGCAGCCCTGCCGATGCGGTGGGTGGCGTCGCCGACTACATCTGCGCGGAGAACCCCGTCAGCGAGCTGCGTACGCTGATCAGCGGCATCCACGCCGACCTGAATCGGTGGCGGTCCGGCCTGGTGCCGGCACCGCAGCTCGGTCCCCGGACCGAGCTCATGCTGGAGCCGTTCGAGGCCGCGATCAGCTGGTTGCGTGACCACGTCGCGCCGCTGGCTGCGGTCGCCGTACGGGCAGGTGCGGTCAGTACGGCGACCGGCCGAAACCTCACACTTGCCCAGGCAGACGAACTGCTACGCCTACGGCAGTGCGTCATAGCCGCGAATGACGCCCTCACTGCTTCGGCGCCCGGCCATCGGGCGACGTTCGGCGACCTGCTTTACCAAGGCGTCGAGACCGACGCAACGGCGGTTGGTGATGCTCTCGCCTGGGCCGTAGCGACCCGACGTGTTCGCACCGGTGTCGATGCGGCCCTGACCGATGGGCAGGTCAAACGGCTCGCCGAAACCCGCGAGACCGGCAACCTCGCCGAGGCGTATGCCAGTTGGCGGACCAACCGTGACAGCGTCGTCGAAGCCTTCGAACCGTCCCGGCACCCGGAACTCATCGCCGAACTCGACGACTTCGACAGTGCGCGGGAACTGATCGAGGAACTTCGTCATGACAGTGCCGGGCAGGACGAGTGGTTCGCTTACCAGGAGGCGCGCGCCGAGCTGGCCGGTCACCAGCTCGACGAGGTCATCGACTTCTGTATCCAGCAAGGCATCCTGGGCGGCGAGGTGCCCAAGGTCATCGAGCGGGCACTGCTCCGTGGCTGGGCCGACGAGATCATCCGGACCGATCCCGCGCTGCATCCCCTGCCGGCAGGGGAGCGTGACGTGCTTGTCGAGCGATACCGCGAACTCGACCGGCAACTTGTGCCGACCGCCACCAGTGACATCATCCAGGCGGTCAACAGACGTCGACCTGAGCGCGCCGACATCGGTGAGCCGGCGCGGATCCGCCGGGAAGGGATGAAGAAGCGCAGGCACATCCCTGTACGTCAGCTGATCGGCGAAACACGCCGGACCGTCCTCGGGATCAAGCCCTGCTTCATGATGTCGCCGCTGGCGGTAAGCCAGTACCTCCCGGCAGACCTCAGCTTCGACGTAGTGATCTTCGACGAGGCGTCGCAGGTGACCCCTGGAGACGCGATCAACTGCATCTACCGGGGCCACGCGCTGATCACCGCAGGCGACGACCGCCAGTTGCCGCCCACGTCGTTCTTCGCCCGGCTCGGCGAGGACACCGACGATGACGACACCGACATCGCAGATTTCCAGTCGATCCTCGAACTGGCGAAGGCATCCGGGGCTTTCCGGAACCTCGGTCTGCGCTGGCACTACCGCAGCCGGCACGAGGCGTTGATCGCCTTCTCCAACCATGCCTTCTACGAGGGCAAGCTCATCACCTTCCCAGGCGCGCACAGTGATGACCCCGACCACGGTGTCGAGCTCCTGCCCGTCGCAGGCGTCTACGGTCGCAGTGGCACCCGGGACAACCCGATTGAGGCCGAGCAGGTCGTGGAACGGGTCCTGCACCACTATGCCACCCGGCCGGGGCTGAGCCTCGGCGTCGTCACATTCTCGGTGGCCCAGGCCGACGCGATCCAGTCAGCGCTGGACCGGGCGCTGGCCGAGCGACCTGACCTCGAACACCACTTCAGCACCGACCGGCTGCACGGCTTCTTCGTCAAGAGCCTGGAGGCAGTCCAAGGCGACGAACGCGACGTCATGATCTTCTCGATCGGCTACGGTCCTGACGCCAACGGCAAGGTGAGCACGAACTTCGGTGCACTCAACCGGGACAAGGGCTGGCGTCGGCTCAACGTGGCGATCACCCGCGCTCGCCAACGCGTGGAGATCGTTTCTTCCGTCCGGGCCGGTGACATTCCACACTCGGACAACGAGAGCGTCAGCTTCCTGCGCGGCTACCTCGACTTCGCCGAGCGTGGATCGGTCGCCTTGGCACTCGACCTCGGGCCGAGTGGGCGCGGCACCGACAGCCCGTTCGAGGACTCGGTGATCGACGTCATCCGCTCCTGGGGCTACCGGGTCGAGCCTCAGGTCGGCGCAGCCGGCTACCGCATCGACATCGGCTTGCGGCACCCGGCCCATTCCGGGGCCTTCGCTCTCGGCATCGAATGCGACGGTGCGATGTACCACTCGGCGCCAGCGGCCCGGGACCGGGACCGGCTCCGAGAGCAGGTGCTCCGTGGTCTCGGATGGAATCTGCACCGTATCTGGGGAACTGCCTGGTACCGCAACCGTCCTCACGAGGAGGAACGCCTCCGGACTGCGATCGTGGCAGCCGTCAACGCCCCGGTACGGGGTCGGCTGACCTACCAGGAGCCCGAAATCGAACGGCCGATTGTGCGGACGGCGGAGATCATCGCCGATGTAGTCCCGGACTGGACCGAGCCGTACCAGGTAGCTGAGGTGAGCCCTCTGCCGTACTGGGTCGACAAGTTCGACCCGTCTAGCCGCTACGAGATGCGTGGCGGTGTCGAGGAGATTGCTGCCGTCGAGGGCCCGGTACATGTCGAGCTGGTCCGCCAACGGCTGCGGGACGCATGGGACATCGGGCGGTTCGGAACCAAGATCAAGACAAACCTGGACGCTGCGATCCGCCTCGCCGACGTCACTCGGACCGGGGACTTCATCGACCTGCCGGACCGGACGGTTACAGCTGTCCGACTCCCCACCGACAAGGTGCGGCGCAAGGTGGAACAGGTCTCCGACGACGAGTTGCGCCTAGCTGTCACCCGGCTGCTCAGCAGCGGCGGTACGGTCGGCAGGGAGGAGCTCATGACCGTGGTCTCCAGGTTGTACGGGTGGGGCCGACTTGGTTCCGAGATCCGCGGACGGCTGAGCACGGTCATCGGGCAGCTTGTCGCCCTTGGCGCGGTCTCCGCCGATCCGATGGGCTTTTCCTTGCACCGTTCCTCGACGCCGTAGGTCTGAATCCACCCAGGTGGCGAAGCTGAGCGCGCACGATCAGGACTGGACAGGCGCAGCCGAGATCGACCTGCTGACCGAGATGTCCTGTGACACCGAGGCGCTGGCTGACGTGCGGGAGTTCTACGTCTATGTCAACCCGGGCTCTGTCCACATCGACAACATCCGGGTCGAGTAGGACGGCACGGTCACCGGTGTGCGTCGAGCCCCGGCCCCCGTCGGCGTGGGGCCGGGGCTCGTCACGTCGTTGCTAACCTGCTGGCCTAGCGGCTCAGCGGAGCGTGGGTGCCTCAGCGACGAACGACCGCCAGGCGGTCGGGCCGAAGGCGAGCGTCGGACCACCCTTGTCCTTGCTGTCGCGGACCAGCAGTTACCCAACAAAGCAATAGCCCTGGGCGGGAGGGCTGTTGCTGGCGGCGCCCGGGGCCTGAGGTGCTTCCGAAGACGTGATGCCGCAGGTGCATCTTGATGCATCTCTGGCATCAAGCTCGGCCGGTACCTCCGAACCGGTGGGGTGACGTTGTGTTCGCCGGGAGGTGCCTGCCGTAATCGGCGGGGTGCGGCGATCCCAGCTCACCAACCGGCAGCTGACGACACGACGGCTCTCGGGTGGCCGGCGGCCGACCCGCGTACCGCGATCGCTGACGCGGTAACGGGCCGGCCGGCCGGTTCACGGTGCCGAGGGGTCTCGGCGGTGTCCGTTAAGAGGCTGGTGTGTCAGCCTTGTAGGTGAGGAAGTAGCCCTCCGGCCAGCTGTGGAAGCTGTTGAGCTCGGTCGCCGGACCGCTGCAGTCGGAGGTCCGGTATCCGGGGACGGAACGGAAACCGCCGCTCCAGGCGAGCAGCCAGGTCGCGTCGGCCGGTACCTGGCGGCAGACGTCGTCCGGTGCGGCCTGCCTGCCGACTACCTCCGTCGGGTAGCTCGAGTAGAAGACGAGACCCTTGTCAGGGTTCTGGAACGGCTCGCCGGCGGCCGCGGGCGACGCCGGTAGCGTCGCGGTCAGCGTGGTGACCAGGGCGGCGGCGAGGCCTGCGGCGACTCGGTGGACGGATCTACGCATCGATGTCCTTTCGGGACGATTGGCGGAAGGGGTCGAGGGTTGCTTCGACCCGGGGGTCAAAGTGGTGCGGGTCGATGTAACGATCGAGGTGGAAAGTTGCCGAGTCAACAAAGCTGGCCCCGAATCTAGGTGACCCCCTCACCGGTGGACTGCGCCGATTGCCGGCGACCCGCGCGGTCCTGCCGGTGCACGTCGCCGCCACGCCGACTGAGAAAAAGTTGTTGGTCCTCGGCCGGCCGCCGCCTCTCACCTGTGTCCGGCGACGTCGCCGGGCATCCCGCGACCCAGGCGGGGCTGCGACCCGGGCCGGACCCGGGACCCGGGCGGGCGTCGACCCGCCCGGCACCGAGAGGCTGGAGGACCAGATGATCTACACGACCAAGTTCGGGGTGCTGGCGCGGCGGTCGACCTGGCGGTGGGGCACCGTCACGTTCGTCGCCGCCGCCGTCCTGGGCGTGCTGCTCGCGGCGGTGTTGGCGGCCTGCGGCCCGTCCGGGTCGGGGCGGATCGACGCAGCGTCGGACGGTGGCCAGGTGTCCGGGGCTGCCGGGCTCGGTGGCGCGCCGACCGGCGTCAACGGTAGCGGGTCGGCCGGCAACGGCGAGCCGCAGACCGACAACGCCGACGCCGGCGACGGCGGCGATCCGGGTGACGGCGGCGGCACCGACGGCGACGCCGACCACCCCGACGGTGGGGGTTCCGACGACGGCGGTGACGGCGGGGAGCCGGAACCGCCGGTGCAGCCGGCCGCCGAGGACTGCGTGACGTACGACCCGGCAAACCTGACCATCGAGCAGAGCGGCGACGCGTGGCGGATGCGCGACGGCGGCCACGCCATCAAGCTCTTCGCTACCAAGACCGACGCCGAGGACGGCGTCAAAGTGGCCCGCAACTGGACCCGGCTCTGCTTCATCGGCCGGGACAACGACCGCGCCGACCGGCACCGCTACATCATCACCTACTTCCAGGGCCCGTCCGGGCTGCCATTCGGCCCTGCACCGAACTTCGACTGCATCACGTACGACCCGGCGGAGCTGGCGGTGCACGGACCCGACGGTGACGGCTGGGGGCTGCGGGCCGCAGCCACCCCGCTGCTCTTCCTGGCCAGTGCGGCCGACGCCGAACGGGCCCGGCTGGTCGCGGCCGGCAACACCCGGCTCTGCCTTATCGGCCACGGCAACGGGCAGCCCGACCCGTCGCGCTACCAACTGGAGTATTGGCGACAGTGACGGTCCGGCCTCGACCGCGCCGCCTAACATTGCCCGGGTGGACGATCGCACCATCGTGGCCGCGCTGGTCGCCGGTGACCCGCGCGGCCTCGACCGTGCCTACCGCGTGTACGCCGACCGGCTGTACACGTACTGCCGGTTCCTGCTGCGCGACGCCGACGGCGCGGCCGACGCCGTCCACGACACGTTCGTCCTGGCCGGTCAGCGGGCGGCGCAGCTGCGCGACCCGGAGCGGCTGCGCCCGTGGCTGTACGCCATCGCCCGTAACGAGTGCCTGCGGGTGATCCGTGGCCAGCGGCGGCAGCTGCCGCTGGACGACGTGGGTGAGCTGCCCGCCACGCCGGTCGACCCGGTCACCGGGCTCGGTGCCGAACAGTTGCGGGAGCTGGTCCGGTCAGCGGCCGCCGGGCTGAACCCCGGTGACCGGCAGGTGATCGAGCTCGCCATCCGGCACGATCTGTCCGCCGCCGACGTCGGTGCCGTACTGGGGGTCTCCGACAGCCACGCGCACGCCCGGCTGTCCCGGGCCCGGACCCAACTCGAACGGGCCATCGGCGCGTTACTGGTGGCCCGCACCGGTGCCGACGACTGCCCGACCCTCGGTGAGCTGCTGCGCGGCTGGGACGGCACGCTCACCGTGTTGCTACGCAAGCGGGTCAGCCGGCACATCGAGTCCTGCCCGACCTGCGCCGAGCGTCGCCGCCGGCAGGTCAGCCCGGCCGCGTTGTTCTCCGCGTACGCGACCCTGCCGATGCTCGCCGTCCCGGCGGAACTCTGGCCCCGACTGGAGTTGACCAGTGCCGACGCCGGCCAGGCGGCGGCCCGGGCGCGGATCGAGCAGCGGGCCGGCCGGTTCGACCCGGCCACCGGCTTTCCCCGCCGGGGCGAGCCGCGTCGAGGTCGGCTGCTGGCCGGCCTGGCGGCGGCCGCGGTGCTGGCCCTGCTGATCGGCGGTGCCGTGGTGGTGGTGCCCCGGCTGGGTGCGGTCGACGACACCGCCCGGTCGGCGCCGGCCGGGTCGCCGGGTCTGGCCGCGCCACCGACCACGCCGTCGGCGAGCAGCGCGCCGACGGCTACCCCGAGCGAACCGGCACCGCCGACGCCAACGGCGACCGCGTCGGCCGGCGGCCCCGAGCCGACCGGCCCCGCCGGGCCGCTGCCGTTGACGGTCCAGGCCGAGGCACAGGTCTCCTGCACCGGCTCCAGCCGCTACCAGTTGACCGTGGTCGCCACCGTCACCGGCGGCACCGTCGAGTCGGCGGTGCTCACCTGGACCAGCGGCGCGGCCGGCGCGACGCAGCCGCCGCCGACGGATCCGACCGCAGAACCGGGAACCGACCCGGAGTCGACCTCCGGCCCGGGTGCCGGTGGTCCGGGCGGCATCGCCGCGCCGGGCGGGGTGCCGGCCCGTAGCGGCGAGGTGGCGATGACCGTCTCCGGGGACACCGCTACCGGGCAGGTCGGTCAGCTGGCCGTCCCCTCGGTCAGCTGGCAGGTCGCCGTCGTGGCAGCTGACGGGCGGCAGGCCGGTGCCGGGCCGTACCCGGCTGCCAACCCGTGCCCGGTGCCGATCTGACCAGGGAAGACCGGCGTCGATGTGCCCGCCGGGCAAGGGGTCGATGTGCCCGCCGGGCAAGGGGCTGTGACTGACGTCCTGCCCGGTCGACGTCACCTTGGCCGAGACGGCAGGATGTCCGGCATGCAACGTGACACCGACGGCGGCGACCGCTTCGACGACCGGGCCCGGATCTACCACCGGGCCGGCACCCAGGCGGACGTCCCGGCGGTCCTCGCGCTGCTCGACGACGCGGTCCGCTGGCTGGCCGAACACGGCCGTACCGGGCAGTGGGGGACCCAGCCGCTGTCGACCGACCCGCGCCGGGTCGCGATGGTCACCGGGTGGGCGAAGGAGAGCGGCCTGGTCCTGGCCTGCGTGCCGGTCGGCGACGGTGGCGAGCGGGTCGTCGGGGCGCTCGCCGTCGGCACCGCCCGGTCCTACGTGCCGCCGGTCAACGAACCCGAGCTGTACGTGAACCTGCTGGTCACCGAACGGTCGTGGGCCGGCAGCGGAGTGGGGCGGGCGTTGCTGGACCGGGCCCGGGAGATCGCCGCCGAGCGCGGTGCGACCCTGCTGCGGGTCGACTGCTACGCCGGTGGTGACCGGGCGCTGGTGCGCTACTACGAGCGCGCCGGGTTCACCGCTGCCGAGCCGTTCACCGTCGACCGGCCGGACGGCCCGTGGCCAGGCCAGATCCTCAGCCAGCGGATCCGCTGACCCCGACCTCAGCCGGTGGGGTCGCCGGACCGGGCGGTGCGGTGACGTGGGCCAGGGTCGATCCATGGCATGGTTTACCGATGGAAACGGCAGATCCCGTACCGGCGTCTGATGCTTCCCGGCCGTGGCTGGCTCGCCCGGTGGCCGTGCTCGGTGGCGTGGTCGCCGGGCAACTGCTGCTGGCCCGCAGTGACCAGGCTGCGGTGATCCTGACCAGTGTGCTGGCGTACCCGACGGGTTTCGAGTTCGACATCAGCGCGGTCCTGCGGGTCCCGGAACCGCCCGCCGTCGACCCGACCACCGCCACCGACCCGGCACGGCCGCCGGCCGGTGCGTCCGGGCCGCCCCGGCCGCGTATCCCAATCGACGGGGTCGGCGGCTTGCAGGTGATGGTCCGGTTCGCCGACGGTACGGTGCTGAGCAGCCTGCACCGGGGCGCGTCGCCGGCCGACCGCCAACCCGCCGGCCCGCTGCTGTCGCCCGTCGTAGCCAGCACCGACCAGCAGCGGCACGACGCCCGTTTCTGGGTGTGGCCGCTGCCGCCGGACGGTCCGGTGACAGTGGAGTGTGCCTGGCCGGCGCGGGACATCCCGCACAGCCGGGTGGAGGTCTCCGGTGAGTTGATCCGGCAGGCGGCGGCCGGTGCCGTCGAGCTGTGGCCGGCGCCGACGCTGACCGATCGAGCGGCGCCGGCCGACTGAGCGGCGCCGGCCGCCTGACCAGGGCCGGCCGCTGGCAGCGGCGGTGGCCGGGTCAGTCCGGCAGCAGTGGGGCGGCGGGGCCGAGGTCGCGGCCGAGCAGCACCGCCCGGTTGACCGCGCTGGACCCGAACCGGTCCCGGACCGCGTCGAGCGCGGCGTCCAGGCTCTCCTGCCGACCGGCCGGGCCGTCGACCGGCCGCGCGCCCGACTGGTCGGCCGGCCGACCGACGGAATGCCGCGCCGCCGCCTCCGGCGGCGCGTCGGCCGGTTCGAGGGGCAACGCCAACTGGGTCGCCTGCCCGTCGCCGAGGTTGCCGACCGAGACGCCGAGCAGGGTCAGGCCGCGTTCGCGGATCATCGGGCCGGCGGCGGCCAGCAGGTCGCGGGCGGTGTCCAGGACGGTCGATGTCTGGTTGGTGGCCCGGGGTAGGGTGTGTGCGCGGGTGGCCCGGGTGAAGTCGCCGAACCTCAGCCGCAGGGTGACCGTCCGTCCGGTGCGCCCGGCGGCCCGCATCCGGCGGCCGACCCGGTCGACCAGCCCGGCGAGGATGGCGTCCACGTCGGCCGGGTCCCGGCTGGCCCGGCCGAGCGCCTGCTGGGAGCCGATCGAGCCGCGCCGGCCGCCGGTCTGGACCCGGCGCGGGTCCTGGTTGTGGGCGAGGGCGTGCAGGTGCCGGCCGGCGGCGGCACCGACGATGCTGACCAGCGCCGCCTCCCCGAGGCCGGCCACCCGGCCGACCGTGGTGATGCCGCGTTCGCGTAGCTTGCCGGCGGTGACCGGGCCGACGCCCCAGAGCCGTTCCACCGGCAGCGGGTGCAGGAACGCCAACTCCTTGTCGGGCGGCACCACCAGCAGCCCGTCCGGTTTGGCGACGCCGCTGGCCACCTTGGCCAGGAACTTGGTCCGGGCCACCCCGACGGTGATCGGCAGCCCGACCTGGTCGCGGACCGCGACCCGCAGCCGGGCGGCGATGTCGGCCGGTGCCCCGACGAGCCGGCGCAGCCCGCCGACGTCGAGGAACGCCTCGTCGATGGAGAGCGGCTCGACCAGCGGCGTGGTCTGCCGGAACACCTCGAACACGGCCCGGCTGGCCGCCGTGTAGGCCGCCATCCGGGGCGGCACCACCACCGCCTCCGGGCAGATCAGCCGGGCCCGCCGGGCGGGCATCGCGGTACGTACGCCGCGCGCCTTGGCCTGGTAGCTGGCGGCCAGCACCACGCCGGCGCCGACGATCACCGGCCGGTCGCGCAGCCGGGGGTCGTCGCGTTGCTCGACCGAGGCGTAGAACGCGTCCAGGTCGGCGTGCAGGATGCTGGCCTCACCCGCCACCGCGCCATCATCGCACAGATGTTCGACGAAAGGGTGTGAGCTGCGCAGACGTCGCCGAAGCGGTGGCGGATCACTGCGGGTGGCGGCGGGTCACTCCGGGACGAGGCGGTACGCGCCGTCGCTGGCCGAGGTGGCCATCGAGGCGTACGCCCGCAGCGCCGCCGACACCGGCCGCTGCCGGTCGACCGGGGTGTACGGGCGGTCCCGCTTCTCCTGGGCGATTCGGCGGGCCTGCAGTACCTCGTCGGGCACGTTCAGCTCCAGCCGCCGGGCCGGGATGTCGATGACGATCTCGTCGCCCGGCTCGACCAGGGCGATCAGCCCACCGGAGGCGGCCTCGGGGGAGGCGTGCCCGATGGACAGCCCGGAGGTGCCGCCGGAGAACCGGCCGTCGGTGATCAGCGCGCAGGCCCGGCCGAGGCCGCGCCCCTTCAGGAACGAGGTCGGGTAGAGCATCTCCTGCATGCCCGGCCCGCCCTTGGGGCCTTCGTAGCGGACCACGACCACGTCACCGGCGACCACCTCGCCGGCCAGGATCGCCGAGACGGTGTCCTCCTGCGACTCGTACACCTTGGCCGGGCCGCGGAAGGTCAGGCAGTCGTCGGGCACCCCGGCGGTCTTGACCACCGCGCCCTGCGGGGCCAGGTTGCCGTGCAGGATCGCCAGGCCGCCGTCGGCGGAGTACGCGTGGGCGACGTCGCGGATGCAGCCCTGCGCCGCGTCTGTGTCCAGACTGGACCAGCGGTTGGTGGTGGAGAACGGCTCGGTGGTGCGCACCCCGCCGGGGGCGGCGTGGAACAGCTCGACCGCCTGGTCGGTGGCGCTGCCGCCCCGGATGTCCCAGTCGGCCAGCCACTGGGTCAGCGACGGCGAGTGCACGGCGTGCACGTCGCGGCGCAGCGCGCCGGCTCGGTCCAGTTCGCCGAGGATCGCCGGGATGCCGCCGGCCCGGTGCACGTCCTCCATGTGGTATTTCGGAGTGTTCGGGGCGACCTTGGCCAGGCAGGGCACCCGGCGGGAGATGTCGTCGATGTCGGCGACGCCGAAGTCCAGCTCGGCCTCGCGGGCGGCGGCCAGCAGGTGCAGCACCGTGTTGGTGGAGCCGCCCATCGCCACGTCCAGGGCGACCGCGTTCTCGAACGCGGCCCGGCTGGCGACGGCGCGGGGCAGCACCGAGGCGTCGTCGCCGTCGTACCACCGCTTGGCGATTTCCACGACGGTCCGGCCGGCTTCGACGAACAGCGATTTGCGGGCGGCGTGGGTGGCCAGCACCGAGCCGTTGCCCGGCAGCGCCAGCCCGACCGCCTCGGTGAGGCAGTTCATCGAGTTGGCGGTGAACATGCCGGAGCAGGAGCCGCAGGTCGGGCAGGCGGACCGCTCGATGGTGTCGAGCTGGTCGTCGGTGACGGCGTCGTTCGAGGCGGCGATCATCGCGTCGATCAAATCGAGCTTGGCGTGCACGACGCCCTCGACGGCGACGGTCTTGCCGGCCTCCATCGGGCCACCGGAGACGAACACGGTCGGGATGTTCAGCCGCAGCGCGGCGAGCAGCATCCCCGGGGTGATCTTGTCGCAGTTCGAGATGCAGACCAGCGCGTCGGCGCAGTGCGCGTTGACCATGTACTCGACGGCGTCGGCGATCAGCTCCCGACTGGGCAGCGAGTAGAGCATGCCGCCGTGGCCCATGGCGATGCCGTCGTCGACGGCGATGGTGTTGAACTCGCGGCCCACCCCGCCGGCGTCGGCGACCGCGTCGGCGACCAGCCCGCCGAGGTCCTTGAGATGTACGTGGCCGGGCACGAACTGGGTGAAGCTGTTGGCGATGGCGACGATCGGCTTGCCGAAGTCGTCGTCGGTCATCCCGGTGGCCCGCCACAGGGCCCGGGCGCCGGCCATCGTCCGACCGTGGGTGGAGGTCCTCGACCGCAGCTCAGGCATTCGACAAGTGTTACACCACGGTTGCCGGGCCGGCGGCCCCAGCCGTGTCGCGTTTCACGTGTCGGGATGTTTGCTGCCGGCAAACCCGCACCCCGGCACCACGGGCCGGCGCCGATCCGGCAGAGTTGTGCCGTGCACCTCCCCTCGGGCATGCAGGCGCTCGCGTTGGCGAGTGGGCTGGCGGCTGCGCTGGGCGCGGGATGGTTGTTCGTCGTGGCCCGCCGTCGGGACGGATCGTCGGACCGGGCCCACCGGCTGCTCGCGGTCGGCGCCGGGCTGACCACCGTCAGCGTGCTCACCGGGCTGGTCGGCGCCGTCACGATGACCGCCGAGTGGGACCGGCAACAGCCCCAGCGGAGCCTGCTCGCCACGGTCGTCGCGGTCGGCTGCGCGCTCGGCGGACTGCTGCTGATCTGGGGCCTGCTGCGGCTGCCGGGCACCGCCGGGCGGTCCGCGCCGACCGCGCGTCACCTGCTCGACTGCCTGGCGGTCGGTGCGGCGCTGTGGTTCACCGGCTGGGTGCTGGTCGCCCCACCGACCCGGCTGCTGGGCGCGGCGACCCCGACCGCCTGCCCGGCGATCCTGCTGGCCACCGCGACGGTCGCCGCGATCACCGGCGTGGCGGTGATGACCGCGCTGCACAGCGGCCGGCATCCGGCCGGCCCGCTGCTCGGCGGTGCGGGCACCGTGCTGATCGGGCTCAGCGGCATCGCTGCGGCGGCCGGCATCTGCCAGTACGGTGTGGGGCTCGTCCTGGCCGGTGCCGTCGGGTTGCCGGTCGGGCTGGTGCTGGTCTGGCTCGGTGGGGGACGGCCGGGGTGCGGCGGCAGTACGCCGGCCGGCCTGGTGCCGCGCGGGGCCGGGTACGTGTTCCTGCCGATGGTGGTGATGGCCGCCGCGGGGTTCTACCACGTGGCGAGCGGCGGCGAGTTCACCACCGTCGCGGTGGCGGTCGGCAGCCTGGAGGGCTTCATCCTGGTGGGCCGGCAGTATCTGGCCCTGCTCGACGTGCGTCGGTACGCCGCCCGGCTGGCGTCCAGCGAGGCCCATTTCCGCAACCTGGCCCACACCGACCCGTTGACCGGGCTGGCCAACCGGCGGGCGCTGCTGCACGAGCTGTACGACTGTGTCGCCGATCAACGTCCCGGCGGGCTGCTCACCCTGGACCTGGACGGTTTCAAGACGGTCAACGACATGCGGGGCCACGACGTCGGCGATGCGGTGCTGATCGAGGTGGGCCGGCGGCTGGTCGCCGAGCTGGCCGGGGCGGGGTTGGCCGCCCGGCTGGGCGGTGACGAGTTCGCCGTACTGCTGTCGTTGTCCGACCCGGAGCAGGCGCACCGCGTCGCGGTCCGGATCCTGCGCGCCCTCGACGAGCCGTACCCGCACGACAAGGGGCCGATCTACGTGTCGGCGAGCATCGGGATGGCCTGCTGTTCGACCGCGCAGGACGTGCCGACGCTGCTGCGCAACGCGGACCTGGCGCTGCGCTCGGCGAAGCAGCGGGGCAAGAACCGGGTGGAGCGCTACGACGTCTCCTACGACCAGGCCCAGCGTCGCCGGGTCCGGCTGGAGCACGAGATGCGCGGCGCGATCGACCGCGGCGAGCTGCGGCTGGCCTTCCAGCCGGTGGTGGCGGTGCCGTCGGTACGGCCGGTCGGTGCCGAGGCGTTGATCCGTTGGCACCATCCGGAGTTGGGCAAGGTGCCACCGGACGAGTTCATCCCGCTGGCCGAGGAGTGCGGGATGATCAGCCGGCTGGGTGCCTGGGTGCTCGACGAGGCGTGCCGGCAGCTGTCCCGCTGGCTGGCCGAGGGGCACGACGTCTGGGTGTCGGTCAACGTGTCGCCGCACGAGTTGCACGCCCCGGAGTACGTGCTGCAGGTCGACGAGGCGTTGCGACGGCACCGGGTGCCGTCGCAACGCCTGGTGCTGGAGGTCACCGAACATGCCGTCGCCCGGGATCTCGCGGAGCTGATCCGCCGGCTGAAGGCGCTGCGCGCCACCGGGGTACGGATCGCCCTGGACGATTTCGGCGCCGGCTACTCGTCGCTCGGCCAGCTGCGGAACCTGCCGATCGACATTCTCAAGATCGACCACAGTCTGGTGGCCGAGCAGGGTCCGGTCGCGCCGCCGCTGCCGGGTCGGCGGGCGTTCGCGCCGATGGTCGACGTGGTGATGCGGCTCGGGCACCAGCTGGGTCTGGAGGTCATCGCCGAGGGCGTGACCAACCAGGCGGAGCTTGCCGTCGTGGTGGAGGCGGGCTGCCGGTTCGGGCAGGGCGCGCTGTTCGGGTGGGGGGTGCCGGCCGAGCATCTGGAGGCGATGCTGTCGGCGGCGACGTCGCCCGGTAACCGGCATGGAGTCGGCGGTCGCCGCCGCTCCAGCGAAGATCAGCAGGCCAGCGCCGGTGCGGTGCCGCTACCCGCCCAGGATGTGAGATCAGTTGACTCATCGCGTGAGATGCGTCAGGCTTAGCCCCATGTCGCTGACTCTGTCGTCTCGAGTACTTACCTGAGCGCACTCTCCGATCGAGAGTGCGCTGGCCCCGTGCATCTGCACGAGGGCCGTTTTTATTGCCAAATCCCTGCCGGTTCCGGCCGATCGGTCCCATCTGCCGGATACGCCGCCGAGACCCATGTCACGAGACCACTGAGCTGAAGGCCTGAATCGTCATGACGAGACCCACGCCCGAGACCCTCGCCCACCGCGCGCACTCGGCAGCGGCGGCCGCGCCGACCCCGGCCACCCTCGCCAACGCCGTGACCCCGCCGCCGGCCCCGCCGGTGCCGGTCTCCGGCGCGGGTTGCCTGGTCCGGTCCCTGGAAGCACTCGGCGTCGACGTGGTGTTCGGCATCCCCGGCGGGGCGATCCTGCCGGCCTACGACCCGCTGTACGACTCGACGGTGCGGCACATCCTGGTCCGCCACGAGCAGGGTGCCGGGCACGCCGCGACCGGATACGCCCAGGCCACCGGTCGGGTCGGGGTGTGCATGGCGACCTCCGGTCCGGGCGCCACCAACCTGGTCACGCCGATCGCCGACGCGTACATGGACTCGGTGCCGATCGTGGCCATCACCGGCCAGGTGGCCCGCCCGTCGATCGGCACCGACGCCTTCCAGGAAGCCGACATCCAGGGCATCACCCTGCCGATCACCAAGCACAACTACCTGGTGCAGTCGGGCGAGGAGATCCCCCGGGTGCTGGCCGAGGCGTTCCACCTGGCGGCCACCGGCCGGCCCGGACCGGTGCTGGTCGACATCCCCAAGGACGTGCTGCAGGCCCAGACCACCTTCGCCTGGCCGCCCACGCTGGACCTGCCCGGCTACCGGCCCACCCTGCACCCGCACGGCAAGCAGATCCGCGAGGCGGCCCGGCTGATGGCCGGCGCCCGCCGCCCGGTGCTCTACGTCGGCGGCGGTGTGCTCAAGGCGCAGGCCACCGAAGGGCTGCGTCGGCTCGCCGAACTGACCGGCATCCCGGTGGTCACCACGCTGATGGCCCGGGGCGCGTTCCCCGACTCGCACCCGCAGCATCTGGGCATGCCCGGCATGCACGGCACCGTCGCGGCGGTGTACGCGCTGCAGAAGGCGGACCTGATCGTGGCTCTCGGCGCCCGGTTCGACGACCGGGTGACCGGCAAGCTGGATTCCTTCGCTCCCGGCGCTGCCGTGGTGCACGCCGACATCGACCCGGCCGAGATCGGCAAGAACCGCACCGCCGACGTGCCGATCGTCGGCGACGCCCGGCACGTCATCGACGAGCTGATCGAGGCGTACCCGGCGGCGGAGCGGGCCATCCCCCCAGCCGGCCGCCCGGCGGCGCGGTCCGCCGGCCCGGCCGGCGACCGCAGCGACTGGTGGGCGCAGCTGGACGACCTGCGGGCGCGCTACCCGCTGGGCTACGACGAGCCGGACGACGGCACGCTGTCCCCGCAGTACGTGATCGAGCGGCTCGGCAAGCTGGCCGGACCGGACGCCATCTACGTCGCCGGCGTCGGCCAGCACCAGATGTGGGCCTCCCAGTTCATCTCCTACGAGAAGCCGAACACCTGGCTCAACTCCGGCGGGCTGGGCACCATGGGGTACGCGGTCCCGGCGGCGATGGGCGCCAAGGTCGGCCGGCCGGAGACGGTGGTCTGGGCGGTCGACGGCGACGGCTGCTTCCAGATGACCAACCAGGAGCTGGCCACCTGTGCCCTGGAGGGCATCCCGGTCAAGGTGGCGCTGATCAACAACGGCAACCTGGGCATGGTCCGGCAGTGGCAGACGCTGTTCTACGGCGAGCGCTACTCCAACACCGACCTGGGCACCCACAAGCACCGCATCCCGGACTTCGTCAAGCTGGCCGAGGCGCTCGGCTGTGTCGGGCTGCGCTGCGAGAACGCCGCCGACGTGGACAAGACCATCGCCGCCGCGATGGAGATCAACGACGTCCCGGTCGTGATCGACTTCGTGGTCGGCAAGGACGCCATGGTCTGGCCGATGGTCGCCGCCGGCACCAGCAACGATGAGATCATGTTCGCCCGGGACGTCCGGCCCACCTTCGACGAGGACGACCTGTGACGAGGACGACCTGTCACGACCCGGCCCATCCGATGATGACGAGGAAGAGATGACCAAGCACACGCTCTCCGTGCTGGTGGAGAACAAGCCCGGGGTGCTGGCCCGGGTGTCCGGACTGTTCTCCCGGCGCGGGTTCAACATCGACTCACTGGCGGTCGGCGAGACCGAGAATCCCGAGGTCTCCCGGATCACCATCGTCGTCGACGCCGACTCGTCGCCGCTGGAGCAGGTGACCAAGCAGCTGAACAAGCTGGTCAACGTACTGAAGATCGTGGAACTCGACCCGGCGGTGTCGGTCGCCCGCCAGTTGCTGCTGGTCAAGGTCCGCGCGGACCGCGCGATGCGGTCGCAGGTGCTGGAGACGGTGAACCTGTTCCGCGCCCGGGTGGTGGACGTCGCACCGGACACCCTCACCGTCGAGGCCACCGGCACGTCCGACAAGCTGGACGCGTTGCTGCGCGATCTCGAACCGTTCGGCATCAAGGAGATGGTGCAGTCCGGTCTGGTCGCGATCGGGCGCGGCTCCCGGTCGATCACCACCGGGCCGGCGCTGCGCGCCGCCTGACCGCCGGCCGGCGGCATCGGCTGCCGGCCCTGATGACCTGCGGCAGGCAGCTGCCGCCCGAGGAGAAGCCGGCCACCGTGGCCGGGCACACGAGAGGGAAGTCATGACCGCTGAGGTGTTCTACGACGACGACGCCGACCTGGCCGTCATCCAGGGGCGGAAGGTCGCCGTGCTGGGGTACGGCAGCCAGGGCCACGCCCACGCGTTGTCGCTGCGCGACTCGGGTGTCGACGTCGTGATCGGCCTGCCGGAGGGTTCCAAGAGCCGGGCCAAGGCGCAGGAGCAGGGGCTGCGGGTGCTCGGTCCGGCCGAGGCGTCGGCCTGGGCCGACGTGATCATGGTGCTGGCGCCGGACACCGCGCAGCGCTCGCTCTACGCCGAGGCGATCGCGCCGAACCTGACCGCCGGCAAGGCGCTCTTCTTCGGCCACGGGCTGAACATCCGGTACGGGTTCATCACCCCGCCGGCCGACGTGGACGTGGCGATGGTGGCGCCGAAGGGCCCCGGGCACCTGGTCCGTCGGCAGTACGTCGACGGCAAGGGCGTGCCCTGCCTGGTCGCGGTCGAGCAGGACGCCAGCGGTGGTGCCTTCGGCCTCGCCCTGGCGTACGCCAAGGCGATCGGCGGCACCCGGGCCGGCGTGATCAAGACCACCTTCAAGGAGGAGACCGAGACCGACCTGTTCGGTGAGCAGGCGGTGCTCTGCGGCGGCGCGTCGGCGCTGGTGCAGACCGGGTTCGAGGTGCTGACCGAGGCCGGCTACGCGCCGGAGATCGCCTACTTCGAGTGCCTGCACGAGCTCAAGCTGATCGTGGACCTGATGTACGAGGGCGGCATCGCCCGGATGCGCTACAGCGTGTCGGACACCGCCGAGTACGGCGACTACTCCCGTGGCCCACGGGTGGTCGACGCCCGGGTCAAGGAGGAGATGCGCAAGATCCTCGCCGAGGTGCAGTCCGGGGAGTTCGCGCGGGAGTGGATCGCCGAGGACGACGCGGGCCGGCCGAACTTCGCCAAGTGGCGGGCCGAGGGCGCCGCGCACCCGATCGAGGAGACCGGGCGGAAGCTGCGCGGCATGATGAGCTGGGTCGACCGGCCGATCACCGAGACCGCCTGACGCCGGACAGAGCCCATCACCGACGGTGATCGGTGATGGGCTCTGTGCCTATCTCGGGGCGAGTTTCGTTACCGGAAGATTGCGGCTTCGGGTCGGTTTCGGGTAGTTGGTTTCCGACGCCGATAATTGACCTACGGTTACAGGTAGTTAATGGCCGCCTCGGGTAATGTGCCCCGCATGCGTCTGGAGCAATCGCACCGCACGGAGCGCTTCGGGGCCGTTCGCATCCATGAGCTTCAGCGTGTCATCGAGCTGGACTCGGGGGATGTCGCCGGTGACCGTGGCCGTGGGCTGGTCTCCCAGGAGGATATCCGGGCCGTCGAGCGGGACATGGTGGTGGTCATACCCTGCATGAATGAAACACGCAGGGTGATCGAAGGAGTGCTCTCCGGCATTCCGCACGACTGTTTGATCGTGCTCGTCTCGAACAGCGGCCGGCAGCCGGTGGACCGTTATGAAATCGAGGCCCATACCGTCGAGCAGTTCTGCCGGTCCGCGGACCGGCCGGCGATCACCGTGCACCAACGGGATCCAGGGCTGGCCGCGGCGATGAAAGCCGCTGGCATGCCGGAGTTGATCGACGAGAGCGGGCTGATCCGCACCGGCAAGGGCGAGGCCATGCTGATCGGCATGGCGGTCGCCGCGCTCACCGGGCGCCGGTACGTCGGCTACGTGGACGCCGACAACTACGTCCCCGGCGCGGTCCACGAATACTGCAAGGTGTACGCCGCTGGCCTGCACCTGGCCGACAGCCCGTATTCGATGGTCCGGATCTCCTGGCACTCCAAGCCCAAGCTGCGCGACGGCCGACTGTTCTTCAGCCGCCGGGGCCGCAGTTCGGAGATCACCAACGGGTTCCTGAACCGGCTGATCGCCGAGTACTCCGGCTTCGGCACCGAGGTGATCGCCACCGGCAACGCCGGCGAACACGCGCTCAGCCTCGACCTCGGCCTGCGGTTGCGGCTGGCCGGCGGTTTTGCGGTCGAGCCGTACGAGTACGTCGACCTGTTCGAACGCTTCGGTGGCATCCTGGACACCGACAGCCCCGAGGTGATGGCGCATTCGGTGCCGGTGCTGCAGGTGGAGACCCGCAACCCGCACTTCCACGACAACAAGGGCGAGGAGCACGTCCAGGGCATGCGGATGCAGGCGCTCAACGTGCTGTACCACTCCCCGGTGTGCCTGCCGGCGGTCCGCGAGGCGATCCTCGAGTTCATGATCGACCAGGGGTCGTTGTCGCCGGGTGCCGAGCCGCCTCGCGAACGGGTCTATCCGCCGGTCGGTTCGCTCGCCTTCGACCTGCTCTACGACACCCTGGAGGCGGAGGCCGGCACGTTCCGGCAGATCGGTGACGGCGGCATCGTCCGCAGCCGGATCCCCCGTCATCCGGTCAGTCCGGCACCGGCCGGCTGACGGTCCGGCGGCGGCAGGCGGAGTACGGCGTCGGTTGGCCGGGGGCGGGTGTTAGGTCTGATTTGTGAGGGCCCTCACCCCCGGCCCCGAGCCGCGCCGTCCACGGCTGCGCCTACGATCGCGGGTAGGCCGCCTCCGTGCCGGCGCGACACCCGGGCGGGGGAGCGTAGGGCGCAGAGCGGCGCCCCACCGCCGCAGATACCCGTCCCGGACGACTTTGAGGACCAATGAATCCTGTCGTACTGATCGCTGAAGAGCTCGCGCCCGCCGCAATCGACGTACTCGCTCATGACTTTGATGTCCGCCACGTCGACGGTACGGACCGTCCCGCCCTGCTCGCCGCGCTCGCCGACGCCCACGCGGTGATCGTGCGCAGCGCCACCCAGATCGACGCCGAGGCGTTGGCCGCCGCGCCCCAGCTGAAGGTGGTCGCCCGCGCCGGCGTCGGCCTGGACAACGTCGAGGTGCCGGCCGCCACCACCCGAGGCGTCATGGTGGTGAACGCACCCACCTCCAACATCGTCTCCGCGGCCGAGCAGGCGATCGCCCTGCTGCTCGCGGTGGCCCGCAACACCGCCAGCGCCAGCGCCGCGCTCAAGGCCGGCGAGTGGAAGCGGTCCAAGTACACCGGCGTGGAGCTGCAGGGCAAGACCGTCGGCGTGGTCGGGCTCGGCCGCATCGGTGTGCTGTTCGCGCAGCGGATCGCCGCGTTCGGCACCCGGCTGATCGCGTACGACCCGTACATCCAGCCGGCCCGCGCGGCGCAGCTCGGGGTTCGCCTGGTCGGACTGGAGGAGCTGCTCCGGGAGAGCGACTTCATCTCGATCCATCTGCCGAAGACCCCGGAGACGCTCGGCCTGATCGGCGAGAAGGAGCTGGCGATCGTCAAGCCCGGGGTCCGGATCGTCAACGCCGCCCGGGGCGGTCTCGTCGACGAGCAGGCGCTGGCCGACGCGTTGGCCGAGGGCCGGGTCGGTGGTGCCGGCGTCGACGTGTACGCGAAGGAGCCGTGCACCTCCTCGCCGCTGTTCGCCTTCGACAACGTGGTCGCCACCCCGCACCTGGGCGCCTCGACCGCCGAGGCGCAGGACAAGGCGGGTCTGGCCGTGGCCCGCAGCGTCAAGCTCGCGCTGCAGGGCGAATTCGTCCCCGACGCGGTGAACGTGCAGGCCGGCGGGGTGGTCGCCGAGGACGTCCGGCCGCTGCTGCCGCTGGCCGAGAAGTTGGGCAAGGTGTTCACCGCGGTCGCCGGGGTGGTCGCGGCCAGCGTCACCGTCGAGGTACGCGGCGAGGTCGTCGGCAACGAGGTGTCGGTGCTCAAGCTGGCCGCCACCAAGGGGCTGTTCAGCTCGGTGGTCGAGGAACAGGTCACCTACGTCAACGCGCCGCACCTGGCCGCCGACCGGGGCGTCGAGGTGGAGCTGGTCACCCACCCGGACACCGCCGACCAGCCCAACCTGGTCACCGTCCGGGGCGTGCTGCCCGACGGCGGTACGGCAAGTGTCTCCGGCACCGTGGTGCAGTCCGCCGGCCGGGACGTGGTCCGGCTGACCGAGGTCGACGGCTTCGACCTCGAGCTGTCCGCCGAGGGCATCCTGCTCTTCTTCCGGTACGCCGACCGGCCGGGCGTGGTCGGGACCATCGGCTCGATCCTCGGCGAGTCCAGTGTCAACATCGCCGCCATGCAGGTGGCCCGGCGGTCCGCCGGTGGCGAGGCGCTGATGACCCTCACCGTCGACTCCGCCGTCGGCGCGGAGTCGCTGCACAATGCCGCCAGCTCGATCGGGGCGACCGCGGCCAGCGCGGTGGATCTGCGCGAGGAGTGACCTGCCGGACGTGTCGTCCGGCTTCGGCGGTTCGGGGACCCGCGTCCCCGAACCGCCGCCCGCTCAGCGGGTCGACGCGCTGGCCGGCGGCGGATAGACCGAGCCGTCCTGCGGATCGAGCAGCAGCAGATCGTGTTCCTGAGCCAGCCGTTCGATGGTGAGCAGCACCTCGTCGGCGCAGGTCTGACGCAGGTTCATCTCGACGTGGTCGGTTGCGGTATGTAATGGGACCTTTGCCCAGGGACAGTCTTCTGTGGTGGAAGCGGCACCTTGATCCGGGTAACTGGCGGTCAGCGCGGCGTGGAAGGACGTGATCCGGCGGTCGGTCGCACCGTCGGCGTGCTCACCCTGCCGGCACAGTTCGTGTGCGGCGTGTACGTCCGCCGAGGTGGACTGATCGTCCAACGCCCATACGACTAGATCGAATGTCACGCCGCACAGCGTGCCATCCATCAGGGGGATCATTCCACCCAGTGCCGTGGCCGACAAGCAATGTCAGAGGAATTGGAACCTTGCGCCCGGTTGTGCGGAATCGATAGCGTGGCGGTGCGGTTGCTCAGGAGTTGCTCCGGTGCCGGTCGCGTCTTCGGGTGACGTTCCGGCCGGGCCGTGGTCTCTTAGGTGACTGCACCCCCGGTGCGCGAGCTGAGCGCACGTGTCGCCGGCCCGCTCCCGTGGTCATTTGCCGAGATCACGGGGGTGGGCCGCGCCAGGGGTCGATCGTCTTTCGCCGACCAGGTCCAGCACGTGGTAGCCGTCCACTGTGGGAAACCAGTCGCGGCCGGCGGGTCCGGCGGCGAACAGCGCGGTCGCGTAGCCGTCGGCCACCGTGAGGTCCGCGCCGATCACCATGGCGGCGCTGTCCCGCTCCACCACGGCCCCGGTGTGCGGGTCGACGACCTTCCGGCTGCCGGCGGTCAGTCCACTGGTCCCGATCGCTCCGTCCACCATGGTCACGGTGGTCGGCTGGCTGCCCGGCGTGGCACCGGCCGGGCTGTCGCCGGTGTCTGCGGACAGCGGCTGCTGCAGGGCGATCCGCCACGGTCCGCCGTGCGGGGCGCGTCCGCGTACCACCAGATCACCGCCGCTGACCACGGCGTAGTCGGTGATCCCGGCGGCGCGCAACCGACCAGCGGCCCGCTCGATGGCCCAGCCCTTGATCATGCCGGCCGGGTCGAACCCGCCGGGCACCGCCCACGGGTCGAACCAGCCCTCGGTGGCCACCCGCATCGCCTCGCACCGGTGCACGATGTCGGCCAGCGGCGGGTAGACCTCGGCCGCGACCTCACCCCGGCGCAGCAGCGAGACCAGGCTGTTCGGCCGCAGCGGACTGTACGTCACGTCGATCGCGCGCAGCTCCGCGACCGCGTCGCCGATCGCCTCGCTCAGCCCACGCCGGCCGATCCGTTCGCTGCCTACCAGAACGAGCTGGTACTCGGTGGTGGACGTGGCGACGGTGTGCCGGGCGACCAGCTGGCCGGCCGGGCGGTTGCCGTCCGTCGCCGTGGCGGTGCCGGACGTCCCGGTCGGGGTGCCGGACGTCCCGCTCGGGGTGTCGGCTCGCGGCGTCGGCCCGATCCGCAGATCGGGGGGTTCCGGCTGGGCGGCGCGGTACGCCAGCATTGTCGACTCTCCTTCGCCGGTGCCCGGATCCGGTCTTCACCTACAGTAGCCGCCCGAGGTAAGTATGGTGTTAAGCCCGGCTGTGTGCTCCCTGGGCGGCGCGGGACGTCGCGACCAGCGGGTAACGTCCGTATTCTGGGACCGACGTACCGATTTCCGGGACGATCGCTTAACGTGCGCTAGGCGGTCGACGGAGCAGACGAGGGAGTTGACGTGGCGATGGCGCGGATCGCGGTCGTGGCCGGCGACGGCATCGGATCCGAGGTGACCGCGCAGGCCCGGAAGGTCATCGACGCGGTGCTGCCCGGCGTCGAGGCGACCGAGTACGACCTCGGCGCCGCCCGCTACCACCGCACCGGCGAGGTGCTGCCCGACTCGGTGCTGGACGAACTCGCCGGTCACGACGCCATCCTGCTCGGCGCGGTCGGTGACCCCAGCGTCCCGCCCGGGGTGCTGGAGCGCGGCCTGCTGCTCAAGCTGCGGTTCGCCTTCGACCAGTACGTCAACCTGCGTCCGTCCCGGCTCTGGCCCGGCACCGCCAGCCCGCTCGGCGGCGTCAAGCCGGGCGAGATCGACTTCGTCGTGGTCCGCGAGGGCACCGAGGGCCTCTACACCGGGGCCGGCGGCACGATGCACCGCGACACCCCCGCCGAGGTCGCCACCGAGGAGAGCCTCAACACCCGGCACGGGGTGGAGCGGGTGATCCGGGACGCCTTCACCCGCGCCGCGCGCCGGGAGCGGCGCAAGGTCACCCTGGTGCACAAGACCAACGTGCTGACCCACGCCGGGTCGCTGTGGTCGCGGACCTTCGCCGCCGTCAAGGCCGACTTCCCGGACATCGAGACCGAGTACCAGCACGTCGACGCCGCGGCCATGTTCATGGTCACCCAGCCTCAGCGGTACGACGTGGTGGTCACCGACAACCTGTTCGGTGACATCCTGACCGACATCGCCGCCGCGGTGACCGGCGGCATCGGACTGGCGGCCAGCGGCTGCATCAACCCGGAACGCCGCTACCCGTCGATGTTCGAACCGGTACACGGCTCCGCGCCGGACATCGCTGGCAAGGGCGTCGCGGACCCGGTAGCCGCCGTGCTCTCCGCGTCGCTGCTGCTCGACCACCTCGGTCACCCTGAGTCGGCCGAGCGAGTAGCCAGGGCGGTCGCGGCCGAGCTGGCCTCCCGCGCTCCGGGAGCCGCGCTGCGTACCGCCGAGATCGGCGATCGGCTGGCCGCCCACGCCGTGGGCTGAGCCCAACCGGTCGACCCGCGTACCGCGCCGGTCGACCCTTGCCGGGGGCCGCACCGCGCGCCGACCGGCGTCCGCCCACACCACACGTGTCGGCGGGCCCAGGTCCGCGCCTGTCACCGCCAAGCCGTCAGTCCGGTACAGCACCGTCGACTACGCAGAGCTGCGCAGCTCGATTCGTCTGCCCGGTGCCGGTTGGCGTACCGACCGTACCTTCGCCGTGGGCACCCCTGCCGACGGCCAATCACCAGGTGGCGGACTTACCGGCCGCCGCGCCGGTTCCCGCTGAACGAACGTTCGGGGTAAGTTGCATGACACACAGCTTCGTCGCTTTCTCGCCATGGAGGTCAGCCCGATGATCGGCGGTGACAAACTCGAATTCGAGATCCGTCCGAATCCACACCCGGTAGCCGACGCGGAACGCGCCGCGCTGCTGGCCAATCCCGGGTTCGGTCAGATCTTCACCGACCACATGGTCACCGTCCGGTACGCCGAGGGCAAGGGCTGGTACGACGCCCGGGTGGAGCCACGGGCGCCGATCCCGATGGATCCGGCGACCGCGGTGCTGCACTACGCCCAGGAGATCTTCGAAGGACTCAAGGCCTACCACGCGGCGGATGGGGGAGTGACCCTGTTCCGGCCGGACGCCAACGCGGCGAGGTTCATCGCCTCCGGCGCCCGGATGGCCATGCCGGCCCTGCCGGAGCAGGTCTTCCTCGACTCGTTGCGGCACCTGATCACAATTGATCGACAGTGGATTCCGGCCGGCGATGACGGCAGCCTCTACCTGCGACCGTTCATGTTCGCCAGTGAGGTCTTCCTCGGTGTCCGGCCGGCCCGCGAATACCTCTACGCGGTGATCGCCTCACCAGTCGGCTCCTACTTCTCCGGTGGGGTCAAACCGGTGACGGTCTGGGCGTCGTCGGTCTACACCCGGGCCGCGCCGGGTGGCACCGGAGCCGCGAAGTGCGGGGGTAACTACGCCGCCTCACTGGTGGCCCAGGCGGAGGCGATCGAGCACGGCTGCGACCAGGTGGTCTTCCTCGACGCGGTGCAACGGCAGTACGTCGACGAACTCGGCGGCATGAACGTCTTCTTCGTCTACGACGACGGTTCGCTGGTCACCCCGCCGCTGACCGGCGCGATCCTGCCGGGCATCACCCGCGAGTCGGTGATCACCCTGGCCCGCCGGGCCGGTCACCAGGTCGTGGAACAGCCGGTCAGCCTGGCCCAGTGGCAGGCCGACGCGGCCAGCGGCCGACTGCGTGAGGCGTTCGCCTGCGGCACCGCCGCGGTGATCACCCCGATCGGCCGGGTCCGCTCGGCCGACGGCGAGTTCACCGTCGCCGACGGTGGGCCCGGGGAGGTCACCATGGCGCTGCGGCAGAGCCTGGTGGACCTGCAGCGGGGCCGGGGCACCGACCCGGACGGCTGGGTGCACCGGGTCTTCTGACCAGTGCCGTGACGCGGTGGCCCGGCCCGGGTCACCGCGTCGGTCCGGCCCAGGTCACTGCGTCAACAGATGGGCGCGCAGCTCGGTGATCCGGTCTGCGGACAGCCCAGCGGTGCGCAGGTAACCCTCGACCGAGCCGTGCCGCTGCCGCAGCTCGGTGAGGAACGTCTGCATCGCCTCGGCCGGGCAGGAGAAGAACGGCACCGGCACCAGATGGTCGTTGCCGGCCTGGGTACGCAGCCAGGCGAGCAGCCGTTCGCTGCCGGCGTTGCTCAACGCGTAGTCCTCGGCGATCACCGAGTCCCGGACCCCGAGCAGGGACAGCGTCATCGCGCAGACCAGCCCGGTGCGGTCCTTGCCGGCCATGCAGTGCACCACCGCCGGTGCGGTCTGCGCCTCGGCCAGCAGTGAGATCGCCGCGACGAAACCGTCCGCGGCCTGTTCGGTCAGATCGTGGTAGCGGTCGGCCAGGTAGCGGGCGGCACCCTGCTCCGGCTGGTAGGGGATCTCGCCCCAGTCCTGGTGCCGCAGATGGATGTTGTGGTACTCGAAGCCGTCCGCCGGCGGGATCCGTCCGTACGTCTCGACTTCGTGCGGCCGGCGCAGGTCGATCACGGTCCGTACGCCGAGTGCGTCGAACGCCGCCGCGTCGTCGGTGTCGAGCCGGTGCGGCGAGTCGGCCCGGTAGATCCGCTGCCAGCGGACCGTACGGCCGTCCAGCCCCGGGTAGCCCCCGATGTCGCGGAAGTTGAACATGGTCGCGAAGGCCAACGAGCGGGTGGCGGCGGCAGTCATGAGTTCTACGGTAGCCAGCCCGACCGACACCGGTAAACGGTGCGGTGGCCGGCACCACGTGGTGCCGGCCACCGCACCGGTTGGCTGGGCCGTCACCGGGTCAGATGATCCGGCCCGGTGCCATCGGCGGGACCGGGGTGCCGGTGGCACCGCCGTAGTAGGCGCTCAGCTTGTCGCGGTACGCCGGATCCGTCGCACTGGTCTCGTCGTACTCGGGGGCGTCCTTGATCTGGCCCTTGTCGCGGTCGACATAGACCTTCTGCGCGTCGTGGTCGACGTGGTTGACCACCCCGGCGGGCAGCATCACCTTCCGGCCGAAGATCCACGGCCCGGTGTCGACCACCAGATGGCTGCCGCCCACCTCCTCGGTGGCGGAGTCGATCTTGCCGATGCCGCCGTCGGTCGCCTCGACGTGGTAGCCGGCCAGGTTGGCGCCGTCGACCCCCGCGTCGTCGCGGTAGCGCCACGGGGCGAACGTGCCGGCCGGGGTACCGCCCACGACGTCGCCCTGACCACCGGCCGGCCCCGTCAGCGCGGTGTGTTGCGGATCGAGCCTGTCCATCGGAGGTCACTCCTTCACTCGGCGGAACTGACTGCGTCGTCGTCCCAGGAATACCCATGGCGCTCGATCGGTACACCTGACCTCGGACGATCCCGCTGTCCCGCGATGTGGATTCGACTACCGGTCCGGGCGCGGTCGGTGGCAAAGTACCCTGCGTGACTCGCCTCGTACTCATTATTGGCAGCTAGCGCGCCCGGCAACCGTCCGCCGAGCGCGCAGACCTCCCGCATCCGCGGGGGGTCTTTTTGTTGGCCGTACGAGGTCGGCCGGACGAGCGGGTGAGGACGGCCCGGCGCGAGCAGCGGGTGGTACGGGATGTCCGTCGAAAGGATCGAGATGACTTTCCAGGTCTATGACACGACTCTGCGCGACGGTGCGCAGCGTGAGGGCATCAGCTACTCGGTGGTCGACAAACTCGCCGTCGCGCGGCTGCTGGACGACTTCGGCGTCGGCTTCATCGAGGGCGGCTGGCCCGGTGCGATGCCGAAGGACACCGAGTTCTTCCGCAGAGCCCGCACCGAACTCGACCTGCGGCACGCCGTACTCGTCGCGTTCGGTGCCACCCGCAAGGCCGGCGTCAAGGTCGCCGACGACCCGCAGGTACGGGCCCTGCTGGACGCCGAGACGCCAGCGGTCTGCCTGGTCGCCAAGTCCGACATCCGGCACGTCGAGCGGGCGCTGCGCACCACCGGTGCGGAGAACCTGGCGATGGTCACCGACACGGTCGCGCACTTCGTCGCCGAGGGCCGGCGGGTCTTCCTCGACTGCGAACACTTCTTCGACGGCTTCCGGCACGACCCGGCGTACACCGCCTCGGTGGTCAGCGCGGCGGCCGCCGCCGGCGCCGAGGTCGTGGTGATGTGCGACACCAACGGCGGGATGCTGCCGTCGCAGATCGGCGCGGCGATCGCCGACCTTCTCGACCGGACCGGGCTGAGCGCCGACCGGCTCGGCATCCACTGCCAGAACGACACCTCCTGCGCGGTGGCCAACACCATCGCCGCCGTCGAGGCCGGCGTCCGGCACTTCCAGGGCACCGCCAACGGGTACGGCGAACGCCCCGGCAACGCCGACCTGTTCGCAGTCGTCGCCAACCTGCAACTCAAGCTCGGGCTGCCGGTCCTACCGGACGGCTGCCTGGAACAGATGGTGCGCGTCTCGCACGCCATCGCGGAGATCGCCAACATCGCCCCCGATACCCACCAGGCCTACGTCGGGGCAGCCGCCTTCGCCCACAAGGCGGGGCTGCACGCGAGTGCGATCAAAGTGGATCCGTTGCTGTACAACCACGTCGACCCGTCGGTCGTCGGCAACGACATGCGGATCCTGGTGACCGAGATGGCCGGCCGGGCCAGCATCGAGTTGAAGAGCCGTGAACTCGGTGTCGACCTGGCCGGCCATCCGGACGCGCTGTCCCGGGTCACCAAGCGGGTCAAGGAGCTGGAGGCCGGCGGCTGGTCCTTCGAAGCCGCCGACGCCTCGTTCGAGCTGCTGGTCCGCTCCGAGTTGGCGGCCGACACCGGTGCCGTCACCACCCGGCCGTTCGCCCTGGAGTCCTACCGGGTGCTGGTGGAGCACCGCGAGGACGGCGCGGTGGTCTCCGAGGCCACCGTCAAGGTCCGGGTACGCGGCGAGCGGGTGATCGCCACCGCCGAGGGCAACGGCCCGGTCAACGCCCTCGACGAGGCGTTGCGGGTGGCGCTGCGCAGCCACTACCCGGACCTGGCCGACTTCCGGTTGGCCGACTACAAGGTGCGGATCCTGGAAGGCAGCCAGGGCACCGGGGCGATCACCCGGGTGCTGGTGGAGACGGTCGACGGCAACGCCCGGGACTGGACCACCGTCGGGGTGCACGAGAACGTGGTCGAGGCCAGCTGGCACGCCCTGGTCGACGCGCTCACCTACGGACTGGCCCGCAGCCGGACCATCACCGGCGTCTGACCTGCCCGGCCCGGGGCCAACGGTGACCTGCCCTGGCCCCGGGCCGACCTGCCGTGGCCCCGGGCCGACCTGCCCTGGCCCCGGGCGGGCGGTCCGGGTCAAGCGGCTGGCAGCACCAGTCCGGCGACGACCATCCGGTGGTCGCTGCCGGGCACCCGGTGCACGGTCACCGACCGCACCCCGATCCGGCCGTCCACCAGCACCCGGTCCAGCGTCACCGGCGGGATCGGGCTACCGCTGTACGGCCCCCAGGTGCCGACCAGCCCGTTGCCGGTCGCGTCGGCGGCGTCGACGTAGCCGGTGGCGATCAGCCGGCGCAGCGCCGCGTGGTCCAGGGTGGCGTTGAAGTCGCCGGCCAGGATTCGCGGCGGGCCCTGCGGGTCGGGGCGGGGCTGCCCGGCCAGGTCGGCCCGCCACGACGGCAGGGTGTGCAGCGCGAACGGCGCCATCGGGTGCGCCGACTCGACCAGCACCGGCCCGCTGCCCGGCGGGCGGACCGTGCCGTACGACTGGGCGAAGCCGCCCACGTTGCGCCGTACCCCGTCGTCGGTGACCGGCCAGCGCGCGTAGACCGCCGACCCGGTGGTCCCCACCTCCGGATCGGCCCGGCGGTACGGCAACAGGTCGCCGACGCCGAGCCGGTCCAGCTCGGCCTCGGCCGCCGGAGTGAACTCCTGCATCGCCAGCACGTCCACCCGCTCCCGGCGCAGCAACTCCATCAGCACCGTCAGGTCCGCCGCCCCGGCCAGCAGGTTCGCCGTGGCGACCCGGACCGTGACCCCGTCGGCGGCGGTCGCGGTCCGGCCGCCGTCCGGCACCGCCCGGGGCAGCACCGCGACGGCCAACGACACCACCGCCAGCAGCGCGGCGCCGCTCGCCCACCACCGCCGGGACCAGACCGCCACCGCCAGCGGGACAACCGTCCACGCCGCCACGTACGGGGTGAACGCGAGCAGCTGCACCAGCGGGCCGTACTCCCAGCCGGCCAGCCGCAGCACCGCCCAGAGCAGCCCCGGCAGCACCACCGGCCACATCAGCCAACCGGCCGGCCGGCGTCTGGTGCTGGCCGGGGGTTGCGGGGTGGGGCTGGTCTGCGACGCGCTCACGCCGGAACGGTATCCGGTGTGTCCGGTGTCGGTCGTGCCACCCCGGTTCGGTGTCGTCGTACCACCCCGGCTGGTCAATCACCCGGTCGGAGACGGATCCCGGCGTTAGAACGGCCCGATCCGGGGCACTCCCCGGCCGGCGCCGCAGTGGCCCCGCACCGCGGGGCCGACCGGCGATTGGCGACCAGCGTCAAGGACGGTGCGATGACGACGACCGAGCCACAAGTCAGTACGGAACAGCCAGCCGACGCCACTCCGGCCGCAGCCGCGCTGGAGCAGGCGCTGTTCGAGGTCAAACGGGTGATCGTCGGGCAGGACCGGCTGGTCGAGCGGCTGCTCACCGCGTTGCTCGCTAACGGGCACTGCCTACTGGAGGGCGTACCGGGGATCGCCAAGACCCTCGCGGCGCAGACCCTCGCGGTCGCCGTCGGCGGCAGCTTCTCCCGGATCCAGTTCACCCCCGACCTGGTGCCCTCCGACATCGTCGGCACCCGGATCTACCGGGCGTCGACCGAGTCGTTCGACGTCGAGCTCGGACCGGTGATGGCCAACCTGGTGCTCGCCGACGAGATCAACCGGGCGCCGGCCAAGGTGCAGTCGGCGCTGCTCGAGGCGATGGCCGAGCGGCAGGTCTCGATCGGCGGCCGCAGCTACCCGGTGCCGGACCCGTTCCTGGTGCTGGCCACCCAGAACCCGATCGAGTCCGAGGGGGTATACCAGCTTCCGGAGGCGCAACGCGACCGGTTCCTGATGAAGGTCGTGGTCGACTACCCGACCGACGAGGAGGAGCTCGGCATCCTCTACCGGATGGGAGTGGACCGCCCGCAGCCCCGCCAGGTGCTGGACGCGGCCACCCTGTGCGCCATGCAGCAGCAGGCCCGGGAGGTGTTCGTCCACCACGCGCTGGCCGAGTACATCGTCCGGCTGGTGCTGGCCACCCGCCGCCCGCAACTGTTCGGGCTGCCGGAGCTGACCGGGCTGCTGGCGTACGGTGCCAGCCCGCGCGCCACCCTCGGCCTGGTCGCCGCCGCCCGGGGCCTGGCGTTGCTGCGCGGCCGCGACTACGTGCTGCCCGAGGACGTCCGGGAACTCGCCACCGACGTGCTCGCCCACCGGCTGGTGCTCTCCTTCGACGCGGTCGCGGACGGCGTCGACGCCGGGTCGATCGTCCGCCGGCTGATCCAGGTGGTCCCGCCGCCGCGGATCGCGCCGGCCCACGACCAGCGCCCCGGACTGGCGGCCGTCGCGTGACCGGCGACGGCCCGCTCGGCCCGGCCACCCTGCCGGAGCTGACCCCACCGGAGACGCTGCGCCGGCTGGAGCTGACCGTCACCCGGCGGCTCGACGGCCTGCTGCACGGCCAGCACCTGGGCCTGCTGCCCGGCGCCGGCAGCGAACCCGCCGGCAGCCGGGAGTACCGGCCCGGTGAGGACGAGGTACGCCGGATGGACTGGGCGGTCACCGCCCGGACCACCGTGCCGCACGTCCGCGAGGTCGACGCCGACCGGGAGCTGACCTGCTGGCTGCTGGTCGACGGGACGGCCAGCATGGACTTCGGCACCGGCGAGCTGGAGAAGCGGGAACTGGCGGTGGCGGCGGTCGCCGCGGTCGGCTTCCTGACCGCCGGCACCGGCAACGCGGTCGGGGCGCAGGTGATCGGGGCGGGCGGGATCCGTCGGTTCCCGGCCCGGACCGGCCGGGACCATCTGCTGCATCTGCTCCGTGCGCTGCTCACGGCGCCCCGGGTACCGGCCGGCGGGTCCGGCCGGGACGCGCCGCCGCCGCTGGCCGACGGGATCGACGGGCTCCGGCGGGCGGCCACCCGGCGTGGGCTGGCGGTGGTGGTCTCCGACTTCTTGGACGGACTGCCGGACGATCCGGCCGGCCGGCCGGACTGGGAACGGTCGCTGCGCCGGCTCGCCGCCGGGCACCAGGTGCTGGCGATCGAGGTGACCGACCCCCGGGAACTCGACCTGCCCGACGTCGGGGTGATCACCGTCGAGGACCCGGAGACCGGCCGCCGCCGGGAGATCAGCACCGCCAGCCAGGACCTGCGGCGACGGTACGCCGAGGCCGCCGCCGAACAGCGTGGCCAGGTGGCCGGGGCGATCCGCCGGGCCGGCGCGGCCCATCTGGCGCTGCGCACCGACCGGGACTGGGTGGCCGACATCGTCCGGCACGTGCACCGCCAACGGCAACTGGCCGGCTGCCCACCGGCCCGTCCCGCCCCGGTACCGGCAGGAGGACTCTGATGACCTGGCAGTCCCCGGAGCGGCTGTGGCTGCTCGCCGCGGTTGCCGCGCTGGCCGGCGGTTACCTGCTGATGCAACGGCGCGGTGCCCGGTACGCGGTCCGGTTCACCAACCTGCGGCTGCTGGACCGGGTGGCACCGCAGCGTCCGGCCTGGCGTCGGCATCTGCCGGCCGGCCTGTTCCTGGCGATGCTGGCGCTGCTGGTGGCCGGGTTCGCCCGGCCGATGGACGAGGTCCGGGTGCCCCGGGAACGGGCCACGGTGATGGTGGCGGTGGACGTGTCCACCTCGATGCTGGCCAACGACGTACGACCGGACCGGCTGAGCGCGGCCAAACGGTCGGCGCACGAGTTCGTCGACGACCTGCCGGCGCAGTTCAACGTCGGCCTGGTGGCGTTCGCCGGCAACGCCTCGGTGCTGGTGGGGCCGGGCACCGACCGGGAGGCGCTGGGCGCCGGCATCGACCGGCTCGCCGAGGGGATCACCGGGGCCCAGGGCACCGCCATCGGCGAGGCGATCAAGACGTCGTTGGAGGCGATCCGGTCGCTGGACGCGCAGGCCGCCGAGGAGGTGCCGCCGGCCCGGATCGTGCTGCTGTCCGACGGGGCGAACACCTCCGGGCGGTCGCCGGAGTCGGCGGCGGCCGAGGCGGTGGAGGCCGGGATCCCGATCGACACCATTTCGGTCGGGACCGCCGCCGGATACATCGACTACGGCGGCGGCCGGCCGCTGCGGGTGCCGGTGGACGGCGAGAATCTCGAAGCGGTGGCCGAGTTGACCGGCGGCGCCTACCACGAGGCGGCCAGCAGCAGTCAGTTGAGCGCGGTCTACGCCGACATCGGCACCTCGGTCGGCTACCGGTTGGAGCTGGCCGACGTGTCGGCCCGGTTCATCGGATTCGGGCTACTGCTCGCCGTGGCCGCCGCCGGGACCTCGCTGTTGTGGTTCTCCCGGCTGCCCTGACCCGCGCCACCCCGACCGCGCCACCCCCGCGCGAGACCCGATCTGGACCTGTGGAGGAGGAGCCCGATGTCTGTGCCTACCGGGCTGGGCGAGCCGCGTGGCCCGTGGTTCGTCTCGCCGGACGCGGACCGCTGGCCGGGGCTGGACGGCTCCGCCGTACCGCCGGCACCGACCCCGCCGCGACGGTGGCGCCGCCGGCTGCTGACCGTCGCCGCGGTGCTCACCCTGTCGGCGGCGTCCGGCGGGCTGGCCGGCGCGGTGGTCGCCGGCTGGGGCGGCGACGCGGGACAGCCGGCGGCGCTGCCGTCGCCGTCGGCCACCCCCGGGGTGTCGCCGGATCTGGTGGCGGCGGCGGCCAAGGTGCTGCCCGGCGTGGTGTCGGTCCAGGTCGAACGGGGCAGCATGATCTCCGGTGGGTCCGGCTTTGCGATCGACGACCAGCATCACATCATCACCAACGACCACATTCTGGACGGCGACAGCGAACCGGGGACTCCGCTCAACGGCCATCAGGTCAGCGTCGTCGCCCAGGACGGTCGGCGGCTCGTCGCCGAGGTGGTCGGCCGGGACCCGGGCAGCGACATCGCGGTGCTGCGGGTGCCGTCGTCCGCCGGTCTTCGTCCGCTGGCCCTGGCCCAGCCCGGCGCCACCCAGGTCGGAGAGTCGGTCCTGGCGGTCGGCTCCCCGCTCGGCCTGTCCGGCACGGTCACCGCCGGGATCGTCAGCGCCCTGGACCGTGAGGTGATGCTCGGCAACGGCGGGCGGCAGACCGCGGTGCAGACCGACGCGTCGATCAACCCCGGCAACTCGGGCGGGCCGCTGGTCAACGTCGACGGCGAGGTGATCGGGGTGAACACCGCCATCGCCACGTTGGAGGGTGTCGGGTCGATCGGCATCGGCTTCGCCATCCCGATCCACCGGGCCGAGCAGACGGCCGACGAGATCATCCGGCGGGGCGGCTGACCACCGCGCAGGTGGTCGGTGCCGAGGGCGGCGGTACTGTCGGATGATGGCGGCAGGCGAGATGCGGGTCACCGACTCGGTGGTGATCCCGGCGGGCGAGTTGACCGAGCGGTTCTCCCGTTCGTCCGGACCCGGCGGCCAGGGCGTCAACACGGCGGACTCGCGGGTCGAGCTGTCGTTCGACGTCGCCGGCTCGGCCGCGCTGCCGCCGTGGCTGCGCCAGCGGGCGGTGCAGCGGCTGGCCAACCGACTGGTCGGTGGGGTGCTGACGGTCACCGCCAGCGAGCACCGCAACCAGTTGGCGAATCGGGCCGCGGCCCGGGACCGGTTGTCCGCGCTGCTGCGGGAGGCGATCGCGCCGCCGGCGCCGCCGCGTCGGCCGACCCGGCCGTCCCGGGCGGCGAAGGAACGGCGGATCAGCGACAAGAAGCGCCGGGCGCAGACGAAGCGTCTGCGCCGCGGCGATCCTGACTGACCCGGTACGTGGCCCGGCCAGCTATTCGGCCCGTCAGCTATTCGGCCCGGTCAGCACCAGCAGGCGTTGGCCCAGCTGTCGGTGGACCAGAAGTGCGAACCCCAGTCGCCCGGCGTCCACGATCCGGTGGACCAGAAGTGGCTCGACCAGGCGGGGTCCACCCACGACCCGGAGCCGTCCCAGGACGGCGAGGTCCAGACCGCGCCACCCCAGGTGCGACTGGCCCAGGAGGTGCCGGTCCAGCCGTCCGCGGCCATCCGATGGCCCAGCCAGACGCCGCCGGACCAGGCGGTCCGGGCCGCGGACTGGCTGGCCCAGGCCGGGCTGCTGAACGGGCCGAAGATGCTCTGCTCGCCCTGCAGTGTCACGTTGTTGCGGACCACTCGGCTGGTGCCCCGGGACGCGTCGATCGGGCCGTGGCCGTCGGACCTGGTCCACTGCTGCGGCTGCCACACCGGGGTGTAGGTCAGCGCCGCGTTCAGGTTGATGCTGCGCAGGCCGAGGTTCGCGCCCCCGCCGGTGGGTAGGAAGGTACCGCTCTCCACCAGCACCTGCTTGACCTCGTCGGCGGTGAGCCACGGCTTGGCCTGCAGCAGCAGCGCGGCGACGGCCGAGGTGACCGCGACCGCCTGCGAGGTGCCGGTGCCCCGGAAAAGGGTGCTGCCGACCCGGGCGCCGGGGTAGTGGTTGTCGACGTTGGAGCCTGGGTTGCGCAGCGACAGTACCGATTCGCCGGGGGCCAGCAGATCCAGTTGCCGGCCGGCCGTGGCGAGGTTGGTGAACGGCGCGAGCTCGTCGTCGGCGGTGGTCAGCGTGCCCTTGGTCAGACTGGCGCCGACCGTGATGACGTACGGGTTGGTCGCCGGATTGTCCAGCCGACCGAACCCGTTGCCGTCGTTGCCGGCGGCCGCCACGACCACGATCCCGGCGTGCCATGCCTGTTCGACGGCGAAGTGCAGCGGATCGGTCCAGAAGGCCGGGTTGCCGGCGGAGCCGTACGCCAGGTTCAGTACCCGGATCGGATGGGTGGGGTCGTGGTTGCGGTTGGCGACGACCCAGTCGACCGCCGCGATGACCTGTGAGACGTCGACCGCGCCGTTGGCCGTACCGACCTTGACCGAGGTCAGTTTCGCCTTCGGCGCCAGCCCGCGCGCGCCGCTGGTCGGATCGTCGCCGATCAGTACGCCGGCGAGGTGGGTGCCGTGCCCGTAGGTGTCGAGCCAGCGCAGATTCGTCGCCTGCGACTCGAAGGACAGGTCCGGGCCGTTGACCAGCCGGTTCGCCGGTAGGCCGGGGACCGGTACCACCCCGGTGTCGATCATCGCAATGCCGATCCCGGTGCCGTCCAGTGCCGCCGTCGCCGGGGTGTCCGCACCGACGATGCTGCGCACGTCGGCCAGCGAGGTGCCCTGGCCGATGCCGGGGGAGCCGTTCCACAGGCTGGCGAAGCCCCCGGCCGGTACACCGTCCGGTGCGCCGGCCGGCCGCGCCGCCGGCCCGCCTGCCACGGTGGCGGCGAGCACCACGACCGTCGACAGTGCAGCGATTTGTTTTCGGTATCCGCGCTGTTCGCGTACAGCGCTTATCGTCGGCACCGGTGCGATCCTCCTGACGAATAACAAGATCATGGCTACCGGTGGGTCCATCTGATAGGGACGCGTCCCCGGCACCACGGTGGACATGTTACGTAGCAGAAACCTCTCGGGTGAGAACGAACATCCTCCTATCGTGCAGGACGTGCGTCGGGCCGGTGGACTCCCATGCCCGGTGACTGACGGATAGCATCCAATTCGGTGGTGCCGTACACAGAGGGCACCCGTTAACCATGCCGACACGCCCGTCGGCCCACCAGGTCGCGGCAGGCGGGTCCGGTGACCCGGTACGCCGGTGGTGACGAGGGCGGTGAGACGTACGACGTGGCGGCGACCGATCCGGTCACGGGAGCCCGTCAGCGCGCATCCCTTGAGCCATTCCTCAGACGCCAGTTGAGCCGGGCGGGGCACCCCTGCGGGGTGTTCCTGTTCGACGTCGACTTCTTCAAGACCGTCAACGACGTCTACGGTCACCTGCGTGGCGACCGGGTGCTCCGCCAGCTCGCCGAGCGGGTACGCGCCACCTGCCGGCCGCAGGACGTGCTGTTCCGGTACGGCGGCGACGAGTTCGTCGTCGTACTGCCGCAGACCGGACGCACCGAGGCGGTCCGGCTCGCCCTGCGGCTGACCGAACGGATCCGTAACACCGAGTTTCCCGGCGACCCGCCGCTGCATCTGACGGTCAGTCTCGGGGTGGCGACCGCCCCCGCGGACGGCACCACCGCCGAGCACCTGCTGGACCACGCCGACCGACGCAACTACCTCGCCAAACGGCGGGGGCGCGACAGTGCGGTCGCCGACGACGTGGAGATCGCCGACGACACCGGATCCCGGCTGTGGGAACGCGACGAGGCGCTGCGCCGTACCCACGAGTTTCTGACCCGGCTGCAGGTGACCGGCCGTGGCTCGGCCCGGGTCCACGGGCAGCGCGGTGCCGGGCACACCCGTTTCCTCGCCGAGACCGCCCGGCTGGCCGCGTTGCGCGGGTTCGCCGTGGTCGCGGTGCCACCCGAGCCGGAGCCGCTGCCGCTGCCGGTCTTCGCCGACCAGGTTCTGCTGATCGCCGACCTCGCCGCCGTCGACCGGGTCCCACAGTTGCTGCGCGTCTGGTCCCGTCCGAGTCTGCTGCCCGCCGTGCTCGGGTTGGTGCAGGCCAGCACCGAAACGGCCCGGCCGGCCCGGCCGCCCGGACCCGTCGGTGCCGGCGAACCGGTCACGGTGACCGGTCCCGGTCCGCTGCCCGGTGTCGGTCCGGGCGGGGTGCACCTGCCGGAGCTGGAGCAGATCGAGCTGACCCCGTGGTCGCCGGCGACGACCCGGATCTGGTTGCGGACCGCGCTGCGCGGCGAGCCCAGCCGGACCCTGGTGAACTGGTTCGTCCGGCAGACCGGTGGGCTACCGGCCGCTGCCGACCGGGAGCTCGACCGGGTGCGTAGCCGCCGTGGTCTGGTCGGTTCCGGCACCGGTGGCTGGACATTGAGCCCGGACCTGCTCGGCCGGCCACGGCGCCGGGTGCGGCTGCCGGCCCCGCTGACCCCGCTGATCGGCCGGGACCGCGACGTCGCCCGGATCGACGCGCTACTGGCGACCAGCCGGCTGGTCACTCTCGTCGGGGCCGGCGGGATCGGCAAGACCCGGCTGTCGCTGTCGGTGGCCGCGAGCCTCGCGCCCCGGTTCGACGACGGGGTGTGCTTCGTGGCGCTGGCCGCCAGCCGCACCGCGACGGAGGTACTCACCGCGGTCGCCGCCGCGCTGGACGTGCCGGTGCGTGCCGGGCAGGCGGTGCTGGACGCGGTGGTCGACCACACCGCGGACACCGAGTTGCTGCTGGTGCTGGACAACCTGGAACAGGCGCTGGCCGCCGGCCCGCCGTTGGGTCAGCTGCTGGCCGCCGCCGGTCGCGTTCGGGTGCTGGCCACCAGCCGGGAGCCGCTGGGTATCTACGGCGAACAGGTCTACCGGGTGCCGCCGCTGCCGCTGCCCCGGCTCGACGACCTGCCGCGCGGGGCGTCGGCCGCCGCCCGCGCGGTGGCGCAGCATCCGGCGATCGCCCTGTTCGACCAGCTCGCCCGGACGGCTGACGCGGACTTCAGGCTGACCGCCGACGCGCTGCCGGCGGTCGCCGAGCTGTGCCGCAGGCTGGACGGCCTGCCGCTGGCGATCGAGCTGGCCGCCGCGCGTACCGACCAGTTGAGCCCGGCGGCGCTGCTGGACCGGCTCGGCCCGCATCTGGACCTGCTCGGCCCCGGGCCACGCGACCGACCGGCCCGCCAGCGGACCCTGCACGGCACCGTCGACTGGAGTTTCGGCCTGCTGGAGCCGGCGCACCGGGACGTCTTCACCGCGGCGGCCGTCTTCACCGCCGAGCCGACGGCAGCTGCCGTGGCCGCCGTCGCCGGGCTGGGGCCGGTGGCCGGGGCAGGGCCGGTGGCCGGCGCCGGCTCCTCGGCCGTCGACGACGTCGCCGAAGCGCTGGAGGCGCTGGTCCGCAAGAGCCTGGTGGTGGCGGTGACCGGCCGGTCCGGCACCCGCCGGTACGCGATGCTGAACACCATCCAGACCCGGGCCCGGCAGCTGTGCACCGCCGGGCAGCGGGCCCGGCAGCTGCGCAACCATCTGACGTACTGCGCCGGGCTGGCGGACCGGGCGGCCGCCGGAATGGCCGGGCCGGAGCAGAGCCGCTGGGCCGACGAGCTCGACCAGGAATACCCGGACCTGCGGGCCGCGCTGGAGCATGCACTCGCCGCCGACGACCTGGCCACCGCGACTCGGCTGTGCCTCGGGTTGTGGCGGTACTGGCGCAACGGCAACCAGATCCGTGATGGCCGACAGTGGCTCGACCGGCTGCTCTCCGCCCCTGCCGGGTTGGCCGTGGAGCATCGCCGCCAACTGCTCTACCCGGCGGCGGTACTGGCCGCCACCCAGGACGACACCGCCACCGCCGCCCGACTCGGCGGGGAGTGCCTGCGCCTCACCGAGCAGGCCGGCGACGCCGAAGGCGTCGCGCAGGCCCGCAACATCCTCGGCGTCGCGGCGATGCTCGCTGGCCGGTACGACGAGGCCGGCGAACACTTCCGGTACGGCCTGGAGGTGTGGCGCGAGCTTGGGGCGAAGCCCGGCATGGCGATCGCGCTCGGCAACCTTGCCAAGGTCTGTCTGCGGGCCGGCGACATCGCCGACGCCGACTGGCACATCAACCAGTGCCTGGCGCTGGAGCGGGAGGCCGGCAACAGTCGCGGCGTACTGCTCGGGTTGACCTGTCTGGCCGAGATCCTGCTCGCCCGGCCGGACCCGGCCGGCGCGGCCGCCGTGGCCCGGGAAGCGCTCGACCTGGCCACCGGGCTGGGGGACCTGTTCGGCGAGGCGGTCGCGCTGCACCATCTCGGGCAGTGCGAGCTGGCCGGCGGGGACCGGCCGGCCGCACTGCGGTTGTTCGTCGCGGCCCTGGAACGGCGGTTCGAGCTGGGGGACCGGGCGGACCTGTCCACCTCGTTGGAGACGGTGGCCGAGGTGACCGTCGACGACGATCCGGCCCTGGCGGTACGGATCCTCGCCGCAGTCGACTCGCTGCGGTACCGGTTCGGCCTGGTCGCGCCGGTGGCGGTGCAGCAGCGGCGGGACGCCGCACTGGCCGCAGCCCGGCGCGCGTTGAGCGGTGACTCGTTCGACGCTGCCTGGTACACCGGCGTGGCCACCCCGCTGGACCTGGTCGTCGACCAGGCACTGGACTGCGCACCGGAGGGACCCCGGGACCCGGCCACGGTGCTAGGGTCCCGGGGGTGATCGAAGCAGCTGTCCACCTTGCCGCCCAACCCCGTCTCGACACCCTGGTCACCGAGTGGCGTTCCGAGGCGCAGCGGCTGCGTACCGACTATGCCGGCACCGCGTGGCTCGGTGACCGTCCGGCGGACGACACCGGCCTGGCCGGCCCCGACTACACCCGCCGCGGCGTGGACGTGCAGCTGTTCCTGCCGGACACCCATTGGTACGCGGTCGACGCCCTGGACGACGTGGAGATCCAGGTGACCGGCGGGCTGGTGCAGGTGGCCGCCACCGCCCGGCAGACCCAGGGGCTGGTCGGCGCGCTCGCCGCACCGACGGTGGACTTCTTCGAGCACCCCGAGGGCGAGCCCGGTGTCGGGATCTGCCTGTCCCTGCGCGGCGAGATCTGGTCCAACCTGGGGCTGTCCTACCGGGTGAGTGTGCTCTGCCGGCCGGACGCGGTACTGCGGGCCGGCGGGCGGGCCGACGACGAGCCGGTCGACGACGAGCCGGTCGACGGGGACTGACCGGGTCGGCCTACCCGGGCCGGCCTACCCTGGTCGGGTGGTGACCGACACCCTGCTCGACCGGGCCACCTGGACCCGGCGCCGCGACGCGCACGCCGAGCGCGTCGACCGGCTGGTGGGCGGGCACCTGGAGCGCCGCCGCCGGGGCGAGTCGCATCCGGTCGCCGACTTCCTGTTCACCTACTACGCGTACCGGCCGGCGCAGCTGCGTCGCTGGCATCCGGGGGCGGGGGTGCGGCTCGCCGACACCGAGCCGGCGCAGTGGGGCCGGGACTACCGGGCGGTCCCGAGTGGTGACGAGGTAGCGGTCACCGTGGACACCACCGGGCTGCTGGCCCGGCGCGGCGAGTTCGTCACCTGGGTACGGGATCTGCTGGCCCGCACCGCGACCCGGCCGGCGCACCTGGGGTGCTTCGGTCTGCACGAGTGGGCGATGGTCTACCGGCAAACCGCCGACGAGGTCCGCCACCACCGGTGGCCGCTGCGGATGAGTCCGGCCGGCGTCGCCGAGTTCGTCGACGGCCAGCGGATCCGGTGCAGCCATTTCGACGCGTACCGATTCTTCACGCCTGCGGCCCGGCCGCTGAACCTGCTTTCCCCGCAGCGCGCCAACCAGGCCGACTTCGAACAACCGGGCTGTCTGCACGCCAACATGGATCTGTACAAGTGGTCCTTTCGGCTGAGTCCGCTGGTTCCCGGTGAGCTGGTGGTGGACTGCTTCGAGTTGGCCCGTGACATCCGGGACCTGGACATGCGGGCCAGTCCGTACGACCTGCGGGAGCTGGGCTATCCGCCGGTGCGGATCGAGACCGCGGCGGGTCGGGCCGAGTACGCGACGATGCAGCGGGAGTTCGCCGAGCGGGCCGCGGTACTGCGGGGCCGCCTGTTGCGGTGTATCGCCCGATTCGATGGGTTTGGTCAGTCGGATCAGCTGAGCTGACATTTCCGACTCACCATCAGCTTTCTGTGCCAATCGTGGTCGCCTGCTGACCGCTGCCCTAATTCAGTCAACTCCAATGGTTGACCGGACCTAGACGTTCAACTAATCTCAAGCGCAGCAACAAGCTAGAACGTCAGGTGGAAGTCAAGGAGCGGCCCAGCGAACGGCTCCCGGGCCGACAAGGAGGTGCGCGATGTTGGCGGAACTGTCGACGTCCTGGGATGCCACCCAGGACTACGACCTGGACATCGACGTGGACGGGCTGGACCTCGGGCCACTCACCGTCACCGCGATGCGGGACTCGGTGGCACTGCCCGAGACCGGAGCGTCCTCGGCCGGCGACGGCGGTCGGGCCTCCTGCTCCTGCTGCTACGTCACCTGATCCACCGGCGCCACCGTCGGCGCCGGTCACCGACGTCCTCGCCGACCGTGCGAGGCGAACCTCTCCCGAAAGGTGCATCACATGTCCGACGAAATCATCGACGTCGAAGACCTCGAGCTGGACGAGCTGTCGGTCAGCTCCATCCGCGACTCGGCCGCGCTGCCCGAGACCGGGGCCTCCTCCGGCTCGTCGAGCTGCAGCTCCAGCTCCTGCTGCGGTGCAAGCTCGTGCTGCGCCTCCTGCGCCGAGGTCGAGCAGTCGGCGCTCTGACGCCAGTCACCGCCCCGACCGAGGGCACGACCGGCAGTGTCAGGGATTGCCGGTAGCCGAGGCAGGGCGAATCACGTCAGTTCGATCGAGCGGAGGGGGCGCGGTGCGCCCCCTCCGCCCGTCACATGCCCAAGGAGTGCTCGTGGAAGTCTTCGCCCGTCTCGACAGTGTCACCAAGACGTACGGCAAGGTGGTCGCGCTCGACGCGGTCTCCCTCGTGGTGCCCGCCGGGGTCACCGCCGTGCTCGGCCCCAACGGTGCCGGCAAGTCCACCATGATCGAAATTCTCGCTGGTCTGCGCCGCCCCGGCTCGGGTCGGGTCGAGGTGCTCGGCGGGGACCCCGCCGACGTACGGATCAAGGGCCGCCTCGGCCTCACCCCGCAGCGCACCGCCCTGCCCTGGCGGCTCACCGTCGCCGAGACCCTCGCCCTGGTCGCCGCCCACTACCCGGACCCGGTGCCCCGCGCCGACCTGGTCGAGCAGCTCGGCCTCGGCCCGTTCCTGAACAAGCGGTGCGGCAGCCTCTCCGGTGGTCAGCGCCGCCGGGTCGCCCTGGCCACCGCCCTGGTCGGCCGCCCCGAACTGCTCTTCCTCGACGAGCCGACCACCGGCCTGGACGCCGACAGCCGCGACGGACTGTGGACGGCGATCGCCGCCGTCGCCGCCGCCGGCAGCGCGGTGCTGCTCACCACCCACGACATGGCCGAGGCCGAACACCTCGCCGAACAGGTCGTGGTGGTCACCGGCGGGCAGATCGCCCGCACCGGTGCGGTGACCGAGGTGGTCGCCGAGGTCGGGCTGCACCTGGTCGACATCGAAGTGACCGGCGCGCTGCCGCCGATCGCCGTCTCCGGCCCCGCCGACCGGGTGGAGACCGTCGGCAACCGGACCCACATCTACACCGCCGACCCGGACGCCACCGTCCGGGCACTGGTCCGCGCCGAGGTGCCGTTCACCGGAATCCGGGTGGAGCGGGTCGGCCTGGAGGAAGCGATCCGCACGATCAGCCGGTCCACCGACCCGAGTGCCGTGACCCGGCCCGGGATCCGCGTTGCCGAGAAGGTGGCCTGACATGCGTTACGTTCTGCTGCACGCCCGCGCGCATGCCCTCGACACGCTGCGGATGCCCGCCTACTGGGCCCCCGCGCTGGGCTTCCCGCTGGTCTTCTTCCTGCTGTTCGGGCTGGTCAACGCCAACCGCTTCGCCGACCTCGGGCTGGGCAGCGAGTACGCGATCACCCCGTTCCTGCTCTACACCACGCTCAACGTCACGGTCGCCTCGCTCGCCGCCGGCGTCGCCGCCGACCGGGAGAACCCGTGGGAACAGCGGCTGCGGCTGCTGCCGCTGTCCCCGCTGACCCGGTTCGCCGGCCGGCTGGTCTACGTCCTCGGCTTCAACGTGGTCAGCTGGATTCCGCTGCTGGTCGTCGCCGCGTTCACTACCGACCTGCGGCTGCCGCTGGCTGCCTGGCCGGTCTGGCTCGGCGCGGTGGTGCTCGGCGCCGTCCCGTTCGGCCTGCTCGGCATGGCGATCGGCTACCGGTTCGCCCCGCAGCCGGCGATGATGCTGGCCAACCTGCTGTTCATGCTGCTGGCGTTCTTCGGTGGGCTGTTCGTGCCGATCGACTTCCTGCCGTCGGCGCTGCACGCCGTGGTGCCGTACGTGCCCACCTACCAGTACCAGTACTTCGTGCTGGCGCTGATCGACCGGGCCGACCACCTGATCGGGCCGAACTGGATCGCCTTCCTGCTGCTGGGCTGGACGGCCCTGTTCGCCCTGCTCGCCCGCGCCGCGTTCCGGCGCGACGAGGGGGTGCGGTACGGATGAGCGAGGCCGCCGTCGTCCCGGCCACCGCCGACCGGCGGCCGGCGACCGAACCCACCCTGGCGCCGTACGCGCTGGTCCGGCTGGCCGCGCTGCCGTACCCGCCGACCCCGGACGGTGCCCGCGAGTTCCGTGCCGCGCTGCGCCGGCTGGTCGAACTGCGGTCGCGGATCACCGAGCTGGCCCCCCGGCTCGCCGACGCGCTCTACGCCAGCGCGGACGGACACCCGGCCGACTTCCACCGCAAGGCGGTGCTGCCGCTGCGCCGCGACGTGCACAACGGACGGCTGCCCCGGCCGGACCGGGTCGCCGAACTCGGCGGCCTGCTCGACCGGGTGCCCGACCTGCCGGCCTGGCTGGCCGTCATGCGCCAGGCCGCGCAGGTGCGGGCCGAGCTCGGTGAGCTGGCCGCCGGCGCGCTCGGCGCGGAGCGTGCCGCGCTCGCCGAGGTCTGCGCCGCCGAACCACTGCGCCGCGCGGTCACCCTCACCGGCGCGGACCTGCTGCGCGGGATCGACCGGGCGGCCGCTGGCGGGGCCAACCCGGACAGTCGGGCCCGCAAGTCCGAACCCAACGCGCTGCGCTACGCGCTGCGGGCCACCGCGAAGACCAGCCCGCTGTCCTGGTTCACCTACGTCGCCTGGGGCAACTGGACCACGGCGTCGGACCCGGCCGGCGGGGCGGCACCGGCCGACCCGGCTGTCGGAGCCGACCCGGCCGGCGGGCAGCCGGTGGCCGTCGCCCAGGCCAACCGGACGCTGCTGGCCCGGCTGCTCGCCGCGGTGATCGCCGACCCCGGGTTGCGGGACACGGTGCCGCACCGGCTGGCCGCCGCGATCACCGTCACCGGCGACCAGTTGACGTTCCGTCGGGACCGCCCGGTGCAGGGCGTCGACCGGGTCATCTCGGTGCTGGAGGAGGAGGTGTCGCTGGCCTGCACCGGACCGCTGCGGCTGCTGCTCGACCGGACCCGGGCCGCCGGGCCGGCCGGCATCACCCCCGGCGACCTGGTCGCCGAACTGGCCCGCCGGCTGCCCGGCGGTCCGCCGCGGACCACCGCCGCCGCGACCCGCTACGTCGGGCAGGTGCTCGACGCCGGGCTGCTGCTCGCCGTCGAACCCGTCGACCCGCAGGACCCGCAGGCCGTCCGGCACCTCGCCGACTGGCTGGACCGGCAGCACCGCGCCGACCTGGCCGACCTGCTCGCCGCGATCGACGAGCAGACCAGCGGCTTCGGAGCCGTCCCGGCCGGTGACCGGGCCGCCGCCCTGGGCCGGCTGCGCGACACCTGGCGGTCGGCGTACCAGGCGGTGGGGTTGCCCTGGTACGACGCGCCGGTGCTGGCCGAGGACGTGGCGCTGCGCGAACCGGTCCGGCTGGGCCGGCGCTACGGTCGGGCCGCCGCCGACCGGCTGCCCCGGCTGGCCGGGCTGGTCGAACTGTTCGACCAGTACCTGCCGCTGCGTCGGCTGGTCCGGGACCGCTTCGTCGCCCGGTACGGCGTCGGTGGACGCTGCGAGCGCGCCGCCGACTTCTCCACCGAGATGAGCCAGGTGTGGCGGGCGTACAACCTCGTCTCGCCGTCCGGGGTGATCAACCCCGACCCCGAGTTCGCCGACCTGGTCACTCCGGCGCTGCGGGAGCTGGCCGACACCCGGGCCGGGCTGCTGGCCCGGATCCGGGCGGCGGCACCGGCCGACGCGGCCGAGTTCACCCTGCCCGAGGAGATCGTCCGGGACGCCGCCGCCGCGCTGCCGGCCTGGGTCACCGCCCGGCCCGCCTCGTACGCGTTCTTCGTCCAGCCGGCCCGCCGCGACCACGACGACCTGCTGGTGCTCAACCACGTGTACGCCGGCTGGGGCCGGTTCACCAGCCGGTTCCTGGACCTGGTGGCGCCGCAGGCAAAGGCGCAGCTGGCCGCGCAGATCCGGGCCGCCGCCGGGCGGCACGCCCAGGTGGCCCAGTTCCGCCCGGTCACCGGATTCAACGCCAACCTGCACCCGTTGCTGGTCGACCACGAGGTGGGCGAGGACGGCCGGTGGGCCGACCTGCTCGCCGACCGGGTCGGGCTGCGCCACGACCCGGTCACCGACCAGGTGCGGCTGGTCCGCGACGACACCGGAGCCGACCTGGACGTGCTCTACCTCGGGTTCCTTGTCCCGTTCGTGATGCCGGACCGGACCGTACCGCTGCACTTCGACCTCAGCAGCGGACTGGTCGGGCCGGGCCTGCTGGCCCCGACCGGCGAGCTGGCCGGTGCCCGGCACCGGACCCGGCTGCGCTACCACGACCTGGTGCTCAGCCGCCGGTCCTGGACGTTGCCGACCGACGCCGCCCAGCGGCTGCGCGCCGACCTGGACGGCGACGGCGACGTGCCGTTCGACGCGGTCAGCAGCTGGCGGGCCCGACTCGGCCTGCCCGCCGAGGTGTTCGTCGCCGCCGCCGGCGTCGACGTACGCGGCGGCCCGGACGACTACCAGCGCTACCTGTCGCTGCCCAAACCGCAGTACGTCGACCTGGACAACGCCCTGCACCTGCGGAACCTGCCCCGGCTGCTCGGCCGTCACGACGGTCCGGTGCGCATCGAGGAGGCGCTGCCGGTGCCGGGGACCGGCAGCCCGCACGGGCGGGTCGTCGAGCTGGTCGCCGAAACCTATCGGAAGGGGTGGGGCGGCCATGACTGACGCCCTCGACATCGTCAGCTACTACTATTCGCCGACCAAGCTGCCGCTGCTGCGCTCGGCGGTGCTGCCGGCCGCCCGGTGGGCCGCCGAGCAGGGGGTCGCCGTACACCTGGAACGGCACTGGCTGCACGGCCCGCACCTGCGGATCCGGCTGGCCCGCCGCGACCAGGCCGATCCGGCGGACCTGGCGGTGGTCGCCGCCGCGGTCGCCCACCGGCTGCGCGGGCACCTCGCCGAGCGGCCCAGCACCGAGCAGATCAGCGTCGCCGACCTGCTGGCGCAGGCCGAACAGGCCGGCCGGATCGAACTGGTGCCGCCGCCGTACCAGCCGATCCACCCGGACAACACGGTCCGCGTCGAGCCGGTGGACGACAGCGCGATGGCCACCCTGTTCGGCTCAGCCGAGGCCGTCGAGTGCCGCGCCGAGCTGCTGCGCCTCGGGGTGCCGGCGGTCAGCGCCGCCGCCGACCGGTTGGCCGCCGCCGGTGACAGTGCCGCCGCCCGGGTACGGACCTGCCTGACCGCGATGGCGCTGCACGCCAGCCGCTACCCGCTCGGGCTCGGCAACGGCCACCAGTCGTTCCTGTCGCATCTGGAGGAGTTCCTGGTGCTCAACGACCCGGACGGCCGGGTACGGGCGGCGTTCGACGCCCAGTGGCGGCGCTCCGCCGACTCGGCGACCGCCCTGGTCGCCCGGCTGGCCGCCCCGACGGACGCGGCAGGCTCGGGGTCGGAGTCGGGTCCGGGCCTGGACCCGGCCGAACGCGGGTGGGAACAGTGGACGGTGTCCGCCGCCGAGGTGACCGGGGCCGCGTACCAGCGTGGTGAACTGCCCCGGGTGCCGGCGTTCAGCTACCTGGACCGGGCCGAGCAGATCGGCGACCCGGACACGGTACGCCGCTGGCATCCGGACCGGACCGAGTACAGCGAGTACCACCAGTTGCTGCGGCAGATCGACTTCGACCGGGTTCCGTACGAGCGGGAGTTCGTCACCTACCGGTTCGCCACCAACGTGCTGTACCTGCTGCTCGGTCTGCTGGACGTCCGGCCGACCGAGCGCTATCTGGCCGCCTACCTGCTGAGCCGGGCGGCGGAGCGGATCACCGGGATCACCTGGCAGGAACGGATCAACGGCTACCTGACCAGGTTGGCCGCGACCGCACAGGAGGTGGCAGTCCAATGAGCCCTCGGCCCTCGACCGCCGAAGCCGGTCCTGTCGTGACCACTCCTGCCGAAGCCGGTCCCGCTGCGCCCTCGGTGGCGGAGATCGTCGTGCGGCTGCGGCCGGTGGTGTTCGCCACCCCGACCGCCACCGGGGTACACGTGCGCGGCTGGTCGTCGAGCTTCACCGTCAGCGGCGGCGCCGGGGTGTGGAAGGTGTGGCAGGTCCTCGCCCGGCACCTGGCCGGTGGGCTCACGCCGCAGCGGCTGGCACAGCCGGCCGGACGGCCCGAGGTGGACCGGGTCATCCGACTGCTCCTCGACCAACTACGGGAACACGACATGCTGGTCGAGGTGCCGGCCGGCTGGGGCGACCGGGAGGAACCGGATCTGCCGCCGGCCGACCTGGCCCGCTGGCTGGAGTCGGTGGCCGCCGACCCGGCGGCGGCCTGGCAGCGGCTGCGGTCGACCACGGTCACCGTCGCCGGCACCGGGCCGGTGGCGACGTCGGCGGCCCGCACCCTGACCGGCGCCGGCCTGACCGTCGACCCGGTCGGCGACGCGACCACCCAGGACACCGTGGTGTGGGCGGGTGATGCGGCGGTCGCGGCCCGCTGCCTGTCGGAGATCGGGTACGTGACCCCGGTGGCCCCACCGGAGCAGGCGCTGGCCCACGGCGCGGCGGTCGCGGCCCGACTGTCCCGCGAAACCGGCCCGGCGCTGGCGGATGCGTCGGTGACACCGGCGCTGGCCGCGCTGATCGGGGCCGCTGCGGCGCACCGCATCGTCTGCGCCGTCGCCGGCCTGCCCGACCCGGCCGAGGAGGCAGCCACCCTGCCCGGCGGGGAACCGGCCGCCCCCGGGCCGTACTACCCGTCGGTCCTGGTCGCCCGGCTCGACCCGGTCCGGGCCACGTACCATCCGTGGCTGCCGGCGGCCCGGGTGCCGCTGCCCGGTGCGCCGTCCGACATCGACGCGGTCGGGCTGCGGCTGGAGGCGTTGAGCGACCCGGAGCTCGGCGTACTGCCGCCGGCGGTCCCCGGTGACCTGCCGCAACTGCCGGCGATGCTGGCCCTGGCCGGCCCGGTGCTGGGGGTCGCGGCCACCGCCGACGCCGCCCGGGTCGACGCCACCCTGCGGTACGCCGAGACCGTCCTCGGTCTCGGCGTCCCGAGCGGCGACGGTGACGCGCGGGACGCCGGTGCCGAGGACGGTGCCGGGTCGGCGGCCCACTGGACGGAGACGGCCGCGATCGGCGTCGACGCCCGGCACGCCAGCGGGGCGGCGCTGCGCCGACTGGTGCACGCCGTACACAGCCGACTCGACACCGACCCGGTGCCGGAGGCCGAGTGGGCCGGCGAACCGGCGGCGCGCCGCTGGTGGAAGGCGCTCACCCTGCGGTTCGCCGTACCGGCGCGGGTGGTGGCCCGCCGATTGCCGGCCGGCGCGGTACACGCCGAGATCGTCACCGACGCCGGGCCGCTGGCCTGGGCGGTGGAGGCCACCGCCGCCGACGCGGTGGCGATGGCGGCGCTGGCCGCCACCGGCGTCGCCCAGGCCCGGGCCGCCGGCGTCGAGGTGCCGGCCGGGCCGGCGAGCCTGACCGGCGCGGCGCCGACCTGGCGGCCGGCCGACCAGCACCTGGCACCGTGGACGGACGACAGTTGGTACTGGCCGGCCGGGGTGATCGACAACGAGGAGCGGTTGCAGACGGCGCTGCGGGCAGCGCTCACCGCCGACGGCGCGACCCTGACCGTACGACCGGTGGTGCCGGTCGCCGCTAGCCCCGCCGACGCGGGCCACGAAGCCGAACCCGATGCCGACTCGGTCGTCCACGCGCTGGCCGTCACCGGCTTCGCGTCGCAGGGCTTCCGGTGGACCGACTCCGCCACTGCCGACTCCGCCACCGCGAGCCGAGGAGCCTGAACCATGTCGACCCGTACCGTTGCGACCCCGACCGACGATCTCGCGGCGGCGCTGGCCGCCGCCGGTCACCCGGCCGTCCCGGTGCTGGACGCCGCGACGACGCTGGCCGCGGTGGCGGCGCTGGACGCTGTGACGGCGCCAGGCGGCACCGGCGGCCGGACCGCGGTCGTCCTGCTGGACCACTGGACCCCGGCACTGGCCGCGCAGCTGAGCCGCCGGGCCTGGGAGACCGCCGCGACGGTCGTCCCGGTCCGCCTCGACGGCGGCCTGGTGCTGGTCGGTCCGGTGCTGCGGCCCCGCGCCGGCACCTGCCTGGCCTGCGCCGAGCAGGCCCGGCTGCGGGTGTTCGGGCCGGGCGTGCCGAGCCGGGACCCGCAGCTGCGGCAGGGCGGCGTCATCCCGCCGAGCCTGCTGCCGATGGTGGCCGGCGCGGTCGGCGACGCGCTGACCGACCCGGGCCGGCTGGACGCGACGGTGGTGGCGATCCGCACCGACCACGCCACCGTCAGCAGCCACCGGGTCCGGCCCCGCCGGCAGGGCTGCCGGATCTGCCGGCCGGTGCCGTTGGACACCCCACACGGTGCCGAGGTGCCGCTGACCGCCGCGCCGACCAGCGACCCGTACTCGCTGCGCGGCGACAACCCACGGACCAGCCGGGCCGCGTTGCGCGCCGAACTGTTCGACTGGCGGCACGGGCCGGTCGCCCACATGATCCGTACCGAACGGTCGCCGATGGCGCTGAGCACCAGCGAACTGTCCAGCGACACGGCGGTCCGCGAGGCCGGCTACGGCCGGGCCGGCAGCTTCGCCGAGTCGGAGCGGATCGCCCTGTTCGAGGCGGTCGAGCGGGCCACCGGGATGCGGCCGCACCGGCGGCGTACCGCCGTCGAGGCGGCCTTCGCCGATCTCGGCCCGGACCGGGCGGTCGACCCGGCCCGGCTCGGCCTGCACGACCCGGCGCACTACGACCACCCGGCGTTCCGGATGGTGCCGTACACACCGCAGACCCGGGTGCGCTGGGTGCACGGCTGGTCACTGGGCCGTCGCCGCCCGGTGCTGGTGCCCGAGCACGTCGCCTACTGGGGACTGCACCGCAGCGACGGCCCCCGGTTCCTCTATGAGAGCTCCAACGGTTGCGGGCTGGGCAACAGCGCCGTCGAAGCCGCGCTGTACGGCATGTACGAGGTCGCCGAACGGGACGCGTTCCTGATGGCCTGGTACGCGCGGACCCCGCTGCGGCCGGTGGCCGTCCCCGACGACGACCCGGTGCTGCCGCACCTGGTCGACCGGCTCGACACGGTCGGCTACGACCTGCTGTTCTTCGACGCCACCAACGACCTCGGGGTGCCGACCGTGCTGGCGCTGGTGCTGCACCGCGACCCGACCAGCGGTGCCCCGCAGGCGTTCTTCGCCGCCGGCGCCCACCCGGACCCCCGGTCGGCGCTGCGGTCGGCGGCGGCCGAGGCGGTGGTCGACGTGTTCAGCCTGCCCGAGGTGGCCCGCAACAGACCCGGCCATCTGGACCCGGACCGGCTGCAGGCGATGTTCGACGACCCCCGGCTGGTCACCGGCCTGGAGGAGCACGTCGCGGTGAACACCCTGCCGCAGGCCCGGCAGCGGTACGAGTTCCTGCTCACCGGCGACGCGCCGGCGCACTGGCGGGACGTCTGGCCGGGCCGGCCGGCCCCGGTGACCGACCTCGCGGTGCTGCTCGGCGAGACCGTCGAGCGGTGGGCGGCACACGGTCTTGAGGTGATCGTGGTGGACCAGACCGACCCGGCGGCCCGGGACCGGCTGGGACTGCACTCGGCGAAGGTGATCGTCCCCGGCACGTTGCCGATGACGTTCGGCCACGTGCACCACCGCACCCGGGGCCTGGACCGGCTGCTGCGGGTCCCGGCCCAGCTGGGCCGGCTGCCGGCCCCGCTGAACTACTCCGACCTGTCCCTGCACCCGCACCCGTTCCCGTGAGGTCGGCCATGTCGTCAAGCCAGCTCACCGCCAGTCAGCCCAGCGCCGATCAACCCAGCGCCAGTCAGCTCGCCGCGACGCTCGCGGAGGTGTACGCGCACGGCCCCGGCAAGGACGTCCGGCCCGCGTCGACGCGGCCGTACCGTCGCCGGCCCACCGGTCCGGCCGTGCCGTTCGCCGAGCTGGCAGCGGTCGCCGGACCGACCGGTGCCCGGCTGGTCCGGACGCTCGGTACGGCGCTCGCGCCGCGCCGGTTCGAGCCGTGGAACGGCTTCAACGAGCACCGGGCGTACCCGTCGCCCCGGGCGGCGCACCTGGTCGACGTGCTGCTGCGGCGCGACGGCGCCGACTGGCTGGTCGACCCGGTCCGCGAACTGCTGTATCCGGCGTCCGCTGAGTCGTCCGTCGCGGCGCCGGACGGGTCGGTCGAGCTGGTGCTGCGGGAGCAGCCGACGCGGATGCCGGCCGGCTACGGCCGGCTCGCCGACGCGCTGGCCGCGCTGGAGGCCGGTCACGTCGCCGGCGCGCTCGCCGAGGCCGCCGCCGGCCACGGACTGCGGTACGCCGTCAGTACTGCCACCACCACCGGCGGGCCATGGCTCACCGTCACGCTTGGACCGTCGACCACGCCCACCTGGTCACGTCACCGGCTGCGGGCGGTACGCAGCTCCGGGCTGAGCCCACGCGGGTTCGGCGCGGACCCCCGGCCGCTGCCGGCGGAGGCGTTCGAGCGGCTGGTCGCCGCCGCGTACCGACCGCCGGCCGGGTCACCGGCGACCGGGGTGCGCCTGCGGCACACCGTCGCGGTCGGCAACGTCGCCGGCCGGGCGGCCGGCTGGTACCACCTCGACCCGGCCGCGACCGGCCGACCCGGGGCTGTTGCGCCGCAGCCGACCCGGCCGGGCGACGCGACCGGGCAGGTGCAGCGGGCGTACAGCTATCCGCGTACCGAGGTCGACGTCGCCGGCATGCCGCTGGCCTGGCTGGTCAGCGCCGACGTGCCGGCTGCGGTCCGCACCGGCGGCCCGGCGGCGTACCGGCGGCTGCTGCACGCGGCCGGCGCCACCGCCCAGCACGTCGGCACCGCCGCCGCCGAGGTCGGCCTGTTCTGCCGGCCGGTACGCGCGGTGCGGGAGGCCGCCGCCGAGGCGGCCGCCGGTCTGCCCGCCGGGCACGACCTGATCTACCTGTTGTTGATCGGCCGGTCACGGGTGCGTGACTTCGCCTACGACCTGAGCAACCCGGAGGTGTCGCCGTGACCGCACCGACCATCACCGTCACCACCACCCGCACCTGGGTGGGACTGCACTGTTTCGCCTACTGGTCGCCGGCCGACCTGGACACCTTCCTGGCGGTGACCGTGGCGCCGCTGCTGGCCCGGCTGCGCGCCGACGGCGCGATCGCCGACTGGTTCTACATCCGCTACTGGGAGGGCGGGCCGCATCTGCGGATCCGAGTCCGCGACCCGCTGCCGGGCGTCGGCGACCGGTTGCGGGCGGAGCTGGCCGAACTCGCCGGCCAGGCGCCGTACGAGGTGTTCACCATGGACAGCGGAAGCTACTACCGGCGGCTGGGTGGCAGCGCCGCCCGGTCGGCCGCCGGCTGGCACGACCACGGCGACGTCCGGGAGATCCCGTACCGGCCGGAGACCGCCCGGTACGGCGGACCGCAGGCGCTGCTGGTCGCCGAGGACGTCTTCTGCCGGTCCAGCGAGATCGCCGCCCGGATCGTCGGCGCGGTCCCGCCCGGTCCGGCCCGGTTGTCCGTCGCCGCCGAGCTGGCCACCGCCACCGCCGCCGCGTTGGGCCTGGACGAGCTGGGTGCGGCCCGGTGGCTGCGTGGCCACGCCGCCGGTTGGCGGTGGCAGAACGAGGTGGCGATGCTGCCGGCCGCCGCGGTGCAGGGGCAGGCGGCCCGGGTGCTGGCCAGCCAGGGCGCCGCGCTGCGCCGCCGCTGGGACCGGACGGTGGCCCGGGTCGACGCGCAGCGTACCGACGCCGCGGCGGACCCGGCAGGGGAGCGGTCGCCGGCCGGGTACTGGGCGCAGGTCGTCCGGGCCGCCCGCGACGCGTTGGAGGGGCCGGCCGCCGCCGGCCCGGCCGATCAGCGGTGGCGCTGGGTGTGGGGCTCCCAGCTGCACATGCTGTTCAACCGGCTGGGCATCCTGCCGGACGAGGAGCGGTCGGTGTGCTGGCTGGTCGCCGGGACCGCGCTGGCGCCGGGCGGGCCGACGGACTTCTTCGCCGACGGCGCGGCGGCCGCCGACCGCCGCTACCACGAGGCGAGCAAGTTCCTGCCGGGAATGTTGCAGACGCAGAGGCCGCGCGAGGCCGTCTCGGAACGGAGCGGGACCCCGTTCCGGTTCGGCGGCCGGCCGGTTCCTCTGCCCGCCGGGGACCCGCCGCGTGCCGCACTCGCTGATGTGCTGCGCCGGCGGGTCTCCGGTCGGGGGCGGCTGACCGGGCCGGTCACCGCCGAGCAGCTGGGCACCCTGGTGTGGAGCGCGCACGGGGTGACCCACCGCAGCCAGGTGCCGCTGCCCAACGGGGACCTGTACGACTACGCCCACCGCCCGTACCCGAGCGCCGGCGCGGCGTACGCGGCGCGGATGCGGCTGATCGTGCGCGACGTCGCCGGTGTCGCCCCCGGCGCGTACCACGTCGACGACCTCGACCGTCAGTTGTGGCGGCTCGGCCCGGCCCCGTCGGTGCCGGAGCTGGAGGCGTCGTCCATGTGGTTCGGGGCGGACGCCCTTGACGTCGGCGGGATCGAGCTGGCCGAGGTGCCGGCCCTGCTCGGTCTCTACGTGCAGCTGGGGGAGCTGCGGGAACGCTACGGGATGCGGGCGCTGCGGTTCGCGGTGGCGGAGGCGGGGCACCTGGCGCAGGCGCTGTCGATGGTGGCGGCGGCGAGCGGGCTGGCGCTCGGCATGATCGGCGGCTTCTACGACGACGTCGCCCACGAACTGCTCGGCCTGGACGGCATCGACGACGTGCTGGTCTACCTGCTGCCGGTGGGCCGTCTCCCGGGAGGTGCGCGATGAGCCCCCGACCCGTAGACGGATCCCGGCCAGCAGACGGTGCAGCCCCCGACCGTCAGGGAACGTCGGGGGCTGTGTCCAGTGTGCCACGGCAACCGGGGTCCGCGCGACCTCCCGGCGGCACCGGTCCGCCGACCCCGGCGGTACGGGTGCTCGAAGGCGTGAACCAGCTACGCGCCGTCGCCGATCCAATCCGGTTGCGGGTGCTCGCGGTGCTCACCGCCGAGCCGGACCGGGCGCTGTCCGCCCGCCAACTGGCCCACCAGCTGGGCATCACCTTCAGCCTGATGCACTACCACCTGCGGGTGCTGTCCGAGGAAGGGATGATCCGGGTGGTCAACCAGCGGACCGACCAGGGCCGGGCGGAGCGGTACTTCCAGGCCGCGCAGTTGGCGCTGCGCTGGGACTTCCCGCCGGCAGACGACTTCCCACCGGCCGACCGGGCGGGCGAGGACACCGGGCCAGCGAACCGGGCGGGCGACGACGGGTCAGACGGGAAGCAGGCCGGATGAGCGGACGTACAGGTCGATCCGGTCGGCCAGGTTCTCCTTCATCGGTGGGCACGGTGCGCTGCCCTCCCGCCACAGTTTCGGGCAGGCACCGCCGCACACCGGCAGGATCGGGCAGCCCCGGCAGCCGGTCTCACCGGCGCGCAGCCCGGTGTACCAGTCGTCGAACTGGCCGGCCGGCCGCAGCCGGTCGACCGGTGCTCGGTCCACGGTGTCCAGATGTTGCTCGGTGAAGCCGGGCACCAGCGGCTGTTCGGTGCAGGAGTAGATCCGTCCGTCCGGGGCGATCACCTCGCTGTGCCGGGACACGGCGGTGCACACCACCCGGACCGGGTGGGTGGGCAGCAGCCGGCAGTGCAGTCCGGCCGCGAGGTAGGCGGCGTACCAGCGCAGTTCGGTCTCGGCGGCCTGCTGCTGGCGCAGCCGTACCTCGCTGACGTCGTTGCCCCACGAGTGGACCGGTGCCGGGTAGAACCGGATCCGGGGGTCGGCGAGGCCGGCGTCGCGCATCGCCGCGGCGAACTCGTCGGCCCGGTCGGCGTTGTGCCGGCCGATGTTGGTCCGTACGGTCACCTGCAGTCCGGCCAGCTCCGGATCGGTGAGCACGGTACGCAGCGCGGCGGTGATCCGGTGGAAGGAGCCCTGCCCGCTGTTCAGCGGCCGGGCGGCGTCGTGCACCTCCGCCGGCCCGTCGATGGTGATCTCCATCCGGTCGACCCGGCAGTCCAGGTGCAAGGTACGCAGCTTGCGGGCGTCGAGCAGGGCACCGTTGGTGACCAGCATCGCCGAGTAGCCGACCCGGTGCCGGGCGGCGGCGGCCACGAACCGGGCGGACAGCGAGCGGAGTACGGCGTACCCCATCAGGGGTTCGCCGCCGAACCATCGCACCACCACGGTGTCGTGCTCGCCGCTGGCCATGGCGTGTTCGACCCGGGCGGCGATGGCGTCGCGGTGCCGGGTCGGCCGGGTGGCCGGGGTGTCCCGACGGTGCTCCTGCCCGCAGTAGTCGCAGCCCATGTTGCAGTAGCCGGTCGGCATCAGCACGAACTGCCGGTGCCGGGCACTGTCGGCCGCCTGCGCGCCGGCGTCGATCGTCGCGGCGGTTTCGTCGAGGTCGGCGGGCACCAGCAGGCCGAGTTCGGCGAGCCGGGCCTGTTCGTCGGCGGGCAGACCGGCCGGGCCGGGGCCGTCCAGGAGGGTCCGCACGGTGCCGGTGTCGAGCAGGAGGGTACGGGCCCGTCCGGTGTGGAACACGGCGCGCAGTTGCCGGCCGGTCGGGTGCCGGTAGGTGGTCTGGCTGAACACGAGGTAGCGGCTGAGCACGAGGTCGGACTGGGCCATGAGGAGCCTTTCGGAGGGTCTCGACGAGTGGCTACCGGGGGCTACCGGGGTGGTGGACCGTGGTGGACCGTGCGGCGGTGGACCGTGGGGTGCAACGTCACCGGACCCGGAGCGGTCGCTCCGGGTCCGGTGCTGGTGAGAGCTGCGGGTCAGCTGAAGGCGCAGGCGAAGTTGACGCTGGAGCTGTCGTCGCGCCCGCCGGTGCCGTCGGTGGGCAGCTCGAAGACGACCATGCTCTGGCTGGGTGTCTCGTCCGGCTGCTGGGCTTCTACGGCGGCCTGGGTGGCCGGGGCGGCGATAGCGATCGCGGCGACGACGGCGAAGAAGGGGTTGGTGGGCACGGTCGACCTCCGAAAGGGGAGCGGGGGTGGCGAAGAAAGTGGTGGCGCGGTGGGGTGACGCGGGCAGGTGGGGGTGGTGCCGGCCCGCGTGGTGAGTCGGTGGGATCGGGGGTGATACGATCTTGCTGACGTTCAAAATAAGCTGAGCGACGGACGGAAGTCAATCGTCGGGGTAGAATCAACCGTGGAACGTTGGTTGAACGGAGGTCTGCGGTGACTGAGCTGATGGCCAGCCGGGTGATCGAGGACGTGGCTACCCTCAAAGCGCTCGCCGACCCCATCCGGATGCGGGTGCTGGAGCTCGCGATGTCCGAGCCCGAGCGGACCTGGACCGCCAAGGAGCTGGCGAAGATCGTGGGCGTCGCGCCCACCAAGATCTACTACCACATCAACCAGCTCGAACAGCACCAGCTGCTGCACATCCGGGACACCCGGGTGGTCAACGGCATCATCGAGAAGCAGTACGGTGCCGGCCAGCTCAACCTGACCTTCCACCGCCGCTCCGGCGAGGAACCCAGCTCGGTGCACGAGGTCGTGGTCACCCTGCTGGACCAGATCAAGGACGAGATCGAGGCCGGACTCAACGCCGGCACCATCTCCGGCAGCAGCGAGGCGCCGGACCCGGTCCGGATGATGCTCAGCCGGGGGGTCGCCGAGATCCCCGCGGACCGGATCGCCGAGTTCCGTCACGAGCTGCAGGCCCTGATGCGGCGGTTCGAGCAGGCCGGTGTCGCCCGGGACGGCACCACCACCGGCGGGCACCGGTTCGCGATGCTGGTCGGCATGCACCCGCTCGGGCTGTCCTGACCCGGCTGCCGGGTCCACCCCGTCAGGCCGGGCCACCGGGGTCCGGCCGTCAGATCCACCGTACGGCGACCCCGGCGGAGAACGCGCCGCTACGCAGCTCCAACCGGTCCGGGATCAGTTCGCCGCTGACCGTGAAGGCCAGCGGGACCAGCATCCGACCCCCGGGCGGCACCGGCTCGGCGAAGACGTCCCGGCCACCGTTTTCCTGACGGGTCGCCGCCTCGTCCACCCCGACCCAGTCACCGGTCGGCAGGTACGCCCGCTGCAACGGCCCGTACCAGAACTGTTCGGTGTCGCTGCGGTTGCGCAGCCCGACCGTGGCGACACACCGCCGATCCTGCCCCTGCCCATCAACCGGCGCGCAGGCCATCCGGAAGACGGTGAACTCGAAGGCGGCCTCGGTCAGCAGCACCCCGAATCCGCCGGCCGGTGGCGCACCGATCCACCCACTGGGCGGCTGGTTGGCCCGGTCCAGCACCTCGCTGCCGTAGCTGGCCACGCGTACCGCCGCCACCGCCAGCCCGGTCAGCATTGCCAGCAGCAGGCCGAACACCAGCGGCGTCGCCGGGCGCCAGCGGCGCTTCGGGGCGGCCGGCACCGCCGCCGGCAACCGCACCCGCCGCCCGGCCGGGGTGACGACCCGGCGTCGGTCGACCCGGCGCTCCCGCAGCCGGCGGCGCCACCCGTACCCGATCATCGCCACCACGACGAGTGCCGTCAGCCCGCCGATCAGCGGCATCGACGGGCGCTGCCACCAGGCCGAGTCCGCCGCCTCGATGCCGGCCGTCGGGGTCCACCGGGCGCTCGCGCAGTCGTACGGCCGCGCGGTGTCGCGCTCGTACGCGCAGACCGGGAAGGTCTGCGCGGTGCCGGCACCGCCCGGCCGGAACGACGCGGTGACCGTTTGCCCGCTGTTCGCCGGCAGGCTCAACTGCCAGGTGATCTCCGACCCGTCGACCCGGCCGCCGGCGCCGACCGTGGCCACCGAGGTGGTGGTCGGTACGGCCATCCGCAGGGTGACGTCGACCGGGGACACCGTACGGTTGACCGCCTCGACCCGGTAGGTCGCCGCGCTCTGCCCGATCTCGTTGATCGTCACCGCGACCAGTTCCTGCCCCTCGGCCCGTGCCGAAGCAGCCCCCTCGGCCCGTGCCGGTGCCTCGTCCGGTGCCAGGATTCCCCCGCCGACCACCAGAACAGCGCCGAACAGACCGGCCCGCAGCGCGTGTCGCCACCATGACATCACCATCTCGTCTCCGCCCCCGACCCGAACGGTAGGCCGGCACCGGCCGTCCGGCCGGCAAAGCGCGGTTCCGCCACCTGATCCGGTGACCGGTGCTAGATTTCCGCCCCTTGTCGCGCCCGTTGTCGCCCTCGCCGTGACCGTTGTCGCCCTTTGCCGTGACCGTCGGGGTGGCGCAGGCGCGGGACGATACATTGACCGGGTGCGTATCGCTCGTTTCGCCCATGGCAAGGGAATGTCGTTCGGGGTCGTCGAGGGGGAGCCGGGAGCCGGCCCCGAGGCGTTGACCGTCGCCGAGGTCGACGGCCACCCGTTCGGCAAGCTGACCTTCACGTCGCAGCGCTGGGCGCTGGCCGACGTCCGGCTGCTGTCGCCGATCCTGCCCAGCAAGGTGGTGTGCGTCGGGCGCAACTACGCCGACCACGCCGCCGAACACGGTGCCGAGGTGCCGGCCGAGCCGTTGCTGTTCCTCAAGCCGTCGACCTCGGTGATCGGTCCACGGGACGCGATCCGGCTGCCCGCCCAGTCCCGGCAGGTGGAGCACGAGGCGGAGCTCGCCGTGGTGATCGGACCGCCCGGTGCCCGGCGCGCCGACCGGGCCGCCGCCGAGCGGGCGATCTTCGGCTACACCTGCGCCAACGATGTCACCGCCCGGGACCTGCAGCGGTCGGACGGCCAGTGGACCAGGGCGAAGGGCTTCGACTCGTTCTGCCCGATCGGCCCGTGGATCGTCACCGGGCTGGACGTCACCGACCTGGAGGTCCGCTGCGAGGTGGGTCCGAAGCCGGACGAGATGGACGTACGGCAGCTGGGCCGGACCAAGCAGATGGTCTTCGACGTGCCGACCCTGGTGTCGTACGTGTCACACGTGATGACGCTGCTGCCCGGTGACGTGCTCCTGACCGGGACGCCGGCCGGGGTGAGCGAGTTGACCGCCGGCGACACGGTGTCGGTCCGGATCGAGGGCATCGGTGAGCTGGCCAACCCGGTGGTCGCGGCGGACTGAGGCAAACCGCTGCGGTATCCCGATTTGGCGCGCACCATGGGGTCAGGTAGAGTTCTGTCCCGGTGCGGCGAGCACCGATGGGGTATGGGGTAATTGGCAGCCCGACTGATTCTGGTTCAGTTAGTCTAGGTTCGAGTCCTGGTACCCCAGCCACCGACGCCGGAAGGCTCCAGATGGCGTCGGGGTGCTGGTCTCTGTTAGAGTTCGGCACCGTGTCCAACAGGACACAGCAGCACGAAACGGTAGTTTGCACCAGGAAAGTTCTGGCCCCGTCGTCTAGCGGCCCAGGACGCCGCCCTCTCAAGGCGGTAGCGCCGGTTCGAATCCGGTCGGGGCTACAGCGCTCAAGGCGCCCTCCTCAGCGAGGGCGCCTTTTTCGTCGGCAGCTGTCCGGTCAGCTGCCGCCCGGTCACCTGCCGTCGCCGCTGCCCATCATGCCCGACCTGGCCCGGCCTGCGGCGGGTTATCCGAAAACTGGGCCTGCTCAGAGCATGGCGGGGCGCGGAGCCAATGCCCGGTTCAGAGCCCGGAGAGTCGTTGACCGGCGCGGACCACGGCCATGGCGTGCCGCTCACCCGGCCGGCGGCCGAGTCGCTCGATCGGCCCGGAGACGCTGACCGAGGCGATCACCCGGCCGGTGCGGTCCCGGATCGGCGCGGAGACGCTGGCCACCCCGGCCTCCCGCTCGGCGACGCTCTGCGCCCAGCCGCGCCGGCGTACCTCGGCGAGCGTGCGACCGGTGAACTTGCAGCGCGGCAGCAGCGGCATGACGGCCTCGGGCGGCTCCCAGGCCAGCAGGATCTGGGCGGCGGACCCGGCGGTCATCGGCAGCACCGAGCCGACCGGCACGGTGTCGCGCAGGCCACTGGCCCGCTCGGCGGCGGCGACGCAGATCCGCTCGTCGGCCCGGCGCAGGTAGAGTTGGGCGCTCTCGCCGGTGGCGTCGCGTAGCGCGGCCAGCAGCGGCTCGGCGGCGGTCAGCAGCACGTCGGGCGCGGCGTTGGCCAGCTCGCCCAGCCGGGGGCCGGGCCGCCACCGCCCCTGGGTGTCCCGGACCAGCATCCGGTGGATCTCCAGGGCCTGTGCCAACCGGTGCGCGGTGGCCCGGGGCAGCTTGGTCCGGTCGACGAGTTCGGCCAGGCTGGCGCCGTCCACGCAGGCCGCGAGGATCACCACCGCCTTGTCGAGAACGCCGACACCGCTCATACTGTGTCCCACAAGCCGAAACATACCTCCCAGAATTTAGGATGTCCAGATGGTGGGAGCCACTTCGAAGCCGACATCGCCCAGGACCCTGGCCGAGAAGGTCTGGGACGCGCACGTGGTGCGATCCGCCGCGGGCGAGCCGGACCTGCTCTACATCGACCTGCACCTGCTGCACGAGGTCACCAGTCCGCAGGCCTTCGACGGGCTGCGGATGGCCGGCCGGCCGGTGCGCCGGACCGACCTGACCCTCGCCACCGAGGATCACAACACCCCGACCGGGTACGCCGACCCGGCGTTCAACAGCCGGCGCGGCGACCTGCTGACCATCAGCGACCCGACGTCGCGTACGCAGATCGAGACGCTGCGCCGCAACTGCGCCGAGTTCGGCATCAAGCTGCACGCCCTGGGCGACGACAACCAGGGCATCGTGCACGTCATCGGCCCGCAGCTGGGCCTGACCCAGCCCGGCATGACGATCGTCTGTGGCGACTCGCACACCGCGACCCACGGCGCGTTCGGGGCACTCGCCTTCGGCATCGGCACCAGCGAGGTCGAGCACGTGCTGGCCACCCAGACGCTGCCGCAGTCCCGGCCGAAGACGATGGCGGTCACCGTCACCGGCGAGCTCGGCCCGGGGGTCACCGCCAAGGACCTGGTGCTGGCGCTGATCACCAAGGTCGGCACCGGCGGTGGTCGCGGCTACGTGGTCGAGTACCGGGGCGAGGCGATCCGCCGGCTCTCCATGGAGGGTCGGATGACGGTGGCGAACATGTCCATCGAGTGGGGTGCCAAGGCGGGCATGGTGGCGCCGGACGAGACCACGTTCGCGTACCTCAAGGGCCGGCCGAACGCGCCGCAGGGCGCCGACTGGGACGCCGCCGTGGCGTACTGGTCCAGTCTGGCCACCGACGAGGGGGCGACGTTCGACGCCGAGGTGATCCTGGACGCCAGCGAAATCACGCCGTTCGTGACCTGGGGCACCAACCCCGGGCAGGGCGCCGCGCTGAGCGCCGTCGTGCCCGACCCGGAGCAGTTCGACACCGACGCGGAGCGGGTCGCCGCCCGCCGGGCGCTGGAGTACATGGACCTGCGGCCGGGCACCGCGCTGCGCGACGTGCCGGTAGACGTGGTCTTCGTCGGCTCCTGCACCAACGGTCGGCTGGAGGACCTGCGGGCCGCAGCCGACGTGCTGCGCGGGCGCAGGGTCGCCGACGGGGTACGGATGCTCGTGGTGCCCGGATCGGCCAAGGTACGGGAGGCGGCCGAGAACGAAGGGCTGGACAAGGTCTTCGCCGACGCCGGTGCCGAGTGGCGCTTCGCCGGCTGCTCGATGTGCCTGGGCATGAACCCGGACACGCTCAAGCCGGGGGAGCGCTCCGCCTCCACCTCCAACCGCAACTTCGAAGGCCGGCAGGGCCGGGGCGGGCGTACCCACCTGGTGTCGCCGCCGGTCGCCGCCGCCACCGCCGTGGTGGGCCGGCTGGCCGCGCCGGCGGACCTCAACTGACCGCCGCTGGACACGGACCACGAGACGGGATCACGACATGGACAAGTTCACCGTGCACACCGGGACCGCCGTCCCGCTGCGCCGATCTAATGTAGATACCGATCAGATCATCCCGGCGGTGTACCTCAAGCGGGTGACCCGGACCGGCTTCGCCGACGGTCTGTTCAATGCCTGGCGCGAGGATCCAGGATTCGTTCTGAACAATCCTTCGTATTCCGGAGCATCCATTCTCGTCGCTGGCCCTGAGTTCGGCACCGGGTCATCGCGTGAACACGCGGTGTGGGCGCTGCGGGACTGGGGCTTCCGGGCCGTGCTGTCCCCCCGCTTCGGCGACATCTTCCGTGGCAACGCGCTCAAGGAAGGTCTGCTGCCGGTCGAGTTGGAAATGCCCGCCATTGAGGAATTGTGGTCGCTGGTCGAGGCCGACCCGGCCGCCGAGGTGACCGTCGACCTGGCCACCCGGGAGGTCAGGGCCGGTGCCTCCGGCTGGTCGTTCCCGATCGACGACTTCAGCCGGTGGCGGCTGATGGAGGGATTGGATGACATTGGACTGACCCTGCGTCACGAGTCGGCCATCACCGAGTATGAGCGCGGGCGGTTGTCGTTCAAGCCCGTCGTGGCATAGCGCACAACCGTCGAGCCGGCCCCTTCCCAACGGGTTCCCGACCCCGATTCCGCCCCCATCCGGTGGCCCACCAACCGTCCGGCTATACCAACCGGTCGGCTCGGGCCACCGGTTGGGGGCGAATCCGTTACGACACAAGGACTTTTTTCCGGCAGATGTTTGTGTCCTGCCGGTACAGGGCATACCGTGCGCGCAGAATGGCTCGTTGAGTCCAGTTGCACATACGGGAGGGAACTCGTGAACAAGGCAGAGCTCATCGATGCGCTCGCTGCTCGCCTGGGAGACCGCAAGACGGCGACGACGGCGCTCGACGCCGTCTTGGCCGAGGTTCAGTCGGCGGTCACCAAGGGCGACCGGGTGGGTATCACCGGTTTCGGGGTGTTCGAGAAGCGCGTCCGGGCGGCGCGAACAGCGCGCAACCCGCGTACCGGCGAGTCGGTGAAGGTCAAGAAGACCTCGGTACCGGTCTTCCGGCCCGGCGCGGGCTTCAAGGACATGGTGGCCAGCGGCAAGGCGCCGAAGGCCACCGCGGCCAAGTCGACCGCGGCGAAGTCCACGGCGACGAAGGCCACCGCGGCCAAGTCCACGGCGGCCAAGAGCACCGCCCGTGGCGCGGCGAAGTCCACCGGTACGGCCGCCAAGTCGACCGCCACCAAGGCACCGGCGAAGCGGGCGGCCGGCGGTACGGCGAAGAAGACCACGGCCGCCAAGACCACCCGGTCCGCGGCGGCCGCGCCGGCCAAGAAGTCCGCGGCCAAGAAGACCACCGCGACCCGGTCCACCGCGGCCAAGTCGACGGCGGCGAAGTCGACCGGAGCCAAGTCGACGGCGGCGAAGAAGTCGCCGGCGAAGAAGGCCCCGGCGCGCAAGTCCACCGCCCGTAAAACCACCCGCTGAGCCGTCCGGCCACACCGGCCGGACACCACCAGCGCGAAGGCGCCCACCGCCGTCTGGCGGTGGGCGCCTTTCGTCTGCGACAGGTCCGCTGGAGCCGGTCCGGTTCAGTGCGGCCGACCAGTTACGGGCGGCTGCTAGAGCCGGTCCGCGCCGACCAGCCGGTCCCCGGCGAACGACAACAACCAGCCGCCGCCCTTGGCGGTACGGTGATCCGCCGCCGACCGGCGGGTCAGCACCGTCAACGCGGCCGGGATCACCTTGCCCTGACTGCACACCGCGGCCGGCGTACCGGCCGCCGCCAGCTCGGTCAGCCGGCCCGCCGCCGCCAACGCGTTCTCGTCCGGCTGCTGGCCGGCGGCCGGCTCGTCGAACACCGACTCCACTTCGACCGGCAGGTCCAGCGCCTGCGCCAGCGGGGCGACCGTCTGCACACACCGCCGGGGCGACGCCGACAGCACCCGACACGGCCCGGTCAGCACCAGCAACGCCGCCAACGCCTGCGCCTGCCGCAGCCCGGCGGTGTCCAACGGGCGGGCGCTGTCCGGACCCGGCCAGGTGTCCCGACTGCCGGCGTGCGCGTGCCGCACCAGGGTGAGCGTCGCGGTCACCGGCGGCAGCTGCGCGAACCCGTGCAGCACCCCGACGTCGTGCCGGTACGTCAACCGCTGCCGCGCCTGCGCCAACGGCAGCCAGCACAGCTCGTCGACCTCGTCGGCGGCGTCGACCGGCACCGGCCCGGCCGACGCCGCCACCGCCCGCATCGACCAGTAGTCGACGACCTTCAGGTTGCCGTCCGGCATGGTGTACCGAATCGACGGCAGCCGCACCTGCGGCACCGCCCGGATCCCGGTCTCCTCACCGACCTCCCGGACCGCCGCCGCCAACGGATGCTCCGCCGGCTCCAGTTTGCCCTTCGGCAGCGACCAGTCGTCGTGCCGGGGCCGGTGCACCAGACACACCTGCACCGCCCCGGTGTCGTCGGTGCGCCACACCACCCCGCCGGCGGCCCGGACCTCGGTCACGGCAGCCACTTCGTCCGCTGCCCCGCCGACGCCCGCTCCCAGGCGGCGGCGAACTCCGCCCGCGCCGCGCGGATCGCGGCCCGCTCCCGCTCGACCAGCCGGCCGACGGTCACCGCCAACTCGTGGTCGTCCGGATGCTCGGCCAGCACCCCCTGCCAGGTCTCGGCGGCTACCGCCGCGTCCTGGTGCTCGCCGAGCAGGTTCTGCACCTTCGACAACGCCTTCGCCAGCTTCGCCGCGCCACCGCCGATCACCGGTGCCACCGCGTCCACCGCGTACCGGGCCTTCTTGCCGTTGATCCGCACCGCGTGCCAACGCTCGTCGGAGGCGTCCAGGGTCAGATCGGCGGCACCGTCCACGCCGCTGCCGCCGTACGCCAACCGGCGCCACGGCTTGGCCACCAGCCGGGGCAGCACCTCGGCAGCCGGGCCGGACGCCGCCGGAGTCAGTCGCGGCTCCCGGGCCGCCTGCACCAGCATCTCCACCAGGGCAACGTACCGGTCCGAGCGCAGCGCCGCGTCCACCTCGTCCAGTGCCGCCGCCTGCCGGTCGGCGAGCGTCGCGTCGATCAGCTCGACCGCCGCCAACGGCAGCGGCGCCAACGGGTCCGCCCCGGCGGTACGCCGCAACCGTTCCCGCAGCACCTCGGCGTCGCGGGCACCGCCGAGCACCCCGGCGACCCACTTCAGCTCGGCGCGCAGCGCACCCGCCCACTCGCGGTCCACCAACGCCCGGAAGGTCCGCAGGTCGCTGCGCAGCCGCCGGCATCCCACCCGCATCTGGTGCACGGCGGTGTCGTCGTCGCCGACCGGGGCGTGCAGCCGCACCAGCGGGTCGTGCGCCAGGACGCGGGCGACGCCGTCGCGGACCGCCCGGGTGACCACGTCGGCGGCGGTCGGCTCGGCCGGTAGGTCCTCGACCGCCGCCAGCTCCGCCGGCCCGGCGGCGGCCGCGCCCAACGCCCGTACATGCTTCGGGGTGAACCCGCCGGCGGTCGCCCCAGCCGCGACCAGGTCGGCCTCGACCCGGTCCAGCAGCGACCGCTTGGCGGCCTTCAGCTCGACCTCCACCTCGCGGAACCGCGACCGGACCGTCTTGCCGTCCAACACCGACACGGCGTCGTCGGCCAGCTCCACCAGCAGCGCGTCGTCGGCGTCGCGCAACTCCAGCACCGTGCGTGCCGTGCGCACCGTCGCGGCCGGCGTCAGCTCCACCCCCCGCGAGTACGCGGTGACCAGCCACACCAGCTCCGCCGGTGGCTTGCCGCGTTTACCGGACCGGCTGATCTCGTGCCGTACGCCCGGGGCGTCGGCGGGCAGCTTCACCGTCCACGGCTTCGGGTCGCCCACCCGGTGACGCAGCGACACCCCGGCGCGGGCCAGCCGCAGATCCGGGGTGTCGTAGTAGGTGGCGGTCAGCTTCACCGCCGGCTGCTGCACCAGCCGGCCACCGTCCGGCAGACAGCCGGACAGGTCCGGCACGGTGAAACCCGGCTCGACCTCGTACTTACGTTCCTCCTCCACCATCGGGCCAGCCTAGCGCCGCCCGCCCGGGGCCGCCGCTGTCGACGAGGTGCCGCCGGCCAGCCGACGGCCGGTGACAGCAGGAGCTATTTGCCGGTGCCGATGAACCGTCGGAGCAGCCGCTCCTGCAGATGCACCAGCGGACGTTCGTCGGTCGACCGGTGCCGGCTCCAGGTGCCGTCCGGGTGCAGCTCGAACGACTCGCAGTCCGGGCTGAACGCGTCGCTCAGCAGCTGGTCCAGCTCGGCGCGGGCCACCGGGTCGGTCACCTGCACCAGCGCCTCCACCCGGCGGTCCAGGTTGCGGTGCATCAGGTCGGAGGACCCGATCCAGAACTCGACGTCGCCGTCGTTGCCGAACCGGAACACCCGGGAATGCTCCAGGAACCGGCCGAGGATCGACCGGACCCGGATGTTGTCCGACAGCCCCGGCACCCCGGGCCGCAGCGTGCACATCCCCCGGATCAGCAGATCCACCTGTACGCCGGCCTGCGACGCCCGGTACAGCGCGTCCACCAGTTCCTCGTCGACCAGCGAGTTCACCTTGATCTGGACCAGGCCGCCCCGGCCGTCGCGGACGTGGGCGACCTCCCGCCCGATCCGCTCGATCAGCCCGCTGCGCACCCCGTGCGGGGCGACCAACAGCCGCCGGTACGCGGTCTGGCGGCTGTAGCCGGTCAACACGTTGAACAGGTCGGTCAGGTCCGCGCCGACCTCCGGGTCGGCGGTCAGCATGCCGAAGTCCTCGTACAGCCTGGCCGTCTTCGGGTGGTAGTTGCCGGTGCCGATGTGGCAGTAGCGGCGGATCTGGTTGCCTTCCTGGCGTACCACCAGGGCGGTCTTGCAGTGGGTCTTCAGCCCGACCAGGCCGTACACGACGTGACAGCCGGCCCGTTCCAGCATCCGCGCCCAGCCGATGTTGGCCTGCTCGTCGAACCGGGCCTTCACCTCGACCAGCACCACCACCTGCTTGCCGGCGGCGGCCGCCTCGATCAGCGCGTCGACGATCGGCGAGTCACCGCTGGTGCGGTACAGCGTCTGCTTGATCGCCAGGACGAGCGGGTCGGCCGCCGCCTGCTCGATGAACCGCTGCACGCTGGTGGAGAACGAGTGGTACGGGTGGTGCACCAGGATGTCGCCGTCGCGCAACGTGGCGAAGACGCTGCGCGGCACCTCGCCCTCGACCAGCCGCGGGTGGGTGGCCGGCACGAACGGGCGGTCCTTGAGGTCCGACCGGTCGGAGCTCTCGTAGACCTGCCACAACGCGGACAGGTCCAGCAGCCCCGGGACCCGCAGCACGTCGTGGCTGTCCATGTCCAGCTCGCGGACCAGCAGGTCGAGCATGTGGTCGGAGATGGAGGCGGCCACCTCCAGCCGCACCGGCGGGCCGAACCGGCGCTGGGCGAGCTCCCGCTCCAGCGACTGCAGCAGATCCTCGTCGCGGTCCTCGTCGACTTCGAAGTCGGCGTTGCGGGTCACCCGGAACAGGTGACACTCCACCACCTGCATCCCGGAGAACAGCTGACCGAGCTGGGCGGCGATCAGATCCTCGACCGGCAGGAACCGGGCACCCAGCCCTTCCTGGCTGACCACCACGAACCGGGGCACGTTGTTCGGCACCTTGATCCGGGCGAACAGCTCCGGACCGCCGTCGGGGTCACGGACCGCGACGGCCAGGTTCAACGACCGGCTGGAGATGTACGGGAACGGGTGCGCCGGGTCGACGGCCAGCGGGGTCAGCACCGGGAAGATGTGCTCCCGGAAGTAGGTGCGCAGCCCTTCCCGCTCACCGGTGCTCAGATCGCTCCACCGGATCAGGTGGATGCCCTCGGCGGCCAGCCGGGGCCGGACCTCCTCGGTGAAGCACCGGGCGTGCCGGGCGACCAGGCCGGCGGTCTTCGCCGCGATCAGCTCCAACTGGGTACGCAGCGGCAGCCGGTCACCGCCGCGTACCGGCAGCCCGGCCTGCAGTCGGCGCTTGAGCCCGGCGATGCGGACCATGAAGAACTCGTCGAGGTTGCTGGCGAAGATGGCCAGGAACTTGGCCCGCTCCAGCAGCGGCGTCTGCGGGTCCTCGGCCAGCTCGATCACCCGGGCGTTGAAGTCGAGCCAGGACAGCTCCCGGTTGAGGAACCGGTCGTCGGGCAGCGGCTGGCGGGCCAGCGTGGCCGGCTCGTCCGGCTCGGCCGGTTCGGCGGTGTCCGACACCGGGTTTGCCGGGTCGGGGGCCTGCACCGGCAGCGGCGCGGCGGGCGCGTTGGTCGCGGACTCGGCCACCGCCTGCGGTGCCGGCTCGGTGGTCTCCGGCGCGGCCTCCGGTGCCGCCTTGGTCCGTCGGCGGGCGGTGCCCCCTGCTGACTTGCGGGCGCTGCTGGCCGTGGACCTCCGGGCGGTGCCGGCCGTCGACTTTCGGGCAGTGCCTGCCGTCGATTTGCGGGCGGCGCCGTTCGACGACTGGCGGCGGGCCGGCCGAGCAGGCCGAGGCGTCGCGGTCGCGCCGTCGTCGGCAGCGGGCTGGTCGGCGGCAGACTGGTCGGTGCCGGCGGGCTGGTCAGCGGTGGGCTGGTCGGCTGCGCGGCGCGGACGGGCGGCGGCGCGCCTGGAGGGGGCGGGCGTCACCCGGTAATCATGACCTGATCACGGTGAACTTGGCATGAATTCGCCCGGCTCCAACTAGCCGAATGTGGGCAACGTGACGCGGTTAACGTGCCCGGACTCGTCACGCTCGATGCGTACCCGCTGACCCAGCCGCAGCAGCCGCAACCCGGAAGCATCGAACGCGGCCGCCGGGAACGCCAGCTCCGCCCCGTCGTCGAGCAGCACCGTGCCGCTGCGGGTCGCCGGATCGAAGGTGGCCACCGTGCCCTGCATCTCAGCTCACCGACCTGTGTCGCATGTCAGCACGGTACCCGCTGGCGTGCAGCGCGGCGGTGTACCGACCCAGGCCGAGCCGGGCCGCGTCGGCGAGGTCGGCGGCGGTGTCCACGTCGCGGCGCAGCGTCGGCCAGGCCCCGCCGCGCCGGACGGCACCCGACTGTTGATGCCGTACCGCCGATCCGGTGCCGAAACCTGGCCGCAGTGCGGTGCCGACGGCGGCCGCCAGCAGCACCGTGCCGGTGCCGGCGGCGTCCGGCACGAACCAGCGGGCGGCAGCGCCTCCGGTGTCGAGGGCGCTGACGGTGTCGGTGTCGAGGGCGGCGGCCAGCTCCGCCGGGCGCAACGCCGGCAGGTCAGCGGTCAACGCGGCGACCGGCCGGCCGGCGTCGACCGTCGCGGCCCCGTGCGTCACCGCCGCGTTCAGCCCGCTCACCTCCGGGGCGGCGAGCTCCGGCGCGCCGGGCTCCGGGTCGGCGACGGTACGGGCACCGAGCGCACCCAACGCGGCGGTGGCCGCCGGATCCGAGGTGACCACCACCACCTCGGCGACCAGCGGGCAGGCCAGCGCGGCGGCGACGGTGTCCCGGGCCAGGGCCAGCGCCAGCTCCTCATGCGGTACGCCGTCGAGCGCACCCCGCAGCCGGCTCTTCGCCACCGCGAGCCGCTTGACCGGCAGCACCACCGACCAGGTCGCGTTCCGCACCGCTCCATCCTGCCGGCTGGGCTCGCATTGGCTCTGGCCGGGTCGGACAGGGCATGATTCGCTGCGTCGGTCGGCAAGACGGCGGTCGGGTGCGGTGACCCGGTGGTGGCCAGGGTGGTGGCCAGGGTGCGGTGACGAGGAGGATCGGGTGGCGCGGCGGAAACTGGGCTTCTGGCGACGCTTCATCGTGATGGTGGTCAAACCGACCCTGCTCGTCTGGACGAAGCGGACCTGGTCCGGGATGCAGCACATCCCCGGCACCGGTGGGGTGATCGTCGTCGCCAACCACATGTCGCACGCCGACCCGATGGTCATCGGCCATTTCCTCTACGAGGCCGGCCGCTGGCCCCGGTTCCTCGGCAAGGCCAGCCTGTTCACCATCCCGGTCATCGGGCGCTGGCTGCTCAAGGTGAAGCAGATCCCGGTGCACCGGGGCAGCGTCGACGCGATCAAGTCGCTGGAGGCGGCGATCGTCGGCGTCGACGAAGGCGGCGCGTTGGTGATCTACCCGGAGGGGACGACCACCCGCGAGCCGGACCTGTGGCCGATGCGTGGCAAGACCGGCGCGGCCCGGCTGGCGTTGACCACCGGTGCCCCGGTCGTGCCGGTGGCGATGTGGGGTCCGCAGCGGATGTACGACCCGCGGACCGGGAAACTGAACCTGCTGCCCGGCCGGAAGGTGACCGTCGTCGCCGGAGAACCTTTCGACCTGAGCAGATGGGCCGGGGTCGAGCCGACCCGGGCGGTGCTGGAGGAGATCACCGAGACCATGATGCTGCGGCTGCGGGACATGGTCGCCGAGATCCGGGGCGGCGAGGCCCCACCGCTGTACACCCCGAGCGCCCGCCGCAACAACCGGTCCAGCGGCACCCCGGAGCCGGGACAGTGACCGGGACCGGCCGGGCCGTCGTCCTGGGTGCCGGCTCGTGGGGGACCGCGTACGCCAAGGTGCTCGCCGACGCCGGGGCTGACGTGGTCCTCTGGGCCCGCCGCGAGCAGGTCGCCGCCGCGATCCGCGAGTACGGCACTAACCCCGACTACCTGCCGGCGGTGCGGCTGCCCGACCGGGTCACCGCCACCAGCGACGCCGCCGAGGCGATCAAGGGCGCGGGGCTGGTCGTGCTCGCCGTACCGTCGCAGACCCTGCGCGGCAACCTGGGTGACTGGGCCGCGCACATCGGCCCCGACGCGACCCTGGTCAGCTTGATGAAAGGGATCGAACTCGGCACCACCAAGCGGATGAGCGAGGTGATCGTCGAGACCACCGGGGTCGGCCCGGACCGGGTGGTGGTGGTCTCCGGCCCCAACCTAGCCGCCGAGATCGCCGCCGAGCAGCCGGCAGCCAGCGTCGTCGCCGGCACCGACACCGCACGCACGGCCGCCGTGCAGCGGGCGATGCTCACCGGCTACCTGCGGCCGTACACCAACGACGACGTGATCGGCTGCGAGCTGGGCGGGGCGGTGAAGAACGTGATCGCCCTGGCGTACGGCATCGCCACCGCGATGCGCCTCGGCGACAACACCAAGGCCACCCTGATCACCCGGGGGCTGGCCGAGACGGCCCGCCTCGGTGTGGCGCTCGGTGCCGACCCGCTGACCTTCTCCGGGCTGGCCGGCCTCGGTGACCTGGTCGCCACCTGCTCGTCGCCGCTGTCGCGCAACCGGACGTTCGGCGAACACCTGGGCCGGGGGGAGACCCTGGAACAGGCGCAGGCCGCCACCCGGCAGACCGCCGAAGGGGTGAAGAGCTGCCTGTCAATCCGGGACCTGGCTCGCGCGCACGGGGTGGAGATGCCGATCACCGAGCAGGTGGAACGGATCTGCCACGAGGGACTGGACCCGCGTACCGCGTTGACGCTGCTGATGACGCGGGCCACGAAACCGGAATAGGCTCTGCCGCCGGCCGGTGACCTTGGTCAGGATGAACGGCATGACCGCCACTTCCCGCGATCCGGAGTACGGCGACGGCACCCGGTGTGTCGCCGCCGGGCTGCCCGAGCCGACTCCCGGCCAGCCGTTCCTGCCCGGCCCGGTGTTCGCCGCCCCGTACCACCTGGACCCGGTGACCGGGCCGTCGCCGGACCGCGACGGTTACGCCCGGGAGGACAACCCGACCCGGCGGGCGCTCGAATCGGCCATCGGCGACCTGGAAGGCGGCGACACGCTCGTCTTTGCCAGCGGCCAGGCGGCGATCACCGCGCTGCTGCTGACCACGCTGCGCCCCGGCGACACGGTGCTGCTGCCCGCCGACGGCTACTTCACCGTACGGGCGTTGGCCGCCACGGTGCTGGAGCCGATCGGCGTGACCGTGCGGCTGATGCCGACCGCCGGGCCGTACCCGGACTTCGCCGGGGTGCGGCTGGTGCTGCTGGAGACCCCGGCCAACCCGGGGCTGGACGTCTGCGACGTCGCCGCGCTCGCGGCGGCGGCGCACGACGCCGGGGCGCTGGTCGCGGTCGACAACACCGCGCCGACCCCGCTCGGGCAGCGGCCGTTGGACCTGGGGGCGGACATCGTGGTCGCCTCCGGCACCAAGGCGCTGACCGGCCACTCCGATCTACTGCTCGGCTACCTGGCCACCCGCTCGCCGGAGGTGCTGGCCGATGCGACGCGGTGGCGCAAGCTGACCGGGTCGGTGCCGGGCCCGTTCGACTGCTGGCTCGCCCACCGGTCACTGGCCACACTGGACCTGCGGCTGGCCCGCCAGTCAGCCAACGCGGAAGCGGTCGCCGCCGCGCTGGCCGGCCGCCGTGACGTCACCGGCGTACGCTGGCCCGGCCTGCCGACCGATCCGTCGTACGCGGTCGCGGCGGCCCAGATGCGGCGCATCCCGGGGATCGTGTCGTTCGACCTGGGCGACGCCGACCGGGTCGGCCGGTTCCTGACCGCGTCGAAACTGGTGTCGGCGGCCACGTCGTTCGGTGGTCTGCACACGGCCGCCGACCGGCGGGCCCAGTGGGGTGACGACACGTCACCGGGCTTCGTCCGGCTCTCCTGCGGCATCGAAGACACTATGGACCTGGTACGCGACATCACCGCCACCCTGGACGCCACCAACTGATTCACCACGGCAGGTGTTGTGTCGGGCCTTGGCGGCCTACTGGTAGACGTCCTTGCGGTGCCCGATGACGACCTTCACGCTGCCGCACCATCGGTGCGGTCGGCCAGCAATGCTTCGACCTCCCGAGGATCGACCCCGAGCGACTCCAGGGCCGCCGACAACGGCACGAACTGCCCCTCGGCACGGGATCGGACGATCGCCGCAGCATCCCGGCGATCCCGGAACGCCTCGATCTCCTCCCACTCGTCGATGCCGACCAGGACAGCAACGGGCCGCTCGTACTTGGTGATGACGACCGGTTCCCCGGTGCGCTCCACCCCGTCCAGCACCCGGCCCGCACCGTCTCGGAACTCCCGCAGGGTAATCCTTGTCATGTGCCGAACTGTACCGTGCGGTACCGTTCTGGATGCCAGCTGACAGACTTGGCAACGTGACGGCCAGCGGGTGGAAGGTGGGGTCCGGGTGACGGGGCCGGGTGGCAGTCCGCCGTCCGGCTACCGGCTGAGCGTCTGGCTGGACATTTTCGAGCGTGGACCGAAGCTGTTCGGCCTGGTGGCGAGAGACCTGTTCGACATGCGCAGTTGGCGGCCACCGTGGTGATCGAGGTGTGGTCAGGCAGTCAGGTCAGGCCGAGAAGTGCTCGTACTCCTTCGCCGTGTCGAGCAGCAGCGTTCGCGATTCGGCTGCATCGAGCGCCGCCGATCGGATCCCGTCGTAGGTGAGGGCGTACAGGTCGACCTCGGCCTGTCTGTCGAGAAAGAGCGCGCCGGTCAGCATCTCGTGATGGACGATGCTGGGCTCGCTCGCGTCGGCGAAGTCGAGGATGGTGAACGGGGTGCCAACTGTCATCCCAAAGTGCAGTCCAGCGGAGAACGGTAGGACGCGAACCGAGACGTTCGGGAGCCGGGATGCATCGGTCAGCCGGTGCAATTGCTCGGCCATCACGGGGTACGAGCCGACCACGCGCATCAGCACGGACTCGGCGAGGACGACCTCGATATCCGGCACCTGAGATGTACTGCGGGTCAGGACGCCGGTACCAGCGGTCCTGGTCGTCATACGTATCGCGGTGTGCGTAGCTGGTGGGTCGGCAGCGGTCGCTCCGGTGACTGCGGCGGCATACGCCCTGCTCTGCAGCAGGTCGGGGACGATCTGGAACTCGTAGATGCGTAGCCGGCTCGCGGCTTCCTCAAATCCGATGTAGATGTCAAACCACGGCGGCAGGCTCGCGTAGTCGTGCCACCAGCCCTTCTCTCGGGTTTTGGTAGCGAGACCGGTGAGTGCCTCAATCATCGGGGCCTCGGCGCCGTACAGGCTGCAGAGTGACGCCACATCTTCGGCGCACACCGGGATCTCGCCGTGTTCGATCCGACGTAGTTTGCTCGCCGGCCACTGCAGCATGCCGGCAGCCACGGCCGTTGAGACATGGTTCTGCCGGTCGCGGAGCTTGCGGACCTCCTGACCGAGCCGGCGGCGTGGTACGGACGAGTTCAAGATTGACGCGGCCACCGTGAGCCCTCCTGATGCTCGGTATCGCGATCTGCGAGCCCAGACGGTAGGAGCCGGGCGGGGACCCAGAAACATCCCTACGGACACTCTGCCGACCACTTATCTGTACTCAAAGCGTCCCAGTGGTGTCCGGTACCGTGGCGGCATGAGTCACCGCCTGCGCTCTGCCATGCTTCGGGCACAACTCGACAGTGTCGCCCTGGCCGCCGCCGTGGGTGTCGACGTCAAGACCGTGAACCGTTGGCTCGGCGGCCGGATCCCGCGGCAACGCACCCGGTTGGCCGTTGCCGACACACTCGGGGAAGACGAAGCCGATCTCTGGCCGCGCGTACGGCCGGATCTGGCCGCAGGGGCGGAGAGTACCGCCGAGGTCGTCGGCGCTTACGCCCACCGGGCGGACGTTCCACAGCAGGTGTGGACGGCGTTGCTGACCGGCGCGACGAAGCAGATCGACCTACTCGGCTACGCGTACCCGTTCATCATGGAGATGCTGCCGGACACAATGGAGCGTATCGCAGACAAGTGTGCCAACGGCGCCCGAGTCCGGATGGCCTTCGCTGACCCGGACTGTCCGCACGTCGCCGAGCGCGACGACCTTGAACAGATCGGCGGTACGCTGCCTGGCCGCATCCGCAACGCACTCAACTTCTGCGAGCCGCTGTACGAGGTGCCAGGAGTGACGGTCGGTCTGCACACGGTGCACCTGTACAACTCGGTCTTCCGGTTCGACCATCAGATGATCGTGACGCCGCATCTGTACCGAGCGCGGGGCTATCAGCACCCGGCCCTTCACCTGCGGGAGCTGTCACCGCACGGGGTCTTCGCCGCGTACGCAGACCAGTTCGAGCAGGTCTGGCAGACCTGCACTCCGTATCCGCTTCGGAAGGTGTCGTGACTCGCCGACGTGACTACTACCGCGACCCGGCCGCGCCGAGGGCGAACACGATCGTCCCGGGCGGTTCGGCGATCGTCACCGACGGTCGCGGTCGGGTGCTGATGCACCGACGCGCCGACTCCGGCAACTGGTCGCTGCCTGGCGGCATGATGGAGGTCGGCGAGACCTTGCAACAGTGCGTCATCCGAGAAGTGAAGGAGGAGACGGGCCACGACATCGAGATCACCGCGCTGATCGGCGTCTACACCGACCCGGCGCATGTGATCGCGTATGCGGATGGCGAGGTGCGCCAGGAGTTCACCGTCACCTACCTCGGTCGGATCGTTGGCGGGACGATTCTGGTCAGCGACGAGTCGACCGAGGTGCGGTTCGTCGATCCTGCCGAGTTCGCCGACATCCCCATCCACGACACGGTACGGCTCCGGCTACGCCACCACGCTGAGCGGCGTGATTGTCCGTACCTCGGATAGATGGGGGCGAGGGCAGGCGACGCTGAGTCAGCGGGCTGGTCCAGCTTGCCGGCTGGTGAGCGGATTGCGGTGGCAGATCGTAATGGAGTCTTTACAGCTATGGGGGTGGATCTCTAGGGTCGGACGGACATGCCCAATAACCACGGGGGTCCCAAGTGGATGCTGTCCATGTGCTGCCGTCCCGTCCGAGCCTTCCACGACATCATTGGCTGACGTTTCCGACCGCCGTGGTGCTGGGACTTGTCAGTGCGGCGCTGCCGCCGTCCCCAGTGGAGGCTCAGGCCCCGCAGCCGCAGTGTGCCGGTGAGGCAGCGACATCCGCTGCGGCCGAGCGGATCGCCGAGGCCTGCGCGGCTCGTGTCGAGGCCCTCGACCTGCGTGACGAGTACTCACAGGTCTATGTGGAACCCGATGGTTCCCGCACCTTGGAATCGGCGGTCGTGCCGCAGCGGGTCCGTGCGGGGGCCGGCTCCTGGACGCCGGTCTCGACTGAGCTGGTGGAGCGGCCGGACGGCCGGTTCGCCCCGAGGGCCACCACGGCCGATGTGTCGTTCAGCGGTGACGGTACGGGTCCGTTGGTGGCCGTGCGGATGGGTGGGCACGAGTTCACCCTGTCGTGGCCGGAGCCGCTTCCTACGCCGACGGTGCAGGGCGACACCGCTGTCTACGGTTCGGTATTTCCCGACACGGACCTGCACGTGATCGCCACCCCGACCGGCTACCGGCATGTGTTGGAAGTCAAGACCGCTCAGGCTGCGGCTCATCCGGACCTTGGGCGGATCCGGTACGTGCTCGGTGGGGACATCACCCCGCAGCCAGTGGCCGAGGGCGGACTGCGGCTGGTAGATCCGGACGGGCGGACCGTCGGTGTCACACCGACGGCGTCGATGTGGGATTCGTCGGTCGATCCATCCGTGGGCGGTGAGGTGACGGCCGGCCGCGACGCGGCCGGATCGGCGGTGGCACCGGATCCGTCGACCGCCGCCGGGCCGGGGCCGGCAGCGCCGATGGTGCCGATCGAGGTGGATGTGGCCATCGGGGATCTGGAGGTCGTGCCGGACCCGGCGGTGTTGGCCGGCACGGAGACTGTCTACCCGGTGTTCATCGATCCGGCGTTCGACAACAAGAGCACCCGGTGGGCGTACGCGAACAGCATCAACACGAACTGGGACGTCGGCAACCGGGCATGGGTTGGGCGTAACTCCTACGACGGGGCGCTGTACCGGTCGTTCTTCGACTTCAACGTCTGGCAAATCCGCGGCAAGCGGATCCTCTCCGCGCAGGTCCGCGCCAAGCTCGACCACTCCTGGTCGTGTTCGGCGACATGGGTGCACCTGTACCGGACGGCGGGTGTGTCGGCGACTCCCCGGATGTCGTGGGGCACTCGTCCGCTGCCGTCGTCGAAGTGGCTGGCGGCGCAGGATGCCAACGCCAACGAGGCGGGTGGGTGCGGCGTCATCCAACCGGATGTCAACGTCGAGTTCGGCGGCTCCACCCTGACCAGCGACGTGCAGTACGCGGTGAACCGACAGTGGACCGGCTACACGGTTGGGTTGTGCGCGTGCAACAGCTCGGGGCAGTACGAGTCCACGCAGGATCGTTGGAAAAAGTTCTACGTCGATCAGACCTGGCTGATCGTCAGCTACAACTCGCGGCCAGGGGTACCGACGGAGCTGACCACCTCGTCGGTGGCGTGTGGTGGTGTCGTCGGCACCACGTCCCCGACCTTGCGAGCCCGGTACGTCGACCCGGACGGTTCCGACACCCTCACCGGGCGGTTCGAGTGGAAGGACGTGACCAGCCCGACCGCGACCCAGACCAACGGGCCGTCCCGGCCGGCCAACAACTTCGGTGAGATCACGCTGAACCTCGGGGCGGGGGCCGAGGGCAAAACCTTTGTCTGGCGGGTCTACACCACCGACGCCCATGACGGGTCGGACTGGTCCGGCGCGTGCCACTTCACCGTCAACGCCAGCGCGCCGCCGGCACCAGGCATCACATCGTCGGACTACCCGTCCGGGCCTACCGCGCACGGCGGTCCGGGTCAGTCCGGCTCCTTCACCTTCACCGCCGGTGGTGCACCGGACGTGACGACCTACGTCTACGGCTGGAGCAACCCACCCGGTAACCAGGTGACGGTGGCACCTGGGGCCTCACGGACGGTCACGCTCACCCCGCCCCGGCACGGGTACAACGTGCTGCATGTCTTCAGCCGTGACACCGCAGGCACGCCCAGCCCGACATCCCGTTATCAGTTCCTGGTCGGTTCGCCGTCGTCGCCGATCGGTCACTGGCCGATGGACACCATCGACAACAGGGGCTTGCAGAATATCGACGGCACCGCCGGTGACCTCACGGCTGCCGGCGATGTCACCTGGCCTGCCGATACCAGGCTGATTGGCGAGAGCGTCCCGTACTTTGACAGCGTTTCCGAGTCGCCCACCAACATCTATGGCAGCGCGACCGCGACGGTACCCGACCTGGACACTGCGGAGTCGTTCAGCGTCGCGGCGTGGGTGCGAGCCTCGGCCCTCACGGGTGGAAACCGTACGGCGATCAGCCAGGATGATACCGACTTCAGCGGCTTCTATCTCGGAATCCGGTATCTGGGCAGCCCGCCTGCGCCGTACTGGTCGTTCATGATGGGAAATTCACCGACGGTCGGCGCGAACAACCGAGCTGATTCGCCATCACCATTAACCGCTGCCGACGTCGGAAAATGGACACACCTGGTTGCGGTTCACGACGCTGACCTCGGAACCATGCGCCTCTACGTCAATGGTGAACTCGTAGCGGAGACAACGCGGACTGCCACACCGTGGACGGCCGGCGGTCCGGTCGTCGTCGGTAGGGCATTGTGGTATGGGGCGCAGACCGACACGTGGCGTGGCGAGGTCACCGATCTACGGATCTGGGACCGGGTCGTCGTCGACGACGATCTTCACGGCACGAACGGCGATCCACTCGCGGGAACGTCCTTTAGCCACGGGATCCTCGCCCCGCGTAGCGTTGGCTTCTGGGACTTTGCCGGTACTGCGGACTGCTGGTGCGACCAGGCGTTCGACACGGAGGGCTGGGAGCGTCACCTCTACCTGTCGGGTTGGGACTCGGTCCCGCAGGCTGCGACGTTCACTGCCGACGGTCAGGACGAGAACGACGCTGCCTGGTTCGACGGCGTCTCCGGCTACGCCTCGACGACTGACCCCTACGCCCTGGTACAGCATCCTGTCGTCCGCACCGACCAGTCGTTCACCATCTCGGCGTGGGCGCAACTCGACGGCGACCCGGCCGACCCGCTGCCGACCGGAAACATCTCCGTCGTCACCCAAGGGGGGAGCCAGGCCGACGCCTTTGTGCTCGGCTACCAGGCCGCCACGCAACGGTGGGCGTTCTGGATGCATGGCGCAGACGTCAGCAACAGCCCCACCCTGGCAGTAGTGACCTCATCGGTTGTCCCGGTCCCCGGCGAATGGTTCCACCTTGTCGGTGTCTACGACGCCGGCACAGAGTCAGTCACTTTGTATGTGAATGGTCAGGCGGCGGGTCCGGTTGCCCTCAGCGCACCGATGACGTGGGCCGCGACCGGCTCCCTCGCTCTCGCCCGCGAGCGGTGGAACGGCAACCTGGGCGGATTCTTCCCCGGCAGCATCGACCGGGTTGCGGCCTACTCCGGTGTTATGGATGCCCGCAGGGTCGCGAACCTCTGGAGCGGCCAGCAATGACCAAGCCTTCCTTCGTCCGTGGCAGCTCTGCATCGGAGGCCGCAGTGTCGATCAACGCCCGTCCGTCGATGACGAATCGATCCCGGATGCCTCGGTGGCGCCGCACCGGACGACGTGCCCTTCCAGGTTGGCGTCGGGTTCGCACCGCGGTCGGGGTCGCTGTGGCTGTGGTGATGGCTGTGTCTGTCGCGGCGGTGGCGCCGCCAGCGCCGCCAGTCGTCGCCGCGCCGGCTGGCCTGCAACCAAGGGACCTTCCGACCGTCGAGACGATCGAGGTGCCGCCTCGGGCAGACGGGCCCGACGATCAGCCGGCACGATCCGAAGATGCGCCGGCGCCAGTGACGTGGCCACAGCCGGGCGCGTACGAGGTCGACCTGACTGGCAGCACGATGACCCGGGAGCAGACCCGCCAATTGGGTGAGCCGGTGTCGTCAGGGCAGGTGCGGGTGCCCGGTACGCCGATCTGGCTGGCCCCCGCATCGACCACCGCCAACCGCTCGGCGGCGGGAGCCGGCCGGGTCCGGGTTGAGGTGCTCGACCGGGACGGCGCGGCGAGCGACTGGGACCGCGGGGTGGTGATGCGGCTGACCAGCGCCGACGAGATGGCCGACGCCGGCCGGCTGGCGGTGTCCGTCGACTACTCCGGATTCGCCGCAGCGTACGGTGCGGACTGGGCTCTGCGGCTACGGCTGGTGGAGCTGCCGGACTGTGCACTGGCCGACCGGCCCGTCGACGGCTGCGTACTGGTGCCGTTGCCCTCGCGTAACCATGCGGGCGACCAGCGCGTCACGGCGGAGGTGGAGCTGACGTCGGGCACCGAGAGCGCCCGGTCGGGCTCGGCCGGCACCCTGGTCGCGTTGATGGCGGATGCCGCGTCGACCGCCGGCGACTACGGCGCGACCCAGCTGCAGCCGTCGTCGACCTGGTCGGCCGGCGGGGGAGCAGGTAATTTCGCCTGGTCCTACCCGATGCGGGTGCCACCGTCGCTCGGCGGGCCGCAACCCAGTATCGCGCTGTCGTACTCGTCATCGAACGTGGACGGGCGGAGCGAAGCCACCAACAACCAGCCGTCGTGGATCGGCGAGGGCTTCGAGTACGCGCCAGGGTTCATCGAGCGGCGGTACCGTCCGTGCCGGGAAGACATGAGCGGCGGGGCGAACAACACCGTCGAGACCGGGGACCTCTGCTGGGCGCGCGACAACGCGGTGCTCTCGTTGAGCGGCAGCTCGGTCGAGTTGATCAGGGACGGCGGCAGCGGGGCCTGGAAGCCGAAACATGACGACGGCTCCCGGGTTCAGCGGCTCACCAACACGACGAACGCGGACAACGACAACGAGTACTGGAAGGTCACCACCGCTGACGGGACCCAGTACTTCTTCGGCCTGGACCGATTGACTGGTTGGACCTCCGGCAAGCCGACCACCCAGTCGGTCTGGACCGTGCCGGTCGCCGGGAACCACTCCGGGGAGCCGTGCCATGGGGGATCGTTCAGCACCTCGTTCTGCGACCAGGCCTGGCGGTGGAATCTTGACTACGTGGTCGACCCGCACGGCAACACGATGTCGCTGTGGTACAGCCCGCAGACCAACAAGTACGGGCGGAACCTCACCGCAGCCAGCACGGCCACCTACACCCGTGGCGGGGTGCTGCAGCGGATCGACTACGGCACCGACAATCGGGGCGGCACCGACACCGTCTACACGACGACGGCCGCACCGGCGCAGGTGGTGTTCCAGAGCAGCAACAGGTGTCTGACCACCTCCTGCTCGACGCACAACGAGCCGAACTGGCCGGACACCCCGTGGGACCAGTCCTGTACCGGCTCGACATGTTCCGGGCAGCACACCCCGACGTTCTGGTCGACGAGCCGACTCGCCAGCGTCACCACGAAGGTATGGAACGCGGCGACCAGCAGCTACCGCAACGTCGACTCCTGGGCTCTGACGCATGACTTCCCATCGACCGAGGACGGCACCCGCCGTGGCCTGTGGCTCGATTCGATCGCGCACACCGGGCACGCGGGATCGACGCCCGTCACCCTGCCGCGGGTCAGCTTCGACCCGGTGAAGATGGCCAACCGGGTGGACACCATCGGGGACTCGAAGCCGACGATGAACTGGTCCCGGATCGACACCATCTGGACCGAGACGGGTGCCAAGATCTCGGTCAGGTACACGGCGCCCCAGTGTCAGCCGGGGGTGCTGATGCCATCGGCCGCGCACACCAACACACTGCGGTGCTACCCGGTGATCACTGAGGCGTTCGGCGGCGGCACCGAGACCGACTACTTCCACAAGTACTTGGTCGCCACCGTGTACGAGGCCGACTTGACCGGCGGCGGGGTGGACGTCGTCACCGCCTACGAGTACGTGGGAAACCCGGCCTGGCGGTACACCAAGGATGACGGGCTCACCAAGGACGCGTACCGCACCTGGTCGGACTACCGCGGCTACGCCACCGTACGGTCGCGGGTCGGCGCGCCGGGGCAGGAGACCCTGACCGAGACCAAATACCTGCGCGGAATGCACGGTGACCGGTCGTCGCCGTCGGGCGGGACACGCAGCGTGCAGGTGAGCGCCTCGATCGGGGACCCGGTCAACGACGAGGACGCCTGGTCGGGCATGGTCCGCGAACAGGTCGTGTACGACGGGGTGACCAGCGCACCGGTGTCGAAGACGGTGAACCGGCCGTGGCAGTCCGCACCGACCGCGACCCGCACGATCGGCGGGTTCACCAGCTACGCGCGGTACACCGGAGTCGACACCGCCTACGCCGCGACGATGCTCGACGGCGGCCGGGGATGGCGGACCACCAAGGTGGTCAACACGTACGACAGCTACGGGATGATCACCGAAGTCAACGACCTGGGCCACGTCACCGCGAACGGGGTGACCAACGTGCCCGGCGACGACCGCTGCCAGATGACCACCTATGTTCGGAACACCAGCGCCAACATTCTCGACCTGGCGGCCCGGAGTCAGACTTTCGCGTTGCCGTGTGGGCAGCCGGCCACCAACGCGTCCCACATCATCGGGGACACCCGCACCAGCTACGACGGCCAGGCGTACGGCACCGCGCCGACGAAGGGCGACGTCACCCGGGTCGAGGTGTTGAAGGACTGGGCACCGACCGGCGGTGGCACCACCACCTGGCAGACCGCGGGGCGGGCCAGCTACGACCCGTACGGCCGGGCTGTCGAGAGCTGGGACGTGCGGGACAACAAGACGTCAACGGCGTACACGCCGTCGACCGGCGGCCCGCTGACCAAGGTCACCACGACGAATCCGCTTGGTTGGGAGTCGTCGCAGGATCTCGACCCGGCCTGGGGCGCCGCCCTGACGAAGGTCGACGTCAACAACCGACGCACCGATCTGGAGTATGACGCGTTGGGCAGGTTGGTGAAGGTCTGGCTGCCGAACCGGAACAAGAGCACTGGTGAGGACCCGAACACCGAGTACGCCTATCTGCTGCGCCGTACCGGTGGGGTCAACGCCGTCACCACCCGCACGTTGAACGCTGAAGGCAACTACATCACCAGCTACCAACTCCTGGACGGGCTGCTGCGCCCCCGGCAGACGCAGGTGCCGGCGAAGTCCGGCGGCGGCACGGTGTTCACCGAGACTGTCTACGACGAAGCCGGCCGGGTCCGCCTGCACAATGATGCGGTCTACGACAACACGGTCAGCCCTGGGACCAGTCTGCGTACCGTGCCGGACTGGGAGGTCCACCGCCAGACCGTCACAGAGTACGACCGAGCCGGACGGGTGACCGAGGAGATTCTCCGGTCGTCGGGTGCGGAGAAGTGGCGCACCTCGACCAGGTACGGCGGTGACTGGGTCTCCATGACCCCACCTGCGGGTGGTACGCCGGTCACGGTGATCTCGGATGCGCGGGGCAACGTCGTCGAGCAGCGGCAGCACAAGGGCGCGACGACAGCCGCCGCCTTCGTGGCGACCACCTACCAGGTTGACGGCAGGGGCCAGCTGGCGCAGGTCAGTGACCCGGTGGGCAACACGTGGACGTACGGCTACGACATCCGGGGCCGGCAGGTCTCGGCGGTCGATCCGGACGCCGGCAACACGTCGATCGACTACAACGACTACGGCGACGTGACGCAGACGACGAACGGTAACGGCCAGGTCCTGGCGTACGAATACGATGTGCTCGGGCGCAGGACCGGGGTGTACGACGGTGTCGTGTCGACCGCGACCCGGCGGGCGACGTGGACGTACGACACCGTCGGCGGTGGTAAGGGGCAGTTGCACACCGCGAACCGGTGGATCGACGGGTCGGCCTACACCACCCGGATCCGTAGTTACAACGAGATGTACCGGCCCAACGGCGTGGACTACATCATCCCGGCTGCGGAGACCGGCCTCGCCGGCCTCTACACCTTCCTGCATACCTACCGGGTCGACGGTAGTAAGAACTCGGACTACTACCCTGGTGGCGGCACCGACCTGAGCAGCGAACGGCTCGACTACGTGTACGACCCGACCACCGGCCTGGTTGAGCGGATCGAGACCAGCGGCAATGAGATGTATGTGCAGGACACCACGTACACCGCGCTCGGCGAGCCGGCCCTGATCAGATACAAGCAGGAAAACAGCGGGTGGGTCGACCGCGAGTATCACTACGATGAAGCCACACGCCGGCTGACCCAGTCGGTAACGGTCCGCGAGACCGCACCGCGGTACGTGTCCGACCTGCGGTACAGCTACGACCCGGCGGGGAATGTTACCAAGATCGCCGACGTACCGGATGGCGGGACTTCCGACATCCAGTGTTTCGGTTACGACCACCTGCGCCGCCTTACCGAGGCCTGGACCCCCGCCGTCGACGACTGCGTGCCCGCGCCGACTTCGGCAACACTCGGCGGACCGGCACCCTACTGGCAGTCCTGGACGTTCAACGACATCGGCAACCGGCTGACCGAGGTGTCGCACACCAGCGCCGGTGACACCACCAAAACCTATGCCTATCCGGCGGCCGGCGCGGCCCGCCCGCACGCCCTGACCTCCGTCACCACGTCCGGGCCGACCGGCAGCAGCATCACCAACTACAGCTACGACGACGCCGGCAACACCATCACCCGACCCGGCACCACGGCCACGGCACAGACCCTGGACTGGGACACCGAAGGACGGCTGGCCCAACTCACCGACGGCAGCCAGCAGCAGGAGAACGTCTACACCGCCGACGGTGACCGGCTCATCCGCCGCGACGCCACCGGCAAGACCCTCTACCTGCCGGGCATGGAGATCCGTTACGCCACCTCCACCGGGACAAAGGCCGCTACCCGCTACTACAGTTACGTCGACGGCGTGTTCGCAATGCGCGACTCCTTCGGCCTCAAGTGGCTCATTACTGACCACCAATCTACCCAGACCATCGCCATCTCACGCACCGGCGGGCAAGCCATCACGCAGCGCCGCCAAACCCCCTACGGCGAACCGCGGGGCACTAGTACATCAGTCTGGCCCAACCAGAAAGGCTTCGTAGGTGGCGATGTAGATCAGTCAGACCTAGTCCATATTGGCGATCGCCAGTATGACGCCGATATTGGTAAATTTATTTCAGTGGATCGAATAATAAGCTTAAGTGATCCGCAGCAGTGGAACGCTTACGCGTATGGAATGAACTCGCCGGTTAGCTTTGCTGACCCTGACGGAATGATCCCATTGGCAACAAATAGTCGAACTGAAGACGATGCGTATCTGAAGGCAAGAAACCAGAAAGTGACTCCAACAACAAGCGGATCCTGGACCGTTTCTCCAAGGCATATTCCGCCCCAGCTCGGTCCACCCGCGCCGGTCGTCCGTAACGGGCCGATACTCGGTCCGCCGGAGCCGGAAAGATTCATCGGTCCGCAGGATCCGGCAACCTGCAGCGTTTCGTGGCGAGGTTGTCCGGAGATCAGGCCGGCGATTCCGGAGATAAGGATGTACAGTGTCGGCGAGTGTATTCTGGGGACTGGTCCCTGTGGGCCGCCGCCGGCCAAGCAGTGTGGTGGCGGTGTTACGGTGGCGCCTGATCGTGCTTGTCCGGCTAGTGCGCCTAAGCCAGCCGGAGCGGCTGTTGAAGAGGAATCTGCTGGAGGTGGAGTGATTGGGATCTGCCTGAATGCCGAGATTCAAGTCGGCGGAATCGGTGGTATTTCGGGATGTGCACTGGTTGATTGGCATGGGATAGGGGGTAGTTTTGCGGTAAAGAGTGGTGCGGGGCCGGCGGTCGCATTTCCGGGAAACGTTGAGCTTGGGTTCATTCTCTCTCCTGCCGAGCGGATGGAGAATTTGGAAGGTGCCCAACCCTTCGTGTCGGGAACGGCTGGGGAAGGTCCGATTCTCGGGGCAGAGGTTGCCTTCGGCGATCCGTACACTGTGCAATACACTGCGGGTTTTGGTGGATTAAACGTAGGCGCTCCTATTATTCCGGTCTCATATAGTGGCGGGGTTGTCAACACTCGAGTTGGGAGGTGGTTTGAATGGTAGAGTCATCTGACGATCTCGTTCGCCGTGTCCGTGAAGCTTCTGCATATTGGCGAGTCCTGATCGGGCTTCGCGTTATTATACTGCTAGCCTTGACCTTCTTGGTTTTGGTTCTGGCGGTGGTGCTCGGTGGTCCCGTTGGGATACTGGTGCCGATATTGCTGGTGGTGTTTGTGACATTTGCAATAGGAGTCTTTGTTGTGCAAATGCTGATAATTACCATGAATCGTAGTGTCAAAGAATTAACGAACTTTTCGGGTGTGAACGTATTTGAACGTGGGCCAAAACTGTTCGGCATGGTCGCGGTTGACCTTTTTGCCCTGAAGAGGTGGCGGCCCGGGCCCTGAGCTGTCGGGCTTGACCGCAGTGGGCTGCGGTCTGTCGCCGGGGCGTGCGGATCGCAATCGAGTGCCGAGGCTGCTCGTCGGGAGGTGTTGACCCCCGGGGCGCAGCTTCCCGGATCTCCCGTCCAGTGTGCCCGGGCAGGGGTTGCCGCCCCCTGGGTCCGGAGGTGCGGGCGTGTCCTTCGGTGAGGGTGGTGTGGCTAAACCTGGATTATCAAGCGCTGGAAATTGTGGTGACAATTCGATGTCAGATTTCCATGGTATCGAATATCGTAGCACGACTACGTATAGGGTGATGATTTGGTCGATCAAGGGCTTCTTGATGTGCTTCTGGCTGGTCTATTCGTGATTGTAATATTGGAGCTGGCAGTCGCGTCTGAGGTCATTGGCCTCTTGGTGGCGGGTTGTGTCTTCGGGGGTGTAATTTCGATCGCAATGGCGTTTATCCCACTGACAAGATTTTCTGCATTGGTACGGGAGAATGGTGGAATGCAGGTCGATGGGCAGCTGCCATTTTTGCGCAATCTGATATCCGATCTGTGGCGGATGGGGTGGCGCTGCTGAAGCATTGTGGGAAAGGTGGTCGGGTTGGTGACCGATCTGGCGGAGGTGTTGGCCGACTTCCGTGGGGAGCAGTCACCCGACTTGGCTCAGATCCGCACTCCGTACCCGTATCGGGAGGTGTCGTGACTCGCCGGCGTGACTACTACCGCGACCCGGCCGCGCCGAGGGCGACCGGGATCGTCCCTGGCGGTGCGGCGATCGTCACCGACGATCGCGGTCGGGTGCTGATGCACCGGCGCGCCGACTCCGGCAACTGGTCGCTGCCTGGCGGCACGATGGAGGTCGGCGAGACCTTGCAACAGTGCGTCGTCCGAGAAGTGAAGGAGGAGACCGGCCTCGACATCGAGGTCACCGGGCTGCTCGGCGTCTACACCGACCCGGCGCATGTGATCGCGTATGCGGATGGCGAGGTGCGTCAGGAGTTCACCGTCACCTACCTCGGTCGGATCGTTGGCGGGACGATTCTGGTCAGCGACGAGTCGACCGAGGTGCGGTTCGTCGGTCCTGCCGAGTTCGCTGACATCCCCATCCACGACACGGTACGGCTGCGGCTGCGGCACCACGCTGAGCAGCGCGACACTCCGTACCTCGGATAGAAGGGGGCGAGGGCAGGCGACGCTGAGTCAGCGGGCTGGTCCAGCTGCCGGCTGGTGACCGGATTGTGTTAGCGGCTTGTGATACCGCCTTTACAGGTATGGGGTGGATCTCTAGTGTCGGACGGACATGCACAATAGCCACGCGGGTCCCAAGTGGATGCTGTCCATGTGTGCTGCCGTCCCGTCCGAGCCGTCCACTCGAGTTGGGAGGTGGGTTGAGCGGTGAGTTCCTCGGATGATCCTGCTTGGCGTGTGCGCGGAGCTTGGGCCTACTGGCGTGCGTTGATCATCATGCGGCTCTTTCTGCTTGCATTCTTGGTCATCTTTGCCGTGATTCTGGCGTTGTTACTGGAAGGGCCGGTGGAGGTGCTGATGTCAGTTTTCTTCGCACTGATCTTGACGGTCGGTCTCGGAATCTTTCTGGGGATGTTTTCTATCCGTCCAGTGTGCCGTCGCGTTGAAGAAACATCGTACTTTGCGGACATGGACATATTTGAACGTGGGCCAAAACTGTTCGGCATGGTCGTGCGCGACCTCTTTGCCTTTAACAGGTGGCGGCCCAGGCCTTGAGTGAGTGTTTGCGATAGGTGTCGGACGGCGCGTCCTTCGGCGAAGGTGGTGTGGCTAAACCTGGATATCAAGCACTGGAAATTGTGGTGACAATTCGATGTCAGATTTCCATGGTAGTGAATACCGTAGCACGACTACGTATAGAATGATGATTTGGTCGATCAGGGGCTTTTTGATGTGCTTCCTGGCTGGTCTGATCCTGATTTTAATATTGAGCCTTTTCCAAGCTGATCTTGCAGCTCAGGGCGGATGCGGTAGGCCCGCTGATCGATGGGTGCGAGGCTCCAGGTAGGACAGCTGTCGACCAAGACTCGAAGCCCCGACCGGGAGCCTCGCCATGCTGTCCTACCCCGCCACGATCTCGTTGTCCAGCCGCACCCTGAACCACCTGGCCGAACGCATCCGCAGCCACCGTAAGCAGCGCCGATCTCGGTGGCGGCGCCTCGAACCCGGCCGGCAGGCGCTGCTCGCCCTGGCCCATCTGCGCAACGGCGACACCTACACCCGACTCGCGGCCGGCTTCGAGATCGGCGTCGCCACCGCCTGGCGCTACGTCCAGGAAGCGATAGCCCTGCTCGCGACGGCCGCCGATGACCTGGCCACCGCCATGGTACGGATCCGCCGACTGGCGTACGCGATCCTGGACGGCACCCTGATTCCGATCGATCGGGTCGCCGACCAGCGACCCTACTACTCTGGGAAGCACAAGCACCACGGCGTGAATGTGCAGGTCATCGCCGATGCCGCTGGCCGGCTCGTCTGGGCTTCACCGGCGCTGCCCGGTTCGGTTCATGACCTGACCGCAGCCAGGACCTACGGCATTATCGATGCGCTGACCAGGGCGGACGTGATGACCTTCGCCGATAAGGGCTACCAAGGAGCCCGCGGCAGCGTGCGCACTCCGTTCAAGCGACGCCGCTTCCGCCCGAAGCTGTCACGCCGGCAGAAGGCCATCAACCGCGCCCACGCGAAGATCCGCGCCCGCGGTGAACGCGCAATCGCCACCCTCAAGGCCTGGAAGATCCTGGCCAAGCTGCGCTGCTGTCCACGGCGAGCGACCGCGATCGTGCAGGCCATCCTCGTTCTGCACCACGTCGAGACCGACCGCTACGCAGCATGAAAAGGGCTCATTGGAGCTGGTGGTCGCATCTAAGTTCATTGGCATGTTGGTGGCGGGTTGTGTCTTCGGGGGTGTAATTTCGATCGCAGTGGCGTTTATCCCGCTGACAAGATTCTCTGCATTGATACGGGAAAACGGTGGAATGCAGATCGATGGGCAGCTGCCATTTTTGCGCCATCTGATATCCGACCTGTGGCGGATGGGGCGGCGCCGCTGAAGCATCGTGGGAAAGGTGGTCAGGTTGGTGACCGATCTGGCGCAGGTGTTGGCCGACTCCCGTGGGGAGCAGTCACCCGACTTGGCTCAGACCTGCACTCCGTACCCGTATCGGGAGGTGTCGTGACTCGCCAGCGTGACTTTTACCGCGACCCGGCCGCGCCGAGGGCGAACAGGATCGTCCCGGGCGGTGCGGCGATCGTCACCGACGGTCGCGGTCGGGTGCTCCTGCACCGACGCGCCGACTCCGGCAACTGGTCGCTACCCGGCGAGACTGTTCTGGTCAGCGACGAGTCCACCGAGGTGCGGTTTGGTCCTCGCCGGCGCGCTGGCGGTGTGCGGTCAGGCGGTGAGGGTGCCGGTCTTGGTGGCGGTGAGGAAGGCCGACCAGTTGGCGGGGGAGATGGTCAGGACCGGGCCGGTGGGGTCCTTGGAATCGCGTACGCCAATCACGCCGGCCAGCCCGTCGGCGACCTCGACACAATCGCCCTGGCTGTTCGATCGGCTGCTCTTGCGCCAGGTGACGCCGGTCAGATCGGTCATGGCTCGTACTCCTTCGCCGTGTCCAGCAGCAGCGCCCGCGACTCGGCCTCGCTCAAGGCGGCCGACCGGATGTCGTGGTAGACCCAAGCGTACCGGTCGCTCTCGGCCTGCTTGTCGAGGAAGAACGCGCCGGTGATCGACTCCTGGTAGACGGTGGTGGGTTCGTACTGCTCGGGAAAGTCCAGGATGGTGAACAGTCCGCCGGTCAGCACCCCGGCGTGCAGGTCGGACGAGAACGGCAGGACCCGGACGGAGACGTTCGGCAGCCGGCCGGCGTCGGCGAGCCGACGCACCTGTGTCGCCATGACCTGGCGCGACCCGACCACGCGACGCAGCACCGCCTCGTCGACGACGATGTCGAACTCCGGCGCCTGCGGCTCCAGCCGGGTCAGCAGCCGGGCCCGGCCCAACCGCACCGCGACCCGGTCGGCGATCTGGTGACGGGGCACGCCGTCGACGTCCTTGGTGAATACTGCGGTGGCGTACTCCCGGGTCTGCAGCACGCCCGGGATGAGCTGGCTCTGGTAGACGCGGATCCGGCTGGCGGCCTCCTCCAGGCCCACGTACAGCTCGAACCAGGACGGCAAGCTGGCGTAGTCGTGCCACCAGCCTTTCTCCCTGGTCTTGGTCGCCAACGCGGCAAGGATCTCGGTGGTCTCCTCGTCGACGCCGTACAACTCGCAGAGCAGCACGACGTCGCCGGAGCGGACCGGGACCTCGCCGCGCTCCATCCGCCATAGCTTCGTCGCCGACCATTCCAGCTCGCTGGCCACCGACGTCTGCGGCAGCTGGGTCAGCCGCTCGCGCAGCTGACGCAGCTCCCGGCCCAGTCGTCGGCGCGGTACGGACGAGTTCAGCACGGACGGGGACATGGCTACCACCTCCTGGGATGCTCGACCCGACCCATCCTGCCGTCACTAGTGGACTTATGAACTCCGTCGATCGGTGGATGGGTGGCTCGGCTCAACGTCAACGGGATTTCGTCAGAGTTGTACGCCTGGCCGGTCGTACCCGACTGATAACTCTGTGTCGCTCGATGTCCGGTGAGGGAGGTTTGTGGTAGCGGATTGTGATGCCCCCTTTACAGATACGGCCATGGATCTCTACGGTCGGACGTACATGACGCATAGCCACGGGGGTCCCTAGTGGATGCTGCCCAGACGCCGCCGATCCGTCCGAGCCGCCCACGACATCGCTGGCCACAGATCCTGGCCGCCACCGCCACCGCCGCACTGACGCTGAGCACACCCGGGCCGGCGGTCGCCGATCCGCCCGGAGACCCGGTGCCGGCGCCGACCGTGACCTCGGTCGACTACCCCGACGACGGCGTGTCGCACGGCGGTCGGGACGTCGCGGGTGAGTTCACCTTCAGTACGTCGTCGCCCGACGTCGTCGCCTACGTGTACGGCTGGAGCAGCCCGGCAGGCACCACGGTGACCGTCGCCCCCGGGGCGAGCGTGACGTTGACCCTCACCCCACCGGGCGAGGGATCCAACGCCCTGCACGTATACGCCCGCAACGAGTACGGCCGGCCCAGCCCGACGACGACGTACCAGTTCCTGGTCACCTCGCGATCGTCGCCGATCGGCCACTGGCCGCTGATCGACACCAACAACGAGCGTTTCCGTGCCCGCTCAGGCGGCCCCGACCTGGTCCCGAGCGGCGACGTCACCTGGGCACCGGACACCTACCTGATCGAGGCGAGCACGCCGGCTTTCGACGCGGTCGCCGAAGACCCGGTCGACGTCCCAGGCGCGGCCACCGCAGCGGTGTCCGCGCTCGACACCTCGGGCTCGTTCAGCGCCGCCGCCTGGGTCCGGCCAGCTGACCTGTCTGGCGATCGCACCGCCGTCGGCGCCGACGGGACCGGTGCCGGTGGCTTCCAGTTGGGCATCCGCCAACTCGGCGACCCGCCGGCTCCGCACTGGGCATTCACCATGCCGACGGGTACGGCGGCGTCGAGTCCGCTGATCTCCGCGTACCGTCCCGCGCCGATCGCCGCTTCCGACGCCGCCCACTGGACCCACCTGACCGGCGTGTTCGACGCCGACGAGGAACTGCTTCAGTTGTACGTCAACGGAGCTCTGGCCGCTGAGGCGGCGTTCGCGGCTACCCCGTGGCAGGCGGCTGGGCCGTTCACGGTGGGCCGAGGCTTCAGCGACGGCGCACCGGCGCAGTGGTGGGCCGGCGGCGTGACGGACGTCCTGCTGTGGAGCCGGGTGGCGGACCTGGAGGACCTGCACGGTCGCTTCTCCGATCCCGGTGACACGCCTCCCGAGCTGTTCGGTGTGCTGACGCCGAGACAAGTTGGGCTGTGGGGGTTCGACTACTCGGCTGACTGCTGGTGCGGTGACGAGTTCGACCTCGGCTCCTGGGGCCGCAACCTGTACCTCGCCGGCTGGGACACCGTGCCGGAGACCTCGGGGTTCGTCCACGACTCCGGTGCCCCGACCGGCCACGCGGCCTGGTTCGACGGGACGAGCGGGTACGCCTCGACCACCAGCCCGTACGATCCGGTCCCGCGGCCGGTGCTGCGTACCGATCATTCCTTCGGGGTGCTGCTCTGGGCCCGTCTCGACGGTGATCCGGCAGATCCACTGCCCGGCAGTGACGCGGTGGTGCTCGCCCAGGGCGGCGACGAGACGGACGCGTTCCAGCTCGGATACCGGGCCAGCGACGGGCGGTGGGTGTTCCGGCTGCGTGGAGCGGACGACGCCGACCTGCCCGACCTGGCCGTCGCCGCGAGCCCGGCTGCGGCGGTACCCGGCCAGTGGACGCATCTCGCCGGGGTGTACGACGCGGGCTCGGCGACACTCACCCTCCACATCGACGGCGTGGCCGGTGACCCGGTGGCGGTGCCCGCGCCACCGAGTTGGACCGCGCCCGGGTCGCTGACCGTCGGGGCCGGGGCAGGACCTGCGGGGCTGACCGGCTTCTTCCCGGGCCGGGTGAGCCGCATCGAGGCACACTCCGGCCCGGTCCCGACCTGGCTGATCACCGACCGCTACGCCCGTCCATAACTGATCGCACACGCCAGCCGACCACTCCATGTCGGTCGGTGATGGTGTGTCCACCACGTTGCTGGCAGTCTGTTGCCTTGATTCTGGGGAGTGGCGCTGATGTCGGGTCGTCGGGTCAACCGGTTCTGGTTGTCGGGTGTGCGTCGCCGGGTCGCTGGGGTGACGGCGGTCGTGGTGGTGGCGTCGGCGTTGGCGGCTCCTCAGGCGGTGGCCGCGCCGGTGGGGACGGCGGCGGAGCCGGACGTGGGCCTGCGGTCGGTGCCGGTGGCGGAGCAGGCGACAGCGGCGGCGGATACGCCGTCCTTGCCGGAGTTCGAACCCCGGGAGCCGGTGTGGCCGGAAGCGGTGTCGCAGGAGGTCGACGTGCCTGCGGAGACGTTTACGCCGGTGGGGGAGTCCGGGTTCGCGGTCGGTCCGGGCCCGGCGGATGGCGGGGATTCCGCTGGCCGGTCCGCCCTCACTGCGGGCTCCGCGTCGGTGTCTCGGGTGAGTGTGGAGGTGCTGGATCAGTCGGTCGCGGAGGCGGCCGGGGTCCCGGGTGTGCTGTTTCGGGTGGTCAGAGCGGACGGAGGGTTGTCGCCGGGTCAGGTAGGGGTGCAGGTGGACACCTCTGGGTTCGCGGGGGCGTTCGGCGGGGACTGGGCGGCACGGTTGGGGGTGGTGGCGTTTCCGGACTGTGTGTTGACGTCGCCGGACGCGGCGGGCTGCGCGGTGGGGGAGCGGCTGCTGTCGTCGCGGTTGGACAGCCGAACCGGCGTCCTGTCGGCGGTGGTGGACGCGGGAGTGGCCGGGTCCGGGGAGCGGTTGGCGGGCCGGGGGGAGTTTCCCGGGTTCGGTGAGTCGGCGGAGGTGGAGACGTCTGTGGTCCTGGCGGTGGCCGGGGTCCAGTCGGGGGAGACGGGCGACTACACGAAGACGCCGATGTCGTCGTCGTTCGAGTGGGCTTCGGGCGGGTCGTCGGGAGACTTCACGTGGTCGTACGACATGGCGGTGCCGCCGGCACCCGGCGGTCTGGTGCCTCAGGTGGGGTTGGGATACAGCTCGGGCGCGGTCGACGGGCAGACGGCGGGGCGGAACGTGCAGCCGGGTCCGATCGGCGAAGGGTGGGACCTGCGGGCGGGTGGTTACATCGAGCGGGCGTACCGCCCCTGTTCCGACGATCTGGAGAACTCGCCGTACCACACGCAAGCTAATGGTGACCTGTGTTGGCGGTTGCCGAACTTGCGGCTGGTGTGGGGTGGCAAGTCGACGGAACTGGTCCAAGATCCGGGGGACGGCCGTTGGCGGCTGGGTGACGACGACGGGGAGATGGTGCAGCAGCTCTCCGGGGCGAACAACGGTGACCAGGGCGATGGGTCGTCGGACACGGGCGAGTACTGGCGGCTGACGACCAACGACGGCACGCAGTACTACTTCGGGCTGGCGACGGTGCCGGGAGGCCGGTCGACGAACTCGACTGCGATCACGCGGGTACGGGCCAACCATTCGGGTGAGCCGTGCTTCAGCACGGGCGACTTCCGGACGTCGTCGTGCTGGCAGGCGTGGCGGTGGAATCTGGCCTACGTGGTCGATGTGCACGGTAACGCGATGGCCTACTTCTATGAGAAGGAGTGGCAGCGTTCCGGTTACGGTTGGAACGGTTACCAGACCTACGACCGGGCGACGCGGTTGGTGGGCATCGAGTACGGGGTGACGGCGTCGACGGGGTTCGGTGGCCCTGCCCCGGCGGCGGTGGAGTTTGTCTGGTCGGATCGGTGCCTGTCGTCGTGCGGGTCGTCATCGTCACCGAATACGGCGAACTGGCCGGACACGCCGTGGGATCTGTACTGCTCGTCGTCGGCGTCGTCGTGTCCGAGTAATCCGGCGCCGTCGTTCTGGTCGAGTAAGCGGCTGACGGCGGTGAAGACATCGGTTCGTACGGGACCTGGGACCAACCGGTTGGTGGTGGACCAGTGGGCGTTGGAGCAGCTGTTCCCGGCGACAGGTAACACCACGTCGCCGGCGTTGTGGCTGCAGTCGATCACGCGTACGGGCTCGGCGAAGACGCCCGCTGTGACGCTGCCGGAGATCAGGTTTGGTGGGACGCTCCGGGACCAGCGGGCCGACTTCGACCCGAACTCGGGGATGGTCCAGCCGCGGAAATACCGGGTGGCGCAGGTGTTCACCGAGACCGGTGGCCGGATCGACGTGACATATCTGGGTCAGGACTCCGGCTGCCAGTTCGGTGGAACGTTCCCGGATCCGGACAACAACAATCATCGTTGTTACCCGAAGTATTGGAAGCCGGAGGACAACAGCGCTGGATTCGGTTGGTGGCACAAGTACATCGTCGTCAAGGTCACGGAGACGGACCTGGTGGGTGGCTCGCCGCCTGTCGTGCACGACTATCAGTACACTCTCGCGTCGGCGTCCGGGTCCGCGCAGGTGTTGTGGGGCCATGAGAACGGGGCCGCCACTTTCACGAGTTCGTTGCCGTACCGGTCATGGTCGGACTGGCGCGGCTACACCGATGTGACCACCACGGTCGGTCCGTCGGGCGGAACCAGGTCGCAGACGAAACGGCTGTATCTGCGCGGGTTGCAGAACGACTGGACCGACACCGGGGAAGACCGGTTCTCCAGGGTCACCAACTCGTTGGGCGAGGCCGTCGTGGACCATTCATGGCGGCGGGGATACCTGGCGGAAGAGATTTCCTACGACGGGGTAGGCGGGCAGCCGATCGCGAAGACGATCTACAGTATCCATGGATCGGCGACCGGCGTACGGACATATTCCAGCGACTGGGCGATTCCGACGGTGCACCAGTCGGTGATATCCCGGGTCGGTCTGCAGCGCGACTTCACCTGGGTGACCGGCACGCAAAGTTGGCGTCAGACCCGTACCGAAAAGAAGTGGCACCCGAACCACGGCTATCTGACCGAGCTCAACGATCTCGGTGACCCGGACACCACCGCAGACGACCGGTGCGGCCGGACCTGGTACAGCAACAACATCAGTGCCAACCTTCACCTGGTCGGGGTCGTGAACCGTACCCAGGTCGCCCGTGCGGCCTGCACGGTGGCACCGGTTCAGGAGCTGGTCGTGTCCGAGACGCGGATGTTCCACGACGGAGCCACTGTGTTCGGCACGGCAGCGGTGCGGGGCGACGTGACCCGTGTCGAGCAACTCGCCTCGTACACCGGCACCACCCCGAACTGGGTGAAGACCGCCACCGCCAGCTACGACACGTTGGGCCGGACCATCTCCTCCGGTGACGCGCTGGACCGGATCACCACCACCACATACACCCACAACAACAACGACCTGCTCGGCGCGGTCACCACGACGAATCCGGCCGGCCACAGCAGCACCGTCAACCTGGACACCACCCGAGGGCTGCCGACGACCGCCGTCGACGCCAACGGGAAGACCACCACCGTCTGGCAGGACGCGCTCGGCCGTCTCACCCACGTCTGGGCGCCCGGCCGCACCACCAGCCAGACCCCGGACACCGAGTACGCGTACACCGTCAGCCTGACCGCCCCCGCCACCGTCGAAACCAAGACCCTCGGGCCGAGCGGGAACGTCATCACGTCGTTCGACATCGCCGACGGGTTGCTCCGCCCCCGGCAGACACAGGTCACCGCCCCGGACGGCAAACGCACCATCAGCGACACCCAGTACGACGACCGTGGCCTCGCGACCAAGACGTCCACGTTCTACAACGACGCGTCCGGGCCGACCGGCAGCCTGGTCACCTTCGCCGACACCGCCATCGAGTCGCAGACCCGCACCGTGTACGACGGTGCCGGCCGGCCGACCCGTACCCAGTTGTGGTCGGCGAACACCCTGCAGTGGGAGACGGTGACCGGCTACGGCGGTGACCGGGTCACGGTCGACCCACCCACCGGCGGCACCCCGACCACGTCGATCATCGACCGCCGGGGCCGGCAGACCGCGCTACGCCAACACACCGGCTCGTCCCCGACCGGCGCCTACGAGGAAACCAGCTACGGCTACAACCCGCGTGACGAGCTGACCACGGTCACCGACCCGGCCGGTAACCAGTGGACCTACACCTACGACCTGCTCGGCAGGCGTACCGGCACCGTCGACCCCGACGCCGGCACGTCGAGCAGCACCTACGACAACGCCGACCAGCTGGTCACCACCACCGACGGCCGCGGCGAAACCCTCTGGCACGGCTACGACAACCTCGGCCGGCCCACCGAACTCCGCGACGACACCTCCACCGGCGCACTGCGGGCGTCGTGGACCTACGACACCCTTGAGCTCGGCCTGCCGACCTCGTCGACCCGCCACCACGGCGGCGACGCCTACACCACGGCGGTCACCGGGTATGACGACGGCTACCGGCCCCTCGGCGCCACGGTCACCATCCCCGCCGCTGAGACCGGGCTGGCCGGCACCTACACCACCAGCCACACCTACCACGACAACGGCACCCCGGCGACCACCAGCCTGCCCGCGATCGGCGGCCTGCCCGCCGAAACCCTCACCTACGGCTACCACACCGCGTCCGGCCTGCCCACCACCCTCACCACCGGCACCGACACATTCGTCTCCGCGACCAGCTACCACTACGACGGCAGCATCGCCCAGCGCATCCTCGGCACCGGCGGCACCCGCATCCGGGTGTCCTCACCGGTCGAGACCGCGACCCGCCGCCTGGCCGCCTCGCAGGTCGACACCGAACACCCCACCACCCCCGACACGTGGAACGACGCCGCCACCACCAGCTACACCTACGACCCCGCCGGCAACGTCACCTCGATGGCCGGCACCACCGCGGGCGTCGCCGACCAGGCCGAATACTTCACCTACGACCACCTCCGCCGCCTCACCCAGGCCTGGACCGAAACCACCCCCACCTGCACCACCCCGCAACGCACCGGCGCCGACCCCTACCGACAGGCCTTCACCTACGACACCACCGGGAACCGGCTCACCGCGACCACCTGGACCGCGACCGGATCGACGACCGCCACCTCCACCTACCCCACCCCGGGCAGCCCCCAACCGCACACGGTCACCGCCGTCGACCACACCGGCGAGACCACCCGGACCGACACGTACGCGTACACCACCGGCGGGCACACCCAAACCCGTACCGTCGACGGCGTCACCCAGACCCTCACCTGGGACGCGGAAGGCCGCCTCGCCACCACCACCGAACCCGGCCTGAACACCACCAACATCTACGACACCTCAGGGAACCGGCTCATCCGCCGCGACACCACCGGCACCACCCTCTACCTCGGCCACACCGAACTCCGCCGCACCACCAGCAACGGCCAGATCGACGGCACCCGCCACTACCAGCACGCCGGCGCCACCATCGCCGTCCGCACCGTCACCGGCCTCACCTGGCTCATCCCCGACCACCACGGCACCAACCAGATCACCATCGACCCCACCACCCTGAACCTCACCCGCCGCCGCACCCTCCCCTTCGGCGACACTCGCGGCACCCTACCCACCGCCTGGCCCGACGACAAAGGCTTCGTCGGCGGCACCCAGGACCCCACCAGCCTCACCCACATCGGCGCACGCCACTACGACCCCGCCCTCGGCCGGTTCATCTCCGTCGACCCCATCATGGACCCGGCCGACCCCCAACAGATGCACGGCTACGCCTACGCCAACAACAACCCCACCACCTGGTCCGACCCCACCGGCCTACGCGTCTGCGCCGACAACGACTGCGGCCAAGGCGCAACTCCCAAGCCTGGCGGCGGCTACAACAAGCCCACCGGCAAACCTAGTTGCTCTCCGAACTGCGGTGAAAGAAAGCCGCCGACGACGGGCGGAGCCCCAAAATCGCCAAAGACGGGTGGTCCCGATAAGGTCGCTAACGGTGCCGCAGCTGGTGGAACAAAGACCAAGGGGGACGAGAGCCCGGGTTCGGGTGCAAATTCGGACGACGGATTCACTGGCAGCTCGCTGGGGGTCTTTCAGGGTAGGTGGTGCTTGATTATGGGGCCGATCTCCTGCTTGAGGGGTGTGGTGATTCAACAGAAGGCGATCGATGCTGCGAATACATTTGGAGATCGGTATGGTTGGTCGGTAGGGCGTCGTAACGCCTTCCGTCATTCTTACTGGATGGGGCTGATGACACTAAGCGGCTTCACCTATAGCGATACGGTTGCACTTGGTCTTGCGCATGAGAAAGATACTGATAAGCCGGGCGAACTTTTGGGGTCTCCTGATTCAAATGCCGATCTGCATAACAACTCCGTTGGTGCTCGTGTTGGTGTGGATGTTCGACCGTGGTATGTTGCTGCCACCGGTGTCGGTGCCACGGCTGAGCATGAGAAGGCGTTGGAGGAAAGACTTATGCTGATGGTCGGTGGGGACGCGCGGGGTCGTGGTCCTGGTGCGCCTGAGGAGGGATCTGGTCCCTACACGATGGGGCATACACGTGACGGCTGGCTTGTGATTGTTGATCCGTGATTATTGACCTGGGGAGTGGGGCGTGCGACAAGCTGGGTGGCGATGGCCGGAGCTGGCGGTCCGGAGATTGTCGAGGGTAGTTGTTGCTTCGTTGGCAATGCTGCTTGCCGTATTGGTTGGTGGGTGCCAGTGGTCCTCATTCCCGGTCGTTCGTGTCGCAATCTTAGATGCGGTCTGGTCGAGTGATGGGTGGGTTTACTATCTCAGGGAGGAAGCGTCCGAAGGAAGGCAACTGTGGCGGCAGTCTCCAAAGCAGGGGTCTGGAGAGATCGTCTTGGATCAATCTGCTGCCGAATCCGTTTGCCGTGGTGGGACTTTCCACTTCCTCTATCGGTCGTCAAGCGGCGGTTTGGGGGTGGCGGTTATGTGTGATTCCAGTACTCGCACCGAGTTGCTGAATTACTCTGAAGGCGGGCGTCGACTTGAGCCTTTCATTTCCCATCCGTCGGTGCCGTTTCTCGGGGATGCGTTTTTCGTCGACGGTGAGTCGGCTGGATATGCGGAGGTGGCGCGGGAGTGTGGCATGGCTGTTCTCCCTTTCGTCGACGGCAAGCTGGAAGAATCTGATTTCGCAATGACCGTCAGCGGCAATTCATTCAGGATTGGCGGCGTGGACGTTGGGTGTGAATCTGTTGCTCGGGCGCGCTCCCCCATTGTTCTTGATGGAAAACTGTTTTTTTTGATTCCAGACTCTCGGGGTGCAGCGTCTGCGAGTTCGCCGAAAGCACTTGATGAGGTTGGATGGCTACTTGTGCAGTGGGATCCGGAAGTTCGGGAATCAACAATCATTGTGGAAATTCCGGGAATTGCTCATCTTGCGACAAACGGTCAGGATATTGTTGTGGCCGTTCACTCGAGAGGCGAGGGGGGTGGTGTGTGGTCAGTTGACCCGATCGCTGGTGAGTTGTCCAGGATTGTGGATGGAGGAGATTCCTGGCATCCCAGTTTTTCGCCCAGCGGGAAGGAATTTGTCTACATTGAAGGTCTGGATCGCCTGGAGTTTGATTCGCTTCCCGCCTAGTAGGGTGACCGAGGTGCAATATTCGGCTATGGTGGATGCCATAAAGTGTGGGCGGAATCGCAATACTTATGTGGAGTCTGTAATCGTTCGATGATCGGCTATGCTTCGATAGACAGATTGCAGCATGTGACAGTTGTGGCAAGCCACTCCCGTGTGGATATCGGCATCTGGGTGGCCAACGGCTGGTTCAGGACCCTGGATAATTCGAGTTCGAACGAGGAGCTTGCTGAGAATGTCCTTGAGGCGTTCACCAAGACGCAGGATGGCGTAGGCCAAGAGTTCGTCGAGGATGTCAAGGGCCGAATGCCAGAGCTGAAGCAAAGTCAGTTGATCATGGCTGCGATGCGTTGAGCAGGGCTGGGATGAGCATCTTGTCGGCGTGGTGACGTTCCATCACCTGCTTGATCCTGGAGTGTCCAGCGAGCCGGATCAGGGCGATGGTGAGGTTGCGCAGGGCGGCCATGGCGTGGGCGACGCCGCCGAGCCAGGCGTGGTGGGTGTCCTCGCCGAACAGGACGTCACGGACCCAGTGGACCTTGTTCTCGATCCACCAGTGGGTGCGCACGTGTCTGGCGATCTCGGCCCCCGCGCTGGTCAGGCTGGTGATGCCGTGGACGATCTGTTTGCTGATCCGTTGCCCGTCCGGCGCGTACACGTCACGGCGTAGCCGGAACACCGTGGCCGCGCCGGGGAAGTCGACGCCGGTGGCGGGCGCCGTCCAGATGGTGCGGGTGACCCGCAGGCCGCTGCGGCGTTCGGTGTCGGTGTGGTCGCTGGTCGCGGCCGTGGCGGCGGGTAGCCGGTCGGTGATCGCGGCCAGCAGCGCGGGCCTGTTGCCCTTCACGGTGAACACGTAGTCCGCGTCTCGGTTCCGCAGGTAGGTGGCGGTGTCGCCGCTGGGGTGCGCGGCGTCGGCGGTGATCACCGTGCCGGCGATCTCGGTGTGGTCGAGCAGCGCCCGGATCTGGGTGACCTCGGTGGTGCCGGCCGGGACCCGCACCTGGGCGACGACCACCGCGGTGTCGTGGCGCATCGCGGCGAACAGCTGCACGTCGACCCCGTCCGGTCCGCCCGAGTGGCGGACGGTCTTGCCGTCCACCGCCAGCCCGCACTGGTCGGCCGGTGGGGCGAGTCGGGTGGCCAGCCAGGCGCTGACGAGGCGGTCCACCACGGCCGCGTCGACCGCCTCGACCACCCGGCGCAGCGTGTCGCGACCCGGTGCGACGCGGACCCCGAGCACCGGATGCCGGCGGGCGCCAGCGGCGGCCAACAGCGGCTGCGGCAATTCGGCGACCCGGTCGGCGGCCTGCCGGAAGTTGCGGGCTCCGCACAGCAGTGCCATCGTCAGCACGGTCAACACCGCCGCGAGCCGGTGCCGGACGCCCCGGGCCTTCCGTGGATCGGTGACCTGCCCGAACAGTGTCGCCAGCGCGGTGACCTGCCGGGTGTCCACCTCCCCGCGATGATCGGTGACGGTGTCGAACGCGGCGTGGGAGACTGACACGAGCGGCCTTTCTTTGCAGACGACGACTGGCGTAGGAACCTTCATCGTCTACTTGGGAAGGCCGTGCTCGTTCACCACCCCTGGACCGGACCGGCGGACACCATCCTCACCAGGGAAAACAAAGATCAACTAACTTTGCTTTGGCTCTGGGCCGAATGCGGCGAATCTTCAATTCAGTTGGGGTTGATTCGAATGCGGCTTACCTGAAAGGCCTCGTTTCGGTGAATGCAAGGCGGGAATTCCCGGCCAGTTCTGTAGAATTGACCCCGATGCAGAACTTGGGGCCGCGGCGAGGGCTCAGACTCGATCTTGACCAGATGGTTGTTGTGTCTCCGGATGCGGGGCTCAACGATCTTGGAGCCTCAATTCGGGTGGCGCTTGACAGGGCATCATGAGCACGTCAATAAGTTTGGGGGTGCCAGACCTGGTCTGCCGTGGTTGGTGCTGGGGTTGCGCAGGCAAGTCGAGCCGGAGCCACGGGCAGAGTCGACGGTGTGAAGCCGGGCGGACTCGCCGACGCGTGACCCCGGTAGGCCGCCGCCCGACGAACGCGGGTCCCGGGTCCTCAGCTACCCGGCGGTTACTCCTTGCATCATCAGGAGGATCCCGGGCCGGTCAGGGCACGACGGGCGGGTACGCAGAGTAGGGTCAGCCGCGTGAGCGCGAAGACGTGAACCGCGTACCGCCGGGCTCCCCCGACCTCGCCCGGCGGGCGCGCGCAGGCCGCGAACGAAAGGCACCCCTGTGACCAGCCCAGCCAAGACCCGCGTCGCCATCGTCTTCGGCGGCCGCAGCACCGAGCACGCGATCTCCTGCGTCAGCGCCGGCAGCATCCTGGCCGCCCTGGACACCGACGAGTACGAGATCGTCCCGGTCGGCATCACCCGCGCCGGGCGGTGGGTTCTCACCACCGGCGACGGCAGCCAGCTGGCCATCACCGACCGGCAACTGCCGGAGATCACCGACCGGTCCGGCTCGGCCGTGGTGCTGCCTGCCGACCCGACCGGCAACGGGATCATGGTGCTGGACCCGGCGGACGGCCCGGCCGCCGCCCTGGCCGGCGTCGATGTCGTCTTCCCGGCGCTGCACGGCGCGTACGGCGAGGACGGCACCATCCAAGGGCTGCTGGAGATGGCCGGCATCCCGTACGTCGGGGCCGGGGTGTTCGCCTCGGCTGCCGCGATGGATAAGGAGTTCACCAAGAAGCTGGCCACCGTCGAGGGCATCCCGACCGGCCCGTACGCGGTGCTGCGCCCCGGGGTGAGCCTCAGCGACGCCGACAAGGAGCGCCTCGGCCTGCCGGTGTTCGTCAAGCCGTCGCGCGCCGGTTCGTCGTACGGCATCACCAAGGTCTCCGACTGGGCCGACCTGGACGCCGCCGTCGCCACCGCCCGGGAGATCGACCCGAAGGTGCTGATCGAGGCGGCGATCGTCGGCCGTGAGGTCGAGTGCGGGGTGATCGAGGGCGAGGCCGGCGGCGGCCCCGAGGCGTCCCTGCTGGCCGAGGTACGGGTGGTCACCGACCACGAGTTCTACGACTTCGAGGCCAAGTATCTGGACAACTCCTGCGAGTACGACATCCCGGCCGGGTTGTCGGAGCAGGTCACCCGGCAGGTGCAGGACTACGCCTGCCGCACGTTCACCGCGCTGGACTGCGCCGGGCTGGCCCGGGTCGACTTCTTCGTCACCGACGACGACCAGATCTACCTCAACGAGATCAACACGATGCCGGGGTTCACCCCGACGTCGATGTTCCCGCGGATGTGGGCGGCCGCCGGCCTGGAGTACCCGAAGCTGGTGGACCGGCTGATCCGTACCGCCCTGAGCCGGGGCACCGGGCTGCGCTGACCGACTGCCGGGACCCCAGACCGAATCAGACCGAATCAGACCGGATCCGGATCCGGACCGGACCGGACCCAGAGTCAGGCGCGGCAGCCGCGCGGGGCGGCGTCCGCGTCGCTGGGCACCGTCTCGATCAGCGGGTCGGCGAACGCGGCCACCCACTGGCCCGGTTCGTCGTAGGAGCCGGGCACGCTCACCCGCACCGGGATCTCCCGGTCGACGGTGGTCCAGACGGTGGCGTCGGCCTGCTCGGCCGCGTGCCAGCAGACCCCGTCCAGCGCGTACACCAGGTCGGTCGGTGGGAACTGCGCCGCCGGCACCCCGCAGGCGACGGTGATCGGCGGTTCGCCGTACGCGGCGTTCTGCTCGGCGCCGTCGGTGACCCGCCGCTGCGGCAGGTCGCGCAGCGTACCCGGCAGTTGGGAGACCAGCGCCCGGCAGACGATCTCGGCGCGTTCGTCCAGCGTCGGGGCGGCGATCTGCACCGGCGTGGTCGGCACCGGCGCGACACCGGCGGACGCCGACGCCGACGGGTCTGCGGCGGACCCCGGCTCGTCGTCGGACCCGGCCGGGGCGAGCCGGCTCAACGCGGCGAGCGCCACGATGACGGTCAACGGCAACGCCACCACGGTCGCCCAGATCGCCGCCTGCCGGGTCGTCCGGTCCGGCCCACCTGTCACAGTCGTACCACCGAACACGTCAGGGTCCGGGTGATGCCCGGCACCATCTGGACCCGGCTGACTATCATCGTCCCGAGTTCGTCCACGGTGTGCGCCTCGGTGAGCACGACCACGTCGTACGGCCCGGTCACCGCGTCCACCCGGACCACGCCGGAGATGTCCGCGATCGCGTCGGCGACGTCGCGTGCCTTTCCGACTTCGGTCTGGATGAGGATGTATGCCTGGACCACGACCCGACTCCTATCCGCCGCCCGGGAGCGGCTCGAACGTGAAACTACCGTACGGAGCAGGCCGGATTCATGACGGTGCCCGAGTGGAGACGACAATGATCGAGGTGGACCGGTGAATGTGGCACAGGCCGGTGAATTCGGGCTCATCTCCCGGGTCACCGCGCGGCTGCATCCGGGGGCCGCCACCCTGCTCGGCCCCGGCGACGACGCGGCCGTGGTGGCCGCCTCGGACGGCCGGGTGGTCGCCTCCACCGACGTGCTCGTCGAGGGCCGGCACTTCCGGCGGGACTGGTCCAGCGCCGTCGACGTCGGGCACCGCGCGGCCGCCGCGAACCTCGCCGACATCGTGGCGATGGGGGCGGTGCCGACCGCGTTGCTGGTGGCGCTCTGCGCCCCGCCCGAGACCGACGCCGGCTGGGCCGAGGACCTGGCGGTCGGCCTGTCCGACGAGGCGGCCAAGGTCGGCGCGAGCGTGGTCGGCGGCGACATGTCGGCCAGCCCGACCCTGACCATCGCGGTGACCGCCCTCGGGGACCTGCACGGCGCCACCCCGGTGCTGCGCAGCGGCGCGCACGCCGGTGACGTGCTGGCCATCGCGGGCCGGCTCGGCTACGCCGCCGCCGGCTACACGGTGCTGTCCCGGGGCTTCCGGTCACCGAAGCTGCTCGTGGAGGCGTACCGACGCCCCGAGGTGCCGTACGCCGCCGGCCCGGCCGCCGCGAACGTCGGCGCCAGCGCCATGATCGACATCTCGGACGGGCTGATCGCCGACCTGGGTCACGTCGCCACCGCCAGCCGGGTCGGTATCGACCTGCGGCGGGCCGCGTTCGAGGTGCCGCCGCAGATGCGCGACACCGCCAACGCGCTCGGCGTCGACCCGTACCAGTGGATCTTCGGCGGTGGTGACGACCACGCCCTGGCCGCGACGTTCCCCGAGGATCTGCCGCTGCCGAAGGGCTGGCGGCGGGTCGGGCACGTGGTCAAAGGCGCCGGGGTCACCATCGACGGCCAGCCCTACCAGGGCGTCGCCGGCTGGGAACACTTCCAGTGAGGCCGCGCCGGTCACCGCTGAGCCACCGCCGGTGACCGCACTACGCTTTACCGCGTGACTGATCTGCTTCAGGCCGGCGTCGAGATCCGCCGGGTCCGCTACACCGACGCGGTGGCGCAACGCCTGGTGGCCGCCGCCATGGCCGATCTGGGTGCCCGCTACGGCGGCACCGGCGACGACACCCCGGTCGACCCGGCCCACTTCGACCCGCCCGGCGGTGCCTTCCTGATCGCCCATCTGGACGGGGCGCCGGCCGGCTGCGCCGGCTGGCGCAGCCACGGCAGCTCCGGCGAGGACGCCGAGCTGAAGCGGATGTACGTCGCCGACGCCGCCCGCGGGCGCGGGGTGGCCCGCGCGCTGCTGGCCGCCGTCGAACGCTCCGCCGCCGGCCAGGGCCGCCGCCGGGTCATCCTGGAGTGCGGCGACAAGCAGCCCGAGGCGATCGCGCTCTACAGCAGCTGCGGGTACGCCCGGATCCCGAACTTCGGCTACTACCGGGACTCGCCGGGCTGCCTGTCCTTCGGCCGGGTGCTCAGCGCCGACTGGTGACGGGTGCTCACCGCCGGCTGGTGACCGTACACAGTCAGCCGCCGGACCCGATCGGGTCCGGCGGCTGCTGAAACGTCAGGTCGTGGGCGGCGCGGTCAGGCGCCCCGGACCACCTTGCCGGCCTTGAGGCAGGAGGTGCAGGCGTTCACCTTGCGGGTGTTGCCGCCACCGGCCGGGGTGCGAACGGTCTGGATGTTCGGGTTCCAACGGCGGTTGGTCTTCTTCTTCGACCACGGCACGTTGTGACCGAAGCCCGGCCCTTTGCCACAGACGTCGCACACGCTAGCCACGGGATACTCCTGGGGATTTGTCGTTCATCAGGTCGCCGGTCGCCGGGACACACCACGCCCAGACAACCTGGCCAGGCTACCCGATCGACCACCCGGGCGGCCAATCGCCCTGCCCCGACCGGTCCGTTGCCGCCGGCCCGGCCGCACCCGGGTCGTCTTCACGGCGGCTGTCGGCGTGCGCCAGTAGGCTCATCGCCGTGCTGGACACCCTTGACGCCGCCGCCGTGCGCCGGTGGTGTTCGGGTGCGCTGGCCGCGCTGCGCCGCCACCAGGGCGAGATCGACGCGCTCAACGTCTACCCGGTGCCGGACGGCGACACCGGCACCAATTTGGTCCTCACCCTCACCTCGGCCCAGCATGCCCTGGCCCTCGACCTGGACAACTCCTCCGAGGGGGAGCAGACCTCGCACGGGCGGGTGCTGCGGCTGATGGCCCGGGGCGCGCTGCTCGGTGCCCGGGGCAATTCCGGGGTGATCGTCTCGCAGATCCTGCGCGCGCTGGCCGACGCGCTCACCGACACCGCCGTGGTGCGCGGCCGGGCCCTCGCGTCGGCGTTGACCGCCGCCACCGACGCGGCGTACGCGGCGGTCGCCCGCCCGGTCGAGGGGACGGTGCTGACCGTGGTCGCCGCCGCCGCGCGGGCCGCCGACCGGACCGGCTCCGACGACCTCCCCACCGTGGTACGGGCCGCCGCCGCGGCCGCCCGCGACGCCCTCGCTGCGACCCCCGGCCAGTTGCCGGTGCTGGCCCGCGCCGGGGTGGTCGACGCCGGCGGTCGCGGCCTGTGCCTGCTGCTCGACGCGCTGGCTGCCGTGGTCGGCACCCCGCTCACCGACAGCACCGACAACCCTGACAACGCCGACAGCCCTGACAACCCAGTCGGCCGCGCCGCCGACCCCGACGGCGCCGACCCCGACGGCGCCGGGCCCGCCGCCAACCCCCATAGCGGGGCCGGTTCCGAGGGGTACGCCTACGAGGTGCAGTTCCTGCTCGAAGCGCCGGCCGGGGCGGTCGACCGGATGCGGGCCGCACTCGCCGAGATCGGCGACTCGCTGGTCGTCGTCGGCTCCGACGCATGGGGCGATGACGACAGGGACGATGACGACAGGAACGGTCCGGTGTGGAACGTGCACGTGCACGTCGACGACATCGGCGCCGCCATCGAGGCCGGCATCGCCGCCGGTCGCCCGTACCAGATCTCGGTCACCCGGTTCGCCGACCGGCCGGCGCCGCCGCTCGCCGGCCGGGCCGCGGTGGTGGTCGCCGCCGGCACCGGCCTCGCCGCCCTGTTCACCGGTGAGGGCGCCGGCGTGGTCGGCGGCTCCCCGTCCACCGCCGAGCTGCTCGACGCCATCCGCCGCACCGGCGCCGCCGAAGTGGTGGTGCTGCCCAACGACCCGGACACCCAGGCCGTCGCCGGCCTCGCCGCCCGGGAGGCCGAGGCCGGCGGCGTCACCGTCGCCGTCGTGCCGACCCGGTCACCGGTACAGGCCCTCGCCGCGCTCGCCGTCCGCGACCCGCGACGCCGCTTCGACGACGACGTGATCGCGATGGCCGAGGCGGCCGGAGCCTGCCGGTACGCCGAGGTCTGCCTCGCCGCCCGGGAAGCGCTCACCGTCGCCGGCCGCTGCCGCCCCGGCGACGTGCTCGCCCTGGTCGAGGGGGAGGTGCTGCTGATCGGCACCGACCTGGCCGGCACCTGCCGCAACCTGCTGGACCAGCTGCTCGGCGGCGGCGGTGAGCTGGTCACCTTGATCGTCGGCGAGCAGGCACCGGACGGACTGGGCGAGGCGGTGGCGGCGCACGTCGCCCGCTGCTGGCCGTTCGTCGAGGTGCACACCTTCGTCGGCGGGCAGCCGCACTACCCGCTGCTGGTAGGGATCGAATGACGCAGCCGTTGTTGGAGGCCGGATGACGCAGCCGTGCACGATGGACACTCCGCTGAAGGTCAACCTGGGCGCGAAGACCGCCAAGGCGATGGCCGACCACCTCGACCTGCACACCGTAGGGGACCTGCTCTACCACTTCCCGCGCCGCTACGACCAGCGCGGCGAGCACACCGACATCCGTTCGCTGGAGGTGGGGGAGCAGGTCACCGTCCTGGGCCAGGTGCGGCGGACCACCGTACGGCCGATGCGCCAACGGCGCGGCAAGCTGCTCGAAGTGGTCGTCGAGGACGGCACCGGCGGCACCCTGACGTTGACCTTCTTCGGCAACCAGGCGTGGCGGGAACGGGACCTGAAACCGGGCCGCTGGGGGCTATTCGCCGGCAAGGTGACCGAGTTCCGGGGCGTACGCCAGCTCAACGGCCCCGAGTACGTGCTGCTCGGCGACGGTGCCGCCGACGGCGAGGTGGCCGCCGAGGACCCGGTGGAGGAGTTCGCCGGGGCGCTGATCCCGGTCTACCCGGCGGCGGCCGCCGTGCCGACCTGGGTGATCGCCCGCTGCGTACGGACCGTGCTGGACGTGCTCACCCCGCCCGAGGATCCGATGCCGGCGGCGGTACGGGCCAGCCGCAACCTGCTCGGCCTGCACCCGGCGCTGCGGCAGATCCACCGCCCGGCCGACGAACCCGAGCTGTTCCAGGCCCGGCGGCGGCTCAAATGGGACGAGGCGTTCGCCGTACAGCTGACGTTGGTGCAGCGCAAGCTGCGCGCCGCCGACTGGCCCGCACGGCCCCGGCCCCGCGCGGACGCCGGCCTGCTGGCCGCGTTCGACGCCCGACTGCCGTACGAGTTGACCGACGGTCAGCGGCGCATCGGCGAGGAGATCGCCGCCGACCTGTCCACCGCGCATCCGATGCACCGGCTGCTGCAGGGCGAGGTCGGCTCCGGCAAGACGGTGTGCGCGCTGCGGGCGATGCTGCAGGTTGTCGACGCCGGTGGGCAGGCGGCGCTGCTCGCCCCGACCGAGGTGCTGGCCGCCCAGCATCACCGGGGCATCCAGGAGCTGCTCGGCCCGCTGGGGCGGGCCGGTGAACTGGACGGCGACCCGGCCGGCACCCGGGTGACGCTGGTCACCGGGTCGCTGGGGGCGGCGGCCCGCCGGGCCGCCCTCGACGAGGTCCGCGACGGCCGGGCCGGCATCGTGATCGGCACCCACGCCCTGCTGTACGAGGGCGTCGACTTCGCCGACCTGGGCCTGGTCGTCGTCGACGAGCAGCATCGGTTCGGGGTGGAGCAGCGCGACGCGTTGCGGGCCAAGGCCGAGCAGCCGCCGCACGTGCTGGTGATGACCGCCACCCCGATCCCGCGGACGGTCGCCATGACCGTGTACGGCGATCTGGAGGTCTCCGCGCTCACCCAACTGCCCGGCGGCCGGTCGCCGATCGTCTCGCACGTGGTACCGGCGGCGGAGAAGCCGGCCTTTCTGGAGCGGGCCTGGCGGCGGGTACGCGAGGAGGTGGCCGCCGGCCATCAGGCGTACGTGGTCTGCCCGCGCATCGGTGACGCGACCGGAACCAGCGCCGACGAGGAGCCCTCCGGCGACGGCGACGATCCCGGGGCGCGGCGGCCGCCGCTGGCGGTGACCGAGGTGGCGCCGCTGCTCGCCGACGGGCCGCTGCACGGGCTGCGGATCGAGGTGCTGCACGGTCGGCTGCCGGCCGACGCCAAGGACGCGGTGATGCGTGCCTTCGCCGCCGGTGACGTCGACGTGCTGGTCGCCACGACGGTGGTCGAGGTCGGGGTGAACGTGCCGAACGCCACCGTGATGATCGTGCTGGACGCCGACCGGTTCGGGGTGTCGCAGCTGCACCAGCTGCGTGGCCGGGTCGGTCGGGGCTCGGCGGCCGGGCTGTGCCTGCTGGTCACCGACGCCGCCGACGGTACGCCGGCCCGCGAGCGGCTGGACGCGGTCGCGTCGACCACCGACGGGTTCCGGCTGGCCGAGCTGGATCTGGAGCAGCGCCGCGAAGGTGACGTGCTGGGCGCGACCCAGTCGGGTCGCCGGTCCCACCTGCGGCTGTTGTCGCTGCTGCGCGACGCCGACCTGATCGGGCAGGCCCGGGCCGAGGCGATCGACCTGCTCGGCGACGATCCGGAGCTGACCCGGCATCCGGCGCTGGCGTCGTCGGTCGGCACTTTGGTCGACGCCGAACGCGCCGAGTACCTGGAGAAGGGCTGAATCCACGGCCGGGAGCGGCTGAGGCGGGCCGGGGAACGGGGCTGCGGCGGGCCGGGGAGCGGCTGCGGCCGGACAGGCGGAAGGGCGCCGACCGGGGGGATGGTCGACGCCCTTCCAGGGGTGGTGCGGGGGGGATGACTTTGTCAGTCAGTCACGACCCAGTGTGGCTGACTCAGGCGGTGAAGGTGACCCGCCGACGACGCGCCAGGTAGAACAGCACGCCACCGATGGCCAGCAGCGCGACGGCGCCAGCGGCGAGACCGCCGGCGGCGGCACCGGTGACCGGAAGGGAACCTCCGTCACCGTCGCCCGCGCCGCTTCCGCCGTCCTCGTCGCAGTCCTCGGGCTGCTCCCAGACGAACGGCTCCACGGTTTCGAGGCCGTCGCCGCTTGGGGTGACCTCGAGTCCGTCGAACGCCTCGAAGGCCACGCTGCCGGTCTCGCCCGGCTCGACGGTCAGCTCCTGCGCCTCGCCCTCGTTCGGGGTGAAGGTCACGGTGATGCTCTCGCCGTCCTCCGGGTTGGTGAGGGTGAAGATCATTTGGTCACAGGTGTACTCGACGGTGCCCTCCGGCTCGGCGGGCTCGACGCAGTCCTCCGGCTCGGTCCAGGCACTCTCGGCGAGCGGCTCCCCGGAGCCTTCCTCGGTGACGACGATCGAGGAGGCGTTCTCTGCCGGAACGGTGACGGTGGCGCTCTCCGCAGGCTGCACGGTGACGGACTCGGTGAAGTCGGCCGCACCGGTGACGGTGAACTTGGCCGGTGCGGTGCCGCCGTCGCCGTTGACCAGGGTGACGACGACCGAGCCGTCACAGGCCGATGCAAACGTCGCGGACGGGTTGGGCGTCGGCTTGCTGCATTCGCCGTCGAAGGCTACCGAGCCAACGGCCGTCTGCCCCTGCGGCTTCTTCCCCCGCAACACCTTGAGCTTCCACTTGGCGGTGACCGACAGGGTGGCCTCGGTCGCGTCGCCCGGCACGACCTGCGTGCCGGTCAACTCGCCCTCGCCGGCCTTCGGGATGACCGAGCCCTCGGCGAACCCGTCCAGAGTGGTGCCGTCCGGGGAGAGGCTCATCTCCTTGATGACCAGCTCAGGCTTGATCGGAAAGTCGATCTTGGCGAGCTCATCGAGCTTCGGCCAGTTCTGGCTCACGGTCCAGTCGACCAGCCAGTTGCCGGTCTCCGCGTCACAGGTCGCCTCGCCGGCGACGGTCACGACGAACAGCTTGAACTTTTCCGTGTGGTTGCCGGTGGCAGCCGCAGGCGCGCCGAGGGCGGCGATGCCGGCCAGACCGATCGTCGCGCCGGCCGCGATGGCCAAGGCGCGCCGAAGCGGGGACTTCAGACGGTTCACAGGTACTCCCGAGTGAGGGGTTCAGGGGCTCGGCGCGGGCGTGCGCAACCTGACTGGTGAGGTGCAGTCGATGATCGGTGCGACAACGTCCCGCGTCGTGCGTGGTGTCCGGCGTGTCCCACCGGCACAGCGCCTGACCTTAGCTGTTCCTGAACTGACGTGGTGACCCACAGGTCCAGCTAAGGATGATGTTGTCGATCCGAGACAATTGATGGACGCAACGTGTTCGCCATCCACTTCGCGGGTGGCCGTCGTCACCTCATCCGTATCTCCGGCAACAGCAGATGTACCTCGTCACACGAGGCGTACTCGGCCGTCCGGGGTGGTGCCCGGCCCGTTCGGCTGAATCGCGTAGCGTGCCGGGCATGAGTGCACCGGCTGCCGTGGGGGCACGTCGCCGATGACCCGGATCATCTCCGGCCGGCTCGGCGGCCGGCGGATCGCCACGCCGCCCGGCGCGAACACCCGGCCCACCTCCGACCGGGTCCGCGAGGCGCTGTTCAGCACCCTCGGGACGATGACCGATCTGGTCGGGGCGCGGTTCGCCGACTTCTACGCGGGCAGCGGCGCGGTGGGTCTGGAGGCGCTGTCCCGGGGCGCCGACCACGTACTGCTGGTCGAGTCCGACGCGCGGGCAGCCCGTACCGTCCGGGCGAACATCGCCGCGCTGGGAGCCGGCGCCGACGCCCGGCTGATCACCGCCAAGGTCGCGACCGCGCTGGCCACGCCACCGGATGGCGGCGGCTACGACGTGGTCTTCGCCGACCCGCCGTACGCGGTGACCGACGCCGAACTCCGGACCGTCCTGGACAGCCTCGTCGCCGGCGGCTGGCTCGCCCCGGACGCCGTCGTGGTGATCGAGCGGTCCGCCCGGGGACCGGCGTTGACCTGGGTGGAAGGCGTCACTGCCGAGCGCGGGCGGCGTTACGGCGAGACCATGCTTTGGTACGGTCGGCGATCATGAGACGAGCGGTGTGCCCCGGCTCTTTCGACCCGGTCACCAACGGACATCTCGACATCATCGGCCGGGCCAGCCGGCTGTTCGACGAGGTCATCGTGGGTGTCCTGATCAACCAGTCCAAGGCTGGCCTGTTCACCATCGACGAGCGGATATCGATGCTCCGCGAAGTGACCGGGTCGTACCGCAACGTTCGGGTTGCGTCGTTCCGCGGCCTGCTGGTGGACTTCTGCCGCGCCCAGGAGGCGGCCGTCGTGGTCAAGGGCCTGCGGGCGGTCAGCGACTTCGACTACGAACTGCAGATGGCGCAGATGAACATCGGCCTGGCCGGGGTGGAGACGCTGTTCATGCCGACCAACCCGCTCTACTCGTTCCTCTCCTCCAGTCTGGTCAAGGAGGTCGCCAAGTGGGGCGGTGACGTCTCGGCGCACCTGCCCGAGGCGGTCCACGACCGGCTGCTCGCCCGGGTCACCGCGCCACCGACCCAGCAGGTGTGAACCGGGCCGGTCCGGCAGTTCCGGGCGGGCCGGCCGAGCCGCTGTGAACGGGCCGGCCGAGCCGCGATGAACCGCCCGGCGTGTCGCGACGCGCCGGACCCGGGGTGGGATGGACCACATGTCGTCCGGGGTCGCATCATGATGGAGCGCCGACCGGTCCGGCAGTTGGGATGATGACGTTCTGGCCCGGCCTTGCCATCATGGTGGGTCGACCCTCCGACAACAGGGAGTGAGATGCCGGTGGATCCATTCGACCGCATCGACGAGATCATCGCGATGGTGGAGACCGCGCGGGCCGTGCCGATGTCCCGGAACAACTGCATGATCGACCGGGCCGAGATGATCGGCGTCCTGGACCAGTTCCGGGCCGAGCTCCCCGCCGACCTGCGCCGGGCGGCGGCGCTGCTGGAGGAACGCGACAAGATCATGGACGCCGGCAAGCGCGAGGCGGACCGGATCATCAGTGAGGGCGAGGCCGAGCACGCCCGGCTGGTGTCGGTGAACGAGATCACCGTCTCCGCCGAGCACGAGGGTGCCCGGATCGTCGCCGAGGCCCGCGCCGAGGCGCAGCGGCTGCGCGCCGAGGTCGACGACTACGTCGACACCGCGCTGGCCAACTTCGAGCAGTTCCTCACCCGGGCGCTTGCCTCGATAGAGCGTGGCCGGGACAAGATGCACGCGCTGCGGGAGATCGGTACCTTCTCAGGTGAGGAGAACGAACGCCCGCTGCCGTTCTGACCGACCGCGGGCGCCGTCCCGCTGACTGACCGACCGCCCCTGACCGACCGCTCGCCCTGCTGACCCGCCGTCGCCCGCCTGGCCGACCGGTGCCCCGGTTCGACGCCGTCGCCGCTGCTCGGGTAACCTACTTTGTCGGCCTCTACCAGGCCGGAGTCCAACTATGCGCAATCACTCGTCGAAGACACTCAACCCCAGGTCGCCGCTGGTTCTCGACACCCGGGAACTGCCGCGTCGCCCTGGCGCGTTGCGTACGGTGAGCCGGGTGGTGCCCGCGCCGGCGGACCTCGGGCTGGAGCTGAACGGCGTACCCGAAGGTGCCGACCTGAGCCTCGATCTGCGGCTCGAGTCGGTCTCCGAAGGGGTGCTCGTCTCCGGGACGGTCTCCGGGCCGATCTCCGGCGAGTGCGGGCGTTGCCTGCGCCCGATCAGCGAGTCGCTGACCGTCCCGATCCAGGAGCTGTACGCGTACGAGAACAGCACCACGGACGAGACGACCGACATCGACGAGGTGGGCCGGTTGCAGGGCGATCTGATCGACCTGGAGCCGGCACTGCGGGACGCGGTGGTGCTTGCACTGCCGACCACCCCGCTGTGCCGCAGCGACTGCCCTGGGCTGTGCCCCGACTGCGGGGTGCACTGGGACGAGCTGCCGGACGACCACAACCACCAACAGGTCGACCCGAGGTGGGCCGGCCTGTCGCAACTGACCCGCCAAGAGGAGTAAGAGCCGTGGCCGTTCCCAAGCGCCGGATGTCCCGCAGCAACACCCGTTCCCGCCGGTCCCAGTGGAAGACCACGCCGGTGGTGACCGTCGAGTGCCCGCAGTGCAAGTCCGCGAAGCTGCCGCACACCGCGTGCACCGTCTGCGGCACCTACAACGGCCGCCAGGTCATCGAGGTCTGATCCGGTCGTCGTGACGCCGCCGGTCTCCGACCGGGCGGCGCGGACCTCCCGGCGAACGCCGGGTGCCTCGTCCCAGGAGCCGGCCGGTCGGTCGGCACCGGCCGGCGCTGACTCCGGGACCGGCACCTCGCGGATCGCCGTCGACCTCCTCGGCGGGGATGGGGCACCCGCCGTCGTGGTTGACGGCGCTCTGCGCGCCTGCCGCGCCGATCCCGATCTCCAGCTCCTGCTCGTCGGCCCGCCGGACGCGGCGGACGACGTTCGCGCCGCGCTGCCCGACGACCAGCGCCGGCGGATCACGGTACGCCCGACAGGCGCGACTGGCGGGTCGGCGGCCGGTACCGCCGCAGGGCCCGACACCGGCCGGGCCGACGGCTCGATCCGGGCCGCCATGGCCGCGGTCGCCGACGGCGCGGCCGACGCGTTCATCTCCGCCGGGTCCAGCGGCGCGATCGTCACCGCTGCCGCGCTCGGCCTCGGCCGGTGGCCGACCGTACGCCGGCCCGCCCTGGTCGCCACCCTCCCGGCGGTCGCCGGCCCGGTGGTGCTGCTCGACGTCGGCGCCACGGTAGAGGCGCGCCCGGCCACCCTGACCCAGCACGCCCTGTTCGGCGCCGCGTACGGTGCCGTGCGGCTCGGCCTGGACCGGCCCCGGGTCGGACTGCTCTCGATCGGTGCCGAGCCAGGCAAGGGCGACCGGGTCCGGCGTACCGCCGACACCCTGCTGCGGAGCCTCACCCTGCCCGCCGACGGCCGGTACGTCGGCCTGGTCGAAGGACACGACGTCACGCTCGGTGACGGCCTCGACGTGGTGGTCACCGACGGCTTCACCGGGAACGTACTGCTCAAAGGCATCGAAGGTGCGTACGCGATGGCCGGCGGCCCGGAACCGGGCCGGGTCGCGCCCCGGGCGGCGGCCCTGCTCGGCGTCGCCGGGACGGTGGTCGTCTGCCACGGTGCCGCCACCGGCGCCGACATCGCCACCGGTATCACCCTCGCCGCCGGACTGCACCGTGGCCGGGTGACCTCGACTGTCGCCCGGATGCTCGACGACATCACCCGGCTGATCGCAGAACAGGACGAGGTATCGCCATGAGTAACAACCAGTCCCGTCGTCCGCCGGTTGCGCACCTGGAGGCCGCGTTCGGTGTGGCGTTCGAACCGGACCTGCTGGAACGGGCGTTGACCCACCGGTCGTACGCGTACGAGAACGGCGGCCTGCCCACCAACGAGCGGTTGGAGTTCCTCGGCGACTCGGTGCTCGGTGTGGTGATCACCTCGGCGCTGTTCCACAGCCACCCCGACCTGCCGGAAGGGCAACTGGCCAAGCTGCGGGCCAGCGTGGTCAACATGCGGGCGCTCGCCGAAGTGGCCCGGGCCCTCGGCCCGCAGGGGCTCGGCCCGTACCTGCTGCTCGGCAAGGGGGAGGAGAGCACCGGCGGGCGGGACAAGGCGAGCATCCTGGCCGACACCCTGGAGGCGCTCCTCGGCGCGATCTACCTGCAGTACGGGCTGGACACCGCGTCGATCGTGATCCGCCGGCTGTTCGACCCGTTGATGGCGGACTCCGCGAGCCGGGGCGCCGGGCTGGACTGGAAGACCAGCCTGCAGGAGCTGACCGCGACGCTCGGGCTGGGCGTGCCCGAGTACCGCATCGACGACGCCGGTCCGGACCACGCGAAGACCTTCACCGCCTGGGTGGTGGTCGCCGGGCAGCGCTACGGCGGGGCCGAAGGCCGCAGCAAGAAGGAGGCCGAGCAGCGGGCCGCCGAAGCCGCGTGGCGTACCCTCTCCGCGCAGATGGTGGACTCCACCGCAGCCGCCGGCACCGCGGCGGCCGTCGACCAGCCGGGTCCGGCTTCCGACGCCGACGCCGGTCCGCCGGACGGGGTCGCTGCCGGGCCGCCGGCCGGCCCGCCCGCCCAGGCCTGAGCACGAGAACACCACCGGCACCGGTCGGAGAAAGGCCTGTCATGCCAGAGCTGCCCGAGGTCGAGACGGTCCGGCAAGGGCTGGCCGGCTGGGTGATCGGCCGGCGGCTGGACACCGTGGAGGTGCGCCATCCCCGGACGATCCGCCGGCACCTGCCCGGCCCGGTGCACTTCGCCGCCGTACTCGCCGGCCGGCAGATCATCGACGTACGCCGCCGTGGCAAGTACCTGTGGCTGCCGCTGGACAGCGGCGACGCGGTGGTCGGCCATCTCGGCATGTCCGGACAGCTGCTGCTGCAGCCGGCCCACGCCCCGGACGAGACGCACCTGCGGGTCCGCTTCCGGTTCGTCGACGGCGACCCGCAGCTGCGCTTCGTCGACCAGCGGACGTTCGGCGGGCTCGCCGTCTCGGCCGGTGGCGCCGAGTTACCGGCCGAGATCGCGCACATCGCCCGGGATCCGCTCGACCCGGACTTCTCCGACACCGCGTTCGTCGCGGCGGTACGCCGACGTCGCACCGAGATCAAGCGGGCCCTGCTTGACCAGTCGCTGATCTCCGGGATCGGCAACATCTACGCCGACGAGGCGCTGTGGCGGGCCGGCCTGCACGGCACCCGACCGACCGATCGGCTGCCGGCTGCGACGGTCACCAGGCTGCTGGCACACGTACGGGACGTGCTGCGGGCGGCGGTCACCGAGGGCGGCACCAGTTTCGACGCGCTCTATGTCAACGTCAACGGCGAGAGCGGCTACTTCGACCGGTCACTCAACGTGTACGGGCGGGAGGATCAGCCCTGCGCCCGGTGCGGGGCGCTGATCCGCCGGGAGTCGTTCATGAACCGGTCGTCGTTCAGCTGCCCGCGCTGCCAACCTAGGCCGCGGGCCGTCCGCCGCTGACCGACGTCAGCTCAGCGCTCCGACCCGAACATCTGCGTCCAGTAGAGGGTCCCGTTCGACGAGGTGGCCGTGCCGACCCCCATGGCGACCGCGTCGCAGTTGAGGATGTTGGCCCGGTGACCCGGGCTGTTCATCCAGCCCTCCATGACCGCCTCGGCGGTGGGGTAGCCGGCCGCCACGTTCTCGCCGATCGCCTGCTCGTAGCCGGCTCGCTTGGCGCGTTCCCACGGGTCGCTGCCGTCGCTGCCTTCGTGCGACATTTCGTTGTTGGTCGCCTGGTCCTCGCTGTGCAGCCGGGCCGCCTCGGCCAACTGGTCGTTGATTGTCACCGCGCCGCACCCGTTGTCGTCGCGCGCCGCGTTGACCAGCACCAGGACCTGCTGCTGCTGGCTGGTGTCCCCGGTGGCGGTCTGCTGCGGCGCGGCGCTGGTCTTCGCCGGAGCGGCGGTGGTGCGCTGCGGCCGGGAGCTTTCCGGGGCGGCGGTGCTACGGCGTGGGCTCGGGGCAGCCGAGGTCGGCGGTGGCGGTGCGGGGCTCGCAGCCGGGGTCGGGGCGGCACCGAGTTCGGCGTCGAGCACCTCCGGCTCGCCGATCTGCGGATCCTCCGTACCAGCGGACTGTTCGGTGAGTGGATCGGTGACCGAATCGACATCCGTTGCCACGACGGTGTCGTCGGTGCCATCGGTTGAGTCGTCGCCGAACCCGGCGCGCAGCATCGCGCCGCCGCCACCGATCGCCACCAGCAGCACGACGACCAGCGTGGCCAGGGTGACCGGCCCGACGGCGAGCCGGCGCCGTCGGCCGTCGGCAACCTCCGGGTCGGAGCCGTCGCGCGCGTCGGACCGCCGCCGACGGGCGACGCGGGTCAGCGACCCGGTGTCGGTCGGGTCCTCACGCGACCCCCGGTCGTCGTCGGTCCAGCGATCGTCGCCGCTGGCCCAGCCGTCGTCCCCACCGGGCCAGCCGTTGACGTCGCCGGGCCCGTCGGCCAGTTCCCGCAGCACGCCGTACCGGTGCGTCCCGGTCTCGTCGTGCGGGGCGTCGCTGCCGGTCCCGTCGTATCCGTGCGGAGCGACGGCGTACCCCGGTCCGTCGGCGTACCCCGGTCCGTCCGGGCGGGCGATCAAGTGGGTGTCGTACCCGTCGTCGGTGGGGCGGCCGTACGGCTGCGGGTGGTATTCCGCCCCGCCGGGGAGCTGCCCGGTCGGGTCGGCGGGGTAGTCGCCGTGGTCCACGCCGTCGTACGCCGGGTGCCCGTCGTACGACAGGTGCCCGTGGCGGTCCGCTCCGTACGCTGGGTGACCGCCGCCGCCGTAACTGCCGAGGTCGTAACCGCCGTCGCCGGGGAACCGGCCGGCGGTCGGGTAGTCGTCGGCCGTCGCCGGGCCGGAGTAGTCGTCGGCCGACGAAGGGCCGGGTCGCCAGCCGGCGTCGAGGTGGTCACGCCAGGAACTCTGCCCGAACCGGTCGGTGTCCCAGCCGGTATCACCGGATGCGGTGTGGCCGGCGGGCGGCGTCGGATCGCCGGGGATGGATCCATCGACCCGGTCGTTGCGCCGGTACAAGGTCGTTGCCTCCGCAGGTGGGTGGTCGGCCCAGCGGGCCGCGTCCGGTGGGACCGGGGGGCGCTGTGCCGGGTGCGACGCTAAGGCGTCCGGCCGCGCCCGGCAACGCCGCTAAGACAAACCGGCGATCCCGCTAAGGAAGAGATAAGAGGCCGCGCGGAATGGTTGGTGGTCATCGGCGGCGGGTGGGGCGGTTGTCCCATCGGTAGAGGGTCCATGCGCGTCGGGTGAGGCTGCGGACGGTGATGATCGCGTCGGCGAGGTCGAAGTACGCGTCGATGACCTTCTCTGTTCGTTCGTAGCAGCGTTGCAGCCGGTTGAACGCGTTGTGCCAGCTGTTCGTCCGTTCAACGTGCCACCGTTGGCTCGCCTGGATGGGTGCCTTGTCGCCCTTGTGGGCGATCTCGCCGGTCAGGCCGCGTTCGGCCAGCAGCGTTCGGGTGGTGGCGGAGTCGTAGCCGGCGTCAAGGTGCACCGTGATGGTCGGCGGTAGTGGGCCGAGGTCGTCGAGGTGATCGAGGGTGGGTGCCAGCAGGGGCGAGTCGTGTCGGTTCGCGCCGGCCAGGACCCGGCCGAGGGGAATGCCGTAGCCGTCGACCATCGTGGAGCGTTTCATGCCCTGCTTGCCCCGATCGACGGGGGACCGTCCGGCGCAGTCACCGCCGCCGGGAGCCTTGGTGATGCAGCCGTCTACGGCGATGTCACTCAAGACCAAGCCGACGAGCCGGTCGTAGGCGTCCACGGCGATCTGCTTGAGCTGGGCGAACACCCCGAGGCGGATCCATTCGTCACGGCGGCCGCGGATCGTGGTGGCCGAACAGGTGGCATCGGCGATCGCCTCGTAGGAGCAGCCGAACCGCAACACCTGAACCAGCTTGTCGAACACGATGCGGTCATCGACCCGTCTACGGTGACAGCCCAACGGGTGTGTCGGTTGGTAGGTCGGCCGATCGGGTAGCAGCGCGGCGAACTGGACCCACAACGGCTCGATCAGCCATGCTGGGATGGCAGGCACAGAACCTCCCGTGATCACGGAGCGTCAGCAACTTCATGATCACTAGTTCTGTGCCTGCATCCGTTCAGGCGCGCCGATCAACCCACCATTACGCGCGACCGCTAAGGCGGACAACTGTCCGGCTGAGGTTCTGCCGTTGACACTGTGATCTGTGCCGCTAAACCGCCGCTCTTCGTACCTTTTGGGCGATAGATTCGGTGGAGGAGGTGGGGATCCTCGTCTGGTGGAACTTGACGAAGCGGCGACTTCGGCGGACCATGGGGGTGTCGCCAGTCGCGCCCAGTCGCGCCCCCGCATGCCCGGGGGTTGACCGACACGAGGGTTCACGGGCGCGCGTTGGCCGGCCTTTCCGGCAGCGCATTACAAGGAGACGAAATGGCGAAGGCCCTCTACGGCCACGTTGGTGCAGCACCCGACCGGCGCCTGCTCGACGAGGTCACCCGATTGCGTGCCACGGTACAGGCACTGGAGTTCGAGATCACCCGACTGCGGGCGGAGAACGACCGGCTCGCCGCGGCGGTCGCCGAAAGCGACGACCTGCTGCGGATCCCCGAGCCTGCGCTCACCTGATCTCCACGGGCGCCGGTGCAGGCCGGCGCCCGCCGCCAGTGACCGTACGTACCGCTGATCGCACGCACCCCGCGCGCCGACACTCAAGTGCCGGCGCGCAGCTTTTTGTCCGGCCCCGTCCGTGGCCCCGCTCACGTCCCGTCCGTCTGCGGCCCCGTCCGGGCCCCGGTCACGGCGCCCCAGCCGCGTCGGATCCGGTGACCGTCCGACCGACGGGTTAGCCTGTGCCGTACTGACCAGCACTGACGGCCGCACGGCGACCCGTCGGACGAGGAATCGGACCGTGCATCTCAAAAGTCTGACGGTGAAGGGCTTCAAGTCCTTCGCCTCCGCCACCACCCTGAAGCTGGAGCCCGGGATCACCTGCGTGGTCGGCCCGAACGGCTCCGGCAAGTCCAACGTCGTCGACGCCATCGCCTGGGTCCTCGGCGAGCAGGGCGCGAAGGCGTTGCGGGGCGGCAAGATGGAGGACGTCATCTTCGCCGGCACCGCCGGCCGGGCCCCGCTGGGCCGGGCCGAGGTCACGTTGACCATCGACAACACCGACGGTGCGTTGCCGATCGAGTACACCGAGGTGTCGATCACCCGCCGGATGTTCCGCTCCGGTGAGAGCGAGTACGAGATCAACGGCAACCACTGCCGGCTGCTCGACATCCAGGAACTGCTCTCCGACTCCGGCATCGGCCGGGAGATGCACGTCATCGTCGGCCAGGGCCAGCTCGACGCCGTACTGCACGCCAAGCCGGAGGACCGGCGGGCCTTCATCGAAGAGGCCGCCGGGGTGCTCAAGCACCGCAAGCGCAAGGAAAAGGCGCTGCGCAAGCTGACCGCGATGCAGACCAACCTGGACCGGCTGACCGACCTGACCGGCGAACTGCGCCGCCAGCTCAAACCGCTGGGCCGGCAGGCCGAGGTGGCCCGCCGGGCCGCCGGGATCCAGGCCGACCTGCGCGACGCCCGGCTGCGGCTGCTCGCCGACGACCTGACCACCCTGCGGACCACCCTCGACAAGGAGATCGCCGACGAGACGGCGCTGCGGCAGCGTCGCACCGAGGTGGAGTCCGAACACGCCGAGGTGCAGTCCCGGCTGGCCGAGCTGGAGTCGGCGCTGGCCGAGGACGCGCCGCTGCTCGCCGCCGCCCAGGACACCTGGTACAAGCTCGCCGCCCTGCAGGAACGCTTCCGCTCGACCGAGCAGCTGGCCGGTGAACGGCTGCGGCACCTGTCGGGCGTGCCCGACGACGAGCGACCCGGGCGTGACCCGGACCAGCTCACCGACGAGGCGCACCGGGTCCGCGAGCAGGAGGAGGAGCTGCGGGCCGCACTGACCGAGGACCAGATCCGCCTCGCCGAGGCGGTGGAGGGCCGCCAGCAGCTGGAAGCGCAGCTGGCCCAGGCCGAGCGGGCGCTGGTCGCCGCCGCCAAGGCGATCGCCGACCGGCGGGAAGGGCTGGCCCGGCTGACCGGTCAGGTCAACTCGGCGCGGGCCCGCACCTCCAGCGCCGCCGACGAGATCTCCCGGCTCACCGCCGCGCACGCCGACGCGCAGGCCCGCGCCGATCAGGCCCAGCAGGACCTGGACGCGGCCGCCGAACTGTCCACCGAGGCCGACCGGGACAACGCCGACCTGGACGCCCGGCACGCCGAGGCGGTCGCCGCGCACGACGCCGCCGCCGCGCAGGTACGGCAGCTGTCCGACGCCGAGCGACGGGCCGAGAAGGAGGCCGCCACCTGGCAGGCGCGGGAGGACGCGCTGGCGATGGGGCTGCGCCGGGGCGACGGTGCCGGGGCGCTGCTGGCCCGGGCCGATCAGGTGCCCGGCCTGCTGGGCAGTCTGGCCGGCCTGCTCACCGTCGCGCCTGGACACGAGGCGGCGCTGGCCGCCGCGTTGGGCGGTCTCGCCGACGCGGTGGCGGTCACCGGCGTCGACGAGGCGGCCGAGGCGATGCGGCTGCTCAAGATTCAGGATTCCGGTCGGGCCAGCCTGCTGGTCGCCGGACCCGCCGGGCCGGGGATGATCGGCTCGCCGGACACCCTGCGGCCGGCCATGCCGCCCGGGGCGACCTGGGCACCGGACGCGGTCAGCTGCCCCGATGAGCTTCGCCCGGCGCTGCACCGGGCGCTGCGGGACGTGATCCTGGTCGGCGACCTCGCGGCGGCCACCGCGGCCGTCGCCGACCATCCGCAGCTGCGGGCGGTCACCCCGGACGGCGACATCGTCGGCACCTACGCCGCCGCCGGCGGGTCCGCCAAGGCCCCCAGCTTCATCGAGGTGCAGGCGGCGGTCGAGGAGGCCCGCAGCAACCGGCTCACCGCCGAAGCCACCGTCGCCGAGCTGCGCGGGCAGCTCGACACCGCGCGGGAGGCGGCGGCTGGCCTCAAGGAGCAGGTCGCGCAGGCGGCCGCCGAGCGGCGACAGGCGGAGGGGCAGCGTAACGCCGCCGCCCGCCGGCTCGCCGAGCTCGGCGCCGCGGCCCGGTCGGCACGGGCCGAGGCGGAGCGGCTCGGAACCTCCCGGGACAAGGCCGCCGAGGCCCGGGACCGTGACCTGACCGCGCTGGAGGAGCTGGAGGAACGGCTCCGGCTGGCCGAGGCGACCCCGATCGACGAGGAGCCGTCGACCGCCGAACGGGACTCCCTTGCCGCGATGCTGCCCGGTGCCCGGCAGAACGAGATGGAGGTCCGACTCGCCGTCCGTACCGCCGAGGAGCGGGTGTCGTCGATCGCCGGCCGGGCGGACTCGCTGCTGCGGCAGGCGGCGGCCGAGCGGGCCGCGCGGGAACGCGCCGCCGCCCGCCGGGCCGCCCGGGCCCGGGGCGCGCAGATCGCCCGCGCGGTCACCGCCGGGGCCCGGTTCGCGCTGACCCGGCTGGCCGACTCGATGGTCGACGCGGCCGCCGCCCGTGACGAGATCGCCAGCGCCCGCGCCGCGCGGGAGGCCGAACTGCAGGAGGTACGCGGAGCGGCAAAGCGGCTCGGGGCCGAGCTGGAGCGGCTGACCAGCGCCGTGCACCGCGACGAGGTGGCCCGCGCCGAGCAGCGGCTGCGCATCGAGCAGCTGGAGGCGAAGGCGGCCGAGGACTTCTCGCTGGACGTGGAGACCCTGCTCGCCGAGTACGGCCCGCACCAGCCGGTGCCGCCCACCCAGGCCCAACTGGCGGCGGCCGCCGCCGACGGCAAACCGGAACCGCAGCCGGTGCCGTTCGACCGGGCCACCCAGGAGAAGCGGTCGGCGAAGGCGGAACGGGAGCTGGCCCTGCTCGGCAAGGTCAACCCGCTGGCGTTGGAGGAGTTCGCCGCGCTGGAGGAGCGCTACAAGTTCCTCTCCGACCAGTTGGAGGACCTGAAGGCGACCCGCAAGGACCTGCTCACCGTCGTCGCGGACGTGGACGACCGGATCCTCGAGGTCTTCTCCAGCGCGTACGCCGACACGGCCCGCGAGTTCGAGCAGGTGTTCACCGTGCTGTTCCCGGGTGGCGAGGGGCGGCTGGTGCTCACCGATCCGGACGACCTGCTGACCACCGGGGTGGAGGTGGAGGCCCGGCCACCGGGCAAGAAGATCAAGCGGCTGTCGCTGCTGTCCGGCGGGGAGCGGTCGCTGACCGCCGTCGCCATGCTGGTAGCCATCTTCCGGGCCCGGCCCAGCCCGTTCTACATCATGGACGAGGTGGAGGCGGCGCTGGACGACGTCAACCTCGGCCGGTTGATCACCCTGATGGCCCAGCTGCGGGACCGCAGCCAGCTGATCATCATCACCCACCAGAAGCGGACCATGGAGGTCGCCGACGCGCTGTACGGGGTCACCATGCGCAACGGTGTGACCCAGGTGATCAGCCAGCGGCTCAAGTCGGCCGACGAGTCAGCGGCGGCGCAGAGTGTGCCGGAGCCGCCGGGGCCTACTGCGGAAGTTTCGCAGCCTGCTGAGGAGGCTGCGGCGTCGGCTGCGCCGCCGCCGAATCGGTGAGCCGGCGGCGGGCCACCTGACGCAACGCGCCGTCGGTCGTCGTGCCCTCCAGCGTCACCTCGGCCGTCGCGCCGTCGTGCAGCAGCGTACTGACCGCGTTGCCGAAGTACGGGCCGTCCAGCTTGCGCCAGCGCACCGACGGCCTTGGCAGTCCGGCGGAGCGGGCCAGCGCCCGCAGCGCCGCCGTCGGCCCTCGCCACCAGCCCAACCGCATCAACGGCCGCATCAGCGCCGGCACCTGGTTGTGGATCGGTGAGCAGGTGAGCTGGTGCACCGGGGTGTGTACCCGCCCAGGCAGCACGGCCCGCGCCACGTACGAGTGGTGCACGTCGCCGGAGAGCATGCTGATCGAGGCCGGCGGCGGATAGCCCGGCCCGGCGCCGACCCGGTCCGGTTGCGTCCCGTCGGCGGCAGACGGCCCCGCGCCGACCCGGGCGAACAACTGCCCGAGGTCGTCGAAGGAGCGCCGGAACGCGGCCCAGTGCTCCAGATCCAGGGCCTGGCGCAACCACTCCGACGCCGCCGCGACCCACCGCCGGGGCGACTCGGCCAGCCGTTCGTTCCACGACTCGAGGTGGTGGATGCCGGGCGGCATCAGCCAGGGCAGCGACGCGCCGACCACCAGATGGTCGTAGCGGCCGTGGGCCCGGTCGGTGAACCAGGCCCACTCACCGGCCGGCAGCATGCTGCGTGCCCCCGGCCGCAGTACCCGGCTGCACCGGTTGTCCAGCACGATCACCCGGGTCCGGCCGACGTCCAGCGAGAAGCTCCACTGGTACTGCACCTGCGACCAGCGCTGCGGGTCGTGCGCGACGTCCGCCTCGGCGTCCACCCGGGCGCCGAATTCGCGCAGCACATCGGTGGCGTCGTCGGCGGCGGTGACCGCCCGGAACACCGGGTCGGCGGCGACCTCGTCCGGGGCAAGGTTGCCCAGGTGCTGGTAGACCCAGTAGGAGGCGAGTCCGCTGCTGATCCGCTCCGGCCACCAGGGCTCGCCGCGCATCCGCGCCCGCCAGGCGGCCGAGGTGTTCCAGTCGTCGATCACCTCGTGGTCGTCGAAGATCATCACGCTGGGCACGGTCGACAGCAACCAGCGGATCTCCGGGTCCCGCCACGACTCCAGATACAGCCGGGTGTACTCGGGGAAGCTGACCACCTGGTCGGCTGGGGCACCGGGCGGCAGCCCACGGTGTCGCCGCCGCCGCCGCAGGAACCGTCGGATCACCGGCGACGTCTCGTCGGCGTACACCTGATCGCCGAGCAGGAGCAGCAGGTCGGGCCAGTCGTCGCCGGCCGGGTCCAGGCCGGCCAGCCGCCGGGCGTACGCGTCGAGCGCGTCCGGCGGCAACCGCCGGGCGGTGGAGTGCTGGGTGGTCTCCCGGCAGGAGCCGAAGATCAACCGCACCGGCTGGGCGCCGTCGTCGGCCCGCCGGGTCCGGATCACACTGCCCGGGTACGGCGAGTCCGGTTCCGGCCAGACCCGCCGGTCGTCGAGGAAGACCTCGTAGCGGTGGCTGGAGCCGGGGGTCAGCCCGTCGACCACCACGAGCGCGTAGTGGTGCCCGAACGCGCTGAATGTGCGGGCCGAGCCGCCCGCCGTGCCCGTCGCCGCGACCCGTACCGTCGCCGGTCCGTCGGTCTCCACCCAGATGGTGGCCTGCCGGCCCACCACCCGCCGCAGCAACGGCCCGATCAGTAGCCTGGGGCCGGCCGCCGGCCGGTGCTGCGGGTCCGGCGCACCGGCGGTTGTGCCGTCGGTCACCGGTGGTCCCTGCCGAACTGGTGTGCAGACATGGTCGACCTTTCGCGAGGGACGCGGGACGGCCTCTTTTGTACCCCGCATGCAGGCCCGTCACCCAGTTCCCCGACCTGTTCCTGGGGGGTGTGGTCGCCGTCCGGCGACACGGGTGGCGGGGGGTGCGGTCGCCGGCCGGCGACACTGTACCGGGGGGTGGGTGTCACCGATGGGTGCGGTGGGCGGGACGCGGTCGCGGCCATCTGTCAGGATTTCCGCATGGATTACCTCGTCCTCGCCGCGATCCTGCTCGGTGTGCTGCTGCTCGCCGGTCTGGGGCTGGTGGTGCCCCGGTTGCGCCGGCAGCCTCCGCTGCCGCCGGCACCGCCGACCCCGCTCGGCGGCGAGCAGCCGCAGGAGCGCCCACCGGCCGACGCCGACGGCGAGCGTCCGGCCGGCGTAGCCGTCGAGGAACGTCCGGTCGCGCCACCGGCCGAACCGGAGCAGGCGCCCGCGGAGCCGGTGGCGCCGGCCCCGCCGACCCTGGAACGTCCGGAGCCCACGGCCGGGCGGCTGGTCCGGCTGCGGACCCGGCTGTCCCGGTCGCAGGGCCTGCTCGGCAAGGGACTGCTGAATCTGCTCTCCCGGGACCGGCTGGACGAGGAGGTCTGGGAGGAGATCGAGGAGAGCCTGATCACCGCGGACGTCGGCATCGAGCCGACCCGGGAGATCGTCGACCGGCTGCGGGAGCGTACCCGGGTGCTCGGCACCCGCAGCGCCACCGAGCTGCGGACGCTGCTCACCGAGGAGCTGGTCGCCGCACTGGACCCGCAGCTCGACCGGGGGCTGAACACCGGCGGCGAGCCGAGCGTGGTGCTGGTGGTCGGGGTCAACGGGTCCGGTAAGACCACTACCTGCGGCAAGATCGCCCGGGTGCTGGTCGCCGACGGCCGTACCGTGCTGCTGGGTGCGGCCGACACGTTCCGGGCCGCCGCCGCCGACCAGCTGACCACCTGGGCCTCCCGGGTCGGTGCCGAGGTGGTCCGGGGCCCGGAGGGCGCGGATCCGGCCAGTGTCGCCTTCGACGCCGTGAAGCGGGGCATCGACACCAAGGTCGACGCGGTGCTGATCGACACCGCCGGCCGGTTGCAGAACAAGATCGGTCTGATGGACGAGCTCGGCAAGGTCAAGCGGGTGGTGAGCAAGCATGGTCCGGTGCACGAGACACTGCTCGTGCTGGACGCCACCACCGGGCAGAATGGGTTGGAGCAGGCCCGGGTGTTCACTGAGGCGGTGGAGGTGACCGGGGTGGTGCTGACCAAACTCGACGGCACCGCCAAGGGCGGTATCGTCATCGCGGTGCAGCGCAAACTCGGCATTCCGGTCAAACTGGTCGGTCTCGGCGAAGGTCCGGACGACCTCGCCCCGTTCGATCCGGCGCAGTTCGTCGACGCCCTGATGGGCGCCGATCCACGTGGAATGGATGCGTAGCCTCGGGTGACGTACCGCAATCAGGAGCCACGTCTCGGGAGACCGTACGTGACCCAGCAGGAGATCCCACTGCGTGGCGGCAACGTCAGCACCGTGGTGCGGGTCGGAGACACCGTCCGGCGCAACGTCGGCCCGTGGACGCCCTCGGTGCACGCGCTGCTGCGGCATCTGGAGTACGTCGGGTTCACCGGTTCGCCCCGGGCCCTCGGCATGGACGAACGCAACCGCGAGGTCCTCTCCTACGTCGAGGGGGAGTGCGGCGAGTATCCGCTGGCGCCGCACTGGGTCAGCGACGAGGCGCTGGTCACCGTCGCGACGATGTTGCGGATGTTCCACGACGCCCAGTACGGGTTCAATCCGCCACGCACTGCGGTTTGGCGTTCGTTCGGCCCGCCGCCGCCGGACACCGAGGTGATCTGCCACCATGACGCGGCCCCACACAACGTGATCTGGCGTCCGGACGGCACTCTTGCCCTGATCGACTTCGACCTGGCGTCGCCGGGGGCGCGGATCTACGACGTCGCGTACGCCGCGTGGACCTGGGTGCCGCTCTTCTCCGACCGGGACTCCTACACGCTGGGCTGGCGGCACCCGGACCGGCCGCGCCGGTTGCGGCTGTTCGCCGACGCGTACGGGCTGATCCCCCGCGACCGGCACCGGCTGGTCCGGACCATCCGTAAGCGGGTCGTCGACCATGTGGAGGGGATCCGGCGGATGGCCGCCGCCGGAGATCCGGCGTTCGTCCGGATCGTGCACAAGGGCCATCTCCGCCGGCCGATGCGGGACCTGCGGCTGCTCGACTACGAACGGCACATCCTGGAGTACGCGTTGCGCTGACCGGCAGCGGGCCGGGGCGGCAGTGGCCCGGGGACGGGTGACGAGTTCTGTCGTCTTCCGGACAGCCGGCAGTGGCTATTCGGTTGATATGACCCTGCCTGATCTGGCGATAGTGAAGTGTTCTTCACATGTTGGAAACAACCCGTCACGTGTTGGAAACGGCACGGGCACCCTGCGTGAAACAGCTGCCCAGCAAGCTTCGCGCAACCGGCGAGCGGGCGATGCTGCCTCTTGGAGCCGGTTATGTTTCCAACTGAGAGGAGGCAGCGTGCCGGAACTAGATTCTGGTGCCACCGCCTGGATTTTGACTTCAGCCGCCCTGGTGTTGCTCATGACGCCCGGATTGGCGCTGTTCTATGGTGGCATGACGCGGTCCAAGTCCGTGCTCAACATGATGATGATGAGCTTCGGCGCGATCGGCCTGGTCAGCCTGCTGTGGGTCTTCTACGGCTACAGCATCGCCTTCGGCGAGGACGTCGGCGGCGTCACCGGTGACCTCTCCATGGCCGGCCTGCGCGGCATGCTCGAGTCGGGCTCCGAGGGCGGCATCCCGGACCTGCTGTTCGTCGTCTTCCAGATGATGTTCGCGATCATCACCGTCGCACTGATCAGCGGTGCGATCGCGGACCGGGCGAAGTTCGGCGCCTGGCTGCTCTTCGCCGGCCTGTGGGCCACCCTGGTCTACTTCCCGGTCGCGCACTGGGTGTGGGGCGGTGGCTGGATCTTCGAGCTCGGCGTCCTCGACTTCGCCGGTGGCACCGCGGTGCACATCAACGCCGGTGCCGCAGCGCTCGCGCTGGCCCTGGTGCTCGGCAAGCGGGTCGGCTGGCCGAAGGACAAGTTCAAGCCGCACAACCTGCCGATGGTGCTGCTCGGCGCCGGCCTGCTGTGGTTCGGCTGGTTCGGCTTCAACGCCGGCTCGGCGGTCGCCGCCAACGGCACCGCCGCGGTCGCCTTCATCAACACCCAGGTGGCCACCGCAGCCGCCGTGCTGGGCTGGATCGTCGTCGAGTGGTTCCGCGACGGCAAGCCGACCACCCTCGGTGCCGCCTCCGGTGCCATCGCCGGTCTGGTCGCCATCACCCCGGCCTGTGCCTTCCTGGAGCCGCTCGGGGCGATCGCGCTCGGCATCATCGCCGGTGCCGTCTGCGCCCTGGCGGTCGGCCTGAAGTACAAGCTCGGGTACGACGACTCGCTCGACGTGGTCGCCGTGCACATGATCGGCGGCATCCTCGGTTCGCTGCTGATCGGCTTCCTCGCCGTCGAGGTCCTCGCTGGCGAGGGCAACGCCGGACTCATCTACGGCGGGGGCATCGACCTGCTCGGTCTGCAGGCGCTCGGTGTGGTCGCGGTCCTGGTCTACTCCTTCGTCGTCGCCTACATCATCGGCTTCGCGATCGAGAAGACCATCGGCTTCCGGGCCAGCGCCGACGCCGAGGTCGAGGGCATCGACACCGCCGAGCACGCGGAGAGTGCCTACGAGTTCGGTAGCACCTCGGGTGGCGGCTTCGCCGCCGCCGGCATCGGGAAGGCGCCCGCCGGTTCGGGCGAGTCCGCACCGGTCAGCGAAAAGGTCGCCGGTTAACGTTCCCTGATGGAGGGGTTAGACATGAAGCTGGTGACTGCGGTCATCAAGCCGTACCAGCTCGACGCGGTCAAGGAGGCCCTGCACGCCCTCGGCGTCGCCGGCCTGACCGTGAGCGAGGTCCAGGGGTACGGACGTCAGAAGGGCCACACCGAGGTGTACCGGGGTGCCGAGTACACCGTCGAGTTCCTGCCGAAGATCCGGATCGAGGTGCTGACCGACGAGATCGACGTCGAGAAGGTCGTCGATGCGGTCGTCACGGCGGCCCGGACCGGAAAGATCGGCGACGGCAAGGTCTGGGTGACCGCCGTCGAGGACGTCATCCGGGTCCGCACCGGTGAGCGCGGTCTCGACGCGCTCTGAGCCGGCGAGCCCACCGAACCGGTAGGGAGAACACATGACCGACGGAGTCGGGGTCCGGCAGCGCCACGCGGCCGGCCCCGGCCCGTCGCTGTCCGACGGCATCGGTGCCGCCGCCCGCGTGGACCGGGCGGCGGCACTCGATGTCTGGCTTACCTCGCTGATGCCGTCCGGGCTGACCGGTATCGCCCTGGTGGCGGTCGGCGGACTCGGCCGGCTGCAGTGCTCCCCGTACAGCGATCTCGACCTGGTGCTGCTCCATCGTGGCGTCGCCGGCATGAACGAGATCGCCGCCCGCCTCTGGTACCCGATCTGGGACGCCCGCCTCGGGCTGGACCACTCGGTGCGTACCCTGCCGGAGGCACTGTCCGTCGCTCACGACGACGTCAAGGTCGCGCTCGGCCTGCTCGACGCCCGGCACGTCGCTGGCGACCGGGAGCTCACCGCCGAGCTGCAGGCCGCCGCGACCGACCAGTGGCGGCGCACCGCCGTCCGCCAGCTGCCGGCGCTGCGCGAGGTCACCGAGGCCCGCTGGCGTAGCCACGGCGAGCTGGCCTTCCTGCTGGAAGGGGATCTGAAGGAGGCCGCCGGCGGGCTGCGCGACGTCGGCATCCTGCGCGGCATCGCCCTGGCCGGCATCGCCGACAGCATGCGTCCGGCCGCCCGCGCGGCCCACCTGCGGCTGCTGGACACCCGCGACGCGCTGCACGTCGCCGTCGGCCGGCGGGTGGACCGGCTGGTGGCCCAGGAACGCGCCGCCGTCGCCGGGCTGCTCGACCTGGACGACCCGGACACCCTGCTACGCCGGGTCGCCTCCGACGCGCGCACCATCACCCACGCCCTCGACGACGCCTGGCGCAGCGCCGACCGGCTGCGCTCCGGCCGGCGGCGCGGCGGCGGCCCGCCGGTGCGCCGGCCGGTGGCCCGCGACGTCGTCGAGCACGACGGTGAGCTGGTCCTCGCCCGGACCGCGATCGGGGCCCGCCCGGACCCCAGCCTGTCGCTGCGGGTCGCCGCGGCCGCCGCCACCAGCCGGCTGCCGATCGCCCGGGCGACCTGCGAGTGGCTCGCCGCGTACTGCCCGCCGCTGCCGGCGCCGTGGCCGGATGCGGCCCGGGCCGCGCTGATCACTCTGCTCGGCGCCGGTCCCGGTCTGGTGCCCACCTGGGAGACCTGCGACCGGTACGGGCTGGTCGACGGCTGGTTGCCGGAGTGGCCCCGGATGCGCAGCCTGCCGCAGCACAACCCGGTGCACCGGTTCACCCTGGACCGGCACCTGGTTCAGGCGGCACAGGAGGCGACCGCGTTCACCCGCGAGGTGGACCGGCCCGACCTGCTGCTGCTCGGCGCCTTCCTACACGACGTGGGCAAAGGGCTGCCCGGCGACCACAGTACGGTCGGCGCCCCGGTCGCGGCGCGGATCGCTGCCCGGACCGGGCTGCCGCCGGCCGACGTCGACATGATCGACAAACTGGTCCGGCTGCACCTGCTGCTGCCGGAGGTGGCCACCCGGCGTGACCTCAGCGACCCGGTGACGATCTCCCAGGTCGCCGCCGCGGTGGGCGACACCACCACGCTCGGCCTGCTGCACGGGCTGGCCCGCGCCGACGCCCGGGCGACCGGCCCGGCGGCCTGGTCGGACTGGAAGGGACGGCTGATCGCCGAGTTGGTCCGCCGGGTGCACACCGCGCTGGACACCGGGGTGCTGCCCGAGCCGCCGCGACCCGATCCGGCGCTGGTGGCGGGTCCGCTACCGGCCGTACACATCGACGGTGACGACCGGGTCGCGGTGGCCGCCGCGGACCGGCACGGCCTGCTCGCCGCGGTCGCCGGCTGCCTGGCCCTGCACCGGCTGGACGTGCTGACCGCCGACGCCTCCACGGTCGACGGGCGGGCGTTGGTCGAGTTCCGGGTCCAGCCCCGGTACGGCACCCCGCCGGACACCATCGCGCTCACCGCCGACCTGCGGCGGGCGGTCACCGGTGACGTGTCGGTCACCCAGCGGCTACGGGGCCGGGCACTCGCCGCCCGGCGGGCCGGGGCCGACCCCCGGGTGGTGTGGCACCGGGAGGCCGCCACCGACGCGGTGGTGCTGGAGCTGCGGGCGGCCGACTCGGCCGGCCTGCTCTACCGGGTGACCAGCGCGCTCGACGAGGCCGGCGCCCAGGTGCGGGCGGCCCGGATCTCCACCCTGGGCGGCGACGTGGTTGACGCTTTCTACCTGGTGGGGGCCGGCCCGGACGACGCCGAGCGGGCCCGACTCGAAGCCGCGGTGCTGGCCGCCGCCGGATGACCGGGCGGCGCAGCGGCGGAGCCGGTGCTGGAGCGGCGGAGCCGGGTGCCGGAGTGGCGGAAGCGGTCGGCTGGCGCGGGCGGTGGAGTGGCGGAAGCGGGCGGTACGGACGGCGGCTAGGCTTGCCAGGTCGGGCGGAGTCATGTCCCGACACCGCCGTGAGTTGCCCTGCCGGATCGACATACAGGATGTTGCGTCGTGTTTGACACTTTGAGTGATCGACTGTCCGGGATCTTCGGCAAGCTCCGGGGCAAGGGTCGGCTCACCGACGCCGACATCGACGCGACCGCCCGGGAGATCCGGCTGGCGCTGCTGGAGGCGGACGTCGCGCTGCCGGTGGTCAAGGCGTTCATCGGCCGGGTCAAGGAGCGCGCCCGCGGCTCCGAGGTCTCCCAGGCGCTCAACCCGGCCCAGCAGGTCATCAAGATCGTGCACGAGGAGCTGGTCGGGGTCCTCGGCGGCGAGCAGCGGCGGCTCCGGTTCGCCAAGCAGCCGCCGACGGTGATCATGCTGGCCGGGCTGCAGGGTTCCGGCAAGACCACCCTCGCCGGCAAACTGTCCAACTGGCTCAAGGCGCAGGGGCACCAGCCGCTGCTGGTCGCCGCCGACCTGCAACGCCCGAACGCGGTCGGCCAGCTGCAGGTCCTCGGCGGGCGGGCCGGGGTCGAAGTGTTCGCTCCGGAGCCCGGCAACGGGGTCGGCGACCCGGTGGCCGTCGCCAAGGCGTCGATCGAGCACGCCCGCCGGTCGGCGCGCGACGTCGTCATCGTCGACACCGCCGGCCGGCTCGGCATCGACGCCGAGATGATGGCCCAGGCGGCCGCGATCCGCGACGCGGTCGACCCGGACGAGGTCATCTTCGTCATCGACGCGATGGTCGGTCAGGACGCGGTCCGCACCGCCGAGGCGTTCCGCGACGGCGTCGGCATCACCGGCGTGGTGCTGTCCAAGCTCGACGGCGACGCGCGCGGTGGTGCGGCGCTGTCCGTCCGGCAGGTCACCGGCGAACCGATCCTGTTCGCCTCCACCGGGGAGAAGCTGTCCGACTTCGACGTCTTCCACCCGGACCGGATGGCCAGCCGGATCCTCGGCATGGGCGACGTGCTCACTCTGATCGAGCAGGCCGAGCAGGCCTTCGACGCCGATCAGAAGGAGAAGATGACCGCCAAGCTGATGGGCGGCGAGCAGTTCACCCTGGAGGACTTCCTCGACCAGCTCATCGCGGTGCGCCGGATGGGGCCGATCGCCAACGTGCTGGCCATGATGCCCGGCATGGGGCAGATGAAGGACCAGCTGGCCGAGGTCGACGACAAGCACTTCGACAAGGTCACCGCGATCATCCGCTCGATGACGCCCGGGGAGCGGACCAACCCGAAGATCATCAACGGGTCGCGCCGGGCCCGGATCGCCAACGGCTCCGGGGTCACCGTGATGGACGTCAACCAGCTGCTCAACCGCTTCGCCGAGGCGCAGAAGATGATGAAGCAGATGGGCGGGATGATGGGTCTGCCCGGTGGCGGGCGGCGCAAGGCGACCAAGTCGCCGAAGAACAAGCGCAAGGGGAACAAGGGCGGCAACCGTGGCGGCGGTGCCCGCCAGCGCGGCGGCGGCGGGGTGCCGGCCGGCTTCCCAGGCGGGATGCCGCAGCTGCCGCCCGGCCTCGACCCGAACGCGCTGGGCGGCGGCGACGGTCTGCCGCCCGGCTTCAAGCTCCCCAAGATCGACTTCAACAAGTTGAACAAGCGGGAGAAGGGCTGAGCGTCGTCGACCCCGCGCCCGTGCCGCTGCACGTCCGCGGGGTCATGCTGCCCGAGGACCGGACCCGGGACCTGTGGCTGGTGGGCGACCGGGTGACGCTGCATCCGGTGCCCGGCGCGACCACCGTGGTCGACGGCGGTTTCATCCTGCCCGGGCTGGTCGACGCGCACTGCCACATCGGCATCGCCCGGGGCGGGACGCCGATCGGCTCGCTCGACGACGCCCGCCGGCTGGCCGGCGTCGACCGGGACGCCGGCGTACTGGCGCTGCGCGACGCCGGGTCGCCGTACCCGTACCCGCAACTCGACGACGAACCGGATCTGCCCCGGCTGGCCCGCGCCGGCCGGCACGTCGCGCCGCCCCGGCGCTACCTGCGCGACATCGGCGTCGAGGTGCCGGCAGAGCGGTTGTCCGACACGGTGGCCGAGCAGGCCAGGGCGGGCAACGGTTGGGTCAAGCTGGTCGGCGACTGGATCGAGCGGTCCGCGGGGGACCTCGCCCCGGCCTGGTCGGCGGAGGCGATGACCGACGCCATCGCCACCGCGCACCGGGCCAACGCCCGGGTCGCCGCGCACACCTTCGACGAGGAGGCGGTACGAATCCTGGTCCGGGCCGGGGTCGACTCGGTCGAGCACGGCACCGGGCTGAGCCCCGACCTGATCGACGAGATGGCCCGGCACCGGACCGCGTTGATCCCGACGATGATCAACATCGCGACGTTCGGCGGGATCGCCGACCGGGCCCGGGAGAAGTTTCCCCGGTACGCCGCCCACATGATCAGCCTGCGGGACGGGTTCCCCGAGGTGGTACGCGCCGCGCACGAAGCCGGCGTACCGATCTTCGTCGGCACCGACGCCGGTGGCGGCATCGCCCACGGCCGGGCCGCCGACGAAATGCTCACCCTGCACACCGAGGCGGGCATGCCGGCCGAGGCGGTGCTGGCCGCCGCCTCCTGGGGTGCCCGGGACTGGCTCGGCTTCCCCGGCCTGGTCGAGGGCGGGCTCGCCGACCTGGTCGTGTATCCGGCGGACCCGCGTGCCGACCTGCGGGTGGTCCACGCACCTGAACGGATCATCCTGCGTGGGCGGGTGCTGCGCTGAGCTGGCCGCTGGTCTTGCGCTCACCGTGACGGCCGGTACTGCGCTGACCCGTCGACGGCGGGTGCGTCGCGCAGCCGCCACCGTCGGCGCATAGGATGTCCGGTCATGGCCCGCGTGCTCACACCTCGTGCGGAGGACTTCCCCCGCTGGTACCAGGATCTGATCGCCAAGGCGCAGCTCGCCGACAACGGACCGGTGCGCGGCACCATGGTGATCCGGCCGGCCGGGTACGCCATCTGGGAGCGAATGCAGTCCGAGATGGACAACCGGATCAAGGCGGCCGGCGCGGAGAACGCGTACTTCCCGCTGTTCATCCCGGAGAGCTACCTGCGCCGCGAGGCCGAGCACGTCGAGGGCTTCTCGCCGGAGCTCGCGGTGGTCACCCATGGCGGCGGCAAGCAACTCGCCGAGCCGGTGGTGGTCCGGCCGACCAGCGAGACGGTGATCGGCGAGTTCATGGCCAAGTGGGTCGACTCCTACCGGGACCTGCCGCTGCTGCTCAACCAGTGGGCCAACGTGGTGCGCTGGGAGCTGCGCCCCCGGGTGTTCCTGCGGACCAGCGAGTTCCTCTGGCAGGAGGGGCACACCGCGCACGCCGACGAAGCCGACGCGCGGGCGTACGCCCGACGGATCCTGCACGAGGTCTACGAGGACTTCATGGTCAACGTGCTCGGCATCCCGGTGCTGGTCGGGCGCAAGACCGCCCGGGAGCGCTTCGCCGGGGCCACCAGCACGTACACCCTCGAAGGGATGATGGCCGACGGCAAGGCGCTGCAGCTGGGCACCTCGCACGAGCTCGGGCAGAACTTCGCCCGCGCGTTCGACATCACCTACACCTCCGCCGAGCGGGCCGTCGAACACGCCTGGACCACCTCCTGGGGGGTCTCCACCCGGATGCTGGGCGGGCTGATCATGGTGCACGGCGACGACAACGGGCTGCGGGTGCCGCCACGGCTGGCCCCGGTCCAGGCGTACGTCATGGTGGTCAAGGCCGGCGACGGGGTCGCCGAGGCGGCGGCCAAGTTGCGCGACGCGTTGCGTGACGCCGGCGTACGGGTCGGCCTGGACGACCGGGTGGACACGCCGTTCGGCCGCCGGGCCGTCGACGCCGAGCTCAAGGGATACCCGGTACGCGTCGAGGTCGGCCCGCGCGACCTGGCCACCGGCAACGCGGTGCTGGTCCGGCGTACCGACGGGTCGAAGACCCCGGTGCCGGTCGCCGACGTGGTCGGCGCGGTCCGCGACGCCCTCGACGCCGACCAGCAGCGGCTCTACGACCAGGCGCTGGCGCTGCGTCAGGCGCGTACCGTCGAGGTCGGCACCCTCGCCGACGCCGTCGCCGCCGCGGCGACCGGATGGGCCAGGGTGCCGTGGTCGGTGGTCGGCCCGGCGGGTGAGGCGGAGGTCAACGCGCAGGGCGTCACCGTACGCTGCCTGCTGCGTCCGGACGGCTCGGTGCCCGACTCCGACGACGAGCCCGACCTGGTCGCGGTGCTTGCCCGCTCGTACTGACGCCCTGCCCTGCGGTCGGTGAGCGGCGCCGCCCGTTGGTGGGCGGTGTCGCTGTCGGGCCGTTCGCGGGCGGCACCGCTGTCAGGCCGTTGGTGGACGGCCTCGCCGTCAGGCCGTTCGTGGGCGGTGCCGCTGTCGTTGGGCATGGTGAGCGAGGGAGATGAGCATGCGGTTTCAGCCCGGTCAGTTGATCATGCATCGGAATGTGCGGCGCGGGCGTCTCGGCTGGGTCCGTCCGGCCCGGGTCGTCGTCGACGACGAGCGGGGCCTGCTGGTCTGGGTCGACCGGGGTTCGCCGGTGGTCAACGAGGTGGCCGACGACGGCCGTGGCATGCGGGCGATGCCGTTCACCGAGTGGATCACCCGGTCGTACCGGATCAAGCACGGCCGCTGGCTCGGCCCGCCGGTGCTGAAGTTCCTGCCCGCCGGGGCCGCCCATTCGGTCTGGTGGTTCCGCGACGACGCCGGGAACTTCCTCAACTGGTACGTCAACCTCGAAGAGCCCGGCGTGCGCTGGGCCGACGGTGACCTCGCCGGGGTGGACGTGGTCGACCAGGACCTGGACGTGGTGGTCCGCCCGGACCGCAGCTGGGTCTGGAAGGACGAGGAGGAGTTCGCCGAGCGGCTCGCCTTCCCGGAGCACTACTGGGTGCGTGACGAGGCGGCGGTACGGGCCGAGGGGCGACGGGTGATCAAGATCGCCGAGGCGGGTGACTTTCCGTTCGACGGCACCTGGTGTGACTTCCGGCCGGACCCGGCCTGGGCACCGCCGGCCGAGCTGCCGCCCGGCTGGGACCGCCCGCCGGCAGCCGGCTGACCGCCGGGCACCGGACTGGCCGGCGACCCACCGGGGCCACCGGGTGTGGCGGTACGCCGCGGGTCTGGCACAATAGCGTGTTGGTATCCGGTACGTGTTCGGCGCCCTCTACCCGGGCACGTCGCCAGTCCACCCGAGCTGCCTCTGGCCCAACCCCACTGTGCCGGTCGGCGTTCACCCGCGCACCGCCCTCGGGGGCCGGTGAAGATCGCAACAGGAGCGAACAAACCGTGGCCGTAAAGATCCGGCTTCTGCGGATGGGCAAGATCCGCAACCCGCAGTACCGCATCGTCGTCGCCGACTCGCGTACCAAGCGCGACGGGCGGGCGATCGAGTTCGTCGGGATCTACCACCCGAAGGAAGACCCGTCGGTCATCGAGGTGACCTCGGACCGTGTCCAGTACTGGCTCTCGGTCGGCGCCCAGCCGAGCGAGGCCGTCCAGCGCCTGCTGGAGAAGACCGGCGACTGGCAGAAGTTCAAGGGCCTGCCCGCCCCGCCGCCGCTGCTGGTGGCGCCCGAGCGGGCCGACCGCAAGGCGGCGTACGAGGCGGAGGCGAAGGCCGCCGCGGGCGTCGCGGACACGCCGACCAAGCCGGCGAAGAAGGCCGAGAAGAAGGCCGAAGCGAAATCTGAAGCCAAGGCCGAAGCGAAGTCCGAGCCGGCGGCTGCCGAAGCGCCGGCCAAGACCGAGGAGCCCACCGGTGCCGGCTCCGGCGAGCAGGCCTGACATGGTCCTCCGGCCCGCGCTGGAGCACCTGGTCAAGGGGATCGTCACCCACCCCGACGATGTACGGGTCCGGCTGGTCGACTCGCGCCGGGGCAAGCGCCTGGAGGTGCGGGTGCACCCGGAGGACCTCGGCACCGTGATCGGCCGCGGCGGGCGTACCGCCAAGGCGCTGCGTCAGGTGATCGGTTCGATCGGCGGGCGTGGTGTGCGGGTCGACATCGTCGACTCGTACTGATGCTGTTGATCGTCGGTCGGATCGGCCGACCACACGGAATCCGTGGCGAGGTCACGGTCGAGGTCCGGACCGACGAACCGGAGATCCGGTTCGCCGCCGGATCGGTGTTGATCACCGATCCGGCGGCGGTGCCGGCCGCCCGCGAACCGCAGCAGCCGCCACCGCCCGGCGCGACCCTGGTCCGCGTCCCTGACCGGTTGACCATCGAGGCGGTCCGCTGGCATCAGGGCCGACCGTTGGTGCAGTTCGCCGGGGTTGTCGACCGCGACCTTGCCGAGGCGTTGCGGGGCGTACTGCTCTGCGTGGACAGCAGCGACATCGCCACCCCGGAGGATCCGGACGAGTACCACGATCACCAGCTGGTCGGCCTGTCGGCGGTCACGCCGTCCGGTGAGGCTCTCGGCGAGGTGGCCCGGATCGACCATGCGCCCGCATCCGATCTGCTGGTGCTCCGCCGGCCCGGCGGCGGGTCCGCCCTGGTGCCGTTCGTCCGGGCGATCGTGCCGGAAGTGGATCTCGCCGGTGGACGGGTGGTCGTCGACGCCCCACCCGGCCTGCTCGACCTGTGAGCGCCCCGATGCCGTCCGGCGCGGCGGCGCTGCAGGTGGACGTCGTCACCATCTTTCCGGACTATCTGGCGCCGCTGGACCTGTCGCTGATCGGCCGGGCGCGCCGGGCCGGCCTGCTCAGTGTCGAGGTGCACGACCTGCGCCGCTGGACGCACGACGTGCATCGGACGGTGGACGACACTCCGTACGGCGGTGGCGCCGGAATGGTGATGCGCCCGGAGCCGTGGGGCGCGGCGTTGGACGAGTTGGCCGCTGCCGGACGGCCGCCCGCGCGGCTGGTGGTGCCGACCCCGGTGGGGGAGCGGTTCGACCAGGCGATGGCGCAGCGGTTGGCCGCCGAGCCCCGACTGATCTTCGCCTGTGGCCGCTACGAGGGGATCGACCAGCGGGTGATCGAGGAGGCGGCAGCAGCGCTGCCGGTGACCGAGGTATCCCTCGGCGATTTCGTCATCTTCGGCGGTGAGGTCGCCGTGCTGGCCATCCTGGAGGCGGTGACCCGGTTGATTCCCGGAGTGCTCGGCAACGCCGGATCGCTCGTCGAGGAGTCCCACTCGGACGGGTTGCTGGAGGGGCCGGTCTACACCAAGCCGCCGCAGTGGCGGGGACGCGAGGTGCCGGAGATACTACGATCGGGCGATCACGGCCGGATCGCCCGGTGGCGGCGAGATCAGGCGCTGCTCCGTACGGCGTCGCGTCGGCCGGATCTGATCGCCGGACTGCCCGCCGGGAAACTCGACAAAAAAGACATTGCGCTGCTGGTGGCGGCCGGATTTCAACTGCCGGCCGGTGATGTGGCAGAGTAGTGGGGTTGCCGCAGACGGGCATGCGTGTCCGGCTGCGAGGATCCCGCCAGCGGGAAGGCGTCGAACGTTGCGGCATCGAATGCTGCGGCGTCGAGCGTTCCGGCCCGGGATCAGAATCATCCATCCGCGCACCGCGAGACGGTGCGCCTTGAGTAGCCCAAGGATGCAGCGATGAACACGCTGGACGCTCTTGACGCCCAGTCGCAGCGGACCGACCTTCCGGACTTCCGCGCCGGTGACACGCTCAAGGTGCACGCCCGGGTCGTCGAAGGTAACCGGTCCCGGGTGCAGGTCTTCCAGGGCGTGGTGATCCGCAGGCAGGGTGCCGGCCTGCGGGAGACCTTCACCGTCCGCAAGGTCAGCTTCGGTGTCGGAGTCGAGCGGACCTACCCGGTCAACAGCCCGGCCATCGACCGGATCGAGATGGTGACCCGTGGTGACGTCCGTCGCGCCAAGCTGTACTACCTGCGGGAACTCCGTGGCAAGGCCGCCAAGATCAAGGAAAAGCGGGAGAAGCAGGTCAGCTGAGCCCGCTGATCCCGGTTCCCGATCTCGGGACTGCCGCTGGGAGCTTTCGCCAACTACCCTTGCGGTAGTGACCGATGGGGAGCGCTACGTCCGCGGCGATCGTCGCGGCGGCGGGAGTCAACTGTGCTACCGCTCGTGGCGCCTGACGAGAGGCGCCGTGGGCGGTAGCGCCGTGTCTCGGGACCGGGGAGATGCGTAGCGTGTATCCACAAGGAGACCAGGATCAGTGGCAGCGGCGCGCCGGGTCGGGCGCGCGCTCGCAGCGCAACCGTCGGGACGGCCGGTCGGTGGCGCGCCCGCGTCGGTCGGGCCGGTCCGGCATGCAGATGGTGCAGCGCAGGCGTCGGCAGATGCCACTGTGGCAGGAGTTGCCGCTGTTGCTGGTGGTGGCCTTCTGTCTGGCCGTGTTGATCCGCTCCTTCCTGCTGCAGGCGTTCTTCATCCCGTCCGGCTCCATGGAGGACACGCTGCTGGTCGGTGACCGGGTGTTGGTCAACAAGGTTGTTTACGACGTCCGGGATCCGGTGCGCGGCGAGGTCATCGTCTTCCGGGGCACCAACGACTGGGCACCGGAGCACACCGACGACCCGGACCTCGGTTTCGTCGCCAAACTCGGCCGCACCGTTGGCGATCTGGTCGGGGTTGGTCGACCGGGTGAGAAAGACTTCATCAAGCGGGTCATCGGCGTGCCGGGTGACCGGATTCGTTGCTGCGACGACCAGGGCCGGTTGACCGTCAACGACCAGCCGTTGGACGAGGCCGGCTACGTCCTGGAGGACTCGCCGCTGGACGTCCCACCGAGCCCAGGTGAGTGCCGATCCCGGCAGTTCGCTGAGGTCGTGGTCGAGCCTGGACACCTGTTCGTGATGGGCGACCATCGACTGGTCTCACAGGACTCCCGCTGCCAGGGCCCGGTGCCGATCGACAACGTCATCGGCCGGGCCTTCGTGATCGTCTGGCCCCAGGACCGCTGGGACGGACTGTCCGTGCCGGACACCTTCGACAGCCTGCCGCCGACGGCTCCGACCCCGGCGGCGGTCGACCAGCCGCCGGACGTTCCGGAGACCTCCGGTGACCTGGTGATCGTGCTACCAGTGATGATTCCGCTACTTTTTGCTTCGCGCTCCGTGCCGCTGTTCTCAGCCAGACGTCGTAGGCTCCGGTTGTGATCGACGAGCAGACCGAGAAGAAGAAGCCCAATTCCTTCTGGCGCGAACTACCGATCCTGTTGGGTGTGGCGGTCCTCGTCGCGGTCCTGGTCCGGGCGTTCGTCCTGCAGACCTTCTACATCCCGTCGCCGTCGATGGAGCACACCCTTGACATCAACGACCGGGTGCTGGTCAACAAGGTCGTCTACCACTTCCGATCGCCCGAGCGCGGCGAGATCGTCGTGTTCCGGGCGCCACCGGAGTGGAGCAGCAACCCGGACGGCGAGGACTTCATCAAGCGGGTCATCGGGGTCGGTGGAGACCGGGTCGAGTGCTGTGACGCCGAGGAGCGGTTGATCATCAACGGCCAGCCGCTGGACGAGCCGTACATCTACTCCGAGGGCGGGATCAGCGATCCCGCCGCGGTCGGTCCGTTCGACATCACCGTGCCGGAAGGACGGCTCTGGGTGATGGGCGACCATCGGTCGGCCTCGGGCGACTCGCTGGAGCACTGGGACCGCAGCGGCGACATCGACTACGCGACCATCTCCGAGGACACCGTGGTCGGCCGAGCGTTCACCGTCTTCTGGCCACTGGACCGGGCCACCTGGCTCACCGTGCCGGAGCCGTTCGAAACCGTTCCGAGTTCGGGACCGTGACCGGTCGGTTCACGCCAACCCGGACGGTGCGGTCGGCTGCGGCTGCGGCTGCGGCCCACCTGTCGTGCCGGTCGGCTTGTTCTCCTACTCTGGTCGGGTGACCGACGCGGAGCTGACGGTGGACCGCGCGCCGGAGCCGGCGCGCAACCGGCACGCGGCCCGGGTCCTGCTCGTCGACTCTGCGGGTCGTGTGTTGCTGCTACGCGGGTACGACCCGGCCCGTCCCGGACACCGGTACTGGTTCACCCCCGGCGGTGGACTGGAGTCCGGCGAGACCCCGGTCGACGGCGCGGTCCGCGAGTTGGCCGAGGAGACCGGCCTGCGCGTGACACCTACCGAGTTGGGCGCGCCGGTCTGGCGGGAAACCGTCGAGTTCCCGTTCGACGGCCGGTGGTACCGCCAGGAACAGCACTTCTTCCTGCTGCGGGTGCCCCGTTGGCAGGTCGACACGAGCGGGTTCGACGACATCGAACGCCGTACGATCGACGCCCACCGGTGGTGGCCGGTCGGTGAGCTCGCGACCACCCCGGAACGGGTCTATCCGCCGGAGCTGCCGACCCTGCTGCGCCGGCTGACGGGAGAGGCCGAACCGTGCTGACTCCACCGCGTACCGTGGTGCGCCGCGACGCCGGGCTCTACGCGTTGGAGCAGGCTCTGCGGCGGCGCGGATTCGCCCACGTGGCCGGCGCTGACGAGGCCGGCCGGGGTGCGTGTGCCGGGCCGCTGGTGGCGGCCGCGGTGGTGCTCGCGCCGGGCCGGCGGGGCGAGATCGACGGGCTGGCCGATTCGAAGCTGCTCACCCCGGCGGCGCGGGAGCGGGTCTACGCCTCGGTCCGTGACCGGGCACTCGCCCACCGGATCGTGGTCGTCTCGGCCGACGAGATCGACCGTCGGGGCCTGCACGTGTGCAATCTCGCCGCGATGCGCCGGGCGCTGGCCGGGCTCAGCCCCGCACCTGAGTACGTGTTGACCGACGGGTTCGGCGTTGACGGGCTCGGTGCGCCTGGGCTCGCGGTGTGGAAGGGCGACCGGGTGGCGGCTTGCGTGGCGGCGGCCAGCGTGCTCGCGAAGGTCACTCGGGACCGGCTGATGGTCGAGCTCGACGGGCGGTTCCCGGGTTACGGCTTCGCCGAGCACAAGGGCTACGCCACCGCCGAGCATCAGGCCGCGTTGAGCCGGCAGGGGCCGTGTGTCGAGCACCGGTTCTCGTACGTCAACGTGGCGGCCGCCTCGGGCCGGTCCGCGAGTCCGCCCCGCTCCCGCCGACCGGCCGCTGAAGCTGGCCGGGCCGATGGAACCGGCTCGGCCGACATCGGCATCCGTGAGCCGATGGGGCGTCCGGACCCCATCCGGGGTACCGTCGGCGTGGCGTTGGACGAGCAGCTTCGCCAACCGGCGCTACTGGGGGAAGATGTGGTCATGGAAGGCGGATGGCGATGAGCGCCGAGGATCTCGAGAAGTACGAGACAGAGATGGAGCTGCAGCTCTACCGGGAGTACCGCGACATCGTCCGCCAGTTTTCGTACGTCGTCGAGACCGAGCGTCGCTTCTACCTGGCGAACCAGGTCGACCTGCACGTGCGCAATTCTGACGGCGAGGTGTACTTCGAGGTCGAGATGCACGATGCCTGGGTGTGGGACATGTACCGTCCTGCCCGTTTCGTGAAGAACGTCAGAGTAATGACGTTCAAGGATGTAAATGTGGAAGAGTTGGACAAGCCGGAAATCTCACTACCGGCAGATTCTGGGTTCAGCGGCTGACTTCAATGGCCGGTCCATAGCAGATCGACTGCGGCGAAATTCCGTTCTCCACAGCTGAGCCAGCATCCACAGCCTGTCGTCCGCCCGTCGAGGCCGTACCCCGGTCGGGTGCCAGCCTGTCGGCATGAGATTCCTGCTCCTGCCGATGCTGGTCGCGGCGATCCTGTTCAGCACTGCGCCCGCAGTCCCCGCAACGGTGTCGGTCGCCGCTGCCAAACCACAACCGACCAGGTTCGCGCGCCCAGCCGCAGACCCGCGTTTCCACCCGCCACTGGCCGGCGCCGTCACGCTGAGCCGCCGATTCGACCCGCCCCCGGTGCCCTGGGGGCGCGGACACCGGGGCGTCGATCTCACCGCTGACGTCGGTGCCACCGTGTACGCCGCCGGGGCCGGCACGGTCAGCCACTCCGGTCGGATCGTCGACCGGGGCGTGGTGAGCATCAGTCACCCGGGTGGATTCAGGACCACCTACGAACCCGTGGACGGCTGGCTCGCCGTCGGCACTGAGGTCAGCGCAGGCCGTCCGATCGGCACCGTCACCGACGGCCATCCGGGTTGTCCTGCCGACGCGTGCCTGCACTGGGGCCTGCGGCTGACGGACGGCAGCTACCTCGATCCGTTGCTGTTGCTCGGCAACGGACGTGTCCGCCTGCTGCCGCTCGGGTCAGCCGGCCCGGTGTAGCAGCGCGGGCAGCAGCTCCGCGAGCCGGTCGTAGTCTGCTGCCCGGTTGTAGACCTGAGCGCAGATTCGCAGCCACGCCCGATCGGACCACCAGGCGACCGACACCTCGGTGGCCAGGTCGTCGGCGATCCGACGGCGCAGCGCGGCCGCTGCGACAGCGCTGTCGGCCACGCCGGCCGGTAGCGGGACCAGCCGCATGGCCAGCTGGGCCGACTCCGGTCGGTGCGGATCGGGTACCGGCAGCCGCTGCGGCGGGACCCCTAGCGCGTCGGCGATGGTCCGCTGGCCGTAATCGACCAGTGCGGCGTTGTGCGCTCGGACCCGGTCCAGGCCGAGGCTGCGCAACGCGTACAGGCCAGCCGGCGCAGCCAGCCACGCGGTGTAGTCGCGGGTGCCCTGCCACTCCACCCGCGACGGGAACCCGGATTCCTGCTCCCAGGAGACCCCCAGCGGCTCAAGCCGTTCCCGCCATCGGGGCGCGACCGCCAGCAGCGCCGTGCCGCGCGGCGCGAACGCCCACTTGTGCAGGTTGCCCACCCAGAAGTCGGCGCCGATCCGGTCGACCTCGACCGCCAGCATCCCCGGTACGTGGGCGGCGTCGACCAGGACCGGTACGCCGGCGTCACGGGCCACCGGGACCAGCTCGGCGACCGGGAACACCTGCGCGGTCGGCGAGGTGACCTGGTCGACCACCAGCAGCCGGGTCCGGCCCGGCCGGAGCGCGGCGCGCAGCCGCTCGACGACCTCCTCGGCCGGTGCCCCCAGGGGCACCGCTACGACGCGTACTGTCGCGCCAGTACGCCGGCACTCCCGCTCGACCGAGAGCGCGACCGCGCCGTACCCGTGGTCGGTCAACAGCACCTCGTCACCGCTGCCCAGACGCAGCGTCTGCAGCACGGTCGCGGCGGCGACGGTGACGTTGTCGACCAGTGCGGCGCCTTCCGGGTCGGCACCGAGGAAAGCGGCCAGATGGCGGCGGGTGTGGCCGATCCGATCCAGCAGACCCTGGGTGAAGAACCGCTGCGGGTCGGCCTCCATCTCGTCGCGTAGCCGCTGCTGCACCCGCTGTACCGAGACTGGGACCGCGCCGAACGCGCCGTGGTTGAGGTGGGTGACCGCTGGGTCGAGGGAGAACAGCATCCGTGCGCCGGGTAGCGGTTCGGGTGGGACCAGGCCGCCGCTCATCAGATGCCTTCCGCGGATACTCCGGCGTTGCGGCCGGGGAGGAAACGGACTCCTGCGGAGCAGGACAGGGAAAGTCGATTCGCCGCGGGGGCGGATCGACGTCCAGTACCCGCGCACCGGGACATCCGGCGTACGGACAGGTGTGCTAACGTGACGTTGCCCTTCCGGTGACGACCAAGCCGGTCGGGCCTACCGCCGGGCTGGTGGGAAGTGACGTCTGTGGAGACTGTGTAAGACCGATGGGCGGTACTCCGTCCCTTGCCGTTGATTCGGGTCGGCTGTGGTCTGCGAAGCAGAAAACTCGACCCGTGAGGGTCGAATCTCCCTGCTTCAGCAGGGGGATATGTCAACGGCACATTTTAGGCGAGCCGCCGCCCCGGAACGCTCCGGGTGCGCGGCCCGTCCGCCGGGCCGGCCGGCAGCCTCAGGCCCGCGGATGTGCCTGCCGGTACGCTGCCCGCAGCCGCTCCACCGACACGTGGGTGTAGAGCTGGGTGCTGGCCAGCGAGGCGTGCCCGAGCAACTCCTGGACCGATCGCAGGTCGGCGCCACCTTCCAACAGGTGGGTGGCCGCCGAGTGGCGCAGCCCGTGCGGGGTGACGCGGGGTACGCCCGCGTCGCGGGCAGCCGCGGCGACGATCCGGCGGACCACCGTGGCCTGGAGCCGGCCGCCCTTCGCGCCGAGCAGGAGCGCCTCGCCGGAGTGGGGCGACGCGAGCGCCGGTCGCCCCCGGGCCAGCCAGTCGTGGATCGCCGCCCCGGCCGGCACCCCGTACGGCACGGTCCGCTCCCGGCCGCCCTTGCCCAGCACCCGGAGTACCCGTCGGCCCGGGTCGAGGTCGGCGAGGTCGAGCCCGCAGAGTTCGCTCACCCGGACCCCGGTCGCGTACAGCAGCTCCAGGACCAGCCGGTCGCGTAGCCGCAGCGGGCCGTCCGGACCGGTGCCGGTCGGTTCCCCGGCCTGCTCCCCGGCCGGCTGAGCCTCCGAGTCGCTGCCGTCGCCGTCCGGCATCAGCTGTGCGGCCCGCTCGACGCGCAGCACCGCCGGCAGCGTCCGGTGCGGTCGAGGGCTGGCCAGCGCCGCACCGGGATCGGCGCTGGTCAACCCAGTTCGGTGCGCCCAGCCGCTGAAGGCGCGGGCGGCCGCCGCCCGCCGAGCCAGCGTAGCCCGGGCGGCGCCGAACGTCCGTTGCCGAGCCAGCCAGCTGCGCAACACCGTGATGTCGAGCCCGGCGGGTGAGTGGACCCCCATCCGGGCGGCGTGGTCGAGCAGCGACACGACGTCACCGACGTACGCCCGTACGGTGTGGGCCGAACGGTTGTCGACCAGGGCGAGGTGCCGCGCGAAGGCGTCCACGGCGTCGCGCAGGCCGGACGGCAACTCGGCGTGCCGCGCGGCGGTGCCCCGGCTGCCGTCGTCGCTCACCTCCCGACCGTCGGCCCGGCGGCCTGATCGGTCAAGTCGCCACGCCGACCGACCCCGGTGGCGGACCGGGGCGGCAACCGGTAGCGTCCGTCCGCACCGGTGAGCAGGCCTCGGGCCTGCAGAGCGGAGACCGTACGCATCGCGGTGCGAATGTCGACGCCGGCCCGGCCGGCCAGCTCGTCCAGGTCGACCGAGCCGCGCCCGGGAACCGCTTCCAGGACCCGCGCCGCCTGGGGGTCGAGCGAGTCACGGGGACGCTCGGGCCCGCGTGGTGGTGGTGCGAGGTCGATACCGATCCGGCCGATCTCCTCCTGCACGTGGGCGACCCCGGCGACGAGCCGGGCCTGCGGGTGGTCGCGCAGAATCTCGTGACAGCCGACCGACACGGCGGAGGTGACCGGCCCCGGCACCACCATGGTCGCCCGGCCCAGGGCCAACGCGCGCCGGACCGTCTGGGCGGCCCCGCTACGGGCACCGGCCTCGACCAGCACGGTCCCGGCCGTGGCGGCGGCGATCAACCGGTTGCGGGTGAGGAACCGGTGCCGCAGCGGCTCGGCGCCGGGCAGCCACTCACTGACCAGCAGCCCGGACTCGGCGATCTGGTCGAACATCGCGGTGTTGCCGGCGGGGTACGGCCGGTCGATCCCGCAGGCCAGCACCGCTACCGTGCAGCCGCCAGCGGCGAGCGCACCGCGGTGGGCGCAGGCGTCGATGCCGTACGCACCTCCGGAGACGATCGTCCAACCCTGCTCGGCAAGGCCGTGGCCGAACTCCATGCTGACGTGACGTCCGTACTCGCTGGGTGCCCGGGAACCGACCACGGCGACCGACCGGGCCAGCGCCTCGGCGAGCGGCAGCGGCCCACGGATCCACATGGCCAGCGGTGGTGCGCCGCCCCGGGAACCTCCGGAACCGGCACTGCCCGACCCGCCGTCGGGGCGACGGGCCAGCCGGGTCAGGTCCTCGACCTGGCGCGGCCAGTCCGGATCCTCCGGCGTCACCAGCCGGGCGCCGACCCGCGCCGCCCGGTCGAGAGCGGCGGCGGCCACCTGCAGCGGATCGGCGGTCGCCAGCCGCGCGGAGCTCGCCGTCCGGGTCGGGTCGTCCGGACTCCGCCCGCCGCGTAGCCGGGCCAGCGCCTCGACCGGGCCGACCGCCGCCACGAGCCGGTGCACGGCTTCGTTTCCCGGCTCGGCGAGCCAGGTCAACGCGATCCGGGCCAGCCGGCTGCCGGCCGGTTCGGTGCCCGGCATCACAGCTCGCCCGTCCGCAGCTGGATGGCTTCGTCGATGTCGGCCGAGTCCGGCCGGGACCGTCCGTCCAGGTCCGCGATTGACCAGGCGAGTCGCAGAATGCGGTCGAAGCCCCGGGCGGAGATCGCACCGACGTCCAGCCGCCGCCGCAGTGCGGCGGTCTCACCGGCGGGCAGCCGCCACGGCGGGCGTCGCAACGCGGGTCCGGGGACCACCGAGTTGGTCCGCCAGCCCTGGCCGGCCCAGCGCTGCCTGGCGGCCTCGCGGGCGGCGGCCACCCGGGCGGCCACCGTCGCGGTCGGTTCCGCCGGCGTCTGGTTCGTCATCAGGTCCACGGCCCGCAGCGCGGTGAGGCTCACCTGCAGGTCGATGCGATCCATCAGGGGACCGGACAGCCGGCTACGGTAGCGGCGCCGTACCACGGGCGGGCACTCGCAGAACTGATCGCCCGCCGGCCGGGCGCATGGGCACGGATTGGCCGCGAGCACGAGCTGGCACCGGGCGGGGTACTCGGTGACCCCCAGGGCACGGGTGATCAGCACCCGCCCCTTCTCCAGCGGCTGCCGCAACGAATCCAGCACCCGGCTGTGGAACTCGGGTGCCTCGTCGAGGAACAGGACACCGTGATGAGCCAGTGAGACCGCGCCGGGGCGGGCCAGCCCGGAACCGCCGCCGACCAGCGATGCGACGGTCGCCGAGTGGTGCGGGGCCTGGAACGGCGGTCGGCGTAGCAGCGCGCTGCCCGGTGGCAGCACTCCGGCGATCGAGTGCAGCGCGGAGACCTCCAGCGCCGCCGTGTCGTCCAACGGCGGCAGCAGGCCGGGGAGCCGTTCCGCCAGCATGGTCTTGCCGGCACCGGGCGGCCCGATCAGCGCCAGGTGGTGGCCGCCGGCCGCGGCGATCTCCAGGGCCCGCTTGCCGAACGCCTGCCCGGCGACGTCGGCGAGGTCCGGGCCGGCCTGGACGGCTCCTGGCTTCGGTGGCGGGGGATCGAGCAGCTCGTCGGCGCCGCGGATGAACGCGATCAGCCGGTGCAGCGTGTCGACGGCCTTGACCCGCACCCCCGGCACCACCGCTGCCTCGGCCGCGTTGGCGGCCGGCACCACCACCTGGGTCACCCCGGCCCGGGCCGCCGCCACCACCATGGGCAGCAGCCCGCGCACCGGTCGTACGGTGCCGTCCAGGCCCAACTCGCCGAGCAGCGCTACCCCGTCGACCGGGGCGAGCGGCAGTTCTCCGGTGCCGCCGAGCAACGCGGTGGCCACTGCGAGATCGAACCCCGAACCGACCTTGGGCAGCGTCGCCGGTAGCAGGTTGACGGTGATCCGCCGGTTCGGCCAGTGCTGCCCGGAGTTGACGATCGCGGCGCGTACCCGGTCCCGTGCCTCGTGCAGGGTGGTGTCCGGCAACCCCGAGATGATCACTGCGGGGAGCCCGGCGGCGAGGTCGGCCTCCACCTCCACGAGATGCCCGGTGACGCCGACCAGGCCGACGCAGAGCACCTTCGCGTAGCTCATCGTCCGGTCTCCAGCGGTCGGCCATCCTCCGTGGATGGTGGTGGTCGGTCGTCGGCGCGCGGCGGGCGGTGGATGTCGTTTCTCATGGCATGACGGTGGCTGTCCGCGACCCGGGCCGCCGGGCCGGGCAGGGGCGCGCCTGTGGATGAAGGTCCCGCTGTGGACAACGCGGCGACCGGTTGACGCCGGCTGCTAGGCGGCGGCTGCCGGGTGACGCCGACGGGTCGGGCGACGCTGGTCAGAAGGCCGCCGTCAGGTGCCGGACCTGGGCCGCGCCGGACCGACCGACGGTCACGCAGATCAGATCGAATCGCACCGGCCGCCGGCCATGCCCCGGGTTGGCGGCCAGCCAGCCGGCGGCCAGCCGGCGGATCCGCCGGGCCTTGGCCGCGGTGACCGCTTCCTCCGGCGCGCCGTAGCGGCCACTGCGTCGGGTCTTCACTTCGCAGAACACGATGGTGTCGGCGTGCCGGGCGATGATGTCGATCTCGCCGGCCGCGCAGCGCCAGTTGCGTTCGACGACAATGAGCCCGGCGTCAACGAGGTGCCGTACCGCACAGCGTTCGCCGTAGGCGCCGACGGCCTGCCTGATGTTGGTCATGTCCGGCAACGTGCCCGGCGGTGCTGGCTCATGCCCGGTGCGGTACGCCGTGGTTGTGGACGGCGGGCTTGCTGTGGACGCCGCGACGGCACCGGCCGCCGACCTGCTAGCGCCGGTCTGACCAGCACCGGTACAAGATCGCCCGAGACGTCGGTGGAGCGGACCCGAGTGGCGGCGGCGGTTGCGGTGACATACGGTCCCTGTCCGTGGACCCGAACCGAAACTATCCGGACGACCCCGATCCCCGGTGGTACTCCGAGCGCACCTACGTCGATCCGTCCTGGCAATCCACCGAGTCGAGCAGCGACCGGTTCGGTGACGACCCGTTTGGCGGCACCAGCCGGTACGCCAGCGGCGACGGTACCGGTGAACTGCGGGCTGCCCGGGCTGCCCGGGCGGATACGACGGAAGGTGGCCGGCGGCGCGCGGCGCCGGAACCGTCGTCGGCACCGCCGTACGGGGCTCCGGCGTCGGCACCGCCGTTTGCTCCGCCGGCGTCGGCACCGCCGTTCGCTCCGCCGGCGTCGGCACCTCCCGGGCCGGCGAGCGGTCCACCGTTTGCGACCCCGGAGCCCCGGCCGGAGCCGGGTCCGGCGGTCGATGCCGGCCGGCGGTCCGAGTCCGCAAGGCGGTCCGACCCCGGTCGGCGGTCCGACCAGGCGCGGCCGGACGAGTCGGCCAGTTCGGTCGACATTCCCACCGGGCTCATGCCGCCGGTCACCCCCCGTCCGGCCGGTGATCCGCCGTCGATGGGGGAGTACGGCGGCCGGCGGGCACCGGTGGGCAGCGTCGTCAGCGACGGGGTGTACCGCAGTCGACGTCCTGCGCTGGGGATCCTGTTCGCCGTCCTGGTGATGATCTTCGAGGTGCCGGCGTTGCGGCTGTTGCTGGACGGAGCGCTGGCCGATCCGGCCGAGGTCGGCGCGGTGGTCGCCGGTACGGCGCTGATGATCGGACTGCCCGCGTTCGGGATCGGTCTCTACGCGCTGGCCACCGGGGCGACCAAGGTGGGTTCCCCGGTCGAGGCGTGGCTGCGTCCGCCGACCGCGCATCTGCTGGTCGGCCTGCTGCTGTTCGTGGTGGCCGGACTCGCGGGCTGAACCATGCGGGCTGGCCGGGTCGCGACCCGGCGCAGGGCGTACACTTGACAACCGGCGACCGCCTCGCGCGGTCGACCTCGCGCGCCCTTCTCCCCGGCGACAGCCGTGGGGGCGACGGTCCCCTGGTCCTGATCACTCAGGCCCACCATGACCGCCGACCGGGCGCCAGGACGCCCGGCCGCCGGCCGGCGTGACAACCAGGGACATACAGGGAGAAGACACCATGGCCGTGGTGACCATGCGTCAGCTGCTGGAGAGCGGTGTGCACTTCGGGCACCAGACCCGGCGCTGGAACCCGAAGATGAAGCGGTTCATCTTCACTGAGCGTAACGGCATTTACATCATCGACCTGCGCCAGACCCTCGACTACATCGAGAAGGCGTACACCTTTGTCCGTGACACGGTGGCCGACGGCGGCAACATTTTGTTCGTCGGGACCAAGAAGCAGGCGCAGGAGGCCATCGCCGAGCAGGCGACCCGGGTCGGTCAGCCGTACGTCAACCACCGCTGGCTCGGCGGCATGCTGACCAACTTCCAGACGGTGTACAAGCGACTGCAGCGGATGAAGGAGCTGGAGGCGCTGGACCTGACCGGCACCGCGCAGGGCTACACCAAGAAGGAGACCCTGCAGCTGTCCCGGGAGAAGGACAAGCTCAGCCGTACGCTCGGCGGCCTGCGGGACATGCAGAAGGTGCCGGCGGCGATCTGGGTCGTCGACACGAAGAAGGAGCACATCGCCGTTGACGAGGCCCGCAAGCTGGGCATTCCGGTGATTGCGGTGCTCGACACCAACTGCGACCCGGACGAGGTCGATTTCCCGATCCCGGGCAACGACGACGCGATCCGCTCCGCCGAGCTGCTCACCCGGGTCGTCGCGGCCGCCGTGGCGGATGGTCTGATCGCCCGTTCCGGCAAGTCGCGTGGTGCCGAGGAGAAGCCGGAGCCGGGCGCCGTCGCCACCGACGAGCCGCTGCCCGAGTGGGAGCGCGAGCTGCTCGAGGGGCCGGCCAACAAGGAGAACGAGCCCTCGGCCGGCAAAGAGAACGAGCCCGCTGCCGCCGCTGCGGAATGACGACCACCCAAGCCGTCTGACGAGACTGAAGAGAGAGTCATGTCCAACTTCACCGCCGCGGACGTCAAAAAGCTCCGCGACCTCACCGGCGCCGGCATGATGGACTGCAAGAAGGCGCTGCAGGAGGCCGAGGGCGACTTCGACAAGGCCGTCGAGATCCTGCGGATCAAGGGCGCCAAGGACGTCGGCAAGCGGGCCGGCCGTACCGCCGCGAACGGCCTGGTGGCCCACGCCGGGTCGGCGCTGCTGGAGCTCAACTGCGAGACCGACTTCGTCGCGAAGAACACCGACTTCATCGATTTCGCGCAGTTGCTGGTCGAGCACGGCGAGCAGATCAAGGCCACCGACGCGGAGGCGCTGCTCGGCTCCACCCTGCCGGACGGCCGGCCGGTCGCCGACGCGGTTCAGGAGCAGTCCGCCAAGATCGGCGAGAAGCTGGTGCTCAACCGGTTCGCCCGGCTCGACGGCACCGTCACGGTCTATCTGCACCGCAAGGCGCAGGACCTGCCGCCGCAGGTGGGCGTCCTGGTGGCGTACTCCGGCAAGGAGGACGAGGCGGCCGACGCCGACGCCCGCGGTGTGGCGATGCAGATCGCCGCGATGCGGCCGCGCTTCCTCACCCGTGAGGAGGTGCCGGCGGAGACGGTCGAGTCGGAGCGCCGGATCGCCGAGCAGACGGCCCGCGAGGAGGGCAAGCCGGAGGCGGCCATGCCCAAGATCATCGAGGGCCGGGTGAACGCCTTCTTCAAGGACTTCGTCCTGCTGGAGCAGGCCTCGGTGGCGGACAACAAGAAGACGGTCAAGAAGGTGCTGGCCGAGGCCGGCATCGACGTGACCGGGTTCGTCCGGTTCGAGGTCGGCCAGGCCTGACCCGGTCCGGGCCGGGTGTCCGGCGCGTCGGCCGGTCGGCGGCCGACGCAGACAGGTCCCCGGTGAGGATCGAGACGATCGATCGACAGAGGAGGCCGTTGGTGTACGTGACAGGCACCACGGCCTCCTCGTTCCGTAGTGTGGGCACGAGGGTGAGTACGGCGGCGCTGAGGGCAGCTAGCGAAGGGCGGGTCGGATGACGCAGGTAATGAGTGGACACACGCTGGCGGCGGACGACCCGACCGCGCCCCCACCCGGGCGGTCCCGGCGGGTGGTGCTGAAACTGTCCGGTGAGGTATTCGGCGGCGGAGCGATCGGCGTCGATCCGGATGTGGTGCAGGACATCGCCCGGCAGATCGCGACTGTCTCCCGGCTCGGGGTCCAGGTTTCGGTGGTGGTCGGCGGCGGCAACTTCTTCCGCGGTGCCGAGCTGCAGAAGCGCGGCATGGACCGGGCCCGGGCCGACTACATGGGCATGCTGGGCACCGTGATGAACTGCCTGGCCCTGCAGGACTTCCTGGAGAAGGAAGGCGTCGAGACCCGGGTGCAGAGCGCCATCACGATGGCCCAGGTCGCGGAACCGTACATCCCGCTGCGTGCGATCCGGCACCTGGAAAAGGGCCGTGTGGTGATCTTCGGCGCGGGTGCCGGTATGCCGTACTTCTCCACCGACACCGTCTCGGCGCAGCGTGCCCTGGAGATCCACGCCGACGTGGTGCTGATGAGCAAGAACGGCGTGGACGGGGTGTATACCGCCGATCCACGGACCGACCCGACCGCCAGCAAGCTCGACACGGTGACCTTCGCCGAGGCGCTGCGGCGCGGGCTGCGGGTGGCCGACGCCGCCGCGTTCAGCCTCTGCATGGACAACGACCTGCCGATGTTGGTCTTCGGGGCGCAGGGCGACGACACGATCGTGCGCGCGGTCGCCGGCGAGCGCATCGGTACCTTGATCACGACCTGACCGGTCCGGGCCGCGCACGGCGGATCCGTATCGGCAGGTGCCAGCAGGGACACCGGACCATCAGAAGGAGGCGACGGAACAGGTGATCGAGGAGACTCTGCTCGAAGCAGAGGAGAAGATGGAGCGCGCCGTCGAGCACGCCAAGGAGGAGCTGGGCGCGATCAGGACCGGCCGGGCCACTCCGGCGATGTTCTCCCGCATCGTGCTCGACTACTACGGGACCCCGACGCCGATCACCCAGATGGCATCCGTCGGGGTGCCCGAGCCGCGGATGGCCATCGTCAAGCCGTACGACATGTCGCAGCTCGCCGCGATGGAGAAGGCGATCCGCGACTCGGACCTCGGAGTCAACCCCAACAACGAGGGGACCCAGCTCCGGATCCTGCTGCCGCAGATGACCGAGGACCGCCGGCGAGAGATGATCAAGGTGGCGCGCGGCAAGGGCGAGGACGCCAAGGTCGCTATCCGCAACGTCCGTCGCAAGGCCAAGGAAGAACTCGACCGCATCGTCAAGGACGGCGAGGCCGGCGAGGACGAGGGACGCCGGGCCGAGAAGGAACTGGACGATCTCACTCACCGGTACGTGTCCAGCGTTGACGATCTGGTCAAACACAAGGAAACCGAGCTGCTCGAGGTCTGATGTCCTACCCCGAGACCGCTGGCGGCGATCAACCGGACGCTCGAACGAGGGCGCGGCACCCCGGCGCCGCGCCCGAACCGTCAGCTCCGGAGACCCGTAACGGCCACCCGTTGGCCGAGCGGTCCCAGCCGTACGGCGGCCCGAACGGAGTGCCCGGCGCCGGTTACGGCACCGCCGGTTACGGTGGCGCCGCGTACGGGGGTGCGGCCCATGGCGGTCCCGTCCCCACCGGGCCGTACACCGGTACCGGGGAATTCCCGTACGCCGGTTCCCACCTCGGCAACCGCGGTCTGCCCCAGGCCGGCGCGCCGACCGGCAACGGTCACGGCAGCAGTCACTGGTCGACCGGGTACCGGGACGGCGAGCAGGCAGAGCCGTCGACGGACCCGGATCCGCAGGCCGGGCCCGACAGCTCGGCAGCGCGTCGGCGGGCCGGCGCGCGACGCCGTCGATCCGGCCGGTCCGGTCCGGCCCGGCCGGCGACCGAGCGCTCCGACCCGGATCAGCCGCTGCCGGAGCCGACCGGCTCTCGTCGGGCCGGTCAGGATCCGCCCGGCGAGGCCGGGAACGCATCGCCGGCTGCCGACCGTCGGCCGTCGGCCGGTCGAAATCTGCCGGCCGCCATCGGCGTCGGCCTCGGGCTGGTCGTCGTGGTGCTCGGTTCGTTGTTCCTGTGGCGGCCAGCCTTCCTGGTCGTCCTGCTGGCCGCCGTCAGCCTGGGCACCTGGGAGATGATCCGAGCGGTGCGCACCAGCGGCGCCCGCCCGCCGACGACCCCGTTGCTCGCCGGCGGCGCGCTGATGTCCGTGCTGGCCTGGCGGATCGGCCCGGATGCTCTGGCGCTCGGGCTGCTGGTGACGGTCCTGGCGATGCTGATCTGGCGGCTGGGCGACGGACCGTCCGGGTATCAGCGGGACGCGGCCACGGCCACGCTGATCGCGGTCTACGTCCCGTTTCTGGGTGGTTTCGCCGCGTTGCTGGCCAGTCGGCCGGACGGCGACCTGCAGATTCTGGTCACCCTGGCTGCGGTGATCCTCTCCGATACCGGTGGCTATGCCGCTGGCGTCTTCTACGGCAGGCACCGGATGGCTCCGACGATCAGCCCGAAGAAGTCCTGGGAAGGCTTCGCCGGGTCGGTGGCCGCCGCCGGGATCGGCAGCGCGGTGCTGCTGTTTCTGTTGCTCGACGTCATGCCGCTGTGGGGGGCACTGTTCGGCGTGGCGGTGTCGGTCGCGGCTGTGCTGGGGGACCTCGGCGAGTCCATGCTCAAGCGGGATCTCGGGGTCAAGGACATGAGCAACCTGCTACCCGGACACGGCGGGCTGATGGACCGGCTCGACTCGATCCTGTTCGCGTTGCCGGTCTCCTACCTCGTGCTGTCGTTGATCGCGTTGGTCGGCTGAGCGGTCGTTCAGAAGGGGGTGGCCGGTCGATCCGCCCACCGTGGCGAGCCGGCCACGGCGGGATCGTGGGAGACTGGTCCTGCCATGAGAAGCCTGCCGCTGACCCCGAGTCGTCCGGTGACCGCCGCGTCCGACGGTCGCCCCGCCCTGCCGCCCCAGCACCTGGCCGATCTCGATCTCGGCCAGCGGCAGACGTTGCTGGCCGGGCTCGGCCAGCCCGCGTACCGGGCGAAGCAGGTCTCGACGCACTACTTCGGCCGGCTGACCCGGGACCCGCAGGCGATGACGGATCTGCCGGCCGCCGTCCGGGCCGGGGTCGCCGAACGGCTGCTGCCGACCCTGCTCACTCCGGTGCGCGAAAGCGCGTGTGACAGCGGTGCCACCCGCAAGGCGCTCTGGCGGTTGCACGACGGAGCCCTGGTGGAGAGCGTGTTGATGGGTTACCCGGACCGGGTGACCGTCTGCGTGTCCAGCCAGGCCGGGTGCGGGATGGCCTGTCCGTTCTGTGCCACCGGTCAGGCCGGGCTGACCCGAAACCTGTCCACCGCGGAGATCATCGACCAGGTCGTCCACCTTGCGGGAGTGGCTGCGGCGGGTGGCGTCACCGGGTCACCGCCCCGGCTGTCACACGTCGTCTTCATGGGGATGGGCGAACCGTTGGCCAACTACGGCCGGGTGATCGCCGCCGTCCGCCGGCTCTGCGCGCCACCACCGGAAGGGCTGGGCCTGTCGCAGCGGCATGTGACCGTCTCGACCGTCGGACTGGTGCCGGCGATGCGCCGTCTCGCCGGGGAAGACCTATCGGTGACTCTTGCGCTGTCGTTGCATGCGCCCGATGATGATCTGCGCGACGAACTCGTGCCAGTCAACCAACGGTGGAAGGTCGCCGAAGTCCTGGACGCCGCGTGGGAATACGCGGACCGTACCGGCCGGCGGGTGTCCATCGAGTACGCGATGATCCGGGATGTGAACGACCAGCCATGGCGAGCCGATCTGCTGGGTCGATTGCTGGCTGGTCGCATGGCCCATGTGAATCTAATTCCGCTCAATCCGACTCCGGGCAGTCGTTGGGACGCCAGTCCCAAGCCGGTCGAGCGGGAATTCGTTCGTCGGCTGCGTACAGCCGGTGTCGCGGTGACCGTCCGCGACACCCGGGGCCGGGAGATCGACGGAGCATGCGGGCAGCTCGCTGCCGCTGAGACGGCGTCATGAGCTACCGGTGTGATCAGCGAGTGAATCAGGAGACGTAGTGGCGAGTCAGGGACAGCGCTTCCGGCGCCGGGCGCTTCGTCGGGGCTACAAGGTCGACGAAGTGGATGCCTTCCTCGACCGTGTCGAGGCCACACTCGCCGGCGAGCCGGTCGGGTCACCGGTTTCCGCGCAGGAAGTGCACGATGTCGTATTCAGAGTCCGGTTCAACGGCTACGACGAATGGCAGGTCGACCTGCACCTGGACCGGGTGGAACGACAGCTGACCGAGCTGGAGGAGCGTGGCCCAGCCGGTCGTGGCGCGGAGACCCGTGCCGGCCGGCCCGACCGGCTGACCCCGGCCGGGCGGGACGATCGTCCGATGCGTGACGACCGTCCGGTGCCGTCGGCCGCCGCCGCGCTGCCGCCGCGGCCGATGCCCGGTCAGCCTGGGCCGATGCCCGGTCAGCCCGGGCCGGCCCCCGATCCGTACGGCCACTATGCCGACCAGCCGACCGGAAGTTATGGCCGCTACGAGGACCCCCGGGGCAGCTACCCGCCAGGCGCTCCGGCAGGCGGCCCGCCGGTCCCGGCACCGGGCGGGCCGCACCGCGGCTTCGGCCCTGGCCCGGACGGTCGGTTCGACGGCTTCGAGCAGGGCCGGCACGGCAAGGCCGACATGACGGCCGAGATCTACTTCCCGGATCGGCGATCTGGCCCGTCCGGTCCGCCGCCGGGTGGACACCCCGGCCATCCCGGCATGGGTGGTTCCCCCGGCGGCCACCCCGGAATGGGCGGCCCTCCCGGCGGTGGCCACCAGGGCATGACGGGCGGCCACCCGGCGATGCCGGGTCAGCCCGGCGTCGCCGGCTACCCGGGTGGGCCGGGCAGCCCCGGCCACCTGCCGGGCGGACCGGCGGGACCGTCCGGTGGTGGCAGCCTGCAGCGGGTGGACCAGATCCGGCGGACCTTCCAGGTCCGCCGGTTCGGCAGCGGCTACGACCCGGCGCAGGTGGACCGGCTGTTCGAGGAACTCCTTACCGCGATGGCCGGCCGGGGACCGATGCCGGTGGACACGGCGGAACTCGACACGGTGCAGTTCGGGCTGGTCACCGGCGGCTACTTCGAGGCCGAGGTCGACGCCGCGCTGAAGGAGGTACAGGACATCCTGCAGCGCGGCCGGTGACCGCCGGCTGCGGCCGCCCTGGCCGGATCAGCGCCAGCGGTCAGGCGCCGGATCAGCGCCAGCGGTGCGGCCCGGGCCCGGGGTCAGGAACGCAAGCCGTTGCGTCGTAGCACGGCGTCGCCGACGACGATGGCCAGCAGTCCAACGGCCAGGCCGATCAGCCAGATGTCCTCGACGCGGCCCTCATGGTTGCCGATCAGCATGGAGAGCAACACCAACGCCGAAACGACAGCACCGATCCGCCCCAACTTGCGATGGCCCGGCTTGTGCTGGTCGGGTGAGGTCACCGGCTCGGTTCCGGCCACGGCTGGTCCTCCTTCTCGAACCGGCCCGTTCCGATGAACGGAGCCCGGTCGCTCGCATGGATCCCGCCCAGTCTGGCATGGTGCCGGCGGACGCGGCATCGCGACCCCGCCGTGGGATCCGTGCAGGCGCCGGTCATCCGGGCAGGCAGCGCCGGGAGCCACGCGTCATCCGGGCAGGCAGCGCCGGGAGCCAGCGGATCCGGACGTCGCCAGCCGGGGCGACTGCTGCCTCCGGTAGCGTTTCCGGCGTACACATCGCTTGTGACCGAGGGGGTCTGTACGGTGCGACTGACGGGAACCGGGCACGCCAGTATGCGGATCGACACGGCTGCGGGCAGCATCCTGTGCGACCCGTGGGTCAACCCGGCCTACTTCGCCTCATGGTTTCCCTTTCCGGACAACTCCCAGCTGGACTGGGAATCCCTCGGACAGGTCGACTATCTGTACGTCTCCCACCTGCACCGGGACCATTTCGACGCGGCGCACCTCAAGCGCTTCGTGTCTAAGAAGGCGACCGTGCTGCTGCCCGAGTACCCCACCTCGGAGCTGGAGGACGAGTTGCGTGAGCTCGGCTTCACCAGCTTCCTGCGGACGAAGACCAACGAGGTGGTCGAGCTGGACGGCGGCCTCAACGTCATGATCCAGGCGTTGACCAGCCCGACCGACGGCCCGATCGGTGACTCGTCGTTGTGGGTTGAACACGACGGTATCCGACTGCTCAACCAGAACGACGCCCGTCCCACCGATCTGTCGGTCTTCGCCGCGCTCGGCCACGTGCACGCCCACCTGCTGCAGTTCTCCGGCGCCATCTGGTACCCGATGGTCTACGAACTGCCCACCAACGCCAAGACCGCGTTCGGCAAGCAGAAACGGGAGCGCCAGTTCGATCGCACCTGGCGGTACATCGACGATCTGAAGGCGTCGTACGTCTTCCCGATCGCCGGGCCGCCCTGCTTCCTCGACGACGCGCTGTGGCAGTTCAACGACATCCACGGCGACGAGGGCAACATCTTCCCCGACCAGCAGGTCTTCCTGTCCGAGTACGCCAAGGTCGGCGGCAGCAACGGAGTGGTGCTGCTGCCCGGTTCGGTCGCCGAGGTCACCGCCGACGACTGCCGCACCACGCACCCGCAGCCGGTCGACGAGTTCTTCGCCAACAAGCAGGCCCACCTGGTCGAGATGCGGGAGCGCAAGCGCCCGGTCATCGAGGCCGAGAAGGCCTCCTGGCGGCACCCGGAGATCGACGTACTGGGCGAGATGAAACGTCGTATCGAGCCGTTGCTGGAGGAGTCGGTCTACCTGGCCAAAGGGGTCGGCGGCCCGGTCCGGTTCGACCTGGTCGACTACGACGGCGAGTCGGTCGAGTCGATCGTGGTGGACTTCCCCGGCAAGCAGGTGCGGCCGTACGCCGACGAGAAGGTCCGCTACCGGTTCCGCACCGACCGGGCCCTGGTGGAGCACCTGCTGCACACCGGCGAGGTCGACTGGGTCAACTCGCTCTTCCTGTCCTGCCGGTTCTCCGCCGCGCGGATCGGCCAGTACAACGAGTTCGTCTACGCCTTCTTCAAGTGCCTGTCCACAGAGCGGCTGCAGTACGCCGAGGGCTGGTACGCCGAGCAACGCCCGGACGCCGAGGACGTCAAGATCGGTGACTGGATCGTGCAGCGCCGCTGCCCGCACCTGAAGGCCGACCTGACCCGGTTCGGCATCATCGACGGCGACCAGCTCACCTGCCAGCTGCACGGCTGGCGGTTCGACCTGACCAGCGGGCGGTGCCTGACCAGCGTCGGGCACGAGATCCGGGCCCGCCGGGCGGGCACCCCGGCACCGGCGGAGTCCCAGACCCCGGCCGGCGAGCCGGCGGCGCAGGCCTAGCACCTGCCTGGCGCCGGGGGCCTGGGGACCGCCGCGTCTAACGTCCGCCGCGCCCCAGGTCGGTGAGGATCCGCCGGGCGGCGTTGTGCCCGGCGGCGCCGATCACACTGCCCGCCGGGTGACAGCCGGCGCTGCCCGCGTACAGGCCGGGCAGCCCGGTGGCGTACGGCATCCGGTCGGTGAACGACACGGTGTTGTCCATGTGGTGGATGTGCCCGCCGGTGATGCCGAAGTGCGCCTCGATGCCGGGTGGGGCGAGCGGCACCGCGTCGGCGACCAGCGCGCTGGTGCCCGGCGCGTACCGGTCGCAGACGGCCAGCAGTTGTTCGACGTACCCGGGCAGCTCGGTCGACCACGACGAACCCGCCGGCTGCCACGGCACCGACTGGACGAACAACGCCGACGAGTGATGCCCGGCGGCGTCACGCAGCGACGGGTCGACGGTGGTGTGCAGGTACCACTCGATGGTCGGCTCGGCCGGCAGCCGGCCGGCCAGCACATCGGCCCACATCGCCCGCAGCGCGGTCATCGGCGACTCGCCGCCGCCGGGCAGCAGCGACGCCGACCCGGGCAGCAGATGGATCGTGGCCCCGAACGGGCTGGGCGCGGCGTCCGGCAGGCAGCTGAACCGGGGCAGCCCGGTCAGCGCCAGGTTGACCTTCAACGTGCTGCCCGGCCGCCGGGTTGCGGCCACCCGGTCGGTCAACTCGGCCGGCAGCGCGCCGTCGGGGGCCAGCTCCAGCAGTCGGTACGGGTCGCAGGCGCCGAGCACCACCTCGGCGGCGACCGACCGGCCGTCGGCGACGACGACGCCGCTGGCGTTGCCGGCGTCCACGGTGATCCCGGTGACCGGTGTGTCGGTGACGATCCGCGCCCCGGCGGCCCGGGCGGCGTCGGCGAAGGTCCGCGACACGGTGCCCATCCCGCCGGCGGCGATCATCCAGGTGCCGTCCGAGCCGGGTAGCCGGCACATGTTGTGGGCCAGGAAGTTGTGGCCGGTGCCCGGGTCGTCCGGCCCGGCGGTCAGCCCGCTCAGCCCGTCGGTGACGGCGTACATGGCGACCAGCAGCTCGGAGCGGAACTCGAAGCGGGCCAGGTAGTCGGCGACCGAGCCGCGGACCAGGTCGACGAAGACCTGCCGCAGCGCCGGGCGGACGTAGTGTTGCGCGGTCTGCTCGACCGGCAGCGGCTCGGCCAGCCAGGCCGGCGCCAGGTCGTCGCGTAGCGCCGCCAGCTCAGCCTGCATGGCGTCGTCGGCGGCCACGTCGGCGGCGGAGAAAGTCGCCGCCATCTGCGCCCGGGTCGCGGCCCGGTCGGTGCCGAACAGCAGGTACGGCGACCCCGGCCCGCCTGGGGTGGGCAGGAAGTAGTGCGGGTCGCGGCGCAGCACCGGGATGGTCACGTCGAGGGTGGCCAGCAGTTCCGGCGGCATCAGCCCGAGCAGGTACGAGCCGGTCGAGTGGCGCAGCCCTGGCACCCGGGTGAACGGCTGCTCGGTGCGGGTGGCACCGCCGATCACCTCGGCCGCCTCCAGCACCAGCACGTCCAGCCCGGCCCGGGCCAGCAGGACCGCCGCGACCAGACCGTTGTGCCCGGACCCGATGATGACCACGTCGGCCCGGGCCGGCAGGGAATGTGACGTACCCATGTCCCGACCCTAGTCGCCGTGCGGCGTCCATGATGGGCCTGCGATAGTCGAAACGTGTTCGCGTGGTGGGGACGGACCGTGGTCCGGTTGCGATGGGTGGTGCTGGGCGCTGCCGCGTTGCTGGTCGTCGTCGGAGTGACCTGGGGGACCGGCCTGTTCGGGGCGGTCTCCGGTGGCGGTTTCGCCGACCCGGCGGCCGAGTCGACGCAGGCCCGGGAGCGGATCAACGCCGAGCTGGGCAACCAGGACGTCGACGTGCTGGTGCTGTACCGCAGTGACACGGCCACCGTCGACGACCCGGCGTTCCGCGAGCCGGTCACCGAGACCCTGGCATCGCTGGCCACCCGGCCGGAGGTGACCAGTGTCACCAGCTACTACGACACCGAGTCGCCGGCGCTGGTCGCCACCGACCGGCGGGCCACCTACGCCCTGGTACAGCTCGCCGGCGACGACGAGGACGCCAAGACCGCCGCCTACGACGAGATCCGGCCGCTGCTGGACGCGCCGGGGCTGACCACCCGGGCCGGCGGTGCCGTGCCGTTCCTCGACCAGGCCAACGAGCAGACCATCCGCGACATCACCCGGGCCGAGCTGATCGCCCTGCCGATCCTGCTGGTGCTGCTGGTGCTGATCTTCGGCGGGCTGGTCGCGGCGTCGATGCCGCTGCTGGTCGGCGTGCTCGCCATCCTCGGTGCGTTCGTTGCGGTCCGGGCGCTGACCCTGGTCACTGAGGTCTCGGTGTTCGCGATCAACGTGATCACCCTGATCGGGCTGGGCATGGCGATCGACTACGCGCTGTTCGTGGTCAGCCGGTTCCGGGAGGAGTTGGCCGCCGGGTATCCGACCCCGGAAGCGCTGGTGCGCACGGTCGCCACCGCCGGGCGTACCGTCGCGGTCTCCGGCCTGATCATCGGTACCTCGCTGATCAGCCTGCTGATCTTCCCGCAGCCGTTCCTGACCGGGATCGGCTTCGGCGGGATGGCCGCGGTGCTGGTCGCCATGCTCGCCTCGGTGACCGCGCTACCCGCCCTGTTGGCGGTGCTCGGCCCGCGGATCAACGCGCTCGCCGTACCGTTGCCGTGGCGACGCCGGTCGGTGCCGCCACCGCCGGGGGAGGCCGCCCGGGTCGGTGCCTGGGCGCGGATCGCCCGTAGCGTGATGCGGCGTCCGGTGCGGTACGCCACCGTCGTGGTGGTCGGGCTGCTGCTGCTGGCCACCCCGTTCCTGCGGGCCGAGTTCGGCGGCTTCGACGAGCGGGTGCTGCCGGCCGGTGCGCAGTCGCGGGTGGTGGCCGAGACGATCGCCGAGGAGTTCCCCGACGGTGCCAGCATCGGCCCGATCGAAGTTCTGGTCTCCGGTGCCGGCCCCGACCTGGCGCAAGCCTTCGCCGAGGACATCGCCGGGCTGCCGGGCGCAACCGGTGCCCAGATCGCGGCGGTACGCGACGCCTCGGCGCTGATTCGGGTCAGCTACGTCGGCGAGCCGACCGGCGACGAGGCCGAAGCACTGGTGCGGGCCATCCGGGACCTGCCGCCCCCGGCCGGGGCCGAGGTCCTCGTCGGTGGCCGCACCGCCGCCGACATCGACATGCTGGACAGCCTCGGCAGCTACCTGCCGTGGATGGCGCTGCTGATGGCCACCGCCACCATGGTGCTGCTGTTTCTGGCGTTCGGCTCGGTGGTGCTGCCGGTCAAGGCGGTGCTGATGAACCTGGTGTCGATCGGTGCCTCGTTCGGCGTGGTGGTCTGGGTGTTCCAGGACGGGCACTTCGCCGACTGGCTCGGCTTCACCCCGACCGGGTTCATCGATCCGACCAACCCGATCCTGATGCTGGCGGTGCTGTTCGGCCTGGCCACCGACTACGAGGTGTTCCTGCTGTCGCGGGTGCGGGAGGAGTGGGACCGCACCGGCGACAACACCGCGTCGGTCGCCGCCGGGCTGCAGCACACCGGGCGGATCATCACCGCCGCCGCGTTGCTGCTGATCGTGGTGGTGGCCGGCTTCGCCACCGGCGGCATCTCGTTCATCAAGCTGATCGGGGTCGGGATGATCGTGGCGATCGTCGTCGACGCGACCCTGGTGCGGGTACTGCTGGTGCCGGCGACGATGCGGCTGCTGGGTCGGTGGAACTGGTGGGCGCCGGGTCCGTTGGGCCGGCTGTACCGCCGGTTCGGCCTGCACGAGACCCCGGCGCAGCCGCAGTTGGCGTCGGTCGGCTCCGGTGCCGGTGCCGACGGCGCCACCGGCTGAACGCCAGCGTGGTGGAGTAGCCGGCCAGCACGATCACGTGCAGCAGGTAGAGCCAGAGCAGCACCGCGACCGCCGCGCCGACCTGGTCGAGCCCGCCGAACGGCACCCCGAGGTCCAGCGGCAGCGAGCAGAACAGGATGAACCCGTGCAGGAAACCGGACAGGTTGGCGGCGGTGAACGAGCCGACCGCGACGGTGGCCAGCCAGTCCGGTTTGCCCGGCCCGACCACCCGGAAGACCCAGACCAGCACCGGGCTCAGCCCCAGCCAGACGGCCAGGAACGACACCACCACCCCGAGCGCGCCGGCCCAGCCGCCCCGGGCGAACAGCCCGGCGGCCGACGGTAGGGCCAGCAGCACCAGCAGCATCAGCGCCGGTGCCGCGCCGAGCAGCGGCAGCAGCAGTACCCGTCCCCGCCAGCCGACCATCGACTCGGCCGGCTCCGGTGGTGGCGCCACCGACACGAACGCCCGGCGCAGCCCTTCGCCGTACAGCGAGGCGGGTAGCAGCGCGGCCAGCGCCAGCATCGGGGTGAGATGCAGGCCGGCGTCGATCAGGGCGGCGGCGGCCCGATCGGCGCCGATCTGTCCGGGCAGGGTGTCGATCGCCGGGTCGGTGAGCCGGCGGATCCGGCCCGCACCGGCGAACAGCCCGGTCAGCCAGATCGCCAGCAGCACCACCGGGACGACCGCGATCGCGCCGAAGAAGGTGATCGAGGCGGCGTGCAACGACAGGTCCCGCCCGCGCAGCGGCCGGAACGCTGCCCGGACCAGCCGGCGCCCTCGGGAGACCATGTCCCCTAGCTTTCCCCACCGGGGCGGTCGCCACTCCCGTACGGGCGGTGGGCCGACCGGGTGGCCGGTTCGGCCCGGCGACGGTCGGCTAGCCGACATGGCCCGGTGCGCCGCCGTGGCGGGGCGGCGCGGCTAGTCTGGTCGGTGCATCATGTCCCGCGGAAAGGGGTGAGCACGTTGGCACAGCCGGCATTCGTGCCCGATCCGGAGCCGCCGCGTGAGCCGTCGTTCGACGTACTCGGCGATTTCGACGAGCCGTGGACCGCGCAGCTCGCCCTTGACCTGTTGCCGGAGACCAATGGTCCCAAGGTCGAGGTTCTCAGCGGGAGCGTGATCGTGACACCACATGCCGGGTACGACCATCAGACGATCGAGCTGGATCTGGCGTATCTGTTGAAGCAGGCAGCGCGCCGGGCGAAGCTCTGGCTGTACCACGAGGTCAACGTCGTCTCGGGCGACGACCTGTACATCCCCGACATCGTGGTGCTCCGCTCACCTGGTGGAGGTCACGTCTCGATGCCCATCTCGGAGGCCGTGCTGCTCGGCGAGATCGTTTCCAAGGGCAACCGGCGCAAGGACGTGATCGACCGGCCCCGGCAGTACGCCGCAGCCGGCGTGCCCTTCTTTCTCCGGGCGGACTTCCGCAACCGGGTGCCGGCGCTGGCGTTGCACGAGCTGAGCGACGGGGAGTACCGGCCGGTGGCGGCGGCCGCAGCCGGGACCACGTTCGTGATGAAGGAGCCGTTCGAGTTCACCATCGATCCGGCCGATCTGCTCGACGAGGCCGACGACGGCGCACGGTGACGCGATGTCCCGGTGACTCGGCGGCGCGCCCGGCGGCCGGGCGGCTGCGCCGCTGCGGGACAATAGGTCGGTGACTTCCTCCCCACGGGATATCGTCCTGCTCGGCTCCACCGGCTCGATCGGCACCCAGGCGGTCGACATCGTCACCCGCAACCCTGACCGGTTCCGGATCGTCGGGCTCGGCGCCGGCGGCGGCAACGTCGAGCTGCTCGCCGTACAGGCACTGCAGTTGCAGGTCGAAGTGGTGGCGGTGGCCCGGGCCTCGGCGGCGCAGGACCTGCAGCTCGCCTTCTACGCCGAGGCGTCCCGGCGCGGCTACCCGACCGGTGGGTTCCGGATCCCGAAGATTCTGGCCGGCCCGTCGGCGATGGCCGAACTCGCCGAGTGGCCGTGCGACGTGGTGCTCAACGGGGTGGACGGCTCCCGAGGGCTGGCCCCGACGTTGGCGGCGTTGCGGGCCGGCCGGACCCTGGCGCTGGCCAACAAGGAGTCGCTGATCGCCGGCGGCCCGATCGTGCGGGCCGCGATGCAGCGCCCGGACCAGATCGTGCCGGTGGACTCCGAACATTCGGCGCTCGCCCAGTGCCTGCGTTCGGGCACCGCCGACGAGGTGCGCAAACTGGTGGTGACGGCGAGCGGCGGCCCGTTCCGGGGGCGGCCGCGTGCCGAGCTGACCGACGTCACTCCGGAGCAGGCGATGGCCCATCCCACCTGGAACATGGGCCCGGTCATCACGATCAACTCGGCGACGCTGGTGAACAAGGGCCTGGAAATCATCGAGGCGCACGAACTGTTCGGCGTCCCGTACCCGCGAATCGAGGTGGTGGTCCACCCGCAGTCGGTGATCCACTCGATGGTGGAGTTCGTGGACGGTTCGACGATCGCCCAGGCCAGTCCGCCGGACATGCGGCTGCCGATCGCGCTGGCCCTGGGCTGGCCGGCCCGGGTGCCGGCGGCGGCCGCCCCGGTCGACTGGACCCGGGCGCACAGCTGGGAGTTCGCCCCGCTCGACGAGACGGCGTTCCCGGCGGTGGCGCTGGCCAAGCAGGCCGGCGCGGACGGCCGCTGCCGGCCGGCGGTATACAACGCGGCGAACGAGGAGTGCGTGGCGGCGTTCGTCGCCGGCAGGCTACCGTTCCTCGGCATCGTCGACACGGTGGAGCGGGTGCTGCAGTCGGCACCGGACTTCGGCGAACCGGGTACGGTCGACGATGTGCTCACTGCGGAATCCTGGGCGCGAACCCGGGCGCAGGAGCTGATCGGTGCATCGGCGGAGGGAGCTTGATGGCGTACCTGCTCGGGGTGGTTCTCTTCGCCCTCGCGATTCTCATCTCGGTCAGCCTGCACGAGGCCGGTCACATGGTGACCGCGAAGAAGTTCGGGATGAAGGTGACCCGGTACTTCGTCGGTTTCGGCCCCACCATCTGGTCGTTCCGCCGCGGCGAGACCGAGTACGGTCTCAAGGCCATCCCGCTGGGTGGCTTCTGCAAGATCGTCGGCATGACCCCGCAGGACGACGACGTGGCACCCGCCGACGAGTCCCGGGTGATGTGGCGCTTCCCGGTGTGGAAGCGGACGGTGGTGATGTCCGCCGGGTCGGTGACCCACTTCGGGCTGGCGATCGTCGCGCTCTGGCTGGCTGCGGTCTTCATGGGCCTGCCGAATCCGGACTTCCCCGCCACCGAGGAGCAGGCCCGCCAGGAGCCGGCGGTGGTCGCGGTCACCGACTGCGTGGTCGTCGAGTACGTGGCCCGCGCCTGCGAGGCCGGCGACCCGGCCAGCCCGGCCGCGCAGGCGGGCCTGCGCGACGGCGACCGGATCCTCGCGGTGAGCGGCACCCCGGTCGACACCTGGGGTGACATGCTGGAGGCGATCCGGGGTGCCGATCCGGGGCCGGCGACCGTCCGGTACGAGCGGGACGGGACGACCGGCACGGTCGAGGCGGAGCTCGCCGCGGTGCAGCGCCCCGAGCTGGGCACCGACGAAGGCCCGCTGAGCACGGTCGCCGCGCTCGGCGTCGGGCTGCGGATCGAGAAGCCGGGCATGGTGACGTACGGGCCGATCGAGGCATTCGGCGCGACCGGCGACTACCTGCGCCAGATGGCGGTCGGCACCGTCGAGGCGATGATGCGGATCCCGGAGAAGATCCCGGCGCTGTGGGCGTCGATCACTGGCGCGGAGCGCGACATCGACACCCCGATCAGCGTGGTCGGTGCCAGCCGGCTCGGCGGGGAGGCGGTGGCCAATGACGCCTGGGAGCTGTTCGTGCTGCTGTTCATCTCGCTGAATTTCTTCGTCGGGGTGTTCAATCTGCTGCCGCTGCTGCCGCTGGACGGCGGGCACATCGCGATCGCCTGGTTCGAGAAGGCCAGGTCCTGGCTGTACGCGGTGCTCGGCCGGCCCGATCCGGGCCGGGTCGACTATTTCAAACTGATGCCACTCACGTACGCGGTTCTGCTGATCGGTGGCGCGTTCACGCTGCTGACCATCACCGCGGACGTGGTCAACCCGATCACGCTGTTCTCGAGGTGAGTTGAAGTGACCGCAGTCAGTCTGGGCATGCCCGTGGTGCCGCCGCCGCCGTTGGCGCCGCGCCGGGCCAGCCGGCAGATCATGGTCGGTCCGGTGCCGGTGGGTGGCGGTGCGCCGGTCTCCGTACAGTCGATGACCACCACGGTGACCTCGGACATCAACGCCACCCTGCAGCAGATCGCCGAGCTGACCGCGTCCGGCTGCCAGATCGTGCGGGTCGCCGTGCCGTCGCAGGACGACGCGGACGCGCTGCCGACGATCGCCCGCAAGTCGCAGATCCCGGTGATCGCCGACATCCACTTCCAGCCGAAGTACGTCTTCGCGGCGATCGACGCCGGCTGTGCGGCGGTGCGGGTCAACCCGGGCAACATCCGGCAGTTCGACGACAAGGTGGCCGAGATCGCCAAGGCGGCGTCGGCGGCCGGGACGCCGATCCGGATCGGCGTCAACGCCGGTTCGCTGGACAAGCGGTTGCTGGCCAAGCACGGTAAGGCGACCGCCGAGGCGCTGGTCGAGTCGGCGCTGTGGGAGTGCTCGCTGTTCGAGGAGCACGACTTCCGGGACATCAAGATCTCGGTAAAGCACAACGACCCGGTGGTGATGATCCGGGCGTACCGGCTGCTGGCCGAGCAGTGCGACTACCCGCTGCACCTCGGGGTGACCGAGGCCGGCCCGGCGTTCCAGGGCACGGTGAAGTCGGCGGTGGCGTTCGGCGCCCTGCTGGCCGAGGGGATCGGCGACACCATCCGGGTGTCACTGTCCGCGCCGCCGGTGGAGGAAATCAAGGTCGGTACGGCGATCCTGGAGTCGCTCGGGTTGCGTGAGCGTGGTCTGGAGATCGTCTCCTGCCCGTCCTGTGGCCGGGCGCAGGTGGACGTGTACACCCTGGCCGACCAGGTGACCGCCGCGCTGGACGGGTTCCCGGCGCCGCTGCGGGTGGCGGTGATGGGTTGCGTGGTGAACGGGCCGGGTGAGGCTCGGGAGGCCGACCTCGGGGTGGCGTCCGGCAACGGCAAGGGCCAGATCTTCGTCAAGGGCGAAGTGATCAAGACGGTGCCGGAGTCGCAGATCGTGGAGACCCTGGTGGAGGAGGCGCTGCGGATCGCCGACGAGATGGGTGCCGAGTTGCCGGCGGAGATGCGTGAGCTTCTTCCCGGGCCGACGGTGACGGTGCACTGAGGCGTGACGCGCGCCGGCCCGGGGCCGGTGGTTCGTTTCGATCCCGCTGGCGGACGTTGGTCCGCCAGCGGGATCTTTTCGTGCTGGTCAGAGGGCGTCCGCAGGTGGTGGCGGGGCGGCCGTGGCGGTTCACCGTCGGCCGTCCACATCGGCGTACGCCGATTGACAAAGTTTAGGCTCCCGACTTAGTCTGCGGCCACTTCGCTGGTGCTGGCTGTGCGTTGCGACCGCCGGTGCCCGTCCCTCCGTGCCTGACCCGCAGGCACACCCCACGGCGAGGAGCGACATGACTCAACAGACAACGACGGCTCGCGGCAGACGGTGGCGTGCCGGCCTGATCGCCGGCGGTGTGACCGCCGCACTGGTCGGCGGTAGCGTCGCCGTCGCGGCCAGCGCGCACGCGGCCGCCGGCTGCCGGGTGGTCTACTCGGCGCCCGCCCAGTGGCCCGGCGGCTTCACCGCCAGCGTGAACGTCACCAACCTGGGCGACCCGCTCAACGGCTGGCAGCTGACCTGGGCCTTCCCGTCCGGACAGCAGGTCACCCAGGCCTGGAACGCCACCGTCACCAGCTCGGGCAGCCAGGTAACCGCGACCAACGTCAGCTACAACGCCAACCTCGGCACCAACGCGACCGTCTCGTTCGGCTTCAACGGCTCCTGGTCGGGTAGCAACACCGCGCCGACCTCGTTCGCGCTCAACGGCGTCACCTGCACCGGCAGCGTCGGACCCAGCACGCCGCCACCGACCGACCCACCGTCGCCGACGGTGCCGCCGACCACCGCGCCGCCGTCCCCGACGCCGACCGCCACCCCGCGTCCGCCGGGCGACCCGCAGGACGTCGTCGACGCGATGCAGCCGGGCTGGAACCTGGGCAACACTCTCGACGCGACCGGCGACAACGTCGGCGGCAGCGGCGAGACCTCATGGGGCAACCCGCTGGTCACCCAGGACCTGATCCGCACCATCAAGTCGCAGGGCTTCAACAGCATCCGGATCCCGACGACCTGGACGCACCACCACGGCGGCGCGCCAAACTACACGATCGACCCCACCCGGCTCGCCCGGGTGAAGCAGATCGTCGACTGGGCCCTCGCCGAGGACCTGTACGTGATGATCAACCTGCACCACGACTCGTGGCAGTGGATCAACACGATGCCGAGTAACCGCACCGGCGTCCTGGACCGCTACTCGGCGCTGTGGACCCAGCTGGCGAACACCTTCCGCGACTCGTCGCCGAAGCTGCACTTCGAGAGCGTCAACGAGCCGCAGTTCAGCAACAGCTCCGGCGATGCCCAGAACGCCCAGCTGCTCGACGAGTTGAACCGCAGGTTCCACCAGATCGTCCGCAACTCCGGCGGCAACAACGCCACCCGGCTGCTCATCCTGCCGACCCTGCACACCTCATCCGACCAGGCCCGGCTCGACGAGCTCGCCAGCACCTTCACCGCGCTGAACGACCCCAACCTGATCGCCACGGTGCACTACTACGGCTACTGGCCGTTCAGCGTCAACGTCGCCGGTGGCTACCGCTTCGACGCCACCGCCCAGCAGGACGTGATCGACTCGCTCAACCGGGTGCAGAACACCTTCGTCTCCCGGGGCATCCCGGTCGTCATCGGCGAGTTCGGCCTGCTCGGCTTCGACCGGCACACCGGCACCATCCAGCAGGGCGAGAAACTGAAGTTCTTCGAGTTCTTCGGCTACCACACCCGGACCCGCGGCATCGCTACCCAGCTGTGGGACAACGGCCAGCACCTCGGCCGGACCAGCTTCCAGTGGAGCGACCCGGAGCTGATCGCCCAGATCAAGTCGGCCTGGACCACCCGCTCCGGCACCGCCGCCAGCGACATGATCTTCGTGCCGCGGACCGGCGGCGTCACCGCGAAGACCCTCGCGTTGAACCTCAACGGGCTGACCTTCCAAGGGCTGCGGCAGGGCAGCACCGACCTGGTCCGGGGGACCGACTACACGGTCAGCGGCAACCAGTTGACGCTGCCCGCGTCGACCGTCACCCGCCTGGTCGGCAATCGGGCGTACGGGGTGAACGCCACGCTGCACGCCCGCTTCTCGTCCGGCGTGCCGTGGCGGATCAACATCATCTCGTCGGATCCGCCGGTACTGGCCAACGCGAGCGGCACCACCTCGTCGTTCAACATCCCGACGACCTTCCGCGGTGACCAGTTGGCCACCATGGAGGCGCGGTACGCGGACGGTTCCAACGCCGGCCCGCACAACTGGACGTCATACAAGGAGTTCGACGTCACCTTCCGGCCGAACTACGCCGCGAACACCATCACCCTGACGTCGGAGTTCTTCGCCGAGGTCAACGACGGCGCCCCGGTGACGCTCACCTTCCATTTCTGGAGCGGCACGACGATCACCTACACCGTCGTACGTAACGGTTCGTCGGTGACCGGCACCACCTCGTAGCATCTTCCCAGCACCCGGTGGGTGCCGCCGACACACCCGGCGGCACCCACCGGCCCGGTACCTACCCGGCCCTGAGGGCCGACTGGTCAGCAGCAGTCCGGCCCGCAGCAGTCCGGCTCGCAGTCGCAGCGCGTGGTCAGCTCCAGCATCGTGATCACCTCCCGTCCCCATCCGGTGGGCACCATCGCCCCGGTTCCGGCGGCGGGCAGGCCGCCGTCGGCAGCTTCTCGGCCATCTCCGCCATCTCCGCCCGTAGCGCGGTCAGCCGGGCCAGCTCCACGTCGACCTCGGCGATTCGGCGGCGCAGTAGCTGCTCCGCCGGCTCACACGGGCAAACGCCGGTGTCCCGGACGGCGAGCAGATCGGCGATCTCCCGCAACCGGAGCCCGAGCCGCTGACAGCCCCGGATGAACCGGAGCCGGTCGACCGCCGCGGTGCCGTACACCCGGTAACCGGTGGGGGTCCGCTCCGGCGGGTGCAGCAGCCCGGCCCGTTCGTAGTAGCGGACGGTGTCCGGTGACACACCGACAGCGGCGGCGAGCGCGGCGACCCGCAGGCCGCTCCGCTCGGCAGCGGCCCCGGATCCACCGGTCCCGGACGCGTCGCCCGCCCCGGCGGCGCAGCTGGTGCGGTCGAGAATCTCGACTCTGGTGCCCGTGGTCATGATGGCGACGGTAGACCTTGGAGCGCGCTCCAAGGTCAAGCCGAAAGTTGCTGGCCGTGCCGGAGCGGCCCGTCGATGATGGCCGACATGACGATCGACATGTTTACCGACCCGGACGCCGATCCGCGTGCCATTCCGCCCCGGCTCGGCGACGAGCGGGCCACCCTCGCCGGGTTTCTCGACTGGCACCGCCGGACCCTGGAGCTCAAGTGCGGCGGACTCGACCCGCAGCAGTTGGCCCGCCGGTCGGTGCAGCCGTCGGCGCTGTCGCTGCTCGGGCTGGTGCGACACCTCGCCGACGTGGAACGGTACTGGTTCCGACAGGTGATGGCCGGCGAGGACGCCCCGCCACGCTTCTACTCCCAGACCGCGCCCAACGACGACTTCGACGGTTCCGTCGCCGACCCGGCGGCCGTCACCCGGGCGTGGGCGGCATGGCGGGAGGAGGTCGAGTACGCCGAACGCTTCGTCGCCGACGCCGCCGGACTGGACGTCACCGGCTCCGACCGGCGCGGCCCGATCTCGCTGCGCTGGGTGCTGACACACATGATCGAGGAGTACGCCCGGCACAACGGCCACGCCGACCTGTTGCGGGAATGCATCGACGGGGCGGTCGGCCAGTAGAACTTCCCCGTCCACCGTTGACCGCCCCGCCGGCCGCCCCGCCGAACGTCAGCGGGTCGGCTGAGGCGGCCGGGTCCGCAGATCACCGACCCGCAGGAGCTCGGCTGCCGCGGAGATCAGCCCGAACACGGTCAGCGCCGGCAGCGTCCAGACGGCGGGCAGCGCGGCGGTCGGGAACGCCAGCACGATGACCACGACGGCGCTGACGATCCGGTACCAGCTGAGCGCGCGCCAGGTCCGCCACCAGTACACCTGGTTGGCGAGCAGGTAGAACCCCACCCCCCAGTAGAAGGCGTAGTGGCCGAACCGGATGCCGGTCTCATCGTGCGGCACGGCGGCCTGATGCAGGCCGTACGCGATCAGGATGACGCAGGCGACCATCGGCAGGTGCAGGTAGGTGAACCCGTCCCGGGCGAGTTTGGCCCGGTCGACGCCGGTCTGCGCCTCCAGGGCGAGCCGGGCCGAGTCGATCGTGGTGAAGTACGGCCACCAGAGGGCCCCGACGGCGACCGCCGCTGTGACGACGATGACCATGACTGTGGTGGAGACCGGCTGGTCCGCGACGGCCAGGCCGACCGAGATGATCGCCTCGCCGAACGCGATCAGCAGGATCAGCGCGTACCGGTCCACCCAGTGCCGGGTGGAGCGGGGCCGCCAGGAGTTCACCCCGGTCGGGTAGCTGCCGGCCAGTTGGATGGTGAGCGCGGCGACCCAGAGCAGCGTGACGGCCGGGCTCCCGGCGAGCCGGTCGGGCGTCGCCAACTCCACCACGGCGAACCCGGCGAGCAGCAGCAGCGCGGTGGTGGACGGGACGGCGTTCTGCCGAGCGAGTGCTCGGAGCACCGGTTCGGTGCGCGACGCCTGCAGGATCAGTACCGTCTGGATGAGCTGGGCGGTGAGGTAGCCGGCGACGACGATCAGGGAGCCGGGCAGGCTGCCCGGGGCCGGCTCGAACGCCTGCGGGATGGCGACGCCGATCACCAGGACCGAGGCGGCGATGCCGACCGTGGTGAACCGGACCAGGACCGTCTCGCTGCGGACCGCGTTGCTGAGCCAGGAGTAGGAGGTCCAGGCCCACCACAGCAGCGCCAGCAGGGTCAGACCCCGGACGATGCCCAGGACCGAGGCGTCACGGGTCATCAGCGTGGTTACCTGGATGAACGCGAAGACGAAGACCAGGTCGAGGAAGAGCTCCCGGGGGGTGACCCCGTGCAGCCGGGACGTCTCGGATTCGGTCAGCCGGTGCAGCTGTTTGTGCCGGTGATGGAACACGGTCCGGTCGGCGATCAGCATCGCCACGACGCCGACGGCCAGCAGCGCCAACGCGCCCAACGCCGGGACCCGGGTGGCCACCGGGAGCAGACCCAGCAGCAGGGCGATGCCGAGGATCGGGCTGCGACCCAGCAGGCGTCCGGACAGCCATTCCAAGGCGACCAGTGCCAGCAGGTAGAGCAGCACCCCGCCGTACATGATGACCACCTCGGCGGTGGTCCAGGGGTGTTCGGAGCCGCCGGGCATGGTGGCGACCACGTGTTTCAGCCCGAGGGCGAAGAAGATCAGCCCACCGATCATCGGCAGGTGCAGCCCGCTGTACACGTCCCGGGCCATCCGGGTCTGGTCGACGCCGGAGCGTCGGGAAAGGGCGTGTTCGGCGAGGATCTTGGCGAGGTCGAAGTAGGTCCACCACAGGGCGGATACGACGACCAGGCCGAGCGTGGCGGCGGCGAGCAACTGCCAGGTGACCGGGATGTCGGCACCGACCCCACCGCCGGTGCCGATCGAAATGATCGTTTCGCCCAACGCGATCAGGACGATCAGCGCGTGCCGTTCGGACAGGTGCCACGGCGAGACGATCTGCCAGCTGCCCCGGCCGACCGCGGTCAGCACCACGAAGTCGATGGCCAGGGCCAGGGCGAACAGCACCAGCCGTACCAGGTCGGCGTCGAACCGGGCCGGCAGGTGCGGCGGCAGCAGCGCGGCGGTCAGCAGCGCCGACGCGGACGCGGCGAGCGTCAACCAGGCGATCGCGGCCGGCCGGCGGCCGGCCGGCCCTTCCGACCACCGCGACCGGGTGAGGACCGCGAGCACGCTGACCCGGATCGCCAGGTAGCCGACCACCACGATGACCGGTCCCGGCAGCCTGCCCGGCGTGTCGACGAACGTCTCGGGCACGGACACGCCGATCACCAGCAGGACGGTGGCGATGCCGGCCATCATCAGCGGCATACCGCCCCGGTCCAGGTGGACGACGTTGCCGAGCCAGACGCACGGGGTCCAGCAGTGCCACAGCAGCAGGATCACCAAGACCCCGCGGAGCATGCCGACCGCAGTCAGATCGGCCGCCATCAAGGTGGTGATCTTCAGGAACGCGAACACGAAGAACAGGTCGACGAACAGCTCCATCCAGCTGACATCGCCGGTGACCAGCGGATTCCGGCGCACCAGGCGGAGGCCGCCGGCGGTCGGATGCGGGTGCGGGCTGTCGTCGTGCACACCCCAACTCTGGCAACCATCGCCCCGCACCGGAGCGGATCGCCGGAACCTCACGGCGTACCCGGCCGTGTCGCCGAAATCAGCTCGATCGACCTGCCGCAACCGCGGGACGTCACCTCACCGGAGTTCAACCAGATGAAGCGGCACCTGCTCGACGTGGTGCATCGGGAGGTCGCGGCCGGCGCCGCCGAAACCTGACGTCCGCACCGGAACTGACGGCCAGATCGGCCGGAGGGCCGGCCACCCGCCCTCCGGTCGGGTCTGGCCGCAGGGCGGGCCCCGACGTCGTTGTCGGGGCCCGCCCTGCGGGGCTGTCCGGGATCGGAAAGACAGTCCGGATCAGGCCGAGTCGCCGGTGGAGCCGGCCGGCACGGCGCGGCGGGCCGCCGGGTAACGGATGCTCTCCACCATCTCGGAGATCTCCTCCGGAGGCGGTGCCGTCATCTTCGACACGACGATCGTGACGATGAAGTTGACGATCGCACCGATGGTGCCGATGGCCTCCGGGCTGATGTCGAAGATGTGCGGGTTCGCCGAAGTGCCGAACACCTCCAACGTGTAGATCATGTACGCGGCGGTGAACGCCATGCCGGACACCATGCCTGCGGCGGCGCCGGTGGCGTTACATCGTTTCCAGAAGATGCCGAGCACGATGATCGGGAAGAAGCTCGCTGCGGCGAGACCGAACGCGAACGCCACCACCTGGGCCACGAACGCCGGCGGGTTGATGCCGGCGTACACCGAGATCAGTACCGCCAGGCCCATGGCGATCCGGCCGGCGAGCAGCCGCTGCTTGTCCGTCGAGTCCCGCTTGACCCGGCGGAAGTACAGGTCGTGCGAGAACGACGAGGAGATGACCAGCAGCAGACCGGCGGCGGTCGACATCGCGGCCGCCATGCCGCCGGCGGCCACCAGGCCGACGATCGGTGCCGGCAGGCCGGCGATCTCCGGACTGGCCAGCACCAGGATGTCGTTGTTGACGATCAGATCGGCCCCGGACGTCGCACTGTTGCTGACCGTCTGGATCGTCTGCGCGTTCTCGTTGACTGTGACCAGCCCGGTCGCCGCCCAGTTCTCGATCCATCGGGGCAGCGAGTCCGCCGCGACCCCGTTGACGTCCTGCAGCAGGTTCAGCTTGGTGAACGCGCCCACCGCCGGAGCGGTGGTGTAGAGCAGCGCGATGAAGAACAGCGCCCAGAACGCCGAGTAGCGGGCGCCCCGGACCGTCTTCGTCGTGTAGAACCGGATGATGACGTGCGGCAGACCGGCGGTACCGATCATCAGTGACATCGTCACCAGGAACACGTCGATCTGCGGTCGGGCGGAGAACGCCTCGGTGAACTGACTCAGCCCCATCTGGGTGCTGAGTGCGTTGAGTTCGCCGAGGATCTGCCCGAAGGTGACCTGCGGGATCGGCAGCCCGGTCATCTGCTGCGCCACCGCGATCGCCGGGATCAGGTAGGCGATGATGAGCACGGTGTACTGCGACACCTGAGTCCAGGTGATGCCCTTCATGCCACCGAGCACCGCGTACGCGAAGATGATCAGCGCCGCGACGATGACACCGCCGGTGATGTCCAGCCCGAGGAACCGGCTGAACACGATGCCGCCGCCGCGCATCTGTCCGACCACGTACGTGAAGGAGATGATGATCGCGGCCACGGCGGCGATCGTCCGTACCGTCTCCGAGTAGCGGTCGCCGACGAACTCCGGGACCGTGAACTTGCCCCACTTACGCAGGTACGGGGCGATGAGCAGAGCCAGCAGTACGTAGCCGCCGGTCCAGCCCATCAGGTAGATGGAACCGTCCGAACCGAGGAACGCGATCAGACCGGCCATCGAGATGAACGACGCGGCCGACATCCAGTCGGCGGCGACGGCCGCACCGTTGGCGACGGTGGGGATTCCCTGACCGGCCACGTAGAAGCCGGTTGTTTCCTTCACCCGGCTGCGCCAGGCGATGCCGAGGTAGAGGGCGAAGGTGAGGATGATGAAGCCGAGCGTCCAGCCCTGGATCTGGGTCACTTCTCTCCCCCTTCCGCCGGTCGCTCACTGACACCGAACTGGTCGTCCATCCGGTCCATCATCTTCGCGTAGACCAGAATCAGGATCACAAAGGTGTAGATAGATCCCTGCTGGGCGAACCAGAACCCCAGTGGGAATCCGAGAATCTCGATGTTGTTCAACGGCTGGATCAGCAGGATTCCGAAGACGAACGAGACGACGAACCAGATGGCGAGCAGGATCACCATGAGGCGCAGGTTCTTGCGCCAGTACTCCTGGCGCCAACCGTTGTCCGGCGGTGACGTCGTCGGTGGCGGTTCTCCGCCACCGACGTTCTTATCGGGGGTTACGTCAGTCACTGTGGGGCCTCCTAGTCGTTATGGGAACGGCAGGTGACGGGCCGTGGCGCGGCGACCGGCAGGCCACCGTGCCGCGACTGTGCCGCTGTCCGATCCGCACCTCCGCTGGTCAGTCGGGACCGCCCGACGGCTTGTGCGGTCGGTCACACCCTTAATCTGGGAAGAGAACGTGACCCGGCCCGGACAGGCAATAGTTGATCTGCCTTACGCCGGGTTGGGGCGGTGAACGGTCTACCCGGGCCTGTGAGCGGTCGGCGGTGGTGGACAAGTGGAGGGGCGTCGCCCGGTTCGTACGTTTTGTGGTGACTATCTGGCCGTCCAGCGGCCCCGCTCGACCACTCACCGATTGCCGGCTGGGTCACGCCAGGGATCCCGGCCTAGCATCCGGACATGGCTGACACCGCATCCACCGCCGCCCCTGCCCGTCGGCGCATCCTGCACGCCGGCAGCCTCGGCATGATCGTCGGCGGCCTGCTCGCGCTGGTCGGCTCGTTGCTCCCCTGGGTGATCACCCCGTTCGGGTCGCTCTCCGGCACCGCTGGTCCCGGGCTGTGGACGCTGTCCGCAGGCTTCATCGCCGTCGCCGGCGCGCTGCTGCCGTACCGCAAGGTAGCCATCGCGCACGCCCTGCTACCCGGGCTGGCGGTCGCCGTCATCATCGGCTGGCAGGCTGCCCGACTGGTCTACCTCAGCTCGACCACCGGCAGCTGGGGGCAGCTGATGCCCGGGATCGGGATGGTCATGGTGGCTGGTGCCGCAGTCGTACTGCTGCGTACCGCGATCCGGCTGATCTCGATCCGCTGACGACCCGGTCGGCCGGCCGCCGGCTGGCCGCCGAGCAGCGACGGAAGACCGGCGGCGGACGACCGAACGTACGGTGTTGATCTCTGCGGGAGCTGGGAGACTGAGCCGGTGACCTACCAGAACCCCTACCAGTCGGGGCCGCAGCAGCCGATGCCCACGTCGGGGCAGCCGTACCAGGGGCAGCCGTACCAACCGGGCGGCTACGCCCCCGTCCCGGGCCAGGGCCCGGCGGTGCCGAAATCGGCCGGCGCGGCGGTCGCCCTGGAACTGGTGCCCGGCCTGTTCGGGATCTTCGGGATCGGCAACATCTACGCCGGCAAGATGGCGACCGGCATCGTGCTGATGGTCTCGTTCTGGGTGTTCTTCTGGATCAACGTCCTGCTCACGTTCATCGTGATCGGCTGGATCACCCTGCCGATGACCTGGGTGGCCTATCTGGTGGCCGGCCCGGTCCTGGCGCTGCGGGCGACCGAGAGGTACAACTCGCGGCTGCTGTCCGGCCACCGCTGACCGGCGGCGGGCAACCGCCGCCGGTCAGCGCCCGGTCGACCCCGTCGGTGGGTCTGCCGGTCGACCTGACGATCAGTGGTCCGGCAGCGTCTCCGCTGCCGGCCGCAGCGGGCAGCCACGCACCGTGTACGCCACCAGCCCGGCCACCGCCAGTACCGTCGCGCAGACTGTGGCGGCGGTGGTCCCGGCCGGCTGGATCAGCCACGCGCCCACCTGCATCCGCAGCTGCTCACTCGGCCCCATCCACGGCATGATCGCGATCAGGGTCCAGGTCAGCGGCGCGATCCAGGACAGCGCCGCGCCGAACAGCGTGGCGCCGAGCGCGGTCAACCCGAGCAGACCGGCGGTGTTGCGTATCACCACGTCGAGCGGCTCGAACCGGGCCTCGGTCACCGTGGTGACCAGCAGCAGCGCGACGACCGCGACGGCGGTCAGCAGCAGGTGAACAGCGCGGCGGACCGGCCAGCGGGCCGAGGCGGAGTGGTCCAAGGAGTCGTCGGCGCCGCTGAGCGTGGTGCCGAGCGCGACCGCCGCGATCAACACGACGACACTGATCATCCGGGTGTTGACGGTCTGCCCGTCGGAGAAGTGCGGCCAGGCGACCCAGGTCAGCGCGACGGCGCCGATCGCGATGACCGCAGCGAGGGGCAACCGGCGCGACCGCAGGAAGAGACTGACGAACCTCACCGGTCGCCCGCCATCAGGAGCGCTTCGAACCGGTCGTAGTCACAGTCGAGGGCCGCCGCGCGGGCCTGCCCGACGAGTTGGCGCTGCTCATCCGTCGGCAGCGCGGTCAGCGCCTGGTGCGCCGCCTCGATCTTCTGCTGGTCCTGGGGCCGCCACCAGTCCTGCGGTTGCGGAGGCCCGCCGGTCAGCCAGGCCGTCGCCACCGCCTCCGGCTGGAAGGGCGCATAGTCGGCAGCGAAAGCCACCTGGCCGGTTGCGCTGCCGCCGTTCTGGCACTCCTGCGACCACACCGACGCCAGCAGCTCCGTCCGGAAGTACCCGTCGCCGAGATCGGGCTTCCCGCTCGAGGTGAACCCGGGCCAGTCGAAGACCAGGGTGTCCGCGTCGTGCCGTACCGCTGGCTGGTCCGGTGCCGCGTACGCGTCCAGTCGCGCGGTCTCCTCCGCGCGTACCGGCGGGTTGGGCAGCTTGGCCGCCGCGAGCGCGAGCACCTCGCGGACCGGCCCGACGATGTCGGGCAGCAGCGCCGCGTGCACCTTACGGACACACACCGGTGGGCCGTTGTCGTCGCAGACCAGCTCGGCGGCGGTGGGGTCGACTACAGCCGCCCCGTAGTAGCCGCCGGTGGGCAGCAGCGGCACCGCCACTGCGGCACCGATCACTGCGGGCAGCACCGCAACGGCGAGTACGCTGCGGCGTGCGGCGCCGATCAGCAGCAGGGCGGTGCCGGCCAGCGCCGCCAACCACACAGCCTGCAGCGCGCTGACCGAGGTCGGGAGGGTCTGCAGGTCGTCGAAGCCGCCGGGGAAAGCGGGAGTGAGCAGCAACGCGGAGGGATCCGGCCGGGCCTTGACGAAGTTGGCGTCGTAGCCCGACATCGAGACGAAGTCCGGCAGCAGCGCCACCACGGCGAACCCGACGACGGCGAGCACCGGCGCGGTGACGATCCGGGGCACGGCCCGACCCGCGGCCATGCCGAGCCAACTGGCGGCGACCATGCCCAGCGCGCCGACCGCGGTGATGCCGAGCACGGTGGGGGAGAGGTAGGCGGCGGTCGGGGCCACCCAGATCGCCCCGACCGCGGTCGCCAACAGGTACACCACGACCATGATCGCGGCGTACCCGACGGTGAGCGGAAGGGTCCGCTGCCAGCGCGGCCGCACCGTGGTGGCGAACAGCTCACCGACGCGACTGCGCCGGTCCCGGCGACCGAGCCAGGCGCCGCCGGCCAACGCCAGCGGGATCAGCAACAGCAGCGATCCCCGGCTGTAGAGGGCCAGCTGGGTCCACCGTCCCGCGAAGAACTCGGTCGACGTCAGCGTGAACACCGCGCCGACCACCAGGAGCAGCATGGCGATGCCGGGTACCGCCGACCGGCGTACCTCCGTCTTCATGATTCGCCCGGTCACGCCGGCACCTTCCCTCGGTACGCGCGCAGCAGCGCCGAGTAGCCGCGTTCGGTGGCGCTGTCCCCGGCGTCGCCGGCGCTGCCCTGCGCGGCCAGTTCGCCGCTGGTGCCCTGCCAGACCAGCTGGCCCTCGTTGACCAGCACCACGTCGGTGCAGGCCGCGGCGACGTCCTCGACCAGGTGGGTGGAGACCAGCACGCAGCTGTCCGAGCCGATCTCGCGCAGCAGCTCCCGGAAGTCCAGGCGCTGTTCCGGGTCGAGCCCGACGGTCGGCTCGTCGAGCAGCAGCACCTCCGGGTCGTTGACGATCGCCTGGGCGATCCCGGCCCGGCGCAGCATCCCGCCGGAGAGCGTCTTCAACTTGGAGTCGGCCCGGCTGGTCAGCCCGACCCGGTCGACGGCCCGCTGCACGGCACCGGGAACGGCGGCCTTCGGCATCTCCTTCAGCCAGGCCATGTACTCGACGAACTCCCGTACCGTGAAGCGCGGGTAGAAGCCGAAATGCTGCGGCAGGTAGCCCAGCCGCTGCCGAACCCGACGCAGGTCCGCCCGACCGGTTACCTCCTCGCCGAGCAGGGTCAGCCGGCCGCCGGCCGGCTTCAGCACCGTCGCGAGGGCCCGCATCAGGGTCGTCTTCCCGGCGCCGTTCGGGCCGAGCAGGCCGTGCACGCCGGTGCCCAACGCCAGGTCCAGCCCGTTGACGGCAAGGTGCCGGCCGGCCCGGACGACCAGACGTTCGGCGTGCACCGCCCACGCGTACGTGGGGGGTGCGGTCTCTGCCGCGCTGACCGCACGCATCATCAATCTCTCCTTCGGTGGAACTCATGGCGCCTGGCGGACCACCGCCAGGTGGGGAAGATGTGAGCCGACCGGCCGACCGTGCGTCCGAACCGACCGTGTGTCCGACCGACCGACCGGCCGGCGTCGCGGAGTCAGGACCGGTTGGACGAGATCCGGCCGAGGCGTAGCCGGTTGTGGTCGCCGGCCCGTACGGCCGTGACGGCCACCAACGCCACGGTGGCCACCGCCCAGCCGGGCCAGCTGCCGGACTCCAGGATGACCGGGAGTTGCCGGCCGACCAGACTGGGCAGGATCACTCCTACCGACCAGAGGACCGTCAACCCGAGCGCGGCCCGGTCCACTCCGACCAGCCCGCCCAGCGCCAGCGCGCCGGCGGTGAAGGCCAGACCGGGCAGGAGCCACAGCGCGGGGGACTGCCCGGTCGACCAGCCGGCCGCCGCGAGCACCGGCACGACCGCGGTCAGCACCGCGAGGGTGCGGCGCAGCAGCAACGGCAACCCGGTCCGGGGCATCGTCGCCATCAGCTCCCAGGCCGGGTCGGTACGGCGGCTCCACGCCGCGGCCACCGGCAGCAGGGGAGCCACCGGAGCGACCAGCAGCACCAGCGAGGGCAGGCTGGCGAAGGTGGTCTCGAACAGGACCGCGATCAGCATCAACGCGACCGCCGTGGCCAGCCAGGGGAGGATCCGGGCGGCGACCCCGGACCGCCGCAGCCGGCGACGGCGTACCGGTGCCGGGCCGGCCTCGATCCCGGCTGCGACGCCGACGGCCACCCGGTCGAGCAGTTGCCGGTCGGCCGGGCCGACGCTGTCGGACAGCTGCGTCCGGCAGGGTGCGCAGGACTCCAGGTGGGCTTCGACTGCCCAGACGGTGGCGTCGTCGACCCGGGGGTCACCGGACGCGTAGCGGGAGATCAGGGTCGGGGTGGGGTGGGTGGTCATGACAACGCCTCCCGTAGCGCGATCCGGGCCCGCCGCGCATACGTCTTCACGGTTCCTTCCGGCATGCCGAGCAGCACCGACGTCTCCCGGGTGGTCAGACCGTCGAGCACCATGGCGCGCAGTACCTGCCGCAGGTTGGCCGGCAGGGCCAGCAGCGCCTGTTCCAGGTCGGCGTTCATCCGGCCGGCCAGCGCCTCGTCCTCGGCGGCCGGGGCGACAGTGGCGGCGGTCTGCACCGCCGGGACCCGTTCCCGGCGGGCCCGGGCGCGGAACGCGTCGACCAGCCGGCGGGCGGCGATCGTCCACAGCCAGCCGACCGCGCTACCCTTCGCCGCGTCCTGGGCCTGGCTGCCGGCCGACCGCCATACCGCCAGGTAGGTGTCCTGCAGCACCTCGGCGACCATGTCGTCGTCGGCGCACCGCCGGCGTAGCCGCGCGGTCAACCAGGGCGACGTCCGGCGGTACAGCTCGTCGAAGGCCCGCCGATCGCCCCGGGCGATGCGGCGCAGCAGCTCACCCTCGTCGAGTGCGTCCAAGCTCCGTCTCACAACAGGCAAGACGATCCGCGTCCCTACCGTGGTTTTCCATCTTGCGTGAGCTGGGTCACATTATGTCGTCAATCGCCGGTTTCGCCGACGACAGAGGTTCCTCGATGTGCGCAACGCCGCTGTCCCCGGCGCAACGCTCTCGCGGCCCATCCGGCCCGGTGCGTAGAGTTTCAGGTCGCATCGGTGACGCTCCAGGGATGAGACGGGTACGGACATGACGGTGGACGACGTACGGCCGCTTGGTGAGTCGGCCCTGGCCGGGGTCGATCCCGCGCAGTTGGCGGTCTGCCTCGACGTCATCAAGGCGCTGTCTGCGCTGCCGTCCGACCACCCGGACGTGGTGCGGGTGCAGCGGGCCACCGCGAAGCTGTACAAGTCGGTGAAGCGGCAGCGGCGGGCCGAGCGGCGCGACGCCGTCCTCACCGCGGACCGGGCCGTCACCGCAGCCACCGCCACCGGGGCACCCGGGCGCATCGACGACGAGACCAGAGGCATCCCACTGGTGTCGTCGACCGTCGGCGCCACCGCCGGCATCCTGCGCCAGCCCCGCGCCTGTTACATCTGCAAGGAGCGCTACCGCGAGGTGGACGCGTTCTACCACCAGCTGTGCCCGCCGTGCGCCAAGCTCAACCACGAGCGCCGCGACGCCCGTACCGACCTGACCGGTCGGCGGGCGCTGCTCACCGGCGGCCGGGCCAAGATCGGTATGTACATCGCGCTGCGGCTGCTGCGCGACGGCGCGCACACCACGATCACCACCCGGTTTCCGCAGGACGCCGCCCGCCGGTTCGCCGCGATGGACGACAGCGACCAGTGGCTGCACCGGCTGCGGATCGTCGGCGTCGACCTGCGCGACCCGGCCCAGGTGATCGCGGTCGCCGACTCGGTGGCCGCGCAGGGTCCGCTGGACATCCTGATCAACAACGCGGCGCAGACCGTCCGGCGCAGCCCCGGCGCGTACGCCCAGCTGGTCGCCGCGGAGTCGGCGCCGCTGCCCGACGGGCCGCTGCCGGAGATCGTCAGCTTCGCCTCGGTCGGTGGCCGGGGCACCGCCGCGACGGCGATCGCCGGACCGTCGCAGTCGTCGGCGATCACCCCGCAGGCGCTTACCGCGTTGGCGCTGACCAGTGGCTCGGCCACTCCGGACCGGATCGCCCTGGCCACCGCGATCGACGCCGGTGGGTTGGTGCCGGACCTTGACCCGGTGAACAGCTGGGTGCAGCGGGTGCACGAGGTCGACGCGGTGGAGCTGCTGGAGGTGCAGCTGTGCAACTCCGTCGCCCCGTTCATCCTGATCAGCCGGCTCCGGCCGGCGATGGCCGCCGCGCCGGCCCGGCGCAAGTACGTGGTGAACGTGTCGGCGATGGAAGGGGTGTTCAGCCGTGGTTACAAAGGGCCCGGTCACCCGCACACCAACATGGCCAAGGCCGCGCTGAACATGCTGACCCGCACCAGCGCGCGGGAGATGCTGACCGATGGCATCCTGATGACCGCCGTCGACACCGGCTGGATCACCGACGAACGGCCGCACCCGACGAAGATGCGGCTGGCCGACGAGGGCTTCCACGCACCGCTGGACCTGGTCGACGGCGCGGCCCGGGTGTACGACCCGATCGTCCGTGGCGAGCAGGGCGAGGACCTGTTCGGCTGCTTCCTGAAGGACTATGCACCGGCCGCCTGGTAGGCCGCAGCCGCAGGCGGGTGGTCACCGGCCGAGGACTCTCCCGACCGCTCCGGCGTACCGGCCGGCCCGTCGCGGTCGCTCACGGCGGCCAGCAGCCACGACACGGCGCTCAGACAGGCGAGCATGGCGATCGGGACGGTGACCCGGTCCGCCGACGCGCCCAGCCACCAGTCGACGTCCGACGGCCCGGTCACGTAGGTGGCCACCAGCGTCGTCGCGTACCCGCAGCTGAGCAGCCAGATCCAAAGGTCCGACCCGGTTCCGAGTGCGGCACGTCGCCGACGGACCAGCAGGGCCCCGGCCAGCGAACAGCAGGCGGCCACGGCCACCAGCGGACCGACCGTTTCCCACAGCGCGTCGAGGGTGGGGGGCAGGCGGCTGGTCAGGCGGGCGGTGTCGCCGAACAGGCTGACCAGCGGCTCGGCCTGCTCGATGTCCGATGTCGAACCCACCAGGCGGGACAGCCCGACCCAGGCCAGGCCCGACCCGACCGGCAGCCAGACCAGCCACGCCCGGCCGAGGTCACGGCGTTCCCGGACCGTCACCAGGGCGGCGAGGATGCCGCCGGCCACCAGCCCTTCGTTCTTGCTGAGGACGGCGGCGGTCAGCAGCACCAGCCCGAGAGCGGGACGGACGAACGGATCGCGGCCGAGTAGCAGAGCCGCAGCGGCACCGACCAGACACGCTGACCACAGGGCGTCGGCGTAGCCGGCGGCCACGTACTCCGCTCCGGTCGCCCAGGTCGCCAGTCCGACCGCGACCCCGGCGGCCCAGGCGAGCCAGGGCCGGCTCCGGGCGAAGGCGGTCGCGACCGCCACGACGGTGGCGGCGACCGCCGAGAACGTGGTCACGGCCGACACCAACTGCGCGGTCCGGTAGCCCTGGCCGAACAGGGTCCAGGCCGCGGCGACCGGGGCCGAGGCCAGTGGCGGGTAGTCGGTGTGCGAGAAGGCGAAGCCGGGGCTGGCCATCGCCGCTCGGGCGATCTCGCCGTCGTAGGTGAAGTACCCGGCGTGCAGCCACCAGATCGAGTGCGCGTCCCAACTTGTCGGCGGATGCAGGACGAGAAGGAACGGTACGGCGAGAACGCCGGCCGTGATGCCGAAGGCCAGCCACGGTGCGCCGGCCGGCCATGGTACGGCGGGCGGAGCCGGCTGTTTCCGGCGCAGCCACCAGGTCCGGCGTAGCCACCAGCCGCAGACCGCCCAGGTGATCATGAAGGCTACCGCCAGCCAGCTGCGGAAGCTGGCGCCGAAGACCAGCATCAGTACCACCGCGACCGTGCTGACCAGCGCCGTGGCGAGCGGAGCGAGCAGCAGGGCGACAGGAACGGACCGGACGATCGCGAACGCCAGCGGCAGTCCGGCTGCCACGATGAGCGCGACCGTCAGCAGGTGAACGACGGACATCAGTCGAGCACCGTCGGCTGTGGCACCGTCGGCTGGAGCACCGTCAGCTCGACGTCGAACCGGCGTCCCACCGTGGTGTCCCGGTGGACGAGGCTGGCCCGGTAGTCGGCGTCCCGGCGGTTGGTGACCACGGTGCCGCCGGCCAGCGCGGTGAACTCACTGAAACGCTGCAGCCAGAGATGCTCGAGCGGCGGATCGATGAGCACCCGACTGCCCGGCGGCACGGTCGCGACGAACTCGCGGCGGATCTTCTCGAAGTCGTGGTGCAGACGTCGGTCCGACGCCATCTGACCCGGTGACCGGGCGTATCCGACACCAGTGACACCGGCGTCGTAGGCTCCCCGGCCGGCGAGCACCACACACAGCAGGGCGAGCATGACCACGAGCACCTGAGCCAGCTGTCGGCTCGGGCGTGATCGTCGTAGTTCCACTGGCGCTCCTGTTCCTGGTCCACGAGGCAGGCGACAGGTAGGTAAACGCTCAGCCAGGCCGACGGGTAACTCGGCCGGCGTGATCATGGGCGGACGCTGGCGGGCACCGTGCCGGATGAGGATGCGCCTCACGAGGATCGCCGTCGGGCTGCTGGCGGTCGCCGCCCTGACCTTCGGTCTGCCGCCGAACCCAGCCATGGCCATCAACCAGGTCGGCTGCGGAAACCGGACCGACTTCCTGACTCTGCACATCGATCTCGGTGGCGGCGTCGGCACCGCTCGGTGCTTCGCCAACTCCGGAGCGATGGCAGTGAACATCGGCGGTGTCTACCGGTTCGACACCGGCAACAACAAGGCGACCGTCAACTACGAGCGAGGTGGCCGGTACTACAGCAAGACGCTGGACAAGTGGTGGGGCACCGACTTCGCCGGGACCCGGGTCCGGGTGTACGAGGTGCGGATCTGGTGACCAGCGACTGACCGCCTGCCGTCGGCCCGCCCTGCCGCGTCCTGCCTCCCGTGGTGGGTGGACCCCACGGCGACGGAGCCGGGCGTTTCCGACGGACAGGTGGGTGATCCCCGAGGGATTTCTGGCGATCGATCAACGTGGTGGTAATACTCCGTTTACAAGGGGCGGCGCCCTGGGCGAGACAGCGGGTGCTGGGGTCGGAGGCTGCCCAAAGTAGAGGATCAAAGGGAGGCTCGTCGTGAGATCGATGTCCCGTACCGTCCGACTGATGCTCGCCGTGGCGACCGGGCTGGCGCTGATGGTGACCGCCAGCCCGGCGGCCGCAGCACCCGCCGACACCGCCGCGTCGGGGTCCGTCACCGCCGGCGCGGCGGCGACCTGGGACCTGTCGGACTACCAGCAGAAGGCCTGCATTCCGGCCAACGCTCCGTACTGGACGTACTTCGTCGGCTTCATCGCCGGCAGCTGGTCGACGCCGCTGCAGGTCGACGTGCAGGGCCTGCCCGAGGGCACCGTCACCAGCCTGCCGCACCCGCCGATCGCGCCGAGGGACAACGGCGACCGGTACATCGGCACCGCCTGGGTCAGCGTGGACCTGCCGCCACTGGACTACGGCGACTATCCGGCCGTGATGACGGTGACCGACGGGTCGAGCACCCAGACCATGCCGATCCTGATCCGCGCGCAGGAGCGCTGGGGCTGCTGAGCCGACATTCGCTGCCCGCCCGCCACGGGTGGTGACTCACCGGGCGGGCAGCGACTCGGCGATCGCGGGACTACCGGGGCGGTGCCTCGGCACCGGCAGGTGTGCCGAGGCACCGCTGTGGCCGCCGACTCGCGTGGCCAGGTCAGTCGCCTGGACCGCCGACTAACCCCAGTACGCCAGTGCCTGCCGGCCGAGGGACTGCTGGCCGGCGGTGTTGGCGTGGCAGCCGTCGGAGACCTCGTTGCTGCGTAGGTGGAAGGTCCCGACGTAGTCCACGTTCTGCGACGCGTCGTTGCCGGCCTGCCGGGCCAGGCTGTCGGTCAGCTCCGGGCCGTTGGCGCCGGCCAGGAAACAGGTCTGGCCGGGGTCGTAGAGCGGCTGCCCGGAGATGTAGATCGTTGCGCCGGGGGCCGCGTGCTGACGGGCGTTGGCGATGAGCTGGCGCACCTCGTTGTAGGTCGCCCCGGCCTGGGCGAAGATGCAGATCTGCACCCATACGGCGGTCGGCCGGCCGTACTGGGCGGCCTGCCGGTCGAACGCCTGCCACGAGCTGGAGTTGGTGTTGGTCCAGGACTGCACGACCGCGCCGCCGGTGCCGTATGGGCCCCACATGCGTTGGCCGCCGATCGCGACGTAGCCCTGCGATACGTTCTCCGCCATCGAGCAGCCGATGAAGCCCATCGAGCGGGCCGCCGGTGGCCCGCCGGTCGGGCTGACGCTGGGGCTGGGCGTCGGGCTGGCGCTCGGGCTCGGGCTGGGGGTCGGGCTGCCCGTCGGACCGACAGTGGGCGACGGCTGGGTGGTGCCGTTGCAGACGGTGCCGTTGAGCGCGAAGTTCGTCGGTGCCGGGTTGCTGCCGGTCCACGAGCCGTTGAAGCCCATGTTCGTGCTTGCGTTGGTGCCGAGGCTGCCGTTCCATGCCGCGTTGCGGGCGGTGACCTGGGACCCGCTCTGCGAAACGGTCGAGTTCCACGCCTGGGTCACCCGCTGACCCGCGCTGAACGTCCAGGTAAGGGACCAGCTGCTGAGTGGGTCGCCGATGTTGGCGATGTCGATGCTGCCGGTGAAGCCGCCGGGCCACTGTGAGCTGACGGAGTAGGTGACGCGGCAGCCGGGGGCGGCAGCTGCCGGTGCCGCCACGGCCGCGCTGACGGCGGCTGTGACCGCTATGGACATGGCGACCGCGACGAACAGGCGGACTCCTGCTCTGTGGTGGTGCGAACGCACAGCTAGCCTCCTGGGAACTCATCAATCGATGGATGTCTGTCGATGTAAGCATGTGACAGATGCGTGCCGTAGGTCAATAGTTTTGTCAAATGACGCCGGGTTGGGCGGGTGCCGGTGCGGCCGCCCAGCCGGCCCCGACCGGGCCGGCCATACAATCGCCCGATGCGAAGCGCCGTCGGCAGCCGCTGGATCAGCGGATCACGATTCAGGCATGACTGAACCGGGAGCGGACGACGCCACACCCAATCCGTTCGGCAGCGCGTCCCGGGAGCGGTTCGTGCTCTCCCGCCGGTACGCCGCCGGCACCGGTGGGGTCCGGGGACTGCTGATCACCGTGCTCGGCGACTACGTCCGTCCGACCCGGCACGCCGCACCGACGTCGGCCTTCATCGACGTGCTCGGTCGGCTCGGCGTCGCCGAGGCCGCCTGTCGGCAGTCGCTGGTGCGGGCGGCGGCGGACGGTTGGCTGACCTCCCACCGCGATGGCAGATACACCTGGTGGCGACTCAGCCCGGCGTTCGCACGGTTCCTCGACATCGGTGCCGGCCGGATCCTCGGGTTCACCGGTGCCCAGGACGACTGGGACCGCCGCTGGCTGCTCCTGCTGGCCCGCGTTCCGGAAGGCGACCGGCCGGTGCGGCACCTGCTGCACACCAGGCTCGGCTGGCTGGGCTTCGGACGGCCCGCACCCGGGGCATGGATCAGTACGCACACCGGACGGGTCAAGGAGGTCGAGCTCCTCCTACGCGAGGCCGGCGCCTACGAGCAGGCGCAGATTTTCCTCTCCGAGCATCTCGGCGGCGGCGACCTGCCGAGTCTGGTCCGCCAGTCGTGGGACCTCGCCGGCATCGAACGGGCCTATCAGGAGTTCATCGACGAGTTCACCGACCCGCAGGCGGACGACCCGATCGTGCGGTTCACCCGGCTCGTCCACACCTGGCGTCGGCTGCCGTTGATCGACCCGGTGCTGCCGGCGGAACTGCTGCCCGCACCGTGGATCGGCGAACGCGCCGTGCGGTTGTTCCACGATCGGCACAGCAGATGGGAACCCGCGGCGATCCACGAGTGGGAACGGATCAGCCAGGAAGCGTCGTAGCGTCGGACGACGATTGGCGGTCCGGGTCCCGGACAGTCGAGCGGCCGGGACCCGGACCGGTGCGGCGACGTCGGCCCGACGAAACAGTCGGACCGGGGCGGGTCAGACCTGGCCGAAGACGGCCAGCGCCGGCAACGCCCGACCGGAGTAGTCGAACACCGCCTGGTTCTCCCAGCCGTTGCCCGATGACGGGTCGTCCGGATCCCAGCCGGCACCGGATACCGCCGTCCAGGTCGGTTCCCAGTAGAAGACGCCGAGGCCGCGCCCGTTCGGCACCGCCTTGACCGCGTCGAAGACCGCGCGCAGCGCGTCGGCCTGGCCCTGCGGGGTCGCCGGGTAGCCGCCGGCCGAGGCCAGCGAGGAGTTGAAGATGTTCGGCTCGTGATCATTCTGCGCGGTGGTGAACCCGTACGCGGTCTCCACCACCACGACCGGCCGCTGGTAGCGCGACGCCAGGTCGTTGAGGTTGGTGCGCAGGCTGGTGATCGAGCCGTGCCAGTACAGGTAGTGCGACACCCCGATCACGTCGAACGGCACCCCGCGCGAGGTGGCCTGGTCGAACCACCAGCGGTGCTGGCTGTTGTTGCCACCCTCGGCCAGGTGCAGCATCACCTGTGTGGAGCCGTCCACCGCCTTGACCGCCTGCGCCCCGGCGGTCAGGAACGTCGCCAGGTTGGCCCAGTTGTTGCTGCGCCCCTCCGGCCACAGCATGCCGTCGTTGATCTCGTTGCCGACCTGCACCATGTCAGCGGTGGTGCCCTGCGCCTTCAATGCGCTCAACACGTCGTACGTGTGGCTGTAGACCGCGTCGCGCAGCTGGTTGACGCTGTAGTTCGCCCAGGCCCGGGGCTTGTACTGCTTGCCCGGGTCGGCCCAGGTGTCGGAGTAGTGGAAGTCGACCAGTAGCCGCATCCCCTGCGCCTTCGCCCGGGCGGCCATGGTCAGCACCCGGGCCTTGTTGTTGTAGCCGTCGGTCGGGTTCACCCACACCTTCAACCGGGCGTAGTTGACGCCGGCCGAGCGCAGCAACTGCACCGCGTCCCGCTGGTTGCCGGCGGCGTCGCGGTAGACCGCGCCCCGGTCCTCGTTCTTGGCCAACGTCGAGAAGTCGGCGCCGACCATGAAACCGCCGGGTACGCCCGGGTTGCCGGTCGACCCGCCGGTGAACTCCACATCGTCCACGTTGATCCAGTTCCCGGCGCGGGCGTTGGAGACGAAACTGACCGTGCACTGCCCGTTGGTCACCGTCGTGGAGACTGAGATCTGCGTCCAGTTGCCGGTGGTCGGGATCGCCACCCGGGCCTCGGTGCCGCCGCAGTTGCGCAGCGCCATGAACGCCTCGTACTGCCCGCCGCCGGAGCGCACCCAGGCCCGCGCGGTGTAACTGCCGTTGGCCAGCCCGGACAGGTACTGGTACGTCTCCACCTGGTAGGCACCCGACGCCCAGTGCGACAGCCGGTAGTTGCCGGAGCGTCCGCCCCATTCGGTGTAGCTGGCGCCGGTGTGCCCGGTCGACGAGTACTCGCCCCAGCCGGACGGGGTCTCGGTGCTACCGCCCGCCTCGAATCCGCCGTTGGTCAGCGTCGTGGCGGCGTGCGCGGTGCCGTGCGTACCGCCGGCCAGGCCGACACCGAACGCGGCCGCGCCGGTCGCGGCCACCGTGACCAGCGCGAGCGCCGCGCGTCCGAAAAATCCACGGGTACGTATGGTCATCGCTTGCCTCCCTTGTCGTGTGCCACGGTGTCGGCGAAGACCCGCAGGCCGGGTAGCGCCTTGCCGGAGTAGTCGAACAGTGCCTGGTTCTCCCAGCCGTCGCCGGAGGTCGGGTCGGCCGGATCCCAGCCGGCGCCGTCGACGGCGGTCCAGGTCGGCTCCCAGTAGATGACGCCCAGCCCCTGCCCGCCCGGTACGGCGGCGACCACGTTGACGATGTCGCGCAACGCCTCGGCCTGGCCCTGCGGTGTCGCCGGGTAGCCGCCCTCGGCGGCCAACGCGGCGGTGAAGATGTTCGGTTCGTGGTCGTGTTCGTCCAGAGTGAACCCGTACGCGGTCTCGGCCACCAGCACCGGCTTGCCGTAGCGGGCGGTCAGGTCGAACAGGTTGGCCTGCAGGTAGCCCAGCGGCCCGTGCCAGTAGATGTAGTGCGACACGGCGATGATGTCGAACGGCACGCCGTATGCGACGGCGTTGTCGAACCACCAGCGGTGCCCGCCGTTGTTGCCGCCCTCGGCCAGGTGCAGCGCCACCTTGCTGCGTGGCGAGGCGTCGGTGACGGCGGTGGAACCGGCGGTGAGCAGGGCGGCGAGGCCGTCCCAGTTGTCCCAGCGGCCGTCCGGCCAGAGCATTCCGCCGTTGATCTCGTTGCCGACCTGGACCAGCTCGGGCGGGGTGCCCTGGCGGCGCAGCGCGGCGACCACGTCGTAGGTGTGGTCGTAGACGGCCTGGCGCAGCTCGTCGAAGTCCAGCCCTTCCCAGGCGGCCGGCTTGTACTGCTTGCCCGGGTCGGCCCAGGTGTCGGAGTAGTGGAAGTCGATCATCAGTTTCATGCCCTGCGCCTTGGCGCGTCTCGCCTTGGCGAGCACGTCCGCTTTGTCGCTGAACCCGTCGGCCGGGTCGACCCACACCTTCAGTCGGGCGTAGTTGACGCCGTTGTCGGCCAGGATCCGCAGCGCGTCACGCGGGCGGCCACGGGCGTCGCGGTAGACGGCCCCGTACGCCTCGTTCTTGGTCAGGTGCGACACGTCGGCGCCGCCGATCGCCACCGGCAGGCCTGCACTGCCGTCGGTACGGGTGAAGCTGACGTCGTCGAGGTTGGCCCACTGGCCGGCGGCGGCATCCGAGACCAGGCTCACGGTGCAGCGGCCGGCGGTGACCGTGACGCTGAGCGCCAACTCCACCCACCACTCGTCGCCGGTGCGCGGCAGGTCGACCCGCTGCGCCGGGCCGCGTCCGCAGCCGGCCAGTTCGAGGTACGCCGAGCGTTGACCGCCGCTGGAGCGCACCGCTGCCCGTAGCGTGTAGGTGCCCCGGGCCAGCCCGGTCACCTGTTGGCGGGTCTGCACCCGGTACGCCGCCGCCGACCAGTGGCTGAGCCGCTGGTCGCCGGTGCGTCCGCCGGGTTCCACGTAGGAGGCGTCGCGGTCGCCGGTCTCGGTCCAGCCGACCGGGGCGACCAGGTCGTCGGTGGATTCGAAGCCGGGGTTGACGAGTTCCGGTGACGGGCGGCCTGCGGTGGACGCGCCCGGCGTGACGATGACGATGGCGATGGCGGTCGCCAGGGCGACCGCAGCGGACAGGTGGCTACGGATGCGCATGCCTGCGCCCTTCTCGGAACGGACCGGCTCTGGGAGCGCTTACGGTCGCACTACTCCGCTGTTAGGTGGTAATGCGCCCGATGTGAGCCCGTCACAACGATGTAACACTGGGAGCGCTCACAGAATCATCACTGCCGATCCCTGTCAAGAGGTGCCGTCACTCCCGGCGTACCACCCGCACCTGCCCGGCCGGCACAGCTACCGTATCGGCGCAGCTCGCGCCGGTGATCAGCTCCGTCCCGGCGGCCGGCAACACCGCGTCGTCGCCGGTGTGATTGATCGCGATCAGGTAGTCGGCCGCCGGCCCGGACCGTCGGACGAGTTCCACCCCGCCCGGTACGCCGTCCGGCGGTGCGATGCCCGCCTCGGCGTACACCCGGGGCAGGACCGAGCCGAGCGCGGCCGCGTCGAGGCGGGTGGAGACGTACCAGGCGGTGCCGGCGCCGTAGGAGTGCCGGGTGACCGCTGGGCCCCCGGCAGCCGGACCGTCGGTGTAGCGCAGCACCGCCTCGGCCCCGGCCAGCTCCACCGCCTCGGCCCACACGTCACCGGTCAGGCCCTGCGCCAGGGTCACGGTCTCGCCGGCACGCAGCGGCAGGAACTCGTCCACGGTCAACCCGAGCAGCTCCCGCAACGCCCCCGGGTACGCCCCCGGGTGCACGGTGTCGGTGGCGTCCACGATGCCGGAGAAGTACGACACCAGCAGGGTGCCGCCGCGCGCGACGTAGCGGCGCAGGTTATCCGCCGCCGCCGGGGTGGTCAGGTACAGGCTCGGCACCACCACCAGGGGATAGTCGTCCAATGACCTCTCGGGGTGGGCGAAGTCGACGGTCAACCGGTCGCGCCACAGCCGCTCGTAGCAGGCCTCGACCCGCTCCCGGAAGTCCAGGTCGACCGAGGGCCGCCACTCCAGCTCCACGGCCCACCAGGACTGCCAGTCCCACAGGATCGCCGCGTCGGCGACCACCGTCGTGCCGCGCAGCTCGTCAAGTCGGGGCAGCACCTCGGTGCCGAGCGCGACTACCTCACGCCAGATCCGGGTGCCGGTGCCGCCGTGCGGCACCATCGCCGAGTGGAACTTCTCCGCCCCGAACCGGGCGGCCCGCCACTGGAAGAACAGCACCGACTCGGCGCCGCGGGCCAGGTGGGCGAGGCTGTTGCGGGCCAGCTCGCCGGGGCGTTTGGCGATGTTGCGCGGCTGCCAGTTGACCGCCGAGGTGGAGTGCTCCATCAGCAGCCACGGCCGGCCGCCGGCCACCGAGCGGGTCAGGTCGGCGCACATCGCCAGCTCGATGACGTTGTCTGCCCGCTCGGCCTGCAGGTAGTGGTCGTTGGCGACCACGTCGACCTCGTCGGCCCACCGCCAGTAGTCCAACGTCTTGCAGTTGGCCAGCATGAAGTTGGTGGTCACCGGCACGTCGGGGGTGTGCCGGCGCAGGATGTCGCGCTCGCGGCGGAAGTTGGCCAGGTGCGCGTCGGAGGAGAAGCGCAGGAAGTCCAGCTGCTGGGCCGGGTTGACGGCGGTCGGTGCGGCGGTCGGTGCCTCGATTTCCGTCCAGTCGCCGTAGCGCTGGCCCCAGAAGCTGGTGCCCCAGGCGGCGTTGAGCGCGGCCAGGTCGTCGTCGTAGCGCCCGCGCAGCCAGTCGCGGAACGCCTCGGTGGAGCCGGCGCAGTAGCAGAGCGCGTTGACCCCGCCGTACTCGTTGTGCACGTGCCACAGCGCCAGCGCCGGGTGGTCGGCGTACCGGGCGGCGATCGCCTCGGTGATCCGGGCTGCGGCCTGCGCGTACGCCGGTGAGCTGGGGCAGAACGACTGCCGGGCACCGCCGCCGAGCACCGCGCCGGTCCGGTCGACCAGCCGGGTGTCCGGGTGCGTGCGACGCAGCCAGGCCGGCGGTACGGCGGTCGGGGTGGCCAGGTCGACGCGGATCCCGCCGTCGTGCAGCAACCCGAGCACCTTGTCCAGCCAGCTGAAGTCGAACTCGTCGGGGGCCGGCTCCAGCAGCGCCCAGGAGAAGATCCCGACGCTGACCAGGTTGACGCCGGCGGCGCGCATCAGCGCCACGTCCTGGGCCCAGACCTCGGCCGGCCACTGTTCGGGGTTGTAGTCCCCGCCGTACGCCAGCTGGTCGAGCCGGGGGATCGGTGGTCTCTGCACCATGTGACGCTCCGAAACTGTACGCGCTCCCAACGATGTAACGGCATGATTGCACATGTAGGAGCAGCGAAGGCAGTCCCAATGTGGCTCTTGACACAGATGGAGTGGGCACCAAGACTGTGAGCGCTCACAGATGTTTCCCCCTGATCACCATCCGATGACGGGTGAGAGATGAGAGGTTGAGATGAGACGCTCCCTCGGCGCGAAGATAATGGTCACGACGCTCGCCGCCAGCCTTGCTACCAGCCTGGTCGCGGCCTGTGGCTCCGACTCCGGCGACGACGGCCCGGTCGAGTTGACGTTCTGGTCCTGGGCTCCCGAGATCGAGCAGGTCGTTGACGCCTGGAACGCGGACAATCCAGACATCAAGGTTACATTGAGTAAGCAGGCCGGCGGCGGCGACATCGTCACCAAGCTGCTCACCGCCAACCAGGCCGGCAACCCGCCGGACCTCGCCCAGGTCGAGTACCAGTCGCTGCCCACTCTGGTCAGCAACGACGTGCTCGCCGACATCGCCGACCTGGCCGGTGACGCGCAGAGCGCGTTCGCCGACGGGGTCTGGCAGCAGGTCACCCTCGGCACCGACGCCGTCTACGCCATTCCGCAGGATGCCGGGCCGATGATGCTCTACTACCGCGCCGACCTGTTCGAGCAGTTCGGCCTGACCGTACCGACCACCTGGAACGAGTTCGCCCAGACCGCCCGGGACCTGCGGGCGCAGACCACCGACCACTACCTGACCACGTTCTCCGCCAACGACCCGGGCTGGTTCGCCGGACTGGCCCAGCAGGCCGGTGCCGCCTGGTGGGCGATCGACGGCGAGGCGTGGCGGGTCACCGTTGACGACCCGGCCACCCGGCAGGTCGCCGAGTTCTGGGGTGGCCTGGTCACCGAGGACGTGGTCGACGACCAGCCGATGTACACCCCGGAGTGGAACCAGGCGCTCAACGACGGCACCCTGCTGGCCTGGCCGAGCGCCATCTGGGGGCCGGGTGTGCTGGCCGGCAACGCCGCCGACACCGAGGGCCGGTGGGAGATGGCACCCTTGCCACAGTGGACCGCCGGGGCAAACGTCACCGGCAACTGGGGTGGTTCGTCCACCGGGGTCACCGAGAAGTCCCCGCACCGGGAAGCCGCCGTCAAGTTCGCCACCTGGATGAACACCGACCCGGCCGCCACCGAACTGCTGGTGCGCGAATCCGCCATCTACCCGGCCGCCCGCGACGCGCAGACCGGACCGGCGCTGGCCGACCCACCGGCGTTCTTCGCCAACCAGCCCGACTTCTACGCCCTCGCCCAGGAGATCGCCGACACCGCCGCCGGGTTCACCTGGGGGCCGAACGTCAACGTCACCTACCAGACGTACATGGACTCGTTCGCGGCGGCGATCACCGACGGTACGCCGTTCGTCGACGCGGTCGCCGCGATGCAGACCGCCACCGTCGGCGACATGCGCGACAACGGCTTCTCGATCGCGGAATGAGCCAGTGATGCCTGTGGCCGTCCGGACCCGCAGCGGCGGCCGCCGGGGAAGACGTACGGCGGTGCCGTACGTCTTCCTCACCCCGGCGGTGGCGCTGTTCGTGCTGACCTTCCTGCTACCCATCGGGTACGCCGTCTATCTGAGCCTGCGCAAGGTGCAGGTCTCCGGCCTCGGCCTGGGCCGGGGCTCACGTACCGAGGTCTTCGCCGGACTGGCGAACTACCGGGCCGCGCTGGCGGACCCGACGCTGCTGACCGGCGCGTTGCGGGTCTTCGGCTACGGCGCGCTGCTGGTGCCGGTGATGCTCGGCCTGGCGTTGCTGTTCGCCCTGCTGCTGGATCGTCCCCGGGTCGGCCTGCAACGCGTCAGCCGGGTCGCGATCTTTCTGCCGTACGCGGTGCCGGCGGTGATCGCCAGCCTGCTCTGGGGGTTCCTCTACCTGCCCGCCACCAGCCCACTCAACGACGCGCTCGGCTGGCTCGGTGGCCCGCAGCCCGACCTGCTCGGCACCGGCACCGTCTTCTACGCGGTGGTCAACATCGCGCTCTGGGGCGGCGTCGGGTTCAACATGATCGTGCTGTTCACCGCGCTGCGGGCGATCCCGGCGGAGCTGTACGAGTCGGCCCGCATCGACGGCTGCTCGGAACTGCAGATCGCCTGGCGGATCAAGATCCCGCTGCTCGTCCCGGCGCTGGTGATGACCACCGTCTTCACCATGATCGCCACCCTGCAGGTGTTCAGCGAACCGATGACGCTGCGCCCGCTGACCAACTCGATCTCGTCGACCTGGACCCCACTGATGAAGATCTACCGCGACGCGTTCGCCACCGACGACCGGTACGCCGCCGCCGCGACCTCGGTGATCGTCGCCCTGGTCACCCTGGTGCTGTCGTTCGGCTTCCTGCGGCTGGTGCAGCGGCGGGCCTTCGGACAGGAGCGGTGATGGCGACCGCCCATCCGCAGCCGGCGGCGGCCGCCGGCCGCCGACGACCGCACCGGACCCGGCCGCAGCTGGTGCCGACGATCGTGCTGCTGATCGGCGCGGTCTACTGCCTGCTGCCGGTGGCCTGGGTGCTGGTCGCCGCCACCAAGAGCGGGTCCAGCCTGTTCAGCACCTTCACCTTCGCCCCCGGCGACGCGCTGTTCGCCAACATCGCCGAGCTGTCCGCGTACCGGGGCGGGCAGTTCTGGCGCTGGGTCGCCAACACCGCCCTGTACGCCGGGGTCGGCGCGCTGGCCTCGGCGGCGCTGTCCGGGCTCAGCGGCTACACGCTGGCCAAGTACGACTTCGTCGGCCGGTCGGCGATCTTCAACACCCTGCTTGCCGGGGTGCTGGTGCCCGGGGTGATCCTCGCCGTGCCGCAGTACCTGCTGCTGGCCAAGATCGGGCTGGCCGACACCTACTGGTCGGTGCTGCTGCCCAGCATCATCAGCCCGTACGGCATCTACCTGGCCCGGATCTACGCGGCGGCGGCGGTGCCGGACACCGTCATCGAGGCGGCCCGTACCGACGGCGCCGGCGAGTTCCGGATCTTCCGCAGGATCGCGGTGCCGATGATGATCCCCGGCCTGATCACGGTGTTCCTCTTCCAGTTCGTGGCGATCTGGAACAACTTCCTGCTGCCGTTCATCATGCTGGCTGACGACGACAAGTTTCCCGTCACACTTGGCCTGTACACCCTGCTGAACCAGGGTTCGACCACCCCGGCCCTGTACAGTCTGGTGATCACCGGATCGCTGTTGTCGATCATCCCGTTGGTGGCGCTCTTCCTCTCCCTGCAGCGGTACTGGCGGATCGACCTGCTGTCCGGATCGATCAAGGCATGAGCGCGATCGAGGCGTGAGATCGATCAAGGTACAAGGAAGACAATGTGACCGTGGCCGGAACCGAGCGTAACCGGGCCCGCCCCGCGCGGGCCCGCCCCACCATGGACGACGTCGCCGCAGTCGCCGGGGTGTCCCGGGGCACCGTGTCGCGGTGGCTCAACGGTGGGCACAACGTCAGCGGCCCGGCCGCCGACGCCGTCGAACGGGCCATCCGCAAGACCGGGTACGTGGTCAACCAGCACGCCCGCAGCCTGGTCACCCAGCGGTCCGACTCAGTGGCGTTCATCCTGTCCGAGCCGCAGGACCGGCTCTTCGAGGACCCGAACTTCAACGCCCTGCTGCGCGGCTGCACCCAGGCCCTCGCCGAACGCGACATCACCCTGCTGCTGACCATCGCCGGCACCTCCGAGGACCGCAAACGGGTCGGCCGCTACGTCACCGCCGGCCACGTCGACGGCGCGCTGCTGGTCTCCACCCACGCCGGCAGCCCGCTGATCGACGAGCTGAAACGGCGGGGTCTGCCGTTCGTGGTCTGCGGCAAACCACTCGGCCACGAACGTGACGTCAGCTACGTCGCCGCCGACGACCGCGACGGCGCCCGGCAGATGGTCTCCTATCTGCGCTCCCGGGGGCACCGGACGATCGCTACCATCACCGGCCCGCTGGACACCCCGGGTGGGGTCGAGCGCCTCGCCGGCTACCACGACGTGCTCGGTGACACCGATCCGCGGCTGGTGGTCACCGGCGACTACACCCGGGCCGGGGGAGAGGCGGCGATGGAGCAGTTGCTGCGCCAGGCCCCCGACCTCGACGCCGTCTTCGTCAGCTCCGACCTGATGGCCGCCGGGGCGATCGCCGCGCTGCACCGGGCCGGCCGCCGGGTGCCGCAGGACGTCGCGGTCGGCGGCTTCGACGACTCCGAGGTGGCCACCGCGTCGCTGCCGCCGCTGACCACCATCCGCCAGCCGTTGGGGCGGATCAGCGCCGAAATGGTCCGGCTGCTGCTCGGCCACTTGGCCGGCGACTCACACGCCGCCGTGATCCTGCCGACCGAACTGGTGGTGCGTGGCAGCGCCTGACCCCTGGTGCCCGGATCGGGTCTGCCGGGCGGCATCGCATCTGGCAGGCTGGTAACTGTGCTGACGGTGCCGGTGCGGCAGCTCGGGGAGACCGAGCGTGGGGCGGTGGAGCGGATCCTCGACCTCGACCCCTATGCCGCGCCGCAGGTCGCGGAGCGGATCGCCGCGCGCGGACTGGCCTGGTGGCGTACGGACGGCCGGGTCTTCGGCTACGGGCCGCGCCGCCAACTCGAGTCGCTGTGCTGGCTCGGCGGGCATCTCACCCCGGTGCACGCCTCGCCGGCCGCAGTCGCGGCGTTCGCCGACCGGCTCGCCATCGAGGAACGGGTCTGCTCGTCGATCGTCGGTCGGGCCGACGCCGTGCTCGGGCTGTGGGAGCGGATCGGCGGGCAGTGGGGTCCGGCCCGGGAGATCCGCGCCGACCAGCCGCTGCTGATCGCCGACCGGCCGCCGGCGGTGCCGGCTGACCCGGGGGTACGCCTGGTCCGGCCCGACGAGATCGACCTGCTCTTCCCGGCGGCGGTGGCGATGTACACCGAGGAGGTCGGTGTCTCCCCGGTCGCCGAGGACGCCGGGCGCGGCTACCGGCGTCGGGTCGCCGAGCTGGTCCGGGCCCGTCGCACGTACGCCCGGATCGTCGACGGCACGGTGGTCTTCAAGGCCGAGCTGGCCGTCGTCACCCGGCACACCGCGCAGGTCCAAGGGGTCTGGGTCGATCCGGTGTGGCGCGGCCGGGGGCTGGCCACCCCGGCGATGGCGGCGGTGGTCCGCGACGCGCTGCGCCGGGTCGCGCCGACCGTCAGCCTGTACGTCAACGACTACAACACCGCCGCCCGCCGGGTCTACGACCGGTGCGGTTTCCGCCGGGTCGGCTCCTTTGCCACCGTCCTGTTCTGAGCGGCTATTCGAGCGAGACCTGGTAGAGCCGGCCCGCCGTGGCGCACGGGTCCGGGGTCACCCGGGCGGCGGTGGCGAGCAACGACCGTGGCTCGTCGTGGCGCTGGACGGTCTGCGGATCGGCGTCCGCCGGCAGCGGCAGCAGGTAGAGCTGGTCGATTCCCCAGGTGGCGATCCAGTCGCGCCGCTGCGCGACCGGGATGTCGGCGAAGTTGTCCGGGAAGAAGGCCGTCGGCCGGCCGGTCAGGGCGCTGTGCCGGCCGACCTCCGTGCTGGTGACGATGGTCAGCGTCCCGTCGCTGCGGCACCGCCGCAGCTCCTGCTCGACGACGCCACCGGTGAGGCTTTCCGGGTCCGGCGGCACGGTGGTGAGCTGGTATCCGAGCGCCCAGCCGGCCGGCAGCGTCAGCAGCAGCACGCCGACGACGTGCCCGGTACGCCGCCCGGCCAGCCGGGCCGGGGCCGGCGTCCGCCAGATCAGCGCGACGGCGCTCAGCAGCATCAGCAGTACGGCCAGGCTGAGATAGCGCCGGCTCAGGTACCCGGTGCTGATCTCGGAGAAGGCGACCTGTGCGGTGCAGGCGGCCAGCGCGGCCAGGCTCACCGACAACCACCGCGATCCTCGGCGCAGCGGTCTGCGGCGCGGGCGCAGCTGCAGTCCGCGGCTGCGGAACAGCTGCAGTCCGCGGCTGCGGAGCAGCAGCAGGCCGGCGGCGACGGTGGTGGCCACGACGGTGGGTGCCCACACCGCTGCCTTGGCCGCCTGCAGGACCGCCGCCGGGGCGTTGCCGGCGAGCCGGGCCAGCCAGCCGACCGGGTCGTCGGTGGCGGTCGGAAGCTGATCGACGTCGATCACGTCGGTGACGTACAGCTGTGGCACGGCCATCGCGATGATCCGGTTGTCCGCCGGGAACGGCGTTCCGAAGTGGGCCAGCCCGTAGACCGCCCACGGCGACATCACGAGGGCGAGGACCAGACCGGCCGGCACCAGCCAGCGCCAGTCCCGGCGGCGGATCACGACCAGCAGCACCGCCAGGAGCAGCACCGCCGGCAGGGTGTCCGGCCGGGTGAGCACCAGGCCGCCGGCGGCGGCCCCGGCGGCCGGCCAGGCCGTCGCCGCTCGTTGGTCGGTGCTGACCAGCGCGAGGATCAACAGGCTGAGCAGCAGCCCGGCCAGCGGGAAGGTCCGCGCGGTGATCATCTCGTCGAGGAACGGCACGAAGCCGAGCAGGCCCACCGTGACGAGCGGCCCGAGCCCGGGTACGCCGATGCGCCGGCCCAGCACCGACAGCACCGCCGCCATGGCCAGCACGCATCCGGCGGCGGCCAGCAGACCGGCCTGCGGCCCGGTGCCGGTCAGCGCGGCGGTGACCCCGACCAGGATCGGCCAGAGTGGACCACAACCCATCGAGTACGGCTCGGTCGACTGGTAGCTGTGCCGGGAGGCGATCCGGAAGAAGTCGCCGCCGAGGGTCTGGGACAGCTCGTAGTAGCGCCACGAGTCCGGGTTGTACGGCGGGCCGTCCCAGTAGTACGCCAGCAGGACGACCAGTACGCCGACGAGCACGGGCCAGCCGGCGGCGGGCAGCCAGCCGGGCACCGCCAGGGTCCGCCCGGTGTCAACCCGTGCGCTGGTCGGTCCGCCGGTCGGTCGTCCGGTGTGCGGGGCGGTGAGTGTGCTCATCGGATGAGCCGGGTGTGCGTGCTCACGCCCGCGCCCCGACCGTCGCCGGACGGTCGCCCGGCGCGGTCTGCCGGGCAGGTGCGTCGGTTACCTGTTCGTGCAGGTACGGCCCCGGTGGTCCGGCGGTCCGGCCGGGCGTCTCAGCCGGCTGGCACACCACCACGTCCCGGACCGAATACGTCGGCCGGGCCCGCACCTCGACCAGGATCCGGACCAGATACTCGCCGAGCACCCCGAGGATCAGGAACAGGCCGGTGAATCCGCCGGCCACCAGGATCGCCAGGGTGGTCCATCCTTCGACGGGGTCGGCCTTGACGAGGAACACCGCGACCGCGTACGCGATGCCGGCGAGCGACAGCGCGCCGAACGTCAGGGACAGCCGGTGCGCCACCCGTGGCCCGAAATCGGAGAACGACAGCAGGATGTCGAAGGCCAGGCTCGACGTCTCCCGGTCGAGCCGCCGACGCGCGACATTGTCCACCGAGGTCCGGTTGTACCGCAGGTGTTCGTGCCGGTGCCCGAGGATCGCGTACAGGGCCTTGCGGTAGCGGACCTTCTCCCGCATGGCGAGCATCGCCGACAGGGTGCGCCGTGAGGTCAGCCTCAGGCGCTCGGTCCGCAGCGGGGTGTCGAGGTCGCTGTACCGGTTGACCAGGCGGTAGAACACCCTGCTGCGCAGCGGCCCGTCGTCGCCGCTGGCGGTGACGATGTCGCAGCCGTCGGTGGTGGCGTGCTCGTACATCCGGGCGAGGGTGTCCAGCGGGAAGTCCACGGTCGGGCTCTCCAACTCGAAGATCCAGTCACCCATCGCCCGGTCCAGCCCGGCCTTCATGCCGGCCTCCACGCCGTGCCGCCGGGCCAGCCGGACCACCACCGCGTTGAACTGGTACCGGGTCGCGCACCCGTGTACCAGCGGGGTGGCATCGGTGGTGGAGTTGTCGTCGACCACCACCAGTTCGTGCAGGTCGAAGTGTCCGGCCAGCCACGGCCCCACCTGTGCCAGGAAACTGTCCAGGTTCGACTCGTCGCGGCAGTAGAGCACGAAGCTCACGAAGGTCTGGTACGCCACAGCGCCTCATCAAGGTCGTAGATCGTGTTGACTTTCCCGCTGAACAACGTGACGAACGGCGGGTGCTCGCTCTCGGTCCGGATCAGGGTCGGACGGGAGTCGTCGACCTCCGCCGTCCGCAGCACGGTCTTGACCGTGAACAGGCTCTCCGCTTGGCGCAGCTGTCCGGCTGTCGGCAGGAAACGGCGGGTCAGGGTGTGCATGTACGGGTAGCCGCTGGCCGGCCGGGCGGGGCAGGTCCCGCAGTTGGCCAGGGCGGCCGGCGCGCAGTCCGGCGTCCGGCGCTGGCAGGGAAACGTCGGCAGGGTGTCGGTGCTGGTCAGGCGGGGGGTGTAGGCCACGGCGCTGAGGCTGTGCCAGGGGGTGTGCCCGAACGGCATCAGCGAGAAGAAGGGCCCGTCGAGTACGGTGACCGCCACGTCCCGGTGGGCCGGGGCGTCGACCAGCACCATCTCGCACAGCTCGTACTTGAGCGGCACCGGCGGCAGGCCGAACGTGGCGAGCAGGGCGTTGGTGCCGGCGTAGGTCGCGTTGACGACCGCGCCGGCCTCCACCTGGGTGCCGGAGCGCAGCGTCGCCCGCCAGACCGTACCGTCGCGTCCGGCCTCGACGACGGTGTCGCCGAGGAACCACCGCAGCCGGCCCGGGAAGGCGTCGAGTCGGGCGAGCAGCTCCGTCCGCAGCGCCGGTGCGTCGAAGCTGAACTCATCGGTCTCGTACGCAGCCTCGACGGTGCCGTTCAGGAAGAACTCCGCCGGGTCGATCCGACTGGCCGGCACGCCGACGGTGGCGCAGAACTTCTCGAAGTAGGCGGCATCCACGAAGGAACCTTCCGTCGCGATCGCGTACACGCTTCGGAAGTGGTGGTTGACCGCGGTGGGGAAGTCGCGGAGGAACCGTTCGTAGTAGCCGGCTGACCGCAGGGCCGTGTACACGCTGCGCGGGTAGTGGTAGCCGTTGTGGCCGCGGGCCTGGTTGATCAGGCTGGCCCGGACCAGCGGTCGCCGGTCGATGTCGACCACCGCGACGGACTCGCCGTGGGCGAGTTGCCGCCGGGCGGCCCACAGTCCGAAGACTCCCGCGCCGAATATGAGCGTATCAACAGAAATACCCCCTCTGCTCACGGCAGAAAGCTAGCATCCATCTTGTCCCGATTTGTCGCTTAGCGAGAGGTGAGTCATGCTCACAGGTTTGGTCGGCCACACCGGCTTCGTCGGCGGCAACCTGGCCCGACAACGCAGCTACGAGCTCGAAGTCAACCGGGCCACCGTCGCGGCCATCGACGGGCAGCGGTTCACCCGGCTGGTGATCAGCGCCGCGCCAGGCGTCAAATGGCGGGCGAACGCCGACCCGGACGCCGACCGCGCCGCGATCGACGCCCTGACCACCCACCTGCGCACCACGACAGCCGACGAGGCCGTCCTCATCTCCACCATCGACGTCTACCCCCAGCCGCAGGGCGTCGACGAGACGACGTCCGTCGAACCGGCCGACCATCCACAGGCGTACGGCCACAACCGGATCCGGCTGGAACGCTTCGTCCAGCGGCACTACCCGCGCAGCCTGGTGGTCCGACTGCCCGCCCTGTTCGGGCCGGACCTGCGCAAGAACCTCGTCTACGACCTGGCGACCGGGCGGACCGAGGAGTTCTGCCACCGCGACTCGACGTTCCAGTTCTACGACCTGCGGCGACTCACCGCCGACCTGGACCGGGCCGTCGCCGCCGGACTGAGCGTGGTCAATCTGGCGACCGAGCCGCTCGCCGCGCAGACCGTGGCACAGCAGGTCTTCGGACGCACCCTGACCTGCGACACGGTGGCCCGGGTCGACTACGACATGCGTACCCGGCACGCCGCCGTGTTCGGCGCCGACGGGCCGTACGTCAGCGGCCGCGACGAGACGATCGCCCGGCTGCGCGAGTTCGCCGACAGCCAGGCGGCGGGTGCGCGACCGGCCGGGGAGCGGGTGGCGGCGTGATGTCCGAGTCGACCATCAAGGTGGCGGTCAGCAACATCGCCTGGCAGCCCGCCGACGACGAGAAGGTCGCCGACCTGCTGCGCCACGCGGGGGTCGCCGGCGTCGAGGTGGCACCCACGAAGATCTGGCCGGACCTGACCGAGGTCTCCCTCGACCAGGCACACGCGTACGGGCGGACATGGGCCCGCGCCGGCCTGCCGGTGGTCGCCGCCCAGTCCCTGCTGTACGGACGCCCCGAACTCACGGTGTTCGGGCCGCGCCGGGAGGACCTCGTCGCGTACCTGTGCCGGGTGATCGACCTGTGCGCCGCGATGGGCGCCACCGCCCTGGTCTTCGGCAGCCCGCGCAACCGGCGACGCAACGGCCTGCCGGACGAGATGGCGGACCGGATCGCCGCCGACGTCTTCGGCCGGCTGGCCCGCCGGGCACACGGCGCCGGGACGAGCCTGTGCCTGGAGGCCAACCCCGCCGAGTACGGCGCCGACTACCTGGTCCGGGCGGAGGAGGCGGCGAGGCTGGTGGCGGCGGTCGACTCGCCGGGGCTGCGACTGCACCTGGACACCGCCTGCATGGCGCTGGCCGGCGACGACGCGGCGGCCTGCGCCCACAGTTTCGCTCCGCTGCTGCGTCACGCCCATCTCAGCGAGCCCGACCTGGCGGCGGTCGGCAACCCTGATCGCGCCCACGCCGACTTTGTCGCCGCGCTGCGGGCCGTCGGCTACGACCGGTACCTCAGCGTGGAGATGCGCCCGTCGGACGTCGACCCGCTCGCCGCCGTCGATCGCGCCGCCCGGTACGCCGTGGCACTGTGCGGTGGTGAGCGGCGATGACCGGCACCCGACAGCTCGACGTCCCAGACGAGCAGGTACCAGACGAGCAGGTACCAGACGAGCAGGTACCAGACGACCAGGTGCCAGGCGACCCGGTGCCGGCGCTCTCCCGGAACCACGACCGGCGGATCCCGCGCCACGACCGACGCGACTTCGCCCCCCGGCGTAGCCGGTACGCGGTGGTGGTGCCGGTACTCAACGAAGGCGAACGGCTGCGGGCGCAGCTGCGCCGGATGCACGACCACGGTCACGGCCTGGACGTGCTGATCGCCGACGGAGGCAGTACGGACGGGTCCCTCGCCGACGAATTCCTGGCCGCCAACGGCGTACGGTCGGTGCTGGTCAAACGCGGTCCGGGCCGGCTCAGCGCGCAACTGCGGATGGCCTTCGCCGCGGCCCTGGACGACGGCTACCACGGGGTGGTCACCGTGGACGGCAACGGCAAGGACGGCGTCGAGGCGATCGGCCGGTTCCGGGACCGGCTGGACGCCGGGTACGACTACGTGCAGGGTTCCCGGTTCGTCCCGGGCGGCGTGGCGGTCAACACGCCCTGGTCCCGGTACCTCGGCATCCGGCTGCTGCACGCGCCGATGCTGTCGGCCGGCGCGCGGACCTGGTACACCGACACGACCAACGGCTTCCGGGGCCACTCGGCCCGGCTGCTCGCCGATCCCCGGGTGGGCGTGTTCCGGGACGTGTTCGACGCGTACGAACTGCTGGCGTACCTGCCGGTGCGGGCGGCCCGGCTGGGGCTGCGGGTCTGCGAGGTGCCGGTGACCCGCGCCTACCCGGCGGGAGCGGTGCCGACCAAGATCAAAGGCTGGTCCGGGAACCTGGACCTGCTGGCCGTCGCCGCCCGCGCCGCCACCGGCCGCTACGACCCGGTACCTGACCAAGCCAGCGGCGGACGCCCGGCGGAGCTCAGGCCAGCAGCAGGGTCAGGGTGAGCGCGACGGCGGTGACGGTGACGGTGGCCACCAGCCCTGTCCAGCGCAGCCACGGCCGGCCGGACCCGGTCACCGGCAGCCGCCGCCAGCGCAGCACCCCGACCGCGACCCCACCGACGGCGAGCCCGGCGGCCACCGCCCACCAGCCGGCCCACACGTCGTGCCAGGCGCCGGCGAGGTACCCGATCAGCAGGTAGAGCAGCGCGGTCGACGCCGAGCCGATCACCTTGAGCCGGTCGGTGACCGGCAGCCACCGACGTCGGCCGCCGAACGCGGTCGCCGCCGGGGTGACCGCGGCGGCGAGCAGCAACACCACGGTGACGCCGATCAGCAGCGGCCCGGCCCCGGCGGCGTCGCTGTCGCTGGCCACCCCGAGTAGCGCCAGCCCGATCGGCTCGACACCCTTGTCGGTGTTGCCGAGCACCACCACGCCGTCGCCGGTGGCCGGGTCGAAGCCGACGTACGACCGGAAACCGCCGGTCCCGCCGTTGTGCCAGGTGATCGCCCGACCGTCGTACGTGGTGGTGAACCAGCCGTAGCCGATCCGGCGGGTGTCGTCGTCGGCGGTGAACCGGGGTTGGGCGGCGTCCGCGCCGGGCGCGGAGCCGTCGAGCAACGCGGTGACCAGCCGGGCCAGGTCCGGCGCCGTGGACCACAGGCCGATGCCGGCACCGGCCAGCCCGGAACCCTGCCACGGGTCGGTGGTGCGGCCACCAGCGGTGGATCCGGTCGCCGCACCGGCCGGCGGTTCGGCACCGTCGAGGGCGTAGCCGGTGTCGCCCATGCCGAGCGGGTCCAACAGCCGCCGCTCGACCAGCGCCGGGTAGGAGCCGGCGTCGGCCTCTCCAACACTCCCGGCCTGCTCAGCCAGCGCGATGCCGAGTAGCGCCGCCCCGAAGTTGGAGTAGTGCACCTCGCCTCGGCCGTCGCCGACCCGGGCGCGGGCCAGCGCCGCGCGGATCCGGTCGACGTCCAGACCGGCGTACGGGTCGGTGCCGCGCAGCGCCCCCAGCGTCATGGTGAGCGTCGCGGTTGCGCCGACTGTCGGCAGCCGGGGCAGCCCGGACCGGTGGCTGGCCAGCTCAGCCAGGGTGATCTGCCCGACCGCCGGGTCGGCGAACTCCTGACCGGGCAGCGCTTCGGCGAGCGTGGTGTCGCCGTCGACCTGCCCGGCGGCGATCTGGTCGGCCAGCAGCATCCCGGTCAGCGTCTTGCCGATCGAGCCGATCTCGAACGGGGTGTCCGGCCGCACCGGGTCGCCGCCGGTCAGACCGGAGGCCCGGTCGCCGAGCCCGGCGACCCGTACCTGCCCGTCGGCGATCCGGGCCACCGCCAGACCCCGGTAGCCACCGGGGTCGTCGATCACCGCGCGGACCTCGGCGGCGAGCCCGAGGTCACCGCTGTCGGCGTCGCCGAGGCGGGCCGGCCAGGGCGCGATCAGCGCGGCGAGCAGCCCGCCGACGACGGCGACAGCCGGCGCGACGATCAGAGCGCGGTTACGGACCGGGGTCACCGGTGTGCTCCGGACAGGACGATCAGCAGGGGGACGACCCGCTCCGGCGGTACGGCGTACTGCCCCCGGGTCGACGTGCGCAGCCAGCCGGCGCTGACCAGTTGCCGCAGGTGGTGGTAGAGCTGACCGGTGGTGCCGAGCCCGTCGACCTCGGCCAGGGCGGCGACGGTCCGGGTGCCGGCCAGGATGTGCCGGACCAGCAGTAGCCGCACCGGGTGGGCGAGCGCGGTGAGGGTGTCGGCGTACCCGGTCCAGTCGGTGTCGAGCAGGTCGTCGACGGTGTGCCCGTACTGCCAGTCGTAGTGCTCGCCGGTCGGCAGGGTCACGGTGCCGGTGTAGAGCACCGCGCCGGGGGTGCCGCCGACCTGGGCCTTGAGCCCGTCGAGCGCCCAGAACGGGTTGCCGGTGTCCGGTCCGCCGGCGTTCGGGCCGGTCGGCGCATCGTCAACGGCTCGGTCGGCGTCAACGGCTCGGTCGGCGTCAACGGCTCGGTCGGCGTCGAGACGCGCGACGAGGTCCTGCACGGTCCGCTCCAGGGCGGCGACCCGCTCGGTCAACTCCGGCTCAGCCATCACCCCACTATTACGTAGTTACGTAATTTCTGCAATCGGAGTGGGTCGGGTCGCGGGCCACCTGCCCCGCCGTCGCCACGCACCACGCCACGATCAGCAGCAACAGCAGCCGCTCCAGCGTGCCGACCAGCAGCCCACCACCGACCAGCAGCATGCCCAGCCCGACCGCGGCGGACAGCGGCAGCGCGGCGGCGGCCCCGAACAGCGCCAGCCGGCGCAGCCGGTAGGTCGACACCGGCGACCAGAACACGGCGATCATCGCGAAGACGCAGCAGGCGACGGCGACGATGCTGGCCCCGCCGTGCACCAGGTCGGTCGCGGTGACCGGATCGTGCGGCGGCAGCGGGCAGCCGTCCCGGCAGGACACAGTCGCCGAGACCGTCGTCGCACCGGCCGCCGCGACCAGCAGCCGGGCGGCGGCGCGGACCGGGCGCAGCGCCCCGGCGAGCAGCAGCAGGCTCACCGCCAGGGCGAGCAGCCCCGACTGGTACGCCACTACGGAGCCGCTGTCGCCGACCCCGGACTCGCTGACGTACCCGCGCAGTCCCGGACCGGGACCGGCGACCACCGCGACCGTCACGGTCACCGCGCCGCCGACCGCGCCGACCGCCGCCCCGACCGCCCACCACCTGGTACGCCTCACCTGCTTACGGTGTCACGTGGTCCTGGCTCACGTGGTTGCGGTGTCACGTGCGCCAGCCCGGGTCGGTGTCCCCGCCCGCCGGGTGTGCCGGTGGTGCCGGCCGGTGGTGCCGGACCGGCCGGATCACCGCGCCCGGCCGCAGCAGCGCCACCAGCCGGGCCTGGATGTGTAGGGTGACGCCGTCCCGACCGTCGAAATTGATCTGCGCGCCGATCAGTTGCACCCATCGGATCCCGTCTTCGATCGACACGTCGCCCACGTGCTGCACCCGCAGTCGGAGCGCGCCGATGCCGTACCGGTAATCGGTTTCCGACATCTTGATCACGTCGCCGACCTCGACCGGAAGATCACTGTTGCTCATTGTCGTCCATCCTTTCCGGCACTATTTCCGGTGGTTGCAGGCCGTGTAGTTGCAGCACCGCGCGGACCCTTCTGGCCGCCGGGTCCCGGTGCCGGTCGAGGTAGGCCAGCGCCTTACGGAACGGCCGGCAGTACACCTGCCCGCATGGCAGGCAGCCGTCATTGCGGCGGGGCATGTGCCGGGTGACCAGCCGTCGGGCGTGGGTGATCACGTCATCGTGTGCGGTGGTGTGCTGCGGCCCGGCGTTGCCGGGCAGCCGGCGTAGTTGTCGCGGTAGTCCGCCGATCCCGTCGTTTCTCGGCATCCGTTGACCTCCCAGGTGGAGTGTCGAGTCTAATTTCCCTACATTCCACCCTGGACTTCTTCAGCCGGTCAGCGGAAGATAGGTCAGCGGCAATCCGCACCCATCTACCGGACAATCGCCTGTATCCGAAAGGTGTGCACCGTGAATACACTTCCGGAGATCCTCCGTCAGCTGCGCAGCGAGCGCTCCGTCACCCAGGATCAGGTCGGTGAGGCGATCCTGGTCTCCGGTTCGCTGATCGCCGCCTTCGAGCAGGGCCGGCTGGTCCCGCAACCGGACACCGCCGCGCGACTGGACGAGTTCTTTGGCTCGGGCGACCGGGTCCGCAAGGCGGCGGCCGAGGCGGCCGAGGCCCGTGAGCTGGAGCGGGAGCGGCGTCGGATGGCCCAGGCGGTCTGGTTCCGCCCGTGGGGCCAGCTGGAGGAGTCCGCCACCACCCTGCGGTACTACCAGGCGTCCCTCATCCCTGGCCTGCTGCAGACCGAGGAGTACGCCCGGTCGGTGCTGGACAGCGGCCTGCGCAGTCAGCGCGAGGTCGACGAGCTGCTCGCCGTCCGGATGGAGCGCCAGTCCGTCGTGCTGGGCCGCGAGGATCCGGCGATCTGCGTGTTCATGATGGACATGGCGGCGCTGCGCTCGGCGCACCCGGCGATGGCAAAGGCACAGCTGGAGCGGCTGCTGGTCGACTCGGAGCGCCACCGGACCTTCGTGCACGTGGTGCCGGACGGGGTCGGCATGCACATCGGCCGGTCGGTGTCGTTCGTCCTCGCCTCGCTCGACAACGGTGCACTCGCTGGATACATGGAGGATATTTTCGAGGGCCGGCTTGTCACCGAGCCGGCGCGGGTGACCGGGCTCGATCGGGCGTGGCACACTGTCAACGCGCTCGCCCTGAACGCGGCCCAGTCCCGGGATCTGATCCGGCAGATGGTGAGGGAGCTATGACCACCGAGCCGATGTGGCGCACGTCCCGCCGCTCGAACGCCTCCGGCGGTGACTGTGTCGAGGTCGCCGACAACCTGCCCGGCCGGGTGCTGGTCCGCGACTCCAAGGACCGCACCGGCGGCACCCTGGCCTTCGACCCGCCCGCCTGGTCCGCCTTCGTCGCCACCGTCAAGCGCTGAGCCGCATCAGTCGCTGTAGTGGTACCGGGCCTTAATGATCTTCACTTCCTTCTCGTCGGCCCGGTACACGAGGCGGTGTTCGTCATCGATCCGCCGTGACCAGTAGCCGGACAGGTCGCCTTTCAGGGGTTCCGGCTTGCCGACGCCGGTGAACGGGTCACGCTGGATCTCGCCGATCAGGCGGGTGATCCGGCGCGCCTTCTTCCGATCCGAGGCGAGCCAGAAGAGCAGGTCTTCCCATGCGTCGGGATCGAAGTCGACCTCCGTCACTCCTCGCCCCCGGCCATCTCCCGTAGCTCATCCATGGTCCTGGCGATCGAGGGGCCGCCTGCTCGGTCCCGGGCGACGGCTTCCATGAGCCGCCTCGCGTTCGCGGGAGACCGAAGCAGGTACACGGTCTCTTGCCAGGCGTCGTAGTCGTCCGCCGACATGAGCACCACGTCCCCGCTGCGCGAGCTGATGCGTATCGGGTCGTGGTCGTCGTTGACCTGCGCGATGAGGGGGAACAGGCGCTGCCGTGCCTCGCTTGCGCTGATGGACATGGTTGCGCTCCTTCCAGCCGGTACAGGAATACCGTACCATTATCGTACCTAAAACATGTACGACCTTGGTCGCTGAATGGCGAAGCGCGCGGCGGATGCCGGGCTGGCGTCGAGGATGCGTACGAGGCGGCGCTTCAGGCACCAAACCCGGCGATAGCGCAGCGTGACGGTCAGCCAACCGGGCGACGTGCTTGCGTCGTCGGGGTCAGTTGCCGGTGCCGAGGTTGGCCATCATCGCGGCCGGGTAGCGGTCGCCCCGTGCCGAGCCGGCCGGTACGGCCTTCTCGATCTCGGCCAGGTCGTCTGCGGAAAGTACCAGGTGGGCGGCGGGCAGGGCCTCGGTCAACCGATTGCGGGTACGGGCGCCGACGAGCGGGACGATGTCGCCGCCCTGCGCTGCCACCCACGCGATCGCCAGCTGAGCCACGGTGCAGCCCTTCTCCTCGGCCACCCGCCGCAGCGCCTCCACCAGGGCAAGGTTGTGTTCGACGTTGTCGCCCGAGAACCGTGGCATCCGGCGGCGGTGGTCACCCGGTCGCGCTTCGGTGTTCTGCCAGTGGCCCGAGATGAGGCCTCGGCTCAGGACGCCGTACGCGGTCATCCCGACGCCCAGTTCCCGCAGCGTCGGCAGCACATCGGCCTCCACCCCGCGCGAGATCAGCGAGTACTCGATCTGCAGGTCGGCGACCGGGTGCACGGCGTGCGCCCGGCGGATCGTCTCAGCGCCCACCTCGGAAAGTCCCACATGCCGCACGTACCCGGCTTCGATCATGTCCTTGATCGCACCCACCGTGTCCTCGATCGGCACCTCCGGGTCCAGTCGCGCCGGCCGGTAGATGTCGACGTAGTCGACGCCCAGCCGGGTCATCGAGTGGATCAGGAAGTTCTTCACCGCCGCCGGCCGGCTGTCCTGCCCGAGGAAACCGCCGCCCGGCGCGAGCAGCGCCCCGAACTTGACGCTCAGCATGTAGCTGTCCCTCGGCCGACCGCGTAGCGCCTCAGCCAGCAGCATTTGGTTGTGCCCGGTGCCGTAGTGGTCGCCGGTGTCGATCAGCGTGAGCCCCGTGTCCAGCGCCGAATGTACGGTCGCGATGCTCTCGGCGCGGTCGGAGACGCCGTAGACGCCGCTGGTCATCCCCATCGCACCCAGACCCAGCGCGCCGACGGCCGGACCAGTCGTTCCCAAGGTTCGTTTCTGCATGCGCCCACCCTGCTTCCGCCAGCGGACGGCCGGTAGCGGAGCGTTTATCGTGGGAGCGCCGCTCCCTGCCTCGTCCCTCGCGCGTGGGGCAGCCGCAGGGGAGCATGGAGACCATGCAGCGTGAGCAGCTCGCCGACTTCCTGCGCCGCCGCCGCGAGGCAATCCGCCCCGCCGAGGTGGGCATCGCCGTCGGCCCGCGCCGCCGCATCGCGGGCCTGCGGCGCGAGGAGGTCGCGATGCTGGCCGGCATGTCGGTGGACTACGTCGTACGTCTCGAGCAGGGCCGCAGCAGCCAGCCCTCCACGCAACTGCTCGGCGCCCTGGCCCGCGCCCTGCGGCTGTCCGACGACGAACGCGACCACCTGTTCCATCTGGCCGGCCACCAGCCCCCGCCCGCCGACGGCGTGGCCCGCCTCGCCCGCGTCGGCCTGGTCCGCATGCTGGACCTGCTGGGCGACACGGCGGCGATGGTCGTGTCCGACCTGGGGGAGGTGCTGGCGCAGAACGCGACCGCCAAGCTGCTGACCGGCGACCACACCGGGTTCACCGGTGATCGGCGGTATCTCGCCTACCGCTGGTTCGCCGAACCCGACTCCCGCCCGGTCCACCCGCCCGTGGAGCAGGAGCGCCATTCCCGCCAGCTGGTGGCCGACCTGCGTGTCGTCGCGGGCCGACGTTGCGACGATCCGACGGTGACCGGCCTGATCGCCCGGTTGCAGGCAGCAAGCTCCGAGTTCCGCCGGCTGTGGGCCGAGCACGAGGTCGGCACCCGGCGGGCGGATCGCAAGACGTTCGTGCACCCCCGCGTCGGGCCGATCGTGCTGGACTGCGAGACGCTGGTGACTCCGGACCTGGGTCAGGAGCTGGTGGTGTTGACACCGGCCGACACCGAGTCCCGCGAGCGCCTCGACCTACTGCGGGTGCTGGGCGTCGAAGAGTTCCCGGTCAGCTGACCGGCCGGGTCGCCACCGGCTGGGCCGAGGGCGTGAGCTGGAAGCCTGCCGGTTGACGCTCGGTCGTGGCGGCCAGTTCGGCGACCGTGGCGGCCGGGGTGGGGATCAGTGGGGTGGTGGCCAGCCAGGCGTAGATTTCCGGCAGGCTCAGGCCCGGCGGGACCGCTCCGACGAATGCCTCGAAGTACAGCGGGGTGTTGGGGCCGATGCGCCAGCTCTCGGCGAGGCCGCCGACGTCGACGGTGTCGAAGCCGAAGTCGTCGATCAGCTCGGTGACCTGTGCTTTGGCGGCGGGGTCGTCGCCGGTGATGGGCAGGGCGGTGCGGTCCGGAGCACCGGCCGGGCGGGCAAGTTCGCGCAACAGCCTGCCGTTGACGTCGTGGAACGCCTTGACCACCGATGAGCTGGACAGGAACCGTTGCACGAGTTCGCTGGAGGTGAGTTCGTCGGCGTCGAGCTCCGGGCGCGCCCAACCCGTCACCGCCGGCGCGTAGTTCATGGTGTCGATCACCGTCTTGCCGGCGAGCGCCTCCTGTGGCAGTTGCTCGTAGTTGGCCAGCGGGATGGTCGCGACCACGAGGTCGCCTGCCTGCGCCGCCCCGGTCGGGGTGGCGGCGCGGGCGAGTGGACCAAGCTCGGCGACCAGGTCGCCGAGGCTCTCCGGCCCGCGCGAGTTGCTGATCACCACGTGCCAACCGGCGCCGACCGCGCTGCGGGCGATGGCGGAGCCGATGTTGCCGCTGCCGATGATGCCCAGCGTTCCTGCCATGTGACGACTCCTCCGTAAGGGGATGAAAGGGCTGCCGTGGCTACGCTAGGGGCTGCCATTGATGTGAGGTCTCGACGATGTGGTGGTGGTCATAGTGCGCATCGGAGAGCTGGCGGCCCGCACCGGTGCGAGCGTGCGGTCGCTGCGCTACTACGAGGAGCAGGGCCTGCTGACAGCCGACCGGGACTCGGCGGGCCGCCGCCGCTACGCCGAGACGGCCGTCGCCCGGGTCGCGCTGATCCGGCGGGGGTTCTCGGCCAGCCTGTCCAGCCGGGTGATCGCCGATCTGCTGCCGCTGCTCGAGGCCGAGTGCCTTCCTCGGTCACGAGCCCTGCTGGACGCCGAGCGGGAGCGGCTGGAGGCGCAGATCGCCGCGATGACCCAGGCCCGGGTCCGCCTCGACGAAGTCATCGCCATCGCCACAGATCCCACCTGGAGATGCGACGCACCCCCACGACATCACCAAAGGGTTTGATAGACCACATTGCGGGTGTTCGAAGCTGGTCAGTGGTTCCTCCGGACCGCATGCCACGCCGCGCCGAGCAGCGCGAGTATCCGGTACAGCGCGTACAGCGCCCACAGCACGGCCAAAAGAACACCGGTGAGGACGACCGCGCCTCCCAGGTAGCGGGTGCTCTCCACCATCCAGCCGCCGGCCAGCAGGACGGAGCCCACGACGACGGCCCAGGCCAGGACGCGGCCGGCTTTGGTCAGCGAGACCCACATGCGGGCGATTCCGGCACCGCCTGGCTTTGTCAAGTCGTCGACCTGGGACTGCGGGGCGATGCTGTCGATGTCTCGGGCGGCGGCTCGGTCGGTCTCATGCGGCGACTCGCGCAGCACCGCCGACAGGGCGCGCAGGTCGGCCGGGTCGCGAAGCCGTCCGGTTCGCGGATCGCCGAGCAGCACCACGGGGCGTGGGAACCCGAGCAGCCAGGCCTTGCCGTAGCCGCGTCTCGTTCCCGGTGGCCGCACCACGGCTTTGCCGCCGTGCATGTCGTCGCGTTGGGTGCGATCACCGATCGCCCGAACGAGTTCCGTACCGGCGATCGTTACCTCGGCCTCAACGAGGTCGGCGGCATCGCTGAACAGCGTGACGAACTGGGCGTACGCGGCGACGACCGCGAGTAGGCCGAGTACCGCTACTGCGGTTCCGAGCAACTCGTGCAGCTGGGCCGCGAAGCCGGTGAGCAGCAGCGCGGGGACGACGGCGAACAGGTACCAGCCGACGAACAGCGGGAAGCGCCGCCGGTTCAGCCAGCGCTGCGTCCGTACGCCCGCTACGCCAGGCGGGAAGGCGGGGATTGTCCTCCCGCCGTTCAGTCGTTGCCGGGCGTCCTCGCTCGGCAGCATCAGGTTGAGGCGGTGGACCCGAATCTGGAGGCGGTCACCGGCCAGACCTGCCAGGTCGCGGATGAACTGCTTCTCCTCGATCTTCGGTTCGGCCAGGTCGAACAGCCGTACCGCTGGTCGTCCATCCACGCTGGCCTGAAGATCACCTGGAGCGTCCAGGCTGACGCCCGGGTCCGGCACCAGGTAGAGCGCGGGAATCGGCTTACGGTGACTCTGCCCGTCGACCTCCCGGTTCTGGATCACCACCATCGAGATCTCGGCCCACCGCAGGTCATGTCGGTACCGGCCGATCCGCACCGTCCAGCCGTCCCGGTCGACATCGACCCGAAACTCCTGCGACGCGTACTGAAGAAGGAAGGCCGCCATGAGCAGGGCGATCAGCGAGGTCACCCCGATACAGAGCCGACCGGACACCGGAACGCCGGCAGCGAACTGCAGGCTCACCAGGTAACAGCCGAGTCCACCCAGCGACGCGGCGAGAACCACCGCAAGCACTCGGGAGCTGACTGGACGGCGCAGATTCACCCATTCATCATCATCCAACCCGGCAACTCGCCGATCGCAGCTGGGCTGCCGCAGGGCGGACCGCCGGACGTGCCGAGGAGCGTCCGTCAGCGGTCAGTGTGCCTCCACCAGCGGCTGGTAGCACATGTGCTACGGTCAGGTGTATGCATGAGGTCGGGCTGCGGGAGATGCGGCAGAACGCCAGCGACCTGGTACGCCGGGCGCAGGGCGGCGAACGCGTGACGATCACCGTCGCCGGGCGACCGGCAGCCGTACTCGGCCCGGTCAGTCCTCGTACCTGGCGTGAGTGGGACGATCTCGCCGGCGTGTTCGATCAGCCCACCGACCCAGGGTGGGCGGATGACCGGGACCTGCTCGACGGCGCCGTCACCGATCCGTGGGCCGAGCGGTGAGCCGTGGCATCCTCGACACCAGTGTCCTCATTGCCACAGATGTGACCCCGATCCCCGGCGAACTGGCCATCAGCGTCGCCAGCCTCGCCGAACTCCAGTTCGGTGTGCTGGTCGCGAAGACCGCCGAGGCGAGGGCGCTGCGGTTGGCGCGGTTGAGCGCCATTCAGCGCCGGTTCGATCCGCTTCCCGTCGACGATGCGATCGCCGACAGTTACGCACGGCTGGCCGCGCGTGTCGTCGAGATCGGGCGCCAGCCGCGAGCCAGGGTGATGGACCTGCTCATCGCGGCAACCGCGCACGCCCATGACGCCGCCGTCTACACCCGCAATGCCGACGATCTCGCAGGGCTCGAAGATCTCATCACGATCCACTCGATCTGACTCGAACGCGGCCACGAGCCCGTAGGTGTTCCCGATCAGGATCAGGCAGTGTGGCCGGAGGAGCCGTACTTGCGATTCTCCGCTGCGGCAGTCCGCCCGTCGTCATCGAACAGGCGATCGAGGTGGTATCGCAGCACTGCGGTGGCCTCCTCCGGTGTGCGTTGGCCGACCAGGAGACTGGTGCCGAGACCATTGGCCAGGGCGATCAGCCGGCCAGCTTCGAGGGCGGGGTCCGCGTCGGGTGCCAGGAGGCCGGTGGCGCGCGCGCGGGTCAGGGTGTCGGCGAGTTGTTGCTCCAAGCGGTCGACGCCCCGGATGAAGGGTTGTTCGGCGACCTGCGGGTCGGTCATCGCCAGGACGGCGTAGGACGTGCCGACCAGGTGGAAGACGCGGCTGGGTTCGTCGGTCGGCAGGGCTTCGAGCAGGAACGCTTCGACGACCGCTCGCGGCGGTGGCGGGTCGGGGAGTCCGGCCAGGCGCTGCGCCCAACGGTGGTGGCTCTGCCCTTCCAGGTGCCGCAGGGCACCGATCAACAGGTGTTCCTTGTTCTGGAAGTAGTACTGCACGAGCCGGAGTGACACGCCTGCCTCGGCAGCGACCGAGCGCATGGTCACGGCGTGCAGGCCTTCCCGGCCGGCGAGCCGGACGAGGGCGTCGGCGATCTGGGCCCGCCGCACGGCGTGGTCGGTGGTCCTGGGCACCGCGGTCCCTCTCGTTGTGTTCGGTCTGGCTACCCTATGCCGACCTCTTGCTTGATACGGTTGTATCACTACGGGAGGGGCATGGCGCAGAAAAGGGCTGCCGATGTCGGTGCTGGGGTAGCAGCGAAGGCCGTGCTGGCGGTGGCGTGTGTCGCGCAGTTCATGGTGGTGCTCGACATCTCGGTGGTGAATGTCGCGTTGCCGTCGATCCGCGACGCGCTGCGGTTCGACGAAGCCAGCCAGCAGTGGGTGGTCAACGCCTACGCGTTGACGTTCGCCGGGTTCCTGCTGCTCGGCGGACGGCTGGCCGACTCGTTCGGGCACCGTCGCATCTTCCTGATCGGGCTGGTGCTGTTCGCCGGAGCGAGTCTCGTCGGGGGCCTGGCCGGCTCGGCGACGCTGCTGGTCGCCGCGCGCGCCGTGCAAGGGCTGGGGGCGGCGGTGCTGGCGCCAGCGACGCTGACGATTCTGACCGCTTCTCTTCCCGAAGGGCGGGTGCGGACGCAAGCGTTGGCGGTTTGGACCGCCGTCGGTGTCGCCGGAGGTACGGCAGGCAACCTTGCCGGCGGCGCGCTGACGGAGTACCTGTCGTGGCGGTGGACGTTGCTAATCAACGTGCCGATCGGGGCGGTAGTGGCCTTCCTGGCTGTGCGTCATGTGGTCGCCGACCGCCCCGGGGCCGTACGTCCACGACTGGACGTGACCGGGGCGGTGCTGGCCACAGCAGGGTTGGGAGGGCTGGCGTTCGGAATCGCCGAGGCGGCGGACGCCGGGTGGTCCTCGCCGTCGGCGGTTGCCGGCCTGGTGATCGGCTCGGTGCTGTTGGCGGCGTTCGTGGCGGTCGAGGCACGCTGGGCGGCGTCGCCGTTGATCCCGTTGCGGTTGTTCACGATCCGCTCGGTGTCGGTGGGCAACGTGGCAATGCTGCTGGCGGGGGCGTGCCTCAACCCGATGTGGTTCTTCCTCACGCTGTCCATGCAGAACGCGCTCGCCTACAGCCCGGCGCGGACCGGGCTGGCGTTCCTGCCACACACGGTGGTGACGGTCGTAGTGGGCGCTCTCGCGACGCCGTGGCTGATGCGCCACGTCGACGGGCGGATCCTCATCGCGGTGGGGTCGTTGCTGGCGGCGGCGGGGTTCTGGTGGCAGTCCCACCTGACGGTGCAGAGCAGCTACCTCGCGGGGATCCTCGGCCCGGCCGTCGTGTTCAGCATCGGCAGTGGACTGCTGAACACCCCGATCACCAACGCGGTCACCTCTGGTGTGCCGACGTCGGACGCAGGTGCGGCGTCCGGGTTGATGAACACCACCAAACAGGTCGGCGGCGCGCTGGGGCTGGCGGCTCTGGTCACTGTCGCGACCGGGCCCGGCACCGGCCCGGCCGCACAGATCGACGCCTACAACCGCGCGTTCTCCGCAATCGCCGTGATCATGATTGCCGTGGCGGTCGTCGCACTGGCGCTGCCCACCCAGCGTGATCGACAATGATCTCCGCCTCGCCTGCGCGCGGCGGTAGCGGATCAGGAGCCGACCGCCGTGATGCTCGGCTCCGGGATCGACGTCACCGCAGATCGAGCCGCATGAGCACCCGCGCGAACCCGGCGAGTACCGAGGCGGTGTCGGCTACCTTCACGAAACCGGCGTGCTCGAAGACCGCGCGGGTACCGACGTAGGCCATCGTGAGGTCCACCTTCTCGCCGCGGTTGTCGACGGGGTAGCCCTCGATCGCCGGTGCGCCGCGCTCGCGGGCGAAGGCGACGGCACCGGCGAGCAGGTGGTGCACGACACCCCGTTTGCGGTTGCCCGGCCGAACCCGGAAGCACCACACGCTCCACACATCGAGATCGTCGATGTGCGGGATCCGCCTGTTGCGCGCGAAGCTCGTTGCGGCTCGCGGGTGCACCGCCGCCCAGCCGACGACCTCGTCGCCGTCGTAGGCGAGTACTCCGGGAGGTGGATCGAGCCCGACGAGTTCGCGCACCCGGTCACCGCGCATCGGTCCGCGCAGCAGCAGGTTTTCCTTCGAGCCGATGCGGTAGCTCAGGCACCAGCACACGTTCGCGTCCGGTCGCTTCGGGCCGACGACAGCCGCGACGTCCTCGAACACCGTCGCGGGGCGTACCTCGATCGTCATGACGCCTACCCTGCCACCGTCCACCGACACACGGTCGGTCAGCTGCGGCCCGTTGCGGCTCGGCGGCGCGGCTGCGGCACCGGCGGCACCGGGAGGCCGGCGGCCTCCAGCGCCTCCCGCTGACCGCGCGCGGCGAGCCGGTCGGCGCGCTCGTTCTCCACGTGGCCGGAGTGGCCCTTCACCCAGTGCCAGACGACCTCGTGGTGGCGGGCGATGGCGGCGTCGAGCTCCCGCCACAGGTCTTCGTTCTTGACCGGCTCGCCCGCTTTCGTACGCCAACCGTTGCGTTTCCAGTTCGCCATCCACGACATGACGCCGTTACGGACGTACGTGCTGTCGGTGTAGAGGTCGACGGTGGATGCCCGGGTCAGCGCGGCCAGCGCCCGGATCGGGGCGGTGAGCTCCATCCGGTTGTTCGTGGTCTGGCCGGCCTCACCGCCGCAGAGCTCCTTCTCGGCGTCGCCGTAGCGCAGCAGGGCACCCCAACCGCCCGGCCCCGGATTGCCGCTGCACGCGCCGTCGGTCCAGATCTGCACACGTGTCGTCCTTAGCCCCGCCACCCGGACAACCTACTGGTCGGCTTCACCGCAGTCGTCCCGGCATAACCGTTTCCTCAGTGCCAACCGTCGGGCGCAGCGGCAGGCGGAGTGCGAGGCCGACAACGGCCAGGCCGTACCCGAGGAAGACGGGTTGGAGCCAGGAGACCAGACCGATGACGGCGACCTGGACGATGATCCACAGGACCAGTGCGGCCCCGACGACGAGGTGACCGGCCGGTGCCCACGACCGCCGGCTGACCGTCGCGACCACCACGACGCCGGGCAGGGCCCCGTTGACCACCGCCAAGGCGGCACCGGCCAGCACCGCAGAGGCGAACGGCAGGTCACCGGTGACAGGCCCGAGGTCGATGCCGCCGGTCACCAGCCCGATGGCACCGCCCAGCGCGCTGACGGCGAGGATCGTTTCGAGCCCGATGAGGACCCGCTCCCGGCGGAGGATCCGCTTCCGGCCGGGCAGTCCACGCTCCGGCGTGGCCGAAACCACCTGCTGACCGGGCACGACGTCCCGGTCCGGGGTCAGCGCCAGCGAGCGGCGCAACGACGCGGTCGAGCACAGTCCGACGAGCCCGGCCGCCAGGGTACCGTAGAGCGCCTCGATCGTCGACCGCTGCGGCAGCAGGACGACCTCCAGCAGGATCCACCCGCCGAGCGCAATCCCCACCAGTGCGGTGGCGGCCCACGACCAGTGCCGGCCGGTCACCCGTTGCACCGGGGCGAGCATGCGCCACCGTGGTCTGCGCAGCAGCCCGAACGCGGCGACCAGCGAGCCGACCCCGAGACCGAGCCCCAGCACCAGTCCGGGTAGCCGCCAGGTGTCGACCAACGGCAGGTCACGGAGCCACTCCGTACGGACAAATTCGTTGCCGTACGGGTACAGCCACATCTCCACGCCACCGGCGACCGCCGTGACGCCGACGAGGATCAGCAGACCGGCCGCCACCCGTACCGTCCACGGGTGGGACCTGGTCGGCCCGGAAAGCCCGGTGGTTGAGCCCATACCTCAACAGTGGCCGCCCGGCGCTGCGCCGGCATCGGGCCGAAGGTCCCGGACGGGCCGTTTCGACCGGGTCCCCCGGCCCCGGTTCGGCGCGGTCACCGGCGGGTACGGGCGGTCAGGCGCCGGGCAGCCGCGCGGTGCGGCCCGGCGCCGCGATCCGCAGATCGGCTTCGATCTTCGCGGCGGTGGCCAGCAGGTGCGGCAGCAGTTCGCGGCGGATCGACTCGACGGTGTTGCGGCTGGCGTGCACCGAGATGTTCACCGCCGCGACCACCTTGCCGGCCCGGTCCCGGATCGGTGCCGCCACCGACCGCAGACCTTCCTCCAACTCCTGGTCGACGATGGCGTACCCCTGGGCGCGGACCCGGTTCAGCTCCGCCCGCAACGCCGCCATGGTGTGGACGGTACGGCCGGTGAGCCGGTCCAGCCGGCTGCGCTCCAGCCGGATGATCGCCTCTTCCTCGGGCAGGTGCGCCAGCAGCACCCGGCCGACCGAGGTCGCGTACGCCGGGAACCGGGTCCCGACGTTGATCGACACCGTCATGATCCGCGACGTCGGCACCCGGGAGACGTAGACGATCGAGTCGCCGTCCAGCACGCACACCGACGACGACTCGTGCACCTGGGCGACCAGCCGTTCCAGATGTGGTTCGGCGACCTCGGGCAGCGAGATGCTGGACAGGTACGCGTAGCCCAGCTCCAGCACCCGGGGGGTGAGTGAGAACATCCGCCCGTCGGTGCGGACGTAGCCGAGGTCGACCAGGGTGAGCAGGAACCGGCGGGCGGCGGCGCGGGTCAGGTCGCAGATCCGGGCCACCTCGCTGAGTGTCAACTCAGGATGCTGGGCGTCGAAGGCACGGATCACGGCCAGGCCACGCTCCAACGACTGCACGAAATGAGCTTCCCGCCCGTGCTCGGTCATTTTTCTCCTGTGGTGATGGTCGCAGAACCCTAACCGGGTTCCACCGTGCCCGGATCCGACGATGATCTTGTTGCGCTGTCGGAGATCCGACCATCCGGTCCCGTGTTCTCGGCCAGCACCCGCTGTGCCACCGCGTAGGCGCTGTTCGCGGCTGGCACGCCCGCGTAGACCGCGGTGTGCAGCAGCACCTCGTTGATCTCCTGCGCGGTCAACCCGTTGCGCAGCGCGGCCCGCACGTGCATCGCCAGCTCGTCCGTGCAGTGCAGCGCGGTCAGTACGGCGAGCGTGACGCAGCTGCGGGTCCGCCGGTCCAGCCCGTCGCGGGTCCAGACGCTGCCCCACGCGTACCGGGTGATGAAGTCCTGGAAGTCGGCGGTGAACTCGGTCGTGTTGGCCACCGCCCGGTCCACGTGCGCGTCGCCGAGGACCGCCCGGCGTACCGCCATCCCGGCGTCGTACCTCGGATCCGGCGACGACGGCGACGGCGAGGTCCGGGGACCGGGCGTCGGGGTCGCGGTGTCAGCCGGCGGGTCGGTCGCCATCGCCGGTCACCTCCTGTCCGGTGAGATGCGTCAGGATCAGCTCGGAGACCTGTTCGGCCTGCTCGACGCTGGCCAGGTGCGCGGCGTCGGCGACGATCCGCAGGGTGGCGTCGGGGATGCCGGCGACGATCGTCTCGCTGTGCGACGGCGGGGTGGCCGGGTCGTCGGCGCCGGCGATCACCAGGGTCGGCGCGGTGATCCTCGGCAGCAGCCCGGTCAGGTCCATCTGTCCGATCGCGACGCAGCATCCGGCGTACCCCTCGGCCGGGGTGGCCGCGATCATCTCGCGGGCGGCGGCGAAGACGTCGGGGCGTCGCGCGGCGAACCCGGGGGTGAACCAGCGGGCCGCCACCGCGTCGGCCACCGCCCCGGTGCCCTCGGCCCGCACCGTGGCCGCCCGGTCGGCCCACGCCTGGGCCGGGCCGAGCAGCGCCGAGGTGCAGCAGAGCACCAGCCGGTCGACTCGGGCACCGGCGTGTCCGGCCAGCCACATTCCGGTCATCCCGCCGAGGGACACCCCGGCCACGTGGACCCGGTCCAGCTCCAGGCGGTCGAGCAGGGCGAGCACGTCGGCCCCGAGATCGTCCAGACTGTACGGACCGGGCGGTACGGGGGAGCGGCCGTGCCCCCGGGTGTCGTAGCGCAGCACCCGCAGCCCGGCACCGGTGAACACCGGCACCTGCGGATCCCACATCGCCCGGGTGCTGCCCAGCGAGTTGGCCAGCAGCACCACCGGCGCACCGTCGGGTCCGACGATCTCGTGGTCGACCGCCACCGGGTGGCTGTCGGTGGTCATCAACGGTCCTCCTGAGTCGGTCGGCTGCGGTGGTCGCGCAGCGCCCGGTCGATCAGCTCGCCGTACGCGCCGAGGTAGCCGGCCGGGTCGAGCAGCTCGTCCAGCTGTGCCCGGCTGAGCACCGCGCTGACCTGCGGGTCGGCTGCCAGCCGCTCGGCCAGTCCGGTGACGGGCCCGCCGGTGACCGCCGCCTTGACGATCTCATTGGCCCGCTGCCGGCCGAGCTGCCCGGCCAACGCGCCGCTGACCCGTTCGGCGAGCAGCGCGCCGCCGGTGGCGTCCAGGTTGGCCCGCATCCGGACCGCGTCCACCCGCAGCCCCTCCAGGCAGGTTCGCAGCCAGTAGGCGGCTGAGCCGACCGACTCCAGCAGGTGGCGCAGCGCCCGCCACTCGGCGTGCCAGCCGCCGGCCGCCCGCTGGTGTTCCTGGGTCATCGCGGCCAGCAGGGTGGCGACCAGGCCGGGGGCCTGGCCGGCGCAGGCGATAGCGGTGACGGCGGCGACCGGGTTGCGTTTGTGCGGCAGGGTCGACGAACCGCCGGGGCGTTCCTCGGCCAGTTCGGCGACCTCGGTCTGGGCGTGCAGCGTGACGTCGCGGGCGATCTTGCTGATGCTGCCGGCGGTGCCGCCGAGCACGCCGGCCAGGTCGGCCAGCCGGCTCCGGTCGGTGTGCCAGGGCAGCTGCGGGGCGGCCAGGTCGAGCTCGGCGGCGAGCCGGTCGACCAGGGCCGGGCCGTCGGCGCCGAACGCGGCGAGGGTGCCGGCGGCACCGCCGAGCTGGACGGCGGGGACCTCGTCGCGGACGGTGGCCAGCCGGCGGGCGGCGGTGTCCAGCGCGGTCAGCCAGCCGGCGGCGACCAGTCCGAAGGTGGTCGGCAGCGCCTGCTGCAGCAGGGTCCGGGCGGGCAGCTGGGTGTCCCGGTGCGTTTCGGCCAGCCGGGCGGCGGCCGAGGCGGCCCGCCGTACGTCGTCCAGCATCGGCCCCAGCGCCCGGCGGACCACCAGCATGGCGGCCGTGTCCAGGATGTCCTGGCTGGTGGCCCCGGCGTGGACGTACCGGGCGGTGTCCGGTCCGACGGCGGCGCGCAACGCGGCGACCAGCGGCACCACCGGGTTGCCGGCGCTGGTGGCACCCGCGCCGATCGCCGCCGGGTCGAACCGGTGGTCGCGGGCGGTGGCGGTGATAGCCGCGGCGGCGGCCGCCGGCACCGACCCGCCGGCCGCCTGGGCGCGGGCCAACGCCGCCTCGGCGTCGAGCATGGCGCGCAGCCAGGCCCGATCGTCGACGGCGGCCCGGACCCCGCCGGCGGCGAGCAGCGGGTCGAACAGCCCGGCCGGCGCGGGATCGTCGAGCGGCACCTCGCCGTCGAGCGGCGCCTTGTCATCGACGACCCGCCGACCGTCGACGGTCGACTCCGAGTCAGACGGCGAAGAAAACGGTTTCATGCTCGCCCTGTAGCCGGATGTCGAACCGGTAGCCGTCCGGCTCGGCGGTCGCGATCAACGTATCCCGTCGGGCCTGCGGCAGCCCGGCCAGCACCGGGTCGGCGGCGTTCGCGTCGACCTCGTCCGCAAAGTAGATCCGGGTGACGACGCGGTGCAGCAGCCCACGGGCGAACACCGACACGGCGACGTGCGGGGCCTGCGGCCGCCCGTCCGGGCCGGGCACCGGCCCCGGCTTGCGGGTGCGTACCGCCCACCCGCCGGTCTCGTCGGTGGGGCAGCGGCCGAAGCCGCGGAACCCCGCCACCGCGCCGCGCGGATCGTCCGGGTGGTCGAACCGGCCCTGCGGGTCGGCCTGCCAGGTCTCGATCAGACCGTCCGGCACCGGGTCGCCGGCGCCGTCGAGGAGCCGGCCGCGCAGCCAGACCGCCGCCGGGTCGGTCTCGTCGACCACGAACGGCCCGTCCGGCCAGGGCAATCCGATCCCCAGGTACGGCCCGACGGTCTGCGCCGGGGTCAGCCCGGTCTGCCGGTCCCAGTCCGACGCGGGCACGCTGGTGGTCACGATTCCTCCATCGGGGTCGCCTCGGTGCCGCGCAGCACGATGTCGAACCGGAAGCCGAGCGCCCATTCCTCGACCGTGTTGGCCAGGTCGAAGCTGGCGATCAGCCGTTGCCGGGCGGCCGGGTCAGGGATCGAGTTGAAGACCGGGTCGTAGGCGAACAGCGGGTCGTCGGGGAAGTACATCTGGGTGACCAGCCGCTGGGTGAAGGCCCGACCGAACAACGAGAAGTGGATGTGCGCCGGCCGCCACGCGTTGAAGTGGTTGCGCCACGGGTACGCGCCGGGCTTGATGGTGACGAACCGGTAGCGGCCCATCGAGTCGGTCACCGCCCGGCCGACGCCGGTGAAGTGCGGATCGAGCGGTACGTCATGCTGGTCGAGCTTGTGCAGGTAGCGCCCGCCGGCGTTGGCCTGCCAGACCTCCACCAGGGTGTCCGGCACCGGCCGGCCGTCGCTGTCGCGGACCTGGCCGTGCACGATGATCCGCTGCCCCTGGGCTTCGCCGTCGCCGCTGCGGCTCAGGTCGGCGTCGGCGGCGGTGACCCGGCCCTCGCCGAGCAGCGGGCCGGTGATCTCGGTGAGCGTCTGGGCGAGCAGCACCGGCGACTCGGCCGGGGCGCGCAGCACGGTGGACTTGTAGTCGGGGGAGAGCAGCGGCGGGTGCACGGCGGTGTCGTCGCGCCGGTAGCGCGGCAGGAGCAGCCCGCCGGGGCGGTCGGCCCGTACGGGCGTGGTGTCGGGCATGGCGGTGCCTCCTTGATCAGCTCTACCCGCCGGGGTCAGGGGTTCAGCAGTTGGCGCAGGGTGGCCAGCTCCTGCGGGGTGGGTTCGTCGGTGGTCGTCAGGTCGGGGGCGACCTTCAGCGGCCAGCCGGTGGCCGCCACGGCCTGCTCGACGCCCACTCCGGGGTGCAGCTGGGTGAGGGTCAGCTCGCAGGTGTCCGGGTCCGGGCGCAGCATGCCGAGGTCGGTGATGACCAGGGTGGGACCCCGGCCGCGCAGGCCGAGGCGTTGCCGGTCGCCGGGGCCCGCGCCGAAGCCGACCGAGGTGACGAAGTCGACCCGGTCGACGAACGTACGCCGGCTCTGCGGCACGATGACGATCACCTCGCCGCACGAGGCGGCGATCTCCGGGGCTCCGCCCGCGCCGGGCAGCCGTACCTTCGGGTCGGTGTAGTCGTCGCCGATCACCGTGGTGTTGATGTTGGCGTACCGGTCGATCTGCGCGGCGCCGAGGAAACCGACGTCGATCCGGCCGGGCTGCAGCCAGTAGTTGAAGATCTCCGGCACCGACACGACGGTGTCGGCGGTCTCGGCGAGCACCCCGTCACCGATGGACAGCGGCAGCCGGCCGGGCTTGGCGCCGATGGTGCCGGACTCGTAGACCAGCACCAGGTTGGGGGAGTGGGTCCGCCGGGCCAGGTTGGCCGCGGTGCTGGGCCGGCCGATGCCGACGAAGCAGCGGGCGTCGTCGCGCAGCGCCCGGGCGGCGGCGACGGTCATCATCTCGTCGCGGGTGAACCCCTCGACGGCCGGTTGCTCGTTCACTCGGCACCACCGTACGTCGGATCGGCCCCCGCCGTGGCCAGGACGTGTTCGCCGAGCCAGCGGGTAAAGGTGTCCCGGTCCCGGCTGATCTCGTCCCACTGCTGGTAGTAGTCGTTGGCCCGGTCGCTGTAGTCCATCGCGTACGACGGGTACGCCCCGCCGGGCACCTCGGCGACCCGGGTGACCGCCCAGCCGGGCAGCACCACCGCGCCGGGGCGGGGGGTCAGCTCGTCGACGATCTCCTCGACGGTGACCAGCGACCGTGCGGACGCCAGCACGACCTCCTTGTGCACGCCGGTGATGCCCCAGATCTGCACGTTGCCGTGCCGGTCGGCGCGTTGGGCGTGCACGATGCCGACGTCGGGGTTGAGCGCCGGTACGGCGGTGAGCAGCTCGCCGGTGAACGGACAGGTGATCGGCGCGATGGTCGGGGTGCGCTCGACGAGGTCGGTGCCGACGTAGCCGCGGAGTACGGCGAACGGCAGGCCGGCGGCGCCGGCGACGTACCGGTTGGCCATCCCGGCGTGGCTGTGCTCCTCGATCTCCAGCGGACGGGGCCAGCCGCGCTGCACCGCGTCGCGGAACCGGTGCAGCGAACCGACGCCGGGGTTGCCGGCCCAGCTGAAGATCAGCTTCTTGGCGCAGCCGGCGCCGATCAGCTGGTCGTAGACGACGTCCGGGGTCATCCGGATCAGCGTGAGGTCGCGTCGGCGCTGCCGGATGATCTCCTGCCCGGCTGCGGTCGGGATCAGGTGGGTGAATCCCTCTAGGGCGACGCTGTCGCCGTCGTGGACCAGGTCGGCGACAGCGTCAGCCAGCGAGGAAATTTCAGCCATGCATCATTCCCGGTGCGTGTGATGAACAAAAGTTCGCTAAGCGAACGGTACGGCCGGGGTCGCCGGCCTGTCAACGCGGCTGCTCCAGTCCAGCGGTAGCCCCACGTAGTTCTCCGCCAGGGTGGTCGCCGCGGCGGTGGAGGTCGCCACATACTCCAACTGGGCCACCTGGAGCCGGTGACTGAACTCGTCGGCGTCGGTGGGCCGGTGCAGCAGCCCGGTCATCCAGGACGAGAAGTGCTGGACCCGCCAGATCCGGCGCAGGCACCGGGCCGAGTACTCGTCCAGCCCGGTCTCGCGTCCCTGACGGAACCAGGTGGTCAGCGCCTCGGCCAGGAAGCGGACGTCGGCGACCGCCAGATTCAGGCCTTTCGCGCCGGTCGGCGGCACGATGTGCGCCGCGTCACCGGCCAGGAACAGCTGGCCGTAGCGCATCGGTTCGGTAACGAAGCTCCGCATCGGGGTCACCCCCTGCTCCAGGATCGGGCCCTCCTTCAAGGTGAAGCCGTCGTTGGTCGCCAGCCGGGTGTGCAGCTCGTCCCAGATCCGCGCGGTCGGCCAGTCGCTCAGCTCGGTCCCGTTGGGCACCTGCAGGTAGAGCCGGGTCACCTCGGGGCTGCGCATGCTGTGCAGGGCGAATCCGCGTTCGTGCTGGGCGTAGATCAGCTCGTGCGCCGAGGGGGTGGCCTGGGCCAGCACCCCGAGCCAGCTGAACGGGTAGGTGTGCTCGACGGTGCGCCGGGCCGAGGCGGGGATGCTGTCCCGGGAGACCCCGTGGAAACCGTCACATCCGGCAACCACCAGGCAGTTCAGTTCGCGTATCGTGCCCTCGTGCGCGAACCGGATGACCGGGGCATCGCTGTCGATCCCGGCCAGCTCGACGTCGGTGACATCGAACAGGATCTCGCCGCCGGCTGCCAGCCGGGCGGCGATCAGGTCCTTCACCACCTCCTGCTGACCGTAGACGGTGATCCCTCGACCGCTGGTCAGCGCAGCCAGGTCGATCCGTCGGCTGACGCCTTCGAAGCGCAGCTCAAGGCCGGTGTGCACGAGTCCTTCGCGGCGCATCCGGGCACCGACGCCGGTGTCGGCGAGCAGTTGCGCCGTGTCGTGTTCGAGCACCCCGGCCCGGACCCGGCTCTCCACGTACGCCCGCCCGCGGGTCTCCAGCACGACCGAGTCGATACCCTCCAGATGCAGCAGGTGGGCGAGCATCAAGCCCGCTGGTCCCGCTCCGATGATGCCAACCTGGGTTCGCACGACGCTCCCTCCACCTGCCGGATTGGCAGGGAGTTTTCCGATATGTGACATTGACGCGGGCCCTCGTCGGGCCGTACGTTCATCATAAGAACCACCGTTCGGTCAGCGAACACCCCTGACCGACTCAACCTCGAACCCATCCCCTGGAGGTCCCATGCGACGGCCCCTCGTCGCCCTCACCCTGGCTACCGCGCTGCTGGTCACCGCCGCCTGTGGTTCCGACTCGTCCACCGACGAGGCCGGCGGCACCGACGACGTCACCGACGTCACCGTCGGCATCATCCCGATCGTCGACGTCGCACCGATCTACCTCGGTGAGGAGAAAGGCTTCTTCGCCAAGCGCGGCATCAACCTGACGATGGAGAGCGGTCAAGGTGGTGCCGCGATCGTCCCCGGCGTGGTCAGCGAGCAGTTCCAGTTCGGCTTCAGCAACGTGACCTCCCTGCTCACCGCGCAGACCCGTGACGTGCCGGTGCAGATCGTCGCCAACGGCGTTGCCTCGACCGGCAACCCCGACGCCGACTTCGGCGGCGTGGTGGTCCGCGAGGACAGCCCGATCCAGACCGCCGCCGACCTGGCCGGCAAGAAGGTCGCGGTGAACACGCTGAAGAACATCGGCGACACCAGCGTCCGCGAGTCGGTGCGCAAGGCCGGCGGCAACCCGGACGACATCGAGTTCGTCGAGATGGCGTTCCCGCAGATGCCGGCCGCCGTCGAGAACGGTGACGTCGACGCCGCCTGGATGGTCGAGCCGTCGCTCGCCATCGCCAAGGACGCCGGTGGCCGGGTCGTCGCCTGGAACTTCGTCGACACCGCCCCGAACCTGACCGTCGCGGTCTACTTCACCAGCACCAAGCTCGCCCAGGAGAACCCCGAGCTGGTCGAGCGGTTCCAGGAGGCGATGGCCGAGTCGCTGTCCTACGCCAACGCGCACCCCGACGAGGTGCGCACCGTGCTGCGCAGCTACACCGACATCGACCAGGCGATCCTGGACGCGATGACGCTGCCGTTGTGGCCGGCTGAGATCAACCGGGCGTCGATCGAGCGGGTCGCCGAGCTCGGCCTCGCCGACGGCGTCTTCGAGTCCGAGCCCGATCTGGACGCGCTGCTGCCGTGACAGCGGTCGACAACACCCCGGTCGGGGCCGGCGGAGCCGGCCCCGACCGGGGCACGTCAGCGCCAAGCCACCGGGCCGCACCCACCCGGCGTCGCCGGCCACCGACAGCGCTGCTCGGCGTCGCCGGCCTGGTCGGCCTGCTGGTCCTGGTGCAGATCCTCCCGTCGACCCCGCTCGTCTCGTCGCGCTACCTGCCGCCGGCCACCGAGATTCTCGCCGCCCTGGTCGAGCTGCTCGGCGACGGTGCCTTCTGGTCGGCGCTCGGCGACACACTGACCGGCTGGGCGATCGGCCTGGCCGTCGCGGTCACCGCCGGCATCGTGCTCGGCGTGCTCATCGGCTCGGTGCCGGCGCTGCGCGCGGTCACCGCCTCGACCATCGAGTTCCTGCGGCCGATCCCGTCGGTCGCGCTGATCCCGCTCGCCGTGCTGCTCTACGGCACCGGGCTGGAATCCACCCTGCTGCTGGTCGTCTACGCCGCGTTCTGGCAGGTGCTGGTCCAGGTCCTGTACGGCGTACAGGACGTCGACCCGGTCGCTGACGAGACCGCCCGCAGCTACGGCCTCGGCCGGTGGGCCCGGATTCGCCACGTCATCTGGCCGACCTCGTTGCCGTACGTGATGACCGGTGTGCGGCTCGCCGCCGCGGTCGCCCTGGTGCTGGCGATCACCGCGGAGCTGGTCATCGGCGCACCCGGGCTGGGCAACCGGATCGCGGTCGCCCAGACCTCCGGCGCCGTCGACCTGATGTACGCCCTGGTGGTGGTCACCGGACTGCTCGGCGTCGGGATCAACCTGATCGCCCGGGCGGTCGAGCGGCGGGCACTGTCCTGGCACCAGTCGATGCGCGGCGAGGTGATCGTGTGAGGGCGGCCGGGGTGCTGAAGCGGGCCGGGCTGGTCGTCGCGCTGCCGGCCGTGCTGCTCGCCGTCTGGTGGTTCAGCAGCGCCGGCAGCACCAGCTTCTACGCGCCCCCGCTGAGCAAGATCCTCGGCACCTTCGCCGAGACCTGGACCGTCGAGCGCCTGCGGGCCGACGTACTGCCCAGCCTGCTGCGGCTGGCCGCCGGCTACGCGGTGGCGGTGCTCGTCGGCGTCGCGCTCGGCGTCCTGGTCGGCAGCATCCGCACCGTGCGGGCCACGTTGGAGCCGGTGCTGGAGTTCTTCCGGGCCATCCCGCCGCCGGTGCTGGTACCGATCATCATGCTCTTCGCCGGCATCGAGAACACCATGAAGATCGTGGTGATCGCCGCCGGCTGCGTCTGGCCGATCCTGCTCAACACCGTCGAGGGCGTGCGCGCCACCGACGAGGTGCTCTCCGACACGGCCCGCTCCTACGGCCTGACCGGCCCGGCCCGGCTGCGGCACCTGGTGCTGCCGGCGGCCAGCCCGCAGATCGCCGCCGGCATGCGCCAGGCCCTGTCGATCGGCATCATCCTGATGGTGATCAGCGAGATGTTCGCGGCCAGCAACGGTCTCGGGTTCACCATCGTGCAGTTCCAGCGCACCTTCGCGATCCCGCAGATGTGGACCGGCATCCTGCTGCTCGGCCTGCTCGGCTTCGCCCTGTCGGTGCTCTTCCGTTTCGTCGAGATGCGGGCGCTGGCCTGGTACCACGGCCTGCGCCAGGCGCAGCGCAGCTCATGACCCGCTGCCCGGCGCGGCCGTCCGGTGCGGCCGCGCCGGAAACGATAGAGAGGTAACGAGCCCATGCTCGATGTCCAGGGCCTGCGCAAGGTCTACGACGGGCGGCAACGCCAGGTCGAGGCGGTGCGCGACCTCACCTTCACCATCGACGACGGCGACCTGGTCTGCCTGGTCGGGCCCTCCGGCTGCGGCAAGACCACCCTGCTCAAATGCATGGCCGGGCTGCTGCCGCCGACCTCCGGCGAGGTCCGGCTGCGCGGCAGGGCGATCACCGGGCCGCCGCCCGGCATGGCGGTCGTCTTCCAGGAGTACGGGCGCAGCCTGTTCCCGTGGATGAGCGTGCGGGACAACGTCGAACTGCCGCTGCGGCAGAAGCGCATCGCCCGGGGCAAGCGCCGGGAACTGGTCGACGAGGCGCTCGCCGCCGTCGGTCTGGCCGACACCCACAACGCCTACCCGTGGCAGCTGTCCGGCGGCATGCAGCAGCGGGTGGCGATCGCCCGCGCGGTCGCGTACCAGCCGGATGTGCTGTTGATGGACGAGCCGTTCGCGGCGGTCGACGCCCAGACCCGCGCGGACCTGGAGGACCTGATCCGCCAGCTGTGGCAGCGGCTCGGGGTGACCATCCTGTTCGTCACGCACGACATCGACGAGGCAGTCTACCTGGGGCAGCGGGTGCTGATCCTGTCCTCGTCGCCGACCGTGGTGCAGGAAAGCCTGCGGATCGACCTGCCGGACACCCGCGACCAACTGCACACCCGCGCCGAGCCGCGCTTCACCCAGCTGCGCGGGCACGTCTACGAGCAGATCCAGGCGGCCAAGCGGGGGCAGCGACCGCCCGCCCAGGCCGGCCGGCCCTGACCCTTTCCGCCCTTCCGAGGAGGACCGAGATGCCCGTCGCCTATCTCGTCGCCGGGGTGCGCACGGCGTTCGGCCGCTACGCCGGGGCGCTCGCCCCGGTGCGTCCGGACGACCTGGCCGCCCACGTGATCCGCGAACTCGTCGCCCGGCACCCTTCGGTCGACTGGGACGCCGTCGACGACGTGGTGCTCGGCTGCGCCAACCAGGCCGGCGAGGACAACCGCAACGTGGCCCGGATGGCGGCGCTGCTGGCCGGCCTGCCGACCCGGACCAGCGGCACCACGGTGAACCGGCTCTGCGGTTCCGGGCTGGACGCGGTGGCGATCGCCGCCCGCTCGGTGGTCGCCGGCGAGGCGGACCTGGTCGTCGCCGGCGGGGTGGAGAGCATGAGCCGGGCGCCGTTCGTGCTGCCGAAGGCGGCCACGGCGTACGCGCGCACCGCGGAGATCCACGACACCACCATCGGCTGGCGGCTGGTCAACCCGCTGATGCGGGCCGGCTGGGGCACCGACTCGATGCCGGAGACTGCGGAGAACGTGGCCGCCGAGTACGGCGTGGACCGGGCTGCGCAGGACGCCTTCGCGCTGCGGTCCCAGCAGCGGGCCGCCCAGGCCCAGGCGAGCGGCCGGTTGGCCACCGAGATCGTGCCGATCGAGGTGCCGCAGGGCCGTAAGGGCACGGTGACCGTTTCGGTCGACGAACACCCCCGGCAGACGTCGCTGGAGAAGCTGGCCGCCCTGCCGACTCCGTTCCGCTCCGGCGGCACGGTGACCGCCGGCAACTCCTCCGGGGTCAACGACGGCGCGGTCGCGCTGCTGGTGGCCAGTGACGCGGCCGTCCGGCGGTACGGTCTCACCCCGCTGGCCCGGGTGGCCGGCGCGGCCACCGCTGGCGTCGAGCCCCGGGTGATGGGCATCGGGCCGGTACCGGCCACCCGCCGGTTGCTCGGTCGGCTGGGCGTCGAGCTGTCCGAGGTGGACGTCGTGGAGCTCAACGAGGCGTTCGCCGCGCAGGCGGTGGCGGTGCTGCGGGAGCTGGGCCTGCCGGCCGAGGCGGAGCACGTCAACCCGAACGGCGGGGCGATCGCCCTCGGGCACCCGCTCGGGGCCAGCGGGGCGCGGCTGGCGCTGACCGCCGCGCTGGAGCTCGGGGTCCGCGACGCCGACCGGGCGCTGTGCACGATGTGCATCGGGGTCGGGCAGGGCATCTCGCTGCTGCTCGAGTCGGCCCGCTGACCGAGCCCGATCCGGTGGGCGGGTGTCGGGCCGGATTAGGACAATGTCGTGAACCTGCCAACGGTGCACATTCCACCGTCGTGGCGTTAGCATGGGCCGGCGCCCGGTGCGGACGGCTGGTGCCCGTGCCGACCCCGCCCGTCACGCCAGGGCCGACGCGGACGTCGCGAACGAGCTGGAGGCAGGATGGCGGAGCAGGCCAGTGGAGTCCCGGCCGGAGTAGACCTGAGTCGCCCCAGCGCCGCGCGGGTCTACGACTACTTCCTCGGCGGGGCCCACAACTTCGACGTGGACCGTCAACTCGCCGAGCAGATCGCCGCGATGACGCCGCACCTGGCGGAGACCATGCGGGCCGGTCGGGCGTTCCTGCGTCGGGCGGTGCGGGCGCTGCTCGCCGACGGCGTCGACCAGTTCCTGGACATCGGCTCCGGCATCCCGACGGTGGGCAACGTCCACGAGGTGGCCCACGCGGTCAACCCTGCGGCCACCGTGGTCTACGTGGACATCGACCCGGTGGCCGTGGCGCACAGTCGGAGCATTCTGGCTGAAGTCGAGCGGGCCGCGGTCCTGCAGGCCGATCTGCGCGAACCGGAGGCGATCTGCGCGCGGGCCGCCGCGACCGGTCTGATCGACTTCGCCCGGCCGGTCGGCATCCTGCTCGCCGGGGTGGCGCACTTCGTGCCTGACGCCGACGATCCGCAGGGCGTACTGCGGCGGCTGAGGTCGGCCGCGGCGGTCGGCAGCTACCTGGTGATCTCCCACGCCACCTACGAGGACCAGCCGCCGGAAGTGCTGGCTGCGCAGCGGTTGTCGGCCCGGACCGACACCGAGATCACGTTGCGCTCGCGAGCCGAGGTGACCGCGATGTTCGGTGACTTCGCCATCGTCGACCCGGGAGTGGTCCATCTGCCACTGTGGCGGCCGGACCCGGACGCCGACGTGGACGCGCACCCGGAGCGGTTCGGCGCATTCGGCGGCGTCGCCCGCCTGGACGCCGCCGCAGTCTGACCATGGCGACGTCCGAGACGGGCGATGGCGGTGCCGATCCCGAGGGTGTGCGACGCTTCGCCCGGAACTGGGCGGCGGCCGCCGCCGGGCTCGGCTATCTGCCGCTGAGCTTTGCCGAGACCGCCGACATCCTGCACGGGCACACGCTGCGGCTGGCCGCGGCGGTGCTGGCCGGGACGTTCGACGGCCAGGCCGGCCGGGACGTCGGGCGCTGGCTGGTGGAGGGCCACCTGACCGAACCGGCCGTGCTGGGCTGGACCGTCCAGGCCCTCGGCGATGACTTCCTGCCGCTGGTGCTGCCGCAGCTGGCGACGTCGGCACCGGCCCGGGAACGGATCAGCCACCTGCAGGGCGCGCTCGCCGAGGGGTACGCCGGGGCGCTGCGTAACCGGACCTTCGCGCAGCAGTCCAGCATCCGGCAGGCGGCCTGGTCCGCCCGGGACGCTGCCGAGCAGGCGTTGCGGGACAGCGAGGTCCGGTTCCGGGCGGTATTCACCGGCGCGGCGATCGGCATCGGGCTGGCCGACCTCGACGGGCGGATCATCGACGTCAACCAGGCGTTCGCCGACATGCTCGGCTACACCATCGCGGAACTGCGGGAGATCAACGTCGGGCAGCTGTTCCACCCGGACGACGCGCCCGGCATGTACCAGTTCTACCTTGAACTCATCGAGGGCAAGCACGACCGCGCCCGGGTGGAGAAGCGCTACTACCGCAAGGACGGCGCACCGATCTGGACGGACCTCGCGGTGTCGCTGATCCGGCACGACGACGGCCGACCCCGGTTCACCGTCGCGATGGTCGAGGACATCACCGACCGGTACGAGCTGCAGGAGCGGCTGCGTTTCCAGGCCGAGCACGACCCGCTGACCGGGCTGCCCAACCGGGTGCTCTTCTTCGACCGGCTCGCCCTGGCGCTGGCCGACCCGGACGGTCAGGTCGGCGTCTGCTTCCTGGATCTCGACGGCTTCAAGTCGATCAACGACGGGCTCGGCCACGACGTCGGCGACCAACTGCTCGCCGTGGTGGCGCGGCGGCTCGCCGACAGCGCCGCCGACTCCGGGCACCTGGTTGCCCGGATGGGCGGCGACGAGTTCGTGATCCTGGTGACCCGCTGCACCGGCACGCCGCAACTGGTCGGTGTCGCCCAGGCCGCCCTGGCCGCGCTGGCCGCCCCGGCCCAGGTCGACGGGCATCAGCTGACCGTGTCGGCGAGCATCGGCGTCGTCGCGTCGCCGACGGCCGGCACCACCCCCACCGAGGTGATGAAGGCCGCCGACACGACGCTGTACTGGGCCAAGGCCGACGGACGGGGCCGGTGGGCGGTCTTCGATCCGGTACGCGGCGCGCGCGACGTCACCCGCTCGGCGCTCGCCGCCGCGCTGCCGGCCGCGCTGGACCGTGGCGAGTTCGTCGTCGAGTACCAGCCGATCACCCGGCTGTCCGACCGGACGGTGTCCGCCGTCGAGGCGCTGGTCCGTTGGCAGCATCCGCAGCTCGGCCGGCTCGGGCCGGACCGGTTCGTCGCCCTCGCCGAGGAGACCGGGCTGATCGTCCGGCTCGGCCGGTGGGTGCTGGAACAGGCGTGCCGGCAGGCCAGCCGGTGGCGGGCCGAGCACCCGCAGGCTCCGATCGTGGTCAGCGTCAACATCTCCGCCCGCCAGGTCAGCGACCCGCAGCTCGTCGGGGAGGTGGCCGGGGTACTCACCCGGACCGGTCTGCCACCGGAGCTGCTGCAGCTGGAGCTGACCGAGAGCGCGGTGATGGCCACCGGCGGCGAGCCGCTGCCGGCACTGCGCCGGCTGGCCGGGCTCGGTGTCCGGTTGGCCATCGACGACTTCGGTACCGGCTACTCCAACCTCGCCTACCTGCGGCGGATGCCGATCCACGTGCTGAAACTCGCCGGTCCCTTCGTGGAAGGGATGCGGGTGGCCGGTCCGGAGGGCGACCGCGACGAGCGGATCGTCGACGCGCTGGTCCGGCTGGCTCACGCGCTCAACCTGACGGTCACCGCCGAGGCGGTGGAGACCGGCGAACAGGCGGACCGGCTGGTGGCACTCGGCTGCGACCAGGCCCAGGGCTGGCATTTCGGCCGTCCGGTGCCGGCCGGGGAGATCACCGAGCGGTTGTCGCGTGGCCCGGACCGGACCGTAACCGGACCGTGAGGTCGACGGCTGCGTCGTGGGCGAGCCGGTCGGCCGTCTCCCGGCCGAACCGCACCAGATCCGGCACGGGTACGCCGTACGGCCGCTGCCCGGCGTACGGCGCGATCCGGTCCGCGGCCCTGGCCAGCAGCCGCGCCGCACCGGCCAGGTTGCCCCGCCGCGCGTGGGTGAGCCCGACCGCCAACTGGGCCAGCCCGCGCCAGAACTCACGCTCCACCGGCGGCGCCGCCTTCCAGGCCGACTCCAGCACCTCGTGGGCGTGGAACGGCCGGCCGGCGTCGAGCAGCCGCTGCGCCTCGTCGAGCGCGTCGTGCGGGGTGAGCGCCAGGTCGTCGGGCATGGTCGGTACGCCCGACGCGCCCGGCGGCAACGGCCGACCCAGCTCGTCGCGCGGCCGGGCGTTGCGTGGCCGACCCGCTGGGTCACGGTCCCGCTTTGGACGGTGGTCACCTGGCGACGGACGGGCCATCGGTCAACAGTAGTGCGGGCGACGGGGCCGGCCGGTCAGCGGGTGCCGGTCAGCGGGTGTTCGGCCACGGGCAGTTCGCCGAATCTGACGGCGCCTTCGCGTACCAGGTCCGCTGGCAGCCGGCCACCCCAGCGCGGATCGAGGACGACGGCGAGGGCCTCCTGGCCGGTCAACGCCGTCGGTAGCGCAGTGCTCCGGGCCGGGCCACCGCGGCATCGGGCCAGATCCAGCCGGATCAGGGTGCCGTCGGCTCGGTGGTACCGCACCGAGCGGCCACCGAGGCAGGCGTCGGAGACATCATCGAAAATCACCGTGCCGCCGTTGGCCAGTGGGTAGCAGATCTGGCCGGCGGCGCAGCCCGCCGCCAGCACGTCGTCCGGCAACTGGTCGGCCGACAACGAGAACCGGATCAGCAGGGGGCCGTCTCCCCGGTCCAGTTGGAGCTGCACGGCCACGCCAGCCGACCCGGCCGGGTCGCCCTTGGCGTACCCGCTGATTCGGCCGGCCGGCAGCAGCCGGGTGAGCAGTTCCAGCGCACCCTCCGCGGTGACCGGTGCGGTGTCGCCGATGGCGACCGGCGGGATGTCGAGGTCCCACACAGCGACCGGACAGTTGGCCACCTCGGTGGGCGCGGCCGGCAGTGCGGTCACCGTGGCCGTGCCGCCGTTGATGTCACATCCGGACCGGACCGTCGGCTCGCCGGTGGCCGGCGACACAGGTGCGATGCTCGTCGCCCCGGCCAGTTTCGCGTCGGGGGTGACCGATCCGGCCGGCGCCGCCGGTTGACCGACGCCCGGCGCACCGACGTCGGGCGGTCCATCGCCCGGCACCGGCAGCCCGCCCCCCACCACCGTCGGACCCAGCAGGACGGCACCCGTCGCCAGGGCGGCGGCGATCCCGACGCCGGCGGCCCGTCGGTTGCGGCGGCGCCGCCGCCCCAGGCGCACCGACTCGGTGACCAGATCCCCGATTGGTGGGGCCGGCCGCGCGGCCAGCTCCTGTTCCAGCAGTCGCCTCATCTCACCTGCCACGGTGACCGCCTCTCCGGTGCCGCTGGCCATGTCCGCCGGCGCCGGTTCGGCGCCCGTACCCGGCATGACGTCCCGGCCGGGCGGTCCGGTGACAGACCGCGCCGGACCGCCTCCAGCCATCGGCGGTGCGCCATCGCCTCGAGCACACTCCAGGTCAACGGCCGATTCCGACGTGCGACGATTGGTGGCATGGGCAGACTGCACGCCGGGATCGACGGTCGTCTGCGCGAATTCATCGAAGCCCAACCGATGTTCTTCGTGGCCACCGCGCCCTCCGGTGGGGACGGGCACGTCAACGTGTCGCCCAAGGGGATGCGGGGCGCGTTCGTGGTGTTCGGTGAGCATCAGGTCGGGTACCTCGACTACCACGGCAGCGGTGTCGAAACCGTGGCACATCTGCGGGACAACGGCCGCATCACGGTGATGTTCTGCGCCTTCGACGGTCCGCCCCTGGTCGTCCGGTTGCACGGCGTCGGCACGGTGGTGCCCGTCGACGACCGGCGCTTCGCCGCGCTGGCCGGTGCCTTCGGCGACGCGCCCGATCAGCACGGGGTGCGAGCGGTGATCGTCGTCGACGTGCAGCGGGTCAGTGACTCCTGCGGGTACGGCGTCCCGCTGATGGACTATCGCGGGGATCGCGACCTGCTGGTCCGGGCGCACTCCCGGCGGACCGCCGAGGACCTCGCCGAGTACCGGGCGACCCGCAACGCGGCCAGCATCGACGATCTGCCCGCCTTCTCCTGACCGCCCAGTCGACCACACGTTACGTTCGTGCGGCGCCGGGGTAGGAGGCGACCCACGCCGCACCACCGGGCCCGGCCCGGCCGGCGGGCGTGGCGGACTCCGCAGGTGGACGCGGTGGCGGTGGTCGGGTGATGGTTCGACGAGCGAGGGTGACCAGCGATGACAGAGGGTGAGCGACCGGTCGGCCCGCCGCCGGTGCCGGCTCCTCGACCGGCCGTCCCCGCCTTGCTTGCCGCCGCCCTCGACCGGGCCGGCGAGACCAACCGGCTGATCCGCGACCGCGACTGGAGCAGCAGCCCACTCGGCGCGCTGGACGGTTGGCCGGCCAGTCTGTGCCAGGCGGTCGGCATGATGCTCTCGTCGCAGGCCCAGATCGTGCTCTACTGGGGGCCGCAGCTGCGTGCCTTCTACAACGACGCCTACCTGCCCACCATCGGCGCGAAGCATCCGGCCGCCCTGGGCGAACCCGCCGCCGAGCACTGGTCGGAGCTGTGGGACGTGCTGGAGCCGCTGTTCGCCGGGGTGGTCGAGAGCGGAACCTCCTACCGTGGCACCGACCATCCGTTCCTGCTCGAACGGCACGGCTTCCTCGAGCAGACCTACTTCGACGTCTCCTACGACCCGCTGTGGGTCGAGGACGGCAGCGTCGGGGGCATCTTCTGCATCGTCAGCGAGACCACCGGACGGGTGCTCGGCGAGCGCCGGATTCGCACCCTGGCCGGGCTGGGCAGCCGGTTGTCCGACCTGCAGAGCCAGGCCGACCTGCGCCGTGGCGTACTGGAGGTGCTCGACACCTGCCGCGGCGACATCCCGTTCGCCCTGCTCTACCTCGGATCGGACGCGGACTCCGCACGGCTGGCCGGCTGCACCGGCGTCGCGGCGCAGACCGTCACCGCGCCGACGCAGCCGAGCCCGGGCGACGCCCCGTCGGCGCTGCTGGACGCCTTGCACAGCGGTGCCGCGCAGACCGCCCGGGCGGCGGACTTCGTCGCCGTACCACCGGACACGGCGGCGCTGGAGGTGCTCGTCCTGCCGATCAGCGCGGCGACCGAACCGGTCGGTGCCCTCGTCCTCGGCCGCAGCCGGCACCTGCCGTTCACCAGTGACTACCGAGACTTCTTCGACCTGCTAACCACCCAGATCTCCAGTGCGGTGACCAGCCAGCGGGCCTATCTGCACGAGCGGGCCCGGGCCGCCGAGCTCGCCGTGATCGACCAGGCCAAGACCGACTTCTTCGCCAACGTCAGTCACGAGTTCCGGACCCCGCTGACGTTGCTGCTCGGCCCGATCGAGGACCAACTCGCCGACGTGGACCTGCCGGTGCCACATCGCGAGCGAACCGAGATGATGCACCGCAATGCCCTGCGCCTGCTCAAGCTGGTCAACACCGTGCTGGACTTCTCCCGGCTGGAATCCGGTCGGGCCCGGGCGGCGCTGCAGCCGGTCGACCTGGCCGACTTGACGAACCGGCTGGCCAGCACGTTTCGGTCGGCTGCCCAGCGGGCCGGGCTGGACCTGGTCGTGCATTGCCCAACGCTGCCCGGGACCGTGCAGGTGGACCCGGATCTGTGGGAGAAGATCGTCCTGAACCTGCTGTCCAACGCGGTGAAGTTCACCTTCGACGGCACCATCACCGTGCGGTTGCGGGCGCTCGACACGTCGGTCGAGCTCACCGTCGCCGACACCGGGGTCGGTATTCCCGCCGCTGACCTGCCGCACCTGTTCGAACGGTTTCACCGGGTAGCCGGCACCCGGGCCCGCAGCCACGAAGGCACCGGGATCGGGCTGGCGCTGGTCCGTGAACTCGTCCAACTGCACGGCGGGACCGTCACGGTCCGCAGCGAACCCGGTCAGGGCAGTGTCTTCACGGTCGAGATCCCGGTCGGCACCGGGCCGACCCCGCCGGCCGGCGAGGACCCTGAACGCCCGGCCGGGCGCGACAAGGTCGGCGACACCAGACAGCTGTACCTGGCCGAGACGCAGCGGTGGAGCGTCGGGCCGGCGCGGGAGGTGATCGAGCAGCCACGGGTCGACCAGCCCGTCGGGCGGGTCCTGGTGGCCGACGACAACGCCGACCTGCGGGACCACGTGACCCGGTTGCTGGCACCGCACTGGCAGGTGGTCGCTGCGGCCGACGGTGCCGCGGCGCTGGCCCTCGCCACCCGTACCCCCTTCGATCTGATCCTGACCGACGTGATGATGCCGGAACTGGATGGTTTCGGCCTGGTAACGGCGTTGCGTGCGGACCGGCGGACCCGGCATGTGCCGATCGTCGTGCTCTCCGCCCGGGCCGGGCCCGAGGCCGCCGTGCAGGGCCTGTCCGCCGGTGCCGACGACTACCTGGTCAAGCCGTTCGCGGCGCAGGAACTCGTCGCCAGGGTGCGGGCCAACGTCGAACTGGGTCAGCTGCGCGGCCGGATCATCCACCAGCTGCGGGCGCTCGCCGACGCAGCCGTCGCGGTCAACACCGCGCAGACCACCAGCGAGGTGCTGCGGGTCGCGGTCGAGCACATCCAGCAGCTGGTCCGGGCGTCGAAGGTGGTCGCCACCGCCCCGGGTGCCCGCTACGAGGCGGACGGTGGCGGCCAGCCCTCCGCCGACCCGGCGACGGTCACCCCGTTCATCGGTGCCGACGGGGAACGGCTGGGCGAGTTGTCGGTCTGGCCCTTCGACGGCGCCGGCGCCGATCCGGACACCGACGAGGCGGCGCTGGCGGAATTCGCCCGGATGGTCGGGCTACGACTGGGCAACGCCCGGCTGTACGAGGCGGAACACCGCATCGCCAGCACCCTGCAGCACAGCCTGCTGCCCCAGACGCTGCCCCGGGTGCCCGGCGCGCTGATCGCCAGCCGCTACCTGCCCGGCAACGCCGAGGCAGAGGTCGGCGGCGACTGGTACGACGTGGTGGAGGTCGGCGGTGGCCGGCTGGTCCTGGTGATCGGCGACGTGGTCGGCAAAGGTGTGAACGCGGCGGCCACCATGGGCCAGCTGCGCAACGCGCTGCGGGCGTACCTTCTGGAGGGGTTCTCGCCCGGTGACGCCCTCACCCGGCTGAACCGGCTGGTCACGACGATGGGCCGGCGCTCCCTCGCCACCGTGGTCTGCCTGTGGTTCGAACCGTCGAGCGGTGTGCTGCGCTACGCCAGCGCCGGCCATCCGCCACCGGTGGTGGCCGACGGCGCAACGGTGGGGCTGCTGCACGACCGGGCGCTCGGCCCACCGATCGGGGCGATCCGGGGCAGCCGCTACGACACGTCGACCGACCGGCTCGACGTCGGCAGCCGACTGATCTGCTACACGGACGGGCTGATCGAGGACCGCACCGTGGGCATCGACGCCGGTCTGGACCAGGTCCGGGCCGACGCCAGAGCCGGCGGTGACCACGTCGAGGAGCTCGCCGACCGGCTGCTGCGCCGGGTGGCCCGCCGGCCCCGTCGTGACGACGTCGCGGTGCTGGTGCTGGAAGCGACCGACCTGGACCGTCTCAGGATGCGGCTGCCGGCGCAGGCGCGGGCACTGGCGCTGCTGCGTCGACGGCTGGCGGACTTCTTTGCCGCGCACCGGATCGGCGACACCGACCAGTTCGATCTGACCGTGGCGATCTCCGAGGCGGCGGCCAACGCGATCGAGCACCCGGTCACCCCCGCGCGGCCGGACATCTGGCTGGAGGTCGGTATCGACGGGGACGACCTGGTCGCGAGCGTGCGGGACAGCGGCGGTTGGCGGGAGGCCTCCGACACCGGGTTTCGAGGTCGGGGACTGGCGTTGATCGCCGCCCTGGCCGAACTGCGGATCGACCGGGACGGGCAGGGCAGCGAGGTCACGTTGCGCCGTCGACTGGCTCCCCGACCGGATCCGGCCTGATCATCCGGGCCGGGCTGCCGGCCCGGATCGCCTCGGCGGCCAGCCACGGCTGCCCGCCGAGGCCGGAGATGTCCAGGACCCGGCGGACCTGCCGGGACGGCAGCACCGTCAGCGCCTGCGGGTAGCGGTCGGTGAGCTGGAGCAGCGCGTGGATGGCCGCCGAATCGAAGAACGAGACCGTACGCAGATCGAGGGTCACCTTGCCGGCGTCCTCGTGGATCGCGGCCTGGTACATGTGCTCGGCGGTGGCCATGTCCACCTCGCCGTTGACAGTGACGGTCAGGTGGTCACCGTCCAGGTCACTGGTGACGGAGAAGAGCTGCTCCGGACCCTGCTGATCCACGAACGTTAAGATGGCACAACTGTGCGGATCCAGCAAGATTCGGCGGTAAACGGTCGACTGCTCAGCGTGTGGGTGGCGGCCCGGTCGCCGGCCGGTCGGGTCGGCACCGACGGCGCTAGGCTGGACGCATGACCTCCGTCCGCGCTCCGCTGACCCCTGGAAAGATCTCACCGTGGCGGCCGGTGCCGGCGCACATCACCCGGCCGGAGTACGTCGGTCGCAAGCAGCCCGCGCCCTGGCGCGGCTCGCACGTCCAGTCCCCGGACACCATCGAGCGGATGCGGGTGGCGGGTCGGCTCGCCGCCCGGGCCGTGCAGCTCGCCGGTGAGCACTGCAAACCGGGGGTCACCACCGACGAGATCGACGCGGTGGTGCACGACTTCCTCTGTGACAACGGCGCCTACCCGTCGACCCTGGGCTACAAGGGGTTCCCCAAATCCTGCTGCACCAGCCTCAACGAGGTCGTCTGCCACGGCATCCCCGACTCCACGGTGCTGGCCGACGGCGACATCGTCAACGTCGACGTGACTGCCTACATCGGCGGGGTGCACGGCGACACCGACGCGACCTTCTGCGTCGGTGAGGTCTCGCAGGAGGCCCAGTTGCTGGTCGAGCGGACCCACGAGGCGATGATGCGGGGCATCCGGGCGGTGGCCCCGGGGCGGCAGATCAACGTGATCGGCCGGGTGATCGAGTCCTACGCCCGGCGGTTCGGCTACGGCGTGGTACGCGACTTCACCGGCCACGGCATCGGCGAGGCGTTCCACAGCGGGCTGTACGTCCCGCACTACGACAGTCCACGACCCACGGACGTGATGGAGCCGGGGATGACGTTCACCGTCGAGCCGATGATCACGCTCGGCACGCACGAGTACGACATGTGGCGGGACGGCTGGACGGTGGTCACCAAGGACCGCCGGTGGACCGCCCAGTTCGAGCACACGATCGTGGTCACCGAGGACGGCTTCGAGATCCTTACCCTGCCCTGACCGGACCGGGGCCCAGCAGACTGGTCTCACAGTGGTCGAGCCAGCGGATCTCCGCCTCCGCCCGGAACAGCACCGCGTCGAGCACCAGCCGGCCGACGCGGTCGACGTCGGCGGACCTCGCTCTGGCACGGGTCAACTCCCGTACCGCGTCCAGGGTTGCCGCCCGTTGCGTCGCGACCACCCCGCGTACGTCCGCCCCTGGCGTGCTCAGCGCGAGGGCGATCTTCACCGTCAGTTCGTCGCGGCCTTGGCCGACGCGGCCGACCGGGCTGCTGAACCAGGCGGCCAGCGCGTCCCGGCCGGCGGCGGTGATGGCGAACGGTCGCTGCCCGGCCGAGTTGCCCGCCAGCGCACGCACCAGCCCGTCGCGTTGCAGCCTGGCGAGCGTGGTGTACACCTGTCCGATGTTGAGCGGCCACGCCCCACCGGTGGTCTCCTCGAAGGCCGCCCGGAGCTGGTACCCGTGCATCGGGCCCCGGTCGAGCAGCGCGAGCAGTCCGTGGCGGATCGACATGCCAGCTGAGTATGCATACCGGGTAGGTGGGCGGCAACCGGGATCATGAATCGCGGTTCCGGTCACGCTTGCGCCGGCCCGGCCCGGTCGCGCTTGCGCCGGGATGGACTGGCCAGGTCACGCTCAGCCGGGCCGGCCCGGCCAGGTCGGCACAGCCGGTGTGACGCCGGCCGCCTGTCGCCAGCGGGTCGCGCGGACCGCGTACTCGATCAGGACGGTGAGCGCCGCCTCGCGGTCCGCGCCGGAGGTGACCGGCAGCACCGCCCGCCAGACGGCGGCGGCCCGCTCCTCGACCTCGGCGGCCAGCCGCAGGGCGCTGGTCGCGTCGGTGACCGGGAACGGCAGTTGATAGGCCGGTTCGACCGGCGGCGCGGCGGCACCGACCCGCAGGATCAGCTGGTCGCGCCGGTCCCGGTGGGCGGCCTCGGCGTCGCGTGCCCGGGCAGCGGCGTCGCCGTCGAGATGGACCCCGAGCACGCCGTAGGCGAAGATCGCCGCGTACTCGGCGGTGAGTGCCTGCTCCCATCCGTCAGCCACGGTCGGCGCTCCTTCTGATTCGGTGGTCCACGTTTATCGGAGCACCTCGAGGTGACAGGCGCGGGCCGCGGCGATCGAGCCCAGTAGCGCGGCCCGGTCGGCTGCGGCGGTGTGGCACGCTGCGGCGGCCTCGGCTGCGGCGGCCTCCTCTGCGGACCGCAACGCGGTGAGTGCGGCGGCCCGGTCGACTGGCGGGGCCGAGGTGCCGGTCCCCGGTGTGGCCGTGCCCGACGGTACGGCGGAGCCCGGAGCGCTGGGCTGGCCGCCCGGGTCGGCGGTCGTCGTCGGGCCGGGTAGGGCGATCCCGGTCAGCTGGCTGAGCTCCTCGGCGTGCGTCCGGTGGGTGGCGACGACCGGGGTCAGCAGCGGGCCGAGCTCGGCTGTGGTGGTCATCGCGGCGTCGTAGCGACCTACCAGGTCCAGCGTGGCGGCGAGCAGGCCGGCGAGTGGATCCGGCTCCGGTGCGGGCTCCGGCTCACCGCCGAGCAGGCCGCATCCGGCCAGCCCGGCCGGGACGGCGACGGCGACGGTGGCACCGACGGCACCCCGGAGCACTCCACGTCGGCTGCAGCGGCCGGCCGGGGAGGTGGCCGGGTACGCGGTCCTGCCGATCGCCCGCCGGCCTGGTTGGTTCGCGAACACCGGACCAGTCAACACCATCGGCGCCGCAATCGGTCCGCGCCTCCCGGGGATCGGTCCGCGAGAGCCTATCCGGAAAGTCCTGCAGTAGCGACTCAGTGTGGTCGTTGCTGTCCCGGTGGCTACCCGTGTCGGCTTGCGGTCGGGTGTCCGGTTTCCCTCGGTGCGCCGGGGGGTCGATCGCCTCGGCCGCGCGTTACGCTCTGCCCAGTCGCGTCGGAGTAACATCCGACGGCACTGCTGGTGTCGCCTCGAGCGGCCAACGAAGAAGATAACGGTGGAAGGGTGCGGAGATGACACAGCGTGACCGTGCCGGTGGCAGGTCACCCGGTTCCCGCGCCCGCCGGGCCGCCACCCCACGGCCCCGTCCGGACGGCGCCCAACGGCCCCAGGTCGCAGCTGCGGCCCGGCGCGACCAGTTGCGGGCGATCGTCGAGCCGGTGGTCCGGGCGGCCGGCTTCGATCTGGAGGACGTCTCGGTCTCCCGGGTGGGTCGTCGACACCTGGTCCGGGTGATCGTCGACGCCGACGGCGGTGTCGGGCTCGACTCGGTGGCCGAGGTGTCCCGTGCGGTCTCGGCGGCCCTGGACGAGGCCGAGTCGGCGGCCGGTACGGAGCTGATCGCCGGCGAGTACCAGCTCGAGGTCAGCTCGCCCGGCGTGGACCGGCCGCTGCGGTTGCCCCGGCACTGGCGCCGCAACGCCGGCCGGCTGGTGCGGGTGACCGCGGCCCAGCGCCAGGTGACCGGCCGGATCGTCACCGCCGACGACGAATCGGTGCAGTTGGACGTCGACGGTGGCGTCCAGCGGTGGCCCTACGACGACCTCGGCCCCGGGCGGGTCCAGGTGGAGTTCAACCGCCTCGACGAGGTCGTCGACGACGACCCGGCGGATGTCGACGACCCGTCCGACGACGACGAAGTGGAGGACGAGGAGAGGTGAACATCGACCTCGCGGCGCTGCGCGCACTGGAGCGCGAGCGGGAGATCCCGTTCGACACGATTCTCGCGGCGATCGAGGCCGCGCTGCTGACCGCGTACCGGCACACCGAGGGTGCGCAGACCCATGCCCGGGTCGAGATCGACCGGCGCAGCGGGATGGCGCTGGTCTACGCCCAGGATCTCGACGCCGAGGGCGCGGTGCTGCGCGAGTGGGACGACACACCGCATGATTTCGGGCGGATCGCCGCGATGACTGCCAAACAGGTGATTCTGCAGCGGTTGCGGGAAGCGACCGACGAAGTTCACTTCGGGGAGTACGCCGGGCGCGACGGTGACCTCGTTACCGGGGTGATCCAGGCCCATGAGGCACGTACCGAAAAGGGGATCGTCACCGTCGACCTGGGCAAGTTGGAGGCGGTGCTGCCGGCCGCCGAGCAGGTGCCGGGCGAGACCTACCCGCACGGCCAGCGGATCCGGTGCGTGGTGGTGCACGTGGCCAAAGGGTTCCGAGGGCCGCAGATCACCCTGTCCCGGTCCCACCCAAATCTGGTCAAGCGGCTGTTCGCGCTGGAGGTCCCGGAGATCGCCGACGGCACCGTGGAGATCGCGGCGATCGCCCGGGAAGCGGGCCACCGGACCAAGATCGCGGTACGGTCGACCGCTTCCGGGGTCAACGCCAAGGGCGCCTGCATCGGTCCGATGGGCCAGCGGGTGCGGGCGGTGATGAGCGAACTGCACGGCGAGAAGATCGACATCATCGACTGGTCCGACGACCCGGCCGCCTTCGTGGGCAACGCGCTGTCGCCGGCGAAGGCGTTGCGGGTCGAGGTGGTCGACGCGGCTACCCGTACCGCCCGGGTGACGGTCCCGGACTTCCAGCTCTCGCTGGCCATCGGCAGGGAAGGGCAGAATGCCCGGCTTGCTGCCCGACTGACCGGCTGGCGGATCGACATCCGGCCGGACACCGAGGCCGGTTCCGCCGGTCGGGATCCGGCCCCGGAACCGGGCGGCGCGGTCTCTGGCGCGTCGGGGTAGACTTTTCTCGTGGTACGACGTGCGTTGCCGGTGCGCACCTGTGTGGGCTGCCGACGACGTGCACCGGTTCACGAGCTGCTACGGGTTGTCGTAGTTGGAGGCGAGGACGTGTCGCGCCTGCGACCTGATCCGATCCGTGGTCTGCCGGGGCGGGGTGCGCACCTGCATCCCGATCCGGCATGTCTGGAGCTGGCGCAGCGGCGTCGCGCCTTCGGGCGGGCGCTGCGAGTGTCCGGTGTCGTCGACACCGGCGAGCTGGCCGAGTACATCAGCACGTCAACCGCTACGTCCGGTCATCCGGCCGGACGAGGGTCGCACAGCAAGGTAGGACGACCGACATGAGCACACGATGAAGTCCCAGCAATGAGCAGGCTTCTAGTGCACGAGTGAGGTCGCTGCGGGTGCTGCCCGCACGACCTCGGAGTGAGGAGTGCAGTGGCAGGCAAGGCCCGCGTACACGAGCTCGCCAAAGAGCTCGGGGTCGAAAGCAAGACCGTTCTCGCCAAGCTCAAGGAGATGGGCGAGTTCGTGAAATCCGCGTCGAGCACGGTGGAAGCACCCGTCGCCCGACGCCTCCGTGGTGCGTTCGCGGCGGCTTCCCAGTCGTCGCCGTCGGCACCGGCCCGACCGGCCGCGTCGCCGACGAACAGCACCGAGCCGAGAGTCTCCGCCAAGCCGGCGCCACCGCGCCGGCCGGCGGCGCCGTCGTCGATGCGCCCCAAGGCCCCGGTGCCCGGTCCGCCGCCGTCGGCGGCCCCGGTGGCCAAGCCAGCGAGTGCGCACGACATCGAGGTGGCCGCCGCCGAAGCGCGGGCGGCAGCGCTCAAGGCCGAGCAGGAGGCCAACGTCAAGGCCGCCCAGCAGGCGGCGAAGCAGCGGGACACCGGCCGGCGGGAGCCCCCGGCGGACGGCGGTCCCCGACCCAAGCCCGGGCCGGGGTCGGTGCCGCCGCGTCCGGGTAGCCCGGCAGCCGGTCGCTCGGCCGGTGGTCGGCCGCCGACGCCCGGTGCGCCGTCGCCTGGGGCACCCGGTCGGCCGGGTGCCCGCCCGCCGGCGCGGGGCGGCAACAATCCGTTCGGCATCAGCCAGGGTGGCGGGCAACGACCCGCCGCCGGTGGCGGGCAGCGGCCCAACCCGGCGTCGATGCCCCCGCGGCCGAGTCCGGCGTCGATGCCCCCGCGGCCGAGTCCGGCCTCGATGCCGTCGCAACGCCCGGGTCGCCCGGGTGGTCCCGGTGGCGCCGGTCGCCCCGGCGGTCCCGGTGGCGGCCGTGGCGGCGGCGGTGGCGGCGGTTACCGTGGCGGCCCCGGCGGCGGCGGTGGCGGCGGTTACCGTGGCGGCCCCGGTGGCGGCGGCGGTGGCGGCGGCGGTTACCGTGGCGGCCCCGGTGGCGGCGGCGGCTTCCGTGGTGGTGCCCCTGCCGGTGGCGGCGGTCGGCCCGGTGGCGGCGGTCGTGGCCGTGGTGGCGGCACCGCAGGTGCCTTCGGCCGGCCGGGAGGCCGTCCGACCAGGGGCCGCAAGTCCAAGAAGCAGCGCAGACAGGAATTCGACAACCTCTCCGCGCCGACGATGAGTTCCGGTGCGCCGCGTGGCCAGGGCCAGGCGGTACGGCTGTCGCGTGGGGCGTCGCTGTCGGACTTCGCTGACAAGATCAACGCTAATCCGGGGTCGCTGGTCCAGGAGATGTTCAACCTGGGCGAGATGGTCACCGCCACCCAGTCCTGCTCGGACGAGACGCTGCAGCTGCTGGGTGAGCACCTCGGATTCAACGTGCAGATCGTCAGCCCGGAGGACGAGGACCGCGAACTGCTCGCGCAGTTCAACATCGACCTCGACGCCGAGGTGGACTCCGACCGGTTGGTCACCCGACCGCCGGTGGTGACCGTGATGGGTCACGTCGACCACGGTAAGACCAAGCTGCTCGACGCGATCCGGCAGACCAACCTGGTCGAGGGCGAGGCCGGCGGCATCACCCAGCACATCGGTGCCTACCAGGTGCACGTGCCGCACGACGGGGTGGACCGCGCGTTGACCTTCATCGACACCCCGGGTCACGAGGCGTTCACCGCCATGCGTGCCCGTGGTGCGCAGGTCACCGACATCGTGGTGCTGGTGGTCGCGGCTGACGACGGAGTCATGCCGCAGACCATCGAGGCGCTGAACCACGCCAAGGCGGCCGACGTGCCGATCGTGGTCGCGGTCAACAAGATCGACAAGCCGGAGGCCAACCCGGACAAGGTTCGTCAGCAGTTGACCGAGTACGGTCTGGTCGCCGAGGAGTACGGCGGCGAGACCATGTTCGTCAACGTGGCGGCCAAGCCCGGCACCGGCATCGATCAGCTGCTGGAGGCGGTGCTGCTGACCGCCGACGCGGCGCTCGAGCTCACCGCTCCGGTCGACGGCCCGGCGCAGGGCATCGCGATCGAGGCGCACCTGGACAAGGGCCGGGGCGCGGTGGCGACCGTACTGGTGCAGAAGGGCACCCTGCGTACCGGCGACTCGATCGTGGCGGGCGGCGCGCACGGCCGGGTCCGGGCCATGCTCGACGAGAACGGCAAGCAGGTCGCCGAGGCGGGTCCGGCCCGACCGGTGCTGGTGCTCGGCCTCACCGCGGTGCCCAGCGCCGGCGACACCTTCCTCGCCGCGCAGGACGACCGGACGGTGCGGCAGATCGCCGAGCAGCGGCAGGCCCGACGGCGGGCGGCGAGCTTCGCCAACTCCCGCGGCCGGGCCACCCTGGAGACGCTCATGGAGCAGATCAAGGAGGGCGAGAAGACCTCGCTCAACCTGATCCTCAAGGGCGATGTCTCCGGCTCGGTCGAGGCGTTGGAGGACGCGCTGTTCAAGCTCGACATCCCGGACGAGGTCCAGCTGCGGATCCTGGACCGGGGTGTGGGTGCGATCACCGAGAGCAATGTGATGCTCGCGAGCGCGTCCGCCGAGGCGGCAACGATCATCGGCTTCAACGTCCGGGCCTCCAACAAGGTCCGGGAGATCGCCGACCGCGAAGGCGTGGAGATCCGGTACTACACCGTCATCTACCAGGCCATCGAGGAGATCGACGCGGCGCTCAAGGGCCTGCTCAAGCCGGAGTTCGAGGAGGTCGAGCTGGGCAGCGCGGAGATCCGCGACGTGTTCCGTTCGTCCAAGATCGGCAACATCGCCGGCTGTATGGTCCGTTCGGGCATCATCCGACGCAACGCCAAGGCCCGGTTGCTGCGCGACGGCGCGGTGGTGGCGGACAACGTCACCATCAGCTCGCTCAAGCGCTTCAAGGACGACGCGACTGAGGTCCGGGAGGGCTTCGAATGCGGTCTGACCCTGGGGAACTACAACAACATCCAGGTGGGCGACATCATCGAGACCTTCGAGATGCGGGAGAAGGTACGTACCTGATCCGCGCGGCGTAGGGCTCGCAGTACGCCGACAGGCGGTCCGCGACCGGTGCAGCTCACCGGTTGCCGGCCGCCTGTCGGCGTCGGTGCCGCCTGTCGGTCGGGTGCCGCCGGCCGGTCGGCGTCGGGTGCCGGTCGAGTCCGCCGGTCACCGCGTATCCTTCGGGACGATGTTCACCGGAACTGCCACCTTCGACATGCTGCTGCCGGGCGACTCCCAGTCGCTGAAGGCGAAACGCTCCTACGTACGCCCGATCGTCGCCGCGCTGCGTCGCTTCGAGGTCTCCGCCGCCGAGGTCGGCGCGCTCGACCGGCACGGCCGGGCGGAGATCGCGGTGGCCGTGGTCGCGGCCGACGCGGCGCACGTACGTGAAGTGCTGGACAACTGCGAACGGACGGTGGCCGGTCGGCCCGAGATCGAGCTGCTCTCCGTCCGGCGCCGGCTCTACGGTGCCGACGACTGATCTACGACACCGACCGGTCCGGCACGCAGGCGCACCGACCGGTCCGGCGTACGGCGCACAGGTAGGGTCGACACGTTGACCGGACACCGCGGAGGTAGAGATGACGGACCCGGCGCGGGTGCGCAGGCACGCGGAGCGCGTGCGCGAGCTGGTGGCTTCGGTGGTACGTACCCAGATCAAGGACCCCAGACTCGGCATGATCACCATCACCGACGCGCGGATCACCGCTGATCTGCGCGACGCGACGGTCTTCTACACGGTCCTCGGTGACGCCGCCGCCCAGGCCGGCACCAAGGCGGCGTTGGACAGCGCGAACGGGCTGCTGCGCAGCACGGTCGGCAAGGCGCTCGGGCTGCGCCACTCACCGACGCTCACCTTCGTCCTCGACAACGTGCAGGAGCACGCCAAGCACATCGACGATCTGCTCGCCGCCGCCCGCAGCGCCGACGCCGAGGTGCAACGGTTGGCAGCGAACGCCGAGTACGCCGGTGACGCCCAGCCGTACCGGGCCGAGTCGGACGACGACGAGGACGCAGCGGACGACGAGGACCCGGCGGAGGGGGCCCCGAAGGGCGCGGCGACCGCCGAGGCAGCCGGGTCCGGCCAGCCCCATTCGGACGGGCGACCTCGATGATCAGCGTTCCGTCCCCGGTCGGCCCGGTCGCCGACCAGGCGACCGGGCCGACCGGGGACGAGTGGGCGGCCGCGGTCGCCGCAGTCCGTGCGGTCCCGCCCGGCGGGAGGGTCCTGCTGCTGTGCCACGTCAATCCCGACGGTGACGCGCTCGGCAGCATGCTCGGCTTCGGGCTGGGCCTGGCCCGGCTCGGCGGCTGCGCGGTGCAGGCCGCGTTTCCCGGCAATCAGGAGCTGCCGCCGTCCCTGCGCGGAATGCCTGGCTCCCACCTGCTGGTCCAGCCGGACGAGGCGTGGGCCGATCCGGATCTGGCGCTCTGCTTCGACGTCGCGAGCGCGTCCCGGCTGGACGCCCTCGCCGATCGGATGACGGCCCGGACGGCGATCGTGGTCGACCACCATGCCTCCAACACCCGGTTCGGCGGTATCCATCTCGTGGACCCGACCGCGGCGGCCACCTCGGTGGTGGTCGACCAGTTGCTCGGCCGGCTCGGCGTACCGCTGGACCGGGAGATCGCCGAGTGTCTCTACGTCGCGCTGATCACCGACACCGGTTCGTTCCGGTTCGACATGACCACCCCGGCGGTGCACCAGTTCGCCGCCCGGTTGCTGGCCACCGGCATCAGCCCGGCCGAGGTCTCCCGGCGGGTCTTCGACAGCCGACCCTTCGGGGCGGTCCAGCTCTTCGGTGCGGTGCTGCAACGTAGCGTCCTGGAGCCGGCGGCAGCCGGCGGCCAGGGTCTTGTCTGGACCCATGCCACCCTGGCCGATCTGGAACGTTACGACCAGCCGCCGTACGTGCTTGAGGCGTTGATCGATTCGGTCCGGTGCACGGTCGAGGCGGACGTGAGCTGCGTGCTCAAGCAGGTGAGCGAGACCGGTTGGGCGGTCTCGATGCGCAGCAAGGGCGGTGTCGACGTGAGTGCGGTGGCGGTGGCGCTCGGCGGCGGTGGGCATCGGCTCGCCGCCGGCTTCACCGGCGCCGGCAGTGCCGACGAGGTCATCGCCGCCATCCGCGCCCAGCTTGGCTGAGTGACCCCGACCGCTGACCCGGGCGCGGGCCGGTGTCCACGGGTGCCGGATTCCGCCAACCGAGCCTCGACCGCCTGCATAGACACTTCACTCGTCGTCACCGACCAGGGACAATCGAGTGATGGAGCAGTCATCTGAGCTCACTGCGGAGGTGCCGCGGGCCTGGGACCGACCGGTCGTCTCGATCCCGGTCATTGCCGTGCTGTCGCTGGTGGGCGGGCAGTTGCCGTCGTTCTCGACGGCGGCGAACCTGTACACCATCGGCACCGGCGGGGCGCTGATCTGGTTCGGTCTGTCACACCGGGTGCCACGTCGGCCGACCCCGCGTCGACTCGGTGACGGCGCGGTGTGGTGGATCGTGCCGGTCGCGATGTTCACCGTCGTCGAGGGCGCCACGTTCGCGATGGGCTCGACCGACGACTTCCCGACCTTTTCCAAGCTGGCCGATCCGGTGCTGGACGGTCAGGTGTCCCGGTCGGCGGCGTACTTCGGCTGGCTGGCCGCGTTCTGGGTGCTGGTGCGGCGATGAGCGCCGTTCGGGCGGCGGTGATCGGCGGTTTCGTCGTCGCGCTGGCGCTGTTCGGGGTGCTGGAGCTGCTCGCCCGGCGGCCGGGCTCGCGGATTCCGACGTTCGGTGACGTCTGCGCGTACGTGATGCAGTACGAGGTGGGCAGGGTGCCGGTTGGTCGGATCGGGGTCTTCGGTTTCTGGTGGTGGGTCGGGTGGCACTTCTTCGCGCGGTGATCGACGTGGCCAAATATAATCCTCTCGCATTCTGGGAACAGTGCGCAGGATGTGGACCTGAACGATAACTTGGGTGTGGTGCGGGCCACACCTGCCCGCCGCTTGTCCGCCTGGTCACGGCCCCGGTGATCCCGGAAGTGTCGTCGTCGGCAATCCGGTGTCAACCTGTGGGAAGGTCGTGGCGTCATGCCCAGCAAGCCCAAGCCCGAATCCGCCGACGAAGCGCGCGAGCAGGCCCGGCGGGCATTGCAGATGTCGATGGATACCCGCCAGTAACGTCTGTGGGCCGCCGCCGGCCGCGTCGTCGCACGAAACCGCGCGGCCTGGGCCGGTGCCGTCGCCTCGGTGTGCGGTGATCCGCCTAGGTAAGTGACCCAGGCAATAGCACTCCTTACCAACCGGCTGTCAGGCTGTACCTCGATGGCCACCTCCCGCACGGCGCCCCCATCTCCACCGTCAGGCCCGGGGCCCGAACCAGGCCCGGGGCCCGAACCACAGTCGGCGTCCACCCGACGGATCGTGCGCCTGGCACTGCCCGCTTTTGTCGTGCTGGCGGCCGAGCCGATCTACGTCCTCGTCGACACCGCCGTCGTCGGCCGTCTCGGGCCGGTGGCCCTCGCCGCCGTCGCGGTGGGCGGCACCGTGATGTCGGTCGCCGCCTGGCTCGGCACCGTCGCGGCGTACGGCACCACCGGCCGCGCCGCCCGCCGTTACGGCGCCGGCGACCGGACCGCCGCCCTGGCCGAGGGAGTCCAGGCGTCCTGGCTCGGGGCGTTCGCCGGACTGCTGCTCGCCGTGGCGCTGCAGATCCTCGCCGGTCCGATCACCGCTGGGCTCGCCGGGCAGCACAGCCCGGTCGCCGACGCTGCCGAGCAGTGGCTGCGGATCGCTGCCTGGGGCGCGCCGGGTCTGCTACTGGCCGCCGCCGGCAACGGCTGGATGCGCGGTGTGCAGGAGACCCGCCGTCCGGTGCGGTACGTGCTGGCGGCCAACGTCGTCTCCGCTGTGCTCTGCCCGGTGCTGGTCTACCCGCTGGGTCTGGGGCTGACCGGATCGGCGGTGGCCAACGTCGTCGCGCAGACCCTGGGCGGTCTGCTCTTCGTCCGGGCGTTGGTGACGGCCGGGGCACCGCTGCGCCCCCGGCCGCACCTCCTGCTGACCCACCTCACCGTCGGACGTGACCTGCTGATCCGAGGCGCCGCGTTCCAGGTGAGCTTCCTGTCCGCCACCGCAGTCGCGGCCCGGTACGGCACCATCCAGGTCGGTGCCCACCAGATCGCCATCCAGTTGTGGTTCTTCACCGCGCTGGCGATGGACGCGCTGGCGATCGCCGGGCAGTCGCTGGTCGGCGCGGCGCTGGGCGCCGGAGACGCGGCGGGCGCCCGGCTGCTCGCCCGCCGGCTGGTGCTGTTCGGCGCCGTTGCCGGCGTCGGGTTCGCGGTGCTGTTCGCCGTCGGTGCCCCGGTGATTCCCGGCTGGTTCAGCCCCGACCCCGGAGTGCACGACCAGGCGATGGTCATCTGGCCGTGGTTCGTGGCGTTGCAACCGGTAGCCGGGGTGGTCTTCGCTCTCGACGGGGTCTTCATCGGGGCGGGTGATCTGCGTTACCTGCGTGACCTCACGATCGGCGGCGCGCTCGGCGGATTCCTGCCGGTCATCTGGGCCGGCTACCTGCTCGACCTCGGTCTGGCCAGCATCTGGGCCGGGCTGGCGGTGTTCATGCTGGTCCGGCTGGTCGGGCTGGTCCACCGGCTGAAGTCGCCGCGGTGGACGGTGCTCGGCGTGCCGGCCGGCCGGACCTGATCGCCGCGGCCGTCGGCCGGCCGGACCTGATCGCCACGGCGCATCGGGATCTGGCAGGCTTGGCAGTCGTGAGTACGCACGGACTGATCGTGGTCGACAAGCCGGCCGGGATGACCTCGCACGACGTCGTCGCCCGGATCCGGCGGCTGGCCGGCACCCGGCGGGTGGGCCACGGCGGCACCCTGGATCCGATGGCGACCGGCGTGCTGGTGGTCGCGGTGAACCGGGCCACCCGGCTGCTCACCTACGTGATCGGCGTCGGCAAGACCTACACGGCCACCATCCGGCTCGGCGTGTCGACGGTGACCGACGACGCCGAGGGGGAGGTCACCGAGCGGTCGCCGGTGGACGGTGTCACCGAGGAGCAGATCCGGGCCGGCCTGGCCGCGCTGACCGGGGAGATCGACCAGGTGCCCAGCGCCGTGAGCGCAATCAAGATCAACGGACAGCGGGCGTACCGGCGGGTCCGCTCCGGTGAGCAGGTCGAGCTGGCCGCCCGCCGGGTGACCATCTCCCGCCTCGACGCGGTCGCCGTCCACCCGCCGACCGACGGCAGCGTCGACGTCGACGTCGAGGTGGCCTGCTCGTCCGGCACGTACATCCGGGCCATCGCCCGGGACCTGGGGGCCGCGCTCGGCGTCGGTGGGCACCTCACCGCGCTGCGCCGGACCGCGGTCGGTGGGTTCACGGCGGCCGAAGCCGCCACCCTGGCCGAGCTTGAGCAGCGGGCACCGGACGTGGTGCAGTTGCCCATGGCGGCCGCCGCCGGTCGGCTCCTCACCGGCCGTGAGGTCGGCGCGGAGGAGGCCCGGGTGCTCGGCCACGGTGGCCCGATAACTCCGGTCGGCCGGCCCGGACCGTACGCGGTCTACGCCCCGGACGGCGAACTGCTCGCGGTGGTGTCGGAACGCGACGGCCGGGCCCGGGCGGAGATCGTGCTCGCGCCGGCGTGACAGCATCGAACCCGGCCGGTCACCCGGTTGGGCAAACCTTGGCGGCACAGGCGGGAGGCATCATGCAGCGGTGGCGGGGAGTGGAGGCGGCCGGTGGCGGCTGGGGCCGCGCGGTGGTCACCATCGGGGTGTTCGACGGCATCCACCGCGGGCATCAGGCAACCATCGGGCACGCCGTCAAGCGGGCCCGTGACCTCGGTATCCAGTCCGTGGTGGTGACCTTCGACCCGCATCCGGCGGAGGTGGTGCGGCCCGGTAGCCATCCGGCGGTACTCACCGGGCCGGCCCGCAAGGCCGAGCTGATCGAATCGCTCGGCGTGGACGTGCTCTGCGTGCTGCCGTTCACCGTCGAGTTCTCCCGGCTGACCGCCGAGCAGTTCGTCCACGACCTGCTGGTCGAGCACCTGCACGCCGCCGTGGTGGTGGTGGGGGAGAACTTCCGGTTCGGGCACCGGGCCACCGGCGACGTCGCGCTGCTGGCGCGGCTCGGTCGCCGGTTCGGGTTCGCCGTGGAGGACGCCAGCCTGGTCACCGACAGCGGCACGGTCTTCTCGTCGACGTACATCCGGGCCTGTATCGACGCCGGGGACGTGACCGCCGCCGCCGCCGCGCTCGGCCGGCCGCACCGCCTCGAAGGGGTGGTGGTCCGTGGCGACCGTCGCGGCCGGGAGATCGGCTTTCCCACCGCGAACCTGCTCACCCCGCGATACGCGGCGGTGCCGGCGGACGGCATCTACGCGGCCCGGCTGGTGCGCTCGGACGGCCCGGTCCGCCCGGACGGGCTCAGCGGCGGAGGCCCCGGACTGCCGGCCGCCGCCTCCATCGGCACCAACCCCACCTTCGCCGGCCGCGACCGCCGGGTGGAGGCGTACGTCCTCGACTTCGACCGGGACATCTACGGCGAGCAGGTGGCGATCGACTTCGTCGCCCGGTTGCGGGAGACCCGCCGGTTCGACGGGGTCGGTCCGTTGGTCGCCCAGATGAACGAGGACGTCGCCCAGGTCCGGACGGTGCTCGGGGCCTGACCCGACCCGTACGGTGCTCGGGGCCTGACCCGAGCCGACTAGCGGGGGCCTGGCCCCCGGCGTCGGCAACCCCGGTGGGCAGCGGCGATACGACGCACCGTGGCCTTGCCGGCCCCCGTGCCGACCGGCTGGTAGCCTGAACGCAGCGTCGGACCACCGACGATTCGTCTCGCCTGCCTGCACGACGCCGCGGGCGCGAGGCGAGGGACGACCCCACACAGATTCAGGGAGACCATGGCGCTCGATCAGGAAGCCAAGCGCAAGATCCGCGAGGAGTACGCCACCGCCGACGCGGACACCGGTTCGCCGGAGGTCCAGGTCGCGGTGCTCACCAAGCGGATCGCCGACCTCACCGGGCACCTCAAGGTGCACAAGCAGGACCACCACAGCCGTCGTGGTCTGCTGCTGCTGGTCGGCCGGCGCCGCCGGCTGCTCAACTACCTGCAGAAGAAGGACATCAACCGCTACCGGTCGCTCATCGAGCGGCTCGGCCTGCGGCGGTGACGTAGCGGCGCGGCGGCGGCCGTCCGCGGCCCCGCCGCGCCACACCACCACCATTCGACACCGGGCACCACGACCCCACCCGTCGAAGGGAGCCGGTCAACGTACCGGTCCTCGGTAGTGGCCCCCGGGCCAGCCGGCCATCACGCCGGCTCCCCCGGGCGCTTCGATCGATGACCGGCCGGTTGAGCAGCTCCCCGAGGTCGTGGCCCCACGACGCGTAAAGGAGCGCGACCCAACCATGACCGAGCAGCACAATCTCGGCACCCAACGCAGCACCGCCGTGATCGACAACGGAGCCTTCGGCACCCGCGAGGTCACCTTCTCCGCCGGGCGGCTGGCCCGCCAGGCCGCCGGCTCGGTGATCGCCCAGCTGGGCGACACCGTGGTGCTCTCCGCGACCACCGCCAGCAAGCAGCCGCGTGAGCACCTCGACTTCTTCCCGCTCACCGTCGACGTCGAGGAGCGGATGTACGCCGCCGGGCGGATCCCCGGCTCGTTCTTCCGCCGCGAGGGTCGGCCGAGCGAGGAGGCGATCCTCACCTGCCGGCTGACCGACCGGCCGCTGCGCCCGACGTTCGCCAAGGGCCTGCGCAACGAGGTCCAGGTGGTGGCCACCGTGCTGGCGCTGGACCCGGCCCACCCGTACGACGTGATCGCGATCAACGCGGCATCGATGTCCACCAAGCTGTCCGGCCTGCCGTTCTCCGGGCCGATCGGGGCGACCCGGATCGCCCACGTCGACGGCGCGTGGGTGGCCTTCCCGACCCTGGACGAGCTGTCCCGGGCCACCTTCGACATGGTGGTCGCCGGCCGGGCCCTGCCGGACGGTGACGTGGCGATCATGATGGTCGAGGCCGAGGCCACTCCGCACGCGGTCGGGCTGATCGCCGGTGGCGCCACCGCCCCCACCGAGGACGTGGTGGCCAGCGGGCTGGAGGCGGCCAAGCCGACCATTCGCGAGCTGTGCCGGGCGCAGAGCGAGCTGGCCGAGGTGGCGGCGAAGCCGGTCGCCGACTTCCCGGTCTTCCTCGACTACGGTGACGACGCCTACGACGCGGTCGTGGCCGCCGGCCGCGACGAGGTCGCCGAGGCGTTGAAGATCGCCTCGAAGGCGGAGCGTGAGGACGCGCTGGACCGGATCAAGGACAAGGTCGCCGGTGAGCTCGGCGAGCGGTTCGAGGGCCGGGAGAAGGAGATCAGCGCGGCCTTCCGGTCGTTGACCAAGTCCGAGGTCCGGGCCCGGGTGCTGCGCGAGCAGGTACGCATCGACGGCCGTGGCCCGCGAGACATCCGCCCGCTCACCGCCGAGGTCGGGGTGCTGCCCCGGGTGCACGGCTCGGCGCTGTTCGAGCGCGGCGAGACGCAGATCCTCGGGGTCAGCACGCTGAACATGCTGCGGCTGGAGCAGACGCTGGACACCCTCTCCCCGGAGAAGTCCAAGCGCTACATGCACAACTACAACTTCCCGCCGTACTCCACCGGCGAGACCGGCCGGGTCGGTTCGCCGAAGCGGCGGGAGATCGGCCACGGTGCGCTCGCCGAGCGGGCCCTGGTGCCGGTGCTGCCGACGCGTGAGGAGTTCCCGTACGCGATCCGCCAGGTGTCCGAGGCGCTCGGCTCCAACGGTTCGACGAGCATGGGCTCGGTCTGTGCCTCCACGCTGTCGCTGCTGTCTGCCGGGGTGCCGCTGAAGGCCCCGGTGGCCGGGATCGCGATGGGCCTGATCTCCGACGAGGTCGACGGGCAGACCCGGTACGTCACGCTGACCGACATCCTCGGCGCCGAGGACGCGTTCGGCGACATGGACTTCAAGGTGGCCGGCACCCCCGAGTTCGTCACCGCGCTGCAGTTGGACACCAAGCTCGACGGCATCCCGTCGGACGTGCTCGCCGGCGCCCTGCAGCAGGCCCGCGAGGCCCGGATGACCATCCTGGAGGTCATGCGCCAGGCGATCGAGGGCCCGGCCGCGATGAGCGAGCACGCCCCCCGGGTGACCACGGTGAAGATCCCGGTCGACAAGATCGGCATGGTGATCGGCCCGAAGGGCCAGACCATCAACGCGATCCAGGACGAGACCGGCGCGGACATCTCGATCGAGGACGACGGCACCATCTACGTCGGCGCCACCAACGGGCCGGCCGCCGAGGCCGCCGTCGAGCGGATCAACGCGATCGCCAACCCGACGCTGCCGAAGGTGGGCGACAAGTTCCTCGGCACGGTCGTCAAGACCGCCGCGTTCGGCGCGTTCATCTCGCTGCTGCCCGGCCGCGACGGCCTGCTGCACATCTCCAAGGTGGGCGACGGCAAGCGGGTCGAGCGGGTCGAGGACCACCTCAACGTCGGCGACAAGGTCGAGGTGCAGATCGCCGACATCGACGCCCGGGGCAAGATCTACCTGGACAAGGTCCGCCCGGAGGGCGCCGAGGCGCCGGCCGCGTCCGACGGCGGCGAGCGTCCCGGTGGCCGCGACCGTGGCGACCGTGGGCCGCGTGACCGTGGTGACCGGGACCGTGGCGACCGGGGCCCCAGCCGGGGCGACGGTGGCGAGGGCGGCGAGCGCCGCCGACGTAACCGGCACAGCTGACGCCGGCCGAGATGGCCAGGACCGAACCGGTCACCGGCCGGGGCCTGTCCCGGCCGGTGACCCGGACACTCACCGCCGACCCGTTGGGCGGCACGGTACGCCGTACCGTGCTGCCCAACGGGCTGCGGGTGATCACCGAGGCGATTCCGGCGATGCGCAGCGTGTCGTTCGGCGTGTGGGTCGGGGTGGGCTCGCGCGACGAGACCCCGGCCCGATCCGGTGCGTCGCACTTCCTGGAACACCTGCTGTTCAAGGGGACGAAGCGGCGTACCGCGTGGGATATCTCGTCGCAGATCGAGGCCGTCGGCGGCGAGACCAACGCGTTCACCACCAAGGAGTACACCTGCTACTACGCCCGGGTGCTCGACGAGGACCTGCCGCTGGCCGTCGACGTCGTCTGTGACCTGGTGGCCAACTCGGTGATCGACCCGGCCGACGTGGAGACCGAACGTGGCGTGATTCTCGAAGAGATCGCCATGCACGACGACGAGCCCGACGACGAGGTTCACGACCTGCTCGCCGAGGCCGTCTTCGGCCCGCATCCGCTCGGCCGGTTGATCTCCGGCACCGAGGCGACGATCTCGGCGTTGACCCGCCGGCAGATCCACGACTTCTACCGGCGGCGCTACACGCCCGGCGCGATGGTGATCGCCGCCGCCGGCAACCTTGACCACCGGGCGGTGGTCCGCCAGGTACGGGCGGCGCTGCGGGGCAGCCCGTTGGACGCCGAACGGCCCGGTGCGCCGGCGCCGCCACGCCCGGCGACCCCGGCGGTGCGTACCCGTCGGTCCCGCACGGTGCTGCGCCGCAAGGAGACCGAGCAGGCCCATCTGGTGCTCGGCGGCCCGGGTATCAGTCGTGGCGACGACCGTCGGTTCGCGCTCGGGGTGCTGAACAACGTCGTCGGCGGTGGCATGTCCAGCCGGCTGTTCCAGGAGGTGCGGGAACGCCGAGGGCTGGCGTACTCGGTCTACTCGTACGCCAGCCAGTACGCCGACGGCGGGACGTTCGCCGTCTACGCCGGTTGTGCGCCGAGCCGGGTCGACGAGGTGCTGGAGCTGGTCCGGGCGGAGCTGGCGGCGGTCGTCGAGCACGGGCTGAGCGCCGACGAGCTGGCCCGGGGCAAGGGTATGAGCCGCGGTGGGTACGTGCTGGGCCTGGAGGACACCGGGTCCCGGATGGGTCGGCTGGCCAAGGGGGAGCTGCTCTACGGCGAGCAGTTGACCGTGGACCAGCTGCTCGCACGGGTGGCGGCGGTGACCGCCGAACAGGTCGGCGCAATCGCTGCCGAGCTGCTCACCCGGCCGATGTCCCTGGCGGTGATCGGCCCGGTGGAGTCCGCGACGTTGGCCGGCGCGCAGTCTCCGCCGGTGGGGTAGGCGCTGGCCGGATCGCCGTCCCCGCCGGTGGGATAGGTTGTGCCGGTGAGCGAATACGGTACGAATGTGACAGTCTCCCCGGGCGGGTCCGGGGCGGCCGCCCGGTCGTCCGCCGCACCGGTCCGGGTCGGCGTGCTGGGGGCGCGCGGCCGGATGGGCGTGCAGGTCTGCCGAGCGGTCGAGGGGGCCGACGGACTCGAACTCGTCGCCACGATCGACGAGGGTGACCGGTTGTCCGACGCCTCGGACGCCGCCGCAGAGGTGGTCGTCGACTTCACCAACCCCGACGCGGTGCTGGACAACCTGCGCTGGTGCATCGACCAAGGGATCAATGTGGTCGTCGGGACCAGCGGGTTCACCGATCAGCGCCTCGACCTGGTCCGCTCCTGGCTGTCCGGCAAGCCCGAGGTCGGCGTGGTGATCGCCCCCAACTTCGGCATCGGCGCGGTGCTGATGATGCAGTTCGCGGCGAAGGCGGCGCGGCACTTCGAGTCCGTGGAGATCATCGAGCAGCACCACCCGGCGAAGGTGGACGCGCCCAGCGGCACCGCCGGGCACACCGCGCGGGTGATCGCGGCGGCCCGGGCCGCCGCCGGGTCGGCCGCGATGCCGGACGCCACCACCGCCGAGGTGCCGGGCGCGCGGGGCGCGGACATCGACGGGATCCGGGTGCACTCGGTACGGGCGGCCGGCCTGGTCGCGCACCAGGAGGTGCTGTTCGGCACGGCGGGGGAGACCCTGACGATCCGGCACGACTCCTACGACCGGGCGTCGTTCATGCCGGGGGTGCTGCTGGCGGTACGGGCGGTGACGCGCCGCCCCGGGCTGACCGTCGGGCTGGACAGCCTGCTCGACTGAGCCCTACCGGGTCCTGCTGCCAGGCTCTGGTGGGTCCTGCTGCCGGGCCCTGCCGGGTCGTGCGGCTGGCCGGGTCACTGCTCCTCGGCAGCCGCCGGTGGGACCGCCACGTGCAGCCGTAGCTGCGGGACCAGCATGTCGGCCACGTCCAACGCCCGCGTCGCCCCGTCCGGCTCCCAGCCGGCCGAGCCGAGGAACTTGCGGGTCGCCGGGTCCCGTTCGTACGCCCAGGCGAGCGCGGTGTCGAAGCCGTCGGTGCGCCACAGGTCCACGGCGGCGGCGAGCAGTCGGCTGCCGTGTCCCCGCCGGCCCCAGCGCGGCTCGACCAGCAGGTCGGTGACGGCGGCGACCCGGTCACCGAGCGCCTCGGCCGGTTCCTCGGGAGCCAGTGCCTGCTCGTCGGGCGGGCCGGACGCGGTGAAGCCCACCAGATAGGATTGCTCGGCCTGCTCGACGGCGACCAGCACCCGGTGCCGCTGCGACGGCGGATCGTTGATCGCGGCGTCCCACCGCTGCGCCAGCCAGTCCTCGTCCACCTCGTCGAGCACCTGCCGGGGCAGCAGCCGCCGGTAGGCGACCCGCCAGGTGGTCAACTGGATGCGGGCGATCTCACCAGCGTCGCCCGGTCGGGCAGGACGGACATATCCGAGCGCCATGAGTGGTCAGCGTACGGACAGGGGGGCGGCCATGCCGCAGCGGGCCGCCGGGGGCACCGGCCGGCGGGTGGCTATCGTGGTGGCCCTCGCGGTCGTCGTCGCCGGCTTCCTCGCCGTCGCCGCCGAACGGCACGGCTTCTTCGACCTCAAGGTCTACTACGGGGCGATGCGCCACTGGCTGCGCGACGGCGGCGAACTCTACGACCACATGAAGCCGTTCAGCCAGTACGGGTTCACCTACCCGCCGTTCGCCGCGCTGGTGATGTCGCCGATGGCGGTCCTGCCGTGGCATCTGGCGATCGTGGTGAGCGTGACGCTCGCCGTGGTGACCAGCGCGCTGGTGCTGTGGTGGCTGGTCGACCCGATCTCCCGCCGCGAGGGCTGGACCCGCTGGTTCGCCTTCGCCGTCGCCGCCTGCCTGGTCGCCGCGTACGAGCCGATGCGCGAGACGGTGAACTTCGGCCAGGTCAACACGCTGCTGCTGGTCCTGGTCGCGGCCGACCTGCTGTGGCTGGTCGCGGCCGGGTCGCCGGTGCCGCCGCGCTGGCGCCGGTTCGCGGGGGTCGGGGTCGGCCTGGCGACGGCGATCAAGCTGACCCCGGGCATCTTCATCGTCTACCTGCTGGTCACCCGGCGGTGGCGGGCGGCGGTCACCGCCGCCGGGACGGCGACCGTGGCGACCCTGGTCGCGGCGGCGGTCGCGCCGGACGCGTCCCGGGAGTTCTGGACGCAGGCCCTGTGGAACACCGACCGGGTCGGTGCGCTGGACTTCGTCTCCAACCAGTCGTTGCGCGGGGTCGTCGCCCGGATCGATCCGCTGCATCCGAGTACCGTCGCCTGGCTGGTGCTGGTGCTGGTCACGTTGATCTGGTGGGCGTGGCGGTGCCGGCGCGCGGTCGCCGCCGGTGACGAGGCGACCGGGCTGGCGTTGACCGGCGTGGTCGGCTGCCTGGTCAGCCCGGTCACCTGGGTGCATCATCTGGTGTGGTTGCTGCCGGCGCTGATCCTGCTGGTGGACAACGGGCTCGCCGCGTCGCGGGGCAGCCGGCGGCGTCGGGCGTTGCTCGGCTTCGCCACGGTCGGCTATCTGCTGCTGATCAGCCGGCTGGTGTGGATCTGGCGCGAGTCCGACGCCGCGAACGTGGCCGGCTTCGTCGGCAGCAACGCGTACGTGTGGGTGAGCCTGGGGCTCCTGCTGTTCCTGCCGGTGCGCCAGCTGGACCGGTCCGCCCGCTGGCCGGCACCGGCCGCCGGTCGACCGATCACATCGAGGTGAGGCTGACGCACGTCATCTTTGCGTCTTGACGTGCGTCAGCCTCACCTCGATGCCGCGCACGGGGTGCGTGGGCGTGCAGCAGGTGGGCGAGTTGGAGGAACCGGTCGGTGTAGCGGCCGGTGATCCGTCGGAGCCGGGCGGTCTGCCGGTCGGTGGTGGTGTGGGCCACCGGGTACGGCAGCCACAGTGCCGCTCCGGCCCGGTCGACGGTGGTGTGGACGGTGCCGGAGGTCATCGCCTGGGTCAGGAGTCCGGGGCTGAGCCGCTGGTAGATGTGGCGCTGCTCGACGGGGTCGGGGATCAGCCAGCGGGCATCCGGGGTGTCGGCGAACGCGTCGGCCAGTATCCGGGCCAGGCGTGGCACGTCGTGCACCCCGGCCCGCCGTACCCGCACCGTGCCGGCGGGGCCGGCGGTCGCGGTCACCGCCGGCTCCGCCGGTCGTGCCGGCTCTGTCGTTCGTGCCGGCTCTGTCGGTCGTGCTGGCTGTGCCGGCTGCGTCCGTCGGCGGCGGCAACGTGTCGCACCAGCTGGTCGACCCCCGGCGGTACGGGGGTGAGCAGCTGCCGCAGTTGCCGCCGGGCGGTGAGCGTGTCCGCGCCGAGGATGTGGCCGCCGAGTCCGGTCGCCACGCAGAGTCGGGCCAGCGTGCTGTCGTGTGTGTTGAGGCGGGTGTGGCGGCGTACCCGCATCGTCAGCCGCGCCCACGGCCAGGCGGCGGCGTTGGTGTCGACCGGCGGGTAGACGGTGTCCCGACGCCACCACCAGCGGCGGACCGTGCGGGGCCGGACCAGCCCGGCGGCGGTGAGCCGGTCGGCGACGCTGCGGTAGGTGTGCCCGGCGAGCCGGTCGATCCAGGCGTCCGGTGGGTGCGGTGGGTCGGTGTCGATCCAGCGCAGCACTGTCCGCCCCCACGGGTCGACGGCACCCGGCGCGGCCGTGCCGGTGACGATGCTGCCGGTCGCGGCGACCGTGACCGCGCCGACGAAGGCGAGGTCGGCGAGCATCGCGGCGGCCAGCCCACGCCCGACGACCCCGGCCGGGACGCGCGGCTTGCCGGTCACGTCGTCGTGGGCGATCAGGAACAGCTCGTCGGCGAGCCAACCAGCCGGCGGCAACGGTACGGCCGGCTCCGCCAGCGCCGCCGGTGCCGCTGCGGGCGTGGTGGTGGACCAGTCGCGGGTGCAGGTGCGGTAGACGGTCACCGGCCGGCCCGCCTCGTCCAGGCCAGGAACCGGGTGAACAGCTCCCCCGGCGTCGCCTCGTCCGGCAGGTCGGCGATCGCCTCGACCATCCGTTCGGCCGCGTACATGCTGCGGGAGATCGGGTCCAGGTTCGCGGTCAACTCGGCGCGGGCGTACTCACACGGCCAGTCGACCTGCGGCCCGCACCCCGAACAGGACCAGATCGGCCGTACGGGCACGTGCAGCACGTCGTCCAGCCCGGTCACCGGTGCTGTGCCCCGGCCTGGTTGCGCCACCGCCGCCCGCGCGGACCCGACTGTGGTGGTGGGGTGGTGCCCCAGGTCCGCTCGATCGGGGCGGTGCAGTCCGGGCAGGTCAACGTCTGCCCGCACACCGGACACCACCGGTGCCGACACCGACACAACACGAACCCACCCACCACGCCAGCGAGAAAACCGGCCACGGTCGCAAGCAGAATCCACAACGCTCCTCCAACGGCCACTTGATCGACTTCAGTACAGCGGTTTCACGTGCAGCACGAGCGAGCGTCACAGCGTTGAATGTACGAGGTGATTGATCAACGACATGGCCGTCCGCCTGCGCCAGACCCACACTGGACGATGCCGACCTGAACCTGCAGGGGTAATCTGTCGCCTGAAGGCTGTAGGCAGCGACGGGCGACAGCGGGGAGGCCGCGATGACACCACAGCCAGGGGCTGCCGGCGAAAGCGACCCGACTCACTTCGGTAGCGCGGTCCGAAAACTCAGGGTCGGTCGCGAGTGGTCACTTCGCGATCTTGGCGAACGGATACGATTCAATCGCGGCTACATCGGGAAGGTAGAACAAGGCGACAAGTTTCCTGACCGGCAGTTCGCTGAACTCGCCGACCGGGCACTAGGTGCTAATGGTTCCCTGGTGGCAGCATGGCGAGACACAGCGGAGGAGCGACGAAAGGCTCTGGCGACAGGGCGGATGCTGACCGCCTCAACCAAGGACTCGCTGAAGATGATCGCAGCCGTGGAAGAGTCCATGGACCTGACCGATCTGGAGCAAGCTACGACCCGGCTCTCGATTGCATACCTTGGCACCGCTCCTGCACCGATGCTACATTCCGCTGTAGAGTTACGAGGCGATGTCCTACGCCGCCTACGAAGCCGCCAGTACCGGCCGAATGAACTGGCCGACCTGTATCAGATAGCTGGCCGCCTTCAAGGCGTTCTCGCATACGCCGCCCTCGACCTCGGAGACTCGGCGGTAGCGATGACACATGCAGATGCGGCGCTGGTCTGTGCCGAAAATTCAGGTGATCGCGAGCTCCGAGCCTGGGCGCGGGGAACCCAGAGCCTCATAGCCAGATTTGATAGCAACTATAGCCAAGCACTCGCGTCCGTCACGGACGGGCTCGCGCACTCAGCTGCTAGCGCAAGCAGACTTCGCCTAATATGCGGGTATGCCCAGTGTAAGGCGAATCTTGGCGACTCGGCAGGCAGCAACCGGGCCCTCGACCAAGTGCAACATGAGCGGGAAAAGTTGATCCCAAGAGCCTCGGAGCGCGGGATATTCGATTTCAGTGAGGCCAAACAGCACTATTATGCCGGCAGTAGCCTGATTTGGCTGGATGAAGCCTCAGACGCAGATCGGGCAGTCCGAGAAGCATCCGAGGCAATTCGGCTTTGGGAGAATGGTTCAGAGGAGGATCGGTCGCTAGACGACGAAGCACTGGCGCGCGTTTATCAGGGCACCGCCTACCTGAAGGTCGGCAAGCTGGACGAAGCTGCGGCAGCCATTCGTCCGGTGCTCGATCTTCCACCGGAGCGCCGGATTTCGTGGATCAATAAGCGTATCGGACGCATGGCCGACATACTCGGAGCCAAGCGCTTCACCGGGACTCGGAAGGCCGAACAATTGCGGGCCGAGATCCGTGCCTTCACTGAAATCACGTAGCCCGGATGACAGCTTTCCGATCGCCGGTCAACCGGCCAGGGTGAGGATCCGGCCGCCGGCGATCCGGGCCAGGTAGCGCACCTCGTCGAGCCCGACCGGGGTCTGCCCAGGTGAGCGGGGCACCTGATAGACGCTGCGTTCGCCGTCCGGGCGCAGCCCGGCCGCCTGGTAGAACCGCCGGGCCCGCTGGTTGCCGTCGAGCACCCACAGTCGCATCGTGCGCCAGCCCTGCCCAGTCAGCCCGGCGATCGATGCGGTGAGCAGGAGCCGACCGACCCCGGTGCCCCAGTGGGCGGGGTCGACGTACATGCTGACGATCTCGCCGTACGTCGGATCGAGTTGGTCCCGGTCCTGGTCGATCCGGTACGGGCCGAAGGTGCTGAACCCGACGATCTGCTCGCCTTCGGTGGCGACCAGGGTGCGGAACGGCTGCTCCGGGTCGGCGGTGCCGACGTCGCGGCGGCGCTGTGCCCAGGCGGCGACGTTGAGCCGGTCGAGCACGTCGGCCGGGATCAGGCCCGCGTAGCCGGCCTGCCACGCGCGCACGTGGACCCCGGCGATCGCGTCGGCGTCCTCCGGAGTCTCCTGCCTGACTTCTGGCATATGGGGATTTCTATCCTGTTTCACAACCGACGTCCAGCAGCGCCGGCCGGGTGTCGGCCGGCGCCGGACGCGGTGCGGCCAGCGGCGGCTAGAGCGCGGTCGGCGCGTGGCTAGAGCTGGACCACGTGGCCCACCCGGGGCGGGGTGCGGCCGGCGAGGACCTCCAGCCAGGCGCTGCGCAGGGCGTCCGGCCCGTGGCCGACCCTGATGTCGACCCATCCGGTGACGGTGGTGGCGAACCGCCGCCAGGCGTCGGCGAAGCGCCGGTCGAGGCCGTCGCGACCCCAGTCGACGGTGCGTTTGCGCATCTGGGCCGGGGCGAAGAAGACCTCGCCGGCGGCGTCGGCGTTCGGGGTCTGGTTGGTCAGACCCACCGCCACGTCCCGGACGAGCCGGTCGCCGAGGTGCGCGTGCAGGGCGGCGCGGATCGCCGGTACGCCGGACAGGTCGAGATAGACGGTCGGAACCTGGTCGAGCGCGGCCACGCCGCTGTACGGCAGCACCTGGTCGTAGCAGCCGAGTGACTCGGTGAAGGCGACGTTTCCGGGTGAGGTGAGGCCGACCAGCCGCGGGCCGCGGCCCCGCAACTCGAACGCGGCGGCGTACGCGGTCTTGCTGGAGGCGGAGGAGAGCACCACGGTCGAGGCGCCGTGGCAGTCGTTGTCGACGAGATGGTCGGCGAGCATGAACGAGGTGAAGAAGAGCGGCCGGTAGAGGATCAGCAGGTCCTCCTCGTCGGCGCGGTACGCTTCGTCGCCTGTGGTCAGCCGGTACGCGTTGTAGGGCGACGGGAGTTCGCCCCGGTGTTCGCTGACGTCGCGGAACCCGGCCGGGTCGAGCCTGCCGGGACGCACGACCAGGTGGCGGGCGGGCGGCAGGTAGCCGTAGAGCCGCTGGCCGGCGGTCACCCCGGTGACTCTCGACGCGACCACCTCGGCGAATCCCCAGAGCGGAACGAGTCCGTGGTCCGGCCCCAGCCCGTGCGGCTCGGGCGGGAAGAACCGCCAGTATCGCAGGGCGTCGCCGAGTACCGCGTACGTCACATTGTTCGCGGTCACCCCGACCCGGTCGACTCGTAGCACCGCTTCGCCGTCGGCGGGGTCGGGTGCCGGCCTGTCGACCAGGACGGTCCGGGTGAGGTCGTCGCGCGCGACCGCCAATGTCCAGCTGGGAGCCATGACGCGACGCTAGGGCAGGTGGCGACGACCGCACAACGTTCCAGCGGGCAGGCCGGTGATTCTGCCGATGCGGTACGCGGACGGCGCCACAGAGACTGATGTGTGTCGATAGCCTTCCGTCCTTGAGGAGGATCTGGCATGCGTCCCACCATCATGAGCGGTGCGCGTCCCGTCCCGGGCTTCGTGACCCGGCTCTGCCTGACCGTCGCGTTGGTTGCCGTCGCGGGTGTCGCGGCGGCCGCCCCGGCGCAGGCGCAGACCAACCCGTACCAGCGCGGCCCGGCACCCACGCACGCGATCCTGGAAGCCAGCCGCGGCCCGTTCGCCACCAGCCAACAGTCGGTCTCGTCGCTGGTCAGCGGCTTCGACGGCGGGGTCATCTACTATCCGACGACCACCAGTGAGGGAACCTTCGGCGCGGTCGCCATCTCGCCCGGCTACACCGCGAGCTGGTCGAGTCTTGCCTGGCTCGGCCCGCGGATCGCCTCCCACGGTTTCGTGGTCATCGGCATCGAGACCGAGAGCCGGTTCGACCAGCCGGGCAGCCGGGGTCGCCAGCTGCTGGCCGCGCTCGACTACCTGGTCGACCGGAGCCCGGTGCGGAGCCGGATCGACCCGGACCGGCTCGCGGTGGCTGGTCACTCCATGGGCGGCGGGGGCAGCCTGGAGGCCGCCGTCGACCGGCCGTCGCTGCGGGCCGCGGTGCCGATCGCACCGTGGAACACGGACAAGACCTGGACCACCGTCGCGGTGCCGACGCTGATCGTCGGCGGCGAGTACGACACGATCGCCCCGGTCTACAGCCACGCGAAGCCCTTCTACGACTCGATCCCGGCCTGGACCGAGAAGGCGTACCTGGAGCTGAACGGCGAGGGGCATCTCTTCCCACAGGTCCCGAACACCGAGCTGGCCAAGCAGGGGGTGGCCTGGCTGAAGCGCTTCGTGGACGACGACACCAGGTACACGCAGTTCCTCTGCCCGGGGCCGTCGGGTCTGGCGATCGAGGAGTACCGCAGCACCTGTCCCTTCTGATCCGGCCGGCGGGCGGGGTGCGGGGTGGTGGCCGACCGGGCGACCACCCCGCACCGGTTCCGTCACCCCGTGCTGCTTCCGTGTCCGCGACCTGTCGGCTAAATTGCAGTCAGAGTGCAGAAACTATTCTCGGAGGTTGCCGTGCCGGACACCGACGCCGACACCGACACCGACCAGCTCCGTGACTCGGACCAGCCCGGCGACCCGGATCAGCTCCGCGACCCGGATCAGCTGCGTGGTGTGGTGGCCGGGTTCCTCCGCCGGCACGACCGGACCGGGGACCGGACCGCCTTCCTGCGGGCCCGGTTCGATGCCGGCCTGGCCTGGGTGCATCATCCCGTCGGACTAGGCGGGCTGGGCCTGCCCTGGCATCTGCAGGCGGTCGTCGACGACGAGTTCACCCGGGCGGGTGCCCCGGACAACCGCCCGCGCCGCAACAGCATCGGTCTCGGGATGGCGGCGCCGACACTGCTGCGGCACGGCACACCGCAGCAGCAGCGGCGCTGGCTGCGGCCGCTCTGGACCGGTGAGGAGATCTGGTGCCAGCTGTTCAGCGAGCCCGACGCCGGCTCCGACCTGGCCGCGGTGGCGACCCGCGCCGAGCGGTCCGGCGACGGTTGGCTGGTCGACGGTCAGAAGGTCTGGACGTCGCTCGCCCACCGGGCCCGGTGGGCGATCCTGCTCGCCCGCACCAGCTCCACCGGCCGGCGCCACGCCGGGCTGACCTACTTCATCTGTGACATGACCGCACCGGGAGTGCAGGTGCGTCCGCTGCGCCAGCTGACCGGTGAGGCCGAGTTCAACGAGGTCTTCCTCACCGGGGTCCGGCTGCCCGACGCCATGCGGATCGGTGAGGTCGGCGAGGGCTGGCAGGTCGCCCGTACCACGCTGATGAACGAGCGGGTCGCCATCGGTGGCCGGCCGCTGGCCCGCGAAGGCGGCATGATCGGCGTTCTCACCGACGTGTGGCGCCGGCATCCGGAGATTCGGCGTACCGGCCCGCACCAGGATCTGCTGCGGCTGTGGGTCCGGGCCGAGGCGGCCCGGCTGACCGCGCTGCGCCTGCGTCAGCAACTGGTCGCGGGGCAGCCCGGACCGGAGGGCTCCGCGGTGAAGCTCAGCTTCGCCGAGCTGAACCAGCTGATCAGCGGCCTGGAGATCGAGGTACGTGGCGCGGCCGGTCTGCGGCACGACGACTGGACGATGCGCCGCCCCGAGGAGCCGGACCTGCTCGGCCGGACCGCCGCCTACCGCTACCTGCGGGCCCGCGGCAACTCCATCGAAGGTGGAACCTCGGAGATCCTGCGCAATGTCATCGCCGAGCGGGTGCTCGGCCTGCCGAGCGAACCCCGGGTGGACCGATGACGAACCTGCTCTACGACGAGACCGAGGAGGCGCTGCGGGCGAGTGTCCGCGCGCTGTGCGCGGCGGTCAGCCCGACCGGGCGCGTGCTGGCTTGGTTGGCCGCCGACGAGCCGTACGACCCGCGACTCTGGCAGCGGCTCGCCGACGAGCTGGGCGTCGTCGGGCTGGCGGTGCCCGAGGAGTACGGCGGTGCCGGCGCCGGTCTTCGGGAGGTCGCCGTGGTCCTGGAGGAGCTGGGCCGGGCCGTGGCGCCGGTGCCCTATCTGGGCAGCGCGGTGGTCGCCACCCGGGCCCTGCTGCGCTGCGGTGCGACCGAGCTGCTCGCCCCGGTCGCGGCCGGTCGTACCCGCGCGGTGCTGGTGGTGCCGGTGTCCACCGCACCGGGAGACGACTGGCCGACGTTCGAGGTCGGGCCTGCGGCGGCACCGGGCGCGGGCTCCGGCTCGGCGACTGTCTCCGGCTCGGCGACCGTTTCCGGCGCGGTGGCCGGTGTCGCCGACGCGCTCCCCGCCGATCTGCTGCTCGTCCCGGCCCGGGACGGGCTCTACGCGGTCCGGGCCTCCGGCCCGGGGGTGCGGATCTCCCCGGTGGTGTCGCTGGACGGCACCCGGCCGCTCGGCGACGTCGACCTGACCGCCGCCCCGGCGGTCCGGCTCGCCGACGGCTCGGCAGCAGTCGTGGCCGTGCGCGACGGCTTGGTGGCCGGTGCGGCGATGCTCGCGTCGGAGCAGGTGGGGGTCGCCGAGTGGTGTCTGGACAGTACGGTCCGCTACGTCCGCGAGCGGTTCCAGTTCGGTCGCCCGGTCGGCTCGTTCCAGGCGGTCAAGCATCGGCTGGCCGATGTCTGGGTGGGTATCGTCGAGGCCCGCGCGGTGGCCCGGTACGCCGCTGACCGCGTCGCCGCGACGCAGCCACCGGGCCCGGCACCCGTCGACGCCGAGACGGAGCTGGCGGCGGCCGTCGCCGCGGCGCACTGCTCGGCGGTCGCGGTCACCGCAGCGGAGACCTGCGTGCAGTTGCACGGCGGCATCGGGTTCACCTGGGAGCACCCGGCCCACCTGTTCCTGAAACGGGCCAGGAGCAACGCCGTCATGTTCGGTACGCCCGACCGGCACCGCGCGGCGCTGGCCCGGCTGGTCGACCTGCCCGGCCCGGACGTGGCCTGACCGGACGTGCTCGGCCCGGTCGGCCGGCCCACGACCGCCGTCGAGTCAAAGATCATGCATCGGTAATGCATGATCTTTGATCATCCTCTGATGGTCGACCTGAGCCCTCAATCTGGTTCCAAGCAGGTTACACAGTTGCTTCGCGGGTGTTGACCTGGTGATCCAAAAACGTACACTGTCAGTGTAATTAATTCCCCCGGCCAAGGGACGGGCGATGGGACGAGGACTCGGACTGCGAAACGTCGGGGTGCGCTTCGGTGGGCTCACCGCCCTCGACGACGTCTCCCTCGACGTGCCGCCCGGCACCGTGACCGGGGTGATCGGCCCGAACGGCGCCGGCAAGACCACCCTGTTCAACGTCGTCTGTGGATTCGTGTCGCCGGACGTCGGCACAATGACCCTGGACGGGCAGCCGTTCCGGCCGCGCCCGCACCGGCTCACCCGACTCGGGATCGCCCGCACCCTGCAGGGCACCGGACTCTTCGCCGGGCTCACCGTCCTGGAGAACGTGATGACCGGGGCCAACCACCGCGCCCGGACCGGCTTCCTCGCCGCCCTGTTCGCCCTGCCCCGGGCCGACCGTGACGAACGGCGGCTGCGTGCTGAGGCGCTCGACGCCCTCGACCGGCTCGGCGTCGCCGCACACGCGGCACGACTGCCGGGCACCCTGCCGTTCGCGGTCCGCCAGCGGGTGGCACTGGCCCGGGCACTCGTCGCCCGTCCCCGGCTGCTGCTGCTCGACGAGCCAGCCGGCGGGCTCGGCGACGAGGACGTCAGGCAACTCGCCGACCTGATCCGCGACCTGCCCGGACGGACCGTCGACCCCTGCGCGGTGCTGCTCGTCGAGCACCACATGGACCTGGTCATGTCCACCTGCGACCAGGTCGTCGTGCTGGACTTCGGTCGGGTCGTCGCGACCGGCACCCCTGAGCAGGTCCGCGCCGCTCCCGCAGTCGTCGAGGCGTACCTCGGCGCGGCGGTCGACGACCCGGCCCCCACACCCGGAACCCGGTCGGCCGCGGCACCGCAACCGCCCGCGACAGCGGACGGGCGGTGACCCCGTGACCGCCCAGGAGCTGCTCACCGTCCGGGACCTGGCCGCCGGGTACGGGGCCGTGCCGGTCCTGCGCGACGTCGACCTGACCATCCACGCCGGCACCATCGTCGCCGTGGTGGGTGCCAACGGCGCCGGCAAGACGACGCTGCTGCGGACCCTCTGCGGCATGGTCCCGGCGAGCGCGGGACAGGTGGTGCTCGCCGGCGCGGACCTGCGCGGCGTACCGGTCGAGGAGGTGGTACGGCGGGGCATGGCGCACGTGCCGGAAGGGCGTGGGGTGATCGGCGAGCTGACCGTCCACGAGAACCTGCGGCTCGGTGGGCTCTGGCGGCGCGACCGGGCCGACGCGGCCCGTGCCCTCGACGAGGTCTATCAGCTCTTCGAACCGCTGGCCCGGCGGCGCCGATGGCACGGCCACCAGCTCTCCGGCGGGGAGCGGCAGATGCTCGCCCTCGGTCGGGCGCTCGTCGCCCGTCCCCGGCTGCTGCTGCTCGACGAACCGTCACTCGGCCTGGCACCCCGGGTGATCACCCAGATCATGGCGCTGCTCCGGCGGCTGCGGGACGAGACCGGACTGACCGTCCTGCTCGTCGAGCAGAACGTCCACGGCGCACTCTCCGTCGCCGACGAGGCGGTGGTCATGTCCCTGGGCCGGATCGTCGTGCGGGCTCCCGCCGCCCGACTGCGCGACGACGAATCGCTGCGCCACCACTATCTCGGGTTCTGACCGCCGAATCCCGGATCTCCGACCGCACCAGGAGGCCCCGTTGGACCGCTTCCTCTTCCTCACCCTCGACGGGCTGTCGCGAGGCGCGGTCTACGCCGCGTTCGCGCTGGCCCTCGTCCTGATCTGGCGGGCCGCCCGGGCGGTCAACTTCGCCCAGGGCGCGATGGCCGCCGCCACCGCGTACGTCGGCTACGGCGTCGCCGCCGCGACCGGCTCGTACTGGATCGGCTTCCTGACCGCGATCGCCGCCGGTCTGCTGCTCGGCGCCGCCGTCGAGCGGATCGTCATGCGGCACGTCGGGCACGCCTCCCCGCTCAGCCCGGTGATCGTGGCGCTCGGACTGGTCCTGGTCATCCAGGCCGCGCTGGGCATCGTGTACGGCAACGAGTTCCGCCCGGCGCCTACGCCGCTGTCCCGCTCCGCCGTCACGATCGGCGGGCTGCGCCTGCTCTCCCCGTACGACCTGTTCGTCTTCGGCGCCGTCGGGGTCGTCGTGGTCGCGCTGGCGTGGATCTTCGCCCGGACCGCCGTCGGCCTGCGGATGCGGGCGGCGGCCTTCGCCCCGGACGTGGCCCGGTTGCTCGGGGTACGGGTCGGCGGGATGCTCACCCTCGGCTGGGCACTCGCGTCGGCCGTCGGGGCGCTCGCCGCGATGCTGATCGTCCCCACCGAGCTCGGCCTGCACCCGAACGCGATGGACCTGGTCTTCGTCTCGGCGTTCACCTCGGCCGTGGTCGGTGGCCTGGAGAGCCCGCCCGGGGCGGTGGTCGGTGGCCTCGCCGTCGGTCTGGCCCTGTCCTACGTGGGCGGCTACGTGGGCAGCGACGTCACCCCGCTCGCCGTCCTGACACTGCTGCTGGCGGTGCTGCTGATCCGACCGGGCGGACTGTTCGCCACGACGACGGCGAGGCAGGTGTGAGCGCCTACACGCTGCCCCGTCACCTCGGCCTGCTCGTTCTCGGCGCGCTGGCGGTGCTGGCGACCAGCTACCTGCTGGAGCCGTACCGGCTGTTCCAGGCCGCGACCGTGGCCGCCTTCCTCTGCGCCACCGCCGGCCTGACCATCCTCACCGGCCTGAGTGGGCAGCTCTCCCTCGGCCACGGTGCGCTGATGGCGGTCGGCGCCTACAGCCTGGCGCTCAGCCAGCGTGCCCTTGCCGAGCGCGGCCTGACCGGCGGCGGGGCACTGCCGATCTCGCTGCTGGTGGCGGTGCTGGTCACCACCGCCCTCGGCGCGGTGATCGGGGTGGCGGCCGCCCGCATCCGGGGGCCCTACCTGGCGGGCGTCACGCTGACCGTGGCGATCGCGGTGCCCGCGCTGACGGTCACCTTCAGTGGGGTCTTCAATGGCGAGCAGGGGCTCGCGGTGCCGCTAGCGCCACCGCCGGCCGTCCTCGGGCCGTACTTCCCGTACGAGCGGTGGCAGCTCTGGCTGGCGGCGGCGGTGACCCTGCTCGCGTTGCTGCTGCTGACGAACCTGGTCCAAAGCCGGTACGGCCGGCTGCTGCGCGCGGTCCGCGACGACGAGGTCGCCGCCGGCCTGGCCGGCCTGCCGGTTGCCGGCATCCGGGTGCTCGCCTTCGTGGTCAGCGCCGCCGCCGCCGGACTTGGCGGGGCACTGCTCGCGTTGCTGACCCAGAACGTCTCCCCGGGAGCGTTCTCGCTGGCCCTGTCGCTCTCGTTGCTGACGGCGGTGGTGGTCGGCGGGCTCGGCCGGCTCGCCGGAGCAGCCTGGGGCGCGCTGCTGCTGGTGGCGTTGCCGGAGCTGACCCACAGCCTCGCCGAGGCGCTGCCGTTGACACCGGCGCTGGCGCACCGGATGGAGGGCAACCTGCCGTTGGCGATCTTCGGGCTCACCCTCGTCCTCGTCGTGATCGTCGCACCCGGTGGGGTGCAGGGGCATCTGTCCCGGCTGGCCCATGCCGCGTGGACCCGGCTGCCGCACCGGGCGGCACCACCGACCACGTGACCACCTGACCACGTGACCACCTGACCACCCGACCGCCGCACCGTCCGTGACCCGCACCCGCACCCGCACCTGTACCGACCCGCACCTGTACCGACCCGCACCGATCAAGCACACCGTCATGACCACGCCAGCATCGAGAGAGGTGTCCGTCGATGTCACCCACCCTTCGTCGCGGTCTCGCGTCCGCCGCGTCCCTGACCCTGCTCCTCGGTCTCGCCGCCTGCGGCGCCGATCCCGGTGACGATTCCGGCGTCGCGACGCCCGGCGTCACCGACACCGAGATCCTGGTCGGCACCCACATGCCGTTGACCGGGCCGGCCTCGGCCGGATACTCCACGATCGCGCCCGCCACCCGGGCGTACTTCGAGCACGTCAACGAGGCCGGTGGGGTGTACGGCCGGAAGATCAACTACAAGATCATGGACGACGGCTACAACCCGGCCACCACTCAGCAGGTGGTGCGGGAACTCGTCCTGCGGGACGGCGTCTTCGCCGTCCTCAACGGGCTCGGTACCCCTACCCACACGGGCGTGCTCGACTTCCTGCACACCAACCGGGTCCCCGATCTGTTCGTCGCCTCGGGCAGCCGTACCTGGGACCAGCCGCAGAAGTATCCCGGCACCTTTGGATTCAACCCGGACTACATCGTCGAAGGGAAGATCCTGGCCAGCCACGTGGCGGAGAACTTCGCCGGCAGAACGGTCTGCTTCTTCGGCCAGGATGACGACTTCGGCCGGGACAGCCTGGTCGGGGTGGAGAAGATCCTGGGCCCGGTGACCGACAAGCAGACGTACGTCACCAGCAACACCAACGTGGCACCACAGATCGGTGCGCTCAAGGCCGCCGGCTGTCAGGTGGTGATCCTGGCGACGGTGCCCGGTTTCACCGCGCTCGCCATCGGCACCGCTGCCCGGATCGGCTTCCAACCGCAGTGGCTGGTCTCGAACGTCGGCGCCGACCACCTGACCCTCGCCAGCCAACTCGGTGAGGCGGCCGGGCTGCTGGAGGGCCTGATCGGCGTCAACTACCTGCCGATGCACAACGACGAGACGAACCCGTGGATCGTGCTGTTCCGCCAGATCCACGAGAAGTACAACGCCGACGCGCCGTTCGACGGCAACACTGTGTACGGGATGGCGGTCGGCTACCTCTTCGTCCAGGCGCTCCAGGCGGCCGGACCCGATCTGACCCGTACGGCGCTGGTCGAGGCGGTCGAGCGGGGCGGCTTCGAAGGCCCGGGACTGGCCCCGTTGCGCTTCTCCGCCACCGACCACTCCGGGTACGGCGGGCAGCGGCTGACCCGGGTCAGCGGTGGGACGCAGGAGTACTTCGGGCCGACGTACGAGACGGATCCGGCCGACGGTCCGGTGAACGAGTACCCCGGCGAGTCGGCCACCCCGCCGGCCGACGGGATTCCGTCGGCGCCCTGAGCCGCCTGCGGCGGCGGTCAGGCCAGCCGCTCGATGATCAGGGCCATGCCCTGGCCGCCGCCGACGCACATGGTCACCAGCCCGGTCTGCCGGTCGTGCCAGCGCAGCGAGTTGATCATCGTGGTGGTGAGCCGGGCACCGGTCATGCCGAACGGATGTCCGACCGCGATCGCGCCGCCGTTGACGTTGAGCCGGTCCCAGTCGACTCCCAACTCCTCGGCGCTCGGCACCACCTGCGCGGCGAACGCCTCGTTGATCTCCACCAGGTCGATGTCGTCGATGGACATGCCTGCCCGGGCCAGCGCCCGCCGGGACGCCTCCACCGGCCCCAGACCCATGATCTCCGGCGAGAGTCCACTCAGACCGGTGGCGACGATCCTGGCCAGCGGCCGGATGCCGAGGTCGCGGGCCCGGGTGTCGGACAGAATCACCAGAGCGGCGGCCCCGTCGTTGAGCGGGCAGGCGTTGCCGGCGGTGACCGTGCCGTCCGGACGGAACCGCGGGGCCAGCGCGGCCACCGCGTCCAGGGTGACGCCGGGCCGTGGCCCGTCGTCGGCGGTGACCACCGTACCGTCGGGCACGGTGACCGGGGTGATCTCCCGGGCCCAGAACCCGCTCGCGGCAGCCTGCTCGGCGCGGTTCTGCGAGCGGACCGCGAACTCGTCCTGGCGTCGCCGGCTGACCCCGCGCAGCCGGGCCACGTTCTCTGCGGTCTGTCCCATGGCGATGTAGACGTCGGGCAGCGCGCCGTCGTCGCGCGGGTCCCGCCAGGGCGGGGCGTCGGCGCCGGCCCGCTCCGCGGTACGGGCCCGTGCCCCGGCGAACGCCGGGTTGGTGACGTCCGGCTGCCCTTCGGGGTACCGGGACACGCACTCCACGCCGGCGGAGATGAATGCGTCGCCCTCGCCGGCCCGGATGGCGTGCAGGGCCATCCGGGTGGTCTGCACGGACGAGGCGCAGTACCGGGTGACGGTGGTGCCGGGCAGTTGGTCGTGGCCGAGCAGGGTGGCGACCACCCGGGCGAGGTTGTGTCCCTGCTCGCCGACGGGCTGCCCGCATCCGAGCATCAGGTCGTCGAGTTGGTCGGCGGGCAGTTCGGGGACCTGGTCGAGTGCGGCCCGGACGATGGCGGCGGCCAGGTCGTCCGGGCGCAGGTCCCGCAGCGAACCCTTGGCGGCCCGCCCGATCGGTGAGCGGGCGGCGGCGACGATCACTGCGTCGGGCATGGCAGACTCCTTCGCGTGGCGCTATTTATGCACTGACAGTGCTTCTATCTTGTCTAGAAGTCAATGCGTCTGGCGGCCGCTTGGTGGCTGTACAGATGGGATATCTCATTGTTGACGAGGTGAAGGTCCCTCTCGTACTATCCGCACTATGAGTGAAGCTTGCGGCAGGCTTTCCGGGCGGGTCGCGCTGGTGACCGGGGCCAGCCGCGGGATCGGGCTGGCCATCGCCCGCCGGCTGGTCGCCGAGGGCGCCCGGGTCGGCCTCACCGCCCGGCGGGCCGGCGCCCTGGACGAGGCGGTCGCCGCCCTCGGTGGTCCGGATCACGCCGTGGCGGTCCCCGGCGGAACCGACGATCCGGACCACCGCGCCGCCGCGGTACGCCAGGTCACCGAGACCTTCGGGCCGGTGGACGTCCTGGTCAACAACGCCGGGATCAACCCGGTCCACGGCCCGCTGGCCGGGCTCGACCTGGCGGCCGCCCGCAAACTGCTGGAGGTCAACCTGCTCGGCACCCTCGGCTGGGTGCAGCAGGTCTGCGCCGCCGGGATGACCGACCGGGGCGGCTGCGTCGTCAACGTCTCGTCGATCGCCGGGCTGCGGCCGTCGCCGGGCATCGCGTTCTACGGCGTGACGAAGGCCGCCGTCAACCACCTCACCGCCAGCCTCGCCGTCGAACTCGCCCCGTCGGTGCGGGTGAACGCCGTCGCCCCCGCCGTGGTCCGGACCCGGTTCGCCGCCGCCCTCTACGAAGGGCGGGAGGAGGAGGTCGCCCGGGCGTACCCGCTGCGTCGGCTCGGCGAGCCGACCGACGTCGCCGGTGCCGTCGCCTTCCTCGCCTCGGCCGACGCGGCCTGGATCACCGGCCAGACCCTGGTTGTGGACGGCGGGATCTCGCTGGCCAGCCGGACCACCGGGTGAGCGGACCGGGACTGGCCGTCGCCGGTGCGCGGGTGGTGGTGACCGGTGCCGGGTCCGGCATCGGTGCCGCGTTGGCCGCCCGGTTCGTGGCCGGCGGCGCCCGGGTCGTCGTCAACGACATCGCCTCCGACGCCGTGCGTGCCGTCGCCACCCGACTCGGCGCGGCGGCCTTCCCCGCCGACGTGGCGGAGCCGGCGGCGGTGTCCGCCCTGGTCGGCTATGCCCGACGACGCCTCGGCGGCATCGATCTGTACTGCGGCAACGCCGGTGTCGCCGGCGGCGGCCCGGGGGAGCCGACCGACGAGGTCTGGCACCGCGCCTGGCAGGTCAACGTGATGTCCCACGTGTACGCCGCCCGGGAGTTGCTCCCACACTGGCTCGCCGCCGGCCGGGGCCGACTGCTCGTCACCGCCTCCGCCGCCGGCCTGCTCACCATGCTCGGCAACGCTCCGTACTCGGTGACCAAGCATGCCGCCGTCGGCTACGCGGAGTGGTTGCGGGCCACCTACGCGCACCGCGGTGTGACCGTCCAGTTGCTCTGCCCGCGTGGGGTGCGCACCCCGATGCTGGCGGCCGGCGGGGACCGGGCCGCCGCCCAGCTCGACGACGACGCCGTCACCCCCGAGCAGGTCGCCGACGCTGTCGGAGAGGCCCTGACCGACGACCGGTTCCTGGTCCTGCCACATCCGGAGGTCGCCACGTACCACGCCCGCCGGGCCGCCGATCCGCAGCGCTGGCTGCGGACGATGAACCGTGCGCAGCGGGAGCTGGAGCGACGCGGTGACCTGCCCGGTGCGGTGCCGCGACCGGCGGACGGTGTGGTGCCGCGAGTAGCGGACGGCGCGGCCGATGACTGAGCTGCCGGGCCTGGACCTGACCCGGCTCGCCGCCCACCTCGACCGGGCCGGGCCGGGGTTGTTCGGCGGGGCGCTGACCGGCGAGGTGATCGCGGGCGGTCGGTCCAACCTGACCTACCGGGTCAGCGACGGGCGACGGACGCTGGTCCTCCGTCGTCCGCCGCTGGGACACGTCCTGGCCACCGCGCACGACATGGGGCGGGAGGTCCGGGTGCTGCGGGCACTCGCGACCACGGCGGTGCCGGTCCCCGCGATACTGCACCACTGCCCGGATCCCGGCCCGGTCGGTGCGCCTTTCTACCTCATGGAGTTCGTGCCGGGGCCGGTCCACCGCACCGGAGCGGAGCTGGCCCGGCTCGGGCCGGCGGGGGTCCGCACGCTGGCCCTGGCACTCGTCGACACCCTGGCCGACCTGCACGCGATCGACCCGGCCGGGGTGGGGCTGGCTGACTTCGGTGTCCCGGTCGGCTTCGCCGCCCGGCAGGTGCGCCGCTGGAAGCGGCAACTGGACGCCTCCCGCAGCCGGGACCTGCCGGGCGTCGACGAACTGTACGCCCGGCTGGCCGCGTCCGTACCGACCGCCGGGCCCGGCACCGTGCTGCACGGCGACCTGCGGGCGGACAACGTGGTGGTGGGCGATCTGCGGGCGGACGTCGGTCCGGCCGGCGGACACGGTCCGGTCGGGGGGCACGGTCCGGTCGGGGGGCACGGTCCGGTCGGGGGTACGCCGGGCGGTCGGCGTCCGATCCGGGCGGTGCTGGACTGGGAGATGTCCACCCTCGGGGATCCGCTGACCGACCTCGGGCTGACCCTGGTGCACGCCGGGCGGGTCCGGGTGCCGGGGCAGCCCGGCACCGACGAGCTGGCCGCCCGGTACGCCCGACGCAGCGGCCGGTCCCTGGACGACCTGCCCTGGTACCTCGCCTTCGGTGCGTACAAGCTCGCCGTCATCCTCGAGGGCGTCCACTACCGCTACGTACGCGGCCAGACCGTCGGCGAGGGATTTGACACGGTCGGTGAGCGGGTGCTTCCGCTGGTCGCCCAGGGACTACGCGAGTTGGCGAGGCGCTGATGGACTTCGGCTACGACCAGACGACCGCCCGGCTGCTGGCCGAGCTGCGCGACTTCATGACCGGGTGGGTCCACCCGGCGGAGGAGGAGTTCGAGCGTCAGGTGCGGGAGGCACCCGGGCGGTGGGAGCCGCCGCCGGTGCTGGACCGGCTGCGGGCCGAGGCCCGGCGCCGTGGGCTGTGGAACCTGTTCCTGCCCGGCGAGTACGGGGCCGGCCTGACCAACCTGCAGTACGCCCCGCTGGCCGAGCTCACCGGATGGTCGCCTTCGCTGGCACCGGCCGCGCTCAACTGCGCCGCGCCGGACACCGGCAACATGGAGCTGCTGGCCCGGTTCGGCACCCCGCAGCAGCGCGAACGCTGGCTGGTGCCGCTGCTCGACGGTCGGATCCGGTCGGCCTTCGCGATGACCGAGCCTGCGGTGGCCTCGTCGGACGCGACCAACATCGCCACCCGGATCGAACGCGACGGTGAGACGTACGTGGTCAACGGTCGCAAGTGGTTCGTGACCGGGGCGATGGACCCGCGCTGCGAGCTGTTCATCGTGATGGGGCGTACCGATCCGGCCGCGCCCGTGCGGCGGCAGCAGAGCCAGCTGCTGGTGGAGCGGGACACCCCGGGCGTCACGGTCCGCCGGGGCATGTCCGTCTACGGGTACGAGGACCGGGAGCACGGCGGCCACGCCGAGATCGACTTCGTGGACGTACGGGTGCCGGCGGCGAACCTGATCGACGTGGAGGGCTCCGGTTTCGCCATCTCCCAGGCCCGGCTCGGGCCGGGCCGGATCCACCATTGCATGCGGCTGCTCGGGATGGCCGAGCGGGCGTTGGAGCTGATGTGCCGGCGGGTCGCCGGCCGGCGGGCGTTCGGCGGGCCGTTGGCCGACCAGGGAGTGATCCGGGACTGGATCGCCGAGGCCCGGGTGCGGATCGAGCAGGCCCGGCTGCTGGTCCTCAAGGCCGCCTGGTTGATGGACACGGTCGGCAACCGGCAGGCGCACACCGAGATCCAGGGGATCAAGATCGTGGTGCCGGCGGTGGCCGAATGGGTCGTCGACCGGGCGGTGCAGGCGCACGGCGCGGCCGGGGTCAGCCAGGACATCGTACTGGCCCGGTTCTGGGCCCGGGCCCGGACGCTGCGGCTGGCCGACGGCCCGGACGAGGTGCACCGGCAGTCGTTGGCCCGGCGCGAACTACGGCGCCACGGCGGCGACGCGCGGCGTGTCTAGACTCGGCCGGGGAAGCCCACCGGGCGCCCGGCCGGTTCCGACGGGCGTGACGCAGTGCCGGGTGGTCCGGCGGCGGGTGTCGAAGGAGGCGTGATGGGCAGGGGCGCCGAGGCGCCGGGCCGGGTCGACGGGCGCAGCGCCCGGGCGGAGCGGACCCGGGCGGCGATCGTCGAGGCGCATCTGGCGCTGATCTCCGAGGGCGACCTGCGGCCCACCGGGGAACGGATCGCGGAACGGGCCGGGATCTCGCTGCGGACCCTGTGGACCAACTTCAAGGACATGGAAACCCTCTTCGAAGCCAGTGGCGAGGAGGTGCTGCGGCAGCAGGAGGCGGCGTACCGGCCGATCTCGCCGAACCTGCCGTTGGCCAAGCGGGTGGACGCGTACTGCCGGCAGCGGGCCCGGTTGTTGCAGCTCATCGCGCCGTCGGCCCGGGCAGCGCAGATGCGTGAGCCGCTCTCTCCGCAGCTGCACCGGAACCGGCTCAAGCACATCGACCGGGTCCGGGCGGAGGTCGAGCAGCTCTTCGCGGTGGAGCTTGACCGCGCGGGGGCGGGCCGCGAGCAGCTGGTGCAGGCCGTGACGGTCGCCAGCATGTGGTCGGCGTGGTCGATGCTGCGCGACGGGCTCGGACTCGGGGTGGATCAGGCCCGGGCGGTGATGACCCGGACGGTTGGCGCGTTGCTGTCGACCGGCTCCGCCGATTCACCCTGATGTTTCCCGGCTCTTTCCTGTTGGTTACACATCAGCGACACTGACCTCATGTTCACTGCATCCCCAGTGCAAAAATCTGGGTTGTGGGGGCGGGTCGAGGAATGTCGCGCCCTCGACCGCCTGCTGTCGGCGGCGGCCGAGCACCAGGGGACGGCCGTCCTGTTCCACGGTGAGCCGGGCTCCGGCCGCAGTTCGCTACTACACGAGGCCGTCCGGCGGATCCGCCCCCGCCGCTGGCACCTGTTGATCTCGGCCGGCGTCGCCGACGAGGCCACGCTGCCGTACGCCGGACTGCACCGCCTCCTCGACCCGGTCCGGGACCAGGTGGCCGCCCTGGCCGACCGGCACCGGCTGCTGCTGCGGGCGGTGCTGGCCGGTGACGGCTGTCCGCCGCAACGACGACTCGCCCTGGCGATAGCCGTACGCGAGCTGCTGACCGTGGTGGCGGCCGACGGTGTCCTGCTCTACGCGTTCGACGACCTGGATCTGGGCGACCCGGGCACCGCCGAGGTGCTCACCGCCGTCGCCCGCCGGTTGGCCGGCCGCCCGGTCGCCGGGGTGCTCACCGGGACCTGCGGTGTCGCCGGTGTCCCGGGCCACCGGCTGGGGCCACTCGACGACGACCAGAGCCGGGCCGTCCTCGCCGACCGCCTCCCCATGCCGGTACCGCGGCACGTGCTCACCGCCCTGGTCGCCGCCGGCGGCGGCAACCCACAGGCACTGGTGGACCTGGCCGCCGCCCTTGGCCCCGGCCAGCTGCGCGGGGACGAGCCGGTGCCGGACCTGCTGCCGGCCGACGGTGGCCTCGGTCGCGCCTACCGTGCCCGACTGGCGAACCTGCCGGACCGGACCCGCCGACTGCTGCTCGTCGCAGCCCTCGACGAGCGTCCGGACCAGCAGCTGCTGGCCCGGGTGGCGGCGGCGACCGGCACCGGGGTCGGTGATCTCGCCCCGGCCGAGCACGCCGGACTGGTCCGGGTCGACGGTGAGACGGTGACCTTCCCGCAGCGGTTGGCCCGCGCCATGATTGTGGCAACCGCGCCGTTGGCCGAGCGGCACGCCGGGCACCAGCTGCTCGCCGGGCTGCTCGACCGACCCGAGCACCGGCTGCGCCGGGCCGTCCACCTCGCCGAGGCGACCACCGGGCCGGCCCCTGACCTCGCCGACGAGCTGGAACGCGCGGCGTTCGCCGGTGGCGAGGACCGCACGAGCGCGGCGTACGCGCTGCACCGGGCCGCCCGGCTCGGCCCCGAGTCGGCCCGCGGTGCCCGGTTGGTGGCAGCCGCAAGCTTCGCCTGGGCGGCGGGACAACCCGCGCGCGCCCGTCAGCTCCTGCGTGACCTGCCGGCATCCACCAACCCGTTGGCGCCGGCTGGTCGCGAGGCGCCGGCTGGTCGGGAGGTGTCGGCCGGTCGGGAGGTGTCGGCTGGTCGGGAGGCGTCGGCCAGCCGGGCGGATCTGCTCCGTGCGGAGATCGAACTGCGGTGCGGCGCGCCGACGCGGGCGTTACCGGATCTGCTCGCGGCGGCCCACCGGCTCGCTCCGTACGACCGCGCGTCGGCCGTCGCGGCACTGTCCGGGGCGGGCGAGGCGATCGGCTACCTCGGTGACCAGTACCGCTACGTCGACCTGGCGCGCCGGGCCGAGGCGCTGACCAGAGCGGACGACCCACCCGAGGTCGAGGTGATGGCGGCCCAACTTGTCGCGACGGCGGCGACGCTGAGCGGCGCGCACGACCACGCGGTCCCCGCGTTGCGCCGGGCGGTCGACCTCGGGATCCGGCTCACCGGGCCGCAGCGGACTCCAGCCGCGTTGAACTGCGCCGCAGCCGCCGCGCACCTGCTCGCCGCCGACCGTGAGGCGCACCGGCTGGCCGACGACGCGGTCGAGGCGGCCCGTGGCCGTGGGGAGCACTCGGGTCTGCCCCGGGCGTTGGAGCTGCGGGCCTGCGCCGAATACTGGCTCGGCCGGCACGGCGCGGCGGCCGCGAGCGCCCGCGACGGGCTGCGGACCGCGCGGTCGACCGGCCAGCAGAACTGGGCCGCGATCCACCTGGGTCTGCTGGCCGTGTTGTCGGCGGTACGCGCGGACCGGGCCGGCTGCCTGGACCGGATCCGGGAGCTGGGCGAGCTGACGGAGGGCCCGGATCCGGGCAGCCGGCCGCAGGCTCTGGCCCAGTGGGCACTGGCCGTGCTTGAGCTGACCGCCGGGCACGCCGAACCGGCCCTGGCCCGGCTGCTGGGCCTGGCCAACCCCGGCACCGGCCGAGGACAGGTGCTGGTGCAGGTGATGGCCGCCCCGTACCTGATCGAGGCGGCCGCGCAGCTGCCCGGGCAACGTCGGACGGCCCGGAACGTGTTGGCGGTGTTCGACGCGTGGGCGGCCAGCACCGCCAACCCGGTCCGACGGGCGCTGTCCGCCCGCTGCCACGCACTGCTCGCTCCACGCGGTGGCGAGTCCGCGCAGGACTGGTACCGCACGGCGCTGCGGCTGCACCCGGTGGGTGCCGCGACGTTCGAGCGGGCCCGTACGGAGCTGCTGTTCGGCCGGGAACTGCGCCGATCCCGGCACCCCCGGGCCGCGCGCGAACATCTGCACTGGGCCCACGACACCTTTTTCGGGCTGGGCCTGACCGACTGGGCCGACCAGGCGGCCGCCGAGTTGCGCGCGGCAGGCGAGTTGCGCCTGCCGGGCGAGTTGCGCGCGGCAGGGCTGCTCACCGGGCAGCAGCTGCGGGTCGCCGAACTGGTCGTCGAGGGGGCGACAAATCGGGAGATCGCCCGACGGCTCTTCCTGTCCACCCGGACCGTCGACCACCACCTGCGCAACGTCTACGTCCGGCTCGGCGTCCGGTCCCGTACCGAGCTGGTCCGCGCCCTGACCGTCCCGGCCCGGCCGGCGCCGGCATGATCATGGCTGGCGCCGCGCGGTCAGGGCAGACCCTGCGCGGTCAGGGCAGACCCTGCGCGGCCATGGCAGGCCCTGCTGCGGTCAGGGCAGGACCACGGTGCGGGCGCCCTCGCCCCGGGCCATCCGGGCGAACGCCGCCGCGGCACCGTCCAGGTCGGTGCGATCGGTGATCAGGACGGCCGGGTCAAGGTCGCCGGCGAGGAGATCCCGGGCCAACGCGGGTAGATCGCGGTCCGGGTCGGAGGAGCCGTAGACCGAGGAGCGCAGGGTACGGGCCGAATGAAAGATCTCCAGGGCGGAGAGCCCGACGGTGTCGTCGGCCGACCCCATCCCGACCACGGTGACCTGGCCACCGCGCCGGGTGGCGCGCCAGGCGGCCCGGATGGTGCCGGCCCGCCCGACGCATTCGATGGCGTGGTCGACGCCGCGTCCGTCGGTGCGGGCCCGGATCGCCCGGGTCAGCGAGGCGTCGGCGACCAGGAAGTCGGTGGCTCCGGCCGCGACGGCCAGGTCCGCCTTGGCGGCGGCGAGGTCGACGGCGAGCACCGGTGCCGCGCCGGCCGCCCGGGCCGCAGCGACGACCGACAGGCCGACCCCGCCGAGGCCGATCACCGCGACCGACTCGCCGTCCCGGACCCCGGCGGTACGCCGTACCGCGCCGGTTCCGGTCAGCACGGCGCAGCCGAGCAGCGCGGCCACCTCGTACGGCAGCCCGGCCGGCACCCCGACGACGGCCTGCTCACCGACGACCACCTCCTCGGCGAGCGCCCCGAGGCCGAGGGTGACGTGCAGCTGCTCGCCGGCTGCGGTGCGTCCCCGGGGTGCCGAGGCGGCACCGGCGCGGTCACACAGCCATGGTTCGTCGCGCTGGCAGTACCAGCACCGCCGGCACGGTGGCGCCCAGTTGAGCACCACCGGGTCGCCGGGCGCGACCCGGTTGACCCCCGCCGCGACCTCGAGCACCTCGCCGGCCGCCTCGTGCCCCAGGACGAGCGGGTACTCCGGCGTGATGGTGCCGTTCATCATGGACAGGTCGGAGTGGCAGACACCGGCGGCCCGGATACCGACCCGGACCTGACCGGGGCCGACCGGCGGTAGCGTGATCCGCTCGACCCGGGGCGGCTGCCCGGGAGCCCGGGCCACCACCGCCCGTACCGGGGATCCCGACGTCGCCACGTCGCCGGCCGGACCGGCGCTCATCGCTGGATCGCCTTGGTCTGCAGGAACTCGTCCAGCCCGTAGGTGCCGAATTCGCGGCCGAGACCGGACTGCTTGTAGCCGCCGAACGGGGCGAGCGGGTTGAACGCGCCTCCGTTGATGTCGACCATGCCGGTGCGGATCCGTCGGGCGACGCGTACCGCCCGTTCCTCGTCGGCCGACCAGACCGCGCCGGCCAGCCCGTACCGGGAGTTGTTGGCGACCGCGACGGCGTGTTCGTCGTCGTCGACCGGCAGGATCGCCAGCACCGGCCCGAAGACCTCCTCCTGGGCCAGGTGGGCGTCCGGGTCGACGTCGGCGATCACGGTGGGGGCGACGAACCAGCCGCGCTCCGGCAGCGGGGCGTCCGGCCCGCCGGCGACCAGCCGGCCGCCGTCGGCGAGGCCGCGTTCGACGTGGCGGCGGACCCGGTCCCGCTGGGTCGCCGAGATCAGTGGACCCAGCCGCGTCCGGGGGTCGAACGGGTCGCCGGTCCGGTAGCCGTCCGCGACCCGGGCGGCTTCGTCGACCGCCTCCGCGTACCGGTCCCGGTGCACCAGCATCCGGGACCAGGCGGTGCAGGTCTGTCCCGAGTTGAGCAGGGCGTTGCCGACTCCGACCCGGACGGCGGTCGGCAGGTCGGCGTCGGGCAGGATCACGTTGGCCGACTTGCCGCCCAGTTCCAGGGTGACCCGGGCGATCCGGTCGGCGGCCAGGTGGCAGATGTGCCGGCCGACGGCGGTCGAGCCGGTGAAGGAGACCACGTCCACGTCGGGATGTGCGGCGAGTGCCGCGCCGGCCTCCGGACCGGTGCCGGTGACCAGGTTGACCACCCCGGGCGGGAAGCCGGCCTCGTCGATCGCCTCGAAGAGCAGGTACGCCACCAACGGTGTCAGTTCGCTCGGCTTGAGCACCACCGGACATCCGGCGGCGAGCGCCGGGGCGAGTTTGGCCATCATCTGGTGCAGCGGGTAGTTCCACGGCGTGATCGCCCCGACCACCCCGGCTGGTTCCCGCAGCACCAGCGAGTTGCCGACCGTCTCGGGCCGGGGCGGCTGGGCGGCCAGCTCGACGTAGCCCGCGAGCACGGTCAGCGGCAGGCCGACCTGGACGCGGGCGGCGATCCGCAGCGGGGTGCCGACTTCCCGGACGACCGTGTGCGTGATCTCCTCGGTGCGGGCGGTGAGCGCGGTGTGCAGCCGGCGCAGGCAGGCGGCCCGCGTCTGCGGTGCGGTGTCGGCCCAGCCGTCGAAGGCGGCGCGGGCGGCGGCGACGGCCCGGTCCACGTCGGCTGCCGTGCCGCCCGGCACGGTGGCGATCAGTTCCTCACTGTTGGGGTCGTGCACCGGTAGGCGTTCCCGGGTCGCGGCGGTGACCCAGCTTCCGGCGAGGTACAGGTCGGTCCGTTCGTCCACCATCGTGACCTCCGGAGCAAAAACTAGCGCTGCAAGTTTTTGACTCTAGTACGTCTCGTCGATCGGCGACAGGGGCGGCAGCGGGCCGACCGTGCGCTCGTAGGTCCGGGCGAGCCCGTCGATCAGTGCCTCCAGCCCCAGGGCGAAGGCGCCCTCGTCGACCTGCCTCTGGTGTTCGGGGAGCCGGTGGGCCTGGCCGAGATGCGGGTACTGCTCGGCGTAGAACGCCGGGTCCTCGCCGAAGCCGCGCGCGAACGAGCCGAGTGCCGAACCGGTCACGAAGTAGCGCATCAGGGCACCGATGTGGGTGGCCCGGGCCGGCGGCCAGCCGGCCGCTACCAGTCCGCCGTAGACCGCGTCGGCCATCGCCAGCGAGGCCGGTCGACGGCCGGGTCCCTGAGCCAGGTGCGGCACGATGTTCGGATGGGCGGCGAGCGCCGCCCGGTACGAGTACCCCCACCGGCGCAGCGCTTCCCGCCAGTCCAGCGTGCCGAAGAACGAGACATCCACCCGGGTCGTGACGTTGTCCACCACCGCGTCGACGATCTCGTCCTTGGTGGCGAAGTGGTTGTAGAGCGACGGGCCGCGTACCCCCAGCGCGGCGGCGAGGCGGCGGGTGGAGAACGCGGCCAGCCCGTCCGCGTCGATCAGCGCCGCTGCCGTCTCGATGATCCGTTCCCGACTCAGCAGCGCCTGCCGTGGCCGTGGCATGGGTGATCTCCTCGGGCGACGGGTTCCTGATCGGTTACGAACTCTGCCACAGCAGGTCTGGACGGAATAAAACTTGCAGCGCTAGTTTAATGCCCATGGACCTTCGCCTCTCCGCCGAACAGGCCGCGCTCCGCGAACTCGCCGCGCGGTTCGCCGACCGCGAGGTGGCGCCGTACGCCGCCGACTGGGACCGCCGGGAGGCGGTCGACCCGGCGATCGTCGGCAAGCTCGGCGAGGTCGGCTTCCTCGGCCTCACCATCGACGAGCCCTACGGCGGATCCGGCGGCGACCACCTGTCGTACTGCCTGGTCCTGGAGGAACTGGGCCGGGCGGACGCCGCCGTTCGTGGCATCGTCTCGGTCACCCTCGGCCTGGTCGCCAAGACCATCGCCAGCCACGGCACCGACGAGCAGCGGACCCGGTGGCTGCCCCGGCTGTGCGCCGGAACGGCCCTGGGCTGTTTCGCGCTGACCGAACCGGACGTCGGCTCGGACGCCGCGTCGCTGACCACCCGGGCCGTGCGCGACGGCGACGACTGGCTGCTGACCGGCAGCAAGATGTTCATCAGCAACGGCACCACCGCCGACGTCGCCCTGGTGTTCGCCCGCAGCGGCGGGGCCGGCCCGCGGGGCATCACCGCCTACCTGGTCCCCACCGACGCCCCCGGCCTGCAGCGCCGCGAGATCCACGGCAAGCTCGGCCTGCGTGGACAGGCCACCGCCGAGCTCGCCCTCGACGGGGTCCGGGTGTCCGACGCAGACCGGCTCGGCCCGGTCGGCGGCGGCTTCCGGATCGCCCTCGCCGCCCTCACCAAGGGCCGGATGTCGGTCGCCGCCGGCTGCGTCGGCCTCGCCCGGGCCTGCCTGGACACGGCGGTACGTCACGCGGGCCAGCGGACCCAGTTCGGTCGGCCGATCGCCGGACACCAGCTGGTCCAACGGTTGCTCGCCGGGATCGCGGTCCGGACCGATGCCGCCCGGCTGCTGGTCTGGCGGGTCGCCGACCTGATCGACCGGGGTGAGCCGTTCGCCACCGAGGCGTCCATGGCCAAACTGTTCGCCAGCGAGGCGGCGGTCGACGCGGCCAACGACGCGATCCAGGTGCTCGGCGGGTACGGCTACATCGACGAGTACCCGGTCGGCAGGTACCTGCGCGACGCCCGGGTCACCACCCTCTACGAGGGCACCAGCCAGATCCAGGAACTGCTCATCGGCCGCGCCCTCACCGGCGTGAACGCCTTCTCGCACCCACCGTCCACCAGTTGAACCAGGGAGCACCATGTCCAGATTCACCGACCGCACCGCCGTGGTGACCGGAGCCGCCCAGGGCATCGGCGCGGCGACCGCGCACCGGCTCGCCGGCGAAGGAGCCGCCGTGGCCGTGGTGGACCTCGCCGCCGATGGCGCCAGGACCGTCGCCGACGAGATCACCTCAGCCGGTGGCCGGGCCGTCGCGATCGGCTGCGACGTCACCGACGCCGACGCGGTGGAGGCGATGACCACGCAGGTCGTGGAGACCTTCGGCGGCCTGCACGTGCTGGTCAACAACGCCGGTATCACCCGCGACAACCTGCTGTTCAAGATGCCGGTCGAGGAGTGGGACGCGGTGCTCGCCACCAACCTGACCAGCATGTTCCTCTGCTGCCAGGCGGCCCAGCGGCAGATGGTCACCGCCCGGTACGGCCGGATCGTCAACCTGAGCAGCCGATCCGCGCTGGGCAACCGGGGCCAGGCCAACTACGCGGCGGCCAAGGCCGGGGTACAGGGACTCACCGCCACCCTGGCGCTGGAACTCGGCCCGTTCGACATCGCGGTCAACGCGGTCGCGCCGGGGTACGTGGCGACCCCGATGACCGCGGCCACCGCGGTCCGCACCGGCAGCGACCCGGCTGCCCACCAGCAGCGGGCCGCCGAGCAGATCCCGTTGCGCCGGGTCGCCCAGCCGGCCGAGATCGCCTCGGTCATCGCCTTTCTGGCCAGCGACGACGCCTCGTACGTCACCGGGCAGACCCTCTACGTCAACGGCGGCGCCCGCTAGACCCGGCGCAGCGAAGGAGCGGACATGGACTTCGGACTATCCACTGAGGAACGGGCGATCCGGGACACGGCGCGGGACTTCATCACCCGGGAGGTGGTGCCGCTGGAGTCGGAGCTGCTGCGCCGCGAGCGGGCGCACCAGCCCGGGCTGACCCGCGACGAGCTGCGCGAGCTGCAGCGCCGGGCCCGCACGTTCGGCTTCTGGGGCCTGGCCACCCCCGAGGAGTACGGCGGGATGGACCTGCCGGCCGTCATGCAGTCGCTGATCTGGACCGAGATCGGCCGGACGGTGGTGCCGTTCCGGTTCGGCGGCGAGGCGGACAACATCCTGTTCCGGGCCGACCCCGACCAGCGGCGCGAGTACCTGCTCCCGACCATCGAGGGGGAGCGCGCCAGCTGTTTCGCGATCACCGAGCCGGGCGCCGGTTCCGACGCGGCGAACATCAGGTTCCGCGCCCGCCGCGACGGCGACGACTGGGTGCTCAACGGGGAGAAGACCTTCATCACCGGGGGCAACGAGGCGGACTTCGCCATCGTCGTCGCGGTGACCGATCCCGAACGCGACGTGCGCGCCGGCGGGGCCACCGCGTTCCTGGTGGACCGGTCGATGGGGTGGCGCTCGGAGTTCATCCCCACGATGGGCGAGGGCGGCCCGGCGGCGCTGATCTTCGACGACGTACGGGTCCCGGGCCGCAACGTGCTCGGCGCGGTCGGCGAGGGGTTCCGGCTGGGCATGGAATGGATCGGCAAGGGGCGCTACACCATCCCCTCACACGCCGTCGGCATCGCCGAACGGGCCCTGCGGATGGCGATCGACCACGCCACCACCCGGCACACCTTCGGCCGACCGATCGGGGACAACCAGGCGATCAGCTGGATGATCGCCGACTCGGAGACCGAGTTGGAGGCCGCCCGCTGGCTCATCCTGCGGGCCGCCTGGACCGTCGACGCGGGTCTCGACCCACGCCACGCCTCCTCCATGGCGAAGCTCTACGGCGCCGGGATGGTCAACCGCGTGGTGGACCGGGTGCTGCAGATCCACGGCGGCATGGGCTACACCCGTGAGCTGCCGATCGAGCGGTGGTACCGGCTGGTCCGGCTCTACCGCATCTTCGAGGGCACCGACGAGATGCAACGGCTGATCATCGCCCGCGACCTGCTGCGCGGCTACACCATGTTGGGAGGGCATCTGGCATGAGGACCTTCGCCACCATTGAGGACCTGGCCGCGGCCGTGGGTGAATCGCTGGGCCCGGGGGACTGGTTCCCGGTCGACCAGACCCGGGTCGACGGGTTCGCCGACGCCACCGACGACCATCAGTGGATTCATCTCGACCCACAACGGGCGGCCGACGGGCCGTACGGCGGCACGATCGCCCACGGCTTCCTCACCCTGTCGCTGATCCCGGTCCTGATGCGCCGGCTCTACCAGGTGAAGGGAGTGCGGATGGCCGTCAACTACGGGCTCAACAAGGTCCGGTTCCCGGCTCCGGTCCGCACCGGATCCGCCGTACGGGCCGAGGCCGTCATCGCCGCGGTCGACCCGGTGGACGGCGGCGTTCAGGTGGTCATGGCGGTGACCGTGACCGCCGACACCGCAGGCAAACCGGTCTGCGTCGCCGAGACGGTGAGTCGGCTGTTGACCGGAGCGTCCCGGTGACCGCCCTGTCGCTGGCCGCCGTGCTGGCCGAGAGCGCGCGGCGGCACCCGGACACCGTCGCGGTGGTGGACGGGGCGTCCCGGATCACCTACGCCGAGCTGTGGCTGGAGGCCCGCTGCCACGCCGCCGCCCTGGCCGAGCTGGGCGTGCGACCCGGCGACCGGATCGCGCTGTTCGCCCCCAACGTGGCCGACTTCCCCCGCGTCTACTACGCGGCGTTGGCGGCCGGCGCGGTGGTCGTGCCGGTGCACCTGCTGCTCACCCCGGACGAGGCCGGGTACGTGCTGCGCGACAGCGGCGTCACGTTGGTGGTCTGCCACACCGCGCTGCTGGCGCTCGGTGCCGCCGCGGCCACGCTCGCCGGGGTGGAGGGGGTGACGGTCGGACCGGCGGCGCCCGGGTCGGACCTGCGGCGGCTGGAGGACGTCGGTGACGGCCTGGCACCACTGCCCTCGTACCGGACCCGGTCCGCGGCGGACCCGGCGGTGGTCCTCTACACCAGTGGGACCACCGGCACCGCCAAGGGCGCCCTGCTCACCCATCTCAACCTGGTCATGAACGCGACTGTCAACGCCTTCGACGCCAACGAGGCCCGGGCCTGCGACGTGGTCCTCGGCTGCCTGCCGCTGTTCCACAGCTTCGGCCAGACCGTCGCGATGAACGGCACCTTCCGGGTCGGCGCGACCCTGGTGCTGCTGAGCCGGTTCAGTGGCCCGGCCGCGCTCGACCTGATGGTCCGGGAACGGGTGGACGTCTTCCACGGCGTGCCGACGATGTACATCGCGTTGCTGGAGGCCGCCCGGAACCGGGAGGTGCTGCCGAGCCTGCGGTTGTGCATCAGCGGCGGGGCGGCACTGCCGACCACGGTCCTGGACCGCTTCAACACGGCGTTCCGGACGACCATCTACGAGGGGTACGGGCTCTCCGAGACCTCCCCGACCGCCACCACCAACCAGCCGTGGTCCGGCACCCGGGCGGGCAGCGTCGGGCACCCGGTCTGGGGGGTCGAGGTGGAGATCGCCCGCGCGGAGCTGGCGGACCGGATCGAACTGCTGGGCGTCGGCGAGCTCGGTGAGATCGTGATCCGGGGACACAACGTCTTCGCGGGTTACCTCGGCCGTCCCGAAGCCACCGAGGAGGCGATCGTGGACGGCTGGTTCCGCAGCGGCGACCTCGGTCGCAAGGACGCCGACGGGTTCGTCTTCATCGTCGACCGGAAGAAGGAGATCGTGATCCGGGGTGGCTTCAACGTCTATCCCCGGGAGGTCGAGGAGGTCCTGGCCCGACATCCGGCGGTCGGCCAGGTCGCGGTCGTCGGCGTACCCGACGCCCGGCACGGCGAGGAGATCTGCGCGGTGGTCGTGCCGGACAGCACCGCCGGCCCGGTGCCGGCCGAGGCCGAGCTGGTCGACTGGGCGCGTGGCCACCTCGGCCGGCACAAGTATCCCCGGATCGTGCGGTACGTCGACTCGCTGCCGCTCGGACCCAGCCTCAAGGTGCGCAAACGCGAGCTGCGGGAGTCGATGCGCCAGGAGATGGCGGTCGACCGGGCGGACCAGGGCTGACCGGTACGGCGGTCCCGGTCGCCGACCGGGACCGCCGTACCGGTGGCCGGGTCACGGCAGCAACGCCCGGATCAGCGCGATGGCGACGAAGACGACGATGAAGGAGAGGTCGATGGCGGCGCCGCCGACGCGCAGCGGCGGCAGCACCCGTCGGACCGGGGCCAGCACCGGCTCGGTCACCGTGTGCAAAGCGGCGGTGGCGCGGGAGCGGAGCGAGTCACGCGGGCTCGGCCCGGCCAGCACCGTGCTCCAGTCGAGGATCGCGCGGGCGATGAGCAGCAACTGGAAGACCAGCAGTAGCAGACTCAGAAGTGCGAGCAGGGGACCCATCGGGGCAGACCTCCAGGACGACCGGTGAGCGTTCCACTATGCCTGGCGACCGTGTGTGGTCGCTGAGAATCGCCGGGGCGGACGAGGCGATCAACCGCGCTTGGCTACCGGGCCACCCGGCACCGCCGGAAAATGTCGTACCGGGGCGGTAGCTTGCCTGGCGATGCCCGCACCAGACAGTCTCTCGCTCGCCCAGGCCCGCCGGATCGCCCTGGCCGCTCAGGGCTTCGCCGATCCCGCGCCGACCGGGGTGCCGACCCGTCGGCACCTGCGCCGGGTGCTGGACCGGGTCGGTCTGATCCAGATCGACTCGGTCAACGTCCTGCAGCGCGCCCACTACCTGCCGCTGTACAGCCGGCTCGGTCCGTACCCGACCGACCTGCTGGACCGGGCCGCCGGGCACGCCCCCCGGGAGCTGTTCGAGTACTGGGGCCATGAGGCGTCGCTGATCCCGGTCGACCTGCAGCCGGCGCTGCGCTGGCGGATGGCCCGCGCCCGCGACGACGCCTGGGGCGGCATCCGACGCATCGCCGTCGAGCAGCCGGAGCTGGTCGAGCGGGTGCTCGCCGAGGTCCGCGAGCGCGGCCCGGTCACCGCCGCGCAGCTCGAGCAGGAAACGGCCCGGCCGAGCGGCAACTGGGGGTGGAACTGGTCGGCGGTCAAGACCGCCCTGGAGTACCTGTTCTGGGCCGGCGAGATCAGCTCCGCCGGGCGGACCAGCACCTTCGCCCGCCGCTACGACGTGCCGGAGCGGGTGCTGCCACCCCGGGTCGTCGCCGCGCCGACACCGACCGAGGCGCAGGCGCACCGGCAACTGATCGAGATCGCCGCCCGTTGCCTCGGCGTGGCCGCCGAGCCGGAGCTGCGTGACTACTTCCGGCTGTCGGCGGCGGCGGTCCGGCCGGTCGTCGCCGACCTGGTCGCCGACGGCATCCTGCGCCCGGTCCGGGTGCAGGGCTGGTCGCAGACCGCCTACCTGCACCACCAGGCCCGGCTGCCGCGCTGGATCCGCGCCGCCACGCTGCTCAGCCCGTTCGACCCGGTGGTGTGGGAGCGGGCCCGCACCGAGCGGCTGTTCGGGCTGCGGTACCGGATCGAGATCTACGTACCGGCCGCGCAGCGGGTGCACGGCTACTACGTACTGCCGTTTCTCGAAGGCGACCGGCTGACCGCGCTGGTCGACCTCAAGGCGGACCGGGCCGCCGGGGTGCTGCGGGTGCCGGCCGCCTGGCCGGTGCCGGACACCACGACCGATCCGGAGCGGACCGCGACCGCCCTGGCCGGCGAGCTGACCCGGCTGGCCGGCTGGCTCGGCCTGTCCGAGGTCGCGGTGCCGGCCGCCGGCGATCTGGCCGGCCCGCTGACCCGGGCGTTGCCCGCCGCCGGTACGCGCGGCGTGGTCGTTGGCTGACCGGGCGGGTACGCGGCGTGGTCGTTGACTGAGCCGGCGGGACTGGCCGGTGTACGGTGGGACGATCGGCATCGAGGGAGGCATGACGGATGGCGGGTCCAGACGGCGTGGCGGTGCAACGGCCCGTCGGTGACGGTCCGGCACCGCCCGGCGACGCCGGTCCCTACCCGGACGATCACTCCCACCATCACCAGCAGTACGCGTACCAGCCGCAGGCCCAACCGGACCGGTTCACCCGCCTGGTCAACCGGCTCTGGGCCCGATCGCCGCGCTGGCTGGCCCCGCTGGCGGTGCTCGGCTGTATCGGCGCGGCCGCCGGTTACACGGTGATCACCGATCCGACGACCAGCAGCGCGGAGGCGGCGCCCAGTTGCCTGCTGAAGCTGACCACCGGGCTGGACTGCCCAGGTTGCGGCGGGACGCGGGCGGTCTGGTACCTGCTCAACGGTGATCTCGGCGCTGCCGCCCGGCACCACCTGCTGGTGGTCTTCGCCGTTCCGTTCCTGCTCTACGTCTACCTGGCCTGGGTCGGCCAGCAACTGTTCCGCTGGCGGCTGCCGCAGCTGTCGCTCAGCCCGACGGCGGTCGGCTGGTCGCTGGGCGTCTGGCTGGCGTTCTCGGTGCTGCGCAACCTGCCGTGGGAGCCGTTCAGCTGGTTCTACGTCTGACCACCGCGGCCTGCCCAGCGGGCCGGCCCGAGCGGGAGGGCTGTGTTTGCCCGTGGTGCCGGCCGGCAACTAGAGTCCGAGAAATGCCGGAAATCGTGTCGCCGCAGGTCACGCTGATCGCCTGGACCCAGTTCCAGCCGCCCGCCGACGTCGACTGGTCGACCGACGCCGACGGTGGCCAGGCCTTGGCCGAGTTCGCTGGCCGGGCCTGCTACCAGTCGTGGCGCAAGCCCAACCCGGCGACCGCCACCAACGCCGGCTACCTGCGGCACATCCTGGACAGCGGGCACCTGTCGGTGCTGGAGCACGGCAGTGTCACGTTCTACCTGACCGGGATCTCCCGGTCGCTGACCCACGAGCTGATCCGGCACCGGCACTTCTCCTACTCTCAGCTGTCCCAGCGGTACGTGCCGGAGCGCGACGCGGCCATGGTCGAGCCGGCGGTGATCGCCGAGGATCCCGAGCTGCACCAGCAGTTCGTCGCCGCCGCCGAGGCGAGCGTGCGGGCCTACACCGAGCTGCTGGAGGGCCTGGAGAAGCGGTTCGTCGACGAACCCAACCCGACGCTGCGCCGTAAGCAGGCCCGCCAGGCGGCCCGGGCGGTGCTGCCGAACGCCACCGAGACCCGGATCGTGGTCACCGGCAACTACCGTGCGTGGCGGCACTTCATCGGGATGCGGGCCACCGAGCACGCCGACGTGGAGATCCGCGACCTGGCGGTGGAGTGCCTGCGGCAGTTGCAGCGGGTGGCGCCGAGCGTCTTCGCCGACTTCGAGATCAGCCGGCTGGCCGACGGCAGCGAGGTCGCCGCGAGCCCGTACACCCGGCAGGGGGAGTAGGCCGCCGGCCCGCACCACCAGCGCTGAGAACGCGGTGCGGCCGTCCGATAGGTTGTCCGTATGACGCAGCACCACCTAGCCGGTCCCGGGGCGGGGACACCGACCCCGTTCGGGCGACTCCTGACCGCCATGGTCACCCCGATGAACGACGACGGCTCGCTCGACCTCGACGGCGCCGCCCGGCTGGCCAGCTACCTGGTCGACGAGCAGGCCAACGACGCCCTGGTGGTCAGCGGCACCACCGGCGAGTCGCCGACCACCACCGACGCCGAGAAGGAGCAACTGCTCCGGGTCGTCATCGACGCGGTCGGGGACCGGGCCCGGGTGGTCGCCGGTGTCGGCACCAACGACACCCGGCACACGGTCGAGCTGGCGGTCGCCGCCGAAAAGGTCGGCGCGCACGGGCTGCTGGTGGTCGCGCCCTACTACAACAAGCCGCCGCAGGCCGGGGTCGTCCGGCACTTCACCGAGGTCGCCGACGCGACCGGGCTGCCGATGATGGCGTACGACATCCCGCACCGCACCGGCATCGCGATGAGCAGCGAGACCCTGGCCCGGCTGGGCGAGCACGAGCGGATCGTCGCGGTCAAGGACGCCAAGGGCGACCTGGCCGCCACCTCCTGGGTGACCGGCCGCACCGACCTGGCGTTCTACTGCGGCGACGACGCGCTCACCCTGCCGACGCTGGCGATCGGCGGGGTCGGGCTGGTCGGCACCTCGACCCACCTGACCGGCGCGTTGACCAAGCAGATGATCGAGGCGTACGTCGCCGGCGAGCACGCCGCCGCGCTGGCCCTGCACCGCCGGTTGCTGCCGCTGTTCACCGGCATCTTCCGCAGTCCCGGCACGATCCTGGTCAAGGCGGCGCTCGGGGTGCTCGACCTGCCCGCCGGTCCGGTGCGCTCGCCACTGGTCGAGGCCACCGACGCCGAGCTGGACCAGCTGCGGGCCGACTGCGCCGACGCCGGACTGGAGCTGCCGTGAGCCAGGCACACGTGGAGCTGGACCTGCCGCCGCAGCTGCCGCCGGGTGGGCTGCGGGTCATCCCGCTGGGCGGGCTCGGCGCGATCGGCCGCAACATGACGGTCTTCGAGTTCGACGGCAAACTGCTGGTGGTGGACTGCGGGGTGCTCTTCCCGGACGTGGAGCAGCCCGGGGTCGACCTGATCCTGCCGGACTTCGCCCCGATCCTGGACCGGCTCGCCGACGTGCAGGCGATCGTGCTGACCCACGGTCACGAGGACCACATCGGCGCGGTGCCGTACCTGCTCGCCCACAAGCCGGACATCCCGTTGGTGGGCTCCCAGTTCACCCTGGCGTTGGTCGAGGCGAAGCTGGCCGAGCGGCGGATCGAGCCCTACACGTTGACCGTACGCGAGGGTCAGCGGGAGCGGATCGGGCCGTTCGAGTGCGAATTCCTCGCGGTGAACCACTCGATCCCGGACGCGCTCGCGGTGGCGATCCGCACCCCGGCCGGGCTGGTGCTGCACACCGGTGACTTCAAGATGGACCAGCTGCCGCTGGACGGGCGGATCACCGACCTGGCCGGCTTCGCCCGGCTCGGTGCCGAAGGCGTCGACCTGCTGCTGTCCGACTCGACCAACGCCGAGACCCCCGGTTTCGTCACCCCGGAACGCGACATCGGGCCGGTGCTCGACTCGATTTTCGGCAAGGCCACCGGCCGGATCATCGTGGCGAGCTTCGCCTCCCATGTGCACCGGGTGCAGCAGGTGATCGACTCGGCGTACGAGTACGACCGCAAGGTCGCGCTGATCGGCCGGTCGATGGTGCGGAACATGGGCATCGCCCGGGACCTCGGTCTGCTGCGGATCCCGCCTGGCCTGGTGGTCGGGCTGGACGAGGCGACGGCGCTGCCGCCGGACCGGATCGTGCTGATGTCCACCGGCTCGCAGGGCGAGCCGATGAGCGCGTTGGGCCGGATGGCGACCGGTGACCACCGGCACATCACCGTCGCGCCCGGCGACACCGTGGTGCTGGCCAGTTCGCTGGTGCCGGGCAACGAGACCTCGGTCTACCGGGTGATCAACCAGCTGGCCCGGGCCGGGGCGACCGTGATCCACAAGGAGACCGCCAAGGTGCACGTCTCCGGTCACGCGCCGGCGGGGGAGCTGCTCTACCTGCTCAACGTGGTGCGGCCGAGCAACCTGCTGCCGGTGCACGGCGAGTGGCGGCACCTGCGGGCGCACGCCCGGCTCGGTATCGAGTCCGGTCTCGACCCGCAGCGGGTGGTGCTCTGCGAGGACGGCGACGTCGTCGACCTGGTGGACGGGCACGCCACCCTGGTCGGGCACGTCAAGAGCCGGTACGTCTACGTCGACGGTCTCGCGGTCGGCGACGTCGGCGAGTCGCTGCTGACCGAGCGGCGGATCCTCGGCGACGGCGGGTTCATCGCGGCGACCGTGGTGGTCGACTCGGTGACCGGCAAGGTGGTCGGTGGTCCGACTGTCTCGGCAAAGGGTTTCTCCGAGGACCCGGAGGCGTTCAACGCGGTCGTCCCGTTGATCACCGAGGCGTTGGGCCGGGCGGCTGCCGACGGCATCACCGATCCGCACCAGCTGCAGCAGGTGGTCCGGCGGATCGTCGGCCGCTGGGTCAACGACGCGTACCGCCGCCGGCCGATGATCGTACCGACCGTGGTGGAGGTTTGAAGACGTCCTGAGGCCCGCCGGGGCTGACCGGGCGGCCGGCCGACGGGCATACTGGTCGGACAGTTACCCACTGTCGTGACGAGAAGGCTGGCGTGCCAGGCGATCCCGGGTCCGGCGAGTCCCCTGCGGCGGCGCGGCGCAGGCTCCGACTCGCGCTGCGTCGCGCCCGGGAGTCGGCCGGGCTGACCCAGGGCAAGGTGGCGGACGCCCTCGACTGGTCGGTCTCCAAGGTCAACCGGATCGAGAAGGGCAGCGTCTCGGTCTCGACCACCGATCTGCGGGCGTTGTTGGAGCTGTACGGCGTGGTCGACGCCGACCGGGCCGAGCGGCTGCTGCGCGACGCCCGTACCTCCCGGTTGCGGGGCTGGTGGGACGAGCCGCGCTACCGGGAGCACCTGACTCCGGCGATGCTGCAGTTGCTGCAGTTGGAGGGCGAGGCCAGCGCCATCCGGGTGTTCCAGCCGACGTTGATCCCGGGGCTGCTGCAGACCCGCGAGTACGGCGAGTTCGTGTTGAACTTCTGGCGCAGTGAGCTGCCGGAGGCCGACCGGGCGCTGCGGCTCGAGGCCCGGCTGCGGCGCCGTGACCAGGTGCTGGACCGACCCGATCCGCCGGAGTTCCACCTGGTGCTGGACGAGTCGGTGCTGTGGCGCACGATCGGCGGGCCGCGGGTGATGGCCGGGCAGTTCGCCGCCCTGCTACGGGTGGCGCGGCGACCGAACGTGCGGGTGCGGATCGTGCCGTTCGCCGACGCGGCGATCATGGCGATGCTGGCGCCGTTCACGCTGCTCGACTTCGGCGACGAGGAGAACGCGCTGCTCTACCGCGAGGGCATCCTGCTGGACGAGATCGTCCATGCGGCGCAGCGGATCGGCCGGCACCGCGACTACTTCGCGCACATCTGGGACTCGGCCCACGACGAGGCGACCTCGGCCCGGTTGATCACCGAGCGGACGGCGGCGTTGACCGCCGATCTGCCGGTCGCGCAGGCCCCGTCCGTCGGTGGGTGAGTTCCGGTCGCGTATCGGCCGGGCCAGCTGCCGCGTTAACCAGGCAAATGCCGAATAATCGGCATTAAGTCTGAAGCGGAGAAAAAGCTATGATGCGGACATATCGCGGCTGGTGGCGGAGCAGCCGGTGTGACACCAACGCGTGCCTGGAAGCCACCGTGACCGCCTCCGGCGACGTGGCGCTGCGCGACTCGGCCGAGCCGGACGGGCCCTGGCTGGACGTCGACCGGCAGCAGTGGCGACGGTTCCTGCGCGGGGTCAACCGAGGCGACTTCGCCGGCCGGTAGGAGGCGGGTGGAGGCCGCCTCCCACCGACTCGGCCGAGAGTTGGTACGCGGCGCGGCCCCGGGCGGTTCACCAACCCGGCTGTGACATTCGGCATCCGTACCGGTCGATCCATCGACCGGTGTTCTCCGTACCACCTGCCGGCGGCTGTCCGACGCCAGCCGCAGAGGAGGTACGGATGCGACGCCGACGGATCGTCACCGCCGGAATCACCGTGGCCGCGGTCGGGCTGCTCGCCGCGGTGACCCTGCCGGCCGTGGCCGGCGACGACCCGACCGACGGCGGCCCCGGCACCGGTCAGCCGGCCGGCACCGACGGTCAGCCGGCCGGCGCGCACGACGACCTCGTCGACGCGCTGCGTCGCGACCTCGGCGTCAGCGCGGCGGACGCCCGGACCCGGCTGGCAACCGAACGCTGGGCCACCCGTACCGTCGACGTTCTGCGGGCCGACCTCGACGCGGCGTACGCGGGCGCGTGGATCAGCCGCGACGGCGCCGACCTCGTCGTCGCGGTGACCGACCCCGCACAGCTGGACCGGGTCCGCGCCGCCGGTGCCGAGGCCCGCCTGGTGGCCCGCAGCCAGCAGCAGTTGACCGGCGTGAAGGAGAGCCTGGACCGGGTGGGCGAGGCCGCCAGCCCCGACCTGGCCGGCTGGTACGTCGACCTGGCCGACAACACCGTGGTGCTGCTCGCCCGGCCCGGCGCCCAGGCCGCCGCCCGGGACTTCGCCGCCGCCGCCGGGGTGCCGGCCGACGCGGTCCGGGTGGACGCCTCCGACGAGGCGCCGGTGCCGCTGTTCGACGTGCGCGGCGGCGACCCGTACTTCATCGGTGCCGGTGGACGGTGCTCGGTCGGCTTCTCCGTGGTAGGCGGCTTCGTCACCGCCGGGCACTGTGGCCGCCCCGGCGACACCACCACCGGATTCAACCAGCAGGCGCAGGGCGTGTTCCAGGCGTCGTCGTTCCCCGGCGACGACTGGGCGTTCGTCGCGGTCGACGACGACTGGACGCCGCAGCCGGTGGTCAACGACTTCAACGGCAACAACCTGCCGGTCGCCGGCAGCGTGGAAGCTCCGGTCGGGGCCAGCATCTGCCGCTCCGGGTCGACCACCGGGACCCGGTGCGGCGTGATCCGGGCCAAGGATGTCACGGTCAACTACCCGGAGGGCGCGGTCAGCGGGTTGACCCGTACCGACGTCTGCGCCGAACCCGGCGACTCCGGCGGTGCCTGGCTCTCCGGCGACCAGGCGCAGGGCGTCACCTCGGGCGGCTCCGGCAACTGCCGCTCCGGTGGCGTCACCTTCTTCCAGCCGCTGGCCGAGATCCTGCAGGTCAACAACCTGACCCTGGTCACCACCGAGGACGGTGCGGCCCCGCCGACCGGCGCGCCGACCGCCGTACCGACGTCGGCGCCGACCCAGCCGGCGGACCCGCCGCAGAGCCCGTGCGCCGACCACACGGTGCTGCGCGACGGCGAACTGACCCGGGCCGGTGGCCGACAGATCCAGCCGGACGGACGGTTCTTCCGGGCCGGTGCCGGCCGACACAGCGCCTGCCTGCAGGCACCGGCCGGCGCGGCCTTCCGGCTTACGCTGCAACGCTTCACCGCCGACGGCTGGCGTACGGTCGCCCGGGGCGACCGCGCCGGTGCCACGGTGACCCGGTTGAGTTTCTCCGGACCCGCCGGTGCCTACCGGTACCGGGTGCAGTCCGGTCGAGGCGTGGGTGGCTACCTCCTCGGGTTCTCGGTGAACTGACCGCCACCCGCCGCGCCGTCCCCGGGGACCGCCCTTCCCGGGGACGGCGCACTCCCCCGTCGCACCCGCTGAGTACGCGTACCCTGTCGGCCGTCGACCGGCGCTCGTAGCCTGGCCTACGGGGAGGTCACCATGGGCTACGAGCTGCTGACCGTCGTCATCCTGACGGCACACTTCGGGTTCCTCGCCTACCTGGCGGTCGGCGGGTTCCTGGCCTGGCGGTGGCCGCGGACGATCTGGCTGCATCTGACCGCGGCGGGCTGGGGAGTGCTGGTGGTGGCGGCCAACCTGAGCTGCCCGCTCACCGTGGCCGAGCACTGGTCCCGCAGCCGGGCCGGCCAGGTCGGCTTCGACGAGGGGTTCGTCGAGCGCTACCTGACCGGGGTGATCTACCCCGACCAGTACGCCTGGGCGGCCCGGCTGGTGCTGGCCACGGTCGTCGTAGTCAGCTGGGCCGGGGTGCTCAGGGCAGTTCGGCGACGGCGTCGGCGAACTGCGCCCCGGTGATCACCGCCGCGTTCACCAGCGCGGCGAGCTGCGCCCCGCTGACCCCGTACGCCAGGTCGGTGCTCACGTCGCCGGCCAGGATCAGCTCGCCGGACCCGGTGTCGTGCACGTAGGCCTTCGGCAGCAGCCGGTCGTGGTTCCACGAGTTGCAGAACCGGTACGCCTCGGCCAGTCGGTCCGCCGGCAACCGCCGGTCGGCCAGCACCCGGCTGTGCAGCACCCGCTGCTGCTCGCCGAGCCGCTCGAAGTGGATCACCGCGTGTCCCCACTTGCCGCCGACCACCCCGTTGTCGTCGACGAAGTACCGGTCGCCGCGTTCGTTGAGCGCCGCCGTGATGCCCTCCAGGGTCAACGGCGAGACCACGTCCGGGGTGCCGCCCGCCGGCGGTACGCCGACCTCGCCGCCGGTGGCCGGCTGATCGGCCGGCAGCTCGACGGCGTCGGTCAGCGGCTCGGCGGCCAGCCAGCCGGCGATCCGCCGCGACTGGTGGTCGGTGCCGTTGCGGGCGTCGAACCGGCCCGCCAGCTCGGTGGCGGCGCCGGCCAGCTGCGCACCGAGCGTGGCCACCGGCAGGTCGGCGGCCGGCCGGTCGCCGTACTCCGGCCGGTGGATCGTCTCGTCGCCGTGGCCGGCGGCGGCCGCGAGCCGGCAGACCAGGGCACCGGCGGCGGCGAACTCCATCGCCGAGGAGTCGTCGTACGGCCGGTCGAACCATTCCAGATGCTCCGCGAGGATCGCCAGGCCACGCTGGTGCTGACCGACCGCCGCGCAGAACCGCAGATGCTCGGCCAGGTACGGGAAGGCGTCGCGTTCATGCCGGTGCCGCCGGTACGCCCGGACGTGCGCCTGCGCCGCGTCAGCGTACCGGCCCAGCCGCAGGTACGGCATGATCACCGCGACCAGCGCCTTCTCCGGCTGCTCGGTGCAGCCGACCGCGCCGCTGAGCACCGGTTCGACGATCGCCAGCGCCGCCTCCCACTCACCCCAGCCGGCGAGCAGCTCGGCCTGGCGGGACGGGTCGCAGCCGGCGCAGTCGCTGTTCTCATCGCGCGGCGCGGTCCGCCACCGGTCCAGCCACTGCCGGGCCTGGGCCTCGTCGCCGACATGGTCGGCGATCTTGCAGCGCAGGTTGTACACCGCCTGCAGACTCTGCCCGCTGGCGGTGAACCGGCGCTCCATGTCGTCCAGCGCGGCCCGGGTCTGTGCCAGACCCACCCGCGGCGTGCCGCGCAGCGTCGCTACCGCCCACTTGTGGTACCAGCGCAGCAGTTCGGCGTCCCACGGCTCGAACAGCTCCGGATAACGGTCGAAGGTGCTCAGACACCAGCCGAACGCCGGCAGCATCCGCCAGCGTTCGGTGTGGTGGTTGTACGTCTCGATCAGCGCCATCCGCGCGTCGAAGCCGATCCGTGCCTGCCCGGCCGCGTCGGCGTGCGCGGCGATCCGTTCCAGCTCGGCGATCTTGCCGTCGCCGTCGGGCAGGTCGGTGGCCTCGTCCAGCGCCTGGACCAGCTCCTCGGCGGTCACGGTGTCTCCTCGGTGGGGGTGCCCGGCCCGGCGGGCGGATCGGTGAAGGCCCGGTCCAGCAGGGCCAGGAAGGACCGGTTGAGCGCGGCGCTGTCCACCGCCCGCAACGGATGGTGACCGGCGAGCAGCGCCTGACCGTACAGCGCTTCGACGGCGTTGCGCAGCGCCGCTCCCGCCGGTTGCCCGGCGAGCCGGCGGATCAGCGGGTGCCGCCAGTTGAAGACCAGCTCCGGGCGGTGGTCGACGTCGACATCGGCGAACGCGGACAGCACCTCCGACCACAGCTCGTCGGAGCCGGCCACCGCACGGCGCACACTGTCCTGCTCGCGGGCGGCCTGGCCGAGGACGTACAGGGCCGGCACCGTGACCGGGTCGAACTGCCGCAGCTGCGGTACGCAGTCCAGCTCGGCCAGCACCGTGCGGGCGGTGGCCAGGAAGGTCTCCGCCACCGCCAGCTGCCCCGGCGAGAGGGTCTCCAACCGGGCGGCCAGCTCGCCGGGGTCCAGCCGGCGGGTGCGGATCGCCGGGTCCAGCCGGGGCAGGCGCTGCAGGATCTCCGCGTCGTAGGCGTAGCCGGCGTTGACGATCGGCGTACCGGCGGCGGACGCGATCGCGGCCAGTGACCGGAACTCGTCGACCGTCTCCACGTACCGGATCATCGCCAGATGCTGGCGGAACAGCCGCAGCGGCATCATTCCCCGGCTGGTCTCGAACGGCAGCCACGAGTCGACCAGCCGCAGCATCTCGTCGTCGCGGACGGCGAGCGCCTTGACCCCGAGGTGGTGCACCCGCAGGAAAGCGGCGAGCCGTTCCGGCTGGCTGACCGACAGCTCCAGCAGCCAGCTGCGGATCTGCTCGCCGAGCCCGTCGCGGACCGCGCCGAGCAGGTCGTCCTCGTAGAGCGCCTCGCGACTGGCGGTGGGGCGCAGCATGGAGGTGTCGACCACACAGCGGACGAAGAACGCCCACTCGGGCAGCAGTTTGCTGGCGTCGTCGCTGAGCAGCATCCGTTTCAGGTAGACCCGGTGCCCGCCCTGGCCGACCGTCGACGCCGACGGCAGCACGAAGCCGACGCCGACCAGCCCGGCTTCCGGCACCCGCAGGTCGATCACGTCCATCGGTCGGGCACCGAGTAGCGTCGCGCCGTAGTCGAGCAGCGCCTCCCGGCGGGCCGCCGGGTCGGCGTGGACCACCTCCCACGGGGCCTGTGGCTCGGTCAGCCGGACCGGCTCGCCTCCGGGCGGGCAGAACAGCACCGGGACGTCCAGCAGCCGGGCGTAGTCGCGGACCAGGTCACGGATCTGGTCGGCGGCCAGCCAGTGTCCGGCGTCGGCGCGGGGCCGCAGCGTGACGGTGGTGCCGACCGGTCCGCGTGCGGCGTCGTCGACCTCGGTGGTGTAGCGCCCGTCGGCGTACCCGGTCCAGCGCACCGCCGGTCCGCCCTGGGCCGACCGGGTGACCACCTCGACGGTGTCGGCGACCATGAAGCACGACAGCAGGCCGATGCCGAACTGGCCGAGGAAGTCCTGCCGGGCGAAGCCCAGGTCGTCCCGTTTGGAGGTGCGCCCGACGCTGGCCAGGAAGGTGTGCACCTGCGGTTCGGTCAGGCCGATGCCGTCGTCGTGTACCCGCAGGCCACCGTCGTCGGTGGGCTCGATCCGGACGGTACCGCCGGCCCAGTCGGGCTCGGCCGCACGGCGGGCGGTGATCGCGTCGGTGGCGTTCTGCACCAACTCCCGGGCGAACACCCGAGGGCTGGCGTACAGGTGGTGGCTGAGCAGGTCGACGATGCCGCGCAGGTCGACCTGGAAACGGCGTTCCATCCGGGTCAGCCCGCCAACTCGGCGACGGCGTCGCAGACCTGGCACCCGGTGGCGATCCCGCAGTCGAGCAGGTGGTCGAGCTGCGGGGCGCTGACTCCACGTTCCAACGCGGTGATCAGCTCACCGCAGACCCGGGCGGTGCCGTCGTCGTCGACGTGGACGAAGGTCTTGGGCCACAGCCGGTCGTGGTTCCACTCGTTGCAGAAGGCGTACAGCGCGGGCACGTCGTCCACGGTGAACAGGGTCGACGCGATGGTCCGGACCCGCAGCACCTCGCCGTTGGGTCCGAGCCGGGAGAACACGATCAGGTTGTCGTTCCACCGGCCGACCAGGTCGCCGTCGGAGTCGGCCTGGAAGTGGTACCCACGGGAGGTGAGGGTCTCGGCGATCATCGCGGTGGTCAGCGGCCGCAGCACCTGCATCGCACCACCGCCGGAGGGCGCGTCGGGCAGGTGGTCTGGGTCCGGCGGGGGCATGCGGTGGTCCTTTCGGTACGGCACGTCGGACGGCGGGCCTCGCGCCCCGGCCGGGAGCCGGCGCGCGGACGGGCCGGCGATGTCCGGACGGGGGTCCGGCGATGGACGGCGTCGTCGTGGCCCGGGGGACAGTAGGGGCCGTTCGGAATGGTGGCACAGCCGCGCCGCCCCGCGTGGTTCGGACACGACCCGGAAAAGCGAGGGTTTGTATGCCGGCGGGGTTACCGTGGGACTCTATGGCCGGCCGAACCTCCCAGGCGAATCGGCGGCGTGGCGGGTCGACCAGCCGCGGCGCCGCGACCGGTCGTGCCCGGACCCCGGCCCGCAAGCGCCCGACGGCCCGGCGGCGCCCGGCCCGCAACTCGCCGGCAGTCCTGGTCGGTCGCGCGGTCGGCGCCACCTGGATGGGGCTGGCGCACGGCGTCGGCTGGGCGGTGCGTACCGCCGGTCGTCGGGCGGCCACCGCGCGCGAGCTGAGCCCGGAGCACCGGCGGGACGGTGCCGGGCTGTTCGTGCTCGGCCTCGCCATTCTCACCTCGATGGCGATCTGGTTCGGCGCGGCCGGTCCGTTCGGGGTCCGCGTCGCGGACATGATGCGGCTGTTCGTCGGCGCGATCGCGGTCGCCGTGCCGTTGCTGCTGCTGATCGGCGCGGTCCGGCTGATGCGGGACCCACCGGAGGAGCCGGAACCCCGGGGCCGCGGGCTGGTCGGCTGGTCGGCGATGCTGGTCGCCACGGCGGGGCTGCTGCACATCGGCCAACGCCCCGACGACGACCTGCAGCGTGACTACGCCGGCGGGCTGATCGGGCTCGGCGTCGGTACGGTACTGGAGCGCACGGTCAGCTACTGGGTCGGCGTACCGCTGCTGATCCTGCTGCTGATCTTCGGTCTGCTGGTCGTCACCGCCACTCCGATCAACCGGATCCCGGAGCGGCTCGGGCTGCTCGCCGGGGTGGTGACCGGGCGGGGGCCGGAGTCCGGTCCGACCTCGGCCGACGCCGGTGACGACACCGGTGACGACGAGACCGCTGGCGACGAGCGGGCCCGCCGCCGACCGCCGCGCCGCCGGCAGGCCAGCCGGACGGCCGACGCCCTGCCGGCACCGTCGGCCGGTGACGACGGTGCCCCGGCCGAGCCGCTCGATCTGCAGGAGACGATGGAGCTGCCGCGCCGGCCGGCGGCGAAGGTGCCGACCACCCGCACCGCGCCGGAGCCGCCGGAGCATTCCCCGACCCCGACCCGCGCCGAGCAGTTGGCGATCACCGGGCTGTCCGGGGATTATCGCCTGCCGCCGGCCAAACTGCTGCGGACCGGGCCGCCGGCGAAGACCCGCAGCAAGGCCAACGACGAGGTGATCGCCGCGCTGCAGGGGGTGTTCGAGCAGTTCGACGTTGACGCGGCGGTCACCGGGTTCACCCGTGGCCCCACGGTGACCCGCTACGAGGTGGAGCTCGGCCACGGGGTCAAGGTGGAGCGGATCACCCAGCTCTCCCGCAACATCGCGTACGCGGTGAAGTCACCGGACGTGCGGATCCTCAGCCCGATCCCGGGCAAGAGCGCGGTCGGCGTGGAGATCCCGAACACCGACCGGGAGGACGTGTCGCTCGGTGACGTGCTGCGCTCCCGGGCCGCCAGCGCCGACCACCACCCGATGTTGGTGGCGCTCGGCAAGGACATCGAGGGCGGCTTCGTGGTGGCCAACCTGGCGAAGATGCCGCACATCCTGATCGCCGGGGCGACCGGCGCCGGCAAGTCGTCCTGCCTGAACTCGCTGCTCATCTCGATCCTCAGCCGGGCCACCCCGGACGAGGTCCGGCTGCTGCTGATCGACCCCAAACGGGTCGAGATGACCGGGTACGAAGGCATCCCGCACCTGGTCACCCCGATCGTGACCAACCCCAAGAAGGCGGCCGAGTCGCTGGAGTGGGTGGTACGCGAGATGGACATGCGCTACGACGACCTGGCCGCGAACGGCGTCCGGCACATCGACGACTACAACCGCAAGGTACGGGCCGGGGAGATCACCGCTCCGCCCGGCAGCGAGCGGGAGATCCGGCCGTACCCGTACCTGCTGGTGATCGTCGACGAGCTGGCCGACCTGATGATGGTCGCCCCCCGGGACGTGGAGGACTCGGTCGTCCGGATCACCCAGCTCGCCCGGGCCGCCGGCATCCACCTGGTGCTGGCCACCCAGCGGCCGTCGGTGGACGTGGTGACCGGTCTTATCAAGGCGAACGTGCCGTCCCGGCTGGCCTTCGCCACGTCGTCGCTGTCCGATTCGCGGGTCATCCTGGACCAGCCGGGCGCCGAGAAGCTGATCGGCCGGGGCGACGGCCTGTTCCTGCCGATGGGGGCGTCGAAACCGCTGCGCATCCAGGGTGCCTGGGTCAGCGAGAAGGAGATCGACGAGATCGTCGCCTTCTGCAAGAAGCAGCGCGAGCCGGAGTTCCGCCCCGACGTGCTCACCACCGCCCAGGAGAACAAGAAGAAGATCGACGAGGACGTCGGCGACGACCTCGACCTGCTGGTCCAGGCGATCGAGCTGGTGGTGACCTCGCAGTTCGGGTCGACCTCGATGCTGCAGCGCAAACTGCGGGTCGGGTTCGCCAAAGCCGGCCGGTTGATGGATCTGATGGAGACCCGGGGCATCGTCGGGCCGTCCGAGGGTTCCAAGGCCCGCGACGTCCTGGTCAAGCCGGACGAGCTGGAGGACGCGCTGGCGAGTCTGCGGGCCGTCGAGGCGAGCTGACCGCACTGGTACGGTCGGCTGACCGATCGGATCGTCCGGCACCGCGCCGCCCGGCCGCCGTACGCCAATGGCCCGGTACCCTCGTCAGGTGTCTGCTTTTCCCCCGCCTCCCGCCCAACCGCCCGGCCGGCGCGTCGCCCTGCTCACCCTGGGGTGCGCCCGCAACGAGGTCGACTCGGAGGAGTTGGCCGCCCGGCTGGACGCCGACGGCTGGCAGGTGACCACCGACGCCGACGGCGCCGACGTGGTGCTCGTCAACACCTGCGGCTTCGTCGAGAAGGCCAAGCAGGACTCGGTGCAGACGCTGCTCGACGCCGCCGACGGCGGGGCCAAGGTGGTGGCCGCCGGCTGCATGGCCGAACGGTACGGCCGGGAGCTCGCCGAGCACCTGCCGGAGGCGCAGGCCGTCCTCGGGTTCGACGACTACCCGGACATCTCTGGCCGGCTGCGGGCGGTGCTGGCCGGCGAGCAGCTGCCCGCGCACGCGCCCCGGGACCGGCGCACGATGCTGCCGTTGACCCCGGTTTCCCGGCAGCGCTCCGGTGTCGTCGTGCCCGGTCACGCGACGGTCGACGAGCACACCCCCGCGCACCTTCGCACGGTCCTGCGGCGTCGGCTGGACAGCGGCCCGGTGGCGTCGCTGAAACTGGCCAGCGGCTGTGACCGCCGGTGCGCCTTCTGCGCCATCCCGGCGTTCCGGGGGGCGTTCGTCTCCCGCGTTCCCGAGGAGCTGCTGGCCGAGGCCGAGTGGCTGGCCGGCACCGGCGTTCGGGAACTCGTGCTGGTGAGCGAGAACTCGACCTCGTACGGCAAGGATCTGGGCGATCCGCGGCTGCTGGAGAAGCTGCTGCCACAGCTGGCCGCCGTCGACGGCATCGTCCGGGTGCGGGTCAGCTACCTGCAGCCGGCAGAGACCCGTCCGGGCCTGATCGAGACGATCGCCACCACGGCCGGCGTGGCACCGTACTTCGACCTGTCCTTCCAACACGCCAGTGAGCCGGTGCTGCGCCGGATGCGGCGCTTCGGCTCCACCGGGCGGTTCCTCGACCTGCTGGCCTCGGCCCGGTCACTGGCGCCGCAGGCCGGCGCGCGAAGCAACTTCATCGTCGGGTTCCCCGGCGAGACCCGGTCGGACGTCGACGAACTGGTCCGTTTCCTGTCCGCGGCCCGGTTGGACGCGATCGGGGTGTTCGACTACAGCGACGAGGACGGCACCGAGGCCGCTGGACTGCCCGACAAGGTACGGGCCGCCACGGTGAAGCGGCGCTACGACCGGATCTGTGCGCTGGCCGACGAGTTGTGCGCGCAGCGGGCCGAGGAACGGGTCGGCACGACGGTGGAGGTGCTGGTCGACAGCGTCGACGACGGGCTGGTGGAGGGTCGGGCCGCGCACCAGGCGCCGGAGGTGGACGGGTCGACGACGCTGGTGGCCGGCGCTGCCGCCGCCACCGGAGCCGGGGTCGACCTCGCCATGCTGCGTCCCGGGGACCTGGTCCGGGCGACGGTGACCGGGACCGAAGGGGTCGACCTGGTGGCAGTGCCGAGTGACGTGCTCTCGTCCGGTACGGCCGACCGGCCGCTCTCCACCGCGGTCAGGTGAGCCGATGACCGAGCCGGGCGCCTCCGCCGGTCCGCGTACCGCCGTCGCTGCGGTGCCGGTGGTCAACGCGGCCAACGCGCTCACCGGGCTACGCATGGTGCTGGTGCCGGTCTTCGTGGTGTTCGTGATTCTCTCCGAGATGACCCATCCGGGCTGGCGGATCGCCGCCTGCCTGACGTTCGTCGTCGCGTCGGCGACCGACCTGATCGATGGCTGGATCGCCCGCCGGTACGCCTTGGTGACGTCGTTCGGCAAGGTCGCGGACCCGATCGCCGACAAGGCGCTGACCGGCACCGCGCTGGTACTGCTGTCCTGGTACGACCTGGTGCCCTGGTGGGTGACCGGGCTGATCCTGGTGCGTGAGTGGGGAGTCACGCTGATCCGGTTCTGGGTGCTGCGGCACGGGGTGATCGCGGCGAGCCGGGGCGGCAAGGCGAAGACCGCGCTGCAGATCACGGCGATCGTCTGGTACCTGCTACCGCTGCCGTCGGTGCTTGCCGCGGTCGCTCCGTGGATCATGGCGGCTGCGCTGCTGGTCACCGTGGCGACTGGGCTGGACTACCTGGTCCGTGCGTTGCGGCTGCGCCGTACCGGGCCGGACCGGTGACCTCGGCCGGGTCGGACCGGGTGCCTCCGGCCGGGTCGGACCGGGTGCCTCCGGCCGGCGCGCCAGCGGGCGGGCGGCCGGCGCCGGACGGCGGCGATCTCGGCATGGGGCGGTCGGCCAGCGGCAGCCCGGCGGCGGCGGTCGTGCACGCCCTGGCCGAGCGGGGCGAGACGCTGGCGGTCGTCGAGTCGCTCACTGGTGGCTTGCTGGCGTCCGCCCTGGTCGAGGTTGCCGGGGCGAGCCTGGTCTTCCGCGGTGGGCTGGTCGTGTACGCCACCGACCTGAAGCGCACCCTGGCCGGCGTGCCGGAGCGGTTGCTCGCCGACCGCGGACCGGTCGACCCGGACGTCGCGGTCGCCATGGCCCGGGGTGCCCGGGTCCGGTGCGCCGCCGAGTGGGCGCTGGCGACCACCGGGGTGGCCGGCCCACAGCCGCAGGGCGGCAAGCCGGTCGGGCGGGTCTACGTCGCCCTGGCCGGTCCGGCTGGCGTGCATCAGGTCCGGCGGTTGGACCTCGGTGGCGGTCGAGATGCGGTACGCAGGTCGAGCGTGACCGCTGCCCTGCGGCTGCTGACGACGCAACTGCACGCCACGCGGCCCTGAGCGGGGGACACCCGGGACGCCGAGCGGATATAACTGACATCTGACTCTGATCGCCCTGCCGGGCCCGATTCGTGCTCCCGGGTGGGGTGTCGATCGGGTGACGAACGGATAAGGTTGCGGGAAGCCTCCGGCACTCGCCGGCCGGTCCCGGACAGGGGGAGGTGCGATGGTCCTGCTACGCCGCGTTATCGGTGACGCGCTGCGTGCCCGCCGGCAGGGTCAGCGCCGGACTCTGCGCGAGGTCTCCACCGCCGCGAACGTCAGCCTCGGCTACCTCTCCGAGATCGAGCGCGGCCAGAAGGAAGCCTCGAGTGAGCTGCTCGCTGCGATCTGCGACGCGTTGGGTGCTCAGCTGTCCGAGGTGCTGCGTGACGTGAGCCACACCGTCGCCGTCGCCGAGCAGCGGCAGGGCCTGCTGGTTCCATTTCCCGAGCAGTCCCCGACGTCGCCCGCCGCGTCGCCCGAGCGGGCCCTGGAAGAGCGGCCGAGCCACAGCGAGGTTCTGCGCTCCGCCCCGGACGGCGCCGTCGGTACGGCCGAGCGGGGCGATGCTTCGGTGCACCAGGTCGCCACCGAGGGCGGGGTGACCGTCTCGGTCCGCAGCGACTCGCCGCTCAAGACGACGCTGCGGGCCTCCCGGCGGGTGCCGAACACCGGCGGTCGGGACCGTGACGTCGTCTGCGCCGCCTGAGCCGCGGCCGATCGAGCGGCAGCGTGCTGCCGGATCCTGGGCTCGCCACCGCTGGATCCGGGACACTAAGGTTGACCCTCAACCGGCCTACCCTGCCGGATCCCACCGACGGTGGCTTACGCGGTGGCGACGGCCTGGGACGATGGTAGGGGTGCCGGCGCACCGTACCGCCCGGGTCGGGTCGCCGTGACCGCCTGACCGTTCGCGCCGATAGTGAGGGGATACCGCAGAGATGGCGAACCCGTTCGTCAAGGGTTGGCGCTACCTGATGGCGCTGTTCGGCGCCAAGATAGATGAGCACGCCGACCCCAAGGTGCAGATCCAGCAGGCGATCGAGGACGCCCAGCGCCAGCACCAGGCACTGGTTCAGCAGGCCGCCGCGGTGATCGGCAACCAGCGACAGCTGGAAATGAAACTCTCCCGGCAGATGAGCGAGGTCGAGCGGCTGCAGGGGATGGCCCGGCAGGCGCTGGTGCTGGCCGACAAGGCCCGCGCCGAGGGCGACGAGGCGGAGGCGAACAAGTACGAGCAGACCGCCCAGACTCTCGCCACCCAGTTGGTCGCCGGCGAGCAGTCGATGGAGGACCTCAAGACCCTGCACGACCAGTCGTTGGCCGCCGCTGCTCAGGCCCGTCAGGCGGTGGAGAACAATCAGATGATCCTGCAGCAGAAGCTGGCCGAGCGGACCAAGCTGCTGAGCCAGCTCGAGCAGGCCAAGATGCAGGAGACCGTGGCGTCGTCGCTGGAGTCGATGTCGGCGCTCGCCGCGCCGAAGAACACGCCGTCGCTCGACGAGGTGCGGGACAAGATCGAGCAGCGCTACGCCACCGCGATGGGCCGGGCCGAGCTGGCCGGCAACTCCGTCGAGGGGCGGATGCTCGAGGTGCAGAAGTCCACCCTCGACATGGCTGGTACGTCGCGGCTCGATCAGATCCGGGCCAGCATGGCGGGAGAGAAGCTCGCCGGGGCACAGCCGGGGCCGGCGGTCGAGCAGACCCCGGCGGGTGCGGACAGCACGGCCGGCGCGGACAGCGCCAGTGTCGCCCGCCTCGACCAGCTCCGTGCCTCGATGGCGAAGGACAAGAACACCGGTGACGCCTCCGCCGCCGGCTGACCATCGGGCTGGGCACGTGGTGACCGGCCCGGTTCAGACGGTGCCGTAGGCAGGGGGCACGGGACGGCCATCCCCGGCCGGGGTGGTGTCGCCTCGAGGCGGCGGCGTCCGAGGGGGCGGCGGCGTCCGAGGGGGCGGGAAGGAGCAACGGTGGTGGATCCACGGACCCGCTACTTTCGCAGGCTGCGTCGCCTGCGTCGGGGTGCCCGCCGGTGGACCGTGCTCGCTGGCGGTTTCGGCGGCGCGGCGGCGGTCCTGCTGCCGTACGCGGGGGTCAGCCCGGTCGACGCGGTGTGGGCGGCGGCGGCCGGTGCCAGCACGGCGTTGGCCTTCTGGCGCTGGTCCGATCTACGGGCGCTGACCGCGCAACCGCCGCCCCCCGCGCCGGATCCGGCCATCGCCGCCGAGCAGGCCCGGCTCAAGCTGGTCGCCACCGTCGAGCGGATTCCGCTCGGCCGGGCCGCCGTCGGCGAGGTACGCCGACAGCAGGCGCTGCTGGCGTTGCGCGGAACGGCGGCGGCCGACACCTGGACCCGGCTGGACCGGGCCGCGCGTACCCTCGCCGGGCTGGTGCCGCGACTGACCGGGCCGGGCGAGTCGGCGCAGCTCGAAGCCGCGGTGGCCGAGCAGTCACTGCGCGACCTGGCGTACCGGGTGGCCAGCGTGGAGAAGGCGGTACGACTGGCTCCGGCCGACGCCGGGCTGGCCAACTCGCACCGGGTGCTCGTCGAGCAACTGGAAGCCGGCACCGTCGCTTACGAAGGTCTGGTCGCGGCGGCCGCCAACTACGTCGCCGAGGACGGTCGGGCGGTCGGGCAGCACCCGTCGGTGAGCCGGCTCACCGAGGCCGGTGACCTGCTGCGGGGGGTTGCCGCCGGGCTGGCGGAGCTGCGCCAGCCACCGGACCCGGCTGGCACGTCGGGCACCAGTAGGTGACCCGCCCCACCGCCGGCTCGACGCGACGCACTGCCGTGCCGCAGCGGCGGCACGGCCGCCGCCAGCGGCCATACACGTAGGTGGCCTCCCCGGGTAGGCCGGTGATGCTGCGGCTGGCCCGCCCCCGGTTTGCGACCAGCAGCCGGCGTGCCAGGTCGACGACGGCGGCCAGGTCCGGCACCTCGCGGACCGGCGTACCGGGCGCGACACCACGCAGGAACAGCAACTCGCAGGCGTAGACGTTGCCGATCCCGGCGAGATTGCGCTGGTCGAGCAGCGCCTCGACGACAGGCGTCTCGGGTCGGGCGGCGAGCCGGCGGACCGCTTCGGCGGCGTCCCAGTCGGCACCGAGCAGATCCGGCCCCAGCCCGGCGGTGAGTTCCGACTCCCGCTCCGTCCTCACCAGGGCCAGCTCGTGCAGGTGGTAGCCGACGGCGCAGGATTCATCGGTGCGCAGCACCACGCGGATCAGGTGTGCCGGCCGGGCCGTCCAGCGCTGACCGACCCGGTAGGTCCGCCAACTGCCGTCCATCCGCAGGTGCGAGTGCAGGGTGTACCGCCGGTCGTCGGGTGCCGCGAGCCGCAGCAGCAGGTGCTTGCCACGGCTCACGCAGTCCAGCACGGTCCAGCCGGACAGGTCGGTGGTCGCGAGCCGGGGGATCCGGAAGTCGCTGCCGGTGAGCCGCCGGCCAGCCAGCACTTCGCGCAGCCGGTGGGCGGTGTTCCAGACGGTGTCGCCTTCAGGCACGACGACAATCCTGCCGCAGGTCGCGACCGAATGGGCCGGATAGCCGGCCGACTGCCCGGGCCGGATACCGACTGCCTGGGCCGGATGTCTCCGGCCCAGGCAGTCGGGGTGACGACAAGGGTCAGTACCGTCGTCGGAACACGGCGAAGGTGGCGGCGGTGCCGAGCGCCAGCGCGCCGATCAGCACCACCCAGATCGCCGTCGAGTTGACGCCGTTGTTGAGCTCCGCATTGGCCTGGACCGCAGCGAAGAGGCTGTCGTCAGCCGGTGCCGGCACAGCCACCGGGGGAAGCTCGCCGTACCGCACCAGACCGGTGCTCTCCAACAGCGACATGTGGGTCTGGACGAAGCCGTTGGCGTCCTGTGCGAGCTGCCGGACAACGTCGTTGCGGGTGCTCGCCCGGACCGCACCGATGACCGGGAAGATGTTGCCGTGGGCGGCGCGAAGCCGCTCGACGAAGATCCGGTCGAACCGGGCACCCTCCGAGGTCTTCATCTCGTTGACCCAGCCCTGCTGGGTGGCGGTCGGGTCGGTGGGCAGCTCCACACCCAGCTTGTTCGCCGCCTCGACCACCAGCAGGTCGAGCTCGACGTGCTGTTCGGCGATCGCGGCGCCGACCTCGCGCACCCGTTGCGTGCTGCCCTTCTCCGCCGCCAGCTGACCGGCGGGAATCTCCCACAGTCCGGCGAGCCGGACCCCGTTGAGCAGCTGAATGTCGGTGGCGGCGAGCTGGGTCGCCCCGGAGGGCTGGGCGAGCGCGACGCCGGGCAGTGCGAGCAGCCCGGCGACGAGACCCACCAGGACCACTGTCAGCCGGCGTGGGGTGTGTGCCGCAGATCGTGCCCGGGCCATAGTGTCTCAACCTCCGAGTGGGGTCGACAGAGCGGTTGATGATCGGTCAGAACGTTATGTCGAATACCGCCCGCGCGTCAATGCCGCTGGCTTGGAATCCGCAGAAAAAAGAAGCATTTAATCGTTTCCTGTGGCTAATCTGACTCAACTCGCCGGCATCGGCCGTTCGGCTGATGTCCCCGGTTCAACATCGAGGTCAGGGGGTTGTTCACCCAGTGCGAATCTGGCCGCTTGACATACCGCGGCAGGAGTGCAGTTTGTGGCGTCGCGGTAACAGGGTGCCGACACCGTAGCAGAATGTCGGCCCATTCCTGACCCGGCGGATCACTGGAATCGCTACGGATACTCGTCGGGACGCGGGGGTCGGACGATGTCGGCGTACCGCAGGTGGCTGGCACCGTAGATCGCAAAGTTGAGCCGGGCATGGGACAGGCTCAAGTCGCCGTTCGGCCCGCCACGCACCACCTCGGCGTCGTCATCGCCCTGGCCGTCGTCGGTCCAGAAGCAGACGGGGCAGGTGGTGCATCCGGTCCGGTAACCACAGCAGGGGCATCTGTCGACGGAGTACGGGACCACCCGCTAAGCCTTCCACAGGAACGTTTCGGGCATGTGCCTGAGGTACCCCGTCGATGGTCCGCTGGCAGCGCACCGCCGACGGCGGTGCGCTGCCAGCGGACCGCGCCGTGGCGGTGGTGCCCCGCTCGACGTCGTCGATCAGCCGCGTAACCGCAGTCCACGCGGGGTGGCCCGGAAGCCGGCGGCGGCCAGCGCCGTCCGCAGTGGGGAGCTGTGCACCCGCTCCCCGTCGGCGCGTTCGACCGAGATGGTGCCGAGCGCCCCGGTGCTCACCGCGCCGGCCAGCGCCCGGGCCGCCGCCTCGAGCCGCTGTCCGTCCTGAGTGAAGCAGAGCAGACTGCGACCGCCGCGTTCGACGTAGAGCGCCGCCTCCGCGTCGACCAGGACCACCAGCGCCCCGGCCTTGCGCCCGGGTCGGTGCCCCGCCGCCGACTCGTCGGCGCTGTCCACCGGGCGCTGCGGCCAGGGCAGTGCCGCGCCGTACGGGTTCGCCGGATCGGCTGCCGCCAGCACCACTGTCTCAAGCTGCCGGCGGTGCGCCGGATCGGAGCCGGCGAGTTCCCGCAGCCGGTCCACCGCACCGGGTACGGCGAACTGGGCCGCACCGAGCCCGTCGATGAAGTAGCCTCGGCGGGCCGCGCCGCGTTCCTCCAGCGCGGCCAGCACCGGGTACACCGCGGCGAACCCACCCGGCTGTCCCTCAGCGGCGACCGCTCCCCGGGTCACCACCCCGTGCCGTTCGAGCAGTACGTCGGCGGCGAGCGCCGCCCGCCGGGTCGGGTCGGGGTCACGTGGTGGCAGCAGCGACCACCGACCGGCCAGCTGCGGCGCGGCGGTACGGGCGACGAACTCCCGACCGACCCGCCGGGCCCGGCCCCGCGGCCCGGCGGCGGTGCGCACCCGCTGTGTCGGGCGTGGTCCGAGTACGGCCCGCAGTGGCGCCAGCGTGTCGTTGGTCAGCCAGCCGGCCCACACCAGGTCCCAGATCGCCGTCTCGATCCGCCCGGCCGAATCGGCGTTGCCGGCGGGCGTCCCGCCAGCGGTGTCGGCGGGGGGCACGACGCCAGCGGTGTCGGCGAGCGCCGCGCCGGCCCGGTCGGCCAGCTGCCGGAAGAACAGCGCCTGCTCGTCGGCGAGGGCGGCGAGCACCGCCTCGTGCACCGCAGTCAGTGCCAGCGCCGGGTCCGGCGGCGGCAGCAGCAGCGGTGCGGTCTCCGTGAACACCAACCGGATCCAGCCGTCACCGGAGCCGACCGCGCCGGCACCGGACCAGGTGACCTCGCCGGAGGCGCAGAGCTCGTCCAGGTACGCGGGGGAGTAGTCGGCCACCCGGGCGGGCAGGATCAGCCGTTCCACCGCGCCGGCCGGCAGGGCCGCTCCCTGCAGTTGCTCGACGGCGGCCGCCACCCCGTCCACCCCGCGTCCCGGGCCGGCGACCTGCTGCCACCGGGGAAGGAACCGGACCAGGGCGGTGGCCGGCACCGGCTCGATCTCGCGGCGCAGCGCCGCGAGCGAGCGGCGCCGCAGTAGCCGCAGCACGTCGGCGTCGCACCACTCGGTGCCGGCCCGGTCCGGGGTGAACTCGCCGGCCACGATCCGTCCGGTCGCGGCGAGCCGCCGCAGGGTCTGTTCGACGACGAAGGTGCCCAGCCCGAACCGGGCGGCGCAGCCGGCGGTGTCGAACGGCCCCCGGGTACGGGCGTAGCGGGCGACCAGGTCGCCGAGTGGGTCGGCCACCGGGGCGAGGTACGCCGCGGCGACGCCCACCGGCAGCGCGACACCGAGCGCGTCGCGCATCCGGCTGGCGTCCTCCACCGCGATCCACCGCTCCTGCCCGGCGATCCGCACCCGCAGCGCGCGCCGGGCCCGGGCCAGCTCGGCCGGCCAGCCCGGGTCGATCTGCCGGGCCCGCAACTCGGCGTCGGACAGGTCGCCGACGACCCGCAGCAGCTCGGCCAGGTCCTCGGCGTCGCGTACCCGGCGGTGTCCGTCCAGCCACTGCAGCTGCCGGTGGGTCTCGTCGAGCACCGCCGGGTCGAGCAGCTCCCGCAGCTCGACCCGGCCGAGCAGCTCGCCGAGCAACGTCGAATCGAGGCTCAGCGCGGCGGCCCGGCGCTCGGCCAGCGGCAGGTCCCCTTCGTAGAGGAAGGCTCCAACGTAGCCGAACAGCAGGGAACGGGCGAACGGCGACGGTCGGGGTGTCTCGACCTCCACCAGCCGCAGCCGCCGTGCCGCCAGGTCACCCATCAGCCCGGCCAACGCCGGCATGTCGAAGACGTCCCGCAGGCATTCCCGCGCCGCCTCCAAAGTGATCGGGAAGTCGGTGAACTCGCGCGCCACGTCGAGCAGTTGGGCGGCGCGTTGCCGCTGCTGCCACAGCGGCTGCCGCCGTCGCGGATCCCGGCGGGGCAGCAGCAGCGCCCGGGCGGCGCATTCCCGGAACCGGGCGGCGAACAGGGCCGACCCGCCGACGGCCGCTTCGACGAGCTGGCTGATCTCGTCGCTGTCGAAGGCGACCAGATCGGCGCCGGGTGGGGTGTCGGCCATCTCGGGCAGGCGGACCACGATGCCGTCGTCGGCGGGCAGCACCTGGGCGTCGACGCCGTACCGCTCGCTGATCCGGTGCCCGATCGCCAGCGCCCACGGGGCGTTGACCTGGGCACCGAAGACGCTGTGCACGACCAGGCGCCAGTCGCCGAGTTCGTCGTGGAACCGTTCGACGACGACCGTCCGGTCGTCCGGCAGGCTGCGGGCGGCGGTGCGCTGGTCGTCGAGGTAGCGCAGCAGGTTGTCGGCGGCCCAGTCGTCCAGACCGGACGACAGCAGCCCGGCGCGGGCGGCGGTCGGGTCCTGCCGGCTGACCTGGCGCAGCCGGGCGCCCAGCGCCCGGCCCAGCTCGATCGGGCGACCAGGCTGGTCGCCTTTCCAGAACGGCATCCGGGCCGCCTGGCCCGGGGCGGGGGTGACCAGCACCCGGTCCGGGGTGATCTCCTCGATCCGCCACGACGTCGCACCGAGCAGGAAGACGTCGCCGACCCGGGACTCGTAGACCATCTCCTCGTCGAGCTCGCCGACCCGCACCGGCCGTTCAGCCCCGGCCAGGAAGACACCGAACAGGCCGCGATCCGGGATCGTGCCGCCACTGGTGACGGCCAGCCGCTGCGCGCCCGGCCGCCCGGTGAGCAGGTCGGCGTCACGGTCCCAGAGCAGCCGGGGCCGCAGCTCGGCGAACGCGGTCGACGGGTACCGGCCGGAGAGCATGTCCAGCACCGCGTGCAGCGCCGAGTCGGGCAGTTCGGCGTACGGGGCCGCGCCGCGCACCAGCGTCGCCAACGCGTCGACCGGCCACGGATCGAGCGACACCATCGCGACGATCTGCTGGGCGAGTACGTCGAGCGGGTTGCGCGGGTACCGCAGCTGCTCGATCGCGCCGCGGACCATCCGCTCGCTGACCACCGCACAGGCCAGCAGGCCGCCACGGTGCTTGGGCAGGATCACCCCGTGCGACAGCGCGCCCACCTGGTGCCCGGCCCGGCCGATCCGCTGCAGGCCGGCGGCGACGCTCGGCGGTGCCTCGATCTGTACGACAAGGTCGACCGCACCCATGTCGATGCCGAGCTCCAGGCTGGAGGTGGCGATCACCGCCGGCAGTTGGCCGGACTTCAACGCCTCTTCGATCTGCTGCCGTTCGGAGCGCGACACGCTGCCGTGGTGGGCGCGGGCGATCACTGCCGGAGCGCCGTGCGCGGTGTCCGACTGGGCCATGATCTCCGCCGGCATCCGGGTACTGGACCGCCGGTCGCCGCCGCCGCGGTCGCCGCCGGGCGGGCCGGACTGCTGGTCCGTGCCGTCCGCCCGGCCTGCGGCGAGTTCGTTGAGCCGGGCGCAGAGCCGTTCCGCCGAGCGCCGGGAGTTGGTGAACACGATGGTCGACCGGTGCCGCCGGATCAGGTCGAAGACGCGTTCCTCGACCGCCGGCCAGATCGACCGGCCGGCCGGCGGCGGACCGTCGGGGTCCTCCTGCGCCGCCTCGCGTTCGTCCAGCTGGTCGAGATCCGGCACCGGCACCTGGACGCTGACATCGATGGTCTTGGTCGTGGCCGGGGCGACCACCTGCACGGGCTGACGGCCACCGAGGAACTGGGCGGTCTCCTCGATCGGCCGGACCGTGGCGGACAGGCCGATCCGCTGGGCGGGTGCCGGCAGCAGCGCGTCCAACCGCTCCAGCGACAACGCCAGGTGCGCGCCGCGTTTGGTGCCGGCGACCGCGTGCACCTCGTCGACGATGACCGTACGCACGCCGCGCAGCGACTCCCGGGCGGCCGAGGTGAGCAGCAGGAACAGCGACTCGGGAGTGGTGATGAGGATGTCCGGCGGTTGCCGGAGGAAGGCGCGTCGCTGATCGGCCGGGGTGTCGCCGGTGCGGATGCCGACGGTCACCTGCGGCGCCGGAGCACCGATGCGGGCGGCGGCCTGGCCGATGCCGACCAGCGGGGTACGTAGGTTGCGGTCGACGTCGACCGCGAGTGCCTTGAGCGGGCTCAGGTAGAGCACCCGGCACCGCAGCCGCGGATCGTCGGGAGCGGGCGAGCGGGTCAACTGGTCCAGGGACCAGAGGAACGCGGCGAGGGTCTTGCCGGATCCGGTGGGTGCGACCACCAGGGCGTGCCGGCCGTCGCTGATCGCCTCCCACGCGCCGGTCTGCGCGGCGGTCGGCGCGGCGAAAGCGGCGGAGAACCACTCCCGGGTGGCCGCCCCGAAGCGCTCCAACACCGCGGTCATCGCTGGTCCCTCCATCGGTACATCCGGCTGCCGGCGTGAACCATCCTGCCCGCCGGGTACGACGAAGCTGGGCCGCCCGGCTGACCCGGATCCACAAATTCGAGTGGAACCGGCAGGTCTGGCTTGCCCGACTTAGTAGTTATGGAGTAACTTTCCGTCATCGTCCGATCTCTCAAGGAGTACCTCCATGCCCGTTGTCGAGCGCGGCCTCCACCACGACACGGAGGTTCTACTCCGGAAGGTGGACGGACTGGTGGCGCTGCTGCGGCTGCGGCACCACCGGCTCGACCCGGCGGCGGTGGACCGGTTCGCCGACACCCTGCGGGCCCTGGTCGTCGACAGCGGATCGGCGAGCGCCGCCGACCGGGCGCGGGTACGCGCCACCGTGCACTACCACATGCTGCTGGCCAGCCGACGAGGTCTGCTGCCGCTCGCCGACGTGCCCGCACCCGCCGGACCCGCGACGCCGGCCCGCCCGGCGATGCCCGCCGCGACGGCGACGGCAACGGCTCCCACCGAACCAGCCGGCACATGACGGTAACCGTACGGTAATCACCGAATCCGCTTCGATCGCTTACCATCCAAGCTCCGGGAACCAGCGACGTCCAGGCCCGGCCACCGCCCGGCGGGCCCGGCCAGCCAGGCGGCCGGCACCGGGAGACCGGTAGGCTGGCGGGGATCGACAGCGGAGGGGGCACGGATGGCACAGCTGCGCCACCTCCCGGCTCCGCGCAGGATCGCCGTCGTTCTACTCGTCCTGCTCACCCTCACCGCCGTGCACGGTGCCGCCTCGGTCGCCGTACCAGCCGTCGCCGTCGCTGCCGGGCCGGCCTCCATCGGAGCCGCGCTGCTGCACCAGACCGTCTCGCCCGGTGGTCGCAACTGCGTCGACGACGCCGACCACCGGCAGCAGCAGAGCGTGTCGGCCCGGCCCGGCCCAGCCGGCGACGACCACGGCACTCCGACCGGTGCCGTCACCACGCCAACCTGGCCCGCCGCGCCATCCGCCACCGGCCAGGCGGCCCGGTCGTCGGCCGCCGGTCCGCTCCTGCACCGCGGCACCCGACCCTGCTCCAGCCGGGCACCACCCGACCAGCTGGCGGCGCAGCTGACCACCGCGGCCGCACACCTGCCCATTCTCGACTGAACCGGGCCACCGAACCGGCGGAGTCCGAGGCCGGACGTCCCGAGCCTCCGCCACTTCCACGTCACCCCCCGCCACGGCCGCGACGCGCCGTCCGGCGTTCCTCTCCCGCCGGGCGGGCAAGCCCGGCAACGGACCCGTGCCGACGCGCGGGCCCGCGACGACACCTACCTGGAGCCGTGCGTGCTGGTATTGCTCATCGTCCACCTGGTGACGGCGCTCGTGGCGCCGGTGCTGGTCCGCTGGTGGGGTCCGCGTGCCTGCTACCTGCTGGCCGCCGCGCCCGGTGCCGCCGCAGCCTGGGCACTGGCCAACACCGGTGCGGTACGCGACGGTGCCACGCTCGACGAGACGTACCGGTGGGTGCCGCAGCTCGGCCTCGACCTGACGTTTCGGGTCGGCACCCTGTCCTGGCTCATGGTGCTGCTGGTCGGCGGCGTCGGAGCCCTGGTTCTGATCTACTGCGCCCGCTACTTCGCGCCGGGTGAGCCCAACCTTGGCCGGTTCGCCGCGAACTTCGTCGGATTCGCCGGAGCCATGCTCGGTCTGGTCCTCGCCGACGACCTGATCCTGCTCTACGTCTTCTGGGAGCTGACCACCGTCTTCTCCTACCTGTTGATCGGCCACCATCCGGAGAAGCGGGCCAGCCGCCGGGCCGCCGCCCAGGCGCTGATCGTGACCACCCTGGGCGGCCTGGCGATGCTCGTCGGGTTCATCATGCTCGGCGAGCAGGCCGGCACCTACCGCTGGTCGCAGATCGCGGCCAGCCCACCGCCGGGGGGCGGCTACCTGGCCGTCGCGCTGGTGCTGGTGCTCGTCGGCGCGCTGTCGAAGTCGGCGATCTTCCCGTTCAGCTTCTGGCTGCCCTCGGCGATGGCCGCGCCCACCCCGGTCAGCGCCTACCTGCACGCCGCCGCCATGGTGAAGGCCGGCGTCTACCTGGTGGCCCTGTTGTCACCGGTGTACGCGGGCAACCCCTGGTGGTACTGGTTGATCGTCACCACCGGCACCGCCACCATGCTGGTCGGCGGCTGGGCGGCGCTGCGCCAGACCGACCTCAAGCTGCTGCTGGCGTACGGGACCGTGAGCCAGCTCGGCCTGCTGGTGGTGGTGACCGGCGCGGGTGAACGCGGCCCGGCGCTGGCCGGGGCGACGATGCTGCTCGCCCACGCCCTGTTCAAGGCGACCCTGTTCCTGGTGGTCGGCATCGTCGACCGGTGCGCCGGCACCCGCGACCTCACCGAGCTGAGCGGGCTGGGCCGGCGGATGCCGGCGGTCGCCGTGGCCGCCACGCTCGCCGCCGCGTCGATGGCCGGGGTGCCGCCGCTGCTCGGCTTCGTCGGCAAGGAGGCGGTGCTGGAGGCGTTCGCGCCCGACCCGGTCGTGTTGGCGCTGATCGTTCTCGGCTCGGTGTTCACCACCGCGTACAGTGCCCGGTTCATCTGGGGTGCGTTCGCCGGCAAGCCCGGTCGGGAGCCGACCGCCGCCGCGCCGGTCGGCCCGGTGTTCGTGCTGCCGGTCGGCGTACTGGCGCTGCTCGGCCTGCTGCTCGGGCCGGCGGCCGGTGCGGTCGACACGGTGCTCACCCCGTACGCCGGGCTGTTCGGCCCGGGTGACTACCACCTGGCGCTGTGGCACGGGTTCACCCCCGCGCTGGGGCTGTCCCTCATCGCGCTCGTCGGCGGTGCCGCGTTGTTCCTGGCCCGGGAACGGGTGGCCGCCGTGCAGCGGCGGCTGCGGGCCCCGACCGACGGGGCGACCAGCTACGCCCAGGCGACCCACCTGCTGGACCGGATCTCGGTGGAGGTCACCGGCGCCACCCAGCGCGGGTCGCTGCCGCAGTACCTCAGCATCATCCTGCTGGTGCTGGTCACCGTGCCCGGTGGAGCGCTGCTGGTGACCCGGCCGTGGACCGGGCAGTGGCGCTGGTACGACACGCCGGTGCAGATCGCGGTGGCAGCGGTCCTGGTGGTCGCCGCGATCGCCACGGTCCGGGCGCAACGCCGACTGAAGGCCGTCATCCTGGCCGGAGTGACCGGGTACTGCACCGCGTTGATGTTCGTCCTGCACGGCGCACCCGACCTGGCGCTCACCCAGTTCCTCGTCGAGACGATCACCATCGTGGTGTTCGTCCTGGTGGTTCGTCGGCTGCCGATCTACTTCTCGGAACGTCCACTGCGTTCCAGCCGGTACGCGCGGATCGCCCTGGGTGTCGTCGTCGGCGTGGTGATGTCCGGCATGGCGATGGCGGCGGTCGGCAACCGGGACGCGGCACCCGTCTCGGAGGCCTACCCCGAACAGGCGGTGGAGTACGGCGGCGGGCGCAACGTGGTGAACGTGACGCTGGTCGACATCCGCGCCTGGGACACCATGGGGGAGATCTCGGTGCTGGTCGTCGCGGCGACCGGCGTGGCCAGCCTGGTGTTCCTGCGGCCGCGTACCGGTCCGGGCCCACGCCGGGTCGGCGCCGCGACCGTAGCCGGCCCCGGCGGTCGGCCGGGCGGCCCGTCCCCGCCGGCCCGGTCCCGGCGCCAGCGGATCTGGCTACGGGGCGGCGCGACCCAGACCCCGCGGGGCCGGTCGATCATCTTCGAGGTCGTCACCCGGCTGCTGTTCCACGCCATCCTGGTCTACTCGATATTCCTGCTCTTCTCCGGCCACAACGCGCCCGGTGGCGGGTTCGCCGGCGGGCTGGTGGCCGGGCTGGCGCTGGCGGTGCGCTATCTCGCCGGTGGCCGCCACGAACTCAACGAGGCGGCGCCGGTGGACGCCGGGCTGGTGCTCGGCGTCGGTCTGTTCCTGGCGATCGGGGCCGGGCTGAGCCCGATCCTGGTCGGCGCCGACGTGCTGCAGAGCGCCATCGTGGACCTGCACCTGCCGGTGATCGGCGACGTCCACCTGGTCACCTCGCTCTTCTTCGACGTGGGCGTCTACCTGATCGTGGTGGGTCTGGTCCTGGACATCCTGCGCAGCCTCGGTGCCGAGGTCGACCGGCAGATCGCGCGGTCCGCCGAACCGGACGTCGAGGTGGACGACACCCCGCAGGGCAAGCTCGTCGCCGCTGACACAGCCGGCACAGCCGGCGTGCCTGGTGCCGGCAGTACAGCCAGCGCGCCGGGTGCCGGCGGCGACCGGGTCGCCGGAGGAAGGAGCTGACATGCCGCCCAACATCGTGCTCGTCCTGACCGTCGGGGTGCTCTTCGCCGCCGGCGTCACCCTGTTGCTGGAACGCAGTCTCACCCGGGTGGTGCTCGGGGTGATCCTGCTCGGCAACGGGGCGAACCTGCTGATCCTGCTGGGTGGGCGGCCCGGCGGGGCACCCATCGCCGAGGTGACCGCCGCCGAGGAGATGAGCGACCCGCTGCCGCAGGCCCTCATCCTCACCGCGATCGTGATCACGCTCGGGCTCACCGCGTTCCTGCTCGCCATGGCGTACCGCAGCTGGCTGCTCTTCGGCCACGACGAGGTCCAGGACGACCTGGAGGACCGGCTCATCGTGCAGCGCGCCCTCGCCGACCAGGGACCTAACGCCGAGGACGACGCCGAGGACAGCGACGACCACGACACCGACCCGATCGACGCGATCGGTGCCCCCCGTACCGCCCCGGCCCGCGCCGGCGATCTCGATCGGAGCGACCCGTGAGTTTCCTGGTGCCGTTGCCGGTGATCGTGCCGCTGCTCGGCGCGGGGATCACCCTGGTGCTGGCCCGGCATCCGCGTGCCCAGCGGACCACCAGCGTCGCCGCCCTCACCGTCACCTTCGGCGTCGCGCTCGCCCTGTTGATCACCGCCCACATCGAGGGACCCCAGGTGGTACGGGTGGGCGGCTGGCCGGTGCCGCTGGGCATCGTGCTGGTCGCCGACCAGCTCGCCACCCTGATGCTGGTGGTCTCCACCGCGGTGACGCTCTGCGTACTGCTGTATTCGATCGGTGAAGGTCGCGCTGACGGTCGGGAGAGCACACCGGTGGCGATCTACCACCCGACGTACCTGATTCTCACCGCCGGAGTGACCAACGCGTTCCTCTCCGGGGATCTGTTCAACCTGTACGTCGGGTTCGAGATCCTGCTCGGCGCCAGCTACGTGCTGCTCACCCTGGGCGGCACCGAGGTACGGATCCGGGCCGGCACGACGTACGTCGTGGTCAGCATCCTCTCCTCGGTCATCTTCCTCACCGCGATCGGGCTGGTCTACGCCGCCACCGGCACGGTGAACCTGGCGCAGCTGGCCGACCGGCTCGACGGACTCCCCGACGACCTGCGGCTGGTGCTGCAGCTGATGCTGCTTCTCGCGTTCGGCATCAAGGCGGCGGTGTTCCCGCTGTCGGCCTGGCTGCCGGACAGCTACCCGACCGCGCCGGCTCCGGTCACCGCCGTCTTCGCCGGTCTGCTGACCAAGGTCGGCGTCTACGCGATCATCCGTACCGAGACGTTGCTGTTTCCCGGCGGACGCACCCGCGACCTGCTGCTGGTGGTCGCGCTGCTGACCATGGTGGTCGGCATCCTCGGTGCCGTCGCGCAGTCGGACATCAAGCGGCTGCTCTCGTTCACCCTGGTCAGTCACATCGGCTACATGCTGTTCGGGATCGCGCTCGGCACCGCCGCCGGACTGGCGGCGGCGATCTTCTACGTGGTGCACCACATCACCGTCCAGACCACGCTGTTCCTGGCGACCGGACTGGTGGAGCGCCGGGGCGGCAGCACCAACCTGGAACGTCTCGGCGGGCTGGCCCGGGCCGCGCCGCTGCTCGCCGCGCTGTTCTTTCTGCCGGCGTTGAACCTGGCCGGCATACCACCGTTCTCCGGGTTCCTCGGCAAGCTCGGGTTGCTGCAGGCCGGGGTCGCCGACGGCGGCCCGCTGGTCTGGGTGGTCGTCGCCGGTGCCGTGCTGACCAGCCTGCTCACCCTGTACGCGGTGACCCGGGTGTGGAATCTCGCCTTCTGGCGCAAGACCGCCCCGCAGACCACAGCGGGCGGTCCGGCGACGGCACCGGCACCTGCTGCGGCCCCGCAGCCGGCGACGGTGCCGTCCGCAACCCGGGCGGTGTCCGGTGTCCGGGTGCCGTCCACCGACTCGGCCTCCACCCCGCTCGCCGCCGACGGCCCGGGGTCGGTGGAACCGATGCCGCCCCTGCTGGTCGGCGCGACTACCGCACTGGTGCTGCTCGGCCTGGCGCTGACCGTGCTGGCCGGACCGTTGTACCAGATCGGCACCGAGGCGGCAGCCAACCTGGTGAGTCGGACGCCGTACGTCGACGCGGTGTTGCCGCCGGGAGGAGCCCGATGAGTCCGGTGTCCAGGGCCGCGCGCTGGCGTACCCAGATCGTCGCGGTCGCCGCTCTGGTGGTGCTGTGGAACCTGTTCTACGGGCGGTTCTCCGTCGGCAATCTGCTCGGCGGGACGGTCGTCGCACTGGTGGTGGTCACCGTCTTCCCACTGCCGCCGGTCGCCTTCGAGGGCCGGATCCGACCGCTGGCTGTGCTGCGCTTCCTCGTCCGGTTCGTCGTTGACCTGTTCACCGCGAGTGCGCAGGTGGCCTGGACCGCCATCCGGTTCGGGCACACGCCGCGCAGCGCGGTCATCGCGGTGCGGCTACGGGTCCGGACGGACCTGAACCTGACCCTCACCGCGGAGGCGTTGTCGTTGATCCCGGGCAGCCTCATCGTCGAGGCCGACCCGGCCAGCGGCACCCTCTACGTTCACGTGCTCGACGTCGTCGATCACCGTGACGTCGAGCGGGCCCGGCGGAAGGTGCTGGCGTTGGAGGAGCGGATCGTCCGCGCCGTCGGCTCGGCGGACGACGTACGGCAAATCGACGGTCCTCGCCCGGCCGACGGTCCTCGCCCGGCCGACTATCCCCTTTCCGGAAACGATCCCCGCCCAGGGAACGGAGAGAATCGATGACCTTCGTAGCCGTTGTGGTGACCGTCCTGCTGGCCGTGGCGGCCCTGCTGACCGTCGGGCGGATCATCCGTGGTCCGACACTGCTCGACCGGGTGGTGGCCGCCGAGGTGCTGATCGCCATCATCGTCGGTGGGCTCGCCGCGGAGGCGGCGGTCAACCGGCACGCCACCACCCTGCCGGTGCTCGTGGTGCTGTCCCTGCTCGGGTTCGTGGGCTCGGTCAGCATCGTCCGGTTCGTCGCCGCCCGCCCGCCCGCGGTCGCCGCCGCCGAACGGGAGCAACGGTGAACGGGGTGCTGACCGTACTGTCCGGCACGCTGCTGATCGGCGGCGCGCTGCTCAGCCTGGCGGCCAGCATCGGTCTGCTGCGCTTCCCCGACGTCGCCGCCCGGATACACGCGGCGACCAAGCCGCAGGTTCTCGGCCTGCTGCTGGTCCTCAGTGGGCTGGCGCTGCGGCTGCAGAGCGGCACCGAACTGGCCACTCTGCTGATGGTGGCGGTCTTCCAGATGGCGACCGCGCCGGTCGCGGCCCACATCATCGGCCGGGCCGCCTACCGGGCCGATCTGGTCCGGCGCGACCTGCTGGTCACCGACGAGGCGGACGGAATGGCGGTCGACGGCACCGGCGGCGACGGAACCGGTGGGCAGCGGCAGGCCACTATATAATCCGGCCATGACCGACGCTCCTGCCCAGGAGGGCAGCAGTAGCCAGCCGGGTAGCACCCGGCTGCCGACATTCCGGCCGCCGGTCGCCGGAGCGCTGAGCCCCCGGTGCTGATCGTCTTCGGTCTCTTTCTGATCACCGTGTTGACGGTCGCGACCGGCTACTTCGTCGCCCAGGAGTTCGGCTACGTCGCCGTCGACCGGGGCCGGCTGCGGACCCTGGCCGACCGGGGCGACCCGGCCGCCGCCCGGGCGCTGCGGGTGACCAGCCGGCTGTCGTTCATGCTCTCCGGCGCCCAGTTGGGGATCACGGTCACCGCGTTGCTGGTCGGCTACGTCGCCGAGCCGTACCTCGGCGCCGGACTGTCCGAGCTGCTCGGTGGGGTCGGGGTTCCGCCGGCCGCCAGCCTGACCATCTCGGTCGGGCTGGCGCTGATCATCTCGACCGTGGTGCAGATGGTCCTCGGTGAGCTGGCCCCCAAGAACCTCGCTCTCGCCCGGGCCGAGACGTTGGCCCGGGCGCTCAGCCGGTCGACCCTGATCTACCTGGCCGTCGCCGGACCACTGATCCGGATGTTCGACATCGCGGCGAACCGGTTGCTACGGCGGGTCGGCATCGAGCCGATCGAGGAGCTGCCCAGTGGCGCCACCGCCGAGGACCTCGGCCAGATCATCGCCGAGTCCCGCCAGGAGGGGCACCTCGACTCGGCGATGTCCACGCTGCTCGACCGAGGGCTGCACTTCCGGCAGCTGACCGCCGGCGAGGCCATGGTGCCGCGGGTCGACGTGCACACGGTACGGGTCGACGTGCCGCTGACCGGGCTGGTGGAGTTGCTGGACACCGGGCACTCCCGGTTCCCGGTGCACGGCTCGGACGGCGTCGACGACCTGGTCGGCATCGCCAGCATCGCGGACGTGCTCACCGTACCGCCGTCGCGACGGGCGGTGACGACGGTCGCGGCGGTGATGGTCCCCCCGCTGCTGGTGCCGGAGACCCTGCCGCTGCCGGCGGTGCTGGACCGGCTGCGTAAGGGGCACCGGCAGCTGGCCTGCGTGGTCGACGAGTACGGCGGCTTCGCCGGGGTGATCACCCTGGAGGACATCGCCGAGGAGCTGGTCGGCCCGATCCGGGACGAGGACGACCCGCCGGAGCCGGCCCCGGCCCGCCAGCCGGACGGCTCCTGGCTGGTGCCGGCCCGCTGGCGAATCGACGAGGTCGCCGACACCACCGGTGTCGAGCTGCCGACCGCACCCGAGTACGACACCCTCTCCGGCCTGGTCATGCGGGAACTGGGCCGGGTGCCCCAGGTCGGCGACCAGATCTCGATCAGCCTGGACGAGATGACCGCCGGCAACGGTCACCATCCGGCCCGGCGGGCCGTACTGCACGTGATCTCCGTCGACCGGCACGTGCCCGACTCGGTACGGCTGGAGGTGATCGGGTGAGCACCGGGTGGGCGTTGCTGACCTCACTGGTGCTGCTCGCCCTGAACGGGTTCTTCGTGGCCGCGGAGTTCGCCCTGGTGGCGAGCAAGCGGTACCGCCTGGAACAGGCCGCGGCGGGCGGCTCGCGGGCGGCCCGGGCGGCGCTGGACGGCTCCCGCGAGCTGTCGCTGATGCTCGCCGGGGCGCAGTTGGGCATCACCGTCTGCACCCTCGGCCTGGGCGCGTTGGCCGAGCCGGCGGTGGAGCGGCTGATGGCGCCGCTGTTGGAACGGGCCGGTCTGCCGTACGCGGCCAGTCACCTGGTCGCGTTCCTGTTCGCCCTCGCCCTGGTGGTCTTCCTGCACCTGGTGGTCGGCGAGATGGCACCGAAGTCGTGGGCGATCACCCATCCGGAGCGGTCGGCGCTGCTGCTGGCGCTGCCGTTCCGGGCGTTCGCCCGGGTGTCCCGGCCGGTCCTGTCCGGGTTGAACGCGATCGCCAATGCCGTGCTGCGGGCGTTCCGGGTCGAACCGCAGGACCAGCTCGCCCAGGTGCACGGCCCGGACGAGCTGCGCATCCTGCTGGAACAGTCGCGGGAGCACGGCCTGCTTCCGCCGGACCAGCACGAGCTGCTGGCCAAGATGCTCCAGCTGGAGCGCACCACCGTCCGGGACGTGATGCAGCCGGTGGACCAGGTCGTCGCGGTGGCCCGGACGGACACCGCCGAGCGGGTGGAGGAGCTGTCCCGGGGCAGCGGCCGGTCCCGCCTGGTGGTCTGCGGGGAGGCCGGCGATCTGATCGGCATCGTGCACGTACGCGACGCGGTACGGGCGAACACCTGCGACGGCGCGCCGACCGCAGAATCGCTGATGAGCCGGCCGTTCCTGCTGCCGGCGACGGCCACCGTAACCGAGGCGGTGGCGGCGATGCGCGCCGACCAGGTCCAGCTGGCGCTGGTCACCAACGGTGCCGGGGCCGACCGGCCGATCGGTTTCGTGGCGTTGGAGGACCTGCTGGAGGAGGTCATCGGCGAGTTCGACGACGAGACGGACACCGTACCGAGGGGACGGCGGATGCGCTGACCTGCGTGCCGACGGTGGCGGTTGGCCGACCGGCGGCCAGGCTGTTCCTACGGTCAGGCTGTTCCGGCGGCCATGCTCCGGCGGTCAGGCTGCTCCGGCGCTGGCGGTGGCGAGCTTGACCCCGAAGCCGAGGAACAGAGCGCCCACCCCGCTGGTGACCGTCGCGGCGAGCCGGCGCCGCTGCCGGAACTGCATCGCCAGGTACGTCCCGGTGAAGATCAGCACGGTCAGGTAGATGACGCTGAACAGCTGAGCGATCGCGCCGAGCAGTAGGAACGACAGCGCCGGGTACGGGTACGCCGGGTCGACGAACTGGATGAAGAATGACACGAAGAACAGGATCGCCTTCGGGTTCAGCAGGCTGATCACCGTCGCCCGCCGGAACGGGTGGCGCACCGCCGCCGGCTCGGCGGCGTCCACCAACCGGGGCGCGGCCGGGTCGTCGCGCCGCCGCCAGCGCCGCCAGGCACCACGGAACATGGTGACACCGACATAGCCGAGGTATGCCGCCCCGGCGTACTTGATCACGGTGAACATCGCCGGATGGGTCTTGAGCAGGGAGGCGACCCCGGCTGCGGAGAGCACCATCAGCACCGTGTCGCCGAGGAAGACGCCGCCGGCCGCCCGGTAGCCGTGCCGCACGCCGCGGCGGGCGGCGGTGGACAGGACGAACAACGAGTTCGGCCCGGGCAGCAGGACGATCGCCACGGTGCCCAGAATGTACGTCCAGATGTCGGTGATGCCCAGCATGGGGACATCCTGCTACCTGGACCAGCGGTCGGGCGAGAGATATTCGGCTGGTCAAGGTGTGCGCTGCGGCACCGTGTCCGGGTGTGCCGGGGCGGTGGCCGCCACCGGGGCCGCGGCGGTGAGGTAGCTCGGCGCCGCCCAGGTGACTCCGGCGGCGGAGCGCGGCGGGTCGGCGACGGTGCGCAACGGCAGCACCCCGGCCCAGTACGGCAGCGCGAGGTCGGCCTGCTCGTCGACCGGGTCACCGGTGCGGGCCTTGACCGACACCTCGTCGAGAGCGACGGCGAGCACCGCTGTCTGCGCGAGTTCCCGGTTCGTCGGTGGCCGGCTGTCCGCGGCCCGGCCCGGGGCCGCCTTGTCGATCAGGGCGTCGAGTGCCCGCCGCTTGTCGGCCGGGTCGTCGACCAGCCGGGCGGTGCCGTGCACGACGACTGACCGGTAGTTGGCGCTGTGGTGCGCCTGGGCGCGGGCGTAGACCAGGCCGTCGAGCAGGGTGACGGCCACACAGACGGCGAGCCCCTGCGGGGCGCGGGCGGCCAATAGGGGGGTGCTCGCGGTGGAGCCGTGCAGGTACAGGGTCTCGTCGACGCGTACGTGCAGGGTAGGCAGTGCCCGGGGCGCGCCGTCGGCGACGAACGCCAGGCAGCAGTGGTACGCCTCGTCGAGGATGCGGTGCGCCTCGGTGCGCTGGTAGGTGACCCGGCTGAGGCGTCGTGCGGCGGTGGTGCGGGCGGTGGCGGGGTACACTTGATCTCCCGAGATTGTGCTAGTACAATTCGTTTATTGTGTCAGAACAATATCAGCCGACCGGTGCGACCGCGACCGAGATCTCGGCCAGCGTCGAGACCGGTGTCCGCACCGGCGCGTTGGCACCTGGCGCCCTGCTGCCGGCGGTGCGTACGCTCGCCGACGCACTCGAGGTCAGCCCGGCCACCGTCGCCAAGGCGTACCAGGCGCTGCGCCAGCGGGGGATCGTCGACACCGACGGCCGACGGGGCACCCGGGTCCGCGCCCGCCCACCGGTCGCCGTGACCCGGCCCGGTCCGTCCGCGCCGGCCCCGCCGGGCACCCTGGACCTGTCCACCGGCGAGCCGGATCCACGTCTGTTGCCGCCGCTGGCGACACATCTCGCTGCGGTCGCCCGGCAGTTGGCCGACACCTCGTCCGGGCAGGGTTACGCCGACGCCGGCCTGCTGCCCGACCTCGCCGCGCTCGCTGCGGTCCGGTTGGCCGACGCCGGCCTGCCGGCTGCCGGTCTCACCGTCACCAGTGGCGCGCTGGACGGGATCGAACGCCTGCTCACCAGCAATCTGCGCGCTGGCGACCGGATCGCGGTGGAGGACCCCGGCTGGGCCAACCTGCTGGACCTGATCGCGGCACTGGGCTTCACCCCGGTGCCGATGCCGGTGGACGACCGTGGCCCCACCGAACCCGGCTTGCGGGCGGCGCTGTCCGCCGGGGTGTCCGCCATCGTGGTCACCACCCGGGCGCAGAACCCGACCGGCGCCGCCCTGGACGCCGACCGGGCCGACCGGCTGCGACGGCTGCTGCGCGAAACCGACGACGTGCTGCTCATCGAGGACGACCACGCCGCCGAGCTCTCCGACGGCCCACCGCACGTGCTGGCCGGCGCGACATCCCGGTGGGCGTTTGTCCGCTCCGCCAGCAAGCCGTACGGCCCGGACCTGCGGATAGCGCTGTTGACCGGCGACGAAACCACACTGAGCCGGGTTGCCGGTCGAATGCGTATCGGTTCCGGCTGGGTCTCCACGGTCCTGCAGCGGCTGCTCGGACAGTTGTGGCGCGACCCCTCGGTCACCGCCTCGGTGACCGAGGCTGGCCAGGCCTACCAGCGCCGCCGGGAGGCGCTGCGGGCCGCGCTCGCCGGCCACGGCGTGGCCAGCCACGGCGGCAGCGGGCTCAACGTCTGGGTGCCGGTGACGGACGAGACCCACGTAGTGACCGCGCTGCAGACAGCCGGATTCACCGTCTCGGCCGGAGCCCGCCACCGGCTACGCGGCGCGCCGGGTATCAGAATCACCGTCAGCGGTCTCGACGAGGACCGGGCCGGCGAGCTCGCTGCGGCGGTACGCGACGCACTGCGTCCAGCGGGACTTGCCGCGGTCGGCAGGTGAGGTACGCGGGCCGTACCCGGACCGGTAGACCCAGGCACACCGGTAGACCCAGGCGCACCGGTCAACTCGCAACCGGGTAGGAAGGAGCCGTGACCGCGCACGAAACCACCGTCGGAGCCGATGGGTACGTCCCCACCGGTGCCCGTAGCCTCGCCGACCTGCGCGCTGCCGCCCCCGGTTGCCAGGGATGCGAGCTGCATCAGCCTGCCAGCCAGGTGGTCTTCGGTCGGGGCAACCCCGATGCCCGGGTGGTGATGGTCGGCGAGCAGCCCGGGGACGTCGAGGACCGCCAGGGTCTGCCGTTCGTCGGCCCGGCCGGCCGGCTGCTGCGCCGGGCGGTGGACGACGCCGGGATCCCGGTGGATCAGATCTATCTGACCAACGCGGTGAAGCACTTCCGCTTCGTGTCGCGCGGCGGTCGACGGATCCACCAGACCCCGGACCGGGTGCACATCCTGGCCTGCCGGCCCTGGCTGGTCGCCGAGTTCGCGATGCTGCGCCCGGACGTCGTCGTGGTGCTCGGCGCGACCGCGGCCCGGGCGCTGCTCGGCCCGGCGTTCCGGGTGACCCGCTCGCGTGGCGTACCGCTGCCGTGGCCGGCCTCGGCCGAGCGGCCCGAGGAGTTCCCGGTGGGCCCGGCGCAGCTGGTGGCCACCATCCATCCCTCTGCGGTGCTGCGCGCCGACGACCAGCAGATCGCCTACCGAGGGCTGGTCACCGACCTCGGCGTCGTCCGCGGACTGCTCGCCGGTCGGGGCAGCCCGACCCCGGCGGTACGCCGATGACCGCACTCACCGCACCGCCGTCGGTGACCGATCCGCCGCCACCTGGTGACGTCACCCGCATCCAACGCCGTACGCTGCGGCTGCTCGCCGGTACTCAGATGATCGGCGGCGTAGGCGTCACCATCGGGATCTCGGTCGGTGGCCTGCTCGCCGCCGAGCTTGGCGGGGTGACCGTCTCCGGCCTGGCGCAGAGCGCCGCGGTGGTCGGCGGGGCGCTGCTCGCCGTACCCGTGGTCCGGATCATGAACGGGCACGGCCGCCGACCCGGCCTGGTCTTCGCGTACCTGACGGGTGCGACCGGGGCGGTGCTGGTGGTGGCCGCCGCGGCGGTGCGCTGGGTGCCGCTGCTGTTCGTCGGCATGGTCCTGTTCGGCGGCGCGACGACCGCCGGGCTCCAGGCCCGGTACGCGGCGGTCGACCTCGCCGAGCCGCGTCGTCGGGGCCGGCAACTGTCGCTGGTGGTCTGGGCGACCACGGTCGGCGCGGTGACCGCCCCCAACCTTGCCGGGCTGGCCGACCGGTCGGCCAGTGGGGTCGGCCTGCCGCCGCTGGCCGGTCCGTTCGCCGTCAGCGCGCTGGCGTTCCTGCTGGCCGCGCTGCTGGTGCTGGTGTTGCTGCGACCGGATCCGCTGCTGACCGCCCGGCGGATCGCCGGCCCCGCCGCGGCGACCGCCCCGGTGCGGTCCGGCCGGGGTCTGCGAGCCGGGTCCGGCCGAGGCCTGCGGGCCGCGTTCGCGGTGGTCATCGCCCGACCCGCCGCTCGGCTCGGGGTCTGCGCCGTCGCCGTCGGCCATCTGGTGATGGTGGGGGTGATGGCGATGACGCCGGTCCACATCGGGATGGGGCACTCCGGTGGTGACCTGCTGCGCACCGTCGGGCTGGTGCTGAGCCTGCACATCGCCGGGATGTACGCGCTGTCGCCGGTGGTAGGTTGGCTCACCGACCGGGCCGGTCGCCGGCCGGTGATCGTCGGTGGGGTCGGGCTGCTGCTGGCCGCGTGCGCTGTGGCGGGCACCGCCGGCCACGACCCGGTACGCCTGGTGATCGGGCTGGTGCTGCTCGGGCTCGGCTGGTCGGGCACCATGGTCGCGGGCTCGACCCTGCTGTCGGAGTCGGTGCCGGTCGACGTCCGCCCGTCGGTCCAGGGCCTGTCGGACCTGGTGATGGGGCTGGCCGGCGCATCCGCCGGGGCGGTCAGCGGGATCATCGTCGGGCTGTCCGGTTACGGCGTCCTGACGTTGCTGTCGGCGTTGGCCACGGTGCCGCTGCTGGGGTTGGTGCTGCGCCCGGTGCCGGCTCCGTCGAAGCAGTAAGGAGGCAGGATGCGGTTGACGGACTTCTGGGGCCGGTTGGACGAGGCGTTCGGGCCGGCGTACGCCCGCAGCATCGCCACCGATCAGGTGCTGGCCCAGTTGGGTGGGCGCACCATCGCGCAGGCGCTCGCGGCGGGTGAGGAGACGGCGGTGGTCTGGCGGGCGGTCTGCGCCGCGTACCCCGACCGGGTCCCCGGCCGGTTGCGCTGACTCCCGCGCCGGTTGTGCTGACTCCCGCGCCGGTTGCGCTGACTCCCGCGCCGGTTGTGCTGACTCCCGCGCCGGTTGTGCGAGCGGACGGCGAGTGCCGGTCGAGCTGGGATCCTCGATCTGTCGATTACGGAAAGCCTCAGTCGATGTGCATCGTGTCACCGTACTGGTTCCGGGGTGCTGGTTGGGTTTGATTGGGTTTGATGCCACAGGTGCATCAGGATGCACCTGTGGCATCAAACCTGGAAAGCATCTCGGGTGTCCGGGAGTCGGCCTGAGTGCGTCGCTGGCCGGCCGGTCGTACCTCCGCTTGGTCGTACCTCTACTTGACGGTCGTACCTCTGCTCGACGGTCGTGGGTCCACGTAACTGCATCTACTCTGTGCGGTCGAATGGCTGCTTTGAGTGGTGAAATTCGTGGGCGTGTCTGGTTTTCCACTCGTACATCTGTTCGGCTATTGTCCACAGCTAGGCGCTCATCCACAGGTTGCGGCCCGTCGGCTGTTTTCTGTCGGACCCAGCGCCTAGCGTGACCCGGGTGACGAGAAGCTCGGCCAGGACGCCTGGGAAGTCGGCGAACGTAGGGGTGGCAGCAATGGCGGCAGTGCCAGACAAGGAAAAGGCGCTCGATCTGGCGCTGGCTCAGATCGACAAACAGTTCGGCAAGGGTTCGGTGATGCGGCTGGGTGAGCGGCCGGTGATCCAGACCGCGGTGATCCCCACCGGCTCCATCGCGCTCGACGTGGCACTCGGCGTCGGTGGCCTGCCCCGGGGCCGGGTGGTCGAGGTCTACGGCCCGGAGAGCAGCGGTAAGACCACGGTCGCCCTGCACGCGGTGGCCAACGCCCAGCGTTCCGGCGGCATCGCGGCGTTCATCGACGCCGAGCACGCGCTCGACCCGGATTACGCCAGGGCGCTCGGCGTGGACACCGACGCCATGCTGGTCTCCCAGCCGGACACCGGTGAGCAGGCGCTGGAGATCGCCGACATGCTGATCCGCTCCGGCGCGCTGGACATTATCGTGATCGACTCGGTCGCGGCCCTGGTGCCCCGTGCCGAGATCGAGGGCGAGATGGGGGACAGCCACGTCGGTCTGCAGGCCCGGCTGATGAGCCAGGCGCTGCGCAAGATCACCGGTGTGCTGAACAGCACCGGCACCACCGCGATCTTCATCAACCAGCTGCGGGAGAAGATCGGCGTGATGTTCGGCTCGCCGGAGACCACCACCGGTGGCCGGGCGCTGAAGTTCTACGCCTCGGTGCGGCTCGACGTGCGACGGATCGAGAGCCTCAAGGACGGCACCGACGTGGTCGGCAACCGGACCCGGGTCAAGGTCGTCAAGAACAAGGTCTCCGCGCCGTTCAAGCAGGCCGAGTTCGACATCATGTACGGCAAGGGCATCTCCCGGGAGGGTTCGCTGATCGACGTCGGCGTCGAGCAGTCGATCATCCGCAAGTCCGGCGCCTGGTACACCTACGAGGGCGACCAGCTCGGTCAGGGCAAGGAGAAGGCTCGGGAGTTCCTCCGGGAGAACCCGGACGTGGCGGCTGAGATCGAGAAGAAGATCCTGGAGAAGCTCGGCGTCGGTGCGCTCGGTGCCGACGAGGCCGGCGGGCCTGAGTTGCCGCCGGTCGACTTCTGATCCGGATGGCTGGTCGACGACGCGGCGCACGGACGGGCCGGGGCTGGGATGCGGCTCCGCCCCGTCCCCGCTCCTCCCGTGCCGGCCGCTCCGCCGAGGCGGCCGGGTCCGTCGACCATGCCGCCGGGTCCGCCGCTGGCGGCGGTGGGCAGCCGGTGGACGAGGCGCAGCAGGCCCGCGACATCTGTCTGCGGCAGCTCGCTGTCCGCCCCCGGACCCGGGCGGAGCTCGCCGCCGTGCTGCGGCGACGCGGCATTTCCGAGGCCACGGCCAAATCGGTCCTCGACCGGTACGACGAGGTTGGGATGATCGACGACGCGTCGTTCGCCCAGGCCTGGGTGACCAGCCGGCACCACGGCCGAGGGCTGGCCCGGCGTAACCTCGCCGCCGAGCTGCGTCAGCGCGGCGTGGATCCGCAGATCGCCCGGGACGCGCTGGACGGGCTGGACGAGTCGACCGAGCGGGCCACTGCGGCGGAGCTCGTCGAGCGCAAGCTGCGTACCGCCCGGGGTGCTCCGGACGTGGTGTTCCGGCGGTTGGTCGCGATGCTCGCCCGCAAGGGTTACTCGGCGGGGGTGGCCGTGCCGGTGGTCCGGGAGGCGCTGGCCGCCCGGTCCGCCGAGGCGGCCGAGTTCACCGACACGGTGGATGCGGAGGCACTGATCGGCGAGGTTCCCGACCCGGATGCTGAGCAGCCCTGGTCCACCTGACGGGACGCCATCCCCTGCGGGATGTGCCAAATTTCCGACTCATCCCGACGCGTCCTGAGCGCGATATGCTGCCTGTGAGCGCGCCGATGCCCTACGTTCCGTTGTCGGTCTGATCATGACTTCTTGACCGAACGGCCCCTCGCGACCTAGCCTCGCGTTACAGACGAACAACCGACCCGTCGCAGGCTAACCGCACAACATAGATCGCATAACAGTACGGCATCACTTCGCAGCAGCAGTTCAGTAGCCAGACATGCCGCAACCGGACAGGCCGGTCCGGCGGCGACAGCACGCACAACGGCCGTTTCGCCGTGGTCGTGTCCGCACCCACGTGGGTGCTGTCTGGTCGTTGGTCAGCCGCCACGGTCGGGCGTTCCCATAGCCGTGGCCGGCCGGAGCGAGAAGCCTCCGGGAAGGCCGACGGCGGACTGGAGGCGGTCGTGGCGCAGCGCAGGAAGCCGGCGGGACACGCGAGTGTCGGTAGGCCCGGAGGGTCGGCATGACCGGGCTGGAGTGGATGCTCTTCGCCGCGGTCGTCGTGCTCGCCGGCCTGGTGCTCGCCGGTCTCGCGCTCGGCACCCGCGCGCTGCGCCGGCTCACCACACCGGCGGCCGCGACACCGGTCGAGGAGGACCCGGCTTTCATCGCCGCCCGCGACCGGCAGGAACGATCCCTCGCCGCGCTGCGTACCGCGGCCGACGAGGCGTCCTCCGCCGTCGAGCAGGCCAAGGCCGCCGCCGCTGCGGCCCGTACCGACGCCGCCGCCGCCAAGGCCGAAGCGACCGCCGCCCGGGCCGAGGCCCGTCGGGTGCTCGACGCCGCCCGGGCCGAGGCGGACACCATCCTGGAGCGGGCCCACCGGCAGGCCGAGACCGAGGCCGAGCAGGTCCGGGCAGCGGCCCGGCGCAGCGGCGAACGGGAGATCGCGATGCTCTCCCGGACCGTCAAGGAGCAGTCCGCCGAGCTGGACCGGCGCGGCCAGCGGATGGACGAGCGGGAACGTCAGCACGCCGAGGAGGCCGACAGGGTCGCCGAGCGGGACCGCCGGTTGACCGCCACCGCCGCCGAACTCGCCGAGCGCAAGGCAGCCCTGGCCGCCCGGGAAGCGGACCTGGCGGCCGCCGAGGAGCGCTGGCAGCGCGAGCTGGAACGGGTCGCCGGGCTGACCGCCGAGGCGGCCCGGGGCGAGCTCGTCGAGGCGATCGAGGGCCAGGCCAAACGGGAGGCGGCGATCCTGGTCCGCGACATCGAGGCCGACGCCCGCAACACCGCCGACCAGCGGGCCCGGCACATCGTGGTAGACGCCATCCAGCGGGTCGCCAGCGAACAGACCGCGGAGAGTGTGGTCAGCGTCCTGCATCTGCCCGGCGACGAGATGAAGGGCCGGATCATCGGGCGGGAAGGCCGCAACATCCGGGCGTTCGAATCCGTCACCGGGGTCAACCTGATCATCGACGACACACCCGAGGCGGTCCTGCTGTCCTGCTTCGACCCGGTACGCCGGGAGACCGGCCGGCTCACCCTGGAGAAGCTGGTGCTCGACGGCCGGATCCATCCGCACCGGATCGAGGAGGTCTTCGAGACCGCCCGGCAGGAGGTGGAGCAGCTGTGCCACCGGGCGGCCGAGGAGGCGCTCGTCGACGTCGGCATCACCGAGATCCACCCCGAGCTCGCCACCCTGCTGGGCCGGCTGCGCTACCGGACCTCGTACGGCCAGAACGTGCTCAAGCATCTGGTGGAGACCGCGCACATCGCCGGTGTGATGGCCGCCGAGCTGCGCCTGGACGTCCCGCTGATCAAGCGGTGCGCGTTCCTGCACGACATCGGCAAGGCGCTCACCCACGAAGTGGAGGGCAGCCACGCGCTGATCGGCGCCGACCTGGCCCGCAAGTACGGTGAGTCCGAAGAGGTGGTGCACGCCATCGAGGCACACCACAACGAGGTGCCGCCGCAGACCGTCGAGGCGGTGCTCACCCAGGCCTCCGACGCGTGCTCCGGCGGCCGTCCCGGCGCCCGGCGGGAAAGCCTGGAGGCGTACGTCAAACGGCTGGAGCGCATCGAGGAGATCGCCGCCGGCAAGATCGGGGTGGAGAAGGTCTTCGCCATGCAGGCCGGCCGGGAGATCCGGGTGATGGTCAAGCCGGACGACGTGGACGACATCGGTGCCGCGGTGCTGGCCCGCGATGTGGCCAAGCAGATCGAGGAGGAGCTGACCTACCCGGGGCAGATCCGGGTGACCGTGGTCCGCGAGTCCCGGGTCACCGAGATCGCCCGCTGACCGGCCGGACGGCCGGTCAGCGGGCGGACCGTCCGGTCAGGCGGTGTCCGACGTAGCCGTGCCGGTGGTGGCGCTGCCGCCGGTCCCGGCACCGGTCTGCTGGCCGGCCAACGTCGATGCCGGCGGTGGTGTCGGCGGCTGGGCCGCGGTGCTGGTCCGCCGGCCCTGGGCCAGTCGCCGCTGCACCGACTCGGCGAGCTTGGACAGCGCGTAGTTGACCGCGATGAACAGCACCCCGATCACCAGGTACACCTGGATCGGGTTACGCAGGTTCTGGATGATCGTCCGGCCGACCAGCAGCGTCTCCTGGTAGCCGATGATGAAGCCCAACGAGGTGTCCTTGAGCACCACGATCAGCTGGCTGATCAGAGCCGGCAGCATGATCCGGAACGCCTGCGGCAGCAGGATCATCCGGGTGGTCTGGAACGACGTCAGCCCGATCGCGGCGGCCGACTCGCGCTGCCCCGACGGCAGACCCTCCATCCCGGAGCGCAGGATCTCGGCGATCACCACGCCGTTGTAGATGGTCAGGCCCAGCACCAGGTACGGCAGCATCTCGTGGCCGAACGGGAGGACGATCTCCACCCCGAGATCCGGCAGGCCCCGGGCGACGAAGAAGATGGTGATCACCACCGGCAGGCCGCGGAACACCTCGACGCAGAACCGGGTCACCAGGTTCAGCAGCCAGCTCAGCGCCCGCAACGCCAGCGCGAACGAGGTGGCGAGCCCGGTGAACCGGCGGCGCAGCAACGCCTTCAGTTGGATCCGCAGCACCGCCAGCGCGGTGCCGAACAGCAACGACAGCACGATCGCCAGCCCGGCGGCGGTCAGCGTGGCGGTGACACCCTCGCCGAGGAGTGTCCAGACCTGACCGAACACCTCGTTGCCGGGGTCGATCAGCGGACCCCACTTCTCCATGGTGAACTGCTCGCGTTCGGCCAGCGGCCGGTAGACCAGGAAATAGCCGGCGATGACGGCGGCGACAGCCGACAGCACGCTGACGATCAGCGTGACCCGCCTGGCCCGTGGTCCGGGGGCGTCGTACAGCACGCTCTGCTGCTGGCTCATGGCGTGGTTCCTCCGGTGACGGCTGCGGCGCTCGCGGGGGACGGGATGGTCATCTGGCCACCGCCCGGCGGGCCTCGACCCGGTCGAGCAGCAGCCCGAGCGGCACGGTCATGATCAGGAAGCCGATCGAGATGCCGACGAAGACCGGGATGATCGGCTCGCCGAGGGCGCTGGTCAGGTTCTGCGCCGAGTTGGACAGGTCACCGACCACCCCGAAGAAGCCGGCCAGCGCCGAATTCTTGATCATGGCGATGATGACGCTGCCCAGCGGAACGATCGCGGCCTTCCACGCCTGGGGGAGCACCACGTACCGCAGGTTCTGGGTGAAGGTCAGACCGATCGCCCGGGCGGCCTCCGCCTGACCCGGCGGCACCGCGTTGATCCCGCTGCGGATCGCCTCACAGACGAACGCGCCGGTGTAGACGCTCAGCGCGATGATCGCGAACCGGAAGTACGGCAGATCGATGCCGAGCCGGCTGAACACGGTGCTCAGCCCGGGGATCCGCAGGAAGTCGGCGTTCGACCCGAGCGCCGGCAACCCGAAGGCCGAGAAGAACATCACAACGGTCAGCGGCACGTTACGCAGCACCGTCACGTACGCCCCGCCGAGCCAGCGCAGCGGCGGCACCGGTGAGATCCGCAGGATCGCGACGAACGTGCCGATCAGCAGGGCGCCGGTCGCGGACAGCACGCACAGCTGCAGGGTGAGCCAGAAACCTCCGACGAACACGTCGAAGTGGTCGACGAGCACTCTCACACGAAAGACCCTTCTGCGAACCGTCCGCCTGGGCGACCGGCCGGCCCGGAGCTGACGCCACCGGGCCGGCCGGGATCGATCAGGTGCGACCGTCGACGGTCAGTAGCGGTCGACCGCGGGACCGGTCGGGGTGTTGTTGTCGAACTCGCCTGCGGTGGACTCCCACGCCTGCGCGTACGAGCCGTCCTCGTAGATCTTTTCCAGGGTGTCGTTGATGAAGTCGCGGAACGCGTCGTCGCCCTTCTTCACCCCGATGCCGTACGGCTCGTCGGTGAACTTCTCACCGGCCAGCTTGAACTCGCCCTCGTTGTCGGCGATGAAGCCGAGCAGGATCACGTTGTCCGTGGTGACCGCGTCGACCTGACCGCCGCGCAGCGCGTCCACGCACTTCTCGTAGACGTCGAAGAGCACCAGCTGCTCGCCGGCGTCGGCCAGGTACTCCTGGATGTTCTCCGCCGGCGTCGAACCCTGCGCCGAGCAGACCTTCTTGTCCCCGGCCTCGAACGACTCCGGCCCGGTGATCGAGTCGTCGTCGGCACGGACCATGATGTGCTGGCCGGCGACGTAGTACGGGCCGGCGAAGTCGATCCGCTCCTTGCGGGCGGGGTTGATCGTGTAGGTGGCCACCACGATGTCGACCCGGTCCTGCTCCAGCAGCTCCTCGCGGACCGCGGACGGTGCCTCGACGTACTCGATGTCGTCGGCGGCGATGCCCAGCTCGGCCGCGATCAGCTTGGCGATCTCGACGTCGAAGCCGGCCGGCTCGCCGTCGAGGCCCTGCAGGCCGAAGCCGGGCTGGTCGAACTTGGTGCCGACGGTCATCGTGCCGGCCTCGCTCAGCTCGGCCATCGTGGTGCCGGCCTCGAAGCTCGGCGTCGCCACGTCGGGGTTCTCACTGCCGGAGCCGTCCCCGCCGCTGTCGCCACAGGCCGCCATGGACACCGCCAACGCGGCCGATGCGGCTACCGCCGCCATGCGTGAGATACGCATTGCTCAGTGTTCTCCTTCAGGATGGGAAGCCCGCCGGGTCGTGGCCGGCTCCACGTTGGATGAAACTCGTCTCCGAGCGGGATGTTCAGTGGGTCGGGATGTCAGTGGGTGAGGATCTTCGACAGGAAGTCCTTCGCCCGGTCGCTGCGCGGGTTGGTGAAGAACTCGGTCGGCGGGGCGTCCTCGACCAGCTGCCCGTCGGCCATGAAGATGACTCGGTTCGCGGCGTGCCGGGCGAAGCCCATCTCGTGGGTGACGACGACCATCGTCATCCCCTCGGCGGCCAGCGAGGTCATCACGTCCAGCACCTCGCCGACCATTTCCGGGTCGAGCGCGCTGGTCGGCTCGTCGAACAGCATCGCCTTGGGCTGCATCGCCAACGCCCGGGCAATCGCCGCCCGCTGCTGCTGCCCGCCGGAGAGCTGGGCGGGGAACTTGTCCGCCTGGTTGGCGATGCCGACCCGGTCGAGCAGCTGCAGCGCCCGTTCCCGGACCACCGACGCCTTCTCCCGGCGTACCTTCACCGGGCCGAGCGTCACGTTGTCCAGGATCGTCCGGTGCGCGAACAGGTTGAACGACTGGAACACCATGCCGACCTCGCTGCGCAGCCGGGCCAGGGCCCGGCCCTCCGCCGGCAGCGGCCGGCCGTCGAACAGGATGGTCCCGGAGCTGATCGGCTCCAGACGGTTGATCGCGCGGCACAGTGTGGACTTGCCGGAGCCGGACGGCCCGATCACCACCACCACTTCACCACGGTCGACTGAGAGGTCGACGTCGTCGAGTACGTGCAGCGGACCGAACCACTTGTTGACCCCGCTGAGCACGATCAGCGGCTCACTGGCTGTCACTGTCATGCACCGTCCCTGTCCATGCACCGACCTTGTCGTGACGATCGGTCGAGGTCACCTCACGTCCGTCCCGCCACTTTAGGCGGGGCGATGTGTCGGAAGGCAACTCGAATGGTCACGGAGCGGTAACACACCCCACGTGCCGTCGGCTGTCCGGGCAACATGATCGTATGGCGATTGCACCGTTCTGCACCACACTGTGGAACTGGTCCGTCGACGGACCGCTCGCCCCGGGCCAGATCCGAGCCACCCTCGCGGCCATCATCGGCCGTCCGGTGGTAACGCTCGGTGGTGTACCCGCGGAGCGGTTCCCGGACGGCGTGGTGCTCTGCGACGTCTGGCACGGGACCGGGGACTTCCCGGTGAACATCGACTGCTACGCCGCGCCGGTCGATCCGCCCGAGCACCGGGTGCTCGCCGCGTTCGCCCGCCGGACCGGACGTCGCTGCGTACTCGCCGACGACACGCTCGACGCGACCCGCCACCTGCTGGTGTCCCCGGACGGCACGGTCCGCCCGGTGCACCTGGACATCGAACCGACCAGCGTCGGGGACCGACGCACCAACCTGCGGCTGTGCAGCCTGACCGACCCCGGCTGCCGCGCCGGGCTGTTCTGCGGCGGCTCGCGGTGGGGGCCCGACTCGGTGGCCCCGACACTCGCCGCGTGAGCCCGGCGGCGGGCGGCCGGCTACGCTGTCTGTTGTCATGACTACCAGCGCAGCAGACGCCCGCCACTCGCGTACCTATCAGGTGCGCACCTACGGCTGCCAGATGAACGTGCACGACTCCGAACGGATCTCCGGCCTGCTGGAATCGGCCGGCTACGTCCGGGCGGGGGAGTCCGACGATCCGGACGTCGTCGTCTTCAACACCTGCGCGGTGCGGGAGAACGCCGACAACCGGCTGTACGGCAACCTCGGTCATCTGCGACCGGTCAAGGAGAAGCGGCCGCAGATGCAGATCGCGGTCGGCGGCTGCCTCGCCCAGAAGGACCGGGGCGAAATCGTCCGCCGGGCCCCCTGGGTCGACGTCGTCTTCGGCACGCACAACATCGGCGCGCTGCCGACCCTGCTGGACCGGGCCCGGCACAACTCCGCCGCCGAGGTCGAGATCCTCGAGTCGCTGGAGGTCTTCCCCTCCACCCTGCCGACCCGGCGGGAGTCGACCTACGCCGGCTGGGTGTCGATCTCCGTCGGCTGCAACAACACCTGCACCTTCTGCATCGTGCCGTCGCTGCGCGGCCGGGAGAAGGACCGCCGGCCCGGCGACGTCCTCGCCGAGGTGCGGGCCCTGGTCGACGAGGGTGTGCTGGAGGTGACCCTGCTCGGCCAGAACGTCAACTCCTACGGCGTCGAGTTCGGCGACCGGTTCGCGTTCGGCAAACTGTTGCGCGCCTGCGGCGGGATCGACGGGCTGGAACGGGTCCGGTTCACCAGCCCGCACCCGAAGGACTTCACCGACGACGTGATCGCCGCGATGGCCGAGACCGACAACGTCTGCCACTCGCTGCACATGCCGCTGCAGTCCGGTTCGGACGCCGTGCTGCGGGCGATGCGCCGCTCCTACCGCGCCGACCGCTACCTCGGCATCATAGACAAGGTACGGGCGGCGATGCCCGACGCGGCGATCACCACCGACATCATCGTCGGCTTCCCCGGTGAGACCGACGCCGACTTCGAACGCACCCTAGACGTGGTACGGGCCGCCCGGTTCTCCTCGGCGTTCACCTTCCAGTACTCGAAACGCCCCGGCACGCCGGCCGCCGACATGCCCGGTCAGTTGCCGAAGCCGGTGGTGCAGGAGCGCTACGACCGGCTGATCGCCTGCCTGGAGGAGATCACCTGGGCGGAGAACCGTCGGCTGCTCGGCCAGACCGTCGAGGTGCTGGTCGCGGTCGGCGAGGGGCGTAAGGACGGGCGGACCGGGCGGCTGTCCGGCCGGGCCCGGGACGGCCGGTTGGTGCACTTCGACGCCGGTCGGCTCGCCGGGCGCGTTCGCCCCGGCGACCTCGTCGAGGTGGTCGTCAGCTACGCGGCACCACACCACCTCAACGCCGACGGCGAGCCGGTCGCCCACCGCCGGACCCGGGCCGGTGACGCGTACGAGGCGGGGCAGACACCGCGTACCGCCGGGGTGCTGCTCGGTCTGCCGACGGTGGGCGCGCCGCCACCGGCACCGCTGACCGCCTCGGCCTGCGACCGCTGATCCTGATCCGTCCCGCCGGCCGGCCTGCCCCACGCGGCTCGGGCCGGCCGCCGCACGACGGCCGGCGGCCGGCCCCAATTCGACCTACAGACCGATCTTGCCGGTGCCGGCGCCGTTGGTGACGACGGATTTGACCTGGCTGGGTGTGGTCAGTGTGTAGCCGTAGGGGATGGCGGCGACGCTGCCGCCGGTCTGTCCGTTGCCGGAGTTGACGAAGTGGTTGTTGCGGGCGACGAGGCTGCCGGGTCCGGAGGAGCCTTCGCCGAGGTGGTAGGGGTCGTCGGTGTTTTCGAAGTAGTTGCCTTCGACGAGGACGCCGGCGTTCATGGTGGAGGCGACGCCGTAGCCGGTGACGCCGTCGTAGTAGTTGTTGAAGACGTGGACGGGGTTGCCGAACCGGACGCGGGGGTGGCGTTGGTTGGAGCCGTCGAACCAGTTGTGGTGGTAGGTGACGCGCAGGTGGCCGACGTCCTGGCCGGCGTTGCTGTCGGAGTGGCCGAGGAGCATGGATTTGTCGTGGCCGAAGACGCGGTTCCAGGAGACGGTGATGTAGTCGGAGCCGCGTTTGATGTCGACGGCGCCGTCGTAGCCGTTGGTGAAGTTGTTGTGGTCGATCCAGATGTTGGTGGCGGATTCCTGGACGTTGATGGCGTCGTCGTTCCAGTTGCGGAAGTTGATGTTGCGGATGATGACGTTGCGGTCGCCGTTGATGTTGAGGCCGCAGCCGGAGATGGTGGCGGAGTTGCCGGCGCCGAGGATGGTTTTGTTGGAGCGGACGCGGAGCATGCCGGAGCAGTTGATGGTGCCGGAGACGCGGATGACGGCGGCGGTGGAGGAGCCGACGGCTGATTCGAGGGCGGCGGCGGTGGTGACGGTGGTGGTGCCGGCGTTGCCGCCGCCGGTGGTGCCGCCGTTGTGGGTGGCCCAGCCGACGATGCCGGTCGGGGTCGGACCCGGCGGTGGCGTGGTCGGGTCAGGTGGCGGCGTGGTCGGGTTCGGCGGTGGCGTCGTCGGGTTCGGTGGCGGCGTGGTCGGGTCAGGATTGGTGCCGCCGGTGCAGGCCACGCCGTTGAGGGTGAAGTCGACGGGTGCCGGGTTCGCCGAGTTGTTCCACGATCCGTTGAAGCCGATCGACGTGCTCGCGTTGGTGCCAAGGTTGCCGTTCCAGCCGGCGTCGCCGGCGGTCACGGTGCTGCCGCTCTGCGACAGTTCGGCGTTCCACCCCTGGACCACCTGCTGGCCTGCGGTGAAGCTCCAGCGCAGGGTCCAGCCGGACAGCGGGTCGCCGAGGTTGGTGATGGTGATGTTGCCGGTGAAACCACCAGGCCACTGGGCGCCGACGGTGTAGTCGACCCGGCAGCCGGTGGCGGCGTGGGCCGCGGTGGCGATGGCGGTTGCCGCGCCGGTCAGCGCGATCGTGGTGACTGCGGCAGTGACCAGGGTCAGTCTGCGTTGGGTTGCGGGCACTGTGGACTCCTAGCGACAGAGCAGGCGCGTACGCCGGTAGCCGAGCCGTGCCCGGAGCGGCTCGGGTGTGCGTCGTACCGGGCGACGCGGTCCCGCCGGTTGACATGACGGGGCCCGCTTCCGACAAGGGACGGGGAAGCGGTTCCCCGTCCCGCCAGGAAATCATAGAAGCGCTTCGATGACAATGGGTCGCGGACGACTGCGGGCCGCTGCGCGTCACGCAGCGGCCCGGTCACCCGAGTCCGGTGCCGGAGCGGCGGACGGCCGCCGCTCCGGCACCAGCCGGCTACCCCGCCTTCTCCGCCAGCTCCAGGAACTGCCGCTTGCCGGCGAGCGCCTTCTCCGCCTCGCGGATCCGCTTGGCGTCACCGGCCGCCCTGGCCCGCTCCAGCCGCTGCTCGGCCTCGGCGACCTGCTCGCGCATCTGGGTCAACAGAGGATTCGCCGACGGCTCGGTACGCCGCCAGGCCGAGTCCATCGTCTCGCGTACCCGGTCCTCAACCGCCCGCAGTCGACGGTCCAGCCCCGACGCCGCCTCGCGTGGCACCCGGCCGATGTCGTGCCACTGGCCCTGCACCTCGCGCAGCTTCGCCTGCGCGGTACGCGGATCCGCATCGATGTCGACCGCCTCCAGCTCGGTCAGCAGCGCCTGCTTGCGCTCCAGGTTGGCGCGCTGCTCGGCGTCGCGGGCCGAGAAGACCTCGCTACGGCGGGTGAAGAAGGTGTCCTGCGCCGAACGGAACCGTTCCCACAGCTTCTGCTCCGCCTCCTTCGAGGCGCGTGGGGCAGCCTTCCACTCGGCCATCAGCTCCTTGAGCCGGCTCGCGGTGCTGGCCCAGTCGGTCGACTCGGCCAGCGTCTCGGCCTCGGCGACCAGCTCGTTCTTCGCCGACTGGGCCTGCTTGCGCTGCGCGTCGAGGGTGGCGAAGTGCGCGCCCCGCCGACGGGTGAACCCGTCCCGGGCGGCAGCGAACCGCTTCCACAGCTCCCCGTCGGTCTTCTTGTCGACGCCGCGGATCGTCTTCCACTCGTCGAGAATCTCCCGGAACCGGTCGCCGGTGCTCTTCCACCCGGTGGACTCGGCCGCGAGCTGCTCGGCCTCGACCACCAGCTCGGTCTTGCGGGCCAGCGCGGCGGCGCGGGCAGCGTCGCGGGCCGCTCTGGCCTGCGCCGCCTTCTCCTCGGCGAGGGTCGCCAGCTTGTCCAGCCGGTCGGCCAGCGAATCGAGATCGCCGACCACATGGGCCTCGGCCAGTGACCCGCGCAGTCGTCGGATCGTGCTGAGCGAATGCGTCGCGTCGGCGGCGCCGGACTGCAACCGGGCCTCCGTCAAATCGACCTCGGTGACCAGGTCGGCGAACCGGCGGGCGAAGTGTGCCAGGCCTTCCTCCGGCGCTCCAGCCTGCCAGGACCCGACCGCGCGCTCTCCTTCGGCAGTCTTGACGTAGACCGTGCCGTCCGCATCAACCCGTCCGAAGGAAGTCCAGTCGCTCATGTGCCCATCCTCGTTCTCCCGGCGTCGCAGGATCGAGATGTCCCGATGGACGCCGCCACGGCGCAGTTAGGTTGCGGGTAAGTTTCCCCCGCGCATTGTCACAGGTCCAACCCTGCCGGCGTCGAGCGCCTGTCGCCGACCGTGACCATACGGTGTCCTTGTCGGTGGTTGGCCCACGAGTCGGTGCCAAAGGGGCCAAATTTCGACACTGAAGGTGATTGGCCGACTGCGCGGCGCAACAGGGCTACGGGTTACCGTGGAAGCCGTGCCCCCGCTGCGCGTCGCCTTCTGCCCACACCCGCCGGTGATCGTTCCCGAACTGGCCGGCGGGGCCGCCGCCGAGCTCGACGAGCTGCGGCGCGCCGCCACCGACGCCGTCCGGTCACTGGTCGACTGCCCCGCCGAGCGAATCGTGGTCATCGGCACCGACGATCCGTCCACCGATCCCGATCCGTCCACCGATCCCGATCCGACGGAGCGGGTCTGGCGGCCACCGTTGTCCGCCAGCTTCCGGCCCTGGGGGGTGGCGGTCGACGTACCCTTGGGCGCGGCGCCGCCCGGTGCCGCACCTGAGGCCACACCGGCCCCCGGCACCGCGTCGACCGGTGCCGGCCGCCGCCTGCCGCTGAGCCTGACCGTCGCGGCGTGGTTGCTCACCCGCGCCGGCGTCGACCCCGCCCGTACAGCGGTCGAGATGGTCGCGGTCCCCGCCGGTACGCCACCCGCACAGTGCCTACGGCGCGGGCGGCTGCTCGCCGGGTCCGCCGCAGCGGGACCCCGGACCGCCGCCCGACCGTGGGCGGCCCTGGTGATGGGGGACGGCTCCGCCTGCCGGGGTCTCTCCTCACCCGGCTACCAGGACGACCGGGCGGAACCCTTCGACGACGAGGTGGCCGCCGCCCTGGCCACGGCCGACCACCGGACCATCGCCCGTCTCGACCCGGCCCTGGCCGGTGCGCTGCGGGTCGCCGGCCGGGCCGCCTGGCAGGTGGTTGCCGGCACCGTTGCGGACGGCACCGTTGCTGCCGGCACCGAAACCCCCGGCGCTACGAACGGCGGTGCGGCGGCCGGCGATGTGATCGACTGGACCGGCCGGCTCACCTACTACGCCGCACCGTACGGCGTCGCGTACTTTGTCGCCTCGTGGGACCGGAACTGACCAACGGGCGCGGTACCGGGCCGCGCCGACCACCGACCATCCGCCCGGACCGGGTGGTGGCGGTGATCGGCCCGACCGCGGCCGGCAAGTCCGCGCTGAGCATCACCCTCGCCGAGCAACTTGGTGCCGAGGTGGTCAACGCCGACTCGATGCAGCTGTACCAGGGCCTGGACATCGGCACCGCCAAGCTCACCGTCGACGAACGGGCCAGCGTACCGCACCACCTGCTCGACATCTGGCCGGTCACCGCGCCGGCCAGCGTCGCCGAATACCAGCGGCTGGCCCGCGCCGCCATCGACGACATCCTGCGCCGGGGACGGCTGCCGCTGCTGGTCGGCGGCTCCGGCCTGTACGTGCGGGCGGTGCTGGAGAAGTTCGATTTCCCCGGCACCGACCCGGCGCTGCGTGACCGGCTCGAAGCCGAGCTCGCCGAGACCGGCCCGGGTCCGCTGCACGCCCGGCTGGCCGCCGCCGACCCGGCGGCCGCCGCCGCGATCCTGCCCGGCAACGGGCGGCGGATCGTCCGGGCGCTGGAGGTGATCGAGCTGACCGGGCGGCCGTTCACCGCCGCGCTGCCGGAGCCGGCGCCGTACTACGACGCCGTACAACTCGGTGTCGATCTGCCCACCGGGCCACTCGACGAGCGGATCGCCCGCCGGGTGGACCGGATGTGGGAGCAGGGCCTGGTGGACGAGGTTCGCGCGCTGCTCGGGCAGGGCCTGCGGGACGGCCGTACGGCCAGTCGAGCGCTCGGCTACCAGCAGGTGCTGCGGATGCTCGACGGCGAGTACGACGACGAACAGGCCCGAGCGGACACGGTGAGGGCGACCCGCCGGTTCGTCCGCCGGCAACGTTCCTGGTTCCGCCGCGACGCCCGGGTGTGCTGGCTCGACGGCGCCGACCCGGACCTGGTCCGGTCGGCGTACGCCGCGTTGCGCGCTCCGCGGCGCTGAGCGGCGCGGCTGGTGCCAACCCGGTCCGGGTACCGCGCCAGAACCCGGTCCGGGTACCGCCAGCCGCCCAGGGTCAGTTGTCGGCTGCCGCTGACCGTTGCTGGATGGTGGGCACACCGGCCGGGGCGGTGGCCACGGACGGCTGTTCGGCCACGGCCGGCTGCGCGACGACGGCTGTCTGCGCGACGACGGCCGGCTGCGCGGCCGCGTCCGAGGCCTGCGCCGCGGCTCGGACCGCAGCGGCCACCGCCGGTGCCACCCGGGGATCGAACACGCTCGGCACGATCACCGTCGGGTTGATCCGATCCTCGCCCACCACATCGGCGATGGCCCGCGCCGCCGCCAACGCCATATCGTCGGTGAACGACTCCGCGTGGGCGTCGAGCATGCCCCGGAACACGCCCGGAAACGCCAGTACGTTGTTGATCTGGTTCGGCTGGTCGGACCGCCCCGTCGCGACCACGGCCGCGTGCCGGCGGGCCTCGCGCGGGTCCACCTCGGGGTCCGGGTTCGCCAACGCGAACACGATCGAGTCCGGCGCCATGGCGGCGATGTCGTCGCCGGTCAGCAGGTTCGGCGCGCTCACCCCGATGAACACGTCCGCGCCCCGGAGCGCGCCGGGCAGATCCCCGGCGTACCCGGTCGAGTTGGTGTGCTCGGCCAGCCATTGCCAGGTGGGGTTCAACCCGCTCAGTCCCTGGTGCAGCGCCCCCGGCCGGTCGTAGGCGATGACGTCGCCGACGCCCTGGCGCAGCAGCAGCTTGATGATGGCGGTGCCGGCCGCACCTGCCCCGGAGACCACCACCCGTACGTCGCTGAGCTGCTTGCCGACCACCCGCAGTGCGTTGGTCAGCGCGGCCAGCACGCAGATCGCCGTGCCGTGCTGGTCGTCGTGGAAGACCGGGATGTCGAGCAGCTCCCGCAGCTTCGACTCGATCTCGAAGCAGCGCGGCGCGGCGATGTCCTCCAGGTTGATCCCGCCGTAGCCGGGGGCGATCGCCCGTACGATCGAGACAATTTCGTCCGGGTCCTGGGTGTCCAGCACCACCGGCCAGGCGTCGACGTCACCGAACCGTTTGAACAGCGCCGCCTTGCCCTCCATCACCGGCAGCGCGGCCGCCGGACCGAGATTGCCCAGCCCGAGCACTGCCGAACCGTCGGTCACCACCGCCACGGTGTTGCGCTTTATGGTCAGCCGGCGCGCGTCGGCCGGATTGTCGGCGATCGCCAGGCATACCCGCGCCACCCCCGGCGTGTACGCCCGGGACAGTTCGTCCCGGTTCCGTAGCGACACCTTTGGGGCTACCTCGATCTTGCCGCCCAGATGCAGCAGGAACGTCCGGTCCGACACCTTGCGGACCTCGACGCCGTCGAGCGCCTCGAGCTCCTTGACCACGTCGTCGGCGTGCGCCGCGTCGGCCGTGTCGCAGGTCAGGTCGACCACCACGCTGACCGGGTCGGAGTCGACCACGTCAAGAGCCGTGACGATGGCACCGGCATCGCCGACACAGGTGGTCAACCGGCCGATCGCGGACGCGTCGGCGGGAATGCTGATCCGGATGGTGATGGAGAAGCCGGCACTGGGCAGGCGGGTGGTCGCCACGGGATCCCTCCGTCGTTGGTGGGGCGGCCGGACCGGGCCGCTGCACCATTCTTGCGCGTGATCCGCACCGTGCCCGCTCCGCCCCGCGTACGGCGTGCCGTAGCCGTTCAGCCGCAGGTCGCGGCGGCCCGGCGTCGGCCGCGAACGGGCCCGCACAGGACGCGACCCGGCCGGGTACCGGCCGTGCGGGCAGCCCGCGTCCTGATATGTAGGTGCGGCGCGGCCGTCGGCGTGTCACGATCGAATCCTGAGGAGGCAGCTTTTGCGTACATATCGTGCCGAGGAGACGGTTCACCCGCCGTTCCACCTGTCGACCGCCACCGACCCGGACGGCCGAACCGACCCGGACGGCCGAACCGGCCCCAACGGTCAAACCGGCCCGGACGGTCCGATCGAGCCGACGGACGACGACACCACCGTCGGCGACCTGGAGCTGGCCGACCGGCACGCGCTGCGCCGCGTCGCCGGGCTCTCCACCGAACTCGCCGACATCACCGAGGTCGAGTACCGCCAGCTGCGGCTGGAGCGCGTGGTGCTGGTGGGAGTCTGGGAGAGTGGGACGGTGACCGACGCGGAGAACTCGCTCACCGAGCTCGCCGCGCTCGCCGAGACCGCCGGGTCCCAGGTCCTGGAGGGCCTGATCCAGCGCCGCGACCGGCCCGACCCGGCCACCTACGTCGGCCGGGGCAAGGTCGGCGAACTCGGCGACGTGGTGCTCGCTTCCGGCGCGGACACGGTGATCTGTGACGGCGAGCTCTCCCCGTCGCAGCTGCGCAACCTGGAGCAGAAAGTCAAAGTCAAGGTCATCGACCGGACCGCACTGATCCTGGACATCTTCGCCCAGCACGCCAAGAGCAAAGAGGGCAAGGCCCAGGTCGAGCTGGCCCAGCTGGAGTACCTGCTGCCCCGGCTGCGCGGCTGGGGCGAAACGCTGTCCCGGCAGACCGGCGGCAGCGGCCGTGGCGGCGGCGCCGGCGGCGGCGTCGGCCTGCGCGGCCCCGGTGAGACCAAACTGGAAACCGACCGGCGCCGGATCCGCACCCGGATCGCCCGCCTGCGGCGGGAGATCAAAGGCATGCGGACGGTACGCGAGACCAAACGCGCCCGGCGCACCCGCAACGCGGTGCCGGCGGTGGCGATCGCCGGCTACACCAACGCCGGCAAATCCAGCCTGCTGAACCGGATCACCGGTGCCGGGGTGCTGGTCGAGGACGCGCTGTTCGCCACCCTCGACCCGACCACCCGCCGGGCGCACGCCGCCGACGGCCGGGTCTACACCCTGTCGGACACCGTCGGCTTCGTTCGGCACCTGCCGCACCAGATCGTCGAGGCGTTCCGCTCCACCCTGGAGGAGGTCGCCGAGGCCGACCTGGTGGTGCACGTGGTCGACGGTGCCCATCCTGACCCCGAGGAACAGGTTCGCGCGGTCCGCGAGGTGCTCGCCGAGGTCGGCGCCGACCGTCGCCCCGAGTTGCTGGTCGTCAACAAGATCGACGCGGCCAGCGAGGAGGAGCTGCTGCGGCTCAAGCGGCTCTGGCCCGACGCGGTCTTCGTCTCCGCCCGGCAGGCCCGGGGCATCGACGACCTGCGCGCCGCGATCGAGCAACGCCTGCCACGACCGGCCATCCAGGTCAGCGTGATGCTGCCGTACCACCGGGGTGACCTGGTGTCCCGGGTGCACCACCGGGGCGAGGTCCTCGGTACCCGGCACACCGCCGCCGGTACGCTGCTGCAGGCGCGCGTCGACGAGGCACTCGCCGCCGAACTCCAACCGTTCCTGACTCCGGGCGAGTGACATTCTTCCCGCAAACTCAGTGATCCACCGAAGACTTCACGTGATTGATCACGGTGTAACAGTCGGACTGAGGCCGGCGTGCGACACTCGTCGGATGCGTCGGCTCCTGACCCCGGCCACGATCGCCGTCGGACTACTCACGATCCACCTCCTGACTTCGGCCGGCCCCGCCATGGCCCTGCCCGCCCAGGACCCGTCCCCGCCCGCTGCCCAGCAGGTGACACCGGGCGAGTCGGTCTGCGAGATCACCGACGAGCGGCTGCGGGAGGTCTCCGGTCTCGTCGCCACCGCCGACGGCTACGTCGTGGTCAACGACAGCACCGAGATCGACAGTAACGAGCGGGTGTTCTTCCTCGACTCGTCCTGCGACGTCGCCAACGCTGTCCAGTACCCGACACCACCGCTGGACCCGGAGGACCTGGCGATCTCCCCGGACGGGCAGACGCTCTGGATCGCCGATGTCGGGGACAACCCGACCGCCGACGAGCGTCGCGAACGAATCGCGCTGTGGTCCCTGCCAATCGACGGCTCCGCCCAACCGGTCATCCACCGGGTGAGCTACCCGGACGGCCCGCACGACGCCGAGGCGCTGCTGATCGCCAACGACGGCACCCCGCTGATCATCACCAAGGAGACCGGCCCGTCCGGCCTGTACCGCCCGGTCGAACAACTTCGCAGCGACAACGACGACCCGGTGCCGATGGAGCGGGTCGGCGAACTCGAACTGCCCACCACCAGCACCCCGAACCTGTTCGCCGCCGCCGGCCGGCTCACCGTCACCGGCGCGGCCCGCTCCCCGGACGGTAGCCGGGTCGCCGTCCGCACCTATGCCGACGCCTTCGAGTGGGACCTGCCGGCCAACGGCGACATCGTCGCGACGCTCACCAGCGAACGCCCCCGGGCCACCCCGCTCACCGACCCGTTCGGCGAGTCGATCGCCTACTCCCCGGACGGCACCACCTTCCTCACCGTCTCCGACGTCGCCGCCCTCGACGAGGGGACCCCGGTGGAGATCCTGCGATACACCCCGAGCACCGAGGTCGCGGCGGAGGCCGACGATGCCGGTGGCGGCAGCGACCGGGACGGACCGTCCTGGCTCAACCGGATCAGCCTGCAGGAGATCAACCTGCTGATCGCGGCGGTCGGTGTGCTGGGCGCGCTGCTGGTCGGGCTCGGCATCTTCGGCATCGTCCGGGCCCGGCGGTCGACGCGGGCGGCCCGGTCGGCGGTGGCCGGCGCACGCGGCGTGGGCCGCGTCGGCCGCGACCCGGACCGGTCCGACCGCGACCCGGGGGACCGGGACGGCGCGGCGGCCTACGCCAGCGATTCGCTGGGCAGCGGTGCCTACGCCAGCGGGGCACTGGGCAGCGGCGCCCTGCCCGGTGGCGGACCGGCCCCGGCCGGCCGCAAAGCCGGCGGCGTCTACGGCGCGGCGAAACCCGTCGCCGGGTCCACCGCCCCGGCAGCGCCGGGTGGCGGCGTCTACGGCGCGGCGGCGGCAAGACCGCCCGCCGCCGACGGCGGCACGTACGGCGCAGCCAAGCCCGCCACCGGTGGCCGGGCCGGCGTCTACGGGGCCGCAGCACCGCCGCCGGACACTGGCGGCTACCGCCCGGCCGGCGGGGTCGATTCCGGAGCGGTGTACGGGGCGGCGAAACCGGCGCCCCCGGCTCGGCCCGGCGCGGGCGGCGTCTACGGCGGGACCGGGCACTCCGGCCGATCACGCGAGCGCGGGGACGCACGCGACCCGGGCGGATCCTGGGACCTCGGCGGCGACTACCCGGGCGACGGCTACCCAGCCGACCGCTACGACCAGCCACGAGCCGGCAGCGGGCCGCGCCCACCCGCCGGCCGCAGCGAGCGGGAACCCGGCGTTTACGGCCGGTCCGCCCCCGAACACCCGGACGAATGGCGCGGCTGACACCCTGCGGCTGACACCCCGCCGAGGTCTGGTGCGCGCCGGGTCAGACCCGGCGCAGCACCGCTACCACCCGGCCCATGATGGTGGCCTCGTCACCGGGGATCGGGTCGAACGCGGCATTGTGCGGCATCAACCAGACGTGCCCGTCGCGCCGCCGGTAGGTCTTCACCGTTGCCTCGCCGTCGATCATCGCGGCGACGATCTCCCCGGAGTCGGCGGTCGGCTGCTGACGTACCACCACCCAGTCGCCGTCGCAGATCGCCGCGTCGATCATCGAATCGCCCTTGACCTGCAGCATGAACACCTCACCCTCGCCGACCAGCTCGCGGGGCAGCGGGAAGACGTCCTCCACCGCCTGCTCGGCCAGGATCGGCCCACCGGCGGCGATCCGACCCAGCATCGGCACGTACGCCGGAGCCGGCCGCAGCGCCCGCTCGGCCTCGTCGTCGGCGGCGTCGTGCGGCGGACGCACGTCGACCGCCCGGGGGCGGTTCGGATCCCGGCGGAGGAAGCCTTTGCGCTCCAGCTCCTTGAGCTGGTAGGCGACGCTGGAGGGGGAGACCAGGCCGACCGCCTCGCCGATCTCCCGCACACTCGGCGGGTAGCCGTGCCGGTCCACCCAGCTGCGGATGAATTCCAGGATCCGGCGCTGCCGGGCGGTCAACTCACCGTTGACCGGCTCGGGGAAGGCGCTCACCACCGGTGTCACGGCGCGCAACCGGGACTCGCCGGAGCGGCTGCCCCGCCGTCCACGTATCGACGCACCGGCGTTGACCGTCGTCGCGCCGCCACTGCCGCTACTCTGCTGAGGCGGGCCCGCCCTGTCGTCGCTCGACACATCCGTCCTCTCCCCGGCCGTCAGATCGCGTCCTGATCGGCACCAATGGTGTCGACCAAGACGGTAACCAGAGATCCGGTCAGGTTCAAACATCTGTACGAGATGTCGTCGCGTGTCGCGTCGGCGCAGGCCGTGTCGTGTCGGTGTGTGTCGTTCCGGTGCGCCGTCGCGGCGTCGGTCGTGACGGAATCTGTGGTAGAAAACTATCGTACACACGTTCGATCGGATTTCGGTGGCGGCATGGGCGGTAACCCTCGGGCAGGGATCGGTGTTGGCAGAGTGACGACGCGCCGAAGGGTGTCGGTCAACTTGACCGGACCCCGGTTGCGGCCTACCGTCGACCCCAACATCTAGTAGTTACAAGGGCGTAAGTTGTCCACAGGTTGGGTCTCCTGACTGAGAGCAATGTCTCCAGCAGGCTGGCCCCGCGTACCCGCGACAACCTGCGGTGACCACTGCGCGCCCATTTTCGACCTCGCGGCTCGACGGAAGGGACATCGGCATGCGCTGCCCGTACTGCCGGCACGCCGACTCGCGCGTGGTCGACTCGCGGGAAGCCGACGACGGCCAGCTCATCCGCCGCCGCCGGTCCTGCCCGGAGTGCGGCAAACGGTTCACCACAGTCGAGGAGGCGGTGCTCGCCGTGGTCAAACGCAGCGGCGTCACCGAGCCGTTCAGCCGATCCAAGATCATGGGCGGGGTGCGCAAGGCCTGCCAGGGCCGACCGGTGGACGACGACGCGATCGCCCTGCTGGCCCAGAAGGTCGAGGAGACCGTCCGGGCCAAGGGCGCGGCCGAGATCCCCAGCCACGACGTCGGGTTGGCGATCCTCGGGCCGCTGCGCGAGCTGGACGAGGTGGCGTACCTGCGGTTCGCCAGCGTCTACCGGTCCTTCGATTCGCTGGACGACTTCGAACGCGAGATCGAGACGCTACGGGCCGCCGCCGGGGCGCGGGAGGCCGCGACGAGCCCGGCGGCGGCCGGGGCCGGGCCCGGCTGACCGGCCCGCCGCGACTCGGGAAGAGCAAGGCGTACGGCCGACCGCCGGTCCCGGCGGGTACGGCCGGAGAAAAAGCTGAACGGCAAGACGGAAACGACCGCGTGGCACGACGCTGCGCGAGAGCCTGAGGGGGCGATCAGATGGCGGGGGAAGGTGTGACCGCGAAGACAGGCGGTAGCGGTAGCGGCGGCACGGCGAAGGCCAACGGCGCGGCGGGTTCGGCCAAGGCCAACGGTGCGGCGGATTCGGCCAACGGTGCGGCCAAGGCCAACGGCAAGGCCGGATCGACGAACGGCAAGGCCGGATCGGCCGCGGGCTCCAACGCGCGGGTACGGGCCAAGGCCGGCGCGGCTGGCCTGACCGTCGAGCGGGTGTGGACCACCGAGGGCGTGCACCCGTACGACGAGGTGACCTGGCAGCGCCGCGACGTGGTGATGACCAACTGGCGCGACGGCACGGTCAACTTCGAGCAGCGCGGCGTGGAGTTCCCGGAGTCGTGGAGCGTCAACGCGGCCAACATCGTCACCACCAAGTACTTCCGTGGGGCGGTGGGTACCCCGCAGCGGGAATGGTCGCTCAGGCAGCTGATCGACCGGGTGGTGAAGACCTACCGGGCGGCGGGGGAGCAGCACGGCTACTTCGCCACCCCGGCCGACGCCGAGATCTTCGAGCACGAGCTGACCTGGATGCTGCTGCACCAGGTGTTCAGCTTCAACTCGCCGGTCTGGTTCAACGTCGGCACCGCCTCCCCCCAGCAGGTATCAGCGTGCCAGCCGTACCACTCGCTCGTGAGCACGCCGGCCGGCCTCGTCCCGATCGGCAAGCTGGTCGAGGAAAACGCCGTCGGAGCCAAGGTCTACGACGCACACGGGCTGACCCGAATTCTCGCGGTCCAGGCCAATGGCATCAAGGACGTATTGCGCCTGCACACCAAAGCCGGCTACACCCTGGACGTCACCGCAGACCACCTGGTCTGGAAATCGACCGGCGAGGGCACCGGTCGGTTCGTCGAAGCCGGCACCTTGGTCGCTGGCGACACTCTCGAATGGCACCGGCGGGGCAGCGACGGCGAGGCGGAGTTCCACCCCGGCGACGTCCACGAGGCCGCGCTGGCCGGTTGGCTGCAGTCAGACGGCTTCGTCGGCCAGTACGATCAGGGCACCAACCGGTCGCTGACAATCGAGGCGATGACCGTCAACGACGACGAACTCAGCTGGGTCGTCGCCGCGATCGACCAGGTCTTCCCTGGCGCGCACCGCCATGAACGCCGCGTCGTCACCCAGGACGTCACCCTCGACTGCCGGCGGACCCGGTTGTACGGGAAGAATCTGCGCCCGTTCATCGACAAGTGGGGCCTGCTTGCCCGGGGCACCGAGATGGAGGTGCCGGCAACGCTGTTCACCGCGCCGCTGCCGGTCGTCGCCGCCTATCTGAAGAGCATCTTCCAGGCAGAGGGCTATGTCTCGGCGCGTGAGGCGTCCACCTTGGTCGGCGTGGACATGATCGGCGAGCGGTTGATTCGCGGGCTGCAGCGGCTGCTGCTGCGCTTTGGGATCTTCGCCCGGGTCGGTTTCAAGGCCGACCCGCGACCGAACCGGCACGGCACCTGGTCGTTGCGCATCCAGAACCACGGCGACCGGGACACCTTCGCCGCAGAAATTGGGTTCGTCGACGCCCGCAAGTCCGGCAAGCTGGAGGAGAGCTTTGCCAAGGTGGGCCGGTCCGCCAAGGCGACGAAACGCCTCGTCATCGACCGGGTCGAACCGCTCGGGGCGATGGAGGTCTACGACATCCAGACCGAGTCGGGGGAGTACCTCTCCGACAACCTGCGAGTGCACAACTGCTTCATCCTCGCCGTCGACGACTCGATGGATTCCATCCTCGATTGGTACAAAGAGGAAGGGCTGATCTTCAAGGGCGGCTCCGGGTCCGGGGTCAACCTGTCCCGGATCCGCTCCTCCAAGGAACTGCTGTCCAGCGGCGGCACCGCCTCCGGCCCGGTCAGCTTCATGCGCGGCGCCGACGCCTCGGCCGGCACCATTAAGTCCGGCGGCGCCACCCGCCGGGCCGCCAAGATGGTCATCCTCGACGTCGACCACCCCGACATCGAGGAGTTCGTGCAGACCAAGGCCCGCGAGGAGGACAAGATCCGGGCGCTGCGCGACGCCGGATTCGACATGGACCTCGGTGGTGCCGACATCGTCAGCGTTCAGTACCAGAACGCCAACAACTCGGTCCGGGTCTCCGACGAGTTCATGCGGGCGTACGAGGACGCCGGCAGCTTCGACCTGCGGGCCCGGCTCGACGGCTCGGTGATCGACACCGTCGACGCCAAGAAGCTGTTCGGCACCATCGCGCAGGCCGCCTGGGAATGCGCCGACCCCGGTCTGCAGTACGACGACACGATCAACGACTGGCACACCTGCCCGGAGAGCGGACGCATCACCGCGTCCAACCCCTGCTTCGCCGGCGACACCCTGGTCCACACCGACAAGGGGCTGATCCGGTTCGACGCCCTAGTGGACCGGAGCCGTCAGGGCGAGTCGTTTGGCGTCTACACCCACGACGCCACCAACCCGGACGCGCCCGCTGACCAGGTCGTGCTGACCAGCCCCGAAGCGGTCATGATCACCGGGACGAACGAGATCACCCGGCTCGAGTTCAGCAACGGTATGGTGCTGCGCTGCACCCCGAACCACCGGATCTGGACCACCAACCGGGGGTACGTCGAAGCTAGGGACCTCACCCCGGACGACCAGATCCTGCCGCTCAACCAGCCCACCCCGGCGACCGCCGCGTCCTGGGAGTTCCGCATGCGCGCGGACGCCAGGGTGTCACCCGGCGACGTCGTGCCGACCAAGTGGCAACGTGAGTCCCGACTGCCGGAGAAGTGGACCGAGGACTTCGCCCACCTGCTCGGCTGGCTGGTCGGCGACGGCTCAGTCCGGGAAGGCACCCCGGGCGTACGCGGCAACGGACCCGGTGCCAGCTGGGTCTACAGCCAGTCCGACCCGGAGGCCATCGTCCAGCGGCACCAGACGGTGCTGGAAAGCATCGTCGGCCTGCGATTCGACCCGGTGCAGATGCCCAACGGCACCGTGCAGCTGCGCAGCAACCGTACTGCCGTCGTCGACTTCCTGACCGGGCTCGGCGTGAGCACTGCCCGCGCCGTGGACAAGCGACTGCCGTCGTCGGTGCTGGAGGCGCCGCCCGAGATCCAGGCCGCCTTCCTGCGCGGGCTGTTCGACGCGGACGGCTGCGCCGCCGAGACCGCCAACGGCACCCGTTACGTCGGGCTCGGCGCGGTCTCGATCGAACTGCTCCGCGAGGCGCAGCGTCTGCTGAGCGGGTTCGGCATCGGCAGCCGGATCTACGCCACCCGCAAGGCCGGTGACACCACCTTCCGGTACACCACGAACGGTGGCGACGAGCGCGAGTACCACGGCAAGCAGCTCTACGACCTGCGGATCAGCGGGGAGAACATCCGCCTGTTCGCCAGCCGGATCGGGTTCGACCACCAGGCCAAGGCCCAGCGGGTGGCCCGTTGGCTCGAACAGCACCGGTTCTACCGGACGGATCAGACGGCGAGGTTGGTCAGCCGCGAGTTCGACGGTTTCGAGACCACCTACAACCTGTCCGAGCCGCGCAACCACTCGTACATCGCAAACGGCGTGGTCGTCCGGAACTGCTCGGAATACCTGCACCTTGACAATTCGTCGTGCAATCTGGCGTCGCTTAATCTGATGAAATTCCTGCGGGCCGACGGCGGCTTCGAGGTGGAGAAGTTCGTCCGCTCCGTCGAGTTCGTCATCACCGCGATGGACATCTCCATCTGCTTCGCCGACTTCCCGACGCAGAAGATTGGCGAGACCACCCGGGCGTACCGGCAGCTCGGCATCGGCTACGCCAACCTCGGTGCGCTGCTGATGGCCTCCGGCCTGCCGTACGACTCGGAAGCCGGCCGGTCCTACGCCGCCGCCATCACCTCGGTGATGACCGGTACGGCGTACCGCCGCTCGGCTGAGCTGGCCGGTGTGGTCGGCGCCTACGACGGCTACGCCCGCAACGCCGAGGGCCACAAGCGGGTGATGCGCAAGCACGCCGCCGCCAGTGACGAGATCCGTCCGACCGGCCCGACCGCCACCGCCCTGGCCCGCGAAGCCGCCCGGCAATGGGAAATGGGCAACAAAATTGGCGAGAAAAACGGCTGGCGCAATTCTCAGGCAAGTGTATTGGCGCCCACTGGGACAATAGGCTTGATGATGGACTGCGATACCACCGGCGTCGAGCCGGATTTGGCGCTGGTCAAATTCAAGAAACTGGTCGGCGGCGGCTCGATGCAGATCGTCAACCAGACGGTGCCGCGCGCGCTGCGTAGCCTCGGCTACCCGGAGGAGCAGGTCGAGGCGATCGTCGAGCACATCGCCGACCACGGGCACGTGGTTGACGCGCCAAGCCTGCGTACCGAGCACTACCCGGTGTTCGACTGCGCGATGGGGGAGCGGTCGATCGCGCCGATGGGGCACGTGCGGATGATGGCGGCGGTGCAGCCGTTCATCTCCGGGGCGATCTCCAAGACGGTCAACATGCCGGAGGCGGCGACCGTCGCCGACGTCGAGCGGATCTACTTCGAGGGCTGGAAGCTGGGCCTGAAGGCGCTGGCGATCTACCGGGACAACTGCAAGGTGGGCCAGCCGCTGTCGGCGGCAAAGTCGGACAAGGCCAAGGAGACCGCCGCCGCCGAGCAGGCCAAGGTGATCGAGAAGGTCGTCGAAAAGGTCGTCGAGTACCGTCCGGTGCGTAAGCGGCTGCCGAAGAAGCGCCCGTCGGAGACGGTGTCGTTCTCGGTCGGCGGTGCCGAGGGCTACCTGACCGCCTCGTCGTACCCGGACGACGGCCTCGGCGAGGTCTTCCTCAAGATGTCGAAGCAGGGTTCGACGCTGGCCGGGGTGATGGACGCCTTCTCGGTGGCCATCTCGATCGGCCTGCAGTACGGCGTACCGCTGGAGACGTTCGTCGCGAAGTTCACCAACATGCGCTTCGAGCCGGCGGGCATGACCGACGACCCGGACGTGCGGATGGCCGCGTCGGTGATGGACTACATCTTCCGTCGCCTGGCGTTGGACTTCCTGCCGTACGACCGCCGGGCCGAGCTGGGCATCTTCACCGCCGCCGAGCGGACCGCGCAGATGCGGGCCGAGGCGGAGGCGGAGAACGCGGCGTCGGAGCTGTCGGAGATGGCGGTGTCCGCGCCGGTCGAGCCGAAGCATCCGGAGGCGAAGGCACCGTCGTCGGCCGACTCCGGCAGCGGTACGGCGACCGAGCCGGCCGCCGCGAGCACGCCGGCTCCGGCATCGGTGCACTCGTCGACGGAGCTGCTGGAGGCGGTGATCGGCAAGGCCGCCGACGCGCCGCTCTGCTTCACCTGCGGCACCAAGATGCGCCCGGCCGGCAGCTGCTACGTCTGTGAAGGCTGCGGCTCCACCTCCGGCTGCAGCTGATCGAACACGTGTCACGGGGAGCCGGATGTGATCCGGCTCCCCGTTCGCGGTCTGGCTGATGACGGCACCGCCCCGGCGGGGCGATCATCTGGCGGTGGGGACCGCTGAGGTGTACGTCGACTTTGCCCGCCGGCAGGCGTCCGGGGTGTCGCCCAGTTACGAGCGGCTGGCGTACGCGGTCGCCCGCGACGACGATCTCTTGGCGCTGCTCGACTCGTTGCCGCCGCCGACCCGGCAGCCGAACCTGCTGTTCGGCGTAGTCCGGCTGCTCGGCGGGCCGGTCGACGACCCGGCCGCGTTCCACGATTTCACGGTGGCGCACTGGCCGGCGGTCGAGGCGCAGATGCGTCGCCGGCTCACCCAGACCAACGAGGCCGGCCGGTGCGCCGTACTGCTGCCGGTGCTGGCGGCGTTGCCGCAGCCGCTGGCGCTGCTGGAGGTTGGCGCGTCGGCGGGCCTGTGTCTCTACCCGGACCGGTACGCCTACCGCTACGACGACGGCCCGACCGTGGGGGACGGTGAGCCGGTGCTCGACTGCGCGACGACCGGGTTGACGCCGCCGCGTACCCGGCCGGAGGTGGTGTGGCGGGCCGGGCTGGACCTGACCCCGCTGGACGTCACCGACGCCGACGACGTCGCCTGGCTGGACGCGCTGATCTGGCCGGAGCAGGAGCATCGGCGGGCCCGGCTGGCGGCCGCGGCGGTGGTGGCGGCGGCCGATCCGCCGCTGCTGGTCCGGGGCGACCTGGTCGACGACCTGCCGGCCCTGGCCGCGTCGGCACCGCCGGCGGCGACGCTGGTCGTGTTCCACACCGCCGTGCTCTACCACGTGCCGGCACCGCGCCGGTCGGCCTTCGTCGACCTGGTACGCGGCCTGCCCGGCCACTGGGTGGCGAACGAGGGGCCGGACATCCTGCGGCACGGCACGTTGCCGCCGCCACCGGACGACACGTTGCACAACGTGCTTGCCCTGGACGGCCGGCCACTGGCCTGGACCCGCCCACACGGCCAGGGCCTGACCTGGTTCGGCTGACGGTCCGCTCCGGGCGGGTGATCCCGACCCCGGGTCCATGATCACTTGATGCTCTGCTGGGATCGTGTCGGCGTGTCGGCCGGTTTTTCATCAAGTGATCATGGCTGGCCGGGCTGGTGCAGCCAGACCCGCAGGGCGCCGATCGGGGCGAAGCCGTGTGCGCGGGCGCGGGCCAGGTCGTCGCCCTGCTCGTAGCCGACCAGCGGCAGCCCTGGGAAGTGGGCGGCTGCCTCGATGATGGCGGCTGTCCAGACATCGGACCGGCGGCTGCTGTCGGCGGCGAACAGGTTGGACAGACCGACGACGTCGCCGTCACAGGTCAGGACGAAGCCGCCGGCGGGCCTGCCGTCGCCGCTGTCGCCGAACAGCTCGACGAAGCCGTCCGGGGTGAGGTCCAGGGTGGCGAAGCTGTCCTTGACCGAGCATCCCGGCGACGTCGTGTCGATCCGGTCGAGGATGTCGGCGGGTGTCGCGTCGGGACGCAGGGTGACCGCGTCGGGATAGTACGGCGGTGTCCGGCGGGCGCTGCACCAGGCGGCGTCGTCGACGGTGTCGGGGCAGCCGTGGGAGCGGGAGACCGCCGCGCACCAGCCGGCGTTGTTGCAGGCCGCCGCGCTACGCATCGCAGACTGCTCGATTTCTGGCATGTCAGGGCAGCTCCAGGAACTCCAGGACGGCGTCCTCCATGGCGAGCGACCAGTTCGCGCGGCTCGGCCTGCCGGAGCGCCTGCCGGCGGACGGAAAGCAGTAGCTCCGGAGTGGGCTGCCGGGACTATCAGACGCCCCAGTCCCGCCGGGGCACCGCCGCCTTCGTGATCGTGAAGTGTTCCGACCCGCTCGACGTCGCGTCGTCCCGGGTCTCGGTACGGTCCATCACCACGTGCCGTCCGAAGTTCGGCACGAGTGGGCGGCCGGTCTCCCGCTTGAGCCACAGCCGGAGCAGGTGGCGTTGCCGTCCCGGCTCGGGGTGGTCGACGAACTCCGTCCGCGAGTGCAGTGCGGCGTAGTTCAGCAGCCACTGGATGTCGCCGGGCTGGAAGTCCATGTCGAGGGCCACGCCGGGCTCCTGGCTGATGTCGTCGAGCAGGGTCAGCACCTCAAGCTGCTCCGGGGTCAACGGCGGCACGTCCGGATAAGCCTGGGCGGCCTTGATCATGCCGCTGCCCGCGTACATGCTGAACACGCCCTCGGTCCAGCTGACGATGGGCGAGGTGTACCAGTCGGCCGGCGCGTCGGGGTCCTGCCGACGCCAGTCGAAGTACCACGGCTCCAGCAGCAGCGGCGCGAGGGTGGGGCGCCGCCGCAGCACCTCGTTGAACAGGGTGGCCCCGCTGACCAGGCTGCTCGCGCCGCCCTCCTTCGCGGGCCGCAGGCACATCAGGGCGACCACGTCGGAGCTGTCGGAGTGGAAGGGCAGCCTGTCCCGTACCCGCGACGGTAGGGCGGTGCGGTCCTGCAGGGTCTTGTCGGACGTGGCGATCACGTGATCGACGAGGTCGCCGAGCTCGTTCTGCCGCATCGGCACGCCGAGGTGCAGGCCCATCAGGTAGAAGATGGCTGCGGCGAGCGTGTCGTCGTAGTCGTCCATCCGCAGACCTCGGACCAGGACGAAGCCCCGACCGGAGTCCATCTCCCGGCCGAACCCGGTGATCGCCCCGGCGGTGACCGGGAGCGGGTACTCGGCGGCGGTGATGGTGCGCAGGTCCGGATCGTCGGCCACGAAACGGCGACCGACCTGCTCAAGCTCGTCGATCTGTGTGTCGTTCAGGTGGTGGATCCACTCTTGGTTGGCGGAGAGCTGGTCGCCCCGCCACGCGCACGGGGCGGTGACCGGGGTGAGTGCGGGGACAGTGGTCATCGTCGGATGCTTCCTTTCGGCTGCCCGGACGGGTCGGCTGCCCGGACAGGCGCTACGCCGAGGCCGGCCGCCAATGCGCTGGGGTACGAGCATCGCTTCACCTGCCCGGCTGGGGTGCGGGGGTGAAGTCGAACTCGCGCGTCGGAGCCGTCTCGGACTGGCGGAGACAGGGATGGGAATTGCCGCGTCACGCGGCCTTCGGTCACCATCGATGAAACGGGTCGCTACCCGTGGATGGGTCGAACGCCGTGGCGGCACCGTGCCCGATTTTGGGCAGAGTGGTGCCAAAAGGCGGGGCTGCGGCGTTAGAAGCGTACGAGGGCCTTGCCGGCACCGGTGCCGGGGCGGATCGCGGGGAACTCCGGGCCCTTCCAGTGTCCGATCGGCGCACGAGTGATGGCTGGTACGGCCGCGACGGGCTTCTCCCAGCTCATGTCCACTCCCGGGTCGACGGATTCACGGGGCAATCTGTTGGCGAAGCTAGCCGCCGCCCTACGTCTTGTCAACAGGGATGGTGTATCGCCATGTGACACGCGTGTTAACTGATGACGGTGCTTCTCCCGGTTCGGTAGACGCCGCCAGGCGAGATCACATCCCGTATCTTGACATTGGATTTCTCGGCCCGTACGTTCGCTGCAAGTCGGTGAGAGCGTCAGGTGCTGCTGGGGTGCAGCCGGGCGCGGCCCGACCGAGTAACGGCCACGCCAGCTCGGCGATGCCATGAACCTGCGTGCCAGACCGATCCCGTCGGCCGTGAACACCCCATAAACCAGCTACTTCCTTCGCTGCACAGCCCTGTCACCAGTTCCGGTGTCAGGCGACCTCAGCTGCATACACAAGATCAGGAGTGGTGACATGAGCACACGACGTCTGGGCGCGGTGGCGGTCTCCGCCGCGCTGCTCCTCGTGAGCGCCTGCGGCGGCAACGACGACTCCGGCGACGCCACCGGTGGCGACACCAAGGTTTCCGTCACCAGTTTCGGCTGCGAGATCTGGAACACCTGGGCGATCGACAAGGGCATCTACGCCAAGCACGGACTGGAAGTCGAACTGGTCCGGGCCGGCGGCGGTTCGGCGGCGGTGGCCGCCGTGCTCTCCGGGGCGGCCGATTTCGGTTACGTCAACGGCTACACGGCGATCAACGCCTACAACACCGGTTTCCCGATCCAGATGGTCTCCGGTGCGAACGTCAACGCACTGCCGCCGGCCGAGCCCGCCCAGGGCGTCTTCGTCGGCAACGACTCACCGATCGACGCTCCCACCGATCTCGTCGGCAAGAAGATCGCCGTCAACGAGATCAACGGCATCAACCAGATCGTGACCTCGAACTGGCTGAAGGCCAACGGGGTGGAGCCGGACAGCGTCAGCTTCGTGGCGTTGCCGTTCGCCGAGCAGATCCCGGCGGTGCTCAACGGCCGGGTGGACGCGGCGCAGCTGGGCTACTCGCTGCTGGGCGACAACAACGACACCGTACGGAGCCTGGCCGACCCGTTCGCCAGCATCGAGAAGGTCTACATCGCCACGTACGTCTCCTCGAAGGAGTTCGTGGCCGACGGCGACGCGGCCGGGCGCTTCCACGAGGCGCTGACCGAGACCATGCAGCAGCTGGAGGACCCGGCCAACACCGACGAGTCGTTCCGGTTGCTGTCGGAGTGCCAGAAGGTCCCGGCGGAGACCCTGGCCGCTCAGCCACAGAACGCGCTGGAGCCAGCGGTCGACATGGCCGCGTTGGAGCAGATGGCCCAGCAGATGGTCGACCTCAAGCTGATGCCGGAGACGCCCGACCTCGAGTCCTTGGTCGCCGACTTCGCCCGGTCCTGAGCCGCTTCCGGACAAGGACGCGGCGTGGCAAGGACGCAGCGTACGGAAGGGAGACGTGACATGGCGCCTGGCGTCGGTGTGACCCAGACAGTCGAGTCGACGGTCCGTCCTACGCCGCCCTCCGGCGGGCCGATCCCGGCCCGCCGGAGGCGCCCCGTACCCGATTGGGTCATCGGGCTGGCCGGCGTGGCGACGATGCTCGTGCTATGGGACCTGGTGGTCCGCAGCGGTGCGGTGTCCACGGACTCCCTGCCGTACCCCGGCACCACCCTGCTGCGCGTCGGCGAGCTCCTCGTCGACCCCACCTTCCTGACGGAGGTGGCGCACACCCTGTGGGCCTGGCTGATCGCCATGGCCGCCGCCAGCGCCGTCGGGATCCCGTTGGGTCTGACCCTCGGCTACTTCTCCGCCCTGAACCGACCCGCGTCCTCGGTCGTCCACGCCGGCCGGTCGATCCCCTCCTCGGCGTTCCTCCCGATCGCCATCCTGCTGTTCGGGCTGGGCACGCAGATGAAGGTGTCGCTGGCGATCTACGCGATCTTCTGGCCGATCCTGCTGAACGCCATGTACGGCGTCCGGGACACCGAACCGCTGATGCTGGCCACGGGCCGCAGCATGGGCTGGGGACGGCTGCGGCTGCTGCGCCGGGTGGTGCTGCCGTCGGCAGCCCCCTCCATCGCCACCGGCCTGCGGGTCGCCAGCTCGACGGCGCTGATCGTGGTGCTCTCGGCCGAGCTGCTCGGCGCCACCAGCGGCGTCGGAAACGTGATCACCACGTACCAGCAGGCGCAACGCCCGGACTTCGTATACGCGGGGATTCTCCTCGTAGGAGTGCTCGGAATGCTGCTCTATTACGGCTTCAACCTGGCCGAACGCCTCATCGTGCCGTGGGGCCAGGCGCAACGGGAGGGCGGGAAATGAGCACCAACGACGCGACGCGGCCGAGCCTGGTCGGCTCGGCGCTGGCGGTGGGGCGGAGCGTGCAGTCACTGTGGCTGCTCGCGTTGCTTCTGGTGGTCTGGGAGATCGCCGCCCGGTTCGCCGGCTCCCTGTTCATCCCGCCGGTGTCGCAGATCTTCGTCGCCTTCGTCGACACCTGGCTGTCCGCCTCACCGTCGTCGCTGTTCCTCAGTGCACAGTTCCGCACCGACGTGCTGCCCAGCCTGGCGCGACTCGGCCTCGGCTACGGCGCGGCCGCCACGGTGGGCATCTGCGCCGGCATCCTGATCGGCGTGTGGCGGCCCGCCGGTGCGTTCTTCAACCCGCTGATCCGGCTCGGCATGTCGGTGCCGGTGACCGCGCTGCTGCCCATCGCGATCGTGGTCTTCGGCATCACCAGCGGCATGAACGTCTTCCTGATCGCGCTCGGCTGCCTGTGGCCGATCCTCATCAACACCTACGACGGGGTCCGCAGCCTGGATCGCACCGCGGTCACTGCCGCGAAGAGCCTGCGGTTGACCCGGCGTCGCTACTTCCTCCAGGTGCTGCTGCCCGGCGCCAGCCCGGCGATCTTCGCCGGCCTGCGGATCAGCATCGGCATCGCCCTTGTCCTCATGGTGATCTCCGAGCTCTACGCCGCGACCGCCGGGCTCGGCTTCTACATCGTCAACCAGCAGCGGCTGTTCCGGTTCCCGGAGCTGTGGTCGGCGATCGTGCTCCTGGCGCTGTTGGGAATCCTCTTCAACGCCATCTTCGCCCTGGTCGAACGCCTGCTGCTCGGCTGGCACCGCAACGTGCGCCCGGACGGCGCGGAACGTCACTGACGGCGCGGAACGCCACTGACCCGTCGGTCGACCACACCAGGCACAACGCAGAGGAGGACCGGATGGAACCGGTGACGATCCCGCACCACCAGCAGGACCCGGGCAGCGCGACACCCGTGCTCGACGTCCGCGAGGTGGGCAAGTCCTACCCCTCGCGCAAGGGGGACGTGCTCGCCGTACGCAGCATCGAGTTCGCCGTGCACGCCGGCCAGTTCGTCTCGGTCGTCGGCCCCTCCGGCTGCGGCAAGACGACCCTCATGATGTGCATCGCCGGCCTGCTGCCCATCTCCACCGGGGAGGTCGTCTTCCGGGGGGAGACCATGTCCGGCCCCCGCGACGGTGTCGCGGTCGTCTTCCAGGACTACAGCCGGTCGCTGTTTCCCTGGCTGACGGTCGAGAAGAACGTGGTCCTGCCGCTGCGGGACCGGCGGCTGCCCCGGGCCGAGATCCGCGACCGGGTACGGCAGTCACTGGAGATGGTCGGTCTGGCCCACGCCGCCGGCCTGTATCCGTGGCAGCTCTCCGGCGGCATGCAACAGCGGGTGGCGATCGCGCGCGGACTCGCCGTACGGCCGGAGATGCTGATCATGGACGAGCCGTTCGCCTCGGTGGACGCCCAGACCCGGGCGAGCCTGGAGGATCTGCTGCTCAAGATCTGGGCGGAGACCGGGACGACAGTGCTCTTCGTGACTCACGACATCGACGAGGCCGTGTACCTGTCCGACCGGGTGATCGTCCTGTCGCAGGGCCCGTCCACCGTCGTCGCCGACCTGCCGGTCCCACTCGACCGGCCCCGGGACCAGATCGCGACCAAACAGACGTCGACCTTCGGCGAGCTTCGGGAAGAGGTCTACTCGCTCGTCATGTCCTCCCAACGGCGTACCTCCCTGTCGGCCGACCCGGCCTGACCACTCCCGCCCAGGAGGCTGCAGTGAGGGCGTTCTGACCGAGGACGTCTGGTGTTTGCACCCGGCACCATCGTGCTGATCGACGGATTCTGGGCCAGCCCGTGTACATAGGGAGTCGACTCCAAGATCAGATGATGTAAATACGGGCGACACGCCGATAGGAGCCCGTATTTACATCATCTGATCTTGAACCGCAGTCCCGCCGTCAACCCTGACCGCCGGTCGGCCGGTGCCGGCCTGCGCTGGTGCAGCACCACCTCGCCACACCCGATGGGGCCGAATGGACATCGAGAGGCCGCGCTGAGGTCACTATCCAAGGGAGTGCCTGGTCGTACGAAGCGCTTCGGTAATGACGTCCCAGCGGAACTGCCTGCCCTCATGCTCAGGCTTGAGGGCCTCGGTCTCGGTGAAGTGCACGCCGAGGCTTGACAGGGTCTCGACGGAGGCTCGGTAGGCGGGATGCTGGGTGAGGGCCGGCTTGGCGTACGGCGAAACGATCATCGGCAGCCCAGCACCGAGAGTCTCATTCAGCACGCCCAGCGCCAGGTTGTCGCTGATTCCGCTGGCCCACTTGTTGATCGTGTTGAAGGACGCCGGTGCTACCACGACGGCGTCGGCGTGCGGCAACGTTCCCCGCTCGTCAGGGGTGCGAAGTCGTGACGCGACCGGAAACCCTGTCTGGGCTGTGAGCTTGTCCGTGTCGACCCAGGTAGCCGCCGTGGGCGTGACGATCAGGCATACCGACCATCCATCGGCCTGCAGCAGAGCGACGCACTCGTCGATGTTGCGAATCGGCGGAGCGGCGGAGGAGACCAGGTACAGCGTCGGTTTCCCGGTGCCAGTCATGATCAGTTGGCGTCGATCCTGGCACGCACTGCCAAGGCGCGCAGGCCGGGTGTGGCAGCGCGACGTTCCCTGGCGAGCATGGTGGTGACCAGCGCGCGAGTCTGATCGTGCACCTGGAAGATCTGAGGTGCAGTGCGCTCGGCCGCCAGAAGGTGAAGCAGCGCTGATGGGTCGCCGCCCGGCTGCGCGGTGAATGCCGCAGCCAGGTCCAGGTGGACCTGAGCTCGCCGGCTCACCAGTGATGGCGGCAGGGTCGACGTGTCGATGCGTTCTCCGAGCTCGACCGCAGCGTTGAACTGGCGAACGTTGACGGCGGTGGTTACCCGGTGGATCAGCACGTTCGTCGGACCGAACCCGGTCCAGAAGTAGTTCCGGTCCTTCCCCAGCCGGTCGGCCAGGGCCGCTGCGTCATCCAGGTGACCGAGCGCGATCTTCGCTTTGCCGCGCCGTGCGGCCACGAGCGCCAGTAGCAACGTCAATGATCCGCTTACCGACAAGGCGGCAGGACTGGACTGCTCAGGTATCCGGGCGAGTCCCTCAGCCGCTGCGTCGGCCGCGTCCGCGACGTGCCCGGGGGAGGCAAGCAGAGCGCACGCCACCGAATAGGCGGCGGCTGCTGCGAGGTTGTCGGCACCGGCCTGTTGCGCACTGCGTAACGCTCGGTCGGCCGCTACCCAGGCGAGGCCGGGATCACCGAGCTTGAGAGCCAGCTTGGACACCGCCAGATGAGCTGCCCCGAGGATGCCGAGTGCGCGGTGCTGTTCCGCACCACGCCGGGCGGCACCGTCCGCTCGATGAACGAGATCAGGCAGCAGGCTCACCAGGTCGGCATACTCTGCCCGTTGGTAGGCCAGGTGCGCCGCACCGACAGCGTTCCGCAACTGCACAAGATCCACTCCGGCGCTACCCACCGCTTCAGCGGGGGTGAACATCTGTCGCCGTCGCAGCTCAGCTGCCAGCTGGCTGGTGGACGTGGAGTACGCCGTCGGGCCACACGATCCCGCTGCTGATGTGCTGCCACTGTTCCGCAATCGGCGGTGTGGGCGAAAGCCCAGCTCCTCGTCACTGTTGACCTTGAGTACGCTCCGCAAAGCGCGTCTCAGGTCGTCGTCCGGGTAACGCACTCTGCCGTTCTCGATCTTTCCCACATGGTTGGCGTTGAAGGCCGCCCGAGCGGCCCGCTCACGATCACCATGGCGAACAACGTTGACGGCCTCGGCAAGTGCCCGGCGTGACAGCCCTTGCCGTTCCCTCGCGGCGCGGAACAACTCGTTCATCGGCGTACCCCCGTTCGGACGATCGGCCCACGGGCCAGCGTAGTGGCATTGACCCGATCCGTCACGACCGGTCGAGTCGGAGTTTGACGTGACTGAGGCTGACTGTTGGGAAGGGAATCCCCATCCGGGATCTTCTTCCCGGGAACGCGTATCAGTTCCCCTCCCTTACCGCTTCTGCCGGGACAACCGCTACGTCCACTGTATTCACGGTTCGATCGGCGTCCGCCCAGCGCCACGAACCGCTTGCCGCCGCCGGTGTCCCCCCGTCGTTGGCGGCGGCAAGCCCAAACCCTTACGGAGATTGGAGAACGTCATGTGCCTCCTCCTCACAACAGTGGTCGGCGTGCTGGCTGGGCTCGTTGGCCTGGTGGGTGGGTTCGTGTTGTGTCGGTGCCGGCACCGGTGGTGTCCGGTGTGCGGGCAGACGTTGACCTGCCGGGACTGCACCGCGCCGATCGAGCGGACCTGGGGCACCGCGCCACCGCCTCTGCCGCAGTCGAGCCTGCGCGGGCGGCGACACCGCAATCAGGCCGGGGTGCAGCACCGGTGACCGGCCGCGACGACGTGCTGCACGTGCCCGTACGGCCGGTCTGGTCCTGTTCGGGGTGCGGGCCGCGGGTCGACTGGCCGTGTGAGTACGCGCGGGCCGAGTTGATCGCGAACCTGGACCCGATCTCGCGCAGCATGTACGCGGCGGAGCGGATGGTGGAGGCGATCGCGGACCTGCCGGATGAGGCGACGCCGGGGGAGATGTTCACTCGGTTCCTGGCGTGGGCGAGGCGGGCCGGCCGGTGACCGTCTACCGCACCTGCACCCGCGACTGGTCGACCACGTCACCCGGAGCGGCGCCGTTGGCGGAGCCGGCCGTGCCGCTGCGGCCCGCCGGTTGGCTCGCCGACGAACTGTTCCTGATCGCCCACGACGACGTGACCGGCCGACTGCGCGCCCCGGCCGGGGTCGTTGGGCGTGGGCTGGCCGCCGCGATGCTCGCCGACCTGGCCTACGTCGGAGCGGTCACGGTCGCCGCGACCGGCATGGTCGTCACCGGTACGGCAGCGCCGGGTGCCGTCGACCCGTGGGGGCGTACGGTGCTGCGCTGGATCGAGACTGACACACCGCACCCGCCGGACGCCTGGATCGACCGGCTCGCCGGGCACGCGTACCGCAGTGTCGCCGACCGGCTCACCGTCGCCGGGCTGGTCCGGCCCCGCACGGTCCGCCGCTGGTGGCGTCGGGACACCGCATACCCGCCGGTCGACACGAACGTCGCGGCCTGGCCGTGGGCGCGGTTGTCGATGCGGGTACGCCGCCACACCCGCCTCAGCGCGCACGACAGCACGTTGGCCCGACTCTGTGTGGCGACCGGACTCGGCGGTTACGTGCTCGGCGTGGACACGTCGACCGCCCGCCGGCAACTACGGCAACTGCTCACCCCCGTACCGCCGGGGGTCGACCAGCTGGTGCGGCATCTTGCCGCCGCCGACGGACGGAGCCGGCACAGTCAGCACGACCGACGGAGCCGGCACGGCCGACGGAGCCAGCACGGCCGACGGAGCCGGCGGTGATCGCGACCGCCGGCCCAGCCGACCACACCTGCCTCGGGGCCAGACCCGTCAGTGCCTGGCCCCGAGGCGAGCGGTCAGTTCCGCAGGCTCCACTGCTGGTTCGACCCACCCCAGCAGCTGTACAGCTGGATCATCGTCCCGTTACCGCTGCCGCCGGCATCGAGGCACAACCCTGACTGCGCGCTGGTGATGGTGCCGTTGGAGACGTTCCACTGCTGGTTCGCGCCGCCGTGGCAGTCATAGATGATCACGGGTGTGCCGTTGCTGGTTCCCCCGCCTGAGGCGTCCAGGCACTTGCCGTTCACCGTCAGCTGCCTGCTCGAGGTCTGGGTGAACCGCTGGTTGGCGCCACCCCAGCAGTCGTACAACTGCAGCTGAGTGCCGTTGGTGGTGCTTGCGTTCGGGACGTCGAGACACCGGCCGGACTGCTGACCGACGATCATCTGGCCGGAACCGGACGGTGGGTTGGAGGGGTTGCCCGGGTTACCGGGGTTGCCGCTGCCGCCTTCCCAGACGGTGATGTCGGAGCTTCCCTGACTCTGGTAGCCCTCGGTCGCCATGACCTGGTAGGCCCAGCTGCTGCCGAGGTTCAGGCCAGCCCGGGCCCAGGCGTCGAAGTGGTTGGCGGTGGTGATGGTGCCGCCGGTGCGCTTCTGCTGCCGGACGCTCCAGTACTGCCAGAACGTCTGGGTGCCGTCGATCGACGGCGCGTTGACCCGCTGGCTGCGCAGGATGTCGTAGGTGCCGCCGTCGGTGGTGACCGTGCCCATCCGCTGCGCGCCGCTGCTCGGGTTGTAGCTGCCGAAGTTCTCGACCACGTAGTACTCGATGAGCGGGTTGCGGGTCCATCCGTACAGGGCGAGGTAGGTGTTGTTGTTGCCCGGGTTGTAGCTGCCCGAGTAGCTGATCGTTCGGCGGCTGCCGGTGGCCCAGCCCTTGCCGCCGACCCAGTTGTTGGTGCTTCTGCCCCAGGAGCTGGAGTACCGGCCGTTCTCGCGCAACACCATGCAGGCGTCGCCGCTGTCTTTCCAGAACGAGAAGTAGAACCCGTTGTGCGTGCCGGTGGTGTTCGAGCAGACCTGCCGGTCGGCTTCGGCGTGGGCGGGGCTGGCCAGGAGTGCGGCGGTGCCGGTCGTGACCAACGCTACGGCGCAGGCACCGCTGATGAGCATTCTGCGGAGCCGGCCGCGTCGGCGGCTCTCAAGTTGCGGGGGGACGTTCTTCATTTCGCGTGTTTCTCCTTGTGCGAGGCGGCGCGAAGCAACGGGCGGGGTGGGTGCGGTCGAGGGACGACCGCCACCACGCGCCGGTGCCGCGCCAGGGTGGACGGAACAGCCGGACCGCTGGCTGTGGGTGCGCCACTGCTGCTTCACGTCGCCGCGGTGGTCCTGGAGTCAAGTCAACATCGATATTTACCGATATCGTTATCTGGCTGTACGGCGTCAGTCAAGACTTCTTGCCCAACCGGCGCCACTGACCAGCCGGACCGACGTCGGCGCCTGGTCCGTGCGGGCAGTGCCCTCAGTGCGGGTACGCGCGGGGGATGCGGGTGGAGACCTCGTCGCGGAACGCCTCGATGCGCGTGATCACCTGCCGTCTGCCGTAGGTGTTCTCGATCCGGTCCAGGTAGAGGCAGCGGGCGGCGAGTGTGTCGAGGTCGACGGTGAAGTAGACCGCCATCAGCGGGTTGACGAACAGCGCGCTGCCGCTGGTGCGCCGGGTGAACTGCACGTCGCCGAACTCGCCGGCGGTGGCCGCCGCGATCTGCCCGTTGACGATGCTCGGCCGTTGCGGTGTCGCCGCCTGGGCGTCGGCGACCGCGTCCCGGTAGAGCGTGGCTTCCCTGCTGCTCCGGGGGATCGACAACGCGCCGAGGTACCCGCCGTCGACCAGGACCACCGCGTCGATGTCGTGCCGGTCGATCAGGAAACGGTACGCGTCGCGCAGTGGCTGTACGCCGAGCGGCGGGAAGGCGTACACCGTGGACGGCAGGTCGTGGCCAGCCAGCCACCGCGCGAGAGTGCCTTCGGGGAAGTACCAGTCGGGGCTGGTCGTCTCCGGGGTGACGGCGACGACGTGGTCGGCCACCCATGCGGCACGGTCGACGAGTTCGAGTTCGGAGAACGACAGGTTGGCCAGGTGGATCCGCGCGCCGCGGTGCCACAGCGCGAAGGCCAGCGGTAGTCCGGCGTACACGTCGAAGCCGCCGCCGGCACCGGCGATCAGAATGTTGCGGGCCGGGGCCAGCGCGGCGAACAGCGGCGGGGTGGTCAACGAGTACGGCGTCGGGCTCACCGACGACGCAGCGGGGTTCGTCACCGCCCGATCATCGGTCATCGCAGCAATGTGATCGCTCACCACGTTGTCTGTGCCGGGCCGGGGGCGGCGTGTCGCGGGACGGCACCGGGCGGAAACAGTTCGACGAAAGCGCGAATCGGTTCTAACCGACGCCGGCGACCGCAGCTCATTTACACATGCCGATGTCAGCGTTAACATTGCTGACACCTTCGTGACGTCGCCCCGGCATCCGCACCATCCGACCGGACCCGACCCGACGGGACGGCCTGTGGGTCACCGGCCGCACCACCCGGCCGAGCGCCGGTGACGGCCGCCCCGCCCCGGTGACGGCCGCCCCGACCGCCGTGGCGACGTCCATCCGCCACCGGTCGGCACCGGTAGACAAGGAGATGCACGTGTGGAAACCCAAGAAGTGGCTGACTGCGGTCCTGGGCGTGCTCGCGATGACGCTCGCGACGACCGTGGCGAGTGAAGGAGTGGCCCCCACGCCGGCACAGGCGCTGGACAACGGGGTCGCCCGTACGCCGCCGATGGGGTGGAACACCTGGAACACCTTCGGCTGCAACATCAACGAGACGCTGATCCGCCAGATGGCCGACGCCATCGTCAACCACGGGCTGCGCGACCTCGGCTACAAGTATGTCGTTGTCGATGACTGCTGGTTTAACCCGAACCGGGACGCGCAGGGCAACCTGCAGGCCCACCCGGAGCGGTTCCCCAGCGGCATGAAGGCTCTCGGTGACTACCTGCACTCCCGTGGCCTGCTGTTCGGCATCTACCAGGTGCCGTTGGACCGGACCTGTGCCCAGTACTTCGGCGCGTTCCCCGGGGCCACCGGCAGCCTCAACCACGAGTATCAGGACGCCCGGCAGTTCGCCGCCTGGGGCGTCGACTACCTGAAGTACGACTGGTGCTCGCCGACCGGCACCATCAACGACCAGGTGGCCCGGTTCAGCATCATGCGCGACGCCCTCGCGTCCACCGGCCGGCCGATCGTCTACAGCATCAACTCGAACAGCATCCACGAGAAGACCGGGCCGCAGCGCAACTGGAGCGACGTGGCGAACCTCTGGCGCACCACTGAGGACATCACCAACACGTGGGACAGCGGCCAGACCAACGGCTACCCGATGGGCGTCAAGAACATCGTCGACGTCAACGTGCCACTGGCCGGCTACGCCGGACCCGGCGGGTTCAACGACCCGGACATGATGGAGATCGGCAACGGCGGCATGAACGACACCGAGATGCGCAGCCACTTCGCGCTCTGGGCGATCATGGCCGCCCCGCTGATGATGGGCAACGACCTGCGCTCAGCCAACACGGCGACGCTGAACATCCTGCGTAACCAGAATTTGATCGCCATCAACCAGGACTCCCTCGGGCTGCAGGCGGTCCAGATCTCCCACGACGGCACCCGTCGGGTGCTGGCCAAGCGCCTGGCCAACGGCGACGTCGCCGTCGCCCTGTTCAACCAGGGCAACTCGACCACTACGGTCTCCACCACGGCGGCGGCGATCGGCAAGTCCGGTTCCTCGTTCACCCTGCTCGACGCCTGGACCAACGGCACCTCGACCACCTCCGGCAACATCTCGGCGAGTGTCCCGGCGCACGGCACGGTGGTCTACCGGGTCAGCGGCGGCGGCACCGTCGACCCGCCGACCCCGACCACGTTCCGGCTGCGCAGCGAATCGTCCGGCCGCTGCCTCGACCTGGACAACTCCAATACCGCCAACGGCACCGGCACGCTGATCTGGGACTGTCACAGCAACCCCAACCAGCAGATCACCCAGAACGGCCAGACGCTGCGGGTCCTCGGCAAGTGCCTGGACATCCCGAGCAACGCGACCAACGGCTCCCGGGTCGTGGTCTGGGACTGCCACGGCGGCGCCAACCAGCAGTGGACGCTCAACGGCAACGGCACGGTGAGCAGCGTCCAGTTCCCGTCATTGTGTCTGGACGTCAACGGCAACGCGACCGCCAACGGCACGGCGGTGATCGTCTGGTCCTGCCACGGCAACGCCAACCAGCGCTGGGCCCGCGCGTAGCCGACGCGTCCGTCTCCACTCACCGCGTCACTGGGAGATTCCTGATGCGTAGACCCAGATCCTTGTTCCGGCCGGTCGGCGTCGCGGCGGCGCTGGTCGCGGCGCTCACCGTCACCACCGTGAGCGCGGCGGCCGCCGACACCCGTACGTCCGCCGCCGACACCAGAACGGCCGCGTCCCGCGACACCGTCGGCATCACCGCCGGGACGGCCGGTTGCGGCCGCGCGCCGGGGCTGGCCAGCGGCACCCGTACGATCCAGAGCGGCGGCCGGACCCGCAGCTACATCCTGCGGCTGCCGGACAACTACCAGCAGAATCAGCCGTACCGCCTGGTCCTCGGTTTCCACTGGTGGGGCGGCACGGCGGTCGACGTCGACACCGGACAGACCGTGCAGCGGGACGTCTGGTCCTACTACGGGCTGCGCCGGCTGGCCAACAACAGCACGATTTTCGTCGCCCCGCAGGGCATCGACAACGGCTGGGCCAACACCGGCGGCTCCGACGTCACCTTCGTCGACGACCTGCTGCGGCAACTCGACGCCAACCTGTGCATCGAGACGACGCAGCGGTTCGCGCTCGGCTTCAGCTACGGCGCTGCGATGAGCTACGCCCTGGCCTGCGCGCGGGCCGACGTGTTCCGCGCGGTGGCCCTGTACGGTCCGCCCCGCGAACTCAGCGGATGCAGCGGCGGCACCCAGCCGATCGCGTACTTCGGGGCGCACGGCGTCAGCGACGTCATCGCCAGCGGCCGGGCGATGCGGGACCGGTTCGTCCGCAACAACGGTTGTACGCCGCAGAATCCGCCGGAGCCGGCGGTCGGCAGCCTGACCCACCGCACCACCACCTACTCGGGTTGCCGCGCCGGCTACCCGGTGGTGTGGGCGGCGTTCGACGGTGGCCACATCGCCGCACCGCAGGACGGTGCTCCCGGTGACAGCGGCACCCGGACCTGGCTGCCGGGGGAGACCTGGGACTTCTTCACCCAGTTCGGTGCCGCGCCGGGTCCGGACCCGACGACCCCTCCGCCGGGTCCGACCACTCCACCACCCGGACCGACGACCCCGCCGCCCGCGACCGGTGCGTGCACCGCGACGTACCAGACCATCGGTTCGTGGCCGGGCGGGTTCCAGGGCGAGGTCACCGTCCGGGCCGGCAGCGCGGCGATCAACGGCTGGACCACCCGGTGGACCCTCGCCGGTGGTCAGGGCATCAGCCAGAGCTGGAACGGCGCGCTGAGCGTCAGCGGGTCGACCGTGACCGTCCGTAACGTCGACTACAACGGCCAACTGCCGGCCGGCGGTACGGCGACCTTCGGGTTCCTCGGCACCGGCTCACCGTCGAGCCCGACGGTGAGCTGCGCCAGCCCGTAACCGTACTGGGTCCTCGACCCGCTCCCCGCGACTGGCGGCGGATCCCTCACCTGTCGACGCGTCCCGCGCGTCCGACAGGCGGATGGATCCGCCGCCAGTGGCATGTGTGGGCCGCTGAGCTGGCAAAATAAGAAAATTCAAGGTCAACCTCAAGAAAATCAAGATCAAGATGTGGTACGGACGAGAAAAGTGAGGTACAAATGAGTGGCGAGCACATCGCCGAGAGCAGGGGGAGCCGAGCAGTGGACTGGCAGGAGTTGACCGACCTGACCCGCGGGCAGCCGTTCGTGGTCGAGCGGGTGCGGCTGGCCGACAGCGGCGTCGCCGTCGAGGGCCAGTTCGAGCCGCCGCAGCTGGCCCAGCTCAGCGCCGACGACCAGGTCTTCGTCGCCGCGTTCGTCCGGTCGCACGGGTCGATCAAGGAGATGGAGCGGATCTTCGGGGTGAGCTACCCGACGGTCAAGTCCCGGCTGAACCGGATCGCCGAGCAGCTCGATTTCGTCGAGCAGCTCGACATCGCCGACACCGGCCCGGCATCGGCCAGCGCCGAAGTCGTCGACCGGCTGCGCCGGGGCGAGATCACCGTCCGGCAGGCGCTGGCCGAGCTGGACGGTCCCCGATGATCCCGCAGCTGGTGACGGTGCGCTGGCGTCAGGCCGACGGTCGCCGGCGGCGGCTGTGGGTCCCGGTCCTACCGGTGCTGCTGGTGCTGTCGCCGCTGCTGGCGATCGCCCTGGCCGGCGGCCTGATCGCCTGCCTGATGTACCGGATCAGCCCGACCGGCGCGCTGCGCGCCGCCGGAGGTCTGCTGTGGGCGCTGCCCGGCGCCCGCGTCGAGTTCGCCCAGGGCCGTACGGCCCTGCTGGTAAGTGTCAGATGACAGCGAAGGAGAAGCCCGAGATGGACGAACAACGCCGCCAGATCCTGGAGATGCTGGCCGAAGGCAAGATCACCGCCGCCGAGGCCGAGCAGCTGATGGACGCCCTCGACCGGGAGCAGCCCGAGCCGTCGCCTGCCGGCGCAACCCGTCCGAAGGCCCGACCGAAGTACCTGCGGGTCGTCGTGGACTCGGCTGAGGGCTCCGGCGGTGACGGGCCGGGCCGGATCAACGTACGGGTCCCGCTGCAGCTGCTGCGCGCCGGCGTGCGGCTCACCAGCCTGATCCCGCCGCAGGCGCTCGCCCACGTCAACGCCGAGCTGGGCAAGTCGGGGGTGCCGATCGACCTCACCCAGCTCAAGCCGCAGCACATCGAGGATCTGGTCGAGCAGCTCGACGACCTCACCGTCGACGTCGACCAGCCCGACGCCAAGGTGAAGGTTTTCTGCGAGTGACACCGCGACCGCGTCGGCTGCCCGCCCGGACCACGGGGTCGGGCGGGCAGCCGACGGTCACCACACCGTAGCCAGCAGGACCGCCTGGTCGTCGCGTTCGGCACCCTGGGCGCGACGAACCAGGCGGCACACTTCGCGCAGGCCGGCCGCCTTGATCCAGGCCGCCATCTGGTCTGTGGTGACGAGATGCCGCTCCAGCACGATCTCGTGGCCGAACCGGCGGTACGTCGCGGCGACGTCGCGCGTACCGTCTCCGGCCTGGAAACCGACGAGCAGCTGGCCGCCCGGGCGCAGCACCCTGGCCGCCTCGGCGAAGACGCGGCCCTGACCGGCCGGTGGCGTGTGGATCGTCGAATACCACAGCAGTACGCCGCCGAACAGCTCGTCTGGGAACGGAAGGTCGGCCAGCGAGCCGACGGCGAACGGCAGCCCTCGGTGGTCGCGGCGGGCCATGGCGATCATGCCTGGTGACAGGTCGACCCCGACCACCTGACAGTCCCGGTCGGCGAGATACCGGCTCATCCGACCCGCACCGCAGCCTGCGTCGAGCACCAGCGGGTCAACGCCGGAGCGGACCGCCTCGGCGAAGGTGTCGATCATGGCGAGATCCAGCGGTGCCTCAACCCGGGTGTCCGGCATGCGGGCCGCGTAGTCGCCGGCCACGGTGTCGTAGGCGACCCGAATGCCCTGCGGATCAGGCGAGGCAGGGGAGGCGGACACCACCGGTCAGGCCGTACCGGCGAGGTACGCCGCGCGACGCTGCGGCTCGAACTTCTCGATCGCGTACCGCAGCATCACCCTCGGCATGTCGCGTTGGTGCCGGGTCAGGAACTGCTCGGCCACCGTACGGTCGCGGTTGCCGACCTCGCGCAGCATCCAGCCGACGGCCTTGTGGATCAGGTCGTGCGGGTCGTGCAGCAGCCGCTCGGCTAGCCGCAACGTCCAGTCGAAGTCCCCGGCCCGGATGAAGGCGAACGTCGCCATGATCGCGATCCGCCGGTCCCAGACCAGCTCCGAGGCGGCCAGCCGGTCCAGCACCGAGCGGTCGGAGTCGAGCAGCCACGGCCCGACGATGTACGGGGCACACGAGTCGACCAGGTCCCAGTTGTCGATCCGGTCGGTGTGCGCCAGCACGGTGTCGACGATGGCGGCCCGCTGCCGCTGCCTGCCCTTGTCGAACATCCGCACCAGAATGAAGATCGCGGTCAGCCGTTCCTCGTGCACCTCGCTGGTCAGCAGCCGGGTCGTCTCGGCCAACGACAGGTCACGCCAGTACCGGCCGGCCACCCGGCGCTGGTCCGGCACGGGTACGCCGATCGCCCGGTCGCCCTCGCCGTACCCACCGGGTTGCATCTGCAGGAACCGGCGCGCCTGCTCCGCGCGACGCGGGTCGGCGAAGGCGGCGAGTTCCCGGCGGACATCGTCACAGGTGGCCATCGACCGCCGAATCTACGCCTGCCACCGATCGGCACGTCGAGTCGCCCGGCGGACGTGTCCCCCGTGCGAGCTACCGGTAAGTGTCCACTGCGGGGTGAAGCGGGCTGTCCGTCGCAGCCATAGCGTTTTCGTCGTAGCCGCGGCACCCAGGTCGCGGCCTGGTGAAGGGAATCCTCGTGCGTCTGGTGAAACAGTTGGTGGCCGTCGGGGCAGTCGCCTTCGTCGGTGGCGGCAGCGCCGCTGCATTGCAGGACAACGCCTGGCTCACCTTGCTCATCGGTGTCGTGACCTGCGTCGCCGCCGTCCTTGTCTACCGGTGGGTGGTGCGGCGCACCGAACAGCGCGCCCCCGTCGAGGTGGCTGCTTCCGGGGCAGTCGTCAGAACCGCCGTGGGGGTGCTGATCGGGGCCGGGATGTTCGGCGCCGTCATTGCCAACATCGCCCTCCTCGGCGGCTACCACGTGCACGGCCTGGGCTCGGTGAGCGGCGCCGCCGGCCTGCTCGGTCTCATGGCGGCCGCCTCGGTGACCGAGGAGCTACTCTTCCGTGGCGTGTTGTTCCGGATCGTCGAGGAACGACTCGGCACCTGGTTCACCTTGGTGCTGACCGGGGTGCTGTTCGGTCTGTTCCATCTGGGCAATCCGGACGCCGGGCTGTGGGGCGCGGTCGCCATCGTGATCTCGGCCGGCTTCATGCTCGCCGCCTGCTATGCGGCCACCCGGAATCTGTGGGTGCCGATCGGGTTGCACTTTGGCTGGAACTTCGTCGCAGCCGGCATTTTCGGCACGGTGGTCTCCGGCAACGGAGAGCCGCAAGGGCTGCTGGAAGCGACGACGTCGGGTCCGGATCTGCTGACCGGTGGCGATTTCGGGCCGGAGGGCAGCCTCTACACGGTCGGCGCCGGGGTGGCGCTGACTGTGTTCTTTCTGTGGCTCGCGCGTCGCCGCGGTCACATCGTCCCGCGTCGGGCCAAGACGAACGCTACAGTCGCCCGGTGATCGATCTCCGGGGCCTGCCGGAGCTGTGGCGGCGGTCCGACGTCGTGGTCCGAGATCTGCCGCTCGCGCTGCTGCTCGTGGTCGCGTCGCTGGTGCCCGCGCTGCACAGTCGTGGAACACAGCTCGGTGACCTGCCCAGTCGCCCGTTCGACGAGCTGACCGGCGTGGTGCTGGCGCTGGAGTGTCTGCCGCTCGTGGTGCGACGGCGCCTGCCGGCCCTCTGCCTCGGTCTGGTGGCGCTCGGCTTCGCGATCGATCAGCTGCGCTTCTATCACACGGTTGCCGGTATGGCCCTGCCGATCGCACTGCTGAGCGCGGGGCTGCACCTGGGCCGCCACCGACGCACCACTGTCGCGGTGGCCACGGTGGGGTACGTGGTGCTGGCCGTCGCGTTGCACCGGCACGGCTCGACCGAGGGGGTGATCGGGTTCGGGACCTTCTACCTGGCGTTGGCCTTCGCCTGGGGCGTCGGGTCGTGGCTGCGGATGTCGCGAGCCGCCGAGGCGGATCACCGGCGGCATGTCGCGGAGCGTACCCGGGCTGCGGAGCGTACCCGGATCGCCAGGGAGTTGCACGACGTGGTGACGCATCACGTGACCGCGATGGTGGTGCAGGCTGAGGCGGCACGATATCTGACCGCTGTCCCGAAGCGTCTCGACGAGAGCCTGACCGCGATCACCGACACCGGCCGGCGAGCCGTCGGGGACCTGCGGCACCTGCTTGACCTGCTCAATCCGGATCACGGAACCGGGGCGCGCACGTCGGCGGACGGCGACACCGGTCCGAACGGTTCCGTTGGCGCGCTCTACTCGCTCGCCTCGCTCGTTGAACAAACCCGGCAAGGCGGGCAGCCGGTGGAGTTCACGCAGCAGGGCAGGCCACCCGAGGTGGCCGGAAGCGCCGAGGCCGCAGCGTACCGGGTCGTCCAGGAGTCGTTGACGAACGCCTTGAAACACGACCACGGCGGCCGAACCGTGGTCCAGGTGCGCTACGACGTGCGGGAGGTCACTGTGGAAGTTCACACCGACGGCACAGGGTCGAGCGCCGCGTCACCGGGTGGCAGCGGGCGTGGCCTCGCCGGTCTCCGTGAGCGGGTGGGTGCGCTCGGCGGAAAGTTCAGCGCCGGACGGCGGCCCGGCGGCGGGTTCGTGGTCCGCGCCCGGATCCCCGCAGGGGATCCGTCATGACGGTGCCGCTGCGGGTCCTGGTCTGCGACGACCAGGCGTTGGTCCGTACCGGGTTCGCCACGATCATCGGCGCGCAGCCCGACCTGCAGGTGGTGGGGGAGTGCGGCGACGGGCAGACGGCGGTTGACCTGGCTGGCCGGCTGCGCCCGGACGTGGTGGTGATGGACGTGCGGATGCCGGTCCTGAACGGCATCGCCGCCACCCGCATGCTGGCGGGCGCGGGGGTGGCGGCGCCGGTCAAAGTGCTCGTGGTGACCACGTTCAACCTCGACGAGTACGTGTACGAGGCGCTGCGCGCCGGGGCGAGCGGATTTCTGCTCAAGGACGCGCCCCCGGCCCAGCTGCTCCAGGGCATCCGCACGGTCGCCTCCGGTGCGGCGCTGCTCGCTCCGGAGGTGACCCGCGGTCTGGTGGGCCGGTACGCGGAACGGGTCCGCCCGGTCGCTGACCCGTCGGGTGAGGTCCCGCTGGCCCCGCGCGAGCTGGAGGTGCTGCGGCTGATGGCCGACGGCCTGTCGAACAGCGAGATCGCCGCGGCCATGGTGATCAGCCAGGAGACCGTCAAGACGTACGTCTCGCGCATTCTTACCAAGCTGGATCTGCGTGACCGCGTCCAAGCAGTGATTTACGCCTATCGTCGTGGCCTGGTGGCCTGACGCAGGTCGGCACGGAGTCTCCTAGCCGGCTGCTAGCCGGCTGGCGGCCGGTCAGTTGCTGTCGAGGAGTTCGGCGAGCCGGGCCGCGCTGGCTGGCCGGCCGGGGGCGGCGAACATGCCGTCCGGGTCGAGGTAGGCGTGGTGGGCCGGCGTACCGGGGCCGAACCGGCGGTTGTCGGCGAGGGCGCCCGCGTCGTGGACGTCGTAGCCGAGGGTGTCGATGAGGGCGGCGACGGTGGCCTTCGCGGTGCGGTCGTCACCGGCGATGGCGATGGCGCTGCGGTCGGCGGCTCCGGCGGGCCGGCCGAGCGTGGCCAGGTGTTTGAAGAAGATGTTGCTGAACGCCTTGACGACGAACGACTCGGGCAGGTGGGCCTGGAGCAGTTCGCCGGTGGTGGTCCGGCCGGCGTCGAGTTCGGGGAAGTGGCCATCGCGTTCCGGGTAGTAGTTGAGAGTGTCGATGACGACTGTGCCGCGCAGCGGCGCGACGGGGACATCGAGGTAGGCCTTGAATGGGGTCGTCACCACGACGACGTCCCCGGCGCGGGCGGCCTCGCCGGGCGTGGCGGCGCGCGCCTGCGGTCCGAGCTGGGTGACCAGGTCCCGCAGGGTGTCCGGTCCCCGGCTGTTGCTGAGGACGACGTCGTGTCCGGCGTCCACGGCGAGCCGGGCGAGCGTGCCGCCGATCTTGCCGCTGCCGATGAAACCGACCGTGCTCATGGTGGCTCCTGACTTGTCGGGGAGATGCGGGGTCGGGTGACCACCGCTGGCTAGAGTGAGAACAGCCTCGCGTACCGAAGGGGTTCCTTGACTTTAGTGCAGCGGTGCCTGCGTTTTGCAATCGCGTACCGCCGAAGGGACTGTGATGGCCGCCACCGAGCCCGAGTCGCGCATGCCCGTGCGCCGACCGCAGCGGGCCGACGCACGCCGCAACTTCGACGCCCTCCTGGCGGCCGCCCGCGAGGCGTTCGCCGCCGACGGCTCCGGGGCCTCCCTGGAGGGCATCGCCCGACGCGCCGGGGTCAACATCGCCACCCTCTACCGCAACTTCCCGACCCGCCAGCACCTGTTCGAGGCCGCGTACCTCGACGAGGTGCAGACCCTGGCCCGGACCGCCGCCGATCTCGACCACCTCGACCCGTGGGACGCGCTGGAAAGCTGGCTGCGCCAGTTCGTCAGCTACGCCACGACCAAGAAGGCCGTGTACGACGCGATCGCCCACAACGAGGCGATGTTCGTCTCCGGCCGGGAGATCATCCACGCCGCCGGGCGGCCGCTGCTCGAACGCGCCCAGCGCGCCGGAACGGCCCGCGCCGACGTCACCTTCGACGATGTGCTGTTCCTGGTCAACGGCGTCAGCGGGGCCAACTTCGTGCAGGAGGCCCAGCGCGACCGGGTGCTGACCATGGCCCTGGACGGCATCAGAGCAAGGGCCTGACCTCCGACACGCTCGCCTCCGGGCCTACCGCCACCGCCGGGCGGCCGGGAGCATCCGGTCCCTGGTCGGTCAGTACGACCAGTCGCCCGGTGGCCCGGGTCATCGCCACGTACCGGTCGACCGCGCCGGTGACCCCGTCGCCGAACGACGCCGGGTCGACCACCACCACCAGGTCGAACTCGAGCCCCTTGGCCAGCTCCGGAGTCGACGACCGGACCCGGGGCGTCGCCGGCAGGGCGGCGACATCGACCGGTGCCACGCCGATCACGCAGACCGTGCCGTCGACGTGGTCGGCCAGCCAGCCGTCCAGGATCTGCCGCAGGTCGGCGACCGGCCGCTGCGTGACCGGGACGCCGCTGTGCCGGATCGAGGTCGGCACGTTGGCATCCGGCAGCGCGGCGCGGATCACCGGTTCGGCGTACGCCATGATCTCGGCCGGCGTCCGGTAGTTGACCGTCAACGTGGCGACGTCGACCCGGTCCAGGCCGACCCGGGCGAGCCGGTCCGGCCACGACTCGGTGAAGCCGTGCCGGGCCTGGGCGCGGTCACCGACGATGGTGAAACTGCGCGACGGGCAGCGGCGCAGCAACATCTGCCACTGCGCGTCGGTCAACTCCTGCGCCTCGTCGACCACGATGTGCGCGAACGGGCCGGCCAACGCATCCGGGTCGGCGTCCGGTCCGCCCGTCTCGTCGATCAGCGTTTCCTGCAGGTCCTGGTGGCGCAGCATCGCCAGGACGCCTTCGCCGTCGTCGTAGCTGTGCGCGTCGAGCAGGTCGTCGATCACCCGGGCCCGGTGGACCCGTTCGATGGCCACCGCCGCCCGGTGCCGCCGCTCGCGGTCGGACGCCTGCGCGTCGCCCAGGCGCAGCCGGGCCGCGTCCAGCAGCGGCAGGTCGTCGACCGTCCAGGCCCGAGGGTCGGCGCGCTGCAGCGTACGGATCTCGGCCGGGTCGAGCCACGGCGCGCACCGGCGCAGGTAGGCGGGGACCGACCACAGGTCGGCGACGATGTCGGCCGGGTCGAGCAGCGGCCAGGCCCGGTTGACCGCGGTACGCAGCGACCGGTTCTGTTCCAGTGCGGCGCGGACCTGGTCTTCCGGCTCGTCGCCGTCGTAGCGGCCGACCAGAATGGTCAGCAGTTCGTCCATGATCTGGTCGGGGGCCTCGTTGTGCGGCACACCCGGCCCGGGTGCGGCGAACGCGTCGGCCCAGTCGCCGGGAGTGAGGGTCAGCTCGGTCCAACCGGCGGCCACCGTCGTCGCGGTCTGCGGCGGCTCCTCGTAGAACCGGACGGCCGCCTCGACCGCCGCCTCCCACCGCGCCGACGACTTCAGCCGGGCCACCTCAGGGTCGGGTTCGGCCGCTGCGCCTGCACCCTCGGCGACCAGGCCGGCCAGGGTGCAGGTCTGCACGTCGTCCTCGCCGAGGTTGGGCAGGACGTCGGCGACGTACGCCAGATAGGGCTGGTGCGGTCCGACGAACAGCACCCCGCCGCGACGCTGGCCGAGTCGGGGGTCGTGGTAGCGCAGGTACGCGGTGCGGTGCAGGGCGACGACGGTCTTGCCGGTGCCGGGTCCGCCGTCGACGACGAGGGCACCCGACGAACCGGCACGGATGATGGCGTCCTGGTCGGCGGCGATGGTGGCCAGCACGTCGCGCATCCGGTCCGACCGGTGCCCGCCGAGGCTGGCGATGAAGGCCGACTGCTCGTCGAGGGCGGCGTGCCCGTCGAGTGCGTCGGCGGCGAACACCTCGTCCCAGTAGTCGCTGATCCGGCCCATCGTCCAGCGGTAACGCCGACGGCTGGCCAGGCCCATCGGGTTGCCGTGGGTGGCGCCGAAGAACGGCTCGGCGGCGGGGGAACGCCAGTCGAGCAGCAGTTGACGGCCGGTGTCGTCGGTCAGCCCCTGCCGTCCGACATACACCGGTCCGCCGTCGGCACCGGCGCCACCGCCACCGCCGTCCGAGCCGGCGGCGTTGGCACCGGCGTCGGGGACCATCCGGCCGAGGCACAGGTCGAGGCCGAACCGGCGCAGCGCCCGCAGCCGTACGGTGAGTCGGCGGACCTCCTGGTCGCGGTCCACCGCCCGCCGGCCCTTGCCGGCCGGTGCCCTACGGGCCGCGTCGAGCCGCTGCGACAGGTCGGCGGAAAGTTGTTCCAGGCGGTGTGCGATCGCCGCGAAATGCCGTTCGTCGTCGGCGATCAGTTTCGGGTCGGCCTTGGCGTGCAGCCGGTCGGGGAGATCGAAAGCGCTGGTGGTCAGCGGGCGCACCTCGATCAGCTCCATTCTCGGGTCGGCGAAAAAGCGCAGCGTCCAGCGATTGGCAAATGCCGGAGAACTGGCGTAGGAACGCGATTGTGCGCGACGACCCGGGTCTTGCCGCAAGACCCCCTATGCGCTATATGTTGATAGTGGCGGGAGACGGGGGCGCCAGTCGGTGCTCCGCCGCCGAGGGAACCCACATGGTTGTCTCAGGACCGATGTGGCGACAATGACGGTTCCCTCGAGCTGATCCGCGCCGCTGGCCGGCCAGCGGGTCGAACGGCCAACGGCGGGGGCGACCGCCGTCACGGTTGCGATGTCGTCCTGGTCAGGTTCGGGCCGGCGACCAGGCAGGCGATACCGCCCAGCACGGCCACCCCGGCCAGCAGCAGCATCGCCGCGCGGGCCGCCCCGACGGTGACGACCTCGCCGATCTGACTGTGCAGCAGGGTGCCGACGGCCGCGGCACCCAGCATCGAACCGATCTGCAACGAGGTGATCAGCACCCCGGACGCGGCGCCGGCCTGCTGCTGTTCGACGTCGGACAACGCGACCACCGCCAGCGGGGTGAACAGGAACGCGTTGCCGACACCGATGACGCACATCGGGGCGACGAACGCCGTCCACGTCGCACCGTCGCGCATCTCGATCGCCGCCCACGCCATGCCGGCGACAGTGGCCGCCGCCCCGACCAGCAGCAGGTAGCGGCCCTGGACCCGGTCGGCGAGTCTGCCGGCCACCGGGTCGAGCAGGGTGGAGAACAGCGACGCCGGCACGATCATCAGCCCGGCGGCCCACGCGTCGAGGCCGAGCACCTGCTGGAAGTACAGCGACAGCACCAGCACCAGGCCGATCACGGTGCCGGAGGTGGTCAGCGAGAAGCCGTTCATAAGCGGGAAGTTGCGTCGCCGGAACAGGGTGAACGGCACCAGCGGCTCCCGGTCCTGGCGGCGGCGCTGCTGCGTGAGGAAGGCCGCCACGAACAGCCCGGACACACCGAGCGTCGCCCAGATGCCGGCGTTCCAGCCGTACCGTTCGCCCTGGCTGATGCCGAACGCCAGGCAGAACAGCGCTGCCGACGCCAGCACCACACCGGGCACGTCGAGCCGGCGGCGGACGCGTTGCGCGACCTCGGGCAACACCAGCCGGCCGACCACGAGCATGAGCAACCCGAGCGGGAGGTTCAGCCAGAAGATCCACCGCCAGTCGAGGGTGCTGACCAGCACCCCGCCGGCGGCCGGTCCGCTGATCGCGGCGATCCCGCCGACCGCACCCCGGATGCCGAACGCCGTGCCCCGGCGGTCCGGGGGAAACGCCTCCATCAGCAGGGCGAGGGTCTGCGGGGTGAGCAGCGCCGCGCCGAGGCCCTGCACCGCGCGGGCGGCGATCAGCTGGCCGGGCCCCTGGGCTAGGCCGGCGGCGACACTGGCGGCGGTGAAGACGGCGACCCCGAGCAGGAAGATCCGCCGGCGGCCGTAGAGGTCGCCGAGCCGGCCGGCGGTGATCAGAGCCATCGCCAGCAGGAAGATGTAGGCGCTCAGCGACCACACCACCTGGTCGGCCGACGCGTCGAGGTCGGCCATGATGCTGGGCACCGCGACGGCGAGCACCGCCACGTCGAGCTGGGTGAGGAAGTACGCCAGCGACAGTACGGCCAGCACCGCCCACGGGTTGCCGCGCAGTTTCGTCAGCTTCGGCTCGCTCACGGTCGTCATCCGGTCGGCTCCAGCCAGATCATCGGGGGGATCTTGTTGGTGCGGTCCACCCGGCGCAGCCGCGGCACCTGTTCGACGGCGATCGCCGTCGGATGGTGCTGGGCGACGACGCCCAGGTCGTAGAACTGATGCAGCAGCCGGGTGCGTACCGCCGCCGGGTCGGCGTCTCCGGTGTAGTGCACGGTCACCGCGCTGACCGAGTGGCGTTCACCGGCGGCCCGCCGCAGCAGCAGCTGTGCGTCGCGTACCCCTGGTGCGGCGCGGACGATGTCCAGCACCGTACCGATGCCGACCAGCGCGCCGTGCAGCTTGATCGCGTCGTCGGCGCGGCCCAGCACCCGCAGCGCGTCCGGTCGGCCGCAGCCGCAGGCCGCCGCCGCGACCCGGTCGCCGAGCCGGTACCGGACGGTCGGCACCGTCCAGCCGTCGCCCACTCTGGACAGCAGGGCGCCGTCGTCGTCGGGCTCGAGCACCTGGTCGGGCATCAGGTGCAGCACCGAGGTGTCGCACGCCGGGGTGTTCGTGGCGATGACGTACGTTTCGACCGAGCCGTAGTTGCCCCAGAGCTGGACCTGCGGGAACGCCTTCCGCACGATGGTCGCCTTCTCCTCTGTCCACGGCTCGGCCATCCAGATGATCTTTTCGATCGGGGTGGCCGCGCCCGCGTCGAGTACGCCCCGGGCCAGGTCGGCCAGGGCCGTCGGGGTGCCGGCGACCGCGTTGACGCCGAGCCGACTCAGGGTCGGCAGCCAGCCGTCGACCTCCTCCGGGGTGATCGGACCGAACGGTGCCACGTCGGCACCGCAGCGTCCGGCCAGCTCCTGCATGTAGTAGTGCGACGCCCACAGCCGGCCGGGGGTGAACAGGTTGAGCAGGAGGTCACCGCCGACCAGCGGTCGCCACTGCCGCAGCAGCCGGTCGATGGCCTGGTGGTACGCCACGTAGGTGAGCTTGGGCTGCCCGGTGGTGCCGCCGCTGGACAGCAGCAGTGCACCGGTCCGCCGGGTCACCGCGTGCGAGACGGCGAAGATCTCGTCCGGTCCGGTGACCGGCAGGTCGGCGAGCCCGGCGGCGGTGTCCGGCACGGCCGGGGCACCGGCGGCGGCGTTACGTCGGGCCTGGTCGCGCAGCGCGTCCCAGGGCACCGCGCCGATCATCCCGGCCGCCGACGCGACTGGTCGTCACCGGCGGCGTGCCACCGGGCGTGCCCGGCCAGGTACGCCTCGAACCGGGCCCGGACGATCGCCCGGGCGGCGGCGTCCTGCTCGGGAATGCCGTTGAACGCGACCGCGCCGTCGAGTTCGATCTCCGACACCCAGTGCCGCTCGCCGTCGAAGAGGAAGTCCAGCGTGAAGTACGGCGTGGGCAGCCGTTCGGCGACGTAGGCGACGGCGTCGGCGAGCTCCGGCGGCAGAGCGGAGTAGCCGCGTTCGTGCCGGCCCCCGCTGGCCTTGGTGACGGCCAGGCAGTAGCCGTCCTTGTAGCCGTACAGCACGGTGTGTGCCTGCCCGTCGACGACGTACACCCGCTGTTCGCGTACCACCTTGAGGTAGGGCTGGGCGACCAGCGCGGTGTCCGAGCCACCGGCGAGTCCGATGAGACCCTTCAGGTCGTTCATGTTGTGTACCACCGAGATGCCCAGGCCCATGCCCCAGTAGGCAGGTTTGACGATCAACGGAAACGGCAGCGCGGCGAGCGCGGCGTCGCTGTGACCGGCCATCGCCTCCCGGCCGCTGCCCACCCGGATCGTCGGCAGCAGCGGGATCGGACTGCCGGCCAGGTGCACCACGCTGGCCAGCTTGTCCTCACCGATGTAGGACAGTGCCGGTGGGATCGGCAGGTAGAAGCCGAGCCGTTCCAGGATGGTGAACAGGAACACCTGGTTGCACACGTCCTGGGTCTGGTGCGGCAGGGAGTACAGCGAGGTGACGAAGATGGTGTCGGCCGGGGTGACCGGCTCACCGTTGAGCCAGACTTTGGGCTGGCCCGGGTCGGTCGCGTCGACCGCGACCTCCTCGGGCTTGTTCACCGTGAAATTCAGGCCCAGGTCGGCGGCGACCGCCTGGTACGGCCCCCAGACCGCGTCCTGCTCGGCCTGCCGTAGCCAGGCGGTGCCCCGGTCGGGGTAGATCCAGCTGAGGCGCCGCGCCGTACTGGGCGCGGCCGTGCGATCGGTCAATGCCCTCTCCCTTGCGGTGTGGTGCGGGTCCTCGGCCGGCGGGGTCCCGGGCGGGTGGCTCAGGTGGCCACCGGGTGGTCGACGAAGGTCGACACGAGGTCCGCGAACCGGTCAGGTTCCTCGACGAACGGCAGATGGCCGCTGCCGGTGAACACCTCCAGCCGGGACGCCGGTATCGCCGAGCGCAGCCACCCGCCGACGTCGCCGGGGTAGACCTGGCTGTGCGCTCCGTGGACGAGCAGCGTCGGTACGCTGATCCGGCGCAGCCGGTCGCGCCAGTCCACGGTGAGCGCCTCGGCGAGCAGTGCCCGTACGGCGTCCGGGTCGCACCGGCGGGTCTCGTCGATGAGGCCGGCCAGCGTCGTCTGGTCGGCGTCGGTGCCGGCGGCGAACGAGCCGCGGACCAGCCCGGCCGCGAAGGCGGGGTAGTCGTCGGTCACGCTGGCCAGGACGGCGTCGGCCCCGGCGGCGTCGAGGTTGCCGAAGGCCGCGTACGGCCAGTCGTCGTCGCGCAGCAGCCGTGGGGTCTGCTCGACCGACACCAGGGCCCGGATCCGGGCAGCCCCGAACTGCTCCAGGTAGCCGTAGGCCACGGTCGCGCCGAGCGACCAGCCCAGCAGGGTGACGTCGGTCAGGTCGAGCTTCTCGATGGTGGTGTGCAGGTCCTCGGCGGCGCGGGTGAGGCTGGCCGGACGGTCGGCGGTGGCGTTGTCGCCGTGTCCGGGCAGTTCGACGACGACCACCCGGTGCCGGTTGGCGAGCCGAGCCACCGCGTCGGAGAAGAACGCGGCGGTGGCGGCCAGCCCGGGCACCATGACCAGGGCCGGTCCGTGACCGCGCGTGACCAGGGCCGGTCCGTGACCGTGGTCCGGGTGCCGGGTCATTGGCTGCCCCCGGCCAGCCCGAGTCGCGTGCGGAGCAACGGTTTGTCGATCTTGCCGACCGGGGTACGGGGCATCGCGGCGACGAGGTGCACCGAACCGGTCAGCCCGTGCCGGGCGAGCAGTTCCTCGACGGCCTTGACGGCCTCGTCGTCGGAGTGCCCGTCTGCCGGGGCGACGGCCACGGCGACCGCGTCGCGGTAGTCGCCGGGGTGCACGGCCAGACTGACGGCCTGTGCCACTGCCTCGGCCGCGCCGAGTTCGGTGTCGAGCACTGGCGCCGGCAGCGGCCCGGCGGGGGTGGCCAGCGTCTCGGACACCCGGCCCAGGATCCGGTAGCCGCCCTGTGGGTTGCGTTCGGCGACGTCCCCGGTCCAGAACTCGGGCCGGCGGAAGGTACGGGCGTTGGCTTGCGGCGCGTCGACGTACCCCTCGCTGGTGCAGTCCGAGTAGAGGACCAGCTCCCCGATGTCGGGGTGGCCGGGCACGAAGGGTTCCAGCCGGGTGCCGACCCCACGGACCGGGACCATGGCGGTGTCGGTCTGCGGTACGTCGTCCATGTTGCCAAGCGCCAGGCCGAACTCGGTCGAGCCGTAGATTTGCCGGATGTGTACGCCGAGCACGTCGGCGGCGTCCCGGACGATCGTCGGGCTGAGATAGGCACCACCGCACAGGGGGCGGCGCAGCACCGGCAGCGGGAACCGGCCATGGTGCCGGGCGGCGGCGACCAGGTCGGCGTAGTGCTGCGGCAGGGCGCTGGTCACGGTCGCCTGGTGGGCGGCCAGTTGGGTCAGCAGCGTGCCGGCCGGCGCGTGCGGGTCGGCGAGCACCAGTTGCGCACCGGACAGCAGCGCCGCGAACACGTGCAGGTCGGTGGCGTGCGCCACGTCCAGGGTGTGGCGGCAGAAGAAGACGTCGTCGGAGCGGATCCCGGTGTCGGCCAGCCAGCGGCGCCGTTCGGTGACGAAGCGGTCCTGCCGCCAGGCCATCATCTTCGGGAAGCCGGTCGAGCCGGAGGTCCATAGTAGCCGGAATATGGCGGTGGCCGCCGAGGCGGTGGAGTCCGCGGTGGGCTCTGCGGTGGGCTCCGGCCGGGGCGTCGAGGCGGTCAGCGTGTCGAGGTCGACAGTGGCCGGGCCGTCGGCGGGGATCCGGCGGTGCCCGTCGGTGACCAGCAGGGTGGGGCGTGCCCGGTCGAGAGCGGTCCGCACCCCGGCGTCGTCGAAGTTCGCCATCAGCGGTACGTAGCGGGCACCGAGCCGGGCCACCGCCAGGATCAGGCAGACGTACCCGATGCTGTTGCGCAGCACCACGGCGACGGTGTCGCCAGCCGCGACGCCGTGCGCGGGGAGGCCGGCGGCGACCCGGTCGGTCGTCTCGACGAGTTCGCGGTACGTCACGGACGCACCGTCGGTGGTGCGTACCGCCACGGCGTCGGGTCGACGGCCGGCCACGTCGCGGACGGCCTGGTAGAGCCCAGCAGCGGTCACGACGCCAGCCACCCGGCGTAGGTGGCGAATCGCCAGTCCTTGGCCAGGCAGTCCACGGTGTCGAAGCCGGCGGCGCGGAGCCAGCCGAGTTGAGTTTCGACGTCGATGCAGATGTCGTGCTTCATCCGTTCGCGGCCGGCCGCCCATTCGTCGGCAGGCGTTCCGGCGGCGTGTACGTGGCCTTCGTGTTGCCGGTCGTACATCTCCTCCAGTCGCGGTGTGGGCGCGAGGACCTGCTCGACGTTGACGAAGATCCCACCCGGCCGCAGAATGTCGGGTAGGCGACCAAACAGCGTTTGTTTCTCGTGATGCTCGAGGTGGTGGATAGCTAGGCCGGAAACAACTGCGTCGTACGGCCCCGCCGGCAACGGATCCATCAGTCCCTGAACGGCAAAACTGACCCGATGGGCACTGTCGAACCGTTGTTTTGCCTGTGCGAGCATCCGTTCGGAATGGTCGACGAGAGTGATCGTTGCTTCGGGGATGCGGGCGATCAGCGCTGCGCTGAGCAGCCCGGTCCCTGCGCCCAGATCCAGGATCCGTGCGTGGCCCGGCACCGACATCTGCACCGCGCTGGACGCGCTGCCGTACAACAGGTCGAATGACGGGATGAGTTGACGCCGCAGTGCATCGTAGGTAGTGGGATTCCACAGCTCGAAGGTCACGATAATCCCCCGTGGGTCACCGGTCGGCGCTTTTGTGGCACTGGCGTCGGATGCTGGACAAACTGTGGTTTGCTGAGCCGACGCATTGTCGGATGGTGATTCCTGTGGTGCGCGCATCCGCTTGCCGGCATGTGCTATTCAGAAAGTATCAAGGAGCGGCAGAGCAATGAAGAGAGCCGTCGATATCGAAGTGTGATGCTGGTCACATTGTCGATCATGTTGTCCGTTTTTGACGAACTGTCGATCGTGTCAGGAATTGGCGTTTGTCAGGCTCTTTGGGCCACGATCAGGTCCCGGACGATCGCCTGGTCGACCCGATGGGCGAAGCCGCCGTACCCCGGACCGCCGGCCACTTCCAGGCCCGCCTTGACCAGCAGCGCGGCCAGATCGTCGCGGGCGGCGACCAGGGTGTTCCAGGAGATACCGAGCGCCCCGCCGGGGCGCAGCAGTGCCACCCACCCCGGCAACGCCTCAGCCAGCAGACCCAACGGATCGCGGGTCAACCGGTCCGCCTGACCGCGGGTGCCGTGCTGCACCCCGTACGGCGCGTCGGTGACGATCGCGTCGAAGCTGCCGGCCCGGAACACCTCCCGGCTGCGGCGGGTGTCGGCGTGCACCATCGTCAGGTCGACGGTCCGCCCGGCCCGGTGGTCGTCCTTGCTGGCAGCCAGGGTGACCGCCAGCCGTCGGCCCAGTACGGCCCGGTTGCGCCGCACCGGGGCGATCTCGGCCGAGTGCTTGAGCCGCTTGTGCTTCAACCAGGTACGGATGAAGTTGGCGTACACCTCGAAGTCCTTGCCGTCGATCTCCACCCCGGCGGCGTGCCAGCCGTACATCATCGCCTGGTTGAGCGTGGTGCCCCGGCCGCACATCGGATCCAGGACCCGCAGTGGCGGCGAGTCCGGGCCGAACGGGCTGGCCGCCGCCCCGACGGCAACGGCGGTCCCGCCGGTGCCGATGGTCCCAGCCGTGCCGGCCCGGTCGGTCGTGGCCAGCGCGGTCACGTTCAACAGCAGTTTGGTGAACTGCTCGTTGGTCTTGCCGGCGTACTTCGGGATGGTGATCAGGTCGCTGTCGAAGCGGTCCCGGCCGGTCACCTCCAGCGGCCGCAGCAGATCGCCGTCGCAGGCGAAGAACGCGTACCGGGCGGACAGGTTGGCCAGCACGGACAGGTCCCGGTCGGTCAAATCGACGCCGGTGAAGGTGACGTACGGCAGCCCGCCGATCGTGGTGACCGTGACGTCGGCGAGCCGGCCGCCGAGAGCCCGGCCGCCGAAGACGGTCAGCTCGGCGGCGGCCAGACCGACCGCCGACTCGGCGTACACCCGGTTCGCCGACGGGTGGATCAGCAGGGCGTACGCGGTCATCGGCGGTCCGTTCGGGTCGGTGGCCGCGCCGTCATGACGCGGTGGGACCCACGAGTGTTACCACACCGGCGGCCTGCGTAAGGTCACCGGCATGGCACGGCAGCGGGGGCGGCGTCTGCCGCTGGCGGACCGCCCGCTCACCGAACCGCATCCGGCGCGGCTGCCGGCCGACCACCCGCACCGGGCGGCGGTGCTGGCCGCACACGCGGCAGCGCTCGACGCCGGCGAGGCCGGCTACCTGGATCCGGGCACCGGGCTGTTCGTGCTGACCGCGGCGTTCCTGGCCCGCCGGGGCACCTGCTGTGACCAGGGTTGCCGGCACTGCCCGTATCTGGGGTGATTCCGGGGATTTCCTACGCGGCGCGGTCGGTGCGGGTGGCGGGCTTTCGCGGCGGCGGCGGAACCCGTACGGTGTGCGACGAACAATCCGCCTTTTTCGGCCGGCCTGACCGTGGGAGGTCACTGTGGGCGTTCGGCTGCGTCTGTCCGGCGCCGGGCTGATCCTGCTGCTGTTCGCCGCCGGCTGCTCCGACCGGGCGGTGGCCACCGAGAACCCCGCCCCGGACGACCCGGCCCAGGCCGGTCCGTCGCCGAGCCCGGTCGAGCCGTACCCGGAGGTGCCCCGTCCGCCGGCCGCCGAGTCCGGCGGGGCATGCACGGTGTTCGACTTCGACGTGGTCGAGCAGACCGTCGGGTTCCGGTTCGAGGTGGCGGCGGCCAACAAGCACGACAAGACGCAGTCGTGCGTGCTGCGGCCGGCCGAGGAGCCGCTGCCCGACCTGATGGTCTCCATCTCGGACACCAAGGCGAGCGCGTCGGTCTTCGCCGACGACGTCGCCCCGGTCGGTGCCAAGGAGATCAAGGATCTCGGCAAGGCCGCCTACTGGATCCCGGTCAAGCCGGACCCGGACACTGGGTACGGTGCGGCGCTGGAGGTCAACTGGATCACCGGGGACCCGAAACTGATCAGCCTGCGCTGGACGTTCGCCCCCGGTGACGACGAACTGTCCGCCGTGGAGCTGGCGCCCAAGATGGTCGAGCTGGCCCGGGTGGTGCACGACAACCGCAAGAAGTGACCGGCCGGCCGTGCCGGGACACCGCCGGCCGGGTCGCGCCCAGGGCGGTCGCGCCGACCGGCGGAGCGCCGGTAACTCAGGCGGCCGCGCCGGCCAGCGACCGTCCGTGGTCGGCGGCCGCGACGAACACCCGGGACGCGACCTCGCGCGGCAGGTGGATCTTGTCGCCGGACCGGTCGATGGTCACCCCGTCGCGTTCCTGCGCGACGGTGACCGTCGCCCCCGGGTCCACCCCGGCGGCGTGCAACTGGCGGAGCACGTCGGCGTTGGTCTGCACACTCTCGCAGATCCGACGGACCACGACCGTGCCGGTCAGGCCGGGGAACGCCAGGTTGCGCTCGGTGTCCGGGCTGATGTCCGGATTCGCCAGCTCCGCCGGTCCGTCACCCAGCGCGTCCAGGCCGGGAATCGGGTTGCCGTACGGCGACCGGGTCGGCCGGTTGAGCAGGTCGTAGACCTTCTTCTCGACCGCGTCGCTCATCACGTGCTCCCAACGGCAGGCCTCCTCGTGGGCCTCCTCGTAGGGCATGCCGATGACGTTGACCAGCAGCAGCTCGGCGAGCCGGTGCTTGCGCATCACCGAGACCGCTTGGGCCCGGCCCAGCTCGGTGAGTCGTAGGTTACGGTCGTCCTCGATGGTGAGCAGCCCGTCGCGCTCCATCCGGGCGACCGTCTGGCTGACGGTGGGGCCGCTCTGGTGCAGCCGCTCGGCGATCCTGGCACGCAGCGGCGGCACCGACTCTTCCTCGAGCTCAAGTATGGTGCGCAGATACATCTCTGTGGTATCGACAAGATCATTCACGGTTAGCTGCCCTCCAGTGTTCAATCTTACCTTGCAGCACCGATAACCAGCCGGAACGGACGATCGGCAAGGGACAGGCGTAGCCCCGCATGGTGTTGACTGGGATGGTGTTCGATACCGCAGACCCTACCGTCGCCGTCACCGGGCTCGCCGCCGCGCTGGCCGGTGGGCGACCGCCGACCCTGCTGGACGTGCGCTGGCGGCTCGTCGGCCCGCCGGGCCGCGACGACTACGTCGCCGCCCACCTGCCCGGCGCGGTCTTCGTCGACCTGGACGCCGACCTGTGCGGCCCACCGGGCGCCGGTGGCCGGCACCCGCTGCCCGACCCGGCGCCGCTGCAGCGGACGCTGCGCCGGGCCGGGGTGCGCACCGGGTGGCCGGTCGTCGTCTACGACGGTGGCGACGGTCTCGCCGCCGCCCGCGCCTGGTGGACGCTGCGCTGGGCCGGGCACCGGCCGACCTGGGTGCTCGACGGCGGCTACCCCGCCTGGCTGGCGGCCGGCCGACCGGTCACCGCCGACGTGCCGGCACCGCCGCCCGGCGACGTGACCGTACGCCCGGGAGGTATGCCGGTGCTCGACGCCGCCGCCGCCGGCCGGCTACCCCGGCAGGGTGGACTGCTGATCGACGTCCGCGCCGACGCCCGGTACCGGGGCGAGCATGAGCCGGTCGACCCGGTGGCCGGGCACATCCCCGGCGCGGTCAACCTGCCGACCACGCTGCACCTCGACGACGCCGGGCTGCTGCGTGACGCCGGGACGCTGCGGGACCGGTTCACCGGTGCCGGGCTGCGCCCGCAGGCCCCGGTCGCGGCGTACTGCGGGTCGGGGGTGACCGCCGCGCACACGGTGCTCGCCCTGCACCGCGCCGGCCGCACCGACGCGGCGCTGTATCCCGGATCGTGGAGCGAGTGGATCACCGACCCGGCCCGGCCGGTCGCCACCGGCGCGGACCCCGGCTGACCCGGGGTCTGCCGCCGGCCGGGCTGACCCGGGGTCTGCCGCCGGCCGGGCTGACCCGGGGTCTGCCGCCGGGCGGGCTGGCTGTCCGGCCAGCCCGCCCGGGCCCGGGGTCGGCGGGTGCGTGCGACGATGGCCAGATGTCGGACGGGACGAGTCAGATGCCGAACGGGACGAACCAGGCGCGGGCGGCGGGCGGTACCGACGCGACGCTGGTGGTCTGGGACGAGCGCCTGCTCACGTACGACCTCGGTGACCATCCGCTGGACCCGGTACGGGTCGAGCTGACCATCGCACTGGCCCGCGAGTACGGACTGCTGGACCGCCCCGGTGTGCGGCTGCTCGCCCCGGCGCCGGCCGACGACGCGGCGCTCACCCGGGTGCACCGGGCCGACTACCTCGACGCCGTCCGGGTCGCGCACGACGACCCGTTCTTCTCCGGGTACGGCCTCGGCACCCCGGACAATCCGACCTTCGCCGGGATGCATGACGCCAGCGCGCTGGTCGCCGGTGCCACGATGGCCGCCGCCGAGGCGGTCTGGCGCGGCGACGTACGGCGGGCGGTCAACGTCTCCGGCGGACTGCACCACGCGATGCCCGGCCGGGCCGCCGGGTTCTGCGTCTACAACGACCCGGCGGTGGCGATCGCCCGGCTGCTCGACCTCGGCGCCGAACGCATCGCGTACGTGGATATCGATGTGCATCACGGCGACGGGGTGCAGGAGATCTTCTACGACGACCCGCGGGTGCTCACCGTCAGCCTGCACGAAACGCCGCTGGCCCTGTTCCCCGGCACCGGATTCCCCGACGAGGTGGGCGGCCCCGGCGCGCAGGGCAGCGCGGTGAACGTCGCGCTGCCGTCCGGCACCGCCGACCGGGGCTGGCTGCGTGCGTTCCACGCCGTGGTGCCGTCGCTGCTGCGCGCCTTCCGGCCGCAGCTGCTCGTCACCCAGTGCGGGGCGGACGCGCACCGGCTCGACCCGCTGGCCGACCTTGGGCTCAGCGTCGACGGCCAGCGGGCCGCGTACCTGACGCTGCGGGCCCTCGCCGACGAGCACTGCGGCGGCCGCTGGGTCGCCACCGGTGGCGGCGGGTACGCCCTGGTCGAGGTGGTGCCCCGGGCCTGGACCCACCTGCTGGCGATCGCCACCGGCGCGCCGATCGACCCGGCCACGCTGATCCCGCCCCGGTGGCGGAAGCTGGCCGCCGCCCGCTGCCCCGGCCGACAGGTCCCGCTGCGGATGACCGACGAGGCCGACCTGGACTTCCAGCCGTGGCAGCCGGCCGGTGACCCGGACCCGATCGACCGGGCGATCATGGCGACCCGCCGGGCGGTCTTCCCCCTGCACGGACTCGATCCGCACGACCCCCGGGACTGACCATGGACCGATCGGCTGACGTGCTGCTGCGCGACGGCACCACCGTCCACCTGCGGCAGATCCGCCCGGACGACGCCGACGCGATCGTCGCGATGCACGCCCGGTTCTCCGACCGCACCCGCTACCTGCGGTACTTCTCCCCGTACCCGAGGATCCCCGACCGTGACCTGGCGCGCTTCGTCAACGTCGACCACCACGACCGGGAGGCGTTCGTGGTGGTCTCCGGTGACCGGATCTTCGCGGTCGGTCGCTACGACCGGATGGGTCCGGGCTCGCCCGAAGCCGAGGTCGCCTTCGTCGTCGAGGACGCCCACCAGGGCCGGGGCGTCGGTTCGGTGCTGTTGGAGCATCTCGCCGCCGCCGCCCGGTCCGAAGGCGTCACCTCGTTCGTCGCCGAGGTGCTGCCGGTCAACGCGCCGATGCTGCGGGTCTTCGCCGACGCCGGATTCCAGGTCCGCCGCCGGTACGCCGACGGCGTGGTCCACCTGAGCTTCCCGATCGCCCCGACGGAGGCGTCCCTGCAGGTGCAGTGGAGCCGGGAACACAGCGCCGAGGCCCGGTCCATCGCCCGGCTGCTGACCCCGCGCGGAGTCGCCGTCTACGGTGCCAGCGCCACCGGCCAGGGGGTCGGCGCGGCCGTCCTCGGCCACCTGCGCGACGGCGGGTTCACCGGGGACGTGGTCCCGGTACATCCGGCGGTGGACCGCATCGGTGGGCTGCCCGCGTACCGTCGGGCGGCCGACGCCGGCCACCCGGTCGACCTGGCGGTCGTCGCGGTGGCGCCGGACGCGGTGCCGGCCGTGGTCGCCGACGCCGCCGCGGCCGGCGCCCACGGCGTCGTGGTCATCTCGGCCGGGTTCGCCGAGTCCGGCCCGGCCGGCGCCGCCGCCCAGCGGGAACTGATCCGTACCGCGCACGTGGCCGGGCTGCGGGTGGTCGGACCGAACTGTCTCGGCGTGGCCAACACCGACCCTCGGATCCGGCTCAACGCGACGCTGGCGCCGCAGCTTCCGCCGGCCGGCCGGGTCGGCTTCTTCAGCCAGTCCGGTGCGCTCGGCGTGGCGTTGCTCGCCGAGGCGGACCGGCGTGGGCTCGGGTTGTCGACGTTCGTGTCGGCCGGCAACCGGGCCGACGTCTCCGGCAACGACCTGCTGCAGTACTGGCAGGACGACCCCGGCACCGACGTGATCCTGCTGTACCTGGAGACGTTCGGTAATCCCCGCAAGTTCGCCCGGCTGACCCGCCGGATCGGGCGCACCAAGCCGGTGGTGGCGTTGGCCTCCGGCGCCGGCCCGGCGGCACCCGTCGAGCAGGGCCCGGACGCCGCCGCGGTGACCCGGCTGTTCGCCCGGTCCGGGGTGATCCGGGTCGACACGGTCGCGGAGATGTTCGACGTCGGCACCCTGCTGGCCAACCAGCCGCTGCCGGTCGGCCGGCGGGTGGCCGTGGTCGGCAACTCGTCGGCGTTGACCATGCTGGCCGCGGCGGCCTGCCGGGCGCAGCGGCTCACCGTGGCGGCCGACTACCCGCGTACCGTCGCGCCCGAAGCCGGCGCGCACGAGTTCGCCGACGCGCTCGCCGACGCCGCCGTCGATGCTGCCGTGGACGCCCTGGTGGTGGTGTTCGCGCCGCCGCTGCCCAACCAGTTGGCGGACGAGGACGCCGACTTCACGTCGGCGTTGGCCAGCGTCGCGCTCGCCGGTGACAAGCCGACGGTCGCGACGCTGCTGGTCGGCCAGCCGCCGGCCGGGGTGCCGACCTACCCGTCGGTGGAGGAGTCGGTCCGGGCGCTGGCCCGGGTCGCCGACTACGCCGACTGGCTGCGCGAGCCGCCCGGTACGGTGCCGGACCTGGCCGGGATCGACCCGGCTGCGGCCGGTGCCGCGCTGACCGTCGACCCGGTCGACCCGGTCGGGCTGCTCGCCGGGTACGGCATCGAGGTGGTCGACTCGATCCCGGCCGCCTCGGTCGACCAGGCGGTGGCCGCCGCGCGGCGGCTCGGCCTGCCGGTGGTGCTCAAGGCCGCCGCGGACGGACTGCGACACCGGTTGGACCTCGGCGCGGTACGGCTCGATCTGGCCACCGTGGACGCGGTGGAACGGGCGTACCGTGACGTCGCGGCCCAGTTCGGCGCGCAGGTGCTGATCCAACGGATGGTGCCACCCGGCGTCGCCTGCGTGGTCGAGTCGACCACCGACCCCACCTTCGGCCCGGTGGTCGGTTTCGGGCTGGGCGGCGTCGCGACCGATCTGCTGGGTGACCGGGCCTGGCGGGCCGCGCCGCTGACCGACCGGGACGCGGCCGGGCTGGTCGACGAACCCCGGGCGGCACCGCTGTTGTCCGGCTACCGGGGAGCCGGCCCGGTGGACCGGGCCGCCCTGGTCGATCTGCTGCTGCGGGTGGGGCGGCTCGCCGACGAGCAGCCGCAGGTCCACCGGTTACGGCTCAACCCGGTGCTGGCCCGGCCGGACGGGCTGGCGGTGCTGCACGCCAGCGTCGTGGTCGGTCCGCCGGACGCCCGCCCGGACACCGGCCCGCGCCGGCTGTGACCGTACCGGCCCGCGCCCGGCTGTGGACCGCTCCGTCGGCCCGCGCCGGCGGTGACCGTCTTGACGTCGCGCGGCCGGTCGGAGCCCTGCTCCGACCGGCCGCCGCCCCCGATGCGCCGGCTGTCCCCCCGGTCAGCCGGCGTACGTCTCCAGCCGCTGCGCCCGCGACGGGTGCCGCAGCTTGAGCAGCGTGACCTTCTCGATCTGCCGGATCCGCTCCCGGGACAGGCCGAACTCCCGGCCCACCTCGTCGAGGGTGCGCTGCCGGCCGTCGTCCAGCCCGAACCGCAGCCGGATCACCGCCTGCTCCCGCTGGGACAGGGTGGACAGGACGATCTCCACCTCGTTGCGCAGCTTGCCCTCGGACGCGGATTCCCCGCCCTGCTCGCGCGGGTCGACAGCGGCGACGAAGTCGCCGAGGGCGCTCTCGCCGTCCTCGCCGACGGTCTGGTCCAGGCTGACCGGCTCCCGGTCGTAGGAGATGAGCTCGATCACCTGGAACTCGGGCACCGACATGGCGGCGGCGATCTCGCCGATCGTCGGCTCCCGCCCCAGCGTCGCCGACAGGTCACGGCGGGCCCGTACCATCCGGTTGACCTGCTCGACCATGTGTACCGGGATCCGGATGGTGCGGGCCTGGTCGGCCATGGCACGGGTGATGGCCTGGCGGATCCACCAGGTGGCGTAGGTGGAGAACTTGTAGCCCTTGGCGTAGTCGAACTTCTCGACAGCCCGGATCAGACCGAGGTTGCCCTCCTGGATCAGGTCGAGGAAGGCCATCCCCCGACCGGTGTACCGCTTCGCGATGCTGACCACCAGCCGCAGGTTCGCCTCCAGCAGGTGGTCCTTGGCGGCGCGGCCCTCGGCGGCGACGACGGCCAGGTCGGCGCGCAGCTGCGCGGACAGCCGGTCGGGCCCGGCGAGCTTCTCCTCGGCGAACAGCCCGGCCTCGATCCGCTTGGCCAGCAGCACCTCCTGGACGGCGGTGAGCAGCTTGGTGCGTCCGATCCCGTTCAGGTATGCGCGGACCAGATCGGCCGAAGCGCCGCGGTCGTCGGTGGCGTCAAGGTCGTGCTGACCGTCGGTGGTGACCTGGACGGTGGTGTCGATGTCGTCTTCGATGGTACGCGTGACCACTCTCAGTCGCCTCCCCGCGTCGACAAGTGGTAAGCCAGCAGCGGAGTGCCGCTGGTGACAACCAGCTTGCCGGGTAGGGCGTGAAGTCACGGTTAGCCGGGGGCCAGGTGGCATGAATTCGGGACCTGACCGTTGCCGCACACCGCTTGGCGGTTGCTGACAGTGACGTCACAGTTCCAGAAGGATGGTCTGCGGTCCGATGTTGACGCTCTCCACCTGCATGTGTGCCCGGAACCGTCCGGTGCGTACCGTCGCGCCGCGCGCGGCCAGTGCCTCGACCACCGCCGTCACCAGTGGCTCGGCCAGTTCCGCCGGGGCGGCGGCGGACCAGCTCGGCCGTCGTCCCCGGCGCGCGTCGCCGTACAAGGTGAACTGGCTGACCACCAGGACCGGCGCGGCCAGCTGGGCGGCGGAGCGCTCGGCGGAGCTTTCGCCGGCCGGATCCGGCGGGAAGATCCGCAGCTCGTAGATCTTGCGGGCCATTTCGGCGGCGGTCGTGACCGTGTCGGTGTGGGTCACCCCGAGCAGCACCAGCAGACCGGGGCCGATCGCCGCGACCACCTCGCCGTCGACCGTCACCGAGGCCCGACCGACCGTCTGCACCACCGCCCGCACACCGGCCAGCCTGCCACACCGGCCAGCCGGCCTGTCGCGTCGGCCTGCCCGCCGTGTCGGCGTGCCGGTCGGCCGGTCACACCGCCGCCGGTCACTCCGGCAGCAGGATGCCGCGTTCGACCAGCCGGGCCAGGACCGGCACGGCGGCCTCGGCGAGCTCCTGCTCGGGTACGTCGTGCGCGAGCGCCAGCAGCGACAACTGCTCGCGCATCGGCAACCGGCCGGTGCACCCGCCGACCACCGCCTGTACCAGCGGATCGATCTCCTCGGTCCAGCGCAGCCCACCGGTCAACGTGACGGTCTGCCGGTCGACCGCCCAGCCGTCGTCGCCGATGCCGGCCTCCTGCTGCAGCCGCAGCCCGTCGGCGGACCGGTAGCGGGCGTCGAGCAGACCGGCGGCGTCGCGGGCGCGCAGCCAGTCCTGCCGGGCGAACCACTCGTCGACCCGGTCGCCCAGCGGCGGTGCCACCTGCTGGCGCAGCTCCTCGACCCGGACCACCGGGTCGGCGTGTCCGCTACGGCGCAGGGTGACCAGGCCGAAGCCGACCGCCTCGACCTTCTGCGCGTCGAACCAGTCGAGCCAGGCGGCCGCCCGGTGCGCGTCCGGGCCCTCGCTGGCGTCGGCCAGCCACAGATTGACGTAGGAGACCGGGTCGGCCACCTCCCGCTGGATCACCCAGCCGTCCAGCCCGGTGCCGGCCAGCCAGCCCGCGACCCGTTCGGTCCAGTCCTCCCCGGCGACGTGCATCCAGTTCGCCAGGTAGTGCATGGTGCCGCCGTCGGCGAGCAGATCCGGGGCGGCGGCCGCGAGCTCGGCGCAGATTCCGTCGCCGATCCGGCCGGAGTCGCGGTACGTGTGGGTGGCGGTGCCCGGCCCGACCACGAACGGCGGGTTGCTGACCACGAGGTCGAACCGGCGACCGGCGACCGGCGCGGTCAGGTCACCGTGCAGCAACTCCCACCGTTGGCCGTTGAGGGCGGCGGTGGTGGCGGCGAACCGCAGCGCCCGGGCCGACAGGTCGGTCGCGGTGACGCGGTCGGCGTGGCCGGCCAGGTGCAGCGCCTGTACGCCGCAGCCGGTGCCGAGATCCAGCGCCGCGCCGACCGGCCGCCGGTGCACCGCACCGGCCAGGGTGGTCGACGAGCCCCCGATGCCGAGGACGTGATCGGCGGCGAGCGGCTGGCCTGCCCGCAGGTGCGACGGCACGTCTGAGATCACCCACCAGGCGTCGCCGTACGGCTCCAGGTCGACGCCCTGCCGCAGTCCGGGTCCGTCCGGTGACTGCTCCACCAGCCCGGCGGCGAGCGCGTCGGCCAGCGGCAGCGGCGCCAGTGCGGCGGCGACCGTGTCGGCCGGCTCGGTCTGGGCGCAGACGAACAGGCGGACCAGGGTGGCGAGCGGATCACCGTCGGCGGTGCGCCGCAGCGCTTCCCGGTGATCGTTGCGGGCCACCGCGGAGGTGGCCTGCGGCCCCAACCGCTCGGCGATCCCGGTCGAGGTGAACCGGGCCGTGGTCAGCGCGGTCCGCAACTGGTCGATCCCGGCCGCGTCGAGCAGCGCGGGGTAATCGGTCATGTCGTCGGTCACGTTGCCATCCTGCCCGGTCAGCTGACTAATCCTGGCCCATCCTGCCCGGCGGGGCGGGTCGTCGCCGGGCGATCTGCTCCGATCCGGCAGGATACGCGGATGAGCCTTTCGCTGCCCATCGACGCGGACGCCAACGAGTTGCTGCGGCGCAGCCCACTGGCGCTGGTCGTCGCGATGGTCCTGGATCAGCAGGTGCCGCTGGAGCGCGCCTTCTCCGCGCCGTACGACCTGGGTCTGCGGCTGGGGCACCAGCCGGACGCCCGTGAACTCGCCGAGTACGACCCCGAGGAGCTGATCGCGGTCTTCGCCCAGCGGCCGGCGCTGCACCGGTTCCCGAAGGCGATGGCCGCCCGGGTGCAGCAGGTCTGCCGGATCGTCGTCGACCGGTACGACAACGACCCGGCCCGGATCTGGACCGACGCCCCGGACGGGGCGACCGCGTTGGCCCGGATCAGCGAGCTGCCCGGCTTCGGCAAGCAGAAGGCGCAGATCTTCCTGGCGCTGCTCGGCAAGCGGTACGGCGTACAGCCGACGGGCTGGCGGGAGGCGGCCGGTGAGTTCGGCCGGGACGGGGTGCACGTCTCGGTGGCCGACATCGTCGACGAGGACTCCCTGGTCCGGGTACGCGAACACAAGCAGCAGATGAAGGCGGCGGCGAAGGCGGCCAAGGGCTGACCGGCCGCGTCCCGCCGGTCACGTCTGCGGCTGGGCGTTCGGCGACGTGCGCCGGCAGGTGCGACGATGGCGGTACGCGACACGAGGAGGCACGGTGCGACGGACCGCTGGGCAACCGACCGTGATCACCGACGCCGAACCGAGCCCGGGAGACCAACTGCGCGGCCGGCAACGTCGGTACGTGCTGATGATGTCGATCCGGGGCATCTGTCTGATCGTCGGCGCGGTCCTGGTGACCAGCGAGGCGCCGCTGCTCTGGCTGTGGCTGCCGATCTGCGCGGTCGGCATGATCCTGGTGCCGTGGCTGGCCGTGCTGCTGGCCAACGACCGGCCGCCGAAGGACCGGCACCGGATGCGCAACCAGCGGCGCCAACCCACTCCTCGGGGCGGCCCGGCGCAGGTCGGCGCGGTGCCGGCCACGCCGTCACCGGCCCGCGTCATCGACGTCGAGCCCTGACCCGACGCGGCGAACCGGCCGGGCACCGACCACCCCCACCGCCGTCGCGCCCGCCCGCCCGGCGGCGGCCAGCGCGGTCACCGGATCATCGCCGGTGAGCCAGGCGGCGAGTAGCCCTGCGGCGAAGGCGTCACCGGCGCCGGTCGGGTCGACCACCGGCACGGTCGTCGCCGCCGCCGACACCACCGTCGCCGCCGACATCACCGTTGCCGGCTCGTGCCAGACGGCTCCGCCGGAGCCCCGCTTGACCACCAGCCGCCGGACCGGCGCCGGGGTCGGCAGTCCGTCGGCCAGCCCCAGCGCCGTGGCCTCGTCGAGGTTGGCCAGCAGCAGGTCGGTCCCGCGTACCCAGTCGAGGAACCTCGCCGGTCCGGCGGCCAGCAGCGGAGCCGCCGACGCCGCGTCGACGCTGGTCGACATGCCGCGCGACCGGGCAGCGACCAGCGCGTGGCGGCCCGCCTCCCGGCTGCCCGGGTGCAGCAGCGGGTAGCCGGACAGGTGCAGGTGTGTCGCGTCGGGAAACAGCGCCACGGCGTCGTCGACGTCACCGGCCCGCAGCGACAGGTTGGCACCCCGGTCGGCGACCATCGACCGCTGCTCACCGTGGGCCAGCACGATCACCGTGCCGGTCGCCGTGCCCGGGCAGCGCCGTACCGCCAGGTCGACCCCGGCCTCGGCCAGCTCGGCCAGCCGGATGTCCCCGAGGTCGTCGTCGCCCGCCGCCGCCACCAACGTCACCGGTACGCCCTGCGCGGCCAGCCAGGCCGCGGTGTTGGCGGCCTGGCCGCCGCCGGTGAACCGGATCCCGCCCGCCGTGTCCGAACCGGCCGCCAGCGGAGCGGTGAGCACGGCCACCACGTCGGTGACCAGGTCGCCGACGACCAGGACCCGGCCGGGGCGCGGCCGACCAGGGGCCGGGCCGTCGCCGGTCAGCCTGCGGCCGGTCACCCCGCCGTGCCGGTGGGCTCCGCGGCGCCGGCGAACTCGGCCGCGTGGGCGGCCTCCGCCACCGCCGCCGCCACGGCGATCCGCCCGGCGAGGTCGGCGTTGCGCAGGATGATCCGGATGTTCACCGCCAGGCTGGCACCCGCGGTGGCCGAGTGGAAGTGCGCCAGCAGGAACGGGGTGACCTCCTTGCCGGTGACGCCCGCCTCGGCCATCCGGGCCAGCCCGGTGGCCAGCGTGGTGTCGTGCAGACCCGGATCCAGTTGCTCCTGCGGCGGCAGTGGATTCGCCACCACCAGCGCACCCCCGCCGAGGCCGTGCCGGCGCCGCGCCCGGATCACCTCGGCGACGTGTTCCGGCGAGTCGAGCGACCAGTGCAGCTCGTGGCCGCTGTCGGTGACGAAGAATCCGGGGAACCGCCGGCTGCGGTAGCCGGCGACCGCCACGCCGAGGGTCTCCAGCCGCTCCAGGGTGGCCGCCACGTCCAGGATCGATTTCACCCCGGCACAGACCACGGTGATCGGCGTACCGGCCAGGGTGACCAGGTCAGCTGACTCGTCGAAGGTCTGCGCCGCCTCCCGGTGCACCCCGCCGAGCCCGCCGGTGGCGAACACGCCGATCCCGGCCGCCGCGGCGACCACGCTGGTGGCGGCGACCGTCGTCGCCCCGTCCACGCCGCTCGCCGCGGCCAGCGCCAGGTCCCGGGCGGAGAGCTTGGCGACGGTGTCGGAGCCGGCCAGCCGGGTGAGCTCGGCGTCGTCCAGGCCGACCACCAGCCGCCCGCCGAGCATGCCGATGGTGGCCGGCACCGCGCCGGTGGCCCGTACCGCGGCCTCGATCTCGCGGGCGACCCGCAGATTGTCGGGTCGCGGCAGGCCGTGTGCGATGATGGTGCTTTCCAGGGCGACGATGGCCCGTCCGTCCCGGCGGGCGTCGGCCACCTCGGCGCCGTACTGGATGTCGTAGTGCAACGGCCCGGTGCGGCCTGCGGATTCTGCCATGATCACCACGGTACGGGGCGGGGGTCGCGCCGGACGTTGGACCCGTACGCCACAAACTGCCAAACTCTCAGCCTGGAGGTGGGAGACGACGTGACTACCGAGGTTCTTGAGCGTCCCGAGGTCAAGGATGCCGACGCCGACAACGGCCCGGAGATGTTCCACTACGTCCGCAAGGACAAGATCGCCGAGAGCGCCGTGATGGGCACCTTCGTGATCGCACTGTGCGGCGAACGCTTCCCGGTGACCCGTACGCCGAAACCCGGATCACCCGTCTGCCCCCGGTGCAAGGAGATCTACGAGTCGATGACCGGCTGAGCCGGACTCCGATCGGCCTTCGCGTCCACCGGCCGCGAGGGCCTTTTCGTGGCCGTCGACCGCACTCCGGTCACGGCCGCCGGACGAGCGGGTAGACGGTTCCGTGATCGCCGGCTGGTCCGGACCCGATCACGGGGGAAAGGGGTTCGCGTGCCGACCACCATGCCGACGGTCGACACGTTCCCGGCGCTGCGCGGTTGGCAGCGCCGGGCACTGGTGGAGTATCTGCGCCGGCGCAGCGAGGACTTTCTCGCCGTCGCCACGCCGGGTGCCGGTAAGACCACGTTCGCGCTGCGGATCGCGGCCGAGTTGCTGGCCGACGGCACCGTCGAGGCGGTCACCGTGGTCGCACCGACCGAGCACCTGAAGACCCAGTGGGCGGCGGCGGCCGGCCGGGTCGGCATCCAGCTCGACGCGGCGTTCCGCAACGCCGACCTGCACTCGGCCGCCGACTTTCACGGTGCGGTGGTCACCTATGCCCAGGTCGGGATGGCCCCCCAGGTGCACCGGCGGCGCACGATGACCCGGCGGACGCTGGTCATCCTCGACGAGATCCACCACGCCGGTGACTCCCGGTCCTGGGGCGACGGGATCAAGGCCGCGTTCGAGCCGGCGGTCCGCCGGCTGATGCTCACCGGTACGCCGTTCCGCTCCGACGACAACCCGATCCCGTTCGTGCGTTACGAGGCGGGCGGCGACGGCCTGCCGAGATCCCGGGCCGACAGCATCTACGGCTACTCCGACGCGCTGCGCGACGCAGTGGTCCGGCCGGTGCTGTTCCTGGCCTACTCGGGGGAGACCCGGTGGCGGACCAGCGCCGGGGACGAACTCGCCGCCCGGCTGGGTGAGCCGATGACCCAGGACCTCGTCGCCCAGGCCTGGCGGACCGCGCTGGATCCGGCCGGCGACTGGATGCCGGCGGTGCTGCGCGCGGCCGACGCCCGGCTCACCTTCCTGCGCGACGGTGGCATGTCCGACGCCGGTGGTCTGGTCATCGCCAGCGATCAGGCGGCGGCCCGCTCGTACGCCCGACTGCTGGAGCGACTGACCGGGGAGAAGGCTGCGGTGGTGCTCTCCGACGACGCTGGCGCGTCGGCCCGGATCGCCGCGTTCGCCCGGTCCGAGCAGCGCTGGATGGTGGCGGTCCGGATGGTCTCCGAAGGGGTGGACATCCCCCGGCTGGCCGTCGGCGTGTACGCGACCAGCGCCTCGACGCCGCTGTACTTCGCCCAGGCGATCGGCCGGTTCGTCCGGGCCCGCCGGCCGGGGGAGTCGGCGACGGTGTTCCTGCCCAGCGTCCCGCACCTGCTCGGGCTGGCCAGTGAGATGGAGGCCGAGCGGGACCATGTGATCGGGGCGGCCAAGAAACGGGAGGGCTTCGACGACGACCTGCTGGAGCGTGCCCAGCGCAACGAGCAGGCCAGCGGGGAGCTGGAGAAGCGGTTCGAGGCGTTGTCGGCCACCGCCGAGCTGGACCAGGTGATCTTCGACGGTGCCTCGTTCGGTACCGGGGCCCAGGCCGGCACCCTCGAGGAGGAGGAGTACCTCGGCCTGCCCGGCCTGCTCACCCCCGATCAGGTCACGGTACTGCTGAACCGTAGGCAGGCCGAGCAGGTCGCGGCGCAGCGGCGGGCCCGGTCGACGGATCAACCGGTACCCGCCACCCGGCCGGCGGAACGGCCACCGACCGCCGGGGAGCGGCGGATCACCCTGCGCCGTCAGCTGAACGCCCTGGTCGCCGCGCACCACCACCGCACCGGGTTGCCGCACGGCAAGATCCACGCCGAGTTGCGGCGGCGGTGCGGCGGTCCGCCGAGCGCGCAGGCCACCATCGAGCAGCTGGAGGAGCGGATCGCGATGGTGCAGACGCTGTGACCCGGGTAGGCGCCGGTCAGCCGGTCGCCAGCAGGTGGTCCAGCTTCTCGTACCCCTCGCGGACGCCGTGCTCCATCCCGCTGGCCAGCATCTGGTCGCGGGCGACCAGGTTCTCGACCAGCGACAGTACGGTGACCCGGGTACCGCCGTCCGGCAGGTCCTCGAAGGTGGCGGTGTCCAGGCTGACCCCGTCGGGCACCCCGTCGTAGGTGAAGGTCTGCACCAGCCGCTCGTCGGGGCGTACCTCATGGAAGGAACCGTAGAACCCGGCGATCTGTTCGCCGTCGCGCCAGTTCGTGTAGCGATAGCTGCCGCCGGTGCGGCCGTCCCAGTGTTCGATCCGCAGTTCCAGGTCCTTCGGGCCGAGCCACTGGGTGACCAGGTCGGGGTCGATCCAGGCGCGGAACACCCGGGCCCGGGGCGCGGCGAAGTCGCGGATGATCCGGATCCAGGGCAGGTCGGGGTGCGCCTCGATGCGGGTACGGGCGGTCGGGTCGTCGGTCGTGGTCGTGGCTTTCACGCTGCTCCCTGCTGTTCGGGGTCGATTCCGTGGGTGCTGTGCCGGTCGGTGGTCGACTGGTCGTCGTCCAGCGCGGCCAGTACGGCGTCCAGCCGGCTGAACCGCTCCTCCGCGCGTTGGCGGTACCGGTCGAGCCACCGGGACACCAGGTCGAAGACCTCGGCTTCCAGGTGGCAGGGCCGCCGCTGGGCGTCCTGGCTGCGACTGACCAGGCCGGCGTCCTCAAGCACCTTGATGTGCCGGGAGACCGCCTGCACGGAGATGTCGTAGGGCGCGGCCAGTTGATTGACGGTGGCGTCGCCGTCGGTCAGCCGGGTGACGATGTCCCGGCGGGTCGGATCGGCCAGCGCCGCGAACACCCGCGACAGCTGGTCCTCGCTCACCCGGCACCTCCCTCTTGTTCAACCTTCTGGTTGAACAAGAGGGTATGCTGATCCCGGGCAGCTTCGCAACAACTTGGTTGAATAAGCAGCTGGCGCGGCCAAAAAGAAGGGCTGGGCCCCACCGTCCGGTGGGGCCCAGCCGTCGTCGCTGTCCAGGTGGTCTCGTCGTGTCAGTTGGCCATCAGATCGGCGCCACGCCAAGTGAACTCAGGGTCGGCCTTGAACTGCACCGCGATCTTGACGAGATCGTCGGCGTACTTGTTGGCGTGGTGTCCGCAGAACACCAACTCGCTGCCGCCCGCCAAGGTCACCCGTAGTTTGCCGGCCGCGTTGCACCGGTCGCACCGTTCATCGGCGCCTAGGGCATCCACCGTCTCCGGAGGCGTGAGAGTCGGGGTCATCGCCTTCCTCCTCTGGTCGTCACCGATGAACACACTCTTCGGTCTGTCACCCATCGTCCAACACCGGCGGGGGTCCCCGCCTTCCCGATGTGCCCCCGGGGGACCGGGCTCACACCTGGTAGGCACAGTGTGCCGTGAACCAAGGGTGCCACGTCAACGATCACCGCCGGGTAACGTCGTGATGACCTGGGCTTGGTAGACGCCAAGTGACCAAAGTTACACATTGGGTTGTCCTGAACCGGTCAGTCCAAGTAGTCCCGGAGCACCTGTGAACGTGACGGGTGTCGCAACTTGGACATCGTCTTGGACTCGATCTGGCGGATCCGTTCCCGGGTGACCCCGTAGACCTGTCCGATCTCGTCCAGCGTCCGCGGCTGCCCGTCGGTGAGACCGAACCGCAACCTGACCACCCCGGCCTCGCGTTCCGACAGGGTCTGCAGCACCTGCTGCAGCTGGTCCTGCAGCAACGAGAAGGAGACCGCGTCCACCGCCACCACGGCTTCGGAGTCCTCGATGAAGTCACCGAGCTGGCTGTCGCCCTCGTCGCCGATGGTCTGGTCCAGCGAGATGGGCTCCCGGGCGTACTGCTGAATCTCCAGCACCTTCTCCGGTGTGATGTCCATCTCCTTGGCCAGCTCCTCCGGCGTGGGCTCACGGCCCAGGTCCTGCAGCAGCTCGCGTTGGATACGACCCAGCTTGTTGATCACCTCGACCATGTGCACCGGGATCCGGATGGTGCGGGCCTGGTCGGCCATGGCACGGGTGATGGCCTGGCGGATCCACCAGGTGGCGTAGGTGGAGAACTTGTAGCCCTTGGTGTAGTCGAACTTCTCGACAGCCCGGATCAGGCCGAGGTTGCCCTCCTGGATCAGGTCGAGGAAGGCCATCCCCCGACCGGTGTACCGCTTGGCCAGCGAGACCACCAGCCGCAGGTTCGCCTCCAGCAGGTGGTTCTTGGCCCGCTCCCCGTCCCGGGAGATCCAGCCCAGGTCCCGGGTCAGCTGGGTGGGCATCTTCTGGTCGCTCTCGTCGGCGGCCCGCAGTCGCTCCGCCGCGTACAGCCCGGCCTCGATCCGCTTGGCCAGCTCGACTTCCTGCTCGGCGTTGAGCAGCGGCACCTTGCCGATCTGCTTCAGGTACGCCCGGACCGAGTCGGCCGAGGCGGTCAGCTCGGCGTCCCGGCGGGCCTGCTTGAGCGCCTCGGACTCCTCGTCGTCCCACTCGAAGTCGTTGTCCCGGGTGGCGTCGGCCTCGGCCGCCTGGGCGAGCTCGGCCGGCTCCTCCACCACGACGTCCTCGATCTCTGCCGCCAGTGTCTCCGGATCGATCTCCTCGTCCGGCGTGTCCGGGTTGCTGCCGTCCTTCGCGGTGGCCTTGCCCGCCTTGGCCGGGGCCTTGCCGGCCGGCGTGGCGCCGGCGGCCTTGGCCGGGGCGGCACCACCGGCCGCCTTGGCGGCCCGGGTCCGGGTGCTCTTCGGCGCGGGCTTCGCGGCGGGCTTGGCCGCCGACTCCTCGGCCGGGGTGCCGTTCTGCGCTGCGGCCGGCACCGCCGCCGTGGTGGCCTTGCGGGTGGTGGCCTTTTTCGCCGGCACGGCCACCGCCGGGGCCGGCTCGTCGGGGCCCGGCGCCTGTTTCGGGGCGGTCGGGGCCCGACGGGTGGTCTTGGCCGTGGTGGCTTTGGACGCCGGGGTGGCGGACCGGGCCGCGGCGACCCGGCGTCGGGTACTGGCCGAGCCGTCCACCACCACGGTGACGCCGGCGTCAGCGAGCGCGCGGAGAATCTTCTTGGCTTGGGCCGGAGTCACTTCGGCGGACTCAACCGTCCGTGCGACCTCGGCCGACGTTAGCTGACCGCCGGCCTGTTCGGCATGGGCGATCAGGGTGTCGGTTAGCGAGCGTACGTCGGCGCCGGTGTGGCGGAGTTCTGTCACGAATGACCTTCCGGAGGCGATGAACGAGCACGGCCGGACCGGCCACCGCAGCGCGGAGCGACGTGCCGGTTGTGATTGTGTCCCCCCGCGACCGCTCCACCGGCCGGACCGGCTGACCGTGACACGAGGGCAGGCGTGAATTGTAACGCCGTTTGTGGGGATCATCCCGCCACGCGCGAGCCAGCCGCCGGTCGGGGGCCACCGACATGGAACGAACGTGGACTTTGACAGGATGTTACCCCTGCCGTACGGGTGATTGTCGCTGACCACCCGGCCGAGGCGGCCACCCGGTCCCCGGCCGGCCCTCGCGGGTCCGTCAGCGGGGCCGGCGACCGGGCGTACGGCGGAGAAGGGGAGACGATGGCGGAGCGGACACCCGAACCGGACCACCTGTTGGAGATCGCGGTCGACGTCGCGCGGGCGGCGGCGCGTACCGCGGCCGAGATGCGCCGGGCCGGGGTCTCCGGGCTGGCCACCAAGAGCACCGCGACCGACGTGGTCACCGCCGCGGACCGAGCGGTCGAACGGCAGGCCGTCGCGGCGCTGCGCGAGCGGCGCCCGACCGACTCCGTGCTGGGCGAGGAGTACGGCGACTCCGCCCCGGCCGGGGGCCGGGTGCGCTGGATCCTCGACCCGATCGACGGGACGGTGAACTACCTGTACGGGCTGCCGAACTACGCCGTGTCGCTCGCCGCTGAGGTGGACGGCGAAGTGGTCGCGGGAGTGGTGCGCAACGCCGCCACCGGGGCCGAATGGACCGCCGTGCGGGGCGGCGGTGCCTACCGCGACGGGCGACGGCTGGTCGGCTCCGATCAGTCGGAGCTGGCCCAGGCGCTGGTCGCCACCGGGTTCGGCTACGACTCGGCGCGTCGGGTGCACCAGGCGCAGGTGCTCGTCGGCCTGATGCCGCACGTGCGGGACATCCGCCGGTTCGGCGCGGCGGCGATCGACCTGTGCCTGGCCGCCGAGGGCCAGGTCGACGCGTACTTCGAGAAGGGGCTCAACCTCTGGGACCAGGCGGCGGGGGGTCTGGTGGCGGCGGAGGCGGGCCTGCTGGTCGCCGGACTGGCCGGGGCACCGGCCGGACCGCAGATGGTGGTGGCCGCCCCGCCGGCGTTGTTCCCGGCGCTGCAGGGGCACCTGATCCGGCTGGACGCCGCCGGCGGGCCGTGACGGCCGGGTCGGTCAGTCCGTCGCGGTCGGTCAGTCCTCGGGCGCGGCGCAGGTCTGTGGCGGCAGGACCGGCTTGCCCAGTGCCGCCAGCGACTGGTTCACCTCGGTGGTGGTCGCCAGTTGCCGGAACGCGTTGCCGATGACCACGTCCACGATGTCGTCCTCGCGGGCCGGGTCGTACTCGGTCCTGGCCTGGTCGAGGAAGTAGGCGCGCATCAGGTGGGCGGAGCCGACCGCCTCGGGGCCGTACCGCAGCACGGCCACGTCGTCGATCCGCCGGCCCTCCGGGTCGTTGGCCGCCTCCTCGATCTGGAAGTTGCGGTTGCTCAGATCGTCGGCGATGTTGGTGGCGAGCCCGCTGGTGTCGGTCGCATTGTAGACATTGAGCCGGACGTCCTTGGCCTCCCGTAGCTGGACGTCGGCCAGGGCCCAGCCGTCCGGGCAGGTGGTCGCGGTGGCCTCGCCACCCTGGCTGTCGCGGATCATCGCGACGATGACGAAGACCAGGGCGAACACGACAAGTCCGCCGATGACGACGAGCGCTCGCACGCGCGCAAAGCTCATGGATCTGGCCCCCTGCGAGGTGTGGCGGTGCCGGGTGTCGGCCCGCCGCACTGGCGAGTACCGAGTATGCCCGCCGAGGTTAGCGGTTGTCCGGACGGCACGGTAAACAGCTCGCCGTCCGGCCGGCGTGCCGGCGCCGATCGGCCGGCGGGTACCCCTATCTTCGTGTCGCCTGAGTCACACTGGGAACAACTTCCGGTGTCTGGGCGTACATCAGTCCCACAAGGGCGGTATACATGCGTCGGCCAGAGAGGGGTAAGGTACCGCGCTCGCGGGGGGAGTTTCCTGCGGCAACCGCAAAACGGCACAAAACGGGACGTTTCGCCGGGATGTGGTCCCACCAAGGCTCGCATGGGAACCGAAATACCGTCGTCCGGCGTTATCACCGGAAGCGACTGAACGATACGGGAGAGTGAACCGATGGCCACCGACTACGACGCTCCGCGTCGCGACGAGGTCGACCTCGGCGAGGACAGCCTGGAGGAGCTCAAGGCACGGCGCGTCGACTCACAGTCGGGCGCCGTCGATGTGGACGAAGCCGAGGTGGCCGAGAGCTTCGAGCTGCCCGGTGCCGACCTGGCGGACGAGGAACTGACGGTGAAGGTGCTGCCGATGCAGTCGGACGAGTTCCGCTGCGCGCGCTGCTTCCTGGTCCACCACCGCAGCCAACTCGCCGTCGAGCGCAACAACGAGCTGATCTGTCGCGAGTGCACCTGACGACAAACGGGGGATGAGGGGGACACGCGGCGACCTCGACACGAGGTCGCCGCAGTCGCCGTGACCGCGTCCGGCCGTCGGCTCTGGAGGCAGCATGACCGATCCCGACCGTTCCGCACCGGACGGCGACCGGGCCGGGACCGACCGGTTCGCCGCCACAGTGGCGGAACTGACCGGGGACGCGACTCCGCCGGTCGACCGGCGACGCCTGCTCGGGCGGCTCGTGGAACAACTGCGTCGGCGTGGCGTGACCGAGCTGTTCAAGCCGGCGGCGGCGGGCCGGTGGCTGGTCCAGGCGGTGGCCGACGTCGCCCCGTACCTCCCGGTCCGCGACCTGGCCACGTTGCGCCGGCACCATCCGGACCTCGACGACGAGGAGCTGGCCGAGCGGTTGATCCGCAACGCCAGCCGGGTCAGCGCCGGGATCGGCGCGGCGGGTGGCGGCGTCTCGGCGGTCCAGTGGACCGTCACCCCGACCCTGCTGTCCGCGCCGGTGCTGCTGGCGGCCGAGACGGTCGCCGTCGTGGCCGTGGAGCTCAAACTGGTCGGCGAGCTGCACCAGGTGTACGGCGTACCGGTGCCCGGCGCCGGCACGGAACGCGCCGTCAACATGATCCACGCCTGGGCCAACCAGCGGGGCGTCAACCCGATGGTGCCCGGTGTCGGAGTGGGCGCGGTGCTCGGCACCGCCGCCCGCCGCGAGCTGGGCGAGCTGCTGCTTCGCCGGTTCGGCCGCAACCTCACCACCCTCGGCCCGTTCCTGACCGGCGCGGCGGTGGCCAGCTACCTCAACCGTCGGGCGACCCGGGCACTCGCCGACCGCGTCCGCGCCGACCTGCGTAGCCAGCGGCGGGCGCTCGGTCTGATGCATCCGCCGGCTCCACCGGCGATCGGGGGCGTGCGCCCACGGCCCGAATGATCCGGGCGTCTCAGCTGGCCGGCGGGTCGGCAGCGGCGCCGTCATCCGTCGCGCGGTCACCGGTCGCGCCGGCTGCCAGGCTCTGCTGGGCGGCGCGGATCTCGCCGGCCAACCGGACCGGATCCCGGGTGCTCACCACCCAGTACGGCGTGGGGTCCGCCGGATCGTTCAGCACGACCTGTACGGCGCCGGCGATCCACGGCCGTTGGATGACGAACGCCAGTGGGTCGGCGCCTACCCCGAGCAGTTCCCGGCGCCCGTCCCCGTCCAGGGCGACGACCTCGGCGACGTACCGCAGAGGCAGTCGGGCATCGTCGACCTGGAGCTCGTCCGAGGTGACCCGGATCGGGATTCGCCCCAGCCACCACAGGCCGGCGACGGTCGACGGCAGCAGCACGCTGAACGGCAGCCAGGCCCGGACCCCGGAGGTGCCCATCCAGATCTCGGCCGCCAGGAAGGCGGCGAGCGCCGACCCGCCCACCCAGAGCCACCACGGCAGGCGGAGTCGCTCCCGGTAGTGCACGACGGCCCGGTACGGTGTGTCGGGTTCGGCGGAAGCGGATGCCACGTCGTCCGAGGGTACGGGCCCGGCAGCGGGGTGTGTTCGGCGGCCTGTTGTCCGCAGAGGTCGTCCCGGTCGGCGGTGGCGGAGAGGGTGGGGGTTCATGTCTGACACGGTGCGGGTGGCGGTACGCCGGCTCGATCCGGGTCTGCCGGTGCCGGGCTACGCCCATCCCGGCGACGCCGGAGCCGATCTGTACGCCGCCGAGGACGCCGAGTTGGCGCCCGGCGCGCGGGCGCTGGTGCGTACCGGGGTGGCGGTCGCGTTGCCGGCCGGGTGCGTCGGGCTGGTCCACCCCCGATCCGGCCTCGCCGCGCGGCTGGGCGTCACCGTGCTGAACGCCCCCGGTACGGTCGACGCGGGCTACCGCGGTGAGATCCTGGTGAACCTGATCAACCACGATCTGTCCCGGCCGGCCCGGATCTGTCGAGGTGACCGGATAGCGCAACTTGTGATACAACGCGTCGAAACAGCAGAGTTCTCTGTCGTTGACGAGTTGCCCGACTCGGCGCGAGGTTCCGCCGGGCACGGCTCGACCGGCGGCCATGCCGGCCTGTCCGTCGTGGCCCAGCCGACCCCGGCCGAACCGGCAGCCCGCTGACCAGCGACAGCGCATACGGAAGGTTGGCATCGTGGTCTTCTCCCGCGGCCGCGGGCGCGGCCGGCACGCGCAGGACGGATCCGTCGGTCCCGAGACCGACGACCTGGCGCCCGGCAACCCGACGCAGGGCCCGTACGACGTGACCGAGGCCCCGACCGGCGTCCGCCGGCTCGACCTGGGCAGCCTGCAGATCCCCGCGATCGAAGGGGTCGAGGTCCGGGTCCAGGCCAACCCGGACGGGGCGATCCAGCAGGTGGTCCTCGCCAACCGGGGCAGCGCGCTGCAGCTCGGGGTCTTCGCCGCACCGCGTACCGAGGGCATCTGGGACGAGGTGCGCGTCGAGATCACCGAATCGCTGCGCCGCGACGGGGCGACCGTCCGGGAGACCACCGGCGAGTACGGCCCTGAGCTGCTGGCCCAGGTGCGTACCCCGGACGGCGGCACCGACCTGCGGTTCGTCGGCATCGACGGACCACGCTGGATGGTACGGGCGCTGTTCCAGGGCCCGGCCGCCGTGGACCCGGCGGCCGCCACGACGCTCACCGAAGTGCTGCGCGGGTTGGTCGTCGACCGCGGCCAGGAGGCGAAGCCGGTACGCGAACCGCTGCCGCTGCGGCTGCCCCGCGAGCTCGCCGAGCAGGCGCGGCAGTCGCCGCCGGCCACGCCGTAGCGGTACCGCCGCGACACGCACCGGCGGTCCGGCCGGTGCCGGTCGCGGCGTACCCTGGTGGGGCGGTCCGCACCCGACGTGGATCCGCGCCGCACCGGCGACGCCGAGGAGGGGCAGACGGTCATGGCGATCGATGAACGCCGTCCGTCGCTGCGCCGGTTCCTGCGCCGGCTCGCCGCCACCGAAGCCGAGCTGGACGCCGAACAGCTACAGCGGGAGAGCGCCGAGTGCGGAGCTACCCCCGCCGGGCAGTGTCACCGCGGCGAGGTCGTCTCGGTCTCCGGTCGGCTCCGTACCGTGGTCTACTGCCCTCGGACCAACCTGCCGAGCCTGGAGGCCGACCTCTACGACGGTAGCGACGTCGTCACCCTGGTCTGGCTGGGCCGGCGACGGATCGCCGGTATCGAACCGGGCCGCCAGCTCACCGCCCGCGGCCGGGTCGCGGTCCGCGACGACCGTAAGGTGATCTACAACCCGCACTACGAGTTGGAATCCCCCCGGTGAGCCGGCCGGTCACGTCCGGCGCCGCCACCAACAAAGGAAGGCGGTGCCGATGACCTCTGGACAGCACCCCCCGGCAGCCGGCAATGACGACGAGGAACGCCTGCCGAGCATCACCGAGCAGATGGCCGAGCAGCTCGGCGGCTGGCGCGGACTCGTCGAGTCGAGCGTGCCGATCGCCGTTTTCGTGGTCTGCAACGTCATCTGGGACCTGTCGGTGGCGCTGATCGCCGCGGTGAGTGTCGCGGTCGGTATCGCGGTGGTCCGGCTGCTGCAGCGCCGTCCGATCCGGCACGCGGTCAACGGGCTGTTCGGCATCGGCATCGGTGCCCTGCTCGCCTGGCGGACCGGCGAGGAACGCGACTTCTACCTGCCGGGCATCCTGTACGGCATCGGCTACGGGCTGGCCCTGCTCGGCTCGGTGGTGATCCGCCAACCGCTGGTCGGCTGGATCTGGTCGGTGCTCGCGGCAGGTGGCCGGTCCGAGTGGCGCGCCGACCCGGTGCTGATCCGCACCTTCAACCGGCTGACCGTGCTCTGGGGCGTCGTCTGGCTGCTCAAAGTCGGTGTGCAGGCCGGCTTCTACCTGGCCTCGATGGAGACCGCGCTGGGCGTCTCCCGGCTGCTGCTCGGTTATCCGCCGTACGCGGTGCTGCTGGCGATCACCATCTGGGTGGTCCGTCGGGTCAACCGTGAGCGCCACGACTCCGGACCGGTGCTGGCCGCCTCGAACTGACGCCCGCCTGTCCGTCGGCCCGGCCGGGTTTAGTCCTGCGGTGGCGGTTGCTCGTCGCGGACCGGCGCCGGCGGTTGCTCGCCGCGCCGGGTGCGGGCCACGCTGTCCGCCCCGAGGACCACCGCCCGGACGTCGTCCTCCACCTCGGCGGTGCAGACGAAGACGAGCTCGTCACCGGGTTCGAGCGGGTCGTCCGGGCCGGGGGCCAGCACCCGCTTGCCCCGCACGATCGCCACCAGGGCGGAGTCGCGGGGCAGCGGCACGGTGCGGACGGCGTGTCCGACGTACGGGGCGTCGGTCGGCAGGGTGATCTCCACCAGGTTCGCCTCACCCTGCCGGAAGGTCATCAGCCGGACCAGGTCGCCGACCGTCACCGCCTCCTCGACCAGCGCCGCCATCACCCGTGGCTTGCTGACCGCCACGTCGACGCCCCACTGCTCGGTGAACAGCCACTCGTTCTCGGCCCGGTTCACCCGTGCGACCACCCGGGGGACGCTGAACTCCGTCTTGGCCAGCAGCGAGACCACCAGGTTCACCTTGTCGTCACCGGTAGCCGCGACGACCACGTCGAACGTGCTCAGCTCGACGTCCTCCAGACTGGCCACCTCGCACGCGTCGGCCAACACCCAGTCGGCCTCCGGCACCCGGTCCGGCAGGAACAGCGCGGGATTACGTTCGACGAGAGTCACCTGATGACCGTTGCCGATCAGCTCCTGGGCGATGGAGCGGCCGACATTGCCGGCACCCGCGATGGCCACCCGCATCACCGCGCTCCTTCCGGCAGACTGCTGGCGGTCAACGTGACGGCGTCGGCGATGTCGTCGGTGACCAGCATGAAGACCTGGTCACCCTCCTGCAGCACGGTGGACGGGGTCGGCAGGGTGCCGATTCCGAACCGCATCAGGTACGCCGCCCGGGTGCCGGCCGCCCGCTCCAGCGCCTGCAGCGGCCGGCCGATCCACTCCCGGTGCAGCGGCACCTCGACGATCGACACCGTGCTGGTCGGGTCCCGGAAGATCTCCACGTGCCCTTCGGGGACCAGATGCCGCAGCATCCGGTCGGCGGTCCACCGTACGGTCGCCACCGTCGGGATGCCGAGCCGTTCGTAGACCTCGGCCCGCCGCTGGTCGTAGATGCGGGCGGCGACCCGGGACACGCCGAACGTCTCACGGGCCAGCCGGGCCGAGATGATGTTGGAGTTGTCGCCGCTGGAGACCGCCGCGAAGGCGTCGGCCTGCTCGATGCCGGCGGACTGCAGCACGTCGCGGTCGTAGCCGGAGCCGGTGACCCGGGTGCCGGCGAAGTCGCTGGGCAGTCGGCGGAACGCGGTGGCGTCCTTGTCGATCACCGCGACCGAGTGGCCGCGGTCCTCCAGGTTGTGTGCCAGGGTCGAGCCGACCCGGCCGCAACCCATGATCACCACGTGCACCTGAACCCTCCCGCCGGGCGATCCGTCGGACACGTGCCGGTACGGTCGCCACGTTCACCTGCCAGCCTGCCACGCGGCGGCCGGATGACGCGCCGACCGTACCGTGCCGGCGGGCGGGCCGCGTGATCAGCCACCCGGATTCGTCGGGAGCCGGACGGCCGTACCCTTAGCGCTTGTGGCCAGTCCGACCTCCCTGATCAAACGGCTGCTGCTGGGCCGGCCGTTCCGGTCCGACCGGCTCCAGCACACCCTGCTGCCCAAGCGGGTGGCGCTGCCGGTCTTCTCGTCCGACGCGCTCTCCTCGGTGGCGTACGCGCCGGACGAGATCCTGCTGACCCTGTCCATCGCCGGGGCGGCCGCGTTCGTCTACTCGCCGTGGGTCACCCTGGCGGTGGCGGTGGTGATGGTCACCGTGGTCGCCAGCTACCGGCAGAACGTGCACGCCTACCCGTCGGGCGGCGGCGACTACGAGGTGGCCAGCGTCAACCTCGGCCCTCGGTTCGGCGTCGGGGTGGCCAGCGCCCTGCTGATCGACTACGTCCTCACCGTCGCCGTCTCGGTCGCCTCCGGGGTGGCCAATCTCGGCTCGGTGCTGCCGTTCGTGGCCGAGCACAAGGTGCCGGTGGCGGTGGCCGCGATCGTGCTGCTCACCGCCCTCAACCTGCGCGGGGTGCGCGAGTCCGGGCGGATGTTCGCCGTCCCGACGTACGGCTTCGTCATCGTGATCACCGCGGTGATCGCCACCGGCCTGATCCGGATCTTCATCCTCGGGCACGACCTGCGCGCGCCCAGCGCGGACCTGGTCATCGCCGCCGAGTGGGTCGACCTGACCGGCTTCGCGATGGCGTTCCTGCTGCTGAGGGCCTTCTCGTCGGGCTGCGCGGCGTTGACCGGGGTGGAGGCGATCTCCAACGGGGTGCCGGCATTTCGCCCACCGAAGAGCCGCAACGCCGCCACCACCCTGGTGCTGCTCGGCGCGCTGTCGGTGACCATGATCGCCGGAATCATCTGGTTGGCCCAGCTCACCGGGCTGCAGTTCGTGGAGAACCCGGCGCTGCAGATCGAGTCCGGCCCGGACGGCTACGTGCAGAAGACGGTGGTGGCCCAGCTGGCCGAGACCGTCTTCGGCTCCGGTGCGCTGCTCTTCGTCGCCGCCGGGGTGACCGCGCTGATCCTGTTCCTCGCCGCGAACACCGCGTTCAGCGGCTTCCCGGTGCTCGGCTCGATCCTCGCCCAGGACCGGTACCTGCCCCGCCAACTGCACACCCGGGGCGACCGGCTGGCGTTCAGCAACGGCATCCTGTTCCTCGCCGGCTTCGCGATCGTGCTGACCGTGGTGCTGCAGGCCGAGGTGACCCGGCTGATCCAGCTCTACATCGTCGGGGTGTTCGTCTCGTTCACCCTGTCCCAGGCCGGCATGCTTCGGCACTGGAACCGGCGGCTGCGTACCGAGCGGGACCCGGCGGTCCGCCGTCGGATGCACCGGGCGCGGGCGATCAACGGATTCGGCATGACGCTGACCGGCGCCGTCCTGGTCGTCGTGCTGGTCACCAAGTTCGCCCTCGGCGCGTGGATCGCGATCGCCGCGATGACCGGCGTGTACGCGCTGATGCTGGGCATCCGTCGGCACTACGACACGGTGGCCCGGGAACTCACCCCTGCCGAGGGCCGGCCGGTGCTGCCCGCCCGCAACCACGCCGTGGTGCTGGTCAGCAAGGTCCACCTGCCGACGCTGCGGGCGGTCGCGTACGCCCAGGCCACCCGCCCGGACTCGCTGGCCGCGCTCACCGTACGGGTGGACGACGCGGACACCCGCGCGGTGCAGGCCGAGTGGGACCGCCGTGAGCTGCCGGTGCCGCTGACCGTGGTCGACTCGCCGTACCGGGAGATCACCCGGCCGATCATCGACTACGTCAAGTCGGTGCGCCGCGACGCGCCGCGCGACGTGGTCACCGTGTTCATCCCCGAGTACGTGGTCGGCCACTGGTGGGAGAACCTGCTGCACAACCAGAGCGCGCTGCGGCTCAAGGGCCGGCTGCTGTTCGAACCGGGGGTGATGGTGACCAGCGTCCCATGGCAGCTGGCGTCGAGCGTCGGCCGGGACCTGAGCCGGTACGACGAGTCGCTCAGTCGCGGCCCGGCGCGCGGTCCGCGCCCGATGCCCACTGATCCGGTCGACCCGGTCGACCCGGACGATCTGGCTGTCGCGTCCGATCCGGCCGGGCCGGCGGCGCCGGCGGATCCCGCCGGGTCGGGCGGCCAACGGCCGGCGTCGGAAGGGCAGGTACGCGGTGACCGGTGACGCCGTGAGTTCAGCAGGGGCCGTGAGTTCAGGACGGGCCGACCTGGCGGAAGGCGATCGGACGACGGTACAGGTGGGCGCTGTGGCGCACGGCGGGCACTGCGTCGCCCGGGTCGACGGCCAGGTGGTCTTCGTCCGGCACGCCCTGCCGGGCGAACTGGTCACCGTCGAGATCACCGAGACGCACCGGGGCTACCTGCGCGGTGACGCGGTGACCGTGCACGAACCGGCCCCGGACCGGGTCGAGCCGCCCTGCCGGTACGCCGGCCCCGGCCGCTGCGGCGGCTGCGATCTGCAGCACGTCACCGTGGCCGGTCAGCTGGCCTGGAAGGAGGCGGTGGTCCGGGAGCAGTTGCGGCGGCTCGGTGGGCTGACCGAGGCCGAGGTCGACGGGTTGGCGCCGCAGGTCCGGCCGCTGCCGGGCGGACCGCTCGGCTGGCGGACCCGGGTGCGCTACACCGTCGACGCCGCGGACCGGGCCGGCCTGCTCAAGCACCGGTCACACGAGGTGGTGCCGGTGGACCGCTGCCTGATCGCCCACCCGACCGTGCAGGCGGCACCCGTGGTGCCGGCCAGCGGACGTCGGTGGCCGGGGGTTGACGCGGTCGAGGTGGTCGCCTCGGCCGCCGGCGAGGTCGTCGTCACCCCGGTCGGCGGGTCGGCACCCCGGTCGGCGGGGACGTCCGGCGCTGGGGCCGGTGCGCAGTCGGACCTGCCCGACGCGGTGTCCGACGCGCTGCCCGGTCCGGTGACGCAGATCACCGAATCCGCCGCCGGCCGCCGCTGGCGGCTGCCGGCCGGGGCGTTCTGGCAGGTGCACCCGGCGGCCGCCGACACCCTGGTCACCTCGGTGCTGGACCTGCTGCGTCCCCGTCCCGGCGAGTCGGCGTGGGACCTGTACGGCGGTGCCGGTCTGTTCGCCGCCGCGGTGGCCGGCCGGACCGGGCCGCACGGGCGGGTGACGATGGTCGAGTCGTCGCCCGCCGGGGTGGCCGCGGCCCGACTCAACCTGGCCGACCTGCCCCGGATCGAGGTGGTCGCGGCCCGGGTGGAGACGGCGCTGACCCGCCGCCGGATCACCGGACCGGTCGACCTGGTGGTGCTCGATCCGCCCCGGGCCGGTGCAGGCGCCCGGGTGGTCGCCGGGATCGCAGCGGCCACCCGGCGGGCCATCGCCTACGTTGCCTGTGACCCGGCCGCGCTCGCCCGGGACGTGCGCACCTTCCGCGACCTCGGCTGGTCGCTGACGGCGTTGCGCGGCTACGACTGCTTCCCGATGACCCGGCACGTCGAGTGCGTCGCCCTGCTCACCCCGGCCGTCGGTCGATGACCCCGGTCGGACGGATCCGCCGGCCGGCCGCACATCGGCCCGCCGGCCGGCCGCACGTCGACTGGTCGGCGGCGCTGCGCAGCGGCGCGATCCCGATAGACTCTGCGGTCATGGGCGGACGCCGTACGCGGGCCGGAGCGTACGCCGCCGCCGGGTAGCCGCCCAGCGCCGCACATCGGCGCGCGCCGGGCAGTTGGGAGCGAAATTGAGCCAGGTAGAGGCAGGATCCGACGGCCGCCTGCTGGCCACCGTCCGCACACCTCAGGACGTCAAGCGGCTCTCCGCCGACGAGTTGGCGGTGCTGTCCGCCGAGATCCGTGACTTCCTGGTCGCCAAGGTGTCCCGCACCGGCGGGCACCTGGGGCCCAACCTTGGTGTGGTGGAGCTGACCATCGCCATGCACCGGGTCTTCGACTCACCCCGGGACCGGTTCCTGTTCGACACCGGTCACCAGGCGTACGTACACAAGATCCTGACCGGCCGGCAGGCCGCCTTCGACCAGCTCCGCCAGCGTGATGGCCTGTCCGGCTATCCGAGCCAGGCCGAGAGCGAGCACGACCTGATCGAGAACTCGCACGCCTCCACCGCACTGTCCTACGCGGATGGTCTGGCCAAGGCGTACGCGTTGCGCGGCGAGGCGCGCAGCGTGGTCGCCGTCGTCGGTGACGGGGCGCTGACCGGCGGCATGTGCTGGGAGGCGCTGAACAACATCGCCGGTGCGCGCAACCCGCTGGTCATCGTGGTCAACGACAACGGCCGGTCGTACGCTCCGACGATCGGCGGTCTGGCCGACCACCTGGCGGCGCTGCGGCTGAACCCGGGCTACGAGAAGGTCCTCGACCTGGTCAAGGACACTCTCGGCGCCACCCCGATGGTCGGCCGACCGATGTATGAGGTGCTGCACGCGGTCAAGAAGGGCATCAAGGACGCGGTCGCGCCGCAGACCATGTTCGAGGACCTCGGCATCAAGTACGTCGGCCCGATCGACGGCCACGACCTGGCCGCCGTCGAGTCGGCGTTGCAGCGGGCCAAGGGCTTCGGCGCTCCGGTGATCGTGCACGTGGTGACCCGCAAGGGGTACGGCTACCGGCCGGCCGAGGAGGACGAGGCCGACTGCCTGCACGGTCCGAGCAGCGCTTTCGATGTGGAGACCGGCAAGCTGCTGGCCGCGCCGGCAGTGAAGTGGACCCACGTCTTCGCCGACGAGCTGGTGGCGGTCGCCGACGAGCGGCCCGACGTCGTCGGGATCACCGCGGCGATGGCCGAACCGACCGGTATCGCATCGCTGGCCCGCAAGCACCCGCACCGGGTGTACGACGTCGGCATCGCCGAGCAGCACGCCACCACCTCGGCCGCCGGCCTGGCGATGGGCGGGCTGCACCCGGTGGTCGCGGTCTACGCGACGTTCCTCAACCGGGCGTTCGACCAGGTGCTGCTGGACGTGGCGATGCACAAGCTGCCGGTGACCTTCGTGCTGGACCGGGCCGGGGTGACCGGCCCGGACGGGCCCAGCCACTACGGCATCTGGGACATGTCGGTCTTCGGGGTGGTGCCGGGGCTGCGGATCGCCGCCCCCCGGGACGCGGCGACCCTGCGTGAGGAGCTACGCGAGGCGGTGGCGGTCGACGACGGCCCGACCCTGGTGCGCTTCCCGACCGGTTCGGTCGCCGCCGACCTGCCGGCGGTGCGTCGGGTCGGCGGGGTGGACGTGCTGGTCGAGTCCGACCGGCGTGACGTGCTGCTGGTCGCCGTCGGCGCGTTCGGACACCTCGGCGTCGACGTGGCGACCCGGGTCGCCGAGCAGGGCTACGGGGTGACCGTGGTCGACCCGCGCTGGGTCCGTCCGGTCGCCGCTGAGCTGGTCGAGCTCGCCGCGGCCCACCGGTTGGTGGTCACCGTCGAGGACGGGGTGCGCACCGGCGGTGTCGGGGACGCCGTTGCCAAGGCGCTGCGCGATGCCGATGTGCCGGTGCCGCTGCGTGATCTCGGCGTACCGGCCGACTGGCATCCGCACGGCAGCCGGGCGCAGATCCTTGCCGATCTGCGGCTGACCGCGCAGGACGTGGCGCGCGACGTGACCGGCTGGATCTCCGGGCTGGATGATCCGGACAACGACCCGCCGGCCGGCGCGGGCTTCGTCGGTGACGTTTCCGGTGACCGGGCCACCACCCGACGTGGTGCCGGCCGGCGCAGCTGAGCGTCGTCAGTCGCTCGCGCACCGGTTCCCGCGAGCTCAGTCTGACGAAGCCTGACGGCGTGGGAACCCGCATGACCCTCACCCGGCCGGTATGACGGTCATGCGGGTTCGCTCGACAGCCGCGCCTGGGGATCCCAGCGAACGGCTGTCGTTCGGGGTTGATCCACTACGCCTCATCGACTCGACACGCCGACACTGAGTCAGCTGGGCCGCATTCGATCACGCCTCACCGTGCGGCATGACGGGCGGGCCCGGCGTGGATGCCGGGCCCGCCTTGTCATGGTGTGGTGTGGGCTTCGGTCAGCGTTGCAGGGTGAGGACGCCGGGGCGGTAGGGCAGGAGTCCGTAGTCGCCGCCGGAGTTGGGGGAGCGGCCTTGGTAGAGCATTTGGAGGTTGCAGGGGTCGATGGTCATGGTCTGGTCGGCGTTGGTGCGGATGAGTTCGCCGTGGCTGATGTCGTTGGTCCAGGTGGCGCCGCTGTTGGCACGGCCTGCGAAGGGGTTGTTTTCGCTGGTGGCGTTGGGGGTCCAGGTGCCGCCGAGGTTGGTGGCGGTGAAGGAGCGGAAGTAGCGGCCCTGGGAGCCGATGGCTTCGACGATCATGAGGTAGCGCTGTTGGCCTTGGAGTTTGTAGACCTGGACGCCTTCGAAGAGGTTGTTGGTGGTGTCGGTCATGATGGTGGTGTAGTTGGAGCCGAAGCTGCCGGGGAAGTTGCCGATGGGCATGCTGGCGCGGTAGATGCGGCCGTTGTCGCCGGCGAAGAAGAGGTACATGTTCTGGTCGTCGCCGATGAGTGCTTGGTCGATGGGTCCGGTGCCGGAGTTGCTGATGCTGCCGGTGAAGAGGGTCTGGTGGGCGGACCAGCTGTTGACGTTGGTGGGGTTGGTGGAGGTGCGGTAGGAGAAGGCGGGGCCGCCCCACTGGTAGGCGAGGACCCAGATGTTGCGGGGGGCGAAGTAGAACAGGCTGGGTGCGACGGCGGAGAAGGGCATGGCGTTCTGGCTGGCGGAGCCCATCTGGTTCCAGTTGGAGAAGAGGCCGAAGTTCATGGAGCCCCACGAGGTGCCGTAGTCGTGGTTGGTGGCGTAGACGAGGTGTTGGCCGTTGTAGGGGGCGTGGGTGAAGTCTTTCAGTGACACCCAGCCGGAGCGGGGTTGGGCGAGTGCGCCGGTGGAGGTCCAGCGGTAGCTCGACGGCAGGTTGCAGGTCGGCGGTGCGGTGGTCGGTGGCGGGGTCGTCGGCGGTGCGGTCGTGGGTGGCGCGGTAGTCGGGTTGGAGTTCGGATTGCCGCCGACCCGGATCAACTGCCACTGCTGGTTGGCGCCGCCCCAGTCGTCGTACTGCACGACGGCGCCGCCGTCGGCGGTCGACGCGCCCTGGACTTCGAGGGCCTTGTTGCTGTGCCGGCTGATCAGCCGGATGTAGCCGCCATCGGAGTTGGCCACCCGCCACTGCTGGTTGGTGCCGTTGAGGTCGCTCCACTGCACGATGGCCGCGCCGTTGGCGGTGGACCAGTTGTAGACGTCGAGCACCTTGCCCGAATGCCGGGCACGTAGCCGGTAGTAGCCGCCGCCGGAGTCGACGAACTGCCACTGCTGGTTGTTCCCACCCGACCTGGCGTACTGCTGGATGCAAGCGTTGTCAGCGGTGGACACCCCACAGACGTCCAGCGCCTTGCCGCTGTTGCGGTTCACCACCTCGTAGTACGCACTCGGGTCGATCGGTCCGCTCGGTGGTGGCGTGGTCGGTGGTGGCGTGGTCGGCGGGGCGGTGGGCGAGACCGACGGCGACGGGCTGACCGGGGTGCCGCCGGCGTTGAGTGCGGCGAGGGTGGCGTCGTACGCCTGCTTCTTGTTGCCGTTGTTGTCGAACAGTAGTGGGGTGCCGTAGCTGCGCCAGGAGTCGCTGTCGCGGATGCCCCAGACGGTGATGCCGGTGCAGCGGGCGATGGCGAGGCAGTCGTTGACGACGCCGCGGAAGGCGTTGGCCTGGCTGCTGCCGGAGCCTTCGATGTCGAGTTCGGTGATCTGTACGTCGACGCCGAGGGCGGCGAAGCTGGACAGGGTGGTGCGGTAGTTCGAGGGGTAGGGGGACTGGGAGTTGAAGTGTGACTGCAGGCCGACGCAGTCGATGGGTACGCCGCGTTGTTTGAAGTCGCGGACGAGGTTGTAGGCGGCCTGGGTCTTGGCCCAGGACCAGTTGTCGATGTTGTAGTCGTTGTAGCAGAGTTTGGCGTCGGGGTCGGCGGCGCGGGCGGCGCGGAAGGCGGCTTCGATCCAGTCGTTGCCGGTGCGTTGGAGGTTGGAGTTGCGGCGGGCGCCGGAGTTGCCGTCTTCGAAGGCTTCGTTGACGACGTCCCAGGTGTGGATTTTGCCTCGGTAGTAGGAGGCGACGCGGGTGACGTGGTTGAGCATGGCCTGGCGGAGGGCGTTGCCTTCCATCTGTTGCATCCAGCCGGGTTGCTGGGAGTGCCAGGCGAGGGTGTGGCCGCGGACGGCCATGCCGCGGGAGATGGCGTGGTTGACGATCCGGTCGCCGTTGGTGAAGTTGAACTGGTTCTGTTGTGGTTCGGTGGCGTCGAGTTTCATCTCGTTTTCGGCGGTGACGCTGTTGAACTCCCGGTTGAGGATGTTCACGTAGGTCGAGTCGCCGAGTTTGTTGGCGGCGACGGCGGTGCCGAAGTAGCGGCCGGACTGAGCGGCGGCCGCCCCCAGGGTGCTTTCGGCCGCGCTGGCGAGATTCGGCATCAACGACACGGTCAGGACCACGACAAGCGCGGCGATGGTGGACGCCCAGAGCGTTCGGAACCGACGCCGGGCAGGACGGGTCTGGGAGATCATGCTGATCCTCCGACAGCGAAGTAGGACAATGTGTCACTCTTCAGGTGAGAGCTGGCCAGCGGCGATGCGTGTCCGTGGCCGGCGGGGGACGGTTGGTGACGCTAAAGCGGACGGCCAACCACACAGGTGGCGCGGAGAGTGCCGACTGCCGACGGCGTCGGGCACCTGAGCAAGTTGGGGGAGCCGGTGTGGGTGTTCGGGTGCCTCGGTGCTGAAGCACCATGCCGGTGAATCGGTCATATCTGCACTGTTTCGAACATGTCCTCCAAAGCTGGCTGAGTGTTAGCGTTAACACGCCAATCGATGTATCTAGATTTTCAGAAACTTCCGGAGTTGGCAAGCGGTAGATTCCGGCCATGACTGCTCGTGGTTGTTGGCCGCGTTGCCCGGACTGTCGGCCCATGGTGCGCTCCCTGGGCCTCCTCGATCGGATCGGTGGCCTGGCTGTGCTGCCCTCCTGAGCTGGACCTTCCTCTCCAGCCACAGTCGATACAAGTGGCTGTTGAGGGTGTCGGCGGAGGCAGCCGAGGTGCCGCGCGGCTCTGCCTTCTCATGGGCACGCTGCCGGCGGCATTCGTCGCGCGACCCCGTCGCACTTCGAGAGAACGGCTCGAGTTACCGGAAACGTTGCGGACAGTGTGCCCGCAATGACCGGTCAGCCGTGGGCGCCGGGCCATTGACGCCGGCAACGGGCAGACAACGGCAGGCGACATGCATCGACGGGGCCGCGACGATCCGTCGCGGCCCCGTCGAACTACGGATCAGGTCAGCCGGCCTGCCCGGTAACCGAGCTGCCGTCCTTGGTGAGGTGGTAGGTGACCTGGGTGCCACTCCAGAAGTGGAAGGTGAGGGTGACCGGGCCGTCGGTCACCTCGGCGAAGAACTCGGGCTTCAGGATGATCGTGTTCGCGTCGTAGTCGGGTTGGAAGTGGGTCCAGAACTCCTTGTACGGGGTCCAGTTGGCCGGCCCGGCGGGACTGCCGTCGGCATACTCGGCCTCCATCGTGGCGAGTTGGTCACCGTGGAACTCGGTGGGAATCGCGAACGAGTTGGTCGTGCCGGTGGCCGCTGCCTGGGTCGGTGGGTCGTAGCTGATGATGCTGATCTGCCACGGCACGCCGGCGGAGAACCGAGCCTCGATGGTGGCGTTGACCCCCTGGGTGCGGTCGCCGACCAGCCGGTTCATCGCCGACCGGGTCAGGGTGAGAGTGTCCCCGGAGACCGTGTAGTCGGTGCCGTCGACCAGTCGGGTGTCGCCCTGCCACAGGCTGCGGAACGAGAGGCCGTTGCGGTTGAGGGTGAGCGTCCTGCTGGTGACGGCACCGGCGCGGTCCACGTAGATCTGGTCCGCGGAGGCCGTGGCGGACCGGGTCGTCAGGTTCGCCATCATCAGCTGGTAGATGCCCTGGTCCCGCCACCGTAGCTCGGGGCGGTGCAGGAAGGAACCCGCGTCCCACAACATGGTGGTGAGGTTCCTGATCCGAGCGTGGTATCCGACGGCCTCGAAGAACTTCAGCAGTTCGCCCCGCTCGATGATGCCGGGCCGGGTGTAGTCGTAGCTGAGCAGGGCCCACTCGCCGATGACCACCGGGATGTCGCGGGAGATGAAGGTGTCGTACGCCCGATCGAAGGTGTTGAGGAGGTCCTGCTCGACGTTGCTGTCGTACCGGGTGCCGCCGGCGATGTTGACGCTGAACGGCCACCAGCCGTAAAAGTGGATGGTCGCGGCCAGGTCGGGGTCGTCCAGTTCGTCGAACGTGCCGAGGAGCGCGTCCATCCGGGCCTGCTCGCCGCTGGTGTGCAAGGTGGGCAGCACCAGCAGCCGGGTGGCGTTGTTTCCGTCGGTCTGCCGTACGAGGCGGACGAACTCGACGTTGAGCTCGTGCAGTAGTTGGTCGCCCTCGGTGTCGCCGGACGTGCCGGCGAACTGCGGCTCGTTGATGCTCTCGAACACGAGCTTGCGCGAGTGGCCCCGGAAGGAGGTGGCAACCTGGGTCCAGAGGGCGCGGTACCGGTCCATGACTCCGGCGCGGTCAGTCGGGTAGGTGTTGATCCACTGCCAGGAGTCGTGATGCAGGTTGATCATCACGTAGAAGCCCTCCGCCAGTGACCAGTCCACCACCTCGTGGATGCGGTTCAGCCAGGCGGGGTCGATGGTGTAGTCAGGCGCGGATCCGTGGTGGTTGCTCCAGGTGATCGGGATCCGGATGCTGTTGTACCCCTGGGTGCGTAGGTGGTGCAGCATCGCCCGGGTCGTTCGTGGATTTCCCCACGAGGTCTCGTCGGGGATGGCGTCGAACGTGTTGCCCAGGTTCCAACCGGGCTGCATCGCGGCCACCATCGCCATCGGGTCGCCCGGCTGCGGCGTCGGCGAGACCGACGGCGAGACCGACGGCGAGACCGACGGGGAGATGCTGGGGGTCGGTGTCGCGGTGGGGCCGACGTTCCCTGTGCAGGCGACGCCGTTGAGTGAGAATGCGGTGGGCGGGGTGTTGCTGGTCGACCAGGCTCCGTTGAAGCCGAACGAAACCGTCGCGTTGGTGGCGATGGTCGCGTTGTAGCTCATGTTGGTCGCGGTGACCTGGCTGCCCGACGAGGTGACCGTCGCGTTCCAGGCATGGGTCACCCGCTGGCCGGACGGGAACGTCCAGGCCAGATCCCAGCCGTTGATCGGGTCACCGAGGTTGGTGACGTTCACGTTGGCGGTGAAGCCACCTGGCCACTGGGCCGAGACGGCGTAGGCCACCCGGCATCCGGCCGCAGCCTGCGCGCTGGTGGTCACCACCACCCCGGCCAGCAGTAGTGCGGCCATTCCACCTGCGATGACGCTGGCCCGCCAGGGGATCTTCCGGACGCTGTGCGAACTCATCGGGAAACTCCATATCGCTGTCGATGTATCTCGCTGAGGAGGAGCCAGGGCGTAGGGCGGTGTCGACGGCCCAACCCATGGCGGGGTGCCTGTCGGACGGCGCGCAGGCGGCCGGCGGCGGCCTGTCGGACGGCGCGCAGGCGGATGGGGGCGGTGTACGGAGGTTGCCCTGCCTCCGCGACAAGCGTGAGCTCCCGCCGGAAACTATCGGTCATCAGAGCTCGAAAGTTTCCTTGGCGAACGTTACAGTTTCTACTGATCGGCGTCAACGGTCGTCGATGTCATTGGCTTCGGGTGGGGCTGCCATCCGCGAGCGGCCAGGGGCGGATCGTGGCGTCCTGCGGCTACGACGCGGGTCGATGCCCGATGGCGCCGAGGCTATCCTTACGCTGAGCGGAGACCCGGCCGCGCTGGCGGCGGCGTGGCTCGGGTGAGGCGGCTCGGGTGAGATGGCTCGGGTGACGCGGCTCGGGCGGTGACCGCCCGGTTGGTAGGAGAGGGGCCAGGTTGGCAGACGTCGAGTCGGGCGAACCGGTCACCGAACTGGGCCAACTGCTCGGCGACCCGTCGCGACCGGTGACGATCGCCGCGATCGCCGAGTCGGCCGGGGTGTCGATCCCGACCGTCTCCAAGGTCATCAATGGTCGGTCCGGCGTCGCGGCGGACACCCGGGCCCGGGTCGAGGCATTGATCAGCCAGTACGGATACCGCCGGCCGTCGCCGGTCACCCGGAGCAACACGATGGAACTCGTCTTCGACCAGATCGAGGACATGTGGGGGCTGCAGATCATCCGCGGCGTCGAACGGGCGGCCCGGCAACAGCGCGTCGGTGTCGTCCTGACCGAGTTCGGCCCGGAGCGCAACGCGATCCGATACTGGATCGACGGCACTCTCGCCCGCCGCCCGGACTGCCTGGTCAGCGTGGCCCAACTGGACGAGGAGCAGCGCAGCCAGCTACGGGCCCGGGGGATTCCGTTCGTGGTGTTCGACCCCACCACCGCGCTGCCCGACGACGTACCGTTCGTCGGAGCGACGAACTGGGCGGGCGGCCGCTCCGCCACCCGCCACCTCATCGAACAGGGGCACCGCCGGATCGCGATGATCGCCGGCCCGGAACGGGTTCTGTGCTGTCGTGCCCGGCTGGACGGCTATCGCTCCGCCATCGACGCCGCCGGTCTGCCCGCGCAGCCGGACCTGATCGTCCATGCCGGGCTGAACCGGGAGGACGGCGAGACCGCCGCGCGGGAGCTGCTGGGGCGTCCCGACCGCCCCACGGCCGTCTTCGCCTGCAACGACCTCCAGGCACTCGGTGTGTACCAGGCCGCGCGAAAGGCCGGGCTGCGCATTCCGTCGGATCTCAGCGTGGTGGGCTTCGACGATCTGCCGTTGGCTGAGCTGGTGGATCCTCCGCTGACCACCATCCACCAACCACTGGTCGAGATGGCCACCACCGCCACCGAGTTGGCTCTCGCGCTGGCCCGTGGCGAAAAGACCAGGCAGATCGGGCTGGAGCTGGCGACGACCCTGACGGTGCGCCAGAGCACCGCACCGCCGGCACCCTGAACCTGTGCACGTAGGCTCGGCCCAGGTGCGCGCAGGGTGGCACCGGGTGGTTACCGAAGGCCGCGAGGGTACGGATGGACAAGGGCGAGAACAACCTTGGCGACGGACCACTGATCGATCTCGGCGAGGTCGGCCGTGCCGGCCGGTCCCAGCCAACGACGGCGGACCGCTGGGCGGTCGGGGCCACCGCCGTCACGGGGGCACCGGCGGCGCGCCGCTGGCGCTCCGCCGCAATCCTGACCATCGCCGTACTGGCCACGGTCGCCGGCGCCGGGCCGTTTCCCGCGCTGCCGGACCCGGCCTACCTCGAGGTCGGTTTCGAAGCCCAGCTGGTGCTCGACGGCGACCTGCTGTTCGTCTTCGACGGTGCGCTCGGCGGGGACCCGGCCGACAGCAGCACCGGCGGTCAGTCGATCGCCGCCTACGAGGTGCCCGGCGGCGACCTTCGCTGGCAGGTCCCGGTACCGGAGCACGGTGACGGGCTGCTTCGCCGCGAGGTGATCGGCATGCAGCCCGTCGGCGACCTGCTGCTGGTCGGCTCCGTCGACCTGGCCGGAGTGCTGCGCACCGTCGCCGTCGACACCGCCGACGGGTCGGTGCGCTGGCTGGCCGACGGCCAACTGGTGGGTGCCACCTCGGACGGCGCGGTGGCCCTGTGGAGCCTGCTGAGTGTGGTCGACCCGGAATCCCAGGAAGCGGTCCGGGCCGGGGCGACAGTGCAGGTCGTCGAGACCGGTTCCGGGCGTACCCGCTGGGCCGCGACGACATCGGCGCAGGGTGAGTTCGTCTACCGATTCGACGGCGACCGGCTCGCCGAGGTGATCGAACTCGAGTCCGGCGACCGGGTCCGGGTCCGCGACGCGCGGACTGGGCAGGTGCATACCGCCGGGAGGATCGAGACGGAGCAACCGGTGGAGCCGTGGCGCAGCTGGGCGGTGGCCGACGTGCTGGTGAGGGCGACCGACGACACCCTGTCGGCCTTCGACCTGGACGGATTGACTCTGCGATGGTCGGTGCCGGCAGCACCGCCCAGCGGCATCACCTCCTGCGCGTCGCTGCTGTGCGTCACTCATCCGGGTGGCGGGGTACGTGGGCTGGAACCGACCGACGGTGTGACCCGGTGGGTCAACGACGACTGGGACCTGGACTCCGCGTTCGGCCGCTACCTACTGATCGCTCCGGGCCGACAGGCCGGACTGCTGTCGACACTGCGGCTGGTGGTCGATCCGGCCACTGGCGAGCGGGTGACATCCGACCCGTACTGGGTGCCGTTCGCCGTCACCGGCGACGGCTGGCTCGGCCTGCGGCACGATCCCTTCCAGTCGGCGGTGTGGGTGGCCCGGATCACCCCGGGCGCACCGCGCCCACGGGTGGTGCTTCGGTTGGCCGACGCGAGGGACAGTTGCCAGGCGAGCGCCGAGGCGCTGGTGTGCCGACATGTCAGTGGCGGACTCGGCATCTGGCGGTTGCCCGACTAGTTTCGGCGTCACCCCTGCGGTTTCACGCAGGCTTAACACCGTGGCACGCAGGGTGGGAACCGACGTTGACAGGAGGCGGTCGTGCGGGTACTGGTGGTCGAGGACGAACGTAACCTCGCCGACGCGATCGTCCGTGGGCTGCGTCGGCAGGGCATGGCGGTCGACGTGGCGTACGACGGCTCCGCCGGACACGAGATGGCCTTCGTGACCCGCTACGACGTGGTGGTGCTCGACCGCGACCTGCCCGGCGTGCACGGTGACCAGATCTGCGCGGACCTGGTCAGCTCCGGCGCTCTCACCCGGGTGCTGATGCTGACCGCCAGCGGCACCGTCGCCGACCGCGTCGAAGGTCTGCAGTTGGGCGCCGACGACTACCTGCCGAAGCCGTTCGCGTTCACCGAGCTCGTCGCCCGGGTGCAGGCCCTCGGGCGGCGGGCCACCCCGGCGGCCCCGCCGGTGCTGACCATCGCCGACCTGACCGTCGACCCCGCCCGCCGGGTGGCCACCCGGGACGGCCAGCCGGTCGACCTCACCCGCAAGGAGTTCGGCGTGTTGGAGGAGCTGGTCAAGGCGCGTGGCGCGGTGGTGTCCAGCGAGGAGCTGCTGGAGCGGGTCTGGGACGCCAACACTGATCCGTTCACCACCACCGTACGGGTGACGGTGATGACGCTGCGCCGCAAGCTCGGGGAACCTCCGCTGATCGAGACCGTGGTCGGTGCCGGGTACCGGGTCGCCGGACCGGAGCTGCCCGACGAGGCGTACCAGTGAACCGGCTGCCCGGATCCGCCGCCCCGGCGGCGTCGACGGCGGGTTCGCCGGGTCGACGCTGGCCGACGCTGCGCACCCCCCGGCCGACCCTGCGGCTGCGGCTCACCCTGTTCAACGCCGTCCTGTTGGTCGGCTCGTTGGCCGTCTTCGTACTGCTCGCCTGGCTGCTGGTCACCGACGCGCTGCGCCCGGCGGACCAGCTCGTGCCCGGGACCACCGTGGTGCTCGCCGACGGTCGCGAGCTGGACGCGGCCGCCTGGCAGGACGGGATCGTCGAGCGGGCGTCCCGTGAGCTGCTGGCCAAGGCGCTGGTCGCGCTGCTGGCGATCAGCGTGGTCGGGGTGGTCGGTGCGTACGCCGTCGTCGGTCGGGCGCTGCGCCCACTGCAGCAGGTGACGTCGACCGCCCGGCGGCTCGGCGAACAGACCCTGGACCAGCGGATCGGCTACTCCGGCACCGGTGACGAGGTGGCCGAGCTCGCCGCGACCTTCGACGACATGCTGGACCGGCTCAGCGCGTCGTTCGAGGCCCAGAAGCGGTTCGTCGCCAACGCCTCCCACGAGCTGCGTACCCCACTGGCGGTGATGCGCACCGAGATCGACGTGACGATGGCCGACGACACCGCCGACGTGGCCGAGTACAAGCGGATGGCGACGGTGGTCCGGGACGCATCGGAGCGGGCCAACGGGCTGTTCGACGCGTTGCTGGTGCTGGCCAGCAGCGAGGCGCAGTCCGGCCGGCGGCTGGTCCGTAAGGTGCCCCGGGACCTGGCCGAGGGGGTCTGCGCGGCGTTGTCGGCCGTCCAGGCTGAGACCCGCCGGTTGAAGCTGGACGTGCGTACCGCCCTGGATCCGGCAGTGGTGGTGGGTGACCCGAGCCTGCTGGACCGGTTGGCCGGCAACCTGATCGAGAACGCGGTGCGCTACAACCACCTGCACGGCCGGCTGTGGGTGCGTACCGGCAGCCACGGCTCGCACGTCTACCTGCTGGTCGGCAACACCGGCTTCGAGGTGGACCAGGCCGACGTGCCGGGCCTGTTCGAGCCGTTCCGCCGGGGCGGCCGGGAACGGACCGGAGCGCGCGGATCCGGCCTGGGCCTGTCGATCGTGCGGGCAGTGGCCGACGCACACGGCGGCACGGTGTCCGCGGTGGCCCAGCCCGGGGGCGGGCTTGAAGTCACCTTGATGTTGCCGGCTGCTGACACGCCACTGCCGGTGGCTGCCTCGCCGGTACGTCGGAACTGACCTGCCACCGCGCCCTGACCCTGCGGCCCGCTTGCCGGGGCCCGGTGTCAGCAATGTTCACTTGACTCCATCGGTTTGACTTTGGGTTCGACAAATATGTTTTGCCGGAACCGGTTATGTGAATCATCTTCTCGAATCAACAGGTGTTGCGGTGCTGGCCAGTCATTTGGGGCGAAGTGGTCGGTTGGTGGGGTCGGGCGTCGTGGAAATTGCATCGGGGTGAAGGTGTTGGTCGGCTTTGCTGACAAATTTTGTGTCTAGCCAAGGTGGTTGGGGTTGTCCTACCATTGAATTGGCGCCGGATCGGGTGGGATAAATAGGTCGCGTCGATGGCTGAAGTGCGTCGACTCCGATTCGGTCGTCCAGGGGAGTCGACCTACCGGAGGGATTCCGGGCAAACGAAAGGAGATCCGATGCCCGACGTCGATCTTGGACTCGCAACGGATTGGGACGAGGGTGACACTCACGGACGCATCCGGCTCCGGCAGAACCAGGTCTACGAGAGCTCGCCCAAGAAGGACGTCCTGATCAGTTCGCCGGTCAGCATCGAGCTTTCGGTCAACACGAACCACTCGACCTCGCAGGAAGCGGACAAGATCTATTTCACGACCCATCACGGGAGTCAAAAGAAGATCATTGCGGTTCTCGACTCGAATGGCGATCTGTACATCGCCGGCCGGGTGATCGAGGGTCAGACGAACTTGTCCTACCGGTAGGTCTGGAATTTGTCCTGTAGGTAGGCCAGCTCAGACGGCAAACGGGATGTCGAGGCCGAGGTGGCGGCTTCGACATCCCGTTCCGTTTCGTCCGGTCAATCGGCTGGGCTGCTGGCCACCCCGGCGGGTAGGAACCGCCGGCCGGTCACCCGTTGCGCGGTGCCGGTCCGGTCCAGGTACGGGGTGATCCCGCCGAGGTGGAACGGCCACCCCGCGCCGAGGATCATGCACAGGTCGATGTCCTGTGGTTCGGCGACCACACCCTCGTCGAGCATCAGCCGGGCCTCCTGCGCCAACGCGTCGAGGGCCCGTTGCCGGACCTGCTCGGCGGTCAATGGCTGCGACCCGACCTCCAGCAGCTTGCCGATCTCGGGGTTTATCTCGTCGTCCACCATCAACGGCAGCCCGGACTCGGCGATCCGCCGCAGGTTGTCGCTGACCGTGAACCGGTCGGGGTACGCGGCGTGCAACGTACCGCCGACATGGTGGGCCACCGGCGGGCCGACCAGTTGCAGCAGGGCCAGCGGCCGCATCGGCAGGCCGAGCGGGTCCAGCGCGGCGTCGGCGACCTCCGGCGGGGTGCCGGCGTCCACCGCGGCGAAGATCTCGCCGAGGAACCGGGTCAGCAGCCGGTTGACCACGAAGGCCGGGGCGTCCGACACCAGCACGCAGGATTTGCGCAGCTGCTTGCCGATGGCGAACGCGGTGGCCAGGGCCGCGTCGTCGGTCCGCTCCCCGCGGACGATCTCCAGCAGGGGCAGGACTGCGACCGGGTTGAAGAAGTGGAAGCCGACCACCCGTTCGGGGTGGGCCAGGTCGGCGGCCATGTCGGAGACGGACAGCGACGAGGTGTTGGTGGCCAGGATCGTTTCGGGGCCGACGATCGACTCGACCTCGGCCCACACCTGCTTCTTGACCTTGAGGTCCTCGAAGACGGCCTCGATGACGAAATCGGCGTCGGCGAAGGCGCTCTTGTCGACCGACCCGCTTACCAGCGCCAGCAGCTTCGCCGCCGTTCCGGTGTCCATCCGGCCCTTGCCGACCTGCTTCTCGATCTCGGAGTGCACGTAGCCCAGCCCGGCGTCCACCCGGGCCTGGTCCAGGTCGGTGAGCACCACCGGCACCTGCAGTCGGCGGGCGAACAGCAGCGCCAACTGGGAGGCCATCAACCCGGCCCCGACGACGCCGACCTTGGTGACCGGCCGGGCCAGGTCCGCCGAGGGGGCGCCGGCCGGCCGCTTGGCGCGTCGCTGGACCAGGTCGAACGCGTACAGCCCGCTGCGCAGCTCCTCGGACAGGATCAGGTCGGCGAGGGCCTCGTCCTCGGCGGCCGTGCCGTCAGCGAAGGGGGTCTCCTTGGCCAGCGCGAGCAGGTCGAGGGCCCGGTAAGCGGCCGGTACCGCACCGTGTAGCCGCTGGTCGAGCAGCTGGCGGGCGAAGTAGAGCACCCCGTCCCACATGTCCCGGTCGACCTCCGGGCGGTCGACGGTGACCTCGCCGGTGACCACACCGGCCGCCCACTGCAGGGACCGCTCCAGGAAGTCGGCCGGTTCGAGCAGGATGTCGGCGATGCCCATCTCCGCGGCCTGCTTCGGCTTGAGCATCTTGTTCTGGGTCAACGGGTTCTGGATGATCACCTGTGCGGCGGCCGGGATGCCGATCAGGTTCGGCAGCAACTGGGTGCCTCCCCAGCCCGGCACCAGACCGAGGGACACCTCCGGCAGGGCCAGCGGACCCGCTCCGCCGGACAGCGTCCGGTAGTGGCAGTGCAGGGCGAGTTCCAGCCCGCCACCCATCGCGGCACCGTTGACGAAGGCGAAGGTCGGCACCGCGCTGTCGCGCAGCCGGGCGAAGATCCGGTGGCCCGTCCGGCCGATCTCCAGCGCCTGCTCACGGTCGACGAGCTGCGGCATCGCGGTGAGGTCGGCGCCGACGCAGAAGACGTACGGCTTTCCGGTGACCGCCACGAAGGCCGGCTCGCCGGCCAGTGCCTCGGTGATCGCCGCGTCCAGACCGGCCAGCCCGGCCGGCCCGAGGGTGTTGGGTTTGCGGTGGTCCAGGCCGTTGTCCAGGGTGATCAGCGCGGCGGGCCGGTCCAGTCCGGGTACGTTCACCTGCCGGACCAGCGCCCGGGTGACCACCTCGTCGGGGTTGTGCAGCATCAGTTCTCGTCTCCCTGCTGTGCCGGGCCGGTCCAGGCCGGGTTCTCCCAGATGACCGAGCCGCCCATGCCGATGCCGATGCACATGGCGGTCAGCCCGTAGCGCACCTCGGGATGTTCGGCGAACTGCCGGGCCAGCTGGGTCATCAGCCGTACGCCGGAGGAGGCCAGCGGGTGCCCGATGGCGATGGCGCCACCCCACGGGTTGACCCGCGGGTCGTCGGCGTCGATGCCGAAGTGGTCGAGGAAGGCCAGCACCTGGACGGCGAACGCCTCGTTCAGCTCGAACAGGCCGATGTCGTCGATGCCCAGCCCGGCCAGCCGCAGTGCCTTCTCGGTCGCCGGGATCGGGCCGACGCCCATCACCTCCGGCTCCACGCCGACAAAGCCGTACGAGACCAGCCGCATCGCCACCGGCAGACCCAGCTCACGGGCCACGTCCTCGGCGGCGACCACGCTGGCGGTCGCGCCGTCGTTGAGCCCGGCGGCGTTGCCGGCGGTGACCCGCCCGTGCGGCCGGAACGGGGTCTTGAGGGTGGCCAGCTTCTCCAGGGAGGTCTCCCGGGGCGCCTCGTCGACGACTGCCAGCCCCCAGCCGGCCTCCGGGTCGCGGACCGCCACCGGGACCAGGTCGGGCTGCAGCTTGCCGTTGGCGTACGCCTTGGCGGTCTTGACCTGAGAGGCGAGGGCGAAGGCGTCGGCGCGTGCCTTGGTGATGCCGGGCAGCCGGTCGTGCAGGTTCTCTGCGGTCGCGCCCATGATCAGCGCGGACGGGTCGACCAGCTTCTCGGCCAGGATGCGCGGATTGGGGTCGACGCCTTCGCCCATCGGGTGCCGGCCCATGTGCTCGACGCCGCCGGCGATCGCCACGTCGTAGGCGCCCATCGCGATGCCGCCGGCTACCGAGGTGACCGCGGTCATCGCGCCGGCGCACATCCGGTCGATGGCGAAGCCGGGCACCGTCTTGGGTAGCCCGGCCAGCAGCGCGGCGGTGCGACCGATGGTGAGCCCCTGGTCCCCGGTCTGGGTGGTCGCCGCGATGGCTACCTCCTCGACCCGGTCGGGGGGTAGTTGCGGGTTGCGCCGCAGCAGTTCGCGGATGCAGCGGATGACGAGGTCGTCGGCGCGGGTGTGGGCGTACATCCCGCCGGCCTTGCCGAACGGGGTACGGACGCCGTCGACGAAGACGACGTCCCGGACTTCACGCGGCACGATGGGGCCTCCTTGCCGGCCTGGGTACGCGGGGCAGACCTCCATGCTACTTGTCGGTAACAATGGTCGACCGGTGCCCCTGGTGTGGCCCGGGCCACACCAGGGGCACCGGTCGGGGGTCGCCTCCGGCGGATCGGTCCGATCCGGCTCCGGTACCGTGACTGTCAATCGTGCGCCACCGCCCGCACCGGACATTCGCGACCCGCCGGACGGGCGACGGACGACCAACCCCAGACGGACGACAACCCAACAGAGGAGACACGGTGAAGGTTCTGATCGCCGGAGGCGCGGGCTTCATCGGCAGTACGATCGCCTCCGCCTGCCTCGACGACGGCATCGAACCCGTGGTGCTGGACAACCTGAGCACCGGGCGGATCGAGTTCACCCGCGACCGGATCTTCTACCAGGGCGACATCGCCGACGGTGCCCTGATCGACCGGATCTTTGCCGAACACCCGGACATCAGCGCGGTGGTGCACGCCGCGGCGCTGATCGTGGTGCCCGAATCGGTCGCCGAACCGCTGCGCTACTACCGGGAGAACGTCGCGAAGTCGATCGACTTCATCGATCACGTGGCCCGCAACGGAGCCGAGCGGTACCTGTTCAGCTCCTCGGCGTCGATCTACCGGCCGGGTGAGGACTTCTCCGTCGACGAGTCCTCGCCGCTCGAGCCGACCAGCCCGTACGCGCGGACCAAGGCGGTGATGGAGATGCTGCTCGCCGACTGCGCCGCCGCCATGCCGCTGCGGGCGCTGTCGCTGCGCTACTTCAACCCGATCGGCGCTGACCCGCAGCTGCGCACCGGCCTGCAGATCCGCCAGCCCACCCACGTCCTCGGCAAGCTGATCACCGCCGTGCAGACCGGGGCCGAGTTCACCATCACCGGGGTCGACTGGCCCACCCGGGACGGCTCGGGAATCCGCGACTACATCCACGTCTGGGACCTGGCCCGGGCGCACGTGCAGGCGCTGCGCCATTTCGACGAGATTCTGCCGGTCGGCGCCGACCGCCGCTACGAGGTGCTCAACCTCGGCACCGGCGACGGCACCACGGTGCGTGAGTTCGTCGAGGCCTTCCGCTCAGTGGTCGACCAGCCGCTGCGGGTCCGGGAGACCGGGCCCCGCCCCGGCGACGCCGCCGGCTCGTACACCCGCAGCGTACGGGCGCGTCGGCTGCTCGACTGGAAGCCCGAGCTGTCCATCGCCGACGGCATCCGGCACTCGCTGGCCTGGTCGGCGCGGCGGGACCAGGTGCTCGACGACTGAGCACGGCCTCCGGCCGCGTCGACGGTGACCTTCATCGTGACGTTCCTGTCGACCCGCCGCGGCGGCCTACCGCGGCGGGTCCCGCAGCGCGGCGCTCAGCTCCGCCACGATCAGCGACACCTGCCAGGTGCGGGCACCGAACCCCTGCAACGTCGCCGCCACCGACTCCTCGCTGATCTCCTCCGGCGGAGTCCAGGCGAGCCGGCGGACCGAGTCCGGCGCGATCAGGTTCTCCGGCGGTAGCAGGTTCGCTGCGGCCGTCCGGATCACCACCTCCCGGCAACGGGCCAGCCGTGCCGCGGCCGCCGGATCCCGTTCCGCCCAGCGGTGCGGCGGGGGAGGGCCGTCGACCGGGGGCGTGGTCGGCAGGGCATCGTCGGGCAGGGCGCGGGCGACGTCCAGCGCGTCCAGCCAGATCCGCGCCAACCGCCGGACCGAGCGGCCGTTGAAACCAGGCAACGCCAGCAGGGCCCGCTCGTCCCGGGGGTCGAGTTCGGCCGCCGCGATGATCGCCGAATCCGGCAGCACCCGGCCCGGTGCCGAATCGCGGCGGGCGGCGACGTCGTCCCGGGCCTGCCACAACGCGCGTACCCGGGCCTGGGCCCGCGCTCCGCGTACCCGGTGGATGCCGGAGGTCCGCCGCCACGGCTCCGGCCGCACCCGGGTCGGCTGGCTGCCCCAGGCGACCAGGGCGGCGAACTCCTCGGCCGCCCACTGCTGCTTGCCCTGGCGTTCCAACTCCAGGGCGAGCACGTCCCGCAGCTCGACCAGCAGTTCGACGTCGAGCGCCGCGTAGGTCAGCCACGACTCCGGTAGCGGGCGGGTCGACCAGTCGGCGGCGGAGTGATGCTTCTCCAGCGAGAAGCCGAGCAGCGCCTCGGTCAGCGCGGCCAGCCCCACCCGCTCGTAGCCGGCCAGCCGGGCGGCCAACTCGGTGTCGAACAACCGGCGTGGGCGCAGCCCGACATCGGCCAGGCAGGGCAGATCCTGGCTGGCGGCGTGCAGCACCCATTCGGCATCGGCGATCGCGGCGTCGAGCGTGCCCAGCTCAGGCAACGGCAGCGGGTCGATCAGCGCCGTACCGGCACCCGCCCGGCGTAGCTGCACCAGATAGGCGCGTTGGGTGTAGCGGTATCCGGAGGCGCGCTCGGCGTCGATGGCGACCGGACCGGAGCCGGCAGCGAACCGGGCAACGGCCTCGGCGAGAGCGTCGTCGTCGGCCACCGGTGCAGGGGTGCCGTCGCGGGGAGCGGTCAGCGCAACGGGCCCGCCGGGCGAGGAGTCGGACCCCACGACATCGGACGCCGGCGGCTGCGCCAGCGGGTGGTGCGGCTCGCTCCCTGCTGGGCGTTGCGCGGTCCGACGGCGCAGGGGGGATTCGTCGGTCACCTGACAACCCTAGTGCCCGGCCTGCCGCCGGCCGCACGAGGTGTCACCGGCGCGTCGGCTCCGAGCCGGGCCGAGTTGACCGGCGACACCCCGGTGATGTGTCCAACGGGTGGCAATCGTGTGATCACCGGGCGAGAGGTGACGACAAACACCGTACTGCCCGGTACGGTCGTATCGCCGCTCAGCGGCAGGTGGGCCGGCTGCCGCGTTGAAGGAGAGGCTGCCACGATATGACCAGTGGGTACGACGATCCGCGCTCCACCAATGGGTACGACGATCCACGCTCCGTCGCTGTCCCCGACATCGCGGGCCCGCGACATGCCGCGCCGGAGGCGCATACGCTGCCGGCGGCCCACACCGTCGAGGACGCCCACGCCGCCGAGAAGGCTCATGCCGCCGGTGAGCCGCCCTCTGCTCCCGAGGCGTCGACGTCCTGGTCGCCGGCCGGCGCGACCTCGGACCGCCCGGGCTCGTGGGCGCCGCCGGCCGACCAGCTCCGCCGGGTCACCCCGGTCCGGCGGGGATGGCCAGGGATGACCGCGCTGCTGCTGGTCCTGCTCCTGGCCGGCCTGGCGGGTTTCCAGACGCACCAGATCCGCCAGTTGACCACCCGACTCGCCGAGGTCGACCAGCGGCTGGCCCGGGAGCAGGGAGCCGACGCCGACCGCTTCGAGCTGGTCGAGGCGCGCGCCGCCGAGCTGGAACGGCAGGTCGGCGCGGCCTTCGACCCCGAGGCGATCGCCACGGCGGTGCTGCCCAGCGTCTTCCGGGTCAGCGCCGGGCGGTTCACCGGCACGGCCTTCGCGGTGGGCGAGTCAGCCGACGGCGGCACCAATCTGCTGACCAACTACCACGTCGTCGAGCCCAGCTATCTGGCCGGCAACCGGCGCGTCTTCCTGGAGCGCGACGGTGAACGAATCGAGGCCGCGGTCGTCGCGGTGGACGAGGACAGCGACGTGGCGCAGCTGCGGACCGACCGTTCCTTCCCCGGCCTGCCGCCAGCTCCCGACGAGGTCAAGTCCGGTCAGCAGATCGTCGTCGTCGGGGCCCCGCTCGGGCTCGTCGACTCGGTGACCATCGGGGTGGTCAGCGCGTTGCGGGACGCCGACGACAGCACCGGCCCGGTCATCCAGTTCGACGCTCCGATCAACCCCGGCAACTCGGGCGGGCCGGTGATCAACAGCGGCAAGCAGGTGGTGGGCATCGCCACCGCGAAGGCCCGCGACGCCGAGGGGATCGGGCTGGCTGTGCCGATCCGTACCGCCTGCGACGTGTTCGAGATCTGCTGACCGGGTCAGGCCGTGCCTGCCGACCGCCGCCGGCCCGGCAGCACCGTCACCCCCGGCGGCGGCAGACCGGCGGTCGACGCCAGTAGGTCACACCAGGCCCTCAGATGGGCGTCGAGCCCAGTGGCCGACGGCGTCCACGAGGCGCGGATCTCGATGTCGCCACCTGCGGGCGGGCCGGCCAGCTCGCCGAACCGGGTGGAGCAGGTCTGGGTCACCGTGCCGCCCAGTGCGCCGTAGGCGGCCCCGTGGACCTCCAACGCATCGGTCAACCAGGTCCAGCCGACGGTCGGCAGCAGCGGGTCCGCGACCAGGTCAACCTCCAGGTCGGCGGTGACGTAGGTCACCAGGCGCAGGGTGCCCTGCCAGGCGTCGTGTCCGTCCGGGTCGTGCAGCAGGACCAACCGTCCGGTGGCTACCTCGTCCGAGCCACGCAGCACCGTGGCGCTCAACGCGAACGCGTAGGGGGCCAGCCGCTGGGGGGCGCCGACCTCCTCGATCTGGATCTCCTCCCGGGGGGTCACCGCGCGCAGTCCGGCGACGGCGCGGTGGAACGCCTCGGGCAACGCGGTAAGGGGGGCCATGGCCAAAAGCCTAGGCCGCGCTCCCACCAGATGGGGATCGGCGCGCCGGGGCCCAGTGGCGGTGACCGCGACGACAGCGCTTCGCCGGCCGAGGACCGGATCGGGGCGGCCCGTAACCGACCGGGGCGGCCGGACCGGATCGGGGCGGCGGCTGCCGACCAGCCGTGCAGCCGTGACACCATAGGCGCCGATGACCACGACGACGCCGGGCAACGCCGCCCACGACGCGACACCCGACACACCCGCGCGGGCCCCGGCCCCGGTGGGACCGCTGGCCACCTCCGCCTTCGTCCGGGCCTGCCGCCGGGAACCGGTGCCGCACACGCCGGTGTGGTTCATGCGCCAGGCCGGTCGTTCGCTGCCCGAGTACCGCCAGCTGCGCAGCGGCATCGGCATGCTGGAGTCCTGCCGGCGGCCGGACCTGGTCGCCGAGATCACCATGCAGCCGGTACGGCGGCACGGCGTGGACGCCGCGATCCTGTTCAGCGACATCGTCGTCCCGGTGGCGGCGGCCGGCGTCGAGTTGGACATCGTCGCCGGCACCGGGCCGGTCATCGCCGAACCGGTCCGCAGCGCTGCCGACGTCGGTCGGCTTCGTCGGATCACCCCGGACGACGTCGGCTTCGTCGACGAGGCGGTTCGGCTGCTCGTCGCCGCGCTCGGTGAGACTCCGCTGATCGGGTTCGCGGGTGCGCCGTTCACCCTGGCCAGCTACCTGGTCGAAGGCGGACCGTCACGTACCCACGGGCGGACCAAGGCCCTGATGTACGGCGATCCGCAGACCTGGCACGCGCTCTGCGCCCGGCTCGCCGAGATCACCCTGGAGTTTCTCCGGGTGCAGGTCACGGCGGGCGTCGCCGCAGTCCAGCTGTTCGACTCCTGGGCCGGGACGCTCTCCGAGGCCGACTACCGTCGGCACGTCCTGCCGCACTCCGCGGCGGTGCTGCACGGCCTGGCCGACGCCGGAGTGCCCCGGATCCATTTCGGAGTGGGGACCGCCGAACTGCTCAAAGCGATGGGCGAGGCCGGCGCGGACGTGGTCGGGGTGGACTGGCGTACCCCGCTGGACATCGCGACCGCGCGGATCGGTCCGGACCGTGCCGTGCAGGGCAACCTCGACCCGTGTCTGCTGCTCGCGCCGTGGCCGGTGGTGCGCACGGAGGTCCGGCGGGTACTGGCCGACGGGCTCGCCGCCCCCGGACACGTGTTCAACCTCGGTCACGGGGTGCTGCCGGAGACCGATCCCGACGTGCTGACCAGGGTCGTCGAGCTGGTGCACGAGACGTCGCAGCGCTGACCCGCGTCACACCCGGGTAGGCCCGGCCGGCCGGCCCGACCGCCCGGGTGGCAAGGTGACGGTATGCAGCAACCGTGGCGGATCGCCGTGGTGGGTGGCGGGATCGCCGGGCTGGCCGCGGCGTTGCGGCTGCGCGACCGGGCACCCGCAGGGACCCGGATCACGGTCTACGAGCAGTCCGACGAGCTGGGCGGCAAGCTGCGTACCAGGGAATTCGCCGGGCTGCCGGTGGAGCGCGGCGCCGAGGCGTTCCTGATGCGGGATCCGGCCGGCGGCGACTCCGCCGCGGTCGCGCTGGCCCGCCGAGTCGGCCTCGGCGACCACCTGCGGCACCCGGCGGTCGGCCAGGCGGCGCTGGCCCGGGACGGACAGCTCGTCCCGCTACCCGCCGGGACGCTGATCGGCGTGCCCGGCGACCTCGCGACGGTGGCCCGGGTGGCCCGCGTCGAACCGGAGCGCGACGTCGACCAGGGCCGGCCGTTGCTGCAGCCGGACGAGGACGTCGCCGTCGGTGAGCTGGTCCGTCGGCGGCTGGGTGACGAGGTCGTCGAGCAACTGGTCGACCCGATGCTCGGCGGGGTGTACGCGGGTCGGGCCGACACCTTGTCGTTGGCCACCACCATCCCAGGGCTGGCGACGGCGGCCCGCACGGAACACACCCTGGTCGCGGCGGTCCGCGCGGCGCTGGCCGCCCGGCCACCGGCCGCCGGCGCGCCGGTGTTCGCCACCGTCGACGGCGGGCTGAGCCGGCTGGTGGCGGCGGTCCGGGCCGCGTTGTCGGCCGCCGACGGCGCAGCCGAGGTCCGGTTGCGGACCTCGGCGGTGGTGCGGGAGTTGGCCGCCTCGGCGGCCGGCTGGCGGTTGACCGTCGGTCCGACCCGCGGCGCCGAGCGGGTGGACGTCGACGCGGTGGTGCTGGCGGTGCCGGCCCGACCGGCGGCCCGGCTGCTCGCCGCGGTCGACGCCGCCGCGGCGGTCCGCATCGGCGCGCTCGAGTACGCCAGCATCGCCCTGGTCACCCTGGCGGTGCCGCGGCCGCAGCTGCCGGAGATCTCCGGCTTTCTGGTGCCGGCGACCGAGCGGACCATGACCAAGGCTGTCACCTTGTTCAGCACCAAGTGGAGCCAGCTGCGACGGTCGGACGGGCTGGCCGTGGTCCGTGCCTCGGTCGGCCGCCACGGCGACGAGCGGCTACTGCAACGCTCCGACGACGATCTGGTCGACGCCGTGCGTGCGGAGCTGACCCGGCTCACCGGTGTCCGGCAACCGGCCGCCGTGCAGTCGCACGTGCAGCGGTGGGGTGGCGCGCTGCCGCAGTACCCGCCAGGGCACCTGAGCCGGGTGGCGGCGGCCCGTCGGTCGCTGCGGGCCGCCGGGCACCGGCTGGCGTTGGCCGGCGCGGCCTACGACGGTATCGGCATCCCGGTGTGCGTGCGGTCCGGCGAGAACGCCGCCGATGAGATTCTGACAAACCTGGAAGGGGTACGCCGATGAGCGGCGACGAGCAGACCAACGCGGCACGGTTGCGTGAGCTGAACTCGACGATCCGGTACACCATGTGGTCGGTGTTCCGGGTCGCCGAGCGGCTGCCGGCGCTGCGCGACGACATGATCGGTGAGGTCGAGTCGCTGATCGGCGAGCTGGCCACCAAGGACGTCACGGTCCGGGGCACCTACGACGTCGCCGGGCTGCGGGCCGACGCCGACATCATGATCTGGTGGCACGCGGCGGACAGCGACGAGCTGCAGGACGCGTACGGGCGGTTGCGCCGTACGGCGTTGGGCCGTCACCTCGCCCCGGTCTGGTCTCAGCTGGCGCTGCACCGCCCGGCTGAGTTCAACAAGAGCCATGTGCCGGCGTTCCTGGCTGGCGAGCCGGCCCGGGCGTACATCTGTGTGTACCCGTTCGTCCGCTCGTACGAGTGGTACCTGCTGCCGGAGGCGGAGCGGCGGGCGATGTTGGCCGAGCACGGGCAGATGGCCCGGCCGTATCCGGACGTCCGGGCGAACACCGTCGCATCCTTCGCACTCGGCGACTACGAGTGGATGCTCGCCTTCGAAGCCGACGAACTGCACCGGATCGTCGATCTGATGCGCGACCTGCGGGCCTCGTCGGCGCGGCGGCACGTCCGCGCGGAGGTGCCGTTCTTCACCGGACGGAACCGTACCGTCGCCGACCTGGTCGCAAATCTGCCCTGACGTTTCCGGGGTGCCGGCCCGGGTACCTATCCACTGCCCCCCGAGGTTGCCCGGTCAGCCCGACCGGGTCGACCGGACCGGAGAAGGACCACTCATCTGATCCGGAGGAGGGTGTGATGAGTACGCAAGCTCCGACCCGTAACACCACCGCCGTGAACCGGCCGATGGCCGGGCAGCCGATGGCCGACGGCCAGGCACACCAGATGGACATGAACGCCGGGATGCGTCCGGCGATCACCCCGGGCACCGAGACGAAGTCGGCGTTCCGCAGCACCGAGTTCTACGTCTACCTGATCGCGGTCGCCGGCGTACTGCTGGCCTCCCAGGTGATCAACCCGGACATCGACGGCGTACAGGGTACCGCTGGTGGCGGGGATCCCTTCCCGGCCAGCACCGCATGGTTGTACGTCGCGCTGCTGACCATCGGTTACGTGGTCAGCCGAGGACTGGCCAAGGCCGGCAGCGCCTGGCGGAACTCGGGTGAGCGACAGCGCTGACCCGCGAAGCGCCGCCGACCCGGTGACGGGTACGGCGGGCCGGGCCGGCGGCCGCGATGGACACGTCCATCCGGTCGCCGGTCTTTCGCGCGGACCGCCCCGGTGGGTCAGGTCCCGCCGAGTGCGCCGTCCGGATCTGCCGGACGGCGCATCGGCGCGTGCCAGATTCCGTCCTCGAGGTACTCCGGTCCGACGACGACGAACCCGTACCGCGCGTACAGCCCGGTCAGGTGGGCCTGGGCGTCGAGCACGCAGGGCCGTGGCGCGGCGAGCCGCAGCGCCGCCTCGACGAGCCGGCCGGCGTGACCCAGGCCGCGTTCGGTCGCGGCGACGGCCACCCGGCCGATCCTAGCCGTGGGCTCCGCGCCGCCGCCCGGTTCGTCGAGCAGCCGTAGGCAGGCCACCACCGTGTCACCCCGGGACAGCCACAGTTGGCGGGCGTCCGGCTCGACGTCGCGGCCGTCCAGCTCCGGGTACGCGCACCGCTGCTCCACCACGAACACGTCGACCCGTAGCTTGAGCAGCTGGTACAGCACCAACGGCGGCAGTTCGGCGGTGTGCGCGACGTGCTGCGTCAGGCCAGTTTCGGGGGGCACGCCGACGGATGATACGCGGCTCAGCCCGGCCGGCTGCCGACCGCGTCGCGGACCTCGGCACCCTGCTCATGGTCGACTGCCCGGGCACAGTGGGCGCAGCAGAAGAACCGTCCGGACACCTCGACCCCGTGCCCGACGATCTTGCACTGGCAGTGCTCGCAGATCGGCGCGAGCAGTTGGATCGCGCACTCGAACGAGTCGAAGGTGTAGGTGTCCCCGCTGACCGTCCGAATGTCGAACGCCAGCCAGTAGTCGTTGCCGCAGACCTCACAGGTCGCCATCGTGCTTCTCCCAACGTCAGCCTCATTCGCAGGGTGCGGCATCGGGGAGGCCCGGAACGGGCGAATCGCCGAAATGCTCGGACCGAAATGCTGGGAGATGCGCGAAAAGCGGGGTGGGCCGTCAGCTCCGGGTGGCATCGGTCGCCGGCTCCAGCCGCAGCGCTACCGAGTTCATGCAGTAGCGGGCGTTGCGGGGGGTGTACCGCTCGCCGTCGAACCGGTGCCCGAGGTGCGAGTCGCAGGTGGCGCAGCGCACCTCGGTGCGGACCATGCCGTGCGAGCGGTCCTCGATGTAGCGCACCGACCCGGGCAGCGCCTCGTCGAAGCTCGGCCAGCCACAGTGCGAGTCGAACTTGGTGTCACTGGTGAACAGCGGGGTGTCGCAGGCCCGGCAGTGGTACGTGCCGACCGTCGTGGTCTCGACGTACTCGCCGGACCAGGGCGCCTCGGTGCCGGACTGACGCAGCACCCGGAACTCCTCGGGGTTGAGCCGCGCCCGCCACTGCTCGTCGGTACGGGGCAGGGACGTCATCTCGTCTGTCATGGTCACTACGGTACGGCGGTATGGCACCGCCGGCCGCCGATCACCGGCCGGCTGGCCTAAGGTCGAGGGGTGACAGGGCAGAGCCGGAGTTCCCGGGCCGCGACCACCGTCGAAGTGGCCGGCCACCAGGTGCGGCTGAGCAGCCCGGACCGGGTGTGCTTTCCCGGGCCGGGGTACACCAAGCGGGACGTGTTCGACTACTACCTGGCCGTCGGCGACGGCATCCTGCGCGCGCTGCGCGACCGCCCCACCACGCTGCAGCGGTTCCCGGACGGCGTCGACGGCGAGATGTTCTTCCAGAAGCGCGTGCCGGCCCGGGGCGTGCCGCCGTGGCTGCGTACCGCCGAGATCAAGTTTCCCAGCGGCCGTACCGCCGACGAACTCTGCCCGGCGGATCTGGCCCACGTCGCCTGGGCCGCGCAGATGGGCACCGTGGTGTTCCATCCCTGGCCGGTCCGCTCCGGTGACGTGGACCGGCCGGATGAGCTGCGGATCGATCTGGACCCGCAGCCGGGCACCGACTTCGCCGACGCGGTGGCGGCGGCGGGCGAGGTCCGGGCGATCCTCGACGAGCTCGGCGCCATCGGTTACCCGAAGACTTCCGGCGGCCGCGGGGTGCACATCTATCTGCGGATCCAGCCGCGCTGGCTGTTCACCGAGGTCCGTCGGGCGGTGATCGCGTTCGCCCGCGAGGTGCAGCGGCGCCGGCCCGACCTGGTCACCACGTCCTGGTGGAAGGAGGAGCGGGGGCGGAAGGTCTTCATCGACTACAACCAGATGGCCCGGGACCGGACCATCGCCTGTGCCTACTCGCTGCGGGCGAACGCCCGCGCCACCGTCTCCACCCCGGTCACCTGGGACGAGTTGACCCGGGTCGAGCCGGACGACTTCGACCTGCGCACCGTACCGCCCCGGCTGGCCGCCGTCGGCGACCCGCACGCCGGGATCGACGACACGCCGTGGGACATCACCCCGCTGCTGGAGTGGGCCGACCGGGACGACCGCGACGGCGCCGGTGACATGCCGTACCCGCCGGACCATCCGAAGATGCCCGGCGAACCGATGCGGGTGCAGCCCTCCCGGGCCCGCCCGGTCACCGGCGACTGACCCGCCCGGGACCCGCGACGTCCGCCCGGCCCGGTGCCGTCCGCCCGGCCCGGTGCCGTCCGCCCGGCCCGGGTGCCGTCCGCCCGGGCCCGGGTCAGGACGGGCAGGTCAGGCCGTCGTCGGGCACCGTCAGATCGATCAGGTACGCGTCCACCACGTCGGCCACGCAAGCCACGTGCGGGTACGCCGTGTGCCCGTCGCCCTCGTGGGTCACCAGCACGCCGGTGCCGAGCGACTCGGCCAGCCGTGGTGCCTGCTCGTACGGGGTGGCCGGATCACCGGTGGTGCCGACGACGAGGATCGGCGCGGCACCGACCGCCGGCCCGACCGGGTACGGGTCGGCCGCGACCGGCCAGTTGGCGCAGGCCAGCAGGCCGACGGCGAGCGCCGGACCGAACGTCGGATGCTGCCGGCGCCACTGCTGCTGCAACTGCCGGATCTCGTCGGTGCCCAGCGGCACCTCGGCGTCGGCACAGTTGACCGCCAGGTTGGCGGCGAACAGGTTGCCGTACCGGCCGTCGTCGCCGCGACCGGTGTAGCCGTCGGCGAGGTCGAAAACCGGGCCCGGGTCGCCGTCGCCCAGCTCGGCCAGCGCCCGGCCCAGCCGTGGCCAGCCGCTGCGGTCGTACAGCGAGGCGACCACGGCGTAGAAGATCCAGCCGGCGGTGGCCGCCCGGCCGTCCGCCCCGGTGACCGGGGCCTGCCGGGCCCGGTCCATCGCCTCGGCCAGCGTGCCGGCCGGGTCGGCGCTGATCGGGCAGTCCGCCGGTGCGCCGGAGCACCATTGCCCGAAGGCGGCGAACGCCCGTTCGAAGCCGGCGGCCTGACTCAGCGACCCGGCGACCGGGTCCTGCCCCGGGTCGACCGCGCCGTCGAGCACCAGCGCGCGGACCCGGTGCGGGAACAGGTGCGCGTAGGTGGCTCCCAGCAGGCTCCCGTACGAGTAGCCGAGGAAGGTCAGCTGCTCGTCGCCGACCGCCGCCCGCACGGCGTCCAGGTCCCGGGCGGTCTGATGGGTGGAGTACGCGGTGAGCCGCTCGCCGTAGCGCGCCGCGCAGCCGGCCGCGATCCGTTGACCGAGCGCGGCGGCCTCGGCGAAGGCGGCCGGGTCACGGGGGTCCGGGTCCGCCCCGAAGGTGGCGTCCCAGTCGCTGTCGTCGACGCAGTCGACGGGGTCGGAGCGGCCGGCCCCGCGCGGGTCAAAGCCGACCAGGTCGAACCGGCGCAGCACCGTCTCCGGCAGGCCGCCGAGCCGTTCGCCCAGCGCCAACCGGGCGGCGGCGTCCACCCCGGAGACACCGGGCCCGCCCGGGTTGACCACCAGGGTGCCGATGCGGTCCTGCTGCCGGGCCGACCGGGCCCGGATCAGCGCGACGGGGAGGGTGCCGGCGGCGGGACCGGCGGCCCAGTCGACCGGTACGTCGATCGTGGCGCAGTCATAGCGCAGCCCGTCAGGTGGTGGGCCGTACCGCTGCGTGGTCGACTCCGGGCAGGGCTGCCAGTGCGGCGGTGGGTCGGGCCCGCCGGTCGCCCCGGGATCGGGCCGTGCCGCCGTGCACCCGGTCAGGCCGACCAGCGAACCAACCACGACGGCCGCGACGGCAGGCAGCCAGCGGCGCCGGCTCGTGGGCAGCCAGCGGCGTCGGCTCACTGCTGGCTGGTCGGGTCGCCGGCCAGCACCCGGTCCACGTCGAACCGGACCGGCCGGTCCAGCTGGTCGTACCGGCAGGAGGCCGGCTCCCGGTCGGTACGCCAGCGTTGGAACCGTGCGGTGTGCCGGAACCGGTCGCCCTCCATCGCGTCGTAGGCGACCTCGGCGACCAGTTCGGGCCGCAGCGGCTGCCACTCGAGGTTCTTGCCGCCGCTCCACCGGCTCGGCGCGCCCGGAATCCGTTGGCCGGAGCCGTCGTCACCCGACCCCCACGGGTGGTCCGCGGCAGTGGTGCGCAACGGCGCCAGCTCGTCGACGAGCTCCGCGCGCCGGGCGGCGGTGAACGACGCAGACACGCCGACGTGGTGCAGCACCCCGGCATCGTCGAAGAGACCGAGCAGCAGTGACCCGACCACCGGGCCGGACTTGTGCCAGCGGAAGCCGGCGACGACCACGTCGGCGGTCCGCCCGTGCTTGACCTTGAACATCGTCCTTTTCCCGGGCTCGTAGCGCAGCTCGGCCGGCTTGGCGATGACGCCGTCGAGGCCGGCGCCTTCGAAGATCTCGAACCAGCGGCGGGCGGTGTCCGGGTCGGTGGTCACCGGGGTCAGATGCACCGGTGCGGTGACCGCCGCCAGCGCGTCGGACAGCCGGGCCCGGCGGGTGGTGAACGGCTCGTCGAGCAGCACCTCGTCGCCCAGCGCCAGCAGGTCGAAGGCGACGAAGGAGGCCGGGGTCTGCTCGGCGAGCAGCCGCACCCGGGAGGCCGCCGGATGGATCCGCTGGCCGAGCAGGTCGAAGTCGAGCCGGGACCGCCCGGTCTCCGGCCGGATCACCACCAACTCGCCGTCCACCACGATCCGGGGCGGCAACTGCTGTCGGGCCTGCTCGATGACCTCGGGAAAATACCTGGTCAGCGTCTTTCCGCCGCGACTGGCCAGCTCGACCTGATCACCGTCACGGAAGATGACACAGCGGTAGCCGTCCCACTTGGGCTCGTAGCTCATCCCGGCGGCGACCGGCAGCGTCGCGACCGGTTTCGCCAGCATCGGCTCGATCGGTAGGGCGATCGGGAAAGTCACCCACCCAGTGAACCATCCCGGTCCGACGATCCGCCGGACCGCCGGCCGGCGGAGGACGACTAGCGGGACCGCCGGACCACGGCACGGACCCGGCGCAACACCGGCCGGACCGGGCGGGCCAGCCACGGGAGCCGGCGTGCCGCGCGCCGGTACAACGGCTGGGCCGCCGTCCGCAGCTGCTGGCGGGTCGCGTCGAGTTGGCGGCGCGTCCTGTCGAGCTGGCGGTGGGTCGTGTCGAGTTCCGCCCGGGTGGAGCGCAGTTGCTGTTCGAGCTCGGCGAGCCGGGCTGCAGTGATCGTCGCCATCAACTCGTGACCGGTGACCGGTTCGCTGCGGCCGTCCTCGCCGCGTACCAGCCAGGGGCGGTCGCCGTAGACGTCGATCTGATGGCCGGCCAGCGGTACGTCGGCCTTCTCCAGCCCGTCCGGGAACTGCTCGGCGAACATCGCCCGGCAGTGTTTCGCCTGGTCGGTCGAGGTGGCCAGGATCAGCTTGTTGGGCACCAACACGGCGGGCACCAGGCTGCCGCCGTCGCCGAGGTAGCTGAACAGGCCGGTGATCACGCCGAGCCAGTGCCGGTTGAGTACGTCGTCGAGTACCACCAGCCCGTGGTCGACCACGGTCCGCTCGGCGATTCGCAGGTCGTTCACCGTGATCTGGTCGGTGTGGCCACCGTCGATGGAGAAGATCCGGAAGCGGCGCCCGGCGGCGACGAAGCCGGCCTGCTCCAGGTCGAGACTCGACGACTGCACGATGTCGACGTTGTCGCCGGCGCCGTAGGTCGCGAGGTTCTGCTCGAAGATGTCCCGGTCACCGCGTCCGGACTGGTCGAGGTTGGCAGCCTGGTCGTCGAAGACGTCGATGGCGACCGCCCGCTGATCCGCTGGCAGATCCAGGGCGAGGCACAGGAACGACTTGCCGTGGTGAATGCCGATCTCGGCCACGTCGCCGCTCACCCCGGCCCCGCGCTGGGCGGCCTCCACGCCACTGAGGTACACGGCGGTCGAGACGTTCAGCCAGCCCTTGACCTGGTGCAGACCGGTCCGCAGGTAGCCGGCGGTCAGCTCGGGCAGGACCGGTGTGAACGCTGTCATGGTGGCAGACCATACCGCTGATTACCGCAGCGACAAACGGTTGATCGGAGGACAATCCAGGTGACCGGACCGGCTGTCCTGGCCGGTGTCCTGCTCCGCTCGTCGGCGCCGTCCCGGCGACCGTACGGGGAAGGCGGATCGCATGCCCAGCTTCACCTACCCGCAGACCGGTGCCACCGCCGTGTTGCGCCACCAGGCCGGATCGGTCCGGCAGGCCGTACCGCCGCTGCCGGCGGGCTACCGCCACCTGCGGTCCCGTAGCCGGCTACGGCCGGGCAGCTTCCCGGCGGCGGCCGAAGCGGTGCTCACCTGGCGGATGCACCGGGCCGCCGGTGCCCGGGTGACGGCGTCGGCTCCCCGGGCCGAGGCCGGTGTGCTGGTGACGGTCGGCCTCGGCGTGGGGCCGCTGCGGATCGCCGCGCCGTGCGCGGTGGTGTGGGCGGTCGACGAGCCGGACCTTGCCGGATTCGCGTACGGCACCCTGCCCGGCCATCCGGCCAGTGGAGAGGAGGCGTTCCTGGTGTACCGCGACGGCGACCGGGTGTGGCTGTCGGTGGTGGCGTTCAGCCGGCCGGTGGCGCCGATCATGCGGCTGGCCGGCCCACTGGGTGCGCTGGCACAGCGGGCCTACGCCCACCGGCTGGGCACCGCGCTGCGCCGGCTCACCCGCTGACCGCCGGCAGCCCGGTGTAGAGCCAGCCCGGTGAGAGCGGGTCAGTAGGTGGTGAAAGAGCGGACCGGGGCCCGGGGCCCGAACCGTGGTGCCCGTACCCCGGCCAGCTCTAGCAGCAGGCAGACCCGGCCGCGGTGCCCCCGGAACGGCTCCAGTAGTTCGAGCATCCGGGCGTCGGTCCCGCGGGCCTCGCCGGCCAGCGCCCAGGCCACCGTGTTCGGCAGGTGGTAGTCGCCGACGCTCACCGCGTCGGCCGCGCCGAACGCCACCCGGACCACCTCGGCGGCGGTCCACGGGCCGATCCCGGGCAGCGCGGTCAACCGCCGGGTGGCCGTCTGCGGGTCGGCGCTGTCCGACAGCCGGTCGGCGACCGCCGCCGCGCCGCACAGGGCCTGCGCCCGTCGTTGCTCGATGCCCAGCGGATGCAGCGACCAGTACGGTGCGGCGGCGAGGGCCGCCGGCTCCGGCGCGACCCAGAGGCCGGCGACCGGGCCGGGAGCGGGTACGCCGAACCGGCGGACCGTCGCGGCGTACCCGCGGTACGCCTCCGCGCCGGTGACCTTCTGTTCCAGCACGGCCCGCAGCAGCCGGGCGAACACCTGCCCGGTGGCCGGGAGCCGGACGCCGGCGTAGCGGCGGACCACCGCCGCGACGACGGGATGCCGGCGGGCCAGCGGGAGGAAATCGGACACGTCGTCGCGGAGCCCGGCGACCGCATCGGCGATGTCGCAGATCTGGCTGGCGCCGGGTCCGTAGCCGGCGGCGACGAGATCGCCGCCGTGTCGGCGCAGCGCCAGGGTCGCCGGCCCGGCCGGGGTACGGGCGGTCCACCAGAAGGTGTCCGCCAGCCACCGGGCGCACGGGTCGTGTCGGCCCATCGCCAGGGTCCGTACCGAGCCGGCCAGCTGGTAGCCGTCCGGTGGCCGCAGCACCCGGACCCGCTCCGGTGCGGCCCCAGCCGGCTCCGGCGTGCCCCCGGACGTCCGTCTTTCCACGACCATGCCGGTCACTTTGCCAGCAGCGGCGGACAGCCCCGACGCCGGGACGAGTCTGCTGCTCGTCCCGGCGTCGGTTCGCTGGACCCGGGTCACCGGCGGTCACCGCCGGTGCCGGCCGACCTCATCGGGTGACGACCACCCGGACCACGTCGAAGGCGGGGATCTGGTTGGCCCGCTGCATCATCGGCACCCGGTGCGAGCCGTCGCCGGCCCACGACGCGCACTGGGCGATGCCGGGGCCGGGCAGGCCGGGCACCTCGACGGTGACCTCGTCGGCACCGGCACCACCCCGACCGTCCTCCGTGGCTACGAAGAACGCCGGCACCGGGCCAGGTTCGGGAGCGGTGCGGTTGCTGGTCAGCATCCGGCACGCGGTGTGGAAGTGCCCCCGGGTCAGGCCGTCCTCGGTCAGGAACGAGCTCTCCAGGTAGTAGCCGCCCTGGCCGGCCGGCAGGAACCGGTCGCGTACCAGGTTGCGGGTGCTGATCCGCAGGGTGAACGGTTGGTTCGCACGTACCCGCCTCGGCGACGAGATGATCATCAGCTGCGGGTTGGTGTCCGCGTCGCCGACCTCGCCGAACGCCGTACTGACACACCGCTCACCGTCCTGGAAACCCTCGTGCGGGGCCAACGAACTGTCGGTGCAGTCGTCGCCGAGGATCTCCAACCCGGCCGGCGCGTCGGTCGGATCGCCGGGGGCGGGGGAGTCCTGGCACTGGTCCGGGCCGCGCTGGCCGTCACCCCAGTGGTGCCGTACGCCGTTGCTGTCCACGGTGGTCCCGGTGTCCGCCGGATCGACCGACTCGCTCGGGCTTACACAGACCGCGGCGGCCCGGTCGCGACCACGGTCCCGGTCTCGGTCCCGGTCGCCGCGGGTTCCGGCAGACGAGATCTGGGTCACCGCCACCACGCCGCCGAAGACCGCCAACATCGTGGTCACCGCGATGACGCGGTTGCGGGTGCTGCCCGCCGATCTGCCCCGGCGTGTCGGCTGGTCGCTGGTACGCCTGCGGCGCTGTGAGCTGTTCACGTGGTGCCACCTCTTTCGTCGAACGCCAATTGGTCGTCCGGGTGCAACGCAGTTGGTGATGGCTGTGGTTCGCCACTGCCGTCGACCGTATGGATGTCACTCCACAACAGTCAACAATCCTTGGAGCAACTACGGAACACTTAGGAGGCACTTAATGCGGGCTTCAAGAACCGGCTCGAGGCGCCGGTGGCGGATCCACCGTAAAACGTGGCGACGGCCGGCCGCGCCCTCCCTGGCAACGACCGGCCGCCGCGATTCACGGGCGCCCTGAGAGAGTCAGTAGTCGTAGTCGCCCGAGTCCTCAGAGTCACTGTCGAAGCTGTCCGAGTCCTCGCTCTGAGAGTCCTTGCTGTCGTCGAGGCCCTTGATGTTGTCTCGGCCGTCACCGTCCGGCACCGCAATCGGCTTCGGGGTGCCCTCCGGCAGGCATTCCAGGTTCTTCGTGCCGTCCGGCTGCACGACGTACCAGGTGCCGCCGACACCCTGGCCCTTCCAGTCGCCGGGCTTTTCGTCACCGGCGTAGTAGTAGATCGGCCAGCCGTCGATGGTCAGTTGCCGGGTGCCGTCCGGCCGGTTCACCGTGCCGACCAGCTCCTCGTCCACCCCGGACAGAATGGGGTCGCCGTCGGTCAGCGCCGGCGGCCAGATCTTGGCGCAGTCACCCTCGCAGTTCGAGGTCGCCGGGTCGTTGGAGTCCTCCTCGAAGCGGTAGAGCAGCCAGCCGTCCTCGTCGGTGACGACGTCACCCATCTTGTCGACGGCCTTGCCGACCAGCTCCTTGGTGAGGTCCTCGTCGGCGACCTCGACCGCGATGTCCTCGGTCTCCACCGGCTCGGGCGCGGCCGACGCCGCGTTTGCCGCGTTGACGACCGGCTGGGCCTGAGCGCCGCCAAAGTCGTCCGGGTTGTAACCTGCCGGGGCGCAACCCGGCAACACGAGTGCCGCCAGCGCGCCTGCGACTATGACGGTCCGCTTTCCCAGTGCCACGTGCCCTCCCTCATTCGTCCACATCGGGCTTCATCAAGGAGTACGCAGCGCATCCCGGATTGGATCGGTAATGCCGAGTGCACAATTTCACAGCCCGGCGTTGAACCGGGTCGTCGTGTCCTGCGTGCGGCCGGCCGCCGTCATGCCGATCAGGAGCAGAATGCACCGGTCACGGGTTAACGGCAATCGCCTGACGACGACCAGAGACAGAACAGCCCGTGGGTATCCGTTAATTCGGACACCCACGGGCTGCACGTACGTCGGATCTGCTGGCGCAGATATCGCGACGCCCGTTCGCGGCGTACGTCAGGAATGGACGTCGACCCTCCGTTCAGACCGGTACGGTAACGATCGCGGTGGCGACCCCGGACTGGTCGACCGCCTGGAACTGGATCCGTTCGATGTCGTCCCGGGGTGCCGCCGTCGACGTGCTCAGCAGCAACGGCGCGGGTTGCTCCGCAGTGCCGTACCCGGCCTCGGGCACTGTCCAGGTGGAGAGCACCTCGGCGGTGCCGGAAGCCCGCAGCACCACGATCCGGCACTGCATCGGACCCGGCACCCGGCGTAGCGCGAACGACACCTGGGTGCCCCACGCGGCTTCCTCCAGCACCACGTCCGCCTCCACCCCGGTGGTGGGGTCGACCGCGTTGAACTTCTCGCCGGTGACCTCCGGACCACCGACCCCGGACTGCGGATCGACCGGTGACGGGCTGGCCGAGACCGACGTCTGCGGCCCGGCCTGCGGTGTCGCCGAACCATCTGACCAGGCTGACCCGGCGAAGAACGAGAAACCGGTGAGCGTCGCCAGCAGCACGAACCCGGCGGCGATCTGTAGCGGGCGGCCCGCGAACAGCCGTCGGGACCTACCGGCGTGGCCGAGCGGACGGACCTGACCGTGGTCGCGACGCTGGTCGGCGTCGGACCGCACGGTCGGCCGGATCGGCACCGGCGCGCCGCCGTCGCCGTCGTCCGCCCCACCAGCCCGGTTCACACCGGTGGGGCCGGACTGAGGGAGGACGGGGCTGTCCTCCAACTGGTCGATGTCTACGGTGGACATCAACCCGACGATCGGAATGAGTGACTCCAGCTCTGCCGCGCAGGCCCAGCAGCCGGCGAGATGCTCCTCGAACCGCTCGACGTCGTCGGCATCGAGTGCGCCGAGCGCGTACGCTCCGACGTCCCAGTGGGCGGACCGTGTCATTCTGTAACCCCCCGCTGTTGCAGCGCCGTCCGCAGCGCTCGTAGCGCGTAGTAGACCCGCGACTTGGCGGTACCCAGTGGCAGCCCCAGCTCCGCGGCCGCCTCCGGGACCGTGCGGCCGCGGAAGTACGTCTCGACCAGGATCTCCCGGTGCGGCTGGCTGAGCGTGCGCAACGCGTCGGCGACGGTCATCTGCCGCAGCACCTGATCGGTGCCGTCGGACTCGGCGAAGCTCTCCAGATCCCGGTCGTACTCCTCGGTCGGGCGGGCCTTCTCGCTGCGGTGGTCGTCGATCGCGATGCGTCGGGCGACGGTCACCAGCCACGGTCGCAGCGACGCCTGGCCCTGCGCGCCGAGCCGGTGGGCGTTGCGCCACGCCCGCAGCAGTGTCTCCTGGACGATGTCCTCGGCTCGTTGCCGGTCCCCCCCGGTGAGCCGTAACACGAATCCCAGCAGCGGCCGGGCGTGCTCTGCGTACAGTGTGCGGACGAGATCGTCCCCGTGGCTGGACTCCGCTGTTCCGGCCTGCTGCCGGCTCCCTGCGGTCCGTGGCGTCACCGGCTCATCATCGCGCTCGGCCGCCCTCCCGTCGATGCTCTGCCAACGTTGCGTGCTGCGGGCCGTGGCCGAACCGTTGCCGGTCACCCCCGGCCGGATCCTCTCCGCCTGCCAGCCGCTGGCGACCGCGTACATCGCAGGACCTCCATCCGACGTCGACTCGGCCCGCGGCTGGGGGCCCACCCCGAGGTACGGAGCCGCCCGGCGGACGGATCAACGTCCGCCGGGAAAAATTCCGTCCGGTGGCGGCGGCGACGGCTGCGCGGTCGCGTCGGCGATCGGCGACGCCGTCCCGATCAACCGGTCCAGCGCCGCAGCATGCAGCACCCGGCTGGGAAACCAGTCACCGGCGGCCCGCCGGGTCAGCTCCCCGACGTCCGGCGCGGCGCGTCCGGCGACCACCACCAGATTGCCGTACCGGCGCTGGCGCAGCACCGCCGCGTCGGCGATCAGGCAGATGCCGGGCAGCACCTGCCGTACCGACGCCAGATGCTGGCGGGCCCAGCCCAACGGCGGGCCGTCCGCCACGTTGGACAGCAGTTGACCGCCGGGTGCGAGTACCCGGGCGACCTCGGTGACGAACTCGACCGAGGTCAGCCGTGCCGGAGTGCGGGCACCGGCGAACACGTCCGCGATCACCAGGTCGTAGCTGTCCGTACGAGCCTGCTCGACGGCGGACCGCGCGTCACCGACCCGGACCCGCAGATTGCGGTCGGCCGGCCAGGGCAGTTCGCGGCGGACCAGCTCGGTCAACGCGGCGTCGATCTCCACCACCCGCTGGCTCGACCCGGGACGGGTGGCGGCCAGGTAGCGCGGCAGGGTCAGCCCACCGCCGCCCAGGTGCAGCACCCGCAGCGGGGCACCGGCCGGGGCGGCCAGGTCGATCGCCGCGGCGATCCGGCGGACGTACTCGAACTCCAGGTGTGTCGGATCGTCGAGATCGACGTGTGACTGCTGGGTGCCGTCCAACAGCAGGGTGTACGCCCGCCGCCGGTCCGGGTCCGGGACGAGCCGCGCGGTGCCGGTGTCTACCTGGACCGCGGGCGGCGCTGTCCTGCGGGTACGGCCCATCGGCACAGTATGCCGGTCACCGCCACGCCGGACTCTCCTGCCCGGCCGCCGAGAGGCTGAGCGCCCGGTGCAGCAGCCGGGCGTCGCCGAGCATCGCCCGCAGCCGTCGCTCCAGCCCGGCGATCGGCACCAGGTTCTGCGGTGCCCGGGGATCCTTGTACGGAGCCGAGGCGAACCGGGGCAGCGTCGCCAGCGAGAGGTCGGCCAGCGCGATCGCCGCCTGCGGCGTCAGGTCTGGCCGGCACTCCACCCGGACGATGCCCGCCCACGGCGCACCCCGCGGCCCGGGCAGCCGCAGATACCACGAGTAGCTGCGCCACCGGGTGCCGCGCAGGAAGACCGGGCTGCGTTCCGCCGGTTGCAGCGCGGTCACCACCGGGATCAGACTCGCCGGCAGGTACGGCTGGCGCTGCGACTTGACGTAGCCGACCGTGTTCGGCAGCCGGCGCCCGCGCAGTGGACCGTCCACCACCAGCAGATCCGCCGGGTCGTCCGCGCCGTCGACGCGGGCCTGCTCGGAGACGGCGATCTCCAGCGCGGCCAGCGCCGGCTGCACCGCCTGCGGCAGTACGGCCGGATCGGCGTCGTCGACCCGCCGCGCCGGATAGCGCACCCGCCCGACGACCAGGTCGGTGGCGGCGGTGCTCGGCGTGAACAGGCCCCGCTCGGTTCGGGCTCCGGCCAACCGGGCAGCCCCGCGCCGCAGGTCACAGCGCACCACACCGGCGGCGTACGAGGCGGCCAGCGCCGGGTACGAGACTCCGTCTGGCTCCTCGCTCCACAACGAGGCGTCGATCCGACGCACCCCGTCGACCAGCAGCACCACGTCCGGTGCGCGCACATCGGCCGGCTGGCGCAACGGCCGCCACGTCGCCGGATCCAGCTCCACGGCGAGATCGGCGGCGTCCTGACCGTCGTCGGCGGCGCCGGGGCCACCCGGGTCGGCGGCCTCGAACGACGTGCCGTAGCCGGGTTGCCAGCCCTCGACGAACCAGCGGACCCCGGTGGCCGGCCGGCCCGTCACGGTCGCGGTCACAGCCCGCTCCGCCGGACCCGGGCCGTACGGGCGTCCTTGCTGACCTCGAACCGGACCGGTACCCGCTCGGCCAGCGCCGGGACGTGGGTCACCAGGCCGACCATCCGGTCACCTCGGGCGGCGAGCCCTTCCAGGGTCGCGGCGACGGTGTCCAAGGTGGCCGCGTCCAGTGAGCCGAAGCCCTCGTCCAGCACGATCGACTCCAGACTGGCGGCGCTGGCCGACATCCCGGCCAGTTGTTCCGACAACGACAGGGCGAGCGCCAGCGACGCCTGGAAGGTCTCCCCGCCGGACAGGGTGCGTACCCCGCGGCGCAGTCCGGCGTCGTGGTGGTCGACGACGAAGAACTCACCGGCGTCGTGCACCAGCTCGTACTGACCGCTGGAGAGCTCCCGCAGGATCCGCGACGCGCCGTCGACCAGCAGGTCCAGCGCCTCGACCAGCAGCCACCGCTCGAAGTTGTTGGCCCGCAGGTGCCCGGCCAACGTCCGGGCCAGCTGGGCCTGCCGCTCCTGGTCGGCCCGCCGGCCACGCAGCTCACCTGCCTGGGTGAACCGTTCGGTGATCCGTTCGTGGCCGGTCTGCGCCCGCTGGACCGCCAGCGCGGCCGCCTGCCGGTAGCCGGCCGGATCGGCACCGGCCGGCGGTGCCAGCTCGGCGGCGACGAACAGCGCGTCGATGTCGGCGGCGACGCCGCTGGCCGCTGACCGGGCCGAAGCCAGCCGAGCGTCCGCCTCCGCCCGCGCCGTGCGGCGCTCGGCGAGCAACTGGTGCGCCCAGTCGGTCAGTAGCGTCCACGCCGCGGCCAGATCGGTGCGGTCGGCGGCCGGTGGCGCCAGCCGGGCGACGGCGTCCCGGCCGGCGTCGAACTCCCGCCAGCCGGCCTGCAGCCGCTGTTCGCCGGTCACGGCGGCGCGCTGCGCCTGACGGGCCGCCTCCCGGGCCCGGCGGACCTGGCCACCGGCGTCGTCGAGGGCGCGCTGTAACCGGTCGACCGTGGCCAGATCGGTGCGCAACGCGTCGGCGCCGGGCGAGTCGGACAACCGGGCGTCGAGTTGCGCCAGCCGGGCGGTCAGCTGCTCCGCCCGTACCCTGGCCCGGTCGACGGCCCGCTCCACCCCGCGCAGCGACTGCTCGGCCTCGGTGACCGCCTGGCGGGCCTGGTCGGCGGCGGCCCGGGCGGCCTGACCAGCGGACTTCGCCTCGGCGACCCGGGACCCAGCCGGCACCGGCGGCACCGTGCTCACCGGCTGCGCGCAGACCGGACAGTCCGCCCCGGCGACGAGCTCGTGGCGTAACGCGGCGGCCAGGTCGGCGGACTGCGCCTCCTGGTACGTCTGCCGGGCGCGGTCCAACTCGCGGTCCGCCGCCTCGGCGGCGGACCGGGCCGACCGCAGCGCCGCCTGGCTGGCGACCTGTTCGGCCTGCGCGGCGGCGAGCGCCGGAGCCAGCTCGGCCGATTCGGCGGCGACCCGGTCCCGTTCGGCGTGTGTCTGCAGCAGCAGCCGCCGGTCGGCCGGGTCACCGATGGCGGCCAGTTCGGCGCGGACCTTCTCCTCGCGTTCCTCGGCGTCGGCGACGGCCCGGTCCGCGTCGGCGGCGGCGACCCGGGCGGCCGCCGCCTGATCGGCCAGCCGGGCGGCGGCCGCCGGTGCGGCGACGCCGGCCAGCAGCCCGACCTCGTCGTCCAGGGCCGTCACCAGGTCGGCCGCGGTCGCCACCGCCTGCTGGGCCTGCGCCAACCGGGGCAGCGTCGCGTCGACCGCGGTCGCCAACGTCCGCATCGCGTCGACCTGACGCGCCGCAGCCGCCACCGCCGCTTCGTCGGCGTCGGCGAGGCCGCCGAGCAACTGGTCGACCGCCGCGACTGCCGCCTCGGCGGCGCCCGCCCGGGCGGTGGCCCGCTCCCGGACCCGTTCGTAGACGTGCAGCCCGAGCAGGTTGACCAGGATCTGCTGGCGGGTGGCCGGCTTGGCGTGCAGGAAGTCGGCGAACCGGCCTTGCGGCAGCAGCACGCAGGTGGTGAACTGCTCGTACGGCAGCCCGACCGCGTCCAGCACGGCCTGCTCCATCTCGGCGGGCGTGCCGGCCAGCACCTCGCCGAGATCGTCCGGGCTCATCCCGGTGTCCAGCCGGGTCACGTCGAACCCGGGCGGCATCAACTGCAGGCCGGCGTTGCCGGTCTTGACCGCGCCCCGCGAGTCGCGGCGGATCACCCGGGTGGCGACGTAGCGGCTGCCGGCGCTCTCGAACACCAGCCGCACCCGGGCCTCGGTGGCCGACGGTGCCAGTGCGGAGGCGATGCCCCGGCTGCTGCCCCAGCGCGGCACCACGCCGTACAGGGCGAAACAGATCGCGTCGAGGATGCTGGACTTGCCCGACCCGGTCGGCCCGACGAGGGCGAAGAAGTCTGCGTCGGTGAAGTCGACCGTGGTCTCCTCCCGGAACACGGTGAATCCGGCCAGGTCCAGCCGTAGCGGCCTCACGACGAGGTCACCTCCTCGTACAGCGTGTCGAACAGGGTCCGTACGTCGTCGTCGCCGTGCCCGCGCGCGTCCAGGTAGTCGGCGAACAGCTGGCCGGGTGCCCGGCCGGCCCGCTGCGGGGTGCGCGTCGCACCGGCGGCGGACGCGGGCCGGGTGAACTCCGGGTCGATGCGCACGTCCAACGCCCGGGGCAGCAGTGCCTGCACCTCTTCGCGCAGCCCGGCCCGGGGTGTCTCCCGGATGAACACTCGCAGCCAGGCGTCGCCGTACTCGCCGGCGGCCAGTTCGTCGAGGGTGCCGCGGACGGTGCGCAGCGGGGTCGCGGCGTCCACCGGTACCTCGCGTACCCGGGCAGCGGTGCCGGCGGTGACGTCGACGATGCTGACCGACCCGACGTTGTCCTCCTCGCCGAAGTCGATGGGCAGCGGACTGCCGCTGTAGCGCACCGGGCAGGGCGCCTCGAGCTGCTGGGCGCGGTGCAGGTGGCCGAGCGCCACGTAGTGCGCCCCGGTCGGGAAGACGGTGGCCGGTACGGCGTACCCGAGGACGGTGTGCACCTCCCGCTCGCCGCCGCCGGACCGCCCGCCGACCACGGTCAGGTGGGCGGTGATCAGATCCACCACGCCGGGCTCACCGAACCCTTCGGTGAGCCGGGCCAGCACCCGTCCGATGTGGTCGGCGTACGTCTGGTTGGCCTCGGCCGCGGTCAGTTGGTACATCTCGGTCGCCCGGACGGCGTACCGCTGGGACAGGAACGGCAGCGCGACCAGCCGCCACCGTTCGCCGTCGCCGGTGGTGCCGGTGATCACGTGTTCGTCCGGGGTGTCCCGGACGGCGCCGCGCAGGATGATGCCGGCGGCGTCGGCCCACGGCCGCAGCGCGTCCAGCGCGGCCCCGTTGTCGTGGTTGCCGCCGATCGCCACCACGTCGGCGCCGGTGCCGCGTAACGCGGTCAACGCCCGGGTGACCACCCGGGTGGCGTCCGGTCCGGGAGCGGAGGTGTCGTACAGGTCACCGGCGACGATCACCAGGTCTGGGCGTTCGGTACGGGCGATCTCGACTACCCGGGCGAGCACCTGGATCTGCTCGGGCAACCGAGCCTGTCCCTTGAGGACCTTGCCGACGTGCCAGTCGGAGGTGTGCAGGATCCGCATCCGGGGGAACCTCCTCGACCTCAGGGTCAGAACGGGCAGAACGGTCAGAACGGGATGTCGTCGTCGGCGGTGGACCGGCCGCCGACCACCGCGAACGGGTCAGCGGCCTGCACGATCGAGCGGAGTGTGCCCGACGGCGCGTCGCCGGCCTCCGACGAGCGGGTGGCCCAGGCCGGGAACGGGAACTCCAGGCACAGCGGGACCGGGATGTCCGGCTGGTTGACGAACATCGTGCCCGGCTTGGCCAGCAGCACCCGCTGCCGCTGCACCGCCGGCAGGAAGCCGTACTCCGGCCGGGACGCCTCGGCCGGGTCGAGCCGGCCGACCACCCGGACCGCCGAGTTGGTGACGATCCGCCGCTCCACCTCACTGGCGGTCTGCTGGGCACCGATCAGGATCACCCCGAGCGAGCGGCCCCGCTCGGCGATGTCGAGCAGCACCTCCTTGATCGGTGACGACCCGTCCCGGGGGGCGTACTTGTTGAGCTCGTCGAGCACGACGAACAGCAGCGGCTTGGCGGTGCCGGCCCGCTCCTTGCGCTCGAACTCGCCCTTGAGGGTCACGCCGACCACGAACCGCTGTGCCCGGTCCGGCAGGTTGTGCAGGTCGACGACGGTGACCTGGGCACTCTCGGCGGTGTTGATCTGGTGCGGGCGACGGGCGGCCAGATCGCCGCGAATCAGCCGGGCCAGGTCGCGTTTGCTGCTGATCAGCCGGCGGGCGAAGGCGTTCACCGTGCCCATGCCGACCGCCGAGCCGGCCCACGCCGCCCGGGTCTCCTCGTCGCCGAGCTGGTCGACGATGTGGTCGACCAGATCCCCGTACGAGCCGATCCGTCGGCCGTCGATGCTGATGCCGCCGTCGGCCGGCTGCGCGTGCCGGTGCAGGTACGCGGTGACCGCGTGCACCACCATCGTGTACTGCTGGCGTTCGTCGTCGGCGTCGGCGAACACGTACGGCAGCAGCCGCTGATCGCAGAACTCGGCGACCGTCCAGTAGAAGCTGTCCACGCCGGTGAGCCGGCTGGTCACGTCGGGGGAGCCGGAGGCGTCGCCGGCGCGCGGCGGGGCGTACACCCGTACGTCCGGGAAGGCGCCGGCGGGCAGGCCGAGCTTGGCGTACGCGGCGGTCGTCGCCTCGTCGAGCCGGACGTTGGGATGGTCGAGGAAGAGCAGGTCCTCGCCCTTGACGTTGAAGATCAGCGCCTTGGCGTTGACCGCGTCGCCGCCGAGCGTGCCGGAGCGGAACACCGAGTAGAGCAGAAACGTGGCGAAGCTGGTCTTGGTGGCGACGCCGGAGATGCCGGAGATGGACACGTGTGCGCCGCGCTGGCCGTCGAGGAAGTCGGCGTTGAGGTAAACCGGCACCCCGTCGCGGCCGGTGCCCATCGGGATCCGTCGTTCCATCCGGTCGAAGTGCAGGGCGCGGGCGCGGGCGTCGCCTTCGGCCCGCCACACTGGGGCGCCTGGCTCCGGCGGTACGTAGATCTCCGGGTCGACCCGGGTGGCGGTGATCTCGGCGGCCTCCTGCACCTGGGCGGGCAGGGTGCCGTCGGCGATGGCGAACACGTCGGAGTCGAACTGCGCCCCTTCGTGGCGGGCCCGGACCTGGGTGACCACTCCGGCGATGGTCACCGGATCGGTGCCCGGCAGCTCGCGGCGGGTCACCACGACGTCGTCCAGTTGCAGATAGCTGCCGGGGCCGACCGCGGTCCAGAACTGCAGTGGGGTGGCGTCGGCGGTACCCAGCACCCGGCCCACCGGCGCACCCTCCGGCGTTGTGTCACTCATGGTGACGGACTGGTCGCTGAAGTCCGGTTGCGTCATGCCCACGGGTTGCATCCTGCCCCACGGGTACGACCAGTACGGCATCCGACTCGGCGGGGCCGGCTGAATTCGCCGACGGTGGGGTTCGATCGACCCGATCCACTGCCCTCAGGTGATCGTGACCTGACTCACGGTGACTATCCTGTGGCGGTCGGGTCGGGCCGGGTGTAGCGGAGCAGCAGCGTGCCGTCGTCGGCGGCCAGCACCTGGCTCAGCCGTAGCTGCCGTACCGGGCTGGCCGGACCCGCACTGATCCGGCCGGCACCGGCACCGGCGAGCAGTGGGGAGACCGTCAGGCAGAGTTCGTCGACCAGGTCGGCGGCGGTCAGCGAACCGAGCAGCATCGGACCACCCTCGCAGAGCAGCCGACGGTGGCCATGGGCGCGCAGCTGGCTCAGCCCGGCGGTCAGATCGAGGGTGCGCTCGCCGGCCGGGACGATCTCCGCGACCCGGGCCAGTCGACGTCGCCGTTCGGCCGGCGCGTCGGTCGTGGTGAGCACGATCGGCCGCGCCGGTGCGTCGGCCAGGGCCGGTTGGTCCGGGTCGAGATCGAGCGAGGCGGAGACGACGACCAGGGTGGGATGGGTGGGTAGGCCGTGCTGCCGGCGCCAGCGGCGGCGCCGGTCGTCCAGCCGCAGCGCCCGGTACTGCTCCTGGCGCAGGGTGCCGGCACCGACCAGCAGCGCGTCGCAGAGCATCCGCAGTACGCCGAAGACCCGTTTGTCCGCGCGTCCGGACAACCCGGCGGACCGGCCGGCCACCGCGACCGCCCCGTCCACGCTGGTCACGAAGTTCACCCTGAGCTGGTCGTGAGGCGCGACGGCGTACGCCTCGATCAGGGCCGGGTCGTCCAGCACGGACCCGGCCGGCTGTGGCCCGAGCCGGCGGACCGGCGGGTCCGGGGTCGGCCTGTCCGGCGCCGGCGCGTCCGGGACCGGTGGGTGGTCGGTCATTCGCCGGCCGGACCGGTGACCGGTGGAGTCGGAGCGGGGGTACGGTGCTGACAGTCGCACCAGTTACCACCCCGACACCCATCGTGCTGGCCTCTCCGGCACGCAGCGCAGATCATGGGTTCGAGCCTAGGTCAGAGAAAGGGCGGCCATGCCCCGTCAGATCTTCCACCTGCTGGTCACCCTGTCCGACATCGCGCCGCCGGTGTGGCGCCGCGTCCAGGTGCCGGGCGGGTACACGCTCGACCGGGTGCACCGGGTGATTCAGCACGCGATGGGCTGGCGCGACTGCCACCTGCATTCGTTCGAGATCAACGGAGCGCAGTACGGCGAGCCGGATCCGGCCGGGGAACTGCTGCTGCGTGACGAACTGGACACCCGGTTGGACGCCGTGGCCACCAAGGGGGCCCGGTTCCGCTACACGTACGACTTCGGTGACTGGTGGGAGCATGACGTCGTCGTCGAGGACGTCACCGCGCCCGAACCGGACGTGCGCTATCCGCTCTGTGTCGACGGGGACCAGGCGTGTCCTCCAGAGGACGTCGGTGGTGCCTTCGGGTACACCGAGTTCCGGGCCGCGATCGCCGATCCGGCGCATCCGCGTCACGCCGAGATGGCCGACTGGGTGAGCGCGACGTTCGATCGGTTCGGGTTCGACCCGGCGCGGGTCACCACCCTGCTGCGCCGGCTGACCTGACCACCCGGCCGGCCTGACTGCCCGGGCTGGTCTGACCGCCGGGCCGGCCGGGCCGACCTGAATCTGACCCGGGAGCACCCGGGATTCGGCAGTAACGAAATGGGAACGCTCCCATCGGCCTCTTGACACCTCCGAAACCTCCCGGCAATCTCATGGGAGCGCTCCCGGCCGGGGTGAGTGAGATCCACGTCACTTGCTTGACCAACCGCGGAGTGCGGTCGTGCAGTGCCCGCTCCCCGGCGACGGACCCCTTTCGCCAACGCAGTTCCCGTTGTCGCGGCGGACACCACACGGTTACCCCCCACCACAGAAAGCGACCTTGAGAGGGGTCAGGATGAGCGTCACGCTCCGGCGGTACGCCGCGGTCGCACTCGCCTCCGCTGTCATGTTGACGGCCACGGCCTGCGGCTCCGACGACGCCGATTCAGATCCGGACGGCCCGATCACCCTGGTCGTCGACATCTTCGGCGACGCAGGCTTCGGATACGACGAGTTGATCGAGCAGTACGAGGCCGACAACCCGAACGTCACCGTTCAGCAGCGAGGCATCGGCCTCGGCCTCGGCGACTACAACACCCGACTCACCCAGCAGATCACCGCCGGCTCCGGCGCCGGGGACGTGGTGGCGATCGAAGAGGGCACGATGTCGCAGTTCTTCGCCCAGGCCGACAAGTTCGTCGACCTCGGTGAGCACGGCGCCAACGAACTCGAGGGCAACTTCCTGCCGTGGAAGTGGGAAGCCGGTGTGCTGCCCGACGGCAAGGTGCTCGGGCTCGGCACCGACGTCGGCGGGATGGCCCTGTGCTACCGCGCGGACCTGTTCGAGGCGGCGGGTCTGCCGACCGACCGGGATGAGGTCGGCGCGCTCTGGTCGAGCTGGGACGACTTCATCGCGGTCGGCCAGGAGTTCAAGGAGGCCACGCCGGACAAGGCGTTCGTCGACTCGGCGACCAGCTTCTACAACCTGGTGCTGAGCCAGATCGCCGGCGAGGGCACCGGGTACACCTACTACGACACTGAGAACCAGTTCGTCATGGAGAGCAACCCGGACGTGAAGGCCGCGTTCGACCTCACCACCGACATGATCGAGGCCGGGCTGTCGAACAACCTGCAGTCGTTCTCCAACGAGTGGAACGCCGGCTTCAAGAACGCCACCTTCGCCACCATCGCCTGCCCGGCCTGGATGACCGGTGTCATCGAGGGCCAGGCCGGCCCGGAGGCCGCCGGCAAGTGGGACATCGCCAAGGCGCCGGGCAACGGCGGCAACTGGGGCGGTTCGTTCCTGGCGGTGCCGACCTCCAGCAAGTACCAGGCCGCCGCCGCCGAGTTGGTCAAGTACCTGACCAGCCCGGAGGGCCACGTCGCCGCCTTCGAGGCGGTCGGCAACCTGCCGTCGTCGCCGCAGGCGCTGGCCGACCCGAAGGTCGCCGAGGCGGTCAACGAGTACTTCTCCGACGCCCCGACCGGCGAGATCTTCGCCGCCGGTGCCAGTGAGCTCAAGCCGGTCTACCTCGGCCCGAAGAACCAGGCGGTCCGTACCGCGGTGGAGAACGCGCTGCGGGCGGTCGAGCAGGGCCAGTCGCCGGAAGAGGGGTGGCAGGACGCCATCACGAACGGCACGGCCGCCGGCCGATAACGCGGTGTCACAACCCGGGTGAGAGATGGCGCCGGCATGACCTGCCGGCGCCATCTCTCCCGCCGCGTCGCGGTGCCAGCGGCGCGTTGACCTCCCTGGCCGACGTCGGCCGGCCGCCGTACAACTGAAGGACTTTCCCGATGAGCCTGGAGCTAGACACCCCCGCGTCGGCGCAGCCACGCGGCCACCGGGCGGGTCCGGCCGGCGGTGGGGCGGCCCGGCGCCGCTCGCTGACCCGACTGGACCTCAAACTCTCCCCCTACCTCTACGTCCTGCCGTTCTTCGTGATCTTCGCGATCTTCGGCGTCTATCCGATCGTCTACACCGTCTGGATCGCGCTGACCGACCGGTCGCCGCTCAACGCCGAGATCAGCTTCGTCGGCCTGGACAACTTCGTCCGGCTGATCACCGACGACCCGCAGTTCTGGAACGCCGTCTACAACACGTTCGGCATGTTCCTGATGTCCACCGTCCCGCAGTTGCTGATCGCGCTGATGCTGGCCAACGCGCTGAACCGGCGGATCAAGGGACAGACGTTCTTCCGGCTGGCCATCGCCATGCCGATCATCACCTCGACCGCGGTCGTCGCCTTGATCTTCTCCATGATCTACGCGCGGGACTTCGGCCTGGTCAACTGGCTGCTGTCGCTGTTCGGCGTCGAGCCGATCGACTTCCGGGCGAGCAAGCTCGGGTCCTGGTTCGCCATCTCCACCATGGTCGACTGGCGGTGGATCGGCTACAACGCGCTGATCTACCTGGCCGCAATGCAGGCGATCTCGAAGGACATGTACGAGGCCGCCGCCCTTGACGGCGCGTCGCGGACCCGCCAGTTCTGGTCGATCACCGTGCCGCAGCTGCGACCCACCATCATCTTCACCCTGATCATCTCGACGATCGGCGGACTGCAGTTGTTCACCGAGCCGCTGCTGTTCACCAGCGGACCCGGCGGCATCTCCGGCGGTTCCCAGGGTCAGTTCCAGACGATCACCATGTACCTGCTCGACGTCATGAACCAGCGGTTCCAGTGGGGCTACGCAGGCGCCGTGTCGCTGCTGCTCTTCCTGCTCATCGCGTTCATGTCGCTGGTCAACTATCTGCTGGCCCGCCGGATCAGCTCGGACAAGTGAGGCGCGATGACCACCGCAACCCTGCAACCCGTGGCCAACAAGCCCAAGCGCGGCAAGGGCCCGTCGTCGACCTCGGAGCGGCTGTTCAAGGCGAGCCCGTTGACCTGGTTCGGCCTGATCCTGGGCGTGCTCCTGTCGTTCTTCCCGTTCTACTGGATGATCGTCATCGCGTCGCGGACCAACGACGCCGCCAACGCCTGGCCGCCGCCGTTCCTGCCCGGCGGCAACCTCGGTGAGAACATCGGCCGGGTGCTCGCCAACCAGGACGCCAACATTCTCAAAGGGCTGATGAACTCGGTCCTGGTGTCCGGCACCATCACCGTGGCGACGGTCTTCTTCGGCTCGCTCGCCGGCTTCGCCTTCGCCAAACTGCGTTTCCGGGGCAAGAACGCACTGCTGCTCATCGTGCTCGCCTCGATGATGATCCCGATCCAGCTCGGCGTGCTCCCGCTCTACATTCTGATGTCCGAGCTCGGCTGGCTGAACCGCATGCCGTCGGTGATCGTGCCGTTCCTGATCGGCGGCTTCGGGATCTTCATGATGCGGCAGTACGCCGAACAGGCGGTGCCCAACGAGTTGATCGAGGCAGCCCGGGTGGACGGCTGCTCCACCTGGCGGATCTTCTGGCACGTGGTCGTGCCGGCGCTGCGCCCGGCGGCGGCGGTGCTCGGTCTGTTGACCTTCATGGAGCAGTGGAACCAGTTCTTCTGGCCGTTCGTGGTCCTCGCCGACCCGACCAACCCGACGGTGCAGATCTCCCTGCGCAGCCTGAACTCGGCGTACTTCGCCGACAATTCCCAGATTTTCGCGGGAACGCTGATCGCGACGCTCCCGCTGTTCGTTGTTTTCATCATCTTCGGCCGCCAGATCATCGGCGGCATCATGGAAGGCGCCGTCAAGTCGTGACCAAAGCAGCAACTCCGCAGACCGCCGAGTTCCGCGAAGGCTCCGGGCAGCTACTCTTCCCACCCGGGTTCCTCTGGGGTGCCGCCACCGCGGCGTACCAGATCGAGGGCGCAGCGAACATCGACGGCCGCAAGCCGTCCATCTGGGACACCTTCAGTCACACCCCGGGCAAGGTGCTCGGCGGGGACAGTGGGGACGTGGCCTGCGACCACTACCACCGTTACCGCGAGGACGTCGGGTTGATGGCCGAGCTCGGCCTCAAGTCGTACCGGTTCTCGGTGTCCTGGCCACGGGTGCAGCCCGACGGGTCCGGCGGGGCCAACCAGGCCGGGCTGGACTTCTACCGTCGGCTGGTCGACGAGCTACTGGCCCAGGGCATCGAGCCGTGGCTGACCCTTTACCACTGGGATCTGCCGCAGCCGCTGGAGGACGCCGGCGGGTGGCCGGCCCGGGACACCGCGGCCCGGTTCGCCGACTACGCGGAGCTGGTGCACGGGGCGCTGGGTGACCGGGTGCGGTACTGGACCACGCTCAACGAGCCCTGGTGCTCGTCCTTCCTGGGTTACGGCTCGGGCGTGCACGCCCCCGGGATCACCGACGGCGCCGACTCGGTCCGGGCCGCCCACCACCTGATGCTCGGCCACGGTCTGGCGGTGCAGGCGATGCGTGCGGCCCGGCCGGACCACGACTTCGGCGTCACGCTCAACCTGTACGCGGTGTCGCCGGAGACGGACTCGGCGGTCGACGTCGACGCGGCCCGGCGCATCGACGGTCTGGCCAACCGGATCTTCCTGGACCCGATCCTGCTCGGGCGGTACCCGCAGGACGTGGTGGCGGACCTGCAGCCGGTGACCGATTTGGCCCACGTCCGTGAGGGTGACCTGGACGTCATCGCCACTCCGCTGAACGTGCTCGGCATCAACTACTACAGCCGGCACGTGGTCAGCGGCGCGCCGGCTCCGGACGCGGCCGACGAACCGTCCTGCTGGCCGGGTAGCGAGCGGATCCGATTTGTCACCCGCGGGCTCCCGGTGACCGACATGGGGTGGGAGGTCGACGCCCCCGGCCTGGTGGAGGTGCTGCGCCGGGTCAACGGCGAGTACCCCGAGGTGCCGATCTACATCACCGAGAACGGCTCGGCCTACGTCGACGACGTCGTCAACGACAAAGTCGATGATCCGGACAGGTTGGCCTATTTCGACGCTCACCTGCGTGCCTGTCACGAGGCGATCTCCCACGGAGTGCCGGTACGGGGCTACTTCGCATGGTCTTTGATGGATAATTTCGAATGGGCCTGGGGCTATTCGAAGCGCTTCGGCATGATCCACGTCGACTACGACACCCAGCTTCGGATCCCCAAGTCGAGCGCCAGGTGGTACGCCGATGTGATCCGACGTAACGGTCTGGCCGCACAATAGGCGTGGTCAGCCAGCAATAACGGGCCGCGCCGGCGCCGGTTCCCTGCAACCGGCGCCGGCGGCCCAAGGGTCGGAGGAACAGACGATGACAACCCAGCGCACCCGGTCACTCGGGCGGCCCACCCTCGACGCGGTTGCCGCGCGTGCCGGGGTCGGCCGGGGCACGGTGTCCCGTGTCGTCAACGGGTCGCCACAGGTCAGCCCCGAGGCGCGGGCAGCGGTCCAGCAGGCGATCGCCGAGCTGGGGTACGTGCCGAACCGGGCAGCCCGGGCGTTGGTCACCCAACGGACCGACTCGGTCGCGTTGGTCGTCTCCGAATCGGAGGAGCGGGTCTTCGGCGAACCCTTCTTCGCCGGGATCGTCCGGGGTATCAGCTCCGGGCTGCTCGACACCCCGATGCAGCTCTGGCTGGCGATGGCCCAGTCACCCGCCGAACGGGAGCGGGTCGAGCACCATCTGACCAACCAGCACGTCGACGGCGTACTGCTGTTGTCGCTGCACGACGCGGATCCGCTGCCGACCCTGCTCGAACAGCGCGGTCTGCCCAGCGTCCTGGGCGGGCGGCCGGCCCGGATGCTGCATCCGGACGCGCGTCCGGCCTACTTCGTCGACGTCGACAACGCCGGGGGCGCCCGGTTGGCGGTCGAGTACCTGCTGGCCGGCGGCCGGCGGCGAGTCGCCACCATCGCCGGCCCGCAGGACATGGGGGTCGGCGTCGCCCGGTTGACCGGCTACCACGAGGCGATCCGGCACAGCGGCCCGCCGGGTGGCGAATCCCTGGTGGCGTACGGCGACTTCAGCGAGGGCAGCGGCACCGCTGCGATGCGCCAGCTGCTGGAGCGTCATCCCGATCTGGACGCGGTGTTCGTCGCGTCCGACCTGATGGCCTGCGGTGCCCTGCGGGCGTTGCGCGAGGCCGGCCGTCGGGTGCCCGACGACGTGGCCGTGGTCGGGTTCGAGGACGCCCCGATCGCCCGGCAGTCCGATCCGCCGTTGACCACCGTCTTCCAGCCGGTGGAGGAGATGGGCCGGCAGATGGCCCGACTGCTGCTGTCCCGGATCCGGCACGATGAGCTGCAGGTCCCGTACGTCCTGCTGGAGACCCACATGGTCGCCCGCGACTCGGCCTGACCGCGCGTCGGCCTGTCAGCGACTCCGCCCGACCGGGTGAAGATCATCCGAACGGGTGATGGCGCAGCATGTCCAACCCTGTTCTCCAGGGGTTTTCCTGCCGAGTCATGTCATCGCAACAGGGATGAAATGGTCATCGGGCAGGCTGGTTGTCGACCGGGGGAGGGGCCGGCCTGCGTTACGGGAGGACTGACATGTTGCTGAGGGTTCGCGTGACCCTGCCGGACCGGCCCGGTGCACTCGGCCAGGTGGCCCGCACACTCGGCGTCGCGGGCGCCGACATCGTCCAGGTGACCGTCCTGGAGCGGCTGGGCGGTCGGGCGGTGGACGACTTCACCGTGGTGTGGCCGGGTGCCGCCCGGGTCGACCGGCTGCTCGCTGGCCTCGCCGCGATTCCCGGCGTCCAGGTCGACGGCGTCTGGCGGGCGATCGGCACACCGGTGACCGGAGGTCAGGACGCCGAACTGCTCGCCCAGGTCGCCGCCAACCCGGTTGACGGCCTGGCCACGCTGGTCGACGCGGTGCCGGGGCTGCTGGCAGCTGACTGGGCGGCCGCGGCCGTGGTGCCGGCCGACTGGGCGATCCGCAGCGCGTCCCGGCCGCCGGCCGGTGCCGCCACGGCGCAGTCCGCCGGGCTGGCCGGGCCGGCTCCGACGCCCGGCGCGGAGTCGCGGTTCGACGGTGGCCAACTGCCCGACGACGACTTCATGACCGGCCTGACCGTGCCGGTGGACGAGTCTCCTACGGGCGGCGAACCGGCCGTCGCCTACGCGAGTTGGCGCGCACCGGTGCCGCTGCGGCTGCCTGAGGTCACACCACTGCGTGCCCGGCCGATGGACGGCCCGGACGGGGTGCGGTACGCCTCGGTGCCGTTCGGCCGGGCCGGCCTGGTGCTGATCGTGTCCCGGGTCGACGGGGACGGTTTGCCGGCAGCCGCGTTCCACGTCACCGAGGTGGACCGGATCGCGCAGCTGGTCCGGGCGGCGACGGTGATCCTGGGCGACCGGTTGGATCTGGTGACCGCCGATCCGGTCGCCGCCAGACGGTGAGACGCAGGTCGCAGACGGCACCGCGAGAAGTCACCGCCGGGCAACCTGAGGGAAACAGCGCGGCGGCAAGGTAGGAAGCGGGCGCAGTGCGGCGCTGACCAAGCGGGCACCGAGCACCTGGGGAGAGGAGCAGCCATGGCGCTGTGGCGGATCAGAGCGACGGTCGACGACCGGCCGGGCTACCTGGCCGTGCTGACCGCCAGCCTGGCCTTGCGCGCGGTCAACATCCTCGCCGTCCAGGTGCACACCACCGAGGCCGGGGCGGTCGACGACTTTCTCGTCGACGCGCCCGACTCGATGACCGAAAAGGATCTCGTCGCGGCAGTGGAGCGTGGCCGGGGCCGGGACGCCTGGGCCACTCGGGCCGAGGCCCGAGGGCTGGCCGACCAGCCCACCCGGGCGCTCGCCCTGGCCAACCGGCTGGTGCGCGATCCGGAGGCGCTCGGAGACGTGCTGCGTACCCTGCTCGGTGCCGGCTCGGTGACCTGGCGGCCGGCACCAGCTTCGCAGGTGGCTGCCCGGTCGACGGACACGATGCGGCTGCCGGATCCGGCCGGCGGCTGCTACGACGTCGTCCGGCGGGAGCCGAGCTTCACCCCTGCCGAGTTCGCCCGAGCGCAGGCCCTGGTCGAGCTGGCGGCGGCGGTCAACCGACGGACCGGCGATCAGGTGACGCTGATGATGCCGGACGGTGCCGAGTTGCTGCTGCGGCCGGCGGTCTCCGACGATCTCAACGCGCTGCACGCGATGGTGGTCCGGTGCTCGCCGGAGAGCCGCACGCCCGGTCTTCTCGCCCGACCGTCCGAGGTCATCGCCGCCCGGCTGCGGCGGATGCTGGAACAGCCCCGGGGGGTGCTGCTTGTCGCGGTCGACTCCAGCGCGGCGGCGGACCGGATCGTCGGTGTTGGGCAGTTGATCGTCGAGGGTGCCCTTGGCGAGGTCGGACTGCTGGTCGAGGACGGGTGGCGCCGACGTGGGGTCGGCACGGCGCTGCTGCGCAGGCTGGCCGGCCATGCCGGTCGGACCGGGCAGGCGGCGTTGGTGGCACACATCGCCGCCGATGATCTCGGCATGCTGCGTACCCTGGCCCGGCTGCACCGGCCGGGTCCGGTCGAGCGCGACGGGGAAATGATGAGCGTCACGGTGCCGTTGGTCGATCGGCCGGTCGACATCTCGGCACCGACTCCCGCCACCACGACCTAGGCGGTTGCCCCGACGTCCCGGTCCTGGTGCGGGTCCGGTGCGTTGGACGCGAGGTCCCGGGTGGCACGGCGGGGTCTCCTCCTGTAGGACGGCAGGAGGAGACCCCGCCCCTTTTCCGGTGCCGGTTGGTCGCGGTTACGGGCTTCCCAAAGCCGGGCCGAGGCGGTTAAATCATCGGTACGCGTGACGATCGTTCCCTGTCGATGGGAGCGCTCCCATCGCGTCGGTGCCGGCTGGCACCGTGACCCTGTGAACCAACAGCCGAGAACCATCAACCGCCTTCTACCGGCTGGCCCCGCACCCCACCGGCGGGCCGGCCGCTGACCGCCGCGACAGCGCGACCGGCATGAGGCGAGGGGCGGATGCGCCCACATCCGCCCCTCGGTGTCCTCCACGACGCGTTGCCGCGCGCGGCTCCACGGACAGGAGCGAGTGTAGTGCGCGCAGACAATCGGCCGGCCGGCCGGACCCGTTGGCGGCGCAGGCTGGCGGCCACCGGCATGGCCATCCTGCTTACCGCCGCAGCCGCGACAGCCGCGGTCCCGCGACCCGGTGCCGCTGCGGCGCCACCGTTCAACTACGGGGAGGCGCTGCAGAAGTCGCTGCTGTTCTACGAGGCGCAGCAGTCCGGCCCGCTGCCGCAGTGGAACCGGGTCTCGTGGCGGGCGGACTCGGCACTCGACGACGGGGCAGACGTCGGCCTCGACCTCACCGGCGGCTGGTACGACGCCGGGGACCATGTCAAGTTCGGATTCCCGATGGCCTTCACCACCACCATGCTGGCCTGGGGTGCGGTCGAATACCGGGCCGGCTACGCCAGCTCCGGGCAACTGCCGCACCTGCTGAACAACCTGCGGTTCGTCAACGACTACTTCATCAAGGCGCATCCGTCGCCCAAGGTGCTCTACGGCCAGGTCGGCAAGGGCGACGACGACCACAAGTGGTGGGGTCCGGCCGAGGTGATGCCGATGGCGCGTCCGGCGTACCGCATCGACGCGACCTGTGGCGGCTCGGACCTGGCGGCCGAGACGGCGGCCGCGATGGCCGCGTCGTCGATGGTCTTCCGACCCACCGATCCGGCGTACGCCGACACCCTGGTCAGCCACGCCCGGCAGCTCTACACCTTCGCCGACACCGTGCGCAAGGCGTACCACGAGTGCATCACCGACGCGACCAGCTTCTACCGCTCGTGGAGCGGATACCAGGACGAACTGGTCTGGGGCGCCATCTGGCTGCACCGGGCCACCGGGGAGGCGTCCTACCTGGCCAAGGCCGAAGCCGAGTACGACGACCTGGGCACCGAGCCGCAGACCGACACCCGGGCCTACAAGTGGACCCTCGCCTGGGACAACAAGCAGTTCGGCGCGTACGTGCTGCTGGCCAACCTGACCGGCAAGCAGAAGTACGTCGACGACGCCAACCGGTGGCTGGACTACTGGACCGTCGGCGTCAACGGCGAGAAGGTGCGTACCTCACCGGGCGGGATGGCGGTTCTCGACACCTGGGGCGCGCTGCGCTACGCCGCGAACACCGCCTTTGCCGCGCTCGTCTACAGCGACAACATCACCGACCCGACCCGCCGGACCCGCTACCACGACTTCGCCGTCCGGCAGATCGACTACGCGCTCGGCGACAATCCGCGCAACTCCAGCTACGTCATCGGGTTCGGGGCGAACCCGCCGCGCAACCCGCACCACCGCACCGCGCACGGTTCCTGGTGGGACAGCATGCAGGTGCCCGAGGAGACCCGGCACGTGCTGTACGGGGCGTTGGTCGGCGGCCCGTCCGCACCGGACGACGCCTACACCGACCGCCGCGACGACTACGTCATGAACGAGGTCGCCACCGACTACAACGCCGGCTTCACCTCCGCGCTGGTCCGGCTGCACCAGGAGTACGGCGGCACGCCGCTGTCGGACTTCCCGCAGCCGGAGACGCCGGACATCGACGAGATCTCCATCGAGACGACCGTCATGCAGAACGAGACCCGGTCGACCGGGGTCAAGGTGATGATCTACAACAAGTCGGCCTTCCCCGCCCAGGCGTTGACCGGCGCGACGTTCCGGTACTACTTCGTCCGCGACGGTGCGGGTGCGCTGCAGGTGAGCAGCCCGTACAGCCAGGGGTGTCCGAAACCCACCGAGGCCCGGCAGCACTCGGGTGACCTGTGGTACGTCGAGGTCGACTGCTCCGGCCAGACCATTGCGCCGGCCGGTCAGTCGGCCCACCGGATGGAGGTGCAGTTGAAGATCGGGGTGGCCGAGGGCGGCACCTGGGATCCGGCGAACGACCCGTCCTACCAGGCGGCCGCCGGACCGAACCGGGCGGTCCCGCTCTACGAGTCCGGCACCCTGATCTGGGGACAGGAGCCGGATGGTCCGTCACCGTCGCCCACCCCCACGCCGTCGGTCTCCCCGACCCCGTCGCCGTCACCGTCCGTCTCGCCCACCCCGTCGCCGTCGGTCTCCCCGACCCCGTCGCCGACTCCCACCCCGACCGGGTCACCGTCGCCCACCCCGACCGGCGGCCCGCCGGTGCTTGGCTGCCGCGTCGACTACACCACCAACGACTGGTCCACCGGGTTCACCGGATCGGTGACGATCACCAACACCGGTGCGTCGACGATCGACGGGTGGACGCTGCGGTTCACGTTCCCGGGCAGCCAGCAGGTGACCCAGGGCTGGTCGGCCAGTTGGTCGCAGAGCGGCAACCAGGTCAGTGCCGGCAACGCCGCCTGGAACGGCAGGCTGGCGCCCGGCGCGAGCACCAGCATCGGCTTCAACGGCACCCACTCCGGCAGCAACCCCCGGCCGACCTCGTTCACGGTGAACGGCCTGGCCTGCACGGCCGGCTGACCTCGGCTGGTTGACCTGCGGTGACCGGCCCGGCCAGGGCCGGGCCGGTCACCGCGATCGGGCCGGCGACCGCCGACCGAGGCCGTACGCTAAGACCGATATGTCGCCCAGTTTGTCTACCGGTGCCGACCGGTCGGCTCGTTACCCGGTGCGGTCGTGACGGCGGCCGGCGACCCGCGCGGCCTGCTCCGGGGCGAGCAGGCACCGCGGCGCGCCACCTTCCTGGAGCTGTACTTCGACCTGGCCTTCGTGGTCGCACTCGCCCTGCTGTCGGAGACCCTGGCCCGGCGGCTGAGTCCGTTGGGCGTCGTCGAGGCGGCGATCCTGCTGCTCGCCGTCTGGTGGGTATGGGTGGTGACCACCCTGGTCACCGATCTCTACAACCCGCAGAGTCGGTCCATCAGGGTGGTCACGGTCGCGATCATGTTCGGCGTGCTGCTGATGACGGCGGCGCTACCGGCAGCGTTCGAGGACCGTGCGACCATCTTCGTCGGCGCGTACCTGGCCATCCATCTGGGCCGCGGCCTGTTCTTCTTCTTCGCACTGCACGACCAGATGGCCCGGCAGCGCGCGGTGCGGATCTGGGGCTGGTTCGCCGTCTCGGCGGTACCCTGGCTGGCCGGTGTCCTGGTCGACGAGACCGCCCGGGTGACGCTGTGGGGTGTCGGGCTGGCCGTCGACTACACGGTTTTCGCGCTCGGCTACCCGGTGCCTGGTCGGGGGCGGATCCCGGCCACCCAGTTCAACCCGACCGCCGAGCACATGGCGGAGCGGTACCACCAGTTCTTCATCATCGCCCTGGGCGACATCATCCTGGTGGCCGGGCTGGCGTCCAGCCGCACCGAGGTCACCCCGGGCAGCGCCGCCGGGTTCGTCGTGGCCTTCGCCAGCGCGACCATCCTGTTCCGGATCTACGTGCACTGCGCCGGGGCACGGCTGACCGAGGCGATCGAGGCCGCCCGCAACCCGGGGCGGTTCACCCGCTCCGCGCCGTACACCCATCTGCTGATGATCGCCGGCGTGGTGGCCACCGCGACCAGCGCGAAGTTCATCATCGAGCGCCCGGCCGACCCGGTCCCGGTCAACTGGCTGGCCATCATGATCGGTGGACCGGTTATCTTCCTGCTGGGCCGCAGCAGACTCGAGTACGAGGTGTTCGGCCGGGTCGCCTGGCCGCTGCTGGCGGGTGTGCTCCTGTTGGCGTTGACCGGACCGGCGCTGCTGACCCGGCCGGCGCTGCTGGTCGCGATCTGCGCCAACCTGGTGCTGTTGGTGATCATCCTGTTCGACCTGGCGCTGCATGGCCGACGCAACCCGGTGCCGCCCGCTCCGCCGCTGTGACCACCGGTGCCGGCACCCGGGCGACGGCTGCCGGGCCGGGCAGGTCGCTGGCCCCGGCATGGACCATGCGGGTCCGGCCGGGGCCAGCGAGCAGGGTCAGCCGTTGGCCAGCGCCACCAACCGGGCGCGGGTGCCGTTCCAGTGGTTGCGGTCGACCGCGCCGGAGACGCCGGGGACGCTGCCGCTGGCCGTGTACTGCCAGAACGACCAGTACGGTGCGCCGGCCGGCAGGGTGCCAGGGCTGCTCGCCCACCGGGCCAGCCACAACGGGTGGTTGCTCCACGGTCCGGTCCAGTTGCCGGTGCAGCTGCTCCACCAGCTGGTGGTGGTGTAGATGACGGCGTACCGTCCGGTGCGCGACCGGTAGGTGTTCAGGAAGCTGCTGATCCAGTTCCGCATCGCCGACTGGCTCAGCCCGTAGCACATCGCGCCGTACGGGTTGTGCTCGATGTCCAGCGCGGCCGGCAGGGTCCGGCTGTCCGCTGACCAGGCGCCGCCGTTGCTGGCCAGGTAGTTGGCCTGGACCGAGCCAGAGGACCGGTCCGGCAGCGCGAAGTGGTACGCCCCCCGGATCACCCCGGCGTTGTACGCGGCGACGTAGTTGGTGTTGAACCGGGGATCCTTGTAGCTGGTGCCCTCGGTGGCCTTGATGTAGGCGAACTCGATGCCGCTGTTGCGCACGCTGGTCCAGTTGATCGAGCCCTGCCAGTGTGAGACGTCGATGCCCGGGGTGGTGGCCGCCTGCGCCGGTGCCGCGGTGCCGGCGACCAGCGCGGCGGTGGTCAGGATCAGCGTCAGACCGGTGGCCAGCAGCCGGCGGGCGGTGCCGCGGCGGCCGGTGGCGTTGCCGGTACGGGTGGGCGGGTGCGTGTTGACGGTCGTTGCCATCGTCTGTTCCTCCTCGCGGGTCGATCCGGCGGTCAGCCGGCGCAGTAGACGAGCCGGTTCGGGCTGCCCGCCCCGGGGTTGGTGACGACACCGGGGGTGGCGTTGCGGATCAGGTAGCCGCCGACCTGCGCGGCACTCCACGACGGGTTTCTGGCGGCGACCAGTGCCGCGCAGCCGGTGACGTGGGCGGTCGCCATCGAGCTGCCGCTGAGCACCCGGATCGCGGAGTTGTCGGTGTGCCAGGTCGAGGTGATGCTCATCCCGGGCGCGAACAGGTCCAGGCAGGGGCCGTAGCTCGCCGAACTCATCCTGGCGTCGGTGATCGTCGTGCCGGCGACGGTCAACGCCTCCGGCACCCGGGCCGGTGAGGTGTTGCAGGCACTGGTGTTGGAGCCGCCGGCGGCCACCGCGTAGGTGACGCCGGATCGGATCGAGTTGACGACCGCGGCGTCCAGCGTGCTGCTGGCACCGCCGCCGATCGACATGTTGGCGACGGCAGGCTTGACCGCGTTGGCGGTCACCCAGTCGATTCCGGCGATCACCCCGGAGATCGATCCCGAGCCGCTGCAGCTGAGCACCCGTACCGGCACCAGCTGGACCGCCTTCGCGACGCCGTACGCCCTGCCGCCGATCGTTCCCGCGACGTGGGTGCCGTGGCCGTTGCAGTCGTCGGCTGGGCCACCGTCGATCACGTCGAAGCCGGTGCTGACCCGGCCGGAGAAGTCGCTGTGGGTCCGGTGAATTCCGGTGTCGATGACGTAGGCGTGCACGTTGGGCGCGGTGGTGGGGTAGGCGTAGCGGTTGTCCAGCGGCAGGTTGCGCTGGTCGATCCGGTCCAGCCCCCAGGACGGCGGATTCAGCTGGACGCCGGCGGTCAACGGCGTGACGGTGTGGTCCTGCTCGACGTAGGCGACGGCCGGGTGGGCGGCCAGCCTGCGGGCGGCGGTGGCGCTCATCCGGGCGGTGAAGCCGTCGATGGCGGTGTCGAACACGTGCTGCACGGTGGCGCCGTACCGGTCGGCGAGCCGCCGGGTCGTCGGCGCGGTGGCCGCCTCGTCGTCCAGCACCACGATGTAGCTGTCCGGGATGGCGGTGGTGCCACCGGCCCGGCGGATCTCGCCGAGTGGTCCGGCGGCCTGGGCCGCTGCCGGCCAACTGACCAGCGCCAGCAGCGCGGTCAGCCCGGCGGTGAGAGTTTTCCGGGTTGCGGAAATGGTCACAGGACGTCCCCTTCGACAGGTCTGGCCCGCCCCACCCGCGTCGACGTCGGGTGGGCCGAGCTTCACTCCCTACTCTCTTGCTAGGAGTAGCCGTCTAGATACCCATCATCATGGATATCTAGTTGACGTTATGGTGCCGTCCGGGTGCATGGCGCGGCAGGCGATGGTCGGCGGCCGCCGCGCTGCGGCGCGTCTTCGCCGCCTGCGGGCACGGCTGCTGTTCACTGTGTAACGACGAATGGGCGAGGAGGACGGGCATGGCCGATCAGGACGGCGCCGCTGCGGGCGATGCCGCCGGCTCCGACGGTGCCGGCTCGGGCGATGCCGGACGGGCCGGCGACGCCACGGCACGGGCCCGACGCGGGGTACGTGACTGGGTCCGGGCCGCCGCACGGCGTTCCGGGGCACGACTGAGCGACGCCACCCCGTACGGCATCCTCGCCTTCCTCACCGCCTCGGCGCTGGCGCCGATCGCCACCGGGATCGGCTCCGGCGGGCTGCTCGCAGCAGCCGTCGAACAACTCGGCCAGATCGGCGGCGGCTACCTGTCCGAGGCGCTGGTCGACACCGCCGACCGGATGCGCGGCCGGCGGGCCACCGAGGCACAGTGGCGCGAGGCGTTGGCCGAGGAACTCCTGGCCCGACTCGCTGACGAAGGGGAACAGTCCCAGGCGATCCGCGCCGAACTCGGTGAGTTGCTGCGGGGCATCGACGCGGTCGAGGTGGCGCTGGCCGCCGCGGCCGAGACCGACGCACAGCTGCGCGACGACCTCGCCGCCATGTTCCAGGCCCTCGGCCACGACGTCGGCGCGCTGCGGTGGATGCTGACCGACGTCCACCGCGTGCTCGGCGAGGTCCGCCGCGAACTGGCGAAACGTAGCCATGAGCAGCGCGTCGAGATGGACCGGGTACGCCGGCAACTGCTCACCATCACCCAGCTGAGCAGCCGGGTGCAGGCGGCCGCCGAACCGCAGGTCGCACCGGACCGGCCAGACCCCGGGCCGGACGCAGCCGACGACCCGGTGTGCCCGTTCCCCGGGCTGGCCGCCTTCGAGCCGGAGGACGCTCCCTGGTTCCACGGCCGGCAGGAGCAGATCGCGCAGGTGCTCAGCCGCCTCGCCGAGCAGGCTATGGGCGGTCCACCGCTGATCGTCACCGGGGTGTCCGGGGTCGGCAAGTCGTCGGTACTGCGCGCCGGGGTGCTGCCGACGATCGCCGCCGGTGCCCTCGGCCCGGCGGACCGGTGGCCGTGGCTGCTGATGACCCCGGGCGTCCGGCCGCTGGACGAGCTCGTCGACCGTACGCTCGTCGCCGCCGGAGCGGACGCCGCGGACCTGCCGGCGGCGCGGGTGCACGCGGCCCCGGAGCTGTTCGGTGCGCTCGCCGCCCGGACCGCGCCCGTCGACGGTCGGCTGGTGATCGTGGTGGACCAGTTCGAGGAGCTGTTCACCGAGTGCGCCGATCCGGCCCACCGGCTGGCCTTCGTGACCGCGCTGGCCGCCGCCGCGCCGGCCGTCGTGGTGATCGCGGTTCGCGCCGACTTCTACGCCGACTGCGCCGAACTGCCGCCGCTGGCGCATGCGCTGGCCGCCGGGCATCTGGTCCTCGGTCGGATGGACGCCGATCAACTGCGTCGCGCGGTGACCGAGCCGGCGGCGCGGGCCGGTCTGGAGATCGAACCCGGGCTGGTCGAGTTGCTGCTCACCGACCTGAACGCGACGGCACCCGCCGGCTACGACCCGGGGGCGCTGCCGCTGCTCGGTCACGCCCTGCGGGCGACCTGGCAGCGGCGCGACGGGCGGCGGCTGACCGTGGCCGGCTACCGGGCCACCGGCGGGATCCGCCGCGCCGTTGCCGAGTCGGCCGAGCGGATCCACCTCGACCTGGATCCCGCCGGCCGCGCCGCGCTGCGGACCGCGATGCTGCGCCTGGTCACCGTCACCGACACCGGGGCGGTGGCCCGCCGTCGCGGTGCCAGCCGGCTGTTCGACGCCGACCTGCTTGCCCGGCTGGTCCGGGCCCGGCTGGTCACCGTCGCCGCCGACACCGTCGAGATCAGCCACGAGGCGCTGCTGACCAACTGGCCGCGCCTGGACAGTTGGCTCGCCGAGGCACGGGACGAACTGATCCGGCGGCAGCGGCTGACCGTCGCCGCCGAGGACTGGCAGACCGCCGGCCGCGATCCCGACCTGCTGTTGCGCGGCACCCGGCTGGCGCTGGTGCGCGACCAGGTGGACCGCAACGACCTGTCCGCGACGGAGGTCGACTTCCTGTCCGCGAGCGTGGCAGCCGCCGAGGCCGCCGAACTGGCCCGGCTGCGCGGCGTACGGCGGCTGCACCGGCTGACCGTGGGTCTCGCGGCGGCACTGCTGCTCGCCGTCGCTGGCGGGCTGGTCGCGGTGAACCGACAGGCCGCCGCCGAGGACCAACGCCGGCAGGCGACTTCCCGACAGCTGGCCGCCGAGTCGCAGATCGCCGCAGCCGCCGACGACGACCTGCTCGCCGTCGGCAGGGCGCTGGACGCCTGGGACCAGGCACCCACCGTCGAGGCGTACGGTGCGCTGCTGTCCGCGCAGGCGGCGGGGACGATCGGGCCGCTGGGCACCGCGCCTGGCGGGCTGTCCACCGCGGTCAGCCCGGACGGTACGGCGGTGGCGGTGGGACACCAGGACGGTGTGGTCCGGCTCTGGGACGTCGCCACCCTGCGCCAGCGCGACCTCGAGCTGCGGCACGCCACCGACGTCGGTGTGGTGGCACTGGCCTTCTCACCGGACGGCCGGTTCCTCGCCTCCGGCTCGTTCAGCCGAGACGGTGTCCGGATCTGGGACGTGTCGACCGGTCAGTTGCGGTACACCCTGCCGGCGGTCGGCGCGCTCGGCTGGCTGCCCACCGGCGCCACGGTCGTTGCCGGTCGACTCGGCACCGACCTGTCGCCCGAGTTGCAGGTCGGCGGCTGGTCGGCGACCACTGGCGAGCTGCAGTGGTCGCTGCCGACCGGGATGCTCGGCTACGACCTGACCGTCAACGCCGACGGTACGCTGCTGGCCGTCGCCAACCCCACCGACGGTGACGTCCAGGTCTGGCAGTTGACCGACCAGACCCTGATCCGCAGCCTGCCCGCCGCCCAACAGGTGGCCTTCGGCCCGGACGACGTGCTGGTGACCAGCGGGCCCGACGGGGCTTTGAACAGCTGGTCGGTGTCGTCCGGCGAGCGCACCGCCCTGCCGGCCGGGCCGTTTCGCGCCGCGGTGCCGCTCGCCGTCACCCCGGACGGTTCGCTGCTGACCACCGGCGGGTGGCGTACCGGTCGGATCGACAGTTGGGCGTTGACCACCGGGGTGGTCTCCTCGGCCTACACCGGCTACGGCGGCCGGGTCGTCGCCGACGTGGCGGTGGCCGCCGACGGCCGGACCGTCGCCGTCACCGGACCGGACGCCCCGACCGTGCTGTTCCGGCGCACCGGGGTGCTGCTGCGGCATCCGCAGTCGGTCCAGTTCGTCGCGGTCGACCCGGCGGCGGACCGGGTCGTCACCGCTGCCGGCGACGACGTGGTGCGGATCTGGGACCTGGGCACCCGCGCCGTGCGGGCCACCGTCCGCGCGTTGGACACCGTCACCGGGGTCGCGGTCGCCGGTGACGGCACGTTCGCGGTCAGCACCACCGGCAGCGGCGTGCTGCGCTACACCGTCGCCGGTGAACCGGTCGGGCACGACACCGCCGCCGGGCGGGACGGCTGGACGACCAGACATCCGGCGTACTCGCCGGACGGACAGCTGCTCGCCGTCGCCGTGCTCGACCCGGCCGGCGAGGACGGCGGGGTGCTGGTCTGGCGGCTCGACCGGGACGCCGAACCGACCTTCCTGCCGACCGGTGGCGCGGTGAGCGCACTGGGCTTCGGCGCCGACGGGACCACGCTGTTGGCGACCGCCAACCACGGCGTGGTGAGCGGCGACGAGACGGTGGTGCGGGCCGAGCTGAGATCCTGGCACACCGCCGACCTGTCCGGCAGGGACCGGGCGGTCATCGCGGACCTTCAACTGACCGACCTCGCGGTCAGCCCGGACGGACACCTGGTCGCGGTGGCCCGCAGCAACGGTCAGGTCGAGCTGCGCACCGTCGCCGGACTGGACCTGATAGACACAGTGGACACGCCCACTACCAGGCTGTCCGCGGTGGCCTTCAGTCCGGACGGCGGGCGGCTGGTCACCACCGCCGTCAGCGACGACCTGGTCCGGGTGTGGCAGGTCGACAGCGGGGAGCTGACAGCGGTGCTCGTCGGGCACGTCGACAACGTCAACGCGATCGCGTTCACCCCCGACGGTCTGCTGCTCAGCGGTTCGACCGACACCTCGGCCCAGGTGTGGGACCTCGACCCGGACCGGGTCGCGGCCCGGCTCTGCGCCGTGGCGACGCCAGCGTCCCGTGCGGTCGGCGACGAGCCGCCGCGTCGGTGTCGATGACCGGCCCGGTTGCCGCAGACCAGCACCGCCGGGCGGGTCAGCTCGGCCGGACCTCGCCGTGCTCGACGCACCGCGCCGACCAACCGGCCGGTAGCACCTGCACCTTCATCCGCCGTCGGCACCTGGTACAGAAGCGGGGCGGCTCCCAGGCCCGCGCCGCGGCGCAGCCGTCGTGGTTGCCGGTGCTGGTTCCGGCACCGCACCGGTCGCACCAGATCGCCTGCACGCCCGGCCGCTCAGATCGTCGCCGACAGCGCCTTGACCGGCATCTTCAGGTCGTCCAGCAGCGCCAGGTCCTCCGTCGCCGGGCGGCCCAGGGTGGTCAGATAGTTGCCGACGATCACCGCGTTGATGCCGCCGAGCAGCCCGTCCCGGGTGCCCAGATCACCGAGAGTGATCTCTCGGCCGCCGGCGTACCGCAGAATTGTTCGTGGCATAGCCAGCCGGAAGCCGGCGATGGCGCGCAACGCGTCCCGGGCCTCGACCACCGGACGGTCACCCAGCGGCGTGCCGGGCCGTGGGTTGAGGAAGTTCAGCGGCACCTCGTGCGGGTCCAGCGCGGCCAACTGCGCGGCGAACTCGGCCCGCTGCTCGATCGTCTCACCCAGCCCGAGAATGCCGCCGCAGCACACCTCCATGCCGGAATCGCGCACCATCCGCAGCGTCTCCCACCGCTCCTCGAAGCTGTGCGTCGTCACCACGTTCGGAAAGTAGGAGCGGCACGTCTCCAGGTTGTGGTTGTACCGGTGCACCCCCATGTCGACCAGTTCGTCGACCTGCTCCTGGGTCAGCATCCCGAGCGACGCCGCGACCTGGATGTCCACCTCGGCCCGGATCGCGGCGACACCGTCGCGCATCTGCCGCATCAGCCGGGCGTCCGGCCCGCGCACCGCCGCAACGATGCAGAACTCGGTGGCCCCGGTCGCCGCCGTCTGCTTCGCCGCCTCGACCAGCGACGGGATGTCCAGCCACACCGCCCGTACCGGCGAGGCGAACAGGCCGGACTGGGAGCAGAAGTGGCAGTCCTCCGGGCAGCCGCCGGTCTTGAGCGAGACGATCCCCTCCACCTCGACCTCCGGCCCGCACCAGCGCATCCGCACCTCGTGGGCGAGTTGCAGCGCGGCCGGGACCTGCTCGTCGGGCAGCCGCAGCACGGCGAGGACCCCGGCCTCGTCCAGGCCGACGCCACGCTCCAGGACTTGGGCGCGGGCTAGGTCGAGGATGTCGGACATGGTCGTACCCTACAAGGCGGCGCGAACGACGAGGGGGACCCGTGGCGGACTGGTTGGACGGCCTGCGGCGGCGGGCCGAGCTGCGGGCCAAGGCCGGGCTGGCCCGCGAGCTGCGCCCCCGTACCGCCGACGACCCGCTGACCGACCTGGCCGGCAACGACTACCTCGGGCTGGCCACCCACGCCGAGGTGGTCGCGGCGGCGGCAGACGCCCTGCACCGGTACGGCCTCGGCGCCACCGGCTCGCGGCTGGTCCGTGGCTCCACCGACGCGCACGCCGCGCTGGAGACCGACCTGGCCGACTGGCTCGGCGCCGACCGGGCGCTGGTCTTCTCCTCCGGCTACCTGGCCAACCTCGGCGCGGTACGGGCGCTGGTCCGGCCCCGTACCCTGCTGGTCTGCGACGCGCACAACCACGCCTCGCTGATCGACGGCGGCCGGCTCGCCGGCGCGCAGACCGAGGTCGTCGCGCACGCCGACCCGGGCGCCGTGGACGCGGTGCTGGCCGACCACCCCGGGCGGCCCGCGGTGGTCATCACCGAGTCGGTCTTCTCCGTCGACGGCGATTTGGCGCCGCTGGCCGCGCTGCACGCGGTCGTCCGCCGGCACGGTGCGCTGCTGCTGGTCGACGACGCGCACGCGCTCGGTGTCATCGGGCCGGCCGGTGCCGGCGGCGTCGCCGCAGCCGGGCTCGCCGGCCAACCCGACGTGGTGGTCACCGCCACCTTGTCCAAGGCGCTCGGCGGTGCCGGGGGAGTGCTGGCCGGGCCGCAGCCGCTGATCCGGCACCTGGTCGACACCGGGCGTACCTTCATCTTCGACACCGCGCTCGCCCCGGCGGTCGCCGCCGGGGTACACGCCGCGCTGACGCTGGCCCGCGACGGGGCGCGGCTGCGGGTCGAACTGACCGACCGGGTCGCCGCCGCCGTGGGCCGGTTCACCGGTGCCGGTCTGGACGTCGGCGGGCCGCCGGCCGGTGGGGTGGTGTCGATCGGCGCGCCCGGGCCGGAGACCGCGCTCGCCTGGGCGCGGGACTGCCGCGACCGGGGGGTCGCGGTCGGCTGCTTCCGACCACCGTCCACCCCGGACCAGCGGGCCCGGCTGCGGATCACCGTCAACGTCGGGATCCCCCGGGCCGACTTCGACCGGGCGCTCGACGTGATCGTGGAGTGTGCGCCGTGACCGGCTGGCACGGTGCGGTGGTCGTCACCGGCACCGACACCGGCGTCGGCAAGACCGTGGTGACCGCGGCGATCGCCGCCGCCGCCCAGGCCGCCGGCCTGCGGGTGGCGATGGTCAAACCAGGCCAGACCGGCACGGCGACCGGCGAGCCGTCGGACGCCGACGTCGTGACCCGGCTGGCCGACCCGGCCACCGTACGCACCATCGCCAGCTATCCCGAGCCGCTGGCCCCGCTGGCCGCCGCCCGGGTCGCCGCAGCCGAGCCGCTGGAGCTGTACGCGGCCGTCGACGCGGTACGCGAGGAGGCCGACAAGCACGATCTGGTGCTGGTCGAAGGGGCCGGCGGGCTGCTGGTGCCGATGGGGCTGCGACCGTCCGGCGAGCCGTGGACCATCGCCGACCTGGCGGTGTCGCTCGGCGCGCCGGCGGTGGTGGTGTCCCGGGCCGGGCTGGGCACCCTCAACCACACCGCGTTGACCCTGGAGGCGCTGGACCGCCGGGCGGTCCCCGCCGGCGTGGTGCTCGGCGCCTGGCCGGCCGAGCCCGAACTGGTGCACTGGGCGAACCTGAGCGAACTGGTCCCGACCATGGTCGGCGCGGTGCCCGATGGCGCCGGCGCCCTCGAACCGGGGGTGTTCCGCCGCTCCGCACCCGGCTGGCTGACCCCGGCGCTGTACGGCGTACTGGACGACTGGCGGGCGTGGGCGGACGAGACCAGTTGATCACCCCGCCTCGCGCGGGTCAGCGTCAGCCCGCCGGGGTGGTGTCCGGCGGCGGCCGGGTGTCCGGCGGCGGCAGCGTGTCCGGCGGTGGCAGCGTGTCCGGCGGTGGCCGGGTGTCCGGCGGCGGCCGCCGGATCACCAGCGCGTCCGGCATCCGGAACGACAGGTTGTCCGGTGACCACGGCGCCCGGACCACCTCGGCGCCGGTGAGCAGCGGCACCGCCTGCTCGACCACCACCGCCGTCTCCATCCTGGCCAGCTGCGCCCCCACACAGCGGTGCGCCCCCGCGCCGAAGGCCAGATGCCGGCGGGAACCCGGCTGACCGGGGACGAACTGGTCGGTCCGCGCCACCACGGCCGGATCCCGGCCGGCCGCGGCCAGCCAGAGCACGATGCTCGACCCGGCGGGCACCGGCACGCCGGCCACCGTCGTGTCGAGCGCCGCCCGCCGCCGCCAGGTGACGATCGGCGGCACCAGGCGCAGCCCCTCCTCGACCACGTCGTCGACGTCGACCGAGCCGTCGGCGAGCCCGGCGAGCACCGCCGGCTCACCGGCCAGCCGGTGCAGCAGCAGCGTCAAAAACTGCGAAGTGGTCTCCTGCCCGGCGACCAGCAGGAAGAACAGCGCCCCGACCACCGAGTCGGCCGGCTGCCCGGCGTCGCGCAGCGACTTCGCCAGCCCGCCGCCGGTCGCCGCGAAGTCGCGCAGCACGGTGTGGAACCGGCCCACCGTGTGGGCCAGCTCGTGCTGTCGGTTGGTGTCGACCGGAGCCCAGAACAGCTCCAGCGCGGCGCGGGCGAACCGCTTCACCGTGTCGGTCGCGGCCGGCGGCAACTGCACCAGCCGGGCCAGCACCAGCAGCGGCAGGTCGGCGGCCAGCCCGGCGTACAGGTCGACCCGGCCGCCGGCGGCCAGCGTGGCGGCCAGCCCGGCCACCCGCTCGCGGACCAGCCCGGCCAGCCAGTCCCGTTGGGCGGCGACCCGGGTCGGGTGCAGCGCCTCGGCGACCACCGCCCGGATAGCCGGATGGCTCGCGGTGCCGTTGTTCGCCAGCGTCGGCGGCAGCCGGAAACCGTACGAGGCCAGCACCCGCAGCGCGGTGACCGGCACCGGGGTGACCGCGTCCAGGGCGTTGTCCGGCCGGAAGGTCGCCGGATCGGCGAGCACCTGACGGACCAGGGCGTGTCGGGTCACCAGCAGGTGCGGGGCACCGGTGTGGTCGGCGACCCGGACCACCGGCGGCCACTGGTCGTCGACCGTCTCCCAGTTGCGGAACAGCACCCGGTCACGCTAGCGCCCGCGCCGGGCGGCGGACCGGCGGGCGCAGCTGCCAGACCCGGGTACGCCGGACCCGGACGCTCTCCAACGCCGGCGGTACCGGCACCTGGTAGTCGGCCAGCTCGGTGAACCGCTCCCGGGGCAGGTACGCCCGGTCCGGGTCACCGACCAGCACCCGGGCCCCGTCGGCGGCGGCGCCCAGCAGGAAACGCAGCATCCGCGCGGCCATCGCCTCGCTGTAGAACACGTCACCGGCCAGCACCACCTGCGCGTCGCCGTGATCGCCGTCGAGCAGGTCGGCGACGGTGACGTCCAGCCGTACCCGGTTGGCGGCGGCGTTGAGCCCGGCGGCGGCGCCGGCCACCGGGTCCACGTCGACCGCGCGTACCGTCGCCGCCGCTGCCCTGGCCGCCGCGATGGCGACCAACCCGGAGCCGCTGGCCAGATCCAGCACCCGCAGGCCGGCGACGGTCTGCGGATGGTCCAGCAGGAACCGGGCCAACGCCTGACCGCCGGCCCAGGGGAACGCCCAGAACGGCGGTGGTTGTTCGCTGCGGAACTCGCCCTCGGTCAGCTCCCACAGGCCGATCGGCTCGGCCGCCTGGTAGAGCCGCAGCTCCGGCACGTGGGTCACCGGGGCGAGCCGGGCGTGGGCACGGACGAAGGTCGACAGCTCGGCGCTGGACAGATCAGTGGTCACCATCCGGATTGTGCCCGGCCGGTCCGGCGAGCGTCGGTCGCGGCCAGCGGTTACCGGTTCACCACAGGTGGTGAATTAACCCGTTTCAGTTCGCACTGGGTGAGAAGAACGGACCCTGTCCGGTCCACCGGTACGGCCGTACCGTGGCCAGTGGACACGGCGACGGCCGTACCGGTGGACACCGGATACGGACGATCGACACGGCAACGCTGGGACGGATGCCGGGTGGCAACCCGGAGAAGGTGGTGAGCTGGGTGGGGCGAATCGCGGCCCGGGTCGGGGTCGGGCTGGCCGCAGTGGCCGGACTGGTGCTGACCGCGGCGACACCGGCGTTCGCCCAGGGCGGCTACCGGGCGCAGGTCACCGAGTTGCCGGACGAGGCGGTCGCCGGTGCCGGGCCGGTCGGGATGACCGTGGTGGTCAGCCGGAACCTCGGCGGTGAGTGCGAGAAGGTCCGCTGGTCGTTGGTGCTGCGCTCGGACGGTGTCGGCCTCGACGAGATCCGGGCGGCCCGGGTAGAGCAGGGCGCGGCGTTCGCGGTCGACGTGCAGACCGACGGTGACGACGCCCGGCTGACCGACGTGCAGCTCGATCCCGGCATCCTCTGCGCCGACCGTACGGTCACCGCGCAGTACCAGTTCAGCTTCGCCGACGACGCTGAGGGCAAGGTGACCTTCACCGTCGAGGCGTACGACGAGAACACGCAGTTGCTGGCCGACACTGCGGCGACCCTGCCGGTGGTCGGCGAGCCCGGTGGCTCGGATCCCGAGCCGTCCGAGCCGGCCGAGGAGCCGGTGGACAGCCAGCCCGGGGCCGCGGTGCCGGACGGCGACGCACCGGCCGGGGCCGGTGGTGGTGGCCCGCAGCTGGTGGACGCGATCCCGGCCGGCGACGCCTCCGGTATCCCGGTCGCCTGGTTCGTCGCCGGTGGCGCGATGGTCTTCGTCGGTTTCGGTCTGCTGCTGCGGGTCCGGGCCCGGCTGATGCGCGGCCTCGCCGACCCCGACGACGCGGTGCCGGCCGTCGCCGGTGCCGGTGTGGGTGCCGGGGCACCCCCGTTCGGCGGCTGGAGCCCGTCGAGTCGGGCCGGCCGGACCGGTCGCTTCGGCTCAGGCCGGCAGGCCGACCCGGGCGGCCGCCGCCGACCAGGCTTCGGCGCCGGCCGCCGTGGGCAGATACGTCCGTAACCGGCGACCGCGTCGAATCAACGCCCGTAGCTCGGCGAGCCCGCCCCGGACGGTGCCGGCGGCTCGGGCCTGCACCACGACGTTGCCGAGCGCGGTCGCCTCGACCGGACCGGCGACCACCGGCAGCCCGCATGCGTCCGCGGTGAGCTGGCAGAGCAGTTCGTTGCGGGCTCCGCCGCCGACCAGATGCACCACGGTCACCTCGTGGTCGGCGAGTTCGGCCGCCTGACGTACCGCCGACCGGTGGGCGAGGGCGAGGCTGTCGACGACGCAGCGGACCACGGCGGCGGGCGAGTCCGGCACCGGCTGACCGGTGTCCGCGCACGCCCGGGCCAGCCGGGCCGGCATGTCACCGGGTGGCAGGAACGCCGGGTCGTCCGGGTTGACCACTGCGGCGAGCGGCGGCTGGCGGACGGCCTGCGTGAGTACCGCCGCCAGCTCCACCGGCCGGCCCCGCTCCCGCCAGTGCCGTAGGCATTCCTGCAGCAGCCAGAGACCCATCACGTTACGCAGATACCGTACGGTGCCGTCGACGCCGGCCTCGTTGCTGAAGTTCGCCGCCCGGCTGGCCGTCGACAGCACCGGTGCGGCCAGTTCGAGCCCGACCAGCGACCAGGTGCCGCACGAGATGAACGCAAACGATCCGTCCACCGCCGGTACGGCGACCACCGCCGACGCGGTGTCGTGCGAGCCGACCGTGGTCACCGGCACCGGCCGGTCGGCGCCGATCGCGGACCGTACCTGACGACGCAGTTCGCCGGCCGGCTCACCCGGCCGGCGCAGCGGGCCGAAGAGCCGCTGCGGGATGCCGGCGTCGACGATCACGTCTGTCGCCCAGCGGCGGGTGTGCACGTCGAGCAGCTGGGTGGTGGAGGCGTTGGTGACCTCGGTGCCGACCTGCCCGGTCAGCCAGTAGGCGAGCAGGTCGGGGATCATCAGCAGCCGGTCGGCGGCCGCCAGCGTCGGCGTGTCGGCGGCCGCGACCAGCTGGAACAGCGTGTTGAACGGCAGTTGCTGCACGCCGGTGGTCCGGTAGAGCCGGTCGGCGCCGAGCCGGGCGACCACCCGGTCGGCGACCCCGTCGGTGCGCCGGTCGCGGTAGTGCACCGGGTTGGCGAGCAGATCACCCCCGCTGTCCAACAGTCCGTAGTCGACCGCCCACGAATCGACGCCGATGCTGGTCAGATCGGCCCGGCGGGCCACCGTCGCCCGTAAGCCGTTCAGGGTCTGCGAGTACAGCCGCAGCACGTCCCAGTACAGGGTGCCGGCCACCTGCACCGCGTTGTTGTCGAACCGGTGCACCTCGGTCAGCGTGACACCGTCCGGGTCGACCTCGCCGAGCATCACCCGGCCGCTGGCCGCGCCGAGATCGACGGCGGCCACCGCCGCCCGGTCGGTGGTCACCGGAGGAAAGCCGCGGGTACGCCGGCGTCGACCGGCAGGTGGGTGCCGGTGGTGTGGGAGAGGTCGTCGGTGGCCAGCACGAAGACGGCGTTGGCCACGTGCTCCGGCAGCACCTCACGCTTCAACAGCGTGCGGCGGGCGTAGAACGCGCCCAGCTCCGCCTCGGGTACGCCGTACACGGCGGCCCGCTGGGCACCCCAGCCGGCGGCGAAGATCCCCGAGCCGCGGACCACGCCGTCCGGGTTGACGCCGTTCACCCGGATACCGTGTGCGCCCAGCTCGGCGGCGAGCAGCCGCACCTGGTGCGCCTGATCCGCCTTTGCCGCGCCGTACGCGACGTTCTCCGGCCCGGCGAACACCGAGTTCTTGCTGACCACGTAGATGATGTCGCCGCCGAGACCCTGGTCGACCATGATCCGGGCGGCGGCCCGGGACACCAGGAACGACCCGCGTGCCATCACCCGGTGCTGCCGGTCCCAGTCGTCGTCGGTGGTTTCCAGCAGCGGCCGGGACAGCGACAACCCGGCGTTGTTGACGACCAGGTCGACCCCACCGAAGAGCAGCGCGGCACGGGCCAGTGCCGCCTCGACCGCATCGGCGTCGGTGACGTCCACGGTGACCGCGACCGCCCGGTCCGGCCCGCCGATCCCGCCGGCCACCTCGGCGGCGGCCGCGCCGTCACGGTCGGCGACGACCACGCTGGCGCCCTCGCCGGCCAACCGGCGGGCGGTGGCCGCGCCGATGCCCGACCCGCCGCCGGTGACCAGCGCGACCCGTCCAGCCAACGGCCGGGGCGCCGGCAGCCGGCGCAGCTTCGCCTCTTCCAACGCCCAGTATTCGATGCGGAACTTTTCCGCCTCGTCGATCGGCGTGTACGTCGACACCGCCTCGGCGCCGCGCATCGCCTCGATCGCGTTGCGGTAGTACTCGCCGGCGATCCGGGCCGTCGCGGCGTCCCGCCCGTAGCTGAACATGCCGACCCCCGGCACCAGCACGATCGTCGGATCGGCGCCGCGCATCGGCGGCGAGTCCGGTCCGGCGTGCCGCTGGTAGTAGGCCCGGTACGCGTCCCGGTACCGCTGGTGCAGCTCACCGAGCCGGTCGCGGACCTCGGCCAGCGGGGTGTCCGCCGGCAGGTCCAGCAGCAGGGGCCGGACCCGGGTCCGTAGGAAGTGGTCCGGGCAGGAGGTGCCGAGCTCGGCCAGCCGGGGGAGCGCCGTACGGGACAGGAAGTCCAGCACCGCCGGGTCGTCGCTGAACTGGCCGACCTGCCGGCCGTCGGTGCTGACCAGGCCACGGATCAGTGGGGCGAGCGCGGCGGCGCGGGCGGCCCGCTGGTCGGCGGCGAGCGCCGCGTACCCGTCCCGGACCGGCCCGAACGGCTCCGGCCGGCCGTGTTCGGCCAGGAACCGGTCGATGCCGAGAATGATCTCCATTGACCGGGCTTCGCACTCGTCGCTGGTCGCCCCCCACGCGGTGATCCCGTGCCCGCCGAGGATCACGCCGATCGCCTGCGGATTGTCCCGGGCCAGTGCGGCGATGTCGACGCCCAACTGGAAGCCGGGCCGCCGCCACGGCACCCACCGCACCCGGTCGCCGAAGCAGCGCCGGGTCAGCTCGGGCCCGTCGGCCGCCGTGGCGAAGGCCAGCCCGGCCTCCGGGTGCAGGTGGTCGACGTGGGCGGCGTCGATCAGGCCGTGCATCGCGGTGTCGATCGACGGGGCCGCGCCGCCTCGACCGTGCAGGCAGTAGTCGAGCGCCGGCACCATCTCGTCCTCACGTCGCGGCCCGACCGGCTTGCCGTGTCGCCGGCCCAGGTAGCGTCCAGCCAGCTCGTGCAGCCGGTCGACCCGCAGCACCGCCAGCCCGGCGTCGGTCAACGTGCCGATGTCGCCGCCGGAACCCTTGACCCACATCAGCTCGACCGGGTCGCCGGTGACCGGGTCGTCGGCGGTGGCCTTGGCGGAGATGTTGCCGCCACCGTAGTTCGTGGTCCGCCGGTCAGCGCCCAGCCGGTGGCCCCGGGCCAGCAGCGCGGCGACCTCGGGATGCCCGGCGGGCTGCGGGTGTCCGTCGGTTTGTGGCTGTCGGTCGGTCTGTGGCTGTCCGGCGCTCTGTGGCTGTCCGGCCATGTCAGGCCCCCCAACCGGCCGGCTGGCCGTCGGCCCGTTCGGCGACGATCCGTTCGGCGTACCCGCTGCGGGCGTAGGCGGCCATCGGATCCGGGTCCAGGCCCTGCTCGGCGCGCAGCTCGCGGAGCAACGGCCGTACGTCGGTGTGATAGGCGTCCATCAGCACGGCGTTGGCACCCAGCACGTCCCCGGTGGACTGCGCGGCGGCCAGCGCCGCCGGGTCGACCAGCAGCGCCTTGGCGGTGGCCTCCTGGACGTTGAGGACGGACCGGATCTGGCCGGGAATCTTCGGCTCGATGTTGTGGCACTGGTCGAGCATGAAGTTGATGCCGCTGGCCGGGCGCAGCGCGTCCGCCGAGACGATCTCGAACATGATCCGGAAGAGCTGGAACGGGTCGGCGGCGCCGACCATCAGGTCGTCGTCGGCGTAGAACCGGGAGTTGAAGTCGAAGGCGCCGAGCCGCCCGGCCCGCAGCAGGAACGCCACGATGAACTCGATGTTGGTGCCCGGGGCGTGGTGGCCGGTGTCGATCACCACCTGGGCCCGCTCGCCGAGTCGTAGGCAGTGCGCGTACGCGGTGCCCCAGTCCGGCACGTCGGTGGTGTAGAAGGCCGGCTCGAACAGCTTGTACTCCAGCAGCAGCCGCTGATGCTCGCCGAGCCGGGCGTAGGTGACGTCGAGCGCCTCGGCGAGCCGGTCCTGCCGGACACGAATGCTGTCCTGGCCGGGGTAGTTGGTGCCGTCGGCGAACCACAGCTTCAGGTCGGTCGACCCGGTGGCGTCCATCACGTCGACACAGTCGAGCAGGTGAGCGACGGCCTTGCGCCGGATCCGGGGGTCGGGATTGGTGACGCTGCCGAGGCGGTAGTCGTCGTCGGAGAAGACGTTGGCGTTGATGGTGCCGATCCGTACCCCCAGGTCGGCGGCGTGCCGGGCGAGCTGGGCGTAGTCGTCGACCCGGTCCCACGGGATGTGCAGTGAGACCGTGGGGGCGATGCCGGTGACCGCGTGCACCTGGGCCGCGTCGGCGATCTTCTCCTCGGGGGTACGGGGGACCCCGGGCTGGCCGAACACCTTGAACCGGGTGCCCGAGTTGCCGTACGCCCAGGACGGCACCTCGATTCGCTGTTCCCGAAGCGCGTCCTTGATCCGGCGGGTCATATCACTCGTTTCTGGTGCGAAGTCGGGTCGCCGGCCGATCGCGGCGGCTGATCCGGCGGCGGCTGGGCTGGCTGCGGCTGGGCTGGCTGCGGCGGCCGGCCCAGCCGCAGCGACCGGGCATCGCCGGGGTGCGGGCCGTCGAGCGCGGCGAGTTGTTCGTCGAGGTCGAAGATCTCCTCGAGCAGGACGAAACCCTCGTCGGGGCGCCGGCCGTCCAGTTCGGTGAAGAACGGTGCCATCTCGGCCTGCCACCGGGCGTTGACCTCGGTGCCGGCCATCGCCGCCTGTGCGGCGGCCAGATCGTCAGCCCGGACATGGCCGACCAGCAGGCCGTCGGGGTGCAGGAAGAGCGCGTAGTCATGCCAGCCGGCGGCGCGCAGCGCACGCAGCATCTCCGGCCAGACGGCCGCGTGCCGGGCCCGGTACTCGGCCAGTCGATCCGGTCGGACCCGCAGCACGAAGCAGTACCGCCGCACCGGCACCTCCCGGATGAACCGTTTCAACAGCCGACCCAAACATACGAGCGACCAAACCGGGCTGTCAAGGTCGTGGATCAGCCAGCCAACCGGGTGCCGCGAGTATCCTGACTGGACTCGCGGACCACCAGCTCCGGCTCGAAGACCACCTGCCGGTGGCGGTGCGAGTCCGGGCTGGTCGCCTCCTCCAGCAGCAGAGCCGCTGCGGTCTGCCCGAGCCGCTGCCGGGGCTGGCGTACCGAGGACAGCGGCACCGCCGCCGCCGCGGCGAACTCGATGTCGTCGTAGCCGACCAGCGCGATGTCCTCGGGTACCCGTACTTGCTGGCGGGTCAGCCCCTGCAGGACCCCGAGGGCCAGCAGGTCGTTGGCGCAGAACACGGCGGTCACCCGGGAGGTGCGGGGCACGCCGAGCATCCGCGCGGCGGCGTCCCTACCGGCGGCCACCGTCAGGCTCGGCGTATCGAACCGGCGCAGCTGTCGTTCGTCGAGTCCGGCCTCGGTCAGCGCCCGGACCGCCCCGGCGTACCGGTCCCGGACCTGTTCCAGATGCCCGGGCCCGCCGACGTACGCGATCCGCCGGTGTCCGGCGTCGATCAGATGGCGCAGTGCCAGCTCGCCGCCGAGCCGGTCGTCGACCGAGACCGAGCAGAGGTCCGGCCGGCGGGACCGCCGGTCCAGCAGAATCACCAGTACGCCGCGATCGCGTAGCCGCAGCAGCCGGTCGCTGGCGTCGTCGACCGGGGTGATCAGCACCCCCTGCACCCGCTGCTCCTCCAGCAGGTCCAGGTAGGCGCTCTCCTTGCCGGCGTCGCCGTCGCTGTTGCAGAAGATCACCGGCATGCCGGCACCGCTGGTGGCGTCCTCGACGCCCCGGGCCACGTCGGTGAAGAACGGGTTGGCCACGTCCAGCACCACCAGGCCCAACGTGCGGCCCCGGCCCCGGCGTAGTTGCCGGGCCGCGTCGTTGGGGACGAAGCCGAGTTCGTTGATCGCGGCGAGCACCCGGGACCGGGTGCCGGCCGCGACGATGTCCGGCCGGTTGAGCACGTTCGACACGGTGCCGACGGAGACGCCGGCCCGCGAGGCGACGTCCCGGATGCTGATCCCTGCTCCCGGCACCCAGGCCTCCTTCTCCGCGGGCGGCGCGCGGTCACCGGTGGTAGGTCCAGGCCGCTCCCGGGGCGATTATCCGCCTACCGGTCGTCGCCGGACAGTGGCAGGTCGACCGGACGCCGGTTGCCGTTCCACCGGCCCGAGCGGGCCGGGTCGCCCGCCCAGCGGGTCAAGCGGCGGTTTGAACCGTTTCGACGCGGCCGACGATCAGGCCAGCTCCTCCGGCTTGCGGCCGATCTCGCGCGCCACGGCCAACCGGATCCACTCGGTGAGCTGCCGGCGGGAAACCACCCGGTCGTGCATCGCGGCCTGCACCGCCAGACCGTCGATCAGCGCGTTGATCCGCCAAGCCGCGCCCTTCGGGTCCGGGCACTGGAAGGTGCCGTCGGCACACCCGGTGGCGATCACCTTGATCAGGGCCTCTTTCCAGCGCAGGTCGAGGTTGCGGCACACCCGGTTCAAGGCGGGGGTACGCAGCGACTCCGACCAACCGTCGATCCATAGCGTCCACGCCTTGGACTTGCCGGTCGGGGCGTACAGCCGAATGATCTTCTTCAGTTTCTCCAGCGGCTCGGCGGACGACCGGACGACCGTGTCGAGCCGGGCCAGGTCCTGCTCGGCGGCGTACGCGAACGCCTCGGCGAGCAGCCGGTCCTTGGTGGAGAAATGGTAGAAGACCAGCGCCTGACTCACCCCGGCGGCTTCCGCCACGTCTGCGGTGCGGGTGTTGGCCAGGCCACGCTCCACGATCACCTCACAGGCGGTGCGCAGCAGCGAGTCAAGGCGTACTTCGGCCGAACGTCTTGTCACGGCGAACACGGTAACGCACTATCATCGATACGATGAGTTACCAGTCAATTTCCTGACTCAGGAAGAGGCTGGGATCAGGTAAGGCGAATCGATTTCACGGAGCCAGGCGGCTCGCGGGGTGATATAAGAACTTTGTCGGGTATCGTGCCGTAGGCGCGCCCGGACACCCCCCGAGTTGGCACTCTCGCGACGGCTGGGCTAAAGTTCTCATCCGTTGGCAGGAACGCCCGAGGGCGGGGAGGCCAGCAGAGACAAGCGGACGTAGCGCAGTTGGTAGCGCATCACCTTGCCAAGGTGAGGGTCGCGGGTTCGAGTCCCGTCGTCCGCTCGGAGATGCCACCACAGCACGTCGGGGGCAACCTCGGTGGAGTGGCCGAGAGGCGAGGCAACGGCCTGCAAAGCCGTGTACACGGGTTCAAATCCCGTCTCCACCTCGTCACAACGAGGGCGATTGGCGCAGTGGGAGCGCGCTTCCTTGACACGGAAGAGGTCACTGGTTCAAACCCAGTATCGCCCACCAGCTGTACGAGCACGTCACAGGGCCCGTTGCCGGACATCCGGTAACGGGCCCTACTTCTGTCCCGGCCCTTACCTGGAGTCGGTCCACAGGGGGAGCGGGACCGCTTTTCGGGAGTGACAGCTTCCGTTGACCCGTTGTCCTGCTCGGGTAGTGGGCGGCGCGGTCGACTCTTGCGGGAGATCGACATGGTCCCGCGCCGCCCACAGCAGGCTACTGGTCTTGAACACGGCTGATCTCGGGTCCCGGACTGGACGCGGCCTGAGTCAGGGCTCGGGCCTGGATGACTCACTTGGTGGACGCGGGGCCGAGGGGCGCGGCAGGCGTGGCGTGGTGGTAGCGCGGGTGCATGGCGGGTGGTTGTCGGAGGAGGTAGCGCAGGGCGGAGGCGGCGATCGAGGGAAGGTAGCCGACGGTGCGCCATTGTGAGTCGCCGTCGAGGTGGTGCCCGGCGGCGGTGAGCCCGGTATGGATGCCGGGGAGGTGGGCTGCGCCCCAGATCATGACGGTGTCTTCGGTGGTCGTCACGGCGGCGTCGAGGGCGAGGGCGGTGCGGGTGTCGGTGAGAACCTGGGCCACGGCCCGCATGCGGGGGTCGTGGTGGGGTCGGGGAACGGTGTTCTTCGCCGCAGAGGAGGCGATCAGGCGGGTACTGAGGGCGAAGAAGGCGTAGACGCGGCTGAGTTGCCAGACCTGCTGGTCGGGCCAGTCGAACAGGGCGCGTCGGGTGGTGAGGTAGCGGGTCATGGCGTCGGTGCCGGCCTGACGGATGACGTCAAGGTCAGTGAGGTCTTTTCGCTGCCAGGTGGGGTGGTGGAGCAGGCTGGGTTGGCGTACCCAGCCGAGAGGGGCCATCCGGACGCTTTCGAGGTCGCGTAGGGCGTTGAGGTCGTCGAGGACGGCCTGCTCTGCCTGGGTGGGTTCGCCGCCGGGTGTCTCGTACTGGGCGTTCTCGTAATGGACGACGTATCCGTCTTGTTGGTAACAGTCGATGTCGTGCAGGAGTCCTCGGTAGTAGGCGGGCTCGGCGTAGTGGTGCGTGGCGACGACGACGATTCGCTGCCCGCTGTCGGGGTGGCGGTATGAGCTGATCGGCGTCTGGAGGACGAGGCGTCGCCGGTGGCCGGTGGTGAGTCGGAGGTAGGGGATCATGCGCTGGGTGTCCTCGGTACGGGTAGGTGGGCGCGGTCGGTGGCGAGGATGGTGAGGATGTCGGACAGGGCGATGGGGTCCAGCTCGAGCACGATCTCGTCGTGTCCGGGGTCGTAGGCAACGTTGACGACCCCGACGAGGTAATGCTCACCGAGGCGGACGCTGACGGGATTGGTGCGGCGTCGGGTGAGCAGGTCGATGACCTGCTCACGATTGAGGGTTTCGCCGCGGAAGGTGGCGCTGGTCGGCATGGCTCTGTCCAAGGAATCCGTCGCGGTACCAGTGGAGGGTCAGGATTTCGTGCCAGCCGGGCCAGTCGGTGTTGATGGCGATGTGGCCGTCGCGCTGGCGCAGGACGATCTGTCCGTCGTGGACGAGGGTCGCGTCGTCTTCGGGGCTTGTGTGCATGCAGCGTGGGTAGGGCTCATTCGGGTTCGCCGGTGTGGTGGTGCAGGATGATGACGGCGGTGAGGACGAGGAGTCCGGCGGTGAGGAGCCTGCGGGCCCGGTACTTGGCGTAGGCCCAGGCCACGCTGTTACCGGCGTTGAGGATGGCAATGGCGAGCAGGATGATGCCGACCGCGACGGCGGCAGGGGTAGTCACCGGTTCGCCTTCAGCGCATCGGCGGGCGGTGCGGTGGCGGTGGTGTCGAGGCTGTACTCGGCGGCCACGTCAGCTCCCGGCGGGAGCGCGGCCGACGTGGGACAGAGCGAGGTTGCCTTTGACCACCAGGTCCGGGTGGAGCAGCAGCCGACGGAAGGCGTCGATGTCGTCGGGGGTCATGCCGGCGGCGGTGAGCCGGTCGCGGATTACCCCGGCGGTGGCGTAGGGCAGGAGGCAGCCGGGTTGCCCGCCGGTCCACGTACCGGTGTGGCCGGTCGTGTCGACATGCAGGCCGAGGGCGCGCATCGCGTGGTGGGCGCGGCGACCCCACGTCAGGTCGTTGCCGGAGCCGGTGAGCACGGCCCCGAACGCCCGGTGGTAGGTGGCGAAGAGCCGGTCGGCTTCGTCGGGGTCAGGGGCGGACAGCACGGAGCTGCGCCAGGTGGGTTCGAACTCCTCGACGATGAGTAGTCCGCCGGGGGTGAGGGCGTCGACGAGCCGATCGAGTACGGCGGTGCGCTGGTCGGCGGGTAGGTGCGCGAGGAGGAGCCGGACGTGGATGAGGTCGTAGCCGTCGTCGGGCAGCGGGTCGGTGACGATGTTGTGGCGGATCAGCCGGATGCGGGGGTGTCGGCGGCTGGGGGTGAGGTCGATGTCGGTGGCGGTGACGTCGCCGTGCGGGGCCATTTCGGCGAGGGTCGCGGCGATGCAGCTGGCGCCGACGGCGACGACGAGGCATCGGGCGTCGGCGCGGACTCCGACGCGGCGTAGCTGTCGGCGGGAGAACGGGTCGAGCATGCCGGCCAGGGCGTCGAGCATGACCGCGTTGTCGTCGCGGGTGTCGGGTGGGGCGTCGCCGAACAGGTAGGTGGAGGTGGTCACAGCTGTCTCCTTCAAACATTAGGGGTCAGCGGGCATGGCCTGGACCCGGCGGTTCGGATGCGCGCCTGCCCGGGGGTCAGGTGGTCGTGTGGCGGATCCACGGCGCTGCCCGGGTGCAGGCGGCGGTGAGGAGCCCGTACATCGCGGTGCTCATGGCGGCGAGGACCGTGATGGCGGCGAAGGCCATGTCGGCGCGGGTACCGGCGTATTGGATGACGACGCCGAGCCCGGCGAGCCCGCCGAACAACTCCGACACGACGGCGCCGATCAGGGCGAGGGGTAACGCGATCCGCAGCCCGGAGCACAGGTGCGGTAGCGCGGCCGGCAGCCGGACCTTGACGAACGTCTGCCAGCGGGACGCGGTCAGGGATCGGGCCAGCTCGACCAGATCCGCCGGGGTGGCTGTCGCGAGGGCGATCGGCAGGAAGCACATCAGCCAGACCAGGACGATCTTCGGACCGGCGCCGAAGCCGAGGGCGATGATCAGCACCGGCACCAGGGCGGGTTTCGGTAGCACACTGAGGACCAGCAGGGTCGGGGTGAGTGCCCGAGCCAGTTGCCGGGACATGGCCAGGATGGTGCCGAGCATGACCGCCGTGCCGGCGGCGAGCGTGTAGCCGGCCAGCGCCGTGGCGAGGGTGACGGCGGCGTGGTGGAACAGGTAGCCGGGCTGGTCGCCGATCACGGCGGCGACCGCGAAGGGCGGCGGCACGATGTAGTCGGCCACGCCGGACACCTCGACGGCGGCCCACCAGACGGCGACCAGCCCGGCCACACCGAGAACCGGCGGGCAGGCTCCCGCGACCACCGTCCACAGCCGCGCGGTGACAGCCGAGGCGAGACCCGGCGTCGGCGGCGTGGGCCGGTTCATGAGACAAGTTCCGGGGCGATGATGTCCGACGGCACCAGCCCAGCGGGTATGGCACCGGCACCATGCAGGATCGCGATGTTGCGGGCCACCCTCGCCTCGTCGAAGTGGCCGAGGTGTCCTTCTTCCGGGGTGACGTAGCCGCGCAGCGCTGTCAGCTCGGCGGTGGCGAGGTGGGCCTGCTGGCCCTGCGTCTCCGGCTGTGCCGCGTACGCCTTGCCCGCCTGGTCGGGGTGGCACATGCAGTAGTCCAGCCCGCGTAAAAGTGCCCGGTTGAAGCGGCGGACCACGTCGGCGCGGTTGGTCGCGGTCGCTGTGGAGACGGCCATCGCCGAGCCGTGCAGGTCACCGATCCAGTCAGCGAACGGCAGCACCGACAGGTCCTGCTTCGCGACGGACCGCACCGACTCCACCGCCGGCACGAACTGCGAGATGGCGTCGACTCTTCCTTCGGCGAGCAGCGCCGCGTGCTGGGCCGGCACCGGGTTGCTCACCCATTGAACGCCCGAGGGGTCGAAACCGGCCAGCTGCGCGTACGTCGGGAACAGCACGTGGTTGATGCCGCCCGGCAGGTACGACAACCGCCGGCCCGCCAGATCACCTGGCGTGCGGATGCCCGACGACGCCAACGCGACGAAACACGCCAGGTTCCGCTGGTGCAGCACCGACGTCAGCCGGAAGTCCCTGATACCGCCGGGCGTGCTGGCCTCGATCATCGCGGCGTTCACGTCCAGCGTCGCCACGTCGACCCGCCCGGCCGCCAGCAGCTTCAGATTCTCGCCCGACCCCTTGCCCGGCAGCACCTCCACGGCCAGACCCACGTCACGGAACCAGCCCTGAGCCCGCGCCACCAGCAGCGGAGCCTCCCGCCCCTGGAACCCGGCACCCGTCAACACCTTGACCGTCTGCACAGCGGCGGGGCCGGCAGCGGGCAACCGACCGCAAGCCGAGGCAGCTACCCCGGCCGCGACAGCGGCCCCACCGGCGAGTAGCCGGCGGCGGGTCATCGTACGCACCATCAGAACCTCGCTTACTTAGCAATACATGTTGGGATGCGCTCGCGCACGGAAGGGCGCGGGCGCCAGGAAGCCGCAGCGGGCAGAGCGGGATGGCCTGCCCTCCCGTCCTCGACGACGGGGGACGCCCAGGCATAGGAGGGCAGGCCGCGGTCGAGGTATCCCGCCTCAGCCCCTACGCGAGGACGGCACCTCAACCAGACCGAAAACCTAGATTGCTAAGTAAGCCAAGTCAACACGTGACACTTGACTTACTTGCCAACACAGGTCAGGCGTGATGCGATGGCTCCACCTACGCGAGGAGCCCGCCGTGCCGACCCCCTCCCAGCCCGCAGAGCCGGTCTTCCGCCGGATCATGCGCGACATCGAGTCCGCCATCGCCACCGGCGACCTCAAACCCGGCGACAAGATCCCATCCACAACGGAACTCCGCGAACAGTACGAATGCTCAGCACCCACCGTCCGCCAAGCCCTCGCGCGCCTCCAGGAACGCGGCGTCCTTCAAGGCCACCAAGGCCGAGGCGTCTACGTCACCACAGCACCGAGCTGACCAGGGGCCTGGTGCCCACGTTTGCGAAGCTCCACTTCCGCACCCCGCGAGGGGACCGGTCCAGTGACGGTGGGACCGAGATGGCAGCTGCCCCCGGGCGCGCGCCGCTGGCCGGACATCGCCGGGACGGTTTACACCGGACCGATGTAGTGAGCCTTTTCCAAGCTGATCTTGCAGCTCGGGGCGGGTGCAGCGAGCCCGGAGAGCGATGAGGGCGAGGCTCCAGGTAAGACAGCAGTCGACCAAGATCCGATGCCCCGACCGGGAGCCTCGCCTGTGCTGTCTTACCCCTCCACGATCCCGCTGTCCAGCCGCACCCTCAACCACCTCACCGACCTCATCCGAGCCCACCGCAACCAGCATCGATCCCGATGGCGGCACCTCGACCCGGGCCGCCAGGCGCTACTCGCCCTGGCTCACCTGCGTAACGGCGACACCTACACCCGGCTCGCCGCCGGGTTCGCCGTCGGTGTCGCCACCGCCTGGCGGTACGTCCAGGAAGCGATCGCGCTACTCGCCGCGGTCGCCGAGGACCTGGCCACGGCGATGCGCCGCATCCGACACCTGGCGTACGCGATCCTGGACGGCACGCTGATCCCGATCGACCGCGTGGCGGACCAGAAGCCGTACTACTCCGGCAAACACCGGCGCCATGGCGTGAACGTGCAGGTCATCGCCGACGCCGCCGGCCGGCTCGTCTGGGCCTCCCGGGCACTGCCGGGCTCGGCGCACGACCTCACCGCCGCCCGTGTCCACGGCATCACCCACGCGCTGACCAGCGCTGAGGTGATGACCTTCGCCGACAAGGGCTACCAGGGCGCCCGGGGAAGCGTTCGCACCCCGTTCAAGCGCCACCGCTTCCGGCCGAGGCTGTCACGCCGACAGAAGACGATCAACCGGGGGCACGCGAAAATCCGAGCACGCGGCGAACGGGCCATTGCCACGCTCAAGACCTGGAAGATCCTGACCAAGCTGCGCTGCAGCCCGCACCGCGCCACCGCGATCGTGCAGGCCATCCTCGTCCTGCACCACGTCGAAGCCAATCGCTACACAGGATGAAAACGGCTCAGTGCAGGTCAAGGCCGGACTTATGAACGGAACGCGTGGGGTCCTGCTACCTCAGGCACAGCAGCACAGGCATCCGCGCGAAGCCAGCGAAGTAAGGGCCCGGCTACGGCGGGGTCATCCAACTCGGCCTTCTCCTGAACAGCGGTAAGGTCGGTGGTAAGAAGACCGCGCTCGACCATCTGCGAGAGCGCAGTACTGACCGACTCAAGGACCTGCTGCCATCGCGCCGTCGTGTCCCTGGTCTGGCGAGTGTCCACGGTGATGATCCGCTCGGGTTCCGCTGCCGCCTGCGCGTACTGGTCGATCGCGGCCCGGTCCGAAGCGAGCCTATCGAACGTGAACTCGGATGTCGGCCGTTCCAGCCACTGACGTAGCAGGCCGTCGTCCTCTCGAAGCCAGACGAAGACGACGTTCTCAGGCCACCGCCCGGACATCGGCATGAACGGCGACCGCAGCGAGCCAGGAAGCGGCGTGTGGTGACTGAGTACCCGGCACTCTGGCGGCCGTTGCAGCTTCGCGTCGTATGCAGCTAGGCGATGCTCGGCGCGCGTCATGCCGGAGTGTAGGCCGTATGCCTCCATCGCTAGATCTCGGGTCGTCGTCAACCCGTATCCGAGCGCTGTTCCGATTAGGGATGCGACGTCGTTCACCCACGACTCAATCGTTAGAGCCAGGCAGACAACGCTAATGACTGCGGAATGTGGGAATCGGATCAGCGGACTGCGAGGTGAGCCCACATGGCTGATCGCCCAGTGAGACACGCTGTCCTCCCCAGACCAGCGGGGTCTCCGTCCAACGGCCGGCACCGCATATGCGGCGCGTAGAGCGCTACGCAACGTGGGGTCTTGCCAGACATCATGATGGGTGACCGGCCGTCCGTCGACAGGGCGAATGTCGAGTCGATCGGCGACGTGCAGCCGACATCTGGGCGGCCCTTCGACTGCCGGCCATACAGCGACAGCCCACTCTCCACTCCTCACTGCTGCGCGTACGACAGCACTCGCGCCTTCCCGCCGACCAAGGGCACCTGCCCGTTCCATCGCCTCGGAAAGTCTCTGCTCGAGTTTCTGTAGCCGGTATGCCGCATCGATCAGCTGTTCATCAGGCGGCTTGGGCGGGAGCAGCCCCATACGCCGATGTAGGTACAGTGGATCACGATCACCCGTTTCTCCAGAAACACCCATCTTCAGAAACTCAGCGATCGTCGGCAGCATCGCAAGGGTAGGGTGCGAGCGGCCTTTGCGCCAGTTCCGAACCGTCTCTTCCTCGACTCCAAGGTGGGCGGCAACGGCAGCAGAGGTGGTTTCGCCGAGGTGTGCAAGAAACTCCTCGTAGAATATCGTCCAGCCAGGATCCCGGAACGGCATGACCCTAGGGTAGCTTCCTACCCGCCAGCGGGTCCATAACTCCCTCGCCAGGGCCGTCTCTAGCCCGTAACCTGTAGGCGACAGATCATCATGGCCAGGACGCGGGGCCGAGACTCAACCGGTCTCGCCCGGAGCGTCCTGGACACATAGCTCTGCGCGACGCTCTCCTATGTCGATCTTGCTCGGAGAGTGGACCGTTCCACGCGACACCAAGGAGAAGTAAAGTGAGGGTCATCAACTTCGCCGTCGCAGCACTGGCGCTGACCGGCATGATCGCCCTGCCCGTTCCCTCGGCTGCAGCCACAGACAACAGTTATCCGACTAGCCAGATCCAGTCGCCGGAGAGCGGCGGCGCGAACCTACGTGCCTGTCCTTCCCTGCCGAGTCACGGCACCAGCACCAACGCATGCGGAGTGATCGACTGGCTGCCGAACGGCACGCCCGTGAGGATGGTGTGCTCGACCGACGGCAACGCTCCCATCGAGGGTCTGTCTCCGCGCTGGTTTTGGGTTACCCTGCTCGATGGACTCTACAATGGTTACTCTGGATACGTCTGGTCAGAACTGGTCGCAGGCCAAACCCGAACGAATCAGTGCGACGGCCATCGGTACGACTACGCTCCGGCTGGCCCGAAACTCAGAGTGGAGCCTGGGCAGTCCGCCCCGTCCGGCTTCCGATACGCAATCACGCTGACTGGCTACCCGGCCCACAAGAACATCATCGTCACCTGCCACGACTCCGCAGACCCAGCCGGCTTCTGGACCTTTACCATCACCACCGATGCAGCCGGATCGGCGTACACCGACCGGCAGTGCTGGTCCGGTGCCGGTCCCAACTACTGGGTCACAGCTGACGGCGTCGCCTCATCCGCGATCACTTGGTAACGATGGGCCGCCACAGCTTCAACCCGCTGCCGCCGCGCGTCGCGGTCTACGAGGTTATCACGACCTTCGTGGCCGCGACCGCGGTCGGCCTCGCCGCCCAGTTCAATGGCGACCTGACCGCCCCTGGATGGCTCCTCTACACCATGCTTCTAGCCGCGCCATTGCTGTTCAGCGGCTCGGTCGTCTGGCTAGCCTGCGCCTACAAGCGACACTCCCTCATTGAGGCTGGCCGAGCCGTGAGCAACGGTCGATACAACGTTGAATCACCGCTCTGGCGGTGGCTTGGCATAACCGCGACTCTGGCCTTGATCGCCGTGACCGTGACCGCGACTGCCCTCGCAGTCCGCTCGGATCCAGAATTTAGCTCCGCCTACGATGGTAGAGACCCCGAGGAGTCTGGTTGTGTCGATTCGGCGGTCACAAGTCCGATCGGCAAAGACGGACCCCGAATTCTCGATTCGAACGAACGTGACATCGGCCGACTCGAGATGAGAGCCTCGCCGCTATGCGGAACCGTCTGGGCACGTGCTGAGCTGAACCCGGATGTTGCCCCTGAACTGCGCGGCGGGCAGATAATCCTAGCCGTCTACCGTCCCGCTGACGACGTTCGCAAGAAATACCCGCTGCGACTAAACGGCGGCTCCTACGGATATTCCAACATGATAAGCGCAATCGATACGTGCGTGATCGCGGAGGCGATGTACACCAATGCCGGAAAAGATGGACCCCTAACCCGAACCACCTGCGTCGAAGATCCCTGGTGACCACCGAAGGGTGCGAAGCACCGTGGTGATGCCATGCGGAGCGTGGTGAACTCGGGGCCGCTGCGTAGTCGGTGAGAGCCACCAAAACGGTCAAAGTTTAGGTCATGGCCGTTTCAAGATCATTGTGACCGTGGGTGACGGTTGGTGTGTCGGCGTGTCGAGTAGGGACGAAGCTCCGTTAGGACGAGGTCTTCTCAAGGATCTTGTCCACCCGGAGCTTCGTCATGCCGCATTCTGTCACCCCTACCGTCGATCCGGTGTCCACGCCGGTCGTCGGTGACGTCGCGTCGTCGTGTCACGACCTGCTGGAGCTGTTGATCGCGGTGTCCGACGGCCGGTCGGCACAGGGGCGCGACCATCCGGTCGCGGTCGTCCTGACGCTGGTGGCGGCCGCGACCGTGGCCGGAGCGACCGGCTACACGGCGATCGCGGGCTGGGTCGCCGACGTGCCGTGCGAGATCGTGGACAGCCTCTACGAACGGGTCGCGGCCCGCCCGGCCGGACGGCCGTCCCGGTCGACGATCTGGCGGGTCTGCACCGACGCCGACGCCGACGTGCTCGACGCCGTCATCGCCGAATGGACAACGACACGCCCACGTCAGAGCCGGCGCGCCGACCCAGTTACGCCTGGACGGCAAGACCGTCGGCGGCGCCGTCGACGACGACGGGAACCAGTTGCACCTGCTGTCCGCTCTCGCCGGGGACCCGCGACCGGGAACGGTGGGCGTCGTGCTCGCCCAGGCGCCGACCGACGGCGCCAAGACCACGGAACCGGCCACCGCCCGCGCCCTGCTGCAGACCCTCGACCTGCCAGGCATGACCGTCACCGCGGACGCGTTGCACACCGCCAGGGCGACCGCCGAACTGATCCACCACCGTGGCGGCCAGTTCATGTTCCCGGTCAAGGAGAACCGCCGGACCCTGTTCGACGCCCTCAACACACTGCCCTGGGCCGACACCCCGCCCGACCTGGAAAGCGTCGACATCGGACACGGCCGCCGGACCCGCCGCACGATCCGTGTCCTGCCCGCCCCGCCCGATCTGCCGTTCCCGCACGTCAACCAGGTCTGGCTGATCGAACGCTACGTCACGCACACCGCCACCGGGAAACAGTCCGCCGCCGCGCAGCTCGGCGTCGCCAGCCACACTCCCGACCAGGCCGGCCCCGCCGAACTGGCCGCCTACAACCGCAGTCACTGGGCCATCGAATCGTTGCACTGGATCAGAGACACCTGCTACCGGGAGGACCGGTCGACCACGCGTACCCGGTCCGGGCCCCGGATCCTGGCCTCGCTACGTAACCTCGCGATCAACGCCCTACGCCTGGCCGGCCGAACCGACGTCACGGAAGCCACCAGATGGGCCGCCCGCAACATGACCAGGCCATTCACCATCCTCGACCTCACCAGATGATCTTGAAACGGCCGTGAAGTTTAGGTCGGCGTGCCAGGAGCGGACGGCAACGGCCCCATTATCTCCGGGGTGGGGTTGGTTTGGGGTTGGTGCGGGGTTTGGAACCCCTGACACCGATGAGCAACTGGCCGAGTTGACCGGTCACATCGGCGAGGTCAACGCGGTCGCGGTGCTACCAAAATCAGACAGCCGGCAGCGTATCGTT
>NZ_JBMHMD010000002.1:0-8393 GCF_049179115.1 Solwaraspora sp. WMMB762
GAGAACCGGCGGGCAGGCTCCCGCGACCACCGTCCACAGCCGCGCGGTGACAGCCGAGGCGAGACCCGGCGTCGGCGGCGTGGGCCGGTTCATGAGACAAGTTCCGGGGCGATGATGTCCGACGGCACCAGCCCAGCGGGTATGGCACCGGCACCATGCAGGATCGCGATGTTGCGGGCCACCCTCGCCTCGTCGAAGTGGCCGAGGTGTCCTTCTTCCGGGGTGACGTAGCCGCGCAGCGCTGTCAGCTCGGCGGTGGCGAGGTGGGCCTGCTGGCCCTGCGTCTCCGGCTGTGCCGCGTACGCCTTGCCCGCCTGGTCGGGGTGGCACATGCAGTAGTCCAGCCCGCGTAAAAGTGCCCGGTTGAAGCGGCGGACCACGTCGGCGCGGTTGGTCGCGGTCGCTGTGGAGACGGCCATCGCCGAGCCGTGCAGGTCACCGATCCAGTCAGCGAACGGCAGCACCGACAGGTCCTGCTTCGCGACGGACCGCACCGACTCCACCGCCGGCACGAACTGCGAGATGGCGTCGACTCTTCCTTCGGCGAGCAGCGCCGCGTGCTGGGCCGGCACCGGGTTGCTCACCCATTGAACGCCCGAGGGGTCGAAACCGGCCAGCTGCGCGTACGTCGGGAACAGCACGTGGTTGATGCCGCCCGGCAGGTACGACAACCGCCGGCCCGCCAGATCACCTGGCGTGCGGATGCCCGACGACGCCAACGCGACGAAACACGCCAGGTTCCGCTGGTGCAGCACCGACGTCAGCCGGAAGTCCCTGATACCGCCGGGCGTGCTGGCCTCGATCATCGCGGCGTTCACGTCCAGCGTCGCCACGTCGACCCGCCCGGCCGCCAGCAGCTTCAGATTCTCGCCCGACCCCTTGCCCGGCAGCACCTCCACGGCCAGACCCACGTCACGGAACCAGCCCTGAGCCCGCGCCACCAGCAGCGGAGCCTCCCGCCCCTGGAACCCGGCACCCGTCAACACCTTGACCGTCTGCACAGCGGCGGGGCCGGCAGCGGGCAACCGACCGCAAGCCGAGGCAGCTACCCCGGCCGCGACAGCGGCCCCACCGGCGAGTAGCCGGCGGCGGGTCATCGTACGCACCATCAGAACCTCGCTTACTTAGCAATACATGTTGGGATGCGCTCGCGCACGGAAGGGCGCGGGCGCCAGGAAGCCGCAGCGGGCAGAGCGGGATGGCCTGCCCTCCCGTCCTCGACGACGGGGGACGCCCAGGCATAGGAGGGCAGGCCGCGGTCGAGGTATCCCGCCTCAGCCCCTACGCGAGGACGGCACCTCAACCAGACCGAAAACCTAGATTGCTAAGTAAGCCAAGTCAACACGTGACACTTGACTTACTTGCCAACACAGGTCAGGCGTGATGCGATGGCTCCACCTACGCGAGGAGCCCGCCGTGCCGACCCCCTCCCAGCCCGCAGAGCCGGTCTTCCGCCGGATCATGCGCGACATCGAGTCCGCCATCGCCACCGGCGACCTCAAACCCGGCGACAAGATCCCATCCACAACGGAACTCCGCGAACAGTACGAATGCTCAGCACCCACCGTCCGCCAAGCCCTCGCGCGCCTCCAGGAACGCGGCGTCCTTCAAGGCCACCAAGGCCGAGGCGTCTACGTCACCACAGCACCGAGCTGACCAGGGGCCTGGTGCCCACGTTTGCGAAGCTCCACTTCCGCACCCCGCGAGGGGACCGGTCCAGTGACGGTGGGACCGAGATGGCAGCTGCCCCCGGGCGCGCGCCGCTGGCCGGACATCGCCGGGACGGTTTACACCGGACCGATGTAGTGAGCCTTTTCCAAGCTGATCTTGCAGCTCGGGGCGGGTGCAGCGAGCCCGGAGAGCGATGAGGGCGAGGCTCCAGGTAAGACAGCAGTCGACCAAGATCCGATGCCCCGACCGGGAGCCTCGCCTGTGCTGTCTTACCCCTCCACGATCCCGCTGTCCAGCCGCACCCTCAACCACCTCACCGACCTCATCCGAGCCCACCGCAACCAGCATCGATCCCGATGGCGGCACCTCGACCCGGGCCGCCAGGCGCTACTCGCCCTGGCTCACCTGCGTAACGGCGACACCTACACCCGGCTCGCCGCCGGGTTCGCCGTCGGTGTCGCCACCGCCTGGCGGTACGTCCAGGAAGCGATCGCGCTACTCGCCGCGGTCGCCGAGGACCTGGCCACGGCGATGCGCCGCATCCGACACCTGGCGTACGCGATCCTGGACGGCACGCTGATCCCGATCGACCGCGTGGCGGACCAGAAGCCGTACTACTCCGGCAAACACCGGCGCCATGGCGTGAACGTGCAGGTCATCGCCGACGCCGCCGGCCGGCTCGTCTGGGCCTCCCGGGCACTGCCGGGCTCGGCGCACGACCTCACCGCCGCCCGTGTCCACGGCATCACCCACGCGCTGACCAGCGCTGAGGTGATGACCTTCGCCGACAAGGGCTACCAGGGCGCCCGGGGAAGCGTTCGCACCCCGTTCAAGCGCCACCGCTTCCGGCCGAGGCTGTCACGCCGACAGAAGACGATCAACCGGGGGCACGCGAAAATCCGAGCACGCGGCGAACGGGCCATTGCCACGCTCAAGACCTGGAAGATCCTGACCAAGCTGCGCTGCAGCCCGCACCGCGCCACCGCGATCGTGCAGGCCATCCTCGTCCTGCACCACGTCGAAGCCAATCGCTACACAGGATGAAAACGGCTCAGTGCAGGTCAAGGCCGGACTTATGAACGGAACGCGTGGGGTCCTGCTACCTCAGGCACAGCAGCACAGGCATCCGCGCGAAGCCAGCGAAGTAAGGGCCCGGCTACGGCGGGGTCATCCAACTCGGCCTTCTCCTGAACAGCGGTAAGGTCGGTGGTAAGAAGACCGCGCTCGACCATCTGCGAGAGCGCAGTACTGACCGACTCAAGGACCTGCTGCCATCGCGCCGTCGTGTCCCTGGTCTGGCGAGTGTCCACGGTGATGATCCGCTCGGGTTCCGCTGCCGCCTGCGCGTACTGGTCGATCGCGGCCCGGTCCGAAGCGAGCCTATCGAACGTGAACTCGGATGTCGGCCGTTCCAGCCACTGACGTAGCAGGCCGTCGTCCTCTCGAAGCCAGACGAAGACGACGTTCTCAGGCCACCGCCCGGACATCGGCATGAACGGCGACCGCAGCGAGCCAGGAAGCGGCGTGTGGTGACTGAGTACCCGGCACTCTGGCGGCCGTTGCAGCTTCGCGTCGTATGCAGCTAGGCGATGCTCGGCGCGCGTCATGCCGGAGTGTAGGCCGTATGCCTCCATCGCTAGATCTCGGGTCGTCGTCAACCCGTATCCGAGCGCTGTTCCGATTAGGGATGCGACGTCGTTCACCCACGACTCAATCGTTAGAGCCAGGCAGACAACGCTAATGACTGCGGAATGTGGGAATCGGATCAGCGGACTGCGAGGTGAGCCCACATGGCTGATCGCCCAGTGAGACACGCTGTCCTCCCCAGACCAGCGGGGTCTCCGTCCAACGGCCGGCACCGCATATGCGGCGCGTAGAGCGCTACGCAACGTGGGGTCTTGCCAGACATCATGATGGGTGACCGGCCGTCCGTCGACAGGGCGAATGTCGAGTCGATCGGCGACGTGCAGCCGACATCTGGGCGGCCCTTCGACTGCCGGCCATACAGCGACAGCCCACTCTCCACTCCTCACTGCTGCGCGTACGACAGCACTCGCGCCTTCCCGCCGACCAAGGGCACCTGCCCGTTCCATCGCCTCGGAAAGTCTCTGCTCGAGTTTCTGTAGCCGGTATGCCGCATCGATCAGCTGTTCATCAGGCGGCTTGGGCGGGAGCAGCCCCATACGCCGATGTAGGTACAGTGGATCACGATCACCCGTTTCTCCAGAAACACCCATCTTCAGAAACTCAGCGATCGTCGGCAGCATCGCAAGGGTAGGGTGCGAGCGGCCTTTGCGCCAGTTCCGAACCGTCTCTTCCTCGACTCCAAGGTGGGCGGCAACGGCAGCAGAGGTGGTTTCGCCGAGGTGTGCAAGAAACTCCTCGTAGAATATCGTCCAGCCAGGATCCCGGAACGGCATGACCCTAGGGTAGCTTCCTACCCGCCAGCGGGTCCATAACTCCCTCGCCAGGGCCGTCTCTAGCCCGTAACCTGTAGGCGACAGATCATCATGGCCAGGACGCGGGGCCGAGACTCAACCGGTCTCGCCCGGAGCGTCCTGGACACATAGCTCTGCGCGACGCTCTCCTATGTCGATCTTGCTCGGAGAGTGGACCGTTCCACGCGACACCAAGGAGAAGTAAAGTGAGGGTCATCAACTTCGCCGTCGCAGCACTGGCGCTGACCGGCATGATCGCCCTGCCCGTTCCCTCGGCTGCAGCCACAGACAACAGTTATCCGACTAGCCAGATCCAGTCGCCGGAGAGCGGCGGCGCGAACCTACGTGCCTGTCCTTCCCTGCCGAGTCACGGCACCAGCACCAACGCATGCGGAGTGATCGACTGGCTGCCGAACGGCACGCCCGTGAGGATGGTGTGCTCGACCGACGGCAACGCTCCCATCGAGGGTCTGTCTCCGCGCTGGTTTTGGGTTACCCTGCTCGATGGACTCTACAATGGTTACTCTGGATACGTCTGGTCAGAACTGGTCGCAGGCCAAACCCGAACGAATCAGTGCGACGGCCATCGGTACGACTACGCTCCGGCTGGCCCGAAACTCAGAGTGGAGCCTGGGCAGTCCGCCCCGTCCGGCTTCCGATACGCAATCACGCTGACTGGCTACCCGGCCCACAAGAACATCATCGTCACCTGCCACGACTCCGCAGACCCAGCCGGCTTCTGGACCTTTACCATCACCACCGATGCAGCCGGATCGGCGTACACCGACCGGCAGTGCTGGTCCGGTGCCGGTCCCAACTACTGGGTCACAGCTGACGGCGTCGCCTCATCCGCGATCACTTGGTAACGATGGGCCGCCACAGCTTCAACCCGCTGCCGCCGCGCGTCGCGGTCTACGAGGTTATCACGACCTTCGTGGCCGCGACCGCGGTCGGCCTCGCCGCCCAGTTCAATGGCGACCTGACCGCCCCTGGATGGCTCCTCTACACCATGCTTCTAGCCGCGCCATTGCTGTTCAGCGGCTCGGTCGTCTGGCTAGCCTGCGCCTACAAGCGACACTCCCTCATTGAGGCTGGCCGAGCCGTGAGCAACGGTCGATACAACGTTGAATCACCGCTCTGGCGGTGGCTTGGCATAACCGCGACTCTGGCCTTGATCGCCGTGACCGTGACCGCGACTGCCCTCGCAGTCCGCTCGGATCCAGAATTTAGCTCCGCCTACGATGGTAGAGACCCCGAGGAGTCTGGTTGTGTCGATTCGGCGGTCACAAGTCCGATCGGCAAAGACGGACCCCGAATTCTCGATTCGAACGAACGTGACATCGGCCGACTCGAGATGAGAGCCTCGCCGCTATGCGGAACCGTCTGGGCACGTGCTGAGCTGAACCCGGATGTTGCCCCTGAACTGCGCGGCGGGCAGATAATCCTAGCCGTCTACCGTCCCGCTGACGACGTTCGCAAGAAATACCCGCTGCGACTAAACGGCGGCTCCTACGGATATTCCAACATGATAAGCGCAATCGATACGTGCGTGATCGCGGAGGCGATGTACACCAATGCCGGAAAAGATGGACCCCTAACCCGAACCACCTGCGTCGAAGATCCCTGGTGACCACCGAAGGGTGCGAAGCACCGTGGTGATGCCATGCGGAGCGTGGTGAACTCGGGGCCGCTGCGTAGTCGGTGAGAGCCACCAAAACGGTCAAAGTTTAGGTCATGGCCGTTTCAAGATCATTGTGACCGTGGGTGACGGTTGGTGTGTCGGCGTGTCGAGTAGGGACGAAGCTCCGTTAGGACGAGGTCTTCTCAAGGATCTTGTCCACCCGGAGCTTCGTCATGCCGCATTCTGTCACCCCTACCGTCGATCCGGTGTCCACGCCGGTCGTCGGTGACGTCGCGTCGTCGTGTCACGACCTGCTGGAGCTGTTGATCGCGGTGTCCGACGGCCGGTCGGCACAGGGGCGCGACCATCCGGTCGCGGTCGTCCTGACGCTGGTGGCGGCCGCGACCGTGGCCGGAGCGACCGGCTACACGGCGATCGCGGGCTGGGTCGCCGACGTGCCGTGCGAGATCGTGGACAGCCTCTACGAACGGGTCGCGGCCCGCCCGGCCGGACGGCCGTCCCGGTCGACGATCTGGCGGGTCTGCACCGACGCCGACGCCGACGTGCTCGACGCCGTCATCGCCGAATGGACAACGACACGCCCACGTCAGAGCCGGCGCGCCGACCCAGTTACGCCTGGACGGCAAGACCGTCGGCGGCGCCGTCGACGACGACGGGAACCAGTTGCACCTGCTGTCCGCTCTCGCCGGGGACCCGCGACCGGGAACGGTGGGCGTCGTGCTCGCCCAGGCGCCGACCGACGGCGCCAAGACCACGGAACCGGCCACCGCCCGCGCCCTGCTGCAGACCCTCGACCTGCCAGGCATGACCGTCACCGCGGACGCGTTGCACACCGCCAGGGCGACCGCCGAACTGATCCACCACCGTGGCGGCCAGTTCATGTTCCCGGTCAAGGAGAACCGCCGGACCCTGTTCGACGCCCTCAACACACTGCCCTGGGCCGACACCCCGCCCGACCTGGAAAGCGTCGACATCGGACACGGCCGCCGGACCCGCCGCACGATCCGTGTCCTGCCCGCCCCGCCCGATCTGCCGTTCCCGCACGTCAACCAGGTCTGGCTGATCGAACGCTACGTCACGCACACCGCCACCGGGAAACAGTCCGCCGCCGCGCAGCTCGGCGTCGCCAGCCACACTCCCGACCAGGCCGGCCCCGCCGAACTGGCCGCCTACAACCGCAGTCACTGGGCCATCGAATCGTTGCACTGGATCAGAGACACCTGCTACCGGGAGGACCGGTCGACCACGCGTACCCGGTCCGGGCCCCGGATCCTGGCCTCGCTACGTAACCTCGCGATCAACGCCCTACGCCTGGCCGGCCGAACCGACGTCACGGAAGCCACCAGATGGGCCGCCCGCAACATGACCAGGCCATTCACCATCCTCGACCTCACCAGATGATCTTGAAACGGCCGTGAAGTTTAGGTCGGCGTGCCAGGAGCGGACGGCAACGGCCCCATTATCTCCGGGGTGGGGTTGGTTTGGGGTTGGTGCGGGGTTTGGAACCCCTGACACCGATGAGCAACTGGCCGAGTTGACCGGTCACATCGGCGAGGTCAACGCGGTCGCGGTGCTACCAAAATCAGACAGCCGGCAGCGTATCGTTTCCGGCGGCAGCGACCGTGCGGTATTGGTCTTCGCGCCGAGCACCGCGCAATCCGTGACTTGAGGGGATCAACTGCTGCCAGTAGCAGTAGCCGGCACGGTGGCGTGCCGGCTACTGGGATCGATGCGTTGACGCTGTCAGCCGCCCTCTGCGGACAGGGCCAACCGAGACGGCAGGGTGGCTGCGGCGTACTGGCTTGTTAGGCGGTGAAGCGTTCGCGGCTCGCTTCGCGTACGAAGGACTGCCAGTCCTGGGGGTTGATGCTCAGGACGCCTGCTGTCGGGTTCTTGCTGTCGCGGACGAGGACCCGCCCGGTCGTCGGGAGGAGGTTGGTGGCCACCTCCACGCAGTTGTTGCCGTTGCCGCTGCGGCTGGACTTACGCCACTGGGCACCGGTCTGGTCAGGCTTCACGGAGTGCCTCCAATGCAGAAGTGATCATGATCCTCGAGGACTTCCCGAAACTATTACCGGGCTTTCTCAACGTAATCCGTAAACGCGAAAGATCTCCAACTTCATTACCGTACGTAATGTGGCAGGAAAGTGTTCCAACGATCTGCGGAACCCGGTCTTGAGAACCTTCCAACACTTCAGATGGGCGATCGCGCGTTCGACGGCGGCGCGGAGCCGGTTGAGTGCGGTGTTGCACGCGCGTCGGACCCCGGTCAACTCCCGACCCCGAGGCTTCTTGTACGGACTCACGATGCCGGCACCCTGGTACCCCTTGTCACCGATCATCCCGGGCCCGCCGGGGGCGTAGTGGCCGGCCCACCCGGCGGCGATCCCGGACACGTCGAACGCCTTCCGGTCGTGCATGCCACCCGGACACGGGTCACCCACATCGACCACCCGCCCGGCGAGATTGGCCACCACCTGCACGTTCTGCCCACAGAAGCCCTTCTTCTCGGAGAACAGCCCGTCGACGTCGTCGCGTTCCCCGACCGGCGCGACCAGACCATCGACCAGGACCGCGTCCCGGCGGGCCTGGTCACGGACCTGCTCGTACAGCGGGGTCAACACCACGTCCACCAGCGGCTC
>NZ_JBMHMD010000003.1:0-19318 GCF_049179115.1 Solwaraspora sp. WMMB762
CAAACCCGGCGACAAGATCCCATCCACAACGGAACTCCGCGAACAGTACGAATGCTCAGCACCCACCGTCCGCCAAGCCCTCGCGCGCCTCCAGGAACGCGGCGTCCTTCAAGGCCACCAAGGCCGAGGCGTCTACGTCACCACAGCACCGAGCTGACCAGGGGCCTGGTGCCCACGTTTGCGAAGCTCCACTTCCGCACCCCGCGAGGGGACCGGTCCAGTGACGGTGGGACCGAGATGGCAGCTGCCCCCGGGCGCGCGCCGCTGGCCGGACATCGCCGGGACGGTTTACACCGGACCGATGTAGTGAGCCTTTTCCAAGCTGATCTTGCAGCTCGGGGCGGGTGCAGCGAGCCCGGAGAGCGATGAGGGCGAGGCTCCAGGTAAGACAGCAGTCGACCAAGATCCGATGCCCCGACCGGGAGCCTCGCCTGTGCTGTCTTACCCCTCCACGATCCCGCTGTCCAGCCGCACCCTCAACCACCTCACCGACCTCATCCGAGCCCACCGCAACCAGCATCGATCCCGATGGCGGCACCTCGACCCGGGCCGCCAGGCGCTACTCGCCCTGGCTCACCTGCGTAACGGCGACACCTACACCCGGCTCGCCGCCGGGTTCGCCGTCGGTGTCGCCACCGCCTGGCGGTACGTCCAGGAAGCGATCGCGCTACTCGCCGCGGTCGCCGAGGACCTGGCCACGGCGATGCGCCGCATCCGACACCTGGCGTACGCGATCCTGGACGGCACGCTGATCCCGATCGACCGCGTGGCGGACCAGAAGCCGTACTACTCCGGCAAACACCGGCGCCATGGCGTGAACGTGCAGGTCATCGCCGACGCCGCCGGCCGGCTCGTCTGGGCCTCCCGGGCACTGCCGGGCTCGGCGCACGACCTCACCGCCGCCCGTGTCCACGGCATCACCCACGCGCTGACCAGCGCTGAGGTGATGACCTTCGCCGACAAGGGCTACCAGGGCGCCCGGGGAAGCGTTCGCACCCCGTTCAAGCGCCACCGCTTCCGGCCGAGGCTGTCACGCCGACAGAAGACGATCAACCGGGGGCACGCGAAAATCCGAGCACGCGGCGAACGGGCCATTGCCACGCTCAAGACCTGGAAGATCCTGACCAAGCTGCGCTGCAGCCCGCACCGCGCCACCGCGATCGTGCAGGCCATCCTCGTCCTGCACCACGTCGAAGCCAATCGCTACACAGGATGAAAACGGCTCAGTGCAGGTCAAGGCCGGACTTATGAACGGAACGCGTGGGGTCCTGCTACCTCAGGCACAGCAGCACAGGCATCCGCGCGAAGCCAGCGAAGTAAGGGCCCGGCTACGGCGGGGTCATCCAACTCGGCCTTCTCCTGAACAGCGGTAAGGTCGGTGGTAAGAAGACCGCGCTCGACCATCTGCGAGAGCGCAGTACTGACCGACTCAAGGACCTGCTGCCATCGCGCCGTCGTGTCCCTGGTCTGGCGAGTGTCCACGGTGATGATCCGCTCGGGTTCCGCTGCCGCCTGCGCGTACTGGTCGATCGCGGCCCGGTCCGAAGCGAGCCTATCGAACGTGAACTCGGATGTCGGCCGTTCCAGCCACTGACGTAGCAGGCCGTCGTCCTCTCGAAGCCAGACGAAGACGACGTTCTCAGGCCACCGCCCGGACATCGGCATGAACGGCGACCGCAGCGAGCCAGGAAGCGGCGTGTGGTGACTGAGTACCCGGCACTCTGGCGGCCGTTGCAGCTTCGCGTCGTATGCAGCTAGGCGATGCTCGGCGCGCGTCATGCCGGAGTGTAGGCCGTATGCCTCCATCGCTAGATCTCGGGTCGTCGTCAACCCGTATCCGAGCGCTGTTCCGATTAGGGATGCGACGTCGTTCACCCACGACTCAATCGTTAGAGCCAGGCAGACAACGCTAATGACTGCGGAATGTGGGAATCGGATCAGCGGACTGCGAGGTGAGCCCACATGGCTGATCGCCCAGTGAGACACGCTGTCCTCCCCAGACCAGCGGGGTCTCCGTCCAACGGCCGGCACCGCATATGCGGCGCGTAGAGCGCTACGCAACGTGGGGTCTTGCCAGACATCATGATGGGTGACCGGCCGTCCGTCGACAGGGCGAATGTCGAGTCGATCGGCGACGTGCAGCCGACATCTGGGCGGCCCTTCGACTGCCGGCCATACAGCGACAGCCCACTCTCCACTCCTCACTGCTGCGCGTACGACAGCACTCGCGCCTTCCCGCCGACCAAGGGCACCTGCCCGTTCCATCGCCTCGGAAAGTCTCTGCTCGAGTTTCTGTAGCCGGTATGCCGCATCGATCAGCTGTTCATCAGGCGGCTTGGGCGGGAGCAGCCCCATACGCCGATGTAGGTACAGTGGATCACGATCACCCGTTTCTCCAGAAACACCCATCTTCAGAAACTCAGCGATCGTCGGCAGCATCGCAAGGGTAGGGTGCGAGCGGCCTTTGCGCCAGTTCCGAACCGTCTCTTCCTCGACTCCAAGGTGGGCGGCAACGGCAGCAGAGGTGGTTTCGCCGAGGTGTGCAAGAAACTCCTCGTAGAATATCGTCCAGCCAGGATCCCGGAACGGCATGACCCTAGGGTAGCTTCCTACCCGCCAGCGGGTCCATAACTCCCTCGCCAGGGCCGTCTCTAGCCCGTAACCTGTAGGCGACAGATCATCATGGCCAGGACGCGGGGCCGAGACTCAACCGGTCTCGCCCGGAGCGTCCTGGACACATAGCTCTGCGCGACGCTCTCCTATGTCGATCTTGCTCGGAGAGTGGACCGTTCCACGCGACACCAAGGAGAAGTAAAGTGAGGGTCATCAACTTCGCCGTCGCAGCACTGGCGCTGACCGGCATGATCGCCCTGCCCGTTCCCTCGGCTGCAGCCACAGACAACAGTTATCCGACTAGCCAGATCCAGTCGCCGGAGAGCGGCGGCGCGAACCTACGTGCCTGTCCTTCCCTGCCGAGTCACGGCACCAGCACCAACGCATGCGGAGTGATCGACTGGCTGCCGAACGGCACGCCCGTGAGGATGGTGTGCTCGACCGACGGCAACGCTCCCATCGAGGGTCTGTCTCCGCGCTGGTTTTGGGTTACCCTGCTCGATGGACTCTACAATGGTTACTCTGGATACGTCTGGTCAGAACTGGTCGCAGGCCAAACCCGAACGAATCAGTGCGACGGCCATCGGTACGACTACGCTCCGGCTGGCCCGAAACTCAGAGTGGAGCCTGGGCAGTCCGCCCCGTCCGGCTTCCGATACGCAATCACGCTGACTGGCTACCCGGCCCACAAGAACATCATCGTCACCTGCCACGACTCCGCAGACCCAGCCGGCTTCTGGACCTTTACCATCACCACCGATGCAGCCGGATCGGCGTACACCGACCGGCAGTGCTGGTCCGGTGCCGGTCCCAACTACTGGGTCACAGCTGACGGCGTCGCCTCATCCGCGATCACTTGGTAACGATGGGCCGCCACAGCTTCAACCCGCTGCCGCCGCGCGTCGCGGTCTACGAGGTTATCACGACCTTCGTGGCCGCGACCGCGGTCGGCCTCGCCGCCCAGTTCAATGGCGACCTGACCGCCCCTGGATGGCTCCTCTACACCATGCTTCTAGCCGCGCCATTGCTGTTCAGCGGCTCGGTCGTCTGGCTAGCCTGCGCCTACAAGCGACACTCCCTCATTGAGGCTGGCCGAGCCGTGAGCAACGGTCGATACAACGTTGAATCACCGCTCTGGCGGTGGCTTGGCATAACCGCGACTCTGGCCTTGATCGCCGTGACCGTGACCGCGACTGCCCTCGCAGTCCGCTCGGATCCAGAATTTAGCTCCGCCTACGATGGTAGAGACCCCGAGGAGTCTGGTTGTGTCGATTCGGCGGTCACAAGTCCGATCGGCAAAGACGGACCCCGAATTCTCGATTCGAACGAACGTGACATCGGCCGACTCGAGATGAGAGCCTCGCCGCTATGCGGAACCGTCTGGGCACGTGCTGAGCTGAACCCGGATGTTGCCCCTGAACTGCGCGGCGGGCAGATAATCCTAGCCGTCTACCGTCCCGCTGACGACGTTCGCAAGAAATACCCGCTGCGACTAAACGGCGGCTCCTACGGATATTCCAACATGATAAGCGCAATCGATACGTGCGTGATCGCGGAGGCGATGTACACCAATGCCGGAAAAGATGGACCCCTAACCCGAACCACCTGCGTCGAAGATCCCTGGTGACCACCGAAGGGTGCGAAGCACCGTGGTGATGCCATGCGGAGCGTGGTGAACTCGGGGCCGCTGCGTAGTCGGTGAGAGCCACCAAAACGGTCAAAGTTTAGGTCATGGCCGTTTCAAGATCATTGTGACCGTGGGTGACGGTTGGTGTGTCGGCGTGTCGAGTAGGGACGAAGCTCCGTTAGGACGAGGTCTTCTCAAGGATCTTGTCCACCCGGAGCTTCGTCATGCCGCATTCTGTCACCCCTACCGTCGATCCGGTGTCCACGCCGGTCGTCGGTGACGTCGCGTCGTCGTGTCACGACCTGCTGGAGCTGTTGATCGCGGTGTCCGACGGCCGGTCGGCACAGGGGCGCGACCATCCGGTCGCGGTCGTCCTGACGCTGGTGGCGGCCGCGACCGTGGCCGGAGCGACCGGCTACACGGCGATCGCGGGCTGGGTCGCCGACGTGCCGTGCGAGATCGTGGACAGCCTCTACGAACGGGTCGCGGCCCGCCCGGCCGGACGGCCGTCCCGGTCGACGATCTGGCGGGTCTGCACCGACGCCGACGCCGACGTGCTCGACGCCGTCATCGCCGAATGGACAACGACACGCCCACGTCAGAGCCGGCGCGCCGACCCAGTTACGCCTGGACGGCAAGACCGTCGGCGGCGCCGTCGACGACGACGGGAACCAGTTGCACCTGCTGTCCGCTCTCGCCGGGGACCCGCGACCGGGAACGGTGGGCGTCGTGCTCGCCCAGGCGCCGACCGACGGCGCCAAGACCACGGAACCGGCCACCGCCCGCGCCCTGCTGCAGACCCTCGACCTGCCAGGCATGACCGTCACCGCGGACGCGTTGCACACCGCCAGGGCGACCGCCGAACTGATCCACCACCGTGGCGGCCAGTTCATGTTCCCGGTCAAGGAGAACCGCCGGACCCTGTTCGACGCCCTCAACACACTGCCCTGGGCCGACACCCCGCCCGACCTGGAAAGCGTCGACATCGGACACGGCCGCCGGACCCGCCGCACGATCCGTGTCCTGCCCGCCCCGCCCGATCTGCCGTTCCCGCACGTCAACCAGGTCTGGCTGATCGAACGCTACGTCACGCACACCGCCACCGGGAAACAGTCCGCCGCCGCGCAGCTCGGCGTCGCCAGCCACACTCCCGACCAGGCCGGCCCCGCCGAACTGGCCGCCTACAACCGCAGTCACTGGGCCATCGAATCGTTGCACTGGATCAGAGACACCTGCTACCGGGAGGACCGGTCGACCACGCGTACCCGGTCCGGGCCCCGGATCCTGGCCTCGCTACGTAACCTCGCGATCAACGCCCTACGCCTGGCCGGCCGAACCGACGTCACGGAAGCCACCAGATGGGCCGCCCGCAACATGACCAGGCCATTCACCATCCTCGACCTCACCAGATGATCTTGAAACGGCCGTGAAGTTTAGGTCGGCGTGCCAGGAGCGGACGGCAACGGCCCCATTATCTCCGGGGTGGGGTTGGTTTGGGGTTGGTGCGGGGTTTGGAACCCCTGACACCGATGAGCAACTGGCCGAGTTGACCGGTCACATCGGCGAGGTCAACGCGGTCGCGGTGCTACCAAAATCAGACAGCCGGCAGCGTATCGTTTCCGGCGGCAGCGACCGTGCGGTATTGGTCTTCGCGCCGAGCACCGCGCAATCCGTGACTTGAGGGGATCAACTGCTGCCAGTAGCAGTAGCCGGCACGGTGGCGTGCCGGCTACTGGGATCGATGCGTTGACGCTGTCAGCCGCCCTCTGCGGACAGGGCCAACCGAGACGGCAGGGTGGCTGCGGCGTACTGGCTTGTTAGGCGGTGAAGCGTTCGCGGCTCGCTTCGCGTACGAAGGACTGCCAGTCCTGGGGGTTGATGCTCAGGACGCCTGCTGTCGGGTTCTTGCTGTCGCGGACGAGGACCCGCCCGGTCGTCGGGAGGAGGTTGGTGGCCACCTCCACGCAGTTGTTGCCGTTGCCGCTGCGGCTGGACTTACGCCACTGGGCACCGGTCTGGTCAGGCTTCACGGAGTGCCTCCAATGCAGAAGTGATCATGATCCTCGAGGACTTCCCGAAACTATTACCGGGCTTTCTCAACGTAATCCGTAAACGCGAAAGATCTCCAACTTCATTACCGTACGTAATGTGGCAGGAAAGTGTTCCAACGATCTGCGGAACCCGGTCTTGAGAACCTTCCAACACTTCAGATGGGCGATCGCGCGTTCGACGGCGGCGCGGAGCCGGTTGAGTGCGGTGTTGCACGCGCGTCGGACCCCGGTCAACTCCCGACCCCGAGGCTTCTTGTACGGACTCACGATGCCGGCACCCTGGTACCCCTTGTCACCGATCATCCCGGGCCCGCCGGGGGCGTAGTGGCCGGCCCACCCGGCGGCGATCCCGGACACGTCGAACGCCTTCCGGTCGTGCATGCCACCCGGACACGGGTCACCCACATCGACCACCCGCCCGGCGAGATTGGCCACCACCTGCACGTTCTGCCCACAGAAGCCCTTCTTCTCGGAGAACAGCCCGTCGACGTCGTCGCGTTCCCCGACCGGCGCGACCAGACCATCGACCAGGACCGCGTCCCGGCGGGCCTGGTCACGGACCTGCTCGTACAGCGGGGTCAACACCACGTCCACCAGCGGCTCCAGCTCCTCCTGATACCGCTCCACGGTCGTCGAACCGCAGCCGAAAACCTCACCGATCACGTCCGGCGCCAGATTGTGCCGCAGCCCGAACAACACCAGCACCAACGCCGTGTACAGCGGCAACGCCCGAGGGCGCCCCACCGGCAGGTCCCAGTCGACCAGCGCGTCCACCTGCTCGTACAGCCAGTCCAGTTGATCGGAGTCCAGTCCGGTCATACGCTCACAGCGCGGCGGCCGGCCGTCGATCGTTTGAGTCCACACAACCCAGATGATCCAGACGTCGCCGGCCGCCGTTTCCACAAACGACACGCCCACCTTGGTCACACCACAGGCCGTCACCCCACGTAATATCGACGAACCTCGGTGCCAATCGGCTCGAAGCCTATTGGGAAGTCCTCCTCGACTCGTCCTCGTTGAGTGAGCGGCGGTCGATGTCTTCCCAGACGAGCTGGTAGGTGCCGGACTCGCCGGGCTTGTTCAGGTAGAGCGCTCCGGTCAGGGTGTCGACGTAGGCGAGTGGCGGTTCGAGCGGCTCACCACTCTGCGGGTCCGCAGGGAAGGTCAGCAGCGCGAACGGGGTGGACGCTGCCATGCCGCCGTGGACTCCGGCGGTGAACGGCAGTACCCGGATGCTGATGTTGCCGCGCCGGGTCAGTTCGAGCAGGTGCTCGAGCTGCTCGATCATCACCTCGCGCCCGCCGATGTGCCGGTGCAGTACGGCCTCGTTGAGGATGACGCTGAGGTGTGGTGCGCGAGGGCGGGTGAGCAGCGACTGCCGCTCCATCCGGACCTCGACGCGTCGCTGTTTCTCGCCGTCATCGATGTAGCCGGTCGGCACTCCGTGAACTTCTTCGGCGTACCGCCGGGTTTGAAGCAAGCCTGGGATCAGCTCGACCTCGTACTGCCTGATCGTCTCGGCGGAGTCCTCCAGCGAGACGTAGAGCGCAAAGAAAGCGGGCAACTCAGTCTCGGTACGGTCGTGCCACCAGGACTTCCGCCGCCCGTTGCGGGTCTCGGCAGTGAGCGCGAGGAGGATCCTCCCGTCCTCAGGCTCCGCGCCGTAGAGCTCCAGCATGGCCTTGACGTCGATGTCCCGGAAGCGTACGGCCTCGTGCCCGTCCTCCATGCGGGCGATCGTCGCGCGTCCCTTCTGGAGTGCGTCGGCCGCCTGCTCCTGGGTCAGGCCGGCGCGTCGTCGCAGTGCTTCGAGTCGCCGGCCGACGTACCGACGCAACAGTGCAGAACCCACCATATCCGACACCTGTCGACCACCTCCCGCTCGTTTTGGGCGTGTGTCTCGCCCAAATGATACAACCGATCTGCCATTACATACATTGGCCCCGCCTAAATGGGCTGGACAATTACCGATGATCTCACGTCGGCTCGATTAATGGAAAGCCGATCTCCCTGAGGTGTTGATTCAGAGCTGAAGCAAAGTCAGTTGATCATGGCTGCGATGCGTTGAGCAGGGCTGGGATGAGCATCTTGTCGGCGTGGTGACGTTCCATCACCTGCTTGATCCTGGAGTGTCCAGCGAGCCGGATCAGGGCGATGGTGAGGTTGCGCAGGGCGGCCATGGCGTGGGCGACGCCGCCGAGCCAGGCGTGGTGGGTGTCCTCGCCGAACAGGACGTCACGGACCCAGTGGACCTTGTTCTCGATCCACCAGTGGGTGCGCACGTGTCTGGCGATCTCGGCCCCCGCGCTGGTCAGGCTGGTGATGCCGTGGACGATCTGTTTGCTGATCCGTTGCCCGTCCGGCGCGTACACGTCACGGCGTAGCCGGAACACCGTGGCCGCGCCGGGGAAGTCGACGCCGGTGGCGGGCGCCGTCCAGATGGTGCGGGTGACCCGCAGGCCGCTGCGGCGTTCGGTGTCGGTGTGGTCGCTGGTCGCGGCCGTGGCGGCGGGTAGCCGGTCGGTGATCGCGGCCAGCAGCGCGGGCCTGTTGCCCTTCACGGTGAACACGTAGTCCGCGTCTCGGTTCCGCAGGTAGGTGGCGGTGTCGCCGCTGGGGTGCGCGGCGTCGGCGGTGATCACCGTGCCGGCGATCTCGGTGTGGTCGAGCAGCGCCCGGATCTGGGTGACCTCGGTGGTGCCGGCCGGGACCCGCACCTGGGCGACGACCACCGCGGTGTCGTGGCGCATCGCGGCGAACAGCTGCACGTCGACCCCGTCCGGTCCGCCCGAGTGGCGGACGGTCTTGCCGTCCACCGCCAGCCCGCACTGGTCGGCCGGTGGGGCGAGTCGGGTGGCCAGCCAGGCGCTGACGAGGCGGTCCACCACGGCCGCGTCGACCGCCTCGACCACCCGGCGCAGCGTGTCGCGACCCGGTGCGACGCGGACCCCGAGCACCGGATGCCGGCGGGCGCCAGCGGCGGCCAACAGCGGCTGCGGCAATTCGGCGACCCGGTCGGCGGCCTGCCGGAAGTTGCGGGCTCCGCACAGCAGTGCCATCGTCAGCACGGTCAACACCGCCGCGAGCCGGTGCCGGACGCCCCGGGCCTTCCGTGGATCGGTGACCTGCCCGAACAGTGTCGCCAGCGCGGTGACCTGCCGGGTGTCCACCTCCCCGCGATGATCGGTGACGGTGTCGAACGCGGCGTGGGAGACTGACACGAGCGGCCTTTCTTTGCAGACGACGACTGGCGTAGGAACCTTCATCGTCTACTTGGGAAGGCCGTGCTCGTTCACCACCCCTGGACCGGACCGGCGGACACCATCCTCACCAGGGAAAACAAAGATCAACTAACTTTGCTTTGGCTCTGGGTGTTGATTTTTGGACACACTCAAAGTGTAATGAGGTGGTCGCAGGTTCTCCGCCGACCGTTCTGGCGCTGGCCAGGCTATCGATTGGAGCAAGAGCGTGATTCTCGTGCTGGTAGCCGCGATATGCCTGTTCGCCGGAGTCTTCGTGGGGTTCTGCTTCGGTAAGGAAGTCAGCGGCTGGTGCGTGGAGTGCGGGGATCGAGTGCATCCACCCGATCTCCACCTTGCTGGCGGCCAGACCCGCACTCGAAGACCTTGGTCCTGATCAGGCGGACGCGTGACTGACCGACGTGCGCGGCCGACGGCGGCTCGCGGAGCTTCGGCACCCCTGCACCACGCCACCCAGGCCGGGACCCGGCTCAACACCTATTACATAGCAACTCAAGGAAGGAGGCGTGATGCCACCACCCACCCCTGCCACCGACCCGCACCAGCGCCGCCCCGACGACATCGCCGACGCGGCCACCTACCGCCCGTCCGACCGCGTGTGGGTATGGCCCCCACACACCGGCCAGTGGCGACCCGGCGTCGTGGAAGCCGGGTCGTCCGTTGCGGTGCTGGTGACCTACCAGCGTCCCGGCGGTGGGACCAGCGTCGACTCGCTGCTCCCGCACAACGTCATGGCCCGTACCGAGCCCGACGCCGACCTCGACGGCACCGAGCCCCTTCCGATCCGGCTGCGCGACATCCGCTCCGTCGTCGCCGGAGCCACCGCTTCAGCCTGACCAGCCGACTCTCGACGTGAAAGGGCTACGTGTGGACAGCGAGCTCCCAGCACCATCCGACATCCTCGACCACCCGGACTGGTGTGATCTCAACGAGTGCACCGCCGCCGGCCCCAGTGAGTTCCACCCCGAGTCGTCGCCGCCCGCGCACTGGGGCGACCGGCATCCCTGCAACCCCCAGCCGGGGCGGTACCCGACCGAGGTAGCGGTCCAGCTCGTCCGGTTCGTCGACGACCCGCCGAAGACCGACTTCATCCGGGTGGAGCTGGGCAGCTACGAGGAGCGGCGCTCACACTACGTGCGCCTCGCCCAGGGCGCGGCGATGCGCGACGTACTGAACGTGCTCCTCGCGCAGGCGCAGACGGGTCGCGACGTGGCCCGCGAGTCGGGGGCGTGATCCGATGCCCTCCGGCTCTGTCGACGTGGAGGCTGCGGAGCGTGCCGCCCAGCAGTTCCTGACGGAGCTGGGTATCACCTTGGACACCGACTCCAGGTCGCGCAGCGCGGCGCGGATGGTGGCGGCCTACCGGGAGTTGCTGGCCGGCCCGCAGTTCGTGCCGACGACCTTCGCGAACGACGCAGGGCACCGGGATCTGGTGCTGGCACGCGCGGTGCCGTTCGTGTCGCTGTGCGAGCACCACTTCTTGCCGTTCACCGGGGTCGCGCACGTTGGCTACCTCCCCGACGGCCGCATCCTCGGCCTGTCGAAGCTCGCTCGACTGGTGGAGATGTTCGCCCGGCGTCCGCAGGTCCAGGAGAGCCTCACCCAACAGATCGTGGGCTGGCTGTTCGAGGAGTTGAGCGCACGCGGTGCCGGGGCTGTCGTCGTCGCCGAACACACCTGCATGACCCGCCGAGGTATCAGAGCGCACGGTGCGACAACCGTCAGCGTGGGATGGCGCGGCACCCTCGCCGACGATCCGTCCGCGAGGGCAGAGTTCCTGACCCTTGCCGGAGTCGCGCTACTCGCGGGCGGCGCGCTGTGACCAACGGTCCCGCTCGCGAATCGCGACGTGATACGGAAGCGCCGCAGCTGATCAGCGCAATCGGTTGGTACGGGACGACATCGCGGCGGATATCGAGGCGGTCAAGCCGCCTATCGAATCCCACTGCAGTTGTAGCGGGAGGACTTCCCAATAGGCTTCGAGCCGATTGGCACCGAGGTTCGTCGATATTACGTGGGGTGACGGCCTGTGGTGTGACCAAGGTGGGCGTGTCGTTTGTGGAAACGGCGGCCGGCGACGTCTGGATCATCTGGGTTGTGTGGACTCAAACGATCGACGGCCGGCCGCCGCGCTGTGAGCGTATGACCGGACTGGACTCCGATCAACTGGACTGGCTGTACGAGCAGGTGGACGCGCTGGTCGACTGGGACCTGCCGGTGGGGCGCCCTCGGGCGTTGCCGCTGTACACGGCGTTGGTGCTGGTGTTGTTCGGGCTGCGGCACAATCTGGCGCCGGACGTGATCGGTGAGGTTTTCGGCTGCGGTTCGACGACCGTGGAGCGGTATCAGGAGGAGCTGGAGCCGCTGGTGGACGTGGTGTTGACCCCGCTGTACGAGCAGGTCCGTGACCAGGCCCGCCGGGACGCGGTCCTGGTCGATGGTCTGGTCGCGCCGGTCGGGGAACGCGACGACGTCGACGGGCTGTTCTCCGAGAAGAAGGGCTTCTGTGGGCAGAACGTGCAGGTGGTGGCCAATCTCGCCGGGCGGGTGGTCGATGTGGGTGACCCGTGTCCGGGTGGCATGCACGACCGGAAGGCGTTCGACGTGTCCGGGATCGCCGCCGGGTGGGCCGGCCACTACGCCCCCGGCGGGCCCGGGATGATCGGTGACAAGGGGTACCAGGGTGCCGGCATCGTGAGTCCGTACAAGAAGCCTCGGGGTCGGGAGTTGACCGGGGTCCGACGCGCGTGCAACACCGCACTCAACCGGCTCCGCGCCGCCGTCGAACGCGCGATCGCCCATCTGAAGTGTTGGAAGGTTCTCAAGACCGGGTTCCGCAGATCGTTGGAACACTTTCCTGCCACATTACGTACGGTAATGAAGTTGGAGATCTTTCGCGTTTACGGATTACGTTGAGAAAGCCCGGTAATAGTTTCGGGAAGTCCTCCGGGTTCCGCACCTACAAGAGCTCACGAACGTACGGCAGACCTCACGCACGTTTCAGGTGACGCCAGGAGGGGCGATGAGAAACGGACCTAGCGGGGCGAACGCGGAATCGCCAAGGAAAGTGGTACTGGTGCTTTCCGGCGGGTTGGACAGCACCGTACTCGCCCATCGCCTGCGGGCCGAGGGCTGCGACCTGACGATGCTGTCGTTCAACTATGGGCAGTCGCATCGCCGGGAGCTGGAGTTCGCCTACCGGACAGCCGCAAGCCTCGGAGGTGCCCACCGGGTCGTCCAGCTCGGCGCGATCGCTGAGCTGCTCGCTGGGTCGTCGCTGACCGACCCAGCGGTGGCGATGCCCGACGGGCACTATTCCGACTCTTCGATGAGGGCGACGGTCGTGTCGAACCGCAACGCGATCATGCTTGACGTGGCGGTGGCGCACGCGGTTGCCATCGGAGCCAACGCGGTGGCGTTCGGCGCTCACGCTGGCGATCATCCGATCTACCCGGACTGCCGGCCGAGCTTCGTCGCCGCCTACGAGCAGATGGTACGGGTGGCGAACGAGGGTTTCATCGATTCGGACTTCGTGGTCCTCGCGCCGTTCATCAACGCCAGCAAATCGCAGATCGTGGCCGAAGGTGCCCGACTGGGGGTGCCGTTCGTGGACACCTGGTCGTGCTACCGGGGCGGCGCACGGCATTGCGGCAGGTGCGGGACCTGCGTCGAGCGCCGCGAGGCCTTCTTCGTCGCGAACGTGGCGGACCCGACCGAGTACGAGGTGCCGTAGGTGTTCACGATCAGGAAGTCGTTCCGGTTCGAGGCCGCCCATCGAATCTCCGGCCTTCCCGCCGATCACAAGTGCGGGCGGCTGCACGGGCACAGCTACACCGTCGAGGTCGTTGTCAGCAGCCCCGACCTCGTGCCGCCGGGATTCGTGGTGGACTTCGCCGACCTGGCGCCGCTCGGTGAGTACCTGGCCGCCACGTTCGACCATCGGGACCTGACAGAGGTGCTCGACGTCGCGCCGACGAGCGAGAACCTGGCGTGGTTTCTCTACGAGTGGTGTCAGGAAAACCTGTCCCTGCCCGTGACGGTCCAGCTGAGGGCCGTCCGCGTCGGTGAGACCACGTCGACGTATGCGGAGTACGCCCCGGCGGACGGCCGGTCATGAGCGGGTCAGCCGGCGGGCTGCTGGTGGCGGAGATGTTCGCGACGGTGCAGGGCGAGGGGCCGAGCTGCGGCCAGCAGGCGTTGTTCGTCCGGCTGTCGCGGTGCAACCTGTCCTGCCCGTCGTGCGACACCCCGTACACCTGGGATTGGAGCCGGTTCGACCCGGCGCGTGAAGCGACCCGGCGTTCGACGGACGCCGTACTGCGGTGGGTGCTGGACCAGCCGACTCGGCTGGTGGTGGTCACCGGCGGTGAGCCGCTGCTCCAGCAGGCCGCGTTGGTGCCGCTGCTCGCCGAGCTGGCTGCTGCCGGCCGGCACGTTGAGGTGGAGACCAACGGCACGGTGGTGCCCGACCCGGCGGTAGCGGACCTGGTGGACTGGAACGTCTCGCCGAAGCTGGCGAGCTTCAGCGCCCCACGTGACCAGCTGCGCCGGACAGTCGGTGAGGCACTGGAAGCGTTCGCGCGCACCGGCCGGGCGCGGTTCAAGTTCGTCGCGTCCGGCCCGGCGGACCTTGACGAGATCGCCGACCTGCAGCAGCGATTCGGCCTGGAACCGGTTTGGGTGATGCCGGAAGGCACCGCAGCGGATCAAGTGCTGACCGGGTTACAGGGCTTGGCCGACGAGGTGGTGCGGCGGGGATGGAACCTGACCTCGCGGCTGCACGTGCTGGCGTGGGGTGACGTCCGTGGCCGGTAACTTGATCCATCACGAGGGCGAAGGGCCTGGACGGGGCCGTCGTTCCCGGCCCCATCGGCCGCGCGTGTCGGGTAGCGGCTCGGGTGACGCTGTGGGGGGCGGGATCGTTCCTGCCGTCCAGGCTGGATCGAGCGTACCGGATTCGGCCCTCGCGGCGCACTCCCTGATGCCGTACCTCGTCGATCCGGTCCATCTGGTCGCGGCGGCCCGCGCCTGTATGCGGCGGGCATCGGCACCCGGTGTCGACGGGATGACCTGGGCGGCGTACCGCGTGGGTCTACGGGACCGGCTCGCGGAGCTCGCTGAGCGCCTCCGCGCCGGCTCATGGCAGCCGGCTCCGCTGCGGCAGGTGTGGATTCCAAGCTACACCGGCAAGACCTTCCCGGCGGCGATCCCGACAGTGGAGGACCGGATCGTGCACCGCGCGATGCGCGACGCCCTCACTCCGATCATGGAGGCGAGGGTGCTTGCCGGCTGGGTGTCGGGATACCGCGCCGGCCGCAACCGGATCACCTCGGTACGGCAGGCCGACCAGCACCGGCGTGCGGGTAGGCGATGGGTCGCGGACGTTGACGTTGCCGGTGCGTCACAGGGCGGCACCGTCGACGAGCTGGTCGGCTGGCTCGCCGTACACGTGAAAGACGGTGCGTTCCTGTCGCGATTCCGCCGCGCCTTGGATGCCCTGCCTACCCCGATGATGCCCGGCAGCGGCCTGTGGCCGGTGGTGTTCCACCTGCGTCTGGCGCAGGCAGATGCGCAGCTCGACGGCCTGTCAGTGGTGCGCTTCGCGGACAACTACGCCGCGCTCGCACCTGACCGCCGAGGCGCTGCCATCGCCTACGAGCGGATCGGCTGTGCGCTCGCGGCGGTAGGGCTCGCCCCGAACGTGCGCAAGAGCCGAATCCGGCCACCGCACCTGGCGCATCCCGAAGACCTGTTCCTGATCGATGGATGACGGGAGAGACATGCACAGCACCGATACGACGCGGACCGCCAACGCGGACGATAAGGCTGGGTGGGCGTCGCCACTGCGGTGGCTACCCGTTCCCGGCGGCATCGGCCGGTTCGGGGACGCGGCCCGGGAACGTACGGTGATCGACCTGCTCGTGGCGGCCACACCGTTGACGTACCGGCACCTGAACCGGGCCGGCGAGCCGCCGGACCCGGACCTGCCGGTCGTCGAGGTCGACCATGCTCAGGCCGTCCGGCTCGCCGCCGACGTGGGCGGACGGCTGCCCACCTCAACGGAGTGGGAATGGATCGCCGGCGGCCGGCAGCGACGGACCTGGCCGTGGGGAGACGACTCCTGGCGGCCGGACCTCGCCCGACTCCGCGGCACGGAGGTCGAACACACCCGCTGCGGGCCGGTCGGCGCCCACCCGGCCGGGGCGACCCCGGAGGGCCTGCTCGACGTGGCCGGCAACTGCTGGGAGTGGACGTCCACACCAACCAAGGGGCACGGGTACATGATCAGAGGCGGCTCCTACGCATCACCGCCGTTGTACGCCCGCTGCACCTTCCTCAACGCCGTACACGCCGAGTGCCGCAGCGCGGGAATCGGCGTACGCCCGGTGAGGCCAGCATGAACCACAAACTCGCGCTGCCGGTCAGCGACGGACTTGTCCTCGTCGGCTGCTCGAAGGAGAAGTCAGCAACGCGCCGTGCGCTGGCCGCGTTCGACCTCTACGACGGCGGCTGCATCCCACCGTTGCGCGATCGGCTCGGCTACCGGCCGCACCGCGACCGGGTCCGCTTCCTCAGTGCCGAACACGGACTCGTGCACGCCGACACCCCGTTGCACACCTATGACCGGCCGCTGGATCCGCACCGCGCTGTCGAGCTGCGACCCCAGGTTGCGGCGGCACTGACCTCTGAGTTCGACGCCACCGGCGTGCCGGACGAGATCCTCGTCGTCGCCGAACCGCTGTACCTGGTCCTGCTCGCCGACCTGCTCGCCCACCCGGCACGTCCCCGCATCCACTGGATTCCTGACCACGCGTCCGGGTGGCCCGACGCCGCCCGTGTCCTCGACACCTGGGGATGGTGACCATGCCGACCCTGGCCCAGATGCTGGCCGCCAGCGACAACGACCACACCGACCTGACCGCAGCGTTCACCGCCCGTACCGGGCTGGGCTGGCACGACCCGACACCAGCCGCGATGGCAGCGGGGACCGTGCTGTCGGTGGTGATCCCCGCACACAACAACGCCTACAGCCTGCCCGTCGTGCTCGACGCGCTCGCGAAGCAGGACACCTCCGGGACGGTCCAGGTCATCGTGATCGACGACGCCTCCACCGACGACACCCCGGCCATCATCCGACTGCACCCCGCCGTCGACACCGCCTACCGGCTGCCCGCACAGGTGGGTGGCGCCACCGCCCGCAACGTCGGCACCCACCTCGCCGACGCCGACACCATCGTCCACCTCGACGCCGACATGGTGTTGACCGCCCACGCCCTCGCCGACGTCGCCGTACGGGCCCACCCCAGCCTCGTCCAGGTCGGATTCCGGCACAACATCGCCTACCAGCCCGGCCGGTACCTGCGGGCCGAGGTCCCCGACGGGGAACCGGACCTGCACGCTGACCACCGCGTCCGGTGGAGCCCGCCAGTCGGCAAACCCATGTTCTACACCGGCGACGTCTACCACCAGCCGATGGACCTGCGCCCGCTCGACGACACCCACGACTTCGTCGATCTCGGCCACGGCGCCCGCTACTTCGACTGGGACCTGCCGAGGATGGTCGTCACCGCCCTGGTCGCCATGCCCCGCGCAGCCGTCACCCACGTCGGCGGATTCGACCCCGGATGGACCGCCGCCGGCTGGGGAGCCGAGGACACCCACCTCGGCGCGACGCTGATCGCCGCCGGCTGCAAGATCACACCACTGCGTCAGCTCCGCGCCTGGCACATCGACGCACCCGACGCCGCAATCCAATGGCGCGCCAAGCTGGCCAGTGCCCCAGCGCGCATCGCCTACTACCGGCACCTCCTCGGCGAGCCCGCCCCCGCCCAGCGGGAAGCCGACCTCGCCTCCCGGGCACAGGCCCTGCTCGCGCAGGCGGAGGTGCTGCGGTGACATCTCGTGTTTATGGTGCCGATGGGAACCTCGCCCACGACCCGGCGACCGGACTGACCCACCACGCCCCACACCCGCTACCCGCCGGCAGATGGAGCGGAGACCCCGCTGAGGTCAGCCGGTGGCCGGTCGTCGCCCCCGACGAGCACGCCCGATCCCAACCCGCCAGCATCTGCTGGTCACCGATCGTCCGCTGCAACCTGCACTGCCCACACTGCCTCGACGACACCAGCGTCCGCGAACTCGGCCCCGCCGACCGCAACCGCATCGCCCAGATCCTCGCCGGCAGCGACATCCTCGGCGTGGACATCAGCGGCGGCGAACCACTGCTCCTCAAAGACCTACCGGACCTGGCCCGCACCGTCACCGCCGGTGGACGCGCCGCAGTGTCGATCACCACCAACGGCACCCACCTGCAACGCCGCGTCCCGCACCTCGCAGACGTCGTCGATGCCATCCGGGTCTCCCTCGACGGAGCGACCGAGACCACCCACGACCGGCTACGCGGCACCGGCAGCTTCACCCACGCCATCGACGGGATCCGCGCCGCCGTCCAGGCCGGCGTCTGCGTCCAGATCCAGACCGTGCTGATGGCCACCAACCAGCCCGAAACCCAACGGATGATCGACCTTGCCCACGACCTCGGCGTCAACGGCCTGACCCTGCTCCAGATGCTGCCCATCGGCGCTGGCCTGCACCAACAGAACCAGATGCTCACCGACGTCGCCGCACTCGACCACGTGCACCGCCTGCACATTCCGGACACCCTGCGCGTACGGCTGCGCACCCGCGAACTCGCGGGCGGATTCACCGTCGTCCGAGCCGACGGACGCATCTGGCGCAACGACCAGCGCGGCCTCACCATCGCCGGACTGAAGCCGCTGACCACGCCCGCCGACCTCACCCTCACCGCGAAGGACGGATCCGCATGACCAGCCGCACCGCCCAGCGGACCTTCACCCACCGCCGCGTCCTACGGCTCACCGCCGACGCCTACGAGAAGGCGGTCAACCTCCTCGCCCGCGAGGTGACCAACCGGATCGGACCCATCGAGGCGATCGTCGGCATCGCCAACGGCGGCGTACCCCTGTCCCACAGCCTCGCCGCCCGCCTCGACGCCCGGGTCCTGCGGGTCGATGCCCGGCACAACCCCACCGACACGATCTACACCCAGGCCACCGGCCACGTCACCCTCGACCTGCGGCCACTCACCACCGTGCTGGGCGACACCCGCCTGCTCGGCAACGTCCTGCTCGTCGACGACATCTGCGGCACCGGCGCGACCATTGAGGCGCTCTACCCGAGACTGTTCCCGTACCTCTGGGCGGGATCGGTCGTCCACACCGCCGTCCTGTGCCGCAACACCGGGGCCGACTACAACCCCCACCTGTGGATCTGGGACACCGACGACTGGGTGCATTTCCCCTGGGAAGCGCCCCTCCCGGGCACCACGCCCGTCGAAGACCTCGCCGTCCCCGACACCGCGCAACACCGATGACAACCGTCGCCTTCATCCTCGCCTCCTGGCGACCCGACGCCCCCGCCGGCATGGAACGCGCCGTAGCCGGCACCGTCACCGGGCTGGCCGCCAGCGGCCACCGCGCCGTCATCATCACCGCCGACCGCACCGCGCCACCCAGCTACGCCGCCGCACCCGTCGTCACCCTCGACAGCCTGCGCATCCCGCACCCCTGCGACGACAACAGCCTGCGCGACGCCATTACCGCCGCAGAAACGACGATCCGCGCCGAGCTGACCAGCGCTTTCGTCGCGTACCAGGTCGAGATCGCCGTGTACGTCGACAGCCTCTGGGGACTCGGCCGGGTCATGCCCACCACCGACACGCCCCGCCGAATCCTCGGCATGCACGT